>NZ_JBHTEE010000001.1:0-5034791 GCF_042665875.1 Streptosporangium amethystogenes subsp. fukuiense | reverse complement strand
GGGCCCGGCGACCCCGACCGGCCAGGTATGACGACCGACGTGGTCGCGCTGGTTCGGGACAACGTCGCCTCCCGAGGCCTCTTCGGTGCCGTGCGGCACGCCGCGGGCTCCTCGGGCACGGTCCTGCGCACAGCGCTCACCCCTCGCCCCGGTGACCGGCAGTCCCTGCGCCGCGCCCTGTTCGCGGGGCTGCTGATGGGCCTGGCGCTCTGCGCCAAGAGCTGGCCGATCTGGCTCATCCCCGGCATGCTCCTGCTGCTGCCCACCGTCCGCGCCCGCGTCGTGGCGTTCGTGGCCACCGGCATCGCGCCGGTCTTCTTCCTGGTCACCCTGCCGATCTTCGCCGGCACCTCGCTGAGCCAGATCCCCGAGGTCATCCGAGTGATCCAGGACGTCCGCCCGATCGTCGGCCAGTGGGGTTACAGCGCCATCCTCATGAACGGCGTCAACGATCTGAACCAGGCGATCGCCACCTTCGGCACCCGTCTGGTCTACGTCACCCTGCTGGTGACCGCCTTCCTGTGGCGCCGCGCAGACCCGGTCGATCTCACCACGGCGCTGCTGATCGCCTTCATGGTCGCCACTCCCCGGCTCGGCGCGCAGTACCTCCTGTGGTTCATGCCGTTCCTGGTCGCCCGCCCGGCCCGTTTCGCCTGGCCGGCCATCATCGGCGTGTCCTTCTGGGCCGCGTACGGCTACCTCTACATGACCCAGTTCGACTCCGCCACCTGGCGGAGCCTCCATGTCTTCTGGTCCCAGGGCTCCATCGTGCTCCTGCCGATCCTGGCGCTCGCGATGCCATGGGCGCGCCGCGTCTTCAAAGCGCCTGACGCTCCCGAGGAACCGCCGCCCCTGCGGTCCGTCCCGGCCTCCGCCTGACCTGCCACCGCCGTGACGGGCGTCGCCACCTGCTTTCGGCCCGTCACGGAGGAGGCACTGGTGCTCCCGATCGCCTCGGCCGGCGGCCGGAGCCGGGTGGGCGGCGGAGCGGTGGCGCCGGAGATCGTCCGAGTCCCGGGCGCGACTTGACTTTGACCAAGCACTTGCTCAAGATCCGGGTGTGGTGACATTCGCGGACCTGATCCGGGCGCGGGCCGGTGACGAACATCCCGGCCTGCGCTTCGAGGACGAGAGCTACAGCTGGGCGCGGATCGTCCACGAGGCGGAGCTGCGGGCGGCACTGGCCCTGGACACGCGGGAGCCGGGCCGCCCGTTCCACCTCGGTGTCCTGCTGGAGAACGTCCCCGAGTACGTCTTCTGGATCTTCGCCGCGGCCCTCTCGGGCGCGACCCTGGTCGGCATCAACCCCACCCGGCGCGGCGCGGAACTCGCCGCGGACATCCGGCACACCGATTGCCGCCTCGTCGTCACCGACACCCCGCGCTCCGCCCTGCTCGACGGTCTCGACCTCGGGCTGCCACCCGGCCGGGTCCTGCTCGCCGACACCGACGGCTACCACGCGCTGCTGGCCCGCCGCACCGGCACCGAGGCGCGGGCGGCCCTCGACGCCGAGAAGCCGCCGCGGCCCGAGGAGGCGTTGCTGCTGCTCTTCACCTCGGGATCGACCGGCTCGCCGAAGGCGGTGATCTGCGGCCAGGGGCGGCTGGCGGCCATAGCGGGCAGGGGAGGCCAGTTCGGGATCGACCGGGAGTCGGTGACCTACCTCGCGATGCCGCTCTTCCACGGCAACGCCGTCATGGCCAACCTGGCGATGGCCACCGGCGTGGGCGCGACGGTGGCGATGCGCCGCCGCTTCAGCGCCTCGGAGTTCCTCACCGACATCCGCAGGTACGGTGTCACCTACTTCAACTACGTCGGCCGCGCCCTCGCGTACATCCTGGCCACTCCCGAACGCGACGACGACTCCCGCAACCCGCTGCGGGCCGCCTTCGGGACCGAGGCCTCCTCCCGCGACCTGACCGAGTTCGCCCGGCGGTTCGGCGCCCGGATCATCGAGGGGTACGGCTCCTCCGAGGGGGCGATCGCGATCAGCAAGGTTCCCGGAACCCCGGCCGACGCGCTCGGCCTGCCGCAGCGGGGGATGGACGTCGCCGTCCACGACCCCGCCACCGGCCGTGAGTGCCCGCGGGCCCGCTTCGACGACAGCGGCGGGCTGGTCAACGGACACGAGGCGATCGGCGAGATCGTCCGGCGCGACGCCTCCTTCGAGGGCTACTACAACAACGCCGAGGCGGACGCCCAGCGGCTCCGCGACGGCTGGTACTGGAGCGGCGACCTCGCCTACCGCGACAGCGCCGGATACTTCTACTTCGCGGGCAGGGACGCCGACCGGCTCCGGGTGGACAGCGAGAACTTCGCCGCCGCCCCCGTCGAACGCATCCTCGCCCGCTACCCGGGCACGGTCATGTGCGCCGTCTACGCGGTGCCCGACCCGCGCACCGGCGACCAGGTCATGGCCGCGCTGGAACTCGACGACGACTTCGAACCCGCCGGATTCGCCGCGTTCCTCAACGCCCAGCCCGACCTCGGCACCAAATGGGCTCCCCGCTTCGTACGGCTGACACCGGAGATGCCGCTCACCGCCACCAACAAGGTGGACAAGAGCGCTCTGCGGCGCCAGCTGTGGGAGTGCGCCGACCCGGTGTGGTGGCGGCCGGGACGCGACCTCGCCTACGTCCCGCTGACCGAGGAGGCGTGCTGGGCACTGCGTGCCAGGTTCGTCGACTTCGGCCGCGCCCGGCTGCTTCCCTAGCGCCCGTCAGTACCCGTCGGCGGACCGTCCGATCAGCCGGCCCAGGGGGACTCCCGCCAGCCGCCGTACCTCGTTCGCCATGTGAGCCTGGTCGGCGTATCCGCTGGCCGCGGCGACCTCGGCCGCCGCGATGCCGCGCCTGGCCAGCCGCAGCGCCCGCTGGAACCTGACCACCCGCTGCAACGTCTTCGGGCCGTACCCGAAGGCCCGCAGGCACCGGCGCAGGAGCTGCCGCTCGCCGAGCCCCAGATCCCAGGCCACCTCCCTGACGCTCCGCCCCGCCAGCAGTGCCTCGGCGATCGCCGACGCGGCGGGATCGGGCCCGGGCGTCGTGCGCATTCGTACGGCCAGAACCCGTTGTACGGCGTCGGTGACTCCCGTGAAAGGGGTCAGCTCGGACAGTTCCCTGAGCGATTCCAGCTCGGACAGCGGCACCCGCAGGTCGCGCAGGCTGTCGAGCGGCACGCCGAACACCCCGCCCGCCGTGCCGGGACCGAACCTGATCCCGACGTAGCGGTCGCCCGGCGACATCCACACGGTTTTCGGGCCGGTGTCGGGACCCGCGACCCGCGCTCCTCCCGGACCCCAGATCAGATCCACACAGCCGTCGGGCACGACCAGCTGGGGCGTGCCTGTGCCCATGGTCGTGACGGTGGTCGCCTCGTTGCTCCACACGCAGGCCACCCGCCCGGCGACGAGGGAGTCCGGAGCCCACTCGCGATACATGGTCTCAGGTTACGGGCGGCTTGCCTCCTCCTCCGTTCTTCTCCGAGCCCTCCGCCGCCGGTCGCCCCTCGCCGGGCACATTCCCCGAGACGAGGGCGGCGGCCCACTCGCCGTCCGGATCGCTGTCGATCAGCAACGTGCGGGTCAGCAGGCTGAGCGGGATGGCCAGCAGCGCGCCCAGCGGGCCGAGCAGGAACGTCCACAGGATGAGCGAGATGAAGGTCAGGGTCGTGGACAGCCCGACGGCGTCACCGAGGTACTTGGGCTGGATCAGCGACTGCACCACGAAATTGATCAACAGGTAGGCGACGATCACGAAGACCATGGTTTTGAAACCGCCCGACAGGAGACCGAGCAGGGCGGGCGGTATCAGGCCCAGGACGAAGCCGATGTTGGGGATGTAGTTGGTGATCAGTGCCAGCACGCCCCAGAGGAGGGGGAGCGGCACGCCGAGAAACCAGAGCGCGGCCACGTCCAAAGCGGAGCAGACCAACCCGAACCCCGTCGACACCACAAGATAACGACGGGTCCGGTGGGCGAAGTCGTGGAGCGCGCCGATGAGCAGGGGCCTGCGCGCCGCCCCCAGGGCGAGAATCCGGGAGAAGGCCTGCGCGTCCAGGCACATGGCCAGGAGCAGGACGATGACGAGAACGATGCCGGAGAACGCGCCCACCAGCCCGCCGAGGAATTCCTGCGCGATCGTGAAGACCTTGCCGGGATAGAAGGAGTTGATCGCCTCGTTTATCTGCTGCGTGCCGATGCCGATCCTCGCCGCCAGTTCCTGCGCCTGCAGAACGAGCTGCTGGAACTGCTTGTCATAGGTGGGGATGAGAGCGGCCAGTTGTGCGATGGCGAGCGTCAGGGTCGCCACCATGCCCAGGAGCACCAGCAGCACGATCGCCAGGGGGATGGCCACCAGTACCCACCCGGGAGCGCCGTGCCGGTGGAGCCAGGTTCTGACCGGGGAGACCGCCAGGATCAGGATCAGTGCCAGCAGCGCCGGCCCAACGATCGAGCCGACCGCCCTGATCCCCCCCAGAACGATCACCGCACTCGCGGCGCAGAGGAGCATGACGAGCGTCCTGGGCAACACTCTCTGGTCCGTCATGTCTGATCTCTACCCAGCGAGCGGGAAACACGTCTCCACGGGGCACGCGCTTCGATTTGACGGGACCCGGCGGCGTACATAGAGTTCACAGGCCCGAGGGGGTCGGCGGAGATCGCCAGAGCCTCGGGACCACCCTTCTGATCATCTCCCTCGTCGGGGCGCATGCGTCACGCCGGGATCCGATTGGACATCGACCGGATGTTGGAGTAAGTTAGAGGGGTTGCCCTGGAGACAGGGTGGTCGCAATCCTAGCGGATTCGGCGGGTTCAAGTCGATGGTCGGAAAACCGGCAAGTTGACACAAACCCGGCAAATCTGATAAGATGGCGACACGGAATGGAACGCCCCGAAGTCTGGGACACCGCGAAAGCGGGCCCGCGGACAACGGAGTACGCGCCCGTTTCTTGAGAACTCAACAGTGTGTTAAAAGCCAGTGCATGAAGCACAACCCTGTCCAACCTGCCTCCTTTGCGGGGTGGGGGACGGATTCCTTTGGTTGAACATCCATCATGTGTGATGGGTGCTTTCAGCCGGGAGCAACTGTTCAGACATTGTTTGGAGAGTTTGATCCTGGCTCAGGACGAACGCTGGCGGCGTGCTTAACACATGCAAGTCGAGCGGAAAGGCCCTTCGGGGTACTCGAGCGGCGAACGGGTGAGTAACACGTGAGTAACCTGCCCCTGACTCTGGGATAAGCCCGGGAAACTGGGTCTAATACCGGATACGACACCTCCCGGCATCGGGTGGGTGTGGAAAGTTTTTTCGGTTGGGGATGGACTCGCGGCCTATCAGCTTGTTGGTGGGGTAACGGCCTACCAAGGCGACGACGGGTAGCCGGCCTGAGAGGGCGACCGGCCACACTGGGACTGAGACACGGCCCAGACTCCTACGGGAGGCAGCAGTGGGGAATATTGCGCAATGGGCGAAAGCCTGACGCAGCGACGCCGCGTGGGGGATGACGGCCTTCGGGTTGTAAACCTCTTTCAGCAGGGACGAAGTTGACGTGTACCTGCAGAAGAAGCGCCGGCTAACTACGTGCCAGCAGCCGCGGTAATACGTAGGGCGCAAGCGTTGTCCGGAATTATTGGGCGTAAAGAGCTCGTAGGTGGCTTGTCACGTCGGGTGTGAAAGCTTGGGGCTTAACTCCAGGTCTGCATTCGATACGGGCTGGCTAGAGGTAGGTAGGGGAGAACGGAATTCCTGGTGTAGCGGTGAAATGCGCAGATATCAGGAGGAACACCGGTGGCGAAGGCGGTTCTCTGGGCCTTACCTGACGCTGAGGAGCGAAAGCGTGGGGAGCGAACAGGATTAGATACCCTGGTAGTCCACGCTGTAAACGTTGGGCGCTAGGTGTGGGGACCTTCCACGGTTTCCGCGCCGTAGCTAACGCATTAAGCGCCCCGCCTGGGGAGTACGGCCGCAAGGCTAAAACTCAAAGGAATTGACGGGGGCCCGCACAAGCGGCGGAGCATGTTGCTTAATTCGACGCAACGCGAAGAACCTTACCAAGGCTTGACATCGCCCGGAAAGCTTCAGAGATGGAGCCCTCTTCGGACTGGGTGACAGGTGGTGCATGGCTGTCGTCAGCTCGTGTCGTGAGATGTTGGGTTAAGTCCCGCAACGAGCGCAACCCTTGTTCAATGTTGCCAGCACGCTCCTTTTAGGGGTGGTGGGGACTCATTGGAGACTGCCGGGGTCAACTCGGAGGAAGGTGGGGATGACGTCAAGTCATCATGCCCCTTATGTCTTGGGCTGCAAACATGCTACAATGGCCGGTACAGAGGGTTGCGATACCGTGAGGTGGAGCGAATCCCTAAAAGCCGGTCTCAGTTCGGATTGGGGTCTGCAACTCGACCCCATGAAGTCGGAGTCGCTAGTAATCGCAGATCAGCAACGCTGCGGTGAATACGTTCCCGGGCCTTGTACACACCGCCCGTCACGTCACGAAAGTCGGCAACACCCGAAGCCCGTGGCCCAACCAGCTTGTCTGGGGGGAGCGGTCGAAGGTGGGGCTGGCGATTGGGACGAAGTCGTAACAAGGTAGCCGTACCGGAAGGTGCGGCTGGATCACCTCCTTTCTAAGGAGCATCGGTCGCGGTCATCTTCGGGTGGTCGTGGTCCATGCCGTGTTCGTGGGCGAACGTTCCACGCTCGGCGCGCTCATTAGTGGAGCACTGGCTACTCGATCGGGCCTTGCCGGCCGGACTGTCTAGTACCGCCCTCGTGAGAGGGAGTGGGAACGGGGTTTCGGGGGTGGGGGCTGGTCGAACACACTGTTGGGTCCTGAGGAAACGGACATTGTGGCGGGCCCGCTTGTGGCGGGCTTGCTGTCTGTTGGAGCCTCATGCGGGACCGATCATCTGTCACATCGGCTTGGGATGTTTGTCCTGGGTGCTGGTGGCGGGTCTGGTCTGGTCGCTGTTTGTTGTTTGAGATTTGCATAGTGGACGCGAGCATCTTTGTGGCCAAGTTTTTTAGGGCACACGGTGGATGCCTTGGCATCAGGAGCCGATGAAGGACGTGGGAGGCTGCGTTAAGCCCCGGGGAGTCGCCAACCAGACTTTGATCCGGGGATGTCCGAATGGGGAAACCTAGCACCAGTCATGTGGTGTTGCCTCCGCCTGAATGTATAGGGCGGTTGGTGGTAACGCGGGGAAGTGAAACATCTCAGTACCCGTAGGAAGAGAAAACAAATAGTGATTCCGTGAGTAGTGGTGAGCGAAAGCGGATCAGGCTAAACCGTAGGCGTGTGATAGCCGGCAGGCGTTGCGTTTACGGGGTTGTGGGACCCTCTGGGAGGAGCTGCCGTTCCTCCAGACAGTAAGAAATCCTTCCGATAGCTGAAGCTTCTGGGAAGTGGCGCCGTAGACCGTGAGAGTCGGGTAGGCGAAATTGGTTGGACTGTTGGAGGGGATCCCAAGTAGCACGGGGCCCGAGAAATCCTGTGTGAATCTGCCAGGACCACCTGGTAAGCCTAAATACTCCCTGATGACCGATAGTGAACAAGTACCGTGAGGGAAAGGTGAAAAGCGCCCCGGTGAGGGGTCGTGAAATAGTACCTGAAACCGTGTGCCTACAAGCCGTAGGAGCGTAAACACTTTTCGGAGTGTTTGTGATGTGACTGCGTGCCTTTTGAAGAATGAGCCTGCGAGTTATGGTGTGTGGCGAGGTTAACCCGTGTGGGGGAGCCGTAGCGAAAGCGAGTCTGAATAGGGCGTTTGAGTCGCATGCTGTAGACCCGAAGCGGAGTGATCTAGGCATGGGCAGGTTGAAGCGCGGGTAAGACCGCGTGGAGGACCGAACCCACCAGGGTTGAAAACCTGGGGGATGACCTGTGTTTAGGGGTGAAAGGCCAATCAAACTCCGTGATAGCTGGTTCTCCCCGAAATGCATTTAGGTGCAGCGTTGCGTGTTTCTTGCCGGAGGTAGAGCACTGGATGGCTAATGGGCCCGACAAGGTTACTGACGTCAGCCAAACTCCGAATGCCGGTAAGTGAGAGCGCAGCAGTGAGACTGCGGGGGATAAGCTCCGTAGTCGAGAGGGAAACAGCCCAGACCACCGACTAAGGCCCCTAAGCGTGTGCTAAGTGGGAAAGGATGTGGAGTCGCAGTGACAACCAGGAGGTTGGCTTAGAAGCAGCCATCCTTGAAAGAGTGCGTAATAGCTCACTGGTCAAGTGATTCCGCGCCGACAATGTAGCGGGGCTCAAGTACACCGCCGAAGTCGTGGCATTCACACGTATAACTGAGCCTTTGTGGTTTAGGTGTGTGGATGGGTAGGGGAGCGTCGTGCGGCCGGCGAAGCAGCGGAGTGATCCAGCTGTGGAGGCTGTGCGAGTGAGAATGCAGGCATGAGTAGCGAATCAGAAGTGAGAAACTTCTGCGCCGGATGACCAAGGGTTCCTGGGGCAGGCTAATCCGCCCAGGGTAAGTCGGGACCTAAGGCGAGGCCGACAGGCGTAGTCGATGGACAACGGGTTGATATTCCCGTACCCGCTACGATGCGCCAATACTGAATCCAGTGATACTAAGGGTCCTTAACCCCTCCGAGCCTTCGGGCTTGGGGTGAGGGTGAACGCCTGGCCTGAACTGGTAGTAGGTAAGCGATGGGGTGACGCAGGAAGGTAGCCCAGCCCAGGCGATGGTAGTCCTGGGGTAAGCATGTAGGGAGAACCGTAGGCAAATCCGCGGTTCATGTATCCTGAGATGTGATGCCGAGCCGATTGTGGCGAAGTGGGTGATCCTATGCTGCCGAGAAAAGCCTCTAGTGAGTGTCGTGGCGGCCCGTACCCTAAACCGACTCAGGTGGTCAGGTAGAGAATACTAAGGCGATCGGGTGAACTGTGGTTAAGGAACTCGGCAAATTGCCCCCGTAACTTCGGGAGAAGGGGGGCCTTCGCTGGTGACGAACCTTTGCGTTCTGAGCTGGTGGGGGTCGCAGAGGCCAGGGGGAAGCGACTGTTTACTAAAAACACAGGTCCGTGCGAAGTCGTAAGACGATGTATACGGACTGACGCCTGCCCGGTGCTGGAACGTTAAGGGGACCGGTTAGTGGAGTTTCGACTTCGCGAAGCTGAGAACTTAAGCGCCAGTAAACGGCGGTGGTAACTATAACCATCCTAAGGTAGCGAAATTCCTTGTCGGGTAAGTTCCGACCTGCACGAATGGCGTAACGACTTCCCCGCTGTCTCAACCGCAGACCCGGCGAAATTGCACTACGAGTAAAGATGCTCGTTACGCGCAGCAGGACGGAAAGACCCCGGGACCTTCACTATAGCTTGACATTGGCGTTTGGAGCGTCTTGTGTAGGATAGGTGGGAGACGGTGAAGCTATCACGCTAGTGGTGGTGGAGTCATTGGTGAAATACCACTCTGGTCGTTTTGAACGTCTAACTTCGGTCCGTGATCCGGATCAGGGACAGTGTCTGGTGGGTAGTTTAACTGGGGCGGTTGCCTCCTAAAGAGTAACGGAGGCGCCCAAAGGTTCCCTCAGCCTGGTTGGCAATCAGGTGTCGAGTGTAAGTGCACAAGGGAGCTTGACTGTGAGACCGACGGGTCGAGCAGGAGCGAAAGCTGGGACTAGTGATCCGGCGGTGGCATGTGGAAGCG
Source organism: Streptosporangium amethystogenes subsp. fukuiense (assembly GCF_042665875.1). Lineage (NCBI taxonomy): Bacteria > Bacillati > Actinomycetota > Actinomycetes > Streptosporangiales > Streptosporangiaceae > Streptosporangium > Streptosporangium amethystogenes. Next base: position 5,025,136 of record NZ_JBHTEE010000001.1, on the reverse strand, counting down.
CCGTCGCTCAACGGCTAAAAGGTACCCCGGGGATAACAGGCTGATCTTCCCCAAGAGTCCATATCGACGGGATGGTTTGGCACCTCGATGTCGGCTCGTCGCATCCTGGGGCTGGAGTAGGTCCCAAGGGTTGGGCTGTTCGCCCATTAAAGCGGCACGCGAGCTGGGTTTAGAACGTCGCGAGACAGTTCGGTCCCTATCCGCTGCGCGCGCAGGAGACTTGAAAGGAGCTGTCCCTAGTACGAGAGGACCGGGACGGACGAACCTCTGGTGTGCCAGTTGTTCCGCCAGGAGCACGGCTGGTTGGCTACGTTCGGAAGGGATAACCGCTGAAAGCATCTAAGCGGGAAGCTCGCCTTGAGATGAGGTCTCCCACCCTGTGAGGGGGTAAGGCTCCCGGTAGACGACCGGGTTGATAGGCTGGAGGTGGAAGCGCAGTAATGTGTGGAGCTGACCAGTACTAATAGGCCGAGGACTTGACCACAAAGCAATTCTTGCTCGCGTCCACTAGGCAATTCTGAGACAGCAAACGGTGGTTTGTGTGTTTCATAGTGTTACGGCGGTTATGGCGAAGGGGAAACACCCGGTTACATTCCGAACCCGGAAGTTAAGCTCTTCAGCGCCGATGGTACTGCACCGGGGACGGTGTGGGAGAGTAGGTCGCCGCCGGACAATCTTTCATATGAAGGCCCTCACCTTTCGGTGGGGGCCTTCGTGTTTTCCGAGGGGGTTCCGGAAGGGGCCTGCCGGGAAAGCCGCGGTACGCCTACGGAGAACCAGAAGCCCCGGCCGATGGGCGGTTTCAAGGGGTCGTCGCAACACCGTTGGTGTTCTAGGTGGTTAGTAGATCACGCAAGCGCTCGGCTGGGGTGTCCCAGTCGAGCGTTTTGCGTGGGCGGCCGTTGAGTTCTTGGGCGACGTGTTCGAGGTCTTCGGGCCCGTAGACGCTCAGATCGGTACTTTTAGGGAAGTACTGCCGCAGGAGTCCGTTGGTGTTCTCGTTGCTGCCACGCTGCCAGGGCGAGTGCGGATCGCAGAAGTAGACGGCCATGTCGGTGGCGAGGCTGAACTGCTGGTGGCGGGCCATCTCACAGCCCTGGTCCCAGGTTAGCGACCCGCGCAGATGGGCGGGCAAGGTCGATATCGTGGCGATCAGCCCGTCGCGGACCTGCTCGGCGTCATGGCCGCCGGGCAGATGCACCAGCATCGTGTAGCGGGTGGTCCTTTCGGCCAGCGTGCCGATCGCGGACTGGTTGTTCGCGCCGACGATGAGATCGCCTTCCCAATGCCCGGGGACGGCACGGTCGTCGACCTCGGCGGGCCGGTCGGCGATCATCACCATCTCCTGCACGAACCGAGGCTGCCGCTGGCCGGGCCGGCGCTGCGGTTTACGGCGGGTTCTGCCGGTCCGCAACGCCTTCTGCACCTCGCGTTTGAGGCCGCCACGGGCCTGGAAATACAGGGCCTGGTAGATCGTCTCGTGGCTCACACGCATGCTCTCATCGTCGGGAAAGTCCTTGACGAGCCTGCGGGAGATCTGCTCGGGAGACAACTTCCGTTCCAGACCTTGTTCGACCTGCTCGCGCAACTCCCCGTTGTCTACCAGCTTGGAGGTCTTGGGCCGGGCCCGCCCGGCCACGGCCGTCCGGTGCGCCTGATAGGGCAAGTAGAAGCCCTCGACCAGCCCTGCTCGACCAGCTCGAGAAACCGCAGCCTGGCCGCTTCTTTACCCCAAGGCACTTTCTCAGCAGCCATCACCCCGGCCTGGACCAGGATCCGCCGAGCCGCCGAATGACTCAGCCCCGCGGCCTTCGCAGCGCCATTGACGCTCCCCGAGTCGGCGAACACCGCCAGCACCCGCCCCCGATGCTCATCGGTGACCACGGTCTTCGCCCGCCCCGACCCCCGACCGCGGGCCTGCAAGATTGCATAAGCCCTCGAACACGAGATACCTAGCGACACCGCCGCCGACCGCACCGAAGCCCCAGCATCGACGAGCCTCAACAGCTCATCCCACTCCGCGCCAATCCCCTCCGACAACGACATGGTCGTCGCAACTCCTCAGATCGAGATGTTGCGACGACCACGTGAACCCAAGTGAGGACCGGGGCTTCTCGCGTTGGAGCGCGGTTCGTCAGGGCGTGATGAAGAGGGCGTCGCCCACGGTCCGCTCCGCGCCGTCCGAGGGCCGGTTGACGGGCTTGTGGCCGACGACCATCACGCTGGAGCCACCACCGTCGAAGTTGATGGCCTGCTTGGCGCCCAGCCACCGCATCAGCTGGGCAGCCTCCACCATCGAGGCGCCCACGGAGACACCCGGGTTGCGTCCGTCGACCGTGGCCAGGATCAGCCCGCCCGACTTGTTGACACCGACCATCGTGCGCGGGTGGCGCCGGAGCATCATGTTGATCGAGGCATGTCCGTCGGCCGCCGCGGTGATGCGCACCCGTCCGTTCCTGACCAGCCCGACCCCGCCGCCCATGATGTAGGTATCCGGGGTGAGCGGTATCGCCCGCTGCGTCCGCAGATCGATGACCTTGGTGTCCAGCTTCATCCAGGTGCCCTGGGTGTGTTCCTGAAGCCAGACGGCCGCCAGTCCGGTGCCGTGGAGCACATAGGTGCCCCGGGAGACGATGCCGCCGGCCTGGCGGACCTTGACGACCTGGCCCTGGGTGTCGACGACGACCTCGATGCCGCCGTCGGTGGCCGTCCTGCTGCCGAACTCCTCGGTGTAGAGGACGAGCTCGTCGCTTCCGGCGGCCCGATTGATGCCGTTGACCTCGGCCTTCGTGCCGTCCGAGGAGATCGCGGTGACCTGGGTCCGCAGCTCGGTGATCCGGGCCTTGCGACCCTGGGTGATGACGAGGCCGCTGCGGCCGGGCACGGCCTCGCTGAGCAGCCTGCCGCCCACCACGGAGACACCGACCGGGTCGCCCTGGAGGGCCTTGGCGGTGTGGATGTTGAAGAAGCCGCCGTTGACCCCGGCGATGGCGCCGGTAAGTTTCGACATCGAGCTGGTGGTCTCGCGCTTGGCCACGCTCTTGCCGACGCTCGTCTTGAAGGATCCCTTGAACACCTTCGGGTCGACCATCAGTACGCGCATGTTCCAGGGGCCGGTGGTCTCGGTGCCGTCGTCGCCGAGATAGTCGGTCTTGGCCCGGATGCCCTGCTTCTTGAGTTCCTTCACGACCTTGTCGGCCTCGGCCCGCTTGCCGAACGACCACAGGCCGATCCTGACCATGTATCGCTCCACAGCCGGGGCGTCCGCTGCGGCGGGCTGCACGATCCGCAGGATGCTGGGAGTGAACCCCGCCGCCTCCACGGCCTCGGCGACCGTCTGAGCGGTGTCCAGGCGACCGTCGTCGTGACCGTTGGGCATGAGGGCGGAGACTGTCCAGCCCTGCGTGGACTTACCGTGCTTCACATTGAAAAGATCAATGCCCGGTGCCACACTCTGCTGGTCTTTCACCGTGGCCATGCTCACGCCCAGTGGGAACGCGGAGGAGGGAAACCCCGAACCCGCCTGCTCGGCCTCAGCGGGAATCGCTGTGGCGGTGAGTGCTAGGGCCGTGAATCCGGCGACAAGGCGTCGCGACATGTATATCTCTCCCCGTTGGTCTCAGAGTTCGTGCACCATCGTGCCGAGATCTACGGGGCGAGGGGAGCGAAACACGTGAAACATCCCAAGAAAGTGTTGTTGCGCACGCAAGATCATGTCGTCCGAGGGAGAATTCACCCGCCTGTGACGGCCCCGACCGGGTCAACGGTCCTGGTCAATAAGGATTAGTCCCTGGCCGTTTCGTTGCGACGGCGAGAATGCGACGCTACGGTGCAGTAGGCCGCATTTCCTCAGATCAAGCGGCACATCTTTCCGAGAGGCAGCCGTCATGGGGCTGAGCATTCTCATCGTGATCATCGCAAGCGTGATCCTAGGTGTCATCCTCGGGGCGATCCTGACGCGTCCGCGCCGCTGGGATCTCCACATCTGCGCGGATGACCCTGTTCAGATGGACATCGCATCCGACAGACACGGTTAGTGCAGACGCAGTTGGTTCAAGTACGAAGTCGGTTCGACAAGCCCGGAAAAGACAGATCACCGCACACGGTCGCCGCGGGAAGCGGTGGCCGCGGTGAACGGGCGGACAGTCGCGGATCGTACGGAACCCCGGTTCCGTACGATCCGCGACCTTGATCCGGTCAGCCCATGCAGTGGTACACCTTGCGCAGGGTCTCGTGGACGATCCAGACGGTCTTGGCCCCTTCGGCGAGCAGGCAGACCGAGCCGGGGACGAGTTCGAGGGTGGTGCCCCCGTCGACCTCCAGTGTGGCGCGGCCGGACAGGACCACGAACATCTCGTCACGTTCCACATCGGCCACGGTGCCCGGCGTGATCTCCCAGATGCCCCGGCTCTGCCTGCCGTCCGGAGAGGACCACAGCTCGATGGACGAGACGCGCGGGGAACCGGCCAGGATCTGGTCGGCTTCCAGCTCGTCCGGTGAGAGCTGCACGTCACCGGTGGGGACGGAGAACGCGCCGGCAGCGGTGGTCATCCGGGCCAGGTCGGCGGGCTCTGGGATGAGAATGTCGGGCATGGGGACCTTTCAGGGGCGGGGATTGTCTCTCCGGAAGGACTCCAGCGCCAGGAGGGCGACATGGAGGGAAAGACAGGACTCGACATCGTCCAGATCGGTGTCGAGGACGCGTTCCAACCTGTGGAGACGGTCGTAGAAGGCGGGGCGTGACAGATGCGCCCGCTGAGCGGCGAGGGCCTTGTTGCGGCCCGCGTTGAGGTAGACCCGGAGGATGCTGGTGAGATCGCCGCCGCGTTGGGCGTCGTGGGCGAGCAGCGGGCCGAGCTCGCGTTCGGCGAAGGTCTGCAGCCGTGCGTCGTCGCGGAGGAGGTGGAGCAGGCCCCGCAGGCGGAGGTCGGGGAGCCGGTAGAAAGCGCGGCCGTCGGGCTGTCTGACGGCCACGTCGGCGACCTGCTCGGCCTCCAGGAAGCTCCGCCGCACGTCGCGGACCGACTCGACCATGGAACCCGCGGCGAGGATGAAGGGGTTCGTGAAGGCCGCGCGCAGGTGGTCGGCGAGCGTGGTCAGTGCGGATTCGGGGAGGACACGCGGCGGCAGGGGGAGCAGGACGCCGACCCGGTTCTGGTCCAGGGCGCCGATCAGGGCGGGAAGGCGGGCCTCTCGGCAGGCGGCGGCGGCCGCGTCGCCCAGTTCGGCGAGCTGGGCGAGTTGCTCCTGGCCGTCCATCGGCTTCTCCGCCGGCTCGGCCAGGCGCAGCACCACGCTCATGAGCCTGCGACCGGTGAGCGGCACGCCGACCGCGCGGGCGCGGGCCGCGGCCTCCTCGGGGTCCGCGTACGCGTGGGTCAGGATTCCAGTGATGATCGTGCCGTGTGCCTGGCGCTCCAGTGACTCCTGGTGGCGTTCCAGCAGGCGGCCCAGGGCGAGGGTGGTCGCGGCGCGTTCGGCGAGCACGATGTCGTGCGGTCCAGGCTCTGTGTCACAGAGCAGGATCAGACGGCCCCAGTCCTGGCCCCGGGCGCCGACCATGGTGACCAGCCAGCCTGAGGCCGCGTCGTAGGCGGTCCGCGGGTGGGGTGCCACTGAGCGGGAGCGCGTCTCCCAGCCCGCCAGTAACGTGCCCGTGTCACGTCCGGCGGTGTCGCATGCCAGGACCTGGTGGGCGAGGTTCTCCAGCAGCGCGGGGCGTCCGGACAGCCGGGTGACCTGGCCGAGCACCCTCGCGGGGGAGGCGCCCTCGACCGACAGCTCGGTGAAGACCTCGTGCAACTGCTTGGAGGCGCGGAGTTCCTCCAGCTGGATGTCGATGATCCGGGCGTGCACCGACTCGGTGATCTGCACGAACGGTGTCTCCATCGCCAGGGTCACCAGGGGAAGGCCGTGCGCCTCGGCGGCGTTGATCACGGCACGGGGCAACTCTTTGATGAACTTGCGGCCCAGCTCCACGATCAGCCCCGACGCACCCACGGTGGCCAGTTCGGCGACATAGTCGGCGAGCTTGTCGGGGTCGTCGGGCAGGGCTATGCCGGTGGTGAGCACGAGCTCACCCCCGCGTAGCAGGTGGGCGATATCGGTGACCTCGCCCACGTGCACCCAGCGCACCCGGCTGCCCAGCCGGTCAGCCCCCGCCACGACCTGTGGATTGCCCCGGCGAACGGTGTCCAGGGCGAGGACGTCGGCGACTGTAGGGAGCACACACAGAGAGTATCTGATCAGAATGTAAGTACGGGTGGCCCTCCTTTTACATGCTGTTTACCCGCCATCCGCGTTCCTGCGGTAATGGGCCCGCGGCACCGTCCGCCCGGGGTCGCTACTGAAGGCCCGGCCACGGGGGCGGTGTCGCGCCGGGGTCCGCCGAGGCCGGTGCCGGCGCCGAGGCCGCGCGGTTCAGGCGGGCTTCCAGACCGTCGAGGAGGCAGGTCAGGCCGAACTCGAAGTTGAGCGCCCTGGTGGTCTCGACGTCGATCTCCCGGAACTCGGCGTATCGGGCGGCCAGTTCGGGGTGGCCTGCCGCGGCCTTCTCCACCAGCGGGTGGAGGGCCGCGTTCAGCTCGTTGGACCCGAGGCCGGTCCGCCCCATCATGGTCCGCCAGGAGATTTCGGGCATGGTGATCCCGGCCACGTAGGCCATGAGCGTCGAGGCGGCGTAGTCCTGGTCGAGGCCACGGAACCCGGCGTGGCCGAAGGTGGCGACGAGCCGGGTCATCAGCAGTATCGCGTTGGGGCCGATGCCGGGGACGGTCCCGACGAGGTTGATCACCCAGGGATGGCTGAAGAGCATCTGGCGCATGCTGTACGCGAAGGAGGAGGCGGAGTCGCGCCAGGTGGTCTCCCGGGCGTCCAGGACCGTCAGCTCGCCGTAGACCTCGTCGAGGACCAGTTCCAGCAGCTCGTCCTTGTTCGCCACGTGCCAGTAGATGCTGGTGGCCCCCGAGCCGAGCCTGGCGCCCAGGCGGCGCATGCTCAGTGCGTCCAGCCCCTCCGCGTCGAGCAGTGCCATCGCCTCGCGTACGATCTGCGCGCGATCGAGCCCCGGGCTCTTGGCGGTGCGCGGCTCGCGTGTCCAGACGGAGCTGAAGTGCTGTTTCACGCTCCAAGCATAAATCCGATAGTACGTCGTGCGAGCTTGTCGTACATTGTGCGAGTGGAATCGAACACTGTACGAGTCGAACGCGATCCGAGGCGCTGGTGGATCCTCGGAGTGCTCTGTCTGAGCCTGCTGGTCCTGGTGGTGGACAACACGGTCCTCAACCTGGCCATCCCGGCGTTGATGGTCGACCTGGGAGCCACCCCGGCGGACATTCAGTGGATCATCGACGCCTATGTCCTGGTCTTCGCCGGGTTGCTGCTCACCTCGGGCAGCCTGTCGGACCGCTACGGCCGTAAGCGCTTCCTGATCATCGGCCTGTTGCTGTTCGGCGGTGCCTCGCTGGTCGCCGTGCTGGTCACCGAGCCCTGGCAGCTGATCGGTGCCCGCGCGCTGATGGGTGTCGGCGGCTCCATCCTGATGCCGAGCACCCTGTCGATCCTGATCACCGTCTTCGACGAGGAGGAGCGCCGCAAGGCGATCGCCGCGTGGAGCGCGGTGGCCATGGTCGGTGTGATCGCCGGTCCCACGCTGGGCGGTTTCCTGCTGGAACACTACTGGTGGGGATCGATCTTCCTGCTCAACGTGCCCGTCGCGATCGTCGCCGTCATCGCGGCGGTGCTGCTGATGCCCGAGTCGCGCGGTCCGGCGAGAAGGCTCGACCCGCTCGGCGTGGTGCTGTCCACGGCCGGCATGGGCGCCCTGGTCTACGTGGTCGTCTCCGCCCCGACGACGGGCTGGACCTCGGTGGAGTCGCTGACCGCCGCCGGCGTGGCGGTGGTCGCGCTGGGGGCGTTCGTGATCTGGGAACTCAGGTCGGAGCACCCGATGCTCCCGCTGGAGCTGTTTCGCGACCGGAACTTCAGCGGCGCCTCGTTCTCGATCGTGCTGATGTCGTTCGGCACGGGCGCGCTGCTGCTGATGCTCACCCAGTACCTGCAGTTCGTGCTGGGCTACGGTCCCATGCGGGCCGGTCTCGCGCTGCTGCCGTACGCGGTGGCCGCCGCGCTGTTCAACGCGGTCGGCGCCGGGCTGGGGCAGCGGGTCAGCAACCGGGTGCTGGTCGCCGTCGGCCTCGCCGTGATGGCGGGCGGCTTCGGGGTGCTCGCCTTCATGACCGCCGACACCGGGTACGGCATGTTGATCACTGGTCTCATGCTCATGGGGATCGGCGGCGGCCTGGCGGGTCCCGCGGCCTACGCGACGCTGATGGGCGCGGTGCCGCCCGCGCACGCCGGTGTCGGGTCGGCGCTCAACGACACGGTCCAGCAGGTCGGCATGGCGCTGAGCATCGCCGTGCTGGGCAGCGTGCTGGCCGGGGTCTACACCTCGTCGATGCCCGCGGACGCCCCGGCCGCCGCCAGGGAGTCGATCGGAGAGGCGCTGCGGCTGGGGGATCCGGGGGTGATCGGGACCGCGCGTGAGGCGTTCGTCTCCGCCATGTCGTTCGGCTCCTGGGTGGGGGTCGTCTTCACCCTGGCCGCCGCCACGCTGGCGTTCCTGGTGCTGCGGCCCGCGCCCGTGGTCACGGCCGCCTCGGAGGCCGACCTGGTGAAGACCGAGGGCTGAGGGGTTCTCCGGCCGATCCGTCCGGACGGATCGGCCGGTGACCCGGGCGTACCGACCTGACAGTGTGATGGGTTTGGTGGCTATGTGCCGACATGTTGCCGGTATGAGGTGGTGGCCCCGAGCGGTGATACTCGATGTATGTCGGACCTCCTTGCGCGCCATCGCGCGGTAATGCCCAACTGGCTGGCCCTCTACTACGACGAGCCCATCGAGATCGTCTCGGGCAAGGGCAACCGGGTAGTCGACGCGTCGGGCAAGAGCTACCTCGACTTCTTCGCGGGCATTCTGACCAACATGATCGGGTACGACGTGCCCGAGGTGCGGGAGGCCGTGGAGCGGCAGCTCGCCACCGGGGTCGTGCACACCTCCACGGTCTACCTGCTGCGCGGTCAGGTCGAGCTGGCCGAGAAGATCGCCAGGCTCTCCGGCATCCAGGACGCGAAGGTCTTCTTCACCAACTCCGGTACCGAGGCCAACGAGGCCGCGCTGTTGCTGGCGACCTACGCGCGCAAGTCCGACCAGGTGCTCGCCATGCGGCAGAGCTACCACGGCCGCTCCTTCGGCACGATCGGCGTCACGAGCAACCGCTCCTGGAAGAACAACTCGTTGTCGCCGCTGAACGTGCACTTCCTGCACGGAGCCGACCGGCACCTCGCCCAGTTCCGCGGCCTGTCCGACGCCGGCTACATCGAGGCCTGCGTCGACGACCTGCGCCACGTGCTCTCCACGGCCGTCGGAGGCGACGTGGCGGCGCTGATCGCCGAGCCGATCCAGGGCGTGGGCGGCTTCACCATGGCCCCCGACGGGCTGTTCGCCGCCTACAAGGAGGTCCTCGACTCCGAGGGGATCCTGTTCATCTCCGACGAGGTGCAGACCGGTTGGGGCCGTACCGGCTCGGCCTTCTTCGGCATCCAGAACCACGGTGTCACGCCCGACATGATGACCTTCGCCAAGGGGCTGGGCAACGGCTTCGCGGTGGGTGGCGTCGTCGCCCGGGGTGACCTGATGGACAACCTGCACGCCGTCGGACTGGCCACCTTCGGCGGTAACCCGATCTCCATGGCCGCGGCCAACGCCACCCTGGACTACGTCCTTGACCACGACCTGCAGGCCCGTGCCGCCAGGACCGGCGCCCTGATCATCGACGGGCTCCGCGAGGCCGCGCCGCGCCTGCCGATCGTCGGCGACGTCCGCGGCAGGGGCCTGATGTTCGCCGTCGAGCTGGTCGACCCGGCGACGGGCGAGCCCTCCCCGGCGCTCGCCAACCGGTTCATGGAGGAGAGCAGGAAGGCCGGCCTGCTGGCGGGCAAGGGCGGGCTGCGGGGCAACGTGCTCCGGATGGCTCCGCCGCTCACCCTCACCATGGAGGAGGCCGCCGAGGGCCTCGGAATCATCGTCACCGTGCTCGAAACCGTCAACGCCGAGGTCGCCTCGTGAAGAACGTCACCCACTGGATCGGTGGGAGCCCCGTCGAGGGCTCCGGCCGTACCTCCGAGATCTTCAACCCCGCGACCGGGGAGGTCGCGGGACAGGTCCATCTCGCGTCCGTGGCCGAGGTCGACGCGGCCGTGGCCGCCGCCGTCGCGGCCTGGCCCGCCTGGCGGGACACCTCGCTGGTCAAGCGCTCGCAGGTGCTGTTCCGCTTCCGCGAGCTGATGTACGCCCACCGCGACGAGCTCGCGGCGCTGATCAGCGCGGAGCACGGCAAGGTCCACTCCGACGCGCTGGGCGAGGTCGCCCGCGGCCTGGAGGTCGTGGAGTTCGCCTGCGGCATCCCGCACCTGCTCAAGGGCGGCTTCTCCGAGGGCGTCTCCACCCGGGTCGACTCCTACTCGATCCGGCAGCCGCTGGGCGTGGTCGCCGGGATCACCCCGTTCAACTTCCCGGCCATGGTGCCGATGTGGATGTTCCCGATCGCGATCGCCTGCGGCAACGCCTTCGTCCTCAAGCCGTCGGAGAAGGACCCCTCGGCGTCGCTGCTGATGGCCCGGCTCTGGAAGGAGGCCGGGCTGCCGGACGGCGTCTTCGGCGTCGTCCAGGGTGACAAGGAGGCGGTGGACCGGCTACTGGAGCACCCGGACGTGCGCGCGGTCTCGTTCGTCGGATCCACGCCCATCGCCCGCCACGTCTACGAGACCGGCACCCGTCACGGCAAGCGGGTCCAGGCGCTCGGCGGCGCCAAGAACCACATGCTGGTGCTGCCCGACGCCGACCTGGACCTGGTCGCCGACGCCGCGGTCTCGGCGGGCTTCGGCTCGGCCGGCGAGCGCTGCATGGCGATCTCCGTCGTGCTGGCGGTGGACCCGGTCGGCGACGAACTGGTCGACAGGATCGTCTCCCGGGTCTCGGAGCTGACCGTCGGCCCCGGCGACGACCCCCGCTCCGAGATGGGCCCGCTGGTCACCGAGGCGCACCGCGACAAGGTCGTCTCCTACCTGGACCTGGGCGTCGCCGAGGGCGCGAAGCTGGTGGTGGACGGCCGCCGGACCCCGGTCCTGGGCGGCGCGGCGGCGGCCGAGACCTCCGGTTTCTGGCTGGGGCCCACGGTCCTGGACCACGTGCCCGCCGGTTCGCGGGTGCACACCGAGGAGATCTTCGGCCCGGTCCTGGCGATCGTCCGGGTCTCCTGCTACGAGGAGGGCCTGGAGCTGATCAACAGCGGCGAGTACGGCAACGGCACCGCGGTCTTCACCAACGACGGCGGCGCGGCCCGGCGCTTCCAGAACGAGGTCGAGGTCGGCATGATCGGCATCAACGTGCCGATCCCGGTGCCGATGGCCTTCTACAGCTTCGGCGGCTGGAAGTCCTCGCTGTTCGGCGACACCCATGTGCACGGGACCGAGGGCGTGCACTTCTACACCCGGGGCAAGGTCGTCACCTCCCGCTGGCTCGACCCCGGCCACGGCGGCGTCAACCTCGGCTTCCCCACCAACGGCTAGTGGTCCCGTATCGAACATCGAGCGGGAGGAGCAGGTGCCCCGCCACTGGCCCCTGAACCGTGAGGCCCGCGTCCCTCCTGCCGGGACGCGGGCCTCACGCGTGCTCTGAACCCTCTGTCACGGGGCGGGTCTCGCCCATGCCTGGCCTGTGCGAACCGGGCACGCAGTCCCCGACGGACCGCGGGAGGCCGGGGACGGCCGGTAGGCTCCCGGGCAGATCGGTGGCGACGTCGGGAGGAAACCTCGTGGGCCTCATGGGCAGGGACAGGCTCCGCCGCGCGCGTCTTGGGGCAGCGCTGGGGGCGGGCGGCCTGGCGCTCGCCGCCCTGGCCCAGGTGGGAGCCGCGAGCGCGACCTCGTCGGTGCGAAGCCCCACCCCCTCCGGCACGCCCGTCGCGACGCCCGGCTCCGAGTCCGGAGCCATCCCCTCCGCCACCTCCAGCCCGGCACCGTCGGCGTCCATCGGCAAGGGCGAGGGCACGCTCCAGGTGCTCACGTTCCAGGGGTACGTCGAGTACGGCGGGGCCAGCTCGCGGGTCAACTGGCTGACGCCCTTCGAGCGGGAGAGCGGCTGTGTCGTCAAGCTCGACCGGGTCAGGACGAGCGAGGAGATGGCCGCCAGGTTCACCGAGGGCGGCTACGACGTGCTCTCGGCCACCCCCGACCTGGCCGGTCTGCTGGTGCAGCAGGGGAAGGTCGCGCCGCTCGACACCGCGCTGGTCACTGACTACCGGCGGATCCCCAAGCGCCTGCGCGAGCTGCCCGGTCTGCGCGAGGACGACAAGGTCTACGGCATCCCCTACCTGTGGGGGGTGAACCGGGTGGTCCGCGAAGGGGACGGGCCGCGGGGACCCCTCGCCCTCTACGGGACGGCTCCGGCGGCGATCAGGAACAGCCCGCTGAGCATCGCCGACGCCGCGCTCGCCCTCAGGGGGACGCGCCCCCAGCTGAAGATCAAAGATCCGTTCCAGCTCACCCCGGCCCAGCTCGACGCCGCGATGAAGCTCCTCGCCGAGGGCGAAGGCCCCGGCCGGGTTTACTGGGACGGCTCGCTCGACCTGGTCAGGGCACTGTCGGCGGAGCAGGTGCGAATCGCCCAGGTCCTGCCCTACCACCTTGACCTCTTCCAGCGCGCGGACCGGCCGATGAAGGTGCTGAAGGGGGTCCTGGCGACCGGGTGGGTCGACTCGTGGATGCTCGCGGCCAAGCCGGCCAGCCCGAACTGCGCCTACCGGTGGCTGAACTGGATGAGCTCGGTGCGGGCGCAGCGTCCCGCCGCGGCCTGGACCGGCCTCGCCCCGGCCAATCCGGAGGCGTGCGGCGGGCGCGCCCGCCGGATCTGCGAGGCGTACCAGGTGCGTGACAACCGCCGGCTGCGCGACGTCCTCTTCGCCGCCCGTCCGACGAGGGACTGTGGTGGCCAGGGCGGGGAGTGCACCGACTACGCCGGGTGGGCGGAGCGGTGGAAGAGCCTCAGGGCATCCTCCGAGCCTGGAAAGCAGCGGATCTCCGACTGAGGCCGGGGGCGGACGCCTCCTCGCCCCAAAGAAGGCTCCCGCTACCCCACCGTGTCGGTGATCTCGGTAGCAAGCAACGTTTTTCGTTGCTCTGATCGTTTTTGACGATGGATTCAGTAGGAAAATCATGTCCTTAATATCGACTGGTCGACCAGTCAGTGGGTAAGGTAGTCGCCATGAGAATCCTTCTTGTTGGAGCGGGCGGCGTTGGCTCCGCCGTCGTCCCGATCGCCGCACGCCGAGATTTCTTCGAACACATCGTGGTCGCCGACTCTCAACAGGACCGGGCCGCCGCCGTGGTGGCCAGGATCGCGGACCCGCGTTTCAGCGCCATCGGGCTGGACGCCTCCGACCGGGTGGCGGTCGAGGCCGCTCTCACCGAGCACCGCTGCGACGTGCTCTTCAACGCGGTGGATCCCCGCTTCACCATGTCCCTGTTCGAGGCGGCGCTCAACGCCGGAGCCCACTATCTCGACATGGCGATGTCGCTGTCGCGCCCCCACCCCCGCAGACCGTACGAGCTGACCGGGGTGAAACTCGGCGACGAGCAGTTCGCCCTCGGCGAGGCATGGCGGGAGCGGGGCGGGCTGGCGCTGGTCGGCATGGGCGTGGAGCCCGGGCTGGCCGACGTCTTCGCGCGTTACGCCGCCGAGCACCTCTTCGAGAGCATCGAGGAGATCGGTATCCGCGACGGCTCCAACCTGGTGGTCGAGGGCTATGAGTTCGCACCGACGTTCTCCATCTGGACGACCATCGAGGAGTGCCTCAACCCGCCGGTGGTCTGGGAGGACGGCGACTGGCACACCACCGAGCCGTTCAGCGAGCCCGAGGTCTTCGACTTCCCCGAGGGGATCGGGCCCGTCGAGTGCGTCAACGTCGAGCACGAGGAGGTGCTCCTGGTGCCGCGCTACATCGACGCCAGGCGGGTGACGTTCAAGTACGGTCTCGGCGAGGAGTTCATCGGAGTCCTGAAGACCCTGCACAAGCTGGGCCTGGACAGGGCGGGCAAGATCAAGGTGGGCGGTGTCGAGACCTCGCCGCGCGACGTGGTCGCGGCCAGCCTCCCCGATCCGGCCACGCTCGGTGATCGGATGCGGGGCAAGACCTGCGCCGGAACCTGGGTGAAGGGCGTGGGCAAGGACGGGCGGCCGCGCGAGGTCTACCTCTACCACGTGGTCGACAACGAGTGGTCGATGCGGGAGTACGGCTGCCAGGCCGTGGTCTGGCAGACGGCGGTGCACCCGGTGGTCGCCCTGGAGTTGCTGGCCACCGGCGCCTGGTCGGGCACCGGGGTGCTCGGTCCCGAGGCGTTCGACGCGGTGCCCTTCCTGGAACTGCTCACCGCCTACGGCTCACCGTGGGGGATGCGGGAGCAGACGGCCCCGGCTCTGCTGTCCGCCTGACGCACCTTGTCAACGGCAGGGCGCGGGAGCCTCGCGCTCGTCCGCGCGTGCGGCGTCGGCGGCGGGCGCCAGGAAGAGGTCCGCCGGCGCCCGCGCCGCGACCAGGGCCTTTCCACGGGTACGGGGATGTGCGCCGGTCGTACAGCGGTTCGGTGCTGGTCGTTGGGAACCGAGGTGCCCCTGATCTTCCGGATCCGGGGGACCAGAGGGGGCGACGGCAGGACCGCCCTTTCCGCGGCCGCGTTCAGGGCGCCTGACAGCGCCTCGCGGCGTGTTCCCGCCGCGACGCGAGTGCCCGGTTTACCTGCCACGGTGGGTGAATCGCAGCATATTGCCGGAGGGGTCGAGGAAGGCGCAGTCGCGGACGCCATCGGGCTGGTTGATCGGCTCTTGCATCACTTCAGCGCCCGCTGCCTCGATGTGCTCGAAGGCGGCGTCGCAGTCGTCGGTCAGGAAGACAAGACGGCCCAGCAGGCCCTTGGCCATCAGGTTTTCGATCGTCTGCCGGTCGGCCGGCGAGGCACCCGGGTCCGCGCCGGGCGATTCGAGAAAGATCTGCACGTCCGGCTGTGACGGCGGGCCGACGCTCGCCCGCCGCGTCCCCTCGGCTTCGACGTCATCGTGTACCTCGAAACCGAGCACGTCACGGTAGAAGCCGAGCGCCTCGTCGACGTCGCAGACGGCGAGAGTGCAGGACGAGAGCCTGAGATTCATGCCGGTCACACCGCGGACCGGTCGGGGAGTATGGCTCATTGCCGCTCCTTGTCGTTGGCGCTGAGAAAGACGATGTCGAGGTCGCGGAGCCGGTCCAGGTCGGTGTCGATGGCGATGCGGGTGATCTTCTCGCCGCTGATGGTGAACGTGAAGACGGCCTTCGGCCGGCCGCGGTGCGACCAGACGGCCGCCGGAACGCCGTCGACCAGAGCGAGCCGGGCGGCCTGAGCCCGCCCGGCGAAGAAAGCCGCCACCGCCTGGGCGCCGCGGGCCTCGACGGCCACGGCGTCCGGATCGAGCAGCTCGAGCAGGGCGGCGAAATCCCCGCTCCGGGAGGCGGCAAGGAAGGCGGCGACGATTTCCCGCTTCGCCGATCGCGCGGCATCGGATGCGTCCGCCGCTCCTTGCACCCGGCGCCGGGCCCGGCTGGCGAGTTGCCGGGCCGCCACCGGGGAGCGGTCCATGATGGCGCCGATCTCGCCGAACGACACAGCGAAGACGTCGTGCAAGACGAACGCGAGCCGTTCGGCGGGAGTCAGCGTGTCCAGCACCACCATCAGCGCGACACCGACCGAATCGGCCAGTAGCGCCTCGTCCTCGGGGTCGGCCCGGCCGGTCGGGTGGGTGCTCGCGTGCGGCGCGGCCGGCTCGGGAGGCAGCGCCCCGGCCGACTCCTCACGCCGGGCCCGGCGCGCCTCGAGCATGTTCAGGCAGACCCGGGCGACGACCGTGGTCAGCCACCCGGCCGGATTCTCCACCTGGCCGGTGTCGGCGCGGCTGACCCGCAGCCACGCCTCCTGCACCGCGTCCTCGGCCTCGGCCGGTGAGCCGAGCATCCGGTGGGCCACCGCGTGCAAGCGGCCCTGGTGCTCGGCGAACCGCTCGCTCAGCCAGTCCTGCTCGACCATCTGTCACATTCCTCCGTCGCCGCCTGTCATACCAATTGACCGGCGAACCCGCGCCGATGTGACATCCGGGCCCGGCCCGGATGTCCGGCCTGCCGGTTCAGGCGGCGCATACACCTCAAGCAGCAGGAGACAAGGCATGAAAGCGCACGTGAGCTCGATCCTCCTCGGCGTCCGGGACCTGGAGCAGTCCAAGCGGTTCTACACGGAGGGTCTGGGCTGGAAGATCAAGAACGACTACGGCATCTCGGCGTTCTTCGAACCGGACGGCGGCTCGCCCGTGGGCTTCTACGGCCGCGAAGGCCTGGCCGGCCAGGTGGGCACGAGTCCGGAGGGCAGCGGTTTCAGCGGGCTGGTCCTCACCTACGTCGTCCGCAGCGAGGCGCGGGTCGACGAGATCATCGCGGAGGCCGAGAAGGCCGGCGCCACGGTCCTCAAGCCCGCCGGCGCCCTGCCGTGGGGCGGGTACGGCGGCTCCTTCGCCGACCCGGACGGCTACATCTGGAGTCTCGGCTACAGCGCCCAGGGAACGGACCAGCCCTACGCGGAGTAGCCGCCGAAAGCCTCTGGCGAGTGTGGGTGACGTGGCCATCGCCGGGCACGCCGGGCGTGCCGTGTCCGCGCTTACCGGATACGACTCGCCGACCGGCGAAAGACCGGCTCAGCGGTGCTTTGGCGGTTCGTCGCACGTTTCTCAACGCTCGGTCCGCCACGCCGATGTGACATCCGGGCCCGGCCCGGATGTCCGGCCTGCCGGTTCAGGCAGCGAAATACCCCGAAAACACCAGGAGAGAACCGTGTCACTGCAGGTGAGCGCCATCATGCTCGGCGTCAAGGACCTGGCTCGCGCCAAGAGGTTCTATGCCGAAGGCCTGGGCTGCGAGATCGACGAGGACACCCGCCATTTCGTTTCGTTCAGCCTGGGCGAGGGATCTCCGCGGCTGGCTCTCTACGAATGGGAGGCAGCGGCACAGGACGCCGGCGTCTCCGCGGAGGGATCCGGATTCCGCGGCGCCTCATTCCACTTCAACCCCGACTCCAGGGAAGTGGTGGATGAGACGATGCGCAACGCGGTGGCCGCCGGCGGCAGCGTGGTCAAGGAGGCGGCCCCCGCCCAGTGGGGCGGGTACTTCGGCTACTTCAGCGACCCGGACGGCTACCTGTGGAAAGTCACCACCTACGCCTCCTGACCCGTAGACCTCGCGCGGGGTCCCCGGACACGCCACACCCGGGCGAGGCCGGGGACCGGTCCGGGCCCTCGCTCAAGGAGGCGATGGCCCGGGACGGGCGGGCGCGTGCCGCGCTCGTCTATGACCAGGCGAGGTGCTTGATCACCGTTGCCGCGGACATCCCGGGCACGGGTGAGGAAGGTGGGATCGGTGTTCGCAGGCTCGGCCTCTCCGGCCGCGCGTTCGTGCCCTCGATCGAGGAACGGCGCATCAGGAGAAGGCCACGCGCCACGGGAGGGAGTGGGTGTCGTCCTGCTGAGGTAGCAGCGCGTCGGCGCACTCCGGGCAGGCGAAGAGGGTTGTGTCGTCGGGAAGGCGGCCGATCCTGATTCGCGGGCGGGGCCACTTCTTGTGGCAGGCCACGCAGGCGTCGCCCTCACGCTGGGTGGGGGTCAGCCCCTCGGGATCAAAGGTCATTGTGACGTGTGCCGTTCTGGCCTGCCTCCAACTCATTTCTCTATCCCTTCGGCGTGGAGACCCCTGGTTTCTCCCACGGCGCGGCCGCAGGGAGGCTGTCGACACGTTTCCTGCCTTGATCGCGCACTTTCGTATCGGAACTGTTATAACGCGGTCACGGCCCGTGATCGTTGTGGCAGGTGTCAAGTGGTGGTTAAATCACGGCCTGCATGCAGGCCATATAACGGCAAATGGGGCACTCAGCATCAAGCCGGGTGCCCCATTTGGTGGGTTCTAAACCGTCACGTCTCGTTCACGGCTTTCTCTAGAATGGTGAGCCCCTCCTCCAGGAGGTGGTCGGGGATGACCAGCGGCGGCAGGAAGCGCAGCACATTGCCGTAGGTGCCCGCGGTCAGCACGAGCAGGCCCTCGGCGTGGCACCTCCTGGCGATCTCGCCCGCCGCCGTGGGGTGCGGGTCCTTGGTGCCGGGGACCACCAGCTCGATGGCGATCATGGCCCCCCGGCCGCGTACGTCGCCGATCACCGGGTTCCGCTCCGCCATGGCGCGCAGCCGGGGGAGCATGGTCTCGCCGATGCGGCGGGCCTTTCCGGTCAGGTCGTCGGCCTCGATGGTCTCCAGCACGCCCAGTGCCGCCTCGCAGGCGAGCGGGTTACCGCCGTAGGTGCCGCCCAGGCCGCCCACGTGGACCCTGTCGAGGAGATCGGCCCGGCCGGTGACCGCGGACAGCGGGAGGCCGCCCGCGATGCCCTTGGCGGTGACGATGATGTCGGGCACGATGCCCTCGTCCTCGCAGGCGAACAGGTCGCCGGTACGGGAGAAGCCGGTCTGCACCTCGTCGGCGATGAAGACGATGCCGTTCTCCCGGCAGAACTCCGCGATCCTCGGCAGGAAGCCCTTGGCAGGCTCGATGAAGCCGCCCTCGCCGGCGATCGGCTCGATCACCACGGCGGCGACGTTCTCCGCGCCGACCTGCTTGGTGATCTGGTCGATCGCCTGGGCGGCGGCCTCCTCGGCGCAGTTCTCCGGGCCGGTGGGCCAGCGGAACGGGTAGGCCAGCGGCACCCGGTAGACCTCGGGGGCGAACGGGCCGAAGCCGTGCTTGTACGGCATGTTCTTGGCGGTCAGCGTCATCGTCAGCAGGGTCCGGCCGTGGTAGCCGTGGTCGAAGACGACGACCGCCTGGCGGCCGGTGGCCTGGCGGGCGACCTTGACCGCGTTCTCCACGGCCTCGGCGCCGCTGTTGAGCAGGAAGGTGCGCTTCTCGTGGTCGCCGGGGGTGATCTCGTTGAGCTTCTCGGCGACCTGCACGTACGACTCGTACGGCGTGATCATGAAGCAGGTGTGCGTGAAGTCGGCGACCTGCTTGCGCACCCGCTCGACGACGCGTGGAGCGGCGTTGCCGACGTTGGTCACCGCGATGCCCGAACCGAAGTCGATCAGGGAGTTGCCGTCGGCGTCGACGACCACACCGCCTCCGGCATGCGTCACGAAGACGGGCAGTGTGGTACCGATGCCCGGGGGTACAGAGGCCTGTTTGCGCGCGAACAGCTCACGGGACTTCGGGCCGGGGATCTCGGTGACGACGCGGCGTTCCTGCGGAAGCGAGGGGCCGCCCTCGGTGAGGGTGCTCATGATGTGAAGGTATGTGGTGGATGTCGGTGTGCCGATGATGCACTATGTCAAAATTGACGGGTAATAGTGGACGTAACGTACAAAACGGGGGTGGCTGTGGCGCCGACGCTGCGCACCGTCGTACGGCGGTCACCGCTCGGGCTCGGCGTGCTCGCCGGCGGGGACGCGCTCGACCGGCCGGTGCGCTGGGTGGCGGTCAGCGAACTGGAGGATCCCACCCCGTTCCTTGAGGGCGGGGAACTGGTCCTCACCACGGGCATGCGCCTGGACGCCGGCAACGCCGCCTCCTACGTCGAGCGCCTGGTCGGCAGGGAGGTCGCCGGCCTCGGATTCGGCGTCGGGCTCGGGCACGAGACGATTCCCGGGGAACTGGTCGAGGCCGCCACCCGGGCGGGGCTGCCGCTGCTCGAGGTGCCGCGCGACATCCCGTTCGTCGCCATCGGCAAGGCGGTCAGCGAACTGCTCGCCGCGGAGCAGTACGACGAGCTCAGCCGTGCCTTCGCCGCCCAGGGCCGGCTCACCCGTGCCGCCCTGCGCCCGGAGGGGCCTCGCGCGGTGATCGACCGCCTGGCCCGCGAGCTGGGCGGCTGGGCGATCCTGCTGGACGAGGCGGGGGCCGTGCGGCACGCGGCGGGCCGGGGGGCGGCCGGCGCCGCCGACGACCTCGGCCCCGAGCTGGAACGGCTGAGAAAGATCACCGGCCGTGGCGCGCCCGCGAGCGCGGCCTTCTCCTCGCCCAGGGAGCACGTCATCGTGCAACCGTTCGGGGCCCGCCGGGTCAGGGGATTCCTCGCCGTCGGCCTCGGCAGGCCCTTCACCCCGGTCGCGCATACCGTGGTCAACGCCGCCGGATCCCTGCTGACGCTCGCCGTCGAGCACGGCAGGGAGCACCTGGCCGCCGAGCGCCGGGTCCGCTCGGCGGTGCTGCGGCTGTTGCTGGCCGGGCAGGTGGACGCCGGATGCGAGACGCTGGAGCGGCTGGGGGAGCGGCTCCCCGCCGGGCCGCTGGTGGCCATCGTCTGCGCCGGCGAGCGTGAGGCGGTGCTGGAGACGGCGGGTGACGAGTTCGCGGCGGCCGACGGTGACGCCGACAGCGGCGCCGACGGTGGCGCCGACGGTGGCGCCGACGGTGACGGGGTGGTCCTGCTCGTCCCGGCCTCGCGGGCCGATGCCGTGGCCGCGGCGCTCGGCGAGCACGGCCCCGTCGGGGTCGGCGATCCCGCCGATCTCGACGATCTGCGCACCGGGCTCGACCAGGCGTACCAGGCACTCGCCGGGGCCAGGCGCGGCGCCGTGCCGGTGATGCGCTTCGCGGACCTGGCGGGCCGGGGACTGCTCTGCCTGCTCGACTCCGACGCGGCGGCGGCCTTCTCCTCGGCGCTGCTCGCCCCGCTCAGGAGGTACGGCTCGCGCGCGGACCTGCTGGAGTCCCTCCGGGCCTACCTGGACTGCAACGGCCACTGGGACGCGGCGGCGCAGCGGCTCGGAGTGCACCGTCACACCCTGCGCTACCGCATGCGCCGGGTCGCCGAACTCGTCGGCCGTGACCTCGACGACCCGGCGGCCCGCGCCGAACTCTGGATCGCCCTGGCGGTCGCCCCGGGTGACGGGTCCGCCAGGTGAGCCGGGGCGAGGACTCCGCCCACGGAGAGGCCGGCAGGCCGGTCACGCCCGGGAGACGCCGGCGACCAGGTAGCGGGAGATGACGGCCTGGATGACCGTGTCGTAGGTGCCGCTGTCGCGCAGGTGCCCGGCACGTTCCAGGCTGATCGCGCCCTGGGCGGCGGCCCACACGGCATCGGCGATCTTCCTGGGCTGGGTGGGGACGATGTACCCGGCCGAGATGCAGTCGGCGATCACTCGGTCGACGATGTTCAGCGCCGCGCGGGCCAGGGTCCTGGCCCGCTCACTCGGTACGAAGCCGGGGATCGCGCGCTCGAACATCAGGGCGTAGTAGCCGGGCTCGTCCAGTGCGGCCTCCCGGTAGGCGGGGCCGAGCGCCGTGAGGTGCTCCAGGGCGTCCCTGCGCGGGGGCACGGCCTCCAGGCGCCGCCGGAAGCGCTCGAAGCCTTCCAGGTACAGGGCTTCGGCGAGGCCCTCCTTGCTGCCGAACATGGTGTAGATGACGGTCGTCGAGCATTCCGCCTCGGTGGCGATGCGGCGCATCGACAGGCTCTCGGGACCGATGGTGACCAGCAACTGGCTGGCGACGTCGAGCAACCTGGCGCGCAGTTCGTCGTGTGAGGCCCGTTCACCGAGGAGATACGCGCCCTGAAGGCCGCGCGGCGCCGAGGAGGTCATGCGCCCACGCCCTTCCGCTCTGAGTGTTCATTCGGTGACTTAGCCATGATGAAGATCATTTAAACCGGCGCCATGTAAGGAATATCCCCGAATGCCCCTCTTTTCGTTACAGGGCCGGGGTGAATGGACTATTGGCCGGAAAGGTGTACCGGTACCGGGATCTTGTGCGGAGTGGAGTAAGACCGTGCCGTCGCAGGTGACATAGCGTCGAGGTATGGACGTGCGCCCCTTCTGGCTCGCCGGCCGCCCCGCCACAGGCGACACCGAGCTCACCGTGACCAATCCGCATGACGGCCGAGCCGTCGCCGTCTGCTCCGTGCCGACGGCCGACCAGGTCGAGGAGGCCGTGGCCGCCGCGGCGGCCGTGCGGAAGGAGGCGGCCGCGCTCCCGATCCACGTGCGCGCCGACGCCCTCGCGCACGTCTCGCGCCGCCTGGCCGAGCGTGCCGACGAGATCGCCCGCCTCATCAGCGAGGAGAACGGCAAGCCGATCTTCTGGGCCCGCGGCGAGGTCGGCCGTGCGATCTCCACCTTCAGGTTCGCGGCCGAGGAGACCCGTCGCCTCGGCGGCGAGACCATGCGCCTGGACACCGAGGCCGCCTCCGCGGGCCGCCTCGCCTACATCTCGCGTGTCCCGCACGGCCCGGTCCTGGGCATCACCCCGTTCAACTTCCCGCTCAACCTGGTGGCGCACAAGGTGGCCCCGGCGATCGCGGTCGGCGCCCCGATCATCGTCAAGCCCGCCCCGGCGACGCCGGTCTCCGCACTGGTCCTGGGCGAGATCCTGGCCGAGACCGACCTGCCGGAGGGGATGTTCTCGGTGCTCCCGGTGCCCAACGACCGCGCCGCGGGGCTGGTCGAGGACCCGCGCCTGCCTGTCGTCTCCTTCACCGGATCGGCTCCGGTGGGGTACGCGATCCTGGAGGCGGTCCCGCGCAAGCACGTGACCCTGGAACTCGGCGGCAACGCCGCCGCGGTGGTCCTCGCCGACGCCGACCTCGACTGGGCCGCCTCGCGGATCGCCCTGTTCTCCAACTACCAGGCCGGTCAGAGCTGCATCGCCGTGCAGCGGGTGATCGTCGAGGCGTCGGTGCACGACGACTTCGTGGCCAGGCTCGTCCCTGCGGTCGAGGCCCTGGTCGTCGGCGACCCCGCCGACGAGAAGACACAGGTGGGCCCGCTCGTGTCCGTCGAGGCCGCGGAGCGCGTGGAACAGTGGGTCGGCGAGGCCGTCGCGGCCGGTGCCCGCCTGCTGGCCGGCGGCACCCGCGACGGCGCGACCGTCGCGCCGACGGTCCTCGCCGACGTGCCGGCCGACGCCAAGGTCTCCTGCGAGGAGGTCTTCGGCCCCGTGATGATCGTTCAGACGGTGTCCGGAGTGGACGAGGCGTTCGCCACGGTCAACGATTCCAAGTACGGCCTGCAGGCCGGGGTGTTCACCCGCAGTCTCGACAACGCCTTCCGGGCCAACCGGGAGCTTGAGGTCGGCGGAGTGATCATCGGTGACGTGCCGTCCTACCGTGCCGACCAGATGCCCTACGGCGGGGTCAAGGACTCGGGCGTCGGCCGCGAGGGCATCCGCTCGGCCATCGCCGACCTCACCTACGAGAAGGTCATGGTCCTCACCGGCCTGACCCTCTGAGCCCGCCCCGGTGCCCCGGTCGCGGTGTCCCGCGGCCGGTTCGCCGGTGACGGCCCTCCGAACCGGTCTCGGCTTCCGTCGTCGACGGGGCCCGCGCCGCTCCCACCGGAGACGCGGGCGCCTCGATCATCTCGCCCCCGCTTCTTCCGCCGGTGTCACGACGTCGCGGCCATGGCGTAGAGCTCCCTGGCCGAGTCGCCGAAGTAGGGGCCGTACATGGTGCGGTGGTCGTCGCTGTATTTGAAACTGCTGACCGAGACGATCGTGCCGCGGCCGGTGGAGGCGTCGAAACCGCTCAGCCACGGGCCCCCGCTGGATCCGGCGGTCATGTCGCAACGCATCCCCTGGTCACCGGTCTGCCCGTTCGGGTCGTCGCGAAGCGTGCCCGCGCAGTAGACCAGGTGCTCACCGTCGTAGGGCGAGTCGGCGGGGAAGCCGAAACCGCTGGTGGGGCGCCCTCTGGGGGTGCCGAAAGCGATCTGTTGACCGCCGACGGCGTCGCCGAGGTGCTTGCCGTCACTGGTGTTGACCGCCACCATGCCGATGTCGTGGCTGTCGTCGCCGCCGCGCGACCAGGGACCCGCGACGAACATGCGGCGCGCGGTGTACTGCCCGTACGGGCGGCGGCCCTGGGAGTAGCCGGGGACGAAGGTCCAGTTGTCGGCCCAGGCGCCGGTGCCGTCCTTGACGCAGTGACCCACGACCAGATCCCTGTTCGCACTCCTGACCGAACTCGCCGAGCACACGAAGTCACTGCCCTTGATGGTCAGGAACACCCGCCCCGTGGTGCGTTCGACCATTCCGCCGGAGGTCCAGCGGGCGCCGGAGGTGCGTGTGGCGGCGCCGTTCGGGCTCCGATGGGGGGCGGCCCCCCGGCCGGCTCGGTCGAAGAGCCGGCCGAGCAACCCGGTGGCCTTCGAGAGCCGGTCGACGGGGAGCGCCGAGGCCATCCGGCGGGGAGTCCAGTAGTCGAGCACGCGCTTTCGCTCCGACGCGGTAGGAGCGACCGTGTGCTCGACGACGTCCGGTGTGCCGGGTGTCGCGACTTCCGCGGTGAGAGGGAGGGCGGGGATGTTCACGGCCCGCTGCCCGGGCTCGGCGGCCGTCTGCCGGATGGCCGGCACGCCGGTCGTCGGGACGCCCAGCAGCCCGGCGACGAGCGGGGCGGCCGCAAGCAGGGGGAGGCTTGAGGTCATGAAACCCGAGTTTGCACTACGGAGAGTGTTTCTGTGCTTACTTTAGGGTATTCGTGGCCGCCGATGGCCTGGTGAGGCTCAGGGAGCGCCGGTCGTCTGGGCGGCCTCGTAGACGGCCTGCGCGTCGGTGCCGAAGTACGGGCCGAACATCCAGCCGGAGGCGAAGTCGTACTTGAAGCTGTTCACCGAGTTCAGCGTGCCCAGGCCGGTGCTCTCGTTGAAGCGGAGGAACCACGGGCCGCCGCTCGACCCGCCGGTCATGTTGCAGTTCAACCCGATGTCGCGGGACATCAGGAAGTCGTCGAAGGCGCGTCCGGCGCAGTAGACCAGCCTGGAACCGTCATAGGGACTGGCCGCCGGGTAGCCGAAGGAGTGCATCTGCGCCCGGCGGGACTGGTTGAAGGAGACGCCCTGGCCGCCGACCACGTCGGTCAGCGATCTGCCGTTCAGCGGGGCCACCACGGCCGAGGCCACGTCGTAGTTGATGTCCTCGGTGTTGTTCCACTGGGGGGTGGTGTAGAGCGTGGTCGCCACCCACGTGCCGTAGGGCCGGTCGCCGTTCTCGTATCCAGGTACGAACACCCAGTTGCTGTGGAAGGCCCCGCCCATTCGCACGCAGTGTCCCGCGGTGATCACAGTGCTTCTGTTCTCGCTCGTCACCGCGTTCGCCGAGCACGAGGCGTTGCGGCCCTGGTAGGTGAAGAAGACGCGGCCGGTGGTCCTGGCGATCGCCCCGCCGCGGGTCCACGGCGCGCCGGTGGAGGCGCGGACGGCCGCCGTGCCCTTGGCGGCCGTGCCGGCGGCCGGTGCGGTCTCGCCGTCCGGCGTGGTCGCGGGGATGGAGACGGGGTCGGCCGCGGCCTGTGCCGCGATCGCCGCCGAGGTGAGGCGGGCACCGTCCTTCTCCGGGATGAGGGCGGCGAGCGGTTTCGCCGCCTCCATCCTGGCCTCCGTCCAGTAGCGCTGGACGGTCCGCTGCTCCGCCTTGGTGTCGGCCGCCTCCTTCTCGACCGGCTGGGGTACGGCCCGCGCCGCGGTGACGCCCCCGCCCGTACCCGGGCCGCCCGCACCCGCACCCGCACCCGCGCCCGTGGCGCCGTGCGCGATCGTCGCGGTGAGCAGAGTGCTTCCCGCGACCGCGGTGAGAAGAGGGATGAGTCGTGCTGTGCGTCGCATATGTACCTCCCGAGGCCCGTTGCTGTTCCGGGAAGCTAGTGCGCCGTACGTACGTATTTCTCAAGATTTACAGCTATTGATATGACGAAATTCGGACTTAAATATCGCCTTTTATCGCGTGTTTCACGTCTAACAGATTTCCGAGGGGATGGGGGCGATTCGACAGCGCGGCCCGAGCCGGGAGAATGGGACGGTGCAGCCAGACACCGTCCGCTCCGTCGTCCTGCTCGGTTCGACCGGGTCCATCGGGACCCAGTCCCTCGACGTCATCGCCCGCAACCCCGACCGCTTCCGGGTGGTGGCGCTGGCCGCCTACGGCGGCCGGATCGACCTGCTGGCCGGGCAGGCGGCCGAGTTCAGGCCCGACGTGGTCGCCGTCGCCGATCCCGCCGCGGTGCCGGAACTGCGTGCGGCCCTGGCCGCGCGCGGGGTGGCCGCGCGGGTGCTGGCCGGTCAGGAAGGGGTGGCGGAGGCCGCCTCCTGGCCCGCCGACGTCGTGCTCAACGGCATCACCGGCGCGCTGGGGCTGACCTCCACGCTGGCCGCCCTGGAGGCCGGCCGGGCGCTCGCGCTCGCCAACAAGGAGTCACTGATCGTCGGAGGGCCGCTGGTCAAGCGCCTGGCCAAGCCGGGCCAGCTGATCCCGGTCGACTCCGAGCACGCCGCACTGGCCCAGTGTCTGTGGGCGGCGGGTCCCACCGGCCCCGACGCCTCAGCCGTGCGGCGCCTGGTCGTCACCGCGAGCGGCGGGCCCTTCCGCGGCAGGTCGCGCGCGGATCTCGCGGAGGTGACCCCCGAGCAGGCACTCGCCCACCCGACCTGGTCGATGGGACCGGTGATCACGGTGAACTCCGCCACGCTCGTCAACAAGGGCCTGGAGGTCATCGAGGCGCACCTGCTCTTCGACATCGGCTTCGAGCGCATCGACGTCGTGGTCCACCCGCAGTCGGTCGTCCACTCGATGGTCGAGTTCGTCGACGGCTCGACCATCGCCCAGGCCAGCCCGCCCGACATGCGCCTGCCCATCGCGCTGGCCCTCGGCTGGCCCGAGCGGGTCGCCGACGCCGCGCCCGGCGTCGACTGGACCGCCGCCCACACCTGGACGTTCGAGCCGCTCGACGACGGAGCCTTCCCCGCCGTCGCGCTGGCCCGCCACGTCGGCGCGGCCGGCGGCACGGCACCGGCCGTCTACAACGCCGCCAACGAGGTCTGCGTCGAGGCGTTCCTGGCCGGTCGGCTGCCCTTCCTCGGCATCGTCGACACCGTGGCCTCGGTGGTCTCCGAGCACGCCGTCACCGAGGCCGGCTCGGTGGCCGAGGTGCTCGATGCCGACTCCTGGGCACGGATAAGGGCACGGGAGCTCACCGGGACTGCCTAGACTGGTGAGCGTCGTCGACTCTTCAAGGGCTGAAAATGACTTCTGTTGCTCTCGGAATCCCGTCCGTAAGGACCAGGCCGATCGCCGAGCGACGCATATCTCGTCAGATCATGGTCGGTTCCGTCCCCGTGGGCGGGGACGCGCCGGTCTCCGTCCAGTCGATGACCACCACGGTCACCGCCGACGTCAACGCGACGCTCCAGCAGATCGCCGAGCTGACCGCCTCGGGCTGCCAGATCGTCCGGGTCGCGGTCCCCTCGCAGGACGACGCCGACGCGCTGCCGACCATCGCCAGGAAGTCGCAGATCCCGGTGATCGCGGACATCCACTTCCAGCCGAAGTACGTCTTCGCCGCGATCGAGGCGGGCTGCGCGGCGGTCCGGGTCAACCCCGGCAACATCAAGAAGTTCGACGACAAGGTCGGTGAGATCGCGCGGGCCGCCGCCGACCGAGGCGTGCCGATCAGGATCGGCGTCAACGCCGGCTCGCTCGACCCCCGCCTGCTCCAGAAGTACGGCAAGGCCACCCCCGAGGCGCTGGTGGAGTCGGCGCTCTGGGAGTGCTCGCTCTTCGAGGAGCACGGCTTCCGCGACATCAAGATCTCCGTCAAGCACAACGACCCGGTCGTGATGGTCCAGGCGTACCGCCTGCTCGCCGCCCGGTGTGACTACCCGCTCCACCTCGGCGTCACCGAGGCGGGCCCGGCCTTCCAGGGCACGATCAAGTCCGCCGTCGCCTTCGGGGCCCTGCTCGCCGAGGGGATCGGCGACACCATCCGCGTGTCGCTGTCCGCCCCGCCGGTCGAGGAGGTCAAGGTCGGCAACCAGATCCTGGAGTCGCTCAACCTGCGCGAGCGTGGCCTGGAGATCGTCTCCTGCCCCTCCTGCGGGCGCGCCCAGGTCGACGTCTACACCCTGGCCGAGCAGGTCCAGGCGGGGCTGGAGGGGCTGAAGGTCCCGCTGCGTGTCGCGGTGATGGGATGCGTCGTCAACGGCCCGGGAGAGGCCCGCGAGGCCGACCTCGGTGTCGCCTCCGGCAACGGCAAGGGCCAGATCTTCGTCAAGGGCGAGGTCATCAAGACCGTTCCCGAGTCGCAGATCGTGGAGACCCTGATCGAGGAGGCGTTGCGTCTCGCCGAGCAGATGGGCGTGGAGGTCGACCTCGACGACGACGTCATGGGCGCCCAGGTCGTCGTCGGCTAGGCACCGCTCCGCTTCCCGCGCGTGTCCGCCCCCGGCCGTTCTCTCGCCGCCGGGGGCGCGCCTTTTGCGGGGGCTCTCTGCCGGGGATCTCCGGTCTCCGTAGCCTCCGTGGCCGTTTGCGGTGTTCTGGTGGCCTGCTCGGCGGTGCCGTCCGACCTGGAACCATTACACTTAGCAATCATCTGACTACACTTTGCTAGATATCCGGTTGTGTCCCGGGTGAATCGCACCCCCTCCGGGAGACCATCGCCTCTGCCGTACGAGTAGGGGGACGCAGTGAAGAAGAGGGTCGTCGGGATTGCCGCGAGCATCGCGATGCTGGCGGTCGCGGTGGGAGTGCCGCGGGGGGCGGTGGCCCAGGAGAGGGAGGGGCTGGTCTGGGGGCCCTGCGAGAGCGGCGGGATCTCGCTGCCCGGGGTGGCGCCGTCCGTTCCCGCGCAGCGGGCGGACAGCCGGATGGAGTGCGCCACGCTGAGTGTGCCGCTCGACTACGGCAACCCGTACCAGACCATCGACATCGCCCTGAACCGGATCAGGGGGAGGGCCGTCCACGACCGTCTCGGCGCGCTGCTGGTCAATCCGGGCGGGCCCGGTGCGTCCGGTCGCGATCTGGTCAAGGGCGTCGTGGCGGGGCTTCCCGGCGGCCTGGCCGACCGGTTCGACGTGGTCGGTTTCGACCCGCGCGGGGTGGGGGCCAGCGAGCCCGCGCTGAGCTGTGTCGACCCCGCGGAGTACTACCGGCCGCCCCGCCCCGACCAGGTGCCGGTCACCAGGCGTGACGAGGGCACGCTCATCGATCGGGCCCGCGAGTACGCCCAGGCGTGCGGTGACCGGTGGGGCTGGATGCTGCCCCACATGACCACGGAGAACTCCGCCAGGGACATGGACCTGATCAGGGAGGCGCTCGGCGAGTCGAAGATCAGCTTCCTGGGCTACTCGTACGGGACCTACCTGGGCGCGGTCTACGCGACGCTCTTTCCCGGCCGGCTCAGGCGGCTCGTCCTGGACAGCGTGGTGGACCCGCGCGGTATCTGGTACCGCTCGAACCTGAGCCAGAGCATCGCCTTCCAGAGCAGGCACCGGGAATTCCTCAAATGGATCGCCCGTCACAATCCGGTCTACCGGCTGGGCACCACCGAGAGGGCCGTCTCCTTCGCCTGGGACGCCATGCGTACCCGGTTGGGCGGCCATCCCGCGGCGGAAGTGATCGGTCCGAGCGAGCTCGACGATCTCTACACCGTCGGCGGCTACTCCGACGCCGTCTGGCCGCAGCTGGCCAAGGCCTTCTCCGCCTACGTCAAGAAGGGGGAGACGGCACTCCTGCTCAACGCCTACCGCAAGCACGTGGAGAACGACGCCAAGGATGAGAACAGCTACGCCGTCTACCTGGCGGTGCAGTGCCGCGACGCCGCCTGGCCGCGCGACTGGACACGCTGGCGCACGGACATGACCAGGGCGAACGCCAGGGCGCCCTTCCTCACCTGGCCCAACGCCTGGTACAACGCGCCGTGCGCGTTCTGGCCCGTGCAGGGGGGCACCCCCGTGCGGGTGCACGACAGCACCAGGCTGCCCCCGGTCATGCTGATCCAGGGTGAGCGCGACGCCGCCACCCCGTACGCGGGGGCGCTGCGGATGCGCACCCTGCTCCGCGGCTCCCGGCTGCTGGTCGTACCCGGCGGCAACCACGGGATCTCGCTCAACGGCAACGCCTGCGTCGACCGTCGCCTGGCCGCCTACCTGCGGGACGGCACCCTTCCCGGTGGAGCACGGCAGGACTCCGGCGGCCCGGACGCCCGTTGCCCCGGCCTGCCGCCGCCGGTGCCCGTGCCGGTGATCGGACCCTCGCCCGTCCGGGTGCCCGCCGGGCACTCGGGGGGAGGGGCGATCTAGCAGGTAGATGAGATGCTCTGTGTTGGTTCCTGCCAAAATCGAGGGGGTCGCGTAGGCTGAGCATGTGATGCTGCGTACAACGGCGTCGCGCGTGCTCGACGACAACGATCGAGACGAGGTCCTGGCGCTTCTCGACATCGACCCCGTCGGTAACGTTTTCGTCGCCTCCAGGGTCCGTTCGGTCGGGCTCAATCCGGCCAGACTCGGTGGCCAGATGTGGGGGTTCGGGCCGCGCGGTGGCCTGACCTCCCTCTGTTACGCCGGGGCGAACCTGGTTCCGGTCAACGCCGGTACCGACGCCGTCTACGCCTTCGCCGAACGCGCGCGCAGGCAGGGCCGCCGCTGTTCCTCGATCGTCGGCCCGGCCGACGCGGTCGAGGTGCTCTGGGAGCGGCTGGAGCCGCACTGGGGAGCCGCCCGGGCGATCCGCTGGGCGCAGCCGCTCATGGTGGCCACCGAGCCGTCGCCGCTCCCGGCCGACCCGCTGGTGCGGCGGGTCCGGCCCGACGAGTTCGACATCCTGCTGCCGGCCTGCGTGGCGATGTTCACCGAGGAGGTGGGTGTCTCCCCTGAGCTGGGGGACGGCGGAGCCCTCTACCGGTCCCGGGTCGCCGAGCTGATCAGGATCGGCAGGTCGTACGCCCGCATCGAGGGGGGCAGGGTCGTCTTCAAGGCCGAGATCGGCGCGGTGACGCCGCATGCCTGCCAGATCCAGGGCGTCTGGGTCCACCCCGACCTGCGTGGCCGCGGCCACGCGGTGTCCGGGATGGCCGCGGTGGTCAAGCACGCGCTCGACTACTTCGCGCCGGTGGTCTCGCTGTACGTCAACGACTACAACGCCCCGGCCAGGGCCGCCTACCGCAGGGCCGGTTTCGTCGAGGTCGGCACCTTCATGTCCGTACTCTTCTGACCGGCGTCCCGCCGCCCAGGTATCTCCCACCACCTCGCCGGGCCCTTCCGGCGGCCCAGGCGTGCGGCCGGCGGCTCCGGCGCCCGCCCCGACACCCAGGAGTGACGATCCCCATGTCCGTGCCCGCGATGTCCGTGCCCACACCGACGGTGCGACGCGCCGTCCCGCAGGACGCGAACCGGCTGTACGAGCTGAGCCTGCGGGCGATCTCGGAATCCGCCGCCGCCCACTACACCGCCGAACAGCTGGCGGCCTGGTCTCGGCGGCGCAGCCTCGACGGTCATGCCCGGATGATCGACCAGACGGAGACCTTCGTGGCCCTGGTGGCAGGACAGGTGGCCGGTTTCGCCAACGTCGCTCTGCGGCCGGTGGGACAGCTCCATCGCGGCGAGGTCGACCAGCTGTTCGTCGGCCCCGGCCACGGTGGCCGGGGCGTCGCCCGGCTGCTGCTCACGGCCGTCGAGAACGCGGCCCGGGCCGACGAGGTCGAAGAACTCCGCACGCACGCCTCCTGGCGCGCGGTGCCGGTCTTCGAGCGGCTCGGCTATCGGCGGGTCGAGGTCGAGACAGTGCACCTGGAGGACCAGACGCTCAGCCGCGTCCGCATGCACAAGTCGCTTTCCGGTCTCGGGTCAGGGGCTGCGGACTAGGCGGCTCATCAGGTGTTCCAGCTCCGCCTCCGGGTCGGCGGTGAGACCGGCGTGGACCGGGCCCGTCTGCACGATCGTGCTGCGCGGGGCGGTCAGCCAGCGGAACCGGCCGCCCAGCGGCTCCGCGGTCAGCGGTCCCTCGCCGCCGCAGGAGCGCCGGTAGACGTCGAGCGCGTGCCGTACGCCGTCGAGGTCCACCCGGGGGTCGAGGGCGCGCAGGCGTGTCTCGTCCAGCTCCACGCGGGCGCACAGATAGCCGCGCGGCTGGCAGTAGAGCAGCACGCCGGCGTTGATCAGCTCGCCGCGCTCCACCCGGGGGATGACCCGGATGATCGCGTACTCGTAGACGTCCTTCACCGGTTGTCCTTCCAGAACGCGCCCACCGAGCCGGGCCTTCCCTGCTGGGCCGCCGGGTCCCGGCCGGAGCCGGACGAGGGGGCCGGCAGCCAGGTGCGCGGGCCCTGGGCGCGGGTCAGCAGGTGCTCGACGTACGCCTGTCGCACGGCCTGCGCCCCGTCGAACCCCGGCTCGTCCTCCAGCCACTCGTCGGGAACCTCGTCCACCACCCCGTCGAGCAGGTCCCGGGTGATCTTCTCGCTGAACTCGGCGTCGGCCTCGGGCATCCGGGTGGCGAAGGGGGCCATCACGTGGTCGCGCGCGTCGAAGCCGCGCAGCGGGTCGGCCGAGGGCCAGTTGTGGTGGAACCAGAGCGCGGCGCCGTGGTCGATCAGCCAGGTGTCGCCGTGCCACAGGAGCAGGTTCGGGTTGCGCCAGCTCCGGTCGACGTTGTGGATCAGCGCGTCGAACCAGAGCAGGCGGGAGGCGAAACCGGGATCCGGAGGCCAGGCCAGCGGCTCGAAGCCGAGCGCGCCCGGCAGGAAGTCGACGGCCAGGTTGTTGCCCTCGCTGGCCTTGAGCAGGTCCTGGATCTCCTCGTCCGGCTCGCGGGCGCCGAGCTGTGGATCGACGTCGATCACCTTCAGCTCGGGCGTGCGGAAGCCGAGACGCCGGGCCAGCCCGGCGGACACGATCTCCGCCACCAGGACCCGGCGGCCCTGGCCGGCGCCGCGGAACTTCACGACGTACGTGCCGAGGTCGTCCGCCTCCATGACCCCGGGGAGCGAGCCGCCCTCCCGCAGGGGCGTCACATAACGGGTGGCTTTGATCTTTTCGAGCACCCGGCCAGGCTATCGGCTCGGGCCGCCGGGCGACCGGTCACCCGGCACGCGGGCCCGGCCGACGCACGCCGTGCCGGTTCGGTGCGGTGATCACCACCGCGGTCCACCGCGGCCTGATCCGGGGCCCGGCCGGGCCGGGCGGGCCTGTCGGGCGCGGCGTCACATCTTCGAGATGACCTCCTCGGCGAAGCGCTCCATGGTGGCGACCTTGAGCTCGACGCCATCGCCGTACCTGGCCTTCTCCTCGGGGGTGGCCAGCCACCAGGGCGCGGCCATCGTTCCGGTCACCCCCTTGTCGGCGAAGCGGCGGTAGGTGGCGGCGTCGGGCATGACCGCGAGTGGTGCGATGATCTGCAGGGCGTCTTCCGCCCTGCCGTACTCCTTGAGGTAGCGCCGCAGGTCGGCGAGGACCGGGTCGAGCCGCTCCTCGGTGTAGATCCGGTTGCCCATCCAGCCGTCGCCCGTCCTGGCCGCGCGGCGCAGCGCCGCCTCGCTGTCGCCGCCGACGAAGAACGGCACGGGCGCGGAGGGTACCGGGGAGATCGAGAGCGGGCCGTAGTCGTAGTGGGCGCCGTGGTGGGTGACGGTGCCGCCGGCCCAGAGTTCGCGCAGGGCCGGGATCATCTCGTCCAGCCTGCGTCCCCGGGTGTGGAAGTCCTGGCCTGTCTGGACGAACTCCTCCTTGCACCAGCCGACGCCGACGCCGAAGGTCACCCGGTTCCCGGACAGGACCGCGGCCGTGGAGACCTGCTTGGCGACGGTGAACAGATCACGGGCCGGGGCGATGTAGACGTTGGGCGCGAAACGCAGGGTGGTGGTGACGGCGGCCATCGCGCCGATCGTCACCCACGCGTCCGGCCAGTGCGTGTCGGCGTTCCAGCGGGGGGCGCCGGTGCTGGAATAGGGGTAGGGCGACTCGAAGTCGGCGTAGAAGATGTGGTCCGACAGGGTGAGCGTGTGAATGCCGCACCGCTCCGCCGCCCCGGCCAGTTCGAGGAACTGGCCGGTCTCGACGAACGACGCGCCAAGCCAGAACTGCACGGATCCTCCCAGGCTCCGAAATGCTGAAATTTCGATAGATGTACCGGGGTGGCCGGGTGTCGTCCCTGTCCTTCCTCCCCGGGGACGTCCGAGGGGAGGGGACCTCCGGAGGGCCGATTCAGCGAAAGGTCAGTCGGAGAACTCGGGGATGACCTTGGTGGCGAACAGTTCCAGGTTGCGCTTGACGGTGTCGAGGGGCAGGACGCCCTGCTGACCCTGCATGAACAGGCCGAACCACTCCAGGTCCGGCATCCGGTCGAGCATCCGCTGGATGCCGCGCTTGACGTCGTCGGGGCCGCCGAGCAGGGCCATCTCGACCTCGTTCATGCGTTTGAAGTCGCCCTTCTCGGGGCTGATCGGCTGGTGCCTGTCGTCCTCCTTCTTGCGCAGGACCTCCAGGTAGCCGAACGGCCCGAAGAAGGCGGCGAAGTCCTTCTGCATGCTCTTGCCGTAGGTGGCGATGGCCTCCTCCTTGGTGTCGGCCATCCCGACGATCTTGAGGATGCCGGTGTGCTCACCCAGCTTGTAGTCACGGCCGCACTTGGCCGCCTCCTCCTGGTAGAGCCTGGCCTTGGCGGCGTGGTCGTCGGGGTTCGGGGTGAACATCCACGGCAGGATGTCCTCCTGTGCGGCCCTGATCACCGAGCGGTCGGAGATGGTGAACGGCTGCCACAGTTCCGGGTAGGGGTTCTGGTACGGCCGGGGGCAGACCGAGACCGCCTGGATCTTCCCGTTCTCGTCGAGTTCCCCGGGGGCGCCGAACGTCCTCGTCCACTCCTGCGCCGCCCAGCCCTCGATCCCGTCGAAGGGCGAGGGGATCTCGTAGTCGAGCACGTCGGACTTGTAGCGGAGCGTCTCCTGGGTCCAGGCCATCTTCATGATGTTCAGCACCTCGCCGAACACGTCGAAGTTGCGGTTGTCGGAGTTCGACCCGTCGGACCTGGCGGCCGAGGCGTGCCAGCGCTGTCCCAGCACGTTCATCCAGCGGTTCTGGTAACCGCGGGCCACGCCGAGCCGCAGCCGCCCCTTGCCGAACTGGTCGAGCAGGGCCACGTCCTCGGCCGCCCTGATCGGGTCCCAGGCGGGCAGTACCAGGCCGAGCGGGGCGAGCAGGATGCGCTCGGTCCTGGCGGCCAGGTCGGTGAGGAACATCAGCGGGTTGACCGAGAACTCGAAACCCTCGGAGTGGAAGTGGTGCTCGGTCATCATCAGCGCGTCGAAGCCGATCCGGTCGGCGTGGACGGCGATCTCGCGCACCTCGTCCAGCAGCTTCTGGTACGACTCGGTGTCGCGCCCGATCGGCCTTCTGGCCTTCGCGTTCTCCTCCTGGCTGTAGCCCGAGCCGGGGATCTGCGGGTTGAGCATCAACGAGAACTTCACGGCAGGCTCCTTAGCCAGTTGGTGACGACGATGAGGAACTCGCCCGGACGCTCCTCGTGCAGCCGGTGACCGCTGCCCTCCCAGACGACCGCCTTGGAGTGCGGGTCCTTGAACAGCCCGGCCTCCCACGCCGCCTGGGCGGGGTCGAACCAGAAGGTGAGCACCGGGCAGGCCCGCCGCGCGAGGTAGTCGTCGGAGTTGGGACGCAGGCCGAGCGCGTCCGGGCCGCCGAACATCGCCTCGAAGGCCTGCAGGAGTACGTGCGGAGGCGTGGCGAGGATCCGGCGCCGATGCCACTCGCGCAGCCACTCGGGCGTGGCGGCGGTCCAGGTCCACTCGTCGTTGCGCAGCGAGACCCCCACGACGTCCTCGCGCATCTGCTCGATCAGGGTGGGGAGGTATTCGCGCACCGCGCCCGTGAAGCCGTAGCCGGGGTCGACCGTGACCAGCGCCCTGACCAGCGAGGGATACTCCACGGCGAGGTGGGAGACGATCTGGCCGCCCATCGAGTGGCCCACGGCGACGCACGACTCCACCCCCAGGGCGGCGCAGAGCCGGGCGAGGTCGTCGGCCATCCGCCGGGGGGTGTTGCCGCTCTCGGGGGCGGAGGAGTAGCCGTGCCCGCGCACGTCCACCGCGATCACCCGGTGGTGCCTGGCGAGGGTGGGGATGTGGTGGACCCACTCGTGGGAGTCGGCGCCCAGGCCGTGGACGAGCAGCAGCGTCGTGTCGCCGGAGCCGTCGTCCGTGTGGAACAGCCGGACGTCGCCCAGATCCGTGAACGCCATCAGCGTCCTCCCGTGAGGATTGCCGTGTCCGCCGGCCGCGGTGCTCAGCCGTGCTCGGTGAACGCCTCGTCTTTGGTGACGTGAGCAAGCTACCCTAGGGATGATAAACGAGCAATCGCTTGGTTAACCAAGCGGGTCCGCTTGGCTGGGACGTCCCCCCGGCGACCTGGGCGGACGGCTGGAAGATGGGAAAGAATGCCCGTCGAAGGTCCGGGCGTGAAGACGGAGGCGCTGATGCGGCTGGGTGTCACGATGTTCGCCACCGACCGGTCCATGCCGGTCGCGGAACTGGCCGGGGCGGCCGAGGCGCGCGGGTTCGCCTCCCTCTACCTGCCGGAGCACACGCACATCCCGGTCTCCCGCCGTACGCCCCCGGCGGCGGGGCAGGCGGTGCTCCCCGAGGAGTACCGGCGCACGCTCGACCCGCTCGTCGCGCTCTCCCACGCCGCCGCCGTGACGAGCGAGATCGCCCTCGGCACCGGCATCATGCTCGTCGCCCAGCGCGAACCCCTGGTCACCGCCAAG
Organism: Streptosporangium amethystogenes subsp. fukuiense; assembly: GCF_042665875.1. Taxonomy (NCBI): domain Bacteria; kingdom Bacillati; phylum Actinomycetota; class Actinomycetes; order Streptosporangiales; family Streptosporangiaceae; genus Streptosporangium; species Streptosporangium amethystogenes. Next base: position 4,988,432 of record NZ_JBHTEE010000001.1, on the reverse strand, counting down.
GCCGTCGCCACCCTCGACCACCTCTCCGGCGGCCGGGTGGTGCTCGGCATCGGGTTCGGCTGGAACGTCGAGGAGGTCGAGGATCACCTCGGCCCGCAGGGCTTCCGTTCCCGCCGCGACGTGGCCCGCGAGCACATGCTGGCGATGAAGGCCCTGTGGAGCCGGGAGGAGGCCGGTTTCGACGGCCGCCACGTCGGCTTCGAGCCCTCCTGGTCCTGGCCCAAGCCGGTCTCCGGTCCCCCCGTCTACGTGGGCGGGGCCGCGGGCCCCAAGCTCTTCGCCCATGTCGCCGAGTACGCCGACGGCTGGATGCCGATCGGCGGCCGGGGCGTCAGGGCGGCCCTCCCCGCCCTGCGCGAAGCCTGCGACAAGGCGGAACGCGAGATGGTCAAGGTCATCCCCTTCGGCACGCTCCCCAACGCGGAGAAACTCGACTACTACTCCGAACTGGGCATCGAGGAGGTCGTACTCAGCCTCCCCAGCGCCGAGGCCGACCAGATCCTCCCCGTCCTCGACGAGTACGCGGCCTTCCTGCGCTGACCGGCCGCGGCCCGGGTGTTCCCGGTGGGCCCGAGGTCGTGTGCCTCCAAGCCGACTCCGGGGCAATGTCGCGCCGGGGCCCGGTCCCGCGGGCCGTACCGGATGACCGGCCCGGCATCGGCTCTGTGCTGGGCATCGGCGATTCGAGGGGTCTGTTGGTACTTGCCCTGACCTGAGCATCACATGAATATCACGGTGAGGAGGAGAAGACCTGTCTGCCCGTTGACTGTCGGCGATGCTTCTTCTTGAGTGAGAAGGGTGGCGGCGAGGGGAGGCTCGCGTGCCGTATGCGCAGCCGCTCAGAACGGGGGATCCGGCGGCGCTCGGTGAGTACGAGATCATCGGGCGGCTCGGAGAGGGAGGCCAGGGAGTGGTCTATGTCGGGGTGCGCCCCGACACCGGATCAGAGCCCTACGCGGTCAAGCTTCTGCACGGCTCGGTGGGGGATAACCCTGAGATCTTCCTGCGCGAGGTCGAGCTGGCGAAGCAGGTGGCCCGGTTCTGCACGGCCCAGGTGATCGACGCCGGGCTGGAGGGCGACCGGCCCTACATCGTCAGCGAGTACGTCGACGGCCCGTCGCTCCACCGTGAGGTCGCGGTCAGCGGGCCCCGCGAGGGAGGCAGGCTGGAGCGTCTGGCCATCGGCACGGCCACCGCGCTCGCGGCCATCCACCGGGCCGGGATCGTGCACCGCGACTTCAAGCCGCAGAACGTGCTGCTCGGTCCGGACGGGCCGAGGGTCATCGACTTCGGGCTGGCCAGGGCGCTGGACGCGGCGGCCACCCAGAGCGGGCGCGGTGCGGGCACTCCGGCCTACATGGCGCCCGAGCAGGTGGAGGGCGCCGAGATCAACCCGGCGGCCGACGTCTTCGCCTGGGGCGCCACGATATGTTTCGCGGCCAACGCCCAGGCGCCCTTCGGCCAGGACTCGATCGCGGCGGTGCTGAACCGGATCCTCACCGCCGCCCCGCAACTGGGGCGCCTCGACGGGCTGCTCGGCGCGCTGGTGGTCGACTGCCTGGACAAGAACCCCGGTAACCGTCCCAGCAGCCGTGAGTTGCTGCTCGCGCTGCTCGGCGACGGCGGGCGCGGGTCGGTGTTCGACTCCCGGACCCCTCCGGTGCCCGGCGGTCTCGCCCTGCGGGTCGGCTCCGGCGGGCCTGACGTCTCGGACCCGTCCGGAGTGTCCGGCCCCGCCGGCTCCTTCGGGGGGTCGGGCCTCGCGGGAAGGTCGCGCGCGTCCGGGGCCGCCTGGCGGGCGATGTCCGGTGGGCGCGGGCACCTCACCGAAGGCGAGGACTTCGACGAGCCTCGCACTCACCCGGGGCGGGCGGCCACCAGGGCGTCGATGGCGGTCTCCGGGGCGCTGCTGGTGAGCGCCGCGGTGCTGGCGGGGGTGCTGGTCCCGGCACTGAGCGGAGTCACCCCGAAAGGTACGGCGGCACCGCCGGCGGTTCGGGTGGTGGAGGCCGGTCCCCAGGCCGAGACGCCGCAGGCGAGCAGGACGAGCCCGCCGGTCAGGCCCCTCCCGGCGAACCCGGCCAAGCCTCCGCGCGCGGAGGGTGTCAGATCCTCCCCGCTGCCGCCGTCCGAGGTCACCACGGTCGTGCCGGCTCTCGTCGGGCTGGACCGTTCCGGGGCGGCGCGTCTGATCGAACAGGCCGGGCTGGTCGCCGGGACCGTCCGAGCGGTCAGCTCCGACCGGCCGGTCGGAGAGGTGCTCGCGAGCAACCCGGTGGCGGGGACCACGCTGCCGAGGAAGGGCAAGGTCAACCTGGAGGTCTCCGCGGGGATCCAGGTGCCCACGCTGGTCGGCCTCGCCAGGAGCGCCGCCCAGGCGGCGCTCGCCCAGGCCGGGCTGGCCGCTGGAGGGGTGAGTACGCGCTGCTCGGACCAGCCGGCCGGGCGGGTGCTGGCGAGCACCCCCGGTGCGGGCAAGCACGTCTCGCCGGGCAGCGCGGTGGCGCTCGTCGTCTCCAGGCACGGCGCTCCGGTGCCGTCGATCACCGGCCAGAGCGCGGCCGACGCCTCGAACACGCTCGGCGGGGCGGGTTTCGCGGTACGGACCCGGGCGCGGCTGGTCACCGACGACGCCCAGGACGGTGTGGTACTGGCGCAGAGCGTGGCGCCGGGCACCTGCGCCCGGCCGGGTGCGACGGTCGTGATCACGGTCGGGGTGGCGAGCCAGAGCGGGCCTGGCCCGGATCCGGGCCCGGGGCCTGGGCCGAGCCACGGCCCGGGCGAGACCACCGCGCCTCCCGACCCGCCCGACTCGCCGGATCCCGTACCCGGGGAGGCGGCTCCCTCGGGATGACGGCGGGCCGGGGCGACGGGCGCCCCCGGGGCGGCGAGGCAGTGGTCAGATGGTGGCCAGGATGGTGGTCAGCAGGATCTTCCTGACATCCTCCTGGGGAAGGTCGATCGTCTTGACCACCCCGTACTGCAGCGACCCCAGCAGGGCCCAGGCCCAGACCCGGCGGTCGGGATCGGGGTCGGGTCCGGCCAGCCGGTGGTAGATCTCGTCACGGAAGGCACGGATGATCTCGCCGGGGGAGCCGGGTGGCGCGTCGTCGGCGCCGCCGAGGTCCTCCATGATCAGCCGGATGATCGCCCGGTACCTGACCACGAAGGTCACCAGGGCCTCGACGAAGGCGCGGTCGTCGTCGAAGTCGCTCTCGATCAGGACCATGATGTCCTCGGCGGCGGGGGCGAGCAGTTCGGCGGCCAGCCGGTCCTTGGGGTGGAAGTGGTAGGCGACGGCGGTCTTCGTCAGGCCGACGGCCGCGGCGATGTCGGCCAGCGAGGTCGCCGCATAGCCGCGCTCGGCGAACAGTCGGCGAGCGGCGTCGAGGATCCGGCCGCGCGTGTCGTGTCCATGCTCAAGTGTGGTCATCGTCTCAATCCCACGCTATTGGGGGCGTTTCCCAATTTGCGCGCCTACTCTCGTATCGTAGGTTCTGTACGGCCGTACAGTACGGCGTTTCAGGCACATTTCAGACTTTAATAGGGCGGTCACCGAATGTCTGGTTTGCTGGGGCGGCTGGGGAGTTGGTGCGCGCGGCATGGCAAGGCGGTGCTGGCGCTGTGGGTCGTCGCCGCGGCAGTGCTGATGGCGGGCTCGGTGCTGTTCCCCGGACCGGCCACCAACGACACCAGCCTCCCCGGCACCGACGCCCAGCGGGCGATGGACCTGCTGAAGGACGGTTTCGGCCCCGGTTACGAGATGGGCGGTTCGGTCCAGCTCGTCCTCTACTCTCCCGACGGCTCCCTGCTCGCCGAGCCGAGGAAGAGCGCGGTGGAACGTGCCGCGGCGCAGATCCGCAAGGTCCCGCACGTGGTGGAGGTGACCCCTCCCTCCCGGACGGGCGGGATCGCGCCCAGCCTGGAGATCGGTTTCATCGCGGTCAAGCTTGAGGGGCACGACACCACCAAGACGGCCGAGACCGCCAAGCTCCTCGTCGAGGCGGCCGAGCCCGCGCGGGCGGCGGGCCTGGAGGTCGTGCCCGCCGGCTCGTCGAGCCCGGCGAACAAGGAGATCAAGACCGGGACGAGCGAGATCATCGGAGTGGTCTGCGCGCTGCTGGTCCTGCTGTTCGCGTTCGGCACCCTGGTCGCCGCGATGATTCCGATCTTCGTCGCACTGGTCAGCATCGCGACCGGGCTCGGCACGATCGGCCTGCTCGGCCATCTGGTGGACGTGCCCAAGCAGGCGCCGATCCTGGCGACGATGATCGGCCTCGGCGTCGGTATCGACTACGCGCTCTTCCTGCTGAGCAGGCACCGCAAGCTGCTGGCGGACGGCGTCCCGACCCAGGAGGCGATCCGCCGGGTGGTCGCCGGCTCCGGCGGTGCGGTGGTGTTCGCCGGCGGCACGGTGATCATCGCGCTCAGCGCGCTCCTGCTCGCCGACTTCCCCATGCTGCAGACGCTCGGCTGGATCACCGGCATCTCGGTGGTCTGCGCGGTGCTCACCGCCGTCACGCTGGTGCCCGCGCTGCTCGGGATGCTCGGGCACCGGGTCAACGCGTTCCGCCTGCCGTTCATGGGGCGCCGGGGCAGCCACGGCTCCTCCGGCTGGGGCTCGCTGGGCAACTGGGTGGCCAGGCGTCCCTGGAGCGTGCTCGCGCTCAGCCTCGTGCTCCTGGGAGCGCTCGCCGCCCCCGCCCTGGGACTCAAGCTGGGCACGCTCGACAACGGCTACGGCGACCGCGGCACCGACGCGCGGCGCTCCTACGAACTGCTGCAGGCCGGTTTCGGGCCCGGCATGAACGGCCCGCTCGTCGTGGTGGCGGATCTGGAGACCCCGGTCGTCGACGACAAGCCCGTCCCGGCCGTATTGCAGAACCTGAAGGACAGCGTCGCGGACGTCGAAGGGATGGCCCACGTCGGTGACCCGGTTCTCAACGAGCGCGGCACGGCGGCCCTGGTCCAGGCGATCCCCGACTACGCCCCCAGCGACCCCCGGGCGCTGGAGGTGGTCAAGGCGGTCCGCGCGATCGAGCTCGACGGAGCGAAGGTGCACGTGGGCGGTGAGGTCGCGGGCATGGCCGACGCCAATTCCAAGATCGCCGCACGCACCCCGCTGGTCGTCGGCGTCGTGGTCCTGCTGAGCGCACTGCTGCTGCTCCTGGCGTTCCGTTCGCCGGTCGTCGCGATCAAGGCCGCGGTGATGAACCTGATCTCGCTCGGGGCCGCGTTCGGCGCGCTCTCGCTGGTCTTCTCCCTGGGCCTGGGCAGCGGACTGGTCGGCATGGACCCGCCGGTCAATGTGGACGCCTCCTATCTGAGCACGCTCTTCTTCACGGTGCCGATCGACAGCTACATCCCGCTGATGCTGTTCGCGATCCTGTTCGGCCTGTCGATGGACTACGAGGTCTTCCTGCTCACCGCCGTGCGGCAGGCGTACCTGAGGCACGGCGACAACCGCAGGGCGGTGGCCGAGGGGCTGGGGTCGACCGGCCGGGTGATCACTTCCGCCGCTCTGATCATGGTCTCGGTCTTCGTCGCGTTCGTCGCCTACCCCGACCCGATGGTAAAGATCTTCGGTGTCGGCCTGGCGGTGGCCATCGCGGTGGACGCCACGGTCATCAGGGGCCTGCTGGTCCCGGCGACCATGGTCCTGCTCGGCAGGTTCAACTGGTGGTGCCCCGCCTGGCTGGACCGTCTGCTGCCGAACCTCTCCATCGAGGGTCAGGAGGAGGACGAGGAGGACGAGGAGCCGAGCAGGGAACTCGTCGGCGCCGGTCGCGGCTGAGCCGCGGCGGCGGCCGGGGGGATCGTGCACGAGGGCGGCGCGGTCAGTCGAAGACGATGACGCTGCGGGCCACCGCCCCCTCGCGGACGTGCCGGATCGCCTCGTTGATCTCCTCCAGCGGGAGGCGCTCGCTGACCAGGCGGTCGAGGTCGAGACGGCCGCGCAGGTACTGCTCGGCGAGCATGGGCAGGTCCCTGATCGGGGCGGCGTCGCCGCCCTGGGTGCCCATCAGGCGTCTGGAGGCGAACAGCAGGCTCGGCTCGACGCTGAGCGGTTCGCCCTGCGGCGGGCTGCCGACCATCACCGTCGTGCCACCGGGCTGGGTGGAGGCGAGGGCGGCGCCGAGCACGCCGGCCACGCCGGTCACGTCGAAGGCGTAGTCCACGCCGCCCCTGACGATCTCGCCCACCTGCTTGGGCAGGTCGGTGACGAGGATCGTGTGGGTGGCGCCGAACTCCTCGGCCAGCTTCAGCTTCTGTTCGGCCACGTCCGCGGCGACGACGGTGGTGGCCCCGGCCAGCACGGCGCCCTGGACGACGTTCAGCCCGACCCCGCCGCAGCCGACCACCAGCACGCTGGAGCCGGGGGTGACCCGCGCGACGTTCAGCACCGCGCCGACGCCGGTGATCACCCCGCAGGCCAGCAGGCACATGGTGTCGAACGGCGCGTCCTCTGCGATCCTCACGCACATCGCCTCGTTGACCACGGCGTACTCGGCGAACGAGCCGATGCCGATCATCGTCCTGGCGCCGTCGCCGTCCACGGTGATCCGGGTGCCGCCGTCGCGCATCGTGCCCATGATGGCCGCCATCCTGGCGGGGCCGCCGCACAGGTGGAACCGGCCGGCGCCGCAGTTGCGGCAGCGCCCGCAGGCGCCGTTCATCGCGATGATCACATGGTCACCGGGTCTGACGCCGGTCACCCCGGCTCCGGTGCTCTCCACGATCCCGGCGCTCTCGTGGCCGAGTACGAAGGGGAGTCGTCGCACCACCGGGCTCTTGCCGTCCAGCGCCTTGATGTCGGACCCGCAGACGCCGGACGCCTTGATCCGTACCCGTACCTCGCCGGGTCCCGGATCGGCGATCTCGACATCACGTACCTCCAGCGCCGTGCCGAACCCGGTGAGTACGGCCGCACGCATCAACATGTCCGCTCCCGTCGAGCCGAGGGCCCCGTGCGCTCCGCGCGTTGGCCCGGAGCGGCATTATAAGCAAGCAATTGCTTGGTTATCTACCGTGCCGGGACGCCGCCGCCCGCCTCTTCCCGTCTTCCGGGGGGTGTGTGGCCCGTGTGGAGGGTGTGGTGATCTTCCATTGACACCCCCGGATGCCAAATCTACGCTGACGAAACCAAGCGAGCGCTAGGCCAAATTGTGTCGGGCGCGCGCCGCACGGCACGGCACGGCAGGGAGCGACCTATGAGACGGCAGGCAGTGCGACTCATCGGCCTGGTGGCCGCGGCGGCGCTCGCCGCAGGCGGCTGCGCGGCCGAGCAGAAGGCCGCGGGGGGCGGTGGCTCCGAGGGGGCGGCGGGAGTGACCGCCACGACGGTCAAGGTGGGCGGAGTGCTCACCAAGACCAGCGCGAGCGGCTACTCCACCAAGGACGCGGAGATCGGGGCCAGGGCCAGGTTCCAGCGCGCGAACGAGGCCGGTGGCGTGCACGGACGCACCATCGAGTTCATCGGGGCCGAGGACGACAACCAGGACGCGGCCAAGGGCGACGCGGCGGCCAAGAAGCTGGTTCAGAAGGACAGGGTGTTCGCACTGGTCCCCGTGCACGCGCCCAACTTCGGCGGCGCGACCTTCCTGGAGCAGCAGGGCGTGCCGTGGTTCGGCTGGGCCACCGGGCCGCAGTGGTGCGGCACGAAGACGGGCTTCGGCTACAACGGCTGCCTGGCGCCGCAGCCGGGCGCGGGCTCGCAGACCTGGTGGGGCAACCAGATGGCCGAGCTCATCGGCGGCTCGGCGGGCAAGAGCGTCTACGTCCAGACGAGTGACTCCAGCGGCAGCAAGTACGGGGGCAAGACCATCTCGCAGTCCTTCGAGGCCGCCGGCTTCGAGCTGGTCGGCCTCAACTCGGGTCTGCCCGCCGCGGCCCCGCCGCCCGACTGGCTCCCGTACGTCAACAAGATCATGACCTCCGACGACGGCGGGCCGCCGGACCTGGTGGTCTCGATCATCGCCGGCACCAAGTTCAACGTCGGCCTGTACGGCGCGCTGAAGAAGGCGGGCTACAAGGGGCTGATCTCCGACGCGACCAGCTACGACGCCGCGATCCTGGCGGACCCGGCGATCGCCCAGGCGCTCGAAGGCGTGATCGCGGCCCCCATGTTCGAGCCCTTCGAGTCGCAGGCCCCGGAGATCGCGCAGCTCAGGGCGGACGTGGAGAAGGCCGCACCGGGGACCCGGCTCACCCAGCATCTGGCCATCGGCTACTGGGCGGCCGACATCTTCCTCAAGATCCTGGAGCAGACCGGTAAGGAGCTGACCAGGGAGAGATTCCTGGCCGCGGCCAACGGCTCCTTCGACTACGAGAATCCTGGCTTCGGCCGGATCCGCTACCCCAAGGACCACACCGAGCCCAACGGCTGCGGCGCCCTGGTCAAGCTGGAGGGGGGCGCCTTCAAGGTGGCCAAGAACATGAAGTGCTTCGACAACGTCCCGCTGAGATAGCGGGCGCGGGCTTGCCGCTCACGCGTCTGGCGGGCCACGTGAGCGGCGAGCCGGGGGCACCCCCGCCATCCGGCCGTCGTCCTCTTCGGGGAGCGGCCCCGGCCCGCGCGAAGGCCGGCCTCACCGGTCCCGCAGGCGAACGGGTCACACCCGTGAGCAGTCAGCAACCAGGCGCGAAATTCCGGGGTGAAGGCCCTTATGTCCGAGCTTGTTGGTTACATTCTCAGCGGCCTCGTCACCGGAGCCGTCTTCGCGGTCATGGCCTCGGGGCTGACCCTGTCCTACGCGGCGACGGGCGTGTTCAACTTCGCTCACGGGGCCATCGGGTTCCTGGCCGCGCTGCTGTACTTCGAACTCAACGTGGGTCTCGGGCTGCCCGCCTGGGCGGCCGGGACGGTCGCGGTGGCGCTCTTCGCGCCGCTGCTCGGCTACCTGCTGCACAGGGTCATGTTCCGGGGCCTCGCCCAGGCGGGGGAGACGGCGCAGATCGTCGGGACCATCGGCCTGACGATCGCGCTCCCGGCGCTCGGGCTGCTGGTCGTCGACCTGGTCGCCGAGCCGCTCGGGCTGCCACGTGCCGACGCGACCTCGCTGCCGCGCGGCCTGGGCCCCTACCCGGCGGTCACTTACGCCTTCGGCGGCGTCCATCTCGATTCCGACCAGCTCATCACCTTCGCCTTCGCGGTACTGGCCGCCGCGGGGCTGTGGGTCTTCATGCGGCACACGCCGTACGGCCTGAGGATGCGCGCCTCGGTGGACTGTCGCGGGCTGGCCACCCTGCGCGGGATAGACGTCGACGCCTCCTCGGCCATGGCCTGGACGCTCAGCTCGACACTCGCCGGGCTCGCCGGGGTGCTGGCGGTCTCGACCCTGGGCCTGGACTCCACCGCGTTCACCGTGATGCTGTTCGTCTCGGCGACGGCCGCGGTGTTCGGCCGGCTCAGGTCGATCCCGTGGACGTTCGCGGCCGGGCTCGGGCTCGGCGTGGTGCAGAACCTGGTCGCGGGGTACGCGGACTTCGCCGAGGACGTCACCGGACTGCGCACGGCGGTACCGGTGATCCTGCTGTTCGTCGGGCTGATCCTGCTCAACCGGTCCAGGGACCGCATCGCGGGGTCCGCCGCCGAGGACGCCCCGCCCCCCGACCACCTGGCCGACCTGCCGCCGTGGCGGCGGCGCCTGCCGTGGGCGCTCGGCCTGGTCGCGTTGCTGGCCTGGACCCTCACCCGCCCGGCCGACGACTTCTACGTGAGCGTGGTGGCCCAGGGGCTCGTCCTCGCGCTGATCTTCTGCTCGTTCGTGGTCGTCACCGGCATCGGCGGCATGGTCAACCTCGCGCAGGCGTCCTTCGCCTCGATGGCCGCGCTCACCTGCGGCTGGGCGTTCTCCTCCGGTCTGCCCCTGCCGGTGGCGATCCTGCTGGGGGTACTCGGTGCGACGGCGGTCGGCGTGCTCGTCGCGTTGCCCGCCCTCCGGCTGGGCGGCCGGATCCTCACCCTGGCCACGCTCGCCCTCGCCCTCCTCGCCGACCAGGTGCTCTTCCAGATCGACGAGTTCAGCAACGGCACGATCGGCTGGCCGCTGCCCGCCATCGGACTGGGGCTCGCCGACACCACCGACCCTCGGGTACGGGTCCTGCTGCTGCTGGCCCTGATCGGGCTGGTCGGGCTCCTGGTTCGGAACCTGGAGCGGTCGGCCTCGGGCCGGGCGGTCCTGGCCGTCCGCTCCGCGCCCGCCGCCGCGACCACCTCCGGCATCTCGGCGCCCCGCACCAAGATCATGCTCTTTGCCCTGGCCTCCGGGATCGCGGGGCTGGGCGGAGTGCTGTTCGCGATCTCCAAGGGGTCGGTGACGGCCACCGACCTGCCGGCCTTCTCGGGTTTCGTCTGGCTGGCCGTGGTGGTCCTGCAGGGCGTCCGCAGGATCGGCGGCGCGGTGCTCGGCGGGCTGATCGCCGCGATCTTCCCCGAGCTGCTGGCCGGGTGGCACGTCTCCGCGCACGTCGGGGCGATCCTCTTCGGGGCCGGCGGGATGATCCTGGCCAGGCATCCGGACGGGGTGCTCGCCCAGCTGGGCGAGGCCCGCCACCGCCGCCGCACCCGCGGCGACCGCGCCGCGGCCCTCCGGCGCGAGACACCCGCCCGCGAGGGGGGCGCTCCGGCGGTGAAGGCGACGAACGGGACCGGCCGCCCCACGGTCACCGCGCCGCCGCGGACACCGGCCGTCGAGGACGCGCTGTTCCGGCTGGAGGGCGTGGTCGCCGGGTACGGGGACGTCACGGTGCTGCGCGGGGTGGACCTCGCGGTACGGCCGGGAGAGGTGGTGGCGCTGCTCGGCGCGAACGGCGCGGGCAAGTCCACCACCTGCGCGGTCGCCGCGGGGGATCTCCGGGTGACGGCGGGGCGGGTGGTCCTGGACGGGACCGACGTGACCTCCTGGCCCGCCCACCGCCGCGCGCGGGAAGGCGTGCTGCTCGCACCCGAGGGGCGCGGTGTCTTCCCCGGGCTGACCGTGGACGAGAACCTGCGGACCTGGCTCGCCGATCCCGGTCCCGTCTACGAGCGGCTGCCGCAACTCGCCAGGCGCCGGGGGCTTGCCGCCGGGGCACTCTCCGGTGGCGAGCAGCAACTGCTCACCCTGGCTCCCGCCCTGGTCAGGCCGCCTCGGGTACTGATCGCCGACGAACCCTCGCTCGGCCTGGCGCCGCTCGTCGTCGAGCAGCTCTTCGAGGTCTTCGCCGAGCTGCGCGAGCGCGGCGTCGCGCTGCTCCTGGTGGAGGAGAAGGCCACCTCGGTGCTCGAACTCGCCGACACCGTCGCGTTCATGCGCCTGGGCAGGGTCACCTGGACCGGCCCCCGGGCCGAGGTGGACGACGCCAGGCTCACCGCCGCCTATCTGGGGGTGTCGTGACATGGGAGACGGAGTGGTGATGAGCGCGGCGTTGCGGGTCGAGGCCGTATCGGTCTCCTTCGGGGGCGTCCACGCGCTCACCGACGTCTCCTTCGAGGTGCCGGCGGGCCAGGTCTGCGGGGTGATCGGGCCCAACGGGGCGGGTAAGACCACGCTGTTCGACGTGATCTCCGGACTGCGCCGGCCGACCTCGGGCTCCGTCTCGGTGACGGGCCGCGAGAGCACGGGGACTTCGGCGGTGCGGCGGGCGCGTGCCGGGCTGCGCCGCACCTTCCAGCGGACCCAGGTGTTCGGCCGGCTGACCGTGGCGGACAACGTGCTGGCCGCGATGGAGTGGAGAGGCGGGGGAGGCGGGCTCCCTGCCGACCTGGTCGGCTGGCGGGGACGCCGGAGGCTGGAGCGGGCACGAGGGGAGCGGGTGGACGAGGTACTGGAGCTCTGCGGGCTGAACGGGCTGCGCGACGCCTACGCGGCGGCACTGCCCGCCGGGGCGCGACGCCTGGTCGAGCTGGCCCGCGCCCTCGCGGACGCGCCGTCCCTGCTGCTGCTCGACGAGCCCACGTCCGGTCTCGACGCCGACCAGACCGCTCGCATCGAGGAGGTCATCGGGGCGTTGGAGACGACGATCCTGCTGGTGGAACATGACATGGGATTCGTGATGGGCACCTGCGACCGTCTCGTCGTCCTCGACCTCGGCCACGTCATCGCCTCGGGCGCCCCCGCCGAGATCCGCGAGGATCCCGTGGTCCGTGCCGCCTACCTCGGCTGACAGTGAGGATGCGGATGAACGTCCGGCCGACCGCGGCGCCTTCGACGGGATCCGCCGGCCTCGGCCGGGAGGTGTTCGTCCGCACTCGTCGGGCGCGGCGCGGGTGGGATTCCGGGGTGATCGGGGGCCGCGCGCCGCATCCGGATTCGGCACTCGCCGTTGTGGGCATATACTCACCCATACCTTGATCGCTTACCGGCGCGGGGCCGTCCCGCCCTTTTGCGCGCCGGGAGGGTTCCAGCACGTCGTCGGACGCTCCCGGCGATCTACCAGTGGCTTCCAAGTACTCCCCAAGTGGTCCCCGTCATGCTCTCGCCTCGGGAAGCAAGTTTTGGGGAGAGTACGAAGATGTGGGGAAGAATCAGCGCCGTCGCGGGCCTGGTGCTGGCGAGCACACTGGCACTGCCGGGTACAGCGGTGGCCAAACCCAAAGAGGTCGACGTCCCCGTCGGGACGTGGCTGGCCGCCAGGACGCACCCGTCCGTCCAGCTGACCTCGGTGTCCTACACGGCGGACGTGGCCGTGCCGACGCCCGAGGCGAACCTGGAGGCGATCAGGACCCTGACCCAGCAGGGGATCAACGCCGTGCAGAGCGGCAAGATCTCCTCCGACGAGAACAGCATCTACCGCTGGGTCGTGCAACAGATGGCCAAGGACCCGGGTCGCTACTTCTCGCCCGGCGGGCAGGAGCGGGTCGTCGAGGCGACGGCGGGCGGGCTGTGCACCGGCTGGTGGGTCACGCCGGACGGCTACATGGTGACCGCGGCGCACTGCGTCGGCCAGGAGGACACCGAGCTGGCCCAGACCTTCGCGGCCCAGGCGCTGACGAAGATCAATGAGAAGGACGCCGCGGACCTGGTCGCCAGCCTCGGCGACATCGCCTCCGACGAGGAGATCCTCCGGACCGCGACGAAGATCTTCCAGGTCTGGAACGCGGACAACATCAAGATCCGCAATGTCCAGAGCTCGCTTTCGCTGCTGCAGAGCCTGCCGGGCGGCGGTGTCGACAAGACCACCAAGACGGTGCCGATCGAGCTGGTCGCCAAGGGCACGGTCTACCCGGGCAAGGACGTCGCGATCCTCAAGGCCAACGGGCAGAACAACCTGCCGACCGTGCCGCTGGGCGAGGACTCGGACGTGCGCGTCGGCGACACCCTCTACATCAGCGGGTTCCCCGGCACCGTGACGCAGACCTCGATCTTCAACCTTGAGTCCAAGCTCGACCCGGCGTTCACCGAGGGCCCCTACAACGCCAGCCGCCAGACCCCCGAGGGGGTGCCGTACATCCAGACCCAGGCGCCCTCCTATCCGGGCAACTCCGGCGGTCCGGTGTTCAGCAAGGACGGCAAGGTCATCGGCATCCTGGTCGGCGGCCTGATCCAGCAGGACGGCGGTTCCACCGAGGGTGAGAGCTTCGTGCTGCCGGTCAGCATCGTCAAGGAGAAGCTGAACGAGAAGAACATCAAGCCGGCCGAGTCGACGACCACGAAGGCCTACAACGAGGCGCTCGACCTGTTCTTCCAGAACAGATATTCCGACGCGCTGCCCAAGTTCCGCGAGGTGCAGGCACTGCAGCCGAACCACCCGTACGTCGCCAAGTACATCAGCGACTCCCAGCAGGCCATCACCGCGGGCAAGGACGAGAGCGGCACCCCGATCCTGCCGTGGCTGCTCTGGGGCGGCGGCGGCCTGGTCGCCGCGTTCGTGATCGGCACGATCGTCGCGGTCGCCAGGGGCAAGCGCCGTAGCGGGGGACCGGCCTCCTTCCCGCCCGCTCCGTACGGGGGGCAGCCCGGCTACCCGGCGCAGTTGCAGGGCGGCCAGCCACCGTACGGCCAGCCGCAGTACGGCCAGCAGGGGCAGCCGTACGGTGCGCCGCAGCAGTACCAGCAGCGGCCGCCCTACCCGCTCCCGGCGGGGCAGGGGGAGACCCGGGCGGTCCGCCCGCAGTCGCCGTACGGCCAGCCGCAGCCCCAGCAGGGGGCTCAGGGACCCGGGGCGAACACCCGGATCGCAGGTCTGGAGGCGGAGCTGGAGCAGCTGCGCCGGAACATGGGGCAGCGCCCGCCCGAGCAGCGCTGAGTACGTCCGCCCGGGTGGAGCCGCATCCCTGGGGAGCGCCGGCGGCGCTCGCCCGGGCGGAATCGGGGTCACCTGCCCGAACGCGCCGGACGGTCGTCCGGCCAACGGCGTCCGGACAACGGCGTCCAGGCGGCGGCGTTCGGACGGGTGACGCCGGGCGATCACCCGAATGCCGCCCTTCGGGCGAGGGGCGGCGTTCGGGTGCCGAGGCCCGGAGCGGACCACCGCTCCGGGCCTTTCGCGGTACGGCCCGCTGTACGCCTACCCAAGCGTGCGCTAGGTTGGTGTAGTGGATCTGGACTTCACTCCCGCGGAGCGGGAATTCCGGGCCGAGGTGCGGGACTGGCTGGCCAGGCATGTCCCGGCCGCCCCGCTGCCCTCGATGGACACGAGGGAGGGCTTCGAGGCGCATCGCGAGTGGGAGCGCCTGCTCGCGGCCGACAGGCTGTCGGTGGTCTCCTGGCCCGTCGAGTACGGCGGGCGGGGGGCGAGCCTGGTCGAGTGGCTGATCTTCGAGGAGGAGTACTGGGCGGCGGGCGCCCCCGGCAGGGTCGGCCAGAACGGCATCTTCCTGCTGGCCCCCACGATCTTCTCGTACGGCACGGCGGAGCAGCGGGAGCGTTTCCTGCCCGCGATGGCCAGGGCCGACGAGGTCTGGGCGCAGGCCTGGTCCGAGCCCGAGGCGGGCAGTGACCTGGCCGCCCTGCGGTCCCGCGCGGAGCGGGTGGAGGGCGGCTGGCGGCTGTACGGGCAGAAGACCTGGAGCTCCCGGGCCTGCTACGCGGGCTGGGGCTTCGGCCTGTTCCGGACCGATCCCGCCTCGGCCAGGCACCGGGGCCTGACCTACTTCATGTTCCCGCTGGCCGATGTCACCGTACGGCCCATCGCCCAGCTCGACGGCGAGCACGGGTTCGCCGAACTGTTCTTCGACGGCGTCGAGGTCCCCGACGACCTGGTGCTCGGTGCCCCCGGCGAGGGCTGGCGGATCGCGATGGCGACCACCTCCTCGGAGCGGGGCCTCACCCTGCGCAGCCCCGGCCGGTTCACGGCCACGGCCGACCGGCTGGTCCGGCTGGCCCGCTCGGGTGGCGTCGATCCCGCCCTGGCCGATCAGGTCGCCCGCGCCTGGCTGGACGCCGAGGCCTACCGCCTGCACACCTTCGGCACCGCCCGCCGTCTGGCGGCCGGGGAGGAGATCGGCTCCGCCTCCAGCATGGGCAAGGTCTTCTGGTCCGAACTGGACGTGCGCATGCACACCCTCGCCCTGCGGCTACTCGGCGAGCGCGGCCTTCTGGACGGCGCTGCCCCCGAGGCCGAGGACGGCGGGCGCTGGCTGGACGGCTTCCTGTTCTCCCTGGCCGGACCGATCTACGCGGGCACCAACGAGATCCAGCGCAACATCATCGCCGAACGCGTCCTGGGGCTTCCACGATGAACTTCGCCTTCACCGATGACCAGCTCGCACTGGCCGCCACGGTCAGGGAGGTACTCGCCGCGCACTGCCCGGCTCGGGCCGCGCGGACGGAGCGGACCCCCGCCTGGTCACGACTCGCCGAGATCGGACTGTTCGGGCTGCTGGTCCCCGAGGAACACGACGGCCTCGGGCTGGGACTCCTCGACGCGGTGCTCGCCTTCGAGGAGACGGGCAGGGTCGCGCTCCCCGGCCCGGTGGCCGAGACGGCGGTGGCGGCCCCCGTGCTGCTGGCCGGCGACCCGGTGCTGGGCAAGCTCGCCGCGGGCTCGCTGCGGGTGAGCGTGCGCATCGGCGACCAGGTCTACTCTCCCGACGCGGACCTGGCGGACCTGCTGGTCGTCGAGCGCGACGGTGTCCCGTACGCGGTGACGCCGGGGCGGGCGCGGCTCACGCCCCAGCCGGGGGTCGATCGGAGCAGAAGGCTGTTCGCGGTGGACTTCGACGCGGAATCCGGTGTGGGGTCCGACGGTGTGACCCGGCTCACGGCCCCGGTGGCCCCCGCGGTCCGCGCGGTCACCGTGGCGGTCGCCGCCCAGCTGGTCGGGGCGGCCAGGCATCTGCTGGAGACGAGCGTCGGCCACGCGCTGACCCGCAGGCAGTTCGGTGTCCGGATCGGGTCCTTCCAGGCGGTCAAGCACCTGCTCGCCGACGTGGCGGTGGCCGTCGAGTTCGCCGCGCCGCTGGTCTACGCCGCGGCCTTCGCGGTGGACAGGGAGCTGCCGACCGCCGGCCGGGACGTCGCCGCGGCCAAGGCCGCCGCGGGAGAGGCCGCCGAGCTGGCCGCCAGGACCGCGCTTCAGGTGCACGGCGCGATCGGCTACACCGAGGAGCTCGACCTGCACCTGTGGCTCGCCCGGGTGTGGTCCCTCTCCGCCGCCTACGGCGGCATCGCTCTGCACCGCTCCCGGCTGAGAGCCGAGATCCTCGGTTCCGCCGGACCGGTGAGGTGGCCGTGAGCAGGGAAGTCCCGGCCGGTCACGGGCGGCGCCGGTCACCCGGGAGCGCGCCTCCCCCACGGCCACCGAGGGAGGCGTCGTGAGGTTCGGGGTCCCGCTGGGGCTGATCCATCCGGACGCGTGGCGGGACGTCGCGGTCGCCGCCGACGAACTGGGGTTCGAGTCGGTCTGGCTGCCCGAGCACCTGGTGTTCACCACCGACCTGTCGCTGGCCGTCTATCCGGGAACCGACAGGCCTGGCATCTCCCCGGCCACCCCGCTCTTCGACGCCCCCGCCTACCTGTGCTGGCTGGCCGGGCTGACCTCGCGGATACGGCTCGGCACCGCCGTGCACCTCTACGCGCTGCGGCATCCCTTCGCCGCCGCCCGCGCCTTCGCCACCCTGGACAGGGTCTCGGGAGGGCGGGCGATCTGCGGGGTCGGCGCCGGTTGGTACGAGGGGGAGTGGCTGGCGGCCGGGGTGGACTTCGCGACCCGGGGCCCGCGCCTGGACGAGGCGATCGAGGTGACCCGGCGGCTCTGGTCCGAGCCGGTCGTCGCGCACTCGGGACGCTTCTACCACTTCCCCGAGGTCGCGTTCGAGCCCAAACCGGTCCAGGAGCGGCTGCCGATCCTCGCCGGGGGCGAGTCGGGCGCGGCCCTGCGGCGGGCCGCCCGGCTCTGCGACGGCTGGATCAGCATGCCGCACTCCCTGGAGACGATCCGCCCGCAGCTCGACAGGCTCGCCGCGCTCCGCGACGACCGCCCCTTCTCGGTCACCGCGCACGCCTACGAGCTCGGCGGTCCCGCCGAGATCCCGCGCTGGGAGAGGCTCGGCGTGGACCGCATGATCGTCCGCCCCTGGCGACGTAGCCGCGACGCCGTGGCCGCGCTGGCCGCCTTCGCCGCCGACCATCTCTAGACCCATCGGGTCCCTAGGCCGGCACCCCTGTCCTGCGGCGGCGTCCCCGGTAGCCGCTGTGCACCAGGACGTCGCCTGGTTCGGCGGGTGAGGTGAGGGGGCCGGCCAGGGTGGCGGTCCCGCCCTGGCCGCTCCGGGCGCTCCGGACCACGGGGAGAGAGGCGGAGACGGTGGCCGTTCTCGGGCCGGTGGCCAGGTGCGCGGGCATGGTGGAGCGGGCGGGACGGGCGGAGTGGGCCGGGGTGGCCGGGATGGTGGTGGTGATCACGGAGTCGGCCCGGCGGTGGCGGCGGCCCCGCAGCGGGGCGTCCTGCACGAAGGTGGACGACTCCACCACGGGACGCTCGTGCAACCGACGCCTGCCCCGGTAGGGCGCGCTGGAACGGCCGGCGGCGCCGGTCCGGGCGGGGGTAGCGGTCCGCCCTGGGGCGCGGCGGCGGCCCGGAGCCCTGCGGGACGGGGTGACCGGCGCGGTGCGCTCGGCGGCAGGCGCGAGCCGTACCCTCGACTGCTTGGCCCTGGCGTGCGCGATGATCGCCGCCGCGGCGAGCAGCACCGGCGCGAGCACGGCGGGGCTGCCGAGCTCCGGGGGATGCACGGTGAGGTCACGGACGGTGGCGGTCGGCGAGACGGCGAGCGCGCTGGTGTCGGCGGTGGCGGGCTTGGCGTGCTTGCCCGGCGAGGTACGGGGCCGGGCCTGACCGGGCGTTCCGGCGGCCGCCCGGTCACCGTCCGAGGTGTTCGCGGTGCCGCTCTGCCGCGACGCGGCGGCCCCGTCGCCGTTCCCCGATATGGTCCTGCCGTCGTTTCCCGAGGCGGTCTCGCCGCGGCTCCCCGAGGTGGACTCCCGGCCGTTTCCGGCGGTCGGCCCGGTGGCGTGCCCGGGGGTCTGCCCGGTCTTGCCGGGGCCCGCGGACGCCGGGGTCTTTCTCGCGGGGACGGGGACGGGGGCGGGGACCAGGTCGAGCAGGTCGGGCCCCGGATCGATCGCCACCAGGTTTCCCCCGCCGCCCCCACCCCCGCCGCTCGCGGTGGCGGCGGCGGGATCGAGAACCGTCTGCTTCTCGGTGGCCTCCCGGTCCAGCCGGGCCTTGATCTTCTCCGGGTACCCGTAGCCGACGACCTTGCCGGTGTCGCGCTCCTTGCGCTTGGCGATCCCCCCGTCGATGTTGCCCTCGATCGTGTGGATCCTGTTCCCCTCGACCCGGGTGACGATCCCCACGTGGTCGATGCCGTCGATCCTCTTCGAACCGCTCCAGTCGAAGAAGACGATGGCTCCGGGCTTGGGAGTGGTGCCCCAGGCGTCCTGCTGGCGGAACCACCGGGCGTGGTAGACGGTGTAGGCGAACTGGCCGATCCACTCCTCGTAGCCCAGCTCGGCGGCCGCCCAGGAGAGGTACATGTCGCACCAGGGGGCGGCGGTGTAGTCGGCGTCGAACTCGACGGTCCTGCCGTACCAGTCGCCGAACTTGGTGTAGCCGCCGCTCTTCTCGGAGTATCCGAGCTGGCTCTCCAGCAGCTTGATGAACTTCTGCATCTCAGGGGTCATATGAGGTTTCAGGGGGACCCCCGGCGGCCATGCGGGCATGGTCGCTCCGCCTTGCGACCTGGCTGCCGGGAGACGGGGTTGAGCGACGGCGCGTTCACGCGAGCTTCCCGGGGGACGGGCGAGACGCGTGCGGCGGCACCACTGGCCGGTTGTCTTCCGTGACGAGGGAGGTTACCCGGCCTCAAGGATAGGTCACGACAGTCTAAAGCGCGCGCAAAGTCACTCGACGTCGTATACCTAGACAAAAGGCGACGTCAGGGGGCTTTCATGCGATCTTTCGCGGGTAAACCGTCTGGCGAAAAGATCTACGGGGCGTCCGCAACCGGCGCCGGGAGCGCCTGTCTCCGTGCGGATCGGCCCCGTTGACCATCCTCCCTGCCGAGGGCCGACCTCTTTACCATCGGCGAAATGGGTATGGATATGGGTATTTATCCCGATATGACGGGATCGGCGCTGAGGGATGCTCGTCACATCGAAGGCTCAACTGCAACCAATGAAGGATCAAAGGTACGAGCCATGTGTCAGCATCAACCGCGATGTCCTCTCGCAAGCGCCCCCGATCACGAAGCCGCGTCCCTCGTGGCCTTCCACCCCGAGCAGGGGTGGGGTCTGCTCTGCAACGGCGTCGTGGTCTTCGATGACACCGGGGCGCTCCTGCCGGACGGGCGGAGCACCCCCGTCCACGACATGCCCGCTCACCGCGTTCCGATGAGGCAGGCGGCATGAGTCCGGTCCGCGTTCCCACCGACCAGGGACCGGGGACGCCACTCCAGCAGGTCACCCAGCCGTGGCCGGTCGCCTTCGGCGACGACCACGTGTGCGGGCCGCACCCGGTCGAGGTGGCGCCCATGGCCCCCCTCCCCGAGGGGCCGGACGCGAAGGAGACGTCGTTCTCCTTCACGCCCGAGTCGTCGTCCGTGCCCCGGGCCCGCCGGATGACCCGCGCCTGCCTGGCGGACTGGGGCCTGCGGGAGGAGCACAGCACGGTCGCCGAGCTGCTCGTCAGCGAGCTGGTCACCAACGCGCTGCACCACTCGCGGGGGACCATCAGGCTCGCCCTCTCCTTCGAGGACGGCCTGCTGCGCTGCGAGGTCGAGGACGCGGACACGGACCCCTCCCCGATCCGGGTGTACCAGGCGCGCGAGGACGACGAGCGGGGCCGCGGGCTGTACCTGATCGACCTGCTCTCCTGCTGCTGGGGTAGCGACCGCACCTGTGACGGCAAGGCCGTCTGGTTCGAGCTCCCCGCGCACGCCGCCGCCGAGCGCTGACCGCGGGCCCGCCGTACGCGCCGGTCGCCCCCGCCGGGAGCCGAACCCACATACCACCTCCGAAGAGCGGAGGGCGAGTCCCCCGACTCGCCCTCCGCCCTCCGCCGGAGCCGACGAGATCGCCGCACTCGTCGGCTCCGGCGTCCCCCTCCGCCCGTCAGGTGCCGGGAGGGTGGCTTCCGTCCGTGTCGCGGTTGCGCTCGCCGATCCAGACGGCGATCTGGGCCCGGGAGTGGAAGCCCAGTTTGGTCATGATGTGTTCGATGTGCCCCTCCGCGGTGCGCTGGGCGATCGTCAACGAGGCCGCGATCTCCTTGTTGCTCAGTCCCCGGGCGACGAGCTGGGCGATCTCGGTCTCCCTGCGGGTCAGCGGGGACGGCGACGGCGACGGCTCGGCCCTGCCGGGATGCCTGCCGGGGCGGGTGCCCTCGTCCAGGGCGAAGGCCAGCGCCTCGTCGCAGGGCAGCTTCGCGCCCCGCCTGACGGTCGTGTCGAAGGCCGCCTTCCCGAGGGCCTCACGCGTACGTGCCTCGCACTCGTCGTGGTAGTGCATGAGGTGTCCGAACCCGGACATCGGTGCCCCGACCGCCTGCCAGATCGGCTCCAGGATCCCCAGCAGTACGGCCGCCCGCCGGTGGTCTCCCTCCGCGGCGGCGATCCAGGCCAGCACCTCCAGGTTGACGCCGATGCCCAGCAGATCGTCGAGCGAGCGGTTGAACCTCAGGCTCTCCTTCTCCAGCTCGATCGCGCGCCGGACGTCGCCCCGGGACCAGACCCCGATGCCGAGCGCCATCATCGCGTAGGCCCGGTGCCAGCCCTCCCCGTGGGCTTCGCAGAGCGCGAGGCACTCCTCGCCCGCGGAGACGGAACTCTCCCAGTCGCCCAGGAAGGAGTGGGCGAGGCAGAGCCGGATGAGCGTCAGGGCCAGGCCCGTCGGGTCGTCGTCGGCCCGGTGACGTGCCGCCGCCTCCCGGTAGAGCTCGATCGCGGCTCCGATGTCCCCCCGGAACATGGCGATCATCCCCGAGTAGAGCGCGACATAGCCCAGGATCGGCTCGTGTCCGGGCCGGTCTCCCAGCGCCCGGGCCTCCTCCAGCATCGCCGCGGCGGCGGTGACGTCGGCCTGGATGATGGCCAGCCAGCTGTCGGACCACAGCGCGCGGCCCCGGATCTCGTCGGGCCCGGTGACGGCCGGCAGGCTCCGGTCCAGCCAGTGGCGTCCCTCGCTGAGATAGTGGCTCGTGATCCAGTGGTAGAGCAGGTCGGTGGCCATGCCCAGGGCGGTGTGGATCCCCTCGGGGTCGGTGAAGCAGTACTCCAGCGCGGTGCGCAGGTTGGCGTGTTCGAGATTCAACCTGCCGAACCAGGCCACCTGGAACGGGCCGAACCGCTGCGCGTACGCCTCCGCGGACAGCCGCCGGTAGTGGTCGCGGTGCAGCCGCCGGAGCGCGGTCTCCTGTCCCAGGTCCACGAGCCGCTCCCGGCCGTACTGCCGGATCGTCTCCAGCAGCCGGTAGCGGGTCACCGAGGGGGTGGCGGGGGAATCCTCCTTGATCAGGACGGACTTGCCCACCAGCCCGATCACCAGGTCGATCACCTCCTCGCGATCGATGCCGTCCCCCGAGCAGACCGCCTCGGCCGCCTCGAGGTCCAGGCCGTCGGCGAACACCGAGACGCGCGCCCACAGCAGCTGCTCCTTCTCCGTGCAGAGGGCGTAGCTCCAGTCGATCAGCGCGCGCAGTGTCTGCTGGCGGGGCAGCGTGGTGGGCGAACCACCGGTGAGCAGCCGGAACCGGTCGTCCAGCCTGGCCAGCAACTCCTCGGGAGAGAGCGCGCGCAACCGCGCGGCCGCCAGCTCGATCGCCAGCGGGATGCCGTCCAGCCTGCGGCAGATCTGCTCCACGGCGGGCCGGTTGGCCTCGGTGACCGTGAAATCCGGTAGGACGGCGCAGGCCCGCTCGGTGAACAGCCGTACCGCCTCGGACTGCGTGGCGGGCTCGGCGGGCAGCCTCGGACGGTCGGAGTCGGGTGCCGGCGGCGGCAACGGCAGCGTCGGCACGGCCAGTGTCTGCTCGGCGGCGATGCCCAGCGCCTGCCGGCTGGTGGTGAGGATCTGCAGGGCGGGGGCCGAGCGCACCAGGATCTCCACCAGCACGGCGCAGTCCCGCAGGAGGTGCTCGCAGTTGTCGAGGATCAGCAGCGCGTGCTTCTTCCTGAGGTGCTCGACGACCACCTCCACCGGAGGGCGGGTCGAGGTGTCCCTGATCGCCAGGGCCTCGCCCACCGATGTGCCGAGCAGTTCGGGGTCCTTCAGCCCGGCGAGCTCGACCAGCCACACCCCGTCGGGAAAGGCCCGCTGGACGTCGGCCGCGACGCGCAGGGCCAGCCGGGTCTTGCCTACGCCGCCGGGGCCGGTGAGGGTCACCACGCGGGCTCTGGACAGCAGGCGCTTGACCTCGGCCACCTCATGCCGACGTCCTACGAAACTGGTCACCTCGGGTGGCAGCCCCGGTGTCCGCCACCGTTTCGGGGTGGCCGGTGCCACCTCATCCATCAGCGCCTCACGCCGGCCTCGGCAGGTGAACCGTCACAGGTTCGGGTCCGGCCGGCACCATCCACACTATGCGCAGGGGGGGTCGCCCCCGTACGCGCCGTGACCGTGACCGGATGGGCGCCGGTGGATCAGTAGCCCGCGCCGGTCAGCAGGCCGCCGTCCACCGTGAACTCGCTGCCGGTGCAGTAGCTCGCCCGGTCGGAGGAGAGAAAGGCCACCACGTGGGACACCTCGACAGGCTTGGCGAAACGCTTGATGACCATGGACTTCATGAACGCCTCCGCGTCCACCTTGGCGATGATCTCCGGATCCAGCACCATGGAGGTGTTGATCGCGCCGGGGTGCACGGAGTTCACCCGGATCTTGAACTGGGCGAGTTCGCGGGCCGCGGCCTTGGTCACCCCGCGTACGCCGAACTTGGAGGCGGAGTAGGCGGACATGCCCTCGGCGCCGATGAAGCCCTCGACCGAGGAGATGTTCACGATCGAGCCCCGGCCGGCGGCCCTCATCGGCTCGATGACGGACTTGACGCCGAGCCAGGTGCCCTTGAGGTTGACGTCGAGGACGCGCTCGAATTCCTCCAGCGCCATATCCTCGATCCGACGAAATTTGAGGATTCCGGCGTTGTTGACCAGGACATCGAGCTTGCCGTAGGTGTCGACGGCGGCGCCGACCGCGCGCTCCCAGTCCTCGGGTCTGGTCACGTCCTGGTGGACGAAGAGCGCCCCGGTCTCCTCCGCGAGCGCCTTGCCCTCCTCGTCGAGCACGTCGCCGAAGACGACCCGCGCCCCCTCCTGCAGGAACAGCCGTACATGGGACTCGCCCATGCCCCTGGCGCCACCGGTGACCAGCGCGACCTTGCCGTCCAGAAGACCCATGTCAAGCTCCTCGGATGAAACGTGCGGCGGCGGCGACGGCCACGGCGGCCGCCTCCATCGAGCGGTAGACGGGGATTCCCGCACCGGCGGCGATCGCGCGGACCTCGTCCTCGACCCCGGGCGGCGCGCACTCGCCGTTCCTGGTGACCAGGGTGATCCTGGTTCCCGGCAGGTCCCGCTGCGCCCGGGCGAGGTTGTGCGCGTACGCGTAGAGCGGGTCGGCGGAGGTTCCGAAGGTGAAGAAGCTCTGCACGTTCACGTGCGCCACGACGTCGGGGTACGGCCGGCGCGCCACGATCGCCCCGATGACCTCCCTGACCAGTTCCGGCCGGCCTCGCGGACCCACCGGGACCTCCAGCGGATTGGCCGGAGAGGTACCGGCGGCCCCCGCGCCCAGGGCCTTCAGCACCTCCCGCGTCTCGTCGGGCAGCGCCGCCAGCGCCAGCCCCGCCGCGTCGAGGACGTCCGCCGCCAGCACGCTCGCTCCGCCGCTCGGGCCGATCACCAGTACGGCGGGAAGGCCGTCCCCGTCGCGGCCCGTCCGCGGCCCCCGCGCGGCCCCCGGAAGGGGTGGCCCCGCGACGGGGGGGATGATCCTGGAGGCGTGGGACTGGAAGAAGGACAGGGCGCCGATCAGGTCGTCCTGGCTGCCGACCAGGACGGCGCCGGTCTGGTCGGCCAGGGCCCGCCAGACGCGGCCGTCACCGACCATGCCGCCGGTGTGCGAGGCGGCCGCCCTGCGCCCCTGGCCGCTCCGGCCGCCCACCAGCAGGACGACCGGGAGCCGTCCGCGTACGGCCATCAGGGCCTCGAAGAGGGCGTGGCCGTCCCGGGGGTCCTCCAGGTACATGCCGACGACCGAGGTGTGCTCGTCACCGCCGAGCCAGCCGAGCAACTCGGCGGGGGTCACGTCGGCGGAGTTGCCGACCGTGGCCACGCGGCTGAACGCCAGCCCGCGCCGCTCGCCCACCCTGACCACCTCTCCGGCCAGGCCGCCGCTCTGCGAGATCAGCGCCACGTGACCCGGAGGCCCCGGCTCGCCGCCGATGAAGGTCTGCCCGCCGCGCGGGCTGTAGACGCCCATGCAGTTCGGCCCGAGCAGCCGGGCCCCCGCCTCCCGTGCCGCCCTGACCAGGTCGGTCTCCAGCCCGGCGGCTCCGGCCTCGCCGAACCCGCCGCTCATCACCTGGACGAACGAGACGCCCTTCGCCTGGCGTACGACCTCCGCGCAGCGGTCGGCCGGTACGGCGACCAGCGCGTAGTCGGCGTCCGCCTCCGCGAGGGACGGCACCGTGGGCACACCGTTGATCTCGTCCGCCTCCGGGTGCACCGCGACCAGCGGCACGCCGGTGGCCTTGTAGAACTCCAGGAACATGTTCCCGAAGTTCGGCCTGCTCGCGGACGCGCCCACCACGGCCACCGCCCTGGGCTCGAACAGCGCGGTGAAGTCCTGCCCGGACCCGTCCCGTCCCGGGGTTCCCGGCCCCGGCCCGGTGGGCTCCGCCGTGCCGGGAAGGTAGCGCGCGTCCACCGCGACCACGCCCTCCTCGGTGGCGATCACCGGGTTGAGTTCGAACTCGCCGAGATCCAGCCGTTCCCACAGCCCTTCGGACCCGCCGATCGCGAGCAGCAGCCCGACCAGGGCCTCCGAGTCCACGGCGGGCCGGCCGCGGTGGCCGTGCAGCAGCGGCGCGCCGCGCAGCGAGGCGAGCATCCGCCGGGCGTCGGCCTCGGAGGCGGGGCAGAGGCAGAGCGCGGTGTCGCGCATGACCTCGGTCCACACGCCACCGAGCCCGGCGAGCAGGACGGGGCCGAACCCCGGGTCGCGCACCACGCCGATGATCAGTTCGACCCCCGGCGGAGCCTGCTCCTCCACCAGGAACCCGTCGGGGGCGATGCCCTGGGAGAGGAGTCCGGCCAGCATCTCGGCGGCGGCGGACTCCGCCTCGGCCGGTCCGGACAGCCCCAGCCGTACCGCCCCCGCGTCCGACTTGTGCACCAGGCCGGGGCCGTGGGCCTTGAGCACCAGGGGAGGCGCCAGTCCCCGGGCCGCCGCGGCGACCTCGGCGGGGGAGGTGGCCGTGGCGCCTCGAGGCACCGCCACCCCCCACTCCCGCAGCAGGGCCTTGACCTCGTGCTCCGCGAAGTGCGCGGGGGCGGGCTCCCGCGATGTCCCGGAGGGGCCGCCGACGGGTGCGGTCACGCCTCGTCCATCCGGCTCTGGTACCTCTCCCGGATCTCCCGCCTCAGCAGCTTGCCGGGTCCGCCGGAGGCGTCCTGGAAGTGCGGGAGTTCGGCGGCGACGACGACGTGGTCGGGGCGCTGGTGCGCGGGCAGTGTCTCGGCCAGGGCGAGGGCGATCTTGGCCGGGTCGGCCGGGTGGCCCGCCCTGGCCACCACGGCGAGCAGGACCCGCTGCTCGACCGCCTCCTGCCCCTCGGCCTGGGCGGGCACGCCGACCGCCCCGGCCTCCGCCACGCCGTCCAGCGCGACCGCGGCCTCCTCGATCACCGAGGGCTGGGACCAGACGCCGCCCTTGAACACGGACTCCTCGCGGCGGCCGAGCACCGTGAGGTTTCCGTCCTCCGACAGGACGCCCAGGTCGCCGCCGACGTACCACTCGCCGCGCAGCACCTCGGCGGTCTTCTCCGGCAGGCCGTCGTACCCGGTCATCCGGTGCGGCCCGGCGAGGTTGATCTCACCGACCTCGCCGGCCGGCCGGGCGCCCGAGGGGCCGGTGATCCGCACGGCGTTGCCGGTCCGCGCCCTGCCCGAGGAGCCGAGCGGCGTGCTGCCGTCGTCGACCCGGCCGAAGCAGGTGTAGGGGGCCTCCGTCTGGCCGTAGTAGCAGTAGACACCGGCGTCGGGCAGCCGCTTCTTCATCCTGGCCAGCAGGGCCGCGGGGAGCGGCTCACCGCCCAGCATGATGACCCGCAGGGACGACAGATCGGCGCCCGCGTGGTCGTCGGAGCCCAGCAGCGCCGCGTAGAAGGAGGGGATCTGCGAGACGTGGGTGACCTTCTCCCGGGGGACCACCCTCAGGAAGTTCGCCGGTCCCCAGTCCTGTTCGAGCACCAGCCGCATGCCCGCGTAGAGCGCCGGGCCGACGAGGGCGGGGAAGCCGATGCCCCAGATGATCGCCCCGGTGCCGAGCACCGAGTCCTCGGTGCGCGGCACGTCGAGCCAGATCTGCGCGGTGGCCAGCGACGAGGCGTGCGTGTGGACCACCGCCTTGGGCAGGCCCGTCGTCCCGGAGGTGTAGTAGAGCGCCAGCGGATCGTCCCAGCAGCCGCCGAGGGCGGGCTCGTCCTCGGCGGCGTCCGAGGTGAGCGCGTCCAGGTCCACGGCGTTCTCGCCGGGGCCGCCGACCCTGATCCAGCGGGTGATCTCCGGCAGCCGGGGGCGGATCTCCGCGACGGCGGCCTCCACCGTGGAGTCGTACACGAACGCGGTGGCGCCGGAGTGCGCGACGACCGCGGCCAGGGTGTCGGCGGGCCAGTACGGGTTGAGCGCCGCGGTGACGGCGCCGAGCTTCGCCGCGGCCAGGTAGACCTCGGCCACGTGCAGGGTCTCGTTGAGCAGCGCGGCCACCCGCTGCCCGGGGGCGACTCCGGCCTCCGCCAGCGCGTGGGCGCGCCTGTTGACGAGCCGGTCGAGTTCCGCGTAGGTGAAGCTCTGCTCACCGCAGTAGGTCAGCGCGACCCGGTCGGGGGTGCGCATGGCGTTGGCGGTGAGAATGGCGTGGGCGTAGTTGCCGTACGGGGTGCCTGCCGGGGTCGGGCGCGCCATCTCTGGCCTCCGTTCGGAGCGGGGGATCAGTGTGAGGAGTAGAGGACGAAGACGTTTCCTGACGGGTCGCGCAGTACGGCTCTGATCTCGTGCGGCCCGGCCTCCGGCTCCCGTACGAGCTCGGCTCCGGCCCCCGTCAGCTCGCCGGCGGTCCGTGCGACGTCGTCCACCCGGTACGAGGGCGCGGTGACCTCGCCCGCCACCCGCTCCTCGGCCGCGACCAGCGCGACCGTGGCGCCCCCGCCGTCCAGGGCGGCGAACCGGTCGCCGTCGCGGAACCTGACCGCCAGCCCGAGCGTCCCCGAGTAGAAGGCGATCGCCGTCTCCAGGTCGTCCACGGGGATCAGGACGTTGCCGAGCTTGCTCACGCGGGCCTCCACTGGGGCAGGTCGTCGACGAAGGTCACGCGCACCGGCATGCCGATCCGCACCAGGTCCGGCGGGCACTCCACGACCTGCCCGAACGCCCGTACCCCTTCGGGAAGGTCGATCCAGGCCAGCACGTACGGCTCCCGCCCCCGGAACTCGGGCACGAACGAGCGGTGCACGACCGTGAAGGTGTGCACCGTGCCGTCGCCGGAGACGGGTTCGTAGGGAAGGTCGGTGCCGCCGCAGCCGGGGCACTCGGGGGCGGGCAGGTGCACCCGCCGGGCGCAGGCGGCGCAGCGTTGGACGACCAGCTCGCCGCGACGGCAGGCGTCCCAGTAGGCGAGCGTGTCGCCGGTCATCGATCCGGTCATCGATCGCCAAGCTAGCGCACGCTTGGTTACCTCACAAGATGCCGTCCACGCCGGTTCGCCCGGGGCCGGGCCCGTCCACGGTGGGCCGCTCGGAGTCCTGCGGTCTCTCCGGGGCAGGGTCCGGGGTCGCGCTGGAGGTGGGAGCGCAGGAGGGCAGATCGATCCGGACGGTCCGGGAGGGCATGTCGCCCGCGGGGACCGTACTGACCGTCACCAGCCGGGTGACGCGCTCCCCGCAGCGGGGCAGCTCGGCGAACTCCCCCCGCACCTCCCGCGTGTACTCGGTGGCGCCGGACAGCTCCAGCTCCCGGGTGCCGCCGGTCACCGCGCCGTCGAGCCGCTGGGCGAACCCGAGCCGCACGGTCACCGGCGCGGTGCCCGAGGTCCTGACCAGGAAGCCGACGGTGGTGCCGTCGAAGGCGGTGATGGAGACCGAGGGCGGCGGACACGGCTCGCCGTGGACCTCCTGGGTGCGGACGGCGGTCCCGCCCGAGGAGCGGGGCGAGGTTTCGGCCGTGACCCGGCGGTAGAGGGTCTGCCCGCAGGCCGGAACCGTGAAGGCGTGCGGGACGGTGTACGAGTAGGCCGCGGACCCGTCGAGGACGGAGGTGCGCGGGGGCGCCTGGACGAGCCGGTCGCGCTCCGGCCCCTCGGCGAACGTGACGGTCACCGCGACGCCCGCCGCGGTGGAGGCGCGGAAGGCGACCGTGGTGCCGTTCGCGTCGATTCCCACGATCCGCAGCCCGCCGACCGTGTGCGCGGGCTCCGGCGGCGTCACCGTCACGGTCGGCGCGGGTGTCGGGGGGCGCGTGGCGGTGGGCGTCGGCGGCCTCGGCGTGGGGGTCGGTGTGGCTTTCGGCGTGGCCTTCGGTGTGGGCTTCGGGGTGGGCTTCGGCCGGGAGGTGGAGGACGCGGGGTCCACGGTCCGGCTCGGCATCGGCGAGGGGAACGTGACGGGGGCCGTGTTCTCCGCGGGGGGCACGGGCCGCCCGACGGCGGCGCTTCGCGAGGGGCTCGGCCCGACGGACGGCTCCGGCGGCTCCGGCGCCCTGCTCCGTCCCGCCGGGGTCTCCTCGGTGACCACCGAACCGGGCGGCGGGGTGAAGATCGTGTCGGCGGAGAGCCGGTCATGCGGCCGGTTGGCCGCGACCACACCGGCGGCCATCGCCACGGTGACCACCCCGAGCCCGGCCAGCGTCCTGGGGCCCAGCCGGGGACGGCGCACCCGCCCCATCCGGCCGAGCACGGTCTGGGCCACCGAGGAACTCGCCCCCGGCGCGGGCTTGGCCAGCGGGAACGCCAGTGCCAGCAGCGTGGCGAGCTCGGCCAGGTGCCGCCGCCCGCGCTGCTCCCACTCCGGCCCGTACGCCGACAGCGCCGCGGTCTCCAGCTCCTCCAGGAACGCCCGCGCGCTCTGCGGCCGGTCGTCCGGGTTCTTGGCCATGCCCCGCATGACCAGGGCGCGGACCGAGCCGGGCACCTCCGTCACCGGGATCGGCGCGGTCAGGTGCCCGTGCATCAGCGCCGCGCGGTGATCCGCCAGGTACGGCCTGTGCCCGGTGAGGCACTCGAAGAAGACGCAGGTGGCCGCGTAGACGTCGGTCGCGGCACTCGCCGCGGCTCCCTCCCACTGCTCGGGAGCCATGTAGGCGGGGGTGCCGGCGGTGATGCCGGTCTCCCCGACATGGGCGGCGATGCCGAAGTCCGCCAGCTTGCTGCCGCCGTCGGCCTGGACCAGCACGTTCTCCGGCTTGTAGTCGCGGTGCACGACCCCGGCCGCGTGCGCGAAGGCCAGGCCGAGCAGCGAGCCCTTGAGCACGGTCAGCGCCGCCTCCGGGCTGGTGCTGCCGTGCTCGGCCAGGATCCGCCTGAGCGCGACCCCGTCGACCAGCTCCATCACGATCGCGGCTTCGAGCACGTCCTCGTAGTACTCGTACAACTGGACCACGTTCGGGTCCTGCAGCTCCACCATGACGCGCGCCTCCGCACGGAAGCGCGCCAGGAAGCGGTGGTCGTCCTTGAGCGTCGCGTTGAGATATTTGATGGCCACGTAGGCACCGGTGGCGGCGTACGTGGCCAGTACCACGCGCCCGCCCCCGCCGACGCCGAGTTCCCGAATCTCGCGGTATCCCGGAACCATCCAGCTCCCTTCCGAGTGCCGTCGACTTGTTCGACGGTCTCACCCATGGGGTTGGTTGTCACGGTTGGTCAACTTTTGCGAAGGGTAACGATCGGGATCGTGCTCGGTGGTCGATCCGGTCGCGTGTTAGGCTCCGATCGTTAACCAAGCAAGCGCTCGGGTTAGTGGAGGTCGCATGGCCGTCGATCTGGGCGCGCTCGCCGCGCCGGACCGCAGCGCGGTGCTGGTGATGGAGATGCAGCGCGGCGTCGCCGGAGATCTCGCGAGGTTCCCGGACCTGGTGGAGGTGTGCGCCCGGCGCGACGTGGTGGCCAACGCCGCCGCGGTCCTGGCCGCGGCCCGCGCGGCCGGGGTGCCGGTGATCCACTGCACCGCGGCCTTCCGTGCCGACCGCGCCGGATCGCACACCGCGAACAGCCCCTTCATCGCGGCCCTGCTCAAGGACCCCGCGCACATGCTGGAGGGCAGCGGGGCGGTCGAGGTGCTGCCCGGCCTGCGCGATCCCGGCGACCTGGAGTCGCGCCGCCACCACGGCTTCTCGCCCTTCACCGGGACGTCGCTGGACATGACCCTGCGCTCGCTCGGCGTCTCGACGGTCGTCGCCGTGGGGTTCTCCCTCAACCTCGGCATCCCCGGGCTCGCCCTGGAGGCGGTCAACCTCGGCTACCGGGTGGCGGTGGTGACCGACGCCGTGGCGGGAGTCCCCGACGACTACGCGCAGGCGGTGCTGAGGCACACCGTGAGCCTGCTCGCCGCGCGGGTGCGGGCCGCCGACATCGTGGAGGTCTGGAAGTGATCGACGGCCTGAGGCTGGACGGACGCACGGCGGTGGTGACCGGGGGAGCCGGGGCGATCGGCGCCGCGGTCTGCCGCGACCTCGCCGCGCTCGGGGCCGGGGTCGTGGTGGCCGACGTGGACGAGTCCGGCGCCGCGGCGGTCGCCGACGAGCTGAACAGCGAGTCGATCGGCCTGGGCCCCGGGGCCGGGGTGCCGAGGGGGCCGAGGGCCCCGGCCACGGCCCTGCGGGTCGACCTGGCGGACCCGGCGTCCATCGAGGACTTCTGCGGGCGGGCCGGGCCGGTGGACATCCTGGTCAACAACGCCGGGGTGTCGATCGTCGAGCCGTTCGTCACCGGCGACCCCGAAGGCTGGGAGCTGATGTGGCGGGTCAACCTGCGCGCCCCGATGCTGCTCACCCGCCTCCTGCTGCCCGGGATGATCGAGCGCGGCTGGGGCCGCCTGGTCTTCGTCTCCTCGGACGGGGCGCGGGCCGGCTCCGGCGGCGAGGGCGCGTACGCCGCGACCAAGGCGGGACTGTTCGGCCTGGCCAAGACCCTGGCGAGGGAGGCGGCCCGGGGGAACGTCACCTCCAACGTGGTCTGCCCGGGGCCCACCGACACCCCGATGCTCCGCCGGGTGGACGCGGAGAGGCCGGGACTGGTCGACAGGATCGCCAGGGGCATCCCGCTGCGCCGTCTGGGCGCCCCCGAGGACGTCGCCGGGATGGTCGCCTACCTCTGCACCGACAGGGCCGCCTACGTCACGGGCCAGACCCTGTCGGTCAGCGGCGGCGTCACGATGCATTGACACCCCGGACGAGGGGCCGACGGCGGCACCCGGGAACCGGTCCCGCCGACCGGCGGGAGCGTCGCGACACGGCCCTCCCGCCGGGGGCGCCGCCGGAGTCCTCCCCGGAGGCGTCCCCGCGGGGTTCAGCGCGTGGGGCGGCCCTGGGGGAGCGACTCGTAGACGGCCTCGGCCAGGCGGTAGGCGCGGAGGCTGCCGGAGACGGCGCCCGCCATCCTGTTCATCGTGTACGCCATGCCCAGGCCGTGCTCGGCGTCGCCGAGGCCCAGCGACCCGCCGAGACCGGTGTGGCCGAAGGCGGTCTCCGCGCCGCCGGCGGGGGTGAGGAAGGTCATCGCCGGACGCATGTAGCCCAGCCCGAAGGAACTGTCGATGAACATCACCCTGTCCGGGCCGTGCACCCTCCTGCGCGTCGCGTCGCGCAGGGTCTCCGGGCCCACGATCCGCCCCGCCACCAGGTCGCGGTAGAACCCGGCCAGTCCCCGGGCGCTGGTGACGGCGCCCATCGCGGGCCAGCCGGCCCGCAGGACGACCGGATTGTTGGCGCCGCCGGGCAGCCGGTGGATCGGCGGGTTGCCCAGCGCCCGGTTCATCAGGCTGTTCCTGTCGAGCGAGGCCCTGGCCATCTCGTAGACCGGGTCCCCGGGTCCGTGTCCCGGCAACTCCGCCGCCGTGGAGACCGTCGCGGGACCGCCTGCCGCGCCGTCACCGGCCCGCCCGTCCGCCGCGGCCCGCGCGGTGCCGGTGACCTGTCCGGCCTGATCCGCCGCGCCCGCCGGCGCGGATTCGGCGGATGCCGGGGCGGAGGGCCTCGCGCGCTCCCGGGCGGACAGCCGGGCCGCCCGCTCGACCGCGTCGTCACCGGCGCCAACCTGGAGCTCCAGATCGAGCGGCCCGGAGATCTCCGCGGCCACCAGCTCGCCCACGGAGCCGCCCGACACCCTGCGGACCACCTCGCCGACCAGGAACCCGTACGTCAGCGCGTGGTAGCCGTGCGCGGTGCCCGGCTCCCAGATCGGCGCCTGGCCGGCCAGCCGGTCGGCGATGGCGGCCTGGTCGCCGAACTCCTCCACCGGGACCTGCTCCTCGATCACGGGCAGCCCCGCCTGGTGGGTGAGCAGGTGCTCGACGGTGACGCGCTCCTTGCCGTGCCGCGCGAACTCCGGCCAGACGTCCGCGACCGGGGCGGCGACGTCGAGCAGCCCGCGCTCGGCCAGCAGCAGCGCGACCGTCGCGGTCACCGCCTTGGTGCACGAGTACGCCAGCACGGGGGTGTCACGCTCCCAGGGCCGCCCGCTGTGGCGGTCGGCGACCCCGCCCCACAGGTCCACGACGGGTTCGCCGTCCAGGAAGACCGCGAACGCCGCGCCCAGTTCCTCGCCGCCGGCGAAGTGCGCGTCGAACACCTCCCGCACCCGGGAGAACCGGGGATCGCAGTGCCCGTACGTGTCCGCCCGACCCTCGATCACACCGTCCGCAGTCATCGTCCGTCCCCGCATCTTTAGAAAGTGAGCACTTGCTTGGTAGCCGAGCCTAACAACTGGGGCCGATTCGGCCCAGGAGACCAGCGTGGCACCCTCAACCTACTGACCCCCGGCACGGTCCTGGCCGCCCTCGCCTCCGCCGTCACCGGCCAGGTGATCAGCCTGGCCATGCCCATCAGGGGCGCCACCTCCTCGCCCGCCCCCACGACGGTCCCGCACCTGCGGGGCCGCCCGCTGCCGCAGCACTTCATGTCCGTGGACGGCGGCGACTACGCGGCCGGCACCCGCCCGATCGGGGCCGGGCTGCGGATGGCCGA
The DNA here is from genome assembly GCF_042665875.1 of Streptosporangium amethystogenes subsp. fukuiense. NCBI lineage: Bacteria > Bacillati > Actinomycetota > Actinomycetes > Streptosporangiales > Streptosporangiaceae > Streptosporangium > Streptosporangium amethystogenes. The sequence continues at coordinate 4,954,564 of NZ_JBHTEE010000001.1, read as the reverse complement.
CGACGCCCTGATGGTCACCCAGCACGGCACCACGACCCATATGGACGCGCTCTGCCACATGTGGGCGGGGGAGGAGCTCTACAACGGGCACCCCGCCGCCAGGGTCAGGTCCTACGGGGCCACCCGCTGCGGCATCGAGACCGCGGGCGGGGTCGTCGCCCGGGGGGTGCTCTTCGACGTCCCCCGCCATCTCGGCCTCGACCACCTGCCGGTGGACTTTCGCGTCTCCGGCGACCTGCTGGCGGAGATCCACGACGATGTGCGCCCCGGCGACGTGGCGGTGGTCCGCACCGGATGGCCGCTGGTCTGGGAGGGGTCGCCGCAGGACTACTGGGCGGGCCAGCCGGGCCTGTCCGCGGACGGCGGCAGGTGGCTCGCCGCCCGCGACGTCGCCGTGGTCGCCTCGGACAACGCCGCCATCGGGGGCCTCAACGCCCGCCAGCTCGCCGACGAGGACCTGGCGGACGATCTGCACCTGATCCTGCTCTGGCGGCACGGCATCCACCTGGCCGAGATGCTCTCGCTGGAGGAACTGGGCGCGGCCTGCGCCGGCCGCGGCGGCGGGGAGTTCGTCTTCGTCGCGGCCCCGCTGAGGATCGAGGGGGGCACGGGAAGCCCGATCAACCCGCTGGCGATCCTCTGAGGGGGCCGTTTCCCGGGCACCGGGACATTTGTCGTCGAGCATTCCGTACCGATGGATCTGCCCGGTCCGGCCGGCCCTTGACAGCGTGGAGGGCATGACAGGAAAACTGACGGCCGCCCTGGTGGCGGCGGTCCTGCTCTCGGCGTGCGGGGGCGCACCGAGGGCGGGGACGCCGGAGAAGGACGGCGGGAACGGCGGGAACAACGGCGGGAACACGGTGCGGACCGATGCCGGAGCCGTGCGGGGTACGGTGACCGCCGAACACCGGATCTTCCAGGGCATCCCCTACGCGGCCCCGCCGGTCGGCGAACTGAGGTGGAGTTCTCCCCGGCCGGTCGCCCCCTGGCCGGGAATCAGGGACGCCACCCGGCCGGGCGGCAGGTGCCCCCAGGTCGGGAGCGACTACGCGAAGGTCGCCGGCTCCGACGAGGACTGCCTGTTCCTCAACGTGACGGCGCCGCGCACCCCGGCCCCCTCGGGCGAGGGCAGGCCGGTCATGGTGTGGATCCACGGGGACGGGGCCCTGGGCTCGGGAGACCTCACCGACGTGCGGGCCATGGTCACCAGGGGGGACGTGGTGGTCGTCACGATCAACTACCGGCTCGGGGTGTTCGGCGGGTTCGGCTACCCGGGGCTCGCGGGTTCCGGCACCTACGGGCTGCAGGACCAGCAGGCGGCCCTGCGCTGGGTACGCCGCAACGCCGCCGCGTTCGGCGGGGATCCGGGGAACGTGACGGTGTTCGGCGTCTCGTGGGGCGCGCTGAGCATCGGCGGGCACCTGACCTCGCCGGGGGCCGAAGGGCTGTTCGACCGGGCCGTCCTGCAGAGCGGCGAGGGGATGATGGACATGCTCGCCGGGAGCATGGGCGAGGGCGTGCCCGGCTACCCGGCCTTTGCCTGGCGCACCGCCGGAGAGGTCGAGGAGATGGGCGGGTACGTGGCCCCGATGCTCGGCTGCGAGGACCTCCGGTGTCTGCGCGCCCTGCCGGTGGAGCGGATCCTCAAGGTCCCGCAGATCATGAACATGTTCCAGAGCTACGCGTACGGGAACGAGACGCTGCCCCGGTTGCCGTCCGCGGAACTGCGGGCGGGTCGCGGGCACCCGGTCCCGGTGATCTCCGGGGCGACCCGCGATGAGCATCGGCTCTTCGTCGGCATGCGGTACGACCTGGCGGGCAGGCCGATCACCGCCAGGGGTTACGGCAGGTTGCTGCGCACCGCCTTCGGCGCGGACGCGGCGCGGGTGGCCGCGGAGTACCCGCCCGCCGGGTACGGCTCGCCGTCGCTGGCCTGGGCCGCCGTGATCACCGACAGGATGTGGGCTCGCGCGACCTTCGAGCAGAACAGGCTGCTCAGCCGGAAGGCCCCCCTCTACGCCTACCGGTTCGCCGACCGGCGGGCCCCGATGTTCCTGCCGCTGAGGACGGACTTCCCCTTCGGCGCCTTTCACGCGGCTGACCTGCCGTACCTGTTCGCCGAGCGGAACGTCACACTGACCCCGGCGCAGCGGAGGCTGTCCGACCAGATGATCGCCTACTGGACCAACTTCGCCCGCACCGGCGATCCCAACGGCGCGGGACTGCCCCGCTGGGAGCGTTTCGACGGCGCCGCGCGCGTCCCGTACACCCAGTCACTGGAGCCGGGCGCGGTGTGGCCCGTCGACTACGCCGCCGACCACAACCTCGCCTTCTGGCCGTCACCGTCCTGACCGTCACCGTCCTGACCGTCACCGTCCTGACCGGATCAGGCCGGGAGGGCGGCGGGCGGAGCGGTGCCTTCGAGACGGTTCCACGGGTCTGTGCCGGACGTGGCGATTCCCCGTGCGACCTGGGAAACTCTCCTCGCGTCCGGCGCGGGTGCGGCGCGCCCCCGCCGGGCAGGAGTGTGCTCGGTGGGCATTGTCCGCGAGTGGCTAGAGTAGTAGTTGTACTAACATTTGAAATTACTTCCCCGGGGAGAAGCATGAGCCGTCCACAGCGGGGGACCCTCCGTGATGTGCGGAAGGGCAACCGGTCCGTGGTCCTGTGGACGTTGTATTTCGCCAACGAGCTGAGCAGGCACGACCTGGCCCAGGCCACTGGTCTCAGCGCCGCGACGGTCAGCAACGTGATCGGCGGCCTCATCGCGGACGGCATCGTGGTCGAGACCGGTTCCGTCGACTCCGACGGCGGGCGGCCGCGGATCATGCTCAGGGTCGACCCCTCGTACGGGTACGTGGTCGGGGTGGGGGTCGGGGAGACCCGCGTCCGCGTCGAGCTGTACGACCTGGCGATGCGGGAGCGGGCGAGGAAGGAGTTCGCCCTCGACCCGAGCCACCACGAGCCCGCCGTGGTGGCCCGTCACATCCTCGACGGGCTGGAGGCGGTCCTGTCGGAGGCGGGGGCGGACGAGTCCGAGGTGCTCGGCATGGGGCTGGGCGTCCCGGGTGTCGCCGAGCAGGGGCCGGACCTGCTCATCCACGCCCGCGCGTTCGGCTGGGACGGCGTACCGCTGGGCGCGCTGCTGCGCGAGGGCACCTCGATCCCGGTCTTCGCCGACAACGGGGTCAAGACCACCGGCCAGGCCGAGCTCTGGTTCGGGGCGGGCAAGGGCGCCCAGCACCTGGTCATGACCTTCATCGGCACCGGCGCCGGGGCGAGCGTCATCAACGGCGGCGTCACCTACCGGGGAACGGCGAACGGCGCGGGGGAGTGGGGCCATACGAAGATCGTCCTCGATGGGCGCCCCTGCCGCTGCGGCAGCCAGGGCTGCCTGGAGGCGTACGTCGGCGCCGAGGCGATCCTCGCCGGCGCGGGCAGGGAACTGGGGGACGACGACGAGGAGAGCGTCTTCGCCGCGCTTCTCGCCGACCCGCTGGCCAGGCCCGCGTTCGAGGAGGCCGTCCGCTGTCTCGGGGCGGGGCTGGCCGACCTCATCAACCTGTTCAATCCCGAGCGCGTCATCCTCGGCGGCTGGGCCGGGTCCCTGCTCGGGCGGGAGTTCCTCACCGAGATCCGTGCCGCCGCCGCCAGGTACGCCCTGCCCCTGCCCTTCTCGCAGGCGTCGATCGAGCTGGGCCGGCTCGGCCCCGAGGCGGTCGCCCTGGGCGCGGCCACCCTGGTCGTCGAGGACTTCCTGCTGCGCAGCCACGCGGTGCGCCCCGCGGGGCGGGACGAGACCCCGGCGCGGGCGGCCGGGCCCGCGCACGGCTGACCGGTCTCCGCGCCGGGTGCCGCGACCGTCGACCCCGCCCGGTACTTTTCCGGCGGCGATCACCGGTCCGCGGACCTGCGGCACCCACCGAGTACGAGCCCACCCGGGGCCCGACGCGGTGTCCCCGGGTTCCCCGGGCCTCTCCCGGGGACGGAGACGCGGGGAACGTCGCCTCAGATCCCGTTCCTGCCGATGACACCGCTGTACCACAGGGCGCTGTCCTTGGGGATGCGGCGTTGGGTGTCGTAGTCGACGCGGACCAGCCCGAACCGCTTCTCGTAGCCGTACGCCCACTCGAAGTTGTCCATCAGCGACCAGGCCAGGTAACCGCGCAGATCGGCTCCCTCGCCGATCGCCCGGTGGGCGGCGAGCAGATGGGTGCGCAGGTAGTCGACGCGCTCGGCGTCGGCCACCCGGCCGTCCTCGGCGGAGTCGTGGTAGGCCGCCCCGTTCTCGGTGATCATCAGCGGGGTGGCGGGATAGTCCCGCGCCAGCCGCACGAGGAGCCTGCGCAGGCCGTCGGCCTCGACGGGCCAGCCCATGGCGGTCACCGGCAGGCCGGGGTCGAGGTGTTCGACGCCTTCGGTGCCGGGGAAGCGGTCCGAGGAGGGCGTGCCCACCTTCGCCGCGACGAGGGTCGGCGCGTAGTAGTTGACTCCCAGCAGGTCGATCGGGGCGCCGATCAGCTCCTCGTCGCCGTCGGCGATGTGCTCCAGAGTGGTGAAGCGGGCCATGTGCTCCAGCATGTCGGCGGGGTAGCGGCCGTTGAGGATCGGGTCGAGGAAGATCCGGTTGTGCAGGCCGTCGACGAGCCCGGCCGCCGCGACGTCGTGCCGGTCCTGCGGGTCGCGGGGGGACACCGGGGTGAGGTTGACCGTGATCGAGATCTCCCGGGCTCCCGCCGCGCGCAGGGCGCGGGCCGCCAGACCGTGGCCGAGCAGCAGGTGGTGCGCCGCACGGAAGGCCGCGTCCGGCTCGGTCCTGCCGGGCGCCTGATCGCCGGTGGCGTACCCGAGGAAGGCCGAGCACCACGGCTCGTTGAGCGTGGTCCAGGTCCTGACCCGGTCTCCGAGCCGGTCGTACACCGCTCCGGCGTACTCGGCGAAGTGGTGGGCGGTCTCCCGCACGGTCCAGCCACCCCGGTCCTCCAGGCACTGTGGCAGGTCCCAGTGGTACAGGGTGACCATGGGCGCGATGCCGGCGGCCAGCAGGGTGTCCGTCAGCCGGTCGTAGAAGTCCAGGCCGAGGGGATTGACCGGCCCCGTGCCGTCGGGCCTGATCCGGGGCCAGGAGACGGAGAAGCGGTAGGTGTCGATGCCGAGGTCCCGCATGAGGGCCACGTCGTCGGCGTAGCGGTGGTAGTGGTCGCAGGCGATGTCGCCGGTCTGCCCGAGGTGCACCCGGCCGGGGGTCCTGGCGAAGGTGTCCCAGATGGAGGGGGTGCGGCCGTCCTCCGCGGCGGCGCCCTCGATCTGGTAGGCCGCGGTGGCGACCCCCCAGCGGAAACCGGGGGGGAACAGGGCCAGGCCGGTGCCGGTCCGGTCGTCGGTCTGGGTCATCCTTTGACTGCTCCTTGCGTGGTCACGCGGATGGGGCGCCTGTCGGGCGGCGTCGGGTCGACGATCGACGGCAGGGGTGCCGTTCCACCCTCCCGCGCTCTTCGGGCGCCCGAGGGGAGTGGTGGCCGCTCAACTTTGAATCTTAATTCATAATGAAATTTAAGTGGAAAAGCTCCGTCCGCGTCAAGACGGAGTCGCCGAGTCGTGCCGGAACGGCCGACGAGAGCCGGCTCCGGGGAGCCGGCTCTCGTCGCGGACCGCGCGGGACCGTCAGGTGCCGGGGTAGCCGCCCCCGCCGTGGGCGGCGTCGAGGGCGTCGTAGTCGGGGGTGAAGCCTTTCTTGGGAATGGCCGCCACGAAGTCCACCTGCCGTGGCTTCTTGTACGAGGCGAGGCCGCCCCGCACATGCTCGACGAGTTCCTCGGCGGAGGCGTCGGCCCCGTCCCGGAGGACCACGACGGCCTTCACCGCCTGCCGCCACCGCTCGTCGGGGACACCGATGACCGCGGCGTCGGCGACGGCGGGATGGGTTTTCAGCACCCGCTCGACCTCGGCCGGGTAGATGTTCTCGTTGCCGGACTTGATCATGCGGAGCCGGGGGCCGATGAAGGTGATCGTGCCGTCGGCCTCGCGGCGGCCGAGGTCGCCGGTGTGGTGCCAGCCCCCGCGGCTCTTCGCCTCATTGAGCTCAGGTCTGTTGAAATATCCGGAAAAAAGGGACTTGCCGCGGGCGCAGATCTCGCCCACCTCTCCCGCGGGCACCTCGTCGCCGTCAGGGGCGAGGATGCGCACCTGGACCAGCGGTGACGGCCGTCCGGCGAACCCCGAGGCACCCGGGGCGAGACCCAGGAAGGTCAGCATCCCGGCCACCTCCGTCTGCCCGTAGCCGCCCATCTTCGACCGGCACCAGGGGGAGTCGTCCACGCTCGTCATGGCGTCCCACTCGGCCGAGTGGGAGACGAAGCGGAGCGACGTCAGGTCGTACTTGCCGCCCTCGTTGGCCTTCACCACCGCGTCGATCATCTGCCCGAACAGGAACGCCTGGGTGACCTTCTCCGCGTCGACGAGGCGGCAGACCTCCTCGGCGTCGAAAGCCGGCGTGAACACGTTCGTCCCGCCGATCTGGAGTGTGGCCAGGCAGAACATCATCGTGCCCACGTGGAACAGCGGGCCGCTGTTCAGGAAGGTGAAGCCCGGCTCCATCTGCCGCACCACCAGCAGCGAGGTGCTGTGCGCGACCAGGGCGGCGCTGCTGAGCAGCGCCGCGTTGGGGCGGCCGTCGAAGGCGGCGGTGTAGAGCGCGAGCACCGGCGCAGTGTCGTCGGCGTCGTCGGCGTCGTCGGCGCCGTCGGCGAACCCGTCCGGCACGGCGTCCGGGGACCCGCCGGCCAGGAACGCCTCGTAGCCCGCCCCCGCGAGGATCCAGTCCTCGCCGCTCAGCGGGGCGGCGACCTCGGACTCCTCCCAGACGACGACCTTCGGAGCGAGGTCGGAAAGGACGAAGGAGAGCTCTTCGGCCGACTGCCGCCAGTTGGCCGGGCAGAGGATCGCGCCGAGCCTGGACGAGGCGAGCAGCAGTTCGAGCACCGCGTGGTCGTTCCTGCCCAGCCAGAGCACCCGCTCCCCGGCCGTCACGCCCCGCGCGGCCAGCGCGCCCGCCAGGCGGGTGACCCGCGCGTCCAGTTCGGGATAGGTGAGCCGCAGCTCGCCGTCCACCACCGCGGTCACCCCGGGGCGGCTGCGGGCGTGTTCGGCGAGGACGTCGGACAGGGTCAACTGGTGGATCATCGCGCCTCCTGGTGGGGGTGGCGTACGGCCCGCGCCCTCCCGCCTCGGCCGGTGCGAGCCGTACGGGGACGGATCATTTGAAGGCCGGCATGACCTCGGCGGCGAAGAACCGCATGACCTTCTTCATCTTCTCCAGCGGCATCGGCCTGGTGCTGCCGAAGTCACAGAGCAGGTTGGCGAATCCGGCGTCCCGCAGCAGCCGGATCTGGCCGATCACCCGCTCGGGGTCGCCGATGACCTCCAGCTGCTCCCAGCGGAAGTCGTTGGAGACCGAGCCGCCCTTGAGGTAGCGGTCCTGGTAGTACTCGAAGCCCTGTGCGGCCTTGCCGGTCCTGGGGTCGATCGGGGCGCTCTTCTCGTTGAAGATCCGGCTTCGGTCGAACCCCGCCTCGAACCTGGCCTGGTCCTCGCGGGCCGCCTCCGCCGTGGCGGCGACGTAGACGCTGCGCGCGACCACCAGCTCGTGCCCGGTCACGTCGTGCCCGGCCAGTTCCGCGGTCGTCCGCCAGGTCTCCGCCGCCTTGACCACCTTGCGGAACGGCGCCGCCGGGTCGGCCAGGATGGGCAGGCCGCGCTCGGCGTACATGGTCACGGTCTCCGGGGACACGGCGGCCACATGGATCGGCGGGGACGGGGTCTGGAGCGGCCGGGGGACGAGTTCGACCTCGGTGCCGGTCCGGTAGAACTTGCCCTCGTGCCGGAAGGCGGGGCTGCCCCAGAGGCCGAGGACGACCTCCAGCGCCTCGTTGAACCGGTCGCGGGCCTCGGCCAGGTCGATGCCGAAGCCCTCGAACTCGAAGCTCTGGTAGCCGCGCCCGATGCCCAGCTCCAGCCGCCCGCCGGAGAGCACGTCCACCATGGCCGCCTCCTCGGCGACGTGGATCGGGTTGTGCAGCGGCAGCACCACGATGCCGGTGCCCAGCCGGAGCCGCTCGGTGCGCGCGGCCATGTTGGCCAGCATGGTGAACAGGTTCGGGACCACTCCGTAGTCGCGGAAGTGGTGCTCGGCCAGCCGTACGCCGTGGAAGCCCAGCTCCTCGGCCAGCTCGACCAGTTCGAGATGGTAGTCGTAGACATCCTTGAAGCTCTGGCCGTCGAACCGGTGGAAGAGATGGAAGGTCGAGAACTTCATCGGCTTGTCCCCTGGCGGTCGTCTCCGGCTGTCCCGTTCCGCGGTCTCGGTCGCGGCAGGCCGCGCGAAACCAAGCGCTCGCTTGGGAAGCGTATCAGTTCTCCGCCTCCGGGGAAGTGCCGCGCCCGCCAGGAAACGACGGCCACGGGGTCGGGTAGTTTTCCGGGGTGACTGTCCTTCTGCCCGGTGTGGCGCTCACCGACCACGTGTTCACCGTTCCCCTCGACCACGCCGACCCCGGTGGCGAGACGATCGAGGTCTTCGCCCGGGAGGCGGTGGACCCGGCCAGGCGGCGGGATGACCTGCCGTGGCTGCTCTTCCTGCAGGGCGGTCCCGGCGGCAAGTCGCCGCGCCCGACCGCCGCGGAGGGGTGGCTGGGGCAGGCGCTGAAGACCCATCGCGTCCTCCTGCTCGACCAGCGGGGGACCGGCCGCAGCACCCCCGTCACCGCGAAGACGGTGCGCGGCACGGACGCCGAGCTCGCCGCCCGCCTCGGGCACTTCCGCGCCGACTCGATCGTGGCCGACGCCGAGCTGATCCGGCGAGAGCTCGCCGGTGACCGGCCGTGGGAGACCCTCGGCCAGAGCTACGGTGGCTTCATCACGCTGACCTACCTCTCGCTGGCCCCCGAGGGCCTGGCGACCTGCTACGTGACCGGCGGCCTGGCCGGGCTCGACGCCACCGCCGACGACGTCTACTCCCGCACCTACCCGCGGGTCCTGGACAAGGTGCGCCGCTACTTCGCCCGTTACCCGCAGGACTCGGGCCGCCTGGACGCGATAGCCGCCCACCTGCGCCTGCACGAGGTCTCGCTCCCCGACGGCGACGTGCTGACCGTACGCCGCCTGCAGACCCTCGGCATGTGCCTGGGGATGAGCGACGGCGCCGAATACCTGCACTGGTTGCTGGAGGAGGCCTGGACCGGCGGCAGGCTCTCCGACCTCTTCCGGTACGAGGTCATGATGGCCACCGGTTTCGTCGGCAACCCGCTCTACGCGGTCCTGCACGAGTCGATCTACGCCCAGGGCGCCGCCACGGACTGGGCCGCGCACCGGCTGCTGCCCGAGGAGTTCCACGAGGACGCGGGACCGACGCTCCCCACCGGGGAGATGATCTACCCCTGGATGTTCGACGAGATCGCCGCGCTCCGCCCCTTCAGGGGCGCCGCCGAGATCCTCGCCACCGTCTCCGGCTGGCCCGCCCTCTACGACCCGGCCCGGCTGGCCGCCAACCGGGTCCCGGTGGTCGCCGCCGTCTACTACGACGACATGTACGTCGACGAGGGGCTGTCCATGCGCACCGCGCGCGCGGTGGGCAACGTGCGGACCTGGGTGACCAACGAGTGGGAGCACGACGGCGTCCGGGTCTCCGGCGGCAAGGTCCTCGCCCGCCTGATGGACATCGCGGGCGGCGTCCACGGCTCCTGAGGCCCGGCGACCCCGGCGCCCGGCGGTGCCGGATCAGGCCGGGACGGACGTCTCGGTGACGGGGAGGCGCACCTGGAAGCGGGTGTCGCCGGGCTTCGACTCCACGCGCAGGTCGCCGCCGTGACGACCGGCGACGATGCGGAAGGAGATGTCCAGGCCGAGCCCGGTGCCCTCGCCCACCGACTTCGTGGTGAAGAACGGCTCGAAGATCCGCTCGCGCAGGGCCTCGGGGACGCCGGGGCCGGTGTCGCAGATCTCGATCAGCGCGATCGTGTCGTGTTCGAGGCGGGTGCGGACGGTCAGGACACCGCTGCCGGTCATCGCGTCCAGCGCGTTGTGGATCAGGTTGGTCCACACCTGGTTGAGTTCCCCCGCGTAGGCGGGGATGGGCGGCAGCCCGGGGTCGTAGTCGGTGGCGATGGTGATCCCCGGCGGGATCTTGCCGCGGAACATGGTGAGGGTGCTGTCGAGCAGCTCCCGCACGTCCACCGTCTGGTAGGGCGCCCGGTCCATCTGGGAGTACTGCTTGGCGGAGGCGATCAGCGAGGAGATCCGCTCGGTCGCGTCCGTCACCTCGTTCAGCATCTGGGAGATCTCGGTGGCCTCCGACAGCCAGTGCATCGCCGCGTCCAGGTGCCGGTCGCCGATCGCCTCGCGGACGGCGTCGAGCCTGCCGACCTCGAACCCGGCCGCCACCAGCGCCGGCGCGATCTCCCAGGCGTCCGAGACCCCGGCCTCCTCCAGCGCCTCGGACAGCTCGTCCTCGGCGTCGGAGGTCTCCAGCGGCGAGCGGGGCGGCGCCTTCGAGGTGCTGTCGGCGCACGCCTCCTGCAGGTCGACCAACTCGCGCAGCCGCTCGGGCTCGATGCCCTCCTCCGCCAGTGCGGCCAGCCGCCTGCGCGAACTCCGTACCTTCACCCGCAGGTCGTCCACGGCCCGTACCGCCGCCGCGGCCGGGTTGTTGAGCTCGTGGGTGAGCCCGGCGGTGATCGTGCCGAGCGCGGTCAGCCGCTGCCGCCGGTCGATGAGCTCCCGCTGCGCCAGCCCGCCCAGACGGGCCCCGTCCAGCAGATGCACCGCCATCGGGAACCACTCGGCCATGATCATGCCGTACTTCCTGGCCGGGAGCATGAACATGCGGGTCGGTTTGGTGGCGCGCAGCGAGTGGGCGTAGGTGGCCGGGGCGCGGTCGCCCAGGTAGGCCAGGACCGCGCCGGCGTAGACGCCGGGCTGCGAGGTCGGGGTCATCGTGACCGGTCCGGCGGGGGTCTCGGTGACCATCATCACCTCGCCGTCGATGAGCACGGCGAAGCAGTCGGCCGGATCACCCTGCCTGACGATCGGCTCGCCCGCCCCGTACTCCTCCTCGGTCCCGTGTTCGGCGAGCCAGCGGAGCTTGTCCTCGTCGAGCCTCTCGAAGAGGAACAGCCCGCGGAGCACATCCGTGTCGATCATGTGACCTCCTTGCCGATCAGGTCTTCTCCAGGTAGCGGTGGACGAGGGCCACGGCCATCGCGCCCTCGCCGACCGCGGAGGCGACCCGCTTGATCGAGTCGGCCCGGACGTCGCCGGCGGCGAACACCCCGGGAACGTTCGTCTCCAGGTGGTACGGCTCCCGCCGGAGCGGCCAGTTGCGCGGCCTGCTCTCGTCGGCGGTCAGGTCGGGGCCGGTCAGCACGAAGCCCCTGGCGTCGCGCTCGACGGTCTCGCCGAGCCAGTCGGTGAACGGCTCGGCGCCGATGAAGACGAACAGCCACTCGGCCCCGACCGTGCGCTCGCCGTCCGGGCCCTTCAGCGTGATCCGCTCCAGGTGCCCCTCGCCCTCGGCGCCGACCACCTCGGTCTCGGTGAGCACCTCGATGTTCGGGATCTGCGAGATCTGCTCGATCAGGTAGTGCGACATGGTCCGCTCCAGCCCGTCGCCCCTGACGACCAGGTGGACCTTGCTGGCGTACCCCGACAGGTAGACCGCGCCCTGCCCGGCGGAGTTGGCGGCGCCGACGATGTAGACCTCGCGGTCGGCGCACTCGGGTGCCTCGGTCACGGCCGCGCCGTAGTAGCAGCCGGAGCCGATGAAGTCGTCGAGGCCGGGGGCGTCGAGCCGCCGGTAGGAGACGCCGGTGGCCAGGATGACGGTGTGCGCCGCGATCGTGCCGCCGTCGGCGAAGCCGACCACCCGGGCCTGCCCCTTGACCTCAAGGCTGGTGACCGTGCGGGCGGTGAGCAGCTCGGCGCCGAATTTCAGGGCCTGGCGCCTGGCCCGGTCGGCGAGTTGCGCGCCGGAGACGCCGTCGGGAAAGCCCAGGTAGTTCTCGATCCTGGAGCTCTGGCCCGCCTGCCCGCCCGAGGCGTGCTGCTCGACCATCACCGTGCGCAGTCCCTCGGAGGCGCCGTAGACCGCGGCGCCCAGCCCGCCGGGGCCGCCCCCGATCACGATCAGGTCGTAGAAGTCGGTGGCCGGCGCGGTGGACAGCCCGACGGCCTGGGCCAGCTCGGACAGGCTCGGCGCGCTGAGTTTCGCGCCGTCGCCGGTGACGACCAGCGGCACCCTGGCCGGACCCGTGTCGGCCTTCTCCCCGGCCGCCGCGAGCAGCTCGGCGCCCTCGGGGGAGTCGTCCAGCATCCAGCGGTAGGGCACCTGGTTGCGCGACAGGAAGTCCCTGACCTCGTACGAGGGAGCCGACCAGCGCGCGCCCACCACCCGCAGCTCGTCGGACTCGCGCCGGTCGGTGCGCTGCCAGGCGTCGAGCTGGGCGTCCAGCACCGGGTAGAACTTCTCCTCCGGCGGATCCCACGGCTTGAGCAGGTAGTGGTCGAGGTCGACCACGTTGATCGCCTGGATCGCGGCCTCGGTGTCGGCGTAGGCGGTCAGCAGCACGCGGCGGGCGTACGGGTACAGGTCCATGGCCTGTTCCAGGAACTCCACGCCGTTCATCTGGGGCATCCGGTAGTCGGCGAGAATCGCCGCGACGTCGTCCCCGCGGAGCCGAAGTTCGCGGACGCTCTCGATGCCCTGGGCAGCGGTGTCGGCCCGGACGATCCGGTAGGAATGGCCATAGCGGCGCCGCAGGTCGCGCGCGACGGAGCGGGATACCCCCGGATCGTCGTCGACCGTCATGATGACCGGTTTATCCATCTGCTGTCTTCCCCCAAGATAGCGGCCCTCGATATGGGGATAATCCCTCCGAAGGATGTCATATTCGTGTTAAAGCAACCGTCCATCGGGCGTGGAATCGGGAGCACCGGGCATCCCGGCGGCGTGTAGCAGCGCGGTGGCGCAGCCGTGTCCGGTGAGGAAGCGCCTGAGCTCGGGGTCGCCGGCACAGAGCTCGCGCATGTTCTCGTGACCGATCCGGTCGGCGATGATCTGCAGGGCGATGTCCTGCCTGACGTACTGGACGGCCATCGCGACGACGGCCGGGTCCTCGGTGTAGACGCCCCACACGGTGCCGCCGGAGAAGCCGCCGACCAGGGTCTCCCGCCGGTCGCCGGTGACGACCAGCAGCCGGTGGTCCTGGCCCGCCTGGCCCGCCTGCCCCTCCTGCTCCTCGGCGGTCGCGCACGGGGAGGGGAAACGGTGCTCGTAGAAGCCGCCGACCGGCTTCCGCGCCGATCCGAAGTGCACCACCGCGGTCTCGACCCCGCGCTCGACGGCCCGCCCGACCAGCGGGGAGAGCCGCTCCATCTCCTCGGGCCAGATCGACAGGAACAGGTCGGTGCGCGCCTCGGCCACCACGTCCTCGGCCCGCGCGAGCAGTGCCTCCGAACCCTTGAGGCTGTGGATCAGGTGGGCCCTGGGGGACGCCACGATCACGGGCAGCGAGACCTCCAGCGACTCGATCGAGTCGTCGAACTCCCGGCGCATGCGTTCCAGCAGGGAGCGCGGTGGCAGCGGCAGGTAGTCGACGGTGTCGTCGGCGCCACGCAACTCGTAGGCCGCGCTCTTGGCCACCAGCTTGCCCAGGGTCGCGTAGACCATGCTGCGTGGCACGCCTGAACGCTTGGCGACCTCGTAGCCGTTGAGAGGCTTGCCGGCACCGACCAGGGTGACGTACGCCTTGGCCTCGTAGCCCGACATCCCCAAACGCTGTAATTGCTCCACTACGTCCTGCATCGCAGTTATGGTACGGCGCAAGCTACCCCTTTAGCGCTGTCCTAAAGCAGCTGTTTCGTGGGATTTTCGTCACGCACCCGGGTTGGCGGCCATCGGGTTTACCCGGCCGGTGAATCGCCTCCCCGTTTGTGGTTCCCACGTTCGAGACGGTCGCGGGCTTGGCGCCCGCCTGTATCGGCAGGGCGGGGCGAGAGGCCGTTCCCGCCGGGGTGGTAGGGGCGCGGAACCGGACGACGGACCGACCCGAGGGGCGGTATGCCGACATTTTGCTTTTATTTGGGGTTTGATATTTCGGTCCACCGGCGCCGGCCACCGTGCGGTCGCCGCCGGGGAAAGCGGAAGGCCGCGGACGCCCCCGGCAGGACGTTCGCGGCCTTCGCGTTCTTCGGTCGGGATCAGACCTGCTCGGCCTTCTCCAGAGCGGAACAGCAGGTGTTCACGATGAGGCGGGTCACCAGGTAAGGGTCGACGTTGGCGTTCGGACGCCGGTCCTCGATGTAGCCCTTCTTCTCCACCTCGACCTGCCAGGGGATGCGGACCGAGGCGCCGCGGTCGGAGACGCCGTAGCTGAACTCGTTCCAGGGGGCGGTCTCGTGGAGGCCGGTGAGACGGTCCTCGATGCCGGCGCCGTAGTACTTGACGTGCTCCAGGGCGTTCGCCGCGAGGGCCTCGCAGGCGGTGATGATCGGGTCGTAGCCCTCGCGCATCGCCTTGGTGGAGAAGTTGGTGTGCGCGCCCGCGCCGTTCCAGTCACCCTTCACCGGCTTGGCGTCCAGGGTGGCGGCGATGTTGAAGTCCTCGGCGGTGCGGTAGAGCAGCCAGCGGGCGATCCACATGTGGTCGGAGACCTCCAGGGGGCCGGCCGGGCCGATCTGGAACTCCCACTGTCCGGGCATGACCTCGGCGTTGATGCCGGAGATGGCCAGGCCCGCCTCGATGCAGTAGTCGAGGTGCTTCTCGACGATCTCGCGGCCGAAGACCTCGTCGGCGCCGACGCCGCAGTAGTAACCACCCTGCGGAGCGGGGAAACCGCCGAGCGGGAAGCCGAGCGGACGACCCTCCTTGAAGAAGGTGTACTCCTGCTCGATGCCGAACCACGACTCCTGGGCGGCGTACCTCTCCGCGACCTCGGCGAGGGCCGCGCGGGTGTTGCTGGCGTGCGGGGTCATGTCGGGGTTGAGCACCTCGCACAGCACCAGCACGTTGCCGCCGCCGCGGATCGGGTCCGGGCAGGTGAACACCGGCTTGAGCACGCGGTCCGAGGAGGAACCGTCGGCCTGGTTGGTGCTGGATCCGTCGAAGCCCCAGATCGGGAGTTCGGCACCGTCCGCCATGACCTTGGTCTTTGAGCGGAGCTTGGCGGTCGGCTCGGTACCGTCGATCCAGATGTATTCGGCCTTGAAGGTCATCGGCGGAGTCCTTGAGGGTGGAGGTGTCTGCTGCCACCAAAGACTCGCAAGTCGCGATTTCGCAGCTGTTGCCCGTATGTGAACAGAGTGTTACCCGGCTTCATCCGGGCAGGCAGCGGCCGCCCGGAAAACCGCACATGCCGCTCTCTGCCCCTGTGAGCTGCCCTTTTGCCGGACGATCGGCGCGATGTGGCCGTCCACCGCGCGGGAGACGGCGTGCCGCGGAACGGCGGGCGGAGGTCGAGGGCGGCCGGCCCTTCGCCTCCGGGCCGGTCCGTCG
Source organism: Streptosporangium amethystogenes subsp. fukuiense (assembly GCF_042665875.1). NCBI lineage: Bacteria > Bacillati > Actinomycetota > Actinomycetes > Streptosporangiales > Streptosporangiaceae > Streptosporangium > Streptosporangium amethystogenes. Next base: position 4,939,020 of record NZ_JBHTEE010000001.1, on the reverse strand, counting down.
CCCAGTTAACCGAGCAAGCGCTTGCCTAAGAGCGAGGGCCGCGTTACCGTGACGGGCGATGGCCGAGATCCGCCCGCGTCCACGACGTCCCGGCGGTCCACGGACGTCGTCCGCCGGGACGGATCGCGCCCCGTCTCGGCGGGCGACCCGATCTGTCAGGAGTCGGATGCGAGGTAGGGCGGCCGTCGCGGGCCTCGGGATGACGGCCCTGACGCGGGCCTCGGGCAGGACCGAGCTGGAACTCGCCGTCGAGGCGTCCCGCGCCGCGCTGGCCGACGCCGGCCTGGCGGCCGGGCAGGTCGACGCGGTCCTCAGCTACCACATGAACGACTCGGTCCCCGTGGTCGGTGTCGCGAGGGCACTGGGGATCGAAAGGCTGGGCTGGCACAACGACATCTCCGGCGGCGGCACCCAGGCGGCGTCCATCCTCGGCGACGCGGCGATGCTCATCGCCTGCGGCGTCGCGAGCAGCGTGCTGGTCTACCGGGCGCTGAACGGCCGCTCGGGCAGGCGCATGAACACCGTCTCCACCGGCCCGCAGGAGCGCTTCACGATCCCGTACGGCATGGCGGGACCGATCCCGATGTTCGCCCTGGCGGCGCAGCGCTACCTGCACGAGACCGGTCTGGGAGAGGAGCATCTGCACGCGGTGGTCGCCCAGTCGCGCGACAACGCCGCGGCCAACCCGCGTGCCCTGCGGCGCGATCCGCTCTCACTGGAGGAGTACCTGGCCAGGCCGTACGTCTGCGCACCGCTGCGGACCGTCGACTGCTGCCAGGAGACGGACGGCGCCTGTGCGCTGGTGATCCGCGACGCGCGGCTCGCCCCTGAGGCTCCCCGGATCCACGCCGTGGTCAGAGGAGGAGGGCCGGGCTGCTCGTCCATGGACCGTTCGCCCGACGTCACCGCGGTCTTCTCCGCCCATGTCGCGGCCCCCCTGTGGGAGACGTCGGGCATGCGGCCCCGGGACGTGGACGTCGCCCTGCTCTACGACGCCTACTCCTGGCTGGTGCCCCGGCAACTGGAGGACTTCGGCCTGGCCCGCCGGGCCGAGCTGGGCGAGTTCCTCCTCGCCCGCCACCACGCCCGGGTCAATCCGCACGGCGGCCTGCTGTCGGAGGGGTACGTGCACGGGCTGAACAACGTGGCACAGGCGGTGAGGGAGCTCAGGGCGGGTCGCGAGACCGCGCTGGTGACCGGGTTCGGCGGCAGCTACGGCAGCGCGGCCCTGCTGGTCCGTCCCGGCTGAGGTCACGTCGGGTCGACCACTCGGCGGAGCATGGCGGGCGCGGGGCCGGACGGGCTCAGCTGGACTCGTCCCAGTCGTCCTCCCGAGACCTGGCGAGCTCGGCCTCCATCTCCTCCAGATCCCGCATGAACCCCTGGAACCCCCTCGGGCCCAGGCGGCGCCAGACGAGCAGCTGCAGGGAGCGCGTCTCCTCGTCCAGCGTCGGCTCCTCGTGGCGCGGCGCCCGCGTCTCCTGGGCCTGCCGGTCCGCGGCCTGGAGCTCCTCGACCGTGAAGCGGACTCCGTGCTCGCGTTCGAGCAGCCGGAGGTGCGGGTCGTTGCGCAGTCTCTGGTCCCGGGCGCGCCGGGCGCGCCGGGCGGCCAGCTCGTCGTGGACGTGCGCACCGGAAACCTGATGCGGCGTGTCGGCCGGACGTGGAGTCATCGTGGGGTTCGCCTCCGTCGGGCGGCTCCTTTTCTGGAACCTCTGCCATGAACGACGCTCGAAAGGCGGCGGAGGTTGTCGGAACTTCTCCACGGGCTCCGGAGCCACCGGTGTCACGCCCTCCACTATGCCCCCGATGGTCTTGACGTGGCCCCGAGTTGAGAATAATTTTCACCCAGATGATTCTTGATGAAAGGAATGCTTGTGGCCGCAGGTGCGCTCGGACGCATCCAGACCGAGACGCCCGCGCTGCCGGAGGCACTGCGCCGGGTGGGGGAGGCGATCCTGGCCGACCCCGCGGAGGCGGCACGATCCACGATCATCACGCTGGCCGAGCGGAGCGGCAGCTCGCCCGCCACGGTCACCCGTTTCTGCAGGGTGTTCGGTTTCGCGGGGTACGCCGGGCTACGGGTCGCGCTGGCCACCGAGACCGGCCGTGCGGCGCAGGCCAACTGGGACATGGGGGTGGGCCACGAGATCGGCCCCACCGACCCGCTCGACGCGGCGATCGGCGTGATGGCCGCCGCCGACTCGCGGCTCATCCAGGAGACCGCGGCCCAACTCGACGCGGGCACCGTCGCCAAGGTCGCCGAGGCCATCGTCGCGGCCCGCCGCGTCCTCATCTTCGGGGTCTCCACCAGCGGGGCGGTGGCCGGGATGATGGGCGGGCGGTTGCGCCGCATCCGGGTCCCCTGCTGGAGCCACGCCGACGCGCACGAGGCGCTCGCCGACGCGGCGCTGCTCGGCGAGGGCGACGTCGCCATCGGCATCTCCCACCAAGGCCGCACCCGCGAGGTGCTGGAGTCCCTCGGCGAGGCCGGGGACCGGGGCGCGCTGACCGTCGCTGTCACCTCCTTCGCCCGTTCCCCACTGGCGGAGTTGTCGGAGCTGGTGCTGACCACCGCCAGCCGCGAGACCACCTTCCGGCTGGGCGGCCTGGCCGCCGTCCACTCCCAGCTCTTCGTCCTCGACACCGTCTACGTCGCGGTCGCGCAGCGCACCTACGAGCAGACCAACGAGGCGTTCGAGCTGACGATCCGGGCTCTGGAGAGCCACCGCGTGGAGAGGAACTGAGTGTGGACATCAATATCGGGGCCGCCGAGTACGTCCATGAGGTGAAGGCCCTGGTGGACGAGGTCTCCCGGAGCCAGGAGAGCGCGGTACGGGACGCGGCCGCGTTGATGGTCACCTCCCTGCTCGACGGCGGAGTGATCCAGGCGTTCGGCTCCGGGCACTCCGAGGCGATCGCCATGGAGATCGCCGGGCGCGCGGGCGGCCTGGTGCCCAGCAACCGTCTGGCCCTGCGTGACGTCGTCCTGTACGGAGACGCCCCGGTCGGCACCCTCCTCGGCGCTCCCGGCGAGCTGGAGCGAGACCCGTCGGTCGCCCGGCGGATCTACGACCTGGCGCCCGTCCGGCCGCAGGACGTGTTCGTGCTGATCTCCAGCTCCGGGGTGAACGGCTCGGTGGTCGAGCTGGCCTCGATCGTCAAGGAGCGGGGGCACGGCCTGATCGCCCTGACCTCCGTACGGCACAGCACCGAGATGACCTCGCGCCACCCCTCGGGCCGCAAGCTGCTCGACCTCGCCGACGTGGTGCTCGACAACCGCGCCCCGTACGGCGACGCGGTACTCCCGCTCCCGGACGGCGGCACGTTCGGGGCGGTCTCCACGATCACCTCGGCGCTGCTGGCCCAGATGGTCGTGGCCGAGGTGGTGCGCACGCTCGTCGAGGCGGGCCACACTCCGCCGATCTACCGCTCCGCCAACGTGACCGGCGGAGACGAGCACAACCGTGTTCTCGAGAACCGCTACGCCGGAAGGATCCGGCGAGGTGCCTGACCACTGCCTGCCACTTCCAGGCCACCCCCAGGAGGAAGCATGACCCAGCTATCCAGGCGCGAGCTCCTGCGCAGCGCGGCCCTGGCCGGCCTCGCCCTGCCCGCCCTGTCCGCGTGCGCCACACCCGCGGGCAACGGCGGCGCCGCGTCCTCGGCACCCGCTCCCGGGGCCACCAGCGCGGCCAACCCGCTCGGCTTCGCCGAGGACAGGCCCCTGGAGATCTGGATCTTCGACGGCGGTTTCGGCGACGGCTACGCCAAGGACGTCCACGAGAAGCTGCTCCAGGCCAAGCACCCCAAACTGGAGATCAAGCACAACGCGACCAAGGAGATCGCCAAGACCCTCCAGCCGCGTTTCGCCGGCGGGAACCCGCCGGAGTTCATCAACAACTCCGGCGCCAACGCGATGGACTTCGGCGCCCTGGTCCAGGACGGTCAGCTCGCCGACCTCACGCCGCTGTACGACGCGCCCAGCTGGGACGACCCCGCGGTCAAGGTACGCGACACGATCGACCCGAACGCGATCGAGCTGGGCAAGTACGACGGCACGCCCTACGTCCTCAACTACGCCACCACCGTCTGGGGCATCTGGTACTCGCAGAAGCTCTTCGAGGCCGAGGGCTGGCAGGTCCCCAAGACCTGGGCCGACTTCCTGGCCCTGTGCGAGACCATCAAGAAGGCGGGCAAGATCGCGCCCTTCACCTACGCCGGCAAGCACCCCTTCTACATCTACGAGACCATCCTCACGCTCGCCGCGAAGATCGGCGGCAAGGACGTGCTGAAGAACATCGACAACCTCGAGGACGGCGCCTGGAAGGCCGAGCCGGTCAAGCAGGCCGCGACGGCCTTTGCCGAGCTCGGGTCGAAGTACCTGCTCCAGGGCACCGCGGGACTCGACCACGTGCAGACCCAGACGGCGCACAACAAGGGCCAGGTCGCCATGTTGCCCTGCGGCTCCTGGCTGGAGAACGAGCAGAAGGACTCCACCCCGGCCGACTTCGGCTACGCGATGTTCCCGCTGCCCGACTTCGGCTCCTCGGACGCCCTGCCGTACGGCACCCTGCACGCCCGGCCCGGTGAGGAGTACGTCGTCTCGGCGAAGTCGGCCAACCCCAACGCGGGCCTGGAGTACATGCGCGCCATGCTCTCCAAGGAGGGCGCGGGCAAGTTCATGGAGCTGGTCTCCACGCTCACCGTCGTCAAGGGCGCGGGGGAGGGCAACACGCTCAAGCCCGGTCTCAAGAGCGCCGCGGCCGCGCTGAACGCGGCCGGCGACAACGCCGTCTGGTTCCTGTTCCGCAAGTGGTACGTCGAGCTGCACGACGAGGTGGCCGCCGCGACCGGGCAGCTCATGGCCGGCAAGCTGACCGTCGACGCGTGGGCGGACCGGGCGCAGCAGAAGGCCGACGCGATCAAGAAGGACACCTCGGTGAAGAAGTTCAGCCGCTGACGTCCGCCCCCGTCCGACAGCGGGGGACGCCGGCACCGACCACCCCCTAGGCAGGAGATCGCGTTGAGGTCCACGGTTCACCGGCCCGCCCGGCGGCGCGCCGATCACCGAACGGCGAGTCGCTCATGAACCACGGCCGGACACGGTTCGTCGCGGGATTCCTGGTGATCCCGGTGGCCCTCTACGTGATCTACGTGATCGCGCCCTACGCGCAGGCCTTCTACATCGCGTTCACCGACTGGCGCGGGGTGAACGCGAGCCCGCGGCTGGTGGGCCTGGAGAACTTCCAGCGCCTCGGAGCCGACAACGTGTTCTGGAAGGCCGTCGGCCACAACCTCATCCTGCTGGTCCTGATGCCGATCCTGACCCTGGGGATCGCGCTCTTCTTCGCCTTCCTGCTCAACGCGGGCGGGCGGGGCGGCACCGGGGGCATCTGGGGGTCGAAGTTCTACCGGGTGGTGTTCTTCTTCCCCCAGGTGCTGGCCGTAGCCGTGGTCGCCGTACTGTTCCAGCAGGTCTTCAGGCCCGACCGCAGCGGGATGCTCAACGCGCCGCTCATCGCCCTGGGGTTCGAGCCGATCGGCTTCCTGTCGGACACCAGGGTCGCGTTCTGGTCGATCCTCGCCGTGCTGGTCTGGCAGGCCGTCGGCTTCTACGTCGTGCTCTTCTCCGCCGGCATCTCCTCCATCCCCCGCGACCTGTTCGAGGCGGCGGCGATCGACGGCGCGGGAGGGATACAGCTGTTCCTGCGGGTCACGCTGCCGCTGCTCTGGGACACCATCCAGGTCGGCTGGGTCTACCTCGGCATCGCCGCGCTGGACGTCTTCGCCATCGTGTGGGTGATGACGGCGGAGCACGGCGGTCCTGACCACTCCACGACCGTGATGGCGGCGGAGATCTACCGCACCGCCTTCCAGTACTTCAAGTTCGGCTACGCCTCCGCGATGGGCGTGGTGCTGTTCTTCTTCACCATCGGGTTCGCGACACTGGCCCTGCGCCTGTCGCGACGTGAGCGGATCGAGTTCTAGTGGCGGACGCCGTGATTCCCCGGAGCCGGGCCTGGGCCCGCGAGGAGCGCAGGAGGCGGCTCGGCCCCCTGTCGGCCCTGACGCACATCGCACTGCTGGTCTGGACGGTCCTGGTCGTCGTGCCGATCGTGTGGACCTTCCTCGCCTCGGTGAAGAGCGAGGACGAGATCTTCGGCGACGCCTGGTCGCTGCCGGCCTCCCTCCGCTTCGACAACTGGGCTCGTGCCTGGGAGCAGGCGCACATCGGCCAGTACATGATCAACAGCATCGTGGTGGTGGCCTTCGGCACCTTCGGCACCATGCTGTTCGGCTCGATGGCCGCGTACGTGCTGGCCCGCTACCGCTTTCGCGGCAACCGGGCGATCTATCTGCTGTTCGTCTCCGGCCTGGCCTTCCCGGTCTACCTGGCGCTGACCCCGCTGTTCTTCGTCGTGCAGAACATGGGGACGGTCCCGCTGATCGGCCGGTTCATCGGCCTGAACACGCACGGCGGGCTGGTGCTGGTGTACATCGCCTACTCGCTGCCCTTCACGGTCTTCTTCCTCGCCGCGTTCTTCAGGACGCTGCCGGGCGCGGTGGCCGAGGCGGCCTTCGTGGACGGGGCCTCGCACGCCCGGGTCTTCTTCCGGATCATGCTCCCGATGGCCAAGCCGGGCATCGTCAGCGTGACCATCTTCAACGTGCTCGGCCAGTGGAACCAGTACCAGCTGCCTCTGGTGCTGCTCACCTCGGACAGGGACAAATGGGTGCTCACCCAGGGCATCGCCGACATCTCCACGGCGGCCGGCTACGACGCCGACTGGTCGGCCCTGTTCGCCGCGCTGAGCATGGCCATCCTGCCGATGATGATCGTCTACACGCTCTTCCAGAGCCAGATCCAGAAGGGCCTCACCGCGGGCGCCCTCAAATAGCGCCCACCGGGGTCCCGGCGCCACTCCACCTCGACACTCTCGAATGACGAGAGTGGTCGTCAGCCATACGAGAACGCGGGCTCCCGAGTTCGTACCCGTATCCCATCCGAGAGATCGCGAACGGGCCGACGGTCACCGTGGGGGTTTGGAGGGAGATCGGCGGCGCGGTGGGACGCGAGTCAGCGCACCGGGAGGTTCTTCAGGGCCTCGCGGCGGCTCAGGCCGCTGATGCCGGTGTGGTCGACATAGCGGACGACCTCGTCGGGGTTGGTCTTGGCGTACTCGCGCAGGGCCCAGCCGATCGCCTTGCGGGCGAAGAAGTCGTTGTCCGACAGGCTCGGCTCGATGCAGGCGTACAGCAGGCCGGTGTCGGTGGCGGCCTTGAAGCGGTTCTGGGAGAGGATGGCCGTCCGGCGCTTCCACAGGTCGGTGCCGCGGGCCCAGCGGAGCACGAGGGGGCGCATGGTGTCGGGGAAGGCCGCGAGCAGGCCGCCGACGCGGTGGACGGCGAGATCGTCGACGTAGTCCCACCAGGCTCCGGTGACGATCATCTCCTCGTACATCGGCAGCGCGTCGAGCGTCTGGAAGCCCCGGTAGAGACGGAAGCCGGTCAGTTCGATCGCCGCGTAGCGCTCCTCGCGGTACTCGGCCCCGTGCCACAGGGCCAGCGTCGCCTCCCGCCAGGCGGGCGCCGTCTCCATGTAGTACTCGGTGAACACCCGCTTCAGCGCCGCGCGGCGAGGTGCGGCCTGCACCCCGAGGAAGGGCATCTCCGACTTCATGTAGGCCCGCATGACCGGGGCCTTGGCGGAGTCGGCCACCTCGGTGAGTGCCATGCGCACGGCCTTCTGCAGTATCTCCACGCTCGCCCACCACTTCCGTTCGCTTCGCGGACGGCTTGATTCTCACAGGCCGGGTCGCTCTCCGCGCGGGGTTCCGCTCACGCGTCAGGCCTTCTGGCTGCTCCGCTCGCCGGTCGCCAGGCCGTCGAACAGGACGGTGATGTAGTGCTCGGCGAGACCCGCGGTGTTGAGGCGTCCTCCCGGGCGGAACCAGCGCACCGCCACCCAGATGGTGTCGCGGATCATGCGGTAGGTGAGCTTGGGATCGACGTCGGCGCGGAACAGGCCGGCGGCCTGGCCGAGCTTGATCTGCCCGACCCACATCCGCTCGACCTCGTCCTCGGCCTTGACCAGGTAGTCGAAGCGGTCACCGGGGAGCGACTGCAGGTAGTTCCAGTCGTTCTGCATGACGGTGATCGCCGCGCGGTGGGGCTCCAGAGTGCTGAACCCGATGCGCACCATCTCTGAGAGGATCGTGCGGGCGTCGCCGTCCTGCTCCAGGGCGGCGCGGTAGCGGCCGACGAGGTCGTCGAGGAAGGTGGTCAGCACCTCGTCGACGATCGTCTCCTTGGAGTCGAAGTGGTGGTAGAGGCTTCCGGAGAGGATGCCGGCCTCTTCGGCGATCTCCCGGACGGTGGTCGCCTGGAAGCCCTTGCGGGCGAAGAGTTCGGCGGCGAGTTTGACGAGATGGTCGCGGCGCTCTGACGCGGGGCCGGATGCGGCCGCGCGCTTGGTTCCGCCCTGGCGCTTGACCGGGGTCGTGGTCGCGCCGCCGGAGTTCTTTCGCGTGTTCACCCCACCATTATGAGCCCTTGCGCAATCGCTTGTTCACCGAAACGCGCCAGCTCATCCCGGCCCCTCTTTGTAACCAAGCGCTTGCTACCCTTGTCGTCAGGTGAAGACCGAAGGGATCAAGCAATGACCGAGGCATACATCGTCGGCGCGGTCCGTACCCCGGTGGGCCGCAGGAACGGCGGTCTCGCCGACGCGCACCCCGCCGACCTGGGCGCCCACGCCATCCGCGAACTCGTCGGGCGCACCGGCGTGGACCCCGAGGCCGTGGACGACGTCGTGTTCGGGTGCGTCGACACCGTCGGCCCGCAGGCCGGCGACATCGCCCGCACCTGCTGGCTGGCCGCCCATCTGCCCGAGGGGGTGCCCGGCGTCACCGTCGACCGCCAGTGCGGCTCCTCCCAGCAGGCACTCCACTTCGCCGCCCAGGCGGTGCTGTCGGGTACCGCCGACCTGATCGTCGCCGGCGGTGTGCAGAACATGAGCCGGGTCCCGATCGGCTATGCCATGACCGCCGGGCAGGCGCTCGGTTTCGACAGCCCGTTCGCGGGCTCCAAGGGCTGGCAGGCCCGGTACGGCGGACAGGAGGTGTCGCAGTTCCGAGGCGCCGAAATGATCGCCGAAAAATGGGATATATCGCGACTTGAGATGGAGGAGTTCGCGTACGAGTCCCACCGGCGGGCACTCGGCGCGATCGACGAGGGTCGCTTCGCCGCCGAGATCGTCCCTTACGAGGGCGTCTCCGTCGACGAGGGCCCGCGCCGTGACACCAGTCTGGAGCGGATGGCCGGGCTCAAGACCCTGGTCGAGGGGGGAAGGCTCACCGCCGCGCTCTCCTCGCAGATCTCCGACGGCGCGGCCGCGCTTCTCGTCGCCTCCGAGCGGGCGGTCAAGACCCATGGGCTGACCCCACGCGCCCGGATACACCACATCTCCGCCCGCGGCGACGACCCCGTCATGATGCTCTCCGCGCCGATCCCCGCCACCGCGTACGCCCTGCGCAGGGCGGGTATGACGATCGGCGACATCGACGCCATCGAGATCAACGAGGCGTTCGCCCCCGTCGTACTGGCCTGGCTGAAGGAGACCGGCGCCGACCCCGGCCGGGTCAATCCCAACGGCGGTGCCATCGCCCTCGGCCACCCGCTCGGCGCGACCGGCGCCCGGCTGATGACCTCGCTCCTGCACGAGCTGGAGCGGACCGGCGGCCGGTACGGGCTGCAGACGATGTGCGAGGGCGGCGGCCAGGCCAACGTCACGATCATCGAAAGGCTCTAGAGCCGGCGGTTCGTCAAGGCGGGGCGTGGCGGTCGAGGGGCCGCTGCGGTGCTGCGGAACAAGCGGTCACGCATGGAGTTCGCCGCTCGCCGGGGCAGTGGAGACGAGGGCGTGGAGCGCGGCCGAGTCGGCGGCGCCGAGCACGCGGTCGCCGATCGCGAGCACACCCTTCACCACCTCCGGCGGAGCCGTGGCGGCCATCCGCCGGACGAGCCCGGTCCGGGTCGGTCGGTCGAGGGACGGCAACATCAGTTCCAGGCTGATCATCTGGATCTCCGGCGTCATCTCGGCCATGAACGCCGCCCGTGCCGCCGCGATCTCCTCGTCGGTGCAGCGGGCCCAGATGCGTGGCATCACCACGGTCTCCTCCTCGTGCAGGTGCGGGAGGTAGGCCGCGGTGAACCTGGCCAGGTCGCGGTAGAAGGCGAGGCCGGCCGCCGGATCGGGCTTGACGACGAGCGCGTCGAAGCTCTCGGCCAGGTACTGCTCCAGCTCCTCCAGGTCCGTGTGCTGCTCGGCGATCGCGTCGGTGGCCTGGTGCTCGTACGGGTCCAGGACGCGCAGGATGTGCCGGTCCTCGTGTTCGGTGTGCGAACGCAGCAGCGCCAGCAGGGGCTGCCAGCGCGCCGCCAACCGCTCGACGTCGTCGTCGTCGGCCCAGTCGGTGGCGCCCGCCAGCATCGTGACCTCGAACAGGCCCCGGCGCAGTGCCTTGTGAATGTGGGTGAACAGGTCGTCCCGTTCCATGTTCGGCTCCTTCAGATCGAATGCTGAAAAGGCTAGGAAGGGGCCGCCGGGCAGCGGTATCCCATAAACATGGGGGTGGTGAGGAGGCCATGTACGGGCGATCCTTTGAACATGGACCTGCACGAAGGGCTGCGCCGGATCGCGGTGCGGGGTGGTGACCTCACCGAGGTGCGCACGGAACTCGACCGGTTGTTGCGCCGGGTCGTCGGGTACGACATCGCGGCGATCTCGACGGTCGACCCGGCCACCCTGCTGTGGACGAGCTGCTTCGTCACCGGGATCGGGCACGAAGGCGGCGCGGACCGCGAGCGCATCATCTTCGATCTCGAGTTCCGCGACGCGGACCTCAACGGCTATACCCGGCTGGCCAACGCCGCCGTGCCCGTCGCGGGGTTGCACCAGGCCACCGGCGGCCGGGTCTCCGAGGCGGCGCGATATGAACCGCTGCTGCGTGAGCTCGGGATCTGCGACGAGGCCCGGGTGATGTTGCGGTCCCGCAACGGTTGCTGGGGGTCGCTGACGCTCTACCGGTGCACGCCGTCGCCGCCGTTCGGGGCGGCCGAGCTCGCGGCGTTGACCGGGGCGGTCTCCCCCATCGCGGACCTGTTCCGGCTGACCCTGCTCCGTGCCGCCCTGGACGTCGCCGAGGGCATCGAAGATCCTCCGGGGATGTTGCTCGTACGCTCCGGTGGCGAGGTCGAGACGCTCAGCACCCAGGCGCGCACGTGGCTGGAGGCCATCGACGATCGGGGTCGCATACCGAGTGTGGTCAGGTCCGTCGTGGCCGCCGCCCAGGCCGGGAACGGTCCGGCCACTGCCGCGCTGCCGGCCCGGGGCGGACGGTGGGTGGTGCTGCACGGCTCGCCGATCGAGGGGTCGGCGGACCGGGTGGCCCTCATCATCGAGGGTGCCCGTCCCGCCGTGCTCGGTCAGATCATCGCCAGGGCCTACGACCTGACCTCGCGCGAGCGTGAGGTGACGGCGTTGGCCGCGCAGGGGCGCAGCACCCGCCAGATGGCCGCCGCGCTCGGCATCTCGCCGTTCACGGTGCAGGACCATCTGAAGGCGGTCTTCGCCAAGACGGGAACCCACAGCCGGGGTGAGCTGGTGGCCTCACTGCATACCCGCCACTACGCTCCGCGCGTGGCGGCGGGGGCGGCTCCGAGCCCGTACGGCTGGTACCTCGATGACGAATGTTCCATCTAGTAGGACTTGGTTACTTACACCACGCGTCCGACGTCGCCGACGACCCCGGAGCCGTCGGCGAATCCGCGCTCCCCATGCGGGTTCTCGGCACACCGCCCCGGGTGAGTGGCCGGACCCTCGATTCGCTTTCCGTGCCACGCTCCTCACTCCTGGCTCCGGCCCGCGAGCCTTTACTCGAAGACCAATGGTCAGCCCACTAGCAATTAGGAAACTTTCCTATTAGATTTGCGCCAAGCCGCCGTGGGAGCGCTTTCCCCGGAGGTTCTGGACAACGTGGGGTCTGCGCGCCTTCGGCATGGGACGCCGGCCGGTCGTCAGGCGAGGAGTGGTGAATGAAGCGCGGCCCAGAGCTGCTCCGTCTGGCGGAGACCGTCGTCCTTCCCGGTTTCGAGGGCAAGACCCCGCCCGACTGGGTGCGGCGCCGACTCGGTGAAGGGCTGGCCGGGGTGGTGCTCTTCTCCAGGAACATCGCCACCCCCACCCAGGTCGCCGACCTCACCGCCGCGCTCCGCGAGGAGAACCCCCAGGTCCTCGTCGGCATCGACGAGGAGTCGGGCGAGGTCACCCGCCTGGAGGCGGCCGGCGGGAGCACCCGGCCGGGCAACTTCGCCCTCGGCGTGGTCGACGACACCGGCCTCACCGAGGAGATCGCCGCCGACCTCGGCCGTGACCTGGCCCTGGCGGGCGTCAACCTCAACTTCGCCCCCTCGGCGGATGTGAACTCCAACCCCGACAACCCGGTCATCGGCCTGCGCTCCTTCGGCGCGGACCCCGATCTCGTCGCCAGGCACACCGCGGCCTGGATCCGGGGCATGCAGTCGGCGGGCGTGGCGGCCTGCGCCAAGCACTTCCCCGGCCACGGCGACACCTCGGTCGACTCCCACCACGGCGTGCCGCTGGTCGCCGCCACCGCGGGGGAGCTGCGCGACGTGGCGCTGCGGCCCTTCCGCGCGGCCGTCGAGCAGGGGGTGCGCACGGTCATGACCGGCCACCTGCTCGTCTCCGCCCTGGACCCCGTGATGGCCGCCACGCTCAGCCGCCGGGTCCTGCACGACCTGCTCAGGGCCGAGCTGGGTTTCGAAGGCGTCATCGTCACCGACGGCATCGAGATGACCGCGGTCTCCGGCCCGTACGGCATCGGCGGCGCCTCCGCCCTCGCCGTCGCCGCGGGCGCCGACGCGATCTGCGTGGGCGGCGAGCACGCCGGAGAGGAGACCGCGATCGCGATCAGAAACGCGATCGCGGACGCCGTGATCGAGGGCAGGCTCCCCGAGGAACGGCTGGCCGACGCCGCCCGCCGCGTCCGCGAGCTCGCCCTCTGGACCGTGACCGCCCACCGGGACACGCCCGCGCGCGCCGCCTCCGGCGGCTCCGGCGACGCGTCGATCGGCCTGGCCGCGGCCCGGCGCGCGCTGCGGGTCACCCGCCGCTCCGCGACCGCGTCCTTCCCCCTGTCCGCCCCGCCGCACGTCGCCGAACTCGCCCCCGAGATGAACCTCGCCATCGAGAAGGACACCCCCTGGGGCGTCGGCGAGCCGCTCGGCAAGCTCCTCCCCGGCACCACGGTGACCCGGCTGGAGGCCTCCACCGCCACCGGGAGCGCCATCGAGGCCGTACTCGCCACCGCGGCCGGACGCCCCCTGGTCATCGTCGTCCGCGACGCGCACCGCCACCCCTGGCAGACCGACGCGCTCCGGCACCTGCTGGCCGCCCGCTCCGACGCCGTCGTGGTGGAGATGGGCCTGCCCGGACGCTCCGACCTCGGCGCCGTGCACGTCGCCACCCACGGATCCGCCCGCGTCTGCGGCCAGGCGGCCGCCGAACTCCTCGCCGGGGACGAGAGCGCGACCTGATCGGCGGCGCGTCCCGGCGTCGACGTACGGGGCGGGCGGCGCGGTGATTCTGTCGGGGCGGACTGCTTGAATCGCCGGATGGATGTGGCACGGTTGCTGGCGGACCAGCGGGAGATCAACGGGGTCGATCTGGCGAAGCTCTCGCTCGGCGATCACCTGGCCGACGAGGGGCCCTACGTCTTCAAGGAGTGCGACCTCACCGGCGCCGACTTCAGCGGGGCGTCGCTCGTGGGGGCCTCGTTCGAGGGATGCGCGCTGGAGCGGGCCGACTTCCGCCGTACGGATCTGGACGGGGCGCGTTTCTCCGGCGGCGGGGGAGCGGGGCTCAGGTTCGCGAACGCCGAGCTCGTCGACGCGGCCTTCACCGACGTCGACCTGTCCGGTGCGAACTTCGGGCGGGCACTGCTCACCGACGTCGTCTTCACCGGCTGCCGCATGATCGGCGCGGTGCTGACCGGCTGCCGGGGCATCGGCTACCGGTTCGACGGCTCCAACCTGATGCTGGCCGACCTGATCGGCTGCTCGTTCCGAGGCGCACACCTGCGGGGCACCCGCCTCGACGAGGCCAACCTGTCGAGCTGCGACTTCACCAACGCCGTGTTCGAGGACTGCCGCATGATCGGTGCCCGCACCGTCGACACGGTCTTCACCATGGCCGACCTGCGCGGCCTGGACCTCGGCGAGGTCGACGACACCCGGCTCCGCTCGCTGCGCGGAGCGATCATCAGCCCGTCCCAGGCCGCCCTGATCCTCGCCTCCCGAGGGCTGACCGTGAACTGACCCGATCCGGGCTCACTTCGGCGGGGGCACGCTCCTGCCCGACCGATCCAGACGGTCCAAGCGGTCCAGTACGGCGTGCGCCTCCCACATGATCCGGCCGATCAGCTCCGCGCAGGACGGCAGGTCGTCGATCAGCCCGACGACCTGCCCGGAGGCCATGACGCCGAGGTCCGCGCGCCCGTCCACCATGGCGGCCCGCAGCAGCATCGGGGTGTTGGCCGCCTGGAGCACCTGGGCCCAGGTCAGGTCCCGGCCGTGCCGCATCCGGCGGCCCTCGCGGATCATCGCCGCCCACGACATGCCGGACAGCCGCTTGAACCTGGCCCCGTTGGCCACCGCGCGGAGCAGCCGCAGGCGCGAGCGTTCCAGCGAGTCGACGAACGGAGTGCGCAGCACGCGGTGCGGAACGCCGTCCACCCGCGTGGTGACCACCGTCTCGGCGGTGCCGAGGTAGACCTTCTTCACCTCGTCGCCGACCGTGGAGTCCGAGGTCAGCAGGAAACGGGTGCCCATCGCGACCCCGCAGGCGCCGTACGACAGGGCGGCGACCAGCCCGCGCCCGTCGCAGAACCCGCCCGCCGCGATCACCGGGATGTCCACCGCGTCCACGACCTGGGGGAGCAGCACGGTGGTGGGGACGGCCCCGGTGTGCCCGCCGCCCTCACCGCCCTGCACGATCACCGCGTCCACGCCCCAGGCGGCGACCTTCTCGGCGTGCCGGCGCGCGCCGACCGAGGGGATCGTCAGCACCCCGGCGTCCTTCAGCCGGGCGATCAGCTCGCGCTTGGGGGCCAGCGCGAACGACGCGACCCGTACGCCTTCGCGGATCATGACGTCGATCCGCTCGCGGGCGTCGTCGGCGTCGGAGCGGATGTTCACCCCGAAGGGCGCGTCGGTGCGCTCCTTGACCGACCGGATCGCGGCGGTCATCTGCTCGATGGGCATGGTGGCCGCCGCGATGACGCCCAGACCTCCGGCGGCGGAGGTGGCGGCGGCCAGCCGGGCCCCGGCCACGTAGCCCATGCCGGTCTGTACGACGGGATGGCGGCAGCCGACCATCTCGGTGAGCCGTGTCACCAGCCCCGGCGGCTCCTCCGCCGGTGCGGACGCGCCGGTCGCGGCTCCCGGCGGGCCCGGGACGGGGTGCGAGGTCATGAAGGTTCTCCTGGCGGGCGGCCGGAGCCGGGACGCGGGGGGCGAGGTCCCCGGTTCCGGCGGTGGGGAGGAGGTCAGGCGGGGATCTCGCGGTCGCGGAGTGAGCCGGGGTCGAGGACCTCGCGCAGGACGCGGAGTTCCTCGCCGGTCGGCTGCCGGGTCTCGGGGACGTCGCCGGTGACGACCAGCGGGAAGCCGGTCGCCGCCACGACCTCGTCCACGGTGACGCCCGGGTGGACCGAGGCCAGGCGCATCGAGTGGTCGGGGCTCTGGAAGTCCAGCACCGCCAGGTCGGTGACCACCCGGCGCAGGTCGTGGTGGCGGTGGGCGCTCGGCCCCGCCTCGGCCGCGCGGTCGTGGCCGACGCCGCTGACCATGTCCACCCGCGGTACGAACACCCGGGTCGAGTGGCGGGGGATCCAGTAGCTGGTCGGGCAGCACACGGTGTTGCCCGGCACCCCGCGCACACCCAGGAGCTGGGACCTGGGCCGGGACCAGTCGCCGATGCAGGAGATGTTGCTGTTGCCGTACCGGTCGATCTGACTGGCTCCCAGCATGACGTGCCGCCTGCCGTTGAGCACCAGCCACAGGTGGTCCCTGAACGGCAGCCATCCCTCGACGACCTGTGGACTCTGTCCCAGCGGTGGTACGTCGCCGGTCAGCAGGCACACCCCGTCGTGCGTGACGAGGTCGGGTTCGAAGGTGAGCCGGGCCAGCCGGGCGGCCAGCACGGTGATCGCGCCGCCGATGCCCGCGGCCAGGATCTCCCCGTCCCCCCTGAACGCCTCGGCACAGGCGACGACGCACACCTCGGCCCGCGTGGCGACGGTCACCGTCATGACTCCTCCCGGAACCGGCGTACGGCTTCCTGGTAGGCGGCCTCGTCCTCGGACAGGTAGCGGCCGGTGAAGGCCCGCCACGTCTCGGGGCCGGTGGCGGCGCTCGCGTACGCCTTCTGGAACGCCTCGTCGCGGCCGTAGTCGGGCTCGCAGGTGGTGAAGTGGGCGCCGCCGGGGGTCTCCACCACACCGGTCACCATGGACCGGCTGATCAGCAGCGACTGGACCGGCCCCTCCTTGAGCAGGTCGGCGGTGTCCACCACGCGCTCGCAGGAGACGTAGCAGCGCTCGGCCGCCTTGGCGTAGAGGTCGTCGAAGTAGGGGTCGGGGCCGAGATACTGGGCGTTGCCGCGGGAGTCGGCCCGGTTGAGGTGGACGAGCGCGACGTCCAGGGTCAGCGCGGGGACGGCGACCAGCTCCTCGCCTCCGGCATAGGGCGACCGCACGGTCCGCAGTTCGGGGTTGACCCGCATCACATCCGAGCCGAGCCCGGCGCGGGTCGGCAGGAACGGCAGCCGGTGCGCCGCCGCGAGCAGGCCGAACATGAACATGCTCTCGTCGTACTCGGTGAACTCCACGGTCCCGGTCTGCCTGGCGGTCCGGAAGTGCGGTTCGAGGGGGATCGAGTCGAGCGACACGAACGGGGCGACCACCCGGGCGACCTTGCCGTACGCGCACAGCAGGCCGACGTCGGCCCCGCCGTACGAGACGACCGTCAGGTCCTCCAGGGAGGACCGGCAGATCGCCCGGACCAGTGCCATCGGCTTGCGACGCGACCCCCAGCCGCCGATCCCGATCGTCATGCCGCTGCGCAACGACCCGACGACCTCCTCGACCGACATCACTTTGCTCACCGGTCGCCCACCACCCCTTCGCTCGCTCCGCGGATCGTTCCGCCCCGCAACCGTCTGCCGCGCTCTCCGCTCACCGACCGCCCACCTCCTCCGAGCCGTTGTTCCTCGCGATGAACGCGTCGCGGTGCCGGTCGCCGGAGCCCATCAGGTTGAGCTCGAAGGTGAAGCCCTGCTCGAACCGGTAGCTGCGCCTGACATCGACCGGGTCGATGCCGTTCAGCGACTCCTTGGCCCGCCGGATGACGTAGGGGTCCTTTCCGGCGATCTGGGCGGCGACCTCGAAGGCGGTCTCGCGCAGCCGGTCGCGGGGCACGACCTCCAGCACCGAGCCGAAGGCGTGCAGTTCGGCGGCGGTGACGGTGCGGCACGTGTAGACCATGGCCCGCATCAGATGCTGGGGGACCAGCCTGGCCAGGTGGGTGGCCGCGCCGAGCGCGCCCCGGTCCACCTCGGGCAGGCCGAAGTAGGCGTCGTCGGAGGCCACCACGATGTCGGCGTTGCCCGCCAGCCCGACCCCGCCACCGAGGCAGAAGCCGTGCACGGCGGCGATCACCGGGACCTCGCACTCGTAGACCGCCGCGAACGCCGCGAAGCACCCCCGGTTGGCGCCGACCAGCGCGGCGTGCCCGGCGGTGGCCTGCATCTCCTTGACGTCCACCCCGGCGTTGAACCCTCGTCCCTCGGCGCGCAGCACCACGACGCGGGTCTCGGGCGCGTGCCCGGCCTCCTGGACGGCCTCGGCCAGCTCGAACCAGCCGGAGACGGGTAACGCGTTGACCGGCGGCACGTCCACTACGACCTCGGCGACCGCTCCGCCGCCGTGCAGGGTGATTCTCATCGCGCCTCACTGTTCGCACCTAACGCTTGCTTGGTACGGTAGCACGCGACGGCCGGACACAGGAGTGCGCCCGGCGGCTGCCGCCGGGCGTCCTTCCGAGGGCGGTCCACCTGTGACGGCGGCCGCTCACCCGGGTGACCGCTTCGAGAACGAGGGTGCGGAGGCGAGCGCCGTGAACGCTGAGGGCGATGTGGACGGCGCGACGGGTTCCCCTGGCGAGGTGGACGCCGAGGCTCGTGGAAGCGACGGAGCACCTGGCCGGGTCCGCTATGACCACACCGGATCGGTCGTGCTGGTGACCGGGGGCACCAGGGGGCTCGGCGCGGGCATCGCCGACGCGTTCCTGGCCGCCGGGGCGGAGGTGGTCGTGTGCGCCCGCAGGAAGCCGGAGACCCTGCCCGATGGACTCGCGTTCGTCGCGGCCGACGTGCGCGACGCGGCGGACGTGGACCGGCTGGTCACCGAGGTCGAGGAGCGGTACGGGAGGCTCGACACGGTGGTCAACAACGCCGGAGGCTCACCGCGGGCGCTCCTGGCCGGAACCTCCCCCCGGCTGCACGCCCGCGTCGTGGAACTCAACCTGATCGCCCCGCTGCTGGTCGCGCAGCGCGCCCACCCCCTGCTCGCCGCCTCCGGCGGCTCGGTCGTGATGATCGGCAGCTCCAGCGGTACCCGCCCCTCCCCGGGCACCTCCGCGTACGGCGCGGCCAAGGCGGGCCTGCACCACCTGGCCGCCTGCCTCGCCGCCGAGTGGGCGCCGCGGGTGCGGGTCAACACGGTGGTCGTCGGCCTCGCCGAGACGGAGGACTCGGCGGACCACTACGGCGGCCCCGACGGGGTCGCGCGGATGGGCGCCGCCGTTCCCGCGGGCCGGATGGCCCTTCCCGCCGACGTGGCCGGGGTGTGCCTGTGGCTGGCGGTCCCCGGCTACGTGACCGGCGCGGAGATCCTCGTGCACGGCGGCGGGGAGATCCCCGCCTGGCGCCGGATCGCGTCTGGACACGACGGGTGAACAGCCGGGAAACTCTGCATGATCACGATGAAAGGAGCCCTGGCATGGGCGGGATCTGTGACGGGCGCGTGGTGATCGTGACCGGTGCCGGGCGCGGCATCGGCAGGGAGCACGCCCTGGAGTTCGCCCGGCAGGGGGCCAGGGTCGTGGTCAACGACCTCGGCACCGGCCGCGAGGGCGGCGGGCGCTCCGGCGACCCGGCCCTGCGGGTGGTCGAGGAGATCCGCGCCCTGGGCGGCCGGGCCATCGCCAACAGCGACGACGTCACCGACTGGGACGGCGCGGACCGGCTGGTCAAGACGGCGCTGAGCGCCTTCGGGCGGCTGGACGTCCTGGTGAACAACGCCGGTTTCGTCCGCGACCGGATGCTGGTCTCGATGACCGAGCAGGAGTGGGACGACGTGATCCGGGTCCACCTCAAGGGCCACTTCCTGCCGCTCCGGCACGCGGGCGCGCACTGGCGGGAGCTGTCGAAAGCGGGCGAACCCGTGGACGCCCGAGTGATCAACACCTCCTCCGGCGCGGGACTGCTCGGCAGCGTCGCCCAGGGCAACTACTCCGCGGCCAAGGCCGGCATCGTCGCGCTCACCCAGGTCGCCGCCGCCGAACTCGGCCGCTACGGCGTCACGGTGAACGCGATCGCCCCGGCCGCCCGCACCCGGATGACCGAGGAGGTCTTCGCCACCATGATGGCCAGACCCGAGAACGGCTTCGACGCCATGGACCCGGCCAACATCGCCCCCCTGGTGACCTGGCTCGGCTCGGCCGCCTCCGGCCATGTCACCGGCCGCGTCTTCGAGGTGGAGGGCGGCGTCGTCTCCCTCGCCGACGGCTGGCGCCACGGCCCCCGCGTCGACCGGGGCGCCCGCTGGAACCCCGCCGACATCGGCGACGCGGTCGCCGAACTCCTCGCCGAGGCCGCCGACCCCGAGCCGGTCTACGGGGCGTAGCCACCCGCGGCCTTTGATGAGGGACGAGCACTCAACTCACGTCCTCCGGACCGAGCAGCCCGAGGCGGAGTGCCGCACGCTCGTAGACGTCCATCTGGGCGCGTGGGCCGACGGCCAGCACCTGAATCACCGGAAGTACACCTGGACGGGGAGCGGGAAGTTCGCGATAGACGATGCGCCAGCGTGCGAGCCTGGGGATCTCGTCGAAGTAGAGGCGGCGACACCCGGTGAGGTCGGGTTCGGCCGTACCGATGAGTTCCGTGCCGCGTTCGTCGCCATAGACAAGGTTGTCAGCTTCTCGGTCGTTTACGGCCGAGAAGCTGACGAGCTCCCGACTTCGGAGGTCAGCTCATGTCGTCGAGCGGCGTCTCGCGGAACGTGTGGCGCTTCGCATCAGGTGAATGCGTAGACTCAAGATCGACTGAGTCGCACGAACGGGGAACCGCAGTGATCGATCGTCTGGCGCGTGCCGTGGTCGCTTTCCTGGTGTTACCGGCCCTCGGGGCGTGCTCCGCGCCAACCGTGAACCCGCTGCTGAAGAACCCGGCTCAGTGGCCACTGGTCAAGCTGAAGGGCCTGACCGACCACCCGAAATCACTGCCTGATGAGGCGGAGCGGGCACTGGCGCAGATCACGGTCGGCTCTTACGACCTGATCGCGTGGATCCACTCCTCCGGCCTGTGCGGGCTGTCCGGCTCCGACTGGAGCACGTACGTCGACTTGACCAAGTCTGAGGGGCACCCGGGGCGGGAAGAGGGGTTTTCCGGGCCGGTGGAGCCCGCGGTGGGTAGTTCCAGCGAGGGCAAGGTCAGTCTGTTCTGCACCCCCACCAGGATGTTGATCAGGGTCGAGGGGGAGACGTCGAAGCCCTTCGTCTCCGGCGACGCGGTCGCGCAGCTCGTCAACGGCGGGCTCGACGCCGTTGTCGGCTCGCGGGAGGCTCAGCAGGAGTCGCTGCCCGGCGCGACCGTGACTCGGGGGGGATAAAACCCGGAATGCGGGAGAAAAGACACCGCGGGCGGGAGATTCTCGCGGTCCGGTACCGCAAGAATGTGGCACCTGCTCCGACTCCATGGTGAACGGCGCCTTCGGGGGCCGCCCGACCACTGAAGGAGACGACACGTGAAGTTCTTGCTGATCATGCACAACAACCCGCGGATCTGGGACGCGCTGACCGAGGAGGAGCGCAACGAGGTGATGAGCGGCCACGGCCCGTTCATGGAGACCATCAAGAAGTCCGGGGAGCTGATCGGCACCACCGCGCTGGCCGACCCGTCGCAGAGCGCCGTGGTCAGGGTCCGAGGCGGCGTCCCGGCGGTGACCGACGGACCCTACCTTGAGGCCAAGGAGTACCTCGGCGGCTACTACCTGGTGGAGTGCGACAGCAGGGAGCGCGCCCTGGAGTTGGCCGCGCTCATCCCGGACGCCGGCATCGAGGGCCTGGGCGTCGAGGTGCGGCCGGTGCTCTTCTCGGGCACGGCCGACGACTGAGCACGCGGTGAAGTTCCTGCTGAGTCTCTACCTGAGCGCCGCGGCCCTGCCCGGGGAGGGGCTCGACCATGAGGAGTTCCTGACCGCGGCCGGGCAGGCAGGGGAACTGATCAGCGCCCACCTGTTCGCCGATCCGTCCCTCAGCGCCGTCGTACGGGCTCGGGAGGGTGTGCCGACCGTGACCGAGGGCCCGTACCTGCGGACCCCCGATCATGTCGCCGTCCAGTACGTGATCGACTGCGAGAGCCGGGAACGCGCCCTGGACCTGGCCGCCCTGATATCGGGCGGTCAGGCCGGCGGCGTGGAGGTACGGCCGCTGATGGACTCGGCCGGGATGGAGATGTGAGCACGACCGAACACCTCGGGGACCTGCTGCGCGAACTGGCGCCGCAGGTCCTCGGCGTGCTCCTGCGCCGCTACGGCGGGTTCGAGGAGTGCGAGGACGCGGTCCAGGAGGCGCTGCTCGCCGCGGCGACGCAGTGGCCCGGACAGTGGCCCGACGGCGGGGTTCCGGACAGCCCGCGCGCCTGGCTGGTCACCGTCGCCTCCCGCCGCCTGGTCGACCAGGTACGCAGCGAGCAGGCACGCCGCCGCCGCGAGGTCACCGCGGCGGTGCGGGAGGCGCCGGACGCCGACCTCGCGCCGGCGCCCGGCGAGGAAGGCCCTGGCGGCCGGGACGACACGCTCGCGCTGCTGTTCCTGTGCTGTCATCCGGCGCTGACGCCCGCCTCTCAGGTGGCGCTCACGCTGCGCGCCGTCGGCGGGCTCACCACCGCCGAGGTGGCGCGGGCGTTCCTCGTGCCGGAGGCCACCATGGCGCCGCGGATCAGCCGCGCCAAGCAGCGGATCAAAGCCGTCGGCGCGTCGTTTGAGATGCCGGGCGCCCAGGAGCGGGCCGAACGGCTGGACGCCCTGCTGCACGTGCTCTACCTGATCTTCAACGAGGGCTACACCGCCGGCTCCGGACCCGACCTGCACCGCGGCGACCTCACCACGGAGGCGATCCGGCTCACCCGGACGGTGCACCGGTCCTTGCCGGAGGACGGGGAGGTCGCCGGGCTGCTGGCACTGATGCTGCTGACCGACGCCCGCCGTGCGGCCCGCACCGGCCCGGACGGCGCCCTCGTGCCGCTGGCCGAGCAGGACCGGAACCGGTGGGACGCCGCCCTGATCGAAGAGGGTTCGGCGCTGGTCACCGGCGCCATGTCCGTCTCCCCCCTCGGCCCTTACCAGCTTCAGGCGGCGATCGCCGCGCTGCACGTCCAGGCGCGGCGGGCCGAGGAGACCGACTGGGAACAGATCCGCCTCCTGTACGCGATCCTCGGCCGGATCGCGCCGAACCCGATGGTCACGCTCAATCACGCCGTCGCGGTCGCGATGACCCGCGGGCCACAGGCCGGACTCGAACTGCTGGAAAGCCTGGACGGCGATCCCCGGATCGCCCGCCACCACCGTCTCCACGCCGTGCGCGCCCACCTCCAGGAGCTGGCGGGCGAGTACGCCGCCGCACGGGAGAACTACCGGCTGGCGGCCCGGCGTACCACGAGCCTCCCCGAACAGCGCTACCTGCGAGACAGGGCGGAAAGGCTGGAGCGATAGCAACCGGCGAGAACGCGCCCGGTGTCCGCCCGTACCGATGTCAAGAAGCTCCCGACCGCTCCGACTGACCGGTGAGACATCGAGAGAACAGGGAGTTTCGGATATGCGAGTCAACCGGGCCTGGCTGGGACTGATCGTCCTCGTACTGCCGACATTTCTCGTCGCGATAGACATGACGGCATTGCTCCTCGCGCTCCCGCAGCTGGCCGCCGACCTGGGTGCCACCAACGTCCAGCAGCTGTGGATCAGTGACAGTTACGGATTCATGGTGGCGGGTTTCGTCATCACGATGGGTACGTTCGGCGACCGGATCGGCCGCCGACGGCTGTTGATGATCGGCGGAGCGGCGTTCGCGGTGCTGTCGGTCGTGGCGGCCTTCGCGATCTGGGCGACCTGCCAGTTCACCGGCGGCGCGCTCGGACCCGTACTCGCCGGATTCCTGCTCCAGCACTTCTGGTGGGGATCGGTGTTCCTGGTCGCCGTGCCGGCGATGGCGTTGCTGCTGCTCGCCGGGCCGGCCCTGCTGCCGGAGTTCCGCAGTGACCAGGCCGGCCGGCTGGACCTGGCCAGCGTCGGGCTGTCGCTCGCGGCGGTGCTTCTGATGGTCTACGGCATCAAGCAGCTGACCGTCGAGAGCGTGCCGGTCGTGCCGGCGGTGGCCCTCGTCGTCGGCGTAGCCCTCGGATTCCTGTTCGTACGCCGGCAGCTGCGGCTGGAGACGCCGCTGCTGGACCTGCGGCTGCTCCGCAACCGCCCGTTCACGGCCGTACTCGTCGGGCTGACCTTCGCCGGCATCGCCATGGCCGGTACGGGCCTGCTGGTGACCCAGTACCTGCAGAGCGTGCTGGGCTTCTCGCCGCTCGCGTCGGCGGTGCTGTTCGCACCGATGGGCCTGGGCGTGGCGGTCGGCACCATGGCCGCGCCGGCGCTGAGCCGGCGAATGAAGCAGACGACCGTGATCGCCGGCGGGCTGGTGGGGTCGGCGCTGGGCAGCCTGCTGCTGGTCGGCGTCGACGGTGCGCACGCCCTGCCGCTGGTGATGATCGGCATCACCGTACTGGCCCTGGGCACCGGCCCGCTGTTCGCGCTGGGCACCGGGCTGGTCGTCGGATCCGTACCACCGGAACGCGCCGGCTCGGCGGCGTCGATGTCGGAGACCGGCAACTACCTCGGCGGCTCGCTCGGCCTCGCGCTGCTCGGTGTGGTGGCCGCGGTGGTCTACCGCAGCAGGATGGACGGCACGTCCGACTCACTGGCCGGCGCGGTCGCCGCCAGCCGGAACCTTCCTGCCGGCCAGGGCGCGGAACTGCTGCACACCGCGCGGGAGGCGTTCACCGCCGGCCTGCACGTGACCGGTGTCGTCGCCGCGGTCCTCTTCGCCGGGCTGGCCGTACTGATCCTGACCATGCGCCCGGCGACCCGCACCACCCCGGCCGCACTCCCCGACTACGAGGTGACTCGCCCGTAGCACCCCGCCGAGGCTGAGGGCCATCATGGACAAGCCCGACCTACCACGCGACCCCGGCTACCGCCTCGACGACTGACCGCGATGATATGGACAAGCGCCTCCCGGTGGAGTCCGGCCCGGCGGCCGACGGCGCCGAACGCTCCTCACCGAGGCCTGAATCACCGGGAGGAAAGGGGATCGTGTCCTGACGGGTGACCGATCGCGAGCCGGAACCATACGACCCCGCCCACCTCGTCGTCGTGATCGGCGCCCCAGGCGCGGGCCAGGCGGTCCACCCAGCTCAGGCCGCGCCCGCTGAGGCTGTCGTCGTCGGTCGTCCGGATCGCGGGCACGCTGGTCGCCGAGCCGTCGTCGATCACCTCGACCTGGATCAGGCCGCCGCCCAGCCCCACGCGGACCGTGATCAGCCCGTCCGGCCCGGCCGAGTCGCTGTGCAGGATGGCGTTGGTGACCACCTCGCTGACCAGCAGTTCGAGCGTTTCCAGCGTCTCGGTGGCGGTCGGGTGGCCGTCCAGGATTCCCAGCACCCACCTGCGGGCGGCCCCCGCCGACTGCGCGACGCCGGGAAAGTCCCGTTGCCCCACGATCCGAAGCCCGTCCCACCGCTTGATCGCCGCCTCCGTCGCGCCGGGGCCGCCCTGCTCCCGCGTGCTCACGCGGCCACCGCCGATGCGATCATGTCGGCGGCGTTGTCGGCCTCGGCCCAGATCCAGTCGCGCCGCCAGGTCACCGACCACCAGGGACGCCAGACGAAGACCCAGCCGCAGGCGCGACGGGTGACCTGGATCCGGACCCGAACCCCGCTGGGAGACATGATCTCCAGCACCGGAGCCCCCGCGACGGGAACGACCACCGAAGTGGCCACCCCAAGAACCCGCAGGTCCCAGCCGAGTCGTACCAGGTGGATGTACTGCACTTGTTGTGGATCACGCACGTCCATGGCTCGGCTCCCGAGTTCGCTGACATACGGCAGGTTCCACGGGTGTGATCGTCAGCGTGGTGGCGCTGAGAGATCGCAGGTGTAGACGCCCTGGGGCTCTCACCTGGGGCGTGGCCCGATCCACGCTTGGTGCACCGCCATCATGTGGGCAACTCGAAGCAGCTGGCAATACGATTGGCAATATTGACAACATGAATGCCAGAAAGGATCTTCGGTCTCGCTTGCTCGCCACTACTGGTAACGGCAGACTGAAGCGATCTCAACACAGGGGGAACCAGCGTGAGCGCCGAGCAACCGGCCACCATACGAACCCGCAGGCTCGCGGGTGAGTTGCGACGCCTACGCGAGGTGACAGGTCTCACCGGCGACCAGGCGGCCAGGCAACTGGGCTGGGACCCCTCCAAGCTCAGCCGCTACGAGACCGCCCGCAGACGCGTCCAGCCCAAGGATCTGCAGGTACTTCTCGACCTCTACGCGGTCCCTGATGACAGACGACAGGCCCTCGTCGATCTGGCACGCAACGCACGCCTCAAAGGATGGTGGGATGCCTACGGTGACACCCTGCCCACCGAGCTCGCCTCCTATATCGCCCTCGAAGCCGAAGCCGCGTCAATTCGCGGTTTCTCGGCGCAGATCATTCCCGGGATGCTCCAAACAGATGATTACGCGCGCTCCGTCATTCGCGCCGGACTCATGGACCTTCTGCCCCGAGGCGAAGTCGAACGCCGCGTGGAGGCACGCAAGACCCGCCAGCAACTCCTCAGCCGAGCGGCATCCCCTCTCAACTACTGGATCATCCTGAGCGAAGCCGCCCTGCGAAACAGGGTCGGCTCTCCCGAGGACATGCGAGCCCAGTGCCATCACCTGATGAAACTGAGCCGAACCGCGAACGTCACCGTTCAGGTCCTGCCCTTCACCTCCGACACCCATCCCGCAACGGCAGGAACCTTCTCCATCCTCAGCTTTCCGGCCCAGTATGACGATGACGTCGTGTACGTCGAGACGCTCACCGGCAACCTCTGGGTAGAAGACGAAAGGGACGTTCACCGCTATACACTTGCATTTGATCACCTTCGTGCGACCGCATACGAGGTCGAGGAGTCTTTCTCCTTCATCGCCGCCGTGGCCGACGAACTGTGATCGTCGATTCGACGGAAGGAGCCACCGGATGCCCGAGCACCCTCACGCCGTATGGCGAACCAGCAGCCTGAGCGCCAACGGCGCTGACTGTGTCCAGGTCGCCGTCGTCAACGGCTCCGACAGCCACAAGAACCGCGCGAGCCGACTCTTCCTTGTTCGTGACTCCAAAAACCCGGACGGTGGAGTCCTGACTTTCACTCCCGGAGAATGGCATGCTTTTCTCGATGGAGTGAGAGACGACAAATTCAGCGATCTGCCCTGACCCGCCAACCGGGGGGTGACATCGATGTTTCACCGAAGGCCGTACCTGATCTCTTACATGGCGAGGGGCTATGAATAAGATCGATCTGCCGGATGCGGCCTGGTACAAGAGCAGTCAGAGTGACGGGCAAAACAACTGTGTCGAAGTAGCCATGTTGGCCCAGAGATACGTCGCTGTGCGTGATAGCAAGGACAAGAACGGCCCTGCCCTGATTTTTGCCGCAGGTCAGTGGGAAACCTTTATCCGTGGTGTTAAGGGCGGATTTTTCGGCCTGGATTGAAAGTGGACGCATCCCTGTCGTGGCCAACGGGCTGTGGTCGTCAACTCGATGGAAAGAGTCACGGGATGGCACCCCCTATGCACCCTCACATCGTGTGGCGAACCAGCAGCCTGAGCGCCAACGGCACCGACTGTGTCCAGGTCGCCGTCGTCAACGGCTCCGATAGCCACGAGAGCCACGGCGTCGACGATGCCCGCCCCGATCGTCAGCAGGCGGCGACGCGATAAGCGGAATGCGGAGTCAGGTGCCGGCACCCCTTTGACCAGAGAAGTGATGGTTGAGAATCAACATTTACGTCTCCGTGCTCGGACGGCCATGACCATAAAGACGACAGCCGCTGTCAGGGACGTCACTAACACTGGATTGACGTAGGCCGGCACCAGATCGCTCGTCGTTCCATCTTCCCAATGACAGAGATTCCGGAGCGGGAACCACGTCCAGGAAGTAGGCGGGAAGCCCAAAGGCTTGCTGTTGCAATGTTCGCTGAGCGGGCGGAATGTCCAGAATTTCCCACTCCAGAATCCATGCACATAGACGGCACCCGCTACAAGCAGAGCCATACACGACATGGCGGCCCAGCGGCGATAACTCACAGATCATCCCCCGTTACCACGCTGCGGCGATTGAATGCGTGCACTCTCTTCGTTCACCAGCGTCATTCGAGAATCTCGGTGGCGTTGGCGTATCGCGTTTCCATCAAATTCTGCAGCCTTTGAAGCAAGTCTCGATTCTTTATGATGATCGCGTTTTGGGAATCGACATAAGCGGCCCGCCTGACACCGCTGTAGTTCACCTGCAGTCGGCACTGCTCATCGGCAACAGCAGTCTTGATCTCTAGCGTGCTCACGGCACGGCGGCCGCGACCGGAGTATCCCGCCTGCCAAAGCGGGTCACTTTGAGCCTCGAACGGCTCCTTGTAAGAGAATCCCTTGCTCTTCATGCAGTCACTCCACCGCACTGCGGCCTCGGCGATCCGCTTATCCTTAAAACCTGTTACAGCTGCGTCCTCCATCAGAGAATGCAGCCTTTTGAAGTCGTATTCCTTGACAAGCTTGGTTCCGTCCAGGCCGGTTGCTCCAGCGTTTAGCGCCCGCTCGGCTTCGCCCGCACAACCCATCTTGGGAATTTTAATCCCATTGACCCTAGAAGCACCGATCCCTGAATGGGCGGCATCCTGCTCGGCCGGGATCACGAACATGCGAAGCCCATCAAGAGCTGCAAACTCTTCAGCATCTTGATCTTTCGGCCCGAGGTAGCCGTAATGCGCGACGTCTTTCTCGCCCAGCCAACCCAGGTAGGCGGCATTCTTTGGATAACGTATAGGCGTTACATCATGCTTCGGCATCGTGAATCCAAACTTCTTTAGACAGGATCCCAGAACCTTGAAGCGAGCTTCCTGTACATACGCGCGCCGGACATTGTCCAAATCATAAACATCCATCGGCAACACAAAATCCTTCACCGAACCAAAAGGAGGGTAATTGCTTTGGGTCACCCCTTGCTTGTCGTTCCATATGTCGAGGTTGAGCGCAGAACAGCCACTCAGAAGAAAAACAGCCAATGTCGAGAAAGGTAGAAATCTCCTTGTTTTCAATGAATCTCTTATCATGAAGCCCCATTTTAAAAAACATGGCACTGGACACTCGTGTCCAGTGCCATGAATCGTCACCGGACGAGATGGCCACGTCGGCCATACGCGCTCTGGTCGCCTTACCTTGACTCCGTACGAGGTCAGGTTCTGCGGTGATTCGCGCATCCGCTTGGGTGAGCAGATCACCGATCGATGAACGACCGGTTGTCGGACAAGACCATCACGCTCTTGGGTGTCCTCATGGAGGCCACCGTAGTCTCACCAACTGCCTTCATTGGGAGAAAAGAGGATTATCGTGGGATTTCCTGCTCCGAGCGATCTGGGCGTCATCTATCTGGAGAACATGTCCAGCGGTCTGTACCTGGAGGACAGTGCTGACGTCCGGAGCTACGTCGCGGTGCTCGACTCCCTCAGAGCAGCGGCACTCAGCCCGGCGGATACGGCGGTTATGCTGATGAACGCGTCAAACAACCTGGTATGAGTGTCCAGCGGAAGGGCCGTGCGATGTCCAACCCGGTAGACCTGACCAAAGCCGTGTGGCGAAAGAGTTCGCTCAGCGGAGGCAACGGAGACTGCGTCGAAGTCGCGGACCTGGGCGATGCCGTAGCCGTCCGGGATTCCAAGGACCCCGAGGGGCCCAGGCTCGTCTTTGCCCGTAACACCTGGGCGGCATTCGTGGCAGGTCTGAAAAACGGCGCGTAGACCGCGGCGCCACCAGTCCTCCAGGGCTCCGCAGGAGGGCAGGCTGAGGTTCGTGCGTCACACGGTCTGCGCAGGCGGGAGGCATCAGCTGGCGGTGACCCTGCTGTACTCGTAGAAGGTGCGGCCGTTCTCGTCCCCCTGGTGCTGGCGGCCGGTCATGACCAGAGGGGCGAACGCCTGCGAGGAGTGGTTGCTCTCCGTCATGGCCGCGGTCCACTTCCGGGAGGTGAGCCGCACCTGGCTTCCGCGCCAGTGCAGCGTGCCGGCGAGGTACCACGTCAGACCGTTCTCGTCGCCATTGTGCTTCCTGCCGATGAGGACCTGATCGGCAGGGGCGGCGAAGTACGAGTTGCTCTCCTTCATGCCGTAGCTCCAGTTTCCGGTCTGCACGGTGACCGCTTCACCGTCGATGCGGATCTGGCCGCACCGGTATCTGGTCCAGCCGTCCTCGTCCCCCCAGTGAGCACGGTCGATCAGCACCTCTCCGGCCGGGCAGACGAAGGTGCTGTCCGGCTCCCTGAGGGTGACGGTGGGTCCGAAGACGGTCTCGATCATCGGAGCCGCAGACGCAGACGCGGACGCCGGGGCCGACATGGCCAGGACGGCCGCCGCCATCGCGACGGTCAGGGCCTTCTTGTACATTTCCATGTCCTCCGGTTTGCGATCCGCTTCGTCCGATATGCGCCGAGAGCGCATGCGCCGACAGCTCACGCCATCGGGTCTGGGGACAAGGTTGCGGGCGGCACTGAAGATCGTCTTGGAGCCGACTTGCGGGTTTCTGGGAGCGATCCCGCTTCCGATCCCTACGGCATCGACCCTGCGCTGTGTCGGAGAGACACGCGTCAGCTACGGTGATCAGCCCTGAGAGGTCGTCGCGAGAGCTTCAGCGCTGGAGAGATCACTGGGCAGTCGGAGAGTGAGCGACTACGGTCCGCACCCGGTACGGCGGGGCAGAAGGCGCGGAGGTGGGTGGGTGTTCCGGCCGGCGTATAAAAGCCCGCGACCATCGCGCCCGAGCAGGCCGGAGGCCTGAACCACCGGAGAGCGACTGAGACGGCCGGCCGGAGCACCCACCCGCCGGAGCGCGTACATCGGATCCGCGATCAAGGGGCTCTTCGATCTTGAGGGGAAGTGCCCGGGCGTGGCCTGACGGCGTGACCCCGCGACACCGGCCGTTGATCAAAGGACGGTCGCGGTGCTGCGTTCCTCAGTGGGTGTGCGAGCGCTGGAGGGCTGCGGTCGTACCGTCGATCAGGGCGCGGAGGCCGTGGTCGAAGGCTTCCTCGCCCACGGAGCTGCCGCCCTCGCGGAGCGCCCGGAGCAGGGTGGCGTCCATGCCGGCATCCAGCAGGGCCGCCACAGCCGCGAGTCGCTGTGACGGGTCGTCGGAGCTCTCCTGGCGCTCGGCCTGCTCTCGGAGGACGAAACCGTTGATGTAGCTGGTGCAGCCACCGATGGTGTGCAGGGCGAGGGCGGGGGAGAACCCGCAGTCGACCAGGGCGGTGAGCTCCTCGTCGAACAGCCTGATCGTGGCCGGGCTGAGGCTCGCCGCGTTGGCGACCAGGCGGGCGCCGTCGCGGTGGGCGAGCAGCGAGGCGCGGTAGGCGTGAGCTCGGCGGGTGAGCCAGGACTGCCAGGTTTCGCCGGCGCGGGGTGGTCCCATTCCGGCGGCCAGGACGATCGCGTCGGCCATGCCGTCGAGAAGTTCCTGCTTGGTGCGGATGTGCCAGTAGAGCGCGGGGGACCGCACATCGAGCTCGGTGGCGAGGCGGCGCACGGTCAGCCCGTCCAGCCCGACCTGGTCGAGCAGGCGGAGTGCGGCTTCGATCAGAGTGTCCCTGCTGAGCGCCGGGCGCTTGGTCTCACTCACCATTGACACCTTAGCAGCGCTAAGCCAGACTCCTCCTTAGCGCTGCTAAGGAGATAGGGAATGCGACTGACCAGGGCTTTACTGGCGTGCGGTGCCCTCGCCGGCCCGCTGTTCATCGTCCTGGTGCTGATCCAGGACTACACCCGTCCCGGCATCGACCCCCGGCGACAGCCGCTCAGCCTGCTGAGCCTGGGAGACCTGGGCTGGATCCAGATCGGCAACTTCGTGCTCACCGGCGTTCTCTATGTCGCGTTCGCCGCAGGGATGCGACGCGTGCTGGGTTCCGGCCGTGGCGGGACGTGGGGGCCACTGCTGATCGGCACCTTCGGACTCGGTCTGGTGACCGTGGGAATCTTCCGTACCAGCCCCGGGTGGGGCTATCCGCAAGGGGCGCCGGCCGGTCTGCCGACCGACATCGGCGTGAGCTACGTGGTGCACGGCGCCGGCTTCGCGGTGCTGTTCGCCTCGCTCATCGCGGCCTGCTCCGTCTTCGCCCGGCGCTTCGCCGCGCTTGGCGAGCGGCGATGGGCGGTCATCTGTGTCGTGGTCGGGGTGGCGCTGCCGGCGATCTACGTGCTGTCCGGGGTGCTGTCGGAGCGCGGTGAGAACTCGCAGCCGCTGAGTCTTCTGCTTCGCCTCATGGCGGTGGTGGGCTGGGGGTGGGCTTCCCTTCTCGCGGTACGACTACGCCGCGAAACGTGCCCCGCCCGCTGCTCGGCTGGTGAGAGCACGACCCGCGGAGGCCGGCCGGCGGTCGAAAAAACGGCTTTAGGTAAGGTGCCTTATGTCTAATTGATACTGACATAAAGGGATTCCTTATGGGTGCTTCTGCGGCGTACGTGACCTTCGCGGATCCGGACAAGCTCGACGACGAGAAGGGACTCGCCGTCGCGGCCTGGGCCGAGGTGGGAATCACCGGCCACATCGTGCGCTGGGACGACCCCGAGGTCGACTGGGCCGCGTTCGACGCCGTCGTGGTCCGCACCACCTGGGACTATGTGACGAGGCGGGCGGAGTTCCTCGACTGGGCCCGGCACGTGGAGTCCGTCACCCGGCTGCTCAACCCGGCCGCCGTGCTGGAACGCAACACCGACAAGGTCTACCTGCGTGACCTGAAGGCGCCGATCATCCCCACCTCGTGGGTCGCGCCGGGCGAGGCCGCGAACCTTCCGGTCCTCGACGAGTACGTGGTCAAGCCGTCGATCTCGGCCGGAGCCCGCGACACGATCAGGACCGCGGACCGCGAACAGGCCGAGGAGCACGCCGCCAAGCTGGCCGCCAACGGCCGGACCGCGATGATCCAGCCGTACCTGGACATGGTCGAGGGCGAGGGGGAGACCTCGATGCTCTACTTCGGCGGCAGGTTCAGCCACGCCGTCCGGCGCAGCCCGATGCTGACCGAGAGCGCCACCAAGCCGGGACAGGGCGACGGCCACGGGGAGTTCCGCACTCCCGACCCCGACCAGTTCGCGCTGGCCGAGCAGGTGCTTGGCGAGTTTCCCGAGCTGCTCTGCGCCCGGGTGGACCTGGTCCGGCTGGCCGACGGCAGCCCGGCGCTCATCGAGATCGAGCTCACCGAGCCTTACCTGTTCCTGCACTACGCGCCCGACGCCGCCGCCAACCTGGCGAATGCCCTGGCCAAGGTGATCTGAAAGCCCGCGGAGAACAGGCCCGTGGAAGCACACCGGAAACGGCGCGCGCCCCGCGAAGGGACGCGCGCCGTGCCGGGTTACTGCGGCAGTACCACCGCGAGCGGTGAGACCCCCGCGTCACGCAGCGCGTCGGGAACCTTCCGCGCCCAGGGGTGCTCGTGCGTGTCGAGACCCTCGGGGTTGGCCACGACGAACCGGACCGCGCCGCCGGTGGCGGCCTGCTCGGTCCAGGTGGCCCCGAAGCCGTTCAGCGCCGCGGCGGCCTTGTCCCGGTCGGACGCGGGAACCGTGACGCGGATCGGCGACTCGTGCTCCGGGATGGCCGCGGCTGCCCGCGAGGCGTCCGGGGCCGGGGCGAGCGACCGCGCCCGCGCCGAGGCGGACGGCAGGTCGGCGGTGATCGCGTTGGCGACGATCTTCGCCGTGCCGTCGCTGAAGGCACGGAAGTTCGGCTCGGCGGCGAACAGCACCGCGTGGCCGCCTCCCACCGGCTCGTCGACCACCGCCGCCGTTCCGGCGAGTTCCTCGGCGCCCAGCGCGAAACCGGACAGGAACCAGTCGGGCGAGTCGGCGGCCGGGTAGGAGGTCACCACGTGCGAGGGGTTCGAGGCCCGCATGACCAGGTCGTACGCGTAGAACTGCATGACGCTCGACCCGACGTCCTTGCTCAGCGGACCCTGGGCCACGTTCGTCCGGAGGAGCGAGCCGGGGATGTCCGAGGTCGGCTCGGTCAGCGTCACGCTGGAGACACCGGCCAGGGCGGCCAGTCGGGCACCGCCCGCCCAGCCCACGTAGCGCCCGCCGCCGCCGACCCAGTCGCGCAGCGCCGCGCGCCCGGCCTCACCGAGGGCGTTGTTGGCCGAGCCGGCCGAACCGTCCGGCACGAGCAGCACGTCCAGCCCGCCCAGCTTGCCCGCGGCGACGTCGGCCGGCGTGAGCACCTGGTAGGTCAGCTTCCAGTCGCGGTCCAGGCGGTGGCGGAGCCAGCCTGAGGACTCGGCCGCGTTCTGCGCGGTGCCACCGGACAGCTGCAGGACTCCGATCTTGCGGGAGGTGGTGACCTTGACCGAGGGGGCGTCCACCGCCCGCACCGGCGTCGCGACGGGCAGCAGCACCTGGCCCGAGGAGCCGCCGGAGACGTTGCCGAGCAGCGGCAGGCTCCACGCGGTCACGTCGTAGAAGTAGGGGAACGGGGTGTAGGTGTCCTCGTTCAGCATGGCCTGGACCCAGTGCTTCTGC
Source organism: Streptosporangium amethystogenes subsp. fukuiense (assembly GCF_042665875.1). NCBI lineage: Bacteria > Bacillati > Actinomycetota > Actinomycetes > Streptosporangiales > Streptosporangiaceae > Streptosporangium > Streptosporangium amethystogenes. Next base: position 4,904,738 of record NZ_JBHTEE010000001.1, on the reverse strand, counting down.
GCCTGGGCCAGCGGGATCCAGTAGGTGCCCTTGGGCAGCGTGGTCTTCGCCTCGGGCCTGCCGTACGCCTTGAAGTCCTTGACCGTCAGCGGCGTGGCCAGTTTGAACACCTGGACGTCCATCCGCTGGAGCCGCCGCACGACGAGGTCGGTCTCCGCCTTCTTGGCCGGGTCGTCGGCGCGCAGGAAGTAGTGGCGCACCTTCCGGTCGGGCACCTGGGTGATGACCTCGTGGCCCGGGTTGTAGACCTGGTTCGGCTCCAGGTGGCCTTCGAGCCCCTGCTTGAGGGCGTCGGCGTACATGCCGTGCCAGGTGGTGAGGATCTCGGTCTTCTTGGCTGCCGCCGCCGAGAGCGAGACCCACTGGGTGAGCCACTGCTCGAAGGTCCGGGCCGCGATCGGCGAGGCGTTCCCCTTCTCGAAGGTCATGCCCGCCGCGTTGAACCCGCCTGCCGGGACCGTGTCGCCGTAGCCCATGTAGAACAGGTCGTAGACGCTGCGGTTGAAGAACGGGATCCCGCGCTTGGTGAACTCGCCGATCATCGCGGCGCCGTAGGTGTTGTTGACCCAGTCGACCGTCGGCTCGGCGATGTCGTGGTAGATCGGGTCGGCGTTCGGCGGGAAGAAGTACTCGGTGCCGCCCATCTCGTGGGCGTCGATGAAGAGCTGCGGCGGGTACTTCCGCATCAGCTCGATCTTGCCGTCGGTCTCCGGCTGGGTCCGCGCGAACCAGTCGCGGTTCATGTCGAAGGCGTAGGCGTTCCGCCTGGTGTCGGCCTCGCGGCCGTCGGGGTTCTGCGTCGGCAGGATCACCACGACGGCGTTGTCCAGGATTCGCCTGGCCGCGCAGTCGTCCCGCCCGGCCAGGTCGTAAAGGGTCTTCAGCGCCGCGTCGGTGCCGCTCTCCTCGCCGCCGTGCACGTTTCCGGCGACCCACAGGATCGCGGGCGTGTTCCTGGCGAGGACCTTCGCCGCGGGGGCGGGAGTGAGGGGGTCGCGCAGCAGCTTGATGGAGTTCTCGATCGCGCGCAGCTTCCGGATGTTCTGCGGGGTGCCGACGATCGCGTACTTCAGCGGACGTCCCTGGGCGGTGGTGGCCAGGGTGCCGGAGACGACCCGGTCGCTGGCCGCGTCGATCGCGGTCAGCAGCGTGTCGGACTCGGCCGAGGTGACCTCCCGCTCGCCAAGGTCGAAGCCGAGGACACTCTTCGGCGTCGGCACCTTGCCGTGGTAGACGGCGGGAGTCTGGGTGGCGTCACAGGTGGTCACGGGTGGTGCGGCCGGAGTGGGGTCCGCCTGGGCGGCACCGGCTGGGAGGGCGATGGCGACGGCCAGAACGGCCGGCGCCACCACCTTGAAGCGCTTCTGCATGAAGTAAAGCTGTCACCTGTGAGAAATGACAGCAAGAGGTAAAATTTTACACTTGCGTTACGAATGGTGCTTTTGGGGCAAAGTGTGATCGAAGGAGTGGATGATCCGGTCGTGGGTGAAGAGTCCGGGAGCTATGCGTGGCCGGAGATGCCGCCGTCCACCGGGATCACGGTCCCGGTGAGGTAGGCGCCGGCGCGTGAGGACAGGAAGATCGCGGTGCCCGCCATGTCGTCGGGGCGGCCGATCCTGCCCAGCGGGACGTGGGAGGCGACCGCCGCGCGCATCGTCTCGTCCTGGAGCGCGAAGGCCATCATCTTCGACTCGAACGGCCCGGGGGCGATCGCGTTGACCGTGATCGACTCCTTGGCGAGCCGCTGGGACAGGTGCCGGGTGAGCATGTGCACCGCCGCCTTGGCCGCGGAGTAGGCGTAGTTCTCCATCGAGGGCACCCGGATGCCGTCCACCGAGCCGATGTTGATCACTCTGGCCGGGTCCTCGGGGCTCGCGGCGGCACGGAGCAGCGGCAGGAAGCGCTGGGTCAGGTAGAACACGCCCTTGACGTTGATCCCCCAGAGCTTGTCGAACGCCTGCTCGGGGTACTCCTCCAGCGGCGCGCCCCAGGTCGCCCCGGCATTGTTGACCAGCACGTCCAGCCGGGACTCCCGCTCCGCGACCGCCTCGAACAGGGTGGACACCCCGTCCTCGGTGGACAGGTCGGCCGGTACGGCCGTGCATCCCAGCTCCGCGGCGGTCTTCTCGACCTCGGCCGCCTTTCTGGAGGAGATGTAGACCGTGGCTCCCGCGTCGACGAACCCGGCCGCGATCATCCGGCCGATTCCCCTGGAGCCGCCGGTGACGACGACGATCTTGCCTTTCACCGAGAACAGAGTCATGTTCTGTAGCATGCCGCACCCCCGACCGCCTCGTCCATACCGAGCGGTCGGTCCAACATTTCGCGAAATATCCCCTTTTGCGCTTATAAGCACTTTTGTGTCGACCTGTAGCGGAGAGCCTGAAAAATAATGTCGACAAACAAAACGAGAATGAAACAATTTTCCACCACGCGTTGACACGCGCCGTTTATATGGTGTGCCTTCGTTGTCAATAGATCACCGATCCGAAGGTGGGGCACACCATGGTCAGAACGGGGACGCGCCTGGCGGCGCTGAGCCTGGCGCTGTCGATGGCGACACTTCTCGTGGCACACGCATCACCCTCTGCCGCGAAAGCGTCCCAGACCTCCCAGGGGACGGCCGTGCGGTCACCCCAGACTGAGAAGAGGATCGTCCGGCTGGGCGCGACGCAGAGCATGGACTCGATGAACCCGTTCCTGGCGGTCCGGGTGGTCTCCACGTCGATCCACCGCTGGATGTACGGCTTCCTCACGGTGCCCGACTCCAAGACCCTGAAGCCCAGCCCCGACCTCGCCGAGTCGTGGCAGACCTCACCGGACAAGCTGACCTGGACCTTCACCATGCGTGCCGGAGCCACCTGGTCGGACGGCAAGCCCGTCACCGCCCAGGACGCCGCGTGGACCTTCAACAAGATCATGACGGATGACGGAGCCAAGACGGCCAACGGCCCCGCCGTCGAGAACTTCGACACCGTGACCGCCTCCGACGACCGGACCCTGGTCATCAAGACCAAGAAGCCCCAGGCCTCGATGCTGGAGCTGCCGATCCCGATCATGCCCAAGCACGTCTGGGAGAGCGTCCCGGACATCGGCACCTACGAGAACGAGACCTACCCCGCCGTCGGCAGCGGCCCCTACATCGCCGTCGAGCACAAGAAGAACGGCTATGTGAAGCTCAAGGCCAATCCGTCGTACTGGCGCGGCGCCCCCGGCATCGACGAGCTGCACGTCATCTTCTACGAGAACCCCGAGGCGGCGATCGCCGGCCTGAAGAAGGGCGACATCGACTGGATCGGCCGTCTGCAGGGCCCGCAGTTCGAGGCCCTCGCGGGCGATGCGAACATCACCCAGTGGAACACCCAGGGCCGCCGGGCCGCCTACCTGCAGTTCAACCCGGGCGCCGCGACGGCCGGCGGCGAGCCGATCGGTGACGGGCACCCCGCGCTGAAGGACGTCAGGGTGCGCCAGGCCATCCATCACGCGATCGACAAGAAGACCCTCGTCGAGCAGGCGCAGAACGGCCTCGCCGTACCGGCGGACGGTTCGATCGTCCCGCCGATGTACCAGGAGTTCTTCTGGAAGGCCGAGGGCGACAAAGCCGTCACCTTCGACCTGGCTGAGGCCAACCGCATCCTCGACGAGGCCGGCTACGCCAAGGGCGCGGACGGCGTCCGCACCATGCCCGACGGCAAGCGCAGGCTGGAGATGCGCTTCAGCATCCACACCGACGAGCCCGTCGAGGACAAGATCGCCCAGTTCCTCACCGGCTGGCTGAAGGACATCGGCATCCAGCTCACCACCCGCAGGCTCGACTCCAACAAGTTCACCGAGGAGACGGGCAGCACGGCGCTCTACGACATCGCGATCAGCGGCTGGTCGGTGAACCCGGACCCCGAAGAGATCCTGGCCACCCACCTGTGCAGCCGCAGGCCCACCGCGAGCGGGCAGGGCGGCGGCACCGAGTCGTTCTTCTGCGACAAGGAGTTCGAGCGGCTCTACCAGGCGCAGCTGGCCGAACTCGACCGGCCGGCCCGGGTCGCGCTGATCAAGCAGATGCAGGAGCGGCTCTACACCGAGGCCCCCGTCGTCGCGATCTACTACCCCAACAACCTGGAGGGTTACCGCAAGGACCGGATCGCCTCCATCACCCCGATCCCCGAGGACAAGGGCATCCTGTACGGCGGGAGCAGCTACTGGCCGGTCTACTCGCTGCGTGCGGTGGAACGCGCCGCCGCCCCGGCCGGGAGCGGTTCGGGAAGCGGCACCGTGGTGGCCGTCGCGGTGGCCGTCGTGGTGGTCCTCGGCGCTGGAGGCTTCCTCCTGATGCGGCGCCGCCGCGCCTCCGCCGACGACCGCGAGTAGCGGCCGATGCTCACATCGCCGCAACAGGTGAGGGACGACACCGAGGAGGGCGGTGCCCGCCGGGCCGTGGCGCGCTACGCGCTGGTCAAGCTCGGCGGGGCACTGCTCAGCATCGGACTGGTGATCGTCGCCACGTTCTTCCTGTTCCGCCTGATCCCCGGCGACCCCACCATCGCCTACACCCGCGACGTGCCGGTGACCCCGGAACAGCTCGCCCTGCTCAGGCGGCAGATGGGCCTGGACCGGCCGCTGGGCGCGCAGTTCCTGGACTTCGTGGTCCGGACCCTGCGGCTGGACCTGGGCACCTCGTACGAGTACCGCAGACCGGTCGCCGAGCTCATCGGCGAGCGGGTGGGACCGACGTTGCTGCTGGTGGGCACCGGGCTGGCCGTCGCGGTCGGCCTGGGCATGTGGCAGGGCACCAAGGCCGCCTGGCACCACGGCGGCCGCTTCGACCGCCTCTCCACCGGGACCGCGCTGACCCTGTGGTCGGTGCCGACCTTCTGGCTGGGGCTGCTGCTGCTCATGGTCCTCGCCGCGGGGGTAGGCCCGATACCCGGCCTGTTCCCCACCCGGGGCATCCAGGACGTCGACGCCCCCGGCGGGCCGCTCTACCTGCTGCACGTCGCCCACCACCTGGTGCTGCCCTGCCTCACCCTGGTCGCCGTCGTCTACGCGCAGTACCTGCTGGTCATGCGCTCCTCGCTGCTGGAGGAGATCGGCCAGGACTACGTGACCACCGCCCGCGCCAAGGGCCTGCGCGACGACGACGTCCGGCGCCGCCACGCGGTGCCGAACGCGCTGCTGCCGACGGTGACCCTGGTCTTCATGCAGATCGGGTTCGTGGTCGGCGGCGCGGTCTCGGTGGAGTTCGTCTACTCCTGGCCCGGTCTCGGGCTGCTGTTCGTCGAGGCGATCAGGGGACCTGACTACGCCGTCATGCAGGGCACCTTCATGCTCGTCTGCGTCGCGGTGATCGTCATGAACACGCTGGCCGACGTGGTCTACCACATCCTGGACCCGAGGGTGAGGTCGGCTTGAGCACGATGGCCCGTACCCGCCGCCGCGCCGCTCTGACGCGGTTCCGCCGCCGGTACGCCAGGCAGCGGGCCGGGCTGTACGGGGCGGCGATCCTGCTGGTCGTCGTCCTGGCGGCCCTGCTCACACCGTTGCTCACCGACCCGTCGGGGATGGACGTGACGAAGGCGACGGGCGCCAGGATGGCACCGCCGAGCATGGACTTCCCGCTCGGCACCGACGAGTCCGGCCGCTCGGTTCTGCTCATGCTGCTGTGGGGCGCGCGGGTCTCGCTGCTCATCGGGTTCATGTCGGCACTGCTCAGCATGGTGATCGGCACGGTGTTCGGCATCGCGGCCGGGCACTTCCGGGGCTGGGTCGCCGCCGTGCTGATGCGCGTCACCGACTGGTTCCTGGTGCTGCCCGCGCTGGTCCTGGCCATGGTGCTCGCGGCCATCCTCGGCGGTGGCCCGTCCACGATCATCGTGGCGATCGGGGTGACCTCCTGGGCGTCCACGGCGAGGCTGATCCGGGCGCAGACGCTGGCGGTCGAGGCCAGGCCGTACATCGAGAGGTCCAGGGCACTGGGCGCGGGACACTGGCACGTCATGACCCGGCACGTGCTGCCGAACGTCGCCCCGCTGGTCCTGGCCAACACCACGCTCATGGTGGCCAGCGCCATCGTCACCGAGTCGACCCTCGCCTTCCTCGGCGCGGGTTCCGGCCAGGTCTCGTGGGGCACCATGCTGCGCGGCTCCTACGACTGGGGCGCGGCCACCTCGGGAGCCTGGTGGTACGTGCTGCCGCCCGGCCTGTGCATCATCGCGGTGGTCCTGGCGTTCACCCTCTGCGGGCGTGCCCTGGAGACCGTACTCAACCCGCGGCTGGGAGGAGCCTCGTGACCCTGCTCGAACTGCGCGACCTGGCGGTGACCTACCGGAGCACGGCCGGGGACGTGCCCGCCGTGCGGGGCGTCTCGCTCGGCCTGGAGGCCGGCGAGGCGCTCGGCGTGGCGGGGGAGTCGGGGTCGGGCAAGTCGACGCTGGCCATGTCGCTGCTGCGGCTGCTGCCCAGGGACGCGTCGGTGTCCGGGGAGATCCTGCTGGACGGCGAGGACGTCCTGACGATGAGCTGGGGGCGGTTGCGCGCGGTCCGGTGGGCCTCGGCCTCGCTGGTCTTCCAGGGAGCCCAGCACGCGCTGAACCCGGTGCGCCGGATCGGCGACCAGATCGCCGAGCCGCTGCGGGTGCACGGCATGGCCACCGGGGCCGAGGCCCGGCGCAGGGTGGCGGAACTGCTGGAACAGGTCGGCCTGCCGGCCTGGCGGGCGCGCGGCTACCCGCACGAGCTCTCCGGCGGCCAGCGCCAGCGCGTGATGATCGCCATGGCGCTCGCCTGCTCACCCCGCCTGATCGTCGCCGACGAGCCGACCACCGCGCTGGACGTGATGATCCAGGCACAGGTGCTCTCGCTGATCCGCTCGCTCATCGCCGAGCACGGGATCGGCCTCGTCATGATCTCCCACGACCTGTCGGTCCTGGCGTCGACGTGCGACCGGCTGGCGGTCATGTACGCGGGCCGGGTGGTCGAGTCCGGCCCCTCGCGCGAGGTCTTCGCGGGCGGGCGGCACCCCTACAGCAGGGCGTTGGCCGAGGCGTTCCCCACCGTCGGGGACCCCGCCTCCAGGATGGCGCCCAGGGGACTGGGCGGTGATCCGCCCGACCCCGCGCACCTGCCCGCCGGGTGCTCCTTCCACCCCCGCTGCCCGGTCTCGCTCGTCTCGTGCGCGTTGGAGCCGGTCGAGCTGCGGGCCGTGGGAGACGGTACCGAAGCACCGCACACCGCCGCGTGCGTGCACGTCAGCGAGGAGAGCCGATGACCCTGCTCGAAGCACGGGACGTGCGGGTGGAGTTCGCCTCGCGGGGGCGCCGCGCCCGCGCGGTGGACGGGGTGAACCTCGCCGTGGGCGAGGGGGAGATCGTCGCGCTGGTCGGCGAGTCCGGCTGCGGCAAGACGACGCTGGCCAGGACCCTGCTCGGCCTGGAGCGGCCCACCTCGGGATCGGTCCGCTACGGCGGCGTCCCGCTGGCCTACTCGTCGCGCGCCCTGCGGGCCCACCGCCGCGAGGTGCAGCTCGTGCTCCAGGACCCCACCGGATCGCTCAACCCCCGGCACACCGTCTACGAGGCGGTGGCCGAGGGGCCGCGCATCCACCGCCTGCCCGGCGAGGGCGCCCTGGTCGCCGAGGCCCTGTCGAGGGCCGGGCTGCGTCCTCCCGAACGGTTCTTCGACCGGCACCCGCACGAGCTGTCCGGTGGCCAGCGCCAGCGCGTCGTCATCGCCGGAGCCCTCGCGCTGGAGCCCAGGGTGCTGGTCGCCGACGAGCCGGTGGCCTCGCTGGACGCGTCGGTACGCGGCGAGATCCTCGCCCTGCTGCTCCGCCTCCGCGCCGAGCTGGGCCTGTCGGCCCTGGTCGTCACCCACGACCTCGGGCTGGCCTGGAACATCGCCGACCGGGTCGCGGTGATGTATCTCGGCAGGATCGTCGAGTCGGGGCCGGTGGAGCGGATCCTCACCTCGCCGTCGCACCCGTACACCCGGGCACTGCTGTCGGTCCTGCCGGAGTCGCCCTCGCCGGTGGTGCTGGGCGGAGAGCCGCCGGACCCCACCCGGATCCCGGCCGGCTGCCGCTTCCACCCGCGCTGCCAGGTGCTGGCCTCGGGCGCGGCGGCCGAGGCGGGGGTCGACGGGCTGTGCGCGTCCGGGGAACTGCCGGTCCTGCCCTCCTCGGCCGAGGCCCAGGTCGCCTGCCACCACGCCTCCGCCTCCGCCCGGCGCGAGGCGAGGACGGAGACGGAGGCGGAGCGGCTGTGAGGCGGAGAGGGACCGCGCCCAGGCGCGGTCCCTCAACGGCGTGCCCGGAGAACGGTTCCGGAACCCGCCTCAGAGGCCGGGGAGGAGGCCGTTCCTGAACAGGTCGACGAAGAGCCCGTGATCGGCCCTGGCCCGCGCCCCGTAGGCGTGCGCGAAGTCGACCAGGGTGCGGGTGAAGCCCTCGACGTCGCCGCCGATCACGGCCACGATCGCGTCCTCGGTGGAGAAGTCGACCAGGTCGTGGCTGGACTCGTCGTCGGCCACCGAGTGCATCCTGGCCACCGCCCGGCCCAGGTCGCGAATCACCGAGGCGAGCTCGTCCGGCTCGTTGACGTCGCCCCAGTCCAGGTCGGCGGTGTAGGGGGAGACCTCGGCGACCATCTGGCCGACGCCGTTCAGCGTGGTGTAGCCGAGCCACGGGTCGGCGTACGCCTGCAGGGCCCGCTGCGACTCGGCGGTGCGGTGGCCCTGGTGCTTGAAGTAGCCGTGCACCTTCTCGTCCGTCACGTACCGCGCCACGGCCGGTACCTGGGCCTGCTTCATGTAGAGGATGACGTCGTTCTCCAGGGCCTGGGTGTGGCCCTCGAGCAGCATGTTGTACGAGGGCAGCCCGGCCGAGCCGATCCCGATGCCGGTGCGGAGCGCGAAGTCCTTGATCTTGTGCTCGACCGCCGAGACGGTGGGCAGGGTCGTCAGGTAGTCCTGGAAGGCCGCCTCCACCAGCCGCCGGGTCTCCTCGTCTACCGGGTAGCGGCCGTCCATGACGGCGAACCTGCGGTCGAAGTTCTCGACGGTGGTCTCCAACTCCAGCAGCGCCACCCGGGTGTTCAGCCGGGCGTGCTGCAGCACCCGGTGCAGCACGCCGGTGGTGGTCTCCAGGGTCAGCGAACCGATCGCGTCGTCCCCGCCCTCCGAGATGCCGGTCAGCTCGGCGTGGTAGGCGCCGGCGAACTCGGTCACCAGGGCGCCGATGACGTCGTCGGACAGCGCCTTGGCGTACCCGATGAGCGCGATGCTGGCGGAGAGGCGCCGCAGGTCCCAGATGTACGGTCCGACGTAGGCCTCGTCGAAGTCGTTGACGTTGAAGACCAGCACGCCGGAGGCGTTCATGTAGGTGCCGAAGTTCTCGGCGTGCAGGTCGCCGTGGATCCAGACCCGCCTGGTCTGGTCGTCCAGGAAGGCGTCGTCGGCGAACTCGCCGGTCATGTCCGCGTAGAACAGGCAGGCGCTGCCCCGGTAGAAGGCGAACGGCGAGGCGGCCATCTTCCGGAACTTGCGCCGGAAGGCGGCGGGGTCGCGCTTCATGGAGTCGCCGAACTCGGTGATCAGGACGTCGAGAATGTGCGCCGAGCGCCCATCGATGGTCATGGTCCGCACGCTAGGGCGTACGACCGAAACTCCGCCAGTTCCCCAAGATTACAGATCTGGAACGCACCAACGGCCGGGTGCGGCTCGCACGGCGTGGCGGGTGTCGACAACCGCACCGCACGATCATAGGTTCGACGATGAGACGAGGTCCGCGAGGGGAGTGGAGACCGGCATGGCGGTGCTGGCGGGCAAGGCGGCGGTGGTCACCGGAGGGTCGCGGGGCATCGGCCGGGCGATCGTGGAACGCCTCGCCCGCGACGGGGCGGACGTGCTCTTCGGCTACGCGAGCGACACCGGCGCCGCGGCCGAGGTCGAGCGGACGGTCAAGGAGGCGGGTGGGAGCGCCCGCGCCGTCCAGGCCGACCTGGCGGAGCCGGGCGCCGCCGAGCGGCTGATGGAGACCGCCGAGGAGCTTCTCGGCGGCCTCGACATCCTGGTCAACAACGCCGCGCTGAGCTTCACCCCGACCCCCATCGCGGAGACCACCGAGGAGTCGTACGACCGCGCCATGGCGGTCAACGCCAAGGCCGCCTTCCTGACCATCCGGTACGCCGCCAGGCACATGCGCGACGGCGGGCGCATCGTCAACATCTCCACTCTCAACACCGTCCGCCCGGCACCGGGCATCGCCCCCTACGCGGCGAGCAAGGGCGCGCTCGAACAGCTGACCGCCGTCACGGCCCGCGAGCTCGGCGGCCGGGGCATCACCGTCAACACGGTCTCGCCCGGTGCCACGGACACCGATCTGCTGCGCGGCACCAACCCCGCGGCGGCCCTGGCCCAGGTCGCGGGCATGACCTCGCTCGGCCGCCTCGGCGAGCCCTCGGACATCGCCGACGTCGTGGCCTTCCTGGCGGGCCCGGACGGCCGCTGGCTCACCGGCCAGAACCTCCGCGCCGACGGCGGCCTCGGCTGAGGACGTAGGCGAGCGTCTCCCACCCGGTCGAGACCACTGCCGGCGGCCGGACCTTCCCGTGCCGTGTCGTGCCTCGCGGCCGGCCGTCGCGCCGCCGGGTTGTTCCGCCTGATCGTCCGACCGCCCCTGCCCGCGGCCGGTGGCCTGACCTGACAGGCCTTCCGTTCCTGGGCGTCCGAGCGGGCGGCCGCACGGTCCGAGCCGGGCGAGAGGCGTTGTTTTAGGCCTTGTCGACCTGGGGCGCCGGAGTTACGATCCGCGTAATTATTAGGAAACTTTCCTAAATGGAAAGGTGTTCACGTGCGCCGATTAGCCTCCGCGCTGCTGGTTCTCGCTCTGGCAGCCACTTTCGCCGCCCTCTCGTCCCCCGCCTCGGCCGCCGCCCGGCTCACCGCGGCCTTCATCCTCACCGGCACCCAGGGCAAGTTCGTGGTGAGCAACCCCGGCACCACTCCGGTCACCGGCTGGTCGATCACCTTCGACCTGCCCGCGGGCATCACGGTCGGCGGCGCCCAGAACGCCACCACCACGCAGAACGGGACGCGGGTCAAGCTGACCCCCGCCTTCTACATCAACACGGTGCGGGCGAACGGCGACACCGAGCCATACAGCCCCACCTTCACCCTCAGCGCGGCGGCCCAGCCGGTGAGCTGCACGATCAACGGCGCCAACTGCGACGGCAGCGGCGACCCACCCCCGCCGGACGCGCCGGTCACCGCCACCTACTCCGGTAGCGGGACGCAGGGCAGGTTCGTGGTCGCCAACAACACGGACGCCGCGCTCAACGGCTGGTCGATCACCTTCGACCTGCCCGCCGGAGTCACCGCGAGCGGCGCCCAGAACGGATCACTGAGTCAGAGCGGGCGCCAGGTCACGCTGAGTCCGGCCCACTACAACACGACGGTGGCGGCACGCGGTACCACCGAGCCGTACAGCCCCGCGTTCACGCTCAGCAGCGCGTCCGCCGAGCCGGAGAACTGCAGGATCAACGACGTCAGGTGCGACGGCGCCGCCGACACGCCGCCCGGCGCGCCCGGGAACCTGCGTTCGCCGGTCAAGACCACCAGAACCGTCTCGCTGGCCTGGGACGCCGCGATCCCCGGAAGCCTCCCGATCTCCGGCTACCAGGTCTACCGGGGCGCCGACCTCGCCGCGACGGTCACCGGGACGAGCACCACCGTCACCGGCCTGACCTCGAACACCGAGTACACGTTCACCGTGAAGACCAGGGACCGGAAGGGAACCCTCTCCCCGGCGAGCGCCGCGCTGAAGGTGACCACCAACAACGCCGGTGACGACACCCAGCCGCCGACCGTGCCCGCGAACCTGCGCGTCACCGGCAAGAGCTCCTCCGGCGTCTCGCTCGCGTGGGACGCCTCGACCGACAACAGGGGCATCGCCGGGTACGAGGTCTACACCGGCGCGACCCTGGCCACGACGGTGACCGGCACCTCGGCCACGGTCGCCGGGCTCTCGCCGTCCACCGAGTACACCTTCACCGTCAAGGCCCGCGACGTGTACGACAACACGTCGGCGGCGAGCGACGCGGTGAAGGCGAGCACCGACGACATCATCGGCAGCGGATACGCCAGGATCGGCTACTTCGTCCAATGGGGCATCTACGGCCGCCAGTACTTCGTGCGCAACCTCGACACGACCGGCGCCGCCGCGAAGCTGACCCACCTCAACTACGCCTTCGGCAACATCGACCCGGTGAACCTGACCTGCCTGCAGGGCGTCACCAAGGGCACCACCGGCAACCCGCAGGACCCGAGCCAGGGCGACGGCGCCGGTGACGCGGACGCCGACTACGGAAGGCCGATGAGCGCGGCGCAGTCGGTGGACGGCGTCGCCGACACCGGCTGGGAGAAGCTGCGCGGCAACTACAACCAGCTCCGCAAGCTCAAGGCGAAGTATCCGAACCTCAAGGTGCTGATCTCACTCGGCGGCTGGACCTACTCCAAGTACTTCTCCGACGTGGCGGCCACCGACGCGGCCAGGAAGAAGTTCGTGAGCTCCTGCATCGACACCTACATCAAGGGAAACCTGCCGCTCTACAACGCCGCGGGCGGCCCCGGCAGCGCCGCCGGGATCTTCGACGGCATCGACCTCGACTGGGAGTGGCCGGGCTCGGAGGGCCACGCGGGCAACCACATCGGCCCGAACGACAAGGCGAACAACACGCTGCTGATCGCCGAGTTCCGCAAGCAGCTCGACGCCCTGACCCAGGAGACCGGCAAGCGCTACCAGCTCACCGCGTTCACCCCCGCCGACCCGGCGAAGGTCGCCGCGGGCTGGGACCTGCCGGAGATCGCCAAGTCCCTGGACATCTTCAACATCCAGGGCTACGACTTCCACGGGGCGGGCAGCGACAACTCCTGGGAGCCCAACCGGGCCGGCCACCAGGGCAACCTGTACACCGACACCGAGGACCCGTACCCGTTCAAGTTCAGCGTGGAGAACGCGGTCGACGTCTACCTGCGGGCCGGGGTGAACCCGCGCAAGCTCACCATCGGACTCGCCTACTACGGCCGGGGCTGGCAGGGCGTCGCCGACGGAGGCCGGTCCGGGGAGTGGCAGTCGGCCACCGGCGCGGCACCGGGCCAGTTCCAGGACGAGGCGGGCACCCGAGGGTACGCCAACCTGCTGGCCGGCGTGCCGGGATGCGCTGTCAAGCACGACGAGCAGTCGGTCTCGACCTACTGCTTCACCGGCAACGGCGGCCAGTGGTGGACTTTCGACGACGCCTGGTCCATCGGTAAGAAGACCGCGTGGCTGCGGAGCAAGAACCTGCTCGGCGCGATGATCTGGGAGATGTCCGGAGACCCCGGCACCCTGACCACCGCCCTGGACGCGGGCCTGCGGTAACCGTTTCGGCGGCGTTCCCAGGGGGACCATTCCGGAGGATCGTCTTCGCGGCGTCCGATGTCGCGAAGGCGGTCCTCCCCGGTGCCCCGAACCCGTGTCGCGGTGCACCCCGGACTGACTCTCGGCCGGAAGCCTGAGCTGCCAGAGCGGCCCCGACGAATTCGACATGACGGATAGGGGGCGATCCAGAACGGGGAGTGGCCGTTAAAATCTGAAGCCGAACAGTCCGCCGTCCGGCTGGTCGGTCAGATGAGGCTCGATGATGTGAGGAATCGCGTCGAACCCCACTGAAACCGCCTTGTTCAAATCGTCGGAGTTCATGGCGACGATGTATTGCATCCGCTCGGTCTCGGTAACCTCGGCCGCCAGTTGAAGGGCTCGTGCCGCCTGACGTTCGTCCACACCGTCGTACAGATGGCTGTCGTGAACGAGGAAGTCCGGACCCCGGCCGGCACGGTGGGCGATGACGGCGGCGGTCAGGTCAAAGCAGAAGATCACCATGTTGTGGATCCCCCTGCTTCCGTCATCCTCGATCCTGGGCTCGATCTGCATTCGCTGCCTACCCGGGCTAAAGGCCAGGTAGGGATTTTTTCCGTCGCCGTACAGGCGCCGAGCGTATGTGTTGAAGAGGCTGTTTGCCTCGCGGGTGGCGAAATTCCGATCTTCGAGGTCGGTCACCATCTCCTGTTCGAGCTCAAGGCGTTTCACCTCGATTTCTCGCCGACTGGCTTCGAGTGCCTGCGCGGCTTGGAAACGGTGCCGGAGAGACTCAAGGTGAGCCTGCTCGCGAGCCAGGGCGTATTGTAGGGCATTAAGCGCGTCAAGTGCGCCCCCTGAGTTCAGCGTGCGCAGCAGGGCAGCCTGTCGTTCGCCGAGTCGCGCGCGCGTCCGAGCGCGCTCCTCCAGGAGTTGGCGGAGCCGGGATATCTCCTCGTGTAGTTGCTTCTCGCGGTTCCGGACCACCGTCTCGTGGAAGGCGCGCACATCGTCGAATCGACGGCGGACCTCCTGGCCGAGAATCAGGTTCAACTGCTTGTAGGCCGCCTCCAGATATCGGTCCTCTGGTTCGGCCACCTCGTCCACGGACTGTTCCATGTCCTGGAGGTTGCGCCGGTCGACCGCGTCGGATGCCCGGAGTGACCGGATACGCCGATCGAGCTCGTCGGCCTCCTGGCGAATTTTTTCGTATTCCGGAACAACCTGAAAATCTGCGATCTGGCGGCCGAGCTCATTTACCCGTTGTTCTATGGCGCCGATTTCCCCCCGGATCTCGGCGGAACGGCCCACGATTTTCCCCCAAACGGGGTCTTTTGCGGCCTCGACGAGTTTCTTTCTCATCGTCTCCTGGTTGGACAGGAGGCGATACCGTGCGGCCAGGGCAACGTCCAGGCCGAAGAGATGGCACAGGTTGACCATCGCGTCATGGGGTGACTGCTGCGCGAACGTCCTGGTGGGTTCGAGGAACCCCCCGGCGTCGACCCGGCGAATCGCGAATGACAACAGTGTTCGACCGCTGGCCTCTGCTCCGTCGGCGGTAAGACCGTAAAGATCCCGCTCTATCGCCCACTGCCAGTCTTTTGTCGACACTTCGGTAGCATGTTCGAATAAGCCGTCGAAGGTCTTTCGGGTTATGTCCGGATCGAGCACCACTCTGTTCGGTCGCGTCGTTGAGCGCGTCACCGTCAGTGGCTTCGATCGACCTGGCCAGTCCAGTTTCAGGGTGAATGTATGCTCACGAAGCTTCTCGTTCGCCCAGACGGCATCGGCATCATTGCGGGCACCCAGCAGAAAATGCAGCAACTCGACCATGCTCGACTTACCGGCGCCGTTGCGGCTGTCGGTGTCAGTGGAGGCGTCGGTGCGTTCGGCGACCACGAGGTTCAGGCCGGGGCCAAAGCGAATCGTTCGGAACCTGCGGTCGTCGCAGATCAGGTCATGCAGCATTGTCACGAGCCTGGAAGATCAGTATGTCCTGTTCGAGCTCGACCAGGCCCAAGGCGTAGAGCAGGTCGAGCGCGAGGGCGAACCACCAGAACGTCACGGGTGCACGGTGGTTGTTGTCCTCGCGCCAGGTCAACAGGCGCTGCCATGCCTGGGTGACGGTCACCGGCTGACGATCGGTGGCCATGACGATCTGAGCCCCTACCGCCAGCAGAGCGCGTTGAGGAGCGACTCCCTTGGTCGGCACGATCACGTGGCGACTCCCATCTCGGTCTCCGGGATCCAACCCGGGGGCGGCACCTTGAAGATCTCACACTCACCGAAGAAGTACATCAGGACAACGAGCGCGTTCAATTCCAGGGGGGATTGTTGAGATGCGTTGCCGAGGACGTGTCGCTCAAGCTGCCAGAGGATGTCGTCGGAGTCTTCGCACGTCTGGGCGATCATCTCGTAGTGCTCGCGAAAGCCCGCCGCGACCTCGTCCCGTTCGTTGGGATCTAGCCTGCTCCGGTAGTAGTCCTCCACGTGGTTGACGTAGGACAGAGCAAGCTTCATGCGGTGTCGAATATCCCAGGAGAACCCGTTGTATTCCATTTTCGTGAGCGGAGGCCTGGGGATGGCAGGCAGGTCTTCGAGGGGGCGCCGGTAGATGGTGAGGTGGTCCAGGAGCGGAATCAGCTCTTCGAGCACGATGCCGACAATCACCGGCTCTGCGGGGAAGGGGCCAAGGAAGTCCTCGACCTGCCACTTTTCCATCTTGCAGAACTCGGTATAGAAGTGACGCCGAGAGAAGTTCTCGAAAGAGAGTTCGGGGTGATCATCGTGTGCGGTCATCAGTAGCGAGGTCAGCTTGGGGTGGATGCCTCTGCGGTCGTTGTGTACGAAAACGAAGGTGTCGAACTCGCCCTTGCGCTTCGTGATGGCCTTGTCGAGGTCGCTCCGGAACTTGCGGGCGACCGCCGAGGGAACAACGGTCTGGGGCGCGTAACATGCGTACAGCTTCTTTCCGACAAGGAGAAGGCCGTCCGCCCCCTGGTCTCCATGACATCCGGCGGTTCGGACATCAAGGAATCCAGGGTTTGAAATAGACATGACGCCATGGAAGAAATCCTCGAACCCTTCGCCGTGAAGTTCGTCGAGCTTCACATTGAGCATGAAGCGAATCGATGAACGCTCCCATATCTCCAAGTGCTCCTCCGCGTACCTCGTCCGGACGGGCCCGTCGGGTTCGAACTCGATGAGCCTGAAGGAGAATAGTCCGAGTAGGTCGGGAACGTGAAGGGAATGCAATCTTTGGGGTGTGGAGATCCAAGGTGCGAAAATCTCGTTCTACCGATTTGATGGCATGTGTCGTGGTATCTGCGAATTTGGGCCACCCGGTGGTTTCCGCTTCGCGCCTCGCTGGTCGCCGGGGCGCACACCGGTAAGCAGGGCAGTGCCCCTAGCCTCGTTTTCCGCACGCGCCGCGTCGTTGCCGGTCAGCAGCTATATCCGATCCAGTTCCGTGGGTAATCATCCCAGGTCGACCAGGGTCACGTGCGGAATGCAGGCCTAGCTCTTCGCTAAGGGTGCCGGTTGGAGACCGAGACGACCTCGCCGGTCATGTAGGTGGAGTACTCGCTGGCCAGGAAGACGATCACGTTGGCCACCTCCCACGGTTCCGCCGAGCGGCCGAAGGCCTCGCGGGAGGTCAGTTCGGTGAGCAGCTCGTCGGTGGTGACCTTGGCCAGGAAGGGGTGCATGACCAGCGAGGGGGCCACCGCGTTGACCCGGATGCCGTGCGGGGCGGCCTCCAGGGCGGCGCACCTGGTCAGGGCCATCACCCCGGCCTTGGCGGCCGCGTAGTGCGACTGCCCCTCCTGGGCGCGCCAGCCGATCACCGAGGAGTTGTTGACGATCACCCCGGAGCCCCGGGGGACCATCCGCCGCAGGGCGGCCCTGGTACAGCGCATCGTGCCGGTGAGGGTCACCCCCAGGACGGCGTCCCACTGCTCGTCGGTCATCTCCACCAGCCGCGCCGTACCGCCCAGGCCCGCGTTGTTGACCACCACGTCCACCCGCCCGTGCGCCTCGGTCACCGCGTCGAACATGGCGCCCACCTCGGCCTCGGAGGTGACGTCGCAGGGCACCGCGAGCGGCTTGACCCCGCTCAGCTCGGCCAGTGCCTCGGCGGCCTCGCCGAGGCGCCGCTCGTGCCGGTCGGAGACGACCACGGTCGCGCCCTCCTCGGCGCAGCGCCTGGCGGTGGCGTACCCGATGCCCGTCCCGGCCGCCGCCGTGACCAGGACGACCTTTCCGTCGAGCAGGCCGTGGGCGCGGGGGTAGGGGGGAGGTGTCGCCATACGGGCTCCGTTCCGGTGGTCGTGTCTCAGCCCTTGGGCAGACCCAGGGTGCGCTCGGCGATGATGTTGCGCTGGATCTCGCTGGATCCGGCGTAGATGGTGTCGGCGCGGCTGAACAGGTAGAGCCGCTGCAGCGCGTTGAGGTCGTACGGCGGGGCGTCGGCGACCAGGCCCGCGCGCCCCTGGACGGCCTGGGCCAGCTCGCCCAGCCGCCGGTGCCACTCCGACCAGTACAGCTTGCCGATCGACACCTCGGGTCCCGGCTCGCCCGCCGACAGCGAGGTCATGGTGCGCAACGCGTTGAGCCGCATGACGTCCAGCTCCAGCCAGGAGCGCACCAGCCGGTCTCGGAGCACCGGGTCCTCGGCGGCTCCGGTGCGCCTGGCGGTGGCCACCACCTCCGCGAACTCCCGCTGGAAGCCGATCTGCTGGCCCAGGGTGGAGGCGCCGCGCTCGTAGCCGAGGGTGGCCATCGCGATCCGCCAGCCCTCGCCGGGGGCGCCCAGGATGTTGCCCGCAGCGGTGCGGGCGCCGTCGAGGAAGACCTCGTTGAACTCGCTGGTGCCGGTCATCTGGAGGATGGGCCGCACCTCGATCCCCGGCTGGTCCATCGGGACCAGCAGGTAGGACAGGCCGCGGTGGCGTGCCGAGCCGGGCTCGGTCCTGGCGAGCACGAAGCACCAGTCGGCCACGTGGGCCAGCGAGGTCCACACCTTCTGGCCGGTGATGACCCACTCGCCGTCGTCCAGGCGCGCCCGCGTCTGGACGCCCGCCAGGTCGGAGCCCGCCTCAGGCTCCGAGTAGCCCTGGCACCACAGCTCCTCGCCACGCTGGATGGGCGGCAGGAAGCGCCGCCGCTGCTCCTCGGTGCCGTGCTCCAGGATGGTCGGCCCGATCAGTCCCTCGCCGATGTGCCCGACCCGCGCCGGGGCGGCGGCGCGGGCGTACTCCTCGTGGAAGGCGACCTGGTCCTCCAGGGTGGCGTCCCGGCCTCCGTACTCTCCGGGCCAGCCCAGGCAGGTCCACCCGGCCTCGCCCAGCCGCCGCTCCCAGGCGAGCCGGACCTCGTGCCCCTCGTGCTCGCGGCCGGGCCCGCCCAGTCCACGGGCGTGCGCGAACTCGCCCGTGAGGTTCTCCTCCAGCCAGGAGCGTGCCTCCTCGCGCAGGGTCATGGGGTGCCTCCAGGCATCAGGCGTGGAAACGGCCGTAGCCGCCCCTGAAGAAGAGCAGCGGGCCGCCGTCGCCGTGGACACCGAGCCGGTGGACCCTGGCGACGACGATGACGTGGTCGCCGGCGGGGTGCTCCGCCTCGATCGAGCAGTCGATCCAGGCCAGGCTCTCCTCGATCACCGGGTTGCCGCCCGGGGAGACCGTCCAGTCGAGCCCGGCGAACTTGTCGCCGCCCCGGCCGGCGAGCGCGGCGCAGACCGGTTGCTGGTGCTCGGCGAGCACGTTGATCGTCTGGGTTCCGGCGGCGCGCAGGCGCGGCCAGCTCGTGCTGCTGTGGGCCACGCAGAAGGCCACCAGCGGCGGGTCCAGCGACACCGAGGTGAAGGAGTTGGCAGCCAGGCCGCACGGCTCGCCGGTGTCGGGGTCGATGGAGGTGATGGCCACCACGCCGGTGGCGAAGTGGCCGAGAACGGAGCGGAACCACCGGCCGTCCACGGCCCCGTTGCTCTCGGCTCCGCTGGACGGGCCCTGCGAAAGGCCACTCTGCATGGCGACTCCGTTGGCGGTGGTGCCGCACCCGGCCAAGGTGGCGCGGGGGTGGCCGGCGGTCTCCAGCAGCCGGGCCGCGTGAGTGGTCATGGTGCTACTCGCCTCCTCAATCGCGCCCGATCGGCCTCCGAGGGGGGTTCGGCGGCGGACGACGTCCTCCGCCGTCTGGCGCCATCTTACCAAGCGCTTGCTTGGATTGTAGGGGAGTGCCGGAAAAAGTCCCCGGCGGCCGTGCGGCCCGGGTCCGTCGTTGACATCCGTGATCGGCCCGGCCTAGCCTCTGGCCAAGCGCTTGCTTGTGATCGGAGGGTGGTACGTGGGCGGTTTCCGGGACCGCACGGCCGTCGCGGGCGTCGGGTACACCCGGTTCTCCAAGGACTCCGGGGTCAGCACCCTCACCCTGGCCTGCGAGGCCGTTCTGGCGGCCCTGGACGACGCGGGCCTGACCGCCGACGACGTCGACGGCATCGCCACCCACCGGGTCGGCGACTCCGCCGCGCCCTGCCTGGTCGGTCCCGCGCTCGGCATCCACGAGCCCTCCTGGTACCTCGACCAGTTCGGCGGCGGCAGCGTCTCCCACTCGGTGGTCGGCCAGGCGGCGCTCGCGGTCGCGGCGGGCGTCGCCGAGACCGTCGTCTGCTACCGGGCGATCAACGCGCGCTCGGAGTTCCGGATGGGCGGCACCGGCCGGGGGCTGCCGGTCAGTCCCGAGGTCCAGTACCAGGCGCCGTACGGCTACTTCGCGCCGCCACAGCAGTACGCGATGTTCGCCCGCGCCCACATGTCGAGGTACGGCACCCGTCCCGAGCACTTCGGCGCGCTGGCGGTCGTCCAGCGCGCCAACGCGGCCAAGAACCCCCGGGCGCTCATGCGCACCCCGATCACCCTGGACGACTACCTGGCGAGCCGGTGGATCGCCGAGCCGTTCCGGCTGCTCGACTGCTGCCTGGAGACCGACGGCGCCTGCGCGCTCGTCGTCACGAGCGCCGAGCGGGCCGCCGACCTGCGCAGGCCGCCGGTGCTCATCTCCGCCGCCGCGTGGGGAGGCGGCGACTCCTTCCTGTCCGGCGGCCGGGCGGACACCACGGTGACCAGCGCGGCCGAACTGGCCCCGCGCCTGTACCGCCAGGCGGGCATCGGGCCCGCCGACGTCGACGTGGCCGAGATCTACGACTGCTTCACCTACTCGGTGATCGTGCAACTGGAGGACTACGGCTTCTGCGCCAAGGGCGAGGGCGGCCCGTACGTCGCCTCGGGTGCCGTCGCGCCGGGTGGTGAGCTGCCGGTGAACACCCACGGCGGGTTCCTGTCGGAAGGGTACGTGCACGGCGTCAACCACATCGCCGAGGCCGTCTCACAGCTGAGGGGGGACGCGGGGGACAGGCAGGTGGCAGGGGCCGAGGTGGCGCTCTCCACGGCCCAGCCCGGCTACATCCTGCCCGCCACCTCGGCGCTGATCCTGCGGAAGGGGTGAGGGGTGCGTCCGGTTGCCGATCGCGACTCGGCGGAGTGGTGGAGGCGGACCGCCGGCGGGGAGTTCGTGCTCCAGCGGTGCGACTCCTGCGCCACGCCGCGCTTCCCCGCCCGCGCCTACTGTCACCGCTGCAGGACCCGCGAGTGGCACTGGGAGCCCGTCGCCCCGGCCGGCCGCGTCGAGAGCTGGATCGTCAGCCACCAGCCCTTCCTGGCCGGGGTGAGCGAGCCGTACACGGTGGTGATGGTGCGGCTGGACGAGGCGCCCGAATGCGTCATGTACGGCAACTGGCGCGGTGCGGAGCCGCCGGTCGCCGGCCTGCCCGTCCGGGCGTGCTTCAGAAAGGTGGACGAGGAGCTGTCGCTGATCGACTGGCGCCCGCTCGGCTGAGGCGCGTTCGCGGTGGGTCCCCTCATCAGGGCCGCGGCACGGGCGCGCCCCGGCGGGCCCCGTTCCCGTCGGTCGCGCTCCGGAGATGGGGAGCGCGCCCTGGCGGGCGTGGGGGACCCGCCAGGACGCGTTCCGCTCCGGCGCGACGGCGGAGGACCCCGGCGAGGGGTGGGGTCCTTCGCCGGCTAGTCGCGCTCGGAGTCTGTGTCGGCGAAGGCGCGGACCTGGTGGTCCGCCTCCTCCTCCGCGAGGTCGTCGTCAGGCGTGGGCCGCCGGTAGTGCTGCGAGATGAGGCGGGCCGCCCCAGCCGGGTCGTCGGCCGGATGCGAGGACTCAACGCCGTCCTCGTTCCAGATGAAGAACCCGTTCTTGCACCAAACGGTTAGATCGGTCAGCACCGAGAGCACGGACATCCCGCTTCCGTTGCTCTGGTAGGTGTGGGTGAACCCCTGGCGGTGCAACGCGTAGCGCAGCAGACGCGTCGCCTCGCGGGGGTCGCGCCAGGGCGGGTACGGCGCGTCCACACGGACCGACAGCACAGGCCTCCACCCCCTCGCTGGCCTTTCGATGGATTTGTACCAACGATTGGATGATGCGGGTCTTGGGAGGTTGGGTCAAGGGGCTGTTCCCCGCTAGAACCAGATCGTCTAGTTTTGTTGGCACAAAGGGGACTTAATGGCGCGGTCAACGCTGTATCAACTGGTGGCCTCCGATCTGAGGAGGACCATCTACTCCGGTGCGCTCGGACCGGGGGATCAGCTGCCGACCGAGGCGGAGCTCATGCTCGTGCACCAGGTGAGCCGGAACACCGTGCGGCTGGCTCTCGGCGAGCTCGTGAACGAGGGCCTGGTCACCCGCACCCCCCGCAGGGGCACCGTCGTGCGGGAGCGCCGTCCGCTGCTCATGTACCCCCAGCGCGAGCTGCAGCCGCGGGGCGAGGAGACCCTGGAGGCCTTCGCCTGGGCCGTCTCGCAGGAGGGGCGCGCGCCGAGCCAGGAGATCGAGGTCTCGATCGTGCAACCGGCCGAGGAGATCGCCAGCAGGCTGGAGCTCTCGGACGACGAGCTCGCCGTGGTCCGCCGCAGGCTGCGCTTCGTGGACGGCCAGCCGTACAACACCAACGACTCCTACTTCCCGCTGGCCCTGGTCGCCGACTCCGAGATCACCCGTCCCGGCGACATCAGGCGCGGGGCCAACAAGGTCCTTGAGGAGCTCGGCCACCGCCAGGTGCGGATGGTGGACGACATCTGGGCGCGGATGCCCAACAGCGCGGAGACCGAGCGGCTCCAGCTCCAGCTCGGCACGCCGGTCGTCGTCTACGTCCGGGTCGGTTACGACGCGGAGGACGTCCCCGTGCGCGTGGCGGTGTCGGTGCTGCCCGCGGACAAGCACCTGATCAGGTACGAGCTGGAAAGCCGTTGACATCTCGGTAACCGCCCTGACGGGCCGGCCTCCACTCCGTCCGCGCCGCGGACGCCCGGCGGGCCGCGCCTTCGGGGCGGCCGTTCCTCCGCCGCCCGGCGGTTTTCCGGCCGGGTGTTCTCTCACCCCGGCCGTCTCGCCCGAGGCCCTCCGGCTCGCGGCCCTCCCGCCCGCGCCGCTCACCCCGACCGGCGTCTCCCCGCCGCTCGCCCCCAGCCCCTAGGCGCCCGCCTAGCCCGACATGGGTGCCGTGCGCCACCAGGTGAACACGCTCCGTGTCAACTCGCGTACCGAACGCAACGAAGGGATGAACCATGCACTCGAACACCGCCAGTCCCACCACCGTGCGCCCGTTCACGCTGCGCAGGGCCACGGACGGTGATCTCGACGGGGTGCTCGCGCTCCTCGCCGAGACCGCCGGATGGCTGAACCGCCGCGGCGTGCGGCAGTGGCCCGCCGCCGGCTTCCCCGCCGAGCGCATCACCCCGCTGATCGACGAGGGCGTCATGTACCTGCTGGACGGGGAGGACGGGCCCGCCGCGACCCTCGCCTTGGACGCCCACGCCGACCCCGAGTTCTGGGCTCCGGGAGACGACCCGGGCTCGGCGCTCTACGTCCACAAGCTGGCCGTGGCGCGTGCCCACGCCGGCCGGGGGCTGGGAGAGGCGCTGCTCGACTGGGCGGGCCTGCGGGTCCTGGCCCTGGGGAGAAGATGGCTCAGGCTTGACTGCTCCAAGGACAACTCGCGGCTCCAGGACTACTATCGGGGACAGCGTTTTGCGCACCTCCGCACGGTCGACCTGTCGCATCGCGCCTCCGGTGCCCTGTTCCAGCGGCCGGGGGGCCTGCGCGTCCACGCGTCCGGTCTCGCGCTGTCCGTCCCCGAGCATGTCTGAACCACGGCGATCCCAGGGCAAACCCATCCGATAGCCTCCATTCATGACCGGATCCTTGCTTGAGGTGATCACGCTTGACGTGCGTGATGCCGTCGCGGCCGAAGCCGGTGGCGCCGATCGCCTGGAGGTCGTCGCCGACATGGCCGTAGGCGGGCTCACCCCGGCCGCGGAGACGGTCGCGGCGATCTCCAAGGAGTGCGCGCTGCCGCAGATGGTGATGCTGCGTGACGAGGCCTCGTTCCTGGCCACGCCCGAGTCGCTGAAGACCCTGAGCCGCGAGGCCAGGGCACTCGCCGACGCGGGCGCGGCCGGGTTCGTGTTCGGGTTCCTCGACCGGGCGGGGGCGGTCGACCTGGCCGCCACCGAGGCGCTCATCCACGCGGTCGCACCGCTGCCCTGGACCTTTCACCGGGCGGTGGACCACGCGGCCGACACCCAGGCGAGCTGGCGTGCCGTCCGCCTGCTGCCCAATCTCGCCACCGTGCTCACCTCGGGTGCGCCCGGTGGCGTGGCGGACGGGCTGCCGCTGCTCAAGACCCGGTGCGAGGCGGGCGACGGTCCGCTGATCATGGCCGGGGGCGGGCTGAGGCCCGGCCACGTCGGGGCGCTGATGGAGTACGGCGTGCGGGCCTTCCACGTCGGCAGCGCCGTGCGGGCGTCCTGGTCGGAACCGGTCGACGAGCGCCGGGTCCGCCAGTGGCGGGCCCTGATCGACTGAGGCGCACCAGGTCTCGCGGTGATCGGCCGGGAGTGCCGGGAGCCGGCGACCGAGGTCAGGCCGGTGGAGCCGGGTCGGCGCCCAGGGCCAGGTCGGCGCGGCGCAGGGCGGCGGTCATGGTCTTGATCGTGGCGGGCTCGTCCATCACGCCCTCGCCCGCCTCGCGCCGCTCCTGCCAGGCGCGCACCCGGTGGGTGTACTCCCGGTAACGGGACAGGTGGAAGGCGTAGACCGTCGCGTACCGGCTGACCAGGTGTGACGGGTGCATGTCCCAGCCCTGGTAGAAGCCCTGGCCCAGGGAGTGCCCGACCAGCTCCGCGTGGCGCCGCCACAGCTCCTGCACGGCACGTCGGTCATCCGAGGCAGGGGAGGCCGCCAGCGAACCGTCCGACAGTTCCACGCCGGTTCCGGCGAAGACCGTCCGCATGACGTTCCTGGCGTGATCGCAGACGGGATGGTCCAGCCGCTGCTCGTGCGGGGGCAGGGCGCAGCTCGCCGTGTAGTCGAAGACGCCGAAGTGCGCCGCGGCCAGCCTGCCCCGCAGGGAGGCGACCAGACCGGAGTCGAGGAACAGCACCGTCTGCGGCGCCTCGACCTGGATCTCGAACCGGAGCGCGCCCTCGTCGAGGCCCAGCCCGTCCTCCAGTGCCCGCAGGCAGTCGGCGAACTGGTGAAGGTAGGCCCTCATCAGCACCTTCGGGAAGGTGACCACGAATCCCCCGGGCAGCCGCCCGACCCGCTCGACCACACCGGTGAGAAAGCCGTCCAGCGTCCTGAGGGAGCGGACCGGGTCGCCGTCGGCGAACGACTTCACCCGTAGACCCCAGCGGCGGGGGAGCGTTCCGGCCGCGTGCATGGCCGCGATCGCCTCGGCGGCGGCGGAGGTGTGACCGTCCTCCTCCGCGGGGCGCTGCCCGTACCCGTCCTCGAAGTCGACGCGCAGGTCCTCGACGGGCTCCGCACCGAGCTTGGCGGCCACCCGGCCGTGGACGGCGTCGGCGAGGTCCCCGCCCACGCCGAGGATCGCGGCCAGCTCGCGTTGCGGCAGGTGTCGCCGCATCAGCTCCAGCGCGGCGTCACCCCAGGCCCGCACCGTCCCGGCGTCGAACCGGTCCGCGGGGACGTAGACCGTGTGCACCGGCTGCCAACCGACCGGCCCGTACGGGTACAGCGCCGACTGCTCGAGGTGGACCCGCTCGAAGCCCGGGATCAGGGCGGACGGGTCGGCGAGCGTGACGCGCATGCTGGTGCTCCTCTGCGGACGTGTCGCTGTGGACGTGCCGTTTCGAACGCACCTTAGCCGCAGCCGTTCGCCGCCGGTCACCCCCGTCACCGTCGCCCCGAACCGATCAGTGGTCTCAGCCGGTCCCAACCGGATCACAAGTCACCATGGTTAAACTTTGCCGTCGAAGTTCGATCACTCGGCGATGGGATGACATGAACAGACTCAAGGGACTCTCCGCGCTGGCCGGGTCCCTGCTGGCCGTACTGCTGATGACGCAGGCGGCTCCGGCCGCCGCGGCGGCCGCGCCCGCGAAGCCCAAGGTGGCCGTGGCGGTGAAGGCGGGTCCGGCCAAGCACACCGGTAAGTGCCCGGTGACCGTCGGCTTCACGGCGAAGATCAAGGTGAGCGCGCCCACCGTGGTGGCCTACCGCTGGCTCAGGGGCGACGGCTCCTCCAGTGCCGTGAAGACCGTCAAGGTGAGCGGGACGAAGACCCTGAAGGATCGCGCCACCTTCCGCGGCGACCTGAAGGGCTGGCAGGCGCTCCAGGTGCTGAGCCCGCGCAAGGTCGTCTCCAAGAAGGCGAACTTCGTGATCTCCTGCGCGCCGCAGAACGGCGGCGGCGACGGCGGTGGCGGTGGCGACGGCGGCGTCGACCCGCAGGGCCCGGCGGAGGGGCAGGGCCCCGACGCCTCGGGTGGCGAGCAGAGCGGCGAATAGCGTTCTGGCCGCGGCCGCGCCCCGGTCCTCCGGGCGCGGCCGCGGCCGCGTCATTGACGGCCGCAGGCGGTGAGCATGGCGGCGAGACCGAGGAGTTTCACCCGCTCGCCCCGGTCGAGGGACCTGGCCAGTGTCGCCTCGGCGGCCTCGATGTCCAGCCAGTGCTCGTAGGTGATCGGCGAGATGCCCCGGGAGGCGAGAAGCTCGTCCGGGTCCGTACGGTGTACCGGATCGCGGCCGGCGAGATCGGCGAGGAGGGTGCGGACCGTCTCGGCGGCGTCGGACTTGTTGGTGCCGATCACACCACTGGGACCACGCTTGAGCCAGCCCGCCACGTACTCGCGGTCGCGGACCCGGCCGGCCTCGTTCGGCACGGTCATGGTGGCCTCGGAGAAGGGAACGCCGGGCAGCGGCACGCTCTGGTAGCCGACCGAGCGCAGCACCATGCCGACCGGGAGGGTCTCGAACTCGCCGGTACCGACCACCCGGCCGTCCAGCAGCCGGGTTCGCTCCAGCTTGAGCGCCTCCACCCGTCCCTCGCCGAGGATCTCCACCGGACGCATCCAGAACCGCACGTCCAGCCGCCGGGGACGGCCCGTCAGGCCGCGGGCCGCCCAGCTCTGCAGGACCTCGACATTGCCCCTGATCTGCCGGGACGCCGTCGAGACGTCCGCTGCGCTCTCCTCGGGCCGCACCCGCACGTCCGCGTTGGCCAGCTCGCCCAGCTCCCTGAGCTCCTTCAGGGTGAACTTGGCGTGCTCGGGCCCCCTGCGGCCGATCATGTGGATGGCCTTCACCTCGCTGGCGGCCAGCCGGTCGAGCACCTCCTGCGGCACGTCGGTGGCGCGCAGCTCGTCGGCGGTCTTGGCCAGGACGCGCACCACGTCGACCGCCACGTTCCCCACGCCGACCACCGCGACCTCGGGGCTGTCGAGGACGAAGCGGTCACCGGGCATGTCGGGATGGCCGCAGTACCAGTTGACGAAGTCGGTGGCGGCCACGCTGCCCGGCAGGTCCTCGCCGGGGATGCCCATCCGCCGGTCCACCATCGCGCCGGTGCAGTAGACCACGGCGTCGTAGCAGTCGAGCAGATCGGTGACGCCGATGTCCTTGCCGAACTCGACACCGCCGAGGAACCGCACGTCCGGAAGCTCCAGCACACCGCGCAGGTAGCCCGCTATCGACTTGATCGAGGTGTGGTCGGGGGCGACCCCGTAGCGCACCAGCCCGTACGGGGTCGGCAGCCGCTCCAGCACGTCCACCCGCAGGGGCACGGTGGCCTGTTTCCGCAGGGCCTCGGCCGTGTAGATCCCGGCGGGCCCCGACCCCACGATCGCGACTCTCAGCGACACATCGCCTCCCAGGGTGCTGGCGCTCATGACGCGATTCTCCATTACCGGTGCCCGCCGGGCCAGTCTCGGCGGTCCGTTGTGATCGAACCGGTCATCCGGCACGGGGCACCCGGCGGATACGTTTCCAATATCTCCGAACATTCCCTGCGCACACGGTGTTCCCGGTGTTCCCGGTGTTCCCGGCGGGCCCGGTCTCCCGCGGGAGCACGTGCCCCGGAGGTTCTCCGCATTCCCCGGGAAACTCCCCGCGAGGACGTGCCGCCGAGACGCCCGCTCCCGTGCGCCGGACCCGTCCCCGGGGCCTGCTCGCACGCTGTCTACGGGGTCGTCCGCGCGCGCAGGGCGCGTTTGTCTATCTTCCCGTTGCCGGTGACGGGAAGGGCGTCGACCACGATCACCCGCCTGGGCACCTTGTAGTTGGACATGTTGTCGCGGGCCCAGGAGATGACCTTCTCCGGCTCGACGGCCGCCCCCTGCCTCGGGACCACGAACGCCCAGCCGACCTCGCCCATCCGCTCGTCGGGCACCGCGACCACCGCGGCCTGGTCCAGGGAACCCTCCCGCAGCAGGAGTCCCTCCACCTCGGCGGGGGAGACGTTGAACCCCCCGGCGATGAACAGTTCCTTCTTGCGGTCCACGATCGCGAGGTCGCCGCGGGCGTCGAGGGCGCCGATGTCGCCGGTGTGCAGCCAGCCGTCCCTGATCACCTCGGCCGTTCTCTCCGGCTCGCCCCAGTAGCCGCGCATGACCCCGTACCCGCGGACGAGGACCTCGCCGCGCTCGCCGCGCGGCACCTCCCGGCCGTCGTCGTCGACGATCCGCACCTCCATGCCCGGCACCGGGCGGCCCGTGCTGCCCGCGATGACCTCGACGGGGTCGTCGGCCCTGGTCATGGAGACGACCGTGCCCTCCATCAACCCGTACGCGTTGATCATGCGTTCCAGGCCGATCCGCTCCAGCAGCCTGCGTATCAGCTCGGCGGGGACGGAGGCCGCACCGCAGATCGCCACGCGCACCGAGTGCTCGCCGATCTCGGTCTCCTCCAGCAGCCGGTGGAACAGCGTCGGAGGCCCGGCCAGGATCGTGACCCCGCCGTCGCGGATCAGGGCGGCCAGCCGGTCGGGGCCGAACGTGGCGATCGGCATCATCGTGGCCCTGCGCATGACCGAGGCCAGCAGCCCGGCGTTGAGCCCGAAGCCGTGCGCGAACGGGGCGATCACCGGGTAGCGGTCGCCGGGGCCGAGCGTCACGATCTCCGCCCAGTCCCAGTAGCCGCGCAGCATCCGGCCGTGTTCGAGCATCACGCCCTTGGGCGTGCCCGTGGTGCCCGAGGTGGAGATGATCTCGCACAGGTCGTCAGGTCGTACGGCCAGCGCGCGCTCCTCGGCCTCGGCGCGCCCGATGAGGGAACCGGCGACGAGCACCTGCGAGGGCTGCGCCGAGCCGGGCCGCTCCAGTCCCTCGGGCACGATCGAGTGCCGCAGGTCCGGCAGGCCGGCGAAGGGCAGGCCGCCGCCCGTCTCACCGGCGGCCTCGGCCAGCAGGTCGGCCGGCACGGCGCCGTCGTGACCGTGCCCGGTGATCAGCACGCTCGCCCCGGTCGAGCGGAGCGTCGCGGCGGCCTCGATGCCCTTGTAGCGCGACGACAGCGGCACGAGCACCGCGCCGGCGTCCCAGACGCCGAACGCGGCGATCACCCAGTGCGCGTCGTTCGGGCCCCAGACGGCGACCCGGTCGCCCGGCAGCACGTCCAGTGCGATCAGGCCCCTGGCGACCTCGCCCGCCCGGTCGCGCAGCTCGGCGAGGGTCAGCCGGACCGTCCCGTCGTCCACGACGACGTCCGAGGGATGATCGTCGGCCAGGGCGCGGAGCATGCGGGGAATCGTCCGCCAGTCGGGTACTTCCATAGCGGTCGCGCCTTTCGTGGATCAGCGGGCGATGGCTGTGCGATCCCTGCCCAGGTGGTGGCCTCGCGTGTCGTTCACCACGCCGGGGGAGACCGTCTCCGAGATCCGGTCGGAGATCTCGACGGCGATCGTGACCGGGGTGAGCGCCTTGAGCGACTGCTGCAGGCGCGACCTCCACATGGGATTCCCGACCAAGCTCTCCCGCTTGAAGGTCACGGTCAGGACCGCGGCGTCGAGCGTGCCCTGCCGCGAGACGCCCAGCTCCCAGCCGGAGACTCCGTCGATCTTGTTGAGCGCCCGCTGGATCCGGTTCAGCGACACCCACACCCCGCGTACCAGCACGTGGTCGCCGACCGTGTGCTCGGGGGCGGGGATCGCCTCACCGCCGGAGACCCGGACCACCTGGCCGGTGCGCACCGCCTCCCCGGCCCGCGCGCCGGCGACGACCAGCTCGGCCGGCCCCGAGGCGTACGGCGGTGCCTGCAGCTCGTCCTTCTCCAACGGGGCCAGGCCCACCGAGCCGGGCACGAGCAGGGTCAGCGGCGCCGACTCCGAGGACCGCCAGCCCAGCGGCACCGCGGTGAACGGCGAGCAGTAGACCTCCGTCACCCGGGCCCCGAACTCCGTCGCCAGATGCGCCATCGTGCGGCGCGAGGCGATCTCCCCGGTCAGCACGACGTGCCGCAGGCCCAGGTCCAGCGGGTCCAGCAGGAACTCCAGGTGCAGCCGGGCCAGCAGGTCCATCGCGCCGGTCGGTGTGATCACCAGGGTGGTCGCGCCCAGCGACTCCAGCGCGTGGTGCAGCCTGAGCCTGCCCCGGGGGCCGACGGAGGCGCCCGCCGCCGCGACCTCGGCGGCGGCGCGCGCCCACTGCGGGCCCGCCAGCTCGCCGTCGCCCGACAGCGCCGCCACCACCCGGTCCCGCCCGTCCACGCCCGCCGCCCGCAGTGCGGCGGCGTAGGCGGCGGTCAGCTCGCCCACCTCGCCCGCGGGGGTCACGCTGCCGGCGTCGGCGGAGACCAGCAGCAGCCCGGACGCGCTACGGCCACCGGCGGCGAGGTCGTCCCTGGTCAGCCATACGGAGGGCGCGCCGAGCGGGACGGTTCCCACGGGCGCCGCGTTCGAGGCGGGCGCGGCACCGTCGTCGCGGGCCGCCGGGTTCGTCGTCAATTGATCACCTCGGTCATGAAAAGCCGCATCGACTCGCAGACGTGCTCGTGGGAGAGGCCGCCCACCTGTGCCTGCAGGATCAGGTCGGTGGCTCCGGCCTCGGCGATGCGGGCCGTGGCCTTCCGGGAGCCCTCCACGTCGTCCACCACGACCATGTGGTGCTCGCGGAGCGTGGCCATGGCCTCATCGGGGGGCATGCCGGCCGCGAGCTGACCCAGGACCTTGTGGGTGGCGTGCCGGGCGTCGTAGTAGTCGGGAGGGGTGACCAGGTTGACCTGGCGCCGGATGTACCACAGGACCGGGTCGGAGGCGATCTCGAACGCCCGTTCCTTGGTGCCGCCGACGAACCACGGGATCATCAGCGCGACCCGCCGGCTGTCGGGGTCGAAGCCGTTGTCGGCCAGGCACTGCCGGTAGCTCGCGATGTCCTCGGCGACGTCGTCGAGGCCCTTGAGCATCGTCATGCCCAGCAGGTTGTAACCGTGCCTGGCCGCGGCCAGGTAGCCCTCCAGGGAGGTGGACGCCACCCACACGGGAGGGTGCGGCACCTGGGCAGGCCGGGGGTAGACGGAGACGTCGGGGATCTCGAAGAACTCGTTGGACCGGCTGATCGGCTCGCCGTCGGCGTTCCAGATGGCGAGGGTGGCCTCCAGCGAGTCCTCCCAGATCTGCCGCGACTTCTCGAAGGGCTTCTGGAACGCCTGGTACTCCAGCGGAGACGCGCCCCGTCCGGTGCCGAACTCCACCCGGCCGCCGGAGATGACGTCGAGGGTCGCGACGCGCTCGGCGGTCCTGATGGGCGACTGGAAGGGCAGCAGCACCACGCCCAGGCCGAGGTGGATCCGCTCGGTGCGCTGGGAGACGGCGGCCAGCACGAGGTCGGGGGCCGACGAGTGGGAGAAGCCCCGGGTGAAGTGGTGCTCGACGAACCACGCGGTGTCGAACCCCAGCCGGTCTCCGAGGACCACCTGGTCGATCACGTTGCGGAACGCCTGCTGTTCGACCTCCCGGGAGCGTCCGCGGACCTCCAGCTCGTAGCCCAGGCTGATCCTTAGGGACGTCATCCACGCCTCCGTTGTGTGTCCATCCGACCCCCGGCCGAGGCCCCTCACTTAACCAAGCGCTCGCTTGGCGAGATTACCAGCATGCCGGGACCTCAACAAGCCGACGCGTGAGGCGCCCTCCCTACAGGCCCGCGGCGGCGGCCAGGCGGGCGCGGTGCGTCTGCGGGGTGCCGAGGAGCTGGGCGTCCGAGGTGGCCCGCTTGAAGTAGCGATGGGCCGGATGCTCCCAGGTGACGCCGGTGCCGCCGTGCACCTGGATGTTCTCGCCCGCGGCGGCCAGGTAGGCCTCCGTGCAGTAGGAGCCCGCGACGGCGGCCCGGACGGGAAGTTCCTCCAGCGGGGCGCGCGCGGCGGCCAGGGCGGCCGAGCGGGCCGACTCGACCAGCAGGAGCACGTCGGCGAGCTTGTGCTTGACCGCCTGGAAGGAGCCGATCGGGCGGCCGAACTGGTGGCGCCGTCTCGCGTGGGCCACCGCGGTCTCCAGGCAGCGGTCCGCCCCGCCCACCTGCTCGGCGGCCAGTGCGGCGACCGCCAGGTCGCGGACCCGCTCGTGCGCCGCGCCGGAGCCGATCCGGACGGCGGGGACGGCGTCGAAGGCGAACGCGGTGAGCGGGCGGGTCTGGTCCAGGGTGGGCAACGGCGTGCGAGAGGAGGGGGCGGCCTCGAAGAGCGCGCCGCCCGCGTAGGCCAGCACCAGCTCGCCGTCCAGGGCGTACCGGGCGACCCCGGTCAGCCGGTCGCCGTCCAGCGCCAGCTCGGCGTCGCCGGGGAGCAGCACGGTCGCGGTGACGGTGCCTTCGGCGATCCCGGGGAGCAACCTGGCCATGGCCGCCCGGTCGCCGGCGGCCTTGATCGCCTCCACGGCCAGCACCGCGGTCTGCAGGTAGGGGTGGGGCGACAGGGCGCGGCCGATCTCCTCGCACACGACGGCCGCCTCGGCCATGCCGCAGCTCGCGCCGCCGTACTCCTCGGGGACCGCCAGGCCGGCCACGCCCAGCTCGGCGGCGAACCGGACCCAGGGGGCGTCCGGGTGCCGGGCGAGGAAGGAGCGGACCGCGTCGCGGAGCTCCAGCCGCTCTTCGGAAAGGGGTGGGGAAACGCTCGCGAAAAGACTCACGGCAACAGCATAACCAAGCGCTCGCTTGCCTCGCGAAGTTTGCCTCCCCCTGGGTGTTAGCGCAGGTCAGATATACTGCCGGTGGCCACGAGTACATGTGATCGGGGGATCGGTGGCTTTGGTAGAACGCAACTACACGCTTGACTTCGTTGCGGGGGACCGACGGGATCGCGCCATTCTCCGGCACATGGTCCTCTCGCTCTTCGTGGGGATGCTGCTGGGTGGCGTCGGAGCGCTGTCGGCCTACGGGCCCGGCCTGCCCAACGCGATCTACAACCCGTACGCGTACGTCCTCCTCGCCGTCGTCGTGGGCCGGACCGCGGCCGGTTTCGGCTGGGCGGTGCTCTCCAGCGTGCTCGCCGCGTTCGGAGTGCTGCTCTCGACGCTGAGCGCCACTCTCTTCGAACCGGGGGACTGGCTCACCGGCCTTGGCGACGACGGCGCCACGATGAATCTCACGGTCGTCAATCTCGTGACGATCGGGGTTCTCTCCTACCTCACCAAGCGCCCCGACCGCTGGGGAGGTCTCGCGGCCGGAGGGGCGGTCGGGCTGGCCCTGTTCGAAGGCATCGACAAGTTGATGCCCGGCCCCGAGTTCGTGCCGGGCTTCTGGCCATGGGGAGCGGCGGTCATGCTCGTGCTCGCGGTGGGAATGCTGATCTCACTGGCCCGCAGGCGTGACCGGATCTGCGCCGCGCTGATCGCGCTGGCCCTCGGGGCCTTCCACTTCGTCTTCTTCACCACCGGAATCTAAAGCGGTCGATGGCAGACAATCGGCTTGCCGGACTCGATAGCCTGTAGAGCATCGATCCCCACTAGCTAGGAGTAGCCGTGCTGCTGCGCATGTCGTCGCTGTTTCTTCGAACGCTGAGGGACGACCCGGCAGACGCGGAAGTCCCGAGCCACAAGCTGCTCGTCCGCGCCGGTTACGTCCGCCGCGTCGCCCCCGGCGTCTACTCCTGGCTCCCCCTCGGCAAGACGGTCCTGGAGAACGTCACGCGCGTGGTGCGTGAGGAGATGAACCGCATGGGCGGCCAGGAGGTGCTCTTCCCCGCGCTCCTGCCCCGTGAGTACTACGACGCGACCGGCCGCTGGACCGAGTACGGGGACACGCTCTTCCGCCTCAAGGACCGCAAGGGTGCCGACTACCTGCTCGGTCCCACCCACGAGGAGATGTTCACCGACATGGTCAAGGGGGAGTACTCCTCCTACAAGGACTATCCGGTGACCCTCTACCAGATCCAGACGAAATATCGGGACGAGGCCAGGCCCCGGGCCGGCATCCTGCGCGGGCGCGAGTTCGTCATGAAGGACTCCTACTCCTTCGACCTCGACGACGAGGGTCTCAAGCACTCCTACGAGCGCCACCGCGAGACCTACATCAAGACCTTCGACAGGCTCGGCATCGCCTACAAGATCTGTTTCGCCACGTCAGGCGCGATGGGCGGGTCGGCCTCCGAGGAGTTCCTGGCCCCCGCGGCCACCGGCGAGGACACCTTCGTGGCCTGCCACGACTGCGGCTACGCGGCCAACGCGGAGGCCGTCGTCACCCCCGCCCCGGCCACCGAGGGCGCCGGCGAGCGCCCCGCCATGCGGGTGCTCGACACCCCCGACACCCCGACCATCGAGTCGCTGGTCAACCACGTCAACGAGCACCACGGCCTGGGCATCACCGCCGCCCAGACGCTCAAGAACATCGTGGTCAAGGTGACCGTCCCGGGCTCCGGCAAGACCGAGACCCTGGTCGTCGGCGTGCCCGGCGACCGCGAGGTCGACTTCAAGCGGCTGGAGGCGTCCCTGGCCCCCGGCGAGCCCGCCATCTTCGAGGCCGAGGACTTCGCCAGGCACCCCGGCCTGGTCCGCGGCTACATCGGCCCGCAGGTCCTGCGGGATCTCGGCATCCGCTATCTCGTCGACCCCCGCGTGGTCGACGGCACCGCCTGGGTGACCGGTGCCAACGAGCCGGGCAAACACGCCGCGGACGTCGTCGCGGGCCGCGACTTCGTCGCCGACGGTACGATCGAGGCCGCCGAGGTCCGCGCGGGCGACGCCTGCCCGGTCTGCGGCTCCGGCCTCTCCATCGACCGCGGCATCGAGATCGGCCACATCTTCCAGCTCGGCCGCAAGTACGCCGACGCCGC
Source organism: Streptosporangium amethystogenes subsp. fukuiense (assembly GCF_042665875.1). Taxonomy (NCBI): domain Bacteria; kingdom Bacillati; phylum Actinomycetota; class Actinomycetes; order Streptosporangiales; family Streptosporangiaceae; genus Streptosporangium; species Streptosporangium amethystogenes. The sequence goes on along the minus strand of NZ_JBHTEE010000001.1, from coordinate 4,869,733 downwards.
GAAGCTTGACGCCCTCGGCCCCGACGGCAAGCCGATCCGCATCACCATGGGCTCCTACGGCGTCGGCGTCTCCCGCGCCGTGGCCGTGCTGGCCGAGCAGCGGCACGACGAACTCGGCCTGCGGTGGCCCCGCGAGATCGCCCCGGCCGACGTCCACATCGTGGGCACCGGCAAGGACGGCCAGATCGAGGCCGCTGTGGAGATCGCCGAGGAACTGGAGGGGCGCGGCCTGCGCGTCCTGGTGGACGACCGCCCCGGTGTCTCGCCGGGCGTGAAGTTCAAGGACGCCGAGCTGCTCGGCATGCCGACGATCCTGATCGTCGGCCGGGGTCTCGCCCAGGGCGTCGTGGAGCTGCGTGACCGCGCCACCGGCACCAAGGAGGAGATCCCGCTCGCCGAGGCGGTCGACCGCGTCGTCGCTGCCTGCCGGGAGTGACCCCGCGGGCCCGTCCCGCGTCACCGCGCATGTGAAGGAGCGGCCCACCCGCGCGGGTGGGCCGCTCCTTCGTGTCCGTGGTCCCGTCTCAGCGGTGACGGTAACGGGAACTCCGGCCGATCGTCCTGCCCACGTGGAATCCGCCGGGCAGGTTGACGGTCACGTGTTTGCGGCCGTCGGGAGTTCTCGCGATATGGAATCTGCGATTACCGAAGCCGTGGCCGACCCCTCGTGGAGACAGGTCGATCCGGAAGGGACCGATTTTGATCGACTTTCTGTATCCCCAGCCCATTGTTCTCTCCCCGAACCTCGTGCCGTGTCAGGAGAACGACCGGCGTTCGCGTACGGTTCCCGGGAAACACCCGTCAGCGACGCGCACCGCCGCCGATCGTCTTGCGCCAGTGGAATCCGCCGGGCAGGTTGACGCTCAGCGTGCGGCGCCCATCTGCCGTCTTGGTGACTCTGAAGGCGCGGTTTCCCCAGCTGTGACCCACTCCACTCCGCGAAAGGTTAAGACGGAACGGACCGAACTTCATGGATTTCCGGTATCCCCAGCCCATTGCTCCTCCTCAGGCGTGTTTCACGGAGATTCAGCTACCCGGCAGGCACCGTACAAACATGCTCGAAAGCGGGTTTGAATCTCATTTCACGAACGCCGGGGCCGTAATCAGGCGTCGATACCGCGCTGACCAGCTCGTCACTCCGGGAAACGGGAAAGCGGCCATCGGTGAAAGTCAATCGGTGGCGGTCGCCGGAGGGGAGACGGTGGGTGAGGAGCCCGGGGAGGCGGCGGGCGCGGGCGGCATGCCGGGGAAGGTGTCGATCTCCGGGCGCAGGCTGTAGGAGCGGGTGACGCACTCCTGCATGGCCAGCGCGGCCATCTTGCGCAGCGCAGTGTCGGCGGAGGCCGTCAGCTCCAGGTAGGTGCCGGTCACCCTCCGCTCGACCAGCACGGCCAGCTCCACCGCCTGCGCCGCCGTGGACGGCGTGACCGGGAGCTCGTAGACCGCCGCCGGCTCGGCCGGGGTGCCGCCCATCTTGATGATCATGGCGCGGAGCTGGTCACGGCGGGCGCGGTGGGCGTTGTAGGCCGCCGTCATCTCGGTGCGCAGCCTCCCCGTGCTCCTGGCTCCGATGACTCCGTACGCGTACACGGCGGCGTGCTCGGCCGCCAGCGCCGCTTCGAGTCCCCGGTCGGCCCTCACAGTGATCTCGACAGGGCCAGGGCGTGCGCGGCCTCGCAGGCGCCGATGGACGCGATCAGCTGGGCCAGCGGGGGCGAGGCCCCCTCGACCTGCCGGGCACGGAGCGCGGCCGCCCTGCGCTCCAGATCGCGAAGGGCCCGCACCGACACCTTGCCGCCCGCGGACGCGCCGCCGGAGAGCGAAGGCGAAGGGGTGGGTGTCGCGGAGGCGGAGGCGGCGGGCGGGAGGCGGCGGCGGAGCTCGGCCAGATGGGCCTCGTGCCGCCGCCTGAAGGGCACGAGCCTGGCCGAGGAGGCCGAGGCGTACAGGGCCACTGTCCGCTCCTTGCCCGCGATCAGCTCCCGCAGGAGCACGGTCTCGGGATCGGGACGCTCGGCCACCGGAGGCACCCGTTCCTCGGCGGCGCAGCCCGCGGCGGCCACGGCCGCCACCCCGAGAGCGCCGCCCCGCAACAGGGCGCGCCGGGAGACGGAACGCACGGACGACCTCCGGTTCTGTGTCGGCAGCTGACGCACCTAGCATCGTACGGGCTTGGAATAATGGCACCCACCTCGCTTCTCGGACGGCTCCGCCACACCGAGTGGCGCTGTTTCCACGCCCTGGTGTGGATAGGCTGGTTAATCGCATGGGCGAGGTCCGCCCGGCTGAGATCGTGACAATGGGAGGTCGGCATGGGCAACGCCACATCCCGCGACCGCCTGATGAAGCTTCTGGAACCTGTCGTCGGAGCCGAGGGGCTCGACTTGGAGGACGTCACGGTCACCCCCGCGGGCAAGAGGCGGCTGCTGCGTGTCGTCGTCGACCGTGACGGCGGCGTGAGCCTCGACGACGTCGCGGAGGTCAGCCACGCGGTCTCCGCGACGCTGGACGCCGACGACGCGATGGGAGGCGCCCCGTACGTGCTGGAGGTCTCCTCCCCGGGGGTGGACCGCCCGCTCACCGAGCCGCGCCACTGGCGCCGCGCGGTACGGAGGCTGGTCAAGGCCGACCTGAGGGACGGCACCGCCGTGGAGGGCCGGATCGTCGCCACCGACGAGACCGGCGTGGAGCTGGACGTCGACGGCGCGCCGCGCCGCATCGACTATGAGGACCTGACCCGAGGACGGGTTCAGGTGGAATTCCGCCGGCTCGACGACGCCGAAGACGACGGCGAAGACGGCGACGAGGGCTAAGGGGGAGCCTCGTGGACATCGACATGAGCGTCCTGCGCAGCCTGGAGCGGGAGAAGGACATCTCCTTCGACCTGGTCGTCAAGGCGATCGAGGACGCGCTGCTGATCGCATATTTCCGGAGCGAGGGCGCGGCGGCCAAGGCGCGCGCCGAGCTCGACCGCAAGTCCGGGCACGTGACCATCTTCGCCGCCGAACTCGACTCCGAGAGCGGGGAGGTGCTCAGGGAGTTCGACGACACCCCGGGCAACTTCAGCCGCATCGCCGCGACCACCGCCAAGCAGGTCATCCTGCAGCAGCTCCGTGACGCCGAGGACGAGATCAACTTCGGGGAGTTCGCCAGCCGCGAGGGCGAGCTGGTGGCCGGCGTCATCCAGCAGGGCAAGGACCCGAGGGTGGTCCTGGTCGACCTCGGCAAGATCGAGGCGGTGCTGCCGCACAGCGAGCAGGTCCCGGGTGAGGAGTACGTCCACGGCGAGCGGATCCGCTGTTACGTGGTTCAGGTCAAGAAGGGGCACAAGGGCCCCTCGGTGACCCTGTCGCGCACCCACCCCGGGCTGGTGAAGAAGCTCTTCGCGCTGGAGGTGCCGGAGATCGCCGACGGTACGGTGGAGATCGCCGCCATCGCCCGCGAGGCCGGTCACCGCACCAAGCTCGCGGTCAGGTCGCGGCGGCCGGGGGTGAACGCCAAGGGCGCCTGCATCGGCCCGATGGGCTCGCGCGTGCGCAACGTGATGACCGAGTTGCACGGTGAGAAGATCGACATCATCGACTGGTCGGAGGACCCCGCGGAGTTCGTGGGGAATGCCCTGTCACCGGCGCGTGTTTCCCATGTAGAGGTGATCGACTCTGACGGCCGTGCCGCGCGGGTGACCGTGCCGGACTACCAGCTCTCCCTCGCCATCGGCAAGGAGGGGCAGAACGCCCGGCTGGCCAATCGCCTCACCGGCTGGCGCATCGACATCCGCCCCGACACCCAACCGGGGGACGCGGCAGGTTCCGCAGATGCGTCCACACGGTAAGCTGGAATATGGTGGCCAGGCTGCTCCACTGAGAACGTGTGTGGGGTGCCGGGTTCGCACGGTTTCCTCCGAGCTGCTCCGCCTGGTGGTGGTCGAGGGCGTCATAGTCCCCGACCTGCGAAGACGGCTCCAGGGGCGTGGTGCTTCACTGCATCCAACCCTGAGCTGTCTCGAACTCGCAGAGCGTCGCCGAGCGTTTCCGCGTGCGTTTCGCGTTGCGGTTCCGCTCGACCTGTCGCGGCTGCGTGGCCACCTGGAAGAGCAACAGGCTGAAAGGATCGGGTGAAATGGTTACCGACTGTCATGTAGGACGCCGATTTGATGGGCTGGTCAGATAGCTATGAGCGCCTGATGAGCATGCGGCGATGAGTACGTCAACGTAACGACGGTCCGGCGGCACCGCCTCCCGGGCCGAGACAAGGGAGTGCAGTGGCGAAGGTCCGGGTATACGAGCTCGCCAAGGAGTTCGGTGTGGAGAGCAAGGTCGTCATGGCCAAGCTCCAGGAGATGGGCGAGTTCGTGCGTTCGGCGTCCTCGACTATCGAAGCACCGGTAGTCCGCAGGCTCACGGAAGCGCTGGGCGGCCCCAGTAAGGGTTCGTCCGACAGGGGCAGAGGCCCCAGGCCGCCTCAGGCGGCACCTCGGCCGGGTGACGGCCAGCCGAACGGCGTCTCCTCGGCGCCGACATCCATCCCCAAGCCGGGACCGGCCCCTCGGCCGGGACCGCGACCGGGTCCCGTACCGGCTCGCCCCGCGGCGCCCGCGCCGCAGGCCCCGCCGGTCGTTCCCAGGCCGGAGCCCCAGCAGGCGCAGCCTCCGCAGCCGCCGCGGCAGCAGCCGCCGCAGGTGCAGCCGCCGCGCTTCGAGGCGCCCCGCAGCGACAGCGGCCGCCCGGCGGCCTCCGGTCCCAAGCCGGGCCCGCGGCCCGCTCCGCGCCCCGGTCCGGCGGCGCGCCCCGAGGCACGTCCGGAGGGTCGTCCCTCGGGTGGCCCCGGCGGAGCGCCCTCGGGTCCCAGGCCCGGTGCCGGCGCGGGTGCGCCCAAGCCGGGTCCGCGTCCGGGCCCGCGTGGTCCGCGCCCCGGTAACAACCCGTTCTCGTCGAACGCCAGCGGCATGGGCCAGGCCCGTCCGCCGCGTCCCGGCGGTCCCGGCGGTCCCGGTGGCCCCGGCCGCGACGGCGGCCCCGGCGACAGGGGGCCGCGCCCAGGTCCGCGTGAGGATCGCGGTCCCCGCGAGGGTCGCGACAACGCCGGTCCCCGTCCGCCCGGCGCCCGTTCCGGTCCGCCCGGTGCGGCCGGCCCGCGTCCGGGTCCCGGCGCGGGTGGCCCGCGTCCCGGTGGCGGTGCGGGTGGCCCCGGCGGTCCGCGTCCCGGTGGTCCGCGACCCAGCCCGATGATGATGCCGCAGGGCCGGCCCGCCGGTCCCGGTGGCGGCGCGGGCCGTCCCGGTGGCGGCGCCGGTGCCGGTCGTCCCGGTGGCGGTGCCGGTCGTCCCGGTGGCGGCGGCGGTCGTCCCGGTGGTGGCGGCGGTTTCGCCGGCCGTCCGGGTGGCGGTGGCGGCGCTGGTCGTCCCGGCACCGGAACCGGTGGTCCCGGTGGCGGTGGCGGCGGTTTCGCCGGCCGTCCCGGTGGCGGTGGCCGTGGCCGCGGTGGAGGCACCGCGGGCGCGTTCGGCCGTCCCGGCGGACGTCCGACCCGCGGTCGCAAGTCCAAGCGCCAGCGGCGTCAAGAGTTCGACAACATGCAGGCCCCGGCGATCGGCGGCGTGCAGGCTCCTCGCGGCAACGGGCAGACGATCCGCCTGTCGCGTGGCGCCTCCCTGTCGGACTTCGCCGACAAGATCGGCGCGATCCCGGCGTCCCTGGTGCAGATCATGCTGCACCTGGGCGAGATGGTGACCGCCACGCAGTCGGTAAACGAGGAGACGCTCCAGCTTCTGGCCGCCGAGCTCGACTACAACCTGCTTGTGGTCAGCCCGGAGGAGGAGGACCGCGAGCTCCTGGAGACCTTCGACATCGAGTTCGGCGAGGACGAGGGCGACGAGTCCGACCTGGTCGCGCGCCCGCCGGTGGTGACCGTCATGGGTCACGTCGACCACGGTAAGACCAAGCTGCTCGACGCCATCCGCAACACCAACGAGGTGGCGCAGGAGGCGGGTGGCATCACCCAGCACATCGGTGCCTACCAGATCGCCGCCGAGCACGAGGGCGAGGACCGGAAGATCACCTTCATCGACACCCCGGGTCACGAGGCGTTCACCGCCATGCGTGCCCGAGGTGCCAAGGTGACCGACATCGCCGTCCTGGTCGTCGCGGCCGACGACGGTGTGAAGCCGCAGACCATCGAGGCGCTCAACCACGCCCAGGCGGCCGACGTGCCGATCGTCGTCGCGGTGAACAAGGTCGACAAGGAGGGGGCGGACCCGAGCAAGGTGCGCGCCCAGCTCACCGAGTACGGCCTGGTCGCCGAGGAGTACGGCGGCACCACGATGTTCGTCGACATCTCCGCCAAGAACGGGACCGGCATCGAGAACCTGCTCGAGGCCATCCTGCTCACCGCGGACGCCGAGCTCGACCTGCGGGCCAACGACACGATGGACGCGCAGGGCGTCGCCATCGAGGCACACCTCGACAAGGGCCGTGGTCCGGTCGCGACCGTGCTGGTCCAGCGCGGCACGCTCCGGGTCGGCGACTCGATCGTCTGTGGCGAGGCCTTCGGCCGCGTCCGGGCGATGCTCGACGACAAGGGCGAGGCGATCCAGGAGGCCGACCCGTCCCGTCCGGTGGCGGTCCTCGGTCTGACCGCGGTGCCGGGTGCCGGTGACAACTTCATCGTCGTCACCGACGACCGGATGGCACGCCAGATCGCCCAGCAGCGCGCGGCGCGCAAGCGCATCGCGGACATGGCCAAGTCCGGCCGTCGCCGTACCCTCGAAGAGCTCTTCAGCGAGATGGAGAAGGGCCAGGTCGACGAGCTCAAGCTCATCATCAAGGGTGACGTCTCCGGTTCCGTCGAGGCTCTGGAAGACGCGCTGCTCAAGATCGACGTCGGTGACGAGGTGCGCCTGCGGGTGCTCCACCGCGCCGTCGGTGCGATCACCGAGTACGACGTCAACCTGGCGGTCGCCGACGACAACGCGGTCATCATCGGCTTCAACGTGCGTCCCGAGGTCAGGGCGCGCGACCTGGCCGAGCGCGAGGGCGTCGACATCCGCTACTACTCGGTCATCTACCAGGCGATCGAGGAGATCGAGGCGGCCCTCAAGGGCATGCTCAAGCCGGAGTTCGAAGAGGTCCAGATGGGCACCGCGGAAGTCCGCGAGGTCTTCAAGGTGCCGAAGATCGGCAACATCGCCGGTGCTCTGGTCCGCTCGGGCACGATCGTCCGCAACAGCAAGGCCCGTCTCATCCGCGGCGGGGTCGTCATCTCCGACAACCTCACCGTCTCCTCGCTGCGTCGCTTCAAGGACGACGCGACCGAGGTGCGCGAAGGGTTCGAGTGCGGTATCGGTGTCGGCTACAGCGACATCAAGATCGACGACGTCATCGAGACCTTCGAGATGCGGGAGAAGCCGCGCGCCTGATGCCAGGACAAGGCGACAGGGCCGTCCCGCCGGCCGCCCCCTCCGGGGCGGCCGGCGGGCGGTCGGCCTCTGAGGTGGCACAGTGACGATCGTGGCGGGTGATCCACTATGTATGTAGGTGCCCTGACATTGGACATCCTGCTCGGCGAGGTCCACTCGCTGAAGCAGAAGCGCTCGGTGGTGCGTCCCATCGTCGCCGAGGTGCAGCGACGGTTCCCGGGCGTGGCCGTGGCGGAGACCGGTCATCTCGACCTGCACCGCCGTACCGAGATCGGGATCGCGGTCGTCTCCGCCACCGCGGCCAACTGCGGTGCGGTGCTGGACGACTGCGAGCGGCTGATCGCCTTCCGCCCGGAGATCGAGTTGCTGTCCGCCAGACACCGGCTCTACAACGAGGACGAAGACTAGGTGTGGAGACGGCCGGCGGCGGAGGCACCCCTCCCGCTCCGGCCGTTCCCACAAGAAGGGGGGAGCTATGGACGCCGCACGAGCACGCAAGATCGCCGACCGGATCCAGCAGGTCGTGGCGGAGATGCTGGAGCGCCGGATCAAGGACCCCAGGCTGGGGTTCGTGACCGTGACGGACACGCGGATCACCAACGACCTGAGCGACGCCACGGTGTTCTACACCGTTTTCGGCTCCGAGGCGGAGCGAGCCGACTCCGCCCTGGCGCTGGAGAGCGCCAAGGGGCTCATCCGTTCGGAGGTGGGCCGCCAGACGGGTCTGCGGCACACGCCGACGCTGACATTCACCCACGACCCGCTCCCGGACACCGCCCGTCACCTGGAGGACCTGCTCGCCGAGGCGAAGGCCAGGGACGTGGAGATCGCCAAGCGGGCCGAGGGGGCCCTGCACGCGGGGGACGCCGACCCCTACCGCAAGCCCGAGGACAGGGACCACGATTTCGAGGACGAAGAGGACGAATCCTCGGAGCGTGCGGGACGCTCCGCGACGTGACGCCCGATCCGCGTGACGACGGCCCGGTCTCCGGTCAGGACTGGGACCGGGCCGTCGAGCTCATCTCGGCCGCGGACGAGGTCGCGCTGGCCTGTCATGTCTCGCCCGACGGTGACGCGCTCGGTTCCACGCTGGCCGTCGGGCTCGCGCTGCGCGCGGCGGGCAAGCGGGTCACCGCGTCCTTCGGTGACCGGAGTTTCCAGGTGCCCAGGCTGCTCCGCTTCCTGCCGGGGCAGGACCTGCTGACCGACCCCGCGCACTATCCCGCGGTGCCCGAGGTGATGGTCACCTTCGACGTCCCCACCGTCGAGCGCCTTGGCACGCTGGCCGGAAACGCGGTCAGGGCACGAGAGCTGATCGTGCTGGACCACCACCCGTCCAACACCGGGTTCGGCACGCTCAACCTGATCGATCCCGCCGCCGCCGCCACCGCCGTGCTCGCCGAGGAGTTGATTCGCAGGCTCGGCCTGCCGATCGACGCGGCCATCGCGACCTGCCTGTACGTCGGGCTCGTCACCGACACCGGCTCGTTCCGGCACTCCTCCACCACCCCGCGGGCGCACGCCATGGCCGCCCGGCTGGTGGCATGCGGGCCTGACCCCGAGCAGATCGCCCGCGAGCTGTGGGACCGCTCCCCGTTCGGCTACCTGAAGGTGCTCGGTGCCGCGCTGGAACGGGTTCGGCTGGAGCCCGAGGTGGGCGGTGGCCTGGTCTGGACGTTCGTCACCCGGGCCGACCGGGCCGCGCACGGGCTGCCGTACGACGAGGTGGAGGGGATCATCGACGTGGTCCGGCGCACCAACGAGGCGGACGTCGCCGCGATCCTCAAGGAGGACGACGAGGGTGCCTGGCAGGTCTCGACACGCTCCAAGGGCGGGGTGGACGTCTCGCGCGTCTGTGCCGAACTGGGCGGCGGCGGGCACGCCAAGGCGGCGGGTTTCACCTCCCACCTGCCCGTCGAGGAGACGATCGCCAGTCTCCGGGCACTGCTGTAGAACTCCCCTGACACGTCTGTCAAAGGAATCCCATTGAGCACGGCTCGCGCCAAGCGCACCCCGCCGCCGAGCGGGCTGATCATCGTCGACAAGCCCGCCGAGTGGACCTCGCACGATGTCGTGGCCAAGCTCCGCGGCATCGCGGGCACCCGCAAGGTCGGCCACGCGGGCACCCTCGACCCGATGGCCACCGGGGTGCTGGTGGTCGGCGTCGAGAAGGCCACCCGGCTGCTCGGCCACCTCGCGCTCACCGAGAAGGGCTACGACGCCACGATCCGCCTCGGCCAGACCACCAACACCGACGACGCCGAGGGGGAGATCATCGCTACGGCGTCGGCGGCGGGTGTCGCCGAGGAGGACGTCCGCAAGGGGGTCGCCGCACTGACCGGTCCGATCATGCAGATCCCGCCGCAGGTCAGCGCCATCAAGGTGAACGGCGAACGAGCCTACAAGCGAGCCAGGGCGGGGGAGGAGGTCGCGCTCAAGCCGCGCCCGGTGACCGTGTCGGGTTTCGAGATCACCGCGGTGCGACGGCACGGTGACCTCGTCGACGTCGACGCCTCGGTCTCCTGCTCCAGCGGCACCTACATCCGCGCGCTCGCCCGCGACCTGGGCGCCGGCCTGGGCGTCGGAGGTCACCTGACCGCGCTGCGCCGTACCAGGGTGGGCCCCTACGACCTGTCGGCGGCCCACACCCTGGAGGGGCTCGCCGCCGAGTGCGTGATCCTGCCGATGGCCGACGCCGTCGCGGCGGCCTTTCCCCGCCGGGATGTGACCGCGGCGGAGGCGGGCTCCGTCGCGCACGGTGGCCGGCTTCCCGCGCTGGGCATGGGGGAGGGGCCCATCGGGGTGTTCGGCCCCGACGGCACGCTGGTGGCGCTGGTGGAGGAGCACGGCAAGATCGCCAAGTCCCTGGCGGTGTTCGTCCCCTGACGGCCGTACCGTGGTGGGTGCGCCTTCGACCGACGTCAGGGGGCGCGCCGACGCCAAGGGGCTCCCCGATTGGGGAGGAAGTCCAAGAGCATGGCAGGCTTTAGGGGTCGATCCGCTACAAGGGGAAGAGGCTGCGGTGCGAGGCTGGCACGGATTGGACGACGTGCCCGAGGACTGGGGCAGGTCCGTCGTCACGATCGGCGTCTTCGACGGCGTTCACCGCGGGCATCAGCAGATGGTGGCTAGAGCCGTCGCGATGGCCGCAGATCTTGGTGTGCCCTCGGTGGTGGTGACCTTCGACCCGCATCCGGAGGAGGTGGTGCGGCCCGGCACGCACCCTCCGAGGCTGACGACGGCCAGGCACCGCACCGAGCTTCTGGCCGGGCTGGGGGTCGACGCGGTGTGCGTCCTGCCGTTCACCCTGGAGTTCTCCCGGATGAGCCCCGACGAGTTCGTGCAGACCGTGCTCGTCGACCGGCTGCACGCCGCCGGGGTCGTGGTGGGGGAGAACTTCCGCTTCGGCCACAAGGCCTCCGGCGACGTGGAGACGCTGCGCACCCTCGGCGAGAAGTACGACTTCGTGGCCGAGGCGGTCCCGCTGGTCAGCGACGGTGAGACGATCTCCTCCACGCTGATCCGCGAGCAGATCGCCTCCGGTGACATGGAGGCGGTCAGGCTGACGCTCGGCCGCCCGCACCGGGTCGAGGGTGTGGTGGTCCGCGGCTACCAGCGCGGCCGGCAGCTCGGTTTCCCGACGGCCAACCTGGAGTCGCCGGAGTTCACCGCGATCCCCGCCGACGGTGTCTACGCCGGTTGGCTGCAGGGCGTCGAGACCGGCAACCTGCCCGCCGTGTACGGGGGCGAGCGCTGGCCCGCGGCGATCTCCGTGGGTACCAATCCGACCTTCGAGGGCGTGCCCCGAACCGTCGAGGCGTACGCGCTCGACCGTGACGACCTCGACCTCTACGGCGCGCATGTGGCCGTCGACTTCGGGCCGAGGCTTCGCGGCAACACCAGGTTCGACTCGATCGAGGCGCTCATCGAGCAGATCCACGCGGACGTGGACGAGGTGCGGCGCCTGACAGGCTGATCTCTCCCGTGCCGGTCCCCGTGCCACAAGGCCGTCACCGTCCCCGTGGGGCCCCTTCGAGGGGCGGTTCCCGGGAACCGGAACCATGGTGCTCCCGCATGATGTGCGGGGGCTGCGAGGCCGATGGTAGCCTGGCATGTCAGCTCTGTAATCGGTGTTCTCGTGATCCCGATGCTGATCTCGCCACGGCGACTGTAGGCACGCACGGTCGTTCGGGGAGCCGGAATTGCGCGTGCCCGTAGAGGTTCAAGGAGAGAAGTGTCGCTCGACACCGCCGCAAAGAAGCAGATCATCGGTGACTACGCCAAGGGTGAGACCGACACCGGTTCCCCCGAGGTGCAGATCGCGCTGCTGAGCAAGCGCATCAGCGAGCTCACCGAGCACCTGAAGGTGCACAAGCACGACCACCACAGCCGTCGCGGTCTGCTGCTGCTCGTCGGCCGCCGCCGCCGGCTGCTGAAGTACCTGCAGAGCAAGGACATCGCGCGCTACCGTTCGCTCATCGAGCGGCTCGGCCTGCGCCGATAGAGTCATGAGGGAGCGGCCCGCGTGCCGCTCCCTCATCTCATATGGCTCGGTGTCGGCGCGTCGCGCCATGAAGACACCGTTCCAGTGAGCAAACTGAATAGCCGAGACAGTGCCCCGCGTCCGCAAGCAAGCGCGCCCCACGGCGTCGGAGGGCCGGTCCTCGGTAGTGGCCCCCGGTCATCTTGGCACAAGCCATACGGAACCGGGCGCTTCGATCGAAGACCGGCGCTGCACCTACGGGGAGCCGGCAACACGACGAACCAGGCGCGCACGTGCGTCTGGCCGGACGCGGGCGACCGACCCACAAGGAGGTCCCCCGTGGAGGGTGTCCACAGCAGCGAAGCCGTTATAGACAACGGTTCATTCGGCACGCGTACCATCCGGTTCGAGACCGGGCGGCTCGCGCGCCAGGCGGCGGGTTCCGCCGTCGTCTACCTCGATGACGACACGATGGTCCTCTCCGCGACCACCGCGTCCAAGAATCCCAAGGAGAACCTCGACTTCTTCCCCCTCACGGTGGACGTCGAGGAGCGGATGTACGCCGCGGGCCGCATTCCCGGCTCGTTCTTCCGGCGTGAGGGCCGTCCCTCCGAGGACGCCATCCTCACCTGCCGCCTGATCGACCGGCCGCTGCGCCCCTCGTTCGTCAAGGGCCTGCGCAACGAGATCCAGGTGGTCGCCACCATCATGGCGCTCCACCCCGAACACCTGTACGACGTCATCGCGATCAACGCCGCGTCCCTCTCCACCCAGCTGGCGGGGCTGCCCTTCTCCGGCCCGATCGGCGGCGTCCGCGTCGCGCTGATCGAGGGCCAGTGGGTCGCCTTCCCGACCAACTCCGAGCTGGCGAACGCCACCTTCGACATGGTGGTCGCGGGCCGCGTGCTCGACGACGGCGACGTCGCGATCATGATGGTCGAGGCCGAGTCCACCCGCGACACGCTCAAGCTCGTCGCCGAGGGGGCCACGGCGCCGACCGAGGAGACCGTGGCGCAGGGCCTGGAGGCCTCCAAGCCGTTCATCAAGGTGCTCTGCGAGGCGCAGGCCAAGGTCGCGAAGGTCGCCGCCAAGGAGACCGCCGAGTACCCGCTCTTCCTCGACTACCAGGACGACGTCCTGGAGGCCGTGACCGGCGCGATCAAGAGCGAGCTCGCCGCCGCGCTGACCATCGCGGGCAAGCAGGAGCGCGAGACCGAGCTCGACCGGGTCAAGGCCCTGGCGATGGAGAAGGTCGGACCCGACTTCGAGGGCCGCGAGAAGGAGATCAGCGCCGCCTTCAGGTCGCTGACCAAGAAGCTCATGCGCGAGCGCGTCATCGCCGAGGGCGTCCGTATCGACGGCCGTGGAGTCAAGGACATCAGGCAGCTCAGCGCCGAGGTCCACGTCGTGCCCCGGGTGCACGGTTCGGCCCTGTTCGAGCGCGGTGAGACCCAGATCCTGGGCATCACCACCCTCAACATGCTGCGCATGGAGCAGATGATCGACACGCTCAACCCCGAGCGCACCAAGCGCTACATGCACAACTACAACTTCCCGCCCTACTCCACCGGCGAGACCGGCCGGGTGGGTTCTCCCAAGCGGCGCGAGATCGGCCACGGCGCGCTCGCCGAGCGGGCGCTGCTGCCCGTCCTGCCGCTGCGCGAGGAGTTCCCCTACGCGATCCGTCAGGTCTCCGAGGCGCTGGGTTCCAACGGCTCGACCTCCATGGGCTCGGTCTGCGCCTCGACGATGGCGCTGCTCGACGCGGGTGTCCCGCTCAAGGGCATCGTCGCGGGCATCGCGATGGGGCTCATCAACGAGGGCGACCAGTACGTCACGCTGACCGACATCCTCGGGGCCGAGGACGCCATGGGCGACATGGACTTCAAGGTCGCCGGCACCAAGGACGTCATCACCGCGCTCCAGCTCGACACCAAGCTGGACGGCATCCCGGCCTCCGTGCTGGCGGCCGCGCTGAAGCAGGCCAAGGGCGCCCGCCTGGCCATCATCGACGTGATGCAGGAGGCCATCGACTCCCCGGCGGAGATGAACGTCACGGCCCCGCGCATCATCACGATCAAGATTCCGGTGGACAAGATCGGAGAGGTCATCGGCCCGAAGGGCAAGATGATCAACCAGATCCAGGACGACACCGGCGCCGAGATCACCCTCGAGGACGACGGAACCATCTACATCGGCGCCACCGACGGCCCGTCCGCCGAGGCGGCCAGGTCGGCGATCAACGCCATCGCGAACCCGCACATGCCGGAGGTCGGAGAGCGCTACCTGGGCACGGTCGTCAAGATCGCCGCCTTCGGCGCCTTCGTCTCCCTCATGCCGGGCAAGGACGGCCTCCTGCACGTCTCCCAGATCCGCAAGCTGCACGGTGGCAAGCGCATCGAGAACGTCGAGGACGTCATGAACGTCGGTGAGAAGATCCAGGTGGAGATCGCCGAGATCGACTCGCGCGGCAAGCTCTCCCTGGTGCCCGTCGAGGTCATCGAGAAGGAGGCCGCGGCCAAGGCCGAGGCCGGCGACTCCGACACCTCCGCGGCCCCGCAGGCCGAGGCGCCCGCCGACGACCGGCCGCGCGAGGAGCGGCCCCGCCGCACCCGTACCCGCAGCAGCGGCAGCCGTGGCGGAGGGGAAGACCGCAACTCGTGATCACCACCACTCTGCACCCCGGTAAGGACGGCGCCGGGGTGGTGAAGCGCACCGTCCTCCCCGGTGGGCTCCGGGTGGTGACCGAGTCCATGCCGACCGTGCGTTCCGTCGCGGTCGGCATGTGGGTCGGCATCGGATCGAGAGACGAGTCCCCCCGGCACATGGGCTCCTCCCACTTCCTTGAGCACCTGCTGTTCAAGGGGACTCCCACGCGGGACGCGCTGGAGATCTCCGCGGCCATCGAGGGTATCGGCGGCGAGATCAACGCCTTCACCGCCAAGGAGTACACCTGCTACTACGCGCGGGTCCTCGATGAGGACCTGCGGGTGGCGATCGACGTGCTCGCCGATGTGGTGACCTCCTCGCTCATCACCCCCGAGGACGTCGAGGCCGAGCGGGGCGTGATCCTGGAGGAGATCGCCATGCACGACGACGACCCCTCCGACGTGGTGCACGAGCAGTTCTCCGCCGAGCTGTACGGCGACACGCCCGTCGGCAGGCCGATCCTCGGCACCGTCGAGTCGATCACCGCGGTCACCCGCGACCGGATCGCCGAGTACTACCGGCGCTACTACCTGCCCACCCACACCGTGGTGTCGGTGGCGGGCAACATCGACCACGAGCGGGTCGTGGCCCTGGTCGCCGCGGCCTACGAGCGGGCGGGGGCCCTGGGCGGGGACGCCTCGCCGGTTCTCCCGCGCCTGTCGGGGCCCGGTGTCGAGGCCCGCTCGGGTATCCGGGTGGTGCACCGGCCGACCGAGCAGGCCAACCTGGTCCTCGGTACGACCGCGCTGACCCGCACCGACGATCGCCGCTTCGCGCTCGGCGTGCTCAACGCGGCGCTCGGCGGCGGCATGTCGTCGCGGCTGTTCCAGGAGATCAGGGAGAAGAGGGGGCTCGCCTACTCGGCCTACTCCTACACCTCCGCTCTCGCCGACACCGGCCAGTTCGGCATCTACGTCGGCTGCCTGCCGTCGAAGATCGACGACGTGCTGAAGATCTGCCGCGAGGAGGTGCTCCGCGTGATCGCCGACGGCATCACCGAGGAGGAGATCGCCCGGGGCAAGGGGCAGATGCGCGGTGGTCTCGTGCTCGGCCTGGAGGACACCGGCTCCCGGATGTCCAGGATCGGCAAGGGCGAGCTGGTCTTCGACGAGCTGCTCTCGGTCGACGACCTGCTCGGCAGGATCGACGCGGTGACCCCTGAGGAGATCACCGCGGTCGCCGCGGACGTCCTCAACCGCCCGATGTCCCTCGCGGTCATCGGCCCCTACGACGAGGACAGGGACTTCAGCGAGGTTCTGGCCGGCTGACGACCCCGTCTGCGAGCGGCCCCGGCGTTTCCCACGCCGGGGCCGCCCGCGTCTCCGAGACCGCTCCCCGGCCCCCGTACGGCCCGTCCGGCGCGGGGGGCGGACGGTGGTCCGCGACGGCCCGGCGGGCCCGCACGGTATAGCCTTGGGGCCGTGATCAGGGTTGGAGTTCTCGGCGCCCGAGGGCGCGTCGGTGTCGAAGTGTGCAGGGCCGTCGAGGCGGCGGACGATCTGGAGCTGGTCGCGGCGGTCGACCAGGGCGACCCGATCGAGGAGCTGGAGCGCGCCGAGGTGGTGGTCGACTTCACCCACCCCGACGTCGTCATGGACAACCTCAAGTGGTGCATCTCTCACGGCGTCCACCCGGTGGTCGGCACCACGGGCTTCGACGCCGGGCGGCTGGCGACGGTCAGGGGCTGGCTGGACGCCAACCCGGGCGTCAACGCGCTGATCGCCCCCAACTTCGGCATCGCGGCGGTGCTCATGATGCACTTCGCCCAGCGGGCCGCCCGCTACTTCGAGTCCGCCGAGATCGTCGAGCTGCACCACCCCAACAAGGCGGACGCACCCTCGGGCACCGCCCGCCACACCGCCGAGCTGATCGCCGAGGCCCGGCGTAAGGCCGGTTCCGCGCCGATGCCCGACGCCACCAGCACGGAGCTGGACGGGGCCCGCGGCGCCGACGTCGACGGGGTGCGGGTGCACGCGGTACGGCTGGCCGGGCTCATCGCCCACCAGGAGGTCATCCTGGGCGGCGCCGGCGAGATCCTGACCATCCGTCACGACACGATGAACCGCTCGTCGTTCACCCCCGGCGTGCTCCTGGGCGTGCGCCGGGTCCGCGAGCTCCCCGGCCTGACCGTCGGGCTGGAGCCCCTGCTCGACCTCTGACGGCTGCGAGACGGTCCGTCGTTCCGGTGAGGTCCCTCCGGGACCTCACCGGAACCCCTGCGCGGGAGCCGTTCGTTGCGTGACCATGACGGAATCCAAGCTTTCCTGCCCGCTCTGCCATGGCACCGAGTTCCAGAAGGAGAAGGGCAGGCTCGACAGCCGCTGGGGCGTCACCTCCCACCGGGTAACGCTTATGATCTGCGCACGGTGCCGCTATATCCTCCAGTTCTATGACAAGCATTCGATCTTCGACTTCGACTGAGGTCCGCTGGGCGCGGTCGGAGGAGTTGTCCGGGCTGGCGGCGGTGGAACTCGCGGCCGACGGGCTGTTCGCCGAGGTCGGGATCACCTTCCCGCCGGGGACCACGATGATCGAGGAGACCGAGGACCCCGGCCGGGTGCTCGTCGCGGGTGACCCGCCGATCGGGTTCGCCATGGTCGGCCTGGTCGACGGGCAGCTCCACCTCGACCAGCTCGCCGTCCATCCCGGCCACGGGCGCAGGGGAGTCGGCGGGCGCCTGCTGGAGGCCGTCTGTGACCACGCGGTCTCGGCCGGTCTGGCCGCCGTGACGCTGACGACCTACCGCGACGTGTCCTGGAACGCTCCCTGGTACGCCCGGCACGGCTTCGCCGTGCTCGACCCCGCCGAGTGGGGTCCGGAGCTGGTGGAGCTGGTGCGCCACGAGCGGGAGTCGGGCATCGAGATCGCTCCCCGCGTCGTGATGCGCCGCGTCCTCTGAGCCGCCCGCCGCCCCTCCGGCAGAAGCGGGGAGGCGTCCCAGGGTGGGTCAGAGCGCCAGGCCGATGGTCAGCAGCAGCCCGTACCCGAGCTGGAAGCGGCCCGTCTGTTGGAGCGTCGTGATGAGCGCCGGGCCCGTGGCGCCCGCCCGGACCGCCTTCACCGGGGCGACGGCGAGCGGGGCGGCGAGCAGCGCCAGCGCCGCGAACGGCTGCCAGGGCGCCAGTGCGGGGGCGATCAGCAGGGGCAGGACCAGGCAGAGGGTGTAGAGGACGCGGGTGCGGCGATCGCCGAGCACCACGGCCATGGTGCGCTTGCCCGCCGGGCCGTCGGTCACGATGTCGCGCAGGTTGTTGACCACGAGCATCGCGCAGGCCAGCAGGCCCGCCGGGACGGCCGCCGCCACCGCGAGCGGGGGCAGGTACTCGAGCTGGACGTACGTGGTGCCCGCCACGGCCACCAGACCGAAGAAGACGAACACCGAGATCTCGCCGAGCGCGCGGTAGCCGTACGGTTTGGAGCCGCCGGTGTAGAACCAGGCGGCGGCGATCGCCGCGGCGCCGACCAGCAGCAGCCACCACGCCCCGGTGGCCACGACGAGCACCAGTCCCACCAGCGCGGCGGCGAGGAAGCAGGCGAGGGCCGCGGCGAGGACCTGGCGGGGCGGCGCGGCACCCGAGCCGACCAGGCGCATCGGGCCGACCCGGCCCTCGTCGGTGCCGCGCACCCCGTCGCTGTAGTCGTTGGCGTAGTTGACGCCCACCTGGAGGGCGAGAGCCACGAACAGGGCCAGCAGGGCCCGCCACCACACCCCTCCGCCGTATCCGATCGCGACTCCGGTGCCGATGGCGACGGGGACGACGGCGGCGGGAAGGGTGCGTGGACGTGCTCCGGCGATCCACTGGCTCGGGGTGGCCATGGGGGTGCGGTGTTCCTCTCCGGCTCTAGCTGATGTCGGTCGCCAGGCGGATCATCCGCACCGTACGGCCCATGTCGATGACCCGTTCGGCTCCGTCGGCACCCCAACCGGCGGACTCCAGGAAGCCGAGTACCGCGTAGTTGTCGGCGAACACCCAGGTCACGATGGTGTGGTAGCCGTCGTCACGAAGGTAGTCGACGGTGGCGTTGAGCAGCCGGCTACCGTGACCGCGCCGGACGTGGTCGGGGTCGATGAGGAAGGTGAGCATCTCGCCGGCGATGGTCGGGTCGAGGTCGGGGTCCTCTGCCGGGGCGTGCGAGGCCAGGCCCGCGACCTTCTCGGCGCCCTGCATCGCCGCCATGGCCTCGATGCCGCCGGGGCCGAGCGCGGGGAAGGCGTCGGTGTCGAGGACCACCTGCTCCACGGCCACCAGCACGCGGTGCCGGGAGCTGGGTGGCGAGGTGATCGCGTCGTCCCACTGCTGCCGCCACATGTTCTCGGCCGCTGGACCGGTCATCTGCTCCAGCGGTCCTTCGGGAAGGAAATCCCGGTAGCCGTACTTCCAGGCGCGGATCTGGGTGCTCGTCACCGCGGCGACATCCTCGTGCCGAGCCGCCCGCACGCCTACGTCTGCCATCTCGGCCCGCTCCTTCTCTGCCGTCTGCCGTCGCCTCGGAACGCGCTGTCTCGCGGATCTCGTGCCACGCGAGCGGGCATCAGGCGGGTGGATCCGTGAGTCAGGCTCTTACACCGTA
This sequence comes from Streptosporangium amethystogenes subsp. fukuiense, assembly GCF_042665875.1. Taxonomy (NCBI): domain Bacteria; kingdom Bacillati; phylum Actinomycetota; class Actinomycetes; order Streptosporangiales; family Streptosporangiaceae; genus Streptosporangium; species Streptosporangium amethystogenes. The sequence goes on along the minus strand of NZ_JBHTEE010000001.1, from coordinate 4,850,555 downwards.
TCGGGGAATCCGACTCAGAGATGACGTGAACCCGGCTCCGTCTGCCGACGGGCCCGATATGCCCTTGTCTTTGTGCGGTTGCCGCAGACCCTCATGGAGCACCACGACCGTGAACGGTTCTTGGAGGAGTCGACGAACGCCCACTGGCAGGTGCTCTCGGCGCAGACCTTCAGGCGCGGCCACATCCCGCACGCGTGGGTGCTCATCACGGCGGCGGCGATCTCGGCCAGCCCGCCGAGCGCTCCCGTCACGACCGGTTCGAGCACCGGACCGTCGGCGGTCAGGGCGACCCGGAGCGGGAGGGCGGGGAACGCCCGCGGCAGCCCGGCCCCGGGCTCGTGGTCGTTCTCACCGCCGGGACGGTCACGGTCGTGCCGGAGCGCCGCGCGGAGACCCTCGCGAAGGTCTGCGGCCGTCGCCAGGTCCGTCTCGTCGGCCACCTCTCCCGGCCGGATCAGGCCCCGCCCGCCGAGCCAGGCGGCCAGCGCCGCGGGGGTGGGAATCGAGTCGGCGTCGCTCTCGACGTCGTAGGTGTTGACGAAGTCGATCACCAGGTCGGCGGGATTGCCCATGTCTTCACTCCTCTCCGCAACCACTGTACGCCGTTAGGGGGTTGTGATTCCCGGGTGGTGTCTCGAAAAGCGGTACCGCGTGTTCGGGGAGGGCCGCAGGCGCGAGTCGCACCGTGGGAGCAATCATGATCATGGGAGTGTGGAGAGGCCGGAGACGGCCGCTTCCCGGTCGAGGGTGAGTTCACGGCCACCCGTCGTCCTGGTGTCTCCCGCGGGGCGAAAGGTCAGGAGGCGTCCAGGGCGGTGGCCAGTCTGCGAACGCCCTCGACCAGCTCGGCCGTGTGAGCGGCCGCCGAGTGGGTCACCCTGATGCGGGGGCCGGGAGGCTCGGCCGGGTAGTAGATGCGCCCTGGGCTCACCAGGGCGCCCGCCCTCTTGGCCACCTCCACCACGGCGTCCTCGTCCGCCTCGTCGGGCAGCCGCACCCACATGTGCAGGCCGCCGCGGGGGACGAGGTGGATCTCGGCGGTGGGCATGTGGGCGGTCAGCGCGGCGGCGAGGGTGTTCCTGCGGAGCGTCAGCTCGGTGTTCAGCGCGGTCAGGTGGCGTCGCCAGGAGGGCGAGCTGACGAACTCCAGGGCGGTCTCCTGGAGCGGCCTGGCCACGAAGAACGACTCCACGAGCTGGTTCGCCCTCAGGCGCCGGGCGGCGGGGCCGCGGGCGACGACCCCGGCGAGGCGCATGCTGGGAGACAGGACCTTGGTCAGGGAGTTGATGTGCACGACCGTGCCGTGGGCGTCCAGCGCGACCATCGGCGGCGGTACGGGGACCGTGGTGAAGTAACGGGCGTAGTCATCCTCGATCACGAACGCTCCGGCGGCGCGGGCGATCGCCAGCACCTGCTCGCGCCGTTCGAGGGTCAGGGTCGCGCCGGTGGGGTTGTGCAGGGTCGGCTGGCAGAGGAAGACCCGCGCGCCGGTCATGGCGAACGCCTCCGCGAGGAGTTCGGGCCGGACCCCGCCACGGTCCATGGGAACGGCCGTCGCGCGAAGACCGGCCGCCCGCGCCGCGGCCAGCGCGCCCGGATAGGTGGGGGTCTCGACGAGGATGGGGGTCTGGGGGGCGGCGAGGGAGCGGAAGGCGTGGGTGAGCGCCGCCTGCCCGCCGCTGACGACGAGGACGTCCGAAGGGGTGACGTCGCCGCCCAGCTCCTGGGCGAACCACCTGCGCAGCTCCGCGGAGCCGGTCAGCGGTGGCATCTCCCAGACGTCGAGGCGGCGGAGCGCGCGGGAGGCGGCGGCCGACAGGGCCCTGGAGGGGCGCAGAGCCGGGTTGAGGTAGCCGCCGGTGAGCGGGATGACCCCGTCCGGCGGAGGGGTCAGCAGGCCGTTGACCTCGCTGTCGTCCACCACCCGGTCGCCGAGCGCCACCGTCTGCCAGGACATGTCGGCGCTGTCGGCGCCGTGGGCGACCACCGGGGCGACGTAGGCGCCGCTACCGGGCTTCGTGATCACCCGTCCCTCGGCGGAGAGCCTGCCGATCGCGCGCGACACGGTCACCGGGCTCACGTTGTGTAACCGGACCAGCTCACGGCTCGACGGTAGCCTGTCGCCCGGACGGAGCCGGTCGATCTCCTCGCGGAGCGTGGCGGCCAATCGGGCAATACTGCTATCGTCATTCATGAGGGATAATAGTAGCGCTATCGTCTCGGATCGAGTAGCGGTCGACGGCATCGGCGGAGCGGCCGGAGCGGCCGGAGCCCTGGAAGCGGTGCCGCCCGAATCGCGGGGCACGGCGTGGCGGGGGACCCTGCTGGCGGGGCTGGGGGTGCTGGCGTTCTCCGGGTCGTTTCCCGCGACGGTCTTCGCGATGGAGGGCTTCGACCCCTACCTGGTGGCGGTCGGGCGGGCCGCCGTCGCGGCGGTCGCGGCGGCCGCGTTCCTGTTCGCCGCCGGGGTGCCGCTGCTGCCCCCCAGGTCCCGAATCCGGTCCTACCTCGTCATCGTGGCGGGTGTGGTGTTCGGCTTCCCCGTCTTCAGTGGCCTGGCGCTCGACGCCGGGGCCTCCACCTCGCACGCCGCCGTGGTGATCGGGTTGCTGCCGGCGGCCACCGCCGCCTGCGCCGTGTTGAGGGCGGGGGAGCGGCCCAGGGCGCTGTTCTGGATCTCCTGCGGTCTCGGTGCCGTGGCGATCACGGCCTTCACCCTCAGCATGGGGGGCGGTCACATCGCCGGCGCCGACGTGCTGCTCGTCGGCGCGCTGCTGTCGGCCGCCGTCGGCTACACCGAGGGCGGGCGGCTGGCCCGGGAGACCCCCGGCTGGCGGGTCATCTCCCACACCCTCGTCCTCGCCGCCCCGCTGACCGTGCCGATCACGGTGACGCTGGCGCTGACCACCGACGTGCGGCCCGGCGCCGCGTCGCTGGCCGGGTTCGCGTACGTCGGCCTGATCTCGATGTTCCTCGGCTTCATCCCCTGGTACGCGGGCCTGGCCATGGGCGGGATCGCCCGCGCCGGGCAGACCCAGCTCGCCCAGCCGCTGCTGACGCTGCTCTGGGCCTGGTCGCTGCTCGACGAGTCGTTCGGCCCGGTCACGATCGCGGCGGCACTGGTGGTCCTCGCCTGCGTGGCCCTGACGCAGCGATCCCGCTCCTGAGAACCGGGGCGGGCGGGGCCCTGTTGTGCCGTCGGTGATTCACCGGAGAATGGGGGCGGCACAGCGGCTTCCGCTCTGGCCGGGTACGAGGATCCCGGCGGTGCGAGCGGAGGTCCTCCGACGGCGTAGGGAGACGACCCGTGGGCATGAACCTCGCGGTGGGAGACATGGTCGAGGACTTCGAGCTTCTCGACGAGACGGGCACGCCAAGGCGGCTCGGTGAGTTTCTGGCCAAGGGGCCGGTGGTGCTCTTCTTCTACCCGGCGGCCATGACGTCGGGATGCACGGCCGAGAGCTGCCACTTCCGCGACCTGGCGGCGGACTTCGCCGCCGTGGGGGCGACCAGGATCGGAATCAGCCGTGACGGGGTCGACCGGCAGGCGAGGTTCGCCCAGGCCAACCAGCTGGGCTTTCCGCTGCTGTCCGACCCGGACGGCGCGGTCGCCCGGCGCCTCGGCGCCCGCCGCACCGTCGGGGTGGGGCCCTTCCTCACCCGCCGGATGACCTTCGTCATCGGCGAGGACCACCGCCTGCTGGAAGCGATCCACAGTGAGACCCATATGGAGGCCCATGCGGACCGCGCCCTGGAGGTGCTGCGTTCCCGTCCCCGCCCCTGACCTCTCGGCCATCCGGGCGAAAGGCGCGGGCAGGGCGGTGGCCGAGGTCTCTCAGGGGTGCAGGGGGTGGGAGTAGACCAGGCGGAAGCGATCGCCGGGGATGATGATGTCACTGGTCTCCACCGGGCGGTCTCCGGCCCAGTGGGTGCGCTCGACGTGCAGGACGTTGACGCCCGCGGGCAGGGCGAGGGCGTCGCTCTCCGCGGGCTGCGGCACGCGGGTGTGGACCTGCTCGACGACTTCAGTGATCTTGACGCCGAAGGCGGACAGGCGGGCGATCAGGCTGCGCGGGTTCTCCTCGGTGACAGGCTCGCCGAACTCGGCGGGCTCGTAGGAGGTGGTCAGCTGGATCGGCTTGCCGTCGCCGCGGAAGACGTAGCGGGTGCGGGTCAGCGGGGCGGATTCGTCCAGCCGGAGGCGGTGGGCGATGTCGGGGGTGGCGTCGGCGGGCTCGGCCCGCCAGTCCCAGGTGGCCCGGGTGCCCTGCGACTGGATGTCGGCCGCGAAGGGGGCGTGGTGGTCGTGGAAGCGCCAGCGGTGCAGCGGGAGCAGCGCCGGCTGTTCCCGCACGTAGTGACCCGAGCCGACGCGGCCGACGATCAGGCCTTCGGCGGTGAGCACCCGCAGCGCATGCCTGGCGGCGGTCTCGCCCACGCCGTACTTCCTGGTCAGCTGGGCGCGAGAGGGGATCGGGGCGCCGGGGGGAAGGGAGCCGTCGACGATCTGGCGCCGGATGTCGGCGACGACGCGCAGGTAGACAGGATCGGAGCTTGCCACGTGTCCATCCCTGGGTTCTGGGGCGTTGTCCCATCCTGTCGTATTCGATGCGCAACGCAGGGTGATGGTGGAGATTTGGAACTCCAACTTTGCGTGCCGCTCCCAGAAGTGCCCAAAAATATCTCAGAGACCGTGTAACGCCCGCGTAAGGAGCGCCGATTCAACGGTAGAGGTCGTCGATGTGTGTACCCCCGAGCACATATCGGCGGCCTCTTTTCCTTCAAGGAATTCCCCGTCGCCGCCGAAGCGGACAAAAGTATCGTTAACCATGTAACCGGATGCGAAGTCCTGGATGTCGTCGCCGGCCCCTGATCACCCCAGGTCATCCCCGGGTCGATGTGCACGGTTCCGGCCGCGTGGCGGGCCCGGAGCCCCGTGACGAGTGCGGATCGGAGTCCCCCGCCGCGGCGTCGTATATCCGCGTGTACGGTGTGCAGCGGGCACCTTGGGGAGATGCTCACTCTTGGGCCCATCGGTGGACGGAGGTTAGGCGGGGTGGCGGGGTCCACCGTTTCAGCGGATCCAGGTAGCGTTCGGTCTATGGCAGCGCCAACTGGAACCTACGACGCCCCCTTCGGCCGCATGCTGACCGCCATGGTCACGCCGTTCACGAGTGACGGAGCGGTCGACTACGAGACAGCGCGTCGTCTGGCCACCTATCTGGTGGACGAGCAGCGCAACGACGGCCTTGTCGTGAGCGGCACGACGGGAGAGTCCCCGACGACCACGGACGAGGAGAAGGAGCGCCTGCTGCGCGCCGTCGTCGAGGCGGTCGGCGACCGGGCCACGGTCGTCGCCGGAGCCGGCACCAACGACACGCACCACAGTGTCGAACTGGCCCGAGCCGCCGAGCGCGCCGGGGCCCACGGTCTCCTGCTGGTGACGCCGTACTACAGCAAGCCCCCCCAGGAGGGGATCTACCGTCACTTCTGTACAGTGGCAGACGCCACGGCCCTGCCGGCCATGCTCTACGACATCCCAGGTCGCAGTGGTGTGCCGATCCAGCGGGAGACGCTGACGCGGCTCGCCGGGCACGAGCGGATCGTCGCGGTGAAGGACGCCAAGGCCGACCTGTTCGAGGGCTCGCAGGTCATCGCGTCCACCGGCCTCGCCTACTACTCGGGTGACGACACGCTCAACCTGCCGTGGCTGTCGGTGGGGGCCGTGGGATGTGTCAGCGTGATCGGCCACGTCGCGGGCGCGGAGATCGCCGCGATGATCGAGACGTACCGCTCCGGGGACGTGGCGGGTGCGCTCGCCGTCCACCGCCGGCTGCTCCCCGTGGTCTCCGGGATCATGATGCAGGCCGGTGGCGCGATCATGGCGAAGGCGGCGTTGAGCCTGGTGGGGCAGCCCGCGGGACCGATGCGGCCGCCTCTGGTGGAGGCGACCGATGAGCAGCTCGCCAGGCTGCGCGAAGACTTGATCACGGGCGGTGTGAAGCTGTCCGACGAAGTTGTGACATGAGAGCGACGACCGCGGCCCTCACCGGCCGCATACGGGAGGAACGAGAGTTTGCGAGAAAGAAGACACACTGGTCCGCTTGGGGGCGGGGTGCTCGGCGAGAGAGTGGTCCTGCTGTCCACGGGGGCCTTTGTCGCATGTGAGACCGCTGAGAGAGGTGTGGCCCGATGAGTCACCCCCACCCTGAACTCGGGCCGCCGCCCATGCTGCCCGAAGGCGCCCTGCGCATCGTCGCTCTGGGCGGCCTCGGTGAGATCGGCCGCAACATGGCCGTGTTCGAGTACGAGGGCCGTCTGCTGATCGTCGACTGCGGGGTGCTGTTCCCCGAGCCCGACCAGCCCGGCATCGACCTGATCCTGCCCGACTTCGAGTACATCCGGGGCCGCCTGGACGACGTCGAGGCCGTGATCCTGACCCATGCGCACGAGGACCACATCGGTGCCGTGCCGTACCTGCTGCGCGAGCGCCGCGACATCCCGGTCGTGGGATCGAAGCTGACGCTGGCGCTGATCGAGGCCAAGCTCACCGAGCACCGCATCCAGCCGGTCAAGCGCGAGGTCGTGGAGGGCGAGCGGCACAGGTTCGGGCCGTTCGAGTGCGAGTTCCTCGCCGTCAACCACTCCATCCCGGACGCGCTGGCCGTCGCGATCAGGACACCCGCGGGCATCGTCCTGCACACCGGTGACTTCAGGATGGACCAGTTGCCCAGCGACGGGCGGCTGACCGACCTGGGCGGGTTCGCCAGGCTCGGCGCGGAGGGCGTCGACCTGCTGATGTCCGACTCGACCAACGCCGAGGTACCGGGCTTCGTCACCAGTGAGCGGGAGATCGCGCCGGTCATCGACGAGGTCGTCCGTACGGCGGGCAAGCGCGTGATCGTGGCGAGCTTCGCCTCCCACATCCACCGTGTCCAGCAGGTCATCGACGCGGCTGAGAAGCACGGTCGCAAGGTCGCGCTGGTCGGTCGCTCGATGGTGCGCAACATGGGCGTCGCCCGTGACCTGGGCTACCTGAGGGTCTCGCCGGGGCTGATCGTCGACTCCAAGGAGATCGAGGGCTGGCCGCCGGAGGACGTGGTGCTGATCTGCACCGGATCCCAGGGCGAGCCGATGGCGGCGCTGTCGCGGATGGCCAACCGCGATCACCCGATCCGGATCGCCGAGGGCGACACGGTTCTCCTGGCGTCCTCGCTGGTGCCGGGTAACGAGACCGCGGTCAACAACGTGATCAACGGCCTGTCCCGCTGGGGCGCCCGCGTGGTGCACAAGGGCAACGCGAAGGTGCACGTCTCCGGGCATGCCGCCGCGGGCGAGCTGCTGTACGTGCTCAACCTGACGCGGCCGTCCAACTTCATGCCGGTGCACGGCGAGTGGCGCCACCTGCGGGCGCACGCCAAGCTCGCCGCGCTGACCGGGGTGCCGGACGACCACATCGTGATCGCCGAGGACGGCGTCGTGGTGGACCTGGTCGACGGCCGGGCCAAGATCGTGGGAGCGGTTCCCGCCGGTTACGTCTACGTGGACGGCACCTCGGTGGGCGACGTCACCGACTTCGCGTTGAAGGACCGCCGCATCCTGGGCGAGGAGGGCTTCATCTCCATCGTCATCGTGGTGGACACCGCCACCGGCAAGCTCGCCGGGGGCCCGGAGATCCACGCCAGGGGGTCCGGCATCGATCCGGCCATGTTCGACGACATCCTGCCGCAGGTGGAGCGGGCACTGCAGGAGAACGCGGCCGACGGGGTGGTGGACATCCAGCAGGTCCGCCGCGTGGTCCGCAGGACCGTGGGGCGCTGGGTGAGCGACACCTACCGCCGCCGCCCGATGATCGTTCCGGTCGTCATCGAGGTCTGATCCTCACCTCCGTACGGCGGCCGCACCGGTCGTCGTACGGACGCGGGTGCCATCCCTTCCGCCGGTCGAGGCGGGCCGGCGGACGCCGCGCGGGAAGCAGGCCCCGCCCGCCGTCCTCCCGGCGTTCCTCGGCGGCTCGGTGAAGTCGCGGTCACGCACCCTCCGGCGGTCGCCGGACCGGAGACGGACGGCCGGGGCGCGGCCCTCGCGAAGACGGCCGCGAGGGGGTGCCCGCCGTCAGGCGGATCGCCGTCCGTGTCACGCCGGTCATGTTTCGCCTCTCGTCCGTTCAGCGGTGGTCCGATACACGTGGGATCCGGGCCGGGTGGGGAAGGTTCCGGCTCCGGAGGGGACCGTTTTCCGGGCGCCGGTGGTGGGCGCGGAGAGGGGCGCCGTTGTATGCTCACATTGTTCTATGTAGCAGCTTGTAATTCCGTGTAATAGAACAATGGAGGGTCGATGGAGGTACGGCACGCCACGGCACCCGACCAGATCACCGGGATGACGACCGACTGGCTGCGCCGCCGGTTCCTGGTGGAGCGGCTCTTCGTACCCGGGGAGGTCCGCCTGCTCTACTCCCATGAGGACCGGATCGTGGTCGGCGGAGCCCTGCCCGGAGACGAGCAGCTGAGGTTGCACTGCCCCGATCCGCTCAGGTCCGCGTACTTCCTGGAGCGCCGCGAACTCGGCGTGGTCAACGTGGGCGAGCCCGGCACGGTGACCGTGGACGGCACCGCGTACCCGCTGGCCCACGGGGAGTGCCTCTACGCCGGCCGGGGGGCCCGCGAGGTGGGCTTCGAGGGGGGCGCGTTCTACCTGGTCTCCACCCCCGCGCACGCGACCTTCCCGACGGCCGCCGCGACCACGCGGGACGCCGAGCCGGTGCGGCTGGGCGGCCGGGACGGTTCCAACGACCGGACGATCTACAAGTACATCCACGCCAAGGGCATCCAGAGCTGCCAGCTCGTGCTCGGCGTGACGGTGCTCGAACCCGGCAGCATGTGGAACACCATGCCCTGCCACACCCACGAGCGCAGGACCGAGGTCTACCTCTACTTCGATCTGCCGCAGGGCGAACGGGTGATCCACCTGATGGGGCGCCCGGAGGAGACGCGCAACCTGGTGGTCGCGGACCGGCAGGCGGTCATCTCCCCGTCCTGGTCGGTGCACTGTGGCTTCGGCACGAGGAGCTACTCCTTCGTCTGGGCCATGGGCGGGGAGAACCAGGCCTTCGAGGACATGGAGCAGGTCGAGATCGGCGAGCTGCGCTGATGTTCTCGCTGGAGGGCAGGACCGCGCTCGTCACCGGCGCGCGGACCGGGATCGGGCGGGCCCTCGCGGTGGGCCTGGCGGCGGCGGGGGCCGACATCGTGCTGCACGGCCGAGACGACGACCTGGACGAGGTGGAGGCCGAGGTCCGCAAGACCGGCAGGCGGGCCTCCCGGTGGATCCTCGACCTGTCGGACCCCGGAGCCGTAGGCGCGGCGGCCGGGCGCCTGGGGCCGGTCGACGTGCTGGTCAACAACGCGGGGATCATCCGCAGGGCCCCGGCCGCCGAGCATCCCTACGGGTCCTTTCGCGAGGTGCTCGACGTCAACCTGGACGCGGTCTTCCTGCTCAGCCAGGTCGTCGGGAAGCGGATGCTCGCCAGGGGCTCCGGGAAGATCATCATGATCGCCTCCATGCTGTCCTTCCAGGGAGGCGTCAACGTCGTGGGCTACACCGCGGCGAAGCACGGTGTCGCCGGGCTCACCAGGGCGCTGGCCTGCGAGTGGGCGGGCTCGGGGGTGCAGGTCAACGCGATAGCCCCCGGCTACATCAGGACCGGCAACACCGAGCGGCTCTGGGACGATCCCGTGCGGGAGGCGGAGATCAGGACGCGCATCCCCGCCGGGCGCTGGGGCGCCCCCGAGGATCTCGTGGGTGCCGCGGTCTTCCTGGCGTCCGGCGCCTCCGACTACGTCAACGGGCACCTGCTGGCGGTCGACGGAGGCTGGTTGGCGCGCTGACCAGTAGGCTCATGATCGTGGTCAGGGAAGGCAGTTCCATCGACAAGGCGCTGGCGGTGCTGGAGGCGATCGCCGAGCATCACCGCGTGACCGACATAGCCGCCGCTACGGGCGTGTCCAAGTCAACGGTCCATCGCATCCTCCAGTCGCTCGTCGAGTGGGGGTTCGCGCGGGCCGACGGCCGCGGGGGCTACGAGCCGGGTCCCCGGATCCTCACACTGGCCGGCCGGGTCATGAACCGCTTCGACCCGGCCCGTCAGGCCTCCGGCGCGCTCAACGCCCTGCACGAGCGGATCGGCTACACCACGCACTTCGCCATCCGCAGCGGGGACGAGGCGGTCTACGTCGACAAGCTGGAGGGGCGCAGGCCCTACCAGATGCCCTCCCGGATCGGCATGAGCCTGCGCCTGCACTGCACCGCGATCGGCAAGGCGGTCCTGGCCCAGCTCGGCGCCGACGAGGTCCGCGCGATCTGCGCCCGTACCGGCATGCCCACCCCGACCGCCAACACGCTGGCGACGCCGGAGGAACTGCTGGCCGACCTGGCGTTGGTACGGTCCCGCGGGTACGCGATCGACGACGAGGAGAACCTGCCCGGCGTCCTCTGCGTGGGGGCCCCGGTCTTCGACCACACCGGTCAGGTGCTCGGCGGCATCTCCATCTCCGCCCTGGCGATGGACATGAGCCGCGAGGACGTCGAGCAGTTCGCGCCCGAGGTCGTCTCCGCCGCCCGCGAGGTCTCCGCGGCCCTCGGTGCCCCCGGCGCGCCGGTGCCCAACGGCTGACCGCGCCGCGCCCGCGTCACCCCTCCGTCCCGCCTGCCCGATACGGCCATGCCCACTTCTTGTTCTATGTAGTGAAATCTGATCTCATGTTATGCAACATCATGAGCCCGGAGGTCAGCATGCCGAACATCACCGTCGAACTCCTGTCCGGCAGGACCCTCGACCAGCGCCGCGAGTTCGTGGCCGCGCTGACCGAGGCGGCCGTGGACATCCTGAAGGCGCGCCGCGAGGCGGTGCGTGTCGTCTTCACCGAGATCGAGAAGTCCGACGTGGCCAACGGCGGCGTTCTGGAGTCCGACAAGTAGTCCGGACCCTCGAAAGCACCGCCGGCTCCCCCGTGCCCTCTCGGGGGCGGGGGAGCCGGCCGGTGGGCGGGCGGGGTCGGAGGAGCCGCCGCGCCCGGGGGTGGTCGCGGGGCCGTCAGCGGGCCGAGTCGGCCCGCTCCGGCTCGGGATCGGTGGACAGCGAGTCGACGAGCGCGTCGCGGTCCCCGCGGTTCTCCGGCTTCAGCAGCCCGATGGCCACGTACAGGATCAGCGAGGTGACCAGCGGCAGGCCGACGACCACGGCCGTGTCCTTGGACTCGACGATCCACTTGACGTACGCCCAGACGCCCAGGCCGGCGGCCCAGGAGGCAATGGCCGCGGTCGGGCCGCTCCGCCGGAACCACGGCAGCATGCCCAGCATCAGCGGGATCGAGATCGGCCCCATCGTCGCCGCGACCAGGTCAACGACGATCTTCAACACGACGCCCTGGCCCTCGGTCAGGATCGCGATCGCCATGCTGACCAGCACGAAGGTGAAGGTGGTGACCCGGGCGAAGGTCAGCTCGGCCCGCTCCGACAGCTCGCGCACCCTGCGGACGATCACCGGGGCGATGTCCCTGGTGATGACGGAGGAGATCACGTTGGCGTCGGAGGCGACCATGGCCATGGTGTGCGAGAAGAAGCCCGCGAGCACCAGGCCGATCACACCCTGCGGCAGCAGGGTCTGCGCCAGCCGCACGTAGGCCTCCTCGGCGTTGGCCAGGCCGGGCACGATGAGCGGCGCGGCGAACATCGGGATGAACAGGACCAGCGGCCAGACGAGCCAGAGCACGCTCGACAGCAGTGCCGAACGCCTGGCCGCCGAACCGGAGGGGGAGGCCATGTAGCGCTGGGCCAGGTTCCACATGCCGCCGTTGTACTCGAAGGTCTTGATGAAGAGCAGCGCGAGGAAGAACGTCATGGTGTACGGCCCGGCGAACGGGTCGCCGTGGCCGGGCGGCAGCTTCTCCCACATGGTCCACAGCGTGGCGACGCCGTCCAGGTGGGCCATGATCGCGACGAACATGGCGATCCCCGCGACCCCCTGGATGACGAACTGCCCGAAGTCGGTCAGCACGTCCGCCCAGAGCCCTCCCGCGGTGATGTAGACCATCGTGACGGCCCCGGTGACCAGGATGCCCCACTGGATCGGGATGCCCGCGAAGCCCCTGAGCAGAATGGCGATCGCCACCCATTTGGCGGCGATGTCCACGACCTTCAGCAGCGCGCCGCTGTAGGCCAGCACCTGCTGGGTGGGCAGGTTGTAACGCCGGGCGAGGTACTCCAGCGGGGAGACCACGCCGTGCTTGGAACGGAGCCGGTTCCAGCGGGCCGCCCAGACGAAGGCGCCGATGCCGACGCCGATTCCGATCGTCAGCGCCCACCAGACGTACATCGCGAGCCCGTAGTCGTAGGCGACGGCCGCGAACGCCACGAACATGATCGCGCTGTATCCCGACATGTGGTGGGAGATGCCTGACAGCCACCAGGGGATGCGGCCTCCCGCGGTGAAGAAGTCGATCACGTTTCTGATGCGGCTCTTCGACCACACGCCGATGCCGACCATGACAAGGAAGTACGCGCCCAGAACGGACCAGTCGAGTGCGGACATGTGTCTCCTCCCAACGCCCTGTTGGTGAGGAGGTTCTACTACATGAAACACAATGTCAATACATAGAATGGAATGCGCTTTCCTAGGGATTAATGGGATCTTTAGTGCCCTTCATCACTGTTCACGAGATATCAGCCGATTTTGTGAAAGATTGGGGAGAGGGTGCCCTTCCGGCGAGTCGGCGAGCAATCCACCACCCGTCTCGTTAACCTCCCTAGCATGGCCACCCGTACGTCTAAAGGCTCCTCAGGAAAGCCCCCCGGCAAGGGCTCCCCCGGTCGTTCGGGCGCCTCCCAGGCCCGTACGGCCCCCGCTCGGCGGACGTCCGCCAACCGGGGGAGGGGAGCGGGTGCGGCCCGCAGGCCGGCCTCGCCGCAGCACGACCCGATCAGCTGGGTGCTCACCATGATCGGCAAGCTGTTCATGGGCATCTGGATGCTCCTCGCGGGAGGCATCGGCAGCGCCGCGCGGGCCCTGGGGCAGAACGCGCGCGAACTCGACCCCGTCCACCGCCGCGACGGGCTGGGCCTGGCGGTGTTCGCCGGGGCGATCGTGCTGGCGGCCATGACCTGGCGGGAGAACACCGGCACGGTCTCCACGGTGGTCGACGAGGTCATGCGCGCCGTCTTCGGATCGCTGACCTGGCTGGTCCCGATCCTGCTCGTGCTGCTGGCCTGGCGGCTGCTGCGGCACCCCGACCAGAACGCCGACACCGGCCGGATGATCATCGGGTGGTCCGCCCTCACCATCGGTGTGCTCGGCGTCGTGCACGTCGTTCACGACACGCCGTACCCCTCGGGGGGCGGCTCGGACGGCATGGACAAGGTGGCGGCCGCCGGAGGCATGATCGGCTTCATCGTCTCGGCGCCCCCGGCGAGCATCCTGCCCCCCTTCATCACCATCCCGCTGCTGCTGATCCTGTCGGGCTTCGGCATTCTGGTGATCACCGCCACCCCGGTGCACCGGGTTCCCGAGCGGCTGGCCGAGATCAGGCACATGCTCTTCAACCGGGACCTGCCCACCGCGCCGCGGGCGTCCAAAAAGCGGTCTCCCGCCCGCAAGAAGCCGGACCCCGGCGGGACCGAGCCGGGCGACCACGTCAAGCCCTACGACACGCCCGTGGTCGCCGAGTCGCCGGGAGGGCTCGGAGACCACTCCCCGGAGATCGTGCCCGGCCTGGTGGACGAGGCCGAACCCGCGCAGGTCAGGGCCGACACGTCCGAGCCTCCCGCTCCGACCCCGGCACCGCGCAAGGTCGAGCAGCTCGTCCTGTCCCCGCAGGCGGGCCCCTACACCCTGCCCGAGTCGCAGCTCCTGCGCCCCGGCACCGCCCCCAAGCCGCAGACGAAGGCCAACACGGTGGTCGTCAACGCGCTGACCAGCGTGCTGGAGCAGTTCGCCATCGACGCCCAGGTGATCGGCTTCACCCGGGGGCCGACGGTGACGCGCTACGAGATCGAACTCGGCCCGGCGGTGAAGGTCGAGAAGGTCACCGCGCTCACCAAGAACATCGCCTACGCGGTCAAGTCGGCCGACGTCCGGATCCTGTCTCCGATCCCCGGCAAGTCGGCGATCGGCGTCGAGATCCCCAACACCGACAAGGACCTCGTCTCCCTGGGCGACATCCTGCGCTCCCCGGTGGCCCAGGCGGACCACCACCCGATGATCGTCGGGCTGGGCAAGGACGTCGAGGGGCGCACGATAGTGGCCAACCTCGCCAAGATGCCGCACCTGCTCATCGCGGGTGCCACCGGTGCCGGAAAGTCGGTCTGCGTCAACGGCCTGATCACCTCGATCCTGATGCGGGCCACCCCCGACGAGGTCCGCATGGTCCTGGTCGATCCCAAGCGGGTCGAGCTCAGCGTCTACGAGGGCATCCCGCACCTCATCACGCCGATCATCACCAACCCCAAGAAGGCCGCCGAGGCCCTGGAATGGGTGGTCGGGGAGATGGACCGCCGCTACGACGACCTGGCCGCCAGCGGCTTCCGGCACGTCGACGACTTCAACAAGGCGGTGCGCACGGGCAAGCTGGTGCCGCCACCGGGCAGCGAGCGGGTCTACCAGCCCTACCCCTACCTGCTGGTGATCGTCGACGAGCTCGCCGACCTGATGATGGTCGCCCCGCGCGACGTCGAGGACTCCATCGTCCGCATCACCCAGCTCGCCCGCGCGGCCGGCATCCACCTGGTCATCGCGACCCAGCGCCCCTCGGTGGACGTGGTCACCGGGCTGATCAAGGCCAATGTCCCCTCCCGGCTGGCCTTCGCCACCTCCTCGCTGGCCGACTCCCGGGTCATCCTGGACCAGCCGGGCGCGGAGAAGCTCGTCGGTCAGGGCGACTCGCTCTTCCTGCCGATGGGCGCCAGCAAGCCCATGCGACTGCAGAACGCGTTCGTCTCCGAGAAGGAGATCGGCGAGATCGTCGGGCACTGCAAGGCCCAGATGACCGTCGAGTACCGCGAAGACGTGGCCGCCGCGACGACCTCCAAGAAGGAGATCGACGAGGACATCGGCGACGACCTCGACCTGCTGATCCAGGCGGCCGAGCTCATCGTGACCACCCAGTTCGGCTCGACCTCGATGCTCCAGCGCAAGCTCAGGGTGGGCTTCGCCAAGGCGGGCCGGCTGATGGACCTGCTGGAGAGCAGGAACGTCGTCGGGCCCAGCGAGGGGTCGAAGGCCCGGGAGGTCATGGTCAAGCCCGACGAGCTTCCCGGTCTGCTGGCCGACCTGCGTGGAGGATGACACACCGGGAGGGAACGGACCCCCGCCGCACACCTTCCGTCCGGTTACTGATTGAATGGGAACCGCTACGCAACGTCGGGGGCTGGGGGGCGTGCGCTATGGGCATTGGAAGCGATCTGGCGGATGCCAGGCGGTCTATGGGGATGACCGTTGGGCAGTTGAGCGCGCGGACACGCATCCGCGAGGTGCTCATCCAGGCGATCGAGAGGAACGACTTCTCCCAGTGCGGAGGTGACTTCTACGCGCGGGGACATATAAGGAACATCGCCAAGGTCGTCGGGCTCGATCCGGAGACGCTGGTGCACCGCTACGACGAGCAACACGGGGGTGTCCCGCTGCCGGTGCGGGCGTCCAGCGTCTTCCAGGCCGACATGCCGTTGAAGATCCGTGAGCGTCGCTCGCCCAACTGGACGACGGCCATGGCGGTGGCGCTGGGCATCGTGGTCATCTTCGGAGTGGTACGGACCATGGGCGGGGGCGACACGCCCATAGCGGACGTCCACCCCGCGCCGGTGCCGGCCGCGCTGCCGCCGCCGGTCGGCGGCGTTCCCGGCTCACCGGGCCGGGCGGCGTCCCTGGCCGAGAAGAAGCGCAAGGACATGGTCGTCCTCCAGGTCAGGGCGGAGCGCACCTCCTGGCTGGACGTGGAGGACGCGGGCGGCAAGAGGCTCTTCTCCGGAACCCTCAAGGAGGGCAAGACCTCGACCTGGAAGGCGAAGGACAGGATGAGGGTCACCTTCGGCGACGGAGGGGCGTTCACCCTGAAGGTGAACGGCAAGAGCCTGGGCGCCCCGGGGAGTCCGGGGCAGATCGTCAACCGCTCCTACGAGGCCCCCGCCGCCAAGGAGCGCTGAGGTGGCGACCGGGAGTTCCGCCGGGGCCGCGGTGACGGCTCCGGCCGGGCCCGGGGGTCACCCGGCCGGGTGAACGTCCCTGGTCGGCGCGGTGCTCCTCGCCTTCCGGACCCCCGTCCTCACGGCGGGACACCCGGGGCGGACGGGGATGCGGCGGTGCTGGAGTGGGGGAGGTGCATCGGGTAGTGGCCAACTCCCGATACCGTAGTGTTCACCATGTCATCCCGCCGAACCGCATCGCTGATCACACTTGGTTGCGCACGCAACGAGGTCGACTCCGAAGAGCTCGCCGCTCGTCTTGAGGCTGCCGGTTGGCAGCTGGGCGACGACGATCCCGACGTCGTCGTCGTCAACACGTGCGGCTTCATCGACTCAGCGAAAAAGGACTCCATCGACACGCTGCTCGCCGCGGCCGACTCCGGGGCCAAGGTGGTCGCCGCGGGTTGCATGGCGGAGCGGTACGGTGACCAGCTCGCCGAGGCGCTGCCCGAGGCCGCGGCGGTCATCTCCTTCGACGACTACACCGAGATCGGCACCCGCCTCGACGACGTGCTGGCGGGCAGGCCGCTCGTCCCGCACAGCCCCCGTGACCGCAGGACCCTGCTGCCCATCTCCCCGGTGGAGCGTGCCGCCGCCCCCAAGACCGCCATTCCCGGCCACGGCGAGCTGCCCGAGGGCCTGGCACCCGCCAGCGGTCCCCGGCCGCTCCGCAAGCGCCTGGGCGAAGGGCCGGTGGCCTCGCTGAAGCTGGCCTCCGGCTGTGACCGGCGCTGCACCTTCTGCGCCATCCCCGCCTTCCGCGGGGCGTACGTCTCGCGCCGCTCCGAGGAACTCCTCGGCGAGGCCGCCTGGCTGGCCGAGCAGGGCGTCAAGGAGCTGGTGCTGGTCAGCGAGAACTCCACCTCCTACGGCAAGGACCTGGGCGACCTGCGGGCGCTGGAGAAGCTGCTGCCCTCGCTCGCCGCGACCGAGGGCATCGAACGGGTGCGCGTCAGCTACCTGCAGCCCGCCGAGCTCCGCCCGGGGCTGCTGGAGATCATCTCCTCGACGGAGGGGGTGGCCCCCTACTTCGACCTGTCCTTCCAGCACGCCAGCGGTCCCGTGCTCCGCCGGATGCGCCGCTTCGGTGACCCCGCGCGCTTCCTCGACCTCCTGGAGTCGATCCGCGCGCACGCTCCCGAGGCGGGCGTGCGCTCCAACTTCATCGTGGGCTTCCCCGGCGAGACCGAGGAGGAGTTCGGCGAGCTGGTGGGCTTCCTGGAGAAGGCCAGGCTCGACGTGATCGGCATCTTCGGTTACTCCGACGAGGAGGGCACCGAGGCGGCCTCGCTCCCGGGCAAGCTCGACCAGGAGATCGTCGACGCCAGGGTGTCCGCGCTCACCGAGCTGGCCGAGGAGCTCATGGCCCAGCGGGCCGAGGAGCGGATCGGCACCGAGGTCGACGTCCTGATCGAGGAGGACCTGGGCGACGGCGGATACGAGGGCCGCGCCGCCCACCAGGGGCCCGAGGTCGACGGCTCGGTGACGGTCCAGGGCATCGGACTGGTCCCCGGCCAGATCGTCCGGGCCGTCGTGGTCGACTCGGAGGGGGTCGACCTGATCGCCCGTATCAAGGCGGCCCCATGAACGCGCCACCGGGCCGGGAGAGCGTATGACCAACACGCCAGAGACCGGCACCGACTCGACAGCGGCACCCGCGCGCCCCAAGGTGAGCGCCTGGAACATCGCCAATGTCGTGACGGTGATACGACTGGCGATGGTTCCGTTCTTCGCGGCCTGCCTCTTCCTGCCGGGATCCGGCTGGAGGGTCGCCGCGCTGGTGGTCTTCATGGTGGCCTCGCTCACCGACCTGCTCGACGGCGAGCTGGCTCGCCGCTACGGCCTGATCACCGATTTCGGGAAGATCGCCGATCCGATCGCCGACAAGGCCCTCATCGGTGCCGCACTGATCAGCCTGTCGGTGCTGGGGGAGCTGCCCTGGTGGGTCACCGTCGTGATCCTGGGCAGGGAGCTGGGCGTCACCGCGCTGAGGTTCGCGGTCATCCGGCACGGCGTCATCCCGGCCAGTTACGGTGGGAAGGTGAAGACCGTCCTGCAGATCACTGCGATCGTCTCCTACATCTGGCCGGGCGTGCCCGACCCGGTCCGCTGGGTCGTCATGGGAGCGGCGGCCGTCGTCACCGTCGGCACCGGCCTTGACTACGTGATCCGGGCGATCAAGCTCAGGCAGGTCGCGAAGCGGGCGCGGGCCGTATGAACCACCGCCTGCTCGCGACCACCACGGTCCTCTCCCTCCTCATCCGCAGGGGCGAGACGGTGGCGGTGGCCGAGTCACTGACCGCAGGGTTGATCGGTGCGGCCCTCACGGAGCCGCCGGGAGCCTCCGCGGCCTTCCTGGGAGGGGTCATCTCCTACTCCACCGAGCTCAAGCGGCGGCTGCTGAACGTTCCCGCGGACCTGCTCGACCGTGAGGGCGCCGTGCACCCGCGGGTCGCCGCCGCCATGGCGACCGGGGTGCGCCTGCTGGCCGGCTCCACCTACGGTCTGGCCGTCACCGGTGTGGCCGGTCCCGAACCACAGGATGGTAAAACGGTCGGTACGGTTCATCTGGCCGTTAGCGGTCCGGACGGACGGGTATGGCACCGGGACCCGCAACTCGCGGGAACTCGTGAGCAGATCCGGGAATCGACGGTGAATGAGGCCGTAGACCTTCTTCGAGGTGTGCTGGAGGCGAACGTGGGGGAACATTCCGGGTGATTACCGCGTTACGTCCCCAGCGAACATGCTCACCATGGTCTGCCGCGGCGTCGGTGGATACAGGTACGGTGGAACTGTGAGTGAGGTAAAGGTCAAGCGATGATGACGGCGAGGAGTATGTACCAAGGGTCGCGTTCGAAGAACGGGCGGCACGAACCGATAGCGCGGAGTGTCGCGAAGGCATCCGCGCCGGGGAGGGAGCGACAGATGGTCCTGCTGCGTCAGCTGCTCGGTGACGTGCTGCGGCGGCTGAGGGTGCGGCAGAGTCGCACCCTGCGTGAGGTGTCCACACTGGCTCGGGTTTCTCTTGGCTACTTGTCCGAGGTGGAGCGTGGCCAGAAGGAGGCCTCTTCAGAGCTGCTCGCGTCGATTTGCGGTGCCCTGGGCGTGCCGCTTTCACAGGTTCTCCGTGAGGTCTCCGACCAGTTCGCGTTGGCCGAACTCCAGCACGCCCCGGTGCTGGCGGGCGATGTCCCCGAGCGGGAGCGTCTGCCGATTCCCGAGACCGTGCCCGACTCCGTCTTTCCCGAGGTCAACGACATGGTCGCCGCCTAGCCGGTCGGTTCTTCCGGCTGGCAGTGACGGCACCAGACGATCAGCCGTTCCTGCGGCTGTGCGCCCATCTCCCCGCGACTGATCCGATGCCCGCAGCGCAGGCAAGGCCGCCCGGCCCTGCCGTAGACCCAGGTGCCCCGTCCCGGACGGGGGTCGCCCGTCGTGGTCCTGTTCGGGCGCTCCTTGTTCGCGTCCATCAACCGTCGCGCTAGCGAAACGATCGCCTCCAGATCCTTTACCGCACCCACCGGTCGCCACGGCCACACCCCGGTGAGAAAAAGCGTCTCGGCGCGATAGATGGTGCCGATTCCCGCCAGGTTGCGCTGATCGAGCAGCGCGACCCCGATGCTCGTCTCAGGCCGCCGGGCCAGCCGCCGTACGGCTTCGGCCTCGTCCCAGTCACCTCCGAGCAGGTCGGGTCCGAGATGCCCGACGAGTCGTTCCTCCTCCTCGGCGCGTACCAGGTCGACCATGCCCAGCCGGACCCCCACCGCCTGCCACTCCGCGTTGGCCAGCACCAGGCGGACGACGTCGCCCCGGGGCAGTCCTCCCCGCCCCGAGGGCGAGATCTGCCAGCTCCCGTCCATCCTCAGATGGGTGTGGACGGTCAGGCCGCCTTCGACGCGGGTGAGTAGGTGCTTGCCGCGTGAGACGGTCTCCAGCACCGCACGCCCGGTGAGATCGGCCGTGGAGTGGCGCGGCACCCGGAAGTCCGAGCGGATCAGCGTCCGCCCGTCGAGTGCCCGGCCGAGGCGCAGTGCGGCCTGGTGGACGACATCACCCTCGGGCACGGCACCCGCCGGGAGACACGTGCCGGCCGCGGGCGGGCGGTACCGGCACGATCACGGGGGATGTCGCGGGCGGCACGGTCAGTCCCAGGCCGCGGGGTCGGCTGACAGGCTGCGAACCCGCTCGGGCAGGGCCCCGGTGGCCACGTTCTCAAGCGTGACCTCCTCCAGGATCGCCCGCTCACTGGCGCGCAGTGCGATCCAGACCTGCTGCAGCGACTCGGCGGGACCCCGGTAGCCGACGTGCTCGGGCCGTTCCCCCCTGACGTTGGCGAGCGGGCCGTCAACGGCACGGATCACATCGGCCAGGCTGATCTCGGCGGGCGGGCGGGCCAGCACGTAGCCCCCCTCGGGACCGCGCTGGCCGCGGACCAGCCCGGCGCGGCGCATTTGGAGCAGGATGTTCTCAAGATACTTGGGAGGCATGTCCTGCTCTTTGGCCAGCTCCCCTACCGTGGTGGGGCCGTCACCTGCGGCGGCGAGTTCGGCGGCGGCACGGAGGGCATAGTCGACACGAGCGGATAGGCGCATGTAACCGATTATCCCGCCTGCTATTGGTTACTTACGCGCGAGGGGCACCGAGACGTCGAAGGACGTCCGTCGCCCTCGGTGAGGACGGGGCCGTAAGGCGACGCGCCGGTGGGTGCCGGGGCGTGCACGACGTAGCGGTGGGGGGCCATCGCGGCGGTGCGGCCCGGCAGCAGGGCGAGGCAGGCCGCGTGGATCTCCTCGGCGGTTCCCGAGGTGACGTGGCAGGTCAGGAGCCCGTCCGGGGTGTGTGTCACGAGATGAGGTCCTCCCTGGACCGCCTCACCGACGAGCCGCTCCACCGCGCGGAGGCTCACCCAGCAGGAGTCGGTGTAGATCCAGTCCGCATCACGCTCGATAGGCGAAATTCCCGATATATTCGTAATGTCGCAAGCTTGGACGTCCCCATCTCCGGCCGCGATCAGGAGCCGGGCGAGCCCGGTCCCGAAGCCCTCCGCCTGCTCCCGGTTCATCACTCGCGGATCGATCCAGAGCGTCAGGTCCACCACCTCCGTCAGCTGGTTGGCCCAGAGTGCGAGGTGTGCGGGAAGCGAGGCCTCCGGTAGCCAGTCGCACTCGACCTCGGCGGCGGGCGCCGGTTCCGGCGCGGAGCCGGTGACACCGCTCATGTCGTTGAAGACGCAGTCACGGGCGAAGTTCACACCCCGCTCGGCGTTGACCGCCTCGATCACCTCCCAGAGCGCCGTGGAGTCGAAACGGCTGTGCTGGTATCCGGAGAGGGAGGCGCCGCGGAAGCGGCGGACGGCCTCGTCGAAGGTGCGGACGTCCAGCTCCGCGGTGATCAGCGCGTCCTGGGCCAGCGGCCCGACGTAGTCACGCAGCTCGGGCCGTACCCGGTTGCTCGCCAGCGACGCGATCACGCAGGTCCGCTGTGTGTTCCACAGGCCGATCAGGACGCCCAGCGCGGCGAGTGTGATCGCCGAGCGGCTGGCCCCCGTGCGGCTCGCGACGGCTTCCAGCGCCTTGGCCGCCGGCGCCGAGCGGACCCGCAACCGGGGCCGGATCGCGTCGGCGTCGGCGGTCTCGTCGACCGTGAACATCGACTGCGGTGCCCGCCGCAGGCCGTCCTCCCAGTGCCGCAGCGCCGCCTCGGTCCGGCGCAGGGCCACCGGGGTGCCCTCGGCGGTCGCGAGGTCCAGCGGCTGCATCGGGTACGGCGCCGGTACGGCGACTCCCCGGATCAGGCGCTCCCACTCCCGCATGAGGATGGCCAGGCCGATGGCGTCGACCGAGGTGTGGGGCAGGACGAACACCACCAGGCGAGGCTCCCCGTCCTCGGTGATCACGGCGACCCTGATCGGAAGCTCGCCCTCCAGATCGAATCGGGTGCCCTGCATCCGCAGGCCCACATCCTCGGCGACCTCGTCCGCGAAGCCGGTCCCGGCGCCGTGCACCTCGACGGGCAGCGAGCCGGAACCGGCCACGACCTGGACGCCGGAGTGAATGGTGGCCCGCAGTCCCTCGTGCCGGGAGAGTAGCCGTCCGATCGCCTCGGCGACGGCGGGCAGGGACCTCCTCCCGGGGACGCGCTTGGTGACGCGGAAGTTCATGTGCAGCGGTGGGTCGCGGAGCACGCAACGCGCCATGTTGGCCTGGCCCATGGTCACGGGCCCCCGCCGGGCCTGTGGCCCCGTGTAGTCGGCCGTGATCCTCGGGACGGTATCCATGTCGAGACCTGCCTCGTCACCGGTCGGCAAGGGGCTTACTGAAAAGAAGCTTTACCATTTCTGGGAGTGTTCCACGCACCGTGTCGACGTCGCAAGCCCTTGATTTTCTGGATTCGCGGTGGTTCGCCACGCCTGGGCGGCGGTGCGCGGGCGGCGTGCGAAAACCGGAGAGGCCCGTCCTGGAGGACGTGACCGCGAACGGGGGTGCGGCGCGGCGGGGGCCCTCGCGGCACCTCCGCCGGGCCTCCGCCGGGCTAAACTATCGGGAAGTCTTATTAATGAATAGAACCGTTATTCTTGCTTGAATGTAATTGCGACGGGGAAACGGCGAACAAGAGAGCATGCGTATGGAGCGACGTCCTGGCGTGCCCAGGCTATTGAGGGAGATCAACGACAGGGCCGCCCTGGAGTTGTTGCTCGCCTCCGGGCCGCTGACACGGGGGCAGATCGGGGAGCTCACGGGTCTTTCCAAGGTGACGGCCTCCCAGACGCTCGCCCGCCTGGAAGGCCGCGGCCTGGTGGAGGTGGCGGGGGAGCAGGCGGGGGGACGCGGGCCTAATGCCGCGCTTTATGGGATTATTTCCTCCTCGGCCTATGTGGCGGGCCTGGATGTCGGCCCGGAATTCGTCACGACCGCCATCGCGGATATCCATGGGGAGATCATCGCCGAAGTGCGGGTGGCGCCGAACGGGCATGAGGATCCGGTCGCCCTCGTGCACAGCGGGGTGGTCAAGGCCTGCCGGTCCGCCAAGGTCGCGCTCTCCAAGCTGCGCGCGGTCGTCATCGGCACTCCGGGCGTGGTCGACCCCCGCACCGGCGACGTGCGGTTCTCCTTCGACCTGCCGGGCTGGCACGAGGGCATCCACGAGGCGCTCGCCCGTGACCTGCGCCGCGACGTCAGGATAGAGAACGACGTGAACCTCGTCGCCATCGCCGAGCGCACCCTGGGCGCCGCCCGGGAGGTCGACGACTTCGTGCTCCTGTGGGTGGGCCGCGGCATCGGCCTCGGTGTCGTGCTCGGCGGGCGGCTGCACCGCGGCCGGTCCGGCAGCGCGGGCGAGATCGGCTATCTGCCGGTGCCCGGCGTGCCGCTGGCCGAGGACGTGCGGGCCGTGCCGGGCAGGCTGCCGTCGCTCGCCGGTGGCCTGCAGTCCCTGGTCAGCGCCGAGGCGGTCGCCGAACTCGCCGCGACGTACGGTTTCGAGGGGGAGAGCGCCGCCGAGTGCGTCGCGGCGGCGGTCGCGGCGGGGGAGCGGGGAGAGCCTCTGATCGACGACATCGCCGGGCGGCTGGCGCTGGGCGTGGCGTCGGTGTGCGTCGTGCTCGACCCCGGGCTCGTGGTGCTCGCCGGCGAGGTCAGCAGGGCCGGAGGTGACGCGCTCACCTTCAGGATCGAGGAGGCGGTGGCCAGGAGCTGCCCGGTCCGGCCGCAGGTGGTGGCCAGCGAGGTGACCGGCAACCCGGTGCTGCGCGGGGCCGTCATCGCGGCTCTGGAACAGGCCCGGGAAGAGATCTTCGCCTCCTGAGACGGGTTTTGTGGATCTTCACCCGCGCTGCGGACCGGCCGGACGGACGTCCCGCGAGGCGGAGGAGGAGCTCATGACGGAGTCGCGGGCGACGACAACGCCGCAGAACGCGCTCTAGTCCCGCGGCCGGTGGTGGCCCGCCAGGATTTCGGCGGCGGCCCGGCCCGAGGCGGCGGTCGCACCGTGGGTGGTGATGTGCGTGGCACCGGGGGTGGCCGGACCCGGCAGGCCCATCTCCACCACGATCGCGTCGGGGCGGCGTGACAGCAGGGCGCCCAGGCGGTCCGCGACCCAGGCGTGCCGGTGGGCGTCGCGGACCACGACCACCAGCGGGCGCCCGGCGGCGGGAGGCGGGAGCGCGTCTTCGGCGCCGAGCCGGAGAGCCGTCGTGCCCGGCAGCAGTGCGGCCAGCGGCGAGGCGACACCCCACGGGGTGGCACGGTCGACGGCGATGTTCGTCTCGGAGACGAGTTCGATCACCTGCGGCGCCGAGGGCAGCGGGAGCCCGTCGCCGCGGACCCGCAGGGCCCGCCTGGCCGCGGCGAGGCCGGCGGGTCCGCCGTCCGGGGCCGCCGCCCCGGCCGTCCGGCGCCGCGCGGCGGACCAGGCGGCCAGGCTGCGAACCCGGGAGGCGGCCTCGGCCAGGCGTTCCTCGGGAAGGGTGCCGTCGGCCACCGCGGTCATGATGGCGTTGCGGATGAAGCCGACCACTCCGGGCCCCTTGCGCTCACCGCCCACACAGATCGCGTCGGCCCCGGCGGCGAGGGCGCGGACCGCCGCCCCGGTCACGCCGTACCGCCCGGCGACCGAGGGCATCTCCACGCCGTCCGTCACGATCAGCCCGTCGAAGCCGAGTTCCTCCCTGAGCAGCCCGACCAGGATGCGGCCGCTCATGGTGGCGGGAGAGTCGGGGTCGTAGGCGGGGACGAGCAGGTGGCCGGTCATCACGGCCCGTACCCCGGCCTCGATGACGGCCCGGTAGGGCGGGAGCGTGGTGGCCGCGAGTTCCTCGGCCGAATAGGCGACGGTCGGCAGGTCGTGGTGCGAGTCGACGGCGGTGGCGCCGTGGCCGGGGAAGTGCTTGGCGCAGCCGGCCACCCCGGCGGACTGGAGGCCGGTGACCCAGGCGCGGGCGTGCCGGGCGACCAGCCAGGGGTCGGTGCCGAACGCGCGGGTGCCGACGACGGGGTTGTCCAGGTCGGAGTTGACGTCGACCACGGGGGCGTAGTTGAGGTCGATGCCCGCGGCGGCCATGTCCAGCCCGACCTCCCGGGCGATGAGCTCGGTCAGCTCGGGGTCGTCCACCGCGCCGAGTGCGAGGTTGCCGGGGCGCGAGCTGCCGGTGAGCGCCTCCAGTCGGGTGACGTCGCCCGCCTCCTCGTCGGTGGCGATCACCACGTCGGGGTTCTCCGCGCGCAGCGCGGCGGTCAGTGTTCTGACCTGCTCGCCGTCCACGAGGTTCCGGGAGTAGAGCGCGACCCCGCCGAGCCCTTCGGCGAGCCGCCTCCGCAGCCAGTCGGGCGCCTCCACGCCCACGAATCCGGGTTGCAGCACGGTGTCGGCAAGCCGGGCCAGTTCGGGGCTCGCACCATTGGGCCCGCCCGTCCGGCCGCCACGAACGATCATCAACGCCTCCGGCTCGGTTCGTCACACGTCGCTTGTCTCAGGCGTACCACATGTGTAGCATTCAGGATGCATAAATAAACAAGAAACTTTCCTAATAATTTTCTGCCGGGCGTGACCCGCGCCCCGGTGCCCACCCGAGGAGAGATCACCTGCGAGGGAGCAGGACAGGATGGCGCACACCCCCTTCGACCTACGGGGAATCCCGTTGGCGCTGCACCTGAACGGCCCCGTCGACACCCCGGCGCTGCTGGGCGCGTGCGCCGCCGTGGCCGGCAGGCACCCGGTGCTCGGCCGGGTCAGGGTCACCCGTACGGAGTCGACCCCCGAGGGCTACCCCGGGGTCGCGACGGCCGAGGCCACCCGCCCGTTCGACCTGGAGCGCGGTCCGCTCGCCCGGTTCACGCTCGTCAGGGTGGGGCACGAGCGCGTCCGGCTGCTCTTCACCGCGCACGCGCGGGTGTTCGACGCCGGTTCGAAGGACCTCCTGGTCCGCGACCTGGCCGACGCCTACTTCTCGCGTGCGCCCCTTCCGCCGCCGGACGGTACGCCGTCCGCGACATGGGACCCGGCGCCGCCCGACGGTGCCGAGGAGTTCTGGAGGAGGCGCGAGCGTGAGCCCGTCGAACCGGTCCTGCCCGGCCTGCGCACCGTCCCGCACGGCACCGGTCCCGGTGAGATCGTCGAGATGGTGCTCGGCGCCGCGGAGTCCGGCGCCCTCACCGAGGCCGCCGCGACTCTCGGCGCGACCAGGTTCGAGCTGCTCCTGGCGGCGGTGGGCGTGCTGCTGCGGGGCTACGGCACCGTCGTCTCGCCGCTCGCCCTCGACCTCGGGACCCGCACCTGCCGGACGCGCGAGCGCATCGGGCCGTTCGTCGCGCGGGTGCCGTTCGCCCCGCATCCCGGCCCCGACGAGGAGTTCCCCGCCTACCTGCGTACGGTCCGGGCCGAGCTCCACGCCATGTACCGGTTCCGGCACGCGCCGCCGGAGCCGCCCGCCGCACCGGTGCTGTTCAGCTACCGCAGGAGGGCGGCCGTCCCGGAGTTCCCTGGTATCGGGGCGGGGGTGGAGTGGACCGTCTTCAACGGGGTGGCCCACGGCGCGCTGCACGTCCAGGCCGTGGACGCGGCGCGGAGTCTCACCCTCGGCCTCCGTTTCAACCCCGCCGTGATCGGTCACGACGATGTGTCCCGGATCGCGGGTCACCTGCGCGCGCTGCTGCGCGCCCTCGCCGTGGAACCCGGCGCGAGGGTCTCGGAACTGCTGGAGCCTTCCCGCCCCGGGCCATCCTAGGGCCCGGGACGGGCGCTCAGACGCCGAGGAGCTCGGCGGCGGCCTGCGCGTTGGCGCGGGCGGCGCCGTAGGTGGCCACGTAGGTCACGCCCTCGGGGCGCCAGATCGGCAGGCCCATCTCGACCACCGTGGTGTCGGGGCGGGCGGCCAGCAGCGCGGAGATCACCGACTTGCTGGCCTCGTAGCGATGGGCGTCCTTGACGACGACGATCAGGGAGCGGCCCGAGGCGCGTTCCAGGATGCCCGGCACGTCGGCGGCCTCCGGTTTGACCCGCAGCACCTCCGCCCGCGGCAGCAGCGGCGTGAAACCCCACGGCACGTCGCCGACCGCGATGGTCGGCGGGGTGTCCACCTCCACCACCAGCGGGTCGACCGGGGGAGGCGCCGAGCCGGTGAGGCTGACCGCGCGGCGGGCGGCGGTGAGGCCGATCACGTCCCGCTCGGCCTCACCCGTGCGGGGCGTGCCGAACCAGGCGCGCAGGGCGGAGGTCCGCTCGGCGGCCTCCTCCAGGCGGGACGTGGGCAGCCGCCCGTCCAGTACGGCGGCGACGATCTCGTCCAGGATCCGGCGGACGTCGTCCTCGGTGGGGATCGGGCCGAGGCAGAGCAGATCGGCTCCGGCGGCGAGGGAGAGCACCGAGCCGCCTGCCAGGCCGTAGGTGTCGGTGACGGCCCGCATGTCGAGGGCATCGGTGACGATCACACCGTCGTAGCCCAGCTCGCCGCGGAGCAGACCGGTCAGGGTGGCGGGGGAGAGCGTCGCGGGAAGCCCGCCGGTGACGGCGGGGACCCGCACGTGCGCGGTCATGATGGACCTGGTTCCGGCCTCGATCGCGGCGCGGAAGGGCACGAGTTCGCGCTCGCGCAGCAGTTCGGCGGAGGCGTCGACGAGCGGGACCTCCAGATGGGAGTCCTGCCGGGTCGCGCCGTGGCCCGGGAAGTGCTTGACACAGGCGGCCACACCGGCCGACTGCAGGCCGTGTACGGCGGCGACGGTGTGCCGGGCGACGAGCGCGGCTTGGGCCCCGAACGAGCGGGTGCCGATCACCGGGTTGTCCTCGGCGGTGTTGACGTCCGCGGACGGGGCCATGTCCAGGTTGACGCCGCACCGGGCCAGGTCGTCGCCGATGGACCGGTAGACCCGCCGGGTGAGCTCGACGTCGTCCACGGCGCCGAGGGCGGCGTTGCCGGGATACGGGCTGCCGACGTGGTAGGCGAGCCTGGTGACGTCGCCCCCCTCCTCGTCCAGCGAGATGACCGGGTCGCTTGTCTCACGCAGCCGGGAGGTGAGGGCGGACAGTTGCGCGGCGTCGGCGACGTTGAAGCCGAAGAGCGTGACGCCGCCGAGACCGTTCGCCAGCTCCCGCAGGACCCACTCGGGTGCCTCGGTGCCCTGGAACGCGGCGAGCAGAGTGCCGGCCGCGAGACGACGCAGCCCCTGATCGCCGCGATCCGCGATGAGCTCAGACATGGCGGTAGGTGTTCCTTACCTGAGATGTAGGGGGAGCGGACATGGAACAGGCAGGGCTGGTACGGCTCGCGCCTTGTGGGTGCGAGCCGTACCAGCACCGATGGGGGATCAGCCCTTGACGGCGCCAGCGACGAGTCCGGAGACCATCCGCCGCTGCACCAGGAGAAGAAGACGATGACCGGGATGGTCATCAGGGTGGAGGCGGCCATGATGCCGCCCCAGTCCACCGACCGCTGGCTGACGAAGTAGCGCAGCGCCACCGGCATGGTGTAGCTGCCCTGGTCGCCGATGAGCGTCAGCGCGAACACGAACTCGTTCCACGCGGTGATGAACGAGAAGATGCTCGTCGCGACGAGGCCGGGGGCCACCAGCGGGAACAGCACCCGCCAGAAGGTGCTGAACCGGCTCGCGCCGTCGATCCAGGCGGCCTCCTCCAGCTCCTTGGGAACCGCCGCGACGAAGGTGCGCAGCATCCAGATGGCGAACGGCAGCGTCATCGCGACGTTCACCACGATGAGGCCGAGGAGCTGGTCGTACAGCCCGGCCCGCCTGACCATCATGAACAGCGGGATGAGCAGTGCCTCGCCGGGGACCATCTGCACGATGAGCAGCAGGATCAGGAACGAGGTGCGCCCGCGGAAGCGGAAGCGGGCCACCGCGGTCGCCGCCAGCAGCGAGAAGACCGCGCCGATGAGCACGGTGCCGAGGGCCACGATGGAGCTGTTGAGCAGGTAACGCCAGATGGAGTGGCCGGCGACGCCCTCGGTGAAGACCCGCCGCACGTGTTCGAGGGTGGGATCGGTGGGGAAGGGGATGAAGTCCGTCGTGAAGATCTGCTCGCTGCTCTTGAAGGCGGTGCTCACCATCCAGTAGACGGGGAAGACCGCGAACAGGAACACCAGGACGGCCGCGGTGTTCAGGCCGATGGTGCCGAGTCGCTTACGCCGCCGGAGAGCTCCCTGCGGCCCGCGCCTGCCGTACGTCGTCATCGCACGTCCTCCGTCTTCACGATCTGGCGGACGTAGAAGAAGGTGATGAAGAGCAGGATCAGCGTCAGCACCACCGCGATGGCCGCGCCCATGCCCATCTTGGGCGGTGCGCTGAAGGCCTGGGTGAAGGCGAACAGCGACAGGTTGAACGCCTCCCGGTTGGAGGTGCCGCCCGCCAGCACGAACAGCTGGGTGAAGACCTTGAAGTCCCAGATCACCGAGAGCACGGTGAGCACCGCGAAGACCGGCTTCAGCAGCGGGAAGGTGATCTTCCAGAAGATCCGCCATGCGGAGGCGCCGTCCACCCTGGCCGCCTCGTACAGCTCCTTGGAGATGCTCTTCAGCCCGGCCAGCACCGAGACCGCGATGAACGGGAACGACGCCCAGACCACCGCGATGATCAGCACCAGGTAGATGGTGAACGCGTCGTTCAGCCACGGCTCGCCGGTCCAGTCGGAGCGGCCGAACAGCAGGGAGGAGAGCCAGTCGGGCAGCGCGTTGAGCGCCCAGTTGATGACGCCCGACTCCGCGTCGAACAGCCAGCGCCAGATGATCGCGGTGGCGATCTGCGGGGTGGCCCAGGCGGCCATGATGCCGATGATCAGGAAGGTCGACATCTTCTTGCCCAGCTTGTGCAGGAGCAGGCCGACCAGCGTGCCCAGCAGCAGGGTGAGCGCCACCGTGACGACGGCGAAGACCACCGTGTTGCGCAGCGAGGTCCAGAACAACTCGGACTCGATGAGCTTCTGGTAGTTCTCCAGGCCGACGGACTCGGCCGGTACTCCCCGGATCTGCCGCAGTCCCACGTTCTGGAAGGACATGACGACCATCTGGAAGAGCGGGTAGAGCAGCAGGCCCGCGATGACGATCAGGCCGGGGACGAGCAGCGCGTAGGGGACCACCCGGACGGGCAGCCCGCTGGACCTGCGCGGGGGCTTGGCGCCTCGGTGCCCCCGCGCCGGGACGGAGGGGGAGCCCCCGTCCCGGGCGATGGTTGAGGTGTTCGCCATGACTACTGGTTCAGGATCTCTTCGAGTTCCTTGTTGGCGTCGGCCAGCGCGGTGTCGACGTCCTTCTTACCCTCGATGACCGAGCGGGCCGCGCTCTGCAGGACCGCCTTGGTGTCGTTGGCCTCGGCCCAGTTGGTGTCGTTCGGGAAGCCCTTGGCGACCTTGAAGGTCTCGGCGAACGGCGCCTGCACCGGGTCGGACGCGTACTCGGTCAGGGCCTCCGGGTAGAGCGGCAGCAGGCCGCCCTCCTTGGCGTAGCGGGTGCCGAACTCCTTGCCGGCGGCCAGCTTGACGTACTCGGCGGACAGTTCGAGGTTCTTGGTGTCCTTCCAGATGGCGATGTCGTTGCCGCCCTGGAAGGCCGGGGCCGGGCCGCTGCCGTCCTTGGCCGGGAGCGAGAAGAAGGCCATCTTCGAGTCGTCGACCTTGCCGCCGCTCTGCTCCTTGATCGTGGTGATGTCCCAGCCGCCGGTCACGTACATGCCGACCTTGCTGTTGGCGAAGCGGGTCGCGATGTCCACCGAGTTCTGGGTCAGCGCGGACTTGCGCGAGACGCCGTGCTTGGTGACCAGGTCGGTGTAGTACTGGAAGCCCTCCTTGAACCCGGGCTCGGTCAGCTTGCCGACCCACTTGCCGCCCTCGAACGCGGCGAAGTCGCCGCCGGCCGACCAGACGAACGGGGAGAGCGACATGTTGGCGTCGGAGCCGCCGTTGAAGGCGAAGCCGTCGACGTCCTTGCCCTTCTCGGCGACGATCTTCTTGCCCGCCGCGACGAGTTCCTCCCAGGTCTTGGGCACCTCGATCTTCAGGTCCTCGAACCAGTCCTTGCGGTAGAGGACGGCGCGGGTGCCGCCACCCCACGGGGCGGCGTAGATCTTGCCGTCCACCGTCTCGTAGCCCCACAGGTTCTGCGGGATCTGCTGGAAGTCGGGGTTGGCCTTGACGATCTCGGTGATGTCGGTCAGCGCGTCCTGCGCCACCCAGGCGGCGACCTGGTCGTTGCCGAACTCGGTGACGTCGGGGCCCTCGCCGCCGGCGAGCGCGGCGGTCCACTTGGCCTGCGCGTCGGGCCACGGCACCCACTGGAGCTTGACCTCGGCGCCGGTGGTCTCCTTGAACTTGGCGTTCAGGTCGCCCATGAGCTTGTCCTGCTTCTCGTCCGGAGCGCCGAGGCGCCAGACGGTCAGGGTCTGACCTGCGAACTTGGGGCCGGACGCGGCGGGTGCCGACGCGTCGGAGCCGGCGGCCGGGGTGGCGGGCTCGTTGCTGCCACACGCGGCGAGACCCAGGGCGAGGGCGGCCGTGGTGGCCGTCGTGGTGGCGATTCTCGCGAACTTCACTGGAGTTCTCCCTTTCAGGCTTTCGCCGGAGTTTGCACTCATCTGTTATGGCCGGGGCCCCCGCGACCCGTTGCACTCACTGGGAGCTGTCGGAACTGTCGCAACCCGCGGTTCCGATCACTTGCCTGCGGGCTGGCTAGGGTTAAACTAACAAGAAACTTTCTTAAAAGAAACGATCGTTAGCGGATCGTGACGGGGAGGACGGCCTTGTCCACACGCCCGGGAACACCCCGGCTGCTGCGCCAGCTCAACGACCGCGCGGCGCTGGAGCTCCTGCTGTCCAGCGGCCCGCTGACCCGGGCTGAGCTGGGAGAACACACCGGGCTCTCCAAGGTGACCGCGGGTCAGCTGCTCGCCAGGCTCCAGGAGCGAGACCTTGTCGCGGTGGTCGGCGAGCAGGCCGGCGGGCGCGGCCCCAACGCCGCGCTCTACGGGGTGGTGCCCTCCTGCGCGTACGTGGCCGGGCTTGACGTGCTCCCCGACCGGATCAGTGCCGGGATCGCCGACATCACCGGCACACTCGTCGCCGAGGTCTCGGCCGACCCCAGCGGGCACGACGACCCGGTACGGCTGGTGCGCGGTGCGGTCGGCCAGGCGTGCGGGGCCGCGGGCATCGCCGCGGACCGGCTCCGCGCCTTCGTGATCGGCACCCGGGGCGTCGTCGACCCCGGCACCGGCGACGTGCGCTTCTCCTTCGACCTGCCCTCCTGGCACAACGGCGTGCTCGCCGAGCTCCGTCGCGACCTCGGCGTCCCGGTGACGATCGAGAACGACGTGAACCTGGCCGCGCTGGCCGAGCGCGCGCACGGCGCGGCGCTGGGCGTCGACGACTTCGTGCTCGTCTGGGCCGGGGTCGGCCAGGGGCTCGGCGTCATGCTGGGCGGGCGGCTGCACCGCGGTTTCACCGGCGGCGCGGGTGAGATCGGCTGGCTTCCCGTCCCGGGCGAGCCGCTCCCCACCGACGTGAGCGAACCCCAGTCGGGCTCGTTCCAGCGCCTGGTCGGCGGCGACGCCGTGGCCGGGCTCGCGAGCGCCTACGGCATCGGTTCCGTCACCGAGGCGACTCCGGTGGGGGAACGTGTCCGCACGGCCGTCGCGGCGGGCGCCGAGGCGTTCCTGGACGAATTGGCCGGACGGCTGGCGGTCGGCGTCGCCGCGGTCGCCGTGGTCCTGGACCCCGGGTTGATCGTGCTCAGCGGCGACGTCGGCAGGGCGGGAGGGGACGCGCTCGCCGCCAGGGTGCAGGATGCCGTGGCCCGGGTCTGCCCGAGCCAGCCCAGGGTCGTGGTCTCGCGGGTCAGGGGCAACCCCGTACTGCGCGGCGCGCTGGTGTCGGCGTTGCAGCAGGCTCGGGAGCAGGTGTTCTCCGACACTGTCTGATGTCACCGTCTGATGTCACCGTCTGACGTCCTTCCACCCGGAGGACGCCGGCGGCCGACTGAGCTCCGCTCTGCCGGGAAGGCCGAAGTTGACGATCCGCCGACCGGGCCGTGCCCTCCTTCTGGAGAACCGGGTCTCCAGCCGACGGGTGTTTGGTGAAGAATTGCCGTCATGCGTGACATCGTGCTGATCTCCGACGCCAGAGTCGCCTCGATCCCCGTCGAGGAGTCCGGTGAACCCTTGATCGACGTGCGGGGGCGGTTGGAGACGGACCGGCG
Source organism: Streptosporangium amethystogenes subsp. fukuiense (assembly GCF_042665875.1). NCBI lineage: Bacteria > Bacillati > Actinomycetota > Actinomycetes > Streptosporangiales > Streptosporangiaceae > Streptosporangium > Streptosporangium amethystogenes. The sequence goes on along the minus strand of NZ_JBHTEE010000001.1, from coordinate 4,817,137 downwards.
CCTCGCCGACGCCGAGGGGGCCTTCGCCCACCTGCGGCTCGGGCTGCTGGACCGGCTGGAGAAGGCGCAGGCGCAGCTTCCTGGGGGATACCGGCTGCTGGTCGTGGAGGGCTACCGGCCACCGGCGACCCAGAAAAAGATCTTCGATGACTACTCGGCGGAGTTGCGGGCGACATTTCCGGAAATGTCGCCCGCGGAGCTCCGGAGCGCGGCGAGCCGCTACGTCTCGCCCGTCGAGATCGCCCCGCACACCGCGGGAGCGGCGGTCGATCTGACCCTGTCCGCCGAGGACGGGACCGAGCTCGACATGGGCACCCCGCTCAACGCCACCCCCGAGCAGAGCGGCGGCGCCTGCTACACCGAGGCCCCGGGCCTGTCCGCCGAGGCCCGTCACCACCGCAGGATCCTCGGTACGGCCCTGGAGACGGCCGGCCTGGTCAACTACCCCACCGAGTGGTGGCACTGGTCCTACGGCGACCGCTACTGGGCCATGACCACTGGCGTCCCCTGCGCCGTCTACGGCCCGGTCTCCGTCTGACGGTCGAAAGGTCCCGCGCGCCGGTGAGGCGCGCCCTACGCGCCCCTTCCGCGGCGGAAGAGGCTACCGGTCCGGCAGGGGCGACCGCCAGCGCAGGTGCCCGCCAGGGGCGGTGCCGATCAGGCGGCCGGCGTGGGCGGTGAGCGTGGTGCTCCCGTCGGCGGGGCAGAGGTCGGCCCACTCGCCGGGGCCCGGCAGCGGCAGCCGGGTGCGGACCCGACCGGCGAGGTCGACGGCGTAGAAGCGGCCGTTCATGGCGGTCATGGCCACCGCGCCCGGGAGTTCGCCCATGTTCTCGTCGGCCGGGATCCACTCCGCGGCGTCCGGGGGCAGGTGCCACAGCCCACCGGCGGTGGTGACGGCCCACAGGTCGCCGTCCACCAGGGCCAGCCCCACCCCGCCCGGCGGGGCGTCGCCGAGGGTGACCCATGGGGCCCTCGTGCCCGGGTCGCGGTAGACGAGACGCCCGTCGCCGGTCAGCCCGTACAGGCCGACGGGCCTGGTGCCGGACGCCTCGCGCGGGGTGGCCATGGCCACGACGCCGCCGCCCGAGTCGATGCGGCGCCAGCGCAGGTTCTGGCCGCCGACGTCCCTGCGGTACAGCGCGTCGTCGGTGCCCACCCCGTACAGCCGCGAGTCGCACGCGGTCAGCGCGCGGATCGAGCCACCGGAGCCGATCACCTCCCAGCCGGAGACGCGGCGGGAGAGCCGGTCGAGCACGTTGCGGGTGATCCGCTCCACCGCCGGGTCGTGCAGGGTGTTTCCCCAGTTCACGGTGGAGGCGGTGAACACGGTCCCGGCGCCGAGGCCGAAGACGCCCATGGTGGCCATGCCGCCCTGGCCGTACCGGTGCCAGTGCCGCAGGTCGGCGGTGGCCAGGATGACGAAGGAGGGCGGGGTGCCGTCCCGCCCGGTGGCCACCGGCACGCCGTCCACCTCGGTGAAGTCGCAGGCATCGGTCTCGTAGCCGATGGCGCCCCTGCCGAAGGTGTCGCCCTCGCCCAGCTTGGTGCCCTCGAACACCCAGTGTTCGGGGAAGCGGACCGTGTAGGACTCCTCGTGCATGAGCCGCATGTACGGACCCCAGGTCCCCGCGCCGTGCCGGAAGCTGACCCCGGTCAGGCCGTTCTCGGGACGGTTCACCGGCGCGCTGGACCACTCGACGGTGGTGAGGGCGGGATTCACCGTGGCCATCGGATCGGCGACCGCGTCGCGGTAGCAGACCATGGTGCGCCCGTCGTCCTCCAGCCGGAACTGCCACCAGCAGGTGTTGCCGGAGAAGACGGCCAGGTTTCCGCCCCGGCCGACGAACTCCTCGACGCTGTCGCGCATCCCCGCCGACCAGTACTCGTCGTGCCCGCTGACCATCAGCAGCCGGTAGCCGGCCAGCAGTTCGCACCCGGAGTGCAGGTCCAGGGCGGAGCAGTAGTCGACGTCGTATCCGGCGGGGCCCAGCCAGCGGATCATGCCCTCCTCCCAGCGTTCGGGCGGCGGCCCGCCGCCCGGCCGGTCGAAGGAGACGCGCGAGGCCCGGGTGGCCTGCTCGGTCCAGTAGATGGACTCGCCGGGAATGCCCGCCCGGTTGTAGGCCTGCCAGGTCGGGAACGGGATCGACAGCAGGATCGGCGAGCCGGCCCTGGCGGCCCGTACCACGAAGTAGACCTCGCAGACACCCTCGTCGGCGGTGAAGATCGCGCGGTAGAGCGAGCTGGGCCAGCCGGCGGAGACGTCGAGCGTCCAGGACGGGCCGGTGAACCCCCCTTCGAGCACCGCCAGGCCCGTGGCCACGTCCTCGATCAGCACCGAGCCGCACAGCGGGGCCCGGGAGGCGCGGGCGAGGTGGAAGCGGAGTGAGCCGCCCTGGACGCAGGACGTCGACTCGGCGTAGGCGTGGACCGTCATCGGGCTCCGGTTCCGGGCAGGAGGCCGGGCGGTGGGCGCCGGCCGGGGTGGGCGTGGACCGTCGTCGGGCACCTCCGGCGGGGAGCGTCCGGGTTCCGGTCCGGGAGAGGAGTCAACCGACGGGCTCCAGCACCTCGCGGAACGCGGCCTCGACCAGCAGGGACTCCAGATCGAGGAGATAGCGTTCCATCGCGGGGCGGGACAGGTGGCGGGTGTCGGCGGTGAGCGAGACGCCCAGCCCGCCGGGCTCGCCGGTCACGTGCAGGCAGAACCGGCAGTTGAGCTTCTCCTGGCTGAGCGGCCAGCCGAGGGTCGTCTCCGCCAGCGCGTCCCGCACGGTCCGCTCGTCGGGGGAGGCGTCCACCTGGTCGGCGAAGCGCATGTCGTTGAAACAGCAGTACGGGTGGATCGGCGTGCCCCGCTCCCGGCTGACCCGCTCGGTGATCCCGTCCCGCTCGGCGGGGTCGTGGTAGGCGGATCGGTAGGCACGCAGCGCGGCGGGCCTGGCCGCGCGCAGCAGCCCGGTGAAGTCGCCCCGGCGCAGGTCCAGCACGAACAGGCCCTCCTGGGAGAGCGTGGTGACGGTGCCGGCCGTGTCGCCGCGGAAGCGGTTGCCCACGATCGGCAGCATCGCGCACACGTCGTGGCCGCTCACCTTCCCGGCGAGTACGGACGCGGCGGCCAGCAGGACCGTCGAGGTGCTCGTGCCGCGCACGGCGGCGATCCGCCGCACCGCCAGGTCCATCGCCCGCGAGACGAGTCGCGCCCGCCAGATCGGCGGATCCGCGGGTGCCTGCTCGCGCCGGTCGAACATGGTCGGCGGGATGCGCCGGTACTCGCTCTCCCAGTGCTCGGCGGCGATCCTCGCGACCTTCAGACCTCGCTCGGAGCCCTGCCAGCGGGCCAGATCCAGCGGTGAGGGCGGGGGCGGGCCCGGCAGGGAGCCGCGCAGCAGGAGCAGCCGCAGATCCGTGACCGCCACCTCGGCCCCGAGGCCGTCGGCGGCCAGATGGCAGAAGACGAGCACGATGTGAGTGACCTCGCCGCGCTCGACGACGAGCCCGATCCGCAGCGGCCACTCGTTCCGGTAGTCGAAGGCGGTCTGTGCCAGCGCGTCCCGCAGCCGCTCGGGGTCGCCCTCGGAGACGGTGACCGGGACGGCCCCGCCGGTCTCCAGCACCTGCCACGGCTCCGGGCCGCCGCTGTCTCCGTACCCGCGAGCGTCCGGGGTACCGTACGGGGGCTCGCCCAGCCTGGTGCGCAGCGACTCGTGCCGTTCCACCAGCGCGCGCAGCACCTCGGCGGCCCGCGCCACGGTGAGCGGTCCGGCCCGCCGGGGCACGGCGAGCACCCGGCCGAAGTTGAAGTAGTGGTCGTCCGGCGCCGTCCTTTGGATCGTGTCCCAGATGGCGCGCTGCCCCCAGGTCAGCGGTGCCGTCCCCGACCGGCTCCCCGAGAACCGGATGTCCATGTGCTCCCCCTGCTGTTAGGAGTCGGAGGTCAGGAGTGCGAGCGCCGTGCCTCGTCGATGTGGCGCTCCAGCGCGCCCAGGTCGTCCAGCAGGTCGAGCCCGTCGTCCGACAGGTCGATCTCCACTCCGAACTCGGCCTCCACCGCGTCGATCAGCCGCATCTGCGCCAGGGAGGTGACCCCCAGCGCGGACAGCGGGACCGTGGCGCTCAGTGCCTCCCCGGCCGTGACCGCACCGTCGGACGCCGAGGCCACCATCGCCGCCAGCCGTTCCCTGACCATGACGGTCTCCTCTCGTACGCTCCCCGGCACCACTCGGTCGGACATCTTCAGGACCTCCGCGCGCTGAGCGGGCACAGGTCGGTCCAGACCCGGTCGATGTGGGCGAGGCAGTCCTCCCTGGTACCCCGGGCGCCCTCGTGCCGCCAGCCGTCCGGCAGGTCCCGGCCGTCCGGCCAGATCGAGTACTGCTCCTCGTGGTTGACCACGACGTGGTAGTCCATCTCAGCTCCCGGTCTCCATGAGGCGCGCGGCCTCCTCGTCGGACAGTTCGGCCAGTTCGGCGACGAGCAGTTCCTCCACCGCCGCCGCGAGGTCGGCCACGGTGCTCCGCGCGAACAGGGTGCGGATCGGCACGTCCACCTCGACGGCGGCACGGAGCCTGGCGACGGCGCGGGTGGCCAGCAGCGAGTGGCCGCCCAGCGCGAAGAAGTCGTCGAAGGCGCCGACCTCCTCGATGCCCAGCACCTCGCCGAAGATCTCGGCCACCAGTTCCTCGGCGTCGCCGCGCGGGGCGGTTCTCGTCCGGGGGCCGGCCTCGGGCGCGGGCAGCGCGGCCCGGTCGAGCTTGCCGTTCCCGGTCAGCGGCAGGGTCGTGAGGTTCACCCAGAGCGTGGGGACCATGTGGGCGGGCAGCGCCCCGGCCAGGTATCCGGCCAGTTCCTCGCCGCCGGCCGTGCCGACGACGTAGCCGACCAGGGTCTCCCGGCGCACCGCCACCGCGGCCTGGCCGACACCGGGGTGGGTCAGCAGCCACGCCTCGATCTCGCCGGGCTCGATCCGGAAGCCGCGGACCTTGACCTGGTCGTCGAGGCGGCCGAGGAACTCCAGCCGCCCGTCGGACCGCCAGCGCGCCAGGTCGCCGGTCCGGTAGATCCGTTCTCCGCGCAGGACGGGGAAGCGCTCGGTGGTGAGGCCCGGCCTGGCGAGGTAGCCGGTGGCCACCCCGGCCCCGCCGACGCAGAGCTCACCGGGGGCTCCCGGCGGGACCTCCTGGCCGGCGGCGTCCAGGAGCAGGACCGAGGTGTCGGCGATCGGGACGCCGATGGGCGGCCGTCCCGGGGAGCCGTCCAGCTCGGCGGCGGTGGCGATGATCGTCGCCTCGGTCGGGCCATAGGTGTTGACCAGCCGTGTCCGGTCGCCGAAGCGCCGGCGCCAGCGGGCCACGGCCGCCTCGTGCACCTGCTCGCCGCCGAGGATCACCAGGCGCAGGGTCGGCGGCCAGGCGATCTCGTCGATGTCGTCGACCAGCGCGTGCCAGTAGGCCGTGGGCAGGTCGAGCACGGTGACCTGGTCGAGGTGGTCGGGCAGGGTGACGCCGCCCTCGGGCAGCAGCTCCAGCCGGGCCCCGGCGGCCAGCGCCGGGTAGATCTCCTCGGCGTGGGTGTCGAAGCTCAGCGAGGCGAACTGGACCATCCGGTCGCCCGGACCCAGCCCGTACGCCTCGCGCATCCATGCGACGCGGGCGGCCAGGTTGCGGTGCGAGACCACGACCCCCTTCGGCGTTCCGGTGGACCCGGAGGTGTAGATCACGTAGGCGGCCCCGCCGTCCGGTGCCGCCGGATCGGCGGGCCGGCCGGCCTCCGGAGCGGGGGGCCGGTCGTCCAGCTGGACGACCGGGGTGGTGGGGGGCAGCCGGTCGCGCAGGGCCGCCGAGGTGAGGACGAGGCGGGTGGCGCTGTCGTCCAGCATGAAGGCGAGCCGTTCGGCGGGGTGGTCCGGGTCCAGCGGCAGATAGGCCGCCCCGGCCCGCCAGACCGCGAGCAGGGCCGCGACGGCGTCGGGCGATCTGTCCAGGCAGACGCCGACCACATCGCCACCGGTGACGCCGTGCCCTCGCAGCAGCGCGGCCAGCTCGTCGGCGCGGGCGTCCAACCCGGCGTAGCCGAGCGTGGCACCTCCGCAGCCGATCGCGACCGCGTCCGGCGTGTCGCGTACGGTCGCCGCGAACAGGTCGGGCACCGAGGCGGCGGTGGGCCGCACCGGGCCGCGGGAGAGGCGCAGGAGCAGGGCGTCGTCGTCCTCGGTGCGCAGCGGCAGCTCCGAGACGCGGTCGCCGGACGCGCCGGGCAGCGCGGTGAGCAGCAGGTGGAACCGTGCGGCCATGGCCTCGACCGTGGCCCGGTCGAAGAGCTCGGCGTCGTAGGCGAAGCTGAGCATGAGCTCGTGCTCGTCCTGCCATGCCTCCAGCATCAGCTCCAGCTTGGCCTGCCGCATGCCGTGCTCGAACACCGTGGCGGTCAGCCCGCCGAAGGCGTCGCGGGCCTGCCCGGAGTCCTGCGTGTGCAGGATGAGCATGGTCTGGAACAGCGGTGTGCGGGTGAGGTCGCGCTCGCCCCCCAGGGCCCGCACCAGCTCCTCGAACGGCACGCCGCGGTGCGAGAAGGCGTCCAGGACACCGGTCCTGGTCTCCCGGAGCAGGTCCGAGAAGACGGGGTCGGCCGACAGGTCGCCGCGCATGACCAGGGTGTCGCTGAGATAGCCGACGACCGGTTCGAGCTCGACCCGGTCCCGGCCGGCGGTGGCCGTACCGACGAGGATGTCGCTCCGGCCGCTGTGCCGGGACAGCAGAACCTGGTAGGCGGCGAGCAGGACCATGAACATGGTGGCGCCGTGCTCCCTGCCCAGCCAGGCCAGGGCGGCGGCCTCGGCCTCGTCCAGCCGGACGGTGACCACCTCGCCGCGCCTGGCGGCCCCGGCGGTGCGCGGCCGGTCGACCGGCAGGTCCAGCGGGGTGGGGCCGGCGAGCCTGTCCCGCCAGTAGCCGAGCAGGCCGCCGAGGTCGCGCTCGCGCTGCCAGCGGGCGACGTCGCCGAACTGGAGCGGGACCGGGGGCAGGGCGGTGTCGCCGGAGTACAGGCGTGACACCTCGTCGAAGACGAGGTTGAGCGACCAGCCGTCGCCGAGGATGTGGTGGAGCACGACGCACAGGACGTGGTCGTCCTCGGCGATCCGGATCAGCGCGACGCGCAGGGGCGGCCTGGCGGCCAGCTCGAAGGGCGCGTTGGTCAGCGCCGAGACCAGTTCCTGTGCCTCGGCCTCGTCCGCGGCGTTCGTCTCGTCGAGGGCCACGGGACCCGGTGGATCGATGACCACGACCGGCACGCCGTCCACCTCGGGGAAACGGGTGCGCAGGCTCTCGTGGCGGGCGACCGTGCCCGCCAGGGCGCGGGCCAGGGCGTCCCGGTCCAGCGGCCCGCGCAGCCGCCTGACCAGGCACATGTTGTACGACGCGTCGTCTCGGTCGAGCCGGTTGAGGAACCAGAGCCGTTCCTGGCCGAAGGAGAGCGGCGGAGCGGTTCCCTCGGGCCTCGGGCGCGGCCCGTCGCTCTCGCGGGCCGCGACGCCGAGGCCGGACCCCGCTTCCGCGACCGGGACGCCGAGGTCGGGCAGCAGTTCCGCCAGCCCGGCGACCGTCGGCCGGGTGAACACCTCGCGGACGGGAATCTCCGTTCCGGACAGCGCCGCCAGCCGTGAGGTGACCATGGTGGCCAGCAGCGAGTGCCCGCCCAGGGTGAAGAAGTCGTCGTGCGCCCCGACCTTCGCCGTCCCGAGCACCTCGGCGAAGACCTGGGCGACCATCCGCTCGGCGGGGGTACGGGGGGCGGTCGTGTCCCGTGCGGGCGTCCCGTCCACCTCGGGAAGCGCGTTGCGGTCGACCTTCCCGTTGGGGGTCAGCGGCAACGCCTCCACCTCGACGAACACGCTGGGCACCAGGTAGCCGGGCAGCTCGCGCGCGGCGTGCTCCCCGAGACCGTGGAGCGCTCCGCGGCCGTCCGCTCCTGGCCGCGCGGGCGATGGCGCGGCGGGCACGGTGAAGGCCACCAGCCGGTCCCCGCGCACCGCGACGACCGTCTGCCGCACGCCGGGGTGGGTGTCGAGCACCGCCTCGATCTCGCCGAGTTCGACGCGGTGACCCCGCAGCTTGACCTGGTCGTCGGTACGGCCGAGGAACTCCAGGGTGCCGTCGTTGCGGAGACGGACGCGGTCTCCCGTCCGGTAGTGCCGCGAGCCGCCGGGGGCGGGGACGAAGCGCTCCGCGGTCAGGGCCGGGCGGCCCAGATAGCCGGTGGCCACCCCCGTGCCGCCGATGAGCAGCTCTCCGGCCACCCCGATCGGGCACGGTTCGCCGGCGGGGTCGGTGACCTGGACGACGGTGTTGGCGATCGGGCGGCCGATGACGATCTCGCCGGGATGTTCTGGAACGTCCCAGGCGGTGGACCAGACGGTGGTCTCGGTCGGGCCGTAGACGTTGACGAGCCGGTCGAGGCGCGGGCGGAGCTCGCGGGCGAGCCGGGGCGCGAGCGGCTCACCGCCGGTCAGGCCCACCACGCGCGGCAGGTCCCCGGTGAGCAGGACCCGCCAGCCCGATGGGGTGGCCTGGACGTGGGTCACGCCCTCGTCCCTGATCAGGCGCGCGAGCCGCGAGCCGTCACGGGCCGTCTCCGCGTCGGCGACGACCACCCGGCCACCGGTCACCAGTGGCAGGTAGAGCTCCAGGGCGGAGATGTCGAACGACAGCGAGGTCAGCGCCAGCCACACGTCCCGGGGCTCGGAGCGCAGCAGCGCGCGCATCGCCAGCAGGAGGTTGGTCAGCGCCCGGTGGGGCACCGTCACCCCCTTCGGCCGCCCGGTGGACCCGGAGGTGTAGAGCACGTACGCGGTGTCGCCGGGGCGTGGTCGCGTGATCACAGCAGGGGGCACAGCGGGGGGCACAGCAGGGGTCGCGGTGGGGGCCGCGGTCGCCGGGGGAAGGTCGTCGAGGCCGGTCAGGACCAGCGCGGCCGCGGAGTCCTCGATCACGTACGTGACGCGGGCCTCGGGGTAGTCGGGGTCGACGGGCAGGTAGGCCGCGCCGCTCATCGCCACGCCCAGCAGGGCGACGAGCATGTCGGCACCGCGTTCCATCCGGACCGCGACCAGCGAGCCAGGCCCGATCCCGGCCGCGCCCAGCCGCCCGGCGAACTCCGCCGCCCGCCCGGCCAGTTCCGCGTACGTGAGTTCCTCCGCTCCGGATCCGGCCGCCGGCGCGGTGCCGGCGGGCACGGCCCGTACCGCGATCGCGCCCGGGGTCGCCGCGGCCTGTTCGAGCAGCAGGTCGACCAGCGTGATCTCGGGCGTTTCGGTCCCGGTGTCGTTCCACTCCGCCAGCAGGGCGAGCTCGGCGTCCGGCAGCATCCGCAGCGAGCTCACCGGCGAGCCGGGGGCGGCCACCACGGCCGCGAGCAGTTCCTGGAAGCGGGCGACCAGCCGTGCCACGCTCTCGCGGTCGAACAGCTCGGTGCTGTAGATGACGGTGCCGTACAGGTGGCCGTCGTCGCCGGGGGAGAGGTCCATGGACAGATCGAGCCGGGCACGGGACCAGCCGTTGGGGAAGGGCGTGGCGTCGAGGCCGGGCAGGGGCTCGGCCCACTCGCCGTGGGTGTGGAAGGCGAACATGGTCTGGAACAGCGGCGTGCGGCTGAGATCACGTTCCAGGTCGAGGTCCGCCACCAGGCGCTCGAAGGGGATCTCCTGCCGCGAGAGCCCGTCCAGCACCATCCTGCGGGTGCGTCTGAGCAGGTCGTCGAAGGTGGGGTCGCCGGACAGGTCGCAGCGGAGGGCCAGCGTGGTCGCGAGGAAACCGATCATGGTCTCCAGTTCGGTGCTGCCGCGACCGGCCGAGGGGGTGCCCACGCAGAAGTCGCGCTGGCCGGTGTGCCGATGGAGCAGGACCTGGTAGGCCGCCAGCAGCACCATGAACGGCGTGCACCGGGCACGCCGGGCGAGGGCGCCGATCGAGGCGGCCACATCGGCCTCGATCCGGAAGTCGACCTCGGCGCCCTCGCCGGTCCGCCGGGCGGGGCGCGGCCGGTCGGTCGGCAGTTCCAGGGCGGGCACCCCGGCGAGCCGCTCGGTCCACCAGCGGAGCTCGGAGTCCGCGGGGCGCAGGTCGCGCGCGTACTCGCCGTACTGCAGGGGAAGCTCGGGCAGCGGCGCGCCGCCCCGGCTGCCGTAGTGGACGGCGACCTCGGAGCGGAGCACGTTCAGCGACCAGCCGTCGCCGTTGATGTGGTGCAGGACGACGCAGAGCACGTGCTCCTCGGGGCCGAGCTCGATCAGCGAGACCCGGAACGGCGGCGCGGCGGTCAGGTCGAAGGCCGTGTTGGTGAGGGCGGAGACCAGCGCGGCGGCCTCCCGCGCGTCCCGGGCCGCCAGCCGCTCGACGGATACCGGCGCGGGCGGGTCGACGATCGCCAGGGGCTTCCCGTCCACCTCGCGGAACCTGGTCCGCAGGCTCTCGTGCCGGGTGGCCACGGCGGTGAACGCGGCCTCCAGGGCGGTCCTGTCAAGGCGACCTTTCAACCTGTAAACATAGGATGTGTTGTAGGTCGAGTCGCCTGGGTCGAGCCGGTGCAGAAACCAGAGCCGCTGCTGGCCGGGTGACAGGGGGTACTCCGTCACCGGCCGGCCGGTTGGAACGGTCTCTGATTGGAACACGCAGGGCTCCTTTTTCGGCCGCGGGCCCGGTCGCTCACGCAATCGCGCTGGAAATTGGTACGCAAAAGGCCCACTCCGCGCATATTTACCCAGTTGGGTGGGCCTCGGGAAAGGTCACTTTCTGGAAAGAAACCTTTCAGTTAGTTCTGGGTGGTCAGTGTTACACCTCCACTCCGAGGGCGCAAGGCCCACTCTTGCGAGGGTTTCGTCCCTCCGGTGAACCTCCGCCAAAGGTCTTGCAAGGCTGTGGCGATCATGTAAGACTGGCGCTCGATTTTGAATAGTAAAGATTCTTTCCTGTATTGCTCTCAATGGCCACTCGCCCTGATTGCATATACATCCGATCTTTAGTGGGAGGTTCACCCGGTGAACCTGACCGTCCCCCAACTGCTCAGAGACCGGGCGCTCGCCGACCCCGACGGGATCGCGCTGATCGTGCACGACTCGGCCCGGCTCACCTATCACCAGTGGCACGAGCGGTCCCTCGCGCTCGCGAACGGCCTGCTCGCGCGCGGTGTCACCTCGGGTGACCGGGTGGGCCTGGTGTTCGGGGCCGCCGACTGGACGGACTACGCCGTGGCGTTCTGCGGGGTCCTGGCGGCCGGGGCGGTGGCCGTACCGCTCTCCGACCGCCTCGCCCCCGATGACCTGCGTCTCATGCTGGCCGGCTGCCGTGCGACCGGGATCGTCCACGCGACCGGCCACACCGCCGACCTCGCCGTGCCCGAGGCCGGCTGGAGCGCGACCGTCGACCGCCTGAGCGCCGAAACGTCCTATGAGAAAGCCGACCTCGCGGCACCGGAGCCGGGAGATCTCGCCCAGATCCTCTACACCTCCGGCACCACGGGCCGCCCCAAAGGAGTCTCGGCCACCCATGCCAACCTGACCTACGGCTGCGGTTCCGGACGCCGCCCGTTCGCGCACTCCCGGCATCTCGTGCACGCCTTCCCGATCGGCACCAACGCCGGGCAGACGATGCTGATCAACGCGCTCGACGCCCGGCCGGCCGTCGTGACGCTGCCGCGCTTCACTCCCGGCCGCTTCGCGTCGCTGATCGAGTCCTACCGGGCGGGGACGGTCTTCCTGGTCCCCGCGATGGCCATCGAGCTGATCAACGCGAGAGTGGCCGAACGGCACGACCTGTCCAGTGTGCTGCTGCTCGGCTCGGCCGCCGCGCCACTGCCCTCGGCCGTCGCCCAAGCGCTGACCACGGCCTTCCCCAGTGCGACGATCGCCAACTACTACACCTCGACCGAGGCGGCCCCGGCTCAGACGATCATGATGTTCGACCCGGAGCGGCCGGGAAGCGTCGGCCGTGCCATCGCCGGAGGACGGGTCAGGATCGCCACCGCGACGGGCGAGCCGCTGGCGCGGGGGGAGACCGGAGAGGTCTGGATGCGATCCCCCGCGGTACCGCGCGCCTACTACGGCGACCCCGGCAGCGAGACCTTCCGCGACGGCTGGGTGCGGATGGGCGACCTCGGCTACCTCGACGCCGACGGCTATCTCTACCTCGTCGACCGGGAGGGCGACGTGGTGAAGTCCGGGGCCTTCAAGGTCTCCACGATCCACGTCGAGGAGGTCGTCCACCGGCACCCGGCGGTGATCGAGGCGGCCGCGTTCGGGGTTCCGCACCCGGTGCTCGGAAGCGTCGTCACCGTCGCCCTCGCCACCTCGGAGCCCCTCGCGCCGGAGGAACTGCGGATCTTCCTCAAGGACCGGCTGGCCCCGCACGAGTTGCCCGCGCACGTCGTCACCGTCGGCGCCCTGCCGCGCAACGCCGGCGGCAAGGTCGACAAGAAGGCGCTGCGCCGGACGATGGGGAGCGTGTGATGTCCGGGTCCGAGGTCACGTTCACCCAGCAGGGGATGTGGGTGACCGAGCAGGCCGCGGGCGGCGGCACCGCCTACCACATGCCGTTGATCGTTCATCTCCGCGGCGCCCTGGACACCGGCGCGCTGCTGGCGGCCTGCGCCGCGGTGGTCGACCGGCACCCGGCGCTGGGCGGCGTGGTGGCGGAGGTGGACGACGAACTGCGGCTCGTGCCCGGCGCCGAGGTTCCGGTACGCCGGGCGGCGGCCTTCCCCGCTGATCCCCCGAACGACGTCCCGGGAGGTTCCCCGGGGAGCCCGGACCATGGGCCGGGCGTGCGCGCGTCGGTGCGGGAGGAGATCATGCGCGCCTTCGACCTGGAGAAGGGCCCGCTGGCCCGCTTCACCCTGTTCGAGACCGGCCCTGAGCGGCACCTGCTGCTCTTCGTCGCCCATCACCTGATCTTCGACGGGCAGTCCAAGGACATCCTGGTGCGTGACCTGGCCGCCTTCCACAACGGCGAGCCGCCGCCCCCGCTGCCCGGGATCGACCACGGCAGGGCCGAGCGCGACCGGGTGGCCGCCATGCTTCCCGCCGCGCGCGAGTTCTGGAAGCCCCGCTGGCGAGATCCGGGCGAGACCGTCGTGCTCGGCCGGGCGCTGAGGTCCCGGCGGGCGGGCGAGGGACGGGTGCTCCGGTTCACCCTCGGCCCACAGGTCCCCTCGGTGCCCGGCCTGACCCGGTTCGAGGCGCTGCTGGCCGCGCTGCACGCGCGGCTCCTCGGCTACGGCAACGCCTCGGTGACCACCGCCGTCGACCTGTCCACCCGGCCCGAACAGGCCGTCGGCCACATCGGCCTGTTCGTCAACGAGCTCCCGGTCGCCTCCACCCCGTCCGGGCGGCAGACCTTCCGCGAGTTCGCGACCGCGCTCCGCGCCGAACTGCGCGAGGTCTACCGGTTCCGCCAGGTGCCGCTCTCCCGGGCGCTGCCCCGCATCCGGCCGCACGCCGCGCTGGTGCCCGTCTCCGTCAGCTACCGTGTCCGCCGCGACGCCGACCCGGTCTTCACCGGCCTCGACACGTCCGTGGAGTGGACGGTCTTCAACCACGGGGTACGCGGCGCGCTGCACCTGCAGTGCGTGGACGGCCCCGGCGGGCTGGAGATCAGCCTGCGCCACGACCCCGAGACGGTGCCCGACGCCGCCAGGGTGGCCGAGGACCTGCGCCTCCTGCTGGAACGCGCCACCGATGACCCCGACCTGCCACTGCACGAACTTCTGGAGAACGAATGGGTTCCGTCACCACGCTGACCGACCAGGTGCGCGAGATCTGGGAGGAGGTCCTGGGCATCTCGCCGATCGAGGACGACGACGACATCTTCGACCTGGGCGGTCATTCGCTGACCATCACTCAGATCATCGCCCGGATGCGCAAGCGCCTGGACATCGAGGTCTCCCTGGACGACTTCTTCGACAATCCGACGATCGCCGGGATCACCGGGATCGCGAGCTCCCTCGGCGATGACTGAGACCCTCGACGGGCTCCGTCTCTCCCGCCTGGCCGACGACGACCTGGAGCTCCTGCTGCTGGTCAGGCATTTCGAGCTCAAGCTCCTGGAGCTGTACGGCAGGGGTGAGCTGGGCGGCACCACCCACACCTGCCTCGGCCAGGAGTACGTCCCGGTCGCGCTCCGCCCCCTGCTCGGCCCGGCCGACCATGTCTTCAGCAACCACCGGGGCCACGGCCACTACCTGGCCAGGTTCCGCGACCCGCACGGCCTGCTCGCCGAGATCATGGGCAGGCGGGGCGCGGTCTGCGGAGGCGTCGGCGGCAGCCAGCACATCCACCGCGACCGCTACCTGTCCACCGGGGTGCAGGGCGAGAGCATGCCGGTCGCCGCCGGTGTCGCGCTCCATCTCAAGCGCGCCGAGCCGGGGGCCCTGGCCTGCGTCCACATCGGCGACGGCACCTGGGGCGAGGGAGCGGTCTACGAGGCGCTGAACCTCGCCGCGCTCTGGCGGCTCCCGCTGCTCGTCGTGGTGGAGAACAACGGCATCGCCCAGTCCACCCCGACCGCGTCGCAGATGGCGGGCACGGTGGCCGGGCGGGCGGCGGCCTTCGGCATCCCGCACCTGCAGGTCGTCTCCACGGACGTCAACGAGATCCGCCTCACGCTGGAGGAGGAGGTGGCGCGGGTGCGCGAGGCGGGGCCGCTGGTGGTCGAGTTCGTCACCCACCGCCTCGGGCCGCACAGCAAGGGCGACGACGTGCGCCCGGCCGACGCCGTACGGGCCGCCAGGGACAGCGACTGGTACGGCCGCTACGCCCACCACCATCCCGAGCAGTTCCACCGGATCGACGGCGCGGTCAGGGCCGAGGTCCAGGCCGTCGCCGACGAGGTCGCGGCGCGCCCGCTCTCCCGCTGGGAGGCACCGTGCGCGTAGCGGAGAACCTCAACGCGGCACTGCACGGGCTGCTGGACGACGACCCCACCGCCTACGTCCTCGGCGAGGACATCCTCGATCCGTACGGAGGCGCCTTCAAGGTCACCAAGGGCCTGTCCAGCCGCTTTCCCGGACGCGTGATCGGCACTCCGATCAGCGAGGGCGCGCTGACCGGCGTCGCGGCGGGTCTGGCGCTGACCGGCAACACGGCCGTGGCCGAGATCATGTTCGGCGACTTCGTGACGCTCGCCTTCGACCAGCTCTGCAACTTCGCCGCCAAGTCGGTGTCGATGTACGGCGGGCGGCTGCCGCTGCGGATGGTGGTGCGCTGCCCGACCGGCGGCGGCCGGGGCTACGGCCCGACGCACAGCCAGAGCCTGCAGAAGCACTTCGTCGGCATGCCAGGGCTGTCGCTGTACGAGATGTCACCCTTCCATGACAACCGCGCGGTGCTCGCGGCGATGCTGGAACGGTGCGAGCCGTGCGTGTTCTTCGAGGACAAGATCCTCTACACCCGGCCGATGGGCCGGGTGGATCCGCCGTTCCTCCTCCGCCGCGACGGAGACCTGGCCGTGGTGGACATCCGCGACTCCACAGAGCGCCCCGACTGCGTGGTCATCGCCCCCGGCGGGATGGCCCACCGGGTACTGGCCGCGATGCGCTCCCTGCTGGTGGAACAGGAGATCTGCACCCGGCTGCTGGTGCCCTCCCGCCTCTATCCGCTGGACGCCGACGCGCTCCTGCCGCACCTCGCGGACGTCGTCGTGGTCGCGGAGGAGAGCACCGCCGGGGGTACCTGGGGCAGTGAGGTGGCCCACCTGCTGCACGCCCGCGTCTGGGAGCGCCTGCGCGGTCCCGTCCGCCTCGTCCACTCGCGGGCCGCCGTGATCCCCACCGCCGCGCACCTGGAGAACGAGGTCCTGGTCGGGGAGTCCACGATCCACCGTGCCGTACGGGAGGCCCTGCGTGGCTGACATCCGCGTCCCCAAGCTCAACAACAACGACACCGAGTACCTGATCGTCGAGTGGCTCGTCGAGGACGGCGGGCCCGTCGTCGCGGGGGAGGCGGTCGCCGTGCTGGAGACCTCCAAGGCCGCCGACGAGCTGGAGGCGGAGGAGTCCGGCCACCTCTACCACGCCGCCGCTCTCAACACCTGGATCGCTCCCGGCGCGCTCCTCGCCCGCGTCACCGCCGAGGCCGTCCCCCCGGAGGGTCCCGCTCCCGTTCCGTCCGGTGCCGAGCCGGCGCTCCGGCCGCTCGTCACCGATCCCGCCCGCGCCGCCATGGAGGAGCTCGGGGTCTCCGACTCCGACGTCGCGTCCCTGGGCCTGGCCGTCGTCCGCCGGGCCGACGTGGTGGCCCTGGCCGCCCGCAGTACCGGGGCGGCGACCGGCACCGTGCGGGCGGACGCGCCGGGACCCGGTAAGGACCCGGACAAGGCCAACGGGCGACAGGCGGGCACCCACCGCCTGTCGCGGGTGCAGCGCGCCGTCGCGCGCGCCGTCACCGTCTCGCACGCCGCGATCCCCGCCGCGTACACGGTCGTGAGGTTCGAGGTGGGCCCGCTGCTGGCGCGGACCGGGGAGCTGAGCAGACAGGTCCGCAGGCCGGTCGGCCTGGCGGAGCTGTTCGTACAGGCCGTGGCGGCGCTGCACCCCGCCTTCCCGCTCTTCTTCGCCTCGATCGACGGGGACGAGGCACGGCTGGCCGACGCGCCGCGCGTCGGCGTCACGTTCGATCTGGGCGAGGGCCTGTACGTGCCGGTCGTCCGCGACACCGGGTCGCTGCGGGAGATCGCCGAGGCGCTCATGCGCTACCGGCTCGCCGCGGCCGAGGGGGACTTCCGCGAGAAGGACCTCACCGGCGCCAACATCGCCGTCACCCTGCACACCGACGCCGACGTCGTCCTCGCGATCCCGCTCGTCTTCCCCGGCACCGTCTGCGCCCTCGCGATCACCTCGCCGCAGTCCGAGCCGGTACTCGCCGAGGACGGCACGGTGACCGTGCGAACCGTCGCCAACATCGGCCTCGCCTACGACCATCGACTGATCAACGGCCGGGACGCCGCGCTCTTCCTTGCGGCCCTCAGAACGGAGCTGCGGGCTTGAGCGAGACAACGCTGTCGGACGCGAAGAAGGCACTGCTCGCGAGAAGGCTCCGGAACCGGGGGGAGTCGCGGACCGTCGTCGCCCGCGCTCAGGGAACCGTCCCGCCCCTGTCCCACGCGCAGGAGCGCCTGTGGTTCCTGGAGCAGTACCGCCCCGGCACCACCACCTACACGGTCCCCGTCGCGGTGCGCCTGCGCGGGAAGCTGGACGCCGACGCGCTGCGCCGGGCGCTGGACGAGATCGTCGCGCGCCACGAGGCCCTGCGGATGCGGTTCCTCACCACCGAGGACGGCACCCCCGAGCTCGTCGTCGACGAGCCGGGCCCCGCCGAGCTGCGTGTCACCGAGGCGGCCGACGCGGACGCCGCGATCGAGCTGCTCGACGCCGAGCTCGCCGTCCCGTTCGACCTGGAGCGCGGCCCGCTCTTCCGAGCGGTGCTGGTCCTCCTGGCGCCCGACGACCACGTGCTCCTGCTCGCCGCCCACCACACGGTCATCGACGGCTGGTCGAGCGACCTGCTCATCCGCGAGCTGCTCGCCCTGCACGACGGTGAGACCCCGCCGCCCGCGCCGGTCGGCTACGGCGACTACGCCCGCTGGCAGCGGGGCCGGGACCACCGCCGCGAGCTCGGTCACTGGCGCGACCGGCTCGCCGGGTTGCCCGCACTCGAACTGCCCACCGACCGGCCGCGTCCCGCCGAGCAGTGCCACGAGGGAGCCGCGCTCGACGTCCGGGTGGACGCCGACCTCACCCGGCGGCTGGCCGAGCTGGGCGCCGCGTCCGGCGCCACGCCGTACATGACGTTGCTGGCCGCCTTCCAGGTGCTGCTGGCCCGCTACTCGGGGCAGGCGGACTTCGCCGTCGGCTCCCCGGTCGCCGGACGCGGGCTGCCCGAGCTGGACGGTGTCGTCGGCATGTTCGTCAACACCCTGGTCCTCCGCGCCGACCTGGCGGACGACCCGCCGTTCACCACCTTCCTGGCCCGTACCCGGGAGAGCGCGCTGGACGCCTTCGCACATCAGGAGCTCCCGTTCGACCAGCTGGTCAGCGAGCTGAACGTGGTCCGCGACGTCAGCCGCTCGCCGCTCGCGCAGGTCATGTTCGCGCTGCAGAACTTCAAGGCGGGCCAGGAGGACGGGCGTCTCTCCTACCTCACCCTCCCGGCCAGGACGACCCGGTTCGACCTCGGCCTCTACCTGTTCGAGAGCCCGGACGGGCTGGTCGGTCACCTCTCCTACAGCACCGCGCTGTTCGACCCCGAGACCGTGGAGCTGCTGGCGGCGCGGTTCGAGACGCTACTGCGCTCGATCGTGGCGGATCCCGGTGCGCGGGTGGGCGAGCTCTCGCTGCTCGGCGAGGACGAGCGGGACCTGGTCCTGGGCTTCGGGGCCGGTCCCGCGCTCCGGCCGTCCGGCCACGACCTGCTCCACGACCTCCTCACCGCGCAGGCCGCGCTGACCCCCGGCGCGACGGCGGTGGTCCACGACGGCTCGCCGGCCTCGGGTACGGCGTCCGTGACGTCCGGGGGCCGCGGCGGCTCGCTGACCTACGCCGAGCTCGACGAGCGCTCCACCCGGATCGCCGCCCTGCTGAGGAACCGCCACGGCGTGGGCCCGGACAGCAGGGTCGGTGTCCTCCTGGAGCAGTCCACGGATCTCGCGGCGGCGGTCATCGGCGTGCTGAAGGCCGGTGGCGCGTACCTGCCCCTCGACCCCAAGCAGCCCCGCGACCGCCTGGCGTACATGCTCGCCGACGCCGGGGTCGTCGCCGTCCTCACCGCCTCCGCCCTGTGCGACCTGGTCCCCGATCTCCCCGGGGCGCCGGTGATCCGCCTGGACTCCGAGGCGCTGGACGAGACCGGGTTCGAGCCTCCCGGAGTCTCGCCGGACCACCTGGCGTACGTGATCTACACCTCGGGGACCACCGGGCGGCCGAAGGGCGTCGGGGTGCAGCACCGGCAGGTGCTCAACTACCTCACCGGGGTCAGGGAACGTTTCGAGGTCGAACCCGCCTCGGTCCACACGCTGCTGCAGTCGCTCTCGTTCGACTTCGGGGTGACGATCCTCTACCTGTCGATCATGACCGGCGGTGAGCTGCACCTGGCCGACCCGCAGGCCCCGGCCGAGGAGCTCGCCGGGCAGCTGAGCCGCACCGACTATTTGAAGATGACCCCCTCCCACCTCGCCTCGCTGCTCGCCGCGGTGGACGACCCCGCAGAGCTGCTCCCGCGCAGGCTCCTCGTCCTCGGCGGCGAGGCCTCGGGGTGGAGCTGGGCCCGCGGGCTGGCCGCGCACACCACGGTGGTCAACCACTACGGCCCCACCGAGGCCACGGTCGGCGTCTCCACCCACGCCGTCACCGGCGAAAAGGAGCGGGCGCAGAACCTGCCGATCGGCAGACCGCTGCCCGGCGCCCGGGTCTACGTGCTGGACGAGCACCTGCGGCCGGTCCCGCCGGGCATGACCGGCGAGATCTACCTCGGCGGTGACCGGCTCGCCCGCGGATACCTCGGCCGCCCCGGGCTGACGGCCGACAGGTTCCTGCCCGACCCGTACGGCGAATCCGGCGCCCGGATGTACCGGACGGGCGATCTGGGCCGCTGGCTGCCCTCGGGTGACCTGTGCTTCCTCGGCCGCCGAGACCTGCAGGTCAAGGTCAGGGGCTACCGGGTGGAGCTGCCGGAGATCGAGTCGGTACTCGCCGACCAGCCGGGGATCGCCCACGCCGTCGTCGAGCTGCGCGCGGACCGGCTGGTCGGGTACGTCGTCGCGGCGACCGCCGGCGACCGGAGCAGCGTCAGCGAGCTGCGGGCGAGGCTCGGCGAGCGGCTCCCCGAGTACATGATCCCCGGCCGGTTCGTCTGGTTGGACGAGCTGCCGCTGAAGTCGCACGGCAAGGTCGACCGGGCAAGGCTGCCGGAACCCGACGAGGCGCGACCCGACCAGGAGGCCGGGTTCGTCCCGCCGGGAACGCCGCTCGAAGAGGCGATCGCAGCGGTATGGGCGAAGGTGCTGGGACTCGTCCAGGTCGGCGTGCTGGACGACTTCTTCGACCTGGGCGGGCACTCGCTGCTCGCCGCGCAGGTGGTCGCCCGCCTCAGAAAGACCCTCCCGGAAGGCGGGCGCCAGGTCACCATCCTGGACCTGTTCAAGAACCGGACGGTCCGCGAGCTCGCCCGGCTCGTCGAGACGGCCGACGACGGCCCGCGCATGCTCCTGCACCGGCTCACCCCGGCCCGCGCGGCCACCTCGACCCTGGTCTGCGTGCCGTACGGCGGTGGCAGCGCGGCCATCTACCAGCCGCTGGCCGACGCGCTGCCGGCGAACTGGGCACTGCACGCGGTCGCCGTCCCCGGCCAGGAGATGGGGCTGATCGAGGAGACCCGGCCGGTGGAGGAGGTCGCGCTGGGTTGTGTGGCGGAGATTCTCCGGGACGTCCGGGGGCCGCTCGCGCTGTACGGGCACTGCGGGCTCGGCGTCATGCTGACCGTGGAGATCGCCCGTCACCTGGAGGCGGCGGGCCGCCAGGTCGAGGCGATCTACCTCGGTGGCATCTTCCCCTTCGCACGTCCCGACTCGCTGCTGGCCCGGCTGTCGAACCTGACCGACCGCCTCCGCAGCGACCAGGTCTGGGCCAACGCCCTGCAGGCCGCCGGTCTCGACGTGGAGGACCTGGAACGCGACCAGCTCAAACTGATGATCGACAACCGCCGCAAGGGCACCAGGGAGGCGGAGCGCTACTTCACCCGCCTCTTCACCGACGGCGTCGAACCGCTCAGGGCGCCGATCATCTCCGTGGCGGGCGACCGCGATCCGGCCACCGAGTTCTACCAGGAACGCTACCGCGAGTGGCACCTGCTGACCGGCTCCACGGCCGTGGTCGTTCTCGACGAGGCTGGGCACTTTTTCCTGAAATATCGGGCGGCGGAGCTCGCGGCCATCGTCACCGGCACCCACGGGGCCATCGCCTCCGGCGACACGGCGAAGCTGGGCCGCACCGACAGGTCCACCTGGTGGCTCGACGGTGTCTCCGTCCAGGACGCCCGCGCTCGTGACACATCGGCCGGGGCCGCCCACGCCGACCCGGCCCTCGTCCGAGCCGTCACCGTCCCGGCCGGTCCGGTGAAGGACGCGGAGAGCGGAACCGGTCAGGACCCCGGCGAGCGGTCCGTACCCGCCGGAGCCGTCGTCCGGGCCGGGCGGACCCCGGCCGTGCCCGCTCTCGCCGGTCCCGGCACGGGTGGCGTGCCACCGGCGGCCGGGCCCCCCGGAACGGCGGTCTCCCCGGTGAGGCCCGGCCCCCAGCCGAGCATGAGGCGGTTCGCCACCGTGGCCGCGGGCCAGCTCGTCTCGATCGTCGGGTCTTCGCTGACCGAGTTCGCCGTACCGCTGTGGATCTACATCACCACCGGCTCGCTCGCCAGGTTCGCCCTGTTCTCAGTCCTCGCACTGGTCCCGGGCATGCTGGTCTCCCCGCTGGCCGGTGCCCTCGTCGACCGTTACGACCGGCGCCGGGTCATGCTCGCCGGAGACATCGGCGCCTTCGGCACCCAGCTGGCACTCGGCGTCCTGCTGTGGACCGGCAACCTCCAGGTCTGGCACATCTACCCGCTTCTGGTGCTGCTGTCCGTGGCGCTGACCTTCCAGCGCCTCGCGTACAACTCGGCGGTACCGCAACTGGTCCCCAAGCGTTTCCTCGGCCACGCCAACGGGGTGGTCCAGATGGTCACCGGCACCGCACAGCTGGTCGTCCCGCTGCTCGCGGTCGGCCTGATGGCGGTGATCGGCCTGGAGGGCATCCTCGTCCTGGACGTCGTCTCCTACGTCTTCGCGATCGGGGTGCTGCTCTTCGTGCGCTTCCCGAAGGCCATGGCGTGGAAGCGCAGGGAGTCGCTGGTCGCCGAGATGGTCGAGGGCTGGCGGTTCTCCTGGGGCAACCGGGGCTTCCGCGGCATGCTGTTCTTCTTCGCGGTGCTGAACATCTTCCTGTCCCCGCTCTTCCTGCTCATCTCACCGCTGGTCCTGGGCTTCGCCACGCTGGAGGACGTCGGCAGGATCTCCTTCTTCGGAGGCCTCGGTGTCTTCCTCGGTGGCCTGACCATGACCGTCTGGGGAGGCCCAAGGCGGCGGCGGCTGCGCGGCGTCATGCTCTCCACCCTCGTACTGGGCGCCTTCTGCCTGGTCACCGGCCTGCAGCAGAACCTGATCCTGATAGGGATCGGTGCCTTCGGGATGTCGTTCTGGCTGACCATGCTCAACGGCGTCTACGCCACGATCATCCAGGTCAAGGTGCCGCAACGGTTCCACGGCCGGGTCATCGCGCTCAACACGCTCATCGCCTGGTCCACGCTGCCGATCGGGTTCGGTCTGGTCGCGCCGTACGGCAGTGCCCTGTTCGAGCCGCTGCTCGCGCCAGGCGGGCCGCTGGCCGGAACCGTCGGCCTCGTGCTCGGCACCGGCGAGGGCCGGGGCGTCGGACTGATGTACGTGCTGTTCGCGGTCGCCATCGCGGTCACGGCGCTGGTCGCGATGCGGACCCGCACGCTGTCCAGGTTCGACACCGACGTCCCCGACGCGCTCCCGGACGATCTGGTCGGCTTCCAGACCATCCGGAGGCGTCAGGAGCGCGAGCGCGACGAGCCGACCACCGAGGTGATCTCAACCCGGAGTTGACATCCTCTCCACGCCTGAAGGCGGGGGGTCCCCACGCCGAAAGGAACACGATGACCCCGTCCTGACCGGCGGAACCCCGGAACACCGGCCCCCTCCGGGAGGAGGCCGGGAGAACAGGTGAAGAGAGCATGGACGGGGCGCGCTCGACGGCCGCGCCCCGTCCTCTCACGTCTGTCCGGCTACACGCGGCGTCAGGGACGGTACGCCCAGCCACCGGGGGCGAAGTCCTCCCAGTGGTAGAAATCCCAGTAGTAACCACCGTTGACCTGCGCGAGCTGGCTCTCGTCCAATTCGGTGCCGATCTCGGACAGCGCGGACAGCTCAGGCTTGGCCTTGGCCATCGTTGTTTCCCCTTTCAATCTGACAACGTGGCCAATGTCCCAACCTCCGGTTGCGAACCAGTGGTGGGCGACTGCAATCGCCTCGCCGAGCACGCGCGTCAACACGGGCGGGACCGGATGACAGGTCATGGGCACGCGCGTCGAGGCGGAGCCGGACCGGACGACAGGTCACGGCGCGCTACGCCCGCAGGCGCAGCCCTCTCGGGGTCGGGTGGAACCCGGCGGACTCCAGGGCGGCGGCCAGGGGGGAGTCGTTGACGGCGGTGCCGTCCGCGCGCTCGACGGTCAGCTTGCCGAGGGCGCCGTCGCGTACGGCGAGCGCGAGGGCGTCGACGGCGGGCCGGAGGCGGTCGTCTCCGGAGAAGGAGAGCAGGCTCTTGCCGCCGCGCTCGACATAGAGGATCAGGTGCCCGTCGACGAGCACGACCAGGGATCCGGCCTTCCTGCCCGGTTTGTGGGTCACCTCGCCAGGGTGGGCGGGCCACGGCAGGGCCGCCCCGTACGGGTTGGCCGGGTCGGTCGCCGCCAGCACCACCGCTCGGCGGCCGCTCTCCCCCGTGCCCTCGGGCTTCCGGGAGCTCCACGGGTCGGGCACCGGTGCCGCGCTCGGCGGTGCGGCGAGTGAGACGGACATGGCGCGCATCCGGTCGACGGCACCGGGAAGGGCGAACTGGGCGCCGCCCAGCCCCTCCACGAAGTAGCCCCTGCGGCACCGGCCGCTCTCCTCGAAGGCGCGAAGCACCTGGTAGACGGCGGCGAACCCGCCCGGCAGCCGCTCGGCGGTCACCGCGCCCCTGGTCACCACGCCGTACCGCTCCAGCAGCACCTCGGCCTGGGCGTGGGCGCGCTGGGTGGCGTCCTCGGCGGGGGCGGGCAGCGTCCACCAGCGCCCGCCCACCGTGGGCGGGCCGCTCCGGCTCGGCAGCACCGCCCGCCGACGCCGGGTCGGCGCCGGGCGATGCGCGGGGCGTCCCGTCCCGAGCGTGGCCCGCAGCGGCGCCAGCGTGTCACCGGTGATCCGGCCCGACCACACCAGGTCCCACACGGCGGCGGACAGGGCACGGTCGTCCGGGACCGAACCGGCCAGAAGAACGCCGGCCCGGCTCGCCAGCTCGCGGAAGAAGAGCGCGCCCCCGCCGCCCAGCACCTCCAGCACCGCCCCGTGCACCGGGGTCAGCGTGATGTCGGCGGGATCGGGCATCAGCAGCGGCGCGGTGTCGGCGAAGT
Source organism: Streptosporangium amethystogenes subsp. fukuiense (assembly GCF_042665875.1). Lineage (NCBI taxonomy): Bacteria > Bacillati > Actinomycetota > Actinomycetes > Streptosporangiales > Streptosporangiaceae > Streptosporangium > Streptosporangium amethystogenes. The sequence goes on along the minus strand of NZ_JBHTEE010000001.1, from coordinate 4,792,863 downwards.
AGAGCGACACCCAGCCGTCGCCACCCGGCAGGGACCCCTGTCCCGCCCAGATCACCTCGCCGGAGGCCGTCAGCTCGTCCAGCAGCGACGGGTCGTATCCGGGCACCCGCGAGGGCAGGATCAGCGTCTCCAGTGCCGAAGCGGGCACCGCCGAGCCCTGCAGCTGCTCGATCGCGCTCACCAGTGCGTCGATCGGCGGCCTGCCCCGCCGCGGGGAGTCGGTGATGCCGTGCCAGGCGGGGGCGAAGACGGCCAGAGTCTCCGCGGAGACCGGCTCCACCTCCTTGCGGAGCCTGGCCAGGGATCTGCGGCGCAGCATCCGCAGCACTCCGGCGTCGCACCACTCCTCGCCCCGGCCACCCGGCCTGAACTCCCCGCTCACCACCCGCCCGGAGGCCGCCAGGCGGCGCAACGCGTCGGTGACGACCGCGGTGCCGAGGCCGAACCTGGCCGCGGCCGTGCTCGCGGGGAAGGGGGCGCGGGTGTGGGCGTGCCTGGCGAGCAGGTCGCCCAGCGGATCGTCCACCGGTTCCAGGAACACATGCGGCACCCCCACCGGCAGCGGCACGCCGAGCGCGTCGCGCAGCCGGGCGGCGTCCTCGATCGCCGCCCACCGCTCCTGCCCGGCCACCCGAACCCTGATCGCCCGCCGGGAGCCCTCCAGCATGGCCAGCCACGCCGGGTCACCCTCGCGCACGCTCACGTCCTCGGCCACCAGGGGGCCGTGGGAGCGGAGCAGGTCGGCCAGATCCTCGGCGTCGCGCAGCGGCCGGTCCAGCCGGGCCAGCTCCCGCTCGGTGTCGGCGATCACATCGGGGTCGAGCAGCTCGCGCAGGTCGGCCTGGCCCAGCAGCTCGGCCAGCAGACTCGTGTCGAGCGCGAGAGCCTGGGCGCGGCGCTCGGCCAGCGGAGCGTCCCCCTCGTACATGAACGCGCCGATGTAGTTGAACAGCAGCGACGCCGCGAACGGTGACGCCTTCCCGGTCTCCACCTCCACCAGCCGGACCCGCCGCGCCTCGATGTCGCGCATCAGCCGGACCAGTCCCGGAACGTCGAACACGTCCTGAAGACACTCGCGCATCGTCTCCAGCACCACGGGGAACGACGCGTAGCGGCCGGCCACGTTCAGCAGGTGCGACGCGCGCTGCCGCTGCTGCCAGAGCGGCGACCGCCTGCCCGGCACGCGGCGGGGCAGCAGCAGGGACCGCCCCGCGCACTCGCGGAACCGCGCCGCGAACAGCGCCGAGCCGCCGAGTTCCTCGGTGACGATCCGCTCGATCTCGTCCGGGTCGAAGGCGGCGACGTCGGACGGAGGTTCCGCGAGCGTGTCGGGGATGCGCAGCACGATCCCGTCGTCGGAGTGCACGGCCTGCACATCGACGCCGTGGCGCTCCCGCAGCCGCCGCCCGATCGCCAGCGCCCACGGCGCGTGCACCCGTGCTCCGTACGGAGAGTGCAGCACCACCCGCCAGTCGCCCAGCTCGTCATGGAACCGCTCGACCAGCAACGTCCGGTCGTCCGGCACATAACCGGTCGCCTGCCGCTGCTCGGCCAGGTAGGCGAGCAGGTTGGCCGCGGCGAACCCGTCCAGCCCCGCGGCCCTGATCCTCTCCAGCGCCCCGTCCCGTGCCGCGTTTCCGGCCTCGGCGTCTTCCGTCCCGGAGCTCCCCGCTCCCGCCTTCGCCTTTCCCGCCTCCGGGTCTCCCGTCCCTGAGCCCGGTGTCTCCGGGCGCGCTGTCCCCGTGCTTCCCGTCCGTGCGTTCCCCGCCGTCGAGCTCGGCGTCGTTCGGGCTCCCGCCCCCGCGTCCCTTGGCCGCGCGCTCTCCGCGGCACCGTCTCCCGCCTCGGCGTCCGCGCCCGCCGCGGACATCTGGCGGAGGAACGCGCCGATGGCCCTCCCCAGCTCCGCCGGGCGCCCCGCGGTGTCGCCGTGCCAGAACGGGAGCTTTCCCGGCTGTCCTGGCGCCGGAGTGACCAGCACCCGGTCAGCAGTGATCTCCTCGATCCGCCAGGAGGTCGCACCCAGCACGAACACGTCACCGGCCCGCGACTCGTAGACCATCTCCTCGTCCAGCTCGCCCACCCGGGAGGACTTCTCCCCGACCAGGAACACACCGAACAACCCCCGGTCGGGGATCGTGCCACCGTTGGTGACCGCCAGCCGCTGGGCTCCGGGACGGCCCCGCAGGGTGCCGGCCACCCGATCCCAGACGATGCGCGGTCGCAGCTCGGCGAACTCCTCGCTCGGGTAACGCCCGGCGAGCATGTCGAGGGTCGCCTCCAGCGCGCTTCTGGGCAGCGTCCGGTAGGGGGCGGCTCGCCGTACGACCTCCTCCAGCTCGTCCACTGTCCACTCGTCCAGCGCGGTCATCGCCACGATCTGCTGGGCGAGGACGTCGAGAGGATTGCGCGGATAGCGCAGTTCCTCGATCTCCCCGCTTCTCATCCGTTCGGCCACCACGGCCGTCTGGACCAGGTCACCCCGGTACTTGGGAAAGATCACACCACGTGAGACGGCTCCCACCTGGTGACCGGCCCTGCCGATCCGCTGCAGGCCGCTGGCCACGCTCGGCGGTGCCCCCACGCAGGCCACCAGGTCCACCGCACCCATGTCGATGCCGAGTTCCAGGCTGGAGGTCGCGACCACGGCGGGCAGTCGCCCGGACTTGAGCGCCTCCTCGATCTGGGAACGCTCCTCCTTCGACACCGACCCGTGGTGGGCCCGTACGATCTCCGGGACGACCCCCTTGGCCGAACCGGCCTGCGCCATCATGGCCGCCGGGGTGGAGAGGGAGGCGGGAGGCTCGGGGAGGCTCTCGGCCCGGTGCGCGGGATCCGCCTCCGTGCCCGCCCCGGACCGCTCCGTCTCGACGGCCCGCCGCTCCCAGGCCAGCTCGTTGAGGCGGGTGCAGAGCCGTTCGGCCAGCCGTCGTGAGTTGGCGAACACGATCGTGGAGCTGTGCCCCCCGATCAGGTCGAACAGCCGCTCCTCCACATGCGGCCAGATCGACCGCTTGGCCGGGGACTCGGTCGGCCACCGGTCGTCGTCGAGGGCGGGGGAGACGGGCGGCGTGTCGAGCTCCGTCATGTCCTCGATCGGGACGACCACCTCGACCTCGATCTCCTTACCCGCGGGCGGCTGGACCACGGTCGCCGGACGGGACCCGCCCAGGAAGGCGGCGACCTCGCTCACCGGCCGTACGGTCGCCGACAGGCCGACGCGCTGCGCGGGCCGGGCCAGGAGGGCGTCGAGCCGCTCCAGACTGAGTGCCAGGTGCGCGCCGCGCTTGGTGGCGGCCACCGCGTGCACCTCGTCGACGACGACCGTCTCCACGCCGCGCAGTGCCTCGCGGGCCTGACTGGTGAGCAGCAGGAACAGCGACTCGGGGGTGGTGATCAGAATGTCGGACGGCCTGGCCGCGAACCGGCGCCGCTCCTCGGGCGAGGTGTCGCCCGAGCGGATCGCCACCGAGATCTCCGGCACCGGCAGGCCGAGCCTTCTCGCGGTCTGCCTCAGCCCGGCCAGCGGCGCCCGGAGGTTGCGCTCGATGTCGACGGCCAGAGCCTTGAGCGGCGACACATAAAGGACCCGGCACGGCCTCGGCGGCTCCTCGTCCCGTCGGGAACGGCTCCGCCTCCCCCCGGCGCCCGTGCCGCCCGTCACGTCCGGGCCGGTGGCGCCCGCCGGGGCGTCCGTGATCGTGGTGGTGTTCCGGGCGCTTCCGGGGAACCCGGCGTCCCCCGAAGGGGTGGCGTTTCCGGGAGGCCCGACGGCCGAGCGCCCGGCCGCCAGCCGGTCGAGCGACCACAGAAAGGCGGCCAGCGTCTTGCCGGAGCCGGTGGGGGCGACCACCAGGGTGTTGTCACCCCGGGCGATCGCCGCCCACGCCCCCTCCTGTGCCGCGGTCGGCGCGGCGAAGGCCCCGGTGAACCAGTCCCTGGTCATCCGGGTGAAGTGCCCCAGCGCCCCGTCCGCGCCCGCCGTCTCGCTCATCGCGCACCCCCTCCTCCCGGCTCGGCCGACCAACCGGGCCACCGCCCATACTGCACGGCGCCACCGACAGAACCCGTCACCGCCTGCCGGCTCATCACCTGCGGATACGTGATCCACCGGTGCCACGGCCAGATCACCGGGCCTGTACGCCGGACACGTTCGAGGGGGCGTCGCCGGCACGGCCCGCCCCAGGAGTAGGTTGGCTCCTGTCGCCACTGGCATGCTTTGGCGAACACAGGACGCATTGAGTGGTGAGCTGACGATGAGCATCGACTACCAGGCCATCGAGGCGAAACGCGAGCGGATCAAGGCGGAGCACCTCAGGGAGAACCGTCCGCCGAGCAGCGCGAGGGGACTGCACCACTTCGCGCTGATCTCCTCGGACGTCGAGGCGACGATCAGGTTCTACCAGGACCTCCTGGAGTTCCCCCTCACGGAGATCTTCGAGAACCGCGACTACCAGGGGTCGAACCACTTCTTCTTCGACATCGGCAACGGCAACCTCCTCGCCTTCTTCGACTTCCCGGGGCTGGACCTCGGTCCCTACCGGGAGGTCCTCGGCGGGCTCCACCACGTCGCCGTCTCCGTGGACCCCTCCACCTGGGAGCGCCTGCGCGGCAAGCTGGCGGCGGCGGGCGTGCCGCACCAGGTGGAGAGCGGTACCTCCATCTACTTCACCGACCCGGACGGGGCGCGGGTGGAACTGCTCGCCGACCCCCTCGGCGAGATGTACGGCTCCCGCGTGCTCTGACGGGCCGCCGCCTCTCAGCCGGTCGCTCCCGGCGGGGTTCCCGCGGGCGTGCGAACCCCGCCCCCGCGTCTCCCTCTCACCCGGACCGGGCGACCGGCACGCCGCCGGCCCGCGGCGTGCCGGTCGCGGGCCGCGGCACGCCGGGGTGGTCTCATACTTGGGGCATGCGCCTGTCGGATTTCTGGAAACGGATGAAGCTGCACTTCGGCGACCAGTACGCCGAGTCGTGGGCCCATGACTACGTCATCGCCGACCTCGGCGGCCGGACCGTGATCCAGGCGCTGGCCGAGGGGGTCGGGGCGAAGGAGGTCTGGCATGCCGTGTGCGGGGTGACCGACGTCTCTCCCCGGCTCCGCTGAGGGGCGGGCCGGGGGTCAGGAGGGTTCCGCGGGCGGAGCGAGAAGTCTCTCCACCGAGCCGGCCGCGAGCGCGGGGTCGTCGGCACTCTCCTCGCCGTCCGGCGACCACAGAAACAGCCAGCCGTCCTTGACGGGGGTGGCGAAGACGATGGTCTGCCGGCCGCTGTCCGGATGCCATACCCACAGCACCGGAGCGGCGCCTCCGAGGGTGCGGCTCACCAGCCCTCGTTGTCGCAGTTCGGCGGCCAGGGAGTCGAGATGGGCTAGGCGTTGCTGCGTGAACGTGTTGGGCACGTCGGGCACCTCGGGTCGTTTCCCCTCAGGATCACCCCAGGTCAGCCTGGTTACAACAGGCTCAGGACAATTCTCGGAAATGTCGCCTCCCGGATGGGTCCGCGCTCCTCGCCACCATGGCCCCGCGTCTGTGGCCGACCCCGTACGGGAGAGTCCCGCGGTGGATCACGGTTCCTGGAAACGTGATGCCAACGGGCCGCGATCGAACAGTCGTTCGGCTATATTGAACGGGCCGTCACTCCTGGCGTGCCCTCCCGAAATTGTCGGCGGCACCCCGTAGCTTTCTGGCAACCGATCCAACCCGCGACCCTCCAGGGGGGCTCCCATGGCAGCTAACGACCGCGAGAAGGCGCTCGAGACCGCCCTCGCTCAGATCGAGCGGCAGTTCGGCAAGGGCTCCATCATGCGCCTGGGCGACGAGACCCGGGCGCCCATCGAGGTGGTCCCCACCGGCTCCATCGCGCTCGACGTGGCGCTCGGCATCGGGGGCTTCCCGCGCGGCCGCATCATCGAGGTCTACGGTCCCGAGTCCTCGGGAAAGACCACGATCGCCCTGCACGCGGTGGCCAACGCCCAGCGTGGCGGCGGCATCGCCGCGTTCATCGACGCCGAGCACGCGCTCGACCCCGAGTACGCCCAGAAGCTGGGCGTCGACACCGACGCGCTGCTCGTCTCCCAGCCGGACACCGGTGAGCAGGCGCTGGAGATCGCCGACATGCTGATCCGGTCCGGCGCCGTCGACCTGCTGGTCATCGACTCGGTCGCGGCCCTGGTGCCCAAGGCCGAGATCGAGGGCGAGATGGGCGACAGCCACGTCGGCCTCCAGGCACGCCTGATGTCCCAGGCGCTGCGCAAGGTCGCGGGCGCGCTCAACAACACCGGCACCACCGCGATCTTCATCAACCAGCTCCGCGAGAAGATCGGCGTCATGTTCGGCTCGCCCGAGACCACGACCGGTGGAAAGGCGCTGAAGTTCTACGCCTCGGTCCGCCTCGACATCCGCCGTATCGAGACGCTGAAGGACGGCACCGAGGCGGTCGGCAACCGCACCCGGGTAAAGGTCGTCAAGAACAAGATGGCCCCGCCCTTCCGGGTGGCCGACTTCGACATCCTCTACGGTGTCGGCATCTCCCGCGAGGGCGGCCTGATCGACATGGGCGTGGAGCACGGCTTCGTCCGCAAGTCCGGAGCCTGGTACACCTACGAGGGCGACCAGCTCGGCCAGGGCAAGGAGAACGCGCGAAACTTCCTCAAGAACCACCCGGACATGGCGAACGAGATCGAGAAGAAGATCAAGGAGAAGCTCGGCGTCGGCCCGCGCGTCGACAGCCCGGCCACCCCGCCGCCTGCCGCTCCGGCGACCGCCGCGCCCGGCCGTGGTTCCGGTCCGGCGACCGCCGCGTCCGGTCGCGGTTCCAAGGCGGCCACTCCCAAGCCGGGTGACGCCTGATTCGGGCTGATCGATGATGACGGGAGCCGACCTTGGTCCGCCCGGTGAGGGCGGGCCGAGAGACTGGGGTGCCTGGCCCGACGAGCCCCGGGGCGGCTCGCCGGGCAGAAGCGGGCGAGGGCGCGGGCGCGGCGATGCTCTCCCCGCCTCCGAGGGAGAGGGCGCAGGTCCCACCGCCGACGAGCCGCGAAGCCGGCGGGGACGTGGCTCCCGGCGTGGTGAGCGACGCTCCGGGGTCGGTTCTTCGGGCACCCATCCCGATGGCCTCCTTCCTGGCGGGCCGGCCGAGGGAGCTCCCGCGAGCCGGGGGGCCGGGACCGATCCGCAAGCGGTGGCGCGGGCGATCTGCCTGCGGCTGCTGACGATGGCGCCGCGCACCCGAGCTCAGCTCGCGGAGGCGTTGCACAAGCGTGAGGTGCCCCAGGAGGCGGCGGACGCCGTGCTGGAGCGCTTCTCCGAGGTCGGGCTCATCGACGATGAGGCGTTCGCCGCGGCATGGGTGAGCTCTCGCCATGCCGGGCGGGGGCTTGCCAGAAAGGCCCTTGCCTCCGAGCTCCGGCACCGGGGGGTGGACGAGGAGACCGTGAAGGACGCGGTGGAGCAGCTCGACCCCGAGCAGGAGGCGGAGACCGCCCGTCGCCTTGTGCGGCGCAAGCTCTCCTCGACCCGCGGTCTGGACCCTGCGGTCAGGACCCGCAGGCTGGCCGGCATGCTCGCTCGAAAGGGATACGGTCCTGGCCTGGCGTTTCGCGTTATCCGCGAAGTGCTGGAGGATGATGAGGCAGAAACAGCGCCATTCATGGAAGATTCGGGCTATCCCCTCGACTAGCTCAAAGCAGCCTGACGCCAGGTCTTTGCTTGCTCGTTACCTCTCTGACGCTTAATCTCAACGGCAGTGAGGAGTTACTCCGCGCAGTGCGGATTGTCATAGCGGTGTATACGGACAAACAGGCTTGGCGGATGAGGGCGGGAGAGCGGGCCGGCGGGAAAAGCCGGTGAGTGATCCCTCTGGGTTCACTTCTGTCCCGGCAGCGCCGTCTCTTGGGCTTTCCGTGCCGTGCGTGTGACCCCTCGCGTGCTTGATATTTGCGACGCGAGGAAGGTGAGGCGCGCATGGATCCGGTCGTGGTCGTCATATTGGCAGTGGCGGTTGTGGCTCTTGCCGTGATGACGGCCGTGCTGGTCGTGTTGCTGCGTCACATCGGAGGAGCCGGACCGAAGGGCCTCACCCCGGAGCAGGAGGCCGAGGTTTCGGCCCAGCTGGAGGAGGCCAGGCGTGAGGCCGCCGGTATCCGGGCGAAGGCCCAGGACGACGCCGGAGAGCTCCTGCGCAAATCGGAGGCGGCGGTCGAGGCGGCGGCCGAGATGCGCAAGGAGGTCGAGGCCGAGGGCAAGGTGCTGAAATACGAGCTCAAGGAACTCCGGGCGGACCTCGAACGCAGGGAGAACCGGCTGGCCGAGCGGGAGCAGCGCCTCGACGATGAGGCCAGGCGCCAGGCTGACCGGGCCCGCAAGCTCGCCGAGACGGAGACCGAGCTGGCCGATCGCCGCGAGGATCTCGAACGGGTGGCCGAGGAGCGCAAGGCCATCCTGGAGCGGGTGTCCGGGCTCACCGGCGACCAGGCCAGAGCCGAGCTGGTCCGGGAGATCGAGAACCAGGCCAAACGCGAGGCAGCCCTGATCGTCAGGGAGATCGAGAGCGAGGCGCGCAAGGAGGGCGAGAAGCGCGCCACCAAGATCGTTACATTGGCGGTCCAGCGGGTGGCCACCGAGCAGACCGCCGAGTCCGTCGTGAGCGTCCTGCACCTGCCGGGTGACGAGATGAAGGGGCGCATCATCGGCCGCGAGGGCCGTAACATCCGTGCCTTCGAGTCGACCACCGGAGTCAACCTGATCATCGATGACACGCCGGAAGCCGTGTTGCTGTCATGCTTCGACCCGGTCCGCCGCGAGACCGCCCGGCTGACCCTGGAGAAACTCGTCCTCGACGGCCGTATCCATCCGCAGCGCATCGAGGAGGCCCACGAGCGCAGCAAGGCCGAGGTTCAGGAGCTGTGCGTGCGGGCGGGGGAGGACGCCCTGGTGGAGCTCGGCATCACCGACATGCACCCTGAGCTGGTCACCCTCCTCGGCCAGCTCCGCTACCGCACCTCCTACGGTCAGAACGTGCTCGGCCACCTCATCGAGTCCGCCCACATCGCCGGCATCATGGCGGCCGAGCTGCGGCTCGACACGACGCTGCTCAAGCGCTGCACGCTCCTGCACGACATCGGCAAGGCCCTCACCCACGAGGTCGAGGGCAGCCACGCGCTCATCGGCGCCGAGATCGCCAGGCGGTACGGCGAGCACGAGGACGTGGTCCACGCCATCGAGGCCCACCACAACGAGGTAGAGGTCAAGACCGTCGAGGCCGTCCTCACCCAGGCCGCCGACGCGATCAGCGGCGGCCGTCCGGGCGCGCGCCGAGAGTCGCTGGAGGCCTACGTCAAGCGACTGGAGCGCCTGGAGGAGATCGCCACCTCCTACGAGGGGGTCGAGAAGGTCTTCGCCATGCAGGCGGGCCGTGAGATCAGGGTCATGGTCAAGCCGGGCTCGGTCGACGACATCCAGGCTCAGGTGATCGCCCGCGACGTCGCCAAGCAGATCGAGGAGGAGCTCACCTACCCCGGCCAGATCCGCATCACGGTCGTCCGTGAGTCCCGGGCCACCGAGTTCGCCCGCTGACGCCCGGCACTCGAAAGGTCGCCCGCCGGCCGGACGCTCGCGCCGGGGGCGGGAAGCCGCGGGTGAGCGTTCAGACGTGGAAGATCTGCTGATAGAAGGCGAGTTCGGTGGCCAGTGCCGCGCTGCGGGTCTCGGCGCGGCGGAAGCCGTGGGCCTCGCCCTCGAACGTGAGATAGGTGCAGGGAATGCCACGCTCGGCGAGAGCGTCGACGAAGGCCTGTGACTGCTCGGGGGGGACCACGGGGTCGGAGAGGCCCTGCAGGAGCAGCATCGGGCAGCTCACCCCCGCCACCTGGCCGAGAGGCTCGCGCGAGGCGTACAGAACGGGATCTTCCGGTCCGATCAGCCATTCGATGTAGCGCGACTCGAAGTCGTGGGTGGTCGCGCTGAACGTGGCGAGCGAGCTCACACCGTAGTAGGAGACGCCTCCGGCGAACACGTCGGACGTACAACAGGCCGCCATGACCGTCCAGCCGCCCGCGCTGCCGCCCCGGATCGCGATCCGTGCCGGGTCGGCCAGCCCTTCCGCGGCCAGCCATTCGGCCGTGGCGATCGAGTCCTCGACGTCGACCACACCCCACTGGCCGCGCAGCCGCTCGCGGTAGGCGCGGCCGTAGCCGGTGGAACCGCCGTAGTTGACGTCGATCACCCCGATGCCCCTGCTGGTGAAGAACGCCTTCTCCAGGTCGAGTGCTCCGGCGCTGTGCCCGGTCGGCCCGCCGTGCACGAACACGACGTACGGCGGAGGGCCCTCGCCGCGTGCCAGGGGGTTGGACGGCGGATAGAGGAACGCGTGCACCTCGCGTCCGAACCGGCTCTCGAACTCCACGGTTCTGGGGAGCGGCAGGTAGGCGGTGTCGGGCAGCTCGTTGATGTCCCTGCGCAGCTCCTGCGCGCTGCCGGTCAACGTGTCGACCCGGACGATCGAGCGGGGCAGCGCCGGGCCGTACCCGATGCCGACCAGGGCGTGCCCGTCGGTGGCCAGCACCGGATCCCAGCCGTCGTAGGGCACGTCCAGGTCGCTCAGCAGGCCGCTGTCCGGGTCGAAGACGCCCAGCCGCAGGCCGCCCAGCCCGTGCAGGACCGCGAGGCTGCCGTCGGCCATCGGCGCGTACGGTGTCGCGCCGAGCTGCCACAGCGGGCCCGCGAACTCCTCCTCCATCGGGTAGAGGGCCCGGGTCGCGGTGCCGTATATCCCGACCAGGTAGAGATTCCACCAGCCCGACCAGTCGGAGATCGCGTAAAGGTGTCGCTCGTCACGCCACCGCGGGGCGAGCACCGACTCGGAGATGCCCCCCTTGACCTTCCAGGAGGTGCCGTCGGCCAGCCGGCAGACCCGCAGCTCGGTGCCGTTCCACGGCATCTGGGGATGGTTCCAGCAGATGAAGGCCAGGTGCTCGCCGTCGGGGGAGACGGTGGGGGAGGCGTAGAAATCATGCCCGCTGATCCGCTCACGGGGCTCGGCCCCGCCGGAGGGGGGGCCGGAGAGAGGGATCGACACGATCGACCGGCTCACCTCGCCGTCGGCGTGCCGCTCCCTGACGCACCAGATCTGACCGTCGTGGACGAGGAGGTCCGCGTAGCGCAGGGCGGTGGGGTGCTCGGGCTCGGGGGTGAGCGGCCGGGGCTCGCCGCCGGTGGGCAGCAGGTAGAGCCGCTGGTCTGTGAAGTTCGTGAACACCAGGCCCTCGCCGGGCACCACCGCGTACGACCGCCCGCCGTACTCGTGGACCCTGGTCCTGGCGCTCCACGGCGCGCTCAGCAGATCGTGCTGCGTGCCGTCCGCGCTCTGGTGCACGATGGTGGTCCGCCCGCCCTCGGCGGGACGGTCCTCGGTCCACCAGACCTCCCCGCCGAGCACTGTCGGGAACCCGAGGCGCAGCCCGGAGCGGGCGACGTCGGAAGTGGAGATCGGCGAGGGCCAGGTGGCGTACGGCAGGATGGCCTGCTCGGGGGACATGGCGCAATCCTGCCCGATAACCCGCTCCGTGTCGCCGGTATCACGCTCGCGTCACCAGAGATATGCCGCCGACGGTCGGCACGAGCCGCAGGATCGGGGGGAATGAGGGGGTAGAGGTGGTTGATCCGACCTCTTCCACAGGCCGGGTTTCACCGGCTACGGGAGCCTCGCCTGCCTCGGAGCGCCCGGCCAACCGGTCCGGGGCCCGGCATGGGAGGAGGGCGGCCACCGGACCCGGTGACCGCCCTCGACCGCTGTGCTTCCTACGGTGCCGGATTTCCCAGGCCGCCCTCGACCGCGGTCGGTGAGTCGGGCCGGGCGATCGGCTGGGCCGCCGTCTTCCTGCTGCGACGGCTCCGCATCTCCAGCCAGGTGGCGATGGTGCCCACCATCACGTTGATGATGATGTAGATGATCGCGATGACGATCACTGCGGGAATGATGTTGTTGAAGTTGGAGGGCAGCACGCGCGCCCCCGCGTTGAGCAGGTCCTCGAACGACACGATGAAGCCCAGGGCGGTGTCCTTCAGCAGCACCACCAACTGCGCGACGATCGCCGGCATCATCACGGTGACCGCCTGCGGCAGCAGGATCATCCGCATCACCTGACCGGGACGCAGGCCGACCGCCAGCGCGGCCTCGCTCTGCCCTCGGGGGATCGACAGGATGCCCGCCCGTACGATCTCCGCCAGCACCGAGCCGTTGTACAGGACCAGGCCGACGACCACCGCGGCGAACGGCGTCACGGTGAGCCCGAAGACCGCGCTCCCGCCGAACATCACCGCGAAGATCATGATCAGCAACGGGATCGCCCTGAAGAACTCGACCACCGCGCCCGCCGCGAGGCGGATCCAGGCCCGTTCCGAGAGCCGGCCGATGCCGAAGACGAAGCCGAACGGCACCGCGATCACGGCGGCGACCGCGGCCGCGCTGAGCGTGTTCAGCAGGCCGGGCAGGATCAGGTTGAGCCACACGTCGCCGCGCAGGAACGGCGTCCACATCTCGGCGCTGAGCTGGTTCTTCTCGTCGAGCTTGGTCACCATCACGTACACCGCGAACAGCGTGGCGGCGATGACCAGCACGGTGAGCACGTTGTTGCGGATCCTGGCCTTGGGGCCGGGAATGTCGTACAGGACGCTGACGCGCTCGGAGCTGTCGGCGCGCCCGCGCGCCGGGCGCCGGGTGCGCTCGGTGGTCACCGCGGTCATCGGACCACCGCCAGACGCTTGGCCAGCCAGCCGAACAGCAGTCCGGTGGGCAGGGTCAGGATCAGGAAGCCCAGCGCGAACCCGGCGAAGATCTGCACGACCGCGTCGCCGTGCGCCTCGAAGAGCGTCTTCATCGTCAGGGAAGCCTCTCCGACCCCGATGGCGGCGGCGATCGTGGTGTTCTTGGTCAGCGCGATCAGGATGCTGCCCAGCGGGGCGATCACCGCGCGGAACGCCTGGGGCAGCACGATCAGTCTCAGGTTCTGACCGAAGGTGAGCCCGATGGCGCGGGCCGCCTCGGCCTGGCCGACCGGCACCGTGTTGATCCCGGCCCGGATCGCCTCACAGACGAACGCCGCGGTGTAGGCGGACAGGCCGATGATGGAGAGCCACATGTAGTTGGTGGACAGGCTCGGGGAGAACGAGACGTCCAGGACCAGTCCGAGGCCCAGCCCGCAGAACACGATCACCAGGGTCAGCGGGGTGTTCCGCAGGACGTTCACGTACGTCGTGCCGATTCCGCGCAGCACAGGCAGCGGGCTGACCCGCATCCCCGCGAGGATCGTCCCGAGCACCAGCGCCACCAGCCCGCTGGCGAGGGTGAGCCGGATCGTCAACCAGAAAGCTTCCAGAATGACCCGGAATTCTTCGGAGAGTGCCTGCACTCGTTCCTCCAGTGGTCACCGGCCGAGGCGTCCGCGCGCCCCGGCCGAGGTGTGACCGGTCAGTAGCGATCGACAGCCGGCGGGGTGGTGAAGAACTTCCCGAACTCACCGAAGTTGGCGTCGACGGCCTTCTTCCAGCTGCCGTCCTTGAACATCTTCTCCACCGCCGCGTTGACCTTCTCGCGGGTCTCCTTGTCCTCCAGCTTCAGGCCGATGCCGTACTTCTCCTCGGAGAAGGGCTGGCCGACGAGGCGGAACTTGCCGGGGGACTGGGCGGCGAAGCCGGCCAGGATCGTCGCGTCCGTGGAGATCGCGTCGACCTGCTTGTTCTCCAGCAGCGGCAGGCAGGCGCCGTAGCCCTGCTGCTCGGTGAGGAAGCCGCTCTTCCACTCGTCGCCGAACTTCTCGACCAGGCGCGCGGGAGAGGACGAGCCCTGGGCGCCGCAGACCTTCTTGGTCTTGAGGTCCTCGACACTGTTGATCGTGGTGTCGTCCGCCCGGGTCAGGATGTCCTGGCCGGTGACCAGGTACGGACCGGCGAAGGAGACCTTCTTCTTGCGGTCGTCGGTGATCGAGTAGGTCGCGATCACCGCGTTGACCTGGCCCTGCTGGATGAAGGACTCACGGTTGGCCGAGATGGCCTCCTTGAACTCAATCTTGTCGTCGGCGTAGCCGAGCTCCTTGGCGACATACCTGGCCACGTCGACGTCGAACCCCTTGAAGGAGCCGTCGGGCTGCTTCTGCCCGAGCCCGGGCTGGTCGACCTTGATACCCACGACGAACTTGTCGCTTCCACTGCCGCCGTCACCGCACGCGGTCAGGCCGGCCATCGCCGCGGCGGCTGCGATCACCACGGCTCCAATACGACGTACACGCATTCTTGCTACCTCGTCTTTCGTCAGGGATGAGCAGAGCCGTCAGTGAGTGAGGATCTTGGAAAGGAAGTCCCTGGCCCGGTCGGTCCGGGCGTTGGTGAAGAACTCCTCTGGGGTGTTCTCCTCCACGACCTGGCCCTCGGCCATGAAGACCACGCGGTCGGCCGCGCGGCGGGCGAAGCCCATCTCGTGGGTGACGACCATCATCGTCATGCCCTCCTGGGCAAGGCTGATCATGACGTCGAGCACCTCCTGGACCATCTCGGGATCCAGCGCCGAGGTCGGCTCGTCGAACAGGATCATCTTCGGGTCCATGGCCAGGGCGCGGGCGATGGCCACGCGCTGCTGCTGGCCTCCGGAGAGCTGCGCGGGGTATTTCGACGCCTGCGCGCCGATGCCCACCCGCTCCAGCAGCTCCATGCCCCGCCGCTCGGCGTCGGCCTTGGCGATGCCGCGGACCTTGATCGGCCCGAGCGTGACGTTCTCCAGGATCGTCTTGTGGGCGAACAGGTTGAAGGACTGGAACACCATCCCGACCTCGGACCTGAGCTTGGCCAGAGCCTTGCCCTCGACGGCGAGCGGCTGGGAGTCGAAGGTGATCGTCCCCTGGTCGATCGCCTCCAGCCGGTTGATCGTCCGGCAGAGGGTCGACTTGCCGCCGCCTGAGGGGCCGATGACGACGAGGACCTCGCCACGGGAGATCGTCAGATTGATGTCCCGAAGGACGTGCAGGCTGCCGAAGTGCTTGTTGACGCCTTCGAGCACCACCAAAGGAGTCTTGTCCCCGTTCTCCGTCATGGAGGACAACGTAATTCTGTAAAGGGCACCCCGCGCTAACCCTGCGGTACCGATCAGATCACGGCCCACTTACCTCTTGGTCATCAACGCGGAGTGACCCGCCCGTCACGCCGGGGTCGACGGCTTCCGGGCCGTACTCGAAGGTCCGGCGAGCGCCTACCCTTGTCTTGAGATGACTGCCACCGTGGAGAGCGCCCGCACGTACGAGGTCCGTACCTATGGGTGCCAGATGAACGTGCACGACTCCGAGCGCCTGTCTGGTCTGCTGGAAGACGCCGGATACGTTCCGGCCGCCCAGGGGGAGACGGCCGACGTGGTCGTGTTCAACACCTGTGCCGTACGGGAGAACGCCGACAACAAGCTCTACGGCAATCTCGGGCACCTGCGTCCTTCGAAGGTCGGCAATCCCGGCATGCAGATCGCCGTGGGCGGCTGCCTGGCGCAGAAGGACCAGGGAGAGATCGTCCGCAGGGCACCCTGGGTGGACGTGGTGTTCGGCACCCACAACATCGGCTCGCTGCCGGTGCTGCTCGAGCGCGCGCGCGTCCAGCAGGAGGCCCAGGTCGAGATCAAGGAATCCCTGGAGACCTTCCCGAGCACGTTGCCGACCAAGCGCGAGTCCGCCTACGCCGCCTGGGTATCGGTCTCCGTGGGCTGCAACAACACCTGCACGTTCTGTATCGTGCCCGCCCTGCGCGGCAAGGAGAAGGACCGCCGCCCCGGCGACATCCTCAACGAGGTCCGCACCCTGGTCGACCAGGGCGTGCTGGAGATCACCCTCCTCGGCCAGAACGTCAACACCTACGGTGTGGAGTTCGGAGACAGGCTTGCCTTCGGCAAGCTGCTGCGGGCCTGCGGCGAGGTCGAGGGGCTGGAGCGGGTCCGCTTCACCAGCCCGCACCCGGCGGCGTTCACCGACGACGTCATCGTGGCCATGGCCGAGACGCCCAATGTGATGCACCAGCTCCACATGCCGCTGCAGTCGGGCTCCGACCGGATCCTCAAGGCGATGCGCCGCTCCTACCGGGCCGAGCGCTACCTCGGCATCATCGAGCGGGTCCGCGCCGCCATGCCCGACGCGGCCATCTCCACGGACATCATCGTGGGCTTCCCCGGCGAGACCGAGGAGGACTTCCAGGGCACCCTCGACGTGGTGCGCGAGTCGCGGTTCGCCAACGCCTTCACCTTCCAGTACTCCATCAGGCCGGGCACCCCTGCCGCCACCATGGACCACCAGATCCCCAAGGAGGTCGTGCAGGAGCGCTACGAGCGACTCGTCGCCCTGCAGACCGAGATCTCCTGGGCGGAGAACAAGAAGCAGGTCGGCCGGACCCTCGACGTGCTGGTGGCCGAGGGTGAGGGCCGCAAGGACGAGGCGACCAGGCGCATGTCGGGGCGGGCCCCCGACAACCGCCTGGTGCACTTCACCCCGGGGGCAGAGGTCCCGCGCCCCGGCGACGTGGTGAGCGCCGAGGTCACCTACGCGGCGCCGCACCACCTGGTGGCAGACGGTCCCGCGCTGAGGCTCCGCCGTACCCGCGCGGGCGATGCCTGGGAGGCCCGCCAGGGCGCTCCGGCGGGCTCCGGCTCCGGTGTCATGCTCGGCATGCCCTCGATCGGCCGCCCGGCCCCGCTCCCGGACACCTCGGGCTGCTCCGTCTCCTGAGGTCCCGCGGGAGGCTTCGGGTACGCCTCCGCTGAGATTTTTTCGGCTCGATCCTCCCCGGGACGCCCCATTCGGAGGTGGCCGTCCCGGGGGCGTGCGCTCATGATCGAATAGTTGGAATCCCCTGCGGGAGCGGGGATTCCGGTGCCGCCACCTTCTCTGCCAGGGCATATGCCCACGATGACACTACGCGTCCTCTAAGAGACGATATTTCGTGATTCATTTGTGATTGGTGTGCGAGCATTTCCCCATTGTGGCTACTGTGGTTCGGCACCCTTCGGAAACCGAGGAGGTTTCCCCCCGAGAACCGCAGGGAGTTTTCCCATGCATGTCCCTTCTTCTCCGGGCAGTACCGGAGAAACAGAGATCCTCACCGGTCCCGCCGGTGAGCCCGGCAAGCCACGCAGGTCCCGCAGGTCACAGCGGAGAAGCGGCCCGGCCATAGCCGTCTTCTCCGTCCTCGCCGCCGCCCTCCTGGGCGGGGGCGCCGTCTTCGCCTTCGTGAACGGCGACCAGGACGACCCTGGAGCACCGCCGCCGAAGGCGCCGGAGAGCGCCCAGGAGGCCGCTCAGAATCCCGAGCCCGACCAGAACGCGCCGCAGGAGGAGAAGCAGAAACCGGAGAGGAAGACGGACACCGCCTCCGGCGGCGGTGACACCTCCACCGGAGGCACGGGTAGCGACGCGGGCACGGGCGCCGACCGGACGAGCCGGAGCGAGCCGGGAGCCGATTCGGCCGCGGGGAAACCCTCGGCGAACAAGCCGTCGCCACAGCAGAGCGGTCCCCAGAAGCCACAGGAGGTTCCGGACGACCCCCGCGCCGACGGTGCCACCGGCTACGTGCACCCCCAAGGCCCGAGCGGCGGTTGACAGCCGTACCTCCTTTTCGGTGATGAGCGGGATGCCGGGGCGCGCCGAGAGGATCACCGTGCCCCGGCGCTCTTCTCCGGGGCGGTTCCCGGGAGGACTCGGTTAGTCTGGCCGGGTGCTTGTCGCCGCGGCCGTGTGCCCGCATCCCCCGCTGCTGCTCCCCGAACTGGCCGGGGCGGCGGCTGTGGAACTCGACGACCTCAGGGCGGCCTGCGCGGCCGCGCTCGGCGCGTTGCGCGATGCCGGCGCCGACACGATCGTGGTGGTCGGCGGCGCGGACCGGACCGCCACGTACGGCGCGGACGCCGCGGGAGGTCTCGCTCCCTGGGGCGTCGACGTGCGAAGCGGCGAGGGGGAGCCCGTCCTGCCGCTGTCGCTGTCGGTCGGCCGCTGGCTGCTCGACCGGGAGCACCTGACCGCCTCGGCGTTCCACGCGATCTCCTTCGACGCGCCCCCGGCGGAGTGCGCGGCCCTGGGCGAGCGGCTGGCGGCCACGGCCGGTCGCGTGGCGATGCTCGTCATGGCCGACGGCTCGGCCTGCCTCACCGAGAAGTCCCCCGGTTATCTGGACTCGCGCGCCGAGCCGTACAACAGGGCGATCGCCCTGGCGCTGGCCCGCGCCGAGATCCCGCCGCTCGACCCCGGAGAGGCCGCCGAACTGTGGGTCGCCGGCCGTGCGGCCCTGCAGGTCCTGGGCGGCTGCGGCGGCACCCTGCGCGGAGAGCTCCTCTATGACGACGCGCCCTACGGTGTCGGCTACTTCGCCGCCCGCTGGACGGAACGGACGGCCTCGCCGACGGACTGACGCGCGAGATGGCAGTGAACAGGTGGACCGCAGTGGTCACGGCGACGGATGGGTGCCGGGCCCGAGGTGACGGGGATGCGAGGTCGATGGTGGGAACCGTGGCGTTCGGGAGTGTCGCGACGCAGTTGGGGGACATGGTCGTCGCGGTGACCGAGGAGGGCGTGGCGAACGTGGGCTGGGGTGATCCGGTGGCGTTCAGGACCCGCGCGCTTGAGCGGCTGAGGCTGGACGAGGTGAACGATCCCGCCAGGACGGCCGGGGTGGTCGCCGAGCTGGGCGACTACTACGCGGGCAGACTGAAGGTCTTCGGCGTGCCGGTGGACTGGCGGCTGACCTCGCCGGTGCAGCGCAGGGTGCTCGGCACACTGTACGAAACGGTGCCGTATGGCAAGGCGGTGACCTACGGAGAGCTGGCGGCCCGGAGCGGGACGGGCGTCCCGGCACGGGCCATCGGGTCGATCATGGGAGCCAACCCGATCCCCGTCATCGTGCCGTGCCACCGGGTGGTCGCCGGAAACGGCCTCGGCGGGTTCAGCGGGGGCGAGGGCGTGGAGTCGAAGCGGTGGCTGCTGACCCTGGAGGGCTATCTGCAGCCGACGCTCGACTGGGACTGACCGGGATCGGGATCCGCTCCATCTCGCGGCCGGTGCCTACGGGCCGTAGCGCGGAGGTGTGTCGGGCCGGCCGCTCTGACCGGGATCGGGCACGGCACCGCCCTGGTCGGTGCCGGGCGTCGTGCCCGGCTGGTTGTCGATCTTGTCGGCCATCTCCCTGGCCTTCTGCGCGGCGGTGCTGATCTGCTGGTCGTGCTTCCCTCCGGTCTTCTCCCTGGCGATCTGCTCGGCCTTGTCGATGCCCTTCTTGACGAGCTCCTCGGTCTTGGCATCGCCGCCCAGCATGTTCTTGACCTTGTCGAAGATGGACATGATGTGTCCCCCAATCCCGATGCACGGGATGCATCGCCTCTCCCCCATACCCAGCGAGTTGGCAGAATTACCCCGTGCCTCAGCTACCCGTCATAGCCGTCGTCGGCCCGACCGCCGGCGGAAAGTCCGATCTGGCCGTGGATCTCGCCCTCGAACTGGGGGGCGAGGTGATAAACACCGACTCGATGCAGCTTTACCAAGGCATGGACATCGGGACGGCGAAACTCTCCATGGGGGAGCGGCGGGGGGTTCCCCACCACCTGCTGGACGTCTGGGACGTGACCAGAACCGCCAGCGTGGCCGAGTACCAGTCGCTGGTCCGGCCGCTGATCGACAACCTGCGGGCCAAGGAGGTGGTGCCGATCCTGGTGGGCGGGTCCGGGCTGTACGTGCGGGCCGCCCTGGACGACCTGGAGTTCCCCGGTACCGACCCGCGGGTCCGTGCCCTGCTGGAGGCCGAGCTCGACCTGCACGGCCCCGCCCCGCTGTACGAGCGGCTCCGCGAGCGCGACCCCAAGGCGGCCGAGACGATCCTGCCGAGCAACGGCCGCAGGATCGTCCGCGCACTGGAGGTCATCGAGATCTCCGGGCGGCCGTTCTCGGCCACGATGCCGTCGTACGACGCCGTCTACGACAGCGTTCAGCTGGGGGTGGAGGTGCCGAGGGCGGTGCTGGACGCCCGGGTCGAGGCGCGGGTCGAGCGCATGTGGCGGGCCGGGCTGGTGGACGAGGTCAGGGAACTCGCCGCGCATGGGCTCGCCGAAGGCCGTACGGCCAGTCGTGCCCTCGGGTACGCGCAGGTGCTGCGCTTCCTCGGCGGCGAGTGCACCGAGGAGGAGGCGAAGGAGGAGACGGTACGGGCGACGCGCAGGTTCGTCCGCCGTCAGGAGTCGTGGTTCCGCCGCGACCCCCGGGTGATCTGGCTCCCCCAGCAGGAACCCGACCTGCTGGGACGGGCGCTCGCTGCGATTCGCGGCTGACCGCTCTGACCTCCCCGGCCGGGCGGGACCGGGAACCGCACCGAACCGGCCCGATTTGCTCTGACGCGCCGGTCGGCGATCCGGCGGTTCCCAGGCCGACGTGCCGGAGGACGGGGCCGTTCCCCGGGGCGCCGGGGCGGACACGGGCCTGGATAGAGTTGGGGCATGCGATTCGCGAAGGGGCACGGCACCGAGAACGACTTCGTCATCCTTCCCGACCCGGACGGTGAGCTGGAGTTGTCCGCGACACTCGTGGCGGCGGTGTGCGACCGGCGCGCCGGGATCGGCGCGGACGGCGTGCTGCGGGTGACGCGGACGAAGCTCAGCCCGGAGGTGTCCGGCCAGGCCGGCGAGGCCGAATGGTTCATGGACTACCGCAATGCCGACGGCGGCATCGCCGAGATGTGCGGCAACGGGGTGCGGGTCTTCGCCCGTTACCTGGTCGAGGAGGGGCTCGCCGCGCCCGGGGAGTTCGGCATCGCGACACGCGGGGGGATCAGGCGCGTACGGCTGGCGGAGACAGGTGACGTGACCGTCGACATGGGGCCGCCCCGGGTGCTGGGGTCGAGCCGCGCGATCGTCGCGGGCCACGAGTACGAAGGCGTCCACGTCGACATGGGAAACCCCCACCTGGCCTGCGTCATCGGCGACCCGGTGGCCCAGCTCGACCTGAGCCACCAGCCCGCGTTCGACCCCGAGGTGTTCCCCTCCGGGGTCAACATCGAGCTGCTCAATCCGGTGGGTCCGCGCCGGGTCGTCATGCGGGTCTTCGAGCGCGGGTCCGGTGAGACGCGCTCCTGCGGCACCGGCGCGGTCGCCTCGGCGGTGGCCGCCGCGCGGCTGGCCGGTGAGACCGGTGGCACCTGGGCGGTCGAGGTGCTCGGCGGCACCGTCACCGTCACCCTGGACGAGCGGACCAGCTACCTGGCGGGGCCCGCCGTCCTGGTCGCGTCCGGTGAGATCACGCTCTGACCCGCGCGGCACCGTCGCGGGCGTGCCGGGTCCGGTGAGACCAGGCCCCGGACGGGACGAGCGGGTCCTTCGCGATCCGTGCGGCACCGTCGCGGGTGTGCCGGGTCCGGTGCGGTCACGTTCCGAGCCGTGCGGGCGGGAGCCGTAACGCCGCCCCTCTGGACCGTGCGGGATCGCCAAGTCGTTTGGGGCATGCTTCCCGACCTGGCAGACTGACGTCTCATGGACGTGGACATCTGGGCCTGGGTGGGCGACACCCAGCGGCAACTGCACGAAGCAGGTAACACCGGTCTGGCTATGGTGATCGGAGATGTGCCCGCGCAGGCGCTGGAAGGCCGATACGCGCAGCTCGACGTGCTCGCGCCCGCGATCGCGCAGCAGGCGGAGAACCTGCAGATGCCCTGGCTGGAGTTCTACGCCCGCTACTGGCATCTGATCGGCCGTATCGGCGACCGCGCGCAGGGGGCGGTCGCGATCGCCGACGCCGAGGCACTGGTCGAGTTCACCAGGCGCGAGGACGTTCGCGAATGCCCGGCCGCGCCCGGTGCCGTCGTGGCGCTGGCCCTCGCCCAGGCGAACGCCGACGGCCCCGGTTACGCCGCCGAGCGGCTGGCCGCGCTCTCGGCACTGGAGGTCGAGCCCGGCTCGCTGGCCTTCGCCTCCGTCGCCGAGCACTATGTCGCGGCGCTTCTCGACGCGGGGCGTGTCGAGGAGGCCGTCTCCCACGCGGAGACCGCCGTGGCGGCGCTGGGCGGCGCGGGCCGTGAGGCGAGCTGGGAACTGGGGGCGGCCTCGGCCCGCGCGCTGCTCGCCGCGGGCCGCGCCGAGGACGCGCTCACCGCGCTCGACGCCGCGGCCGGTTTCAAGCCGGACGACCCGGTGGCCAAGGGGTATCGCGAGGGAGTGCTCCGTGCGCTCGTGCTCGCGACCCTCGATCGCGTGCAGGAGTCCGTCGACGCCCTGCCCGATCTCGACGTGGTCGGCGAGCACCCCCGCGCCTGGGTGGAGTGGTCGTACGCCGTTCGCGCGCTCGCCGGGTCGGCGCAGATCACCAACACCTGGCAGCTGGGCCGGGTGCTCAAGCAGTGGATCGACTACTTCGCGATGATGGGCGGCTACCGCGCCCGGGTGGAACTGGCGCTCGTCGCAGGGCAACTGGCGGTCGCCCGTCAGGGAATCTGGCAGGCGCGTCTGCTGGCCGACCTGGCGGAGTCGGCGGCGGGAGAGCTCAGGAACTCAGGTGACGTCGCCGAGCGGATCGCCGCGCTGCGCACCGCCGCCGACGAGGCCACCGCGCTTCCCGCTCCGGGGCCCGAGGCCGAGCTGGTCGGCTACTTCGACGCCGCCGACGGCTTCAACGCCGACCCGGAGCGCTGGGTGGGCTGGCTGACCCCGCTGTCCGGCCACGATGTGGAGGCCACCCGGCGCCACACCACCACGCTGGGCTTCCTCGGCTATCCGGCGAGGGGCGCCGACATCTACTGGACCATGCTGGTCGAGTCCGGCGACATCGAGAGCGCCGACCCGCAGGACTCCTTGTACCTCAGCAGCCTGCTGATCGAGGCACGTCAGGACGAGCGCCTGGAGCAGCTGGCCGAGCGGCTGCCCACCGCGCAGCGCCACATGGCCCTGGGGCGCCTGCACACCGCGCGGGAGCGCTGGGAGCAGGCGGCGGCCGAGGGGGAGGCGGCGGTCGCCGCCGGCGGCGGTATCGACGCGGCCAGGCTGTGGTCGGCCGCGGTGCAGCAGCTCGGCGACAACGCCAAGGGCGCGGGCATCCTGCGCGATCTCCTCGACTCCGAGGAGATCGAGCAGCAGGACCTGTGGAGGATGGTCGTCATGGCGACGGCCGCCGAAGACTGGGAGACCGTCCGGCTGGGTGCCGCCAGGATCGGGATTCCACTGCAGTCGAGCGAGGGACCGATCGAGGAGGAGATGGGCCTGGTGCGCATCATCCTCCCCGCCCCCGACGGCAGCCAGCGTCAGGTGTTGAGCGTGCGCACGGGCCCCGCGACGGCGCGCCTGGCCATTCCCCAGCCTCCCGGCATGGAGTACAACGCCGGTGACCTGGTCGTCTTCGAGCCGCAGTTGCTGGAGCCGATTCCGGAGAACGCCGAGGAGCAGGAGAAGTTCGTCCCGCCGTTCGCCGCGGTGAGCATGCTCCGCCCCGGTGGTTACACCAGCTGGTTCTTCGACGGTGCCGCGCCCAGCCAGGCCGACTGGACGGAGTTCAACGAGGTCATGGCCGAGCGCGGCTGGCCGATGTGGGTCTACAGCGACGACAACTACACCGTGACCCACCCGACCACGGGTGAGCCGCTGCCCGGCGTGTTCGGCTGGATCGCGGTCCCGCCGGACATCAGCCCGGTCGAGATCGACGCGCTCCTGGACGACGCCACCGAACGCTGGGTGCACCCGCTGGCCTGGCTCGACCTGGCCAAGGCCGTCGATGTCGAGGTGGAGCGGCACGAGCGGATCACCAAGGAGTACGGACTGTAGGACGGATCGCCGCGGGTCGCTCTCGAAGCCCGCGGCGCCGCTCGGAGCCTTGAGCCAGGAAAACCGCACCGCCCGTGAGGAGGCCCCTCACGGGCGGTTCTTTTCCTGGTCATTAGAATCTGATTCGGCATATGGGGTGGACTGGGGAGGATCAAATGCTGGACCGATTCCGGCTGGACGGCAAGGTCGCGATTGTCACCGGCGCGTCCTCGGGGCTCGGCGTCGCGTTCGCCAGGGGTCTGGCCGAGGCGGGTGCGGACATCGTGATCGGCGCTCGTAGGAAGGACCGCCTTGAGGAGACCCGCGCCCTGGTCGAGGAGACCGGCAGGCGGTGCGTGGCCCTCGCCACCGACGTGGCCAAGCCAGAGGACTGCCAGGCCCTGGCCGAAGCCGCGGTCGCCGAACTGGGTGCGGTGGACATTCTGATCAACAACGCGGGTGTGGGCACCGCGGTCCCGGCGCTGAGGGAGACGCCCGAGCAGTTCCGGCAGGTGGTGGAGATCAACCTGTACGGCACCTACTGGATGGCGCAGGCCTGCGCCAGGGTCATGAAGCCCGGCTCCTCGATCGTCAATGTCGGTAGCATCCTGGGCGAGACGACCGCCGGGCTGCCGCAGGCCGCCTACAGCGCGTCCAAGGCGGGGGTCGTCGGCCTCACCCGTGACCTCGCCCAGCAGTGGACGAGACGTCGCGGCATCCGGGTCAACTGCGTCGAGCCGGGTTTCTTCGCCTCGGAGATGACCGATCAGTACGCGGAGGGCTACATGGCCTGGCAGCTTGAGCACCGGGTGCTGATGAACCGTCCCGGAGATCCGGCCGAACTCGTCGCGGCGGCGATCTTCCTCGCCTCGGACGCCGCCTCGTACGTCACCGGTGCGGTGATCCCGGTCGACGGCGGGATCCTGATCACCTGACCGGGACGGTCGCGGAGACCTTCTCCCCGGAGCCCGGACGGGCGGGCGCGCGGGGAGAAGAAAGGGGGGCGGGGGGGTCAGTAGCGCCAGTCGACGGCGTCGACGCTGTCATTGGTCTCGGGGGGCTCTTCGAAGGAGTAGCCCGGATACAGCGTGCGCTCCTCCCCCTCGTAGTCGATCAGCAGGACGTAGTAGCCGGTGTTGTTGATCCACGACGAGACGTTGTTCGCGGCGGTGGAGGAGCCGCCCACGCCGCCCGGCATCGGCACGTTGTTCAGATCGGTCGGGTAGCCCGCGGGGATGCTGTATCCCGGCCCGTTGAAGCCGTGGTCACGGTAGAGGCAGAGGCTGTTGAAGGGGCAGCTCGCGTTCTCCGCGAGCTGGACCACCCTCGGCGGCTGGTTGGAGGCCTGCTGCGCGGCCGCCGCGGTGGAGCCGGTGGAGGCCAGGAGCAGGGCGGCCGCGGTGCTGAACAGTCCTGTCGCGGTCCGTGCGAGGTGGGGATGACGCGATGAGATCTCACCCATGCGAATCCTCTTCGTAGTTTTTCGCTCACCCATTGTGAGCACTCTTGGCCATTAGAGCACCGTTACTTTAGGTAGTCGATAGTCGCGTTGAGTAAAAATTTCGAGGCGTGCTTCCGGTAGGGCGGTGTTCGCAATGTATTTGTGCAGGTCAGATGTAAGACGTGGTTAAGGTGCGGATTGACGCACCGAAAAGCCTTCCGGTCTCCCAGAGACCGCTTGAGGCTTTTAGGATTGAAGGAGGTATCTGGAATAATTTGCCGCTTCAGAGGTAGTGAACGCGCGGGAGAGGTGGCATAGTGCGGGCTGCGCTGGCACGAGGGATGGTCATCGCGACGATCGCGTTCACGGTGGTGGGCTGCGGCCCGATTCCGGACGGTCTGGACGACGGTACGAAGTCCTCCGGCGGCGGGCAGTCCGCGTCCGAGGCGCTCCAGGACCTGAAGAAGCTAGAGGTCAAGGGCCGCGCCTCGATGACCGGTTTCGACCGTGACGAGTTCGGGTCCGCGTGGTCGGACGTCGACAAGAACGGCTGTGACACCCGCAACGACATTCTCATCCGCGACCTGAAGGATGTGACCTTCAAGGAGGGCGGCAAGAAGTGCATCGTCCAGTCCGGCGTTCTCGACGATCCCTACAGTGGCAAGACCATCAAGTTCGAGCGTGGGACACGGACCAGTTCGGCGGTGCAGATCGACCATGTGATCGCGCTCGCCGACGCCTGGCAGAAGGGCGCCCAGGCGTGGACCGAGACCAAACGCAAGGAACTGGCCAACGACCCGCTGAACCTGCTGGCCGTCGACGGGCCGCTGAACAGCCAGAAGGGCGCCGGTGACGCGGCGACCTGGCTCCCGCCGCGTCACGCTTACCGATGCCCCTACGTCGAGCGCCAGATCAAGGTGAAGGTCAAGTACGGCCTGTGGGTGACCTCCGCGGAGAAGGACGCCATGCAGGCCGTACTCAAGGCCTGCTGATCAGTCGTCGTACTCGCGCTTCAACTTGATGATCTTTCCTGTCCTCGCCGACACGTAGACGTCGTACTCCCAGGCGCCCTTGCGCAGCTCGATCTTCCAGGCGCGCTGGCCGTGCTCCCACTCGCGCTCGACCTTGGTCACCCGCGCGCCGGGGACGCGCTTCTTGGCGATCTGTACGGCCTTGCGAGCGGAGATGTCCGCCGCGGTCGTGTCGGCGGCGGCGGTGGTGGTGATCGCCGTGCTGCCCGTCTGGTGCGCGGCGAGGGCGACGCCGCTCCCAGCGGTCAGCAGGGCGGCGGTTGCGAGGGTTCCGACGGTGATTCTGGTGATTCGCTTCATGGGTCAAGATTTGCGGAGATTTTGATAGGGGCATGCTAAGAGATCGTTAAGCGAGGGAAACCGGTTCTCGGATCTCACCCCTGGGCGGGCCGGATCGGGCTTCCCGGCTGTCCGGGATGTTCCCTGAGCCGTTCCCCGAACGCGGCCGGACGCCCGTGGAGGACCCGGTGCTCGTGCACGACGAGCCCCGCCGGAAAGGCGGGAACGTCTCCGCGGCGACCCGCTGAGTCTCTCAGGCGGAGGCCGAGGATCCTCAGGGCGTGGCGGCGGGCAGGAACAGGATCACGCCCGCCCCGCCCGCGGCAGAGGTCCGCAGGGACAGCGAGCCACCCGCCGACTCGGCGGTGCGGCGGGCGATGTCGAGGCCGAGGCCGGTCGACCCGGCCCCGCTCTCACCGCGCTGCAGCGGGTCGGAGGTGGCGAAGCCGGGGCCTGCGTCGGCGACGGTCAGCAGCACGCCGCCCTCGGCCGGCTCCAACCGTACGGAGAACGAGACCCCCTCGGGCGTGTGCGCGAACACGTTGCCGAGCAGCGCGTCCACGCAGGCGGCCAGCTCGTCCGCAGGGACGGAGACCGGCAACGGGCCGGGGGCCAGGTCGAGGGTGAAGTGCCGCGCCTGATCCTCGGCGAGCACCGACCAGAACGCGACCCGGGCCGCGGTCACCGCCGCCGCGTCGCACTCGGCCCGGTCCCGCACCCGCCGTCTGGCCTCGTTGATCACCGAGGTGACGGCGCGTTCCAGGGCGTCCACCCGGGCCTCGATCCTGGCCGACTCCTCAGGGTCGGTCAGGGACTCGGCCTCCAGCCTCAGCCCGGTCAGCGGGGTGCGCAGCCGGTGTGACAGGTCGGCGGCGCTCTCCCGCTCCTCCGCCAGCAGGCCGGTGATGCGCTCGGCCAGATGGTTGAGGGCGATGCCGACCGCGTGCACCTCGACGGGGCCGTCGGGCACGGTTCTGGCGGACAGGTCGCCCGCGGCGAGCCGGTGTGAGACTCCCGCCAGCGCGGTGATCGGCCTGATCACCGCGCGGGCCAGCCGGTCGCCGACCAGCACGCCCAGCCCGACCAAAGCCAGGCCGAGCGCCGCCAGTCCGGCCCAGACCTGGGGCACCCCCCTGGTCAGCCGGTCGTCGTCCAGGAACACCCGGACCACCGCGGTGCCCCCGGGCGCCCCCTGGACCGAGACCAGGATCTCCCTGCCGCCGGGGGCGGCGGCGGTGACACTGCGACCGAGGAAGGCCAGCTCCACAGCGGTGGAGCGCGGGGCCGGGGCACCGATCAGCCGGCCGTCGGAGAGGAAGACGGTGACCGGGTGCGAGGTCTGTTCCGTGGTGAGCCGCAGGGTCTCGGCGTCCACGGCGCCGACCGCGACGGCCACCGACTCGGCCTCGCTCTCGGCCTCGCTGACCGCCCCGCTCACCGCCACCGTGCGGACCAGGAGCGCCAGCGGGACCATCAGCGCGATCAGTACCAGGGAGGTGGTCGCCGCGACCAGCAGGGTCAGCCAGCGCCTCATGCCGGGGCGGCCAGTCGCACGCCGACGCCCCGGACGGTCTGCAGGTAGCGGGGCTCCTGGGAGGTCTCGCCCAGCTTGCGGCGGAGCCACGACAGGTGGACGTCCACGGTCTTGTCGGCTCCGCCGTAGGGGATCTGCCAGACGTGGGTGAGCAGTTCCCGCTTGGTGACCACCTCGCCGGGGCGGGCGGCCAGGTAGTGGAGCAGGTCGAACTCCCGGGGACTCAGATCCAGCGGCGCCCCGTCCAGGGTCGCCTCCCGGGTACGCGGGTCGATCCGCAGGCCCCCGACGGTGACCGAGCTGTCGGCGCGGTTCTCGCCGGCCACCCGCCGGAGCACCGCCCGGATCCGGGCGTCGAGCTGGGTCGCGCTGAACGGCTTGACCACGTAGTCGTCGGCGCCCGCGTCCAGCAATCTGACCATCTCCGCGTCCCCGTCCCGCGCGGTCGCCACGATCACCGGGACCCGGCTCACCGCCCGGAGCATCCGAAGGAGGTCCAGCCCGTCCATGTCGGGCAGGCCGAGATCGAGTACCACCAGGTCGGGGCGTTCCTCAACGGCCAGCCGGAGGCCGTCGAGAGCGGCGGGAGCGGACGACACGGCGTGACCGCGGTCGCGCAGGCCCCGGGTGAGGGAGGTGCGGATCGCGGCGTCGTCCTCGATGAGCAGTACGTTCGACATTTGCCGCCACGTTAGCCTCCTTCCACACCACGTCAAAAGCGGGTTATCGGCCCCTTAACCTTGCCTTATCGTTTCAGGTGGCACAGTGAACGCATGCGCAAGCGTCTTCCCCTGGTCGTGGCCGGATGGCTGGTCACCGGACTCCTCGCGACCGGAGCGGGGGTGGCGGTGATCGACCATATCAGCGAGCCGCTGACGACCGCCGGGCTCCGGCCCCTCTCCGCGGCCGAGGTCGACGAGGCTCTCGTCCTCGCCTCGTCGCTCCCCGGCGCTCCCTCCACCGCTCCGACGGTGGTCGGCGGGGCCGGGAGCACCCCGAGCCCCGCTCCGACGGCTTCCGCCACACCCGCCGCGGACACCGGCAAGAGCCGGGTGATCGCCACGATGGGCGGGAGGGTCATCGCCCGATGCGAGAACGGCCTGGTCACGCTCCGCTCGTGGAGCCCGGCCCAGGGTTTCCAGGTCGACGACGTCGAGCGCGGACCCGACGCCCGGGCCCGTGTCGAGTTCGAGTCGGAGGAGACCGAGGTCAAGGTCGAGGTGCACTGCTCGGCCGACGGACTGCCCGTCCACCGCGTCCACACCTGATCGGCCGAGTCGGGGAGCCCCCGCCCCGAGTGGAGCGACATGCCGCCCCGGTGTGCCGAGTCGCCGGTGGCTTCACCAGCCATGATCCGGAAGCGGTCGCCTCCCGTCACGCCCGCTCGTGGGGACGAGCGGCTCACACCGTGCCGTCCGCCTGGGCGGACGTGGCCGGACCCAGTTCGGCGCCGAAGTCGCGCGCGATTCTGCGCATCCCCTCGGTGAGGTCCCGCCGGTCGAGCGCGGAGATCCGCTCGGCGGGCCCGGAGACCGACAACGCGGCGACGGTCCGCGCCCCGTCGTGTACGCCCACCGCCAGGCAGTGCACGCCGATCTCCTCCTCGCCCAGGTCCATCGCGTACCCGTGCTCGCGCACCCGCTCAAGCTCGGCGAGCATCCCCTGCAGGTCGGTGATCGTGTTGGCGGTCCGCCGGGGCATGCCGGTGCGCTTGACCAGCGACGCCACCTCGGTGTCCGGCCGGTCGGCCATCAGTACCTTTCCCACCGCCGTGCTGTGCGGCAGCACCCGCCTGCCGACCTCGGCGAACATCCGCAGCCGCCGCGGCGAGAGCGCCTGGGCGACGTAGACCACGAAGTCCCCCTCCAGCACCGCCAGGTTGGCCGTCTCGCCCCACAGTTCGACCATCTTCGTCAGGTGGGGCTGCGCCCACACGCCGACCATGCGATCGGCCACCCCGCCGAGCCGTACCAGCGCGCCGCCCAGGGCGTAGCGGCGGTCGGACTCCTGGCGCACGTAGCCCCGCGCGAGCAGGGTGCGCAACAGCCGGTGGATCGTCCCGTAGGGCAGGCCGGTCCTGGCCGCGATCTCGGAGAGCCCCGCCTCCCCGCCCTGCTCGGCCAGCGCCTCCAGCACGTCCAGTGCCCGGTCGACCGACTGCACAGCGCTCATGTGACCTCCTCGCCGGGCGACCCCGGATCCTTGCCTGTCCCGTGGCCGCCGGACGGCTCGTTCACGGCACCTCCGTGAGCCCGCGCAGCGAGGCGTCGAGGACCTGGGCGGTGTGCGCCACGGGGATGGGCGCGTCTCCCCGGCGGCGGATCGCCGAGGCGATCTGCATGGTGCAGCCGGGGTTGGCCGAGACCAGCAGGTCGGCGCCGGTGGCCAGCACCCGCTCCGCCTTGCGGTCACCGAGATCCCTGGCGGCCTGGGGCTGGAACAGGTTATAGGTTCCCGCGGAGCCGCAGCAGATCGCCGACTCGGCGATCTCCTTCAGCACCAGGCCGGGCACGCCTTCCAGGAGCCTGCGAGGCTCGGACCTTATCCCCTGCGCGTGGGCCAGGTGGCAGGCGTCGTGGTAGGCCACGGTGAGCGGCAACGGGTGCCGTTCGGCCACCGGCCCGAGCGCGGCGAGATACTCGGCCAGGTCGGCGACTCTGATCGCCCGTGCCCTGTCGGCCCACTCGCCTCCCTCGGCTTCGAGGATCTCCGCGTAGTCCTTCATCGTCGATCCGCAGCCGGCGGCGTTGACCACGATCGTGTCGACGCCCGCCCGCTCGAAGGTGGAGATCGTCCGCTTCGCGAATCGCAGGGCCTGCCTCTCCTGGCCCGAGTGCAGTGACAACGCCCCGCAGCAGCCCTGCGACGGCGGGATCACCACGTCGCAGCCCTCCATCGAGAGCACCCGGGCCGTGGCCGCGTTCACCTGAGGGAAGAACTCGCCCTGCACGCAACCGGTGAGCATCCCGACCGTCGCCCTGCGCGGCCCCCGCGCCGGGAGCACGCGCGGCAACTCCTCCCTGGCGGCGGCCGGAGGAGCGAGGTCGGCCATCGCGGCCAGGGACGGGTTGATCCGCTCCAGCCTCGGGGCGATCGCGCGGCGCAGTCCGGCACTGAGCCGCAGCGGCAGTCGCATCGCCCGTAGTCGCCGGGGGTAGGGGAACAGCTGGAAGACCAGCGCCCGCAGCGCCCGGTCATCGGGCTTCCGCACGTGTACCTGCTCCACCTCGGCGCGGGTCTGCTCGATCAGCCGGTCGTACCTCACCCCGGACGGGCAGGCGGACACGCACGACATGCACCCCAGGCACGCGTCGAAGTGCCCGGCCATCTCAGGTGTCAGCGGTGTGCCCTCGACGTGCTGCTTCATCAGATGGATCCGGCCGCGGGGGGAGTCCATCTCCTCGCCCCACAGGACGTATGTCGGGCATGAGGGCAGGCAGAAGCCGCAGTGCACACAGTCATTGATCAGCTTCGGGTCCATGTCAGATCCCTCCCGCGAACCGGCCGGGGGACATCCTCCGGTCGGGGTCGAACCGTTCCTTGATCCGCCGCATCAGCGGCAGCGCGCCCGACGGGCCCCAGCGATCCACCCGGCGGGCGATCTCGGGAGGCGCGGTGAGCACGGTCAGTCCGCCGCCGAGCCTGCGGAGGTCGTCGCGCAGGCCCGCCACGAACTCGGCGAAGGCCGCCTCGTCGACGTCCGCGGGCAGGGCGACCCGCAGGACCGCCGAGGCCACCGAGCCGCGTACCCGCGCGGGCAGCCTGCGCGCGGCGACCGCCCGCAGTGCCAGGTGCGCGGCGGCGGGCGGGACCCGCAACTCCAGCAGTACGTCCGCACCGGGCGGTACCGCCCACCAGGCGGGCGCCTCCGCGGTGATCAGCGCGCTCCCGTACCCGTCCATGAGCCGGCGCACGGTCTCCGCCCGGGCACCTGCGGCCACCCCTTCGACGAGTGCGGACACGGTGGGCGGGCCCAGCGGGTCCGGCCAGTCCAGCTCGATCGCGCTCGGCTCGGCCAGGGCGGCCGCGAGCTCGGTGACCAGCTCGGTCGTTCCGTGGCCGGCGCCGGCCAGGGAAGCCGGCTCCACGGTGATCCAGCGGCGGTCGGCCGGGATCGGGTGGAGACGGAAGGTGGCCTCCGTGATGACACCGAGCGTGCCGTACGAACCGGTGAAGAGCTTGCCCAGGTCGTAGCCCGCGACGTTCTTGACGACGCTGCCGCCCGAGGAGGCGATCGTGCCGTCGGCCAGCACGACCGTGATGCCGATCAGCAGGTCGCGGGCGGTGCCGTAGCGGAACCTGCGGGGGCCGGCGACCGCGGTGGCGAGCATGCCGCCGACCGTGCCGGCGCGCGGGGCGCCGTCCAGGGCCAGTTCCTGCCCGAACCGCGAGAGCGTGGAGTCGAGGACGTCGAGGGAAAGCCCGGCGCTGACCCGCGCCACGAGGTCGCCGGCGGAGTGCTCGACCGCCGATCCGTCGCCGAGGAGCAGGCGGCGGGTGTCGATCAGCAGGTCACACCGCTCGGGGGGATTTCCCCAGCCCAGCTTCGTGCCGCCTCCTGCCGGGACCACGGCCAGGTCGTGCGCGGCCGAGACACGCATCAGCGCGGCGACCTCATCGGTGTTCTCGGGCAGGGCCACCCAGCGGGGGAGGATCCCACCCGCTGTCCTGTCGGGTGTCGCCGGGCGGACCGTCACACCCGTCTCGTGCAGTGCCTCCATCAGAAGTGCTCCGCCTGTCCGGACGCGACCAGCGGGTGCACGCCCTTGCGGACCCCGGGGACCTCGCCGCACAGCCGCGGGGTCGGGAAGATCTTGCCCGGGTTCGACAGGCCGCGGGGGTCGAAGGCGCAGCGCACCAACTGCATGGTGTTGAGGTCGTTGTCGGAGAACATTTTTGGCATATATCGGGATTTGTCCACTCCGACGCCGTGCTCACCGGTGATGGAACCGCCGTGCTCGATGCACAGGTCGAGGATCCTTCCCGAGACGATCTCCGCCCGCTCGCCCGCGCCCGGCTCCGCGTCGTCGAACAGCACCAGCGGGTGCAGGTTGCCGTCACCGGCGTGGAAGACGTTCGCGACCCTGATCCCGTACTCGCGGGAGAGCCCGTCGATCCTCGCCAGCACCTCGGGCAGCGCGGTCCGCGGCACGACGCCGTCCTGGACGATGTAGGCGGGGCTGATCCGGCCCACCGCGGCGAACGCCGACTTGCGGCCACGCCAGATGGCCGCCCGCTCCACCGGGTCGTCGGCGACCCGTATCTCGAACGCGCCGTTCTCCCGGCAGATCCGCGTCACCTCGCCGAACTGGTGCGCGACCTCCTCCGCCGGGCCGTCCAGCTCCACGATGAGCACCGCGCCGGCCCCCTCGGGGTAGGCGCACGCCACGGCCGCCTCGGCCGCCTCGACGGCCAGGGCGTCCATCATCTCGATCGCGGCCGGCACGATGCCGCCGCCGATGATCGCCGAGACCACCCGCCCGCCCCGCTCGATGTCCTCGAACGCCGCCAGCAGCGTCGTCACGGCCTCAGGAAGCCGGCTCAGCCGTACGACGACCTTGGTCGCGATGCCGAGCGTGCCCTCCGAGCCGACGAACGCGCCCAGCAGGTCGTAGCCGGAATCGACGTCGGTGAGTTCGACGATGTCGCCGTCGGGGGTGACGATCTCCAGGCCGACCACGTGGTTGACCGTGAAGCCGTACTTCAGGCAGTGCGCGCCGCCCGAGTTCTCCGCCACGTTGCCGCCGATCGTGCAGACCTGCTGGCTGGAGGGGTCGGGGGCGTAGTAGTAGCCCAGGTCGCGGACGGCCTCGGTGATCGCCAGATTGGTGACCCCCGGCTCCACGGTCGCCCGCCGGTTCGGCACGTCGACGGAGAGGATTCGCCGCATCTTCGAGGTCACCACCAGCACCCCGTCGCTCCTGGGCAGAGCCCCGCCGGACAGACCCGTCCCGGCGCCCCTGGCCACGAACGGCAGACCGTGCTCGTTGCAGATCCGCACCACGGCCGCGATCTGCTCGGCGCTCTCCGGAAGCACCACGACGCCGGGAGTGGCTCGGTGGTGGGTCAGCCCGTCACATTCGTAGGTGCGCAGCCGTACGGGGTCGGTGATCACCGACCCGGGGCCGAGGAGTTCCTCGAACCTGCGGGCCGACTCGTCCAGTGTCTTTGTCGGCATCGTTCCTCCTGCGATGTGACCGAGGGCCCGGCGACGACAGGGACGCCGTTGCTGTCGCCCACCGGCCTACATCAGCCGATTAACGACATAACCCTCATCTTGCATTCTCGCTCAGTGCGGGGGCGCCGGCGTTTCTACCGTGCCTGGGGCCCTCGTCCAGCAGGCCGGCGAACTCCCGCTGGACGGACCGGCAGTCGGGGGCCGGCGAGGTACGGGCCGGGCCGGGCGGGGAGTGGCGGATGCGGAGGTGGAGCCGGCCTTTGATCATCGTGATCAGGACGCCCCTGGCCCACCCCTCGTCCGCGGTCTTTCGCGCGTAGAACTCCCTCGTCGCCCGGTTGTCCAGCATGTCCAGCAGGACGATGTGGTGGCCCCACGGGATCGGCCGCCCGGTCTGCGGGACGGAGTCCGGCCAGGCCGCCGCGAACGCCCTCATGTAGAGGAGGTTGGTCCGCGAGTAGCCCATGGCCTCGGGGAAGGCGCCGCGCAGGTCGATCGAGAGCCGGGGCACCGCCTTCCTGCCCCAGTCGTCGTCCGTCTGCCGTTCGAGGATGTGGCGGCCGATCCGCCAGTACTGCCGGATCAGCTCGGCATCGGTGGTGAGCAGGGCCACCCGTCCCCGGCTGCCGGTGATCTCGCGCTTGACGGCGTCGAGCAGCGACCCGTAGTCGCCCCGACCGGCTTCCTCGCCGTTCCTGTCATCACTCATGCACGCAAAGTATCCACTCGGCCCGGCCTCCGCATCCGCCGCCGGTGACCGCCTGGAGTGAGGAATCCTCGTCAGGGGATGAGGATTCCTCACCGTCGGGCCGGTCATGTCATGGCATACGCGCATAGGCAGGGAGAGTAAGGAACTCCGCGAAGTCGTCGTCCAGGGCGACCTCCTTGAACAGCGCGGTCGCCTGGTCGTAGAGGGCCTCGTCGTATCCGGGCTCTTCCTTGATCTTGGCGAGTTCCTCGTCGATGATCTGCTCGACCAGTTCCCTGGTCACCGGGGCGCCGGTGTCGGCGAGCTTGATGTCGTTGTGGATCCACTGCCAGATCTGGGAGCGGGAGATCTCGGCGGTCGCCGCGTCCTCCATCAGGTTGTGGATCGCGACCGCGCCCAGCCCGCCCATCCAGGCGGCCAGGTAGCGCAGTGCCACGTCCACGTTGTTGCGCAGCCCCGCCTCGGTGATGTCACCGGGAGTCTTGGCGACCGCGAGCAGGTCGGCGGCGGAGACGGAGACGTCCTCGCGCAGGCGGTCGAGCTGGTTCGGCCGCGATCCGAGGACGGCGTCGAAGACCTCGCGGCAGATCGGTACCAGGTCGGGGTGGGCGACCCACGAACCGTCGAAGCCGTCGCCGGACTCGCGGGTCTTGTCGGCGGTGACCTTCTCCAGGGCGATCTTGTTGACCTCGGGGTCGCGGCGGGAGGGGATGAACGCGGCCATCCCGCCGATGGCGTGGGCCCCGCGCCGGTGGCAGGTGCTGACCAGGAGCTCGGTGTAGGCGCGCATGAACGGGGCGGTCATCGTCACCGCGTTCCGCTCGGGCAACAGGAACTCGCGGCCGCGGGTGCGGAACTTCTTGATCACGCTGAAGAGGTAGTCCCAGCGGCCCGCGTTGAGGCCGGCGGAGTGGTCGCGGAGCTCGTAGAGGATCTCCTCCATCTCGAACGCGGCCGGGTAGGTCTCGATGAGCACCGTCGCCCGGATCGTGCCCTGGGCGATGTCGAGCAGTTCCTGGGCCCGGACGAAGACGTCGTTCCAGAGGCGGGCCTCCAGGTGCGACTCCATCTTCGGCAGGTAGAAGTACGGGCCCTTGCCCTTGGCGATCTGCCGCTGAGCCGAGTGGAAGAAGTAGAGCCCGAAGTCGACGAGGGAGGCGGAGAACGGCGTCCCGTCGAGGGTGAGGTGCTTCTCCTCCAGGTGCCATCCGCGGGGGCGGACCACGATGGTGGCCAGCTCGGAGTCGGGCTTGAGGGTGTAGCTCTTCTCCCCGACGGAGAAGTCGATGGTCCGGTCAAGCGCGTCGCGGAGATTGAGCTGGCCGTTGACGGTGTTTTCCCAGGTGGGGGCGTTGGCGTCTTCGAAGTCGGCCAGCCAGACCTTGGCGCCGGAGTTCAGTGCGTTGATCGTCATCTTCCGGTCGACCGGGCCGGTGATCTCCACGCGGCGGTCTTCCAGGCCGGGCGCGGGCGGGGCGACGTGCCACTCGGACTCGCGCACGTGCCTGGTCTCGGGCAGGAAGTCGAGGGTGCCGCCCGCCGACAGCTCCGCCTGACGGTCCTGGCGGGCCTGGAGCAGTTCCAGGCGCCGGTCGTTGAACTCGCGCTGGAGGGTGGCCACGAAGGCCAGTGCCTCCGGGGTGAGGATCTCGTCAAAGCGGTCCTGGCCGGGGCCACTGATCTCAACGCCGTCCATGAGCCCTCTTTCCGTATCGTGGAAAATTGTTTCTGAACTGTGGAATAGACGCTACTTGACGGCCGGTTCCCGGTCAAAGGCAGGGTCCCCCTCAGGGCTCGCTCGGGGAATTCCCCGATGATCTGGGGGATGTAGTGGGAGACAGTTGGATCAGCGCCTCCCGGTAGAGGGAGAGGACGGACAAGTCATGAATGGGAAGTGGAGACTTCCCGGAAAGTCGAGGATCGGGCGCATGAAGAGGAACACGATCGTCGCCGGTGGGCTGTTGGGGGCGGTTTTCATGCTCTCGGGATGCGAGTTCGCCCTGGACTTCCGCGACCGGCAGCAGGACGTCGTCTCCTACGACGTCACCGGCAGGGTGACGGCCCTGGACGTCGCCACGGGCTCGGGCGACATCGTGGTCACCGAGTCGGACCGGCAGGCCGTCCACGTGACCGAGACCATCCACTGGCGCGGCGGCGACAGGCCCACCACCCAGCACCCGGTGGACGGTGGCACGCTCACCCTGCGGCACCGCTGCGACGGGCCGAGCTGCTCGGTCGACTACAAGGTCGAGATCCCGCCGGGTCTGACGGCCAAGCTCGACACCGGTTCCGGCACCATCACGCTGCGCGGGCTGACCGGGGGAGTACACGCCGAGAGCGGCTCCGGCGACGTCGAGGCGGGAAACCTGGGGTCCAAGCAGTTCACCGCCGACACCGGCTCCGGCGAGGTCGAGGCGAAATTCACGGTCATGCCCGACAGGGTGGAGATCGAGACCGGTTCCGGCGACGTGGCCGCCTACCTTCCCAAGGGCAGCTACGACGTGACCACCGAGACCGGTTCCGGCGACGAGACCGTGGAGGTGGTCAGGGACCCCTCGGCGCCGCACAAGATCACGCTGAGGACCGGTTCCGGCGACGCCCGGGTCCTGCTCTCCTGAACCGGCGGGCACCGACACCGGCCCCGCGCCGCCCGGCGGACGGAGCGGTGATAACCAGGTGATGACGGAGCGGTTCCCGTGGCACCATCGGGGGGAAGAGACCCGGGGTGTTCGGGCGTTCACTCATATGAGAAGAACGCATACGGACCCACCATCTGAATGGAGCGACGACATAGACACTCGTGAGCCGCTGGACATCGATCGATTCGACGACCTGCTCGACACCGGCGAGATGGATCTGGCCGAGCGCCAGGCGCTGCGCCGGGTGGCGGGCCTCTCCACGGAGCTGGAAGACGTCACCGAGGTCGAATACCGCCAGCTGCGACTTGAGCGGGTCGTCCTGGTCGGCGTCTGGACCTCCGGTACGGCGATCGACGCCGAAAACTCCCTCCTGGAGCTCAAGCTCCTCGCCGAGACCGCGGGTTCACAGGTGCTGGAGGGATTGATCCAGCGCCGCCAGAAGCCCGACACGGCGACCTACATCGGTTCGGGCAAGGCGCAGGAGCTCGCCGACATCGTCTCCGCCACCGGTGCCGACACCGTGGTGTGCGACGGTGAGCTGAGCCCCGGCCAGCTTCGCCAGCTCGAGGAGACGGTAAAGGTCAAGGTCATCGACCGGACCATGCTGATCCTCGACATCTTCGCCCAGCACGCCAAGAGCCGCGAGGGTAAGGCCCAGGTCGAGCTCGCGCAGCTCAACTACCTCCTGCCGCGCCTGCGAGGCTGGGGTGGCAACCTGTCCCGCCAGGTCGGTGGGCGCGCCGCGGGCGGTGTCGGCATGGGCGGTCGCGGTCCCGGTGAGACCAAGATCGAACTGGACCGCCGCCGAATCCGTGAGCGGATGGCCAAGCTACGCCGCCAGATCGGCGGGATGACCACCGCCCGCGAGACCAAGCGGGCCCGACGCCTGCAGCGCGAGGTCCCCGCCGTGGCCATCGCCGGATACACCAACGCGGGCAAGTCCTCGCTGCTGAACCGGCTGACCGGCGCCGGAGTGCTGGTCGAGGACGCCCTGTTCGCCACGCTCGACCCGACGATCCGCAGGGCGCACACGCCCGACGGCCGCCTGTTCACGCTGGCCGACACGGTCGGGTTCGTCCGGCACCTGCCGCATCAGCTCGTCGAGGCGTTCCGCTCCACGCTTGAGGAGGTCGGCGATGCCGACCTGATCCTGCACGTGGTCGACGGCTCGCACCCCGACCCCGAGTCGCAGCTCGCCGCGGTACGTGAGGTGTTCGCCGACATCGAGGGCGTCCGCGACATCCCGGAGATCGTGGTCATCAACAAGGCC
The DNA here is from genome assembly GCF_042665875.1 of Streptosporangium amethystogenes subsp. fukuiense. NCBI lineage: Bacteria > Bacillati > Actinomycetota > Actinomycetes > Streptosporangiales > Streptosporangiaceae > Streptosporangium > Streptosporangium amethystogenes. The sequence goes on along the minus strand of NZ_JBHTEE010000001.1, from coordinate 4,754,007 downwards.
GACGCCGCCGACCCGGTGGTGCTGGCCCAGCTGACCGCGCGGGAGAAGCACACGGTCGTGGTCTCGGCCCGCACGGGCGCCGGGATCGACGAGCTGAGGGCCGTGATCGAGCGGGAACTGCCCCGGTTCGACCAGGAGGTCAGGCTTCTGGTGCCGTACGAGCGCGGCGACCTGATCTCCAGGGCGCACGGGGAGGGCGAGGTCCTCGGCATCGAGCACACCGAGGACGGCACGGTGCTGCACGCCAGGGTTCTGCCCGGCCTCTTCGCCGAGCTGGAGAAGACCGCCAAGCCGGTCGAGACCGTCTGATCGGTTCCTTCCGCCGTACCGCCTCCCGAGGCGGTACGGCGGCGTCCTTACTTACCTCTCGCGGCGGAACATGACCAGCGCCACGTCGTCCTCCCTGGCGCCGAACCTCTCGATCAGCCGGTCGCAGAAGGCCTCCAGATCCTCCTCCACCTCCTCGGCCAGGTGCTGTACGATCTCCAGGCTCTCGTCGAGCAGCTTGTCGCGGTCCTCGATGAGTCCGTCGGTGAACATCAGCACCGAGCCTCCCTCCGGTACGTTCACCCGGTCGACCCGGTAGCTCTCCTCGGCCACGCCCAGCAGGAGATTGCCCATGCGGTGGTAGTGGGCCCGGCCGTCGGCGATGAGAAGAGGCGGGATGTGCCCCGCGTTGGCGACCTCCATCTCCCCGGTCACCGGGTCGAGCAGGAGCAGGCAGACGGTGGCCGTCATACCCGGGTGGTAGCGCCGCAGCACGTCGTTGAGCAGGGCCATCGACGTGCCGAGATCCGAGGTGCCGATGATGGAGGCGCGCAGCGCGTGGCGCAGTTCCGCCATGACGGTGGCGGCCAGCAGCGAGTGTCCCTGGACGTCGCCGATGGCGATGAGCACCCGCTCGCCCAGCCGCAGGACCTCGTAGAAGTCTCCACCGACCTCGACGTTGTCGACCGCCGGCTGGTAACGCCAGCTGATCGTGAGCCCGGGGACCTCGGGAATCCGCGCCGGCAGCAGGCTGCGCTGCAGGGTGATGGCGATCGCGTGCTCCTCGGCGTACGCCCGGAGCGCGTCCACGGCGAGGGCGAGGGCCTGGCCGAGCTGGCGCAGCACGTTGGACTCGTCGGCGTCGAGCGGCGGGACCCCGTCCACCCCGAGGTAGACGGGAGGCCTGCCCAGCTTGGTGCGGCAGACCACGACCGAGGCGTCGCCGCTGATCTTCGTGTCGGGCAGCATCCCCGTCCACTTGGCGGTGGGGACCGTGAAAACTTGGGTTCCCGCGGCATCGCCCAGGGACATCGCGCCCAGCCTGGTCAGCGTCTCCGGAGTCGCGATCTTGGCGACGGCGGCGTTCTCCAGAGGTACGACGGTGAACCTGCGGATCCGGCCATCGGGAAGCAGCGCGAGCGTGCTCCCCCGCCGCTCCAGGATTCGGGAGGCCCCCTCGACGGCCGTGCTGAGGAGCTCGTCGAAGGTCTCGGCGGAGTTCATCGAGAGCGTGACCTCGGTGAGAGCGGCAAGCCGCCGGGCCATCAGTTCGGCGCGCTGCCGGGCGCGGTAGTAGCGCAGCGTGGCCTCGACCGTCGCGGCGAACTCGTCAGGCTCGACCGGCTCGGCCAGGTAGGCGTCGGCTCCACGTTCGAGCCCCTGGGCGCGGTCGGCCGGGGTGATCGCCGCTCCGGAGATCTGGATGACCGGTATCGACGACGTCGCCGCATCGGCCTTGATCTGCTCGCAGACCTCGTAGCCGCTGATGTCGGGCAGTCGTACGTCGAGGACGACCAGGTCCGGCTGGAGCTCTCTGACCTTGGTGAGCGCCTCCAGGCCGCCGGTGGCCTGCACGACCTGGTGACCCGAGCGGCGCAGCCAGCTCGACAGGATGTACAGCTTGGTCGGGGTGTCGTCCACGACCAGCACCGTCGCTCCGCCGCTACCCATGGGCGTGTCCCAGAGCGCTTCCGATCGCCTCCAGCAGGGTGTCACGGCGGAGCCCCTGCTTGGAGATCACCATGTGTGCTCCTTCCGGGGCCTGCCGCGACGTGGCGACGGTCACGATGATCACCGGTATCCCGCGCAGCCGCTCGTCGTCGGCCATCCGCGACATCAGTGCGGTGCCGTCGAGACGGGGCATCAGCAGGTCCACCAACGCGAGGTCGGGCGGGTTCGCGGACATCGCCTCCAGCGCGCTCAGCCCGTCGGAGGCCTCGTCGATGTGTGTGGCGAAGCCGGTGAGCATCCGTCGTACCGTGGCGCGGAACTCCGTGTCGTCGTCCACGATCAGCAGCCGGTCGATCACCGGAGCCTCGTCGTTCCGGTAGGGCAGTCTCAAGGTGGCCGTGGTTCCGGATCCCACCGTGCTGGTCAGCTGCAGTCCGCCGCCCAGGGCCTCGGCCAGCCTGCGGGCGTACGGCAGGCCGAGGCCGGTCCCCTTGGTCCGCGCCTGGATCTTCCCCGGCACCTGGAAGAACTCCTCGAAGACGCGTTCCAGGTGCTCCTCGGGCACGCCTATCCCCGTGTCGGTCACGGTGAAGACCAGGTCGTGGGTGGCGGCGTCGATGCTCACCGCCAGCTTGACCTCGCCCCGCTCGGTGAACTTCAGCCCGTTGGAGAGCAGGTTCCGCAGGATCCGGGTGAGCATCACCTCGTCCACCATCATCTCCAGCGGTGTCTGCGGGATCTCCACCGTGAGCGTCACCTCGTCGTTGCCGCTGGTGGGGCGGAGCGTCAGGCGCAGTCGTTCCGCCAGCGCCACCAGGTCGACCATGGAGAGCTGCGGATCGAGCCGCCCGGCTTCGGCCTTCGCCATGTCGAGCAGCTCGCTCACCAGCGCCAGAAGCGTCTGCGCAGAGGAGCCGATGAGGTTCACCTGGTGGAGCTGCTCGGCGGCCAGGGGCTCCCCGCCGGGGCCCACCAGGAGGCGGACCAGGCCGATGATCGAGTTGAGCGGGGTGCGCAGCTCGTGGCTGACCGTGGCCCAGAACCTGTTCTTCGCGTCGCTCGCCGCCCGGAGCTGCGCGGACTTCTCATCCAGCTCGGCGTAGAGCGCCACGACGCCGCGGTTGGTCTCCTCCAGTTCCTCCGAGAGCTGGTTGTAGAGTGCCAGCACTCCCTGGTTGGTCTCCTGCAACTCGGTGTTGAGCTGCAGGACCTCCTCCAGGGTCTCGGCGAGCTCGCGGTTCTGCAGGCGCAACTCGTCGAGGGCGGTGGTGGGCGTCGCGGTGGCGAGTACGGCGCGTATCTCCTCTGCCGAGCGCCTCGGCTCGCGGCCCTGCGGGAGCCGTTTGACCATGCTTATTCTTCCCTCGGCGGGATCGAGCTCGATGAGGTCGACGAGACGCCCCGCCAGCATCACGCCGCCCGACGGGCTGAAACCGGTCTTCGCCGAGAAGTCAAAGGTGACGAGCAGGGCATCCCGCTCCAGCCGGAAGGCGACGGAGGCTTCGATCTCGGCGTCGAGAAGTTCTCTGCCGATCTCGCTCAGCGCGGTGGCCACCCGGATCTGGTCCTGGGCCTCCAACCCGACGCTCTCCGCCACCTCGCGGCCGAGCCTGCGCATGGCGAAGACGTCCTGGTCGCCCTGGACGTCGACCCTGATCAGCTCGTCCCCGGTCATGCGCCCGGCCTGACGGCGACCACGCAGGCGTCGTCCCTGCGGGTGCCGGCGTCGCGCAGCAGCGTGCCGGCGACGACGGAGGGGAGGCGCGTGACGAGCCCGGGGTAGGAGGTGATGTCCCAGCGCTCGGACAGTCCGTCGGAGTGGAGCAGGACGACGCTGTGCCGTGGCACGGTGTACTCGTACTGGCGCAGAGTTCTGGCCTTGTGGCCGGCGATGCCCGGCACCGAGATCATCCCCTGACGGCCGTCGCCGTGGGCGATCCACGCGGAGATGTTACCGAGGCCGGCGAAGCTCACCGTGCCCGCGGCACCGTCGATCCGGGCCACGGCGACGGCGCCGCCCCTGGTGTGGCTCAGGCCGGTGTGGATGCGCTCCAGGACGGTGACCGGTGCGAGGTCCGCGTGCCGCAGGAACAGGCGCACCGCCTCTCGGGAGGCGTGGGCGGCGGCGGGGCCGTGCCCGAGCCCGTCGCAGAGCATCACGGTCATCGCGGCGCCGGTCTCGGTGACCACGAAGGCGTCGCCGCAGACGGGTTCCTCACCGATCGGGCGGGTCAGGCCGCTCACCTGGGACCGAGGCAGCGGAGCGCCCTGCGCGACGAAGTACATGCCGAGCACGGTTCCCCGGCCGGGCACGGAGTGAACCTCGTATCCGCTGGCCATCCGGGCGATGCCCCCCAGCCCGATGCCGAGCGTGCCCGCCGTGGAGTAGCCGTCGCGCAGGGCGCGGGAGACATCGTGCATCCCCGGCCCCCGGTCGATCGCGAGGACCTCGACCGCCGAGTCCAGTTCGGGATGCGGCCGGATCAGCATGACCCCCTCGACCGCGTGCTTCACCAGGTTCGACGCGGCCTCGCTCACCGCCACGGCGACCCGCCCGGTGTCCTCCTCGCCGAATCCCCGGATCTCGGCGAGTGCCACGGCGGTACGGCGGAGCGCGCCGATCGCACTGGCGTCCTCGGCGCGCACCCAGACGTCGGGCTGCGAGCGGATCAGCGTGCCCATTTCGTCACCGTGATCAGCGTGCCCTCGCCAGGGGTCGATTCCAGGGCGAATTCGTCGACCAGACGGCGGGAGCCGCTGAGGCCGAGACCGAGGCCGTTACCCGTGGTCCACCCGTCGGTCAGCGCCTGCTCGATGTCCGGGATGCCGGGCCCGTTGTCGCTGAAGGTCATCCGCAGGCCCCGCCGTACACCCTTGTGCACGACCTCGACCCGCACCTGTCCTCCTCCGGCGTAGACCAGGGCGTTGCGGGCCAGCTCGCTGGCCGCGGTCACCACCTTGGTCTGGTCGACCAGGGACAGGCCCACGTTCACGGCGACGGTCCTGACGCGCTGGCGGACCAGCACGACGTCGCCGTTGACGTTGATGGGCAACTCCTCTGCGCTTGTCACCAGGCGGCCGCAGAGGTCTGGGAGCTTTCGATCTGGTTCAGCAGCGCGACGCCCTTCTCCAGATTGAGCGCCGTGCGCACGCCACCGAGGGAGAGGCCGAGCTCGACGAGGGTGATCGCCACCGCCGGGCGCATGCCGACGACGATCGTCTCGGCGTCGAGCATGCGGGAGATCGCCGCGATGGTGGCCAGCATCCGGCCGATGAAGGAGTCGACGATCTCCACGGCGGTGATGTCGATGATCACTCCTCGCGCGCCGGTCGCGACCACCTTCTCAGAGAGGTCCTCCTGGAGCGCGAGCACGCTCATGTCCTGCAGGTCGATCTGGATGGAGACGATCAGGATGTCGCCGAGTTTGAGGATGGGCACGCGTTCCATCAGGCCTCCACCGTCCGTACGGCGATACGGGACTGCCCGCCGTTGACGACCTTGACGCCGCTCGCCCGCAACGTGTGGGCCAGCGCGTCGGCGAGCGTGGCCTTGGTCACGATGTCGCCGAACTCGATGCCGAGGGTGACGATGGTGTGGGCGATCTGCGGGCGGATGCCGGAGATCACGCACTCGGCGCCCATCAGCCGGGCCGCCACCACGGTCTTGAGCAGGTGCTGCGCGACCTCGGTGTCCACGGCCGGCACCCCGGTGATGTCGATGACCGCGTGCTCGGAGCCGGTGTCGACGAGTGTCTGCAGCAGCTTCTCCATGACGACCTGTGTCCTGGCCGAGTCGAGCGTGCCGACCAGCGGCACCGCGACGATGCCTTCCCAGAGCTTGACCACCGGGGTGGACAGCTCCAGTAGCTGCTCCGCCTGGTCAATGATGATCTTCTCCCTGGCCGCCGCGTAGCTCTCCACGGTGAAGAGCCCGAGGTCGTCGATTACCCGGGAGAACCAGATGAAACCTCGCAGGGCATCGGGGGAGCCGTCCTCCTCGGCCATCTCGTAGAGCGCCTCCTTCAGGCCGAACACCACGATCGCGGTCTCAGTCGGGGTGAACCCTTGGCGGGCGCGGTCGCGGGACAGTTCGGCGAGGAGGCCGCGCAGGTCGCTGAGGTCGCCGGAGCCTTCGAACGACTGACGCAGCGCCTGGTAGAGATCACGTAGCTGGTCGGCCAACCCTCCGCGATCCACCTGGCTGCCGGTGGCGGAGAGGGCGATCTCAAGCCAGCGCTTGAGGATGCGGTCCTCGTGCTCCTGGAGAAGTGCTTCGATGCGACGCCGGCCGGCGTCCGCGGGGACAGACAAGGCAACTCCTATGCGTGTGACCTGGGGACAACTCGCAAGAAAGGCTACCCGGAGTGTCCTGCCCATGGCCTTTTCCGGGATTTGACGGGTGGATTACGGCCGGGAGCCGGGATGTCGAGCCGTCGCCCCCAGGCGCTCTCACGGTGACGCGACGGCCCGTCGCCGAGGTGGAGGCGGTCAAGGATCACGGTCCGAGCCTCCCGATTATCAGCCTAGGTTGATCGCGAATCGCGTTTCAACGACGGGGCTTGCGCTGGACGGCTCCCTGAGATGCACTGTGATTGCGAAAGCGTACAAAAGCCGCGAAAGCCGCAGTGGTCGGCCGGGGTTTAGATTGCTACCATAAGGCAAATCTAGCGAGATGTTATGACGCAAGTTGCTCTGGTGACTACTGTTACGGACGATGAAGAAGTAGTCTGAGCTGTGGAAAGGTGCTCAACGTCACGCGTGACCGCCGAGCCGGCGGGCGAGGTGCGGTCGCGGTGAGGCGGCGTTCTTCCCAATTAGCCTGTACAGCGGGCTGACTTGTGAAATAACGTAACTGAACTGAAATCGCCCGATCATGATCTCGGCGATACTGTCGCCGCACAACAGATACGCGGATGAGAGCAGGAGACCCCCGATGCCGTCCGGAGTCACAGCGGGCTTGAAGGGCACGGTGCCCGGCAGTGTCAGGGGCGACTCGTCCCGTCCGGGTGTGGTCCTCCTCCAAGCGTCTTCCCCTGAACACAAGGCGGTGATGCGATGACGGTCCGCCTTCTGACCAACATCGGCCGGCTCTGGACCGGAAACGATGTGTTCAGCAACGCGGCGATCCTCGTTCACAACGACAGGATCGCCTGGGTCGGCCGAGCCGCGGACCTGCCGCAGAGCGTGCCCGGCGTCGTCGACGACATCGTCGACGTCGACCACGTCGAGAACCTGGGCGGCGCGCTGGTCACCCCCGGCCTGATCGACGCGCACACCCACCCGGTCTACGCGGGCAACCGCTACGCCGAGATGGCGATGCGCTCCGGCGGTTCCACCCCCTCCGCGATCACCGCGGCGGGCGGCGGCATCGGTTCCACCGTGACGGTCACCCGGGGCACCGATCCCTGGACGCTCTGCAACGGTGTCCGTGAGCGGCTCCGGGACTGGCTGCTCAGCGGCACCACCACCATCGAGGCCAAGACCGGCTACCACCTCACCCGCGACGGCGAACTCGCCGACGTGCGGCTCCTGCGCGAGCTGGAGAAGGAGCCGATGATGCCGCGGGTGCACGTGACCTTCATGGCCGCGCACGTCGTCCCGCCCGAATACTTCGGCCGCCAGCGTGACTACGTCGAGGCCGTGGGCTCCTGGTGCGCCGACGCCGCGGCGGCGGGGGCCGACAGCGTCGACGTCTACTGCGACGAGGGGCACTTCACCGCGGAGGAGGCCCGCTGGGTCCTGGCCTCCGGGCGCAACGTCGGCCTGCAGCCCCGCGTGCACGCCGGCGCGTACACCCGCAGGGGCGCCGTCCAGCTCGCCGCCGAACTCGGCTGCGCCTCCGCCGACCTGCTTCACCACACCACCGACGAGGACATCGCGATCCTGGCCCGCTACGGAGTCCCCGCCGTGGTCTGCCCCGGAACCGCCCTCCAGCGTGGCAGCCTGCCTCCCGTCCGCCGGATGCTCGCCCAGGGGGTCACCGTGGCCCTCGGCAGCGATCACAACCCGGGCCACTGCGGCATCACCTCGATGTCACTGGTCATCAGCCTCGCGGTGGCGGCCTTCGGCATGAGCGTCGGCGACGCTCTTCGCGCCGCCACCCTCGGCGGTGCCACGGTCCTGGGGGCTTCCGACCGCGGTGTTCTCGCCCCGGGTCGCCTCGCCGACATCGTCCAGTGGGACGCTGACCACGAGGGTGCCTTCGCCTGGGCCTTCGGCCTCAAGCCCCGCCGGGTCTGGCGTGGAGGCACTCCGGTCCAGTAGGTCCGATGTCCGTGACTCCGGCCTTCTTCGTCTGATCTTCTCCGAGTAACCTCTGGACATGTCGCCATCGGTCGCCGTCGTCACCGACTCCACCGCCTACCTTCCGGGAGAGCGGGTCTCCCGCCTGGGCATCATCGTGGTACCGCTCCAGGTGGTCGTGGGAGGCAGGTCGCTCGACGACAGGGCGCTGGACGAGGTGCCCGGGGAGCGGGCTCCGGTGACGACCTCCAGGCCCACCCCGCGGCGTTTCGCGGATGCCTACGACCAGGCGGCGGCCCGGGGTGCGACCGGCATCGTCTCCGTCCACCTGTCGGCGGAGATGTCCGGCACGTTCGAGGCCGCCCGCGCGGGAGCCGAGGATTCACCGGTTCCGGTCGACGTCATCGACAGCAGGTCCATCGGCATGGGCCTGGGATTCCCGGTCCTCGCCGCCGCGGGTGCCGCCGCCGCGGGCGCGACCCGGACGGAGGTGGCGGATGCCGCCCGCCGCCGCGCGGAGTCGATCCGCAGCTTCTTCTATGTCGACACCCTGGAGTACCTGCGCAGGGGAGGCCGGATCGGTGCGGCTGCGACCCTCCTCGGCTCGGCATTGATGATCAAACCGATCCTGCACATTCGTGACGGCGCGATCGTTCCTCTGGAGAAGGTCCGTACGGCGAGCCGGGCCATCGCCCGTCTCGAGGATCTCGCGGTCGAGGCCGCGGGCACCGCCCCGGTGGAGGTCGCCGTCCAGCATCTCGGAGCCACGGCCCGTGCCGAGGCGCTGGCGGCGCGCCTGCCCCGGCGCATCCCCGCACTCGTCGAGGTCACAGTCGTCGAGGTCGGTTCGGTCATCGGCGCCCACGTCGGCCCCGGGATGCTCGGTATCACCGTCTCCTTCCCGCCCTCCTGACACCCGTGGCCGGGTCGCCGTCCACAACCTGACCGCGCGGCCGGCCGGATATCCACAGAACGGTGTTCGGCGAGGATGTTCCCGGTGCCGCCCCGTAGCGTCCTGCGGGTGCGGACCACAGGCCAGAACATCGAGCGGTTCCGGGCCGAGTCGCGGCTGCGGATCCTGACAGGGCGTGGATCACCTGCCGCCGTGCCCCTCCCGCGCGGGTCGGCCGACCTGCTCGCCCTGCCGCGGCCCAACGATCGGCTCTCACCGTTCCGGCCGGCAAGCCCTGCCGATCCGGGAGATCCGCTCCCTCACGGGGAGGACGAGGCCGCTCCGCCCTGTTCGGCGGGGGATGCGTGGGCCGGTGGGCGGGGTCGGCCGCAGGATGTCGCCTCCCTCGACGGTCCCGCCGCGCGTGTGCGTTCCATGCCGTCTCCCCCGGCCTTCGAGGCGCTGCGCAAGGTCGTGGCCGCACAGGGACAGGATCTCGGTCCGGGCAGGCCGGGGTTGCGCCTCCTGCTGCTCGTCGCCCTGACGGCCGCCGTCGCCGGCGGTGTGTACGCCTGGAGATCCCAGCCGGAGCCCGAGCCGCTGGCCCCGCCGGCGCCGATCTCCGGGACTCCGCTGCCGGAGCCTGGCAATGCCGCACGGCCCCGGCCCGTGCCGGCCACCGAGCTGACGGTTCACGTGACCGGAAAGGTCCGCCGCCCCGGGGTGATCACGTTGCCCGGAGGTTCCCGGGTCGCCGACGCGGTCCGGGCCGCCGGGGGCGTTCGGGGGGCGGCCGCCACGGGGTCTCTCAACCTGGCGCGCAGGCTCGTCGACGGCGAGCAGATCGTCGTCGGCTCGGCCGGCCCCGCCGTCGCGGTGGCACCCGCCCCGGTGGATCCGGCGGACCCCGCCACCGCCGTCGTCGACCTCAACACGGCCACGATCGAGCAGCTCGAAGGGCTGCCGGGCGTGGGTGAGGTGCTCGCCCGGCGCATCACCGAGTACCGCGCCGCCCATGGCGGCTTCCGCGCCGTTGAGCAACTCCGCGACGTGAGCGGCATAGGCGACCGTAAGTACGCCGAGATGCGCGACAGGGTCCGGGTGTGATCCGCAGGTCGGGGAGGGCGGTCGGGATGCGAGCCGGCTCGGTCGTCGAGGCCGGGCGCGCCGGGGCCACCGAGAGCCCTGATGGTTCCGGTGCTCCCGGGAAGGCCGGTGGTGTCAGGGATTCCGGAAAGGGGCGGGGCGCGCATGCCGCGCATCTGCTCCTGCCCGCGGCGGCATCGTGGGTGATCGCCCTGGTCCTGCTGGGCTGTCCGGCGGCGACGGGTGCCGTGGTGGCCGGTCTCACGGCCGTGGGTGCCCTGGCCGTGGCTGTTCTGGTCCGGGCGGGGAGGACGGCGGGCCGGCGTAACGCGGTGATCGCGGTCCTGGGGTGCGCGGCCGCGGTGGCCGGGTCGGTGGCCTTCCGGGTGCACGCGGCCGGTACGGGACCGGTCGCCGAGCTGGCCGGAAGGCATGCCTCGGCGGTTGCGGAGGCGGTGGTGACCGACGACCCCCGGGAGGTGGCCCGGCGTGGCGGGCCGTTCCGGCGGGAGAGCTTCGTGGTGCCCGCCCGGGTCGAATCGGTCGGGACGGGAGCGGACAGGGTGAGGCTGCGGGCTCCGGTGCTGCTTTTCGTCTCCGGCGCGGAGTGGCGTTCGCTGCTGCCCAGCCAGCGGGTCGAGGTCAGCGGGCGCTTCGGCCCGGCGGACCCCGGTGAGCTGCTCGCGGCGGTGGTGCTGGTCAGAGGGGCGCCGCGCGTCCTGAGCGGACCCTCCTGGGAGCAACGCGCGGCCGGAGCGCTCAGATCGGGGCTGAGGAAGGCGGCCGAGGTGTTGCCACCGGCGCAGCGCGGGCTGCTGCCCGGCCTGGTGGTCGGTGACGTGTCCCGGATGGACGACCAGGTCAGAGCCGATTTCAAGGCGGCCGGCCTCAGCCACCTGCTCGCCGTCTCCGGGGCCAACCTCGCCGTCGTGGCCGGTGCGGCGGTCGCGATGGCCAGGACGGCCGGTCTGCCACTCGCGGCGCGGGCGGTGCTGGCGATCTCGGCCATGGTCGCCTTCTCGATCGTCGCCCGTCCCTCGCCCAGTGTGCTCAGGGCTCTCCTGATGGGCGGGGTCGCCGCCGTGGCACTCGGTACGGGCCGCTCGCGCGACGGCGTCGCGGCTCTGTCTGCGACGGTTCTGGGACTGATCTTCTTTGTCCCCGACCTCGCCCGCTCCTACGGCTTCGCCCTGTCGGTCTTCGCCACCGCGGGCATTCTGGTCCTCGCACCGCGCTGGCGCGACCGGCTCTCGGCCCGGATGCCCCGATGGGCCGCGGAGGCGATCGCCGTGGCCGCCGCCGCCCAGGCCGCCGTCACCCCCGTCCTGGTCCTCATGTCCGGGCAGCTCGCACCGGTGGCGATCCCGGCCAACCTGCTCGCGGGCCCGGCCGTGGCCCCGGCCACCCTGCTCGGCTTCGTGGTGGCGCTGGTCGCCCCCCTGCACCTGGGGCTCGCTCAGCTGCTGGTCCGGCCGGCGGGTCTGGCCACCGGATGGATCATCGAGGTGGCCGGGCACACCGCCGGGCTCCCGTTGGGCGTGCTCCCGTGGCCGGGCGGCGTCACCGGGCTGCTCCTGCTGGCCGCTGCCGTCCCGCTCGCCGTGCTGGTGCTGCGGCACCGGAGGATACGCCTGATCGCCCTGGCGGCCGTCGCCGGCCTGGTTCTCGCCGTGACGGTGGCCGCGCCGATCGTGGCTCGCTGGCCGCCTCGCGGATGGTTGCTGGTGGCCTGCGATGTCGGCCAGGGAGACGCGCTGCTGGTCGCGGCAGGGCCCGGGCGAGCCGTGGTGGTGGACGCGGGGCCCGATCCTGTCCGGGTGGACCGCTGTCTGCGTTCCATGGGAGTCGGGGAGGTGCCGCTGGTCATCCTCACCCATCCGCACCTCGACCATGTGGGAGGGCTCGACGGTGTCTTCCGTGGGCGGGCGGTGGGAGCGGTGCTGGTGACCCCGCGCGGCACCGGAGACGACGCCGGGGAGCATGAGGGGGTGAGGCTGAGCGAGGATCTCGCCCGCCGCCGTGTGGTCGAGTGGGCGGCGAGTCCGGGGGCGAGCTGGCGGTTCGGGCCCTCCGAGCTGACGGTCATCGGCCCGGTGACCGAGGTGTCCCCGACCGGCGCGGGGAAGGGGGCGGCCGTCAACAACGCCAGCGTCGTGGTGCATGTTCGCTGGGCCGCGGGGTCGGCTCTGCTCAGCGGCGACATCGAGACCGAGGCCCAGGCGGAGCTGCTCCGCAGGGGCCTGCCGCGCGCCGAGATCCTCAAGGTTCCGCATCACGGATCCGGCAGGTACGACCCGGCCTTCTTCGCCGCGATGGGTGCTCGTGCCGCCCTCATCAGTGTGGGGGCGGACAACGACTACGGCCATCCCGCGCCGTCGACCCTGGCCACGCTGTACCGGCTCGGTGTGCGCGTCCACCGGACGGACCTGTCGGGAGACCTCGCCGTGGTGGACAGCGGGGGAGCCCTGTCCGTCATTCCCCGAAGGAGCGCCCCGGCCGGAGGGGCTCCGGTACGGGACTAGGACGTGACCTTGGCCGGGCGGCGGAACTCGGTGTCCACGTCGGCGGCGTAGACCGACCGGCTGCAGCGCGCGCAGCGGTACATGATCGGGCCCTCGTCGAGGGACGTTCCGCAGCGCGGGCAGGCGTGGCGGCGAATGGTGGAGTTCGTCATGGTTTTCACCTCCTGTGAGGTTCCCAGGGTGCCTCATGGCACCTGCATTCCGATTGCGAACGACTTGCCGATGCTCCTCCCGTCACCGGGACGTGGCATGCTGCTCGGCATGGCGGCAACCGATCCGGCACCTGTGATCCTGATACTCGGCGACGAGGAACTGCTGGCCGACCGCGCGGTGAGTGAGGTGACCTCGGCGGCCAGGGCGGCCGACCCGACCGCCGAGGTGCACGATCTCCCCGGCGCGAAGATGGAGCCCGGGGAGCTCACCCGTATGACGTCGCCCTCGCTGTTCGGCGACAGGTCCGTGGTGGTCGTCCGCTCGGCCCAGGACCTCGGCAAGGACGTCATCGCCGAAGTCGTCTCCTATGCGGCTCATCCGGCCGAGGAGACCGTGCTGATCCTCGTCCATCCGGGGGGCGTCAAGGGGAAGGCGCTGGTCGACGGGGTCAAGAAAGCCGGGGCGCAGGTGGTCTCGGTCACCAAAATGACCAAACCGGCCGAGCGGCTGGCGTTCGTCAAGGCAGAGCTGAAACGAGCCGGGCGCACCATCGGGGCGGACGCCGCCGCCGCGCTCCTCGACGCCGTGGGCAACGACCTGCGCGAGCTCGCCGCCGCCTGCAGCCAGCTCGCCTTCGACACCCCCGGCAAGGCGATCGACGAGGCCGCAGTGGCGCGCTACCACCGGGGCAGGGCGGAGGTCAGCGGGTTCACCGTGGCCGACTCGGCAGTCGAGGGGCGCCTGGGCGAAGCCCTGGAACAACTGCGCTGGGCCCTGGCGACCGGTACGGCACCGGTCCTGCTGGTGAGCGCGCTCGCCGGGGGCCTGCGCTCGCTGGCGAAGGTGGGCGGTGCGCCCCGCAACCTGAGGGGCGGTCAACTCGCCGGCCGGCTCGGCATGCCGCCCTGGAAGATCGAACGGGTTCAGCGGCAGCTGAACGGCTGGGGGCCCGACGGCCTCGCCCGCGCGATCCAGGCCGTCGCCACCGCCGACGCTCAGGTGAAGGGCGGCGGCGCCGACCCCGCGTACGCGCTGGAGCACATGGTCCAGACCGTGGTCGCCAGCCGCACCGGACGCTAGCTCGGCATCACGGTTGTCCCCAGCGGCACGTGCGGTTGAAACGCAAGAACGCCGCACCCCGTGCGGGGGCGGCGTCCGCGAAACCTGGAACTACTTGGCGACCGTCGACAGGGCGGCGGCGCGCTGGGCGATCGCCGACTTGCGGTTGGCGGCCTGGTTCTTGTGGATGACGCCCTTGCTGGCAGCCTTGTCCAGCTGACGGGCGGCGGCGCGCTGGAGCACAGCGGCCTGCTCGACGTCACCCTGGTCGGCGGCCTCGCGGAACTTGCGGATGGCCGTCTTCAGGGAAGACTTGACAGCCTTGTTACGCAGCCGGGCCTTCTCGTTCTGCCGGTTGCGCTTGATCTGGGACTTGATGTTCGCCACGAAGAAGCCTCGGTGAATGTCGTTGGATGGGGCGCGCGGGCAGAGAGGGCGCGCCACACGCAGTTGACTAGGCTACCAACTGCCGAGGTCGTCACTCAAATCGACAGGCCGGGCAGAGGGATGCCCGATCAGTTTAGCGTGTGATTTTGATCGCTCGGACCGTAATCCTCATGGCTTGAACCAGAACTTGTCGTACTCGGCCCAGTCCTCCTTGGTGGCGGCGAAGTCGACGTAGATCGCCAGCCCGAACCGCTCACGGCGCTTGCCGTACGAGGTCAGCGCCAGCCGGGCACCCCTGGCCGCGTTCTCGACGCTCTCGGCCTCGTCGGCCCAGGGGGCGGCGTGGTCGTGATAGGCCGGGGCGCCGATCAGCACCGTCTTCTCCTCGGGGACGAGTTCCAGCGCCAGCGTGCTCTGCCGCACGACGTGGCCGCCGTAGACGGCGGGGAAGGGGAGGTAGGAGTCGTAGGTCATGATCGCTACCTGGTCGGTAAGGTTCGCCACCTGGCGGAAGTAGTCGGACGACCAGTATTTGTCGTGACCGAGGGCGGCGCGTGCGGCCGGGCGGACGAGCGGGAACGGCTCGATCTGCGGGGTCGACGTGGAGAGCAGGCCGTCGCCCACGATCACGCGGGTCCGGGTCAGCAGGTCGAGGAACTCGGTGTCGCCGTCGCCGATCGGCTCGAAGTTGTAGTGCACGCCGTCGAAGCCGAGCGCCATGATCGCGCGTGCGCCGTCCAGCACACACTGCCTGGAGGCCGCGTCGTCGAGGTCGAGGGTGCCGTCGACCTTCTGGCCGAGCCAGGCCGAGATCCTGACCTTCGGCAACTCCTCGCGCCACCACTTCAGAAGATCGACAGCCCGGGGATATCTCTCGATGGGCAACGTCCCGTCGCGGTCGAACGGTCCCGAGTGGAGGTAGACGTCCTTGATGCCGGTCTTGCGGAGCCTGGCGGCGAGCGTCCGCACGTCGTCGTGGGTCTTCCTGCCGTCCACCCACGCGTGGCCGAGCCACAGGGCGTCGTGGCCGGTCGTCTTCGCCCACGGGGCGGGTGTCCCGGTAAACTGCAGGGTGAGGGTGGCCACGGCCAACCCTGGAAGCGCAAGGAGCAGGGCCGCCACCGCAGCGAGAAAACGCAGGCCGAGTCGTGTTCTGGTCCGGGCAATCACCCGGACATGTCACCATGGAAGGCGGCTGGCATGCCAGCCGTGTGATCGTCATCAATCTGTTGAAACGGACCCCGGTGCGCATTCAGCCTGGCCAGACCGACCCCGCGGTGCTCCGCAACTTCTGCATCATCGCGCATATCGACCATGGCAAGTCGACGTTGGCCGACCGCATGCTGCAGATCACCGGAGTGGTCGACGACCGTTCCATGCGCGCTCAGTATCTCGATCGGATGGACATCGAGCGCGAGCGCGGCATCACGATCAAGTCGCAGGCGGTCAGACTGCCGTGGCGGGTCGGCGAGACCGACTACGTCCTCAACATGATCGACACTCCCGGGCACGTCGACTTCACCTATGAGGTCTCCCGGTCGCTCCAGGCGTGTGAGGGCGCGATCCTGCTGGTCGACGCCGCGCAGGGGATCGAGGCGCAGACCCTGGCCAACCTCTACCTGGCCATGAACAACGACATGACGATCATCCCGGTGCTCAACAAGATCGACCTGCCCGCCGCCCAGCCGGAGAAGTACGCCGCGGAGATCGCCCACCTCATCGGCTGTGACCCGGAGGACGTGCTGAGGGTCTCCGGCAAGACCGGTGTGGGCGTTCGCGAGCTCCTGGACCACGTGGTCGAGAACATCCCGGCCCCGGTCGGCGACGCCGACGCGCCCGCCCGCGCGCTGATCTTCGACTCGGTCTACGACACCTACCGAGGTGTGATCACCTACGTCCGGGTCATGGACGGGCACCTGGGCAAGCGTGAGCGCATCCTGATGATGTCCACCGGCGCGGCCCACGAGACGCTGGAGATCGGCGTCATCTCGCCCGAGCCGAAGATCGCCGACCAGGGGCTGGGCGTCGGCGAGGTGGGCTATCTGATCACCGGTGTGAAGGACGTCCGCCAGTCGCGGGTCGGTGACACGGTGACCTCCGTGTCGAGGCCGGCCGCCGAGGCGCTCAGCGGATACCAGCACCCCAAGCCCATGGTCTTCTCGGGCCTGTACCCCATCGACGGTGACGACTACCCCGAGCTCCGCGAGGCGTTGGACAAGCTCCAGCTCAACGACGCGGCCCTGGTCTACGAGCCGGAGACCTCCGCCGCCCTGGGCTTCGGCTTCCGCTGCGGCTTCCTCGGCCTGCTCCACATGGAGATCGTCCGCGAGCGGCTGGAGCGCGAGTTCAACCTCTCGCTCATCTCCACCGCGCCCAACGTGGTCTATCGAGTGATCATGGAGGACGGCAAGGAGGTCGTCGTCACCAACCCCTCGGAGTTCCCCACCGGTAAGGTGGACAAGGTCTTCGAACCGATGGTGAAGTCGACGGTGCTCGTTCCGTCGGAGTTCATCGGCGCCATCATGGAGCTCTGCCAGAACCGCCGGGGCAACCTGCAGGGCATGGACTACCTGTCCGAGGACCGCGTCGAGATCCGCTACACGATGCCGCTCGGCGAGATCATCTTCGACTTCTTCGACCAGCTCAAGTCCCGTACGCGCGGCTACGCCTCGCTGGACTACGAGCCCTCGGGCGAGCAGGAGTCCGACCTGGTCAAGGTCGACATCCTGCTCCAGGGCGAGGCCGTGGACGCCTTCAGCGCCATCGTTCACCGGGAGAAGTCCTACGCCTACGGCGTCGAGATGGCCAAGAAACTGCGCGAGCTGATCCCCAGGCAGCAGTTCGAGGTGCCGATCCAGGCGGCCATCGGCGCCCGGGTCATCGCCCGTGAGAACATCCGTGCCATCCGCAAGGACGTCCTCGCCAAGTGCTACGGCGGCGACATCTCCCGCAAGCGCAAGCTGCTGGAGAAGCAGAAGGAGGGCAAGAAGCGGATGAAGATGGTCGGCCGCGTCGAGGTGCCCCAGGAGGCGTTCGTCGCCGCGCTGTCCACCGAGTCCTCCGCGGACAAGTCCAAGAAGTAGAGGACGTCGAGGGCCCGGCCAGGCTTGGCACCGGGTAGGAAGAATCGGTGGATATCGGTTCGCCTTCCGGTTGAGGGCTCCGATACCGTCCGGTCATGCAGATTGCCTCGGTGAACGTGGGCCGTGCCGTCGACGCGGAGTGGGCCGGTCGTCTCAAGCGCACCGCGATAGACAAGACCCCCGCGGACGGCCGGGTCAGGGCCTCGGAGAGCGGTCTGGCCGGGGACGAGAGGGCAGATCTGGAGCACCACGGCTCTTCCGATCAGGCGCTCTACGCCTATGCGCGGGAGGACTACGACTGGTGGCGGGCCGAGCTGGGCCGGGAGCTGCGCGACGGCATGTTCGGGGAGAACCTCACGACGGTGGGGCTCGACGTCAACGGGGCCAAGATCGGGGAGCGCTGGCGGATGGGCACGGTGCTGGCCGAGGTGACCGGCCCGAGGGTGCCGTGCTCGGTGTTCCGCGGTTGGATCGGGGAGCCGGGCTGGCTCAAGACCTTCACCCGGGCCGGGCGGGTCGGCGCCTACCTGCGGGTGGTCGAGCCGGGCGAGCTGGGCCGGGGCGACGCCGTCGAGATCGTCTCGCGTCCCGAAGGCAGCGTCACGGTCACCGAGTCCTTCCGTGCCTACCACGGTGACAGAGACCTGCTGCGCCGCCTGCTCGCCCATCCGGGGCACCCCGAGGAGTGGGACAGGGTCGCTGAGCGGGTGCTGGGCCGCGTGCGCGGTTAGGCGTCCGGGGACGAACGCGCGGGCGGGGCCGCAGATGACCCAGATCCTGCGGCCCCGACCGGTATGAGAGGGTCGCTCAGCGCAGGATCCTGTAGAGCGCCGAGGTGAGCGACGCCGAGGTGTCGTCCTGGTCGATGGACCACATCATCGAGCCGCCGAGGCCCTTCAGGCGGATGTAGGCCGCCTTCTGGGCCAGCGTGGCCGGGTCGTCGTAGGACCAGAACTCGTTGCCGTCGTAGAGCCACACGGTTCCGGTCAGCAGGTCGCGGTAGCGCTTGCCCGGCTTGTTCACCAGGATCTTGTAGTCCTCGCTTCCGGCGGCGAAGGTGCCCGGCGCGGGACCGGTGGCGGTGCCGTACAGGCCGTTCCTGCCCCCGGTGACGCCGGTCCAGCCCTGACCGTACGCGGGCACGCCCACCACGATCTTCTTGGCCGGGGCGCCGCGCGTCAGGTAGTCGCGGACCGTCTGGTCCACGCTGTACTTCACCGGGTTGGGGTCGCGCCGGTCGTTGAACAGGTTGCCGTTGTGGCCGGTGACGTTCTCCCACGAGCCGTGCAGGTCATAGCCCTGGATCGTGGCGAAGGTGAGCTGCTTGAAGACGTCGCGGACCTCGAAGCCCGCGTCGATCTTCGCGGCGGCGGCGGGCAGGAAGGCGGTCAGCTCGGTGCGCCGGTCGAACTCGTTCATCTGGCGGCGCAGTTCGGCGACGAACAGGGTGAAGTTCCGCTTGTCCTCGGGACGGATGATGTTGCCCTCGTTGCCGGAGGAGCCCGGCCACTCCCAGTCGAGGTCGATGCCGTCGAACACGCCCGCTCCGGTGCCGGGGGCGGTGCCGGGCAGGTTGCCCCTGAGCCACAGGTCGATGCAGGAGGAGGCCAGTCTGGCGCGCCCGGAGGGGGTCAGCACCGCGTCGGAGAAGTATTTCGAGCCGGTCCAGCCGCCCAGGGAGATCAACGTCTTGAGGCCGGGGTGCTTGGCCTTGAGCTTCTTCAGCTGGTTCAGGTTGCCGTTCAGCGCCTGGCCCTCGGCGTCGCCGACGCCGTCCACGCTCTGCTCGGCGGCCACCGGGCGCTGCCAGTCGGCCCACGGGTCGGCGGAGTAGCAGTCGCCCTCGGCGTTGACGAAGCCGAAGGCGTAGTTGATGTGGGTCAGCTTGGCGGCGGCGCCGCTGCTCTCCATGTCCTTGACGTGGTAGTCGCGGCCGTAGACGCCCCACTGGATGAAGTAGGCGACCCGCTTGAAGCGGTCACCGTTCCCTGAGGGGGCCTGGGCCTGGGCCGGGGCCGGTAAGGCCACCGCCGCGAGACCCGCGGCGAGGGCTGCCGCGATCATGTTCCGGAGGAGTCTCTGCACGGGCTTCTCCACTGCTCGGAATAGTAACTTATAGGAAACTTTCCTTTAAGTTTTCCCGGATCGTAGACCTGTGCGATCTGTCCGTCAACGGTACGCGGCGGTTTGACCGGTGAGCGGCCGGCCTTCCACAGCCGGGGCGACGTCCCGGGCATCGCGTGGGGAGCGGCAGACTTGGGGCGTGCCATCCACACTTCCCGACGGGGATCCCGTACCCGCCTCGGGCGAACTCCCCGAGAGCGCGCTCGCCGGACTCGGCGAGCGGCCCTTCGGCTTCTACGTCCACGTGCCCTTCTGCGTGACCCGGTGCGGTTACTGCGATTTCAACACCTACACGGCCTCGGAACTCGGTCCCGGCGCCGCGCAGCGGGACTACGCGGACACCGCCGTCGACGAGGTGCGGCGGGCGCGGGCCAACCTCGGCGCCGCGCGCCTCCCGGTCGAGACCGTGTTCTTCGGCGGGGGCACCCCGACCCTGCTACCGGCCGGAGACCTGGTACGGATCCTGGGGGCGATCGAGGAGGAGTTCGGGCTCGCTCCCGGCGCCGAGGTGACCACCGAGGCCAACCCCGAGTCGGTGGACCCCGCCTACCTGGCGGAGCTTCGCGAGGGTGGGTTCAACCGGATGAGCTTCGGGATGCAGAGTGCCCGCGAGCACGTGCTCGCGGTGCTGGACCGTCGCCACACTCCCGGACGCCCGGCGCGGGCCGTACGGGAGGCGAGGCAGGCGGGGTTCGAGCACGTCAACCTTGACCTGATCTACAGCACGCCAGGGGAGAGCGACGACGACTGGCGTGCTTCGCTGGCCGCGGCGATCGAGGCGGGACCCGACCATGTCTCCGCGTACTCGCTGATCGTCGAGGACGGGACGAAGCTGGCCGCCAGGATCAGGCGGGGCGAGCTCCCGATGCCCGACGACGACGTGGCCGCCGACCGTTACCTGATCGCCGACACCATGCTGGCCGAGGCGGGGTTCGAGTGGTACGAGGTGTCCAACTGGGCGACCTCCGAGGCCGGGCGATGCCGGCACAACCTGCTCTACTGGACCGGCGGAGACTGGTGGGGCGTCGGTCCGGGGGCGCACAGCCACGTCGGCGGTACCCGCTGGTGGAACGTCAAGCACCCCGCCGCCTACGCCCGGCGACTGGCCGCGGGCACCTCGCCCGCCCAGGCGCGAGAGGTGCTGGGGTCCGGGGACAGGGCGGTGGAGCGGCTGATGCTGGAGCTGCGGCTCGCCCAGGGGTTCCCGCTCGGGGAGCTCGACCGCCCCCGGGTGGTCGCCCGCGCGCTGGCCGACGGACTGCTGGAGACGGAACCGTTCAAGGCGGGCCGGGCTGTGCTCACCCTGCGCGGCCGCCTGCTGGCCGACGCACTGGTCCGCGACCTCACCTGAGTTCCGGCCCGGGTCAGCTGACGAAGCGGATGCTCATCGGATAGCGGTGGTTCTCCCCCCGGTTGGCCGCCACCGCGGCGATGACCATCATGATGATCGACCCGATCCAGAGGAGGAGCATCAGCACGAAGCCGATGAGCACCAACGCCAGGATCATGCAGACGAAGTAGGCGATCAACACCGTGAGCTGGAAGTTGAGGGCCTCGGCGGCCTGGTCCCGCACGTAGGGTGACTCGTCCTTCTTGGCGAGGTAGAGCACCAGCGGGCCGACGAAGCTGGTCAGCAGACCCAGCAGGTGGGCGAGCATCGCCATGGTGGTGTCGTCGCTGCCGGGCCGCGGGCCGTAGGTCCCCGGCGGCGCCTGGTAGCCGTACCCCACCGGGCCGTACCCGCCGTACCGGGCGTAACCATCCTGGTAGCCGCTCTGGTAGCGGTAACCGCTCGGGTCGTACGGGGGAGTGGGATGGCCCTGGCCCGACTGCCGGTAGCCCTGGCCGGGCGGCGGGGCGCTCTGGCCGGGCATGGTGTGGCCGGGCGTCGTGTGGCCGGGCGGAGGATCGCCGATGCGCTCCGTCCGGTCTTCGCCCGGTGAATCCCCAAGGTTCTCGCTCATGGCCCCTCCTGATGGGTTGACGGCCTAGCCATCCTCGCCGGGAACCGTGACGAAGTCGATCAGCTCTTCGACCGGACCGAGCAGCTCGGGCTCCAGGTCGGCATATGTCGTGACCGATCCGAGGATGCGGCGCCACGCGTCGCCGGGTTCCGTCTTCCAGCCCAGCGCGGCGATGACGCCCTCCTTCCAGGGCACGCCGCGCGGCACCGACGGCCAGGAGGAGATCTTGAGCGTGTGCGGCTTGACCGCCTGCCAGACGTCCACGAACGGGTGCCCGACGATCAGCACGTGCGGAGAGGAGATCCGCGCGGCGATCCGGCTCTCCTTGGAACCGGGGACCAGGTGGTCGACGAGCACACCCAGGCGGCGGCCGGGGCCCGGGCCGAACTCCTCGACGATGGCGGGCAGGTGATCGACCCCCTCCAGGTACTCCACCACCACACCCTCGACCCTCAGGTCGTGGCCCCAGACCTTCTCCACGAGCGCGGCGTCGTGCACACCCTCGACGTATATCCGGCTCTCCCTGGCCACCTGGGCCCGCAGGCCCTCCACCGCGATGGAGCCCGACGCGCTCCGCCTGGGGCCACGTGGCGCGGCGGCCGGGCGCACGAGCGTCACCGTCCTGCCCTCCAGGAGGAACGCGGCGGGCTCCAGCGGGAATACCCGCCGACGGCCGAAGCGGTCCTCCAGGGTGACGGCCTCCTTGTCGCAGGCCACCACGGCACCGCAGAAGCCGCCGTCGGCGTCCTCGACGACCAGGTCGAGCTCGGCGGGAATCCGGGGGATCTCCCCTCTGCGGGGGCGCCGCCAGTCTCCCGCCAGAACGTCACGCTCGTACATCACCGACCGCCCACCGTCTCTCGCAAGGGATCACGTGGGACGCTAGCAAACGCCGCGGTCACCTGCCGTAGGGCCCCGGTGCTCCCCACTGCCCCGCCGAGGCGGCGGCCCGGCGCTTGCGGGCGTTGCTCCGCTTCACCAGTACGACGATCGTCACGACGATGGCCAGCAGGATCCCGATGCCGGGCACCGCGAACAGGGCGATCACCCCGCCGACCAGTGATCCGGCGGCGAGTTCCCGGCCCACGCCGAACGTGGTGCCCTCCGCCGGGTCGGCGGTGCAGTTGACCTGGTAGTCGCCCGCCTGCTCCACGCCGATCTGCAGGCCCATCTCCCAGACGACGCCGTCGGAACCCGACACGGTCTGCTGGACGAGCGGCTTCTGCAGGCTGGGCGTGCCGGTGCCGCCGGTCAGCGTGCACTCGAAATTGGTGGGTCCACTGGTGGAGACATAGATGGCGGGCTTGTCGGCCGGGTCGAGCGTGACCGTCGTGTTTTCGCCGGGGGCGAACGTCTTCGTCGGCGCCGCGCTGGTGACCGCGCCCAGCACGCCACCTGCGAAGCCGCCGATGCCGACGATGATGCTGACCAGGGCGAGCAGCCACACCCCGACGATCCATCCGATACCGGGCTTGATCTTCCCGCTGGGGGGCGGGCTCTGCGGGGCGCCGTAGCCGGGAGGTGCGTAACCGTAGGAGGGACCGTTCTGGTGGGGCTGCTGACCATACGGCTGCTGGGGGGAGCCGTAACCGGGGCCGCGGGAGGCGTCGCCCGGAAAAGAACCAAAATCATTGGACATGTACGAATTGTGGCGGTAACCGGTTGAAACGCGATAGCAGTTGACTTGCCAATGGCTTGGCGTCATCATCCGCACCTCTTGCTTATCGCGCCTTCCGTACGGGGGCCGTACACTTGGCACTCGGGAACACAGAGTGCCAGACCTCGTGTTTCCCATCTGAACGCAGGCAGGGAGGTGACCACGTTGGTCGACGACCGGAAGCTCGCCGTGCTTCGCGCCATCGTCGAGGACTACGTGTCCACCAACGAGCCGGTGGGTTCGAAGGCTCTCGCGGATCGGCACAGTCTGGGAGTGTCCCCGGCGACGATCCGTAACGACATGGCGGTGCTGGAGGAGCAGGGCTACATCGCCCAGCCTCACACCAGCGCCGGTCGGGTGCCCACGGACAAGGGCTACCGGCTCTTCGTTGATCGGCTCTCGCAGGTGAAACCCCTGTCGAGCGCGGAGCGCAAGGCCATCGAGAGCTTTCTCGCGGGTGCGGTGGACATCGACGACGTCGTCATGCGGACGGTGCGGCTGCTTGCCCAGCTCACCCGGCAGGTCGCCGTGGTGCAGTATCCGACACTGACCAACTCGACGGTCCGGCACGTCGAGCTGGTGCCGCTGAGCGAGCGCCGGCTGATGTTCGTGCTCATCACCAACACCGGCCGGGTGGAGCAGCGTGTGGTCGAGCTGCCCGACGTCGTGGACGAGCAGCGGGTGGCCCATCTGCGAGCGATGCTCAACACCTCCCTTGACGGGTGCGGGCTCACCAGCGTTCCCGACAAGGTCGCCGACCTGCCGGAGCGGCTGCCCGCCGAGGATCGGCCGCTCGCGGCCACGATCCTGTCCGTGCTGCTGGAGTCCCTGGTGGACAGGCACGATGAGAAGATCGTTTTTGCCGGGGCCGCCAACCTCGCGGGAGCCGACTTCACGGTCGGGCTCCGCGATGTGCTGGAGGCACTGGAAGAGCAGGTCGTGCTCATGCGACTGCTCGGTGAGACCTCCGACCTGTCGGCGCTGACCGTGCGGATCGGCTCGGAGAACCCCTACACCGGACTCCAGGGCACGTCGATCGTCGCCGCCGGATACGGTTCTGGGGACAAGCAACTGGCCCGGCTAGGTGTGCTGGGCCCGACGCGGATGGACTACCCGGTCACGATGGGCGCGGTGCGCGCGGTGGCACGCTACGTCAGCCAGATCCTGGCTGCATCATAAGAGGTCAACGAAAAGTGGCTAAGAGCGACTACTACGGCACCCTCGGGGTGCGCCGTGACGCCAGTGCGGAAGAGATCAAGAAGGCGTACCGACGTCTGGCGCGCGAACTGCATCCTGACGTCAACCCCGACCCCGAGACTCAGGAGCGCTTCAAGGAGATCACACAGGCCTACGAGGTCCTGTCCGACTCCAGCAAGCGGCAGATGTACGACATGGGGGCCGACCCGTTCGCCTCGGGCGGCGCGGGGGCCGGTGGCTTCGGTGCCGGCTTCCCGTTCAGCGACATCATGGACGCCTTCTTCGGCGCGGCCGGTGGCGGCGGCGGGCGTGGACCCCGCTCGCGTGCCCGTCGCGGACGCAACGCCACCATCCGGGTCGAGCTCGACCTGCGCGAGTCGGGCTTCGGCACGACCCGCGAGCTGGTCGTCGACACCGCGGTGGTCTGCGAGGTCTGCACGGGGTCGGGCGCCGCCGCAGGCACCCACCCCGACACCTGTGACATGTGTCATGGCCGGGGTGAGGTATCCCAGGTCACCCGCTCCTTCCTCGGTCAGGTCATGACCTCACGGCCCTGCCCGCAGTGTGGCGGCTTCGGGTCGATCATCCGCAACCCCTGCCAGGAGTGCTCCGGTGACGGCAGGGTCCGTACCCGGCGGACCATCAAGGTCCGCATCCCCGCCGGGGTGGAGGACGGCACTCACATCCAGCTCGCCGGAGAGGGCGAGATCGGTCCAGGCGGCGGCCCGCCCGGCGACCTGTTCCTGGAGATCGTCGAGCGCCCCCACGAGATCTTCGAGCGGCGCGGCGACGACCTGCACTGCACGGTGCAGATCCCGATGACCGCGGCCGCGCTCGGCACCATCCTGACCATGGAGACGCTCGACGGAGCCGAGGAGCTGGACATCCGTCCCGGTACGCAGTCGGGGCAGACGATCCCGCTCTACGGCCGCGGTGTGCAGCGCCTGAACGAGACCGGCCGTGGCGATCTGCTGATCCACGTGAACGTGGAGACCCCCTCCCGTCTCGACGCGACACAGGAGGAGCTGCTGAGGGAGCTCGCCAAGCTCCGCGGCGAGGAGCGCCCGCCCGGCAAGTTCGCCCCCGGGCAGCAGAGTTTCTTCTCCCGGCTGCGGGACGCCTTCAATGGCCGCTGACCCGGACCGTCCCCGCGCACGTCGCGGCGGCAGGGGCCGTTCCGGGGCGGCCCGCTCCGACGGCTCATGACCGTTCCGGTCTTCCTGGCCGAACCCGCCGACCTGGCCAGGCCGGAGTTCGTCTTCGGCGGCCCCGAAGGGCGCCACGCGGCGGCCGTACGGCGGCTGCGGGCCGGGGAGCGGCTCGACCTGACGGACGGGGCGGGCTCCGTCGCCGAGTGCGTGGTGATCGAGGCGGGCAGGGATTCGCTCCGGGTCCAGGTACTGCGCCGTCACGAGGTGCCCGTGCCGTCTCCGCGTCTGGTCGTGGTCCAGGGGCTGCCCAAGGGCGACCGGGGCGAGCTGGCCGTGGAGATGATGACCGAGGCGGGGGTGGACGTGATCGTTCCCTGGGCCGCGGCCAGGTGTGTCACCCAGTGGAAGGGCGAGCGGGCGGCCAAGGCGCTGGCCCGCTGGCGCTCCACGGCGCGTGAGGCGGGCAAGCAGTCACGTCGCTTCCGCCTGCCCGAGGTGACCGGGCTCGCGTCCACCGCCGGGGTCGCCGCCCTGCTGTCGGCGGCGGCGCTCGGCGTCGTGCTGCACGAGGAGGCCGCCTCCCCGCTGTCCGGTCTGCCGCTCCCGGCGGGCGGCGACATCGTCGTGGTGGTCGGCCCGGAGGGCGGGGTGTCGCAGGAGGAGATCGCCGTTTTCCGCGAGGCCAAGGCGGTACCGGCGCTGCTCGGGCCGACGGTGCTGCGCACCTCGACGGCCGGGGTCGTCGCGGCGGCGGTGCTCCAGACACGCAGCGGCCGCTGGTGACCCCTGGCCGGCGGCCCTGAGCCCTGTGCCCTCCGTCTGCCGGGCCGGCGCCGGCACGTCGCGGCTCCTCCTCCTCGGGAGGGGCCGTCCGGCCGATCCTCGGCACGCCGGGGTCGGCCGGACAGGAGGGTCTAGCCGCTGACCGGGGTCGGCGCGGGGATGCTCGCCTCCGTCGGCATCGGGGGCGACGCGTCATCCGACGGCCCGCACTCGTCGGCCGAGCACGGGCTCTCCGAGGGAGCCGACGGTCTCGTCTTCGTCGGCGTGGGGGTCGCCTCGGCCTCCTCGCACTGCTTGGAGATCCCGCTGGGGTCGACCGGCGGGTCGTCGAGGGGGGTGGGGCAGGTGGGCGTCGGCGTCGGCCTGTGAGTCGACGGTGCCGGGGTCGCCCTGGAGGTCGGCCTCGTGCTGGGCGTGGTGCTCCTGGACGGAGTGGGCGTCGGCGGGAGCGTGGGGCTGCCCGCCTCCGACCTGCCGACGGCGGGGAGCTGGGCGGGGCCGGACGACGGTTGGGGCGGAGCCGGGGGCCTTGAGGTGGCTGATCCGTCCGGAGGGGGAGTGGACTCGGTGAAGTTGACCGTGCCGGTGCTCACCTGGGGGATCACCTGTTCGCGGAACTGGGGGACCACCATGACGATGGTCGCCGCGACCAGGAGCGCACCGGCGACGGAGGCCCCGGTCCGCCACCACGTCAGCCAGCGGAACCCGCGTCGCTCGATGCGGGCACGAATTATCTCCAGCCCGTCGGGGGAGGGAACGACCGAGTTCGCCTCCGCGCTGAGCGCACGGCGGAGCAGCTCGCCGTACTCATCCGGGGAGTCGGTCATGACAGTTGCTCCAGTGAGGTTCGTAGGGCGGCCATGCCGCGAGCGGTGTGGCTCTTGACCGCGCCTTTGCTGATGCCCATCGCGTGGGCGATCTGCGCCTCGGACAGGTCTCCGTAGTAGCGCAGGACCAGGGCCTCCCGCTGGCGCGCGGGCAGCCCGCGGAGCGCCTCGATGACGGCGGACCGCTCGAACTCGCCGATCGCCCCGTTCTCGGCGCTCGGCGCGTCGGGCATGCCCTTGGGCGCGTACTTCTCGACGACCGCCCGGTGCCGAAGCACCGAACGTGATCGGTTCACGACCGACTGCCGCAGGTAGGCCAGTGCCTTGTCGGTGTCGCGCAGGCGGCGCCAGGCGCCGTGGATGGCGACGAACGCGTCCTGCACGACCTCCTCCGCGGTCGCCATGTCGCGAACGAGCAGTACGGCGAGACGGACAAGAGACCGATAGTGCGCGCTGTAGAGCGCGGTAACGGCCATGTCGGCATCCCATCCGACGGGCGCCGCCCCGAGCGATCTGTCTGCCACGAGGGTCTCGGTGGTCACATCAGTGGGACGCTCGGCCTTCCCAGAGGGTTTACGCTCTTCCGGTTCATTAAGGGGCATGACCCAGTCGTGTCCTCGCCAGGCGGCCGTATGGTGCTGTGCGCAAAGGCTGTCTTGGTTGAAGTTTTGCACAACCACCATATCCGGGCGGATCTTTGTTTGCTGGCGGGAACCATCACCGATTCGCAACGTCCTCGGCGGTAAGGTGCCTGCATGGTGAGTGAAGCCGACTGCCTGTTCTGCAAGATCGTGGCCGGGGAGATCCCCGCGGAGATCGTCTATGAGACCGATCGCACGCTGGCCTTCCGCGACGTCAACCCCCAGGCGCCGACCCATGTGCTGGTGGTCCCCAGGGAGCACCATCGGGACGCCGCGGCGCTGGCGGCCGCCGACCAGGGGCTGGCCGACGAGGTGCTCAAGGCCGCGCACGCGGTCGCCAGTCAGGAGGGAGTCGCGGAATCGGGTTACCGGCTGGTGTTCAACACCGGACCCGAGGCCGGTCAGACCGTCTTCCACGTGCACGGACACGTGATCGGAGGGCGGGGCCTGAAGTGGCCGCCCGGCTGAAAACCGGCAAGCGCGATCCTGGCGATCACGGATACGATGGCGTTGAAGTTCCACGCCTATATCTGGAGGCGAACAGGCCGTAAGGCCAGCTCATGTCCGAGACAAACGATTCCAGCAGAACGTCGCCGAGATCCAGGGGTTCCAGCCGGACTCAGGCGAAGGTGGTGATTCCGGACGATCAGTCGATGGTCAGCCTGCTGGGCTCGCGCGATGAGCTGTTGCGCGTCATCGAGGGCGCCTTCCGCGCCGACATCCACGTCCGGGGCAACGAGATCACCGTCACCGGCAGCCCGGAGGAGAGCAGCACCGTGGTGCGACTCTTCGAGGAGATGTCCGAACTCGTCCGCGGAGGCGCGCAGCTCACGGTCGACGCGGTCGAGCGCAGCATCGCCATGTTGCGGATGACCTCCGATCGTCCCGCCGAGGTGCTCTCGCTGGACATCATCTCCTCGCGGGGCCGGACCATCCGCCCGAAGACCGTGAACCAGAAGCGGTACGTCGACGCGATCGACAAGTTCACCGTCGTCTTCGGCATCGGCCCGGCCGGCACGGGCAAGACCTACCTCGCGATGGCGAAGGCCGTGAAGGCCCTCCAGGAGAAGAAGGTCAACCGGATCATCCTCACCCGCCCCGCGGTCGAGGCGGGCGAGCGGCTGGGCTTCCTGCCGGGCACGCTCTACGAGAAGATCGATCCTTACCTGCGCCCGCTCTACGACGCGCTGCACGACATGCTCGATCCTGAGTCGATCCCCCGGCTGATGGCCGCGGGCACGATCGAGGTGGCCCCTCTCGCCTACATGCGGGGCCGCACCCTCAACGACGCCTACATCATCCTGGACGAGGCGCAGAACACCTCGCCGGAGCAGATGAAGATGTTCCTGACGCGGCTGGGGTTCAACTCGAAGATCGTCGTCACCGGTGACGTCACCCAGGTCGACCTGCCGAACGGCACGCAGAGCGGTCTGCGGGTCGTCCAGGACATCCTCGAAGGCATCTCTGACATCCACTTCAGCCGTCTGACCAGCGCCGACGTGGTGCGCCACAAGCTGGTGGGCGACATCGTGGACGCGTACGGGCGCTATGACGAGACGCAGCGCCAGAGCGCGCCGCAGCAGATCAAGGGCATGGTCAAGCAACGTCCCCGGGAGAGGACATGAGCGCGGGACGACTCCGGCGCGGGGCGCGGGCCGGGTCGCTCGGCACGTGGGAGACAGGGGGGGAGCTGTGAGCGTCGAGGTCAACAACGAGTCCGGTGTCGAGATCGACGAGGGACTCATCGTCTCGCTGGCCGGGCATGTGCTGGAGCGGATGGGCATCAACCCGCTCGCCGAGCTGTCGATCCTGGTCGTCGACGAGGAGACCATGTCGGTTCTGCACGAACGGTGGATGGGGGAGCCGGGTCCCACGGACGTGCTCGCCTTCCCGATGGACGAGCTGCGGCCGGGTCCGGGCGCGGGGGCGCGGCAGGAGGGTGACTCACCCACCGACCCGGCGCTCCTCGGTGACGTGGTGCTCTGCCCGCAGGTGGCCGCCAAGCAGGGGGCCGAGGCCGGGCACGGCACCGAGGCCGAGCTGGAGTTGCTGTGCACGCACGGCATCCTCCACCTGCTCGGCTACGACCACGCGGAGCCCGAGGAGCACAAGGAGATGTTCGGCCTTCAGGGCGAGCTTCTGGAGTCGTGGCAGGAGGTGCGCCCCCAGCGGTGAACCTCGCCAACGGGTGGTTGTTCTCCGCCGTCGTCCTCGTCGTGGTCGGCGGGTTGATCGCCAGCGCGGAGACGGCTCTGACCCGCATCTCAAGGGTTCGCGCGGAGGAGTTCGTCCGTGACGGCCGCCGGGGCGCGGTGCGTCTGCAGGCCATCGTCGCCGACCCGCCGCGCTACCTGAACCTCCTGCTCCTGCTCCGGCTGAGCTGCGAGCTGATCGCCACGGTGATCGGTACGCTGCTCTTCATCGACTGGCTCGGTGACCAGGGCTGGGCCTACGCCGCGGCGGCGGCGGTCATGATCGTCATCAGCTACGTGATCGTCGGAGTCTCCCCGCGCACGCTGGGCCGCCAGCACGCCGAGCCCATCGCGCTCGCCAGCGCCCCCGTGGTGTACGGCCTGACCCGGATCTTCGGCCCCCTGCCCAAGCTGCTCATCCTGCTCGGCAACGCGGTGACGCCGGGCAAGGGCTTTCGCGAGGGCCCCTTCACCTCCGAGGCCGAGCTGCGGGACCTGGTCGATCTGGCCGAGGAGCGCCGGGTCATCGAGCCCGACGAGCGGGAGATGATCCATTCGGTCTTCGAGCTCGGCGACACCCTGGTCCGCGAGGTCATGGTGCCCCGCACCGACATGGTGTTCATCGAGCGCGGCAAGACGCTGAGCCAGGCCATGTCCCTCGCGCTGCGCAGCGGTTTCTCCAGAATTCCGGTGGTCGGCGAGAACGAGGACGACGTCATCGGCATCGCCTACCTCAAGGACATCGCGCGCCGGGTGCAGGACACCGGTGACGACGGGCGCGTCGAGCCGGTGGAGTCCATCATGCGCCCGGCCACCTACGTGCCGGAGAGCAAGCCGATCGACCAGCTGCTGCGTGAGATGCAGGCCCGCCAGATCCACCAGGCCATCGTCATCGACGAGTACGGTGGCACGGCCGGTCTGGTCACCATCGAGGACATCCTGGAGGAGATCGTCGGTGAGATCACCGACGAGTACGACCAGGAGGTCCCCAGGGTGGAGCCGCTTGAGGGCGGCGCGGTGCGGGTGACCGCCAGGCTCCCGGTGGACGATCTGGAAGACCTGTTCGGCATCGAGCTGGAGGTCGACGACGTCGAGACCGTCGGAGGGCTGCTGGCGCACGCGCTGGGCCGGGTGCCGATCGCCGGTTCCCAGGCGGTGGTGGAGGGTCTCAGCCTGACGGCCGAGAGCCTCGCCGGGCGTCGCAACCGGATCGGCACGGTCCTCGTCACCAGGATCGCCCCCGCGGAGCCCGACTCGGTTCCGGCCTTCCCCGACCAGTGACGGGCCGGGGCGGTGGATTCGCCCCAAGTCGTCCGCAAGTGCTCTGCAAGCGGTACGGGCGATGCTTCTCGTACGGCACCTGGTCGCGCGGGAGCCGGTGGGAGATCTCCGCGTCCGGAGGGGTTCGCGGCGCGAGGGTCGGCCCACGGGGGAGAAGAGTTCACGCGGGCTTCGTGGCTGTCCTGCGTCACTCGCTTAGGGGTGTTCTCGACCGTGAAATACGGTTGAGGGCACCCTTAGGCGTTTCTTAATGATTGCCGCTTTTGCCGACGGGGAAGAAAGCGAGTCGGCGGGGACGAGACGCCTCGCACATGACATCGGGGGGATGCTCATGACGCGGGGGATGAATATTGTCGTTTTTGCGGTGTTATGTGGATTTATCGCGGGCGGCGCAGCCGGATGCGGTGGCGGAGCGGGGCCCGGCGACGCGATGGACGGCGCCGCGGAGCTGAACCGGCTGCGGGGAGTGCTCGACGAGGCGCGAGCGCTGCCCGACGGGTTCTCGGCCCGTCCGCGTGACGGCTGGCGCGCCCCGTTCCAGCCGGTGAACGAGGACTGCCGGCTCGTTCTCGACACCGCGGGAGGCAGGCCGCCGCAGCGGGCACTGGGGGCGCGGGCGGCCGTGACCTACCAGGGTGACGGGGTCGGGGAGCTGGCCGGGTTCGGTCTGGCCTCCTACCGCGGTGACGACGCCGAACTTCACTTCAACGAGCTCACGCAGGCACTGAGCGGCTGCCCGGTCGCACGCGCCCAGGTGGCGGGCCGCGGCACCGCTCTTCGGGTATCCCCCCTGAACCTGACAGGGGTCGGCGACGAGGTGCAGGCCAGGCGGCTGAACGGCAGGCTGAACGGGTATCCGTACGAGATGCACCTGGTGTTCGCCCTCAGCGGCCACACCCTGATCTCACTGGTGCACGCCGGTGTCAGGGACGTCGACGTCGAGCGCACCCGGGAGCTCGCCCGCCTGCTGGTCGACGAGGTCGCAGCCTGAGCGGGGCCGCACCGGTGTCGTTTTGGTGCCGGGGCCGCACCGGTGTCGTCCTTGGCACCGGAAGCTGAATACCCTTGTGCTGTGAGTGACGCGACCCTCGATCCCGAGGACAAGAAGATCATCGTGCTGGCCCGGTCCACCCGTGCACGCAACGGAGCCGCCGAGGGCGCGGCCGTACGGGACGAGACGGGCCGGACCTACTCGGCGACCAATGTGGCGCTGCCGTCGCTGACCCTGTCGGCGATCCAGGTCGCCGTGGCGATGGCGGTGTCCGGTGGAGCGGAGTCGCTGGAGGCGGCCGCGCTGGTCACCGCGGGTGCGGGGCCCTCCGACGACGACCGGCGGGCGGTCCGCGACCTGGGTGCCGAGACCCTGCTGGTGGCCGGTCCTGACGGGACACCGCGTCAGAGCTGAGTCCGGTATCGGCGACAATGGTTGACGTGAGTTCCTCAGCTGCTGATTTCCATGCCGGTTTCGCCTGCTTCGTCGGCCGGCCCAACGTCGGCAAGTCCACGCTGATGAACGCGTTGGTCGGCACGAAGGTGGCGATCACCTCCTCCAAGCCCCAGACGACCCGCCGGGCCATCCGTGGCATCGTGCACCGCCCCGACTCCCAGCTCGTCATCGTCGACACGCCGGGCCTGCACCGGCCCCGCACGCTCCTGGGTGAGCGGCTGGACAGCCTGGTGCTCTCCACCCTCACCGAGGTCGACGTGATCGGCTTCTGCGTGCCCGCCAACGAGCCCATCGGCAAGGGTGACCGGTTCATCGCCGAGAAGCTCGCGGGCGTCAAGAAGACCCCGGTGGTCGCCGTGGTGACCAAGTGCGACCTGGCGGCCCGCGAGCAGATCGCCGCGCAGCTGCTCGCGGTCTCCCAGCTCGCCGAGTTCGATGACATCGTGCCGGTCTCCGCGCAGTCGGGTGAGCAGCTCGACGTGCTGGCCGACGTGCTGGTCCAGCGCCTGCCGCAGAGCCCGCCGCTGTACGAGGGAGGACAGCTCACCGACGAGCCCGAGCAGGTGCTGGTCGGCGAGCTGATCCGGGAGGCGGCCCTGGAGGGGGTGCGTGACGAGTTGCCACACTCGATCGCGGTGGTCGTCGACGAGATGCTGCCCAGACAGGGGCGTGACGACCTTCTCGACATCTACGCTCACATGTTCGTCGAGCGTCCGTCCCAGAAGGCCATCGTGATCGGGCACAGGGGCTCCCGGCTGAAGGACGTCGGCAGCCGCGCCCGCCGGCAGATCGAGGCGCTCCTCGGCACTCGCGTCTACCTCGACCTGCGCATCAGCGTCGCCAAGGACTGGCAGCGCGACCCCAAGCAGCTCCGCCGCCTGGGTTTCTACGACTGACGGGTCCCGGCGGGGGCGTGCGGCCGGGCTCCGGCAACCGCGGCCGTGCTTCTCAGCGGCGGCCGGTGACGGCTTCCTCCCCGTGCCCGAGCCGTCGCCGCAGTTCGACGGCGTCCCGGCCGAGCGCGGAGACCAGGGTGGCCGGCCCGGCCAGGGGCAGGACGGCCCAGCCCTGGCCGACCACCGTCTCCGGTGCCCGGCCGGTGACCAGGACGCTGCCCACGCAACGGGCGTCGCCGTAGACCGCGGGACTGTCGTCGATCTCCGCGTCGCCCACCACGAACTCCTGCCGGAGCAGCGGTCCCCCTCCGAGAACGGCGTCGAAGCGCGAGTGGCAGCGTCCGGGGCGCTCGCCGTACCGGCCGAAGACGATCTCCTCGCGCCAGCGCACCCGTGCGTCCTCGGCCAGGTCGAGCCGGACGACCATGCGATGCAGGCAGCCAGCCGCGAGCACCGTCGGTTCCGGCGCGAATCTGAGCGAGGCGCCCGCGCCGACCCGGGCCGTGATCGTCATCAGTGACTCGGCCCCGGCGGGGCCGGGCAGCACCAGGGTGCTCGCGACCGACCGCACCTCCAGTTCGGTTCCCGGCGCCACCTCGATGTCGAGGGCCAGGTCGTCACCGCCCAGCGGAGCCGCCGCGGTGGACACCAGGTGCACCCGGCCGGGCGCGGTCGCCCGCAGCGTGAGCGGTGGGCCGGAACGCATCGTGGCGAGGACGGTCCGGCCGGCCGCGTCCCGCCGGGTGGCGATCGCCGCCCGCGCCCTCATCGCCCGCCGACCTGCCCGCTCCGGCCGTGGTACGGACTCCGCCGGCGCCGGAGCGGGCAGGACGGGCGCGGGGACCGGGTTGGTGAGGGACATGACTCAGGCGTGGGAGTGCTCGTGGGTCCAGGACTCGACGAGCCCGGTGACCCATTCGGAGACCGCGTACGCTCGTGGATCCTCCCTGATCGAGGTGAAAAGCACGGGTTTGCCGTCCCGGACGGCCGCCGCGTCGCGTGACATGACCGTGAGGTCCGCGCCGACCATCGTGGCCAGATCGGTCTTGTCGATCACGAGCAGGTCGGCCGTCGTCACGCCGGGGCCGCCCTTGCGCGGGACCTTGTCGCCGCCGGACACGTCCAGTACGAAGATCTGCCGATCGGCCAGGCCCCTGCTGAAGGTGGCGGTGAGGTTGTCCCCGCCGCTCTCCACGATCACCAGGTCGAGCGGGCCGAACCGCTCCTCCAGGGTCTCCACCGCGTCGAGGTTGGCCGCGATGTCGTCCCGGATGGCGGTGTGCGGGCAGCACCCGGTCTGCACGGCGACGATCCGCTCCGGGTCGAGCACGCCCGCTCTGCGCAGGAAGTCGGCGTCCTCGGTGGTGTAGATGTCGTTGGTGACCACGCCCAGGTGCATGAACGGGCCGAGCGTCCGGCACAGCGCCGCGGTCAGCGCGGTCTTGCCGCTGCCGACGGGGCCTCCGATGCCCAGGCGTAACGCCCGGCCGCCAGGGTCGGCCGCGTGGTGGTGGTCGTCGTGGTTGGCGCCCATGTGGGTCACCGTCCTTCCAGGTGGTCGTCAGGAGACGAAAAGCCGCATATCTGCACGAATATGGTGTTCGGCGAGCAGGTCGAGCGCGGGGGAGGCGTGCGCGGGCAGTGCCTCCCAGCAGGCCTCCCAGCGGGCCTCCCCGCGGGCCTCCCAGCCGGTGGGGACGGTGGCCGCGGCCCTTTCCACGGCCGGGGCGAGATCGGCGAGCAGTCGGTGGACGGCGACGGGGTCGAGGCCGAGCAGCCGTACCGCCGCCGTGGCGGGTCCGGTGACGGAGGTGTAGGCCGCCGCCAGGGCGGCCTCGGCGGGGGAGCATCCCGCCACGGCCGCCACCGCGCCGAGCGCGAGGGGGTGGTGGGCGCCCTGGGGCAGGGCCCCGGCCAGCGTGTCGAGCACCGGGGAGGGCCAGATCCTCCGCGAGGTCCGTAGCAGCAGCCTGCCCTGGGTGCGGCTCGCCTCCCGCTGGGCGGGCGAGGAGATCCTGGCGTCCGCCTCCGCGTCCAGCCGCGTCCACTCCGAGCGGCCGGTCGCCGCGGCGGGAGACGCGCCGAGATCGCAGGCCGCGGCGGCGAGGGCGGCCGTCACCAGGCCCGCGGTGGCCAGTCGGCCCCGCAGAAAGGCGGCGAGGCCGGCAAGGTCGCGGATCGCGCCGATCCTGACCGCCTCCTCGGCGCCACCGGAGTGGCCGTGCCCCCCCGCGGGCAGCCGGGAGTCGGCCAGTAGCAGCAGCGCGGCGTTCAACTGGGGCTCCCTTCGGCCGGGCGGGGGTCAGAACAGGAAGTAGCGCTGGGTCATGGGCAGGGTCTCGGCGGGGGCGGGTTCGATCAGGTCGCCGTCGACGCTGACCGCGAAGGTGTCGGGGTCGACGTCGATCCTGGGCATGGCGTCGTTCAGCGGCATGCTCTCCTTGCCCCTGCGGCGGACGTCGGCCACCGGCAGCAGGCGCCTGCGGACGGCCAGCCGGTCGGCGAGGCCGTCCTCGATCGCCTGCGGGGCGACGAAGTGGACGGACGTGGCTGCGGCGGTGACCGGGGCGGCACCGAACATCGGGCGCGGCATGACCGGCTGCGGGGTCGGGATGGAGGCGTTCGCGTCGCCCATCTGGGCGTAGGCGATGACACCGCCCTTGACCACCAGGTTCGGTTTGATACCGAAGAAGGCCGGGTCCCACAGGACCAGGTCGGCCAGCTTGCCGGTCTCCACCGAGCCGACCTCGCCGTCCAAACCGTGGGCCACGGCCGGGCAGATCGTGTACTTGGCGACGTAGCGTCGGGCCCGGTGGTTGTCGGCGGGGCCGTCACCCGGCAGAGCCCCCCGGCGGCGCTTCATCACGTGCGCGGTCTGCCAGGTCCGGATGATCGTCTCGCCCACCCGGCCCATCGCCTGAGAGTCCGAGCCGATCATCGAGATCGCGCCCATGTCGTGCAGGATGTCCTCGGCCGCCATCGTGGACGGCCGGATCCGGGACTCGGCGAACGCCAGGTCCTCGGGGATGGACGGGTTGAGGTGGTGGCAGACCATCAGCATGTCGAGGTGCTCGTCGAGCGTGTTGACGGTGTGCGGGCGGGTCGGGTTGGTCGAGGACGGCAGGATGTTGCCGTAGGAGGCGACCCGGATGATGTCGGGTGCGTGCCCGCCGCCGGCTCCCTCGGTGTGGTAGGCGTGGATCATCCGGTCGCCGATCGCCGCCAGCGTCGACTCCACGAACCCGGCCTCGTTGAGGGTGTCGGTGTGGATCGTGACCTGGGTGCCGGTGGCATCGGCCACCGACAGGCAGGCGTCGATGGCGGCCGGGGTGGTGCCCCAGTCCTCGTGCAGCTTGAAACCTGAGGCCCCGGCGCGGAGTTGTTCCAGCAGCCCCTCGCGGCTGACCGTGTTGCCCTTGCCGAGCAGCGCGACGTTGATCGGGTAGGAGTCGAGAGACTCCAGCATCCGGGCGAGGTACCAGGTGCCGGTGACGGTGGTGGCCTTGGTGCCCTCGGCGGGTCCGGTGCCGCCGCCCACGATGGTCGTCACCCCGGCGGCGAGGGCCTCGTCGAGGATCTGCGGGCAGATCAGATGGACATGGGAGTCGATCGCCCCGGCGGTCAGGATCTTCCCGTTGCCCGCCAGGATCTCGGTCGAGGGGCCGATCACCAGGTCCGGATGGACTCCGTCCATGGTGTCGGGGTTTCCGGCCTTGCCGATCGCCACGATGCGGCCGTCCCTGACGCCGATGTCCGCCTTGACCACGCCCCAGTGGTCGAGGATCACCGCACCGGTGATCACCAGGTCGGGCGCACCCTCGGCCCTGGTGGTCCTGGCCTGGCCCATCGACTCCCTGATGACCTTGCCACCGCCGAAGACCGCCTCGTCGCCCGCTCCAGCGGGGCCCGTCGACAGGTCCTCGGTGACCTCGATGAGCAGGTCGGTGTCCGCCAGCCTGATCCGATCCCCGACGGTGGGGCCGTAGAGCGCGGCGTAGCGGGATCGTTCAATGAACACCGGGACTCCCGTCGAGAGGTCCGGCCCATTCGGGACGGAGACCGGGGACGATCCGCAGCCCGCCGATCGGCACGAGGGTCACGTCGCGCTCCACACCGGGTTCGAACCGCACCGCCGTACCCGCGGGGACGTCGAGCCGGGTGCCCCAGGCCGCCTGGCGGTCGAACTCCAGGCCGGGGTTGCACGCGGAGAAGTGGTAGTGCGAGCCGACCTGGATCGGCCGGTCCGCGGTGTTGACGACGCGGACGGTGACGCGCTCGCGGCCCGGGTTGAGCGGGATGGGCGTGTCGCCGTACAGGATCTCGCCGGGTGTCATCGGCGCTCACCGCTCCTTGTGGTCACGGGATCGGCTGGTGGACGGTGACGAGCTTGGTGCCGTCGGGGAAGGTGGCCTCGATCTGCACGGACGACAGCATCTCGGGCACCCCCTCCATGACGTCGTCGCGGGAGAGCACCTTGCGCCCCGCCTCCATCAGCTCGGCGACGGTCCGCCCGTCCCTGGCCCCCTCCATGAGGAAGGACGCGATGATCGCGGTGGCCTCGGGGTGGTTGAGCCGGAGGCCACGTGACCTGCGGTCGCGGGCGAGACCGGCGGCGACGTGGATGAGCAGGCGTTCCTGCTCGTGTGGTGTGAGCCGCATGCCCGGACCATAGGAACCGGCGGTTTCGGTGACGTTGCGCGTCGATGTCATGCCTGTTTCCAGAGGACGTGAGCTGCGCGAAAGAGGAGGAACCGTCCATCGGCGCTCCTTCCTTGCGGGCCCGCCGAGGCGTTCTGAAGTTAATATCACGAAATTTGTTGATTTATCGGGACAAATATTCGGGGGTTATTCGCGGCGCCGCGTCCTGTCACGGCGGTGATATCCCGGTAAGGCGCAATTAACAACCGCGAACTAGGCGGGAAACCTCACTCAGTCACCTTGGCGGCAGATAGATCGGTGCGGGGGCCGTACCGGCAAGGAGGAAAGTCATTGAGGAAGACAGCATGGTGCTCCGCGGTGGCCGTCGCGGCACTGGTCGCGACGCTGACCGCCTGCGGCGGTGAAGCCCCTGCGAACAAGGACGCGGCCGCCGCGAGCGGCGGTGAGGGAGACATCAAGGTCGGCATCCTGCACTCGCTGAGCGGCACCATGGCCATCAGCGAGGTGACCGTCAGGGACGCGGAACTGCTCGCCATCGAGGAGATCAACGCCGCCGGGGGAGTGCTCGGCAAGAAGCTGGTCCCGGTGGTGGAGGACGGCGCGTCCGACTGGCCCACCTTCGCGGAGAAGGCCACCAAGCTCATCCGCCAGGACAAGGTCGCCACCACCTTCGGTGGGTGGACCTCCGCCAGCCGCAAGGCGATGCTGCCGGTCTTCGAGCGGAGCAAGGCCCTGCTGTGGTACCCGGTGCAGTACGAGGGCCTGGAGAGCTCGCCGTACATCTTCTACACCGGCGCCACCACCAACCAGCAGATCATCCCCGGCCTCGACTATCTCAAGGAACAGGGCAAGAAGAAGATCTTCCTGGTCGGCAGCGACTACGTCTTCCCCCGGACCGCCAACAAGATCATCAAGGCGTACGCGGCGGCGAACGACATGGAGATCCTCGGCGAGGAGTACACCCCGCTCGGCCACACCGAGTACAGCACGCTGACCAACAAGGTCCTCCAGGCCAAGCCGGACGCCGTCTTCAACACCCTCAACGGTGACAGCAACGTCGCCTTCTTCAAGCAGCTCAACAGCGCCGGGGTCACCGCGGAGAAGATGCCCGTGCTGTCGGTGAGCGTCGCCGAGGAGGAGGTCAAGGGCATCGGTGTCGACAACATCGCCGGCCACCCCGTCGCCTGGAACTACTACCAGACCACCGACAACGCGGCCAACGAGAAGTTCGTCGCCGCGTTCAAGGCCAAGTACGGCGCGGACAAGGTGACCTCCGACCCGATGGAGGCCGGGTACAACGCCGTCTACCTCTGGGCCGAGGCGGTCAAGAAGGCCGGCAGCGTCGAGGTCGAGGCGGTCAGGAAGGCGGCGGGCGGCATCGCGCTGGACCGTCCCGAGGGCCTCGTCACCATCGACGGTGAGAACCAGCACATGTACAAGACGGCCAGGATCGGGGTGATCCAGCCCGACGGTCTCATCAAGGAGGTCTGGAACTCCGGTGAGCCGATCAAGCCCGACCCCTACCTCAAGGGCTACCCCTGGGCGAGTGGCCTGGCCACCGGCTGACCCCCCAAGACCGGCTCCGGACCGGGCCGTGACCAGATCACGGAAAGTACCGTGGCGCGCCCACGACGCGGCGTGGCCCGGCTCCGGAGCCACACACTCGTAGGAAGGGGACCTTCGGTGGAGGCCTTTCTCAACCAGCTCCCGATCGGCCTGTCCATCGGGGCCGTGCTGCTTCTCATCGCCCTCGGGCTGACGTTCACGTTCGGCCAGATGGGCGTGATCAACATGGCCCACGGCGAGTTCATCATGGCCGGGGCGTACACCGCCTACCTGCTCCAGGACCTCACCGGCCGGATGGCGGTGATCGTGGCCCTGCCCGTCGCCTTCCTGGTCGCCGGGCTGATAGGGCTCATCCTGGAACGGGCCGCGATCCGGCACTTCTACGGCCGCCCGCTCGACACCCTGCTGCTCACCTGGGGCGTCAGCCTCGTGCTCCAGCAACTCGCCCGCGACCTGTTCGGGGCGCCCAACGTGCAGGTCCAGGCACCCACCTGGCTACAGGGCGGCATCGCGTCCCTGCCGTACAACCGGCTGTTCATCTTCGGCCTGGCCGTCGCCACGGTCATCGGCATCTGGGCCTACATGAACCGCACCGGCGCCGGCCGCCGGATGCAGGCCGTGATGCAGAACCGGCAGCTGGCCGCGGTCAGCGGCATCAACACCGCCCGCGTGGACCAGCGCACCTTCTTCATCGGCTCAGGGCTGGCCGGGGTCGCCGGGGTGGCCCTCACCCTCATCGGCCCCGTCGGACCCGCACTCGGCACCTACTACATCGTCGACGCCTTCCTGGTGGTCGTCGCCGGAGGCCTCGGCCAGCTGCGCGGCGCCGTCATCGCCGCCGCGGGCCTCGGCCTGCTCAACTCCTACGCCGAGTTCTGGAGCGACGCCAGCCTGGCGAAGGTCATCGTGTTCGCCGCGATCATCGCCTTCCTTCAGTTCCGCCCGCAGGGCCTGTTCGTACTCCGATCGAGGGCGCTAACGTGAATCTCACCCGCCTCAAGGGGCCGGGGCTCTTCGCGGCGGTGGCCGTGCTCGCCCTGGTCGTCGCACCGCTGGTGCTGGAACCCTTCCGCCTCGGCCTGCTGGCCAAGTACCTCTGCTTCGCGATCATCGCCCTGGGCATCGGCCTGGCCTGGGGGCAGGGCGGCATGCTCGTCCTCGGCCAGGGCGTGTTCTTCGGGCTCGGCGGCTACGCGATGGGCATGCACCTGAAGCTGGTGGACGCCCAGGGAGACCTGCCCGACTTCATGATCTGGAGTGGGGTCGAGCAGTTGCCCGCGCTCTGGAAACCGTTCGCCAACCCGGTGTTCGCGCTGGCCATGGTGGTACTCGGGCCGATGCTGATCGCCACCGTGCTGGGCCTGCTGGTGTTCCGCCAGCGGGTGCGCGGCGCGTACTTCGCGATCCTCACCCAGGCGCTCGCCGCCGCGTTCGTCATCCTGCTCGTCGGCCGGCAGGGCCTGACCGGCGGCACCAACGGGCTGACCAACTTCTTCGACCTGTTCGGCCAGGACCTGGCCGCGGACTCCACCCAGCGCGGGCTCTACTTCGTGGTCGCGGTCGTCACCGGGCTGCTCTACCTCGGTGCCCGCCAGCTGGTGGGCAGCCGCTTCGGGCGGCTGCTCGTCGCGATCAGGGACGGCGAGGACCGCGTCAGGTTCCTCGGCTACGACCCGGCCAGGGTGAAGACCGTCGTCTTCGCGATCTCAGCGGGCATGGCCGGGCTGGCGGGTGCCCTGTTCGTGCCGGTGGTCGGCATCATCTCGCCCGCGCTGCTGGGGGTGGTCCCCTCGCTCGAACTGGTCGTCGCGGTCGCGGTGGGCGGCAGGTTCGCCCTCGCCGGGGCCGTCCTCGGCGCGGTCGTCATGGGGTACGCCAAGACCTCCTTCAGCGAGCAGTTCGCCGACGGCTGGCTCTACCTGCAGGGCGCGCTGTTCATCCTCGTGATGACCCTGGCCCCCAAGGGGATCCTCGGCCTGGCGGCGTCGGCCCGCGACGCCCTGGCCCGGCGGTCGAAGCGCCCCACGACCCCGGAATCCCCGCCCACGGACGACGCCCCCGGCAGGAGAGTCATGGAGGAGGTCGGATGAGCCCGATCATCGAGGTACGCGGGCTGTCGGTGGTCTTCGACGGCTTCCGCGCCATCGACGGCATCGACCTGACCGTCGAGGAGGGGGAACTGCGCTTCCTGATCGGCCCCAACGGGGCGGGGAAGACCACGCTCATCGACGTCATCACCGGCCTCACCCGCCCCACCGCCGGCGAGATCGTCTTCGCCGGCCGCAGCCTGGCTGGCCTGCGCGAGCACAGCATCGTCAGGCTCGGTGTCGGGCGCACCTTCCAGACCTCGGTGGTCTTCGAGGAGCTCACGGTCCTGGAGAACCTCGACCTGGCGGCCTCCTTCCGGCGCCCGCTCTGGTCGCTGGCCCGGCGCAGGCGCGGGATCTCCGAGGCCGTCGCCGACGCACTGGAGACCACGGGGCTGCGGGAGCTGGCCGACCGGCCCGCGGGGGTGCTCTCCCATGGGCAGCGGCAGTGGCTGGAGATCGGCATGCTGCTCACCCAGAGCCCCAAGCTGCTCCTGCTGGACGAGCCGGTGGCCGGGATGTCGAAGGACGAGCGGGAACGGACCGGTGAGCTGCTGACGTCCGTGGCCGACGACCACACGGTGATCGTGATCGAACATGACATGGAGTTCCTGCGCAGGTACGCCTCGCAGGTCACCGTCCTGCACGAGGGCAAGGTGCTGATCGAGGGCTCGGTGGACCAGGTCCGCGACGACCCGCGCGTGCAGGAGGTCTATCTCGGAAGGAAGCGCGGCGATGCTGTCAGTACAGGATCTTGACGCCGGGTACGGCAGGGCCCGGGTGCTGTTCGGGGTCTCCCTGCGGGTGGAGCCAGGGCAGCTGGTGTGCGTGATGGGCCGCAACGGGGTGGGCAAGACCACCCTGCTCAACACCGTGATGGGCGTGCTGCCCGCCACCGCGGGTTCGGTCACCTTCGAGGGCCGGGACGTGACGCGCCTGCCGCCGCACGAGCGGGTACGGCTCGGCATGGCGTACGTCCCCCAGGGGCACGAGACCTTCCCTCAGCTCAGCGTGCTCGGCAACCTTCAGGTCACGCTGGAGGCCTCCGGCGGCCCGCAGGAGGCGCTGGAGGAGGCGCTGGAGACCTTCCCCCGCCTGAAGCCGCTGCTCAAGCGGCGTGCCGGATTCCTGTCCGGCGGACAGCAGCAGCAGCTCGCGATCGCCCGCGCGCTCGTCACCCGACCCAGGCTGCTCATCCTGGACGAGCCCACCGAGGGCATCCAGCCCTCGATCATCATCGAGATCGAGGAGGCGATCGAGCGGCTGCACGC
Organism: Streptosporangium amethystogenes subsp. fukuiense; assembly: GCF_042665875.1. NCBI lineage: Bacteria > Bacillati > Actinomycetota > Actinomycetes > Streptosporangiales > Streptosporangiaceae > Streptosporangium > Streptosporangium amethystogenes. Next base: position 4,710,901 of record NZ_JBHTEE010000001.1, on the reverse strand, counting down.
CTCCGGCCTGTCGCTCCTGCTGGTCGAACAGTATCTGGACCTGGCGCTCCGTCTCGCCGACCGTTTTCTCATCCTCGACGCCGGGCACGTCGCCCATTCGGGAGCGGTGGAGGAATTACACGGAGAGGAAATTCACCGCCTTCTTGCCGTGTGAGCCGCACTATTCCATATCAAGAAGGTGGTATTTGATCTCTTCTTGATGAAGAACCTCCCGCTGCGGGCGATGGCGACATAACCTACCCAGCAAAAAGGGAGTCCGGGGGTGTCATGACGGAGGAACCTGCGGACGGGGGGACGCGAGCGGAGGGGGCGCCGGGCCCTTCCGGGAATCACGGTCGCTCCGACCGGCGACCCGGCCGCGAGGCCGGCAGGCCGGCCGACGACGAGCGCGAGGGACGATCCGGCGGCGAGACCGGCGGATCGCCCGGTGACGAGCGTGACCGGTGGTCCGACGATCGACATGACCGTGAGCGGCGCCTCGACGGCCGGCAGGAGCGGTACGGTCATGAGCGCCGGTTCGACGAGCGGTACGAGCATGACCGGTGGGACGACGACAGGTACGGCCGTGACCCGCGGCCCGAGGATGCGCGGCCTTTCGAGGACGCCTACCCCGGGGCGCGGATCGATCCGCCGGGGACGCCCGCCAGGCGTGGGTTCCGCCGGTTCCGGCTGACGGCCTGGATCGCGCTGGTCGTCGCCGCGGTCGTGGTCGGGGTGTCCGTCGCGTGGGTGAACGGGCCGCCCACCGAGGCCGAGCTACGGGAGAAGGCGGGACTCCTCAGCAAGGACAGGCTCCGGATCGGCGTGAAGGACGACACCCCGGGCATCGCCCTGAGGTCGAAGGACGGGAGCGGCTTCGAGGGCTTCGACATCGACATCGCCTACATGATCGCGGCGGATCTGGGCTTCCGGCGCGACCAGGTCGAGTTCATGTCCATCGAGACCGAGGACAGGGCGCGCATGCAGGCCCGGAACGGGAACGGGGAATTCGTCAGGGTCGACCTCGTGGTGGCGACCTTCAGCGTGACGCCCGACCGCAGGGCGGACCCCTCCGTCGGCTTCTCCACGCCCTACCTCTTCACCGAGCAGTCGGTGGTGACCAGATCCGACTACGAGGACGAACACGTCGCCTCCCTGGGGCAGCTTGAGGGCAAGAAGGTCTGCTCACTCGGGACCTCGACCTCCCTGGTCGAGTTGAGCAAGGCGATAAAGGGCAACCCCATCGCCGAGGGCCTGATCAGCAAATGCGTGGAGCGTCTCCGGAGGGGCGACATCGACGCGGTGACCACCGACGCGGCACTCCTGGCCGGGTTCGTCACGCAGGACAGGAACCTGCGCCACCACGACATCGCGCTGGAGAAGACGGAGATGTGGGCTGTCAACGCGGGGCGCAACGCCGCGCTGCGCACCCTGGTCGACCTCGCGCTCTACCGTTCCTACGCCGATCCGCAGAACCAGCGCTGGGAGGAGGCGTACAAGACCCACATCGAGCCGCTGCTGAGGACCAACCCGGGAGTGAACGTGGCCCAGGCGGAGCAGCCGTGCGCGCTTCCCCCGCCGGTGCGCCGCTGGCCGTGGGAGCGGACCCTCCCCCTCCAGGATTGTCCCTCCGCGCCTTGAAGACCGACAGGCGGGTCAGGGACGCGCCGAGAAACCAGGAGTGGTTCCTCACACTGCTGCCGGTGTTCCCGATCGTCCTGCTGGTGATGCGGCTGTGGTACGCCAGCAGGCAGGACACCCAGACGCTGCTCCTGCTCGTGCAGACCATCAGCCCGCTGGGCATGCTGAGCGCGATCCTGCTGACCACGGTGTGGGTGCTGCCTGTCGTCGTCGTCGGCGGCCGGCTCCTCGGCACCCTCTACTGGATCAGCACGGGCCGTTCATCATGGCTGGTGCGGGCGGCCCGGCGGCTGCCCGGCTGGGTCGCGGGCCTGGCCGTCGTGGTGGGCGTGGGCACCTGGCAGCTGCGCTTCCTGCCCACGCTGATGATGCTGTCGCTCGCGCTGGCGGGCCTGACCGTGCGCGAGCGGTACCCGGCCCACGAGGAGTTGCGGACCACGTTCTGCTACGCGCTGCCGCTGATCGCCGCGGTGCTGTCGTACGTGCTGCTATGGCCTGCCGTCGTCACCGCGTTCGCCGAGCGGGACGTGGCGACCGCGATCCTGCTGACGCTCCCCCCGGTGTGTGTGCCGCTGCTGACCGGCCCGGTGCCCGCGGCGTCGGCCAGGGTGCTGACCCACGGCATCGCGATCGCGATGGCGGTGTTCACCCCGTTCCTGGTCGGCGCGGTCGTGATGAGGGCGCCGATCCTCCCGCTGATCGCCCTGGAGATCACCGAGGAGGACTCCTCCAAGGTGCTCGTGGGCTACATGGTCGCCAGTGACGACCTGATGACCACGGTCCTGCACCGCGACGGTGCGGTGAGCTTCATCTCCAACGAGCGGCTGCGGTCGAAGGTGCTCTGCCCCGACCCCGGCGAGGTGCCCAGGACATGGGCGAACCTGCACGGCTGGTACGTCGAACAGAGTGTGATCTCCTGGCTCGCCCCGGTCTCGCGGCGGACCCCGGCCGATTCACGCTGCGAGGGCCGCCCGGCCGCGGAGCCCGCTCCCGTCTCTCCGTCCCCGTCCCCGTCCCCGACTCCGGCAGGGACTTTGGGAGCGGGCGGTCACTGACGGTAGTCCTCGACCTCGTCGATCGGGCGGGGCGCGGCGGAGTCGGGGTCCTCACCGAACTCGCGGCGTGCCCGGCGCTGCCTGAGCAGGTCCCATGCCTGGTCGAGAGCCTCCTCCAGCTGCTGGATCCGGTTGTTCTCCTCATGCGAGGAGATCGAGTGCGAAGTCAGTCTCTTTCGGAGCTCGCGCTCCTCGGCGATGAGCTCGTTGATGTGGGCGAGGATGTCGATGTCCTTCATGGCGGTTCCCCCCGTCAGAGTTCTCCTCTGGTGACCGTACCGTCGGAAGCCGAGCCGGTGGCGCCGGTGTGGTTCGCGTCGCGCGCCTTCCTCGGACGGCGTCCCGGAGATCTTCGAGTTCCGCCATGTGAGACCTGGGCTCGGGCATTCGAAGCCGTCTGGTAGCGTGCAATGCATGCTGCGCGGGCTGCTTCTTAGCTGCCGCGACGAGGGCCTGTAAAGGCCGGCTCCCTCGTCGCGGAGCGAGCCATGCGTGTCGGCCACGATTGTTTTCCCAGTCGAGGAGCCCTTGCATGTATCCGCAGCAGCAGCCCAGCCCCATGCCGTTCAAGCGCTACGAGTCCTTCGAGCCGATCCGGCTGACCGACCGGACCTGGCCGGACAAGGTCATCGAGCGGGCACCCCGGTGGTGTGCCGTCGACCTGCGTGACGGCAACCAGGCGCTGATCGACCCCATGGACCCCCACCGCAAGCTCAAGATGTTCGAGCTGCTGGTGAAGATGGGCTACAAGGAGATCGAGGTGGGCTTCCCCGCCGCCTCCCAAACCGACTTCGACTTCGTACGGCAGATCATCGAAGAGGGGCTGATCCCCGACGACGTGGTCATCCAGGTCCTGACCCAGGCCAGGCCCGAGCTGATCGAGCGGACCTTCGAGTCGGTGCGCGGGGCCAAGCAGGCGATCATCCACCTGTACAACTCCACCTCCACCCTCCAGCGCAGGGTCGTCTTCGGTCAGGACCGCGAGGGCATCACCGCGATCGCGGTCGAGGGCGCCAAGCTCTGCAAGAAGCTGGCCGCCGAGATGGACGACACGGAGATCTACTTCCAGTACTCCCCGGAGTCCTTCACCGGCACCGAGCTGGAGTACGCGGTGGAGGTCTGCGACGCCGTCAACGACGTGTGGCAGCCCACCCCCGACCGCAAGGTCATCGTCAACCTGCCCGCCACCGTCGAGATGTCCACGCCCAACATCTACGCCGACCAGATCGAGTGGATGCACCGCAACCTGGCCTATCGCGACTCGATCGTGCTCTCCCTGCACCCCCACAATGACCGGGGCACCGCCGTCGCCGCCGCCGAACTGGGCTACCTGGCCGGGGCGGACCGGATCGAAGGCTGCCTGTTCGGCAACGGCGAGCGCACCGGCAACGTCTGCCTGGTCACGCTGGGCATGAACCTGTTCTCGCAGGGCATCGACCCGGAGGTCGACATCTCCGACATCGATGAGATCCGCCGGATCACCGAGTACTGCACCCAGCTGCCCGTCCACCCGCGCCACCCGTGGGGCGGCGAGCTGGTCTACACCGCCTTCTCCGGATCTCACCAGGACGCCATCAAGAAGGGCTTCGAGCACCTGGAGCGCGACGCGGCCGCCGCGGGCGTCCCGGTCGGGGAGTTCACCTGGGCGGTCCCCTACCTGCCGATCGACCCCAAGGACATCGGCCGCACGTACGAGGCGGTCATCAGGGTCAACAGCCAGTCGGGCAAGGGCGGGGTCGCCTACATCATGAAGGCCGACCACCAGCTGGACCTGCCGCGCCGCCTGCAGATCGAGTTCTCCCGCGTCGTCCAGAGCCGTACCGACGCCCTCGGCGGCGAGGTGAGCCCGGCCCAGATGTTCGAGATCTTCACCGACGAGTACCTGCCGAACGAGGCCGGCCGGTGGGGACGGCTGGGCCTGCTGGCCCACCGCACCGTCTCCCAGGGCGACGAGAAGGACGCGATCAGCGCCGACCTGCGGATCGACGGGGAGATCCGGGAGATCGAGGGTGTCGGCAACGGCCCCATCTCCGCCTTCTGCGAGGCCCTGGCCAGGGTCGGCGTCGAGGTTCGCGTCCTGGACTACGCCGAGCACGCCATGAGCGCCGGCACCGACGCCAAGGCCGCCTCCTACATCGAGTGCGAGATCGCCGGTCAGGCCCTGTGGGGTGTCGGCATCGACGCCAACACCACCGCCGCCGCGCTCAAGGCCGTCATCTCCGCGGTCAACCGCGCCAACCGCTAGCCCCCGGCACGACCCGCCGGGGCGACGCGCCCGACAACGACCCACAAGGTCACCTGTCGTCCACTCGACCGCGCCTCCCGCGTGACCCGCGGACGCGCGGTCGAGTCGTCTCGGCGGGTGGCCGAGGCCGTGGGGAGACCGGTCGTCCTGGCACTATATGCTTTACAAGTAAAACACTTGCTAACCACATGAACGGGGATCATGAAGGAACGGCCGGGGCGGCGACTGCCGCTGAGGGGGGTGTTCCGGCTCGGCCGGTTCGGCGACATCTGGCACAAGCACGCGCTCAGCGCGGTCATCGCGCTGGCGATCCCCGACCTGATCCTTCTCGCCGTGGGCCGGCTGGATCTGGCGGTCTACACCTCCGCCGGAGCGATGTGCGCCCTGTACGGGCACGGCCTGCCGTACGCGGCGCGGGCGCGCGGCCTGATCTGGGTGGCGCTGGGCATGATCGGCGGAGTGGGGGTGGCGCTCGTCGCGTCCGGCCTCACCCGGTCCACCACGATCCTGATCATCGTGTCCGCGGTGCTGGCCGCCCTGCACAAGGTGGTCTGCGACGCCACCCGGATCGGCCCGCCCGGGAATCTGATCTTCACCTTCATGGCTGCGACCTGCGCCTTCATCCCCCAGCGGCTCACTGAGGTGCCCTTCCACCTGGCGCTCGCCGCACTGGGCGCCATCCTTGCCGCTCTGGTCTGCATGGCCCCGGCGCTCGTCCGGCCCGAGGGGCCCCAGCGGATCGCCGTCGCCCGCGCGCTGGAGGCGGTCGCGCGACTCCCGCACGCGGCCTCCACCGGCGGCACCCCGACCCCCCGGGTCCGCCACGACGCCGCCGCGGCGGTGAACGCCGCCTGGCGCACTCTCCTGCCGGTGCCCGCGAGCCCGAACCGCGGCGCGCTGGAGCGCCTGCTGGTACACGCCGAGGAGACCCTCGCGACAGGTTTCACCACCGAGGCCGCCCGGCTGACGGGCTGGGCCACCGACCTGCGCCGGAACCGGCCGCTGCCCCGCACGAGCCTCACCGAGGACGAGGCCGCCGAGCTGACCGGCATCGCGATGGAACGGGCCGTCCGGAGCCGCGAGCCGAGCGTGCTGCGGGCGTTCCATCCGGCCTCCGCGCTGTTCCCGATCGGGGTCAGGGTCGCCGTCGGCTCCGCGCTGGCCGGGTTGACCTCGATGGCACTGGGGGTCGGTCACCCCTACTGGGCGGTCGTGATGGCCGCCTCCGTCTTCCAGGCCAACGCCATGCTGTCCTGGCAACGGGCGCTGCAGCGCGCCCTCGGCAGCGTGTTCGGACTTCTCGTCTTCACCCTGCTGCTGCCGATCAGCCGCACCGGGCAGCTCGCGCTGGTGTTGCTGGTGCTGTTCCTCCAGTTCTGCACCGAGGCGTTGATCACCCGTAACTACTGGCTCGGCACGGTGTGCGTGACCCCGATGGCCCTCCTGCTGACCGAGTTCTCCGGATACCAGCCCGCCGGGCAGCTGATCGCCGACCGCTGGCTGGACACCTGCGTGGGCGTCGCGGCGGGACTGCTCGGCTGCCTGCTGGTGACCAACCGCCGTACCGCCGGCCGGATCGACGCCGCCCTGCACCGGGTGGCCGTCACCCGGGCCGGGGCGGGACATCTGCTGGCGAGCGGCTCGGCGGGGCCCGGCGACATCTCCCGGGCCCGAGGTCTGCTCGTCGCCGCCCTGGTGGAACTCCGGGAGGCCGCCGAGGTCGCGGCCGGCGAGTGGTGGCAACGTGTGCTGCCGGCGGAACGGATCGCCCACGCCGAGCAGGAGGGCCACCGTACGCTCACGCGCCTGAGGGGACCCGTCCGGGATAGAGTCGCCTCAAAGTCGATCAACGGGTGAGGGAAGCGGGGGCGTGGAGGACATCGTCGCGCAGGTGATGCGCCAGTGGCGCGGTGTCCACCCGGGACTGGACACCGCGCCGATGGCCGTGATCGGCCGCCTCAACCGCTGTTCCCTGTTGATCCAGCAGGCCGCCGACGCGCCGCTGCGCGAGCACGGCCTGACCCGGTCGGAGTTCGACATCCTCGGCGCGCTGCGGCGGCTGGATCGGGAGCTCACCCCCAGCCAGATCGCCAGGGAGACCTTCGCCTCCGGCGCCGCCGTCACCAAGCGGTTGCGGTTCCTGGAGGAGCGCGGACTGGTGGCCCGCCGCCCCGACGACCGGGACGGGCGGGTGTCCCACCTCTCACTCACCGGGCAGGGCCGCACGCTCATCGACCGGATGCTCCCCGAGCAGGTCGACTACGACGCGTCGCTGCTGGCCGGCCTGGCCGTGGAGCGGCAGCGGGAGCTGGCGGAACTCCTCGGCGAGCTGCTCCTCCTGCTGGAGGGACGGCCGGGCGTCCGGTCGCTTTGAACGCGCGCCGGTGTGGGCGCCGGCATCTGGCATCCTGCTTCCGCAGTGGCGACCGGCGGTACGAAGCGGGTTCGGCCGAGGCCTTTCCAAACTGGTGAATTCATGGCATTCCACGGCGAGTCGTTCCGAGGTGCCCCATCGTTAGCGACATAGCATCTTTCCAGCTCAGGGCGTAATTCGCTCCCCCCGAACACACCGAAAGCGACATTTTCGGCTATGTACGAAATTCGTATTTATCGGGGGAATTCATGCGATGTATCTTCGGCCTGGCCACCGCCGGGCTCGTCCTTCTCAGCGGCACGACGGCTGCCGCGGACGCGCTGCCGCAGCCGCCGGGCCGCGGGCCCGATCCGGCCGTGGGCCGGCCGATCGCCGATCCGCCTCCGTGGCCGCCGCGACCGATGCCTCCGGGACCCGGATCTATCATGCTGCCCCCGCGACCGCCGATGCCTCCGGGACCGATGCCTCCGGGGCCTGGGCCGCTGCCTCCGGGGCCCGGGTCGATGATCCCACCCCCACGACCTCCGTTCCCGCCGCGGCCTCCGCTCCCGTGGCCACCCGGCACCTGGGGCCAGCCGATCCCACCTCGCCCGACCCCGATTCCGCCGTGGCCGACTCCGTGGCCGCCGCGCCCGTTCCCGCCAAGGCCGACCGGATGGCCGCTTCCGCCGTGGCCGACTCCGTGGCCGACTCCGTGGCCGCCGCGCCCGGTTCCGCAGTGGCCCGTGACGGTGGGCGTACCACTGGGCAGGGATCTCTCACTGACCGTCGCGGGCAGGGCGGGCACCCGTAGCGTCCAGCTCAGCTGCTCGCCGGTCTTCGGGACGCACCCGCGCGCGGCGGACGCGTGCGCGGCGCTCTACCCGGCGCAGGGCGACCCGGCCCGGGTCAGCCCGACATGGATGGGGTGCGCGCGGGTGTACGACCCCACGACGGCGAGTGCGACCGGCACCTGGGACGGCCAGTACATCCAGTACCGGCGGACCTTCAGTAACGCGTGCGACATGCACGCCGCGACAGGTGCGGTCTTCGATTTCTAGGTCCTGACCCTCGCGAGGCCGGGGGCGGTGAGCGTCCCCCGTCGGCGCCCGTCATGAAACGGCGGCCTGATCGCCGGTGAGGGTGCTCACCGCCCCCCCCGGCACATCGGCTCCTGCGGTGGCGGGGCATTCCGCCACCGCAGGAGTCTGAAATACCCTTGGGGCGGCGATGCCGTCGTCGCGTCCTCGCGGGGCCGCCGGCCGTGGACCGTGCCCCCGCCCGGCCACCCGTGTGCGGCGCGCATCCGCCGCGTACGGCCTGGCGCGAGGCGTAGAGAGGGCACGACTTGACCGGACGGCTGCTGAACTGGGCGGGCAACATCACCTACGGCGCCGCGCGGTTCCACCGCCCCGGCAGCATGGAGCAGCTCCAGGAACTGGTCGCCGGTAGCGACGCCGTCCGGGCACTCGGCACCCGGCACTCCTTCAACGAGATCGCCGACCGCCCCGGCGGTGATCTCGTCTCGCTGGAGGATCTGCCGGGCGGGCCCGAACTCGACCCGGCACGCGGCACGGTCACGGTCGGCGCCGGGGTGCGTTACGGCGAGCTGAGCCGCCATCTGCACGGTGCGGGCTACGCGCTGCACAATCTCGGCTCGCTGCCGCACATCTCGGTCGCCGGTGCCTGCGCCACGGCCACGCACGGCTCGGGCGACGCCAACGGCAACCTGGCGACCGCGGTCTCCGGCCTCGAACTGGTCACCGCCGACGGTGAGGTCACCTTCCTCAGCCGGGATCGGGACGGCGACCGCTTCGCGGGGGCGGTCGTCGCGCTCGGCGCGCTGGGTGTCGTCACCAGGGTCGTCCTCGACGTCGTCCCGGCCTTCGAGATGCGGCAGCACGTCTACGAGAACCTGCCCTGGGCGCGCCTTGAGGAGCACTTCGAGGAGATCACCTCGGCCGGGTACAGCGTGAGCATGTTCACCGGATGGAACGGCCCGGTGATCGACCAGGTGTGGGTGAAGCGGCGCGACGGCGAGCCCGGCCCGTGGGAGCCGGCGGCGCGCTGGCTGGACGCCACGGCCGCCCCGGCCGACCGGCACCCGCTGCCGGGGCTGTCCGCCGTCAACTGCACCGCGCAGCTGGGGGTGCCCGGCCCCTGGTACGACCGGCTGCCGCACTTTCGCCTGGACTTCACCCCGAGCAGCGGGGAGGAGCTCCAGTCGGAGTATCTGTTCCCGCGCCGCCACGCCCTGGCCGTGCTCCGCGCGCTGGACGGGGTCAGGGACGTCGTGTCCCCCGTCCTGCAGGTGTCGGAGATCCGCACCGTCGCGGCGGACGAGTTGTGGCTGAGTCCCTCCTACCGCCAGGACGTCGTCGCGGTCCACTTCACCTGGAAGAAGGACTGGCCCGCGGTACGCCGGGTGCTCACCGTGATCGAGGACCTGCTGGAGCCCTTCGAGGCCCGCCCCCACTGGGGCAAACTCTTCCTGATGGGCCCTGAGCGCCTGGCGTCCCGGTACGATCGGCTACCGGACTTCCGGCGGCTGGCCGCCGACCTCGACCCCACGGGCAAGTTCCGCAACCCGTTCGTCAACGATCGTCTCTTCGCGGACGGTGCCACCTCATCGGTGTCGAGGTGACGGTCTGTCCGCCGGCCGGTCGCCTCGCCGAACGGGGCACGCCGGCGCTGCCCCTGCTCTGCGGCGCTGCCGGGTAGCGCCGACGTCGGACTGCGCCTCGCCCCCTGACCGGTTCGTCACTTCCTGGAGACGAGGCCGCGGGTGATGGCCTCCTCGCGGAGGCGTTTCAGCGGGATCGCTGTGCCGTTGCGGTCGATGCGCCAGACGTCCCAGCCGGCGCACGCCTTGCTCCCCGCGGCCGCCGCCCCGGCGGCGGACAGGGAGTGGTACGCCTGGTCCGTCGCCGCCAGCCTGATCCTGCCGTCCTCCTCGATCGTGGCGTGGTGGACCTCGCCTCTGACCGTACGGAAGATCTTGGTGTTCGCCGCTATCAGTCCGTGATCGATCAGGTCGATGACCTCGACGCCGTAGTGGCGGCGGCCGGAGAGCGGCTCGGGGGGAGGCGGGAGGGGGATCACCGGGAGACGGAAACCGAGTCTGGCCGGGTTCCAGATCTCCTCGCAGAGCAGCCGGTAGAGGTGCTGGCGTTCCTCGATCTCCCGCACACCGAATTCGGGGCAGGGCCGGAACGCCTTGTCGAGCCCCGAGTCCTTGAGGTAGTGGGTGAACGGGGTGTTGCGCACGCGGCTCTTGGGATGCAGGGAGGCGGCGAGTCGGTTCTCCGCGTAGTAGTGCTCGATCTTCTTGGCGTAGGGGTCGTCACGGAAGCTCGCGTTGACCGACTTGGGCAGGAGCAACAGGGCGCCGAGGCGGTTGCGCCGGATGTAGAACTCCGCGGTGGTCTTGACGGCGTCCCGGTACCGTTCGAAGCGGTTGGCCCAGATGTGCTCGATCTCGTAGTCGCGCCGTCCCCGCAGGAAGTCGTACTCGTGCTGTCCGCCCTCGCAGGCGCGCTGGACGTGGGCGGTCATCCGGGAGAGCAGGTAGCGGACCACGCGGCGGTTGTTGGCCCGCAGCCCGAAGGAGGCCAGTTCGCGGAAGTCGTGGTCGAGCAGGGAGGTCTCCCGGCCGAGGACCGTGGCGACGTCATCGACGGTCCGGCAGATCCGCAGGACGGGAATCAACCGGTGGATGATCTCGTCGAGGTCGCGGCGCTGCACGGGAAGGTTGTTGACGCACCTGCGCACGTAGAGGAGGTCGAGGAAGGACGCGACCATCGAGGTCTTCCGGGTGAACGTCTCGTCGGAGTCGTCGGAGTCGTCGGGGGAGACGACGGAGAGCAGGAGGGTGAACTGGCTGTCGATGCCGTTGTAGCCGTTGAAGTAGACGGCGGCCAGGGCGGGGCTGAACTCCCGGCAGGCGCGGAGCAGTTCGCAGTAGCGTTTCGACACGTCCGTGAGCCTCCGCACGAACTTTTCGGCCTCTGCCGGGCGGCCGAGGCCCAGCTGGACGTCGTTGCGCAGGATCCACTCGTGGACGGCCCGCCCGATCTCGACGGCGTCCTCGGAGTCCTTGTCGAGGTGCGCGTACTGCGCCAGCAGGAACGAGCGGACGTACGCGCTGGGTGTGTTGGCCTCGGGGGAATCGGTCTCGGCGGTGGTGAGCCGGGCCAGCATGTCGGCCCACTCCCTGCCCAGGCCCTCGCGTGCCTGCTCGCCGATCCGCCGGAAGAGGTGGCCCTTGAGCAGGTCCACGTGGCTCAGCCGGAGCCCCCGGTCGTTCATCGACACGAAGATCTCGCGGCCGTTCTCCTGGTCGAGGGCCCGGATGCCGACCAGGCAGACCCGGTCCAGCAGCCACCGGACGAAGGGCACCAGGGCCTCGCCGCGCAACTTCTCGGGGAACTCCCCGTCGATCTCCCTGCTCCGGTCGTGCAGGTTGCGCACCGAGACGTGCGCGTCGTCGGGCAGGGTGAACCCCTTGAGACCGTTCCAATCGGTGACCAGGGAGTTGAGCAACTGTGCGCGGGACAGTTCCTCGGAGCTGCCGACCTTGAAGCTCCGCCTGCCGTGCCGCGCCGTGTAGGTGAGCCCTTCCAGCTCGTCGACGTTGATCAACATCTCCTGGTCGAGCAGCAGTTGCCGGAGATAGATCAGTACGAGGTGGAGGGTGGTGACGCGCTGCTGGCCGTCGACGAGGAAGGTGCGGCCGTCGCTCTCGTGGTAGACGTAGGGGCCCAGGAAGTACGGGGCGTAGCGGCCGGCCTCCTCCTGGTCGTGCAGGGGGTTCCACTGGCTGAGGAAGCGCTGACTGAGGTCGTCGATCAGCGTGCTGACCTCGTGCCGGGTCCAGGTGTACTCCCGCTGGTAGTAGTCCAGTGCGAAGGAGTTCCGCTCGAAGAGGGCACGAACCGTCACGCCCTCGCCGTGAATGGGACTTTCCACCATGAAGTCGGCAGCGCCTCTCGCTGGGGGCGACTCACTCAAGAGCCGATTATTCTCATTTATCACTTTGAACCGGCGAGCGTTACCGACCGCCGCGAAGTCGTGACCTGGATCTCCGAAAGGGGCGGGCCCGAAGGGGCCTCGCGCTGTGACGGCCGCCCCTTCGGAGGCCGAGTGTCAGGCGGGTAGGCCGAGCATGGCCGCGTGGCAGCGCATGGTGTGGTCGAAGGCCGGGGTGCGGTCCATGATCGTGTTGTTGAACTGGCCGAACAACTCGAAGCTGATCCAGCCGAACAGGCCGGTCCAGGCGATCAGGCCGCGGACGATCACGTCGTCGGGAACGTCGGGCATCAGCTCGCGCACGCGTGCGGCGTCCTCGCGGAAGGACGGCGGGACGGGCGGGTGGTCGCCGGGCGGCTTCAGGGCTCCGGCCCGGTGGGCGTCGGAGACGATCCGGCCGTAGACGACGGTGTCGCGGATCGCGGCGGGGACGGTGTCCTGCGGGGCCTGGTAGCCGGGGACGGGGGAGCCGTACAGCAGGGCGTACTCGTGCGGGTGGACCAGCGCCCAGTCCCGTACGGCGTGGCAGACCGCCATCCACCTGCCCGCGTGGTCGGTGTGCGGGACGGCCGCCTCGGCGTTCTCCACGGCCTCGCCGAGGGCGTTGTAGCCGTCGATGATCAGGGCCGTGAGCAGGTCGTCCTTGGAGGGGAAGTAGCGGTAGATCGCGGAGGAGGCCATGCCCAGCTCGCGGGCGACCGCGCGCAGGGACAGGCCGCTCGCGCCGTCGACGGCCAGCTGCCGGCGGGCGACGTCGGTGATCTCGCGGGTCAGCTCGGCCCTGACCCTCTCGCGTGCGGTGCGGCTCGAACTCATGCCGCGACCATATCAGAGCACTGAAAAGAAACGAGAGCACTGCTCTTGACGAGCGGCGCTCTTTAGCGAGAGCATTGCTCTCAGAACGGAACGGCAATCTCTGAGGAGCCTCCATGATCCCCCTGGCCAGGAACGCCAACCTGCTCGTCACGTTCCTGCTGGAGCTGGGCGTGCTGGCCTCGGTCGGCTACTGGGGTTTCGTCACCGGCTCGAACTGGCCGGTGAGGCTGCTCCTCGGCCTCGGTGGCCCGGCGCTGTTCATCGTGGCCTGGGCGATCTTCGGCGCGCCCAACGGCGCGATGATCCCGCTCACCGGTCTCGCCCGCGCCGTCCTGGAGGTGCTCTGGTTCGGCGGCGGCGCCGCGGCGCTGGTCATGGCCGGCCGCGTCGTACCCGGGATCGCCTTCGCCGCCGTCTTCGTCGTCAACGCCGCGCTGCGGCTCATCTGGAACCAGTGAAGGAAGAACCATCATGGCCAAGCACGTCATCGCGGGAGCCGGTCAGGTCGGCTCCGAGGTCGCCCGGTTGCTGGCCGGGCAGGGACACGAGGTGGTCCTGGTCAGCCGTTCGGGTTCGGGGCCCGAACTGCCGGGCATCCGCAGGGTCGCCGCCGACGCGGGCGACCGCGCGGGACTGACCGCCCTGACCGAGGGCGCCGCCGTCCTCTACAACTGCGTCAATCCGCCCTACCACCGGTGGGCGCGCGACTGGCCGCCGCTCGCCGCGTCGCTGCTGGGCGCCGCCGAGGACACCGGCGCCGGATACGTCATCCTCGGCAACCTCTACGTCTACGCCGCGCCCACCAGGCCGATGCGGGAGAGTGACCCGCTGACCCCGCCCAGCGCCAAGGGCGAGGTGCGGGTCCGGATGTGGCAGGAGGCCCTGGCCGCGCACCGGGCGGGCCGGGTCAGGGTGACCGAGGTGCGCGGGTCCGACTACTTCGGCCCCGGCTGCCTGGACCAGTCGCACCTGGGAGAGAGGCTCGTCCCCAGACTGCTGGCGGGCCGGACCGTCCGCGTCATCGGTGACCCCGCGCAGCCGCACAGCTGGACGTATGTGCCCGATGTCGCGCGGGCCCTGATCGCGGCGGGCGAGGGCGACCGGGCCTGGGGCCGCGCCTGGCACGTCCCGACGAACGAGCCGATGGCGGTGCGCGAGGTCGCCACGCGGCTGTGCGCGCTCGCCGGGATCCCCGACCCGGGGGTCAAGGCCATGCCCCACTGGCTGGTACGCGCCGCCGGGACCTTCTCCCCGATGCTCGGCGAGCTGGAGGAACTGCGCTACCAGTTCGTCCGGCCCTTTGTCCTGGACTCGGATGACTTCCAGGCGGCCTTCGGCATCGCGCCGACCCCGATGGACGAGGCACTGACCGCGACGATCGCATGGTGGCGCGACCGCCTGGCCGCGGCGGCGTAGCGACACGGGTCGCATGCCGTACGGCGCGGGGTGCGACGTACGCGCCGGAAAGCACGCGCCGTAGGCTCTCGGCATGAAGATCGCTGTCATCGGCCTCGGGGACATCGCGCAGAAGGCGTACCTGCCCGTCCTCGGCGCGACCCCCGGCCTCGACCTGCACCTGTGCACTCGCGACCGGGCCACACTCGACCGGCTGGGCGACGCCTACCGGGTCGAACGCCGGCTCTCCTCGGTGGACGAGGTGCTCGGCGCGGGGGTCGAGGCGGCCTTCGTGCATGTCGCGACGGAGGCGCACAGAGGGGTCGTCGAGCCGCTGCTGCGAGCCGGCGTCCACGTCTACCTGGACAAGCCGATCGCCTACACCCTCGCCGAGGCCGAGCGCCTGGTGCGGCTCGCGCGGGAGAGCGAGCGGTCGCTGCTCGTCGGTTTCAACCGCCGCAGGGCGCCGTCCTACGCCGCTCTGCGCGATCTTCCCCGCGACCTGGTGGTGATGCAGAAGCACCGTGCGCGCCTTCCGGACAACCCGCGGACCGTCGTCTACGACGATTTCATTCACGTCGTGGACACGCTCAGGTTCCTGGTGCCGGGCGAGGTCGAGCACACCGTCGTCCGCACCCGGGTCAGGGAGGGGCTGCTGGAGCACGTGACGCTGGAGCTCTCCGGGGACGGCTTCACCGCCTTCGGGATCATGAACAGGGTGGGCGGCCTGGCGGAGGAGAGCGTGGAGGTCATGGGCGGCGGGGCCAAGCGCCGGGTGGTCAACATGGCCGATGTGACCGACCACACCGGCGCCGAGACCCTGACCAGGCGGGGCGACTGGACCCCGGTCTCCCGGCAGCGGGGCATCGAGCAGGTCTGCCTGGAGTTCCTCGACGCGGTCCGCTCCGGCGGCGTCCTCGACGCCGGCGACGCCCTGGCCACCCATGCGATCTGCGAGGACATCGTCACCGCCGCGGCCCGGTAGCGTGCGACGGGACGCGACCTCGGGATCAGAGCCCGCGCGAGCGGTGCGCCTCGGCGACCCGGCCGACGCCGATCACATGGGCGGCCTGGCGCAGGGTGATCCCGCACTCGGCCGAGACCGCCGCGACCGTGTCGAACGCGTTCTCCACGAGGCCGCGGAGCCTGGCGTCCACCTCGCGAGCGCTCCAGGAGCGAGCCTGTGCCTCCTGCAGCCACTCCAGGTAGGAGACGATCACACCGCCCGCGTTGGCCAGGATGTCGGGGACCACCGTGACGCCCGCGTCGGCGAGGATCCGGTCCGCCTCGGGCGTGGTGGGGCAGCTGGCGCCCTCCACGATCAGGCCGGCTCTGATCCGGGGGGCGTTCTCCTCGGTGATCGCTCCCTCCAGAGCCGCGGGAACGAGCACGTCCACGTCGAGTTCCAGCAGGTCGTCGTGGGACAGCGGGTCCGCCTCGGGGTATCCGCGCACCCCACCGGTCTCCTTCGACCACGCCCGCAGACCGTCGACGTCCAGGCCCGAACGGTTGACCACGGCCCCGGTGCTGTCGGAGACCGCGACCACGAGAGCGCCCGCGTCGGCGAGGTGGCGCGCGGCGGGGGCGCCGACCTTGCCGAAGCCCTGGACCGCGACGGTACGGCCCCCGGGGGAGCCGCGCATCGCCCTGAGCGCGGCGAACCGCACGCCGCGTGAGGTGGCCTCCGCCCGCTCCGGCGCGCCGCCGCAGGCCGCCGATCCGCCGGTCATCACGCCGGGCACCGGGTAGCCCGCGTTCACCGAGTAGGTGTCCATGATCCAGGCCATGGTCCGCCTGTCGGTGCCGACCTCGGGGGCCGGGACGTCCCGCTCGGGGCCGACGATCGGCAGCACCTCGTTGACGTAGCGGCGGGTGACCCGCTCCAGCTCCCGGGCGCTCAGCGAGGCGGGGTCCACCGAGACGCCGCCCTGGGCGCCTCCGTACGGGATGCCGGCCAGCGCGCACTTCCACGTCATCCCCATGGCCAGCGCGGTGACCTCGTGTACGTCGGTGCGAGGGTGGAAACGGATGCCGCCCTTCGCCGGGCCACGGGTGATGTTGTGCTGCACCCGGAAACCCTGTACGACGTCCATCCGGCCGTCCTCACGGCGGACCGGGACCGACACGGTGAGCGAGCGGCGGGGAGTGGCGAGCACGGCGCGCAGGCTGTCGTCCAGGTTCAGCCGGTCGGCCGCCTGGTCGAGCTGGAAGAGCGCGGAGTCGAGGGCCTGCCGGCCTGGGCTGACGGGAGCGGTGGTGGCCGGCGTCGTCGACGGCACCGTGAGCGTCCTCAAGGGAAACCTCCGTACGGAGCACATGGTCACGATCAGAGTAGGTGTGGTTTTTTGCCTGCGGGGACGGGCAGTGTTTCGTTCTCGTGACCGCTCCGAGGCCCGGTCGCGTCACCGCGACCGGATGGTGCGTTGTTATCTGCCCGCGTCTCTGGGCAATCTGGGGGGAAGGTAAGGATCTGGTGGGCTTCCAGTAAGGATTCCTGCCGTCGTGCGGTGACTGAGGGGATGAAGGTGCCGGAACTTGTAGTCGGACCGATGCTGCGTTACGTCGACGAGACGAGCGCGTCGGTATGGCTGGAGACGAGCGAGCCGTGCGAGGTGACGGTCGAGGTCGATGGCGTGAGCTCGCAGGCCAGGACGTTCACGGTGCACGGTCACCACTACGCGATCGTTGACGTGGCGGGTGGCGGGACCTACCGGGTACGCCTGGGTGCCGAGACCGTGTGGCCGTTGCCCGGCCAGCCGCCCAGCCGTATCCGCCTGCTCGGCCCCGACGGGCCGGACCGGGTGATGTTCGGCTCCTGCCGGACCAGCGTGCCGCACGACACCCTGCACACGATCTCCCACGGGGTGGACATGCTGCGCGCGTACGGCTGCACCCTGATGGAGACGCCCGAGGATCGCTGGCCCGACCTGCTGCTGCTCCTCGGCGACCAGGTCTACGCCGACGAGCCCTCCGCCGAGATGCTGGAGTTCATCGGAAACCGCAGGGACAGCGAGCCGAAGAAGGAGATCGCCGACTTCGAGGAGTACGCCGAGCTGTACCGCCTGGCGTGGACCGACCCGGAGATCCGCTGGATCCTCTCCACGGTGCCGACCGCGATGATCTTTGACGACCACGACCTGCGCGACGATTTCAACACCTCCAGCACCTGGCGCGAGCAGATGGAGCACGTCCCGTGGTGGCGGCACCGGGTGATCTCCGGAATCGGCGCCTACTGGGTCTACCAGCACCTGGGCAACATGTCGCCGGCGGAGCGCGCCGCCGACGAGCTGCTCAGCAAGGTCTGCGCGGCCGAGGCCGACGGCGCGGAGGTCCTCGACGCCTTCGCCGACCACGCCTACGACGTACCCGCCGACAGCCGGTGGAGCTACGCCCGCGACCTCGGCGACACCCGTCTGATCATGCTCGACTCCCGCTGTTCCCGCCAGCTCACCCCCGGCGACCGGCGCATGATCGACCCGGTGGAGTGGGAGTGGCTCACCGAGCAGCTCCGCAGGGACGGCGCGAAGCGCTACGTGATCGGCTCCTCGGTGCCGTTCCTGCTCCCCGCGGGCATCCATCACATCCAGAACTGGAACGAGGCGCTGGCGCAGGGGGCCTGGGGCGCCAGGGTGGCCCGCTGGTCGGAGGCGTTGCGCCAGGGGCTGGACCTGGAGCACTGGGCGGCCTTCCGGCGCTCCTTCGAGGACCTGTCCAGGCTGCTGGCCGGGCTGGGCAGGCCGGTGATCGTACTCTCCGGAGACGTGCACTACTCCTACGTCTCGAAGGCGCGCGGGCTCCCCATCTACCAGTTGGTCTGCTCGCCGATCCGCAACCCGCTGAGTCGCACACTCCGCCTGGCCAACATCGTCGCCCAGTTCGGCGTCGCCAGCCTGATCGGACGCTCCCTGTCCCGCCTGGCCAAGATCCCCAAGGCGCCCTTCAAGTGGCGGATCACCAACGGCCCGTGGTTCTCCAACGCGGTGGCGGTGCTCTCCCTGGACACCGCCCCGACGTCCGTCCGCTGGGAGACCGCCACCGGAACCGACATCTCGGAGATCGCCACGGTGGAGCTGGAGGGGATCTAAACAGGTCGGCGGCTCACTCCGCCAGCTCGGCGAGGACGGCGCCGAGCTGGTCGATCGCCCAGACGAGGTCCTCCTCGGAGATGACGATCGGCGGGGCGAGACGGACCGTCGAGCCGTGAGTGTCCTTGGCCAGGACGCCATGGGCCATCAGCGCCTTGGAGACCTCACGCCCGCTGGCCAGGGACGGGTCGATGTCGACGCCCGCCCACAGGCCGCGGCCGCGGACGGTGACCACGCCCTGGCCGATCAGGCCGCGCAGCCTCTCGTGCATGACCTCGCCGAGCTCCCTGGCCCGCGCCTGGTACTCGCCGGTGCCGAGCATCTCGATGACCGCGTTCGCGACCGCGCAGGCGAGGGGGTTGCCGCCGAAGGTGGAGCCGTGCTGCCCCGGCCTGATCACACCGAGCACATCCTCGTTCGCGGTGATCGCCGAGACCGGGACGACGCCGCCGCCCAGGGCCTTGCCCAGCACGTAGATGTCGGGGACGACGCCCTCGTGGTCGCAGGCGAAGGTGTGGCCGGTGCGGCCCAGACCCGACTGGATCTCGTCGGCGATCATCAGGATGTTCTCCGCGGTGCACAGCTCGCGGACCTCGGTGAGGTACCCGTCCGGCGGGACCAGCACGCCGGCCTCGCCCTGGATGGGCTCCAGCAGCACCGCGACGGTGTTGGCGTCGATGACCTCGTGGATCGCCTCGACGGAGCCGTACTTCACGACCTTGAAGCCGGGGGTGTACGGGCCGAAGCCGTCGTGGGCGTCGGGGTCGGTGGAGAAGCTGACGATCGTGGTGGTGCGGCCGTGGAAGTTGTCCTCCATCACGATGATGTTGGCCTGCTCGGCGGCCACCCCCTTGACCTCGTAGCCCCACTTGCGGGCCACCTTGATCGCGGTCTCCACGGCCTCGGCGCCGGTGTTCATCGGCAGGACCATGTCCTTGCCGGTGAGGTCGCCCAGCCCGGCGGCGAAGGTGGCGAACTGGTCGTGGAAGAAGGCCCGGCTGGTCAGGGTGAGCCTGGACAGCTGCTCCTGGGCCGCTGCGATGATCTTCGGATTGCCGTGCCCGAAGTTCAGCGAGGAGTAGCCGGACAGGCAGTCCAGGAAGCGCCTGCCCTCCACGTCGACCACCCAGGCACCCTGCGCCTCGGATATCACGACGGGCAGGGGATGGTAGTTGTGAGCGCTGCGGCGCTCGCTCAGCTCGATGAAGTCGTCCGTGCTGGTCATTCGGTATCCGCCCCTCCTAGGTCCGTGGCCGTTTCGCCCGGCACTATCCCCTGATCTCCAGCGTGCAGCACTTCGGACCGCCCCCGGCCTTGCGGAGCTCCGACAGGTCCACGGGGATGACCTCGAAGCCCCGGCGCTTGAGCTCCAGCTGGAGGTCGGCGGCCTCGATGTTGATCACCACGTTGGTGCCGTCGCTGACCGCGTTGAGGCCCAGCACGGAGGCGTCGCCCTCACTCGCGATGATGGCGTCGGGGAAGAGGGCGCGGAGCACCTCCTGGCTTCCAGGAGAGAAAGCCCCTGGGAAGTATGCCACGTTATGTCCGTTCAGCGGGAAGAGGGCGGTGTCCAGGTGGTAGAACCGCGGATCCACCAGCTGCAGGGTGACCACCGGCCGGCCGAGGAACTCCTGGGCCTCCTTGTGGGCGAAGATGTCGGTGCGGAAGCCGGTGCCGGCCAGCACCAGGTGGTCGAGGGTGAGGAAGTCCCCCTCGCCCTCGTTGGTGAAGGTCGCCTCCTGGGCCCGCTCGTAGCCGTTGTCGACGAACCAATCCAGGTAGGCGGGTCCCTCGGCCGCCCGCTGCGGATGGGTGAACCGCGCGCCGTACACGCGGCCGCCGACCACCAGCGCCCCGTTGGCGGCGAAGACCATGTCCGGCAGGCCCTCCACCGGGTCGATGAGGCTGACGCGGTGGCCGAGCTCCTGGTAGGCGCTCCTGAGCGTCTCCCACTGGCTGATCGCCACCTCGCGGTCGGCACCGGCCTCGGGGTGCATCCACGGGTTGATCGCGTACTCAACCGCGAAGTGGTCAGGCCGACACATGAGGTAGTGCCTCGTCATGAATAACCCCGTATCGAAGGTCGTGGTGAAATGCCGGCCCAGTGGCGGCGACATCAGCCTAGGAAACGGTGTTCTCGCAGGCCAAGAGCTTGCCCTTGCGTTCTGGCGCAGGTTTCTTGCGCGCTTCAGGCGATGAACGGTGATTCGTTGTGCGGGGCGATGAACGGTTCGCCGCGCGAGGTCATCAGCGGCGCCTCGATCAGCCGGGAGAGCACGATGGAGCTCTTGGTCCGCACCACGAACGGCTCCGAGGCGATGCGCTCGATCACCCTCTCCACGTGCCGCACATCGGTGGCCCTGATGTGCAGCAGCGCGTCGGCCTCGCCGGTGATGGTGCACGCCGAGACCACCTCGGGATGGCGGCCGATGGCCACTCCGATCTCCGACGGTGAGGTCTTTCCCGCGCAGAACAGCTCCACGTAGGCCTCGGTGGTCCAGCCGAGCGCCGCGGGCTCCACCCTGGCGGTGAACCCGGTGATGGCGCCGGTCTCGCGCAGCCGGTCCACCCGGCGTTTCACCGCCGACGCCGACAGGCCCACCCGCTGTCCTATCTCCGCGTAGGTGGCTCGGGCGTCCTCGACGAGCGCCCCGATGATGTCGCGATCCAGCCTGTCCAGTTCCACGCTGACCTGTATATCGCTTCGGGTCCGTCCGGGTTCACGGCGAGCGGTCCGTCCGCGCTCGCGGTCGGCGGTCCGCCCGCGCTCGCGGCGGCCGGGGGCGCCCCCGACGTCCCCCCGGCGCCCCAGGTGCCCTCGCGGCGGCACGTGGCGGCACATGGGCGCCCAGTGGTGAATCCGTGTCGTCGTGCGCCCGGTCGTCTGTCCGGTCATGTCAACGAAATGCCGCCGGACGGCTGAGCTGTCCGGCGGCATCCGCGATGGGGGAGATCTCGGGTCAGGTCTGCTCGGCCTCGCCGGTGGCCTGCTCCTGGGCCTCCTCGGGAGAGGCCTCCAGGTCGTCGCCCGCCTGAGCGAGCGCCGTCTGCTTGTCCAGGCCGACCCAGCTCGTCACGCTCTCGACGGCGAACAGCACACCGAGGTAGAGGGTGAGCGCGGCCAGCACCCAGGTCAGCACGCCCAGCGCGGCGCCGGCGCCGATCAGCAGCAGCCTGAGCTCCCAGCCCAGGCCGGCGCGGAAGACCCAGGGGGCCGGCCAGATGCTCTGCCGCGTCCGGTACACCGTGTCGTAGGTGTGGTAGCCGATCACGTAGATCAGCACGTACAGCAGCCACTTGGGCGCGTCGGCCGCCAGGCCGATCAGGATGATCGTGAGGAACTCGGCACCGCGGATCAGCGGCGGCGCCAGCCAGTCGAGCTTGCCGAGATGGTCACGAGCCGCGGTGGGCAGCACCAGGACGATCATGATCAGCACCGGGACGAGCAGGATCGGCCCGTCCACCAGCATCCCGGTCACCGCCATCGCGATGATCGCCAGCAGTGCGGCGATTGTGGCGGGCACCGGGGGCAGCCCGGGGCCGACCTTGTCACGCAGCAGCGTCACCAGCGGGCCGTCGTCGCGGTAGGCGAGCAGCCGCGCGGTCTGGACGCGCAGCCGCTCCTCGTACGGGTCCGGAGCGGGGATGGTCTGTGGCTGGGTGATCATGCGAAAGACCTCATCAGGCGTCCGGTGAGCGAGTAGGCGGCGCCGATGCCACCCCAGATGATCAGTGTCAGGAAGGTGATCCTGGCGTCGAACAGGGCGCCGACGATCGCGATGACGGCGAAGCGCTCACCGATGGGGAACACGATCATCTTGCGGGCCCAGTGCACGGCCCGGAACCTACCGGCCCTGCCCCACATCTTCAGCAGGTTGCGGATCCCACCGGTCTTGGCCGCCCTGCGCTCCTCCAGCGCCTGGCGAAGGCCGGTGTCCGCGCTGACCGACAGCGGCACCGAGGGCAGCGGCGACGGGGGCTTGCGCCGGTTCGCCGCGCCGTAGGAGAAGTCGAGCAGGTGCCTGATGGACTGCACGCCGAGCGCGATCAGCGCCAGCGTCCACACGTCGCCGACACCCGAGACCGCCGCGCCGACCGCCAGACCGGCGAAGACCACGTACTCCTTGAACCGGTCGAAGGTCGCGTCCAGCCATGCCCCGAGCACGCCGAACTTGCGGGCGTACCGCGCCACCTGGCCGTCCACGCAGTCGAACACGAACGCGAAGTAGATCAGCACACCGCCCGCGACCATCCCGGCCCGCTCGCCGGTGGCGAAGCACAGCGCCGCGGCCACGCCCAGCGCGATCGAGATCAGCGTGACCTGGTTGGGGGTCAGCCCCCGCCTGGCCGCCCAGCGGGCGATGAACCGGGAGTAGGTGCTGACGAAGTAGGTGGTGAAGAAACCGTCGGCGCCCTTCACCGCGTTGTTCAGCCTGGCCCGGTCCTCGTTGAAGGTGGCCATCTCGGCCAGCGCCTCGGTGGCCTGCCCGGCGGTGGAC
The DNA here is from genome assembly GCF_042665875.1 of Streptosporangium amethystogenes subsp. fukuiense. Classification (NCBI taxonomy): domain Bacteria; kingdom Bacillati; phylum Actinomycetota; class Actinomycetes; order Streptosporangiales; family Streptosporangiaceae; genus Streptosporangium; species Streptosporangium amethystogenes. Next base: position 4,687,805 of record NZ_JBHTEE010000001.1, on the reverse strand, counting down.
ACCCGGCGGTAGAACAGGTCCCGGCGGCCGCGGACGCCGACCGAGACGCCCTTGCGGACCAGGCCCAGGACCAGCAACTGGACCAGGTCGTCGTCGGGACCCAGCAGGTGGGCCAGGTCGGCCAGTTCGCGGGCGGCCTCGGCGAGGACGGGCGCGTGCTTGTGGTGCAGGTGCAGCGGGCCGAGCAGGACCGCGTTGGGCCTGGTCACCCCGTGGAAGGCCGAGCCCACCGAGATCACGCGGGACTTGCGGGCACGTACCCGGACGGGCAGGCCCTCCAGCGTCCGGTCGCCGATCTCCGGCAGCGCCTCCTCGATCGGGACGTCGGGGACGACGGCGTCGCCGTTCTCGTCCTCCTCCCGGGGCTCCCTGACGATCAGCGCGAGCGCTCCGCGCTTCGACTTGGTGATCTGGTAGATCAGCTCGTCGTGGATCAGCGAGTTGGCGGGCAGGATGAGCAGGTTCTCGGTGGCGTCCTCGACCGCGTCGGCCAGGGCGCGCAGATCGCCGGCCAGGTCGGAGGTCTCGACGAGCCTGCCGGGGAAACCGCGGTAGGCGGCGGCCTCGCTCGATCGGGCGATCGTCACCGGCTCGGAGTCGAGCGAGGCGAGCTGGCCGTGCAGCTTACCGATCACCGTGGGGCAGCCGGCGAGCGCGGGCAGGGTCAACGCGGCGGGCGGCGTCGCCTGGCCGGTAGCGGCATCGGGGCCGGGCGATGAGCCCAGCAGGACCACGCGGGGCATGGCACCCTTTCGTGCGGAGACGGGTGTGAGGCGGTGTAGCGGAGGATACGTTGCGTCGGAGGCCAAAGTTTAGTGAGTTTTGGGTGAACAACACGCACCAGTGATCTATCCGTGTCGTTTGATCATGGTTGCACCTCTGCCAAGTGAACCGTCCCACGCCCCCACCACACTGTCACTACACTGTGCGGGTGAGTCTGTACCGTGATGACGGCATCGTGCTGCGCACCCACAAGCTGGGCGAGGCCGATCGCATCGTCACGGTCCTGACCCGGCGGATGGGCAAGATCCGGGGGGTCGCCAAAGGCGTCCGGCGCACCACATCACGATTTGGCAGCCGGCTCGAACCGTTCACCCATGTCGATCTCCAGCTGCACACCGGCCGCACCCTCGACGTGATCACCCAGGCCGAGACCATCCAGCCGTACGGCCGGCCGCTCGTCGCGGACTATCCGCGCTACACGGCGGGAACCGCGATGCTGGAGACCGCCGACCGTCTGATCATGGGAGAGAAGGAACCGGCCCTCCGCCAGTTCCTGCTGCTGGTCGGCGGCCTGCGCACGCTCGGTTCCGGCGCCCACGAGGCCAGGCTCGTGCTGGACGCCTACTTCCTGCGCTCTCTGGCGGTCGCCGGTTACGCCCCCGCCCTGGAGGCCTGCGCCCGCTGCAAGGCGGTCTCGGTGCGGGCCTTCGCCATCGTGGCCGGCGGCGTGGTGTGCGGGGCCTGCCGTCCCGCGGGCGCGGCGGTCCCCGAGGGGGAGACCCTGGCCCTGATGGTCGCGCTCCTCAAGGGGGACTGGCCCACCGCCGACGCCTCGGGGGCCAGGCACCGGGCCGAGTGCAGCGGCCTGGTCGCCGCGTACCTCCAGTGGCACCTCGAACACGGCATACGCTCTCTTCGACACGTAGAAAGGGAGCTCGCCACGTGAACGTCCGTCCGCCCGTCCCGCACCCCTCCGGCGCAACCCCGCCCGCGATCCCGCGCGACCTCGTGCCGCGGCACGTGGCGATCGTGATGGACGGCAACGGCCGGTGGGCCAAGCAGCGTGGCCTGCCCCGTACCGAGGGGCACAAGGCGGGCGAGGCGTCGCTCTTCGACGTGATCGAGGGCGCGATCGAGCTCGGCATCCCCTACCTGTCCGCCTACGCCTTCTCCACGGAGAACTGGAAGCGATCCCCCGACGAGGTCCGCTTCCTGATGGGTTTCAACCGCGACGTGATCCGCCGCCGCAGGGATCAGCTCCACGCGATGGGCGTGCGGGTCCGCTGGGCGGGCCGCCCCGGACGGCTGTGGCGGAGCGTCATCCAGGAGTTGCGCGACGCCGAGCTGATGACCGAGGGCAACTCCACGCTGACCCTGCAGTTCTGTGTCAACTACGGCGGTCGTGCCGAGATCGTGGACGCCGCGCTGCGCCTGGCGCAGGACATCGCCGAGGGGAAGGTCAAGCCGGGCCGGGTGAAGGAGGAGACCTTCGCCCGCTACCTGGACGAGCCGCAGATCCCCGACGTCGACCTGTTCGTGCGCTCCTCCGGCGAGCAGCGCATCTCCAACTTCCTGATCTGGCAGACGGCGTACGCCGAGATGGTCTTCCTCAACCGCCTCTGGCCCGACTTCGATCGCCGTGATCTGTGGGAGGCCTGCGAGACGTACGCCAAGCGCGACAGGAGGTACGGCGGAGCCGTGCCGAACGTGGTCGCGGAATAACGCGTGCCCCGGGCGCCCTCGACGTGCCGGGAGGCGCGCCCGGCCGAACGCGGAGAGTGACGTCAGGCCCGGCGCCGTGCGCGGTAGGCGGCCACGTGCATCCGGTTCCCGCAGGTGCGGCTGTCACAGTAGACCCGCGAGCGGTTGCGGGACTCGTCCACGAAGACGTGGTCGCAGTCCGGCGCCGAGCAGGTGCGCAGGCGCTCCCACTCGTCCTCGACGAGCAGGTGGGCCAGGGCGACCCCGATGTCGGCCGCCAGGTGCTCGTGGAGTGAGGCGTCCGGCGCGAAGTAGTGGACGTGCAGGGGGTGGCCGTCGTGCTCCGCCAGGCGCGGGGTGATGCGGGTCCCGCTCAGCAGGGTGTTCAGCCGGATGACCGCGGTGGGCTGGTCCGGGGCGGTGAAGACCTTGTGGAAGGCCTCGCGCAGGGCGCGCACCTGGGCCAGGTCGGCGGCGTCCAGTTCGCCGATCCCGCTGACCTCCCAGCGTGCCACGAAGTCGCCGAGTTCCCGCAGGTCGGTGAGAGTGTCCTCGCCTCCGGTGGAGGGGGAGGTGTTGACCAGGTCGACCGCGGTGGCGAGTGAGTGCACCATGTCATGTCCGAATGGCATGTTGACTCCTGTAGAAAGCGGTTACCGCGTGGGCTCGCGGTGGCTTGCCGTGTCGGAAGCGTATCTCTCCGGTGGGCCTTCGTGTCTTCTCTCTCGTGCTCACATCGCGATGGCGCGCCATGTGAGCGCCCGGCGGGCGTGCTCTTCGGCGGCGGTGCGTCCGCCGGGCGCCTCGCCGCGTCCGCCGTGCCGCCCGGTGCGGGGCCCCGCGCGCGGATCGGCCGTCCGGGACCCGGCCCGCCGGGGATCCCGGCGGGCTCAGGCGCGACTCGGCGTACGGACCGGTTTGGCGGCTGTGGAGCAGGCGGCGCAGGTTCCGAAGATCTCCAGGGTGTGGGTGATCTCGGTGAACCCGTGCTCGGAGCCGATGGCCTCGGCCCAGCGCTCCACCGCGGGTCCGGCCACCTCCACCGTACGGCCGCAGGTGCGGCAGACCAGGTGGTGATGGTGGTCGCCGCTGGCGCACGCCCGGTAGACCGACTCGCCGTCGTCGGTTCTCAGCACGTCGACGTGACCGGTGTCGGCGAGCGCCTGGAGCGCCCGGTAGACGGTGGTCAGTCCGATCTTGGCGCCTTCCGCGCGCATCTCCGCGTAGACGTCCTGCGCACTGCGGAAACCCTCGCTCTGACGGAGGACCGCGTGGACGGCATCACGCCTGTTGCTCATGGGGTGGACTCCTGAGGTCGACTTCGGCGTATGAATCTACCGAGCCCGAGGGCGAGGACGAACCCCGTGAGAGCAACGATCACGATGACCGCGCCCGGCGGGACCTCGACGTAGAAGGATGAGGTCAGGCCGCCGACCGTGGAGATCATCCCGAAAAGCATGGAAAGCAGCATCGTGCTCGTGAAACCCCGGGTGAGCTGCTGGCTGGTCGCCACCGGCACCACCATCAGCGCGCTGACCAGAAGCAGTCCCACCACGCGCATGGCGATGACCACGGTCAGCGCGGCGGTCACGGCGATCAGCAGGCTGAGGAAGCGGACCGGCAGACCGCTGGCCCTGGCGACCTCCTCGTCCTGGCAGAGCACGTAGAGCTCCCGCCCGAAGACGACCAGCACGCCGAGGACCGCCGTCGCCAGCAGACCGATCACCCACACGTCCTCGACGGGGACGCTGCTGATCGAGCCGAACAGGTAGGACGTCAAGGTGGCGTTGCTGCCGCCCGGGGCCAGCGAGATGAGCAGCACGCCCCCGGCGATGCCGCCGTAGAACAGCAGCGCGAGCGCCACGTCACCGCTGGTCCTGCCGCGCGCGCGGACCAGTTCGATGGCCACGGCGCCGAGCACGGAGACCAGCACGGCGGTCAGCACCGGGGCGGTCCCGGTCAGGAAGCCCAGGGCCACGCCGGTCAGCGCGACGTGCCCGATGCCGTCACCCAGCAGGGCCAGGCGGCGCTGGACCATGAACGTGCCGATGGCGGGCGCGACCAGGCCGACCAGGAGGGCGGCGATCAGCGCCCGCCGCATGAAGTCGAACTGCAGAAGCTCGATCACGACGTGGGTCTCCAGTCGAGCGGGCTCACCGGCTCCTCCTCGGCGTGCGGGTGCACATGGTCGTGGCCGGGCAGCGCGTGGGTGCCGACGGCGTGGGGCGGCGGGCCGTCGTGGCAGACGTATCCGTCCCGCAGGACCACCGCTCGGGTGATCAGAGGTTCCAGCGGGCCGAGCTCGTGCGCGACCAGCAGGACCGTCTTGCCCTGCTCCACGAGCACGGACAGGGTCTCGGCGAGGAGCCGCTGGCTCCCGGAGTCGACGCCGGCGGTGGGTTCGTCCATGACGAAGGTGTCGGGTTCCCCGGCGAGGGCGCGGGCGATCAGCACCCGCTGCTGCTGGCCGCCGGACAGGGCCTGCACCGGGTCGAGGGCGCGGTGGGCCAGGCCGACGGCGGCCAGCGCCCGGCCTGTCGCCTCCCGGTCGGCCGCGCTGGTCGGCCGCAGGCGCCGCTGCCTGGCGATCCGCCCCGAGGCGACGACCTCGCGGATCGTGGTCGGCACCCCGCCGCCCACCGAGAGCCGCTGGGGTACGTAGCCGATCCGCCACCACTCGCGGAACCGGGCGGGGGGCCTGCCGTACAGCAGGGTCTCGCCGCCGGACAGGGGGATGAGGCCGAGCAGGGCGCGGACGAGGGTGGACTTCCCCGACCCGTTCGCGCCGAGCACGGCCACCGCCTCACCGGGCTCGACGGACAGGTCGATCCCGCGGAGCACCGGGCGGTGGTCCAGGTTGACCCGGCCGCCGCTCATGGTGAAAACCGTTTTGCTGGATGTCACGTGTGGGCCTTACGAGCAGCTGAGCGCAGATTGGAGGACCTCAAGGTTCCGGCGCATGGCAGACGGGTAGTCGCCGTTCGCCGGCTGGCTTTCGACCGGGTCGAGGACCGCGGTCTTCGCGCCGACCTCCTGGGCGAGAACCTCGGCGACCTTGGGGCTGACGAGGGTCTCGGTGAAAATCGTAGTCACTTTCTCCTGCTTGGCCACTTTTGCCACTTCAGCGAGGCGGGCAGGAGAGGGCTCGGCCTCGGGATCGATTCCGCTGATGCCGATCTGGTGGAGCCCGTAGCGGTTGGCGAGATAGCCGAACGCGGCGTGGCTGGTGACGATCGCGCGTGAGGAGCAGGTGGCCAGGCCCTTGGCCAGCTCGCCGTCCAGGGCGGTGAGGCCGGCCGCGGCTTCGGCGGCCCGCTCCCGGTAGCCCTGCGCGTGCGCGGGGTCGGCGGTGGCGAGCCTCTCGCCGAGCCGGGTGGCGACCGTCGCGAAGCGGGCCGGGTCGAGCCAGAGGTGGGGGTCGTAGTCGATCTCCTCGTGGCCGTGCTCCTCCTCGCCTTCGTGGCCCTCCTCCCCGGCCGCGGGCAGGGTCGGGACCGAGGAGGCCACCTCGAAGCCCCGGTCGGCGGCGTGCTGTTCGACCGCCTCGTCCACGGCGGGCTGGATGCCCTTGATGTAGACGACGAGCTTCGTCTCCTGCAGCCCGGCCACCTGGAGCGGGGACAGCTCCAGGTCGTGTGGCTCGACGCCGGGCTTGGTCAGGCCGGTGACCGTCACGTCGGGGCCGCCGACCTGCTCGGCGAGCCACTGCAGGGGATACATGGCCGCGGTGACGACGGGCTTCCCCGCCGCGGAGACGCCTGACGCCCCCCCGGGCGATTCGCCGGCCGAGCTGGTTTCGGCGCCGCAGGCGGCGGTGGCGGCCGTGGTGAGAAGGGCGGCGGCCGCGACCAGGCTCGCGTTACGTATACGGATACGTCGGGAGGACTCGGACATCATGTCATCCAGTATGCGCGCAAATGAAAATGGTTGTCAAAGTCGCCCGCGGGCTCGATGATCGCCGGCCCGGCGGACGGGGGCTCCGTGTCAGCCTGGCCGTCCCCGGCGCGGCGGCTTCACGCGCCGGGTGCCCGCGACGTACGGGCACCGCGAAGCCGGGGAGCGCGGTGCGTGTGGCGAGGGCCGGGCGGCGTCAGAAGGCGCCGAAGCGGTCGGCGGCGAGCAGGATCAGGAAGGTGAGCAGCGCGACGCGCAGCAGGCGGCCCCCGGTCCCCAGGGACGGCCACGACATGTAGGCGAGCCAGCCGACGAACCCGATCACCGGAAGCACGGCGACGCCACCCCAGAAGGAGGACACCGCGAAGCCGGTCATCAGGAGGATCACCAGCACCACCGGGGCGATCCAGCGGGGGAGCTGGAACAGGAAGACGAGCGGGGCCGCGCTGCGCCGCTCGGCCTTGCGCCGCAGCCCGGTCGCCCCCGGCGTGAAGAACTGCTCGCCCGCGGGCAGCGGACGCCCGCCTCGCGGGCGCCGGGGCTGTGCCAGCGGATGTGCGGGGCGTTTCCCGTGCTTGTCGGCCACAGGCCGAGCCTAACGCCACAGCCCCCGCCGCGACACGCCCCGATGCCCGGTACGGACACCGCGGCTCGCGCCCCGGCCGGTACGGGGCCGGAGGCGGGCTCTGGCATGCTGGGCGGATGCTCGCTCTCATCCGTTATTCGGTGCCGCCCGGCCAGACCGAGGAGTTCCTGGCCCGGGCCCACGAGATCGTCGACACGCTGGCCGGGCAGCCCGGTTACCTGCGCGGCAGGGTGTCGAGATCGGTGGACGAGCCGGAGCTGTGGGCGCTGGTCAGCGAGTGGGAGGGCGCCGGGTTCTACCGCAGGGCGCTGGGCGCGGCGCGGATGGCGATGTATCCGCTGATGACGCTCATGATCAACGAGCCGAGCGCGTTCGAGGACGTCGACCGTCCCTGAGATTCCGCGGAAGCTTTGCCGGTGTGAGGCGGGCGTCATGGTTTATCCGCACGTCCCGCGGGTCCGTCTCCCCTAAGCTGGATGTTCAATCAATTCCTCGCCGACCTCCAGCCGGATGGAGATTTTCCCTTATGGCACGCCGTACGGACATCATGGACACCATCGTCAGCCTCGCCAAGCGGCGCGGTCTTGTGTATCCCTCCAGCGAGATCTACGGCGGCCTGCGCGCGTCGTGGGACTACGGTCCACTGGGCGTGGAGCTCAAGAACAACGTGAAGCGGCAGTGGTGGAAGACCGTGGTGCAGGGCCGTGACGACGTGGTCGGTCTCGACTCCTGTGTGATTCTGGCCCGCGAGGTGTGGCAGGCCAGCGGCCACGTGGACACCTTCACCGACCCGCTGACCGAGTGCCAGGCGTGTCACAAGCGCTACCGCGCCGACCACCTCGAAGAGGCGTACACCGAAAAACACGGGAAGGAGCCCGTCAACGGCCTGGCCGACATCACCTGCCCCAACTGCGGCAACAAGGGCTCCTTCACCCAGCCCAAGCAGTTCAGCGGCCTGCTGAAGACCTACCTCGGCGCGGTCGAGGACGAGTCGGGCCTGGCCTACCTGCGGCCGGAGACCGCCCAGGGCATCTTCATCAACTACCTCAACGTGCAGCAGTCGGCGCGCAGGAAGATCCCGTTCGGTATCGGCCAGATCGGCAAGTCGTTCCGCAACGAGATCACCCCGGGCAACTTCATCTTCCGTACCCGTGAGTTCGAGCAGATGGAGATGGAGTTCTTCGTCAAGCCGGGCAGCGACGAGGAGTGGCACCAGTACTGGATCGACGAGCGTTTCCGCTGGTACACCGACCTGGGCATCAACCCGGAGAACCTGCGCGTCTACGAGCACCCGCAGGAGAAGCTGTCGCACTACTCCAAGCGGACCGTCGACATCGAGTACCGCTTCAACTTCACCGGCAGTGAGTGGGGCGAGCTGGAGGGCATCGCCAACCGTACGGACTTCGACCTGACCGCGCACGGCAAGGCCTCCGGCACCGACCTCAGCTTCTTCGAGCAGGACACCGGCGAGCGCTACGTCCCGTACGTGATCGAGCCGGCCGCCGGTGTCGACCGCGCCACGCTCACCTTCCTGATCGACGCCTACACCGAGGACGAGGCGCCCAACGCCAAGGGCGTCATGGAGAAGCGCACGGTCATGCGGCTCGACCACCGGCTCGCGCCGGTCAAGGTCGCGGTGCTCCCGCTGTCGCGCAACGCCGACCTGTCGCCCAAGGCCAAGGACCTGGCCGCCCAGCTCCGCCGCCGGTGGAACGTCGAGTTCGACGACGCGGGCGCGATCGGCCGCCGCTACCGCCGCCAGGACGAGATCGGCACGCCGTTCTGCATCACCGTCGACTTCGACACTCTCGACGACCAGGCGGTGACCATCCGCGAGCGTGACTCGATGGCCCAGAAGCGGGTGGCCCTCGACCAGGTCGAGTCCTACCTCCGCCAGCACCTCAACGACTGAGGAAAGGCCCGCCCCGCGACGACACGGGAGCGCCGGGGGGCGGGGACGGCGGTGGCAGCCGGGTTTCGGGCCGTGCACGATCTAGGTTCGTACCATGCGACTGCTGGTTGTCGAGGATGAGAGAGACCTGGTCGAAGCCCTGCGGGTGGGGTTCGTCCGGGCTGGTTACGCGGTCTGCGTCGCCCGGGACACGACGCAGGCCGCCGAGAGGCTGCAGGCCGACCCGTACGACGTGGTCCTGCTCGACCTCGACCTGTCCGGCCGTGACGGCTTCGAGCTGTGCCGAGCGTTGCGGAGGACCGCCCACGGCCGGACCGCGCGGATCATCATGGTGACCGCGCGGGACCGGCTGGACGACCGGCTTCTCGGGCTGGCCGAGGGGCCCGACGACTATCTGGTCAAACCGTTCGCCTTCCCCGAACTGCTGGCCAGGGTGCGCGCGCTGCCGCACCGGGAGCAGGGCGACGACACCGCGATCCTGCAGGTGGGGGACCTGCGGCTGGACATCTCCAGGGCCGAGGCCCGGGCGCGGGGACGGGAGCTGGGGCTCACCCCGAAGGAGTTCGGCGTGCTGCGCCACCTGATGGCCCGTTGCGGGCAGGTGGTCTCGGCGGAGGAACTGCTCGAGCACGTCTGGGGCGAGCACGCCGACCCCTTCACCAACACCGTGCGGGTGACGGTGGGCAATCTGCGGCGCAAGCTCGGCGCCGAGGGCGTGATCGAGACCGTGATCAGTAGGGGGTACCGGCTGCGGGAGGGCTCCTGAGGCCGTTCCCCGCGGCCGGCGAAAAGCCCGAGCCGTATCCTGCCGTGCGATGTCCGGCCGGTCGTCGAGCCCGCCGTGAACGGCGTTGAATACCAGGAAGATTGGTTACCTGAATTGGTATAAACCAATTCCCAAAGTGATCAATAACCTTGCGTATTTGGCCCAGATTTGAATTGGATTAGACCGGTTCACCCGCCTTGAGCTGGGAAAATGCAGTGTTGCCTGATGGGTGCCGTTTCATCGCCTTGTTCGTCGGTAGAGTCCGCAGGGAGGCGGAACCAGACGCCGGTTTTGAAGTCGAAGAAGGAGCAACCGTGCCCAAGTACGTTTACGACTTCACCGAGGGCAACAAAGATCTCAAAGGTCTGCTCGGAGGTAAGGGGGCAAACCTCGCCGAGATGACCAATCTCGGACTGCCGGTTCCCCCCGGCTTCACCATCACCACCGAGGCCTGCCAGAACTTCCTGCGGGACGGGGTCGTTCCCGAGGGAATGCGGGAGGAGGTCTCCGCGCACCTGGCCGCGCTGGAGGCCAGGATGGGGCGCCGGCTGGGCCAGGCCGATGACCCGCTCCTGGTGAGCGTGCGCTCGGGGGCCGCGTTCTCCATGCCCGGCATGATGGAGACCGTTCTCAACATCGGTCTGAACGACGAATCGGTCCACGGGCTGGCCAAGCAGGCGAGTGGCAACGAGCGTTTCGCCTGGGACTCCTACCGGCGCCTCATCCAGATGTTCGGCAAGACCGTCCAGGGCATCGACGGCGAGCTTTTCGACGAGGCTCTGGAGGAGCTCAAGGACGGCCGCCACGACCTGGAACTGGAGGCGGCCGACTTCCGGCGCCTGGTCGCGACCTACAAGGACATCGTCCGTGCCCAGACCGGCGAGGACTTCCCCGCGGACCCCCACCGGCAGATGAGCATGGCGGTGGAGGCCGTGTTCAAGTCGTGGAACGCCCCGCGAGCCGTCCTCTACCGCCGTCAGGAACGTATCCCCGCCGACCTGGGCACGGCGGTCAGCGTCTGTTCGATGGTCTTCGGCAACTGCGGCATGGACTCCGGGACCGGGGTGGCCTTCACCCGCGACCCCGGCTCGGGGCAGCAGGGCGTCTACGGCGACTACCTGCAGAACGCCCAGGGCGAGGACGTGGTCGCGGGCATCCGCAACACCATGCCGCTGCAGGAGTTGGAGAGCCTCGACAAGGCCGTCTACGACGAGCTCATGCGGATCATGGAGACGCTGGAGAACCACTACCGGGACCTGTGCGACATCGAGTTCACCGTCGAGCGCGGCAAGCTCTGGATGCTCCAGACCCGGGTGGGCAAGCGGACCGCGGGCGCGGCCTTCCGCATCGCCGTGCAGCTCGCCGACCAGGGGTTGATCAGCCTCGACGAGGCCGTGACCAGGGTGACCGGTGACCAGCTCGCCCAGCTCATGTTCCCCCGCTTCGCCGACTCCGGCGGCGAGGTGATCGCCAAGGGGATGAACGCCTCGCCGGGCGCGGCCGTCGGCAAGGCCGTCTTCTCCACCGAGCGGGCCGTCGAGCTCGCCGCGCGGGGAGAGGCGGTCATCCTGGTCCGCAGGGAGACCAACCCCGACGACCTGGCCGGGATGATCGCCGCCCAGGGCGTCCTGACAAGCCGCGGCGGCAAGACCTCGCACGCCGCCGTGGTCGCCAGGGGCATGGGCAAGACCTGTGTCTGCGGGGCCGAGGAACTGGATGTCTCGGTCAAGGAGCGCAGGTTCACCACGCCTTCCGGCGTCGTGGTCTCCGAGGGTGACGTCATCTCCATCGACGGCACCAGCGGGACCGTCTACCTCGGTGAGGTGCCCGTGGTCCCCTCCCCGGTCGTGGAGTACTTCGAGGGTACGGGCGAGGCGGACGACGAGCTCGTCGGCGCCGTGCACCGGATCATGTCCCACGCCGACGAGGTACGCCGGATGGCCGTGCGCGCCAACGCCGACAACGCCGAGGACTCCGCCAGGGCGCGCAGGTTCGGTGCCCAGGGCATCGGGCTCTGCCGTACCGAGCACATGTTCCTCGGCGAGCGCCGCTGCCTGGTCGAGGACCTGGTGCTGGCCACCTCCGACGAGGAGCGTGAGCGGGCGCTGGCCGCGCTGGAGCCGCTGCAGAGGGCGGACTTCACGGGGATCTTCCAGGCGATGGAGGGGCTGCCCGTCACGATCCGCCTGATCGACCCGCCGCTCCACGAGTTCCTGCCCGACTTCACCGAGCTTTCGGTGAAGGTCGCCCTCGCGGGCGACGGGGCGGAGAAGAAGGACCGCGAGCTGCTGGCCGCGCTCAAGCGGCTCCACGAGCAGAACCCGATGCTGGGCCTGCGCGGTGTCCGGCTCGGCCTGGTCATCCCCGGCGTGTTCGCCATGCAGGTCCGGGCGATCGCGGCGGCGGCCAAGGCCGTGCCCGGCAGCCGCGCGGAGATCATGATTCCGCTCGTGGCCGCGGTCCAGGAGTTGGAGCACGTCAGGGACGAGGCACGGCAGATCCTTGCCGAGGCCGGGGTCGAGGCACTGATCGGCACGATGATCGAGGTGCCGCGCGCGGCGCTGACCGCCGGCCAGATCGCCGAGGCCGCCCAGTTCTTCTCCTTCGGTACCAACGACCTGACCCAGATGACCTGGGGTTTCTCCCGTGACGACGTCGAGGCCGCGTTCTTCTCCAAGTACCTCGAACTTGGCATCTTCGGTGTCTCCCCGTTCGAGACCCTGGACCGTGACGGCGTCGGCAGGCTCGTCACCATCGCCGCGGAGCAGGGCCGCAAGGCCAGGCCCGACCTGAAGCTGGGGATCTGCGGCGAGCACGGCGGAGACCCTGACTCGATCCACTTCTGCCACCAGGTGGGTCTGGACTACGTGTCCTGCTCGCCGTTCCGTGTCCCGGTCGCCCGGCTGGAGGCCGCTCGCGCCACCCTGGCGGGCGCCGGATCCGACACCCGCTGACCTTCGGTTCTCATCCGGACTTCGCGGGTGTGCCGCCTCCGGTACCGCGGGAGGCGACACCCGCGGAACCGGGCTCCGTGGCCGTCCCACCTCACCGGGGCGGCCGCGGGGGCCGGTAGGAGCCGGGGCGAAGGTCACGGACCCCGGTAACCAGGTGTTTTCTCGCCGTTCCGCATAGTGCGCTCCTTTCGCGGATAAAATCACTGCACTTATGCATGGCTATGACGAACACGACCAGGTCAGGTGGGTGCCGGAACCGCCCGGCAACCCCGGTAGGAACCCGTTCGGGCGTGATCGGGCGCGCGTGCTGCACAGCGCCGGGCTGCGGCGGCTCGCCGCCAAGACCCAGGTCGTCGGCCCGGGAGAGACCTTCGGCAGCGGCCAGCACATCCCCCGCACCCGCCTGACCCACTCCCTGGAGTGCGCGCAGATCGGCCGGGAGATGGGCGAGGCGCTGGGCCGGAACCCCGACCTGGTGGAGACCGCCTGCCTGGCCCATGACCTCGGCCACCCGCCGTTCGGCCACAACGGGGAGACGGCGCTCAACGAACTCGCCGCCGGGTGCGGCGGCTTCGAGGGCAACGCGCAGAGCCTGCGCCTGCTGACCAGGCTGGAGGCCAAGGTGGTCACCGAGGACGGTCGTAGCGCGGGCCTCAACCTCACCCGCGCCGCTCTGGACGCGGCGATCAAATACCCCTGGACCAGGGAGAGGGGTGCCAAGTACTGCGTCTACGACGATGACCTGCCGGTCTTCGAGTGGATCAGGGAGGGCGCACCCGAGGGACAGGTCAGCTTCGAAGCCCAGATCATGGACTGGGCCGACGACGTCGCCTACTCCGTGCACGACCTGGAGGACGCCCTCCACTCGGGCAACGTGGTGCCGGCGGCGATGCGCGACCCGGCGGAGCGCCGTGAGGTCTGCGCGACCACCCGCGAGTGGTACGCCCCCGACGCGGAGACCGGCGAACTGGAGGACCTCTTCGGGCGCCTGATCGCCCAGCCGCTCTGGCCCCGCCACTTCGACCGCTCGCTCACCGACCTCGCCGCGATCAAGGGGCTCACCAGCTCGCTCATCGGCCACTTCTGCAGGTCCGCCGAGGTGGCCACCCGCGAGGCGTACGGCCCGGCCGCCGGGCGCTACAGCGCCGACCTGATCGTGCCCAGGGCCACCCGGCTGGAGTGCGCATTGCTGAAGGGGGTCACCGCCCACTATGTGATGGCCAGCGACGCGCACAACGCCAACCAGGCCAGGCAGCGCGAGCTGATCCACGACCTGGCCCACCAGATCATGCTGGGTGCCCCCGGCACCCTGGAACCGGCTTTCAGGCCCGCCTTCACCAGGGCGGCGGGGAACGCCGATCGGCTCCGCGTGGTCATCGACCAGATCGCCTCGCTCACCGACACCTCAGCGGTCGCCTGGCACCGCCACCTGGCGGGCCGCTGACCCGCTGTCGCGCTCAGCCGCCGCCCAGCGTGATCTGCTCCTGCTCCTCGGGCTTTTCCGGCTTCTTGGTGGGCTTCTTCGTCGGCACCGGCTTCGACGCGCAGAGGGTGACGCACCTGGGAGCCGCCCCGGTCCGGTTCATCACGGCCCGCATCTCGTCGGCCGGAGAGAGCGTGGGGTTGCCCTTCAGCCAGGCGTTCAGATAGTCCCACGGCTCGACCATGCCCCGGCGGACCCACCACAGCGAGGGATCGGTCTTCCAGGAGATCGCGAAATAGAGGTTGCTGGCCGTGGAGCGGGCATTGCCCGAGTTGCCGATCTGGCCCAGGACCTGGCCGGCGCTGACGCGCAGCCCCGGCCTGACCTCCAGGGCGACCTTGTCCAGGTGGCCGCCCAGGTAGCGCACGCCGTCGTCGCCGATGACCGTGACGAAGCGCCCCTCCCGGTCGGCGCCGCGATCGGTGGACGGCTTCCAGCGGTTCTTGACGTTGACCTCGTCGACCACGCCGTTCACCGGCGAGACGAAGGAGCAGCCCTTGGCCGCCCAGATGGTGGTCTTGGGCAGCACCAGAAGCCTGCTCTGGTAGTTGGTCGAGCAGCCCTTCACCGGGAAGACATAGGTGTGTTTGGAAACCTTCGGCGGCGGAACCCGCACCGGGGGGTCGGCCTTGGGACGGTCGACCGCCGTCTGCGGGGCGGGGGTCGGCGTGGCCTCGGGCATGGTCGCGGTGGCCGAGGCCGGTGCCCCGGCGACGGCCTCGGACTCGAAACTCGGAGCCGCCGTGCCGATGCCCGCCACCCCACCCGGCGACGCGCAGGCTCCGGTGACGAGCACCGCACCTGCCACAGCGGCCAATCGTGCTATATGCCCCGATCGCATGATCTCCACCCGCGTACATTATCGAGAATCCGCCTTTACCTTTGTAACCGACGTCATGGTTGGTCACGACCGCTTCGGGAAAGTCATCGTTCCTCCTGTCCCTCCCGCCCCGGCGGCACCGCCGCCACCTGTCCGGAGGCGGACCGGACCGACCGCTCCGACCTGTCGGGGGGCCGGACTAGACTCGCGGCGTGGCAGGCCGGATCAGTGACGAGGACATCGCGCTCGTACGGGAGCGCTCACCGATCGCCGACATCGTGGGCGAGCACATCCAGCTCCGCAACGCGGGCGGCGGCAACCTGAAAGGGCTCTGCCCCTTTCACGAGGAGAAGAGCCCGTCGTTCAACGTGACCCCCACCCGGGGTTACTGGTACTGCTTCGGCTGCGCCGAGGGCGGTGACGTCATCACCTTCGTCCGGCGCCTGGAGCACCTGTCGTTCGGCGAGGCGGTCGAGCGGCTGGCCGGCCGGGCGGGCATCCAGCTCCGCTACGAGCAGGGCGGATACGTCCCGGGACGCGAGCAGGGCGAGCGCACCCGCCTGATCGAGGCCCATCGGGCGGCGGCCGAGTTCTACGCCTCGAAGCTGGCCGCACCCGACGCCGCGATCGGGCGCAGGTTCCTGTCGGAGCGCGGGTTCGAGCGGGTCGACGCCGAGCGTTTCGGTGTCGGGTACGCCCCGGCCGAGTGGGAGGCGCTCTCTCGGCACCTGATGGCCAGAGGGTTCACCAGCGCGGAGCTGATCAAGGGAGGGCTGGCCAAGGAGGGGCGGCGCGGCCCGATCGACCGCTTCCGGGGACGGCTGGTCTGGCCCATCCGCGACATAACCGGGGACGTCATTGGTTTCGGCGCGCGGAAGCTGAACGACGCCGAAGACGGGCCGAAGTATTTGAACACCCCAGAAAGCCCTCTCTACAAGAAGAGTGAGGTTCTCTACGGTGTCGACCTGGCCAAGCGCGAGATCTCCAAGCGCTCCCAGGCCGTGATCGTCGAGGGCTACACCGACGTGATGGCCTGCCACCTGTCGGGCGTGCCGACGGCGGTGGCCACCTGCGGCACCGCGTTCGGCGAGGAGCACATCAAGGTGCTCCGGCGGCTGCTGCTCGACCACACGGGCTCCCAGGGCGAGGTGGTCTTCACCTTCGACGGCGACTCCGCCGGGCAGAAGGCGGCGCTGCGCGCCTTCGCCGACGAGCAGAAGTTCGCCACCCAGACCTTCGTGGCGGTGCAGGCGGACGGGCTCGACCCGTGTGACCTGCGCATCAGGCACGGCGAGGCGGCCGTGCGCGACCTGATCGCCAGCAGGGAGCCGCTGTTCGCCTTCGCCATTCGCAGCGCGATCTCCCGCTACGACGCGAGCACCAACGAGGGGCGGCTCGCCGGGCTCGACGCCGCGGCGCCCATCGTGGCCCGGATCAAGGACCAGGGGCTGCGCAAGCTGTACGCGGTGAGCCTGGACCGCTGGCTCGGTTTCAACGACGAGAGCTTCGTGCTGGACCGGATCATGGAGGTGTCCCTGCGGGCACAGCCGGGCCCCCGTCAGAAGGCCAGGCCGAGGAAGGTCGCGGACCTGACCGATCCCACGGTCAGGACCGAGGCCGAGATTCTCAAACTGGCGGTGCAGCGTCCCGCGCTGCTCGGCCCGGAGTTCGACGTGATGGGCGGAGAGGCGTTCACCCTTCCCGAGCATCTCGCCCTCTACAGGCTCATCGCCGACGCGGGCGGCACGGCGGCGGCCGGAGCCGGCGGGCGAGAGTGGGTGGACCGGTTGCTGAACGGCGTGAGCGACTCGCTGAGAGGGCTCCTGACCCGTTTCGCGGTCGAGGAGATCCGCGCCGACCTGACGAGCGAGGAGCGGTACGCGGTGGGGCTGCTGGTGGCACTCGAACTGACCACCGTCACCCGCGTGCTCGATCAGCTCAAATCACGCATGGAGCGGACCAATCCCGTCGAGGAGCCGGAGGAGTACAAGCGGCTCTACGCGGAACTGGTCGCGCTCGAACAGCAGCGACGCGTGCTGAGGGAACGCGCCGCCGCGAGCTGATCGCGTAATTGGCTTTAATATCCGCGAGGCGATTCCACCAAACCCGAATAAGGTCTCAATTCGATAATGATCGCGGCCTTACCTTCGGTGACAAAAATAGGTCTGCCATTTAGGGGACCCAATACAGCAGACTGTCTCCCGTGGGTGCATCGGTGCTGCCAAGTGGGCCGCCATCGGTAGACCAGGTGGCCGACCTCGTCACGAAGGGAAGGGAGCGCGGAAGCGTCACGGTCGATGACGTGGCCGCCGCTCTCGACAAGTCCGAGCTGCCGTCCGACGCGCTTGAACGCGTCGTCCGCATGCTCGCCGAGCACGGAGTGGAGGTCCTCGAGCCTCAGAGCGACGAGGAACCCGCCCGGTCCGATGAGGAGGATATCGGGAAAAGGGCTCCTACCAGCGATCTCGTCCGGATCTACCTGCGGGAGATCGGCCGGGTGCCCCTGCTCACGGCCGAGGAGGAGGTGGAGCTCGCCAAGTCCATCGAGGCGGGCCTGTTCGCCGAGGACAAGCTGACCAGCGTCGTCTCACGTCTGGTCTTCCCGGAGTTCAAGGAGCTCGCCTGGCAGGGCACACGGGCCAAGCAGCGGCTGATCGAGGCCAATCTGCGGCTGGTCGTGTCAATCGCCAAAAGATATGTGGGGCGCGGCATGCTGTTCCTGGATCTCATCCAGGAGGGCAACCTCGGGCTCATCCGGGCGGTCGAGAAATTCGACTACACCAAGGGTTACAAGTTCTCCACATATGCCACCTGGTGGATTCGACAGGCGATCACCAGGGCCATCGCGGACCAGGCGCGCACCATTCGGATTCCGGTGCACATGGTCGAGACGATCAACAAGCTGGTGCGTGTCCAGCGTCAGCTCCACCAGGACCTCGGCCGCGAGCCCGCGCCCGAGGAGATCGCCCTGGAGATGGACCTGCCGATCGACAGGGTGATCGAGATCCAGCGGATCGCCCAGGAGCCGGTCTCGCTCCAGTCGCCGATCGGTGAGGAGGACTCCGACCTCGGTGACTTCATCGAGGACGCGGACGCGGTGGTCCCGATGGAGGCGGCGGCCTTCATCATGTTGCAGGACCAGCTCGACGACATCCTCGCGACGCTCTCGGACCGTGAACAGCGCATCATCCAGCTGCGCTTCGGGCTCGCGGACGGCCACCCCCGGACGCTGGAGGAGGTCGGCAGGGAGTTCGGCGTGACGCGCGAGCGCATCCGTCAGATCGAGTCGAAGACCCTCGCCAAGCTACGCCACCCGACGAGGGCGCAGATGCTCCGCGACTACCTCGACTGAGGAGCCGTACGGCGCGGGCCCCGGGAAGCTGGCTTCCCGGGGCCCGCGCCGTTTCACGGCCCTTTTTCCCGCGTCCGGAAAGGCGGGCTGTTCTCCCGGCCGATACAGGCGCAGACTGGGCGGATGGAGTCGCGAGCGGCGGTCGACGATGCCGCGCTCGGGCGCGAGGCGTGGTCCGTGCTCGACGCGAACTCGACGGGTGCCGCGACCGTGCCCGCGCCGGGCCTCTATCCGCACCAGTGGAACTGGGACTCCACCTTCGTCGCGATCGGCCTGGCCCGCTGGGACACCCGCAGGGCCGGAACCGAACTGCTCAGCCTGCTGGCGGGGCAGTGGCACACCGGGATGGTGCCGCACATCGTCTTCCAGCCCGCCCACGAGGAGGTCTACTTCCCCGGCCCGGCCATCTGGCGCTCGACGGAGCACCGGGCCGCTCCCCACGGCGTGTGCACCTCCGGGCTGACCCAGCCGCCGCTGCAGGCGCTGGCCCTGTGGTGGGTGTGGCGGCACGCGGCCGACCGCGACACGGCCGCGGCCCTCGTACGGCGGATCTACCCGATGCTGGTCGCCCAGCACGGCTACCTCACCACGTCCAGGGACCTGGGCGGGGGAGGGCTGGCTGCGATCGTGCATCCATGGGAGTCGGGGATGGACGACAGCCCCGTCTGGGACGCCCCGCTGGAGGCGCTGCCCCCGGTCCGCCGCGCCTACCGGCGCGAGGAGCCCTCCCAGTGGCAACCCGACAGCCACCACGACCGCTACATGGCGCTGGTCCTGGGCTACCGGGACTCCGGCTACGACCCGGTCTACCTGAGAGACGAGCACCCGTTCGCGGTCGAGGACCCGATGTTCAACGGGATCTGGCTCGCCTCCTGCCAGGCGCTCGCCGAGCTGGCGCCGGTGGCCGGCGCGGACGCGGGTCCGCACCGGGAGGCGGCGGAGCGGATCCGCGCCGCGCTGCTGGACCGGCTCTGGGCCGACGGCGCCTTCCGCGTCCGTGACCTGCGCGCGGGGCGGCTCAGTTCCATTCGTACGGTCGGCTCCTTCGGGCCGATGCTCGACGCGGGGCTGCCGGCCGACAGGGTCGCGGAGCTGGTGGTGACGTTGGAGTCGGCGAGCTTCATGGGAGCCGCGGGATACCCGGTGCCGAGTTGTGAGATCCGCGCTCCGCAGTTCGACCGGTCCTGCTACTGGCGCGGGCCGTCCTGGGTGAACACCAACTGGCTGCTGCGGCGGGCGGCGGCGGTGCACGGCCTGGCGGGGTTGGTGCGGGTGCTGGGCTCGCAGACCCTGCGCCTCGTACGGCAGGCGGGTTTCCGCGAGTGCTTCGACCCCTTCGACGGCAGCGGACGAGGCAGCCGGGACTTCTCCTGGTCGGCCGCGCTCACCCTCGACCTGCTCGCGGATACCGTGGAGTGTTGAGGTACGGCCATCGCCGGACACGACACCGAACCATGCGGGGCCGCGCCGCGCCTGTCCACGCCGTGAGGATTCACATGAAGCTCTTCCGCCGCCTGCCCGCCGAGGTCCGCGAGGCCATCGATCCCGGTGACCGGGTGCTCACCTATGCCGAGGGCCCGGACGGTTACGTGATCGCCGCGGACAGGGCACTTTACCTGGGCGGCGAGCGCCTGCCCTGGTTCTGTGTGGACCGCGGCGCCTGGGACGAGGAGGGTCTGACCGTCGTCACCACCGGCGGGCGGTCGTACCGGGCGCTGCTGCCCGAGCCCGGCCGGATCCCCGAGGCCGTGCGGGAGCGGGTGACCGCCTCGATCGTGGTCAACCACTATGTCCCGCTGGACGCGCGAGGGGGAGTGCGGCTGGTGGCGAGGAAGGCCGACGCAGACCGGCTGGTCTGGGAGTTCGTCTTCGACGCGGGTCTTGACCCGGACGACGCCGGGCTGCGCGCCCTCGCGGAGCAGGCGCTTGAGGAGACCCGCAGGAGTTTCGGCGTCTGAGCCGCGGCCCGAGGGGGCCGGACACGCGAAAGGCCCCTGAAGGGGCCTCTCGCGGGATTCTCGGGTGCCGACAGGGCGGCACCCGCGAGATCAGTAGGGCGTGTCGGTCCGCTGTTTCTCCGGCCAGCCGGTGCCCGTGTCGTCGTGCTCGTCGTGCCAGCCGTTCGCCGACTGCAGGAAGGGCAGCCGGTTTCTGGCCGCGTCGCTCACCTTGGTCCTCGCCACGCCGGTGGCCTTGGAGACCTTTGCGCCCATCAGGCCGGCCGTCTCCTGCACGGTGGGGTTGTCGATGACCCGCTGGGCCATCCTCTTGATCTGCTCGTAACGCTCCCGACCGGCGCGGCTCCCCAGGATGTAGCCGGCCGCGAAGCCGATCCCGAACATCAACCGATAACGCATGTCCACCTCCACAAGCATGTTCCGCAGGTCCCTGTCCTGTGATCACCTGCGGATAGCCATTCGTCTCGCACCTACCCCGGACTATCGATGCGACACACACCCATGGAGTGCGCTAATCTATTCCTGCGCCGCAAGGAACGGGGACACCCGATCCGACCAGCGCAAAGCGCAATCCCGTGTAGCTCAATCGGCAGAGCAGCCGGCTGTTAACCGGCAGGTTATAGGTTCGAGTCCTATCGCGGGAGCCGAAACCGGAGCCCCGGAAGCCCAGCTTCCGGGGCTTTTGGCATCTCATACCCCGGTTTGGTGGCCTGTTCATGCCCCGATTCAGCGGACAAACCACGGTGAATCACAGAAAATGAGTGAGGCCCTGCCCGGTGTCGCCGCGATCGCGGTGATGAGCCGGCGCGCGGTCGCCGCGGACCAACAGTGATCGCAGCGGGGAAGGGCCGCCGCGTTCAGGGCACCACGCCGCCCGGAACGGCAGTCGTGCCCGTGAGCCACAATGGGTGGTTTTTCTGTGCTGACCTGGCGAAGGTCCCGGCGTGCGCCGGATCCGTTCCACGAGGCCCCCAAGGTCCCCGAGGTGCCTCCAGCCGACGTGATGGCGGCGGCCGAGGACTACCTGAGGCTGTTTCACGCGGAGAATCCCGGCGCGGGGGTCCTGCGGGAGCGCCTGCGCGAGATCCGGCAGGAGATCGCCGACACGGGAACGTACACGCACACCAGCGGTGAGCTGGTCTTCGGCGCCAGGGTGGCCTGGCGCAACAGCGGCAGATGCATCGGGCGGCTGTACTGGCGCTCGCTGCGGGTGCGCGACCGGCGGCATGTCACCACGGCCGAGGGCGTCGCCGTCGAGTGTGTGAACCACCTGCGGGACGCGGCGCCCGGCCGCCGGATCCGCCCGACGATCACCGTCTTCCCCCAGGACCGGCCGGGGGCGCCGGGACCGCGGATCTGGAACGAGCAGCTCATCCGGTACGCCGGGTACGCGACGGCGGACGGTTCGGTCGTCGGGGATCCCCGCTACGTCGGCTTCACCGCGATGCTGCGCGAGCTGGGCTGGTCCGGCGGTCCCGGAAGCCCCTTCGACGTCCTCCCACTGGCGGTCTCGGTCGGGAGCGGGCCGCCGCTGCTGTCCACGATTCCCGGCGACGCCGTGCTGGAGGTCGCGCTTTCGCACCCCCGTCACCCGTGGTTCGAGCAGCTGGGGCTGCGCTGGCACGCGGTACCGGTCATCTCGAACATGTGCCTGGAGATCGGCGGCGTCTGCTATCGGGCGGCGCCGTTCAACGGCTGGTACATGGGCACCGAGATCGGCGCCCGCAACCTGGCCGACGCCGACCGCTACGACCTGATGCCGTTGATCGCCCGGCGTCTGGGCCTGAACACCGGCACCGACCGCTCGCTCTGGCGGGACCGGGCGCTGGTGGAGTTGAACGTGGCGGTCCTGCACTCCTTCGAGCGGGCGGGGGTGACGATGACGGACCACCACACCGAGGCCAGGCACTTCCTGATCCACCTGGAGCGCGAGGAGCGGGCAGGACGGGTCTGCCCCGCGGACTGGACCTGGATCGTGCCGCCCATGTCGGCCTCGGCCACGCCGGTCTTCCACCGCTACTACGAGGACAGGCGGCTGTCGCCGAACTTCGTCCACCACGCCGACTCCCTGGAGCGTGCGCTCGGCCACCGGACCGCGACGGGAGGTTGACTCGGGGAAGACGTACCGGCGCCGCACCCGCGGTGACCCGCCGCGTGGTGGGGCGCGGCCCGGCCCGCTCCCGCGGGCCTCCCTCTCTCCGGTCCGCTCGCACCTGCTGACACCGGGAAGGGAAAAGGTGTAGAACGATATTCTGTAGCTCTCCGGGTGGGGAGCTCCTGTGCGGGAGCGCCCCGGGGGCTTCCGGGAGGGAGATGCGATGGTCGACCTGGTGCTGCCGTCGATCGAGCGGGGCGTGCTGACGCTGACGTTCAACCGGCCGGACCGGCTCAACGCCTGGACCGACGAGATGGGCCGCCGCTACTTCGACCAGCTGGCCGAGGCGGAGAAGAACCCCGAGGTCCGGGTGATCGTGGTCACCGGTGCGGGAAAGGGCTTCTGCGCCGGGGCGGACTTCCGGACGCTCACCGCCATCCAGGACGGCTCGTACGCGGGGGAGCCCGACCGGCGCCCCAACACCTTCCCGACCACGATCCGCAAGCCGATCATCGCCGCGGTCAACGGCGCCTGCGCCGGGCTCGGCATGGTCCACGCCCTGGTCTGCGACCTGGTCTTCACCGCCGCCGAGGCCAAGTGGACCACCGCCTTCGCCCGGCGCGGCCTGGTCGCGGAGTACGGCCTGTCGTGGATCCTGCCCCGCCTGGCCGGGCAGGCCAGGGCCATGGACCTGCTGCTCTCCGGGCGCACCTTCACCGGAGCCGAAGCCTGCGAGCTGGGCCTGGCCAACCGGGCGGTGCCGGGAGAGCGGTTGATCGAGGAGACCCTGGCCTACGCCCGCGAGCTGGCGACGTACAGCTCTCCGGCCTCGATGGCCGTGATCAAGCGTCAGATCTGGGGCGACTGGCAGCAGACCCTGGAGGCGTCGGAGTCGGCCGCGGCACGCCTGATGGTCGACTCCTTCACCCGGCCGGACTTCGCCGAGGGGGTCGCCAGCTTCGTCGAGCGCCGCGCCCCCGGCTTCCCGCCGCTGTAGTCACGCCGTAGTCGCTCCGGCGCTCTCAGCTGACCAGGGCGAGCCAGCGCGGAGCGGTGTCGAAGGGGGCCGTGCGGGCGGTGACGGCCTCCATCAGCCAGGCGGCCGAGGCGCGGGCGCTCCGGACGACCTCGGGCGGGTAGGCGTACCTGACCCGGTGCTCCTCGAACTCGTCCTCGTCGTCCAGGAAGACCCGGCAGGCGCGGCCCTTAGCCGGGTTGCGGCGCGTCCGGATCACGTCGAGGTCCAGGTCGACCATGGTGACCTCGCCGTCGCTCCACCGTGGCACGGTGGAGATGTCGCAGTAGATCTCGTGTTTGTGCGGGGCGGAGTTGAAGGCGGCGGTCCACCAGGCGTCGCGGGGGAAGAGCATCACGAAGGCATGCGGGGAGGCCACCTCGGGTCCGTGGCCCTTGCGGCCGACGGAGTTGGCCGCGCAGCCGGTCCACACCCCGTGCTCGTCCTCGCCGAGCAGGAGACCGCTGTGGTGCCAGTGCAGTGACCCGTCGTATTTGCGGTAGACCACCTTCACCGTCTCATAGGACATTCCCCAACATTAAGCCTTGACAGAGATCTATGTATTTCCTACCTTCTAAATAGGTTAAGAGTGTCAGTGCGAAGCCCCGGCTGGCTGACCGGCAACCCTCGCACCGCGGCGGGGTGCCCCCGGGGGAGACCTGGCGGCACGGTCGGCGTGCCGCAAGCGCGGACCCCCTCACCGGGGTCACCGAGACATGTCCGGGAGTGCCACATGTCGAAGACCAGCACACTGAACTGCGCGAGCCCCGTCGACCCCGACACCCACGGCCACTACCGGCCGCACCGCAGAGCCGCCGCATGAGCGCCTCGATCGCCGTCGTCGGTGCCGGCCCGACGGGCACCTGCCTGGTGGAACGCATCTGCGCCAACGCCGCCGACCTGCTCGGCTGGCCCTCGCTCGACGTTCACGTGATCGACCCCCACCCGCCGGGCGGCGGCCGCGTCTGGCGCCGTGACCAGCCCGAGCTGCTCTGGATGAACTCCGCGGCCGCCGACGTGACGCTCTTCACCGACGAGTCGGTGCGCTGTGAGGGGCCGATCCGTCCAGGCCCCACGCTGGCCGAGTGGCTCGGCGGGGACCCGGGCACCTTCGCCTCCCGCCCGGCGCAGAACGGCTACCTCTCCCACGTCTTCAGGCACGCGGTGGAGACCGCCCCGCGCGGGGTCAGGGTGCACGTGCATCCGGCCCGCGCCGTCGACCTCGCCGACATCCCCGACGGCCAGGCGGTACGGCTGGAGGACGGCCGGACGATCGAGGTCGACGCGGTGATCCTGGCCCAGGGGCACGGCGACGTGACCCCGAACGGGGAGGAACGGGCGCTGGCCGACCTGGCCGTGCGCGGCGGGCTGCGCTACCTGCCCACCGGATACGCGGCCGACCTCGACCTGGACGGCATCCCCGCCGGAGAGCCGGTGATCGTGCGGGGGATGGGGCTGGCCTTCGTCGACCTGATGGTGCTGCTCACCTCGGGCCGGGGCGGCCGGTTCGTCCGCGAGTACGACGGGGAACTGGTCTACCTGCCCGGCGGGCGGGAGCCCCTGCTGCACGTGGGATCACGGCGCGGCGTGCCGTACCACTCCAAGACCGGCTACCCCTTCGGGGGCGCACGCCCGCCGGTGCCGCGCTTCCTCACCCGCGAGGCGCTGGGCGAGGGCCCGTGGAACTTCCGCCGGGACGTGTGGCCGCTGGTCGCCAAGGAGCTCGCCTTCGCGTACTACCACGAGCTCCTCACCGCCCACCCCGAGCGCGCCAGGCTGGACTGGGCGGCGTTCGCGGAGGCGTTCGCCGACGAGGAGTGGCGCAGCCCGGGCATCCGCAAGCTGATCCGTACGGCCGTGCCCCGGCACCTGGACCGGCTCGACCTCGACCGGCTCGACCGGCCGCTGGCGGGCATCAGGTTCGGCGACCGGGCGGGGCTGCAGAAGTGGATGCACGGCTACCTCGCGGCCGACCTGGAGCGGCGCGCCGACCCGGCGCACAGCGCCGACCACGCCCTGATCCTCGGGCTGATCTCCGTCTACGGCGTCCTGGCCGAGCTGGGCGTCTCCGACCCGTGGTTCCACGGGTTCTTCAGCTACATCGCCAGCGGCCCGCCCGGCCCCCGTCTTGAGGAGTTGCGCGCCCTGGCCAGGGCGGGGGTGGTCACCTTCCTCGGCGCCGACCTCAAGGTCGACCACCACGACGGGCGCTGGCGGGCGCAGAGCCCCACCGTGCCCGGCGGCGTGACGGCCACGACCCTCGTCGAGGCCAGGCTGCCCGCGCCCAGCGTGAGCCGGGCCACCGACCCGCTCATCGGCGCGCTCCGCGACCGGGGCGAGCTCGACGAGAAGTCGGGGCTGGTGAACGTGCGGGCCGCGGACCGCCGCCTGGTCGACAGGTCCGGCACCCCGCACTCGCGCAGGTTCGCCTTCGGTCCCTGGGTCGTCGGCGGCCAGGCCACCGGCGGCTTCGCCAGACCCCGCCTCAACGCCCCGCTCTTCCGCCACGCCGACGCCCTCGCCCGGATCGTCCTGTCCGAGGCGGTCGGCACCCAGATAAGAAGGCACGTCGCATGAACCGCCAGGTCTCGAAGGAGAAGAGAGTGAAGTTGCGATGGGGCGCCCTGACCCTCGCCGGGGTGCTGGCGCTGGCGGCGTGCGGAGCCGAGAGCGGGGCCCCGGCCGTGGCGGCCGGCGGCGACGGAGGGTCGCTCGTCTGGGCCGTCGAGACGCAGCCGATCACCTTCAACCCGCACCAGTGGGGCCAGAACAAGGCGCGCCTGCTGGTCCACAACCAGTTCGACGCGTTGATCGCCCGAGGCGCGAACGGCGATTTCCTGCCGTGGCTGGCCACCTCCTGGCAGGTCTCCAAGGACGGCCTGACCTACACCTTCGAGCTCCGCGACGACGTGACCTTTCACGACGGTGAGAGGTTCGACGCCGCCTCGGTGAAGGCCAACCTCGACCAGCTCGTCTCGCCCGGCTACAACGCGGCGGTCAGCGCCATCCAGCTGCGCAACTTCGACCACGCCGAGGTGAGCGCCCCGTACACCCTGAAGGTCACGCTGAAGGCCCCGGACGGACTGTTCCTGGACTTCCTCTCCTCCCCGCTCGCCGGCCAGGTCTCCCCGAAGTCGCTGAAGAACGCCAAGGACCTCAAGGCGGGCGGGGTCGACGTGGTCGGCACCGGGCCGTTCATCCTCGACCGGTTCACTCCCGGCCAGGAGGTCCACTACCGGCGCAACCCGAACTACGACTGGCCGCCCGCCGGCGCCGCCCACCAGGGGCCGGCACACCTGGCCGAGGTCACCTACCGCTTCCTGCCCGAGGCGGCGGTGCGGGTCGGCGCGCTCACCTCCGGGCAGGTACAGGTGATCGAGGGCGTGCCCGCCACCGAGATCGGCCTCATCAAGGGCGACCCGGAGCTGACGCTGGAGACCAGCCTCAACTCCGGCAGCGCGTTCTCCTACTACTTCAACGTCTCCCGCCCCCCGTTCGACGACAAGCGGGTCCGTGAGGCGTTCCGCGACGCCGTCGACGTGGACGCCGTGCTCGACTCCGTCTACCGGGGCACCGCCAAGCGAGCCTGGAGCGTCATCGGCCAGGGCAGCCCGCGGTTCTACGACCCCTCGCTGGAGAACACCTTCGGCAACGACCCGGCGCGGGCCAACAGGCTGCTCGACGAGGCCGGCTGGAACGGACGTGACGCCGAGGGCTACCGGGTCAAGGACGGCAGGCGGCTGACGGTCCGCACGGTCAGCGCCGCGCCGTTCGTCCGCGACCGCCGTGACGTCCTCGCCCAGGCCGTCCAGGCGGCGGTCAAGCGACACGCGGGCATCGACTTCCAGATCAAGCTCGTGGACCAGGGCACCGCGCAGCAGGCCGCCGACGAGAACGAGTACGAGATCTTCGAGAACTCGCGCGGCGACACCGACGTCGGGGCGGCGCTCAACCTGATCCTGCCGAAGGGCGCGGCGATCAACCGTACGAGGTACGAGAGCGCGGAGCTGGACAGGCTGCTCACCGACGCGTCGGCGACCTCCGACCTCGCCGAGCGCAAGGAGCTCTACGCCAAGGTGCAGAAGATCGTGGTCACGGACGAGGCACTGCTGCTCCCGCTGTACGTGCCCGCCGACCAGATCGCCTACGGCGCGGGTGTCACCGGCATCACCTTCGAGCCGGTCTCCGGCACCCCCAACAGTGCCTACGACGTCCGGATCGGGACATGAGCACCCTCACACTCACCCGGCGGCGGGGGCTGGCCGCCGCCGGGTGGCTCGGCCCGGTGGCCAGGCGGCTCGGAGCGGGCGTCGCCGTGCTCTGGGCCGCCGCCACCGCGGCCTACCTCGCGCTGATGCTCGCCCCCGGAGACACGATCGACGTGCTGATCGGCGACGGCCTCGACACCCCCGAGCGGCGGGCGCAGATCATCGCCGAGTGGGGACTGGACCGCTCACCGCTCCAGCAGTACGGCGACTACCTGCTCCGCCTCCTCCAGGGCGACCTGGGCCACTCCTACGTCCTGCAGCGCGGTGTGGGGGAGATCCTGGCCTCCCAGATCTGGCCGACGGTCCAGCTGGCGCTCACCGCCGCGGCCTTCGGGGTGCTGCTCGCCCTGGTGCTCGCCCTGGCCACCGCCGGGCGCCGGTCCTGGCTCGGCGGTCTGGTCGGGCTCTCCGAACTGGCCGTCGTCTCGGTGCCGCCGTTCCTCGTCGGCATCCTGCTGCTCGCCGTCTTCTCCTTCACCCTCGGCTGGTTCCCCGTCTCCGGGGACCGGGGGTTCGTCTCGCTCGTACTGCCGGGACTGGCGCTCGGCCTGCAGATCGCGGGGGTGCTCGGGCAGGTGCTCCGCGAGGGCCTGGAACGCGCGCTGGAGGAGCCGTTCGCGGTGACCGCGCGCTCGCGCGGCATCACCGAGTGGCGGCTCGTCGCCGGGCACGCTCTGCGGCACGCGCTGCTCCCCGCCGTCACCCTCACCGGCTGGTTCA
Organism: Streptosporangium amethystogenes subsp. fukuiense; assembly: GCF_042665875.1. NCBI lineage: Bacteria > Bacillati > Actinomycetota > Actinomycetes > Streptosporangiales > Streptosporangiaceae > Streptosporangium > Streptosporangium amethystogenes. The sequence continues at coordinate 4,659,558 of NZ_JBHTEE010000001.1, read as the reverse complement.
CCGGCGCCCTGCTCGGCGGCGCGATCATCGTGGAGGCCGTGTTCGGCCGCCCCGGGCTCGGCCAGGTCACCGTCGGCGCGGTGAACAGCAAGGACCTGCCCCTGGTGATGGCGGTCGTGCTGATCTCCGCCCTCGTCTACGTGACGGCCAGCACGATCGTCGACCTCGCCTACCTCGCGATCGACCCCCGCCTGAGGAGGAGCAGATGAAGATGCCGATGGTGCCCCGGCCGCCGTACCGTCCGGGGAGGAGCCGATGACGACGGTCGCCGAGATTCCCGGTGTCGTGACCGCGGCCCCCGTTCCGGTGCGGCGCAGGTACGCCTTCAGGGTGCCGTCGGCGGTGCCGCTGCTGTTCCTGGCGGTGGCCGCGGTCGCCGCCGTCGCGCCCGGCCTGTTGACCGGCGTCGACCCGCTGGCCGCCGACCCGCTGCACGCGCTCGCCGGGCCGAGCGCCGAGCACTGGTTCGGCACCGACCACCTCGGCCGTGACGTGCTGTCGCGCGTCGTCCACGGCGCCGGGCACTCGTTGAGCATCGGCGCCGCGGCCATCGGCCTCGCAGCCGGGGCGGGGGCCCTGCTGGGTGTCCTGGCCGGGCTGTCCCCCCGCTACCTCGACGAGCTGCTCGGCCGCCTGTTCGACGTGGTGGCCACCTTTCCGGAACTGCTGCTCGCCCTGCTGGTCATCGCCGTCACCGGTCCGGGAACCGGCAACGTGATCCTCGCGATCGGCATCGCGCAGATCCCCAACTACGCCCGGGTGATCCGTGCCCAGACGTTCGTGGTGCGCCGCTCCGGCTACGTGGAGCAGGCGGTCACCTTCGGCCTGGCCAGGCCGGTGCTGGTCGCGCGCCATGTGCTGCCCAACGTGCTGGGTCCGCTGCCGGTGCTCGCCACGATCGGCATGGGCACCGCCATCATCGCCACCTCCGGTCTCAGTTTCCTCGGCATGGGGCCGCAGCCGCCCAGCCCCGAGTGGGGCTCGATGCTGTCGGAGGCCCGTGACTACCTGCGCGTCGCCTGGTGGACCGTGCTCTTCCCCGGGCTCTCCGTCACCCTGACCGTCATCAGCCTGACGCTCGTCGGGCGCCGCCTGCAGCGCCGTTTCGAAGGGAGAGACCGATGAGCCTCATCGACATCGAGGACCTGCGGGTCGGCTTCCCCGGGGCCGGGGTGGAGGCCGTACGGGGGGTGAGCCTGTCGATCGAGGCCGGCGAGTGCGTGGCGATCGTCGGGGAGTCGGGTTCGGGCAAGAGCGTCACGGCCAGGACACTGGTCGGGCTGACCGGCCCCGGCGCCTCGGTCACCGCCTCCCGGTTCACGGTCGACGGCCGGGACGCGCTCGGGTTCGGCGCCCGGGACTGGCGGCGGCTGCGCGGCCGGTTCGCCGGGTTGGTGCTCCAGGACGCGCTGACCTCGCTGGACCCGCTCCGCACCGTCGGCGACGAGATCGCCGAGGTGCTCGCCACCCACGATGTCGTACCTCGCGCGGCCAGGAGGGAAAGGGTGATCGAGCTGCTGGACGCGGTCGGGGTGCCGGAACCGGAGGTGCGCGCCCGGCAGTACGCCCACCAGCTGTCCGGGGGGCTGCGCCAGCGGGCCCTGATCGCCTCCGCCATCGCCGCCGACCCACCACTGATCATCGCCGACGAGCCGACGACGGCGCTCGACGTCACCGTACAGGCCCAGATCCTGCGCCTGCTCGCCGCCCGCAAGGCCACCGGGACCGCACTGCTCATGATCAGTCACGACCTCGCCGTGGTCTCCGCCATCGCCGACCGGGTACTGGTCATGAAGGACGGGGTGATCGTCGAGGAGGGGGAGACGGGGCGGGTGCTGGCGCTGCCCCGGCACGACTACACCAGGCTGCTGCTCGCGGCCGTACCCTCCGCGATCTCGCGTGGCACCCGGCTGTCCGCCATCGCCGCCGGGGGCGTCGCGCTGCGCACCCCGCTGCCGGAGCGGACCGTGGACCACGCCGCGCCGATTCTGGAGGCCTCGGGGCTCTCCGCCGCGTACGGCTCGCGCACCGTGGTCGACGACGTGTCCTTCGAGGTCTTTCCCGGCGAGACGCTCGGCATCGTGGGGGAGTCCGGTTCCGGCAAGACCACGGTGGCCCGGCTCGTCCTCGGCCTGCTCGAACCCACCTCGGGAGAGGTGCTGCTGGGAGGTGAGCCCTGGTCGGGCATCCCCGAGCGCGGACGACGCACCCGCAGGTCCCGGATCCAGGTGATCTCCCAGAACCCGCTCGGGTCGTTCGACCCCCGCTACACGGTGGGCCGCCTGGTCGCCGAACCGCTCCGCGGCGCCTCCTCCGGGAGCGGATCCCACCGCGGGGCCTCTTTCGGGAGCGGTTCCCGTCGCGGGGCCCCGGCCTCGTGGCGGAAGGACCGGGTGGCCGAGTTGCTCGACCGGGTCGGGCTACCGGCCGATGTCGCGGGACACCATCCCCGGCGCCTGTCGGGCGGCCAGCGCCAGCGGGTGGCCATCGCCAGGGCGCTGGCCACCCGCCCCGACGTGCTCGTCTGCGACGAACCGGTCTCCGCGCTGGACGTGTCGATCCAGGCACAGGTCCTCGATCTGCTCGCGGAGATCCAGGCGGCGGACGGGACCGCGATGATCTTCATCTCGCACGACCTGGGGGTGGTCCACCACGTCGCGGACCGGGTGCTGGTCATGCGCGCCGGGTGGGTCGTGGAGGAGGGGTACGTGGACGAGGTGTTCTTCCTGCCCCAGCACGACTACACCCGCGAGTTGCTCGGCGCGGTGCCCAAGCTGGTCTCCGCCGGACCCTGACCAAGGCCGCGGACGTCGGGCAGGAGCAGCACGCCCAGGCAGGAGACGGCCAGCAGCGCCGCCGCCCCGTAGAGGGTGGTCGCCGCGCCCGTCACGCCGGCCAACGGTCCGGCCAGGGCCATGCCGAGCGGCGTCAGCCCGAGGGAGAGCAGCCAGTCGTACGCGGACACCCGGGAGATCGCCTCGGTGGGGATGTGTTCCTGCACGGCCGTCTCCCAGAGCGGGGACATGAACGCCAGGCCACCGGTCGCCAGCCCGTAGGCCACCGCGACGGCGAGCGCGGGCGCGCCGGCGGCGAGCAGGACCAGAGGGAGTGCGCCGAGCGCGAGCGCGATGTTGGCCACCACCAGGGGGCGCCGGGGCCTCGCCCGGAGTGCCAGCAGTGCGCCGCAGAGGGCGCCGACCGTGCCGCCCTGCACGATCGTGCCCCAGGCGAGTTCGCCGCCGAGGCCCGTGACGGCGATCACCGGCCCGATCGTGATCAGGGCGCAGCGGGCCAGGTTCCACAGTGAGTGGCCGATGAGGTTCGTCCAGTACCACCGGTGGCCGCGCAGCAGCGCCCAGCCCTCGGCGAGCTGCCTGGCGAACCGCTCGTGCGGCACCGGCGGGATCGGCCCGAGCCGGAGGCGGCCGAGCAGCACCGCGCTGGCGGCGAAGGTCGCGGCGTCCAGCAGCAACGCCCAGCCGGGTCCGGCGGTCAGCGCGAGGGCGGTGGCGATTCCGGGGCCGAGCAGTATGGACCCGCGCTGGGCGATCGCCATGAGCGCGTTGGCCCCTGGGAGGTGCTCGGCCGCCACGGTGGCGGGCACCAGACCGGTCGTGGCGGGCCGGAAGAACGCGGAACCGGCACCGGAGATCGCGGCCAGCACCGCCAGGTGGACGATGTCGACGGTGCCGGTGACCAGCTCGACGCCCATGGCGGCGTGGGCGAGGCCGCAGACCACGTCCGCGCCGATCATCACGCGACGGCGTGGCAGCCGGTCGGCCCAGACGCCGCCGGGCAGCATCAGCGTCACCATGGCGATCGACTGGGCGGCCAGCACCACCCCGAGGTCGGTGACCGAGCCGGTCGCGGTGACGATCGCCAGCGCGAGGGCCACCGAGGTGACGGAGTCGCCGAGGCTCGACAGGGTCTGGCCGGCCCACAGCAGGCGGAAGCGGGGGTCCCGTAAGGGGGCCCAGGAGTCTCGCAGGGGGGTCATGGGGGCGAAATTACTACGAAACCAAAATATATGCATCCGTATAAATGAAGGACCGGCGGAGCGCCGCGTGATGCCGGGGAGGCATCGGTGCACCGGCCCGCCAGGGCCGCCGGGGCCGAGCCCGGTCGCCGCGGCGAGGACCGCGTTACCCTGTGGGCATGTCAGAGCCTGACTCCGTCGATCGGCACATCACGCACTGGTCCAGGGAGCTGTCCGACCTCGACCCGCAGATCGAGGGGATCTTCACCCGGATGCAGATGATCGTGCGGCTGCTCAGGCGCAACAAGGACAGGTGGCTGGCCGCCGGAGGACTCAAGCACTGGGAGTTCCAGGTCCTGCACCACCTGGTCGCGGCCGGGCCGCCCTACCGGGCGACTCCGTCGCTGCTGGCCGAGTGGCTCGACACCCACCCGGCCACGATGACCAACCGGCTCGACCGGCTGGAGCAGGCCGGATACGTCGACCGCGTGCACGACCCCGGCGACCGCCGCCGCCTGCTCGTCGCGCTGACCCCGGCCGGGCGCGCGATCTGGCAGGAGCGGATGGACGACGGCGGCCTGGAGGAGCAGGCCCTGCTCGCCCCGCTCGACCCCGGCGACCGTGAGCTCCTCGACGACCTGCTGCGCCGGATGGTCCGCGCGGCGGAGGCGGACGGACCGCCGCTCATGCCCGACTGGCCGTCAGGCCCGGACGCGGAAAACCGCATGTCGAAACGGGGAACGGGTGGTTAGCATGAGAGCATGACCTTCCTGGTGATGCTCTTCCCCGCAGCCGGGGTCACCTGACGTCTTCTTGAGGCCCTGAAACGGGGCCTCGATCTGTTTTCGGGCTCCAGCGGAGGTTCCGATGTCCCGAATCCTGCTCACCACGACCATCCCGTACGTCAACGCCCGTCCCCACCTGGGCTTCGCCCTGGAGCTCGTTCAGGTGGACGTGCTCGCCAGGCACCACCGCCTGCTCGGCGACGAGGTCAGGTTCCAGACGGGCACCGACGACAACTCGCTCAAGAACGTGCGGGCCGCCGAGGCCGAGGGGATCGCCGTACGGGATCTCGTCGACCGCAACGCCGCCGAGTTCGCCCGGCTGGCGGGACCGCTCTCGCTCTCCTACGACGACTTCATCCGGACCAGCGCCGACCCCCGGCACCGGCCCGGCGTCGAGCGGTTCTGGCGGGCCTGCTCCGCCGACCTGTACCGCAGGCACTACGAGGGCCTCTACTGCGTCGGCTGCGAGCAGTTCTACCCGTCCGACGAGCAGTGCCCCGAGCACGACGCCCCGCTCCAGCGGGTGTCCGAGGAGAACTGGTTCTTCCGCCTGTCCCGCTACCGCGACGAGCTGTACGGCCTGATCGACAGCGGCCGCATTCGCGTCGAGCCCGCCGAGCGCCGCAACGAGATCCTGGCCTTCATCGCCGCGGGGTTGTCCGACTTCAGCGTCTCCCGTTCCCAGGCGCGGGCGCGCGGCTGGGGCATCCCGGTGCCGGGCGATCCCGGACAGGTGATCTACGTGTGGTGGGACGCGCTCGGCAACTACCTGACCGCGCTGGACTACGCGAAAGGAGAGCACGACGACTGGTGGTCCGGCGCCGACCGGCGGATCCACGTGCTCGGCAAGGGCGTCCTGCGCTTCCACGCGGTCTACTGGCCGGCGATGCTGCTCTCGGCGGGGGAGGTGCCGCCGACGGACATCCTGGTCCACGACTACCTGACCGTGGACGGCCGGAAGATCAGCAAATCGGCCCTCTCCGGCGGTCCCGGCCACTCCGGTGACGGCCCTACGGGAACAGAGCTCTCGGCCGTCGACCCGATCGGGCTCGTCGAGGCCTACGGCGTGGACGCGGTCAGGTGGTGGCTGCTGCGCGAGGTGCCCAGGGTCGGCGACGTCGACTTCACCGCGAGGCGGCTCATCGCCCGCCACGACGGCGAGCTGGCCGACGGGCTGGGCAACCTCGTCAACCGGGTGGTCAGCATGGTCCACCGCTACCGGGGCGGGATCGTGCCCGAGGAGCGTGAGACGGCTCTGGACGAGGTCAGAGGCAAGGCCCGAGGCGCGGTGCACGAGGCCCTGGAGGCGTTCGACTTCCGCGCGGCCACCGCCGCCGTCTACGCGGTCGCCGAGGAGGCCAACCGGTACGTCAACCGCACCGAGCCGTGGCGCCTCGCCCGCGAGGGCTCGCCCCGGCTCGACGCGGTCCTCGGCACCCTGGTCGCCACCTGCCGGGAACTGGCGGACCTGCTGGCCCCCTTCCTCCCGGACGCCTCGGCGCGGATCGCCGGCCAGTGCCGGGGAGAGCGGCTCGCCGACCCGGTCCCGCTCTTCCCGCACCACCGCCCCCGGGGCCCCGCCCCGGCCCGCGTGGAACAGCGGCTGACGTCATCCGTACCCTCGCCGCACTCGGACACCGTTCCCGCGAGGAGGTCCGGCGGGTGAGGCGGGTCGCTCAGATCAGTCGCCGGGCTCCCGCCGCCGGGGGCGCCGGATAGATCTCCGGTGCGGCCCAGCCGTGTTCGGCGTAGGCACGGGTGACGGCCTCCCGCACGGACTCCACCCGCTCGTCGGTGACCAGTGCGATCGCCGAGCCGCCGAACCCGCCGCCGGTCATCCGGGCCCCCCGGGCACCGCCCCTGACCGCCGACTCCACGGCCACGTCCAGCTCGGCGCAGGACACCTCGAACTGATCGCGCAGCGACAGGTGGGAGGCGTTCAGCAGGGCGCCGATCTCCCGTACCGCCCCGGCCCGCAACAGCCCGATCACCGCCTCGACCCGGTGGTTCTCCGTCACCACGTGCTGGGTGCGCCTGCGCTCGTCGCCGCTCAGCCTGGCGAGGGCGCCACCCAGGTCGGTGATGTCGCGCAGCGCGTCCAGGCCCAGGTGCTTCGCGGCGTTCTCGCAGTCACGGCGGCGGCGGGCGTACTGCCCGTCGGGGAGCTCGTGGCGCACCCCGGTGTTGATGATGAGCAACTGGAGGCCGTGGCTCGCCAGGTCGAACGGGATGTTCCTGGTGCTGAGGCTCCGGCAGTCCATGAACAGGGCCTTTCCCTCCTCCGCGAGGGCCGAGGCCGCCTGGTCCATGATCCCGCACGGCATGCCCACGAAGTCGTTCTCGGCCTTCTGCGCGGCCAGTGCGACCTCCATCTTGGTGAGGCCGAGCTCGTACAGCTCGTTCAGCGCGATACCGACGACCACCTCAAGCGCCGCGCTCGACGACAGCCCCGCCCCCTGGGGCACGTCCCCGTCGATCACCACATCCGCGCCTCCGACCTGGTGCCCGGCCCCGCGGAGCACCCAGAACATCCCGGCCACGTAGCGGGTCCAGCCCTCGGCCTGGTCGGGCGTCGCGAGCGTGACCGGCTCGTCCACCTGCAACGACCGCAGCCGGATCACCCCGTCCTCGCGCGGCGAGACCGCCGCGGTCACCCCCCACGGCACCGCGAACGGCAGCACGAATCCGTCGTTGTAGTCGGTATGCTCCCCGATCAGGTTGACCCGCCCCGGCGCGTGCCACACCCCGGCGGGCTCCGTTCCGTACGACTCCCGGAAAGCTTCAACAACGCGCATGATCCAACACTCCTCAACAGGGTTCACCGTCAGGGTAGCGAGTCCCCCGGAGCCGGGTTCCGCCAAAGGTCACATCTTGAACCCGTCCCGCCCGGCAAGTGTGCGAACAGCGCCCACGTTTGGTTGAATGCCGCAGTACGGTGTGCACGAGGGGCGGTAGCTCAGCCGGTTAGAGCAGGGGACTCATAATCCCTGGGTCGCGGGTTCGAGTCCCGCCCGCCCTACCCCTGGTGATCACCCGAAAAGCGCCCCTGACCTGCGTGTTCGCGGTCGAGGGCGCTTTTGTCATGTCCGGCTGTCCATGGCTGTCACCGATCGTTCGCGGCTGGCCGCGCCGAATACGTGCCGACCGCGCGGCCCCGGTGTACGCGGTGGAAACCGTGGACGATCACGGCCTGCCTGCTCGCGGCGACGGCCGGGCCGAAACCGGTGTGGGCCGGCCGGATGACCGGCCGGCCCACACGTTCTGTGGTTAACGGGTCAGCCGCTGATACGGATGACGCCGTTCACCGGTGATGGCTTGCCGCTGTTGTCGTAGATCAGTTCACCCTTCTTCTTCCATACCTTGATCGTCAACTGGTCGGTGCGGTCGGCCGGTTTGCCGGAGTCGACCGCGGTGATCTCATAGGTCACCTCGATGGTGCCGTTGACCTTCCCGTTTCCGCGCAGGACAGCGGTACTGCCGTCGGCGACCAGCGCTGTGGCCGAGGTGCCGCGCATCTTGAATCCGGGGGCGTTGAAGGTCAGGCCGGTGGTGGGCTTGGTGGCCTTGCCCGGATAGCGGGCCGAGAGGGTGAAGGTGGCGCTGCCCTCCTTGCCGCAGACACCCTCCAGCCGACAGGAACCGGCGGGCACCTCGATGCTGCCGTCACCGGCCACGGCCGTGGCCGGGTCGTAGACCTCGATGTAGACCTGCTCCCCGTCGACCGTGTCGGCAGTGGCACGGCCACCGTGGTTGTCGGTCACGGTCAGCGAGATCGGGTAACGGCCGGGCTTGGTGAACACGTGCGACCCGGTGACCATGCCCGTGCTCTTACTTGCCTTCTTGCCCGCGTTCTTGCCCGTGCTCTTGGCGGGGCCGGCCAGGGCCGCGGGCACCGGCGTGCCGCCGACGCTCCAGACAGCGGTGTGGACATCGGCGCCACCCGGATCGGTGAAGGTGGCGTTCAGCTTGACCTCGGCCCCCACTGCCACGGCCGTGACCGGCTGCTCGAAGGTCACCTCGGGGACGGCGTTGGTGACGTTCACGGTGACCTGGGCGCTGCCCGCGGCGCCCTTGTCGTCGGTGACCGTCAGCACGACCGTGTACTCCCCGGCCGACTGATACACGTGCTGGAGCTTGATCTGCCCCGCGGTCAGAGTCAGCGGCTGCGGCCCCGCCCCGTCCCCGTAGTCCACCATGTAGGTCCAGGCGGTGGAGTCGGGATCGGTGAACGAGCCCGGCGTGCTCCAGACGCTGCCCGCCTCGACGGGGTACGTCGTCTCATCCACCGTGACCCGGGGAGCCTGGTTTGGCGTCGACTCGGTGACCACGGTGGCGGTGAACGTCGCCGTGGACGAAAGGCCGCCGTCGTCACGGACCGTCACCGTGACCGGGTAGGTCCCGGTGGCGCCCCAGGTGTGCTCCAGCGCGATCTCCTGACCGGTGACGGTCACCGGCGTGACGCCCGAACCGTCGCCGTAGTCGACGGTCGCCGTCCACGAGGTGGAACCGGGGTCGGAGAACGATACGACGCGCTGGAACTTCTTCCCGGTCGCGATCTCGACGTCCGGCCCGGCCGTCACCACCGGCGCCGTGTTCGGCGCCTCCTCCTCGATGACATACGGCACGCCGGCCGCCCCGAGGGCGCCACCGCTGTCGTAGACCATCACCATCGCGGTGCCGGTGCGCGGGGCGGTGAACGTGCGGGTCACTTCGACGGTGCCGCCACCGGGCCGCTGGGTCACCACGGCCTCCACCGGGGGCCCGTCTCCCCACGCCACCTTCGCGGTGTGGGTGTCCTCGGCGTCGGCGTCGGTGAAGGGGATCTTCAGGGTGAACGGCTTGCCCACCGTGGCCTTCAACGGCTCCGCGGGGACCTCGACGACCGGTTCGGCGTTGGTCTTGAGGACGCCGCGACCGGCCAATGTCATCGTGTAGACGACCTCGGTGCCCTCCTCCTCGGGGGCCTCCTCGGTTCCCGAGGTTTCCCCGGTGCCCGAGGCGCCTGCGCCGGGCAGGGGGAAGGGGTCTTCGGGATATCCGGTGTCGGGACGGTCGGAGTCACCGGGCATGGTGACGGTGGTGAAGGTCAGCTTCCCAGCCGCGTCCCCTTCCTTGTCCGGGGTGAAGGTCACATCAACAGAGCACTTGGCGCCCACCGCCAGCTCGACCGGGCAGTGCTCGCCCCGCCCGAACGGGCCCTCGGCCGTGATCGTCTTGATCTGCATCGGCTCGCTGCCCCGGTTGGTCAGCGTCGCCTTGATCGGCTGGCTGGTCGATCCGACCTGTACCGGATCCGTCCAGAGGATCCCGGCCTTGTCCAGCCAGGGCCGGACCGTCGCCGTCGCCGTCGCGCTGTTGTCGTCCGGCTTGGGGTCGGTCACCTCCAGGCTGTAGCCGTGGGCACCGGCCTGGAGTTCGGTCCCGTCGGCGGCATCCGCCGGCACCGTGGCACTCACCTTCACCGTGGCCGACCAGCCAGGCTCCAACACCTTGACCGTGTTACGGTGCCCACCCTTGATCGGCGTGCACAGACCCCGGTAGGTCTCACACGTGCTAGCACCGGCAGTGTTGGGGACGGCCACATCCAGCCGCACATCGGTCGCGGCATCCGGCCCCTTGTTGGTCACGGTGGCCGTCCAGGTCACCGTCGACCCCGGCCCCGGCTCGGCCGGCGACACGCTGTGCGTGACCTCCAGATCCGCCCGGGCGGGACTGGGAGTCAGCAGCAACGACCGCTCCTGCTGGACGAACCCGTCCCCGTCCGGCGAGCGGTCACGCACAAACCCCTGTACCAGGATCTGCCCCGAGGAATTGACATTCCGTACGTTCCACATGCCCGCACACGGCGAGGTCGTCTTCAAGGCGTCCTCCGGGCACCACGGCCGAGACAGCTTGTCCGTCAGCGGATACCGCGTGCCGTCCACCCACATCACCAGCGACCGGTTCGAGTCGAGGAACTTGCCCGGCTCGAAACCGACGATCACCCCGTTGTCATTGACCGCGTTCGCCTCACCCGAACCCAGATCGACCGGCTTGCCGTCCTTCCACACCATGGCGCGCTTGATCGTCTTGTTCTCGGAGCTGCCGCACCGCAACGTGCCGACCACCAGACCGGTGTTGTTCAGATCGCTCGCCTTGCCACCGGTCACGGCGCATCCCTCGACCGTGCCCGGGAGCCTGGTCAGCACACCGTCGGCGTAGACCGCCGGCGCCGTGTCCCTGGGAAGACCGTTGGTATCCCGGCTGAGCGTGTACGCACCCGCGATCGCACCAGCGGCGTTGATATGCGGGGTAGAGTCCTGCATGGTCTCGGGTATGTAGCCGACGCCTGTATCGAACTCGGCAGGCAGCGCGACCGCGGCCCCCCCGTACCACGTCACGTAATCGAGCAGACCGGCATTGCCGAACACCTCGCCGTTGTCGTTCAACGCGATGGCGACGGCGTTCGATCTCGACGAGCTGTAGCCCGGTTGCAGATCGGTGATGGAACCGTCGTCGGACCAGACCACGGCGTGCCGGGTGTTGCGGCCGTTCACCGAGGCCACGGCCGAGCCGGACACATCCCCGGCCTCGTTGATGCCCAAGGCGCCGGTCTCGCACCTGACCGCGTCGTCGCTACAGGCCAGGCCGCTCAGCTCGGTGGCCTTGCCGTCCTGCCAGCGCACCGCGCGCCACTTGCCATCCTTGCCGTACACCCTGCCCGCGACCTGGCCGCGGTCGTTGAGCCCCCACGCCTCGGTCCTGGAGGGATCCTGGCCGGGCAGCGTGCCGAGCTCGGTCACCTTGAAGGTGCCGAACCGCGCCGTCACGGTGTGCGCCCGGTCCATCGTCAGTGTCAGCGCACCCGGACCCCGCACCTCACCATCGACCTCCCAACCGATCGGGACACGCCCGGCCTCGGGAGTCGCGGTCACCTTCACCTTGCTCCCGGCCCGGTAGGTCGCCTGGTCCGGCGACGCCGACACCGAACCACCGGGCTCGGCCGACAGCGACAGCTCGAACTCGCGCAGGTCCGGCTTCTTCACCTCGACCAGCGACTGCGCGGTGCGCGGCCCCTTGGCGGTGTCGGCCTTCACCACGATGGAGTACACATCATCGGGAAGCGCATCGGACCTGGCGCCGTACACACCGTCACCGGCCGCACCGTCATCGCTGTCGCCGTCGTCCTTCAACGCCAGCTCGTGACGCGCACCGTCCTTACCGATCGCGACGGCCCGCACCGGCACACCGGTGACCGGGTGACTCTCGTCGGTCACCTCGGCGACCACCCGCACCCGGCCGTCATCAGAGGCGTCGGCCTTGACCACCGACACCTGGACCGGGTTCTCGGCGACCCAGGCACCCAGATCGGCCGTCACCGGCTCAGCCGCCGTGTTCGTGACCTCCAGCTTCCACGCGCCCGCCTGCGGGGCGCCCACACGCAACCCCTGGATCGGCTGCTTGGCCTCATCACTGCCCGCCGCGTACTGCGCCACCGCCTTGCCGGACGGATCCCGCAGCAGCAACCCGGTCGTCGACGGCAGGACAGCCGTGACACCGAACGCCGAACCCTGCGGCACCTCCAGCGGCACGGCCACCGTCTTCCCCGGCTCCACCGAGGTCGACGGCGTGGCGAACAGCGAAACCGGGTCCGTGCCGCCATCGGCGGAGGCCCCGGCCTTCAGGGTCGTCTTGGCGTCCGATTCGGTAGCCGCCTCCTTCTGCAGCTCAAGGAGATCCTCGTCCTCGGGCGAACCCGGCTCCGTTGCCAGCCGCGGCTTGACATAGGAATCGAAGTCCGACTGGGACCCGGTCATCAACGTGTGAATCGTGCCGGTTGTCGGCATGTCGTTGTAGTACCGCGCGCTCCACTGCGGCACGATCATGTCACCGTCGGGGAACGTCGTGGAGCCTGTGACGCTGGGCAGGGTGCAGGGCACGGGCCGGCCCACACCCACCAGGTTCGAGGGCGCCACGTCCTTGAGATTGACATACATCTCGTTCAAGACGTCTTGCACGTATGGTGTGGTGTTCTCTCGCGTGGCCGGCCAGTAAGGAACCCCCAGGGGGCTCCACGCGTACAGCGAAACGATCACGTCCGCGCACGGGGTCCCCCTGTTCGGGGTGCCCATCTGCATCATCCGGTTGATCACCGGTCTCTTGTCCGGCGTTTTCGGCATGCCGTCCTGGATGTATCCCCGGGTGATCAGCCCGCCCATCGAATGCGCGATGACATCGACGCGAAACGCGCCGGTTTCCGTGCGCACGTTTTCGACGTACTTTGCCAGTTCGGCGACGTTCTCGGAGAAATCCTTGGTGCGCTTGTACGGCTCCGGCAGATTACCGGTGCTAAGAGTGCCGCCGTCGCTGCCGAATGCGCCGTCACCGACCGCGTACACCTTCAGCTTGGTGTGCATCCCGGTCAGAATCGACTTGGTGGAGTCCCATGAACTCTTCGCGTCGGACTTCCAGCCATGCACCAGGACAACGGGCTTCGGCAGGACATTGAAGCTTTTCTCCTGAAAACTCTGGGTAGATCTGTCGACCTTCAGGGACGCCTTCAGATAGCGTTCTATTTTTGGTGCCTTTTTTTCCCAGGCAATCCCCGAGGTCGACCAGTGGTAGGAGACGGTGGCCGTTTCCTTCGGGGCGAGCTTAATCTCGATCGCCTTACCGATCGGCGTGGTGGCGCTCTCGCCGCTCTCAACCCCATGGCCGAAGCTGAGCTTCGCATCCAAGGAGAAAGAGCTGGGGTTGCTCACCTTTGCCGTGATGCGCACCTGATTGCCGTCGGTCACGCTATCGGCCGGGACCCACTCATTGGACGGGTACTTCTGCGTCTCAAGAGTGAGCGATTCGATGGCGGGGTTCCCGCCCAGATCGAGCAGGTAGAGGTGGTAGTTAACCCCCGGATCCTCTGACCCGGCATAGCCGACCAGGACGACCTGGTTATGGTCGTTGATGGCGACGGCATACTTGAAGTGTGTCTCCTCCGACAGGAAGCTCAGGTCGATGGACGCACCGTTGTAAAAGAGAGCCGCCTGACTCTGGTCGTTTTCGTTGAACAGCACCCCGACGCCGACGCCGCTGTTGTTGATCGCGAACATTCTGCCCCCGGCGGAGGCGTACTGCACATGGGGTTTGCCTTGCGCGTCCCAGATGACGGGGAGAGCGCTACGGGGAATGCCGTCCTCTATCTTTGTCGCCCAGCCGGCTACCTCGCCTCTGTCGTTGACATCGTAGGCCGTGGTAGGCCAATCCTGGTAATACAGCATGTCCCGCTCGAGATTTACGGGTTCACCAGGCTTGGTCCGGAAGGCGTTCGCCGACCATATGTCAGCTTTTTTGTTGAGGTAACCGACGACCGAACCCTTGTTGTTCATCCCCTCTGCCTGGAATATCGGCAGGTCAGGTGGTTCCAGTCTGAGCTTCGAGCCATCGGAGTCTACTATCGATTCCGCATGCAGAATCTGCTCCTTATTGTTTACCGCCACCACGCCATAAAGGCGTTTGTCTCCTTTCTTGACCGTACCGTCTTTGTAAGAGAATTCGAGGTTGGGAGAGTCTCCCCGCCTCTCCTTCTTGTACCAGCCGAGCACCTTGCCGTCGCTGTTCACGGCCTCGGCGTAGCTGGGGAGATCCTTGTTGCCGAGGAGCGTGCTGACGTCGGTTCTCGTCCCGTCAGGTGAGATGACGATGGCCTTCTGACTGATGCCAAGCCCGGAAGGCGAACCAAGGTTCGCGACGACCCGGCCAGAGTTGTCGATTCCTGCGACACTCCAGCGCCAGCTGCCCCAGTGGGCGTCGAGGCTGCCCAGATCGGTGATCTTGAATGACTCATCCGCAATCGCCGTCTTCGGGTCCGGAGTCGGCGCCGAGGCCAGCGCGGGCAAGGGCATGGCGAGAGCGCCGCCGACCAGTGCGGCGATCACAGGGAGCGCTATCCGCCGAACGGAAGCGGGATTGAATAACTTGAGCAAAGATAGCTCCGAAACTATGGCCGTACCCGACAGGTATGGCCAGGGGGGTGTTGAGTACACGACGCGTAGCGAATCGAATACTCGATAACGACATGATCGCGGCCGGTGCCGGAGCACTCAGCCGTCTTGACAGGAAAAACGGTTTCCCTAACCGCGTACAGGTTCAACCGGACTCGGCCCGCCGGCTTGTGTCGCTCTGCTTTGCGCACCCGAGACGACAAAGACCAGACGGACGGTTCCAGCTCTACGTGCGCCCTCGGCGCGAACACGGTTCGGAACTTCGTGACAGGTGTTCTCCTGATATAGGGACAGGTTGATTCAACGCTGATCATGAGCGGCCGGACTTGTGAGTGACATGTGAAACCTTGTGGCCCGTGGACACCGCCGCACATCGCACATGACCAGGCCCGGGGCGGGCCAGGCCCGGTCCGAGGACCTACCCGGTGGTTGTCCGAGCTTTCGGCGATTCCAGGCCGGGTGTTCGCGGGCCTCGTCGTCGTTTTCGAGGCTCGTGGGGGTCCAGCTCAGCCGTTGACGTAGAGGACGCCGGTCATCGGCGCGGGTTCACCGCTGTTGTCGTAGATCCGCACCTTGACCATCGGGTGGTCGATGCGGTCGGCTGCTCTGCCCGCGTCCACCGCGATGATCTCGTACGTGTCCTGGACGGTGCCGTTGACCTTCCCGTGCCCGCGCAGGCCCGCGTGTGCCCGCCTTCCGCAGGTGCTGTCCGGTAGGTCCAGGAAAGTGAGTCGGGGGAATCGAGGTGGGTGAAGTCGGGGTGCTGGGTGAAGGGGCTCACACCGACGACCGCGCTTCACGGGTCCGTGGTTCCGCACATCCGAAGCGGATGATGTCCGGGATCCACCTACGGCGAAAGATACGCCGACGACTTGTGAACAACTTGCGATGACTTGCCGGAGCATCACCAGCCCCCGGAGGGGCAATGGGAACCGCGCCCGGCCGGAGATCCGGGCGGTACGAAACCCCTCGACCGTATTGCTGGATCCTCCCCGCCGGAGCAGGCCACGGGGAGGTCCGTGCTGTCCCGCGAAGGTGGTCGCGGGGGCTCCGGCCTGGGAGATCGGCTCTGTGATCAACTCTTGGTAAAGAAGTCGAGGGGAGTGTGAGCAGGCCAACACCCCTCTTGACCAAAACTATAAGGATTCTGTAGAAAACTCGGTAAACCTGGTTGGGGAGGAGCTCGAACATGCGACATCGACGGATCGGCGCCCTGGCCGCGGCGGTTCTGGTGCCGGTGATCATCGCGATCCCGGGGACCGCGACCGCCGAGGCGGTCGGGGCCTCCGCGTGCGAGGCGACGTACCGGGAGGTCAACTCCTGGTCCTACCGGGAGGACGGGGCCTGGGTGACCGACAACATGGTCGAGATATCGATCAAGAACACCGGCGCCTCGACCATCGACGAGTGGCGACTGAACTGGACGTGGCCGGGCAACCAGAAGGTCACCGTCTATCTGGCCGGCCGGATAGACCAGTCAGGGGCCGATGTCACCGTGCACAGCAACGGGTCATGGAATCCCGTGAAGCCGAACGCCGAGGTCCGGCAGACCTTCATCCAACGGGGAGCTTCCGCCGTCCCTGCCCCGGTCGTGACCTGCACCCCCGTCCAGTAGCACCTCGGGTACGGACGGACCTCGATGGGAAGAGAGCCGTCCGCCACCTCACCTTCCCCCGTGGAGACGGACGGCATCGTCCCCCAAGACGGGCCGGCGGGGTCAGGCGACCTTCGCGGCGGGAGCCTTCCAAGATCTTCAGCGCACTTCTATCCGCCTGCCGCGGGCAACGCGTACACGTTGCCGTTCGCGCTGCCGACGTACACGAGGCCACCTGTCACCACAGGTCTGGTTTCGATGGTGCCGCCGGTTTGGAAGCCCCATCGCACCGTGCCGGTGATGGCGTCGAGCGCGTGAAGCGTTCCCCCGTTGTGCCCGACGTGAACGGTCCCGCCTGCCGCCACGGGGCCGGAGGTGAGACCCCTGCCCAACGGGAAGCTCCATCGCGCCGCGCCGGTGGTGGCGTCGAGCGCGTACAGCCTGCTGTCGGCGCCGCCGGTGTACACGAGTCCCCGGGCCACCGCGACGGCCCACGTGAAGCCGGGCTTGTCGCCCTCGGCCTGGAAACTCCACCGCCGAGTGCCGGAGCCGGCGTCCAATGCGTAGGTTGTGCCGTTCTTGTCGCCGAGGTACACGGCCCCGCCGGCCACCACCGGACGGAAATGGACCGGACCGTCGACCCTTGAACTCCATCGGACTTTCCCGGAGGAGCCTTCCAGCGCGTGCACCTCGCCATCGGTGCTCGCGGCATAGACGACCGCGCCGGCTCGCACCAGATGAGTGTGGTCTTGTCCTCCGCCGGCCCGGAAACGCCACTTCTCTGCTCCCGAGGTGGCGTCCAGCGCGTACACCGTGCCATGGTCGCTGCCGACCTGGACGACTTCGCCGACCAGCACGGGATCGGGGTTGAGGACGTCGCCCACCGGCTGGAAGCTCCACAGCCTCCTGCCGGAGGCACCGTTCAGCGCGAGGACCTCGGCGTTCATCGAAAAGGGGGACTTCCTGGTCCAGACGTAGAGGCGGCCGCCCGCGACCACGAGGTCGCCGATC
This sequence comes from Streptosporangium amethystogenes subsp. fukuiense, assembly GCF_042665875.1. Classification (NCBI taxonomy): domain Bacteria; kingdom Bacillati; phylum Actinomycetota; class Actinomycetes; order Streptosporangiales; family Streptosporangiaceae; genus Streptosporangium; species Streptosporangium amethystogenes. The sequence goes on along the minus strand of NZ_JBHTEE010000001.1, from coordinate 4,642,215 downwards.
ACATCGATCCTGCGGCTCCACCTCATGCGGCCGGTGGCGGCGTCCAGCGCGACCAGCCTGCCGGAGGTGTTCGCCGCGAACACGGTGCCATCCGCCACCACATGATCGAACAGCAGGGAACCGCCCGTCTGGAAGCGCCACCGCATCGCGCCGGTGGCGGCCTCCAGCGCGTACACCGTGCCATCGCCGCTGGTGGCGTAGACGACACCGTCGACCACCACCGGCTCGGCATGGACGACCGCGTCGGTCGGATAATTCCAGCCGCTCTCACGCGCGGGGCCGGGAGGGCGGACGCCTGGCCGATAACGTGCGAGCAGGTTGCCGTGCAGCGATGGGGAGATGAGCCGCACCGCCTGTCGGGAGAGCGAGCTCAGCCGGACGATGACGGGGCCCACGTTGATGATCGTCGCGCCGTAGAACCCGTTCGTCTCGGCCACGGTATAGGAGAGGAAGCCTGGGCTCTCCGTGGTGGGATCGAAGGCGTTGGCCTCTTTGATGGCGCCGACCTCGGCGGTGAAGAGCTTTCGCGCGCCGGCGTTCGACGAGGACACCCAATCGACGGAGAGCGAGACGACGGTGCCGTCGTCAGTGGGCGGTATCCAGTCGCATCTCCCCGGCTTCGGCGGTGCCGTTCCCGCAGGATCGTCCGCTCTGGGAACCGCGCGGTAGCCGTCAGCGAGGACGGACAGATCATGGCCGGTAAGCAAGGCGCAGGCATCCGGCCAGGCGCTCGCCGGGACACCGCCGAAGCGGGTGGGCTCGCGGGAAAGCCCGTAGCTCAGCTTGTACGCGGTGATCCGGCCGTCATCGGGGACATCGCTGTGCACGAAGGCCATGCCCCGGATCGACCCGACAAGGGACACACGATGGTAAGGCAGGTCGAGCGGCAATCCGCCGAGCCGTCCGGTGCCGGGGTCGACGGAGAACAGGTAGGCGGGCAACGGCCATCCGTTATCCGGGAGGGCCCCGCGGTGGCCGGCCGCCGCGGAGTACGAGCCGGCGAGCAAGGGCGGGCTCCAGCGGCTCGGGTTCGTGACCCCGGTAGCTTCCGGGCCGGTGGACAGCAGGCGGCCGTCCGCCCCATAGAAGAAATCATCGTTCCCCACCGAGGCGCGAACGTACCCCTGCGCATTGGCCGTAGCGCGAATCGGGGTGTTTTCGCCCGGCGGTGAGGAGAACGGTGACAGCAGGCGCGTCCAATCGTGCCGCAGTGTGCGCGGATCCATCGAGGTGAGCCGCAGCGTGTTTCCCGCGCAGGAGCTGAGCAGCGCCACCGATCGGGCGGTTGCCGCACCCCACAGGCGGCAGCCTCGCGGATACGTCACCCGCGCCGTGGTCGCCCCGGTCCGGAGATCAAGGGCCCGGATGTCGAGAGGTTCGGCCGACCGCTCCAACACCACGATGCCGCGCTCGGTCACCATGATTCGCGGGCCCCGGTACGCGCCGACGCCTTCCGTCCGGGGCTGATGAGCGGAGACGGCGATCGTGCGCCGCCACAGCGCGGCGCCGGTGGTCAGGTCATGGCCGTCCAAGGCGTGGTCGATGATGTCCGGTGTCCCTCTCGACACGACCAGCGTGTCCGCCGCGATCCACACGCCGGTGATGGGCGCGGTGAGAGCCGGGTCGGCGGGGACGGTACGCCGGAGCTCACCGGTGCGCGGATCGTGGATCCGCACGGTGCCCTGGCGCGTCGCCACGGCGACCGCGTGGTCGGACACGGCGTAGCGCGGAGTCTCGAAGGACGACTCGCCGGTGTCGGTGTCCGTAGGCACCGACCACGCCGCACGCCACTCGACAGGCACGAGCGGGAGGCGCGGAGCGGACGCAGCCGGGCAGGCCACCAGGACCACCGCGAGCAGGACCACTGCCGTGCGGCGACGCCCGCGCACGGTCAGCATCCCTTGGTCTTTTGGATCTTCCGCTCGATCACGCATGCCTGGCCACGAGGGATCGGCTGCCAGACACGGAGCGGGGAGAGGGTGTAGTAGGCGCGGTAGGCGTCGGCAGTGCCGGTCACCCGGAACGGGTTCTTGTCCGGCCCCTCGATCGTGATCTGCTCGGTTCGGTCCTCCGCGAGCACGGTGACCAGGAGATCGAACTCGTAGTACGCCGCCGTGCCCTTGATCGACATGGAGAGCGTGACCCGCTCGTCCCGTTTCAGGTCTATCTGCTTCTTCCTGAAGTACGAGGTGTCCGGGTCCTTGGCGGTGGCAAAGCGGGGAGCCGGCTCATCGAGATCGGCGGAGAGTTCGATGGTGTCGACCTCTCCGCCGGAGGTGTAGAGCAGCACCGCGCCGTCCGAGACCGGCTTGCGGTCGAGGACGCGCGGCTTGATGTCGACGATGCGCAGGCTGCTGCGGTTCCCGATGAGGACGACGGTGACGTCCGCCTTTTCGAGGGGGGCCCGGTGATGGCGCGCCATGACGGCGTCATGGCGCGAGCCGGACGCGCTGCTCAGCAGAACCGCTCGCTCTCCGGGATCGGTCACCGGCTCCCTCAGGGCGGTGTCCTGCGTGGAGTAGTCGACGGCCACGTGGCCGACCTTGATCGGAGGCTCCCCGCTGATCCGGTCGACCGCGTCGGGTCCGCGTGCGTTGAACCAGGCGGTGAACACGACACCGATCACCGCGATGATCACAGCGCTGAGGATTCCCGCCAGCCACGTCCGCGTGGCTTTCCATCGCCCGGACCCGGCCGGCTCAGCCTCCTCGGCCCGAGGGGCGGGAGCCGCATTGGCTCGGCCGGATTTGGCACGCCTGTTCTGGCGCGCTTTGACCATGGGACGTCCCCTATCAACAGCGAACGGCAGCTGGCTCCCCCTCGCTATAGCTATACACTCATGCGGCTGCGCGATGTTGAGCTATTTGGGAATCTCTCCTGCGAGAGGCATGGTTCTGGAGGGCCTCGCGACGGCTCAGGCTCGCAACGCCATTTGCCTTTATGTGCCGGACGACCTCGCCGGGATTGGTCTTGGCGTATTCATGCAAAGCCCGCCCGATCGCCTCGTGGGCGAAAAGGTCTTTGTTCGACAGGCGTCGGCTCGATGTACGCCTTCAGGCCAGAGAGACGAGTTCACTCTCAGCGCTCTTGAGTTCCTGCCGGGCAGGGTAGAGCAGGTTGGGATCGGCCGGGGAAACCGCCTTCTCGAAACAGGGCACGAACGGCTCCGAATATCCGCGGCCTTGTTGACGGAGTCAAGGACGACCTGTTCCCGCCGGACGGGCTCTCTTCCGATCGGCTGGTAACGGAGAAGGACGCGGTTCTGCCCTGGGTCTCGGCCCGGACCGGCCTCCCGGTCTGGAAGGAGGATTCCTCCGGGCCGAGATCGGGTCAGCGGTCGAAGTCTCCGGTCTTGATGCCGCGGACGAAGGTGGCCCACTCGGTGGGGGTGAGGAGTAGTTTGGGGCCGTCCGGGTCTTTGCTGTCGCGGACCGCGATGACTTCGGGCAGGTTGGCGGCCACCTCGACACACTGGCCGCCGTTTCCGCCGGAGCGTGATGATTTCCGCCAGATGGCAGCGCTCAGGTCCATTCGTGTTTCACTTCCTGGGTCTTCTTGAGGGGTGCGTGCTGACGTTCCCTGGCCGAGACCGGTTCAGTGGTCGAAGTCTCCGGTCTTGATGCCGTGGATGAAGGTGGCCCATCCGGTGGGGGTGAGGAGTAGTTTGGGGCCGTCCGGGTCTTTGCTGTCGCGGACCGCGATGACTTCGGGCAGGTTGGCGGCCACCTCGACACACTGGCCGCCGTTGTCCGAGGAACGTGATGATTTCCGCCAGATGGCAGCGCTCAGGTCCATTCCCGTTTCACTTCCTCGATTTTTTTGAGGGATATGTGCTCAGGATAAGCCCATAGCCGTATCGCCTCATAGCGCTTCCAAATGGAAGCCACAAGATCTTGGTTGTTCGTGATGTGTCCCTGAGCAGGTGAGTCTGAATGGACAACGTCCGGTTCCCCGTTCGGAAGCTCGGCGATCATGAAGGCTCCCGCCAGGCCCGCCACGCACTCCGAATCGACGACCTGGATGGAGATGGCGGACCGATGCGCGGCCTCCAGTAGATGACCAAATTGCTCTTGCATCAACTCGGGGTTACCGATCCGACGATGCAGCACACCCTCATCGATAAGAGCGAGGAGCGTGGGTGCATCTTCCTGATCAAGGATCCGTTGCCGCTGCATGCGGGCTTCGACACGCTGCTCCAGTTCTTCGGACGTGATTTGGGGCCCTCGGCTGAAGAGATACCTGGCGTATGCCTCCGTCTGGAGCAGGCCGGGCACCAGGAGGGGATCCCAGGAGCGGATGACGAGAGCTCTGGGTTCGATCTCTTCGGCCCAGTTCCAGAACCAGGCTGGTCCTCCGGGCTGGGCGATGATGTGCTCGCGTATCCCCGTGAAGGAGATGCCGTTGGCCTTCCCATAGAGCTGGTCCAGTCTCTCGGCGTCGGACTTGGACGGCGTCCGGCTGGCGCTCTCCAGGCGGCTGATCTGGGTCTGGGTGCAGCCGAGGCGTCTGGCCACGGCGGTCTGTGAAAGCTGAGCGGCCTCCCGTAGGCGACGCATCTCGGCACCGAACCGTACTCGGGGGGATCCAGGGTCGAGAGACGGCGCGTTTTCCATCACATTTCCTCTCGAATTAGGAAAAACGGACTTAATGTCCAGTCGGTGATATCGAACCCGGTCCGGGTAGACCAACGGCTGTCATCATCAGCTCTAGCCTGGACTGCCGATCCGCTAGCAGGCCAACTGCCGGTAAGACAGTCTAGGCACAGAAATTCTCTTCACGAAAGCACAAGAAAGAAAGTGGTTGATCACCTTCTTGGCCAGAGGAAGGTCGGACCGCACATGAATAAGACAGCACTCTCTCGCGCTCCGGTCGAGAACATCGGAAATCACTCGAAAAGGAGGTCCGTGACGGCAGACGGCCTTTTGGTTGGCCAAATCGCGGCTCTGGTCGGCGAGAACGTCCCTCCGCCGGGGCCACCGGCGGCCGGAACGTGCGGATCGTCTCGAAGTCGCCCTTTGCTGCGGATGGGCATGTGAAGGGTGTGGCGAAGGCGGGCCGGGTGAGTGAAGATTGATACGTCCCGGCGTCAACCCCTCCGGAGGTACTGAATGCGCGTCGCCCGGTTGCTGGCCGCTAGCTTGGCGCTGGCGATGCTGACCTCGGGATGCACTTCCGAGCCCTCCCTGGGAGAAGCGGCAGCGGAGCTACAAAAGGACACCCAACGCCTGGAAACCGACGACGTCTTCAAGAATCCACTCAAAAAGCTGCGCTTTCTTCAGCGTCCGGACAAGGATATTCCCTGTGCCAAGGACGGTTTTAGGCGTGTGCTGCGAGTAACGGCCGATTACCAACGTGGCAAGGAAGAATCGTTGGACTCCCATCTGGACGGAGCTCAGAGGCTTATGGAGAACACTCTTTCCCAGATCTTGGGCTACAGGATGGAATATGACATCAGCCAGGTGGATGCTCCGGAAGGACGGTTCATCTATGGCAGTAAGGAGATAGGGATCACCGTGAACGTGTATGTGGCACCAGAAGCGCCTACCTGGCGACTGCATGCGCAAACCGCTTGCCTGGCGCGCTGAGAGAGTCGGCCGCGTCAGTCCCGAGCTTGGACCTTCAGTAGGTTCTCGGCCAGGTCGCTGGTCTGGACTCGCGAGGAGCTTTCAATCTTTTCGTCGAGCTTATCGTTGCCGTCCATCCAGTCCTCATAAGCAGCCAGCTTCTGCTGGAGCACCTGCTCCCATCTCTTGTTGCCGATGGCTTCACGCTTGGCCTCGGCCACGAACTCGTCGTACGTCTTGAGGGTACTGGTGGTCGCATTAATAAGCTCTTTAGGAGGCTCGCTTGCTGGGTAGCCGCCGCTGTGGAGAAGGGATGCCATGTCGTACTTCAGTCGCTTGGCGAGATCGGACCGCTCCTTTTTGGCTGCGTCGACCTGTGTCTCGAAGCTGTCGGCCCATGCGTCCGACGCGGAGCTGACGATGTACGCCTGAGTGATCCCCCATCCGAGTTCGGCGACCGGACCCGCGATGGGAATCTCACCTAGAAGAAAGCCGGCGGTGTTCTTGGTGAAATCACGGGCCAAGTCGGCGACGGCGTCTTCTTCACCGAGCACGTCTACCGTCGTCCTGAATGCGATGCTGCCGAAGTCGCCAAACATCATCGAGATATCACGGAAGTGATTGTTATCACTCTGTGCGTCCAGACGGGCGGCGGCCAGCAAGGTGTCATGGCGAAACCGTGCCACCGTCGACTTGAACGCGTCGGCGACCTTGTCCTCGCCGACGAAGGTCTTCATGAATTGAGAGGTATCGACGGGATTGAGATAGAACGCGGGGGTCACCCCGGGGAAGGCTTCCCAATGCTTGGGGATCTGCATGCTGGAGGCGCGGTCGGCAGCCTTGTCGAAACGTCCGCCCGAGACCAGCTCGTGGACATACGAATTCGCGATCACGCCCATAGAGTCCTTGGCGACCGCTGGCAGGGCAGTGCCGAAGGAGCCTGCAACCTTTATTACGTCCAGGGCGAAGGCGGCGGCCTCCGGACTGTGCTGCCCGGGTTTCTCGGTCGTGGCCTCGCTGCCCGCCTCCGCGACCCGGCCGAAGGCGTCGGCCACCTGATCCCCGGTGCCCACCTCCTTGGCGTAGTCGAGGAACAGCTTCATCTTGTCGGTTCGGTTCAGCGTGACCTCGGCCCCGCCCATCCTGGCGAACACGTCCCGTACCGCCGTGCCGTCCCCGGCGAGCACCTCCAATCCCATGGCGACCAGGTCGGAAGGCAGGCCGTACGCCTTCGTCTCGGCAGGCCCGCCGGCACGCCAGTCCTGCCGGGGCTTCTTCGCGAAGTCGTCCAGGACCAGCGCACGGGTCGCCGCGCTACGTACGGACGAGGGGGCATTGGCGCCTTTGAGCAGCGCGAGCCGGTTCCACGCGGCGGCCCTGTTATCGGCTGGTTTCACCAGGTCGGCTCTGACCTGGGCGAAGGCCGGGACGAGGGCGGGGGCGTTCAGGGCCGCGCCGAGAACCTTGCTGAAGGTGGCCAGGTCCTGCTTGGCGGTCTTGCTGCCGGTGTTCGCGATGAGATTGGGCAGGCTGTCCCGGACCTTTGGGGACAGCAGGGCGAAGAAGGCGGCGGCGGCCTGGGGGGTGTCGGCGAGTTCGGCGACCTCGTCGATGTGCTCGTGGATGAGCTTGGCCTGCGACTCGCCGTGGAAGTTCACCAGGATGTTCTCGCCGTACATCCTGGCCAGGCCCTGGGCGATGTCAAAGTCCTTCAGCTCGTCGGGGAGCCGGATGAGCCCCGGTCCGCCCGCCGCGATCGAGGCCGCGCCGCCAGTGCCCCCCGCCCCGCCCAGCTCCGGGGCGCCGTTGCCCAAAGTTTTGATCAGGTCGATCCGGCCGTGCAGCATGGAGACCTGCCTCCCGCCCCAGTCGGCGATGTCGACGATCTCCCGGAGTGCGGGGGTGCCGATCCCGTACCGGCCGAGCTTCTCCTCGAACTCCCTGCTGAACGCGGTCAGCCGGTCGGCGGCGCCGCGCAGGGAGGTGGCCAGCGCACCCATCTGTTCGGGGTCGATTCCGCAGAACTCGGCGGTCGGTGCCATGGAACGTTCCCCCTCATGGTCATGACGGTCACGTGCGTCCGGCCAGCTCCCGGCGCATGGCGTCCGCCTCCGCCTCGGTCACCAGCGGGGGAGAGCGGCGCAGCTCTTCCTCGACCGCGTCCACCACGTTCTGGGCGATCCGTCCGAGCCGTTGATGCCGGTCTTCCAGCTCGGTGGTCCAGGCGGTGGCCGTCGGCCCTGTCCATACCCGCCCCGACCGCATCGCCGAGGAGGCGTGCTGGTATGCCTGCCGCACCTCGTGAGCCCGGTATTCGGCTTCGACCAGCAATTGCCTCAGCCGTTCGCGCCGGGGATTGGGCACCATTCGCTCGGCCACGCCACCCCCGTCCTTTTCATGACCCCGTGATGAAGGAAAAAGTCGCATACCAGAGTAGGTATTGATCGTCTGAATCGGCAAGTCCGGTACCCGGCCGGTATCGCGCTTCCGCTGGTGGAGCCATGACCACCCGCGCGGGCGAAACCGATATTTCGGTCATTCCCTCTCACGCTGGAGCGACTACTCCCCCCAACACCGTCGGAGTAACGGATGACGCTGTTCGAAAAGCACATCGACGCGATAGAAATCGCCGTCAAGACCGCGTACTGGATGTGTTTCGCCGCCGGTTTCACGCTGCTCTTCGCCGGTCACGTGACCGTGCTCATGGCCATCGCGATCGGCACCATGTGGCTGTCCCGTGCCACCCTGCGTCATATCAAGAAGACGCGGACACGCTGGGACGACGCGACCGCCGAAGAACTGGAACTACGGCGTGAGCAGCAGCACGCGCATCGTGAACGAGAGCTGCGCCTCCAGATCCGGCGACTACAGCGGCCGGAGGGGCGTGGCGACGGCCCGTGAGTCCCGTCTCCCGCCTTTCGGGGAGCGCCTGTGGAATGTCCCCGGCATGTGAGATGACGAGGCCCGGATCCGACGCGAGCCTGAGGAGCCGAGTAAGGCGGCCGGGTTCCACCGAACCACCGGTGACAGCGCCGCGAGTGTCAGGCCCTGTTTCACGACATGCTCTCCAAGGCGTCGCGGGTGTCCATGAGGGCGAAGCCGAGCAGGTTCAGGCCCCGCCAGGTGGTGGCGGAGGCGGCGCGTTCGTCGTCGGCGGTCAGGCCGATGCCCCAGATCCGGTCGACGGGGCTGGCCTCGACCAGCACGCGGGCCCGGGTGCCGAGTAGGAAGTCCCTCAGCTCGGGGTGTTCGCCGAACTTGGCGATGTTGCCGCGTACCACGATCTCGTAGCGGTGCTCGTCCCACACGGCGCCGTCGAAATCGCGGACCTCGCGGCCGAGTCTCTTCGCCTCGCCGGGGTGTTCGGCGGCGAGGACCCGCGCCGCGGTCTCGTCGTCGCCGAACAGCCACGCCTTGTGCGCCATCATGTAGTGCTCGGCGGACCGGAAGAGGTGCCCCTCCGTGGTGAAGGCGACCTCCCACCACTGGCTGAGGCATCCGGCGCCGACCCCGCCGTCACGTGGCGGCCGGTGGCCCCAGAAGAACAGGTAACGCAGCCGCTCGCCGTCCTGCTCGGCGGTGACGGCTTCGGCGACCGAGCGGGGAAGTCTGCTGAGATCGGACACCGGTACACCGTGTCATGGTCGGCCACCGTCCTGCCAGCGGATAATCGTTCTGGCCGGACGGCGAGATGACACTGATTACTTCTCAGAAAAAAGACGTCTCAGGAGGCGGGTGGTGGTGCGCTTCCGTTGTGGAACGGGTTCTCGGGCAGACGCTCTGGCGTGACGAGCAACCGGATCACGCCGGCCTTCACCTGCCACGCGTGCCAGACGATCCAGCCGCGTCCGACCCGGTCCGCGGGTAGCGGTTCGAAGGACAGGCCGCCCGTCTCCTCATCCGTCCGGATGAGGCTGAACACCGCGGTCAGCTCGCGCTTGCGCGCCTCGGCCAGCATGTCGTGCACGGAGCGGCCGTCTCTCAGCCGGACCCCGGCGAACATCTCACCCGGGGCCAGGGCCGCGTCGAAATTCGCGTACTCCTCTCCCGGCCTCGCCTGGCGTCCCAGCCTGACATTCACCCCGCCGGCGAAACCGGCGGGGATCCGCATCACCATGACGCAGTGGCTGCTCCGTCCCGGATGGCATCCCCTGGGCGCCGTCTCCACCGAGAGGGCGACACCCCCGAATCGGGGGCCGGAGGGGTCTGGTGTGCCCCGCGGGTCGGGGTCGGGAGAGTCCTTGCCGGTGATGACCATCCCCAGGGTCTTTCCCACCGCGTCCGGCGAGACGGGCACCGGGCGCAGATCGACGTTCAGGCCGACCGCGTGGAACGCCTCGGTGTACCTGTCGTAGTCGGCGAACGGATCCTTGATGCGGGCGACGTACTGGTCACCTTCCCGGTGGATCTCCACCGCGGAGTTGGCGTAGGAGGTGGCCGCGCCACCCCCGTCCTCCAGCAGGCTCGGACCCACGACGATGCCCGCCGCGAGCACGACCGCGGCGGCCAGGACCGGCACGAGACGACGGGGCCGGCGCCGGAGGAGACCGGGTCGACCGGCACGTCCCGGCTCCCGGACCGTGATCGAGGCCAGCAGCGCCCGTGCCCCCGCACCGGACGCGTGGCCGTCCGGCTGTCCGGGTTCGATCCGGGACAGCGGCCTCAGCAGCTCACTGATCTCATCGGCGTTCCTCACAGCGACCTCCCCGCCGGAACCATCCGGCTTTCCGTGGTGGACCGGACACCGGCTTCGTCGAGCGCGCGGGAGAAACGCCTGCGGGCACGGTGCAGCCTGACGCGTACGGCGTTGCGTGACAGACCCAGCATCGTGGCGATCTCCTCGCGTCCCAGTCCCTCCCAGGCGACCAGCGAGAGGAGCTCACGGTCGTCGTCGGACAGGCTCCCGAACACCTGGGCGATCACGCTCAGCTCGACGCCGTTGTCGGGTGAACTCCCGTAGAGGTCGGCCATCTCGGTGTCGAGCTCGACGCTGCGCCGCCGACGCCGGTCCGCGCTCCGGCGGTGGCCGGCCAGCACCTTGCGCGCCACGCCGTACAGCCAGAGCCTGGCCTCCTGCCCCGGTGGCAGCTCGCTCACCCGGCGCCAGGCGATGGTGAAGGTCTCCGCCACGACGTCCGCCGCGTCCTGCGGCGAGTCACAGCGGCGCACGGCGTAGGCCGTGATCTGGTGGTATGTCTCCCGGTAGACGGCCTCGAATCTGGCCAGCCAGTCGTCATCCATGGGCGCTTCCCAAGGCAGGTCTCCTTCGTGGGTACGAAAAGTGGACACTCCCTACATGGCGCGGACGGTCCCATCATTTCGCGCGGATTCCAGAAATCTGATGAACGCGCTCGTCGGCGAGAACCGGCTGACGGTGGAGCAGTTCATTCCAGTCGTGCGGTGAGGTTTCGGAACCCACTGTTCAGATCGGTCACAGCTCGTGATCCTCCCGTCGTGGAGTACCGTCCGGTTGTGACCGATGATCCGCTGGAGTCGCTGCGCCGGCTCTGTCTCGCGCTCCCCGAGAGCATCGAACGAATCAGCCACGGCGGGCCGGCCTGGTTCGTCCGAGGCAAGAAGATGTTCGTGACGTACACCGACCGTAACCACGACGACCGGACCACCTGCTGGTGCGCCGCTCCGCCCGGTGTCCAGGAGGCGCTGCTGGCCGAGGACCCCCAGCGTTTCTTCCGGCCGCCGTACGTCGGTCATCGTGGCTGGCTGGGGGTCTATCTCGACGTTCCCCAGGACTGGACCGAGCTCGCCGAGATCGTCACCGACGCCTACCGAACCGTCGCGCCCAAGCACCTGGTCGCCCGCCTGGAGTGAGCGCGGCCTGGGCGATCACGCACGGGCGCTTCCCACGGCAGGTCTCCTTCGTGGGTACGAGAAGTGGGCACTCCCTACGTGGCGCGGGCGGTTCCGTCGTTTCGCGCGTCTGGCGGACGCACGGGCGCGGACGTCGACAGCGGACGTCGACAATGGGGCATGCCTTTCACGTTGAGCCATACCGCCGCGATCCTGCCGCTGCGGCGACGGTTGCCCCCCTCGGCGTTGGCGGTCGGTGCGATGGTGCCCGATCTGCCGTACTACCTGCCGTTGCCCTTCTCCTCGAACACCACCCACGGCTGGCCGGGTGGGTTGCTGGTGGCCCTGCCGGTCGGAGTCGCGGTGCTCGTGGTGTTCCAGTTGCTGCTCCGCGCGCCGTTGACGGCGCTGGCCCCGGAAGGGGTACGTGACCGGCTGCCCGATCGGGCGCCCCTCGGGAACGGGGTCGCGGTGTCGGCCGCGCTGCTGATCGGGATCGCCACGCACCTGGTGTGGGACGGGTTCACCCAGGTGGGCGGTTTCGCCGTGGTGCACTGGCCGGCGATGCGCGTCTCGGTCGTCGGGGCGCACCGGGTGTTCAACGTGGTGATGTACGTCAGCTCGCTGGGCGGGCTGGTGGTCCTGGCCGGTTGGTTCGCGCTGTGGTACCGGCGTGCCGCCGTCACGCCGGGGCGCCTGCCCGGGGTGCCGGGACGGGTGCGCGGGTGGGTGCTGGCCGCCGGGGTGGGCGCCGCGGTCCTCGGCGCGGCCGTGCTGGGGAGCGGCGACCGTGCCGCGGTGAGCCTGTACGACCTGGTGCGCTGTGTGATTCTGGGCGGGGTCGGTGGGTTCGGCGTGGTACTGGTCGGCTACACGGCCGGGTGGCACGCGTGGTCGGTGCTGCGCTCCCATCGGGGCATGCCGACATGAAGCGGGGTCAGATCCGAGGGACCAGGCGCGTCCATGAAGCGAGGTCAGGCCTGAGGGTCCAGGCGCGTCCTGACCGCTTCGAGCACCTGGCTCTTCGACGGGTTCACCATCGCCTTCCCGGCCACGGTCACGGTCGGTACCGTCTCGTTCCCGTCCGCGACCGAGCGGACGAACGCCGCCGCCTCGGGATCTCCCCAGATGTTGACCTCGCTGTAGCGCAGCCGGGTGAAACGCAGGCGGGTGCGCAGCCGCATGCAGTACCTGCAACCGGGCCGCCAGTAGACGACCACGCCCTGGTGGTCGGCGTCCTGGTACGACGTGGCCCGGCCTCGGTGAGGCAGGTTCGTGACGACCAGCACCACGAACACGATGATGAGGACGAAGGTTGTGGGGGACATGGGAGCAGTATCTCAAGTCCCCCCGATCTCACCTCCGGCAGACGGGTGGTGGTCAGCCGATGAGGAGGGGAGCCAGCAGCCGCAGCTGTTCCAGTTGCCGATCGAGTGTCCGGGCAAGGGGTTGCACGGCGACGTGGTCGGCGCCGGCCGGGTAGTGGGCGCGGACACGTTCGGCGACGGTCTCCGCGTCCCCCGTGGGCACGATCGCGTCGACGAGCGCGTCACTGCCGCCCTCCTCGAAGTCCGCGTCGGAGAAACCCAGGTCACGCAGGTTGTTCAGGTAGTTGGGCAGGGCCAGGTACAGGGCCATGTAGTGGCGCGCGGTGGCCCGGGCACGCTCGGAGTCGGTGTCGACCACCACTGCCTGCTCTGGAGCGAGGACGGGGTCGGGGCCGAGGATCCTTCGGGCCTTGGCGGTGTGTTCGGGGGTGACGAAGTAGGGATGAGCTCCCTGGGCACGGGTCGCGGCCAGCTCCAGCATCTTCGGGCGCAGCGCGGCCAGCAACCTCGGCGCCTCCTCCGTCAGTGGGAAGCCGAAGACGGTGGCGTCCATGGTGTCCAGGTAGGCGCGCATGGCGGACACCGGTCTGCTGTAGTCGTGCCCGCGACTCGTGACCAGCGGAGCATGGCTCACGCCCAGGCCCAGTACGAAGCGCTCCGGCCACGCGTCGATGAGGGTTCTGGCCCCGTTGGCGGCGGCGGTCGCGTCTCGTCCGTAGATGTTGGCGATGCCGGTGGCCAGGATCAGGCGCTCGGTGGCGCACAGCAGCACCGCGGCGTTGGCCAGGGCCTCCTTGCTGTTCGGGGTCTCGCCGAACCACAGCGTGGAGTAGCCGAGCCGTTCGATCGCGGTGGCCGCGCGCCGCGCCTCGGCCGCGGGTGCCGTCGAGATCGACCCCAGCCACACACCGGTGCCGCCGAGGCGCCGCTTGAGCGCGGGCAGATCCACAGGGGGCGGTGCCGTGCGTTCGGACATCTTCAAGTTCCTTCCCGGACTCCTGCCGAGATCGACAGAGGATCCTCAGGTTGACCGAACGCCACGGAGCCGAGGGCTCCGGGCTGCCGGGTTCGGTGGCCCGGTCTCCGTCACCAGGGTCCAGGGGGCTCTGTACCCGGTGGCGGATCAGGGAATCGGCCGCCGACCTGCGATGGTGGATGCTCGCGGGCGGCCGGGCCGGGTTACCTTGGGGGAGATGGAAGAGAACCGGGCCCGGCGGGTGGTCGACGCGTTGCGTGACCGTGGCATCAACGCTCAACTGGCAAGAGGCGGCTATCAGATGGGGGTCCGGGTCCTGTTGCCCGACGGCCGCGAGGCCGACTGGGACACCGACGGTACGGCGGGGCTCGAAGCGCTGGTGATGCGGAACGGGATGCTGGTCGGTTTCGTGCCGGTGATCGAGGGGTCCGAGGACTTCGACGAGCAGCAGGTGGTCGACGCCATCGCGCGGACCGACTACGACCAGCCCATCGCCAGGCAGCGCGCGGTGGCCCCGCCCCCGGCCGAGCCGCTGCCCCGGGTGGGCGGCGTCTTCCGCCGTTTCCTGGACGGCTTCCGCTACCGGTGACGGGGGCATGGTTTCCGGCTGTCCCCCGGCGAGCGGCACGACCCGCCCTGTCATCGCGACCGCGGACACGTCGGCGGGCGTCCGGAGCTCGTGGGTCCCCGGTGGCCCACGCCCATGATCGGAGCGAACCGATCGCGACGACTTTCGTTCAAGTATGAACATCTCTGATTTTTCGTGAATAGTCCGATTGTGCTTTTTCTTACTGCTGCCAGAATTTCTCGTTCTTTGGTTTTTTTGTTGCTTCGCGACGGGTATTTCGGCCACGGAAGTAGGTCGTCCTATGAATGGAGCAAATAATGGCCATAGACGCTATTGCCCGCAAATCGGACCACTGGTTCAAGCTGGTCGACGTCAACGGAGACGGCAGGATCCAGCACAGTGACCTGCAGGCTCTGGCGGACAGGACCCTCAAGCACTTCGGCTACGAGAAGGGATCCGCCAAGGGACGCCGCCTCACGGAGGCGTACGACCGGGCCTGGGTGTCCATGGCCGAGGCCATGGACGCCGACAGGGACGAGGAGATCTCCAAGGAGGAGTTCCGCTCCTACATGGAGAACAACGCCAAGAAGGAGAACGCCGAGAAGCTCCTTCGCCCGGTGACCGATGCCGAGTTCGCGGCGGCCGACGTCGACGACGACGGACTTCTGTCCCCATCCGAGTACGCGAAGTTGCTGCAGGCCTGGGGGCTGTCCAGCAGCGAGGCGGAGAAGGGGGCGGGCAATATCGACACCAACCGCGACGGCCAGATCAGCAGCGAGGAATACTTCAGGGCCTGCCGCGACTTCTTCGTCGGCGAGCTCACCTCCCGTACCGGCCAGGTCTTCGGTCAGGTGAAATAGCCGGGGTGACGAGGGTGGCGGTCGCGCGGTCGGCGACCGCCACCTTTTTCGCGCGGTCCTTTTCCGGCGACTGCCGGGTGCGGCGTCACCGGGTGACGGGCAGTGTCTCCACGCGGCGGATCAGCAGATCCGAGCGCCACGGCAGCTCGTCGTCCGAGACGGCGAGGCGCATCGGCGGGCCCTCCGACAGCGAGGAGATCGCGACCCCTATCAGCATGCGCACCAGGGGCGCCCCCATGCAGTGGTGCGTTCCGTACCCGAAGGACAGGTGCGGGTTGGCGCCGCGGTGGAAGTCGAGCTCGCCCGGGTCGGCGAACACCGACGGATCGCGGTTGCCCGAGGGAAGGGCGGGGAGCACCTGCTCTCCGGCGCGCACCAGCGTGCCGCCCACCTCCACGTCCTCGGTGGCGTAGCGGGCGAAGGTGACGTGCGAGGGGAACGGCGCGTAGCGGATGAGTTCGTCGACGGCCGCCGGGATGAGACCGGGATCCGCGCGCAGCTCCTCCAGCTTCCCGGGTGAGGTGAGCAGGAGATAGAAGGCGTTCGTCAGCTGTGTCGAGACGTTGTCGACCGCCAGCAGGATGTCGTTGACCAGTTCCTTGATCTCCGCTTCGGCGAGCCCCCCGTCCTCGGCGGGAGCGCCGTCGGGACCCTCCTCGTCCAGGGCGTGGGCGAGGACGCTGACGAGGTCGTCTCTTGGCTCCGCGCGCCGGGCGGCGATGAGCCGGTCGGTGTAGCGGGAGATCTCCTCGACCCTGGCCTCCACGACGTCGGCCGCCAGCGCGGTGCTCGCGAACCCCTCGAACCAGTTCAGGAAGATCGCGAGATCCTGCTTGGGAATCCCGATCAGCGGGCACAGCACCTCCACGACCAGCGGCTTGATGTAGTCGCCGACCAGGTCGTACGGGGGAGGCGTGTCCGCGAACCCGGCCATGAGCGTAACGGAACGCCGCTCGGCGATCGATCGGAGCAGGTGGATCCGCTCGGTGTTGAACCTGAGCCCGCCCGCCAGCACCCGCCGTAGCCGGGTCTGCTGCGGCGGGTCGGTGTTGAGGATGCTGTCCTGGAGCGGGAGGGCGGTGAGGCGCGCCTCGTCGCCGCCGGTGGGGGGCGTCCGGACGAAACGGCGGTCGCGCAGCACCGAACGCATGTCGTGGTAGCGGGTCACCAGCCAGGCGTCGTCACCGTAGGGCGGGCGGACCCTGGTCAGCCCCGGCCGCTCGCGGCACCGCGTGTATTCGGAGTCGACGTCGAGACGGATGGGCTTGCCGAAAGGGTAGTCGACGGGCTCGGGAATGATGTCCACGGTCTCTCCGGTGAATGACTCGGTTCGCTGGCTTGGGTTCAAGTCCGGAATCGGCCACCGCGCCGGACCTCGGCGTCGCCGTTGACACCCGTCAGCCTGAGTCGGTTATCCGTTTTGTGGGCAATGGTGCCGTCGGTTGGTTCACCATCCGCGGAGGCGGCCCGGCTTCCGTAGCGGGGTTACCCGTGGGGCGGGAAAGGCAAAACCAAGAAAGACGGATCCCCCCTTTGTCGATAAATGGTTTTATGGCGAAAGGGGGGGCGTGCCGGTACCGCCGTTCGTGTAAGTGTTGACCCGAGTGGGTGGGAAACCGATATTCGAGGTCGTCGACTGTGCCGACCCCCACTGCTACTGTTTCGCTCGGCCGGGGAATTGATTCGATCGGCAATTTAAGCTTATTGGTGCCGGTTCGGGAGGTTTCTCATTTCTGGTCTGAATGGTGAGGACTCCGAACTCCGGGTGGACGCGGGAAACGTCAGAACGGCTCCCTCGGAGATCGAGTCGACCTACAACGAGATCGCCGCACTGGTGGGCGAGACGGCGGGGCCCGACCGGCACTACGGCTTCTGGGCGGGGCCCGACGACGACACCACGATCTCCGAGGCCACGGAGCGGATGACCGACTTCGTGCTGGCCCGGCTGGACGTGGGGCCCGGCTCACAGGTGCTGGACGTGGGCTGCGGCAACGGCCGTCCGGCGGTGCGCCTGGCCCGGACATTCGGGGCACGGGTCGTCGCGATCGACATCGACCGGCAGGCGCTGCGCAACGGGGCCGAGCACGCCGCGGCGCACGGGATGGCGGAGATGGTGGACTTCCGGCGCGTCGACGCGCTGGACCTGCCGTTCGCCACCGCCTCGTTCGACGCGGTGCTGGCCTTCGAGGTCACCCCGCACTTCGACATCGCCGATCTCTACCGGGGCATCGCCAGGGTGCTGCGTCCGCGGGGGCGCCTGGTGGTCGAGACGCCCTACCCGCGGGTTCCGATGACGGAGGAGATCCGCGGGCGCATCGGCCCCTATCTGGCCATGCTGAACGCCGTGTCGCTCGACACGCCCGAGGACCACCTGTCGGCGGCGCGGGAGGCGGGGATGGCGATCACCGAACTCGTCGACATCACGGAGAACGTGCGCGGTTCCTTCCCCCGGCTCGTACGGGCGCTCCGGAGGCGGCTTGAGACCGGGGCCGGCGCCGAGCGACTGCTCGACACCTTCGCAGCCTGGGCGGACGCCACCGAGGTCGGTGGAGTGGTCATGACCTTCAACAGGATGGAGCACTGACATGGCGGACATGACAGTCATCGGAACCGGCGTGATCGGTTCCGCGGTGGTGCGGGCCTGCGCCGACTCCGGCCTTGAGGTCTCGGTCTGGAACCGCACGCCCGAGCGGTCGGAGAGGCTCGCGGGAAGGAACGTCCACGTCCACGAGAAGGCGGCCGCCGCGATCGAGGCATCCCCGATCGTGCTGTTCTGCCTGCTCAACTACGAGGTCACCCACCGGGTCCTGGACGAGGCCGCGGCCGATCTCTCCGGCAGGCTCGTCGTGCAGAACGCCAGCGGCGTCCCCGACGACGTCACCCCGCTGCGAGCGCGGGTCGAGGCCGCGGGAGGCAGATACCTGGAGGCGGCGATCCTCAACTATCCGGACGCCATCGGCACCGAGGACTGCTTCACCGTCTACGGCGGGGCGGCCGAGGACTTCAAGGAACTGGCGAATGTGACCGAGGCGCTCTCCGGCAAGCAGGTGCGTCTGGGCTCCGACCCCGGTTACGCGAAGGCCTACCACGTCGTGTCCAGCGCCTTCTACTACGCGTTCGTCAACGGCTTCCTGGAGTGCTCGGCCATCGCGGAGAGCCTGGGCGTCCCCCTCAACGACTTCGCCGAATCCGTGCCGCTCTACGACCCCGGTTTCCAGAACACGATCGGCGTCGGCCTCGGTCTCATCGCGCGCCGCGACTACACCTTCGAGCAGGCTCCGCTGACCTCGCACCTGGACGTCCTCAACAACCTGACCGGCATCGCGGAGCGGGCCGGGATCGACCAGTCCTACCTGGGCGTGATGCGCGAGCGCGTGCTGAAGGCGATGGAGCAGGGCTACCGGCGCGAGCACGTGGCGGTGCTCACCGAACAGTTCCGCAGCCGCCGAGCGGCCGTCCATAACCGCTGAGGGGAAACATGCACGGGTTTGAACCGGTCGGCGGCGCGGCCGGTGCCGACCGTCTCTTCGAGAGATGGGCCGAGGTCGCGCCCGAGCGTGACGCCCTCGTCCACCCGGGCGGGCGGATGACGTACGCGGAGCTGCGCGAGCACGCCACGGTCCTGGCCGGTGAGCTCATGGCGGCGGGGGTGCGGGCGGGCGACACGGTGGGGGTGCTGATGGAGCGCTCCTTCCTGCTGCCCGCCGTGGTCCTGGCCATCTGGAAGGCCGGTGGCGCCTACGTGCCCCTGCCGCCGTCGCACCCGGTGGGACGGAACGAGCTGGTGCTGTCCGACACCGGCACCCGGATCGTCGTCGCCGACCGGGACCCGGAGGAACTGCTGCCGGGATGTGGCCTGCGCTCCGTACGGCCGGGCCTCGAAAGGCCGGAGCCCGCCACGGGATCGGCGCGGGGAGGCGCCGCACCGGCGACCCGGGCCGACAGCCTCGCCTACGTGCTCTACACCTCAGGATCGACCGGCGCGCCCAAGGGTGTGCTGGTGGACCACGGCGGCGTGACCAACCTGGCGGAGGGGCTGCGGCTGCTCTTCGGCGACCTCGAAGGGGCCCGCGTCCTGCAGTTCGCGCCGTTCACGTTCGACGCCTGGGTCTGGGAGTTCGCGATGAGCCTGCTCAACGGCGCGACCCTGTGCGTCCCCGAGGCCGGGGTGTCGCTGTACGGCCGCGAGCTGAGCCGCGTCCTGTGCGAGCTGGACATCACCCACCTGTCCGGCGCTCCGTCGCTGCTGGCCACCCTGCCCGAGGACGTCCCGGTGCCGGTGACCACCATCACCTCGGGCGGCGAGGCGCTGCCGGAGTTCCTGGTGGAGCGGTGGGCGCCCAGGGTGCGCCTGTTCAACGCCTACGGTCCGACGGAGGCCACCGTGTCCGCGACGGCGGGGCGCTGCCGGCCGGGGGCGGGCAGGCCGTCCGTCGGACGCCCGCTGGCCGGGGTCGAGGTCCACATCCTCGACGCGGCGGGTGACCCGGTCGCGGAGGGGGAGACCGGCGAACTGTACGTCGGAGGACGCGGTGTGGCGCGGGGATACCTGAAGCGGCCCGACCTGACGCGCGAGAGGTTCGTCCCCGACAGGTTCGCGGGGCGCCCGGGCGCGCGCCTTTACCGTACCGGCGATCTCGCCCGGCGGCTGGGAGGGGGAGAGATCGACTTCGTGGGGCGGATCGACGAACAGCTCAACGTCCGGGGATACCGGATCGAACCCGGCGAGGTCGAGGCGGCCCTGATGCGCCACCCGCGCGTCACCGGAGCGGTGGTGACCACCACCGGTGAGGAGACCGGAACCGCCAGGCTCACCGCGTACACGCAGCTCTCGCGGGGACCGGAGGTTCCCGCCGGTGAACTGCGCGAGCTGCTCGCCGGCCGGCTCCCCCCGTACATGATCCCGTCGCTCTTCGTGACACTGGACCGGCTCCCGCTGACCCCCCACGGCAAGGTCGACCGCGCGGCGCTGCCGAGCCCGGCGGGCGGCCGGCCGCGGCACGGCCACGCGGTGTCCTCGCGCCCGGGAGAGCGGGAGGTGGCCGAGATGGTGGGGCTGCTGCTGGGACTCGACGAGGTCGGCGCGGAGGAGAACTTCTTCGAGCTGGGCGGGACCTCGGTCGACCTCGTCACCCTCCAGGCCGACATCCACGAACGCCGGGGGGTCCTGCTCCCCGTCGCCGACCTCATCGCGGCCCCCGACGTGCGGTCGCTCGCGGCACTTCTCGACACGCGCGCCGGGGATCGTGACCGGTCCGGGCGAGACCTCGCGACGGCCGCCGCGAACAGGAGGAACCTGCTCGCCGGAAGCCGGTCACTGGAGGAACGCCGCTGGAAAGGACGACAGAGTTGAAACCGACGAACGCGGACGGCGCCGACATCGCGGGTGTCGGCGTCTCGGGTGCCGACATCGCGGTCGTCGGCATCGCCTGCCGCTTTCCCGGCGCGCGCGACGCCGCCGAATACTGGCGCCTCATCGCCGAGGGCCGCCGGGGCATCTCCGAGCTCACCCCGGACGAGCTGCGGGAGGGCGGGGCGAGCGAGGCGCGCCTCGCCGATCCCGAACTCGTTCCCGCCGGTGGCATCCTCTGGGACGCCGACCGGTTCGACGCCGCCTTCTTCGGCTACTCGGCGCGCGAGGCGGCCCTCATGGACCCGCAGCAACGCATGTTCCTCGAAGCCGCCTGGCACGCCCTGGACGATGCCGGCCACGCGCCTGACCGCTTCCCCGGCAGCATCGGCGTCTACGCGGGGCAGACCCTCGGCACGCACCGGGACAGGGACCGCGGAGCCTTCCTCGGCACCTCCGCGGACCTCCTGGCGGCCGCCGACGACAAGGACTTCCTCTCCACCCGGGCCTCCTACAAGCTCGGCCTGACCGGGCCGAGCATCACCGTGCAGGCAGCCTGCTCCACCTCGCTCGTCGCGATCCACCTCGCCTGCCGGGCGCTCATCACCCACGACTGTGACATGGCCCTGGCCGGCGGGGTCTCCTGGACGCCGCTGCGCAGGCAGGGCTACCTGCACCAGGAGGGCGGCGTCTGGTCCGCCGACGGCCATGTCCGGTCCTTCGACCGGGACGCGTCGGGGTTCGTCCCCGCGGACGGCCTCGGGATCGTGGTGCTGCGCAGGCTCGGGGACGCTCTGGCCGACGGCGACCGCGTCTACGCGGTGGTCACCGGAAGCGCGGTCACCAACGACGGTTCGGACAAGCTCAGCTACGCGGCACCCGGTGTCCGCGGCCAGCAGGCCGCGGTGGAGGCCGCGCTCGCGGTCTCCGGCGTCGACCCGGACACCGTCGGCTACGTCGAGGCCCACGGAACGGCCACGGCGCTCGGAGACGCGGTGGAGGTCACCGCGCTGACCCGGGCCTACCGGGCGGCGGGGGCGACCGGGCGTGGATACTGCCGGCTGGGCTCGGTGAAATCGAACATCGGGCACACCGACGCGGCAGCCGGAGTGGCCGGTTTCATCAAGGCCGCGCTGATGGTCCGGCACGGCCGGATCCCGCCCAGCCCCGTCGTCTCGCCGCACCCCAACCCTGAGATCGACTTCGAGACGAGCCCGTTCCGCCTCGCGGCGGAGCAGGAGGACTGGCCGCTCACGGATGTTCCCCGCCGGGCGGCCGTCAGCTCCTTCGGCATCGGCGGCACCAACGCCCACGTGATCCTTGAGGAGCCGCCGCCGTGCCCGCCCACCGCCCCGGCCCCTCCGTGGCAGCTCGTCGCGCTGTCCGCGCGTGACGAGACGGCCCTCGCCGAGATGGCCGGAGCCTGCGCGGACGCCCTCTGCGACGTCTCCGATCCCGAGTTCGCCGACCTCGCCCGTACCCTCGCGGCCGGCCGCCGTCATCTCCCCTTCCGGTACGCCGGAGTCTTCCGCGACCGCTCCCACGCCGTGGCGGAGCTGCGCGGGCGCGCGACCTGCGAAACCGCCTCCGCCGTCCGCGCGGGCAACGCCGACGTGGTGTTCATGTTCCCCGGCGGAGGCACGCGGTATCCCGGGATGGGGCGCGAGCTCTACCACGAGGAGCCGGTCTTCCGCGCGGCCGTGGACGAGTGCCTGGAGCTGCTGCCGGACCGCTCCGCCGCCGGGCGGTTGGGCGCCCTGTGGACGGACGAGCCCGGCGCGACGCCGGTCCCCGTCCCGGACGGGGAGAGCGATCCCGCCCTGGCGCTGCCCGCCGTGTTCGTCATGGAGATCGCGCTCGCCCGGCTCCTCATGTCGCGGGGGGTGATCCCCGCCCTGCTGATGGGGCACAGCCTCGGTGAGTACGCGGCGGCCTGCGTCGCGGGTGTCATGTCGCTGCGCGACGCCCTCGCCGTCGTGTCCAAACGCGGCGAGCTGCTGGCCTCGCTGCGCGACGGGGCGATGCTGGCGGTTCCGGCCTCCGAACGGGAGGTCGAGCCCTTCCTCGGAGAGGGGGTGTGCCTGTCGGTGGTCAACGGCCCGGCGTCCTGCGTGCTCGCCGGCCCCGCCGCCTACATCGCAGAGGTCAGGGAGCTGCTGGACCGGCGCGGGATCACCGGCCGCCTCCTGCCGCTCGGCACCGCCGCGCATTCGGCCCTGGTCGACCCCGTACTCGGGGAGTTCCGCGGCTTCATGGCCGGAATCGAGCTGCGTGCCCCCTCGACGCGCCTGGTCTCAGGCGTGACGGGGACCGGCGACGCCGACTTCGCCGACCCCGAGTACTGGGTCAACCATCTGAGGGCGACGGTCAGGTTCGACGCCGCGCTCGGCCACGTCCTGGCCGACGGGCCGAAGATCCTCGTCGAGGTGGGTCCCGGTACGACGCTGAGCACGCCGGCCCGGGCGAGGGCGGGCACGGACTCCGTGGTCGTCAACGTCACCCGCCATCCGCTGGAGGAGCGGGCCGACCGGGAGGTCCTGCTCCGCGCGCTGGGCCGGTTGTGGGAGGCGGGCGTCGAGGTCGACCTGCCCTCGCTCTGGCCGGAACGGCGGCTCCGGCTGCCCGCGGTGCCCTACCCCTTCGCGCCCACCGTCATCCGCCCGCCGGACCCGGCGCGCGGCGCGGAGCCCGCCGCCTTCTCCGGTGCGGAACGCTCACCCGGCGGCCTGTACGGGGTCACCTGGAAACGCGCCGTGGAGGTGCCGGCGGATCCGGGGCCGGAGGTGCGGGAGCACCGCTGGATCGTGCTCTCCGACTCGTCGTCCCTCGCCGAGGCGATCGTCGCGAAGCTGGCGGAGTACGGGGCCACCACGGTGGTCGTCACCCCGGGGCGGGCGTTCCAGCGCGTGGCCCCGGACCGGATCACGATCGACCCCGGGTGCGGGGAGGACTACGAAAGGCTCCTGAAGACGGTGGAGGCCGACGCGGCCGGACCGGCGCGGATCGTCTGCCTCTGGGGAGCGTCACCGCTCTCGCGGACCTGCCCGCCGCTGGGCCACGTCGTCGGCCTGGCCCGTGCCCTGAGCGGCCGGCCGCGGGCCGATCTCTCCCTGGTCACCAGGGGGGCCCTGGAGATCACCGGGAGCGAGCGGCTCGACCCGCGCGAGGCCCTCACGATCGGAGCCGCGGGGCCGCTCCGCCACGAGCTGGCCGACGTGCGCATCCGGCTCGTGGACCTGGATCCCGGTGACGGAAAGGAGCACGGAACCCGAGCCGCGGAACTCCTCGCCGAGCTCTGCCGCCCCTCACCCGAAAACCCGGGCGAGGACCCGATCGGCCTGCGGGCAGGACACCGCTGGCTGCGCCACTTCGAGCCGCTGCGGGTGACACCGGGAACGGGCCCCCGGATACGCCGGGGCGGGACCTACGTGATCACCGGGGGGACGAGCGGGATCGGGCTCCGGCTGGCCGGGCACCTGGCGGACACGTACTCGGCCCGGCTCGTCCTGATCGGGCGCGGAGCGTCCGGGGAGTCCCCGCCGCGCGGTGGCGAGGCGACGACCCTCCTTGCGGGCCGAGGAGACGAGGTCCTGGTACGCGGCGCGGACGTCGCCGACGCCCGGCGCCTCAGGGAGGTTCTCGACGAGACGCGGTCGCGGTTCGGCGAGATCCACGGAGTGATCCACGCCGCCGGTGTGCCGGGGGGCGGCATGGCGGAGTTCCTGACCGAGGACGACGTCGCCGCCGCGCTGCGGGCCAAGACCGAGGGGACCTCCACCCTGGTCTCCGCCCTCCGGGAGGTCGGCGCGCTTCCCGACTTCGTCGCGCTGTTCTCCTCGCTGGCCTCGTTCTCCGGGGTTCCCGGGCTCACCTGCTACGGGGCGGCCAACGCCTTCCTCGACACGTTCGCCCTCTGCGCGCGGCGGGACGGCCTGCCGGTGCTGTCGATCAACTGGGACCGCTGGAACGGGGTGGGAATGGCCCGTGACATGGAACGGCGCCACCGCGAGCTCACCGGTGAGGGGCTGAGCGGCGGGTTGAGCCCCGAGGAGGGAGTCGCGGCCTTCGAGAGGTGCCTGGCGGCCCTTCCCCTGGGACAGGTGGTCGTCTCCTCCCGGCCGCCGGAGGGCGCGGGGCAGGCCGCGCGGCGCCCCGCCGTGCCCGCCGCCCGGTCACGGCCTCCTCGCCCGCGCCACCCCGCCGCGCCACCCGCCGGCGGCACCGATGAGTGGAGCCCCCGCGAGCTGGAGCTGCTGGCCGTCTGGCAGGACGTGCTCGGCGTCGAGGTGATCGGGAGGCGCGACGACTTCTTCCTCCTGGGCGGTCACTCACTGAGCGCGCTGCAGGTGGTCCAGCGCTGCAAGGAGCGATTCGGGGTCCAGCTTCCGGTCAAGGCGCTGTTCGTCGCTCCGACGATCGAGGGCCTGGCGAAGGCACTCGCCGTGGCCCGGGCGGACGGCGAGGGAGAGGCCGGGGCGGGTGGTCCGCGCCCGGTTCTCGAAAGGAGCGATCTATCATGACCGAGACGATCCCCGCCGATCAGTGCATGTGGCTGCGCCGGCGGCAGGTGCTCGCCGAGCCTCGGCTGCGCCTGGTCTGCTTTCCCCACGCCGGGGGGTCGCCGAGTTTCTACCGGGGATGGCAGGACCATCTGCCCGAGGACGTCGAGCTGTCCGCCGTGTGCTACCCGGGCAGGCAGAACCGCATCAACGAGCGGCCGATCGACCGGATGGAGCCTCTCGTCGACCAGGTCTGCCGGGTGCTCCTCTCCCTGCTCGACCGCCCGTTCGCCCTGTTCGGGCACAGCATGGGCGCCGTGGTCGCCTACGAGGTCGCGGTCAGGCTCGCCGTGGAGCACGGGATCTCCCCGGTGTCGCTACTGGTGTCCGCGCACGCGCCGCCGCACCTGTGCGCGAGCGACGCGCGGCGGATTCCCATCGGCGACGACCAACTCGCCGAGCAGGCCGCGGCCGCGGATCCGGCGCTGCTGCGCTTCCCCGAGCTGATGGACCTGGCGATGATCGCGCTGCGGGCGGACCACGACCTGCTGCACGCCTACCGGCCCGCCTCGACCCCGAGGATCGCCGCTCCGATCACCGCCTACCTGGGGACGGACGACCGGCGGGTGAGCCACGACGAGATGCGCGCCTGGAACCGCGTCGCGGCCGCGGGGTTCGAGCTGCTGACCTTCCCGGGGGACCACTTCTACCCGGTGGGCGCGGAGGCGGCCCTCGTCACCGACATCGTGACCCGCCTCGGCGACACCGGTGTGCGGCGACTCTCCTCCTCCCCGCACGCGTGACAACCGTGATCGACGACAGCCCGCCGGTGCCGCTCTTCGTCCGCCGCTCCAGCGTCTGCCCCCTCGACCCGGCCGAGGAGTTCGCCCGGTTGCGGGCCGAGGAGCCGGTGGTCCGGGTCACCCTCTCGACCGGGGCGAGCGCGTGGCTGGTCACCCGCTACGCCGACGCCCGCCGCGTGGTCGCGGACCAGTGGCGATTCAGCTCCAGGGCGGCGGTCGACGGCCCGATCCCGCCGCCGGAGCCGCCGGGAGGGTTCCCGCCGCCGCGTCCCGGCTTCTTCTCGACGTACGCCCCCCGCGAGCACGCGCGCCTCCGGCGGATGCTCAACGCGGAGTTCGGTGCCCGCCGGCTGCGGGCGCTGCGCCCGCGTGTCGAGGCCGTGGCCGACGAGCGGATGGCGGCGATGCGCCGTTCCGGGCGCGGCGCCGACCTGATCGCGGACTTCGCGCTCCCGGTCCCGGCGCGGATCTTCCTCGAACTCCTCGGGATCCCCGAGCCAGACCGGGAGGGGTTGCGGCGCAACGCCGACGTCCTCCTCGACTTCGCCCCGAGGCCGATGGAGCAGGCGGTCGCCTTCGCCGAGCTGGACACCTACCTGAGCGCGTTCGTCTCCCGGTGCCGCCGTGATCCCGGCGACGGCCTTGTCGGCAGGCTGATCTCGTCGTACGGCGCGGAGCTCTCCGACGTCGAGCTGGCCGGGATCGCCGCCCAGTTGCTGCTCGCGGGGTACGCGACGACGGCCGGCACGATCGGGCTGGGAGCCCTGCTCCTGCTGCGCCACCCGGACCAGGCCGCGGCGTTGCGCGACGGTTCGGCGGATGTGGACCGCGCGGTCGAGGAGATGCTCCGCCACCTGTCGGTGGTCTCCTTCGGCAAGGTCTTCACCGCCGAGGAGGACGTCACGGTCGGCGGCCAGGAGATCCGGGCGGGGGAGTACGTCCTGTGCTCCCTGCCGTCGGCCAATCGCGACGCCGTCCTGGGGCCCGACGCCGACCGCTTCGACATCACCCGCGAGCCGCTGCCCCATCTCGCCTTCGGGCACGGCGCCCGTTACTGCCTGGGCGCCGAGCTGGCCAGGCTGGAACTACGGGTCTGCGTTCCCCGCCTGCTGAACCGCTTCCCCGGCCTGCGGCTGGAGGTCCCGTTCGAGGAGCTCCGGTTCACCCCGATGAACGCGGCCTACAGCCTCGAATCACTGCCGGTGTCCTGGTGACCGGCGAGCCAGATCGGTGTACGGAGGAAAGATGCCCAGCACGCCCTGTCCCACCACGGGTTCCTACGACTACCTGGCCTCGCTGACGGAGAAGGTCGGCGGGCTCGACCTGCACTACGGCTACTGGTCGGGGCCCGACGACGACACGCCGATCGAGGAGGCCACCGACCGGCTGACCGGGGTCGTGGTCGACCGCCTGGACGCGCGGGCCGGTGAGCTGGTGCTGGACGTGGGCTGTGGGAACGGGCGTCCCGCGGTGACGGTGGCGGAACGCACCGGGGCGCGGGTGACGGCGATCGACGTCGACGAGCGGGCGCTGGAACGAGGGAGGGCGTGGGCGCGCGAACGGGGCGTGGAACCGCTGGTCTCCTTCGAACGATGCGACGCGCTGGCCATGCCCTACCCCGACGGCGCGTTCGACGCGGTGCTGGTCTTCGAGTCGACGCCGCACTTCGCGCCGGAGCCGCTCTTCGCCGAACTCGTCCGGGTGCTGCGGCCCGGTGGCCGGTTGGTGGTGGAGGCCCCGTGCCTGCACGTTCCCGTCACCGGCGAGCTGCGGCCTCGGCTGGCGGCGTACTTCGAGATGTTCCAGGTCCACTCCATCGAGCAGGCCGGGACGTATGTGGAGATCCTGCGCGCCGCCGGTCTCGGCGTCGACGCCGTCGAGGACCTCACCGAGTACACCGAACCGTTCTACCGGCGGATCCTGGAGCGGCTCGACACCCATCGCGCGGAGCTGGCGGCCGAGTACGGCGCGGGGACCGTGGCCTGGATCCGCGACGGCATCGCCGACTGGGCCACGATCCCCTCGGGCAGCGTTCTGATCACCGCCCGAGGGCCGGACCGTCCCGCCTCAGCGGACGGGGTCGAAGTCCCGTAGGGCCGCGGGCTGCTTTCCGGTGGTGATCTGCTCGGCCAGCATGCGACCGGTGACCGGCCCGTGGGTGAACCCCCACATGCCGTGGCCGCCGGCGACGTACCTGCCGGGGGCGCGGGTGGCGCCGATCAGCGGCCTGCCGTCGGGGGTGACGGGGCGCGGGCCGACCCAGGTGTCGGTGCGCTCCTCCCAGGAGACGCCGCTGAGCAGCGGCCGGGCGGACGCGATGATCGCGTCGACGCGCCTCTGGTACAGCGGGGCGTCGGCGTCCCGGAACTCCATCGTGCCGGCGACGCGCAGCTTGCCCTGGTAGGGCGTGCAGGCCACCCGCACGGCGGGCAGGTAGATCGGCCCGGGTACGGGCTCGTCCGTCGGCACGGTGAACGAGTAGCCGCGTCCGGCGCGTACCGGCACCCGGACGCCCCAGGAGGCGCCGAGCTGGTTCAGCCACGCGCCGGTGGCCAGCACGACGGCGTCGGCGCTGACGGAGTCCCCGTCAGCCGACCGGACGGCGATCCCGCCGGAGTGGGAGTAGACGTCGATCACCCGGAAGCCGGACCGGATGGTGGCGCCCCGGGCGACGACGGAGCGGGCGAGCGACCGGGTGAACTCCCCGGGGTCGACGTAGCGCTGCCCGTCCAGCCGGATCCCGGCCCGCGCGCGCGAGGAGAGCTGCGGCGCCTGCCTGCCGAGGTCGTCACCCTCGAACGCGCTGTACTTGATCTCCAGGCCGGACTCGTTGATGCGCCGAAGCTCGTGCAGGAGCGCCACCGCCTGCCGCGGGGTCTCGAAGGCGGCCATGATCGGGGCCTCGACCGTGGGGGCCTCGACGCCGTTCGCGGTGAGCACGTCGAACGCCTCCAGGCACTCCTCGTTGAACGGGAGGTTGGCCCGTACGGCACGGCCCCAGGACTTCCAGCTGCAGTTCGCGGCGAACCGGGTGAGGAACGACAGCAGCGCCGGGTCGGGGGTGGCCGGGATGTGCAGCGGGGCGCTCGGGTCGAGCAGGGAGCGCAGGCCGTAGCGGAGGACGCCGGGCTCGTTCAGCGGGATGGCCAGCCCGGGGGAGAGCCAGCCCGCGTTGCCCCACGACGCGCCCGCGGCCACGTCGTCCCGGTCCACGACCGTGACCTCCACGCCGCGCTCCTGCAGGAACCACGCGGTGGACAACCCCACCACGCCGGCGCCGATCACCACTGCCGTACGCGGCCCACCGTCGATGCCCATGACCATTTTCTCCACTCTGATATTCATTGCCTCTTTCGAGGATCGCTGGCCTGGCCGGAGAGTGGTGTGTGCATTTCGGACAAGCGCAATGGTGTGTTTTGTCGTGCGAGAACAAGCGCCGGGGGCTGGGCCCCGGATCCGGCGCCCACCGCGGTTCCCTCCTCCGCTCCGCGGGGCACCGGCCGGACGGTGCCCCGCCGCGGGTCTAGGTCCGGCCGACCGCCAGCGCGATGATCATCGCCAGCCGCTTCTCCGGCAGTTCGAGCTGGAGGTTCGTGATCTCGGCCATCTTCCGCAGCCGGTAGCGGACCGTGTTCGGGTGGACACTGAGGCGGCCGGCGGCGACGGCCAGGTCGCCCTGCGCCTCCAGCCACGCGCGCAACGTCGCGATGTACTGGGTGCCGTGCTCGGAGTCATGCCGGGTCAGCTCGGCGACCGGCCCGCGGGCGGGGGTACGCCCCGCCGAGGCGGCGGCCCGGAGGCGTTGCAGCAGGATCTCGTCCCACGCCTCGTCGTAGACGACCGCCGGGGCACCGGCGGGCCGCATCGCCCGGAGGGCGAGGCTCTCGTCGGCCTCCTGCCTGCTCGCGGCCAGCTGGGCGGGTCCCGCCGGGCCGCCGACACCGGCGAGCACGGTGACCCGCCGCGGCAGGACGTTCGCGATCGCGGCGAGCCAGTCCAGGGCGGGCGTGGCATCGTTGTCACAGGGCAGCACCGTGTACAGGGTGTTGCCGAACAGCGCGCTCCGTCCTGCTCGCGACCAGCCGAAACCGGTGGTCGCGCGTTCGAAGGCCAGCAGGATCGCGGCATGCCGCTCCTCGGCGATGTGCGCCTGGAGCGCGATCACCCGGAACCGCTCCCGGGGCAGGCCGAGCCTGCTGATCACCGCGGCCGTGTCGGCGGTCCCCTCCAGCAGCTGGATGACGAGATCGGACTCCACCTGACGCTCCAGGTCCGCACTGACCCGGGAGCGCAGCAGGTGCAGCGCGACCGCCCGCGCCCCGTCCTCCAGGATGGTCCGGCGCGTGTCGGACAGCGGGCTCTCGCACTCGACCCAGATCGATCCCAGCAACTCGCGCCCCGCCCGCACCGCGACCACCATGCGGCCTCTGAGACCGTGTGCCGGTGAGGGGTCGACGAACAGCGGCTCGTCGGAGGTCGCCAGATGGGCGAAGACGCCCTCCCGCTCGAACAGCCGGCGCATGGCGTCCGGCACCCGCCTGCCCAGGATCGTCTCCAGCCGGGCCGGATCGGCGGTCTGCTGCGAGCCGGAGTAGGCCAGGACCCGCGACATCTGGTCCTCGATCGTCACCGCGTAGCCGAGTTCGGCCGCGAGCGTGTCCGCGAAGGCCAGCAGATCGTTCGGCCCCCGCCCGGTCTGGCTGCCTTCGAGCACCAGGCCGTACACCACGCCGAGGAGCTGGCTCCAGGACACCGCCGGTTCGACGAGCAGCACGGCGATCCCGTCGGCGAGGGCCTGTTCCAGCGTGCCCTCGTCGAGGGGAGGGTTCCCGTGCACCAGCACCGTGACGGCCCGCGCCGCCCGTGCCAGGCGTACGGCGTCGGACGCCGACTCCACGCCCACCGCCAGGAACACGTCACCGGTCGCGGGGCGGGTGTCGGTCGGATCATGTACCACCACGCTGCGCAGCTCGACGTCCCGCGACGCCGGAGCGCAGCAGAGCCGAGCCCCGTAGCCGCCGAGAACGTTCACCAACCGGTCCAGCTTCAACATCTACGCGACCTCTGCATGCTCTCTGCCGTGCCCGCCTGCCGGCGGGCTTGTGGCATGAACACCGTTCTAGCAGTTCGACGGTACGGCGATCCGGTGGGAACCGCCGAGGGCGGGGTCCGTCGGTGCCTGGTCCGGCGGTGAAATTTTCACCGGGCGGCTGGCGGGCCGGGGTGAGTCCGTCCAGGTGGCCCGGTGAGTGCCGGGCCGGCAGGCCGGTGGGGAGGTGGAGGTCCCTTGGCCCGCGGGGGGCCGCATTCTATGGTGCGAGGTGTGGGAGCGCTCCCACGATGGCCGGCGCAAGCCGTCCGACCCGCCTTTCCGGAAGACCTCCCCGAAGGGGCCCGATGTGCGCACCTCCCTCCTGACCGATCGGCTCGGCCGGCCGGGCCGCCGTCTCCGCGCCGGGCTCGCCGCGCTGCTGCTGGCGGCCGGGATGTCCGTCCCGGCGACGGCGACGGCGGCCGTGAATCCCTACCAGGATCCCGGCCTGCCGGTGGCGACCAGGGTCGCCGACCTCCTCTCGCGGATGACGCTGGACGAGAAGATCGGCCAGATGACCCAGGCGGAACGCGGCTCGGTCGGCAACTCCGACGTCACCACCTACCGGCTCGGCTCGGTGCTGTCCGGCGGCGGTTCGGCGCCCTCGCCCAACAACGCCACCTCCTGGGCGAACATGTACGACGGCTACCAGAACGCCGCCCTCGCGACGCCGCTGGGCATCCCCATGATCTACGGCGTGGACGCGGTGCACGGCCACAACAACGTGGTCGGTGCGACGATCTTCCCGCACAACATCGGGCTCGGTGCCACCCGGGATCCCGCCCTGGTGCAGCAGATCGGCCGGGCGGTCGCCGAGGAGGTCACCGGGACGGGTGTCGACTGGAACTTCGCCCCCTGCGTCTGCGTCGCGCGCAACGACCGGTGGGGCCGCACCTACGAGTCCTTCGGGGAACTGCCGGAGATCCCTTCGTCGATGACGAGCTTCATCACGGGCACGCAGGGCGCGACGCTGAACGGGCCGGCCTCGGTACTGGCCACCGCCAAGCACTATGTCGGCGACGGAGGCACCGTGAACGGCGTCGACCAGGGCGACGCGCAGCTGACCGAGACCGAGCTGCGGGCGGTCCACCTGCCGCCGTTCAGGGCCGCGGTGGAGCGCGGGGTGGGGTCGGTGATGGTCTCGTTCAGCAGCTGGAACGGCAGCAGACTGCATGGGAACCGGTATCTGGTCACCTCGGTGCTCAAGGACGAACTGGGCTTCACCGGCTTCGTCGTCTCCGACTGGAACGGCGTCGACCAGATCGACGGCGCCCTCGGGCTCTCCGCCGTCGACGTGCGAACCGCGATCAACGCCGGCATCGACATGGTGATGGAGCCCGAGGCCTGGCGGCAGTTCATCGACCTGCTCCGCGCCGAGGTGCAGGCGGGGCGGGTGCCGCTGTCCCGCGTCGACGACGCCACGAGGCGCATCCTGACCAAGAAGTTCGAGCTGGGACTCTTCGAGCGGCCACTGGCCGACCGGACCTACACCTCGACCGTGGGCAGCGGCGCGCATCGCGCCCTGGCCCGCCAGGCGGTGGCGAGGTCACAGGTGGTGCTGAAGAACGGCGGGAACATCCTGCCGCTGGCCACCGGCGGCGGCAAGATCTTCGTCGCGGGCAGGAGCGCCGACAACATCGGCCACCAGAGCGGCGGCTGGACGATCTCCTGGCAGGGCTCGTCGGGGAACATCACCCCCGGCACCACCATCCTGCAGGGGATCCGCGACACCGTCGGTTCCGCCACGACGGTGACCTACAACCAGAACGGCAGCGGCATCGACTCCTCCTACCGGGCGGCGATCGCGGTGGTGGGCGAGACTCCGTACGCGGAAGGTCAGGGAGACCGCACCGGGGCCATGGGGCTGGACGGCGCGGACCTGAACACCATCAACACGCTGCGCGCCTCCGGGGTGCCGGTGATCGTGGTCCTGGTCTCCGGCCGCCCGCTGGACATATCCTCCCAGCTCTCCGGGTGGAACGCGCTGGTGGCCTCCTGGCTGCCGGGCACCGAGGGGCAGGGCGTCGCCGACGTGCTCTTCGGCCTCACCCAGCCCACCGGCAGGCTCCCGGTGACCTGGATGAACAGCGCCGGCCAGCAGCCGATCAACGACGGGGACGGCAAGACCCCGCTCTTCCCCTACGGATACGGGCTGACCTACGAGTCCGCCGCGGACACCAGCCCGCCGACGGCGCCGGGCACCCCGACGGTGTCGAACGTGACCTCGTCGTCGGTGAACCTGACGTGGACGGCGTCCAGCGACAACGTCGGCGTGACGGGTTACGACGTGGTGCGGGTGCAGGGCACGACCGAGACCACGGTGGCGACACCGACGACCAACTCGGCATCCGTCACCGGGCTGGCGGCGAGTACCGCCCACACGTTCGCGGTGTACGCGCGTGACGCGGCGGGCAACCGCTCGGCCCGCTCGGCCGCGGTGACCGCGACCACGGGTGGCGGTGGCGGCGAAAACGGCACCTGCAAGGTCACCTACACGGTCAACGACTGGGGAGGTGGCTTCAGCGCCAACCTGACCATCGCCAACACCGGCACCTCGGCCGTCAACGGCTGGACGCTGCGGTTCGCCTTCCCCGGCGACCAGAAGGTCACCCTGCCCGCCTGGTCGGCGACCTGGTCGCAGTCGGGCACCGCCGTCGCCGCGACGAACCTGTCATGGAACGCGAACATCGCGCCCAACGCCTCGACCGGCATCGGGTTCAACGGCACCTATACCGGTGCCAACCCCAGGCCGACCGAGTTCACCCTGAACGGCGCACCCTGCACGGTGGGCTGACCCGCACCTCCCCGCGGCCGACCGGCGGACCCACGCGGCCGAACGCGTGGGTCCGCCGGCCCCGGTCACTTCCCGGTGGTCGCCTCGATCCTCACCGCCACCCCGCCCTGGAGCATCACCTTGGCGTTCAGGGGCTTTCGCGCGTTGAGCGCCCTCTCCAGCTGTGCCGCGGTGCACCTGTGCGGGACCTTGCCCGTGTCGCAGATCGTCCCCCGCGCGTCGAGCACCACCGCGTCCGGGCTGAGCATGACCGACTGCACATCGCCGTCACCGGTCTGCACGGTGATCCAGCCCGGCTGTCCCAGACTCGTGCCGAGTGGTCCGAGCAGGTAGACGGCCGGTCCGGTGTCCCCGGCGCCGTCGCCCTGCTCGTCCCTCCCGGGCTCGGCGGGGGGGTCGGTCGAGTCTGCCGGAGGCGAGGGCTCCGCGGTGACGGTGACGGTGACGGCAGGGGCGGGGGTGCTCTCGGATCCGGTGGGAGAGGCGGAGACGGCCGGAGCGGTGGAGGAGGCGGACGAGCCGTCCTCCGCCGAACAGGCGGAAAGGCCGGCGGCGAACGCGGCCACCAGCAGGATGTGTGTCATCTTCAACGACCTACTCATAAGCCGCAACACTCCCACGGAGTCCGGCACAACAACGAACCAGCCGAGATGTTCCCGATCAAGGTGATCAGCCGGTGCCTGCCGCCCGGTGTGTACCGCCGAAGGCGCGGCCGGTACGCCGAGGGTGAGCGGTGGGCGCGGCGGTGCGGCCGGCCCTGGGGTGCTGCGCAAGGAACTCGGCCGCTACGGCGAGGCCGAGACCCACTACCGCGGAGCGCCGGCCTGCCTGGAGCGGCACGAGGTGGAGCGCCTGGCGAGGTCCGGGCGGTGAACCCGTGCCCCGCCGGGGCGCGCTCACGGCCGGGGACGGTGCACCGGAAGGTCGAACCAGACACCGGTTCCGATCTGCCCGGTGCCGCACAGCCGGGTCCAGCGCGCCCCGCAGCGCCCGGAGGTGTACTCCTCGACGATCCGCAGGCCCCGTCCGCCGAGTGACAGCTCGTCCACGTGGCCGGGGAGCGTGAACGGGCGGCGCAGCAGGCGCTCGATCAGCGGGACCCCGCCGCCGGCGTCGGCGACCTCGGCCCTGATCGGCAGCTCGCGGTCGTGCAGGACACGCAGCTCGTAGGGGCCGGGGGCGTAACTGCCGGCGTTCGTGGCGAGCTCGGTCACCACGACCTCCAGGTCGGCGACGTCGTCGGGGGCGAAGGGCGGCCGGGACAGCAGGTCGTGCAGCAGCTTGCGGGCCCGGCGGGCGGCGTTGCCCGGGGGGAGACACCAGGCGGTCACTCGAAAGCGTCCGCGGTGCCTGCCGCGCACGCCGACCTCCAGAGCTGGAGCGTGCTCGGTGAGCATCGTTGCTCCTATCGAGTAGGACACCAGGGCCGCGGGATCGCGCTCGCTGGTCTGAATCCCCCATCCTGAGGGACAAGGCCGATATACGGAGAGTCGCAGGACCAATACTGTCCGCAGATCGGTCGGGTGATAGGTCGAGCCGATCACCTTGGGTGATCGGTCGCACCGATACGGCTCCGGCGACGTCGTATCGCCGGTTACCTTGGCGGCAAGGGAACTCGGCCGTGGGAAGAGCGGATGAACGTCAGCAACGTGAACGCGCGGGAAGTCGACCCCGCACTCTGGGAACGCCCACAGATGCGACAGGCTCTGGCCGCCCGCGACATGGCCACCGTGTACCGGTTACTGCAGCGGATCGGCGTCTCGCAACGTCACATCGCCGCCCTCACCGCGCAGTCCCAGTCGGAGATATCCGAGATCCTCAAGGGCCGCCAGGTGATGGCGTACGACGTGCTGGGCCGGATCGCCGACGGTCTGGGCATTCCCCGTGGCTACATGGGTTTGGCCTACGACGCCTCCTGCACCACACCGGTCCCGGCGGCGGCCGACCAGCGCGACGACTCCAACGAGGACGAGCAGGTGCGCCGCCTGCTCGCGCACGCCGCGCAGGTGACCATCGGCGCGGCGTCCGGGAACGCGGAGGAGTGGATCGAGCCGGTCACGCCCACGGAGACCCCCGTCCCGCACCGTATCGGCATGGCCGACGTCGAGCAGATCGAGACGGTGACCCGCACGCTGCGCGCCCTGGACTACCGGCACGGGGGCGGGGTCTGCCGCGACGCGGTGGTGGCACAGCTGGCCTGGTCGCAGCGGCTGCTCCGGGCCTCGTGCCCGGAGTCGGTCACCCTCCGCCTGCACCAGGCACTGGCCGACCAGCACAACCTCGCGGGCTGGACCTCCTTCGACGTCGGCCTGTACGGCTCGGCCAGAAGCCACCTGGCCCGCGCGCTCGAACAGGCCAAACACGCGAGGAACTCCTCGCTGGCGGCCAACGTCCTGTACCGGATGGGCCGCGTCCACCTGCACTGCGACCGCATCCTTGACGCGCTGCGGTTCTTCCAGCTCGGACAGATCTGCGCGCAGGACGCCAGCTGCGAGCGGACCGTGGCGATGCTCTTCGCCAACGAGGCGTGGGCCTACGCCCTGCTGGGCGACAGCGATCTCGCGCTCAAATCGATCAACCGGGCGGCCGACGAGCTGGCTCGCGCCCGTGACCGCGAGTCCCCGGCCTGGGTGAGCTTCTTCGGCGCCGCCGACCTCGACGCCACGAGCGGCATGGTGCACGCCGACCTCGCCGAGACCCACCTCGACACCCACCTCGGCATCGCCGAACGCTTCCTCACCGACGCGCTCGGGCAGCGCGACCCGAGCATGGCCAGGAGCAGGGCCTTCGAGCTGACCGCTCTGGCGACGGTGCAGCTCAGAGCCGGTGACATGACCGCCGGGATCGCCAACGGCAACGAGGCGGTCACCCTGGCGACCGAGATCCGCTCGATGCGGATCACCGACCGTCTCGCGCCGCTGCAGGCGGTCGCCATGATGCGGGCGCACGCCGGTGACGCCCAGGACCTCGCCCGGCGCATCTCGGTGGTGCGTGCGGCATGACGATGACCACCGACCACGCCGCAGAGCACGCCGCCGGTCAGGCAGGCGGTCTCACCCGCGATCGGCTCCACTCGCTGCTGGCAGCCGTCTGTGACCGGGCCGGGCTCGCGTCCGGTGACGCCGAGCTGATCAAGTTCACCAACAACGCGGTCTTCCGCCTGCGCCGGGCGCCCGTCGTGGTGCGCATCGCCGGATCCTCGGCCGCCCGCTCGCGGGTGCCGACCGTGGTGCGGGTCGCCCGCTGGCTGGCCGACCACGACTTCCCCGCGGTACGGCTCCTGCCGGGCTGCGAGCAGCCGCTCCAGGTGGAGGGCCACCTGGTCACGCTGTGGAAGCACGTCCCCGAGGTGGGCCCGCGCCCCGGCGGCGGCGAGCTGGCCATCCTGCTCAGACGCCTGCACAGGTTGCCGGACCCGCCGGTGGACCTGCCGGAGTGGGCCCCGATGGCCGAGGTCCGTCAGCGGCTCGCCGAACCGGAGGACCTGTCCGCGGGCGACCACGCCTTCCTGCTGGACGAGTGCGACGAGGTCGAGGAGCGGCTCGCCGCGCTCGACTACGCGCTCCCCGCCGGGGTCATCCACGGTGACGTGTTCATGGGCAACGTCATCGCCGGGCCCAGGGGGCCGGTGCTGTGCGACTTCGACAGCACCGGGACAGGCCCGCGCGAGTGGGACCTCGCCCCGGTGGCGGTCGGCCGCCTGCGGATGGACTACCCGGCCGACGAGCACACGTCGCTCGCCGAGGGCTACGGCTTCGACGTCACCCGCTGGCGCGGTTTCCCGGTGCTGCGCCGCCTCCGCGAGCTGAAGCTGGTCACCAGCGTCCTGCCCGTGCTGCGCAGCAACCCGGGTATCCGGTCGCAGTGGGAACACCGCATGCGCAGTTTCAAGGCCCGCGACCAGACGGTCAGGTGGCAGCCGTACCGGTGATCGATCCGGGCGGATCACCGGCGGCTGGTGTCGTACGGCGGCTGCACGGGTACCCAGCCTAGGGGGAAAGCCCAGGTGAGGGCAGTGGTCGGCGGGGGAGGGGTGGGGCGATGCCGCTGAGGCGGCCCGGTCACACCGGGCGGGGAAGCCGCGATCTGGAGGTCAACCCGATCTTCAGCCGGGAGCCGCTCCGGGTTCCGCGCTACGCCATGCCCGACGGGGAGATGGAGCCGGAGACGGCCTACCAGCTGGTGCACGACGAGCTGATGCTGGACGGCAACGCGCGGCTGAACCTGGCGACGTTCGTCACCACCTGGGCGGAGCCGCAGGCGCGGCGGCTGATGGCCGAGTGCGCCGAGAAGAACATGATCGACAAGGATGAGTATCCGCAGACCGCGGAGCTGGAGATCCGGTGCGTGGACATGCTCGCCCGGCTCTGGCACGCCGAGGACCCCCACCGCGCGGTGGGCTGTTCGACGGCCGGGTCGAGCGAGGCGGCGATGCTGGGCGGTCTGGCGCTCAAGCGGCGCTGGCGGCACCGGCGCCAGGCGGAGGGGCGCCCGGCCGGGAGGCCCAACCTGGTGATGGGCGTCAACGTGCAGATCTGCTGGGAGAAGTTCGCCGACTACTTCGACGTCGAGCCCCGGTACGTGCCGATGGAGGGCGACCGGTACCACCTGAGCCCGGAGACCGCCGTCGAGCTGTGCGACGAGAACACCATCGGGGTGGTGGCCATCCTGGGCTCCACCTACGACGGCAGCTACGAGCCCATCGCCGACATCGCCGCGGCCCTGGACGACCTGCGGGCCCGTACCGGACTCGACGTGCCGATCCACGTGGACGGCGCCTCCGGCGCGATGATCGCGCCCTTCCTCGACCCCGACCTGCACTGGGATTTCCGGGTGCCGAGGGTGGCGTCGATCAACACCTCCGGGCACAAGTTCGGGCTGGTGATGCCGGGGGTGGGCTGGGTGCTGTGGCGTGACTCCGAGGCGCTCCCCGACGACCTGGTCTTTCACGTCAACTACCTCGGCGGGGACATGCCGACCTTCGCGCTGAACTTCTCCCGCCCCGGTGCCCAGGTGGTCGCGCAGTACTACAACTTCCTGAGGCTGGGTTTCGACGGCTACCGCCGGGTCCAGCAGACCTGCCGGGACGTGGCGACCCGGCTGTCCGGGGAGATCGCCAGGCTGGGCCGGTTCGAGCTGGTCACCGACGGCGGCCAGGCTCCGGTGTTCGCCTTCCGGGTACGGGAGGGAATCGACAACTTCACGGTCTTCGACGTCTCCGCCGCGCTGCGCGAGCGCGGCTGGCTGGTGCCCGCCTACACCTTTCCGAAGAACCGCACGGACCTGGCGGTGCTGCGCGTCGTCGTCCGTAACGGTTTCAGCAACGACCTGGCCGACCTGTTGCTGCAGGACCTGCGCCGGGTCCTGCCCCGCCTTTCCGACCAGGACCGGCCGCGTCACACCGCCGAGGACGCCGGTGGTTTCGCGCACGGCGCCGGGGCCGTGCGGTCCCGGCACCACGGCTGACGGCGCCGGGCCGGGTACGGGCCGGAGCGGAGACGACGGAGAAGGAGAACCTTGGGATGTGCCGTCTGTTCGGCCTGAGCAGCACCCCTGAACGTACGCGTGCCACCTTCTGGCTGCTGGACGCCCCGGACAGCCTGAGTCGCCAGAGCCACCGCGACCCCGACGGGACCGGGCTGGGCTACTTCGACGCCGACGGCACCCCGCACATGCACAAGGCCCCCATC
The DNA here is from genome assembly GCF_042665875.1 of Streptosporangium amethystogenes subsp. fukuiense. NCBI lineage: Bacteria > Bacillati > Actinomycetota > Actinomycetes > Streptosporangiales > Streptosporangiaceae > Streptosporangium > Streptosporangium amethystogenes. The sequence goes on along the minus strand of NZ_JBHTEE010000001.1, from coordinate 4,602,883 downwards.
GCCGCCTACGAGGACCGGTGCTTCGCCGAGGAGGCCAAGGAGGTGGAGTCCAGCACCTTTCTGGCGCACATCCGCTTCGCCTCCACCGGCGACCTGGAGGTGCGCAACACGCACCCCTTCCTGCAGGACGGGCGGCTCTTCGCGCACAACGGGGTGATCGAGGGCCTGGACGACCTCGACGCGGAACTGGGGAAGGACCGGGAACTGGTCCGGGGGGACACCGACTCGGAGCGCTTCTTCGCGCTGATCACCCGTGAGACCAGGGCGCACGGCGGCGACGTCGCCGCCGGCATCGAGAGCGCCGCGCGCTGGGTCGCCAGGAACCTGCCCGTCTATGCCCTCAACCTGGTCCTCACCACGCCGCGGGACCTGTGGGCGCTGCGCTATCCCGACACCCACCGGCTTTACGTGCTCCGGCGTGCCGCCGGCGGGCAGCACGGCGTCCGGCACCTCGACCACAGCGGCAGCAACGACCGGATGCGCGTCCGCTCCCGCGACCTGGCGGGCGTCTCCGCGTCCGTGGTCGCCAGCGAACGCATGGACGACCATCCCCAGTGGCACCTGATGGAGCCCGGCGAGCTGTTCCACATCGGACCGGACCTCAGCCCCACCCGCCGGGTCGTGCTGCCGGAGGAGCCGGCCCACCGGCTGGGCCTCGCCGACCTGCGCCCGGAGGCCGCGGCCTCACAGCAGGCGACCTGAGAACGGGTTCCCAGGTCGCGACATCGAGCCGCACCCGGAGGCGAGGCCGACTTCCGCGCGGTCCACAAGGCGTACCCGGCCTCCTGGTCCGTGCCATCGCCCGGTGGGTCCGGCGGCTGAGCGAGGCAGGATGCCGCCGGCCGGGTGAGCCGGGGCATCAAGCCTGCAGTCAGCCCGGAGCCGACGGTCTCAGGGGGCCGATCGCTGGTCGACCGTCATGTCCCGGCCGGCCGTGTAGGCGTCCCTGCCCGCGTGGATGTTCTGCACGAGGGGCGCCGGAACCGGATGGTCGCGCGCCCATCCCTCCAGTTCGGCGGCGAACTCCTCGTCTCGCCGCGCGTACCAGGACAGTGCCTCGGCCAGCGACCTGACCCGGCCCTCGTCGCCGGGCTCTTCGATCGCCTGGTCCAGTGTCTCCGTGGAGCGCTCGTCGGAGCCGAAGATCGAGCGGATCCTCGCGCGGATCCGCTCGATCACCTCCAGGGCCATCTGTTCGCCCACAGTCGTGACCGCGCCGCCAGCGGCCATGAGGGCAACGGCGGACGACACCGCGGCTATGTCCATTAGAAACCGTCCCTATGCCGACGACTGTGGGATCAGACTAGGGCGAAGACGGCCGGAACAGAATCCCTGAAATCCGCATCTGTCTCGGCTATCCCAGCCTGGCGACGACCCCGGCGAACGCCTCATAGGCATCGGCCGTAATTACAAAATAGGAAATACCATATATTTCGCGATATTCCTGGAGGGAGTCCACCAGCCGCTCGGTGTCGCCCAGCAACAGGTGGGGTGAGCGCAGCGCTTCGGCGACCGGCAACCCGGTGAGCGGGCCGAGTCCCTCGGCCGCCGCTTCCGCGTCCGAGGTCACCGCCGTGTAGTAGACCCGGACGCTGAGTTCCAGCGCGTCGAACCGGGATCCGGCCGCAGCCCGGATCCACTCCACCTTGGCGGCGGTGGCCGCCCCGGTCATGGTCGCCGCGCTGGAGGCGTCCGAACGGCTCGACGCCAGGTTGGCGTTCAGGCCGACGATGTCGGCCTCGCGCGCGGCCAGCGACAGGATCGCCCGCCCGCCGCCGCCCACCATCAGCGGCGGCCGCGGCCGCTGCGCCGGCCGCGGTAGTCCGGCCACCTCGTCGAGGGTGTAGTGGCGGCCGGAGAAGCTGAACGACTCGTGCTCCAACAGACCTTTGACGACGGCGATCGCCTCGGCCAGCCGGTCCACCCGGGTGGGCGGGGCGGGCAGCTCGACCCCGATCCGGTCGTGCTCGGCGCGGTTCCACCCCGCCCCGAGGCCGAGCTCCAGCCGCCCCTCCGACAGCAGGTCGACGGTGGCCGCCTCCTTCGCCAGCAACGCCGGATGGCGGAACTCGTTGGCGAGCATGTGCGAGCCGACCCTCAGCGTCGTCGTGGCGTCGGCCGCCGCCAGCATCGCCGGAACCGGTGCGAGCTGGTCGCTGAGATGGTCGATGACGAGCAGCGTCCGGTAGCCGAGGTCCTCGACCGCGCGGGCGGTGTCCCGCCAGCGGGCCGCGTTCCGGGCACCCTCCGTCTCCACCCCAAAACGGAATGGCCGAATTTCCGCCACGGCATCTCCGTAAATGTCATCCGGTGGTAGAACCGGATTTTTCCTTGTCATTCTCCGGCTTTCTCCTCTAATAAGAGCAGAGCCTTCAGATATTCGCCATGACGGTGCAGCCCCACTCACGCGAGGCAGACATGCCGGTCCCCCCTGTCAGATGCGCCGTTGTCGGCTGCGGGAACGTCTCCGCCAAATATCTGAGGACCCTGACCCGGGCGCCGATCATCGACATCGTCGCCTGCTGCGATTCGATCCCCGAGCGGGCCCGGCGGCTGGCCGCGTCCTGTGCGCGGGCCGTGCCGGCCTCCCTGCCTGAGACGCTGCGGGACGCCTCGATCGAGCTGGTGATCAACCTGACCCCGCCGCGGTGGCACGCCGGGATCACCCGTCAGGCGCTGGAGGCGGGCAAGTCCGTCTACACGGAGAAACCACTCGCCGCCTCGGCCACGGAGCTGGACGAACTGCTGGCCACGGCCCCGGTGGACGGCGCGCTGCTGGGCGGCGCGCCCGACACCGCACTCGGGGCCGCCGCCCAGGCCGCCCGCCGCGCGATCGACGGGGGCCTGATCGGACACCCGCTGGGCGCGGCGGCGGCACTCCTGACCCCTGGACACGAACGGAGCTGTCCCACCCCCGAGGTCTTCTACCGGCCCGGCGCGGGACCGCTGCTGGACATGGGCGTCTACTACCTGAGCATGCTGGTCGGGCTGCTCGGCCCGGTGCGCGACGTCGTCGGCACACATCGCCGGCCCTCACCGTTGCGGTCGATCGACACCGGGCCGCGCGCCGGGGAGACCTTCCTCGCGGACGTGCCGACCCACCTGGCAGCCCTCCTGGAGTTCGAGACCGGGGCCGTCGCCACCCTGACGGCGAGTTTCGAGGTGTGGGGAACCCGGATCCCGCACTTGGAGATCTTCGGAACGGAGGGGACCCTCGCGATCCCCGACCCGAACTTCTACACCGGCAAGGTCCGGCTGAGAACGGCCCGATCACCGAGATGGACGACCGTGTCCTATCCGGCGGACGCGCCGCAAGGACGTGGGATCGGGGTCATCGACATGGCGCACGCCCTGCGGGGCCTGACCGAACAGCGGCTTACCGGCGAACTCGTCGGACACGTGATGGAGACCATGCTGGCCATCGAGACCCCTGAGACCTCCCCGGTGCGGCTGAGGGCCCGGTGCGACCGTCCCGCGCCGCTGGGCGCCGCCCCGTACGCCACCGGTTGCTGGTGGTGCGATCGGTGCGGTGATCCGTGAACGCGGCGCTGTGGTCGCTCGGTCTCTCCCTTGCGCTGCTCGGGCTGAGCCTGATCAACTGGCCGGTGCGGGCCGTCTGCCCCGATGGCCGGCGCTACCTGAGGGCGGGATCCGGGCGGCCGGTCGCGTTGCCGTTCATGCTGCGCTGGCTGTTGCCCGCGCTGTGCGGGGACTCCCCACGCCGATGGCGCTGGTGCACGACCACGCACCTGGTGGCGCTGCCGCCGCTGGTCACCGTGTGGATGGAGCCCTGGATCCCCGACGCGCGCCTGCGGGTGATCGGTGGCCTGCTGGTATGCGGCATGCCGGGAATCTGGCGGATCCAGCTCCGCTGGCCGGTGCTCGTCGATGGCACGGCCCTCGCCTGGGCACTCGGCTCGGCGATTCTCCTCCAGCGCGGGCTCTGGTTCCCGGCCCTGCTGGCGGCCCTCGTCGCCGGGTGCGTCAAGGAGTCGGCTCCGCTGTTCGCCGCCTGTTTCGCCTGGCACTGGCTGCCGTTGGCCGGTCTTGCCGCCCCGTTGATCCGCCGGCTGACCGGCACCGTCGGCGAGGACCACTTCGGGCAGTCCGAGCTGATGCGAAACCCCTGGCGGGCGGGCAGCCTCTACCACGCCGGAAGGTGGTTCGACCCGCTGGCGATGCTGACCCCCTGGGGGGCCGGGCTGCTCGCGCTGCTCGTCACCGACGTGCGCGTCGTGCCCATGCTCGTCGTCACCGTGATCTTCGCCTACGCCCAGCTGCTCGTCGCCACGGACACGGCGCGGCTGTACCAGTGGGCGGCCCCGCCGGTGGCGCTGGGCGCCGCCTCGGTGATGCCCGACCGCTGGGCGATCGCGATCCTCCTCGTCCACCTGTGCAACCCGTGGGCCGGCAGTGCCGAGACCTAACGCGAGACCTAACGAAGGAGAAGGTATGACGGGTGTCGTGGGGTTCGGCGGCTCCATTCACGACTTCGCCACCTGGCTGATCACCGAGGACGGCGGCAGCATCGCGATCGAGGACGAGCGGCTCAGCCGGGTCCGCTACGCGCTGCTGGACCCCGACCCCTGCCGGGCCTCCCTCGCCTACTGCCTGGACGCGGCAGGCCTGAGGGCCGAGGACATCCGGGCCTTCGCCGCGAACGACATGCTCACCCAGCTGCGCGGCTGGGAGCCCGAGATCTCGATCCGCTGGGTCAACCACCACCGGTCGCACGCCGCGAGCACCTTCTTCACCAGTCCTTTCGAGGAGGCCGTGGTGCTGGTCGTGGACGGAGCGGGAAGCGTCGTCGGACCGGGCGCCGGGGACCGGCACGAGCGGGAGACGACCACCTGGATGCTGGGCCGGGGCAACGAGCTCACCCAGCTCGGCCAGGTGGTGGGGGCCAAGCGGGGCGCCGCGTCGTCCAACGACCTGGCGGCGCTGATGTCCAACTCGCTCGGTGATCTCTACCGAGCGGTCACCGAGGGGATCGGCTTCGCCTTCATGCAGGCCGGCAAGGCGATGGCCCTCGCACCCTACGGTGACGACCGGTTCACCGGCGAGCTCATGGAAACCGTCGAGCTGTTGCCGGACGGACGCTTCACCATCACGCTGGAGGGACCGTACGGTGTGGTCGAGCGGATCCGCCGGATCCGCGCGGACCGGGTGTCCGGCGGGTTCGAGATCGACGCGAGCATCGCCTTCGCCGGTCAGTGGGTCCTGGAGCAGGTCCTGCTGCACGTGCTGGCCCACGCCTGGCGGGTGACCGGCTGCCCCAACCTGTGCCTGGCCGGGGGAGTCGCGCTGAACTGCGCGTTCAACGGAAAGATCATAAAGAACACCCCGTTCGAACGGGTTCATGTGGTCTACGCCCCCGGCGACGACGGAACGGCGCTCGGCGCGGCGATCCTCGCCGCACTCGAACTCGACCCGCCGACATCGACCGCGCGCTTCCCGGTCGGTCCGTACCGGGGGCGGACCTACGGCACGGAGGAGATCGACGACCAGGTCCTGCGTCGCACGGCCGAGCTGCTCGACCGGGGCGGGGTGGTCGGCTGGTTCGAAGGGCGCGCGGAGTTCGGACCGCGCGCGCTCGGCCACCGCAGCATCCTCGCCGACCCCCGGCGCGCCGACGTGGCACGGCGGATCAACAGCCGCGTCAAACAGCGCGAGTGGTTCCGGCCGCTCGCCCCGGTGGTCCTCGCGGAGGCGGCCGGGGACTACTTCGAGGCCGACTGCGCCTCCCCCTGGATGCAGTTCGCCTGGCCCATCCGGCCGGAGCACAGAAAGACGCTCGCCGGCGTGTGCCATGTGGACGGCACGGCCCGGGTCCAGACGCTGGACCCGGAGGGCAACCCGTCGCTCGGCCGGCTGCTGGCGGAGTTCGCCGGCCTCGGCGCGCCCCCGGTGCTTCTGAACACCTCGCTCAACATTCGCGGTGAGCCGATCGTCGAGACCCCGGCCGAGGCGATGGCGGTGTTCCGGGAGGCCGATCTCGACGCCATGGTGGTGAACGGAACCCTGTTCGAACGCCGGCCGCACTGACGGCGGGCCGTGCCGAGGTCAGGGGACGGCGCGGTCGTCCGCCGGCTCGATGAGCCGGCCGGTCACCGGATCCATCGCGGGCAGTCTGCCGAAGAGCGTCAGCCGCCGCCGTACGCTCCCGGCGGTCCGTTCCAGGCGGGTGGCCACCGTGTCGAGGTCATGGAAGACGTCAAAAGCGCGTACCAGCGCCGCGTCCTCGGCGTCGTTCCAGGGCCGCTCCAGCACGCCGCCGGTATCGGTCCCGGGTGGGTCCGCCGCGAGTGCCGCGGCCACGGCCCCGAGCGGCTCCGCGAGTTCGGCGGCCGTCACCGGCCCGGTGTCCGGACGCAGGTGAACGGTGATCCGCCAGTCGCCGTAGCGCGCTTCGAGGACATGTACTCCGTCGCGGCGGGAAACGTTGGTGACAATCGCCTTCATCATCGGGCTCCCCTCGGGGATAATCCTCGTGTCACTCTGGACTCCTTCCCGATGCGGCAGGTGCGATGCCCGAGATGCACGCCGGACGCGACCTCTACGTCGCCGGACGAGACCTGATCATCCATCAGCATCTGGACCAGCCGTTCACCATCACCGCGGGGCTCTACCAGCTCCCTGCCGACCTCGCGGACTTCACCGGGCGTGAGGAGGCATTGGAGACCCTGCGCTCCTGGCTCGCCGGAGCCGAGGACACGGTGGTGCTGAGTGCGATCTCGGGCATGGGCGGGGTCGGCAAGACCACCCTCGCGATACGGCTGGCGCACCGGCTCCGGGACCTCTTCCCCGACGGCCAGTTGTACGTGAACCTCCGGGGCGCGGAAGCCGAGTCCCTTGACCCCTCGGAAGTCCTCGCCGGATTCCTGCGCGCGTTCGGCGTGCAGGGCCCGGCGATCCCGCCGGGGACGGCCGAACGCGCCGCCTTCTACCGGGGGCTGCTGGACGGCAGGCGGGTGCTCGTCGTTCTCGACAACGCCGCGTCCGCCGCCCAGCTCCGGCCGCTGCTGCCCGGCATGCCCGGTTGCGCGGCACTGATCACGAGCCGCCAGCGCCTTCCCACGCTGGAGGGTGCCCGGGGCTTCGACCTGGACGTGCTGACGCACGAGGCGGCGCTCGAACTGCTGAGGAAGATCGTTGGTCCGGTTCGGGTCGATGCCGAGGCGGAGGCCGCCGAGCGGCTGGTGCGGCTCTGCGGCCACCTCCCGCTCGCGGTCCGGATCACCGGGGCCAGACTGGCGGTCCGGCCGCACTGGCGGCTGGCCCGGATGCTCATCCGGCTCGAAAACGAGCACCACCGCCTCGAAGAGCTGAAAGTCGGTGACCTCAGCGTGCGCGCCTCGTTCTCCCTGAGCTATGCGGCCCTGACCGAGGAGGAGCAGTCGGCCTTCCGGCTGCTCGGGCTGGTCAGGGCACCCGACTTCGCCCCCTGGGTACTGGCGGCGGCGCTCGACTCCGACCTGGCGGTCGCGGAGGAGCTCATCGAGCGGCTGGCCGACGTCCAGCTCCTGGAGGCGGTCGGCGAGGACGCGGTGGGGCAGCTCCGCTTCCGCTTCCACGACCTGCTGCGTTCGTTCGCCCAGGAGCGGCTGCGTGACCACGGCTCCGCGGACGAGGCCATGGAACGCGTACTCGGCGGGTATCTGGCGCTGTCCAAACGCGCCCTCCACCTGATGTCGCCGAACAGCAAACGAGACGCCCTGGCGCCCCGGGCGAGGCTCTGGCTGCCCCGCGACCTCGACGCCGACCTCCTGGTCGGTCCCCGGCCGATGGACTGGTTCGTCACCGAGGAGGCGGGCATCGTCGCCGCCGTCGGGCAGGCCTACGAACACCGGCTGTGGGACCTGACCTGGGAACTCGCCGATCCGCTGCACTACCATTTCCGGGTGCTCGCCCGCTGGGCCGAATGGGTGGCGACCCACGAACTGGCGCTGGAGGCGGCGAGGCTGGCGGGCAACCGGCGGGGCGAGGCGTGCATCCTGCGCAACCTCGGGAACGTCTACCGGGACCAGGGCCGCCCGGCCCGGGCCATCGCCTGCTACGAGGCGGGCCTGGCCATCGCGACGGATCTGGACAGCACGCTGCTGAGCGCCTTCATGCTCAACGGGATGGGGGAGGTCTGCCTGGATCGCGGCCGGATGGTCGAGGCGGCCGCCTACTTCGAACGGGCACTGCCGGCCTGGGCCGGGATCGACGACCTGACCGGGGTGGCGTACACCCACACCCATCTCGCGATGAGCTACCTCCAGCTGGGGCGGCTCGACGAGGCCCTGGCCCAGGCGGAGCGGTCGCTGGTCATGCAACGTGAGTTCCACGACCGCAGTGGGGAGAGCTACGCGCTGACCGCGATCGGGGACGTCCAGCGGGTGCGCGGACGCGCTGAGGCGGCCGCCGGGCTATACGGGCAGGTGCTGGAGATCGCGCGCGAGCAGGGCGCGAAGCTGTCCGAGTCCGACGCGCTGATCAGGCTCGGCTGGGCGCACCGTGACCGGGGCGAGGTCGGCGAGGCCGAGGCGGCGTTCGCGCGGGCGCTGCCGCCGTACATCGAGTACGGGCATCGGCGCGGCGAGGCCGAGGCCACCGCGGGGCTCGGCGCCGTCGCGGCCGACGCGGGCCGCTTCGCCGAGGCGGTCACCCGGCTCGACCAGGCGTTGCGGATCGCGGCCGAAGCCGACGACGCGCTGGCGCAGGCCCGGATCCTCACCCTGCTGGGGGACACCTGGGCGGAGGCGGGCGACACCGGGGTCGCCGCCGAGCACCGGCGGCTGGCCGCCGACCGGTTCCACGAGGTGGGTTCGCCCCGCGAGGCGGAGCTCAGGAAGCCGATCTCAGGGAACTGATCTCAGGGAGTCGGTCTCAGCTCTCCAGCAGAACGCTCGCCTGCATGTAGTTCGCGTTGTAGCCGAGATAGCGGAAGCCCAGGGCCCGCTCGGCGAGGAACTCACGGAACGCCCTGAGCTCTCCCTCCTCGGCCTCAAGGTAGTTCCAGTACTCGTCGAACTGGATGACCGTCCCGGGCCCGAGACGGTCTCCGAGCAGGTCGAACGCGGTGCGCGTCGAGGAGTAAAGATCGCAGTCGACATGGACGAAGCCGACCCGGCAGGCCAGCTCCGGCAGGGCCCTCGGGATCGACTCGTGGAACCAGCCCTCGTGCACCCGGATGTCCGGCAGGTCCAGGTGGGGCCTGGCGAACCGGTAGTCGTGCTTCCTCGCCTCACCTCCCCAGTCCTCGGGCAACCCTTCGAACGAATCGAACCCGTGCAGCGTCACGGCGAGTCCGGCTCGTGCGGCGACGGCCCTGATCTGCAGGGCGCTCTCCGCGCTGCCGAATCCGAGCTCCACCCAGCACCCCAGCGCCGGGTCCACGGCACGGATGCTGGCCTCCAGCAGGCTGGGCTGGTCGTAGAAGACCGGCACCCCGGAGAATTCCCGAGCCTCGAACTCGGCCGCCCTGATCGCGTTGGCGACCTGCCGCCGGAAGGCGGCCGAGTGCGGTACCTCCTGACCGCTGTTGCGCGGCCTGCCGTCGGTCATCCGAGCCGGTCCTCCCCCACCAGGGCCAGGGCCCTGACCAGACCTGCCGACCGGGACGCGGCAGCGATCAGCGCGGGCCAGCGCTCCAGCAGGAAACAGTAGTCGGCGAATCCGTCCGCGACCTCCGTGACATGACGGTGGACCTCGTCGAGCGTGGCCGTACCGATCGCGTTCAGCCGTGCCGCGACATCGCCATCGGTCTCCGCCGCTGCGGCCAGGTGCGCCGCGCCGAACTCCGCGGCGATGCCGGGGAGCGATGGAGCCTGCCGGGCGACCGCCTGCTGTGCCGCCGTACCGAACCGTTTCGCGTCGACCTCTCCTGGCGGGCGCCAGAAGTCCTCGGGACGCGCGGCCACCCGCGCGGCAAGCTCGCTCCAGATCCGCCAGAACAGCAGGTAACGCAGGTCCCGCACCGCATAGCGGACCGCGGCCGAGAAGTCGGAGCGCCCGCGCCGGGTCTCACCGTAGCGGTGGTGGACCTTCCGAGAGTGGAACAACACCGGGTACCCGACGGCCAGCAGCAGATTCCGCTGGATGAAGTCCGATCCCAGCATCTCGGTGAGCGGCATCTCCGGCACCGTACGGAAGATCTCCTTGACACAGGAGACGCCCATCTCCACGCTTCCGGGCCGGTCGGCGGTGACGAAATCGGAGTCGTAGGCGCGGGCCGGTTCGTCGACCAGGTACTCGCGGAGCAGCTCGTCGATCTCCCGATCGCTCAGGCCGGGTTTGATCTCACGCTCGATACGGCGCACGAACTCCGGTCCCGCCGACAGCAGGTCGCGCCGGTCCAGTGGCGGATCTCCCACGTAGGTGCTGGCGACGAAATACACCCCCGGTCCGGTCAGCGCGCGCAGTTCCAGTTCTCCAGGGAACGCGAGGACCTCCCCGCGCGGCGTCGGGTGCGTGTCGGAGTCCCGGCGCAGCAGCACCTGGGCGTCGAGTGCCACCGCGACCAACGCCGCGATGTTCGGCCCCGCGCCGTACGAGACCCCCTGGGGGATCAGGAGCCTTTCCAGCAGATCCCGATCCGCCGGTTCATCGGCCGCGGCTTCCACCAGCGCCCGTACGTAGGTTCGCCGCCCCTCCGGGGTCAGATGAAAGGCCCGTACGGACCGTTCGGCGCTGAGCCGCCCGAGCAACTCGGCATGTTCGGAGATCCAGTCGGCCGGAAACGACTCGACGAGCAGGAAGGGGATCTCCTCCCCGTACTCGCGGGAGAGGAACAGGCTCTCGTCCATATACGAGACGATGGCCTCGGGACAGCGACGGTGCGTGGGAACGTAGAGCAACCGTTTCGGCATGCCACAGCCTCACTGGGAAACTCGCGATCAGCACACTCCCGAACTGTAAGATGCCTCGACATTCCTGTCCATGCTCCGTACGTCCGAGAGATCTCCTGTGTTCGGGAGAGCCCGTACGTCTGGGGATCAGGAGAGGCCGCCGGCGACGGCCGCGGTTCCGGGTCCCTCAGCGAGGGGCGGACGGCTTCGCGCAGGACGAGCGCAGGACGAGTTGGGCGCCCACCCGGTAGGCCCGGCCTGCCCGCCCGGTCCGTACCGGAGCCGTTGACCGGTCGGCCCGTTCGATCTGCTGGAGCAGCAGGTTCATGGCGAGATCTCCGAGTTCGCCGGCCCCGTTGTCGACGACGGTGATGGGCGGCTGCCACCAGCGCAGCCAGGGGATGTCCTCGTAGCAGATCAGCGAGAGCTGCTCGGGAATGACGATGCCGGCACCGACGAGGGTGGGCAGCATGCCGAACACGGCCTCGTGGTTCGCGGCGAACAGCGCCGTCATCTCCGGGTTGCGGCGCAGCAGCCGCTCCGTCGCCTCGGCGCCGAAGGCGGAGTCGAACGGTCCGCGTTCGACGAGTGACTCGTCGACCTGATGGCCGCGTTCCCTCAGTGCCTGCTCGTAGCCGGCGAACCGCTCCAGGCCGGAGTTGGCGCTCAGCAGGCCGCCGATGAAGCCGATCCGCTCGTGACCCAGGTCGAGCAGGTGTGAGGTGGCCGCGTGGGCGCCCTCGCGGTCGGAGGCGAGCACCGACGGCGCGGCGCTCTCGGCGGCGGCGCGGATGACGTTGACGACCCCGATGCCCTCGGCGAGCAGCGCGTTGGCCATGGCCGTGTTCCTGCCCGTGCCTATCATGATCAGCCCGTCCACCCCGTGCGCGGCGAGGGTCCGGAGGAAGGACTCCTCCCGCCGCGGGTCCGCGTCGGTGATGCAGAGCATCACCTGGTAGCCCTCGGCCGCGGCGCGACGCTGCACGACCTCGGCGATGGTGTGGAAGGACGCGTTGATGAGGTTGTTCAGCACCAGTCCCACGACGTGAGACTGCTTGGAACGCAGTGCGCTGGCCGCGCGGTTGGGGCGGTAGCCCATCCGGTCCGCGACCTCCTTCACCGCCACCCGGGTCTCCGGGGCGATCAGCGGTGAGCCGCTCAGTGCGCGGGAAGCCGTGCTGCGTGACACCCCGGCCGCGGCGGCGACGTCCTTCAGCGTGATCGCCATCGTCCTTCTTTCTGGGATCGATCCCATCCGGGGGAAAATTTTGCCACAAGATCGTGAACTCTTGGTGAGGTGTCGGGAAATTTACCCAGGTTAAAAACATATTTCAGCCTTGACCTGAATCTCCCGAGTGCTGCAACCTAATGCAAGCGATCCCAAAAAATGACTACAACATTGATCTCCGGGGGTTCCATGGACCGCGACGACGTCACCTGGCACGGCTACTGGCCGGCCGCGCCCACCCCTTTCACCAGCGAAGGCGAGCTGGACGAGGACGCGTGGCGTGCGCTGCTCCGGCTCTACGCCGCCCAGGGCGTGCACGGGGTCCTGGTCAACGGGAGCACCGGCGAGTGGTTCAGCCAGAGCGCGGCCGAACGCCGCCGGGTCGCCGAGATCGCGGTGTCCGAGCTCTCCGGCAGGGTCCCGGTGATCGTCGGCGTCACGGCCTACACCGCCGCGGAGGCGATCGGGTTCGCGCGGCACGCCGCCGAGGCGGGCGCGGACGGCGTGCTCGCCACGCCCCCGCCGTACGTGCACCCGGGGCCTGAGGACATCCTCGCCTTCTACCGGCAGGTCAGCTCCGCGACGGAGCTGCCGTTCATGGTCTACAACTGGCCGCGCGGGGTGGCCGTCGACATCTCCGCCCATCCCGGGCTGATGTCCGGACTGGCCGACCTGGACAACGTGGTGGCCATCAAGGACAGCACCGGTGACTGGCTGCGGATGCTCGGCACCGTGGAGGAGGTCGGCGACCGGGTTCGGGTGTTCGGCAGCTTCCTGCACCGGCGGGGCCTCGCCGTGCTGCTGGAACTGGGCGGGGACGGGAACATCGACGGCGGCGGCATGGGCGCCCCGTTCGCCGTCCCCTACTACGAGGCGGTCGCGGCGGGGGACCGCGAGGCGGCGCGCGGCTGGGTCGACCGGTACGCGGGGCTCTCCTCCCGGCTGATCAACCCCGACTACAGCGGCGTGTACGGCGCGCCCATCGCCCAGCTCAAGGCCGCCATGGCGATGCTCGCCCAGCCGGGCGGGCACGTCCGCCCGCCGCTCCTGCCGATCACGGATCCGGAGAGGCTCGACGCGATCGGCGCCGTGCTGAAGGAGTCCGGCCTGGTCGAAGCCCTTTCCGGGGACAACGCGGACACCGTCTCGGGGCGGGCCGGGCGATGACGACGGCGCAGGGCCGCACCGGCCGGCATGCCGGGCCGAGCCGGGCCCCGCAAACGGAGATCGTCGTCGACGGCGACCCGGTGCGGGCCGTCGACGGCATCAGCCTCGCCGCGGTCCTCGTCGGCGAGCGGCGGTGGAGCCTGCGGCGCAATCCGGTGGGCGGCGACCCGCGCGGCCCGTTCTGCGGGATGGGCGTGTGTTTCGAGTGCGAGGTGACCGTGGACGGCCGTCCGGGGGTCCGCGCCTGCATCACCAGGATCTATGCCGGCATGCGGGTCGAGACGGCCGCAGAGGGAGAGGCTCCGCATGACCGCTGAGCGCAGCGCGGCCACGTACGGCGAGGTCGTCGAACGGGATGTCGTGATCGTCGGCGGCGGTCCCGCGGGGCTCAGCGCCGCGGCCCGGCTCGCCTCCGCCGGCCTGGCCGTGACGATCCTCGACGAGCAGCCGGAACTGGGCGGGCAGTACTACCGGCGGCCCGCGCCCGCGGTGGCGAGGCACTGGGGCGACCACCGGCCCGAGGGCGGCCGGCTGATCGCCCAGGTGCGCGCGGCCGGCGTCGAGTGCCGTACCGGCCATCTGGTCTGGGGCGTGGACGACGACGGGCGCACGCTGCTCGCCTCCGACGACGCCGAGCATCCGGTGCGGTTGCGCGCCCGCCATCTCGTGCTGGCGACCGGCGCCTTCGAGCGGGTGTTCCCCTTCCCCGGCTGGCAGCTTCCCGGAGTGACCACCCCGGGCTTCGCCCAGCACCTGGCCGCGAGCGACCACACCACCATCGGGGACCGGGTGATCCTGGCCGGTTCGGGGCCGTTCCTGCTGCCGGTCGCCTGCTCGCTGATCGAACTCGGCGTGCGCGTGGCGGGCATCGCCGAGGCGGGCAGGCCGTACCGGCCGAGCCTGCGGGCGCTGGGCACGCTCGGCCACCCCGCGCGACTGCGCGAGCTGGCCTCCTACGCCGCGCGGCTGGCCCGCGCCCGGGTGCCGATCTGGCAGGAGACCGTCGTGCTCCGCGCAGACGGCCGCGACCGGGTCTCCTCGGTGACCCTCGCCGCCGCGGCCAGGCCCACGCGTCCGGTCCGCACCGTCGAGGTGGACGCGCTCTGCGTCGGGTACGGCTTCCGTCCCCAGACCGACCTGGCCCGCATGCTGGGCTGCGAGGTGCGGATCGACGTGGCCAGCGGGGACGCGGTGCCGGTGACCGACGCGGCGGGACGCGCCTCCCGGGCCGATGTGTACGTGGTGGGCGAGGCGGCGGGAATCGGCGGGGTGCACGCGGCGAAGGCCAGAGGGCTCGCCGCCGCGCACGACATCCTGGCCCGCGAGGCCCGCGTGGCCGTACCGGTGTCCGAGGCCCGGCGGGTGGCGTCGGCCAGGCGCCGCCTGGAACGTTTCACCGCGCTGACCGACTCCCTCTACCCCGGCCCGGCGGCGCTGCTCGCCACGCTGGCGCCCGCACTGCCCGCCGACACCATGGTCTGCCGGTGCGAGGCGGTCCGCGCGGAGGAGATCCGCACCACCGCCGCGGGAAGCGCCGACGGCGACCTCAACGCCACCAAAGCCTGGACCCGCGCGGGAATGGGCCCCTGCCAGGGCCGGGAGTGCGGATTCGCGGTCGCCGGACTGGTCCGGTCCGTCATGCCCCGCCGGGGCGCGGGCGACGGTGAGTCCCGGGTGGAGGTCTTCCCCTCCCGGTTGCCGGTGCGCCCCGTCCCTCTCGCCACGCTGCTGGAGCTGGCCGGACCGGAATCGCAGAAAGGCGACGCATGAGCACGCGGACCGCGGACGCGGTGATCGTGGGAGCCGGGGTGCTCGGCGCCTCGGTGGCCAGCCACCTGGCCCGCAGCGGCCATCGGGTGCTCGTACTCGAACGCGGCGCCCCCGGCAGGGAGGGCTCGGGAACCACCGCCGGCAACCTGCACATGCAGGCAGTGCACACCAAGCGCCCCGGTCAGGCGGTACCGCTGGACAGCGCGCGGTTCCTGCCGCTGCAGCGCGCCGCGAGCGACCGGTGGGAGACGCTGGAGGAGGAGCTGGAAACCTCGGTGGAGGTCCGCCGCACCGGTGGTTTCACCATCGCCGAGACCGAGGAGCAGTACCAGGAACTGCGCGACAAGCACGGCTGGGAGGCCGCCGCCGGGATCCACACCGAGATCCTCGACGGAGACGCCGCGCGGGCCGCGCTGCCCCTGCTCGGACCGACGGTGGCCGCCGCCACCTGGTGTGACCTGGACGGCTACGCCAACCCGCTGAAGGTCACCCCCGCCTACCTGGACTCGGCGGCCAGGCACGGCGGCCGGACCGTGGCGTTCGCGCCGGTCCGGCGGATCACCCGCAACGGCGACGGCTGGCGGGTGGTCGCCGGGCGCGGCGCCGCCGAGCGGGTGGTGGACACCCCCGTGGTGGTCGACGTCGCGGGGCCCTGGCTGGGGGAGATAGCCGCCCTGGCCGGGATCACGCTGCGGATGACACCGGTGGCGATCCAGATGCACGCCACCGTGCGCTCCTCGGCCACCATGTCCCACCTGGTCCAGCACATCGGCGAGGGACTGTCGGTGAAGCAGGTCGCCGCGGGCAACCTGCTGATCGGCGGCGGCTGGCCGGCCCTGAGCATGGACCTGGCCGGCCGGAGCGACACCAGCCTGGACAGCCTGGTGGGCAACGTCGCGCTGGCGGTCCGGGTGTTGCCGTTCATCCGGGACCTGCGGCTGCTGCGGATGTGGGCCGGGCCGCTCGCGGCCACGCCCGACGAGATGCCGGTGATCGGCGAGGTACCCGGCGCCCCCGGGTTCTACGTGGCCGGAGGCACCTACGCCTTCACCTTCGCCCCGCTGTGGGGGGAGACGCTGCGCTGCCTGATCGAGGGGAAGCCGCCGCCGGTCGACGTCTCCGACCTCGGTCCCGGCCGGCTGATGGAGCGGTGGGGTCAGCAAGACAACGGCCCAGAGCAGGAAAACCACCAGGACAGAAGGAGTAAGCGGTGCTGACATCACCTCGGCTGCGGCCCACGTCGGAGCCCGAGACCCTCTGGTTGACCGGTGGGCACGTCGTGGACGTCCGATCAGGACGGATCCGCAGGAACGCCAACGTGCTCGTCGCGGCCGGCCGGATCGAGAAGATCACGGCGGACGCCCCGCCCCCGGGAGCACGGACCGTCGAGCTGGGCGGCAGGTACCTGATGCCCGGCCTGATCTCGGTGCACACCCACCTGTCGGTGCTCTACCCCTTCTCCGCCACCGACGAGACGGAGAACCCGGGGCTGACCGCGCTGCGCGCGCTGTCCCGGGCACAGGACGCCCTCGTCGCGGGGGTCACCACGATCCGCTGCGTGCACGAGCAGAACCGCGCCGACCTGCTGGTGCGCACCGCCGCGGACCAGGGCTGGGTGGCCGCGCCGCGGATCGTCGGAGCGGGCCGGGCCATCTCCACCACCGGTGGCCACGGCAAGGGCGCCGACTGCTCCTACGCCGACGGGCACGACGGCTTCCTGCGCGCGGCCAGGCAGGAACTGGACGCGGGCGCCGACCTGCTCAAGATCTTCATCACCGGTGGCATCGCCCACCAGGGCGAGTCGTTCACCGGCGCGCAGATGACCGCCGAGGAGATGCGGGCCGTGGTCCGCGCCGCCGAGGAGCACGGCAGTTACGTGACCGCGCACGCCGGCGCCGGCTCGGCGATCCGCGAGGCGCTCGCCGCCGGAGTCCGCGGCTACGAGCACGCCTACGACCTGGACGACGACACGGCCAAGCTGATGGCGGACCGGCGGGTGTTCCTCACCCCGACCCTGTGCGTCACCCGCTGCCCCGACTGGATGGCCGAGCACAGCTTCACGCCCTGGCAGATCGAGCGGGCGGTGGAGGTCGGCCCCGGCCACCTGGCCAGCATCCGGCGGGCGGTCGCGGCCGGCATCGCCGACCCGGACGACCCCGGCGCGCCGGGCATCACCATGCTCGCCGGCACCGACTACCCGCCGGGCGAGCCCATCGAGGACACCGTCGTGGCGGTCCGCGAGATGGAGTTCCTCACCGACGCGGGCCTCAGCCCCCTCCAGGCGGTACGGGCCGGCACCTCCGAGGCCGCGCGCCTGGTCGGGCTGGCCGGCCAGGCCGGTGCCGTCGAGGAGGGTTACCTCGCCGACCTGGTCGTCACCGAGCGCGATCCGCTGAGCGACGTCTCCGCGCTGCGCCGGATCCCCTTCGTCATGCAGGCCGGCCGGATCGTCCGTGACGATCTGCCGGCCGTCCCCGCCCCGCAGCAGGTCCCTGGAGGTGCCCTGTGAATTCCCCCGACACTCCGGCCGGCCGTACCCGCTTCGCCGTGGACATCGGTGGCACGTTCGTCGACGCGATCGCCTACGACGAGGAGACCGGGCAGATCCGGCTGCACAAGGCCTCGACCACTCCCGGTGCCCCCGAGCAGGGCGTCCTGGACGCGGTGGGCGGCCTCGCCACCCGGCTGGACGGGGTGGAGGCGTTCGTGCACGGCACCACGCTCGGCCTGAACGCGATCCTGCAGCGCCGCGGCGCGGACCTCGGCATCATCACCAACGAGGGCTTCAGGGACCTGCTGGAGATCGCCCGCGCCAACGTCCCCGGCCAGCACATGTACGACTTCTCCTACGCCCCGCCGCCGCCACTGGTGCCGCGCCGCCGGCGGGTCGGCGTGCCCGGCCGGATCGACGCGCAGGGCGACGTGGTGCAGGACCTGGACGAGGACGCCGTGCGCGAGGCCGGCCGGATCCTGGTCGAGGAGCAGGGACTGGCCTCACTGGCCATCTGCTTCCTGCACTCCTACGCCAACCCCGAGCACGAGCGGCGGGCCGCGCGCATCCTGCGCGAGCTCTACCCGGACGTGTCGATCTCGGTCTCCACCGACATCACCCGCGAGTACCGCGAGTACGAGCGGACCAGCACCGTCACCCTGGACGCCTACATCCGGCCGGTGCTGAGCGACTACATCGGCACCCTGGAGGCCAGGCTGACCGAGGCGGGGCTCACCCACCCGCTGCACATCATGCGCTCGGGCGGCGGTGCGATGACCGCGGAACTGGCCCGCCGCGCCCCGCTGATGACCGTGCTGTCCGGCCCCGCCGGGGGAGTGGTGGGCGCCTCCTTCCTGGCTCGCGAGCAGAACCTGCCCAAGGTGATCTCCTTCGACGTCGGCGGCACCAGCGTGGACTGCTGCGTCATCGAGGACGGCGAGCCGGGCGAGGTGCACGAGGCGGGCATCGACGGCTTCCCGCTGCTCATCCCGATCTTCGACATCCGTACCGTGGGCGCGGGCGGCGGCTCGATCGCCTGGATCGACGAGGGGCTGCTCAAGGTCGGCCCGCACAGCGCCGGCGCCGTGCCGGGGCCGGTGGCCTACGGCGCGGGCGGCACCGAGCCGACCGTCACCGACGCCTCGCTGGCACTCGGCTACCTGGACCCCGCCGCGTTCCTCGGCGGCGACATGACCATCGACGCGGACGCGGCCCGCGCCGCGATCGACGTCAAGCTGGCCGGCCCGCTCGGGGTGACCGTGCCGCAGGCCGCCGCCAGCGTGCTGCGGGTGCTGCTGGCCCGGATGGTCGGCGCGCTGCGCGAGATCACCGTGGAGCGGGCGCTGGACCCGCGCGAGTTCGCGCTGCTGGCCATCGGCGGCGCCGGACCGCTGCTCGGCCCGATGCTCGCCAGGGAGATGGGCATCGCCACCACGATCGTCCCGCAGGTGCCCGCCGCGTTCTCCGCCTTCGGCATGCTGATGTCCGACCTGGAGTACGAGTTCGCCGCCACCGTGCTGCGCTCCCTCAGCGACGACAGCCTGGCCGTCCTGGAGAGCGAGTTCGCCGACCTGGAGGCACAGGGCGACGAGGTGCTGTCCGCGCAGGGCATCAAGCCGGAGGACCGCACCCTGATCCGCAGGCTGGACATCCGCTACCACGGCCAGGAGCACAGCCTCGGCATCGACCTGCAACCCGGCGACACCGCCGCGAGCGTGCTGGCCCGGTTCAACGCCCAGCACGAGGCGCGCTACGGCCACGCGATGGCCGACACCGGGCAGATCCTCACCCTGCGGGTGCGGGCGGTGGGACGGCTGGCCAAGCCGGCGCTGCGCGAGCTGGCGCCCGCCGGACCCGGCGGGCCCGAGGCGGTCGGCGAGCGGCCCGCCTTCGACGTCGCCACCGGCGAGACCGCCGTGTTCCCGGTCTACGACCGGACCACCCTGGCGCCCGGCCACGAGGTGAGCGGCCCGGCGATCGTCGAGGAGGGCACCTCGACGACGGTGATCTTCGGTGATCAGCGGCTCACCGTCGACACCTATGGACAGCTGCTGGTGACCGGTACCGGAGGAACCCTGTGAACAGCCCTGAGCGCCTGGACGGCGCGACCGTCGAGGTGATCCGCAACTACCTGGTCTCGGTGGGCGAGCAGATGCGCCGCACCCTGGTGCGGGCGGCCTTCAACCCGGTGATCTACGAGGTGCTCGACTTCGGCATCTCGATCTACAACGCCGACCTGGACCTGACCGCCGAGGCCGCCGGGATCACCTCGTTCCTCGGGGCCAACGACCACGCCATCGTCAAGGGCGTGGAGTACGTCGGCCGGGAGAACTTCGCGCCCGGCGACGTCTACCTGCTGAACTACCCGTACTGGAGCGGCGCGCACTCCTACGACGCGATGCTCTTCGCGCCGGTCTTCCGCGACGGGCACGAGGGCCCCGCGGCCTACCTCGCGGTGCGCGCGCACTGGATGGACCTCGGTGCCAAGTCCCCGGGCTACGTCCTGGACTCCACCGACATGCACCAGGAAGGCCTCATCTTCCCCGGCACCAAGATCGTGAGTCGCGGCGAGGTGGTCCGCGACATCGTCGAGCTCATCCGGTTCAACTCCCGGCTGCCCGACCTGACCATCGGCGACTTCCACGCCCAGCTCGCCGCCCTGCGCACCGGCGAGAACCGGCTGGCGCAGGTCTGGGAGAAGTTCGGCGGCGAGACCGTCGACCAGGCCATCAGGCAGGTCATCGAGCACGGTGAGCGGGTCGCCCGCAAGGCCCTGGCCGCGCTGCCCAACGGCACCTGGACGGCCTTCGACTACTGCGACGACGACGGCATCACCGAGGACCTGATCCGGATGGAGGTCAAGGTCACCATCGACGGCGACCGGATGGAGGTCGACTTCAACGGCTCCGACGGCGCGGTGGCCGGCCCGGTCAACCTGCCGATCGGCTCCACCGAGAGCCTGGGCAAGGCCATCTTCAAGGAGCTGACCACGCCCAGGGAGCCCTCCAACGCCGGGCACTACCGGGCATTGGAGATCAAGGCCGATCCCGGCAACTTCTTCCACGCCGTCTACCCGGCCGCGACCTTCACCCAGTGGAGCGCCATCGTCGCGTTCGAACTGATCCACAAGGCGCTGGCCCAGGTGATGGACTCGATCCCGGCCTCCTCCGGTGGCGACGAGCCGGGCTTCATGGCGCTCGGCCACGACCCGCGCACCGGCGCGGACTTCGTGATCAGCAACAACGAGGGCATCGGCTGGGGCGCGCGCAAGGACCGCGACGGCGCGAACGCCCAGCAGCACCCCTCCCAGAGCGTCGTCAGGAACACCCCCGTCGAGGTGCTGGAGCACAAGTCCACCGTGTTCCACGAGCGGCTGGAGCTGATTCCCGACTCCGGCGGCGCCGGCCGGTTCCGCGGCGGCGTCGGCGTGCTCAGGCAGGTCCGCTACCTCGCCGACGGCGAGGTGCTGTCGATGAAGAAGAAGAGCAAGACCCGGCCCTGGGCGCTGGACGGCGGCCAGGAGCCCGAGCCCAGCGAGATGGTGCTGTGGCCGGACACCGACCGGGCCAAGCGGGTCGGTATGTACCGGGCCGCCATGAAGGCCGGCGACCGGTTCGTGAACCGGACCGCCGGAGGCGGCGGCTACGGCGACCCTCTCGACCGCGACCCGGCCGCGGTGGTGGCCGACGTGCTCAACGGCTACGTCAGCGCCGAGGCCGCGGAGCAGTCCTATGGCGTGATCGTGGACGGCGACGGCTGGCGGCCCACGCCGGCCAGGGCCGCCCGACTCAAGAGCGAAGGGTAGACGACAGTGCACCGACCCCCCGCCACCCCGGTGGCACGTGGCCGCAAGGGCACGCTGGGCCTGACCTCAGTCCTGCTCGTCGGCGCGCTGGCCCTCGCGGCCTGCGGCCAGAGCACCTCGGGCGCCTCCGGCGGCTCCGACGTCCGCAAGCAGACACTGATCATCGCGGAGAACGAGCCGCCGGCCACCTTCGACCCGGTCCAGGCCGACAACTCGACCGTCGACGAGGTGTCCATCCCCGCCTACGACACCCTGGTCAAGTACGGTAAGGGCGGCGTGCTCGCCCCCGCCGTGGCCACCGAGTGGACGTTCTCCAAGGACGGCAAGACCCTCGACCTGACGCTCCGCGACGACGTGACCTTCCACGACGGCACCAAGCTGACCGCCGCCGACGTGAAGTACACGATGGACCGGATCAGCAAACTGCAGATGGGCGTCGCGTCGCTGCTGACCGCCTACGACTCCGCCGAGGTCGTCGACGACACCCATCTGACGATCAGGCTGAAGCAGTCCTACGCGCCGTTCCTGGGTGCGCTGTCGCGGGTCT
The DNA here is from genome assembly GCF_042665875.1 of Streptosporangium amethystogenes subsp. fukuiense. NCBI lineage: Bacteria > Bacillati > Actinomycetota > Actinomycetes > Streptosporangiales > Streptosporangiaceae > Streptosporangium > Streptosporangium amethystogenes. The sequence continues at coordinate 4,581,043 of NZ_JBHTEE010000001.1, read as the reverse complement.
ACCTGCTCAACTCCAAGCTCGTCCAGGCCAACGCGGGCTCCGACGACGGCCGCCAGTGGCTGGCGGCCAACGGCGCGGGATCCGGGCCGTACAAGCTGGCCGGGTACACCCCCAACCAGGAGGCCAAGTTCACCCGGCACGACGGCTACTGGGGCGGCTTCACCAACCAGGCCAAGGACGTGGTGATCCGCTACCTGCCGCAGGCGACGACCCAGAAGACCGCGCTGAGCAACGGTGACGTGGACATCGCGATGGACATCGACCCCAACGACTGGGCCGGTCTCGAAAGCGCCGGCCACGTGGTGGACAAGGCCGACACCAACGTGCAGCTCTACACCTTCTTCAAGATGAAGGACTCGCCGACGGCCGACAAGGCGCTGCGCGAGGCCATCACCTACGCCTACGACTACGACCAGCACCAGTCGGCCATCCTCAAGGGCGCGGGCAAGAAGGCCGCCGGCGTGCTGGCGGGCACCATGGCCTGCGCCGACCCCACGGTCGCGCAGGCGGGCTACGACCTGGAGAAGGCCAAGAGCGTCCTGGACGCCGCCGGTCTGAAGAACGTCACGCTGACCATGAGCTACCTCAAGGCCACCGCCGAGATGGAGCAGGCGGCCACGCTGCTCCAGTCCAACCTCGCCAAGATCGGCGTGAAGGTCGAACTGTCGGCGGTCACCTACCCGCAGTACGTCGAGATGCTCAAGAGCAACGCGACCACGCCCGACCTCGGCATGATCTACGGCTTCCCGCCCTACCCGGACCCGGACTCGGTGCTGTACCTGCAGTTCGACTCGAAGTTCATCAACAACGGGCAGAACAGCGGCGGCTACCACAACCCGAAGGTCGACAAGCTGGTCGAGGACGCTCAGAAGCTGACGGACATCGAGGCCCGCTGCGCCCTCTACAAGGAGGCCCAGCAGACCATCGCGGCCGACCACCCCTCGGTCAACATGTCCAACCCGCAGTACGTGACGGTTCACCGCGAAGGGCTCACCGGCTACGCCTATGACCCCGCGCACCACCAGACCGTGGACGTCTACCAGGTGCAGGTCGGCTGACCCGCCGGGCTCGGCGCGGACCGCCGCGCCGAGCCCGCCCATCATCGGAGATCACCACTGAGGGGAGGTACCCCATGGCTCGTTTTCTGCTACGGCGGCTCGTGACCAGCGTCGTCGTTCTGGCAGGCCTGGCCGTCGTCACCTTTCTGATGACCCAGGTACTGCCCGGCGACCCGGCCAGGACCGCCGCGGGGCGTAACGCGACCGCCGAACAGGTGGCACAGGTACGGATCCAGCTCGGCCTCGACCAGCCTCTGTGGCAGCAGTTCACGGGGTATCTGGACCGGCTGCTCCACGGCGACCTGGGCATCTCGGTGTTCACCCAGCGGCCGGTGCTCGACGACATCGCGGCCATGCTGCCCTCCTCGGTGGAACTCGTGCTCGCCGCGATGGCGATCAACATCGTGGTGGCGGTACCGCTGGGCGTGTACGCCGCCTACCGCCGAGGCCGGTCGGCCGACATCGCGGCCCGGCTCATCGCCCTGCTGGGCGCGGCGGTCCCGGTCTTCTGGCTGGGCCTCATGCTTCAGCTCGTCTTCGCCGCGGAACTCAGGCTGCTGCCGCTGACCGGCCAGCTCGCCTTCGGCCAGGACGTGCCGAGGATCACCGGGATGACCTCGCTGGACGCGCTGCTCGGCGGGAACCTGGCCGCCTTCGGCGACGCCCTGCAACACCTGATACTTCCCGCCCTGACGCTGGCCGCCTCGTTCGTCGCGGTGGTGGCCCGCACGGTGCGCTCCTCAATGATCACCACGCTGGACTCCGACTACATCACGCTGGCCCGGGCGACCGGCGCCTCGGAGTTCCGTGTGGTGGTACGACACGGCCTGCGCAACGCCATGGTCCCGGCCAGCACGATTCTCGGCATGCAACTCGGCTGGATGCTCGGCTCCACGGTCCTGGTGGAATCCATCTTCGGCAGGACGGGCATCGGCGCCCACGCGGTCGCCGCCGTCCTGCAGAGCGACCTCTACACCGTGATCGGCACGGTTCTCGTGATCGGAGTGGTCTTCGTGGTGGCGAACATCGCCGTGGACCTGGTCCAGCTCTGGCTCAACCCACGGCTGCGCAGGACGAAGCGCCGCACGGGCGAGCCGGCCGCACCCGCCCTCGCGGAGGTGAACGCGTGAGCGCCGGCGCCACGGCGCACGCCGGCACGCGCCGCCGCGTCCTGCCCCGCGTCCCGATCGTCGAGCGCGCCGCGGTGACGGTGGCCGTGGCGATGGTGCTCCTCGCCGTCGTCGGGCCGTTGATCGCGCCACACGACCCCTACGCGGTCGACCTGTCCAAGGCCCTGCTGTCCCCCTCGGGTGACCACTGGTTCGGCACCGACGCCAGCGGCCGTGACGTGCTCAGCCGGGTGCTGTCCGGCGCGCGGGTCACCCTGCCCGCCACGATGATCGTGATCGTCGCCGCGGCGCTGATCGGGACCGTGGTCGGCACGGTCGCCGCCCTCGGCGGGAAGGTCGTCGACGAGGTGCTGATGCGGATCACCGACATCGGCCTCTCGCTCCCGTCGATCATCCTGGCCCTCGGCCTGGCCGCCGCGCTCGGCTCCGGCCTGCAGTCCGCGGTGATCGCCCTCTCCCTCACCTGGTGGCCCGGCTACGCGCGGCTGGTGCGCACGCTGGTCCGCGACGTCAAGGACGCCGAGTACGTCGACGCGGCCAGGATGCTCGGCGTCTCCAGGACCCGTCTCGTCTTCCGGCACATCCTGCCCAACGCGCTGAACACCCTGTACGTGCAGACCACGCTGGACGTCGCCGCGGTGATGCTGGTCATCTCCGGCCTGTCCTTCGTCGGCGTCGGCGCGCAGGTGCCGTCCGCCGAATGGGGGGCGATGATCGCCGCGGCGGCCAACAACCTCACCAACGGCTGGTGGGCGGTGGCCTTCCCCGGCCTGGCCATCATGCTGACCGCGATCTCCTTCAACCTGCTGGGCGACTGGTTGCGGGTGCGCAACGACCCGACGATCCGCGAGGGGGCCGGCCGATGACGGACACACCACTGCTCGCCGTACGAGATCTGCGGGCGAGTTTTCCCGGGCCCGAGGGGCCGATCGAGGTCGTGCACGGCGTCGACCTGGAGCTGGCCCGCGGCGAGAAGGTCGCGCTGGTCGGCGAGTCCGGCTCCGGCAAGTCGGTCACCGCGCGAGCCGTGCTGCGGCTGGACGCCGGCGCCACGCTGACCGGGCGGATCGAGCTGGACGGCACCGACCTGCTGACGCTGCCGCCGCGCCGGATGCGCGAGATCCGCGGTTCGGGGGTCGGCCTGGTCTTCCAGGACCCGCTGGCCTCGCTCAACCCGGTGATGACGATCGGCTGGCAGATCACGCAGCCGCTGGTCATCCGAGGGGTGTCCAAGAAGGTCGCCAGGCGGCGCGGCGTCGAGTTGCTCTCCCGGCTGGGCGTGCGCGACGCCGAGCGGCGTTTCGACGACTACCCTCACCAGTTCTCCGGCGGGATGCGGCAGCGGGTGGTGATCGCCATCGCGATCATCGCGGAACCCGCGCTGCTCATCGCCGACGAGCCGACCACCGCACTCGACGTGCGGGTCCAGGCGCAGGTGCTGCGGCTGCTGCACGAGCTGGCCGACGAGCGGGACATGGCGGTCCTGCTGATCACCCACGACCTGGGCATCGTGGCCGGGTTCGCCGAACGGGTGGTGGTGATGCGCCACGGCCTGGCGGTGGAGAGCGGCCCGGTCGAGGAGATCTACGCCCGGCCCCGCCACCCCTACACCAGGGCGCTGCTCGCGGCCGTGCCCCGGATCGGGGGCGACCTGTCCAGGCCGCTGGCCACCATCGGCTCCGCGGTGGAGACGGCCGAGGAAGGGACGGTGAGCCCGTCATGAGCGAGCCCCTGCTGCGGGTGCGGAACCTGGTCAAGTCGTTCGAGGGCAGGCGTGTGCTGGACGACGTCTCCTTCGACATGATGCCGGGCGAGGTGCTCGGCCTGGTCGGGGAGTCGGGCTCCGGCAAGTCCACCACCGCGCGGTGCGTGGCGCGGCTGACCGAACCCGACTCAGGCCGGGTGGAACTCGGCGGGCGCGACGTGCTGGCGGCCGGCCGCGGGGAGCTGCGCTCCCTCCGCCGCGAGATGCAGATGGTGTTCCAGGACCCGTACTCGTCGCTGAACCCCCGGATGACCGTGGCCCAGTTGCTCGAGGAGCCGCTCGCCGTGCACGGTCTCGAACCGGACCGGCGCCGGCGCAGGGAGCGCGCGGCGGCCCTGCTGGAGACGGTGAGCATGTCCGCCGAGCACCTGGACCGCTACCCCAGGTCGTTCTCCGGCGGGCAGCGCCAGCGCATCGCCATCGCCCGGGCCCTGGCGGTCGAGCCCCGGCTGCTCATCTGCGACGAGCCGATCTCCTCCCTGGACGTCTCGGTCCAGGCCCAGGTGCTCAACCTGCTCCGGGACCTGCGGCTGCGGCTGAACCTGTCGATCCTGTTCATCGCGCACGATCTGGCGGTCGTCTACTACCTCTGCGACCGGATCGCGGTCATGGAGCAGGGACGGCTCGCTGAGATCGGCACCCGGGAGCAGGTGTACGGGGCGCCGGAGCACCCCTACACCCGGTCGCTGCTGGCGGCCGTCCCGATCCCCGACCCCGCCGCCGAGCGTGCCCGCCGCGCGGCCGAACCCCAGTACTGAAGGAGGACCCGTGGAGAATCTGCGGATGTTCGTCAACGGCCAGGCGATGTCGGGTGGCAGCCTGAACACCGCGCTGAGCGGCGCGGTGTTCGTCGGCCCCGTCGAGACCGCCCCCCGCTACCGGTTCTACTCGGTGCGCGACGAGTTCCCCGGTCTGTACCCGGTGACCTCCGACGGGCACGCCGTGCCCGGCGAACTGTACGAGGTGAGCTACCGGATCCTGCGCGAGCACCTGTTGCCGAACGAGCCCGAGGAACTGGAGCTGAGCGTGATCGAGCTCTCCGACGGCAGCGGATCGCTGTCCATGCGGATGCGCGACGGGTCGCTGACCCTGCCGGGGGTCACCGACATCAGCACGGCCGGTGGCTGGCGCGCCTATCTCGCGTCCGGCCGGACGCAGGGCGCGATCGGATGAGGGACGCCGAGCTGGTGGTGCGGGGCGGCACGGTGGTCGAGGCGGGCTGGTCCGCCCCCGCCGACGTGTTCGTGGCCGGCGGCGTCGTCGTCGCCCTGGCCGAGCCGGGCACACCCGCGCCGGGCGGCGCGACCGAGGTCGACGCGACCGGGCGGCTGGTCATGCCGGGCGGGGTGGACCCGCACTGCCACGTCGGCTTCACCTCCGGCGACTTCACCTCGCTCGACGACTACACCAGGTGCACGACGGCCGCGGTGTTCGGCGGCACCACCACGATCGTGGACTTCGCCATCCCACGGCCCGGCCAGGCACCTGCCGACGCGGCGTACGCCCAGCGGGCCAAGGCCGATCGGGGACTGTGCGACAGTGCCCTGCACGCCTGCGTCGTGGAGTGGGACGAGACCGTGCCCGACCAGCTCGGCGCGCTGGTCGCGGACGGCATGCCCACGGTGAAGATGTTCACCACCTACCGCGGCGAGACCATGGCGGGCGAGGACACCATCCTGCGGACCATGAGGACGCTGCGCGACCTGGGCGGCATGGTGGTGATCCACTGCGAGGCCAACCACATCATCGAGGACACCCAGGAGCGGTGCGCGGCGAGCGGCAGGATCGGCGCCGAGCACATGGCCGCGACCCGTCCCGAACTGGCCGAGACCGCCTCGGTGGCCGAGGTGCTGGCCATCGCCGAGTCGCTGACGGCACCGGTCTACTTCGTGCACCAGTCCACCGCCGAGGCGGTCGAGCTGGTGGCGGCGGCCAGGCGGCGCGGCGTGCCGGCGTTCACCGAATCGGTCGCCCACCACCTGGTGCTGGACGACGGCAACTACGACGGCCCCGCCCCGGAGCGGTTCGTCTGCTGCCCGCCGCTCCGCTCCCGCCAGGCCGTCGACGCGCTGGGACGCCACCTGTTCACCGGGGAGATCACCACGATCGGCAGCGACCACTGCTGCTACGACGTGGCGCAGAAGGAGTCGCGGCGCACCGACGTGCGGGCCATGCCCAACGGCCTGCCCGGGGTGGAGACCCGGCTACCGGTGATCTTCTCCGAGTACGTCGCCGGGGCCGGGCTGCCCGCCACCCGGTTCGTCGAGCTGACCGCCGCCAATCCGGCCAGGACCAACGGCCTGTACCCGCGCAAGGGCACGCTGATGCCGGGCTCGGACGCCGACATCGCGATCTGGGATCCGGCCGCCCGGTGGCGGGTGAGCGCCGGCGACCTGCACATGGCGACGGACTACACGCCGTACGAGGGCATGACCCTGACCGGCAGGCCGCGGACCGTCCTGGTCGGCGGCCGGGTGGTGGTCCACGACGGCGTCCTGGTCGACCCCGTCCCCCGCGGCCGGCACCTGTCCGCCGGGCCGATCTCGCTCACCCCGGCACTGGGGCGCACGGCCCCGTGACGACATCGCCCCGGCCGGCGGCCGGGGCGATCTCACCCTCCCCGCTACTCGGGCTTGGCGCCCACCAGGGCGACGGAGTTGCCGAAGACCTGCTCACCGCGGCCCATCTCGGCGTGCACGCGGGGGAGGTCGGTGAACTCCACGACGCGCCCCAGGCACGGGTCGATCTTTCCGGCGATGACCAGGTCGTTGTAGGCGACGGCCTGCGCGTCGTTGGTGCCGTGGCTGCCCTGGAAACGCTTCTGCCGGGTCCAGTGGTAACGCAGGTCCACCATGGCGTCGAAGCCCGTGGTGCCGGCGCAGATGACCACCATGCCGCCGGGCTCGCAGACCATGATGCTGGTCGGCACGGTGGCGGCGCCCGGGTGCTCGAAGACGATCGCCGGGTCCTTCCGCTCGCCGACGATCTCCCAGATCTTCTTGCCGAAGGCGCGCGCCTGGCCCAGCCACTCCTTCTGGCCCGCCTTGTCGTCGACCAGCGGCGGGATTCCCCAGTGGCTGTAGTCGCCGCGCTTGATGTAGCCGATCGCGCCCTTGGCCAGGGCGTACTCGCCGCGCTCGTCGTCGGAGACCACCGCGACCGGCTTGGCGCCGGCCAGGTTGACGAGCTGGATGGCCTGCGTGCCGAGACCGCCGGAGCCGCCCCAGACCAGGACCACGTCGCCCTCCTGCACGGTGTTCCCCTCGAAACCGTGCAGCATCCGGTAGGCGGTCGTGCCGACCAGGGTGGGCGCCGCGGCCTCGGCCCAGGAGAGGTGGCCGGCCTTGGGCAGCACCTGGTGGGCCTGCGCCCGGGCGAACTGCGCGAAGGACCCGAAGTTCGTGTCGTAGCCCCAGATCCGGGCGGACGGGGCCACCATCTGGTCCTTGCCCCGGAGGATCCAGGGGTCGTTCTCGTCCCAGTAACCGGGGTGCACGATGACCTCGTCGCCGACGGCCACATTGGAGACCTCGGAGCCCACGGCGTAGACGATGCCGGACGCGTCGGAGCCGCCGATGTGGAAGTCGTAGGGCTCACCGGCGCGCTGGCGCAGCCCGATGACGTCGACGGGGTAACCGCGGGCCGCCCACACGTTGTTGTAGTTGACCCCGGCCGCCATGACGGCGACGAGGACCTCGCTGGGGCCGAGCGGCGGGACCTCGATGTCCGTCTCGACCTGGAATGCCTTCTCCGGGTCGCCGAACCGGTCCTGCCGTACGACCAGCGCGGTCATCGTCTTCGGAACCTCGCCGATCGGCGGCAGTTCTCCCAGCGGGACCGCCCTGTCGGTCGTGCTGACCGATTCGCGCTTCATCTCGGACATGCGTATTCCTTCGTACGTTGAAATCGAGAACTACGGGCCGGGTGACCCGTCAGGCCTGCTCCGCCGCCTCGTCGGCGAGGGTCAGCACCTTGTCGAGGACGTCCACCGCGAAGTCGATCTCCTCGCCGGTGATCACGAGGGGCGGGGTCAGCCGGAGCACGTTGTTGTTCGCCGACAGATACAGCCCCTGCTTCTTCGCCGCGGCCACCACGGCCGTCATCGGTGCGGCGGCCGCCCCGGTGGCGTTGAACGGGACCAGCGGCTCGCGCGTCCCACGGTCGGAGACCAGTTCGAGTCCGTAGAACAGGCCACGGCCCCGGATGTCGCCGATGCTCACGTGCCTGTCGGCCAGCCGGTCCAGGCCGAGGCCGAGGCGCTCGCCCATCTCACGGGTGTTGGCCAGGATGTTCTCGTCCTGCATGGCCTTGATCGACGCCACGCCGGAGGCGCAGGCCAGCGGATGGCCCGCGTAGGTCAGCCCGCCCCAGAACTTGTTGACCATCAGCCAGTCGGAGATCCGCTGGTTCACGACCATCGCGCCGAGCGGGACGTAACCGGAGTTGAGGCCCTTGGCCGTGATCAGGATGTCGGGGGTGACGTCCCAGTGGTTGCAGGCGAACCATTCCCCGGTACGGCCGAAGCCCGCCATCACCTCATCGAAGATAAGGATGATTCCGTACTTGTCACACACCTCGCGGATGGACCGCAGATAGCCCTCGGGAGGGTAGATGAGCCCGTTCGTCCCGGTGACGGTCTCCAGGACGACCGCGGCGACGGTGTCCGGGTTCTCGTACTGCAGGATCTCCTCAAGGTGCGGACCGCCGGAGCAGACGGGGCACGGGTCGGGGTGGCCCACCGGGCAGCGGTAGGTGTAGGGGTCGAACATGCGCACCACGCCGAAGGAACTGGGTTCGGCGGCCCAGCGTCGCGGGTCGCCGGTGAGCGCCATGGCGCCCGCCGTAGCCCCGTGGTACGAACGGTAACGGGCGACGATCTTGTGTCGCCCGGTGACGTGCCTGGCCAGCCGGACGGCGTTCTCGTTGGCCGCCGCGCCGCCGGTGGTGAAGAAGGTCATCTTCAGGTCGCCGGGGGTCAGTCCGGCGATCAGCTCGGCGAGCTCGGCGCGTGACCGCTCGGCGTAGTTGGGACCGATGTAGCACATCCGGTCCGCCTGCTCCTTGATCGCCTCGACGATCCTGGGGTGCTGGTGTCCCAGGTTCATGTTGACGAGCTGCGACTGGAAGTCCAGGTACCTGTTGCCGTCGTAGTCCCAGAACCAGGAGCCCTCACCGCCGGCGATGGGGGCGGCGTTGACGCTCCCCTGCGTCGACCAGGAGTGGATGACGTACTCCCGGTCGGCGGCCCTGATGCGGTCGGCGGTCCACTCGTTCGTGTCCACGACCCTGTCCGTGATGGTCATTCTCGCCTACTGTCCTGCGGTTTCCGCACCGAAGACCGCCAGCCGCGCGAGCGGGCGACCGGCGCTCGCCGCGACGCAGCCCACCAGGATCTCGCCGGGCAGCGGTGCGCCGGGGACCTGCAAGGTGACCGTCTGGTGGTGTGAACGGGTCTTCGAGTCGGTCTTGTGCTTGAGGGGCACGTCGATGGGGGCTCCGGGCAGGCCGACCTTCTCGGCGGCGGGCAGGAGTTCCGTCCCGCCCGCGGCGTTGCGGAAGACGTTGCCGAAACGCAGGTTGTGGATGAGCGCGGAGCCGTGCTCCACCTCGCCCGCGACGCCGACCAGCGCCACCTTTCCGAAGGCCTCGACCTCGGTACCGAGGAGCTCGACACAGGCCGGTCCCACCAGCTCGCCGATCTGCTCGCCGACCTCGTCCGCCAGCGTGACCAGGTCTTCGACGTACCCGCTGCCGTAGGGGTTCTCGATGACAATGCCGACGAAGGCCACCCGGTGCACGGGGTCGACCTCACGGCCGTTCTCAAGGTGGGTCTCTTCCAGGTGCCGGATGGTCTTTCTGACCTTGATGCTCATGTTCTCCCCTTTAATGGTTCATCTATTGAACCAGCGGTTCAGATAGTACGCAAGTGGTGCCGTGGCCTGTCAAGGGTTGACCGCCGGTCCCCTCGCGCGCCGCCGCGAACCCGCGGCGGCGCGCGAGGGGTGTGCGAACGTCAGCCCAGCTTGATGACCGTGCTCTTGTTCTCGGTGTAGTGCTGCATGACGTCGTAGCCCATCTCGCGGCCCCAGCCGGACTCCTTGAAGCCGCCGAAGGGCAACGCCGGGTCGAAGACGCCGTAGCAGTTGACCCAGACCACTCCCGCGCGCAGCGCGCGGCTCATCGAGTGCGCCCGGGAGATGTTCTGGGTCCAGACACCGGCCGCGAGACCGTACGGCGAGTCGTTGGCGACATCCACCAGGTCGTCGACCTCGCGGAACGGCGTGGCCACCACGACGGGGCCGAAGATCTCCTCGCGGACGATCCGCATGTCCGGGGTCACGTCGGTGAAGACGGTGGGCTGGAGGTAGAAGCCCCGGTCGCCGACCGTTTCGCCGCCGCTCAGCACGGTCGCGCCCTGCTCGACACCGGAACGCAGGTAGCCGGTGACGCGCTCCAGGTGCTCCTTGCTGACCAGCGGCCCGATCTGCGTCTCCGGATCGAACCCGTCGCCGATCCTCATCGACGCGCCGATCGCCGCCACCCGCGCGACCACCTCGTCGAAGACGGACTCCTCGACGTACAGGCGCGAGCCGGCCACGCACTGCTCGCCCATGTTGGAGAAGATCGCCGCCGCGGCTCCCGCCGAGGCGGCCTCGAGGTCGGCGTCGGCGAAGACGATGTTGGGGCTCTTGCCGCCGAGTTCGAGCGTCACCCGCTTGAAGTTGCCGAGCGACGCGGTGGCGATCGCCCGTCCGGTCTGGGTGGAACCGGTGAACGACACCTTGTCCACCAGCGGGTGCTCCGCGAGGGCGGCTCCCGCCGAGGGGCCGTAGCCGGGCACGACGTTGAGCACCCCTTCGGGAAGCCCGGCCTCGATCGCGAGCCGGGCCAGCCGCAGTGCGCTCAGCGGTGTCGCCTCGGCGGGCTTCAGCACGCAGGTGTTACCGGCCGCCAGGGCCGGGCCCACCTTCCACGCCGCGTTCGACAGCGGGTAGTTCCAGGGGACGATGAGGGCGCAGACGCCGAGGGCCTCCCGCTGGGTGAAGGCGTGGTAGTCCCCGGGCGTGGAGAGGGGGATCGTCGCGCCGGTGACCTTGGTGGCCCACCCGGAGAAGTAGTGGAACGCCTTGACGGAGCCCCGCACGTCGATCATCTGGGACTGGGCGTAGGGCTTGCCGTTCTCCAGCGTGGTGAGCCGGGCGAGTTCCTCCCCGTCCCGCTGGATGAGGTCGCCGAGCCGCCAGAGGATCTGCGCCCGCTCGCCTGGCTTCATCCTCGGCCACGGCCCGGAGTCGAACGCCTTCCTGGCCGCCAGGACGGCACGGTCCACGTCGCTCTCGCGCGCCTCCTGCACCGAGACGAACACCTCGCCCGTCGCCGGGTTCACGACGGGGATCCGGCCGCCCGCCTCGGACTCCTCCCACTTCCCGTCGATGAACAGAAGCGTGTGCTCGATGGGCTTCTGCTGGGCTTCGGTGTCGGGGGTCGCGGCCATCACTGTCCTTTTCGTGCGGATCGTACGGTGGTTGGGAAGACTGTCAGTGCTCGTGCAGGATGACGCCGCGGATGTTGACCCCGGCGTGCAGGTCGTCGTAGGCCTCGTTGATCTGCTCAAGGCGGTACGTGCGGGTCACCAGTTCGTCGAGCTTGAGCCGGCCGGCGGAGTGCATCCCCAGCAGCCGCGGGATGTCGGCGACCGGGTTGCAGTTGCCGAACAGGGAGCCGGTCAGCGTCTTGGTCCGGTTGGAGAAGTCGCGGGGGTTCACCGCGATGTGCTTGTCGGTGGAGCCGAGGGAGGCGACGACGCAGGTGCCGGCCTTGCCGGTCAGGTCGAAGGCCTGGCCGATGATGTCGCCGTTGACCCGTCCCACCGTGATGACGGAGACGTCGACGCCCCGCCCGCCGGTGATCTCCTCGATCCGCGGCCGGGCGTCGTCGAGGGAGGCGAAGGTGTCGGTCGCGCCGAAGGTGGGAGCCTGGCTCCGCGCGAACTCCGAGGGGTCGACAACGATGACGTGGTCGGCGCCGGCGTGCCTGGCACCCTGGACCACGTTCATGCCGACCCCGCCGGCGCCGAGGACGAGGACCGCGTCACCCGGCCGGACGTCTCCGGCGTTGACCGCCGCGCCCCAGCCCGTGAGCACGCCGCAGGAGACCAGGCACGCGGCGGTGAAGTCCGTCGAGTCGGGCACGGCGACCGTCTGGCTCTCGTGGCAGACCAGGTAGTTCGCGAAGGTCCCCAGACTGCTGGTGGCGGTGACCCCGTGGCCGTCCGCGAGCTGGAAGCGCAGGGTGCCGTCCATCGCGTATCCCGGCCGCACGCCGGCCGTGCTCTCGCAGAGGTAGGACCTGCCCGCGGCGCAGTAGCGGCACGAACCGCAGACGGGCACGAACAGCGTCGCCACCCGGTCGCCGACCTTCACCCGGGTGACACCGACGCCGACCTTCTCCACGATGCCGGCCCCCTCGTGCCCGCCGACCTGAGGCAACTCGGCGCGGATGTCCCCGCGCACGACGTGGTCGTCGGAGTGGCAGATCCCGGTGGCCATGACCTTGACGAGTACCTCGCCGGGGCCGGGGTCGCCCACCTGGAGATCCTCCACGCTCCACTTCTCCCCGACACCGTGGATTACCGCTCCCCGCGCCTTGACCATCGTTTCGCCCACCTCGCCAGCTACGAATATTCGGTTCACTCAGCAAACCATTGTTTCAAAATCGTCCTCTGTTGCATAATGCCATGTCAAGGGCCTCGGGAGAATGTGAGCGGGAACGCAGTGCCCCGCCGAGCGGGGTGGTGAAGGCGCCCGGACGGTGTCTGGAGGCGGGAGCCATCGGTCGCGGCCCCCGGTGGATGGGGGTGCGCCGGAGTCGGCGGGAGATCCGGGCGGTGGAGGCGCCGATCGTCGCTCGGAGGTCCGGCGGGGGCGGCCTCGTCACGGCGGGAAGCCGGCGGGCCGGGCGCGTGTTCCCGCGGATCACCGGCACGTTCTGCCGGCGCGGGGCCGACGGGCCCCGGCGCGACGGAGCCTACCCGGTGCCGGTCGATGCCCTCGCGGTGTCACAGGGTGTCATGAAATGTCGCGGAGTGTTGTGCGATGTCCGCACAATGTGGATCGGCCGTCGCCGGACCGGTCGGTCCGGCGACGGCCGATCGACTCAGTAGAGCGGCAGTCCGCTGGCCATCTGCAGGTCGGTGACGCTGAGCAGGTCGCTGAGGCGCTTCGACGTCTGGAGCAGGTACGGCGCCGTCGTGTCCACCCACTCCTTGGTGAGGCGGAAGGTGGGGCCGCCGATCCACACGGCGTACGGGTACTTGTCGCGGACCCGGACCGGCGCCGCTATCGACGCGGCGCCCTGCTCCAGCTCGTCGACGGTGTAGGCGTAACCGTGCTCCCGGATGACATCGAGGCTCTTGAGGAACTCGTCGAAGTCGCCGAGGTGGTCCGGCGCGTGCTCCTCGAACTCCTGCGCGTAGTCGTCGACGACCGTCTGGCGGTCCAGCGCCGCGAGCAGCACCTTGCCGGTGGAGGTCGCCCACACGGGCTGGGTCCGCGGGACGGGCTTGGGGGTCTGGCCGATGAGCCGCGGGCCCGGCATCTGGGCCACCACCATCACGTTGGGTGGGAGGAGCACGTCGAAGCCGCAGGTCTCCTGCGTCTGCGCGGCCAGCTCGGTCAGGACCTGCCGCATGTTGCGGTAGGCGCCGTCGTTGTCCAGCAGCCCGCCGACGAGCGACAGGAGCCCCAGGGAGACCCGGTATCGGCGGTTGTCGGGGTCGAGCGTCAACCAGCTCTCGCGCTCCAGCACGTTGAGGACGCGATAGCAGGTGGCCTTCGGAATCCCTGACTCCCGGGCCACCTCGCTGAGCCCGACTCCCTCGGGGTGCGCGGCGACGGCACGGAGCACCGAGATGGTGCGGCGTACCAGGCCTGACTCACTCGCCGCCATTCTTCCTCCGGAGAGATTTGCTTGTTCGGCCGAACCCTAGCGGGAAATCCCGAGCAATGCTCAACATCTTTCTGCTCGCCAGAAACAGTGGCATTTGTCTGATTTGTTCCGAATGTTCAAGTTTCGGGGTATGGCCCTCTTCGTGCAAGCGTGACGAGATTATCGTTGAGGATGCGGATGCTGCCAAGCGCGCACCGGGCCTCCGTGGATCTCTCCATCGTCGCACCGGTGCGGGGGCCGCCGAAATGCAGACGTCCTGAACCGAGGACGGGCACCTGAACGCCGGCATCGGTGAGTGAGGGCGGAGCCTTTGACGATCTTTCCGTGAACCGGAACGCGCACGCGTTCCGGCACGGGCGTCAGCGCAGAGTCGGGTCGAAGGTGTCACGGAAACCGTCACCGACCAGGTTGAGCGCCAATACCGTCAGCAGGATGGCCATGCCGGGAAAGATGCTGATGTGCGGGGCGGAGGCGACGTACTGCCGGCCGTCGGCGAGCATGGCGCCCCACTCCGGGCTGGGCGGCTGTGCTCCGAGACCCAGGAAGCTGAGCGAGGACACGCTCACGATGGCGAGCGCGAGACCCACCGTGGTGATGACGATGATGGGCGCGCTGATGTTGGGCAGCACGTGCTTGAACGCGATGCGGAAACCGCGGACCCCCGAGGCGTGGGCGGCCTCCACGTACTCCTTGCCCACCACCTCCATCGTGGCGCCGCGCACCACGCGGGCGTACTGCGGGATATAGGTGATGCCGACGGCGATCGCCGCGTTGCGCAGGCTCGGGCCGGCCACCGCCACGATCAGGATCGCGAGCAGGAAGTAGGGAAAGGAGAGCACCAGGTCCACGCTGCGCATCAGCAGGCTGTCGGCGACGCCGCCCCGGTAGCCGGCGACGATGCCGATGGCGGTGCCGACCACCCCGCTGAGAACGATCACTCCGATGGCGGCGAGCAGGGTCGCGCGCGCGCCGAGCATGATGCGGCTCAGGATGTCGCGCCCGAACGCGTCCCGGCCCAGCCACGCTCCGGCGTTGGGCCCCTCCCTGCGCAGGCTGAGGTTCTGCGCGGTGGGATCGTGTGGAGCGATCCAGGGGGCGAGTACGGCGATGAGGATGATCACAGCGAGGATGACCAGGCCGATGAGCGCCGCACGGTTGCGGGCGAACATCGTCCAGGTCTCCTTCCAGGCGCTGCGCTCCTGGACGGCCCCTTGGGCGCTCTGCGCCGTGGCTACTGCCGCACTCATACTCAGACTCCTCGCTGCCGGGGGTCGGCCCACTTGTAGAGCATGTCGACCAGCAGGTTGATCAGGACGAAGACGACGGTTCCGAGGAGGACCGCACCGCGCACCACCGGATAGTCACGTCCTTCGATGGCCGTGACGATCAGGCGGCCGATTCCGGGGATGCCGAAGACCGTCTCGGTGAGCACGGCGCCGCCGATCAGTCCGCCGAACTGAAGGCCGATCACCGTCATCACCGGCACCAGGGCGTTCTTCAGGGCGTACTTCATGACCACGGTGCGTTCGGGCAGCCCGGCGGCCCGCGCGGTGCGGACGTAGTCGCTGCTCATCACCTCGAGCATGCTGGACCGGGTCAGCCGCGCGATGACGGCGAGCGGGTAGGTGCTGAGCGCGATGGCCGGCAGCACCAGGTGGCCGTAGGTCCCCCAGCCGAAGGCGGGGAAGATCGGCCACTTCACCGCGAAGCCGATGATCATCAGGATGGCCAGCCAGAACACCGGGAGCGACACCATGGCCAGCACCCCGACGCGGGTGACGGTGTCGATGAACGTGTACTGCTTGACGGCGGCGACGATGCCCACCGTCACACCGACGAGCACGGCCAGGATCATGGCCGTCAGCGCGAGCGTGGCGCTCACTCCGGTGGTGCGCGCGAGCTCGAAGGCGACCTCGCGCCCGCTCCGGTAGGAGACGCCGAGGTCTCCCTGTACGGCCTCCGTGATGAAGGAGAAGTACTGCAGGAACAACGGCCGATCGAGTCCGAGTTCGGCACGGAGTTCGGCGACCGCCTGTGGCGAGGCGTTTTGGCCGAGCAGCAGGGTGACCGGGTCACCGGGGGCCATCTCCAGGGCCACGAAGATGACGAACGAGATGACAAGTAGCAGCGGCACCAGCTGCAACAGCCGTCTGCCTACATAAGACAACATTTCCTCGCATCTCCTCATTTAGGCCGCGGAGAAGCTCCCCCGGTGACCTTCGAGCGGGGGGTTACTTCTTGACGGTGACGCCCGACAGGTCCCAAAGACTGGCCATCGTGGTGTGGAACCCCTGGACCTCGGCACGCGTCGCGTAGAAGTTGGTCGAGTAGTGGATGGGAACCACCACGACGTCCTCCTCCACGATCTTGCGCTGGATCTCGTTCATCAGGGCCTCGCGCTCCGGCGTCCTGATGGGCAGGAGGGCGAGTTCGTCGATCTCCTTGTCGGCGCCCGAGTAGCCCGCCATGTTGTTCACCGCACCGGAGCGGAAGACGCGGGTCAGCATGTCGGCGGGGTCGCCGGCGGCCACACCCCAGCCCAGCCAGTACATCTGGGTCTTGTGCTCAAGCAGCGAGGTGAACCACGTCCCGGACTCCTGGACCTTCAGGTTGGCGGTGACCCCGATCTCCTTGAGCTGGGACTTGATGACCTCGGCCACCTCCTTGTCCTTGAGGTAGTAGCTGGCCGGCAGGACCAGGTCGAGCGTCAGGTCGCCTGCTCCGGCCTCGGCCATGAGCTTCTTGGCGCCCTCGAGGTCGTGGTCGATGTTGATCGGGTCGGCGGCGGCCGTGACAAGCGCCGGCGGGAGCAGCCCGTTGGTCGCCGGGGTACCCACGCCTTCGAGGACGTTCTTGACGATGCCTTCCTTGTCGATCGCCATCGCGATCGCCCGGCGGACCTTGACGTCGGGAACCTGCTTGAGCTCGAAACCGAGGAAGATCGGCTGCGCCTTGGGCTCGATGAGCTCGTTGATGTCCGGGGACTCCTTGATGAGGGAGAGCTCGGAGGGAGGCGGGTTCTCGATGACGTCGACGTCGCCGGACTGGAGCGCGGCCAGACGGGTGCTCGCCTCGGGGATCGGGACGATCTCCACGGTCTTGACCTGTGACTTCTCGCCCCAGTAGCCCTCGTTGCGCTCCAGGACCATGCGCTCGTCAGGGTTCCAGCTCTTGAGGGTGTACGGCCCGGTGCCGACAGGGTTGGCCGACAGGTTCTTCTCGTTCTCCTTGATCGCCTTCGCACTGATGATGCCCGCGACGGGGACGGAGAGGTTGTTGAGCAGGCTGGAGAAGGGCTTGCTGAGGATCAGCTTGACCTGCTTGTCGCCGACGAGCTCCACCGACTTGATCACGCCGAGGTAGCCCTTGCCCTGCGGGGCCTTCATCGCGCGTTCCAGGTTGGTCTTGACGACCTCGGGGGTGAGGTCCGTGCCGTCGGTGAACGTGATCCCGTCGCGGATGGTGAAGGTCCACTCGGTGTCGGAGTTCTGCTCCCACGAGGTGGCCAGCCCAGGGATGGGCTTGCCGTTCGGGTCGAGCTTGACCAGGCGCTCGTAAATCAGGTCGAGGCGGATGAAGTCCGCGGTGAGGGAGAAGTTCGGCGGATCGAGGCTCTGGGCGTCGGAGGCCATGCCGACTCGCAGCGTCGCGTCCTCGGCCGCCACGGGGGCGCTCTCCTCGGCGCCTCCCGAGCTCAGGCCGCAACCCGCCAGGGTGAGGGAGGTGAGCATGGCCAACGCCGCGGCACTGCGGCGCGGCCATGTTTTCCCGGGGTGTTTCATGAAGTTACGTCCCTCTCTCTTTCGCTGTCCTCGGACGTAGTGTTCGGCCCCCGAAACCGATGCCGGCGCCTGACGCCGGCGGTGTCCTGCCAGGCAGGTGTGTGGGTGTCACGCCTCGCGGTAGGGCGCGTCGCGCGCCTCAAGGAACGCCTTGAGACCGTGTTCGGCGCGGATCGCGCGCAGGTTGTCCCGCTCGGGAACGCCGGTGGAGTCCAGGACCAGGGTGTCGGCGAAGCGGTGCCCCATCTGCAGCCCCCGGAAGCCCTGCATGTCCTGCATCATCCGGACCGAGCGCTTGACGGTCTGGAGCGTCAGCAGCGGGGCGTTGACGATGCGCTGGGCGAGCCGGAGCGCCGCCGCGTCGACCTCGTCGTCCGGCACGACGGTGTTGACCAGGCCGAGGCGGTGGGCCTCCTGCGCGTCCACGCTGTCGCCGGTGAGGTACATGTGGTTCATCAGCTTGAAGTGCGTGAGCCACGGGAGCAGCAGCAGCGGGGACAGGGTGCCGTGGCGGATCTCGGGCTCGCCGAACGAGGCGTTCTCCCCGCACACGGTCAGATCACCGATGAGCGCCAGGTTGCAGCCGGCGGCGAGCGCGACTCCCTTGACCGCGGTGATCACCACCCGGTCCATGTACCAGAGCTTCTCCAGCATCTTCGCGTTACGCTGGGCGATGTAGTCCGTCTCCACGGTGTTCGCCGGGGACGGGTCGTTGACAAGGTCGATACCTGAGGAGAAGGCCCGGTTGCCTTCCGCGCCGAGGACGACGGCCTTGATGGTGCGGTCCGCCTCGATCTCGTCGATCGCCGCACTCAGCTCGTTGACGGTCTGGGCGCGGAGGGCGTTCAGGGCCTTCGGCCTTGCCAGTGTCAGTATCGCGACCTGACCGTCACGTTCCAGACGCACGTCTTCGTAGGACACTCGCTCTCCAACCCCTGAGGTATCGGTCCGCTGTGTGGACCATCGATTTGAGTAGTGGACCCGAGGTGGCCTTGAGGTGTCAAGAGAAAACGGGCAAGTTCATATGGGTGAAACGGACAGGCAACAATAGGAGGGAAGCCTCCGGAGGGTCTTGGGGTGCGTGAACCCCCGATGGCTCCGGCGGCGCGCGGCCCGATTTTCCGGCCGATCCGGCGCCGGAGCCGGGGTCTCCCGGCTGGATCGGCCGCCGATCCGCGGATCGGCGGTCACGTCGATCGAGTGACCCATGTCATAGCCGTCGAGGTCATTCGAGTCCCCGGCGGCGGGTTTCCTGGCCGTGGGTGTCGGACCCGGGCATTGACAGAGACTGTACCCTCGTCAAAAATGAACTGGCAGTTCGCTCAGTGAACCAGTTGACGGGTGTGGCCGAGGGCCGGGATCGCTGTCACCGCATGTCCGACCATGAAGAGAGGTTTCGTGCACTTCGATGTTGCTGTCACGGGTGGACTGCTTGTCGACCCGGACTGGGGAACGCTGGCGGGCAGTCTGGGGATCAAGGACGGGCGGATCGCCGCCGTCCTGGCCCCCGGTGAGCGACTCTCCGCGGACGAGGAGATCGACGCCACCGGGCTGGTCGTCATGCCGGGTGTCATCGACCCGCACACGCACCTCGGCTACGCGCAGTCCTTCGAGGCCGACCTGGAGACCGAGACCCGATCGGCGGCCCTCGGCGGCGTCACCACGGTGATGAGCTTCTACCGTCAGTACAAGGGCGCGGAGCCGGCGCCGTACGACGAGCTTCCCGAGCTGATCGCCTCGGTCGACGAGAAGTCCACCGTCGACGTGGCGCTGCACTTCGGCATGCTCGCCGAGTCCCAGGTGCGGCAGATACCGAAGTACGCGGACGCCGGCGTCAGGTCGCACAAGTTCTACATGGCCTACCGGGGCGCGGACGGAGCCACCGTCGGGATGGTGAACGAGTGCGACGACGGGCTGCTGCTGGAGGGCCTGCGCCTGCTCGGCGAGTCCGGCGGCGTGGCCTGCGTGCACGCGGAGAACACCGACATCGTCAACCGGACCATGCGGCAGGTGCGCGAGTCCGGGGCCACCGGGCTGCGGGCCTGGTCCGACGCCCGGCCGGCGTTCGCCGAGGCGGAGAACATCCAGCGGGTGGCCTTCTTCGCCGAACGGGTGGACGCCACCGTCTACCTGGTGCACATCGGATCGAGCGAGAGCCTTGAGGCGGCCAAGCGGGTCAGGGGCACCGGCGGCAAGGTCTGGGTGGAGACCTGCCCGCACTACCTCACCCACACCTACGACAGCGAGGTGGGATCGCTTGCCAAGATCAACCCGCCGGTGCGCACGGCGGAGGACGTCGAGGCGATGTGGCGCGGACTGATCGACGGTGACGTCGACACCGTCGGCACGGACCACTGCGCCGTGCCGCTTGAGCGCAAGCAGGGCGACATCTGGTCCGCCGCGGCGGGATTTCCGGGCATGGCGACGACGCTTCCGGTACTCCTCTCCGAGGGGCACCACAGGCGGGGGATGAGCCTGCAGCGCATCGCGCAGGTCCTGTCCGGCAACGCCGCCTCGATCTTCGGCATGCCGGCCAAGGGCAACCTGCGGGTGGGGGCCGACGCCGACCTCGTGCTGTGCGACCTCGACGCGGAGCGCGTCGTCGACCACGAGACCCTGGGCGGCTCGTCGGCGTACAGCATCCTCGACGGGCGGACGCTGCGCGGGTGGCCGGTGCGCACGCTGCTGCGCGGCAGGACCGTGGCCGTCGACGGGGAGGTCGTCGGCGAGCCGGGTGGCCGGTTCCTGGCGCGGTAGAGACCGGAAAACAGCGACAACCACTGAAGTCAACCCGTATTACCGGGTCTGACCTGCGGATTATCGGTAATGAGTGAGAAGGGCTGAACCCCAATGAAGGCAAAAGTGCTGCTGGTCCAGAACGGACCGGCGACCGTTGACACCGAGAAGAACGTCGAGGAGAACCTCGCCCTGGTCGCCGAGGCCACGAAGGACTACTCGCCGGACTTCGTGGTGTTCAGCGAGCTGTCCAACACGCAGTACTTCTGCGGCTACAACACCCCCGAGCACTTCAAGCTCGCCGAGCCGATCGACGGGCCGTCGGTCAGGCGTTTCCAGGAGCTGGCCAAGCGGCTCGGCAGCTATGTGCTCTTCCCCTTCTACGAGAAGGGCGAGGTCAAGGGCGAGTTCTACAACAGCGTGGCGGTCATCGGCCGCGACGGCGAACTGATCCCCGGCGACCTGCCCGACGGTCGTCAGGTGAAGGTCTACCGCAAGAACCACATCCCCGACCAGTGGAGCTACAGCCCCGGCCTCAACGAGCGCTACTACTTCAAGGAGGGGCCGGGCCTGGCGACCTTCAGGACCGAGTTCGGCAAGATCTCCATCCTGATCTGCTACGAGCGCTCCTTCCCCGAGGCGTGGCGGGTGCTCGCGCTGCAGGGCTCGAAGATCATGTTCGTCCCGGTGGCGGCGTGGGGCCCGAACCGCGCCGACTCCTGGGGCGGAGAGCTGCGCACCGCGGCCATCCAGAACGGCCTGTTCGTCGTCGCCTCCAACAAGGGCGGCGTGGAGAACACCGAGGGCCCGCGTCACTTCTTCGGCGCCAGCCGGATCATCAGCCCGCTGGGCGAGGAACTGACCGCCGCGCCGGCCGGTGAGGGCCCGCACATCCTCAAGGCCGAGCTCGACCTGGACGAGATCGACCAGCACGGGGTCCGCTACACGTTCTTCCGCGACCGCCGTCCCGAGCTCTACGGCTCGCTCAGCGACGACATCGCGCGCGGTGTCCTGTAAGTCGGTGGCCGCCCACTCGGAGATAGGAAAAACACCATGGACGTAGGCGTCTTCCTCGGGTCGCAGTACGCGCCCCAGCAGGACATCTACTCGGCCTTCCAGGGCCTGGTCGAGCAGACGCGGTTGATCAGGGACACCGGCTACGACGCCGTCTGGCTGGGCCAGCACTTCCTGAGCGCCCCCGACCAGTACCTCCAGACGACGCCGATGCTCGCGCGTCTGGCGGCGGAGGCGGGTGACATGAGGCTGGGCACGAACCTGCTGCTGCTGCCCCTGCTGAACCCCGTCGACATCGCCGAGCAGTACGCGACGATGGACGTGATCACCGGCGGCAGGCTCATCCTGGGCGTCGGCCTGGGGTACCGCGACGAGGAGTTCAACGCCTTCCAGATCAACAAGAAGCACCGGGTGGGCCGCCTGGTGGAAGGCGTGGAGATCCTCAAGCGGCTGTGGACCGAGGAGAACGTGTCGTTCGAGGGCAAGCACTTCACCCTCGACAACGTGACGATCAGTCCGCGCCCGATCCAGAAGCCCCGCCCGCAGATCTGGTTCGGCGCCACCGCCGACCCCGCGATCAAGCGCGCCGCCCTGCAGGGTGACGCGTGGATCGCGACGTCGATGACGGAGTGGGGGGAGATGAAGCAGCAGGTCGACCTCTTCCACCAGACCAGGAAGGAGGCGGGCCTGCCGGAGAAGGTGGAGTTCGCCAAGTGTGTGGAACTCTTCGTCGGCGACGACAAGGAGTCCGCGCTCAGGGAGGCCGAGCCGTTCATCGGCGCGAAGTACAAGGCGTACTACAGCTGGGGCATGGGCGACAACGTTCCCGGCAACAGCGGCGCGAACAGCAGTGACTTCGCCGACCTGGCCAGGAACCGGTTCATCATCGGCGGCGTCGACGACGTGATCCAGGACTGCCTGCACCACCGCGACACGCTGGGCGTGACGCACCTGATCGTCCGGCTGAACTTCCCCGGGATGCCGATGGAGCTGGTCCGGCGCAACATCGAGCGGTTCGGCAGGGAGGTCATTCCGGCCATCCGCTGACCTGGGCCCTCCGGTCGCTCCGTCACGGCGCTTTCCTGCGGTCGTCGCAACACGCTGATCTGTTGCCGGCGGCAGCCGGCCTGGCGAGGGCATGGGTTTCCGTGTCACCTCATGGTGTGGGAACGCGGAAACCCATGGCCCTGAACCGGGGGACCGGCCGGCGTGGGCGCGTTCGGATCCCCAGCCTAGAAACGGTCCGCGTGCTCGTCCGCCCACTGTGTGAACGTACGTGCCGGACGGCCGGTCACCCGGGTGACCGTGTCGTCCACGGTCTTGGAGGAGTCACCGGACGCGGCGTACCAGCCGACGACATACTCGGCGTCCGCCCGGGACACTCCGGTGGCCAGCAGCCTGTCGACCGCCTGTTCGTGCGTTATCGGCTCGAAGGCGATGTCGCGGCGGAGCGTCCGGGACAGGATCGCGATCCGCTCACTCGGGGTCAGCGCTTCGGGTCCGGTGAGGTTGTAGGACTGTCCCGCGTGGCCGTCATCGAGCAGCGCGACGGCTGCCACGGCCCCGATGTCGGCCTCGTGCACCAGCGCGCTGGGAAAGTCGTACGGTTCGCGGACCACTCCTTCGGCTCGGATCGATTCGGCCCAGCCCAACGTGTTGGACATGAACTCCTGTGCTTCCAGACGTGTCCATTCCACGCCTGAGTCCGCCACCGCCTGCTCGACCGGGCCCACCCAGCCGCCCCACAGCACGGTGAGGCGCTGAACGCCCGCGGCGACCGCCCGCTGGACCAGCTCGGGCCCGACCTCGGCAAGTCCGTTCGTCACCGTGATATGCAGCCGGTCGACGCCGTGGAGTGCGGTGTCCAACTTCTCTGGTGTGTTGTGCGTGCCGGCCACCAGCTCCACCTCGGCCGGAAACCTTCCCACGTTCGCCGCCGGGTCTCGCGTCAGGGCCCGAACCCGCTCTCCTCGGCGGACCAGTTCTGCCACAACGTGCCGGCCGGTGTTCCCGGTGGCACCTGTCACCAAGGTCGTCATAGTCGAGTTCCTTAGGTCGTCTTGCTCGGATGGGTCGCCGACGAGCCTAGAAACTCAACCGCAGTTGAGGTCAAAAGTCCGGCACGATAACGCGATCACCGGTGTTTCCCCAGGTCGCGGTGGTCGATGTCCATCCTCATGCCGGCCTCGGACGCCGCGCTCCGCTCGTTTGGGGATGGTGGCACGAGTCTTGCCGACACCCCGATTCCCGCACTCGGCCTCCTCGAAGGCCGACAGGCCAACAGCCTCGCGCATCAACGGAGATCTCGCCGCGCGGACCTCCGGTGGTCCTAGGTCCAAGGTCCCGGGTCATGCCGACCGGGCGTCCGATGCCGCGGACCGCGGCGAGCGGCATAGTCGTGCCGAGGACAGCGCGGAACACGCAGGGAGGGGAGGGGCGATGACCGGACCTGACGGACCGAGCCCGGGCGCCGCCCACCCCAGTGCCCTCAAGGGGTGTGCCAACAAATGTCCGCCGGTTCCGGTGCAGCCATGACAGGCCACCGAACCACATACGGACGAAAGGCACACCCATGTCCACAGCTCAGTCCCCGGCCCGCGGCCGACGGCCGGGATGGAGCCTCGCGCTGCTCGCGCTCGGGCACCTGATCATCAGCCTCGACTTCACCATCATCTATGTTGCCCTGCCCGACATCGCGACCGATGTCGGCTTCACGCCGCACACCCTGCAGTGGGTGGTCACCGCGTACGTCGTCCTCTATGGAGGCTTCCTGCTGTTCGGCGGCCGGCTGTCCGACCTGGTGGGACGCCGGCGGATGTTCGTGCTCGGCATGGCGCTGTACGGCGTGGCCTCCGTGCTGGGCGGCCTGGCCACGGCGCCGGCGGTGCTGCTCACCGCGCGTGCCTTGCAGGGCCTCGCCGGCGCGGTGCTGTTCCCCGCGGTGCTCGCCCTGGTCAACACCGCCTTCGCCGAGGGCAGGGAGCGCAACCGTGCGCTGACGGTCTGGGCCATGGCCGGCGCCGGCGGGCTCACGGCGGGCGCGCTGGCCGGCGGGGTGCTCACCCAGGCCCTGGGCTGGCAGGCCGTGTTCTACGTCAACGTCCCGCTGGCCGCCGCGGGTGCCGCCGCCGCCTTCGCCCTGTTGCCCCCCGACGGCCGCGTCAGCAGAGGAAGCGTCGACGTGCTCGGAACCCTGACCGGTACCGCGGGCGTCACCCTGTTGATCTTCGCGGTCGCGCACGGCTCCGAGGTCGGCTGGGCACGGGCCGAGGTGATCGCCGCGACCGTTCTCGCGGTGGTTCTGCTGGCCACGTTCCTACGCGTCCAGGCCCGGGGCCGGACGCCGCTGATGCCGCTGCGGCTGTTCCGCAACCGCGCGCTCAGCGGAGCGGTCGTGGTCATCCTCGTCTTCGGGCTGACGATGCAGGCCGTGCCGTACTTCCTGACCCTGTACTTCCAGGACGTCCTCGGCTTCAGCGCCCTGGAGACCGGGCTGGCGTTCCTTGGCCCGACCCTGTCGATCACGGCGGGAAACCTCCTCAGCGAGCGACTGGTCCACCGCTTCGGCACCCGGAGCACACTGATCACCGGCATCGTCGTCAACGCCGTGGGCGCCGCGTTCCTGGCCCCCGGCATGCACACGGACGGATCCTTCCTCACCGTCCTGGCCGGGATCGTCGTCATCGGCCTGGGCATGGGCATCACCTACGAGGCCATGTGGATCGCCGCGGGCACCGGCGTCTCGGCGGGCGAACAGGGTCTGGCCTCCGGGGTGGCCTCCACCGCGCTGCAGGTGGGAACCGCCGCGGGTCTGGCGGTTCTGGTGGCCGTCGCCAACCACGACATCGAAGGGCTGTCCGGACAGGCCCTGCGCGCCGCCTCCGCCGAGGGAATGCGCGCCGCCGTCTACGTCCTGGGCGCCGTCATGCTGACGGCCGTCCTGGCCGCCCTCAGGCTTCCCGGCCCGCGTGCCCGGGTCGCCGCCGCCTCCCAGCCCGTCCCCGACCCGGACGCCGCCGACCTGCGTCCCGCCGGCTGACAGCGTCCGCGGCTCCGGTCGCGGCGAATCTCCCGGCCGATGGCCGAGGGCGCGCGGCCCGGCCCGCGCGCGATCTCCCGCACCCGGTCGGCGATGTGGATCCGCTCGTCCTCCCGCAGACGGCGGGAGATGTCAGAAGGGGGCTCCGCCGGTCGTCCGACCGGCGGAGCCCCCTTCTGCCTCGCCCTGTTCGGCACTGAGCCGTTCCGCCGTCGCTTCCCGGCCCGGTGGTCGATCCCGGCGATCCGACACGCTCCGATGCGGCCGGAGTGCCGGTCAGCTCGCCTGGTCGTTGATGAGCAGGCAGTCGACCGCGGCGACTCCCTCTCCCTCGGGCAGCACCAGCAGCGGGTTCACCTCGGCGGCGGCCAGACCGGGCAGCGAGGCCGCCATCTCGGAGAAGCTCACCGCCGCCTGGACCAGCGCGGCACGGTCGTAGGCCGGGCCGCCCCGGTAGCCCGCGAGCAGCCTGCCGAGCACGCTCGCGTCGAGGAGTTCCTCGACGTCCCGCGCGGTGACGGGCACCGGGCGGGACGCCGCCTGGCCCATGAGCTCGGCGAGGATCCCGCCGGGGGCGATGGAGAGCACGAGCCCGACCTGCGGGTCGTCGACGACCCCCATCAGGCACTCCAGCTTCTGGCCGCCCACCATCCGCTGCACGAGGATCCCGGTGATCCGTGCCCCGGGCAGGTGGCTCTCGACAGAGGCGAGCATCGCCTCGGCGGCGGCCTTGGCCTCTTCGGGGGTGGTGACGCCGAGGACGACGCCTCCCGCCTCCGTCTTGTGCGCGATGTCGGGGGACTCGACCTTGAGCACCACGGGTGTGCCGACGCGCTCGACCAGGGCCGCGACCTCGTCGACGCCCGCCGCGACGCCGAAGGGCGCGACCGGGACGCCGGCGGACACCAGCGCCTCCATCGCGTCGGCGCCGGAGGCGACGGCGTGCGGCGAGGGCCAGCCGCCGAGCCTCTCGACCTCGGGCCGCGCGGCGAGGGTGAACCTCGGCCAGTCGAGCCACGAGGTGAGCGCGTGCACGCCGGGGCGCAGCCCCATCACGACCGGCACACCGGCCGCCGACAGCGTGGCGTGGATGACCGGGTCGAGCGGCCCCGCGGTCATGGTCAGCAGCACCACCGGGGTCTCGACGTCGCGGGCGACCTCGGCCAGGATCTCCGCCTGCCTGCGGTAGAGCGCCTCCTGGCCGGGGCCGGAGAGACCGACGTTCATCGCGAACACGACCGCGCCGATCTGCGGCTGGTCGGCGACCAGCCGCAGGGAACGGAGCAGGAGCGTCGGGTCCTCGACGGCGGAGCCGGTGACGTCGAGCGGGTTGTTGACCGCGGCGAAGCCGGGCAGCAGTTCGGTCAGCAGGTCGACGGCGGCGGGTTCGAACGCGGGCAGTGAGAGGCCGGAGGCCTCCGCGGCGTCGGCCATCAAACCGCTCGCGCCTCCGGAGATCGACAGCACGCCGACGCCGGTGGCCGCCGAACTTCCGCGACGCAGGTGCGAGAAGAGCAGCACCGTCTCGCGGAACTCGTCGAGGTCGGAGACGCGGATGGCCCCGACCGAGGCGAGCAGGCCGTCGAGCGCCGCGGCGCCGCCGGAGATGGCGCCGGTGTGGGCCATGGCGGCCTGGCGGCCGAGGTCGGACCGGCCGCTGGAGACGACGACGACCGCCTTACCCCTCTCGCGGGCCAGGCGGCAGGCCGCGGCGAACTTCGGAGCGTCCCGGAGCCCTTCGAGGAAGACGCCGATCACCTCGGTCGACTCGTCCTCGGCGTACCAGGCCACGTAGTCCGAGACCGTCGCCGACACCTCGTTGCCGGTGGTGATGAGCGCGGAGGCGGCGAGCCCCCGGCCCATCGCGGAGTCGGTGACGGCGTGCGAGAGCGCGCCGGACTGCAGGATCAGTGCGACGTTGCCCAGGGGCAGCGGATCGACGATCCGCCCGGAGTACGCCGCCGCGCCGCTCGCCAGGTCCGCGGTTCCGTAGCAGTTGGGGCCGCAGGCCACCATGTCGTACTTGTCAAGCAGGCGGCGCAGTTCCGCGGCGCGCTCGGAGCCGACACTTCCCTCGCCGAAACCGCTGCCGATCAGCACCGCCGCGCGGATGCCGCGCTCGCCGGCGTCCCTGACGGCCGCCAGCGCGGAGTCGGCGCCCACCGCGACGACGATGAGGTCGACGCCGTCGGGAAGCTCGCGCACGGAGGGTACGCACGGAACGCCGAGCACGTCGGCGTACTTCGGGTTGACGACGTGCAGGGCGCCCTCGAAACCGAACCTGCGCAGGTTCTCGAGGACCCGGGTGCCCCGGTTGAGTCGTGGTGAGGCGCCCACCACCGCGATGGAACGCGGGCGCAGGAGCGGTTGAAGGTTGCGGAAGCCCGAATCAGGCACGGTTTGTCACCATCCGGTCACGGAGACGGACGTTGGCTTGCGAGAGAACATCCCTGGAGGGCGGATCGGGAGATTCGAGTGATTCTCACCACAAGCCGACGACTCTGCCCCTGGTATCAGTAACATAAGGGGACGAATTTGATCCAGTGGTTTACCTACTGAACCACTTGCTTAGTGTAGCAAGGGCCAAACCGCCTCAGGAGACGCCATGACAGTCAACGATGGCCAAGGCGACATCGTTCTTGATATCCGGAACCTGCGTACCCGGATCGAAACCTTGAGAGGCGTCGTCCATCCCGTCAACGACGTCTCCTTGCAGTGCTTCCGTGGTCGCACTCTCGCGGTGGTCGGCGAGTCTGGATCCGGAAAAAGCATGACATTTCTATCCGTACTTGGGCTACTGCCCCCCGGCGGGTCGATCGAGTCCGGGACGGTGAGCTACCTCGGCCAGGAGTACACCCTTGAGGGTAAGAGCCGGTTGAGCCAGTTGCGCGGCAAGTCGATCGGGATGATCTTCCAGGACGCCCTGGCCGGTCTCAATCCCTCCTTCACCATCGGGCAGCAGATCGGCGACGTGGTGCGCCACCACGAGAAGACCTCCCGGGCCGAGGCCAGGCGGCGGGCGATCGAGACCCTCGGGCTGGTCGGCATCCCGAACCCCCGCGAGCGCGTCGACTACTATCCGCACCAGCTCTCCGGGGGAATGCGCCAGCGAGTGATGATCGCGATGGGGGTCGCGCTCCGGCCCCAGGTGCTCGTCGCCGACGAGCCGACCACGGCGCTCGACGTCACGGTCCAGGCCCAGATCATGGAGTTGCTGGACGGGCTCCGCCGGGAGCTCGGCATGTCGCTCGTGATCATCACACACGACCTCGGCGTCGTCGCGCGCTACGCCGAGGAGGTCGCGGTGATGTACGGGGGCCGCGTCGTCGAGCACGGCAGTGTCCGTCAGGTGCTCAAGAACACGGTCCATCCGTACACCGAGGCGCTGCTCCGGTCCAGCCCCCGGCCCGACGCCCACGTCGCGGAGCTCGACCCGATCCCCGGCCAGCCCCCGAACCTGCTGGCCGTCCCCACCGGCTGCAGCTTCCATCCGCGCTGTCACCGCCGCGACGACCGCGAGCTCTGCGCCACCGACATCCCGCGCCTGCGCGCGCTGACCCCGACCAGCCAGTTGACCGCCTGCCATCGCGCCGAGGAGATGGCACTGCAGGATGTGAGTGTGTGATGGCCGCTGAGATCGCGGAGCCCGCGGACAGCCCGGGTCCCTTCGTCGCCGGACCCGACGCCGTTCTCCGGGTGGAGAGGCTCTCCAAGCACTTCGGGAAGAAGAAGCGGTTCGGCGGCTCGTCCAACATGGTCAGGGCGGTGGACGAGGTCTCCTTCGACCTCGCCCGCGGCGAGACGCTCGGCCTCGTCGGCGAGTCCGGGTGTGGCAAGACGACGCTGAGCCGGATGATCCTGCGGCTGATCGAGCCCACCGGCGGCCGGGTGCTCCTGGACGGCGAGGACGTCACCAAGCTGGCGGGGCGCAGACTCCGCGAGTTCCACCAGCGGGTCCAGGTGGTCTTCCAGGATCCGTACGCGTCGTTGGACCCGCGCCAGCGGGTGGCGGCCAGCGTCGCCGAACCGCTCACCAACTCCGGCATGTCCAAGCAGGAGAAGCTCGACACGGTGCACGGGATGCTGGAGCGGATGGGTCTCCAGCGTGCCCAGGCCAAGCTGTTCCCGCACCAGTTCTCCGGCGGTCAGCGCCAGCGCATCGGCATCGCCCGCGCGCTCTCGGTCACCCCCCAGGTGCTGCTCCTCGACGAACCGGTGTCGGCGCTGGACGTCTCGATCCAGGCGCAGGTCCTCAAACTCCTGCAGGACCTGCGTCAGGAGTACGGCCTCAGCTACATCCTCATCTCGCACGACCTCTCCGTCGTACGGCACGTGAGCGACCGGGTCATGGTGATGTACCTGGGGCGGATCGTGGAGATCGCCGCCAAGGACGACATCTACACCTCGCCGCACCACCCGTACACCGCCTCACTGCTGTCGGCGGCGCCGGTGCCCGACCCCGATGTGGAGCGTTCCCGCGAGCGCATCCAGCTGCCCGGTGACCCGCCGAACCCGGCGAACCCTCCCTCGGGATGCACCTTCCACCAGCGCTGCTTCCACGCCGAACTGCTCGCCCAGAAGCTCCCCGCCGGCGAGGTCCACGAGCTGGACGGCGGGCGCAAGGTCCCTCGCGCCTGCGTCCGGCAGGCGCCGGCCCTGACCCTCAAGGCCGACGACGAGCACTGGTCGGCCTGCCACTTCCCGCTGGAGCGGGAGCAGGCCGCGACGATCATCGCCTGAGTCTCCGTTCCCGAACACGTCCGCGCTTCCGATCGGTGAGCCTCTCCCGGTCGGGGTGTCGGCGTGCCCCGGGGCCGCCGCCGGCGGCCCTCCCCGGATACAAGAAGTTAACCGCCGCCCCGTTGACAGTGCCGCTGTCGACCCGTTGAATGAACCGCAGATTCACTCAGTGAACCGCCACCACCATGGGAAGTCATGAACGCACAACAGCCAGCACGCAGCAGGGTCGTCATCATCGGTGGCGGCATCGTCGGGACAAGTGTCGCCTTTCACCTGGCCAAACTGGGTCTGACCGATGTCGTCCTGCTTGAGCAGGGCAGCCTGTCGTGTGGCACCACGTGGCACGCCGCCGGACTGGTGGGCCAGCTGCGCGCGACGAACGAGATGACCAAGCTGATCAAGTACTCCACCGAGCTCTACGCGACGCTGGAGGAGGAGACCGGGCTCGGCACCGGCTGGAAGCAGTCGGGCAGCCTCTCGGTCGCCCGCTCGCCCGAACGGATGACCTCGCTGAAGCGGACCGCGGCGACCGCGCAGGCGTTCGGCGTCGAGGCGCACGTGATCAGCCCCGCCGAGGCCGGCGAGAAGTGGCCCATGATGCGGACCGACGACCTGGTCGGCGCGGTCTGGCTGCCCGGGGACGGCAAGGCCAACCCCACCGACATGACGCAGGCCCTCGCCCGCGGCGCCCGCAACCGGGGCGCGAAGGTGCTGGAGAACACCAAGGTCATCGGGATCGACGTGGTCGACGGCCGGGTCACCGGGGTGCGCACCGAGGCCGGCACGATCGAGTGCGAGATCCTCGTCAACTGCGCCGGCCAGTGGGCGGCGCAGGTCGGGGCGATGGCCGGGACGACCGTCCCGCTGCACTCGGTCGAGCACTTCTACGTGGTCACCGAATGGATGGAGGGCATCACCAGCGATCTGCCGGTGATGCGCGACCAGGACGGCTACATCTACTTCAAGGAAGAGGTCGGCGGCCTGGTGATGGGCGGGTTCGAACCCGACGCCAAGCCGTGGGTCGGCCCGCACGACATCCCCGACCCGTTCGTCTTCCAGTTGCTCGACGAGGACTGGGAACAGTTCGCCGTCCTGATGGAGAACGCGATCATCCGCGTCCCCGCGCTGGAGACCACCGGGATCAAGAAGTTCTACAACGGGCCGGAGAGCTTCACCCCCGACAACAACTTCATCATGGGGCAGACCCCCGAGATCCCCAACATGTACGTGCTGGCCGGGTTCAACTCCACCGGAATCGCCTCGGCGGGCGGCGCGGGCCTGGCCCTGGCCGAGTGGATCATCGAAGGCGAGTGCACCCGCGACCTCTGGCCGGTCGACGTACGGCGCTTCGCGAAGTTCAACGGCAACGAGACCTGGCTGCGGGAGCGGACCAAGGAGACGCTGGGCCTGCACTACGCGATCCCCTGGCCCAACCGCGAACTGGAGACCGGCCGGCCGCTGCGCCGTTCCCCCGTCCACCACCTGCTGGAGGCCGCGGGCGCGGTCATGGGCAGCAGGATGGGCTGGGAGCGGCCGAACTGGTTCGCCCCCGAGGGGGTGTCCAAGGAGGTGGAGTACTCCTTCGGTCACCAGAACTGGCGCCCGCAGGTCAACGCGGAGGTCGAGGGGACCCGCAACGGGGTGGCCCTGCTCGACCAGACGGCGTTCTCGAAGTTCCTCATCAAGGGGCCCGACGCCGAGGAGACGCTCCAGTACCTGTGCACCGCCAACATGGCGGTCAAGCCGGGCACCACCGTCTACACCGGCATCCTCAACGACCGCGGCGGCTACGAGTCCGACGTGACGATCACCAGGCTCGCCCGTGACGAGTACCTACTGGTGACCGGCTCGGCGCAGACCACCCGTGACCACCACTTCATCACCGTGAACCTGCCCGCGGGCTGCCGGACCCAGGTCGTCGACGTGACCTCGTCGTACGCGGTGCTCGGAATCATGGGACCGAAGTCTCGCGAACTGCTCAACCGGCTCACCAAGGCGGACCTGTCGAGCGAGCGGTTCCCCTTCTACACCAGCCAGGAGATCGAGCTGGGGCCGGTGCCCTGCCGTGCCACCCGGGTCAGCTACGTCGGTGAGCTGGGCTGGGAGCTCTACATCCCCACCGAGTACACGGTGACCGCCTACGAACACCTCACCGACGCCGGTGCGGACCTGGGCCTCCTGCCGATCGGCCACTACGCGATCGACGCGATGCGCATCGAGAAGGGCTACCGGGCCTGGGGCCGTGAGCTCACGCCCGACCGGACGCCGGTCGAGGCCGGCATGTCGTTCGCGTGCAAGCTCAACACCGACATCGCGTTCCGCGGACGTGAGGCCGTCGAGAAGCAGAAGCAGCACGGCGTCACCAGCCGCATGGTGTCGGTGACCGTCGACGACGCCGGAACGGCGCTGTGGGGAGGCGAGCTCATCCTCCGCAACGGCGAGCCGGCCGGGTTCGTCAGCTCGGCGGCCTTCGGGCCGACGCTGGGCAAGGGTGTCGGGCTGGCGTACATCGAGCGCGAGCACGACCTCGTCGACGCCGAGTACATCAACGCGGGGACCTACCAGCTGGACGTGGCCGGGGACATCCTCGAGGCGAGCGTGAGCCTGCGCGCCCCGTTCGACCCGACCGGTTCGAGGCTGAAGGCATGAGCCAGGAAGAGACGCACATGGAAAGCGGCAAGAAGTCCATCGTCATCACGCTGTCGTGCACCGACCGGCCCGGCATCGTGCACGCCGTCATCGACTTCTTCTTCCGGCGCGACTGCGACATCGCGGAGAGCCAGCAGTTCGGCGACCCGGACTCGGGACTGTTCTTCATGCGGGTCCACCTGCGGACCGGTCCGGCCACGCCGTCGGTCGCGGAGCTGGAGAACGAGTTCGGCCCGGTGGCCGAACGGTTCCAGATGCACTACAGAATCCACGACCTCGGCGTCAAGCCGCGGCTGCTGCTCATGGTCTCCAAGTTCGACCACTGCCTCAACGACCTGCTGTACCGCTGGCGGTCCGGGCAGTTGCCGGTCGAGATTCCGGCCATCGTGTCGAACCACCCCGACCTCGCGCCGCTCGCCGAATGGCACGGGATCCCGTTCCACCACGTGCCGGTCACCAAGGAGACCAAGCCCGCCGCCGAGCAGCGGCTGCTCGAACTGGTCGAGGAGAACCAGGTCGACCTGGTGGTGCTGGCCCGGTACATGCAGATCCTCTCCGAGGACCTGTGCAAGGAACTGGACGGGAGGGCGATCAACATCCACCACTCGTTCCTGCCGAGTTTCAAGGGGGCCAACCCCTACGGCCAGGCGCACGAGCGCGGTGTCAAGCTGGTCGGCGCGACCGCGCACTACGTGACCTCGGACCTCGACGAGGGCCCGATCATCGAGCAGGACGTCGCCCGGGTCGACCACTCGGCGTCGGTGGAGGACCTGGTCGCGCTGGGCAGGGAGACCGAGTGCCGCACCCTGGCCAGGGCCGTCCAGTGGCATGTGCAGCAGCGGGTGCTGCTCAACGGTCACCGTACGGTCGTCTTCACCTGACCGTCGCCGGAGTGCGCCGGGGCCCGGTCGGCGAAACCCAGGTCGGGGTCCCAGCGTAGGGAGACGTGGCCGCCGGGAGTGCGGACGCTCAGCCGTCCGCCGGACCGGGTGACCTCGGGGTCGGCGGTGCCGGGCACGATCAGGGTGAGTACCGACTCGGCGGGCGGGGACAGGACCGTCGTCGCCTCGGCCTGCCTGAGGTGGCCGAGGGCGATCGTCTCGGTCCGCACGGTCTGCCCGCCGAGCGGCCGGCCCGAGGGCGTCGCGAGTTGGAGCAGCGTCACCCACCACTCCCCGTCGGCCAGGACCACCTGGCCGTCACGGTTGGCGACCACCGTGAGCGAGGGGGCGAAGTGCCACAGGTTGCGCAGCGCCGACCCCGCCGGGACCGAGTCCAGCACGGCCATCAGGTCGGCGCCGTGGCCGACCAGGACCGACCGCGTACGGCCGACGCCGTACGCGGTGTCGGTGAACCGGTAGCACTGCCGCGCCTGGGTGACGGACGAGCCCACCAGGCGCGTCGCCGTCCCCTCGCGGAGGTCCGCGCCCACCACGACGGGCACGTTGTGCGCCTCGGGGGAGATCGTCCACCTCCGGTAGGCGGTCCGCTGGTAGGAGTGGAAACCCGCCTCCACCAGGATGTCCCGGCCGTGGGCGTGGTAGGTGACGCCCAGATGGTCCTCATGGCCGTGCAGCCGGCGGCCGGCACCGAACCTGATCGAATAAAAGGCCGACCTCGGGTCGTCCCATGCCGTCCTGCCGAAGACGTAACCGTCGTCGAACACCCGCACGGTGTCCTCCCCGTGCCGGAAACCGCTCGGGCGCGTGTCGGCCGGGCTGTCGCCGATCGGCACCAGGCGGCCGTCGGGCTGGGTGGCGTGGCTGACGTAGGTCTCCAGCGAGTCGCGCCGCGCGACGAGCCCCGCGGGGACCTCGGCCCCGGACGCCCTGATCGCCTCGATCGCGACGCCCAGCCGCCGGTGGACGTATATCCCGTACCGCGGAGCCTGCTCGTGCAGCACGCCCTGCGCGTCGATGGCGAGTTCCGCCGAGTCGGTCATCCGCCGGACGGCCAGGTCCTTCCACCGCTCCTGGCCGAGACGGCAGCCGACCGTCAGCAGCGCGATGTCCTGGTCCAGGCCGTGGTTGTGACCCCGCCGGTAGAGCGCGGGATCGGACAGGATCTCGGCGTGCTCGACCAGGCTCTCCGACAGCCAGTCGTCGCGCACGTGCGCGCTGAGGCAGACCAGGACCGGGGCGCGTAGCGCGACCGGGTGCTCGGCCCAGGCCCAGGGACTGATGCCGGTCGCGCCGCGGGGATTGGCGCGCGCCCAGTCCTCGGCGATCCGGGTGGCGCGGTCGAGGTACTCCGCCTCGCCGGAGCGCTCGTACTCGGCGATCAGCCCGCCCACCCACCGCAGCGCGTGCAGGTTCAGCGTCCAGGAGCGGTTCCGGTGCGGGTCGGTCCGCCAGTCGATGTCGGTGCCCAGGTCGACGGGGGGCAGGCCGACGAGCCTGACCAGGCCCGCCATGACCTCGGACACCTTGATCGCGGGAAACAGGTCGGCGGGGCAGATGACCGGTCCTTCGCTCGTCGCGAGCGAGGGCGCCTCGGGACGATTCCTGATCAGGTCGAGCGCCTTACGGGCATGCCAAAACAAGCGATTGCTCCAAACAGTGTCTCGGGCGGCCCACCCGCGCACCCGCGAAGGGGCGGCGAGGGCGAACGGGCCGTCAGCGTGCGGGGGCAGGTCCCCCGGGTGGGCTAGGGAAGTTCGGGAACGGCGGGCCGGTCATCGGTCCAGCCCGCCTCCAGGACCAGCTCGACCTCATCGCCCCTGACCCCCGGCCGGCCGGTGACCGTGGAGGAGAGCACCCGGGAGCTGTCCGGATCGATGATCAGTGTCCGCCGCACGGCCGCGCCGTTCCGCGCCCCGGGAGGCTGAACGGTGAAGGAGAACCCGGCCCCCACCCGGCCCCGCTCGTCCGTGGCGCTGCCCAGATACCGGATGTTCGGCAGCTCGGCCAGCGCACGGTAGGCGGCCGCGCGCACGTCCGGCGGCGACGGCTTGCTCCACAGCAGGCCGCTGAGCGCGTCCGCGACGACACCGTCGACGGTGCCGGCCGGAACGTCGCTCACCGCCTCGGTGACCCACTCCTTCAGCGCGGCGGGGGCGACCGGGAGCCTCTGGAGCTGCTCGAAGGTCATCTCATGACCGGCCATGCTGAAGGGCACCTTGCCGGTGATGGCCCGCAGCTCGCCCTTCTCCGGCGAGGTGGAGAGCACCTCTCCCTGGCTCGACCACTCGGTGGGGGAGCCGTCGCGACGCCAGGCCTCCTCGTCGGCCGCGCTTCCCGGGCGCGCCCCCAGCGCCCGGGAGGCGGACCAGACCCGGCCGTCCCTGGCGACCCACTGTTCGGTGAGCCGTGACTCCACCACCCAGTAACGGTTCGCCCCCCTGCCCAGCCGCTCCGGGTACGTCCGCCGGTGCAGTTTCCTGACGCGCCAGTAGGCGTTCGCCGCCGCGGGGTCCGACTCGGCGGTGGTCGCCGCCGCGAGCAGGACCGACCGCCCGGAGATCGTCGCGACCCGGTTCGGCGCCCCCGCCTCCCCGGTCATGCCGGGAACCGCGACCGCCACGGTCACCGCCGCTGTCACGGCGGCGGCCGCGAGGCCGGCCACGGCCGCGGTCCATGACAGCCGCCACCGTCGCCTCCTGGGCTCGTCGGTCAGCAACCCGCGTACCCTGGCCTTGAGGAGCGGATCGAGCCGCGGCTCGCCGTACAGCTCGCGGACCGTCTTCAGCTCATCCACGATCGGCCTCCTCGGACTCCAGCATCGGGTTGGTCTCGCCCAGCGTGGCGCGCAGCTTCCTCCTGGCCCGGTTCAGCCGTGACCCGACAGTCCCGTACGGGATGCCCAGGGCGGTGGCGACCTCCTCGTGGCTCAGCCCGGCCAGGGCGACGAGGAGCAGGACGTCGCGATCTCGCTGGTGTAGTCCGGCCAGGGCCGCCGCGAGACTCGGCCGCAGGCTTTCCGCGCTGACCCGCACGGCGACGTGCTCCTCGTGCCCCGGGGTGTCCGGGTCGGGGCCGTGGCGCCCGAGCGCGCGCAACGTTCGCACCTCGACGCGGCGGTGCCTGCCGATGAGATTGGTGGCGATGCCGTACAGCCAGGCCCGCACGCCGGCCCGCGACGGGTCGTACTGCGCCCGCTTGCGGAACGCGGTGAGGAACGTCTCCGCGACGATGTCCTCCGCGGCGTCGGCGCCGAGCCGCTGGGCGACGTAGCGATGGATCTCGCCGAAGTAGGTGTCGAAGATCGCGCTGAACCGCTCGGACTCGGCGAGGGAGAGCCGGACGACGTGGGCGTCCTCCGCCGGATGGGCGGCCCAGGACATCGCGGTCACGATGGTCTTCCCGTCATGTGCAATCCTTCGAACGCGAACGGCGGTCCCTCTCTATCGCCCGATCCGCCGATTCGCTTTCACGGTCGCGAAGCCCACCTAGCGCGCCGCCGGAACGCGGTGCCGGTGAACGTCCCCGGCCGGTCCGCTCCCGGCGCCCGCCGTGGGCCTCCTTTCCGGACTTCTCTCCGGTGTCCACGTGTCGCGCCCGGCGCGGTGAACCCCGCGGGCCGGACGCCGGATCCGCGTCGCGGTGCGCGGGGCAGGAGGTCCGCCGGACAGTGGAGCGACGATAGGCCATGAGGAGGACGACGCGCGCCGCGTCGTCGCCTAGCGTTCCCGGCCTCGCCCCGCCGGTCCAGACGCGGGCCGGAACGCAAGGGAAGATCTCATGCCGTCGCTCTCCAATCCACTCGGCTTCCGCAGATGGGCCGCGGGGGTGTGCCTCATCGTCGCGCCGCTCCTCTACATCGCGGGCGCCGTCGTCGACCCGGCCCTGCGGCAGGGCGGTGACACCACCGGCGTGTACGGCAGGTATCCGGAGCAGGTCTCGGTCAGCGCCTCGCTGCTGCACTGGAGCTGGGTGCTGATGATCCCGGGAATCATCGGGATGATCCACCTCATCCGGCACCGGGGAGTCGTCTTCGGCCATCTCGCCGGTGGTCTCGCGCTGCTCGGCGTGGTGAACTTCTCCGGGCTGATGCTCGGGGACTTCTTCTACTCCCGGCTCGAACGCGCCCTGCCGCCCGCCCAGGGCGAGATGCTCGCCGAGCAGGCGTTCGCCGACCCCGGTGCCACCTTCGGGTTCCAGATCCCGGGCTTCCTCGGGCTGCTCGGCCTGTTCCTGCTCGGACTGGCCCTGGCCTACGCCGGCCACGGGCCGTGGTGGGCGCCCTTCGCGATCATCGCGGGCGTCTTCGGAACCCTGGTCTTCCCGATCGGCACGGCCGTGGGCGGCCTGCTCTACCTGGCCGGTTCCGGGGTGATCGGGCTGCGGATGCTGCGGATGACCGACGCGGAGTGGGCCGGGCGGGAAGCGGATCAGCCGGTCGCCGCCGGGGTGCCCAGCGGGAACCGGGCGACCACCCGGTAACCGCCGCCGGGGACGGGACCGGCGGACAGCTCGCCGCCGTGCAACGCGGCCCGCTCGCGCATCCCGATCAGACCGTGCCCGCCAGGGCGCCGCCCGTCCGAGCGGCGCCCGCCTCCTGTGCCGTCGTCGGTGATCTCCACATCCAGCCCGGTCGGGCCGTGCGCGATGACGACGTCGGCACTGGCGGCGGGGGAGTGCTTCAGCACGTTGGTCAGAGCCTCCTGGATCACCCGGTAGACGGAGAGCGCGAGTCCCGGCGGCAGGGCACGCGGCTCGCCGGTGATCCGGAGGCGGACGTCCAACCCGGCCTCCCTGACCTGCGCGACCAGCTCGTCCAGCCGCTCCAGGCCCGGCTGGGAGGCGCCGGGGTCCGGATCGCCGGTCCTGCGGAGCACCCCCAGCATGAGCTGGAGCTCCTCGACCGCCTCGCGGCCGGCCTTCTCGACCCCGAGCAGCATGTCGCGCTCCCGCCTGTGCTCCTCGCCGAGCCGCATCCGCACCCCGCCGGTGTGCAGGGTCATCACGCTCACGTTGTGCGAGACGATGTCGTGGAGCTCCCTGGCGATCCGGGCCCGTTCCTCCGCCACCGCCTGCCGGGCCCGCTCCTCGCGCTCCACCTCAAGGCGGATGGCGCGTTCCGCCAGCCGCAACGTCCGGTCGATCTGGCGACGCAGCAGGATGCCGCTCCCGTACGCCACCCCCATGAAGACGGCGCTGATCATGAATTCGGCGAGGTCGTTGCGCTGGAACGTCTGCAGGCCGGCGTACGCCACCAGTACGCACGCCAGCCCCGCGAGCCCGCGGCGGCTCCGCAGCTCCGCGGCGCTGGCCACGGTGTGGACCAGGATGAGCGTCGAGTAGAAGTGCCAGGCGGCGTAGTAGCCGTCGCCCGCCACCGCCCGTACGGCCAGGCCGATCGAGATCAGTGCGAGGAGCAGGGCGGTGGGGAACCTGCGCCGGAGCAGCAGCAGCGTCCCGGCGACGACCGCCCCCACCGCCAGCGGCACCGGATCGCTGATCTGGCCGGGCTGGGAGCCCTGGCGGCCGAAGGACTCGACGAGGCCGGTGATCACCACGGCGAGGGAGAGAAGGAGATCCAGCCAGGTCGGCCGCCAGTCGCCGAGCGCTCTCCTCAGCACGACCGGTCCCGCTGTCCGGGCCGCACGACCCCGGCCTCGTAGGCGAACACGACGGCCTGGATCCGGTCGCGCAGGCCGAGCTTGTGCAGCACCCGGGCGACGTGGGTCCTGATGGTCGCGTCGCCCACCTGGAGCCTCCTGGCGATTTCGGGGTTGGACAGCCCCCGGGCGAGCAGACGCAACACCTCCAGCTCACGCGAGGTGAGCGTGGCCAGCTCGGGCGGTGCGACCGGCCTGTGGTGCGCGGTGAACGAGGCGATCACCCGCATGGCGGCCGCCGGGTCGATGAGCGCGTCGCCGGCCGCCGCCACCCGTACCGCCTCGATGAGCTGCTCGGGGGGCGAGGTCTTGAGCAGGAAGCCGTTCACTCCGGCGCGGAGTGAGGCGTGCAGGTTCTCGTCGGTGTCGAAGGTGGTCAGCATGACGATCCTGGGCGGATGCGGGTCCGAGAGCAGTCGCCGGGCGGCGCCCAGGCCGTCCAGCCGGGGCATCGCGATGTCCATCAGCAGCACGTCCGGTCGCAGTCGCCGGGTCACCGAGAGGGCTTCCAGCCCGTCGACGGCCTCCCCGACGACCTCGATGTCCGCGGCGCTCTCCGCGACGAATCGCAGCCCGGTGCGGATCATGGCCTGGTCGTCCGCGATGACCAGCCTGATCCTCGCGAGACCGTCCGTCCTACCAGGCATGCGTAGCAGGTTACCGAGATCGACCGCCTGCGGACCACCCCGGCCGGGGCGCCGTGGCCGACCGGGCATCCGCCGGGTGGCGGAGCGGGGGTCCGTCACACGGCGGACGGCCGGGTTCGACCTGATACCGGAGCCGAGACCGCGGCGGGCCGACGGCGCGCGGCGGCCACTCGCGGACCGCGCCGAAAGCCGGGTGGAACGGCACCGGCCCTGGTTTTCGGGACACCCGGTCGCCGCCCTGAGATTCATCTCAGATTCGATTGTTGTTCATTTAGGTGTTATGCCACGGTCCTTCTTATGATCAACCGCTATGAAGACTGACGCTGGGAACAATCTCCGCAACCGGCTGCTGGGCTCGACCGTGTCGCTGGGCCTGGGTGCCGGAGTCGTTGCCTGGCTCTCGCCGGAGGGAACGGGCGGGGCCGGTCCGGCGAAGGTCGTGGAAGGCGCCTCGGCCTCCGGGTACCGATCGGTGACCGAGGCGGTGGCGAACGCGCCCTGGTGGGCGAGCACGGCGATGGAGATCGCCACCGACGGCACCCTCGTGCTCCTCGGGCTGATCCTCGTCGGAGTGTGGTGGACCGCCCTGCGCCGGGGGGACGTACGTGGTGTCGCCGGAACCGTCATGATCGGCGTGGGCACCGTCGCCGCCTATGCGATCAGCGAGACGGTGAAGCTGATGGTGACCGAGGAACGCCCCTGCCGGGTGGTGCCGGGAGCCGCGGCGGCGATCGCGGAGTGCCCGGAGGTGGGGGACTGGTCGTTTCCCAGCAACCACGCCACCCTGGCCGCCGGGCTCGCGGTCGGGCTGGCCCTGCTCCGTCCCCGCCTCGCCGCGCTGACCCTGCCGCTGGCCGCGGTGGCGGCGCTGCTCCGGGTGATGGTGGGAGTCCACTACCCGCACGACGTGCTCGCCGGTGTGATTCTCGCCGCAGGCGTGGTGGTGGCGGTGCTGCTCGCGCTCACGCCGCCAGCGGTGCGGCTGGTGTCGCCGCTGGTCGAGCGCCTGGGCCGGAACGACTCCGACCCCGAGGGCCGGTACGGTCGCCGTCCGGTCGCCGCCGCGGGCCGGCACCGGGCCGGCCCCTCCCTCCAGCACGGGCGGCCGATGGGGGACCTGCCCGCCGAGCCGCATCACTTCGATCCTTTCCGGGCCGACCTGTCGCAGGCGTCGGACAACGGCCGGCACAGCGGACGCTTTTGATCCGAGGCCGAAGGAGCCGTTGCGCGACGTTGAACATCCGTTTCCGGGGGGCGCGAAAGGCCGGCACTACGCTGGGAACGGTGGTCGCGCGGGGATTCGCCGACCCCTCCCGCGCGCTCCCGCGCGGCGGGCGGACTCGAACCGAGTTCCGCGGGCGACCACACGGACCGACGGGGAAGGCTCCGATGGACGAGGCCGGGCTGCAGCGGCTCGTGGACCAGGTCGTGCTCGACATGGGGGCCGCGTTCGGAGCGGCGACGGTCGTGCTCGGAGACCGGCTGGGCCTGTGGAAGGCGATGGTGGGTGCGGGCCCGCTCAGCCCCGGTGACCTGGCCTGGCGCACCGGCACCAACGAGCGGCTCGTCGCCGAATGGCTCGCGGCCCAGGCATGTGCCGGATACGTCCGCTACCGGGACGGCACCTACACGCTGACCGACGAGCAGGCGAGGGTGTTCGCCGACGAGACCAGCCCGGTGTTCATGACCGGGCTCGCCGAACTGATCTCCTCCGTCTACCGCGACGAGGCCGGGATCGCGGCGGCCTACCGAGGTGCCGGGGAGCTGGCCTGGCCCGACCACGACCGGGCGCTGTTCAACGGCACCGAGCGGTTCTTCCGCCCCGGATACGCCGCCCACCTGCGAGACAGCTGGATTCCCGCACTCTCGGACGCCGAGGGGAAACTGACCGCCGGGACCCTGGTGGCGGATGTCGGCTGCGGGCACGGCGCCTCGACCATCGTGCTGGCGGAGGCGTACCCGAACTCGCGCTTCACCGGCTTCGACGCGCACCTGCCCTCGATCGTGCGGGCCCGCGAGCTGGCACTGCAGGCCGGGGTCACGGACCGGGTGAGCTTCGAGACGGCCTACGCCGACGACTACCCGGGGGCCGGCTACGGCCTGGTCTGCCTGTTCGACTGCCTGCACGACATGGGCGATCCCGTTGCCGCGCTGCGACACGTGCACTCCACCCTGACGCCCGACGGCACCGTGTTGCTGGTCGAGCCGTTCGCGCACGGGCGACTGCCGGACGACCTCAACCCGGTGGGCCGGCTCTTCTTCAACGCCTCGGCCACCATCTGCGTACCCAACGCGCTCGCCCAGGGCGGCACCGAGGCCCTGGGCGCGCAGGCCGGGCGGGAACGGCTCTTCGAGGTGGCCCGGCAGGCGGGTTTCACCCG
Source organism: Streptosporangium amethystogenes subsp. fukuiense (assembly GCF_042665875.1). Taxonomy (NCBI): domain Bacteria; kingdom Bacillati; phylum Actinomycetota; class Actinomycetes; order Streptosporangiales; family Streptosporangiaceae; genus Streptosporangium; species Streptosporangium amethystogenes. Next base: position 4,538,595 of record NZ_JBHTEE010000001.1, on the reverse strand, counting down.
GACCCGCCAGGCGACCGCCACCCCGTTCAACCTGGTACTGGAGCTGAAACCGTAGCGGGGTGCGTCATCGGCCGGACAAGTCGATGACCACGCCGCTCCGCTGTCCGCGACGGCATGGGAATCCGGGCCACCCCTTTCAGGGCGATCATGCGGTGGAGCCGGTCCCGCCCTGGCTGAAGTACCAGAGCCAGATGATGCACAGGTTGCTGACCGCGATGCGGCTTTGTTCCCTGCCGGCGAGGTCGCCCTGACGCAGGCTGTCCAGCAGGGCGCGGCCCAGCGCGTCGAGGCCGCGGCTGTCGGAGCCGGTGGCGGCGAGCGAGATGTCGAGCAGGTACCGGTTGTAGGCGGAGCCCAGGCCCATGTTCGCGCCCCTACGGTAGATCCACTCGCAGGACTGGCGCAGAGGCGTACGGTGGGTTGGAGCCGAGGCGGTGACCTCCGTGAACACCGGTGTGCCTTTGATCTGCGAGGGGGCCGTCACCCCGTTCACCTGAAGCCAGGTGTGCCCGCCCGCCAGGACGAGTACCAGGGTGACGGCCAGCACGCCCGCGGCCCCGAGCGCGGTCGCGCCCGATCGGCGAGCCGGCCGGAAGTCCTGGACGTCGGTTGCCCCACCCGCCGGGGCCCGCACGGGTTTCCGCCGGGTGGTGCGTAGCAGCGCACCGATGCCCGAGCCCGCCAGCGTGCCCACCGTCCCCGCGGTCAGAGCCATCGCGCCGTGCAGAAGGGCCAGCGCGCCCAGGTAACCGGCGAGCGAGTTCGGTGTGCACAGCGGAGCCGATCGGCCACAGAGGATGATCGTCGCTCTGACCGTGAACACCAGGGGCAGGGTCATCCCGACCAGGTAGGAGGTCAGCAGACCGTACACCGGGCCGAGTCCTGATCGGTTGGAGCGGCTGACCACCAGCGCGGTCGCGAATCCGGCGACCAGTGCCGAGGTTCCCGTCGCGATCACGGCCGACCACCCCTCGGCATGCGCCTCGCCCGCGAACGCGGGGGCGAGCGGCAGTAGGAGGCGAGTGAGCCAGGCATTCAGTCCCTCTGGCAGGAGGAGAGCGCCACCTGTCGTCAGTATCACCACGCAGCCGACAGGGACCACTACCGCGCCACGCGGAACCACGGAAAGGGTGTGCTTCTCCAGGGGCCGGCGGAGCCGTGCGGAAAGTGGCAGCAACAACGCCAGGACGAGCGCCATCAGCGTGCTGAGGTCCGCCAGGCCGCTGACCGTCTGGTAGACCAGCTGAAGGAACGGCAGGCTGATCTCGGCGGGCAGGCCACCGGCCGCCGCGTACCAGTTCGCGAACAGCGTGCCGAACAGCAGGCCGCCCACCGGGACGGCTGCGGCCAGTGGTAGCCGGGGCCGTGCGGAGACGCCGAGCCAGGCGGTCGCGGTGACGGCGTTCCATCGGCAGAACGCGATACAGATCACCATCAGCAGGAGCGCCGCCACCACTCCCAGGCGGATGTCTCTGACCAGCAGTTGGGCGAGGTTGCCGTCGATGGTGAACAGCAGGCTCAGCAGCCCGATGTACAGCCCGGCCGCCAGAGCCATGCCCGAACCGATCCCGCCGGGCACCGGGAGTCCCGACTCCCGAGCTCGCAGGACGCCCCGCCAGAGGGAGGTTCCCGCCACCGCCGCGACCAGCGGCCCCTGGATCGTTCCAGCCAGCAGATACGCGTTGCGCCCCTCGTCACCGAGCAGATCCGTCGCGAAGACGGTCAGGTAGGGAAAGGTCAGCGCCGAGGTGACCCCGGTCAGAAACATGTCCAGGAGGTTGGGGCGCAGCAACCAGGCCGGATCGTCGACCACGCGTTTCCTGGACTGGACGGTGGGGTGCCACAGGAGCGTCCGTCGCCACGATCGGACCCACCGGGAATCCGCTCTCGCCAGGTCGACGGCATTGGGCGGGAAGGCGGGATCTTCGGCTGCCAGGTTGGCCTCGGCCGCTCGAACATCGGCATAGTGCTCGCGCACCCTGGCGACGGCGACCGTGGTCAGGAAGGCGATGGCCAGGGTCAGCAGCAGTGGGATCGCGCGTCCCGGTAGCTCACGGAGCGGCCCGGTCATGACGAACACCAACATCACGGTCACCGCGAGTGCGAACGTCCACCAACTGGCCAGGGTCAGGCCGGTTATGTTCAGGTCGCGGTTGCGGACATGGGCGAGCTCGTGGCGCATCACCGCGTTGAGTTCCGGCTCCGACTCCGGATACCTGCGGATGAGCCCGAAGCTGAGCCGTACCCGGCGCGAGCCGAACCGGCCGAAGGCGCGCCCGCTGTCCCCGTCGTCATGAGGGTTGACGAGTATCGTGACGCGGCCCTGGAGCCCGGCCTCGGCGATCAGCCGCTCGACCCTTGCCGAGGCTTCCGGATAGGCGGCGACGGGCAGTGGCAACAGGTGCTGCCTGCGGGAGGTGATCGCGGGCGCGGCATTGTGCAGCAGAACCACGACCAGTAGGAAGAGCGCGATGACCACCACGTCGAACAGCGCGTTCCAGAGATGAGCGTCCCTGTCACACGTCAGGTAGGTGGAGACCACCTGGGCGGCCCGGCCGGTCACGGCCTGCCGATCCGCCGCGACGGCGCACTCCAACTGCATCGGGCCTATTCGGCTGACGGGACTGGCGAGGTAGATGGCGGTTAACGCCGAAAGTCCGATCAGCAGGACGAAACGGGTGGTGGTAGCCGTGGGCAGCGTGAAAGGAGTCGCTGTCACTTCGGGTGTTTCCAGCCCTTGACGATGGTTTCGGCGAGTCGGACGGCATTCTCGGGGGTTACCCCATGTTCGGCCGCCGCCTGGATGGCCAGCTCGCGCAGGCGCTCCTCGTCGTCGGCGGCGGGAAGCTCGGTGTCCGTCCCTTCCTTGGCGAACCGGCCTTTCAGGGCCGACCATGCCGACTGCCCGGCCGCCTTGGTCAGGTCCTTGCCCACATCCGTGATCACGGCCATGGCCAGGGTGGTGAGAAACGGAACGGCGACCGACCATCCCGAGGCGTTGGGCTCGTTGGACGGTTTCCCCGCACGCCGGGCGGCCTTTGGATTGTCCAGGTACGCCTGGGACAGGAAATCAAAGTCCTTGAGCTCGCCGGGAGCGAGTTCGGCGACGACGTCACGGGCCAGCTCAACGACGGTCTGTGGCACGATGCCTCCACACTGAAAGTGATCTGGGCCCCGATGTCACGAATTCTAGCCAGCCATGGATCGTTTTTCAGGCGGCAATACATGCCACAAATGAATTGACGCTGAAATATCCTATTTTGGGATTCAATGCGCTTTATGTGTACTGATGGCGTTCCTGTCGTAGCGATGCTGGAACCGGCGGCCCGCCCTCGTCGTGGAGATCGAGTGCTCCCGAGGCTCGGCCAGGCCGCCCGATGGACTGGTGACAGCCTCCGGCCGGCCAGACATCTCGTGTCTCTTCCGCCGGTCCCGCGGATCAGGACACCCGGGACGGGCCGGCGGTCCAGGTGTCGCAGGCGGCGGGGGAGAGCGCGCGATAGCCGCGTTCGAACCAGCGGACCCGGTTGGCGCCGCTGCCGTGGGTGCGGCGCTCGCCCTCGTCACCGCTGGCGCGGAGCTTCTCGGACAGTGCCTTCCAGTCCTGATCGGTACGGGGCAGCGAGTCCCGTACGCTGCCCAGGAACACCCCCGACAGGCAGTCGGCCTGGAGTTCGTAGCGGCGGCCGAGTTCGGCCTGGCGGGTGTGGTCGGAGCGGACGCGCCTCTCGTAGTGGTCCCTGACGCCGGTGAGGCTCTGCAGGTGGTGGCCGTACTCGTGGGCCGCCACCTTGAAGGGGTACAGATCGGTGCGGTCCTCGATCCAGGAATCGGTGAGCGGGAACACCAGCGTGGCCCGTTTCGTGCAGTAGAAGGCGTCCGCGCCTTGGGGCCAGGGTATGCCGCAGACGCGCCGCGCGGGTTCGGGGTAGAGGCGGACCGTGGGCGCGCGGAACCGCAGCCCGGACCGAGCGAAATGGGCGGACCACGAGGTGTTCAGACACTTCATGACCGCGGTGAGGTACTCGCCCGGCTGTGGGATGCCTCTGTCGATGAGCGGCGGCTCCGGGCACGAGGTGGCCGCCAGCCTGCCGGACTTCAGCAACGAGGGCTTGGGCGCGGCGGCCTGCGCGACTCCGGCGGGCAGGACGGCAAGACACGCGGCGACCAGCGGGACCCAACGCCGGAGAGGTCGCCGGGAACCGGCGCGGAACGGGAGGAGGCGCATGACCGGACAGCTTAGAACTCCCGGTGCCTCTGCCACGCACCCGGCTCGCGCCGGCCCGGGTGGCGATCGGCGGATCAGCGTGTCGGGGCGCCGTCCCACCCTCGCGCCGCCGGGCCCGCGTCATCCGCGGCCTGGCGGGCGTTCCCCGGCGGCACGCCGAAGGTCCGTTTGAACGCCCGGCAGAACGCCGCCTCGGACTGGTAGCCGAAGCGGCGGGCGACCGCCGAGAGCGGCTCCGGTGTCCGTCGAAGGTGCATGCGGGCCAGCTGCATGCGCCAGTGGGTGAGATAGCGCATGGCGGATTCACCGACCAGGTCGGTGAAGCGCGCCGAGAAGGCCGAGCGGGACATGCCGACCTCCTGCGCGAGCGCGGCGACGCTCCACTGCCGTTCGGGCGCGCGGTGGATCAACGTGAGCGCCCGCCCCACCTGCTCGTCGCGCAGGGCGGCCAGCCAGCCCTGATTCGCCTCGGGCGCCGAGTCGAGCCAGGAACGGATCGCCTGGATGACGAGGATGTCGGCGAGCCGGGTGATGACGGTCTCGCCGCCTGGTCGCAGGGCGAGAGCCTCGCGGGAGATGAGCCGGAGCGTGCTGTTGAGCCAGTTGGCGGCGTCGTCGTCCCAGGCGTCGATGTGCAGCACCTCGGGAAGTTGCGCGACGAGACGCTGGGCCGCCACATGGTCGAAGCGCACGACACCGTAGGTGGCGTGCGTGAGGTCCCCGCCGCCACCGTGACGCATGATCTCGTAACACTCGCTGACCTGCTCGACCGGTATGTCGAAGAGCGGTTCGGTATCGGCGTCGGGACCGCTCCGCAACCGGTGCGGGGTGCCGTGCGGGATCAGGGTGAGACTGCCCTGCCGGAGCAGGAGCGGTCCGGCTCCGTCGATCTCCAGCAGGCAGCGGCCCGCGGTGACGACCAGCAACGTCATCGACCCGTCGAGCGCCGGTACGTCGACCCCCCACGGCGCGGTGAGTTCGGCACGGCAGTAGAGGGTGCCGGTCAGCCGGAGCAGGTGCAGGGTCTCGCCCAGCAGGTCGGCGGGCGCGGGGAACGGGCGAGGGGCACTCGGCATGGCCGTCATGGTGTCACCGCTCTCGGCCAACCGTCCACGAAGATAGACGAGCTGCAAAGAAAAGCGGACTTTTTTCCATTGTTAGTCCAGAGATGCCGCACAAGACTGGACTCATCGGCAACCAAAGGAGCATCAGGAGCATGCGGCGACCCCACACCCTCGTCATCGGCTCGACCGGCAAGACCGGCCGACGAATCGTGCAACGGCTCGCCGAGCGCGGCCACCCGGTCAGGGGCGGCTCGCGCCACCTCGACCCGCCCTTCGACTGGGAGCGGCCCGACACCTGGCCCCAGGCGCTGCGCGGCGCCGAATCCGTCTACGTCTCCTACTTCCCCGACCTCGCCGCGCCCGGCGCACCGGCCGCGATCGAGGAGCTGACCGCGTGCGCGGCCGACGCGGGCGCCCAGCGGCTGGTGCTGCTCTCCGGCAGGGGCGAGCCCAACGCGCAGCGCTGCGAGCGGATCGTCGGCGAGTCCGGCCTGAACCACACGCTCATCCGGACGAGCTGGTTCTCGCAGAACTTCAGTGAGGGCCACCTGCGGGATTCGGTGCTCGGCGGCGTGATCGCGCTGCCGGCCGGCGAGGTCGCGGAACCGTTCGTCGACGTCGACGACATCGCCGACGTCGCGGTCGCCGCCCTCACCGACGACCGCCACTCTGGACGGCTCTACGAGCTCACCGGGCCGCGCCTGCTGACCTTCCACGAGGCCGCGGCCGAGATCGCGAAGGCCGCGGACCGGCAGGTCGAGTACGTCGCCATCTCATCGGAGGTGTTTCACGCCACCCTGGAGCGGAGCGTCGGTCTCGGCTACGCCGACCTGCTCACGGACCTGTGCGAAGAGGTGTTCGACGGACGCAACGCCTCGACGGCCCACGGCGTGCGAGAGGCACTCGGCCGCGAGCCCCGCGACTTCGCCGACTTCTGCCGTACGGCCGCGGCTTCCGGGGCGTGGAGATGACGAGCCCGCCGTACCCGCCGGAGGGAGCGGTGAAGACGCGGAACGCGAGACCGGTGAGACTCATCCTGCTGGTGTCCGGTGTGGTGGCGGTCGGGATCGGCGCGGCGACGCTGTTCGCGCCCGCGGCCTTCCACGGCGCCAACGGCATCGAACTCGGGAGCGACGCCGGCCTGCTCAGCGAGACCCGGGCCGCGGGCGGCGCGCTGCTGGCGGCCGGTGCGCTGATCCTGCTCGGCGCGTTCGTCGCGCGGCTGGCCTTCACCGCCACGGTCGTCGGTGCCGCGACCTACCTCGCCTACGGCCTGTCCCGCCTGCTGAGCATCGCACTGGACGGGATACCGGCGAGCGGGCTGGTGCTCGCGGCCGCGCTGGAGCTGATCATCGGGCTGGCCTGCGCCTTCGCCCTGGTGCGGGATCGCCGCCAGGGCGGGCGAGAGACCCCGGCTTGAGCGGTCAGTGGCGGGACAGGGCGCGGGTGATGCCGGTGGCGATGGTGGTGACCAGCACCCAGCCCGCGATCACCAGCCCGTAGGCGACCCACTGGCCGCCGCCGGCGGGCTGGTACGCCTTCTCCTGCCCGAAGTCGATGATCGGAAGCAGCAGATCCAGCGCGTAGAACAGCGCGTTGAAAGCGGGACCCTTGCCGGGTTCGGCACGGGGCGGGTTGTGCACGGCGAACACGACGGCACCGGTGACGAGCAGGGCCAGAAACCACAGGGCGGCGCGGACGGGGCGGTAACCGTACCCGACCGTGACGTCCTGCAGCCACCCCCAGGCCCGCGCGTACAACGGGAGCGCGGCGCGCTGCCGCCGCTGCTTGACCAGCAGCACGGTACGGGCGTCGACGTCCTGCCCCAGCCGCCGGTAGGTGGCGGCGAGCTGCTCGTACGGCTGCGGCACGTACCCGTCGGGATCGTCCCGCAGCCAGGCCAGGCGCCGGGCGGCGGGCAGCCTCGGATCCAGGGCCTCGTAGCCGAGGCCGTCCTGGCGGCGCGGCGACCAGGTGGCGGGGTCGTCGCGGATGACCCCGATCTGGGCGTGCCGCAGGTCGACGACGCCCTCGGGCGCCAGCTTGGGGCGCAGGTACAGCTCGCGGGCCTGCAACTGCCAGGCGGCCAGGGCGCGGCCGCCCGGCGCGGACAGGGTCGCGTCGTTGAGATACAGGTGCCTGCCGACGTGGGTTCCGATCAGGGTGAGCTCGCCTTCGGCGACGAAGCCGCGCCCGCACTCCAGGCCGCCGCCGATGCTCGCCCCGGCGAGGTCGAGCGCCCGGCCACCCGGGTTGCTCAGCCGGGCGCCGCTGAAGTCGGCGGACGTCCCGACGCGCGCGTCGGCGAGACGGACCGCACCGTCGGCCCGGAACCCCTTGGTGCACGACAGCCCGCCGCCGACGTTCACCCCGTCGGCGTCGAGCACGACCTCGCCGGGCGCGGACAGGTTCGTGCCGGTCAGGTTCAGCGACCCCGAGATGCGCGCCTGGGAGAGATCCACCCGCCCCTCGGTGCTGAGCTCCTCCGCGTCGAAGCTCCCCTCGACCTGTAGCTCCGCGGCCTGGAGCGCGTCACCGCCGGGACGGATCAGGCGGGCGCCGCTCAGGTTGAGCTCCCGGTCGACCCGCGAGTTGGCCAGCCGTACGGTGCCCGTCGCGGTGAACTCGGCGCCCAGGTACAGGCCGCCTTCGGCGGTGACCCGGGAACCACGGAAGGCCATCTGACCGAGATGGTCGATCGTGGTTCCGGTGAAGCCGAACGGCCCGCTCACCCGGGCGTTGCGCAGGCTGACCATCCCGGTGACCGTCATCCACCGGCAGAGGACGTTTCCGTCGGCGATCAGTCCGTCCAGGTTCAGTGCGCTCCGGCCGGAGGCCGCCAGACGGGCATGATCCAGAATCACGGTGCCGCTCACCTTGACGTTGGAGAACCCGACCTGGTCCGTGGCGTCGAGCCCGATCGCGGCGATGCCCCGCCCTGCCTGGAGCCGGTCGCAGTCGATGGCCGTGCTCCGCGCGTGGCTCAGCATGAGGCTTCCGGCGAGCTGGGCTCCGCGCAGTTCCACCGGGCCGGTGAACACGCATCCCTCCAGCAGCAGATGCCCGTCGATCTGCGCGTTGGAACCGTACAGGCCCGGAAGGTGGGAGCCGTTGAAGCTCAGCTGCGGGCAGCGAGTCCAGTGCAGGCTGGGTTTCTCCACGAAGAAACAGGACAGGAACCGGGCGGAGTGGCGGAGGGTGGAGTAGGCCAGGTTCACCCACTCGGTGATCCGGGCCCCCTTGATCCGGAGCGCCGGGATCCGGTGCGACCGGGGCGGCTCCTCGCTCATCAGCAGAACGGCGATCACCCTGGCCCGGATCGTCCGCCCCTCGTCCCAGGCCGCCCCCGCCGCCGGGTCGTCCTCCTCCGGTCTCCCGGTACTGAAGTCGACCTCCTCCCCAAGCGGAAACGCCTCCCACACCCGGCGCTCAGCATCGGACAAGTCCTCGACCCGCACATCGCCCCCTTTACGCAAACACTGCCATCTTTTGATCGTTTGCGTCCAGAGAGTCGAGGCAGGACGCGCGCCGGCTCGTGCGGCCGGGAGAACATCGGCCAGTGGCCGGTGTTCATCTCGACCAGCCGCCAGTGCTCGCCGTTCAGCAGCCTGGCCACTCGGGCGGCCCACCTGGTAACGGGTGTTCGCGGTCACGTTGGACGCGGCAGGGGTGCCCGGGATGCCCGGCACGGTGGTGTCGGCGGAGGCGCCGACGGGCGGGGTCTGCTTGATATGAAATATCCAGATGGTGGCGGTTTTGCTGTCGGAGGAAACGGGGCCGCCCGAGGCGGGGGAGGCGGATGATCCTCTATCCAGGGCCTTCGCTCACGGGCAGTCGAACTCTTCGTTGGCCGTGAACCAGATCTTCTGGTTCTTCCCGTTCGGGAGCAGGCCACACGCCAGCCTCTGCTGCTGCGTGCCGTCCGACAGCGGTTCGAGAACGTAGATGGGCCTGTTCGGCGGGTACTTGTTGCCGCTGTCGAGGTTGAGGGTTCCGGTCGCGCCCAGATGTCCTTCGATGCCGGGGTCGTTGAGCCTGGCCTGCACCTCATGGGACTCGACCGTCTTCGGGCTCCCCAGATAAACCGCGTCGACGGCCTCGGACATGACGTTGAGCGCGTCATAACCACCGGCGGCATCACTGTCCGGGGTAATTTTCAACTTATTGAACACATCGCCGAAATTTTCTATGAATTTTTGGGAGGAGAAGGGCAGTGGTGTCGTTTCCAAGTCCAGGAAACCCGTGTAGAAAAGCCTGACGAAGGGGTAGTTCTTTTTCAGGATGTGAGGTTCCTCGATGAAGTCCTTCGGCATGGTCTCCGACAGAATGTTGAGCGGCGGGACGATTCCCCCGGTCTCGCACTCGCTGGACCTCTGCAGGGCGGCGAACAGATTCGGTATCAACGCGGACCGGCCCGTGTAGACGACCAGCCCCTGCGGCTTCTCCGCCGCCCGGCAGATTCTCGCGGCCACATCGCCCGGCTGCTGTTTGGGGTCGTTCTCGTCGTAGGCGACGTGTTCGACCGCGCCCGGACCGTACTGTTCCGTGAATTTCTCCATGAGGTCGACACTGAAGGATTCGTCCGCGGGGTCGTAGACGACAACGGCCTTCCGATAGCCGTCGGCGTTCTGCGAGGTGTGGGAGGGAACCCGGATCTGGTCGGAGTGCCGGGAGAACTCGACCATGATCTGCGCGATCCGGCTGTTCGGCGGAGAGACCTGAAAGTAGTTGCGTGACTTGTGGTCTTCGACCATGTTGCTTCCGGTGACGGAACTGGCTATCACCGGGATGTCCTCGGCGCCCAGTTCCCTGACCGCGGCGAGGGACTCCTCGCGGCTCTGAGTGATGCCGACGACGCCCACGATCCGGTCTTCGGCCGCACGACCGATGATCTTTGCGGCGACGTTCGGATCATCGGGACTGTCCGGTCTCAGTGCCCCGTACGCGAAACGTTCGCCGGGGTTGGCGATGAGCAACTTGAGTTGCATCCGGCTCTGCAGGCCCGCCTGCTTCTTCTGCGTGTTCAACCAGTTCTGTGCGGCGATCACCCCGCGCAGGGTCTGCAGGCCGTTGGGGGGAAGGTTGCCCGCTCTGGCGCTGAGCGGGGCGAAGAAGACCACGGAGCGGTAGGGGAGGTCGGGGTCCAGGCGCCTGTTCTGCTCATCGACGATCTTCTCCAGCGCGCGTAGTTCCTCATCCCGGCCCGGAGCGGCGAGACTGCACTCCTGGCCGTCGGTGACCCCCACGATCTCGCCGGTCTTCACCCGCTCGCACGAGTTCTGCTGCCAAGGCCGGAGGTAGTACAGGGTCGTTCCCGCGACGAGCACCAGCACCAGCGGCAGCAGGGCCGGACGTACGTAGTCCGCGAAGCTGTTCGGCCGCACCATGACCCGGGACGGAGGCGCCAGAGCGTTCGCGGCCGCACCGTCGTCGTCCTCCGGCGAGAGCGTCACCACGTAGACGCCCTCGGTCACCGGGCCCTGCGGCTCGGACCGGTAGAGATCGCCGACCAGGTCCGCGACGGCGGACGGGTGCTGCGGGTCGGAGCCGACCGGAACGGCGTAGGACGGCACCGGGCCGGTCAGGGCGCCCAGGATCATCAGGGGCGCGGAGTCCTGGGCCCTGACCACGTGGGCATAGGTGTCGAGGAATTGGCGGCCGGGGGTGCCCGGGGCGCCGACCTCGCGGAGCAGGACCACGAACGACCACTGCCGCCGCAGGCGATAGATCCACAGCCGCGAGGGCCGGGAGGCCCTCTCAAGATCACGGAGCAGGGCCATCACCAGGATCCGCTGGGTCAGCACCGGGTCCTGCCGGTACCGGCCCTCGGCGGAGAGATCCAGGGCCGCCGTCAGGAAGTCCCCGCCGGCGCCGGGTATCTGAGGCCCCACCCAGCGCAGGCCACGACTGCCCCGGAGCCAGAGGCCGTAGATCCACGCGGGTAAGCCGAACACGAAGAAGCTGAAGACGGTGCGGACCAGGCCGACCAGGCCCTCCTGGCCCAGGGTCCCGGCCAGTTGTGCCAGGGTCGCCAGCCATTTCCTCCGGCGGATGAGCTCCAGATAGAGGCCGTCGCGGAGCTGACCGCGCTTCGCGCCGATCGTGCCGTCCCCCGCCGACGTCCGCAGTACCGCCCGGCAGGTGTGGAACCGTGGCAGCTTGAGCTCACCGCCGTTTCCCCGGGGAAGATTGCGCGCCAACTGGTGGACGAGGTCGTCGAGTAGGTCGATATGCGGCTCGGCGTCCCGCAGGCGGGTGTCGTCGATGAGGGCGTACGGGACGAGGGCTCGCCTCGCGCCGTCGCGGGTCTCGCAGAGCCGCTCCTGGTAGTCGACGATCGCCCGCACGGCCGCGTCGTCCGCGGGGTCGGCCTCGATCTCACGTCTGAGCAGGATCACCGGCAGCCTCCGATTATCGGGCCGGTGGCCCGCGAAGGCGTCGAATTTGCCGATCAGGTAGTGGATCCCCAGCGGGAGCGCCACATCCGTCTCCTTTGATGAAACCTGTCCCTTGGGATATATCAATGGATCGAGTCAAACCGTACTTGAGTCCCCCGGGTAATGGTGTCAATTTTCAATTGAACTAACAACATGTAGTTTCTCCGCAGATTTACGGCTTCGTGTGATGCTAGTAGTTGGGGTATTTTTCCTAGAAAGTGGTATCTCATACCACGACGTCCTGTCGTACCGAATCCGAAGGCCCAACGTGACCCGTGATCACGCTTCTGGCCTGCGGCGACAGACGCCCCTGGGCAATGGAGAGCTGACAGGGGGCGGTCCCTTTCGCGGTCACTGCCGGGCCAGGGCGCGGGAGATGGCGATGGTGGCGAACAGCACCCAGCCCGCGATCAATCGCCGGACGAACCCCCGCCTGTCCTGCTGCGCTGGGGGGATCAGCTCGACGTGCGGCCGGTCTACCTCTCCACCGACCTGGACGGCGTGAGTGATCAGCGGGTGGCGTCGTACGTTGCCAAGTACGCGACCAAGAGGGCCGAATCCGCGGGAACGGTGGACCGTCGCATCCGTGACGCCGGAGAGGTCGCCCGGCTGGCCGTGACCGAACACGCCCGGCGCATGATCTTCACCTGCTTCGCCCTGAACCGCCTGCCTCAATACCGGCTGCTCCCGCTGCGGCAGTGGGCTCACATGCTGGGCTGCCCGTGGCCGCTTTTCCACGAAGTCGCGCTACTACTCCACGACTCTCGGCGACCGACGCCGGACCCGTGCCGACTACCGCGCCGCGCAAGCCCGGATGCTCCTCGGCCTGCCCGACCCCGTCGAAGGGAACACGCTCACCCTGTCGGAGTGGCGTTACGCCGGAAGCGGCCACCGGAACGGCGAACCCTTCTGGGCCGAACTGGCTCGGCAACGCATCGCCACTGCCTGCATGACCGCTCGTGAACGGGCGGAATCATCTGCTTCGACTTTCAACGTGATCCCGTCACGCGGAGGGCGGCGCTTCGGGAGAAAGCATGGATTGCAGGTGTTCGCGCGCCTGCCGTATCTCCGGGGTGGCGTTCCATTTGAGGGATGCTCGGAGTATTTCGTGGACCCGTTTGTTGACTCTGGCCGAAGCGATGAACGGGAGTGATCGAGCCAGCTCGTTCATTCGGTCGGCTGCGAAAGACGGGTCGGAGGCTCTTAGAGCCGTTTGGATCTGCCGTCCCAGATATTGAGCCCTAAAGAGCGGCGACCACTGCCCGATCGTGCTGGCCGCTTCGTTGAGCAGCGTTCCGGCTTCCTGGTATTCACGAAGGTGGCTCAGTCCTATACCGACATCGCCCGACAAGGCGGCTTCCCCGAAGGGGGAAAGCCCACCGACGTTGAGCGCGCGATTAAGCGCGTCTCGGGACGCTGCTCCCTGCTCGGGTATGAGCGCCAGAGAACGCCCAAGCCTCATGTTCAAGGAGGCTTGCTGACTGCTGGTGATGTCCGGGACCTGTAGTCCTCGCTGAGCGTAGGTGACTCCTCGGGCGTGATCGCCTCGGTAGAGACTGACCCGGCTCAGGCTGTCGTACGCGCGGGCCTGGCTCTTGAAGTCCTGGGCTCGCAGTGCGAGGTCAAGCGCGATTCCGCCGGTCCGGTCGGCTTGGGCCAGCTTCCCGGCGTCATACAGAACGAGGGTGACCTGGTACATAAGCTCGGAAACCGCTTTTTGCAGGGACCGCTCGTTGACGTTTTTCAATACCCGATCGACGTGCTGCATGTGGCTTGACGCACGCGACATAAGCGGAATTCCGCCAAGCTCATACCGGCTGCGAGCAAGTGACGTGGCCAACGCATTCACATAGTTGGCGTCCTGGTAGGAATTCGCGCCGGTAGAGGGAACGAAGATAACGGATGCGGCAGCTGCCAGAAATTCCCTGCGTTCCACAGACTCCTCCACTTTGGGTGATATGCGTATTTCCCGGCCTACGCGTGCCAGTAGGCTGACGGCCTTGGCCATGCCGGTGTCCTTCTGACCTCGGGACACCTCGGAGACCCATGCCTGGGAAACGCCCAGTTCACGGGCGAGATCGGTCTGGGTCCATCCTCTTTGCTCCATGATCGCTTTAAGGGCTTCTGGGAAATTCCGCACATCCACCGAATGAGCGTATCGTTGTGAGCGATCTTTCCCTAGTGCTCCTATCGCTGTAAGCGATGCCCCCGCTGGTGCTCTCAAAAACAGGTCTGAACCATGAGGCTCCCAAAGAGCGCACGCCTGTGAGAGGAAAGCCGGGTGTTATGAGAGTGACGAAAGCCGAAACAGAGGGGCAGAACGAAAACCAGCGTGGCGATGAGTACGGCGAGACGATCACCGACGCCACAGCGGAAAGCCAGGACGAGGCTTTGGCCGTCGTGCAACGGCTTCTCACCGAGCGGGGCATCCGTTCCCACCGCCACAACACGATCAGCCTCGGGCTCTACGGCAGCCACCTGGACCTCCCCACCTGGCCTAACCGGCCTGACTCCCGGACATGGATGAAGCGGCATCCGCCCGAACTGGCGGTGATCGGTCCTCAGGGCTGGCGCGATGCCACGGTGACCGTGGGCTCTCGCTCGGGCTGCTACCTGGTGTCCATCCGCAACGGTCCTGATCTTCAGGCTGTCGGGCAGGAACAGCCGGAAAAGGTGGTTGACCTGATCCTGGCCGCTCGTGGGACGTGATCGTGTACGGCTGGGTCATCCTGGGCGATGCGGCCACGAAGCGAGTCAACGGCCAAGAGGTCATCATCACTGCTGGGAAGTCGGGTGACCTCGGGGCGGCCATCAGGGCTTGGGAGGACGGCGAACGTCACCGGATGGTTTACGAACTGGGAAACCTCGGCCGCCTGGTCGATGATGCGATGACCCGCCTACAGCTCCGACAGTCACAAAAGCGCACAGTGAAAACCGCTGACGTCAACTCCTGCGAACCATGCGCGGGAGCGGAGACGGCCGGCGCCAATGCGAAGCACCCCAAAGGGGCCGCGTAGCGGTTGGGGCCGGTGGTCGCAGCGGGCGCAACTTCCAAGCTGACCTGGGATGAATCCTGATCAGCCTGGGCAGCTGCATATCCGGGACCGTTGAACGTGGGCGGCCGATGGGGTGAGGCAAGACGGGGAATTAGTAGTTGCTGTTCACGTCGCCATGGTCACCCGGTGGCAAGCCCCGACGAAGGAGGGGCGCGGCAGTCGATCGCCCCGACTCTCGTCGATGGGATCCGGAGTCGGCGATCGTCAGGGCTCAACCCATTCGATCGTCTTTGGATAGGAGCCGGACGAATGATCTTTTAGGCGTGTAAATCCTGCGATGCTACAAATTACACATGCATAGATCGCTGGCAGGCGTGGTGGTGCTCACAGGAATGTTGCTCGCCCTCGTAGGCGCAACCATGGCGGTGCTGTTTGGAGTCGGCGCGTCATCGAGGGTTGTGGATCCCCTGTCCTCGCCACCGACTTCGGTCGCGAATACGGGTGCGGTGACAGAGATCCTGGACGATAACGCGGATGAAGATGAGGAAGAACCTGAGAAGCGCCTGGCCGCCGGGAGGGCGTGGCCGCTCAAGATAAGCCAAGCCACCCGCGACAAGTTGGCCACCGCGAGCCGCACCGCCGCTGGCCCCTCCGCAAAGTCTGCCAGGGTGGCCACCGGGGGAGTTGTCTACTACGGCGTGGTCTACGGCGAAAGCGAGGAGACCGACACCTACTACGTGGTCGCGTCGCTGAGCGAACTGCACTTCTGGGCACGTGAGGGCCGCGGCGAGTGGCGCTTCCGAGGTGACTACAACGCGCGGGTCTGCGCGCCGCCCGTACCCACCTCGTTGTATGCCGCGTGGGGATTGAATTTTTCGACACGGGCCCCGGGTGAATATGAACTTTGCCGCGAATGATGCAGACAGCGCAAGCCCTGTCCTTCTAGCCGCTAGAGGCTGGTCAGAGCGCCCTGTGAGCTTTTAGGGCTAGCTATGTCGGTAAGTTCAAGCGCTGGATGTTCGTGATCGCCAGAGCTGGCGCAATGTGAAGCGTTCCGTGGGAGCCGCGTAGCGGTTGGTCCGGTCAGTCGCAGCTCGATCCGTGGGCGGCGGTGCGATCCCACTGCGGCGGTCGATGGTCGAGTGTGGCGACCCGGCGGTGCGGTGGGCGGCGGGGTCCGGCCGTTCGCGCCGGGCGGGCGCGGGACGGGACCGGCCCCCAGGCCGCATGCCCGGTCCCGATGTCCGCGCGGCGCGGGCGGGCGTGCCCCGCCGTGCGGCGGCGCGGAGCGCTGGCGCCTTGACCATGTAATGAAAATCCTCGCGGATAGACCTGCTGAATCGATCTTGATCATGCAAATCAGGGACCTGCATGGCCGGTTACCTGTAAGTCCTGGCAGCTCAGAGGATCGATCGCTCAACGAGCCGCTGCGCCGCCCGCTCCCTGGCGAATAGTTGCCTTTGCGAGTGAACTAGTGATAGCCGATGTCAAACCACTTGATCATCTCCAGTGCCGGGACGTCCTGGACGTCGTGGGCCATCGCGAAGTACCGGTCCAGGCCGGTCAGGTGCCGGTAACGGTCGGGCACCGCGTCGACCAGGACACCGGTGTCGAGCACCTGGTCGTACTCGCCGGGATCTGCCAGGGCTGGCCCACCCCCGCCGACCTGTCGGGCAACCCTGTTCACGGCGCCCTCAGCGGCCCCTGCCCTGCGTCCTCTACCCCCGGTTCCAGCTGTCGCTCTTCATCCTGACCACAGCCTCCCGGCGACCCACATCTCAAGATCCTGCGGCGGCGAGGGCCTTTTCGAAGGAGGTGTAGGCGTCCGGGGTGAACAGGACGAACCGCAGGTCGGTGACCTGAGCCGGAATGGTGCGTACGGTGCCGAGCGCGATGCGGGCGGCGTCGTCGATCGGCCAGCCGTAGACGCCGGTGGATATCGCGGGAAAGGCGACGCTGGTCGCGCCCAGCTCGTCGGCGACCCGGAGGGACTCGCGGTAGCAGGAGACCAGCAGGTGCGAGCGGTCCTCGGCGGCGGAGAAGACGGGGCCGACGGTGTGGATGACCCAGCGGGCCGGCAGGTCGCCCGCGACGGTGGCCACCGCCTGGCCGGTCGGCAGCCCCTTGCCGTAGTGCGAGGCCCGCAGGTCGCGGCAGGCGGCCAGGATCGCGGGACCACCGCGCCGGTGGATGGCCCCGTCGACTCCGCCGCCGCCCAGCAGCGAGGAGTTGGCGGCGTTGACGACGGCGTCGACATCCTGAGCGGTGATGTCCCCCCGGACCAGCGTGATCTCCATGAGGTCGAGTCTGCCGGAAGAACTCCGACCTCGGCCGAAACAACCGAACTCCTCGGTCGTTTCGGTACTGCTCGGCCTTCGTGATTCCAGGAGAGGTCAGGGGCGCGACGTTGCCGGGATGGCGGGCCTGTCCGGGGAGTCTGGCCAGGTGGGCGGCATTTATCCCGTTGAGTTCTCGGAGACGATCTGTAGGTTGTCAGCATGTCTTCGTCGCTTCGCCTGGAGAAGGTCACCGCGGACAATGTCGAGGCAGCGTGCCGGCTGAAGGTGCGCCCCGACCAGGAGGAGTTCGTGGACCCGGTCGCGTGGTCACTCGCCGAGGCGTACGCGCGACCTGAGGTCGCCTGGCCTCGACTGATCTTCGACGGTGAGCAGCTGGTGGGCTTCGTCATGGGCTTCTTCATGGTCCGTTTCAACCCGGACGACCCGGATGACACGCCCCGCTGCGGAATCTGGCGGCTGAACATCGCCGCCGACCAGCAGGGGCGGGGATATGGCCGCTTCGCGGTGGAGTCCGTGTGCGAGGAGGTCCGCGGACGTGGACAGAACCGCGTGACGGTGACCTGGGCTCCGGGAGAGCGCGGGCCCGAGCGCTTCTACCTCCGGCTCGGCTTTCGCCCGACCGGTGAGAAGAGCGGCGATCAGGTCGTCGGCGAGCTGGCCCTGACCGGGCGCCGAGATGGATTCCAGACGGGGCCGGCCGAGGTTCGTCGTCTGACGACCGAGGACTGGAGGACGTTCCGTGATGTCCGGCTCGCGGCACTGGCGGACGCACCGGAGGCCTTCTCCTCCTCGCTCGGGCGGGAACAGGCGTACGACGAGGCACGGTGGCGTGCCGGGATGCTGCCGGAGCGCGGGGTGAAGGCGGTCGCGGTCGTTGACGGCCGGGTGGCCGGGGTCGTCGGCGGCTGGGTGCCCGAAGGCCGGGGTGGGGCGGTCGAGGTGTACGGCATGTGGGTCGATCCGGCCGCGCGGGGCGCCGGGATCGGTGCCCTGCTCGTCGAGGAGGTCGTCGCGTGGGCCGCCGAGCACGGACATCGGAGGATCCAGCTGTGGGTGGTGGACGGCAACGACGGGGCTGACCGGCTGTACCGGCGCCTGGGTTTCGAGGCCACCGGCGAGTCCGAGCCGCACACCAACGACCCCGGCCTCCACGAACGGCTGATGGTCCGCATGCTCGCCGCCCGGCCTCAGGTCCATCACGGCACCTGAGGGGCGAGGGCGGAACAGACGCCGCCTAGTGCGGGACGTGCTGAGGGTCCTCCACATTGTCGAGTATGTGCTCCCGTCCCCATGCGCCGAGCGGCGCCAGCGCCCCGTTGAGCGAGACGCCAAGCGAGGTCAGCGAGTATTCGACGCGGGGCGGCACCTCGTCGTACACCTCGCGGTGCACGATGCCGTCCGCCTCCAACTCCCGCAGATGGGAGGCGAGCACCTTCTCGGTCACCCCCGGCACCAGCCTGCGCAGCTCACCGAAGCGGCAGGCCCGTTCGTCGAGCGCCCAGAGGATCAGCACCTTCCACTTGCCGCCGATCACGTCCATCGCCGCGTCGATCCCACACACGTACGCCCCCGGCCTCCGCGCGACCACCATGGTTCACCTCTCCCGCCTGCTCACTCACCCCAGAGTAACCACGCACCTCAAAGTGCGTACTTGATCGATTCGGCGCGTGCGGCAAGTCTGACCTGCATGAACGACAACACCTCTGAGAAGTCCCGGCTCACTCTCCTCGGGCTCGGCGCCATGGGCACCGCGCTCGCCCGTGCCTGGCTCGCCGCCGGGCATCCGCTGACCGTCTGGAACCGTACCTCCAGCCGGGCCGAGCCGCTCGCCGCCGAGGGCGCGACGGTCGCCGTAACGGTCGCCGAGGCGGTGACCGCGAGCGATCTCGTGGTCATCTGCCTGCTCGACGACGCCTCGGTCGGCGAGGCCCTGGCCGACGCCGATCTGACGGGCAAGGACCTGGTCAACCTCACCACCGGCACCCCCGCCCAGGCCCGCGCTCGCGCCGAGTGGGCCGAGAGGCGTGGCGCCCGCTTCCTGGACGGTGGGATCATGGCGGTCCCGCCGATGATCGGCGCGCCGGAATCCGGCGGCTATGTCTTCTACAGCGGATCCCGTGCCCTCTTCGATGCCCGCCACAGCGCACTGGCCATCCCGGCCGGCACCGTGTACGTCGGTGAGGATCCCGGCTTCGCCGCCCTCCACGACGTGGCGTTGCTGAGCGCGATGACCGGGATGTTCGCCGGCATCTCGCACGCCTTCGCACTGATCCGCAAGGAGGACATCGCACCGAAGGACTTCGCCCCTTTGCTGGTCGATTGGCTCACCGCCATGGCCCCCTCCGCGTACGAGATCGCCGGCCACCTGGAGAGCGGCGACTACACCAGAGGCGTGGTCTCCAACCTCGCGATGATGGTCGAGGGCAACTCGACGCTGCTGCGCACGGCCGAGGAGCAGGGGGTCAGCGCCGAGCTACTGACCCCGTTCACGGCCTTGATGGAACGCCGCCTCGCCGGCGGCCACGGTGATGAGGGCACCACAGGCGTGATCGACCTGCTCACTCGCTGAGGTGCTTCGCCTCCCCGCGACGGGGAGACGACCTCCACGGGGCCGGGCGTGTCCGGCGAAGCACGGGGCGGACCAGCTGGAACACCCGCTCGGCCACGGAGCAGGCGGCGCCGGCGACTCCGGAGATCACGGGGGCGGTGCCAGCAGTTCGACCGTGCCGCGCTCGCCGTCGACCCGGATCCGGTCGCCGTCGCGCAGGCGCATGGTCGCGTTGCCGGTGCCGACCACGGCCGGGATGCCGAGCTCGCGGGCGACGATCGAGGCGTGCGACAGGGGCGCGCCCATGTCGGTCACGACCGCGGCGGCACGGGGGAACATCGGTGTCCAGCCGATGTTGGTCAGCGTCGTCACGAGGATCTCGCCCGGGGCGAGCCGGTCACCGTCCTCGGGACCGGAGATGACGCGGACGACCCCCTCGACGATGCCGGGCGCACCGGGGAAGCCGGTCACCGTCTCGCTCACCGGGGCGCCGTCCCCTCGGGCGTCGAAGATGTCGCCGCGCCGACCGGGGTCGGCGGCCCAGCGCTCCGGATCGAAGCGGCCGACGATCAGCGTGGGGTAGGCGGGCAGCGCGGCGTACCGCTGGTACGTCGCCCGCCGGACCGCCACCTTCTCCAGGGGGGACGCGTCGCGGCGCAGCACGGCGAGGATCTCCTCGATCCGCAGGAAGAACAGGTCGTCACCGTGGCCGGTGAGCTCCCCGGCCCGCAGGACGAAGGCGCGCAGCGCCCAGAAGGCGCGCACCACCTCCGAGCGGGCCGTCTCCCGGTCGCGGACGATCGCGTTCCACCGTGCCACCCGCTCTCGCGTCCTCGCCACCTTGTCGGGGTGGCGCTCTCCGAAGCGCTTCCAGGCCGCCTCGCGCGCCTCCCGCTGCCGGTCGAGCAGCGTGCCGGCGTGTCCCCGCGTTTCCGGCATGGCCGCGAGCTGCGCGTCGATCCACCCCGGGTCCTCGCCGGGACGGGCGGTCGAGACCTCGAACTCGTGCGCGCCCCGGTGCCCGTAGACCTCGGCGAACGTCTCCCGGTCGATCTCTTCGGCGGCGAGCCTCTCCAGGCCGACGATCGTGCCGAGACTGGCCAGTTCCCCGTCGACGTTGGCGCCGGTGAGCATGGCCTCGGCGTCCCGCTCGCCCACCAGTTCGCGCAGCCTGTCGCGGGTCATCACCAGGGCGTTGCCACCCTGGCGCCCGGCGGCCTCCAGGACCTGGCAGGACTCCACGAAGTACGGCAGCAGCTCGGCCTCCCAGAGCCGGGCCAGCTCGTCGGTGGTCGCGGCGGCGGCGACCCGCCCGCGCAGCGCCGTGCAGCGCTCCCGCGCCGTGGCCAGGAAGGGGCGCATCCTCTCGGTGTTGACCGCCACCCGCCTGCGCAGGGTGAAGGCGAGCGGCAGCACGCCCTTGACGATCCGCCAGCGTGAGGCCGGCAGCAGCGGCACGTCCAGGCCGGGCGGCAGCTTGCCGAAGACCTGCTCGATCGCGCCGAGCCTGCTCCGCATGCCCAGGGCCCGCGCCACCGAGAACGCGATGCTCAGGTTCATGTAGAAGCGGCCGCCGATGTTGCCGACCACGTTGAAACCGGGCATCTTCGAGGCCGACATCGCCTCGCCGATGAAGATCTGCACCAGCGACCAGGTACACGGCGTCATCACGTCGGGGATGGCCTCGCCGAGGTTGGCGCCGGTCCACAGGTAGTCACCGGCCAGGCTGTCGTTCCACTCCTCGACCGGCTGCCTGAGCCGGGTGATCGGGCGGGCCTGCAGGACGAGGAACACCCCGTCGCGCCTGGCCCACTCCACGTCCATGGCCGTCCCGTACAGCTCCTCGATCTCCGTCGCGAGCCGGGCGAGCCGCAGGACCTGCTCGCGGTCGAGCACGCGGCGGCGGCGCAGCTCCTCGGGCACGGGTTCCTCACGCGTGCCGCCGGGCGTGCGGACCGTCATGACGGTCTTGTCGCCGACGTGCTCCTCGACGATCTCCCCGCCGTCCCCGGCCGCCCTGCGGACGACGACGGTGTCGGGCGTCACCTGCCCGCCCACGACGGCCTCGCCCAGCCCCCAGGAGGCGTTGATCACAACCTGGTCGCGTGCGCCGGTGACCGGGTTCGCGGTGAACAGGACGCCCGCCGCGTCGGCCTCCACCAGCTCCTGCACCACCACGGCCAGCGCCACACCGTCGTGCGGTACGCCGTTCGCCGTCCGGTAGGCGATGGCGCGCGCGGTCCACAGCGAGGCCCAGCAGCGACGGACCGCGTCCAGCAGGGCGTCGGCGCGGACGTTGAGGTAGGTGTCCTGCTGACCGGCGAACGACATGTCGGGAAGATCTTCGGCGGTGGCCGACGAGCGCACGGCGACCGGCACGTTCGCGCCGAGTCTCGCGTGGGCCGCGCGGATCTCGGCGGCGGTCTCCGCGGGCATCTCCCGGGCGGCGAACAGCGCCGCGATGTGCCGGGACGCCTCCTCGGGGGGCGTGCCCGAGACGGCCGCCATGATCTGGTCGTTCAGGCCGTCGCGTGAGACGAAGTCGAGGTAGGCGTCGGTGGTGACGTGGAAGCCTCCGGGAACCGGCAGGCCCGCGCGGGCCAGCCGGGCCAGCGAGGCCCCCTTGCCGCCCGCCAGGGCGAGGCGGGCCGCTTCGTCGTCAAGGGGGAGGGTCTTCAAGGCGTACTCTCCTCAGAGCCAAGGGAGACGCGCAGTTTCCGCTGCGCGGCCTCCACGGCGGCGTCGACGTACTCCAGGGTGGCCCGCGCCACCGCGCGGGCGTCGGCGGGCGGGATCGGGCCGCCGGGCTCCAGCGCTCTGCCGCCGGCGTCGGCGATCAGCTCCGCCAGGCGCTCGTCGGCCGGCCGGTACCCGGCCGGCATCATCGACGGGACGCTCAGGAACCCGTACAGGATGGAGACGAGCGTGGTCACCTGCTCGGCGGGCGTCAGGTCGCTGCGCAGGGCGCCGTGTTCGAGCAGCGTGCCGAAGTAGCCCTGGAAGCCGGCGTCCAGTTCGGCGCCCGCCGTACGGTCCCGCTTCTGGCGGGTGAGCCTGCCCAGCACCTCCGAGTCGCCCAGGACACTCGCCCGGATCAGGGGCCTGCCCAGGATCCCGGAGGCGAGCAGCCTGAGCAGCTCTCGGAGGGTGGCGGGGCCTTCGCCGATCCGCCTGCGCACCTCGGTGATCATCTCGACCCGCTCACGGCGCAGCAGCGCGGCGAACAGCTCCTCGCGGGTCTTCCAGTGCAGGTAGATCGTGCCCTTGGCGACCCCGGCCCGCCGGGCGATGTCCTCGACGGTGGTCTTGTCGTATCCCCAGCGCAGGACGAGGTCACCGGCGATGTCCAGGATGTGGTGCGCCCGCGCGAGCCGCTGCGAGGCGTCCTGCGGCGGCCGCCCCACTCTTCTGGTCCGTGACTCCACGACCCCTACCATTTCCCAAAAACTTGACCCTATGGGCTTATCTGGTCATTTAATTGATAGCACATCGTCGGGGTGGCGGGCGAGCACGCCCGCCACCCCGAACCGACGCCCCCGCTGCCGAGCCCCTGACCGGCTCGAACGCGAGATGACCTTTTGCTCGGGCGGGAACCGGAGTGTGACGAGGTGCGGTGGCGTCAGTTCGAGGGGACGGAGCCCTTCCTTCTCCGGGGCCCGGCTGAGGCCGGGGTCGGACCAGGAATACGCGCAGTGCGGCGACCCTTCGCCGGTCAGGTGAACCTGAGTGTGATGGCGTCGCTGTGTCCGGACCAGTTCACCGTCAGACGCCGGTATCTGCCCTGATGGGCGTGGGGGCGGGCCGCAGAGGTCACGGTACGGACAGGACGATCTTTCCGTGGGCGTGACCGGTGGCGCTCAGTTCGTGGGCCTTCGCGCCGTCCTTGAGGGGGAGGACCGCGTGCAGTGGCACGGTGAACCGGCCCTCGGTGGCGAGGGCGGCCGCCACGGCCAGCCCGGCGTAGCCGAGCTCGTGTTCGCTGTTGCCGGGGCCGAGGGAGAGCCGTACGCCGTGTTCGTGCGCGTTCGGGTCGGCGATGGACACGACCCGGTTCGCGTCACCGGCGATGGTGACGAGATCGGGCAGTGAACCCGAGCCCGCGGTGTCGAGCACCGCGTCGACACCGTCGGGTGCCAGGGCGGTGACCCGCTCGACGAGGCCGGGGCCGTAGGTGGTGGGCGTCGCACCGAGGCCGGCGAGGAACTCGTGGTTGTGTTGACCGGCGGTGCCGATCACGGTGGCCCCTCGGGCGACCGCGAGCTGTGTGGTGACCGTGCCGGTGCCTCCGGCGGCGCCCTCGATCAGCAGTATCGTGCCCGCTGTGACGCCCAGGGCGTTCAGGACTCGGGTGGCCGTCTCGACATCGGCCGCCGCGCCGCCGGCCTGTTCCCAGCTCAGCGCGTCCGGCTTGGCCGCCCACACGGTGAGCACGGCGAACTCGGCCGCCGCGCCGCCGTGGCCGGCGACGTCGACCAGCCCGAAGACGGCGTCGCCGACCGCGACACCGGTGACGCCGTCCCCGATTTCGTCGACGATGCCCGCGGCGTCCACGCCGGGGATGTGCGGCAGGTCGAGGGGCAGTAACCGGTGGAGCATGCCAGAGCGCAGTTTCCAGTCGGAGGGGGTGACGCCGGCGGCCCGGACGGTGATGCGGATCTCGCCGGGACCGGCGTGCGGCTCCTCGGCATCGGCGACGGTGAGCACGTCAGGGGAGCCGTACTGGGAGAACTGAAGAGCGAACATGTCGGTGCCTCTCCCGGATGGAAGCAAAAGCGGACGGGGTGTTCCGTTTGTCTCGGACCTTAACATGAAATCGGAACACCCCGTCCACTTGCGCTAAAGTGAGAGACATGATCGCCAACGCCTCTCGGATGCCGAGCGACACCGCCGAATCGCAGGGGCTGCGCACCGATGCGCTGCACAATCGCAACCGGATCGTCGAGGCGGCCCGCGAGACCTTCGCCGCACTCGGACTCGACGTGACGATGCGCGAGATCGCCCGGCGTGCCGACGTCGGGGTCGCGACGCTCTACCGCCGCTTCCCCACGAAGGAATCGCTGATCACCGAGGTGTTCGCCGAGCAGATAGCGGAGTGCGCGTCGGCCGTCGACGACGCCCTCGCGGACCCCGACCCGTGGCACGGATTCTGCACGGTCATCGAGAAGGCGTGCACCATGCAGGCCGTCGACAGGGGTTTCACCGCGGTGTTCCTCTCGGCGTTCCCCGGCGCGATCGGCTTCGAGCGGGAACTCGACCACAACGTACGCGGCTTCGCCGAACTGACGCGGCGCGCGAAGGAGAGCGGGCGGCTACGCGCCGACTTCGCGTACGACGATCTCAAGCTCCTGATCATGGCCAACGGAGGCGTCAGCGCGGAGTCCCCCGAGGCGACGCTGGCCGCGTCCCGCCGGCTGGTGGCCCTGCTGCTCCAGTCCCTCCACGCCCACCCGGCCGACCCGCCCGCCCCCCTTCCACCGTCCGTCGCCCTCGGACCGCATCACCTGGTGAACCCGCCGACGGTGTGAAAGGTCCGGCTCCTCGTCAACAGGCCGTCGGCGCGAAGACCATGAAATACGAGGAGCAGGTCGGCGCCGACCGCTCGGGGGAGTGGGACGGCTTGGGGCGGCCCGGCTGAAGCCGGGGTCGGATCAGAACACGCGCAGCGCGGTGATGAACCATTCGAAGTCAGGGACCCTGGGCGGAAACGGCGGCCTGCCGTTGAGCACACCCACGAGCTGCCAGTATCGCTCCACCCGGCGGTCGGTGAACGTCTCCACCTGGTCGGCCACCCGGATACGGTCTTCGGCGGGCAGCTCCGGATCCACGATCCGATCCAGGATCGCCCTCCCCTCGGCCGACTCGGGGCTGATGCCGGCGGCCACCGCTCTCCCGGCGTGCTCAAGGACCAGAGCGGGATCGTACGGCTGCGGCCCGGACTCTTCGCCGGGTGCGGCGCCGGCCACCGCCATCTGGCGCACGCGCTCCTGGAAGCCGGCGTCACCGATGAGTTCGGCGAGTTCCAGCCAGGCCTCCACCTGCTCCGGGGTGGGTTCGTCCGGCAGCTCCGCCGGGATCTGGCGCATCGAGGCCGCGATCTGGGCCCCTGGCGCCTGCGGGTCGATGCCGTCGAACGTGCGGTCGACGAAGTCGTCGATCATTCGCTGCCGTTCCTGAGCGGACAGGCGGATCAACTTGTGCATGAGCATCATCTCCTCGGTCGTGCTCTCCTGCTGGGCGATCGACCGCAGCACTGCCCGGCGCAGCCGGAGGGAGCGGATCTGGGTGTCCAGCGCCCGCATGTGCGCCCGCGCGACGTCGGCCACCGTGCACTGCCTGGTAAGGACCTGCTGGACGGTGTCGAGGTCCAGCCCCAGTTCGCGTAGCGTCCGCACCAGGTCGAGCCGGGCCACCGCCTCCATGTCGTACAGGCGGAAGCCGCCCGCCGACCGGCGCGTCGGCGGGATGACGTCGATATCGGACCAGAAGCGGATCGTACGCACCGACAGGCCCGTGCGGTCGGCCAGCTGTCCGATGGTGAGCAGTCGGTCGCGGTCGTTCATCACAGCAGCATCGACCCTCCAGTCGCTGGAGAGTCAAACCGAATTATGTGCTTCCTCGGGGCAACGGCCGGCGGGCGCCGCGAACCTCTGACGGCCACCGGGCTTCCCCCGCCCGTACGTCAGCTGGGAAAAGCGCTTCGTGCCCGCACCCTCAGCTCCACGACCCCCGGTTTTTCTGAGCTCTGTGTCGTACGCGAGCCCCACGGGTGGCAAGTCAGCTGGGCCAGCCGACCGGGTTCGAGCATGACTCGCGGGAGATTCCCGATCCGGTGTCCGGGAAAGTGCCGTAGCGCTCGTGGTGCAGGTGGGCGAAGAAATAGCACATCCTCTCGCACTCGGCGTCCGGCACCGCCTTCTTCGGATCCTCGGCCACCGCGGCGTAGAAGTCGCGGCCCAGCGCGACGATGAAGCCGCGCGCGTAGAGGAAACCGTCGTCGGAGCCGTCGGTGACCGCGTGGACGTCCGCGCGGTCGATGTCATGGAGCTTGGCCTCGACCACCCGGTCGAGGTCCGTCAGTTCGTCCGCCGACAACCCCTCGCTGAGGGAGCCGAGATTGCTCAGGAACTCCTTCAGAGCGGTGTCGACCACAGTGAACGGCGGATTGTCGTAAGGGTCCTCGCCGGGGGCGGGCGTCCGATGCGCCAGCTCACGTCGCGCCTGGTTGACGTCCACCCCCAGCGGTGCCCAGGCCGCCTCCACCAGGTCCCAGAAACCTGCCTCGTCCTTCATGCCCGTCGCCGCCTCTCATGACCAACCCTGCGATCTGTGCCGCTCACCCAACCAGAAGGCACCGACAGTCAGCCGCCGTCCGGGCGGCTCGCCGGTCACCGACTCTCCTGCCGCGCTGGTTGTAGTGCCGATTACACCGGACGCGGTAGGAGATCGATCCCGTTGGTTGACGCCCTGAAGTACGCAGTCACTTACCGTCGGGGTGCGGATTCAACGGTCATGCCGGATTTTCGAGGCGATCGTGTCCCTGGGGGTCGGCGGTTGTTCCCGTGTCACCGGTCGTGATGAAGGAGTCGTGCATGCGCGTACAGCGGATCAAGCAGAAGACGGCGGCGGTCCTGGCCTCGGCGATCGTGATGGCCGGCTTGGGGGTTGTCACCGGCGTCTTGTCCGCGTCCGCCCAGGCGGCGGAGTGTCATCAGAACTCGGTCCAGAACAACTCGGACCAGGTCCTGAGGATGAAGGGCGACTACAACCTCAAGAACGGCATCGGCTCGGTCTGCGGGAACATCACTCTTCTCAGCGAAGGCACCATCTTCTACGTCTGGTGTTTCGTGTTGAACCCGGATTCCGGGAAGGTCTGGAACTACGGCCGGGTAAAGGGCACCCAGACCAAGGGGTGGATCTCCAACGACAACGCGACACACGTGAGCGGCACCGCGGACTGGTGCTGAGGCCCGTCCTGCGCACGGCGGGGGCCGGCCCATGACGGTGATCAGCAGGCGAGGAGGTCCTTGAGCGGGCCGCCGAACAGGGACATCGCAAGATCGAGCTATGGGTCGTGGACGGGAACGACGGGGCCGAACGGCTGGGACGCGGCGGGTGGTGCGGCCGAATCCAGCCGGGAGCGACAGCCGAACGCGACAGCCGGGTGGCCCGAGGGGATCGCCCCCTCGGGCCACCCGGCCGACGGCCTCAGCCCCCGATCGCGGGCATGCTCTCGGGAACGGTCTCCGCCGCCGCCTCAGGCCTCGGGGCCGTGAGAAGCCCCACCAGGTGGTCCGCGATCGCGGAGATGGTCGGCTGCTGCCACAGCAGGGTCGCGGGGAGACGGCAGCCGAAGCGCTTCTCCAGGCGCCGCCGGACCATGACGGTCATCACCGAGTCCAGCCCCTGCTCGACAAGGGGACGCCGGGGCGCCAGGTCCTCAGCGGCCAGCCTCATCACGGCCGCGATCTCCGCGCGGACCTCGGGCAGGACGCGCTCGCGCAGGTCCTCGGGCGTCAGGCCGGCGAACGCCTCCGCGGGCCCCCGGAGATCCTCCTCGGCCGGGGCGGGCGCGTCGATCACCGGATAGCGGAGTCCCGTGAGGTGTCCCACCACCCGGCCGTCCACGTCGGCCAGGAGCGCCCGAACGGTGTCGTCGGCGTCCGGGTCGACGGCCGCGTCGATGATCACTGTCGAGGGTGGCGTGCCGATCAGCACCATCTCGTCGATGTGCACGACCATGCGCAGCACCGGATCGCCGGGGAACACGCAGGGCGCCACGGACATCGTCGCGTCCAGTGCCGGCGCCCAGCTCCCCGGTTCCCCGGTGCGGACCGTGGCCCGCAGCACGCCGTCTCCGCTCAGCAGCGTCTCAATCCTCCAGTCGAAGCCCGTCGAGGGCACGCCGACGGTGGCCAGCCGCCTGTGCACGAACCCGGGGTCGATCGGGGTGAGAGCACCGGCGTCCGGCAGCACGTCTGGTTTCACCTGGCCCGGAGCGGCCACGTCCGCGGTGACGTGCACCAGCCAGGCGGGTTCGGGCTCGTCGGGGCCGGCCGGTGTACGGGCCGCGAGCCGTACCACCGGAGGCTCGTGCACGACCTGGATCTGCCTGCGCTCCGCGGTCATCAGCGGATGCATCATCTCCACGTCGGTGAGCGTGACGTCCTCGTCCTCGACCGCGTGCAGGAACGTGTTGACCAGCACGGCGGCGGGCACGATCTCGACCCCGTTGAGGGTGTGGCTGCCCGGGTAGGGCCGGTTGGCGTCCTCCAAACTGGTCCGCCACACCCGGGTCCGGCTGCCCGCGAGGCTGGTCCCGGCTCCGAGCAGGGTGTGGGAGTGCACGTCGTGCCCTCGGTTGTCGTCCTCAATGTACGATTCGCGCCAGTGGCGGCGGTGCTGCCAGGCGTACGGCGGCAGCTCGGCCAGGCCGCCGGACGGCTGCAGCCGGCTCCAGTCCACATCGACGCCGTGACAGTGCGCCGTGCCCAGCGCGACGAGGAAGGTCTGCGGCTCCGGCTGGTTCCGGCGCAGCGACGTGCCGACGAACACGTCCTCGAACCCGTTCTCCGAGAGCGTCTCGGTCACCGAGTGCGCGACCACGGGGTGAGGGGAGATCTCCAGGAACACGCGGTAGCCGTCCTGCGCCGCGGCCGTCGTCGCCGCGGTCAGCCGCACCGGGTCCCGGAGGTTCGCCGCCCAGTACGCGCCGTCCAGGACGGGCGTCGACCGGGGGTCCGTCAGCGCGGTCGTGTACATGGGGACGCGAGGCGCCCCGAACGAGAGATCGGCGGTGGCGGCGGCCAGTTCGACGGCCAGAGGCTCCATGTGCGGGCTGTGGAAGGCGACATCCGACGCCACCCGCCGCACCACGATGCCCTCGGCCGGCCACTCGTTCAGCACCGCCTCGACCGCGGCGACGTCGCCGGACAGCACGGTGGAGCCGGGTGCCGACGAGATCGCGGCCACCAGGTCGGTACGGCCGGCCAGCCTCTCCGCCGCCTCCTCGAAGGACAGGTCGACCATCACCATGGCCCCCTTGCCCTCGGCCTGGCGCAGCAGCCGGGAGCGGCGGCAGATCAGGCGGGCGCCGTCGGCGACGGTCATCGCGCCGGCCGTCACGGCCGCCGCGATCTCGCCGACGGAGTGACCGATGACGGCCTTCGGAGCGACCCCGTACGCGTTCCAGAGCCTGGCGAGGCCCAGCTGCATCACGAAGATCATGGTTTGCACGCGGTCGATGGTGTCGAGGTCACCGTCGGCCAGAACCTGCCGGGGAGAGAAGCCGATCTCCTCGGCGAAGATCGGCTCCACCTCGTCGACCAGGGACGCGAACTCCGGCACGGCGAGCAGCTCCCGCCCCATCCCGCGCCACTGGCAGCCCTGACCGGAGAAGACCCAGACCGGCCCGGGGCCGAGCTCGGGCAGCACGTCACCGGTGAGGACGGCCTCGGCCGGCACGTCCTCCGCGAGCCTGCGCAGGCCGGCCGCCAGCTCGTCCCTGTCCGCCCCGATCACGACGGCACGACGGGCCAGATGGGTGCGCCGGAGCGCCAGCGTGTGCCCCGCCGACGCCAGGTCGAGCCCGTTGCCGAGGTGATCGGCGAGCCTGCCCGCGTACTGTCGCAGAGCCTGCTCCGACGCGGCAGACAGCGGGAACAGCTCTCCGGTCCCCTCACCCCGGGGCGCCTCCCGGGCTGAAGGAGCCTGCTCCAGCACGATGTGCGCGACCGTGCCGCCGTACCCGAAGCTGGAGACGCCCGCCCGGCGGGGGTGGTCGCGCTCCGGCCAGGCTGATCGTTCGGTCACCACGCGAAGGCCCGAGGTCTCCCACGGGATGGCCGGGTTCAGGGTGGTCAGCACGCTCGGGGGGATCTCACCGCGGTCGAGGGCGAGCACCGCCTTGATGACGCCGGCGATGCCGGCGGCGCCTTCGAGGTGACCGATGTTGGACTTGACCGAGCCGATGAGGCACGGGTCGCCGGGGGACCGCCGCGTGCCGTACACGGAGGAGAGCGCCCCCGCTTCGAGCGGGTCGCCAAGCCGGGTCCCGGTGCCGTGCGCCTCGATGTAGTCGACGGTGGACGGCGCGACGCCCGCCTGCCGGCAGGCCCGGGTCATCACGTGTTCCTGAGCCTCCCCGCACGGCGCCATGATGCCGTTGGTGTGCCCGTCCTGGTTCACGGCGCTGCCGATGACGAGCGCGAGGATCCGGTCGCCGTCGCGCTGCGCGTCGGACAGCCGCTTGAGCACGACCACGCCGCAGCCCTCGCCGCGCCCGTAGCCGTCGGCCGACGCGTCGAACGACTTGGACCGCCCGTCGGGGGCCAGGGCTCCGGCTGTGCCGAGCGTGAGGGTCTGGCCCGGGGTGACCAGCAGGTTGACGCCGCCGGCGAGGGCGATGTCGCTCTCGCCGAGCCGCAGGCTCTGCGCGGCCAGGTGCAGCGCGACCAGCGACGCCGAGCAGGCGGTGTCGATCGCCATGCTGGGTCCGCGCAGGTCCAGGGAGTAGGAGATGCGGTTGGCGACGGCGCAGGTCGCGGCGCCGATCCCGGTCCACGCCTCGATCTGGGGCAGGTCCTCCAACAGGCGGCCGCCGTAGTCGGCCGTGCAGACCCCGATGAACGCCCCGGCGTCGGTGCCGGCCAGCCGGTGCGGCGGCAGGCCGGCGTTCTCCAGGGCCTCCCACACGGTCTCCATCAGGATCCGCTGCTGCGGGTCCATCAGCTCGGCCTCGCGGGGCGACAGGCCGAAGAACTCCGCGTCGAAGCCCTCGATGTCGCTCAGGAAGCTGCCGTGACGCACGGCGTCGCGCAGCGCGGCGGCGTATTCGGGGCTCCGGTTCTCATACCGGCGCCAGCGTTCGGCGGGCAGCGGCCGGGTCGTGTTCCGGCCGGCGCACAGCAGGTCCCAGAACTCGTCCGGTGAGCGGACGTCGCCGGGAAGGCGGAATCCGATCCCGACCACCGCCACCGGTTCCGCCCGGACTCCGCGCGGGCTGTCGACCATCTGCTTTCGTTTCCCTTCGGTTCAGACCCATTGAGGATTTTCGATGATCTTGATCACGGCGCCGGAGACGGTCACCCCCGGCCCGGTGCCGAGCATCAGCATGTGGTCGCCGGGACCCAGCTGCCCGGTCATGAGCAGGTGGTCGAGGGAGAGGACCTGGTCGCCGGCCCCGCAGTGGCCGATGGTGCGGCCGTAGTCCCAGGTCGAGCGGGACATGGGCAGGTCGAGCGCGGCCATGCACCGCTGTTCGACGATCTCCTCGGAGTAGTTCATGAACGCCACCCGGGCGAGATCGCGGGCCTCGATCCCGCTCTCGGCCAGCACGCGCTCGATGACCTCCAGCAACGCCCGCTGGATCTTGAACAGCGCCGCGGTGGCCTCGCCCTTGGGCATGACCTGCTGCCGGAACTGCTCGTTCCTGGCCGCGAAGCTCATCCGGCGCCCGACCGTGACGCCCGGGGGGAACAGGGGTTCGCTGCCCCGGTGCAGTTCCTCGGCTTCCACCACCGTCGTCGTGCAGACCGACGTCAGGCGCGCGAAACCCCGCTCCTTGGTGAGCACGAGCGCGCCGGCTGCGTCCCCGCCGATGTAGCCGGGGCCCATCCGCCACCGGTCCATCAGCGGGGTGCCGTAATTGTCGGCGGAGACCAGCAAGGCGGCCTGCCGGCCGGGAGCGGCGCCCAGGTAGCCGGCCGCCAGTTCCAGGGCGATGAACATCCCGTTGCAGCCCTGCCGGATCTCGGTGGCCAGGACGTCCCCGCCGACGAGGTGACGCTGCAGGTAGGAGTGCGGAGGCCAGCCGTCCGGTCCCTGGTGCCACGTCGAGGCGTACAGGAGAAGATCCAGGTCGGCCGGCGCCCGACCGCTGCGCTTGAGCGCGCTCCGCGCCGCGTGCAGGGCCATCTCCGGAGCCGGTACGTCACCGGCCACCGCCGCCCCGGCCAGGTTGTGCAGCTCGGCCTCTTCGGCCGGGTACCAGCCTTTGGCGACGGCTTTCTCGACGCTGACGACGGTCCGGGGGAGGAAGGCTCCCACTCCGCTGATGTACGTGTCCGCCAACTGCATGACTCTGCCCTTGCCCCGGCTAAACGGATTCGAGTTCTCTGACCATCGCCACGATGGTCACGACGTCCCGGAAGTTCTCGGGGTCGAGCTTCGCGGCGGGGATCGGGATGCCGATGTCCCTCCGGAGGAAGTTCAGCAGCCGCGCCGTCCGCAGGGAGTCCAGGAGACCCGACAGCAGGAGCGGGGTCGTCTCGTCGACCTTGATGTCGTCGCCGTCCAGGACGAGGTTCTCCTGGATGAAGTCGACCAGCCTTCGCGTGAGCTCGGTCATGCGCGTGCCCCGCTCGTGACGGGAGAGGTGGCCAGGACCCTGAACGCCGCCGCGGCGACGGACGTCCCGGAGCCGAACCCGACCATGAGCAGATGATCGCCGGCCACGAGCCCGCCGGTCGCGATCAGATGCTCGAAGGCGATGAACTGGTCCACCGCGCCGCAGTGACCCACGCGCCTTCCGTAGTCCCAGGTCGTCTGATCCTCGTCGATGCCCAGCCAGGACATCTGCCCGTCCAGGTCCTCACGGCGGCCGTGCGGCAACGCCACCCGGGTGATGTCGGAAAGTCCGATCCCGGCCTCGTCCAGGGTCTGTTCGACCTGTTGCATCATCGTTTTTTGGATCGTCAGATGAATACCGGTTCCCTGCGCCTTGAGCAGCCGCTGACGGAACTCCTCGTGCCGGTCTCCGAAACTCAGCCCTCTGCCGATGGTGGCGTCCGGGGGGAACAGGGGGTAGGCGCCGTCGTTGACCGCGTCGGCCTCCGGGATCACCGTCACGTTCACCGACAGGAGCTCGGCCATGCCGTACCCCTTGCCGAGGATGAGCGCGGCCGCGGCGTCGCCGATCAGCGCCCCGGGGGTCATCCGCCAGCGGTCCACCAGCGGGGTGCCGTGGTTGTCCGAGGAGACGACCATGGCCGTCTCCCGGTCCGCGTCGGCCTGCAGGTAGCTCGCCGCCAGTTCGAGCGAGCTGATCATCCCTACGCAGCCGCTCCGGATCTCGAACGCCGGCACGTTCCCGCCGAGGAGGTGCATTTGCAGGTAGTGCTGGGGCTGCCAGCCGTTCGGGCCCTGGTGCCAGACCGACGGGTAGAGCAGAAGGTCGAGATCGCGCGGGGAGGACTCCCCCCAGCGGTCGTACGCGTCCAGGACCGCGAGACGCGCCATCTCGGGCGCGGGCATGTCGCCGGCCACCGCCGCGCCGATCTGCTGGAACTTCTCGGCCTCCTCGCCCGGGTACCAGCCCTCGCGAACCGCCTGCTCGACGCTCACACTCTCAGGCACATAGACGCCGAGACTCCTGACGAACATATTGGATGTACGCACACGTTTCCTAACTCATAGACGATCCCGGACAACGGCCTTCAGGCAGCGGAAGGCGGCTTATCCGATTTATTTTGGGTCCGGGATATCAAGCGGCCCCCGGCCGGCCAATGAAAACAACAGGAAATAGGCCGGCGAGCCGTCCGGGGCAAGACTAGGGGCGGACCGTCGGATAAAGCAATATGAACGCCGGCGTCCCGGTCCGCGACATTCCGTGACCGGGATTCGACGGAGCGTGTTTAATTCTGGAAATGCGCCTTTCCGCTCCACGCCGCGTTTTCCCGAATGTAATTCCGGACGACGGGAGAAAACGGTGCCGGGCCGTCGCCGTTCAGCTCAGGCCCGGTGCGTCATATCAGGCGGGCACTCTCGTGCAGACGATGTTGTTGAGTTTGAACTGGGCTGGAATGTCGTTCGTCCCGGTGGCGGTCGCCGAGAAGCCGAAGCTCTGACTGGAGCCGGGGCCGACGTAGGAGTTGTGGCCGGCGTCACGGACGGTCACCTGGGTGCCGGTCTGGGTCACCGTGGCGTTCCAGGCGGTCGTGATCTGCTGGTTGCCCGGCCAGGTCCACGTCAAGGTCCAGCCGTCGATGGCGGTCGTGCCGGTGTTCCTGATGGTCACGCTGCCGTTGAAGGCGCCGTTCCAGACGCCGGTGGAGTAGGTGACCTCGCAGGAGGTGCCCATCTTGAGCCCGCCGCGCAGGAAGGTCGCGAAGTTGGCCCAGGTGGGGTTCAACGTGCCGGTGCCGACGGTCTCGGCGCAGTTGGAGGTGGTGCGGACGGTCTGCATGCCGTACTGGGCGGGGTCCATGATCTGGGGCACCATGTGATCCGCCCCGGGTACCGAGACGAACGTGGCGTTGCCGCACTGAGCCTTGATCCTGTTGTAGAGCAGGACGCTCTGCCCGTGCGGTACCAGGAAGTCGGCCTGGCCGTGCAGGAACATCAGCGGCGGGTCGTTGCTGTCGACGTAGGTCATCGGATTGGCCTGGGCCACCTGGGCCGGGCAGGTCTGGATCGGGCAGCCGACCAGGAGGGATTCCGGGGAGGCGGGAGAGTTGTGGTCAAGCCCGCCGGTCGGCAGGTTCTGTGCGTTCATCTGCAGGAAGTCGGTCGGGCTGTAGAAGGCGAGTCCTGTCTGCACGGCGCTGGAGACGCCGGTCGTGCCGACGGTGCCCTCCAGTGCCGCCACGCCGCCGGACAGGGTGGCCATCTCCGTCAGCCAGCCGCCCGAGGAGTCGCCCATGATCGCGAAGCGGTTGGGGTCGATCTGGTACGTGGCGGCGTTCGCGCGCAGCCAGCGGATGGCCGCCTTGATGTCGTGCACCTGGGCCGGGAAGATCGCCTGAGCGCTGGACCGGACGCTGACGCCGGCCACGGCGAAGCCCAGCGGGTTGAAGATGTTCGCGATCGCGTCCGTGCCGGCCTTGCCGTCGTCGCTCGTCCACGCCGAGCCGGTGTGCCAGATCAGCAGCGGCCGGGGCGTGATGCCGGTGGACGGCAGGTAGAGGTCCAGTAGATGTCCCCTGCTGCCGGCCGGTTGTGCGGGCGCGTAAGCGATATCGGTGATCACCTGCGTGGCGTGAGCCGGCGGCGCGGAAGCAGCTGACACACCGACGGTGGCCAGCACGGTCATCGCCATGCCGACAATCATGGCCCTGCAGATTCGAGCTTGCATGGTGCGACTCCGGTTGGTCGGATGATCGCCGCTTCCCCGGTGACCGTCCGTGTCTTCTCCTGTGCCGGGGCAGCCACGATCAGCACGCCGACCGTAGCGCATGCGAGAACAACGTCCTGCTCGAGTGTCGCGGCTTACATCGATATGGGCGGGGAGACGATATGACAGGTAAGTGACGATGGTCAAAGTTTTCTGCACATCGTGCCAACCGAACAGGAAGAGCGGTATAAATCGTACTTTATAGATCACATAGTACGAAGACAGTCCAGATCATCCATGGCATGCACAGGCGGTCGGATACCCGCCCACGAGGTCTTTCAAGGCCGCCACGTCTGGAATTGGACAGCGGCTGGAACCCCGAGAACAGGCGACCCGGGAAGAGACGCCGGCTTTACCGGCGGTAAACATCCGTGAACATGTGCCGCCCGCGACAACGCCGATGAAAGTTTCAGCGCCTTCCCGCGCTGATTCGAACGTGACAATCGTCATGGCGCGCGGTGAGTGATAATGTCCACCGTCATGATCACCCCAGTCACAGGAGGACGAATGCGAAAGGTACGCGCTGTTCTCGTCTCGGCCGTCATGGTTCTCGGCGTGTCATTGACGATCGGCGCCACCCCGGCGCACGCCGAGAGGCTGGCCGGCGTCTTCAAGGACCACTCGGAGTGCGAGCGGATCGGAACCTCCGGCATCACCCAGGGCTGGTGGGACGGCTATTCATGCGTGTGGGAGGGCGACTACCGCTATTACTTCCTCTACGCGTGACCCCGTGAGACGCACGCGTCCCCGGCTCTGCGGGATCGAACCGGGGGCGCGAGCCCGTGACCCACGGGTCGCGGCTTCAAGCCCCACCCGCCCTGCTGAGCCGATCAGGTGTTGTGGGCGCCGGTGGGGTTGAGTGCGGATGTTCTTCTGGTGAGAAGATCGGGGGTGCTCCGAATAGCGAACGCAGTACTCACAAGATCACCGGAACCGCTGCACGCACTTGCGCTGAAGCACCGTGAACTGCTGAAGTTCGTGGTGGTGGGTGGAACAGCGTTCTTAGTGGACAACACGGTGTTCTACGGGCTGAAGCTGACCATTTTGGAACCGAAGCCGGTGACCGCGAAGATCATCGCGGTGCTGGTGGCGACGATCGTGTCCTACGTGTTGAACCGCGAATGGTCGTTCCGGACCAGGGGCGGCCGCGAGCGCCGTCACGAGGCGGCGCTGTTCTTCCTGGTCAGTGGCGTCGGTCTGGTGCTCAGCTCCGCGCCGCTGTGGATCTCCCGGTACGTGTTTCGCCTGGAGACCCCGGA
Organism: Streptosporangium amethystogenes subsp. fukuiense; assembly: GCF_042665875.1. Lineage (NCBI taxonomy): Bacteria > Bacillati > Actinomycetota > Actinomycetes > Streptosporangiales > Streptosporangiaceae > Streptosporangium > Streptosporangium amethystogenes. The sequence continues at coordinate 4,501,655 of NZ_JBHTEE010000001.1, read as the reverse complement.
TGTGAGCCTGGTGACCCAGGAGATCGCCGACTTCATGAGTGCGCAGATCATCGGCACGCTGATCGCCATGGTCTTCCGCTTCTGGGCGCTCCGAAAGTGGGTCTTCCCCGACGAGAAGGTCCAGTCCGGCAGCGTGCGGCTGGCTCCCACTCCCGATTCCACGGATGAGGCGGCTTGATGGCGGCGAATGTTTCGGCATTTGGGCTGCTTCATGCCGCTGCTGCGCCCCACGAGCCCGGCCCCGCGGATGACCGCCGAAGATCATGATCAGCTGCACTTGCTCACGGAATCGCGGATCCTGCATGTTCGACGATCGCCTGGCGGTGTTCCTCCACTACGCCGGCAGCGGCCTGGGAAAAGCGAAGGTGACCTCTACCGATCCAGGCGACATGGCGTGGTGCAAGAGCGCTTTCGAGACCGTCTGGAAGTTCGCGATCCCGCACATTGAGTACACGCCGACTTAGCCCCGCCCAGTGTCAATGGCCAAGGGCGTGTGGTTCTGGTGCTTGTTGTGTGGAGTCGTAACGGAGCGTCGACTGGGTGAGATGGTGCGGTCGCGAGGGGGGCGGTTCGGCCGGACGAGTGGCCTGGATCAGGCATCGCAACCGCGGCCGGTCACCGCACGCGGGGTCCGGTGTGTCCGACGATCGCCAGGATGACCGTGTCCCACACCTGGTACGGCGGCATCTGGTGGCCCACGCCGGGCAGCGGGACCAGCGATGTATCGGGGATCTCGCGGGCCAGGGCCTCGGCGTGGCCGTAGGGGAAGAGCGGGTCCTCAGTGCCGTGCAGGACCAGGGTCGGTGCGGTGATCTCGCCGAGGCGGGGGCGGATCGGCTCGCCGCCCTCGATCATCCAGTGGTTCGACGCGGCGGCCGGGACCGGGCTGCGGTCAAACGCGCGCCCGGCGGTGCGGCGTACACGGTCCTCGTCGACCGGGATCGTGCCGGAGAAGGCGTGCTCGGCGGCGAGGAAGTACGCGATGACCGCGTCGCGGTCGGACCAGTCGGGGCCGGAGGCCGGCTCCTCGAACATCTTGGCCAACGCCTCGCTCATCGGCGGCAGGTCAGGATTGTCCGGACCACCGGGTCCGCCGGGGCTGGTGGACATCAAGGTGAGCGACAGGACCCGTTCCGGGTACTCGATGCCGAGCAGCTGTGCGAGGCCCCCGCCCATCGAGATGCCCACGATGTGCGCTGCGGCCAGGTTGTACGCGTCGAGCACACCGACCGCGTCGGCGAGCAGGTCGTCTTGTGTGTACGTCGGCGCGCCGACCGGGAACGTCGTGGAGCGGCCGGTGTCGCGGGTGTCGTAGCGGATCACGTACCGGCCGGACGCGGCGAGCCGGGCGGTGAAGTCGTCGTCCCACCAGTCCATCGACGACTCCGCACCCGAGATGAGCAGGATCGCGGGGGCGGCCGGGTCGCCGAAGGCCTGTACGGCCAGGTCGACACCGTTGGCGTGCACTGTCTTTTGCGGTGTGGCCTGGGACGGGCTCGTGGCCTGCCGGCTGTCGTGCATGGTGTGCCTCCTGGGTCGGGGCCGAGTGCGCCTCGTCGTGACTCTACTTCGATAATCGAAGTAGATGCTACTGTTTTCATAGTTAAAGTTGACCGTCTACGGACGAGGTGGCGATGGCGAACGTGAAGACCCCCGAGAAGGCCGGTGAGAAGTCCGGGAAGCGGACGTATGGACAGGCGTGCCCCATCGCCCACGCGCTCGACATGATCGGCGAGCGCTGGGCGCTGCTGGTGGTGCGCGAACTGCGCCTCGGGCCACGCCGCTACGCTGATCTGCAGGCCGCCCTGCCCGGACTCGGCCCCAGCGTGCTCGCACAGCGGCTGCGTGATCTCGAGGCAGTCGGCGTACTGCGCAGGCGTACGCTGCCACCGCCTGCGGCCAGCAGGACGTACGAACTCACCGAATGGGGCACCGAGTTGGAGCCGGTGTTCGCGGCGCTTCGGACCTGGGGCATGCGCTCACCGGTCGTGCCGCTGACCGGAGGGATCAGCGCCGACACCGTACTGCTCGGCTTGCGGGCCTTCTTCGTGCCGCAGTTGGACGCGCCGTGGACCGCGACGTATCGGATCGCCCTGGAACGCGACGTCTACCGCGTCGAGATCGTCGACGGCGAACTGGCCACCGTCGCGCGCGACCAGGGTCCTGCCCCCGCGGACGTATACCTCGAGAGCGACCACCTCACGCTGCAGTCCGTACTGAGCCACGAACGCTCACTGGCCTCGGCAATCGATGACGGCGCGCTCACGGTGACCGGCGACCTCAAGGCAGTCAGGCGACTGATCGGCGCAGTCCCACCACGCTGACGGCGATCAGTGCACCCCAGGCCAGGGAAGGCGAACTCGGAGTCGCGGACATGGACGGTGCCGGCGCAGCGAGAAACCCCCGGGTGACCGTCAGCCGTATCGTGTGGTGCCTGCGCTGCAAGGCCTTGACGGCCGCCGCTCATTCAGCCTTCCTCGTCGTCTCCGCACCGACGGAGCGCTCGCTCGGCAATCCCGCTGGAAAGCCTGTCCGTCACCGATCTGGCCCGGTCGAAGGTCTCGTTACCGACGCGCCTGGCGGCATCGACGCCCGCTGTTCCTGTCTCGAACACCTTGTCCCGCACCTCCGCGGCCGCGTCCACCCATCGTCTCGCCTCCAATGACTGCCGACCGCGCTCGATCCCGAGCCGCCCTTGAAAGTCAACGACGGCGGTCGCGACCTGGTTGCTCGAATGCACCACGGTCCGGGACGTGGTCGGGTGCAGCAGCACTTTGGTGTTGGCCGTGTCGGCGGCCGCATCCATGCGGGCCATCAGATGGTCGGTGCTCCGTGAGATGAGTTCCAGCCGATGACAGCCAGGCCATCGCCGTCACTGATCAGCTGAATCTCGCTGTCCATCGTTGGCTCCTGGGGGCGGGCAGGGAGAGCCCTGCGATGGATGGGGACTCTGCGTAGCGCGCGGGCAGGCACGTCGGAGTCTTCCAGGATGGAGGTTCCCACGCTCGCCATCCGGAAAATCTCGACGTGCCCGACGCCACCCCTGGACTGATCATGTCGATCCCAACCACCTGCCCGCACCAAGCTCGGTTGACCGACCTGGGTGAGGCTTGTCCTTGCTGCGGTGCGCCCAGATGATCAAGATGTAAGCTCCCCGGACGCGGGTCCGGACACGCAGTGCGGGGCGTCCTGCGAGATACCCCCTCCTCCGAGAGGCGACCATGCAGTCACCGACCTACCTGCACGACCTTCTGGTCTCGACCATCTTCACCGAGGGACTCGATGCCGAGATGGACCTGTGGGCGCTGGGATTCAGTGCCATGTGGATCAAGGGCGCGGACCTCAACGCCCTCGCCCGAACCTTCCACCTGGACCTCGCCACTCGTACCCCGTGCTACCTGAGCGAGATCCTCGACCACGCCATCGACGACGAATCCCGCTGGGTGGCCGAGGTCAACGGCTGGATCGGCATCGTGCCGGCGCACGGCCACGGCGAGTTCCTGCGCTCCGTCACCGAAGGCGGCCGCCAGGCCCTCGGCCTCCTCATGGACATCAACGGCAACGCCTACTTCGACTACGCCCGCGACGGGCGCACGGTCGTCTCCTTCGCCCCGCTCTCGCCCGAGAACTGGAAGCGGTCCGGCGACGACCCGCACGCGCTCGATCACCTGATGTACGGACTGCGCTTCCAGATCAGCGATGACGACGTCCTCGACAATCCCGTGGAGGATCCAGAGAGCATCAGCTCGGCCTTGGCGCTGATCGGGCGCATCACGGAAACCGACATCGCCACCGACTGGTTCCTGGCACAGCACTCACGCATCAGACCCACCTCCTGAGGGCTCGCGCCCGGGACAGGAGTGCACCGTTGGCTGGCCGTCGTGACCTGCTGGAGGCGGGAGAACAACTGACCGCACCAGTCAAGGAGGGGGCAGCCCAGGTAAGGGTTTCGGTCGGTGTCCGAGAGATCTCACTGCTTGCCATGAAGTCCGATTCCGCCGGAAATCGTCAGGAATTCAAGCGACACCCGCGTATAGGCTTATGAGGTGGTGCTTTCCGAGCTTCGACGTGAGATGGTGCTCGCCGCCATCACCGAGTTCGACCGGCTGGGCCGTGACACCTTTCTTGAGAAGTACGGCTACCGCCGGGCCATCGGCTACTTCCTCGTCCACGACGGCAAGCGGTATGACTCCAAGGCGATCGCCGGAGTCGCCTATCGGGGAGTCAGCGGCAGGCCGCTGCGTCCTGACGAGTTCTCCGGCGGGAACGCCACCGTTGCCCGGGTGCTCGGTGGCCTGGGCTTCGAGGTGACGAAACCGGGGCAAGCCGCCAAAGTGCCCTGATCGTCGCGAGGTTGCTCAGCGCCTACTTTCCCCCGGCGTTGACCACAAACCGAGTCGGGTCAGCCGTCGATGTCCGGTGAAGTTCAACGTGCCAGGGTGCCGCACTTAGCGGTCAGGGTGGGATGAGGCGGGCCTGTGATGCGATGTCAGTCTTCTGGAAGCGGTCGTACGCTGAAAGGGATGCTGGACAGCTCTTCGTCGTTCATGGTGAAGATCCACTTGTAGTGATGGCCTGGCTTCAAGGGCGGGGGCGGCACGTTCACCGTAAAGCTGGTTTGCAAGCCCGTCTTCTGTAGGATTTCATCGACTTCCGCCTGTGCTGCCTTGTCCAGGCCGACACTCCCACCGAACTGAATCGGCCTGTCCCCTTCCGGGGACGGTGCCTTGACTGATTTACCGTCCTCGTCGACCAGGTAAAGGTTGAATTCGTGCGGCGAACTTGCCTCATCCCAGGACAGCCGAAGGAAGACGGCAATCGTCATGGCTGGAACAACGGGACCGGTTACCGACCATCCTGCGCCAAGCATATGGATTTTTCCGGTGACCGAGTCGGGCTGAGCGGAATCGCATAGGAGAAGGAACGCCTGCACTATGCGCTCCTTCGATTAATATTGACGGCCATGATGCCTGTTGTGCCATTTTGCGCCGTTGTCGTCGATGTTTCTCCTCCGGCACCCTTCATGCGAACTATGAGCGAGGAAGGCGCCTGGGTCGCGGGCTCCTTGGCAGTGGTCACGCAGACCATGTGGCGAACTTCGGCTCCGATGGCAAGGGCGTACCGGCGAATCGTGGAAAGATGTGGATCTCCCCCGATGCGCTCGAAGTCGGAAACGGACGGCTGGCTGCGCCCCATGCGGCTCGCCACATCCGACTGAGAGAGGCCGAGTTGCTTGCGCGTCGTGACAAGAGCCTCGATCAGCTGCATGTCACGCTCGATGGCAGCGCTCTCCCGGCGCACGGCAGGGTCGTCTAGATCGATGCCCAGCAGATCGGCGATGTGCTGATCCATCATGACCTCCTCATATCGGGTTCACCTTATATCCTGCCTCGCCACTCGGCCAGCCGATCCCGAGCGACTTCCATGGCTCGGTCTTGAGCTCCAGAGCTTCCCTTCATGTGGAACTTGAGACCGAGAAGGATGTGTTCCCCTTGAGGGTTGACGGCGTAGTACAGGCGGTACTCGTTCCTCTCGTAGGTAAGCCGAGCCTCGTGTAGCCCTCTGCCCAGGTGCTTGGTGTCGCGTCGAAGCGTCGTGCCATCCGCGATGCGCCGCATGAGGTTCCCTAGCTCCAGCCTCGGCGGCTTGCCCTGCAAGACCTCGTGGATCTCCTTGCTGACCACATCAGATCCAGAAACCGTGGTATAGAACTGCCACGTTGACCTCGGCCTGTCCTGCACGCGTGCACCTTTGCCTGCGTTTGGCTATCGATAGTGAATGAACCTACATGGCTTGAAGTGCAATTGCTCCCCAACTTGGGGAGTCCACTTCGGTAGATGTGGATCGCGCGGCTGAGCTGCTAGGAGCTGAGGTCTGAATTGTGTCAAAAATCCGACAGTGAGGTGATTACTGGGTCGATCATAGGTTTTGGTGCGTTTAGGGCGGAGCTGGGAGTATGGCTAGAAAAGGTGGTGGAGTGACGTTCGAGGAAAAGGCCTTCGCCCTTGCGGTTGCTGGAGCAGGGCATGTCACCGACCTTGGAAGTCCTCGCCCAGATGAACACCTCCGGAGGAGATTGCCGGTGAGATCCCCGACCGAATGCTTCAGTTCTTCACGTCGGCAGGCCCATGAACATCTCTGACGACGCGTTCGAGGAGCTGTTGGCCGGCTTCGAGCGCAGCGCCGTTCACCTGGAGATGCGGGATGCCTACGGCACCGCGGTGGAACTGCCCTACATGGCCAGGTGGGCTGCTGGAGAACCGGATGACCTGGAGTGGCTGCAGGGCTGGTGTTCCACACTGCGCGAACACGTGAAAAGCGGCAGGACGGTACGAAGAGCGCGTATCGTGTCGGAGCCGCTGAGCGACTATCAGCGCTGGTCGTACAGCATCGCTCAGCCGATGGTGGAAGCCGGTGAGGACATCCGCTGGGTTCCTCGCCGTCTGGTCTCGTCGATCCCCCTGCCGGGCAACGACTTCTACCTGTTCGACGATCGCCTGACGGTGTTCCTCCACTACGCCGGCAACGGCCTGGGAAGAGCGAAGGTGACCTCTACCGATCCAGGCGACATAGCGCTGTGCAAGAGCGCTTTCGAGACCGTCTGGAAGTTCGCGATCCCGCACAGTGAGTACACGCCAACCTAGCCCCGCCCAGCGGGCCGCCGAAGCTCTCGGACAGCGCCTTCGTGAGATTCGTACGGGTGCCAACCTCACCGGCCGCGTCCTGGCGGCCGAAGCGGGTTGGCACTACACCAAGGTCAGCCGCCTGGAGCACGGCGGCAAGACCCCCACCGAGGAAGAGCTCCGGACCTGGTGCCGGATCTGCGACACCGAGGACCAGATCCCGGATCTGATCGCCACTCTTCGGTCGATCCACTCGATGTACCAGGAGTTCCGGCGTCAGACGCACGCCGGAATGAAGCGCCTGATGCAGGTACACGTCCCCCTGTACGAGCGAACTTCGCTGTTTCGGATCTATGAGCACAATGTGATCCCGGGCCTGTTCCAGACGGCCGACTACGCAGCCGCGATGCTCTCGCTCTGGATCTCGTTTCTCGGCACCCCGAACGACCTGGAAGCCTCCGTGATCGCCCGCATGGAGCGTCAGCGGGTCATCTACCAGGCGGGCAAACACTTCAGCGTGCTCATTGAGGAACAGTCCCTGCGGACCTGGTTCGGTACGGCCGAAGTGCAGGCCGGACAGCTTGACCGCCTGCTCACCGTCATGTCGTTGCCGACGGTCTCGATCGGCATCATCCCGATGATGATCGAGCGGCCCTGTGTGTCCTCCACCGGCTTCTGGATCTTCGATGACGAACTGGTGTGCCTGGAGACACCGACCGCGAACATCGAAGTCACCCGCCCTTCCGAGGTCAAGCTGTACTTGCGCATGTTCGGTCACCTCGCGAGCGTCGCCGTCTACGGGAAGGCCGCGCGCCAGATCATCACTTCGGTCGCCGAGGAACTACCCTCCACGAAATAGCGCAACATTCCGCAGCCAGTCCTCTTCGGTATCGCCGTCTAGCGCTTATGGGCGATCACCCGCTCGCTTGCTCCGGGAAACACCATAACCAGGATGTGCTGCGGCAGGTCCTGCGCCCAGACGGGCTCGCGGTAGTGCACTCGCACCCGGTAATGCCCTTTGCCGAGGAAGGCGAGATTGGATACGGTGCCCGGCCCTGACATCGGATTCACGATCACGAAGTCTCCCGTAGGGCTCTCATAGCCGATCTCGACCACCTTGTCCCAGGCCTTGACCTCGACGGGTGGCCGACGCCGGTAGGTCTCCGCGGTCAGGCAGATCTGGGACTCGGCGCTGGCGCCGATCACCAGGTGCCCCGGTGTGCTGCCCACCAGATCGTGACGCAGGGCGGGATCATCGTCCGAAGTGAGCTCATGATCCTCGAACGCCGCCAGACCGATCTCGGACCATAGGCGATCGCGGGCCACAGCGACGGGTGTGATCAGCGGCCGGTGTCTGGCCTCGTCACAGGCGACCTGGTTCGCCGCGTCCCACCGCTCGATCTCGGCCTCCTCGGCGGCGATCTCCATGTCCCACTGGCGCGCGGCCGCCGGGCAGATGGGCACGATCAGCGAGACGTCCACGCGGATGTTCGGATACGCCTCGCACTGCTTACGCCCGTAGGCGAGCAGGTGATGGTCGGGCATGGTGGGAAAGTAGAGGCGCGCGTTGCAGAGGAAGGGCAGCTCGCCCCGGAGCGACAGGGGCTCCTCGGACCCGCACGCGTCGCGGCCGGTGACGGGCCCGGACCCGAGGTCGGCGACGGGCAGGAAGCACAGCAGGCCGCTCACCGTCGCGGTCGCCGCCGCGCGCTGGAACCACCGGCTCCGGGCAAGCCTGCGCAGCCGGTGCCGGGGCATCCGCACCGCTGCCAGCGCGCAGAGCGCGGCCAGTGCAAGCGCGACATCGGCGATGAGGAAGGCCAGCACGCCGCGCAGGAAGCCCACCTCGTCCAGAGTCGTCCGGCAATACCGGTCGGCACCCAGCTCCAGGGCCAGGGTCAGGGCACCCGAGCCGTGGGTCAGCAGGGCGGCCACCATCGGCACTCGCGCGATCGTCCGCCCGACCGGCTCGCGCCCTCGCCTGACGCCTGCCCAGTGCGCCCCGAGGGCCAGAACCAGCGCGGAAACGGCCGCGTACCGCAGCGGCGTCCTCCACCGAAGCGTCGCCCACACGCCGGAATCGATCTCAAAGCCCGAACAGAACCCCACCAGGAGCGCGAGGTTCCCTCCCGGCCGGGTGACGACGCCCCACATCCCGGCGGTGGCCAGGACTACAGCGGCGGCCCACCATAAACGCGATCTTGCAGACACGAACCGTCAACCTATCGTGCTGTCAGGCGGACTGACAGAGAGGCCTTTCATCCTGAGTAGCGGCCCTCTTCAAGGGCTTGCAGGACGAGAATGGCCTGGACGATCGCGGTGGCGCGGCGCGGGCAGCAACGCGGCTTGGTCAAGACCTTCCAGGTCTTCAACGTGGCGACGGCTCGCTCACCGAGGGCGCGGATACGGGCGCGGGAGCGATTGACGTCCCTACTGAAGGAAGCCGCACTGACCAGCGGGGATATTACCGGAGAGGCCTTTTCGAGCGTACGTTTCGACGATCGATGGCCGCTTGATGCTTTGGGGAGAGTGCGGGAGTGCCGCCGTCAGGGGGCAGGGTCGCGCCGAAGCGCCGGTAGCACTCCAGCCGAGCGCGAGCGGCGTGCCAATTGAGATCGCGATCGTCGTCCACTGGTGGTTCCCCGGTAACCTCAAGAACCCTTTTGTAGCCCTTTCCTACCTTGCCGTCATCGCCGTGCACCACCAGAGCGGTGAGCTGCGGGTCACCGCTTTGATGGCTTTCATAAGCCACTTTGTCCAGAGTGGCTCCGATCCAGTTGGGGAGAATAACCCTGGTGCGGATCCCTGTGCTCTCCTGAATCTTCTCGGCGAGCTCCTGGTAGGTAATGGTCGCGTGATAGGTCCCTGCCACGCCAACGAGCAAGGAGTAGGCCTCATGGGCCCAGATCTCCAGGGCCTCCGTTCTCGTTACGGGAGTGTCGTCAGATACGCGCCAATAGCCATGTCGTGACATGCTCGGCCCCCTGAAGTCCACGGTGCATCTAGCCGTCCAACATCACTTTTCCGCATTTCACGCATATATGCCATGAGTTTGCTTGGGCTGTATTGGTACCGGTCACTTGGTGCAGGTCATCGGAATTTTCCGTGCGCGGGTTAAACGTTGCCGCTTCGTGGTGAGTGCTGGACGCCGAGGTCGTTCATCTGGGTCAGCAGGTCCTGGACGTTTCTGGCTTCGATGGGGCCGGGGGTGTTGGGAAGCCAGGTCGGGAAGGCCCAGTATCGGCGGGCCCAGCAGCGCCAGAGGATGACCCAGCCGGGGTGGCGGGCTTCCAGGTCGCGGGCCAGGTCGGTGGCGTTGTCCGTGCTCGCCGCAGGCTCCGGATCGGGGAGGTCGGGTACGGGGTCCGCTCCGCGACGGCGGCCTTTTGGGCGGAGGGATTCGTTTGCTGGTTCGGCCATGAGAACCGGTGCTTTCCGTCGTGGTGGGAGTGGGAAGGCCGGCGTCCCGGACGAGGGGGATCAGATCCGTGGACGCCGGCCTTTTGTTCGGTCCACGCTCGGCCGGGGAAGCCACTGGCGTGGACCGACTCCGGGGTCAGGGTGATCGGGGGACGATCCTGGCTGCCCGGAGGTCAGGGGGGATCAAGTCTGGGTCGGTAGGTCGAACCAGACACCGGTGCCGAGTTGGCCGGTGCCGCATAGCCGGGTCCATTGGGTGCCGCAGTGGCCGTGGGTGAGTTCGGTGACGATGCGCAGGCCCCGGCCGCCGAGTTCGAGGTCATCGATGCGGTCTGGGACGGCCGGTGGGCGGTGCAGGAGGTGGTCGATGAGGGTGGTTCCGGCTCCGGCGTCGACGACCTCGGCTCTGACCGGCAGGCCGTGGTCGTGCAGCAGGCGCAGTTCGTAGGGGCCGGGGGCGTAGCGGGTGGCGTTGGTGACCAGTTCGGAAACCACGATCTCCAGCTCGTCGAGTACGTCGGCGGCCAAGGGCAGTTTGGCCAGCCGGTCGCGGAACACTTCTCGGGCCCGCCGGGCCGCGTTGCCGGGAGGCAGACACCAGGCGGTCATCCGGAAGCGGTTCTGGGCTCTGCCGTACTCGCCGGGGTCCGGGACGGGAACGTGCTCGATGAGCATCGTCGCTCCTAACGGGTGGAACTGGGGGCAGTCCTGCGATCAGGTCGGCAGATGCTCGGCGGGCTCGCTTGGTTTCGCCCCGGTGGGAAAGCCTGAGGTCAACGCTGCTTCCAGGACCGGCGGCGCACATGGGGCGTCTCCATGAAGGCGTACAGACAAAGCCAGCGGTCGTGTCTTTCTGTGACTGTGCGAACACTGCTCGCTGTCACGCCTCGATGATGCAGTGCAGGCCGCCTCTCGGGCAAGTCATTCCTAGAAGAAAGTCTTTCCTCTAGAGAGGATGGCGTTTCCTCAAGCTGTCCCGAGCACTACGCTCCCCACGAGGAAGGAGGTGACCATGCCCGTCGAACCCACCCCGCGACGTCGGCGTCTGGGCGCGGAACTCAGGCGCATCCGCGAAGCCCTCGGCTGGACCCAGGAGGAAGCGGCCGGCCACCTCGGATACCAGTCCCTCTCAACGGTCAGCAAGATCGAGAATGGACTGCAGGGGCTCAAGATCCAGCAGCTTCCGCACTTCTTCGAGGTCTTCGGCATCACCGACCCCGCCCTGCGGGAAGAACTCCGCGACCTCGTACGCCGGGCCGGCGAAGCCGACTGGTGGCAGCGCTACGAAGGCGTGGTCGACGACCCCCTCGGCGACTATCTCTCCCAAGTGGAGAGCGCCAGCGGCCTGTTCGTCTTCAATCCCCTCGCCGTTCACGGACTGCTCCAGACACCCGGTTACGCCCGCGCGGTGACCGAAGGCAGCAGAGTCTGGAAGACACTAGGAGACATCGACCATTTTGTGGCGCTACGGCTGGAACATCAGCGCACCATGCTGGAGCGCCGATCCCCACTGAAGATCTGGACGGTGCTCCCCGAAGGGCTGCTGCGCCAGGAAGTCGGCGGAAGGTCCTGCATGCGCGCCCAGGTCGAGCACCTGATCCACCTCGCCCGCACCAACCCCACCGTCACGATCCAGGTCCTGCCGTTCTCCGCCGGAGCGCACGCGGGAATGGACGGCCCCTTCATGCTCATGTCCTTTCCCACGGGTCGGGACCTCGTGTGCATCGAGTCCCTGCGCGCCTCCCTGCACCTGAACGAGCCCGAGACCGTCGAGCTCTACCGAACCGCCAGCGACCTGCTGAAGTCCGACGCCCTGTCGCCGAAGGCATCGCTCCCCCTTCTCACCACGATCGCCAAGGACCTCGCATGAACAAGAGCACCCTCGACCCCGAATGGATCGAAGCCCAACTCCACAACGCCCGCTGGCACACCAGCAGCCTCAGCAGCGGCGGCACCAACTGCGTCCAGGTCGCCTTCCTGGACCGGGGCATCGTGGCCCTGCGCGACTCCAAGAACCCGGAGAAGACTCCGCACCTGTTCACCGACGCCGAGTACGACGCCTTCACCGGTGGCATCGAACGCGGGGAGCTCCGACGCCCCTGAACGCGCGAACTCATTTGAACGAAATGACTGACCGCGATCCTCGTGTCATCGTTGCTGTTTCGGACATCTACGCACGAGCTGGATGTCGCTTCCCGGATGGCGAGGTTCGCTGTTTCGTCAACATCGGTGTTCTGATGAGACGGAGCGACTCAAAGCAGGTCACGTACATGCTGGATGAACGTGAACCACTCGCCTGGCCGAGTGCTGCTGTGCTTGTTGCGCTTCAGAGTCAGTTCCAGAGTCTTCCTGAGGGGGACCGGCGACTGCATGATGGCTTCGTTCCGCTGTGCGAGTCTGAACGTCTCCTGCTCCGTGGGGAGTCGGTTGCTCTTCTGGCCGTTGCATCCCGCGTGGGTGGGAGCCAGGTTCCAGACCGCGTCCAGGTCGGGTGTCGTCCCCTTGCCACCGGTGGGAAGAAGCCTCCTGAACGAGAGGGGGAACACGTGGTCGACGGCGACGCTGTCGATGCCCAGTGTGATGAGGTCCGCGCAGATCAGGCAGAGGCCGCGCTGGAAGCCGATGACCGCGTCCGTGACACCTGCGACCGATCGGCGACGCTGCCTGTCGGTGAGTTGCAGGGTGCTCATGTCCACGACGACCCCCTCACGGATCAGGCTCTGGCCGATCCCGATGGCGAAGGACGTCTCCACGATGCTCCAGCGGGCTGACAGTTCGCCCCGCAGGGTCGGGGCCTGCTCCGACTGGGCGATGTCGCGGAGTTCCTTGCTCAACCGGACGACCCGTTCGTGGGAGCGGCCGGTCACCTCGTAGAAACGGTGCGGCACCTCCGCTCCTTCGCCACGCAGGTTGTGGAACTTCTGCATCACCATCCTGGGCATGGAGTCGACAGCCGCCGCCAGTAGTTCTTCGGTGGGACTCCCGAGTCTGAGGGACTCCGCGGCTTCTCGCTCAGCCACCGAGAGGAAGTCCTTCTCTCCCCGTTCGCCCTTCTGGGATACCTGCGGTGCCTGGCCGAGATGCCGTACCAGCCCCATCGCGTACGGCACCGCCAGGTCCCGGAGCAGGATCTCCGAGCGGCCTTCGGCGGCGGCGTCCAGGAGGGCGGCGCCAAGGGCGAACTTGTAGGTACGGGTGTTCGCCCCTATCAGTACGGCCATCCGCCACGAGGACCGCGCGCTCTGTTCCCAATGAGAGAGATCCAGCCCCATATGACGACCGCCACCCTTGGTGTGTATTTGCCGAAATACAGGCCATTTTCACCGCTTGTGTCGGGGAACGCGCACGGCGGAGGAGCCCGGTAGTCTCTGGGCTTTCCGAAGGAGGCTGTACGTGCGCGAAGGAGTGCTCTGAGGTGGGGAAACTCGTGCGGGACAGGATTCCGGAGATCATTCGGGAGCATGGCGGGGAGCCGGTGGTGATCGTGCTCGGGGAGGCCGACTATCGCGCGGCGCTGCTGGAGAAGCTGTTCGAGGAGTCGGCGGAGCTGCGCGAGGCCGCGGTGACCGAGGTGGCGGAGGAGATCGCCGACGTGCTCGAAGTGCTGCGGGCCATCGCCAAGGCGCACGGGCACGAGTGGGCGGACATCGAGAAGGTCGCCGAGGCCAAACGAGCCGAACGGGGGGCGTTCCTCGGACGCGTCTACCTCGAAGGATGACGGCAATCGGGGCAATCTACGGTCTTTCCTCCCATCCCTAACGCGGCCCTCTGGAGTCCGGCGAATGATCAAAAATGGGTTGATCTTCTCGGTAGGGTGAACGCAGGTGCCGGTTCGAAACCGAGCTGTTCTGCGTGGGGGCTGTAGCGCAGTTGGCCGTCGCGCTTTCTCTGGCAGGGGAAGAGGGCGCTGGTTCGAATCCAGTCCCGGGAGGATGACGTGGACTCCGAGACCGTCTGGACGGTCCTGCGAGCGCTTGGCGAGGCCAGGCGGCTCCCGCTGGACGATCCGGATCGCAGGTGGATCGCGCACGCGGCGCTCGCACTGGTCCGTGACGGGCAGCAGCGCCGCAGGCAGGACCGAGATCGTGCCGCGAAGGAGGCCGACGCCGCGGTGCTGGCGGCGACCGCGATGGGCAGTCCGGACCGGGTGATCGACGCTCCCCTCTCGGAGAGACCGGTGGGCGAGCCGGCCGGAGAGCTGCGCAGGGCGCGGTGTTGCTACGTCTGCAAGGGGAAGTTCACTCGGGTGGGCAGTCTGTATCACCTGCTCTGCCCCTCGTGCGCGGCATTCAACACCGCGCGCCGTACGGCCCGTACCGATCTGTCGGGGCGGCGGGCGCTGGTCACCGGGGGACGGACGAAGATAGGGCATCAGCTCGCGCTGAAGATGCTCCGCGACGGCGCCCACGTCACGGTGACCACCCGCTTTCCGGCCGACGCGGTCAGCAGGTTCGCCGAAAGCGGTGACTGGGGCGGGCGCCTGGAGGTCGTGGGGATCGACCTGTGCGACCCTCGCCAGGTCATCGCGCTCGGCGAACGGTTCCTGGTGGCCGGGGATCCGCTGGACATCCTGGTCAACAATGCCGCACAGACCCTGCGCCGGCCGCCGTCGGCCTACGCCGCGCTGGTCGAGGGGGAGCGGGCCGGGCTTCCGCCGGGGGCGTCGGCGGTGCCGGGGTTCACGCCGGGTCCTACGGTGCGACTCTCCGGTGACGGGAACCGGGGTCCGTCGGGTCTTCCACTGCCGCCTTCCGGTGATGAGGGCTGGGGTCTGCCGGGTCTTTCACTGCCGCCGCCAGGTGCCGGGCTCCGGGATCTGGCGGGTCTTCCGGTGCCGTCAGGTGACGGGGCTTGGGATCTGCCAGGTCCCCCGGTATCCCCTTTCGGGGATGAGACCCGGGGCCTGCTGGTCTCGACTTCCGTGGGCGAGGCCGAGCGACTGTCGGTCTCGCCTTCCGGGGATGTGAATCCGGGGCTGCCGGACGCGTCCGGTCTGCTGCCGGATACGTCGGCGGGTAACTCATGGTCGGTGCGGATCGGTGAGGTGGACCCGGCCGAGCTGCTGGAGGTCCAGCTCATCAACGCGGTCGCGCCGTTCCTGCTGATCGACCGGCTGCTGCCGTTGCTGCTCGCCGCGCCCTTCCCTCGCAGATACATCGTGAACGTGTCGGCGGTGGAGGGACAGTTCGCGGTGCCGAACAAGACCGGCCGTCACCCGCACACCAACATGGCCAAGGCCGGACTTAACATGCTGACCCGTACCAGCGCCGCCGATCTGGCGCGGCAGGGTGTGTACATGTGCAGCGTGGACACCGGCTGGATCACCGACGAGAACCCGGTGCCGGTGCGGGAGTGGCTCGATCGCCGGACGCCGCTGGACGTCATCGACGGTGCCGCGCGGGTCTACGACCCGATCGTGCGCGGCGAGGCGGGCGACCCGGTGCACGGCGTCTTCCTCAAGGACTACGCGGAGGCCCCATGGTAGGCGGACCTCATGACCGGGATCGTACGGAGGCGCCTATGGACGCGGGCGGGCTCGCGATGCTCGTTGACCGGGTGCTGCCCGCCGGAGGTATCGGGCGACTGTTCGTCAGTGGCAATCCTTCTCGGTCCGGCGGGTGCCGAGGAGCCGGCGAGGCTGATCTCGGCGGACGGCTGCGGCGGCCAATGAAGCGGAGAGTCAGGTAGGTTTCAGCCGGGTGGTGTCTTGCGCGCCCACCGGGGCGGTTCGCGTCTGGCGGCTTCGATCGCCGCGCGGGTGGGGCGCCCGACCGAATCGGGGATCCGGTCGAGGGGGACACCGAGCGCCTCAGCCCAGAGGCTGCGCCAGGAGAGTCGCCGGGCGGCCTTCCGCTCGGCGCGGTGACGGCGACGGTCGGCCTCCGCCCGGGCAGCGGACTCGTCCCGCAGCCACGGCGGGGTTTTCCGGAGCAGTCTCGCGACGTGGTCGGCCGCCCAACGGCCACTTGCCGGGCGGAGCCGCCGGATCACGTCGGCCGGTATGCCGAACATCTCGGCCACGGACTCGTCGGACAGCCGGGAGGCCGCTCGGGTGGCCTGGTCGACGGCGGCTCGCTCGGCTCGGCGCCGCTGGGAGACTTCTTCGGCGGCACGCCGCTTCTCCGCCTGGACGGCTCGTTGCAACTCCACCTCCGCCCGTGCCCGCAGTAGCCAAGGAGGAGGTGAGGAGATCGCCTCGCGGAGGAGGGGAGCCAACAGGTGGCCGCCGAACTGGGGCAGCTCGGCTGGGACCATCTCAACGGGCACACCCAGCTCCTGTTCCGCGTCCCGGGGCGAGACCAGGAGACGCACAAGTTCCACTGATCTCGGAGTGAGTTCGGCGAGCATCGCCTCCAGCTCGGCGCGAGAGAGGCGGGCATCCCGCAGGATCTCGGTGAGCGGTGGGACGCGGGGGTCCGCCATGCGGTGAAGGGGTCTGAGCGGCCCCGGCCAGACGCCGGCGGCGGCCATCAGTGCAGCGGTCCACAGGAGGACCCGCACGCCGTCCGCGTCGAGGGTGGGCTTGGTCGCCTCTATCTCCGCGCGGGCCGCGACGGCGCGTGCGAGGTTCAGCTTGCGGGTCTGGACGGCCTTCCTGGCGGCCTCGGAGCGAGAGACCGCCCGCGCGGCGGCGCGTAGCTCGGCGTCCGCGTGGACGTGGTCGGCCAGAGCGTCCACGTCAGCGGCGCGGTAGTAGCGGACGGTGAGGGTCTGGCCGTACTTCCGGATCTCCTCGGTGGCCACGGGCGCCAGACCGGCGGCGGCGATGATCCGTTTGAAGCGGTCGGCCGAGACACCGAGTCTGGCCGACGCCTCGGTGATGGTGCAGCGGCGTTCCGCGGCGAGTAATTGCCGGAAGTGCTCGATGTCGGCTTCGGCCGCCCTGACGGAGACGGGATCGAAGGTCCGGTCGGGAAGGCGCCGGAGCAGGCCGGTCGTGACCGCGAGCTCGATCTCCCAGACGCTGAGCCCGAGCGACTGCCGGACCGCGTTCCTGCCCAGGCCCCGTGCCATGGCCCCACCTCCCGTGTCGGACGTCAGTGTGCCGGGCCGCTACGACATTTCAGTGAGTCGTCACCTGGAATCGGAGAGTGATCGGGGCATCGTCGTGGTTGTCGCAGGCGTCGTCACTTCGTGGATCGCCGCTATCGGCGACGGCGGCTTCGCGCCCGGGGGCGGATCGTCGCCACCGGTTTCACTGACGAACATCACCGGGGCGGCTGCCTGCTCGCCACCGGTAGTGGGCGTCGGGGAGGTTCTCCTCGTTGTCGGTGCCGTCTCCCAGTGCCATCAGTGTGAAGCCGTGTCGTTCGTAGAAGCGGCGGGCGCCGGTGTTCTGCTGGAACACGTGCAGGTCGAGCAGGCCGGGCCGTACCTTTCTGACCTGGGCGAGCAGGGCTGAGCCGATGCCGTGGCCCTGGGCCTCCGGCGCGACGTACAGGTGTTCCAGCCACTGGCCGTCCAGTGCGGCGAACCCGGCGACCTGGCCGTGCAGTTCGGCCACCCAGGTCTCCTGGCGGGCGACCACGACCCCGGCGATCCAGGCCCTGGTCTCCTCGTCGGTGTGCAGGCACGGCAGGTAGGTCATCTGGCCACGCGCGGCCAGGAAGACGTCCGCGATCCGCTCCGCGTCGCCGTGCCATGCTCGGCGTACGAGAGGCAGCGCGTCGTGTGCCGTGAGTTCGGCCATCTTGCGCAGCCGAAGGAAATGGGTGAACGCCTCGGACATCGTCATACAGTGACATGTCCGGATATGAACGGGCCATCGGATATCGCGGCATCCTTTGATGTCAGCGCAGGCCGAGCGTTTGGTGTGGCCGTGGGGCGTGAGAGCGAACGGTGCGCCGGGCGGGCGCGCGAGGTGGTGGCGGTCGAGTGCCCACGGCCGGTGGCGCGTGGTCACTCGCTCGTCAAGGATCGGTCTGCGTCTCCGACTTGGGGGAGAGCCGCGGAAAACCGGTCGCTGTCCGAGGTGGTCTGCTTCTACGCTCAATGACCATGACTGTCGAGTGGGCTCCGCTGAGCAAGGCCGATGTCGAGGCGTGGGCGGAGTTGCTGGTGGCGATCGACGAGGTCGATCAGGTCGGGGGGCGAGAGGACGCGGACGATCTCGCCGAGGAGCTCGTCAACCCGCTGCTCGATCCCGTCGCGGGCACGCTGGGGGCGTGGGAGTCCGGCCGGCTGGTCGCGTACGGGGTGATCATGGCTCGGGCCGCGGCCGAGCCGGTGCATCGGATGAGTTTCTGGGGCGGGGTGCGTCCGGAGTATCGGCGCCGGGGGCTGGGGGGTCACCTGCTGGAGTGGGCGATCGGCAACGCCCCGGTGCTGCACGAGCGGCGGTTCCCCGGGCGGCCGCTCGAACTCCACGTCGAGGTGGACAGTCGCAACGAGGGCCTGCGGGCGCTGGTCGCCGGGGCCGGGATGGAGCCGGCCCGGTGGTTCTACGGGATGGCCCTCGACCTGGGCGCCGAGCTACCGGAGGTCTCGCTACCCGATGGGCTCCAGATTGTCACCTACCGGGACGACCTGGAGGGCGCCGTCCTGCAGGTGCGTAACCGCTCGTTCGTCGACCACTGGGGGAGTGTCCAGCACACCGCGGAGTCCTGGCGGAACACCGTCGTCGGGGTGAAGGTGTTCCGGCCCGAGGGGTCCTTCGTCGTGCTGGACGCGTCGGGGCAGAGCGTGGGCGTGCTGCTCACCCACTACTTCGAGGCCGACACCGAGGCGACCGGGGTCCGCGAGGCGTGGATCCAGATCATCGGTACTCTGCGCGAGTGGCGCGGGCGCGGGGTGGCGAGCGCGCTGCTCGCGCACGCGCTGCGCGAGTTCCGCACGCAGGGGTACGACAAGGCCGGGCTGGGGGTCGACGCCGACAACCCGACCGGGGCTTTCGGCATCTACACCCGCGCCGGGTTCGAGATCGCGCACCGGACGGTCGCCTACGGGCTCCCGCTGGTTTCCTAGTGCGAGGAAGCACGGATCCGCACCGGCCCAGGAGGCCGGGGCGGCCGCCCTGACAGTCTCGGGGGTGCGCCTTCCGTTGAGGAAAGGTCACTCACATGGGAGACCGAGTTGGGCGCGCAACTCTGACTGATCGAAGTAGAGGCGCAGGCTCACGATGAGCCCGTTCTCGATCGTGCAGATGTAGCAGCAGCGTAACGATATGGGGCGACCCGACGCCGTGATCACCTGGCCATCGGGCAACATGTACGGTCCCGTATGGGTGCCCACCATCAACAGCTCGTCAATCGCCACATCGCCGACGTCGAACGACTCCATGATCACTGCGTGAACGTCCGGAAAGGCCTCCCAGAACTGTTCCAGGTATGAGGCGAGTTCTTCGTGCCCCTGGGACAGGCCTTCCGGGCTGACGGTCACCCCGATCGGACTGACGGTGCGCAGCAGCGCGTCTATGTCATGGGCGTTGAACGCGGCGGTGTACCTGTCACGTACTTTCCGGGCATCGGTCATGGTGTCGCTCCCCTCGCCGCGAGTGGATGCGTACGACGCGGCGTTTTCTCCTCAGGTCGGCCGCCTCTTAAGGGAGGCCTGCCATGTAGATTGCCGCGACGACTGGGGCGAACACCTGAGTGAAGGGTGCGAACGCGCGGCCGAAGACCTGAGGCTGTCAGGGCGGTCTACCCGGCCCCTGGGCCGGGGAGGCCGGTGCTTCCGAAGGAACGTCGCATTAGAGATCCCGGCAGTACATGATCATGTCGCGGCCCTGCACGGTCGGGTGGTGAGCGTTACTTCAGGCGCTTCTCCACCGGATCGGCCGGTACTTCGGGTCACGCGTCGACCCGGTACGGCCGTGGGCCGGCCGCACCGGGAGGGGAGATCAGCGCTTCCCGCGAGTGGGGAGCATGTCGTCGGCGGGGAGGGGCGGCGGGGTGGGGCTGTTGACGGTGACGCCGTCCGACAACCCGGCCCAGCGTTCGAGCGTCGCGATCGCCGCGGCACGATCGGCAGGGCTCAGCCAGGAGATGTTCGCGCTGTGGCCGATGCGGGGGGCGACATACAGATGGGAGTCATTCTGGCTGGGTGTGAACCGCTCCGCGCTCCACGGGTCGTTCTCGCCGTAGATGAACATCATCCGGCTTGACTCCTTACGCACCCAGCGGTCCACGTCGAGCATCGGTTTCGGGTCGTGCTTGGGGCGCAGTTCGGGAGGGAGCACCGAGTTGGGCTGGTACAGCTTGGGGTACCTGGTCAGGTGGCGCAGGTGCGCGAACTTCAGCTCGGGCCAGCCGAGCTGGCTCGCCGCCTGGTAGTAGTACGGGATGTAGCGCGCGATGCCCTGATCCGTGTTGAACGAGAAGTCGGCGAGGTCGTCGATCCAGTCGTAGATCTCGTCGTCGGAGGCGGCGGTGGCCGGTACCTCCGAGCAGTCGGTCCCCCGGGAGTAATGCCAGAACACCCAGGCCGTGTCGAGGACCGTCAGCTCGAACGACCGGTCGGGGGTGCCCAGTGACCTTCTGAAGGTGAGCCCGTCGAGCGCGGCGGCCCTCACCAGCTTCGGAACCAGCCGCTTGCGCCGCTTGAGCGCCTCGATCTGCACGTTCTCCAACGCGGTACGGCAGGCCCGGGTGGCCACCTTCGCGAAGAAGTCGTCGTAGGCGCGGTCGGACGGGTTGACCCGGTCGTTCGGCGTGACGTAGGCCACGACGCCGTCCACGTCGTCGGGGTAGAACCGCCGGTGGTAGACCGAGGCCATGCCTCCCTTGCTCGCGCCGGTCTGGATCCACTTCCCCGTGTAGATCGTCTTGAGTGCCTCGACGATCCGGTGCTCGTCGTCGGCCTCCTGCCGGATGTCGAGCTTCTTCCAGTCCATCGGGTCCGGCCGGGAGGTCCGGAAGAAGCGGTGCTCCACCGAGACCTGGTTGGCGTCCAGCAGCCGGGTCGGCTCGGTCTGGGAGGGACGGGGGGTGATCGGCAGACTGTACCCGCCGGTGGAGAGCACGGTCGGTGCGTCGGCGGACCGGTGCAGCAGGGTGAGCCGCTGCTGGTATGTGCCCCTGCCAGGATCACGATGGTCGACCGGCTGGGTGAGCCGCAGGACGAAGAACCGGTAGCCGATCGACCGGGTCTGCGATACCACGGTCAGCCCGGGGATGGCCGTGAGCTTGCCGAGGAGCTCGTCCTCGACCGCCGCGGCGGAGGACACGGGGGCGGGTTCCGCCGCTGCGGGGGTGACTCCGGCCATGCAGGCCGATCCGGCGGTGAGGACCGCCAGGATGAGGGCGGAAGGTGCTCGCACTGATATGTCTCCTTCTGACACACAAGGTGTTGAAAGAGGCTATCGATCATGTTTTGTCGGTGGTGTTCCTCGGTTCCAGCGTTACGGAAGTGTTCGTGATGGTCGGCTGTGGACGGCCGTACGCGGCGTGGCTGGAACGCCTGCCAGACCAGGGGGAACCTGGCGACCCCCTGAGACATGAGGGCGGGGACGCCCCTGTGGGCCGTCCCCGCCGGTCACGCGTGTCAGTTGTGGTTGTGCTCGTACATGCCCTTCTCCGGGACGGTGCTGGAGACCACGGCCTCGTAGGACTTGCCGCGGGGGTTGGGGCGGGGGTCGACGAGGCCGGCGCACTGGCCGCTGCCGGTGACCTGGTTGGACACTCCGGCGTTGGACGGCGCGGGCGTGTTGCCGCGGCAGGAGAGCGCGCCGCGGACGCCGGTGCCCGCCATCACGAGCGCGTCGACGGTGGTGTTGTCGTTCAGCACCGCCGCGCCCCTGAGGTCGGAGCCGGCGACGATCAGCCGGCCGGTGGTGCCGGAGATCGAGACCGCACCGTTGACCTGGGCCTTGAGCAGGTGCACCTCGGCGGCGCCGGTCGCGGTGACGGCCCCGTTGATCGTGCCGCCGGTCACCACCAGGGACGCGCCCGAGGAGACGGTCACCCCGCCGTTGATCCGGGCGTCGTTCAGGCAGGTGACGCCGGAGTGGGCGACGAGGGTCCCGTTCCTGGTGCCGGTGACCGTGGTGGTGCAGGCGGGCGGCGGCGCGAGGGTGGTGACCGTGAAGCTCCTGGCCGGGCCGTGGTTGCCGCTGGGGTCGATCGAGCGGTACTCGACGGTGTGCCTGCCGCGCGGCAGCTTGCCGAACGTGAGGCTGTCGATGACGGTGCCGCTCTCGCTGAACGTCCACGGCAGGTCGGCGGAGGTCGGCCAGCCGAAGTAGTTGAACCAGCCGTCGCCGTCCACTCGGGACTCGCTCACCACGTAGCCGTCCTGGTCGTCGTCGCCGGTGAGCTTCATGGTGAAGGGGCCGTTGTAGACGTGGACGTCGCCGGAGGCGACCAGCGGCTCGGAGAGTTCGTAGCCGGTGGTGGGCGGTGTGTTGTCGACGGTCCAGGACCGGGTGTCGCCGCCGGAGACGGCGGTGAGGGTGTGGTTGCCGGGGGTGAGCGTGAGCGCGCCCAGGTCCAGGTCCCCGTCGCTGTCGTCGAGCCGCGTGCCGTCCAGTGTCCAGGTGACGGCGGGGACGCCGTCGTCGGGGTGGGTGGTCTCGACGTAGACCACCTCGTCGTGGCCGACGGCCTGGTTGGTGGGTGTGGAGGAGAGCAGGCCGGCGCCGACCTCGGCGGGGACGGTGGTCACGGTCGTGTCCACGGTCCAGGTGCGGGTCGCGGTGAGGGCGCCGGAGCGGATGGCCGGGTCCCGTACGAAGTCGGTCGGGTCGGTGACGGTCGCCTTCACCGTGTGGGTGCCGGCCGGCAGGTTCAGCGTGCGGAGGTCGAGCGCGGTGCCCTCACCCGGCAGTTCGGTGCCGTCGACGCTCCAGACGGTGGTCAGCGAGTGGCTGTTGGGGTGCAGCGGCTCCACCCAGAGCACCCGGTCGGCGCCGACCGGCGACGTGGTGGGCGTGCCGTCCTGGATGAGGCCGGTCTTGGCGGAGATCCTCTGGGTCATGACCTCGCGGCTGACCTGGTCGTAGTAGTAGCCCAGCGTCCTCATGATGGAGTGCTCGCTGGGCCGCCAGACGCCTTTGCCGAAGTACAGGCCGCCCTCGTGACGGCCGATGGTGCCGCCCGCCTCGCTGGGCTCGCCCAGCCAGCGCCACCACTTCTTCCGCTGGTCGGCGATCTGCTGCTCGGTCAGCAGGGTGTGGTGTACGGAGCCGGGCTCGGCTCCGGTGTAGGTACCGCCCTCCACGCCGCGCGTGTAGTAGGTGTACTCGTCCTGCAGGCCGCCCAGCGAGTGGCCTATCTCGTGCGGTGCGATGAGGGCCGACATCGAGTTGTGGCCCGAGGAGGTGGCGTAGGCGCCGCCCGCTCCGCCGTAGGTCCCGCTGTTGCCCAGGGCCAGGATCTGCCGGTTGGCGCTGCTGGTCCCGGTCACCAGGTTGGCGTACGAGTTGGCCGCCGAGTTGCTCATGGTGATCAGGCGTTGGACGCTGGCGGGGTTGCAACCGCCCCAGAAGGCCATGCTCAGCGGGGTGTTCTTCTTCCCCGAGGCCAGGTCGGGGTCACAGCCGATGCCGGACTCGCCGGAGACGATGTCCACCCGGTAGACGTTGAAGTAGTTGCGGTAGGACTTGTACGGCTCGATGGACCACATCACATTGAGCTGCTGGTCGGTGTCGGCGGCGAACGCGGACTGCTCGCTCTCGGTGTAGCCGTCACCCATGATGATCAGATTGAACCGCTTGGCCGGGGCTCCGGTGACCTGGAGCGGCACCACGGTGGCGCTGCCGACGGCGGCGTCGGCGGCGTTGGCGGCGTTGGCGGGTGCCATCGGAACGGTGAGCAGGGCGGCGGTCATCGAGACGGCCGCCAAGGCGGTGAGCGGCCTGGTGATACGCATGGCGGGGGGAACCTCCAGGGGGTGACCGGGGCGTCGACGCCCCGGGTACCTATTTCAAAATTTGCGGGCTCATTTGGTGGAGCGCCCGGGGCCTGGCCTGGGCTGGGCTCCACCGGAAGCTCCCGGCAGGGCCGAGGGCCGGCCGCACCGGGAGGGCGATCAGCGCTCCACGCGAGGGGGGAGCATGTCGTCTTCGGGGAGGGGCGGCACCGCGCGGTTGTTGACGGTGATGCTGTCGGACATCCCGGCCCAGCGCCTGAGCGTCGCCGTCGCCGCGTCACGATCGGCGGGGCTCAGCTGGGAGATGTTCGCGCCGTGGTTGGCGCCGGGGGCGACGTACAGGTGGGAGTCCTTCCGGCTGGGCGTGAACCGCTCCGCGCTCCACGGGTCGTTCTCGCCGTAGATGAACATCATCTGGCTCGCGTCCTTGCGCACCCAGCGGTCCACGTCGAGCATCGGCTTCGGGTCGTGCCCGGTGCGCAGGCCGGCGGGGAGCACCGAGTTGGGCTGGTACAGCTTGGGGTATCTGGCCACGCCGCGCAGGTGCGCGAACTTCAGGTCGGGCCAGCCGAGCTGCTGCGCGGCCTGGTAGTAGTACGGGACGTAGTACGACATGCCCTGGTCGGTGTAGAACGAGAAGCCCGCGACGTCGTCGATCCACCGGTAGATCTCGTCGTCGGAGGCGGTGGCGGCCGGTACGTCCGCGCAGTCGGACACCCTGGAGTACTGCCAGAACGCCCAGACCGCGTCGAGGACCGTCATCTCGAACGAGCGGTCCGCGGTGCCCAGGGAGTCGTCGAAGGTGAGCCCGTCGCGGGCGGCGGTCGCCTCCAGCCGGGGAACCAGCCGCTCGCGCCGCCTGAGCGCCTCGGCCTGCACGTTGTTCAGCGCGGTACGGCAGGCCCGGTCGGCCACGTTCGCGAAGAAGTCCTCGTAGGTGTGGTCGGACGGGTTGACCCGGTCGTTCGGCGCGACGTAGGCCACCACGCCGTCCACGTCACCGGGGTAGAACCGCCGGTGGTAGACCGAGGTCATGCCGCCCTTGCTCGCGCCGGTCTGGATCCACTTCCCCGAGTAGACCGTCTTGAGCGCCTCGACGATCCGGTGCTCGTCACTGGCCTCCTGCCAGAGGTCGAGCGTCTTCCAGTCCGCCGGGTCCGGGCGGGAGTTCCGGAAGAACCGGTGCTCCACCGAGACCTGGTTGGCGGTGAGCAGCCGGGTCGGCTCGGTCTGGGAGGCGCCGGGGTTGACCGGCAGGCCGTACCCGCCGGTGTGCAGCACGACCGGCGCGTCGGCGGACCGGTGCAGCAGGGTGAATCGCTGCTGGTACGTGCCCCTGCCCGGGTGGCGGTGGTCGATCGGCTGGGTGAGGCGCAAAACGAAGAACCGGTAGCCGGTCGGCCGGGTCTCCGAGACCACGGTCAGCCCGGGGATGGTGGTGAGCTTGCCGAGAAGTTCGTCCTCGACCGCCGCGGCGAGAGAGGCGAGGCCGGGTTCCGCCGCGGCGGCGGGGGTGACCCCGGCCACGCCGATCGAGCCGGCGGTGAGGGCCGCCAGCATGAGGGCGGGAAGTGTGCGCACTGATATGTCTCCTTCTGGCACACGAAGTGTCGAAGGAGGCTATCGATCATGTTTTGTCGGTGGTAGTCCTGATTTGTATCATTTCAGTGTTATGGGAGTGTCTGTAGTGATTGGTCGGGGCCGATCATGACTTCGTGTACAGGGCCTGCCAGTAGTAGCTCCACGGGGTCCCCCAGCCGTCCGCGACGAGTCGCCAGTCGTCGCCGGGCTGGTACACCTCGACGAAACGCTCGGACTGCGCCTGGACCGCCTCGCTGTCGTGCACGTCGATGATCTCGCGGAGCAGGCCGGATTCGAGGGCCTGCTGGACCACGGCCTGCCCCTCGTAGTGCCCGTCCAGGTCCGGGTCCAGGTACTTGCCGACCGGGTTCTTCGTGTAGAAGCGGGTGGCGACGCCGTCGATGAGGGAGAGGTAGTTCCTGACCGTGTCCGCGGGCATCTCGGCGAACGAGTCGATGTTGACGCACAGGTCGAAGGGCTCACCGCCGGTGAGATCCTCCACCTCGTCGATCCCCAGGAATCTGATCTTCTCGAACTGCTCGCCGTCCAGCACGGCGCGCAGGTACTCGCGGGAGAGCCTCAGGCAGTTCTCCAGGTCGATGATGTGGTATTCCGCGACATCATGGTTCGACAGGATGGCGTGGCAGGACCGGCCGTACCCGGCACCGATCTCCAGGATCCGCGCGCCGTCCAGTTTCACGGACCGTGCCATGAAATCGAGTTCGAGAACCGCCTGCAGATAGTCCAGGCAGATCGGCTCACCTTTCAGGGTGACCGCGATGGGCTCTCCCAGCTGGCGGTTCCTGATTCGGAGCAGTCGCTCCCAGTTCTCCGGCGACAGCTGGAGGCCAAGATTGTGGATGAGCGTCTTCAGATATCTCCGGCCATTGACCTCGGGATTCCAGAGCGCGAGCTTGTAGTTCACCCGGCTGGATTTGAAACGGCTCAGATCGGGGGTCTCCGCCAGCGCGAGATTGGTCTCGTTAATGTGCGCCCACTGACTGCTCTGGCCATATTTATGACTCATTTGTCTGCTCTTTCCTGGAGCTCGGCGATTCAAGGTCCGCAGGGCGCCGCACCCACGTCCGCACGAGTATCGCGCACCGAACCGGCTCGCGCCTAGATCACTTCTCCGGCTCTCCCGGGGCCGGGAACCCCGGCACGCGGAGGCCATCCGGAGGGGGCGGTGCTCGGGCACGGTGTTGATCGTGGACATGATCATTACAGAGGGTCAACAGCGGTGCCGTCGAAAGCCCAGGTCAGCGCGTGGGCGTTACCCCTGGGACAACTGGATGTACGCGCAGTTCCACAGGTTGTTGTCAATAAATTTATCCAATTGTGACCTACCGACTATAAGATCACGTTTCATGATCACGAATCTCGCCGTACCGGACGGGCCATCGGTTTGGCCGTGGCATAAGGCTCCGGGCGTCGCGGCGCCGGACGGGCGGTTACCCACGGTTACCCGCTGACACGGCGGGTCTCGGTGGGCTAGGAATGATGTCTGAACGAGACGCTCGCCGACCGATTCGGAACGTGAAGGAATTCGGGATTGTCGATGCTTTTGCCGTTGGGTCAACGGACTTGCCGTGGCGCAGGACCCGATACGATCGCCAGTTTTTCACGAACAGCAGGCCGCCCTCTCACCACAGCCCCGTCGAGAACGACCCCCGTCTGAGAACTCCACGAAGTGCGGAGTGGTTCACTCTGCCACCGCGTGGGACCCGGGTCGCCAGACTAAACGAGGATGTAGTAAATGCTGGCATCGCAGCATCGCAGCGTACTTGATGTCCTGAAGGGGTTGCTCGCCGAGAGTGGCGCGGGGAACGGCCGGTTGGTGCTGGTCAGTGGGGGGCCGGCGAGCGGGAAGACCGAGTTGCTGCACGAGTTCTCGCGGGTCGCGGCCACCTCCGGCGCGTTGCTGCTCAGTGCCACCGGGTCCCTGGGGGAGAACACCCTGCAGGCGGGCATGATCGACCAGTTGTTCCACGGCGCGGGGCTGCCGCCGGAGGTCTCGGACCAGGTGTCACGGCTGATCCGGCGGCACACCGTGACACCCGGCGCCACCCGGCACGCCGAGGCCGAGGTCGTCCGCGAGATAGGCGATGTCCTGCTGGAGCTGTCCAGGGAGCGCCCGGTGGTCGTCGGCGTCGACGCCGTCCACCTGGTGGACGGCCTCTCACTCCGGCTGCTGCTCTATCTGTGCCGCAGGATAAGCTCCGCCCGCATTCTGCTGATCATGAACGAGTGGGATCTGCCGCAGTCCACGGTCCCGTCCTTCTCCGCCGAGGTCACCCGAGGGTTCCACCACCGGATCTGGCTGACCCCGCTGTCGGTCGGTGACATCGCCGAGGTGCTGCCCCCGCCGATGGATCCGGCCGCCGCCGTCGCGATCCACCGGCTGAGCGGCGGGAACCCGATGCTGGTCGACGCCCTGATCGAGGACCGGCGCGCCGACCCCGACGACCCGGTCGCCGCCGGGGCGGCGTACGCCCAGGCGGTGATGGCGTGTCTGCACCGGTGGGAGCCGGAACTGCTCCGGGTGGCCCGGGCCCTGGCGGTCCTGGGGGAGCCGAGCTCCGCCGGGCTGACCGGCGGCCTGGCGAAGATCAATCCGAAGGCCGCCGAGCGGGCGGTGGAGGTCCTGACCGAGGCGGGCCTGCTGGCCGACGGCTGGTTCCGGCACCCGGTGGCCGCCGCGGCGGTGCTGGACGGCATCGGCGCCGAGGAGCGTTCGTGCCTGCACGTCCGCGCGGCCGTGCAGCTGTACCGGCGCGGGGTGTCCACCACGAAGGTCGCGGGGCATTTCGTCGCCGCGGACCGGGCGCCGGAGGACTGGGCGACCGGGGTGCTGCGGGACGCGGCCGAGCAGGCGCTGGCCGGCAACGAGGTGGCCGTGGCCGTGCAGTGCCTGGAGCTGGCCCTGCGCTCGGTCCGCGACGAGGGCGAGCGTCTGGTGATCACGAAGGTGCTGGTCCGGGCGCTGTGGCGGGTCAACCCCTCGGCGGCCGCGCCGCATCTGCCGCTGCTGCGGGAGGCCCTGGAGAAGGGATGTCTGTTCGGCCAGGACGCGGCGGCCGTGGTGCGGCACTCGCTGTGGAACGGCGACGTGCAGACGGCGTCGAGGGCGATGGAGGCGCTGACCGCGACCCCTGACCTGCTGAACGTGCAGACCGCCGCCGAGCTGCACCTCACCTACCAGTGGTTCTACGGGACGTCGCGGGGTCCGCACGGAAGGTTCGACACCGCCTCCGCCTGGGGCGACGAGGCCCGCAGGATGACCTCGATCTGGACGCACGGCGACGGCGAGGTGGCGCTGGTGAGCGCCGAGAACATCCTGCAGAGCTGCCGGCTCGGCGAGACCACCCTGGAGGTGGTGGCCATCGCCGTGCTGACCCTGATGTACGGGGGCAGGACGGAGCGGGCCACCCACTGGTGCGACGAGCTGATCGACGAGGCGGTCCGTAGCGGCGCGCTCACCTGGCAGGCCGTGCTCGGTGCGGTTCGGGCCGAGATCGCGTTCCGGCAGGGGGAGGTGGTGGTCGCCGCGGCCAGGGCGGAGGCCGCCCTGGAGCTGATGCAGGCGCAGAGCTGGGGCATCCTGATCGGCTACCCGAGGTCGACGCTGCTGCTGGCCCACACCGCGATGGGGCAGTACGAGGAGGGGGCCGAGCTGCTGCAGCAGCGGGTGCCCGACGAGATGTTCGCGACCCTGATCGGCCTGCGTTACCTGCACGCGCGCGGTCACTACTACCTGGCCACCGATCGGGTGCTCGCCGCGATCAGCGACTTCCAGACCTGCGGCAGGCTCATGCAGGACTGGGAACTCGACCGGCCGATGCTGGTTCCCTGGCGCAGCAATCTGGCCGAGGCGAACCTCCGGCTCAGCCGCTGGGGGGTGGCCCGCGACCTGGTGACGGAGCAGATGGAGCGGCTCAAACCCATCGACCTGCGGACCCGGGGCATCTCCCTGCTGATCCTGGCCGCCGCCAGCGGGCTGGCGCGGCGCACCGAGCTGCTGCGCGAGGCGGCGGAGTGCCTGCGGACGGCGGGCGACCGGCTGTTGCTGTCCCGGGCGCTGGCCGATCTGGGCGCGGCCCTGCAGCAGCTCGGAGAGGCCGACGAGGCCAAGCCGCTGATCTGCCGGGCGATGCGGGAGGCCGAGATCTGCCACTCCGGCGTGATGCCCCTGCGGCTCGGCAGGAGCTGGACCACCGGCCCCGTTCTGCCGGACGCGGGGGAGCCCGCCGAGGAGCCGAACCCGCTGGGGCTCAGCGACTCGGAGTGCAGGGTGGCGGAGCTGGCCGCGCTCGGGCACACCAACCGGGAGATAAGCCGGACGCTGCACATCACGGTGAGCACCGTCGAACAGCATCTGACCCGCGTCTACCGGAAGCTGGGAGTGAAGAGCCGGGCCGATCTGCCCCCGGAACTCGCGCCCCCCGACCGGCGGGTGTCCGCCAGGCCACCCGATACGGGATCGAGGGCCAGGCCGGGCATGCGGGGAATCGCACAGTGAACAGTCTGCCAATCCCAGGAGTCACCTATGCCAGTCACGTCGTCGTGCCGGATCTGCTCGGGCACGGTTCGCGAGTTCCTCGACTTCGGAAGGCAGCCTCTCTCCGACGCGTTCGTGACGCCTGAGGACTTGGCGGAGGAGTTCTTCTTCACCCTCGCCGTGGGGATCTGTGAATCGTGCACGATGGTGCAGCTCATGGAGGAGGTGCCGCGTGACCGCATGTTCCACCAGGGCTATCCGTACCTCTCCTCGGGCTCGGCCGTCATGCGCGAGCACTTCCAGGCGATCGCCAAGCGCTTCCTGGCCACCGAGTGCACCGGCCCCGACCCGTTCATCGTCGAGCTCGGCTCGAACGACGGCACCATGCTCGGAGTGATCGCCGAGTCGGGCGTCCGGCACCTGGGGGTGGAGCCGTCCGGCGGGGTGGCGGACCTGGCCGCGGCCAAGGGCGTCCAGGTGCGCAAGGACTTCTTCGAGGAGGAGACCGCCGCCGACATCCTCGCCGACGAGGGACCGGCCGACGTCATCTACGCCGCCAACACCCTGTGCCACATCCCCTACATGGAGTCGATCCTCCGCGGGGTCGACACGCTGCTGGCGCACAGCGGGATCTTCGTGTTCGAGGACCCGTACTTCGCCGACATCCTGGAGCGCACCTCGTTCGACCAGATCTACGACGAGCACTTCTTCTTCTTCACGGTCCGCTCGGTCCAGGAGATGGCGCGGAGATTCGGATTCGAACTCGTCGACGCGGAAAGGCTCCCCGTGCACGGCGGCGAGGTCCGCTACACCCTGGCGCGCCCGGGGGCGAGACCGGTGAGTCAGGCCGTGACCGACCTGCTGGCCGAGGAGAGCGCGGCCGGGATCACCGAGCCGGCGACGCTCGCGGGCCTCGCCTCCAGGGTCGAGCTCATCCGCGAGCGGTTGCCGGCGCTGCTGGGCGAGCTGCGGGAGCGGGGCGAGCGGGTCGTCGGATACGGCGCCACCGCCAAGAGCGCGACGGTGACGAACTACTGCGGCATCGGCCCCGAGCTGGTCCCCTTCGTCTGCGACACGACCGTGGGCAAGCAGGGCAGGCTCACCCCGGGGGCGCACATCCCGGTACGGAGCCCCGAGGCGTTCCGCGACCCCTACCCGTCGTACGCGCTGCTCTTCGCCTGGAACCACGCGCAGGAGATCATGGAGAAGGAGAAGGAGTTCCGCGAGGCGGGCGGCAAGTGGATCCTCTACACCCCCGAGGTGCACGTTGTCTGACCGACCGTTGCTCGTGGTCCTGGGCGCCTCCGGTTTCGTGGGCTCCGCCCTCGTGGCGGAGCTGGTCCGGCGCGACGTCCGGCTGAGGCTGGTGGCACGGAGGCCCGCCGTGGTCGGCTCGGGCCACCCTGCCGAGATCGAGATCCGCACCGCGGACCTCACCGTCGAGGGCCAGGTCGCCGAGGCGATCGCCGGCGCGGACGCGGTGATCAACCTGTTGCTCTACACCGGCGGCGACGGGACCTGGCGGGCGGCGGAGGACGAGTCGCCGGGGGAGCGGGTGAACGTCGGCGTGGTACGCGACATCGTCTCGGCCCTGCGGGCGGAACGCCGGGACGGCCCACCCCCCGTGGTCCTCTTCCCCGGCTCGACCTCACAGGTCGGCCCGAGGACGGAGGCCAGGGTCGACGGCACCGAACCGGACGCCCCGGTGACCGCCTACGACCGGCAGAAGCTGGCCGCCGAGCGGGAGCTGAAGGCCGCCACGGAGGAGGGCCTGCTGCGCGGGATCACGCTCCGGCTCGGCACGGTGTTCGGCGGCCGGGTCTCCCCGACCGCCACCGACCGGGGGGTGGTGACCACCATGGCGCGCCGCGCGCTGGCGGGTGAGCCGCTGACCGTGTGGAACGACGGGAAGGCCGAGCGCGACCTGCTCTACGTCGAGGACGTGGCCGGCGCCTTCCTGGCCGCGCTCGACCACGCCGACTCCCTCGCGGGCCGGCACTGGCTGGTGGGTACGGGCGGCGGTCGCAGCGTCCACGACATCTTCACGACCATCGCGGAGACCGTGGCCGCACGCACGGGCGCCCCGGCGGTCCCGGTCGTCTCGGTGCCGGCGCCGCCGGACGCCACCGGAATGGACTTCCACAGCGTCGTCGCCGATCCGGTCGCCTTCCACGCGGTCACCGGATGGCAGGCCCGGGTGCCGTTCCGCGAGGCGCTGGAGCGCACCGTCTCCTCGCTGATCCGCGGTGACGAGGTGCCGCTCTGACCCGACCCCTATCTTGCTCGCGGGCGACCCCTACCTTGTTGACCCCGCCCCGGCGGCCCGAGCATGCTGGACCGCGCTCCGTGAGCGTCCGTCATCCTTGACCGATTGGCGACTGTTGTGACCGAACACCCCCCGGCGGCGCAGCCGTAATGAGATCCCGCGCGCTCGCCGTCACCGGCGCTTTCGAATTCACTCCCGAGGTGTTCCCCGACGAGCGGGGCCTCTTCGTCTCCCCGTTCCAGGAGGCGGCGTTCGTCGAGGCGGTCGGGCACCCGCTCTTCCCGGTCGCGCAGACCAGCCAGAGCGCCTCGGCGCGCGGTGTGCTCCGCGGGATCCACTTCACCCTCGCCCCGCCGGGGACCGCCAAGTACGTGCACTGCGCGCGGGGAAGCGCGCTGGACATCGTCGTCGACCTCCGGGTCGGCTCCCCGACGTTCGGGGTGTGGGACCAGGTGGTGCTGACCGGTGAGAGCTTCCGCTCGGTGTACTTCCCGCCGGGGCTCGGCCACGCCTTCGTCGCGCTCCAGGACGACACCGTGATGTGCTACCTGCTCTCGCAGCGGTACCGGAAGGAGAACGAGCTCGCGCTCTCGGCGCTCGACCCGGAGATCGGGCTGCGGCTGCCCGGGGACCTGGCGCTGACCAGGTCGGAGCGGGACCTGGAGGCGCCCACGCTGGCGGAGGCGCGGGCGCTCGGCAGGCTGCCCGACTACAAGGAGTGCCTGCGGATCGAGGACACCTTCCGGCGGGTGTGACGGCGGCGTGCGCGGGCCGGCCCCCGGGCCGCGGCCCTGGGAAGATGAGATCTCGTATCAAGGGAGCCAGCATGGCCGTATCCCCCCGGCGGCAGACTCGTTCACCGTTGCAGGTGCGGCTCGCGGAATCCGTGCTCTCCCCCGGCGGGTGGTTCGCGACACTCGACGAGTTCCACCGATGGCTGTCCGAGACGGCGAGCCGTGCGTACATGAACGTGCGGAAGGTGCCGTTGAACGGGCTGTCCGGCTGGGAGGTGGAGCGGCACACCGGGAACATCCGGCATCGGACCGGAAAGTTCTTCAGCGTCGAGTGCCTGGACGTCCACGTCCCCGGCCGGACGGTCTCCCACTGGTCCCAGCCGATCATCAACCAGCCGGAGATCGGCATCCTGGGCATCCTGGTCAAGGAGATCGACGGGATCCCGCACTGCCTCATGCAGGCCAAGCACGAACCGGGCAACCACAACGGCCTGCAGCTCTCTCCCACCGTGCAGGCCACCCGGAGCAACTACACCCGGGTGCACCGGGGCAGGCCGGTCCCCTATCTCGACTACTTCCTCGACACCTCCGGCCGCGAGGTGATCGCGGACATCCGCCAGTCCGAGCAGGGCGCCTGGTTCTACCGGAAACGCAACCGGAACATGATCGTTGAGATCACCGGGGAGATCGAGGTCGCCGAGGGCTTCTGCTGGCTGACCCTCGGCCAGCTGCACACCCTGATGTCGGTGCCGGACCTGGTGAACATGGACGCGCGGACCGTGCTGGCCTGCATGCCGTTCTCGGGGGCCGGGCTGACGTCGGCCCTGATGTCGGCCCTGACCTCGGCGCCGTCCGCGGAGCCTGGCGACGGGTTCCGCGCCGCGCTCGTCCGCTCCTGTGATCCGGGCGAGGCCGGCCCGCACACCATGGGGGAGGTGCTGAGCTGGATCACCGACATGCGCACCAGGACCGACCCGCGGGTCAGCCTGATCCCCCTCAACGAGGTGCGGGGATGGCGGCGTACGGACGAGCTGATCTCCCACGAGACCGGCCGCTACTTCGACGTCGTCGGGGTGAGCGTGGAGGCGGGCGGGCGCGAGGTCGGCCACTGGGACCAGCCCATGATCGAACCTTCCGGGACCGGGGTCATCGCGTTCCTGGTCGGGGAGATCGACGGAGTGCTGCACGCCCTGGTGCACGCGCGGGTCGAGCCGGGCTACGCCGACGTGGTGGAGCTGGGGCCGACCGTGCAGTGCACCCCGGAGAACTACGAGCACCTGCCCGCCGGGGCCCGCCCGCCCTTCCTGGACGAGGTGCTGGGGGCCGGCCCCGGGCGCGTCAGGTTCGAGACGATCCTGTCGGAGGAGGGCGGGCGCTTCCACCGCGCCCGCAACCGCTATCTCATCGTGCACACCGACGCGGCCGCCGGGATCGACCATCCCGAGTACCGCTGGCTGAGCGTGTCCCAGCTCGGAGAGCTGCTGCGGCACAGTTTCTATCTCAACATCCAGGCGCGCAGCCTGCTGTTCTGCCTGACCACCCTGACTACAACGCCGCCAGCACCTCTCGCAGCGCGCTGATCACCCTGTCCTGGACGTCGGCGGGCAGGGACGGGTACATCGGCAGCGAGAAGATCTCACCGGCCAGTTCCTCGGTGACCGGCAGGCTGCCCCTGCGGTAGCCGAGGTGGGCGAACCCGGTCATGGTGTGGACCGGCCACGGGTAGCTGATGTTCAGCTGGATGTCGTACGCCTTCAGCGCCTCGATGATGTCGTCGCGGCGGGGGTGGCGCACCACGTAGACGTAGTAGACGTGGTCGTTGCCCTCGGCGAGCGCGGGAAGGACGAGTTCGGTGTCGCCGAGGCCGTCGGCGTAACGGGCCGCCACCGCGCGCCGGTCGGCGATGTACCGGTCGAGCCGGCGCAGCTTGCGGCGCAGGATCTCGGCCTGCAGCTCGTCCAGCCTGCTGTTGTGGCCGGGGGTCTCGACGACGTAGTAGGTCTTCTCCATGCCGTAGTAGCGCAGCCTGCGCAGGTTCCGCTCGACCTCGTCGTCGGAGGTGAGCGTCGCGCCGCCGTCCCCGTAGGCGCCGAGCACCTTGGTCGGGTAGAAGGAGAACCCCGCCGCCTTGCCCATCGACCCCGCGACGCGCCCGTGGTGGCGGGCGCCGTGCGCCTGCGCGCAGTCCTCGAAGATCATCAGGTCGTGCCTGGCCGCGAGCCGCTCCAGCGGCTCCATCTCGACGCACTGGCCGTACAGGTGGACCGGCAGGAGGCATCGGGTCCGCTCGGTGACGGCGGCCTCCACCTGGGCGGTGTCCATCAGCTGGTTCTCCCGGTGCACGTCCACGAAGACCGGGGTCGCGCCGATCGCGTCGATCGCGACCACCGTCGGCGCCGCGGTGTTGGAGACCGTGATCACCTCGTCGCCGGGGCCGATTCCCATGGCCTGCAGCCCCAGCTTGATCGCGTTGGTGCCGTTGTCGACGCCGACGCAGTGCCGCACCCCGTGGTAGCCGGCGAACTCCGTCTCGAAGGAGCGGACGCTCTCGCCGAGGACCAGCTGCCCTGACCGGAACACCGTCTCGACGGCGTCCATGATGTCCTTCTGCTCGCTGTCGTATTCCCGCAGATAGTCCCAGACGCGCGTGGTCATCGCAGTCCCTTTCTCGAAAGCTCGGCTCAGCATAATGACCGGCGGGAATCGGGGGAGCCCCTGTATCCAGGCGGAAACCGCCACTCTGGGGGGTGCCGCACGGGGGGTTAGGGGTTACCCCTAACCCCCCGTGCGGCACCCCAGTCTCCGTCACCGGTCATTGCGGGCGAATGGCGGCCCGGGTAGGGTGGCGCTCTTTTCTCGTTGTCGCGCGGTGAACCCGATCCCGGGCGGGGGCGCCCGCGGAAGACGGTTAGGGGTGTTGCCCCAAATGGGCCCTAACTAGCATTGCCGACAGGTCGCAGTGACTGATTTGTCGCCGATGGGCTAGTTCTTTTTGCCGCGAAATCAGTGCTTATCAGATCAGACATCCCAGAGAGACAGGATTCTCCAAGATGGCGAAACATTTCCTCTTCATGGTTCATCCCGACCACGGTCACGTGATCCCCAACCTGGCCGTGGTGACGGAACTGGTCCGCAGAGGAAACCGCGTCTCCTATCTGACCGGAGACATGATGGTGGGCATCGTGGAGGAGGCCGGCGCCACCGCGCTGCGCTACGACTCGAAGTACCGGGACTCGGACTTCCTGAACCTGGCGCGCGACCCGCTCTACCTGCTCTCGGTCCTGCTCGACGAGAGCGCGGACATGCTGGCGGCCCTGGAGTCCTACCCGGCCGACGACCTCCCCGACATGATCGTCTACGACACCTCCATTCTCTACGCGGGGCGCATCCTGGCCAGGAAGTGGAACCGGCCCGCGACCCAGCTGATCCCGATGTTCGCGTCGAACGCGAACTTCTCGTACCTGAACGCGATCTACAACTCCGACGGGGCAGAGCAGTCCATGCCGAACTGGGTGGACGACATGTTCGCCCGGATCAGCGCCCTGTCCGGCGCGCACGGGGTGGACGTCCCGCCCGCGGAGCTGTGGTGGGAGATCCAGGACTTCAGCATCATCAACATGCCGCGGTCCTTCCAGTACGTCGGTGACAGCTTCGACGAGCGGTTCGCGTTCGTGGGGCCGTGCCTGGGCGAGCGGAACTTCCTGGGTGAGTGGCGGCCGCCGGCCGGCGGGCTTCCGGTCGCGCTCGTCTCGTTCGGCGCGGTCTTCAACGAGTACCCGGACTTCTTCCAGATGTGCGTACGGACCTTCACCGGCGTTCCGTGGCACGTGGTGATCACGGTCGCGGACGGGATGGACCCCGCGGACCTGGGCCCGCTGCCCCCCAACATCGAGGCGCATCGGTGGATGCCGCACCACAAGGTGCTCCAGCACGCCTCGGTGGCCGTCACCCACGGGGGCATGGGCACCGTGATGGAGGCGCTGCACTCCGGCTGCCCGATGGTGGTCGTCCCGACCTCGTCCATCGACGCGGTGGCCGCCCGGCGGATCGAGGAGCTGAACCTCGGCCGGTCCATCCCGCCGGAGGAGGTCACCGGGGAACTGCTGCTCCAGGCGGTGCTGGAGGTGGCGGGCAGCGAGGTCATCCAGCGGTGCACGGGGGAGATGCAGAAGGATCTGCATGCCTCGGGCGGCACCCTCCGGGCCGCCGACGAGCTTGAGAAGTACCTGATGCGGATCCAGTGATGGGCGGACCACTCGAGTTTCGGATCATGGGACCGCTCGGGGTGTTCAGGAAGGGCGAGGAGCTTCGGATCGGCGGTCCCCGGGAGCGCGCGATCCTGGCCAGCCTGGTGCTGAACGCCAACCGCGTCGTCGGGGTGGACCGGCTGATCGAGGCGGTGTGGGGCGGGCACGCCCCACGGAGCGCCCGCGGGCAGATCGCCATCTGCGTGTCGCGGCTGCGCAGGGCGCTGGGGGACCGGGCGGACGACGTCATGACGTCGAGCCCCGGTTACCTGCTCAGGGCGGCCCCCGAGCAGATCGACAGGCTCCGCTTCGACGACCTCGTGGCGCGGGCGCGACGGCAGGCCGCCGGGGGAGACCGGGAGGGCGCGATCACCGTCCTGCGGGACGCGCTCGCCCTGTGGCGGGGGACCCCGTTCGAGGACATCCACAGCATGCGCTACGACGCGGCCCGGCTGCGGGAGTCACGGCTGGAGGCGATCGAGGCCTGCCTGGAGCTGGAGCTGGAGCTCGGCAACCACCTCAAGGTGATCGCGGAACTGGTTCCGGTGGTGGAGGAGCACCCGCTCAGGGAGCGCGCCCGGGCGCAGCTGATGCTGGCCCAGTACCGCTCGGGGCGCCGCGCCGAGTCACTGCGGACCTACCAGGAGGGCCGGCGGCACCTGGTGGAACAGGTCGGGCTCGAACCCGGCCCGGAGCTGAGACGGCTGCACGACCAGATCCTGCGGGACGAGTCCGCGCTGATGGAGGTGCCGGAGGTACGGCGGGCCGAGGAGTTCGTCCTCCCCTCCCAGCTGCCCCCGCAGACCCTGCCGTTCACCGGGCGCACCGCGGAACTCGCCGTCCTGGACGACGCGCTCCGCTTCTCCCCGGAGACGACCGGGCCGGGAACGGTGGTCGTGACGGGCCTGGGCGGCTTCGGAAAGACCGCGCTGGCCCTGCGGTGGGCGCACCGCAGGATCGCCCAGTTCCCCGACGGGCAGCTCTTCGCCGACCTGCAGGGGGACGAGGGCGCGGCGGCCCTGACCCCCGGTGTCGTCGCCGGCCGTTTCCTGCGGGCGCTCGGCGTGGCCGGCCACGCCATCCCGGAGGATCTCAGCGAGAAGCTGGCCCTGTACCGCAGCAGGACGGCGCGCCGGCGGCTGCTCGTCGTGCTGGACAACGCCCGCGACAGCGCCCAGGTCATCCCCCTGCTGCCGGGCGGCGCGCACTGCCGGGTGATCGTCACGAGCCGGGATCCGCTCGACGAGCTCGTGGCCCGCCAGGGCGCGCACCGGGAGTTCGTCCGGCCGCTGGGGTTCGAGGAGTCCAGGGCGCTGGCGGTGATGCTGGTCGGCACCGCCAGGATGGAGGCCGAGCCGCAGGCGATGACCAGGCTCGCGGCCAGTTCCTCGGGATGCCCGCTGACCCTGCGGATGGCGGCGGCGCGGCTCTGCTCGGGGTCCTACCGGGGATCGGCCGACGAGCTCGCCGGCCACGACGGCTACAGCCTCGCCAGGATGGTGCCCAGGGCGTCGGTCAGCGCGTTCGCCGACGCCGCCGCGCCGGGGGAGCGCCAGCCGACGTGACCGTCGGGGCGGATGAGCACGGCTCCGGCGGTGCCCACGCCGAACTCCTCCGCCCACGTCGGTGAGGTGAGCTCCGCCGAGCCGTCGGCGGAGATCTCCAGGGCGGTGACGGCGACCCCGGTGTCCTGGGCCGCCTGCTTGGCGGCCTGCGCCCAGCCGGTGCCCGCGGGCGTCATCAGGGTGAACGAGCCGCCCAGCAGGTCCAGGGTGGAGACCCGGCCGCCCCGCCGGGACAGCCAGACGTGGGGCATGCGGTGGCCGGGGCGGGCGGTCGGCACGTAGGTCCGGTAGGGGTCGGCGGGTTCCGGGGCGGGCGTCCCGTCCGCGACGACGGCGGCGGAGTCGTAGTGGAAGCCGAGCACCAGGCCCTCCGAGCTGCGCCGGCCCGCCTGCTGGTCGATCGACTCCTGCATGGTCAGGCGGCCCTCCATCATCTGGAAGGTGATGAGCGCGTTGTTCAGGCTCTCGGTGACCGTACGGTCGGAGATCGGGCGCCGCTCGGGCGTGTAGGTGTCGAGCAGGCCGGCCCCCGCGGTGCCCCGGAGCACGGCGGCGAGTTTCCAGCCGAGGTTGTGCGCGTCCTGGATGCCACAGTTCATGCCGAACCCGCCCTGCGGGGTGGAC
This sequence comes from Streptosporangium amethystogenes subsp. fukuiense, assembly GCF_042665875.1. Classification (NCBI taxonomy): domain Bacteria; kingdom Bacillati; phylum Actinomycetota; class Actinomycetes; order Streptosporangiales; family Streptosporangiaceae; genus Streptosporangium; species Streptosporangium amethystogenes. The sequence goes on along the minus strand of NZ_JBHTEE010000001.1, from coordinate 4,462,291 downwards.
ACGTGCGCGGCGTCCCCGGCGAGGAAGACCGGGCCGCTGCGGAACTCGTCGGCGACCACGGCCTGCTGGAGCCAGGGCATGATGCCCACGATGTTCACCGCCAGGTCGGGGATGCCCGCCGCGGACCGCACCGCCGCGACGCAGACCTCCTCGGTGAAGTCGTCGGGGCTGCCGCCGTTCGCCGGGTCGTACCCGGTCTGGATCATCCACCGGCGCTGGTTGTCCACCGCCTCCACCGCGCACGGCGGGTTGCTGAGCAGGAAGTAGAGCGCGGCCTGGCGATCACGGAGCAGCGGCCCCAGGTCGGCGTCGAACATGACGCTGATCATGTTGCCCAGCGGGGGAGGGCCGGTCATGGCGATGCCGAGCGCGTCCCTCGTGGTGCTCCGGCCGCCGTCGGCGGCCACCAGGTAGCGGGCGCGGACCCCGCGGCGGACCCCCGCGGACTCGATCGTCGCCTCGACGCCGTCCGGGGTCTTCCGCATCTCCGTCATGGTCGTGCCGAACCGGACGTCGGCGCTCGGCTGCGCCTCGGCGAGCGCGCGCAGGATCACCTCGAAACGGTCCTGGGCGCAGATGTAGGTGTAGGTCGGGCTCTGCGGGGCGTCCTCGTGCAGGGGGGCGACCGCCCGCAGGAAGTCGTCGTCGGTCAGCGACGTTCCGACGCCCACCGCCAGGGTCTCCTCGCGGGGCAGTCCCGCGCGCTCGACCTCGTCCTGAATTCCCCACGCGCGGACCAGTTCCATGGTCCTGGTGGAAATGAGGCGGGCCTTGGGAAAGAGGGAGGTTTTCTGGTGCCTTTCGACGAGCAGCGAGGATATTCCGTACCTCGAAAGCTCGATCGAGGCGGACAGGCCGACCGGGCCGCCTCCGACAATCAACACCTCGACATCGAGCTCGTCCATGGCGTCAGCGTTCCGCACCGCTGTTATCAGCGTCAATAGCCGGATATCCGGATGATATCGGGCTGAAAACCGCCTTCAGTAGCCTCTCCCCTTGTAAGTGGACGATCAGATCGGCTCCCTTTCACCTCACCACTGACACCCTGGAGACGAGGATGCTCTTTACCGAAGGCTCCGTGGCCCTGGTAACAGGCGGGTCGCGCGGAATCGGGCGGGCGGTGGCGCTCGATCTGGCCAGGGAGGGCGCCCACGTCGTGGTCAACTACCTGCGCGCCGAGCAGGATGCCAAGGACCTCGTCGCCCAGATCGAGCAGGAGGGTGGCGGCGCGACGGCCGTGCAGGCCGACGTCACCAAGGAGGAGGAGGTCCAGCAGCTCTTCCGCGGCCTGCGCTCCGACTTCGGCCGGCTGGACGTGCTGGTGACCAGCGCGGGCATCACCCGCGACCGGCACCTCGTCGCCATGAGCCTCGCGCAGTTCCGCGAGCCGATGGACGTCAACGTCACCGGCACCTTCCTGAGCTGCCGGGAGGCTCTCCGGATCATGCAGCACCAGCGGCGCGGCTCGATCGTGACGCTGTCGTCGGTCAGCGGGCTCGACGGTGGCTTCCCCGGCCAGACGAACTACGTGGCGTCCAAGGGGGCGATCATCGCCTTCAGCAAGGCGCTGTCCTACGAGGCGGCGCCGCACGGCGTCCGGGTCAACGTGGTGGCCCCCGGCTTCGTCGCCACCGACATGACCCGCAGCGTTCCCGCCCAGATCAGGAAGCAGTACGAGTCCCGCATCCGGCTGGGCCGGATGGGCAGGCCCGAGGAGATCGCGTCGATCGTGAGCTTCCTCGCCTCGGACAAGGCCTCGTACGTCACCGGAGAGGTGATGGTCGCCCACGGTGGCGGCCTGGGCTGAGCCTGTCATCGCAAGCACGAGCTTCGACAGCACGAGCACGGAGGAAAGATGACCATCGACGAGCTGCGCGCCAGGGCCGCCCAGCGTCAGCAGGCGTGTGACCAGATCAAGAAGATGATCGTGAACCGGTTGGATCTGGAGATCGAGCCGAACTGGATCACCGACGACCAGCCCCTGTTCGGCCGCGGCCTTGAGCTGGACAGTCTGGACATCCTTGAGCTCTACGTGGCGATCGAGGCGGAGTTCGGGGTGGCCCTCTACGACAGCGAGATGGCGGTCTTCGGCTCGGTGTCCCGGCTCGCGGAGACGATCAAGCCCGAACTGCGAGCGGCAGCCGCGGTATGACCGTTGCCCAGTCGTCCAGGGAATCGCTCAGCCTGAACAACGACCAGATCAGGGAGCTGATCCCGCATCGCTGGCCGATGCTGCTGCTCGACCGGGTCGACAAGGTCGAGCCGGGCGTCAAAGGCACCGCGATCAAGAACGTCACCGGGACCGAGATCTGGTTCCAGGGACATTTCCCCGACGAGGCGATCCTGCCGGGCGTCGTGGTCATCGAGGCGATGGCCCAGCTCGCCGGAGTGGTCTTCTCGCTCACCGGGACAAGCAAGATCAGTTACTTGGCGGGGGTCAGGTCGATGCGCTTCCGTCGCCGGATCGTCCCCGGTGACCAGCTGGTCCTGACCGCGGAGCGGAGCGCGGGCGGCAGAGGCTTCGGGGAGTACCGGGTCTCGGCGCGAGTGGACGGGAACATCGCCGCCGAAGGAATCATCACGATCGCCGACCCGGCGGCCGGCAGCACTCATGGAGAGGTGTGAGAAATGGAATCCGTGCTTGCGAACGCGCATCCGGAGGAGACCGTCTTCGGCGAGGTGCTGGACGCGACGGTTCCGCTGCGCTTCTCGACGCCGGCCGAGGAGTACAAGGCCCTCAGGGAGCGGGCCGCGATGCTCGACCTGAGCGGGCTCGGCCTGATCGAGATCAGCGGTGACGGCGCCGTCGACTTCGCGCAGCGGGTCCTCGCCCGCGACGTCGAGTATCTGACCTCCGAGCGCTGCATGATGAGCCTCGTCCTGGACGAGTCAGGACAGATCGTCGACCAGGTGGTCGTGTGGGGCCGGGAGAACGGGATGTTCCTGGAGAGCTCCTGCGGAGCCGGGCCGCGCCTGCTCGAACACCTGCAGAAGCACAACGACGAGGGCGTCGACATCGTCGACCGCTCCGGCGAGCTGACGATCCTGGGCCTGGAGGGCCCCTACGCCTGGGGCGTGGTGGGCCGGCTGATCGACAGCGAGCTGGCCTCGCTGCCTTTCGAGGCCGTGGTGGACACGACCTGGAACGGCGTGGACATCGTGTTCGGGCGGACCGGGTTCACCAGCGAGTACGGCTACCAGATGATCGTGCCCAGGGAGTCGGCCGCCGAGCTGTGGAGGCGGTCGCTGGAGCAGGCGGTGCCCGCCGGCAACGAGGCGCTGGAGATCGCCATGCTGGAGGTCCGGCAGCCGGTGATCCGGCACGAGGCGACCGACGGGGTCAGCATCATCGAGGGCGGCGCCAACTGGCTCGTCGACATCACCAAGGAGTCGTTCATCGGCAGGGAGGCGGTGCTGGAGGCGTTCAACGGCTCCGTCGCCCGCCGGACCCTCGGCTTCGGCGGCGGCGACTCGGTCCCCGAGCCCGGCACCCGGGTCCTGGCCGCCGGTCAGGACATCGGCGAGGTGGTGTACGCGGTGCACAGCCTCGGGCTGGGCACCACGCTCGGCCTGGCACGGGTGGACGCGGAGTTCGCCGCGGCGGGCCTGACGTTCACCGTCGGCGACACCGAGGTCACCACGCTGACCAGCCCCTACATCGCACCCAAGAGCTGGAGCATCCCGATCATCTGATCGGTCGATCGTCGAAGAAGGAGTGAGCATGGCGTCGCGCCCCGTCGTCATCACCGGTCTGGGTGTAATCTGCGCCATCGGCCGTGACCCGGAAGAGTTCTGGCTACGGCTCATGGCCGGCCAGGGTGGTGTCACCCCGGTCGACGACGAGGCGTTCGCCGTGTTCACCGCCAGGTACGCGGGCCAGGTCCCCGAGGAGTGGATCACCGGGCAACTGCCGGACTCCGACGCCGCCCTGGACCGCACCGCCCAGCTGGCCCTCATCGCGGCACGTCAGGCCGTCGGCCAGGCGGGGCTGTCGGCGGGCGACGTCGAGGCCGATCGGTTCGGGCTGGTGCTCGGCAAGTGCCAGGCGACCCCCGACGCGGCGGGCCGCTACCAGCCCATGCACCGCACCGGCGACGTGGTGGCCGGGCGGCTGGGCATGCGCGGGCCGCGCATCCTGGTGTCGACGGCGTGCGCGGCCGGCGGCAACGCCGTCGGCCTGGCCAAGGACAAGATCCTCACCGGTGAGGCGGACGTGGTGCTGGCCGGCGGCGTCGACCCGCTGCTGTTCGGGACCTACGCCGGGTTCGCCGGGTTGCAGGCGCTCAGCACCGGGCCCTGCGCGCCCTACAGCCGCTCCGACGGCCTCAACCTCGGCGAGGGCGCGGCCTTCCTGCTGCTCGAACCGCTGGACCGGGCGCTGGAGCGGGGGGCGACCCCGCTGGCCGAGGTCGCCGGGTACGGGCTGTCCGCGGACGCCTACCACGCGACCGCGCCCGACCCCACCGGGCGAGGCGGTGCGAGCGCGGTACGCCGGGCGCTGGCCGACGCGGGCATGAGCACCGACGACGTGAGCTACGTCAGCGGGCACGGCACCGGGACGCCGGCCAACGACGCGATGGAGGCCAAGGTCATGCGGGCGGTCTTCGGTGACCGCGCGCCGCGGGTGCCCACCAGCAGCATCAAGTCCTTCGTCGGCCACACCCTGGGCGCGGCCGGCGCGGTCGAGGCGGTCGCCGGCGTGCTGGCGCTCCGGCACGGCATGGCGCCGCCGACCATCGGCTTCGACACCGAGGTCACGACGGACCTGGACTTCGTGCCCAACGTGGCCAGGCGGATGCCGATCGAGACCGTGGTCTCCAACAACTACGCCTTCGGCGGCAACAACGTCGCGCTCGCGCTGACCACCCCGGGGAGCGTGCGGGATTACGAGGAGTTCCCCGACCGGCCGGTCGTGATCAGCGGTCTGGGCCCGGTCAGCGGGCTGGGCACCGGGATCGCCGAAGTGGCCGAGGCCATCGCGGAAGGCCGCCAGGCCGTCGGCCGGGCGCCCTCGCTGGAGGGGCGGACGTTCGCGCCCCGCTCGCTCTGGCGGCATATGAACCACCTGTCCAGGATGGCGATCGCGGCCTCCCGGCTGGCCTGGGAGGACGCCGGGATCAAGCTGCCCAGGGCGGCGCTGGACAACGTCGGGTTGATCTTCGCGACCGCGGCGGGCTCGGTGGAGAGTACCGGCGGATTCGACGAGAGCGTCGCGGTCGACCCGAACAAGCCGGCCGTGCTGAGCTTCTCCAACGTGGTGCTGAACGCCACCGGCGGCGCGGTCTGCCAGACCCTGGGGCTGCGCGGCCCGACCACCACGATCTGCAACGGCGAGGCCTCGGCCTCGATCGCGCTGGACTGCGCCGTTGAGATGATCAAGGCGGGCAAGGCGGACGTGGTGCTGGTGGTGGCGGCGGACGAGGCGACGGCCGCCGGGGCCGCCGGGGCCGCCGGGGACACAGCGGTCACCCCCTATGACCGGGAGCGCACGGGGTCCGTTCCCGGATCCGCGGCAGTGGCCATCCTGGTGGAGTCGGCCGAGCACTGCGCCGAACGCGGGGGGCGCGCCTACGCGCGAATCCTGGGCAGCGGCCACGCCGGTACCGGGGAGCAGGGCGAGCGGGAGTCGATCAGGCGCAGCCTGGCAGGTCTCTCCGCGGGGCAGGCCGGTCTGGTCGTCGGCGCGGGTACCGGCGGCCGGTACGACGCCGACGAGGCGGCGGTCCTGCTCGAACTGGTGCCGGACGGCCTGCTCACCACCTCGGTCGGGCAGACCGGTGACTGCCAGGCGGCCTCGGGCGCGATGAACCTCGCCGTGGCCGCCCTGGCGATCCGCGACGGGATCGCTCCCGCGCTGCACGGCCTGGAACACCCGTACGCCGGTGAGGTGGAGTCCTACGTCAGGAAGCCGCACCTGTCGGAGGCGGTCGATCAGGCGCTGGTGCTGACCGCGGCGGCCGACTCGGTGCGCGGCGCCGTCCTGCTGGGGGCGATGCCATGAGACCGGTTCCCGAGGCCGGCCCGCCGTTCGACGTCTCGGAGACCGATCGGCTGCTGACCACCACCCGGTCCGTCCGGCGGCGGCTCGACCTTGACCGGCCGGTGCCGCGCGAGGTCGTGGAGGAGGCCCTGGAGGTCGCCGTCCAGGCCCCGACCGCCAACAACCAGCAGCACTGGCGCTGGCTGGTGGTCACCGAGGCCGGCATCAAGGAGAAGCTCGCCGAGATGATGCGGGTCTCCTGGAACTTTCACCGCAACGACGTATGGACCGGTGCCGGTCGCAGGAGGAACACCGAGGCGGCACGGCGGAACAACGCATCGGTGGTCGCGCTGGCCGAGGGGATCGCGAGGGTGCCCGTCCTGGTCATCCCCTGCGTGCTCGGCCGGCCGCCGGACATCGCGGCCATCGACGCCGCCTGGGAACGGCAGATGGCGGCCAAGCCCGCGGAGGACACCGGACACGGGGTGCGGCTCGGCGCCATGCGGGCGAGCACCTTCTACGGCTCGATCTTCCCGGCGATCTGGTCCTTCCAGCTGGCACTGCGCAGCCGGGGCCTGGGCAGCACGATCACCTGCATGCACGTGCCCTTCGAGCGGCAGGTGGGCGAACTGCTCAACATCCCGTCCGGGGTCACCCAGGTGTGCATGGTGCCGGTCGCCTACACGATCGGTACCGACTTCCAACCGGCGAAGCGGTACCGAGCCAGAGAACGCACGTATTGGGAGGGATGGCAGACATGACCGTTGAGTACGCCGACGTAGTCGTCGTCGGTGGCGGAATCGCGGGCGCGTCCGCGGCCAGCAAGCTGGCCGCGGGTGGTCTGTCGGTCGTCTTGCTGGAGAAGCAGAAGGTCTACCAGGACCTGGTGCGCGGTGAGTGGCTGGCGCCCTGGGGCGTTCGGGAGGCACAACTGCTCGGCGTCGCCGACTGCTTCGCGGCCGGCGGTGCCTGGGAGATCCGCGAGTGGATGACCTGGGACGAGGCCATTCCCGCGGACGAGGTCGAGGCCATCGACATGACCCGGTCGATGCCCGAGGTCGGCGGCCCGCAGTCCTTCCCGCACCACGCGGTGTGCGAGCTGATGGCGGCGCAGGCGGCGGAGTACGGCGCCAGGCTGGTGATGGACGCGGCCAAGATCAAGGTCACTCCCGGCGCGGAGCCGAGGGTCACCTACCTCGACAACGGCACCGAGCACGAGATCAGGACCAGGATGGTGCTCGGCGCCACCGGCCGGGTCGGCAACGTCGGCCGGCAGATCGGCGTCTCGATGAGCGGCTCCGTGCACCACTGGGGCGGCGGCATGATGGTCGAGGGGCTGGACGACTGGCCCTCCGACGTACAGGCGATGGGCACCGAGGGCGACGTCATGTTCATGGTGTTCCCGCAGGGCTTCGGCCGGGCGCGGCTCTACCTCAACCTCGCGACCGGCACCCAGCACCGCTACCGCGGACCCGACGCGGTGCGGAACTTCCTGAACGCCTTCGAGCTCAACTGCCTGCCCGACCGGGGCAAGGCGGTGACCCAGGCGATCCCCGCCGGGCCGCTGGCGGTCTGGCCGTCGATGACGCTCATCCCCGACGGGCCGCCGCTGACCGATGGGGTGGTGCTGATCGGCGACGAGGCGGGAAACGGCGACACCGTGCTGGGCACCGGCCTGTCGTGCAGCATGCGCGACGCCAGGACCGTCGCCGACATCCTGCTGGAGAACGACGACTGGTCGGTGGGGGCCTTCGACCCCTACCTGAAGGAGCGCAAGGCGCGGATGGACCGACTGAACTTCGGCGCGGCCATCATCAGCAAGCTGTACGCGGAGTTCGGGCCCGAGGCCACCGAGCGGCGCAGGCGCGCCCGCCGGTTGATGTCGCAGAACGTCGCACTGCAGGTGACGGGGCTGTTGAACATGGTGCCCCCGGAGGATGTGCCGGAGTTCGGCTTCAGTGAGTTCTTCGCCGAACGGTTGTTTAGGGAGACCGCATGAGCATGGAATCGTTGGTCAACAGGACGCTGCACGTCAACGGCGTCGACATCGCGTTCGTCGACCAGGGCGAGGGCGACCCGGTGGTCCTGCTGCACGGATTCCCGGACTCCTCCTACCTGTGGCGCCACCAGATCCCGGCGCTGGTCGAGGCGGGTTTCCGGGTCATCGCCCCGGACCTGAGAGGGTTCGGCGAGTCCGGCAAGCCGCAGGAGGTCGAAGCCTACGACATGCAGACGATCGTCAACGACGTCGTCGAGCTGACCCTGGCACTGGGCATCCGCAAGGCGCACCTGGTCGGCCACGACTGGGGTGCCGCCATCGCGTGGATGTACTCGTTCCTGATGCCCCGCAGGGTCGACCACCTGGCCGTGCTGTCGGTCGGCCACCCGGGGGTGTTCTCCACCCCGACGCTGGAGCAGCGGGCGGCCTCCTGGTACATGCTCTTCTACCAGTTCCCCGGGGTGAGCGAGGCGCTGCTGCGCCGCAACGGGTGGCGGCTGTTCAAGCAGATCATGGGCCGCGAGGGCGACCACACCCGCTACCTGCGCGACCTGGCCCGCCCGGGCGCGCTGACAGCCGGACTGAACTGGTACCGGGCCAACCGCTCGCCGGAGTCCGAACTCCGTCCCGAGCGGCCCTTCCCGCCGGTTCTCGCCCCCACGCTGGGCATCTGGTCGGCCGGTGACAAGGCCATGATGGAGGAGGGCATGACCGGCTCCGCCAAGTACGTCAAGGGCCCCTGGCGCTACGAGCGGATCGAGGACGCCAGTCACTGGATCCCCCTCGACGCCCCCGATCAGGTCAACAAGCTGCTGATCGGCTTCCTGGGCACCGAGAAGCCGGCCGAGGCGGCCAACCGCCGCAGGCGGCGGCTCTAGCCGGGGGGACAGGGAGATCTCATGCTCGGGTTCCTGTTTCCCGGACAGGGCACGGTCCGCGTCGGCATGGGCGCCTGGCTGCGCCGCAAGCCGGTGGCCGCGCAGGTGTTCGCCCAGGCGGACGAGCTGCTCGGGCAGCCGATCTCGCCGCTCTGCGCCAAGGGGCCGCTGGACCGCCTGGTCGCCACCGAGCACGCCCAGCCGGCGGTGACCGTGTGCAACCTGGCGGCGCTGGCCGTGCTCCGCGCCGATGGGCACGAACCCGGCCTGGTCGCGGGGCACAGCGTCGGCGAGCTCAGCGCGCTGTACGCGGCGGGCGTGCTCGACCTGGCGGGCACGCTCCGGCTGGTGGAGATCCGGTCCCGGCTGATGGCCGAGGTCGGGGTGACGGGCGGGATGAGCGCGGTGATGGGGCCGGCCGTCGAGGAGGTCGAGGCGCTGGCCGCCGAGGCCGCCACCGCGGACGAGCCGCTCGTCGTAGGCCTGGAGAACGCGCCGGGCCACACGGTGGTCTCCGGCGCCCTGCCCGCGATCGAGCGGCTGGGCAAGCTGGCGAGCGGCGCCAGAAAGATCGTGCCGCTCCAGGTCAGCAACGCCTTCCACTCTCCGCTGATGGCCCCGGCGGTGCCCGGCTGGCGGGAGGCGGTGCGCGCCGCGCCGATGGCGCCGCCCCGCGTCCCGGTCGTGCCCAACGTCACCGCCGAACCCACCACGGATCTGGACGTGATCAGGGAGGCACTGATCACCCAGCTCACCGAGCGGGTGCGGTGGACCGAGACGGTGCTGCGGACCACCACGACCACCCTCTGCGTCGAGGTGGGAGACAGCAAGGTGCTCGCCGGGCTGTCGCGCGGCGTCGGCGCCCGCTGCCTGAGCATGACCGACCCCGGCACACCGCGGCGGCTGGCCCAGGAGCGGGGCGCGTGAGCCGGTGGGGCTGCGCCATGGTCTCCTTCGCCGGGCTCTCCCGGCCGAAGGAGCTCCTCGGCGAGATGCGGCTGGAGCAGGTCTACACCCGCCCGGAACGTCTGCGATCGGGCACCGGCCGCACCCTCCAGCACTGGGCGGGCCGCCTCGCGGCCAAGCGGGCGGTGCTGCGCCTGCTGGACGTCGCGGAGACCGCCGAGCATCTGGGCCAGGCGGAGGTGCTGCCCCGGCCCACCCCGATGTGCTCCCGGAGCGCCGTCTGCCTGCACGGGCACCCGCCCGGCGTACGGCTGAGCGGTGCCCTCGCCGACGCGGCGGGGGACAGGGAGCGGATCCGGATATCCATCAGCCACACCGCCGCCTGCGCGCTGGCGGTCGCGCTGGTCTCGGCGCGGCTCCCCGAAGACGACCACCCCGATGGGGTTTGACGATGAGGTTCGACGGTGAGGCCTGACATGGACATGCGACAGATCGCGGAAAACCACCTGAAGGCCTGGCAGAGCGGGGACGCCGAGGCGGTGGCCGCGTCGGTGGACGCCTTCGGCGATCCGGACACGGCGGGCCCGCTGAGCGGGGAGGCGCTGGCCGCCCACGCGGGCGAGGTACTGGCCCGGTTCGGCAACCTGCGCTTCCACGTCGAGCACCTGGCAGCCACCGAGGAGTTCGCCGTGCTCTCCTGGACGTTGGAGGCCGACCACCGCGCCCCCTACCTGGCCATGCCCGCCGTCGGCAGGCCCGTCCACGTCACCGGGACCGACCTGCTGGTCAGGGAGGGGGGGACGGTGCGCGTCCAGCGGTGCTTCGACCGGCTGGCCGTCGCCGCCGCGCTGGGATTCGAGGCCAGGTTCGTGCCCGAGGCCGACGAGGAGCGGGAGTTCGGGGTGAGCACGCGGACCACCCCGGGGCGTACCGCACGTCCCGGCGCCCTGGCGCTGACCTGGCTGGAGGTCGACGACGGCGCGCAGGCGGCCGAGGTCGACCTGCTCAGCGTGGAGGTCGTCAAGGCTTTGCGCGCCTCGAAGGGATTCCTCGGCGCCTCGACCTTCGACATCGGCAGGCGCAAGTTCACCCTGAGCGCCTTCGACCGCCCGGAGTCCGTCCGCGCCGTACACGGCCGGCCCCACCAGCGGGCGATGCGGCGCTTCTTCAAGGGTGGACTGTGCACCCGGGCGCTCACCAGCATCTGGCTGCCGGCCACGGTCCGCGAATACGCCCGCTGTCCCGACTGCGAGACCGTCTTCTCGACGGACGAGGGCGCGGCCTGTGGTTGTGGCTGGATTCCTGAGCGCGAATCCCTATTGTGACTGGAGTGCGATCTTGCCCACCCCTTCCCCCTGGTCCCCCTTCACCGCCGAGCACCGGCTTGACGACGGTGACCGGCCAACCGTGGTGTTCATGTCCGCCCTGTTCGCCGGAGGCTGGATCTGGGATCATCCCTACCGGCGGCTGGAGAGCGCCGGCTGGCCGGTGCTCCGCACCAACGAGCCCATCTGCGCGCTCGACAGCAAGATCGTCGGTTCGATCGAACGACTCGGCGACGTGCTGCTCGAGGTCTGTGACGAGGCGGGGGTCAAGGACATCGTCATCTGCGCCAACTCCCTCGGCGGCCTGGTCGCGATCGACCTGGCGGGCCGCTTCCCCGAGCGGGTACGCGGCATCGTGGTGAGCGGGGCCCCCGGTCTGACCCCCGACCCCGACGTCGGCCTGAGCTTCGACCGCAGAGCGAGCGTGCAGCCCGCCGGCGAGGAGTTCCGCGACCGCATGCTGAGCGCCCTGTTCCACGGCGAGCCGCTCTTCACCGAGGAGCAGCTGGAGACGACCGCCACCCTGCTGCGGCACCCGCCCGCGATGGTGAGCATGGCCCGCAGCATCAAGGCCACCCGCGTCTACAAGGTGCTGCCGGCCATGGACAAGGTGACCTGCCCGTCGATGTACGTGTGGGGGGAGCACGACCGGATGACCCCGGTCGACGCCTGGGTGAAGGCCCTGGCCGGCTACCCGCAGTACGAGATGGTCCTGGTCGGGGAGTGCGGGCACATCCCGATGATCGAGCGCGCCGAGGAGTACTCGGCCTGCCTCGACCGGTTCCTGGCGCCCTTCGCCGAGGCGGCCGGGACGGCCGGAGCGCCCGCGTGACCCGCTCGGCGGTCCTGGTGGGCGTGGACATCGTGGAGACGGACCGGATCGCCAGGACCGTCTCCGACGGCGGCGCCGCCTACGGCAGGCGGGTCACCACGCCCGCCGAGCGGGAACTGCACGCCGGCTCGCCTCTCGCGGCCGCCGCCTCGTTCGCGGTCAAGGAGAGCTTCATCAAGGCGGTGGGCGGCCGGCCGGCCGGGTTCGACTGGCACGACTTCGAAGAGCGGGGCGAGGAGCAGCGGTGGGCCACCCCGCTGCTGGCCGAGGCGGCGTCGGTGCTGGGCGCGTCCACCGAGCTGACACTGACCACGGGCGCGTCGTACACCATCAGGGGCGCCAGCCGCCGTGCCGCCCTGGCCCGGCTGGCGCCGCGGGAGAACGACGCCCCGGTGGCCGGCGCGGCCCGGTGGGGCCTCCGCGCCGGACTGCTCGTCGCGCTGGCGATAGTGACCGTCGATTCCAAGGGAGCATTGTGATGTCGCTTGTCCAGGCGGAGGGGGAGACCTTCGTCGAACCCGGAGAGTCGATCCAGCGAGCGCTCGACGAGGCGGGGCCGGGAGCGACCATCCGCCTGACCGAGGGAACCTACGCCGAGAGCCTGTGGATCAGGCACAGCGGGGTCACCCTGGTCGGTGAGGGGCCGGAGCTGACCAGGCTGGTTCCCGGTGCGGCGGCGGAGGTGGGCATCCCGCAGCTGCACGACGCGTCGGAGGACGTGGTCAGCGGCGTCAGCGTGCACGGTGACGGCATCCGCGACGTCACCGTGCGCGGGCTGGCGGTGAGCGGCTTCTCCGGCTCCGGCGTCTACGCGCACACGGTCCAGGGGCTCGTCGTCGAGGACGTCGAGGCGCGGGACAACGACTTCTGGGGCATCTACGTCCGCGAGTCCAGCGGTGTCGAGGTACTGCGCTGCCGGGCCTCGGGGAGCCAGTACGCGGGCATCGCGCTGAGCTTCTGTCCCGAGGCGAACGCGCTGGTCGCGGAGAACGAGACCTCCGCCAACGCCTTCGGGATCTTCGTCGACAACTCCTCGAAGGCGCGGATGCTGCGCAACACCTGCCACGGCAACTCCGCCGGGCTGCTCCTGCTCAACCAGACCTACGAGGGCGAGCTGCCGGGTGGGGTGAACGACTGCCTGGTGGCGGAGAACGAGCTCCGCGGCAACGGGCTGCTCAGCGGGGAGGGCAACCCGAACGGCCTCGGCGAGGCGGGCCCGCCGATCTCCGGGGTGGGCCTCGCGCTGATCGGCGCCCACCGCGTCACCGTGGTGGGAAACCGGATCCACGACAACCACCCGAGCGGCCCCTCGGTCATGGGCGGGGCGTTCGTGCTGGGATCGTCCAAGGACTGGGGAGGCGACGAGTCCCTGGACAACCACATCTCCTGGAACCGGATCACCGGCAACACCCCGCTCGACGTCCAGGTCGACGCCGACTTCACCCGGCAGGGTTTCGCCAACAACGTGGCGAACGCCACCGCGCCCGACACGATCGAGGGCTGCGCCGCCGAGGAAACCCGATGACCGCCACCCTGAGCTGTACGGGGCTGAGCAAGAGGTACGGCGACATCCTCGCCGTACAGGACGTCGGCTTCTTCATCGAGAAGGGGGAGGCCTACGGCCTGCTCGGTCCCAACGGGGCGGGCAAGACCACCGCGATCTCCATGCTGGTGGGCCTGCTGCAGCCGGACACGGGGAGCGTACAGGTCTGTGGCCACGATCTCGCGACCGATCCGCTCGCGGCGAAGGCGAAGATCGGGTACGTCCCGCAGGAGATCGCGCTCTACCCCGACCTGACCGGCAGGGAGAACCTGCGCTTCTTCGGCAGGCTCTACGGGCTGCCCCGGCGGGAGCTGGCGAAGCGGATCGACGAGGTGCTCGACTTCGTCGGCCTGTCGGACCGGGCGGACGGAAAGATCGACACCTACTCGGGCGGGATGAAGCGCCGGATCAACATCGGCGCGGCCCTGCTGCACCGGCCGGAGGTGCTCATCCTGGACGAGCCGACGGTCGGGGTGGACCCGCAGAGCCGCAAGGCCATCCTGGACGGGGTCGAGCAACTGGTGGCCGACGGCATGAGCCTGCTGTACACCTCGCACTACATGGAGGAGGTCGAGCGGGTCTGCAAGCGCGTCGGGATCATCGACCACGGCAAGGTCATCGCCGAGGGCACCCGCAAGGAACTCGTCTCCACCCTCGGCAGCGCGGACCGGGTCGAGCTCGTCCTCGACGGCGACCTGGACGTCGCGACCGACAAGCTGCGCGCGGTGGAGGGGGTCACCGAGGCGGTGCGGGTGGGCACCTCGTCCATCCGGCTGATCGTCAACGAGGGAAGTCACCTGCTGCCCACCCTCATCGCCGCGGTGCGGGGCATCGCCGTCGTGACGGCCGTCGAGGTCGTCGAACCCGACCTTGAGGCCGCGTTCCTGCACCTCACCGGCAACAAGCTGCGGGACTGACGATGCTGAGAGCTCTTTTCACGGTGAGCCGTCTCGAACTGCGCGCCAGGTTCATGGACGGTACGGCGGTGCTGACCGCCCTGCTCGCCCCCGTCGTGCTGGCCTCGCTGTTCGGGTTCGCCCTCGGCGGAGACGATCCGCCCCTGCGCGCCACCGTGGGCTTCGTCGATCTCGACGGCGGGGAGTTCCCCTCCAGCGTGCGCCGGGAGGTGCTGTCTGCCAAGGAACTCGACGGCATGCTGACCCTGCGCGACCTCACGACGGAGAAGGACGCGCAGCAGACCCTCGACGACGGGGACATCGGCGCGGCGATCGTGTTCCCCCCGGGGTTCAGCCAGGACGTCGGCGCCGGACGAGGGGGGAAGGTCACCGTGCTCACCTCCCCGGAGACACCGCTGGCCGGAGTGGTCGCGAGCAGCATCGTCGACCGGATCTCCGCCCTGGTGGACGCCCGCACCCTCGCGGTCAAGGCGTCCCTCGACGCCGGCGTCCCCGCGGACAAGGTCAAGGAGTTCGTCGAGCGCAACGGCGCGAGCGGTCCGGCGCTGACCCTGGAGAGCGACCCCATGGCGGGCGGAAAGGTCGACCTGTCGGTCTACTACGGCTCCGGCATGGCCGCGCTCTTCGCCTTCTTCGTGGTCGGCACCTCGGTCAGGAGCCTGCTCACCGAGCGCAACCTCGGCACGCTCAACCGGATGCGTGCCGCGCCCATCCGGCCGTGGATCCCGATCGTGGGCAAGGGGGTGGTCGGCTTCCTGCTGGCACTGGTCAGCGTCTGCGCCGTCTGGGCCTCCTCGGTGCTGCTGTTCGGCTCCACCTGGGGTGATCCGCTCGCGGTGTTCGCGCTCTGGACCGCGCACGTGCTGGCCGCCGCCGCGATCACCATGCTGGTGGCCAGCAGGGCGAGGACCGACTCCCAGGCCGACGGGCTGATCATGGGCGTCTCCTTCGTCTTCGCGTTCCTGGGCGGCAGCCTGGTGCCGATGTACAACCTGCCGGACTTCCTGCAGAAGGTGGCGCTGTTCACCCCGAACGGCTGGACGTCGACGGGACTGACCGAGCTCGCCGGTGGCGGCGGGGGCCTGGCGGCGGTCGCCGGCCCGATCGCCGCACTCTGCGGGATGGCACTCGTGGCCGGCGGCATCGCCGCCCTCGGCTTTCGGAAAGGACTACTCGGTTGAGCCCGAGCCCGGTCAGAGCCCTGGTGGCGGCCAACCTGCGCCGTCACTCCCGCGACAAGGTGGGCCTGTTCTTCATGGTGGTCATGCCGTTCGTGACCATCCTCTTCGTCGGGATGGCCCTGGGCGGAAGCGGGTCCGGGCAGGATCGGATACCGGTCGGGGTGGTCGCGCGGGACTCCGACCCGGTGGCGACGGCCGTACTGCGCCGGCTGGAGGCCGGCCCCGACCTCGCGATCGAGCGGATGGACACCGAGGAGCAGGTGCGGTCCGGGGTGCGGACCGGCGCCCTGGCCGCGGGGCTGCTGATCCCGCCCGGGTCCACCGATCTGGAGCTGGTCATGACCCAGACCAACGGCAGCGGCATGGCGGCACGCGGCATGATCGAGGTCGCGGTCGGCAAGGTGGCCGCGGTGCTCGAAGCCGTGCGGGCGGCCGAGGCGGCGGGCGCGTCCCCGGCCGAGGCCGAGGCTCTGGTGCGCAAGGCCCAGGCCTCCTCGGCCCAGGTGGCGGTGAGCACCAGCGGCGGCGCGGAGAGTTCCACGCCCCGCGGATTCGCCTACACCGCGCCCGCCAACGTGCTGCTGTTCACCTTCGTCAACTCCATGGCGGTCGCCGCGGCCCTGGCCGAGAGCCGCAGGCTGGGCATGATCCGCCGGTCCCTCGCCGGACCGGTGCGGGAGCGCTCGGTGCTGCTCGGAGAGGTGCTGAGCAGGCTCATCATCGCCGTCGTGCAGGCCTGCCTGATCATGGTGGTGAGCACGCTGATGTTCGATGTGTCCTGGGGAGACCCGGTGGGCGTCGCGGCGGTCGTCGGCTCGTTCTGCCTGGTGTCCACCGGTGCCGCGGTGCTGGTCGGCAGCCTGGTGCGGTCGCCCTCCCAGGCCCCGGCGATCGGGCCTCCGCTGGGCATCGTGCTCGGCATGCTGGGCGGCTGCCTGTGGCCGCGAGAGGTCGCGGGCGAGACCCTGAACATGATCGGCTACCTGGTCCCGCACGGCTGGGGGATGGACGCGCTGATCACTTTGACCAAACCGGGCAAGGGGCTGGGCTCGGTCCTCATCGAGGTGGCCGTACTGCTCGGGATGGCGGTGCTCCTGCTGGGCGTCTCGCTCGTGGTGTTCCGCAGGCGCATGCGCACGTCCAACTGACCGAACGCGGCACTGCGGAAAGGGGGCGGCGAATGCGCGTCCTGGTGACCGGCGGGACCGGTCTCACCGGCTCCCGTCAGGGGTGTGCGCTCACGGGCGGTGCCTCGGGGGCCGCGCCGGACCCGGCGGTCCGCACATGAAGGGCATCGTGCTGGCCGGGGGCTCGGGCACCCGGCTCCGGCCGCTGACCACGATCACCTCCAAGCACCTGCTGCCGGTCTACAACAAGCCGATGGTCTACTACCCGCTCTCGGTGCTGATGCTGGCCGGAATCCGGGAGATCCTGCTGATCAGCACCCCCGAGCACCTGCCGGGATTTCGGGCGCTGCTCGGCGACGGCTCCCGGCTGGGCCTGCGCCTGAGCTATGCCGTCCAGACCGCGCCCCGCGGGCTGGCCGACGCCCTGCTGGTCGGCGGGGAGTTCGTGGGCGACGACCCGCTGGCCCTCATCCTCGGCGACAACGTCTTCTACGGCCACGAACTCCCCTCGGTGCTCCGCGACGAGGTCGGCAAGCTCGACGGCTGCACGGTCTTCGGCTACCCGGTCGCCGATCCCGAACGGTACGGGGTGGCGGTCACCGGTGAGGAGGGCCGGCTGGTCGACATCGAGGAGAAACCGGCCCGGCCCCGGAGCAACCTCGCCGTCACCGGCCTCTACCTCTACGACAACGTTGCGCTGCGCTACGCCGCGGAGCTGACCCCTTCGGCGAGGGGCGAGTTGGAGATCACCGACCTCAACCGGCGCTTCCTCGCCGAAGGCCGCGCCCGGCTGGTCAACCTGGGCCGGGGCACGGCCTGGCTGGACACCGGCACGCCGGACAGCCTGCTGGAGGCCGGGGTCTTCGTGCAGGTGCTGGAGAAGCGGCAGGGCGTGCAGATCGCCTGCCTGGAGGAAGTGGCCTACCGGATGGGCTACATCGACGACCACGGGCTCCGCGAGCTGATCGGCCAGGTCGGGCCCGTGACGGAGGAGGGGCGCTACCTGGTCCGGGTGCTGGAAGCCGCGATATAAACCAAAGTTGACATAGGCGATCGCCTGTGTCGGGAGGGGGAGCCATGGAGCCGATGGGGCTTCTGGAGTGCAGCCCGCCGCTGGCCCGAGAGTCGCTGAACGCCCAGCAGGCCGCGGCGGTGGCGCGGGTCTTCAAGGCGCTCGGCGATCCGGTGAGGCTGCGCATCCTGTCGATCGTGGCCGCCGGTGGCGAGGCCTGCGTCTGCGACATCGCCGCGGCCTTCGAGGTCTCCCAGCCGACGGTCAGCCACCACCTCAAGGTCCTCAAGGAGGTCGGCCTGCTCACCTCCGAACGCCGCGCCTCCTGGGTCTACTACCGCGTCGTCCCCGAGTCCCTGGCGGAGCTGTCGGCCCTGCTGAACACTCCGGCCGCGGTCTGAGGCGAGGTGGCGGGTCAGGCGGCCGGGGCACGCCTAGCATGGAGGTATGCGCACCGATCCGGTGACGTTGTTCCTCTGCGGGGACGTCATGCTCGGCCGCGGCGTCGACCAGATCCTTCCGTACCCCGGTGACCCGACGCTGCGGGAGAGCCATGTCTGCGACGCTCGGACATATGTCGATCTCGCGGAGGCGGTGAACGGCCGAATTCCCCGGCCGGTCGGCTTCTCCTGGCCGTGGGGGGATGCCCTGGGAGTGCTGGAGGAGGTCGCGCCCGATACCCGGGTGGTGAACCTGGAGACGAGCGTCACCCGGAGCGATGACTTCGCGGTGGGGAAGGCCGTGAACTACCGGATGAATCCAGCCAACCTGCCCGGTCTGCTGGTCGCCCGGCCCGACGTCTGCGTGCTGGCGAACAACCACGTCATGGACTTCGGCCGACGAGGTCTGGAGGAGACGCTCGACGCCCTGGCCGACGCGGGGCTGCGGGCGGCGGGGGCGGGCCGGGAGGCGGGCGAGGCGCGGCGACCCGCGATCGTCACCGTCGAGGGCGGCGGGCGGGTCCTGGTCCTCTCCTGCGGGACGGAGTCCAGCGGCATTCCGCCGGAATGGGCGGCGGCCCCGGATCGAGGGGGTGTCGATCTCGTCTCGGAGCTGTCGGAGAGCGCCGCGGCCGAGGTGGCCGGCCGGGTGCGGCGGGTGAGGCGCCCCGGTGACGTCGCGGTTGTCTCCATCCACTGGGGCTCCAACTGGGGTTACCACGTCGCCCGGGAGCAGCGGCGCTTCGCGCACCGCCTGGTCGACGGCGGTGTCGACGTGGTGCACGGGCACTCCTCGCACCATCCCCGGCCCGTCGAGGTCTACCGGGGCAGACTCATCCTGTACGGCTGCGGTGACCTCATCGACGACTACGAGGGCATCACCGGCTATGAGGAGTACCGGGACGATCTTCGGCTGCTGTACTTCGTGTCGGTGGAACCGGAGTCGGGCAGGACGGCCGGTCTGCGGATGGTGCCCATGCGGGCCCGCCGGATGCGCCTCCGGCACGCCTCGGCCGAGGACTCCGAATGGCTGCGGGCGGTTCTCGACCGGGTCGGCCGCGACCTCGGCTCACGGGTCGACCTGGAGCCGGACGGCGCCCTCGCGCTCCGGTGGACGACATGACCGCAGGCGCCTCTCCCGAAGATCTCATCCGGGCCGTCCGGGCGGCGGGCGTCCGCGACGAGCGCCTGCTGGAGGCCGTACGCGCGACGCCGCGAGCCGGGTTCGTTCCCGCGGACCGTGTCGAGCTCGCATACTACGACGAGCCCATCCTGATCGGGCACGGGCTGGTGACCACGCAGCCCTCGCTGTCGGCAAGGATGATCGAAGGTCTCGGTCTCGGCGGGACGGAACACGTG
Organism: Streptosporangium amethystogenes subsp. fukuiense; assembly: GCF_042665875.1. Lineage (NCBI taxonomy): Bacteria > Bacillati > Actinomycetota > Actinomycetes > Streptosporangiales > Streptosporangiaceae > Streptosporangium > Streptosporangium amethystogenes. The sequence continues at coordinate 4,442,792 of NZ_JBHTEE010000001.1, read as the reverse complement.
CTTGAGATCGGCACCGGCCTCGGTTTTCAGACCGCGCTGCTCGCTCGCCTGGCCGCCGACGTCGTGACCATCGACCTGTGGGCGGATCTGGTCCGGCAGGCGCGCCGGAACCTCGCCCGGCAGGGGATCGGCAATGTCGAACTGCTCGTCGGGGACGGCGGCCGCGGCGTGCCGGACCGCGCCCCGTACGACGGCGTCGTGGTGTCGGCCGCCTTCCCCGAGGTCCCCCCGCCGCTGGTCGAACAGCTCCGGCCCGGCGGCCGTCTGGTACAGCCCATCGGACCGGGCGGGCGGGAGGAGGTCGTCCTGTTCCAGCGCACCGTGACCGGACTTGAGCGTCGGCAGGTCCTCACGCTGGCCAGCTTCGTCCGCCTTCGCGGAAGGTACGGCTTTCCGTCCTGAGCGGGTGCCCCGCCTCCCCGCGGACGGTGATCGGGAGCACGGCCTCCACGACCGTGCCGCCGCCCGAGGCCGGGCCGATGGGGCGGTGCGCAGGCTGATCCTGGCCATGTTGATCGCCATCGCCATGTCGGTCAGCGCGTGGCCGAGCCCGTCGTGCGGATCCCGGCACAGGCGACGGCACTCCTCCTCGCGGACGCCGGCCACCACGGCCGCCAGCGTGTCCCCCGGTTCGATGACGGCGGTCACGGCAGTTGCCAGACGCCGGAGAGCACCGCGGCCAGGACCAGCGCCGCGCCGGCCCCCAGCCAGAGCCCGCGCCGGGCCGAGTCGCGCAGCATCGCCAGCGCTCCCGCTCCCAGGCTCAGCGCCAGCAGGTAGACCGCGTGCCAGAACGCCGACCCCGAGGCCTCCTGGAACGTCCACATGGGGGAGGTCCACAGCACGAACTCCACCAGGAAGCCGAGGAAGCGCTCGGAGCTCTGATAGACGACGTAGTTGAAACCGACCAGCACGAACATGACCGCGAACGGCACGCCCCGGTAGGGCGCCCAGCGGGCGGTCGCCGTCCCCAGCAGCGTGGCTCCGAGCACGCACAGCGGCCCGGCGGCCATCTCCCACACCGTGGGGGTACGTCCCAGATCCACCTGGAACATCAGGCAGAGGCCCAGCAGCACCGCCTGGAACAGGCCGGCCAGCACGAACGGCCCGAGGGCGGCCAGGCAGGCGGCGGCCGTACGGTGCGCGCGGTCGACCGGTGTGGTGGACAGCAACTCGTCCGTGCCCGCCCTGCGTGCCGCGGTGCCGATGAGGTTCGCGGCGAAGAACGCAGGTACGCCCCACTCCATCACCATCTGAGCGGTGATCACCCTGAAGGAGTCCTGCGGCCACTCCCAGGTGTGGCTGAAGAGCACCGCCGTCATCAGCGCGGGCCCGAGCAGGGTGAGCGGGTGGCGGAGCAGCAGCCGGAGCTCGGTGTAGGCCAGCGCGGGCACCGCGTGACGCGTGGTCGCGGGCCACCGCTCCGCGAGCCGCGACAGCACGGCCATCGCAGTGCCTCCGGAGACCGGGCCGCCGGTCAGGGTCTCCGTAACCGGCCCGGTGTCCGCCGCCCGGGACAGGGCGCCGTGGTCGTACGTCATGCCGCCGCCTCCGCGGCCGTGCCGCCGAGCAGCAGCAGGTAGCCGTCCTCCACGGTCGGCTCGGCCAGGCGGGCACCCTCCGGAGCGGGCCCGATGTTGCGGAACAGCCCGTCACCGGTGCGCCAGGAGAGCACTCCCGACTTCTCCGCGGAGAACCAGACCCGGCCCTCGGCCAGTGCCCGGATCTCCTCGGGCGTGCCCTCGAACTCGCACCGTCCCGCCTTGAGCACGACCACCCGGTTGCAGAGGGCGGCGACGTCCTCGGTCTGGTGGGTGGAGAGCACGACGGCCCGGTCCTGCCCGATGTGCGAGATCAGCTCGCGGAACCGGAGCCGCTGCTCGGGGTCCAGGCCGACGGTCGGCTCGTCCAGCAGGATCAGCTCGGGGTCGCCGAGCAGGGTCTGCGCGATGCCCAGCCGCCGCCGCATGCCGCCGGACAGCGTCCGGATCCGCTTCCCGCTCACGGAGGTCAGCCCGACCTCCTCGATCACCCGGCGCACCTCGTCGTGCCGGGCCCGCCGCTCCACCATCTCCTTCAGGATCGCCACGTAGTCGACGAACTCGAAGACGGTGAACCCCCGCTGGTAGCCCGGCTCCTGCGGCAGGTATCCCAGCCGCCGCCGGATCTCCAGCCGGTCCCCGGCCGGGTCCCGGCCGAGCAGTCTCAGCTCGCCCTCGTCCGGTGCGAGCACGGTCGCCAGCATCCTGATCAGCGTGGTCTTACCCGCGCCGTTCGGCCCCAGCAGGCCGGTCACCCCCTTTCCCGCGGTGAAGGTGAGCCCGTCCAGGGCCCGGCCGCGACCGTAGGTCTTCACCAGACCCGCTGCCTCGATCATGAGAACTCCCTGCGGCGCGCGATGAGCAGAACGCCGGATACGAAGGTGATGGCCAGGTAGCCCGCCTGGCCGGCGCCGCCGAACATCGCCAGGCTCGGCTCGCGGAGGTTCGTGGCGACGACCACGAGCAGCCAGGTCGCGGCCACGGCCGCCCCGCAGTGGCGCGGGTCGAACCGGCTGGAAAGGACGAGGGTCAGCGAGGTCAATGCGAGCGAGGGCAGCAGCCACGCGGCCACGGTCCAGTCGTCGCCCAGCAGACCGAGGCCCATCACCAAGGCCAGCGCCGACGAGGACGTCAGCACCGCGGCGGCGCGCATCAGCATCAGCCGGAACATCGAGTACGGAGCCGCCAGGCCGATCTCGTGGGCCGGATCGCCGTCCCGGCCGAAGGCCACGGCGACTCCGGCGACCGGCAGGATCGGGGCCAGCGTGAGATAGGAGAGCAGCCCCCACCGGGTCGTCTCCCCCGAGGCCAGCGCGGCGAACAGGAGCGCCACGGTGCTGGCCGCGATCCACGGCAGGCGCAGCGAGTGGGTGGCGCCCAGCAGCCGGGCCGTGTGGTCGTGGACGCCGATCGCCCGCAGCAGCCGTTCGAACGGTCCCGGCGCGGGCGTGTCCACCGCGTCGGCCACCTCCGCCCAGACCCGGTCCAGCCGGGAGCGCGGTACCCGGGGCGCGAGCAGGCTCCGGCATTGATCGCAGGCCAGCAGGTGGGCCTCGACCGAGGCGGCCAGGGTCGGGTTCAGTTCCCCGTCGGCGTACCTGACGGCCAGGCCGTCGTCCATGTGCCAGGTGCTCATACCAGCTCCTCCCTCAACAGTGCCTTCGCTCGCATCATCCGGGTCTTGACGGTCCCGGCGGGGATGCCGAGCAGCCGACCGGCCTCCCGGGTGGTCAGCCCGTCCAGCACCGTGGCCTGGACCACCGCGCGCAGTTCCGGGGAGAGCCGGCCCATCGCCTGGCCGAGCTCGCCGTACTCGATGCCGAGCAGCACCTGCTCCTCGGCCGAGACCATGACCTGTTCGTAGGCGGGCAGTGGCACCGCCGGGCGGCGGCGGAGCTGGTCCAGCAGGCGGCGGATACCGATGCCCCAGATCCAGGCCGCGACCTCTCCCTTGCCCTTCCAGGTGCGCGCCGTACGCCAGACGGCCACGAAGGTGTCCTGGACCGCCTCGTCCACCAGCGCCGGGTCGGCGCACCGGCGGGTGAGCCGGATGACGAGCCAGGGTGCGTGCCGGGCGTAAAGGACCTCAAGGGCCCGGCGGTCCCCGTCGGTGACGGCCTCGAGCAGTCGAGCGTCCGTCCAGCTCTCGTGCTCGCTCATGGGAGCCCTTTCAACGGTGTCATGCCTCTCTGTCGCATCCGATCGCCTCAGCGGTTCATGGCGTGGAACGAACCGAATGCGGTGTCGAGCCCGACAGGTGAGGCATGAGAAGGAAAATACTGGTCTCGCTGGTGGCGCTGTCCATGGTGTGCGCTGCGACGTCGTGTTCGCGGGGAGTGCCGCTCGACGGTCCTCCGGGCACCGGGAAGATCATCATCGACGCGGACATGGGCGAGCTGAACGACGACGCGCAGGCCATGTTCCTGCTGGCCGCCGCCGAAGGGGTGGAGGTGCTCGGGGTCACGACCGTGGGCGGCAACACCTGGCCGGAGGAGGGCACCGCGTACGCGCTGCGCCAGCTGGAGCTCATCGGCAGGACCGACATCCCCGTGGTGACCGGCGAGACCAACGTGCCGGCGCCGAGGGAGGACTACGACGGGGCCCTGGACCGGCCGCGGCCGGCCTCCCACCGCGCGCTGGCCACCCCGCCGCACGGCGGCTACGCGACGACCCGGCCCGCGGCGGGCAGCGCCTCGGACTTCATCGCCGACCAGGTGGGACGCCACCCCGGCGAGGTGACCGTCTTCGCGCTCGGCCCGGCCACCAACCTGGCGCGCGCCGTACGGGAGCACCCCGAGATGGTCCCCCTGGTCAAGGAGATCGTCTATCTGGGGGCCGACACGGAGGGCGAGGAGTTCAACCGCTGGTTCGACCCCGAGGCGTCCCGGGTCGTCTTCGCCGCTCCGTTCAAACGCGAGCTGGTCGTCACGCTGGAGGCGGCGCAGCGGCTCACCCTGGACGGGAAGACCTACGAGCGGGTGGTCACGGGCCCGGAGAGCCCGGTCAGGAAGCTCTTCAAGGAGATTCAGGGACCGCTCTTCGCCGGTGACCCGGGACACCGGGCGTTCGTCTGGGACGCCGTGGCCGCGGCGGCCTTCCTCCGCCCCGAGATCGTCTCGGACACCGACGGCCGCACCGTGCTGGAGGTGGACCCGGACCGGTTCTGGGACCTCTACGTCACGCGGATCGGCTCGGCCGGGTCGCCGAGCCGAGGGCTCGAACCCTGACCTCCACCGGTCGGAGTGGAACTTTCAGATGGCCGGGAACATGCCGGAGTCGATCGGGCCTGGTAGCCCCGTGGGGCCGGGGCGGCGGGCCCGAGTGCGCTTGCGCGGGGGAGGAACCGCTCTATGGTGCGAATTATGGGAGCGCTCCCACATTAATCCGCGACCGAAAGCGGTGCCAGCATGAGGCGAACGAGAGAACGTGGAGTGCGGCGGGCCGTCATGGCGGTCCTGGCCGCCCTCGGCCTGGTCCTCACGGCCGGGGCGGTCGCCGCTCCGGCGCACGCCGACACGACGATCTGCGAGCAGTACGGCGCCACCACCATCCAGGGCGGGAAGTACCACGTCCAGAACAACAACTGGGGCGACGACACCAGGCAGTGCGTCAACGTCACGGGCCTCGGCTTCTCGGTGACGGAGGCGAGCCACGACAGGCCGACCGACGGCGCACCGGGCTCCTACCCCTCGATCTTCGCCGGCTGCCACCGCGCCCAGTGCACCTCCGGCAGCGGTCTGCCCATGCGGATCAGCGACGGCCGGTTCAACGGCATCCAGACCAGCGTGCACATGACGTATCCGAGCGGCGGCGTGTACAACGCGTCCTATGACATCTGGCTCGACCCGGCTCCCCGGACGGACGGGCAGAACACCGGTGCGGAGATCATGGTCTGGCTCAACCGGGTGGGGCCGATCCAGCCGATCGGCTCCCGAGTGGGCACGGTCAGCCTCGCCGGGGCGAGCTGGGAGGTCTGGTACGGCAACGTCGGCTGGAACGTGATCTCCTACGTCCGCACCCTGGCGACCACGTCGATCGACTTCACCGTCCGTACCTTCGTCGACGACGCGGTCAACCGTGGCCACGTTCAGCGGTCCTGGTACCTCACCAGCGTCCAGGCGGGCTTCCAGCCGTGGGTCGGCCAGACCGGCCTGGCGGTGAACAACTTCTCCTACGGCATCATCGGCGGTGGAAGCTGCTCGGCCACCGGCACCCTGTCGTACGGGGGGAACAACATCTATGCGGTCGATCCGATCAGCGTGACCAACACCGGTCCCTCCACGATCAGCGGCTGGACCGTCACCGTCACCCTGCCGGCCGGGCACAGCCTCATCGGCTCCTGGGGCGCCACCGTCACCACCAGCGGGCAGACCGTCACCGCTCGCAACCTGAGCTACAACGGCTCCCTCGCACCCGGCGCCAGTGTGAGCTTCGGCTTCCAGGCCGTCCGCCCACCCGGCGTCCCGCAGTGGCCCTCGGGCTACACCTGCGTCGCCTCCTGACCGGGTCCGGGGCGCGGCCCACCCTGGCCGTGCCCCGGACCGTCCGATGGCCGTCGCCCCCGAAGTGGATTCACCCGCTTCTTCGGCCCACGGCCCGGTAGCGCGAACAGAGGACAGGCAAGAGACTGGTCCCGATGCGCACAGCGGCGGAGGCGGGATGACGACGGCACCCATCGAACCATTCGAGGCCGCGCGACCGGGGCGGCGGCCGGAGCTGGACGCGATCCGCACCCTGGTGGTGGTCGGGCTGGTGTTCTTCCACTCGGCGCTGGTGTTCGACACCCGCGACGACTACTACGTGAAGAACGCCGAGACCACCGAGGCGACCACGATCGCCGCCGGTCTCGGCGTGGTGTGGGCGATGCCGATGCTCTTTCTCATCGCCGGTCTCGGCTCGTGGCACTCGCTGCGCCGGCGCGATCCGGCGGGGTTCGCCGCGGAGCGGCTGCTGCGGCTCGGCGTGCCGCTGGTGTTCGCGACGCTCACCATCATCCCGGTGCCGCAGTGGCTGCGGCTGCGGGCCGACCCCGCGTACCACGAGTCGTACCTGCGGTTCCTGCCGCGCTTCTTCGACGTGCGCCTGGACCTGGCGGAGTTTCCCTTCGTCGTACAGGGCGAGCACTTCGAGGCCGGGCACCTGTGGTTCGTGGTGATGTTGCTCGCGTTCGCGCTGTCGCTGGCAGCGCTGGTCCGCTGGTTTCCCCGCGACCTCGGCCGCCGGATCCGCGACCGGCTGGCCACGACGGTCCGGCGGCGCGGCGCGGTGCTGCCGGCCGGCGTCCCGATCGCGATGGTCAGCGCGCTGCTGGGCCTGGAGGAGGCGTACGCCGGCTGGAACCGCTGGGCCTACCTGCTGTTCTTCCTGTACGGATTCGTGCTCGCCGCCGACGAGCGGTTCCGGGCGGCGATGCGCCGGGACGCGGTGACGGCCGGAGTACTCGGTCTGACCCTGTTCATGATCGGCATGCCGGGGTTCCTGATCGCGGGCAACGCTCCCGGAGGCGACCCCTTCACGGACATGACCGCTCTCTCGATCGGTGTCCGCACCCTGTACGGCATGGCGGGGTGGTGCTGGCTGGTCGCGATCCTGGGACTTCTCGACCGTCGTCGCGGGGCACCGGCCGCCGCGCGGGACACGCCGGACGGCCGGGGCCGGCGGCTGTACGGCTATCTGGCCACCGCCGCGTTGCCGCTGTACGTCCTGCACCAGCCGATCGTCGTGGGGGTCGCCTACGGGGTGGTCCGCTGGGAGGCGCCGATCGTGGTCAAGTACCTCGTGATCGTCGCGGCCTCGCTCGTCCTGACCGTGGCCGCGTACGACCTGCTGGTGCGCCGCACGCGGGTGACCCGGTTCCTGTTCGGGATGCGTGGATAGGCGCCGTTCACCCGGCCGGGCTCATTCGCCGTTGCGCAGGTCGGAGAGGCGTTTCGCCGAGTAGCGGATGTCCTCGAAGCGGACGGTGCAGCCCTGGCCGGTCGGCGACTGGGCGAGGAAGCCGACCTCGGGGTCTCCGTCGAGCGCGAAGTACCTGGTGAGATGCCAGAAGCCGGTGCCGGTGGAGACGTGGAAGGCGAAGGCGGAGCCGATCCGGGAGATCCGCAGCCGCAGGTCGTCGCCCTCGGCGGTGAAGGAGTTGCAGTCGTCGGACACCCCGCGGGTCACCACGGAGACGATCGTGGGTCTGCCCTGCGGGGACATCTCCAGGCAGAACTTCGCCCAGGTGCGCTCGTCGCCGTGCAGCACCAGGACCCCGGCGTCGTAGGTGCTCAGCAGGTCGACCCTGATCCGGGCGCTCAGCGTGAAGTCCCCGTCCAGCCGCCCGACCAGGGCGGGGGCGTTGGCGAAGCGGTCGGGGCCGCCGGGGTCGGTGAACAGGTCGGTGTTCGGGCCCGCCTCGATGGCCAGCGCGTCGTCCCCGTCGACGTTCCATCCGACCGGCTGGTTCAACCAGCGCAGCGGAGCGGGGAAGGCGGGCAGAACGACCGGCCGGTTCATCAGGTACCTCCAGCGTGGAGACCTCCGCCTTCAGGCGGGGGAGGAAACGCGGCACCTTGCCGCGTTTCTGGGTGGGTGGTGTAGCCGTAGCCGTCGGCTCGTTGGAGCAGGCGGACGTGGCGGTGGCCGATGCCCTGCACGGTGCCGTACCGGGTGGTGATGTTGAAACTGCCGGTGCTGCGGACCGCGACCCGCCCGGTGTGAACTCCGGCCTTCTTGCCGGTCGGGACGGTCGCGCGGACCAGGTCGCCGGTGGCGAACCCCTTGACCTGCTTGGTCCGGGGCAGTCGCAGCCGAGGGAAACCGTAGCGGTCGGTGCGGGTGCGGGCGTAGGCGCCGCGCCCGGTCGCCTTGAGCACGAGCACGGTGGACGGCCAGGTGGTCACGGTGTCGAGGTCGCCGACGTGTAGCGCGTCCAAGGTGTGGGACTTGGCGGCGCCGGTGCGGGAGCGGTTCCATTTGGTGCGCCCGCCGGAAGCGGTGTGAACGGGCAGGCCGGTGGCCTTCAGTGCCTGCCACAGTGCCCAGCGGGTGGCATTGACGGCGGCGGCGTCGCGCAGCGGAGCCTTCGCCTGCCGGAGGATCCTCGTCAGGAGGGCGGGTCTGTCCTTGAGGAACTCCTGCACGGGGGTGGCGTTCTTGGCCTGGTTACAGCCGATGCAGGCCAGGGTGAGGTTGCTGATCCGCTCAGAGCCGCCCCGGCTGCGGGGGTGGATGTGGTCGAGGTTGAGCGGTACGCCGCTCACACCGCAGTACGCGCAGGTGCGCCCCCACTTGGCCAGCAGGTATTCGCGGGCCTCGTACCCGGCCAGGGTGCCCAGCTGGTACTCCGCTCCTTCGAGCGGCCGCCCGGCCGACAGGGCGTGGGTGTCGAAGGAGACCTTCTCCACGTGGACGGCGGTCACGGGCGCCCACCGGGTCAGCCGCGCCACCCACGACATGGTGGTCTCGACGCGGTGGCGAAGCGACGGCGCGAGCCACCCTGTCGGTTTGGTGCGGTTGAGGAACCGGGGAGCGCGGTGGCGCAGGTTCCGGGAACGGCGGCCCCGGCGCAGTGCGGCCCGCGAGGTGAGCCTGTCGCGGATCAGCGCGCCTCGGTGGTCGAGCTGGATCGCATACCGTCCGGCCCGGCTCCCCTCATGGCCGGTGAACACCGCCAGGCCGGTGTGCCTGGAGCCGGGGTCGATGCCGACCTGCACGCCTTCGATGGCCGAGGCCGCCGCGTCGCGGTCCTTGAGACGGATGACGAACGGGGTGTGGCGCACCACCACCGCCCGCCCGGCCGCCAGCAGGCGACGGGCACGGGCGGGATGGCAGGGGTCGAGCGGGTGGCCGCGGCGGTCCAGGACGAACACGACCGGGTGAACCTCACGGTTCGCTCCCTCCGGCGCCGAAGCGTCCTCGGGGTGACGCCGAACGGACCGGGTGCCGGTCGGTTCGATCTCCCCTCGCCCAGGTCGAACACCAGGTACCGCCTGGCGGCGGTGTCCGTGAGCCGTTTCGTGCCCACCCTCGGGCGTGTCTGCTCCCACGGATTCGAGAGCCTGGGGCTGAGGAAGCACCCCAAGGTCGGTCTGCGATCTTGTGTTCAACGTGGCCATCAAAATGCACCTCCTTGAGCTGATGGCCAGGGCTGGTCAACGCGGGGCTTCAAAGCGCATCGCTGCACCTCAAGCCCCCTCCTTCAGGAGGGGGTCGTTGACGGGATTCTCCTTCTCGTACGGGGCGGACTCGTAACCGGAGGCTCACCGGACGTCGAGTGCGATCCGCGTCCGGCAGGTGACGCCTGACTTCCGAGCAGCTTGTGGATCATCCTTGGCGTGCCCGATGGTACCGCTCCCGTAAGGGCACATGAAAGCACCTTGTCCACTCCTCGCGTTCACCGGCGAGCATCGGCCGGGAGAAGAGGGACCGGGTTTCCCCGCTCGTCGCCGGGTAGCAGGAGGGCATGCGCATCGGAAATACGGAGATCAGGGTCCTGGGCGGCTGGGCCGGGTGCCTGACCATGATCCTTGTCTCCGTGCTGCTCTCCGTCCTGCTGACGGTCCTGCTCAACATCCTGCTCCGCTGACCGTTCACCGTGGATGTCGCGGCAGGAGTGCCCCTGCGCTTTCCCGTGTTCTATAGTTCTTTGGAATATTGGCTACAACGGGCCTGCAGGAGGGCACGATGTCATATCCGGAGCCTCGTTACCTGGGCGAGACGGGCGAGAGCAGCGGGTTCTTCCGGCCGGCGAGTGCGGGACCGGACCTGGTGATAGGCGAAGGCGGGACGGAGGTGCGCTACCTGGGCACCGGCGCCTCGACGAACGGGCAGTTCGGTCTGTACCGCTGGGACATGGGCGCGAAGCCGTCCGGCCCGGACCCGCACTTCCACCGGACGATCTCCGAGTCCTTCTTCGTGCTCTCCGGGACCGTGCGGCTGTTCAACGGGAAGACCTGGACCGACGCGACGGCGGGAGACTTCCTGTACGTCCCGGAGGGCGGGGTGCACGCCTTCCGCAACGAGTCCGGCGAACCGGCCTCGATGCTGTTGCTCTTCGCGCCGGGAGCACCCCGCGAGGGCTACTTCGAGGAGCTCGCCGAGATCGCGGCCGACGGGCGCCGGCTCAGCGACGCGGAGTGGACGGACGTCTATCTCCGGCACGACCAGTACATGGTCTGACGGCCATGGCGGAGTTTCCCGAGGAACCGATCTACCGGCAGCTGGCCCGGATCGGCAGGACGCTGGCCAGTCCGGTACGGCTGAGGCTGCTTGACGTGCTCGACCAGGGGGAGCACACCGTCGAGCAGCTGTCCGAGGAGGCGGACATCCCGCTGAAGAACACCTCGGCCCAGCTGCAGCAGCTCCGCGCGGCCCACCTGGTGACGAGCCGCAGGGCGGGTACCCGGGTCTACTACCGACTGGCCGACGAGCGGGTCTCGCGCTTCCTGGGCGAGCTGCAGGACTTCGCCGCGGAAAGGCTCGCCGATCTGCGGGAGGCGGTGTCCGAGCACCTCGGCGAGGTCGCGGTCCTGGAGGCGGTGACCGCCGACGAGCTCGCCGCGCGTCTCGACGACCCCGGCATCGTGATCGTCGACGTCCGTCCGGCCGCCGACCACGCCCGCGGCCACGTGCCGGGGGCGGTGTCGGTTCCGCTGGCCGAGCTGCGGGACCGGCTCGACGAGCTGCCCAGGGACATCGAGATCGTGGCCTACTGCGGCGGCCCCTACTGCGTGGTCTCCCCGCAGGCCGTGCGCCTGCTCCGCGACCACGGCTTCTCGGCGCGCCCGCTGGCCGGCGGGCTCGCCCACTGGCGGCGCGCGGGGAGAGGGCTGCGGACCGGTTCCGCCGCGGCCCCGTAACGGGCCCGCGGCCGAATCGTCGGAGTGGATCACTGCCGTTCCCGGCATGTTCGGTTCGCAGCAGCAGGCTGCTCTGTCGACTGCCGGGACGAAGGCCGCCGCGCCCGGCGGGTTCCCTCGGATCACCCGCCGCGAAGAGGCCGGCCTATGACCGCCTGGGAGGAGATCCGCGGACTCATCGACCGCCGGACGCCCACGCCGTCGCGGTTACGGACCGTGCTCAGCAGGGTCTTCCACGCTGGAGCGTCCGATCCGACGCCCTCGCTCATCGGGTTCTGACACGCGGCCGGGCCGGGGGCCTTACGCTCCCAGTGCGGGAAGGAGGTGTCGTTCCTCGTAGGCGAAGTGCTCCTCCAGATCGCGGGCCAGCCGCTCCAGCTCCGCCCGGAGCCGGTCCGCGTCGGCCGTAGCGGTGCCGGAGGTGAGGTCGGCGAGCAGTGCCTGGAGATCCGTCAGGGCCTGCGCCACCAGGTGGTGTTCCCGGCGGAGCCGGTCGAGTGCCGGGGCGAGCTCGGGAAACTCCTTTTCGAAAACGGTGAACGCGCCGTTCTCGTTGGTGTGGTGCGCATGGAGTGCGCCGCAGAAGGTCAGGCAGTGCCGGGCCAGTTCCTCGCCCAGCCGGGGTGCCGGCGTCCCGGCGGCGTACGGCTCCGCATGCCCGGCGAGGAAAGCGTCGACGTCGCGGCGGACCGAGGCGAGTTCCCGGCGGAGCCGGTCGTGGACGGTTCTCAGGTGTTCGCCGATCGCCCGGTTGCGCGCCGGGTCGGCCGCGAGGTTCAGGCGGTGCAGGGCTATCACCGGGATGACCCGGGTGGTGCCCGCCTGGTAGGCGGCGAACGCCGGGTCGAGTTCGGCCTGGACCGCGTAGAGGCGGTCGCGTTCGTCGCCTTCGAGCGGCACCGCCTCGGCGGCGTACGTCTCGGTGCCGCCGTCGGCGGTGCCGATGGTGACCATGACCCGGGGGTCGGCCACCAGGTTGTGGTACCAGCCGGGGTTCTTCGGCAGGCCGGCGTTGGAGGCGAAGACCAGGACCCGGTCGCCGTCGCGCAGGTACACCGCGGGGTTGGTGTGGGGGCGGCCGCTCCGGGCACCGGTCGTGGTCAGCAGGACGAGCGGGGCGCCCTCGAACATTCCGCCCACCCGGCCGCCGTTCGCGCGGAACTCGTCGATGACGAGCCGATTGAACTCCGCCGGTGTGGGTTGCTGTTCTGCCATGGGGGAGCACCTCTTCGGTAGCATCAGCGAGGGAAGCGATTTTGCTTTGATAGCAAAACTACTTTTATATGAAAGCTATTGAGTGGGGTGGCGGATGTCAACCGATGATCGGGAGACGGACGGATCCGGGCTGGGCGTCGACGACACGATCCGGACGCTGCTGCTGCTGATGCCGCGGATGGTCGGGCGGGTGAAGCGGATCCGGATTCCCGAGGAGCTCCAGTCCTTCTCGCTCGCCCCCCGGCATCTGTCGCTCCTCGCCTACCTGCTGTTCGACGGATCGCTGGGCGTGAACGAGCTGGCGGCCCGGCTGGAGGTGGCGCCGGCGACGGTGAGCCTGATGGTCGGAGAGCTGAGCCGCAAGGGCATCCTGGAGCGGCGCGAGGACGAGAACGACCGGCGCCGGAAGATCGTGAGCATCGCCGACGCGCACCGGCCCGCGATCGACGGCTGGCTGGGGCGGGGGGCCACCGCCTGGCGCAGGGCGCTCGAACCGCTGACGGCGGACCAGCGGCGGATGTTCGTCGACACGCTGGCGGCGTACGAGCGTGGAATCACCGGGGAGCAGGACCTCGGGGACGGCGGACGCCCCTGAGGCACGTCGCGCGGCGGGTGGTCATGGTTCCGGCTCGTCCCGCGGTAACCGTGTTCACCCGCGGAAGCGCCATATCGCGGCGGTCATCCCGGAGAAGAGGGACCAGGCCGCCGACCGGGGCCATCCCTTGATCACGACTGAACACGCGCCCTAGCCCCGGTGCCGGCGTACCATGCCCGCCGCGAGGGGGGCGCCCGCGAAGTCACCGGCCGCCACGCGGGCGGCGACGGTGCGCCGGACGAGACGGTCGGCCAGGGCGGGGGTGTGCCTGCCCACCATCATCTCGACCCGCCCCCGGCGGGTGGTCGCCACGTCACGGGGGGCCCGGCGGGCGGTGACCGCGCGGACGATCGCGTCGACCACGCCCTCGACGGGTTCCGGCCGGGACACCGCGTCCAGGGAGAGCCCGGCCTGTCTCGTGCTGTCGTGGATCGGGCTGCGGACCATGCTCGGGTAGACGGTCGTCACGCCGACATGCGTGCCGACCTCGAGACGGAGCGCGTCGGCGTAGGCCGCGAGCGCGCGCTTGGAGACGCCGTACGCCGCCGCCAGCGGCAGCGGCAGGACCGCCATCCGCGAGGCGATGAAGACCACCCGCCCCCTGGCGCGTACCAGGTGGGGCAGGACCGTCGCGGTCACCCGCCAGGCGCCGAGCAGGTTCAGCCGCAGCTGCGCCTCCACCTCGTCGCCCGGGGCGAGTTCGGCCGGGGCGGGCCCGCCCCGGCCGGCGTTGTTGATCAGCAGGTCGATGCCGCCGAGCAGGGCCGCGGCCTCCGCCACCGCGGCGTCGACGGACTCCTGGGAGGTGATGTCGCAGGCGATGATCGGTATGTCGGAGCCGTCGGGGCGGGCGGTGGGACGGGCGATGTCCAGGCCGACCACCCGCGCGCCCTGGGCGGTGAACCGTGCGCTCATCGCCCTGCCGAAGGTGCCCGCCGCGCCGGTGACCAGGATTCGGCGGCCGGCCAGCGCGCGCGCCGGGGACGGGCGCAGCTCGCGGTTCACGACGCGGAGGTACTGGTCGACGTCGATCCGCATGTGGGGCCTGCGCTGTCCCCAGCGCTCCCGCGCGGCGTCGAGTTCGGCCGAGGCGATCCGCCGCGCGCTCTCCGGATCGGGCAACCGGTGGGCTCCGGTCCGTACGGCGGCCACGAGGCGGCTCTGCGCCTCGACGACGGGCAGCGCCGAGCCGGTCGACTGCATCAGCCCGACGTAGCTGATCGAGTCGTCGCCGATGGGGAAGACGTGGCGGTAGAGCAGCAGGCTCGCCGGGTCGGGCACCGTGTCCGCGTCGAGGAACGGGGTCACGGCCCGGTAACCGGTGCACCAGACGATGTGGTCCACCTCGTCCGCCCGCCCGTCGGCGAAGTGGACCCGGGAGCCGTCCAGGCGCGTGATGCCCTGCCGCGCGAGAATCTCTCCTCTCGCGATCAGCCCGGGAACGGAGTCGCTGAGGGTCGGGTGGTCCTGGAGCACGCCCCGACGGGGCGCGGCCAGGCGCGGCCCGGCGGGTTTCCGGTCGGCGATCCTGAGCACCGCCTGGGAGACCACCTGGCGCACCCGCCAGGGGAGCAGGGCGGCGAGGGCGCCGTTGAGCTGGTCGGAGGGGCGGCCGAGCAGCCGTTTGGGCAGCACCCAGACACCGCGCCTGGCCGAGAGCAGCACGGTGGACGCGTGGCCGACGAGCTCGGCGGCGATGTCCATCGCGGAGTTGCCGGTGCCCACGACGAGCACCCGCCTGCCGGCCAGCTCGGCGGGGGTGACGTAGTCGTGCGCGTGTGACTCGGTGCCGCCGAACGTCCCCGGGTACGGCGGTTCGGGGTGGCGGGGCTCGTGGTTGTGGCCGTTGGCCACCACGAGATGCTCTACCGTCTCGGTGTACGGCCCGTCGGGGCCGGTCAGCGCCAGTTCCCAGCCGTCGCCGGTACGCCGGGCCGATTCGAGCGTGGTGGCGAACCGGAAACTCTCGCCGACCCCGAAGTGCTCGGCGTACGACCGCAGGTACTCCAGCATCTGGGCGCGGGTCGGGTAGTCGGGCCACTCGGCGGGCATGGGGAAGTCGGAGAACTCCGTGCGCGGCTTGCTGGTGTTGAGGCGCAGGCCCCGGTAGGACGCGGTGCCGGCGTCCAGCCGCCACAGGCCGCCGAGACAGGGGGCGCGCTCGATGCCGAGCACCGGCAGGCCGGCCTCGATGAGGGCCTTGGCCGCGGCTATGCCCGCGGCGCCGCCACCGATGACGGCGGTCACTCCCCGGCCCGGTTCCGCTGAGCTCATCCGCTGCCTCCCATATTCCATCGGATGATGGAATATTAGCCGTCCACGGCGCTCGCGCCAGGGGGTGCGTAGAGCCGGTCGACGAAACGGTGGGCGTAGGCGCGGAACTCGCGCCGCTCGCGGTCCGCGGTCACCGGGTCGCCCCCGCGGGCGGTCAGGGCGGCCAGGGAGGTCACGTGGCCGTGGGCCGCCCAGACCAGGCCGCGCACGGTGATGTGCGGCGTCGGCTCGACGAGGAGGCCGCGGGTGGCCGCCGCCAGCAGGGCCCGCTCGATCTCGCCGTAGATCGGCAGCGAGTACGCCTCGTCCAGCGACAGGTGGAGGCCGGGGTCCAGCCACCGGCGCAGCCACAGGAACGTGGTCTGGGGGTGGTCGTCGAGGAAGTCCACGAACGCGTCCACCAGGTCGTGCATGGCGCGCACCACGTCGGCCGCCGGTCCGGAGCGCGCCGCGGCGAGGAGGGCGCGCACCGGCGGCGTGAGCGTCGCCCGCTCCAGATCGAAGACGCGGGCGAAGCAGGCGTCGTACAGCGACGCCTTCGAGGGGAAGTGGTGGTGCACGCTGGAGACGTCGATTCCGACCCGGGCGGCGATGTCGCGCATGGAGGCGCCGTCGGCCCCGTGCCGGGCGAAGAGGTCGGTCGCCGCCGCGAGGATGCGATCGGAGGTGGACGGCGCGGACCTGTCCCTGGGTGGGCGTCCCCGGCGGCGGGCCGGGGGCGCGGAGACGTCTTCCTCGCTCTTCCTCATGCCGGACAGTCTGGCCGCGATGCCCCTGCCTCGCAATCCATCGATGAATGGATTGGCAAGAAAAGCGGCGGGTCACCGGGAAGCAGAACGCGATCTTGTCCTGCGGTCCCGGCGAGGCACCCCTACAGTTGTGTGCCAATTGCCGGGCTCGGAGTTGATGGCGGGAGATCATGGGGGTTTGGGAAGGGGCGGCCGTGGTGCTCGCCGGGCGGTACCGGCTGGACGAGCTGATCGGCCGCGGCGGCACGGGCGAGGTCTGGCGCGGTTACGACCTGCGGCCGGGCTGGCCGGTGGCGGTCAAGATCCTGGCACCGCAGGTGGCCGACGCCGCGGTGCGCGAGAGATTCGCCAGGGAGGCCAGGACCGCCGCGCGCGTCGTCCACCCCAACGTGGTGACCGTGCTCGACATGGGCGAGCACGAGGGCCGCCCGTACCTGGTGATGGAGTTGCTGACCGGCCGGGACCTCGCCGCCGAGCTGGCCGAGCGCGGGCCGCTGAGCGTGGCCGAGACGTGCCGCCTGGCGGGGCAGATCGCGCTCGGGCTGGACGCCGCGCACCAGGCCGGGGTCGTGCACCGCGACGTCAAACCGGCGAACCTGCATCTGGGCGCGGGCGGCGCGCTCAAGGTCGTCGACTTCGGCACGGCCAGGGTCGCGACCGAGGCCGCGATGCGGCTGACCTCGGTGGGCACCGTCATCGGCACGGCCGCCTACCTGTCGCCCGAGCAGATCCGCGGCGAGGCCGGAAACGCGGCCGCCGATCTGTACGCGCTCGGCTGCGTCTGCTACGAGCTGCTCTGCGGGCGGCCCCCGTTCGTCGGCACGGCGACGGAGGTGATCTCCCAGCACGTCGGTGTCCGGCCGGACCCGCCCGGCCGCCACCGGCCCGGCATCCCCGCGGAGCTGGAGAGGCTCGTCCTGGCGCTGCTGGAGAAGGATCCCGCCGCGCGGCCCACCGGGGCCGAGGTCGTCCGCCGGCTCCTGGCCGCGACGCCCCGCAGAGCGCCGCACGCGCCCGGGCCCCCGGCGCAGACCTCCGTGCTGCCCTCGGTGCCTCCCGCCCCCGCGGGAGGGAACGGCCTGCCGGTGGAGACGTGGGCGGGGCGTGCGACGAGGTATCTGCGGGAGAGCCCGCCCGGCCTGTTCCTGGCGATCCTGCTGGGCGTGGTGGCCCTGCCGGTGCTGGTGGCCCTGTGGGTGTCGGCCTCGCCGGATCCGGCGGGACAGCGCACCGCGGCGTCACCCGCGATCACGTCGGCGGCGCCCTCGGAGGCGCCCTCCCCGGCGTCGTCCGCACCCGTGTCGCCGACCCCCGCCGTGCCGCCGACCCCCGCCGTGTCACCGACCCCCGCCGTCTCGCCGAGCGCGTCCGAGACACCGGCCCCCGCGCCCAGCCGGACCGCGCCGGCGGCGGACGGATGGCAGACACGTCTGGCGGCCCTGGCGCAGGCGGTCACCGCGCAGGAGCTACAGGGGAAGATCGACCCCAAGACGGCCCGCAAGGTCCGCGAGCGGATCGCCAAACTCGCCGGGAAGCTCCAGGAGGGCGACAACGGGAAGGCCCGTGACGAACTGCGCAAGCTCGGCCGTGAACTGAGCGAGGCGCGGCGGAAGGGCAGGCTCGCCTCCGACGGGCCGCTCGTCGACTTCCTCCGGACCTCGGGTCTCACCTTCCAGGTGGACGGCCAGGTGGACGGTTACCAGTCCGGGCCGCTTCATCACAGCAGCGACGACGATGACGACGACTAGGGCCGGTACGTGGTCGAGATCGCACCGGCCCTCACCCTGACAGGCCGCCGCCCTGGCGCGTGGCGAGATCACTGATGACGGGTGGTCCTCGATCGGGTCTCGCCCTCCCGGGCGGGCACGGCCTGATTCCGGGCCGGCGGTAACCGAAGGAGCCGGTCAAGGGATGGGCCGACCGGCAAGGCCCACCTGTCCGCCGTCCCCGGTCCCGGCGGCAGGGTGGAGACGGATCCACCCGCGGGTCCACCCTGTGGAGGTGCCGCTCCTGCCCGGCCGCTCCGTACCGTGACCGCCATGGACATGCGAACGCGTGACTCGGCGAGCGGCGGCGGACGGCGACGGGCCGGCCTGGCGATCACCCTGGTGGAACTGCTGCTCAAGGCGTCGGGAGGCAAGGTGAACGGGAAGTTCCTGGCGGCGGTGGCCGTGGTGGCGATCGTGGTGGTGGCCGGTTTCCTGCTGTTCCGGCTGCTCATGCTGGATGTCATCATGCAGGTCGTGGAACAACGCCGGTAGGCGTACGACGGCCTGGGGGGACCGATGGTCGACATCTGGCGGTGGGTCGTGCGGCTGTTCGCGGCCGACGACCCGGAGACCGGGTGGCTGATCCGGCTCCTGACGACGGGCTTCCTCGGCTGGACGCTGGCCACCGCCCGCCCCGTGGAGGCGGCGGGCTGGGTGGTCGGTCTGCTGGCCGCCTCCTTCACCTGCTGGCTGGCGTTCCTCGCGCTCGACCGGCGGACGCCCCGTGCCGCCCTCGGGCTGCTCGCCACCGGGGCGGTGCTCGCCGCGTCGGCGGCCGGCCCCGGCGACAGCGCCGCGGTCGTCTTCCTCGTCGCGTTCCAGCTGATGTTCGCCTCGGACCTGCGCCCTCGGCTGCGCACGCTGCTCGCGCT
This sequence comes from Streptosporangium amethystogenes subsp. fukuiense, assembly GCF_042665875.1. Classification (NCBI taxonomy): domain Bacteria; kingdom Bacillati; phylum Actinomycetota; class Actinomycetes; order Streptosporangiales; family Streptosporangiaceae; genus Streptosporangium; species Streptosporangium amethystogenes. The sequence goes on along the minus strand of NZ_JBHTEE010000001.1, from coordinate 4,423,935 downwards.
CGGGCTCCTGGACGCGGCGGTGGCCGTGGCGGGCATGGTCCTCTGGGGGCGGGCGCCCGGTGCGATCACGCTCTACCTGGCGTTGCTGGCGATCTGTCTGCTGCTGGCACTGCACCGCAGGCAGCACCGGATGCAGGCACTGCAGACGCGGCTGCTGCTGGAACAGACGAGGCGGGCACAACACGAGAGCGCCAGGGCGGCCGCGATGGAGGAGCGGGCCAGGATCGCCCGCGAGATACACGACGTGCTGGCGCACTCCCTGGGCGCGCTGGGCGTGCAACTGGAACTGGCCGAGGCGCTCCTCGCGGAGAAGGACGACAGGCAGGGGGCGGTGGCGCGGCTGCGCCGGTCCCGCCGCCTGGCCGCCGAGGGGCTCCGTGAGGCGCGTGCCGCCGTCGCCGCGCTGCGGGCCGACGTTCCGGAGCTGGGCCAGGCGCTCGCCACGCTGGCGGGTGAGCACCGTGACCATCACGGCACTCCGGTGAGCGTCCGGGTGGAGGGCACCCCGCGGCGGCTGTCGTCGCCCGCCGAGGTCTCGCTGCTGCGCACGGCGCGGGAGGCGCTGACGAACGCCGCCAGGCACGCCCCCGGCGCGCCGATCGACGTGGCCCTGTCGTTCCGGGGGCGATGCGTACGGCTCAGCGTCGCCAATGCCACTCCGGGGACGCCCGTCCGGGAGCGGGAAACCGCCGTCGCGGGGTTCGGGCTCGCTGGGATGGGGGAGCGGATCGCGCTGGTGGGTGGCACGCTCCGGGCGGGCGCGGACGCTCCGGGGCAGGGCTGGACCGTCACGGCGGAGGTGCCCGCGTGACCGGGTCCGCGGGGGCTCACGAGCCCTGCGCGGCGGGCGCCCGGACGGTCAGGGTGCTGGTGGCCGACGACCAGCAGCTCATGCGCGAGGGTCTGGTCGCCCTGCTCGGCCTGGTCGACGGGATCGAGGTGGTCGGCGACGCGGGCGACGGCGAGCAGGCGCTCCGGCTGGCCGCCGAACTGCGGCCCGACGTGGTGCTGATGGACCTCCGGATGCCCGTGATGGACGGCGTGACGGCGACCCGGCGACTCGCCCGCGACCATCCGGATGTGGCGGTTCTCGTCCTGACCACCTACTCCGACGACGAGTCGGTGCACGCCGCGCTGGCCGCGGGCGCGCGCGGCTACCTCACCAAGGACGCGGGCCGCGCCGAGATCGCGGCCGCGTTGAGGTCGGCCGCCGCCGGGCAGTCCACGTTCGACGCGACCGTGTCGCGTCGTCTGGTCGACGCCCTGATCAGGTCCGGAGCGGTTCCCCCGCCGGACGGGCTGACCGCGCGCGAGGTCGAGGTGCTGCGGTTGGTGGCCCGTGGTCTGCCGAACGGAGAGATCGCCGCGGCGCTGTTCATCGCCGAGACGACGGTGAAAACGCACATCAACCACGTGTTCGCCAAGATCGGCGCGCGTAACCGGGCGGAGGCGGCCGGCTACGCGCACCGCCACGGACTCGTGCCCGGCTGAGACGGAGCGTTCCGCACCCCGCGGCAGGCCGGCGCGCAGGCGAGACCTGGTGATCCCAACCTTCCGGAGCGCGGGACGGGGACGCCCGCCGTTCCCGGGTACTTCCGAGGTATGACCGCAGAATCGAAGGATCCGCTGGCGGATCTCAATCCGTTCGACATATTCGACACCGAGGCCGCCCGCCTCGACCGCTTCTTCTCCGGGCTCGACGCGGAGGGCTGGCGGCGTCCCTCGCGGGCGGCGGGCTGGTCGGTCCGCGACGTGCTCGGGCACCTGGCGGGGGAGGAGCTGTACAACCACGCCTGTCTGGACGACGACATCGACGGGTTCGTCGCGATGCTCGGGAACGAGGGTGTGGAGGGCGGTTTCAACGCCTTCAACGCCTGGTGCGTGGAGCGCCGCCGCGACGTTCCGGTCGAGGAGGTGCTCCAGGAGTGGCGGCGCGAGAACGGGGAGACGCGCGAGCGGATGCGCGGACTCGGCCGCGACGCCCTGCTGCCGACCCTCGCGGGACCGTACCCGGTGGGGCTGCAGACCTTCCACTACGACTCGGAGTACGCCACCCACGCCGACGACGTCGGCGCGCCCGTCGCGGAGGACGAGGAGGACGAGCGGACCTGGTGGCGAGCGAGGGTGGGCGCGTTCGTGCTCGCCGAGCAGGGTTCGAAGGTCCAGGTCGAGCTGACCGCCGACGGGATCTGGGTGCACGCCTACGACATGAGCGAGCAGCTGGGGCCCCCGGCGTTCGTGGCGGCGACCGTCGGCCGCCTGCCGGACGACCACCCCGTCGACCATCCTCTCGACCGCAGGCTCAGGGCCGCCCTGCGCTGTCTGGCCTGAGCTTTCGGCGCGCGTTCCCGCCGGGGCCTCAGTGGTCGTCCTGCCCCTGCCGCCCCTCGTCCCGGCCTCCGTTCCTGTCCTTGCGGCGCATCCGGTGCAGGGTGCCCGCCCGCGCGCGCTCCTCGGGGTGGGCGCGTACCCTGCGCAGGCTGAAGACGACGGTGACCAGCAGCACCAGGAAGATCACCAGCAGTGAGAGCGGGGTCGGGATCTCGGGGAAGGACTTGGAGACGTCCTCGTGCAGGAAGGCCAGGATGAGTTTCAGGCCGATGAAGCCGAGGATGACCGCCAGGCCGATCGACAGGTAGACCAGGCGCTCCAGCAGGCCCTCGATCAGGAAGTACAGGGCACGCAGCCCCAGCAGCGCGAAGGCGTTGGCGGCGAAGACGATGAGCGGGTGCGTGGTGACGCCGAAGACCGCGGGAATGGAGTCGAGGGCGAACAGCAGGTCGGTGCTTCCGATCGCGAGGAAGACCACGAACAGCGGGGTGACCATCCGTTTTCCGTCCTCGCGGACGACGAGCCTGCCGTCGTGCAGGTTCTCGGTGACCGGGAGCGCCTTCGAGACGAAGCGGATCAGGGGGTTGCTCTCGATGTCGGGCTCCTCGTTCCGGTGCCGGACGAGCTGGATCGCCGTCCAGATCAGCAGCAGGCCGAAGAGCAGGAATGTGAAGGAGAAGAGGCTGATGGCCGCCGCGCCGACCGCGATGAGGACGGCGCGCAGCACGAGGGCGGTGGCGATCCCGAAGAGCAGCACCTTCTGCTGGTTCTCCGGGGGCACGGAGAAGCGCGCCATGATGATGACGAAGACGAAGAGGTTGTCGACGGAGAGGCTCTTCTCCACCAGCCATCCGGCGAAGTACTCGGTCGCCAGCGCCGACCCGGCCAGCCACCACAGGACCAGGCCGAAGGCGATGGCCACGCCGATGTAGAAGACGCTCCAGGCGGTGGCCTCGCGCATGCCCACGGCGTGCGGCCGGCGCGCCGCCACCACGAAGTCGAGGACGAGCAGCGCTATCACCAGAACGACGACCGCGATCCACATGCCTATCGAATCGATCGCCATCCGTGTTCCCTCCAGCCGGTTGAGAATCCTCGCTTACCCTCAGGTAAGGGGGTCCACACCCGGAGGCCACCGGCCCGCGCGGGGACGCGGGCGGGTGCGGGGAGCGCGGGGTCAGCGGGCCGAACCGGCCCGGCGCTTGGTCCAGACGTCCAGGGCCACGGCGGCGAGCAGGACCAGGCCCTTGAAGAGCATGACCCGCTCGCTGGGCGCGCCGATCAGGGACATGCCGTTGTTGATCACGGCCATGATGAGGCCGCCGGTGAGTGCGCCGACCACCTTGCCCACCCCGCCCTGGACCGCGGCGCCGCCGATGAAGGCGGCCGCGATGGCGTCCAGCTCGAAGCCGTTGCCCGCCGTCGGGCCGGCCTGGTTCAGCCGCCCGGCGAAGATGATCCCGGCGAGCGCGGCGAGCACCCCCATGTTGACGAAGATCCAGAAGGTGACGGACTTCACCTTGATGCCGGACAGGCTCGCGGCGTTCAGGTTGCCGCCGATGGCGTAGATGTGGCGGCCGAAGACCGCGCGGTTGGTCAGCAGCGTGTAGCCCAGCACCAGGATCGCCAGCAGCACCAGCACCCAGGGCAGGTTCTTGAACCTGGCGAGCTGCACGATGACCACCATCACCACCGCGGCGGCGGCGCCGATCCTCAGCAGGAACACCGGCAGCGCGTCGACCTGCTGCCGGTAGCCGAGCCGCGCCTGGCGGGCCCGCCACTGGGTGCCGGCGATCCCGGCCACCGCGGCCAGGCCGACGAGCAGCGTCAGCAGGTCGGCGCCGCCGAGCGGGCCGAGGCCGACGTTGCCGAAGAAACCGGGCACGAAGCCGTTGGCGAGGGTCCGCACCTCGTCGGGGAAGGGTCCGATGCCCTGGTTGCCGAGCACGGTCAGGGTCAGCGCCCTGAAGACCAGCATTCCGGCCAGGGTCACGATGAACGCCGGTATGCCGAAGTAGGCGATCCAGTAGCCCTGCCAGGCCCCGATCAGCGCGCCCGCGACCAGCGTGACCAGGATCGCCAGCGGCCAGGCCACGTCCATGTCGACCATCAGCACCGCCGCGATCGCGCCGGTGAGTCCCACCACCGAGCCCACCGAGAGGTCGATGTGACCGGCGATGATGATCAGGATCATGCCGATGGCCAGGATCAGGACGTAGGAGTTCTGCACCATGATGTTGGAGATGTTCTGCGGGCTGAGCAGCTCTCCGTCGGTCAGGATGGAGAACAGCACGATGATCAGCGCGAAGGCGATGTAGATGCCGCTCTGCCGCAGGTTGACGGAGAGGCGGCCGGCGGGCGCCTTGGCGGGTACCGCCGGAAGGCCGCCGCTCGATGGCGCTGTCTCACGGGTCGGGACCTTCATCGTGCCCTTACTCCTTTTCCTTGGTCATGAGCTGCATGAGCCGCTCAGGGGTGGCCTCGGCCCGGGAGACCTCACCGGTGATGCGGCCGGCGGACATGGCGTAGACGCGGTCGCAGACGCCGAGCAACTCGGGCAGCTCCGAGGAGATGACCAGGATGGCCCTGCCCTGGTCGGCGAGCTGGTTGATGATCGAGTAGATCTCGTACTTGGCGCCCACGTCGATGCCGCGGGTGGGCTCGTCGAGGATCAGCACGTCGGTGTCGGTGAAGATCCACTTCGACAGCACCACCTTCTGCTGGTTGCCGCCGCTGAGCTTTCCGGTGACCGACAGCACGCTGGGAGCCTTGATGTTCATGCTCTCCCGGAAGCCGTCGGCGACCTGGTACTCCTTGTTGTCGTCGACCCAGCCGCGCCTGGCCAGCTTCCTCAGCGCGGCGGCCGACACGTTCCGCTTGATGTCGTCGATCAGGTTGAGGCCGTACCGCTTGCGGTCCTCGGTGGCGTACGCGAGCCCGTGGCCGATCGCCTCGCCGACCGTGCGGAGCTGGATCTCCCTGCCGTTCTTGTAGACGCGGCCGGAGACGCCGACCCCGTAACTCCGGCCGAACACGCTCATCGCCAGCTCGGTGCGGCCGGCGCCCATCAGGCCGGCCAGGCCGACGATCTCGCCGCGGCGCAGTGTCAGGTTGGCGCCGGAGACGACGACGCGGTCGTGCTGGGTGGGGCTGTGCACCGTCCAGTCCTCGATCCGCAGCGCCTCCTCGCCGATCTTCGGCTCGTGCGGCGGGAAGCGGTGTTCGAGGTCGCGGCCCACCATGCCGGCGATGATGCGCTCCTCGGTGACCTCCTCGCCGCTCATGTCCAGGGTCTCGATCGTCCGGCCGTCACGCAGGATCGTGGTGGAGTCGGCGATGGCCTGGATCTCGTTCAGCTTGTGCGAGATGATCACCGAGGTGATGCCCTCCTCGCGCAGCCCGCGCAGCAGGTCGAGCAGGTGCGCGGAGTCCTCGTCGTTGAGCGAGGCGGTCGGCTCGTCGAGGATGAGCAGTCTGACCTGCTTGGACAGCGCTTTGGCGATCTCCACCAGCTGCTGCTTGCCGACCCCGATGTCCATCGAGCGCGTCACCGGGTTCTCGCGCAGCCCGACCCGCTCCAGCAGCTCGGCGGCCTCGGCGTTGGTCCGGTTCCAGTCGATCAGGCCGCGGCTGGTCCGCTCGTTGCCGAGGAAGATGTTCTCGGCGATGGACAGGTACGGGCTGAGCGCCAGCTCCTGGTGAATGATCACGATGCCGTGCTTCTCGCTGTCCCTGATGTCGGAGAAGCGGCACGGCTCGCCGTCGAAGAAGATCTCGCCGTCGTACGAACCGTGCGGGTACACGCCGGACAGGACCTTCATCAGCGTCGACTTGCCGGCGCCGTTCTCCCCGCAGATCGCGTGTATCTCGCCCCTGCGTACCGCCAGGTTGACGTCCTGCAGGGCTTTGACGCCCGGGAACGTCTTGGTGATCCCGCGCATCCGGAGTATGTCGTCGGTCAAGCCGTCCGCCTCCTCGGCGTCTTCCGGGAGCCCCGCCACCCCCGCGGACGTTCGCGGGGGTGGCGCCGCTGCTCCTACTTGAGCTGGTCTTCGGTGTAGTAGCCGGAGTCGACGAGGACCTTCTTGTAGTTGTCCTTGTAGACGATCACGGGCTCCAGCAGATTGGACGGGACGACCTTGTTGCCGTTGTCGTAGTCGGTGGTGTTGTTCACCTCGGGCTTGCCGCCCTTGAGCACCGCGTCGGCCATCTCGACGGTGACGGCGGCCAGCTCACGGGTGTCCTTGTAGATCGTCGCGTACTGCTCACCCGCGATGATCGACTTGACCGAGGCGACCTCGCCGTCCTGGCCGGTCACGATCGGGTACGGCTGGCCGGCGGTGCCGTAGCCGCTGCTCTTCAGCGCCGACAGGATGCCGATGGACAGACCGTCGTACGGGGAGAGCACGCCGTCGACCAAGGTGTCGCCGGAGTAGGACTTGGTGATCAGGTCCTCCATCCGCTTCTGCGCGGTGGCCGGGTCCCAGCGCAGGATCGCGACGGTCTTGAAGTCGGTCTGGCCGCTCTTGACGACCAGGGTGCCGGCGTCGATGTACGGCTTCAGCGTCTCCATCGCGCCGTTGTAGAAGAAGGTGGCGTTGTTGTCGTCCGGCGAGCCGGCGAAGATCTCGATGTTGAACGGGCCCTTGGCGTCGCCGTCGGAGCCGTCCTCCTTCTTCAGCTTCAGGCCGACCAGCAGCGAGGTCGCCTGCTGCACGCCCACCTTGAAGTTGTCGAAGGTGGCGTAGTAGTCGACGTTCGGCGAGTTGCGGATGAGCCGGTCGTAGGCGATCACCGGGATCTTCTTGTCGGCCGCCTGCTGGAGCTGCGTGGTGATGGCGGTGCCGTCGATCGAGGCGATGATCAGCAGCTTGGCGCCCTTGGTGATCTGGTTCTCGATCTGGTTGACCTGCGTGGGGATGTCGTTCTCCGCGTACTGCAGGTCGACCTTGTAGCCCAGCTTCTCCAGGGCGCTCTTGACGTTGTCACCGTCGTGGATCCAGCGCTCGGAGGACTTGGTCGGCATCGTGACGCCGACCAGGGTGTCGGCGGGCGCCGCGGAGGCGGCCTCCGACGCGCCCTGGTCGACGGTCTTGACGCTTGAGCCACAGGCCGTCACTCCCATGGCGAGAGCCAGGCTCACCGAGAAGGTGACCAGCTTCGCGAACTTCATCGAATACCTCCAGTGTGGGGGTCCGGGGTCCTGGCCGGGGGGAGGGCCGCGGGAGAGATGGGAGGCGGCGCGTCCCGAGAGCGGCGGGTGCTCGGGCGGCGTGTGCCGCCACCGGGGCGCGTTCCTTCGGGGCCGTGCCCGCGGCGATGGGGGAGCGAGCCGTGACCCGGCTCGCTCCCCCATCCGTGAACAGGTCCGTGAACAGGTCCCTGAGCAGGGTCCTGAGCAATTCCGTGAGCGTTTTCTTGAGCGTTTTCGTAAGTGTTTTTGTGAGCGTTCACAACAGCGGCGCGGGACACCGCGGGGATCCGGCCGGCTGTGTGACGAGACATCAAATGCCGGAGTCGGCCGGCTGTCAACCCCCGGGTGGTCAGCAGTCCTCGCGTCATGAAGACCTTCCCGGAGGATATGTGAGCGTTAACAACGGGGTATGGGACAGTTAAGGGCGTGATGACGGTGCCGTCAAGTAGGCGTTAACGAATGGTTCCCGTGTAACCAGACTGCAATGTGGCGGGTGCTTGACGCGAGGTGTTGTTAGCGCTCACAGTCTGTCCCAAGCCACCAGAAGGAGCCGACCGTGAGCCCGAGCCACGAGCGCCGCCCGCCGGTGATGGCGGATGTCGCCACGAAGGCCGGCGTGTCGCACCAGACGGTCTCACGCGTGCTCAACGACCACCCCAACGTCCGTGCCGAGACCCGCGCCCGGGTGCTGGCGGCGATCCACGAGCTCGGCTACCGGCGCAACATGGTGGCCCGCGCCCTGGTCACGAGGCATACCCGCACCCTCGGCGTGGTCAGCTTCGACACGACCCTGTACGGGCCGGCGAGCACCGTGTACGGCATCGAGCAGGCCGCCAGGTCCGCGGGGTACTTCGTCAGCATGGTCAGCCTCAAGACCATCGACACCGCGGGAGTGCGCGACGCGCTCGGCTACCTGGCCGAGCAGGGCGTCGACGGCATCGTGGTGGTCGCGCCGCAGCGCTCGGCCGCCCCGGCGCTGGCCGACGTGCCCACCGACATCCCCGTGGTGGCCGTCGAGGGCGGCCACTCCGGCGACGTGTCGGTGGTCAGTGTCGACCAGGTCCACGGTGCCCGGCTGGCCACCAGGCACCTGCTCGACCTCGGCCACGAGACCGTCTGGCACATCGGCGGCCCGCCGGACTGGCTGGAGGTCGAGGGGCGGATCGAGGGGTGGCGCGACGTGCTGGTCGCCGCGGGCCGTCCGATCCCCGAACCGCTGCCCGGTGACTGGAGCCCGCGCTCCGGCTACGAGGCGGGTCTGCGCCTGGCGGCGGTGCCGGGTGTCACCGCGGTGTTCGTCGCCAACGACCAGATGGCGCTCGGCGCGCTGCGCGCCTTCGCCGAGCGGGGAGTGCGGGTGCCCGAGCAGATCAGCATCGTGGGGTTCGACGACATCCCGGAGTCGGAGTTCTTCACCCCGCCGCTCACCACGGTCAGGCAGGACTTCGGGGCGGTCGGGAGATGGAGCATCGAACTGCTGCTCAGGCAGATGGAGGCGGGCGCGGAATGGTCCCACGAGCGGCATGTCGTTCCGCCGAGGTTCGTGGCCAGGGCCAGCACCGCACCGGCCCACACGTGACGCGAACAAGTCCGCCCGTCGATGTTAGCGCTAACGGTCAGGCGAGCCCCGGCGATCCACACCGGCACCGGACGCCCGGCCGGTGGGACGGCGGACGCCGGCCCGTACGAAGACGATCCTCACGCGGGAGCGGGCCGGAGAGGCGCCGCCCACCCGCCGCAACTGACCTGGCGGGCCGCCTCGCGGGCGGCCCGTCTCCTGGGAGGAAAGGGAGTCGCATGGCCGCACCCGACCCGATCCTGCGGATGATCGGGATCAGCAAGGAGTTCCCCGGCGTCAAGGCGCTGACCGGCGTGGACTTCAGACTCCTGCCGGGGGAGGTGCACGCGCTGATGGGGGAGAACGGCGCGGGGAAGTCGACGCTCATCAAGGTGCTCACCGGCGTGTACGACGTCGACGCGGGCCGGATCGAGCTGGCCGGCGCGCCGGTCTCCTTCGCCGGCCCCCTGGAGGCGCAGCGGGCCGGGATCAGCACGGTCTACCAGGAGCTCAACCTCTGCGCGAACCTCTCGGTGGCCGAGAACATCTTCATCGGGCGCGAGCCGCGCCGCTTCGGCCGTATCCGGTGGGGTGAGACGCGCCGGCGCGCGGCCGAGCTGCTCGCCAGGCTCGACCTCGACCTGGACGTCTCGGCGCCGCTGTCCTCGTACTCGCCGGCCGTGCAGCAGATGGTGGCCATCGCGCGGGCCGTCGACATCTCCGCGAGCGTGCTCATCCTCGACGAGCCGACCTCCAGCCTGGACGCGGGAGAGGTCGCGCAACTGTTCCGGGTGATGCGGCGGCTCAAGGACGAGGGGATCGCCATCCTCTTCGTCTCGCACTTCCTCGACCAGGTCTACGAGATCGCCGACCGGATGACGATCCTGCGCAACGGCCGGCTGGTCGGCGAGCACCTCACCGCCGAGCTGAGCCAGGTCGAGCTGGTCGGCAAGATGATCGGCAACGAGCTCGCCGACCTGGAACGGCTCGACGAGAAGCCCAAGGACCTGGCGCGGACCGGCGACGTGGTCATCGAGGCGAGGGAACTCGGCAGGGCGGGGGCGGTGCAGCCGTTCACGCTCTCCATCCACCAGGGCGAGGTGGTGGGCCTGGCCGGGCTGCTCGGCTCCGGCCGCACCGAGATCGCCCGCCTGCTCTTCGGCGCGGACCACGCGGGAACCGGAGAGGTGGCGATCGACGGTACGCCGGTCTCGCTGCGCACCCCGCGCGCCGCGACCGCCAGGGGAGTCGCCTTCTGCCCGGAGAACCGGCGGACCGAGGGCCTGATCGCCGACCTCACCGTACGGGAGAACATCGTGCTGGCCCTGGCGGCGGCGCGTGGCTGGGCCAGGCCCATACCGCGCCGCCGCCAGGACGAGCTGGTGGAGAAGTACATCGGCGCGCTGCGCATCAACCCTCCCAACCCCGAACAACTCGTGCGCAACCTCAGCGGCGGCAACCAGCAGAAGGTGCTGCTGGCCCGCTGGCTCATCGTCGAGCCGCGGCTGCTCATCCTGGACGAGCCGACCCGCGGCATCGACGTCGGGGCCAAGGCCGAGATCCAGCGCCTGGTCGTCTCCCTGTCCGACGGGGGCATGGCCGTGCTGTTCATCTCCGCCGAGCTGGAGGAGGTGCTCCGTCTCAGCCACCGGGTCGGCGTGCTGCGCGACCGGCACCTGGTGGCGCAGCTGCCCAACGACGACGACCTCACGGTCGACGTCCTCATGGAGACGATCGCCAGCGGAGCCCGCCCATGAACCGTCTTGCCAGGCACCGCCTGCTGTGGCCGGTGCTCGTTCTCGTCCTGCTGCTGGCGACCAACGTCGTGTTCACCGACGGCTTCCTGTCGGTGCAGATGAAGGACGGCCACCTCTACGGCAGCCTCATCGACATCATCCGCTTCGGCGCGCCGCTGATCCTGGTGGCGGTCGGCATGACACTGGTCATCGCCACCGGCGGCATCGACCTGTCCGTGGGATCGGTGGTGGCCATCTCCGGGGCGCTCGCCTGCCTTCGGATCAGCGAGCTGGACGACCAGAGCGCGGTGGGCGGCGTCCTCGCGGCGATCGGCCTGGCGCTGGTGCTCTCCCTGGTGCTGGGGGTGTGGAACGGGTTCCTCGTCGCCGGGATCGGCATCCAGCCGATCATCGCGACGCTGATCCTCATGGTCGCCGGGCGAGGGCTGGCCCAGCTGGTCACCGACGGCCAGATCATCACCGTCAACAGCGTGCCGTACAAGCTGGTGGGCGGCGGCTACTGGCTCACCGTGCCCTTCTGCATCCTGGTCGTGCTGGTCGTGCTCGCGGTGACCGCCTTCCTCACCCGGCGCCTCGCCCTCGGCCTGCTCATCGAGTCGGTCGGCGGGAACGCCGAGGCCAGCCGCCTGGCGGGCATCCGCTCCCGGGGCCTGACCATCGTGGTCTACGCGTTCTGCGGCCTGTGCGCCGGCATCGCGGGGCTGATGATCAGCTCCAACGTGTCCAGCGCCGACGGCAACAACGCCGGGCTCTGGATCGAGCTCGACGCGATCCTCGCGGTCGTGATCGGCGGCACCTCGCTCGCGGGCGGCCGGTTCTCGCTCGGCGGCACCGTGCTCGGCGCGCTCATCATCCAGACGCTGACCACCACGATCTACTCGATCGGCGTGCCGCCGGAGACGACGCTGCTCTTCAAGGCGCTCGTCGTCACCCTGGTCTGCCTGCTGCAGTCACCGACCTTCAGGGAGAAGGTGTTCCACCGCCCGCGGCGCGGCGCTCCACCCGCCTCCGCGGACGCCGACACGAAGGTGAGGATCACGGTATGACCAGCCTGGGCGTGCTTTCGCCGAACCGGTCGACACCCCGCAAGTACCTGCCGGTCCTGGTGACCGGCGGGTTGTTCCTCGCGATGTTCGTGGTCGGCGGCATCCGCTACGAGGGCTTCGCCTCCGGGCAGGTGGTGCTCAACGTCTTCATCGACAACGCGTTCCTGCTGGTCGTGGCGGTCGGCATGACGTTCGTGATCCTCACCGGCGGCATCGACCTGTCGGTGGGGGCGGTGGTCGCGCTCGCCACGATGATCTCGGCGAGCCTGGTGACGGACGGCGGCTGGCCGCCCGTGCTGGTGATCCCGCTGGTGCTGGCGGTCGGCGCGGTGCTCGGCCTCGCCATGGGCTGCGTGATCCACTACTTCGACATCCAGCCCTTCATCGTGACGCTGGCCGGCATGTTCCTGGCCAGGGGGCTCTGCTACACCATCGGCACCGACTCGATCTCGATCACCGACCCGACGTACACCGGCCTCGCCCAGGCCAGGATCGACCTGCCGGGCGGCGCGTTCGTCTCGCCGAGCGTGCTCGTCGCGGTCGTGGTGATCCTCGCCGGGGCGTACGTGCTGCACTACACCCGGCTGGGCCGCAACGTCTACGCGACCGGCGGCGGCGAGCAGTCGGCGCTGCTCATGGGCCTGCCGGTGGCCAGGACGAAGATCGCGGTCTACACGATCAGCGGTTTCTGCTCCGCGCTGGGCGGTGTGCTGCTCTCCTTCTACATGCTGTCGGGCTACGGGCTGCACGCGGTCGGCATGGAACTGGACGCGATCGCCGCGGTCGTGATCGGCGGCACGCTGCTGACCGGGGGGTACGGCTACCTGCTCGGCACCGTGCTCGGCGTGCTCGTCCTCGGGCTGATCCAGACGATCATCAGCTTCGAGGGGACCCTCAGCTCCTGGTGGACCAAGATCTTCATCGGCCTGCTGCTCTTCGCCTTCATCCTGCTGCAACGCCTCGGTGTGGCGCGGCGCACCTGAATCCCCGGCTCCGGCGCGGGGATCCGCGCCGGAGCTCTCCCCTGTCGAGGTCCTGGAGATTGTGTGAACGCTAACAATGACCGCTACGTGGTCGGAGTCGACTTCGGCACGCTGTCCGGCCGCGCCGTGGTGGTGCGGGTGAGCGACGGCGCCGAGGTCGGCACGGCCGTGCACGAGTACGCACACCGGGTGATCGAGGAACGGCTGCCCGGCAGTGCCGTGCGGCTGGGCCCCGACTGGGCGTTGCAGTCGCCGGAGGACTGGCGGCAGGTGCTGCGCGTGGCGGTGCCCGGGGCGGTGGCGGCGGCCGGGATCTCCCCGTCGAAGGTCATCGGCCTGGGCACCGACTTCACCGCCTGCACCGTGCTGCCCGCCACCGCGGACGGTACCCCGCTCTGCGAGGTCGACGGGCTCGCGGAGCGCCCGCACGCGTGGCCGAAGCTGTGGAAGCACCACGCGGCGCAGCCGCACGCCGACCGGATCAACGCCGTCGCCGCCCGCAGGAAGGAGACGTGGCTGTCCCGCTACGGCGGGAAGATCTCCGCGGAGTGGGCGTTCGCCAAGGGCCTGCAGGTACTGGAGGAGGACCCGGAGGTCTACGGCCGCGCCGAGCGCTGGATCGAGGCCGCCGACTGGATCGTCTGGCAGCTCACCGGCGTGGAGACCCGCAACGTGTGCGCCGCCGGGTACAAGGCCATCCACACCGGCGGCGGCTACCCCTCGGCGGAGTTCCTGGCCGAACTCAACCCGGCCTTCACCGGTTTCACCGCCAAGCTCGGTCAGGAGCTGTCGCCGCTCGGTGGTCTCGCGGGCCGGCTGGACGCCCGCGCCGCGGCCTGGACCGGGCTGCCCGAGGGAATCGCGATCTCGGTCGGCAACGTGGACGCCCACGTCACGGCCGCCGCCGCGGACGCCGTGCGGCCCGGTCAGATGGTCGCCATCATGGGCACCTCCACCTGCCACATCATGCCCTCCGACGCGCTGGCGGAGGTGCCCGGCATGTGCGGTGTGGTGCGCGACGGGATCGTGCCGGGGCTGTGGGGATACGAGGCGGGCCAGTCGGGAGTCGGCGACATCTTCGGCTGGTTCGTGGAGACCTCGGTGCCCGGTTCCTACGAGCGGGAGGCCGAGCGGCGCGGGCTCACCGTGCACGAGCATCTCACCGAACTCGCCGCCGCGCAGCGGGTCGGGCAGCACGGCCTGGTGGCGCTCGACTGGCACAACGGCAACCGCTCGGTGCTGGTCGACCACGACCTCTCGGCCGTCATCGTCGGCCAGACCCTCGCGACGAGGCCCGAGGACACCTACCGGGCGCTGATCGAGGCCACCGCGTTCGGTGCCCGCGTGATCGTGGAGACCTTCGAGGACTCCGGGGTGCCGGTGACCGAGTTCGTCGCCGCGGGCGGCCTGATCAAAAACCGGTTCCTGATGCAGGTCTACGCCGACGTGCTGCGCCGCCCGATCTCGGTGATCGGCTCGGAGCAGGGGTGCGCCCTGGGATCGGCCATCCACGCCGCGGTCGCCGCCGGGGCCTACCCGGACATCACCGCGGCCTCGGCCGCGATGGGCAGGCGCGCCGAGGCCGTCCACCTGCCCGACGCCGGGCGCGCCGACGCCTACGACCGGCTGTACGCCGACTACCGCCGCCTGCACGACCACTTCGCCGACGGGGAGATGCTGCACGGCCTGCGGGCCCTGCGCAACGAGGCGAGCACATCGAAAGAACAAGGAGGACGTGTGACCGGACTACCACGAGTGATGGGGGCGGCCGGATGAGCGCCGTCGTCGGGAAGCTGCGGGAGACGGTCTGCCGGCTCCACGACGAGCTGGTCCGCTACAACCTCGTCGCCTGGACCGCGGGCAACATCTCGGGGCGGGTGCCGGGTGAGGACCTGTTCGTCATCAAGCCGTCCGGGGTGTCGTACGACGAGCTGAGCCCGGAGTCGATGGTGGTGTGCGACCTGGACGGCGAGCCGGTCGGGGGCGAGCTGTCGCCGTCCAGCGACACCGCCGCGCACGCGTACGTCTACCGGGAGATGCCCCAGGTCGGCGGGGTGGTGCACACCCACTCCACGTACGCCTCCGCCTGGGCGGCGCGGGGCGAGGCGATCCCGTGCGTGCTGACGGCCATGGCGGACGAGTTCGGCGGGGAGATCCCGGTGGGGCCGTTCGCGCTGATCGGCGGGGACGACATCGGCAGGGGGATCGTCGCCACCCTGAAGGGGCACCGCTCCCCGGCGATCCTGATGCGCAACCACGGCGTCTTCACCGTCGGCGCGGACGCCCGTGCCGCGGTCAAGGCCGCGGTGATGTGCGAGGACGTCGCGCGCACCGTGCACGTGGCCCGCCAGCTGGGCGAGCCGCTGCCGATCCCGCGGCCCGCCGTCGACAGTTTGTACGACCGCTACCAGAACGTCTACGGGCAAAGGAGTCCGCGTTGATCCTCCACGAGCGTGAGATCTGGTTCCTCACCGGAAGCCAGGGCCTGTACGGAGAGGAGACGCTGGCCCAGGTGGCCGAGCAGTCCCGGCGGATCGCCGAGCAACTCGGCGAGTCGCTGGCGTTCCGGCTGGTGTGGAAGCCGGTGCTCACCGACGCCGCGTCGATCCGCAGGGTCTGCCTGGAGGCGAACGCCTCGGACGCCTGCGTCGGGGTGATCGCCTGGATGCACACCTTCTCCCCGGCCAAGATGTGGATCGCCGGGCTGGACGCGTTGCGCACGCCGCTGTTGCACCTGCACACCCAGGCCAACGTGGCGCTGCCGTGGAGCTCCATCGACATGGACTTCATGAACCTCAACCAGGCGGCCCACGGCGACCGCGAGTTCGGCTACATCCAGTCCCGGCTGGGCGTGGCGCGCAAGACCGTCGCCGGGCACGTGAGCGACCCGGCGGTGGCCGCGCGCATCGGGGCGTGGGCACGGGCCGCGGCCGGACGCGCGGAGGTCGGCTCGCTGCGGCTGGCCCGCTTCGGCGACAACATGCGCGACGTGGCGGTCACCGAGGGCGACAAGGTGGAGGCGCAGCTGCGCTTCGGCGTCTCGGTCAACACCTACGGTGTCAACGACCTGGTCGCCGTGGTCGACGCGGCGGCGGACTCCGAGGTGGACGACCTGGTCGCCGAGTACGAGGACAGCTACAAGGTCGCCCCCGAGCTGCGGGCCGGCGGCGAGCGCCACGACTCCCTGCGGTACGCCGCCCGCATCGAGCTGGGGCTGCGCCACTTCCTCACCGAGGGGGGCTTCGGCGCGTTCACCACCAACTTCGAGGACCTCGGGGGCCTGCGGCAGTTGCCGGGGCTGGCGGTGCAGCGGCTGATGGCCGACGGCTACGGCTTCGGCGGGGAGGGCGACTGGAAGACCTCGGTGCTGCTGCGCACCCTGAAGACGATGGCGGCCGGTCTTGAGGGCGGCACCTCCTTCATGGAGGACTACACCTACCATCTGGCCCCGGGCCAGGAGGTCATCCTGGGCGCGCACATGCTGGAGGTCTGCCCGACGATCGCCGCCGGGGTGCCCTCGTGCGAGATCCACCCGTTGGGCATCGGCGGGCGGGAGGACCCCGTCCGGCTGGTCTTCGACGCCGAACCCGGACCGGCGGTGGTGATCGGTCTGTCGGACATGGGGGAGCGGTTCCGGCTGGTGGCCAACGAGATCGACGTGGTCGCCCCGGCCGAGCCGCTGCCCAACCTGCCCGTCGCCCGCGCGGTGTGGCGGCCCCGCCCGAACCTGAGCACCTCCGCCGAGGCGTGGCTCACCGCCGGGGGCCCGCACCACACGGTGCTGTCGTCCGCGCTGACCGGCGAGGAGCTCACCGACCTCGCCGACATGCTCAGCGTCGAGCTGCTGGTCATCGACGCCGACACCACCCCCCGCCAGTTCGCCAAGGAGATCCGCTGGAACCAGGCCTACTACCGGCTGGCGCAGGGCTTCTGACCCGAAGGGCCCCGCCGATCGGCGGGGCCCGTTCCGCTGCTACGCGTATTGTCATCCGAACACACGAAACGCCCGGAAGAATTGTCGGCGACCGCGTATTTTCAAACGCGCGGTCGTCGCGTTTGTTTTCGGATGGCGACAACGGCGGGGTGCGGGCAAAGGGGCGTCCGATTCAACCGTCGGCGACGGGGTGGAGCGTTTTCCCCGAGATTTCGTCTTCGGGTGACGCGGCAGACTCGATCGGCAGAACGGTTGAGAGAAGCGCTTGGGAGGCCGAATTCCCGTCGGCTCCGCCGCTCGGAGACTCCTGCGCTGTTCAGGCGGGGTGGGAGAGGCGGTGGGTGCCGGTGAAGGAGTCCGGCGGCCGGTCGGACCGCCTTCCTTCGCGGGAATCCGGTCGGCCCGCCGATCGATTCATTCAATGGCGAAGCGCTTATGTCAACGGTGCTTCAATTGACTTAGGAGGTGATATTCGGCTCCGATCGCGGTGTTTGGGTGATTGATATTGACGGTGTATATGCGGCTATCTACCCTCACGATGTCCGGCACATTACAAGGGAGTGGCCGATGAAACGCATCCGAAACCTCGCCGTCGCCGCCGTCGCCATGGCGGCACTCGTTCTCGCCCCGCTTCCCGCCTCGGCGGCCGGCACCACGATCCACCGGGACACCGACATGGGCGCCGCCTATTCGGGCAAGATCCGGGCCACGCTCATCGATCCGGTGTCGGTCTCGACCACGCTCGCCACCGCCACCTGCAACACGGGCAACATCGACGGGACGGTCCAGTCGGACGGCACCGCGCTGGACATCGCGGTCTTCAACTTCAGCAACACTCCCGGCCCGGCCTGCCCGAACAGCGCCGGAGGCTCCTCCACCGTGTCCCCGGTAGGGGTCTCCACCTGGACCGGCGGCAGCGTCGTCTACAACAGGGTGATCCCCGGGCGGGACGGCATCGTGACCCTGAAGGGCGTCAAGGTCTCCTCGGTGT
Source organism: Streptosporangium amethystogenes subsp. fukuiense (assembly GCF_042665875.1). Classification (NCBI taxonomy): domain Bacteria; kingdom Bacillati; phylum Actinomycetota; class Actinomycetes; order Streptosporangiales; family Streptosporangiaceae; genus Streptosporangium; species Streptosporangium amethystogenes. The sequence continues at coordinate 4,406,141 of NZ_JBHTEE010000001.1, read as the reverse complement.
CCACCGGCTGGTTCGGCACCATCAGCTGTGTCTACCGGGGCTCCGGCGCCGGTAACAGCATCGCCCTGGACACCTTCAACCCCGACAACGCCAGCCGCCCGAAGCCGGCGATCGCCCAGGCCCAGGCCAAGGCCACCAACTACGCCCTCACCAAGGACAGCGGCAGCATCCTGTGCCCCGGCACGGCCAACTACACCGCCACCTTCCAGCTCATGGGGGAGACCGTCGCCAACTCCGGTGTCTTCGACCAGAAGCTGTACCTCACCAGCCCCTGAGAACGCCCTCGCCCCTGAGAACACCCTCGGCCCGCCTTCCGGTACGCATCCGGGAGGCGGGCCGCACCCGTGCGCGGCCGGCCCCCCGGCAGGTCAGGGCTCGTACCGCCTGGTAGACGCAGAGCAGCGCCCAGATCTCCTGGGCCACCGTCTCGGGGGTCCTGGAACGGAGCGTGACCGTCGCGCCGCTCCGGTCGGATCGCAGCCAGGCCAGCGCGCCGTCCATGACCCAGCGCTCCGCGTACCGCGCCACCAGCTCCGGCGCCGGGGCCCGTCCCGGGTCGAGCAGCGTGGTGACCAGCCGTTCCGTGCCGGGCAGCGGGATGACCCGCAGCAGGGCGTCCGCCCAGCCGGGCGGCCTGGACAGGAACGACCCGTCGCCGAGACGGCGCGCCACGGGGAACCCGCCCGCTTCGCCGGTCCGCCACAGCAGGTGCGTGCCGGTTCCCGCCGCCTTCCGCCACAGCTCGGCCCCTCTCGCCCCCGGACCGGCGAGCAGCAGCACGCCGGGCTCCAGGCGGCGCAGCAGCCTCGGCGCGAGCGCCTGCCGCCCCGCCCCCGAGCCGCCGATGGTCGCGTCGATCAGCGCGTGCGTCCCGCCGTCGACCACGGCCACCACCCGGACGCACGGCAGGCGGGCGCTCTCGTCCGGGTAGCCGAACGCCGCGTTGTCGCGGGTCTCCGGGACGGTCAGCGTGGTGCCGTCCATCATCACCGCCCGCAGTCCGGCCAGCCGCGACCCGGTGGCCCCGGGCTCCGGCAGCGGCACGGCCACCCGGCGGAACAGCACCCGCAGCGGCTCCGCGCCGAGCCGCGCGCGGGCCCGGCTGATCGCCGACACGCTGGGCACCTCCCAGCTCTTGGCCCAGTGCGAACGCCACGACAGGCCGTTCAGCAGCAGGCGCATGACCTCGTCGTAGTTCCGGTCAGGGAACATGCACAGGGCCAGCACGTAGTAGATCGTCAGGCGGGCGGGCAGTGCCCGCCGCCGCTGGTCGGCGCAGCCGCTGGCCAGCACGACCTCGTCGAGGAGCGGTACGGGGAAGGCGGAGGTGAGGATCCCGATCGCCAGATGATCGGCCAGCCGCCCATGGACCGGCTCAGTCTTCACTCGCCTAGTCATGCCCTTGTGCACTCGCTGTCAAGCCCTAGGCGGTCAAACGCTTTATTTCCTATACAAACCTATCTAAATCAGCTCAAAAAATGCGCACGAGGTGAGTGCCGTAGCCGGTTGCTGCATGCCGGATGTAGACCTCACGTGCAGCGTCAGGCCGAAGAACCACCGCAAGGGCGGGTGGCCGGTCTCCACCCCCGACCCCGCCGATGTCCACGCCCACGAACAGGCCGTCCTCGCCTCCGACCAGCTTGTCGGAGACGCCCGCGAGACCCTGGCGCGCATGCCCTCTCAGGCCCGCACCTCCAGGCTCCTGGCCGAAGCGCGCCGACCTCAGCAGGAGTCTCAGCGAGAATCTCAGCGAGGAGCGGCCTACATGCTGGCCGCCGAGAACGTCACCGCTATGCAAAAGGTGCTCGACATGCGCCCCCTCGACATGATCCGCGCCGAACGTGAGCAGGCGAAGGCACTCATCCCCCAGACCTGAGTGCCCCCGCCCGTTGTTGAACCCCTCACACGCCCATGGCGGTGAACACCGCCCACGCCACGGCCGCCCCGGCTGCCGCGCCCGCGACGGCTTGGGCGAGCGTGTGGTGAGAAATCCGCACCCGCGCCCACCCGATCACCGCCACCAGCGCCGCACCCACCGTGAGCGTCACCGCGGCCGAGAGCACGTACGCCAGCACGACCGCGACCCCGGCGGCCGTGCTCGTGTGAAACGAGATCTTCCACACCAAGGTGATCGGGCCCAGCACCGCCAGCCAGCCCAGCATCACCACGACCATCGCCGTCAGCTCGGCCGGATCCCCCTCGGCCACCAGCAACACCAGCAGCGTCACGACCACGGCGGCCAATGCCGCCAGCATCGGCTTGAATCGGCTCGACCGCTCCACTATGTGCCGCGAGTCCAACCGGCCCCGCCGCACACCGACCGCAATCACCGTGGCTGGCACCCCGCCGCACACCGCCGAGACCGCTGCACCCCACGCCGCACCCGCCCAACCGGCCGCCAGCCCGCCGACCACCGGCGGCAGGCTCAGCATCAGATGCTGCGGCGCGAACACCTCCGTCACGGCCCACGCGAACCCGTTCAGGCCAGTTCGGGCATCGGCTCCAGACGCCTCCACGCCCGCCACAGACTGATCAGCCACTGCGCCTCCTGTACGTCGTTTCCACCTTCGACCGCCTGACCGGCCACCAACCTGTCACCCGGGGCGCCGGTCTGCCTCACCGTGAGAGCCTCACGCAGCTGGAGCGCGCAGGTGTAGCCGCCCTGGGGCTCTCACTTGGTGCACCGCCATCAAGTAGGCAACCGCAACGCACGCCGCAAAGGATGGTGGGACGCCTGCGGCGACACCCTGCCCACCGAACTCGCCTCCTACATCGCCCCCGAAGCCGAAGCCGCGTCAATTCGCGGCTTCTCGGCGCAGATCATTCCCGGGATGCTCCAAACGGACGAGTACGCACGCTCCATTGCATTTGATCACCTTCGCGCGACCGCATACGAGGTCGAGGAGTCTTTCTCCTTTATTGGTCGGGGTCGGCGATCTCCCGGATGTGTAGTGGCTCGTCGAGGGTGCGGGAGGGCTCTTCCCATTTGGTCCGGTCGAGAGTGAGGATCGGGAGTACGGCCACGTCGGCTATGGCTGCCACGTGCGCGTCCCAGGGGGTGAGCCCTGTTCTGGAGATCATGGAGGCCAGGGCCAGGGCCTGATCGGTGCCGGCCAGTGGTGCGATCGTCACCTGGTCGAAGAGGTCGAGTCCTCCCAGCAGATCGTCGCCTTCTTCGCTTCGAACGTCGAGCGAGGCTCCGGTGATCGCCAGTGCCGGGATGACCATCGGTTGTTCCTGGGCGTCGTAACGCTGAACGAGTCCGATCAGATCGCTGTCGCCGCGGGCGATCTCCGTCAGGACGCTCGTGTCCAAGAGGTAGGGGGCCGGTCACCGGTCGGGCTCGCCCTGGCTCTCGACATGGGCCATCATGCGGGCCACGCGATCGGGGTCGGCGTCAGCGGCCTTCGCGTTCCAGAGTGCGCGGCGATGGCGCTCCCGCTGGACTTTCAGGGCGAGGGCCTCGTTGACGTAGGCGGACAGTGAGCCGGTGCCGACCCGCTGCCTGGCGTGATCGAGCAGATTGCGATCGACGGTCACGCTGATGGTCTCCGGTGTGGCCATGGTGACACGGTAGTACCGCACTAAGATCTTTTCCGCTGGCCGAGGTGCCGGGCGGAAAGTGGTCCTGTCACCGCTCCGGGCCGGGCCGCCGGGCGGAGGCGATTCTGCCGATACGGTACGGGATATCGGTCACATGCGGGCGACGGTCTTGTGAAATTCAGTGAACATGCCTGTTGGGCATGATCTCCATGCTGTCCTGCCGCTTTTTAAGCACCGGCCTCGTTCGTGAACAGAGATTGATCACTTGTTCACCAAACTCAGGTCTGATAGAACAAATGCCACATGTAGGTCGGGTGGACCGTCTCCCTCGCGGCCTATCCCTCGTGGCCCCCTGGAGGACTGCCGTGCCCGGCTTCTCTCGTCCCAACGGTCCGGGATCCCCGGCGCTGTCCCGCCGCTCGGTCCTGCAGCTCGGCAGCGGGGTCGCCCTCCTCCTGGCGACCGGGTGCGCCGCCGGCACCACGGGTGGCGACGGATCCACCGCGCCCGCGGCGAGCACCGCCCCCGGCGGGGCCCCGGCCGCCTCGAAGTTGCGGATCGCGGTGAGCAGCTATCTGAGCAGCTGGGACCAGGACTTCGTCGGGTTCGACCTGACCGCCCTGATGCTCTACAAGAACGTCTTCCCCTACATGATCGACTATGGGGTCGCCTCGGTCGGCGACGGCCAGATCCTCGACACCGAGGCCATCGCCCCCACCTTCGCCGAGTCCTTCGAGCCCGACGCCGACAACAAGGTCTGGACCCTCAAGCTGCGCAAGGGCGTCAAGTTCGCCAGCGGCAACGAGATGACCGCCAAGGACGTCAAGTGGTCCAAGGACCGCGCGTTCGCCGCGAAGGCCAACGTCGCCGGCGTCTACCGGCTGATCGGGCTCACCAAGGCCGACCAGATCGAGGTGGTCGACGACTACACGGTGACCTTCACCCAGGCATTCCCCAGCGCGCTGACCCGGCAGATCCAGGCCATCTCGCTGTACGTCTTCGACTCGGAGGAGGCGAAGAAGCACGCCACCGACGCCGACCCCTGGGCCAAGGAGTGGTTCGCCAAGAACCCCCCGACCGGCGGCTACTTCAACGTGGAGAAGGCGGTCCAGGGCCAGGAGATCGTGCTCACCGCCAACGCCGGCTACCCGGGCACCGACGGTGCCAAGAGCTCCGAGATCAGGCTGAGCGTGGTGCCCGCGGCCTCCAACCAGCGCCTGCAGCTGCAGAACGGCGACATCGACGTCGCCTTCGGCATCGGCCAGCGCGACATCAAGGACCTCAAGTCCACGAAGGGCGTCAAGGTCATCTCCGCGCCGAGCAACAACCAGCTCGCCATCCAGATGTCGGTGACCACCGCCCCCTTCGACGATCCCGCGGTGCGCAGGGCGCTCGCCCAAGCGGTGCCGTACGAGCAGATCATCGCCAACGTCTACGGCGGCGACGCGCGGGCGGCCAAGAGCGTCGTCCCGCTGGACATGCCCGGCTACTCCGAGACCGGCTACCCCTACGCCTACGACGTCGCCAAGGCCAAGGAGACGCTGGCCGCGGCGGGCAAGACCTCGATCACCTCCGAGCTGGTCTTCCAGACCGACAGCGAGGAGCAGCAGCAGATCGCCGTGCTCGTGCAGAGCGAGGCCAGGAAGGCGGGCATCGAGCTGAAGCTCACCCCGCTCGACCCCGCCACGCTCGGCGAGCGCAGGGCGAAGAAGAACATCCCCCTGCAGATCACCCTGGGCCAGCTCTGGGTCAACGACGTGGAGTACATGCTCGGCACCAGCTTCACCAAGGGGGCCAGCCTCAACTACTCCAACTACGTCAACCCCGAGATCGAGAAGATCTTCGAGGAGTCCCACACCGTCGTCGACCCGGCCGAGCGTGCCAAGCTCTGGCTGCGCGTGCAGGAGATCCTGGCCGAGGACGTGCCATGGGTCGTCATCTGCCAGCCCAACTTCAACCTCCCGGTCCGGGAGGAGGTGGCGGGGTGGGTCCAGCCGATGGACGGCCTGGCCCGGCTGCGCTACCTGAGCAGCTCCTCCTGATCCATGCGTATCATCCGGTTCGTCCTCAGGCGGCTCCTCCAGCTCGTCCCGGTGCTCCTCGGGGTGGTCGTGCTGACCTTCCTGCTCGTCAGGGTCCTGCCGGGTGACCCGATCCGTACCATCCTCGGCCCCAACGCCACGGAGGCGGACGCCGCCGCGGCGCGGGCCAGGTTCGGGCTGGACCGGCCGCTGTGGCAGCAGTTCCTCGACTATGTCGGGGGACTGTTCACCGGTGACTTCGGCACCTCCATCCAGAGCGGTGCCCCGGTGGGCTCGGAGATGGCCCTGCGGATCGGGCCGACCATGGAACTCGTGGTGATCGCGCTGGCCGTGGCGCTCGTGCTGGCGGTGGTGCTCGGCATCTGGTCGGCCAGGCACGCGGGCCGGTTCGGCGACCACACGGTCCGCGTCGCGGCGCTCATCGGCAACTCGGTACCGGAGTTCTGGCTCGGACTGGTGCTGGTCCTGGTGGGCTACAGCGTGCTGGGCTGGTTCCCGGCCCCCAGCGGCCGGGTGGACCCCGACACCGAGCTGAACCTGATCACCGGTGCCGACCTGCTCGACGCGGCGCTGACCGCCAACGGCCCGGCGTTCGTCTCCGCGCTGGAGCACCTCGCGTTGCCGGTGGCCACGTTGGTCATCGTCATCGTCGCGCCGCTGTTGCGCAGCGTCCGGGCCTCCGCGCTTGAGGTGCTGGCCTCCGAGGCGTACACGGCCGCCGCCGCGCACGGCCTGAAGGACCGGCTGCTGCTCCGCGGCTACCTGGTGCGGGCCACGCTGGTGCGGCTCCCCGCGCTGGCGGCCCTGGTGTTCGGCTTCTCCATCGGCTCGACGGTCCTCGTGGAGTACGTCTTCTCCTGGCAGGGCTTCGGGCAGTGGGCGCTGCGCGGCCTGCTCTACCGGGACTACCCGGTGGTTCAGGCGTCGGTGCTCGTGATCGCGCTGTTCTACGTGGTGGTCTTCCTCATCGCCGACGTCGTCCACGCGATCCTCGACCCGAGAGTGAGGATCTGATGGCCGAGGCTTCGGGAGTCCGGGAGGCGGGCGCGGACCGCCGCTTCGCGTCGTCCCTGATCACGGTGGGGTCCGTCATCCTGGCCGTGGTCGCGGTGGCGGTCCTGTTCGCGCCGCTGCTGAGCTCCTGGGGGCCCGAGGAGATCGACCCTCTCGCCTCCCTCGCCCCGCCAGGTGGCGCACACCTGCTGGGCACCGACCTCAACGGCATGGACGTGTGGAGCCGGGTCCTGCACGCCGCCCGGCTCGACGTCGGCATCGCCGTCGCCGCGGTCGCCCTGGCCGTGGTCGCGGGCAGCCTCGTCGGCCTGGTCGCCGGATACCGGGGCGGCTGGGCCGACGACGTGCTGATGCGGGTGCTCGACGTCTTCCAGGCGTTCCCCACCTTCATCCTGGCCCTGGCGGTGGCCGCGCTGCTCGGCGGCGGTACGGCGAACCTGATCGCGGTCATCGCCCTGGTGAACGCACCCGCCTACGCCCGGCTGGTCCGCGCCGAGGTGCGATCCATCAGGGAACTGCCCTTCGTGGAGGCGTCCCGCACCTCCGGCTCCTCCTTCTGGGGGGTGCTCTGGCGGCACGTACTGCCCAACAGCCTGACGCCGGTGCGGGTCATCGCTCCGCTGAACTGCGGCTGGGCGATGCTCACGCTGGCCGGGCTGTCCTTCCTGGGCCTCGGCGTGCCGCTGCCCACCGCGGAGTGGGGCGCCATGATCAGCCTCGGTTCCGGCGACGTCGTCGCGGGCCGGTGGTGGACCTCGGTCCCGCCCGGCCTCTTCCTGCTGATCTGCGTCCTGGGCTTCAGCCTCCTCGGTGAGGGCCTGCAGGAACGCGCCGACTCCACAAGGAGGTGACAGACGATGACACTCCTGTCGATCGAGGACCTCTCCGTCGTGATCCAGCGGCCGGGACGCCGGGTCGCCGCGCTGAGCGGGGTGAACCTGAGCGTCGAGCCGGGCGAGGTGGTCGGCCTGGTCGGTGAGAGCGGCGGCGGCAAGAGCATGGTGGCCCGCTCGATCGTGGGCCTGCTGCCCGGTGGCTCCCGGACGAGCGGACGCGTCATGTTCGACGGTGCCGACGTGCTGACAATGGACGCCGCCGAGCTGGAGGCGTTCCGCGGGCACGGCGCCGCGATCTGCTTCCAGAACCCGCGCGGCGCGCTCAGCCCCACCCGTACCGTCGGCCGCCAGCTCGTCGACCGGCTGGTCACCCACCGGTCGCTGGCCCCGGCTCCGGCCAGGGAGGTCGCCGCCGAGCTGTTCGAGTCGGTCGGCATCCGCAGCCCGAGGCGCCGCCTGGACGCCTACCCGCACGAGCTCTCCGGCGGCATGGCGCAACGCGTCATGATCTCGCTGGCCACCGGGTGCGCGCCCGGCCTGCTGATCGCCGACGAGCCCACCACCGGGCTGGACGTCACGCTCACCAGGGAGATCCTCAACCGGTTCCGGCTCGCCGCGAACGCGGAGCGGCGCGGTGTGCTGCTGATCTCCCACGACCTGGCGTCCATCGCGGAGGTCTGCGACCGCGTCGTGGTGCTCTACGCGGGGACGGTGGTGGAGAGCGGCCCCGGCCCGCAGGTGCTCCATGAGCCGGCCCACCCCTACACGCGGGCGCTGCTGCGCTCGGTGCCCGACATCGACGGGCGCCCGGTGACCGCGACCCCCGGCGCGATGCCGCTGCTGACCGAGGCGCCGTCATCCTGCCCGTTCGCGCCGCGCTGCGCGCACGCGACGCAACTGTGCACGGCGGACCTGCCCGTCGCCGGGCCCCTGGCCATGGACTGGAGCGCCGCCTGCTTCCACCCCCGCTCGGGTCCACTCGACGATCCCGCCGAGCCGCCGGTTCCGGCGGAGACCCCGCCCGCGGGAGCGGTCCCGTCCGCCGGTACGGCCACCTCGCCCGATGCGAAGGGGAGCGTGCTGCGCATCGAGGACGCGCACGTCGTCTACCGCGGCCGCTTCGGCGGCGGGGGTCACCACGCCCTGCGCGGGGTCAGCCTCAGCGTCGCCGCGGGCGAGCGGCTGGGCGTCGTCGGGGAGAGCGGCTGCGGCAAGAGCACCCTGGCCAGGCTGATGCTCGGCCTGGTGCAGCCCTCGCGGGGCAGGGTCGAGGTGGCCGGTCACGCCCTGGCCGAGCTGCGCGGCGCCCGGCTGCGCCGGCTGCGCACCCGCGCCCAGCTGGTCTTCCAGGATCCGATCGGGTCGCTCAGTCCCCGGCGGACCGTGCAGGACGCGATCGGCGAGCCGCTGCGCGCCGCCGGGGTGCCCGCCGCGGAGCGCGCCGCACGCGTCGCCCGCGCCCTGGAGCGGATGGAGCTGGACCCGTCGATCCTGGGGCGGCGCCCGCACGAGCTGTCCGGCGGGCAGGCGCAGCGCGTCGGCATCGCCCGCGCGCTCGTCGGCGAACCCGATCTGATCGTCTTCGACGAGCCGACCTCGGCGCTTGACGTCACGGTACAGGCGCAGATCCTGAAGGTGATCGCCGAGGTGAGCGGCGACAGCTCACGTGGCTCGGTCTTCATTTCCCACGACCTGGCCACCGTACGGGGGTTCTGCGACCGCGTCGTGGTGCTCTACCTGGGACGGATCGTCGAGGAGGGGCCGGTGGAAGAGGTCTTCGGCAATCCCGGGCACCCCTACACCAGGGCACTGCTGTCCAGTGCCCCCAGCCTCGGCTCCGGTTACGGCGGCCCGCAGGTCGAGTTGACCAAGGATCTGGAGGAGGCGGACGCGGCCGGGGGCTGCGCGCTCGCGCCGCGCTGCCCCTTCGCGACAGACGAGTGCGGCGAGCAGGAGCAGGAGCTCCGCCCGTACCACGCGAGCCTGGTCGCCTGCCGCCGCGCCGCCGAGATCCCCGCGCTGATCGAAAGGTGACACCCTCAATGCCCGACCCGAAGCACATCCGGCTGGCCGTCGACATCGGCGGCACCTTCGTCGACGCGATGGAGCTGAACACCCGTACTCACGAGGTGCGTTTCAGGAAGGCCTCGACCACCCCGGCCCGTCCCTGGGAGGGCGTGCTCGACGCGGTCACCGCGCTCGGCACCGACCTGTCGGAGGTGGAGTTGTTCATCCACGGCACCACCCTGGGTCTCAACGCGGTCCTGGAACGGCGCGGCGAGCCGACGGGGATCATCACCAACGACGGCTTCCGCGACATCTTCCTGATCGGCCGGGGCAACGTGCCCGCCGACCACATGTACGACTTCCAGTACGAGCGCCCCGAGAGCCTCGTGCGGCGCCGTCACACCGCGGGGGTACGGGGACGGCTCGACCACCGGGGCCGCGTGGTCGAGGAGCTCGACGCCGAGGGCGTCAGGGAGGCGGCCCGGGTCCTGGTCGAGGAGGAGGGCGTGGTGTCGATCGCCGTCTGCTTCCTGCACTCCTTCCTCGACCCCTCCCACGAGCGCCAGGCCGCCCGGATCATCCGCGAGGCGTATCCGGAGGTGACGGTCTCGCTCTCCACCGACATCGTCAGGGAGTACCGCGAGTACGAGCGGACCAGCACGACGGTCCTCGACGCCTACATCCGGCCGATCTTCGAGAGGTACGTCGACAGGCTGGAGCACGGGCTGGCCGAGCGTGGGTTCGGTGGGCAGTTCCTGATCATGAGGTCCGGCGGCGGTTCCATGACGTCGTCGGTGGCCAAGACCTCCCCGACGCACACGGTGCTGTCGGGTCCGGCGGGCGGCATCGTCGGCGCGGCGCACCTCGCCGCCGCCCTCGGCCGCCGGGACCTGCTCACCTTCGACATCGGCGGCACCTCGCTGGACGCGTGCGTGATCGAGCACGGGTCCCCGGTGGCCGCCTACGAGGCGCAGCTGGAGCATTTTCCGCTGCTGATCCCCACTTACGACATCCGCACGATAGGGGCCGGAGGGGGCTCGATCGCGTGGTTGGAGAGGGGATTGCTCAAGGTGGGTCCGCACAGCGCGGGTGCCGACCCCGGCCCGGTGTGTTACGGCCGGGGCGGCACCCGCCCCACTGTCACCGACGCGGCGGTGGTCCTCGGCTACGTGGACCCGGGCCGTTTCCTGGCCGGGACCATGGACCTGCACGCCGACGCCGCCCGCGCGGCGCTCGACGAGCAGGTGGCCCGGCCCCTCGGGCTGAGCACGGAGGCCGCCGCGGCGGGCGTCTTCGACGTGCTGCTGGCCAAGACCGTCGGCGCGGTCCGGCAGATCACCGTCGAGCGGGGGCACGACCCCCGGGGCTTCTCGTTGCTCGCGTTCGGCGGGGCCGGACCGCTGCTCGCCCCGCTGCTCGCGGCGGAGATGGGCATCGGCGAGGTCATCGTGCCGTTCGCGCCGTCCGGTTTCTCCGCCTGGGGCATGCTCAGCGCGGACATCGTCGACGACTTCTCCCGCACGGTGATGGCCACCCTGGACGACGCCGACCTCGACGAGCTGGAGACGATCTTCAAGGGCATCGAGGCCGAGGCCGTCGACTCCCTGGAGGCGCAGCGGGTCCCGGCCGAGCGCATGGTCCTTGAGCGCCAGTTCGAGCTGCGCTACCTGGGGCAGGAGCACTCGCTCATCGTCACCGCGGGCCGCGACCTCGACCGGGACGCGATCAGGCGGGCGTTCGAGGAGACCCACGTGGCGCGCTACGGCCACGCCATGGACAACCGGCTGCAGATCCTCAACCTGCGGGTGCGCGGCATCGGCCGTACCGACCGGCCGGAGCTGGTGGTGCGCCCGCCGGGCGACGGCGACGCGGGCCGGGCGCTGTTCGCCCGCAGGGACGCCTACGACTTCGGTACCCGCGCCACGGCGTCGTTCGCCGTCTACGACCGGGCGCTGCTGGAGCCGGGCGACGCGTTCGACGGACCCGCCCTCATCGACGAGGGCACCTCGACCACCGTGGTCCCCTCGGGGCAGCGGGTCGAGGTCGACGAGCACGGTTACCTGCTGGTCAGGCTTGTGGAGGTGGCATCGTGACCGAGCAACCGGGCAAGACCCTTGACGGGGCGACCGCGGAGGTGGTGCGCAGCTACCTGCTCGCCGCGGCGGAGGAGATGCGGGCCACGCTGATCCGCACGTCGTTCAACCCGGTCATCTACGAGGTCCACGACTTCGGCATGTCGATGTACGACGCCGACCTGCGGCTGATCGCCGAGGCCACCGGGCTCACCTTCTTCCTCGGCGCCAACGACTTCTCACTGCGCAAGGGTGTGGAGTACGTGGGGCGGGAGAACCTGCGTCCGGGTGATGTGGTGCTGCTGAACTATCCGTACTGGAACGCGGCTCACGCCTATGACGCGACGTTGTTCTCGCCGGTGTTCCTGGCCTCCGAGTTGGTGGGTTTCCTGTGTGTGCGGGCTCACTGGATGGATCTGGGGGCCAAGGATCCGGGGTATGTGCTGGATTCCACGGACATGCATCAGGAGGGGATGATCTTTCCCGGGACGAAGGTGTTCTCGGGGGGTGAGCCGAACCGGGAGATCATCGAGTTGATCCGGTTCAACTCGCGGATGCCGGATCTGGTGATCGGTGATCTGAACGCGCAGGTCGCCGCGTTGCGCACCGGAGAGCGCCGGTTCCTGGAGATCCTGGAGAAGTTCGGCCGCCCGACGGTGGAGGCCGCCGTCGGGCGGATGATCGAGGACGGCGAGGCGCGCACCCGCGCCGCCCTCGCCGAGCTGCCGCAGGGGTCGTGGACCGCGGTCGACTGGGTCGACGACGACGGCATCACCGAGGACCCGGTCCGCATGCAGGTCACCGTCACCATCGCCGACGGCACCTTCACCGTCGACTTCGACGGTTCCGCGCCGGCCACGCCCGGTCCCATCAACATGCCGTTCGGCGCCACCGAGGCGATCTGCAAGGTGGTCCTCAAGTCGCTCACCTCGCCCGACGAGCCGTCCAACTTCGGCACGACCGTGCCCCTGCGGGTGCGGGCCGAGCCTGGAACGCTCTTCCACGCCGTCTACCCGCAGCCGACGTTCACCCTGTGGACCGGCATCGTCGCGGTCGAGCTCATCCTGAAGGCGCTGGCGCAGGGCATGCCGGACAGGCTGCCCGCCTCCTCCGGAGGGGACGTGCCGGGGTTCATGATGGTCGGGGTCCACCCGGAGACCGGGCAGATGTTCGCGGTCAGCAACAACGACCCGGTCGGCTGGGGCGCCACCCCCTCCCACGACGGCATGAACGCCGCCACCCACGTCTCGGGCAGTACCGGGAGGATCACCCCGATCGAGGTCCTGGAGGCGCGGACCGGGATGTTCTTCGAGCGGATGGAGATGCGCGAGGATTCCGGTGGTGCCGGGCGGTTCCGCGGTGGGGTGGGGTTGCGAAGGGACATCCGGTTCGTGACCCCGGGGGAGTTCCTGTCGGTCATCAAGAAGACGCGGTCGCGGCCGTGGGCGCTGGAGGGCGGGCTGGAGCCCGAGCCCAACCAGGTGGTGATCTTCCCCGACACCGAGCGCGAGCATCGGGTCAGTACCAAGCGGACCAGGGTGCGGGTCGGTGACCGGATCAGGTTGCTGACCGCGGGAGGCGGCGGGCACGGGGATCCGTGCGAGCGCGACCCGGAACTGGTCCGCCGCGACGTCGCCGAGGGCTATGTCTCTCCCGACGCCGCCCGCAGGATCTACGGGATCGACGGTGTCTGAGACGATGTCTGAGACGGTGTCTGAGACGGTGTCCGAGCCGCCCGGCACGGCTCTGCCGCGGGTGGACGGCGCGACGGTCGAGGTGGTGCGCAGCCATCTCGCCTCGGCCGCCGAGGAGATGCGGGCCACGCTCGTGCGTACCGCCTTCAACCCGGTCATCTACGAGGTCTTCGACTTCGGCATCTCCGTCTACGACTCCGGCCTGCGCCTGGTCGCCGAGTCGACGGGGCTGAGCCGCTTCCTCGGCGCCAACGACTACTCCATCCGCAAGGGTGTGGAGTACGTGGGGCGGGAGAACCTGCGTCCGGGTGATGTGGTGCTGCTGAACTATCCGTACTGGAACGCGGCTCACGCCTATGACGCGACGTTGTTCTCGCCGGTGTTCCTGGCCTCCGAGTTGGTGGGTTTCCTGTGTGTGCGGGCTCACTGGATGGATCTGGGGGCCAAGGATCCGGGGTATGTGCTGGATTCCACGGACATGCATCAGGAGGGGATGATCTTTCCCGGGACGAAGGTGTTCTCGGGGGGTGAGCCGAACCGGGAGATCATCGAGTTGATCCGGTTCAACTCGCGGATGCCGGATCTGGTGATCGGTGATCTGAACGCGCAGGTCGCCGCGTTGCGCACCGGAGAGCGCCGGCTCCAGGAGCTGTACGCCCGCTACGGCACGGCGGTCGTCGAGTCCGTCGTCGAGACCGTGGTCGAGGCGGCCGCCCAGTCCGCGGCCGAGGCCGTCGCCCGCCTCCCGCAGGGGTCGTGGACCGCGGTCGACTGGCTGGACGACGACGGCATCACCGAGGACCCGATCCGGATGCGGGTCACCGTCACCGTCGCCGACGGCACCTTCACCGTCGACTTCGACGGATCGTCCGGCGCGACCGCCGGGCCGGTCAACCTCCCGTTCGGCGCGACCATCGCGACCTGCCGGGTCGCGTTCAAGGCGATCACCACCCCGGGGGAGCAGACCAACGCCGGGCACTTCGCCCCCCTGCGGGTGCGGGCCGAGCCTGGAACGCTCTTCCACGCCGTCTACCCGGCGGCGACCTTCACCCAGTGGACGGGGACCGTCGCCCTGGAACTGATCTACAAGGCGCTGGCGCAGGGCATGCCGGACAGGCTGCCCGCCTCCTCCGGAGGGGACGTGCCGGGGTTCATGATGGTCGGGGTCCACCCGGAGACCGGGCAGATGTTCGCGGTCAGCAACAACGACCCGGTCGGCTGGGGCGCCACCCCCTCCCACGACGGCATGAACGCCGCCAACCACCTGTGCCAGACCCAGGCCCGCAACACCCCCGTCGAGGTCCTGGAGGCCAAGACCGGGATGTTCTTCGAGCGCGTCGAGATGCGCGAGGATTCCGGTGGTGCCGGGCGGTTCCGCGGTGGGGTGGGGTTGCGAAGGGACATCCGGTTCGTGACCCCGGGGGAGTTCCTGTCGGTCATCAAGAAGACGCGGTCGCGGCCGTGGGCGCTGGAGGGCGGGCTGGAGCCCGAGCCCAACCAGGTGGTGATCTTCCCCGACACCGAGCGCGAGCATCGGGTCAGTACCAGGCGGACCAGGGTGCGGGTCGGTGACCGGATCAGGTTGCTGACCGCGGGGGGCGGCGGGCACGGGGATCCGTGCGAGCGCGACCCGGAACTGGTCCGCCGCGACGTCGCCGAGGGCTATGTCTCTCCCGACGCCGCCCGCAGGATCTACGGGATCGAGGCCGTCCGATGAACGACGTGGTCATTGTCAACTGCACGGTAACCGACGCCCGCGCCGGCGCCTCGAAGAGCGCCGAGGGGCGGATCGCGGACGCGGCGGTGTGGATCCGGGACGACCGGATCGCGGCCGTGGGTCCCCGCGAGCAGGTCCTGGAACGGGTGGGGGAGGCCCAGCGGCTCGATCTCGACGGCGCGTACCTCACCCCCGGCCTGGTCAACATGCACACCCACCTGTCCCTGTCGCTGCCCGGCCAGGGCGGCGACAACGTCAAGAACATGACGGCGCACGAACTCGTCCTCTACATGGCCGACGGTGCCCGTCGTACCCTGCGGTGCGGGGTCACCACGGTGCGGTGCGTGGCCGAGAAGGACCACGCCGACTTCGCGCTGCGCCGGGCCATCGAGTCGGGCAGGGCGACCGGGCCGCGCATCTTCACGGCGGGCCAGGCCCTGGTCTGCACCGGCGGCCACGGCCACGAGGCGAACGACACCATGGAGTGCGACGGAGTCGACGGGTTCCGGCGCGGGGTGCGCACCCAGGTCAAGGCGGGTGCCGACCTCATCAAGATCATGATCTCCGGCGGTATCGCCGGAGAGCACGAGAGCATCGACACCCCTCAGCTGTTCTCCGACGAGATGGCGGCGGCGCTGCAGACCGCGCACGCCTGGGGCCGGAAGGTCACCGCGCACGCGGGGCCGGCGGCGGTCATCGCCGAGGCCGTCGAGCTGGGCCTCGACTGCGTGGAGCACGGCTACCAGCTCACCCCCGAGGTCGCGAAGAGAATGGCCGAGCGCGGCACCGCCCTGGTGCCGACGCTGCTCGTCACCCGCTGCAAGGAGTTCTTCGACGAACTCGGGGTGCCGGAGTGGATGCAGTGCCGCTCGCTCGGCGCGGGCCCCCGGCATCTGGAGAGCTACGCCATGGCCCTCGACGCCGGGGTGGACGTCCTGCTGGGCAGCGACATGCCGCCGTTCTGGGACTTCGAGGGGACCAACGCCTCGGTACGCGAGCTGGAGTGCATGTCCGAGGGAGGTCTCGGCCCGGCGGGAGCGCTCTACGCGGGCACGCTCGGCCCGGTGCGCTGGCTCGGCGCCGACGCCGACCTCGGCACCGTCGAGGTCGGCAAGTACGCGGACCTCATCGCCATGGACGCGGACCCGCTCACGGACACCTCGGCCTTCCGGGGGGTCCGCTGGGTGATGAAGGGCGGCCGGGTCGTCCGCGACGACCGGTCGGGATGGGAGAAGCAGTGAACGCGATTTTCCCGGGGTCTGAAGACCGGGACATCTGGGTGAGGTACTGGTGAACGGCCCTATGAACGGTTCTGTGAACGACACGGAGACCGCCGCGATCGCGGCGGGCATCGACGACATGTACGACGCCTTCCTCGCGGCGGACCGTCGCCGGTTCGACAGCCACCTGCACGCCGAGGTGACCACCTGGGAGACGCACCTGCCGGGACCGCTGCGCACCCGGTCGGAACTCGACGCCTACCGCGACGAGAGGGACGGCTCGGGTGCCCGTCCCACACTCGACAGGCTGGCCGCCGAGAACAAGCGGATCGACGTGTGGGGCGACGCCGGGGTGGCGCGCTACGTGCTCGTCGCCGAGGCGCCGGGCGAACCCGCGCAGTACAGCCGGGTGACCGACGTGCTGCGCAGGACCGGCGACGACTGGCTCATCGTGCACCACCACTCCGAGCTGGTCGTGCCGTGAGCCGAGGAAGGGACCGACATGGACGACGGTGACGTGACTCCTCCGCTCCCCGAAGGGAGCGGCTCCTCGGTCGAGGCGGGCGACGGCCAGGCCCCGACCGCTTCGAACACGGAGATGGAGCTGTACGACCTGCGGGTCGTGGTCGACCGGATCGAGGGCAGATCCGTCTGCGGCATGGAGGTGGGCGACTGTTTCACGCTGGAGCAGAGCGCGCACCTGCGGCTCCCGGAAGGCAGGCACTTCTGCGTCTACGCGCTCGCCTCGGTCCTGCCGTTCCTCGCGGCCAAGCAGCGCGACCTCGCCCAGGGCGACTGGCTGGCGCAGGACTCCCACTTCAGCTGCCCCGACCCGGAGGAGCGGCTGGTGATGCGGGTCGAGCGGACCCGCCGCCGCCGGATGAACTCCGCCGACCTGACCTGAGGTGATCCCCGATGACCACTGTCGAGATCGGTCTCGGCCTGCAGAGCGACAAGCGGGCCGGCGACTACGCGCGGCTCGCGCGCCGCGCCGAGGAGCACGGCTTCGACGTGCTGAGCGTGTTCGGCGACCTGATGTACCAGCCGCCGATCTTCCCGCTGCTGGAGATGGCCGCCGCCACCGAGAGGGTGCGGCTCGGCGCGGCCTGCCTCAACCCCTACTCGGCGGCGCCGTACGAGGTCGCCGGGCAGCTCGCCGCCCTTGACCTGGCCTCGCACGGCCGCGCCTACCTGGGCCTGGCGCGTGGCACCTGGCTCGGTGCCGTGGGCATCGCCCAGCCCCGGCCGCTGACCGCGCTGGCGGAGGCCGTCGAGGTGGTCTACCGGCTGCTGGCCGGCGACGCCGGAGGGTACGAGGGGGAGATGTTCCGTCTGGCGCCTGGCACCCGGCTGCGTTATCCCGTACACCGCGCCCGGCCACCGCTGCTGCTCGGCGCCTGGGGGCCGAAGGGCGCGGCGCTGGCCGGGCGGATCGCCGACGAGATCAAGGTGGGCGGCAGCGCGAACCCGGCGATGGTCGGGGTGATCCGTGAGCGGGTCGCGGCCGGGGCGGCGGCGGCCGGACGCGACCCGGGCGAGGTGGGCGTCGTCCTGGGCGCGGTGACGGTCGTGGACGTCGACGGCGCCGCGGCCAGAGCCAGGGCGCGCAGCGAGGTCGCCATGTACCTCGCGGTGGTCGCCGACCTCGACCCGACCGTGGAGATCCCGGCCGACCTGCTCGGCCGGGTCAAGGAACTGGTCGACGACGGCAGGGACGAGGCCGCCGGACGGCTGATCCCCGACGACCTGCTCGACCTGTTCGCCTTCTCCGGTGACCCGGAGCAGGTCGCCGCGCAGGCACAGGCCCTCATCGACGCGGGCGCGCACCGGGTGGAGTTCGGCACGCCGCACGGCCTCACCGACGACCGTGGCGTGGAGTTGCTGGGCACCGAGGTGCTGCCGTTGCTGAACCGCGCGCCGAGGAGGGCGGCGGTGTCCATGGGTGACGCTCCGTCATCCTGAAACCGGATTCCCGCAGAACCTTTCGTCCGCAAAGCGCGCTGCCCGAATCGTCTCGCACTCTCAATTTCACTTGAGTTCAGCATGAGTGAACATTGGCGGGGAAGAAGGAGACGATGTGATGAGCGAGCGTGCCGGAGGTCCGGCGATCAGGACGTCGGCGTGATGGCCGCGCGGGCCGAGGACCTCCGCGATCCGAGCGCGGCCGGCTCGGCGGGATCCGGCCGGGGCGGTGCCGAGGGCTCCGGCGGTTCCGCCGGGCTCGGCGCGCCGCGCGCTCCCGGCGTGTTCGGCGAGGACGGCGAGTTCGGTGAGCGGGCGGCGCTGGCGGCCGACGCCGAGGACTCGGTCTGCCGTCGCGAGGAGTTCCTGCTGCCGCCCGCCCCCGCCTCCTGCGGATATTCCGAGGTCGCCTACTTCGCGGGCAACTCGCTCGGCCTGCAGCCCCGCGCCGTCCGCGCCGCGCTCTCCGCCGAGCTGGACGACTGGGCGCTGCACGCGGTCGAGGGGCACCACCGGGCGGCACACCCCTGGCTGCCCTACCACGCCGAGCTGCGCGAGGACGCCGCCGCGCTGGTGGGCGCGGCCCCCGAGGAGACCGTGGTGATGAACTCCCTCACGGTCAACCTGCACCTGATGATGGCCACCTTCTACCGCCCGGCGGGCGAGCGCACCCGCATCGTCATCGAGGACCACGCCTTCTCCTCGGACAGCTACGCGGTGCGCAGCCAGGCGGTCCACCACGGCCTCGACCCCGACGAGACGGTGGTCCGGCTGCGCCCCCGCCCCGGCGAGGACTGCCTGCGCACCGAGGACATCGTGGACTACCTGGCCCGCGAGGGGCACCGGGTGGCGCTCGTGCTCCTCGGCGGGGTCAACTACCTGACCGGAGAGTTCCTCGACATCCCCGCCGTCACCGCCGCCGGGCACGCGGCCGGGTGCGTCGTCGGCTGGGACCTCGCGCACGCCGCGGGGAACGTGCCGCTGGCGCTGCACGACTGGGACGTGGACTTCGCGGCCTGGTGCTCGTACAAGTACCTCAACGCCGGCCCCGGCGCCGTCGCGGGCTGCTTCGTGCACCGGCGCCACGTGACCGACCCCGAGCTGCCCCGGCTGGCCGGGTGGTGGAGCACCGAGCAGGCGACCCGCTTCGAGATGCGGCCCGAGCTCGTCCCGGTGCCCACCGCCGACGCCTGGCAGATCTCCAACCCGCCGATCCTGGCCATGGCACCGGTCAGGGTCTCGCTGCGGATGTTCGCCGAGACCGGGATGGCGGCGCTGCGGGAGCGGAGCCTGGCGCTCACCGGCTACCTGGAGCGGCTGCTCGCCGAGGTCGCCCGCGACCGCCCGCTGGAGATCGTCACGCCCGCCGACCCGGCCAGGCGCGGAGCACAGCTCTCCCTGCGGGTGATCGGGGGCGCTGACGCTGCGGACGCCGCTGCCGTCGCCGCCCGGTTGCACGAGACGCACGGCGTCCTCGCCGACGTGCGGCGGCCGGACGTCATCCGGCTGGCCCCCGTGCCGATGTACTCCACGTTCCACGACTGCTGGCGGGCGGCCGCCGCGCTCGCCGAGGAGGTGAACCCGGTATGAGCTCCCGTGGTGAGGTCGCCGTGGTCGGCGCCGGGCTGGTCGGCTGCCTGACGGCCTGCTACCTGGCCCGCCGGGGCTACCGGGTCACCCTGTACGAGCGCAGGTCCGACCCGCGCCAGGCGACGCCGGAGCGCGGGCGCTCGATCAACCTGGCGCTCTCCGAGCGGGGGATCGACGCGCTGCGCGGGATCGGGCTGGACGAGGCGGTGCTGAAGGCCGCGCTGCCGATGCCGGGCCGGATGGTGCACGCCCCGGACGGCACGCTCAGCTTCCAGCCGTACAGCGCCGGAGGGCAGCGGGCGATCAACTCCATCAGCCGCTCCGAGCTCAACCGCACGCTGCTGGAGGCGGCCCTGGCCATGCCCGGGGTCCGCGCCCTCTTCGAGCACCGGCTGACCGGGCTCGACGTCGACTCGGGGCGGATGGACTTCGACACGCCCGCCGGGCCCGTCACCCACAGCGCCCCGGTCGTGCTCGGCGCCGACGGCGCCTACAGCGCGGTACGCGGACGGCTGCAACTGCTGCCCGGCTTCGACTTCAGCCAGGACTACCTGGACTACGGCTACAAGGAACTGACGATCCCGGCACGCGACGGCGGGTTCGCCCTCGATCCCGGCGCGCTGCACATCTGGCCGCGCGGCAAGGCGATGATGATCGCGCTGCCCAACCCGGACAGGTCCTTCACCTGCACGCTGTTCTGGCCCAAGTCGGGGCCCGGCAGCTTCGAGGAACTGGACACCGCGGAGCGGTTCGAGGAGTTCTTCGCCGCCAACTACGCCGACGCCCGCGCGCTCATGCCCGACCTCGCCGGGGACTACGCGCACAACCCGATCGGGCACCTGGTCACCGTGCGGGCACACCCCTGGCAGGTGCGCGGCACCGGTGCCGTGGTCGGCCTGCTCGGCGACGCCGCCCATGCCATCGTCCCCTTCTACGGCCAGGGCGCCAACTGCGGCTTCGAGGACTGCGTGGAACTCGACCGCTGCCTGCAGGAGACCGGCGACGACTTCCCCGAGGCCCTCGCCCGGTACGGCGCCCGCCGCAAGGAGCACGCCGACACCATCGCCGAACTCGCGCTCGCGAACTTCGTCGAGATGCGCGACAAGGTCGCCTCCCGGACGTTCCTGCTGGGCAAGCGCGTCGAGCACGGCCTGGAGCGGCTGCTGCCAGGCCGCTACACCTCGCGCTACGAGCTCGTCTCGTTCAGCACCGTGCCGTACGCCGAGATCCAGCCGCGCATCTCCCGCCAGCGCCGGGCGGTCGCCGCCGGAGCGCTCGGCGCGCTGGCCGTGGCCGGGCTGGCAGTGTCGGCGATCCGCGCCCTGCGCCGGCACTGACCGCGGCTCCGCCGCCGCGGGTCCGCCCTCGCGAGGGTCCGCACCCGCGAGGCGAGAGCGCGAGCGGCGGAGAAGGTCAGAACAGCCGAGGGGTCACCACGGACACGACGGTGGTGACCCGGTCGGTGTCGTTGAACATGCTGTGCGGGACCGTCGACCTCAGGTGGACGCTGTCGCCCGGGTGCAACCGGTGCTCGACGCCGTCGACCTCGTACAGCAGCTCGCCCTCCAGCACGAAGGCGAACTCCTCACCGGCGTGCCCGTAGGAGTTCTCCCGCCTGCCGCCGGGCGCGATGTGCACCAGCAGCGGTTCGAGCACCAGGTTCGGCCCCCTGGCGGAGAGCATGCGGTAGGTCTGCTGGCCCGAGATGTACTCGGTGGCGGCCGTCGCGGAGCGGGTGAGCGTGAAGTGGCTCGGCAGCGGGGAGGCCGATGGCTGCCTCTCCTCGGTCTCTCCCTCCGGCGGGGTGTCGTTGAAGAACTCCGCCACGCTCCGGTCGAGCGCCGTGGCCACACTGTTGAGCGCGGTCAGGCCGATGGAGGAGATGCCCCGCTCGACCTGGGAGAGGAACCCGATGGAGAGCCCGGAGTGGGTGGCGAGACCGCGCAACGTCAGGCCGCGCTCCTTGCGGAACTGCCGCATCCGGGCTCCGACGGCGCCTTGGCGGTCCGGCTCCTCACCGCCATGACGCTCCGATGTGCCCACCCGCGGCTCCCTCCGTCAAGCGGCATGGCCGCCTGTTCGCTCTAGCTAAACATATTTCATAACAAGAGTCGTCCTTCGTCAAAAGGGAGTGGGAAATGGCAGACGGTGATGGGCAGGGCGGTGCGGTTTCAGTGGCTCCGCTTGAGCATCGCGTCCGCGAGCGCGTCGGCGGCCTCGCCGAGCCGACGGCCCACCGCGTCGAGCCGTGACAGCAGCTCGCGCCTGCGCAGGGTGTCCATGTTCAGCGGTTCGGCGAACAGTTCGGCGAGCCGGGCCTGGTAGAGCTGGCGGACCCGGCTGCACGCCTTGCGCGTGTCCAGCACGGCCATGGTGACCGAGCCCGGGGCGTCGATCATCTTCAGCACGGCGCCCTCCAGTTCGTCGAGGCCGTCGATCACCGCCTGCAGGGGCTCGACCGCGAACCGCAGGTCCTCCGGGCCGAACAGGTCGAGCTCGCGCACATAGTCGCGGAGCTGGTCCAGCACGTCGTCGATCGAGCGCGAGATCCGGAACAGGTCCTCCCGGTCGATGGGGGTCGCCAGCACCCGCCGCAGTATCCGCACCAGCTCGGCCCGCGCCTCGTCCCCCTCGTGCTCCACCTCCGCCATCCGGGCGCGCGCGGCGGACCGCTCGATCTCGCCGGCCGCGGTCGAGCGGGCCAGTTCGGCTCCCGCCCGCGCGACGGCGACCTGGCCCCTCACCAGTCCGACGATCCGCCGCCCCGACCGGCCGCGCAGGTCGTCCCAGGCGCGCGCGAACCTCCGGGTGCGACCGTCCTTGCCGCTCACATCAGTCTCAGCGCGAGACCGCCGAGGCAGCCCAGCGCCATTGACGACGGCAGCGTGACCAGCCATGCCGTACCCACGTTCACGACGCCCTGCCATCGCACTCTCCTCATTCCCTCACTTGCCGCCGAGCCGACCACCCCTGCGGTGATCGACTGAGTCATGCTCACCGGGCTTCCCAGAGCCGAGCTGCCGAGGACGGCGCCGGTGGCCGCCGCCTCCGCGGAGACGATGTGCAGCGGGCGGGTGATGACCAGCCCGCGGCCCAGCCGCCCTCCGACACGGATCAGGCTGGTCAGCGCACCGGCGAGGAAGAGCGCCACCAGGGCGGCCATCCACGCCGGCGGGACCTCGATGGGACCGACCCCGCCGAGCCCGCCGCGGCCCACGCCGACCGCCACGCTCACCACCGCGATCATCTTCTGTCCGTCGTTCAGCGCGTACGCCGCGCACTGGGCCGTGTAGGCCAGCAGGTGGGTGCCGGACACCAGCCGCGACATGCGGCGGTAGGAGGGCACCCGGCGCGAGACGGCCCCCAGCAGGTAGCCCAGGACCAGCCCGGCCATGGGCGCGCAGGCCCCGATCGCCAGGACGGCGCCCAGGTCGGTCCAGGAGACCGGTAGTCCGGCACCGAGCCCCGCGCCGCCGATGCCTCCGATCACCGCGAGCGTCAGGCTGGTCGGCAGTCCTCTGCCGGTCAGCACCGCGACCACCGCCACCGCGACCACCACCCCCACCAGGAACGCCGCCGCGCCGCCGCTCGTGCCGAGCCCGGCCAGCCGCTCGGTGAAGGTGCGCGCGACGGTCACCCCCAGCAGGTAGGGGACGGCGAAGAGCACGACCACGAGGATCGCGGCGGCGGCCCATCCGGGGAAGCGGGGGAACCTGAGCCCGAGGCCGATGAGGGTGGCGCCGTCGTTGGCGCCGCTGACCAGCACGAAGAGGATCGCCACGGCGGCGAACGCCAGAGTCCATCCCATCAGAGGCGGTGCCGCCGGTCGTGCTCGGCGCCTTCTGGACACTCGCGTACCGGGTGGCCCGCCGTCATGTGCCTTCCCCGCCCCGGCCGGTGCCGGTCGCGCGGACGGTGGTTCCCGGCGGCACGCCGGGGTCGTGGAGGGGGCGGCCGATCGGCTCCTCGACAGGAGTGGAGCAGGCGCCTTTGTGACCAAGGTCCGGCAGAACCGCACGCATGATGAACTCCTCACCCCGGGAAGCTTCAGTTTCAGGTTAACAGAAGGTAAACAAACAGGGGCATGTGCCGCTGATCGGAAGACCTGTCGTAGCGGTTCACCAGGGGAAACCGGAAGGTGGGCGGCAGCGCGCGGGAAGGGCGGCGGGTTGTTACGATCGGTCGGTGCCTGACCGGGGGAGGCGGGGAGTGGGCGAGCGCCCGTACGTGCTGCTGAGCTGCGCGATGTCCGTCGACGGCTACATCGACGACCGTACGCCGCAGCGGCTGCTGCTCTCCAACGACGAGGACTTCGACCGGGTCGACGAGGTCCGCGCCGGCTGTGACGCGATCCTGGTCGGGGCGGGCACCGTCCGCCGCGACGACCCTCGGCTCCTGGTCAGGTCGCCGGAGCGCGGGCGGGAGCGGGTCGCGCGCGGCCTGCCGCCGTCCCCGGCGAAGGTGACGCTGACCGCCACCGGGGACCTCGACCCGGCCGCCGCCTTCTTCACCGCCGGCGACCCGGAGAAGATCGTGTACGCCGCGTCGCCCGCCGTGGCGAAACTCACCGTCCGTCTCGCGGGGGCCGCGGAGGTGGTCGACGCGGGAGAGCCGATCGATCTCGACCGGGTCCTCGCCGACCTGTACGGGCGGGGAGTGCGCCGTCTGATGGTCGAGGGCGGCACCTCCGTCCACACCCGTTTCCTGCGCCAGGACCTGGTGGACGAGCTCCATCTCGTCGTCGCCCCGTTCTTCGTCGGGGACCCCGCCGCCCCGCGTTTCGTCCTGGAGGGGGACTTTCCCCGGGACCGCCACCGCAGAATGGACCTGGCGGAGGTCCGCAGGATGGGCGACGTCACCCTGCTGCGGTACCTGCTGGCCTGACACGCACCGTCTACCGGGAGGTCCGGATGAACGACCACGACTGGCTGGGGCTGGCATGCGACCTGGCGAGGCTGTGCCCGCCCTCCGAGACGGCCTTCTCCGTCGGCGCCGTGGTCGTCTCCGCGGACGGTGAGGAGATCTCCCGCGGCTACTCGCGGGAGGGCGACCCCCACGTCCACGCGGAGGAGTCGGCGCTCGGCAAGATCTCCCCGGACGATCCCAGGCTGGCCGGGGCCACGGTCTACAGCAGCCTGGAGCCGTGCAGCGCGCGCAGTTCGCGCCCCAGGACCTGCACCCGTCTGATCCTGGACAGCGGCGTCCGGAGAGTGGTGCTGGCGTGGCGGGAGCCGCTGCTCTTCGTCGACTGCCACGGGGCCGAGGAGCTCGCGGAGGCGGGGGCGACCGTGGTGGAGATCCCCGAGTTGGCCGGGCTCGCCCGCCGGCCCAACGCGCACCTCCTGCCCGACATCCCCGGCTGACCGGTTTCCCCCGCTTTCCGCGCTTCGCGAACCAACGGGCCGTCGGACTCGTCTCAGGAAGCACGCCCTCCCGCAAGGCGGGCGTTCCGCAGACCGCCGACACATCGGCCGCGCCCGGCCCGGGACCATCGTGCCTGGCGTGGTCGCCCGTACAAAGGACGACCCCATCGATGAGCGACTCCCTCCGTCCTCCCTCCGGGGCCCCCGCGGACGCCCCCCTGCACGCCGCCGACCTGTTCGACCCGAGCGAGCTGGACGCCGCGATCGCGGCCGGTCACGTCCGTGGGCAAAGCCACCCGGACGAGCCGCTGCGGATCCTCAACTACACCGAGAAGGCCCAGGTGGAGCGAGCCTGGAACGCGGCGACCCTCGCCTGCCGCGGGCTGATCGTCGACGACGAGGGCCGGATCGTCGCACGGCCGTTCCGCAAGTTCTTCAACTACGGCGACCCGCTGGCCGGGGAACTGGACCTGTCGGCTGAGGCCGTGGTGGTCGACAAGCTGGACGGATCGCTCGGTGTCCTCTACCCGACCTCGTCCGGTCCCGCCGTCGCGACCAGGGGCTCCTTCACCAGCGACCAGGCCGTACACGCCACGAACCTGCTCCGCGACCGCTACGGCGACTTCGTCCCGCAGCAGGGGCTGACGGTCCTGTTCGAGATCGTCTACCCGGGCAACCGGGGTGTCTGCCACTACGGCGACACCGACGACCTGTTCCTCATCGGGGCTGTGGAGACGGCCACCGGCAGGGTCCTGGCACCCGGCGAGATCCAGGGCTGGCCCGGGCCGTCGGCCCGGGTGTTCCCCGTCGCGGCCCTGTCGGACGCGCTCGCCATGCCGCCCAGGCCGGGTGCGGAGGGGGTGGTGGTACGGCTGGTCGGGACCGGCCGGATGCTGAAGGTCAAGCAGGCCGACTATCTGAGGCTGCACCGTATCCTCGCCGGTCTCAACGCCCGCGTCGTGTGGGAGGAGCTTGACGCGGGTAAGAGCGTGGCCGACATCTGCGAGCGGCTGCCGGACGAGTTCCACGGCTGGGTCCGCGACCTCGCCGGACGGCTCGGCGGCCGTGCCGACGAGATCGTCAAGGAGGCCGAGTCGGCCCACGAGCGGATCGTCGCCATGCTGCCGGAGGGCTGGGGGCGCGGCGAGTACGCCGCCGCCGCGGCCCGCTCACCGATGAGGAAACTGCTGTTCCTGCTCCTGGACGGCAAGGACCCGCGTCCGGCGGTGTGGAGGTCGCTTCGGCCCTCGGGTGACGACCGCCCCATCCAGCTCGGCGAGGACACGGCCTGACGTTTTCCGGCTCTCGCCTACGCGAACCTCTCCGAGCGGCTGATCCCCCGGCGCGGCCCGCCGCGCCGGGGGTCCGTGCTTCCCGGGTGAACCCCGCAGATCCGCGAGGCCGGAGTCCGCCGATCGGCCATGGGTCTCCCGCCGGAGCTTCGGGGCTTTTGAGCCGCTGCCCTTTCGGAGGGGCGGATAAACCATCGGGCGGCCACTCAGCGCGATGTTCTTTAGTCATAAATCCCCTTAACTGAATTTATGTCCGGTTCTTCTGTCTGAAGGGCATCACTGTTGGTAGTCAGTAGATGTCGGACGGGAGGCCAAATTCAATGAGATTTATCGGCATAAAGGGGATTTTGGGCGATCTAGTGGTACCCCTCGCCGTCGACGCCCCCCGCGGCGCTCTCGAGCGACCCGGACCCGCCTCGGTGGACCCACCGGTGTCCCGGCGATGACCGGCACCGTGACCGGCACCGTTCTCGTCGCCCGTCTGGACAACGCGGGCGAGGTCCTGCTGGCGGGGCCCGCGATCCGTGCGGTGGCCGCGGGCGCGCGGCAGGTCGTGCTGCTCACCGGGCCGCGAGGCCGGCCCGCGGGCGAGCTGCTGCCGGGGGTGTCGCGGGTGGTGGAGTGGCGTGCGCCGTGGATCGACCCCACCGCGCCGCCGGTGACCGGCCCGCACGCGCTGAGACTGCTGCGGATCATCCGGGACACGGCCCCCGAGCAGGCACTGATCCTCACCTCGTGCCACCAGTCCCCGTTGCCGCTGGCCCTGGTGCTCAGGCTGGCGGGCACGCCGAGGGTCGCCGCCGTCTCCGCCGACGACCCGGGCTCGCTGCTCGACGTGCGGCACCTCGTCGACGAGGACGTGGACGTGCCGGAGAGCGAGCGCATGCTCGGGCTGGCCAGGGCGGCCGGATTCGAGCTCCCGCGCGGAGATTCGGGGGGACTCGCCGTACGGCACCCGTTGCCCGAGGTTCGCCACCTCACCGGGCCGCCGGGGTACGTGGTCGTGCATCCCGGCACCTCGGTCCCCGCCAGGGCATGGCCCGCGGAGAGGTGGGCGCGCGCGGTTCGGGACCTCGTCCGCTCGGGCCGCAGGGTCGTCGTGACCGGTGGCCAGGACGAGCACGGGCTCACCGCGCGGATCGCCGCGGGTGCCGGGCAGCACGGTCTGTCGCCGGGACCCGTCTTCGCGGGCGGCTGGACGGGCGGCTGGACGGGCGGCGGGCCCGCCCGGCTGCGCGGCTGGAGGGTGGACGAGCCCGCCTTCACCGCCGGCTGGGTCGACGGGACGTGTGCCGCGACGGGCGGCCGGAACTGGAACGGCCCCTCGGCCGCGCACGGCGGGCAGCGGGGAAGGTCCGTCGTCGACCTGGGCGGCAGGACCACCTTTCCCGAACTCGCCGCGGTGCTCGCCGGGGCGTGCGCCGTGGTCGTCGCGGACGCGGGGCCCGCCCACCTCGCGGCGGCGGTCGGCACGCCGGTCGTCAGCCTGTTCGCCCCGCTGGCCCCCGCGGGCCGCTGGGCGCCGTACGGCGTGCCGGTGGTGATCCTCGGCGACCAGCGGACCCCCTGCCGGGTGACCCGGGAGGGCGCCTGCGCCGTCACCGGTCATCCCTGCCTGTCGTCGGTGCCGAGCGCGCGGGTCGTCGAGGCGGTCGACCAGCTGACCCCCGTCAAGGAGACGATCAGATGAGCACCGCTCCGGCCCGGGAGAGTCTCCGCGAGACCGGTGCCGCCGGGCCCGAGGCGGACCGCCCGGTCATGGTGGTACTGCGCGGGCTGGGACTCGGTGACCTGCTCACCTCGGTCCCCGCCCTGCGCGCCCTGCGCCGCTCCCACCCCGGCCACCGGATCGTGCTGGCCGCGCCTTCCGCGCTGGCGCCCCTGGTGCCGCTGATCGGCGCGGTGGACGAGGTGTGCGACGTGTCGGGGCCCGGCCGTGTACCGCCGCTCGGCCGGCGCGTCGACATCGCGGTCAACCTGCACGGCGCCGGCCCGCGCGGCATCGCCGCGCTCCACCGCACCGCCCCGGCCCGGCTGCTGACCCACTCCCACCCCGCCTTCCCCGGCGCGCGCGGACCGGTCTGGCGGGACGGCGTGCACGAGGTGCGGCGCTGGTGCGACCTGCTCGCCTGGTACGACATCGCGGCGGACCCCGCCGACCTGGGGCTCCGGCGCCCCGCTCTCCGCGAGGAGGAGCCGCGGCCCGTCGTCGTCCACCCCGGGGCCGGGTACCCGGCCAGGCGCTGGCCGCCGGAGCGGTTCGCGCTGGTGGCCGCGGACCTGCGGAGGAACGGGTACGAGGTGGTGGTCACCGGGAGCGTGGGGGAGCGGGACCTCGCCGAGCGGGTGGCCATGCTCGCCGGGCTGCCGCCCTCGTGCGTGCTCGCCGGGCGCACCGGGCTGCGCGAGCTGGCCGCGCTGGTGGCCAGGGCCAGGCTGGTGGTCTGCGGGGACACCGGGGTGACCCATCTGGCGGCCGCGTTCGCCACGCCCTCGGTGGCGCTGTTCGGCCCCGTCGCACCCGCCGTGTGGGGCCCTCCGGAGACGGGACCGCACGTCGTCCTGTGGGCGGGCGGCCACGGCGACCCCTACGCCTACCGGCCCGATCCGGGTCTGCTGGAGATCGGTGTCCGGGACGTCCTCGGCGCCGCGGCGCGGCTGCTGGAGGTGGTGCCCCGGGTACGGCGCGGGTCAGGCCTGGCCGTGGGCGTCGGCCCGGACCAGGCGCAGGAAGGCCTTGAGCCCGGTGATGACCTCGTGGTTGTCGGTGAGACCGTCCACGGTGTCCTCGAAACGCCGGGCGAGCCCGGTGATCCGGCGCTCCAGGGCCTCGTCGCCGTCGCGCAGGTCGGCGCCGAGCGTTCCGACGTCCT
Source organism: Streptosporangium amethystogenes subsp. fukuiense (assembly GCF_042665875.1). Classification (NCBI taxonomy): domain Bacteria; kingdom Bacillati; phylum Actinomycetota; class Actinomycetes; order Streptosporangiales; family Streptosporangiaceae; genus Streptosporangium; species Streptosporangium amethystogenes. The sequence continues at coordinate 4,376,916 of NZ_JBHTEE010000001.1, read as the reverse complement.
CCCGGAGCCGCTCGGCCGACTCGGTCAGCGCGGTCACCTCGGCGGCCAGGCCGTCCACCCTGGCGGCGAGCGAGACGATGTCCTCGCGGGGGTGGCGGGCCTCGCTCATCAGCGTGGTGACCCGATCGCGCAGGTGGGACAGGTAGGCCCCGGCCGGACGGAAGCAGGTGCTCAGCAGGTAGAAGCCGGCGAAGTAGTAGCCCACCGAGGCACCGGATAGGTAGGTGATGACGGCCAGGATCACCGCGGAGAGGAGGTGACCGCCGATGGCGAACCGGCGCATCCGCCCGGCGATCTCCAGCGCCTCGGCCTCGTGCCCCTCCGGCACCTGGATGCCGCGCTCCCTGGACACGTGGATCTCGTGGACCACCTGGCGTGCCCCGAAGTAGAGGTTCCACGGCAGGGTGAGGAGCACGATCAGCCAGATCAGGCTGATCGCGCCGAGCCCGAGCGACAGGAACGTGGAGAGCGGGACGTCGGCGTACACGAGCAGCCACGCCGCGACCACCGTGCTGACGAGCGCGACCAGGAAAATCCACCATTTCATGAGCTGAGAATTTCGAAGATCGCCAAGCCGGGGGAGAGCGTACGCACTCAGCGGCGGCTGAGCACTCCTACTCAGGTTCGCGCCCGCCGTATCTCCAGACGACCTCCCCGTCCACCCGCTCGCCGGTCGGTACCAGTCCCGCCCCACGGGCCACGGCCGACGAGGCGGCATGGTCGGGATGGATGGTGGCGACGACGGCCGCGCCGCGTGCCCTGAGCCAGTCGACGAGGGCGACCGCGGCCTCCCCGGCGATGCCCCGGCCCTGCCAGCGGGTTCCCACCACCCAGGCCACGGCCGCGTGGTCGCGGGTCACCGTCGCCTGGACGTGGCCGACCAGCCGATCCGGGCCGTCGAGGTGGATCACCCAGTTGAGCCACGACTCCTCCCGGCCCGGTGGCGGTCCGGCGACCAGGCGGGCGTAGCGGTCGCGGAGTCGTCCGGGGGTCTCCGGAGAGCCGCCGATGAAGGTGTGCAGGGCCGGATCGCCGAGCACCTCGGCCATCTCGGCCGCGTGGCGCACCGCCAGCGGTTCGAGCGTGAGCCGGGCGGTCCTGATGGTTTCTGCGTCCATGGCCGGACGAGTGTCCCACGGCCGCCGATCGGTCCGGGCTCGCCGGGGCGCGGGCCTCCCCGGCGGAACCGCGGCGCCGGAGCCGCACGCGGTCAGGCCGGGCTGACGGAACGGTCGACGCTGCCGGGGGCCAGGACGTGCTCGATGACCATGACGGCGGCGCCGATCACGCCCGCGCGGTCGCCCAGCTCGCTGCCGGTGATCGTCAGATGCTGGGTGGCCAGCGGCAGCGACCTGCTGTAGATCACCTCGCGAAGGCCGGCGAGCACCTGCTCCCCGGCCTCGGAGATGTCGCCGCCGACCACGATCACCGAGGGGTTGAAGAAGTTGACGATCGAGGCGAGCACGTCGCCGACCTCGCGGCCCGCCTGCCGGATGAGCTGGACGGCCTGGGTGTTGCCGCCGCGCACCAGACGGACCACGTCGCGGCTGTCCTCGGCCGTCACCCCGGCCGCGCAGAGTTTGGCCGAGATGGCGGCGCCGCTGGCGACGGCCTCCAGGCAGCCGACGTTGCCGCAGCGGCAGACGGTATCGAGGGCCGAGGCCACCTGGATGTGGCCGATGTCGCCCGCCGCGCCCTGGGCGCCCCGGTGCAGGCGGCGGTCGCTGATGATGCCGCAGCCGATGCCGGTACCGATCTTGACGAAGATGAGGTGGTCGGCCTCGGGGCGGGCGGCCCAGTGCTCGCCCAGCGCCATGATGTTCACGTCGTTGTCGACGAGGACGGGCGCGCCGAGGCGCGAGCCGAGCCACTCCGGGACGGGGAAACCGTCCCAGCCCGGCATTATCGGCGGGTTGACCGGGCGTCCCGAGCTGTGCTCGACCGGGCCGGGGAGACCGACGCCGATGCCGCAGATCTCCTCGGGGCGGTGGCCGGTCTCGGCGAGCATCTCCTCGAAGGTGTGCTGTAGCCAGCCGAGCGTCTCCTCGGGGCCGCGGTCTATCGGCACCTCGGCCGCGCGCTCCGCCAGGACCGCGGTGCCGAGGTCGGTGACCGCCACCCGGGCGTGGGTGGCGCCGAGGTCGGCGGCGAGGACGACGCGGGCGGTGCGGTTGAACGTGAAGGCGACGGCGGGCCGGCCTCCCGAGGAGATGGCCTCCTCGGTCGGGACGATCCACTGCCGGCTCAGCAGCGCGTCGAGGCGCTGGGCCAGGGTGGACCTGGCCAACCCGGTCAACTGGATCAGCTCGGCCCGCGTCCTGGCCCGACCGTCGCGCATGATGTTCAGAAGCGCCCCCGCGCCGGCGATCGAGCCGTTCGCTTCGCTAAGCATGCGCACAGTCAACACTCCTTGTTTCCGCCACGTCAAAGCGACTTACGCCCTCCACCTGCTCCATTATGCCTATTGGTGATTTTCTTTTGCTTAGTCATCGACATAAGGGAGCCCGCGTGCCCGCGGGAGGTCAGGGCCGGGCGTCCCCGCCCGTCGCGCCGGGGGTCCGGCCGAGGCGCCTGAAGAAGGCGGCCACCGCGTAGGGGTCGACGGGGTCGGTGAGCAGCTCCAGCATCTCCTGCCTTCGCTCCGGGGCGACCTTGAACGGGTGGCCGAACACGTGCGGGCCCTCCCCGTCACCCAGCAGCCGGGTCAGCATCAGGTCTCCCGGCAGCGCCTGCCCGGAGAGCAGCTCGTCGGCCAGCGTCACCCGCCCCCCGTCCCCGTCTCCGCCCTCGGCGGCGGCCACGGTGATCTCGTGCCCGGAGACGTCGAGGACCTCCCACAGGCGCAGCGGCGTCCGCCGCCACGACTCCAGCAGTGCCACCTCGTCGTCGCGCAGCCACTCGGCGCGCGCGTCCAGGAACTCGCCGACCACGTCGTTCTCGAACAGGGCCAGGTCCGCCAGGGCGGGCTCGGCCACCCGGACGCTCAGCGCGATCAGGTCCTCGATCAGCCGCCTGCGGGCCGGGCGGTAGGCGTACGCGAGCAGCTGCCGGTACAGGTGCGCGGCGCGCTCGGGCAGCGGGGCGCCGGGGTCGGTGCGGCACGCGGCGTACTCGGCCGCGTCGTGCACGGCCGGAGCCAGGCCGGGGGCCAGGGAGAGCACCTCGGAGATCAGCCCGGACGCCTCGAACGAGCGGCCCTCGCCCTCGGCGGACCTGGCGATCAGCAGCAGCGCGGCCGGTTCGGTGCGGGGCAGTGCCTCGACCAGTGCCGGGCCGAGCGGCTCGCGCTCCACCTCGTCGGCGATCCTCGCCAGCACCGTGTCGGAGCGGGACAGGTAGGTGACGGCCTTGGAGAGGTCGGCGCCCTCGCCGTAGGTGCGCAGCGCGCTGCGCACCAGGGCCAGCCTGATGATGTCCAGCGGCGCCAGGTCGGCGACCGACGCCGTGTCCCACGGCGCCCCCACGATGCCCACCCTGCCGCCGCGCACCTCCAGCGAGGCGTTGCGCAGCAGCGGGGCCAGCGGCGGCAGCGGGTCGGCGAACGTCTCCGGGGCCTTCATCAGCAGCTCCAGGACCACCACGTCGACCGGTACGCCCGGGCTGGGCTCCAGCCCCTCCGCGAAGGCGCGCAGCGCGTCGAGGGCCTGCTCGCCGAACCCCTGGACGACCCGCATCACCCGTTCCGCCGGAACGTCGTCCAGCTCGACGGCCGACAGCTCCAGGACGCCGTCGCGCAGGCGCAGCGCGATCACCTGCTCGGGCTCCAGGCGGGCCAGCCAGCCCTCGGGGCCGGTCAGGGCGGGCTCCCCGGTGTCGAGGGAGGTCAGCACCCGGCCGCCCCCGGCCAGCGGCACCCCGTCGCCGTCGGCCAGCCGCGCCCACAGCCGCAGGTCGTCGGAGGCCGGCAGCACCCCGCTCGCCAGCTCGGCCCGGGTGACGAGGTGCGTCAGCACCGCGCCCTCGCTCAGCGTCAGAAGGTCGCTCATCATCCCATTGTTCTCGACGTCCGGGCATGGCGACGCCGCCCTCCCCGCCACGAGGTCGCGCATGCTCGTGGCGGGGAGGGCGTCCGGGACACCTCCCCGGGATCTGCTCGGGATGGGCGATCCCCGGGGCCCGTGTGCCCGGCGTGTTCCCCGCCGGACTCGATCGAGCCCGGCGGGGAAACCCCTTACGGCCTGGTCAGGCCGAGGGTGTAGGAGCCGGAGCCGCTGTAGGCGTGCACCCGTACGCGGTAGGTGCCCGCGGTGCCGCTGTAGGTGAAGGCCTCATCGGGGTTGGGGGAGGTCCCGCTGGCCACGGTCGTCCAGGTGGAGCCGCTCAGCTTCTGCAGGTAGGCGTCGTAGTCGGTGCCGTTGGGCCCGTCCAGGCAGACGCGGTGGACGCCAGCGGCGGCGCTGTAGCCGGCGGTGCCGGGCTGGTAGGCGTTGGCGTTGGAGGTCAGCGAGCCGGTGTAGGAGTTCTGGTAGCCGCTGCAGCCGGGGGGCGGGGTCCCGTTGGTCACCAGGGTGAGCCCGTACGCCGACAGGATCTCGTTGATCGGCTGGTGGTAGGTGGTGCCGCCGACGGTGCAGTTGCCCGAGCCGCCGGAGGTGACGCCCTGGGCCTGGCTGCCGGAGATGTAGGAGCCGCCGGAGTCGCCGGGTTCGGCGCACACGGTGGTGCGGGTCAGGCCGGTGATGGTGCCCTCGGGGTAGGTGACGCTCGTGTTGTGCTGGCTGATGGTGCCGCAGCGGTACTGGGTGGTGGAGCCGGAGCGGCAGATGGAGCTGCCCACGACCTGCTGGGTGGAGCCGGTCACCGGAAGGATGCCCGCGCTGTAGCCGTTCACCACCCCGGTCGGGGTCCAGTTGGAGTTGACCGCGACCCACGCGTAGTCGTTGCCGGGGAAGGACGAGCCCTGGAAGGTGCCCTGGGCGACCTGGTTGTAGCCCTGGGTGGCGGTGCCGGCCGTGCCGCAGTGGCCGGCGGTGGCGAAGCCGCCCTGGCCGCCGCGGGTGACCGAGAAGCCGACCGAGCAGCGTCCGCCCATGTAGAAGGCGTCGCCGCCGCGGACGTCGTAGAGCGGCCTGGGCTTCTCCTGCGAGGCCTCGACGCGGACGAGCGCCTTGTCCACGCCGCTGCCGTCCACGAACGCCTGCGCCTCGGCGACGTCACCGGCCAGCACGACGACGCTGTTGCTCCGCACGTCGACGTACCAGGACGGGACCGACCTCGGCGCGGAGGCCACGAGCCGGTCGAGCCGCTCCTTGGCCATGTCGAGCGTGGCCAGGGAGTTCTTGAAGAGCTTGACCTCCGCGCCCGACTTGGCGAGCGAGGCGATCTTGGTGGAGTCGTTGGTGGCGACCACGAGGTCGGAGGTGGGGCCGGTCACCCAGGCTCCGGCGAAGGAGGTGCCGAGCCGCCCGCGGAGGACGGGCTCGACCTTGGCGGCGGCGGCCTCGTTGACCAGCCGGGCCGCGGCCTGCTCGCCGGTACCGCCGAGGTCGCGCCGGATGGCGTCGACCAGACCCGGAGACGGCTTGGCGGTGGCCTCCACCAACGTTCGGGCCTCGGCGAGGGTGTAGGGGGCGGCGGCGGTCTCGCCAGGTCCCTGATGGGCGACGGCGGGGGTGGCCACCATGGCGACGGCGAGTGCGAAGCCCGCTGTCACGGCACTTCTGCGGAGCATGGGTTCTCTCCTCATGTGGGGGGTGCCGTAAAAGTAACGGTATGCACATGAGGCTCACCTCTACCGAATGTCCCCTACCGTCACGTTATGGAGAGGTGCCCAGCCCGGGGTTGTCGACCAGCCAGGCGGCGTACCGCCTGCTCCGCCCGACCGCGTCGGCGTGCGCGGCCTTCGCGTGTTCGAGGATCGCCGCGGCGGCTCTGGCGGTGGCCGCCTCCGGGTGCCAGCCGAACAGCTGCCGCCAGCGCAGCGGGGCTCCGGCCAGCGGCACCAGCTTCAGCCCCTCGGCGGGCTGGAAGGTCGCCTGGCAGAGCGCGGCGGCGCGGCCGACCTTGGCCAGGTGCATGCAGGTGGCCACGTCGGTCTCGTAGATGGTCTTGGGGGTGAAGCCGGCGCGGGCGCAGGCCGTGGCGAAGCAGTCGCCGAAGCAGCTGTCGCCGGGGGTGACGGTCCACTGCTCGTCGGCCAGCTCGGCCAGTTCCACCTCCTCTCTGTCGACCAGCGGATGGTCCTCGTTGAGCAGTACGAAGACCGGGTCGGTGCCCACGGTCGACCACACCACCGGCCCCTCCACCGGGGGCGGGCTCTCCCCGCAGGCGCCGATGAACGCGAAGTCGATCCGGCCCAGCATCACCATGGTGGTGAGCTCCTTGGCGGACCAGGAGGTGTGGGTGCTCACGGGGGTGGACGGCCAGGCGGTGGCCAGGCGGTCCATCAGGCCGCCGAGTATCGGGCCGTTGGTGGCGCCCAGCCGGTAGCTGGGGATGTCGGCGTTCGCGTTGGCGAATCGAAGCGCCTCCTCCTGGAGTTCCCGGGCCGCGGGCAGGAGCACCATCGCGCGTGACAGGACCAGCTCCCCCAGGGGCGTGGGCCGCGCGCCGTTGTGATCACGTTCGAAAAGAGCTCCCCCGAGGACCCGCTCTATTCGTTTGAGCTGTGCCGTCAGTGCGGGTTGGGCCAGTCCGAGGTGGGTGGCGGCCTTGGTGACGCTACCGGCCTGCGCCACCGCGCGCACGATCTTGAGGTGTCGGAGCTCGAGATCCATACCGGGAACGTAAGGCCGCTACGTTATGCCTGCAATGCAAACGTGTCATGAAATATGACTCAATTTTGTCGAATCGTTCCAAAAAGGGTTCTGGTCCGGAAATTGGGGCATCTTGGGGCGACCGTTGGCGCCTGCCGGGGGCCGAATCCAGAAGATCCTGATTCTCGTGGTGGACAGCCGGCTTCGGTGTCCGGCATCCGAGATTTCCGCGATTCGGATTTCACCCGTGTTTCGGGCGCCGGGCACGCCGATATCCGGCGTCCGGGATTCCTGTACGAGTGCGAGAGGCGGACGCGCCGATGTCCGCCGTCATACTCGGCGAGGGGGCTGCCGGGTTTGACCGGCGGGTGAATCGCTTCCCTGTCACGGGGCCGGGACCGGGCCGGTCAGGGCTCGGAGACGCCGCGGCGGGCGGCCTGCCGGGAGGCGATGATCCTCTCCAGCTGTGCCGTCAGGGCGGGCGCTCCTGGACGGTTGTCGATCTCGTCGTGCGGCACGGCGGGTGGTTCGTCCACCCTGATGGCCCGCAGGTAGTCCTCGAAGCGGTCGAGCTTGCCCGCGTCCCTGGCGAGCCCCCTGGCCTCCAGCCGGGAGCGCAGTGCCGCGCCGTCCGAGCGGACCCAGAGGAGGTGTACGGGCGGCCCGCCCAGCCGCCCGACCCAGCGCTCCCACACCGCCGCGTCGTGTACCTGGGTGGTGAAGGGACCTTCCAGTATCACCGGGCAGCCGTGCGAGCGGATCTGCCGGGCGACCTCGGTCAGCCCGTCGTACTCGTACCGCTTGATGTGCTCGTCGTACCAGGGGCCCTCGCGTTCCCCGTCGTCGCGGCCGTGGGCGCGGAGGGTGGCGGCGACGAAGCCGCCGTAGACGGTGTCCTTGTCGAGCAGCGCGGGAGGTGGGTCGAGCAGCGCCGGCAGCGCCGCCGCGACCGTCGACTTCCCCGCTCCCGGGGGCCCGCTCACCACCCAGAGCGGTGCCGCCACGTCCGCGCCCACCTCGCTCTCAGTCCTTCCAGGCGCCGGCCACGCTCTCCGCGACGGCGGGCGCCTGGGCGAGGCCGGCCTGGAAGGCGGGGCGCCACAGGGCCGGGTCGAGGACGTTGACGCCGAACACGGCGACCGACGCCTCGTCGGGGACGATGTGCGCCACCGCCGCGTTCCCCAGCTCGGCCAGCTCGGCCTCGAAGCGCGCCCTCGGTGAGACGTGCGCCAGCGGTTCCAGGATGACCACGGCCGAGCTGCCCGCCGCCAGGTCGGCGTTGGTCGCCGAGCGCACCCCGCCGTCCATGTAGCGGCGCCCGCCGATCTCCACCGGCGGGAACACACAGGGGACCGCGCAGCTGGAGGCGACCGCGGACACCAGCGGCGCCCCCGAGTCGCGTTCCCAGACCACGAACTCGCCGGTCGCCGCGTCGACCGCGGTGATCAGCAGGCGGCGCTCCGGCCACTCCTTGACGGGCAGCCGGTCGCCGATCGTCTCGATCCTGGCGCCGGTGTCCTTGGTGGCCAGGGCCAGCTCGCCGACCCGGCGCCGGGCCTCCCGCGGCTCCAGGGACGGGTCGTACAGCACGCCGAAGGCGGCCATGACCGCCTCCATGTCCACCGCGGAGACGGTCGCGGACTCGGTGTCCGCCTGGACGCCGACCGAGCTCTCCAGGTCGACCTCGGTGGCGACCAGCGTTCCGACCACCGAGCCGGCCGAGGTGCCGACCACCAGGTCGGCCTCTCCCAGCTCCAGCCCCGCCTTGCGCAGGCCCGTGATGATCCCCGCCTCCCAGGCGATGCCCGCCACGCCTCCGCCGCCCAGTACCAGTGTTCTCGTCATGCGGCCTATTCTTACCCGAATATCCCTCTGGAGCCGAGGGGGAGGCGGCTGGGCGAGCTCCGGTGAACGGGCCGGCCGATAACCTCAATGTAAGTTGAGGTCAAGATAGACTGCCCTATGCCCAACAATCCGGAGATAACCGTCGGCCAGCTCTCCTCGCGCAGCGGGGTCGCCGTCTCCGCCCTGCACTTCTACGAGGCCAAAGGTCTGATCCGCAGCCGCCGCACCGCGGGCAACCAGCGCCGCTTCTCCCGTGACACGCTGCGCAGGATCGCCTTCATCCGGGTCTCCCAGCGGGTCGGGATCCCGCTTCGGACCATCCAGGAGGCGTTGTCCGCGCTTCCCGACGGGCGGACCCCCACCCGGGAGGACTGGGCGAGGCTCTCGGCGATGTGGCAGGACGAGCTCGACGACCGCATCAGGCAGCTCGAACGTCTCCGGCACGGGCTGACCGAGTGCATAGCCTGCGGCTGTCTCTCGCTGGACCGCTGTGCGCTGGCCAACCCGGACGACGTGGCCGCGGCGAGCGGGCCGGGCTCGCGGCTGATGGTCGCCCCCCGCCGGGAGAGCGCCCCCGGCTGCGGGTCGGAGTAGCCCGGGGACGGACGCGGCGGGCGGGACACCTTCCCGACCGCCGCCCTCTCCGTGCGGTACGCGGTGATCCGGCACGGGTTTGTTAGTTGTCTGTTCAAACTATTGACGGCGCGGGGTCCGGCATGTGAACCTCTGGGCGTTCATGCACGCGCATCATGGGCGGTTGAAGGTCAGGGCCCCGTCACCTGATCGTGCATGGCGGTTTGTCCGTTGCATTGCGAAGGGAAGCCGTACATGCGAAGAAGGCTGTTCAGCATGCTCACCGCCGCGGCGGTGGCGTGCGCGTCGGTCGGCGTGGCCGTCGCGGGCGGGGTCGCCCCGGCGTCCGCGTCCGGGACCGCCGCCACCGCCGCTGCCGCCGAGACGTACACCTGGAAGAACGTCAGGATCGACGGTGGCGGGTTCGTGCCGGGGATCGTGTTCAACCAGAAAGAGAAGAACCTGATCTACGCCCGCACCGACATCGGCGGCGCCTACCGCTGGGAGCAGGCGAGCAAGACCTGGACTCCGCTGCTCGACTGGGTGGGCTGGGACAAGTGGGGCTACAACGGTGTGGTCAGCCTGGCCACCGACCCGGTGGAGACCAACCGGGTCTACGTCGCCGCCGGGATGTACACCAACAGCTGGGATCCCAACAACGGCGCCATCCTGCGCTCCGCCGACAAGGGCGCGACCTGGCAGGCCACCGCGCTGCCGTTCAAGCTCGGCGGCAACATGCCCGGCCGGGGGATGGGCGAGCGGCTGGCCGTCGACCCCAACAAGAACAGCATCGTCTACCTCGGCGCGCCCGACGGCAACGGCCTGTGGCGCAGCACCGACAAGGGCGTGACCTGGGCCAAGGTCACCTCCTTCACCAACCCGGGTGACTACGCCGCCGACCCCTCCGACCCCAACGGCTACCTCAGCCACCGCCCCGGCGTGGTCTGGGTGACCTTCGACCCGAGCTCGGCGACCGCGGGCAACACCACGCAGAAGATCTACGTCGGCGTCGCGGACAAGGCGAACACCGTCTACAGCTCCTCCGACGGCGGAACCACCTGGAGCAGGGTGGCCGGGCAGCCCACCGGCTACATCGCGCACAAGGGCGTGCTGGACCACGTCAACCACACGCTCTACATCGCCACCAGCGACACCGGCGGCCCGTACGACGGCGCCAAGGGCGACGTGTGGAAGCTCAACACGACCACCGGCGCCTGGACCCAGATCAGCCCGGTCCCCTCCAGTTCGGCCGACGACTACTTCGGCTACAGCGGTCTCACCATCGACCGGCAGAACCCCGGCACGATCATGGTCGCCACCCAGATCTCCTGGTGGCCGGACGTCATCTTCTTCCGCTCCACCGACTCCGGTGCGACCTGGACCCGCGTCTGGGACTTCACCTCCTACCCGAACCGTAGCTTCCGCTACACGATGGACATCTCCTCCTCGCCGTGGCTCACCTTCGGGGCCAACCCCCAGCCGCCGGAGACGACGCCCAAGCTCGGCTGGATGACCGAATCGCTGGAGATCGATCCGTTCGACGGCAATCGCATGATGTACGGCACCGGCGCCACGCTCTACGGCACCGAGGACCTGAAGAAGTGGGACACCGGCGGCCAGTTCACCATCAAGCCGATGGTGAAGGGACTCGAGGAGACCGCGGTCCTCGACCTGATCAGCCCGCCCTCGGGAGCTCCGCTGGTCAGCGGTCTCGGCGACATCGGCGGCTTCCGGCACACCGACCTCGACGCCGTACCGCCCATGATGTTCACCTCGCCCGTCTTCACCTCGACGACCAGCCTCGACTACGCCGAGACCAACCCGTCGGTCATGGTCCGCGCGGGCAACTTCACCGACTCCGACCGGCCGAACGACAGCCACGCCGCGTTCTCCACCGACGGTGGCGCCAACTGGTTCCAGGGCACCGAGCCGAGCGGGATCAACGAGGGCGGCACGATCGCGGCCGCGGCCAACGGGTCCAGGTTCGTCTGGGCGCCCAAGGACGTGGGCGTGCACTACTCGGTCGGCTACGGCAACTCGTGGACCGCCTCCACCGGGCTCCCGACCAATGCCGTGGTGGAGTCCGACCGGGTGAACTCCAACAGGTTCTACGGCTTCAGCGCCGGGAAGTTCTACGCCAGCACCAACGGCGGCGCCTCCTTCGCGGCCACCGCCGCGACCGGGCTGCCCACCGAGGGCAACGTCAAGTTCAAGGCCGTACCCGGCCGCGAGGGCGACATCTGGCTGGCCGGGGGATCGACGACCGGCTCGGGCATCTGGCACTCCACCAACGGTGGCGCGTCGTTCACCAAGCTCTCGAACGTCACGAGCGCCGTCAACATCGGCTTCGGCAAGTCCGCCACCGCCTCCGGCTACCAGGCGCTGTACGCGGTCGCCACGGTCGGCGGCGTCAACGGTGTGTTCCGCTCCGACGACGCCGGCGCGAGCTGGGTCAGGATTAACGACGACCAGCACCGGTACGGCAACGCGGGTGAGGCGATCACCGGCGATCCGCGCGTCTACGGCCGTGTCTACCTCGGCACCAACGGCCGAGGCATCCTGTACGCCGACAACGGCGGGGTCGTTCCGCCGGTCGACACCGTCCCGCCGACCAAGCCGGGCACTCCGGTCGCCTCGGCGATCACCTCCTCGGGGGCGACGCTCACCTGGACGGCCTCGACGGACGCCGTCGGGGTGAGCGGTTATGACGTCTACCGTGAGGCCGGGGCGACGGATGTCAAGGTCGGCTCGCCGACCTCGGCGTCGTTCGCGCTGACCGGGCTGACCTCCGACACCTCGTACACCTTCTACGTGATCGCTCGTGACGCCGCGGGGAACAGCTCCACCGCCTCCGACCCGGTGACCTTCAGGAGCCTCACCGGGCCGGTCGGCGGCGGCTGCACCGCGACCTACGCGGTGTCCAACTCCTGGCCTGGCGGCTTCCAGGGTGAGGTGACCGTGAAGAACACCGGCACCTCGGCGACCACCGGCTGGACCGTCAAGTGGTCGTTCCCGAACGGTCAGACGATCACCCAGCTCTGGAGCGGTGTGCACACCCAGACCGGCGCCGACGTCACCGTGAAGAACGCGAGCTGGAACGGGGTCCTGGCCGCCGGAGCCTCCACCTCGTTCGGCTTCGGTGCCTCCTGGACAGGTACCAACGGCGTTCCCGCCAACGTCACCTGCACCGCCCCCTGACGGCGCTTTCCGCGCCCACGAACGGTGTTTTCCTGACGGTCTGGTCACCCCGGAGGGGCGGCCGGTGAGGGAGACCTGCCGGTGCGGCCCGTCGCCGAGGCCGGGGGGTCCAGGCCGTCGGACGCACCGGCGCTTCCGGTGCCCCGTGAAGAACCACGGGGCACCGGGAGTCCGTACGGCCCCGCCCACGCCCCGAACGGGCGTGGGCGGGGCCGTTCCGCTTCCGCCGTTCCGCTGGACGATTCGCGGCTTAAGCGCCACCTTTCGTCCTATACGTTGTTTGCGGGTATGTCTGGGTATCCCGGCCGAGCCGCAGGCGGGGTCTCGCGGCCTCCACCCGGAGAACCCCATGGCCTCAGCCTTAAGGATGATGTAAGGCGTCAACGACGGCCGGGCCGCTTGGCAGAGCCTATTGTGAAAGAAACCGATTGTCCGGGGGAGAGCATGGCGATCTCAGACGGGGTGCGCAGCCCTCAGGACGAGACGGGACGCCCGTCGGAAACCGGCGCCGGCGACGCTCCGAACGAGATCGTTGACGCCGGCGTGCCGAAGGACGAGGCCGCCGCGCGGCCAGGTATCCACGGCTGGCTCGACGGGATCAGGTCCACCCGCGCCGGACGCCTCACCCTGAAGATCGTCATCGGCACCATCGGCGCGGTGCTGGTCATCGGCGGTCTCATCATGGTGCCCTTCCCCGGCCCCGGCTGGCTGGTCGTCTTCGCGGGGCTGGCGGTGCTGGCCACCGAGTTCCACTGGGCACACCGGCTGCTGGAGTTCGGCAAGCGGACCCTGTCGGCCTGGACGGCCTGGCTGGGCCACCAGGGCTGGAGCGTCAAGATCCTGGTCGTCCTCACCGCCGCGGTGACCGCCACCGCCATCGTCTACTACGGCCTCAAGCTCAGCCTCGACCTCGACCTGATCGTCGAGGCACAGAAGCTCCTCACCCGATAGCCCGCCTCCAACGCGAGGCGGCGCCCTCTTCGGCAACGGCCAGGGCTGCCGCTCTGACCGGCAATGGCGAGGTATGTCGGGGAAACGAGATCGGCACCCCGGGAGTTTTACCCGGACTCGGTCACCTCGTTATCATCCCTGGATGTGACTCTCCGTAGTGTCTCCACGTCCGATCCGCAGGGACGGATCGGTAGAGACGAATAAGGAGAGTGACGTTCGATGCGCGCCCTGTCCTCGATGTTGGTCCTGGCGGCCGCCGGAGCCGTCGCCCTGACCGGCACTCCCGCCCACGCCGATGACGTCAACCTGTCCGCGAGGGTGCAGCCCGGCGAGGAGGTGTTCCTCACGCCCGAGCTCGTCCCCGGGCGCCAGTACAACGGAAACGTGCTGGTCAAGCTGGAGAACAACAGCGTGCCCGTCAAGGTCAAGGTCGGCAACTGCCGTGGCCGGTACATCGGGTCGGTGCCGATCGCGGCCAACGACCACGCCGCGTACGTCGCCGCCAGCGCCCCCCAGCCCGCCCAGTGCATCCGCTACCGGGTGAAGAACATGGGCGACACGACGGCCGCCATCACGGGCACCGGCTACTTCTAACCGGTATTCACCGCGACGCTGTACTGACTGCGACGCTAACGCGTCGCGGCTCGGCCGCTCTTGCCCGGCTCCTTCCCTCGTCGAGAGGGGTCGCTCGTTCCTCGCGACCCCTCTCTCCTCAGTCCAGTCCCCGGCGCGGCCTCACGAGTCGTCCCTCAAGGCAGAGAGCGTGGAACACGTCCCCGGGGTGGTTCTTGGGACGGCTCGGCGGCTTGGTTCGAGGGGGTGTGGCCGGGTGCTGGGGGGATGTGGGAGCAGCCTCACGGGGGGCGGACGCGGGGGGTGATTTCTTGTTACGGGGGTGAGTGGGGGCGCCGGGGAAAATGTGCGCTTCGGTCAGAAGACGCTTTCCTGACATCGGAGTAGCGTCCGAAGTCAGGAGGAGTCCCCGTGAGCCTTGCCCGTGTCGTCGAACAGCCGCAGGCGGACATCCCCCGGGAGTTCGCCGAGGCCCTCCGTCCCTATCTGGACGTCCTGGCCGAGGAGATGATCGGCGAGATCCAGGCCAGCGTGCCGGAGTACTCCCGGCAGAGCGGCGCCTATGCCCGCATCGTCAGGCACGCCGTCGAGGAGGCGCTCGCCGGATTCGTGAACCGGGTCGGTGACCGGGGGGCGAGCCGGTCCCGGCTGCTGGAGGTCTTCCGTGCCGTCGGCAGCGGGGAGGCCGCGGAGGGGCGACCCCTCGACTCGCTCCAGTCCGCGCTGCGGATCTGCGCCAGGGTGGCGTGGCGGCGGCTGGCCGAGGAGTCCGAGCGGCTCAACCTGTCCCGGCAGCGCATGTGCGACATCGGGGAGGCGATCCTGGTCTATCTCGACGAGATCGCCGCCGCGGCGGCCGACGGCTACTCCGAGGCCCAGGTCCGGGTGGCCGGTGAGCTCGAACTCAGGCGCCGCAGGCTGCTCGACCTGCTCGTCGCCCACCCGGCCGCCGACTCCCGTGCCGTGGCCGACCTGGCCAGGTCGGTGCGCTGGACCATGCCGCGGACCCTGGCCTGCGTCGCCCTGGCGGCCCGCGCCCAGGGCGATCTGCCCAGGCCGGGTCTCCCGCCCGACGTGCTCGTCGACCTCGACCGCTCCGACCCCTGCATGGTCGTGCCCGACCCCGAAGGCCCAGGACGGCACGGCCTGCTGAACGCCATGGCGGCCGACTGGACCGTGGTGATCGGCCCCGCGGTCGCGGTGGGGGAGGCGGGTCTCTCGCTCAGGCTCGCCAGGGACGCACTGGCCCTGGCCAGGCGCGGGGTGCTGGACGGTCGCCGGATCATCCGGGTGTCCGAGCACCTCGCCACCCTGATGATCTTCCAGGACGAGTCGCTGATCCAGATCATGGGCCGGACACGGCTGGAACCCCTGCTCGCCCTGCGCCCCTCCCAGCGCGACCGGCTGGCCGAGACCCTGCTGGCCTGGTTGCAGAGCGGCAACGCCACCGAGGTCGCGGCCAGGCTGCACATCCACCCGCAGACCGTCCGCTACCGCCTCCGTCAGGCCACCGAACTCTTCGCCGACCAGCTCGGCACCTCCGGCGACCGCTTCGAGCTGGAGGTGGTCCTCCGGGCCCGCGCCGCCGGTCTCACCCCCGCGCCGGGCTGAGGCGATCCCACACTCACCCGGCACCCGGGGCGGACGTCCCGTCCTGCGGGACTCCGTCGCCCGATTCGGCGTCTCTCCCTGCGATGATCGTTCTTGAACACGGGATGTCTGGGACATGGTCGTTCTGCCGGGTTGTGATGAGGAGAGTGTGATGTCGGCGCAGCCGCGCCCATGACCTGGAATCCAGGAGGTGACGGCGTGGACGCCCTCTCCGCCGGGCTTCTGGGAGAAACGGATGCATGACTCCTCATTACTATGAAGCAGGGCGCCGTTTTAACAGGACAAGACGGGGCAAACGGTGCCACGCCAGTCTGAGTCCGCCTGAATCCTGTGCGTTGATGCGGGCCCGATCATGAGGATGCATAGGGTGATCACATGCCTGCCACGCTGAGTACCACGAAGACCAGGGCCGCACTGCGCACCTCGGCGCGCATCTCCGCGGAGATGCTGCTGGTCCTGCTGATGAGCGCGGTGACCCTGTGGATCCTGGGCCAGATGTGGTCCGTGGTCTGGCCGCTCGTGGTCGCCCTGCTGCTCACCACGCTGACCTGGCCGGTGACCCGTTTCCTGCGCCGGCACGGCTGGCCTCCCGCGCTGGCCGCGTCGGTCGTGACCCTGCTGTTCCTCCTGGTCGCCGCGGGCATCGTGGTCCTGATCGTCGTGCCCGTCGTGTCGCAGTCCGGAGAGCTGGCCACCGGCGTGGTCAACGGCATCAAGCAGGTGCGCGCATGGGCCGCCGGGCCGCCGCTGAACATCGGCAACGACCAGGTCACCAGCGTGCTCGACACCGCGATCGCCCGCCTCCAGGACAGTGTCGGCGGCATCGTCAGCGCCACCGTGACCGGGGTGGGCACCGTCGTCAACGGTCTGGTCACCACCGTCCTCGCGCTCTTCCTGATGTTCTTCTTCCTCAAGGACGGCCCGCGGTTCCTGCCGTGGCTGACCCGCCAGCTCCCCGGCCGCCTCGCCGGGGACGTGCCGACCGTGGCCGCACGCGGCTGGGACACCCTCGGCGCCTTCGTCCGCTCCCAGGCGTTCGTCGGCCTGCTCGACGCCGTCTTCATCGGCCTCGGCCTGTGGATCGTGGGTGTGCCGCTGGTGTTCCCGCTGGCGGTCCTGACCTTCGTGACGGCGTTCGTGCCCATCGTCGGCGCCCTGTTCGCCGGCCTCGTCGCCGTGCTCATCACGTTGGTGTCGAACGGCCCGACGGACGCGCTGATCGTGCTGGCCATCATCGTCGCGGTCCAGCAGCTGGAGGGCAACGTGTTCCAGCCGATGGTGCAGAGCCACGGCCTGGGCCTGCACGCGGGGGTGATCCTGCTCGCGGTGACGCTGGGCGCCAGCCTGGCCGGCATCGTGGGCAGCCTGCTCGCCGTACCGGTCGCCGCCCTGATCGCCATGGTCTGGAACTACCTGCGCGAACAGCTCAGCGACCCACCCCGGGAGCCCGAAGCCGCCGCGGCCGTACCGGCGCGGGAGCCCAAACCCGACGCGGCCGCACCGGCGGAGAAGCCCGCCTGATTCGAAGACGAGCACCCAGACGTCGGGTATGCCGCCGTCCTCGCCAGGAGGGATCGGGCCGAGGACCGACGGCCGGGATCCTCCCGCCGGCGAGTCGGATGGGCCCTGGGGTGAGAACCCGGCGAATGTCCGGCCTACGGGTGCTCCCTGCTCGCGATCAGGGCGGCGACCCCGTCCAGGATGCGGTCCAGGCCGAAGGTGAGGGCGTGGGCGGGATCGGAGATCGCATGATGGGCCTGGCCCGCGGCCTGGCCGACGCGGGAGGCGACCGGGAAGCGGGCCTCGTCCATGATCTTGTCGAGCAGCGGGGCGTTGGACAGCCACCACTCGACGTCGGTCATCCCGCTCTCCCGCTGGACCCGTGCCTGGTTGGCCGCGGCCCTGGCGGTGCTCTGCACGTGGCTGAGGACCAGGGCCAGCACGGAGTCCATCTCGACGTCCGTCAGGCCGACACCGTCCAGCGGGCGCAGCTCGGCCTCGTACTTGAGTGAGGCGTTCGGTCCCAGCGTGGAGCGGGCGTCGATGACCTGCAGCAGCCACGGATCGCGCCGGTAGAGGTCCCAGTTGCGCGCGGCGACGAACTCCATCGCGCCCCGCCATCCGCCCGCCTGCCGGGACGGGGCGTCCACATCGGCGTACAGCTCCCCGTACGCGGTGTCGACCATGAGGTCGACCAGCTCGCCCTTGCCGGGGACGTGGGTGTAGAGGGACATGGTCCCGGCCCCCAGCCGCTCGGCGACCTGGCGCATCGAGACCGCTTCGAGCCCCTCGGCGTTGGCCAGTTCGATCGCCGCCAGGACGATCGAGCGCACGGTGAGCCCGGAGCGCCCCGGCTTGCTGTGCGAGCCCCACAGGAGCGCCAGGCTGCGTGCCGGGTCGGCGTCGGAAGCTTTCTTCGCACTCAAGGGAACAGTCTCCAGATTTTCGTCGTTGGGACCACCGTAGCCGAGTCGTACGATGTACGGTACGGTCTACGCCACGAAGGCGTGACGGCGCCGGGCGGGAAGACGGGCGAAAAGGGGTGAAACAGGTGGCTGTGCGAGCGACGGAGTTCGCGATCGCCGCGTACGACGTGCGCAAGAACTACGCGGGTGCCTCCGAGGGGGCGGGTCTCAACGGGTTCGACCTGCGGGTGGCGGCCGGAACGGTCTGCGGCCTGCTCGGGCCCAACGGTGCGGGCAAGACCACGGCCGTCAGGATCCTGGCCACGCTGCTGCGCCCGGACTCGGGCCGGGCGAGCGTCGCGGGATTCGACGTCCGCACCCAGGCGCGGCAGGTGCGCGAGCGGATCGGGCTGGTCGGCCAGTACGCGGCGGTCGACGAGATCCTCAGCGGGCGGCAGAACCTGGTGATGTTCGGCAGGCTGAACCACCTGCCGGCCGCCGGGGCACGGAGGCGGGCCGACGAGCTGCTGGAGCGCTTCTCGCTGGCGGATGCCGGGGCCAAGCCGGTCGGCGCGTACTCCGGCGGCATGCGCAGGCGTCTCGACCTGGCGGCGAGCCTCATCGTCGCACCCCGGGTGCTCTTCGTGGACGAGCCCACCACCGGCCTCGACCCGGCCGCCCGCCAGGAGGTGTGGTCGGCCATCCGCGACCTGGTCGGCTCGGGCACGACCGTGCTGCTCACCACCCAGTATCTGGAGGAGGCGGACCGGCTGGCCGACCGGATCACCATGCTCGGGGCGGGCCGGGTCGTCACCGAGGGCACTCCCGAGGAGCTGAAGTCGGCCATCGGCGGCGACTGGCTCGACCTTGTCCTCGCCGATCCGGCGGACGTGGCCAGGGCGGAGGCGCTCGCGGTGCGGGTCGCCTCCGGCGGGATCCTGGTGGACGCCGAGTCGCGCCGGGTCAGCATCCCGGTCGCCGAGCGCACCCGGGCGCTCGTCACCATGGCCACCGCGCTCGGCGACGCCGGGATCGAGCCGGTCGACGTCACGCTGCGCCGTCCCACGCTCGACGAGGTCTTCCTGCACCTGACGGGCGGGGCCGAGAACACGGCCACCCGTACCGGGGCGTCCGCGTGAGCGCCGCGACCGCGCTCTCCGGCGGCGATTCGGTATGGGCACCTCCACAACGGGCGGCCGCCCTTCCCGACGGGGACACCCCGGCCGGTACGACGACCCCAACCCCCGATACGGAGGCATCCGCGTGAGCACGACGACCTCGCCCCTGCCCGACACCTCCCCGCTCTCCCGGTTCGGCTGGGCGCTGGCAGACTCCTGGACCATCACCCTGCGCGATCTGAGCCACTGGGTCCGAACCCCGGGAACGGTGGCCGTCGGCTGGCTCTTCCCGGTCATGATGGTGCTGATGTTCGGCGGCCTGTTCGGCGGCGCCATCGGCGTCCCCGGCGGGGGTGGCTACTTCGACTTCCTGATCCCCGGCATGTTCGCGATGACCATGCTCTTCGGCCTGGAGAGCACGATGATGGCGGTCACCACCGACGCGGCCAAGGGGGTGACCGACCGGTTCCGCTCGATGCCGATGAGCGCCTCGGCGGTCGTCATGGGCCGCGGGATCGCCGACATGCTCAACTCGGTGGTCGGACTGGCCATCATGATCGGGGCCGGGCTGCTGCTCGGCTGGCGCGCCGAGGGCGGCCTGAGCGAGGCGCTGGCCGCGGTGGGCCTGCTCCTGCTGCTGCGCTTCGCCCTGCTCTGGGTGGGGATCTACATCGGCCTCGTGTCGGGAGGGCCGGAGGTGGTGACGTCGGTGCAGATCCTGGTCTGGCCGGTCGGCTTCCTGTCCAGTGTGTTCGTCGACCCCGCCACCATGCCCGGCTGGCTCGGCGCGATCGCGCAGTGGAACCCGCTCTCGGCCACCGCCACGGCCACCAGGGGGCTCTTCGACAACCCAGGCTGGGCGGGAGAGTCGTGGATCGTGCAGAACGCCACTCTCATGGCGGTGCTCTGGCCGCTGCTGCTGATCGCCGTCTTCCTGCCGCTGTCGGCGCACAGGTTCCGCCGGCTCGGCGGCTGACGGAGCCGGCCTCCCGGCCGCCGGCCCTCCGTGCGGCCGGGGGAGTCCTGTTTCCCGATGGATCACAACGTTTGCCGCCGGGAGAGGGTGCTCCGCGTTTTACATCGCCGCTCCGCGTTTTACACCGCGGTGACGGGATTCGCCGGGGCCTGTAACTGACGGTAGTGAGTCTGAGGGCATGAGTGAGACGGAACGGGAACGATCCGCCTCGGGGTGGACGCTCAACAGGGAACTGCTCAACGTCGGCGCGATCATCGTCGCCGCCGGTGTGGCCCATCTCGTCATGGGCCTGATCGGGCATGAGAAGCACGGGCCTTTCATGCTCCTGCTGCTCGGCGGGGTGCTCGTCGCGGCGGCGCTCGGTCACCGGTTCTACGAACATCGGCGCCATCGAGTCCCCGTGGCCGGGGAGTGTCTGAGGTGCGGGGCCGCGCCGGGGGAGGGGACATGACGTGGCACCGTCCAAGGAGAGGGCGGCCCTTCACCACCACCGGCCTCTCTTACACCTGTTCTAACCGATTCGGTCTAGATCGGGATCTTGAGGGATTTCCGGCTTAGGATTCCGGCGTGTCCGTGACTCCTGGGATTTACCGGTTCCTCGGCTGCCTTGTCGTGCTGGCTTCGGTGATCGTGCCGCTCCCCGCGGCCGCGCACGCCGAGGCCGCACCCGTCGACACCGTGCTGCCCGGCACCCGGGTCACCGTGCGGGAGGACGCCACGGACCCGCTCAGGGTGACGTCGTACTCCTCCGGAAAGATGACCTACCTGCGCAGGGGTGACGGGTTCACCCGGCAGGCCGCCTACCAGGAGATCACGGTCGCGCCGAAGGGGGCCAGCGCGCTGGCGGTGCCCACCTCCTACAAGAGCGGCTACGACTCGGTCGTCCTGCTCGACCTGGCGACCTCCAAGGGGACCAGGATCCGTACGGTGCGGAAACCGCTCGTCGCGCACTACGCGCACTGGAGCCGCGACGGCCGCAAGGCGGTGCTGACCACCGAGCGGAAGAGCGGCTCGGCGTGGGCGACCTCGGGGTTCGTGGTCGTCGACGTGTCCGCGAAGAGCGCCAAGACGGTGACCGTGGCCGATGTCGACAAGGCCGCGCGGTTCCGCTGGAGCTCCGACGGCACCGAGGTGGTGGCCGAGTACCGGGGCGGCGCCCGCTTCTACGCGCCGGACGGCACGGTCCGCCGCACCCTGGCCAAGACCGGCAGGCCCGCCGGCGGTGAGGACGCCTTCACTCCCTCGGGCAAGGGCCTGATGACCTGGTGCCCGTCCAGCCACACCGAGCACGTCTGCGTCTGGGATCGCCTTTCGGGCAGGCTCGCGGCCAAGGTGCCCGGCATCCGGCCGAAGGCCCTGTGGGGATGGTGGGACGAGAAGCACTTCATCGCGGTCGTCCCCTCCGGGAACCACTACCAGGTGGTCCTGTCGACCCTCAAGGGCAAGACCACGCGGGTGCTGGCCGCCTTCTCCACCGAGGACTGGAACAACAAGCTCTATCTCGGATACACCCGGAAGTGACCCCCGTGCGGCCCGGCCCGAGGGCGGGCCGGTCACGGGCCGGGGACCTCTTTCGCGCCCAGGCGGACCTCGCGCCGGAAAGCGGTCCGGTCATCCGGCGGAGACGACCAGGTCCGGGGGAACCGGGCGATGGAGATGTCCTCGTGGAGCTCACGTGGAGCTCAGAGGTAGAGGCCGGTGCCGTTGTCGGTCTGCGGGGTGGCGATGGCGTGCAGGTCGCGCTCGCGCATGACCAGGTAGATCTGGCCGTGGACCTCGACCTCGTACTGGTCCTCGGGGTTGAACAGGACCTTGTCGCCGACCTTGACCGCCCGGACGTTCTGGCCCGCGCCGCAGACCTCACCCCAGACGAGGCGGTTGGCCATCTTCACCGTCGCCGGGATGACGATGCCGGCCGTGCTGCGTCGTTCCTCTGACTCCTGCTCGACCTTGACCATGACACGGTCGTGGAGCATCTGGATCTCGAACTTCGGGTCACCCACGTCATGAAGTTTATGGGAACAGCGGAGCCGCGCCTGCTCGTCCGCGGACTCCGAGGGGGCGAAGGCCGACCGGTGACCACATCGGTGGTCGAATCACCTGCGAAGTAGGATCTCGCGGTATGACGTCCCCCGAGCTGGTAAGCGATTTTCTCGACTGGTACCTGGCGGAGAATCCCATCTACGCCGCCCTCGCGGGCGCGCCGGGGTACGACAGGACCCTCGGTGACTTCACCGAGGCCGGCATCCTCGCCAGAGGGCGGGAGGCACGTCGCCGGCTGGAACTGCTCCAGGGGGAACGGGGCTCCGGAGACTTCGAGGACGAGATCGACCGGGAACTCGTCATGTCCACTTTGCGTGGCGAGATCGCGTACGAGGCGTGGCCGCTCTGGCGGCGTGACCCGGCCGCCTACGTGGGCCCGATCTTCTCCTCGATGTTCAGCCCGTTCCTGCAGCGGCTCTCCGGTGAGGCCGAGCTGGTGGACGCGGCCGTCGCGCGGCTGGCCGAGGTGCCGGGCGTCATCGCCGCCTGCCGGGCCAACCTCGACCCCGCGCTGGCGGCCCCGCTGCTGATCGAGCGAGGGCTGGGCCAGGCGCGGACCGCTCGCCGCTTCCTCACCGAGACGGTCCCCGGCCAGGTGTCCGACGAGGCGCTGCGCACCCGGCTGGCCGCGGCGGCCGAGCCCGCGGCGGCGGCCTTCGACGAGCTGGTGGAGTTCCTCGAAGGTTTCCGGGCGGAGGGCACCTGGCGGATGGGGGAGGAGCTCTACTCCACGCTGCTGCGCGAGCGGGAGATGCTCGGCTACGGCGCCGACGAGCTGCTCAGGCGAGGGCAGGAGGCCTACGACGGGCTGGACGCGCGGATGCGCGAGGTCTCGGCCCGGTTGGACGGCGGCTCGGGCGACTGGCACGCGGCCATCACCGAGCTCCAGGACGACCACGCGCCGACGCTGGCGGACATGCGGGCCGAGTACGAGGCCGAGACGGAGCGGGCCAGGAGGTTCGTCCGCGAGCGCGGCCTGGTGACCTTCGCCGAGGGCGAGGAGTGCCTGGTCGTCCCGTCGCCCGAGTTCCAGCGGCCCATCCTCGCCGTCGCCTCCTACATGCCGCCGCCGCCCCTGTCGACCTCCAGGATCGGGCACTTCTTCGTGCCCTTCACCCCGTCCTCCTTCACCGGGGAACAGGTCCGCCAGCGGCTGCGCACCAACGCCAGGGCCCAGATGCCCTCCATCGCCGTCCACGAGGCGTACCCCGGTCACCACTGGCACCTGTCCTGGATGGCGGGCAACCCGCGCCGGGCCCGCAGGCTGTTCCGCACCCCGTACTTCACCGAGGGCTGGGGCCTGTACGTCGAGAAGCTGATGCACGAGCAGGGCTACTTCACCACTCCGGCCCAGGAGCTCGCCCACCTGGACTTCCGGCTCTTCCGCGCGGCCCGCATCATCGTGGACACCTCGCTGCACTGCGGTGACATGACGATCGAGCAGGCCGAGGAGTTCATGACCACGAGGTCCTCGCTCACCCCCGGCACGGCCAAGGGGGAGGTCAACCGCTACTGCGCGTGGCCCACCCAGGCGCCCTCCTATCTGACGGGGGCACTGGAGATCGACCGCATCCGCGACGACTACCTGGCCGCGGGCCGCGGTGACCTGCGCGCCTTCCACGACGCGCTGGCGGGTTCCGGTGGTGGCCTCCCGCTGGGCCTGGCCCGCCGGGTCGCGCTGGAGGCCTAGTCTCTCGGGGACCCGCGTCTACGTCCTGACGGGAGCGCGGCGGCGGGTCTCGGGGACGATCAGCGGGGTGCCGCTCTGCGGGTCCTCGATGATCTCGCAGCGTAGCTCGAAGACCTCCCGTACCAGGTCGGCCGTGACGATCGTGGAGGGGTCGCCCTCGGCGACGATCCGGCCGTCACGCATCACGATCAGATGGGTGGCGTAGCGGCAGGCCTGGTTCAGGTCGTGCAGCACGGCGACCAGGGTCCTGCCCTGCTCGTGCAGGTCGGCGCAGAGGTCGAGCACCTCGATCTGGTGGGCGATGTCCAGGAAGGTGGTCGGCTCGTCGAGCAGCAGGATCGGGGTCTCCTGGGCCAGCGCCATGGCCAGCCAGACGCGCTGGCGCTGGCCGCCGGAGAGCTCGTCCACGCAGCGGTCGGCCAGCTCGGTCACGTCGGTGGACTCCATGGCCGCCGCCACCGCGGCCTCGTCCTCGCGGGACCACTGGCGCATCATCCGCTGGTGCGGGTAGCGGCCCCGGCCCACCAGGTCGGCGACCGTGATGCCGTCGGGCACGATCGAGCTCTGCGGCAGCAGGCCCAGCCTGCGCGCCACCTCCTTGGAGGGCAGCGAGGTGATCACGGATCCGTCCAGGTGGACCGCTCCCGCGCGGGGCTTGAGCATCCGGGCCAGGGCGCGCAGCATCGTGGACTTGCCGCACGCGTTGGGGCCGATGATCACTGTGAACGACCCGTCGGGGATCGTGACGTCCAGGTCCCTGGCCACCACACGCTTGTCGTAGGAGAGGGTCAGGCCGGTGCCGTACAGTCTCAACGTCGTTCCCTCCGCAGGAGAAACACCAGGTATACGCCGCCGATCGCGGCGGTCATGATTCCCACCGGCAGCTGGACCGGCGCGAAGAGGCGCTGCGCGGCCAGGTCGGCGCCGACCAGCAGGGTGGCGCCGGTCAGCGCCGAGGTGACCAGGGTGACGCCGGGGGACCGACTGATCCGCCGGGCCAGCTGGGGAGCGGCCATCGCCACGAAGATCACAGGTCCGGTGGCGGCGGTGGCGACACCGCACAGCAGCACGCCGACGGCGATCGCCGCCGCGCGCACCGGCTCGACGCGGATGCCCATGGCCCTGGCCGAGTCGTCGCCCATCTCCATCATCCGCAGCGGGCGCGACAGCCAGGCGCAGGCGGGCAGGAGCACGGCCATCGCGCACGCGACCGGGATCGCGTGCTCCCAGCCGCGCCCGCCGAGGCTGCCGGTGATCCACGCCCCGGCGGTGGCCGCGTCGCCGATGTCGGCGCGGGTCAGCATGTACCAGTCGGCGGAGATCAGCAGTGCGTTGACCCCGATGCCGACCAGGATCAGCCGGTAGCCCTGTATCCCGCGCTGGAAGGCCAGGGCGTACACGGCCAGCGCGCCGGCGACGCACCCGGCGAGCGAGGCGCCCGCGATGTGCCAGGCGCTGCCGCCCAGCACCACGGCGGCGATGCCCCCGGTAGCCGCCCCCGAGGTGAGGCCGACGAAGTCGGGGCTGCCGAGCGGGTTGCGGGTGAGGCTCTGGAAGATCGCCCCGCTCAGCCCGAACGCGGCACCGACCAGCAGGCCGGTCACGATCCGCGGTGCCCGCAGGCGGTTCACGATGAGCTCGGCGACCGGGGGGCCCTCACCGAACAGCGCGGCCACGATGTCGCCGATGGGGACCGTGAACTCGCCGACGGACAGCGCGACCAGGCTGACGACCAGGCCGAGTACGGCGATGGCGGTGCCGGTGACGAGGCCGCGCGGGGAGAGCCGCAGCGACCAGGAACGCACGCGCAGGGCGTTCAGCGGGGGCCCGGTGGGACGGCCGCTCTTCCTGGCGGGGGCCGGCGGTGGGGCGATCACGAGAGATCCGTGCGGTGGGCCTCTGAGGCCCGTGCCGGCTTCATATGTGGGTCTGTGCGGTGGGCCTCTGAGGCCCGTACCGGGAGGGTTTCCTTCATATGTGGGTCTGTGCGGTGGGCCTCTGAGGCCCGTACCGGGAGGGTTTCCTTCATAGGGCGGCGAGCCTCCGGCGGCGGGCGAGCAGGATGAAAACCGGGGCGCCGACGAACGCGCACATGACGCCCACCTGCACCTCGGCGGGGGCGGCGACCACCCGGCCGAGGATGTCGGAGCCGAGCAGCACCACGGGGGCGAGCACGACGGTGTACGGCAGGACCCAGCGCTGGTCGGGGCCGGTGAAGGCGCGTACCGCGTGCGGCACGGCCAGGCCCACGAACCACAGCGGCCCGGCGGCGGCGGTGGCGGCCCCGCACAGCAGGGTGACCGCGAGCGCGGTCAGCCCGCGGGTGCGGGCCATGTTCACGCCCAGCGCGCGTCCCGCCTCGTCGCCCAGTGCCATGGTGTTGAGCGGCCTGGCCAGCAGCAGTCCGAGCACCAGGCCGGCCACGAGGAACGGGGCGAGCCGGATCGCCACGTCGGCGCTGATCCCGGCCAGCGAACCGGTGAGCCAGAACCGCATCCGGTCGAAGGTCGCGGTGTCGGCCCGCAGGATCGCCGAGGCCGCGGCGTTGAACACCATGCCCAGCGCGACACCGGCGAGCGTGAGCCGTACCGGGCCGCCGCCCGAGCGTCCGGCGGAGCCGAGCGCGTAGGCCAGCACCGCTGCGGCGGCCGCGCCGGCGAACGCGAACCAGACGTAGACGGAGGGGTCGCTCAGGCCCAGCAGCCCGATGGCGACCGTCACGCCGAGTGCCGCGCCCTGGTTGACGCCCAGCAGACCTGGATCGGCGAGCGGGTTACGGGTGAGGCTCTGCATCAGCGCGCCGGCCAGGCCGAGTGCCGCGCCCACGCCGATGCCGATCAGTGTCCGTGGCACGCGCAGGTCCCTGATGACCGTGTGGTCGGTGGACCCGTCGGGGGCGAGCAACGCGTCCAGCACCGTGGACAGTGGGACCGAGCGAGATCCCACCGCGACGCTGACCAGCGCCAGCAGCACCAGTACGGCCAGCGCGGCCGGCAGCCCGGCCGCCAGCGTGGCCGCACGCCGTTTCGCCGGCGGCGACGTGCCGTCCGGTTCCCCGGCCGTCCTGGACGCGGCCGTGGCCACACCGGCCCTGCTCACCGGTCCCCCTCCCTGTCGGTATAGCTAAGGTAAGGCTAATCTAATGAAATAGCCATTTAGGTAAGCCTATCTTTTGGAGAGCGAAATGTCCCTACCTGTCCTTCCGCGGCGGGGATTCATGGCTGTCGGCCTCGGCCTCGTGTTCGCCCTGGCCGCCTGCGGGAGCGGCACCGAGACGGCTCCCGCGGCCAGTGGCTCTCCGGCTGCCTCCTCGTCGGCGGCGGGTCCGTGGACCTTCACCGACGACCGCGGAAAGAAGATCGAGCGGCCCGAGCGCCCCGCCCGCGTCGTCGCCCAGGTCGGCGCCGCCGCCGCGCTCTGGGACTTCGGGGTCCGCCCGGTCGCTGTCTTCGGCCCGCACAGGCTCAAGGACGGGACCAGGGACCCCCAGGTCGGCAACGTCGACATCACCAAGGTCGAGTCCATCGGCAACGTGTGGGACGAGTTCAACGTCGAGAAGTACATCTCGCTCCAGCCGGACCTGCTGGTCAGCGGCATGTACACCGGAGACACCCTCTGGTACGTGCCGGAGAAGTCCACCTCGACCATCGAGCAGGTGGCGCCCACCCTCGGCGTCCGCCTGGTCGGCAAGTCGCTGCCCGAGATCATCGGGAAGTACGGCGAGGTGGCCGCCGCCCTCGGCGCGGACCTCAACGCCCCCGAGGTGACCGCGGCCAAGGCGAGGTTCGACGCCGCGGCCAAGGCGCTCGTCACCCCCGAGACCAAGAACCTGAAGATCCTGATCATGTCGGGTGGCCCGGAGATGATGTGGGTGGTCAATCCCGACGACCACGCGGACGTGCGCTACTTCAAGGAGCTGGGCCTGGACGTCGTGGTGCCGGACAAGGTCGACGAGGCGGGCTTCTGGGAGACGCTGAGCTGGGAGAACGCCGACACCTACGAGGCGGACGTGATCCTGGTGGACGCCCGCACCCAGTCGATGCGGGTCGACGAGATGATGAAGAAGCCGACCTTCGCCAAGTTGCCCGCGGTCAAGGCCGGGCAGGTCTACGCCTGGCACGCCGAGGAGCGCTACAGCTACCAGGGCTACGCCGACGTGCTGGAGAAGCTCCTGGCCGACCTGGTCAAGGCCAAGAAGCTCTAGCCCGGTGGCCGGGAAGGTCAGCCGGACCGCGGCCGTGGGTCCGGTCGCGGATCTGGGAGGCACCGGCCCACGCGCTCGGCTCCGCGAAGCGGCCGGCGGGCGGGATCAGGTGTAAGCGCCGCGGACCTCGATGATGTCGGCCAGCGGGAACTCCAGGTAGTCGCCCGCCTCCTCGCACCACGCGTCGAGCACGCCGCTGCGCAGCTCGCCGTGGCTGATGGTGGCGGTCAGGCCGTCGGTCAGCGTGATCGCCGCCCGCACGCCCCGATCGACGACGAAGCCGAGCAGCGACTGCTGGGCGGTCGGCAGGCGGGAGGCCATGCGGCCGATGACCGCCCACGTCCTGCCGCCGGACTGGGCGGCCTGGCCCTCGGCGACGAGCAGGCGCTGGGCGTGCTCGCGGGGGTCCGGCGGCGGCTCCACCAGTGGGTACGGGGGCTGTTCGAACTCGGCCACTCTGCCTCCGGGCAGCAGGATCAGCCGCCCGTTCCGCGGTTCCTCGACGCGGGCCCTGCGGATGGTGATCTCCCCGGTGTCCTCGATGGGCACCGGCGCGTAGCCGTTCTCCCGCAGCGCCGCCAGGGTCCTGTCGGCGGGCATCGCGCTGGCCAGCACGGTCGGGGCGAGCAGCCGCAGGCCCAGCCTGCCCAGCCGCCGATGCCCGGCGATCTCGGCCAGCAGCACCGGGTCGGAGGCCTGCACGATGCAGGCGACGGTGGTCACCGTGACCTCGCCGTGCCGCCTGGCCACGTCGTGAATCAGGTACTCGAGGGGCTGCGGCACCCTGCCCACCTCGGCGAGGTCCGTCAGCAGACCCTCGGCGGTGTAGCCGGCGTCCATGGCCCGGCGCACGCTGGCCGGGGTGAACCGCCAGACCGAGGCCGCGCCGCGCGACTCGCGCTCGGCGGCCCGGTCGAGCAGTTCGGCGAGCTCGCCGGCGGGCGGGCCGGTCACCACCGCGGTGAGGTCGGCGCCGAAGAGCGCGCTCCGTCGCACGCTGGCCAGCGCCCTGGTGGAGCACTCGACCAGCACGGGGTCGTTCTCCACCAGGGGTGCGGAGTCGTCGATCTCGTCGCCGGGGAAGGCGTCCAGCCCGGCCATCGCGCGGCCGAGGTCGGTGATCGTGTCGAGGGCGACCAGCCCGAGCATCCGGGCCTCCTCCAGCACGGCGGGAGCGCATTCGGCCAGCAGCGACCGGTCCAGCAGCGGGGCGTGCCAGTACGCGGACTCGACCAGCCCGGCCAGGTCGACGCACGCGGTGCTGGCGGGCAGGCGGGCCAGCACGCCGAGCACCGCCCGCCGGGCGCGGGCGACCATGGCCCCGGCGGGATCGTCGCCGAGCACCGTGCCGTACTTGCCGTCGACCTTCCGGAGCGACGAGCGCTCCATCCGCCACCACGCCGACAGCAGCACCCTGAGCCTGGCGGCCGCGTCGTCCAGCCGCCAGCGGTCGAACTTCTCGGTGGGCACCAGCCCGCCGGCGGAGTCGTCCCAGGCCAGCAGCCGGGCCACCGCGCAGACCTCCAGCAGCAGACGGGTCTCGTCCTCGTCGCAGCCGGTGTCCTTGGCCACCCGCCGGACCTCGCGCACCCCCACCCCGCCCGCCTTGAGCAGCGGCAGCGGGAACTTCGCGGTGTTCTCCAGCATGGCGGCGCAGCGTTCCACCACGTGTGGCGCGGCCAGGGTCATCAGGTGGTCGACGGCCTCGGGGTCTACGGGGAGCGTGGCCAGGTCGGGCGGGACGGGGGTGAAGGGCGGGTGGTAGTCGGGGCCGCGCAGCGCGAGCGCCACCTCACGGGGCATCTCGGCCACATTCCAGCTGGGGCGGAAGAGCAGCCCGTGGTCGGTGGCCCACTTCTCGGGAGACCCCGGCACCACGAACTCGCCGCCGTCCACGTCGCGGACAGGACCGTCCCAGGCGAACTCCTCAAGCAGCCGCCTCGCACCCTCGGGAGCCTTCTCCAGCAGTGCGGTCACCCGGTGCGGGTCGGAGAGGATCTCGGTGACCCTGGCGACCGTACGCCGCTTCGGGCCGTGCGGCAGGCCCAGGGTCCTGGCCAGCTCGCGCAGCGCGTCCGCGCTGACCGTCCAGGAGTTCAGGTAGTTGGGGAGCGGCTCACCGAGCCCGCAGGGGGCGGTCCACCAGCGGGCGAGTCCCTCGGCCACCCGGATACGGCCCTCGGCGTCCGGCCACGCCAGGGCGTGGTCGAACAGCAGGTCGAGCCAGGGCGCCACCTCGGCCTCGGACACGCCCATGAAACGGGCCACCGCCTTGGACCCGGCCTGCTCGCCGAGGGTCAGCGCGGCCTGCGCCACCTCCAGGGAGGGCAGCGGCAGGCCGCGCATGACCTCCATCACCGCGAACCCGTTGCCCAGCCGCTGCGCCAGGGTGTCCAGGCGGCGCGGCCACGGCGGGGCGATGGCGTCCGGCCGGTTGGCCAGAACTCGGGCGAGCCGTTCTTCGTCGAGGGTTTTCAACCAGCCGAGCAGGTGATCGTCCATCTCGCAGCTCTCTCAGGAATCTCGCGCGGGGACTCTCCGTGAGCCATAAACATCCACGGTAATGCAGAGGGCATCTCTGACGGCGTCTACCGCGCAGAATGCGACGCGTTATATGAGGTCCCCATCCGGTTCTAACCGGTCCCGGGGCCGCCGGGAGGGAGGAGTGGCGGCCCCGGGACCGATTGGCGCCCTTGAGGGGAAGAGGCGGCGCCGTCCGGAAGAGGTCGGTGGAGGTGGTGAAGGAGCGGGGCGTGGCGGGCGTTCGTGGGTCTACGGGCGGTCGAGGGGGGCGGGATCCTCGCGAAGGGCGGTCCGCAGGACGGCCCAGACAATCTTGCCGTACGGGGCCAGCGGTGCCCAGCCCCAGCGGAGGCTCAGTGACTCGACGATGTGCAGCCCGAGGCCGCCGATGTCGAGCGGCGAAGGATCGCGGAGCGCGGGGAAGCCGGCTCCCGGGTCGTTGAGCGTGCAGGTGACCAGATTGCCCCGTCGGATCAGCGAGAGCCGGATCGGCTCCCTGGCGCGTGACTCGGCGAGCCGGAGGCCGTGTCTGAGGGCGTTGGTCGCCAGTTCCGAGACGACCAGCTCCATGTTCTCGCCCAGCTCGCCGAGGTCCCAGCCGGTGAGGGTGCCCGTCGCGAAGCTGCGGGCGGAGTGGACGGACTCGGCGTGTGGCGGGAGCACGAAGGTGGCGCTGGCCATGGCTGCGGGGGATCCGGAGAGAAGATCACGCGCGGAGTCGGGCCACCAGCCTGCGGGGGGCCACCAGTCGAGCGCCGTCCATGACGTTGACGTTCGGGGGGGCGCGGTTTGGGCGGACTGCACAGTCGCAATCATGGTGCAAACTCCCGTGCAGGTGCAAGAGCGAATGCACGTGCATAAGGTGTGTGCAACCGCTACCGTTACCGGTGATTGGGTAATTTTGGACGAAAGGGGATCTTGATCGTGGCCAGGGACTCTTCGGCCGCGAAGTGACAGACTGTCGATCAGGAAAGCGAGCGAGGAGCATCACGTGTCCATGGATCCGCCCGGTACCGGTTCCACTGTCCGGCGCATCATGCTCGGCGCGAGTCTGCGCCGGCTGCGTGAGGAGAAGGGGCTCGCCCGTGAGGCAGCGGGATTCCACATCCGTGCCTCAGAGTCCAAGATCAGCCGTATGGAACTCGGCCGCGTCGGCTTCAAGACGCGTGACGTGGAAGACCTGCTCACCCTGTACGGCGTACTCGACGACGCAGAACGGCGCGGCCTGCTGGAGATGGTCCGCGAGGCGAACACCCCCGGCTGGTGGCACAAGTACGGCGACCTGTTGCCGAACTGGTTCACCACCTACGTGGGGCTGGAGGAGGCGGCGAACATGATCCGCACCTACGAGGTGCAGTTCATTCCCGGCCTGCTGCAGACATCCGCCTACGCGCGCACCGTGATCCGGTTGGGCTACCCGGACGTGCCGGAGGCGGAGATCGAGCGTCGTGTGCATATGCGCATGCAGCGGCAGGATCGCTTAACGAAGAAGGACGGCCCCCGGTTGTGGGCGGTCATCGACGAGGCGGCCCTGAGGCGTCCCATCGGAGGTAAGGAGACGATGCGTGAGCAGATCCAGCACCTGCTGGAAGTGTCCACGCTTCCCAACATCACCCTTCAGGTGATGCCTTTCCGATTCGGCATGCACGCGGCTGAGGGTGGCGCGTTCAGCATCTTGCGGTTTCCCGAGTCCGACCTGTCGGACGTCGTCTACGTCGAGCAGCTCTGGGGTGCCCTCTACCTGGACAAACGTGAGGACATCGATCCATACCTCACGGCCATGGAGCAGTTGTGCGTGGAAAGCACCACGCCCGGGGGCACCGCCGAGATCCTCGGCGACCTTCTCAGAGAGATGTAAATGGAGCAGACCTACAACGGCATGCCGGCCACTGACCTTGCCGGGGCCAGCTGGCGCAAGAGCCGCTACAGCAACTCGACGGGTAACTGCGTCGAGCTTGCCGAACTTTCGGATGGCAGCATCGCGGTCCGAAACTCGCGTTTTCCCGAGGGGCCTGCCCTGATCTACACCAGGGACGAGATTCGTGCCCTGGTGCTCGGGGTGAAGGATGGGGAGTTCGACGGTTTAACGGTGTAACACCGTTTTTACCTCAGAGCCGCCGGGTTAACCGAGCCGCGCCGGTGGTGTAACCGGGAGAGTGGAACGGCACGGAAGAGTTTGAGATCACAGCGATTGGGGGCTCAAGCCGTGCTCGACCAGATGACCTTGTACCCGGTGGCCGACGACGTGCTGTTCGCGCCAGGCGGGCGCGTCGTGATCCGCACTTACGGCGTTGCCTCGGCGGTGACGGGGGAGGGTGCGCCCACTCCGGTGTCCTACCGCACATGGGTCACCGGAGTGCGCGACCAGCCACGTTACTGGCGCTGGGGTCACTTCGAGGACGCCTGCCACGGCCATCGCAAGGTGCTCGAATGGCTGACCGGCCGGGGCCCGCAGCCCGCCGCCGCGGCCGCCTGAACGGGATCTCCGCACCACGCGAGGCCCCTTTCCCCGACCGGTCCGAAGCCATGATCCACCTGGCCGTGAACGATCTCATGGCCCGTCGTCTCACCGGCGAATCCGCCACCTGGTGAGGCTTTGCGCGTCCGCGGCAGGAGATCGTCTCCACCCGCGTCCTCCGTCTTGCGTCTCCTGCCGGCCGGACTCCGGCGGCAGGGCCCGCCCGGAGGGTGCGTCTCCGCAGGCGGCGGATGTGGGGCCGCTGAGTCGCCGACTTTCCCGTACGGGTGCGGCCTGGGCGCTCACCCGGCATGACCGCTGTTTCCGGTGCCTTCTGTCGCCGTGGCGTCTTGGGCGGCACACCCCTCCTGGGGCTCCAAGCCAAACCCAAGCATGTTTCAAGGTTTTCGCAGGACCTCCCACTAGCGTGATCGCTGCTTCCCGAAATGACGGTGAGAGCGCTCGGATCCTCTGTCGCCTCCGCATGGGAGCCGGTGCGCGAGGCCGTGGCCGCACCCGGCTTCGCCGAACGGGCCTCCCGGTTCGACGCGACGGAGGGCGAGCCGCGCCCCCGTCCCGCCGGGAGACCCGCTGACATGCGGTTCGAAACACACAACGATCACCAAGGAGGTGCGGGGATGCCAGAAGATCGGCTGCATACCCGTTTCCAGGCCGTGGCCGGAGCGCACCCCTCGCGCCTGGCGGTGCGGGGAACCGGCGGCGAGCTCACGTACGGGGAACTGGAAGCCCTGGCTCTGCGGGTCGCGGGAGAGCTGCGCAGGCTCGCGGGGGATCGGCTCGTCGCGGCGAGGGTCGCTCGGAGCCATCACGCCGTCGCGGTGCCGCTGGGGATCATGATGGCCGACCGCGCCTACGTCCCGATCGACCCCGCGTACCCGGAGAGACGCCAGGACCAGATACTGGCCGACGCCGGTGTGCGTCTCATCGTCACGGACCTGCCGGTGGCCGGCGAGTCCGTGCTCGCCGAGATCGGCCCCCTCTGGATCGTGGAGCGGGCGTCGGCGGGGGCCCTGGAGGTCCCTCCGGACACCGCCTACGTCATCTACACCTCCGGGTCCACCGGCGCTCCCAAGGGCTGTGTCGTCTCCCACTCCAACGTGCTCGGCCTGATGGACGCCGCCGGTGAGGTCTTCTCCTTCGACGTGGACGACGTCTGGGTCCTGTTCCACTCACTGAGCTTCGACTTCAGCGTGTGGGAGATGTGGGGCGCGCTGCTGCACGGTGCCCGCCTGCTGGTTCCCGCCGCGGAGGTCGTCGTGGACCCCCAGGCGATGATCTCCACCCTGCTCTCCGAACGTGTCACCGTCCTCAACCAGGTGCCGTCGGTGTTCGGCTACCTGGTCAGGGAGCTGGCACGTTCGGGCACCCGCCTGCCCGCACTCAGATACGTGGTCTTCGGTGGTGAGGCGGTGTGCCCGCCGGACCTGGAACTGTGGTGGAGCGCCGGCCTCGGCGGGGCCCGGATGGTGAACATGTACGGGATCACCGAGACCACCGTTCATGTGACGCACTGCCTTCTCTCCCCCGAGCTGCTCGCCCGAGCGCCGGAGTCCGCCACGCCCATCGGGCGGCCCCTGAGCCATCTCTCGGTCAGCCTGCGGGATTCCACCGGAGCGGAGGTCGGCGTCGGCGAGCCAGGGGAGATCTGGGTCTCCGGGGGCGGGGTCGCCCACGGCTACCTGGGACGCGCGGATCTCACCGCGAGCCGTTTCGTCACCGGCCCGGCCGGATCGCGCCACTACCGCAGCGGCGACTGGGGAACGCGTGACGGGGAGGGAAACCTCTACTACATCGGCCGCAGGGACACGCAGGTCAAACTCAGGGGGTTCCGGATCGAGCTCGGTGAGATCGAGTCGGTGCTCAGCGGGATGGCCGGGGTGAGAGGCGTCGCGTGCGTGGTGGAGAAAACCCCCATCGGGGAGCCCCAGATGGTGGCCTACGTCGACTCCGCGTCGCCGGGGGCGGTCACGGAGGCCGATGTGAAGGGGTACGCGAGACTGTCGCTTCCACGTCACATGGTGCCGCACAGGGTGAAGCTGCTCGACTCGTTCCCCCTGACCGGTAACGGCAAGCTCGACAGGGCGGGACTCGCCGCCCATCACGCCGTCCAGCGGACGCGACGTCGCTGAGGCGCGGCGGGTTCCGCAGGAAGTGCCCGCGGGTGGCCGGGACGACCTCGCCGTCCAAACCGGATCTCCACGCTGTACGGCATGATCCTCCTCGACTAGGGTTCCACCAAGCAATCGCTTGGGTCGAGGAGGCGCTTACCATGCGGCGAGGCATCTACCTGATCGAAGAGGTCGACTTCCGGCCGATGAACTCCCGCAGGCCGCTGGAGTACCTCACCTGGCTCACCCGCTACAAGAAGGAGGACGAGGCCCTCGACACCCCGGAACTGACCCGGGGGCTGTCGATCAGATCCAGGGACATCGACCTGGTGGGCGCCTTCTACGCCGTCGGCATCACCGGCCACCCCCAGTTCAAGGCGGTCACGCTCTGGGACTGCCACGGCGGCTGGGACGGCGGCTGGCGGCAGATGATGAACATCTACGACGGCGTCGACGGCAGGCTCTTCCTCTCCGACATCGACGACCTGCGTTTTTCCGCCTTCTCCCGGCCGCTGGGCGCGGTGCGCGGCAGTCCGGCCCTCGCCGACATCACCGCCGAGGGCTACGCGGCCCCGTTCTACCTGTTCGAGAGCGCCCAGGTGCGGCCCGGGGCCGCGCTGGACTACCTCGACGCCGTCCGCGAGGAGCGCGCGCCCGTCCTCGCCGACCACGGCCACCGCCCGATCGGCCTGTACGAGGTCCTGTTCTGCGACACCGAGGTCGTCACCGTCTGGGGCATGACGCTGGACGACCACCTGGCGCTTCAGCGGTCCAGGGACGCGGCGCTCGGCCTGGACGACGAGGTGGAGCCGGACGGCCGGCTGCTCGACTGGAGCAGGCGGGCCAGGGAGTTCCTGGCGGGCCCGTGGCGGGAGACCCTGCTGGCGCCCTTCCCCGGCTCCCGGCTCTCCCCGATCTAGGCGGTGGGGAGGACCGGGGCGTTCCAGGTGAGGACGACCGGCTCGTCGCGCTCGAAGCCGAGCCGGGAGTAGGTGCCGGTGTCCAGGCGGAACAGGCGGCCGTCGGTCGGTGGCAGGCCGAGCCAGCGGGCGCACAGCACCCGCAGGTAGTGCCCGTGGGCGACCAGGACCACGTCGCCGTCCGCGGCCAGGGCGCGGGCGATCACCCGGTCGGCGCGGGCACCGACCTGCTCCGCGCTCTCGCCGGGGTGCTCGGCGTCGCCGGGGACGACGCCGTCGCGCCACAGGTGCCAGCCGGGGCGCCTCTCGCGGATCTTCAGGGTGGTGATGCCCTCGTAGCCGCCGTAGTCCCATTCCCACAGGTCGGGATCCGTCTCGTAGTCCTTGATCCCGGCGAGCTCGGCGGTGTCCCGCGCGCGCCGAGCCGGACTGACCAGGACGAGGCCGAACGTCCGGTCCGAGATCAGCGGGGCCAGTGCCCGTGCCTGCTCCTCGCCTCCGGTGGTCAGCCGTAGATCGGTGCGCCCGGTGTGCCGGCCGTTCCGGCTCCACTCGGTCTCGCCGTGCCGCAACAGAATCATCTGGTCCATGATGCCCAATCATGCCGCCGGCGCCTCGTCGCCCACGCCCCGGGGCGCGGGCGGCGAGGCGCCACGGGTCAGCGGCCCGCGAGCTCCTCGGCGACCGGGATGAAGGCGTCCAGGTCGCGCTCGTGGTGGAGCACGAAATAGGACAGGTCGTGGGTGTCGCGCCAGTGGCGGAGCTTGTCGACGACGTCCTGGCGGGTACCGAGCAGTACCTGCGGCGTCTCGTCCTGCCGGGAGGAGTCGGCGGCGCTCCACGGCTCGTCCCGCTTGCGGACGCCGAGCTGCTGCACGCTGGTGCCGAGCTCGATCCGGTCGTAGCGGCCGGCCGCGGCCCGCCGTACCACGTCGATCTTGGCGAGGAAGGCGTCCAGACCGCCGTCCGCGCCGTCGGGGCCGGTCCCGTCGGCGCGTACCCGCATGCCGAGGTTGATCACGTCGGCCTCGCGGGCGGCCAGCCCGAGCATGCGCGGGCCACCGCCGCCGAGCAGCAGCCGAGGGTGGGGGCGGCTCAGGGGCTTGGGGGTCTGGTCCAGGGCGGTGATCCGGTAGTGCCTGCCGTGGAAGGTGAAGGGGCCGTCCGCCCACAGGCCCTTGAGCACGGTGATCGCCTCGGCCAGCCGGTCCACCCTGACCCCCGGCGGCTCGAACGCCAGCCCGGCGCCGGCGTAGTCGGCGGCCATCCAGCCGGTGCCGAGGCCCAGCTCCAGACGGCCCTCGGAGAGCAGGTCGACGGTGGCGGCCTCCTTGGCGAGCACCGCGGGGTGGCGGAAGTCGTTGGCGAACACCAGTGTGCCGACCCGCAGACGGCTGGTGGCGCACGCCGCCGCGGTCATCGCCGCGACCGGCGCGAAGCGGGGGCCGACCAGATGGTCGGGGACGAGCAGCACGTCGAAGCCCGAGCCCTCAAGGCGGCGTGCCGCCTCGGCCCAGGCCCTGGCCGAGGTGGCCTCGCGGATCACGGCGGCGAACCGGAACGGGCGATCCATCGGCATCCCCTCTGTTCAACCAAGCGCTTGCTAAGCATAGAGGTGCCGCCCGGGCACGGAAAGGCGACTGTTGTTACCAAGCGCTTGCTTTAGCGGGCGGGAGGTTCGACACTGAGCCAATGGCTGACGACAACCTGGTCCGCGAGGTGACCGACGACGAGGTCGCCTTCTTCGCGGACAACGGCTGGGTAAGGCTGCCGCGCCTGGTCGAAGGCGGCTACGTGGCCCTGCTCCGCGACCGTGCCCGGGAACACCTCGCCGAGCGCTCGCGGGTGGTCGCCTCCAAGGTCGACCAGGCGTTCGGCCAGTCCAGGGACATCGCCGAGACCGACGAGCACTTCCGGGACCTGGCCTTCGCCCCGGCCCTCGGCCGCGCCGCCACCCGGCTGCTGCACGGGGTGGCCGGGGTACGGATCCAGGTGACCAACCTGCTGATCAAGGAGCCGGACGGCGGGCACGGCGCCACCGAGTTCCACCAGGACTTCCCGTGGATGCCGATGGACCGCTCGGCCATGCTCACCGTCTGGCTGGCCCTGGTGGACGTGCCCGCCGACATGGGCTCACTCCGGTTCCTGTCCGGTTCCCACCGGTACGGCCTGCTGGGCCGCTCCTTCGCCAGGGACGGCGACGACCAGTTCAGCCAGCATCCGTGGCTGAAGGAGCTGGAGACCTCCCCGCCGCTGGACCTCGCGGCCGGAGACGCGACCGTGCACCACGCACTGACCGTCCACGGGGCGGCCGCCAACCGCAGGGACAGTGCCAGGCTGTCGTTCACGGTCACCTACTTCGACGCGGACGCGCTCTACACCGGCACGCCGTACGGGCAGACCGACGGCCTGGGGCTGGTCGTCAACCAGCCGTTCGAACACCCGAGGTTCCCGGTCGTCGCGCACGCGTGAACGGGGCGGCGAAGAGCGAGGAGTGGTGAGCGGACATGAGTGACAGCCCCGTCCCGAGCGTCGAGACGATCACCGGCCCCATCGGGGATCCGGGCGCGACGCTCATGCACGAGCACATCTTCGGGCTCAGCCCGGAGATCCTGTGGAACTGGCCGGACATTCCCGAGGGCTGGGACCTCGAAGCGCGCGCCCACGAGGCCGCGGCCAAGCTGAACGACCTGAAACGGCACGGCATCGACACGGTGGTCGACCTGACCGTGGTCGGCCTGGGCCGCTACGTGCCCGCGGTGCAGCGGGTGGCCGAGCTGACCGAGGTCAACATCGTGGTCGCCACCGGCCTCTACACCTACGACGCGCTGCCGCCCTACTTCGGCAACCGCGGGCCGGGTTCGCTGTTCGGCGGCGCCGACCGGCTGGCCGAGTTCTTCGTCAGGGACATCACCGAGGGGATCGGCCGTACCGGGGTGAAGGCCGGCGTCCTCAAGTGCGCCACCGACCACCTCGGCATGACCGCCAACTGCGAGCGGGTCTTCCGCGCGGTCGCCGAGGCGCACCTGGAGACCGGGGTGCCGATCTCCACCCACTCGCACAGTGCCTCGGGCGGCGGCCTGGAGCAGCAGAAGCTGCTGGCCCGGCTGGGCGTGGACCTCTCCAGGGTCGTCATCGGGCATGCCGGAGACGCGACGGACGTCACCTACCTGGAAGAACTCATCGCGAACGGCTCCTACCTGGGCATGGACAGGTTCGGCATCGAGACGATCAGCTCGTTCGAGAACCGGGTGGCGATCGTCGCCGAACTCGCCGCGCGCGGCCACGCGGACCGGATGGTCCTCTCCCACGACTCCTACTGCTTCAACGACCGCTTCGACGCCGACGTCGTACGGCGACGCCACCCCAACTACCACCTGCTCCACATCTCCAGGGACGTACTGCCCGAGCTCCGCAGGCGGGGCGTCACCTCCGAGCAGATCGACCTGATGCTCATCGCCAACCCCCGCCAGATCCTCGCCCGGCGCGAGCCGTACCGAGAGGCAGGTCATGATCACCGCTGAGGACTTCGACGTCAGCGCGGCCTGGCACGTCGCCGCGCCCTACGACTTCCTGCGCAGGCTCCGCGACGAGCGCCCGGTGTTCCACAGCGAGCACCTGGGCGCCTACGTCATCAGCCGGCATGAGGACGTGCGCGCCGCCTACGGCGACCCCGGGCGCTTCTCCTCCGAGGGCTCGCTGACGATCTCCCGCAGCCTCGCCGGCGAGACCAGGCGGACGCTGGGCGAGCACGGCTCGTTCCTGTCCAGCTTCGTGGCCAACGTCGACCCGCCCACCCACACCCGGCTGCGCCGCTCGGTCTCGCGCGCCTTCACCCCGCGCGCCGTCGCCGCGATGGAACAGCGCTTCCGCGACCTGAACGAGGAGGTGCTCGACCGGGTGATCCCGAGCGGCGGGGGAGACCTGGGCGCGGAGATCGCGCACGTGCCCTCGATCAAGCTCACCGCCCGCTTCATCGGCGTCCCCGAGGAGGACGAGGCCTTCGTCAAGGAGCACGTGAAGGACTGGTTCCAGCTCTTCCTGTCGCCGCAGCCGCCCGAGCGCCAGCTGGTGCTGGCGGAGAGCTTCCTGACCTACCTCGACTACGTCGACAAGCTGGTCGCCTCCCGCGCCGCAGAGCCGCGCGACGACTTCGTCTCGCTGATGACCTCGCTGATCGGCACCGAGCTGTCGCACCGCGAGGTCGTCGAACTGATCTCCACGATCCTGCTCGGCGGCAACGACACGGTACCCAACCAGCTCGGCAACAGCGTGTTCAGGCTGCTGCGCGAGGGGATCTGGCCGGTGCCGCCCGCGCTGGTGCAGAACGCGGTGGAGGAGTGCATGCGCATCGACGGCGCCAGCCTCGGCTCCTTCCGGTATGCCGCCGTCGATGTGGAGATGCACGGCGTGACCATCCCGAAGGGCTCGCTCTGCCTGCTCTCCACCGACTCCGCGGCCCACGACGAGCGCGTCTTCGACGAGCCGGACGAGTTCCGGATCGACCGCGGCAACGCCGACGCGCACATGACGCTCGGCTACGGCATCCATTTCTGCGTGGGAGCCGCGCTCGGCCGCCTGCAGCTCCGTACCGCGCTGGAGGTGCTGGGCCGCCGTCTCCCGGGGCTCCGCCTGGCATCGGGCGGACCGCCCGTCACCTACCGCACGTCGCTGGTCGGGCGGGGTCTGACCGCGCTGAACGTGGAATGGTGACGCGCTTCGACGGCCGGGTGGCGCTGGTCACCGGTGCCGCCTCGGGAATCGGCGCGGCGACCGCGCGCCGGCTGGCCGCCGAGGGCGCCTGCGTCGGGGTCGCCGACCTGTGGGCCGCGGGCGCGCGCTCGGTGGCCTCGGCGATCAGGGCCCGCGGCGGTACGGCGTGCGCGCTCCACTGCGACGTGTCGAACGAGGCGGAGGTGAAGGCGGCCGTGGCGCAGCTGACCGGCTCGTTCGGCGGGCTGGACGTGCTGCACTCCAACGCCGCCTGCCTGGACCGCGACGTCTACGGTCGCGACCAGGACCTGCTCGACCTGGACGTCGGGATCTGGGACCGCACCATGGCCGTCAACCTGCGAGGGGCGATGCTCATGGTCAAGCACGCGGTCCCCGCGATGCGCGACGGCGGCGCGATCGTGCTGACCTCGTCGGTGTCCGGGCTGGTGGGCGACGCCGACCACGCGGCCTACGGGACGTCCAAGGCGGCCCTGACCGGATTCACCCGCTACGTCGCCACCATGTACGGCTCGCGCGGCATCCGCTGCAACGCGGTCGCCCCCGGCCTCGTCATGACCGACGCGGCGCGCGGGGCGATGTCCCCGCGGCGGCTGGCGGAGAAGGCCGCCGAACGTCTGCTGCCCTGGGCGGCGGAGCCGGACGACGTGGCGGCGCTGGTCGCGTTCCTCGCCTCGGACGAGGCGCGGTGCGTGACCGGCCAGACGATCGTGGTCGACAGCGGGACGACGGCGCACCGTCCGGAGCACGCGATCAGGGCCTGGGAGCGTGCGAAACTGGATCCGTGACGTTATCTGTGGGTCTGGTAGGTGCCGGACCGTGGGCCGAGATGGTGCACGCGCCGATGCTGGCGGCTGGTCCGAACACACGTCTGGCGGGCGTGTGGGCTCGTCGCCCCGAGGCAGCGGCCAGATTCGGCGCTCCCGTCTTCGAGCGGATCGAGGAACTCTTCGACAACTGCGAGGCGGTCGCGTTCTCGGTGCCGCCCGCCGTCCAGGCGGAGCTCGGTGTGCTCGCCGCCAAGGCGGGCAAGGCACTGCTGCTGGAGAAACCGCTCGCCGCCGACCTGGACGGCGCGCGGCGGCTGGCCGAGGCGGTCGCCGAGGCGGGCGTGGCCTCACAGATGGTCCTCACCTGGCGTTACTCGCCCGCCACCCGGGCCTTCCTGGCCAGGGTCACGGCCATCGAGCCGTTCGGCGGCCGGGCGGCCAACATCTCGGGGGCGATGCTCGGCGGGGACTTCGCCACCTCCTGGCGGTTGGAGCGCGGCGCGATCCTCGACGTCGGCCCGCACATGATCGACATGTTGGACGCCGCGCTCGGCAGGGTCGTCGGGGTCCGCGCCCACGGCAACCCGCTGGGCTGGGTCGGCCTGCTGCTGGAGCACGAGACCGGCGCGGTCAGCGAGGCGTCGCTGTGCATGAGCGTGCCGGGCGAGAGCCCGCCCTCCGACGTCGAGATCTACGGCCGCCTCGGCCGGGAGAGCATGGACGACACCCGGCTGGGCTCCGACGTCTTCTCCCTGATGCTCATGGAGTTCGAGCGGACCGTGCGGCGCGGTGGCGGCCACCCCCTGGACGCCGCGCACGGCCTGCGCCTGCAGGAGATCATCGCCGCCGCCGAGGAGCAGCTCGGCTGAGAGGCGCCCCCGCCGAACGACGGCCCGCCGGACGGGCGCGGCCTGTCAGGGGGACGGAGAGCGGCTCTTTCGAAGAGCGGGCCGGAGGTCTGACGGGCGGTCCCGCCGGAGCGCGGCCTGTCGCGGGACGGCTCGCCGGTGGCGTTGTGCCTGGAGAGCGGTCCTTGGCGCGGCCTACCCGAGGAGCCACAGAGCGGTCTGTCCGAAGCCTCGGCATAGAGGCTGTTCGGGGGAGTTGATAGCGTTCGTCCAACGCGTGGTGTGAGCGAAGTCCGGTGTGAGTCCGGCGCTGTCCCGCAACTGTCATGGCCCCTCGTGGGTCGAGCCAGGTCGCCTCCGCCGCGTCGTCGACGCCGACCCTCGTGGAAAAGGGTGACCCGTCCTTGTCTGGGTCCCTCGGTTCCGGTAACTGAAAGGACCTCCCTTGAGGCCCGTACGCAGCGCCCTCGCCGGCGCCCTGCTCGCCACGCTGACCCTCGCCGGATGCGGTCAGACATCCCCCGCGACCCCGCCTTCCACCACCTCCGCAAGTGCCGCCGCGACTCCCTCGGCGGCGGGCTTCCCGGTCACCGTCGAGGCGGGCAACGGCTCCGTCACCATCGAGAGCAGGCCCGAGCGGATCGTCTCGCTGTCGACCGCCGCCACCGAGAGCCTGTTCGCGATCGGCGCCGGAGCACAGGTCGTCGCGGTGGACGACCAGTCCAACCACCCCGCCGAGGCGCCGAAGAGCGACCTGTCCGGTTTCAAGCCGAACGTCGAGGCGATCATCGCCCAGAAGCCCGACCTGGTCGTGCTCTCCAACGACATCGACGGCATCGTCGCCGCGCTGGGCAAGGTCGGCGTCCCGGTGCTGCTGGAGCCCGCCGCCACCAAGCTCGACGAGGCCTACGACCAGATCACCGACCTCGGCGCCGCCACCGGCAACGGCGAGCGGGCCACCGAACTCGCCGAGCGGATGAAGAAGCAGATCGACGAGCTCGCCGCCGCCGCGCCGAAGAACGCGAAGCTCACCTACTACCACGAGCTGGACGTCACCCCCTACGCGGCGACCTCCGCCACCTTCATCGGCCAGATCTACGGGCTGTTCGGCCTGACCAACATCGCCGACAAGGCCCCCGACGCGGCGGGCGGCTACCCCAAGCTCTCCGCCGAGTTCGTCGCGCAGGCCGACCCCGACCTGATCTTTCTGGCCGACACCAAGTGCTGCGGCCAGTCGAAGGACACCCTCGCCAAGCGTCCGGGCTGGTCCAAGCTGTCGGCCATCAAGAACGACCGGGTCATCCTTCTCGACGACGACATCGCCTCCCGCTGGGGACCGCGCGTCGTGGACCTCGCCCAGCAGGTCGGCGAGGCCGTTCAGAAGGCCGCGGCCAGCTAGTTGACAGATCTCCCCCGCTCCTCCGGCGTCCCCGGCGGCACGGCCGGGCAGGCGGCCCGGCTCAGCCCGGCGGTGACGGCCGTGGCCGTGGCCCTGCTGCTGGCGAGCATGCTCGCCGGGCTACTGGTCGGTGCCGCGGACATCGCGCCGCGCAGCGTGCTGATCCAGCTGCT
This sequence comes from Streptosporangium amethystogenes subsp. fukuiense, assembly GCF_042665875.1. Taxonomy (NCBI): domain Bacteria; kingdom Bacillati; phylum Actinomycetota; class Actinomycetes; order Streptosporangiales; family Streptosporangiaceae; genus Streptosporangium; species Streptosporangium amethystogenes. Next base: position 4,333,083 of record NZ_JBHTEE010000001.1, on the reverse strand, counting down.
CGACTGGTTGCCGTTCGTCTCGGCCGACTCCGGGCTGGCCCCGGTCGAACTGAGCCTCCTGGCCGAGATACGGCTGCCCAGGGTCCTGCTCGCCGCGATCGTCGGCGGTCTGCTGGCCGTCGCGGGAGCCGGCTACCAGGGGGTCTTCCGTAACCCGCTGGCCGACCCCTACCTGCTGGGAGCCGCCGCGGGCGCCGGTCTGGCGACCACGGCGGCGATCGTTCTCAGCAAGGGCGACGGCGAGGCGATCGGCATTCCCGCCGCGGCCTTCGTCGGCGCCGTCGGCGGCGTCCTGCTCGCCTACGCGCTGGGCAACGCGGCGGGCCGGGGCGGCGGCACCGCCACGCTGGTCCTCGCGGGTGTGGCGGTCACCTCCTTCCTCACCGCCGTCCAGACGTTCCTGCAGCAGCTCAGGGTGGAGGAGCTCCAGCGCATCTACGCCTGGATCCTCGGCAACGTCGGCGGCGGCTGGGGGCAGGTCACACTGGTGGCCCCGTACGCGGTCGTCTCGGTGACGGTCATGCTGCTGCACGGCAGGCTGCTCGACGTGCTCTCGGTCGGTGACGACGAGGCGGTCACCCTCGGCCTGAACGCCGCCAGGGTCCGCCTCGTCGTGCTGTTCGCGGCCTCCCTGGCCACCGCGGCGGCCGTGGCGGTCAGCGGGCTGATCGGCTTCGTCGGCATCGTCGTGCCGCACGTGGTCCGCCGCCTGACCGGTTCCTCGTACCGGGTCGTGCTGCCGATCTCGCTGGTCGGCGGGGCCGCCTTCCTGGTCCTCGCCGACCTCATCGCCAGGACCGTGCTCGCCCCCGCCGAGCTGCCCATCGGGGTGGTGACCGCCTTCTTCGGCGCGCCGTTCTTCGTGGCCGTACTGCGCATGACCCGCCGGGTGGAGACATGAGCGGCCAGGTCCGTCCGTACGGGGCGCACGCGACCGTGGCCCGTGCGCCGCGCGGAAGGGAGATCCGGTGAGTCGTCTCGCGGTGAGCGACCTGTCGGTGGTGCTGGACCGGCGGACCGTGCTGTCCGGCGTCGGGCTCGACGTCGATGACGGCGGCTGGCTGGCCGTCATCGGCGCCAACGGCGCGGGCAAGTCCACGCTGCTGCGCGCCCTGGCCGGGGTGCTGCCCTGTGCGGGCGAGGTGCTCGTCGACGACGTGCCGGTCAGACGGCTGCGGCCCAGGGACCGGGCCAGGCTGCTGGCCTACGCCCCGCAGTCCCCGGCGCTGCCGGTCGACATGACGGTGTTCGACTACGCCCTGCTCGGGCGTACCCCGTACATCCCCTACCTGGGCCGCGAGGGCCGCCGCGACCGCGAGGTGACCGCTTCGGTGCTGGAGCGGCTGGACCTGTCGCACCTCGCCGTCCGGCGGCTCGGCCGTCTGTCCGGAGGCGAGCGCCAGCGCGTGGTGCTCGCCAGGGCGCTGACCCAGCAGGCCCCGGTGCTCCTGCTCGACGAGCCCACCACCGCCCTCGACCTGGGACATCAGCAGCAGGTGCTGGAGCTCGTGGACCGGCTCCGGCTGGCCGACGGACTCACTGTTGTCACGACATTGCATGATTTGAGCCTGGCCGGCCAGTACGCTGACTCGATGATGTTGCTCTCGGGCGGCCGGATGGCCGCCTCCGGCACCCCGGCCGAAGTACTGACCGGAGAGCTGATCGGTGAGCACTTCGAGGCCCGCGTCCGCGTCGCCACCGGCCCCGGTGGCAGGCCCGAGGTCCATCTGGAGCGTCCTTGACCGGGTCCGAGATCCGTCCGGGCGTTCCCGGGCGTACGCGAGGTTCGTCCGAAGGGCTGCTGAGCGGGCCCGAGAGCCGGCCGGACGTCCGCGAGGTCTCGCTGAGGCTGAGTCACCGCGAGGAGGACGGCGCCCGGCTGGCCTCGCTGCTCTGGGAGTTCGGCCCCGGGTGGCGGGCGATCTCCTCGGCCATGGTCGGCGGCGGCATCGGCCCGGCCGCCTGGGCGCTCAACGCGCAGGTGGTCGGTGGATACTCGCGGATGGACCCGGTGGACCACCTGCTGGAGCTCGCCCCGCCGGGCCCCGGGGTCGGCATGCTCACCGCCGCCTCGGTCGAGCACTTCACCCGGGCCGACGACGGGGGGGTGGAGGTCATGGCGACCGTCGGCCTGCGCGTCCCGACCTGGGCCGCCGCGCCCGAAGGCGTGCCGGACCCCGAGCTGGCCCCCGTGTACCTGCCGGGCACGATCAACATCGTCGTCGCCGTACCGGTCGCGATGAGCGACGCCGCCCTGGTCAACGCGGTCATGACGGTGACCGAGGCCAAGACCCAGGCCCTGCTGGAGGTCGGTTTCCCCGGTACCGGGACCGCCTCCGACGCGGTCTGCGTGGCGGTCCCCGACCACGGCCCGGAGGAACTCTTCGGCGGTCCCCGCTCCACCTGGGGCGCCCGCGTCGCCCGCGCCGTCCACACCGCTGTCCGAGAGGGCGCCCAACGGTGGGCGAAACGCGACGTATTCACTACCCGAGGTGACGAAGGTGCGGCAAGTGCCGTGTGCGCGACGGCGAGCCCCCCGACACTGGAGAGATGAACGCGATACCGGGACCGCTGATCCTGCCGAGCAGACCGCCGTTCACCGTGGACGACCTGCTGGATTTCCCCGATGACGGGAACCGCTACGAGCTCTTCGACGGCAGCCTCCTGGTGAGTCCTCCGGTCACTCCCCGGCACCAGTACGCGCTCAGCCGTCTGGCGCGAATCCTCCAGGACGCCGCGCCATCGGAGCTCGAGCCACTGCCGACGATCGGTCTTCGGGCAAGCAGCCAGGACTTCTTCATCCCCGACCTCGTCATGGTGCCGGCCAAGTCCGTCGACGAGACGGAGCTGATGTTCGCACCGCGCGATATTCTCCTGGCCGTCGAGTTGGTCGGCCCGAGTACCCAGGCACGAGACCGCCACCTCAAGAGGGCCGCCTACGCCGCTGCGGGCATTCCCGCCTACTGGCGGATCGAGTTGTCCGAAGGCCCGTCCGTCCACGTCCACGAACTCGCCGGGGACGACTACAAACCCGCCGAAAGATACGAGGCGGGCGAGGTCGCGAACCTGCTCGCGCCGTTCGAGGTCTCCTTCGACCCCGCCGCGCTCACCCGGCCACGCGGATAGTCGTACCGTTCCCGGAAGTCCTTGCCCGGTTGGGCCGGAGGCGCTGTCTCCGGTGGCGGTCAGGCGAGCCGGGCCTCGATGCCGTCGAGGATGATGGCCAGGCCCAGCGCGAACTGGTCGTCGAAGTCACCGTTGCCGACTTCGGCGTGCCGGGCGAGCGTCGGATAGGACTCCAGGCGCTCATCCAGGTGCCGCTGGACCTGGTCGCGGATCTCGGCGTCGGCGGCGGGAGCGCGAATCCGGGACCACCAGATGTTCTCCGAGGAGACGTACCCGTTGACGTAGGACGTCAGCGCTCCCACGGCGGCGGTCAGCGCCGGGCCGCGCAGACCTGCGCGGGCGAGGGCCGAGTAGAAGAACTCGGAGCGGGCCAGGGCATTGGGCCCCGCCAGCGGGCGGGTGGCGACGAGGGCGGGTATCCACGGATGGCGGTGCATGACCTGGCGGCTCTGCGAGAGTTGCCCGATCAGAATCGTGCGCCATGACGCGTCGGTCTCCGCCATCTCGACCTCACCGAAGACCTCGTCAAGAGCGAGGTCCAGCACGTCCTCCTTGCTCGTGACGTACTCGTACAGCGACATCGTGCCCGCGCGCAGGCGGGCGGCGAGGGCGCGCATGGAGAAGCGCTCGGCGCCCTCGGCGTCCAGCAGTTCGACAGCCGCCCTGACGATCCGCTCGCGCGACAGACGTGGTTTGCGAGCGGGCCCCTCGTCGCGGAACCAGATGGACTGCCCGCTCGGCATGGCGCCGCCCTTTCCGTGCACTGTACGGAAAACCGTACAGCTAATTTAGCGGCCCCGGTCCCATCACGACGAGGAGAATCCCATGACCGACCAGGTGTGGCTGAGGGACTACGCGATGCTGGCCCTGCTCATCGACCGTCTGATCGCCGCCCCCTCCGGAGGCGCCGTGCTCATCTACCGGGGCCCGGACGAATGGCGCACCCAGGCAGGGGCGCAGAGCCCGCCCCGGCCAGGCCGGCTGGCCGAAGAGGCCGACCGGCTGCTGGACGCCCTCGCCTCCGAGCAGGCCCCGTACCTGGTGGCGCAGATCCGCGCGATGCGCGCGGTGGCCCGGTACCTGGACGGGGAGAGGCTGCCGCTGGCCGAGTACGCCCAGCAGTGCCTGGGGTTACGGCCGCGGCCGTTGCCGGAGTCGGTGTTCGAGGAGGCGCACGAACTGCTGGACGCGGCGCTGCCGAAGACTCGCGGCTCGCTGGCGGAACGGCTGCGCGCCTGGCAGCGGACCCACACCCTGACCCGGATGGAGCGGCTGCCCGACCTGGTGGGCAGAGCCGTGGCCGAGACCCGTGCCCGTACCGAGACCATCGTGACGCTGCCCGCGGACGAGAGCGTCGGCTGCCAGGTGGTCGGCGGGGTGTCCTACCACGCGGCCGGACACCATCACGGCGGCACCGAGTCCACGATCTTCATCAACGGAGACCTCCCGTTCAATCTGGCCGACCTGCTGTACATCGTGGCCCACGAGGGACATCCGGGGCACATCGCCGAGTCGCTGCTCAAGGAGCGCCTGCTGGTGGACGGGCAGGGCCGCGCGGACCAGCGGGTGCGGTTCATGCTCTCGCCGTCGTTCCTGATCAGCGAGGGACTCGGGTTGTGCGCGCAGGAGATCCTCTTTCCCGGTGACGAGGCTCAGACCTGGCTGGCCGGCGCCGTCCTGCCCGAGTTCGGCATCCGCCGGGACGGCAGCGACCTCGCCGCGATCCACCACGCGAAGAACGTGCTGTGGGGGGTGTGGGGCAACGCGGCCTTCCTGGCCGCCGAGGGATCGTCCGACGCGCGGCTCGGCGATTACCTGGCGCGCTGGGCACTGTACGACGAGAGCGAGATCGCCCGCACCCTCAACCTGCTCAGACCGTCCGTCATGAGCCCGTACATCTTCGGCTACGTCCATGGGTGGCGGCTGGTGCGACGGTGGCTGGATGCCCCTGACCGCCGCGCACGGGTACGCCGCCTGCTCACCGAACAACTCCTGCCCGCCGACCTGGGCCGGAACGACGACGGTGGGGACATCGCCTCGGAGTCGGGCTAGTCCGGGCCCGGCCGTTCCGGTGAGGCCGCCCGGGGCCGCGTCGCCGTGCCGTCGTTTTCGAGGGTGACCCCGTAGTCGGCGAGGGCGCCGTGTGGGGTGACGCGGCCGGTGTCGAGGTCGGCGAGGACCTCCGCGACGGGCCGCTCGTACGGGGAGCCGATGCCGCCGCCGCCGGTCGTCTCGATCACGAACGCCTCGCCCGCGCCGAGCCGGACGTTGTTCACCTTGGAGGCGAGGTGTTCCAGCGAGCCGTCCGCGCGCCGCAGGTAGAAGCCGCCGAGCCGGCCGGGCAGGCCACCGGAGCGCCCGGGCGGGGCGTTGCGCAGCCGGTCGCCCCGGGTGGTGACGTGGGCGTCGGCCAGAAAGCGGATCACCGTGCGGGAGCCGAGGCCGCCCCGGTACCTGCCGGGGCCACCGGAGTCGGGAACGGTCTCCACCGACTCCACGACGAGCGGGCAGCGGGTCTCGACCGGCTCGACCTGGGGTACCGAGTTGCGGCCGATGCCGAAGTGCACGCCGGTCGCGTCCGGGCCGTCCTTGCCCTGCCGGGCGCCGACCCCGCCGAAGTCGTACGACAGGTGGATCCAGTACGGCGCCCCGACGGCCGCGATGGAGAAGGGCTGCAGGATGCCGCTCGCCGCGATGGCGCGTTCGGGCATCGCGTCCGACAGCGCCTGGAAGACGGCCTCCATCGCCGCGTAGATGGGCACGAACCGGCCACCGCACGGGTAGGGGGAACGCGCGTTGAGCAGCGATCCGGGTGGCAGCCGCACCTCGATCGCCCGCAGGCAGCCGTCGTTCATCGCGATGGACGGGTCCAGGAAGCAGCGCATCGCGAACACGGCGGCGGCCAGCGACTGTGACGAGGAGGAGTTGATCGCCGCCGGGACCTGGGGGTCGGTGCCGTCGAAGTCGAGCACGGCTCCCGCACCGGGGGTCAGGGTGACCGCGACCCTGACGGTGTGCGAGACGGTGAGGTCGATGCCGTCGTCGTCGATCGGGTAGGACGCCTCGTAGCGCCCGGCGGGCAGGGCGAGAAGGGCCGCGCGGGTCAGCGTCTCGGTGTGGTCCAGATAGTCGTCGATCCCCCGGGCGAGCCCGGCCGGGCCGTACTCGCCGACCAGCGCCTCGATCCTGGCCGCGGCGACCGCGGTGCCCGCGACGAGCGCGCGCACATCACCCATGACCTTGTCGGGGGTACGGCTGTTGGCCCGCAGGATCGCCTCGATCGCCGGTTCCACGCCGCGCGAGGTGGCCAGCAGGACCGGGGGGAGTTGCAGGCCCTCAAGGAAGATGTCGGTGGCGAGCGGGGCCATGCCGCCCGCGGACAGGCCGCCGAGGTCCGAGACGTGGATCATCGTCGCGGTGAAGTAGGCGGGCTCGCCGGCGACGAAGACCGGCCGGTAGACGAGCAGGTCGTTGGTGTGCACCCCGCCCCGGTAGGCGTCGTTGAGCACGAACACGTCACCGGGCCGCATCCCGGCGGCCGGGATGTCCTTCAGCAGTTCGGGCAGCGCGACCTTCAGCGCCATGCTGTTCATGAGCGTGGTCGCCATCGACTGCGCGACCAGGCGCCCACCCGCGTCGAGGATCGCCGCCGAGGCGTCGGACCCCTCGACGATGAACGTCGAGTAGGCCGAGCGCACCACCACGATGCTCGCCTCCTCGGCCGCCACCACCAGCGCGTTCCGCAGTACCTCCGCGGTCAGCGTCTCCGCCGTCGACCGACTCGCCCCTTCGTGGGGACCCCCGGTGAGGACCCCTCGTGCGGGCCGCCGGTGCGCCGTCGGGGGTTCCCGCGTCATGGTGTTCCGCCCTCGGTGAGGATTACCGACATGTCGTCCGCGAGCCTGGCCGTCCAGCCCGGTGGCACCACGATCGTCGCCTCGGCGTCCTCGACGATCGCCGGTCCCGCCACCTCGCGCAGGGCCGCCCTGGTGAGCACCGGCACCGGTACGTATCCGCCGAGCTCGGGAAAGTACGCGGCCCGCCGCACCTCGGCGGTGCCGGAGGCATCGTGGGCCTCCGGGCGCTTCGGGGGCCCACCCGGCTCCCGGGCTCCGGGCGCGGTGCCGACCAGGGAGTGCCGGGCGGTCTGGGTGACGCGGACGCGGTAGCCGACGACCTCGATGGGGCCCCGCTGCTCGATGCCGTACACCTGCCGGTATCTCGCGAAGAAGCGGTCGGCCAGTTCGGCGGGGGAGTCGCTCCATCGCACGGTCAGGTCGTGGGCCTGTCCGGTGAAGCGGACGTCGGCCGAGCGGGTGACCGAGACGCCGGGGGAGCCGAGGGTCACGTTCAGGTCGGCGGCGGCGGTCTCGGCCAGGATGGCGAAGACCCGCACCGGGTCGGCACCCGGGGCGGACAGGACGCGGTCGGTGGACAGGTCGCCGGCCAGCAGGCCGGCCGCGGAGCCGACCCCGCAGTGCGCGGGAACGACCACCGTGGAGATGCCGAAGCGGGAGGCGACCCTGGCCGCGTGCATCGGGCCCGCGCCGCCGAAGGCGACCATGACGAACCCTCGGGGATCGATGCCCCGCTGCACCGTCACCACGTGGACCGCCGATCCCATCGAGGCGTTGGCGATCTCGTGGACGGCGTGCGCCGCCTCGGCGCGGGAGACCCCGAGCGGGCCGGCGAGGCGGCGGTCGACCGCCTTCTCCGCGAGGTCGAGGGAGAGCGACATCGTCCCGGCGGCGAACGAGGCGGCGTCGAGGTAGCCGAGCACCAGGTTGGCGTCCGTCACCGTCGGCTCGTCGCCGCCCAGGCCGTAGCAGGCCGGGCCGGGTTCCGAACCGGCCGAGCGCGGGCCTGCCCGCAGGGTGCCGGCCGGGTCCACCCATGCGATGCTGCCCCCTCCGGCCCCCACCTCCGCCAGATCGATCGCCGGGATCTTGACCGGCACCCCGGTCCCGGCCCTGCGCCCGCCGAAGCTGCCCTTGCCGCCCACGTGGAACTCGTGGGTGATCTCCGGCTCGCCGTTCCTGATCACGCAGGTCTTGGCGGTGGTCCCGCCCATGTCGAAGGAGACGACGTCCGGATGGCCGGACGCGGCGGCGGCCAGCACCCCGGCCGCGGGCCCGGACTCGATGGTGGCCACGGCCCGCCGGGCCGCCAGTTCGGCGGACATCACGCCGCCGCCCGAGTCCATGACGTGCACCGGCGCGGTGATTCCGATGCCGGCCAGCCGAGCGGTCAGCCGCCGCAGGTATCCCGCCATGACGGGCCCGACATAGGCGGACATGATCGTGGTGGTCGCCCGCTCGTACTCGCGCAGTTCCGGCCAGACCTCCGAGGAGATCACCACGGTCGGCACGACGCGTCGGAGGATCTCGGCGACCCGCCGTTCGTGCGAGGGGTTCACGTACGAGTGCAGCAGGCAGACGGCGGCCGCGGTGACACCCCGCCGCGCGATCTCCTCGCCGACGCGGGTCACGGCCGCCTCGTCGAGCGGTTCGAGCACCTCGCCCCGGTGGTCCACCCGCTCGGGCACCTCGAAACAGTCACCGGCGGCGACCGGCGGCGCGGGAGGGTCGAAGCGGAGGTCGTAGCGGTCCTCCTCGACCCGCGCGTAGCGGCCCAGGGGGATCGCCGAGCGGAAACCTCTGGTCGTGACATAGGCGACGCGGACGCCTCTGCGTTCGAGCACGGCGTTGGTGGCCAGCGTGGTCGCGTGCACGACCCTGGTCACCAGGGAGGGGTCCCTGCGGCCGAGCGCGGCGACGATGCCCGTGACGATGCCGTCGGCCGGGTCGTCGTGGGTGCTCAGGCACTTGGCGACGCTGATCCCGCCATCCGGTCCGCGGAGCACCACGTCCGTGAACGTCCCTCCGACGTCGACCCCGATCGAGTGGCTCAACGGCTCTCCCCGTCTGATCGTCCGGCGCTCCGGGCAGGTGGCCCGTCGCGACGCGGGGACGGGTTCCGCGCCCGCTCGCCCACGAAGGGCAGGCTATTTCCCTAGCAAGCGCTTGTCCATGGGGTCGCCTGGGCCGCGTCCGGGTGACCGGCTCGCCCGTGTCCCGGTGGCCCTCGCCCTCCGCTCCTCTCGCGTTTTCGAATTCGCGGGCCCTCCGCCCGCGTACCGGAGGAGCCTCCTCGGGCGGATGGGAAGCAATGAGAGCTTTATCCCCTTTATTGCTTATTAGTTGGAAATATCGAGAAATGTAGGGTTTTCGTCCCGCTGGATTGAGGTGACCGCGGGTCATTGGGCGAGACGAGGGAGCCGGTTCCCGCAGGGTATACATTGTCGCGCCGGGGCCCCGTCGGGATTAGACTTTGCGTAACTGTCCGCGACGGGGGATGGACATGGTGAAAGGCATGGTCGGCGCCGGGGTGGTGTTGGTGAGGGCGGGGCGGAGACATCCGTTTCGTGACCAGGTGCGGGCAACGGCGGAAAGAAAGTCAAGCCCTCGGGCCTGAATGGTTCACTTATTCACTCTGGTTTGCGACCCTTGTCCTATCCCCTGTAGGGAGTGGCGATGCGGCGGTTCGGTTCGGCGGCGGTGTTCGGAGGCCTCCTGTTGGCGGTCGCCGGGGTGGCGCCCGCCCTGGCTCACGAGCACCCCAGCGGGATCACCGACCTGGTGACCCCCGCGGTGGCCAGGATCGAGACCACGGCGCGCGTGGACATCACGCTCCTTGACCACATCGGCGAGCTGGTCCACGTGGAGCGTTCCTACGAGGTGCCGATCGGCAGCGGCACCGGCACGGTGATCAACCCCGACGGGGGCATGGTCACCCTCACCCGGGTGGTCAAGAACGACAGGGACGTCCGGATCTACGCCGCCAACAAGATCTTCGCCGAGCACCACAAGGTCAAGGTCCCCGCGGACTTCGAGCGGCACAAGCTCAAGGACGACCTGCTCGACCATCACCTGCAGGAGTGTTACCCGCCCAAGCAGCCCACCGCCACCTGCATCATCGACGTCACCACAGAGATCAGGGTCTTCCCCAACATCACTCCCGCCGACGAGGAGGGGTTCAAGGCCGAGATCGTCCGCGTCGGCGACAAACCCGACAGCCCGGCGGTGCTGAGGCCCGTCGGCCGCGCCGACGGGAGCGCGGGCCTGCCCACCGCCCCGCTCGCCGCCGAGGTGCCCGCCAAGGACGGCTCGCCGGTGGCGATCGCCGGGTTCACCGGTCGACCGGCCGCGAACCTGCCGGAGACCGTCGACATCGCCCACCTGCGGGCGGGGGGCGCCGGTGAGGGCGGCCGACAGTTCAAGGACCCGGAGAACAAGGTCAACGAGCCGGAGAAACTGGGCGCCCTGGTCGACAGGGGGCTGCTCGGCGGCCCGGTGATCGAGGACAAGAAGGGCGAGGTCGTCGGCCTGCTGCTCGGCGGCGGCAAGGACGCCCGGATGATCGGTGTCAGGGAGGTCACCAAGGCCCTGGCCGAGGCGGACGTCGCGCCCGCCCGCGGCCCGATCGACGCCGCCTTCGAGCAGGCGCTGACCCGCTTCCACACCCACTACTACGGTGACGCCGTCCCCGCCTTCCAGCGGGTGCTGGACCTCTACCCGGGCCACACCGTGGCCGCCGCGCACCTCAAGACGGCCCAGGCCAAGCGCGGCACCGCGGAGGACGAGGGCACCAAGAGGGCGGCGGCCTCCACCGACGCGCCCGGCGGCGCGCCGCTGTGGCCGTTCCTGGTCGGCGGCGGCCTGCTGGTGCTGGTGGTGCTGGCCACCGCGATCCTGCTCTGGCGCCGCAGGCTCTCCGACCACGAACCGGCACCGGAGCCGAGCCCGCCCGCCGACACCCTGCCCCCCATCCCGCCTCCCAGCGTGAACCCGCCGCCCGTGCAGGCGAGATCGGTCTTCGACGAGCAGGTCGACTCAACGATCGTGGTCGGCCGCTCCTTCCCCGCACTGCCCAAGATCTCCTCGACCTCGCCCGGCCAGCCGGTGCTGGTGGCGCGCGATCCGGGCTCCAGCACCGCTCCGGACCCCAGACCCGCCGAGACGACGGTGCAGAAGTACTGCACGGGCTGCGGGATGCGGCTGGGTCCCGCCCACAGTTTCTGCGGCTACTGCGGCCAGCCGGCCAAGACGTGATGTCAGCCAACGACAGGGCGCTGATCGGCCGGGAAGTGGCCGGTTACCAGATCGAGGACATCATCGGCAAGGGCGGCATGGCCGTGGTCTACCTCGCGGTCGATCCCAGGCTCAACCGCCGGGTGGCACTGAAGATCCTCAACCCGCTCCTCGGCGAGGACGAGCGGTTCCGTCAGCGCTTCGTGCTGGAGTCGCGCACCGTCGCGAGCATCGACCACCCCAACATCATCCCGATCTACGAGGCCGACACCGCCGACGACGGCACCCTCTACATCGCGATGCGCTACGTCAACGGCCCCGACCTGCGCAAGCTCTTCTACGACCGGGGCCCGATGCCGGTCAGCCAGGTCAACCGGACCTTCGCCCAGGTGGCCGCCGCGCTCGACACCGCGCACGCCCACGACCTGGTTCACCGCGATGTCAAGCCGGCCAACATCCTGATCGCCGCCCACACCGAGGGCGACCACGCCTACCTCACCGACTTCGGCATCACCAAGCACCGCACCTCGATCTCCGGGCTGACCCAGACCAACCAGTTCATCGGCACCCCCCGCTACATGTCGCCCGAGCAGATCAACAAGGAGCACATCGACGGCCGCTGCGACCAGTACGGCCTGGCCTGCGTGGTCTACGAGGCGCTGGCCGGGAGGTTGCCCTTCCAGCGCGACAACGAGATCGCCCTGCTCTGGGCACACCTCGCCGAGACCCCCACTCCGCTCACCACGCTCCGCCCCGAGCTGCCGCTTGAGGTCGACGGCGTCATGATGCGGGCCCTGGCCAAGTCACCCGAGCAGCGCTACGAGACCTGTGGCCAGTTCGTCGCCGAACTGCGTGACGCGATCAGCGGTGCCGGCCGGCCGTACCAGCTCACCCAGGCTCGCCCCGCCGCACCGACGGTGCCCACGGGGCGACCGGAGCCGAGCAGGCCCAGATCCGGTGGGAAGGGCATTCTCATCGGCGCGGCGGTGGCGATCACGGCGATCGTCGCGCTGGTGGCGATGCTCGCGACGTTCCTGCGCGGTGGCGACACCTGGGTGGCGTACCAGGGGTCGGCCGCGGTGCCGGTCGCCTTCCAGCACCCCGGCGCCTGGACCCTCCAACCGCACGCCGACGTGTTCGTGGTGGCCTCGCCGAGAGTGGAGCAGTTCCGGGCGCTGTTCGCCACGCCCGTCACCGCCGACTGGGCGACCGTGAACGAGATCATCAAGGACGACCCCCAGGACGCGGCCGGTCTCTACGCGCAGACGCTCGACACCCTCGACCCGCGCAGCAGTGCCAAACAGCTGCAGGAGACGATGCAGTCCTCGCTTCCCGGCACGGTCAGCGTCTTCTCCCAGGTCGTCCAGGTGAGCGTGGGCGGGCAGCCGGCCATCCGGCTGCAGGGGACGATCGCCGACCCGCAGCGCGGCGGCCAGCTCGAATTCACCGGCTGGGTCGTCGAGCGGCCGGACGAGCCGGCCCTCATCATCTATTTCTGCGCGTCCGGCAGGTGCGACAACGCGACCGCCAATCAGTTCGTGCGGAGTGTTTCATTCCCAATGTTCTGAACCGTTGACTTGCGTCCCACTTGTGATCGACTTGTCCGGGTGTTTTGTCCTATGGGCAAGACGGTCGTCAAGCTTTAGTCTCCCCGCATGGCGGTTCTCCTCTCCCCTTTTCGGCGCCTGCGCGCGGTGCCGAAGCCCGACTTGCTGATCGGCGTCGCGATCGTCGCCCTCGGCACGCTGGAGGCGTTCACCGTCGCCCCCGAGTACGGCGTGACCGAGACGACCGAGCTGTGGTGGGTCGGCCAGGCGCTCGTCACCGGCGTGCTCGTGTGGTTCCGGCGCCGGTCGCCGGTCGCCGTGTTCATCCTGATGATCATCGCTCAGTACGTCTGGTACCGGCAGGGGTACGAACACTGTCAGACCTGGCAGCTCGCCTCCCTGCTGATCGTCTTCCACACCGTCGGTGCCGAGCTCCCCTTCAGACCCGGGCTCGCCTGGGCCGTCACCGGCATCCTGGTGTTCGCCTCCGGTGCCGTCGACCACCGCCGGCTCCCCTTGGCGGAGGTCGTCTTCCTGATCGTCCTCTTCGGCGCCGCCTACCTCACCGGCCTCGCCCTGCATGCCCATGTCGCTCGGGCATACCGCCTGGCCGAGCAGGCCGTTCACCTGGAACGTGACAGGGAACGCGAGGCCGCCGAGGCCGTCGCGCGGGAGAGAGCGCGCATCGCCCGCGAGCTGCACGACGTGGTCGCCCACAGCGTCAGCATGATGGTCATGCGGGCCGGGGCGCTCCGCCGCTCGCGAGGCGGAGACGACGAGACACTGCTGGGCATCGAACGGATGGGGCGCGAGGCGGTCGAGGAACTGCGCGTCATGCTCGGTGCGCTGCGGATGCCCCTGAACGAGGGCATCCCGCAGCCCGGCCTGGACCTGCTGTCCGGAACCGTGGACTCGCTCGTCTCCTCCGGGCTGCGGGTCACCCTCGACGTACGGGGGGAGGTGGTGAGGCTGGCATCCGGGCTGGATCTGTCGGTCTACCGCATCGCCCAGGAGGCCCTCACCAACGCGGTCAAGCACGCCGGAGAGTCCGAGATCCGGATCATGCTCTCCTACCACCGGGACTCCGTGGAGGTGGAGGTCACGAACGGGAGCGGGAACGGCGAGACGTTCTCCGCGCTGTCGACGGGCAACGGCCTCGTCGGCATGCGTGAGCGCGTCGCGCTCTTCGGCGGCACCTTCGAAGCCGGCCCGCGTCCAGAAGGCGGCTTCCGCGTCCACGCGTCCCTACCGACCTCGCTGGAGGTGCCGGCCGGTGAGCCGATCGCATGAGTGGAACCGGCCGTATGAGCCGGTTGACCGACCGAACCATGAACCAGGCGCCGATCCGCCTGGCAAGAAGGAGAAGAAGTGAGCATCCGTATCGTGATCGCCGACGACCAGGCGATGGTCCGCGCCGGGTTGAAACTCGTCGTGGAGAGTGAGCCCGACATGGAGGTGGTCGGTGAGGCCCCCGACGGGGTCGAGGCCATCGCCGTGGTCCGCCGTACCAAGCCCGACATCGTGCTGATGGACATCTCGATGCCCCGTATGGACGGCCTCACCGCCGCCAAGCAGCTCCTGGGACAGCCGGAATCGCCGAAGATCATCATGCTGACCACCTTCGACACCGACGAGAACCTCTACACCGCGCTCCGCGCGGGGACCAGCGGGTTCCTGCTCAAGGTCTCGCCGCCCGAGCAACTGGTGGACGCCATCCGTGTCGTCATCGCCGGGGACGCCCTGCTCGACCCGGCCGTCACCACCCGGGTCATCGCCTCCTTCGCGGGCCGCCATGATCCCGCGCCCCCGCCGCAGCTGGCCGACCTCACCCCGCGCGAGCTGGAGGTGTTGCGCTCCCTGGCCCGTGGCCTGACCAACTCTGAGATCGCGGGGAAGCTCTTTGTCGGTGAGGCCACGGTCAAGACCCATGTGGCACGGGTATTGATGAAGCTCCATCTGCGGGACCGCGCTCAGGCGGTGGTGTTCGCGTACGAGTCGGGCGTGGTGCGGCCGGGGGCGGCGGTCGGGTAGTAGGAGATCCACTCCTCGCGGCTCATCCGGATCATCTTGACGCCGAGCCGGCCCAGCGCGACCGCGGCGGCGGCCCACATCGGAACGGTCACCGGACCGTACGGGACCACCAGCGAGGCGAGATAGCTGACGCCGACGACGAGTGGCACCCACCAGTGTGCGAATCCCGCCCGCCAGACGCCGATCAGCAGGACGGGCAGGCCGAAGATGGCGAAGAACAGCCAGGGCATCTGGAACCCGAAGACGACGCCGGGCAGGTTCAGCATCTCGTCGAGGATCCGCTGCGCCTGCTCAGGGGTGTTCCGCTGCCCGAGCCACCACTCCACCGGGTCGGTCATGAGCAGGCCCGACAGGCTGATGTAGCCGAGGATGGTGAGCGAGCCGGCGATGTGGCCGAAGACCACCGCGCGGCGGCGCATCACGTGCAGCAGGCCGAAGACCGCGATGGCCATCAGCAGGTAGGCCCAGTGGTACATCACCGACTGGACCTGGGCGAGGGCGGGATTTTCCGCGAAACTGACCGCTTCGCGCTCGTCGCCCCAGGTGCCGGGATCGAGGATGACAGCGATGGCCTGGAGCAGCGGGGCGACGATCAGCAGTAGGCCTGATGTGACGCGCCGGAAGTCGGCTGAATCCTTGAACATGGTCTTTCTTCCTGTGGGGGGCCGCTTAGTTCAGGAAGTTAGGCGGCGGGCCCCCGCCGGGTCGTCCGTCGCCGGGCTGATCCGAGGTCCCTCTCACGGGGTAAGAAGTTCTCACCATGGGCCGGTGAAAGGTGTGAGAAGTGCGTCTCATAAGGTCTAGACCACAGTGTGTGGGCCGGCGATCAGAAAGATAAGTGATGTTGCACGAAAAACTGGACTCGATCTACGACAGTGTCCTGCGCCGCAACCCGGGTGAGATCGAGTTCCACCAGGCCGTTCGCGAGGTGTTGGAGAGCATCGGACCGGTCCTCGGCAAGCATCCCGAGTATGCCGAATCCAAGATCATTGAGCGGATCTGCGAGCCGGAGCGACAGATCATCTTCCGGGTGCCGTGGGAGGACGACCAGGGTGAGGTCCACATCAACCGTGGCTTCCGGGTCGAGTTCAACAGCGCGCTCGGGCCCTACAAGGGTGGACTGCGTTTTCACCCCTCGGTGTACCTGGGCATCGTCAAGTTTCTCGGCTTCGAGCAGATCTTCAAGAACGGGCTGACCGGCCTGCCGATCGGCGGAGGCAAGGGGGGCTCGGACTTCGACCCCAAGGGCCGCTCCCAGCGCGAGATCATGCGCTTCTGCCAGAGCTTCATGACCGAGCTCTACCGGCACATCGGTGAGTACACCGACGTCCCCGCCGGGGACATCGGCGTCGGCCAGCGCGAGGTCGGCTACCTGTTCGGCCAGTACAAGCGCATCACCAACCGGTACGAGTCCGCGGTGATCACCGGCAAGGGGCTCAGCTACGGCGGCGCCCAGGTCCGCACCGAGGCGACCGGGTATGGCTGCGCGTTCTTCGTCGACGAGATGCTGAAGGCACGCGGCACCTCCTTCGACGGCAAGCGCGTCGTCGTGTCCGGCTCGGGCAACGTCGCCGTCTACACGATCGAGAAGGTGCAGCAGCTCGGCGGCACGGTGATCGCCTGCTCCGACTCCTCGGGGTACGTCGTCGATGAGAAGGGCATCAACCTCGACCTGCTCAAGCAGGTCAAGCAGGTCGAGCACCTCCGGATGGACGCCTACGCCAAGCGGCACGGCGGCAACGTGTCCTTCGTGGCGGGGCGGAGCATCTGGGAGCTGCCGTGCGAGGTGGCGATGCCGTCCGCCACCCAGAACGAGATCACCGGCAAGGACGCCGAGGCTCTGGTACGCGGCGGGTGCATCGCGATCGGCGAGGGCGCCAACATGCCCACCACGCCCGAGGGCATCCGGGTCTTCCAGGAGGCGGGCGTCGCCTTCGGGCCGGGCAAGGCCGCCAACGCGGGCGGCGTGGCCACCAGCGCGCTGGAGATGCAGCAGAACGCCAGCCGTGACTCGTGGACCTTCGAGTTCTCCGAGCGCCGCCTTCAGGAGATCATGAAGGACATCCACGGCCGCTGCCTGAAGACCGCCGACGAGTACGGCATGCCGGGCAACTACGCGGCCGGCGCCAACATCGACGGCTTCAAGCGCGTCGCCGACGCGATGCTCTCCCTCGGCCTGATCTGAGCCCTGAACTGAGTCGTCTGCCGTGACCGCCAAAGGCGTCGGTCACCGGCACACCTTCCGTCGTGGCCCCGGACGCTGAGCCCGCTCCCCGCACACCGGGATGCCGGCCGCGTCCTGAGTGGACGTTCTCCAGCGGAACCGCACTCTGATCGCTGGATCCCCGGCAGGGCGCTCTACGCGGGGAAGAACCACTCCAGCGCGGTGCGGGATTTGCTGACGTAAGAGTTCTGGCCGGTTTCGAGGCCGTAGGCCAGGTCCTCCAAGAGGCTGCATCCGCCGTAGAAGAGGGCGCGCTCGCGTAGGGCGGTGAGGTCGCCGGGCCGGTAGCCGCCGAGGGCGGCTTCCAGAGCGGCGGGGCCGAGGTCGCGGTACAGCAGGCCGAAGTCGTAGGCCGGGTCGACGATCGCGGCGTCGCTCCAGTCGATGACGCCGGTCACCGCACCGGTGGCCGGGTCGACGAGCACGTGCTCGATTCCCAGGTCGTTGTGCGAGAAGACCGGGTCATAGCCACCGTCCGGGGGCGGGGTGTCCAGGAATGTCTGCACCGTCCGGCGGTGGGTCTCTGGGATCTCCTTAATGATCGTCGGGTAGATCTCCACTGCCTCGTCCAGCCATTCGGACAGCGGCGGGGCGTCCAGCTCCACCAGGCCGGCCAGCCGATCGAGGGGAACCGCGTGTAGCGCGGAGAGCAGGCCGCCGAGCGTGGCGGCGACCGACGGGCCATGGGACAGCCGCTCCGACGGGGGCAGGTCGAGCAGCGGCAGGCCCGGGAGCTTGAAGTAGGCCAGGCAGCCCTGCTCCGCGACGGTGAACCTCGGTTCGGGGACGGGTACCGGTGAGAAACCCGCGACACCGGTCAGGAGACGGGCCTCACGGTCCACGAGCATGGCACGCCGTACGGGATCGGCCTCCTGGCTGAAGCGCACGATCAACTCGCCGTTGACCTCGTACGCGAGGTTGTCCTGACCCTCGCCGAGCGGCGTGACGGTGTCGGCGCGGTAGCCGGGCAGGTGCGCGGCCACCGCGTCGCGGGCGGCCTGGGCGTGGTCGTGGCTCTGCATGCCGTGACCCTACCGATCACAGGGCCGGGCTGAAGCGGCTCGGATATATCAGGAAGTGGTTTTGGGACGCCATGACGACAAGGGTGATCTCTCGAATTGACGAGATCCCCTTGGCGGCACCGGGTGAATCTGGCCACCCGGCGTGCGAATCGCCAAACTGACTCCTACCTGTCCGATGCGGCCGCCCGCTTCTGTCGTCACCCGCGACGGCCTTTCGGCCTCGGAGGCGGTGGTGCTCTCAGCTCGCGCCGGGGACGGTGACGTTCTTCTCCTTGAAGCCGTAGCCGTTCTGGGTCGCATGCTGCTGCAGGCCGGTGAAGGAGTTCTTGGTGGCGTTGAGGTCGGCCTCGGTGGCGGTGCCGTTCTTCAGCTTGGAGGTCAGGTTGCTGAAGCTGGCGGTGACCGCCGTGACGCCCTTGCACAACGTCGGGTTGGCCAGGGCGAAGCGCTTGGCGACCTTCAGTTCGTGAACGGTGAAGAGACCGGCCACGGCCGCCTTCGCGAAGGTCCGCTTCCGCTTCTCCGCCCCTTCCTTGAAGCCCCCGCTCCGCAGCGGCCTGTAGATGTAGCGGTAGAAGGCTCCCAGCGCGAGGCCCGCGTGCAGTGCGAAGCGGGTCTTGGCGAACTTCTTGGCGTTGCCGGTGGCCGGGCAGTCGTTCGAGGGGTACTCCTGGTCGGCCTCCGCGCCCTGCGGGGCGCCTTCGGCGGCGGCGGGCGGCGCGGTCGTGGCCACCGCGGCTTCGGGCTTCAGGGCGGTCGGCCTGTCACCGCCGCAGCCACCCACCAGGGCCACGGCCAGCAGTACCGCTGCCGGGACGACAAGGGATCGGGTACTCCGTGCAAGCATTTTCCCCCCCGGAGAACTTCACGGTGTCGCGATTCGCACCTTTTCTCCCGGTTCTACCCTTTGTGGTGACTTCGATACGTTATGTGATCCTAGTAGCCCTCCGAGGCGTCTTGCGGGACGGGGTGAGGGCATGTTCGAGAGGTTCGTCATTGGTTGAGGGTCGCCAGGAACCGGCGCCAGCGCGATGAGGTTCGGGCGAGACGGCGCAGGGAGTCCGGGACCGTCGGCGGCGGGCGGTGGCCACTCACGTCGAGCTGCTTGAGGTCGGTGAGGTCGCCCAGCCATTCGGGAAGGTCGGTCAGCCGGTTGTGCCGCAGGTAGAGGTATTTGAGGCCGGTGAGGTTGCCCAGCGAGTCGGGAAGGCCGGTCAGCTCGTTGGAGCTCAGGGCAAGCAGGTAGAGGGCGCTGAGGTTGCCCAGGCACTCGGGGGCCTCGGTCAGCTGGTTGGTCCGCAAGGTGAAGCGCGTGAGGGCGGTGAGGTTGCCCAGCGAGTCGGGGATCTCGGTCAGCCGGTTGTCGTCCAGCCCGAGGTCATTGAGGGCGGTGAGGTTGCCCAGCGAGTCGGGAAGGCGGGTCAGCTGGTTGTTCCACGCATAGAGCCTGGTGAGGGCGGTGAGGTCGCCGATCGAATCGGGGAGGCGGGTCAGCCGGTTTTTGCTCAGCTGGAGATGGGTGAGGGCGGTGAGGTTGCCCAGCCAGTCGGGGATCTCGGTCAGCCGGTTGCCGTCCAGGCGGAGTTCGGTGAGGGTGGTGAGGTCGCCCAGCCAGCCGGGAAGGCCGGTCAGTTCGCCGTCCAGGCGGAGGTGGGTGAGGGGGGTGAGGTCGCCCAGCGACTCGGGGATCCCGGTGAGGTACAGGCGGAGCTCGCGCAACCCGGTCAGCTCGCGTAGCTGCTCGGGCACCGTTTCCAGCGGTATGTGACTCAGGTCGAGCGTGTCCGACTCGTTTCGCAGGCACTTGTTGATCCGCAGTACGGCGGCCCTTGGAAGCTTCTTGTCGTCCGTCATGCCTCCCCTTTCCGAGAGCGTCGGCCCCGGTGGCCGACGATCACGCTAGGCGGCGGTACTGGAGGCTGACTTGCGGATCATTGGCATCCCGCGGGCCACTTCCCAGGTCCGATGAGCGGACGTGGGGAATAGAGCAGAACGGAGCCGGGCGGCCCGTTGGCCCCACTCTCGGCCGTCGAGTGCTTCCCTTACTGAGGAGAATGCCGATTAACGACGCGGACGTTGTGAAAGGCGGTTCCGGCGGGATACCGTGAGTGCCGATCATGGCCCCTGGGGCGGCGAACGTGATGGGTCAGGATACTGTCCCGTTGGCCTCTGTTCGGTCATTGGCCGGGGTGCCGGCCTTCTTTCGAGGAAATGCGGCGGAATGTACTCGCGCCCAGCAGGTGATCCGGCCGTCGGGCCGCCTCCTGTCATCCGCCTCCGGGGCGAACCAGCCTTTCCTGACTTGGTGTAGAAACGTTTCCCAGGCGTCGAAGCCGAGCAGGACACCCGGTTGCCCGGGAGTGCTGATCCTGACCCCGTCGCGGGTCATGGTCACGATCACTCGCACGGGGGCGCCGCCTGGTCGATCGCGCACCACACGGTACGGCCGAGATCTCCCTGGTCACGGACTCTCCAGCGCCGCCGGGAGATCTCGTCGACGATGTCGAGGCCGCGCCCGCGCTCCTCGTCGGCCGGTACGCCTCCGGGCACTCGGGGCTCCCAGGAGCCGCCGCCCGGGTCCAGGACCTCCAGGCGGAGGGAGTCCGCCCGCCGGGTGAGCGTGAGCATTATCAGGTCGTCGGGACGCCTCCGTGCGGCGTGCAGAACCGCGTTCGTCACCAACTCGGACGTCGCCAGCCGCACGTTCTGGTACGCCGGATGGTCGGTACCGAGCTATTCCCGGACATACCCGCGGGCCTTTGCCGCGGACGCCGGATCGATTTTGAGGTACGCCTTCCCGAGGACCTCGGATTCGTCATCCGGGTATTCCTGCCAGAAGCCGCTCACCGGATTCATCAGATATCTCCAGCGTGGAGACCCCCGCCTCCAGGCGGGGGAGGAGACGCGGCGCGGTGCCGTGTTTCCGGGTGGGTGGTGTAGCCGTAGCCGTCGGCTCGTTGGAGCAGGCGGATGTGGCGGTGGCCGATGCCCTGCACGGTGCCGTGCCGGGTGGTGATGTTGAAACTGCCGGTGGTGCGGACCGCGACCCGTCCGGTGTGGACTCCGGCCTTTTTGCCGGTCGGGACGGTGGCGCGGACCAGGTCGCCGGTGGCGAACCCCTTGACGTGCTTGGTCCGGGGCAGTCGCAGCCGGGGGAAGCCGTAGCGGTCGGTGCGGGTGCGGCAGTAGGTGCCGCGCCCGGTCGCCTTGGCCACGAGCACGGTGGACGGCCAGGTGGTCACGGTGTCGAGCGAGCCGACGTGCAGCGCGTCCAATGTGTGGGACTTGGCGGCGCCGGTGCGGGAGCGGTTCCATTTGGTGCGCCCGCCGGAGGCGCCTGCCACGGGCAGGCCGGTGGCCTTCAGCGCCTGCCACAGTGCCCAGCGGGTGGTGTTGACGGCGGCGGCATCGCGCAGCGGCGCTTTCGCCTGCTTGAGGATTTTTGCGAGGAGTGCGGGTTTGTCCTTGAGGAACTCCTGCACGGGGGTGGCGTTCTTGGTCTGGTTGCAGCCGATGCAGGCCAGGGTGAGGTTGCTGATCCGGTCGGAGCCGCCCCGGCTGCGGGGGTGGATGTGGTCGAGGTTGAGCGGTACGCCGCTCGCGCCGCAGTAGGCGCACGCCCGCCCCCATTTGGCCAGCAGGTATTCGCGGACCTCGTACCCGGCGAGGGTGCCCTGCTGATACTCCGCGCCTTCGAGCGGCCGCCCCGCCGACAGGGCGTGGGTGTCGAAGGAGACCTTCTCCACGTGGACGGCGGTGACGGGCGCCCACCGGGTCAACCGCGCCACCCACGACATGGTGGTCTCGACGCGGTGGCGAAGCGACGGCGCGAGCCACCCCTGCGGTTTGGTGCGGTTGAGGAACCGGGGAGCGCGGTGGCGCAGGTTCCGGGAACGGCGGCCCCGGCGCAGTGCGGCCCGCGCGGCGAGCCTGTCACGGATCAGCGCACCTCGGTGGTCGAGCTGGATCGCATACCGCCCGGCCCGGCTCCCCTCATGGTCGGTGAACACCGCCAGGCCGGTATGCCTGGAGCCGGGGTCGATACCGACCTGCACGCCTGCCACGGTGGAATCGGCCACCGACCGGTCCTTGAGACGGATGACGAACGGAGTGTGACGGGCCACGACCGCCCGCCCGGTTGCCAGCAGGCGACGGGCACGGGCGGGGTGGCAGGGGTCGAGCGGGTGGCCGCGCTTGTCCAGGACGAACACGGCCGGGTGAACCTCACGGTTCGCTCCCTCCGGCGCCGAAGCGCCCTCGGGGTGACGCCGGTCCGGCGGTGCGGCCGAACCGATCTCCCCTCGCCCAGGTTCCATGCCAGTGCCCGGCGTCGCCGGGAGTCCGTGAGCCGTTTCGTGCCCACCCTCGGGCGTGTCTGCTCCCACGGATTCCAGAGCGGCAGGCTGAGGAAGCACCCGCCGGTGGGTCTGCTCACTTACATGAAACGTAGCCATCTGGATCACACCTCCAGTTCGTGATGGCCAGGGCTGGTCAACGCGGGGCTTGTAAAGCGCATCGCTGCACCTCAAGCCCTCTCCTTCAGGAGGGGGTCGTTGACCTGCTCAGACAGCCGGGTTCCGAATATGTCTGTGCAGCATCGCATTACTAGGCTACGGTCAGTAGTCGAACAAATTCGGTTCGTATTCAACGGTTCAGGTGAAACTGTCGGTGAAACCGAGGTGATTCCCATGCCGCAGGCCAAGGTGCTCGATCCCACCACGTCACCGGTTGCCTTCTTCGGCTTCGAACTCCGCCGATATCGCCAGGAGGCAGGTCTGTCCCAGGAAAAGCTGGCCAAGCTGATCGGATACTCGCTCGGCACGGTCTCCATGGTCGAGACCGGCCGCCGCCCGCCGACCGAGGACTTCGTCAGACGATGCGACGAGGCCCTCGGCGCCGGAGGGGCGCTCATCCGGATCAAGGAGATGATCGACAATGTCGCCGCCCAGCTACCGGC
Source organism: Streptosporangium amethystogenes subsp. fukuiense (assembly GCF_042665875.1). Taxonomy (NCBI): domain Bacteria; kingdom Bacillati; phylum Actinomycetota; class Actinomycetes; order Streptosporangiales; family Streptosporangiaceae; genus Streptosporangium; species Streptosporangium amethystogenes. The sequence continues at coordinate 4,310,086 of NZ_JBHTEE010000001.1, read as the reverse complement.
CTGGTTCCGTCCCTGGGCCGAGATAGAGCAGGCCGCAGAGACGCTACGGACCTGGGAGCCGCTCATCGTCCCAGGTCTGCTCCAGACGGCTGACTACGCACGGGTGCTCTTCATCGGGGAGCCCCGGGCCACGGCGGAGAAGGCGGAGCTGGACGTGGCCGCCCGGCTGGAGCGGCAGCGCATCCTGGAGCGGGAGGATCCACCGATGTTCTGGGTCGTCCTCGACGAGGGGGTGCTCAGCCGCCGCATCGGCGACGAGGCGATCATGGCGGCCCAACTGGACCACCTTCTCAAGGTCGCGCGCCTGCCGCACGTCACCATCCAGATCGTGCCCTCCGACGCGGGCAGCACCGTCGGACTGCTGGGCGGTTTCGTCATTGCACAGGTCCGGGGGCTCGCCAATACTGTCTACATGTAGTCGGCCGGCCAGGGCCAGGTCACCGATCGCCCCGTTGACGTGGCGGACATCATCATCAAGTACGAGGCGATTCGCGCCGAGGCACTTCCACAGCGGGCGTCGCTGGAGCTGATCAGGGAGATGAGGGCTCGATGGACCAGGAACTGAGCGAGGCCGTCTGGGTGAAGTCGTCGTTCTCCGGCGGCAACGGTGGCAACTGTGTGGAGGTCGCGAAGCTGTCCGGTGGTCGGGTCGGTGTCCGTGACAGTAAGGATCGGTCGGGTCCGGCGTTGGTGTTCACCCCGGCCGAGTGGGCGGCGTTCACCCGCTGGGTCCTCACCGACGACACCGTCTAGCTCCACGACGCTCCGCAACACGTCAGGCCCTCGCATCCAGATGCGGGGGCCTGCCTGTCATGTGTCTCCAGCCGGACCTGTGCGGATCAGGTGTCGAAGGCCCCGCCCGCCACGGCGCTGATCACGACGATCGCCGGTCCCAACCCGGCTCCCAGTGGCTCGCAAGGGCGGCTTCCTAGCGTCCGTCCCGTAGGAGTGATCATCGGGGACGAGCGGGGCGGGACGCGTGGACATGAGGTTGTTGCTGGGGCTCGACGGGCCGGATCTGTCCGCGTTGGCGCGGGCCGTCGTGGGCGTGTTCGGGCCGGGGCGGCCGCCCGACGCGAAGTTCTCCGTGGGCTTCGCGGACGAGGTGCCCGGTGCGGACTGGTTGGAGCGCTTCGCCGCCCGCCAGGAGAAAGGGGCGGAGAGCGCCGTCGGGTGGAACGGTGACGGCGAGCCCTTCGCCTTCAACATCGGTAACGCCATCGTGAAGGCGGGGCGTGACGGCGACTGGACCGCGGAGTCGCTGCTGGAGGTTCTGGAGGTGCTGCCCTTCGCCGTGGCCTCCATCGGAGGCGTCCATCAGTGGACCGGCAACGGCGGCTTCGCCGATCTCCACTACGGCCACGGGTGGGCGTGTGCGTTCCGGGGGAAAGGCCATGACCGCCTGCTGTCGGGGCGGTGGCTGGAGTACGGCCCGTGGCGGCTCCTCACCCGTGGGGACATCACGCTGGTGCAGTTCCACGACCTGGCCGCCGACTCCGAGACCGCGCGGCGGCAGGCCTGGCCGGGACACGAACTTCTCACGGCGGGGATCGGCTACCTGTCGCCGCCGCCCGGCGTGGCACGGCGCCACCTGCGGTCGAGGTTGCGCGGCCGGTACGACGTCGACACGCGGACCCTGCGGATCGTCGTGCGCGGTCGCGCCGTGCACGACGCCGAGATGCGCGATGCCCGCCTGGCCGTACTCGAAGGCTCCGGTGACCCGCCGATCGCCGGAGTCGCGTACGTGTTCATGGAGGAGGTGGTGGCCCGCGCGCACCTGCACAGGCTCTGGCTGCACGAGCTGGAGTGCTGGGCGATCGTCCACGGCCGTGAGGTCCGCCTTGACGAGGACTACCGGCCCGCGCGCACCCCGCCGCAATGGGCGGTGGCACTGGCCTGACGCCGTCCCGCGAGGTGTCGATCTTCCAGAAAGGTCGCCACGTAAGGGATGTGCCAAAAATGGGATGGATTGTGTATATTTTCCGTTGCTAGCTCTTGCTTGAAGGAGGATTTATCGTGGCGGCTCTTCCGCGGGTACTGTTCGACGAGGCTCACAGCGAGTCGTGGACCATCCGGCGGGACGTGGCCGAGACGATGAATCCCGGCCATCCCGACGACAGCGGCTACGTGCGCGCCGCCGAGCTGCTGCGCCGGCTGGGGCACACCGTGGACGCGCACACCGAGGGGCCGCTCACCCCGGCCCTGCTGAGCGCGCGGGACGTGCTGGTGATCGCGCACCCCGCGGACGGGCGCTGGGAGCGGACCACCGGGCTGGGCAGCCCGATCCTGCCGGTCGAGGAGCTGGACGCGATCGAGGAGTACGTCGCGGGCGGCGGCGGGCTGGTCGTGCTGGCCGAGTACGAGCAGGAGAAGTACGGCAGCAATCTCACCGAGCTGCTCGCGCGCTTCGGCGTCGGGGTCGAGCACACCCTCGTCCACGACCCGCGAAGCGCCCACAACGGCGTGGCCGCCTGGGTCATGGGCACCGCGCGAAAGGTCGACGTCGCGGGCCAGGACCTGCTGGCCGGGGTGCGGAGCGCCTGCTTCTACCGGGCCGGGGTGCTCACCGCCCCCGAGGACGCGGCGGTGCTGTTCGAGACCTCGCCCACCGCGACCCCCGCGGGCCGCCCGCTGGCGGTGGCCCTGCGGCACGGCGAGGGCCGCGTGGTGGTCGTCGCCGACTCCGACCTGTTCGGCGACGACTCGATCGGCGACCACGACCACGCCGCGCTCTGGGGCAACCTCGTCACCTGGGTCGCCCGCGTCCCCGACCCGGCCGCGACCAGGGAGTCCGAGGCCCGCGCCCTTTTCGAGGACCTGAAGCGGTCGATCGAGGAACTGCGGCCGATGCAGGCCAAGGACGGCTCGGTGGAGGGGGACCAGGCCAGGGCCGCCGAGCTGGTCGCCGAGATCGCCGGGCAGGTCGAGCGGCTCGCGCCGCGCTTCCCGCACGACGCCGACTACCTGGCAGCCGTGGTCGCCGACCTGCGCAAGTGGGCGGACCAGGGCCTGGGCGTGCCGGACTTCCTCGACTCGCTGGACGCCTTCCACCCCGACGCCCAGCGGGTGGACGGTCTGGAGCACCTCGTGCTCTTCCCGATGTACACCCAGAACGGCAGCACCTCCCGGCTCATCGAGGCCGTGTGGATCCGGACGATCTGGCCCGAATGGCTGGCCGAGCTGGAGCGGACCCGCTACGACAACCCGATGTTCGTGCCGATCGCCTTCGAGGACTTCACCTCCGGCTACGACACCAACTCCGCGGTGCTCTTCCCGGAGACCGTCGCGGTCAGGAAGACCCCGGCCCGCTTCACCTGGGGCGGCATCTTCGCCGACCGCGAGGCAGCCAGGTTCCGCGCGGTGAGCGGGGCGGCGGCGGACACGCTCAAGCTGGCGCTGCCGCCGGACGCGGCCAGGCTGATCGCCTCCCAGGAGCTGGCCCAGGACACCTTCGTGCTCTGGGACCTGATCCACGACCGCACGCACAGCCACGGCGACCTGCCGTTCGACCCGTTCATGATCAAGCAGCGGATGCCGTACTGGCTGTACTCCCTGGAGGAGCTGCGCTGTGACCTGACCGCGTTCGGCGAGGCGGTGAAGCTGGAGCAGGAGGGCGTGCCGCACGCCCGCTACGTCCAGCTCGCGGTGCTCTTCGACCGGCTGTTCCGCTTCCCGATCACCGGTGACCGGGTCCGCAACTACGACGGCCTGGGCGGGCAGCTGCTCTTCGCCTACCTGCACCGCAACGACATCGTCAGGTGGACCGACAACCGGCTGAGCGTCGACTGGGACCGGCTCGCCGACGGCGTGGCCGATCTGCGAAGCGAGGTGGAGAAGCTCTACCGGGACGGCATCGACCGCTCCAAGCTGGCCCACTGGCTGGCCGCCCACCAGCTGGTCGCCGCCTACGTCGAGCCGCACCCCGCCTCGGTCTGGGCCCGGGGGGTGGAGGCCCTCCCCGTTGAGGGGTTCCCCAAGGCCGTGGTCGACGCGGTGCTGCCCGACGAGTTCCCGCTGAGCATGTTCTACGAGGCCCTGCGCCGTAAGCTCACCGATGTCATCGACTCCACGAAGGGCATCCGAGCATGATCATCCTTGTCACCGGCGCGGCCGGTCCCGCCGGTCAGGCCGTCGTCCGCAGGTTCACCGGCCAGGGGCACACGGTGATCGGCGTCGACAAGAGCGGTGCCGACGGAACCCTGGCGGTCGACCTGCTCGATTTCGACGCGGTCAAGGGGCTGGCACGGGAGGTGGCGGCCGAGCACGGCCGCGTGGACGGGATCGTGCACCTGGTCGGCGGTTGGCGCGGGTCCAAGACCTTCGCCGAGACGTCGCTGGACGACTGGGCGCTCCTGCACGACCTGCTGATCCGCACCCTGCAGCACGTCACGCTGGCCTTCGAACCGCTGCTCAAGGTCAGTGAGCGCGGCCGGTTCGCCATCGTCTCGGCCAAGACGGCCGCCCGCCCGGGCCAGGGCGACGCGGTGTACGGCACCGCCAAGGCCGCCGCCGAGGCGTGGACCCTGGCCTTCGCCGACGCGCTGAAGGACACCGCCTCCACCGCGAACATCCTGGTGGTCAAGGCGCTCGTGCACGACGGCATGCGCGCGGCCGCCCCGGAGCGGAGGTTCCCCGGCTTCACCGACGTCGACGACCTCGCCGAGGCGGTCGACAGGCTCTGGGAGACCGACGCCAACGGCACCCGGATCGACCTCACCGAGAGGTGACCCGTACCGCGGCCAGGAAGAAGTACGACGGCGCCCGGGCGCCGAGCAAGGGGAAACAGCACGTGACGGACGCCATCCGCAGGCACGACCCGCTGGTGAAGGGCTTCGCCAGCGACAACTACGCCGGGGTGCACCCGGAGATCCTCCAGGCGATCGCGCTCGCCAACGGGGGACACCAGACCGCGTACGGCGACGACGTCTACACCGAGGCGCTGCAGGAGATCTTCAAGAGGCACTTCGGTCCCACGGCCGAGGCCTGGCCGATGTTCAACGGCACCGGTGCCAACGTGGTCGCGCTCCGCTCGATGACCGCCCACTGGGAGGCGGTGGTCTGCGCGGAGTCGGCGCACATCCACACCGACGAGGGCGGCGCCCCCGAGCGGTCGGCGGGGCTCAAGCTGCTGCCGGTCGCCACCCCCGACGGCAAGCTCACGCCCGAGCTGATCGACAGGCAGGCGTGGGGCTTCGGCGACGAGCACCGGGCCCAGCCCAGGGTCGTGTCGATCACGCAGACCACCGAGCTGGGCACGCTCTACACGCCGGAGGAGATCAGGGCGATCTGCGACCACGCCCATGATCTCGGCATGGTCGTCCACCTGGACGGCGCCCGCGCCACCAACGCCGCCGCCGCGCTGGACGTGCCGCTGCGCGCGTTCACCACCGACGTGGGCGTGGACGTGCTCTCCTTCGGCGGTACCAAGGCCGGCCTGATGTTCGGCGAGGCGATCGTGGTGCTCAACCCCGACGCCGTCCGCGGCCTGCGCTACCTGCGCAAGAGCGCCATGCAGCTCGCCTCCAAGATGCGGTTCGTCTCGGCGCAGTTCGAGGCGCTGCTCGCGGGCGACCTGTGGCTGCGCAACGCCCGCAACGCCAACGCGATGGCCCGGCGGCTCGCCGAGGCGGTGCGGGACGTGCCCGGCGTGGAGATCCCGCGTCCGGTGCAGGCCAACGCGGTCTTCGCGATCCTGCCCGGGGACGTGACCGAGCGCCTGCAGAAGCGATTCCGGTTCTACACCTGGAACGAGGCCACCGGCGAGGTGCGCTGGATGACCGCGTTCGACACCACCGAGGCCGACGTGGACGCGTTCGCCGCCGCGGTGGCGCAGGAGGTGGGCACCGCCTGACCGCGGTGGTCGGGGATCCGAGGGAGCGCCTATACTCCCGGGTATGAGCAAGCACAGTCTGGGTCTGTGGCGGGCCGCTGAGAGGCGGATCCGCTAGCCAGTCCCGACTGCGCACAGAAACGGCCGCCGTTCACCGGCGGTCGTTCTCGTTCTCCCGTACGGCCGGTGCGCGGCGGTCCTCCCTTCCACAAGGAGTGACCATGACAAAGCGCGTCTTCACCGCCTTCAAACCGACCGGCCACCTCACGCTGGGCAACCTGCTGGGCGCGATCGTGCCCGCGGTACGGCTCCAGGACGAGGCCGACTGCGTCTACGCCGTCGCGGACCTGCACGCCCTGACGATCAAGCACGACCCGGAGCGGCTCCGCGCGAACACCCGCGAGGCGGCGACCCTGCTGCTCGCCTGTGGCCTTGATCGCTCTCTCCTCTACATCCAGTCCCAGGTGCCCGCGCACACCGAACTGGCCTACCTGCTGGAGAGCACCGCCCACTACGGCGAGATGCGGCGGATGATCCAGTTCAAGGAGAAGTCGGCCGCGCAGGAGGAGGTGCGGCTCTCACTGCTCACCTACCCCGCGCTGATGGCCGCCGACATCCTGCTGCACCGGGTGGACGTCGTGCCCGTGGGGGAGGACCAGCGCCAGCACGTGGAACTGACCAGGGACCTGGCCCTGCGGTTCAACCGGCTGTACGGCGAGGTCTTCACGGTGCCCGAGGCGGTGCACCCGCGGGTCGCCGCCAGGATCATGGACCTGAGCGATCCCACCTCGAAGATGGGCAAGTCGGATGGCTCGGCCGCGGGAACCGTCTATCTGCTCGACCGGCCCGACGACATCCGGCGCAAGGTCATGCGGGCGGTGACCGACTCCGGCACCGAGGTCCGCCACGACCCGGTGGGCAAGCCCGGCGTCTCCAACCTGCTCGCCCTGCTCGCCGCCTGCTCGGACCGGCCGGTCGAGTCGTTCTCCTACGGGTCGTACGGCGCGCTCAAGCGGGATGTGGCCGAGGCGGTGGTGGAGCGGCTGCGGCCCGTCCAGGAGCGCTACGCCGAGCTCTCGGCGGACCAGGCCGAGCTGTCGCGGCTCCTGTCGGACGGGGCGGCGCTGGCCACCCGGCGCACCGCCGGCCTGCTGGCCGAGGCCCGGCAGGCCATCGGCCTGCCATGAAGGCGGCCTGAAACCGGGTCTCACCTGCCGGGTTCGGCCGCGTCCCGGGGCCCGGCGGGCGGGGCTTCCCGCGCCCGGGGCGCGGTGGACCGGATCCGCCACACCGGCGGGCCGGACTCAGTTCTTCTGGCCCGTCTCGTGCTCGTACGCGGTCAACTGCTGTTCGAGGGCCTTCATCAGCTCGAAGACCTGGCTCGGAGGGATGCGGATCCGGCTGACGATCCGGGTCGGCACACTCACGAAGTGATGCCCCGAGGAGGGGTCGTTGGCCAGTTGGGGCGGCCTGGTGATCACCGCGAAGTCCAGGACGAACCCATCCTGGGTGTGCCACACGGAGGCGAAATTGGCGTACTGCCCCATTTCTACCTCGGCGGAGATGCTCACCTCCAGGCGGTTCTCCGGCTCGTCGTTCACCATTCTCTTTCCTCCGGCCAGGTTGACTCCATGTTGCCCTGGCCGGAGACCGGCCACACAGGGACGCGCCGACGCTATTAAAGGATGGAAGGCAGCCGCTGGGCGCCGCGCTGCCGCAACATGTCGGTCATCAACTCGATCTCGCCTGTCTGGCCGTCGACGATGTGCTGCGCCATGGTGGCCACCTCGTCGCGGTCGGACAGTTTCAGCAGCCCCCGGCCCATCTGCACGCCGCCCTCGTGATGGCGGATCATGAGCTGCAGGAAGAGGATCTCCTGGTCCTTGCCTGTGGCCTCCCGGAGCCTTTTGAGCTCGTCGTCGCCGGCCATACCGGGCATCGCGGCGGAGGCGCCCGGCGTTACAGAGTGGCCGCCGTGACCGGACATCCACGCCATGACCGGTCGCTCCGTCGACTGGTTCAACCCCCACTGCTGCAGCCAGCCCATGAAGATGCCGCGCTGGGCCGTCTGGGTGACGATGATGTCGTAGGCCAGCTGCCGGAGCGCCTCGTCCTCGCTCCCGTCCCTGGCGATGAAGGACATCTCGACGGCCTGGGCATGGTGGACCGACATGTCGCGGGCGAATCCCGCCTCTGGTGAGGCGTCGGTCGGGGATGCCGTCCTGCCCACGACGAACAGCAGCGTGACCGCCACGACCAGGCAGCCGAGCAGGACGCCGAGCGCCACGCCGCGCCTGGACTTCGCACTGTCTTTCACCGGAGTCTCCATTGCCTGCCCAGCGTACCCACTGCTGCGAATCGTCGCTCTATCACGTGTTATGAGCCCTTTATTCTCCACATACGCCGGTAGGGCATAGGGTGACCGGAGTTGTTTGCTGGCTGGAGGGTTGATGACCAAGGAAAAGGCGCAGGCGAGGCGGGAGCACCTTGCCCGGATGCGTGCGGAGCAGCAACGCAAGGAGCGTAGAACGGCCTTCCTGATGTGGGGTGCCGGAGGCCTCGTCATCGTTCTGCTCGTCGGGCTCGTCGCCTTCTACATGGTCAACGAGCGGGCCACGACCTCGCTGGACAGCGTCGTTAGCGCGAAGTACGTCGGCAGCCAGCACACCCAGACCAAGGTGACGTACAAGGAGAATCCGCCGCTCGGCGGCGAGCACCACCCGTCCTGGCAGAACTGCGGCATCTACGACCAGCCGATCAACAACGAGAACGCCGTCCACTCCATGGAGCACGGCGCCGTGTGGATCACCTACCGGCCCGACCTGCCCAAGGCCGAGCTGGACAGGCTCAAGGAGCTGGCGTCCAAGGACTACATGCTGCTGAGCCCGTACCCGGGGCTGCCCACCAAGGTCGTGGCCAGCTCCTGGAACAAGCAGCTCAAGCTGGACAGCGCGGAGGACCCGCGGCTGCCCAAGTTCATCACCAAGTACAAGAACGGCCCGGACACCCCCGAGCTCGGCGCGTCCTGCAGCGGAGCCGTGGGCACCACCACCGCCGAGGCGCCCATCCCGGAGACCGCGCCGTCCGCGGCGCCCGACCAGAGCGGCGCCCCGGCCACCGACGCCCCGGCCACGCACACTCCGGCACCCAGCGCCACCCCGGCGTCCTGACCGGGTCCTTGGTCCGGCTCGGTCCCCGCTAGGCCCGCAATGCCCACTCCAGGGGCACCGCCTCCAGCCCGTGAGCCTCGGCCACGGGCCGGTTGGTCAGGTGCCCCTCGTGTGTGTTCAGGCCCCGTGCCAGCGCGGGGTCGTCCCGGAGGGCTCCCCGCCAGCCCAGTTCGGCGATCGCGAGGGCGTAGGGGACCGTCACGTTGGTCAGGGCGTACGTCGAGGTGTGCGGGACCGCGCCCGGCATGTTGGCCACGCAGTAGAACACCGAGTCGTGCACCCGGTAGGTCGGATCGTCATGGGTGGTGGGCCGGGAGTCCTCGAAGCAGCCGCCCTGGTCGATGGAGATGTCCACCAGGACCGAACCGGGCCTCATCCGCGAGACCAGGTCGTTGTCGACCAGCTTGGGGGCTCTCGCGCCCGCGACCAGCACCGCGCCGACGACCAGATCCGCGTCCAGCACCGCCCGTTCGATCTCGTACGCGGTGGAGGCGACGGTCCTGCAGTGACCCCTGTAGATCATGTCCGCCTGGCGGAGCCGGTCGATGTCGCGGTCCAGCAGCAGCACCTCCGCCTGCATGCCCAGCGCGATGACCGCGGCGTTCATACCGGCGACCCCGGCACCGATCACGACCACGCCGGCCGCGTGCACCCCGGACACCCCGCCCATCAGCACGCCTCGCCCGCCGCCCTGGCGCATCAGGTGATAGGCGCCCACCTGCGGGGCGAGCCGTCCGGCCACCTCCGACATGGGGGCCAGCAGAGGCAGGGAGCCGTCCGCTTTCTGCACCGTCTCGTAGGCGATGCCGGTGATCCCCGATTCGAGCATGGCCCGGGTGCAGGCCGGCGACGCGGCCAGGTGCAGGTAGGTGAAGAGCACCTGGCCCTTGCGCATCCGGTGGTACTCCTCGGCGACGGGCTCCTTGACCTTCAGGACCAGGTCGCCCTCCGCCCACACGTCGTCCGCGGAGTCCAGGATGGTCGCGCCCGCGCGTCGGAAGTCGGCGTCGGGAATGGCGGACCCCACCCCGGCGTCCTTCTCGACGAAGACCTCGTGGCCGTGCCGGACGAGCTCATGGGCTCCGGCGGGAGTCAGGGCCACACGGTACTCGCGATTCTTGACCTCGCGGGGAACAGAGATCTTCACGGCTCCTCCAGGGTGGGCACGTGTCCTCTTCCTCACGTGCGTTCCCCGAAAGTGAGTAATCACGCGCAAGGTGGCAGGAAAGGGACGGCGCCGGTGGCATACCGTCAGCGGTTCGTCGGCGCCCGGCCGGTCGGTATCCGTCCTGACTTGCGGGGTTACCGGCTTCCGGTGCTGATCGATAGGCTCGCCGCGAACAGATGCGAGGAATACGGGGATATGACGATGGGGATGCACGCGGGGCCGGGTGGGCCGCCCGTACCGCAGGGACCTCCAGCAGGGGCTGACGAGCCCGCCGGCGCGTCATGGGGACCCTCGTCCTCCTACGACGCCTTCACGCCACCCGAGCGTCCCGGCGCCTCAGCCGGACGCCACGCCCGCGGCCCCCGGGAACCGGGCGTCGGGACTCCCGGTGAACCGAGGTCCGACGGTCCCGACCGGGGTGGTTCCGGCCCCGCCGGTTTTGGTCCCGCCGATCCAAGGTCCGGTGATCCCGGCTCCGAAGGCCCGGGGCCCGGTGGTCAGGACCCCGGTGACCCGAGGTTCGCCGGCCCAGGTCAGGGCGGGCAGGGGCAGGGCGGGCAGGGTCCGGATGCGCCGGGACCGGCTGGTCACGGGGCTGCCGGTCAGGGGCCAGGCGGCCAGGGGCCAGGCGGCCAGGGGCCGGGTGGTCAGGGGCCGGGTGCTCTGGGAGTGGGCGTGCCCGCAGCGGGGGGCCCGGGAGCGGGCGTGCCGGCCCCCGGCGGCAGGCAGGCCGGAGGGTTGCCGCCGAGCGGGGCGCCGGGGGTGCCCCAGGCGAGCCGGGTCACGACCGCGATCCTGGTGTCCACCCTGGTCGTCGTCGTGCTGATCACCGGCGTGCTCGGCACCATCGCGGTGCTCATGACCCGCAACCCCGACATGCCGCTCGGCGCCAAGCCGCCCAGCAGGCTGGCGGTTCCCATCCACTTCGCCCCGGTGACCGAGGCGAAGGCCGGAGCCTGCACGCTTCCGGAGACCTATCCCGACGACCTCGGGCAGAACTGCTACTCGGTCGCCGCCGGGGTCACCGTGAACGCCGTGCGGAAGATCGAGGCGATCCAGGAGAAGAACGGCACCTACTCGGTCAGGATCGCTTTCGCGCCCACCTTCCGCGAGCAGATCACCGACCTGACCGAGGAGGTGGTCAAGGAGGACGACCCGGTCAGGCAGCAGATCGCGATCGTGGTGGGGGAGAAGGTGGTGGCGGCCCCCCGGGTCGCCCAGGCGATCACCGCCGACAGCCTGAGCATCGCCGGCTCCTTCACCAAGGAACAGGCGGACGCGATGGTCGTCCGGCTGCTCGGCTCAAGCGGCATCGGCACCGAGCCGACCACGGACCCCCAGCCGAACGACACCTCGGTCTTCACCCCGCCGGCCGATCCGTCCACGAACCCGCAGCCCGACCAGCCGGTGAACCCGTCGAACAACGGCGTCCCGGACACGACCGCGACGAACCCGCCGGGGACCGACGGAACAGGGACCAACGGAACAGGGACCAACGGAACAGGGACCGATGGGGCAGGGACCGATGGGGCAGGGACCAACCCCGCCACCCGGAACACCTCTCCGGCCACGTCGGGCGATGGAGACCTCGACCCCAGGTACGCCACCTGCAAGGAGGCGAACGACAACGGATACGGCCCCTACCACAAGGGGATTCACCAGGAGTACGACTGGTACATCGACGGGAACAAGAACGGTATCGCCTGCGAGCTGAACGACAGGTCCTGAGCGCGACCCCGTGCGATCCGGACCGGCTCAGAAGAACAGCGTCCCGATGCCGTCGACGCCGAAGTAGATCGCGAAGATCAGGCTGACCACCCAGAGCAGCCACGGGATCCTCCCGGCCCGGCCGAGGGCCGCCTGGATGACGGTGTAGGAGATCACGCCCGCGCCCACCCCGTTGGTGATGCTGTAGGTGAACGGCATCAGCACGATCGTCAGGAACGCCGGGATCGCGATGGCCAGGTCCTCCCAGGGCACGTTCCTGACCTGGGTCATCATCAGCGCGCCCACCAGGACCAGCGCGGGCGCCGCCGCGGCGGCGGGGACGACGGTGGCGAGCGGTGTGAAGAGCAGGGTGAGCGAGAACAGGGCGCCGGTGACGACGGCCGCCAGGCCGGTCCTGGCTCCCTCCCCGACCCCGGCCGCCGACTCCACGAACACCGTGTTCGCCGAGGAGCTCGTGAGACCCCCGATCGCAGCGGACACGCCGTCCACGGTGAGGATCGCCCCCAGCCGGGGCACCCGGCCCTGCTCGTCCACCAGGCCCGCCTCGTCGCTCACCCCGATGATGGTGCCCATCGCGTCGAAGAACCCCGACAGTACGAGCGTGAACAGCACGATGGTGGCGGTCAGCGCACCGGCGCGGGCGAATCCGCCGAACAGGTCCACCTGGCCGACCAGTCCGAAGTCGGGTGCCCCGACCACCGCTTCCGGCATCCGGGGGATCACCACACCCCAGAGCTCCGGCGGGACCGTGGTGAAGGTGTTGACCACGACGGCGAGCACAGCGGTGATCACGATGCCGATCAGGATGGCGCCCTGGACCTTGCGTACGAAAAGGGCGATCACCACCAGCAGCCCCAGGCAGAACAGCGCCACCGGCCAGCCCGTCAGGCGCCCGGTGGTGCCGAGCTGGACCGGCGATCCCGTACCCCTGCCGACGAAACCCGCGTCCACCAGCCCGATCAGCGTGATGAACATCCCGATACCCACGCTGATCGCGTGTTTCAGTGCCAGCGGGATGGAGTTCATGATGAGCTGCCGCAGCCCGGACACGGCCAGCAGCACGATCACCAGCCCCTCCAGCACGACCAGCCCCATCGCCTGAGCCCACGTCATGTGCGGTGCGGCCTGGTAGGCGACCACCGCGTTCAGCCCGAGCCCGGTCGCGACCCCGAGCGGCGCGTTGCCGATCACTCCCATGAGCAGCGTGCTCACCGCCGCCGCGAGGATCGTCGACGTGGTCAGCTGATGGGTCGACAGCTTGGCCCCCGTGACGTCCGTCGCCCCGCCCAGGATGATCGGGTTCAGCAGGATGACGTACGCCATCGCCATGAAGGTGGTTAGCCCACCCCGGACCTCGCGGCCGACCGTCGTCCCCCTGGCCGAGAGCTCGAAGAAGCGATCCATGGTCTCCCCTCCGGAGGCGGAGGGGATGAGCGGTTCCTACCCGTTCAAAGCGATGTCATGGGGGCGAATGGGCACCCGGGGCAACGGCAGACCGGTCGCGGCCCGTACGGCGGCGGCCACCGCGGGGGTGGCCGAGAGGGTGGGGGGCTCGCCCGCGCCGCGCAGGCCGTAGGGGGCGTGCGGGTCCGGGTTCTCCATGATCGACACCCGCATCGGCGGCATGTCGAGGATGGTGGGGATCAGGTAGTCGGTGAACGAGGGGTTTCGCACCACCCCGTCCTGGACCTGGATCTCCTCCATGAGTGCCAGCCCCAGCCCCTGGGCGGAACCGCCGTGGATCTGGCCCTCCAGCGCCAGCGGGTTCATGATCCGGCCCACGTCCTGGACCGCGGCCAGCTCCACCACCTTGACCAGGCCGAGTTCCACGTCCACGTCCACGACCGCGCGGTGCACGCACAGCGCGAGCTGGGTGTGGGAGTCGCCCTGCCCGGTGAGGGGGTCCAGCGGGAAGGTGGGCCGGTGCCGGTACTCCCTGGTCTCCTCCACGGCCCCGGCCACCTCCAGGGCCCGTACCAGCGACGATCCGTCGGCCCGCAGCTTGTCCAGCCGCTCCCGCACGGCCTGGCAGGCCGCCCTGACCGCGCCGCCGGTGACGTAGGACTGGCGGGACGCCGACGAGGACCCGGCCGACCCGACGGAGGTGTCCGCCCGCGCGACCGTCACCGTGTCGATCTCCAGTTCGGTCCTGGCGATCTGCTCCTGGACCATCAGCAGACCCTGTCCCACCTCGGCCGCGGCCGTGTGCACCAGGACGTGCGGTTCCCCGCCGATCAGCTCCACCCGCACCCTGGCGGTCGAGTGGTCGTCGAAGCCCTCGGAGAAGCAGATGTTCTTGATACCCACGCCGTAGCCGACCCCGCGCCGCACGCCCTCGCCGTGGGTGGTCTGTGAGATGCCGCCCGGCATGTTCAGCAGGTCCGTCCCGCCCGCGTCGTCCGAGGCGTCCTCCGAGGCGGTGGGGGTGGCGGGCAGCGGCATCGCGGCGAGTTCGGCGAGCATCTCGGCCAGCGGCGCGGGTGAGTCGATCACCTGCCCGGTGGCCAGCCTCGACCCCTCGGAGACCGCGTTGCGGATCCTGACCTCGACGGGGGAGATCCCGCACGCCTCGGCCAGCCTGTCCATCTGCGACTCGTAGGCGTAGCAGGCCTGCACCGCGCCGAAACCGCGCATCGCCCCGCAGGGCGGGTTGTTGGTGTAGACGCCGTAGGCGTCGATCCACACGTTGTCCACCTCGTAGGGGCCGACCCCCAGCGAGGCCGCGTTGCCGACCACGGCCGGGGAGGTGGAGCAGTAGGCGCCGCCGTCCAGCAGGATCTCCGCTTTGACGTACAGCAGCCTGCCCTCGCGGGTGGCACCGTGCTCATAGCGCATCCGGGCCGGGTGCCGGTGGACGTGGCCGTAGAAGGACTCCTCGCGGTTGTAGACGATCTTCACGGGACGGCCCGTGCGCAGGGCCAGCATGCACGCGTGGACCTGCATGGACAGATCCTCACGGGCGCCGAACGCGCCGCCCACCCCGGCCAGCGAGAGCCGCACCTTCTCCTCGGGCAGTCCCAGGCACGGCGCGATCTGCCTCTGGTCGGCGTGCAGCCACTGGGTGGCGATGTACAGGTCCACCCCGCCGTCCTCGGCGGGCACGGCCAGCCCGGACTCCGGGCCGAGGAAGGCCTGGTCCTGCATGCCGACCTCGTACTCGCCGGTGACGACCACGGGGGCCTCGAACACCGAACCGACCCGGATCGGCTGGTGGCGCAGCACGTTGCCCCCGTCCTGGACGGCGGGGCAGGAAGCGTCGAAGGCGGCCCGGCGTGGGTCGGTGACGGCCTCGCGGACCTCGTACTCCACGACGACGGCCGCGGCCGCCCGCCTGGCGCGCTCGGGGTGGTCGGCGGCGACCAGCGCGACCGGCTCGCCCTGGTAGCGGACCTGGTCGACGGCGAGCACCGGCTGGTCCCTGTGCTCCAGTCCGTAGAACTTCTCGCCGGGCACGTCCTCGTGGGTGAGCACCGCGTACACGCCGGGCATGCCCAGCGCGGGGCCGACGTCGATCGAGCGGATCCACGCCGACGGGTGCGGACTGCGCAGGGTGACCCCCCAGATCATGTCCGCCAGATACAGGTCGGAGGAGTAGGCGAACTCGCCCGTGACCTTCAGCGTCCCGTCGGGACGCAGGACGCTCTCGCCGATGCCCAGGCTCTGCCGCGTTTCGATGCCGCTCACTCCGGTAGTACATCAGCCTGGCACGGGGCCGGACATGGCAGACACGGGGGAACGCGGGAGGCGGTCGTTAGCGACTCTTACGGTTGTGCCCGGCGGGTGCGCGTGATCGGCCCACCGGGCCGGCGGTCCTCAGAGGGCCATCATCCGGCCCGGGGAGGTGGACGGTTTCTCGCGGACGGCCCCGATGGCCGCCCGCTCCGCCGACGCCTTCCTCTCCACCTCGTCGTTCCCCGTCGCCCTGGCGGACGCGATGGAACGCCCCAGGTGGGTCACAGCCTGCTCGGTCTCGCCGAGGAGCAGCAGGGAGCGGGCCAGGCCGAGCAGCAGGTACGGTTCGGCGACGACCACCTGCGCGGCGCGCGCGCAGTCGAGGCCGGCCTCGAAGGAGGCCCTGGCCGCCGCGGCGTCCCCCAGGTCGAGGTGAACGCCGCCCAGTCTCTCGTGCACGGCCGTCTCCTGATACAGGTTGCCGTCCCTGCGGCACTTGAACAGGGCCTCGTCCAGCATGGCCAGTGCCTGCTCGAACCGGTGCAGGCCGTGGTACCCAGAACCGATCATGGTGAGCGCGTAGTGCTCACCTGACCTGTGCCCGATCGCGTCCGCGACCTCCCGCTGTTTCTCGGCGCAGCCGATGCACTTCTCGTAGCAGCCGAGTTCGAGATAGTTCATGGCGAGATTGCCCAGCGCCTTCTGCTCACCGTGCCGCTCGGAGAGCCGGCGGCACAGGATCAGGTGCTGCCGGAAGTGGTGCAGGGCCTCTTCGAGACGGCCGACCATGTTCAGCGCGAGGCCCACGAGGCTGTGCGCCCCCGCCTCCAGCCGGTGATCCTCCAGCCGCTGCCCGGCCGCGAGGGTCCGCCGGCTGATCGTGAGGAGGCGAGCGGGAAGGCCGGCGTGGTGGAGGTGCCAGAAGAGCGCGAAGACCAGGGCGACACCGAGACGCGAGGTCCGCTCCCGGGGAGCGGACATCGCCTGGAAGGCGGCGGACAGGAGATTGGCCTGTTCCCGGTTCAGCCACTCGTGGGCCTCCTGGTAGGAGCCGAGCGGAAGAGGGCCGGCACCGAGATCGACGTCCGCCGACTCCGCGCGAGGGTAGCGGGCCAGCTTCACGGCCAGCCGGGTGGTCCCGACATAGAAGCTCAGCGCCCGGTCCAGCATGGCGTCGCGATCCGTCTCCGTCTCCTCGCGGGCGACCTGCTCGCCTGCGAACAGCCGGATCAGGTCGTGCGGCCGGTACCTTCCCGGCTCGTCCTCCTCCAGCAGGTGCGCGTCGACCAGTCGTTCCATCGCGCGCTCCGCGGTGTCCGCGGGGACGTCCAGCAGGGCGCCGACGACAGGTGCCGTCACATCGGCCGTCTGCAGTACGCCGAGCGCGCGCAGCGCGCGGGCGGCCGTCCGGTCCAGGTGGTGGTCGCTGCCGGCGAGCATGTCGTGACTGACCGCGAGGCTGGACCGGACCGCGAGATCGCCCGCCGCCAGCTCTCGCAGCCGCCCCCGCTCGTCCTCCAGCCGGTTCACCAGGTCGACGACGCCCCAGCGCGGCCGGTTCGCCAGCCGGGCTCCCGCGATGCCGACGGCCAGTGGCAGGCCCCCGCAGAGGTCGATCAGGCGCGCCGTCGCCTGAACGTCCTCGGCGACCCGCTCCTCCCCGATCAGCCTCGCGAGCATCGTGGAGGACTCGGCGCGCCGCATCCTGGAGATCGGCATACGGACACAGTCGTCGAGCAGGGTGAAGCTCTCCCGGCTGGTCGTCAGGATCGTGTTGCCCATCGGCACCGACAGCAGCGGACGGATCTGTGCCAGGTCGGCGGCGTCGTCCAGCACGACGAGGATCTGGCGGCCGTCGAGTTCGCCACGCCACAGGGCGGCGGCCTCATCGAGGTCGGCGGGAATGTCGCGCGGGGACATGCCGAGATCACGCAGGAACCTGCTGATCACCTCGATCGGTTCCAGCCGCCTCATGCCGGGCGTCGCCCCGCGCAGGTTCACGTACAGCTGCCCGTCGGGGAAACGGTCGCGGACCAGGTGCGCGGCCCGGAGCGCCAGGGTCGACTTGCCGGATCCGGGTGTCCCGGTGATCGCGACGACATGCCGGGGCGGGCGGCCGTCCCAGGGAGAGAGCAGCGTTCTGAGCCGCACGAGTTCCTCCGCGCGTCCGACGAAGTCGGTGGGGTCGCGCGGCAACTGGTGGGCCACCTTCCCCCGGGCGGCGGCGCGGTGCCGCGAATGTGAGGGCTCCCGGAGCGGGGGAACCCGTTCCGGGAGCGCGGGGAGCGTCGCCGAGGGCAGATCGAGCAGGGGATCGGCACGCAGGATCAGCTCATGGCACCTGCGGAGACTCTCGTGCGGCTGGATGCCGAACTCCTCGGCCAGCAGGTGCCGGATCTCCTGGTAGACCTTCAGCGCCTCCACCTGTCGGCCGCAGCGGTAGAGCGCGACCATGTGCAGCTCGCGGAGCCTTTCGCGCAGCGGGTGCTCACAGGTCAGGGGGGCCAGCAGGGCCGCGGCCTCCTGGGGGCGCCGGAGCAGGAGCAGCAGGTCCGCGTGCAGCTCCAGCGAGGTCAGGCGTAGTTCGTTCAACCTGTGCCGCTCGAACTCGGCGAACGGGCCGGGAATCCCGCCCAGGCACGTGCCCCGCCACAGTTCCGAGGCCCTGTTCAGGGAGTGCAGGGCGGTCTCGTACGAGTCCTTCGCGTGCGACTTCCTGGCCAGGTCAAGGCAGCGCTCGAAGACCAGGGCGTCCACCTGCTCCGGCGCGAGCCGCAGCGAGTATCCGCCCGGCACGGAGACCAGCGGCCTCGAAGGTCTCCGCGGATCCCGGTCCGGGTCCAGTGCCCGTCTCAGCCTGGACACGTATGTGTAGACGCTCTGTTCCGCCGTCTTCGGCGGCCTCTCGCCCCATACTCCGTCGATCAGCCGGTCCCTGGTGACCGGCTGTCCCGCGTTGATCGCCAGGATGCAGAGGACGGCCTGCTGCCTGGGCTCTCCCAGATCGAGTTCGAGTGAACCCCTCCGGCCGGTCACCGGTCCCAGAACGTCGACACCGAGTCCCTCCGCGGCGCCGGTGGTGGTAATGGCTTCCGTCTCGTCCACCAGGCCTCCACACGCGGTTGGGCATGACACAGCGAAGTCGAGGAGAACGACCTTATCTGACAAGTTCGCGGCGCGGAGTTCCCGCTGATCGCCTAGACGATCCCTGCCTTGGCGATGCGGACCCCGGCCTGGAATCTGCTCTGCGCTCCGAACCGCTCCATCGCGGTGGCCATGTGGCGGCGTACGGTGCGGGAGGTCAGGCCGAGATGGCGGGCGATCACCTCGTCCGTCAGGCCCTCCGCGGACATCCTTAGAACGGTCCTTTCCTGGTCCGTCAGCGAGGAGAGCGGCTCCCGCTCGCGGAGGCGTGGCTCGGCCTGTGACCAGACGCGCTCGAACAGCTCTCCCAGCAACGTGACCAGCGCGGGGGCGCGCACCACCGCCATCCGGGAGGTGTGGCCGGTCATGGCGACGCGGCCGTCGACCATCAGGAATCTCTCGGAGATCAGCGGATCGACCCTCAGTTCCACCGACTCGGGGAAACCGGCCGCTCCGGACGGTGAGTCGACGACGACCCTCGTCCGCACGCCAGGTGGAATGACGGCCGAATTGAAGATGCGAGAAAACGCGACGCCGGTTCTGGGATTGGGCAGGAGAACGGCCACGCTGCGCCTCGCGGACGAGCAGAGGGCGTTGATATCGGGGCGTATCTGGTCTCTCCCCTCTGCCGAAGGAGGGGGCAGGAAAGAATGGGTCATGTGCCCCCCGCGAACTGCGCTTGACCGAACACCCGCGTGTTCCTCCCGGCAGGTGACGCCGCCCTCGGATCGGACTCCGATGGATTTCCGAGGTGATTCGCGATGCGGAAGGGGAGGCGTGTGACACGTGTGCCGGATCCGCCGTCGTACGCGCGCGAGGAAGGGGCGTCCATCGATCGTCCCTCCGTCCTGTCGTTCCGGTCCGCGATGACGAGAGAGGCGCCAGGAAAGGGATTCTCAGACCGGAGGTCCGGAGCAACAGAATCCCGGCCGGTGGTCCTCGCCGGATCTTTCTGGAATTCCCGCCCTCCGACTGTCGCAGGCGGTCCTAGAGATCATCTAGAGATGCCCGGGGGCGGGCCGCACGGGTCCGAGCAGGAGGTCGGGATCCGGGGGGCGAGGCGAGGGCGGGCCGTCCGGTGACCTTCCTTCGGACGAGCCGCGCTCGCGGCCTCACCCGGGGGTGCTTTTACCCGCCTGAAGCAGACAGGCCGCTCCCTCTTCGGGGAAGCCGGCTGACCGGTTTAGGACATTGACTTGATAGCGGATTAGTTCAATGTATTTCTAGAGTAATGGCTGGTTCAAAAGCGGGGGGTCGAGAGACGCGGTCGGTGACACGGAGGCCGGTGACAAAGGGGCCGTGAGCCGACAAGTCCGCGGGCCGGTCGGCGGCACGGGCGGTCGGCTCGAATTCCGCGAGCCGACCGGCCCGCGGACCGGTCGGCGATGAAAGGCGGGCGGAAAGGCATGGCCGATGAGAGGGGGCGGGTGGGCGCCGTCGCCCCCCTCGGTTCGAGCCGTGACCTGCAATAAAATCTATACGTATGTAATGGGATCTATATGTAGGTGTTGCCTGCGGCCGGGATCCTCCGTGAAGGGTGACGCTCTTCCACGGAAGGGTTCTGGATCCCGGCTCCGCCGCTACCCGCGGGTCCCGTCTCGCGGAGCGCGCACGCCGGAGGCCTGCACGCTCACGCCGGTGCGGGCCGCACCGGCTCCGCCGGGGTGGAGTGGCTCGCCGGCTGGAAGCTCTCCACGAGGGCGGGAGGGGTTCTTTCCGTTCCCTGTCCTTACGGCGGGCTGAGCCGTCGCTCAGTCCGGGTAGCCCCAGCCCAGGTGGGACTGGGCGGCGCTCGTCTGCAAAGAATACTTACCGGTGTCCTTCAGGGGGGCAGACGAATCAGCACTCGCGGTCGTAGCATTGCCAGTGACGGCAAAAGCAGCCGTAAATAGCATGGCGAGGGCAGACAAGGCAAGACGTCGGCGCACGGGGAGACTCCTGTCGTAGGTTCTGCTGCTCAAATGATATCTTTCAAGGGGTAACGTGACTGGTCAAGACTTGGTGGGGCAGCGCATCAAAACCGTCCGCCGGCAACGTGGTTTTTCCCAGGCGCAGCTCGCCCATCCAGAACTGTCGGACAGTTACGTATCTCTCATCGAGAGTGGCAAGCGTACTCCGACCCCCGCGGTGCTGGAGCTGCTGGCCGAAAAACTCGACTGTTCCCTTACATATTTGATCAATGGTGTCACGGCCGAGCAGATGCAGGAGATCGAGCTCGCGCTCAGCTACGCGCAGCTGGCCATGGACAACGGCGAGGTCGTCGAGGCTCGCACCCGTTACGCCGAACTCCTCGCCGACAGCGGACTGGCGGGCCTGCCCCAGCTGCGGCAGGACGCCGAGTACGGCCTGGCCCTCTCGACCGAGGCCTGCGGCGATCTGGAGCAGGCGATCGTCCTGCTCAACGGGCTGCGCGAGGGTGACGAGGCGGCCCTGAGCCCCGAGCGTCACGTCGCGGTCGCGGTCGCGCTCTCGCGCTGTTACCGGGAGAGCGGGGACCTGGCCCGGGCGGTGCAGGTCCCCGAGGAGATCCTCACCGGCGCGGTCCGGCCGGCCTGGACGGACGGCCTGATGCGGTTGGGCGGCCAGCTGCTCGCGGCCTACATCGAGCGCGGCGACCTGCTCCGGGCGCGTCACTTCTCCGCCGAGATGATCGCCGCCGCCGAGCTCCTCGCCAGCCCGCAGGCGCTCACCCTGGCGCACTGGGGCGCCGCGATCGTCGCGGTCGAGAGCGGCCACGCCGACGAGGCGGTCACGCAGGCCGAGCGTGCCCTGGCCATCCAGTCCGAGTACGGTGACGCCCGAAGGCTGGCCCGGCTGCGCGGCGACTACGCCCAGGTCCTGCTGATCGTGCGGCCCATGGAGGCCGAGGCCTGGCGTGACGTGCTGTTGAAGGTGGAGAAGGAACTGGCGGAGAGCTCTGCCAGCTCGATAGACAAGATGCGCTGCGCGATGAACCTCGTCCGGGCGGAGCTGCTGCTCGCCCAGCCCGAACGGGCCGAGGAGCGCATGCGCTTCGTCTGCGATCTGCTCGACGGCATGCCGAAGGTCATGCAGGCGGAGGCCCGCCTGCTGCACGGTGAGACCCTGGCGGAGCTGGGCCTGCAGGAGCAGGCCTCGCAGGAACTGCTCGCCGGGACTGAGTGCCTGGAGCAGGCGCCGGAGACCCGCTTCACCGCCCATGCCTGGCTGACCGCGGCCCGGGTCCTGGAACGTATCGACGAGCCGGACCGGAGCGTCGACGCCTACCGGCGGGCGCTGGCCGGCGTCGGGCTGTAGGAGGGGCGGAGGACCCGCGCCGAAGCCGGATCGGACAGGGGGGTCGAGACCGCGTGGTCACGTGGGTAGCCTTGGGGTTGCCATGAAGACTTCCCCTGTCGCGGTCGCCCTCGCGCTTCTCGCCGCCCTCGTGCTCGGCACGGCCTTCGCCTCGCCGGCCTTCGCCCATGACCGGCTCAAGAGCAGTGACCCCGCCAAGGGCGCCAAGGTCGAGAGCCTGGAGGAGGTGAAGCTGACGTTCACCGCCTCGGTGCGCTTCCCGAACGTCGTCGTACGTTCCGGGGACGAGAACCACCAGGACGGCAAACCCGTCCTCGACGGCGCGGTGGTGACCCAGAAGGTCAAGGAGGATCTCCCTCCGGGTGACTACGTCATCGCGTATCGCGTCGTCTCCTCCGACGGCCACCCGATAGAGGGGGAGATCCCCTTCACCCTGCTCGGTTCCGCCTCCCCGTCGGAATCGGCGTCGCCGTCCGCCACCGCCGCCGAGTCCCCGGCGGTGGCCGAGAGCCCGGTCACCGCGGAGACATCGGCAGAGAACGCGCCGGCCGCCGCGCTCAGCCCGGCAGCCGCGGTCGGCGACGAGGAGCCCGGCTCCTCGCAGGGCGTGCCCGGCTGGATGTGGATCGTCGTCGGCGGCGTGACCGGCATCGGCATCGGCATGTTCCTCAGCGTGCGCAACAAGAAGCGGCCATGAGCGGGCCCGCGCGCTCCGCGCAGGCGGCGCGGAGCGAGACGCCGGGGAACAGCCGGGCGGTGAGGCTCGCCCTGGCGGCCGCGGTGGCGGCCGCCGCCGCCCTGGTGATCGCGATGATCGCCGGAGGCGCCGCGACCCCGCGCATCATCCCCGGCCTGCCCGACCAGGGAACCTTCACCCGCTGGGGACTGCCGCTGGCGAAGCTGACGATGGACGCGGCGGGCGTGCTCACCGTCGGCGTGCTCCTGGCCGCCACGGTCCTGCTCCCCAACGACAAGGGTCTGCTGGGCAAACCCGCGCTCGGCTACGTCAAGGCCGCCTCCTGGGTCGCGCTCGTCTGGGCCGGGGCCGCCGCCGCCACGATGGTGTTCAGCCTCTCCGAGGCGCTCGGGCTGCCGGTGGCCGACGTGCTCGGCGGCAACGAGCTCACCAGCTTCGCCAGCCAGGTCTCCCAGGGCATCGCGCTGACCCTGGTCGTGCTCTTCTCGGTCGCGATCGCGCTCTTCGCCCGAGGGGCGATCACCGCCGGCGCGTCCGGCGGCCTGCTCGTCCTCGCCCTGGTCACCCTGCTCCCGCCCGCGCTGACCGGCCACTCCGCCTCCTCGCCCAACCATGACCTGGCCACCACCGGTGTCGCGCTGCACCTCGTCGTCCTCGCGCTCTGGGTGGGTGGCCTCGGCGTGCTCTGCGCGCACGCGCTGCGCCGGCAGCCGTACCTGGAGATCGCCGCCGCCCGCTTCTCGGCCCTGGCACTGTGGTGCTTCGTCGGGGTGGGACTGTCCGGCCTGTTCAGCGTCCTGGCCAGGCTCACCTCGGTCTCCGAGCTCTTCACCTCCGCCTACGGCCTGCTGCTGCTGGCCAAGACCGCCGCGTTCGCGCTGCTCGGCGTCGTCGGCTGGTGGCACCGCAAGCGGACCCTGCCGTCGCTCGCCGCGGGCGGCCCCGGCACCTTCGTCCGCTTCGCCACCGGTGAGATCGTCGTCATGTTCGCGGCCATCGGGCTGGCCGTCGCGCTCTCCCGCACCGCGCCGCCCCCGGCGGTGCTGCCCGTCGACAGGGCCTTCGAGGTGCTCGGCTACACCATGCCGCCGGAGATCTCGCTGGCCAACCTGGCCTCGCTGTGGTGGTTCGACCTGTTCTCCGGCACGGTCATCGCGCTGCTGGCCGGCCTCTACCTCGCCGGTGTCGTACGGCTCACCCGGCGTGGCGACTCCTGGTCCAAGGGGCGTACGGCCGCCTGGTTCACCGGTGTGCTGATCCTGCTGGTCGCCACCCAGAGCGGCGTCGCCCGCTACGCCAAGGTGCTGTTCAGCGTGCACATGGCCGAGCACATGACGCTGTCGATGATGGTGCCGATCTTCCTGGTGCTCGGCGCGCCCGTCACCCTGGCCCTGCGTGCTCTCAAGCCCGCCGCCCGCAGGGGCGACCGAGGGCCGCGCGAGTGGCTGACCACGATCCTGCACAGTAGGTACGTCCGCTTCGTCACCCATCCGGCGATCGCTACCACGATCTTCATCGTCTCCACCTACGCGTTGTACTTCACACCGCTGTTCGCCGCCGCGATGGAGGAGCACCTCGGCCACATCGTGATGACCGTGCACTTCCTGGTCAGCGGCTCCCTGTTCTTCTGGGTGATCATCGGTATCGACCCCGCTCCCTACCAGCTGCCGCACGTGGCCCGGCTCCTCCTGCTGTTCGTGACCATGCCGTTCCACGCCTTCTTCGGCATCGCGCTGATGAGCATGACCACCGTGCTGGCCTCCGACTGGTACGACCAGCTGGGCAGGACGTGGGGCGCCTCCGCCGTCGAGGACCAGCAGACCGGCGGAGCCATCGCCTGGGGGTTCGGCGAGATCCCGACGCTCGTCGTGCTCCTCGCACTGGCCTTCCAGTGGTGGCGCGCCGACGACCGCAGAGCCCGCCGGGCCGACCGCCGCGCCGACGCCGCCGCGGCCCGGACCGGCGGCAGCGGCGACGCCAAACTCGACGCCTACAATGAGTACCTGGCCAAACTCAATAAGCGCGACGGCGTGAAATAGCCGGACGGCCACGGCCTGCTATCTTCCAGCCCTCTCACCGGCACCTCCCGGTAGCCTGGTGTTTCAGGGGGCTCGTGCTCACCGCAGCGGGCGCAGCGCTTCGTCATCGCGCGCCACGCCCAGTCACATATTCGGTCGGGGGGCCGGTGGCTGCAACGTGCATCAGGAAGGTTGAGCAGTGTCCGAGGAACTGCGCGTACGTGAGGGCCGGAGTCGTAGCCTGGCCCAGGCCCTTGAGGGGCATCTCACCGAATGGTCCGAGCGCACCGGGACCACCGTCGAGATCTGGGCGCTGCCCGCCGGCGAGGTTCCGGCCGCGATCACCAAGGCCGTGATGGCCACGCTCGGGGAGGCGCTCACCAACGTCGAGCGGCACAGCGGCGCACGGGTCGTGGCCGTCGCCGTCACCCTCGGCCCCAGTGGCCTGCGCATGACGGTGAGCGACAACGGCGTCGGCTTCTTCGGGCGGGCCGAGGGCCGGGGCGTCACCGCCATGCACGCCCACTTCGACCAGGTCGGCGGCACGCTCAGCGTCAACGGCGTTCCCGGCGAGGGAACCACGGTCAGCGGAGTGGTGCCCCGCCAGGACTAGGCGGCACGAAAGGCGCGGCGCCGGGCGAGCTCCGCTAGGGCAGGGTCAGGATCTCGTGGCCGGTCTCGGTCACCAGAATGGTGTGCTCGAACTGGGCGGTCCGCTTGCGATCCTTGGTGACGGCGGTCCAGCCGTCGGGCCAGACGTCGTAGTCGATGGTGCCGAGCGTCAGCATGGGCTCGATCGTGAACGTCATGCCCGGCTCCAGCGTGACCGCCAGTGACGGGTCGTCGTAGTGCGGGACGATCAGGCCCGAGTGGAACGTGGTGCCGATGCCGTGGCCGGTGAAGTCACGGACCACGCCGTAACCGAACCGCTTGGCGTAGGCCTCGATCACGCGACCGGCCACGTTGAGCTGCCGGCCGGGAGCGATGGCCTTGATGGCCCGGTTGGTGGCCTCACGGGTGCGCTCGACCAGCAGCCGTGACTCCTCGTCGACGTCGCCGACCAGGAAGGTGGCGTCGGTGTCGCCGTGCACGCCCCCGATGAAGGCGGTGATGTCGACGTTGACGATGTCGCCGTCGCGCAGCACGGTGTCGTCGGGGATGCCGTGGCAGATCACCTCGTTGATCGAGGTGCACAGCGACTTGGGATATCCCCGGTAGCCGAGCGTGCTGGGATACGCCCCCCGCTCGCAGAGGAACTCGTGGCCGATCCGGTCGAGCTCGTCGGTGGTGACGCCGGGCGCCACGTGCCTACCGACCTCTTCGAGCGCCTGAGCCGCCAGCTTGCCCGCGATCCGCATCCGCTCGATGATCTCGGGGGTCTTGACGTCGGACTCCCCGGTCTTCGGGGACTTCTTCCCGACGTACTCCGGCCGCTGGATGTGAGAGGGAACCTTGCGGAGGGGAGAGATCCGCCCGGGCTGGAGCAGTGTCGTCATGGTTGCACAGTCTAGTTGCGCTTCCCACTGGGCAGGATTGCCGCATGACTGACCAATGGTGGTTCTGCCTGAAGCACATGGCCGTCGAACCCGACGAGGGTTGCCCGAACAAGGACCGGATGGGGCCGTACCCGACGCGCGAGGCCGCGGCCAACGCGCTGAAGACCGCGGCCGATCGGAACGAGGACTGGAAGAAGGAGGACCAGGCATGGGAGGACGACGACTGAGGACGGAGCGTGGCCGGTACGCCTAGTCGGTGACCTGCGGGCCGCTGACCCGATCCAGCAGCCTGGCCAGGCGGTCACGCAGGGTGGGGCGCCGTTCGACCTCGCCCGCGGCCATGCTCACCAGGTGCTGTGCCCCGTCGAAGGAGAACGGCGCCCGTTCGGGGACCGTCAACGCGTCGTGGGCCAGGCCGGTAAGGTCCGTGTCACCGCCGTCCAGGGCCAGGATCGTGGTGCCGGTCCTGCGGGCGTCGCTCACCCGCTCCAGCAGCGCCTCGGGGGCGCGCTCCTCGGCGACCACGAACAGGGTCTCGCCCCGCCCGGCCTGCCGGATCCGTTCCAGCCCGACCCGCAGGTGCGCGGGCGCGCCGGGGGCGGGTGCCCAGCGGACCAGCGTCGGGGAGAGCTGGGGCAGCCCGGAGAGCCTGGCCTCGTCGCTCAGGTGCGCGGTCAGGTGCCAGGGCTCCTCCTCGGGCGTGCCGACCACCAGCAGGCCGCCGACCGAGCGGGTCGCGCGCAGGGCGAGGCCCAGCTCGCGGGTCCGCTCGATCCAGCCCGTCGAAGCCAGGATCTCGCGCAGCAGTGTCACCGACCCAGCGTCCATGGGCACCATCGTGCACCAGCCCCCCCGCAATGATCCTGGGAATGCGCCCCTGAGAGGATTCGGGACAGACGTTATGGTCGATGAAGTCCGATCTTGAGGGTCGGGGATGATGAGGAGCGGTGAGTGAGCACTGACAGTCCGGACGTGGGCGGAATCTCGATCGGGATCCTGGGCGGGACCGGGGACCAGGGCAAGGGGTTGGCGCGGCGGTTCGCCCTCGCCGGGCACAGCGTGCTGATCGGCTCACGCAGCGCCGAGCGGGCGCAGGCGGCGGCGGCGAGCATCGGCGGATCGGTGCGCGGCGCCGACAACCCGACCGTGGCGGCCGAGGCCGACGTGGTGATCGTGGCCATTCCCTGGGACGGGCACCGCTCCACGCTGGAGTCCCTCCGCACCGAGCTGGCCGGAAAGATCGTCATTGACTGCGTCAACCCGCTCGGCTTCGACAAGCAGGGCGCGTACGCACTCGCGGTCGAGGAGGGCAGCGCCGCCCAGCAGGCAGCCGCGGTCCTGACCGAGAGCCGGGTCGTCGCCGCCTTCCACCATGTCTCCGCCGTCCTGCTGCTGGACCCCGAGGTCGACAAGATCGACCTGGACGTGCTCGTGCTGGGCGACGACCGCGAGGCCACCGACACCGTCCAGGCGCTGGCGGGCCGCATCCCCGGCATGCGCGGCGTGTACGGCGGCCGCCTGCGCAACGCCCACCAGGTTGAGGCGATGACCGCCAACTTCATCTCGATCAACCGCCGCTACAAGGCCCACGCCGGCCTGCGCGTCACCGACATCTAGGTCATCTGACGATTTCGGCTGCCCGGAGGTCTGTGCCGCCGGGGGGTGGGGAAGGCCGTCCGGCGCCGGTCCCGATCGGCGTTCTCGATGTTCACAGACGTCAGACCCGGCCTCCTCGGCGGTCCCGGCGGTGCCGGCCCTGTCGCGCGCCGGTGCTCGTCAGGTGGTCGCGCGCGGCCGCCTGGCGATCTCCTTGGCGAAGGAACGGCGCCGGGCATCCGGGACCGTCACGGTGCTCTTTCCGGTGCCCTGGGCCGGGGTGATCTGTGCTTTTGATGACGAACATCGCACCAGTCAGATCTGACAAACGGCCTGTTAACCGGACATTCTTATCTCATGACTGATTTTCGCCCGGAGACCCGCACCGTCCACCTTCCCCAGCCGCAGCTGAACGGCAGCCGCCCCATCGCGGTGCCGCTCTACCAGACCTCCGGCTTCGTCTTCGAGGACCCGGCCGTCTTCGCCGACGGGATGGGCCGTCCGGACGGGGCCTTCGTCTACGGGCGCCTGTCGAACCCGACGGTCCGCTCCCTGGAGGAGGCCGTCGCCGGTCTGGAGGGCGGTGTCGGGGCCGTGGCCACCGGTTCCGGAATGGGGGCCGTCAACTCGGTGCTGCTCGCGCTGCTGGAGCCCGGTGATCACCTGATCGCGCAGCAGGCGCTCTACGGCGGCACCGCCTCGATGATCAACGACCTGGAGCGGCGCTTCCGGATCTCGGTCTCCTACGTTCCCGGGGACGACCCGGCGGCGCTGCGCGCGGCCGTGCGGCCGGAGACGAAACTGGTCTACCTGGAGACCATCGCCAACCCGGTGACCCAGGTCGCCGACCTGCCGGGCATGTGCGCGGCGGCACGCGAGGCCGGAGTCGTCTCCGTGGTCGACAACACCTTCGCCTCACCGATCCTGTGCCGGCCGCTGGAGCACGGGGCCGACATCGTGGTGCACTCCACGACCAAGTACCTGAGCGGGCACACCGACGTGCTCGGCGGGATCGCCGTCTTCGCCGCGGAGGAGCTGTACCGCAGGGTGTGGGCCTTCAACGTCAAGCTGGGCGCCACCGCGGACCCGTTCGCCGCCTGGCTCACCCTGCGCGGCATCCAGACACTGCCGCTGCGGATGGAGCGCCACTGCTTCAACACCCGCGAGCTGGCCACCCGGCTGAACGACCACCCCGCGGTCTCCGTCGTGCACTGGCCGGGCCTGCCCTCGCATCCCTCGTACGGGCTGGCGGCCAAGCTCCTGCCCGACTTCGGGGGTGTCTTCTCGTTCGACCTGGTCGGCGGCCGGGCGGCGGGCGAGCGGTTCATGAGCTCGGTGCGGCTGGCCCTGCTGGCCCCCTCTCTCGGCGGTGTCGAGACGCTCATCCTGCACCCCGCGACCACCTCCCACCGCTCCCTGACGGCCGAGGAGCTCGCCCGGCACGGGATCGGTGAGGGCACCGTACGGGTGGCGGTCGGCATCGAGCACATCGAGGACCTGTGGGCCGACTTCGAGCAGGCGCTCGCCTGAAGGATCCACGGTGTCTCCTAGACTGCGGCGCGGGGCCGCCGGAAGGACGGGGCGGCCGCTTTCCGAGCCGCTTCGCGGAAAGGGGGCGCGCGTGAGCGTGTCGATCGGGGACGTGCGGCGGGCCGCCGAGCGCATCGCGGGGTACGTCCGGCGTACACCGGTGGTCGAGGTGTCGCCGGGGCTGTTCTTCAAGCTGGAGGGATTGCAGCACTCTGGGTCGTTCAAGGCGCGAGGAGGTTTCAACCGCGCCCTGTCCGGCGGGAAGATCCCCGAGGCCGGGCTGATCGCGGCGAGCGGGGGCAACCACGGCCTGGCGGTGGCGTACGTGGCGCGGAGTCTCGGCGTCCAGGCGGAGATCTTCGTGCCCACGGTGTCCAGCCCGGTGAAGGTGGCCGGGTTGCGCGCGCTGGGCGCGCGGGTGACCCAGGTCGGTGCCGTCTACGCCGACGCCTACGAGGCGTCCGTGAAGCGCGCGGCCGAGACCGGTGCCCTGGACGTGCACGCCTACGACCAGGCGGAGGTGGTCGCGGGGCAGGGCACGGTCGGCCTGGAGATCCTTGAGCAGACCGGGGGAGTCGACACGGTCCTCGTCGCGGTCGGCGGCGGCGGGCTCGTCGCCGGGATCACCGTCGCGCTCGACGGCCAGGCCCGGGTGGTCGCCGTCGAGCCCGAGCTCATCCCGACCCTGCACCGGGCGCTGGAGGCCGGCCGGCCGGTCGGGGTCGAGGTCGCGGGGGTGGGGGCCGACGCCCTGGGCGCGAGCCGGGCGGGCGAGATCGCCTGTGAGATCACGGGCACGGCGGGGATACGGAGCCTGCTGGTCTCCGAGGAGGCCATCGTCGAGGCGCGGCGCGAGATGTGGCGGGAGCACCGGATCGCCGCCGAGCACGCCGGCGCCACCGTGTACGCGGCCCTGCTGTCCGGCGCCTACACCCCGGCCGAAGGGGAGCGGGTGGCCGTGGTCGTGTGCGGTGCCAACACCGACCCCGCCACGCTCGTCTGAACGCCCCGGCGCCGCCAGGGTTTCCTGGGACGCCGGGGCTCGGAATCGTCAGCTGTAGCTGTGCTCGGGAGCGGGGAAGGCGCCGGTCGACACCTCGTCGGCGAAGCTGCGCACCGCCCGGTCCATCTCGTGGGCCAGGTCGAAGTACTTCTTGACGAACTTGGCCGGGCTCGCGGTCAGGCCCATCAGGTCCTGCCAGACGAGGACCTGCGCGTCGGTGCCGGGCCCGGCACCGATGCCGATCGTCGGGATCGACAGGGACGAGGTGACCCGCTCGGCCAGCTCGGCGGGAACGCACTCCAGGACCACGGCGAACGCTCCGGCGTACTCCAGGTCCTTGGCGTCGGCCATCAGCTCGTCACCCGACTGGCCGCGGCCCTGCACCCGGTAGCCGCCGAGCGCGTTGACCGACTGGGGGGTCAGGCCCAGATGGGCCATCACCGGGATGCCCGCCGAGACCAGCGCCTCGACCTGGGGGAGCACCCGCCGCCCGCCCTCAAGCTTGATCGCGTGGGCGCCGGCCTCCTTCATGAACCGGGCGGCCGTCTCCAGGGCCTGCTGGGGAGAGGACTGGTAGGAGCCGAACGGCAGGTCGGCCACGACCATCGCGCGGGAGGAGCCGCGTACCACGGCCGCGGTCAGCGGCATGAGATCGTCCACCGACACCGGCAGCGTCGAGTCGTAGCCGTACACGACCATGGCGGCCGAGTCGCCGACGAGCAGCACGGGAATGCCGGCCTCGTCGAAGACCCTGGCGGTCATCGCGTCGTAGGCGGTGACCATCGGCCACCGCTCGCCGCGCTCCTTGGCGCCGGCGATGTCGCGCACGGTGATCCTTCGCCCGGCCTTGCCGCCGTACAGAGGGGTCGGCCGGCTGGGGAGAGAGGAAGAGGACATGGGACCTCCAGTGAAGTCTCGAGGCGCCCCTGATGGCGTCCCCGGACGGTTCCGATGATTGCACGCGTTCGGCAGGTTCAACAGACCCGGTCGGTTCGGTAATCCGACGGTGGGGGTCCGGGTGGCCTACCACACACCCGCGCGGTAAATCCGGTGGCGGACATGTCGGGGGCATACGGCACAATGCTGACGGAGGTAAGTAATCACAATGGCTGTAGAACCTTACCGCCGCCTGCTGGCACTGCCGGGCGTGCGGTCGTTGTTGCTGGTGGGGCTGCTCGCCCGCATTCCCTCGACCGCGGTCGCCATCACGCTGACGATGCATGTCGTCGACCCCGGCGGTCTCGGCCTCGGCTTCGGCGCGGCCGGTCTGGTGACCATGGCGAGCACCGTGGGCATGGCCGTCGGCTCACCTCTGGCGGGCAGGTTCGTCGACAGGCACGGCCTGCGCCCGGTGCTGGCGGTGACCACGCTCGCCCAACTCGTCTTCTGGTCCACCGCGTGGGCGATGCCGTTCCCGGTGCTGCTCGTCGCCGCGGTGCCCGCGGGGCTTCTCGCCCTCCCGGTGTTCAGCGTGATCAGGCAGTGCCTCACGGCGCTGGTCCCGGTCGACCAGCGCAGGATGGGTTTCTCCCTCGACTCCATAATCGTGGAGCTCTCCTACATGGCCGGCCCCGCCCTGGCGATCGCGGGGGTGACCTCCCTCGGCAGCGTCCCCACCATGGTCCTCGTCGCGGCCGGTCTGGTCGGCTCGGGGACGGCGCTGATCGTGCTGAACCCGCCCATCCGCTCGGCCGAGGAACTCCGTGAGCCGGCGACGAAGGTCGCGCGCCGCCAGTGGCTCACCCCGGGCATGCTCGGACTGCTCGGCACCGTCGTCGCGGCGGCCTTCGTGCTGGCCGCCACCGAGCTGTCCCTGGTGGCGACCATGAAACAGGACGGCGACACCGCGTGGATCGGGCTGGCGATCGCCCTGTGGTGCGCCTACTCGCTGACCGGCGGCTTCGTGTACGGCATGCTGCCCCGTGGGCGCTCGCCGCTGGTCCTGATCGGAGCCATGGGGGTGCTCACCATTCCCGTCGGGCTGGTCGGCGGCGACTGGTACTGGCTGGTCCTGGCCCTGCTGCCGGCGGGCGTGCTGTGCGCTCCCGCGCTGTCCTCCTCGATCGACACCGTGAGCCGCCGGGTTCCCGCGAAGGCCCGCGGTGAGGCGATGGGGCTGCACGGCACGGCGCTACTGATCGGCAGCGCCTCCGCGGCGCCCATCGCGGGCGTGATCATCGACGGCCCCGGTCCGGGCTGGGCCTTCGCCGCCGCGGGGCTGGGCTGTGTGCTGATGGTCGGAGTCGCCCTGCCGTTCTGGCGGCACACCGAGAGCTCGGTGAAGGAGCCGCTCCCGGTCGCGGCCTGAACCCCTGCCCCGGCCGGCGTCGCCCTTGCCGGGGCCGCCCCCTGGCCAGGTCCGGCTCCCGCCCGGCCTGGCCAGGGGGCGTTGCCTGTTTGGCCACGGCAGTCTGCCTTGCCGGTTCGTCGCCAAATGTCAGCACATGTCCTGATAAATACGAAACGACACGGTTGCGTATCGAAAAAGATGGCGCTACGGTGGTGTTTCGAAACTCATACGTATCGAAAAACGGGGCCTTCGTGGAACAACAGCTTGGTCACCCGAGACGGTGGCAGATCCTGGGAGTGCTGGTCTTCAGCCTCCTGGCGGTCGTGCTCGACAACACCATCCTCAACGTCGCGCTGAAGACGATCGCCGATCCGAAGGTGGGTCTGGGAGCCAGCCAGAGCCAGCTGGAATGGGCGATCAACTCGTACACGCTCGTCTTCGCGGGCCTGCTGTTCACCTTCGGGGTGATCGGCGACCGTACCGGCCGCAGGCGCATGCTCATGGTGGGCATGGTCCTGTTCGGTCTGGCCTCGCTGGCCAGCGCCTACGCCCAGGACCCCATGCAGCTGATCGTCGCCCGGGCGTTCATGGGCATCGGCGGTGCCGCGATCATGCCGGCCACGCTGGCCATCATCTCCAACGTCTTCCCCCCGCAGGAGCGCGGCAAGGCGATCGGCGTCTGGGCCGGCGGCGTGGGGCTGGCCGTGGCGGTCGGGCCGATCACCGGCGGCCTGCTCATCGAGCACTTCTGGTGGGGGTCGGTCTTCCTGATCAACCTGCCGATCGTGCTGGTCAGCATGGTGCTGATCGGCCTGGTCGTACCCGAGTCGCGTGATCCGCGCCCGTCCAGGCTCGACCCGGTCGGCGTGATCCTCTCCGTCGTCGGTCTGGTCGCCCTCACCTACGGCATCATCCGGGGAGGCGAGCTGGCCACGGTCGCCAGCGCGGAGGTGCTCATCCCGACGATCCTCGGCATCGCCGTGCTCGGCGCCTTCGTCTGGTACGAGCGCCGCATCGACCACCCGGCCTTCGACGTCCGCTACTTCCGCGACCCGCGCTTCGCCACCGCGGTCGGCATGGTCGGCATCGTGTTCTTCGCGATGATGGGCGCGATGTTCTTCCTGGTCTTCTACCTGCAGATCGTGCTGGGCTTCAGCCCGCTGCAGGCGGGCGCCCTGATGATCCCCTTCGCCGCCGCTCAGCTGATCTTCGCCCCGCTCAGCCAGCAGATGGCCACGCGCTTCGGCGGCAGGCTGACCGCCACCGTCAGCATGGTCATCGTGGCCGGCGCGCTGGCCTCCTACTCACTGATGGACCAGCACACCCCGATCCTCCTGCTGGAGGTCGTGTTCTTCGTCCAGGGCGCGGCGATGGCCAACATCATGCCTCCGGCGACGACCGCGATCATGGAGGCGCTCCCCAGGGAGAAGGCGGGCGTCGGTTCGGCCATGAGCAACACCGTCCGCCAGGTGGCCGGCGCGCTCGGGGTCGCGCTGCTCGGCTCGCTGCTCTCGGCCACCTACCGAGACCAGATCGCCCCCGCGCTGACCGGTCTGCCCGATCAGCTCAGGCACGTCGCCGGGGAGTCGCTGACCGGAACGCTCGGCGTGGCCCAGGGGCTCGGCGGGCGGGGTGCGGCGCTGATCGAACCGGCGAAGCTGGCCTTCGTCGAGGGCATGCACATCACCGCCCTCGTCTCCGCGGCCATCGCGCTGGTGGGAGCCCTGGTGGTGCTCAGGTGGCTGCCCGGCACTCCTTCCGAGGCGCCCGTCCCGCGGGGTATCGATCGCGAGAAGGAACCGGCAGTAGTGTAGGGGTGCGATGACGACCACCGACGAGACCCAGATGGCCGATACCCGGACAGCCCAGGCTCAGACGACCCGTCCCGCGGGCCGTCCCCGCAGCGCCAGGGCGGAGAGGGCCATCATCGAGGCGACCCTGGACCTGGTCGGGGAGAGCAGCGGCCTCTCCGAACTGTCGATCGAGGGCATCGCCGCTCGCGCGGGGGTCGGCAAGACCACCATCTACCGGCGCTGGTCCAGCAAGGAGGACCTGCTCGTTGACGCGCTGGCGACCCTCAAGAAGCCGTTTCCCGCGCCGGGGGGCGTCTCGGTCCGTGAGGATCTGATCACCTACATGCGGGTCTTCCAGCAGGACGCGTGCGACACGCGCAACCGCTGCGTGATGAACATCGCGATGAACGAGGCCGAGCGGCACCCGCGCCTGGTGGAACGCATCCGTCAGGCGACCATCGAGCCGCGCAGGGCGGCGATCGCCGCCCTGCTGCGGCGCGGCATCGCCACCGGCGAGCTCCGGGCCGACCTCGACGTTCGCATCGCGATGGCGACAGTGGTCGGCGCCGTCATGTGGTACATCCGCACCGAGGGCCCGGAAGAGAACGGCGAACTCCCCGCCGACCTGGCCGAACGGATCGCCGACCAACTCCTGGCCGGCCTCGGCCCCGGCTGAGACTCACCGCGGCCCCGCCTCGCCCGGTGAGACACGGTGAGGCACGGTGAGGCACGCAGAGAGACACACGGTGCCGGGCCGGACCTCCGCCCTCCCGCACGCGTTCTCCAGTCCCGCCGCGCCGGCGTCCGGCCGGTCGCGAAGGGGACACGGCCGCGGGCCGGGACCGCGGGAGGTCCCGGTCAGCCGGCGGTCTCGCGCCAGCGGTTGGTGATGGGGAGGCGGCGGTCGCGGCCGAAGTTCTTGGGAGTGATCTTGGGGCCCGGAGGATACTGGCGGCGCTTGTACTCGGCCAGGTCGACCAGGCGGATCACCCGGGCGACCAGCGCGGGATCATGTCCGGCGGCGATCAGCTCGGCCGAGCCCATGTCCCTCTCGACGTAGTCGCCCAGCAGCCGGTCCAGGACCCCGTACTCGGGAAGGGAGTCGGTGTCGCGCTGGTCGGGGCGGAGTTCCGCGCTGGGCTCCTTCTCGATCGAGTTCTCCGGGATCGGCGGCACCGCGAAGGGGTGCAGGAACTCGCCCGAGCGGCCCGCCTGGGCGTTGCGCCAGCGCGACAGCTCCCAGACCAGGGTCTTGAGCACGTCCTTGATGGGCGCGAAGCCACCCGCGGAGTCGCCGTAGAGGGTGGAGTAGCCGGTGGCCAGTTCGCTCTTGTTGCCGGTGGTGAGGACGAGGTGGCCGTGCTGGTTGGACAGGCTCATCAGGAGCATGCCGCGCACCCGGGCCTGGAGGTTCTCCGCGGCCAGGCCGGAGAGCTCGATCTCCTTCTCGAAGCCGCTGACGATGTCGGCGATCGGCACGGTGTGAGCGTTGATCCCCTGCCGGTCGACCAGTTCCTGGGCGTCGCTCAGCGAGTGGTCGGAGGAGTAGCGGGAGGGCATCAGCACCGCGTGCACCCGGTCGGGGCCGAGGGCGTCGGAGGCGATCGTGGCGGTCAGCGCCGAGTCGATGCCGCCGGACAGGCCCAGGATGACCGACTCGAAGCCGTTCTTGGCGACGTAGTCGCGGACCGCGAGGACCAGCGCCGAGTAGATCTCGGCGGTGTCGTCGAGCTGCTCGGCGAGCGTGGGGGGCTCCGGCTCGTACGGCTCCAGGGGGCGGGGCGACACCTCCAGCCGCTCCACCGTGATCACGCTGTTGTCCCCGGCGTCCACCTGGAACTCCCCGAGCCCCCCGTACCTGGCCTCGGGCAGCTCCAGGTCCGTGACCAGCAGTTCCTCGGAGAAGCGCGCCGCGCGCGCGATGAGCTCGCCGGAGGCGGAGACGACGAGCGAGTCGCCGTCGAAGACCAGCTCGTCCTGGCCGCCGACCTGGTTGACGTAGGCGAGGGCGCAACCGGCCTCGCGGGCACGCCTGGCCACCAGCGCCAGCCGTACGTCGTCCTTCTCCTTCTCGTACGGCGAGGCGTTCGGCACCACCAGCAGCCCGGCTCCGGCCTCGGCCGCCACGGCGACGGGGCCGCCCTCCTGCCAGAGGTCCTCGCAGACCGCGATCGCCACGTCGACGCCGTGCAGCCGGAAGATCGGCAGCCGGTCGCCGCGGACGAAGTAGCGGTACTCGTCGAAGACGCCGTAGTTGGGCAGGTGGTGCTTGGCGGTCTTGACGACCACCCGGCCCCGGTGGAGCAGTGCCGCCGCGTCGAGCGGGGCGCCCTTGGGCTGGCCGACCCGCGGGGCGAGATTCGCGCGGTCCACGTAGCCGGCGACGACCGGGATCTCGCCGAGTCCCGCCTCATCCAGCCGTCGCGCGGCCTCCTCGATCGCGGAGATCGACGCCTCCACGAACGAGGTGCGCAACACCAGGTCCTCGGCGGGATAGCCGGTCAGGAACATCTCGGTGAAGACGACCAGGTGCGCGCCGCGGTCCGCGGCGCGCCGGGTCCACTCGACGAGCCTGTCGGTGTTGGCGGCCAGGTCACCGACGGCGGGATTGCTCTGGGCCAGGGCGATACGGAGTTGAGCCACACGCCCATCCTATTGGGACGTACCACGGGATCACCGTTCAGGTGATCTCTCCGGGCGCGCTTTGCCCATATCTCCTGCTATATCGGGATGAAAGGTGCGGTCCAGATCCGGGGACCGTCCGGGAAGCCGGTGAGGTGCGGCGAGAACGGCACGTTCCGGGTTCCGCCGGCCGGTTGCCCGTCGGCCGGCGTCCGATGTCGCCGTCCGGCGGGCAGCACGTGGGCCGTCAAGAGGCGTCAGTCGAGAACCCCGACCAGCCCGAGGTTCCTCGCCCCCGCCGGCTCGGTCACCCGCTGCAGCTCCTTGCCCGCGCGGGAGAGGATCACGATCGTGTTGGCGGTCGTGCCCCTGACACGGACCGCCAGGCGGCCGTCGCGCAGGTAACGCGCGCCGAGCAGCCGCCCCTTGACCGGGATGGCGACCTTCGCCCCGGTCCTGGTGTCGTAGATCGACGGGGAGAACGACAGCGGCCAGGAACCGTCACCGCCCGGGGCGTTCGCGCCGATGGCGTTGACCACCACCCTGCGGCCGTCGGGTGACAGGCTCTCCACGTGGTTGGCGAGCTTGATGCCGGGGCTGCGGCTGGAGACACGCCTTCCGGTGTCCAGGAGGTAGACGCCGTTGACGTCGCCCGCGTACCCGGCGAGAGTCCTGCCGTCGGCCGACCAGGTCAGGTGGCAGGGACCGAGGGTCTTGCCGGCGTTGACCGAGCCCTTGCCGTCGGCGCCGACCACGGCCACGGTGGTGGCCTCGGCCGTGCCCCGCACCGGGTAGGCGAGCCGCTTGCCGTCGGCGGTCCAGGCGGGGGTCAGGCAGGGACCGCCGTAGGCGGCGTTCTTGGCGATCACCTTGTCCCCGGTGGCCGACTTGACGTGCAGCCTGCTCTTGTCGTCGATCCAGGCGACCTTGCCGCCGCCGGGCGCGACCGCGAACTGGCCGGCGAAGGCCCCGCCTCCGGCGGTCAGGCGGCTCCAGCCTCCCCGGTGGGTCAGCGCCTCGACCCCGTTGCCGGTGTGGCGGAAGTAGACGGCGCCCGCCACAGGGGCCGTCCGGGGTGAGGCCACCGCGGGGGTGGCGGTGGCAGACACGGCGAGTGCGGCGCCGGCGGCCAGTGCCCAGTACTTCAAGGAGATCTCCTCGGGTCGATTCCTTAACGGAGTTAGAGTCCCGAGAGTGACAGAAGGTTTACCGGCGGTCGGCCGTGATCGGCAGCACGGCCTCCACGACCGTGCCGCCGCCGGGTGCCGCCTCGATCACGCAGGTCCCGCCCAGCTCGGCGGCGCGCTCGCGCATGGAGAGCAGTCCGACTCCCGAGCGGGGGCCGGCGGGCAGCCCGTGCCCGTCGTCCTGGACACGCACCACCAGTGACTCCCCGCGCCGCAGCGAGATGGTCGCGGAGCTGGCCCTCGCGTGCTTGCGGACGTTGGTGAGCCCCTCCTGCGCGATGCGGTAGGCGGCCACCTCGGCCGCCGCGGGCAGGTCCGACAGGTTGCCCTCGGTCTCCACGGCGACCCTCGGTGTGCCCTCCTGGGCGAGGGCCCGCACGGCCCCCGCCAGGCCCAGATCGTCGAGGGTGGGCGGCCGCAGGCCGTACACCAGTTCCCTGATCTCCTCGCTGACCGCGTCCATGCCGGCGCGCAGCTCCGCCAGGAGCCGGTCGGCGGAGTCGGGGGCGGTGCGCAGGCTGATCCTGGCCATGTTGATGACCATCGCCATGTCGGTCAGCGCGTGGCCGAGCCCGTCGTGCAGGTCCCTGCGCAGACGGCGGCGCTCCTCCTCGCGGGCGGTGAGGATACGCTCCCGGGAGTGCTGCAGGTCGGCGGTCATTCGCGCCGCGTGCACCACGTCGGCGACGTACGGCGTGGCCACCGCGATCAGGCGGTCGTTGTGCGCGGCGGCGAACCTGCGGGGGCCGGGGGAGCCCAGCAGCAGCAGCCCGACCGGCTCGCCGTGCCAGACCAGTGGTACACCGCGTGGCGCCGGGCCCAGCAGGCCGACCTGTATCTGCCTGGCGCCGGGCCCGTACACCTCGACCGCGACCCCGGTGACGCTCAGCCCGTCCTTGACCGCCGCGGCGACGGCGGCGAGCGCGTTGGTCGGTTCGGTCTCGCGGACCTCCCTGGCCAGGCGCGCGGCGAACGCCCGCGGATCGCCGTGCGTGCCGTACATGAGCCGGTCCACCAGGCCTCTGAGCCTGCGCCGGAGCGGATGGAAGATCATTCCGGCGAGCAGGGCCGCGATCAGGCCGCCGATCCGGTCGTATCCCCACAGGGCCAGCCCGGCGACCGCGCCGACCGCGTAGATGACGCTGACCGCGGCGATCAACCCGGCGGCGACGAAGGCGCGGCTGACCACGGTGTCGATGCCGTAGAGCCGGTAGCGCAGCACCGAGAAGGTGATGGCCACCGGGATCAGCCCGGTCCAGAATGTGGCGGCCGGCCACCAGTCGGATCCGGCGAGCAGGCAGGCGACGTAGAAGGCGAACGCGAAGAGCGGCCAGGCGATCTGCCGGCGCAGTACGGAGCCGGCCCGCCGGAAGCGCAACACCAGGGAGACCAGCGCCAGTAACGCGAGAACCGATATCAGGAGGGCGAACGCCTGGCGCAGGGCCATGCTGTAGGGGGCCGTGGCCTCCAGCGCGAGCGGGTTGGGAATGATCCGCGGCCAGGGGTAGCTCGCCTGATCGGGTTTCGGGCGGGTGAGGTCGAGCAGCGTGGCGATCACCGCCACGACCGCGCTGATCGCCACCATCGGCCGCCAGCGCCGGGAGGGCAGCCTGCCGTCGGGGGAGTAGAGCGGGAGTGTGACCGCCAGCAGGATCCCGCCGACCTGGTGGCCGATGACCATGGGCCAGCGGAGGTAGCCGGCCATGTCCATGTCTCCCGCCGCGGCGAAGGCGAACATCACCGACTCGGAGAAGATGTCGATCGCGCACAGCAGGCCGCCCACGCACATCAGCCATGCCGTGGCCGGACGCGCGCGGTGGACCAGCAGGAAGGCGCCCACCACGGGGAACATCAGCCCCGCCATCAGCTGGGGCGTGCCGTTCGCCTCCGGGTGCCACTCGGGCGGCACGTCGAGGCGGAGCACGACCCCGCCGACGATGAGTCCCACGGAGAGGGCGGCCATCGCCACGGCGGCGAGCCGCCGTGGCGAGCGCAGCAGAGTGCGCGCGAGCGGCACGGCGGGCCCGGCGGGCACCGTGAGCGCGTCGACGGCCCGCCTGGGCACGTCGCCGACACCGTCGAGCACCCGACCGTGCTCCCGTGCCCGCGGGTGCATCGCTATCTGCCCACGTCGCCAGGGTTGACCAGCCCGGACTCGTACGCGGTGACGACGAGCTGGGCCCGGTCGAACAGCCCGAGGTGGTCCAGCAGCTTGACCACCGACTGTGAGACCGACCGCTCGGAGACCGCGAGGGTCGCCGCGATCTGCCGGTTGGTCAGCCCTCTGGCGACCAGCTTCATCAGGTCGAGGTCCGCGTCGCCGAGACCGGCGAGGCCGGGCGGCGCGGACGGGTTGGTGCGCCCGGCGAAGGCCGCGATCAGGCGGGTGGTGACGGCGGGGTCGATCAGCGCGTCCCCGGCCTGCGCGGCTCGTATCGCGGTGATGAGCTGCTCGGGCGCCGACGTCTTGAGGACGAACCCGCTCACCCCCGCGCGCAGCGCCGCGTAGAGGTTGTCGTCCGTGCCGAAGGTGGTCATCATGACGACCTTCGGCGGTGCCTCGTCGGCCAGAATCCGCCGCGCGGCGGTCAGCCCGTCCAGCCTGGGCATCTGGATGTCCATCAGCACCAGGTCCGGAGCGGTCTCCCGGACCACTGCGATCGCCTGCTCGCCGTTCTCCGCCTCCCCGACGAGCTCGAAGCCGGGCTCGCTGTCCAGCACCACGCGCAGGCCGGTGCGGACCAGGGCCTGGTCGTCCACCACCACGATTCGCAGCCCGGGCAGCGCCCGCGCCCGCTCCTCGGTGGCCGCCGGGCGTGGTGCCGCCGGTTCCGCCGGGCGCGCGGCGACCGGCTCCGCGGGCGGGTCGAGGTGAACGGCCTGGGCCAGCATGTCGGACTCCAGGCGCTGCAGGGCGGCGCCGAGGTCGAGGCCGAGCTCGTCGCGGAGCATCCCCCTGGCCCGTCGGAGCGCTCCCAGCGCGTCCCCCTGCCTGCCGTTGCGGTACAGGGCCAGCGCGAGCAGCCGCCAGGCCTCCTCCCGCAGCGGGTGCGCCGAGGCGTGCGCCTCCAGGTCGGCGACCAGGGCACCGGAGTGACCGAGGAGGAGTCCCGCGTCGGCGCGGCGTTCGACCGCGATCAGCCGCAGCTCCTCCAGCCGGCCCGCCTCGGTCACCGCCCACGGCAGGTCGGAGAACTCGGCCAGGGCCGGGCCACGCCAGAGTGCGAGGGCGGTCTCCAGCCGACTCCACACCTCGGCGGGCTCGCCACCGGCCTTGACCGCGTTCTCGAACATCCAGGAGTCCACCTGGTCCGCTGAGGCGCGCAGCGCGTAGCCCGGCGGGGCGGAGACCAGTACCTCGGCCTCCTCCCGCGGCGCGCGGCCGGGTTCCAGGGCACGCCGCAGCCGCGACACGTATCCCTGGATGGTCGACAGGGCCTGGGTCGGAGGTTCACCCGGCCACAGCTCGTCGATCAGCATGGTCACCGGGACGGCGCGGCCACCGGCTACGAGGAGCCGGGCCAGCACCGCCATCTGGCGCTGGCCGCCGAGATCGAGCAGTGCGCCGTTGTGGCGCGCCTGGAACGGTCCGAGAGCACGAAATGTCAGCATTGCAGGCGTAAGGGTAGAGCTACCTGGGCCAACGTCATAGGGCAATACTCACCATCGTTCGCAGGCTGTAAGAAATCATCGGTGGTCATATCTCCACATTCAAGTTCACCGGAAGAACGGCTTCGACCATGGTGCCCCCTTCGGGAGGTGTCGTGATCATGCATGTCCCGCCGAGTTCGGCGGCTCGCTCGCGCATCGAGGCCAGCCCGATCCCCAAGCGACGCTCCGCGGGGATGCCGACCCCGTCGTCGTGCACCCGGATGCTCAAGAAGTCCTCGCCGCGTTCCAGCGACAGCCGCACCGTCGTGGCGCCGGCGTGCTTGCGGGCGTTGGTCAGCGCCTCCTGCGCGATCCGGTAGGCGGCCACCTCGGTGGCGGCGGGCAGCCCCGACAGCTCGCCCCTGACCTCCACGGTGGCGCCGGAGCCCGCCATCTCCGCCACCGCGCCGGCCAGGCCCAGCTCGTCGAGGGTGGGCGGTCGCAGGCCGTACACCAGGTGCCTGATGTCGCTGGTGACGCTGTCCATGCCGGAGCGCAGCTCGCTGAGCATGCGCTCGGCCGTCTCGGGGGAGACGCGCAGGGAGTGCCTGGCCGCGTTGATGGACATCGCCATCCCGCTGAGCGACTGGCCGAGGCCGTCGTGCAGGTCGCGGCGGAGGCGGCGGCGTTCCTCCTCGCGGGTGGTGACGATCCGCTCCCGGGAACGCCGTAGCGCGCCGACCAGCCGGACCGCGTGGGCCGCGTCCGCCACGTACGGCGTGAGCGCGGCGATGACCCGCTCGTTGTGCGCGGCCGGCAGGCGCCTGGCACCCGGGGGGCCGATGAGCAGGCGGCC
Organism: Streptosporangium amethystogenes subsp. fukuiense; assembly: GCF_042665875.1. Taxonomy (NCBI): domain Bacteria; kingdom Bacillati; phylum Actinomycetota; class Actinomycetes; order Streptosporangiales; family Streptosporangiaceae; genus Streptosporangium; species Streptosporangium amethystogenes. The sequence continues at coordinate 4,267,419 of NZ_JBHTEE010000001.1, read as the reverse complement.
GACGGGCTCGCCGTGCCACACGAGCCGGATGTCGCGCGCCACCTCCTCCAGCGTCCCCGCCGTCGCCTCCTCGGGCCAGCCGCCGGAAAAGCGCACGCCCGTACCGGTGACGGCCAGACCGTCGCGCAGCACCTCCAGGGCGGCGGCCAGCCCGCCCGCCGGATCGGTGTGCTGCAGCCTGCGCCCGAGTTCGGCGGCCAGTGCCACCGGGTCGCCCTTGCTGCCGTAGAGCAGGCGGTCGGCGCCGCGCTGGAGCACCCGCCGTATCGGCTGGAAGAACGCCCCCGCGCAGAGCGCGGCGACCAGGCCGCCGATCCGGTCCACGTCGGACAGGAACAGGCTGGAGGCGGTGCCCACCGCCACGTACACCCCGCCGATCACGCCGACCAGGCCCGCGCCGACCAGGGCCCTGGTGACGAGCGTGTCGATCCCGTAGAGGCGGTACCGCAGCACCGAGAAGATGATCGCGAGCGGGACCAGCGGAATCGTGAACGACGCCAGCCACCACACCGGGTTGCCGAGCACCCAGGGGACGATGACCATGGCGATCGCGACCAGCGGCCACAGGATCTGCCTGCGCCCCTCCGGGCCCGATCTCCGGAACCGGGCGGCCAGCGAGACGAAGGCCAGGAGTATCACCGCGTTGGTGATCATGTACAGGAACAACGTGAAGGGGTGCGGCTCCGACCGCTCGGGCGAGGATATGAATTCCATCGCGAACGCCTCGACCGCCAGGACGGCGACCGAGCCCCAGACCAGCGGTCGCCAGCGCGGGGAGGGCAGTCTCCCGTCCGGGTAGAGCAGCGGCAGCAGCACGACCAGAAGCAGGATGGTCAGACTCCAGCTCACCCCGGCGACCGTCCAGAGCACCTTGGGTGCGGTCGTCCAGTCCCGTATCACCCCCAGCAGGGCGAGGTTCACCGTGAGGCTGTTCAGCGCGGAGAACAGTCCGCCCAGGCAGAGCAGCCAGCCGATGACCAACCGGGGCCGCTGGAACGCCAGCAGCGCCCCAAGGATGGGGAACGCGGTGCCGGCCACGTCCTCCGGCGCGAACGGCAGCGGCGTGTAGGAGGGTGGTGGGAGCTGCGCCGTGACCCAGACGTTGACGCACACCATCGCGACGGACGCGCTGGTGATCAGCACCGCCGCTACCCGCCCCTGGACGGGCGTCACCCTTGGGATCGACAGGTTCAGCCCGCGCATGGTGGTTCAGGCCCTTCATCTGGTACTTGGAAGGACCTTAACCGGCTTGAAACGCAAACCAATCAATAAGAGATCAAAGCAGGGCGTATCTCGTACGAAGCCCCGGAGCCGGCGGGCGCTTTCACCCGGCCCGCTCCCACCCGGGCGGACTCGCCCGGGTGGGAGCGGGTGCCGGTCACGGCACGTCGTACCGGCTGGACTCCAGGAGCCATTCCAGCTGCGCTCTCGGCGCCGCGAGGAACGCGCACGCGACCTTGCTGACCTCCCTGGCCTGGCCGGTCGACAGCTCGAACCGGTCGAACAGCGCCGGCAGCCGGCGCGCGGAGATCCGCAGATCCTCGGCGCGGACGGCGATCCGGTCGTTCACCCAGGTGACGGCGGCGCCGTCGGAGAGCCCGAACGCGGTCGCGGCGACCGTCACGTAGTTGTGCACGTCGCCGTTGGCCCGCTCCTTGTGGTGCGAGGCGACGTCGTTGCACCACGCGGTGACGTCGTTGCAGGCGTCCACCAGCGTCCGCCACGTCGTGCTCTCGCGCAGCCCCGCGGGTACCTCCACCCCCAGGCACGGCTCCACCAGGTCGAACAGGTAGGGGCCCGCGGTGCCCCGCCGCAGCCGCGGATACTCCGCGGGGGAGGGCACCCGGCCCGCGCACCGGTTCTCGGCCTCGGTGCGGCACGCCTCGCCCTGCGCCGCCAGCCCCGCCAGGAACCGGTGCCGCCACCGGGTGCTCATCCGCCCCGCGGTGATCTTCCAGAGGTCGGCGAAGGCGACCTCGACGGGCGAGGAGGCGTGGCCGGGAGCGCGCGCGACGAGGTCGAGCCTGGCGAAGGCGGTCTCCACGATCTCGGCCGCGCGCCCGGCGGGCTTCTCGTCCCACTCGTCGTCGAAATGGAACAGCCAGGTCAGCCATTTGGCGAACAGCAGCGCCGCCTCCACGCCGAACCCGGCGAAGGCCCGGCCCGCCATCCGCTCGAACCCGGCGCGCGGGGGAGCCTCCAGCCCGGTCTCGCGGGCCCAGCCGGCGAGTCCGGCGCCGATCAGGTCGACCGAGGGATGCATCCGGCACGGTGCGGACATCGCCGGTACGAGCTCGGCGAGGGGGAGCAGCGAAGCCGCGGCCACCCCGGAGAGGGGTGGCGGCTCCGGGCATCCCGCGGTCCCGGGGGGCGGGGCGGCGAAGGGACGCATGACAGGTGCGGGAGATGGGTGCAGGGAGTGCGACAAGGGCTGTGAGTGGGGTCGGGGAAAGGTCAGGGGATCGCCGAACGTTGGGGTGAGAGCCACTACAGCGGACCGAACAGCCAGTTGCCGGCCACGTCCGGATCGGCGCTCGTGTAGAACTGCCGGGTCGCCTCGACCAGTTCGCCCACGGACACCGCGCCGTCGCCGTCGCCGTCGAGCCGCTGGAAGGCGGCCGTCACATCCTCGCGGGAGGTGCCGAACGCGGCCATCATGACCCAGAACTCGTCCGGCCCGACGACGCCGTCGCCGTCGGGGTCGCACAGCCAGGCCACCGCCTCGGCCGCGGGCCCGAAGACCGCGTCGAACCGGTCGCCCTCGACGAACGCGGAGGTCATGCCGGCGCGGAACTCCTCCGCTGAGATCGCACGGTCGCCGTCGGCGTCGATCTCCGCGGCCAGTGTCCGCCAGATCCCCTCGAAGCCCTGCTCGAGCCTGCTGCCGGCCGGGGAGGTCGGCGACTCACCGAAGCCGACGAGGATCCGGGCTCCGAGGCCGAGAAGGTCCTCGCGCCCGATCGATCCGCTGCCGTCGACGTCCATGTGCTCGAAGGCACGGTCGAGCTTGCGGTTGAGGAGCCTGGTGCTCATCGTTTACTCCGTCGTCACTTGATGGACTCGAACTATTACCCTAAGTGACGATAGCGGGGCGTTTCCAGGAGCCACTCCAGATAAGCCCTCGGGATGGTCAAGAAAGCACATGCCACCCGCGTCACGTCCTGGGAGACGGCGAGGCCGAGATCGTGTCGTTCGGTGAGCGCCGGGATCGCGCGGGCCGCCGTCCACAGCTCCTCCATCCGGGCGGCCACGCGGTCGATCACCCGCTCCTCCGCCCTCCGATTGGAGCGTTCCAGGAACGCGCCTGGCACGCCGTCCTGTTCGGCCGCCGCCTCCGCGCACCAGGCGGTCACGTCGCCGCTCGCCTCGACGAGCGCCCGCCAGCGCGGGCTCCGCCGCACCGGGGCGGGCACCTCCACCCCGTAGCAGGGCTCCACCAGGTCCAGCGGCAGGCGGCCGAAGGCGTTCGCGGGCACGCCGGTGGCCAGTCCGGCGGTGAAGCGCTCGCGCCACGCGTCACTCATCCGGGGGGCGCAGGCTCCCCAGAGATCGGCGAAGGCCCGTGTCAGCGGTGCCGTGCCCGGCTCGCCGCCCCCGGCCACGGCGAGGACCGGGGTGAGCGCCGCGGGCTCCTCGCGCAGCCGTGCCCCCCAGGTCAGCCAGCGGGCGAGCAACGTGACCGCGCGGGTTTCGCAGCGGGCGAACGCCCGCCCGGCCAGCCAGGAGGCGGCGGGGTCCGGGGCCAGCCCGGCCAGCCGGGCCCAGTCGGACGCCGCGGCCTCGACCAGGTGTATCGACGGGTGGACGGGGCAGGGCATCGTCAACGCCGCGAGGCGTTCGGTGAGCCTGACCGGTGGCGAGACCGCGTACGGTGGTTCGTGAACTTCGGTGCGCGTCATCGTTTCCCCCCGGATCGAACTTCCAGCGGCTCCGGTCGCACACTGTAAGAGGGGACGGGGCCTGTCACGCGGAGGCGCGACGCGCATCTCACTGTTCTTCCTCGTAACGTGTGCGAAACACTTAGCGGGCAAACTGATAGACCACCAGGCGTGTCGCAGCACGTCGGCAATGAAGGAGAAGCCTTGGACCGCCAGCAGGAGTTCGTTCTCCGCACCCTTGAGGAGCGCGACATCCGGTTCATCCGGCTGTGGTTCACCGATGTGCTCGGGTTCCTGAAGTCGGTGGCGATCGCCCCGGCCGAACTTGAGGGAGCCTTCGCCGAGGGCATCGGCTTCGACGGCTCGGCGATCGAGGGCTTCGCCCGGGTCTACGAGTCGGACATGCTCGCCAAGCCCGACCCGTCGACCTTCCAGATCCTTCCGTGGCGCAGCGAGACGCCGGGCGCGGCCCGGATGTTCTGCGACATCCTCATGCCGGACGGCTCGCCCTCGCACGCGGACCCGCGCTGGGTGCTCAAGCGCACCCTGTCGAAGGCCTCCGACATGGGCTTCAGTTTCTACACCCACCCGGAGATCGAGTTCTTCCTGCTGAAGAACCGGCCCGAGGGCGGTGAGCGGCCCGAGCCGATCGACGACGGCGGCTACTTCGACCACACTCCGCACAGCTCCGGCCACGACTTCCGGCGTAACGCGATCATGATGCTGGAGTCGATGGGCATCTCCGTCGAGTACAGCCACCACGAGGGCGGTCCCGGCCAGCAGGAGATCGACCTGCGCTACGCCGACGCGCTCACCACCGCCGACAACATCATGACCTTCCGCCTGGTCATGAAGGAGGTCGCGCTGGAGCAGGGCATCTGGGCGAGCTTCATGCCCAAGCCCTTCACCGAGCATCCCGGCTCCGGCATGCACACCCACATGTCGCTCTTCGAGGGCGACCGTAACGCCTTCTACGAGCCGGGCGCCGACTACCAGCTCTCCAAGATCGGCCGCTCCTTCATAGGGGGCCTGCTGGTGCACGCCGCCGAGATCACCGCGGTCTGCAACCAGTGGGTCAACTCCTACAAGCGGCTCTGGGGCGGCGCCGAGGCGATCGCCGGAGCCGGCGGCGAGGCCCCGAGCTACATCTCCTGGGGACACAACAACCGCTCGGCCCTGGTCCGGGTGCCGATGTACAAGCCGCACAAGGGCGGCTCGACCCGCATCGAGTTCCGCTCGCTCGACTCCGCCTGCAACCCCTACCTGGCCTTCGCCGTGATCCTGGCGGCCGGTCTGAGGGGAATCGAGGAGGGGTACGAGATGCCCCCCGGCGCCGAGGACGACGTCTGGGCGCTGACCTCGGCCGAGCGCAGGGCACTGGGCATCCAGCCGCTGCCCCAGTCGCTGGACGAGGCCATCGCGGTCATGGAGCGCAGCGAGCTCGTCGCCGAGACCCTCGGCGAGCACGTCTTCGACTACTTCCTGCGTAACAAGCGCGCCGAGTGGAACGAATACCGCCGCCAGGTCACCGAATTCGAGCTCGGCCGCTACCTGCCGGTCCTCTAGCCGCCTCCGTGTTTCCGGCGCGGCGGGCGTCAGGGCTCCCGTCGCGCCGACGACCACGCGGACCGTGCCGTACGGTCGCCGGGGGTGTGCCGACATGTCTCGGAGACGGGTAATCCGACGCCGCCCGCCGAACGTCATACCGGTGTTACCCGCTGCTAATCGAGGCGTCATCGACCCCGAGTTGGCTGTATGTACAAGCAGTCCGGTAAAATCGGCCAGTCCGAATACCGTTGTTTTTAAGGATAAATCGCCCTAAAAGGCGACAGGAGGTGCGGCATGACGACGGCTGCCGAGCTGCAGACCGTGCTGACCGTTCCGGCGCGTTTCCGCGGCCCCGAGGGGTCCGCGAACGGCGGATGGATCGCGGGCACGGTCTCCGAGGCGTTGCACGGCGCCCGGCACGACTCGGCCGTCGAGGTCACGCTGCACGCGCCCACGCCACTGGACACCGAGCTGTCCCTGCGCCACCTCGCCAACACCACGACCCTCACCGACGGTGAGAGGCTCCTCGTCGAGGCCATCACGGTCACCGAGGAGTTCGACGTACCGGCCTTCGTGCCCTTCAACGAGGCGGCGCGGGCCGAGGGCGGCTTCGCCGGCCTCGTCGAACACGCCTTCCCCGGCTGCTTCGCGTGCGGCATGCGCGATCCCGGCGACGGCCTGCGGATCTTCCCCGGCCCGGTCTCCGGCACCGGCCTGATCGCCGCCGGCTGGCGGGTCCCGATGACCGTCACCGACGAGGACGGCGCCGTCCCCGACGCGATCGTCTGGGCGGCCCTCGACTGCCCCACCGGCTGGGCGCACTTCCAGCCGGGCGAGTTCGCCCTGCTCGGCCGGCTGACCGCGCGGCTGCACCGCCGGATCTATCCCGGCGGCACCTACTCCGTCGTCGCCCGCGCCAGTGGCCGCGAGGGACGCAAGCTCTTCGGGGAGAGCGCCATCTACGAGACCGACGGCACCCTGGTCGCCGCCGCCAAGGCCGTCTGGATCGCTCCCGCCTAGGTCCCGCCCTCCGAAACCCCTGCCCGCCGTGGCCCGCCGGGCGGTTCCCCGCCTCGGCGGGATCCGCCGGACGGGGCCTGGCGCGGGCGATCGCGGAGCACCCCGAGACAGGCGGCACGCCGCTCGGGGAGGCCCGGCGAAGGTCTGTGATCCACCGCACCGGGCCACACCCGTGGAGATTGTCATCGGGCTGACAAGCGCGAGGTGATAAATCGCCCTGAGGCGTCGAGCTTTCCGCGCGGCGGGCGATTAGCTTCGGCAGGCATGGCATCCTCCTCCGCCGTCGCGCCGCAGGACCTCGCCGACCGGCCCGTGCCGTGGTTCGAACGCCTCCTGATCGTCCTGTTCGTCGTCGCCCCCTTCCTCGCCGTCCTGGCCGCCGTGCCCTTCGCCTGGGGGTGGGGGCTCGGGTGGCGGGACGTGGTCATCGCCGCGGTGATGTACCTCGTCACCGGGTTCGGCGTCACCGTCGGCTACCACCGGCACTTCACCCACCGCTCGTTCCAGGCCCCCACCTGGCTCCGGGTGGTGCTGGCGATCGCCGGGGGCATGTCGTTGCAGGGCCCGGTGATCCGCTGGGTGGCCGACCACCGCCGGCACCACAAGTACGCCGACAGGGACGGCGACCCGCACTCGCCGTGGCGCTTCGGGCCCGGATTCGCCGGGCTGTCCAGGGGACTCCTCCACGCCCATGTCGGCTGGCTGTTCAGTCCCGAGCAGACCTCCAGGCGGCGTTTCTGCCCCGACCTCCTCGCCGACCGGCCGATCAGGTTCCTCTCGCACAACCTGGCCTACGTGCCGGTCGTGCTGCTCTCGGTGGGCCTGCCCGCGCTGGCCGGGGGACTGTGGGGCGGCTCCTGGCAGGCCGCGCTCACCGCGGGTTTCTGGGGCGGTCCGGTACGCGTCTTCGTCCTGCACCACGTGACCTGGTCGATCAACTCGATCTGCCACACGTTCGGCAGGGAGGAGTTCTCCGTCAGGGACCGCTCCCGCAACGTGTGGTGGCTCGCGGTGGTCTCGCTGGGAGAGGCGTGGCACAACCTGCACCATGCCGACCCCACCTGTGCCAGGCACGGTGTCCTGCGCGGCCAGGTCGACCCGAGCGCCCGGCTGATCTGGCTGCTGGAACGGGCGGGCTGGGCCACCGACGTCCGCTGGCCCGACGCCGGACGGCTGGCCGCCCGCCGGGTGACCAGGACCGCCTGACGCCGGTGCCCGTCCGCGCGTTCCCCGCGGTCAGTGGGTGAGGCGCTCGGCGATCAGCGAGGCGCAGCGGTCGTCGAAGAGGATCGTGTAGTGGTTGCAGTCCTCGACCACCTCGTCCTTCAGCGAGGGCAGCCGCGCGGTCCAGGCGGCGGCGAGCTCGTCGGGCAACATGCCGACCGGCTGGTTCAGCAGTCCCCGGGGGGCACGCAGCAGCGACAGGGGGGAGGTGATCGCCGACAGCGCGGCACCGATCGCCTCGTCCTCGGTGAGCATCCACCGGCCGTCCTCGCGGACCGGCTCCTGCCGTGCCCGCGAGCGCACCGCGCCCTCCGGTCCCGAGGCGTCGTAGCGGACGTACTCCTCCGCCTCCTCGGTCCACGCGTCGACGAAGGCCGGGTGGGCCTTGAAGAAGTCCACGTACGCTTCGACGCTCGGGAAGGTCTGCTCCAGCCGGGCGACGGCGGGCCCGAGTATGGCCTCGATGACCGCGTCGGGGTCCGCTCCGGGAGGCATCGGCAGCGGGAGGCCGCCGTCGACCAGCACGACCCTGGCGTAGTCGTGGCCCGCCGCGGCGAGCGCGGTGACGTAGGCGCCCATCGAGTGGCCGGTGAGCACGATGTCGGACTCCGCGCCCACGGACCGGGCGACGAGGTTCACGTCCTCGGCGTGCCTGGCCAGACCGTACGGGCCGGGGAGCCCGGCGCTGTGGCCCCGGCCGCGCAGGTCCATCGCGACCAGCGACCAGTCGGCGGGCAGCCTGCGGGCGACGCCGGTCCATGACATGAGCGAGGCGGTGATGCCGTGCACGGCCACGATCACGCGCGGCCCGGTTCCGAACCTGGCGACGCGCAGCGCGCCGCCGGGGACCTCGACATCACTCAGGACGGGATTCATCGGATACCTCCAGCGTGGAGACCCCCGCCTTCAGGCGGGGGAGGAAACGCGGCCCGGTGCCGCGTTTCCGGGTGGGTGGTGTAGCCGTAGCCGTCGGCTCGCTGGAGCAAGTGGACGTGGCGGTGGCCGATTCCCTGCACGGTGCCGTGCCGGGTGGTGATGTTGAAACTGCCGGTGGAGCGGACCGCGACCCGCCCGGTGTGAACTCCGGCCTTCTTGCCGGCCGGGACGGTCGCGCGGACCAGGTCGCCGGTGGCGAACCCCCTGACCTGCTTGGTCCGGGGTAGCCGCAGGCGGGGAAAGCCGTAGCGGTCGGGGCGGGTGCGGGCGTAGGCGCCGCGACCGGTCGCCTTGACCACCAGGACCGCCGATGGCCAGGCGGTGACGTCCCCCAGCGGGCCGACGTGCAGCGCGTCCAACGTGTGGGACTTGGCGGCACCGGTGCGAGAGCGGTTCCACTTCGTGCGGCCACCGGAGGCGGTGTGAACCGACAGGCCGGTCGCCTCCAAGGCCCGCCACAGCGCCCACCGGGTGGCGTTGACCGCCGCCGCGTCGCGCAGCGGAGCCTTCGCCTGCTTGAGGATCCTCGCCAGCAGGGCGGGCTTGTCCTTGAGGAACTCCTGCACGGGGGTGGCGTTCTTGGTCTGGTTGCAGCCGATGCAGGCCAGGGTGAGGTTGCTGATCCGATCCGAGCCGCCCCGGCTGAGGGGGTGGATGTGGTCGAGGTTGAGCGGTACGCCGCTCGCGCCGCAGTAGGCGCAGGTGCGCTCCCATTTGGCCAGCAGGTATTCGCGGACCTCGTACCCGGCCAGGGTGCCCTGCTGGTACTTCACCCCTTCGAGCGGCCGCCCGGCAGACAGGGCGTGGGTGTCGAAGGAGACCCTCTCCACGTGAACGGCTGTGACGGGCGCCCACCGGGTCAACCGCGCCACCCACGACATGGTGGTCTCGACGCGGTGTCGCAGGGACGGTGCGAGCCACCCTGGCGGTTTGGTGCGGTTGAGGAACCGGGGTGCGCGGTGGCGCAGGTTGCGTGACCGTCTCCCCCGCCGGTACGCGGCCCGCGAGGCGAGCTTGTCGCGGATCGCCGCGCCTCGGTGGTCGAGCTGGATCGCATACCGTCCGGCCCGGCTTCCGTCGTGGCCGGTGAACACGGCCAGGCCGGTGTGTTTGGAACCGGGATCGATACCGATCGCGACGCCGTTCACCACGCAGTCGGCGGCCGACCGGTCTTTGAGGCGGATGACGAACGGAGTGTGGCGCACCACCACCGCCCGCCCGGCCGCCAGCAGGCGGCGGGCACGGGCAGGGTGGCAGGGGTCAAGCGGGTGGCCGCGCCTGTCGAGGACGAACACGGCCGGATGAACCTCACGGTTCGCTCCCTCAGGCGCCGAGGCGCCCTCGGGGTGACGCCGGTCCGGCGGTGCGGCCGAACCGATCTCCCCTCGCCCAGGTTCCATGCCGGTGCCCGGCGTCGCCGGGAGTCCGTGAGCCGTTTCGTGCCCACCCCCGGGCGTGTCTGCTCCCACGGATTCCAGAGCGGCAGGCTGAGGAAGCACCCGCCGGTGGGTCTGCTCACCTACATGAAACGTAGCCATCTGGATCACACCTCCAGTTCGTGACGGCTAGGGCTGGTCAACGCGGGGCTTGTAAAGCGCATCGCTGCGCATCAAGCCCCCTCCTTCAGGAGGGGGTCGTTGACCGGCTCTCCTCAAGTACGGATACCTCTGCCTTCCGGCGAAGGGGAGAAGGCGGCCCGGTGCCGCGTGCCTCGGCAATGTATCCGGTGGCGGCCACGGCCAGGTCACCGGGAGGACGGCGGCGGGTGCCTCCGCTCAAGGATCCCGGTCTCCTGCGTCCACTCCCGCGCTGGGCTTATCCCCATTTCAGCCCATAATTGCCGTATGAGAATTACCGTCATCGAGCACGAGGCGGACGCGGGCCTCGGGTTCCTCGCCGATTGGCTGTCCGGAGCCGGGGTCGCCTGCGAGATCGTCCGGCCCTACCTGGGTGAGGCCGTGCCCGAGCGGGCCGCCGACGGGCTGATCGTCCTCGGCGGCGAGGCGGCGGCCTGGGAGGACGAGCAGTATCCCTGGCTGCCCGCCACCCGAGACCTGATCCGCGGCTGTGTCGAGGCGGGCGTGCCCACCCTGGGGATCTGCCTGGGCGCCCAGCTCATGACGCTCGCCTGCGGCGGCGCCGTCGAGCGCGGAGAGCACGGGCTGGAGGTCGGCGCGACCGAGGTCGTCCCGCTGCCGGCCGCCGGGGCGGACCCGCTGTTCACCGGTCTCGCCCCCTCCCCCGCCGTCCAGTACCACCGCGACGCGATCACGCGGCTCCCCGCGGGCGCGGTGCCGCTGGCCACCGGCGACCCCTACCCCAACCAGGCGTACCGGCTGGGGGAGAACGCCTGGGCGGTGCAGTTCCACCCCGAGGCCACCCCGGAGATCTTCGCCGGCTGGACGGCCGGCTCGGCCGACCGGCTGACCGACCTGGGTCACCCGGTCGAGGAGCTCAACGCGCAGGTGAAGGAGGCCGGAGAGCGGCTCGTCGCCGCCTGGAAGCCGCTCGCCGAGCGTTTCGCCACCGCCGTCCAAACCGCGTGACCGAGCGATTACGTTCCGAATCCGCTAACGACGGCGCACAGTTTCGGGATTAACCTGTGCGGCGACGCTCCGAATGCCCAAGGTGCGCGCCGAGGCCGACGCGACCGCGAGGGGCGTGCACCTTTGATCGCTCGGGGTAAGGATTGAGGAAGGGCACCCGTGCCTGTGATCGAGGACCATGGAGGGTCGGTGGAGACCGTGCCCCGGATGCAGACGACCGCCGGGCGTCTGGCCAGGCTCGGCTTCGCCGACGGGGCCAGGGCCGAGCGGCTGCTCGACGAATTGGGGCCGGAGGCCTTCGGAGACATCGACCTGCTGACCTCGCTGGTCGCCGCGGCCGATCCCGACCTGGCGCTCACCTCGCTGAACCGGCTGGCCGAGCAGGACCCCAGCGTTCTTGGAGCGCTCCGAGCGGATTCCGGGCTGCGAGACCGGTTGCTCGGCGTCTTCGGCGTCAGTGCCGCGCTCGGCGACCATGTCGTCAGGCACCCGGAGCACTGGCGACTGCTCGGCGGGGCGTCGGCGATGGGGCGCCCGGGCGAGGGGGAGCTCCGCGCGGAGCTGCTGCTCGCGGTCGGCGCCGAGCCCGACGACCCCGAGCCGAGGGCCGCGGACGCCTCCACCGACACCCTCTCGGCGCTGCGCGTCGCCTACCGGGGCCGCCTGCTCCACCTCGCCGCGCGCGACGTCACCGGGGCCGTCTCGCTGTCGGAGGTGACCGCCGAGCTGTCCGACCTGGCCGGGGCCGCGCTGGAGGCGGGGCTCGCCGTCGCCAGGTCGGAGCACCCGGAGGCGGGGGCGGTGCGGCTGGCCGTCATCGGCATGGGCAAGTGCGGGGCACGCGAGCTCAACTACATCAGCGACGTCGACGTCGTCTTCGTGGCCGAGCCGAGAGAGGGTGCCGACGACTCCCTCGACGAGCACGGGGCCATCAAGCTCGCCACCCGGCTGGCCCAGGGCGTGATGCGCGCCTGTTCGACCAGCACCCCGGAGGGGGCGCTGTGGGAGGTCGACGCGGCGCTGCGCCCCGAGGGCAAGGCCGGGCCGCTGGTCCGCACCCTCGCCAGCCACCTGGCCTACTACCGGCGCTGGGCCAAGACGTGGGAGTTCCAGGCACTGCTGAAGGCGCGACCGGTCGCGGGTGACACCGAACTCGGCGAGCAGTACGTCGCCGCGGTGAACGAGATGGTCTGGCAGGCCGCCACCCGGGACAGGTTCGTCGAGGACGTGCAGGCCATGCGCCGCCGGGTGGAGGACCACGTCCGCGGTGGCGAGGCGGAGCGCCAGCTCAAGCTCGGGCCGGGCGGGCTGCGCGACATCGAGTTCGCGGTGCAGCTGCTCCAGCTCGTCCACGGCCGTCTCGACCCGCTGCTGCGCCGCCGTGCCACGCTTCCCGCGCTCGCCGCCCTCTCCCGCGGCGGCTACGTGGGCAGGGACGACGCCAAGGCCCTCGCCGAGGCGTACACCTTCCTGCGCCAGGTCGAGCACCTCATCCAGCTGCACCGGCTCCGCCGCACACATGTGGTGCCCGAGGGAAACGCCGACCTGCGCCGCCTCGGCAGGAGCCTGGGCATGACCGCCGACCCGGTGGGAGAGTTCACCACCAGGTGGCGGCGGCACGCCATGGAGGCACGACGCCTGCACGAGAAGCTGTTCTACCGGCCGCTGCTGCAGGCGGTGGCCCGGCTGCCCGAGTCCGAGGACCGGCTCTCCACCGCCGCGGCCAAGGCCCGCCTGGAGGCGCTCGGCTACAAGGACCCGGCCGGGGCGCTGCGCCACATCAGCGCGCTGACCACGGGGGTCTCCCGTCGTGCCGCGATCCAGCGCACCCTCCTTCCGGTCATGCTCGGCTGGTTCGCCGACGCCCCCGACCCCGACGCCGGCCTGCTCGGCTTCCGCCAGGTCTCCGACAAGCTCGGCTCCACCCCGTGGTACCTGCGACTGCTGCGCGACGAGACCGCGGTGGCCTCGCAGCTGGCCCGGATGCTCGGTACCAGCCGTTACGTGACGGGGCTGCTGATGAACGCACCGGAGTCGGTCGCGATGCTCGGCTCGGACACCGAGCTGGCCCCCAGGCCCGCCGAGGCGCTGCTGTCGGAGGCGCGGACCGTGGTCGCCCGTCATCCGGGGGACGCCGAGGGCGCGGTGGCCGCGGTCCGGGGGCTGCGCCGCAGGGAACTGCTCCGCACCGCCGTCGCCGACCTCTCCGGGCTCATCGACATCGAGGAGGTCGGCCGGACGCTGTCCGGGCTCAACGACGTGACGATCCAGGCCGCGCTCGACGCCGCGATCGACAAGGTCGAGATGGAACGCCGTACCCCGCTGGGCACCAGGTTCGCGGTGATCGCGATGGGCCGCCTGGGCGGGATCGAGTCCTCCTACGGCAGTGACGCCGACGTGATGTTCGTGCACTCGCCGCTGGAGGGGGTGGCCGAGCGCGAGGCCACCGAGACGGCGTTCGAGGTGGCCAACGAGTTGCGCCGGCTGCTGTCCCTGCCCGCCCCCGACCCGCCGCTGCTCATCGACCCCGGCCTGCGTCCCGAGGGTAAGGCCGGGCCACTGGTCCGCACCCTGGCCTCGTACGCCGCCTACTACGAGCGGTGGTCCTCGCCGTGGGAGTCGCAGGCGCTGCTGCGCGCCCGCTTCTCCGCCGGGGACGCCGAGCTCGGCGTCGGCCTGCTGCACCTGGCAGACCCGCTGCGCTATCCGCCGGAGGGCATCTCCGAGGCGGCGGTGGTGGAGATCCGCAGGCTCAAGGCCCGGATGGAGGCCGAACGCCTCCCGCGCGGCACCGATCCCGCCCTGCACACCAAGCTCGGCCCCGGCGGGCTGTCCGATGTGGAGTGGGTGGCCCAGCTCATCCAGCTCCGCCACGCCGGGCGCCTCCCGGCGTTGCGGACCACCCGCACTCTGGAGGCACTGAGCGCGGCGGTCGCCGAGGGGCTGCTCGCGGAGGCCGACGAGGCGGTGCTCGCCAAGGCATGGCGGTTCGCCTCGCGCATCCGCGACGCCATCGTCGCGGTCCGGGGCCGGGCCTCGGACACGGTCCCGGTGGACGCCCGCGAGCGCATGCTCATCGCCCGTGCCCTCGGCTACCCGCCCGACGGTACGGAGGACTTCGTGGACGACTACCGCCGCGCCACCCGCCGGGCCCGCCGGGTCGTGGAACGCGTCTTCTACGAGGGCTGACCGTTCTCGCGGCCGACAGGACCGGGGCCTGCTCCGGCCACGCGCGAGGAAGCGGCGACCCACCCGAAGCCCGCGCGGCGGGCGAGGGTCTCCGTTCCCCGGGGCGGAGTGAACGCCTGCCACCCGACCCGGACCGTCACGAAAACCGACCCGTTTTGGTGATCTCGTTGCGCCGCCGGATGAGGGCGTGTATCAACGGTCCGGGTGATCCTTTTGATATCGGTTTACATTGATCTGGCCATCGGCCTGATCCTGGCCTTCCTGCTCCTGTCGCTCCTGGTGAGCGGGATCAACGAGGCCATCGTCCGGTTGCTCGGGATCCGCAGCAAGTTCCTCTGGGCCTATCTCAGGGACACTCTGGACGGTTCAGAGGACGGCAGGTCGTGGATCCCGTCGAAGATAGCCGACGTCTTCGCGAAGCTGCCCTTCTCCGGTAACGATCCGCGCCCGGCGCACAGTCCCGATCCGGCGCCCGCCGTGGTCGAACCGATGCGGGTCGACTCCGCCACGGTCCTGGCCGCCGAGAACGCCGAGGAGAAGGTGTCGGAGGAGATCGCCGAGGGGATCGCTCCGGAGGGCACCGCGGGAAAGACCGCAGAGGAGACCGGACCCGATGAGGCGGGCGCCGGTGGGCCCGCGGCCGAGGACCGCGCGGAGCCGCCCACGCCCCCGGTCGACATGACCGCGCGGCTGTACGAGCGGCTCCAGGAGATCGACCACCCCAAGGGCACCCGCACCAGCATCGCGAACATCCCGCCCGAGCGGTTCTCCGGTGCCGTGATGGAACTGGTCGCCGCGGAGGAGGGTGGGATCGACGGCCTGCTCGCCAAGCTGGAGGCCATCCGCAGCCCGCTCGCGGGCCATCTCAAGGGCGTCTGGGAGGGTGCCCAGCGGGACGCGCAGAAGTTCCGGAAGGGCGTCGAGGACTGGTTCAACGGGGAGATGCAGCGCCTGTCCACCCTCTACGCCCGCTACGTCAGGTGGGTGGTGTTCGCGCTGGGTCTGGTGCTGACCCTGCTGTTCAGCATGGACGCGCTGGAGTACGGCAAGACCCTGCTGCGCGACAACGCCTACCGCGCCGGGGTGGCCGCCATCGCGGGCGGCGGTGGGGAGGGGTACGCCGAGTTGAAGGAGAAGTGCGCCGCCGCCGGTGCCGAGCTCGCCGAGCCGTACCGGTGCGTGACCGAGTCCCTTAGCTCCCCGGCGCTGGTCAAGATCTTCGACCACGCGATCGTGAGCGTCACGATCCCCCCCGACGGCTCCGACGATCCTTCCTTCCACTGGAACGGCGGAGCCTGGTGGGACCGGCTCGTCACCCCCGGCCACTGGCCGGGTTACCTGCTCACCATGGTGGCGCTGCTGTTCGGCGCCTCGTTCTGGTGGGACGTGCTGCGCCGCCTGACCGGCGTCCGGGGCAACCGTTCCTAGCCCCGGCGCGCCGCTGTTCGGTGCCCGGCGCGACCGCCCCTAGCGGAGCTCGGCCAGCAGCAGGTCGACCTGGGGGAGCGGGTCGGGTCCGAACGGGCGGACCACGACGGTGCGGGCACCCGCCTCCCACAGTGACCTGACCTGGTCGGCGGCCTCCTCGGCGGAACCCACCGCCATCACCACCTCGTCCGGGGCGATCTTCAGGAACTCGGCGGAACCCTCGGCCAGCGCGGTGACCGTCGCGGCGTCGCCGCCGACGTAGAGGTTGACGAAGACCACCAGCTCGTGATCGCCCCCGCCGGTCAGCGTGAGGGCCTCCTCGATCTTCCCGGCACCGACCCCCTCGGGCAGGATCGTGCCCTGCGCCACCCGTCCCGACAGCTCCAGCGAGCGGGGCCGCAGCACCCCGGCCAGCAGCGGCGGCACGACGGCGGGGGGATGCACCAGGCGCACCCCGTCGAGGCTCACGGCCCTGCCCTGGAGGGTGACCGTCTCACCGCGCAGCAGGTCCCGTACCGTGGTGATCGTCTCCTCCAGCAGCGCCAGCGGCGAGGGCGCGAGAGCGCCCACCTGGCGCATCCAGTCCTGGACGCCGTGCCCGATGCCCGCCGCGAGCCGGCCCGGGTGCAGCCGGGCCAGGTTGCCCAGCTCCATGGCCAGCAGGGCGGGGTTGCGCAGCGGCGCCGGGGTGATCCCGATGCCCACCCGCAGGCGCTCGGTGACGGCGAGCGCGGTGGCGGCCGACGAGATCGCCCCGGTCCAGCCGAGATCCTCCACCACCCAGACGTCGTCCACCTCGGCCGCGTCCAGATGGCGGCAGAAGGGGATGAGCGACTCGGGGGGAAGGTCGCGATCGAACATGACACCCAGACGCATGTCTCTCCTACGGTTGATGTCTTACCCGGTTCCTGCCGTGCGGTTCTCCTGGCGCCCCGTTCTCGGGGCGGCTCAGAGGGCCCCCGCGTAGCGGAAGTAGCCGGCGAGGTCGTCGAGGGCCGCGACGCGGTCGATCCGCACCTCGGTCCCGGTCCTCCGTGCATTGATCATCTTGCCCTGGCCGATGTAGACGCCGACATGATGGGTGCTGACCTTACGCTTGCCGATCTTGCCGTAGAAGACGAGGTCTCCCGGCCTGGCCATGGCGGCGGGGATCCTCTTGAGCCGCTTCACATGGTCGTCGGTGTTGCCGGGCCCCAGCACGTCGCGCCCGTAGGCGAGGTGGTAGACCCAGCGGGCGAGACCTGAGCAGTCCAGGCCGAGGGTCCGGGTGGCCGGGCAGGGCCGGATCGTCCCCGTGTAGCCCTGGCAGGTGCCCAGGGAGGGGCCCGGCCTCTCGCTGTGACCGCCGCCCCAGGAGTACGGGATCCCGCCGCCCCGCCAGCCGGGCTGGTGCCGTCCGGCCTCGATCGCGTACGCGATGGTGGTGATCCGGTTGAGGGCGGCCGGCAGGGTCGGCACCGAGGCGCTCAGTAGCAGGAGCATTCCCAGCAGCACGGCCGCCGCGGCCTGCCGCCGGTGCCCGAGAAGATCGCGAAGTCGGTGAGGGCCGGCCTCTGTCACGTCACCTCGCCTGATTTATCCGCATAAGTCACGACCAGTCTGCCCAAAAACCCGACCCAGCGCGTCTTATGAAGACTTCGGGGAGACTCCGCCCGGTCACCTTCACGGTCGACCCGCGACCGTACGAGTCCCGTCGGCTGCTCGCCGCCCGCAGGCTCCACGGGGCCACACGGCACCTACGTTGAGGGGTCGCTGCCCGCAGGACTATCCGTCGGTCAGGACACCGGGCCGCTGCCACCCGGGACGTCCCGCGGCCCTGGCCCGGCCCTCACCGGGCGTCCCCTCGCCTTGATGAGCTTTTGCGAGCGCGTGGAAAGCGCCCGGCATGCCGCGACCCGCGTGCCGGGCACGCGGGTCGCGGTGAAGCGGGCGACGCCGTTCGCCGCCTCCCTGGTGATCAGTTGCCGTCCCCGTCGTCGTCCGCACCGCCGTCGTCGTCCACCGCGGGCCCGGTCGTGTTGACCACGTCCGGGCCGTCGTCCCTGTCGTCGTCACCGTCGCCCCCGCAACCGCCGACCAGGCCGACGAGCGCCGCCGTCGCCGCGGCGGCCAGCGCCGCCTTCCGGGTGCTCTGAGCAAGCATGCGCAACCTCCAGGTAGTGATCTCCGACCGGGCCCGTTGCCGCCCGGCCCCACCCCCTCTGTCCCGTTCACCGGAGATCTAACGACAGGAGGGGGCCGTCCTTGAACGTGGGGACTGTGGAATACGCGGCCTTCCTTTTGCCCCGTCCGGGTCGACTAGCGCCTCCGCGCTCTGTCGGCCTCCGTGAGCGAGCCATGGGACACGTTCAGCCAATGGCGGAGTCGCCGGCCAGCAGGGACAACCCCAGGGGGGTCAACGCGTGGAGGACCGCGCTGCCCATCCGAGAGGTCGAGATCAGTCCGGCGTTACGCAGCACGGTGCTGTGCTCACTGGCGGACGCGCGGGAGATGGCGAGCTGGTCGGCCAGCTCGCTGGTCGTGGCCGGGCGTCGCAGCGTGGCCAGGACGGCCGCCCGGGTACGGCCGAGCAGGGGACCCAGCGCGTCCGTCGCGGTGGCCGGCCGATCTCCGGCATACATGGGGTACACCAGCACGGTGGAGTGGCGGGGCCGGTAGGCCAGCAGGGGGCCGGAGGCGAAGTACGACGGGATGAGCAGTAGCCCGCGCCCACACAGCTGAACATCGTATTCAACGTGGGTCTGAATATGCAGAACCGGTGGCTCCCAGCGAAAGCGATCGCCCAGCGTCGCGAGCAGAGCGTTGACCCCGCCGCGTAGCAGTGTCTCGGCGCGCAGACCCCGGTCCACGACGGCCGTGTCGCGTACCAGTGGCCACCAGGGGGCCAGTGAGGAGGAGAAGTAGCCATACAGGTCGTCGATGAGGGTCTGCCACGCAACCGCCTCGCCGCAGGCCAGCTCGCGCCTCCATGATCCGCTCACGGCCGACAGCGGCAGCCGGCCCAGATCGTCTGCGAGCTGCTCCGCGGGAGTCCGCCTGGCCAGCTCCACACCCATGGAAAAGTCACTGGCGTCCGGCTGGAAAAGGAAGTCCGGTATGAACCTGCCCTGGCGGGGGACCACGTCCAGCAGCACTCCAGCGCGTTTCGCCAGGCTGCCTTTCACCAATCGGCGCCATTGCTGGAGCTCGGGTCGTGAACAGCCCATGCCGGATGGCAGGCGGACGCTCAGGGCGGTCTCCAGCAGTGCGTTCGGGCTTGGCGCGAAGGTGATGTCAGCCAGGTCGGCGGCAGTGAAATGCAGGCGTGTCATGTCGGCTGATTCTTCTTGGAGCGGCCTTTCTGGAAAAGCCTTTCGGCCAGGGCCGAAACATGTGGTGGACCCGTTCGGGCCGTGACAGGCTTCTTCGCGGGTCGACCTCCTGGGCATTGGAGAATGCATTGAAGAACGCCATGGTGCAGATCTCGCCGTGCCGGTCATCGCGTCTCGACCATCGTGGCGCCGACAACGCCCTGGGATTTAGTCCAGGTGCCGAGGTGTCCCGGGGGCGGGAACTTCTCGGTGCCTGAGGAGGTACGAAGGGCCCGAGCGCTGGGGTGTTCCCGCCACCACCGACAGCGGTTACGCCTCCGTGTCGAAGTACGGAAATAAGGCAAGAGGGCTCAAAAAAAGTCACGCTGAGCCCGAAGTGTTCTGGTGCCGGCTGGGCGGCGCCATTCCCGTGAGGAGCAGAATGAAGAAGCTGGGAAAAGCGCTACAGATGGTCGCGGTCAGCGGGGTGCTGGCAGCCGGCGCACTGACCGGATCGGCGACGGCCGCACACGCGACTCCCTCCAACTGTCAGGGCATTTATACGTCGCACACCTACGAAGTGTTCTGCTATCAGGGAACGGGCGAGTTTCGAGCAGTGGTCAGGTGCTACAAGCTCGGTACCGAAAAGTACACGACCAGGTACGGAGAGTGGAAGAGGGCCGGCACCGCGAGGTCCGTGGCTACTTGCACGAGCACCGAAGATCCGGCGAGCGGTTATTGGCAGTTTCGATAAGGGCCGATGGCCGGCAGGTGGCAGCGGCCTGCTCGCCTGAAGTTCACACAGTCGCGACAGTGAGATGACAGTGGTCAACCGCTTGGCCGAGCCCATTCATGACAACCACGCGGAGCAGCCGGCGAGCTGACGACCGCGAAACCGCTGTCATCAACTCCCACCGGTGAAGAACGGCCCGGCACCGATTGTGGTGCCGGGCCGTTCTGTTCGGTCTCTGTTCGGTCGGGCGTCGCTCAGCAGCGACAGACAACGACAACGTTTTCCCAGCTCGGCGCCCGTTTCTGGGAAACCGCGCCGTCACACGTCGTAGATCCGATCCGCCATGATGACCGACCTGCGGCGATTTCCTAGAAGGCGTTCTGAGCTGGGCTCTTGGCGTTCACTGGTTCTCATCGTTTCGCGCTGCTTCTCGCGCCCATGTGCCCTGAGCGTGCCCGCCCCTCGTGAATCTGGGTGATCCCCGATGCCCCGCCTGCCCACCTGAGGAAACATGTCGACCAGGAGCCTGAGCAGGGGTTACGGTTGCGACTGGCTCTCGACGTTTCTCGCTGCTCTTGGCCATCCCATGGAACAGTGACGGAACAGGGCAGGAGGTTCCCTCATGGCAATGCCGAAGAAGGGTTCACGGCTGATCACCGTCGACGGCACTGGGTTCCGCTGGCGCATTCGTCGTAAGCCCACGTACTGCCAGGGGAACAGCTGGGGCCCAATGACGTTCGCGGTGGAACCGGCCGACGCGTCGGGTCGCGTACTCCTGGTGTCACTTCCCTGCTCCCGGCCGGACGCGTGGTTGGGAGAGCGAACGACCGCCGTACGGCCGGCGCTCGTGACGGCGACCATACGCATGGCGCTTGATCGCGGTTGGGATCCGCAGCGAACGGGCAACGCTTACAACCTCGAACTCACCGATGGTGACCTGACCGACTTGATGAACGGCCCGCCTGCGTACAGCGTCCCTTTCATGCGGAGATAACTTCCTCCACAACCACGTCACCTCGCCTGACTTGTTGATATAAGCCATGACAAGTTTGCCCAATAACCCGGTCCGGCGTGTCTCATGAAGGCTCCGAGGAGACTCTTCGGTCACCTTCGCGAACGACTCGCGGACCCGACCGCGCACCGCCCTGGACCGTACGAGGTCACCTGGCACCTACGCCGAGGAGTTCGACCTGTTGGCCGGGGCGCGCAGCCGTTGCGCATCACCTTCATGCACGCGACCGCGATGCCCCGGAGGCGTGGTCCGGGGCATCTTTCCCCGACCGGTCAGACGGCGCTCTCGCCGAGCCAGACCAGGTCGGAGCCCAGCCGGCGCGCGGCCCGGTGGGCGTTCGTCCACCGGCCGAACCCGTACCCGTTCCTGGTGACGGTCGCCGCCGTCCCGTCCGGCGGCGCCAGCCCGTACGCCACCACCTCCGGCGAACTGCGCCCGTCCCTCTCGTCGTCCTCGTCGAACTCCTGGACCAGGGCGAACATGCGCGGGAGAGCATCGGGCGGCATGCGCACTCTCCGGGCAACGCTCGCCGAAACTCTGACGTGACCTGTGTAGAGACTCGGGGAGGCGCCGTCTACACCGAAGTGGCAGAGGGTGTGGAGAACTTCGCGCAAGCGTACGATTCCCTACGTAGCACCGCGCTCACCCCGGATGAGTCCGCGACCGTCATCCGCTCCGCGATCGGTCGTGCCAAACTCGCGAAAGGGAGGAGTACGTGATGATCAGCCCCGAGGAACTGGCGGGCGTCGCCTGGCACATCAGCACCCGGAGCCCGGTCGGCAGGGGCGACGCCGCCCCTGCCGAGTGCGTGGACGAGACGGTCGTTCAGTAACCGCGAACCTCGGCCGCTTGGCGGATCTTCGCTCCGCCGTACTGACCGCGCGGGACGCATCCGGGACACGGGCAGGGGAACCTGCCGTGGGCGTTGGGCATGTATCTCCAGCCGGTCACCTGGTTCACGCCGCGAACGCGGTGGACCTCCTTGGCGGTGATCGCCCGTGGGATGAAGACCTCGTAACCCCGGGGGTCCTCGCACCCGGCGATCAGGGCCGCGGCCTCGGCACTGGGAAGCCGTTCGTGTCCCCCGGAGAAGTAACCCACGAACACCGGCTCGTCATCGGGCACCCGAAAGTCGACGGCCACCATCACGGTGCGTCGGCCACCGCGTTTCAGCTCGCGGGCCCACTGGTGAGTGAGCTGGTAGGAGGGGAGAATCGGCAGGCAGAAAACTCCCGGCAGGCCGTCATGGTTCCGGCTCCGCGCGCGGATACCGGCCCGCCGCACCGAACGGACCTTCTTGGCCGCGGTGAGATGGACGAAAAGGGTCATGAGCCGTGCCGTCCGGGGTGTGACATCCGGCCTGCCAAAGGCACCTCTTTCAGGAAGATCAACAAGAGCGTGGTCAGCAGCGTAACCCGGCAGGTGAATATGCCAAACAGCTTTTTCATCGCGAAGTGGGCCGCGGCTGTCGCTTCGCTTGGCCGAAGGCCACGCACTACTGCGTCGAGATCGACGCGGTGAACCGTGACCGTGGAGGCCGACTCCATATCGAGTACCACGACACGTGGTGATGTGAGTCGGACCGACCGCGTCGCCGAAGCCTGTGGGCACCCCGCCGCTCGCGGGTCCATGGCGAGTATGTTCCTGTGCCGACATGAGGGCCCTGGGTTCAGGGTACGGATTTTCGGGCCGTCAGGGGAGAAGCGCATCCTGTCCTTATAGAGCTTTGTGATCTCCGCGGTTTGATCTGCTCGCCTAATGCTCATTGATGTCGACAACAGCGCCTCCGCTGGAGGGGTCGCCTAAGCCTGCCTAATCCCGGAATAATTAATGTGATCTATATCATAGTTTGAACTGATATGTCCTGCCAGCTGCGTTCATGCCGGAACGCTGTTGAGTATTCCTGTCCCCGCCAAGATTGCCCCTATCGCCATCTATGCCGCCACCGGCTATTCGGCTATACAAGGGATGATCTTCTTTACGTGGAACTTACGGCGACCAACGAGGCCTACATGTCTTTACGCCGGGGGGACCTATCGCGGCAGGATTGGTGACGCATGATGTTTTCGCGTGCGCGGGTTAGGGCAACTGGCGTGATGGGGCGCAGCGGTTTTGGTTTGGCCCCAAAAGGGGCGGGGCGCTGGTCGGCTCGAACAGCATTGGTGGTTTTGGTCGCGCTGATCCCGAGTCTCGTTCAGCTGACGATCCAGCCTGTGATGGCGGACCCCGTTCCGGCGCATTTGGACATCCCTTCGTCGCCGTCCTCCGGCTCCTCTAGTAGTGGCCCGGTTCAGCTCTCTGGAACTGCCCGAAACCTTCCTCACCTGGTCGAACCCGAAGCCACGCAGTCCAAGCTCGACACCGCCACCGGGAAGGCCGGCAAGCGGCCCAAGGTCGCGTTACCGCTGGACCAGCCCCATGAGTTGGCCGATCCGGATATTGCCGGCTTGAGAACACCACCACCGCTTCGTACGGAGACATCGGAATCCGGCTCGCAACAGGCCGTGCGTCCCGCCGAACGAACACCGGTTGTCACCCCGGCGCTCCGCCCGGCGAGAACGGGGAGCGACTCGCAGAGGTCGCGTTCCGTCAGCCTGACCGCCGCCGAACCCGTCGTGTCCCTGCCGGCAGCCGGCCCGGGCACCTCTGGCACGGGCATGATGATCCTGTCGTCACCGAAGCCGTGGTTCGAGGCCAGGGTGATCGACCCTGACGGGCGCAACGTGGGGCTGAGCATCGAAGTCGAGCACGACCCGTCCGTTCCCGCACAGGGCACCGGCCAAATCTGGACGTACATCGGAGGGACGGGCAGCGCATCGGGCTCGACCATCCGGTACACGATCGACTCAGGGAAGCTTCAGGACGGCTGGACGATTCGCTGGCGGGCGCGCGGTCTGACCTCCAGTTCGACCGGCGCATGGTCGGTGTGGCAGACAGCCAAGCTGGATGTCAGCAAGCCCGCCGTGTCCCTGCTGGCATCAGGCCCAGGCACCGCCATCTCCGGAACGATGATCCTTTCGTCGCCCAGGCCGTGGTTCGAGGCCAAGGTTACCGACCCCGACGGGCGCAACGTGGGGCTGAGCATCGAGGTCGAGCACGACCCGTCCGTTCCCGCACAGGGCACCGGCCAAATCTGGGCCTACACCGGAGGAGCGGGCGACCCGAACGGTTCCACGGTGCGGTTCACCGCCTCGTACGGTGTTCTAAAGGATGGCTGGCTGATCCGCTGGCGGGCGCGCGGCATC
The DNA here is from genome assembly GCF_042665875.1 of Streptosporangium amethystogenes subsp. fukuiense. NCBI lineage: Bacteria > Bacillati > Actinomycetota > Actinomycetes > Streptosporangiales > Streptosporangiaceae > Streptosporangium > Streptosporangium amethystogenes. Next base: position 4,243,370 of record NZ_JBHTEE010000001.1, on the reverse strand, counting down.
ACCCCCACCGAGAGCTCCCAAACCTTGTACGGCCCCTGGTCCGGCTGGCAGACAGCCAAGCTGGACATCAGCAAACCGGCCGTGTCGGACCTGGCGGCCGGGCCCGGCGCCTCGGGCGACGGTCAGTCGATGCTGTCGTCCTTGACCCCGTGGTTCGAGGCCAGGGTGATCGACCCTGACGGGCGTAATGTGGGTATGAGCGTCGAGGTCGAGCACGACCCGTCGGCCGCCGGCCAGGGCAATGGCCGCATCTGGTCTTTCACCGGTGGCTCCGCCGATCCCTCAGGATCGTACGTCTCTTACAACATGCCCTCCGGACGGCTGAAGGATGGCTGGCTGATCCGCTGGCGGGTCCGCGGCATCACCCCGACCGAGACCAGCGACACCCTTTACGGCCCGTGGTCGGGCTGGCAGGCCGCCCGGGTGGACATCAGCAAGCCTGCTGCGTCGAACCTGGCTTCCGGACCGGGTACGACGGTGTCGGGACTGACGGTGCTGAGCACGTTGACGCCCTGGCTGGAGGCGAAGATCTCCGATCCCGACGGGCGTAATGTGGGTATGAGCGTGGAGATCGAGCATGATCCGTCGGTCCCATCGCAGGGCAGCGGCAAGATCTGGAGCTCCACGGGCGGCGCGGGCAACGCGAACGGATCCGTGGTGAGCTTCACTGTGAGCTCGGGCGTGCTGAAAGATGGCTGGCTGATCCGCTGGCGGGCGCGCGGCATCACCCCCACCGAGAGCTCCCAAACCTTGTACGGTCCGTGGTCGGGCTGGCAGACCGCCAGGTTGGACATCACCAAACCCGCCGTATCCGCGCTGTCGGCCACGCCCGGCGTATCCGGGACAACCTTGTCCACGCTGACCTCGCTGACGCCGTCCTTCGGCGCGACCGTCAGCGACGCCGCAGGACGCAATGTCGGCCTGTCGGTCGAGGTCGAGCACGATCCCTCCGTCCTGTCGCAGGGCAGCGGCAGGATCTGGAGCTACACGGGCGGCGCGGGTAACCCGTCCGGCTCGGCCATCGGCTTCACCATCGACTCAGGGAAGCTTCAGGACGGCTGGCTGATCCGCTGGCGGGCGCGCGGCATCACCCCCACCGAGAGCTCCCAAACCTTGTACGGTCCGTGGTCGGGCTGGCAGACCGCCAGGTTGGACATCACCAAACCCGCCGTATCCGCGCTGTCGGCCACGCCCGGCGTATCCGGGACAACCTTGTCCACGCTGACCTCGCTGACGCCGTCCTTCGGCGCGACCGTCAGCGACGCCGCAGGACGCAATGTCGGCCTGTCGGTCGAGGTCGAGCACGATCCCTCCGTCCTGTCGCAGGGCAGCGGCAGGATCTGGAGCTACACGGGCGGCGCGGGTAACCCGTCCGGCTCGGCCATCGGCTTCACCATCGACTCGGGCAAGCTCCGTGACGGCTGGCTGATCCGCTGGCGGGCGCGCGGCATCACCCCGACCGAGAGCTCCCAGACGCTGTACGGGCCCTGGTCGGTGTGGCAGACCGCCAGAATCCAGGTGAACAATCCCGCAGGCAGCGGGCTCGGCGCGGTCCCCGCCACCCAGGGGACGGGCCTGTGGACGTTCTCCTCGCTCACGCCCTGGCTCTACTCGAAGATCACGAGCCCGAACGGTGCCGCGGCGTACCTGGGTGCCGAGGTCGAACACGATCCGTCAACCCCTGATCAGGGCGCGGGTCTGATCTGGTCGGGCCAAGGCACGACCGCGTACGCGTCCGGGTCCAACGTGTGGGTGCAGGTGCCTTCGGGCAAGCTCACGGACGGCTGGCGAATCCGCTGGCGCGTGCGCGGCGTACCGACGTCCGGCATGGCCGGCGCCTGGTCGGACTGGCAATCGGCCGTGGTGGCGCTCACTCAGCCGAGCGTGGCCGGCGCCGGCATGACCCCCGGCACCTCCGGCGCCGCCGGCTGGACGATCTCCTCTCTCACCCCGTGGGTGTTCGGCAAGGTCACCTCGTCCGAGGGGCGCGCCTCCTATCTCGGCGTCGAGATCGAGCACGACCCGTCGGCCTCCGCCCAGGGAACCGGGCTGATCTGGGCCGGGCAGAGCACCACCTCCTACGCGTCCGACGCCAATGCCTGGCTCCAGGTCCCTTCGGGCAAGCTCACGGACGGCTGGCAGATCCGCTGGCGCTCGCGGGGCGTGACCACCACCGGCGTCAAGGGTCCCTGGTCGGACTGGCAGGCGGCACGGGTGAACCTGAACGTCCCGTCCGTGGAAGGGCTCGGCATGGCCCCGGCCAGGCGCGGCACCGCGTCGTGGTCGGCCACCACCCTGACACCCTCCCTGTACGCCAAGGTCACCGACCCCGACAACCGCGCCTCCCAGCTCGCCGTCGAAATAGAGCACGACCCGGCCGTCCCCGAGCAGGGCACCGGCCAGATCTACGCCGGCAAGTCCACCACCTCCTATCCCTCCGGCAGTAACGCCTGGATGGCCGTCCCGACGGGCAAGCTGCAGGACGGCTGGCTCTTCCGGTGGCGTGTGCGCGCCGTCACCACGACTGGAGTGAACGGCCCCTGGTCGGGGTGGCAGTCGGGTGTCGTGACGGCGCTGCCGTTCATCAGCTTCGCACCCGAGCACAACAGCCAGGCCGGGAGCCTGGAGCCGACGCTGTCGGCGCACGCCCAGTCCGCGAACGAGAACCCCGTCACCTACTGGTTCCAGCTCTGCGCGGGCACGCCGTCGAACTGGACGTGGTGCGAGAGCACCCCCACCTGGGAGAAGTCGGGAACCTGGTCGCTGTCCAACTCCAGCGTCTCCGGCGCGCACAAGTTGGCCTGGGGGCAGACCTACTGGTGGCAGGCCAAGGCAACCAGCGGCACCATGACCGTGACCTCGTCGTGGCGGGCCTTCACTCCCACGCCCGAGCAGGGCACGATCAACTCCTCCCTCGGCGAGGGCACCAACGGACGGGCCTTCAACCACTCTTCCGGAAACTTCACCCACACCGAGACGGACGTGGCGGTGGCCGTGACCGGGCCACCGCTGTCGGTGATGCGCACGTACAACAGCCTCGATCCCCGCACCGGCGAGGCGTTCGGTGCGGGCTGGTCGACCCGTTGGGACATGCGGATCGAGCCCGAACCACAGACGTCCACCTTGCTGGTGACTTATCCGGGCGGCGAGCAGCTACGCTTCGCCGCCAAGGGCGACGGCACGTACGCCTCGCCGTCGGGCACATACGCCACCCTGGCGAGCTTGCCCGAGGGCGGCTGGCGGCTGATGGACAAGTCGGCCACCTCGTACTGGTTCGATGCGAGTGGCCGCCTCACCAAGGTCGCCGACCACCGTAACCGCACCCAGGAGCTGATCTACGGCGCGGACGGCAAGCTGGCCAAGGCCACGGGCACCGGCGGCAGGTCGCTGACATTCACCTGGACAGGCGACCACGTGACCGGCGTGTCCACCGACCCCGTCAACGGCGCGCCCCTGACCTGGACCTACACCTACGACGGCGACAAGCTGGTGAAGGTCTGCCCGCCCAACACCGGAACCGCCTGCTCGGTCTACTCCTACGGGGACGCCTCCCGCTACCGCAGCGCCGTCCTGGACTCGGGTCCCGAGGGCTACTGGCGGCTCAACGAGACGGCCACCGCCACCGGAACCAAGATCGTCAACTCTTCCCCGGTCCTCGGCTCGGAGGAGGCCAAGCTCACCGGCACCACGGCCGACGCCACCAGCGTCCCCGGCGCGCTCACCGGCTCGCCGGACACCGCGCTGCGCTTCAAGAGCACCGCGGGCTCCACGTACGTCGCGCTCCCGCAGGCGACGATCAGTGGCCAGGGTGGCCACCTCGCGGTGGAGGCGTGGTTCAGGACCACCGGCTCCGGCACGATCATCGGCTACCAGAACTCGGCGGCCAACACCCCCACGGCCTTCACCCCCGGCCTGTACATCGGCACGGACGGTAAGCTGCGCGGCCAGTTCTACACGGGTACCCCCGCACCGATCACCTCGTCCGGCCCGGTCAACGACGGGAACTGGCACCACGTGGTGCTCTCCGGCGCCCACGACTCCCAGACCCTCTACCTGGACGGTCAGGCCGTCGGCACACTGGCCGGAAAGATCACCCACGTCGGCCAGTGGGAGACGCGGATCGGAGCGGGCTTCGGCTCGTCGGCCTGGCCCGCCACCACGAGCTCCACCGCGGCTTTCCCGTTCGCCGGTGACATCGACGAGGTCGCCGTGTACGGCAAGCCGCTCGGCGCGCAGGTCGTCAGAACCCACTACGCGGCCCGCCAGCCGCAACCGCAGCTGACCAAGGCCGTCGCGCCCTCAGGCCGGACGGAGGCGGAGAACGTCTACGCCGCCGACGGCGGACGCCTGACCCAGCACACGGACGTCAACGGCGGAGCGTGGAAGCTGTCGGCGCCGGTCCACGCGAAGGAGACCACCGTCTACACCTCGGCCACGACCACGGTGACCGACCCGCACGGCGGGACGCTGACGTACGTGGACGACGTCTCGCGCGGCGGCCGGCAGGTCTCCATGGCCGACCAGCTCGGCCAGACCAGCCGCTATACCTACGACGTCGGCGGGTACCCCGCCAAGATCTTCGACCCGAACGGCAACGTCACCGAAGTGGCGTTCAACGCCCGCGGCAACCTGGTGTCCAAGAAGACGTGCCGGACGGCGGACAACTGCTCCAGCGAGTACTTCAACCACTACCTCAACATCGACAACCCGTTCGACCCGCGCAACGACCTGAGGACCGGGCACCGGGACGCCCGCTCGGCGTCGGCGACCGATGAGACGTACATGACCTCGTGGTCGTACAACGCCTTCGGCGAGGAGACCAAGCACACCACGCCGCCCACATCGGACTTCCCGCAGGGCCGCTCGACGGCGAAGGTGTACACCGACGGCAGCGAGCCCGCCGTCGGCGGCGGCCTCACCCCGGCCGGTCTGGTGAAGTCCAGCAAGGACTTCAAGGGCAACGAGACCACGTACGCCTACACCGCCGCCGGCGACCTGGCGACGGAGACCAGTCCGACCGGCCTGGTCAGGAAGTACGAGCACGACGCGCTCGGCCGGCTGGTCACGCAGACCGAGATCTCGGAGGCGTTCCCCGACGGCGTCAAGACGACGATCACCTATGACGGGCTGGGCAAGGTCACCTCCCGCACGGGCACCGGTGTCAAGAACGACGTCACCGGGGTGACGCACACCTCGCAGTGGACCGGCACCTACGACGCGGACGGTCTGCCACTGACCGAGTCGGTGGCCGACCTGACCGGCGGCGACGCCACGCGCACCACCACCTACACCTACGACGACTACGGTCGGGTGGAGACCATCACAGGTCCGGAAGGCGGCGTGCAGCGGTTCGGGTACGACCACAAGGGCCAGAAGACCGGCTTCACCGACGAGCGCGGCACGACGTACCACTACGGCTACACCGCCCGCGGCGAGCCGGCCACGACCACGCTCAAGGGCTGGACCGGCAGCCCGGTCAACCCGCAGCCGGCCGCTGATGTGGTCATGAGCTCCATGGCCTACGACCCGGCGGGGCGGCTGGCCTCGCAGACCGACGCGATGGGGCGTACCACCGCCTACACCTACTTCACCGACAACCTCCCGGCCGAGAAGATCGCCAAGGGCGCCCGGCTGAACGGCTCGACCACGCCCAGGGACGTGGTGCTGGAGTCCAGGCTTTACGACGCCGCGGGCAACCCCACCCGGCAGATCACCGGCAACGGCACACTGCGGGTGGATGCCACCTACGACGCCGCCCGGCGCCTCGTCACCCAGACCGTGGATCCCGGCACGCTGAACCGCGTCACCACCGCCGCGTATGACGCCAACGACAACATGGTCAAGGTCAGCCAGAGTGTGGGGGGCACCGGCCGCACCGAGATCACCGAGTACGCCTACGACGCCGCGGACAAGCCGATCCGCCAGACCGTGCGCAACGACGGGCAGGACCTGGTCACGACCTTCACCATGGACGACCGCGGCCTGGTCACCGAGGTGACCGACCCGCGAGGCAACGCCTCGGGCGCCGACCCGGCAGCGTTCACCACCTCCGTGACCTACGACGCGGCCGGCCTGCCCACCCGGATCCAACTGCCGCCGGTCACGGTGGAACGCGCGGGCGCCCCGACGTCCACCCTGCGCCCGACCACCAAGCTGGGCTACAACACCTTCGGAGACAGGACGCGCCAGGTCGACGCCGAGGGTCGTACCACCACCTCCACGCTGGACCGGGCCGGGCGGATCGTCGAGCAGATCTTCCCCGCCTACACGCCGCCCGGCGGGCAGCCGATCACGCCCAAGGCGAGTGCCGGGTACGACGCCGCGGGCCAGCTGATCAGCTCCACGGACCGGAGTGGCCAGACCACCACCGCCGTCTACGACGCGCTCGGCCGCAAGGTGCGGGCCACCGCGCCCAGGGCGGGCGCCGCACCGGCCGCGGTCTGGATCTACGACTACGACCTGCTGGGCGAGGCTCTGGGGACCATAGACCCCACCGGGGCTCGCTCGGAGTCCACCTATGACGACCTCGGCCGTCAGATCACCCTGACCACTATCGAGCGGAAGCCGTCTCAGGCGGTCTACGTCACCAGGATGGAGTACGACGACGCCAACCGGGTGGTCAAGACCATCCGGCCGACCGGCGACGCGAGCACGCGCGCGTACGACGCCACCGGAGCGCTCACCGCGCAGACCGACGCGCTGGGCAACACCACCACCTTCGCCTACGACCTGGCCGGGCGGCCCGTCAAGACGACCAACCCGCTGGGCCTGTCCACCACGGCCACCTACGACCTGGCCAACAGGAAGACCGAGACACGAGAACTGGACGCCGACGGCGCGACGCTGCGTACCAGGACGTTCGGCTACGACCTGGCCGGCAACCTGATCAGCCAGACGTCGCCGGAGGGCCACACCGTCAACCAGGTGTTCGACGCCGCGAACCGGCTGATCGAAGTGCGGGAGCCGGTCTCGGCCACCGAGAGGATCACCAGCACCTTCGGCTACAGCGCCACCGGCGGTCAGACCCGCTCCACCGACGGACGAGGGAACGCCACCTACACCACCTATAACAGCCTCGGACTGATCGAGTCGGTCATCGAGCCCAGCACCGCCGCGCACCCGAACCCGGCCGACCGGACCTGGACGACCGGCTACGACGCCGCGGGCAACCCGGTGACCAGCCTCATCCCCGGCGGCGTTCGCGTCGACCGCGTCTTCGACGAGCTGAGCCGGCTGACCAAGGAGTCGGGCATCGGCGCCGAGGTGGCCACCGAGGACAAGACCTTCGGCTACGACCTGGCCGGCAGGGTCGTCAGCGCGAACGACCTGAGCTTCACGCTGAACGACCGCGGCCTGCTGCTGAAGACCACCGGCACGGGCGGCGACGTGAACGCTTATGCCTACGACGCCAACAGCCGGCTCACCCAGCGTGTCGACATCACCGGCACGACCGCGTTCACCTGGGATGACGCCGACCGGCTCACCCAGTCGGCGGACCCGGTCAGTGCCACCGTGATCGACTACGGCTATGACAAGGCCTCCCGCCTGACCTCCATGACCTACGGCGCGGCGGGCGCGCGCCGGGGCTACACCTATGACGCGCTCAACCGGCTGACCAAGGACCGGCTCACCACCTCATCGGGCGGCGCCATCGCCTCCATCGAGTACGGCTATGACCTTGACGACAACCTGACCTCCAAGACGACCTCGGGCACCGCGGGCGCGGGGCAGAACACCTACACCTACGACTGGTCCAACCGGCTGACCTCCTGGACCGCCCCCGACAACAAGAAGACCGACTATGCGTGGGACGCCGCGGGCAACCGGATCAAGGCCGGAGACAAGACGTTCGCCTACGACGAACGCAACCGCCTGACCTCGGGCGACGGCCACACCTACACCTACACCGCACGCGGCACGCTCAAGGAGGACGCCAAGGGCATCGTCCACATCACCAAGTTCGACGCCTTCGACCGCCTCATCAACGACGACACCGTCACCTACGACTACGACGCACTCGACCGGATCCAGAGCCGCACCCAGGGCGGGCAGACAGCCCACCACGTCTACGACGGCCTGACCGACAACCTCGTGGCCGTCACCGACGCCGCCAACGTAAAGAAGGCGAGCTTCGGCCGCGACGCGCTGGGCCGCACGCTCGGCATCAGCGATGGCGGCAGCAGCGCCCAACTGGCCTTCTCCGACCTGCGGGGAGATCTGGTCGGCGCCTTCACCGCGGACGGGACGGCGCTGGTGGACTCGGTGGCCTACGACCCGTTCGGCGAGGTGATCACCCGTACCGGGGCCACGCACACGCTCGGCTACCAGGGTGGCTACACCGATCCCAGCAGCGGCAAGGTCAACATGGCGGCCCGCTGGTACCAGCCGAGCACGGGCAGCTTCGTCTCCCGTGACACCCTCACCCAGAACCCCGACCCCAGCGTGCAGCTCAACCGCTACGCCTACGCCAATGACAACCCGCTCACCAACATCGATCCCGACGGCCACAAGGCCAAGAAGGCCACAAAGGTAGCGGTGAAGGCGACGAAGACGACGATGAAGACGACGAAGTCGTCATCCGGCACTTCGGTAAACAGCGCCAAGTGTCCCAAGGGCGCCAAGAAGGGCAAGGGGGCGATCTGCAACGACGCAGCCGGCGAGTACAGGGACTGCAGGAAGGAAAAAAACAGCACGGGAATCTGCCAGGGTATGAAGAACGACTACGTCAGTTGTCGCGGTGAGAAGCGGGCCGGGAACTACAAGGGCAATCACGGCGTCTGCTCTGAGTTCGCGAACGATTACGTTACATGCCGCACGGGAAGCGACTACTACAGCGGGCAGAGTCATGGTGTCTGCAGCGGCGCGGGCAGGGAGGTTCGCCGCTGCCAATACGGAGAAATCGATAACGATAAGGCAGGGTACGGCCAGTCGACCGGATCCTGCAGAAACGTGCGATTCGACTATTACTCGTGCCGCGCGGACAAGAGAGGCGACGATCCGGGATGCAGCACCTTCTCCGAGGTCAGCTACAAATGCGCGCTGCACAAAAACGTCCAGTGCAACGACCTGGAGGGTAAGTTCCTCTCGTGCTACAAGGGAGGTAGAGGAGGCTCGGCGAACGAATGCGCCTTCGGCGTGAACATGCTGGTCCATTGCCGCGACAGCGCGAACAGGAAGGTCTTCGAGGACAAGAACACCTGTAACAACACCTGGAAGACCTTCTTCAAGGAATGCCAGGGATCGAACGGACTCGACGGCACGGTCTGCACCAAGGGCGAGAGTTGGCAGGACGTGTCATACGCGATCTGCGAGAAGCGCAAGCACGGCCACATGTGCGTGACCTACATCAGCCCGCAGGACGGACTGAAGATCGACAAGGGCGGCAGTCTGCCTCTCGTGTTCGTGACCGCCGGGCTCGACATCTGCGCGGCTGTTCTGGGCCCGACCAAGCCGGTGGTCGCCGGGGGCTGTGGCGTCGCGAAAGCGGTGATCGACATCATCAACGGCATCATCGATGAGATCGAACAGAGCGCGATCAGCACCGCGCTCGACGGAAGCACCGCACACGGTGAGGGTGGAGGCATTCAGATGATCACTTGGACCTATGACTGCCCGGTCAGCACCGCGACCCGCCAGTACGGCCCCAAGGACTGCGGCCCGCAGCACGAGCGCGTCATCCGAAAAGAATACGCACCATTGTGAGCCGGATGGTTTGGAGACCGAAGTGAATGACCTGCCAGAAGCCCGGCAAGCGGATCCGCGCGGCGGCGCCCGCTGGAGAACGTCCGCGATCATGCTTGCCGTGCTCCTGGCTGTCTCCCTGGTCGTCGCGGGACTCGCGTGGAAGCGTGAGTACGACAGGGCCTTGGCTCAGGAACGCGTCGCACTGGCTCATGGGCTCGCGCTGCACGCCGCGGACCTGCGCGACGCCGCCCCAGGCACGGCCCGGAACCTCGGTGTGGCCGCAGTCAAGATCCACTCTGACGGGCAGACCCGGGCGGGACTGATCGACACGCTGGTCGCGAGGCATGGCAGCGAGCTCACACCGAACGCCTCCAGGAAGGTGGCGCTGAGCGGCGACGGGCGGCTCGCTCTGACCGGTGACGGCGACGAGGTGAGCGTGTGGGACCTGACGACCTGGCTCGATCCCAAGGTCATCCTGAAATCCGATCGGGTCGCCACCTTGAAGGGCCACAAGGAGGGCGTGGACGCGGTGGCACTGTCCTTCGACGGGCGGACCGCGCTGACCGGCGACGAAGGCGCCACCTTCGTATGGGATCTCACCGATCCGGCCAAGCCGATCCGGGTGGCCGTGTTGGCGGGTGAGAGGAACACCGACAGCGTGCGGGCGCTGGCGTTGTCACACGACGGTCGTACGGCGGTGATCGCCAACGACGTCGGCGACATGGCCGTGTGGAATCTGACCGACAGGTCTCGTCCAGCGCGCCTGTCGGTGACGAGAGCGCACACCTCCTCCATCCGCGGCCTCGGGCTCAGCGCGGACGGCCGGACCGCCGTCACCGTGGACAACGATGATGCGGTGACGGTCTGGGATCTCGCCGACCCCTTGCATCCGGTCAAGTCGGCCGACCTGCCCCCGCCCGAGAGATCCGAGAGATCCATGGTGGCGACGGCGATGAGCGCGAACGGACGTGTCGTCCTCGTCGGGAACGGGCCTCGGGTCGAGGTCTGGAACCTCGATGACCGGTCGCGTCCGGCTCGCACGGCCGTGTTCGAGGTGCCCCTCGGTTACATGTACGACATGACCTTGACCTCCGATAAGAAGACCGCCCTGCTCGCCGGACCGAGCGATTCCGTGTTTCTCTGGGACCTCTCCGACCTGTCCAGGCCGACACGGCTGGCCGCGTTGAAGGGATACGCGAGGGAGATTGAATCCGTGGCTTTCAGTGCCGATGGCGGCATCGCCCTGGCGGCCGGCCCCAGCGGGGTCTCCCTGTGGGATCTCAGGAACCTGGCCGAGGTCGTCGCTGACCCGGAGGAGGCGGCTTGCCACGGTAACACCAACGAGCGGCTCAGCAAGGCGGACTGGGCTCGCTACGCGGGAGACGCGGACTGGTCGGACTACGGGGGAGAGGTCTCGGGCGGCCTTGCCGTTTGCTTCATCACTCCGGACCCCACATGACGCCCTTGACGGGAAGTGCGCGGTAGCGGAGGGCCATTCCGGGCCACGGGCGGCCGGGTTCACCACCTGCGCGCACTTCGTGCCGCCGAGGGAGGAGCACATGCGACAGGCCGTCGAGCGTGCCCTCCTGTGAGGGGCGGTCGACGGCCTTTCGCGAGACGCCTTAGTTTCCTGACCGGCGTTTACCCAAGTCAGAAGCCAGCGGCTCAGACGTCGTAGTAGAGCTCGAACTCGTGCGGGTGGGGGCGCAGGCGGATCGGGTCGATCTCGTTCTCCCGCTTGTAGGAGATCCAGGTCTCGATCAGGTCCGGCGTGAACACGCCGCCCTCCAGCAGGTACTCGTGGTCGGCCTCCAAGGCCGCGAGCACGTCCGTCAGCGAACCGGGGACCTGCGGGATGTTACGGGCCTCCTCCGGGGGAAGCTCGTAGAGGTCCTTGTCGACCGGCTCGACCGGCTCGATCTTGTTGCGGATGCCGTCGATGCCGGCCATCAGCTGGGCGGCGAAGGCGAAGTACGGGTTGCACGACGGGTCCGGGACGCGGAACTCGATGCGCTTGGCCTTCGGGTTGGAGCCCGTGATCGGGATGCGGATGCACGCCGAGCGGTTGCGCTGGGAGTAGACCAGGTTGACCGGGGCCTCGTAGCCGGGCACCAGGCGGTGGTAGGAGTTCACCGTCGGGTTGGTGAAGGCCAGCAGCGACGGGGCGTGCTTGAGCAGGCCGCCGATGTAGTAGCGGGCGGTGTCGGACAAACCCGCGTAGCCGACCTCGTCGTAGAAGAGCGGCGCGCCGTCCTTCCAGAGCGACTGGTGGCAGTGCATGCCGGAGCCGTTGTCACCGAAGATCGGCTTGGGCATGAAGGTGACCGTGTGGCCGTGCTCCAGGGCCGTGCTCTTGACGATGTACTTGTACAGCATCAGGGTGTCGGCGGCCTTGAGCAGCGTGTTGAACCGGAAGTCGATCTCCGCCTGGCCGGCCGTGCCCACCTCGTGGTGCTGCATCTCGACGTCGATGCCCGCGTCGATGAGGCGGCGCACCATCTCCGAACGCAGGTCGGTGAAGTGGTCCATCGGCGGGACCGGGAAGTAGCCGCCCTTGAACCGCGGCTTGTAACCGAGGTTGCCGCCCTCCTGGGCCTTGCCGCTGTTCCAGGCACCCTCGATCGAGTCGATGTGGTAGTAGCTGGTGTGCGCGTTGGTCTCGAAGCGCACGTCGTCGAAGATGTAGAACTCGGCCTCGGGGCCGAAGTAGACGGTGTCGGCGATGCCGGTGCCCTTGAGGTACTCCTCCGCCTTGCGGGCGACGTTGCGCGGGTCACGGCTGTAGGCCTCGCCCGTCAGCGGGTCGTGCACGAAGAAGTTGATGTTGAGCGTCTTGTGCTGCCGGAACGGGTCGAGCACGGCCGTGGACGGGTCGGGCAGCAGCAGCATGTCCGACTCGTGGATGGCCTGGAAACCGCGGATCGACGAGCCGTCGAACATGAGACCGTCGGTGAAGACGCCGGCTCCGAAGTTCTCCGAAGGGAACGTGAAGTGGTGCGTCGTCCCCGGCAGGTCGGTGAACCTGACATCGACGAACTGCACTCCTTCGTCCTTGATGAACTTCAGGACGTCGTCGGCGGAGTTGAACACGCGAACCTCCCATGGGGCACGGGCTATCAGGCCGAAGGTATGCCTGCGCCGTTACCGCCCCGTGTCTCGTTTGTTTCACTCGTGTTAAGCGAAAGTCGCCTTCACGCTAGTTCTCGGACCCCGTCTGGACGGGTATACCGAGCCTTCCTTTGCCCGGTTTTGCCGGATTTTCACGTGTTCGACTTCAGCACCCTGCACTCGTCCGAGGGCTCGTCCTCAAGCGAGTAGGGGTCCACGGGAGGGCCGTCGGTCTTCAGCTTCCGGTCAGCAGGCGAGTCCGGATAGAACGGGTGTACGTAGGCGTCGTCGACGTCGCACCGGGCCGGGGCGGCCCCACCACCGTTCCAGTTCTTGACCCAGAAGCGCAGCCGGCCGTCCTGGCGCCACACGTCCAGTTCACCGATGTTGTGTACGACGAGCCTGGTCAGGGTGTCCGGTCGGCCTGGTCGCTGGATCGCGTACACGAACAGATAGTTGACCTTGACCTGGACGCCCCTGAGGCCGTTCTCCTTGAAGACGGACAGCCGGGTCTTGCCGTGGACCTTGAAGGTCTCGCTGGCGAGTTCGGCGCTCTTCGGGGCCAGGCTGGCCACCCAGGCCCGGCTCTCGTACGCGTTCTTCCTGCCGGGGTGCTTGAGTCCCTTGACGAACGGTGCGCGCTGCTCGGGGTCCAGCAGCCGGATCAGCTTGTTCGGTCTGCCGCCCAGCAGCACCTTCCGGTCCAGGTGCGAGGCCGCCAGAAGCTCTTTCGCGTGCCGGATGGCCGCGGCCACCTCCTTGCGGCTCAGCCCGCCGATCGCTCTGGGCTCCGGCATGACCAGCCCCTTTACGCCATTGGCGTACTTCTGGGCCGGTGAGCCGTCGAAGGGGGAGACCTGTGCCGGCTCCACCGGGGCCGGTTCGGCGCTCCGCCCGGCCGTCGGATCGGCGGACGGATCGATGCCGAAGTCCGCGAGGACAGCGGCGCGGACCTGCTCGGCGGTTTCGGGCCGGTAGACGACGAACCCTCCGGCCGCCGCCACCAGGACGGCCACCGCGACCGCGGTCCACCGCCGCCTGCGGCGACGCCGGAGGCGGGGCTGCCGTGCCCATTCCTGCTCGGCGATCTTCATCATCCGCTTGCGTTCGCGACTGCCGATCTGAGCGGTGAGCGCCTCGAAGCGCTGGTCGATGTCACCGTTGTCGGGCACGAGGTCTCCGGGGGGAATGTGCTTGCCGAGATGTCAGTGCAAATGATCCATTGCTCTGGCCCGATCCAGGTAGCCGAGGGATCGGGCGGATGCGGGAGCGGCACCGGGGGCGGCTACCGTTGGGGCATGAGCAGCAAGCAGCCGCGTTGGACCCAGACCTGGCTCGGTGGCGTCAGATCGGCCGGAGTCGACCTTGGTTATCCGGGGGAGCGGCTCGGGCTGCCCGCAGAGGGCAGCGGCTCGGTGGCCGGGTTCGGCCGCAGGCTCGGCGCCATCGTGGTCGACTGGCTGATCTGCACCTGGGCCATCACCCAGGGGCTCCTGCGGATCGACCCCGCCCATTCGGCCTGGGTCCCGATCCTGGTTCTGGCCGCCGAATACCTCCTGCTGGCGGGCACCATGGGGATGACCTTCGGGATGCGCCTGTTCGGCATCAGGATCGCCGCGCTCGACGGTGGCCGCCCCGGGTTCGTCTCCGTGCTGGTACGGACCGTCCTGCTGTGCCTGGCCCTGCCCGCCCTCATCTGGGACCGCGACCAGCGGGGCCTGCACGACCGCGCGGCGAACACCGTGGTAGTACGCCTCTGAGGCGCGTCCCCACGCCCGCAGCCGATTCCTTTTCCCTCCGGCGACCGTCACAACGGCGGGCGCCCGCGCCGGGCGGGCCGCGGTATGGGAGAGATGTCGTTGTGATCAAGGAAGAGGAGAGCGCGGTCCTGGCCGCCGCGCTGGCGGGTGACGAACCGGCGTTCGGCACGCTCGTCGAGAGGTACCGGCGGGAACTGCGGGTGCACTGCTACCGGATGCTCGGCTCCTTCGAGGAGTCGGAGGACCTGGTGCAGGAGACGTTCCTGCGCGCCTGGCGCAAGCGGGAGAGCTTCCAGGGGCGCTCGACCTTCAGGGCCTGGCTGTACCGGATCGCGACCAACGCCTGCCTGGACTTCCTGGACCGTCATCCGCGCCGCCCGCGCCCGCGTGAGGCGCCGGTGCTGGCCACTCCAGGCGTGTCCGCACCGTCGCCGACCGAGGTCTTCTGGCTGCGTCCCTACCCGGACCGGCTCCTGGAGCCGCCCGCGCCCGCCGGCGCCGAGCCGGACGCCGAGGTGGTCGCCAAGGAGACGATCGAGCTGGCCTTCCTGGCCGCCATCCAGCACCTGCCTGTCCGGCAGCGGGTGGTGCTGATCCTGCGCGACGTGCTCGGCTGGTCGGCACAGGAGGCCGCCGCGCTGCTGGAGGTGAGCGTCGCGACGGTGAAGAGCGCCCTGCAGCGGGCCCGGTCGACGATGCGGGAACACCTGCCCGCACAGCGCCTGGAGTGGGCGCCCTCCTCGGACCCGACCGAGGGGGAACGCGCGGCGCTGCGACGCTACATGGACGCCGTCGAGCAGGCGGATCCCGAGATCCTGGCCGGGGTGCTGCGCGCGGACGCCTGGCAGGCGATGCCACCGGCCCCGATCTGGATCCTGGGCGGGAAGGCGATCGTCGAGGCGTGGCGCCCGGCCATGATCGGCCCCGAGGCGTGGGGTGACTGGCGCGTCCTGCCGACCCGCGCCAACCGGCAACCCGCGGCGGCGGCCTACCTCAGGCGCCCCGGCGAGTCCGAGTACCAGGGCTCGTGGCTCGGCGTCCTGCGGGTCGAGGACGGGCTGGTGACCCAGATCACCACCTTCGGTGCCGAGATCTTCCCGGCGTTCGGCCTCCCCGCGGCGCTGTGACGG
Organism: Streptosporangium amethystogenes subsp. fukuiense; assembly: GCF_042665875.1. Lineage (NCBI taxonomy): Bacteria > Bacillati > Actinomycetota > Actinomycetes > Streptosporangiales > Streptosporangiaceae > Streptosporangium > Streptosporangium amethystogenes. Next base: position 4,227,688 of record NZ_JBHTEE010000001.1, on the reverse strand, counting down.
ACAGCGGCGAGGACCCCGGACGGTTCGGACCGTCGTTCCGGGTACGGAGGGTCGTCGTCGAGCCCGGCGGCTCGCTGGATGGGGCCGGAGCCGGATGGCGGGACGCGATCGTCCTGCTTGAGCGCGGACGGATCGAGCTCGTCCGCTCCGACGGCGATCGCCTGGCCTTCCGCCGCGGCGACGTGCTGTGGCTGGACGGGCTGCCGGTGCGAGCCGTGCACAATCCGGGACGGGAACCCGCCGTCCTGCTCGCGATCTCACGCAGGTCCGGGTCCCACCGAGCCCGGGCTTCCGGAAACCGACCCCCACGGAGCGATTCCTTTCGCGGTCCCCGGCCGTCGTAACGGTCACACACCGCAGCACGGAAGGGATGATCATGAACGATATACAGAAGCGGGTCCAGGAGGCGGCCGACAGGCTCGTGGAGTCCGGGACCGAGCGGGGCCTGCAGGTCGCCGTGTACCGGCACGGCGAACCGGTGGTCGACGTCGTCGCGGGTGTCGCCGACCCGGCCACCGGGCGTCCCGTCACGCCGGACACACCGTTCTACAGCGCCTCGACCGGCAAGGGCGTCACCTCGACCGTGCTGCACGTGCTCGTGGAGCGGGGCGTTCTCGGCTACGACACGCCGATCGTCGAGCTATGGCCTGAGTTCGGCGCCCATGGCAAGGAACGCGCGACGGTGCGGCATGCCCTGACCCACTCGACGGGCGTGCCCGGCGTGCCCGCCGGGACCACGCCCGAGGACCTGTGCGACTGGGACGGGATGTGCGCGGTGATCGCCGATGCCAAGCCCTGGTGGGAGCCGGGTACCAGGACCGGCTACCACCCCCAGTCGTTCGGTTACCTCATCGGGGAGATCGTCCGCCGGAGCACCGGCAGGCCGATCTCGCAGGTCCTGCGGGAGGAGGTCGCCGGACCGCTCGGGGTGGCCGGTGAGCTGTTCTTCGGCGTTCCGGAATCCGAACTGGGCAGGCTGGCCCGGCTGGAGGACGCGCCGAACGACTTCGAGATGTCCGCGGAGATGTTCGCCGACATACCGTTCTTCAGGGTGGTGGACGGCTACACGGCGGCGCCGATGGCGGCGATGCCGGATGCCGGTTTCGGCAACCGTGTCGACGTGCTGACCTCCGACATCCCGGCGGGCGGCACCATGTCCGCCCGTGCCGTGGCCCGCATGTACGCCGCACTGCTGGGCGAGGTGGACGGCGTCAGGCTCGTCTCACCGGAACGGCTGCGAGAGATCACCGAGGTGGCGGTCACCGGCGTGGACGAGGTCACCGGCACTCCGGTCACCAGATCCCTCGGGTACGCCGTCGGTGCCACCGAACTGCTCGACGCCCCTACCCTGTTCGGGATGGCGGGCAGCGGTGGCTCGGCCGCCTACGCCGACACGGCCGGCGGGATCGCGATCGCCATGACCAAGAACCTGGTCTCCGGCGGAGACTTCGGCACCTTCGACGAGATCGGCCGGATCGTCATGAACGCCGGCCGCTAGGCCCGCGCTCCCGGCCGGTCCCGGACGACCGCCCGCGACATCGGATCTCACCTGGCAACCGGCCTGTGACGATCTCCGGCGGGCGGGAAAGGCGGCCGGGACGCCGTCCGTGTCGCATGGCGGGCGGGTGCGCGTCTACCGGACGCAGGTGAAGATCGCGGTGCCGGGCAGGTGGTGGCCGCGCAGCGGGCTCCAGCCGCCCCACTCGCGGTCGTGGCCCGGCGGCCACTCAGGCTCGGTCAGCTGCCGCAGCACCAGTCCGGAGGCGGTGATGAGCCCGATCCAGTCGGCCATCGTGCGGTGGTGCTCGACATAGGACGGACGCCCGTCCTCGCCGATCTCCACGTACGCCGAGCGGTCGAAGTAGGAGCGGTCGGAGGTCAGCCCGGCGGGGCCGGGGTCGTCGGGGAAGGCCCAGCGGATGGGGTGGCTCACCGAGAAGACCAGGCGGCCCCCGGGGCGCAGCACCCGGTGGACCTCGGCGAGGACGGCTCCGGCGTCGGCCACGAACGGCAGCGCGCCGTAGGCCGAGCAGGCCAGGTCGAACGCCCCGTCGGCGAAGGGCAGGACCTCGGCGTCGGCCTGGACCACGGGGAGCGCGGCGCCCGCGTCCAGGTCGATCCGGCGCGAATGCTGAAGCTGGCGGAAGGACAGGTCGAAGGCGGCCACCCTGGCGCCCTGGCCGGCCAGCCAGCGCCCGCACTGCCCGGCACCGCAGCCGATCTCCAGCACGTTCTTGCCCGCGACATCGCCCAGCAGGCGGGCGTCGGCCTCGTCCAACCCCTCGGGACACCAGACGAACCCGGAGTCGCGCAGGAACTCCCCGTGCTCGGCCTGGTAGTCGTCGGCGGCACCGTCCCACCAGCCGCGGTTGGCCCGGGAGGTGGCCGCGGCGTCCACCTGATGGCGGCCCACCCCCGCGGAGCCCATCAGCGCATCTTCGGGCGGGGCATCTTCGCGCCGCGCGGCAGCGGGCCCTTGGGCATCGGCAGCGTCTGCGGCAGGGCCTTCAGCCGGTTGTTGATCTCGTACAGGGCGGGCTTCTTGAGGTTGCGGGGCAGCTTCATCAGGTGCCGCTGCAGCTTGGCCAGCGGGATCTGCCCCTCGCCGTCACCGGACTGGATGTCGTAGACGGGCACGTCCAGCGCGACTCGCTGGACGCGCTTCTTCTCGGCGACCAGTATCCTCTGCACCCGGCTGCCCGGCCCCTCCGAGACCAGGATGATGCCCGGGTAGCCGACCACGCGGTGCACGATGTCCTGGTCGCGGGTGACCGCGACGGCCGGGGTGACCTCCCAGTTGCCGCGCATGCCCTGCAGGATCGCGGCGGCGGCGCCGACCTGCCCGTGCAGCATGGAGTACTGCGCCTTCTGGGCGAGCTGGCCGAACACCACCAGCCCGACGGTCAGGGCCAGCAGGATCCCGATGAAGAGCAGGTACCAGAACCAGCCCGTGACCAGGCCGATCACCACGAACAGCGCGAGCGTGCCCAGCGCCGAGGCGTAGACGATCGGCATCCCCTTGGGGTTGGCCTCCTTGATGATCTTCGCGATCATGCGGAGTTGCTTGATGCGCCCCGGGCGCTCTGAGTCTTCGGGCTTCTTGGCCATGTCTGAAGGATACAAATCCATGGCTCAAGAAGTGAAAACGTGACCTGCCCGGGGCCGGCTCCGGCGCCGGGGCCGAAGGCCGCGGAGCACCGGAAAGGCCGGTGGCGCCAGCAGGAACGCCCCGACCGGCTTTTACCTGGATTATCCGGTCACGGTCCCGCTCAGGCGGCGGTCGGCGACGCTGCGGCCCACCTCGACCGTGTAGTCCCCCGGCACCGTCGACCAGCCCCGATCCGTCCACACCTGGAAGGCGCGTTCGGGCAGGTGGACCGTGGTGACCACCGTCTCACCGGGGGCCGCGTCGACGACGGAGAATCCGGCGAGGGCACGGGCGGGCCGTCCCGGGTCCCGGTCCTGGGGGGCGAGGTAGAACTGGACGATCTCGCGGCCGGGGCGTTCGCCGGTGTTGGTCACCGCGACGGTCACGGTCTTCCCGGTGACGGCGACGGAGTCGTAGGACCATGCGGTGTAGCCCAGGCCGTGGCCGAACCAGAACGCCGGTACACGGCCGGCGCGCTCCCAGGCGCGGTATCCGACGAAGACGCCCTCCTCGTAGGCGAGTTCGCCCCCGGTGGGCGTCACCTGCAGAACCGGCGCGTCGGGCTCGCGGACCGGCCAGGTGGTGGGCAACCGCCCCGAGGGCTCCGCGTCGCCGAACAGCACGTCGGCCAGCGCGTTGCCCGCCTCCTGCCCGGGAAACCAGGTCAGCAGCACCGCGGGGACCCGCTCCAGCCAGGGCATCTCCACCGGAGAACCGGCGTTGACCACGACGATCGTGCGAGGGTTCGCCTCGACGACCCTGGCGATCAGCTCGTCCTGGCGTCCGGGCAGGGCCAGGCCGGTGCGGTCGAAGCCCTCGCTCTCCACCTCGGGGGTGGTCGAGGCGACCACGATCGCCACGTCCGCCCCCGAGGCGGCCCGCACCGCTTCGGCGATCAGCGCGTCGTCGCCGGGGGAGGGGGCGGCGTGGCACAGGGCGAACGCCACGAACGCCATGCCGGTGAACTTCGCCCGGGGATGCCGTACGACCAGCTCGACGGGAACACCGGAGGTGAGCGTGACGGTGAACCGGCGCTCCGGAGGCGCCAGGAACGCGGCGGCCGGGTCACCGCCGGTCAGCGAGATGGTCTCGTCGAGGACCGTCTTCCCGTCGACCTCGACGGTGAACGCGCCGACGCCCACCACGGAGAACTCATGCGGGCCGCTCACGTCGGGCAGGCAGGCGGCGCGGATCTCGACGGCCGCCAGACGGCCGGTGTCGACGTCCGAGGGCAGCCGGCCGATCCAGCGGGCCTCGGCGCCTGCCAGCCGGTGCTCGGCCAGGACCCCGCCCTCCGCGTCCAGGAAGAGGGCCCGACAGGGGACGGCGAGCGGCGCCAGCCGTATCCGGGGGTCGGTGCCGAGCGCGTGGCGCACCTCTACGTCCCCGCGCGCACGGAGCCCCTCCAGCGGTGAGACGATCCGGTCGGGGAACACCTGGGCGCTGCCGCCCCCCATGATCCGGGCCTCCGCGGCCGCCGACCCGATCAGTGCCACGCTCCGCACGCCCGCGAGCGGCAGCAGGCCGCCCTCGTTGCGCAGCAGCGTGAACGACCGCGCGGCCACCTCACGGGCGAGGGCGGTCCCGTCGATCGCGGCACACCCGTCTGCGGTCGCGTCATCGGGGGTGAGCCGCAGGGCGCCGACCCGCAGGGCCAGGCGCAGGACGCGGCGGACCTGGTCGTCGACGACCTCCTCGGCGACGCGGCCCTCGCGGACCGCCGCCTCCAGCTTCGCGCCCCATGGGCCTGACGGGCCCGGCATGGCGACGTCGAGGCCGCCCTCGGCGGTCGCCTCGGTGGACCTGGCGGCCATCCAGTCGGAGACGACGAAGCCGTCGAAGCCCCACTCGCCCTTCAGCAGGTCGCGCTGGAGTGCCCGGTGCTCGGTCATCGTGGTCCCGTCGACCGAGTTGTAGGCGGCCATCACGCCCCAGGCGCCGGCCCGTACGACCCGCTCGAACGGGGCCAGGTAGACCTCCCGCAGAGCCTTCTCACCGACCTTGACGTTCACTGTGAACCGGTCGGTCTCCGAGTCATTGGCCACGAAGTGCTTGGGCGTGGTGGCCACGCCGCAGGATTGGACGCCCTCGACGTAGGCGGCGCCGATCTCGCCGGTCAGGTACGGATCCTCGGAGAAGCACTCGAAGTGCCTGCCCCCGAGCGGGCTGCGGTGCAGGTTGAGCGTCGGGGCGAGCAGCACGTGCACGCCCTTGCGCCGGGCCTCCGCCGCGAGCAGCCGCCCCGCCTCGCGGACCAGCTCCACGTCCCAGGTCGCGGCGAGCGCCGTGGGGCTGGGCAGCGCGATCGACGGATCGTCCGACGACCATTCCTCGCCCCGGACACCGATCGGGCCGTCGCTCATCACCAGCCGGGCGAGCCCGATCTGTGGCAGCGCGGGCAGGGACCACATGTCGGCTCCGGTCAGCAGACGCACCTTGGTGCCCAGGTCAAGCTTTCCGATCAGCTCTTCGATGTCCATGCCGACAGTCTCACCTTGGAACCGACCGCTTGGTAGGTCTGGCGGCAACCTCGTCGCACAACGTGGGAGACCCTGCCCCTGGAGCAGCCGGGCGATCGCCGACACCAGAGAGGGAGACGGACGAAGAACCCCGGGTGCCGACCGGAGCCCGCCTTGAGCCGGTCGCAACCGTTCCCGGGGAGGAACCCGAACGGAAACCGGAAGGGTCCCGCTCCTGGCCAGGAGCGGGACCCTTCCGGTTCGCCAGAGCGCGCGGGCCGGGCTCAGGCGTGCTGGCGGGCCTCGACCGCCTGCTTGTACAGGCGGCCCGCCCGGTAGGAGGAGCGAACCAGCGGCCCGGAAAGGACTCCGGCGAAACCGATGGCCTCCGCCTCCCTGCCCAGCTCCACGAACTCCTCCGGCTTCACCCAGCGGTCGACGGGGTGGTGGCGCGGGGTGGGCCGCAGGTACTGGGTCACGGTGAGCAGGTCGCACCCGGCCTCGTGCAGGTCGCGCATGGCCTGGACGACCTCCTCGCGCTCCTCACCCATGCCGAGGATCAGGTTGGACTTGGTCACCAGGCCGGCCTGGCGGGCCTTGGTGATCACTTCAAGGGAGCGCTCGTAGCGGAAGGCGGGCCGGATGCGCTTGAAGATCCGCGGCACGGTCTCGACGTTGTGCGCGAACACCTCGGGCCTGGCGGAGAAGACCTCCTCCAGCTGGGCCTGGTCACCGTTGAAGTCGGGCACCAGCAGCTCGACGCCGCAGCCGGGCAGCAGCGCGTGGATCTGCCGCGCGGTCTCCGCGTACAGCCACGCGCCGCCGTCGGGCAGGTCGTCGCGGGCGACACCGGTCACGGTCGCGTAGTTGAGGCCCATCTGCCGCACCGAGTCGGCCACGCGGCGCGGCTCGTCGGTGTCGTACGCCTTGGGCTTGCCGGTGTCGATCTGGCAGAAGTCACACCGCCGGGTGCACTGGTCGCCGCCGATGAGGAAGGTGGCCTCGCGGTCCTCCCAGCACTCGGAGATGTTGGGGCATCCGGCCTCCTGGCAGACCGTGTGCAGCCCCTCGCGCTTGACCAGCGCCCGCAGCTCGGTGTGGTTCGGGCCCGTCCTGAACCTGGTCTTGATCCATTCGGGCTTCTTCTCGATGGGGGTCTCGGCGTTGCGGACCTCCAGGCGGAGGAGCTTCCGCCCTTCGGGTGCGACGGTCATGCGAGCTCCTTCGTCGGTCGAGGGACCGAGGTGTTGCACGTCGAGGTGGGGTAAATGTGGTCACGCTCGCTCACCTGTCCAGCTTATGTCCCACCGCGAGCCGCGAGGCTCCGGGGGTCAGCGCCGGAACAGGTCTTCCTCGGGCAGCTCGAAGGCCCGCGCGCCGAGCGCCTCCGCCAGGTGCTTCTCGGCGTACGGCAGGACCTCGTCGACCACGATCCGCCGGCCGGTCTCGGCGGACAGCGAGGAGACCCCGGCGTCGCTGATGCCGCACGGGACGATCCGGTTGTACCAGCTCGGGTCGTTGGAGCAGTTGAGCGCGAACCCGTGCATCGTGACGCCGCCGGAGACCCGGATGCCGATGGCTCCGACCTTCCTGTCCGGCAGGCCGTGCGAGGGGTCTCCGGCCACCCAGACGCCGCCGCGCCCCTGGACTCGGCCCGCCTGCACCCCGAAGTCGGCGCAGACGGCCACCAGGGTCTCCTCCAGGAGTCGCACGTAGGCGTTCACGTCGAGCGGGCCGCCGAGCCTGATGATCGGGTAGCCGACCAGCTGGCCGGGGCCGTGCCAGGTGATCCGGCCGCCCCGGTCGACCTCGACGACGGGAGTGCCGTCGGAGGGCCTCTCGTGCGGCGCGGTTCGTTTTCCCGCCGTGTAGACCGGCGCGTGCTCAAGCATCAGGCAGGTGTCGGGAATCTCCTCGGCCACGCGGCGTGCGTGGATGCGCCGCTGAAGATCCCAGGCCTGCTCGTAGGGGAAGTCAACGCCAAGACGGACGATTGCCAGGTCACTCACGTCTCAAGAGTAGTTGACCCGTTCGTGGTCACGACGTGAGAAGCCGAGGCTCGATGCGGAACTCCTTGGCCCCACCCGCCCCGTCGTGCTCGACCTTGTAGGCGTAGGCGCCCGGGTGCACGCTGACGGCCTGGATGAACTCGGTGCCCACGTAGTGCAGCGCCACCCCCTCGTCCGCCGCGTAGCCCCCGGGCAGTTCGCCCGAGGCCACCGCCTCGTGCAGCAGCGCGCGGCGCTGCGGGTCGGAGTCGTAGTGGACGCCGCACGAGTGGGGCAGCAGACCCAGGCCCTCGGACCACACCCGCAGCGTCGGGCCGAAGGAGTCGGTGTTGCCGCCCACGTGCCAGCAGAGCGCCCCGGCGCTCTGGCCGCTCAGCACCACGCCGGCCCGCCACGCCTCCTCGAAGATCTCGTCCAGGCCGTGCAGCCGCCACAGGGCCGCCAGGTTGGCCACGCTGCCGCCGCTGACGTAGATGACGTCCTGGCCGAGCACCCACTCGCGCGGATCCTCGACGTTGGGCATCGGGAACACCGTCAGGTGGCTGACCTCGACGTCCCACTCGCGGAAGGCGCCGTACATCTTCAGCAGCCAGTCGGCGTCGTCGCCGGTGGCGGTGGCGAGCAGGCCCAGCTTCGGCCGGTCCTGGCCGGTCAGATCGAGGGCGTACCGCAGCAGCGCGCTCGCCTCGATGAACCCGTGGCGCTCGGACGGGCGGAACGAGCCGCCCCCGATGGCGAGGATGTGAGACTGCCCGGAACTGCGCATACGTGACCTCTTCGACGGCTTTGGCGGAAACAGGGACCCTAGAGTACGGCGGCCAGCGCCTCGTTGAGGCGCGTATGCCGGAACGTGTAACCAGACTCCAGGAGGCGCCGGGGCAGCACCCGCTGCCCGGTCAGCACCCCCTCCTCCGCGAACCCCCCGATGGCCGTGCGCAGCGCGAACCCGGGTACGGCGAGCGGCATGGTGGGCCGGTGCAGGGCCGCTCCGAGCGCCTTGGTGAACTCCGCGTTGGTGACCGGCTCGGGCGCCGTCAGATTCACCGGCCCCGAGATTTCAGGATTTTTCAGTATGTGTTGTACGGCGAGAACCCAGTCGTCGATGGAGATCCATGACCAGTACTGCTCTCCCGAGCCCAGAGGCGCTCCCAGCCCGAGTTTGAAGATCGGCAGGATCTTGGCCAGAATGCCGCCCGCGCGGCTCAGCACCAGGCCGGTACGGAGTCGGGCCACCCGGACGCCCGCCTCCTCGGCGGGTGCCGTCTCGGCCTCCCAGGGCGCCACCACCTCCCGGGCGAGGAATCCCTCGCCCGGCGGGGCCGTCTCGTCCACCTCGCGGTCCCCGGTGTCTCCGTAGTAGCCGATCGCGGACGCCGACAGCAGCGTCGGAGGCCTGTCCGGCAGCTCCGTCAGCGCTCTCACCAGCGTCCTGGTTCCCTCGACCCGGCTGCGGACCAGTTCGCGTTTGACGTCGTCGTTCCAGCGGCGGTCGCCGATTCCCGCTCCGGCGAGATGAACCACGGCCCGCGCGCCCTGCAGGGCCGCCGGGTCGATGAGCCCTTTGCCCGGGTTCCAGAACGTCTCGTCGGCGCCCTGCGGCGCCCGCCGTACCAACCTGACCACCCGGGTGTCGTCGGCCCGCAGGGCCTTGACCAGAGCCGATCCCAGCAGGCCCGAGGAGCCGGTCATGATGATCGTCATATCGCCCAATGTAATCGACCTCCTTCGAGGTCTTCGGAAACCGAAGGCCGATCGGATTCGCGCCGTTTCCGAGAGAGCCCCGATCCCGTACCGGCGGCGCCTTTGGCGTACCGAAAAGGCGAGGCGCGACACGCGGGAGAGAACGCACCGGGCCGGCCCGCGAAGTCGCGGGCCGGCCCGGTGCGTCTGGATCCTTCCACTGCGGTCAGGCGGCGCCTCGCCGAGTTCCCGACGCCTGGTGAGGCACCGCCTGACCGATCCTTGGCACGGCGAGATCCGCCTGGCGGAGCCTAGGCGTTGAGGCCCAGCTGGTTCTCGAAGCGGCCCTCCTCCAGGCGACGCTTGATCGTCGTCAGGAAGCGGGCGGCGTCGGCGCCGTCGACCAGGCGGTGGTCGTAGCTGAGCGCGAGGTAGACCATCGAGCGGACGGCGATGACCTCGCCCTCGGCGGTGTCCAGGACGACCGGTCGCTTGACGACCGCGCCGGTGCCCAGCATGCCGACCTGCGGCTGGTTGAGTATCGGCGTGTCGAACAGCGCGCCCCGGCTGCCGGTGTTGGTCAGCGTGAACGTGCCGCCGCCGAGCTCGTCCGGGCTCACCTTGTTGGTGCGGGTGCGCTCGGCCAGATCGGCGATCTTACGGGCCAGCCCGGCGATGTTGAGGTCGCCCGCGTCCTTGATCACCGGGACGATCAGGCCGCGCTCGGTGTCCGTCGCGAAGGCCAGGTGCTCGGCGTCGAAGTAGGTGACCTCGTTGGTCTCGCTGTTGATCGTGGCGTTCAGCTTCGGGTGCTGCTTGAGCGCCTCGATCGTGGCGAGGGCGAAGAACGGCATGAACGAGAGCTTGACGCCCTCACGCCGCTGGAACTCGGCCTTCGCGCGGTCGCGCAGCTGCGCGATCTTGGTGACGTCGACCTCGACCACGGTGGTGAGCTGGGCCGAGACCTGCAGCGACTCGACCATGCGCTTGGCGATGGTCTGGCGCAGCCGCGACATCTTCTCGGTGCGCCCGCGCAGCGTGGTGTCCACCGCGACCGGCTCGGGGGCCTGCGCGGGCGCGGCCGCCGGAGCCTGGGCGGCGGCCTGCGGGGCCTGGGCCGGGGCCTGGGCCGCCGCGGCCCGCTCGCGCTGGTCGCGGGCCGCTTCCAGCACGTCCTGCTTGCGGATGCGACCGCCGACACCGGTACCGCTCAGCGAGTCGAGGTCGACGCCGTGCTCGCCGGCGAGCTTGCGCACCAGCGGGGTGACGTACGGGCTCTCACCGGAGGGCTGAGCGGCGGGCTCGGCGGCCGGTGCCGTCGCGATCGGGGACGGCGGCGCGGCCGGGGAGCTCTGGACGGCCTGGGGGACCGGGGCCTGCACCGGTGCCGGTGCCGGTGCCGGGGCGGGGGCGGGGGCGGGGGCCTGCGGGGCGGGCTGCGGGATCGAGGAGACCGGCTGTGCCTGCTGCTGGGGGGCTGGCTCGGGCTCGGGCTCCGGTTCGGGGGCCGCCTCCTGTGCCGGGGCGGCGCCCTCGGTGCCGTTCTCGTCGATGACGGCGAGCTCGGCGCCGACCTCGACCGTCTCGTCCTCGGCCACCACGATCTTCGTGAGGATGCCCGCGGCCGGAGACGGGATCTCGGTGTCGACCTTGTCGGTGGAGACTTCGAGAAGCGGCTCGTCGGCCTCGACGCGCTCGCCCTCCTTCTTCAGCCAACGGGTGACGGTGCCCTCCGTGACGCTCTCACCGAGCTGGGGCATCTGTACGGACTTCGGCATTGGTGTCTTCTCTCGCGTTCCGAGTGAGGGCTTACGTTAGTTGTGGACGTGGAGCGGCTTGCCGGCCAGCGCCAGCATCGCCTCGCCGACGGCCTCGGACTGGGTCGGGTGGGCGTGGATGAGCTGGGCGACCTCGGAGGGCAGGGCCTCCCAGTTGTAGATCAGCTGCCCCTCGGTCACGAGCTCGCCGATGCGACGGCCGACCATGTGCACGCCGAGCACCGGGCCGTCCTTCGCAGAGATGATCTTGACGGCGCCCTGCGTCTGCAGGATCTGGCTCTTGGGGTTGCCCGCGAGGTCGTAGGTGAACTCGACGACCTCGTGGCCGCGCTCCCTGGCTTGGGCGGAGGTGATGCCCACCGAGGCCACCTCGGGATCGGAGTAGGTGATCCGCGGCACGCCGTCGTAGTCGATCGGCACGGGGTTCAGCCCCGCGATGTGCTCGGCCACCAGGATGCCCTCGGCGAAGCCCGCGTGGGCGAGCTGCAGGGTCGGGATGAGGTCGCCGACCGCGTACACGCCGGGCACGCTGGTCTGGCAGAACTCGTTCACGGTGACGGTGCCGCGCTCGATGGCGATGCCCGCCTCCTCGAAGCCCATGCCCGCGGAGACCGCGCCGCGGCCGACCGCGACGAGCAGCAGCTCGGCGTCCAGGGTCTTGCCGTTGGCCAGGCTGACGACCACGCCGGTGTCGGTGGTCTTGACGCCCTCGAAGAAGACGCCCAGCTCCTGCTTGATGCCGCGGCGGCGGAAGGAGCGCTCGAGCAGCTTGGAGCTCGACTCCTCCTCCAGCGGCAGCAGGTGCGGCAGGCCCTCGACGATCGTCACCTCGGCGCCGAAGGAGCGCCAGACGCTGGCGAACTCCACGCCGATGACGCCGCCGCCCAGGACGACCACGGAAGTGGGCACCCGGTCGAGCTTGAGCGCGTGCTCGCTGGTGATGACACGCTCGCCGTCGATCTCCAGGCCGGGAAGGGACCTGGGCGCGGAGCCGGTCGCCAGCACGATGTTGCGGCCCTCGTAGATCTCGGAGCCCACCGCCACCCGGTTCGGGCCCGCGAGACGGCCCTCACCCTCGATGATCGTGATGCCCTTGCTCTTGAGAAGGCCCTGCACGCCCTTCCAGGCGCGATTGACGATCTTGTCCTTGAACGCGTGGACCGCGGGCACGTCGATGCCCTCGAAACGGGCCTTGACGCCGTAGGTCGCGCTTTCCCGCGTCTCGTCGGCGACCTCCGCGGAATGCAGAAGCGCCTTGGTGGGAATGCACCCCCGGTGCAGACAGGTGCCGCCGATCTTGTCTCTCTCGATCAGCGCGACCGTCTTGCCCAGCTCGGCCGCCCGCAGAGCGCAGGCATACCCGCCGCTACCGCCACCCAGGACGACGATGTCGTAGGGGCCGCTGCCATCAGCCACAGGAAAGCTCCTTGTCGGATTGGAATACCGTGTTCACGGTCGCGCCCCTTCCGTGCCCTGGCCGGCCGCGCGGATCCTCGATCGCATCCACGTCGCCGCCTGACTCGGCTCGGCGCCCAGTCGGTGCCCGCCCTTGGCCCGGCACCGACAACCGCATCTTTTCATCTGTCTGTGTTGCTTGTGACCCGCACGCGCGGCTACGCCGACGCCTGGGCGGACCCGGTCGCGTAGCGCTCGGCCAGGCCGACGAGCGTCCGGGTGACCGCCCCGGTACCGCCCTTCGGCGTGTAGCCGTGCGGCTCCCCCTTGTTGAAGGCGGGACCGGCCATGTCAATGTGTGCCCAACGGACACCGTCCGGCACGAATTCCCGCAGGAAGATCGCCGCGGTGAGCATCCCGCCGAAACGCTCGGGGTGCAGGTTGGCGATGTCGGCCACGGGCGAGTCGAGCCCCTTGCGAAGCTCGTCGGGCAGGGGCATGGGCCACGCGGCCTCGCCCTGCGCGCCCGCCGTCGCGACGATCTCGGCCCGGAGGTCGTCGTCGTTGGCCATGACGCCCGCCGTCCGCCAGCCCAGCGCGACGATCTGCGCGCCGGTGAGCGTGGCGACGTCGACGATCACGTCGGGCTCGTCCTGACCGGCGCGGGCGATGCCGTCGATCAGGACCAGGCGGCCCTCGGCGTCGGTGTCGAGCACCTCGACCGTCTTGCCCGCGAAGCTGGTGAACACGTCGGAGGGACGCTGCGCGGTGCCGCTCGGCATGTTCTCGGCCAGGCAGAGGTAGCCGACCGCGTTGACCTTCAGGCCCAGCCTCGCGATCGCGAGCATCGCGCCGAGGACGGCGCCCGCGCCGCCCATGTCCGACTTCATCCAGTCCATCGCGGCCGACGGCTTGAGCGACAGGCCGCCCGAGTCGAAGGTGATGCCCTTGCCGACGTAGGCGAGCTTCTTCTCGGCCTCGGGGTGGCTGTAGGCGAGGCGTACCAGGCGGGGCGGGTTCGCCGATCCCTGGCCGACGGCGACGATGCCGCCGTAGCCGCCCTCCTTGAGCGCCTTCTCGTCCAGGACCTCGACCGACAGGCCGGCCTCGCCGCCCACCTGGTCGGCGATCTCGGCGAAGCGCGCGGGCCACAGGTCCGAAGGCGGGGTGTTGACCAGGTCACGGACGAACGAGACCGACTCGGCCAGCGTGCCGGCGCGCCCGATCGCGGCCTCGGCGCCCTCGGCGTCGGTCAGCACGGCCAGCTCGGCCACCGGGGCGCTCGGCTCGTCGGCGGTCCGGTACCTGGTGAAGGAGTACGCGCCGAGCAGGCCGCCCAGGGCGACGGCGCCGGCGTGCTCGGCGCTCGCGGTGGGCAGGGCCAGCGCCACCCGGCCGGTGCCGGCCAGGGCGCGGACCGCGGTGCCCGCGGCACGGCGCAGGGCCTCGGCGTCGTAGCCGTTCTCGGGGGCGTCGCCCAGGCCGACGACGACCAGCAGGGGCGCGGTCAGCGCGCCGAAAGTGGGGATCTTGGAGATCTCGCCCGGCTTCCCCTTGGCGCCCACACTACCGAGCGCGGCGGCGAGCCTGCCGCCGAGAGCCTGATCGAGGCCGTCAGCCCCGGGAGCGGGGCGCAGGCCGTCCGGTCCGGTATGGACGCCGACGACCAGTGCGTCGGTATCGAACGAGACAGCGTTGTCAGTTGGGGTCAGCCGCACAGTGGTCACACAAGCCGATGCTAGTAGGGCTTGCGCAGTACTCATAAACGAGGGTTCGTCCTACGAATCGCACCGTCCGATGGTGCTACCGGGAGTGGCATCATCGAGAGGGATGGTGCTAATGTCACTAGCACTATGTTGCTCACCTTGGATATGGGCGATCCCCGGCCACTGCACGAGCAGGTCGCCGAGGCGATCAGACGTGCCGTCGCCGAGGGGTCCTACGCCCAGGGAGACCGGCTCCCACCGGCGCGCGACCTGGCCGCCGCGCTGGGCATCAACGCCAACACGGTGTTGCGTGCCCTGCGGGACCTGCGTGACGAGGGGGTGCTGGAGTTCCGTCGCGGCCGCGGCGTGAGCGTGCTCAGCCGCCCCAACCCGCGCAGCGTCATCGAGGAGAAGCTGCGCTCCCTGCTCGCCGAGGCGGTCCAGTACGGCTACCGCCATGACGACGTCATCGAACTCATCAGAGAACTGTCTTGATTTCCTCCCCAGGGCTGAAGCCCGGGGTCCCCACGCTGAAAAAGTCAGATGATCGGGTCGGAGACCCGGTCCTTCGAAGGGAAGACCGAGATGGGCCAGCGAGCCCGATTCCTGTCCGTGGCGGCCGGCTGGTCCGTGCTGGTGGCCGCCGTCCTGGTCGCCGCGCCGCTGACGCTGCGAGACCGGCTGCCCGATCCGATCGCCACGCACTGGGGCGGCTCGTCCGGCGCTCCCGACGGCTCGATGCCGTTCACCGCCTCGGTGCTGTTCCAGGTCGGCCTGTGGGTGCTGATCTCGGGCGTCCTCTGTGCGATCGTGCTCGTCAACGCCGGGAAGCTCAGGAACAGGGCGAACCGCATGGCGCTCGGTGCCGTGCTGGGCGGTGGCGGCCCGTTCTTCCTGGGGTTGCAGGCGACCACGTTGTCGGCCAACCTCGACGTCCCCGACTGGAGGCAGGCAGATCACCTGGGGTGGAGCGCGCTGCTCGTGGTCGCGGCGCTGCTGCTGGGCGGCTGGCTCGGCGCCCTGATGGCCCGTCCGGGTCCCAACGATTCCCCGGAGCCGAAAGCGACTTCTCCACGCCGGGTCCCGCTCGGTCCCGGCCAGCGCGCGGTATGGGTTTCCTGTTTGCGCAACGGCCTGCTCGTCGCGCTCGGCTGCTCCTTCCTGGCCGCGGGGATGGGGCTCGCGGTGCTCGCCCTGCTCGGTGGCGACGGCATGCTCTGGATCCCCGCGACGATCATGGGTCTGGTGGGTCTGGTAGGCGTGATCTTCAGTTCGGTACGGGTGCAGGTCACCGAGGAGGGCGTCGTCCTCTTCTATGGACCGCTCCACCTGCCCCGCAAGCGCATCCCGATCACCAGAGTGGAGCGGGCCTGGTCGGAGGAGCTGTTCCCGTCCAATGTCGGAGGCTGGGGTGTCCGCGGCCTGCCGGGTGGCACGACGGTCATGCTCCGCGGCGGGGAGTGCCTTGTGATCGGCTACGTCTCCGGTGGTCGCTTCGCCGTCTCGATCGACGACGCCGAGAACGGCGCCGCCTTGCTGAACACCCTCGTGGCCAGGACGTCCACCGCTTCCGGCCTCCGCTGACCTCCACCTTCGCGGACCTTCCCCCCCGAAACCGAGCATTGGAAGGTGATCTCATGCCCCGCCGATCCACTGATCTGTGGCTGTTTCTGCTCGTCGCGTTCGGCCTGTCCTGGCTGTTCGCCCTGCCCCTCTGGCTGACGGGTGCGCGGATCGGCGCGCCCGCGTTCATAGCGGTCGGAGTGGCGATGATGTTCACTCCGACGCTGGGCGTCCTCGCCGTCCGGCTTTGGGGCAGACGGCTCGGAGAACTCGCCACCGGTTGGCGTGAGTGGGCCGGGCGGACCGGCCTGTGGATGGGGGAGCGTCGCGGGCGCACGCTCGCGCTCGTCGCGCTGGCCTGGTTCGGCACCCCCCTGCTGGTGATCGTCGCGATCGCGCTCAGTGCCGCCCTCGGCCTGCTCTCCGTCGACCTGTGGGGGCTCAGCCTGTTCCGCGAGAGCCTGGCGGCGGCCTCCCCGGGCCGATCGCTTCCGGTGGAGCCAGGAGTCCTGGCGGTCGTGCAGATCGCGGTGGTCTTTCTGATCGCTCCGCTGATCAACTCGATCGCGGCATTCGGAGAGGAGTGGGGGTGGCGGGGCTGGCTGCTGCCCCGCCTGATGACGCTCGGCACCTGGCGGGCGCTCCTGGTCTCCGGGGTGATCTGGGGAGTCTGGCATTTCCCGCTCACCCTGCGCGGATACAACTACCCCGAGCTGGGTGCGTGGGCGGCACCGATGTTCATCGTCTTCTGCGTGGTCTTCGGAGCGCTGCTCGGCTGGTTCCGTCTCTACTCCGGGAGTGTCTGGCCAGCGGTCGTCGGGCACGGCTCCCTGAACGCCTCCGCCGGCCTGACCCTGCTGGTCGGTAACGCGGCGGACCCGCCCAATCTGGCCATCGCGGGGATCACCGGGCTGGTCGGCTCGGCGCTGCTGGCCGCGGTCTTCGCGCTGGTGATCAAACGCTGGCCGATCGAGCCACAGCCCCAGGCCATCGGCTGAGAGTCGAGGAGAGGAATGCTCCTGCAGCCCTCGCCGATGGGCCTCCTCTGTCCGGTCCGTCCGATTCGCCGAATCCGGCTGCTCTGCTCGGGTCAGGCAGGTCCGCAGGGTCTGGCACGGCTGGAGGAGGCTGGAAGGTCAGCTCACGAGTACCGTGCTCACCAGCAGGGCCGTGACGGTGGTGATCTCGACCAGGGCTCCCAACACGTCCCCGGTGATGCCGCCGAGCCGGCGCACCGCTCGGCGCCGCACCACCCAGGCCGCCAGCAACCCGAGGAGTACGGCCGCCGGCAGTCCCCAGGAGGCGGAGAGACTCCCCAGCCCGGGATCAAGGTCGCTGAGGCCGCCCGGTGCGGCTCCCCGGGAGCCGGAGAGCGAGTCGATTCCCGAGGCGAGCCCGTGGTTGTCCTGATGAGTGCCGAGGAACGCAGAAGAGGACGACCGGACGTCGAGGGCGCCGGTGTCAGGCAGGAAGAGCAGCGCGGCCGACCCCGCGAGCACCAGCACGGTCATGCCCACCGCGACGCTCCGTCGCACGGTGCCCGCGACCATCGCACCGAGCCCGCCGGGGCGGGCCGGGGGGATACCCGCTCGGCAGGCCCAGGTGAGGGCCAGCCGCCCGGCCGCGCAGGCGGTGACCAGGACGATCGGCCCCGACCCCGTGTAGGCGAGTTCCGACAGGGCCGCCACCTGGAGTAGCAGGGTGCAGACCAGGGTCACCACCCCGAACGGGCCGATGTCGGACCGTTTCATGATCTCCAGCGCCCGTTCGGCGGGCTTCCCGCTGCCCAGCCCGTCGGCGAGATCGGCAAGCCCGTCCAGGTGCAGCCCCCGGGTGAGCAGTGCGAGGACCGCCACGGCGAGCACCGACGCCGGAAGCGGCGTCATCCCCAGCCGGAGCGCCATCGCCAGCACCAGTCCCGCGACGGCCCCGAGCACCGCCCCCACCAGCGGGGCCATCGCCATCGCGACACCCCCCGCCCGGCGGTCGACCACCCCGGGCCGGACCGGGAACACGCTCAGTGTGCCGACCGCGAGACGCACCCCGTCGGCGAACGTCGACGACCTGTCGGGAGGCGGGGGCGCGGGCATGACCGCAGATCATAGCCCTCCCGGGCGCCCGGGACGCGGGGATGGTGGGGCCGGCGACGTTCTTTGATCCGGGTACTCGGCGTCTCTTGGCGAACGGAGGCTCGGAGGGACCGGCGCTGTCCCCGGGGTCTCGGTGTCACCTCGTCGAGGAGAGGCTCAGTAGGGAAGGGGGAGGAGACGGCCGGCGACGACGAGGGTGACGTCCTCGGATTCCGCGGCGAGGCGCTGGTTCAGGCGGCCTAGGACATCACGGAACATCCGGCCGCTGGCGGTGGCGGGCACCACGCCGAGGCCGACCTCGTCGGAGACCGCCACGACCCGGGCCCGGGTCTGCCGCCAGGCCGCCACCAGGTCGTCGCACCGGGGCGCGACCGCGTCCAGGCCGTCCCCGCCCGACCAGGCGTCGCACTCGTCGAAGACGGAGGCGACCCAGGTGCCGAGCCCGTCGATCAGCAGCGGGGTCCCGGCGGACCGCAGCAATCCGGCCAGGTCCGCGGTCTCGGTGGTCTCCCAGTGGGCGGGTCTGCGGTCACGATGCGCCCGGACCCGGCGCAGCCACTCGGGATCGCCGTCGCCGGACGGCCCGGTCGCGACATAGCGGACCTCGGGTTCGGCCGCCAGCCGTAGTTCGGCCTCCGCGGACTTGCCCGACCGGGTCCCGCCCAGCAGCAGGGTCCTTCGGGGCGGGGGAGCCGGAAGTGGCGGGGGCTCGCCGATGTCGAGGACCGTGCCATCCGGTACGGCGCGCACCCCCCACAGGTCTGCCCGCCTGGCCAGCTCCGCCTCCGTCGGTACCCGGTGGTCGAGGTCGACGGCCAGCACGTGTGTTCGCTCGCCGACCAGGCCCCGCCGGCGCAGGTCCCCCAGCCGTGCCGGCCGGTCGAGCACGTCCAGCAGCACCAGGTCCAGAGCCGCTCCCGGGCCTGCGGGCTCTCGCTCCTCGTAGGGGGGAGGGGCGGGCGGGCCGGCGGGGGCGTAAAGGACGCGACGGTCGCCGGGGGTGGTGACGGTGAGGCCGTCCGGACCGGGCGAGGCGCGGTAGCCGGGTGGGAGCGGGCCGGCGGACGGCAGCCGCACGGAGCCGCCGAGCAGCACGGACGTGGGGCGGCGGCCGGGGGCGATCCGGGCGCAGGAGACGCACCCGCAGCCCGGGGCCGGCCAGCCCGCCGCAGCCGCGGTACCGGAGATCAGGACCTTCACACCCGGCCTCCCATCGGGTTCAAGGAGTTGCGAGCCGCCACCTTCCGGCGGAAGCGGATGACCTCCGCAGCGTACGGGGGGTCGGGAACAGCCGGGCGACGGGGCACGAGACCATGATCCTGCCTCCACGCTCGGGGGCACCCTGGAGAGGTAGGGTTCGCTGAGCCGCCGAACGGCACTGGCAGGATCCGTGAGAAGGAGCTATGGCATGACGTGGCGCTGGCGTTATGAAAACGCGAATGGCGGCGAGGTAGTCGAGGGGGTCGCGCCGTCCGACACGTTCCCGAGCCAGGCCGATGCCGAGTCGTGGCTCGGTGAGAACTGGCGTGAGCTGCTGGAGGCGGGGGTCGAGAAGGTCACCCTGCTCGAGGACGAGAAGATCGAGTACGAGGGAATGTCCCTGCGCCCGGAGTGAGGGAAGGACCCGCTGATCGGGCGGGCCGCTCGGCAGAGGGGCGGATGCGAACCGGCGATCACCGAGGAACGGCGAGTGGTGCACCGGCCCTTCGCCCCTCGGTGAGAAGGGGCGAAGGGATCTCGACCGGGACAGGTTCTAGGGACGCCGTTTGGGGCTGACGGTCTTGGCGGGGTCGCGCTCGACGACCGGGCCGAGGACATCGTCGATCTTCTTGAGCACCTCGGCGTCCAGCCTCACCCCGGAGGCCCTGACGTTGTCGCGGACCTGCTCGGGCCTGCTGGCGCCGACGATGGCCGAGGACACGTTCGGGTTCTGCAGCACCCAGGCCACCGCGAGCTGGGCCATGCTCAGCCCGAGATCGGCGGCGATCGGCCCCAGTCGCTGGACGCGGGTGAGCACGTCGTCGTCGAGCATCCGGGAGATGAAGTTGC
Organism: Streptosporangium amethystogenes subsp. fukuiense; assembly: GCF_042665875.1. Lineage (NCBI taxonomy): Bacteria > Bacillati > Actinomycetota > Actinomycetes > Streptosporangiales > Streptosporangiaceae > Streptosporangium > Streptosporangium amethystogenes. Next base: position 4,207,811 of record NZ_JBHTEE010000001.1, on the reverse strand, counting down.
CCCCGGTGGGGTCGGTGGCTCGGGAACCGGCCGGGGGCGGCTGCCCCGGCAGGTACTTGCCGGTGAGCACGCCCTGGGCGATGGGGGAGAAGACGATCTGGCCGACGCCCTCCTTCTCGCTCAGCGGTACCACCTCTGCCTCGATGACCCGCCACAGCATGGAGTACTGGGGCTGGTTGGAGACCAGGCGGTCGAAGCCCATCTCATCAGCGATCTTCAGGGCCCGGCCGATCTGCTCGGCGGTCCACTCGCTGACGCCGACGTAGAGGACCTTGCCCTGGCGTACGAGGTCGTCGAAGGTCTTGAGGGTCTCCTCAAGCGGCGTCTCGTAGTCGAAACGGTGTGCCTGGTAAAGGTCGACGTAGTCGGTCTGCAGACGGCGCAGCGAGCCGTGCAGGGACTCGGTGATGTGCTTGCGTGACAGGCCGCGATCGTTGGGCCCCTGACCGGTCGGCCAGTAGACCTTGGTGAAGATCTCCAGAGACTCGCGGCGGACTCCCGCGAGGGCGCGGCCGAGAACCTCCTCCGCCTTGGTGCCCGCGTACACGTCGGCGGTGTCGAAGGTGGTGATCCCCTCATCGAGCGCCGCCCGCACACACTGCTTGGCGGCGTCCTCCTCTACCTGGGAACCGTGGGTGATCCAGTTGCCGTAACTGATCTCACTGACCATGAGACCGCTCCGGCCAAGGTGGCGGAATTCCATGCTCTGACATTAGTAGGTGACCGATTCGGGATACTCTGCCGGGCGTGTTGCGGTTGATCACTTCGCGGAGGGTACGGCTGGCGCTCGCCGCCGGGCTGCTGGCGGCGGTCGTCGTGCTGGTCGTCCGCCTGTGGCGGAGACCGGAGGGCGGTCCGGGGGGCGACTCCCCGAAGAAGGCGTCGATCGGCTCACCGGCGGAGAAGACGGCCTCCGGGGCCGGGCACGCGCGGCGCCGGCCTCCCGCGCCGCTCCTCGGCGTCCCCACCGAGGAGGATCTCAGGCGGTACGCCACCGGTCCCCCTTCCGCCTTCCGGTCCGCCTTTGAGCGGACGTTCGCGCCCAGGCAGCCGCGCGAGCCGCTGGACGGGGCGGTCAAGGGCCGCCTGGTCCGCTGGGGCGCCGTCGGGATCGGGCTCTGCCTGCTCGCCTTCGGCACGCAGGTCCTGGAGAAGGCGGTCTTCTCGGAGGGGACGCGGGCCGCCGAGGGAACCGCCCTCTGGAGCCCGCCGGGTGTGAAGGACGGGTGCGAGCCGAGGGCGGGGCAGGTGCTGGAGCCGGGGATGCGTCACCCGGCGGAAGAGGGGCCGATGATCCGGCCCACCGGCCCGTGCCCGGTCGATGTCGTGGCCGTCACGGACTCCGACGTGGCCGACCCCACCTCGCCGCCGGACGAGCCCTCCGCGGCGGTTCCCGACGCGGACTGCCGGCCGCAGGCGAGGGTCCCGCGGGTGCGGGTGATCGACCCCCGGATGACCAGGGCGGTGAACCGCCAGTGGCGCCGCATCGAGCGGTGGCTCGCGGCCAACGCCCCGGAGAGCCTTCGCACGCTGGGCAGGCCCGCCAGGGCCCGCACGATCGCCGTCGCCGAGGCACAGATGGGCCTGCGCTTCCCCGACGACCTGCGTGCCTCCCTGCTACGGCACGACGGGGCCCGTGTCGTGGGCGACATCTGGCCGTTCGGCTTCATCGGCAACCGGAACCAGGGGGTTCGCGAGATCCGTGACACCTGGCGGCGGTTCTGCGGGATGGACGGGGAGGACATCGGCGCAGAGGCAGGCGTCGACGCGCGGGCGGAACGGTGGGACGGGCGGATGATCCCGTTCGGCGCCAACGGAGGCGGCGACCACCTGGTGATCGACTCCGTGGCGCGCGACGTCGGGCGGACCGACCACGAGGGCCGGATGAGCTTCACGCCCGGCGGCATCCGGATCCGCTCGTACTACGGCCTGCTGAAGGCGACGGCCGACGCCCTGGAGACCGGCGGGTCGGTGGGCTACTGGAAACCCAAGGTGACCGGCGGAGAGTTGGCCTGGGACGTCGTGCGGTCGTGATCGCCGTCCCTCCCGCCCGAGAGCGGGTGCGGGGACTGCCGGGAAAGCCCTTCGGATCCGCTCCGCGGCCGTTGCGCGGGACAAGAAGAACCCCGCCCCTTTCGAAGGAGGGGCGGGGTCCGAAAGCCGGTGGGCCGAGGTGCTCCCGGGGGCCGCGAACTACTTCTTCGGCGGGACCGGCCTGCCGCCGGGCAGGACGGTGGGCGGGGGGAAGCGCAGCTTGCGGATCTGCAGCGCGCGCATGGCGGCGTAGAAGCCGACACCCTTGAGGTTCTCGCCGGGGAACTTCTCGGCGGCGAGCTTCTTCACCTTCCAGGACACCCAGATCGAGGTGAGCAGCACGCCGACCATCATGATCGGCCAGCCGATCGTGATCACCGCGACGTAGACGTAGCCGCGGACGTCGGTCGGAAAGGGGATCCAGGTGAGCAGCAGGATCAGCAGGGAGAACGGCAGGAAGTACTGGCTGACGACGCGGCGGGAGTCGACCCAGTCGCGCGCGAACTTCCTGACGGGCCCCCTGTCGCGGGCCGGGTAGTAGCGTTCGTCGCCGCGCAGCATCCCCTCGCGCGCCTTGGCCCGGTCGTTCGCCTGGCGCTCGCGGAGCTGCTTGTAGGCCTCTTTGCGGTTGTTGGGGGCGTTCACCGGCTGTCGGCGACGGCCTTCGGCGTCCCGTCGCTTGGGTGTGGGACGCCCCTTGCCCGCAGGCTTAGGATCGTTAGCGGAGGCGGGGGAGTCGTCCGCGGTGGTCTGGGTACGTCGGAACACAACGTCAGCCTACCGGGAGTGCAACTTAGTGACGCCCCCGCGCGTTATGCGTAGGGTGAACCCTATGGTGGCTCCGGTGCTTTTCGGGGGGCTGGAATCACTTGGGGTGACCCGAAGCGCACTTGAAGAAGGGGACGGCCGACGCGCATGAGCGTGATGAAGAGACTTTCGCTGATCTTCAGGTCCAAGGCGAACAACGCGTTGGACAAGATGGAGGATCCTCGCGAAACCCTGGACTACTCATATCAGCGCCAGCTGGAGTTGTTGCAGAAGGTACGCCGGGGCGTGGCGGATGTCGCCACCTCGCGCAAGCGTGTGGAGCTTCAGATCAACCAGATCGAGGCGCAGGCGCGCAAGCTTGAGGAGCAGGGCCGTAAGGCGCTCGGGGTCGGTCGCGAGGACCTGGCCCGCGAGGCGCTGACCCGCCGCGGCAGCCTGCAGACCCAGATCGCGGACCTCCGTGTGCAGCACGACAACCTGCAGGCCGAGGAGGAGAAGCTCACCACGGCCTCCCACCGGCTGCAGGCCAAGGTCGACTCCTTCCGTACCAGGAAGGAGACGATCAAGGCGACCTACACCGCGGCCGAGGCGCAGACGCGGATCAACGAGGCCTTCTCCGGCATCTCCGAGGAGATGGGCGACGTCGGTCTGGCGATCCAGCGCGCAGAGGACAAGACGGCCTCCATGCAGGCCCGCGCGGGTGCCATCGACGAGCTGCTGGCCAGCGGCGCGCTCGACGACTTCAGCGGGCAGCGTGGCGACGACATCCAGGCCGAGCTCGACCGCATGGGCGGCGGCCACGACGTGGAGCTGGAGATCGCCCGGATGAAGGCCGAGCTCGGTCAGGGCACCGGGCCCCAGGGGGCGATCACGTCCGGCCCCGCCCAGCAGCAGCCCCAGCCGCAGCAGCAGCCCCAGCAACACCCTCAGTCCAACCAGACGCAGCAGCTGCGCCAGCCCGGGGAGGGCCTGTGATCGTCCGCATCATGGGGGAGGGGCAGATCGACATCGCCCCCGCCGATCTCGACGTGCTCAACACCCTGGACGCCGAGCTGGAGGCCGCGATCGAGGCGGGTGAGGAGGAGGTCTTCCGCACCCGGTTGCACGCCCTGCTCGACAAGGTCCGCCATGTCGGCAAGGCGCTGCCCGACGACAGCCTGGAGTCCTCGGAGCTGATTTTGCCCCCGGCTGACGCTTCCATGGAGGAAGTTCGGGAGATGCTCGGCAACGAGGGCCTGATTCCCGGATAGCCTGGGCATATGGTACAAACCCGGTTCGCCCCGGACCGGGGCCTGACCAGGCGCATGGTGATCACCATGTTCCTGCTCGGATTGCTCTATGTCGTCTTCGTGGCCGTACTGATCGCGTTGGGCGTCCGTGCGGTCGCGGTACTGCTGATCGCCGGCGTCATGCTCTTCGTGCAGTACTTCATGTCCGACCGCATCGCGCTGTTCGCGATGCACGGACGTGTCGTGTCCCCGCAGGAGGCGCCGGAACTGCACGGCATGATCGACCGGTTGTGCGCTCTGGCCGACATGCCCAAGCCGCGGGTGGCGATCGCCGATTCGGATGTTCCGAACGCGTTCGCCACCGGCCGCAACCAGAAGAACTCCGTGGTCTGCGTGACCACGGGGTTGCTGCGCCGGCTCGACGCCGGCGAGCTGGAGGGCGTGCTGGCCCACGAGATGTCCCACGTGGCGCACCGGGACGTCGCGGTCATGACGATCGCGTCCTTCCTCGGCATAGTCGCCGGGCTGATGACCAGGGTCGCGCTCTACAGCGGCCTGGGACGCGGGCGCGACGACCGGGGCGGGCTGCCGATCGGCCTGATCATCATGCTCGTCTCGATCCTGGTGTACGCGGTCAGTTTCCTGCTCACCCGGGCCCTGTCGCGCTACCGGGAACTGGCCGCCGACCGTGCGGGAGCGCTGCTCACCCAGCGCCCGTCGGCCCTGTCCAGCGCCCTTGTCAAGATCAGCGGCGAGATGGCGCGCATCCCGACCAGGGATCTGCGCGAGGCCGAGCCGTTCAACGCCTTCTTCTTCGCGCCGGCCCTCTCCGGCAAGGCGAGCCTGAGCGCGCTGCTGGCGACCCACCCGCCGCTGGAGCAGCGCCTTGACCAGCTCGGCAGGATCTCCGCCCAGCTCGGGCAGGGCGGGTGACGCGGCGGGAGCGCCGTTCCGTGGAAGTGGAAGCCGTGAAGGGGAAGGGACCGGATGCGCTGGTGGGATGCCCTGCTGGGCCGAGGTAAACCGGCCAAGGCCGACCTGGACGCGCTGTTCGCGCTGCCCTCGGCCGCGGTGACCCTGCAGGCGGCCACCGACCTGGCGCCGACCGGGCTTGGGGCGGTCTGCTTCCGCTCGGCCGAGGGCGGGGCGTTCGCCGCCCTTGAGCGCGACATCACCCAGTTGCTGGACGCCGGAGGCGGCCCGCCGGTGGAGGTGTCGAAGGACGCCTACGGCTACACATGGCTGCTGGTCCGCCGCACGCCCGAACTGCTCGGCGATCTGGTCACCGACCTGCACGCGGTCAACTCCTCCCTCGAGGCGGCGGGTTTCGGCCCCTCGCTGCTCTGCTCGCTGGTCTCCTTCGCGGCCCCCGACGGTCGCGGGCTCGCCATGGTCTACCTCTACAAGCAGGGCACCTTCTACCCGTTCGCCCCGCTGCCCGGGCAGACGGGGCGCCGGGACAACGCGCTGGAGCTGCAGGTACGCGGTGCGATCGGCGGTGAACTGGAGATCGAGCCGGATCTCGGCCGCTGGTTCCCCCTCTGGGGCGCGCCCGGCCTCTGATCCGTCCGTCCGGCCCGGTCCGGGCCGGCCCTCCGCAAGATCGTCTCTGGCTCTCACGCAAGGGGTCCCGCCCGTTCCGAGGATCCTGAAAGGCCGTCTGGAACGCGCTACCGAGGTCCGTCCGACTTGCGGTTTGATGTACGTCCTGTGACCCTTTGCCCCCACAATGGGTCCGGAAGTTCATCACGGAAGAAGGGTGTGACCATGGCGGACCTCGCGTCCTTGCGGCCCGGGGATCCCGAGCACGTGCGGGAGTACCGGCTCACCGCCCGGCTCGGTGAGGGTGGCCAGGGAACGGTCTACCTGGGAATCTCCCCGACCGGTGCCCGTGTCGCGGTCAAGCTGCTCCGCGCCGACCTCGCGCAGGACGAGGAGGCGATGGAGCGTTTCGTCCGTGAGGTCAGCACGACCCAGCGGGTCGCTCCCTTCTGTACCGCCGCGGTGATCGACACCGGGGTCGACCAGCATCGCCCGTACATCGTCAGCGAGTACATCGACGGCCCGACGCTCGACGCGGTCGTGGCCACCGAGGGTCCCCGGCACGGCGCCTCCCTGCACCGCCTGGCGATCGGCACGGTCACCGCGCTCGTCGCGATCCACCAGGCGGGAATCGTCCATCGCGACTTCAAGCCCTCCAACGTGCTGCTGGCCCCCGACGGCCCCCGAGTGATCGACTTCGGTATCGCCAAGGCGCTCGACCGCACCTCCACGCTGACCGCGATGGCGATCGGCACCCCCTCCTACATGACCCCCGAGCAGCTGGCGGGGGAGAACGCGGGCTCACCCGCCGACATGTTCGCCTGGGGCTGCACGATGGTCTTCGCGGCCACCGGGCAGCCGCCGTTCGGTACGGACAGCCTGCCTGCGATCTTCAACCGGATCATGAACATGGAGCCCGACCTGGGGGCGATCGCCGATCCGGCGCTGCGCGACCTGGTCGGGCAGTGCCTGTCCAAGGACGCCACCCAGCGGCCCACGGCGGGCGAGGCGCTGCTGCGGCTGCTCGGCCACGCGGGCGGGCCGGCGGCCGGCGCCGTGCTGCCCACCGCACCCCGCGGCATCCTCGCCGAGGGCTCGGCGGCCGCGGCGCAGCAGACCGGGCCCGGCCCCGGCGGCTACCCCGCCGGGAGCGAACCCGCCCCCACCGCCACCACTTACGGGCGGCGGCACCCGGGAGGCGACGACCGCACGCGGCAGGGCTATCCGCATCACCCGGAACAGCAGCCGTATCCCCAGCAGGGCGGTCCCGGCGGGGGATACCCCGGGCAGGGCCCGCAGGGCGGCCCGGTGGGCTACCTCCAACACTCCGAACCGCGTGGTCACACCCAGCCGTCCATGCCCCACGGTTACACGCAGCCGTCCGAGGCCCACGGCTACGCCCAGTATCCGCAGCAGGGGCCGGGATACCCGCAGCAGGGATACCAGGGGCCCCAGGGGCCCACGGGACCACAGCCCTACGGCGGTCCCGTGCCCCATGCCTCCCACGACGGTGCCCCGTACCAGAACCCCGGATCACCCGGATATCCGGGACACCCCGCGCCCGCCAGGAGCGGGCGCGGAGTGTGGCTCGCGGTCGCGGGCGGCCTGCTGGCCACCGCCCTCGTGGCCGGAGGCGTCGTGCTGGCGGTGCGCGGCGGCAGTACCGAGACGCCGGGCGACCCCCAGGCGGGCACCACCCAGAACGGCGACCCGCAGACCGGCGGTACGGAGCAGGCGAGCCCCCCCGCCTCCGCGACCCCGACCCCCGAAGCGCCGACGGTGCCGCAGGCGACCAACAAGATCAAGCTGCCCGGCAGTTCGATCACGCTCCATGAGAGCCCCCAGGACCCGATCAAGCTGAGTTCCTACAGTCTCGACTGGGAGAAGACCCTCTACGTCAGAAAGTACGGCACCGACCGGTTCGCCAAGAACGACAAGTACTTCCACTACACGCTCAACGCCGCGGGCACCCAGGCGCTGGGGACCGACCGGATCTACGACGCGCAGAACTACTCGATCGTGTCGGTCATCGACCAGCGCACCGGCGCGGCGAGCAAGATCAGGATCACCAAGGCGCCGGTCTACCCGACGCTGCCGCAGTGGTCGCCGGACGGCAAACGCGGACTGGTGACGCTGTACGAGGCCGTGGACGACACCAGCAAGGAGTACGGCTTCGCGATCATCGACACCGTCACGAAGAAGGCCAGGATCGTCCGGGTGAAGGAGAAGGACGCGGGCACGTGGAGCTACTTCTGGCGGGGTGACGGCCGTGCCGTCGGCACCTGGGCGCTCACCGGCAAGACCCAGCGCATCCGCTTCTACGACCTGCAGGGCACCGTGCTGCAGACCCTGCTGGACGTGGGAACCCCGATCACCGTCGAGGGCGACGACATCTCCCCGTCGGGATCGTCACTGCTCACGTACTGCAAGGAGAGCGAGAAGGAGATCTGCGTCTGGTCCACCGCCTCCGACGCCCCGGCGAAGGTGCGGATCCCGTTCGAGACCGAGCGGCTCATCGGCTGGTACGACGACAAGCACATCGCGGGCTGGCGGCGCAAGGGTTCCGGCTACGAGGCCGTGGTGTTCGACTTCAAGGGACGGTCGCAGCGGGTGCTGGCCACCACCACCGACGCCAAGGAGTACGAGAAGCAGTTCATGCGCTTCACCCGGGAGGGCTGACATGAGGGAATGGACCCATGCCGAGCATGTCTCGGCGGCCGCCACGGAGATCGCCCGGATGGCCGATGTCCTGAGGGGGCGGGAGATGTCCGTTCCCGTGCTGACCTGTCCCGGCTGGGATCTGGCCAGGCTCGTCACCCACACCGGTGGCGTACACCGGTGGGCGGCCACCATGGTCGCCGACCTGGCCGAGCGGCGCTACGACCGCCGCGGGATGGACATGGGCCTGCCCGCCGACGCGAGCGGTTATCCCGCCTGGCTCGGTGCGGGGGCCGCCTTGCTGTCCGAGGCGCTGCTGTCGCAGGATCCACAGGCGCCGATGTGGACCTGGGGCGGGGAGCGGCGGGTGCGCTTCTGGTCCAGGCGGATGCTCCACGAGACCCTGGTGCACCGGATGGACGCCGAGCTCGCGGTGGGCATCCCGACTCTGGTCCCCGAGGACGTGGCGGCCGACGGGGTCGAGGAGTTTCTCGACATCCTGCCGTACGCCCTGTGGAACCCGGGTGTGGCCGAGCTGAGGGGCGGGGGCGAGACGATCTCCCTGCAGGCCGACACCGGAGCCGGGTGGGTGATCACCCTTGACCCCGACCGCTTCCACCACCGGCGGTCCCTGCAGCCGGGGAGCGTGACCGTGCGCACCGCCACCTCGGCGGACCTGCTCCAGGTCGTGTGGGGGCGGCGCAGCGTCGACGACTACGCCGTCGAGGGCGACGCGGGGCTGCTGGGCTGGTGGCGGGAGCTCGCCCGGATCTGACCGGCGGAAGGTAAACACCCGCCCCGGGATTCGGCCAAGACACGGCAGATCTCCAGGAAGGTCCGCCGCCGAGACCGCCGCCCCGTGGTGCCATGCCCCTATGATCAAGATGTCTCAGGCGGTGACCTCGGCCGCGCTCGTCTCCGTGGGCCTGTTCGGTGGCACGGCGCTCGCGGACTCCACGCCCTCCACGGCGACGGTGAGGGAGGACCGGCCGCAGATAACGATCGTGGGCGAGGGGCGGCTGTCGGTCACCCCGGACGTCATGAAGCTGGACGCCGGTGTCGAGGTGGTCCGTTCCACCGCGGGAGAGGCGTTCACCGCCGCCCGTGCCGCCGCCGCCGCGCTGACGAAGGCGTTGCTGGCGGCCGGCATCGCGGCCAAGGACCTGCGGACCAACGAGCTGTCCCTGGGCCCCCAGTACAAGGACTACCCAACGATCTCCGGCTACCGGGCCGCGCAGGGGGTCGAGGCGGTGGTGCGGGACCTGGACACCGCGGACGACGTGATCGACGCGGCGGTCGCGGCCGGCGAGGCGGTCCGGCTGGACAGCGTCTCCTTCGAGGTCGCCGACAACCGTGCGCCGCTCAGGCTGGCCCGCGAGGCCGCGTTCAGGGACGCCAGGACCCGCGCCACGCAGTACGCCAGGCTCGCGGGGCGCAGGCTCGGCCGCGCGCTGGAGATCAGCGAGGAGAACGTCACCCCGCCGCGGCCGTTCTTCGCCGCCGGCGCGATCGCGGACAAGGCGTCGATCAGCCCGGGCCGCCAGGACGTGTCGGTCAGCGTCAGGGTGGTCTACGAGCTGGATTAGGCCCCGCTCACGCGGTGCTCCCCCGATCCCGGGTACGCGACAGGTTCCCGGCACACGACGGGCCCCGGCGGGTCACCACCCGCCGGGGCCCGTCCACCTCGTGCTCAGGGCAGCGCCAGCATCCTGTCCAGGGCGACCCCGGCCCAGTGGGCGGTGTCGTCGTCCACGGTGATCTGGTTGACGACCTGGCCGGCGGCGAGCGACTCCAGCGCCCACACCAGGTGCGGCAGGTCGATCCGGTTCATCGTCGAGCAGTAGCAGACGGTCCGGTCCAGGAACGTCACGTCCTTGTCGGGGAACATGGCGCCGAGCCGCTTGACCAGGTTCAGCTCGGTGCCCACCGCCCAGGAGGACCCGGCGGGAGCCGCCTCGATCTTCTTGATGATGTACTCGGTCGAGCCGACATGATCGGCCTTGGTGACGACCTCGTGCCTGCACTCGGGGTGGACCAGCACGTTGACGCCGGGGATGCGGGCGCGGACGTCGTCCACGCACTCGGCGGTGAAGCGGCCGTGTACCGAGCAGTGCCCCTTCCACAGGATCATCTTGGCGCCCGCGAGCTGCTCGGCGGTCAGGCCGCCGTTCGGCCGGTGCGGGTTGTAGACGACGCAGTCGTCCAGTGACAGGCCCATCTCCAGCACCGCGGTGTTGCGGCCCAGGTGCTGGTCGGGAAGGAAGAGCACCTTCTCCCCGCGGGAGAAGGCCCACTCCAGGGCGCGCCTGGCGTTGGAGGAGGTGCAGACGGTGCCGCCGTTGCGCCCGCAGAAGGCCTTGATGTCGGCGCTGGAGTTCATGTAGGTGACGGGGACGGTGCCGCCGGCGATCCCGGCGTCCTGGAGCGCCTCCCAGCACTCCTCGACCTGGTCGAAGGTGGCCATGTCGGCCATCGAGCACCCGGCGGCGAGGTCGGGCAGCACCACCTTCTGGGAGTCGGAGGTGAGGATGTCGGCGGACTCGGCCATGAAGTGCACGCCGCAGAAGACGATGTACTCGGCGTCGGGCCGGGCCGCGGCCTCCTTGGCGAGCTTGAACGAGTCGCCGGTCACGTCGGCGAACTGGATGACCTCGTCACGCTGGTAGTGGTGGCCCAGTACGAAGACCCTGTCGCCGAGCGCCGCCTTCGCCTTCCTGGCGCGTTCCACCAGCGCCGGGTCGGACGCGGCCGGCAGCTCGCCGGGACAGTCGACACCGCGCTCGCTGTGCGGGTCCACGCCCCTGCCCAGGACGAAGAGCGGAAGCCCGGTCTCGGTGGTCGTCATGGCCACACCCCCTTATCGTCGAAGTGACGACTAATGATGACACACGCTGTTGAGGCTTTATTCCGTGGGAGGGAGTTTTGTCCGAAGAGGGGAAGTGTGAGTCGTCCCAGGAATGTGTAAGCGGGGACGGGTGTTGGTAGCGTCTAAGAAGGACGTCAGAAACAGACAGCCGTTCCCGGGGAGCGGCTGACGCAGACGCGGGAGTCACCACATGTCGGTTGAGAGCAGCGAGACCACGGCGCAGGGCCTGATCCTCAGTTCCGCGGCCGCCGCGAAGGTCAAGAGCCTGCTGGAGCAGCAGGGCGAGGAGGGCCTCCAGCTGCGCGTGGCCGTGCAGCCCGGCGGCTGTTCCGGTCTGCGCTACCAGCTCTTCTTCGACGACCGTTCGATGGACGGTGACGTCGTCTCCGACTTCGACGGCGTGAGCGTGGTCACCGACCGGATGAGCGCGCCCTACCTCGTGGGTGCCACCGTCGACTTCGTCGACACGATCGAGAAGCAGGGCTTCACGATCGACAACCCCAACGCCACGGGGTCGTGCGCCTGCGGAGACTCGTTCAACTAGGCAATCGCCCGACCGGACGAGACCGGACGAGACAACGAAGGCCCCGCGCGGTGACATCCGTCACCGCGCGGGGCCTTCGTGCGCCCACAAGGTCGCGTATTCTTGCGTGGCCCGATCGCCCACGTTCCCAGAGATGCTGACAACGAGGAGAAGAACCCCGTGCGCATCGCCGTCACCGGCTCAATCGCGACAGATCACCTGATGACCTTCCCGGGCCGCTTCGGCGACCAGCTCATCGCCGATCAGCTCCACCGGATTTCCCTGTCGTTCCTCGTGGACGACCTGCAGATCCGCCGTGGCGGCTGCGCGGCCAACATCGCCTTCGGCATGGGCTGCCTGGGTCTTCGGCCCGTCCTGGTCGGCGCGGTCGGCGCGGACTTCGCCGACTACCGCTCCTGGCTGGAGCGCCACGGCGTCGACTGCGACTCCGTCCACGTCTCGGAGCTGCATCACACCGCCCGCTTCCTGTGCACGACCGACGACGACCACAACCAGATCGCGTCGTTCTACACCGGTGCGATGGCCGAGGCCCGTCTCATCGAGCTCGGCCCGATCAGCCAGCGGCTCGGTGGCCTGGAGCTGGTGCTGATCAGCCCCAACGACCCCGAGGCGATGCTCAGGCACACCGCCGAGGCGCGCCAGCGCGCGATCCCGTTCGCCGCCGACCCCTCCCAGCAGCTCGCGCGCATGCCCGGCGAGGATATCCGCGAACTGGTCGACGGCGCCGCCTACCTGTTCGGCAACGACTACGAGAAGGGCATGATCGAGCAGAAGACCGGCTGGACCGACGAGGAGATCCTCGGCCGGGTCGGCGTCCGCGTCACCACGCTCGGCCCCAAGGGCGTCGTCATCGACCGCAAGGACGAGCCGCCGCTGCACGTCCCCCCGGCGCCCGAGCTGGGCAAGGCGGACCCCACAGGCGTGGGAGACGCCTTCAGGTCCGGTTTCCTGGCGGCGCTGGCCTGGGGCCTGTCCCTGGAGCGCTGCGGCCAGGTCGGCAACCTCACCGCCACCCACGTTCTGGAGCGCGTCGGCGGCCAGGAGTACGAACTCGGTCAGAAGGTCTTCCTGGAGCGTTTCGCCGACGCCTACGGCACCGACGCCGCGGCCGAGGTGGCCGGCTTCGTGAACTGCCACCACGCCTGAGCCGCCGCTCGAACACCGGCCGGCCGGCACCGGGCGCCGCCCGGGTCACCGGTGGCCGGACCCGCCGCCGGACCGGCGGCTGAGCCACGCCCGGCTGAGATCACCCGACATCGGGCACTCAGCCGGGCGGGATGCCGTCCACGCAGGTGTCAGGTGCTCGCGTAGATACGGTGCACGAACTCGGCGAGCTTGTCGTCGGGCAGGTGCCTGGCCAGGTCGGCCTCGCTGATCATGCCGATGATGCGGCCGTTCTCGATCACCGGCAGCCGCCGTATCTGGTTCTGCTCCATCTTGGCCAGCGTCTCGTCGACGCTGGCGTCCGACGACACCCAGACCAGCCCGGTCGCCAGCTCACCGGCGGTGACCTTGGACGGGTCCATGCCGTGGGCCACGCACTTGACCACGATGTCGCGGTCGGTGATGATCCCCTTCAGCCGGTCGTCGCTGCCGCAGATGGGTAGCGCGCCCACGTTCATGTCGCGCATCATCTGTGCGGCCCGGTCGAGCGTCTCGTGCGCCTCCACGCAACGGACCCCGGCATGCATCAGACTCCTGGCGGTCTCGCCGCTCATAACTGTCCCCCCGAACCGTTTGATGGATTTTCGGGGAGAGTCATACCCAGTTTCAGGACAAGTCAGTAGTTGCGGCGCACGTGGATGGACCAGCCGCGCTCGGGAAGCTCGTAGCTGGCCACGTGGTGGTGCGACTTCAGCCGGCACCAGGCCGGGATGTCGGTGAAGGCGGCGGGGTCGTCGGCCAGGACCGCGACGATCGCGTTGAGCGGCACGTGGTTGATCTGCTCGGCCAGCATGATGATGGGAATCGGGCACTTCTTGCCCAGCGCGTCGATGGTCAGTGCCGGGCTCTGGGCCGATCCCGCCGGGTTGGCCTGGCTGGACGTCATGGAGTCTTCACTTCCCAAATGTTGATCACAGTTTAACCCCCGCCTCCTCGCGGATCCTGCGTACCGTGCCGGGCAGGACGGTGAGGAAACGGTCGACATCCGCCGCCGAGGTGCCTCTGGGCAGCGACACCCGCACGTTCCCGTGGGTGAGCACGCCCATGGCCTCCAGAACATGCGATGGACGAAGCGTACTCGCCGTGCAGGAACTGCCGGACGATACCGAGAATCCGGCCTTGTCGAGTTCGGTGAGCAGTGCCTCACCTTCCACGTAAAGACACGAAAAGGTGACGATGTGCGGCGCCCGCACGACCGGATCACCGATGACCTCGACGTCGGGGACCAGCCGGGGCACCTCGGTCCTGACCCGGTCCACGAGCGTGGAGAGCCTGGCCGACTCCACGGCCGACTCGGCCACCGTGGCACGCAGCGCGGCGGCCGCCGCGACGATCGCCGGCACGTTCTCGAAACCGGGGACCCGGCGGCGCTCGCGGTCGTCCTCGGGCAGCGGGCTGCGCCACCGGGTGCCCTTGCGGACCACCAGCACGCCGACCCCCGCGGGGCCGCCCCACTTGTGCGCGCTCGCGGCCAGCACCGACCAGCCGCCGGGCAGCGGCATCCGGCCCGCGGTCTGGGCGGCGTCCACCAGCAGCGGCACCCCCGCCTCGGCGCACGCCGCCGCCGCCTCGGCGACCGGCTGGACGGTCCCGACCTCGTGGTTGGCGCTCTGCAGGCAGGCCAGGGCGGTGCCCTCGGCGAGGACCGCCTCGCGGAAGGCACCGGCCTCGACGGCGCCGGTGATCCCGACGCCGACCGTCTCGACCGAGCCGCCGTCGCGCTCGTGGATGCCGGCCGCGTGCAGCACGCTGGAGTGCTCCACGGCCGAGGTGACCAGGCGGCGGCCGCTCCTGCGGCGTCCGTGCAGGGTGCCGAGCACGCCCAGGTGCACCGCCTGGGTGCCCGAGGAGGTGAACGAGACCTCGTCGGGCCTGGCGCCCAGGGCCTCGGCGACCTCGGTCCTCGCCTGTTCCAGTAACATCCTTGCCCGGCGAGCGGAACCGTACAGCCTCGCGGGGTCGGCCCAGCCGACGTCGAGGGCCGCGATGAGAGCCTCCCGAGCCTGGGGGTGCAGCGGCTCCGTGGAGGCCGCGTCGAAGTACGCCACGCTCCAATCGTCGCACCACGCGCGGTGCGGGCGGGGGCTGCGCGGGGGGGCGACGGTTGTCCGCGCTAATGTGTCCCCCAGCGTGAAGCTGTGAACTACAAATCTTGAACGTGAACAAACGACCGCCCAGGAGCGACTCCTGGGCTTCATCTGTGGGGTAGGCGATCCGTGAGTCCGACCCGCCGTTCCGCACGGCGTCCGTTGGCCCGCCGCCGGGTGCCACGCGCTGCCGCTCTGGCGCTGCTGCTGGTTTCCCTGACGGCGTGCAGTGCCGAAGAATGGTCCCGAGGCGGCCTGCCCGAGGGCGTCACCAAGCAGTCCGAATCCGTCCAGAGCCTGTGGAACGGATCGTGGATCGCCGCCCTCGCCACCGGTGTGGTCGTGTGGGGTCTGATCCTCTGGTCCGTCGCCTTCCACCGTAAGAAGAAGAACTCCTCCGAGGAGTTGCCGCCTCAGGTGCGGTACAACCTGCCGATCGAGATCCTCTACACGGTGGTGCCGATCATCATGGTCGGCGTGTTCTTCTTCTTCACCGCGCGGGACCAGAACTACATCAACACCCTGTCCGGCAAGCCCGACGTGAAGGTCAAGGTCGAGGGCTTCCAGTGGAGCTGGCGCTTCACGACGGAGTACAACGGCAAGACCGTCCAGGTCGTGGGCCTGCCCGCGGCCGACTACACCAAGGGTCCCGAGCTGATGCTGCCGGTGGGGAAGAACGTCGAGTTCGACCTCCACTCGCCGGACGTCATCCACTCCTTCTGGGTACCGGCGTTCCACTTCAAGCGCGACGTGATCCCGGGCGTGAACAACAAGTTCGAGGTCCAGACGCTGAACAAGACAGGTGTCTACGCCGGTCGCTGCGCCGAGCTCTGCGGTGTGGACCACAGCCGGATGCTCTTCTCGGTGAAGCTCGTGCCCCAGGCCGAGTTCGACCAGTACATCGCTAGCCAGGCGGGTGCCCAGTGACCGCGCATAACCCAGCACTTCCCCTTCCCCCGACCCGCAAGGGCTCGGTCGTCGTCAAGTGGATGACGTCCACCGATCACAAGATCATCGGACACCTCTACCTGATCACCTCGTTCGTCTTCTTCCTGATCGGCGGCGTCATGGCGCTGATCATGCGGGCGGAGCTGGCCCAGCCGGGCCTCCAGCTGACCACGAACGAGCAGTTCAACCAGCTGTTCACCATGCACGGCACCGTCATGCTGCTGATGTTCGCGACCCCGCTGTTCGCCGGGTTCGCCAACGAGCTCATGCCGCTGCAGATCGGCGCCCCCGACGTCGCCTTCCCGCGGCTGAACATGGTCAGCTACTGGCTCTTCACCTTCGGCAGCACCATCGCCCTGTCGGGCTTCCTCACCCCGGGCGGCGCGGCCAGCTTCGGCTGGTTCGCCTACACCCCGCTGTCGAACGCGATCAGCTCCCCGGGCATCGGCGGCGACCTGTGGATCGTCGGCCTGACCATCAGCGGTCTGGGCACGATCCTCGGCTCTGTGAACTTCATCACCACGATCGTGTGCATGCGCGCGCCCGGCATGACGATGTTCCGCCTGCCGATGTTCACCTGGAACATCCTGCTCACCTCGATCCTGGTGCTGATGGCCTTCCCGGTGCTGGCCGCCGCGCTGCTGGCGCTGGAGTCCGACCGCAAGCTCGGCACGCACATCTTCGACTCCAGCACCGGCGGGGCGTTGCTCTGGCAGCACCTGTTCTGGTTCTTCGGCCATCCCGAGGTCTACATCATCGCGCTGCCGTTCTTCGGCATCGTGACCGAGATCCTGCCCGTCTTCAGCCGCAAGCCGCTGTTCGGCTACATCGGCCTGGTGGCCGCGACCATCGCCATCGCGGGTCTGTCGATCACGGTGTGGGCGCACCACATGTTCGCCACCGGGCAGGTGTTGCTGCCGTTCTTCTCCTTCATGACGTTCCTCATCGCGGTGCCCACCGGGGTGAAGTTCTTCAACTGGATCGGCACCATGTGGCGCGGCCACCTGTCGTTCGAGTCGCCGATGCTGTTCTCGATCGGCTTCCTGGTGACGTTCCTGTTCGGCGGTCTGACCGGTGTCATCCTGGCCTCCCCGCCGCTGGACTTCCAGGTGTCCGACTCCTACTTCGTGGTGGCGCACTTCCACTACGTGGTGTTCGGCACCGTGGTGTTCGCGATGTTCGCCGGCTTCTACTTCTGGTGGCCCAAGTTCACCGGCAAGATGCTGAACGACAGGCTGGGCAAGATCCACTTCTGGACGCTGTTCGTCGGCTTCCACGCGACCTTCCTGGTCCAGCACTGGCTGGGCGCGCAGGGCTTCCCGCGCCGCTACGCCGACTACAGCCCGATCGACGGGTTCACCGACCTCAACATGGTCTCCTCGGTGGGCGCGTTCCTGCTGGGTGCCTCCACGCTGCCGTTCCTCTACAACGTGTGGAAGACCCACAAGACCGCGCCGCAGGTCACCGTGGACGACCCGTGGGGCTACGGCAACTCCCTCGAATGGGCGACGTCCTGCCCGCCGCCGAGGCACAACTTCATCTCGCTGCCCCGCATCCGGTCCGAGCGCCCGGCGTTCGACCTCAAGTACCCGCACACCCCGGCCCCCCGTGAGCTGGAGGAGGTCCGATGAAGGTCCAGGGCTGGTTGTTCATCCTCTGCGGCATTTTCTTCGCCGCCGTGGACGTCGTCTACTGGTACTGGTCGAAGGAGCCGGTCGGCACGACGGCGATGGCCATCTCGGTGGGCTTCGCGCTCATGATCGGCTACTACCTGATGTACACGGCCCGCCGGATCGGCGACCAGCCGGAGGACGACAAGCAGGGCGAGATCAGCGACGGCGCCGGGGAACTGGGCTTCTTCAGCCCGCACAGCTGGTGGCCGCTCTTCGTCTGCCTGGCCGTCTCGCTCGCCGCCGTCGGCCTGGTCATCGGCTGGTGGCTGTTCCTGATCGGCGTTTTCGCGATCATCATGAGCATGATCGGTTTCGTTTTCGAGTACTACCGGGGCAACTTCTCGCACTGACCCCGCGTCCCACCGCGAAAGCGGGTCACGGAAAAACTTCCGTGGCCCGCTTTTTGGCGTTTATTTGGGGCTCAGGGTGGATGTCTTATGTGGTGAACCGCTTACTCCGGGTAATAACTGAATCAGTGGTTCAGTCCGGGACAGGGGAGTTCATGTGGGGCACGCGATCCGTGGTTCGAGCCAGGGAGCGGGACTGCTGGCCCTCGTGCTGGTGACGACCTCCTGCTCGACAAGCACCGCCGTACGCCAGGAGCAGACGCCGCAGGCGTCCCAACAGGCGGAGTCCGCCGCCGCCGTGGTCACCGTGGCACCGCTCAAGGGGGCCAGGGGAGTGCCCACGGACACCCCCGTCCTGGTCGCGGCGCAGGGCGGCACCCTGAAGTCGGTCACCGTCAGGGCCGTGAAGGGCGCCAAAGGCTCTCTGCAGGGCGTTCTCAGCGCCGACGGTACACAGTGGCGCAGCCGCGGTACGGCGGCTCCAGGGGCCTCCTACGAGGTCTCGGTGACGGCGGTCAATCCGGAGGGCGCCCTCACCCGGACGACCTCGTCCTTCTCCACGGTGAAGGGCCGCGAGACCTTCGCGATCGAGAGCTTCATGCCGGACCGGGACATGACCGGTCTGACCGTCGGCGTCGGCATGCCGGTGATGATCACCTTTGACCACCCCGTCACCGACCGCGTCTCCGTCGAGCGCAACCTGTTCGTCCGCACCTCCAGGCCGGTCGTGGGGGCGTGGCACTGGTTCGACGACCGCAACGTGCACTTCCGCCCGAAGAACTTCTGGCCCTCGGGCACCAAGGTCAGGGTCGAGGCCCGGCTGGCCGGGGTGCGCGGCGGCGCCGGCCTGTACGGCGCGGCGAACCGGACGGTCAACTTCAAGGTCGGCCGCGCGCAGATCACCCGGGGCAGCATTCTCTCCCACCACCTCACGGTGCGGCGCAACGGCAAGGTCGTCAGGGAGATCCCGATGAGCGCGGGCCAGGGCGGCGACTGGAAGTACCACACGACCAGCGGCGTGCACCTGGCCATGTCCAGGGAGAACGTCACGGTGATGACCTCTCCGGGCATCGGGCCCGGCTCGCCCGGCTACTACCAGCTGACCGTCTACGACACGGTCCGCATCTCCAACAGCGGCGAGTACATCCACAGCGCCCCGTGGTCGGTCGGCTCCCAGGGCTACTCCAACGTCAGCCACGGCTGCGTCAACGTCAGCCCGAGCAACGCCAAGTGGTTCCTCGACAACACCCTGATCGGGGATCCGATCATCATCACCGGCTCGCCCCGCGTCCTGGAGCCCACCAACGGCTGGGGTCACTGGCAGGAGAGCTGGCGGGAATGGCTCAAGTGGAGCAGCCTCAAGCACTTCACCACCGACGACGTCTGAGACCGACGACGTCTGAGACCGACGACGTCTGAGACCGACGGTGTCTGAAACCGGGCCCCCGCCGGCCGTAGGTGCCCGCGGAGACCCCTGAGGGGGCGTCAGCCGTCGCGGAGAGGCTTCGGGGTCATGGACCCGGGCTCGGGGATTCGGGGGCTCAGGGGCGGCCCTCCGGCGGGGCGTCGGGAAAAGGGTGTGGAAAGACGTCGAGGCCCGGACACCGTGCGGTGTCCGGGCCTCTCGTGTGGCGTCAACCCCGGGGGTCAGTGGGTCAGGGACCTGTCCTCTCCACCCTGACCGACCGCCGTGTGCTCCTCGTGCCCCTCGCCGTGGCCGTGGCCGTCGTCGAGCGGGATCTTCTCGCCGCCGTAGGCCGCGCTCATCTTGTTGCGGAGCTTGCCGAGCGGGCCGCGCATCGCCTTGGACGGGATGCCGTCGTCGTCTCCGCCGCCGCCCCCGGTGAGGACCGGGACCGGCTCCTTGCCCCGCATGTGGGCCTCGATGGCCTCGTTGGGCGGGACGTGGACCTCGATGTACTCGCCGTGCGGCAGTCGCTTGATCACGCCGGACTCCACGCCGTGGCCGATGATGGCCGCGTCGGCGCGCTGCAGACCCAGGCAGATCCGGTAGGTGACGTAGTAGGCGATCGCCGGACCGGCGAAGATCAGGACCCGGCCGACGTAGGTCGTCCAGTTCAGCGACACCTGGAAGAACGCGGCGATCTCGTCGTTGGCGCCGAGCAGCCACAGGACCCCGTAGAAGGTCATCGCCGAGATGCCGATCGAGGTGCGGTGCGGGTTGTTGCGGGGACGGTCCACGACGTGGTGCTCGCGGCGGTCTCCGGTGACCCACTGCTCGATGAACGGGTACAGCGCCAGACCCGTCATGACGATGCCCATCGGCACCAGCGCCGGGATCAGCACGCTCATCGGCAGCGTGAAGCCCAGGACGTTGATCTCCCAGGCGGGCATCAGCCGGAGCGAACCCTCCAGGAAGCCCATGTAGAAGTCGGGCTGAGAGCCCGCCGAGATGTCGGCCGGGGTGTAGGGACCGTACAGCCAGATCGGGTTGATCTGGGCGAAGGTGCCCAGCAGCGCGATGACGCCGAAGGTGAACATGAAGTAGGCGCCGGCCTTGACCATGAAGGCCGGGTAGAACGGCGCGCCCACCACGTTCTCGTTGGTGCGGCCCTTGCCCGGCATCTGCGTGTGCTTCTGGACCCACATCAGGATCATGTGAGCCGAGATGAGCGCCAGCAGGATGCCCGGGATGAGCAGGATGTGCAGCGAGTAGAACCGGGAGACGACGTCCACGCCCGGGTACTCGCCGCCGAAGAGGAAGAACGTGATCCAGGTGCCGACCAGCGGCAGCGAGATCGCCACACCCTCGGTGATCCGCAGACCGGCGCCCGACAGCAGGTCGTCGGGGAGGGAGTAGCCGGTGAGTCCCGCGGCCAGCGCCAGGGTCAGCAGCAGCACGCCGATCAGCCAGTTCAGCTCGCGCGGCTTGCGGTAGGCGCCGGTGAAGAACACCCGCAGCGCGTGCACCATCATGCCGCCGATGAACAGCAGGGCGGCCCAGTGGTGCATCTGGCGCATCAGCAGGCCGCCGCGCACGTCGAAGCTGATCTCCAGCGACGACGCGTACGCCTCGGACATCCCGACGCCGTACAGCGGGCCGTAGGAGCCGGTGTACTCCACGTGGGCCATGCTGGGCTTGAAGAAGAACGTCAGGAACGTGCCGGTCAGCAGCAGGACGATGAACGAGTAGAGCGCGATCTCACCGAGCAGGAACGACCAGTGGTCGGGGAAGATCTTCCGCAGGTTCCGCCGCAGGAAGTTCCCCGCCCCGATGCGGTCGTCGACGAAGCCGCTCGCGCCCGCGATGGGCTTCGGAACGGGCTGGGTGCTCATGATTGGCCTCCCTTCTTGGCCTCGGCCTCACGGGCCTCGGCCTCGGCGTCGCCGCGCTCCCAGAAGCTGGGCCCGACGGGGACGGGGAAGTCCGCCGTCGCCACGAGGTATCCCTCTTCGTCCACGGCGATCGGCAGCTGCGGAAGAGGCCGGGCCGCCGGGCCGAAGACGACCTTGGCGCCGTCGGCGGCGTCGAAGGTCGATTGGTGACACGGGCACAGGATGTGGTGCGTGCTCTGCTCGTACAGGGCCGCGGGGCAGCCGACGTGCGTGCAGATCTTGGAGTACGCCACGATCCCGTCGTGGGCCCAGTTCAGGTTCGTCCCGGACTTGAGCTCCTCCGGGCGGAACTTGATCAGGATCAGGGTGGCCTTGGCCAGTGCGTTCAGGTCGTGCTCGTATCCCTCGGGCACCACGGAGAGGATGCCGCCGGGGGAGTTGAAGTCGGCCGCCCGGATGGGTGATCCGCTTCCCTCGACGAGGAGCTTGCGGTTCTTGCCGTCCTTGGTCTTCTCTCCCCAGACGGTGTGCCGCAGCTTGGCGGGGAAGTCCTTGTAGCTCGGGCCGAGGTCGCGCAGCAGGACCAGCGGGGCCAGGCCGAGCGGGGCGGCGGCGAGCAGCAGGGTGCGGCGCAGCAGCGGGCGCTTGGTGATGCCGCTCTCGGCCGCGCCCTGCAGGAAGGTCTCGCCGACGTAGGACCGGGTCTCGGTGTCGGAGGCCATCGGGTGGCGCTCCTGGACCAGGTTGTACTTGGGCATGACCAGGCGGACCCAGGTCACCATGCCCGCGGCCAGCCCGAGCAGGGCCAGCGTGAGCGTGCCGCCCAGCGCGAGGTTGGAGACCTGCGTCTTCTCGATGTCGCCGACCTGGAAGACGACGTACGACACCACGAAGCCGATGCCGGCCAGGAAGGCGACGAGGAAGCAGAGGGCGGCGTACTTCTCGCCCTTCTTCGCGGTCGCCTCGTCCTGCGGGGTCACTCCGGGAACCTGGGCGACCTCGGTCGACGGGCGCTCCTCGGTGCCGAGCAGGGAGGTGCTCGCCGCGGGTGGGGGGGTGCCGATGACGCGCCTTGGCGCGCGTTCCTCCGGCTGTTCGATGCCGTGATTGTTCTCAGTCATTTGGCCTGTCGCCTCTTCGCGGTGATCCAGATGGCGGCCAGGGAGAGGAGGCTGAGTCCGACGACCCAGGCCACCAGGCCCTCGGTGACCGGGCCGATGCGGCCCAGACCGGCGCCGCCCGGGTTGGGCTCGTTCCGCACGCCCACGATGTAGGCGATCATGTCCTTCTTCTGCTGAGGGGTGATGATGCTGTCGTTGAACACCGGCATCGCCTGGGGGCCGGTGACCATGGCCTCATAGATCTGCGTCGGGGTGGCCTCGTGGAGCGGCGGAGCGTACTTGCCCTGGGTCAGGGCGCCGCCCGAGCCGACGAAGTTGTGGCACTGGATGCAGTTGGCGCGGAAAAGCTCGCCGCCCTTGGCCTTGTCTCCCATGGCGGGGTCGACCTGATCCTTGTCCGGGATGGCCGGGCCGCCGCCGAGCGACTGGATGTAGGCGGCGAGCTGGTCGACGGCCTCGTAGGTGCCGTCGGGGCGCTTGGTCTTGGCGACCCACGGCGGCGGGGGCTTGCGCGGTGCCTGCGCGCCGGGGTTGGCCAGGGGCATGCGGCCGCTGCTGACCTGGAAGTCCACCGAGGCGGCGCCGACGCCGATCAGGGTCGGACCCTGGGCGGTGCCCTCGGCGTTGAGCCCGTGGCAGCTGGCGCAGCTCTGCTCGAAGAGTTTCTTGCCCTCGGCCACGTCGTCGGCCCTGCCGGACGCGATGGCGGCGTCGGCCTGACTGCTGGAGGAGACCGTCAGGGCAACGGTGTAGACCCCGCCGATCAGGGCCAGGGCCAGGAGCAGGACGGCGTATCTCGCGAGGGGATGCCGCCGCCCAGCGGTGATCCTATTCACAGAGATCCCCGATTCCTTATTGAATTCCATAGATGGTCACGAAAAGGCCGATCCAGACCACGTCGACGAAGTGCCAGTAGTAGGACACGACGATCGCGCTGGTCGCCTGCTCACGGGTGAAGCGCTTCGCGGCGTACGTGCGTCCCAGCATGAAGAGGAACGCGATCAGTCCACCGGTCACGTGGAGGCCGTGAAAGCCCGTGGTCAGGTAGAACACCGAGTCGTACGCGGTGTGCGACAGGGTGTGTCCTTCGTGGACCAGCTCGTTGTACTCGTACAGCTGGCCGGCCACGAACACGGAGCCCATCAGGAAGCTGACGATGTACCAGAAACGCAGCTTGGCGACCTGGCCCTTCTCAGCCGCCCACACGCCCAGCTGGCAGGTCACACTCGACAGGACCAGGATGATCGTGTTGCCCAGGGCGAAGGGGACGTTCAGGGGGGCCTCCGGCCAGGGCAGTCCCTGGCTGAGGCTCACAGACCGGATGGTGAAGTACATCGCGAACAGCGCCGCGAAGAACATGAGCTCGGAGGACAGCCAGACGATCGTCCCGACGCTGACCAGATCGGGTCTGCGGGACGAGTGTGCTGTCGTCGTCGTTGAAATTGCGGATGCTGTCGCCACGGGCAGCATTATTGCGGCTCTCCTGCTCGGGTCGCCGCACGACCCCCCGATAGGGGGGGCATACGCCCATAAAAAGGGGACGTATGGGGCATTTTGTTCAGCTGTGGCTCCGGCCTGGGTCTCCAGGCCGGCTGACCGGTAGCATCCCAGGTGACCATACATCGACGAGGGATAGTGAGCGCGACCGTGAGCACCGACGACAAGATGAGGGTCCTCGTCTACAGCGACGACGCGAGCACCCGCGAGAAGGTGCGGCAGGCACTCGGCCGCCGCCCCGCCGCCGACGTGCCCCTCGTGGAGATCGTGGAGTGCGCCACCCACGCCAAGGTCGTCCAGCACTTCGACTCCGGTGAGATCGACGTCGCCGTGCTCGACGCCGAGGCCCAGCCCGCGGGCGGCATGGGGGTGGCCCGTCAGGCCAAGGACGAGGTCCACGACTGCCCGCCGATCTGCCTGCTGATCGCCCGCCGTGACGACCGCTGGCTGGCCGAGTGGTCGCGCGCCGAGGCCGTGGTGCCGCAGCCGATCGACCCGGTCGGCCTCGCGGAGACCGTCGCCGACCTGATGCGCCGCCGCCTGTCCACTCGTCTGACCGCCCGGTAAAACCCCCCTGGAGAACCGCATGGACGCGCGCACCACCTGGCCGGCGCTGTTGTCCGCCCTGCTCGCGGGCGAGCACCTGACGGCGGACGAGACCGCCTGGGCGATGAACCAGATCATGTCCGGCTCCGCCACGCCCGCCCAGATCGCAGGCTTCGCGGTGGCGCTGCGGGCGAAGGGCGAGACCGTCGCGGAGGTGACCGGCCTGGCGCGCACGATGCTGGAGCTGGCCACCCCGCTGTCGGTCGAGGGGCCCGTCGTCGACGTCGTCGGCACCGGTGGTGACCGGGCGCACACCGTCAACGTCTCCACCATGGCCGCGATCGTGGCCGCCGCGGCGGGGGCCAGGGTCGTCAAGCACGGCAACCGGGCAGCCTCCTCCTCGTGCGGCGCCGCCGACGTCCTGGAGCACCTGGGGATCGTGCTCGACCTGCCCCCGGCGGACACCGCCAGGGTCGCGGTGGAGGCCGGCATCGCCTTCTGCTTCGCGCCGGCCTACCACCCGGCGCTACGCTTCGCGGGCCCGCCGCGCAAGGAGCTCGGCATCCCCACGGTCTTCAACTTCCTGGGCCCGCTGACCAACCCGGCCAGGCCCGCCGCCCAGGCGATCGGCATCTTCGACGCGGGCATGCTCCCCGTCGTCGCCGGCGTCTTCGCCGAGCGCGGGGTCTCCGCCCTGGTCTTCCGGGGCGACGACGGGCTGGACGAGCTCACCATCGCCACCACCTCCACGGTCTGGGTGGTGCGCGAGGGCGGCGCCGAGCAGACCGTCTTCGACCCGGCGGTCCTCGACATCCCCAGGGCGGCGCCCGACGCGCTGCGCGGCGGGGACGTGGCCTTCAACGCCAGGGCCGTGCACGACCTGGTCGGCGGCAAGACCGGCCCGGTCCGCGACGCGGTGCTGCTGAACGCCGCGGCCGCGCTGGTCGCCCTCGACGGTGCCGGCGGTGACCTGAACGCCGCGATGGCCGCGGGCTACGAGCGCGCCGTGCGAGCCGTCGACTCCGGTGCCGCCGGCGAGACCCTCGACCGGTGGGTCGCGGTCAGCCGGGCGTCGAAGCCGTCCTGAACCGTGCTCGTCCCGCGGCGCGGGGCCGGGGGCATGGGCCGTCGTGAACCCTCCCGGCGGTGTCTCCGTGGGAGAGGAGCGTCCCGGCACCGTCCGGACCGTCACTGGAACGTGACCGGGCCGAGACTCTTTCGTTACCGGCCGGAACGTCTCCGCTCCCGGGTGGATGGAAGATCCACCCGGGAGCGGATGTGCCGTCTCGGCGTGCCGTTCTAGGTTGCGACCCATGTGGCATGCTGACCCCCTGACCGAGCAGATGTTCCCCGTCCTGCTGGCGTGCGTGGCGCTCGGACTGTGCGTGGCCGTCGTGAGCCTGGCGTGGGATCGCAGGCTCCTGCTGCTGAGGCTCAAGTCCGCAGAGGACAGGTTCGTCGGTCAGCAGGAAGAACTGGTCCGCGCCCAGTTCGCCGAGAGGCGGGCGCGCATCGCCCGTGAGCTGAACGACGTGGTCGCGCACGGGATCAGCATGATGACGCTCGGCGTGGGCGCCGGACGGATGATCATGGACAAGGATCCCGACCGGGCCAGGCGGACCTTGCGGGTTGCCGAGGAGTCGGGGCGTCAGGCACTGGTCGAGCTCCAGCGCACCCTGTCGCTACTCGATCTCGACGGCCCCTCGGCGGGCAGGACGCCCCAGCCCAGGCTGTCCGACCTGCGGGACCTTTTCACCGAGGTCCGCGCGGCGGGCCTGGGGGTGGACATGGTCGAGGAGGGCAGGCCCGCCGAGGTCGCGCTCACCCTCGAACTGGTGGCCTACCGCATCGTCCAGGAGGCGCTCGCCAACACCCTACGACACGCTGGTGCCCGTTCGGCCCGCGTCACGCTGCGCTGGCGCCCGGGTTTCCTCGACGTGCTGGTACGGGACGACGGCCAGGCCGACCCCTCGGCGACCGCGGGGCACGGCCTGCTCGGCATGCGCGAGCGGGCCGCCCTGTTCGGTGGGACGCTGGCGGCCGGGATCCTGCCCGGAGGGGGGTTCGAGGTGCGGGCGCGGCTACCCGTCTCGGGCGAGGCGGTCCCGGACAGCACCCGTACGGCCATGGGGGACGTCACCGACCTCGAACCGACCCGCCCTCTCCTCCGTCCCGCCGGCGCGGGTCAGTCGGACTCGCCGAGGCCGATTGAGAAGGCGGCGTCCAGATCGTGCCGGGAGTAGGCGCGGAAGGCGATGTTGGTCTCGGTGTGCAGCACCCCCGCCACCTTGTTGATCCGCCCGGGAATGACCTCGGCGATCTCCTCGTAGGCGGTGACGCGGACCATGGCCATCAGGTCGTACTCCCCGGTTATGGAGTAGACCTCGCTCACCCCGTCGATCTCGGCGATCGTCTGGGCGACCTCGGGGATCCGGTCCACCTCGGCGTTGATGTGAACGATCGCGGTGACCACGAGCTTCCTCCTCGTTGAGTGTTGCCTGCCGTCTTCGACGCTATCAGCGCAGCGGACGGCCCTCGCGCGCCCGGCGCGGCTCGGCCGCCTGGTAGGCGCGATCGATGCGGGCCTTGAGCCGGCCGGCACCCGAGACGGGCAGGCTCCAGGTGCCCTCCACCTGCACCAGTCGCACCCCCGGGGACTCCAGCCAGCGCAGCACGCACTCGGTCTCCTCGGCGCTGGCGGCGGGGACCGGCCCGGGGCCGGGCGGCACCGTCTCGGCGGTGGCCGCCAGCGCCTCGACGAACGGGGTGGGGTGGGCGCCCCTCGGCATCACCCCGGCCGAGGCGAGCCGTCCGTACCGGATGACGTGGATCTCCCAACGGCCGTCCGCCACGGGGGCGGCCGCGACCATCTGGGAGATGGCGGTCAGCGACCGCAGCCGCTGCATGCGGGCCGAGGTGCGGATGTAGGAGGCGAGCCGGTCGCGGTCGGCCGCGGCCTCCTCGTAGCGCTGGTCGAGGGCCAGACGCTCCATCCTGGCCTCCATGGCGGAGAAGACCCCGGCCGCGTCCAGTTCCAGCGCCCGGCGCGCCGCCCCGACGTGCACCGCGTACTCGTCGGGGGTCTCACGTCCCTCGCACGGCGCGCCGCACCTGCCGATCTCGGCGAGCGCGCAGGCGGAGCGCCTGGTACGCGGAGTGATCCGTTCGGTGCACTGCCGCAGCGGGATCGTCTCGTGCAGCGCGGTGCGGGCGTCCTCGGCGGCGCGGGTGCTGGTGAACGGGCCCAGGTAGGACGCCTCGTCGTCCTTGACCTCGCGGACCACCGACAGGCGGGGGAAGAGCTCGTCGGTCAGCTTGAGCCAGAACATCTTCTCCGGATGGCGCGACCTGCGGTTGTAGCGGGGCTTGGCCGAGCCGATCAGCCTGAGTTCCCTGACCTCCGCCTCCAGTGGGGTCGCGCAGGCGATGGACCTGACCCGCGCGGCGATGCCGATCATCTCGCGGACGCGGGGCCGGGTCTCGCTCGCGGTGAAGTAACCGCGCACGCGGTTGCGCAGGTTGGTGCTCTTGCCGACGTAGAGCGGGTCGCCGCCGGAGTCCTCGAAGACGTAGACGCCGGGTCCCGTCGGCACCGAGTCGGCCAGGTGCCGCTTGCGGCGCTGCTCGGGGGTGGGCGCGCGGACGAAGCCCTTGAGCTCCTCCAGCGTCTGCACCCCGAAGGAGCCCGCCCGTTCCAGCAGGGCGTGCAGCACGTCGACCGTGGCCCGCGCGTCGGCGAGCGCCCGGTGGCAGGGCTCGGTGCGGCTGAAGATCGCGGCCAGCGTGGACAGCTTGCAGTTGGGCGCCTCGTCGCGGGTCAGCAGCTTGCGGGCCAGGTCGACGGTGTCGACCACCTGGTGGGCGGGCGGTGGATACCCGTGCGCCGCACAGGCCGCCCTGATGAATCCCAGGTCGAACCCGGCGTTGTGTGCCACCAGGGTGGAGCCCGCGGCGAACTCCAGGAAGGACGGCAGTACCGACTCGATCCGCGGCGCCGCCACGACCATGCCGTCGGTGATGCCGGTCAGTACCGAGATGAACGGCGGGATCGGCGAACCGGGGTCGACCAGGGTGCCGAACTCACCGAGCACCTCGCCGCCCCTGACCTTGACCGCGCCGATCTCGGTGATCGCGTGCTCGCCCGCCGAGACGCCGGTGGTCTCCAGGTCGAACACGACGAAGGTGACCTGGCTGAGCGGGGTGCCCAGCTCGTCGAGTGTTCCCTGCACGGCGTAGTTCACGATTCACGACCATAGAAGCCCCGACCGACATTCACCGCACCGGGCTCTCTCGGCGCCGGAGGCCCCGCGCACCCGTGGCCTGCGCGTGGGAAAGGCGTCAGCTCCAGTAGCTCCCGTCCAGCATCCGTTCGAGGGCGGCCCGGTGCAGCACCAGGTCGTCGGGGTCGTCCGGCATGGGCTGCTCGCCGAAATGGATGCGGCGGTGCCAGACGCGGGCCATGATGACGCCGTGCCTGAGCGCGGCGTACATCTCGTAGAACTCCATGTCGCGCGGCTTATATCCTGTTATTTCCTGATACGTCTCGCAGACGTCCTCGCGCCGCATGAAGTCGGGCAGGCCGGGCAGTTCCATGACCTCGGCGATCTCCTGGAAGAACCGGTGCAGAAAGATCATCCAGGCGAGGTCCAGCTCGCGGGGGGCGATCGCGGCCATCTCCCAGTCCAGCACCGCCACCGGGGTGAAGTCGCGGTACATCACGTTCCCGATGCGGGCGTCGCCCCAGCTCAGCACGTCGGGCCCCGGATCGTTCGGCCAGTGCTCGCACAGCCAGTCGAACGCCCGCTCCAGCAGCGGGATGCGCATCGAACCGTGTGCCCACTCGTAGTAGGACCGCTGGTCGTCGACGTGCCTGCGCAGCGCGGACTCGCCCGTGCCCGCTATCTCCAGCGGGCGCAGCTCCTCCACGGTGAACGGGGCGTCGTGCAGTCTGGCCAGGATCTCGACGCTCTGCCGTTGCAGCCGTGTCCGGTCGGCGGGGGAGGCGTCCAGCAGCCAGCCCTCGAAGGTGTAGGGCAGGACGTCCGGCGGCACGTCGCCGGTGAGCCGCTCCATCACGAAGAACGGGGTGCCCATCGGTGCGGGGTCGGGCTCGTACCACAGGGTCCGGGGCGCGAGCACCCCGGCGCGCTCCCTGACCATCCGCATGACCTCGAACTGCCTGCCGAGGTCGTAGCTCGGGAAGACCGGCACGGCCTCGCTCGCCGGGGCCATCCGGGCGACACAGCCGATCTCCCGCCCGCCCTCCGCCGCCGTCCAGGAGGCGTCGAAGAGCAGGGTCTCGCTGGACATGCCGTTGCCCGAGGGCGCCGACAGCCGGGAGAGCGTGACGGGGGATCCCACCCTGCCGGAGAGCCAGGAGCGCATCCGTTCGTGTAACTCATCGAGGTCGCGGGTGGATGTCCGCATATCCTCGGCCTGCCGGCGCTGCTGATCCATCGCGCTCTCCCGGGTGGCGTACGTCACAAGGTGATCCGCACAGTCGTAACCTAAGAGCAAGCGCTTGTCCATAAAGAGTTCACGGCCGGGTCGGCCGCCGTCCGCCTTACGGTCAGGTCGGGGTCAGGGTGCGGTAGCCGTACCCTTGACGTGAAGACCGATCCGAGTAGGGGCCGTGATGAGTTCAGCCGGAGAGGGCCTGTCTCGTCCGTTACCCGAGCAGGTTCGCTTACACGTCGTGGAACTGGCGTCCCAGATCCTCGGCTCCATGCCCGCCGCCTCGGTGCCGCCGCCGCTGAAGGGGATCGCCAGATTCGACCCTCGCAAGCGCGCCAGGCTGGGGGGCGCGCCCATCGCCGCGCAACTGGAGACCGACAAGAAGTTCCGCGAGCTGGTCGCGGAGACGCTGACCGCGGGCTGGCCGGAACTGATCGCGAGTCTCGCCGAGGGCGCGGTCCCGCCGGCCGCCGAGCCCGTCATGGTGGCCGCGGCCGCCTACCTGACCCGGCCGCCCGGCTGGGCGGACATGGTGGAGGCGGCCCGCGCGGACCTGGAGCGATCGGCCGCCGCCGCCGAGGACTCCGCGCAGGAGCAGACGCTCTCCCGGCTGCGCGAACAGTTGGCCGGCCAGAAGAGCGCGGCCAAGGAGGAGTCCGAACGGCTGCGCGAGCAGCTCAAGGCCTCGCGCTCGGAGGTCTCCGACCTGCGCCGCAGGCTGCACGAGGCCCGGGAGCGGGCCAGGGCGGCCGAGGCGCGTGCCGCCGAGGCCTGGGAGGCGGCGGAGGAGGCGAAGACCGCCGCGGTCTCGGCGGGGAGCAGCGTGGAGAGCGAGCTGCGCCGCCTGCGCGAGCGGCTGGCCGACGCCGAGCGTCAGCTGGAGTCGACGCGCAGGGCGGCCCGCGAGGGCCGCAGCGTGGAGGACACCAAGGTCCGCATGCTGCTCGACGCCCTGCAGGACGCCGCCGCGGGGCTCCGCAGGGAGCTCGCCCTGCCCTCCGGCATCCACCGTCCCGCCGACTCGGTGGCCTCGGTGGCGCCGGGCAGGCAGGGGGTCCAGGCGGTTCCCGCGCGGGCGCTCGCCGACGACGACCCCGCCCTGCTCGACCAGCTGCTCGCGCTGCCGCAGATCCACCTGATCGTCGACGGCTACAACGTGACCAAGACCGGTTACGGTACGTTCACCCTCGCCGACCAGCGCAATCGCCTCCTCACCGGCCTCGGTGCGCTCTACGCGCAGACCCGAACCGAGCTGACCTGCGTTTTCGACGGCGCCGAGCTGAACGGGCCGGTCCCGGTGTCGGCCCCCAGGGGGGTGCGCGTGATGTTCAGCGCGCCGGGGCAGATCGCCGACGACCTGATCCGCCAGCTGGTCCGCGCCGAGCCCACGGGACGCGCGGTCGCGGTGGTCTCCTCGGATCGGGAGGTGGCCGAGTCGGTCCGCAGGATGGGCGCCCGGCCGGTCCCCTCACTGCTTCTTCTCAGGCGTCTGGGACGGGCGTGAACCTTTTCCGGTGATGGCGCATCGAACTACCGGAAGGTATTTCGATCTCCCCAGGGGCACTCGATGAAGAAGATCATAACGCTCGCCGTCGCCGTGCTGGCCATCGGGGCGACCGTCGCCACCCCCGCCGCGGTCGCGGCGGCCGGCATCCCCAAGGGCTTCCTGCTCTATGAGAAGGACGCGGCGAAGAAGCCCGTTCTCGCCGAGAGCAGCTGGAAGGTCAGCGACTCGGCCAAGGTCCGGCTGGCGATCAACCCGTGCGACCGGGCCACGCTGGCCAGAACCGGCCGGACGGCCGCGCGGACGGTGACCTACACCAGCGTCCCGGACTTCCAGAAGGTCGAGCAGGTGATCCTGTACCGCTCGAAGGCGGCCGCCGCCGGAGCGGTCGCCCAGGTGCGCTCCGCCCTGACCGCCTGCCGCTCCAACACCAACGGGGGCTCCGCCTACCGCTACGTCTCCTCGCGCCTGACCGGGCTCGGAGACGAGGCGCTGAAGGTCTCCGGGCAGGTCTACTACAAGGGGAAGGCGGGCGTGGGGGGTGACCGGAGCGTGCTGGTCAGGAAGGGCAACGCGGTCCTGGTCTATCTCTGGGCCGGGGAGTACTACAAGCCCGCGCGGAGCGACTGGGCCACCCAGTTGCGCGACGCCAGAAAGATGACCGGAAAGATCTGCGGCGTCGCCGACTGCTGAGGGGCGCCCCCGGTGCTCGCCCGGGATATCGGAGCTGCCACCTGCGGCAATAGCGCAAAACATGTGAAAAGGTGATCTAAACCTTACTTGTTCTGTACTATTCGCCGCAGGTCTGTGCAGTCTGGAGGCGTTGACGTGGCCGTGGCGGGTATGCCGGTTGGACTCATTCGGATACCGGTGGCGGCCGGGCTCGCCCTCGCGATGCTGATGACGCCGGTGAGCGGGGCCTCCGCGGAGCCGAAGCCGACGCTCGCCCAGGCCAAGAAGAAGCTGGAGAAGCTCAACGAGCAGGCCGACCAGATCGTCGAGAAGTACAACCAGGCCTCGGAGAAGTGGAAGCGGGCCAGGAAGAAGTACGCGACGCTGAACAGCGAGCTCGCCCGGCAGAGCGAGCAGGTCGCCGGGCTGCGTAAGGAGCTCGTCGCGATGGCGGTCAGCACCTACCAGTTCGGCGCGGTCAACAGCTGGGAGGGCATGGTCTACCAGACCGACCCCGGCGCGCTGCTGAGCGGCCTGGCCTCGGTCGACCAGATGTCGGCCTCCCGGGCCCAGTCGCTGAGCGCCTTCGACGAGGCCACCAAGGCGCTGCGGCTCAACAGGAACCTGGCCAAGGGCGCGCTGAGCGAGGCCGACGAGACGCGCGACGAGCTGGCCAAGGAGAAGGCCAAGGCCGACAAGATGGTCAAGGCTCAGACGAAGCTCCTGCGCGAACTCAACGTCTTCAAGGCGGGCAACCCCGAGAGCGGCGGAATCCAGTACACCGGCTCCGCCTCGGGAAACGCCCGCGCCGCCCTGCAGTTCGCCTTCGCACAGGTCGGCAAGCCCTATCAGTACGGCGGCACGGGCCCCGGCGGCTGGGACTGCTCGGGCCTGCTCCAGGCCGCCTGGCGCAACGGGGGAGTCAGCCTGCCGCGTACCACCTGGGAGCAGTGGAGTTGGGGCGCGAACCGCAAGGTCTCGCTGAACGACCTCCAGCCGGGCGACCTCATCTTCAGTGAGGGCCTGGGCCACGTCAGCATGTACGCGGGCAACGGCCAGATCGTGCACGCCCCGCAGACCGGCGACGTGGTCAAGGTCGTCCCGCTCTCGGCCTACGGCCGTCGCCTCGTCGGAGCCGTCCGCCCCTGACGCACGGCGCGCGGGTCCCAGTGGCCGGAAAACCGGGTGCGCCGCCCGCGGCGGCGCTGTCAGCATCGGAAAATGATCAGTTCATGGATGCTCGACGAACTCGCCCATGCCGGTCCCGAGCACCTCGACGCCGCGTTCGTCGCCGGGTTCGACCGCAAACAGGGCAGGCCCGATCCGGGGGAGGATCTCGCCGCGCTCGCCGGGCGCGGCGTGGGGGAGACGGCGACGGTCGTGGAACTCGGCGCGGGGACGGGGCAGTTCGCCCTGGCCGCGGCGCGGCGGTTCCGGCGGGTGGTGGCGGTTGACGTCTCCCCGGCGATGCACGACTTCCTGACCGTCCGGGCCGCCGAGGACGGCCTGGCCAACATCGAGTGCGTGCGGGCGGGTTTTCTCTCCTACGAGCACGCGGGGCCACCCGCGGACGCGGTCTACACCCGTCACGCCCTTCATCAGCTCCCCGACTTCTGGAAGGCGGTCGCGCTCGACCGCATCGCGCGGATCGTACGGCCCGGGGGCGTCCTGCGCCTGCGCGACCTGATCTTCGATTTCCGGCCGGCCGAGGCCGGCGCCGTGCTCGGCCGCTGGCTCGACGGCGCGGCCGACGATCCCGCGCTGGGCTACACCCGCGAGGACTACGCCGAGCATCTGCGCACCGAGTACAGCACCTTCCGATGGCTTCTCGAACCGATGCTCGACGCAGCCGGGTTCGAGATCGTCCAGGCGGACTTCAGGGAATCGATCTACGGCGCCTACACGTGCGTCCGGCGCTGACGCGTGCTCGGCGGCGGGGGAGGGCCCCTCACGGCTTCAACCGTGAATGATGGTAAATGTGATGAACATTACAGAAATCGTGATTTGTCGGGTGTGATTCCAGAGGTGTGACGAGGGTCATATCTCAATAGCATAAATGGCCATTAAGCAGGGGTAACGGGAAGATCACGAACGCTTGTCGATCTTCTTGTTTGGCGAATGCTTTGCCGAAAGTTGGAGATCGGGGTAACTTCTGGCCTCGCGACGTGCAAGCCATGCCGTCGCGGTGAATGTCGGTCTTCGGGCCGGTGTCCCTATAGAAATCCAACCGGCCGCCGCTCCCCCGTCGGGGGCGGACCTCATCGCGGCGGCCCGCCGAATCCACGCAGCCAGGAGGCATGGAACCGGGGACCCAAAAGGCCCGAGACAACGTGGCCAGGGGTGAATCAGCGCATTTGCGCCGTAGGGCATCTTCCCAGCCCGAACCCGTCAGCTAACCCGGTAGGCATCAGTGGAAGCACCAAGGAGAAATCCTGTCTACCACCCCGTGTAACACCCGTCTGTCGCGCCTTTTCCGCCTTTCCCTCGGCGGTATCGCCCTCACCTTGACCGCCTCAGCCGGAGCGGTCACCCTGGGGTCGACGGCGGCCGGAGCGACGACGGACAGCACCCCTGAGATCCTGGTCAACACCGCGGCCGGAGTCTCCGAGCAGACCGATCGGGCTGCGCACAAGGCCAAGGCCGGTACCAAGGTCAAGACCAAGATGAGCAGGGTGGCCCTGCAGAAGGTTCGGGCCCGCAAGGCCGTTTCGACGGCCAAGAAGCAGATCGGCGATCCGTACCGGTGGGGTGCCTCCGGTCCCGGCGCGTTCGACTGCTCGGGGCTCGTCAAATACGCCTGGCGCAAGGCGGGCGTGTCCATCCCCCGGATCACGCACAGCCAGTACCGGGCGATCAGGAAGAAGGTCTCGTGGAGCCACCTGCGCCCCGGTGACCTGATGTTCTTCAGTGGAAAGGGCCACGTCGGCATGTATGTCGGCAAGGGCAGGATGGTCCACTCGCCGAGCAGCGGCAAGACGGTCCGGATCGTGAAGCTGGAGGGGTACTACAGGTCATCCTTCGCCGGAGCGGTCCGGCCCGGAGCCTGACCCGGGCAAGGGGCGCCGGCCCCGTTCCTCACATGTGGAGGGGCGGGGCCGCTCCGTTTCCGGTAGGGGCCGCGAGCGTGCCGCCCAGGCGGATCCGCGCCTCCGGCAAGGAGCGTCGCGATGCCGGTCGATCGACGGCCCCCGGCCCGGAGGCCGGAGCACCGGCCGGCATTCCGATAACATCGACTCGTTATGTCCGTCCCGAAGGGGCGCCGCACCGTGCTCGCCGGGATGCTGGCGCTGATGAGCGTGGGCCCGTCGGCCGGGACGGGACCTCTCCTGGCCGGAGCCGGCCCGCTTCCTCACGATCCTCTCCAGCGCGCCGGAGAACTCCCCGTCGGCCTTCGAGACCTGTGGCCCGGCGCCGCCGTCGTCGTCCGGGGTGAGCACTCCCTCGTGATCGGCCACGACCTCGCGCCCGCCGTCCTGCGGGACCTGGCCGCCAGGGCCGACCGGGCCCGTCGCGCGGTCGCGGCGATCTGGGGGCCGGTCCGAGCGGTGATCCTGTTCCCCGCCACCGATGCCGAGGCCGCGGCACTCGCCGGAGCGGAGAGCACCCGGGGCCTGGCCGCGATGGCGACCGCGGACCGGGTGATCGTCCTGCCTTCGGGCTACGCGAGGCTCACCATGACCGGCAGGGACGTGGTGATCACGCACGAGCTGGTGCACGTGGCCACCGGCGCGACCCGCGGCGGCCGGGTGCCGATGTGGCTGTCGGAGGGCTTCGCCGACTACGTCGGCTACCGCGATGCCGGAATCCCGGTACGGACGGCCGCCGCCGAGCTGGCCGCCGAGGTGCGCGCCGGAGTCCTGCCCGCCCGTCTCCCGGGCCCCGCCGACTTCGCCCCCGGCGCTCCGCGGCTCGCACAGGCGTACGAGGAGGCCTGGCTCGCCTGCCGGTTCATCGCGGAGCGCTTCGGTGAGAAGGCCCTGGTGAGGCTCTACGGTGGCGATGTCACCGACACGCTCGGCCTGTCGCCCGCCCAACTCACCGTGGCGTGGCGTGACTATCTCGGAGAGGAACTCGCCTGACATCCTTGTGTCCTTCCCGGTCCAGGCCCCACCTGGCGGATCTCGCCGTGGCGAGGAGCGGTCGGCGGGTGCCTCGCAGGGCGCGGGAGGGAGCCGCGGCGTGCCGCGGTGACCGGTGACGACACGGCGAGGCGCCGTCCGGCCGACCGCGGCAGGCGGAGGATCCAAAGGACGGGGCCCAGGGTTCGGGCTCCACGCTGGAGGTGTTTGATGACGCTGAGCACGACGGACGCGCCCTCGGGTGTGCGGTCGGCGGGGTGGGCGCTGGCCGCGCTGGGGGTGGTCACCCTGGCGGTCGTGGCGGTCGCCACGCCCTGGCGGGCGCTGCCCGCGGGAACCCCGGCGGTCGTCCCCGATCCGGGCCGCGACTTCACGGCCGAGCAGATCGCCAGGTCCGAGGCGTTCGACAGACTGGTCAGCGTACCGGGTTACCTCTCCCTCGGCCTGACGCTGGTGGTGGCGGGGGTGCTGGTGGGCACCCCGCTGGGCGCCCGGCTCGTCGGCCGGCTGCGGGGGCCGTGGTGGCTGCGGGTGCTGCTCGGCGTGCTGGTGTTTTCGGTGGCCGTCGCGATGCTGCGCTGGCCGCTGGGGATGTGGTCGGAGACCTACCTGCGCGACTTCGGGTTGTCCACCCAGACCTGGCCGACCTGGACCGTCGACCGGATCAAGAGCCTGGGCGTCGGCACCGCGCTGACCGCGATCATGGTTCTGGCGGTGGTCGCGCTGGCGCGGCGCTACCGGCGCTGGTGGATCCCGGCGGCGGCCGGCGCGTTCGCACTGACGGTGGCGGCCTCCTTCGCCTACCCGGTGCTCATCGAGCCGATCTTCAACGACTTCAGGCCGATGGAGGCCGGACGACTCCGCGACGACCTGCTCGCCATGGCCGCCAGGGACGGCGTGCCGGTGGAGGACGTGCTCGTCGCCGACGCCTCCCGGCGGACCACCGCGCTCAACGCCTACGTCTCCGGATTCGGCGCGACCCGCAGGATCGTCGTCTACGACACGCTGCTCCGGGCGCCCGCCGACGAGGTCGAGCTGGTGGTCGCGCACGAGCTCGGTCACGCCAAGGCGGGCGACGTGCTCTCCGGTACGCTCGTCGGAGCCCTGGGCGCGGCGTTCGGGGCGTGCCTGCTCTACGTGGTGACCTCGGCGGGGGTCGTGCGGCGTCGCGCGGGGATCTCCTCCATCGGTGACCCGAGGGCGGTGGGTTTGGTCATGGGGTTGCTCAGCCTGGCCGCGGTGCTGTCAGGACCGGCGCAGAACCTGGTGAGCCGGCACATCGAGGCCCGTGCGGACGTCCACGCGCTGGACCTGACCAGGGATCCGGCGACGTTCGCCGCCATGCAGAAACGGCTGGCGGTCACCAACATCTCGGATCTGTCGCCCGACCTCGTGGAGTACGTGCTCTACGCCTCGCATCCCACCGCGCCGCAGCGCATCGCGCTGGCGCGCTCCTGGGCCCGGCTGAACGGTCTCTCCGAGCCATGAGGCGCACGCTGGTGGTCACGAACGACTTCCCGCCTCGCGCCGGGGGGATCCAGTCCTTCGTGTACGGTCTCATCGCCCGCCGCCCGCCCGGCTCCGTCGTCGTCTACGCCCCCCGATGGCCCGACAGCGAGGACTTCGACCTGCGGCAGCCCTACCCCGTGGTGCGGCACCCCACCTCGTTGATGCTGCCCACCCCCGCCGTCGCCCGCCGGGCGGCCGCACTGGTCGCCGAGTTCGGGTGCGAGACCGTGGTCTTCGGGGCGGCGGCGCCGCTCGGGCTGCTCGCGCCCAGGATGCGCGAGGCCGGGGTCCGCCGCGTCGTCATGGTCACCCACGGCCACGAGGCGGGCTGGACGGCGCTCCCGGTCGGCCGCCGGGTGCTCGCCAGAATCGGCGCGCACGCCGACGTGGTCACCTACCTGGGGGAGTACACCCGGCGGCGGCTGGTCAGGGTGATACCCGGGGACAAGCTGGTGCGGCTCGCGCCCGGCGTCGACACCGAGGTGTTCGCGCCCGGGGCCGGGAGAGAGCGGGTGCGCGCGGCGCTCGGACTGGGAGAGCGGCCGGTGGTGCTCTGCCTGTCCAGGCTGGTGCCGCGCAAGGGCCAGGACACGCTGCTGCGGGCCTGGCCCGGTGTGCTGCGGGACGTTCCCGACGCGATGCTCCTGATCGTCGGCGGTGGCCCGTACCGCAGGACCCTGGAACGGCTGGCCAGGCCGATGAACGGCTCGGTCCAGATCACCGGCCCCGTGCCGGAGGCCGCGCTGCCCGGCTATCTGGCAGCGGGAGACGTGTTCGCCATGCCGTGCCGTACCCGCCTGGGCGGTATCGACGTGGAGGGGCTCGGCATCGTCTATCTGGAGGCGTCCGCCAGCGGACTGCCCGTGGTGGCGGGCTCCTCGGGCGGTGCCCCCGACGCCGTGCTACGCGGGCAGACCGGCCTGGTCGTCGACGGCACCCGCCCGGACGAGGTCACGGCGGCCCTGGTCGACCTGCTCAAGGACCGGGCCGGGGCGCGTGCCATGGGTGAACGCGGGCGCGAGTGGGTCGCGCGCGAGTGGAGCTGGGATCTCGCCGCCTCCCGCTTCGCCCGCGTTCTGGAGTCCGTGGAGACCCCCTGACTAGCCGTAGAGGGACTCGACCTGCTTGGCGAAGTCGCGCATCACGACGGCGCGCTTGACCTTGAGGGTCGGGGTGAGGTGCCCGCTCTCCTCGCTGATGTCGACGTCGAGCACCGTGAACTTCTTGATCTGCTCGGCCCTGGAGACGAACTTGTTGGCGTTGTCCACGGCCTTCTGCACCTCGGCGACGATGGCCGGGTCGGAGCTGAGGGCGGCGAGGTCCGCGTCCGTCCTGCCGTTGGCGGCCTTCCACTGCTCCAGGGCCTCGGTGTCGAGCGTGATGAGGGCCGCGACGAACGGCCTGTCGTCGCCGACCACCATCGCCTGGCTGATCAGCGGGTGGGCGCGGATGTGGTCCTCCATCGGGGCCGGGGCGACGTTCTTGCCCGCGGCGGTGACGAGGATCTCCTTCTGGCGGCCGGTGATGCGCAGGTAGCCGTCCCCGTCCAGCTCGCCGACGTCGCCGGTGTGGAACCAGCCGTCCTTGTCGATCGCCACGGCGGTGGCCTCGTCGTTGTTCCAGTAGCCCTCGAAGACGTGGCGGCCCTTGACGAGCACCTCGCCGTGCTCGCCGATGCCGATGGTGACGCCGGGGAACGGCTTGCCGACGGTGCCGATCTTGTTGGCCCCCGGCAGGTTGACCGAGGAGGGCGCCGAGGTCTCGGTCAGGCCCCAGCCCTCAAGCACCTCGATGCCCACGCCGCGGAAGAAGTGGCCGAGCCGCTCGCCCAGGGCGGAGCCGCCGGACACGGCCGCCGTCAGCCTGCCGCCGGTCGCGGCGCGCAGCTTGCCGTAGACGAGCCTGTCGAACAGGGCGTGCTTCAGCCTCAGGCCCAGCCCCGCGCCGCCGGTGGACTCCGCCCTGCTCCAGGCGATGGCGGTCTCCGCCGCGGCGTGGAAGATCTTCCCCTTGCCGTCGGCGGTGGCCTTCTGCTCGGCGGCGTTGTAGACCTTCTCGAACACGCGGGGCACGCCCAGCAGGAACGTGGGCTTGAAGGCCTGCAGGTCGGGGCCGACGTTCTTCATGTTGGGAGTGTGCGCGAGGACCGTGCCCGTCTCGATCAGCACGATCTCGATGATGCGGGCGAAGACGTGCGCGAGCGGCAGGAAGAGCAGGGCCGCCCTGTCGTCCACGGTGAAGAGGCGCTCCAGCGGGCCGTGCGCGACGTTCCTGGCGGTGAACAGCAGGTTGTCATGGGTCAGCCGGCAGCCCTTGGGCCGGCCGGTGGTGCCCGAGGTGTAGACGATGGTGGCCAGGTCGGCGATGCCGCGGCCGGCCCTGCGCTCGGCGAGCGTGTCGTCGCCGACCTCGGCGCCGAGCGCGGTCAGCTCGTCCAGGGCACCGCCCTCGATGCGCCAGACGTCCTTGAGGCCGGGCAGCTCCGAGATGCCCTCGCGGACCGTCTCCTCGTTCGAGTCCAGCTCGACGAAGACGGCCTTCGCGCCGCTGTCGGAGATGATCCAGGAGACCTGGTCGGCCGAGGAGGACTCGTAGATCGGCACGCTGACCGCGCCCGCGGCCCAGATCGCGTAGTCGATCACGGTCCACTCGTAGCGGGTGCGCGACATCAGCGCCACCCGGTCGCCGGGTTCGACGCCGGCCGCGATCAGGCCCTTGGCCACTTCCGCGACCTGGTCGCGGAACTCGCGGGCGGTGACGGCGGCCCAGTCGTCGCCGACCTTGCGGCGCAGGGCGACGGCGCCCGGCTCCTCTTCGGCGCGCCGGAACACCGTGTCGGTCAGGTTGGCGGAGGCGGGGACATCCACCAGCACGGGGACGCTGTACTCACGCACGGATCACTCCTGGAGACGCACGGATCGATGGGCTGCCTGGAAGCTATCGCGATAAGTTACGCATGAGTAAATTCGTCACCCAGGCGTTATCAACGGGAATTTCACCGTACCAACTGCTCTCGTCTGGAGTGGTTGGCCGCGCCGTCGTGTGAGGTTTGTTACTTATGCCGGTATTTGCGGGTGGTTAGGATGTCCGGCATGCGGGTTCATGTCGTCAGCGATGTACACGGGAGAGCTGACGCGCTGGCCCGCGCGGGAGAGGGCGCCGACGCCCTGATCTGCCTGGGGGACCTGATCCTGTTCGTCGACTACGACGACCACTCCCAGGGCATCTTCGCCGAGCTCTTCGGGGCGGAGCGGGCGGCGGAGTTCATCGCGCTGCGGACGGCCAAGCGGTTCGAGGAGGCGCGGGCGATGTCCTCGGCGCTCTGGGCGTCGCTGGAGGGTGGCCCGCGCGAGCACATCGAGCGCTCCGTCAGGCGGCAGTACGGTGAGATCTTCGCCGCGATGCCGACCCCCGCCTACCTCACCTACGGCAACGTGGACCTGCCGCGCTACTGGCCCGAGTACGTGCGCGAGGGCCACCGGGTGCTCGACGGCGAGACCGTGGAGATCGGCGGCCTGCGCTTCGGCTTCGTCGGGGGCGGGCTGCGCACCCCGTACCGGACCCCGTACGAGATCGACGAGGAGGAGTTCGCCCGCAAGGTGGAGGCCGTCGGCGAGGTCGACGTGCTCTGCTGCCACATTCCGCCGGCCATCCCCGAACTGCTCTACGACGTGGTGGCCCGGCGGTTCGAGCGGGGCAGCGAGGCCACCCTGGAGGCGATCCGGCGGACCCAGCCGCGCTACGCCCTCTTCGGTCACGTACACCAGCCCCTCGCCGCCCGCACCCGGGTCGGCAGGACCGAGTGCCTCAACGTGGGGCACTTCAGGAACCGGGGTGTTCCCTTCGCGCTGGAGTGGTAGCCGGCCGCGGCCCCGCTAGGCGTACGCGGACGATCGTGAAGCAGTACGGTTGGCCCATGGCTGATCGCACCACCTCCAGCATCACGATCGGCGCGGACCGGTCGAACATCATGGCGGTCATCGCCGACTTCCCCTCCTATCCCCGGTGGGCGGGCCAGGTGAAGTCCGCGCGGATCCTCTCCACGGGGGAGGACGGCCGCCCGGCCACGGTCAGGTTCGTCCTCGACGCGGGTGTGATCAGCGACGAGTACACCCTCCGCTACACCTGGTACGGCGACGAGTCGGTCGACTGGCACATCGCCGAGGCGGGGAAGATGGTCTCCGGGCTCACCGGGAGCTACCGTCTCGCCGACGCGGGCGGCGGCACCGAGGTGACGTACGAACTCGCCGTCGACCTCAAGGTTCCGATGATCGGCATGATCAAGCGGAAGGCGGAGAAGGTCATCGTCGACACCGCCCTGAAGGGGCTGAAGAAGCGCGTCGAGACCCGATGAGGGAGCGGGGCGTGATCGCGGAACCGTCCCTCGGGAGGACGACGTGAGCCGGGTCCTGCTCTTCACCGGCAAGGGCGGCGTCGGCAAGACGACCGCCGCCGCGGCCACCGCCACCCTCGCCGCCCGGTCCGGCCTCAAGACCCTGGTGGTCTCCACGGACACCGCCCATTCGCTGGCCGACGCCCTCGGCGTGCACGCCGCGACGGAGCCCACCGAGATCGCCCCCGGCCTCTCCCTGCAGCAGGTCGACACCCAACGGGCGCTGGAGCGCCAGTGGGGTGAGCTGCGCGACTATGCCAGGGGCGTCTTCGCCGAGCTCGGCCTCGACGAGGTGACCGCCGAGGAGATCACGGTGCTGCCCGGCGCCGAGGAGGTCATCGCGCTGCTGGAGCTGCGCGAGCAGGCGAGCACCGGACTGTGGGACGTCATCGTCATCGACTGCGCCCCGACCGCCGAGACGCTCAGGCTGCTGGCCCTGCCCGAGGCCCTCGACTGGCACGTGAACCGGCTGCTGCCCGTCGGCAGGCGGCTGCTGCGCACCCTCTCCCCGCTGATCCGCCGCCTGGCGCAGGTCAGTGTGCCGGAAGACCACGTGGTGGGCGCCGGGGAGCGGCTCCACCGGGGATTGCTGGAGGTGCGAGAGCTGCTCACCGGGCCCGACGCGAGCGTCCGGCTGGTGCTCACCCCGGAGGCCGTCGTGCTGGCCGAGGCCCGCCGCACGCTCACCTCCCTCAGCCTGTACGGCTACCGCGTCGACGCGGTGATCGCCAACCGGGTCTTCCCCTCGGAGGGCGCCGACGAGTGGCGGCAGCGGTGGGTGCGGGCCCAGGCCCTGCACCTGGCCGAGGTCGAGGAGTCCTTCGCGCCGCTGCCCGTGCACACCGTGCCCTACCTCGAGGCCGAACCCGTCGGCCTCGACGCCCTCGCCGGTGTCGCCGAGGCCATGTACCGGGGGAGCGACCCCTTCGCCCCGCCCTCCGTCGACCCGCCGCTGCGGATCACCGCCGAGGGCGAGCTGATCCTGGCCCTGCCGCTCGCGGACAAGAACGAGGTGGATCTGGCGCGCAAGGGCGACGAACTGATCGTCAACGCCGGTTCCTACCGCCGGGTCCTGGCCCTGCCCGCCGCGCTGGCTCGCAGGTCGGTGCGGGAAGCCGCGCTCCGAGACGGGTTTCTCCGGGTACGGTTCGAAGCGGGAGGGCCTGATGACTGATAACACGAATGACGCAGAGAAGACCCCGAAGCCGCGTGCGCCCAGAAAGCCGGGTAAGGCGGCTGACGCCGTGACACCGGAGGTCGCCGCCGAGACCGCCGGCACCGGAGCCGCCGAGAAGACCTCGAAGTCGCGTGCGCCCAGGAAGCCGGGTAAGGCGGCTGACGCCGTGACACCGGAGGTCGCCGCCGAGACCGCCGGCACCGGAGCCGCCGAGAAGACTCCGAAGAGCCGTCGTGCGAAGCCCGCCGGGG
Source organism: Streptosporangium amethystogenes subsp. fukuiense (assembly GCF_042665875.1). Lineage (NCBI taxonomy): Bacteria > Bacillati > Actinomycetota > Actinomycetes > Streptosporangiales > Streptosporangiaceae > Streptosporangium > Streptosporangium amethystogenes. The sequence continues at coordinate 4,164,451 of NZ_JBHTEE010000001.1, read as the reverse complement.
GAGCCGCGCGGTCCGGGCGTGCCCGGCGTACCGGATCGGCCGAGTCCGTCGAGTCGGTCGAGGCGGCTGAGGCGGGGATCGAGCCCGTCGAGCGGATCGAGGTCGCGCCCGGGGCTTCGGATCCCGGGCGGGCCCCGGCCTCGGAGCAGGCCGAGCGCGACGCGCGCGCCGAGTGGTTCGAGCGCGCCGATCGGGCCCGGCGCGAGGAGCGGACCGGCTGGACCCCGTGGGGCCGCCCCGGCGAGCGCGAGGAGCCGGGCGGGACCGAGGAGCGCGGGCGAGACGAGCGGGCCCGTGAGGAATGGGCCGAAGCAGGTAGGGACCCACTGGGCAGCGCCGCCGAGGAGGCGTTCAAACTCTTCGACACGCTGCAGCAGAAGGCGACCAGGGAACTGCGCAAGAATCTGATCAAGGGCACGATGACCGGTTTCGGCAGCGCGTTCTCCGGTGGCGGCCGAGGAAGAGAGCGGGACGTGTGGGAGGAGGCGGTCTCCGAGCCCGAGGAGTACATCTGCCGGGCCTGCCCCGTCTGCCGCGCGATGGCCGCGCAGCGTGAGTCGGGAGCCGCCGTCACCGATCACCTCATGCAGGCCGGCACCGAGTTGTTCGCCGCCTTCAAGTCGGCGGTCGAGGGGCTCGGCAAGCCCGCGCCAGGCCAGCGGGCACGGGAGCGCGAGCGCGAGGACACCCCCGTGGAGCACATCGACCTGGGGTGAGCCCCAGGGGGAGAGGAAGAAACGGACAATGGCGCTGACCATCGGCGTGGACATCGGCGGTACGAAGGTCGCGGCGGGAGTCGTCGACGAGGACGGCCGGATCGTCGCGCACCTGCTGCGGCCCACCCCGGCCGAGAACCCCGAGCGGGTCGCCCACACGATCGGTGACGTGATCCTGGAACTCGCCAGGGACCGCGAGATCGAGGCCGTCGGTCTCGGCGCCGCCGGGTTCGTCGACGAGACCCGGTCCATCGTCCGGTTCGCCCCCAACCTCGCCTGGCGCGAGGAGCCCCTGCAGAAGAAGGTCTCCGACCTGGTCGGCCTGCCCGTCGTGGTGGAGAACGACGCCAACGCGATGGCATGGGGTGAGGCCAGGTTCGGCGCCGGTCGGGGGGAGAGCCACCTGGTGTGCGTGACCGTCGGCACCGGCATCGGCGGCGGCATCGTGTTCGACGGTTCCCTCTACCGGGGGCGCTGGGGCATGGGCGCCGAGTTCGGCCACATGCAGGCGGTCCCCCAGGGACGCCTGTGCGGGTGCGGCAACCTCGGCTGCTGGGAGCAGTACGCCAGTGGCAGCGCCCTGGTCAACGAGGCCAGGAAGATCGCCGAGGCCGAGCCGGACAGGGCCGTCACGCTCCTGAAGATCGCCGGCGGAACGCCGGAACAGATCGAGGGCCACGAGGTCACCGAGGCGGCCAGGCAGGGCGACCCGGCCGCGCTGGCCGCGTTCTCCTCGATGGCCCGCTGGATCGGTCAGGGGCTGGCCGACCTCGTGGCCGTCCTCGACCCCGGCTGCTTCGTGCTCGGCGGCGGTGTCTCGCGCGCCGCGGATCTGTGGATCGACGAGACCCGCGAGTTCTTCGCCACGCACCTGAGTGGCCGGGGGCACCGCCCGCTGGCCGACATCCGGCTGGCCGAACTCGGTGCCTCGGCGGGCCTGGTGGGCGCCGCGGATCTCGCCCGCCGGCGCTGACCGGGGTCTTCCTCCCGAAAGCCGCTCAGGGGAGCCTTTCTCCGGTCCGCCGGGCGGGGCACCACCGGGCCGCGTCGGCCGGAGACCCCGCTCGGGGCACATCGCCGCCCGCCGACGGCCCGCATACCGATCAGGGGCGGATGGCTGGTATATCCGGCGGTGCCCGGTTACCCTCGCGTCACGCGTCGCGAAGTGAGGTAGCCGTGGTGCTCAGGATCGCCAGCTACAACGTGCGTTCCATGAGGGACGACATCCCGGCGCTGGAGCGAGTGGTCGCCGCGCTCCGCGCGGACGTGCTCTGTGTGCAGGAGGCACCCCGGTTCCTCTGCTGGCGCCGCAGACGCAGACGGCTGGCCGCCTTCGGCGGACTGTCCGTGGCGGCCGGCCGCCGCAGGGGCGGCGTCGCCGTGCTGACCGGTCCCGGCGTGCGGCTGCTGCACGGGGAGGGGCGTCTGCTGGAGTCCTTCTTTCCCCTGGAGCGGCGGGCCATCGCGATCGCCGTGGTGGAGGCGGAGGGACGGCGGATCGCCGTCGGCTCCATCCACCTCGACCTCGACGAGACGGCCAGGCGCCGGCACGCGGGCGAGGCGGTGAGGCTCCTGGGAGAGGTGGCCGACCGGTTCGGCGCGCTGCCGGTGCTGGCCGGAGACATCAACGAGCAGTCCGGCCAGCCGAGCTGGCAGCACCTCGCCGAACGGCTGACCGACTGCTACCCGGTCTCACCGCGCGGTGACGGCTTCACCTTCCCGGCCAGGGGGCCGCACAAGCGGATCGACGCGATCTTCGCGATGGCCGGCCTCTCCGTGGCCTCCTGCGGGGGTGTCGAGGCCGATCCGGCGGACCTGGTGGCCGCCACCGACCACCTGCCGGTGATCGTTGAACTGGATCTTCGGCACCCCGGGCCCCACCTCTGAGGAGCCCGCCTTCCGGGGAGCCGGGAAGACCGGCGGGATCAGGGTTTTCGTGACGAACGGCAGGGAGTCTTCCCGGATCACGCCCGTCAACTGGAGAGACCGGGACACGGGGAGGGGAGGAGCCCCGTACCATTTGAAACATGACCCGTCGCCTTCCGCGGCGTGCGCTGGCTCTCTGCGCGGGAGGCCTGCTCCTGCTGTCCTCGCACACCTCTCCAGCACATGCCGATCCCGTCAGCCCGCCCGTGGCCGATGCCTGGCAGGCTCCGGCCAGCGCGGGCCTGAGCAGTGACGGATCGCTCTCCGACGTGGTGGGCGTCTCGGCCACGAGTGTGTGGGCGGTGGGTCAGCAGAGCGTCTGGGACGTCTGGCAGAGCCGTGGCGCGATCACCCACTGGAACGGTTCCTCCTGGAACGAGGTCGGCATCCGCAACGACCCGACGGGCGCGGGGCCCCTGCGTTCCGTCGCGGCGGCCTCGGCGTCGGAGCTGTGGGCCGTCGGCGAGGGACATGACGGTCTTCCCTACCTGGCGAAGGGAGACGGGGCGGCCTTCGACAGGGTCGTCGTCGACAAACTGCACGCGGGTGACTGGCTGGGCGGGGTGGCGGCCGTCCCCGGTCGGGTGGTCGCCGTCGGCCGCCGCGGCAGGCTGCCCCTGATCGTGTCCGGCGCCGGTTCGAAGTGGAAGCTCACCCAGCTTCCCGGCAGGGGCACGCTGTACGGCGTGGCGCTGTCGGGCAGGAGCGACGGGTGGGCGGTGGGCGACGCCGCGGGCAAGCCGTTGATCATGAGGCAGTCCGGCGGGCGCTGGAAGCCTTTCAAGACCCCCGAGATCCCCGGCGGCTACCTGCGTGACGTCCACCTCGACGGGCCGAAGCGGGCGATCGCCGTCGGCGGCCTCTACCGGGGGGCCGGCGAGACCGTCCCGTTGATTCTGTCGTGGAACGGTAAGAAGTGGTCCCGGGTGTCCCCGCCCGCCGGTGACATCCGCCTGTACGGGGTGACCGGCGACCGCAGGGGCCACTTCTGGATCTCCGGGGTCGACCTGGACCGGCCAGGCGAGGCGTTCCTGCTCCGCTACGACGGGCACAAGGTCAAGGCGTTGCGCGGTCCCGAGACCACCGACTCCCGGACGGTGCGGCTCCAGGCCGTGACCTATCTGCCGGGCACCGGCACCGTGTGGTCGGTCGGCCACGTGGTCGACGCCTCCGGCAAGTACACGGACGTGATCGAGCGCTTCGGCACCCCGATGCGCGCCAAGCCGTAAGGCGAGGCCTCCCGCTCAGATGACCGCGCCGTCGTCCCAGCCGGAGTCGTTGGGCGGACCGTCGCCCATGCGGACCACCAGCGCCACGAAACCACCGATGAACGCGGCGACCGCGGTGAACAGCATCCAGCCCTGCAGGTTCCAGCTGAGCGCGGCGCTGAGCAGCAGGTAGGCGGGCCCGCCGAACAGGGCCAACCATGCGATCTTGGTGGCGGCGTCGGTCTTGGGCAGCGGGGGTGGTGGCGGAGGCACGTAGTGCTCCTCCTCTTCGCCGTCACTCCGTTCGGTGTCGGTGTCTGCGTCGTCGTCGACCAGGTCGTCCTCACGCAGGAGGTCTTCCTCGTCCGACTGCTTGATCACTCGTCGCGGAGGTTCGGCCGGCAGGTTCTCGCTGTCCGGCCACGGCTGATGTGCCGAGTCATGCTCGGCGGGGTCGTTGAAGGATGCGATGATCTGACGCCAGACCTCGTCCTCGTCACTTTGAGGTGTCACTTAGCTGGGCCCGTTGTTCATCGGCCGATCACTTTCTCCCGGAGACCGCGCATCCTCCGCTCGGGATCAGTCTCTCTGCAAGGGTACAGACGCGTTCGTCTTGATGAACTCCAGGCTCCCCGCAAAGATCTGATCCGCATCATTGTCAAGAGTCGCGACGTGGTAGCTGTCGGCGAGCTCCACCACATTCAGATTCCCCCCGGTCAGCTTCTCACGCAGAATACGCACACTCGCCGGTTTCACAACATGATCCTGTGGGCTATGAAAAACCAGTACGGGTTGGGTGATCTTGCTCAGCTCCGACTGCGTCAGCGCCCAGAGCCGGGGGAGGGTGGCCGCGGCCTTGACCGGTGTGCGCGGATAGCCGAGCTCGGTCGCCCCCTCCTTCTTGATGTCTCCCGCCACACCGGGCACCGACGCGATCACGAACCTGAGCAGGGGGGCCAGCCTGAGCAGCGGCACGTCGTTGGTCACCGACGGGTTGACGATCACCAGCCCGCTGATCCGGTCGCCGTGCACCTCGGCCAGCCGCAGCGCCATGCAGCCGCCGAGCGACAGGCCCATGACGAAGACCTCGGCGCAGGCGCCGCGCAGGTCCGCCAGGGACTTGTCCAACTCGGCGTACCAGTCCTCCCAGCGGGTGTGGCTCATCTCCTGCCAGGTGGTGCCGTGGCCGGGCAGCCGTGGCAGCGAAACGGTGATGCCCGCCGCCGCCAGGTACTCGCCCCACGGACGCAGGGACTGCGGTGATCCGGTAAATCCATGACAGAGCAGGACGCCGATCTGTCCTCCCGCATGGTGGTACGCCTCCGCACCGGGCATGACTGGCATCGCGGCTCCTTGTAAGGTTCGCCCGATCGTCGCACGACTGGGGCGTGTTTTGCGAGAGGTCGATTTGGGTGGTTCGGTGGTGTAGGTGACCGAGGCCGGAAGTGGGAGGATAACTCCAGGTCCTCGCCTGTCAACTGAAGGAGCATGGAGTGTTCTACTGGGTGGTGAAGGCGATCCTCGGACCCCTACTCCACGTGATTTTCCGCCCGTGGGTGGAGGGCGTGGACAATGTGCCGAGGCAGGGGCCGGTGATCCTGGCCGGAAACCACCTGTCATTCGCCGACCATTTCTTCGGTGCGCTCTTCCTGCGGCGCAAGGTGATCTCTCTCGGCAAGTCCGACTACTTCACCGGCCGCGGCCTCAAGGGCATGGTGAGCAGGGCCTTCTTCAGTGGCGTCGGCACCGTCCCGATCGACCGCTCGGGGGGCAAGGCCAGCGAGGCGGCGCTCCGCACCGGCAGGCGCATCCTTGACGAGGGCCATGTGCTCGCCATCTATCCCGAGGGCACCCGCTCCCACGACGGACGTCTCTACAAGGGCAAGACCGGGGTGGCCCGCCTGGCGCTGGAGTCACGCGTGCCGGTCATCCCGTGGGCGATGGTCAACACCTTCGAGATGATGCCTCCCGGCCGCATCCTGCCCAAGCTGGGCATCCGTCCCGGTGTGAAGTTCGGCAAGCCGCTGGACTTCACCCGCTACTACGGAATGGAGGAGGACCGCCTCGTGCTGCGCGCCGTCACCGACGAGATCATGTACGCGCTGATGGAGCTCTCCGGCCAGGAGTACGTCGACAGGTATGCCGCGAGTGCCAAGGCCGAGGCCGCCCGCGCCGCCAAGGAGGCCGTCGTTCGGGCACGCGAGCGCACCTGAACGTCCCGGGTCTCCGCACGGGCGGCCGGCGGAGATCAGCGGGTCGACTCGCGGACGACCAGTTCGGGCTGGAACATGACCTGCCGGTGGGCGTGGGACTCCGGGTTGTCGCACTCGTCGAGCAGCAGTTCGGTGGCCACCCTGCCGAGCCGGTGGGTCGGCTGCCGGATCGAGCTGAGCGAGACCGCGGACGCCGAGGCGAAGTCGATGTCGTCGTAACCGATGAGCAGGACGTCCTGGGGGACCCGCACGCCCGCGTGGAGCAGCCCCCGCAGCACGCCGAGGGCCAGCAGGTCGTTCGCGCAGAACACGGCGTCCGGCAGCCGCCCCTCGGCGACGAGCTTCTCCGCGGCCTGCTGACCGGACCTGGCGTTCATCGCGCTCATCGCGACCTCCTCCAGCACCTGCCCGGGGTCGCGGCCCGCCGCGGACAGCGCCCGCTCGGCCCCGGTCAGGCGGTCGGCGCACTGGCGGATGGTGAGGGGGCCGGTGACGTAGGCGATCCGGCCGGCCCCGGCGGCCAGCAGGTGGGAGACCGCGAGGGAGCCGCCGGTGATGTCGTTGACCGCCACCGAGCACTGGTCGGCGCGCTCGGCGGGGTGATCCACCAGGACCACGTTGATGCCGCGCCCCCTGAGCTGGTCGAGCTTGGCCAGGTCCCCCCCGGCGGGGGTGATGAGCACTCCGCGGACCCGCTGCTCGGCGAAGACCAGGAGATTGCGCTCCTCCTTGAGCCTGTCGCCCGAGGAGTTGCCCAGGATCACCGCGTACCCGCGCTCGCTGGCCACCTCCTCGACCCCGGCGGCCACATCCGTGAAGAAGGGGTTGCCGATGTCGATGACCGAGAGGCCGACGGTGCGGCTGTGCCCGGCCCGCAGGCTGGAGGCGGAGCCGTGCCGGACGAACCCCAGCTCGCGAATGGCCTTCTCGACCCGGGAGCGGGTGGACTCGGCGACCTTCTCCGGGCGGTTGAGCACGTTGGAGACCGTTCCCGGGGAGACTCCGGCCCGCGCGGCCACTTCCTTGATGCTCACCGAACTCATGTGCACTGATTAAAACGTAACAACCGTACGAGCGCCAGCGAAGTCACCGTTTACAGCTCACCTCTGGCTTTTAACTAAAACGTTTCGACAAGCATATCCGGCCGGTCAGCCTGTCAGCAGTTTCCTGGCGACGCTGAGCTGCTCGGCGATCTGGTCGGACTCGCCCCCCTCGTGGCCGTTGAAGGCCCACACCCGGATGTCCTTGTCACCGGCGTAGTGGTTGTAGGCGGCGAAGACCGTGGAGGCGGGGGTGATGCCGTCGCGCAGGCCGACGGAGAAGAGCGCGGGCGTGGTGTTGCGGGCGGCGAAGTTCATGCCGTCGAAGTGGTCGAGGGTGGCGAAGACCTGGTCGACCCGGCGGCGGTTGGACTTGAGGAACCGGCCGAGCTCGGCGTAGGGGTCCTCGTCGGTGATCTCGGCGGCGCGGCGGATGTGCGACATGAACGGCACGTCGATGAAGGCGAACAGCAGGCCGGGTACCAGAGCGCTCACCGCCATCGCGAGGCCGCCGCCCTGGCTGCCGCCGGAGACGACGATGCGCGAGGCGTCCACCAGCGGGTGCGCGCGGGCGGCCTCGACCGCCCTGACCCCGTCGGTGTAGAGGCGCCGGAAGTAGTAGTCGTCGGGGTCGGACACGCCCTGGGTGAGCTTGCCGCTGCTCTGCGCTCCGGTGCCTCCCACCGGATCGGGCGTGTCACCGGGCCGCCAGCCTCCGCCCTGCCCGCGGGAGTCCATGACGAGGACCGCCCATCCGGCCGCAGGCCAGGTGAGCCAGTCGTGCGGCAGCCCCCGGCCGCCGTTGTAGCCGATGTACTGCACCACACACGGCAGCGGCTCCTCGGCCGCGGCGGGCAGCAGCAGCCAGCCCTTGATCTCCTGGCCGCCGAAGCCCGCGTAACCGACGTCGAAGCAGCGGACCAGGGCCAGGTCCGTCTCCACCTCGGTGAAGACGGCGTTCAGGTCGTGCTCGCGGGTCTCGGCAAGCGTCCTCGCCCAGAAGGCGTCGAACCCGTCGGGTTCCCGGCGCTCGGGCCGGTACTCCCTGAGCTGGTCGAGGGGCATGTCGACGAACAAGAGACCTCCTGGGGGCGGAACGCGCTCCGGCGTCCTGGGCGCCGGCCGATCACTACCGTAGGCCGTCGCGGTGCCCGGGGGTAGTGCGGGGTTCCGGCCGGCGAGAACGTATCAATCCGGCGATCCCGCCTGGGGCGTTGAGGCGGCATCGATGGTGCCCGACCTGCCGCTCGGCCTGTTCGTCACTGCTGAAACGTTTTTAAGCCTGGTCGCGACCCGGCACCTGGAGCGCTGCGGCGGCGCTGCGGCCCCGACCCGGTCGCCGAGGTCCCGCCGGCGAGGTGACGGCGGGACCTCGCCTGATCAGGCCAGGTGGGCGCGGATCTGGCGGATGTGTTCCGGCGTGGTGCGGCAGCAGCCGCCGACGAAGGCGGAGCCCGCCGCGTTCCACCCGGCCGCCGCCTCGCCGAACTCCACCGGGTCGGCCAGCCCGAGCCAGCGGTGGTTCGCCGAGTCCCAGACCTCGCCGGAGTTGGGGTAGGCCATGGTGGGCTTGCCCTTGATCTGGGAGATCAGGTTGAGCACGTGGCGCGGTGCCGTGCAGTTGACGCCGATCGCGATCACCTGGGGGTTGCCGGCGAACAGGCGGGCCGCGGTCCGCAGCGGGGTGCCGTCGTTGATGTGCTCGCCGTCGCGGCAGGAGAAGCTCACCCACGCCCGCATCCCCGGCGTCTCGGCCAGCAGCCGCCGGAGCGCCCTCGCCTCGGGGTAGGAGGGGATGGTCTCGCAGGCCAGCAGGTCGGCCTCGCTGTCGGCCAGGATGTGCCAGCGGTCGCGGTGCCAGTCGGTCAGGCCGTCCTCGTCGAGGTCGTACTTTCCGGTGTACTCGGCGCCGTTGGCCAGGTAGGCGCCGTACGGTCCGACGCTGGCGGCCACGGTGCCCGAGCCGTGGGTGTCCCTGGCCTGGGCGGCGAGGTGCACGGAGAGCAGGATCAGGTCCTCGGCCTCGGCGGCGCTCAGTCCCCGCCGCAGGAACGCCGGTATGCTCGCCTGATAACTCGCCGTTATCGCCACCTCGGCACCGGCGGTGAAGTAGTCGAGATGCGCCTGCCGGATCACGGAGGGGTTCTCCAGCAGGAGCTTCGCCGACCACAGGTCGTCTCGCAGGTCCGCGCCCAGCTCCTCCAAATGGGTGGCCAGGCCGCCGTCCAGAATCACCATTCCGCTACTTTATGTGGAGCCGCGAGGCCGGGAAGCCCGCTGTCCCGTACCGGCCCCGCCGAACCATGCCCGTGGTGCCGGGAATCGCGGACCTCCGGTGTCCTGCGCCGGAGAACGCCACGGGCGACGGAGTTCAGCGGACACCTTCTCCGGGCCCGGCCCGTCCGGTGGTCCGTCCGGGCCCGGAAGAGGTCATCGCTTCCAGAACGGACGGCGTCCGCCGGTGCCCACCAGGGCCTCCAGAACCTCCACGGCCCGCTGCCACAGGGCGTCCACGTCCCCGCCGGCCCGCAGCTCCTCGGCCAGGGCCGCCAACTCCGCGTGGCCGCCGAGGTAGATCACCAGGGCCGCGAGGCGGCTGCCCAGGTCCTCCAGCACGCACAGCCGTTCGGCGGCGGGCAGGGACGCCGCGGCGCGCAGCCGCTTCAGCTCCTCGGCGAGCAGCTCCCGCGGCGGCTCCTGCGGCCTGCCCTGCGGCTCGGGGGCCGGCACCGGACGGGGCAGCATCCGGGCGCGGTCGTCGAAGCCGCCGGCCGCCGCCTCCTGCGGCAGGCCGCCGCCGATCGCGCTCGCCGCGAACTTCGGCATGGAACCGGGAGCGGCCATCCCGGGCGGCCCCATGGGCGGTTTCGGCATCGCGCTCGGGGCGGCCATCGAGGTCAGCATCATCGGCGCGGCGGCGACGGGGTTCTCCCAGCCGCTGGGCGGCTCCACCGGCTGGATCACCCGGTGCCCGGGACCGCCTTCGGCGACCACCTGCGTGTCGACCGCGACGAAGGCGGTGAAGCGGCAGAGCACCCCGTACCTGAGCGAGGTCTCCACGATCTCGGCCTCCAGCGACCGGTCGCCGATCGCGTAGCGGTCCTCCAGGGTCCGCAGCCGCCCCCGAGCCCAGATCGCCCGTACCGCCGGGTTGTCCACCGTCGCCGAGGCGACCCGCCGCTCCCACGGCAGGCCCGCGGCGTCCCGGCCCCGTACGGTCAGCGCCCCGGTGGCGGCGCCACGGTAGCGGCCGAGGACGGTGAGCGGGACGCCGGAGTAGATCGAGCCGACGTGGCCGACCGTCTCGGTGATCAGGTCGAGCCCGTCGGAGTGCAGGGCCAGGTCGGTGACCAGGGGAGCGCCGATCCTGCGGTGGATGTGCTCCATCGCCTCGTCAAGCCGGTCCTCGGACTCGACCAGCTCGCACCGGCCCCCGCCCAGCCCGGCGAGCCTGCCCAGGAACCCGGCGTTGACCGCCCTGTCGATGCCGACCGTGTGCACCCGCACACCGGCCAGCCGGGATCCGGTCCGCTTCAGGATCTGGTCCTCGTTGCCCACCTGCCCGTCGGTGACCAGCACCAGCACCCGGTCCCTGGCGGAGTCGGCGAGCAGCGCGGCGGCCTGCTCAAGCGGGGCCAGCATCTCGGTGCCGCCGCGCGCCTCCAGCCTGGCCAGATGTTCCACGGCCCGGTAGCGGTTGCGGTCGGACGCCGCACAGAGCCCCTCGCCGAGCCCGTCCGGCCGCTCCACGACGGTGTCGAAGGAGAGCACCGCGAACCGGTCGCGCGAGGTGAGCGTGTCGACGATGCGGGCGGCGGCGCGCCGGGCGGCCACCATCTTCCAGCCGGTCATGCTGCCCGAGCGGTCGAGCACCAGCACCACGTCCTTGGCCCTCGCTCCGGCGGGTGCCGCCTCGGGGACGACGGTCAGCGTGAACGTGCCCTCGCCGTTCTCGTCGTCGGGGACCACCGCCAGGGAGGTGGAGGCGTTGAAGGCCAGACGCAGGATGAAGTCGCGGTCCAGCCGCTCGCCCGGCTGGAGGCGGATCGTGCCGCCCTCCTGGAGAACCGCGTGCAGGCTGGAGCGGATCTCGCGCAACTCCAGCCCCGCCGGGTCGACGGAGACGGCCAGCGAGAGCCGTACCGGGTTGGGGAAGCCGGGCAGCAGCACCGGCGGGGTGATCCGGGAGGCGTCGGGGACCGCGTCGGTGTCCGGGGTCCACCCGTCGCCCGCCCGCTCGCCGTCCAGCGGCGTGCCGGGGATGTAGCGGGGGGCGACGACCAGCGGGAAGCGGAAGGTGGCCGCGCCGTCCTCGTACGGGAGCGGCTGGTTCAGCGTGAGATGGACGGTGACCCGCTCGCCGGGCACGATGTTGCCGACCCTGATGGTGAAGACGTCGGGGCGGTCCTCCTCGGCGATCGCGGCCCGCCTGCCCTGGGCGATCGCCTGGTCGTAGTCGGCCCTGGCCTGGCCGCGCTCCTTGAGCACGCCCTCGATGACCCGCCCGTCGGCCTCCATCCTGAAGGCGGTCACGGCGGCGCGGTCGGGCAGCGGGAAGACGTACGTCGCCTCCAGTGCCACGTCGTGCGGGTTGTGGAAGCCCTGGACCACCTCGAGGTCGGCCATCAGGCCGGACACGGCGGCGGTCACCTCCACGCTCTCCAGCGGCAGGTTGCCGCGTTCGGTGGTGAGCGTCCCCAGCCCGGCGTCCGGGACGGGCGAGCACTCCTCCGGTGACAGTGTTGCGATCGAGGTAATCATGGTTGCGTTCCTTCCGGAGGTGTGAGGCCGCGTTCGCGCAGGAGCGACAGGAGCTCCCGCGACGCGGCGGCTATCTCGGCGAGGTCGTCGGGCGAGGGGGTGCGTCCGCCGCTGCCGCCGCCGTCGAGCAGCAGCGTCACGCCGTCCGCCAGGCGTACGCCGTGCACGATCACCGCGGGCGGCCGGGTTTCCGCGGCCGGACGGGGGGCCGCCGGAGGGGGCGGGGGCGTTGCGGGTACGCCCGCCCGGGGCACGGGCCGATGGGACGGGGCCGGGCCGTGCGCGGTCTGGCCGGGTGTGGTCTGGCCGGGTGTGGTCTGACCGGACGGGGCGGGGCGGGGCTCTGCCCGGCCGGGTGGAGGCGTGGCCCCGCCGGACGACGCCGGAAGGGGCGGGGTGTCGGCGGGGGCGGGTTTCGGTGGTGGCACGGGTTTCCGCGGTGCGGTGAGGCCGGTCTCCGCCGGAGCCGAGGACGGCTCGGCCCAGAAACGCGGGCGTGCCGCCCTGGGGGAGACCGTCTCGGCGGGGTGCTCCGGCGACCGCTCGGGGATGCGGGCGATCGACTCCAGGGTCTGGTCGGTGGCCCCGGTCAGCTCGGCCTGGATCTCGGCGATGGTCCGGCCGTCGGCCTGGCGCCGCTTGACCGCGATGAGCTGGAGCAGGTGGCGCCTGCCGTACAGGGCCACCCGGCCGCGCCGGGCCAAGGGGGGGGTCGAGTAGGCCGATCGTGGCGTACCACCGGATGAGCCGCTCGTTGGGCACGTCCCTGACCCGCCCGTTGAGCCGGGCGGTGGGGGTCAGAGCCGCGGACGCCCGCTCGGCCAGTTCACCGATGGTCCATTCCATGTATCGATAGTGACACTGTCATCATGACACTGTCAATTTAAGAAGCTGGATAGGGATGCGGATAGGTGGGTACGGACATTTCGTAGCAAACGGGAAACCGAGCTCGAAATAGGGGGAAAATTTCATGTCCTCGATCACCAGTCCACTCAAGCCAGAAGACAAGAAGGTCGTCGGCCAGGTGCTCCAGGGTGCGCTCGTCGATCTGCTCGACCTGTCGCTCCTGACCAAGCAGGCCCACTGGAACGTGATCGGCCATAACTTCCGCACACTCCACCTGCAGCTCGACAAGATCGTCTCGTCGGCCAGGAAGCACGCGGACACCGTCGCCGAGCGCGCGGTGGCCGTCGGCTGCAACCCCGACGGCCGGTCCACCACGGTCGCGAACCACACCGAGGTGCCGCAGCTGGAGGCGGGCTACATCAACGACGGCAAGGTCGTCGCCGCCATGACGGACATTCTCGGATCCATCGTCCGCCGGATGCGCGAGCGGATCGCCGCCACCGAGAAGCCCGACCTGGTGACCCAGGACCTCCTGATCGAGATCACTCAGGACCTGGAGAAGCACCACTGGATGATCGAGGCCCAGCGCTAGATCGTCTCACCGAGGCGCCCCGGCCCGCCGGCCGGGGCGTTTTTCGGCCGGGAGGCTCCCGGGGATGTGACGGTTCCGCCGGAGGCGGAACCGTTCGCCGACACCTGTTTCGCGGGGGATGAGAGCGGCGAAGGCGCCTGGAGAACGTGAAAGCCCGTGGTTCCCCTGTCCCGGCAGGGAGACCACGGGCGAGATGATGCCGATCAGATGCAGTTCACCGGATACGCGGCCTGCTTGGTCGGCTTGTTGTGGTTCAGCACCTCGATGGCGACCGTTCCGCTGGTCTTCGAACTCCGGGTCCAGTGGAAGGCCTGGATGTTGAGGAATCCGCTGGACTCGGCCTTGTGCGTGCGGGTCTCATCCGGCTTCCCGTCGATGACCCAGCGGTAGCTGATCTCCGTGTTCGGAGCCGCCTGCAAGGTCGCCCATGCGGTCGGGTACGGCGCGGCGTCGCAGTCGCCGTGGTAGGCCACCGAGGTCAGCCCGCCGATGCGGACCGCACCCGGCGTCGGGTCCTTCGGCACACAGGTCCAGGAGTAGGTCTGCTGGGTGAACGGCTTGTTGTGGTTGAGCACCTCAAGCCGTACGGTGCCGTTTCCGCTGCTCTGCGCTGACTTGTTCCAGAAATCGCCGATCGTCTGAACGACGCCGGGCTTGAGCACCTGGCTCCTGACCGGCCCCGGCTGGCCGTCGGCCACCAGGCGGTACCTGACCTCGGTCTCCCGGTCCGTCGTGAACAGCCCGTCCACGCGCATGCTGAAGGAACGGTCGCAGTCGCCCGCGTAGAGCGGCACGAGCACGTAGCGGAAGGTCACATTGGCGTCGTTGGGCCCCTCGTCGCAGGTGAAGGTGTACGAGCGCTCGTCAGGCTGGGAGGGGCCGCCCTCGACCATGAGGCCGACCTTGTGCGCGCCGCCCCCGGCGGCACCGAGGGTCCAGGAGGCGGAGACGTCCTGGGAGCGGGCCTGGGCGGAGGCGGGGAAGTCCAGCACCTGCTTCTGCCAGGCGGCGCCGTCCACGAGCCACCAGTACGTGACCTGCTGCGCGGCTCCGGCGGGGAGCGTGACCCGCCCGGTGGCCCGGTACGCGACAGGCTCCACGCAGGTGCCCGCGTAGTCGCCCGGGGTGAGCTCCACGATCTGCCGTCCCGGCGTCACCGGAGGCTGCGTGGGCGTGGACGTCGGGGTGGAGCTCGGCGTGGAACTCGGGGTGGACGTCGGAGTGGACGTCGGGGTGGGCGCCGGGCCGCTCTTGCAGGTCACCGCGTAGTCGGCGCGGCCGGAGTCGTGTCCGCCGGGGGTGAGGATACGGACGGCCTTCCAGCCGCGGGTGGAACTGCCCACGCTCATCGGCAGCGTGACCTGGCGGAGGCGCGGTCCGCCGGCGGCGAAGTACAGCGACTCCGGCCGTCCCTCGCCGGTGATGCTGTCGATCCACCGGTAGTCGACGGTGGCCGGGGTGCGCGAGACCTGGATGGTCGCGGTGAACCGTACCGTCGCCGGGCAAACGCCGTTGTAGGCGGCCGGGCTGACGTCCACGTCCGCCGCCGACTCCAGCGGCCGTCCGGGCTGGGCGGGCAGCGGGTGGGAGACGTCCCACACCTGTGCGGGACCGTCACAGGCGACGCTGAACCGCGCCTTGCCCGACAGACCCTTCTTGCCCAGGATCTCGACGGCCTGCCAGCCGGTGGTGTCGCGGTCGAAGGTCTGCCGGTCTCGCACGACCACCTTGCGCGAGCCGTTGACGCGGAGGCTCTTGACGACGCTCTTGCCGCCGTCGCCGCGTACCCACCTGTAACGGATGATGCCCTTGCCCTTGGCCGCCACCACCGCGGAGAATCCCACCGTGGTCGGACACGCGCCCGACCGCTTGGCGGGACTCGCCTTCACCTGGGCCACAGCGGTCTTGAGCGCGGGGGCGGAGGGTGCGGCGGCGTATGAGGGGGTGGTGGCCAGCAGCCCGCTGAGCACCACCGTGCTCAGCAGTAACGCTGTCCTCTTCATCATGATCCTTTCTGCTTCGCGAAAAGAATCATGATCGAGTTCCTCACTTGCTGATCACTTGGTCTTTGGTTGTCACCCCGGCCGACCTGGCGGTCGGTGCGAGGTCGATGAGCGGTCCGGTTCGTACCGGGAGGCGGATACTCGTGTGCGCCCGCCGGGTGAGACGCGGAAACGTTCACGGCCGGCCGGTCCCCGGTGGCCGAGCCGGCCACCGCTCTCATCTGTCACCGTCGCCTCGCCAGCGGAGAGACGGGCGTCAGGATCGGGCCTGGCCGCTGAGCCGGGCGTAGGCGGCGGGTGGCATGCCGACCGCGGCGGTGAAGTCGCGGGTCAGATGGGCCTGGTCGGTGTAGCCGAGCTCGGCGGCCAGTGTGGCGAGGTCGAGGCCCCGGTATACCCGCTCCGCGGCCTCGTGCAGCCGGAAGCGGCGGATCACCCACTTGGGGCCGATGCCGACATGGTCCCGGAACAGCCGCTGTAGCGAGCGCACCGACCGCCCCGATCTGGCGGCCAGCTCGTCGACCCTGGTCACGGACACGTCGCTCGCCACCATCGCCACCAGCGCCGCGACCTCCTCCGTCAGCGGATCCTGATCCGGCCCCAGACCCAGTAGGAACGCCTCGGTGAGCGCGATGGCGGCCCGCACGTCGGGCTCGGCCAGGACCTGTTCGACCAGGGTCGCGCCCGCTGCGCCGTACATCTCGTCGATCCCCACGAAACGGCCGGTCAGCCGGGACACCGGGCCGCCGAGGAACGGCCGGAAGCCGCCGGGGCGGAAGCGCGTGCCGAGCACGCGGCCGCTGCCCCGCATCGTGTAGGAGAACCCACCCTTGATCACTCCCGCGATCCGATGGAAGTCCTGGGTGATCGTCATGTTCACGGTGGGATGCGAGACGATGCGCTGTTCGTACGGCTCGGCGAGGTCGGTCCAGCTGACGACCCAGAAGTAATCCACATACGCCGAAATTTCGGGTGATGGCGCCTGGCGGGCGAAATTAAAGGCGCTGAGCCCCGCGTACGGGTCGACCCAGCCGCGCTGTCGCGTTTCTACAAGCCGCGCCTCGGGCAGGCGGGGCACGATGGCTGCCATGGACGACATGATGCCGCTGATGACGCACGCCACCGAACGGACCGCGGGATTGGTACGCGCGGTACGGCAGGAACAGCTCGGGGCCTCGACGCCCTGCGCGAAGTTCGACGTCAAGGACCTGATCAACCACCTCGAGTGGGTGGCGGAGATGTTCGAGTCGCTGGGTCGCAAGGGGCCGAACGTCGAGCAGGGGCCCTACGCGGGGGACTTCCCCGAGCGGGCGGAGCGCATGCTGGCCGCCTGGTCACGGCCCGAGGCATGGGAGGGGACCAGCCCCGCCATGGGCCTGCCGATGACCATGCTGGCCCACATGTACCTCGTCGACATGGTCGTGCACGGCTGGGACCTGGCCAGGGCCACCGGTCAGGAGTACGAGCCGGACCCCGAGGCCGTCTCGCGGGCGCTGGACTTCACCGGCCGGATGGCGGAGACGGGCAGGCAGCGCGGCGCCTTCGGGCCGCCGGTGGCGGTGCCGGACGACGCCCCGCGGTTCGACCACCTGCTCGGCCTCATCGGCCGGGACCCGGCCTGGACACCGTGATCCGCTCCAGCCCTTCAAAACGGCTCCCGGCACGATGTTCCGCGCTGGGAGCCGATGCCGGTGGTCGTCACCACCAGTAGGTGGGGTAGCGCGGGGTCACCCCGCTGCGTCCGACGAGCATGCCGACGAGCACCAGGATGACGGTCGCGGCGACGAGTATCGGCAGGAACGGCACCAGGGGCTGTTGCTGGGCGACCACGAGCGTCGCGGTGGCGGCGGCGGGCGAGTGCGGCGTACGCGTCAGGGCCGTGACCCCGAGGGCCAGGCCGCCGGCGACGGCGGCGGCCCAGACGGAGGAGCCGGCGACGGCCAGTACGGCGAATCCGGTGAGCGCCGCCAGGAACTGGCCGCCGATCACGCTTCGCGGCTGCGACAGCGGCAGGGTCGGCGCGCCGAAGACCAGGGCGGCGCTGGCGACGAGCGGGGGCATCAGCCAGACCTGGTCCAGCACGGTGCCGAACGCGACCAGGGTGAGCAGGGCGATCGTGGCACCCGCGGTGAAGACGGCGATGGCCGCCGTCTTCGGCCGGGCGGGTGCGCGGCTCCTGAGACCACGCCAGGCGTCCGTCGCGGTGGTCTCGTCGTTCCCGCTCGCCGGTGAGACGAAGGCCGTCCTCTCGTCGTCCCTGCCGAAGGCGACCGGGGGCGCCACATAGGCGGTCCGCCAGGGTCGCGACGGCTCCACCCCGGTCTCCGGATCCGGTCCGGCCTCGCCGGGCCCCTTCGGGTGCGTCCTGCCTCCCGGCGAGACCTCCTTCGTGTCCCCGACGGCCCGCGGATCGAGCCGCGCGGCCGCCAGGACCTCTTCCGGTCCGGACGCCTGCGGCGGGAACGGCGTCGTCCACCTGCGCATCCGGTCGGCCGGGAAGAAGTTGCGAACCCCCATGGAAAATCTCCTGCGATCTCGGTATCGGTCACCAAAATTCGCAGAAGGTACTTGCGCCTTACTTGGAGGTCAGCGCAAGCGCCTGCCCGCCTGGCGAACATCGGCTGATACGGCACTGCGGTGGTTCGTCAGGGCGGGGAAGCGGTTGCGGGGGCCTCCTGCGGACGAGGGCCTGCCCGACCGGTTGCGCCACCAGCGTCGCAGCAGTGCGCCGGGGGCGGCCGACCGCAGATCGCGCGGACGCCGTCGGGGCGGGGCAGGGGACTCCAACCCCTACCGCGGATTCAAAAGACAGGCTCTGGCAGAGACAGCCGGTAGTAGACCTCCTCTATCGGCGGAAGGGGAGCCGACAGGAGTTGGACACGGCCGGACGGAACGAAGCCGAAACGCTCATAGAAGCGCCGGGCTCGGGTGTTGTCGGCCGCTACCCACAGGCCGATCTCCTGGTGTCCGTCAGCGCGGAGCCGCTCCGCGGCGGCCGTCATGAGCGCGTGGCCGAGACCGTCGGACTGCGCCTCAGGCAGCACGTAGATGGCGAAGACCTCGCCGCCGCCGATGTGCTCGTCACGGCAACGGCCGAGGTTGACGAAGCCAACGATCCTGCCGCCGATCTCGCCCACCAGAAGCGGTGTGAGTCCCTCGGCCAAGGCGTTGGCGAGTGCCTCCTCCATGCGCGCCACCGCGTCCGGCTCGACCTTGAGCGCGTCGAGGTAGTCGTCGGGCATGATCCCGCGATAGGCGGCCTTCCACGTGGTCACGCGTACGTACTCGCGGGCTTCGACGTCCTCGGGCACGCCCGGGCGGACTTCATACGTCACGCGCATATGATGCCCCTCGGTCATGATTATTTGAAGCGTGGCCGGACCACTGCAACGGCGCGACAGCGGTCCCGGCGAGATGACGGATGTCGCCCCGGTGCTCGGCCTGCTGACGCTGACCATGACCAATCTCTACTGTGACCAGCACGGCGACGTGACCGAGTACGCGGTGGACTTCCTCGCTCCCGAGCGTGAACTTTCGGCCGACTACGACCTCGAATAGTCTCGCCCCTCATTGCCGACGGAGGTGGCCCGAGAGGTCCATCCCTCGTGGAGGAACCGCCGAGCCGGATGGTCGAGGGTGGTCACGGGGAACGTCCTCAGAACAGGTCGTGGGAGGGCCAGACGGCGATCTGCTGGAACACCTCCCACATCATCGTGTCGAGGTCGACGCCGTTGCCGTTGGCGAGTGCCGCCCAGCAGAACTCGTTGCTCGTCCGGGCGAGGATGCTCTCCGTGCCGTAGGGAATCAGCCGGCCGCTGTGCCACCAGTTGCCGAGGGTGTTGACACCCCAGCCGCAGGCGTACGCCGGTTCGGCCGCCGACGGTGCGGTCATCGTCGCGATCGTGTCCGGCCGGAGCAGGTCGGGGACGGTGGGAAAGCCGTCGGCCCGCAGCGCGAAGCGGACGACGTCGACGGGTGATGCGAGCCAGCCGCCGTGGGAGTCCATCCGCCGCGCCGGGATGCCGTACGGGTCGCCGGTGCCGTAGTAGACCACCTCGTCGGGGCGTCGTTCGGCGCGGGTGTTCCCGGCGAGGTGCATGTTGGTGATCCCGCTGGGCGTGAGCACGCTCCGGCGTACGAAGTCGGCGTAGGGCTCCCCGGTGACCTGTTCGATGATCCGGCCCAGCAGGCAGTAACCGAAGTTGGAGTACAGGTGGGTGGTGCCGGGCGTGTGCTGGAGGGGCCGGTTGTCGAGCACCCAGCCGATCAGCTGGTCGTGGTTCATCGCCGGGTTGCCGAACATGGGGTCGTCGCCGTCGTTGGTCCAGCCCCCGGCGGTGTGCTGGAGCAGGTGCCTGACCGTGATGGCCTGGAGCCCCGCGCCGTAGGGCCTGCTGCCGTACCGGGTGCCGAGGATGCCGCCCGCGCCGAGGACGCGCCGGTCGAGCGTGAGCAGGCCGGCTTCGACGAGCCGCATGACCGCGACCGCGGTGATCGGCTTGGAGACGCTGGCGATGCGCATCAGGTGCCGTTCGGTGAGCCGCTCGCCGGTCTCCCGGTTCGCCAGCCCGTACCCTCGGGCGAAGACGAGCGCGCCGCGCCGGGCGATCGCGAGTGACACGCCGGCCACTCCGGAGGCCCTCATGTGGCGGTCGACGACCGCGTGGACGGCGGCGAAGGCATCGTCCACGATCCTGTCGCTCAGCCAGATCCCCGCGAACCGCTCCGAGCCGGAGCCGTAGCCGCTGACCCGGGCGGGCCGGTAGCCGTCTCGCTGGTGCTCGTCGAAGACCCCCTGGTAGTCCGCCCCCTCCACGCCGTGGCGGGCCGACCAGGCCGGGCCCGCGCCCCGCACCCAGATCGCCGCGTACAGATCGGTGCCGCCGACGGTGTAGCCGCTGACGTGGAAGGGGCGGTATCCCTTCTTTGTCAGCTCGTCGAACTCGGCCTGGTACCGTGCCCCGGTCAGGTCGTGGCGGGCCTCCCAGTCGGGCCCCTGGGCTCCCCAGACCTTCTCCCAGATCGCCGCGAAGTGTGCCTTTCCCGCGATCCCGTACCCGTCCACGTGGATCAGCCGGTACCCCTCCTTGAGCAGCCGGTCGAACTCGGCCTGGTACCGCTCCGAGGGCATGTCGTGCTGGGCGACCAGGTGCGGCCCGCCGGTGAGCTCCCAGATCGCCGCGAAGTACACCTTCCCGGCGACCTCGTATCCGGCCACGTGGACCAGGCGGTAGCCCTCCTTCTCCAGCCGCCGGTACTCGGCCCGATACTCCGGCTCGGTCAGGCCGTGGCGGGCGAACTGCGGCGGCCCCGGCGCGTGTTCCCAGATGGCCGCGTATCCCGCCTGGCCACCCATCTCGTAGCCGTCCACCTGGATCAGGCGGTACCCCTCCTTGGCCAGGCGGTCGAACTCGGCCTGGTACCGCTCCGAGGTCAGGCCGTGGCGGGCCACCCACGGGAACGTCCCGGCCGACATCGCCGCACCGGTACGGAGCCTTTCCACGCTTTCCGCGACGCGGGCCGCCGAGGCGACCCCTGATCGTTCGAGACCGAGGAACACGGCCAGCCCGAGCCCCGCCAGGAGCGCGCCGCGACGGCTGAACGGCACCGATGAATCCCGCACGTCGAACCCTCCATCCCGGGCTGTCGCGCCCGGCCGATAGCCGAATATCCGAATAAGCGGGGCCGCCGCCTTCAGTGTGCGAACCGGCGCCGCCCGGGAGATGAGTACGCCCCTACTCATCTCCGCCTCCACTCGCACCACCACCGGTCGTGGAGCCGGGGGACCCGGTGTTCAGAGGAGATAGCGGGCCAGGTCGGCGATGGGGTGGGGGCGGGAGAGCAGGTCGCGCAGGGCTTCCAGGTGGGGGGAGTCGTAGGTGGTGAGGCCGGTCTCGTCGACGATCCGCTCCCAGGTCGGGTCGTCGCCCGCGGCGGCCTCCAGACGGCGCAGGATGCTCACCCCGTCGACCTCCCTGGCCAGCAAGGTCAGCAGGTGCGGCCACTGGACGGCCAGCGCGGCGAGCTTGGCGACCTCGCCGTCCGAGGCGGGGATCGCCCCGGCCAGGGCGCGGCGGTAGGTCAGGAACGAGTAGAAGCGGAAGACGTTCACGTACCGCTTGATCTCGCGCGGGTTGAAGAAGGTCAGCGCGGGGAGCACGAACTCGATCGCCAGGTAGGCGTTCTCGTCGCTGTAGAGGTCGTCGAAGACCCGGTCGGCGGCCTCACGGGTCGCCGCGCACAGGCCGCCGACGGCGTCCGAGCACTCGATGCCCAGGGCGTCCTGGGCCAGCCGCGCCGCCTCGTCGAGTGTCGTCGTGGTCGGGCGCAGTGCCCAGATGGCGTCCTGCAACCGGCTCACCTGGACCGGGTCCGGCGGATCGGCCGCCCACGAGCCCGGTGCCGGGTGCGATCCCGTCAGGTCCGCCGGTGGGGGCGGTCCCAGCGCCTCGACCGGTGCCCACAACTCCAGCCTCCGCGCGCCCGGCGTATGCCGCCCCTGCACGGCCGCTCCCGACCGCGTGGCGGTGCCGGGCGAGCCCGGCGCGGCCGCGTCGTGCGGGAAGGGCCGTGCGGGAGGCAGGGGACCGCGCGAACGCGGTCCGGCCGGATCCGGGGGCGGGTCGAGCCGTTCCAGGGCGGCTGGGGGACCCGCCGGACGCGGTCCGGCCGGATTCGGTGTCCGTATGGCGCCCGGGTCACCCGGTCGTACGGTCTTCAGGTCGGGAAGGACGTCCGCGGGCCGGACGGTGTCGGCGACGCCGAGCAGCGCCCGTACGAAGGCGGGCAGCCGGTCGGCGTCGTCCAGCAGCGGCACGCTCAGCGGTAGCTGCACGATCTTCTCCAGGAACCGCCAGCCCAGGCCGGACCGCCCGCCGACGGGCAGCGTCCCGGCCAGTTCCGGATAGGCGGCCTCGACGTGCGCGACGACCACCTCCGGCTCCATGGCCAGTACGAACACGCAGTTGGGGAACTCGCCGGCGAGGAACAGGTTGATCGCCTCGATGACCTGCGCCACCGTTCCGGACGAGCAGCGGTCCAGGTCGTCCACGAACACCACCAGCGGGCGCTCCTCGGTGGCGACCAGGTTCAGGACCTGTCGCATGTCGGTCTGCACCAGGTGCAGGAAGCCGGTCTTGGACCGGTATCCGGGAGCGGTCGCGCCCTCGCCACCCGCCCCGTCGGCCGCGCCCGGGCCGAGCAGGTCGGGTTGCGTGACCAGGCCGCGGAAGGCGTTGTCCGCCGACTCCCCGAAGAACCGGGCCAGCCGCAGCGCGCCCGCCCCCACCACGGCCGCCGCACCCGCCGAGCCGACGGCCGCCGCGGCGTTCCCCAGCAGGGAGCCGAAGGCGGGCAGCAGCGCGGCGGCGGCCAGCAGCGCCCCGGTGAGGACGAGGGTGGCGACCAGGCCGAGGGCCACCGGGGCCAGGCGGGTCAGCGCCAGGTGGTAGGCGCGGCCGCGGACCGCCTCCCGGTCGATCCTGGACAGGTTCAGCTCCAGCCAGAACCGCTCCCGCTCGGCGCGGGGCAACCGCCGGGTGACCTGACCGATGATCTCGTGTGCCAGTCCGGCCCAGACCTGCTCGCCGTTCTGGTACATCCACGGGTTGAACCAGACCGTGGGCCGCCAGTCCGCCCGCCGCAGCGGGAGCGGGTCCGGCTCCGCCTGCCCGGCGCTCCCCCTGGGGCGCCGGCCGGTCCTGGCCAGCACCTCGGCGTTGGTCAGCGCCCGCTCCGCGCGGGAGCCGGGCAGGTGGATCGGGGCGGGATCGTCTCCGGCGGCCCCGGGGTCCAGCAGGTCCTGGATCATCCGCATCAGGGAGGTCTTGCCGGTGCCCCACGGCCCCTTGACGCCGATCGTCAGCGGGGGCCGGGTCTCGGGGTGACGGACGAACGCGGCGATGGCCTCGGCGTAGACCCGGTGCCCGAGCTGGTCCTCGGTGGTCCACCGGTCGGCGGTGAGCCTGGCCCGGGGCCGCACCGTACGGAGCCCGGCCCGGTGGCGGCGGAGCAGCGCCGAGGTCTGCGCCCGTTCGGCCACCGAGAGCCGCGAGTGGCCGAACCTCCGCACGTCCGGATGGACGAACGTGGTCGTGTCGCCCAGCAGGCCCCACTGCCTGAGCTCGGCGGCGTCGCCGAGGATCTCGTCGATCGGCTCGCCCTCGTCGAGCAGGGCGGCCCTGCGCAGCAACTCCCTGGCCGGCTCGCTCAGGTGGAGTTCGTAGACCCGCCGGACGATCTCGATCCCGCAGCTGGGCGGGGTGTGGTCGCCGAGCCGCGCCAGAGCGCGGGTGAAGGCGGCGTGCGGGGCGGCGGCGTCCCTCGCCGGGGTCAGGGCGACACCGGCGACGGCTCCGTAGGCGATCAGGATGGGGGTGCGGGCGGCCGAGACCGCCGTGTAGCGGGCGAGCGCGTAGGCGTGCAGGTCCCCGACGCTGATCGCCCCGTCACCGTCGAGGTCGGCGGCCCGCGTCAGCAGGCCCTCCGCGATGACGTCGGTCAGCGTGCGCACCGGGCCGGGTACCGTCTCGTCGAGCCTCAGCGTGAGGGTCAGCGCCGCCGCCGCCACCTTCGGCTCCCCGGCCACGGCGAGCTGCCTGACCGGTTCGGCGGAGCCGTCAAGGGCGCTCCAGCCGAAGTCCACGATCAGCAGCACGGCGGCCGCCAGCGACTCGCCGACCTGCCGTCCGAACGTGCCGATCATCGATCCCAGCTGTCCCGAGGTCCAGCCGCCGTCGGCGGGTAGCCGGATCAGCAGCAGGTCTCCCTCCCGCGCCGAGCGCAGCAGGTTCCACACCCGCTCGCCGTCCGCGTTCGCCCCGCCGCTGCTCTCGGCGTCGACGGTGAACCCCTCGGCGCGCAGCGCGCTCGCCAGCCGCGCGTCCGGCCGCCCGGCACCGGGCCCCGCGGCACGCGGATCGGTGTGGGTGCCGGGGGGCGGCGTGCCGGCCCGGTCGTGTGGCGGGGCCGGGTGCGGGGCGGGAGTCCGGGGCGGGAGCGTGTCCGGCGGGGAGTCGAGGAAGACGAGAGCTCGGCGGGTGCCCACCCGGGGCGCGGTCTCGAAGACTGGATTCGCGAACGCGAGTCCCTCGCTCAACGGTCCTCCCGATCCGACGACGGTGAAGATTCCACTGTGGACGCTTCCGGCGGGACAGATGGCGATCTTGGTGATAGGCCGACCTGGTTTGGCGGATGTTTGTCCTCCGGTTCGCGCAAAGTTTGCGCTCAAGGAGTCTCGGCGTTCATGTGAGTTCGATCGGCTTGCGGCGTACCGTGAGGGACGACGAGGAGGGGCCATGCTTCGCCGCACGTTTGTGCGCACCGGATGTCTGACCGCCGGTGCGGTTCTCGCGGGCTCGCTCTGGCAGGGGGTCGCGGGTGCCGTCGCCCCGAGCTTCGAGGGCCCCTACGGTCCGCTCGGCGAGCCCGACGCCAACGGGGTCGCGCTGCCCGAGGGGTTCACCAGCCGGATCGTCGCCCGCACCGGCCGCCGGATCGGCGGGCTGCTCTGGCACCCGGCGCCGGACGGCGGCGCGTGCTTCCCCGACGGCGACGGCTGGATCTACGTGTCCAACTCGGAGATCCCGCTGCTCGGCGGGGCGTCGGCCATCAGGTTCGGGCCGGACGGAGCCGTCGTCGGCGCCTACCGCATCCTGTCGGGCACCAACCTCAACTGCGCGGGTGGCCGCACCCCGTGGAACTCCTGGCTGTCGTGCGAGGAGGTCTTCCGCGGCCGGGTCTTCGAGTGCGACCCCTACGGCTCGCGGGCCGCGATGCCGCGCCTCGCCATGGGCCGGTTCAAGCACGAGGCCGCGGCCTGCGACCCGGAGCGGCGGGTGGTCTACCTCACCGAGGACGAGCCCGACGGCTGCTTCTACCGGTTCCGGCCGGTCTACTGGGGTGACCTGACCTCGGGCACCCTGGAGGTGCTCTGCGCCTCCGACTCGGGCACGGTGACCTGGCGGCGCGTGCCCGACCCCGGCGCGCTGCTGAAGGCCACCCGCGACCAGGTCGCCGGCGCCACCCGCTTCTCGGGCGGGGAGGGCTGCCACTACGCGGACGGCGTGTGCTTCTTCACCACCAAGGGTGACAACCGGGTGTGGGCCTACGACACGGAGAACGAGCACCTGGGTGTCGTCTACGACGCCGACGCCCCGCTGAACGGTGTCGACAACATCACCGGCACCCCGTCCGGGGACCTCTACGTCGCCGAGGACGGCGGTGACATGGAGATCAACCTGATCACTCCCGAGCGGGTCGTCACCCCCGTCCTGCGGATCGCGGGCCACGCCAGGTCGGAGATCACCGGACCCGCTTTCTCACCGGACGGCGACCGCCTCTACTTCTCCTCACAGCGCGGCGCCCGCGGTGACGCCGCCGGCACCGACGGCGTCACCTACGAGGTCACCGGCCCCTTCCGCCGCTGAGCGCCGCTGAGCGACGCTGAGCGACGCTGAGCGACGCGGCCTGTTTGACCACCTCGGTCAGCTCCTCGCGCAACCCGGCGAAGAGCGGGTCGGTGCGGGGACGCTCCCCGTACGGCACGGCCGAGGCGCGGTCGGAGACCACCCGGCCGGGCCTGCCGCTCAGCGCGAGCACCCGGGTGCCGAGGTAGACGGCCTCGTCCACGCTGTGGGTGATGAAGACCACGGTCGTGCCGGCCCGCCGCCACAGCTCGCGGACCTCCTCCTGCATGCGCTCCCTGGTGAAGGCGTCCAGGGCGGCGAACGGCTCGTCCATCAGCAGCAGCGCGGGGTCCGGGGCGAGCGCGCGGGCGATCGCCGCGCGCTGCTGCATGCCTCCCGACAGCTCATACGGCCTGGC
Source organism: Streptosporangium amethystogenes subsp. fukuiense (assembly GCF_042665875.1). Classification (NCBI taxonomy): domain Bacteria; kingdom Bacillati; phylum Actinomycetota; class Actinomycetes; order Streptosporangiales; family Streptosporangiaceae; genus Streptosporangium; species Streptosporangium amethystogenes. The sequence goes on along the minus strand of NZ_JBHTEE010000001.1, from coordinate 4,138,322 downwards.
CTTGGCGACGTCGGCCAGGCCGGTCAGCTCCAGCAGTTCGGCCACCCGCTCGCGCCGCGCCGCCCTGGGCAGGCCGCGCAGCCCGAAACCGACGTTTCCGGCGACCGAGAGCCAGGGGAAGAGCCGGTGCTGCTGGAACACGAAGCCCCTGGTGGGGGCGGGCCCCGACACCGCCGCGCCGGAGGCGGTGATGGTCCCCGCCGACGGCGCGGTGAAGCCCGCCACCAGCCGGAGCAGCGTGCTCTTGCCGCACCCCGACGGGCCCACGATCGTCACGAACTCCCCGGCGGCGATCTCCAGGTCGATCGGCCCCAGCGCGTCGACGGTCCCGGCGCGCCCCCGGTAGGAGTGCGACACCCCGGCGAGGGCGAGCGCGGTGTCCCGCGGCCCTTCCGGCCCCGCGCCCGGACCGGCCGCAGGGAAGGCGACGGTCTCGTGCGCGGCGCCGTTCGAGGTGGCCGGGCCCGCTCCGGGGGCGGTGGTGCCCGTGTCAGTTTCCGGCGAAGGCATCCGCGAGCTCCTGCGTGGCCAGGCCCTTCTGGAAGACCGCTAGCTCGGGGACGGTGTCGACCTTCTGCTGGTCCTTGAGGAACTCCGCCGCGCTGTGCAGGTTCTCGGCGAGCTTGCCGGGAGCCTCCGGGGTGCCGAGATAGTCGGCGGAGCGCTGCTCGCTCGCGTCGAGGAGCACGAGCTGGCCGAGCTGGCGCGCGGCCTCGGCCGGGTCGAGGTTGAGCTGGCGGCCGATGGCCGCGGCGGCGGCGCCGGTGTCGCTCCTGGCCAGCTTGACCGCGCGGTCCTGCTGCTGGAGCCAGATGCTCAGCGCCTTCGGGTACTTCTTCGCGAAGTCGTCGCTCACCACCGCGAGGTCGGCGGTGAGCTTGCCCCGCTGGGCCAGCTCCCGGCTGGTGACCAGCGTCGTGCCGCCGTTCTTCTCCAGCTCGGCCAGGGTGGGCGTCCAGACGTAGGCGGCGTCGATGTCGCCGCGCTGCCAGGCGGCCTGGATGTCCGGTGGTTCCATGTCGAGGATCTTCACGTCGGACTCGGAGAGGCCGGCCTCGGTGAGCGCGGCGAGCAGGCTGTAGTGGGTGGTCGAGGCGAAGGGGGCGGCGACCCGCTTGCCCGCGAGGCCCTTGACGTCGGTCACCCCGCCCCGGGCGACGAGCGCCTCGTTGTCACCGATCACGTCGAAGATCCACGGCACCCGGTACGGGATGTCGAGCGGCGCGGACAGGCCGCGGGTGACCGGGCTGCTGCCCGCCAGCCCGATGTCCAGCGAGCCGGCGATCATGGCGGTGTTCACGTCGCCGCCCGAGTCGAACCTGCTCCAGGTGATCTTGGTGTTCGGCAGCGCCCTCTCCAGCCACTGCTGGTCCTTGACGATCAGGTCGCCGTTGGGAATGAGCTGGTAGCCGATGCGCAGGGTCGCGGGAGAGCCGTCGGCGGCGGGCTTGGCCTCCTCCGTACCGGATCCGCAGGCGGTCAGGGCGAGGGCGGCGGCTGTCAGGGCGAGGGCTATGCGTTTCATTTCGGGTCTTTCCTAGGTGCGGCCGCGCCAGGGAACCAGGCGGCGGTCCAGAGTTTGCAGAAGGAGGTCGATGAGCAGGCCTGACAGGCCGATGACGATGATGCCGAGCACGACCACGTCCGTCTGGTTGTAGCGCTGGGCGTCACGGACCATGCCGCCGATGCCGGGCACCCCGTTCACGGTCTCGGCGGCGACCACCGTGGTGTAGGCGACGCCCACGGCCACCCGCACCCCCGTGACGATCTCGGGTAGCGCGCTCGGCAGCACCACGCGGAGCGGCAGCTCGTACCGGCGGGCGCCGAGCGAGCGGGCCGCGTTCAGATAGTCCTCGTGCACGCCGCGTACCGCGTCGGCGGTGGCCACCGCGACCGGCGGGAGCGCGGCCAGCAGCAGGAGCCAGACCTTGGGCTCCTCGTCGATGCCGAACCAGATCACCAGCAGGCTGAGGTAGGCCAGCGGCGGCAGGGTGCGGACGAAGGTGACCAGGGGGCCGAGCAGCGCGCGCAGCGTGGGGACCATGCCGATCAGCAGTCCCAGCACGATGCCGCCGCTCACCCCGTACAGGCAGCCGAGCCCGATCCGGCGCAGGCTGGTGAGCAGGTGTTCCTGCAGGGTGTGGCCGCTCACACCGTCGGCGGTGGTGCGCAGGAACCGGTCCCAGACCGCGACCGGCTCCGGCACGAAGACCGGTGGCCAGATCTCGGCCATGGCCACGGCCTGCCAGATCGCGACCAGCGTGACGATCGCTCCGGCCCGCAGCGCCAGGGCTCGCCAGAGGGTGCGGCCGGTGCCCGGCCCGGCTCCGAGGACGCTCACGCGACGAGCGCGGGGGCCGCCAGCCGGGGAAGGACGAAGTCGCCCACCCGCCAGGCCTCCTCCAGGTGCGGCCAGCCGGACAGCACGAACTCCGACAGGCCCAGCTCGGCGTATTCGCGGAGGCGCTCGGCGACCTCCGGGTAGCTGCCGACCAGCGCGGTACCGGCGCCCTCGCGGACCAGGCCGACCCCGGCCCAGAGGTTGGGGGAGATCTCCAGGGATTCGGCGGAGCCGCCGTGCAGGTCGGCCATCCGGCGCTGTCCCACCGAGTCCATCCGGGCGAACCGCGCCTGGGCGGCGGCGATCCTGCCGGGGTCCATGCCCGTGAGCAGCCGCCCGGCGTACGCCCAGGCCTCGTCGGCGGTGTCGCGGGCGATGACGTGGAGCCGGATGCCGTACCGGAGTTCGCGGCCCGCCTCGGCGGCGAGCCTCCGCATCCGGGCGACCCGCTCGGCGATCATCGCCGGGGGCTCGCCCCACATCAGGTAGACGTCCGCCCCGGCGGCGGCCACCCGCTCGGCGGCGGGGGAGGCCCCGCCGAAGTAGATGTCGGGGGTGTCGAGCAGTGGCGTGGCCAGTCCGCCGCCCGCCACCCGGTAGTGGGTGCCCCGGTGGTCGAACGGCTCGCCGGTCCAGGTGCGCCTGAGCACCTCGATGAACTCGCCGGTCCGTTCGTAGCGGGCGTCGTGGTCGAGGAAGTCGCCGTAGGCGCGCTGCTCCTGCGGGTCGCCGCCGGTGACCACGTTGAGCAGCAGCCGCCCTCCGCTGATCTGCTGGAAGGTCTGCGCCTGCTGGGCGAGGAGCGTCGGCAGGGTGAAGCCGGGCCGGAAGGCCACCAGCAGCTTGAGCCGCTCGGTCCGCGCCGCGACCGCGCCGCACGCCACCAGCGGGTCGGGGCAGCCCGCCCCGACCGGGGTCAGCGCCGCCTCGAAGCCCGCGGACTCCGCGGCCCGAGCCACCTGGGACAGGTAGTCGAGCGTCGCGGGCCGGTCCGCGACGGCACCCGCCGCGACGGTGGTCGTGGCGGGCCTGACGTGGTGGCCGTCGCCGGTGGTCGGCAGGAACCAGTGCAAGCGCATCTTCGCCTCATACGGAGCTCATACGGAACGGGCCGGTGCCATCCGATATTAACCACATAATACCGATCTATAAAGAGGGAATTAGGGGGAGGTGGGGTGAGGAAGCCCGCTGGCCGAGTCTCGCCGCGCGGCGCCGTCGACGACGGCAGGCCTGGTCGGGGGTGGTGAGCGGCCGAGGCGGGATCGGATCAGAGGTCGCGGACCCAGATCTCGTCGACGATGTCGCCGTGCTGTTCCTTCTCGACGAGCTCGAAGCCCGCAGCCCGGTAGATGCGCCTGGCGCCCAGCAGCACGTCCCTGGTCCACAGCCGCATCCGCCGGTAGCCCGCGGCCCTGGCGAAGCGCACACACTCCGCCACGAGCCGGCCGCCGATGCCCATGCCCCGCGCGGACGGCTCGACCAGCAGCAACCGCAACTGGGCCGTCTCGTCGTCCTTGCGCACGCAGAAGACGCAGCCGACCCGCTCGCCGTCCACCTCGGCGATCCAGCCCGCCTCGCGCGCCGGGTCGTGGTGGTCCACGTAGTCGGCCGCGACCCTGGCCACCAGCGCCTCGAAGTCCATGCCCCAGCCCTGCTCGGAGCTGTAGAGCGTGCCGTGCCGGTAGATCACCCAGCCGAGGTCGCCCGGACGCAGCGGGCGCAGGAGGTAAGGAGAGCCCGCCCTCGGCTCCCGGCCGAGGATCTCCTCGATGGCCGCCATGCTCGCGACCAGCCGCCCGCGGTCCTCGTCGGTCACCCCGGCCAGCAGTTCGCGCACCTCTTCGGCCGCGCGCCCGTCGAAGAGCGCGAACCTGGCCCGGCCCTCGTCGGTCAGCTCGACCACCTGCCGCCGCGCGTCGGTGGCGGACCGCTTCCGGACCACCAGCCCGTCGCCCTCGAACCTGGTGAGCATCCGGCTGAGGTATCCGGCGTCGAGCCCGAGCAGCCGCCGCAGGTCGCCGGTCTCCATGCGGTCCGCTCGGTCCAGCTCGAACAGCACCCTCATCTCGGTGAGCGAGTAGGGGGTGTCCAGGATGCCCTGGTGAAGCACGCCGATGAGCCGGGTGTAGAAGCGGTTGAAGGCCCGGACCTCCGCCACGTGTCTCTCCATGCTTGACAGCATCAACGATTTCATTGACCAGGTCAATGAAATCGCAGGGGTCTTTCCGGGCAGGCGACTGTGAGATCGCCGGCCGACTGCGCTAACTTCGAATTTTGCCTTGGAACGGACGATGAGCTGGGACGGCGCGTGCCGTGCCCACGGCGGGAGCATGATGGCTGAGGTCGCGTACATCGGTGGGTACACCCCGGACACCGAAGGATCCGGGCCGGGGATCACCCTGATAGAGCTGGGGAGCCTCGCCCGTCTCGGAGAGACGCCCGCCTCGGGGCCGTCGTTCCTCGCCGTTCACCCGGTCCTCCCGATCCTGTACGCGGTGGGGGAGAGCGAGCGCGGTACGGTCGGCGTCTTCGCCCGCGCCGACGACGGCAGGCTGAGCCCGCTCGCGCAACGGTCCAGCGAGGGAACGGCCCCCTGCCACCTGGCGGTGGACCCCACCGGCACGCGCCTGGCGGTGGCCAACTACGGCGACGGCACCCTCAGCGTGCACGGCATCGACGGATCCGGCCTGCTGACCGACACGTGGATCTTCCCCTACCGTGAGGGGGCCCACGCCCACCAGGCGGTCTTCGGCCCCGACGGCGTGCTGTACGTGAGCGACCTGGGCGCCGACGAGATCCGTCGCTACCTGGTCGGTGACGAGGTGGTCCCGCATCCGGAAGGACCGGTCAGGCTCGCGTCCGGCATGGGCCCCCGGCACATGGCCACGGCGAGCGGCCACTGGTACGTGGCGGGGGAACTGGACGGCACCGTGCGCGCCTACGACGCCGAATGGCGCGAGATCCACGTCGTCCCGGCCAGCGGGAGCGGGGAGCGGAACCAGCCCTCACACCTGGAGGCCCGTGGCGAGCTCGTCTACGTCGCCAACCGGGGGCCCGACACGATCTCGGTCTTCGCCGGCCCCGAGTTGAAGCCGGTCGCGGAGGTCGCCTGCGGTGGCGCCTGGCCGCGGCACTTCGCCATCGCCGACGGCCGCATGTACGTGGCCAACCAGCGCTCGGACACCGTCGCCGTGCTTCCGCTGAAGGACGGCGTCCCACGGCCCGCGGGAGAGCTCTTCGCCGTCGGCACCCCGTCCTGCGTGCTGCCGCTGCCCTGAACCGCCGGTGCGGAGGGGATCGGTGGTTCCGAGCGGGTATGACCCATGAGGTGACCGGGGGATTCCCGAGTCCGGAGTCCCGCCGGCGCGCCTGATCTGCCCGTGATGTGCGCGCCCCCGTTCGGAACCGGACCTCGGGCCCGGTGGAGGCGCTCATATGTCGCTTCTCTGCCGATCGAGGGAGGCGACATGTGGTGACTAGTTCTATTTGGTCTAGACCACTGGCGCATCTGACGGCAGAATGCGTTCCGTCGGTGGCGGAAATCCGTCGCCGACCGGCCCATGCCCTTTAGTCTGATCATCTTGGCTCGGACTCATAACCGGAGGATGTCATGCGTATCGGAGTGCTCACCGGGGGCGGCGACTGCCCCGGCCTGAACGCCGTTATCCGCGCTGTCGTGCGTAAGGGAGTGGGCGTCCACGGGCATGAGTTCGTCGGGTTCCGCGACGGCTGGCGGGGTCCCCTGGAGGGCGAAACCATGCCGTTGGACATCGAGGCCGTACGCGGCATCCTGCCGCGCGGCGGGACGATCCTGGGTTCGTCGCGGACCAACCCGATCAAGATCGACGGTGGTGTTGAGAAGATCAAGGAGAATCTCGCGAAGGGCGGGGTCGACGCGCTGATCGCGATCGGCGGCGAGGACACCCTCGGTGTGGCCAAGCAGCTCTTCGACAAGGGGGTGAAGGTCGTCGGCGTGCCCAAGACGATCGACAACGACCTCAACGCCACCGACTACACCTTCGGCTTCGACACGGCGGTCAACATCGCCGTCGAGGCCATCGACCGCCTGCACACCACCGCCGAGTCCCACCACCGCGCGCTGATCTGCGAGGTCATGGGCCGCCACGCGGGCTGGATCGCGCTGCACGCCGGTATGGCGGGCGGTGCCAACGTCATCCTCATCCCGGAGAAGCCCTTCGACATCGACCGGGTCTGCGCCTACGTCGAGTCCCGCTTCAAGACGAAGTACGCGCCGATAATCGTGGTCGCGGAGGGCGCGCACCCGGTGGAGGGCCAGATGACGCTGCAGGCGGGCGAACTCGACGCCTTCGGCCACGTGAGGCTCGGCGGCATCGGCGAGAACCTCGCCAGCGAGATCGAGAAGCGCACCGGCAAGGAGGCCCGCACCACGGTGCTCGGCCACATCCAGCGTGGCGGCACCCCCACGGCCTTCGACCGGGTGCTGGCCACCAGGTTCGGCCTGCAGGCCATCGACGCGGTGCAGGACGGCGACTTCGGCAAGATGGTCGCCCTTCAGGGCACCGAGATCGTGCGGGTGGGTCTCGACGAGGCCACCAAGGAGCTGAAGACCGTGCCGGCCGGCCGTTACGAGGAGGCCGAGGTCTTCTTCGGCTGAGGCGTCAGTGCGGTCCGTCGCGGAGAGTGGCCGACTGCAAGCGTTCTGCAAGTGGCCGGCCCTAGCCTCCTGACCGGGCGGCCGGCCGCCTGCGATTCCCCTCCATGTACGGCTTGCGCCCTGACCGAGCGGCCCGGCGGGCGCAGGCCGTACATCATCGCTCTTGGGAGTCGAACAGGGAACGGCCCTTCGGCGCCTGAGCGGCGGGCGGGGTGACCGGCTCGTGCAGCCGGGCCTCGGCGCGGCGGTTCTCCAGCCTGGCCAGCAGGGCGGCGTCGTGGTCCAGTTCCGGCTGCGACGGCGACAGGATGACGGTGAGCAGCAGGCCGATGGTCAGCAGGCCCAGCACGGCCAGCGTGGGCAGCATGAAGTCGATGCCCTTGGCCCCTCCGAGCGGCGCGGGTGAGAGCCGGGGGCGCACCTCGAGCGCGAACATGCCGGTGTAGTGCATGCCGCAGACCGCCAGGGCCATGATCATCGCGGCTCCGCCGGTGGCGAGCACGCCGCTGACCCGCAGGCTGAACCAGAGCGCCACGATGGACGCGGCGATCGCGATCGCGACCGAGATCCCGACCAGCGTCGGATCGTAGGAGAGGTGGGCCGGCATCTTCATCGCGAACATGCCGATGTAGTGCATGCCCGCCACGCCGAGACCGGTGAGCACGCCGCCGGAGACGAGCGGCACGAACCTCTCGCCCCGGTAGGAGACCAGGAACAGGCCCACGCCCACCACGACGACGGCCAGGGTCGCCGAGCCGATCGTCAGTGGCACGTCGTAGCGGATCTGGCCGTCACCGACGGAGAAGCCCATCATGGCGACGAAGTGCATGACCCAGATGCCGGTGCCGCCGATGGACAGTGCCCCGCCCACCAGCCAGCGGGCCCGTGCCGCTCCCACCGCCTCGCGGGCTCTGGCGGTGAGCAGGAGTCCGAGCATGCATCCGACGCTCGACATGACGTAGGCCAGCGCGGGGGTGAGCAGGCCGTAAGAAAAGTGATCTACGTGGGACATGTTCCAGTTTTTCGTGAGAGAGAAATCGGTGGATTATTGCAGTACGCCGCTTTCTTGCTGAGAGGTAGGGCTGGCGGGTGACCGGAATCGAGGGGCCGTTCTGGCGGGCGGTCGCGGTGTTCCGCGTCGCGTCCCTTGGCTACGCGGCGGTTCTGCTCATCCGTGCCGGGGGGTACGCCCACCCGGCGACCGGCTGGCTGGTGATCGGCGTCATGGCGCTGTGGACCGTGGGGACGATCTTCGCCTACTCCGTCGAGGAGCTCCGCGGCCGGCCGCTGCTCGCCGCCGACATGCTCGTGACCGTGGGCTGCCTGCTCGCCACCCCGGCGGTGCAGGGCGCCTACCAGGAGGGCAGCCTGCCGATCACCGGCACCTGGATGGGCGGCGCGGTGCTCGCCTGGGGCGTGTACGGCGGACGGCGGGCGGGGGCCGTGGCCGCGTTGATCGTCTCGCTGGCCGACCTGTGGCTGCACGGCGTGCCCGGAGGCGGCTTCGAGACGCTGCCGATCAACGGCACCGTCCTGCTCTTCCTCGCCGGGACCGTCGTCGGGCACGTCGCCCGGCTGGCCAAGAAGGCCGAGGAGCGCATGGAGCAGGCGATCGAACTGGAGGTCGCGGGGCGGGAGCGGGAGCGGCTCGCCAGGGGAATCCACGACTCGGTGCTCCAGGTGCTCGCGCTGGTCCAGCGGCGTGGGCAGGAGATCGGCGGCGAGGCGGCCGAGCTGGGCAGGCTCGCGGGCGAGCAGGAGGCCGCCCTGCGCGAGCTGGTCAGGCTCAGGCCCGAGGCACCCGCCGCGGGCACCGCGGACCTGTGCGCCCTGCTGCACAGGTACGGTTCGGCCACGGTCACCGTCTCGGCCCCGGCGACCCCGCTGGTCCTGCCCGCGGCCACCGCGGCGGAGATGGCCGCCGCGGTCGGAGCCGCCCTGGACAACGTCGCCCGCCACTGCGGGGCGCGCGCGCCCGCGTGGGTCTTCGCCGAGAGTGACGACGGGCTGGTCACCGTGACCGTCAGGGACGAGGGGCCGGGCATGGCACCCGGACGCCTGGAGGAGGCCGCCGCCGACGGGCGGCTCGGCGTCGCGCAGTCCATCCGGGGCCGTGTCGCGGACCTCGGTGGCACGGTCAGTGTGATCTCCGCTCCCGGCCGGGGCACCGAGATCGAGATGTCGGTGCCGACCGCCTAGACCGCCTCTCGCGGCCGCCACGGTGGGCGGGCCGGGCCGCCCGGGGACGGACGCCCCAGGAGGAACGGGCCTAAGGTAGGCCAATGCGCGTGATGGTGGTGGACGATCACCCGATGTGGAGGGACGGGGTGGCCAGGGACCTGGCCGAGGCCGGATACGAGGTGGTGGCCGCGGTCGGGGAGGGGCGGCAGGCGGTCCGGGTGGCCGCGGCGGTCCGGCCCGAGCTGGTGGTGCTGGACCTGCGGCTGCCCGACCTGCCGGGGGTCGAGGTGGCCAGGAGGCTGGCCACCTCGGAGCCGCCGCCCAGGGTGCTGGTGCTGTCGGCCAGCGGCGAGCAGGAGGACGTGCTGGAGGCCATCAAGGCGGGAGCCTCCGGATATCTGCTGAAATCCGCGAGCAAGGAGGAGTTCCTCGACGCGGTCCGGCGCACCGCCGGGGGCGACGCGGTCTTCACCCCCGGGCTGGCCGGGCTCGTGCTGGGGGAGTACCGGAGGCTGGCGGCCAGATCCGCGCCCGAGGCGACGCCCCGCCTGACCGAGCGGGAGACCGAGGTGCTCCGCCTGGTCGCCAAGGGGTTGTCCTACAAGCAGATCGCCGAGCGTCTCGTGCTCTCCCACCGGACCGTGCAGAACCACGTCCAGAACACGCTGAACAAGCTTCAGCTCCACAATCGGGTGGAACTGGCCCGCTACGCCATCGAGCAGGGCCTCGACGAGTCGTAGTCCCGACTAAAGTAACAAGGTCGAGAGGTTGTCTTTGCGCCAACGCGCGAGAGACTTGACGAAGCCCTACCACAAAGCCCCTCATATCCCCTCGAAGCTCTACCGGAGGTTGCACCATGACCATGTCCGCCTTGGGCGAGCCCTGCGTTCTGCTCAAACTGGGCGAGGTCGTCCTCAAGGGCAACAACCGTGAGCTCTTCGAGCGGAGGTTGCAGGCCAACATCAAGGCCGCGCTGAAGGATGTCGGCGTCAAGGTCGACGTCCGGCAGCGCCACGGCGTCATCGCGATCTTCCTGCCGGACGGCACCGGGGTCGAGGTCGCGGACACGGTCGCCGAGCGTGTCTCGTACATTCCCGGGCTGGTCTGGATCCACCGCGCCTGGCGGGTGGCCAAGGACCCCTCGGCGATCACCAAGGCCGCCATCGAGTTGCTGGCCGACCGCGACGACGTCAGGCGCGGCGTCTCCTTCGCGGTCCGCTCCCGCCGCCGCGACAAGCGCTTCCCGCTCACCTCGATGCAGCTGGACCGCTCGGTCGGCGGCGAGCTCAACGACATCTACGGGCTGCCGGTCGACCTGAAGCGCCCCGAGCTGGTGGTCTCCATCGAGGTCGATCGCGACGAGGCGTTCGTCTTCACCGGCGGGTTGCCGGGCCAGGGCGGGCTGCCGGTCGGCACCAGCGGCCGGGGCCTGGTCCTGATGTCCGGTGGCATCGACTCCCCGGTGGCCGCCTACCGGATGATGCGCCGCGGCCTGCGCGTCGACTTCCTGCACTTCTCCGGCATCCCCTTCACCACCTCCGAGTCCATCTACAAGGCGTACGCGCTGGTCAGGGCACTCGACAGGTTCCAGGGCGGGTCCCGGCTGTGGGTCGTCCCCTTCGGCAAGGCCCAGCAGTCCATCAAGGCCTCCGGCCAGGACCGCCTGGCGGTGATCACCCAGCGCCGTCTGATGCTGAAGACCGGCGAGGAGGTCGCCCGCCGGCTGCGCGCCGGTGCCCTGGTCACCGGCGACTCCCTGGGCCAGGTCTCCTCGCAGACCCTGCAGAACATCACCGCCCAGGACGACGCGGTCGACATGCCGATCCTGCGGCCGCTCATCGGCCTCGACAAGACCGAGATCATGGCCGAGGCCCGCCGCATCGGAACCCTGGCGATCTCCGAGCTGCCGGACGAGGACTGCTGCTCGCTGCTGGCCCCCCGCCGCGCCGAGACCGCCGCGAAGGTCGCCGACCTGAAGAAGATCGAACGCCGCCTGGACGCCGAGGAGCTCGCCGTCCAGCTCGCCGGATCCCTGCAGGAGTACCGGCTCGACGCCTGAGATCGGATCTCCCGGCCCCGGGTGTGTCCGGGGCCGGAAGCCGCGGCGAGCGGGTGGGTCAGGCGGGGGCCAGGGCGTCGACGGCCGCGACCTTGCCCAGCAGCGGCGGGAACCGCTCCATCACCCGGGCCAGTTCGTCCAGGTCGCCGTCGACCAGCGCCTGGGGGCCGTCGCAGAGGGCCTGGTCGGGGCGCGGGTGGACATCGATGATCACGCCGTCGGCACCGGCCGCGATGGCGGCGCGGGTGAGCGGCAGGACCAGGTCGCGGTGGCCGCCGGAGTGGGACGGGTCGACGATGACCGGCAGGTGCGACAGCCGCTGGGCGAGCGGCACCGCGGAGACGTCCAGGGTGTTGCGGGTGGCGGTCTCGAAGGTGCGGATGCCGCGCTCGCAGAGCACGACGTCGAGGTTGCCGCGCTGGGCGATGTACTCGGCGGCCATCAGCCACTCCTCGATGGTGGCGTTCATCCCGCGCTTGAGCATCACCGGCTTGCCGGCGGCGCCGACGGCCTGGAGCAGCGCGAAGTTCTGCGCGTTGCGGGTGCCGACCTGGAGCATGTCGGCGTAGGAGGCCACCAGCGCCACGTCGCCCGCGTCGACGACCTCGGTGACGACCGGAAGCCCGGTCCGCTCGCGCACGTCGGCGAGGATGCGCAGGCCGGCCTCGCCGAGCCCCTGGAAGGCGTACGGGGAGGTGCGGGGCTTGTAGGCGCCGCCGCGCAGCAGGGTGGCCCCGGCCGCGGCGGCCATCCGGGCGGCCTGAAGGGTCTGTTCGGGGGTCTCCACCGCGCACGGGCCGGCGATCAGGGTCACCGTGCCGGGACCGATCGGCACACCGCCGACGCGGACCGTGGACCGCTCGGGGTGGTTGTCGCGGCTCACCAGCTTGTACGGCGCGCTCACCCGCATCACGTCGGCCACCCCGGTCATGCCTCGCAGGTCGAGGGTGGTGAACTGGGCGACATCGCCGACCAGGCCGATGATCGTGCGGCTCACGCCCCGGCTGACGAACGCCTCGCCGCCCGCCGTGCCGATGACCTCCACGATCGCCTCGACGTCCTGCTCCGTGGCGCCGGGTCCCATGACGATGACCATGTCTCTCCCTCTTCGACGGCTCCGGCCGGTCCGGCCGGCTCCGAGGTCTGTGGTGTGTTCGATGAAGGCCGGGAAAAGCAGAAGGCCCCGAGTCCGAAACCGGACCCGGGGCCTTCTGTTCGCCAGGCTGTCAGCGCAGCATCTGGTGGCGAACGGTCCGACTCACGGGTCCGTCGCCATAAAAAAACCAGAACGCTGTACGCATAGTGGGAAATGATAGCGCACGGTCAGAGCGCCTCCGTCCCGTCAGGTGAAAGAACGTTATTCGGTAGCCGCCGAGGCGGCGGGAAGTCCGCGATGGCAGGATTACCACGTGCCATAGGGGAAACGGCGAAGGGAGTGATGGTGGAGCAGTCCGAACCTTCGTGGGAGGAGCCTCGTCTGCCTCCGGGCCAGTACGTCCCCCGGGGCCGACCGGTGATCCACTACGGCCGGGTGCCCCGGTTCCGCCCGGAGACCTGGCAGCTGCACGTCATGGGGGCGACGGCCTCGGGTGAGCAGCACCGTTTCACCTGGCCCGAGTTCTCCGCGCTGCCGCGTACCACGGTGGTGGCCGACTTCCACTGCGTCACCAAGTTCTCGATCATGGGTAACGAGTGGGGCGGGGTGTCCGCGGCGACGCTGATGGAGGTCGCCCCGCCCGCACCCGAGGTGAAGCACGTGATGATCTGGGGTGAGTACGGCTACAGCGCCAACGTGCGGATAGGCGACTTCGACCGTGCACAGACGATGTTCGCGCTGGAACTGGACGAGAAGCCCATCGCCCTGGAACGCGGGTTCCCGGTGCGGATGATCGTCCCGCACCTGTACGCGTGGAAGAGCGTCAAGTGGGTGCGCGCCGTGGAGTACCTGCTGGAGGACAGGCGCGGCTTCTGGGAGGAGCGCGGCTACCACAACATCGCCGACCCCTGGCGCGAGCAGCGCTACTCCTATCAGGAGGAAGCGGGCGAAGGCCCACCCTGATCGGTCCGTGATCGGCGTTCGCCCCCGATCTCCGGGGCGGGTTGACTACGGTTTTCCGCATGTCGACCACGGGCTGGGTGCTGCTCTGCGCCTTCAGTGCCCTTCTCGGACTCGTCCTTCCCCGTCCGCGCCGGCGGCACCCGGACCGGCAGGGCGGTCCGACGGACGAGGCCACCTTCCTGACACTGCACATCGCGGCGATGGCGGCTCCCTCGCTGCGGGCCGGGCTCACCCACGAGTCCGCCCGTAAGGCGGTCCGCCACCTGCGTACCCTGCTGGGTACCAGCGCCGTCGCGGTCGCCGACGGCGGTGGCCTGCTCGCCTGGGACGGCGCGGCGGGCTGCCACCGCGACCACGCGCCCGAGCACGCCAGGATCGTCCTGGCCTCGGCGCGCCCGCACGTGGTGACCGGGGAGGCGCCGGCCTGCGACGCGCCGGGCTGTGCCACCAGGGGCGGGGTCGTCGTACCGCTCACCGTCGACGGGCGGGTGGTCGGGACGCTCGCCGCCTATGACGCCGTGGTGAGCGTGGCACTGGTGCGGACCGTCACCGAGGTCGCCAGGTGGGTCTCGGGGCAGCTGGAGCTGGCGGAGGTCGACTCCTCGCGGCGGCGGACGATGGAGGCGGAGATGCGGGCGCTGCGGGCCCAGATGTCTCCGCACTTCGTCTACAACGCGCTGACCACCATCGCCTCGTTCGTCCGCACCGACCCCGAGCGGGCGCGGGAGCTGCTGGTGGAGTTCGCCGACTTCAACCGGTACGCGCTGCGCCGGGCGCGTGACTTCACCACCCTCGCCGAGGAGCTGCACTGCGTGGACCGCTACCTGCTCCTGGAACGTGCCAGGTTCGGCGACCGGCTCCGTTTCACCCTCAGGGTAGCGCCGGAGGTGCTGTCGGTCTCCGTCCCGTTCCTCTGCCTGCAGCCGCTGGTGGAGAACGCGGTCAAGCACGGCGTGGCGGCCGCGGGACGTCGTGGAGAGGTGCGGGTGGTGGTCAGCGACGCCGGGGCCGAGGCCCACATCAGCGTGCAGGACGACGGCCTGGGCATGCCGCCCGAGCGGGCCAGGGGGCTCCTCGACGGCTCCGTGCCGCCGCCGGGAGAGGAGGGCGGGATCGGGCTGGCGGGCGTCGACGTGCGGTTCCGCCAGATCTACGGCGAGGACTACGGGCTGATCGTGGAGAGCGCGCCGGACGCGGGCACGACGGTGCGGCTCCGCGTTCCCAAGCTCCACCCCGCCAATAGCTATTTGTAGTCAAACTATTACCCGAAGTTGCCATGAGGCTTGCGGCGGATGCGGTTCAGAGGGCAGCGTGGGGTCATGTTGCGAGTCCTGGCCGTTGACGACGAGGTCCCCGCCCTTGAGGAGATCGCCTATCTCCTCCGCCAGGACCCCCGTATCGAGCACGTCTCCACGGCCGCGAGCGGGGTCACCGCGCTTCAGGACATGGTCCAGATGCTCGGCACGGGCGAGCGGTTGGACGGGGTGTTCCTCGACATCCGGATGCCGGGACTGGACGGCCTCGACCTGGCCAGGCTCATCGCGGGGTTTCCCAACCCGCCCCGGCTGGTCTTCGTCACCGCCCACGAGGAGTGCGCGGTGCAGGCCTTCGAGCTGGAGGCGGTCGACTACCTGCTGAAGCCGGTCAGGGCCGACCGGCTGGCCGAGGCGGTAAGGCGCCTGGAGTCCATGATTCCGGCGACGGCCGAACCCGTGCCGGAGGACGTCATCCCGGTCGAGCTCGCGGGACGGACGCGGTTCGTGCCCCAGCAGGCGGTCTGGTTCGCCGAGGCGCAGGGCGACTACGTCCGGCTCCACACCGACGAGGGCAGCTACCTGGTCCGCATGTCGCTGGCCGCCCTGGAGCGGCGCTGGGCGGGATCGGGGTTCATCCGGGTGCACCGCAGCACGCTGGTCTCGGTGCGGCACGTGAGCGAGCTGCGCTTCGACGGCGGCAGGGTGATGCTCCGGGTGGGCAACGAGACGCTTCCGGTCAGCCGCCGGCACGCCCGCGAGGTCCGCGAACGGCTGGTCCGCCAGTTCCGTGACCGCCCGGCCGTCCCCGGCGTGGTCCGGGCCAGACCCCTGCCCTCCGCGCCCGCCCTGCGGTAACGCGGCACGCCCTCCGCGGTCCCCGCACGGTGGTTCGCGCCCGTGCGGGCCTCCGGCGGCCGTTCCGCGGTCGCCGTCCTTCTCGTGCGTCCCCGCTCGCCGTCCGACCCGGTGCCTTCCGTGCGCCGTTCCGTGGTCGTACGGCTCATCGGCGTTTCCCGGCACGGGGCGGGTCACAGGGGTCCCACGAGCCCCCGATCGACCGTTCGTCGCCTGCCGTGCGCCGTTCGTCGTGTCGGCACTCTCCGCACATCGACAACTACTGACCGTTAATCGCGCTGGCGGGAAAGCGCCGCTCGCTCGTCTGGACGCGCCTCTAGTGTTCCCTCATCGGAGAGCGAGACCCGCCGGATCAGGGGGGACAGGGCCGTAAGGCTCGCACAGGACCTGATGCGCGGACACGGGGTGACCGCCGGCATCCGGCCACCGGGTCCTTGACCGGAAGGGGGAGGGGTCGCCGCTCTCCGAGTGCGACGGGACGCCCGCGTTAGCCAGCGGGCCGGACCGTGATCCGGCCACACGGGGGCGGCCGGATCACGAGGACGGGCGTCCCGTCCGACCTTCGGGAAGGTCAGGAACCCACCCGGTCGCGGAGCTTCTTGAGCGCCTCGATGTCCTCGCGGTGCTTCTCGGCGCCGCCCGGTGTCTCGATGCAGAACGGCACCCCGGCCATCACGGGATGGCTCAGCATGTCGGCGAAGGGCTCGGCACCGATGTGGCCGGAGCCGATGTTCTCGTGCCGGTCCTTCCTGGAGTCGCACACGTCCTTGGAATCGTTGGCGTGGACCAGCTTGAGCCGCCCGGGGGCGATCGCGTGCAGGGCCTCCAGAGTCTCCTTGACGCCCTCGGAGGTCGACAGGTCGTGCCCGGCGGCGAAGGCGTGGCAGGTGTCGAAGCAGACCCCCGCCTTGGGGTGCCAGTCGAGGGCCGCCAGGTAGGGCTCCAGGTCCTGGACCGTCGCGCAGAGCACCGCGCCCTGCCCGGCCATCGGCTCCAGCAGCAGGTCGGGTCCGTCGTCGGGGATCTCGTCCAGGAGCGGCAGGAGATGTTCACGCAGCTGGCGCAGCGCCTCGTCGCGGGACTGGCTCACCGCCGACCCCGTGTGGACGACCACTCCCTTCGCGCCGATCGCGTGGCCGCGCAGCAGGTTGTGCCGCACGGTGGCCACCGACTTCTCCAGTGTCTCCGCGCTGGGCGAGCCCATGTTGACCAGGTAGGGCGCGTGCACGAAGGAGAGCACGCCCGACTCGAGGAGCTTGGCGTCCTGGGCGGGGTCGCCCACGGCGAGCGCCCAGCCACGAGGGTTGGTGACGAACACCTGGATCATCTCGGCACCGATGTCGGAGGCGTAGCGCAGCCCGCCCTTGGCGAGGCCGCCGGTGACGGAGACGTGTCCGCCGATGGGGGAAAGGGAAGTCATGGTGACGCCAGTTTAGGCGCCGCCCCCGGCGCTTCACAGCCGACAGGCCGCCCAGCCGGCCTGTCCTCCCCGCACTCCGGGGCGAGGTGACCGGTGAGGCGCGCTCAACCACGTCTCCCAAGGAGAACCGAGCGCCGGGTACCAGCGGGTTTGGAGTATGTTGCGGAAATCTGCGGCAAACCCTTGGCACAGTTTGGGGTGCTTGTCGCTGGACTGTACGCGCCGGTGGTGTGTGTACTGCTCCCATGTCTAACCCGCACTCCGCGCCGCAGGTCGCGGGGCTGGCCGCCTTCAACGCGCTGGGCACCGAGGAGGCCGAGGCCGAACTGCTGGCCTGCTGCGCCTGCCGGGACTTCGCCGCGCGGGTGGCGGCGTCACGCCCCTACCGCGACCTCGACCGGCTGGCCGAGGTCGCGGAGGCCACCGTGCGGAGCCTGGACTGGTCCGGTGTGCACGAGGCACTGGCCGCCCACCCCAGGATCGGCGAGCCGCCCCGCGAGGGTGGCCCGGCGGCCGGTCGTTCCGGGAGGGAAGGGGCCTGGTCCCGCCGCGAGCAGTCGGGGGTCGAGGCGGTGGGGCGGGAGGTCCTGGACCGGCTGGCGGAGGGCAACCGCGCCTACGAGCGGCGGTTCGGCCACGTCTACCTGATCTGCGCCACCGGCCTGTCGGCCGAGGAGATGCTGGCCCGCCTCACCGAGCGGCTCGGCAACGACGAGGACACCGAGCAGAACGTGGTCAGGGCCGAGCTCGCGAAGATCACTCGTCTTCGGCTCGGGAAACTCCTCGAAAGCGGCCACTCGTCTCCGGGACCGGCCACATGAACTCCGCGCGCCCCGTGGCCCATGTTCCCCGAAAGCCGTTGGACGATCCCCGTACCTCCGGGAACGGGCAGGTAGGCACCGCGCTCCCCGAACCCACGCTTGCGGAAGGTCCCGTATGAGTCTGTCCACGCATGTGCTCGACGCCGCCCTGGGCAGGCCGGCGGCGGGTGTCGCCGTACGCCTGGAACGGGACGGCGAGGTGCTCGCCGAGGGCGTCACCGACGCCGACGGGCGGATCGCGGGGTGGACGTGCGGGGCGGGCGCCCACCGGCTGGTCTTCGAGACCGGGGCCTACTTCGCCGCCCGCGCGGTGGACGCCTTCTACCCGCGGATCTCGATCGACTTCACGGTGGCGGACCCGGGGGAGCGCCACCACGTGCCCCTGCTGCTCAGCCCGTTCGCCTACTCGACGTATCGAGGGAGCTAGCATGCCCGTCGTTCTCGGACCCAACCGCTACGGCAAGGCGGAGACCCGCCTGGTCCGTGTCGTCAGGGACGGTGACGTCCACCACATCAAGGACGTCACCGTCGGCTCGGCACTCTCCGGTGACATGGAGGCGGTCCACCTCACCGGCGACAACGCCGCGGTCCTGCCGACCGACACGCAGAAGAACACCGTGTACGCCTTCGCCAGGAAGCACGGTGTCGCCCAGATCGAGGACTTCGCGATCCTGCTGGCCCGTCACTACGTGGACTCCCAGCCCACGGTCCACCACGCCCGGGTGGAGATCGAGGAGTACTTCTGGGATCGGATCCCGGGAGCCTCGGGAGCCGGGGGCGGGCGGCACTCCTTCGTTCGCTCCGGCAGGGAGACACGCACCTGCGTCGTCCACCACGACCGGGACGGCAGCACCACCGTGGTCTCCGGGCTGAAGGACCTGGTGGTGCTCAACTCGACGGGGTCGGAGTTCTCCGGTTTCGTCCAGGACGAGTACACCACCCTGAAACCCACCGGGGACCGTGTCCTGGCCACCGAGGTCTCGGCCCGCTGGCGGCACCTGCCGGGAGCGTCCCCGTACGGGGAGTCCTACGACGAGGTGCGCCGCTGCCTGCTCGGCGCGTTCGCCGAGACCTACAGCCTGTCGCTGCAGCAGACGCTCTACGCGATGGGCGAGCGGGTGCTGAACACCCGGAAGGAGGTCTGCGAGGTGCGCCTGGCGATGCCGAACAAGCACCACTTCCTGGTGGACCTCACCCCCTTCGGGCTGGACAACCCCAATGAGGTGTTCTACGCCGCCGACCGTCCCTACGGGCTGATCGAGGGCAGTGTGCTCCGCGACGACACCCCCGACGCACGCTTCGCCTGGGAGTGATGACCATGGATTTCCTGCGACCCGCCACCTGGGCGGAGGCGCTGGCCGCCAAGGCGGACCGGCCGGAGGTGGCACCCATACAGGGCGGCACCGACATGATGGTCGAGCTCAACTTCGACGTGCGAAGGCCCGCCGGGCTGCTCGACCTGAACCGGATCGCCGAGCTCGCGACCTGGAGCGAGGAGGCGGACGGCAGGCTCAGGGTCGGTGCGGGCGTGTCGTACGCCCGGCTGATCGCCGAGCTGGGCGACCGGCTGCCGGGTCTGGCCCAGGCCTCCCGCACCGTCGGCTCGCCGCAGATCCGCAACCGGGGCACGGTGGGAGGCAATCTCGGCGCGGCCTCGCCCGCGGGGGACAGTCATCCGCCGCTGCTCGCGGGGGACGCGGTCATCGAGGTCGCCTCCGCCGCCCGGGGCGTGCGGATGATCCCGGCCGCGGCCTTCTACCTCGGGGTCAAGCGCAACGCGCTGGAACCCGACGAGCTGATCAGGGCGTTCTGGATGAGCCCCGCGAGCGGCCCGCAGTACTTCTCCAAGGTCGGTACCCGCAACGCCATGGTGATCGCGGTCTGCTCGTTCGCGATCGCGCTCCATCCCGCGGAGCGCCGGGTCGGCACCGGCATCGGCTCGGCCGCCCCGACTCCCCGGCGCGCCGTCGCGGCCGAGGAGTTCCTGGCCGCCGAACTCGACTGGGAGGCCCGGCTCGACCCCGCGCTGCTCGGGCGCTTCGGTGAGCTGGCCGCCGAGGCCGCCTCGCCGATCGACGACGTGCGCGGCACCGCCGACTACCGGCGCCACGCCATCGCGGTGATGGCGCGGCGCACCCTGACCTGGGCGTGGAACGAGCTGCGCTCCGGGCGCTTCGAGAGGAGGGCAGGCTGATGCGCGTCACCTTCACGGTCAACGGCCGCAGCGAGAGCGCCGACGACGTCTGGGAGGGCGAGAGCCTCCTGTACGTCCTGCGCGAACGAGTGGGCCTGCCGGGTTCCAAGAACGCGTGCGAGCAGGGCGAGTGCGGCTCCTGCACCGTCTACCTCGACGGGGTGCCCGTCTGCGCGTGCCTGGTCGCGGCGGGGCAGGCCGAGGGCCGCGTGGTCCGCACCGTCGAGGGACTCGCCGACGGCGACCGGCTCGACCCGGTCCAGGAGGCGTTCGTCGAATGCGGAGCCGTCCAGTGCGGTTTCTGCACCCCCGGCCTCGTCGTCCAGGCCCACGACCTGATCGAGCGGATCCCGCGCCCGTCCGACGCCGAGATCCGCGAGGCCCTGGCGGGCAACCTGTGCCGGTGCACCGGCTACGAGAAGATCCTCGACGCGGTACGTCTCGCCGCGGCCCGCAAGGCCGGTGCGGGTTCGGGGCCGCGTGGCGAGGAGAAGGGGTCTCGTTGAGCACCATCCTGATCGAGAACGTGCACATCGCCCCGGTCGTGGGCCCGGAGATCCCCACGGGGCACATCCACGTCGAGGGTGACCGGATCGTGGCCCTCGGCGCGGGCCCCGCCCCGGCCGTACCCGGTGCGGTCAGGATCGACGGCACCGGCTGCCTGGCCACTCCCGGCCTGGTCAACACCCACCACCACCTCTACCAGTGGGCCTCCCAGGGGCTCGCCCAGGACGCCACCCTGTTCGAGTGGCTGACGGCGCTCTACCAGGTGTGGGCCGCCATGGACGCCGAGGTGGTGAAGGGCGCGGCGGGCGCGGGGCTGGGCTATCTGGCCCTGTCCGGCTGCACCACCTCCAGCGACCATCACTACATCTTCCCGAAGGGACGCGGGGATCTGTTCGCCGCGGAGATCGAGGCGGCCCGGGAGGTCGGGCTCCGTTTCCACCCCGCCCGGGGCTCGATGGACCGGGGGAGGTCGCAGGGCGGCCTGCCGCCGGACGTGGTGGTCGAACGGCTCGACGAGATCCTCGACGCCACGGCCGAGGCCGTCGACACCTACCACGACCCGTCCTTCTCCTCCAGGCTCCGCATCGCGGTCGCCCCCTGCTCGCCGTTCTCCGTCAGCGCCGACCTGATGACCGAGGCCGCCGCGCTGGCCAGGTCCAAGGGGGTACGGCTGCACACGCACCTCGCCGAGACCCTCGACGAGGAGGAGCACTGCCTGCGGCAGGTCGGGCAGCGCCCGGTCGACTACATGGAGAAGCTCGGCTGGCTCGGCCCGGACGTGTGGTTCGCCCACGCCGTCCACCTGAGCGACGGCGACATCGACGTCTTCGCCCAGACCGGTACCGGCTCCGCGCACTGCCCGAGCTCCAACGGCCGCCTCGGCGCCGGCATCGCACGCGTCTCCGAGATGCTGCGCAGGGGCGCGAACGTCGGCCTGGGGGTGGACGGCAGCGCCTCGGCCGAGCTCACCTCGCTCTCCGGCGAGATGCGCCAGGCCCTGCTGTTCCAGCGGGCCAGGTACGGGCCCACCGCGCTCACCGCCCGTCAGGCCCTGGAGATCGCCACCCTGGGCGGGGCGAGGAACCTGGGCCGGCAGGAGGAGCTCGGCTCGCTGGAGGTGGGAAAGCTCGCCGACATCGCCCTCTGGCGCACCGGGGCCTTCGCCTCCGCGGTCGCCGACCCGGTCTGCGCCCTGGTCTTCGGCACCCGGCAGCCACCGCTGGCCCGGCTGCTGGTGGGCGGTGAGACCGTCGTCGAGGACGACGAGCTGCGCACCGTCGCCCAGGACGAACTCGGCCGCGCCGGTGGCGAGGCCCATCGCCGCCTCATGCGGCTGGCCGCCGAGCAGGGCTTCACCGCGGGCCAGGAGGTCGGCGGATGAGGACCGGGTGTCGGGGGCGCCCGTCGGTGGATGTGATGATTGTGCTCCGTTTCACCGGGGTCAGGCATCCGCTCCCCACCGGCTCGCACGGGCGGGTGGCGCGTGCCGCCCATCCGCCATTGGGGAGCAGGGTTGTCTGAGTCGTCGGGACATGTCGTTATCGCCCCGGACAAGTTCAAGGGCTCGCTGACCGGTGCCGAGGTCGCCGCGCGGATCGCCGCGGGTCTCGGGCCCGGCGTCGCCACGGTCGCGCTGCCGGTGGCCGACGGCGGTGACGGCACCGTGGACGCGGTCGTGGCCTGCGGGTTCACCCGGGTCGAGGTCGAGGTCACCGGCCCCGTCGGTGAGCCGGTACTCGCCTCCTACGCCTGGCGCGACGCCCTCGGGGAAGGAGACGTGGCCACCGCGGTCGTCGAGCTGGCCGAGGCGTCAGGGCTGCGGCGGTTGCCGGCCGCCTCGGCGGCGGGCTCGCTCGCGCACGAGGGCGTCGAGACGGCACCTCTCACCGCGACCAGCCACGGCACCGGCGAGCTGATCGCCCACGCCGTACGGCGCGGGGCCCGGCGGATCGTGCTCGGTCTCGGCGGCAGCGCCTGCACCGACGGGGGCGCGGGCATGATGCGGGCGCTCGGCGTCCGCTTCCTGGACGCCGACGGGCGGGAGCTCCCGTTCGGCGGAGCCGCCCTCGGCGACCTGGCAAAAATCGATAAATCCGGCCTTATCAAGATTGATGATGTCGAGTTCGTCGTCGCGGGCGACGTGGACAATCCGCTGCTCGGTCCGCACGGAGCCGCCGCCGTGTACGGGCCGCAGAAGGGCGCGAGCCCCGACGAGGTGAGGCTGCTCGACGCCGCCCTCGCCCGGCTGGCCGCCGTCGCCGCACACACCCACGGCCTGGTCGGGGCCGCCGAGCACGACGGCGTCGTCCGTTCGATGGGCGTGGCCGGGCAGCCGGGCGCCGGTGCCGCGGGGGGAGTGGGATTCGCCGCGCTGGCCTTCCTGGCCGCCGAGTTCCGGCCCGGCATCGAATACCTCCTCGACCTGCTCGGATTCCACGACAGCCTGGAGGGCGCGCGCCTCGTCGTCACCGGTGAGGGCTCGCTCGACGAGCAGACGCTGCGCGGCAAGGCGCCGGCGGGGGTCGCGAGCGCCGCGGCCAAAGCGGGGGTCCCCGTCGTCGTGGTCTGCGGGCGCCGGGCTCTCGGCGACGAGGAGCTGAGCGCGGCGGGTATCACGGCCGCCTACGCGCTCACCGACATCGAGCCCGATCCGGCCGTGTGCATGTCGCAGCCGGGCCCGCTGATCGAACGGCTCGCGCGCACGGTCGCCGAGAGGCACCTTTGAGCGCCGTTCCGGCGACGTCCGGGCGCGGCGGGAAAGAGGGCCGCGGGAGCGGGAAGGGGACGCCGGGTACGGGCGCTCGGACCGGCACGTGCCGCGGCGAGAAGCAGGCAGGAACGGAGAGCCGATGAGTGCGAGGGCTGAGGACGTGCCGGATCTGGTCATCCGCTCCCGCCGGGCCGTGCTGCCCGGGAAGGAGGGACCGGCGGCCGTCGCGGTCAGGGACGGGAAGATCGTCGGGATGCACGCCCACGACGCCCGGTTGAACGCCGCCGAGCAGGTCGACCTCGGCGACGTCGCGCTGCTGCCGGGCCTCGTCGACACCCACGTGCACGTCAACGAGCCCGGCAGGACCCACTGGGAGGGATTCGCCTCCGCCACCCGGGCCGCCGCGGCGGGTGGGGTGACCACCATCGTGGACATGCCGCTCAACTCGCTGCCGCCGACCGTGAACGCGGAGGCCCTGGCGGTGAAGAGGAGCGCCGCGGACGGGCGGTGCGCGGTGGACGTCGCCTTCTGGGGCGGCGCGATCCCCGGCAACGTCGCGGACCTGAGGGCGCTGCACGAGGCGGGGGTACGCGGGTTCAAGTGCTTCCTGTCCCCGTCGGGGGTGGAGGAGTTCCCGCCGCTGGACACGGACGGGCTGCGGGCGGCCATGGTGGAGATCGCCTCCTTTGACGGCCTGCTGGTCGTGCACGCCGAGGACCCCGCGCTGCTCGCGGACCCGGTGGGACCGCGGTACCCGGAGTTCCTCGACTCCCGCCCGGGGGAGGCCGAGCGCCGTGCCGTCGAGCGGGTCGCCGCGCTGGCCGCGGAGACCGGGGTGCGGGCGCACATCCTGCACGTGTCGTCCGCGCTCTGCCTGGAACCGCTGGCCAGGGCCAGGCGGCAGGGGATCAGGCTCACCGCGGAGACCTGCCCGCACTACCTCACGCTGGTGGCCGAAGAGGTGCCCGAGGGCGCCACCCAGTTCAAGTGCTGCCCGCCGATCCGTGCCGCGGCCAACCGCGACGAGCTCTGGCGCGGGCTCGCCGACGGGGTGCTCGGCTGCGTCGTCTCCGACCACTCGCCCTCCACCCCCGACCTGAAGGTGCCCGACTTCGCCGCCGCCTGGGGCGGTATCTCCTCCCTGCAGCTCGGCCTGACCGCGGTCTGGACCGAGGCGGCGCGGCGCGGGTACGGTCTGGGCGACGTCGTGCGCTGGATGGCCACCAGCCCGGCCGAACTGGCCGGGCTGCGCGGCAAGGGCGCCATCGTCGAGGGCGCCGACGCGGACCTGGTCGCCTTCGACGCCGACGCGGTGCACACCGTGGACGTCGCCAGGCTGCACCACAGGAACCCGGTCACGCCCTATCACGGCAGGACGCTCACGGGCATGGTCCGCACGACCTGGCTGCGTGGCCGGGCCGTGGGGAAGGACTTCGGCGGCGTCCTGCTTTAGCGCTCCCGCGGCCGGGACTTCGCCCCTCGCGAGAAAGGTTCTCTTCTTGATCGAGTTCACCGCACTGCCCGACCTCGCCCTGCGTGCCCTCGGTGGCTCGGTGATCGCGGCCAACGACGAGTCCTTCGCGGAGAAGGAGAGCCTCATCAGGCCGGGGCGCCCCGGCTTCCGCCCGCACACCTTCGGCGCCAAGGGCCAGGTCTACGACGGCTGGGAGACCCGCAGGCGGCGCGAGCCCGGCCACGACTGGGCCCTGGTCAGACTCGGCATGCCCGGGGTGATCCGGGGTGTCGTGATCGACACCGCCTGGTTCAAGGGAAACTACCCGCCGCACGCCTCCGTCGAGGCGTGCGAGGCCGAGGGCCATCCGACGGTCGCCGAGCTGGAGGCGGCCGACTGGGTGGAGATCGTTCCCATGAGCGACCTCAAGGGGGACGCCGAGCACTTCTTCGAGGTGTCCGGAGAGCGCCGCCACACCCACGTGCGGCTGAACATGTTCCCCGACGGGGGCATCGCCAGGCTGCGGGTGCACGGCGAGGTCAGGCCCGACCTGTCGGTGTACGAGGGACTCGGCCTGGACCTGGCCGCACTGGAGAACGGCGCGCTCGTCACCGCCTGCTCCGACGAGTTCTACTCCTCGCCCAACAACGCCATCTCCCCGGGCCTCGCCCGCCACCAGGCCGAGGGTTGGGAGACCGCCCGCCGTCGCGACGGCGGCAACGACTGGCTGGTCATTCGCCTGGCGGGGCCCGGGATCGTCAGGCTCGCCGAGATCGACACCACCAACCTGGTGTTCAACGCTCCCGCCGAGGTCTCCGTCACCGGCAGCGCGGACGGCGTCACCTGGTTCCCGCTGCTGCCCAGGACCCGCCTGCTGCCCGACACCCGGCACCGCTTCCGCGTCACCGACGCGCCCGAGGCCGCGTACGCCAGGGTGGACATCCACCCCGACGGCGGTCTCGCCAGGATCCGCCTGCACGGTTTCCTGACCGAAGGCTGAGCGCGCGGAGGTCCGCCCCGGCGCGGGTACCGGGCCCGCCCGGCCGTCAGTACCAGATGGTGACCTCGGTGCCGACCGGGACGGTCTGGCCGCCCGGCGGGATCTGGGCCAGCACCCTGCCCTTGCCCAGGGTCCGCCTCAGCTTCACCGTGACCCCCGCGGCGCGCAGTTCGTCGCGCGCCGCCCTGAAGTCCTTGAACATGATGTTCGGGATCTGCACGACGTTGCCGCCGTCGCCGGGAGGCTGCTCGCCGTTGTTCTCCCAGGGCCAGTGCCACTCGCTGGCGCACTGCGAAAGGGTCAGCCGGACCACGGCGCCCTTGTCGGTCTCGGCCTTGGGGCGGGGATCCTGGGCGATGACCGTGCACGGCTGGGCGGCGTCGGTCTGCTCGACGAACTCGGGAACGAATCCCGCCCCGCGCAGCACCCCGTCCGCCTGGTCGCGGGGCATGCCCATGACGTCCGGCATGAGCAGACCCGCGCTGATGACCAGGTCGACCTTGCTGCCCTCCTTGACCGGGTTTCCCACGGCCGGCACGGTCCGCATCACCTGGCCGCGCGGCACGGTGTCGCTGGCCTGCTTCCTGACCTTGCCGGCGACGAGCGAGTCCTCCGCCAGTCTGCTCCTGGCCTGGGGCTCGGTCATGCCCACCACGTTGGGCACCGCGACCCGCTTGGGGCCGGCCGAGGCGATCAGGATCAGCTTGCTCCCCGGCTCGGCCTCGGTGCCCGCCACGGGGTCGGTGCGGAGCACGCTGCCCTTGGGCACCTTCTCGTCATGCTCGGCCTCGCCCTCCTCGACGGTGAAGCCGCGCTGTCTGGCCTCGCTGGTGGCGACCGTGATGTTCTTGCCCACCAGGGCGGAGGGCACCACGATGGTGGTGTTCTGCGAGAACAGCCAGCCGGTCACCCCCACCGCGATCACCATGACCACGGCCAGCGCGAGCAGGAACCAGCGGGCGCCGGACATCCTGCGCGCCGGGGGCACGGGCGCCGGCTGGTCGCTTACCGGGCCGGTGGGCAACTCGACGCGGGGCTGGATCAGCGTGTGGTTGGCCGGCGCGGGCGGTGCGGACACCGTGGTCTCGTGGGTGTGCGGCGGCCCGACGGGGACGGACGGCACCGGGCCGCTCTCCCTGGGCAGCATCCGGTGCGCGTCGACGGCGGCGACCAGCAGCGCGGTGGCGTCCGCGGGACGGTTCGCGGGATCGCGGGCCGTCGCCCTGGCCACCAGGGTGTCGAGCAGCGGGGGAGAGCCGGGGAGCAGCGCGGAGGGCACGGGCACCGTGTCGTGTACGTGCCGGTAGGCCACCGACATCGGGGTGTCGCCCTCGTACGGCTGGCGGCCGGTCAGGAGCTCGAACAGCATGATGCCGGCCGCGTAGACGTCGCTGCGGGCGTCGGCGGCCCCCGAGGTGACCTGCTCGGGGGACATGTAGCCGATGGTGCCGATCATGACACCGGTGCGCGTCTGGTTGGTCGCCTCGATCGCGCGGGCCAGGCCGAAGTCCACCACCTTGACCCGGCCGTCGTCGGCGAGCAGCACGTTCTCCGGCTTGACGTCCCGGTGGACCAGGCCCGACTGGTGGGCCGAGCCCAGCGCGGCGAGCACCGGGATCATGACCTCCAGTGCCTCGCGGGCGGGCAGCCTGCCACGGTCGCGAAGCACGTCGCGCAGGGTCCGGCCCGGCACGTACTCCATCGAGAGGTAGACGTTGTCGCCATCCGTGCCCTGGTCGAAGACGTGCACCACGTTGGGGTGCGACAGGCTCGCCACCGACTTGGCCTCGCCGATGAACCGCCGTACGAAGGCGGGGTCCTCGGCGAGCGAGCGGTGCATCACCTTCACGGCGACAGTGCGGTCGAGCCGGATGTCCAGGGCCAGATAGACGGTCGCCATTCCGCCCCGGGCGATCCGGGACTCGACGCGGTAACGCCCGTCGAGGAGTTTCCCGACCAGGGGGTCCGTAAGCGTCGTGTCCACGTGGCCGAGTTTACGGGCGATTTGACGCCGACAGGGTCCCTGAATCCCAAACCGATGCCGAGACGTGGTCGTTTTCTATCGATGAAGAGGGGAGGAGGCTTCCGCGTAGCGACGCCGGGGTATCCGTCCGGCCAGGCGGGCCGCCCGGCCCGCCGCGACGGCCGAGCGCATGGCCTGCGCCATCAGCTCCGGACGCTGCGCACGGGTGACCGCGGTGGCCAGCAGAACCGCGTCACAGCCCAGCTCCATGGCCAGTGCCGCGTCGCTGGCCGTGCCGATCCCCGCGTCCAGGATCACCGGCACGCTCGCGAACTCCACGATCAGCTCGATGTTGTGCGGGTTGCGGATGCCGAGGCCGGAACCGATGGGCGCCCCCAGCGGCATCACCGCCGCGCAGCCCGCCTGTTCCAGCCTGCGTGCCAGCACGGGGTCGTCGCCGATGTAGGGCAGCACCACGAACCCGTCGGCGACCAGCCGCTCGGCGGCGTCGAAGGTCTCGATGGGATCGGGCAGCAGGGTGCGCTCGTCGGCGATGACCTCCAGCTTCACCCAGTTCGTCTCCAGCGCCTCCCTGGCCAGCCTGGCGGTCAGCACGGCCTCCCCGGCGGTGAAGCAACCCGCGGTGTTCGGCAGCACCCTGATGTCGCGCCGGCGCAGCACGTCGAGCACCGAGCCCCGCGCGGCCGGGTCGAGCCGCCGCATCGCGACGGTGGTCAGCTCGGTCCCCGAGGCGGCGAGCGCCGCGTCGAGGATCTCCAGGGACGGGGCGCCCCCGGTGCCCATGATGAGACGGGAGGAGAACTTCTCGCCGCCGATGATCAGATCGTCCACCATGCCGCTCATCCTCCCTGAACCGCGGTGAGCACCTCGACCCTGTCGGCCTCCGCGAGCGCGGTGGCCTCCCAGGCGCCGCGCGAGACGACCTCGTCGTTCACCGCGACGGCCACCCCGCTCCGCATGCCGGTCAGCCGCTGCACGGCCTGCGCGACGGTCGCCCCGGCGGGCAGCTCGTGCGCGGCGCCGTTGATGGTCACGTTCATGACAGCTCCTGCGGTGGGTGCTCCTGGAAGCGGAGGGGTGAGCAGATCGAGGAGAGCTCCGGGTCGCTCTCGCCCGAGCAGAGGTCGGCGGTGAGCGGGGCGAGCAGTACCCCGCCCCGGTGGTGCCCGGTGGCCATGTGCAGACCGGGCACGATCGTGGGACCGACCAGCGGCAGGTTGTCCGGGGTGCCGGGGCGCAGTCCCGCGACGACCTCGGCCACCTCCAGCTCGGTCACGCCGGGGACGAGCTCCCGCGCGTCGCGCAGCAGCTCCCACAGCCCACCGGCGGTGACACGGGTGTCGAAGCCCATCTCCTCCTGCGTGGCGCCGAGGACGACCTCGCCGTCGCCGCGCGGCACCAGGTAGACGTTCGAGCCGTGCACGACCCCGCGCACGCATCGCCGCAGGATCGGCGCGGGGGAGCGCAGCCGCATGATCTGGCCCTTGACCGGCCGCACCGGGGGCAGTGCCTCGGGCGGCATCCCCGGCAGGGAACCCGACCAGGCGCCGGCGGCGAGGACCACCCGCTCGGCCCCGACGCTCTCGCCGGTCGCCAGCCGCACCCCGGTGACCGCTCCGGCGGCCGTGAGCAGCCCGGCCACCCGGGCGCGCACCAGGGTGCCGCCCGCCCGCTCCAGGGCGGTGAGGAGCGCGCTGGTGACCTTCCTGGGGTCCACCCAGGCGTCGCCGCCCGCCAGCATGCCGCCGCGGACCGCGGGGGCCAGCATGGGTTCCAGGCGGCGGCACTCGCGGCCGGTGAGCCGCTCGGCGGACAACCCCAGCTTGGCGACGAAGGCGGCGAGATCGTCCAGCGCGGCCAGATCGTCCGAGCCGAAGGCGACGTCGAGGGTGCCGTCGGCGCGGTGGTCGAGGTCGTGCCCGCTCGCGTCCGCCAGTTCGGCGGCGAAGGCGGGCCAGCGTTCCAGGGAGGCCAGGCCCAGTCGCAGCAGCGGCTCCTCGGTGTAGGTGACCTCGCTGACCGGGGCCAGCATGCCCGCCGCCGCGTGCGAGGCGCCGGAGGCGGGCGCGGGGTCGGCCACCGCCACCTTCAGTCCCCGGCCGGCGGCACGCCAGGCCACCGACAGTCCGATCACCCCCCCGCCGACGACGAGGAGGTGGAAATGGTCCGCCATGTGTACTCCGCTCCCTTCGCCGGCATGACCCGGATCAGGTTCGTGGCGGTCGAGGGCCCGCTCGCGGTCGTCTCCGGACCTGGCTCGCGCCGGGTCCTTCGTCGCTCCGCGGCCCTCCTCTCAGCCCGGTGCGTTCCGGGCTCCCGCGCGTCTTCCCCCCACCCTAAGGGGTCCGGCAACACGCTTAGAGCGTCAGATGTGAGGTAAATACCGTTTTCGTTATCAACGACCGTTGGTAGGAGTACGGTGCTGACGCTTATGGTCGGGAAGTGTGAATCATGTCGTGGTGGTAGGCGCCGGTCTGGCCGGCGTACGCAGCGTCGAGGCGTTACGGGCCCGCGGGTTCGGCGGCAGGATCACGCTGATCGGGGAGGAGCGGCACAGACCGTACGACCGTCCACCCCTGTCCAAGGGGGTGCTGCTCGGCGAGACCGACTCCACCGTCGTCGACTCCGACCTCGACGCGCTCGAGGTCGACTTCCGCGCGGGCGTCTCCGCCAAGGGGCTCCACCCCGGCGTGGTCGAGACCACCGAGGGCGAGCTGGCCTACGAGGGCCTGGTCATCGCCACCGGCGCGCGTCCGATCCGGCTGCGCGGGGACGGCCCGCAGCACGTGGTGCGCACCATCGACGACGCGCTCCGGCTGCGTTCCCTGCTCGGCAGGGGGACGAGGGTCGCCGTGATCGGCGCGGGCTGGATCGGCGCCGAGGTGGCCACCGCCGCCCGCAGGGCGGGATGCGCCGTGACCGTGATCGAGGCGGCCGACGTCCCGCTGTCCGCCGCGCTCGGCCAGGTCGGCGCGTACACCGCCGCCTGGTACGCGGAGGCCGGCGTCGACCTGCGCCTGGGCACCATGGTCGCCTCGGTCGACCAGGGGGGACTCACCCTGGCCGACGGCTCCGCGGTCGAGGCCGACGTGGTCGTCACGGGCGTCGGCGTGCGGCCCGCGACCGAGTGGCTGGCCGGCTCCGGTGTCCGGCTCGACAACGGCGTGGTCACCGACGAGCACCTGCGCACCTCGCTGCCCGGAGTGGTCGCCGTGGGCGACTGCGCGGCCTGGTGGTCGCGCCGCTACGGGGTGCGCCTCCGCGTCGAGCACTGGGACACCGCCCTGGGCGCCCCGGACGTGGCCGCGGCCACGCTCGTCGGCGACGTCGCCGTCTACGACCCGGTCCCCTACTTCTGGTCCGAGCAGTTCGGCCACATGGTCCAGTACGCCGGGTACCACGACGGCGCCCGCCTGATCCGGCGCGGCGACCCGGAGGCCGAGGGAAACACCAGGTGGGCGGTGTGCTGGGTGACCGAGGACGACCGGCTCGCCGCGGTCCTCTCGGTCAACCGCCCCCGCGACCTCGTCCAGGGGCGCCGCCTCATCGAGGGTGGACGGCGCCTCGACGTCAATCGCCTCGCCGACCCTGCGATAGCGTTGCGCGACTGTACGGTGGCGTAACCTCGCCGCCAGGTGTTTGGCGAAGGGCTCGATGTGGTAGTGGTGGATTCGTGACGCTTTCTGTTGCGCAGATCGACCGGGAGACCGACCAGTTGGTGGGCGAGTGGCTCACCCTGACCGAGGTTGCCAGAAGGCTCAACCTGAGCGCCGGTCGCGCCAAGCAACTTCTCAAGGACCGCAAGCTCATCGGAGTGCGCAGGGGCGGTGGCGAGCCACAGGTCCCCGCGGCCTTCCTCGCCGGCGGGGACGTCGTCAAGGGGCTGCCGGGCACTCTCACGGTGCTCCTCGACGCCGGATACGACGACGTCGAGTCGCTCCGCTGGCTTTTCACCCCCGACGACACGCTGCCGGGCTCGCCGGTCGACGCGATCGTGGCGGGCCGCCACACGGAAGTGAAGAGACGTGCCCAGGCCCTCGGTTTCTGACGCCCGTCTGTATCTGTGCACCGACGGACGGCGTGACCGGGGAGATCTCGCGGACTTCCTCGACGCCGCCCTGGCGGGCGGGGTCGACATCGTGCAGCTGCGCGAGAAGGGTCTTGAGGCGCGCGAGGAGCTCGACCTCCTCGCCGTCTTCCGCGAGGCCTGCGACCGGCACGGCAAGCTCCTGGCCGTGAACGACAGGGCCGACATCGCCTACGCGATCCGCCCCGACGTGCTCCACCTCGGCCAGGGCGATCTGCCGGTGCCGGTCGTGCGCGACATGCTCGGCGACGACATCCTCATCGGGCGTTCCACTCACGCCCCCGAGGAGGCGTCCGCCGCGGCGGTCGAGCCCGGCGTCGACTACTTCTGCTGTGGCCCGATCTGGCCGACGCCCACCAAGCCCGGCAGGCACGCTCCGGGCCCCGGCCTGCTCAGGCATGCCGCGGCCCTGGAGACCGAGCGGCCCTGGTTCGGCATCGGCGGCATCGACCTCACCAACCTGGACGAGGTCATCTCCCATGGGGTGCGCCGGGTCGTGGTGGTGCGGGCGATCACCGAGGCCGACGATCCCAAGGCGGCGGCGGAGGAGTTCAGGCGGAGGCTGGCGGCCTCCGTCTGAGGTCCTTCCGCCCGGCGGGAGCGTGTCTCCGGCCGGGCGGACGGGACGCCGAGGGCACCGGCCCGGTGCACGGATCAGGCGCGCGGTTCGGATGCGTGGTTCGGATACGCGGTTCAGGTGCTCCGGGAGGTGGCGGCCACCGCGAGGTCGGCCAGGGCCTCCCGGGCGTCGGGCCGGATCGGGGCGCCCTCCAGCGAACCGAGGGCGTTCTCCAGGTATCCCTTGATCAGGTCCTCGCACGCCACGAGAGCCCCCGTCTCCTCGATGATCCGGCGCAGCCGGTCCACTCCGGCCTCGTCCAGGTCCGGGTCACCGAGCGTGGTGCGTACCACCTGTGCCTGGGAGGCCGAGGCGGCGGCGAGCGTGCGGGCGATGAGCATCGTCCGCTTGCCCTCGCGGAGATCGTCGCCGGCCGGTTTGCCGGTCTCGCCCGGGTCGCCGAACACGCCGAGGATGTCGTCGCGAAGCTGGAAGGCGATGCCCACGGACCGCCCGTACTCCTCGCAGAGCCGGTCGATCCAGGGCTCCCTGCCCTGGGCGGCCAGTACCAGCCCGAGCCGGAGCGGCTGCTCCACGGAGTACTTGCCGCTCTTGAAGAGGGCGACTCGCAGCGCGCTGTCGAAGGTGCCCTCGCCGTGCGCCTGCTCCAGCAGGTCGAGATACTGGCCGCACATCAACTCGGTGCGCATGTCGTCGTGCACCTTCTGCGCCGCCGCCAGCGAGGCGGCCGGCAGGCCGCTGTTGCGCCACATCTCACCGGACCAGATGAGCATCAGGTTGCCCAGCAGAATGGCCGCACCCTCGCCGAACTGCTCGGCGGAGCCGTGCCAGCCCGCCTTTCTGTGCAGTTCCTCGAACCTGCGGTGCGCCGAGGGCATGCCCCGGCGCAGGTCGCTGGCGTCCATCACGTCATCGTGCACCAGGGCGCTCGCCTGGAGCAGCTCAAGGGAGGCGGCCGCGGCGAAGAGCGCGGGGTCGTCGCCCCCGCCCGCACCGTGCCAGCCCCAGTAGCAGAAGGCGGGGCGCAGCCGCTTGCCGCCCGAGAGGAAGTCCTCGGCCGCGGAGACAAGAGGGGCCAGCTCTGGAGCGCTGACCTGCGGACGCTGTTGTTCGACGAACCGCCGGAGAGCATGGTCGACCTCGGACCGGATCATGTCCAGCGCGGTTGCAGAAGTGATCATCGAATACCTCCGGTATGGAAACCCTGGGCTTCAGCTCTGGGGAGGAAACGCGGTACGGTGCCGCACGCCCTGGCACCGTGTCCGGCGGTGATGACCCCCCGACCACCGTACGCATGGCCGGCACGAGCCTGCCCGCCGGGGCGGTGGAGAGGCGGAACGGTTGTGGGGCCGGTGCGAGACACGACACCTCCGGGTTTCGCGCGACTGGTCATGAGGCAGGAAACCCAATCTATGAAAGTTGGGATCCTCCGGCTTCGGCGCCGGGACGAGGTCAAGTAATGAGATTAACGGTCTAAGGGGATATTTCGATCTAGAAGAACGGTTGTTCCGCGTGAAGGTCACTCCGTGGGCGGCCGCGATCTGATCGGGCATCCGAGCGGCCGGGTCGGTATCCTTGCCCCATGGCTCTGGGTCGCCCGTCCGTTCTTCCAGATCGTGTCGCCACCGTCCGCGAACTCCTCGCCGCCGGTGCCCACTCGTTCTCCTTCGAGTTCTCCCCCCCGAAGACCGATGAGGGAGCGCGCCAGCTCTGGCGTGCCGTCCGCGAGCTGGAGGCGCTACAACCCACCTTCGTCTCCGTCACCTACGGTGCCGGAGGCAGCACCCGCGACCGCACCGTCGACATCGTCGAGCGGATCGCCCATGAGACCACGCTGACCCCGGTCGCCCACTTCACGGCCGTCAACCACTCCATCCGCGAGCTGCGCCACCTGGTCGGCCGGTTCGCCGGGGCGGGCGTTCGCAACATCCTCGCCGTGCGGGGCGACCCGCCGGGCGACGTGACGGGCGAGTGGGTGCGCCACCCCGAGGGCGTCCTGTACGCCGAGGAACTGGTCAGGCTCATCCGCCAGTCCGGCGACTTCTGCGTGGGCGTGGCCGCCTTCCCCTACAAGCACCCCAGGTCGCGCTCGATCGAGTCCGACACCGAGTACTTCGTACGCAAGTGCCGGGCGGGCGCCGACTACGCGATCACCCAGATGTTCTTCCGCGCGGACGACTACCTGCGGCTCCGTGACCGGGTGGCGGCCAGCGGCTGTGACACACCGATCATCCCGGGCATCATGCCCGTCACGCAGATGAGCACCATCGCCAGGTCGGAGCAGCTCTCCGGCGCGCCGTTCCCGCCCGAGGTGGCCGAGAGGTTCGCGGCCGTCGCCGACGACCCGGCCGCCGTGCGCAGCCTGGGCATCGAGCTCGCCGCCGAGCTCTGCCAGACCCTGCTCGACGAGGGCGCGCCCGGCATCCACTTCATCACCTTCAACCGCTCCAGCGCGACCCGCGAGGTCTTCCAGGCGCTTGACCACACGCCGAAGGCCCCTTCGCTGGGGGGCTGAGCGGGAAGTCTCCCGCTGGGCGGCTCAGCCGTCCAGCGGAAGGACCGCCCCGAGGATCGCGTAGCGCTCGTGCCCGCCGGGGAAGACGAACTGTGTGAGCAGGTCCGCGAAGCCGAGGCTCCGGTAGAGGTGCCGGGCCGCGGTGGGCCGGTCACGGGTGGACAGCACGGCGGTGCGCTCCAGGCGGCCCGCGCATATTCCCATGATCATTGACCGTCCGATGCCCTTGCCCTGGTAGTCGGGGCGGACGTGGATCTCGGCGAGCTCCAGTGCGTCGCCCAGCCAGCCGCGGGCGCTGCCCTCGCCGTGCTTCTCGGCGAGGGCCCGCCGGACCACGTCGTGCCACCACTGGCCGGAGACTCCGTGGAAACCGTAGGCGATGCCTATCGGGGTGCCGTCGGAGAGCTCGGCGAACAGGCAGGTGAAGGCGGGGTTGGTGGCGTGGCTCCCCATGATCGCCTTGCGACCGGCGATCTGGTCGGCGGGCGGGTTCATCGCCTCGGTGTAGACGTCAAGGACCGCGTCCAACCGGAGCGTGAACTCGTCGGGGCCGATCCGTCGCAGTCCGATCACGCGTCGCACCCTAGCAGGGAGGACATGACGCGGGTCATCGCCGGATCGCGGTCACTCGACCTCGACGGGGACTCCGCCGGTGATGCGGACGAGCTCGTCGAAGGAGGTCGGGAAGACGGTGTGCGGGTGGCCGGCGGCGGCCCAGACGACGTCGTACTTGCCCAGCCAGGTGTCGACCAGCGTCCTGACCGGGGCGGGGTGGCCGACCGGGGCGACGCCGCCGATGACCTGGCCGGTGGCCGCCCGCACGAAGGCGGGGTCGGCGCGCTTCACCTTCGCC
The DNA here is from genome assembly GCF_042665875.1 of Streptosporangium amethystogenes subsp. fukuiense. Lineage (NCBI taxonomy): Bacteria > Bacillati > Actinomycetota > Actinomycetes > Streptosporangiales > Streptosporangiaceae > Streptosporangium > Streptosporangium amethystogenes. The sequence goes on along the minus strand of NZ_JBHTEE010000001.1, from coordinate 4,102,811 downwards.
ACACCGGCCGTCCCGGCGATCAGGTCGGTGTCGACCCGGTGGGCTCCGCTGGTCAGTACCAGGAGCGGCTCGCCGTCGGCGTCGAATATCAGGCTGTTGGCGATGGCGCCGACCTCGCAGCCGAGCTGCGCGGCGGCGCTGGCGGCGGTCGGGGTGGCCTCGGCGAAGGTGACGATCTCGCCGGGGACGGCGTGCTCACGGAGCACGGCGGCGACTTTCTCAACGTTCGGATGCAACTTTTCTGGCACCTGGCCACTCTAAACGGGTTGACCGTTGATTTCCGCTTCATAACCGGTCGCTTGCACGGGGAACCCGTGCGCTATGGTCCCTTGACCTGATCCATAGTGATATGAGGAGTTGATGGAAAGTGGGGGTTGGACAGCGGCTGGGAGCGGCCGCGCTGATGACGGCGGGGGCCGTGCTCCTCTCTTCCGTGGGCGTCACCCTTTCCGCGGGCGTCGCCGAGGCCCAGGCCGCGGTCTCGGCCGCGCCGGCCGTCGCGACGAGGACCGAGGCGTCCCGGTTCGTCGCACCGGGCAAGACGCTCAGGCTCGGCGCGAAGGGCGCCCCGGTGAAGGCGCTCCAGGAGAGGCTGGCCGAGCTCGGCTACGCCCCGGGCAGGATCGACGGCCGCTACGGCGGTGCGACCCTGACCGCGATCTGGGCCTTCCAGAAGGTCAACGGCATCTCGCCGACCAGCACGGTGGCGCGCAGGACCTGGCAGGCCCTGGAGAGTCCGCTGGCGCCGAAGGTGCTCGTCCCCGGGGGTAAGCCGACCCGGGTGGAGGTGAACCTCGCCACCCAGGTGATGGTCCTCTACGTCGACGGCGCGGTGCGGCTGATCAGCCACACCTCCTCGGGCAGTGGGATCGCCTACTGCGAGACGGCCACCTGGGAGGGAAAGACCCAGCGGTTCTGCGGCGACGCCCGCACGCCGACGGGCGACTACAAGACCACCTGGCGCAGGGACGGCTGGCACAAGTCCTACCTGGGCCAGCTCTACAACCCGATCTTCTTCAACGGCGGCATCGCCTTCCACGGCGCGCTGTCGGTGCCGCTGGCACCCGCCTCCCACGGCTGTGTCCGGTTGCCGATGCACGTGGCGGAGGTCCTTCCCGGTCTGCTCGGCACCGGGGTGCCGGTGCACGTCCGGGGCAGGTTCGCCCGGTAGCGCGGCGGATCGGGCGAACCGGCGGGCGGATCGGCGCTCGGCGAGCGGAGGCCCCGGGAGACGGAGATCTCCCGGGGCCTCCGTCATGTCTGTCATATCGGAAGATCGAACTTTTGTTCGCTGTTTTACTTGACAGTATTAGTGGTCGAATTTATGTTCGATGTAATGACGCGGGTCTGGTAACCCGTGTCCAGGGTGGTCGGCCGGATCCACGTCGTCGGAGGAGACGATCGGGCCCAGGTCGGGGCGGACGGGGAGAGGGGAAGCTCCTCGTCCGGCCACCCGGTGGATTTGTCGGTGGGGTCTGCGAATGTTGACACCGCCGGTGAAAACGCCGGGAGCCGCTTGCGACCAAGGAGGCTGACGCACATGACCCCTCGGCTCGGCGATTCCGGTGGGCCCCGACTCTCCCCCACGGTGCGAGCGCACCTCACAGACGCGCGTGACTGCCTCGAAGAGGCCGCCGCCGCCCGGACCTCCGCCGCTCGTTATGTCGCGGCCCACCTCGCGGCGCTCAGGGCGGCCGCCGCCGTCCTGGCCGCGCGACCCCGTCCCATGCAGGGCCGCAGGCGCAGGCTGCGCAGCGCCTGGGAGTTGCTCCCCGAGGCCGAGCCCCGGCTGGCCGAGTGGGCGCCCTACTTCGAGACGAGCGCGGCCAAGCGGGCCGCCGCCGAGGCGGGGCTGACCCGCACGGTGTCGTCGCGAGACGCCGAGGAGCTCATCTCCGAGGCGGAGCGCTTCGTCGTCGAGGTCGAGAACCTGCTCGGGGTGCCGGCGCAACCCGTGCTCCCCGGCCACGTCCCCCTGGCGGGCTAGGGTTCCTCTCCGTCCTGGCGAGGGTCGGCCGGACGGTGTCGCGGTGACCGTCGACGACGCGGGGGGCGCCGTCCGGCCGGCCTCGGCGGGCAGGACCCGCGGCGGTCTACGCCGCCGAGGAGTTCTCCTGGACGGCGCGGTGGCGCAGCAGGAGCATGGCGGCGTCGTCGCCCAGCGGTCTGCCCACGTGCTGGAGCAGGTCCGCGCGGAGCGCGTCCAGCGACCCCTGAGGGTCGTCCTCACCGTCCAGCAGGTGCGCCCGCTCCGGCAGCGGGTAGAACTCGCCGAACCCGTTGCGCGCCTCGATGACCCCGTCGGTGTAGAAGAGGACCTGGTCTCCCGGCTCGAAAGGGATGTGGTGCGGCTGCGGCTTGCTGGCCTGTAGTGCGCTCATGCCCAGCGGCAGGGCCTCATCCGGCGGGTCGGCGAACCAGATCGTGCCCTCGGCGTCCAGCACCATGGGCGGGGGGTGGCCGCAGTTGATGACGGCGATGGTGGAACCGCCACGGATCTCGGCCAGCACGGCGGTCACGAACTGCTCGCCGGACAACTCGCGGGTCAGTGCCTTCTCCAGCCGTGCCACGACGCCCTGGAGCTTCTTCTCGTCGTGGGCCGCCTCCCGGAAGGCGCCGAGCACCACGGCCGCGGTCTCCACCGCTTCCAGGCCCTTGCCCTGCACGTCTCCCACGATGATCCGGACCCCGTGCGGGGTGGTGACGACCTCGTACAGGTCACCGCCGATCCTGGCCTCGGCCGTGGCGGAGGTGTACGAGACGGCCACGCCTATGCCGGGACCGGCGCGGCGGGGCACAGGGCGCAGCAGCACCCGCTGGGCGGCCTCGGCCACCGAGCGCACGTCGGCGAGCTGGCGTTCGTGGCGCAGCCGCCCGGCGCTGGCCAGCACGCTGGCCACGGTGACGCCGAGGATGGCGAACATGGTGATGTTGGTACGCGGTGTCCAGAGGATGTCGTTGTAGAGGCCGAGCGCGACGCACAGCACCAGGGCGACGACGCCGATCACGGTGGTGCGGGCCAGGCCGCAGGCCACACTGGCGAAGGCCGGGCCGAGGGCGAGCAGCGGGAGAAGGCCGGACGTGGGGCCCGAGCCGAAGTCGATCACGGCCACCACGGCCATGACGACGAACGGCAGCAGCTTCAGGGTGTCCTGAGTCCCGGTGGTGCCGATCGACGCCAGCAACCGCAGGAAGGTGCGCGTCTTGGTCGATCCCAGCGACACCATGACCGAGTGGAGGCGGCTTTTTGGGCGCGGCCGAGAGTGATCGAGCCGATCATCTCCCGAAGTCATGTCCACCGTATCTCGCCAATCGAATGTTTGCCTTTTCCTACCACAGTGGCCGTGGGCCGGGGCGGAATGCAGCCAACGTTCTGCTGAGAGCAAGATTTTTCGGGGCGGGGCGGGGTGGGCACGCCGGTTCCGGCGCACCCACGACCGGTCAGACGGTCAGAAGGACTCGACGGCGCGGCGCGCCTCGGGGTCCAGGACTCCCCAGCCGATGAGCTCCTCGGTGAGCTCGCTGGGGGACTTGTCATAGATCACGGCAAGGGAGCGGAGGTCCTCCTGGCGGATGGACAGCACTTTGCCGTTGTAGTCGCCGCGCTGGCTCTGGATGGTGGCCGCGTAGCGGGCAAGCGCACCGGCCTTCTCCTTGGGGAGCTGGGCAAGGCGCTCAAGATCGATCACAAGTTTCGGTGTCGGGCCCAGCGGGCTGGGGGCAGCCCCTCCGGGCAGCAACTCCGAGACCGGCACCCCGTAGAAATCGGCCAGCTCGGCAAGCTTCTGCACGGTGACGGCACGGTCGCCACGCTCGTAGGAGCCCACGACGACCGCCTTCCAGCGCCCGCGGGACTTCTCTTCGACTCCATGCAGGGACAGGCCCTGCTGGGTGCGAATGGCGCGGAGTCGTGCACCCAGCGACTTGGCGTACTCAGACGGCATGGTGTGGCCCCCCGGCTCTGTATGTACTGCTCTCAACTTGATTGTGCTACCTCGCAACTTATGCCCCGGTCACCGGGTTGGCGCCCGGGGAGGCGTCTTCGATGACCGGTGCGTCAGGGTTCACCCGATAACGCCACGAGGTGTGGTTACGGACAGTGACGGTAAAGCTGTGGGCGCCTAAGGTCAAGCTGATTGGAAAAAAGATGTCGAATCCGGTCCGATGTGGTCCGCCTCAAACGCGGTAGTTGTCCTACCGTGCATCGCGAAACCTCTAGTTTTTACGGGATTTTCGCTGGATTCTGGCTTCTTCCGGAGGATTCGGGCAACATCATCTTCGGGTGCGGCGACAAGAGTATGATCTTCGACGACGCGGCCGGGAGGAATACCCGGTGCGACGATCCCGTCCATCCGGACGGTGCGGATCGGCGGTGTGCCCGCATGCCGGTCGAGGCTCGCCGGTGCCGTCTCCGCGGCGGCCCGCCGGCGGCCGCCTGCCTCGCCCGACGCCCCGATCGGGACGCGGGCGGCGGAGGCGGGCGAGCCGGGCTCCTCACCTCGGCGGTGCCTTTCGTGGCGGCGATCCGCCCGGCCGCCGGGAGGGCTCAGACGCCGTCGCGTTCCAGCGGGCAGCTCATGCAGCGCGGGCCGCCCCGGCCCCTGCCGAGCTCGCTGCCCCGGATCGTGATGACCTCTATCCCGTTGCGGCGCAGGTGGTTGTTGGTGGTGGTGTTGCGCTCGTAGGCCACGACCACGCCGGGTCGCAGGGCCAGCACGTTACAGCCGTCGTCCCACTGCTCCCGTTCGGAGGCGTACACGTCCTGTGTCGCGCTGAGGACCTTGATGTCGTCCAGGCCGACGGCCCGCGCGATGGCTCTGTGCATGTCCTCGGGGGGATGGTCGGTGATCTTGAGTTCCTTCTCGTTGTCGCCGGGCTCGACGGTGTAGGAGGGCAGCATGCCCAGCCCCGCGAACTTGGTGAACACCCCGACGTCCACGTTGGTCATCACCGTGTCCAGGTGCATGAAGGCCCGCGCCTTCGGCATGTCCAGCGCGACGATCCTGGTCGCGGCGCCCTTCGCGAACAGGCTCCGCGCGAGCATCTCGACAGCCTGCGGCTGGGTGCGCTCGCTGATCCCCACCAGCACCGCGCCCCGGCCGATGACGAGCACGTCGCCGCCCTCGATGGTGGCCGGAGCCGCGGGGATGCCGGGCATCCAGACGTGGTAGCCGCCCTCCTCGGGCCGGTCGTAGCCGGAGGCGAAGGCGGGGTGGTAGCGGTAGATCGCCTCCATGTTGACCGTCTCGCGGCGGCGGGCCTTCTTCCTCATCGCGTTGATCGAGACGCCGTCGTAGATCCAGCAGGAGGTGTCGCGGGTGAACAGGTGGTTGGGCAGCGGGGGCAGGACGAAGTCGTCCGGCCTGAGCGTGTGGAAGGCGAGGCTTTTGGGATCGGTGCCCATGTCCACCAGTTCGCGCTTGGTGATGCCGCCGGTGAGATAGCGCTGGAGCATCGTGGAGTCCATCGAGTCCAGCGCGTTGCGGATGGCGTCGACGGCCATCGGGCCGAAGTAGCGTTCGTCGGCGATGCCGTCCAGGATGTGCTTGCGCGCCTGGGGGATCTCGACGGTCTCGTGGAGCAGGTCGGAGAGCATGTGGACGGTGACCCCCTGGTCGACCAGGAGCCTCTGCCACTCCTCGTGCTCCTCCACCGCGCGCTGCACCCACAGCACGTCGTCGAAGAGGAAGTCGTCCTTGTTCGAGGGCGTGAGCCGTTTCAGGGCGAGTTCGGGCCGATGAAGCAGGACCTGGTGGAGCCGGCCGACCTCGGAGTCGACGTGAAAGGCCATTTCTCTTCCTTCGCGGCTGGTGACGAGAGAGTCGGGAGGGCGGCGCCCCGGACACCGTGGGTCTCTGTGGGCCTCTGTGGGTCTCCGTGGGCGCGCTCGCCATACCTCGCGTTGGTACGGATCTAAAGCGCATACCCGCCAGAACCATGGGAAGTCAGTGAAGATCACGATATTTATTCACTTTTGGGAAGATCCCTGGGGCGGTGTCCGGCATCCGCCGAGGTGGGGCCGGTCAGGGCGAGCCTTCGAACGGCTGGTAACGTAAGAGCGCTGACTTCCTTTAAGACCCGTCCTGTGAGGCGGGAAAGGTGGTGTTACTCCTTGACCGATGCCATTTCGCATGCGCTGAGCGGTGCGCGCGCCGTTCTCGAGCAGCCCGATATCAACCGGGCCCTGGTCCGCATCTCCCACGAGATCCTTGAACGGACCAAGGGCGGCGAGAACGTCGTCCTGCTGGGCATCCCCACGCGCGGGGTCCACCTGGCCCGCCGCCTGGCCGCCCACATCAAGCAGTTCGAGGGCCGTTCCGTGCCCGTCGGCTCCCTCGACGTCACGATGTACCGAGACGACCTGCGCCTGCGTCCCGCCCGCGCGCTGGGCCGCACCGAACTGCCCGCCGACGGCATCGACGGCAGGACCGTCGTCCTCGTCGACGACGTCCTCTACTCCGGCCGCACGGTCCGTGCCGCGCTCGACGCGCTCAACGACCTGGGCCGCCCGCAGGCCGTGCAACTCGCCACCCTGGTCGACCGCGGCCACCGCGAGCTGCCCATCCGCCCCGACTACGTGGGCAAGAACCTGCCGACCTCCAAGTCCGAGAGCGTCAAGGTCTACCTGGAGGAGAACGACGGCCGCGACGCGGTCCTGCTGCTGAAGGAGGAGGGCCGGTGAAGCGGCACCTGATCTCGGCGGCCGATCTGACCCGTGACGACGCCCTGCTCATCCTGGACACCGCGGACGAGCTGGCGAAGATCTCGGAACGTTCCATCAAGAAGCTCCCCACCCTGCGGGGCCGCACCGTGGTGAACCTCTTCTTCGAGGACTCCACCCGGACCAGGATCTCCTTCGAGGCCGCGGCCAAGCGCCTGTCGGCGGACGTCATCAACTTCTCCGCCAAGGGATCCAGCGTCTCCAAGGGCGAGTCGCTCAAGGACACCGCGCTCACCCTGGAGGCGATGGGCGCCGACGCCGTCGTCATCCGGCACGGCGCCTCGGGCGCCCCGTACCGGTTGGCCGGCTGGGTGCGCGGCAGTGTCGTCAACGCCGGTGACGGCACCCACGAGCACCCCACCCAGGCCCTGCTCGACGCCTTCACCATGCGCCGCCGCCTGGGCTCGCTGGACGGCAGGAAAGTGACCATCGTCGGCGACGTGCTGCACAGCAGGGTGGCCCGCTCCAACGTGCTGCTGCTGGCCACCCTCGGTGCCGAGGTGACCCTGGTCGCCCCGCCGACCCTGTTCCCGGTCAACGTCGACTCCTGGCCGTGCGAGGTCTCCTACGACCTCGACGCGATGCTGCCCAAGTCCGACGTGGTGATGATGCTGCGCGTGCAGCGCGAGCGGATGAACGCGGCGTTCTTCCCCACCGAGCGGGAGTACAGCCGCCGCTACGGGCTCGACCGCGAGCGCGTCGCCAGAATGCCCGACCACGCCATCGTGATGCACCCCGGCCCGATGAACCGGGGAATGGAGATCGCGGCCGAGGTGGCCGACTCGCCGCGCTCGACGATCGTCGAGCAGGTCGCCAACGGTGTGACCGCACGCATGGCCGTTCTGTACCTGCTGCTTGGCGGCGCCGACCTCGGGGGAGAGATCTGATGAACGACCGCATCGGGACCACGCGTGACGGCATCGTCATCAGGGGCGCCAGGATCCTCGGCGGGGAGCCCGCCGACATCCTGATCCGCGACGGTCTCCTGGTGGAGATCGGCCAGGGGCTGAGCGTCGGCGAGACCGTCGAGACCGTCGAGGCCGAGGGGTTGATCGCCCTGCCCGGTCTGGTGGACCTGCACACCCACCTGCGCGAGCCGGGGCGTGAGGACGCGGAGACCGTCACCACGGGCACCCGCGCCGCCGCCCTCGGCGGCTACACCGCCGTGCACGCCATGGCCAACACCGACCCGGTCGCCGACACCGCCGGCGTCGTCGAGCAGGTCTGGCGCCTGGGCCAGGAGGCGGGCTACTGCGACGTGCAGCCCGTCGGAGCCGTCACGGTCGGCCTGGGCGGCGAACACCTGGCCGAACTCGGCGCGATGGCCGACTCGGCGGCCCAGGTGCGGGTCTTCTCCGACGACGGCAGGTGCGTCTCCGACGCGGTGCTCATGCGCCGCGCGCTGGAGTACGTCAAGGCGTTCGACGGCGTCGTGGCCCAGCACGCCCAGGAGCCGCGGCTGACCGAGGGCGCGCAGATGAACGAGGGCGCGGTCTCCGGCAGGCTGGGCCTGACCGGATGGCCCGCGGTCGCCGAGGAGGCGATCATCTCCCGCGACTGCCTGCTGGCCGCGCACGTCGGCTCGCGCCTGCACATCTGCCACGTCTCCACGGCGGGCTCGGTGGAGCTCATCCGCTGGGCCAAGTCCAAGGGCTGGGACGTCACCGCCGAGGTGACCCCGCACCACCTGCTGCTGACCGACGACCTCGTCGAGGACTCCCCGGTCGGCTCCTACAACCCGATCTACAAGGTGAACCCGCCGCTGCGCACCCGCGCCGACGTCGAGGCGCTGCGCGCGGCCCTGGCCGACGGCACGATCGACTGCGTGGCCACCGACCACGCCCCGCACCCGGTCGAGGACAAGGAGGCCGAGTGGGCCGCCGCCGCGATGGGCATGATCGGCCTGGAGACGGCGCTCGCGGTGGTCCAGGAGGCGATGGTGGAGACGGGGCTGCTCGACTGGGCCGGTGTCGCCGAGCGGATGTCCTGCGCCCCGGCCAGGATCGGCAGGCTTCGGGGACACGGGCAGCCGATCGAGGTCGGCGCGCCGGCCAACCTCACCCTCTACGACCCGGCGGTGCGCGCCGCGGTCGACCCGGCGGGCTACGCTTCCAAGAGCCGCAACACCCCCTACCAGGGCCTTACCCTGCCCGGCCGGGTCGTGGCGACCTTCCTGCGCGGCAGGCCGACGGTCCTGGACGGGAAGCTCACGTGAGGACCTCCCGCCTTCCCGCACCGGGACGTGGGGGCGTTCCGCCCGGTGCGGCGACGGCGGACCGATGTGCCAGATATTTCATACTTTGCGGAGCTGTAGCCGAGATGATCGGGGTGTGTGAGTGACCGCAGTGCTAGTGCTGGAAGATGGACGAGTCTTCCACGGGACCCCCTACGGCGCCGAGGGCGAGACCTTCGGCGAGATGGTCTTCAACACGGGGATGACCGGCTACCAGGAGACGCTGACCGATCCGTCCTACCACCGCCAGATCGTCGCGATGACCGCGCCGCACATCGGGAACACCGGGATCAACGACGAGGATCCGGAGTCCTCGCGGGTGTGGGTGGCCGGTTACGTGATCCGCGAGCCGGCCCGGGTGGCCTCCAACTGGCGCTCCAACCGTTCCCTGGACGACTACCTCAGGGAGCAGGGCGTCGTCGGCATCGCCATTCCCGGCACCCGCGCCCTGACCCGTCACCTGCGGGAGCGGGGGGCGATGCGGGCCGGGGTCTTCTCCGGCAAGGCCCTGGCGCCGGTCGAGGAACTGCTGGAGCGGGTGCTGGGCAGCCCCGTGATGGAGGGTGCCGACCTGGCGGGGGAGGTCTCCACCGCCGAACCGTACGTGGTGCCCGCGATCGGCACGCGGCGGTTCACCGTGGCCGCGGTCGACCTCGGGATCAAGGCGATGACGCCGTACCGGATGGCCGAGCGCGGCTGCGAGGTGCACGTGCTGCCTGCCTCGGCCACCGCGGAGGAGATCCTCGCGCTCGGTCCGGACGGGGTGTTCTTCTCCAACGGCCCCGGTGACCCCGCCACCGCCGACGGACCGGTCAAGGCGCTTCGCGGGGTCCTCGACGCGGGTGTCCCGTTCTTCGGCATCTGCTTCGGAAACCAGCTCTTCGGGCGCGCCCTGGGGCTGGGCACCTACAAGTTGCGTTACGGCCACCGAGGTGTCAACCAGCCGGTACAGCACCGGGGCACCGGCAAGGTGGAGATCTCCGCGCACAACCACGGTTTCGCGGTGCGGGCCCCGCTGGAGGGCGTGTTCGACACGCCGTACGGCCCGGCGGAGGTCAGCCACGTCAATCTCAACGACGACTGCGTCGAGGGGCTGCGGCTGCTGGACCGTCCGGCCTTCAGCGTCCAGTACCACCCGGAGGCCGCGGCCGGCCCGCACGACTCCGCAAGCCTGTTCGACGACTTCTGCGCGTTGATGGAGCGGGCAACGATAAGTACGGAGGGAAGCAAGGGTGCCTAAGCGCACGGACATCCAGTCGATCATGGTGATCGGCTCAGGACCGATCGTGATCGGCCAGGCATGCGAGTTCGACTACTCGGGTACCCAGGCCTGCCGCGTACTGCGTGCCGAGGGCTTCCGCGTGATCCTCGTCAACAGCAACCCGGCGACCATCATGACCGACCCCGAGTTCGCCGACGCCACCTACGTCGAGCCCATCACCCCGGAGATCGTCGAGAAGATCATCGCCAAGGAGCGGCCCGACGCGCTGCTGCCCACCCTGGGCGGGCAGACCGCGCTGAACACCGCGATCTCCCTGTACGAGGCCGGCGTTCTGGAGCGCTACGAGGTCGAGCTGATCGGCGCCGACGTCGACGCCATCCAGGCGGGCGAGAACCGCGAGCTGTTCAAGGGCATCGTGGCCAAGGTCGCCGAGGAGTACGGCCTCAACGCCGAGTCGGCCCGTTCGTTCGTCTGCCACACCATGGACGAGTGCCTGGCCGCCGCAGGAGAGCTGGGCTACCCGCTGGTGGTGCGGCCCTCCTTCACCATGGGCGGGGTCGGCTCCGGTTTCGCGCACGACGAGGAGGGGCTGCGCCGCATCGCCGGGGCGGGCCTCGACGCCTCGCCGACCACCGAGGTACTCCTCGAGGAGTCCATCCTCGGCTGGAAGGAGTACGAGCTGGAGGTCATGCGCGACCGGGCGGACAACGTGGTGATCGTCTGCTCGATCGAGAACATCGACCCGATGGGCGTGCACACCGGCGACAGCGTCACCGTGGCCCCCGCGCTGACCCTGACCGACCGCGAGTACCAGAACATGCGCGACGTGGCCATCGCGGTCATCCGCGAGGTCGGCGTCGACACCGGCGGCTGCAACATCCAGTTCGCGGTCGAGCCGCGCACCGGCCGCATGGTCGTCATCGAGATGAACCCGCGCGTCTCGCGCTCCTCGGCGCTCGCCTCCAAGGCCACCGGCTTCCCGATCGCGAAGATCGCCGCGAAGCTCGCCATCGGCTACACGCTGGACGAGATCCCCAACGACATCACGAAGGAGACCCCGGCGTCGTTCGAGCCCTCGCTGGACTACATCGTGGTCAAGGTGCCCCGGTTCGCGTTCGAGAAGTTCTCCGGGGCCGACGTGACCCTGACCACCCACATGAAGTCGGTCGGCGAGGCCATGGCGATCGGCCGGTCCTTCCCCGAGGCCCTGCAGAAGGCGCTGCGCTCGCTGGAGAAGAAGGGCGCCTCCTTCACCTGGGCGGGCGATCCGGGCGACAGGGACGAGCTCCTGGCCGCCTGCCGTATCCCGCACGACGGGCGGCTGTTCACCATGCAGCAGGCCATCCGCGCCGGAGCGGGCGCCGAGGAGCTGTTCGAGGCCACCCGTGTCGATCCGTGGTTCGTCGACCAGCTGATCGCGATCGACGAGATGGCCACCGAACTGCGCGAGGTACCGCAGCTGACCGCCGAGGTGCTGACCAGGGTCAAGCGGTACGGCTTCAGCGACTCGCAGATCGCCGAGCTGCGCGACATGACCGAGTCGCGGGTGCGCGACCTGCGCCACGCGCTCGGCGTCCGCCCGGTCTACAACACCGTCGACACCTGCGCCGCCGAGTTCGCCGCGCAGACCCCCTACCTGTACTCCACCTACGACGAGGAGACCGAGGTCCCCTACGGGGAGCGCCCCAAGGTCCTCATCCTCGGTTCGGGGCCCAACAGGATCGGCCAGGGCATCGAGTTCGACTACGCGTGCGTGCACGCCTCCTTCGAGCTGTCGGCGGCCGGCTACGAGACCGTCATGGTCAACTGCAACCCCGAGACGGTCTCCACCGACTACGACACCTCCGACCGGCTCTACTTCGAGCCGCTCACCCTGGAGGACGTCCTGGAGGTCGTCCACGCCGAGCAGCAGACCGGCCCCGTCGCGGGCGTCATCGTCCAGCTCGGCGGCCAGACCCCGCTCGGCCTGGCCCAGGCGCTCAAGGACGCCGGTGTCCCGATCGTCGGCACCTCGCCCGAGTCGATCCACCTCGCCGAGGAGCGCGGCGCGTTCGGCCGGGTCCTCGCCGAGGCGGGCCTGCCCGCCCCCAAGCACGGCGTGGCGGTGACCTCCGACGAGGCGCTGGCCATCGCCGAGGAGATCGGCTACCCGGTGCTGGTGCGCCCCTCCTACGTGCTGGGCGGCGCGGGTATGGCCATCGTCTACGACGACGAGACCCTGACCGCCTACATGGCCAAGGCGGGCGCGGCCAGCGACCACCCGGTGCTGGTTGACAAGTTCCTCGACGAAGCCGTGGAGATCGACGTCGACGCGCTCTTCGACGGCGAGGAGCTCTACCTCGGCGGCGTGATGGAGCACATCGAGGAGGCCGGCATCCATTCCGGCGACTCGGCGTGCTCGCTGCCGCCGATGACGCTGGGAAGCTACGACATCAAGCGCATCCGCTCCGCCACCGAGGCCATCGCCAGGGGCGTGGGCGTGCGCGGCCTGCTCAACGTGCAGTACGCCATGTCGGCCAACATCCTGTACGTGCTGGAGGCCAACCCCCGCGCCAGCCGTACCGTGCCGTTCGTCTCCAAGGCCACGGCGGTGCCGCTGGCCAAGGCGGCGGCCCGGGTGATGATGGGCGCCACGGTGGCCGAACTGCGCGCCGAGGGCCTGCTGCCGGAGAGCGGCGACGGCGGCACCATGCCGCTGGACGCGCCCATCGCGGTCAAGGAGGCCGTGCTGCCCTTCAACCGGTTCCGCGGCGTGGACATCGTGCTCAGCCCCGAGATGCGCTCCACCGGCGAGGTCATGGGCATCGACGAGTTCTTCGGCACCGCCTACGCCAAGTCGCAGGCCGCCGCGTACGGCTCGCTGCCCACCAAGGGGCGGGCGTTCGTCTCGGTCGCCAACCGCGACAAACGCGCCATGATCTTCCCGGTCAAGGCCCTCGCCGACCTCGGCTTCGAGATCCTCGCCACCGAGGGCACCGCCGAAGTCCTGCGCCGCAACGGTGTCCGTGCCAAGATCGTGCGCAAGCACAGCGAGGGAGCCGGTCCCGCGGGCGAGCAGACCATCGTCCGGCGCATTCTGGACGGGGAGGTGGATCTCATCGTCAACACCCCCTTCGGCAGCCCCGGCCAGTCGGGACCCCGCCTGGACGGCTATGAGATCCGCACCGCCGCGGTGCTGCGCGCCATCCCCTGCATCACCACGGTCCAGGGCCTGGCCGCGGCGGTACAGGGCATCCAGGCGATCGTCCGCGGCGACATCGGCGTACGGTCCCTCCAGGAGCACGCGAAGCGGTTGCGGAGCGGTTGAGGAGTGAGGCCGGCGCCCCAGCGGAGGTGAGGAAGACGCCTGTTACTCCGGTGCAGGTGACGGGCACGGTGCTGACGACGCGCCGCGTCGACGCCTACCATGCGCTCACCGTGGTGGCGCCCGGCATCGCCGAGCGCTTCCGGCCCGGCCACTTCGTCGGGGTGGCCGTGGGCGGGGCGCAGACGTCGATGCTGACGCGCCGCGCCTTCTTCGTCCACGACGTCAAGCCCGACTACGGCGGCACCGTCGAGTTCGTCTTCTCGGTGAGCGGGCCGGGCACGGCCTGGCTGGCCGACCGGCGCGCCCGTGACACCCTCGATCTGGTGGGCCCGCTCGGCCGCCCGTTCCCGCTGCCCAGGGACCCGGTGACCTGCGTCCTGGTCGGTGCCGAGCACGGCTCGGCGACGCTGTTCACCGTGGCCGACGCCCTCCAGCGGCGTGGCTGCCGCGTCGACTTCGTGCTCGGCGCGGCCTCGGCCGACCGGGTGTTCGGCGCCCTGCGGGCCAGGAGGATGGGGGAGACGACCACGCTGACCACCGAGGACGGCTCCCTGGGCATGCGCGGCCGGGTGACCGACGTGCTGCCCGGCGTGATCGCCGACGTACGGGCCGACGCGGTGTACGCCTGCGGTCCGATGCCGATGCTGCACGGCGTCACCACGGTGGCCGTCGAGTTCGACATCCCCGTCCAGGTGGCGGTCGAGGAGCGGATGGCGTGCGGGATCGGCGTGTGCATGACGTGCGTGCTGCCGGTCATCGGGGACGACGGGGTGACCCGGATGGTGCGCTCGTGCGTCGAAGGACCGGTCTTCAGGGGCGAGCGCGTCCGCTTCGACGACGTGGGGACGATCCCGTTCGACGCGCTGGGAGCACCCGGTGGAGGAACACGGAATGCCGGTTGACATGCGGACGTACCTGGGGCACGTGGAGCTGGTCAACCCCGTCACCACGGCCGCCGGGTGCGCGGCGTCCGGCTCCGAGCTCGCCCAGTTCTTCGACCTCGCCCGGATCGGCGCGCTGACCACCCGGTCGATCACGATGGCCCCCAGGGCGGGCCGCCCGACCCCCAGGATGGCCGAGACGCCCTCGGGCATGCTCAACGCCGTCGGGCTCCAGGGGCCGGGTGTGGACGCCTTCCTGGAGCGTGAGCTGCCCTGGCTGGCCCAGCGGGGCGTGCGTACCGTGGTGTCCATCGGCGGCGGCACCGTGGCCGAGTACACCGCGCTGGCCCGCAGGCTCACCGACGCGCCCGGGGTCACCGCCGTGGAGGTCAACCTGTCGTGCCCCAACATCGAGGACCGGGGCCGGGTCTTCGCCCGCGACGGCGCGGCCTCCGCCGAGGTGATCGCCTCGGTGCGGTCGGTGATGCGCTACGACGTGCCCGTGGTGGCCAAGCTCTCCCCGGACGTCATGGACATCGTGAGCGTGGCCCGCGCGTGCGTGGACGGCGGCGCCGACGCCCTGTCGATGATCAACAATCCGCTCGGCATGAGCATCGACACCGAGGCCATGCGGCCCGTGCTCGCCGCGGTCACCGGCGGCCTGTCGGGCCCCGCGGTCAGGCCACTGGCCGTACGCTGCGTGTGGCAGGTCCACGCGGCCCTGCCCAGCGTGCCCATCATCGGCATGGGCGGCGTGCTGACCGGCAGGGACGCCTTCGAGTTCATCCTCGCCGGGGCCTGCGTCGTCGCGGTGGGGACCGCACTGTTCCACGACCCCTACGCCTGCCTGCGCATCCTCCGCGAGCTTGAGGAGATCCTGGCGGCCCGGGGGTTCCACCGGCTGGCCGACGCGGTCGGGCTGGCACACCGCCCGCCGGGGGCGTCCACCCGGCACCGGATAGACCTTGAGGAGAGTTCCCTGTGACGCCCGCACCCATCGCCGTCGCCCTGGACGCGCCAGACCTCGAGACCGCGGCTCACTGGGCCAGCCTGGTCACCCCACACGTCACCACGGTCAAGGTCGGGCTGGAACTCTACCTCCGCTACGGCCCCGACGTGATCGCCTCGGTCCGGGGGGCGAGCGGGGTGCGGGTCTTCCTCGACCTCAAACTCCACGACATCCCCAACACCGTCGCCGGTGCCGCCAGGGCCGTGGCCAGGCTCAAGCCCGCCATCCTGACGGTCCATGCCACCGGCGGTCCCGCGATGATCCGGGCGGCGGTGGAGGCCGTGCCCAACACCCAGATCGCGGCGGTGACGTTGCTCACGTCGCTCTCGGAGGCCGATCTGGAGCAGATGGGCGTCAGGGGCCCCACCGAGGACGCCGTGCGCCGCCTGTCGGCCATGGCCGTCGCCGCGGGCGCCCAGGCCCTCGTCTGCTCGCCGCGCGAGGTGGCCGCGGTGCGTGCCGAGGTCGGGCCCGACATCACGCTCATCACCCCCGGCGTCCGCCCCGCCGGCGCCGAGAGTCAGGATCAGGCAAGAGTAGCGACTCCCGAGCGGGCTTTCGCCGACGGGGCGGATCTTCTCGTGATCGGCCGCCCGATCACCGGCTCCGCCGACCCCGGCGCGACGGCCGCGGGCATCGCCGCGGCCCTCCGGCGCACCTCCGCGGCCACCGGACACGGCGCATGACACAGGCCCGGAAAACTCGGCGTTGAGCGTAGTTTTGTCCACACAGCGCGACGCTGCGGGCACGGAAAGTCACGAAGTAGATTTTCTGGAGGGATAAAGTGGTCTTGACGTTGCTTGAAGCGCCATGACCAGCTAGTTTCCCTTCCCGTCCGAGTACATCGACAGGAAATTCGAGGTGACCCGGCGTGGCTCTTCCTCCCCTAACCCCTGAGCAGCGCGCCGCAGCCCTAGAGAAGGCTGCCAAGGCCCGCCGAGAGCGTGCCGAGGTGAAGAACCGCCTGAAGCACGGTGCGGTCTCTCTGGCTGAGGTGCTCAAAGACGGGCAGGCCGACGACGTCATCGGCAAGATGAAGGTTTCGGCCCTTCTTGAGTCGCTCCCCGGCGTGGGCAAGGTTCGCGCCAAGCAGCTCATGGAGCGGCTTGGCATCGCCGAGTCCCGCCGCGTGCGGGGCCTGGGTACGAACCAGCGGGCTTCGCTCGAGCGTGAGTTCGGCGGGGCCGAGAGCTAATCTCGGTTCATACGACCACGTTCACCCCATATGGGGACAGCATCACGGGGGGTTTGGAGTGACCGGAACGTCGCGGTCCGGCGAGAGCCGGGCTCCGGAGGCAACCGCCGAGGGCGGAGCCGGTCGCTCCACATCCTCGGCCGGAGGTCCGAAGGGGGCGCGAGCCCTCGCCGGACTCCCGGCCGGTAGGCGTCTGACGGTCCTGTCCGGGCCGTCGGGCGTCGGCAAGTCCACGGTCGTCGCCGAGCTTCGGCGGGCACACCCGGAGGTGTGGCTGTCGGTCTCGGTGACCACCAGGAAACCCCGTCCAGGGGAGACCCACGGGGTCGAGTACTTCTTCGCCGACGACGAGGAGTTCGACCGCCTCGCCGCCTCCGGCGAACTGCTCGAGTGGGCCGAGTTCGCCGGGAACCGGTACGGAACACCGCGCGGCCCGGTGCTCGAGAAACTCGCCGCCGGGGTGCCCACGCTGCTGGAGATCGACCTCCAGGGCGCCAGGCAGGTCCGGGCGACCATGCCCGAGGCCCTGCTGGTCTTCCTGGCCCCCCCGACCTGGGAGGAGCTGGAGAAGCGGCTGCGCGGCAGGGGCACCGAGCCCGAGGACGTCATCGCCCGCCGCCTGGCGGCCGGCCGGATCGAGATGGCGGCCGAGCGGGAGTTCGACCTGACGCTCGTCAACACGTCAGTCCAGGATGTATGCCATCGGCTGATAGCCTTGTTGGCTGATGCTCCCGAGGGTTCACGCCTCGGACGTTCACCTAGCTAGGGGAAATCACACGTGGCAACCAGCGCCGCCTACTCCGAAGGCATCACCAACCCGTCGATCGACGCCCTGCTCGACATCGTCGACAGCAAGTACAGTCTCGTGATCTTCGGCTCCAAGCGGGCGCGTCAGATCAACGCCTACTACTCCCAGCTCGGCGAGGGCCTGCTCGAGTACGTCGGCCCGCTCGTCGAGACCCACGCGCAGGAGAAGCCGCTCTCCATCGCGCTGCGCGAGGTCAGCGAGGGCCTGCTCACCTCCGAGCCGATCGAGGGCTGACCCACCTCGATGCCGACCTCCGTGGTTCCCCGCAGGCCGAGGGTCGTCCTCGGTGTGAGCGCGGGCATCGCCGCCTACAAGGCGTGCGAGCTGCTGCGTCTGTTCACCGAGTCCGGCCACGAGGTGCGCGTGGTCCCGACCAGGGAGGCGCTCCGCTTCGTCGGTGAGCCGACCTGGGCCGCGCTGTCCGGCAATCCGGTCACGACCGACGTCTGGGAGTCGGTGCACGAGGTGCCGCACGTCCGCATCGGGCAGGACGCCGACCTGGTGGTCGTCGCGCCGGCCACCGCCGACGTGCTCGCCAAGGCCGCCCACGGGCTGGCCGGCGACCTGCTGACCAACACCCTGCTCACCGCGCGCTGCCCGGTGGTGTTCGCCCCCGCGATGCACACCGAGATGTGGGAGCACCCCGCGACCCGTGCGAACGTGGCCACGCTCCGCGAGCGCGGTTCGATCGTCGTCGATCCCGCGGTGGGCCGCCTGACCGGGGCCGACACCGGTCCCGGCCGCCTGCCGGACCCGAAGGAGATCTTCGAGGTCTGCCGCGGCGTCCTCTCCGGGCGCCCCGCGGACCTGGCGGGCCGTCGCCTGGTGATCTCCGCGGGCGGCACCCGCGAGGCCATCGACCCGGTCCGTTTCATCGGCAACCGTTCCTCGGGGCTGCAGGGTTACGCCCTGGCCCGCACGGCCGTCGCCCGGGGGGCCGAGGTCACCCTGGTGGCCGCCAACGTCGCCCTGCCCGACCCCGCGGGGGTCAAGGTGGTCCGGGTCACCTCGGCCCTGGAGCTGCGCGACGCCGTACTGGAGGCGGTGGAGGACGCCGACGCCGTGGTCATGGCCGCCGCCGTCGCCGACTTCCGGCCCTCGGCGCGGAGCGGGTCGAAGATCAAGAAGACCGCCGATGAGCCTGACGCCATTCATCTGGTGAAAAATCCCGACATCCTTGCGGAGTTGGGGGAACGGCGCCGTGCGGGGCTCAAGCCGTACCCTCGGGTGATCGCGGGATTCGCGGCCGAGACCGACGACGTCCTCGCCAACGGGCGGGCCAAACTCACCCGCAAGGGCTGCGATCTGCTCGTCGTCAACCAGGTCGGCGACGACCTCGCCTTCGGCACCCCCGACAACGCGGCGGTGGTCCTCCTCGCCGAGGGGGAGCAGGTCGACATCCCGCGCGGCCCCAAGGAGGCCCTGGCCGACGTGGTCTGGGACCTCGTCGCCGCGCGCCTGGCCTGACCACTTGCCGTAGCCCGGCTCCCGGCGGATACTGCCTCCCAGAGCCCTGCCACATCGCAGCCGGGAGGGGTTTGGATCATGCCTGTCGCCGCCGCGGTCAGGGCACGGTGCCGAGCGCTGCTTCCTCCGGGGGAGGAGATCCACTATGTTCTGCCGGCCTTGTCGGTGGGCACCCCGGGCATGGCGACCTTCCTCATCGTGATCACTGACCGCACCATCTACCTGCTCTCCACCAAGTTCTTCGACCGCGACGCGCCGACCTCGGTGTACGCCACCCACACCCGGCGCACCCGGCTCGGTCCGCTGGAGTTCTCCGCGGGCGCGGCCATCGAACTCGGTGGCATGGTGTTCGAGATCGAGGAGGAGTACGCCGCGGTGATCTCCGCCGCCGACGCGGAGGTCTTCGCCCCGGAGACGCTGCCGCCCGACCCGCTGCCCGATCTGTGAACCGGGCTGTGAGCCCCTGGGAAGCCGGGTGGGCGGGGCTGCGCATCCCGCCCGCGAGATGTGGACGAGCCCGAGAGGCGGGCAGTTCGCGGGCTCCGGGCACTTTGGGGGCCGGCTTTCGGAACGCGCCCCGCCGTACGTCGCGGCAGGTTGGTTTCCCCGCGACGGATTCCGGTGAACCCGCAGCTCTTCCACTACATGATCTGAACATTTAGGGTGACACGATCTGAGATGGTTTCGCGGCCCCGCATCAGGTGGGGCTAGAATTCGCCGGAGCGCTACTGGTGTCCTGCCGATGCCAGAGCCCCAGACGCCAGCAGCCGCTGCATGAGGAGCCACTGACTTGTCCCGTCGCCTGTTCACCTCCGAGTCGGTCACAGAGGGCCACCCGGACAAGATCGCCGACCAGATCAGTGACGCGATTCTCGACGCAATGCTCAAGGGTGACCCCAAGAGCCGCGTCGCGGTCGAGACGCTGATCACCACCGGTCAGGTCCACGTCGCCGGAGAGGTGACGACGGAGACCTACGTCGACATTCCCGGTCTCATCCGGGAGAAGATCCTCGAGATCGGTTACGACGCCTCGCACAAGGGCTTCGACGGCGCCTCCTGTGGCGTGTCGGTGTCCATCGGCGCGCAGTCGCCCGACATCGCCCAGGGCGTCGACGACGCCTACGAGAACCGCGAGGGCGAGGCGGGCGACGAGCTCGACCGCCAGGGCGCCGGTGACCAGGGCCTGATGTTCGGTTACGCCTGCCGCGAGACCCCCGAGCTGATGCCGCTGCCGATCCAGTTGGCGCACCGCCTGGCCGAGCGCCTGTCGCAGGTCCGCAAGGACGGCACGGTGCCCTACCTGCGCCCCGACGGCAAGACCCAGGTCACCGTCGAGTACGACGGCGACAAGCCGGTCCGGCTCGACACCGTGGTCGTCTCCACCCAGCACGCGGCCGAGATCGACCTCAAGGAGATGCTCGCTCCCGACATCAAGGAGCACGTGATCGACCCGGTCCTGGCCGGCCTGGAGATCGAGACCGAGGGCTACCGCCTGCTGGTCAACCCGACCGGACGCTTCGAGATCGGCGGCCCGATGGGCGACGCCGGCCTGACCGGTCGCAAGATCATCGTTGACACCTACGGCGGCATGTCCCGCCACGGTGGCGGCGCCTTCTCCGGCAAGGACCCGTCCAAGGTCGACCGCTCGGCCGCCTACGCGATGCGCTGGGTCGCGAAGAACATCGTGGCCGCGGGCCTGGCCGACCGCGCCGAGGTCCAGGTCGCCTACGCCATCGGCAAGGCGCACCCGGTCGGCGTGTTCGTCGAGACCTTCGGCACCGAGAAGATCGAGATCAGTAAGATCCAGGAAGCCGTGGTCAAGGTCTTCGACCTGCGCCCGGCCGCGATCATCCGCGACCTCGACCTGCTCCGCCCGATCTACTCGGGCACCTCCGCCTACGGTCACTTCGGTCGCGAGGGCTTCTCCTGGGAGTCCACCGACCGCGCCGACTCCCTGCGCGCCGCCGCCGGTCTCTGACCCGCACGTTTCAAGACGGCCCCCGTGAAAAACCGTTCACGGGGGCCGTCGCATACCCGGCGGCAAGTGATATCCCTTTTAGGGCTTCGATTGATATCGTTGGAGTATGAAGCAACTACTTCTTCGAATCGATGACGATCTGCATCGGCGGATAACCCGGAGGGCTCGCCGTACCGGCCGCTCCATCAACGCCACCGCCGGGGAGATCCTCGCCCACGGCGTGTCCGACGAGGTGCTGGATGCCCGAGCAGAGCTTCGCGCACGCGCTCGTCGGCTCGGCGTGCTCGCCGAGCGCCCCCCCGCTCCTCCGGTGACCGAGGCAGATCGTGAGCGTGCGCTTGACGCCACCAGGGGCATCGGCCCAGTCCTCGACGACCTCTGGGCCGAGGGCCGCTGACCATCGTGCTCACCTACGTCGACTCCTCGGTCCTGGCCTGCGCCTACCTCCACGACGAACCGGGTCACGGCCGAGCCAGGGAACTCCTGGAAAGCCCCGAGCATCTGCTTGTCACCGGCACCCTGACGGTGGTGGAGGTGACCGGCGTGCTGGTGCGCGCCTCTCGTGCCAGGCGGCTGCTGGAACTGGACACCAGGCTTGCCGTACTGGCGGCGGACCTTGGAGAGGACGGCCCCGTCACGTTGCTGACCGCTCCTCGCAACACCGTGGAGCAACGGGCTACGGAGATCGTCTACACCCATGCCCTTCGCGCGCTCGACGCGATTCACCTCGCCGTCGCGGAGTTGGCGGCCGTCCCGCTACTGGAGGATCCGGGAGACAAACTCGGCTTTGCCAGTCGTGACAACGCCCAGAGCGAGGCGGCTGCGGCACTTGGTTTCACTTCCGTCTAGAAGATCACTGAAGATCTCGCGTTCTTGCTCCGCCCCGGAAGAGATCAAGGCGGACGCCTGGATCGTGGCCCGCGGCAGCCGACGATTGCGCTACATCGGCACCACCAAGAACAACGCCTGGCTCCACACCCGGGCCGCCGCCGTCAATCTCCGCGCGCTCATCAACCTCGGACTTGTCCGGACCGACGGTACGTGGACGCCGGTACAGGAACGCCACGGCCGTGCCGCCCCCGCCGGGGACATCACAGCAAGATCTTAAGTGGGCCTTTAGGCCCAGAGGCCACATCCCAACCCGATAGCAAATCATATCCAAGAGGTGTTGCCTAACATCTCCCTGGACGCTGACCGGGAACGTCCAGATATCGAGATGCGTACGCAATATGCACCTCAGTTCCTCCCGGCCTTCCATGGCGAAGTATCAAGGAATTTCTCATGCAGATCGGATATGCAGTCCCGCAGTACGGCGCCTTCGCCGACCCGGATTTCATCCGGCAGGCCAGCGCGGATCTGGAGGCCATGGGCTACAGCAGCCTGTGGGCGGGTGATCGAATCATGTTGCCGCTCGCACCCAGCGATCCCTACCCGGGAGGAGACGGCGAGGTCCCTCCGGCCTTCGCGACGTTCTTCGACCCGCTGACCGCATTGACGCTGGCCGCCGTCAGCACTCGGGAGGTCCGGCTGGGAACCAGCACGCTCAACGCGCTGTGGCAACCGCCGGTCTTGCTCGCCCGCATGCTGACCTCGCTCGACCTGCTCAGCCACGGACGGCTGGACGTCGGCATCGGTCTCGGCTGGCTGCGTGACGAATACACCGCGACCGGGGTGCCCTGGCAGGGGAGAGGAGACCGGCTCGAAGAGACGCTCGACGTGATGGAGGCCGCCTGGAGCAGTGAGGTGGTCGAGCACAAGGGCACGCTCTGGACCGTGCCGCCGTCGCACATCGACCTCAAGCCCTTCCAGCGGCCGCGCCCCCCGATCCTGCTCGCCGGTTACACGCCCTCGGCTCTGGAGAGGATCGGCAGGCGAGCCGACGGCTGGCTGAGCGCGGCGATACCCATGCCCTATCTGACCGCCCTGTGGGATGTGGCGCTGCAGACCGCGGCACGCGTCGACCGGGACCCGTCGGCCCTGCGAATGGTGGTGCGCGTCAATCCGAAGATCACCGATTCTCCCGCGCCCGACGACCAGGTGCCGCACGCCGGAACCGTGCAGCAGATCGGTGACTACCTGCTGACCCTCGCCCAGGCCGGTGCCCACGAGGCGTTCGTCGACCTGCAGACGACGACATCCTCACGCGATCAGTTCCTGGACGTCGCGCATGAGCTCATCACCAGGCTGCACGCCGGCTGAGCTCGCCCGCCCAGCCCACGCTCGACACCGTGGCACCGCAGGCGCATCCGCCCACCGGCGCCGTCCCTCCCTCGTCAGGCCGTTACGCACGCGGTGCGCGGCAGGCCCATGGGGGTGAGCCGTTGCGCATCTGCCAGGTGGAGGCTCGGCGTGATGGAAGGCTGGGATGGTGCGTGGAGATCCGGCCGACGAGGAGTGGGAGCCGGTCAGGCCGCGAACGGCGTCGCCGTCCGCTGTCGTTCGTGCTCACCGCCGGGCAGGCGGCCGACAGTCCCCGCTTCACCGCGGTGCCGGAGCGGACCAAGGTGTGCGGACCCATCTAGAGATCCGGACTCCGAGCAGGCCCGAGTGCTCATGACGGCCCGCTCCTCATGGGCACTCGGGGGATGCGGGGTACTTCTCGCCGGTGAACTGGGCCCAGACGGCGTGGCCGTGGGACTGGCTGCCTCGGCAGCCGACCTGGGAGGCCAGGGCGGTGACCAGGGGGAGTCCTCGGCCGCCCTCGCCGAGGAGGGCGGGGTGGACGATGGCGGGGACGGAGCCCCGGCCGGAGTCGTAGACCGTCACCCGGGTCACCTCGGGTCTGCGGACGACCTCGACGACGAACGTGCCGTACGGGCGCCCGCTCGCGGTGTGGCGGATCGCGTTGGCGGCGAGCTCGGCGACGACCTGCTCCGCGTCCTGGCCGAACGGGGAGTCGACCAGGAGAAACCGGACGAAGCGTCGAGCCTCGGGAACCCGGTGAGGATGGCCGGGGAAGGTCCGCCGCCAGGTCATACCGCCCGGACGGAGCCGTACCATCGCCTCGATGAGTTCCGGGGCCACGCCGTCGTGGGTAGTGGTCATGTGCTCTCCTGGTCTCCCGGTCAGAGGAAAATTGTCAGCTGAACAGTGGCCCGGTGCTCCCACGTGGTAGCCCTCCGGGACGCCGCCGATCGGATACTCCGTGCACAGTGGCGCTGACCTGCGAGAACATCGCCTCCGACGGTCGAGGATCCCCACTTGTCCCACGGACTGTCGTTCTCTGTGACCACGGGCATACGATCCGTGTGTGTTCGGGGAAGGGAGTCGAGGATGCCCGGAGAGGGATACCGGATCCTGCTGGGATGCAGGCGGCGTAGTGAGGCACTGCGGGCCTGTCGCCTCACGTTCGACCAGATCGCCGGCGTGTTCGCCCTCGATCACCAGGTCGGCCCGCTGCGGCTGTACCGCTACGCGCACGGCCGTACGGCGGGCGACGTGGTGGCGGCCTACAACGACCTCGATCCGGCGGGCACCGCCACCCTGCGGGCCGCGCGCTTCTACGACTACGAGGCCTGGCCGCAGGCCGGGCGGCGTCCGGGCGCCGCTGCGGTGGCCGTCTTCGCCCGGATCTACCAGACCACCGCCCGTCGCCTGGTCGCCGACGAGGTCTACGCCTCCTACGGGGTTCGCGACCGGGACCTGATCGACCGGACCGACCACCGCCACCTCGATCCGCACTACCGCCGGGAGGTGTCCGCCCCGGCCATCGCGGGCACCAAGGGAACGAAGGCACTTCCCCCACTCGTTCCCGCGCCCACCCTCTGCGCCGACCTGCTGCGCGCGGTCGGCGCAGAGGAGGCCGACGTGAAACGCCGCGAACTGCTCTTCGAGTTGGCCCTGGTCTTAGGTGGGACACCCGCTCTGGGCCTGCTGCGCCACCTCACCCCGCCGGAACGGGAACGCCTGGCAGTTGCCGCCCGGCACCAGCACCCGATCGACGCGGCCACCCTTGACGTGCTGGAGCGACTCACCGCCCGGCTGTGGGCCATGGACGAGGCATCCGGCCCCCAGCAGGTCCTGCCGATAGCCGAGGCCAAGCGTGCCATGGTCGACGACCTGCTGAAACAGGGCTCTCTCACCTCACCTCTGCGTGAGCGGCTGCTGCGCCTTTACTGGAGCCTGAGCCACATGACGGGCTGGTGTCACTTCGATTTGAGGGACTACGTCGTTGCCGCTCGTCGGTACGCCGAAGGGCTGACAGCGGCCCATGAGCTACGTGCCCCTGCCCTCCTTGCTCACCTGCACGGGCTGGCGGCCTATATGGCGCTTTATGAAAAGAAGCCCACGGTGGCCATGGACCATGTCTTCGCCGCTGAAGGCTGGGCCAGAGAGAGCGGCAACCCCCTACAGCAAGCGGCGACCTCCATCCAGGTGGCTCGGGTGATCTCCAGCACCAGGCGCGACCATGGCGGGCTCCGGCTCCTCGATCGCGCCACCGATCTGGCGGGTGCGAAGCCAAGTGATCCGAATCTCCGCCACCTGTTCTGGCTCAACCAGGATCGCGTCGCTTCCTACGGTGTGTTCTGTCTCATCGAACTCAAGCAACCAGACCGGGCGATAACCGAAGCCGAGCGGCGGCTTGCCAGGATGGGGGCCGACTCTGTGCGAGAGCGGGGCATCCTGCAACTGGAATACGCAACCGCCTTGATCCAGAAGCGTGAGATTCCCGAGGCTGTCGCGGTGATCGGTCAGGCCACGAACATCATCACGACTCACAGCTCCGAGAGGCTCGCGAAGTCCGTCCGACAGGTGCGCGCCCGACTTCAGCCGTGGGCAGAGAGCAGACATGTTCGAGATCTGGATGAGCGACTACGTTCTCTGGCCATCGTGAGTGACGTTTAAGGAATTCCGTCTGGAAATTTCATAACTCTCGGACATCATGGGAGCTAAGTGATGTCGGCTGACGTGGATGGTGAGATTCGTGGCGCACCCTGCTTTCGCTCGTATCGGGTCAGCTATGGTCGCTGCCTTGGGAGTGCTGACCCTGGGGGCTTGTTCCTCCGATCCTCCAGGACCGACGGCGGCGCAGGCCGAGATGACACTGAAGGCGGACATCGACTGGTTGATGAAGCTGCTTCATGTGAAAGACGTCCAAGTGACGGACGAGGGAGGAAGGGACATTCCATGCGGGGAGGGGAAGGCGAAAAGGACCTATGCCATTACTGGCGTCAACACATCCGGGGTGGATGGCTCGGTCAATACGCTCAACATGTTGGCCGGTGGTCTGGGCAGGCGGGGCTACAAGGTTGCTTCCGTTGACTGGAGCGCGCCGAAAGACGAGCTAGTGAAGAAGGAGTCGTATGTAAAGATAGTAACCACATCTTTGCGTGAAAAAGACTTCATCCTTTCGGGAGAAACGGAATGCCTGAGGGTAAGCTGAAGTCAACTTCACCCAAACGGGGTGGGCGTGTTCTGAACCTTTTCCTTGGCGCCTCCGAAAGAAATGTCGAGCTGTGTCGCCGCTTCTCCGACAGTATTCAAATCTCCGCTCCCGGAGCCGTTTCGGATCATCCAGTCGGCGAGATTCTTCAACGCCTTCGGATCCTTGGCCAGTTTGCCGAAGGGGAGCAGGTTGCCATCTTTTCCGGTGATGGGGGGTTGGCTGAAGGCGGGATCGTTCGGGGGCACCGTGTAGGAGAACCCGTAGCGCTTCAACTCGTGAAAAATCCAGTATTCGCGGCCAAGGGCGGCCAAGCGGTTGGTCTCCTTGAGTTTATCGAGGCGGGTTACGTCGATGTCCTTGTGCGAGTCGAGAGTCTCGGTGGTGGACTTGCTGATCAGATACCAGACGAATTCGTCGAGCTGGGTTTCCACGATTTTCAACCCCGACAGGGTGAGCCCTGTGGCGTCGACTCCCAAACCCAGGTAAAAGAAGAGCCGATCCTTCATTTCCTGGTCGTACTCGTCCATCTTCCCTTGGACTTCGTTCGCGGCGGCGAACTGCATGCCGGACACATACCCGAGGCTCGCGAAGGTGTTTGCGAGGTGCTTGATGCCTGTCCCCTGATCCTTGGCGGCCGCCGCGTCCATGAGATGCCTGGAGAATTTCCCCAATCCCGCATTGAACGGTTTCATCCGCTCCGCCGAGTCGGCGAAGGTCTTGATGAAACGGTAGGTGTCGCCGGGGCTGAGGCGGAACTTCGGGTGCAGGCCGGCGGTGAGTGCGGCGGTTTTCTCGAACGCGCTGTCCTGCGTCCGATTGGCGTCCCCGGCGTTGGCGCCCTCGATCATTTCGGCGGGGTAGGCGCCCGCGAGCATCGACATGAAGATTCTCGCGCCCTTCGCCACCTCCATCGGCTGTCCCTCCGGATTGCGGAAGTCCACCCCGGTACGGAGGTTCCCCATGGTCGTCATGGCGTTGAAGGCGAATCGCACCGCCCCCGGCCCGGGGGAGCGCTTCTCGAAGACACCGGCTCCGGCGGCGAGCATCCGGCCGAACTCCGCCTCCAGGTCGAAGGCGATCGGGTCGTACTCATTGGGATAGAGCGAGACCTCCCCGTTGAGTTCGGAGAACAGGTTCCGCAGATCCTCGCGCGGCAGGTCGTTGAACAGGGCCCTGGCCGTTTCCGGATTGTTGGCCAGCGCGGACAGGAAGTGGCTCAGGTCGGCGGTCCAGCGGGCGAGAACCCCGTCCCCTGGGGATTTCCGGACATGGGGGCGGACCACCTCGGTGAGCCATCCGGCGGGGAACCTGCCATGCCCGAGCAGCAGACCCAGGTCGGCCGCCGACGCCTTCCCCAGGCTCTCCGGTTCCCAGGCCGGGCCGAGCGTCTTCGGTCGCCGGGCCACCGCCGTGGCGAGGGCCTCGCCCATGGTCTTCCAGTGTTTTCGCGCGGACTCGCCCCCGTAGTGGTTCAGCTTCCGGAGCGCGGCCGCCGCGCCCTTCGGGCCAAGGACGGCGAAGAACCCGGCGGTGAAGTCGGCGTCCTCGCGCCGATCGGTGAGTTGCTCGAAGATCCGGTCATAGCCGTTCGGTGTGGAGTACGGGTCCCTCCCGGGCGTCCGGCCGAGGGTCTCGGCGAGCTTTCTCCCCTCGCTGTCGGCGAGGGCGCGCGTCGCGAGGTCCTTCTCGTCGAATGCCAGAAGCCCTCCGGCCCCTGGGGAACCCGGCCCCGGCGGTCCGGCGGTCCAGTCGGGAAGGGAGTCGGTCTCCTGGATCATCTGGTTACGCCTGCGCAATCGCGGGATCTCCTCGTCCAGCCAGCCTTCGACCTCGCGGAATCGCAGCACCGCGGACCGGTCGGCGTCCACCGCCGACAGTGCGGTCAGGATTCTCGGAATCCCCTCGCCCAGGATTTTTCGCGCCTGCTCCAGCGACGCGATGAATTGCTCCATCAACTCCGGATTAATTCCTGAGTATTCATCCGGAGATGACCCGTTTTCCGATGACGCAGGCGTCGGCCCCATATCGAAAGTCTCCTACCGAAGGCAACCCCCAGTTTTACCTTAGACATCTGGATTGCCGTCAGACAGGAGTTTGATTGACTGGGAAGGCCAGGTCTCGACGCGAGGCCGAGCGAGGTGGAAGGTCAGGGGGACGGAGGTGGCCGCCGTGCCCTGGAGAGGGGAGATCCTTACTCACGGGGTGGTCGCGTCGTGAGGTCCTTTCTGATCGTCTGGGAGTCTCAGGCGTGGGCGGCTCCGGCGAGGATGCCGCCGTACTGGATGGCGACCAGGTGGCGGATCGGGATCGTCTCGTCGGGGGTGCCCGCCTCGGCCTCGGCGCACCATTTGGCGTAGGTGTCCGACAGTGCGCGGGCCCGCGCCCGGATGGTCGGGGTGCCGTTGCCGACGGCGAGTTCACCCTCCAGCGCGCGCAGCAGCATGCCCCCGAACCTGAGCCGGACGCTGTGCGCGGTGTCGCGGCAGGACTGCCGTTCGGCGACGGTGGCCGGCCGGTCGCTCTCCGGCGCCCGCGCGTGGTGCTCGACGGTGGTGGCCACCCCCTCGATGAACGGCACGAAGAACCTGCTGGCCCGGACGAACGGGGAGCGGGTCGCCAGGTCGCCGGCGACGGCGCCGAGCGTCTCGTCGAGGACGGCGAACGTCTCGCGCAGGTCCGCCGCGTGGGTCCGGATCAGATCGGCGTACCCGACCCCGGCCGGGGAGCGGTCGTCGGCCGTGGGATCCCGCCAGTAGGGCAGTTCGGCGGTCAGGCAGAGCGTGCCGTACCGGGCGGCGTAGGAGTCGCTGGACCCGCCGGTGAGCTGCGCCGCCGGATCCTCGCCGAGCGCCTCGATGTAGTCGTAGGTGTCCTCCATCCGCGGGGCGAGGAAGACCGACTCCTCCAGGGACCGTACCGAGGGGTGCTCGGGCTCGCCCGCGTGCAGCGGCACGCCGTACCGGCCCGGCAGGGATTTGAGCACGGCCTGCAGTTCGGGCACCGGGCGGTTGAGGTAGAAGAACGCCCCGCCCATCTCGCTGTTGTGCAGGGTGGTCATGAACGCCGGGCGGGTGTCGTCGATCAGCCGCATCAGCGCCAGGGTCTCGGGCATCACCCGGTCGAAGTAGGCGCGCTTGTAGGCGAAGGGGAAGGTCCACTCGACCTGCTCGTCACCCGCCGGGCGGTAGAAGTGCCTGCCGTAGTGGGCCTTGGTGAACGGCCCGGCGAACCACCCCTCGTTGAGCCTGGTCCCGTCCGGGTCGAGGCAGCCCACGATGTGCCAGGTGTGGCCGGTGGCCTCGCGCAGCGCGGCGCTTTCGCACAGCCGGGTGGCGAGGTGGATCACGGTGAGCCCGCCGATGGGCTCGTTGGGGTGCGGCATGGCGCCGACCAGCGCGTGGCGCGGCCCGTCACCGACGCTCAGGCAGAGGATCGGCTCACCCAGGGCGGAGCTGCCCACCCGCCTCAGCGAGGCGACGCCGGGATGATCGGCGGCCAGCCGGGTGAGGGCGGCCGCGATCTCGTCCACGGTGGCGAACCGGTCATGGTCGGGAACGGAGTCGAGTTCGTCGTTCAGCAGGGGGTCTGTCACCCCCGACAGTCTGCCGAGCGCGTCTCGGTACCGGGAGTCCGGGGATGAGTGATCGGCCGGGTTCGCCGGGCGGGGGGAAGGGGACGTCGGCCGTCCGCCTAGAGTCTCCTCATGTCCTCTCCCTCTGCTCGCCTGCTGCTGCGTAACGCGCGGATCGGTCTCGGCGGCCCGCTGCGCCATGTCCTGATCGTTGACGGCCGGGTCGCGCAGGTGGCCCCGGAACCCTCCGCCTGCGACGAGTCGGTGGACGTCGGGGGCGCCACCCTGCTGCCGGGGCTGTGGGACGCGCACGTGCACTCCGTGCAGTGGGCGCAGGCCCGGCGCAGGATCGACCTGACCTCGGCGCGGTCGGCGCGGGAGGCGGTCGATCTCGTCGCCCCGCGGGCGGGTACGGCCGGGTTCACGGTCGGCTACGGCTTCCGCGACGGCCTGTGGCCGGACACGCCGGACAAGTCGCTGCTGGAGGCGGCGGCGCCGGGCTGCCCGATCGTGCTGGTGAGCAACGACCTGCACACCGCCTGGTTCAGCCCGGCCGCGCTGGCGGCGATCGGCAGGGGCGATCACTCGACGGGGGTGCTGCGCGAGCGCGACTGCTACGACGCGATGGCCGAGATGCCACCGCCGCCCGAGGAGGAACTGGACCGCTGGGTGGCCGAGGCCACCACCGCCGCCGCGGCCAGGGGCGTCGTCGGCGTGCTGGACTTCGAGTTCGCCGACAACGTCACCGACTGGACCCGGCGGATCTCGCGGGGGGCGGTCGACGTCCGGGTCGGCTGCTCGATCCCGGTGAACCGGCTGGAAGAGGCGATCGATCGCGGGTTGCGCACCGGTGAGCCGGTCGCGGGCTCGGGGGGCCTGCTGGAGGTCGGGCCGGTGAAGACGTTCGTGGACGGTTCGCTGAACACCAGGACCGCCTACTGCGCGGACCCCTATCCCGGTGGCGAGGCGCGCGGGCTGCTGGAGACCCCGCCACAGGAGCTGTACGGGGTGATGGAGCTGGCCGCGAGGCACGGGATCGCCCCGGCGGTGCACGCCATCGGCGACCTGGCGGTGGGCATCGCGCTGGACGCCTTCGAGCGGGTCGGCTGCCCGGGGCGGATCGAGCACGCCCAACTGGTCCGCCCGGAGGACTTCGGGAGGTTCGCCAGGCCCGGTCTGGTGGCGGGGGTGCAGCCCGCGCACGCGCCCGACGACCGGGAGGTGGCCGACCTGCACTGGCGGGGGCGGACCGGACGGGCCTTCGCCTACGCCGACCTGCTGGCCGCGGGGGCGAGGTTGGAGCTGGGCTCCGACGCTCCGGTGGCGCCGCTCGACCCGTGGGACGGGATCGCCTCCGCGGTGGCCAGGACCGACGACGAGCGCCCGCCGTGGCACCCGGAACAGGCGATCTCGCTGCCGGTGGCGCTGGCGGCGGCGGCCAGGGGCCGCGCCGGGGTGCGTCCGGGCGACCCCGCCGACCTGATGATCACCGAGTACGACCCGGCGGGGCTGGACGGGGACGGCCTCCGTCGGATGCCGATCCTCGGCACCCTGCTCGGTGGCCGCTGGACCCACCGCCGCGCCATCTGACCCGGCTTCTGGTAGGACAGGCGGGTGACCCACGCCAACCCCTCGCCGGACGATGACGCCCTCCTGCCGCTCGACGCCGTACGCGAGCGGCCCGGGCCCGGCAGGGCCGCCAGGGCGCGGCCGGGGGTCGTCCGGGCGGCGGGAGTGGCCCGGGAGCAAGGGGTGGCCGAGCAGGTCAGAGGGGTGCCGGAGCCGGCCGCGGAGCTGCCGGTCGCCCGGGTGGTCGTCGACACCCCGCTGCCGCATCTCGACCGGTTGTTCGACTACCTCGTCCCCGCCCCCCTGGACGCCGCCGCGGTGCCGGGGTGCCGGGTCCGGATCAGGTTCGCGGGCAAGCTCGTCGACGGGTTCCTGATGGAACGGGTGGAGACCACCGAGCACCAGGGCAGGCTGACCCGCCTGGAGCGGGTCGTCTCCGCCGAGCCCGTGCTCACCCCGGAGATCGCCGCGCTGGCCCGTGTGGTGGCCGACCACTACGCCGGGACCATGGCCGACGTGCTGCGCCTGGCCGTCCCACCCCGCCACGCCAGGGTCGAGGCGGAGGCGGTCGCCGCCTCAGGGACCGGCACGGACCCGCGGGCGGAGAGCGAGGCGGCCGAGCCCTCCGGGGAGCCCGGATCCGAACGGACGGCAGGAGAGCCGGAGACGGGAGAAGCGGGGCCGAGGCCGCCGGAACCGGTAAGGGAACGAAGAGAACACGGACCGGGCGAGGAGCAGGGGGTCGTGCCGGGGCCGGGGCAGGGAGGCGACAGCGAGCCGGAGCGGGGACCGGGGCCGTGGGCGGACTACCGGGAGGGGGAGGCGTTCCTGGCGGCTCTGGCGAAGGGGGGTTCCCCCCGAGCCGTGTGGACCGCCCTGCCGGGCACCGACCAGGACGGGCCCGGGTGGCCGAGGGCGGTCGCGGTTGCCGTACGGGAGACCCTGCACGGTGGCAGGGGAGCCCTCGTGGTGCTTCCCGACGGCAAGGACGTGGCCCTGGCCGACGCGGCGCTGAGCGCCGTCCTGGGGCCCGGCGCGCACGTGGCGCTGACGGCGGACCTCGGGCCCGCTGAGCGCTACCGGCGGTGGCTGCGCCTGTCCAGGGGGCAGGTCCGGGTCGCCGTCGGCACCAGGGCGGCGGCGTTCGCCCCGGTCGCCGACCTCGGGCTGGCGGTGATCTGGGACGACGGCGACGACCTGCACTCCGAGCGGCTCGCCCCCTACCCGCACACCAGGGAGGTCCTCGCGCTGCGTGCCCACCGGGCCCGCGCGGGCCTGCTCATCGGCGGGTACGCCCGCACGGCGGAGGCCACCCAGCTCATCGCCACGGGCTGGGCGGGGCCCATCGTCGCGGCCCGCCAGGCGGTCAGGGCCAGGGCGCCGAGGGTGCGTCCGGCGGGGGAGGACTCGGAGCTGGCCAGGGACGAGGCGGCCAGGGCCGCCCGGCTGCCCAGCCTCGCCTGGCGGATCCTGCGCACGGGGTTGGAGAGCGGCCCGGTGCTGGTGCAGGTCCCCCGGCGGGGCTACCTGCCCGCGCTGGCCTGCCAGGGCTGCCGGGCACCGGCCCGCTGCGGGCACTGCGGCGGGCCCTTCGCGCTACGTGGTGGCCACGTGGCCCCGTACTGCCGCTGGTGTGGCCGGATCGCCGGTGAGTGGCGCTGCCCCTCCTGCGGCGGTGCGCGGGTGCGGGCCCAGGTGGTCGGTGCCCGCCGTACCGCCGAGGAACTGGGGCGGGCCTTCCCCTCCGTACGGGTCAAGACGTCGGGCAGGGACGGGGTACTGGCCACGGTCGGCGCGGCCCGGGCACTGGTGGTGGCCACCCCGGGAGCCGAGCCGGTGCCCGAGGGCGGATACGCGGCGGCGGTGCTGCTGGACGGCTGGGCGCTGCTCGGCAGGCCGGACCTGCGCGCCGCAGAGGAGACGCTGCGCCGGTGGATGAACGCGGCGGCGCTGCTGCGGCCCTCCGCCGAGCTGGTCGTGCTGGCCGATTCCTCGTTGCCCGTCGTGCAGGCGTTGCTGCGCTGGGATCCGGTGACACATGCCGAGAGAGAACTGGCCGACAGGACAGAACTCGGTTTCCCCCCGGCGGTGAAAATGGCGACGCTCACCGGATCTCCGGCGGGGGTCAGGGAAATGCTCGGTGAGGTGGCGCTGCCCCCCGAGGCACAGGTGCTCGGCCCGGTCCCGGTGGCCTCGCCCAGGGGGGATCAAGTGCGGGAACGTGCCATGGTGCGGATCGCGCGAGGCTCCGGTGCCACGCTGGCCGCGGCTCTGAAAGGAGCCGTGGGAGTGCGCTCCGCACGCAAGGCCGCGGAGGTGGTCAAGGTATGCATTGACCCCCTAGATGTGATTTGAGTTGTTTCCCCGATTCGCGGTGCTGGCAGTAAGCCGTTAATTTTCCCCTGTGTCGATCGAATGGGTGAATCGGGCCGTAGACGACCTGCGCGCGTGGGGGCGTGCGCGCGGCCTGGACGTTGACGTGGACGAGGTGCGGCTGCTCTGCGACTACGCGAGTGACTATCTGGACGTGAACGAGCTGGGTGATTTCACCCCCGTCGCCTTCGAGGAACTGCTGCTCAACATCTATCCACGCAAGGTCATCGCCCCGCCGGAGAGTGCCCCCGAGACCGTCGCCGCCGCCCGCACCCTGGTCGACTTCCTGCTCTCGACCGAGGAGATCGGCGGCAAGATGGCCGTCCGGATGAGGAGCGTCCTCGACCGGATCGAGCCCGAGATGCCCATCGCCCTCGCCGACACCTCCAGGTTCGGCATGGCCAAGAGCCTCTTCAGCGCGATGGGCGCGGACTCACTGGAGCAGCAGGCGGGGGATGCGATCCTCTCCGTCTCGGCGGTGCAGGAGGAGCCCGTCGTCGAGCACTGCGACTGCCCCGGCTGCTCGCCGCTTCCCCCGGTGCGCCTGGCGCCCCGCGAGACGCTCGTCCAGAGCGCCCTGCGGGTGCCGCTGCTGACCGACGCGCGCAGGCTGGTCCAGTGGATGCTCGCCGGAGGGCGCACCCCGACCGCCAAGGGCAGGCTCAGGGTCCGGGACGCCACCGAGGCGATCGCCCAGCTCTCGGTGACCGACCCCGGCCTGCTCTGGGAACTCGCGGTCCACACCGGCCTGGTCACCGTCGAGGGCACCGCCATCTTCGACGGCGAGGACTTCGACCCGCTCGACATCTGGGCCGCGACCGTCGAGTTCGTCGTCGAGAAGGAGACCGGCGGTGCCGTGACGGGCGAGGTCTCCCTGGACGAGGAGCTCTACGGCCTGTGCGACATGCTCTACCGGCTCCAGGCGCCCGTGCCGATCCCGCTGGTCAGGGAGTACCTGGACGAGATCGGCCTGGTGGAGGAGGGGGAGATCGACGTCCCCGAGGTCGTGCGGCGGCTCGCCTACTGCGGGATGGCCGAGCCGGGCGACGAACTCCTGGAGCTCACCCCGCTGGCCCTGTGGGGGCTGCACAGGCTCTACACCGACCTGGGCATCGAGGCGCCCCAGGCGGCCGACCTGGCCCTCGCCGACGCGCCCGAGCTCATCGAGGGGCTGCTGTCGGGGATGCCCGCCGAGATGGCCGAGGCCGACATCGAGGGCTGGCTGCGGCACCGGAGCCCGGCGCAGGCGGTCGCCGAGCTGCTCGGCTCCGTCTCGGGGGCGCCCTCGGTCGCCAGGGGCATAGCGGTGACGATCGTCGACCGGCTCGGCCCCGACGCGGAGGAGGCGGTGCGCGCCTTCCTGGAGGAGCCGGAGCTGCGCCCGCACGCCATCCACTGGCTGACCGCGCGCGGCCTGGCGGCCCCCGCGCTCACCTCGGAGGAGGTGCTCTGGATGAGCGTGGACATGCTCGTCCTGGCCATGCCCTCGGCCGAGGAGGATCCGGAGACGTTCGCCGAGAACATGTCCGCCTCCGGGCCGCCGCAGAGCGTGATCGAGGAGATGTGGCGGGTCGACCACCCCGAGGTCGTCGAGGTTCTTGAGCTGCTCGGACGCTCCCTGAGGGACCACAACGCGGCCAAGGCGGCCCGCAAGGCGGCTTTCAAGGCACGTTCCCGCGCCATCGGCTGAGCCGTGTATGCGTGAGGCGCGAGTGCAGTAAGTTTCACGGGTGGCAAAGAGCGGGAACAGTGGGAACGTCTTCGACATCGGCGAGCTGCGCAGGCTTGTGGACGAGCTGGGAGCGGCACCCCGCGAGCTGCGAACAGCCGTTCTGGAGGAGTCGGTCACAGCAGCGGGCCGTGACTGCCCCCCGCGCGGCGACGCGCTGAGCTTCCCGCCGGTCGACCTCGCCCCGGACGCCGAGCTGGCCGCGTCCGTGCCGCTGGTGCCGCTGGTGCTCGACGCCCAGCGGCTGGCCGCCTGGACCGGCACCCGCGCGGTGACCCCCGAGGGACTGCTGCCCGACCCGTTCGGACCGTGCGCGGAACTCGGCCTGCCGGGCCCGGCGCGGCTGCACCTGCTCTGGGTGGTCGCGGTCAACACCGGCATGCTGCGCATCTCCCGCGGGCGGGTGGACCCCGGCCCGCTGGCGCTCTCCGCCGACCTGCCGCACCGGGCCGTGCTGGGGTTCTGGGACGGCGTGGTCATGGACGTCCTCGACCGCGCGGACGACGACCTGACCGGATCCCCCGTGATCGACGATCACCTGGCCGAGATGCTCGCCACGCTGTACGCCGTGCGCGAGGGACTGTCCACCGCGACCCTGGTCAAGGGCATCCTGCAGTCGCACCGGGTGGCCTGCGGGGCCGGTCCCGCCGAGATGAGGACGCTGACCGGCACGCTGCCCGCCCAGCTGGAGTCGGCACTGTCGCTCCTGGGCTACTGCGGGCTGGTCGAGACCTCGCGGGCGGGCAGGCCCCGGCTGACCCCGCTCGGCATGTGGGCCGTCCGCCAGGACCTCATCAGGGAGGGCCACGACGCGCCGACGGGCGCCGAGGTCGCCGTCTTCACCGACCTCGGCGCGCCCGAGCTGGTCGAGGCGATCATGAAGGGTTCCGCCGCGCCCAGCGCCGTCACCGTGTGGCTGGAGTCCCGCCACCCCGAGGCCGCCGCGCGCGAGCTGGTCAAGGTCGCGGCCTCGGGCACGGCGGGCCGGCGCGGGGTCGCGGGCGCGATCCTGGAGGAGCTCGGCCCCGAGGCCGAGGCCCCGCTCAGGGAGGCGCTCTCCGAGCCCGCCATGTGGCGCTACGCCGCCTCCTGGCTGCACATCCGCGACCTGCCCGCGCCCGCGCTCACCCCCGCGGACAACACCTGGCTCGCGGTCGACTCGCTCGCCTCGCTGCTGGAGCGGGGCGAGGCCTCCGAGGCGATCTGCGAGTTCGACGCGCTCGAACCCGGAGAGGACCTTACGCGCGTGGTCGAGGAGATGGCCCTGGTGGAGCACCCCGACACGTTCGCCGTCCTCGACCTGCTCGGCTCCAGGCACGGCACCGCCGCGGTGGCCAAGTCGGCCCGCAAGGCCGCCATGAAGGCCCGCTCCCGCTGAGGCGCGCGGGAAGGCCCGGGGAAGGCGGCCGGCGCCCTTAGACTGGGGCGATCCCCTGAAGCGTGAGGAGACCCCGTTGGCCATTCAGCCGATCCGCCTTTTCGGCGACCCGGTGTTGCGCACTCCGGCCGATCCGGTCAAGGACTTCGACAAGGAGCTGCGCAAGCTCGTCAAGGACCTCACCGACACGATGATGGACGCACCGGGGGCCGGGCTGGCGGCACCCCAGATCGGGGTCGGGCTCCGGGTCTTCACCTACTACGTGGACGACCAGCTCGGGCACCTGATCAACCCCAACCTCGACCTGTCGGACGAGGCGGACGAGGAGGGCGAGGAGGGCTGCCTGTCCTTCCCCGGCCTCTCGTTCCCCACGCCCAGGGCGCTGCGGGCCGTGGCGACCGGTTTCAACATGCACGGCGAGCCTGTGACGCTTGAGGGCACCGACCTGATGGCCCGCTGCTTCCAGCACGAGACCGACCACCTCGACGGCGTGCTGTTCATCGACCGGATGGACGCCAAACAGCGCAAACTCGCCATGAAGGCGATCCGCGAGGCCGACTGGAACGGTCTGTCGGCCCCCGCGTTCAAGTTCTCCCCGCACGCCACCCACGGGAAGGCTCTGTAGGAACCTTGCGCCTGGTCTTCGCCGGAACCCCGGACACAGCCCTGCCCGCGCTGCGGGCTCTGATCGACTCGCCCCGCCACGACGTCGTCGCCGTCGTCACCCGGCCGGACGCCCAGTCGGGCAGGGGCCGCAGGGTCCACCCGAGCCCTGTCGCCGAGCTCGCCGAGGAGGCGGGCATCGAGGTGCTCAGGCCGCAGAAGGCGGGTGACCCGGCCTTCCTCGACCGGCTCACCGAGCTCGCCCCCGACTGCTGCCCGGTGGTCGCCTACGGTGCGCTCCTGCCCCAGGCCGCCCTGGACATCCCCCGGCACGGCTGGGTCAACCTGCACTTCTCGCTGCTGCCGGCCTGGCGCGGCGCGGCGCCGGTGCAGCACGCCGTGCTGCACGGTGACGCGATCACCGGCGCGGCCACCTTCCGGATCGTCAGGGAGCTGGACGCGGGCCCGGTCTACGGCGTGGTCACCGAGGAGATCCGCCCCGCGGACACCAGCGGGGAGCTGCTCGCCCGGCTCGCCGAGTCCGGTGCCGGGCTGCTGACGGCCACCCTCGACGGGATCGAGGACGGCAAGCTGGAGGCCGTGCCGCAGCCCGCGGAGGGGGTCAGCCTCGCCCCGAAGATCAGTGTCGACGACGCCAGGGTCGACTGGTCCGCGCCCGCCATGCGCGTCGACCGGCTGGTCCGCGCCTGCACCCCCGCCCCGGGCGCGTGGACCGAGTTCCGCGGTCAGCGGGTCAAGCTCGGCCCCCTGCGACCGGTTCCCGACGCCTCACCTCTGGCCCCCGGCCGGATCGCGGTGTCCAAGAACACCGTCCTGGTCGGCACCGCCACCTACCCGGTCGAGCTGGGCGAGGTGCAGCCGCAGGGCAAGCGTCTGATGGGGGCGGGGGAGTGGGCCCGCGGCGTGCGGCCCACGGACGAGGATCGGCTGGCCTAGAGATCATGAGCAGTGCTGGTGGTGACGGCCGTAACGCCGCACGGGGCGGGCGCGGTCAGGGGCCTGCTCCGCGCGGCCGCGGAGCAGGCGGGAACCGAGGTGGGGGCAGGGGGCCGGCCGGGGCCGGGCGTCCGCCCAAGCCGGTCCGCGACGAGGCGCGCAACACCGCGTACGACCTGATGCGTGCCGTCGACGAGCGGGACGCCTACGCCAACCTGCTGATGCCCACGCTGCTGCGCGAGCGCCGCCTGTCGGGGCGGGACGCGGGACTGGCCACCGAACTGGCCTACGGCACCCTGCGCGGTCTCGGCACCTACGACGAGATCATCGCGGCCTGCAGCGACCGGGCGCCGGAGGACGTCGACCCGCCGCTGCTCGATGCCATCCGGCTGGGCGTGCACCAGTTGCTCAAGACACGGGTGCCCCCGCACGCCGCCGTGGGCACCACGGTCGACCTGGTGCGGCTGCGGGTGGGCATCGGCGCCTCGAAGTACGCCAACGCCGTGCTGCGCAAGGTCTCCACCCGGTCGCTGGAGCAGTGGGTCCCGATCGTGGCGCCCGACCCCGCCGACGACCCCGTCGGCCATCTGGCGGTGGCCCACAGCCACCCGAGGTGGATCGTCGAGGCACTGCGCGACGCCGTGGGCGGCGACTTCGACGAGACGGCCGCCCTGCTCGCCGCCGACAACGAGCGCCCCCGGGTGACCCTGGTCGCCCGTCCGGGCCGCTCGTCGGTCGCGGAACTCCTCGACGCGGGCGCCGAGCCCGCCGGATACTCCCCGTACGCGGCCTACCTGCCCGAGGGCGACCCCGGGGCGATCCTCGCCGTGGCCGAGTCGCGGGCCGCGGTCCAGGACGAGGCCAGCCAGCTCGTCGCGCTGGCCCTGACCCGGGTCCCGGTGGAGGGCGCCGACTCGCGCTGGCTCGACCTGTGCGCGGGCCCCGGCGGCAAGGCCGGCCTGCTCGACGCCATCGCGACCCACGGTGACGAGGCGGGCCTGGCGGCGGGCGCCGGACCGGCCGCCTTCCCCGGCGGGGCGCGCCTGCTCGCCGCCGAGCTGCAGTACCACCGGGCGCGGCTGGTGTGGCAGACGACCCGGCAGGCCAAGGTGATCACCGCGAACGGCACCGTGCCCGCCTGGCGGCCCGGAGTCTTCGACCGGGTCATGCTGGACGCCCCCTGCACCGGTCTGGGCGCGCTGCGCCGCCGCCCCGAGGCCCGCTGGCGCCGTGATCCCCGGAGCCTTCCCGAGCTGGGCAGGCTCCAGCGCGACCTGCTCACCTCGGCGATCGAGGCGGTCCGTCCCGGTGGCGTCGTCGGGTACGTGACCTGTTCGCCGCACCTGGCCGAGACCGACGTCGTGGTCGGCGACGTGCTGCGCCGCCGCGACGACGTCGAGGTGCTGGACGCCCGCGCCTACCTTCCCGAGGTCGAGGGGCTGGGCGAGGGGCCGTACGCGCGGTTCTGGCCGCACCGGCACGGCACCGACGCCATGTTCCTGGCCCTGCTCCGCCGCCGCTGAGCGGACCTCAGGGTCATCGTCGCAGGTCAGGGCATATATGGATGCCGCACACCGTTCGACTGGGCATAACTGCTTCCAAGGGGACGTGGGGGTGGCGAAATGTGCGGAATCTGCGGATGGGTGGACTTCGAGGGTGATCTCCGGCAGTCACCGGACATCGCGAAGGCCATGACCGACACCATGGCCTGCCGGGGGCCCGACGACGAGGGGATCTGGCTCGCCCCGCACGTCGCGATAGGCCACCGGCGCCTGGCGGTCATCGACATCGAGGGCGGCCGCCAGCCGATGGTCGTCGCGGAGGAGGGGCTGCCGCTCGCCGTCCTCACCTACAGCGGCGAGATCTACAACTTCGTCGAGTTACGCGCCGAACTGGCCGCCCACGGCCACCGCTTCCAGACCCGGAGCGACACCGAGGTCGTGCTGCGGGCCTACCTCGAATGGGGGGAGGACCTCGCCGACCGGCTGAACGGCATGTTCGCCTTCGCGATCTGGGACACCCGCCGCGAGGAGTTGCTGCTCGTCCGCGACCGGATGGGGGTCAAGCCGCTGTACTACCGCCCCACCGCGCACGGCGTGCTGTTCGGCTCCGAGCCCAAGGCGATCCTCGCCAACCCGCTCGCCGGGACGCCCACCGTCGACGCCGACGGGCTGCGCGAGCTGATCGCCTCAGTCAAGACCCCCGAACACGCCGTCTACCAGGGCATGTACGAGGTTCGCCCCGGCCAGGTCATCCGGGTGACCCACGAGTTCCTGTGCCGGCGCCGCTACTGGCGGCTGAACTCCCACGAGCACGTCGACGACCTCGCCGGCACGGTCGCGGGCGTACGCGACCTGCTGGACGACATCGTCGGCCGCCAGCTCGTCGCAGACGTGCCGCTCTGCGCCCTGCTCTCCGGCGGCCTCGACTCCAGTGCCGTCACGGCACTCGCCGCGCTGGGGCTCCGGGAGCGGGGAGAGGGGAGGATCCGGTCGTTCTCCGTCGACTTCGCCGGATACACCGAGAACTTCCAGCCCGACGAGATGCGCGACACCCCCGACACGCCGTACGCGCACGAGGTCGTGCGGCACGTCGACGCCGACCACACCGACATCGTCCTGGACGCAGCCGACCTCATGGACCCGGCGGTGCGCGACGCGGTCCTGCGGGCGCGGGACCTGCCGATCGGCGTCGGCGACATGGACACCTCGCTCTACCTGCTGTTCCGCGCCATTCGGGGGCACTCCACCGTGGCGCTGTCCGGGGAGTCGGCCGACGAGGTCTTCGGCGGCTACCGGTGGTTCCACGACCCGGAGGCGGTCGCCGCCGACACCTTCCCGTGGCTGGTCTCCCCGGGGATGGAACGGTTCGGCGGGCTGGGGGCGCTCCTCGACGAGGACCTGATGCGCAAGCTGGACATCCCCACCTACCGGGCGGACAGCTACCGGCACGCGCTGGACGAGGTGCCCCGGCTGCCGGGTGAGGAGGGGCTGGAACGGCGGATGCGGGAGATCTCCTACCTGAACCTCACCCGGTTCGTACAGATCCTGCTG
This sequence comes from Streptosporangium amethystogenes subsp. fukuiense, assembly GCF_042665875.1. Lineage (NCBI taxonomy): Bacteria > Bacillati > Actinomycetota > Actinomycetes > Streptosporangiales > Streptosporangiaceae > Streptosporangium > Streptosporangium amethystogenes. Next base: position 4,061,371 of record NZ_JBHTEE010000001.1, on the reverse strand, counting down.
GACCGCAAGGACCGGATGAGCATGGCCGTCGGGCTGGAGGTCCGGGTGCCGTTCTGCGACCACCGGCTGGTGGAGTACGTCTTCAACGCCCCATGGGCGATGAAGAGCTTCGACGGGCGGGAGAAGAGCCTGCTCCGCGCCGCCACGGCGGACATCCTGCCGCCCTCGGTCGTCCACCGCCGCAAGAGCCCCTACCCCTCGACACAGGACCCCTCCTACGGCGTGGCCGTCCGCGCGGAGGCGGCCCGGCTGCTCGGCCGCGGGGACATCGCGGCCGCGCCGCTGATCGACAGGGAGAAGGTGCGGGCGGTGATCGACCGGCCGGAGACGGACGGCGGCCCGGCGGGAGGCCGGGCGGCGCTGGAGGGGTTGCTGCAGTTCAACGCCTGGCTGGAGAGGTACCAGGTCCGGGTCGACCTCTGAACGCGCCGATGGAGGTTGAAACCCGGTCAAAGTAAAGACTTTCGGGTTTAGCATACCGTTTCATTCGATAATTCGAATGATTCTCAAAGGGAATTACTCGGACGATCTCCCGCTCGCCGGGATGGTTGCGAATTCGCATCCTGTGAAACCTCGGCCGTCCGCGAGTTCGGCGCCGGAGCAGCAATAGTGAGAAAGGATGAAATACGACCATATGTCTGATATGTCATGTGGTGTGCGGCGGGTGTCGAGCCCGGACGGCGCGTGACGCGGGTCACCCGGTGGACGGCGGGTGACGGAGGGCAGGGCGCCGCCTCATAGAATCGGCCAATTATGGCCGTACAGATCTCGCCCAGCATCCTGTCCGCTGACTTCGCCCGCCTCGCCGAGGCGGCCGAGGCGGTCCCCAACGCCGACTGGCTGCACGTGGATGTCATGGACAACCACTTCGTCCCCAACCTGACCCTCGGGCTGCCGGTGGTCGAGTCCCTGCTCAAGGCGACCTCGATGCCGCTCGACTGCCACCTCATGATCGAGGACCCGGACCGCTGGGCCCCGTCCTACGCCGAGGCCGGAGCCCAGAGCGTGACCATCCACGCGGAGGCGGCCAAGGCCCCGGTGCGCACGCTGCGCCAGATCCGCAGCGCCGGTGCCCGCGCCGGCCTGGCGCTGAACCCCGCCACCCCCGTCGAGCCGTACGAGGACCTGCTCGACGAGCTCGACATGCTGCTGCTGATGACCGTCGATCCCGGTTTCGGCGGGCAGAAGTTCCTCGACATGGTGCTGCCCAAGATCCGCCGGGCCCGCGAGCTGATCGACCGCTGCGGCGGGCAGGTCTGGCTCCAGGTGGACGGCGGCGTCTCCGAGACGACGATCGAGCGCTGCGCGGAGGCGGGCGCCGACGTCTTCGTGGCGGGCAACGCCGTCTACGGCGCCGAGGACCCGGCCCGCGCGGTCGACGGTCTGCGCGCCCGGGCCACTCGCGGCTGACCGGTCCCGTCCGGGAAGCACCCTGGAAGCCCGAACGGCGGAGGGCGGACCCGGGATGGGTCCGCCCTCCGCCGTTCTCTCACCGGGGATCACCGGTCGCGAGGACCGGCGACGGCCGGCGTCAGGTCTGCAGCGCCGGGTCCAGCACCACGTCCTGGCCGTGCACGGTCGGCTCCTCGGGGAAGTGGCAGGCGGTCAGGTGACCCTCCCTGTTGCCCTCCAGCCTGAGCAGCGGGGGCTCCTCGGTGGCGCACTTGTCCTGGGCCTTCCAGCAGCGGGTGCGGAAGCGGCAGCCGGACGGCGGGTTGATGGGGGAGGGCACGTCCCCCGCCAGGCGGATGCGCTCGCGCGGCTCGTCGTCCTCCTGCACCTCGGGCACGGCCGACAGCAGCGCGTGGGTGTAGGGGTGGCGGGGGCGCTCGTACAGGGAGGCGCGGTCGGCGACCTCGACGATCTTGCCGAGGTACATGACCGCGACCCGCTGGGAGAAGTGCCTGACGATCGCCAGGTCGTGCGCGATGAACAGGAACGCGATCCCCATGTCCCGCTGGAGCTGCTGGAGCAGGTTGACCACCTGCGCCTGGATGGAGACGTCGAGGGCCGAGACCGGCTCGTCCGCGATGATCAGCTTGGGGTTGAGGGAGAGCGCGCGGGCCACCCCGATCCGCTGCCGCTGGCCGCCGGAGAACTCGTGCGGGAAGCGGTTGTAGTGCTCGGGGTTGAGACCGACGATCTCCAGGAGCTCCTGGACCCGCTTGGTCGTGCCGCCCGGCGGGTTGATCCCGTTGATCTCCATCGGGCCGCCGATGATGGTGCCCACGGTGTGCCGGGGGTTGAGCGACGAGTACGGGTCCTGGAAGATCATCTGGATCTCGGCCCGGATCGGCTTCAGCTCCCTGCGGCTGGCGTGGCCGATCTCGCGTCCGGCGTAGCGGATGTTGCCCGCGGTCGGCTCCAGCAGCCGGGCCGCCAGCCGCCCGGCGGTGGACTTGCCACAGCCGGACTCGCCGACCAGGCCGAGCGTCTCACCGGCGTGCACGGTCAGATCGATGCCGTCCACCGCGTGGACCCGGCCGACCGGCCGTTTGAAGATGAGACCGCCCATCACCGGGAAGTGCTTCTTCAGACCGGACAGCTCCAGCAGCGGCTCGGAGGTCGTCTCGCTCACTTGTGGATCTCCCGCTTCTGGGCCAGGGTCAGATAGCACGCGTCGCCGTGGCCGCGGTGCGGGGACAGCTCGGGCCGCTCGGAGCGGCACAGCTCGGGCCCCGCCACCTCCATGAAGTCGCACCGCGGGTGGAACGGACAGCCGGACGGGACGTTGATCAGGCTCGGCGGGGTGCCGCGTACCGGCCGGAGCGGAATGTCCACCGACGCGCTCAACCGGGGCATGGAGGCCAGCAGGCCCCAGGTGTAGGGGTGGCGGGGCTCGTGGAGGACCTCCTTGACGCTCCCGCGCTCCACCGCACGCCCGGCGTACATCACCAGCACCTCGTGCGCGGTGTTGGCGACCACGCCGAGATCGTGGGTGATCAGGATGATCGAGGTGCCCATCTGGTCCTGGAGGTCCTTGAGCAGGTCCAGGATCTGGGCCTGCACCGTCACGTCCAGCGCGGTGGTGGGCTCGTCGGCGATCAGCAGGTCGGGGTCGCAGACCAGCGCCATCGCGATCATCGCGCGCTGCCGCATGCCGCCGGAGAACTGGTGGGGATAGTCGTCCACCCTGGTCTTCGGCTGCGGGATGCCGACCCTGGTCAGCATCTCGACGGCACGGGCCCTGGCCTCGGCGCGGCTCGCGCCGGTGTGCTTGCGGTAGACCTCGGAGATCTGCTTGCCGATGGTGTGGTACGGGGAGAGCGAGGTCAGCGGGTCCTGGAAGATCATCGCGACCTTGTTGCCGCGCAGCCTCTCCATGGTGGACCTGGAGGCGCCGATCAGCTCCTCGTCGTCCAGCCGGATCTCCCCGCTGATCGTGGTGGTCTCCGGGTTGTGCAGGCCGAGCACGGTCAGGTTGGTCACCGACTTGCCCGACCCGGACTCGCCGACGATGCCCAGCGTGGTGCCCTTCTCCACGTCGAAGGAGAGCCCGTCCACCGCGTGGACGACGCCGTCCTCGGTGTGGAAGTCGACGGTCAGGTCGCGGACCGAGAGGAACGTTGACACTTTCTTCAGGACTCCTAACCCAGCCGCACGCGGGGGTCGATGAAGGCGTACAGGACGTCGACGACGATGTTGAAGAAGACGATCGCCCCGGCCGCCACGAGCACCGTTCCCATCAGCAGGGGCAGGTCGGAGTCCTCGACGGCCTTGATGGAAAGCCGGCCGAGCCCCTGTAGCCCGAAGGTGGTCTCGGTGATGATCGCGCCACCGATCAGCGTGCCGAGGTCCACGCCGAAGATCGTGATGATGGGCGTCAGGGTGCCGCGCAGGGCGAACCTCATCACCACGGTCCGGCCGGACATGCCCTTGGCCCGCGCGGTGCGGACGTAGTCCTCGCTGAGCTGCTCCACCATCGTCGAGCGCGTCATACGGGTGTAGTTGGCGGTGAAGATGATCGCCAGCACCACCCAGGGCAGCGCCAGCCCGCTCGCCCAGGCGATGGGATTCTCGGTGAACGGCAGGTACTGGGGCCGTTCGAGGATCTGGCCCTTGTAGACGAAGACGTAGAGCGCGAGCGTGCCGATGAAGTAGATCTGCACGGAGGCGCCGACCAGGGACGCCACGCTGGCGATCTTGTCCAGTGGTTTGCCCTGGCGCAGGGCCGCGATGATGCCGGTCGCCATGCCGAAGATGAGGAAGACGACCGCCGCGCCGATGGTGAGGGAGACGGTGACCGGCATCCGGTCCAGGATCGTCTCGAACACCGGCTCGCGGTTGACGAACGAGTAGCCGAGGCAGGGGGCCGGGCAGTAGTCCAGGTTCTCGTAGTCGCGGCCGACGAAGATGCCGGCCAGCCAGGCTACGAACTGGGCGAACAGAGGCTGGTCCAGTCCCAGGTTGTGCCGCGCCTGCTCAAGGAGGTCGGGCGGGCACACCTTGCCGCAGGCGAGCCTCGCCGGGTCGGCGGGCACGGCGAAGAAGAGGAAGAAGGTGACCGCGGCGATGATCAGAAGCGTGACCGCGGCGCCGAGCGTGCGGCGAGTGATGAATGGAAGCATTGCCTGTTTCCCGAGGTGGCTGGGACCGCTGCGGGGGCCTGACGGCCCCTTGGCCGCGGCCTCGCGGGGAGTGTCGTCCTACCGCGAGGCCACGGCCGCCGGTGTCTCCTAAGGCTTCGTGGGCGTTACTGCTTCACGAAGATTCTGTTCGGCTGGACGACCCACGACTGCGGGTCGATCTCCGCGCCGCCGATCTTGGAGCCGTGCAGGGTGTTGGCGATCCGGTTCTCGGCGACGACCAGCGGGGTGATCGTCTCCTGGATCTCCTTGTCCAGCGCCATCCACGCGGCGTTCTGCGCGTCGATGTCGGTCATGGCGGTGATCTCTTCCATCTTCTTGGTGATGGCCTCGTCCTTCAGGTGCGAGTAGTTCGGCGCACCGTCGGCGATCGGGCCGAAGATGACCGGCATGACCGTCGAGCCGGACGGCCAGTCGGCGCCCCAGCCACCCCAGTACAGGTCGAACTCGTTCTTCGTCAGGCCGATGGAGTCGTAGTAGGTCTTGCGGTCCAGCGGCTTGGCGACGACCTTGATGCCGGCCTTCTCCAGGGCGCTCTTGATCACGACGGTGACCTGCTCCTGGACCGGCGTCTGGTTGTAGGCGTAGACGATGGTCGGCGTCGGGTTGCTCGACTCGGCCAGCAGCTGCTTGGCCTTCTCGATGTCACCCTCGGGCTTGGTCGTCTTGTTGAACAGGTCGTAGGGCTGGTAGCCGACCGTGGTGTTCTCGTTGAGGATGGTGGTCGGCAGCGCCGCGGCGGCCGGGCCGCCCATGGTCTGCTGGATCTGCTTGGAGGGCCATGCGTAGTTGATGGCCTGGCGGATCTTCTGGTCCTTCATCCGGTCAAGGTTGAAGTAGTAGTAGTTCCCGTACGGCGAGGGGCTCTTCATCAGACGGGGCGCCAGCGCGGGGTCGCCGAGCACCTGCTGCAGCCGCTCCGGGGGAACCGTCGCGTAGAAGGTGAAGGCGGTCTGGTCCGGGCCCGCGTCCGCCATCAGGCGGTCGGTGATCTGCAGGGCCTCCTGGCCGAACTCCAGGCGCCACTTGTCGGGGTAGGCGCCGCGGATCGGGTCGGTGGCCGCGTCCCAGTTCGGGTTGCGCTCAAGGTCGATGGACTTGTCGACCACGTGGTTCTTGATGATGTACGGGCCGCTGGAGACGGGGGCCTTGTCGTACTTCTCCTTGGTGTCCTTGGCCTTGGGCACGATGCCGTAGCCGCCCATGGCGAAGGCGTAGTTGGCGTCGGCGTGCGGCGTCTTGAACTTGTAGACGATCGTCTTGTCGTCCGGCGTCTCGATGCTGTCCAGGCGCTTGCCGTCGTAGGGGCCCTGGTAGGCCTTCTTGTGGTCGACCTCGGTCAGCCACTGCTGGATGTAGGTCGGGCCCTGGGTGATGAAGGAGGCGAACGTCCGCTCCATGCTCCACTTCACGTCCTCGGACGTGATGGGCGTGCCGTCCTCCCACTTCACCCCGTCCTTGAGGGTGAAGGTCCAGGTCTTGCCGCCGTCGGAGGGGGTGCCGGTGTCGGTGGCCAGGTCGCCGACCAGCTTGTACTCGCTCTTGCCCGTGCGCTTGTAGCCGGTCAGGGTACGCGCGATCAGGAGGGAGAAGTTCGTCTCGGTGTTGACGTAGAGCTGGCCCGGGTCCATGTGGGAGAAGTCGTCCCGGTCGATCATCGTGACGGTGCCGCCCTTGACGACGCCCTCCGGCTCGATGGCGGGACCCTTGGAGTCCTCCGCGGTGCCGACCGTGATGGTCGGCGCCTTGTAGGCCTCCACGGCGGGGGCGGACGCGCCGGCCGAGCCGCTGGGAGCGGCGGGGGCGCCCTGGTTGCCCTCGGCGCACGCGCTGGTGAGTGCGAGCGCGCCTATGGCGAGTACGGCCATCGCTGACCGCGTACGGACTTTCATCTCTCTCCTATCGGATCTAACGCTTGAGCTTGGGATCGAAGGCGTCGCGGACCGAGTCACCGAGCAGGTTGAACGCGATGACGAAGATCAGCAGAGCCGCGCCGGGGAAGATCAGGAAGGTGATGTCGTTCTGGTAGACCTGGGTGCCCCGCAGGAACATTCGGCCCCAGTCGGGGATGGGCTCGATCATCCCGACGCCCAGGAAGGACAGGGCCGCCTCGGCGGTCACCATCGCGGGCAGCAGCAGGGTCGACTGGATCAGGATCGGCGTCCACAGGTTGGGCAGCAGTTCCTTGAAGATGATCCGGGCGGGGGAGGCGCCGGTCACCTTGGCGGCCTCGACGAACTCCCGCTCGCGCATGGAGAGCACCTGGCCGCGCAGCAGCCGGGCGATGCCGGCCCAGCCGAAGGCCGTCAGCAGGGTGATGAGCGTCACCGCCCGCAGCCAGACCGGGGTCTCCTCGGAGGGGTCGACGAAGAGGTTCTCCACCACCGGCATGAACGCGATGATGAACAGGGTCGAGGGGAACGACAGGACGAGGTCGATCAGCCGGCCGATGAAGTAGTCGGTCTTACCTCCGGCGTACCCGGCGACGATGCCCATGACGATGCCGATCACCGAGATGAGGACCGTCGCGACCATCGCGATCAACAACGAGGTCCTGATCCCGTAGACGAGCTGCATGAACACGTCCCGGCCCAGGTTCGGCTCGACGCCGAACCAGAAGTCCGAGCTCATGCCGCCGTTGGGCAGCACCGGGTAGCCGAAGTCGTTCAGCAGTCCCGGGGTGTCCTGGCCGTAGAGGGTGTAGGGGTCCTTGCCGTAGAGCCAGGAGATGACCGGCGCGAGGATCGCGACAAGGAAGAAGAAGATCACCACGCCGGCCGAGGCGATGCCGGTGGGGTCGCGGCGGAAGCGCAGCCACATCAACTGGCCGGGGGAACGGCCCACCGTCTCCGGTGTCTTCACCGCGGGGGGTTCCACGGTGGTGGACGCGGCTGGTGCAGGGATGGTCATCGTGCGGGCGCTCCCAACGAGCATGGTTGAGCCTGATCCCTGGAACCATCGCAAAACAGTCAAGGTCAAATCAATGGTCTGGTCCTTGCTCATTTTATTGTTGTGTAATTTCCATCTGTTTGTAGCTTCAATTCCGTTGACGCGGTGGGGGGGTGGAGTGAAAGAATCGAGGCACTTAAAAGCTGCTTTTCACGGATCTGTGACACTTTGATGACCTGGTCGTGACACCCTCGTCTGGATCCCGTTCCGCTTGTGTCACAGGCCCGGGACATGTGTGCCCAGACCCCCTCAGGTAACGTAATTAACCACTTACGAGGGAGGCGGCGTATGGATCACGGGTTGTTCGGGCCGGATTCGGTGACCTGGAAGGTGATGGGCGAGCCGATCCTGCTCGTCGGAGGCTTCAGGGCGCTGCTCATGCAGGGTCTGCACCCCCGGGCGATGCGCGGGGTCGCGCAGAACTCGGCGCTCATGGACCCCGCGGAGGCCTGGTCCCGCTTCGCGCGCACCACCGAGTTCGTCCGGGTGCGCACCTACGGCACGACCGAGGAGGTCGCCCGCGCGGGGGCCAGGGTCAGGAAGATCCACGCGAGCCTCACCGCCCTCGACCCCGACACCGGCGAGCGGTTCCGCCTCGACGACCCCGCCGCGCTGCTCTGGGTCCATGTCGGCGAGGTCGACTCCTACCTGTCGGTCGCCCGGCGGGCCGGAGTGCGCCTGAGCGGTGCGGAGGCCGACAGGTTCGTCGCGGAGTGGCGCCGCGCGGCCGAGGTCGTCGGCCTGCGCCCCGAGGACGTGCCCGGCTCGGTCGGCGAGATGGACGACTACATCCGGGCCTGCCGTCCGGGTCTCTATTTCGCGCCCGAGGTGCCCCACCCGCTCAGACAGTCGCTCAACGCGCCGCTCCCGGCGCGCCTGACCCCGCTGAAGCCGGTGTTTCCCATGGTCACCCTGCTCGCCTTCGCGACCCTGCCGCGCTGGGCCCGCAGGCTCTACGGGCTGCCCGCGACCCCGCTGGGGGACCTGTGGGCGACGGCCTCCCTGCGGGCGCTGCACACCGGCATCGGTCTGGTGCCCGCCCCGGTGCGCTACTCCCCGGACGCGAGGAGGGCTCGGAAGGTGATCGCCGAGCACGCGGCATAACTTGACCAAGCGCTCGCTTGGTTCATATGCTGGAGGGGTGTGCGGTGCGGTTTGCCGGACATGGCACACTGGTGTACGGGAAGCGGGTCGGCTGTGGCGCGCTTCCCGAGGCAAGGCAGAGCAGCGTGCTCCGGGGTCGGTGAAATTCCGAGCCGGCGGTTACAGTCCGCGACCCGGTCGAATCCATCGGCCGGTTGACCTGGTGAAACTCCAGGACCGACGGTTAGAGTCCGGATGGGAGGAAGCGCGCGAGCGGAGAGTGCCCTTTGGCGCCCTCCGCTGATCGGGTGTACGCACCTGTCGAATTCCCCGGGGCCCGCCGTGGCAGACAGCTACTGGCGAGTAGGAGACCTCGGGTGACTGATCGAACGCGGACGCGCCCAGCGGCCGGGTACGCCCCCCACGGGCATGGCGCCGCCGGCCCCCACCATTTCCTGACCGGGCGCACCGGCCTGTCCCGCTCTCCGAGCGCGGGCCCCGACGGCCCCCACGCGGCTTCCCGCCCGTCGGCGACGTTCCGTCTCCGGTCCCGCGACACCTCGGCCGCCCGCCTTCGCGCGGTCCCCCGCAAGGAGCTGTGAATGTTCACCGGAATCGTCGAAGAGCTGGGGGAGATCGCCGGGATCGAGCAGCTGGGCGACGCGGCCCGGCTGTCCATCCGGGGCAGGACGGTCACCTCGGACGCCGGGCACGGCGACTCGATCGCCGTCAACGGCGTCTGCCTGACCGTGGTGGACGTGGCCGGTGAGGTCTTCACCGCCGACGTGATGAAGGAGACCCTCGACCGCAGCTCCCTCGGCGCGCTGAGGCCCGGCTCCCCGGTCAACCTGGAGCGCGCGGTCCGCGCCGACCAGCGCCTGGGCGGCCACATCGTGCAGGGTCACGTGGACGGGACGGGCGTCCTGCTGTCGCGGGAGCCCGGCGAGCACTGGGAGGTCGTCCGCGTCTCCCTCCCGCCCGACCTCGACCGCTACGTGGTCGAGAAGGGGTCGATCACGGTCGACGGCATCAGCCTGACCGTGGTGAGCGTCGGCTCCGGCGGCTTCACCGTCAGCCTCATCCCCACCACCCTGCGCCTGACCACCCTCGGTGCCAAGCAGCCCGGAGACCCGGTGAACCTCGAGGTCGACGTGATCGCCAAGCACGTCGAGAAGCTCGTCGGCGCGTACGCCCCCCCGAGCACGGACGGCCAGGCCGGCCGGGGGGACGAACGGTGAACCGGGCGGAAGCGGGATTCGAGGCACCCGTGCCGGTCCCGGTCGAATTCGTCAACTGGCTCAAGGAGCACAGGTCGCGGACCGTGCTCGTCCCCGAGGAGGCCGTGTGATCAAGCTGGACCCGATCGAACGCGCGATCGCCGACACCCGCGAGGGCAAGGCGGTCGTGGTCGTCGACGACGAGAACCGGGAGAACGAGGGCGACATCATCTTCGCCGCGGCCAAGGCCACGCCGGAACTGCTGGCCTTCACCATCCGGCACAGCAGCGGCGTGGTCTGCGTGCCGATGCGCGGTGAGGACCTCGACCGGCTCGGCCTGCCGCTGATGGTGCACGACAACAGGGAGCGCCTGCGCACCGCCTACACGATCAGCGTGGACGCCAGGGACGGGGTGAGCACCGGGATCTCCGCCGCCGACCGGGCCCGCACGATCCGTCTGCTGGCCGACTCCGCGACCGACCCGTCCGAGCTGGTACGGCCGGGTCACGTCTTCCCGCTCCGCTACCGGGAGGGCGGTGTCCTGGTCAGGCGCGGTCACACCGAGGCGGCCGTGGACCTGGCCAGGCTCGCCGGGCTGAGCGAGTCCGGCGTGCTCGCCGAGGTCGTCAACGACGACGGGACCATGATGCGGCTGCCGGAGCTGCGCCGCTTCTGCGACGAGCACGACCTGGCGCTCGTCTCGATCGAGCAGCTGGTGGAGTTCCGGCGCAGGACCGAGCGGATGGTGACCAGGGTCGCCGAGACCCTGCTGCCGAACAGGTTCGGCGTGTGGCGGGCCTACGGCTTCGCGAGCTCGGTGGACGGCGGCGAGCACCTGGCCCTGGTCTTCGGCGACATCGAGGACGGCGAGAACGTCATGGTCCGGGCGCACTCCGAGTGCCTGACCGGCGACGTGCTCGGGTCGCTGCGGTGCGACTGCGGGGTGCAGTTGGAGCACGCGATGTCCCGGATCGCCGCCGAGGGCCGAGGCGTGATCGTCTACCTGCGCGGGCACGAGGGGCGCGGCATCGGGCTGCTGGCCAAGTTGCGGGCGTACAGTCTCCAGGACGCCGGCAGCGACACGGTCGACGCCAACCTGGAGCTCGGACTGCCGGTGGACGCGCGGGAGTTCTCCAACGCCGGGCAGATCCTCGCGGACCTGGGGGTGAAGTCGATCCGGCTGCTGACCAACAACCCGGCCAAGCTGCGCGGCATGGACGGCTACGGCATCAAGGTGATCGGCCGTGAGCCCATGCCGGTGGCGATGAACCCCTACAACGAGAAGTACCTGTCGGTCAAGCGCGACCGCCTTGGCCACGACATCCCCCAGGAGCGCCAATGAGTGAGCGTGGCGAAGGAGCCGGTATGGACGGGGTGTTCGCGAACGCGAACCGCGAGCGGAGCGGGTTGATCGGATGAGTGGGACAGGACGGCCGGTGGCGTCGGCCGTGGACGCGCGGGGGCTGACCGTCGGCATCGTGGCCGCCCGGTGGCACGGGGAGATCACCGATCAGCTCGTGGCGCGGGCCGTGCGGGCCGGAGAGGACAGCGGCGCGGAGGTGAGCGTGGTCCGGGTGGCCGGATCACTGGAGATCCCGGTCGTGGTGCAGGCCCTGGCCAAGCGCTGCGACGCGGTCGTCGCCCTCGGAGCCGTGATCCGCGGTGAGACCGCCCACTTCGACTACGTCTGCGACTCCGTCACCGCGGGCCTGACCCGGATCTCCCTCGACGAGCAGGTCCCGGTCGGAAACGGAGTGCTGACCTGCGAGTCCCTCGACCAGGCCGTGGACAGGTCGGGGGTGCCGGGCAGCCACGAGGACAAGGGCTACGAGGCCACCGTCGCGGCGCTGGAGACGGCGCTGCTGCTGCGCGAACTCCGCTCCTAGAGCACCCGGACGCACCCCGCCGCGCCGTGTGATCGGTGCGGCGGGGACGTGCGATAGGTTGCCATCGGCACCGTGACCAGCCGTCACAGCCGTTTTGATCGGTGGTTTCCCGAAGGATCGTGATCTGAGAGTGAGCCCGGAGAGCGTCTCCCCGCCCCCGTTGCCCGTCGTCTGGCGGCCCAAGAGCGGGCGGATCGTGGCCTACGGCTTCGCAGGTGTGATCACGCTCGGCGCCATCCTGATGGCGATCTTCCTGCCGGCGCCGTTCACGCCGGCCGACAGGATCGGGATGCTCGTGCTGGGCCTTCTCATCGCCGGGGCCCTCCACCTGCTGGGGCGGTGCCGGGTGGAGGCCGACGAGCGGGGGATCACCGTCGTCAACCCGCTGAGGGTGCGCCGTTACGAGTGGGCCGAGGTGCTCGGGGTCACCCTGACCGACCACGAGCCCTGGGCGAAGATCGACTTTGCCGACGGGATCACGGTCGGCGCCATGGGTCTGCAGGGATCGGAGAAGAAGCGCACGACGCGCCAGGTCGGCGAGCTCGCCGCCCTCATCAGGGAGCGCGGCGAGGCGGACGAGGCCCGCTGAACCGCCGGCGGTCCGGTCACCTCGACGCCGCCGTCACCGCCTGAACGCGCCGGATCCGGGGTTCTCGGCGCTCAGGTCTCCTCGGCGAACCGCTCGGTCTTGTCGGTGTCGCCCGCCACGAGCAGGATGTCGCCGCTCTGCACCACCGTCTCGGAGGTGGCGTAGGTGAACCCGCCGCCGGGCTTCTTGATGCCGACCACGGTGACCCCGTACTCGCTGCGGATGCCCAGCCGGGCCAGGCTCTTGCCGTCCGCCCACCCGGGCGCCATGGTCTTGATCAGGGCGTAGCCCTCGTCGACCTCCAGATAGTCCAGCATCCGCCCCATGACCAGGTGCGCGACCCGCTCGCCCATGTCGTGTTCCGGCTGCACCACGCGGTGCGCGCCGACCCGCTGCAGGATCCGGCTGTGCTGCAGACTGATCGACTTGGCCCAGATGTCCGCCACCCCCAGGTCGGTCAGGATCGAGGTGGTCAGGATGCTCGACTCGATGTCGGTGCCGATGCCGACCACGGCCCGGCCGAACTCCTCGACACCGAGCTGCCGGAGGGCGTCCGGGTCCGTGGAGTCCGCGCACACCACGTGGGTCAGCCTGCCGGAGAAGTACTGGACGTTCTTGGGGTCGTTGTCCACGCCGAGCACCTCGACGTCGCGGCTCACCAGCTCCGCCGCCAGCGCGCCGCCGAACCGCCCGAGACCGATGACCACGACCGCGTCGCTGCGGTTCTTCTTGTCAACCAACGAGGGGACGCTCCTCCGGATAGCGGAACCGACGAGTCTGGACGTGCAGCGCCAGCGCCGCGCCCAGGGTCACCGGGCCGAGCCGCCCGACGAACATCAGGACGGTCAGGATCAGGTGCCCCGCGGTGCCGACGTCGGCGGTGATCCCCGTCGACAGCCCGACCGTGCCGAAGGCGGAGATCACCTCGAACAGTACGCGGTCGAGCTTGAAGGGGGTCGCCATCATCAACGCGAACGTTCCCACCGCGACCGACGCCACACTCAGCAGCGCGATCGTCAGGGCCTGGCGCTGGAGCTGCTCGGGGACGCGGCGGCGGCCCGCCGAGACGTCGGGCTCGCCGCGCAGCTCGGCGAGGATCACGAAGCCCAGAAGTGCGAACGTCGTCACCTTGATGCCGCCCGCGGTGCCCGCGCTGCCCGCGCCGATGAACATCAGCACGTCGCTGACCAGCCAGGAGTTCTCGCTCATCTGGGAGGTGTCGATGGAGTTCAGGCCGCCGCTGCGGGTCATCGTGCTGTGGAAGAACCCGGCCATGATCCGCAGCCCGGGGGAGAGACCGCCCATCGTGCCGGGGTTGCTCCATTCGATGGCGGTGACGGCCAGCGTCCCGCCGAGCAGCAGCACCGCGGTCATCCACAGCGTGATCTTGGCGTGCAGCGTCCAGCGCGACGGACGGCGCCAGTTCTCCCTCAGGACGGCGTAGACCGGGAAGCCGAGACCTCCGGCGATCACCGCCAGTGCGAGCGGGAGGCAGATCCACGGGTCGGTGACGAACCCCATGACACTGTCCGACCAGAGGGCGAACCCGGCATTGGTGAATGCTGAGATCGCGTGAAAAATCCCGTAATAGATGGCGCGTCCGACCGGCTCCCCGTACCCGGTCACGAAGCGGGCGGCGAGCACGGTGGCGGTCAGCACCTCGGCGATCACCGTGACCTTGGCGACCCCCACGATCACCCGTCGCACGTCGCCGGGCCCGAGGGTCTTGGTCTCCGCCTGGGTGTTCAGGCGGGCGCGCAGGCCGAGCTTGCCGGAGACGAGCACGGCCAGGATCGAGGAGAGCGTCATGATCCCGAAGCCGCCGATCTGCATCAGCACCAGGAGCACGATCTCGCCGAAGAACGACCAGTGCGCCGCGGTGTCGTGCATGGCCAGCCCGGTCACGCAGACCGCGGAGGTGGCGGTGAACAGGGCCGACGTCCACGAGACATGCTGACCCTCCTCGACCGCCACCGGCAGCGACAGCAGCCCGGTACCGGTGATGACCACGGCCAGGAACGCCACCACGACGACCCTGGACGGGGTGTTGATCTGGCCGAGGAGGTTCTTCACAGGGGCTGAGGATACTTCTTCGAGGGACGGCGGTACGCCTGTCCGTCCTCGGTACCCGGCGCCGTCCTGTGAAGCGAGGGACTCCCGGTGCCGCGGGTACGGCGCGACCACGCGGGAACCCGGCCTCCGGGCGTAACCTGAGGTGGTGGTGAGGCGGACAATCGAGGCATCTGACGTGGAGTCCCCCGAGCAGCTGGCGGAGCTGCTCGACGAGCGGTCCTACCTGGCCGACAAGGGGCTCGCCACGGCGGCCTTCCTGGCGCTGCGGATGGGCCGCCCGCTACTGCTCGAAGGCGAGGCCGGAGTCGGCAAGACCGAGCTGGCCAGGACCCTGGCCGCGCTGCTCGGGGCGCCGCTGATCCGCCTGCAGTGCTACGAGGGGCTGGACGCCTCCCAGGCGCTCTACGACTGGGACTTCGCCCGCCAGCTCCTGCACCTGAAGGCGGCGGAGGCGGGTGGGATCGCCGACGCCGCCCGGCTGGAGGGGGAGGTCTACGATCGGAGGTTCCTGATCGCCAGGCCGTTGCTGAAGGCGATCGAGACCCAGCCCTCGGTGCTGCTCATCGACGAGGTCGACCGCGCCGACGTGGAGTTCGAGGCGATCCTGCTGGAGGTGCTCTCGGACTTCGCGATCTCCATTCCCGAGATCGGCACGGTCCGTGCCGCGCGGCCGCCGGTGGTCGTGCTGACCTCCAACCGCACCCGTGAGGTACACGACGCCCTGAAACGGCGCTGTCTCTACCACTGGCTGGAACACCCCTCCTTCGAGCGGGAGGTGGCGATCCTGCGCAGGCGGCTCCCCGACTGTTCCGCGATCCTGGCCGAGCAGGTCGCTCACGCGACGGGCCGGCTCCGCGCGGCCGACCTGATCAAGCCGCCGGGGATCGCCGAGACCCTCGACTGGACCGAGGCGCTCCTGGCTCTCGGATCCCGCGAGCTCGACCCCGACGTGGCGGCCGCCACCCTGGGCGCCCTGCTCAAGCACAGGGAGGACCACGAGACCGTGCTCGGGAACGGATTCCTCGGTGCGGCCCGGCGCTGACGGCCGCGGCCTCCCCGCCGGTGCGCCCGGTGCCCCGGCGGATCGGGACATCGGCGGCCCGCCCGCCGCGGATGACGGCGCGGCCCTTGCCGCCGGGAGCGGTGAGGACCTGGTCGCGGTCATGACCGGTTTCGCCAGGACCCTGCGTGCCGCGGGGGTGCCCGCCGATCACGAGCGGACCCAGGGCCTGCTCCGCGCCCTGACCCACCTGGACGCCGCGGAGCCCACCGACGTCTACTGGGCGGGCAGGCTCACGCTGTGCGCCTCGGCCGACGACCTGCCCCGCTACGACCGGGTCTTCGCGGCCTACTTCGAGGGGCGGCGCGCGGGCCGCGCGAGACCGGCGGCGATCACCGTCACCCGGCACACCGCGGTGCTGCCGCAGCGGGGGCCCGACCGGGAGGAGAGCGGTGACTCCCCCGCGCTCGCGGCGACCGCGAGCGCGACGGAGGTGCTGCGCACCCGTGACGTGGCCAGGATGACGGGACCGGAGCTGGCCGAGGTGCACCGGCTGCTCGCCCTGCTGCGGGCGGGCAGGGAACGGCGCCGGTCACGACGTTTCAGGCCTTCGCGCCGGGGGCGGCTGGACGGCAGGGCGACGATCCGCGAGACCCTGCGCAGAGGCGGGGAGATCGCCGGTCTCCGCTACCGCGCGCACCGGACCAGACCCCGCAGGGTCGTGCTGCTGGTCGACGTCAGCGGCTCCATGACCCCGTACGCGGACACGCTGCTCCGCCTGGCCCACGCGCTGGTCAGGTCGGAGCCCGGGGCCACCGAGGTGTTCAGCGCGGGCACCCGGCTGACGCGGCTCACCGCGGAGCTGAGCCACCGCGACCCGGCCGCCGCGATGAACGCCGTCTCCCGCGCCATTCCGGACTGGAGCGGCGGCACCCGGCTGGGAGAGGAGCTCCGGCGGCTGCTGGCCCGGAACGACGCGGCCGGCGCGACGGTGGTGATCGCGTCCGACGGGTGGGAACGCGGCGACGCCTCGCTGCTGGGGGCGGAGATGGCCAGGCTGTCGCGGACGGCCCACCGGGTGATCTGGGTGAACCCGCACAAGGGGCAGGAGGGCTACCAGCCGCTCACCGCCGGCATGCGGGCCGCCCTTCCGCACATCGACGACTTCGTGGCCGGGCACAGCCTGGCCGCCTTCGAAGAGCTGGCAATGCTGCTGGGAGGCACGCGTGCGTGATGTTCTGTCGCAGGTCCTGCGCTGGTGGGAGGCGGGGGAGACGTTCGGCCTGGCCACCGTGGTCGACACCTTCCGCAGCGCCCCCCGGCCGCCGGGGGCGTCCATGGCGGTGCTCGGCGGCGAGGCGGAGGGCAGTGTCTCGGGCGGCTGCGTCGAGGGAGCCGTCTACGAGCTGGCCCAGGAGGTGGTCTCCTCGGGCAGGCCCGTCCTGCAGCGGTACGGCGTGAGCGACGACGACGCCTTCTCCGTCGGCCTGACCTGCGGCGGCATCCTGGACGTGTTCGTCGAGCCGGTCTCCGCGGAGACCTTCCCCGAGCTGGGGTCGGTCGCCGCCTCGGTGCTCGGGCACGAGCCGGTGGCGGTGGCGACGATCCTGTCCGGGCCGGGCACGGTGGGCAGCCGCCGGGTGATCTGGCCGGACCGCTCCTCGGGCTCCCTGGGGGTGGACCGGCTGAACGAGGCGGTGGACGACGACGTACGGGGCATGCTGGCGCAGGGGCTGACGGGCGTTCGCAGGTACGGGGGCCGGGGGGAGCGGCGGCTCGACGAGTTGTCGGTCTTCGTGCAGTCCTTCGCGCCGCCGCCCCGGATGCTGGTCTTCGGCGCGATCGACTTCGCCGCCGCGGTCGCCAGGATCGGCAAGTTCCTCGGTTATCACGTGGTCGTGTGCGACGCCCGGCCGGTCTTCACCACGGCCAAGCGCTTCCCCGAGGCCGACGAGGTGATCGTCAAGTGGCCGCACGACTACCTCACCTCGGTCACCGTGGACGAGCGGACCGCGATCTGCGTGCTCACCCACGATCCCAAGTTCGACGTCCCCCTGCTGGAGGTGGCCCTGCGCACTCCGGCGGGCTACGTCGGCGCCATGGGATCGCGCCGTACGCACGAGGACCGGCTGGCCAGGCTCGCGCAGGCGGGGCTGGGGGAGGCCGAGCTGAAGCGGCTCCGCTCGCCGATCGGCCTGGACCTGGGCGCGCGTACCCCCGAGGAGACCGCGGTCTCCATCGCCGCCGAGCTGATCCAGCTGCGCTGGGGCGGCTCGGGCAGGCCGCTGACCGACGGCTCCGGCCGGATCCACGGCGACGGCCCGGTTCACCGCGACGGGTCCGGCGCGTGAGCGCGGCCGGAGAGGTACCTGGGGAGACCGTCGGGGCGGAACCCGCGGGGACGACGAGCGCGGGACTGCTGCTGGCCGCCGGGTCCGGCTCGCGGCTCGGTACGCCGAAGGCGCTGGTGGAGTTCGACGGGGAACGGCTGGTGGACCGGGGGGTCAGGGTGCTCCAGGACGGTGGCTGCCGGTCCGTGGTCGTGGTGCTCGGGGCGGCCGCCGCCCGGGTGCCGGGGGCGGTGACCGTTCACAACCCGGACTGGGCCCTGGGAATGGGATCCTCGCTCAGGGCCGGTCTGGGCGCGATCCCCGCCACCGCCGAGCACGTGGTGATCAGCCTGGTGGACCAGCCGTTCGTCGGCCCGGCGGCGGTGGAGCGGCTCATCCGGGCCGCGGAGCGTGGTGCCTCGGTCGCCGTCGCCACCTACGGCGGGGCGCGGCGGAACCCGGTGCTGATCGCCAGGGAGCACTTCGCGGAGGTCGCCCGGCTCGCGACCGGCGACGCCGGAGCACGCCCGTTCCTGAAGGCCCATCCCGAACTGGTCGTCGCGGTCCCCTGCGACGACGTGGCGGACCCGGCCGACATCGACACCCCGGCGGATCTGTCGGAGCTGCGGGCCCGTTCCGGCCTGGCCGCCCGAGCCGCCCGGCCCGGCTGAGCCGGGCGGCTGCACCGGCCCGTTCCGGCCTGGCGGCCCGGGGCCGTTGTCCGAATCCCGGGTCCCATCCGGGCGGACGCCGGGACCGAGGGCCCGTGCCGGCCTCGTCGCCCGACCTCTCCGGGCCTTCCGGCCCCGCAGACCCGGCCGGCCGGTCAGGTCAGTCCGGTTTCCGGGAGGTCAGGCGCAGCGAGGCGAAGGCGGCGCGGTGGTCGCTGCCCGCCGCCCGCTCGACGCCCGCCCCGGTGGCGGTCAGGCCGCGGTAGAGGATGTGGTCGGGGCGGGTGACGGGGAAGGCCGCGGGCCAGGTGAAGCCGAATCCCGTACCGGCCTCCTGCTGGGCGTCCGACAGCGGCGGCACCAGGCCGGAGCGCTTGCGGTCGGTGGTGGCGGTGTTGAGGTCGCCGAGCAGCAGCAGGCGCGCGCTGTCGTCCTTGTCGATCATCCTGCGGGCGTAGGCGAGGGTCTCGTCACGCTGGGCGGTCTGGCCCGGCCGGGCGGAGGCGAGATGCATGACGTACACGGTCAGCCTCCCCTTGGGGGTGGCGACCACCGCTCGCAGCGCCCGCGCCCAGTCGAGGCCGATGTCGGCCTTGCGGGCCTCGACGATCGGGAACCGGCTCCACAGGCCGACCGTGGCGATCCGGTAGTGGTGGGGAAAGCGTTCGCTGAGGACCTCCGCCGCCGGGCCTCCTGGAGTCAGCTCCTGCACCGCGACCAGGTCACGGCCCTTGGAGACCGACCGTACGGCCTCGGCCGAGTCGGCGTTCGCCGCGCCCACGTTGAGCGTGGCGACCGACAGGTCGCTGGGACCGCCGGGCGGGCTGCGCAGCAGCGTCGGGCCGAACATGAGACCCCAGACGGTCGCCGGGAGCAGCGCCGCGAAGATCACCTGCCATGAGCGGGTGGCCAGCGCGCAGATCAGCAGGACGGGTATCGCGACGCCGAGCCAGGGAAGGAGGCTCTCCAGCACGGGAGTGAAACCGCCCAGTTCCGGCAGGAACCGGTGCCCTCCGAGAATCAGGGCCAGGACTCCCGCCACCACGATGATCGACCGCCTCAGCACACCCCTCCTTGCCGCCGCCGAAGATCCTCTACCCCGGAATGCGTAGGCTACCGGCCCGGCGGTGCGGGGCTTGGTGCTTCGGCGGTGAGTCGATAGCCTTTGTAGCCAAGGCAACGGAACAACATTCGGTTTCGTCGGCGCTGCGGAAGGACGATCTCACGATGCGTATCGGTATGGCCCTGAGCTACTCGGGGGGCTTCAAGGAGACGGTGGCCGAACTGGCCGACTACGAGAAGGCCGGTCTCGACATCGTCTTCGTCGCCGAGGCATACAGTTTCGACGCGGTCAGCCAGATGGGCTACATCGCGGCCAAGACCGAGAGGCTGCAGATCGCCTCCGGCATCCTGCCGATCTACTCCCGCACCCCCGCACTGCTGGCCATGACCGCGGCGGGCCTGGACTACGTCTCCGACGGCCGCTTCACCCTCGGTCTGGGGGCCTCGGGGCCGCAGGTCATCGAGGGCTTCCACGGCGTCCCGTACCACGCCCCGCTCGGACGCACCCGCGAGGTCATCGAGATCTGCCGCCAGGTGTGGCGGCGTGAGCGCCTGAACTACGAGGGCAGGCACTACACCGTCCCGCTCCCCGCGGATCGGGGGACCGGTCTCGGCAAGCCGTTGAAGCTCATCAACCACCCGCTCCGCGACCGCATCCCCGTCGTGATCGCCGCCATCGGTCCCAAGAACGTCGAGCTGGCCGCCGAGCTGGCCGAGGGCTGGGAGCCGATCTTCTACATGCCGGAGAAGGCCGCCGAGGTGTGGGGCGCCTCCCTGGCGGCGGGCCGGGCCAGGCGGGACCCGGCGCTGGGAGAGCTGGACGTGATCGCCCAGGCGTCGCTGGCCATCGGCGACGACGTCTCGGGCTGGCTGGAGCTGGGCCGCCCGATGGCCGCCCTCTACATCGGCGGGATGGGGGCCAAGGGCAGGAACTTCTACAACGACCTCGCCCGCAGGTACGGCTACGAGAAGGAGGCCGAGCAGATCCAGAACCTCTACCTGGAGGGGAAGAAGGACGAGGCCGCCGCGCTCGTTCCGCAGGAGATGCTGGAGAAGATGTCGCTGATCGGCCCGGAGGGGCATGTCAGGGAGCGGCTGCAGGCGATGCGCGAGTCGGGTGTCACGACCATCAACGTCGCCCCGCTGGGACGCACCCACGCGGAGCGCCTCCGGCTCATCGAGAAGGTCAGGGAACTCGCCTCCTGACCCCCTCGCGGGGACCGGGACCCGGCGGGCGGGTGATCGGCGGGTCCAGGTTCCGTGAGGGGGCCGACGAGATCGGGTCAAGGTGACGACATTGGTCAAATCGGCCAATAGCATGCGTGCCATGACCGTCATCCACGTACAGCGCCGCGAGAACCTCGCGGCCCTGCTCCCCGCTCACGAGGCGGATGCGATCCTGGTCACCGGCGGCGTGAACGTGCGCTACCTGACCGGCCTGGCCAGCTCCAACGCGGCGGTCCTGATCCGGGCCGACGGCGGCGCCACACTGGCCACCGACTCCCGCTACATCGGGGCCGCCCGGCGGTTGTGCGCCGACATAGAGGTGGTCGAGGAGTCCGACGTCGCCGGGGCGCTGCTGCCGGAGAGCGGCCGGACCGGGGTCGAGGCCGACCACATGTCGGTCGCCACCTACTTCAGGCTGGGCGGCGGCCACCTGCGCCTCTCCGGGCTGGTGGAGGCGGTGCGCATGGTCAAGGACGACACCGAGATCGATCTCATCCGCACCGCGTGCGAGCTCACCGACCGGGCCTTCGCCGAGGTCCTGCCCGAACTGCGCCCGGGGCTGACCGAGAAGGAGGTCGCCAGGGCGCTGGAGCGCCGGATGGCCGAGCTGGGCGCGGACGGGCTCGCCTTCGACACGATCGTCGCGAGCGGGCCCAACGGCGCGATCCCGCACCATTCGCCCTCGGACCGGCCGCTGGAGCGCGGAGACCTGGTCACCATGGACTTCGGGGCGCTGCATGAGGGCTACCACGCCGACATGACCAGAACCGTGGCGATCGGCGAGCCCGCCGACTGGCAGCGCGAGCTGTACGACCTGGTCCGCGCCTCCCAGCGGGCCGGTTGCCGGGCGGTGCGGACCGGTGCGGCGCTCCACGAGGTGGACGCCGCGGCCCGCGACCTGATCGCCGAGGCGGGATACGGGGAGTTCTTCAAGCACGGTCTCGGCCACGGGGTCGGGCTGGAGATCCACGAGAAGCCGTTCCTGTCTCCGCGAAAGCCAGAGCCTGACCACGAGCACGCTAGAATAGAGGACCGAGTTCCGGTCACGGTTGAACCTGGGGTATATCTTCCCGGCAAGGGCGGTGTCCGCATCGAGGACACGCTCGTGGCGCGTGACGGCGGGCCGGAACTTCTCACCCGGACGACCAAAGAGCTGCTCGTCCTCTAAGAGCGGCCGTACGCAGGAGAGAACTAGTGGCGACGACGAACGACCTCAAGAACGGCCTGGTGCTCAAGCTCGACGGCGGTGAGCTCTGGGCTGTCGTGGAGTTCCAGCACGTCAAGCCCGGCAAGGGCGGCGCGTTCGTCCGCACCAAGCTCAAGAACGTGCTATCGGGCAAGGTCGTCGACAAGACCTTCAACGCGGGCGTCAAGGTCGAGGTGGCCAACGTCGACAAGCGCGAGATGCAGTTCTCGTACATGGACGGCGACGACTACGTCTTCATGGACACCGAGACCTACGACATGCTCCATGTCTCCAGGGTCGCGGTCGGCGACTCCGCCAACTACCTGCTGGAGAACATGCTGGCCACCGTGGCGATCAACGAGGGCAACGTCCTCTACGTCGACCTGCCCGCGGCCGTCGAACTGATCGTCGCCGAGACCGAGCCCGGCCTCCAGGGCGACCGCTCCACCGGCGGCACCAAGCCCGCCAAGCTGGAGACCGGTGCCGAGATCAAGGTGCCGCTGTTCATCACCACCGGTGAGAAGGTCAAGGTCGACACCCGCACCGGCGATTATCTCGGCCGCGCCTGATGTCGGCACGGGGTAAGGCGCGCAGGCGCGCGCTGGACATCCTCTTCGAGGCGGAGGCACGGAGCGAGGACCCGCTCAGCGTTCTCGCCGAGCGCCTGGAGCGGGCCGAGCCGCCCGTGAACGAGTACACCACGACGATCGTCGAAGGCGTGTGCAGGCACCGGGCACGTATCGACGAGCTGATCACCGCCTACGCCGACGGCTGGACGCTCGACCGCATGCCCGCGGTCGACCGCAACCTGCTGCGCGGCGGCACCTACGAGCTGCTGTGGATGCCCGACGTCCCCGAGGGCGTCGTCATCAGTGAGTGGGTCAGCCTGGCCTCCGAGCTGTCGACCGACGAGTCGCCGCAGTTCGTCAACGGCCTGATGGCCAGGTTCAAGCAGCTCAAGCCGTCGCTGACGCTCTGACCGCGCCCCGCGGGGAGCCGGTCCCCGTCTCCCCGCCTCGGCGCGCACCCGCACGGCTCCTCATCCACCCGCACACCCCGCACCCGCACGGGCCGGTCCCCGCGGCCCCGACCGCCCTCCTCGTGGCCGGACGGCCGGGTCCGTCCATCCGGGGAAAAAGACTCGATCAATTACGAGTGTGGATAGTCCTTGGGCCGCGCCGGGGGACGCGCGGCGTAGGCTGGGCTCGTCACGTATGAGGAGGCGATCTGAAGTTGCACGCCGTAGGCATCTCACGGCACGCAGGCACCCCGGCGGTCCGCACCGCGGTCGTATGGGACGTCCTGAGCGCCGTGCTGGCCGAGCGGGTGGCCGCGACGGGCCGTGATCGGCTCGACATCGTCGACGCCGGGGGCGGCACGGGTGGTTTCGCCGTTCCCCTGGCCGACCTGGGCCACGCCGTGACGGTCGTCGACCCCAGCCCCGACTCGCTCGCCGCGCTGGAGCGCCGTGCGGCGGAGGCGGGGGTGCAGGTGCGCGCCCTGCAGGGGGACGCCGCGGACCTGGGGGAGCTGCTCCCGAGCGGTGGCGCCGACCTGGTGCTCTGCCACAGCGTGCTGGAGTACGTGGAGGATCCGATCGGCGCGGTGACGGCCATGGCCGACCTGCTGCGCGAGGGCGGCGTGATCAGCGTGCTCGCCGCGAACCCGCTCGCCGCCGCGCTGCACCGGGCCTTCGCCGGACGCTTCGACGAGGCCCGCCGGGCCCTGGACGACCCCGAGGGCCGCTGGGGTGACCGCGACCCCACACCCAGGCGCTTCACCCGGGAGGCACTGGAGCGGCTGCTCACCGTGACCGGCTTCGCGCCCGGCGAGGTGCACGGTGTGCGGATCTTCGCCGACCTGGTGCCCAGCAGGCTGCTCGACGGCGAACCCGGAGCCGCACGCGCCCTGGTCGACCTGGAGCAGGCGGCGGCGGTGCACCCGGTGCTCCGCGACATCGCGACCCAACTGCACGTGCTTGGCCACCGGTGAGCACCACATCGAACGCGTGTTCCCGTAGGATGGCGTCGTGTCGAGAAAGCAGCAGATGCCGCGCCCGGAATCGGATCTGGGAACGGACGACACCGGCTGCCCGATCCTCCATGTCGACATGGACGCCTTCTACGCCGGTGTCGAGTTGCGCGAGCGCCCCGAGCTCAGCGGAGCCCCCGTCATCATCGGCGCGCCCGGCGCGCGCGGGGTGGTGCTCAGTGCCACCTACGAGGCCCGGAGGTTCGGGGTGCACTCGGCCATGCCCATGACCCGGGCCCGACGGCTCTGCCCTCACGCGGTGATCATCCCGCCGAGCCGTGGCAAGTACGCGGAGGTCTCCCGGCGTGTCATGGAGATCTTCCGAACCTTCACCCCCGAGGTCGAGCCGATAGCCTCCGATGAGGCGTTCCTGGACGTCGGCGGGGCACGCAAGCGCCTCGGCCCCCCGGCGGAGATCGCCCGGATGATCCGTGAGCAGGTCGTGCGCGAGCAGGGCGTCACCTGCTCGGTGGGAGTCGCCAACAGCAAGTTCGTGGCAAAGCTCGCCTCGCGCCACTGCAAGCCGGACGGGCTGTTCGTGGTGCCCGCCGACCGGGTGGTCGACTTCCTGCACCCGCTCCCGGTGGCGGCGCTGTGGGGTGTCGGGGAGCGCACCGAGCGGTCGCTGGCCCGGCTCGGCATCAAGACGGTCGGCGACCTCGCCAGGGTCCCGGTGGACACGCTCCGGCGCGAGCTGGGCCAGGCGGCGGGCGAGCACCTCGCGGCGCTCGCCTGGGGGCGCGACGAGCGCCCGGTGACCCCGCACGTTCCGGACAAGAGCATCGGCGCGGAAGAGACATTCGCCACAGACGTCGCGGACCCCGTGGAGATCCGCAGGGAGCTTCTCCGGCTCTCCGAGCGGGTCGCGGCCAGGCTCAGGCAGGGGGGCAGCGTCGGCCGCACGGTCAGCGTCAAGCTCCGCCGTGCCGACTTCACCACCCTGTCCCGCTCCCGGAGCCTGCACGAGCCCACGGACGTGGCCAAGATCCTGTACGACGTCGCCTGCGCCCTCTACACCGCCTCCGGCCTGGAGAACGTCCAGCTGAGGTTGGTCGGAGTACGGGTGGAGAACCTCAGCCCGGCCGACGGGGCGAGCAGGCAGCTCGGCCTCGGAGAGCGTGAGACGGGCTGGCGGGAGGCCGAGCAGGCGATGGACAGGGCCGCCCGCAGATTCGGTCACAATGCGGTGCTCCCGGCCTCCCTTGTTCGCCCGCCGTTTGATGGAATAGACCCATGACGCGGCCTCCGGTTTGGACTACGTTGGACGTTTTCTTTCGTCTACGTCTACAGCCTCGTATTCTGGGGATAACCGACCGCGAGGTTCGGACACCCCGTGTCGTCCGTCACCGTCTTCCCCGTCCTGGGGCTGTCCTTGGGAGGCGCCGTGCCGCTCTCTGAGCACGAGCAGCGCTTGCTCGACCAGATCGAGCAGGCACTCTACGCCGAGGACCCGAAGTGGGCCAACACCGTCAGGATCAGTGATCCCCGCAGCCACTACAGGCGCCGCCTGGTGAAGGCCTCCATCGGCTTCATCCTGGGTGTCGTCCTGCTGATGGTCGGCGTTGTGATCATCAACATCCCGCTCGGCGTCGGCGGTTTCGTGGTCATGCTCGCCGCGTGTCTGTGGGGTCTGTCCAGCTGGAAGCGGATGAACGGGTTCGGTGAGGCCGGCGCGGCCGTACCGTCCGATCAGCCGCGGGGCAAGGGGGGACGCCGCGGTGGCTCCCGCCAGAGCTTCATGGAACGCATGGAGGAGCGCTGGCGCCGTCGTAACGACGAGCACTAGCCGCCGGGCTCGCCGCCGTTCGCGGCGGCGGATCTCCTCCCCGACCCCCTGACGACAAGGGCCGCTCCCGATTGGAAGCGGCCCCTGCCATCCGGTGAATCCGCCTTGCTCAGGCGCCCCTCCCGGTCGGCCTGCGGAGCCGGATGTTCTCCAGCCGGTCGAAGCCGTCCAGCACCCGCCCGCCGAGCCCTCGCATCCGCAGGAGCGTGGAGGGCGGCAGCAGCACGGCCCTGATCCGCCTGCCACGGGTCACGGTGGCGGCCAGCGCCCGCCGCACACTTCGCAGGTCCGCACGGAGCGTGCCGGTCTCACCCGGGGTCCTGGCGTAGAGCATCCGCTCCACCGCCGAGGTGATCCTTTCCAGCGCGGCGGCGGCCTCCGGCTCGAACCCGTACTGCTCGGTCAGCCGCCTGGCCAGCGCGCGCGGGCTCTCACTCGCCTGCCGCGACATCCCGTAGTCGCACAGGGCGTCGTCGAGTTCGGCCCAGGACGCCCTCACCGCCGACTCCCGCCGGATGCCCCTGAGCGCCGTGGCGCCGGCCGGATCCTCCCCGTCGGGATCCCTGACCCGCCGGGTGTGGTACCTGCCGCGGCGGGCCCGCAGCTGCCAGCGGATCATCGCCGGGATCAGCGCGACCAGCAGCGCGATCACGACTCCGATGCCGATTCGCGCGGCCGGCGGCATGCCCTCGTCCAGTGCGACCGGCAGGCCGCCGGAGTCGAGGTCGAGCGTCCGGTCACGGCGGCCGGCCGCCGCCCCGCCGGTGGGGTCGGAGTCGCCGGGGTCCGCCGACGGGGCCGTGATCGGCTCGTCGGGGGTGGCCGACGCCACCTCGGGCCGGGTGTAGGAGGGGACCGTCGCGCTGCCCTGGCCCGCCCCGCCCGTCGGCGTGGGCTCGAAACGGAGCCACCCGGTTCCCTCGAAGTACAGCTCGGGCCAGGCGTGCGAGTCATGGGTGCGCACCTGCCACTGCCCGGACAGGCTGCCGCCGCCGGTGTAGCCGATGGCGACCCGGGAGGGGATGCCCAGGACACGCGCCAGCACCGCCATGGAGGCGGCGAACTGCTCGCAGTAACCGGTCCGGTTGCGGATCAGGAAGTCGGTCAGCGCCGGGCCGTCGTGTCCCTGGGTGGCCAGGCTGTAGGTGAATCCGCCCTTCTCCGTGAAGAACTCCTGCAGCTGGATCGCCTGCTCGTACTGGCTGGAGTCACGCTTGGTCACCCGGGTGGCCAGTTCCCTGATCTCCTCGGGCAGGCTCTCGGGCAACGCCAGGTACCGTTCCCTGATCGCCGGATCCGCCGGATCCGCCGCCTTGAGCCTCTCCGCCGTGGGCTCGGGCTCGGCGGTGACCACCTGGTAGGTCAGGCCCCCGGCGGTGTTCCTGGTGGAGAAGACCATGAGCGTGTCGCGGTCGGGCCGCCAGTCGCCCTCCACCGCGACCCTGGACGCGGGGTAGGGCAACGGCAGGAAGCTCAGCCTCCTGACCTGCTCGCTCACCGTGATGTCGAGGGTCGCCGGCGTGACGGGCAGGTCCGCGCCCTGGCCTGGGGGCGGTGGCATCGGTGAGTCGGAGGTCCGGTCCTCAGGGCGGCCCCTGGGCTCCGACATCGTCCACTGCTCGCCGTCGAAGACGTCGAGGGAGTACATCCGCAGGTAGCGCGGCGTGCCGTCGCTGACCGTGTAGGTCAGCACCGTGGAGTTCTCCGGCAGCGACAGCTGGCCGCGCAGGTTGACGATGGGGTTCGGGATGCTGATCGAGTTGCCGCCACCCTTGCCGTTGCCCACACCGAACGAGAACAGCGGGTTGGGCTCCAGCGGAGGGAGCAGCAGGGGCAGCAGGACGGCCAGCACGATCGCGGTGAAGCCGATGCGCCTGCCGGACAGCCGTAGCGTCCCGGCATCGGAGGAGGGCCGCGTGACGGTGAAGGAGGACGTCCGGCGCACCAGCACCGCCCGGCCCCAGTGGCTGACCCGCTCCCGTCCGTCGGCGACGAGCACGCCGAGATAGCCCAGGGCGCCGATGATGAACGCCGGCCAGCTGATCGGCTCGGCGACCACCGCCGCCGGGACGGTGAACAGCGCCAGCAGCGGCAGCCCGGTGAGGGCCGCCCTGCGCAGCCGCGCGGCCAGCAGGTCGGCGGTGATCGCGATCAGGCCGACGCCGCCGCAGGTGAGCAGGACGATTCCATCGTTGTCCGGCACCGGGGCGGCGAACCGCTGGATGTCGGCGAAGCCCGTCGCCAGCAGCTCGGCCAGTGCCAGGACCGACTCCTTCGTGGGCATCGCCCTCGCCCACGCCTCGTCGCCGACGAACACCGCGGTCAGGTAGATCCAGAGCGCGAGCACCTGGGCGGGCGGCACCAGCCAGCCGGGCAGCCTGTAGTGGCCGGCCAGCACGCCGATCCCGGTCACGACCAGGATCGCGCCGAGGCTGCTCCAGAACCAGGCGCCGCCCTGGAAGAGGGGATAGAGCGCGATCGCGACCGCTCCCGTGGCCACGCCCGACGCGATGGGAAGTCTCATGCGTTGCCCCTGCTCGCCAAGGATCGCCCGCGCTGCGCGGCGTCCTGCCACACGCTCGCGACGGAGACGCCGGCGGCCAGTCGCACGACGCGCCAGCCCGTCCCCGTCAACACCGCCCGCGCCGCCTGGAAGTTCTCGTCCTCGCCGAGTTCGGGCTGCTCCCATCCGGCCACGTCCAGCATCACGGCCACGCCGGTCATGTTGCCGTGCCTGACCCTGGCCAGCTCCCGGGCCTGGTCGAGGTCCATCCTGCCGAGCACGGCCACGATCAGCCCGTCGCCGCCGCCCTGGCGCAGCGCGCCGACGCCGTACTCCAGCGACCGCGCCGGGCTGGTCTTCACCACGGCCAGGGTGTCCAGCAGCGACAGGCTCAGCCCGCTGTCGGTGAGGTGCTCGGCCCCCTGGTCGGTGACCAGGCGCAGGCCGAGACCCTCATGGGCCAGGTGCACGCCGATGGAGGCGGCGGCCGAGACCGCGGTCTCGAACGACGAGCGCGGGCCCTCACCCCGGTGGGCGTACCGCCGCGTGTCCAGCAGCAGCGCACCTCTGCTCTGCCACTGCTGCTCCTCGCGCCGGACCATCAGCTCGCCGTGCCTGGCGGTCGAGCGCCAGTGCACCCGCCGCAGGTCGTCGCCCTGCCGGTACTCGCGCGGGGCGACGTCGTCGTCCCCCGCCGCCGCGACGCTTCTGGTACGGCTGTCACCGCCACCGGTCCACTCGCCGGCCAGCCGGACGTGGGGCAGCGCCACCACCTGGGGCGTCACCATCAGCGTGTCGCTGATGGTGAACGACCTGGTCAGCTCGACCAGGCCGAAGGGGTCGCTGATCCGGATGGAGAGCGGGCCGATGGTGAAGCGGCCGCGCAGGTCGGAGCGGACCCGGTAGTCGATCTCCCGGATGCCCTGCGGCTCCACCCGGTCCAGCACGAACCTGGGCCGGGCGCCGAGGGCGTAGGGAACGGTGTCCTCGACCATCAGCAGACCGGTCGGCAGCCGGGTGACGTTCTCCAGCCGCAGCGTCACGGTGGCCTCGCTGCCCATCTCGGTCCTGGGCGGATCCAGACGCCGCGCGCAGCTCAGCCGGTAGCGGGTACGGGCGACCACCATGGCCGCCAGCAGCGGCAGCGAGACGATCAGCACGCCGATCCTGAGCAGGTCGTGCTCGCCGAGGAGGAAGGCGCACAGCAGCGCCGCGACGCCGGACGCGATGAAGGACCGGCCGCGGGCGGTGAGCGCCTTGAGGCCGGAGGTCACCGGGCCTGGGCCTCGGGAACGGGAACCCGGCGGACCAGGTCGGCGATCACCTGCTCGGGCGGGCGGCGCTGCCCCTGAGCCTCGATGCTGGGCAGCAGCCGGTGCGCCAGTACGGGGACGCACAGCTCCTGCAGGTCGTCGGGGATGACGTAGTCGCGGCCGGCGAGCGCCGCGTGCGCCCGAGCGGCCCTGACCAGTTGCAGGGTCGAGCGGGGCGAGGCGCCCAGCCTCAGGTCGGGGGACTGGCGGGTGGCGGTCACCAGGTCGATCGCGTACTTCTTGATCGGCTGGGAGACGTAGACCCCGCGCACCGCCGAGATCAGCGCCTGCACCTCTTCGGTGGTGGCCACCGGCTCCAGCTTGTCCAGCGGGGAGGCGGCGCCGTGCACGTCGAGCATCTCCAGCTCCGCGGAGGGGGCCGGGTAGCCCATCGCGATCCTGGCGGTGAACCGGTCGCGCTGAGCCTCGGGCAGGGGGTAGGTGCCCTCCATCTCGATCGGGTTCTGTGTCGCGATCACCATGAAGGGGGAGTCCAGCCGGTAGGTCGCTCCGTCGACCGTGACCTGCTGCTCCTCCATGCACTCCAGCAGTGCCGACTGGGTCTTCGGCGAGGCACGGTTGATCTCGTCACCCACCACGATGTTGGCGAAGACCGGGCCCGGCTTGAACTCGAACTCCCTGGTCTGCTGGTTGTAGGCGCTCACTCCGGTGATGTCGCTCGGCAACAGGTCGGGGGTGAACTGCACGCGGCGCACCGGGCAGTCGATGGAGCGCGCCAAGGCCTTGGCGAGCATGGTCTTGCCGACTCCGGGCACATCCTCGATGAGCAGATGGCCCTCGGCGAGTAGTACGGTCAAGGTCAGGCGGATGACGTCACTTTTGCCTTCGATCACCGATTCGATCGACTGGCGGATCCGGTGCGCGGTGACAACAAGATCATCGAGCTGAGGTGAGACGTCATGAGTTACTGCCACCAGGCCTCCATGAGGATGCGGCGGTTGTGCGCCGGGGGTTGCCGTTGCGGAATCTTTGCGATCCCGTTACTCATTCTGTTTACGACCCTACGGCGCCACGCGTTCCGGCGGCGACCTTATGTGGTCATCAAGGATGATTTCGGGTGATCAGCCACAGTGTGTGCCATGATCGTCGCGTTTCTGTGCGAGTGACGTGTCGATCCTGTGACGGGCACGGTGCTGTTTCACCTTCCACCATTCTTCACCGCCTTACAGCCCATTTCATGATCTTTGGACTATTCGGCAATCTTCCCGACACGCCCGTGACGTATGCCGGGCCGCTTACCCCCTCCACTCCGCACCACCCCATTTGAACTGGGGAAATGTCGGCGAAACCCGCCGCGAAGAGGCGCGGAATCAGTTGACGGTGGAGAGAAGTGGAGTATGGTGGTGCGCAGTGGAGGGCAAGGCCGCGACGCCTGGTTCTCCGCTGGGCACGGGAGGTGGAGCCGATGTTCCTCGGCACTCACCACCTGCGTCTCGATGAGAAGGGACGGCTGTTCCTGCCGGCGAAGTACCGTGAGGAGCTGGCGGAGGGTCTGGTGATCACCAAAGGCCAGGAGCGTTGCCTCTACGTCTTTCCCGTAGAGGAGTTCCAGCGCATAACCGAGGCTCTGCGCAACGCACCGGTGACCGCCAAGGCGGTCCGTGACTACAGTCGCGTCCTTTTCGCCAGCGCATCCGACGAGGTCGCCGACAAACAGGGGCGGATCACCGTTCCGCAGGCTCTGCGCGAATACGCCGGCCTGCGCCGTGACTGTGTGGTCATCGGAGCCAACACCCGGCTGGAGATCTGGGACGAGCACGCCTGGAGCGCCTATCTGGCCGACCAAGAGCAGGCTTTCGCCGATCTGTCGGAGGAGGTGCTGCCAGGGATTTTGTGACTCCACGGTCGACTCATCGGTAAAACGTCGTTCGGCGAGGTCTCCACCCGCAACCACCTGCCCGTCAGCTGATGCACCTTCCCCGGTGTCAGGTGACGGACGGATACGCGGGTGCGGATGGGGACCTGGCCGGACGGCCCCGGGGGTGGGGGCCAGTTTCAAGACACCGGTGAGCGTCCGCCGCGCGTCCGTGGGACGGGGCGGGAAATAAGGAGGGTTGCGCTTCATGCGCGCCGAAAACCACAGCCATGATCTCCAGGCGCCGGGGGGACACGTCCCCGTCATGCTCGACCGGGTGCTGGAGTTGCTCGCTCCGGCGCTGGCCCGCCCCGCCCCCGTGCTCGTCGACGCCAACCTCGGGCTCGGCGGCCATGCCGAGGCACTGCTCGCCGCGCACCCCTCGCTCCATCTGATCGGGATCGACCGCGACCCCACCGCCATCGAGCGCTCCACGGCCAGGCTCGCGCCGTACTCGGACCGGATCACGCTGGTGCGCGCGGTCTCCGACGAGCTCTCCGAGGTGTTGGCCGACGCCGGCCATCCCCGGGTCGACGCCGCCCTGTTCGACCTGGGGGTCTCCTCTCCGCAGCTGGACGAGGCCGAGCGCGGTTTCGCCTACTCCTACGACGCGCCGCTGGACATGCGGATGGACCGTGACGAGGAGCTCACGGCCGAGATCGTGGTCAACACCTACCCGGCCGCCGAGCTGATCCGGATCCTGCGGGATTACGGAGAAGAACGATTCGCCCCGCGTGTCGCGCATCTAATCCTCAAGGAAAGGGCCAGGGAGGCCATAACGTCTACCAAGCGGCTTGCGGAGATCGTCCGGACGGCGATCCCCGCCGCTACCCGCAGGACCGGGGGCAACCCCGCTAAAAGGACTTTTCAGGCGTTGCGGATCGAGGTGAACGCGGAGTTGACGGCGCTGGAACGCGCGCTCCCAGCCGCGCTCGACGCATTGACGCTGGGCGGGCGCGTCGTCGTGCTCGCGTACCACTCCCTCGAGGACCGGCTGACAAAGCAGGTCATCACCGCGCGGACCAGGGACACCGGCCCCGTTGGCCTCCCTGTCCCGCTGCCGGCTCACCAGCCGCGGTTCGCGCTCCTGACGAGGGGAGCCGAGCTTCCGAGCGAAGAGGAGGTGGCCCGCAACCCGCGGGCGGCCTCTGCCCGGTGTCGGGCGGCAGAGAGGATCCGTGAGGCAGTTGACGAGGAGTGAGACAGACGTCCGACGTGCCGCGCCCAGCCGTGCCGTGCCCGGTCGCGGCGCGCGTCCCGTGCGCGTCCCCCGTGCGATGCCGCAGGGGCGCCGCGGCCCGGCCAGGCCCGTGCCCGTCTCCGGTCCGGCCGCCCCGGCCGCGGCCCGTCGCGCGCGGGCGCCGAGGGCTCCCTTCGTGCTGCTCGTGGTCGGCCTGCTCTGCGGCGGCCTGGTCAGTCTGCTGCTGCTGAACGCCGTGCTCGCCAAGGACTCCTTCAGGGCCAACGGGCTGCGCAAGGAGATCAGCGGGCTGCGCATCGAGAAAGAGGCGAAGAAGAGCGCGAACACGCGGCTGGAGATGCCCGACGCGGTCGCGAAGAGCAACGAGTACCAGGGGCTTGGGCCCGACTGGGACACCGCGCGTGTCATCACTCCCGACAAACCCGCCAGCAGGGCCGCCAGTGACGGTCAGACGCCCGCAGGGCAGGAGCGAGTGCCGGGCACGGGCCAGTGAGAGAGAGCGGCGGACGGGGGCCCGGACAGGGCCGTGGCGGCTCCTCGGGCGGATCGGCGGGAAGCCCGGGCCGGCGCTCTCCCGGCGGTCCCGGCCGGACGGGCAGACCTGGCGGAGGAGCCTCGGACGCCCCCGGCAGGCCGGGTTCCGAGGGCGCCGGGCCCTCGGGTGCTCCCGGCGTCCCCGACGGCCCCGGCGGGCCCGCCTCTTCGGGCAGGCCCCCGGCGTCCGGCAGGTCCGGTCCGCCGAGATCGTCCGGTTCCTCTGGTTCCGGCCGTGCGGGTTCCGCCGGCCGGGCGCAGGGCGCCGATGGGCCGGGCAGGCCCGGTTCCTCGGGCAGGTCGTCCGGTTCCGGTCGCGCGGGCTCTTCGGGCAGGCCGTCCACCACGGGTTCCGGCCGGGCGGGTTCTCCGGCCAGGGGACGGGGGGACGAGAAGGCGTCCGGTGCCGCCAGGGGGCGATCCTCCGCCGAAGGCCCGGGTAAGGGCCAGGGGACGGGGCGGACCGGCAGGTCGGGCTCCGCCGCGAGGCCGTCCGCTTCGGGCGGCTCCGGCCGGGCGTCCACCTCCGGCGGTCCCGGCAGGACGGGCTCGCCCGGCCGGCCGGCGGCCTCGGAGGGCACCGGCAGACCTGGCAGATCCGACAAACCCGATAAATCCGATAGGTCCGCCAAGCCCACCAGGTCCGGCTCTCCGGCGAGGCCGCCGGCCGCGGGCACGTCCGGCGGCTCCGGCTCTCCCGGTCGGCAGGGTTCCACCGGCAGGCAGGGAACAGGCACGAGGCCGCCCGTCCCCTACCCGCCCGGCCGGGCGGGCGCACGTCCGGGCAGGGGTGCCTCCGGGGTTCCGGACGTCCCCTCGATACTCCGGACCACGGGTGGCTCCGGCAGGTCCGGCGGCCCCTCGGCGCCGCGCAGGCCCACCGGCTCCGAGACCGCGCGCGGACCGGCGCGGTCCGCGCGACCCCAGGAGTCACCGGGCCCGCAGGGCCGGGCGCGGCCCGCGCCAAGACGCGGAACCGAGCGGCCGCAGGAGCAGGAGCACACGCGCGCGATGGGACGCGGCGGCGGCAGGCCGCCGCGGCCTCCGGCGCGCCCGTCCGCGGTGCTGCGCCTGGGCAACCCCCGCAGGCGTATCGGCATCGGCCTGATGGCGATGACCTTCGTGCTGTCCATCTTCGCGGGGCGGCTCATCCAGCTTCAGGGCCTCGACTCGAAGGTCTACACCGCCGAGGCGGCCAAGCAGCGCGTACAGGGTGAGAAGCTGCCCGCCAGAAGGGGCTCGATCACCGACGTCAACGGACACGAGCTCGCGCTGACCGTGGAGGCGCGCGAGATCTTCGTCGACCCCTCGCAGGTCGTCGCCGCGCAGCGCGACCGGGTGGCCACGGCCCTGGCCAAGGAGCTGAACGAGCCCAAGGAGCCGATCGCCGCCAAGCTGGCCGACGCCACCAGCCACTACGCGCAGGTCGCCGCCGCCGTCGATCCCGCACTCGCCCAGCGGATCATGGCGTACGGGTTCAAAGGCGTCGGCAGCAAGCACCGCTACCGGCGCGACTACCCGGGCGGTGACCTGGCGGGCAGCCTGCTGGGTTTCGTCGGCACCGACGGCACGGGACTGGCCGGGCTGGAGAACACCTACGACAGGCTGCTCGCGGGCCGAGACGGCGAGCAGATCATCGAGACGGGCGCCAGGGGGCAGCGCATCCCGATGACCCGCAGCACCCTGCGGGCGCCCATCGAGGGCAGGGACGTGCGGCTGACCATCAACCGCGACGTCCAGTGGGCCGCGCAGAAGGCGATCGGCGAGCAGGTCAAGGCCACCGGGTCGCGCACCGGCAGCGCCATCGTGATGGACACGCAGACCGGTCAGGTGATCGCCATGGCGAACGCGCCGGAGCTCGACCTGAAGAACTGGAAGGACTCCCCGGTGGAGGACCGGGGCAACCGGTCGGTCACGGACGTGTTCGAGCCGGGCAGCACCAACAAGGTCATCACCGCCGCGGCGGCACTGGAGTCGGGGGCCGTGCGGCCGGACACCCTGTTCACCGTCCCCGACCAGATCAGGTGTGCCGACCGGGTGCTGAAGGACGCCCACCCACATGCCGTCGAGCGCCTGACCTTCTCGGGCGTCGTGGCGACCTCCAGCAACGTGGGCACGATCCTGGCCACCCAGAAGATCGGCGACGAGAAGCTCCACTCGATGCTCCAGCGCTTCGGTTTCGGCGCGAGACCCGGCACCGGGCTGCCGGGGGAGGAGGCGGGGCTGCTGCCCGACTGGAAGGACTGGTCGGGCAGCCAGCGCTGCACGATCGCCTACGGCCAGGGCATCTCGGTGACCGCGCTCCAGACGGCGAGCGTCTACCAGACCATCGCCAACGGCGGGGTGCGCGTCACCCCGCAGATCGTGGCCGGCACGACCGGCGAGAACGGCGCGTTCACGCCGTCCGCGCCGGGTAAGCGGACCCGGGTGGTCAGTGAGCGTACGGCGCGGGAGATCGCCGCCATGCTGGAGGCCGCGGTGAGCGAGGAGGGCACCGGCAACCTCGCCGCGATCGACGGCTACCGGGTGGCGGGCAAGACGGGCACCGCGATGCGCTACGACACCAGCTGCCAGGGCTACTGCGGATATACCGCGACGTTCGTTGGCTTTGCTCCGGTGGACAAGCCCCGCCTGGTCGTCCTGGCGGTGCTCCAGGACCCCCAGCAGGGCCACTACGGTGGGGAGATCGCCGCCCCGGTCTTCAAGCAGCTGATGACGTTCGCGTTGAAGAGCGGAAAGATTCCCCCGACCGGAACCCGGCCCTCCCCGGTGCGGATACGCGCAGGGAGGTGACGAGTGAAGGTACGCTCTCGCCGTGCATCCCCCGTCGTCCATGCGACCCTCAACCAGTTCACCCCGTCCGCTCTCCGGGCTGGCGAGCCTCATCGGCGCGCCCTCGGGCACGTCACGAGCGCCGCTGGCCGCGGTGTC
Source organism: Streptosporangium amethystogenes subsp. fukuiense (assembly GCF_042665875.1). Taxonomy (NCBI): domain Bacteria; kingdom Bacillati; phylum Actinomycetota; class Actinomycetes; order Streptosporangiales; family Streptosporangiaceae; genus Streptosporangium; species Streptosporangium amethystogenes. The sequence continues at coordinate 4,025,337 of NZ_JBHTEE010000001.1, read as the reverse complement.
CGGGATCACCATCGACTCGCGCCAGGTGTGTCGTGGAGATCTCTACGTCGCGCTGCCGGGAGCCACCGCCCACGGGGCCGACTTCTCCGCGCAGGCCCTCGCCGCGGGTGCCGCCGCGATCCTGACCGATGAGGCGGGCAGACAGGCCGCGGTCGCGACCGGCCTGCCCGTCCTCGTCGTGCCCAACCCACGCCGCCTGCTGGGACAGGTCTCCGCCTGGGTGTACGGCAATCCCGCGGCGGACGTGATGGTCATCGGCGTCACCGGTACCAGTGGCAAGTCCACCACCACCTTTCTGCTGGAGGCCGGACTGCGGGCCGCGGGACACCGGCCGGGGCTGATCGGGGGTGTGGAGATCCACGTCGGTGAGCTGCGTTTCGCGCCGAAGCTCACCACGCCGGAGGCCAGCGACCTGCAGGGCCTGTTCGCCCTGATGCGTGAGCGGGGCGTCACCGCCGCGGCCATGGAGGTCTCCAGCCACGCGCTGGCGCTGGGCCGGGTCGACGAGGTGTTCTACGACGTGGCGCTGTTCACCAACCTGTCGCAGGACCACCTCGACTTCCACCGGGATCTCGACGACTACTTCGCGACGAAGGCCCGGTTGTTCACCCCCGAGATGAGCAGGGTGGGCGTCGTCAACATCGACGACGCCCACGGGCGGGAGCTCCTCGGCACCGCGAAGATCCCGATGACCACCTTCTCCGCCGAGGGCGCCGTGGAGGCCGACTGGCGGGCCGTGGACGTGCGGCTGGGGCCCGAGGGCAGCACCTTCAAGATCGTGGGCCCCGGCGGCGTCGAGGAGGCCGCGACGATCGCCCTGCCCGGCCCGTTCAACGTGGCCAACGCCCTGGGCGCCGTCGTCGCGCTGGTGGAGGCCGGTGTGCCGCTGCGAACCGCGGTGGCGGGCCTGGGTACGCTGGCAGGGGTTCCGGGCCGGATGGAGCGGGTTCCCGGCGGGGAGGACTTCCAGGCCATCGTCGACTACTCGCACAAGCCCGGTGCGGTCGAGTCCGTCCTGTGCTCGCTGCGCGAGGTCACCACGGGCAGGCTCATCGTGGTCCTCGGCTGCGGGGGCGACCGTGACCGTGGTAAACGCCCAATGATGGGAGAAGCCGCCGCAAGGCTGGCAGATGTGGCTATTCTCACCAGCGACAACCCCCGCTCCGAGGATCCCCTGCGGATCCTCGCGGAGATGATGGACGGAGTTCTCGGTGTGTCCCAGGATGGACGCGCACATGTGATCATTGAGCCTGATCGTGCCGCGGCCATCGACCTGGCCATCGGCCGGGCGGGTTTCGGCGACGTCGTCGTCGTGGCCGGCAAGGGTCACGAGCAGGGCCAGTACATCGGCGACCAGGTGCTTCCTTTCGATGACAGGCAGGTCGTGGCCGACGCGATCGTCAGGCGCCGGAACCGCACCGGGCGCCGAAGCACGTATGGAGAGTAGGGAAGACGCATCATGATCCCGTTGCCGCTGGCCAGAATCGCCGAGATCACCTCGGGGGCCCTCGCGGGCATGGCCGACCCACGCGCGGTGGTGCGCGGCCCGGTCGTCATCGACTCCCGCGCCGTCGAACCGGGGTCGCTGTTCGTCGCGATCAAGGGTGAACGGGTCGACGGGCACGACTTCGCCGCCCAGGCCGTCGAGGCCGGGGCGGTCGCCGTGCTGGCCTCCCGGCCGGTCGACGTCCCCGCCGTCATCGTCGGCGACACCGTGGCGGCCATGACCGGCCTGGCCACCGCCGTCTGCGCCGAACTGCCGGCCACCACGGTCATCGGCATCACCGGCTCGGCGGGCAAGACCACCACCAAGGACCTGCTGGCCAGGCTCACCGCCAGGATCGGTCCAACGGTCGCCCCCGTCGGGTCGTTCAACAACGAGATCGGCCACCCGCTGACCGTGTTGAAGGCCGATGAGAACACCCGCTACCTGGTGCTGGAGCTCAGCGCACGCGACGTCGGGCACATCGCCCACCTGGCCCGTATCGCCCCGCCGAGGATCGGCGTGGTCCTCAACGTCGGCACCGCCCACCTGGGCGTGTTCGGCGGCAAGGAGGAGATCGCCAGGGCCAAGGGCGAACTGGTCGAGGCGCTGCCCGCCGACGGCGTGGCCGTGCTCAACCTCGACGACCCGCTGGTGGCCGCCATGGCCGGGCGCACCGGCGCCCGCGTCACCTGGTACGGCCGGAGCGAGGACGCCGACGTACGGGCCGAGAACGTGACCGTCGACGAGCGGGGGCGCGCCTCCTTCGTACTGCGCACCCCGTCCGGCGCCGCCCCGGTCGCCCTCCGCCTGTACGGTGAGCACGCGGTGGAGAACGCGCTGGCGGCCGCGGCCGCCGCCTACGAGCTCGGCCTGCCGGTCGCCACCATCGCCGAGGAGCTGTCGGAGGCCGAGCCCCGCAGCCGCTGGCGGATGGAGGTCACCGACCGCGAGGACGGGGTGACCGTGATCAACGACGCCTACAACGCCAACCCCGACTCCATGCGCGCCGCCTTCGGCGCTCTGGACGCGCTCGCGGGCGGTCGCCGCCGCTTCGCGGTCATCGCCGCCCTGCGCGAGCTGGGCGAGGAGGGGCCCGCGCTCAACGAGGAACTGGGCCGGCTGGCCGGGGGCGCGGGTCTGGCCGCTCTGTTCGTCGTCGGCCCCGACGCCGAACCGATCCTGGCCGGGGCGGAGGCCGCCGTACGGGAGGCGGCGGGCCGCACGCCCGCGGCGCACGCGGAGGCCCCGCGCGAGGTGGACGGCCCGCCGGGGGCGGGAGAGCCGCCGGGCACCGGTCCGGCGGCACGCCTCTCGCCCGTCACCTCCTTCGGCGACGCCCCGGAAACCGGGATCCAGGGCGCCACCCGGGTCTCGCACGCCGCCGACGCGGCACAGGCGGGTGCGGAGCTGTCGGCACTGCTGGCCCCCGGTGATGTCGTGCTCGTCAAGGGACCGCGCGCCGCGGGTCTTGAGCGGGTGGCCGCGGCGCTGCTCGGAGGTGATCGCCGATGAGGGAGATCCTCGTCGCGGCGGCGATCAGCCTGCTGCTGTCCATGCTGGGCACGCCGCTGGCGATCCGCCTGTTCTCCCGGCGCGGCTACGGGCAGAGCATCAGGGAGGAGGGACCCTCCGGCCACCACGACAAACGCGGCACCCCCACCATGGGCGGCACCGTGATCGTGATCGCCGCGCTGGTCGGCTTCGCCTGCGCCCACCTCTACAGCTTCACACCGCCCACGGTCTCCGCGGTCCTGGTGCTGTTCCTGATGACGGGCCTGGGCGCGGTCGGCTTCCTGGACGACTTCATCAAGATCTACAAGCAGCGCAGCCTGGGCCTGCGCAGCGGTGCCAAGGCGCTGGGCCAGCTCATCGTCGGCGCGGTCTTCGCGATCCTGGTGACCCGTTTCCCCAACGCCTACCTGATCACCCCGGCCGAGACGCGCCTGTCGTTCCTGAGGGACTTCGGCCCCTCCATCGGGCTCATCGGGTTCATCATCTGGGTGCTGATCATGATCGTGGGCTTCTCCAACGCGGTGAACCTCACCGACGGTCTCGACGGCCTGGCCAGCGGTGCCACCGGCGTGGTGCTGGCCTCGTACGTGCTGATCGGCAACTGGCAGCTGCGCAACAGCTGCACCACCCAGCTCGGGCCCAACTGCTACTGGGTCCGCGACCCGCTGGACCTGGCCGTGGTCGCCGCGGCGGTGCTCGGCGCGCTGGTCGGCTTCCTGTGGTGGAACGCCCCACCGGCGAAGATCTTCATGGGTGACACCGGTTCGCTGGCCCTGGGCGGCGTGCTCGCCGGACTGGCCATCACCACCAGGACCCAGCTCCTGCTGATCATCCTCGCCGGGATGTGCGTGCTCATCACCATGTCGGTGATCATCCAGGTCGGCTCCTTCAAGATGACCGGTAAACGGGTCTTCAGGATGGCCCCGCTCCAGCACCACTTCGAGCTGAAGGGCTGGGCCGAGACCACCATCGTGGTCCGCTTCTGGCTGATCGCCGCCCTGTGCGCGGCCGCCGGGCTGGGGATCTTCTACGTGGAATGGATGCCCAGGCTGTGAGTGGGAAAGGCCATGTGATCTGCGTCGCCGGGCTGGGGGTCTCGGGCACGGCCGTGGCCCGCACGATGGCCGCGAGGGGCGAGAAGGTGGTCGTCCTGGAGGGCAGGGACGACGAGCGGGCCAGGGCGCTCGCGGGCGAGCTCGCCGAGCTCGGTGTCGAGGTCCGCTTCGGTGAGTCCGCGGAGCCCCCGGCGGGCACCTCGCTGATCGTCACCACGGGCTGGCCGCCGCACCACCCGCTGCTCGCCGCCGCCGCGGCGGCGGGGATCGAGGTGATCGGCGAGGTCGAGCTGGCCTGGCGGCTCCGCCCGGGCCAAGCCGCTCCCTGGCTGGCGCTGACCGGCACCAACGGCAAGACCACCGTGGTCCGGATGCTCACCTCGATGCTCCTGGCCGCCGGGCATCGGGCGCTCGCCGTCGGCAACGTCGGCACCCCGGTGGTGGAGGCGGTCGCCGGAGCCGGCGACGTGCTGGCGGTGGAGCTGTCCAGCTTCCAGCTGCACCGCTCGCCCAGCATCGCCCCGTACGCGGCCGCGGTGCTCAACGTGGCTCCGGACCACCTCGACTGGCACGGCTCCATGGAGGAGTACGCCCGGGTCAAGGGGGAGATCTTCGCCAGGGCCGGGACCGTCGTGTACAACGCCGACGACGAGTGGGCGACCCGTCTCGCCGCGCCGTACGAGAGCGCGGCGGCACGCAGCGTGGGCTTCACCCTCGGCGTGCCCGCGCCGGGCCAGCTCGGCGTGGTCGAGGACCTGCTGGTGGACCGGGCGTTCGTGGCCGACCCCGCGAGCAACGCGGAGGAGCTCGCCTCGTTCGACGACGTCCGCCCGTTCGCGCCGCACAACGTGGCCAACGCGCTCGCCGCCGCGGCGCTGGCCAGGGCCTACGGGGTGAGCGCCGCCGCGGTGCGCGAGGGCCTGCTGGCCTTCGTGCCCGACCCCCACCGGATCGCGCACGTGGCCAGGGTCGCCGAGGTCGACTACGTGGACGACTCCAAGGCCACCAACCCGCACGCCGCCGCCGCCTCGCTGGCCGCCTACCCGTCGATCGTCTGGGTGGCGGGCGGGTTGCTCAAGGGCGCGGACGTCGGCGAGCTGGTACGCCGCGCCGCGCCCCGCCTGCGCGGCGCGGTCCTGCTGGGCGCCGACCGCGAACGAATTCGCGAGGCTCTGGCGCGACACGCCGGGAATGTTCCGGTGGTGGAGGTGGCCGGGCAAGACACTGGGGTCATGGACCGTGTCGTCACCGAAGCCGCCAGGCTCGCCACCCCCGGAGACACCGTGCTGCTGGCCCCGGCCGGCGCCTCCTGGGACATGTTCTCCGGTTATCCCGCCCGAGGGGAGGCGTTCGCCCGAGCCGTGCACCGTCTCGCCGCAGGGCACGACGGGGGACGGGTGTGAGCGCGACGGCGCAGGAGGGCGCCCCCCGGGGCCAGGACGGCTTCCGCGAGCACCTGCTCGCCTTCCGCGAGCTGCTCAACCGGCCGTTGACCTCGTACTACCTGATCCTGGGGTGCAGCGCCCTGCTGCTGGTGCTCGGCCTGATGATGGTGCTGTCGGCGTCCAGCATCGAGGCGCTGCAGGAGATGGGCGATCCCTTCTACTGGTTCTTCAAGCAGTCGATCTCGGCCGCGATCGGTCTCCCGCTGATGTGGGTCTGCGCCCAGCTGCCCCCCCGGTTCTTCAGGCTCGCCGGCTACCCGCTGATGGCGCTGTCGATCCTCGGGCTGGTGCTGGTGCTGTTCGTCGGCACCTCCCAGCTCGGCGCTCAGCGCTGGATCGACCTCGGCCCCATCTACCTGCAGCCGTCCGAGCCCGCCAAGCTCGGGCTGATCCTCTGGGGTGCCGACCTGCTGGCCCGCAGGGCGCGCAACGGCCTGATCGAATGGCGCAGCCTGTTCATCCCGCTGATGCCGGGCACCGCCATCCTGGCCGTCATGGTCATGCTGGGAAGCGACCTCGGCACCACGCTGGTGCTGATGATGATCTTCCTGTCGCTGCTCTGGGTGGTGGGCGCGCCGCTGAGGCTGTTCGGCGGGATCCTCGCGGTGGCGGTGCTCGCGACCATCGTCATGATCAGCACCGAGGGCTACCGCTCGGACCGGATCACGGGCTGGCTCGACCCGTGGGGCAACGCCCAGGGGTCCGGCTTCCAGGCCGTGCAGGGACAGATCGCGATGGGCAGCGGCGGCTGGTTCGGGCTGGGCCTGGGATCCAGCAGGCAGAAGTGGAGCTGGATCCCGCACGCGGAGAGCGACTTCATCTTCTCCATCCTCGGTGAGGAGCTCGGGCTGATGGGCACGCTCGTCGTGGTGGCCCTGTTCGGGCTGCTGGGCTACGCGGGGCTGCGGGTGGCCACCCGGGTGAAGGACCCGTTCGTCCGGCTCGCCTCCGCCGCCGCGGTCGCCTGGATCGCCGGTCAGGCGATCGTCAACATCGGCGCCGTCATCGGCGTGCTGCCCATCACCGGTATCCCGTTGCCGCTGGTCTCCTACGGTGGGTCGGCCCTGCTGCCCACCCTGGCCACCCTCGGCATGCTCCTGTCGTTCGCCAAGCACGAACCCGGCGCCCGCGAGGCTCTCGCGGCCCATGGCCCCGGACCGGTGGCGCGGGGCCTAAGCTGGCTTGGCCTGGGTGGTCCGGCCAGGAAACGACGGCCGGGCCGTGGAAGACGATAAGCGAAAGGACCGACATGAGGGTGGTCCTCGCCGGCGGCGGGACGGCTGGTCATATCGAACCGGCGCTGGCTCTGGCCGACGCGCTGCGCCAACTCGACCCCAACATCGGGATCACCTGCCTCGGCACGGAGCGAGGCCTGGAGACCAGGCTGGTCCCGGCCAGGGGGTATGAACTGCAACTGGTGCCCGCGGTGCCGCTGCCCCGGACACTGACGCCCCAGTTGCTGAGCGTGCCGGGCCGCCTGGCGGGCGCCATCAACGCGGCCGCCGCCGTCATGGACCGGGTCCAGGCCGACGTCCTGGTCGGCTTCGGCGGCTACGTGGCGACCCCCGCCTACCTGGCGGCGCGGCGGCGCGGCGTGCCGATCGTGGTCCACGAGGCCAACCCGCGCCCCGGACTGGCCAACCGGCTGGGCGCGCGCCTCACCGACCACGTGTTCACCGGCCACCCGGACACGCCGCTGAACCAGGCCGAGTACATCGGCATCCCGCTGCGCCGTGAGATCGTCAACCTCGACCGGCTGTCCATGGGCGACAAGGCCAGGGCCTGGTTCGGCCTGGAGGCCGACCTGCCCACGCTGCTGGTCACCGGCGGCTCCCAGGGGGCCCGCTCGCTCAACCAGGCGGCCCTGGCCGCCGCCCCCGCGCTGCGCCGGGCCGGAGTGCAGGTGCTGCACGTCATCGGCCCGAAGAACACGCTGGAGGAGGAACCGCCGCCCGGCGACCCGCAGTACGTCGTGCTGCAGTACGTCGACCGGATGGACCTGGCCTACGCCGCCGCCGACTTCGCCCTGTGCCGCAGCGGTGCGATGACCTGCGCCGAGCTGACGGCGGTGGGCCTGCCGGCCGCGTACATCCCGCTGCCGCACGGCAACGGCGAGCAGCGGCTCAACGCCACGCCGATCGTGCGGGGCGGCGGCGGCCTGATGATCGATGACGCCGAGTTGTCAGCGGAGTGGATCATTCAGAACGTGCTGCCCATCCTGTCCGACCCCGAACGCGTGGTCACCATGTCCGAGGCGGCGTCTCGGATGGGCAGGAAGGACGCCGACGTGACACTGGCGCGCAGGGTGCTGCAGATCGCGGTGCGGGGGAGAGGCTGAGTGGGCGCGGAGCGGATCCGACGCGGTGAGCGCGGGGCTGCCCGTGCCCGTCTCCGGCGAGAGGGCCGGGCGGGACGAGAGCGTCCGTGCGGCGAACGAGGAGGGGTGAGCGGCCGATGAGCCTGGTCAAGCTGGTGGATCCGGTTGCGGCCGGAGACCTGGGACGGGTCCACTTCATCGGGATCGGCGGTTCTGGGATGTCCGGAATCGCGCGCATCCTACTTAAACGGGGCGTGCAGGTCTCCGGCAGCGACGCGCGGGGGTCGGACATCGCGACCGAGCTGCGGGAGCTGGGGGCCAGGGTGCACATCGGCCACGCCGCCTCGCACATCAAGCAGGTCGACACGGTCGTGGTCTCCACCGCGATCCGCGACTCCAATCCCGAGCTGGGCGAGGCGCTCCGCCAGGGCCTGCGGGTCATCCCCAGGGCCGCCGCGCTCGCCTCCGTCATGGCGGGCAGGACCGGCGTCGCGCTGGCCGGCACCCACGGCAAGACCACCACGACCTCGATGCTCACCGTGGCGCTGCAGAAGTGCGGCGCCGACCCCTCGTACTGTGTGGGCGGGCAGCTGGTGACGACGGGGCTGGGCGCCGACGAGGGCTCGGGCGAGGTGTTCGTCGCCGAGGCCGACGAGAGCGACGGCTCCTTCCTCATGCTGGCCCCCGACATCGCCGTGGTGACCAACGTCGAGCCGGACCATCTGGACAACTACGGTGATCCGCGCGCGGTTCACGATAGCTTCGCCCGGTTCGTGGAGCGCGTCGCCGGCACCATGGTCATCTGCGCCGACGATCCCGGCTCCGCCGCGCTGGTCCCGATCGCCCGCGCCCGCGGCCTGAAGGTGATCACGTACGGTGAGGCGGAGGACGCCGACCTGCGGGTGGGCGAGGTCTCTCCCGACGGGCTGGGCATCACCTTCACGGTCCACGGGCACGGGGAGGTCAGGCTCGCGGTCCCGGGCCGTCACAACGCGCTCAACGCGGCCGCGGTCATCGCGGTGGCGGGGGAGCTGGGCGTCTCCTTCGGTGAGATCCGTGACGGTCTGGCGGCCTTCACCGGTGCCAAGCGCCGTTTCGAGGCCAAGGGTGAGGCGGGCGGGGTGGCGGTCTTCGACAGCTACGCCCACCACCCGACCGAGCTGGCCGCCGACCTGCGCGCGGCGCGGGACGTGGTGGCGTCCTTCTCGGGAGACGGCAGGGTCATCGCGGTCTTCCAGCCGCACCTGTACTCGCGCACCAGGTTCTTCGCCGACGAGTTCGGCATCGCGCTCGGGCTGGCCGACGAGGCCGTCGTCCTGGACGTCTACGGCGCCCGCGAGGATCCCGAGCCCGGCGTGTCGGGGGCGCTGGTGGCGGGCAAGGTGCCGCTGCCCGCGGAGCGGGTGGCCTACGCCCCCCAGCGGGACAGCGTGCCCGCCCTGGTCGCGAGCCTGGCCAGGCCGGGGGACATCGTCCTGACCATGGGCGCGGGCGACGTGACCGAGCTGGGTCCCAGGATCGTGGCGGAGCTGGCCGCGCGGTGACCCATGCCAGCGGGCGCGGGTCGCCGGAGGGGGAGTGGCATTGAACGGCGTGTGGCGGTCGGCCTTCCTGGCCCTGCTCACCGCGGGGGTGGTGGGCATCGCCGCGTGGCTGGTGTTCTTCTCCCCAGTGCTCGGGGTCCGGGAGATCCAGGTGGTGGGCAACGCGGGCCTGTCCACCGAGGAGATCCGGCGGGCGGCGCAGGTGGCCGGCGGCAAGCCCCTCGCCACGGTCGACCTGGCCGAGGTGGAAGACCGGATCGGCAGGATCACCCAGATCGAGTCGGTGACGGTCAGCCGCGCCTGGCCGGGGACCCTGCGGGTGAAGGTCGTGGAGCGCAGGCCGGTGGCGGTGGTGCCGGTCGGCGACAGGTCGGCGCTGATGGACCGGCACGGGATGGTCACCGAGGTCAAGGACGTCGCGCCGCCGGCACTGCCGGTGCTGCGGGTGGACCGGCCGGGGCCGGGCGACCCGGCGACCGCGGCGGCGCTCACGGTCATCGCCGCGCTGCCGGAGAATCTGGCCCGCCGGGTCGCGGAGGTGCTCGCACCGTCGGCCGAGACGGTCTCGCTGCGGCTGAAGGACGGCCGTGCGATCGTGTGGGGCGGCGGCGACCGTCCCGCGGACAAGGCGCGGATCCTTGTTACGCTGCTCAGACGTCCGGCCGACACCTATGACGTCAGTTCGCCTGACGTCGTGACGGTTAAGTGATCTCATCGGATGGCGGGCGTTGCCGGAAAAGGACGGCCCGCGACACGCTGGACGTGCTTGCGGCGCGGTTAGTTGACCCGCCAGGAGCGTAACTCCTACTGTCCGTATCACTCCTCAGGTTGACATAAAGCTAAATCTCAACTTGAGGGTGAGGGTTTTGGAAACGACGGCACGGGCCCCGTGCCGCATGAAATTGCAAGTCAACGAGCGGAAAGGCCCCTCGTCGTGGCAGCACCGCAGAACTACCTCGCGGTCATCAAGGTTGTAGGAATCGGCGGAGGCGGAGTCAACGCCGTCAACCGGATGATCGAGGAGGGACTCAAGGGCGTCGAGTTCATCGCCATCAATACCGACGCCCAGGCGCTGCTGATGAGTGACGCCGACGTCAAGCTCGACGTCGGGCGCGAGCTCACTCGCGGCCTCGGCGCGGGAGCCAATCCCGAAGTCGGGCGCAAGGCGGCCGAGGACCACCGTGAGGAGATCGAAGAGGTCCTCAAGGGCGCCGACATGGTTTTCGTCACGGCCGGGGAGGGCGGTGGCACGGGCACCGGAGGCGCCCCGGTGGTGGCCAACATCGCCCGTACCCTGGGCGCGCTGACCATCGGTGTGGTGACCCGGCCCTTCAGCTTCGAGGGGCGGCGCAGGGCGATGCAGGCCGACGCCGGCATCGAGACCCTCCGCGAGGAGGTCGACACCCTCATCGTGATCCCGAACGACCGGCTGCTGTCGATCTCCGACCGGCAGGTGAGCGTGCTGGACGCCTTCAAGGCGGCGGACCAGGTGCTGCTCTCCGGTGTCCAGGGCATCACCGACCTGATCACCACGCCCGGACTGATCAACCTCGACTTCGCCGATGTGAAGTCGGTCATGTCCGGTGCCGGCTCGGCCCTGATGGGCATCGGCCACGCGCGCGGCGACGACCGTTCGGTCGCGGCGGCCGAGATGGCCGTGTCCAGCCCGCTGCTGGAGGCCAGCATCGACGGTGCGCACGGCGTGCTGCTCTCGATCGCCGGCGGCTCCGACCTGGGCCTGTTCGAGATCAACGAGGCGGCCCAGCTCGTCTCCACCGCCGCGGCACCGGACGCCAACATCATCTTCGGTACGGTCATCGACGACGCCCTCGGCGACGAGGTGCGCGTCACCGTGATCGCGGCAGGCTTCGACGAGCCCGCTCCCGAGCCCAAGCAACTCCCGCAGCCGGCGTCCCGCCCGCAGCCCGCCTCACGTCCCGCCCCGCCCTCGGCGGCCGCCCCGGTCCGCCCGCTGGCGCCCACGGTCAAGGCGGAGCCCCGCCCCGAGCCCCGTCCGGAGCCCAGGGTGGAGCACACGCCGCCCTCGCCGGTGCGGCAGGTCGTCACCCCGCCGGCGGAGCCGACGCCTCCGCCCCAGCAGATCCACCCGGTACAGCCGGTGGAGCACGCCGAGCCGCACCGCGTGGAGGAGCCGCACTCCCCTCCGCTGTCGATCCCGCGTCCGACCCCCGAGCCCTCGCAGCCGACGCCGATCTCCGCGCGGGTCACCGACCCCGCCCGGCGGCGCCCGGTGATCTTCGAGGAGCAGGAAGAGGAACTGGACGTTCCCGACTTCCTGAAGTGACATCGCTCACGGTGGGGGCGGGTGAAGAGCCACCCGGCCGTGCCGGGAAGAATGGGCTCCGCCGGTTTGCCAGTGTCCGAGCGGCGGAGATGTGACGGAAACAACACGACGAGATGAGATCGCGGCCGGGCTGGCCCGGGTCGAGGCGGAGATCGCCGAAGCCTGCCGGGCCGCCGGCCGCAGTCGCGAGGAGCTGACGCTCATCGCGGTGAGCAAGACCTACCCCGCCTCCGACGTGCGGCTGCTGGCCGGACTCGGGATCACCGACGTCGGGGAGAACCGCGACCAGGAGGCCTCGGTCAAGGCGCGCGAATGCGCCGACCTCGGCCTGCGGTGGCACTTCGTCGGCCAGTTGCAGACCAACAAGGTCCGCTCGGTGGTCGGCTACGCGGACGTCGTCCACTCGGTCGACCGCCCCCGGCTGGTCACCGCCCTCAGCAGGGAGGCGCTCGGGGTGGGGCGCCGGATCACCTGCCTGGTACAGGTCGCGCTCGACGGTGACCCCGCCAGGGGCGGGGTGGTGCCGCAGCAGGCCGAGGCGCTGGCGGACGCCGTCGCCGGAGCGCCGGGGCTTGAGCTGGGCGGGGTGATGGCGGTCGCGCCGCTGGAGGAGGAACCGGGCAGGGCGTTCGCGAGGCTGAGGGAGATCGCGCGGTCCGTCCAGGACGCCCACCCGGGCGCCGACGTCATCTCGGCGGGGATGAGCGGGGATATGTCCCAGGCCATTGCCAACGGTGCGACACACCTGCGTGTTGGTACGGCGTTGCTCGGTCGCAGGAAGCCCTTCGTCAGGTAATGTCCCTTCAAGTGGACCTTGGCGTCCGCGTACCCGGACAGCGGTCGAACGGTGGTGAGCTCAGGGCGGTCGGGCTGGCCCCTCGGGCACATCGAAGTAAGACGGAGGAAGAAGTAGCGATGGCCGGCGCGATGCGCAAGATGGCGGTCTACCTCGGTCTTGTTGAGGACGACCGCTACGAGAGATACGACAGCTACCCCGACGACGAGTACGAGGAGTTCGACGACACGCGCCGGGAGGGCGACGAGCGTCCTGGCACGGTCCACGACCTGTCGGACGACACCGACCCGGGTGTGCCCGCTCCGCGGCCCACGACGGCCGTCCTGGAGCGCCGTACGACCGATCTGGCGCGCATCACCACCCTTCATCCCCGCACGTACAACGAGGCGCGGACCATCGGCGAGCACTTCCGTGACGGCACCCCGGTCATCATGAACCTGACCGAGATGGTTGACAGTGACGCAAAGCGGCTCGTTGATTTCGCGGCAGGTCTCGTCTTTGGCCTACATGGCAGCATTGAACGTGTTACCAACAAGGTGTTCCTGTTGTCCCCAGCCAATGTCGAGGTGACCGCCGAGGACAAGGCTCGAATCGCGGAACGCGGATTCTTCAACCAGAGCTAGAGTTCCACCATGAACAGTGACCGGCCCGACAGGTCCCGATGGGACGAAGGACGGCAGAGCGGAGTGGAGGCGAGGACGGACCGTGGGGATCGTTAGCGGGATCTTGGTCTTCGTCCTGTCCATCTACCTCGTTCTGCTGATCGGCAGAATGATCTTTGAGACGGTGCAGGCGTTCGCACGTCAGTGGCGCCCCACCGGCATCGTCCTGGTGCTGGCGGAAGCCGTATACACGGTGACCGACCCACCTCTCAAGTTCCTCCGCCGTTTCATTCCACCACTCCGGTTGGGTACGGTGGCCTTTGACCTAAGCTTCACAGTGCTGTTCATTGTGGTCTTGGTCTTGATCCAACTCGTGTCCGCGCTTCGTTGATCGGGTACCGTCCCCCCGGACAGACTCCAAGCGCGCCAAGGAGACCGAAATGCCGCTGACTCCCGCCGATGTGCGGAACAAGCAATTCAGTACGACCCGCCTTCGGCCGGGTTACGACGAGGAAGAGGTAGATGCCTTCCTCGATGAGGTCGAGTCCGAGTTGGACCGTCTCATTCAGGAGAACGAGGAGCTCCGCGCCAAGCTGGCGGAGTGCCTGCGGGGCAAGGTCCCCGGCGGGATGGGCATGGCCATGGCGCCCGCCCCCATCGCCGAGCCCAAGCCCGAGATGATGATGCAGCAGCCGGAGCCGATGCGCGCTCCCGAGCCGGTGCAGCATCAGCAGCCCGTTCCCGTCGGAATGGGAATGCCTCCGGCCGAGGACAACATGGACACCGCGGCCCGGGTGCTCGCCCTCGCGCAGCAGACCGCGGACCAGGCCATCGCCGACGCCCGCCGGGAGGCGGACGAGACGGTGACCCGGGCGCGCCGCGAGGCCGACGACATCCTCGGCAAGGCACGTCGCCAGGCCGAGCAGGTCATCGGTGACGCACGTGCCCGAGCCGAGACGCTGGAGCGCGACGCGCAGGAGCGGCACCGCCAGGCCATGGGCTCGCTGGTGCAGACCCGCGACGAGCTCGAGCGCAAGGTCGAGGAGCTTCGCAGCTTCGAGCGCGAGTACCGTAGTCGCCTGAAGCTGTATCTGGAGAACCAGCTGGCCGAACTCAACGTGGCTGCCGAGGGCAGCGGCGGGTTCCCGATCGTGAGCGGGCCTCCGGCCATGTCCCACGCGGTGGCCCCGGGTGGTCAGCCGACGCTCCAGGGCGCGCCCAACCCGTTCGGCGGCGACCCGTCGCAGCATTCGGGCGCCTTCCAGGGCGTTGACGGTCCTCACAACGACCGCCGCTAAGGTGTCGGGTCACCCCCTTTGACCCGCATCCGGGAGTCTTTCTGTGATCCTTATCAGCGCCGGTTTGGTACTCACGGCCATCGTCCTGCTCATCGTGGGGATCGTGCTGGCCAAGCCGTTTCTGGTCATGTGGTCGATCGCGGTCAGCGTGCTGTCCGCCGTCTTCCTGGTGATCGGGGCGTTGTTGCGGCGCCACGAGCTGTTCCCCGGCGGGCAGGCCGGGGCCGCTCAGCCCCTTCCCGAGAAGGGACCGATGCCGGCCGGGTCCGTCCCCGTGCCGCACGGTGTGCCGAGCCACCCTCCCGTGCCACCGCACATGATGGCGCAGCACGGGATGCGACAGCAGATGCCCGTGGCCCCTACCCAGCCGCGACGAGGCCCGGTGGCCGGGCCGGCCACCGCCACCGCCGCGAGACGGGGCGCCCTGGACGCCGAGGCGATCGTGCTGGTCATCCCCGGCCGCAAGCGCTATCACGTCGCGGGGTGCCGCCAGCTGGCCGGCAGGGATCATGAGGAACTCACCCACGAGGAGGCTCGTGAGGAGGGCTTCACGCCCTGTACCAGCTGCCTGCCGGAACCCGTCGCCGGAAGCAGGCCGTACCAGGCCCCGCCCGGGGGACGGGAGCCCGCCGAGCCCCTGAGCGCCTCCCCGGAGTCCGGCCCCGCGGGCGGCGCCGGCGAGCCCGGCCCGCACGAGGCCACCGCCAGGTTCACCGCCCCGTACCGTCCCGCACGGCCCGCGGCCCCCGCCGAAGGGCAGCAGGCCCCCGGAGCGCGGCCCGAGCCCCAGCCAAGGCCGGAGCCCGCCCCCAGGCGAGAGAGCGCCGTCTCCCGGCAGGAGCCCCCGCAGGAGCCCGTCGTCCCGGTCGCCCGGCCCTACATTCAGTCCTCCGAGCCACAGGGACGGCCCCAGGAGCCCGTGAGCCCCCCGCTCCGCGCGGCGGAGTCCCCGACCCCCTCGGTGCCGATCCGGCTGCCGAAGGTCCCCGAGATCCCGCACGCCGACTCCGAGGCCACCAGCTGGTTCAGCCGCGACATGGTCGCCCAGGCGTCCAAGCCGGAGGCCCCGGCGGCTCCGGCCAGGCCCGAGCCCGAGGCGGCCGGGCCCGCCGGGCCAGGAGCGGCGGTGGGCGGCGCCTCCGCGAGCCGGGGAGAGGCGCCGGAGAGCGCCAAGCCGGAAACCGGCGAGGCCGAGCGCACCGGCTCCGAGGCCGTCGAGCCCGAGCCCACCGTGTCCGAGATCACGGCGTCCGAGGGCGCCGCGTCCGGGGCCGCCAAGGCCGGGGCCGAGGCCGGGGCGCAGGCCGAGGCCGAAGCCGGGCCTTCGACGCCCGGGGCCCGCCCGGGGGCCGAGACCGCCGGACGGGACTCCGCCCCGCCGGAGCCGTCTTCCTCGGGCACGTCCGGAGCCGCCGGCTCAGGCTCCTCCGCGGAGCCTGAGCGGTCCGCGGAACCGGTGCCCCGGGAGGAGCCGGGTGCCGGGCAGGCCACCGACGGCACCACACCTGAGCCGGTGGAGCCGGCCGAGACCGCACCCGGGCGCGCCGGGCAGGTAGCGGCCGACTCCACCCCGGCGGAGCCCGCGGCCGATCCCGCTGCCGAGGACCACGACGCCGACGACGCCCCCGGAGCCGGGAAGCGGCCGGCGGGTGATGGGACCGTCATGGTCATCATCGGCACCCGTCGCTTTCACGACCCCGCCTGCCCTCTGATCAAGGGCGCGGGCGACAGCGGCACCGAGGTCGTCTCCCTGGTCGAGGCCGAGGGGGCCGGCCTGGTCCACTGCTCGATCTGCCTGAGCGACCACCGGGACCAGAGCTGATCCCTGGCGTGACCACCGCCCGCCTGGCGCACCGTTCACCACGAGGAGGCGGGCCTGTCGCGGTGCCCGCGGACCGCCGGGTCCGCGGGCACCGTGCGGTGACGGCCCTCTCCGGGTCGCGGCGGGCGCCGGGCACCACCTGAGGCGCCGGGCCCGTCGGGCCGGCCCCGGTGTGAACCGGAGCGGCCGGGCTCCCAGGGAGCCCGGCCGTCCCGTGACGCCGGAACGCTCCGCCCGTCAGGCCGTGGCCGTCGTGCGGCGGAGCTGGAAGGTCAGGCCCAGCTCGGCGTCGCTGTGGGTGGGAAGGCCGTCGGCGCCGCCCTCGGTGAGGGAGACGGCGAGGACCTCGTCGGCCACCGCACGGCCCTGGGTGCGCAGGGCCTCGGCCAGGTCGGCGTCACCGGTGGACCACCACACGTCGATCCGGTCGGAGATCGACAGGCCGGTGGACTTGCGGGTGTCCTGGAGCAGGCGGATGACGTCGCGGATCAGACCGGCGCGGCGCAGCTCGTCGGTGATGGTCAGGTCGAGGGCGACGGTCTCGCCGGAGGCGGCCTCCACCGCCCAGCCGGACCTGGGCTGCTCGGTGACGATCACGTCGTCGGCGCCGATCTGCACCGCTCCCAGCTCTCCCGCGTCGAGCGGGACCGGCGAGCCGGTACGGAGCGCGCGGGCCAGCTCCGCGGGCTCGGCGGCGGTGACGGCCGCGGCGACCAGCTTGGTCTGTGAGCCGAACCGCTTGCCCAGCGCCCGGAAGTTGGGCTTGACCGTGAAGGAGACCAGGTCCGCCCCGATCCCGGACAGGTCCTCCAGGCCCTTGACGTTGAGCTCGTCGGCGATCAGTTCGCGCAGCTCGGGCGGGAGCGTGGCCCAGCCGGGGGCGCCGACCAGGGCACGACCGAGCGGCTGGCGGGTCTTCACCCCGCTGGAGGCACGGGCCGAGCGGCCCAGCTCCACCAGGCGGCGGACCAGGGCCATCCGCTCCGACAGCCTCTCATCCAGGAGCTCGCCGTTGACCTCGGGCCAGCCGGCCAGGTGGACCGAGGCGGGGGCGTCGGTGTCGCGGAGCACGTCCCAGACGTAGTCGGTGGTGAACGGCACCACCGGTGCCATCAGCCGGGTGACGGTCTCCAGGCACTCGTAGAGCGTGGCGAAGGCCGCGGTGTCACCGGCCCAGAAGCGGCGGCGGGAGCGTCGCACGTACCAGTTGGACAGGTCGTCGAGGAACTCCGAGAGCCGCCGCCCGACGCGGGCGGTGTCGAAGACGTCCATCGACGCGGTGACCTCGGCCACCGTCCGGTGCAGCTCGGCGAGGGCCCAGCGGTCGATCAACGGGCGCTCGGCGTACGCGGGGGCCTCGGCGAGCCTGGAGGGCGACCAGGACTCGGCGCCTGCGTACAGGGTGAAGAAGGAGGCGGTGTTCCAGTAGGTGAGCAGGACCTTGCGGACGATCTCCTCAAGGGCGCCGTGCCCGACCCTGCGGGCCGCCCACGGTGAGCCGGAGCAGGCCATGTACCAGCGCAGCGCGTCGGCGCCGTGCTGGTCCATCAGCGGCATCGGCTGGAGCACGTTGCCCAGGTGCTTGCTCATCTTGCGGCCGTCCTCGGCCAGGATCAGGCCCAGGCAGAGCACGTTCTCGTACGAGGACCGGTCGAAGACGAGCGTGCCGACCGCCATCAGCGAGTAGAACCAGCCACGGGTCTGGTCGGTGGCCTCGCAGATGAACTGCGCCGGGTAGGCCCTCTCGAGCATCTCCTCGTTGCGGTACGGCGCTCCCCACTGGGCGAACGGCATCGAGCCCGAGTCGTACCAGGCGTCGATCACGTCGGGCACCCGCCGGGCCTCGGCCCCGCAGGTGGGGCAGGGCAGCGTGACGTCGTCCACGTAGGGGCGGTGCGGATCGAGCGCGGAGACGTCCCGGCCGGACAGCCGGCTCAGCTCCTCCAGCGAGCCGACGCACGTGACGTGCGATTCGTCGGCGGTGCAGATCCACAGCGGCAGCGGGGTGCCCCAGTAACGCGAGCGTGACAGCGACCAGTCGACGTTGTTGCGCAGCCACTCGCCGAAGCGGCCCCACTTGATCGTCTCGGGGTACCAGTTGGTCTTCTCGTTCTCGGCGAGGAGCCGGTCCTTGATCGCGGTGGTGCGGATGTACCAGGCCGGCAGGGCGTAGTAGAGCAGCGCGGTGTGGCAGCGCCAGCAGTGCGGGTAGCTGTGCTCGAAGTGGCTGCCCCGGTAGAGCAGGCCGCGCGCCCGCAGGTCGGCGGTGAGCCCCTCGTCGGCGTCCTTGAAGAACCGGCCGCCGACCTGGGGCACGCTGTCGAGGAACCGGCCGTCGGGGCCGATCGGGTTGACCACGGGCAGCCCGTAGCGCTTGCAGGTCGTCATGTCGTCGGCGCCGAAGGCGGGTGCCTGGTGGACCAGGCCGGTACCGTCCTCGGTGGTGACGTAGTAGCCGAGCACCACGTAGTGCGCGCCGGGGATGTCTACCAGGTCGAAGGGGCGCGAGTAGGTGGTGTGCTCCAGGTCGGCGCCCTGGAAGGAGGCCAGGATCTCGGCATCCTCGCCCAGCGCGGAGGCGACCAGCGGCTCGGCCACCACCAGGACCTCGTCGGACCCGGCGGGGCGCGCCGCGACGTAGGTCACGTCGGGGTGTACGGCCACGGCGGTGTTGGAGACCAGCGTCCAGGGTGTGGTGGTCCAGATCAGCAGCGAGGCGCCGAGGTCGGCCAGCGGTCCCGAGGTGGCGGGCATGCGGACGTAGACCGACGGGCTGGTGACGGTCTCGTAGCCGCCGGGCTGGCCCAGCTCGTGGTCGGACAGGCCGGTACCGCAGCGGGGACAGTACGGGGTGATGCGGAAGTCGCGGGAGAGCAGGTCCTTGTCGAAGATGACCTTGAGCGACCACCAGACGGACTCCACGTAGGCCGGGTCCATCGTGCGGTAGGCCTGGGACAGGTCGATCCAGTACCCCATCCGCTCGGTCATCTCCTCGAAGGCGTCCACGTGCCGCAGCACCGACTCGCGGCACTTGGCGTTGAACTCGGCGACGCCGTACGCCTCGATGTCCTTCTTGCCGGAGAGGCCGAGGGACTTCTCGACGGCGACCTCGACGGGCAGCCCGTGGCAGTCCCAGCCCGCCTTGCGGGGCACGCTGTAGCCCCGCATCGACTTGTAGCGGGGGAAGACGTCCTTGAAGACGCGGGCCTCGACGTGGTGGACGCCCGGCATGCCGTTGGCGGTGGGCGGGCCCTCGTAGAAGACCCAGGTGGGGCCGCCGGCGTTCTGCTCGACCGAGCGCTCGAAGATCTTGCCGTCCCGCCAGCGGTCGAGCACCTCGTGCTCAAGCGCGGGAAGATCGACCTGCGCAGGAAGAGAGCGGAAATAGGCGGACATGATGGGCTGGACCTCCACGCTGGAATCGGCTGTGGCGTGGAGGGACGAGGCTGTCGGGGCCCCGCGGTACCACCCTCCTTGGCCTTCGCGTGCGAGAAGGCCCTCTTCCTTTGGTCTGCTGCCGGGTCTACTGGGCCGTCACGGCCGTTCTTCCGGCGGCTCCGGGGTGATCTTCCCTCCGCGCCTCGCCCCGGGCTCGCACCGTCCCCGGGTCGCTCGTGCGAGGGGGTGCGGAGGTTGCTGTCCCCATCAACGCCGTGCAGGCTCAAACGATAACGCACTCGCCTGCCGGAAGCTTCCCCATATCAGAGGCGGCTGGGGGGAATCAGGGAGAAGCGACCGGATGTTACTAGATTGGCAAACATTGCGGCGGGTCGTTTGCCGCTCCGTTATGAGGGACCTAAGCTGCCCGCACCGTTTACCACATTGGATACGGTCCGATCGAGCAAGGAGGTCGCCATGGCCGCGACCGTGCGCGCAGACAACAGCGCGGCAGCGCCGTCATCCGACGGGGCCGTCGTCACCTGGTCGGCCGAGGAACTCGCGGAGGTCCGCGGGCGACTGGTCGCGGAGAGCCGCGAGCTCACCAAGGAGATCGCCAAGGCCGAGATCGAGATCGCGTCGAGCGACGTTACCGACGGTGCGGGCGATGATCAGGCCGACGCCGGAGCGCGGACGTATGAACGTGAGCGCGAAATCGCCCTTACCCTGAACTCGCGCGACCTGGTCGCGCAGAACGAGCGAGCGATCGCCCGGATCGACGCGGGGACATACGGAGTGTGCGAATCGTGCCATCAGCCGATCGGAAAGGAGCGCCTTCAGGCGTTTCCGAGGGCGACGCTGTGCGTGGCCTGCAAGCAGCGGGAGGAGCGCCGCTGACCGGCGACACCGAGAACGGGGCGGCCCCCGCCGCCCCGCTCGCGGCGCGGCGGATCGCCGTGCTCGCGGTGATCGTCCCCATCGTCTACGCCCTCGACCTCGCCACGAAGACCATCGTGCTGAAGACCCTGGAGGGCAGGGAACCCGTCGTGGTCATCCCCGGCGTGCTCCAGTTCCGGGTGATCTTCAATTCCGGGGCCGCCTTCGGCCTCGGCACCGGGATGACGATCGTCTTCACCTGCGTCGCGGCCACCGTCGTGGTGGCGATCCTGCGTACCGCGCGCAACCTGCGCAGCCTGCCCTGGGCGATCACGCTGAGCCTGCTGCTCAGCGGGGCGCTCGGCAACCTCACCGACCGGATCTTCCGCTGGCCCTCGGGCTTCGGTTCCGGCAGGTCCGCGCCGCTGCAGGGACACGTGGTCGACTTCGTGGAGACCTTCCCCGGTCACTTCCCGATCTGGAACGTCGCCGACTCGGCGATCGTCTGCGGCGGCATCCTGGCGGTCTTCCTCGCCTGGCGGGGCTACCAGATCGACGGCACACGCGACACGGGAGCCGAGCAGGAAGCGAAGGAGAACGACAATGGCTGACCGGCGGAGTCTCCCCGTCCCCGACGGGCTGGAGGGCGAGCGTCTCGACGCCGCCCTGTCGCGCCTGTTCGGCCTCTCCCGCACCCGGGCGGCCGAACTGATCGTCGCCGGTGACGTACTGGTGGACGGCTCGACCGCGGCCAAGTCCGACCGGCTCCACGGGGGCGCCTGGCTGGAGGTCATCCTCCCGCCGCCGCCCACCGCGCCGATGCCGGTGGCGGAACCGGTGCCCGGCATGCACATCGTGTACGAGGACGACGACATCGTCGTCGTCAACAAGCCCGTCGGCGTGGCCGCCCATCCGACCACCGGCTGGACCGGACCCACCGTGATCGGCGGCCTGCTCGGCACCGGCCACCGGGTGGCCACCAGCGGCGCGGCCGAGCGCCAGGGCATCGTGCACCGGCTGGACGCCAACACCACCGGCGCGATGGTCGTCGCCAAGAGCGAGCACGCCTACTCCCACCTGAAGCGGGCCTTCAAGGAGCGCACCGTCGACAAGCGCTACCACGCGCTGGTCCAGGGCCACCCCGACCCGCACCGCGGCACCGTGGACGCGCCGATCGACCGCCACCCCGTCGGGGACGGCCGCTGGGCGGTCGTGGCGGGGGGCAAGGAGTCGGTCACCCACTACGACACGATCGAGGCGTTCCGCGCGGCGTCGCTGCTGGACATCAAGCTGGAGACGGGCCGGACCCACCAGATCCGGGTCCACATGTCGGCGCTGCGCCACCCGTGCGTCGGTGACATGCTGTACGGGGCCGACCCGACCTTGGCCGCGCGGCTGGGAGTGAGCCGGCAGTGGCTGCACGCGGTCTCCCTGGCCTTCGAGCACCCCGCCACCGGCGAGTGGGTCTCCTTCACCACCGCCTACCCCGACGACCTGGCCCACGCCCTGAAGGTCGTCGCCGCCGAGTCCTAGCGCGGCCCGCCGGTCCCCGCGACCGGCCCCGGCCACTGCGCGGCGGGCGTGCCCTCGCGCCGGTCGCCCCGTCGGCGCGTCCGGCCGTTGCCGGACTCCCCGTTCGGCGGTCTCTCAGGCACCGCCCCGGGCGCTCGCGCCGAGGGCGGCCGCCCCGGCGTCGGGGGCGATCTGGTCGGGGGAGTCGCCCTGCTGCCCCCGCCCCGGCGCGTCGCCCTGGCCCGAGCCCTCCTCGGTCCCCTCGCCCCCGTCATCCTGTCCCTGGTCGCCCTCTCCGCCTTCGTCGGGGGAGGGCTCCTCGGGCTGCTCGGAATCGTCCTGCGACGGCTTGCCCGAAGGTTTACCCGTCGGCTTGTCCGACGGTCTGTCCCGAGGGGCGGGGTCGTCGGCCCCCGACCTCTCGGGGGCCGGGCGGGTGGCGGCGCCGTCTCCGGCACCGTCGTTCCTGGCACCGTCGTTCCTGCCGCCGTCGTCTCTGGCGGGGGCGTTTCGGGCGGGGACCTTCGCCCGCTCGGGCTCGGCGGTCGGCGTGTCCTTCCCGGAGGGCACGCTCACCGGGATCGGCGGCCTCGCGGGGTTCTGGTCGACGGAGTTGGCGGCGACCCACGCCATCCCGGCCGAGGTCAGGGCGACGGCGAGCGCCATCGCGACCATCGCCGCGACCGCCGGGCGCCGTCGCCTCCCCGGGGCGGCCACCGGGCCGGCTTCTGGCCCCGGCCGCCCGGCCCCGGCGGGGGCGGTGGGCGCGCCCGCGAGAGCGGCGGCCGGTACGGGGGCCGCCGGGGGCAGCTCGATCGGCATGGTCGGCTGCGGAGCGGTCCCGTTCACCAGCGAGGCCAGGTGGACCTGCACCTCCTGGGCCGACATGCGTTGCGCGGGATCCTTGCGGAGCAGACCGAAGATCACGGGAGCGAGCGGCCCGGCGAACCGCAGCGGCGGGGGCTCCTGGTGCATGACGGCGCTGAGCGTCGCCAGCGGGTGGGCGCGCTCGAAGGGGGAGCGTCCCTCGACCGCCATGTGCAGCGTCACGCCGAGCGACCACAGGTCGGAGGCGAACTCGGCGGGTCCGCCGCTCGCCCGCTCGGGCGCTATGAACGCCGGGGTACCGATGAGCGAGCCGGTCCTGGTGATCGACGAGTCGCCCTCCAGGACGGCGATGCCGAAGTCGGTGAGCACGGCCCGCCCGTCCTTGGAGAGCAGGACGTTGTCCGGCTTCACGTCCCGGTGCAGGACGCCCGCGTGATGGGCGGCGAGCAGCGCGCCGAGCACCTCCAGCCCGATCCGCGCCACCCGCGCCGGCGGCAGCGGCCCGTCCTCCCTGATCACCGCTCCGAGCGTGCGGGAGTCGACCAGTTGCATGACGATCCAGGGGCGCCCGTGCTCCTCGATCACGTCGTACACCGTGGCGACCCCCGGATGCCCGATCCGCCCGGCGGCCCGGGCCTCCCTGAGCGTCCGCACGGTGAAGGCCTCGCGCTCGGGACCGGTGAGGTCGGGGGAGGGGATGACCTCCTTGACCGCCACATCGCGCCCCAGCACCTCGTCCCGTGCTCGCCAGACCGTCCCCATGCCTCCTCGGCCGATGTGTTCGAGCAGGCGGTAGCGGGCTCCGATGATCCCCTGAGAATCGGTCATGCGCCGACGCCTACCCAGGATTAATCCCGACATTCAGGATTAGCTACGCAGGTCACCTTCTCAGCTCAGCAGGTGGCGCAGTGCGGCGGTGACGACGGCCGCCACCGCGAGGACCACCAGGAAGGGGGCACGCAGCAGCAGCGCCAGCACGGCCGCGCCCATCCCCGCGGTGCGCGGCCAGTCCAGATGCAGCGCCTGCCCGTGCCCGAAGGTCTGCACCGCGATCAGCGCCGCCAGCAGGGCCACCGGGACCAGCGTCGCGAAGCGCTGCACCCCCGGGTGGTCGAGGATCCGGCGCGGTGCCGACAGCCCGGCGAGCTTCAGCGCGTAGCAGGCCGCGCAGGTTGCGACGATCGCCCACCAGAGGGTCACTTGGGCCTCCTCAGGATCACCGCGAGCACGGCCATGGACGCGAGCAGTACGGGCACACCCGGTGGGGTGAACGGGGTCGAGGCCAGCGCGATCGCCGCGCCGCCGCCCGCGATCAGCCGCAGCGCGCGGGTCTCGGGGCCGCTCCCGGTGAGCCGGGGCCACAGGATGGCCAGGAACGTCGCGGGACCGACCGCGTCCAGGCCGAACACCGCGGGGTCGGCCACCCAGGAGGTGCCCAGCGCGCCGAGGAGGGTGGTGGCGTTCCAGGTCAGGTAGAGGCTGACGAAGGTGACCAGGAACGCCGTCCTGGACGACTCCTCGTCCGGCTGGGCCAGGGCGACCGCGGTCGTCTCGTCGATCACGCCCTGGGCCGTCAGCGGCCTGCGCCAGCCCCGGATGTCGAGCACGCCGGCCATGCGCAGGCCGTACAGGCTGTTGCGGGCGCCCAGCAGCATCGCGCCGGCCGTGCCCGCGACCAGGTTGCCGCCGCCCGCGACGACTCCGACAAGGGCGAACTGCGAGGCGCCGGTGAAGGCGAACAGGCTCAGCACGCACGCCTGCGCGACGCTCAGCCCCGCGGTGACCGCCGCGGCGCCGAAGGCGACCCCGGACAGCCCGACGGCGATCCCCACGCCCAGTCCGTCCCTTGTCGCGGAGGAGCGAGTGGTTGTTTCCATGGAAAGGGAGCTTATGTCTGGTTTTAACTTCCGGTCTTGTACGTTCCTGCACGCTGGTACGCGGCGGGGGGAACGCCCACCATCCGTTTGAAGTGCCTGCTCAGGTGGGCCTGGTCGGTGAACCCCACGTCCCCGGCGACCTGCGCGGGAGGCGTGCCCGCCTGGAGCAGCCGCCGGGCACGCATGATCCGCAACGTGTTCAGGTAGGCGTGCGGGGGCAGCCCGGTGGCCGCCTTGAAGGCCCGGATCAGCGCGAACGGCCTGGCGTCGACAGCCCGTGCCAGGTCCTCGATCGTGGGCGGGTCGACGAGCCGCTCGTGCAGGATCTCCCTGGCGCGCCGCACCCCCGGGTCCTGGTCGCTGGAGCGCGCCTCCGCAGGAGGGCGGGCGGCGTGCCGCCGGAGCAGGGCGGCGAAGGCGGTGCGGGCCAGCGTCGAGGAGGCGAGGTCGTCGCCGTGCTCCGCGGCCTGGTGCGCGGTCCGCAGCAGTTCCACGGTGGGCTGGTGGTAGGTGACGGTCTCGGGGAAGCAGGGGGTGCCGCGCCCGGTCAGCACCTCGGCGGCGATCCCGGAGACGAACTCGACGGACGGGTAGAGAACCCGGTAGCTCCACCCCTCGGGGACGCCCGCGTGGCCGTCGTGCGCCTCCTGGGGGTTGAGCGTGCTCAGGCTGCCCGCGCCCGCGCGGTGGCGGGCGCCCCGGTAGCCGAACTCCTCCACCCCGGAAAGGACCAGCGCGATCGCGTAGCTTTCGTGCGCGTGCGGGGTGAAGCGGTGGGTCACGTACCTGGCCTTGAGCAGGTCCACCCCGGGCAGTCCCGGGCTGCGCCAGAAGCGCGCCCTCTCCGGCCCGTTCATGGGCGGAAGGTCCTGGTGAAGCCGTCGAAGAGGGAGCGGTCCCACTCCGACTCCGGGCTCTCCCAGTAGATCGCGTACGGCCGGTCGGCGAGGGTGCGGAAGCCCCGGTCCAGGACGTGCGTGCGGACCCCGCCCCTGAGGTAGGTGAACTCCCAGTCGGCGGCGGGCACCCCCCGGTATCTCAGCGAGGTGATGCCGATCCGCTCGTAGCCCGGCCAGACGTTGTCGGCCCTGCCGGCCCGCTCCACCTTCTGCCAGTGCCTGAGCGGGTCCTTCTCCGGGTCGTCCGTCGACTCGATCCACAGGAAACCGCTCGCCCCGGGGGCGCGGAACTCCACCCGGTCGCGGCCGGAGAACCGCTTGACCTGCCATCCCCTGGGCACCGCGACGGAGAAGCCCATCGGGTCGCGGTGCAGCCGCCAGCCCGCGGGGATCGTCCGGCTCGGACGCGGGGTCACCGTCGGAGTCACCGTCGCCGCCGGGGTGGAGGCCCGGGGTGTCTCGGGCAGGCCGTGACCGGTGTCGGCCGTGGTGTTCTGGGCCCGCACGACCAGCCATCCGCCGACCCCGACCGCCACCACGAGCACGGGGATTCCGGCCAGGAGCGCCAGCCGTCCCGCTCCGCTCCGCCGCACGGGCTCGTCCCCGGTGCCGGTGGGCTGTTCCCGCACCGGCCAGGAGCCCGGATGCGGGTGCTCGTAGCCGTACGCCCCCTGGTCGGGGCGCGTGTGCTCGGCACGGTACGCGGCCGGGGGCTGGGACCGCTGTTCGGGACGGGTGTGCCCGGCCGCGTACGGGGGCTGCTCGGGGCGGGTGTGCGCGGGTGGGTACGGGGGGTTCTGGTGACCCGGCCGCCACCCGCTCCGCGCCGCCTCCGGGTGCGGCTGTCCGAGGTACAGGGGGACGGCGTGTGACGGGTCGGGGTGAGGTCCGGGGGAGCCGTGCGGCTCCCGTCCCGCGACAGGTCCCGCGACAGGTCCCGCGACAGGCCCCGCGGCCGGCCCCGAGGAGCCCGGTGAGGACGCGGGACCGGAGGAGGCGCGGTTGAGCAGGGCCTCGGCCTGGTCGGGCGCCATCCGGGCGGCCGGATCCCTGGCCATCAGGCCGAGGATCGCCATCGCCAGGGGGCCCGAACGGGTCATGGGGCTCGGCTCGCCGTGCAGGACGGCCATCATGGTGGCGGCGGCCGTGGGCCGCTCGAACGGAGGCCGGCCCTCGGCCGCCGCGTACAGCGTGGCCCCGAGCGACCACAGGTCCGACTCGGGGGTGGCGGGCAGCCCGTGCAGCCGCTCGGGAGGCAGGAACGCGGGTGTGCCGACCATCCCGCCGGTGCGGGTGATACCGGTCTCCTGCGTCATGGAGGCGATGCCGAAGTCGGTCAGCACCACCCGGCCGTCGTCGGCCAGCAGCACGTTCTCCGGCTTGACGTCGCGGTGCAGCACCCCCGCGGCGTGTGCGGCCCGCAGCGCGCCCAGCACGTGCAGTCCCACCGAGGCCACCCGCTCGGGCGGGAGGGGGCCGTGGACACGGACGATCTCCCCCAGCGACCGGGACCTGACCAGCTGCATGACGATCCAGGGACGCCCCTCCTCCTCGACCACGTCGTGCACGATGATCACGGATGGGTGGTCGAGGCGCCCGGCGGTCCTGGCCTCGCGGATCGTGCGCCGGTTCAGATCGGCGCGGGCGGCCTCGTCGGCCCCCCGGTGACGGACCTCCTTGACGGCCACGATCCGGTCGAGGAGCTCGTCATGGGCTCGCCAGACGATGCCCATGCCGCCCTCGCCGATGTGTTCGAGCAACCGGTAGCGGCCCGCCACCTTTCTCTCCGACATCTCCCCGTCTCCCTCCCAGCCTCCCGAATCGTAGCCGGTAGGGATCCGCCCTACTTTTTCGAGGAGAAGGTCGCGGCGAACCCCTCGAAGTAGTGCAGGTTCTTCTTCCAGTCCTTGGCCAGGGTGTGCCAGTAGATGGCGTACCCCCGGCCGCCCTTGGTGACGAACCCCCGGTTGAGCACCCGGGCCTTGCCCGAACTCATCTGCCAGGTGAACTCCCAGTCGGCGGCCTTCACCATGTAGTCGACCTTCTCGATCTTGATCCGCTTGTAGCCGGGGAAGTTGCCGCGGCTGTACCCCTCCTGGTTCTCCCAGTCCCGCTTGGGGTCGGGGCCCGCGCGGTCGACGTACTCGACGAAGACGAAGCTGCTCCGATCGGGGCCGCGGAACCACACCTGCTGGCCGGGCCGTTTGTCCACGCTCCACCCCTTGGGCAGGCCGATCGAGAAGCCGTTGGAGTCCTTGTGCATCCGCCAGCCGGAGGGCAGGGCGGACTTCTTCTCGGTCTTGGTGGGGGTCGGGCTGGGCGGGGGAGAGGACGTCGGCTCGGGTGAGCCCTGCGGGGTCGTCCTGGCCCCGTCGCTCGGGGCGTTCGGCGCGCCGGAGGTGCTCGGCTTCCCCGAGCCGGCCCGCGCGGCCTCCTCGTTCTCGCGGCTGCGCATGCCGAGCCAGCCGGCGACCCCGCCGACGACCAACAGCGCGGGCAGGAGCACCAGCAGCCCCCGCTTCAGCTGGGAGCCGCCGCGCTTCTGCGAGGTCAGGGTGGCCGCCTCGTAGTCGTGGTCGGCGTAGGAGGGGGCCACGGGCTCTCGCCGCCGGGCGGGTGCGGGCTCGGCGGCGGGTGCGGGCTCGCTCGCGGGCTCGGCCCTGGGCGAGGGCTCGCGGCCCACCGGCGGGAAGGGGTTGGGCCGCGAGACGGGGACGGGCCTCCGGCGGGCGAACCCCTGCTCGGCCGCGGCGGGAGGGGCGCTCTGGCGGCTCGCCGCGGGTCGCTCCTCGGGCGCGGCGGCGGGCTTCACCTCCGGGGCCGGCACCGGCTCGGCAGCGGTGCCGGAGCTCGCGGCGGACCTCGCCGCTCCGGCCGCTCCGGCCGCCCCGGCCGCGGCTCCGGCGGCCTTGGCGCCGGAGGGTGCCCTGCTGGTGGGCCGGTTCGCCTCGGAGTCGTCCGCGGCCTTCGGAGCGGGGCCTCTCCCGGCGCCGGGGGTGGCCTTGGCGCCGGGCTTCGCCCCCGGCGCCGCCTTCGAACTGCTCGCCTTCGCTCCGGCGCCCGGCTCCTGCCGTACGGCTCCGGCGGGCGGCTCCAGGGTGGCCTTCGGCGGCTCCTCGCCCCGCGCGGGCGCCATCTCGTCCCTGGGCTCGGCGGGTACGGAGTCCAGCTTCGCGCCCGTCTCGGGGAGGGCGCCGGCCTGGAAACGGGCTCCGGGGTCGGTGTCGGCCGCCGGGCTCACGGCGGGCATGACGGTGGGCATGACGGCGGTCCTGGCGGGCCGGTCACGGTTGCCCGCCCCCTCGGCCACCCTGCGCAGCAGCCGCTCCGCCTCCTTGTAGGGCATGCGCAGCGCCGGGTCCTTGCGGAGCAACCCCTCCAGGATCGGGGCCAGCGGCCCGGCGTGGACCGGGGGCTCGGGCTCGTCGTTCAGGACGGCGTGCATGGTGGGCAGCGCACCGCCCCGGTCGTGCGGGGGCTTGCCCTCGACGGCGGCGTACAGGGTCGCGCCGAGCGACCACAGGTCCGACTCACGCTGCGCGGCGCCGCCCTTGATGCGTTCGGGAGGGATGAACGCCGGGGTGCCCGCGATGCCGGTCATGGTCAGCGCGGTCTCGGCTTCGAGCGTCGCGATGCCGAAGTCGGTCAGCACCACCCGGCCGTCGTCGGCCAGCAGCACGTTCTCCGGCTTGACGTCGCGGTGCAGCACTCCCTGGGCGTGGGCGGCGCGCAGCGCCTCCAGCACCTGCAGGCCGATCTCCGCCACCCGCTGCGGCGGCAGCGGCCCGTCCTGCCTCAGCACCTTGCCGAGGGAGCGCGACTCCACCAGCTGCATGACGATCCAGGGACGCCCGTCCTCCTCGACGACGTCGTGGACGACCACCACGTTCGGGTGGGTCAGACGCCCGGCGGCACGTGCCTCGCGCTTGGTGCGCCGGTTGAAGTCCTCCTGGTTGTCCTCGCCGAGCATGTCGGCGTAGCGGACCTCCTTGATCGCGACCTCGCGGTCCAGAAGCTCGTCATGGGCCCGCCACACGATGCCCATGCCACCCCGGCCGATGGCTTCGAGCAGGTGGTAACGGGAGGCGATACGGCGCCCCTCGGGCTGTGCTTCGGCCATCAACCGGCTTACCTCCTTCGGAACCCCCGAATACTCTCATAGCCCAGTAAAGTGATCGACTCACTCGCTGGGGAAAAGTCCATATCCTGAGATGCGCTGTCCAGTACGTGGTGGGTGTCCGGTAGATGACCTAAGATTGGGCCTATGACCTGTTGTTTCGTGTTCACCGGCCCGGCCCCGGAGAGACCGGTCGCGACAGCGTGATCTGGTCCGCTGTCCCGCGGATCTTACCGTGGCGAGGGCCGGTCGGGCGGTGTCTCGCAAGACGGAACAGTGAGCCGCGGCGGGCGGGGGAGCGGTGGGCAGGAGATTCGAGGGACAGGGCCCGGCGACCAGCCGGAGCCGGCACCGGGCGGAGACGCGAAGTCTCTGCCTTTTTCATTTGGAACACCTCTTTCCGAACGGCCGCCGGTTCGCGGGACGCGCGCCGGCCGAGCATGGGGGAGCCTCATGTCGACCACCGCACATCTGGAACGCGCAGCGGTAGGGCTGGGCGCGCTCACGGTGGGGACCGGGCCGGCCGTGGTGATAGGCGGCTCCGGTGCGGACGCCCGCTGGATCAGCCTGCGGGACCGGCACGGTGAGGTCCCCGCCGCCGAGTCCGTGGTGGCGGCCCGCGCCGAGGGGGCGGGGCCGCTCCTGGTGGAGCCGTCCTCGGCGGGAGACCTGCCGGTGATCGCCGAGAGCGCGGACGGCGTGGTGGTCGGCGCGGCCTGGATGCGGGATTCGGAGCTGGTGCGCGCCACGGCCAGGCTCGGCCTGCCGGTGCTCGTCCAGCGGGCCTCCTCCGCGACGCTGGAGGAGTGGCTGGCGGTCGCCGGCCACTGCGCGGCGGAGGGCAACGACCAGATCATGCTCTGCGAGAGCGGCCGCGCCCACCCGGACGGCGCCACCTTCGACCTCGCCCTGATGCGCGCCGCGCGGACGAGGTCGGGCCGCCCCGTCCTGGCCGACCTCGGCGCGGACCCCGCGCTGGCCGCCGCCGCGATCGCCGCCGGTGCCGACGGCCTCCTGCTGGATCCCGGCGTCACCGAGCAGGACGCGCTGGCCGCGCGGGAGGCCACCAGGATCGTCGGTGCCGTCACCCGCAGGGAGGAGCCCGACTCGGTGTCCGCCGCCCGCGACGCCATCGACCGGGTCGACGCCGCCCTCGCCGTCCTGCTGGAACGCCGCGCCGAGCTCGCCGGAACCATCCAGCGCCTCAAGCCCGTCGGAGGCTTCGCCGGTCGTGACGCCGTCCGCGAGCGCCAGGTGGTCGCCGAGATGGCCCGCCGCGCCCCCGTGCTGGGCGAGGCCCGGCTCGCCCCCATCATGAACGCCGTCATCGAGGCGGGCCTGCACCTCGCCGAGGAACGCCGCTCGGCGCCCGCCGAGCGAGACTGAGAGGGAGAGACGACCCGAAGCACACGGGTCACTTCGGGAACTCGGATTTGGATACGCTTTCCCCGCCGACGGTGCGACTAGGGGAGGACGGGGCCGCATGTCAGACTCGTTTGTGCATCTGCACGTTCACACGGAGTACTCCATGTTGGATGGAGCCGCCCGTTTGAAGCAAATGTTCAAGCAGGTCGGCGACCTGGGCATGCCCGCCATCGCGATCACCGACCACGGCAACATGCACGGGGCCTACGACTTCTACAAGCAGGCGACCGGGGCGGGGATCAAGCCGATCATCGGCATCGAGGCCTACGTCGCCCCGGCCTCCCGGCACCAGAAGAAGCCGGTGCTGTGGGGCGAGCCGCACCAGAAGCGCGACGACGTCTCGGCGGGTGGCTACTACACCCACATGACCATCTGGGCGAAGAACGCCAAGGGTCTGAGCAACCTGATGAAGCTCTCCTCGCGCGCCTACACCGAGGGCTTCGTCCGTAAGTGGGCGCGGATGGACGCGGAGATCCTCGCCGAGCACGCCGAGGGGCTGATGGCCACCACCGGCTGCCCGTCGGGTGAGGTGCAGACCCGCCTGCGCCTGGGGCAGTACGACGAGGCGGTCGCGGCGGCGGCCAGGTTCCAGGAGTTGTTCGGCAAGGAGAACTACTACCTGGAGATCATGGATCATGGGCTCGACATCGAGCGCAGGGTCCGGGACGGGCTGACCCGCATCTCGCGCGAGCTGGACATCCCGCCGCTGGTGACCAACGACTCCCACTACACCTACGAGTCGGACGCGACCTCCCACGACGCGCTGCTGTGCATCCAGACCGGCAAGCAGCTGTCCGACCCCGACCGCTTCCGGTTCGACGGCAGCGGCTACTACATCAAGAACGCCGACGAGATGCGCGCGGTCGACTCCTCGGACCTGTGGGCCGAGGGCTGCCGCAACACCCTGCTGGTCGCCGAGAAGGTCGATCCGAGCGGCATGTTCGGTTTCAAGAACCTGATGCCGACCTTCCCCCTGCCCGAGGGGGAGACCGAGGAGAGCTGGT
This sequence comes from Streptosporangium amethystogenes subsp. fukuiense, assembly GCF_042665875.1. Taxonomy (NCBI): domain Bacteria; kingdom Bacillati; phylum Actinomycetota; class Actinomycetes; order Streptosporangiales; family Streptosporangiaceae; genus Streptosporangium; species Streptosporangium amethystogenes. The sequence continues at coordinate 3,993,239 of NZ_JBHTEE010000001.1, read as the reverse complement.
TCCGCAAGGAGATCTGGCGGGGCATGGAGCGGCGCTTCCCCGAGGGCGTCGACGACGAGCACCGCACGCAGATCGAGTTCGAGATGGGCGTCATCCTGCAGATGGGGTTCCCCTCCTACTTCCTCGTGGTCGCCGACTTCATCATGTGGGCCAAGAACAACGGCATCCGGGTCGGTCCCGGCCGTGGCTCGGCCGCCGGCTCGCTGGCCGCGTACGCGCTGGGCATCACCGACCTCGACCCGCTGCCGCACGGGCTGATCTTCGAGCGGTTCCTCAACCCCGACCGCGTCTCCATGCCCGACGTCGACATCGACTTCGACGAGCGCAGGCGCGGCGACGTGATCAGGTACGTGACGGAGAAGTACGGGGCCGACAAGGTCGCCATGATCGCCACCTTCGGCACCATCAAGGCGAAGGCCGCCATCAAGGACGCGGCTCGCGTCCTGGGCCATCCGTACGCGCTGGGCGACAAGGTCTCCAAGGCGTTCCCGCCCGCGGTGATGGGCAAGGACATCCCGCTCTCCGGCATCTTCGACAAGGATCATCCGCGCTACAACGAGGCCGGCGAGCTGCGCAGGCTGTACGAGGAGGACGTCGACGTCAAGTCGGCGATGGACCTCGGCAGGGGCCTGGAGGGCCTGATCCGGCAGACCGGCGTGCACGCCGCCGGGGTCATCATGTCGGCCGAGGTGCTGACCGACTACATCCCGATCATGCGCCGGGACTCCGACGGTGTGATCATCACGCAGTTCGACTACCCGACCTGCGAGACGCTCGGCCTGCTGAAGATGGACTTCCTGGGCCTGCGCAACCTCACGATCATCGACGACTGCCTGAAGATGATCGAGGCCAACACCGGCGAGCAGATCGACCTGCTCAAGCTGCCGCTGGACGATCGCAAGACCTACGAGCTGCTCGGCCGGGGCGACACCCTGGGGGTGTTCCAGCTGGACGGCGGCGGCATGCGGTCGCTGCTGCGGCTGATGAAGCCCGACAACTTCGAGGACATCTCCGCCGTCGGTGCGCTGTACCGGCCCGGCCCGATGGGCGCCAACTCGCACACCAACTACGCGCTGCGCAAGAACGGCCAGCAGGAGATCGTCCCGATCCACCCGGAGTTCGAGGAGTCGCTGCAGGAGATCCTCGGCACCACGTACGGCCTGATCGTCTATCAGGAGCAGGTCATGGCCATCGCGCAGAAGGTCGCCGGGTTCTCGCTTGGCAAGGCCGACCTGCTGCGCCGCGCGATGGGCAAGAAGAAGAAGGCGGAGCTGGACAAGCAGTTCGAGTCGTTCGAGCAGGGCATGAAGGACAACGGCTACTCCGCGGCCGCGATCAAGACGCTCTGGGACATCCTGCTGCCCTTCTCCGACTACGCCTTCAACAAGGCGCACAGCGCCGCCTACGGCCTGGTCTCCTACTGGACCGCCTACCTCAAGGCCAACTACCCGGCCGAGTACATGGCCGGGCTGCTGACCTCGGTCAAGGACGACAAGGACAAGTCGGCCCTCTATCTCAACGAGTGCCGCCGGATGGGCATCAAGGTGCTGCCGCCGGACGTCAACGACTCCGACTTCGACTTCACGCCGCGCGGCACCGACGTCCGGTTCGGCCTGTCGGCCATCCGCAACGTCGGCGGCAACGTGGTCGACGGGATCATCGCCGCGCGCAGGGAGAAGAGCCGCTTCGCCGACTTCAAGGACTTCCTGCGCAAGGTCCCCATGGTCGTCTGTAACAAACGGGTCATCGAGTCGCTGATCAAGGCCGGTGCCTTCGACTCGTTCGGGCACGTGCGCAAGGGCCTGGTGATGGTCCACGAGCAGGCGGTCGACAGCATCATCGGCATCAAGAAGAACGAGGCCCAGGGGCAGGACTCGCTGTTCGGCGCCGTCGAGGGGGCCGAGGACCAGACCTTCGACGTGCAGATCCCGGTGGGCGAGTGGGACAAGAACACGCTGCTGCAGTTCGAGCGGGAGATGCTCGGCCTGTACGTCTCCGACCATCCGCTCTTCGGCGTGGAGCACATCCTCGCCTCCGGCGCCGACTGCTCGATCGCCTCGCTCCAGGACGAGCACCGTCCCGACGGCCAGGTCGTCACCGTCGGCGGCATCCTGAGCGGGGTGCAGCGCAAGGTCACCAAGAAGGGCGACACCTGGGTGCTGACCCAGCTGGAGGACCTGGAGGGTGCCATCGAGGTGATGATCTTCCCCTCGGCCTACCAGCTCTGCGCGACCGTGCTCGCCGAGGACGCCATCGTCTTCGTCAAGGGCCGCCTGGACAAGCGCGAGGACGTCGGAAAGATCATCGCCATGGAGGTGACGGCTCCGGACCTGACCCGTGAGGCCGGTGGTCCCCTGGCGGTCAGCCTCGCCCTGACCCGCTGCACCCCGCCGGTGGTCGGCCGGCTCAAGGAGGTGCTGACCGCCCATCCGGGCACCACCGAGGTGCACCTGCAGGTGCACAACGGCCCCAAGACCACCATCATGCGCCTCGACGACCGGCTGCGGGTCTCGCCGTCCCCGGCCCTGATGGGCGATCTGAAGCAGCTGCTCGGCCCCGCCTGCCTGGGGGCGTGAGAGCGGGCGCCGAGTCGCCTCCGTGGCACGCCGCCTCCGGGCACATCGCGATGTGCCCGGAGGCGGCGTTGTGTTCCTCCGGTACGCCGGGTTTCGGGTTAGGAAACCTTCCTAACTTCCGTTGACAGCCTCCCCGGCGGCTTGTCACTATGCCGGAGAGTGGCTTGGCGCGGCGTCCCGGAGGGGACGTGACGCGCTCAGCGAGGGATCGTGCTGCCCCGGCCACGTTGTGCACGGCGCCGCGACGGGCGTCGTGATCGTCGTCTCTAGCCCCCACAGGAGACAAGCACGTGTCATCAAGCACGCCTCACCCCGCCCCCCACCGCCTCCTTCTCATCCTCTCTGCGGTCACCGTCCTCCTCGCCGGGGTCCTGGTCACCACCGGCCGCGCCGAAGCCGCCGAGACCCTGCTGTCGCAGGGCAGGCCCGCCTCCTCCTCGTCCAAGGAGGGCTCCTCCTACAGCTCGGGCAAGGCGGTCGACGGCGACCTCACCTCGACCCGCTGGGCCTCCCTGGAGGGCAGCGATCCCCAGTGGATCCGCGTCGACCTGGGGGTGATCTCCCCGATCTCCCGGGTCAAGCTGTTCTGGGAGGCCGCCTACGGCAAGGCGTACACGATCCAGGTCTCCGACGACGCCGCGAACTGGACCACCGTCTACTCCACGAGCAGCGGCGACGGCGGCCAGGACGACCTGACCGGCCTGTCGGGCTCCGGGCGCTACGTCCGCATGCACGGCACGGTCAGGGGCACCTCCTACGGCTACTCCCTGTACGAGTTCCAGGTGTTCGGCGGCGGCACCTCCACCCCCGGCCCCACCCCGACGGTGACTCCGGGCGACACCTTCGTCGTCGCGGCCGCCGGTGACATCGCGGCCCAGTGCACCGCGAGCTCCAGCTCCTGCGCCCACCCCAAGACGGCGGCACAGGTCCAGGCGATGAACCCCGAGTTCGTCATCACCATGGGCGACAACCAGTACGACGACGCCCGGCTCTCGGACTTCCAGAACTACTACGACAAGACGTGGGGCAAGTTCAAGAGCAAGACGCGCCCCGCCGTCGGCAACCACGAGACCTACGACCCGGCCGGGACCTACGCGGGATACAAGGGCTACTTCGGCTCCATCGCCACCCCGCAGGGCAAGACCTACTACAGCTACGACCGGGGCAACTGGCACTTCATCGCCCTTGACTCCAACTACTTCGACCAGACGGCCCAGATCAACTGGCTCAAGGCCGACCTGGCCGCGAACACCAAGGGCTGTATCGCCGCCTACTGGCACCACCCGCTGTTCAGCTCCGGCGAGCACGGCAACGACCCGGTCGGCAAGCCGGTCTGGAAGATCCTCTATGCCGCCGGAGCCGACCTGGTGCTCAACGGCCACGACCACCACTACGAACGGTTCGCCCCGCAGAACCCCGACGCCCAGGCCGACCCCAAGGGCATGGTGGAGATCCTCGGCGGCATGGGCGGCGCCTCACCGTACGGGATCACGAACGTCCAGCCCAACAGCCAGAAGCGGCTGGTGGACGTCTACGGCGTGGTCAAGATGACCTTCGCCCCGGCCGCGTTCTCCTGGCAGCTGATCGGCACCGACGGTTCGGTCAAGGACACCGGCCCCACCTACGCCTGCCACTAGATGTACGTCTCGGCAAGCCGGACCGCGGACGGAGCACGTCCGCGGCCCCGGTTCTCCCGGGCCGTCCCCGGGAACGTGTTCGCGCTCGGGGCGGTCAGCCTGGTCACCGACATCTCCTCGGAGATGGTCACGGCCGTGCTGCCGCTCTACCTGACGCTCTTCCTCGGTCTCAGCCCGTTGCAGTTCGGCCTGCTCGACGGGCTCTCCTTCGGCGTGACGGCGCTGGTCCGCCTCGCCGGGGGCAACCTCGCCGACCGGTGGCAGCGGCGCAAACTCATCGCCGGGATCGGGTACGGGCTGTCCGCGCTCTGCAAGCCGGCCCTGCCGGCGGCGGGCGGCTCGGTCGCGGCGCTGAGCGCGGTGATCGCCGTCGACAGGACCGGCAAGGGACTGCGCACGGCCCCGCGTGACGCGCTGATCTCGCTGAGCGTCCCGGCCGGCAAGCTCGGTCAGGCGTTCGGCGTGCACCGGGCCATGGACACCGTCGGCGCGCTGCTCGGCCCGCTGGTGGCGTTCGCCGTCCTGACGGGCACCGGCGGGGCCTACGACGCGGTGTTCGTGGTCAGCTTCTGCGTGGCCGCGCTCGGCGTGCTGCTGCTGGTCATGTACGTCCGTGACCGGCGCACCCCGCTGTCCGCCCCGCGCCCGGCCACCTCGCCGCGCGCCGCGCTGGGACTGCTGCGCGACGCGGCGTTCCGGCGGGTGTGCGTGGTGGCCGCGGTTCTCGGCCTGGTCACCGTCGGGGACGCGTTCGTCTACCTGCTGCTGCAGAGGCGCGGCGGGATCGACGCGGTGTACTTCCCGCTGTTGTCGATCGGCACGGCCGCCGTCTACCTGCTGCTGGCCGTGCCCGTCGGGCGGCTCGCGGACCGGCTGGGCCGGGTGCCGGTCTTCCTGGCCGGGCACGCCGCCCTGATCGTCGCCTACCTCGTGCTGCTCGGACCGGGATGGCTCGTCGCGGTGCTGATCCTGCACGGGACCTTCTACGCCGCGACCGACGGCGTGCTGATGGCCGTGGCCGGGCCGATGCTCCCCGAGCACCTGCGTACGAGCGGCCTGGCCCTGCTCCAGACCGGTCAGGCGACGGCCCGGTTGCTGTCATCCGTCCTGTTCGGCGCCGTCTGGACGGCGTGGGGAAGCACCCAGGGACTGGCCGTCATGGCGGCGGGCCTCGCGGCCTGCGTGCCCGGCGCCTGGTTCGTGATGAGGAGGTACCTGTGATGTCGCTCCCGGTGTCGCCACTTCGGGCGGGGAGGCGGTCGTGACCCCGGTCAGGCGCCTGCCGGCGCTGCTCGTCGCGGTGGCCGTCCTCGGCGGCACGGCGGCCGGCTACGCGGCCTGGGCCGCACGCCGCGACCCCGTCCCGGTCTCGGCCCCGGCGGCGGACGGCGGAGTACTCCGTCCCGGGCGGCTGATGTTCCGTACGGCCGCCGGCCAGGTCGCCGGGGTGCCGCTCGGCGACACCTCGGCCCTGCCCGCCGCCGCGGGTCCGGTCTGTGACCGGTTCTCCACGGCGGGTGGCACCTCGATCTGCCTGGTCGCCAGGCCCGGGGCGCTGGTCAGCACGGACGCGGTGATCCTCGACCGCTCCATGCGGGAGACCCGGCGGATCAGGCTGGCCGGGATCCCGAACCGGGCGCGGATGTCGCAGAGCGGCCGGATGGCGTCGTGGACCGTGTTCGTCACCGGCGACTCCTACAACGAGGGCGGCTTCTCCACCTGGACGGGGATCCTCGACACCCGCACCGGCTATGCCGTGACCAACATGGAGGACATCCCGCTGACCCTGAACGGCCGCCGTCACCACGCGGTCGACGTGAACTACTGGGGGGTGACCTTCGCCGCCGACGACAACCGGTTCTACGCGACCCTCGCCACCGGCGGGAGGACCTATCTCGTCGAGGGCGACTACGCCGACTGGCGGGTGCGGGCGCTCAGGGAGAACGCCGAGTGCCCGTCGCTGTCTCCCGACGGGACCCGGCTGGTGTTCAAGAAGCGGGTCTCCGCCGACCCGCGCCGGATGTGGCGGCTCCACCTGCTGGAGCTGTCGACGATGCGGGAGACACCGCTGGCCGAGACCGCGAGCATCGACGACCAGGTCGCGTGGCTCGACGGGCGTACCGTGATGTACGCCAAGGGGCCGGACGTCTGGTCGGTCCCCGCCGACGGATCCGGTGCCCCGGCCCCGCTGGTGAGGGGGGCGTCGTCCCCGGTCGTGGTCCGGTGACCACGACCGGCCAGGCCCAGGTCGTCCGGCGGCGGCCGGACGACCTGGGCCGGTCCTACCACGCGTCGCCGGGCGGCAGGCCGCCTCCTCTTTCCTCGTCGTGATCCTCCGAGGCCGCGGCCCGGGGGAAACCGTGGTCCCGAGGGAAACCGCGGTTCCGGAAGAAACCGCGGTTCCGGAAGAAACCGCGAGGCCGGCGGGGCCCGTCCGCGTGGGCGTCCTCCCCGTCACGGCGCCCCCCATTACGGCGCTTGGCCTTCTCGGCCTCCTCGGCCTCCTTCAGGCCCGGGGTGAACCCACCGCCGAAACGGCCCATGTCCGGCTGGTGGAAGGAACGCGGCGAGACGTCCCGCAGGGCGGCGGACATGGACGACACCCAGATCGGCCCCGGCAGGGAGGCCCCCTGGACCGCTCCGTAGTACTCGCCGCCGATCTCGACGTCGCGCAGCGGGTAGCGGTAGGAGCCGCGGATGTCGCCCACGCTGACCGCCGCGGCCAGGTCGGGGGTGTAGCCGGCGAACCAGGCCGACGTGTAGCCGTTGTTGGTGCCGGTCTTGCCCGCCGCCGGGCGGCCGATGCTCTGACCGGTCATGGTGCCCTTGGTGAACACCCCGGACAGCAGGTAGTTGACCGCGTCGGCCACGTCGCGCTCGATCGCCTGCGCGCAACTGGGCGGGACGCGGAAGTGCCTGCCGTTCCGCTCGACGATCTCGACGATGGACAGCGGACGGCAGTAGCGGCCCCGCGCCCCGAACGCGGCGAACGCCGCCGCCACGGTCACCGGGTCCATCTCGTTCACCCCCAGGGTGAAGGTCGGCACCTCCCGCAGCGGGGCGCCGTCGGCGCGGGCGATGCCCATCGCCTTGGCGGTCCTGACGACCGGGCACAGGCCCACCCGCTGCTCCAGCATCATGTAGAAGATGTTCACCGACTTCCAGGTGCCGGTGGACAGGCTCTGCGGGCCGCCCTTGCCTTCGCCGCTCGCGTTGAAGATCTCCGCGCCGGGGTCGTTGACCTTGCGGCCCCGGCAGTCCCTGAAACCGCTGTCGGGCACGAAACTGCCGGGCGTCATGAACCCCTGGTCGAACCGCCAGCCCTGGCCGAGCGCGGTCGCCAGGGTGAACACCTTGAACGTCGACCCGGCCTGGAATCCCTGGCCGCCTCCGTGCGCGGTGTCGGCGACCAGGTTGTAGGTGGTGCGGGGGCCGTTGTTCCTGTTGCCGCTGTTGAGACCGTACTTCTTGCTCGCCGCCATGGCCCGGATCCGCCCGGTGCCAGGCTGGATCATGGCCTCGGCGGCGACCTCGGTGTCCTTGGTGCCGACGCGCGCGGCGATGGCGCGTTCCGCGGCCCGCTGGGCCCTCGGCGCCAGGGTGGTGCGGAGCACCAGCCCGCCCCTGGCCAGGCGGCGCTCCCGCTCCGCGCGGCTGTGGCCGAAGACCGGGTTGGTCAGCAGCTCCCTGTGCACGTACAGGCAGAAGTAGGGATAGACGCTCCCGTCGCAGCCGCCGGGCTGCGGCTGCAGCCGGAGGTTCAGCGGCCGTCTCATGGCGGCCTCCGCCTGGGGCCGGGGGACGTACGACAGCTGGGCCATCCGCTCCAGGACGATGTCCCTGCGCTCTCGCAGCCTCTTCCTGCGCGCCGCGTCCAGCGACGGGTCCGTGGCGTACGGGGTGCGGACCGCGCCGGCCAGTGTCGCCGCCTGCGCCAGGGTCAGCCGGGAGGCCGCGACCGAGAAGAACCGCTGGGCGGCGGCCTCCACCCCGAAGGCCCCCGCGCCGAAATAGGCGATGTTGAGGTAGCGCTCCAGGATCTCGGCCTTGGTGTACTTCTTCTCCATCGCCAGCGCGTACCGCAGCTCGGTGATCTTGCGCTGGATACTGGGCGCGCGGGCCTGGGCGCGTTCGGTCTCGGTCTCGGAGTTCTCGACCAGGATGTTCTTCACGAGCTGCTGGGTGAGCGAGGAGCCGCCCTGGCGCACCCCGCCCGCCTTGGTGTTGGTCACCAGGGCGCGCAGGGTGCCCTTGACGTCCAGGCCCGCGTGCTCGTAGAAGCGCGAGTCCTCGATCGCCACGATCGCCTCACGCATGACGGGGGCGACCTGGTCGAGTCGTACGACGGTCCGATTCTCCGTGTAGAACTGGGCGAACCGCCTGCCGTTCCGGTCCAGGAGCACGGTGCGCTGGGCGAGCGGGTTCTCCCGGGGGCTCGGCGGCAGGTCAGTCAGGGTTCTCGTGACGTTGTTGACGGTGATCCCCACCGTGCCGACCAGCGGCAGCGCGGCCAGGGCGGCCAGCAGCCCGCCGAGCACCCCGCAGGCCGCCAGAACGCGCAGGCACGCGCCGGGTCCGCGTCTCACCTCCGGGTGCGATGTCACACAAGGTAACGTGCAACCGGATGATCACCCATAAACACCCGGTTGCCAATCCTTACCCGTCCTGCACCTTTTCTCGACTGATCTTCAGCCCGAGAGAGGCGAACTGCTCGAACGGCCGGTGGTAGCCCCGCTCGATGTGGTGCACCCCGCGCAGCGTGGAGACACCCTCCGCGGCGGCCGCGGCCAGCACGGCGGAGAACCCGGCCCGGATGTCGGGCAGCGTCACGTCGGCGCCGCTCAGCCTGGACACGCCGCGCACGACCGCCGAGTGCTTGGCGTTGGTGTCGTGGTAGCGGCAGGCCGGGCCGCCCAGGCAGACGTCGAACACCTCGATCTCGCAGCCCATCTTCTGCAGGGCGGGCACGTAGACCAGGCGGTTCTCGAACACGGTCTCGTGCAGCACCGACATGCCCTGGGCCTGGGTGAACAGCACCATCAGGGGCGTCTGCCAGTCGGTCATGAACCCCGGGTGCGTGTCGGTCTGCACCGCGGCGGCCCGCAGCCCGTGCGGCGCCGACGCCGACAGGTAGTCGTCGGTGATGTCGACCTCGGCGCCCATCCTGGCCAGGGTGGTGATCGCGGTGACCAGCCGGTCCTGCGGGCAGCCGTGCACCCGTACCTGGCCGCCGGTGATCAGACCGGCCGCCAGGTAGGAGAACGCCTCGATACGGTCCCCGTTGAGCCAGGTGGAGGCGCCGTGCAGGCGCTCCACCCCCTCGATCACGATGCGCCGGTCCGGGCTCAGCTCTATGCGCGCGCCCATGCGCTGCAGGAACAGGGCGAGCTCCACCACCTCGGGCTCCATCGCCGCGCCCTTCAGCACGGTCTTGCCCTCGGCCAGCACCGCGGACATCAGGATCGTCTCGGTGGCGCCGACGCTGGGGTAGGGCAGTTCGAGCCGGGTGCCGCGCAGCCGTTTGGCCTTGGCGTACACGCCGGTGTCGCTCACCTCGACCTCGGCGCCCATCGCGCGCAGCGCCTCGACGTGGAAGTCGACGGGCCGGCGGCCGATCGGGTCGCCGCCGACCAGCGGCACGAACGCCTCGCCCGCCAGGTGCAGCAGCGGGCCCAGCATCAGGATCGGGATCCGGTTGAGGCCGGTGAACGCCGCCGGGACGTGCGGGTTGACCTGCTCTCCGGGAGCGACGGTGATCTCCCCGGAGCTGATCTCCACGTCGATGCCGAGCGCCCTCAGCATCTGCGCGGTGATCCCCACCTCGCCCACGTCCGGGGCGTTCTGGATCGTGCTCTCACCGGTGCCGAGCATCGCGGCGACCATGTGCTTGGAGACGCCGTTCTTGGAGCCGCGGACCTCGACGTCACCGCGGAGCGGCCCGGAGGGTTCGATCAACCATGCCTCTTCGTTCACCCCGTAAGCGTAACGGGATTCGGTCGGGACCTCGGGTGGCGCCGGGCGGGCGGATGGGTAACATCGGGCACATCTGCACAGAGGGTGAGGGGGCCGTGGTGCGCGCTGTGCGTGACTTCGTGATCACCGTGCTGGTGCTCGCCCTGGCCGGAGCCGGCGCCGGGATCCTGTGGTCGCTGGCCGCGCCGCGCCCCCCGTACGTCATGACGGGCAAGGGGCCGCTGCTGGCCGATCCCTCCACGCAGGCGCTGATCGCCGCCGACGGCTGGTTCGCCGTCATCACGGGCGTGCTCGGGCTGGTCTGCGGGGTCATCGGCTACGGCGTGTCGCGCGGGGGCCGCCCGCTGCCGGTGGTGGTGGGCCTGGCCGCGGGCGGCCTGCTCGGCGCGCACCTCACGCTGCTGGTCGGCGAGGCGGCCAACCTCGGCGCGGTGAGCGTCGTCGCCTCGGGGAGCTCCGTGCCGCTGGTCCCGGGGCCGCTGGCGCTGACCGCCAGGGGCGTGCTGTACGCGTGGCCGACGCTGGCCGCCGGCGCCTTCTTCGTCCTGGAGGGCGTCGCGGGCTACCGCGACTCGCCGCTGCGCCATCCGTTCGGCGGCGACCCCTACGGGCCGCTGCCGCCGCACGACATCGACGGCCGGTAGGCGCGGCGGCCGCGGTCAGCGGGGCGGCCTGCGCGCGCCGTGCCCGGTGGCGCGCTCGAAGGCGTGGGCCAGCCGGAGCACCGCCATGTCGGCGAAGGGGCGCCCGACGATCTGCACGCCCACCGGCAGCCCGTCCGAGGTGAACCCGCACGGCACCGACGCCGCCGGTGCGTGCAGCACACTGATCCAGTAGGCCGAGCGCATCCACGCCAGGTAGTCGGGCAGCGCCTGCCCGTTGATCTCCGAGACGTGCGGGGCGTCCACCGGGAACGGCGGTACCTGACTGACCGGGGCGATCAGGAAGTCGTACTCGTCGAAGAAGGCGTCCATCCGCCGGTAGAGCCCGCTGCGCAGCCGTTCGGCGCGGGCCAGGTCGGCCCCGGTCACCTCGCGGCCCCGCTCGACGTTCCAGCGCACGTTCGCCCCCAGGCGCTCCTGCGGCAGGTCGCCGTAGCAGAGCGCGTAGTACCACGCCCGGTAGATCCGGAAGGCGTCCTCGGCGTCCGACAGGTCCAGCTCCACCCGCTCCACCCGCGCGCCCAGCTCCGCGAGCACGGCCGGGGCGTCCGCGGTGACCTTGGCGGTCTCCGCGTCGACGGGCAGCCCGCCCAGGTCCGGGCTCCAGGCCACGCGCAGCCCGGTCAGGTCCGCCTCCAGCGGCCCGGCGAAGACGGTGCCGCTCTCGGCGATCGACAGGGGGGAGGAGGCGTCGAACCCGGCGATCGCGCTCATCAGCAGCGCCAGGTCCCCGGCGGTACGGGCCATCGGCCCCGGCACGCCGAGGGTGAACCAGGCCGCGACGGCCGACGGCGCCGGCACCCGCCCGGGGGTGGGCCGCAGCCCCGCCACGTTGCAGAAGGAGGCGGGGTTGCGCAGCGAGCCGCCCATGTCGGAGCCGTCGGCCAGCGCCACCATGCCGGTGGCCAGCGCGGCGGCGGCCCCGCCACTGCTGCCCCCGGCCGACCTGGTCGGGTCGTAGGGGTTGCGGGTGGCGCCGAAGATCTCGTTCACGGTGTGCGAGCCGGTGCCGAACTCCGGGGTGTTGGTCTTGCCGACCGTGATCGCCCCGGCCTCGCGCATCCGCCGCACGATCGGCGCGTCGGTGTCGGGGACGTGGTCGGCGAAGAGCGGCGAGCCGTACGTGGTGCGGATCCCCGCGGTGTCGGCCAGGTCCTTGTGCGCGACCGGCAGCCCGTGCAGCGGTCCCCGCCAGTGGCCGCGGGCCAGGTCCCGGTCGGCCTCCTCCGCCTCCCGCCTGGCGCGTTCGGCGGTCAGCGTGACGATCGCGTTGACCGCCGGGTTGACCTCCTCGATCCGCCGCAGGTGCGCCTCCAGCAGCTCGACCGCGCTGACCTGCCTGGTGCGCAGCAGTTCGAGCATCTCGGTAGCGGTCAGGTAGTGCATCTGTCCCCCGATCGGTACGGCCTGTCGCAGAAGAGTCTGGCCGAACGTCGCCGCGTGCCGCCTCGGCAACCTTCGACAGGACCGCCCGGGGACCTCCGGCCCACCTTGTGCGGTGGGCCGGGGCCTGGCCGGCTCCCCTCCGGCGGAAAGCCTTCGCTAGCCGCTCTTGCCGATGGGCGCGGTGACGGCTCCGGTGAGGCGTACCAGCTCCGAGGGGGAGGTCTCGATCTGCAGCCCGCGCCGGCCGGCGGAGAAGTAGATCGTCGGAAAGTCCAGCGCGGAGGCGTCGACCACGGTCGGCAGGCGCTTGCGCTGTCCCAGCGGGCTGATGCCGCCGACCACGTAGCCGGTCACCCGCTCCACCTTGGCCGCGTCGGCCATCGCGGCCCGCTTGCTGCTCAGCGCCGCCGCGAACGCCTTGAGATCGAGTTTGCCCGCCACCGGCACCACCGCGACGGCCAGCCCGCCCTCCACCTCGGCCACCAGGGTCTTGAAGATCTGCCCGTACGGCACGCCGAGGGCGTCCGCCGCCTCCTCGCCGTAGGCCTGCGCGTTCGCGTCGTGCTCGTAGGGGTGCAGGGTGAAGTCGGCTCCCGCCTGGGTCAGGGCCACGGTCGCGGGGGTTCCCTGACCGCCCTTGCTCTTGCTCTTGCTCACGGGGAGAGCGTAGCGGCTGGTTAAAATCTACATAGTAAAGGCGCTGTCCGGATAATGGACGCGACGATACCGGGTGGCGGACCTCCGTAGACTGAACAAGTGATTTCGCGTACCGACCTGCGAGGCCCTCTGCCCGAGGACCTTCGCGACGTGCTGCCCCGCGCCGACCTCGACGTCGAAGCCGCCCTGGAGAAGGTGCGGCCCATCTGCGACGACGTGCATCATCGTGGGGCCGCCGCGGTGCGGGAGCTGACCGCCAGGTTCGACGGCGTCGAGCTGGAGTCCACCCGGGTGTCGGCCGAGGCGATCTCCGGGGCGCTGCAGGGGCTCGACCCGAAGGTCAGGGCGGCCCTGGAGGAGTCGATCCGCCGCGCCCGCCTCGTCCACCGTGACCAGCGGCGCACCGACGTCACCACCCAGGTCGTGCCGGGCGGCACCGTCACCGAGCGCTGGGTGCCCGTCGACCGGGTGGGGCTGTACGTCCCCGGCGGCCGGGCGGTCTACCCCTCCAGCGTGGTCATGAACGTCGTCCCGGCCCAGGAGGCGGGGGTGGCCTCCCTGGCGGTCTCCTCGCCCGCGCAGCGCGAGTTCGGCGGCCTGCCGCACCCGGCCATCCTGGCGGCGTGCGCGCTGCTCGGCGTGGACGAGGTCTACGCGGTCGGCGGCGCCCAGGCGGTGGCGATGTTCGCCTACGGCACCGAGGAGTGCCCGCCGGTCACCATGGTCACCGGCCCCGGCAACATCTGGGTCGCCGCGGCCAAGCGCCTGCTCAAGGGTCGTATCGGCATCGACTCCGAGGCGGGTCCGACCGAGATCGCGATCCTCGCCGACTCCACGGCCAACCCGGTGCACGTCGCCGCCGACCTGATCAGCCAGGCCGAGCACGACACGATCGCCGCCGCCGTGCTGGTCACCGACTCGATGGAGCTGGCCGAGGCCGTCGAGCGGGAGCTGCCCCGGCAGGTCGCCGCCACCAAGCACACCGAGCGGATCACCGAGGCGCTCTCCGGGCGCCAGTCCGGCATCCTGCTGGTCGACGACATGGAGGCGGGGCTGCGCGTCGTCGACGCCTACGCCGCCGAGCACCTGGAGATCCACGCCGCGGAGGCGTCCGCGCTGGCCGCCCGGGTCCGCAACGCCGGGGCGATCTTCGTCGGGGCGTACGCGCCGGTCTCGCTGGGCGACTACATGGCCGGTTCCAACCACGTGCTGCCCACCGGCGGCTGCGCCTGCCACTCGTCGGGACTGTCGGTGCAGACGTTCCTGCGCGGGGTGCACGTCGTCGACTACAGCCGTGAGGCGCTGGCCGGTGCCGCCGCCCACGTGTGCGTGCTGGCCGACACCGAGGACCTGCCGGCGCACGGCGCGGCGATCAGGGCGCGGTTCGCCTGGGAGGTGCCCTAGTGAGTGCCCTTCCCTTTCCGGTTCGAGGTGGAGATCCCGTCGTGAAGCTCGAAGACCTGCCGATCCGAGACGATCTCCGGGGGCGCACGCCGTACGGTGCCCCCCAGATCGACGTCCCGGTGAGGCTCAACACCAACGAGAACCCCTACGGGCCCTCGGCCTCGCTGGTCGCCGAGCTGGCGGAGGCCGTACGGGGCGTCACCGCCGACCTCAACCGCTACCCCGACCGCGACGCGCTCGACCTGCGTCGGGAGCTGGCGGGCTATCTCGGTCACGGCCTCGCCGTGGAGCAGGTCTGGGCCGCCAACGGCTCCAACGAGGTGCTCCAGCAGATCCTGCAGGCCTTCGGCGGCCACGGCCGCGCCGCGATGGGCTTCGAGCCGTCCTACTCGATGCACCCGATCATCACCACCGGCGCCTCGACCGAGTGGATCTCCGGGGCGCGTGAGGACGACTTCGGGATCGACCCGGGCAAGGCGGTCGCCGCGATCGAGGAGCACCGGCCCGACGTCGTCTTCCTGACCTCGCCCAACAACCCGACCGGTACCGCCCTGGACCCGGAGGTGATCGCCCGGATCGTCGAGGCGGCGCCGGGCATGGTGGTGGTGGACGAGGCCTACTTCGAGTTCGCCCGTACCGGCACCCCGTCGGCGCTGACCCTGCTGCCGGACAACCCCCGGCTGATCGTCACGCGGACGATGTCCAAGGCGTTCGCCATGGCCGGCACCCGGCTCGGTTACCTGGCCGCCCATCCGGCGGTGGTCGAGGCGTTGCTGCTGGTCCGCCTGCCCTACCACCTGTCCACGCTCACCCAGACGGCGGCGCGCGTCGCGCTCGCCCACCGCGCCGAACTGCTCGGCGCCGTCGACGAGCTGCGGGCCGAGCGCGACGCCGTGGTGGACTGGTTGCGCGCCCGGGGGCTGAAGGTCGCCGACTCGGACGCCAACTTCGTGCTGTTCGGGCTGTTCCCGGACCGGCGCGCGGTGTGGCAGGGCCTGCTGGAGCGCGGGGTGCTGATCCGCGAGGTGGGACCGCCCGGCTGGCTGAGAGTGTCCATCGGAACGACAGAGGAGATGGCGGCGTTCCGCGCCGCCCTGGAGGAGATCCTGTCAACGACCCCCTCCTGAGGGAGGGGGCTTGAGGTGCAGCGATGCGCTTGACAAGCCCCGCGTTGACCAGCCCTGGCCATCAGCTCAAGGAGGTGCGTTTTGATGGCTACGTTGAACACGAGATCGCAGACCCACCGGCGGGTGCTTCCTCAGCCTGCCGCTCTGGAATCCGTGGGAGCAGACACGCCCGAGGGTGGGCACGAAACGGCTCACGGACACCGCCTCGCGGCGGTACCTGGTGTTCGACCTGGGCGAGGGGAGATCGAGCGGACCGGCACCCGGTCCGCTCGGCGTCACCCCGAGGGCGCTTCGGCGTCCGAGGGAGTGAACCGTGAGGTTCATCCGGCCGTGTTCGTCCTGGACGCCCACGGTCACCCGCTCGACCCCTGCCACCCCGCCCGGGCCCGTCGCCTGCTGGCGGCAGGGCGAGCCGTGGTGGCCCGTCACACCCCGTTCGTCATCCGTCTCAAAGACCGGTCGGCCGCCGACTCCACCGTGGCAGGCGTGCAGGTCGGTATCGACCCCGGCTCCAAGCACACCGGTCTGGCCGTGTTCACCGGCCATGAGGGGAGCCGGGCCGGACGGTATGTGATCCAGCTTGACCATCGGGGCGCGCTGATCCGTGACAGGCTCACCTCGCGGGCCGCGTACCGGCGAGGTAGGCGGTGGCGGAACCTGCGTTACCGCTCCCCCCGGTTCCTCAACCGCACCACACCGAAAGGATGGCTCGCGCCGTCGCTGCGACACCGCGTCGATACCACCGTGTCGTGGGTGGCGCGGCTGACCCGGTGGGCGCCCGTGGCCGCCGTCCACGTAGAGAAGGTCTCCTTCGACACCCATGCCCTGTCGGCCGGGAGGCCGCTCGAAGGAGCGGAATACCAGCAGGGCACCCTCGCCGGGTATGAGGTCCGCGAATACCTGCTCGCCAAGTGGGGGCGCACCTGCGTCTACTGCGGCGCCAGCGACGTACCGCTCAACCTCGACCACATCCATCCCCGCAGCCGGGGCGGCTCCGACCGCGTCAGCAACCTCACCCTGGCCTGCATCCCGTGTAACCAGACCAAGAGCGCCGCCCCCGTGCAGGAGTTCCTCAAGGACAAGCCCGCCCTGCTGACGAAGATCCTCAAGCAGGCGAAGGCTCCGCTGCG
The DNA here is from genome assembly GCF_042665875.1 of Streptosporangium amethystogenes subsp. fukuiense. Taxonomy (NCBI): domain Bacteria; kingdom Bacillati; phylum Actinomycetota; class Actinomycetes; order Streptosporangiales; family Streptosporangiaceae; genus Streptosporangium; species Streptosporangium amethystogenes. The sequence goes on along the minus strand of NZ_JBHTEE010000001.1, from coordinate 3,976,687 downwards.
GGACGCCGCCGCCGTCAACGCCACCCGATGGGTGCTGTGGCGGGCACTGGAGGCGACCGGCCTGTCCGTTCACACCGCCTCGGGCGGTCGTACGAAGTGGAACCGCTCGCGCACCGGCGCGCCGAAGTCGCACACGTTGGACGCGTTGCACGTCGGCGAACTGGAGACCGTGACCGCCTGGCCGTCCACGGTCCTGGTGGTCACGGCGACCGGGCGCGGCGCCTACGCCCGCACCACCCCCGACCGATACGGGTTCCCCCGCCTTCTCCGGTCACGGATCAAACTGCGCCACGGCTTCCAGACCGGCGACCTGGTCCGGGCGAACGTTCCGGCGGGTAAGAAGGCCGGGGTCCACACCGGGCGAGTCCTGGTCCGCTCCTCCGGCTCGTTCGACATCACCACCCGGCACGGTCGCGTCACCGGGATCAACCACCGGCACGTCCGCCACCTTCAGCGCGCGGACGGCTACGGCTACACGACTCAGAAAGAAGCTGATCGAAATGACTGACCGGTCAGGGCACGCTCGGGCCTGGGCGGCACTCCCGCTCCCAATGCCTCCCCGGCCTGAAGGCCGGGGCATCCTCGGGAGGTTCTGGTGAGTATCACCGCACCGCGTCGCGGTCGCGTCGAGCGCGTCACCAAGGAGACCTCGGTGCTGGTCGAGGTCGACCTCGACGGCACCGGGAACGTCGAGGTGTCCACCGGTGTCGGGTTCTTCGACCACATGCTGAACCAGCTCGGCAAGCACGGGCTGTTCGACCTGCTCGTGAAGACCGAGGGTGACCTGCACATCGACGCCCACCACACGATCGAGGACACCTCGCTCGCGCTGGGCGCCGCGTTCCGTGAGGCTCTGGGCGACAAGTCGGGCCTGCGGAGGTTCGGCAACGCCTCCTGCCCGCTGGACGAGTCGCTGGCGGAGGTCACGGTCGACCTGTCGGGGCGGCCGTACCTGGTGCACAGCGAGCCCGAGGGCATGGCTCCGATGATCGGTCCGGAGTACGACACGACGATGACCAGGCACATCCTGGAGTCGTTCGTCGCCCAGGCCGCGATCTGCCTGCACGTGCGCGTCCCCTACGGCCGCAACGCCCACCACATCGTGGAGGCGCAGTTCAAGGCCCTGGCCAGGGCGCTGCGGGCGGCGTCCGAGCGTGACCCGCGCGCCACCGGGGTGCCGAGCACGAAGGGTGTGCTGTGATTCTTCCCGACGGGAGGGGGAGGCGACCGTGAGTGACAACTGGTCGGCCATGGTGATGGCCTTCGTCGCGCTTTTCCTGGTGGGTGGGATCGTCTCATTCCTCAAACAGGGTCTGAAGAAGGGCGCGGTGCTGCTCGCCGCTCTCGCGGCCCTGGCGACCACGGCGGCGGTGCTCTGGTGGTGAAGAAGGTAACCGTTCTCGACTACGGCTCGGGCAACCTCCGTTCGGCGGAGCGAGCGCTGGCCCGGGTCGGCGCGGAGGTCACGGTGACCGCCGACTACGAGGCGGCGATGGAGGCCGACGGGCTCCTGGTTCCCGGCGTGGGGGCGTTCGCCGCGTGCATGGCCGGGCTGCGCGCGGTGCGGGGTGAGCGGATCATCGCGCGGCGGCTGGCGGCCGGGCGGCCGGTGCTGGGCATCTGCGTCGGCATGCAGATCCTCTTCGAGACGGGCGTCGAGCACGGTGTCACGACCGAGGGATGCGGGGAGTGGCCGGGCACGGTGGAGTCCCTGGAGGCGCCGGTCCTGCCGCACATGGGCTGGAACACCGTCAAGGCACCCGCCGGGACCGTGCTGTTCGCCGGGCTTGAGGCGGACACCCGCTTCTACTTCGTGCACTCGTACGGCGTGCGATCCTGGGAGCTCCAGCCGGGGCCGGGGTTCGCCGACCCGTTGGTCACCTGGGCCGAGCACGGGGTGCCGTTCGTCGCGGCGGTGGAGAACGGCCCGCTGATGGCCACCCAGTTCCATCCGGAGAAGTCGGGCGACGCCGGAGCCCAGTTGCTCACCAACTGGCTCGGGACCGTCGGGTGAGTTCTTGATGGGCCTTCGATGAGTAAGGAACGGGCCAGGCGCAGGGCCGAGCGGGAGGCCGAGCAGGCGCGCTTGGCCGCGCTGCGCGCCGAGCGGGAGGCGCGGCTGGCGCGGCGGCGTGAGCGCATCGGCAAGGTGACCGCGTTGCTGCCGGGCAGGCCCGTCCGGATCGTCTCCCAGGGGGGCATCATGGCCCGCCGCCGCCGGGCGCAGAACGGCGTCGCGGCGGTGCTGTTCCTGATCGTGCAGGTGATCGTCTGGCTGCTGTGGTCCTCCTGGGCGGCGCGGTTCGGCGTGCTCGTGCTTTCCTTGCTGTTCGTTCCGCTTTTTCTCACCCTTGTCTTCGACCGGAGGTCTTGAACAGATGTCGCTTGAGCTGCTCCCCGCCGTGGACGTCGCCGACGGTCAGGCGGTCCGCCTGGTCCAGGGCGCGGCCGGCACCGAGACGTCGTACGGCGACCCCCTGTCCGCGGCGCTCGCCTGGCAGGAGGCCGGAGCCGAGTGGATCCACCTGGTCGACCTCGACGCGGCCTTCGGCCGGGGCAGCAACCGCGAGTTGCTCGCCACGGTGGTCGGTGCGCTGGATGTGAAGGTGGAGCTGTCCGGGGGCATCCGTGACGACGTCTCCCTGGAGCTCGCGCTGGCCACCGGCTGCCGCCGGGTGAACATCGGTACCGCGGCGCTGGAGAACCCCGCCTGGTGCTCCAAGATCATCTCTGAGTATGGTGACCGGGTCGCGATCGGCCTCGACGTCCGGGGGACCACCCTGGCCGCCCGGGGCTGGACCCAGGAGGGCGGTGACCTGTGGGAGGTGCTGGCCCGGCTGGAGAAGGACGGCTGCTCCCGCTACGTCGTCACCGACGTCACGAAGGACGGCACGCTGCGCGGTCCCAACCTGGACCTGCTCCGCGAGGTCTGCTCCCGCACTGACAAGCCGGTGGTCGCCAGTGGCGGGGTCTCGTCCCTGGAGGACCTGCGCGCGCTGGCCTCGCTGGTCCCGATCGGCGTCGAGGGGGCCATCGTGGGCAAGGCGCTGTACGCGCAGGCCTTCACCCTCGAAGACGCCCTCGCCGCCGTCCGTTCGTGAGGAGTCGTCGATGAGTGTCGCGGTACGAGTGATTCCCTGCCTGGACGTGGACGCCGGGCGGGTGGTCAAGGGTGTCAACTTCGAGAACCTGCGCGATGCCGGGGACCCGGTCGAGCTGGCCCGCCGCTATGACGCGGAGGGGGCCGACGAGCTGACGTTCCTTGACATCACGGCCTCCAGCTCCGACCGGTCGACGATGTACGACGTGGTCAGCCGGACGGCCGAGCAGGTGTTCATCCCGCTGACCGTGGGTGGGGGGGTGCGCTCGGTCGAGGACGTCGACAGGCTGCTGCGGGCGGGCGCGGACAAGGTGGGGCTGAACACCGCGGCGATCGCCAGGCCCGAGCTGCTGACCGAGGCGGCGCAGCGGTACGGGGCGCAGTGCATCGTGCTCTCGGTGGACGCCCGCCGGGTCGTCGACGGGCCGCCGACGCCGTCCGGCTTCGAGGTGACCACGCACGGTGGCCGCCGGGGGACCGGGATCGACGCGGTGGAGTGGGCCCGGCGGGGCGCCGAACTGGGGGCGGGGGAGATCCTGCTCAACTCGATGGACGGTGACGGGACCCGGGACGGCTACGACCTGGAGATGATCCGGGCGGTACGGGCGGTGGTGTCGGTTCCGGTGATCGCCAGCGGTGGTGCGGGTTCGGTCGCCGATTTCCCTCCGGCGGTGGAGGCGGGGGCGGACGCCGTGCTGGCGGCGTCGGTGTTCCACTTCGGGCAGCTCAAGATCGGTGATGTGAAGGACGCTTTGCGGGGGGCGGGGCATCCGGTTCGCTGATGTCGTGCGGCGAGCGGCCGGGGCTGTTTCGGCTCGCCGGTCGGCGTGGTTCGCGTTGCGGCGGGCCGGTGTTCCGGGCGGGGCCGTCGTGGCGGGGGTCTGGTTCTTCAGGCCTCCGGTCTGCCCGGGGGTGCGCTTTCTTGTGCGCGGCCCGGGCTGCTTTCCTCGGCTTCTCTGAAGCTTGAGACGGTCGCGCCTTCTTCATCCATTTTATCGATTTGCGAGGCCTGGGAGTTATTTCTGGTTTGAAGTGAGTGGTTACTTTGGTGCAGGCATAGTGGATTTTTGGTGATATTTATGCTGCAACCCTGATTCCACTAGGCCTTGGTTCAAGGTAATATATAAGTTTTGTGGCGTTATGTGAGTTAGAATTGCTGGGCTGAATCCGGGGGGCGGAGGACGTCGTGGCACATGGCTGGGCTAGGCGGGAAGACGCGCGGCTGCTCACCGGTCATGGCCGCTACGTCGCCGACATCGCGGTGCCGGGGTGCCTGGACGCGGCGTTCGTACGAAGTTCTGTGGCACACGGCCGGTTGTGCGGGGTGGACTGTGCTCCGGCTCGTCGGATTCCCGGGGTGCGAGGGGCCTGGGCGGCGGCCGATCTTCCGGGGTTGCCGCCGGTTCCCCTGACGGCTCTCGCGGGGATGTCCTCGGCGGAGGTGGTGGCGGGGCGGGTTTGGCCGTCGCTGGCTGTCGACCGGGTGCGGTACGCGGGTGAGGCGGTCGCGGTGGTGGTCGGGGAGGACCGTTACCGGGCCGAGGACGGGGTGGCCGAGATCGTCGTGCGGACGGACCCGCTTCCGCCCGCGGTGTCGGTGGCCGAGGCCCTGGACGGCTCTGTTCCGTTGTTCGAGGGCCTGGACAACGTGGTGCTGGAACGGTCGGTCGGTGTGCCGATCGACGAGGCCGTCTGGGGACGGGCGGCGGTCGTGGTGCAGGCGCGTTACCGCCAGCAGTTGCTGCTGCCGTCGCCGATGGAGTGCCGGGCGTTCCTCGCGGTCCCCGAGAAGGACCGGCTGACCGTGTGGTGCTCCCACCAGGCGCCGTACCGGCTCCGGCGGGAGCTGGCCGGAGCGCTGGACCTGCCCGTCGAGCGGATCAGGGTGGTGACGCCCGACAGCGGCGGTGCGTTCGGGTCGAAGAGCGCCACCTTTCCCGAGTACCTCACGGTCGCCTTTCTGGCGTTGACGCTGGGGGCGCCGATCCGGTGGATCGAGGACCGCGCCGAGTCGCTGCTGGCCGCCACCCGGGGCCGGGGGCAGGACCAGCGGGTCCGGCTGGCCGCCGACGCCGAGGGGCTGCTGCTCGCGTACGAGCTGAGGATCGACGCCGACGTGGGGGCCTATCCGCACATCGGGGCGGGGCTGCCGATGCAGACCGCCCGGATGGCCACCGGCGCCTATGCCACGCCCCTGGTGCACGCCACGGTTCGTTCGGTGCTGACCACCACCATGCCGACCTACCCCTACCGCGGCGCCGGGCGGCCGGAGGCGGCGTTCGCGCTGGAGAGGTCGATGGACGTGCTGGCCGATCGGCTGGGCATGGACCCGGCGGAACTACGGCGACGCAACTTCATCCCACCCGAGCGTTTCCCGTACGAGACGCCCACCGGCAGGCGCTACGACAGCGGGAACTACGCCGGGGCGCTGGATCTGGCGCTGAAGACCCTCGACTACGACGGGTGGCGGGCCGAGCGGGTTCGGCGCCGGGCCTCTGTGACCGCCCTGCCCCTGGGCATCGGGCTCTCCTGCTACGTCGAACGATCCGGGGGTGAGGAGGGCGGCCTGCACGAGTTCGGCGGTGTCGAGGCGTGCCCGGACGGCACGGTGATCGCCAGGTGCGGTACCGCCTCCAGCGGGCAGAGCCACCAGACGACCTTCTCCGCGCTGGTGGCCGCCACCCTCGGCCTGGACTCCTCGCGGGTCCGGTTCGCGGAAGGAGACACCGACGAACTGGCCGACGGGGTCGGCTCGTACGCCAGCCGCTCGGCACAGGTGGGCGGCCCGGCCCTGCACCGCGCGGCCACCGCGCTGATCGGCCTGGCGCGGGAACGGGCCGCGCGGCTGTGGCGACTGCCGGTCGGGGAGGTGGCCTGGTCCGGCGGCACGCTGAGTTCCCGCGCGGACGACGCGGTCGCGCTGGACCTCGGCGAGCTGGTGCGGGTCACCGGGTCGTTGCGGGTGGACGAGCGGTTCGAGTCGGGTATGGCGTTTCCGTTCGGCACCCACGCCGCCGTCGTCGAGGTCGACCCGGGGCTGGGCACCGTACGGGTGCTCCGGCTGGTGGCGGTGGACGACTGCGGGGTGATGCTCAATCCGGCGGCGGTCGAGGGGCAGGCCAGGGGGTCGATCGCGCAGGGGATCGGGCAGGCGCTGTACGAGGGGGTGCCCTACGACGAGGCCGGGGTGCCGCTGCTGCCCTACGGCCTGCTGGACTACCTGCTGCCGACGTTCGCCGAGATGCCGCCGCTGGAGGTGCGGGAGACCAGCACTCCGACGCCGTGGACGCCGCTGGGAGCCAAGGGGGCCGGAGAGTCGGGGTGCATCGGCACTCCCGCGGCCATCGTCAACGCGGTCGCCGACGCGTTGGGGGTCACCGATCCCGACCTGCTGCGGATGCCGCTCACCCCGGACGTGGTGTGGCGAGCGGCCCGCGCCGCGGCGGTCGGCTCCGAGGCGGGGTCGACGGCGGGGGAGGGGCCGTGAGGCCCGTTGTCCTCGGCCATGCCGTGCCGGCTACCGGCGCGGCTCCGATGGTGGGGCCGACGGTGGGGGAGGGGCTGTGAAGCCCGCCGCTTTCGACTACATCGTGCCGGGGACCGTGGGCGAGGCGGTGGGCGCGCTCGCCGAGGCCGGGGAGCGGGCGCGGATACTCGCCGGCGGGCAGAGCCTGATCCTGGAGATGCGCTGCCGGCGCTGTCTCCCGGAGTTGGTGGTGGACATCAACCGGGTCCAGGGCCTCGATCGGCTGCGGGTGGAGGACGGCGGGCTGCAGGTCGGGGCCCTGGTCCGGCACCGTGCCTTCGAGTCGCCCCGGGTGGCGCCCGGTCCGCTCGGCAGGCTGCTCTCGCGTACCGTCGTCAACATCGCGCACCCGCCGATCCGCGCTCTGGGCACCATGGCGGGCAGTCTGGCCTGGGCACACCCCGCCGCCGAATGGGGCGCCGTCGCCGTCGGCCTGGACGCCGACATCGAGTTGCGCGGGCGCGCGGGAACGCGGACGGTCGCGGCTCATGACTACTTCCACGGTCCTCACCGGACCGAGTGCCGGCCGCAGGAGATGATCACGTCTGTCCGGCTGCCGCTGCTCGACGACACCGTCGGGGTCGCGTTCGTCGAGCACCGGCGGACGCGCGCCGGCTTCGCCCAGGTCGCGGTCGCGGTGGCCCTGACCGTGCTCGACGGAGTGATCACCCAGGCGTTCATCGGACTCGCCAACGCCGCGGACCGGCCGGTACGAGCGCAGGTCGCCGAGCTGTCGTTGATCGGTGCCGAGATCGGCGCGTCCCTCTGCGGCCCGGCCCTCTTCGGTTCGGCTCACTTCTACCCGGATTCGCTTGACGGCCATCCGTTCGGTCATGCCGCCCGGATAGCCGCCGAGGGTGACGCCGACCCCTGCGCCCGGCCCTACGCCGACGTCGAATACCAGCGGCAGGTCGTCGCCGTCCTCGTCGGCCGCGCCCTGTGTCAGGCGGCCTCGGATCGGCAGGCGCACGCCGGACATGACGGATCCGCTGGGGAGTGGCGATGAACATCACGCTCACGGTGAACGGCCGGGTGCACCGCCTGGATGTGGAGCCCCGGCGCGCGCTCGGTGACGTGTTGCGTGAGGACTGCGGGCTGACCGGCACGCACCTCGGCTGCGAACAGGGAGTCTGTGGTTCGTGCACGGTCGTGGTCGACGGCCGTGCGGTCCGTTCCTGCCTGCTGCTGGCCGTGCAGTGCGACGGGTGTTCGGTGCGTACCGTGGAGGGGTTGGCGGGTCGCGACGGTGAGCCGCATCCGCTCCAGCGGGCGTTCTCCGCCGAGCACGCGCTGCAGTGCGGTTTCTGCACGCCGGGGTTCCTCATGCTCGCCGTCGCCGCGCTGGAGTCCGACCCCGCGATCGTCGACGACCCGGAGCGGCTGCGGGAGCTGCTCACCTCCAACCTGTGCCGGTGCACCGGGTACGAGCCCATCCGCCGGGCGATCATGCGTGCCGCGGGGCGGCCGTAGTCTCAGGCGAGGTTTCCAGGGGCGATGGTCAGGGGGACGGGGCTCGGGTACTGAACCCTCGCGAGGACCGGTTGCCGTCGGAGCCGGTGCTGGTGACGATTGACACGCGGGGTTATCCGGCCGCCCGGTAGCGGGAGGCGGTCTCGTCTGACGGTGCCCGTGCCGCGGTGTCTCACCTGCCGTCGGCGTCGGCGGCTCCCTTAGCCGGTGCCGGCCGTTTGTCACCCGCCATGCCGGCAGCCTGTCCGGCCCCGCCGTCGAGGTCACTCGGTGTCGCCCACTGGAATGGTCAGAAGACCCGGAAGTGGTGGAACAGTTCGTAGGCGGCGTCGTGGGCGGCGAAGGAGCGGACCTCCGAGCGTTTGACGGCGAGGTAGGCGGAGGCGCGCAGCGGGCCGAGAGCGCGCATGAGGACGTCGTCGGCCTCCAGGGCGTCCAGGGCCTCCTCCAGACAGGCCGGAAGGCGGGGGACCTGGCCGGCGGGGAGGGTGGCGGGGTCGACGTTGACGGGGGCACCGGGGTCGAGTTGGCGGCGGATGCCGTCCAGACCGGCGTGGATGACGGCGCCGAGCGACAGGTAGGGGTTGGCCGAGGAGTCGGAGGGTTTCAGCTCCAGGTTGGTGGACGCCGCGGCGTCCTGACCGGTGGGGGAGCAGATGCGCACCGCGGCCTCCCGGTTGTCCATTCCGTAGCAGGCGTACGCGCTCGACCACGCCCTCGGGGTGAGACGCCGGAAGCTGTTCACCGAGCCGCAGGTCAGCGCGGTGAGCGCGGGCAGGTGGGCGATCAGGCCGCCGATGAAGTGGTAGGCCGTGACCGACAGGCCGTACCGGTCGGCGGGGTCGGCGAAGACGTTGGTGCGCAGGGCGGGGTCCCAGAGGGACAGGTGCAGGTGGGTGCCGTTGCCCGCCTGGTCGGCGAGGGGTTTGGGGGCGAGGGAGGCCCACATCGACATGCGGGTGGCGACGCCCCTGACGGTCTCGCGGTAGATCAGGTGGTTGTCGGCGGCGTGCAGGGCGGAGGTGTGGCGGATCGACAGCTCCTGCTGGCCGTGGCCCAGTTCCGGGTGGTAGTGCTCGATCCGCAGGCCCTGGCTCTCCAGGGCGTGGATCAAAGTCGTCGCGTAGTCGTGGGCCTGGTTGAAGCCGGTCGTCGAGTAGCAGAGGCTGTCGTCGGCGGGGATCAGGCGGTCCAGGCCGCCGCCGGGGTCGGGCTCGCGGCGGCCGAGGGTGAACTCGGGTTCGAAGGCGGCGACGAGGACACGGTCCTCGTCGGCCAGGGCGGCCACGGCCTCGCGCAGGAAGGTGCGCGGGCAGGCGGGCCAGGGGGAGCCGTCGACCTGGCGCAGGTCCGACAGCATGGCGGCCGAGCCGGGGGCGTAGGGCAGCTGGACGAAGGTGGTCGGGTCCGGGACGAGGCGGACCTCGCCGACCGGGCCGAGACCCGTGACGTCCTGGAGTTCGTCGAGCATGTTCATCGCCATCATCGCGACGGTGTGCCCGATGCCGGTACGGAGCCGTTCGGCCAGCATGGCGCGGGAGGTGGCCTTGCCTCTGATCACGCCGCCGTGGTCGGCGTACAGGAAGCGGATCAGTCTGATGCCGTCGGTGTCGACGCGTTCGATGATGCGTTCGACGACGCGCCGTGTCGGGGCATCGAGCGTGTCGGCTCCGCCGGTGTCGCGATGATCTCCCACGCTTTCTGCCTAACACGTCCCCGGGAAGAGTGGAAGCACCCCGGTGTTTCCACTGGATCGGTTCGTGGGGTTCCAGCATGTTTTGTGGTGGAACTGCGCTACTGCCGGGCGTTCGGCGTCGCGGGGGCGGCAGGGGAGAGCGGGCGGGCGCAGCGGCAGGTGACGGTGATCGTCACCGCCCCTCCGGCGCAGGCGCCGGAGGGGGTGCACGCCTCGACCGGGACCGTCCAGATGCCGGGCACCCGGGAGGCGCCGCCGAGCAGGCCGTCGGCGTCGATCGTGATCCCGGCGGGCAGCAGGGTGGGGTCGGCCACCCTGAAGGCGAGCCTCGCGCCGGTCGGGTCGGCCAGGGTGATCCTGCCCCTCAGCGGCCGGTCGACGGGGGCTCCGAAGTGGCCGAAGAACGGGTGGGCGGAAGGCGGCGGGGAAGCGGTGCCCCGCACGACGGGCCGCCCGGTCCCGTCGCCGGCCGTCGTCCCCACCGTTGCCGGACCGTTGGGGCCGGACATCGGGGTGGAGGCCGGTGATGGGGTGGGGGACGGTGCCCGGACCGATACGGGGGTCGCGAAGGCGACCTGTGAGGTCGCCGGTAGGCCGAACGTGACGGCTCCGGCGATGAGCGACCCGACCAGGGAGAAACCCCGCGTGCCCCGCATGAACGATCTCCCCGTACGAGAAACGGACCTTCCCTTCAAGGTGCCGGAAAGATCATCAAGGGAGTGCCGTGATGTTTCCCGTGGTCGTCCATGATCGGGTCAGGGCGTTCGCCGCGCGGCTCTGGGCGGCGGATGGGGTTTCGTCGGGGGCTCACGGGTAGGGGGTGGCGGCCTGCGGCGATCCTTGTGACGTGCTCTCGGGATCGGCGAAGCAGACGGTGCGGCGGTCCGGTGTCGGGGAGTGGGGCGCTCCCCCGTGGATCGGTCGGGAGCGCGGATGACATGGTTCGGGGCGGGTGGGTCCCCGCCGGTCGGTCAGCTAAGTACTCGTGTCACGAACAGAGCCAACTGGTCTGCTCCCCTCACGATCCCGTCGAAGACTCCGTTGACCGCGCCCGCCGCCTCGGCGGGCTTGGTGAACAGATAGAAGACCACGAACGCTACCCCGAGGTAGGTGAGGACCTTCTTGACCTGCATGGGGGCCTCCTGGCAGTTCCAATCCCAGCCGTATATACCCGAATTTTATCGATCTTTGGCATCTGCGGCCCGGGTGGCTCCCGGATTTTGATGATCATACCCATCCCACAGGGGCAAACCATGGTCTGGTCGCGAGTTTGGCATAGGTCACACCAGCCATCGTGCGGTGGCTGAGGCTCTCCTGTCCAATCCTCACAGCCAGGTATACCGGTAGGGCTAGGGGCGGGCGGCGGGATCGCGGATACCGGTGTGTGGGAACCTCTGCCGAAAAAACCAAGGGGACTTGGTGGCCGGTGGCATCCGGGTGCCCCGGGGTTCCGAATAAAGGGGCGAACCGACCCGAGGGGCCCCCATATGACCCGATTTGTCCGCGCGGTGCTCACCCTGCACGGCGGGCGTGCTCACAGCCATCGGCCCGCGGCCGATCCCCTTCGAACGGGCCGCGTACCGGGCCGTGCGCGGACACGACGTCGTGGTCCCACGGCCGAGGTTCCGGACGCGTGGCCGGAACGGCGAGGAGGTCTCGCCGGTGGCGGACCCGCGCGAGACCGCCGAGCGGCTCGGCGTGCCCGCGATACCGGTCGGGCGCTCGACGGGCACGCGTGCCCCCGCGGGGCCGCCCCGACTGACGGTCTGATCTGCCCTGTTATGAGAGGACATTGATGGAAAGGCGCAGGATCGCCGTCGTGGGCAGCGGGGTGGCCGGGCTGACCGCGGCGTACGTGCTGCAGCGGAGCGACGACGTCACGCTGTTCGAGGCCGACGAGCGGATCGGCGGGCACGCCCACACCCACGACGTGCCGTCGGGCGACGGCCGCACGCTGGCGGTGGACAGCGGGTTCATCGTGCACAACGAGCGGACCTATCCCCACCTCACCCGGCTCTTCGCCGAGCTGGGCGTGCGGACCCAGCCGTCCGACATGAGCATGTCGGTCTCGTGCGGGGGCTGCGGCCTGGAGTACGCGGGCGGCAGGAAGGCGTCCGGCCTGTTCGCCACCGCCTCCAGCCTGGCCCGCCCCGCCTACCTGAGAATGCTCGCCGAGGTGCCGCGCTTCCACCGGCTGGCCCGCGCGGCGCTGGAGCGCGGCGACGACCGCACGCTGGGAGAGTTCGTCGCGGGTTTCTCCCCCTACCTCGTCGCCCACTTCGTGACCCCGCTGGTGTCGGCGGTCTGGTCGTGCCCCCCGTCCGTCGTCGGGCGCTACCCGGCGCGCTACCTGTTCGCCTTCCTGGCCAACCACGGCATGCTCAGCGTCTCGGGCTCCCCGAAGTGGCGTACGGTCACCGGGGGCTCGCGCGAGTACGTCGAGCGGATCGCCAAGTCCCTCACCGCCGTGCACACCTCCACCCCGGTACGGGCACTGCGCCGCACCGGTGCGGGAGTCGAGTTCCAGGCCGACGGCGCCGTACACCGCTTCGACGCGGCGGTCGTCGCCACCCACCCCGACCAGGCGCTGCGCCTGCTGGCCGACCCCACCCCCGGCGAGCGCGACGTCCTGGGCGCGTTCGCCTATTCCCGCAACCCGGCGACCCTGCACACCGACGCCTCGGTGCTGCCCGGCGCGCGGCGCGCGCGGGCCTCGTGGAACTACCGGATGGACTCGTGCGCGGCGGGTGCGGACGGGGTGCGGGTCACCTACGACATGAACCGGCTGCAACGGCTGGGCGCGCCCGAGGCGCACCTGGTGAGCCTGGGCACCGAGATCCCCGACGAGCGGGTGATCGCCAGGATGGTCTACGAGCATCCGGTCCACACCCCCGAGTCGGTCGCCGCCCAGGAGCGGCTGCCCGGCCTCGACGACGGGGTGGTCGCCTACGCGGGCGCCTACCACGGCTGGGGTTTTCACGAGGACGGCTGCCGCTCGGGTGCGCGCGCGGCCGAGGCGCTCGGGGCGCGCTGGTGAGCGCGCCGGCCGAGGCCGCGCTGTACGAGTGCGTGATCACTCACGTCCGCTCGGCGCCGGTGCGCAACGCCTTCGGCCACCGCTCCTACATGTGGCTGGTGGACCTGGACCGGCTGCCGCGCAACCGCCCGCTGGCCGCGTTCCACGCGCGCGACCACGCCGGCGACCCCGCGCTGAGCATCAGGGAGAACGTCGAGGTCTTCCTGGCCGCGTGCGGGATCGTCGCGGGCCGGATCAGGATGCTCACCCACGCCCGGGTGCTCGGCCACGTGTTCAACCCGCTGACCGTCTACTGGTGCGACACCGCCGACGGCGTCGTCGTGGTCGCCGAGGTGCACAACACCTACGGCGGGCGCCACCGCTACCTGCTGCGCCCCGGCGAGAGCGAGGTGGCCAAGGAGTTCCGCGTCTCGCCGTTCAACGGCGTGGACGGCCACTACCGGCTCAGCCTGCCCGAGCCCGGTGAGCGGCTCGCGCTCAGCGTCGTGCTGCACCGCGAGGGGCAGCCGCCCTTCGTGGCGGGGCTGCGCGGGCGCCGCCGCCCGGCGACCGCGGCCTGGCTCTACCGGCTGGCCGCCAGATACCCGATGGCCCCCCTGGCGGGCAGCGTCAGGATCCGCCGCCAGGGCATCTCCCTGTACCTGCGCGGCCTCGAAACAATTCCCCCGGGAGGGTCCAGATGACCGCGACGACCGGACACGCCCCCGTGTTCTGGCCAGACGTCCGCACGGTTCCCGGCTCGCGATCGCGCGGCGCGATCGCCCGGCTGCTCTTCCGGCGCGCCGTACGGCGGCTGCCCCTGACCGTCGAACTGCCCGGTGGCGAGCGGCTCGGCGCCGGCGGTCCGGTGATGCGCCTGCGCCGCCCCGAGGACTTCCACCGCAGGGTCGGCGCCTCGGGACTGATCGGCTTCGGCGAGGCGTACATGGCGGGCGACTGGGAGGCCGACGACCTGCCCGGGGTGCTCACCGTGCTGGCCGAGCGGCTGACCACGCTGGTGCCGCCCGCGCTGCAGCGGCTGCGGCGGCTGGCCGTGCGCCGGATGCCCGGCGACCAGCGCGGCGCGGAGCGGGACGCCCGGCGTAACGTGCGTCGCCACTACGACCTGTCCAACGAGCTGTTCGCCGAGTTCCTGGACGAGACCATGACCTACTCGGCCGCCCTGTTCGACGGGCCCGCGTCCTGGGAGACGCTCGCCGGCGCCCAGCGGGCCAAGATCGACAGATTGCTCGACCAGGCGGGGGTCGGTGCCGGTACCCGGCTGCTGGAGATCGGCACCGGCTGGGGCGAGCTCGCGCTGCGCGCCGCCTCGCGTGGCGCGGCCGTCACCACCGTCACGCTCTCGCAGCAGCAGCGGGCGCTGGCCGGCGCGCGGATCGCGGAGGCGGGGCTGTCGGACCGGGTGGAGATCCTGCCGGCCGACTACCGCGAGGTGGACGGGAGCTACGACGCGATCGTCAGCGTCGAGATGATCGAGGCGGTCGGTGCCCGCTACTGGCCCGTCTACTTCCGCACGCTGGAGGAGCTGCTGGCTCCCGGCGGCCGGATCGCGATCCAGGCGATCACCATGCCGCACGACCGGATGCTGGCCACCCTCGACACCCACACCTGGGTGCAGAAGTACATCTTCCCCGGCGGCATGCTGCCTTCGGTGCGGGCGGTCGAGGAGAACCTCGGGAACCTGCGCGTGCTGGACCGCCTCTCGTTGCGTGAGGACTACGCCGAGACGCTGCGGCTCTGGCGCGAGCGCTACCTGGAGCGCGTCCACGCCATCGGCGCGCTCGGCTTCGACGAGGTCTTCCACCGGATGTGGACGCTCTACCTCGCCTACTCGGAGGCGGGTTTCCGGTCGCGCTACCTGGACGTCTGGCAGTTCACCCTCGAAAGGAGATCGTGATGTTCTGGTGGTCCCTGGCGGCCTCCGCCGCCGCCGTCGCGGTGCTGCTGGTGCTGACCCTGGCCGTGGCGCTGAGGGTGGGCCGGCACTCGGTGATCGACGTGGCCTGGGGGCTCGGTTTCGCGCTCGTGGCCCTGGTGTCGTACCTGCTGTCCGAAGGGGATCCGCTGCGGCGGCTGCTGGCGCTGGCGCTCACCGTGATCTGGGGGGTCCGGCTGGCGGTGCACATCGGGCGGCGCAACGTCGGTGAGGGAGAGGACCCTCGCTACGAGCGGATGCTCGCCCGCGCGCCCGGCAGCCGGACCTGGTACGCGGTTCGCGTGGTCTACCTCATCCAGGGCGCCAGCCTGCTGTTCGTCTCGCTTCCGGTCCAGGTGGCCATGCTCGGCACCGAGCCGCCGGGCCCGGTCGCCTGGGCGGGGACGGTCGTCTGGCTGGTGGGGTTCGTCTTCGAGGCGGTCGGCGATCAGCAGCTCGCCCGCTTCCGCGCGGACCCGGGCAGCAGGGGCAAGGTGCTGGACACCGGGCTGTGGCGCTACACCCGCCACCCCAACTACTTCGGCGACGCCTGCGTGTGGTGGGGGCTGTTCCTCATCGCCGCCGACCAGTGGCCCGGTGTCCTGACGGTGCTCTCCCCGGTGCTCATGACGTACTTCCTGGTGGCCAAGACCGGCAAGCCGCTGCTGGAGAGTCAGCTGTCGCGCTCTCGTCCGGGCTACGCCGACTACGTCCGCCGCACCAGCGGCTTCTTCCCGCTCCCGCCGAAGGCCCCGCGCCGGAACGTGGGCTGATCGGGCCGTACGGCCCGGGAGGCGGCGGCCTCGTGCCGCCGCCGGTCCGGCTCAGACGCCCAGGGGGGCGTCCATCAGCCTGGCGACCGCCTCGTCGCCGCCGCTGACGTCGACCTTGGCGTGGGCCTGGCGGCCGAAGCAGAACAGCAGCAGCTCCCCGGCCCGGCCGGTCACCTCGACCTGCTGCGGGGCGTCCCTGGGGCCGCCGATGGCGACGCCTCCGCCGATGCGGTGCAGGACCACCCGGACGGGGGAGCGGCGGAGGAACACCCGGATGCCGGCGCGGATCTGCTTCCAGAACCTCTCCTCAAGGTCGGCGGGCAGCTCGCGCGGCTCCCAGACCCGCTGCGCGCGCCGTACGTCCTCGTGGTGGATGAAGAGCTCCGCGGTGTTGACGGTCTGGTCGAGGCCGGGAAGGCGGTAGAACCCGGACGGCCCCGAGCGCACGAGCTCGACGAGGCCCGGGTAGCCCTTCCTGGTCTTCAACGACTCCTGCACCCTGTCGGTGTATCCGGCCAGCGGCTTGAGGAGGATGCCGCCGAGCGCGTCGGGGCGGCGCTCGCGCAGCACGAGGTGGGCGGCGAGGTCGAAGGTGGTCCAGCCCTCGCAGAGCGTAGGGGCATCCGGGCCGAGCCGGGCGAACAGGTCGCTGAGCGCGGCGCGTTCGGCGCGGGCGTGATTCATTCGGTGATCCTAACAAGGTCGTTGTGCGAGCAACCAGAGGTGTGGGTGTGATCTTGTCGGAGGTGGTTCGGGAATAACCAGATGATCCAGAGTGATTGGGATTCAGGTAGCAATGTTTCCCGTCGAAAGGACACCTCCCGCGTGGCGAGCAAGGTGACAGGCGCGGTCATGCGACAGGGACTCGGTGTCCTCGGGGTGGCGATCCGGGCCGAGAAGTCGATCTTCGCTGCCGCGGTGCTGTCCAGCGCCCTGTACGGCCTGATGACCGTCGCCGCGGCGTGGGCGCTCGGCTGGGCGACCGACCACGTCGTGCTGCCCGCCTTCGAGAACGGGCGGATCACGACCGGCGCGCTGGCCGTCGGCGCGCTCCTCATCCTCGGAGTCTCCCTGCTCAAGGCGCTGGGCGTGGCGGGACGGCGGTATTTCGCCGGGGTCATGCAGTACCGGATGCAGGCCCGCTCCCGCCAGGACGTCACCCGCCAGTACCTGAGGCTCCCGCTGGCCTGGCACCACCGGCACCCGACCGGGCAGCTGCTGTCGAACGCCGGCGCCGACGTCGAGGCCGCGTGGGCGCCGCTCGCGCCGCTGCCGATGGCGGTCGGCGTCGTGGTGATGCTGGTCACCGCGGCCGTCGCAATGGTGATCACCGACCCGATCCTTGCTCTCGTCGGTTTCCTGGTCTTTCCCGCCATCGCCGTGCTCAACCTGGTCTACCAGCGCAGGCTCAACCCGCTGGCCACCCGCGCCCAGCAGTTGCGCGCGGAGGTCAGCGAGATCGCCCACGAGAGCTTCGACGGAGCCCTGGTCGTCAAGACACTCGGCCGCGAGGACGAGGAGACCGCCAGGTTCCTGGCCAAGGCCGATGAGCTGCGCGACGCCAACATCGCCGTCGGCCGGGTCCGCGGCCTGTTCGACCCGGTCCTTGAGGCGCTGCCCACCCTGGGCGTGCTCGCCGTGCTGCTGATCGGCGCGATGCGGCTGGAGAGCGGCGCGATCGGCTCCGGCGTGCTCGTCCAGGTCGCCTACCTGTTCACCCTGCTGGCCTTCCCGATCCGCGCGCTGGGCTGGGTGCTCGCCGAGCTGCCCCGGGCCGTCGTCGGCTACCAGCGGATCCGGGCGGTGCTCGACGCGACCGGCTCCATGGAGCACGGCGCCGCCGAGCTGGCCGGCACCGCCCCCGCCGGGCTGGAGGTCCGCGGCCTCGGTTACGCCTACGGCGGCGGTGACGGTGACGCCGACTTCCCCGTTCTGCACGACGTGAGCCTGGAGGTCGCCCCCGGCCGCACCGTCGCACTGGTCGGCCCCACCGGGTCGGGCAAGTCCACGCTCGCCCAGACCTTCGTCCGCCTGGTCGATCCGGTACGGGGCACCGTCCTGCTGGACGGCACGGACCTGCGCGAGGTCACCAGGGGCGGGGTCAGCGACGCGGTGGCACTGGTGCCGCAGCAGACGTTCCTGTTCGACGACACCGTACGGGGCAACGTCACCCTCGGCCGGCCGGTCGGCGACGAGGACGTCTGGGCGGCACTGCGCCTGGCCCAGGCCGAGGGGTTCGTCAGCGCCCTCCCCTCGGGGCTGGACACCCAGGTCGGCGAGCGCGGCACCAGCCTCTCCGGTGGCCAGCGCCAGCGGATCGCGCTGGCCCGCGCGCTGGTGCGCCGTCCCCGGCTGCTCGTCCTGGACGACGCCACCTCCAGCGTCGACCCGCAGGTCGAGGCCAGGATCCTGTACGGGCTGAGGGACGCGGCCCAGGCCTCCACGGTGGTCGTCATCGCCTACCGGATGGCCACCATCGCCCTGGCCGACGAGGTCGTCTACCTGGAGCACGGCCGGGTCGTCGACCAGGGCGGCCACGCGGAGCTGCTCGCCCGCTGCGAGGGCTACCGCAACCTGGTCACCGCCTACGAACGTCAGGAGGCCGAGCGCGAGGCGCTCGACGCCGAGCAAGAGGAAGAGGTCAGCGCTTGAGCTCGTTTCAGGGGGTCGAGCGTTCCGGGATGGCCACCGTCAGGCATGGGCTCTCGCTCACGCCGGAGTTCCGCAAGGGGCTGGCCGGGACGCTCGCGCTGGCCGTGGTGGCCACGGTCGGCAAGATCATCGTACCGATCGCGGTGCAGCAGACCATCGACACCGGGCTCGGCGGAGCGGCCCCCGACCTGGCCTACGTGCGCACCGCGGTGCTGTGGTGCGCCGCCGCCGTGGTGCTCACCGCGCTGTGCGCGTACCTGATGAACGTCCGCCTCTACCGGGCCACCGAGTCCTCCCTGGCCACGCTCAGGGTGCGCGGCTTCCGGCACGTGCACGACCTGTCGGTGCTCACCCAGAACTCCGAGCGGCGCGGCGCCCTCGTCTCCCGGGTCACCGGCGACGTCGACCAGATCAGCACGTTCATGCAGTGGGGCGGGCTGATGATCATCATCGCCCTGGGGCAGCTCCTGGTCGCCACCGTGCTGATGTTCGTCTACTCCTGGCAGCTCACCCTGACCGTGTGGGCCTGCTTCCTGCCGCTCATGGTCGTCCTGCCGCGCTTCCAGCGGTGGCTGTCGGGCGCCTACACCCGGGTCCGCGAGCGCACCGGCGACATGCTCTCGGCGGTCAGCGAGTCGGTGGTCGGCGCCGCGGTGATCAGGGCCCACGGCTCCGAGGCCCGTACCGCGGAAAGGCTCGACGTCGCGATCGACGCCAACAAGGCGGCGCAGGCCCGCACCCAGCGGATCGTCGCGACGGTGTTCCCGCTGACCGAGATCGTCGCCTCGGTGGCCCTGGCCGCCGTGGTGCTGGTCGGGGTGCGGCTCGGCCTGGCCGGCGAGATCACCGTGGGGCGCCTGGTCGCCTTCCTGTTCCTCATCACGCTGTTCGTCTCGCCGATGCAGATCGCCACCGAGGTGCTCAACGAGGCGCAGAACGCCATCGCCGGATGGCGGCGCATCCTCGGCGTGCTCGACACCCCGCCCGACGTCGCCGACCCGGGCCCGGAGGGGGTCGAGCTGCCGCGCGGTCCCATCTCGGTCTCCTTCGAGAACGTCGGGTTCGCCTATCCCGGCGGGGCGCCGGTGCTGCACGAGGTCTCGGCGGACATCCCGCCACGCTCGCGGATCGCGGTGGTGGGGGAGACCGGCTCGGGCAAGACCACCTTCGCCAAGCTGCTCACCCGCCTGATGGACCCGGTCTCGGGACGGATCACGGTGGACGGCCACGACCTGCGGACCGTGAGGTTCTCCTCGCTGCGCCGGCGCATCGTCATGGTCCCGCAGGACGGGTTCCTGTTCGACGGCACCCTGGCCGAGAACATCGCCTTCGGCCGCCCCTCGGCGACCGAGGAGGAGATCCGGCTGGCGATGACCGAGCTGGGGCTCGCCGACTGGCTGGAGGGGCTGCCCGCCGACCTGTCGACCAGGGTGGGCCAGCGCGGCGAGTCACTGTCGGCCGGCGAGCGCCAGCTCGTCGCGCTGGCCCGCGCCTACCTGGCCGACCCCGACCTGCTGCTGCTGGACGAGGCCACCTCCGCGGTGGACCCGGCGACGGAGGTACGGCTGGCCCGCGCCCTGGAGGGCGTCACCCGGGGCCGCACCGCCGTCTCCATCGCCCACCGGCTCTCCACCGCCGAGGCGGCCGACGAGGTGTTCGTCTTCGACCGGGGCCGGATCGTGCAGCGCGGCCCGCACGCCGAACTGGTACGGCAGCCGGGCGTCTACGCCGACCTGCACGCCTCCTGGGTCTCCTCGGCCCGTTCCTAGGGCCGGTGTCCGGCGGGCACTGCCCGCGAGCCGAGTGCCGGGGAGCGTCCGCCGGAACGGCCGGCGGGCGGCGGCGCGGTCAGCCGGTCCGCGCCTCCCGGATGGTCTTCTCGAAGGGGTGCGGGCCGATCGTCTCGGGGTCGGCGTCCTGGTCGTAGAGCGGGGTGTATCCGGTCGCGAGATACAGCCCGGCGGCCTCGGGCTGACGGGGACCGGTGGTCAGGTGGATCCGGCGGTAGCCCTGCCGCGCGGCCTCCCGCTCCAGTTCCCGGACGACGGCGACGCCCAGGCCGCGGCGCCGGTGGCCCGGATGGGTCCAGATCCGCTTGAGTTCGGCGGTCTCCTCGTCGCGACGGAAGAACGCGCCCCCGGCGACGGTCTGCCCGTTCTCGGTGAGGATGAGGAACGCACCCCCTCGCTCCGGGGTGAACCGCTCGTCGGGGTAGCGGTTGATCTCCTCGTTGGGACCGTACCGGCTGTTGTACTCGGCGTGCAGGTCCTCAAGGAGCGGCCTGACCCGCGGGTCACGGACCGCTACGTGATGCACCTCGACGGTTGCGCCGATCCGTGGGAGGTCCTCGGCGCCGGTGGCGGGTCTGGTGGAGTCGACCGTCATTTGGGCTGCCTCGGCAGGCCGGGCGGGTTGATCAGTGACCTGGACAGCGCCTCGTTCTCCAGGCCCCAGCGCTTGAGCACCTCGATGTACCTGCCGTTCTCGATCAGCGTGTTGATCGCCTCGCTGATCGGCTGGACCAGGCCGTTGCCCTTCAGGGTCATGACCGCGATCAGGCCCTCGACCGACCCGCCGCCCGAGAGCGTCCCGACGATCCTACTGTCGCCGCCGACGGCGACCTGGTAGGCGATGGGCGGGTTCGGGCCCAGGTAGGCCTGGATGCGCCCGGATTTCAGGGCGAGCAGGACGTCACCGTACTTCTGGTAGTACTGGATCTGCGCGGCCTCGAGCCCGGCCTTCTGGTTCTGCGCGTCCCACTCCAGCAGGATCTTCTCCTGGTTGGTGCCCGACCCGACGGACACGTTCAGACCGGCGATGTCGGCGGGTTTCTCGATCTTGGTGATCGGGCTGGAGGCGCCCACCTGCCAGGCGAGCTGGTCCACCCGGTAGGTGGCGAAGTCGTAGATGTCCTTGCGCTCCTCGGTCACCGTGACGTTGTTGAGCACCGCGTCGTACTTGCCGGACTTGACGGCCAGGAACAGGTTCTCCCAGGAGGTGTTCTGCTCCTTCACCTTCAGGCCCAGCACGTCGGCGATCAGATAGGCGAGATCGGTCTCGACGCCGATCAGGGTGGTGTCGTCGTCGGCCAGGGACACCAGGGGCGGCGCGCCCTCGCCGTTGAAGCCCACGGTGAGCTCGCCCCTGGACCGGATCGCCTCGGGGACCTTGGCGGCGATCGCGTCCACCTTGTCGGCGCGGATCCGGTTCTGTTCCGGCGATGTGTTGATCCTGACGCCGCCGGTCCCGGACGGGGCGGCGGCGACCGGGACCTCGGCCCGGTCCGTGGTGCCGGCGGAGGGTTCGGTGGTGCCGCAGGCGGCGAGGAGGAGAGGCAGGGCGACGGCGGCGGGGGCGAGCCTCGATATGAACGACATGTCGGTCCTTGTTCGGGTTTCAGAGAACTTTGCTGAGGAACAGGCGGGTGCGCTCGTGCCGGGGGGCGTCCAGCACCTCGGCGGGGGGACCCTGCTCGACGATCCGGCCCTCGTCCATGAAGACCACCGTGTCGGCGACCTCGCGGGCGAAGCCGATCTCGTGGGTGACGACGATCATGGTGGTGCCGCTCCCGGCGAGGTCCCGCACCGCGTCGAGCACCTCACCGACGAGTTCGGGATCCAGCGCGGACGTCGGCTCGTCGAAGAGGATGACCTTGGGCTCCAGGGCCAGGGCGCGGGCGATGGCCACCCGCTGCTGCTGGCCGCCGGAGAGCCGGCCGGGGTAGGCGCGGGCCTTGTCGGCGAGCCCGACGCGCTCCAGCAGCCGGGTCGCCAGCGCGTTCACCTCCGCCTTCGGCCTGCGCTGGGCCGACAGGGGCGCCTCGGTGACGTTCTGGTGCACGGTCAGGTGCGGGAAGAGGTTGAAGTTCTGGAAGACAAAGCCGATCTTGGTCCGCTGCCTGAGGATCTCGCGCTCGGGCAGCTCGTACAGCCGGTCGCCGACCCTGCGGTAGCCGACCAGCTCGCCGTCGACGCTGATCGACCCGCTGTCCACCTTCTCCAGGTGGTTGACGGTGCGCAGCAGCGTCGACTTGCCCGACCCCGAGGGACCCAGGATCACCGTGACCTCGCCGGGGGCGACCCGCAGGTCCACCCCGCGCAGCACTTCGAGGGGGCCGAAGCTCTTGCGCACGCCCCGCAGTTCGACCATCGCGGCGCTCATCCGCGGCCCCTGCCGTAGTACCGCTCGACGTAGTGCTGCGCGACGGACATCACCGAGGTCATGACGAGGTACCAGATGGTCGCGACCAGCAGCAGGGCGATGACCCGGCCGTTGCGGTTGTAGATCACCTGGACCTGGTAGAAGAGCTCGGGCAGGGCCATGATGTAGACGACCGAGGTGCCCTTGATCAGGCCGATGATCTCGTTGCCCGCGATCGGCACGATCGACCGCATGGCCTGCGGCAGGACGATCCGGAACAGCTGCCTGGTCCTGGGGATGCCCAGCGCGGCGGCGGCCTCGCGCTGGCCGCGGTCCACCGAGAGCAGCCCCGCCCGGACGATCTCCGCGGCGTAGGCGGCCTGGTGTAGGGCGAGGCCGAGCGCGGCGGCGGTGACCGGGCCGATCAGGTCCATCGTGCCGATGTCGAAGAACGCCGGGCCGAACGGCACACCGAAGGAGATCCTCGGATACAGCAGCGCCAGGTTGTACCAGAACAGCAGCTGCAGGATCAGCGGGACCGACCTGAACAGGGCGATGTAGCCCCAGGCGACCGAGTTGAGCAGCGGGTTCCCCGACAGCCGCATGAGCGCCAGGACGGTGCCGAGCAGGAAGCCGAAGACGATTCCCAGCGCGGTCAGTTCCAGGGTGAAGACGACGGCCCGCAGCACGGAGGGGGCGAACAGGTACTCCCCGACCACCTCCCACTCCCAGGCGGGGTTGGTGATCAGCGCGCTGGCCGCCATGGCCAGCAGCACCGCGATGCCCGCGGCCGCCACCCACCGCCAGGGATGACGGGTGGTGACCACTTTCAGCAGAGGCCCACCGGCCTCCGTGTCCGCCGTGCCGTCCGCCGGGAGTGCGGCGGTCCGGGCGGGCGCGGCGGCGAGCAGCACCCGGTTTCCCCCGTAGCCGCGATGGGCGCGCACCCGGGGGGCCGGGGGCGGTGCCTTCGCGGATGCTCCACGTGTGTCACCGCCGTCGGTGTCCGAGAATTCGACGGGCATGGTCGAGGCCTTTCTGGCTGGTCCGTCCAGGAGGAGGGGGCGGGCGCGAGGGGGCGCGTCGCCGGCGAATCGTCAGCGGGTCAGCGGTGACACGAGGAAAGGCGGAGGGGGCGCGGGCCGATGTGCCCGCGGACCGTCGGCCGGAGCTCTGGGCGCATGACATCACTTCAGCACGCGTCCATAATCCCGTCAAGACCTACTGGTTTAGTAGGTTTTATGTGACGCCGTACGGGACCGGTGCGAACCGGGCCGCCCGCCGATGATTAGCCTGCTCAAAGCGAGGTAGAGGGCAGGACGGGGGCGGATCCCGTGTCCGCCCGAGGGGAAGGGAACGATGGTGGAGGCGGAGCCCGCAGAAGGGCGGTTTCCCGTTCTGGACCTCCGTTCGGCACTGGCCCGCGGCGGCCTGCTCGACGACCTGTCCAGCCTGCGGGTCGACGACGATGACGACGACGACCCCATCCTGATCCGCCTGGACGGCACCCCCGTCGACACCTGGCGGGAGAAGTATCCCTATGGGGAACGGATGAACCGGACCGAATACGACCGGCTCAAGCGGCTGCTCCAGATCGAGATGCTCAAGCTCCAGTACTGGATCAAGGACACCGGGGGGCGCCTGGTCGTCCTCTTCGAGGGGCGTGACGCGGCGGGCAAGGGCGGCACGATCAAGCGGTTCATGGAGCACCTCAACCCCCGCGGGGCGAGCGTGGTGGCGCTGGAGAAGCCGAGCGAGCGCGAGAGCACCCAGTGGTACTTCCAGCGCTACGTCTACCACCTGCCGTCCGCCGGAGAGATGGTCTTCTTCGACCGTTCCTGGTACAACCGCGCCGGGGTCGAGCGGGTGATGGGCTTCTGCACTCCCGGGGAGTACCTGGAGTTCCTGGAACAGACGCCGGAGTTCGAGCGGATGCTCGTCCGCGACGGCATCCACCTGGTGAAGTTCTGGTTCTCGGTCTCACGTTCCGAGCAGCGCACCCGGTTCGTCATCCGCCAGGTCGATCCGATACGGCAGTGGAAGCTGTCGCCGATGGACCTGAAGTCGCTCGACAAGTGGGAGGAGTACACCGCCGCCAAGGAGGACATGTTCGTCCACACCGACACCGAGGAGGCCCCGTGGACGGTGATCAAGAGCAATGACAAGAAGCGGGCCAGGGTCGAGGCCATGCGCCATGTGCTGAGCCTTTTCGAGTACGAGAACAAGGACCACGAGATCGTCGGCACCCCCGATCCCAGGATC
This sequence comes from Streptosporangium amethystogenes subsp. fukuiense, assembly GCF_042665875.1. Taxonomy (NCBI): domain Bacteria; kingdom Bacillati; phylum Actinomycetota; class Actinomycetes; order Streptosporangiales; family Streptosporangiaceae; genus Streptosporangium; species Streptosporangium amethystogenes. The sequence continues at coordinate 3,952,116 of NZ_JBHTEE010000001.1, read as the reverse complement.
GTCGTCCACGCCGCCGACGTGCTCGACGACGACCGCGCCCGCTGAGCCGCCCCCGCTCAGCGGACTCCCGCGTCACCGCCCGACAGGCGCTGGGCGAGATAGATCGGGACGACCGAGGCGACGATGAGAGCCGCGGCGACCACGTTGACCACGGGCGCCTGGTTGGGGCGGAACAGGTTCTCGAAGATCCACAGAGGCAGGGTCCTGACCCCGGCCCCGGCGGTGAACGTGGTCACGATGATCTCGTCGAAGGACAGGGCGAAGGCCAGCAGCCCGCCCGCGAGCAGTGCCGAGCGCATCATCGGGAAGGTGACCAGCCGGAACGTGGTGAAGGTGTCGGCACCCAGATCGGCCGAGGCCTCCTCCAGGGAGGTGCCGGTCCGCCGCAGCCTGGCCAGCACGTTGTTGTAGACGGTCACCACACAGAAGGTGGCGTGCCCGACGATCACCGTGAACAGCCCCAGACTCACCCCGAACGGGCTCAGCACCGCGCGGAAGGCGTTGTTGAGCGCGATGCCGGTGACGATGCCGGGCAGTGCGATGGGCAGCAGGACCAGCAGCGAGACCGCGTTCTTGCCGAAGAAGTCGTAGCGCTGGATCGCGAAAGCCACCATCGTGCCGAGCACCAGGGCGATCACCGTGGCGCCCGCCCCCGCCTGGACCGAGGTCCACAGCGCGTCACGCACGCCGGTGGAGTTCCACGCCGCCTCCCACCAGCGCACCGTGAACCCGCTGGGCGGCCAGGCGAACGTCCGGTCGGTGTTGAAGGAGTTGAGCATCACGATCAGCAGCGGAACGTAGACGACGCCGAGCCCGGCGGCCAGCATGGCCCACAGCGCCGTGCGCGCCGTACGGGACAGGTTCACAGGTTCTCCAGGGCACCGGTGCGGCGGACCGCGGCGAGGTAGATCAGCATGATCATCACGGGGACGGTGGCGACCGCGGCGGCGAAGGGGAGGTTGTTGGCCGCGCCGATGTTGTCGTAGACGACGTTGCCGATCAGCTGCGAGGTGCCGCCCACGATCTTCACGGTGATGTAGTCGCCGAGCGACAGCGAGAACGTGAAGACCGAGCCCGCGATCACGGCGGGGAGGGCGAGCGGCCACACCACGGTGCGAAACGTCCGCCGGCCACGCGCCCCGAGGTCTCCGGCGGCCTCCAGCAGCGAGTCCGGCAGCCGCTCCAGCCCGGCGTAGATCGGCAGGATCATGTACGGCAGCCACAGGTAGGACAGGGTGAGGACGGTGGCGGTCAGCCCGTACCCCCAGCCGAGAAGGCCCTCGGAGCCGAGCATCACCCGCCAGGCGTACGCCTTGACCAGGTAGGAGGCCCAGAGCGGGGTGAGCACGGCGATCACCAGCCAGCGCTGGGCGCGCGGCGAGGCCAGCTTGGCCATCGCGAACGCCATCGGGAAGGCGATCAGCAGGTCGATCAGCGTCACCGCGACCGCCACGCCCACCGAGCGCAGCGCGATCGTGCGGTAGACGTCCGCGGTGAGCAGGTCCTGGAAGTTCCTCCAGGTCGGCACCCTGACCAGGTCGCCGGTGAAGGTGTCGGTGCTCCAGAAGGCCGTCACGAACAGGGCGGCCAGCGCGCCGAGATAGGCGAGGCCGAGCCAGAGCGCGGGGGCCGACAGCAGTAGTGAGAGCCGCACCCCCGCGTGCCGGTGCAGGAAGGCCGCGAGCCTGCGTCGAGGGGTGCGGGGCGGTGTGGGTCTCGCCGGTGCCGCGGTGTTCAACGTCGGCTCCTTCCCGGTCAACGTCGGTTCTCTCCCCGGGCGAGGCGGGTTTCCGGCCCTTCTCGCGGGGCGGGCGCGGCGGGCACCCGGGTGCCCGCCGCACGGGTGGTTCCGGCGGGGCTCAGCCCTTGATCTCGGTCCAGGCCCTGGTCCACTCGGAGTAGTCCTTGCAGGTGACGTCGGTGCGCCCGTCCAGGCACTGGGCGATGGGGGTGGTCCAGTACCAGACCTTCGAGTAGTAGTCCTCGTCGGTCGCGTGGAAGGTCTCGCAGTGCTTCGGGTCGGCGGTCAGCTCGCAGGACTTCGCGTTCGAGGGCGCCTCCCCGAAATACTCGGCGACCTGGGCGTTGGCCTGGGGCGAGATGATCCAGTCGAGCCACCTGTAGGCGCAGTTCGGGTTCTTGGCGGCGGCGGCGACCATCCAGGTGTCCGACCAGCCGGTGGCCCCCTCCTTGGGCAGCGTCACCTCGACCGGCGCCTTGTCGGCCAGGGCCACATTGGCGATGACCTGCCAGGTGGTGCCCAGCACGGAGTCACCGCTCTTGAAGGCCTGGACCTCCTTGGTGTAGTCGGACCAGTACTCGCCGATGATCTTCCTCTGCTGCTTGAGCAGATCGACCGAGGCCTGGAACTGCCCCTCGTCCAGGGAGTACGGGTTCTTGATGCCGAGTTCGGGCCTGGTCGCCATCAGGTACAGCGCCGCGTCCGCGATGTAGATCGGGGAGTCGTAGGCGGTGATCTTCCCCGCGTACGGCGAGGCGGGGTCGAACACCGCGCCCCAGGAGTCGGGTGCGGGCTTGACCTGGTCGGTGCGCCACATGAGCAGGTTGGCCCCGCGTCCGTGCGGCACGCCGTAGGCGGCCCCGCCGGCCGAGTTCCACGCCTTGTCCTTCAGGCCGGCGAAGACGTCGGCGTAGTTCGGGATCAGGGCGGTGTTGACCGGGGCGACGGTCCCGCCGGCGATCAGCCGCAGCGAGGCGTCTCCCGAGGCGGAGACCGCGTCGTACTCGCCGGTCTTCATGAGGTTGACCATCTCGTCGGAGGTGCCGGCGGTCTTGGAGTTGACCTGGCAGCCGGTGGCCTTCTCGAACGGGGTGACCCAGTCGACCTTGGGGTCGTTGCTCCCGTCCTCGACGTACCCGGCCCAGTTGACCAGGTTGACCTGCCCCTCTCCCGGGCCCAGTGACTGCAGCGCCTTGATCTCGGGCGGGGTGAAGCCGGTCTGGCCGGGGGCGGCGGAAGGGGCACCGGGTGCGGGCGCGGAGCCGGCGCCGCAGGCGGTGACGGTGGCCAGGGCGAGCGCGGAGAGGACGACCGCGCCGTGCCTGAGGACAATCCGGGGGGTGGACCGCATGGGATGACGACCTTTCTTACGGGACGATCGCGAACTCGTGCCGGCGCTGCCAGATGAGCCGGACCCTGGTGCCACGCAGGCCCATCACGTCCATCGACGAGACCTGCAGGTTCTGCTGGAGGGCGATGAGCCGCCCGCCCGCGTCGAGTTCGACCACGAACCGGGTGGCGGGGCCCGCGTAGACGACCTCGGCGACGGTGCCCGTCGCGCTGTGCTCGGTGCCGTCGACCGTCTCGTCGAGGCCGGCGAGGCGCAGCTTCTCCGGGCGCACGCTGAACGTGCCCTCCCGGCCGAGCACCGCCTGCGCGGCCCGGCCGGAGATCAGGTTGGAGGTGCCGACGAACCCCGCGACGAACGTGCTCGCGGGCCTCTCGTAGATCTCGGCCGGGGTGCCGACCTGCTCGATCCGTCCCCGGTCGAACACCGCCACCCGGTCGCTCATGGTCAGCGCCTCCTCCTGGTCGTGGGTGACGAACAGGAAGGTGATGCCGACCTCGCGCTGGATCGACTTGAGCTCGACCTGCATCTCCTCGCGGAGCTTGAGGTCCAGCGCGCCGAGCGGCTCGTCGAGCAGGAGCACCCGGGGACGGTTGACCAGGGCGCGGGCCAGGGCGACCCGCTGGCGCTGGCCGCCGGAGAGCTGGCCGGGTCTGCGCCGCTCCATGCCCTCCAGCCGGACCGAGGCCAGCGCGGCCAGCGCGCGCTCGCGCCGCTCGGCCCGGGGGACCCGCTTGACCCGCAGGCCGTACTCCACGTTGTCCGCCACGTTCATGTGCGGGAACAACGCGTAGTCCTGGAAGACCGTGTTGACGTCGCGCTCGAAGGGGGCGAGCCGGGTGACGTCGACCCCGCCGAGCTCGACGGTGCCCGCGCTGGGCGTCTCGAAGCCGGCGATCATCCGCAGCACCGTCGTCTTGCCCGAGCCCGAGGGGCCGAGCATGGCGAAGAACTCGCCGTCGGCGATGTCGAGGTCGACGCCGGTGACCGCGTCCACGGCCCCGAAGCTCTTGCGAAGGCCGGTCAACCGCACCGCTGGGTCTGACATGACCGAAAACATATGAGGTTAGATGTTTTATGGCAAGAGCCGTTCGGACATCACCGCAGAGGGGAGGCGAAGTGAGGTCCTCGGGGCGGTGCCGGCCACCCGGGGGCACCCGGGGGGACCTCGGACGGGACCCCAAATGGGAGACTTTATGACCGTCTAAGGCGAGGGAGGGCGCATGAGCACGGCAGACATCTCCGGTGGTGCCCGTCTGGCCGCGTTCGCGCCGGTCGACAGCACCGCCCGGGTCGACGCCGTGGTCAGGCGGCTCACCGACGCCATAGTGCTCGGCCTGGTGGCCGACGGCGAGCAACTGCCCAGCGAGGCGGAGCTCGCCGCCCAGCTGGGCGTGTCCACGGTCACGCTGCGGGAGGCCCTGATGGCCCTGCGCCAGCAGGGCATGGTCGAGACGCGGCGAGGGCGCGGAGGCGGTAGCTTCGTGCGGGCCCCGCGTGAGGCTCCCCAGGCGCTCGATCGGCTGCGCGCCCTCACCGCGGAGGAACTCCGCGACCTGGGCGACCACTACGCGGCCATCGCCGGGGCCGCCGCGAGGCTGGCCGCGCAGCGGGCACTGCCGGAGGACATCGCGCCGCTCCGCCGCACGCTGCAGGAGATGGCCGGCTCCCGAGACCAGTCCCACCTGCGCAGGCTGCACGGGCGCTTCCACATCGAGGTGGCCGCGGCCTCCCAGTCGGCACGACTCACTCAGGAAGAGATCAGGTTACAGGCTGACATCGGACCATTGCTCTGGTCCGCCCACGGGAGAGACGATGGAACGTCGGCTCGGCACCACGCCATCGCCGAGGCCATCCACCGCGGGGACGACGACCACGCCAGGCTCCTGGCGGAACGGCACGTGCTCGACGCGATGGAACACCTCATCGAGCTGCGTCTGCGCGAGCCGTGATCGTCGGATGCCCGGGGCGGATGGATCAAGTGAGTGAACACGGTGCGCTGCTGGCGCCCGGCGACGCGGCCGAGGCGGCCGTAGCCGTCGGCGGCATCGTCGAGGACGTCTTCGAGGGGCTCCACCAGGTGCGCGACGCCGTGGTCGGGCTGGTGGGCGGCGCGCCGGTGCGCGACGACCTGGCCGCGCTGCGTCCGCTGCTCTTTCCCCGGCTGGGCGGGCTGATCTCCGGCATCGGGTTCATCGCCGCGCCCGGCCTGCTCGTCGACGCGCCCTGGTATCTGGAGTGGTGGCAGGAGGGCGCCTCGGGCGAGCCCGTGCAGCTGCTCCGGGACATGGACCCCTCCAGCAGTGCCTTCTACGACTACACGCACTGGGACTGGTTCGCCGGTCCGCGCTCCGGTGCCGAGCACACTCTCACCGGCCCGTACGTCGATTTCCTCTGCAGCACCGAGTACTCCCTGACCCTGTCGGTGCCCGTGCTGAGGGGCGGGGAGTTCATCGGCGTGGCGGCGGCCGACGTGTTCGTGCGTCGCTTCGAGGTCGCCGTCTCGCCGCTGCTCCGCGGGGTGGGAGGACCGGCCTTCCTGGTGAACGCGCACGGCAGGGTGGTGGCCTCCACCACCGCCAGATGGCTCGCCGGGTCGGTCTTCAGGGGCGCCCCCGGTCTGCTCGCGAGGCCATGCCGGACGCTACCCCTCTCCCTGGTTGCGGCACAATTGCCACATGCCCCTTGACCCTGCCATCGCGGCCCGGCTGAAGCGCACCGCCGACGGGCTGGTTCCCGCCGTCGTCCAGCAGTACGACACCGGCGAGGTGCTCATGCTCGCCTGGATGGACGACGAGGCGCTGCATCGCACGCTCACCACCGGCAGGGCCACCTACTGGTCGCGCAGCAGAGGGTCCTACTGGGTGAAGGGGGAAACCTCGGGCCACGTCCAGCACGTCAAGTCCGCCGCGCTCGACTGTGACGGCGACACCGTGCTGCTCAGGGTCGACCAGGTGGGCGCCGCCTGCCACACGGGCGATCGGACCTGCTTCGACGCCGACGAGCTGACGGTGACCCGGGCGTGACGGCCAGGCGGGAGCTGTGGACCTGGCTGGCGGCGTGTGCGGCCGGCGCCGCGCTCGTGCTGCTCGCCGCCGGGCGCGACTGGTTCACCGTGACGTACGGCACCCGCGAGGTGGCGGTCCCCGCCGCGGAACTGGCCCCCGCGCTGGGGCCCGCGGCCTGGGCGGCACTCGCCGCAGTGGTCGCCGTGCTCGCGACGGCGGGCGTGTGGCGCAGGGTCGTCGGCGCGGTGATGGCACTCTGCGGGGCCGGGGTGGTGGCCGCCTCCTGGTGGGGGAGCGGCGCGAGCGCCGCGCTGCGGATCTCCGCTGAGCAGGCGCCGGTGGTCGTGGACTCCGTGCCGCGGGTCGCCTCGGCCGTCGTCTGGCCGATCGTCGCCTCCGCAGGGGGGCTGCTCCTGCTGGCCGGGGGAGTGACGGCCCTGCTGCGGGGTGGCCGATGGCCGGGCATGTCCGATCGCTACAACCGCCGGGGCTCCGCCCCCGCCGAGAGCGCCCCCAGCGATCGGGCACTGTGGGACGCCCTCGACGAGGGCACCGACCCGACGATCGATCAGGATCCCCGGGAGCGCTGACCTCGGCGGAAACGCGGCCTGCGCGCGTCCGGCGCGCTCTCCTCGACGCCGTGCCCCGAGATCCGAGATCCGATGTCCGAGGGGTGTGCGCCCCGGCTACGACTTGCTTACGGCGTGCCCGGACCCCTTCGGCCCGGGAGTGTTTTCGCTAAGATTTCGCCCTCAACTTAGATAAACGGGAGTCATTCATGAGCTACGGCAATCAGCCGGGTGGTTACGGGCAACCCCCGGGGGGCGGTGGCTATGGCTCTCAGGGGGGTTACGGTTCGTCCGGCGGTTACGGCCCGCCGCCCGGTGGCGGCTACGACGCCTACGGCGGTTACGGTGCGCCGCCTCCTCGGGGTAACAACGGCATGGCCATCGCTGCGCTGATCATGGGGATCGCGGGGCTGTTCGTCTGCGGCCTCACCTCGATCGTGGGTGTGGTGCTGGGCCACGTCTCGCTGGGGCAGATCAAGCGGACGGGCGAGGAGGGGAGGGGCATGGCCATCGCCGGCCTGGTCCTGTCCTACTTCGGGATCGCGTGCTGGCTGGCGGTGCTGGCCTGGCTGATCGCGGTCGGCGCCATCGTCGGCAGCGCCTCGCTGACGGGTGCCTGACCTGACGGTCGTCTGAGGCGGGGCCGCGTCCGGCGCGAGTAGGGTGGCCGGTGAGGGGGTGCCGACGGCCGTGCTCATGGGGAAGATCGCTGGTTCGCGCGCGCGGGCCATGCTGCCGCCGCTGGGTGCCGCGCTGGTGGCGGGTGCCGCGGTCGCGTTCGTGGGGGCGGTCGACCCGAACGAGCCCGGCCACTACCCGACCTGCCCGTTCCTCATGCTCACCGGCCTGTACTGCCCCGGCTGCGGCGGCCTGCGGACCGTGCACGCGCTCGTGCACGGCGATCCGGTGACGGCGCTGGGGCTCAACCCGCTCGTCACCCTCATGGTCCCGGCGCTGGTCGTGCTCTGGGGCCGCTGGGCGCTGCGTGCCTGGTGGGGTGGCCGGTCCGGGAGAGAATCGGGTGGGCCGCCCGTGGTGAAATCCATACGTCCGGCCTATGTCTGGCTATTTCTGGCTTTAATGATCGTGTTTTGGATAGTACGAAATCTCCCTTTTGGGGAATTCTTGGGCCCATAGTCGCCTTTGTGCTTCACCCGGTGGCGGGGCGACCCCGGTTGGGCCGATAGCATCGGCGGGACAAGGGCAGTCGATCGGGAGGGGCCTTACTCGTGAGCGAGCGGAGCGAGCGAACCACGGGCACGGCAGCGTTCGCGAACCTGGCCTCTGAACTTCGCGGGGAGGGCAAATGAGCGTGCTTGAGGAAATCCTCGAAGGAGTCCGCGCCGACCTGGCCGAGCGGCAGGAGAGGGTGTCGCTGGCCGAGCTCAAGGAGCGGGCCGGGCGGGCGCCCGCCCCCCGTGACGTCTACGCGGCGCTGGGCGGCGACCAGGTGGCGGTCATCGCCGAGGTCAAGCGTTCCAGCCCGTCCAAGGGCGCGATGGCCGCGATCGCCGACCCCGCCGCGCTGGCCGGCGACTACGAGTCGGGCGGCGCCCACGTCATCAGCGTGCTCACCGAGCGGCGCCGCTTCGGCGGCACCCTCGACGACCTGGCCGCCGTACGCGCCGTCGTCGACATCCCGGTGCTGCGCAAGGACTTCATCGTCACCTCGTACCAGCTCTGGGAGGCCCGCGCCTACGGCGCCGACCTGGCGCTGCTGATCGTCGCGGCGCTCGACCAGAACGCGCTGGTCTCGCTCATCGAGCGGGCCGAGTCGATCGGGCTGACCCCGCTGGTCGAGGTGCACACCGAGGAGGAGCTCGACCGGGCGCTCACCGCCGGAGCCAAGATCATCGGTATCAACGCGCGGAACCTCAAGACGCTCGAGGTGGACCGCGACGTGTTCGCCAAGCTCGCCCCCAAGGTTCCCGACGGGGTCATCAAGATCGCCGAGTCGGGCGTGCGCGGCCCCCACGACCTGCTCGCCTACGCCAGGGCGGGCGCCGACGCCGTCCTGGTCGGCGAGAGCCTGGTGACCGGCAAGGATCCGCGGGCCGCCGTGGTCGACCTGGTCACCGCCGGTGCCCACCCCGCATCCCGACCCGAGGGGCAGTAAGCAGTGACAACGCACGAAGGAACCGTCCTCACCGCCGCGGACCTCGCCGGAAACGGCCTTCACGGCAACGATCCGGACATCCACGGCAAGTTCGGCGTCTTCGGCGGCCGCTACGTGCCCGAGGCGCTCATCCCGGCCCTGGACGAGGTCGCGGCGGAGTACGACAAGGCGAAGAGCGACGTGGCGTTCCTTCGGGAGTTCGACCACCTGCTGCGCACCTACGCCGGGCGGCCGACCACGCTGACCGAGGTGCCCCGCTTCGCCGAGCAGGCGGGGGGCGCCCGGATCATCCTCAAGCGCGAGGACCTGACCCACACCGGCGCCCACAAGATCAACAACGTGCTCGGCCAGGCCCTGCTGACCAAGCGCCTGGGCAAGACGCGGGTGATCGCCGAGACCGGCGCCGGCCAGCACGGCGTCGCCACCGCGACCGCCGCCGCCCTGCTGGGCCTGGAGTGCGTGATCTACATGGGGGCCGTCGACTGCGAGCGTCAGGCGCTCAACGTCGCCCGCATGAAGCTGCTCGGCGCCACGGTCGTCCCGGTCACCAACGGCAGCCAGACCCTCAAGGACGCCATCAACGAGGCCTTCCGCGACTGGGTCGCCAACGTCGACCGCACCCACTACCTCTTCGGCACCATCGCCGGGCCGCACCCGTTCCCGGAGATCGTCCGCGACTTCGCCCGCATCATCGGCGTCGAGGCCCGCCGTCAGGTGCTGGAGCTCACCGGCAGGCTGCCCGACGCGGTCGCCGCGGCGGTCGGCGGCGGTTCCAACGCGATCGGCATCTTCCACGCCTTCCTCGGGGACGAGGGCGTCCAGCTGCACGGCTACGAGGCGGGCGGCCGGGGCCTGGAGAGCGGCGAGCACGCGCTCACCCTCACCGAGGGCTCCGTCGGGGTGCTGCACGGCTCGCGCACCTACGTGCTGCAGGACGAGGAGGGGCAGACCCTCGAGTCGCACTCGATCTCAGCCGGGCTCGACTACCCGGGCGTCGGCCCCGAGCACGCCTGGCTCAAGGACACCGGCCGCGCCACCTACCACGGCATCACCGACGCCGAGGCGATGGACGCCTTCTCGCTGCTCGCCCGCACCGAGGGCATCATCCCCGCGATCGAGTCCTCACACGCGCTCGCCGGTGCCCTCAAGCTCGGTCGCGAGATGGGTTCCGAGGCGACGATCCTGGTCAACCTCTCGGGACGGGGCGACAAGGACATGGGCACCGCGATGAAGTACTTCAACCTCTGACTACCGACTTGCCTCCCCTCCGGCGTGCCGGAGGGGACGAACCGCAACGGAAACAACGATGACGACTCTTCAGACGGTGTTCGCCAAGGCCAAGGCGGACGGCCGCGCCGCCCTCATCGGATATCTCCCCGCTGGGTTCCCCAGCAAGGAGGGCGCGATCGCCGTCGCCGCCGCCATGGTGGACGCCGGCTGCGACGTGATCGAGATCGGCCTGCCCTACTCCGATCCCCTCATGGACGGCCCGACGATCCAGGACGCCGTACACCGGGCGCTGACCAACGGCACCCGCATCGCCGACGTGCTGCGCACCGTCGAGGGCGTGGCCAAGACCGGTGCCGCCACCCTGGTCATGACGTACTGGAACCCGATCGACCGCTACGGCGCCGACCGCTTCGCCCGTGACCTGGCGAACGCGGGCGGGGTGGGCACCATCACCCCCGACCTGACCCCCGAGGAGGCCGGGCCCTGGCGCGAGGCCAGTGCCGGGGCCGGGATCGACACGGTCTTCCTGGTCGCGCCCAGCTCCACCGAGGCCCGTATCAAGGCGGTCGTCGACAGCTGCACCGGCTTCGTCTACGCGGCCTCGCTGATGGGCGTCACCGGCGCCCGCGACTCGGTCGGCGCGGCCGCTCAGGGCCTGGTCGAGCGTACCCGCTCGCACACCTCCCTCCCGGTCTGCGTCGGCCTGGGCGTCGGCACCGGCAGGCAGGCCGCCGAGGTGGCTGGTTACGCCGACGGCGTCATCGTGGGGTCGGCGTTCATCCGCCGCGTTCTCGACGCGCCGGACGAGGCCTCGGGGCTGGCCTCGGTCCGTGAACTGGGCGCCGAGCTGGCGGCGGGTGTCCGCGGCTGACGAGCCCGTTCGAGAGCGGATCCCCTACTCGAAGAAAGGGGCCGCTCCCACGTCAGCGCCTGCCAGGCGGGCTTATTCGATGCTTATCGGGCTCGTGATGAGGTTTTCCTCGAATACCTGGCATTCGCCGAAGACGTCTGTGGCCGGGGCTTGGAATAGGAGAATGGTGCTCGTGACCTCTGATAACCCCGCGCCCAATAGGTCGCGTATCGTGATTTCGGCGCTACCCTGGGTGACGACCGTCTCACGGCTGGTGCTGGCGGGAGTGCTGATCGTCGCGGGTTGGGGCAAGATCGGCGCTCCGGTGCTCTCGGTTCAGGCGGTCGAGGCATACGATCTGCTCCCCAAATCGCTCGCCACGGCGGTCGGCTACGGCCTGCCGATCCTGGAGATCGTCGTGGGGTTGTTGCTGGTCGTCGGGCTGCTCACCCGAGCGGCGGGTGTCATCTCGGCGCTGCTCATGCTGGCGTTCGTCATCGGCATCGCCTCGGCGTGGGCGCGCGGGCTGCGCATCGACTGCGGCTGCTTCGGCGGCGGCGGTCAGCTGGCGGCCGGGGTGGAGCCCGACTATCTCATCGACATCCTGCGTGACTTCGGTCTCTTCGGACTCGGTGTGTTCGTCGCGATCTTCCCTCCGGGCCGCTTCGCGCTGGACTCCGCGCTCGGGCTCACCCCGGGCGAGGAGTCGTACGAGGACGTCGAGAGCGATGACGGGGAGCTTCAGGAGAAGGAGGCTTACTGATGGGCAAGGCCGCGCGGGAGCAGTCGGCGCGTGATCGGATCAAGGCGCAGCGCGAGGAACAACTGCGGAGAGAGAAGCGCAAGCGGGTGGCGACCATCGCGACCGCGGCCGTCGTCGCGATCGCCGCCGTCGGGGGTGGCTGGTGGTTCGCCGCCCAGAGCAGCAAGTCCGAGCAGGTCGGGGCCTCGCTCGCGCCCATCACCGTCGCCGGGGACGGTTCGGTGGTCATGGCCAGGCCGGGGGTGGAGAAGCCGGTCCTGGACGTCTTCGAGGACTTCCAGTGCCCCGCCTGCAGGGCGCTGGAGGAGACCAGCGGCCCGACGATCAAGAACCTGGCGGCCGAGGGCAAGGCCAAGGTGGTCTACCACCCGATCACGATCTTCCAGGAACAGACCAACAAGGGGATCACCCGGGCCAACTCGCTGCGCGCCGCGTCGGCGATCCGCTGCATCCCCGGGGGCGCTCCCTGGATCGCCTTCCACGACAAGTTGTTCAAGGAGCAGCCCTCGGAGCTCGTGGAGGGTTTCAAGATCCCTGATCTGATCGCCTGGGGCAAGGACGCCGGAGTGACCGACCCCGGTTTCGAGTCGTGCGTGACCAGTCAGGAGAAGGCGCCCGCGCACCTCGAATACAGCACCAAGGTCATGGAATCCCAGAAGCTCACGGGCACCCCGACGCTGAAGCTCAACGGTACCGAGTTGGACACGAATGTGGCTTTCAAGCCGGCCGATCTGCGTCAGGCCGTTCTTGATGCCGCCAAGTAGCCCGGGACACGGTAACGTCACCTGACATGCCCCTCGCCTCGATTCCCAGCCCCTCCCAGGGGGTCTGGTATCTGTTCGGTGTGGTCCCCATCCGGGCCTACGCACTGTGCATCGTGCTCGGCGTCGTCGTCGCGGTAGTCATCGGCGAGCGCCGCTGGCGTGCCCGCGGCGGTGAGCCGGGGACGATCGTGGATCTCGCCGTCTGGGCCGTGCCGTTCGGCCTGGTCGGCGGACGTCTCTATCACGTCATCACCGACTGGCAGCTCTACTTCGGGCCGGACGCACCCAACGAGCCGATCGAGGCGCTGTTCATCTGGAACGGCGGCCTGGGCATCTGGGGTGCCGTCGCGCTCGGTGGAGTGGGTGTCTGGCTGGGGTGCCGCGGCAGGGGGATCTCCCTGACCGCGGTGGCCGACACCGTCGCCCCCGGGATCGCGGTGGCCCAGGCCATCGGCCGCTGGGGCAACTACTTCAACCAGGAGCTGTTCGGCAGCCCCACCGACCTGCCGTGGGGTCTGGAGATCGACCCCGACCGGCCGGGCACGGTGCCGGGCGAGGACACCTACCACCCGGCCTTCCTGTACGAGTCGATCTGGGACCTGGGCCTGGCACTGGTCCTCATCTGGGCAGGGCGCAAATTCGCGCTCCGGCACGCCCGCCTGTTCGCGCTCTACGTCGCCGGCTACACGGTGGGCCGCTTCTGGATCGAGGGGCTGCGGGTCGACACCGCCCACCACATCCTCGGTCTGCGGCTCAACCAGTGGACCTCGATCGTCCTGTTCATCGGGGCGATGGCCTACTTCTGGTACGCCAGGAACAAGAGCGACGCCGAGCAGGTCCGTCCGCAGCCCGATCCGGCCGTCGAGCCCGTGCAGGGCGAGACCGGCGACGCGGACAAGGGCGAGGCCGGAGCCGGCACCGAGGCCGAGCCGGCCGTCACCCCGGCCGCCTCGGACGGGGAGGATACCGCCGACCCGGCTCACCCGTCCGACCTGGCCGACCCCGACGAGAGCGACGAGAGCGACGAGAGCGACAGGGTGAAGGAGGACGGCGAGCCGAGGCTCGTCTCCGGCGCGCTCGCGGCCGACGACTCGGTCGATCCGGCCCACCCGTCCGACCTGGCCGACCAGGAGGAGAAAGGGTCCCGGTGAGCGGTGACGACTCGGGGGGCCGCGCCGAGATGCACCACCGGCATCGCGACGTCAACGGCGGCTGGCTGCGGCCGTCGGTGTTCGGCGCGATGGACGGTCTCGTCTCGAACTTCGCCCTGATCGCCGGTGTCGCCGGCGGCACCGCCAGCACCACGGTCATCGTGCTGGCCGGGGTCGCGGGGCTGGCGGCGGGCGCGTTCTCCATGGCCGGGGGTGAGTACGTCTCGGTGGCCAGCCAGCGAGAACTCGCCCTGGCCGAGATCGACGTCGAACGGCGCGAGCTCGAACGCCACCCCGAGGCCGAGCAGCAGGAGCTCGCCAAGCTCTACGAGGACCGGGGCGTCGAGCCCGCCGTGGCGGCCGAGGTGGCCCGGCAGATCTCGATGGACCCCGACCGGGCGCTCGAGGTGCACACCCAGGCCGAGCTGGGGGTCACCGCCCAGGACCTGCCCTCGCCCAGGATCGCCGCGATCTCCTCGTTCCTGTCGTTCGGCGTGGGCGCGCTCCTGCCGCTCCTGCCGTACCTGCTCGGGGTCACCAGCCTGACGACCTCGGCGGTGATCTCCTGCCTGGCGCTGTTCGGCGCGGGCGCGCTGGTCTCCCGGGTCACCGCGCGCAGCTGGTGGTACAGCGGGCTGCGCCAGCTTCTTGTCGGCGCGGTCGCCGCGGCCCTGACCTACGGCCTGGGCACCCTCCTGGGAGGGGTCGGACTGTGACCCCTCCGGCCGGTCCGCCCGCCACACCCGTGCGTAAGCGCCGCCGCACCTCCGCCAGGGCGCAGCCCCAGACCGAGAACATCACCCGGCTGGACGAGTGGGGGCTGACCCGGCCCCAGCAGCGGCTGCTGATGATCCTCGGGGCGGTGGCGGGCGTGCTGGTCGCCGCCCTCGCCCTCACCCTCGCGATCTCCGCGATCGGCAACGACTACGTGCCCGAACGGGCCACCGCCTCGGTCATCGGCACCGAGCCGAGGCCCGACACCTACAAGGGCTGGCCCTCCTCCAAGGTGTTCGCCCCGATCGCGCAGAGCAAGGCCGACCCCAAGCCGCTGACGGTCAAGGATCTCTTCGCGACCAGGACCCTCAAGGAGGGCAGGGTCACGCTGAGACTGGCGGCCACCCGCCTGGAGGCCGACTGCGCGATGGCGACCTGGGGCCAGGGGCTCGCCGACCTGCTCGTCCAGGGCGGGTGCACCCAGGTGGCCAGGGGCCTCTACGTCAGCGCGGACGGCCGCCACGTGGCCCAGTACACCCTGTTCAACCTCCGCGACACCGCCTCGGCCGACACGTTGGTGAACACGCTGACCACCCTGCACCGGGGTGGTTGGGTCCGGCCGCTCCAGGCGGGCAAGGCCGTCTTCCCGGCCGGGGGTCACACCGAGTCCAGCGGGCACGCCATGGGGCACTACGCGGGCCTGGTCTGGATCGGCAGGGCCGACGGCGCCGATCCCGGCCCGAAGGACGACTTCGTCTCGCTGTCCCTGACGGTCCGCGGCGTGGAAAAGGCGATCTTCCGCCGCATCGTCGCGGTCTCCCCCGCGCCCGCTCCGTCCAAGTAGCCCGCCGCTTCCGTGTCCGCCTCGGCTCAGTGGTCCCTGCCGTCCCGCCTGTCGAAGTAAGCTCTCTCCCCATGCGCAAGTGGATCGCCGTCGCCGTCGCCGTGCTGGTCGTGGTCGCCGGGGTGGCGGCCTTCCTCCTGCTGGGGGGCGGGCCCGACCCGCGCGCCGCCGTCCTTCGTGCGGAGCCCAGCACGGCCCACTACGCGCCCATCGCGACCCGCGCCCTCGACCCTCAGCCGCTGACCGTCGCCGAGATGTTCCCCGGCCCCTCGGTGTCGGCGGGCACCACCAGGCTCGCGCTCAAGGCCACCGAGACCCTCGCCGACTGCGCCGAGGCGGCCTGGGGGAGCGCGTTGGACGCGCTCGACGGGTGCACGCAGGCGCTGCGGGCCCGCTACGAGAGCGAGGACGGCGAGATCTCCGGCCAGTTCCTGATTTTCAACCTCGCGGACTCCGCCGCCGCGGACAGGCTCGTGACGGCGCTCAGGGGCGACGGCTTCGTCCGGCCCGCCCCCGACACGCCCGAGGGTTTCGACGGCTCCCGCAGCTGGGCACAGGCCCGTGCCCTGGGGCACTACGCCACGGTGAGCTGGGTCGCCCCGGTGGTCGAGGGGGGCCGGGTGGACCTCACCTACCCGCAGGTCGCCGTGGACGGCCTCAGCCTGGCGATCCAGCGCCGGCTGGTGCGCTGAGGGAGCTTCGCACCGCGGCCTGGAGTTCCAGGAGCCGGTGGGCGGGCAGTTCGAGGACCGTGACCTCCTCCGTCCACGGAGCGACGGCGGCGATGACCGCCCTGGCCTGCTTCTTCGTCAACTCGCCCCGGACCTTGATCAGGGCCTCGCGCCAGGTGTTGGCGAGCTTGCCGTGCGCGTTGTCCAGGACGCGGCGCAGGATCCGGGCCGCGTCGTCCTGGCGAGGCGCCGTCCGTACGGCGCGTACGGACGAGCCCTCGACGGTGAGGTCGTAGACGGGGGCGAGCAGGTCGGCGGGGAGGTTTACCGGGGCCGCGGCCAGGGTGACCCGGACCTCCCCGGCGCGGGTGGCCAGCAGCAGCCGGGGCAGCGCGGCCTCCAGTCCGGCCGGTACGGAGATCGCCACCCTGGCCGGGGCGCTGGCGTAGGGTTTGGCCAGCCAGGTCGCCAGGCGCGCTCTGGGGGCTTTGGGCAGCACGTCGCGGGGCCACTCGCCCACCAGCACCTCCGGGACGAACCCGTCCTCGAACCCGGCCGCGAAGTCCGGGGCGGAGGCCGCTGCCGAGTCCGCCGACTCCACCGACTGGGGCCCCTGCGTGTAGATGGCGGTGCCTGAGGAGTCGGTACGGGCGGCGGCGGCCGGCCAGGTTCTCGTGGTGGGGCGCAGGACGTACAGGTCGGCGGCCGAGCCGATGGCCTCGGCGCCGAGGTAGCGGTTGAAGTCGGGGTAGATCGCCTCGTTGACCAGATTGAGCTGGGACAGGGCCTGCTGCACCTTGAGGGCGAGCGCGGGGGTGCGCTCGCTCGCGCCGTACGCCAGCATGATCCGGCCCTGTTCGCGGTCGCGCAGTCCCTCCGCGCAGCGGGCGACGAACAGCCCGACCCCTTCGGGGGTGTAGGGCGGGTCGGTGATCGCCAGATCGGCCCAGCTCCGCGCGGAGGCGGGCAGTCCCAGGCGCAGGTCGGCCCAGCGGGTCCGCACGGCCAGCCCGAGCCGGTCGGCCTGGCCGGCGATGTAGGCCAGGATGCGCTCGTCGACGTCGACGACCGTCACCTCGACGCCGGGGTGCAGCATCGCGGTGGCCAGCGAGGTCAGATCGTGGTCGCCCACGCACAGCAGCCGGGCGCCGTCCAGCCAGAACCGGGCGTCCAGCAGCAGTGCCCGCCGCACCACGGTGTCGCCGGTCGCGGCGACGTGGTCCAGCGTGTGGCGGCCACGGGGGGCCTTGGCGATCAGCTCGTCCATCCGCGCGACCAGTTCCGCCCGGCCGGAGAGGAGATGCGCCACCGGGTCGGCCGGGGCGAGGACGCTCACCTCCTGCCCGGCCCAGTGGGCGGGCAGCCTGAAGCGGTCGCCGGAGCGTTCCAGCTCCCCGTCCACCTCGCGCAACAGCGCCTCGATGGTCCGCCGCGACGTAGCGGTCCGCCTGACCAGGTCGGCGAGAGTCCACCAGCGGCCGTCGCCCAGCGCCGCCAGCGCGATCCTCAGCCGCCTGCCGTCGACGCCCAGCCGGGCGACGAGCGCCCTGACCCCCTCGTGGGCGGCCGGGCCGCCCGGCACCTCCGACACGCCCGGGGCGTCAGCGGTTCCGTTGTCCGTCAGGCCGGTGGGGTCGCCCGATTCGGCGGGGGCGCTCGGTTCCATTCGGCCACCTTAAAGCCCGGACCTGGAATGTCGTGCCATCAGCGCGTGTTAAACAAACCGGGCGAATCGGCGCCAAATCGGTGTGACC
Organism: Streptosporangium amethystogenes subsp. fukuiense; assembly: GCF_042665875.1. NCBI lineage: Bacteria > Bacillati > Actinomycetota > Actinomycetes > Streptosporangiales > Streptosporangiaceae > Streptosporangium > Streptosporangium amethystogenes. The sequence continues at coordinate 3,934,593 of NZ_JBHTEE010000001.1, read as the reverse complement.
TGACCGGGTAGGCCGGTATCCGGCAGGGTACGGTAACCTCTACCCACCACGCAGCAGGGCCAACGTCGTCCCTTGCTTGTTCCAAGGAAGCAAGACGACGGGAGGGATTCGATGCCCGCTGCCCACCTCGGCTTTCCCGAGCCCCAGGGCCTGTACCACCCCTCACACGAGCACGACGCCTGTGGCGTCGCCATGGTCGCGGACGTGGCCGGCCGCCGCAGCCACGACATCGTCGCGAAGGCACTGACCGCTCTGTGCAACCTCGATCACCGGGGCGCACAGGGCAGCGAACCGGACACCGGCGACGGCGCCGGGATCCTGACGCAGATCCCCGACACCTTCTTCCGCACGGTGGTGGGCTTCCCGCTGCCCGCGGCCGGAGCCTACGCCGCCGGCACGGCCTTCCTGCCCGCCGACGCACCGGCCCGCGCCAGGGCGGTGCGGCTGATCGAGGAGATCGCCGAGCAGGAGGGCCTGACGGTCATCGGCTGGCGAGACGTGCCGACCACCCCCGACCTGCCCGGGCCGAGCGCCCGCGCGGTGATGCCGTTCTTCGCCCAGCTGTTCGTGACCTCCCCCAACGGCGAGACCGGCCTGGAGCTGGACCGGCTGGCCTTCTGCCTGCGCAAGCGGGCCGAGCACGAGGCGAACGTCTACTTCCCCTCGCTGAGCTGCCGGACCATCGTCTACAAGGGCATGCTCACTCCGCTGCAGGTCGAGCAGTTCTTCCCCGACCTCAGCGACGAGCGCTACGAGACCGCGATCTCGCTGGTCCACTCGCGTTTCTCCACCAACACCTTCCCCTCGTGGCCGCTGGCGCACCCGTACCGCTACATCGCCCACAACGGTGAGATCAACACGGTCAAGGGCAACCGCAACTGGATGCGGGCCCGCGAGGCCATGCTGCGGACCGCGAACCTGCCGGGAGACCTGTCGCGGCTCTTCCCGATCTGCGACCCGGCCGGCTCCGACACCGCCTCCTTCGACGAGACCCTGGAACTCCTGCACCTCGCCGGGCGCCGGCTGCCGCACGCGGTGCTGATGATGATCCCCGAGGCGTGGGAGAACCACACCGAGATGGACCCCGCCCGGCGGGCGTTCTACGAGTTCCACTCCACCCTCATGGAGGCCTGGGACGGCCCGGCCTCGATCACCTTCTCCGACGGCACCCTGGTCGGCGCGGTACTCGACCGCAACGGCCTGCGCCCGGGGCGGTTCTGGGTCACCACCGACGGCCTGGTCGTGCTGGCCTCCGAGGCCGGCGTGCTCGACATCGCCCCCGAGGACGTGGTCCGCAAGGGCCGCCTGCAGCCCGGCAAGATGTTCCTGATCGACACCGAGCTCGGCAAGATCATCGAGGATGACGAGATCAAGGCCGAGCTGGCGGCCGAGCTGCCGTACGCGGACTGGCTGCACGCCGGGCTGGTCCGCTTCGAGGAACTGCCCGCCCGCGCGCACGAGGTCCCGACGCACGAGGCGCTGATCAGGCGGCAGCAGACCTTCGGCTACACCGAGGAGGAACTGCGGATCATCCTGGCGCCGATGGCCAGGGCGGGCGCCGAGCCGATCGGCTCGATGGGCACCGACACCCCCGTCGCGGTGCTCAGCGAGAAGCCCCGGCTGCTGTTCGACTACTTCAGCCAGCTGTTCGCGCAGGTCACCAACCCGCCGCTGGACGCGATCCGGGAGGAGCTCGTCACCTCCCTGGCCACCACCATCGGCCCCGAGGGCAACCTGCTCGACCCGGGCCCGGCCTCCTGCCGTCAGCTGGTGCTGCCCTACCCGGTGATCGACAACGACGAGCTCGCGAAGATCATCCACATCAACGACGAGGGCGCGCTGCCGGGCTTCCGCCCACACGTGGTCCGCGGCCTGTACGAGGTCGCGGGCGGCGGCGAGGCACTGCTCGGCCGCATCGAGGAGATCCGCGCCGAGGTCTCCGAGGCGATCGAGGGCGGGGCGCGGATCATCGTCCTCTCCGACCGGGGCTCCTCCGACGCGCTGGCGCCGATCCCGTCGCTGCTGCTCACCGGTGCCGTCCACCACCACCTGATCGCCGAGAAGACCCGCACCAGGGTCGGGCTGGTCATCGAGACCGGTGAGGCGCGCGAGGCGCACCACATGGCGCTGCTCATCGGCTACGGCGCGGGCGCGGTCAACCCGTACCTCGCCATCGAGACCGTCGAGGACATGGTCGACTCCGGTGCGCTGCGGGTCGAGCGGCACAAGGCCGTGCGCAACCTCATCAAGGCGTACGGCAAGGGCGTGCTGAAGGTCATGTCCAAGATGGGGGTGTCCACCGTCGCCTCCTACACCGGTGCGCAGATCTTCGAGGCGCTCGGCCTGAGCCAGGAGGTCGTCGACGCCTGCTTCACCGGGACCACCTCCCGGCTGGGCGGTGTCGGCTTCGACGTCCTCGCCGAGGAGGCGGCGCTGCGCCACCGGCGCGCCTACCCCCGGGCCGAGAACGCCCACCGCCGTCTGGAGGTCGGCGGCGAGTACCAGTGGCGCCGCGAGGGCGAGCCGCACCTGTTCAACCCCGAGACCGTCTTCAAGCTGCAGCACGCCACCCGCTCACGCCGCTACGAGATCTTCAAGGAGTACACCGGCCTGGTGGACTCCCAGGCCGAGCGGCTGATGACGCTGCGCGGCCTGTTCAAGCTGAAGGACGGTGTCCGCGAGCCGGTGCCGATCGACGAGGTCGAGCCGGTCAGCGAGATCGTCAAGCGGTTCTCCACCGGCGCCATGTCGTACGGCTCCATCTCGATGGAGGCGCACGAGACGCTCGCCATCGCGATGAACCGGCTGGGCGGCAAGTCCAACACCGGTGAGGGCGGCGAGGACCCCGAGCGGCTGCACGACCCGGTCCGCCGCTCGGCCATCAAGCAGGTGGCCTCCGGCCGGTTCGGCGTGACGTCGGAGTACCTGGTCAACGCCGACGACCTGCAGATCAAGATGGCCCAGGGCGCCAAGCCCGGCGAGGGCGGCCAGCTGCCCGGCCACAAGGTCTACCCGTGGATCGCCAAGACCCGGCACTCCACCCCGGGCGTCGGCCTTATCTCTCCGCCGCCGCACCACGACATCTACTCCATCGAGGACCTCGCCCAGCTCATCCACGACCTGAAGAACGCCAACCCCGCCGCCCGCGTGCACGTCAAGCTGGTGGCCGAGGTCGGCGTCGGAACGGTCGCGGCGGGCGTGTCCAAGGCCCACGCCGACGTCGTGCTCATCTCCGGCCACGACGGCGGCACCGGCGCCTCCCCGCTGACCTCGCTCAAGCACGCGGGTGCCCCCTGGGAGCTCGGACTGGCCGAGACCCAGCAGACGCTGCTGCTCAACGGCCTGCGCGACCGGATCACCGTCCAGGTCGACGGCCAGCTCAAGACCGGCCGCGACGTGGTCATCGCCGCGCTGCTCGGCGCCGAGGAGTACGGCTTCGCCACGGCGCCCCTGGTCGTCTCCGGCTGCGTGATGATGCGCGTCTGCCACCTGGACACCTGCCCGGTCGGCGTCGCCACCCAGAACCCCGAGCTGCGCAAGAGGTTCACCGGCAAGCCCGAGTTCGTGGTCAACTTCTTCGAGTTCGTCGCCCAGGAGATCCGCGAGTATCTCGCCGCGCTGGGCTTCCGCAGCCTGGAGGAGGCCGTCGGCCACGCCGAGCTGCTGGACACCACCTCGGCCGAGAACCACTGGAAGGCCGCGGGGCTCGACCTGGCGCCGATCCTGCACCAGCCCGAGTTGCCCGCCGGCGCCTCGCTCCGCCGCGTGGTGGGGCAGGACCACGGGCTGGCAAGGGCGCTGGACAACACCTTGATCCAGCTCGCGGAGGGCGCGCTCAAGGACGGTTCCCGGGTCACCCTCGAACTGCCCATCCGCAACGTCAACCGCACCGTCGGAACCATGCTCGGCCACGAGGTGACCAAGCGGTACGGCGGCGCCGGCCTGCCCGACAACACCATCGACGTGCGTTTCACCGGCTCCGCGGGCAACTCCTTCGGCGCCTTCCTGCCCAGGGGCGTCACGCTGCGGCTGACCGGCGACGCCAACGACTACGTCGGCAAGGGCCTGTCCGGCGGCCGGATCTCGGTCCAGCCGCACGAGGCGGCCTCGCTGGAGGGACACATCATCGCCGGCAACGTCGGCCTGTACGGCGCGACCTCCGGCGAGGCGTTCATCCGCGGCGTCGTGGGGGAGCGGTTCTGTGTCCGCAACTCCGGCGCCACCGCGGTGGTCGAGGGCGTCGGCGACCACGGCTGCGAGTACATGACCGGCGGCAAGGCGGTCGTCCTCGGCCCGACCGGCCGCAACTTCGCGGCCGGCATGTCGGGTGGCATCGCCTACCTGCTCGACCCCGACATCGAGCGGGTCAACCGCGAGATGGTGGAGATCGAGGAGCTCGACGAGGCCGACTCCGAGACGCTGCGCGAGATCGTCGAGGCGCACCTGGCCGAGACCGGCTCCACGGTGGCCAAGGCGCTGCTGGTCGACTGGGACCCGTCCCGGTTCGGCAAGATCATGCCGACGGACTACAAGCGGGTCCTGCGGGCCGCCGAGTCCGCCCGGCTGGAGGGCCGCGACATCGACGAGGCGGTCATGACCGCCGCGGTCCAGGGGTGAGGCCGATGTCCACGCCCACTCATACCGTTCACACCGCTCAGGCTGTTCAGGGATAAGGGAGGTACGACCGATGGCCGACCCCAAGGGTTTCCTCACGCACGGACGCGAGCTGCCGGCGCGCCGCCCGGTGGACGTCCGCATCCGCGACTGGCGGGAGGTCTACGAGGACTTCCCCAAGCCCGCGCTGACCAAGCAGGCGGCGCGATGCATGGACTGCGGCATCCCGTTCTGCCACAACGGCTGCCCGCTGGGCAACCTGATCCCCGAGTGGAACGACCTGGTCTACCGGGACGACTGGCAGGAGGCCGTCGAGCGCCTGCACGCCACCAACAACTTCCCGGAGTTCACCGGCCGCCTGTGCCCGGCTCCGTGCGAGGCGGCGTGCGTGCTCGGCATCAACTCCGACCCGGTGGCGATCAAGCGGGTCGAGGTCGAGATCATCGACCGCGCCTTCGACGAGGGCTGGGTCACCCCCCAGCCCCCCGCCTCGAAGACCGGTAAGCGGGTCGCGGTCGTCGGCTCGGGGCCCGCGGGCCTGGCCGCCGCGCAGCAGCTCACCCGCGCCGGGCACGACGTGGTGGTGTTCGAGCGCGCCGACCGGATCGGCGGCCTGCTCCGCTACGGCATTCCCGAGTTCAAGATGGAGAAGCGGCACATCGACCGCCGGCTCGCCCAGATGCGGGCCGAGGGCACCGAGTTCCGTACCGGCGTCAACGTCGGAGTCGACATCACGGCGGCGCGGCTGCGTGCGGAGTTCGACGCGATCGTGCTGGCCGGCGGCGCGACCCAGTGGCGGGACCTGCCCGTCGCCGGGCGCGACCTGAAGGGCGTCCACCAGGCGATGGAGTTCCTGCCGCCCTCCAACAAGGTCCAGGAGGGCGACTTCCCGGTCTCGCCGATCAGCGCCGAGGGCAAGCACGTCGTCGTGATCGGCGGCGGCGACACCGGCGCCGACTGCATCGGCACCGCGATCCGGCAGGGGGCCGCCTCGATCACCCAGCTGGAGATCATGCCCCAGCCCCCGGCGGAGCGCCCCGGCAGCCAGCCGTGGCCCACCTTCCCCATCCTGTTCAAGATGGAGAGCGCCCACGAGGAACTGGCCGACGGCGGCGGCGACCGGGTCTACGCGGTCTCCACCACCGAGTTCGTCGGCGACGCCGACGGCAACGTCCAAGCACTGCGCCTGGTCGAGGTGGAGGGCCCCGGCGCCGGTTTCAAGCCGGTGCCCGGTTCCGAGCGGGAGATCCCCGCCGAGCTGGTCACCCTGTCGATGGGCTTCGTGGGACCGGAGAAGAAGGGTCTGCTCACCGAGCTCGCCGAGGTCGCCGAAGGCGAGTTCTTCGACGCCAGGGGCAACGTCGCCAGGGACAGGGGTTACATGTCCTCGGTCGACGGCGTCTTCGTCGCCGGGGACATGGGCCGCGGCCAGTCCCTGATCGTGTGGGCGATCGCCGAGGGCCGCTCGGCCGCCTCGGCCGCCGACCGCTACCTCACCGGCTCCACGGCCCTGCCGGTGGCGATCCCGCCTACCGCGAGGCCACTGGTCTGAGCACAGCCGGTCTGAACACTGAGTAGGTTGTATTTGGTCCGTGTATGTCACGGCCGGTAGGAGCACGTCACGGCGTTCCCGGGTGCGGAACCGCACCCGGGAACGCCTGTGTACCGGCCGTCTCACCGACCCCTTCGCGGAAAAACGCGCAGAGCGGATATTGAGTTCGCTTTGTCGTGCGTATCCCTGAAGGATAGATTTTCGTGATCAGGCCAGGTGCGGAGGATCGATGAGACGCGGGATCAGAAGGCTGACGGGCGCGGGAACGGTTCTCGCCCTGGCGGCCACTCTCACGGCGGGAGCCCTGGACGGCGGGGCCGGCCCGGTCGCGAGCCAGGCCCGCGAGTACCTGGTCTTCTACGCCGACGGCGCCCACGACCGCGCGATCGACGCGATCGACGCGAGCGGCGGCACCGCGCTGTCCACGGAGACGCGACTCGGCTACGTCGTCGCCAGCGGCCCAGGCTCCCGGTTCGTGGAGAACCTCGCCGGCAGCGACGCCGTCGTGGGAGTCTCCTCCGACCGCAGGATCGGCTCCGCCACCGCGATCCCCGCGACCCTTCCCCCCTCCGGAGCCCTCGGGCAGAGCGGTACTCCGGGCACCAGGAAGGCCGGAACCGGCGCCCCGGAGCCGCTGGCCGAACGCCAGTGGGACATGAAGATGATCGGCGCCACCGCGGACGGCTCCTACGCCACCGCCCCCGGCAGCAAGAAGGTGCTGGTCGGCGTCATCGACACCGGCATCGACGGCAGGCACCCCGACATCGCCCCCAACTTCAACTACGCCCTGAGCCGCAACTTCGTGACCGACCGGCCCAAGGACCCCAACGGCAAGACCCTCGACGGGCCCTGCGAGTTCAAGAACTGCAAGGACCCGGTCGACTGGGACGACGACGGCCACGGCACCCACGTGGCCAGCACCATCGCCTCGCCGGTCAACGGCCGGGGCGTCGCCGGCGTCGCCCCCGGAGTCTCCCTGGTGAACCTGCGCGCCGGCCGGGACTCCGGCCTGTTCTTCCTCAAGCCCAGCATCGAGGCGCTCACCTACGCCGCGGACGCCGGGATCGACGTGGTCAACATGAGCTTCTACGTCGACCCGTGGCTGTTCAACTGCAAGGCCAACCCCGCCGACTCCAAGGCCGAGCAACTGGAGCAGCGCGGCGTCATCACCGGCATGCAGCGCGCCCTCGACTACGCCCGCAAGCGGGGCGTCACCCTCATCAGCGCCATCGGCAACGGCTCCACCGACCTCGGCAGGCCCAAGACGGACGAGACCAGCCCGGACTACCCCAAGGAGGCCGAGCGCACCCGCAAGATCGACAACTCCTGCCTCAACGTCCCGGCCGAGTCCAAGGGCGTCATCTCGGTCTCCTCGGTCGGCCCGAGCCAGCGCAAGGCCTACTACTCCGACTACGGCATCGAGCAGACCGACCTGTCGGCACCCGGCGGCGACGAGTTCGACGGCAGCGCCCGCTACGACACCACCAAGGGCATCCTGGCCGCCGCCCCGGAGAACGCGCTGCGGGCCAAGGGACAGATCAGCGCCGACGGCACGCCGAAGGACAGGTCGATCATCCGGGAGTGCCGCGACAACGTCTGCGCCTACTACCAGTACCTGGTCGGCACCTCCATGGCCGCCCCGCACGCCACCGGCGTGGCCGCCATCCTGATCAGCCGCTTCGGCAAGCCGGACAAGAGCGGCCTCACCATGCCCCCCGCCGACGTCCAGCGCCTGCTGTACGCCACCGCCACGAGCAAGGCCTGCCCCTCGCCCCGCAAGTACGTCTACAAGATCGACCTCCTGGCGGACGAGGTTCACAAGTGCGAGGGTTCGAAGACGCGCAACGGCTTCTACGGCCACGGCATCGTCGATGCCGCCAAGGCGGCCTCCGTCACCCCCTGAGGCCGCACCGAGGCCCCTGAGGGTCCGTCGGTGTTGCCTCCGGGGAGCCCGCGCCGCTCCGGCTGATGAGGTGTCGCTGACAGAGGCCGGGGCCAACGCGGCAAACGGCGCTCCGTTATGTTCGTTTTGTCACGTTCAAAAGAGGATCAACAGGCGGGTGGAGCGGTCAGGCCGGGGAAGGAGAACGATTTTCCGGCCTCATCTCGTCACTGTGAGGATCCATGAGACTTCTAGCGCGCCCCCACCAGCTTCCACCCCGGGCCGCCGCCGGTGTGATCATCCTGAACTCGGGGCTGAGCAAGTGGTCCGCCGACGAGGAGACCGCCGCGGGAGTCCACGGGATGGCGGCGGGGACCTACCCGTTCCTCAAGAAGATCGAAGCGACCCGGTTCGTGAAACTGCTCTCCACAGCGGAGATCGCCCTGGGTACGGCACTGCTGGTCCCCGCGGTGCCCTCGCTGCTGGCAGGCGCCGGGCTGACCGCCTTCGCCGGAGGACTGCTCGGGCTCTACCTCAAGACACCGGGCATGCGGGAGGAAGGCGGCCTGCGCCCCACCCAGCAGGGCCTCCCCATCGTCAAGGACCTCTGGCTACTGGGCATCGGCACCGGACTGGTCATGGAAGAACTCATCTACGAGTGACCACGGGCCTCCGAGCTTTAGGTCACCGATAAGACAGAGTGCGGTGAGCGTGACGTGAGGGGCGATTCGCAACCTCCCGTTCACTGACGGTAGCGTTGATGTCACCGAATTTTTCATCGCCGCCATGACCAACGTCACGACCAAGTGGTCTGTACCAATTAGGGTGGGATCCGTGACTCGTCGCGCGAAAATCGTCTGCACTCTCGGCCCCGCCACCTCCTCTCCCGAACGTCTCCGCGAACTGATCGCGGCCGGGATGGACGTGGCCCGTTTCAACCTCAGCCACGGCAGCCACGAGCTGCACAAGGAGGTTTACGACAGGGTGAGGGAGGCTGCCGCCGAGCTCGGACGTGGCGTAGGTCTGCTGGCCGACCTCCAGGGCCCCAAGATCCGGGTCGGCAAGTTCGAAGAAGGCCCTGTCCGCCTCGGCTTCGGTGATGTCTTCACGATCACCACCGAGGAGGTCCCCGGCGACCGTGAGCAGGTCTCCACCTCCTACCAGGGACTCCCCAAGGACGTTCACCCCGGAGACAACATCCTGGTCGACGACGGCCGGGTCCGCCTGGAGGTGACCCGGGTCGACGGCCAGCGCGTCACCACCCGCGTGATCATCGGCGGCATGATCTCCGACAACAAGGGCCTCAACCTGCCGGGCGTCAAGGTCAGCGCCCCCGTCCTCACCGACAAGGACGAGACCGACCTGCGCTGGGCCCTGCGCACCGGCTTCGACCTGGTCGCGCTCTCCTTCGTCAGGCGCCCCTCCGACGCCGACGTGGTGCGCAACATCATGGAGCAGGAGGGCATCCGCCTCCCGCTGCTCGCCAAGATCGAAAAGCCGGAGGCGGTGGAGCGGCTCCCCGAGATCATCGAGGCCTTCGACGGCATCATGGTCGCCCGCGGCGACCTCGGCGTCGAACTGCCCCTCGAAGAGGTGCCCATCGTGCAGAAGCGGGCCATCGAGCTCTGCCGCGAGAAGGCCCGCCCGGTCATCGTCGCCACCCAGATGCTCGACTCGATGATCACCGCACCGCGTCCCACCCGGGCCGAGGCCTCCGACGTCGCCTACGCCGTCATGGACGGCGCCGACGCGGTCATGCTCTCCGGGGAGACCTCGGTCGGCAACTACCCCATCGAAGTCGTCGAGACCATGAGCCGCATCGCCACGACCGCGGAGAAGAGCTCGCTCCAGGCCACCCACAGCCTCGAACGGCTGCCGGAGACCACCGGCGGCGCCATCGCCCGCGCCGCCGCCGAGGTCGGCGCCATCGTGGGCGCCAAGGCACTGGTGGCGTTCAGCATGTCCGGCGAGACCGCCCGCCGCCTGGCCCGCTACCGCTCCCCGATCCCGCTGCTGGCCTTCACCTCCGCCAGCCACGTCCGCAACCAGCTCGCGCTGACCTGGGGCGTGGAGACCTTCGAAGTGCCGTTCGTCCACCACACCGACGACATGGTCCGCCAGGTGGAGGCCGCGCTACTGGCCCACTCCCGCCTGCAGAAGGGCGACAAGGTCGTCATCGTGGCCGGCGCCCCTCCCGGCACCGCGGGCTCCACCAACGCCCTGCGCGTGCACACCATCGGAGCGGCGGTCTCCAACCCCACCTGAGCGACACACGCGGGTACGGCCACCGCTCCGGCGGTGGCCGTACCCGTCTTCGAAGGGTGTCTCCGGGGGGGCACTCCTCGAAGACGGGTACCGCCTTCGACCCGCTACCGCTCCACCACGCCGCGAGCGGGCCGGCCTCTACCACATCTGCCCGGATCTGTCCGGAGCATGAACCGGCCCGCCGGGGCCGCGCACTGCCCTTCGGATCCGCGATGAGGGCCTGACCAGATGCCCCGGGCACCAGGCGTCAGATCCCCGGAAACACCCGGCGCAGATCGTCCAACGTGACGCCGTCACCGGTGACGCTCACCGACGGCGGAGTGTGCTCGGGCGCCAGCCTGCCGCCGAGCAGCCGCACCCACGCCTCCGCCGGAAGCGACAGGGTGTCAGCAGGCTCAGGGACCTCGCTGAAGCCGACGGTCTCACCGAGGGTGAGACCCAGCACCCGCTCCGGATCACTCGTCTCGACCCGAAGAGTCGTGGCGAGGCGCGGATCGAGGGCATCGGGCCTGCCCATGAAACCGACCATGAAATCAAGCGGCCCCGAGTACAGATCGGTCAGCACCCCGGCCGTGTCCGGCGCCACGACGGCCGCCGGATCGAAGGCGACCCTGACGTCCCAGGAATGCAGAGCGGCCTCGTTCAGCCGCATCCCGGCCACCAGAGCGACATCAGCGGGCGCGGGCAGGAACCCCAGCTTGACCCGGAGCCGTTCACGAGCATCCGCGTCAAGCCCCTCGAAGGCCGAGACGATCTCCGCGTCCGCGACGAGAAAGTCCTTGGCCTGCGCCTCGGGGTCCTTCGCGTTCCAGCGGTCCCAGACCCCGTGGTTGAAATCCTGGCCCGGAGCCTCCCGACCGCCCAGCGCCGCCCGCAACGTCGCCAGACCGATCTCCGCGCCGCTGCCCAGGTGACTGAGCACCTGGGCGACACTCCACTCCGAACAGGCCGAAGGCCGGGTCAGGTCGGCGGCGTCCAGGCCGCGGACAAAGGCCGCCAGCTCGTCATGGGTGATACGCAGGGCCGCGATGGTCCGCTCAGCGAGTGTGCTCATGATTCTCCTGCCAAGACGCAAGAAGATGGATTGTCGTGGTCAAACCGGACGCGCACCGGATGTCTCCTCACCCGCCCCCTCGTACTCCCACGTCCGCAGCGCTATCGGCCGGCCCTTCTCCTCGGAGGGGACCGGCGGCGCGTCCGTCAGCCGGTACCCCGCCGCGCGGGCCACCGCCACGCTCGCCGCGTTACCCGCCTCGATCTCCAACAGCAACCGCGACACCCCCACCGTGTCACGGGCGAACTCCGTCATCACCCGCACCGCCCCCCGCGCCAGCCCCCGCCCCCGGAAGGCGGACCCCACGCTGTAACCGATCTCCGCGACGTCCAGGCCAAGACCACTCAACATCAGCAACACCTCACCCATGGGCTCACCCCCGTCCACGGTGATCGCCAACTGCAGCCGCTCCCCGGCCGCCCGCCGCTGCCGGGCCCGGTCCAGATAGGCCCGCGCCGCCTCCGGATCGAACGGCGAGACCAACGGCGTCCAGTACGCCACCTCGGGGTCGTCGAACAGCTTCACCATCGCCCCCAGATCGCCCTCCTCCCACTCCCGCAGCACCACCCCGTGCCCGTGGAGCCGCACCCCCTCCGGAAGACACACCCGCCCGGCACCGGGACCACTCGGCTCCGCCTGGCCGTTCTCCACGATCTCCACACATCCCCCTCTGTCACGCCGTCCTCCGAGCAACCTACTCGCCCGCCGGGGGCGCCCCCCACCGGACCACCTCAGTACTTCGGCCCCACGAACCCGTCCAACCGCTCGACGGCGGCCCGCTTGGCCACGGAGATGGTGTTGGGCTTGGAATAACGCCAGGCCACGCCCAGCATGTCGAGCGCTTCACCGCAGAGAGCGAGGATGTCCCGGGACTCGTTCACGAAGAGGTAGCGCGGGTACTCGTACCAGTGATCGCTGCCGTTGAGATGATGACGAACGCGGTTGATGCCGCGATAGCCGTCCGAGTGCATCAGACCCCGTACGAGATGGCCCGGATTCGCTGCGACGATCTGACGTTGCCAGGTTTCCAGTTCGATCAGGCGAGTGTGCTTCTTCCCTGACCCGTGTTGCGGGAACAAGTGCGGCCAATGTTTGGAGAAGGAATTGATTTCGGTGCAGCCCTGTCTGGGCAGCATACGGACCTTGTTGTCCGGTCTGATGGATATAAGTGCTTTAATGCACTCTTCCTGTAGTCCTGGCCATGTATCGGCGCACATGATGCGCAATGACCACACTTGCTTGGAAGGGTCGCCGATGCTGCTGATGTAGCCGTCTCCAAGGTAGAGACCGAGAAGGTAGGCGTACTTGTCCGGTGGAGCGGGAAGTTCCGGGACCTCCAGGCACCGCGGGCAGGAAGCCACCCGTCGGACTGGGTGATCTGGACGTTCCCGCCATGCCCGGACGGTCGACCGTGAAATGCCGGTGTGGCGGCTGACCGCGCTGATCGTTTCACCCGAGTCGAGGAGATTGCGAACTCTTTCACGGATAGTTACGTCGTACATACGGAAAGTGTTTCAGCTGGGTACGACAAAACCGCCCGGCCGTGCGGCCGGGCGGTTGAAGTGTGCCCCGGGTGGGATTCGAACCCACACTGTGCGCTGTTTGAGAGCGCCCTCTCTGCCGTTGGAGTACCGGGGCTTGTTCAATTCAAGGTGAGCAATTGCATCATAACGCTCTCATGCCCTGCCCTGACGTGGTCCCAATCTAGCGGACGTCGGTACTCTCTTGCTCGTGAGTACGCAGCGGCGAGTGGTGATCGCGGAAGATGAAGCACTGATCCGTCTCGACCTCAAGGAGATGCTAGAGGAAGAAGGATACGAGGTCGTCGCGGAGGCCGGGGACGGGGAGTCGGCGGTCAAGCTGGCCATGGAGCAGCGGCCCGATCTGGTGATCCTGGATGTGAAGATGCCCGTCCTGGACGGGATCTCGGCGGCCGAGCAGATCGTGTCGCAGCGGATCGCGCCGTGTCTCATTCTCACGGCCTTCTCGCAGCGTGACCTGGTGGAGCGGGCGAGGGACGCCGGGGCGATGGCGTACCTGGTGAAGCCGTTCACGAAGTCGGATCTGGTGCCGGCGATCGAGATGGCGGTCAGCAGGCACCAGGAGATCGCCGCGCTGGAGCGGGAGGTCGGGACGCTCTCGGAGCGGTTGGAGACGCGCAAGCTGGTGGAGCGGGCGAAGGGTCTGTTGATGGCGCGGCACGGGTGGAGTGAGCCGCAGTCGTTCCGGTGGATCCAGAAGGCGTCGATGGATCGCAGGCTGAGCATGCGGCAGGTGGCGCAGATCGTGGTCGCGGACGCGGACAAAGGTGGGGGTGGCTCCGAGGCGGGGGCTGAGGAGCCCTGAATCGGACTCTGCGCCTCTTTCCGCAAGCCCGCGCCGCAAGGGGGTGTGGCTCGCGGGGGAGGCGATGTGGGCTTTCTGGGGGCCGGGACGACGGGTCGTGGAGGTGGCGAGGTCGCCAGTGACCATGGCTTTTGCATCTGATAGCCGAAAAGGATCGGTGTTGTAAAGAAACGGTAACGGTAGGCCGTCCTGTATCGACCCGTGACATCGGCTGGCTGTACTAACCGACACAACCCCCTGGCCACCCGCCAGGGAAGGGCATCTGTGAACCCGGTCCTGACGAGGGAACGGGCGAAAGGAAGGCAACCTTGCGGCCTAAGACTGCACGCCTCGGTGGAGTGCTTGCCGCCGGTGTGGCGCTCACCCTCGGTCTCGCTGCCTGCGGTGACGGTGGTACGGAAGCCACGCCGGCTGAGGGTGGCTCCAGTGCTGCCGCCCCCGGTACCGTCAAGCTTGGCTTCATGGGAGACCTGACCGGCGCCAACGCCGGCATCGTCATTCCCCCCCGGAACGGTGCGAAGCTCGTCATCGACGAGTACAACAAGACCAACCCGGCTGTGAAGATCGAGCTGGTCGAGTACGACAGCCAGGCGGACCCGTCGAAGGCGGTCGCCCTGGCCCAGCAGGCCATCAAGACCGACAAGATCGTCGGCCTGATCGGTCCCGCGTTCTCCGGTGAGTCCGCCCAGGTGGCGCCGGTGCTGGAGGAGGCGAAGCTGCCGAGCGTCTCGGCGTCCGCCACCAACGCCGCGCTGTCGGCGAACGGTTGGAAGTACTGGCACCGCGTGCTGCCGAGTGACAACGTTCAGGGTCCCGGCATCGGTGACTTCATCGCGACGGGTCTCGCCGCGAAGAACGTTTTCGTCATCGACGACAAGTCCGAGTACGGCAAGCCGCTGGCCGACGCGGTCAAGGGTGCGCTTGAGGCCAAGAGCGTGAAGCTGACGACGGACTCGCTCGACCCGACCGAGAGCGACTTCTCCTCGGTGGTGAACAAGGTCGCGGCGGCCAAGCCTGACGCGATCTTCTTTGGTGGTTACTACGCCGCGGGCGGCAACCTGCTCAAGCAGCTCCGCGACAAGGGTGTCAAGGACGCGAAGTTCCTGTCCGGTGACGGTTCGCTGGACAAGGGTCTGATCGACGGCGCCGGTGCCGCGAACGCCGAGGGCGCGCTGGTCGGTTGCCCGTGCTACATCGCGACCCCGGATGTGACCGACGCCAAGGTGAAGGCGTTCGCCGAGGCCTACAAGGCCGCCTACAGCGCTGACCCGGCCATCTACGCGGCCGAGGGTTACGACGCCGCGACGGTCTTCGTCGAGGCGATCAAGGCGGGCAACACCACGGCTGAGAAGATCAACGAGTTCATCGCCACGGTGGACTTCGCGGGTGTCTCCAAGCAGGTCAAGTTCGAGGCCAACGGTGAGGTCTCGGCGAAGGACATCTACATCTACCAGGTCAAGGACGGTGCGATCGGCCTCCTGGGCAAGGCCACCGAGGCCAAGCTGGGTTAGTCCTGGGCTGAAGGAGAGTAGGTAGTCGACGCGCGGGGAGCGGGAACGCGCAGTGCGTTCCCGCTTCTCGCGTACTTCCAGAGAGTCCACGAGGTTCTGCTGGAGGCGGTGTGCTACCCGGAAGTGCAGGCGACCCCCGCTAGAAGTGGTAAACCCTAGTGCTCAATGACTTCATCAATCAGTTCTGGCCGGCGACGATCGACGGCCTGGCCTTCGGCTCGATCTACGCCCTGATCGCGCTCGGCTACACCATGGTGTACGGCGTGCTGCGGCTGATCAACTTCGCGCATTCAGAAGTTTTCATGATCGGTACGTTCGGTGCGATGCTGGTGCCGTTCGTGTTCGGCATCAACTCCCCGCTCACCGGCATCGCGCTGGTCGGTGTCGTGGTGGCGATGATCCTGGCCGGCATGCTCGCCTCGGCGGGTACCGCGATCGCGCTGGAGCAGATCGCCTACCGGCCGTTGCGCAAGCGCGGCGCGTCCCGACTGGCGGCGCTGATCTCGGCGATCGGTGCCTCGATCTTCCTCCAGGAGTTGTTCGCGCTCCTGGTGATCCCGGAGGTCTTCAACCGTCCGGAGCAGGGGCGTATTCAGATGGCTCTGCCCCGGCTGATGGAGCGGAGCGAACTTTTCTCGATCTTCGGGCATTCTGTCCGGCTCGACCAGATATTCGTCATCCTCGCGGCGATCGGCATGATGATCGCGCTGGACGCCCTGGTGAATCGCTCGAAGATCGGCCGGGGTATTCGCGCTACCGCGCAGAACCCCGAGGCGGCCGTGCTGATGGGCGTCGACATCAACAGGATCGTCCGGATGACCTTCCTCATCGGCGGTGGCATGGCCGGTGTGGCGGGTGCGCTCTATCTGATCTCGTACGAGAACACGCACTACTTTGTCGGATTCCTCTTCGGTATCAAGGCGTTCACCGCGGCGGTCCTGGGTGGCATCGGCAACCTGCGCGGCGCCCTGGTCGGTGGAATCACGCTCGGGCTGGTGGAGAACTACGGAGCCATCTTCTTCGGCTCCGACTGGAAGCACGTGATCTCCTTCACCATCCTCGTCTTGGTCCTGATGTTCCGCCCCACCGGAATCCTCGGTGAATCACTCCAGCAGGCGCGCGCATGAACCAGAAGAATTCCCTGGCAGGTATCCGCAACGGTCTCGGTCGCTTCGGCGACGCCATGCACGATCGCTGGCTGAGCACTCCCGGCTGGCAGCGCTGGATCCTGTACGTGTTCCTGATCATCGGGGCACTGCTGCTGCCGTCGGAGAGTCTCGCTCCCTTCATGTCGCCCTACACCGACTGGGCGAGCATCCTGTTCTTCCCGATCGGGACGTACGTGGTCCTGGCGATCGGCCTGAACGTGGTGGTCGGCCAGGCGGGTCTGCTCGACCTGGGTTTCGTCGCGTTCTACGCGGTGGGCGGTTACGCGATGGCGTTGATCGGCACCCGGCTGGGCTGGAACTTCTGGCTCATCCTGGTGGTCGGCATCGGGATCTGTGCCCTGTCGGGTCTCACGCTGGGCGCTCCGACGCTGCGGTTGCGCGGTGACTATCTGGCGATCGTCACGCTGGGTTTCGGCGAGATCATCCGTATCACCGCCCGCAACACCGACGAGATCGGTGGCCCGAACGGCATCCGCGGCATTCCGCACCCGCCGAGCATCGAGGACTTCAGTCTCTTCGGGATCAACTTCTCCGAGGTGTTCGGGGTGGATCCGCTCAAGTACGGCGTGCTGGACCCGCGGCCCTACTACTACCTGCTGGTCGCGCTGGCCGTCATCGTGATCATCCTGGTGAAGCGCTGGGAGAAGAGCCGGGTCGGGCGTGCCTGGGCGGCGATCCGTGAGGACGAGGACGCGGCCGAGGTCATGGGCGTGCCGACGTTCCGCTTCAAGATGCTCGCCTTCGCGATCGGTGCCTCCATCGGTGGCGCGATGGGTGTGCTGTGGGCGGCGAAGGCCATCTCGATCAACCCGAACGACTTCCAGTTCCTGCTGTCGGCGACGATCCTGGCCGCGGTGGTCATGGGTGGTTCGGGCAACCTGCCGGGTGTCATGCTGGGCGCCTTCCTGGTGGCCTGGCTGCCCGAGCGGTTCCGTGGCCTGCAGGAGTACCGCATGCTGATCTTCGGTGCGGTGCTGGTGGCGCTGATGATCTTCCGCCCGGAGGGTCTGCTGCCGTCGCGTCAACGCAAGGCGGAGTTGCAGGAGGGAACAGGCGGGATGGGTACGCTCGGGGCCGAGGTCCCCGGGCCCGATTCGCAGGTTGAGGAGGTGGCTTCCAAGTGAGCGCCGAGGTGAATCCGGCCACTGTGACCTCGGAGGTGGCACAGGCGGAGCGGAGCGGCCGCACCATGTTGGAGCTGCGGAACCTCGTGATGCGGTTCGGCGGTGTCACAGCGCTGCGCGAGGTCGACCTGACCATCAAGGAAGGGGAGATCTTCGCGCTCATCGGCCCGAACGGCGCCGGCAAGACCACGGTCTTCAACGTGGTGACCGGGGTCTACCAGCCGACCGAGGGCGAGGTCCGCTTCCTGGACGAGAAGATCAGCGGCGTCAAGCGCTTCAAGATCACGAAGCGGGGTATCGCCCGCACGTTCCAGAACATCCGCCTGTTCCACAACATGACGGCCATCGAGAACGTCATGGTGGGCGCGGACGCGCACCACAGGTCGGGCATGGTCAGCGTGGCGCTGGGGCTTCCCTGGCACCGCAAGGCCGAGCGCGAGGGGCGCGCACTGGCGATGGAGCTGCTCGACTTCGTCGGCATCTCGCACCGCGCGCAGGACCACGCCAAGAACCTGCCCTACGGTGACCAGCGTCGTCTGGAGATCGCCCGCGCCCTGGCGACCAACCCGAAGCTGCTGCTGCTGGACGAGCCCGCCGCCGGTATGAACCCGGCGGAGAAGGTGGCGCTGCAGCAGCTGATCCGGGACATCCGCGACGCCGGGCGGACGATTCTGATCATCGAGCACGACATGAGCCTCATCATGGGCATCAGTGACCGCATCGCGGTGCTGGACTTCGGCCAGAAGATCGCCGATGGCCTGCCGGACGAGGTGCGGACCGACCCCCGGGTCGTCGAGGCGTATTTGGGAGCTCCCGCCGATGCTTCTTGAGGTCAAGGACATCCATGTCCACTACGGCAAGATCGAGGCGCTCAAGGGCATCTCGGTCGAGGTGAACGAGGGCGAGATCGTCACGCTCATCGGGGCGAACGGGGCGGGTAAGACCACCACCCTGAAGACGATCTCGGGCCTGCGCCCGCTGTCGTCGGGGAGCATCACCTTCGACGGCAACGACATCAGCAAGATGCCCGGCCACCAGCGGGTCGTCGCGGGTCTGGGGCAGGCGCCCGAGGGCCGGGGCGTGTTCCCGGGCATGACGGTGCAGGACAACCTGCTCATGGGCGCCTACACCCGCTCGGGTGATTTCAGCGCCGACCTGGACGAGGTCTACGAGCTCTTCCCTCGCCTGCTGGAGCGCAGGACCCAGATGGGCGGCACGATGTCCGGAGGTGAGCAGCAGATGCTCGCCATCGGCCGCGCGCTGATGGCCAAGCCCAAGCTGCTCCTGCTGGACGAGCCGTCGATGGGTCTGGCGCCGCTGATCGTGCAGCAGATCTTCTCGATCATCGAGGAGATCAACCGCCGGGGCACCACGGTGCTGCTGGTGGAGCAGAACGCCCAGCAGGCGCTGAAGCTGGCCCACCGCGCCTACGTCCTGGAGACCGGGCAGGTGGTCAAGAGCGCGCCCGCGGACGAGCTGCTCAACGACCCGGCCGTGCAGGCCGCCTATCTGGGCGGTGGAGCGGCGCACGACCTGGTCGAGGAGGCGGCGGGTGCTCCCGGCTCCGCCTCCGTGCCGGAGGAGCCGGCCTGATCGGTGCCTTTCACGGCAGAGGTGAGCCCGCCGCGCGTCGGCGCGGCGGGCTCACCCATGTCGGGGCGGCTCAGGACAGTGGCACCTGCACGCCGTCGGTGGTGCCTCCCACGCCGAGGGGCGGATCGCCGAACAGCCTGATCGCGGTGACCTTCGCCTCTTTGGGGATGTCGTACCACAGGTCCATTTCGATCCTGACGCCGGCGCCGAGCGGGAGGGTGTCCGGCTGGCGCTTGATGGCCTGCGCGAACTTGTCGATCGGGTGGCCGGTGCCGTCGGCGGTGATGAGCCGCTGCCGCTTGGCGTCGAAGCGCGAGTTGGTGCGCCCGGGGTTCTCCACGAGAATCCGCACGACCACGTACTGGCCCTTGGCCTGCCATTCGGCGTGGCTGCCGAAGAAGCCGCTCAGGCCCTTCTGCAGGCCGATCACCTGGAACCGGGTGTCGCCGTCGGTCACCGGCGCGGCCCTGATGGGGCTCTCGCCCGGTCGTACCGGGCGCGGCGGGAGCTCGTAGGTGGAGGTGGGGGAGGCGGTTGGAGCCGGCTCCTCCGCGGTGCAGCCGGACAGCGCGGCGACGACGAGAGCGACACCGGTGAACAGGGCTAGGGGGGCACGCACATCGGGCAATGTAACCGGGGCGGACCCCGAAGTTCAACGACCGGCCCGGCCGGCGTTGACGATCCGGCAAGTGCCCGTATCCCGGTCCGCGGTGGGAGCAGGGTGTGGGTCGGGGGGCTCCTGACACGGTTGTTGTCCGAATTGTGTCATACCGGTGATCTGCACGATTACGCAGGTGATGGAGCATGACCTGCATTGAGGTATCCATAAAAGAAGCGACATTTGACCGTAAGGAGGCCTTTGTGGGCCTGAGTTTTGTTTCCCGTCGTGCGATCACGGTGGGCGCCATGGTCGTCGCCGGTGCGCTCGGCCTCACGGCCTGCGGCGGTGGCGAGACCACCAGCGCGAGCCCGAGCGATGGTGCCTCGGCAAGCGCTCCCGCGGCCGCGGCCGGCCCGCAGGTGATCACCCCCGGCAAGCTGACCACCTGCACCAACCTGCCCTACGAGCCCTTCCAGTTCAAGGAGGGCGAGAAGGTCGTCGGCTTCGACGTCGACATCGTCGACCTGGCGGCCAAGAAGCTCGGCCTGACGCAGGAGATCGTCGACATCGACTTCGCCGTCATCAAGAGTGGTGCGGCGATGGCGGCGGGCAAGTGCGACGTGGCCGCCGCCGGTATGACGATCACCGAGGAGCGCAAGGCCAACATCGACTTCTCCGAGCCCTACTTCGACGCCACGCAGGCACTGCTGGCCAAGAAGGGAGCCGGCGTGGCGACCCTCGACGAGGTCAAGGCCAAGGGCCTCAAGCTCGGCGCCCAGGCCTCGACCACGGGCCTCGACTACGTCAAGGGCAAGGGCCTGGACCCGAAGGAGTTCGCCGACTCTCCCAAGGAACTGCTCGGCCTGCAGTCCGGCCAGGTCGACGTGATCGTCCAGGACCTTCCCGTCGTCCTGACCTGGCTGAAGAAGCCTGAGATCGCGGAGAAGTTCGAACTGGTCGCCAGCCTCGACACCGGCGAGCAGTACGGCGTCGGCCTGAAGAAGGGCGCCGACCCGGTCCTGCTCAAGGCGATCAACGACGCGATCACCGAGGCCAAGGCGGACGGCACCTACGAGCAGATCTTCGTCAAGTGGTTCGGTAAGAAGCCCGGGGAGCTCGGCTAACCGATGACGGACCAGTCAACGACGACCGAGCCCACTCCCGGCGGGGGCGCCCCCGCCGGGAGTGGGCTCAGTCCCCGTAAGAGACAGCAGATCAGCCGGGCCGTCCAGTACGTCGTACTGGCGGCCGTGGCCGTCTTCCTGGCCCTGACCATCGAGTGGGGCGAGCTCGGAAAGAACTTCGCCAGGCTCGACGTCGCGGAGAAGACGCTTCCCGAGCTGTTCACGATCGCGCTGAAGAACACCATCATCTACTCGGTCGGTGGCTTCGTCTTCGCCTTCCTGCTCGGTCTGCTGTTCGCGCTGATGCGGATGTCGTCGGTGCGGCCCTACCGGTGGATCGCGATCGCCTACATTGAGATCTTCCGCGGCCTGCCCGCGCTGCTGATCTTCCTGCTCATCCTGTTCCTGCCGCTGGCCCTGAGCGGCTTCCAGGTGCCGGGCGGCACCTACGGCGAGGGCATCCTGGGTCTGACGATCGTCGGTTCGGCCTACATGGCGGAGACGCTCAGGGCGGGCCTCCAGGCGGTGCCCAAGGGGCAGATGGAGGCGGCGCGCTCGCTGGGCATGTCGTACACGCGGGCCATGGTCTCCATCGTCATCCCGCAGGCCGTGCGCATCGTGATCCCGCCGACGACCAACCAGTTCGTCTCCCTGCTCAAGGACTCCTCGCTGGTGCTGTTCCTCGGCGTCTCCGGTGACTACGTCGAGCTCACGAAGTTCGGCAACGACATGGCCTCGACCCATGCCAACGCCACGCCCATCCTGGTCGTGGGCGTGACATACCTTCTGGTCACCATCCCGCTGGGCTATCTCGCGTCCCGGCTGGAGAAGCGCCAGGCGAAGGGACGGTGACTCCGGTGAACCACGCGGTTGAGATCCGTGACCTGCACAAGCGCTTCGGCAAGCTCGAGGTTCTCAAGGGCATCGACTTCGCCGTCGACCCCGGCCAGGTGGTCTGCGTCATCGGCCCCTCGGGGTCGGGAAAGTCCACCCTGCTGCGCTGTGTGAACCTGCTGGAGCAGCCGACGTCGGGCAGGGTGGTCGTCCACGGGGTGGAGCTGACCGACCGCGACGTCGACATCGACGCCGCCCGCCGCGGCATCGGGATGGTCTTCCAGCAGTTCAACCTGTTCCCGCACATGACGGTCCTGCAGAACGTGATGATCTCGCAGCGCCGGGTGCTGAAGCGGGGCAAGGCCGAGGCCGAGAGGATCGCCAGGGAGAACCTGGACAAGGTCGGCATCGGTGAGAAGTGTGACGCCTACCCCGTTCAGCTCTCCGGTGGCCAGCAGCAGCGGGTGGCCATCGCCAGGGCGCTGGCCATGAGCCCGGCGCTGATGCTCTTCGACGAGCCCACCTCGGCGCTCGACCCCGAACTCGTCGGTGACGTGCTCACGGTCATGCGCAAGCTCGCCGAGGAGGGGATGACGATGCTCGTGGTCACCCACGAGATGGCGTTCGCCCGCGACGTGGCCGACCGGGTGGTCTTCATGGACGGCGGCGTGATCGTGGAGGACGGCCCGGCGGAGCAGGTGATCGGCGCTCCGCGGCACGAGCGCACGAAGACCTTCCTGAGCCGGGTGCTCGACCCGACGCACACGGACATCTGAGTCTCGTACCACAGGGCCCGCACCCGCCCGGTGCGGGCCTTCGCGCGATGAGGGTCGAGGTAGGCCGAGGTCAGGGAGCCCGGGGGAGGCCTTTGGCGCCGTACGGAGCTTCCCCGACCCCGTACGTTTTCTACTCGGCCTCCCCGCGGGCATCGCCGTCACCCACCGTAGCGGAATCGTCGCTCGATGATGGCAAAAAGGCGGCCCGGGTGTGTTCAGGCGTCGCGCAGCATGCAGGTGAGACGCGCGGTGCACACCTTGCGGCCCCGGTCGTCGACGATCTCGATGTCGTAGGTGGCGAGGGTACGGCCGCCGTGCAGCCGGGTGGCCACGCCGGTGACCAGACCGGAGGTGGCCGAGCGGTGGTGGGTGGCGTTGATCTCGATGCCCACCGCGATCCGCTCGCGGCCCGCGTGCATCGCCGCGCCGACCGAGCCCAGGGTCTCGGCCAGCACGCATGAGGCGCCGCCGTGCAGCAGGCCGTACGGCTGGCTGTTGCCTTCGACCGGCATCGTGCCGACCACCCGTTCCGGGGTGGCCTCGGTGATCTCGATGCCCATCCGCTCCACCAGCGTGTTCGCGTGGGCGACGCTCATCTGCTCCTGGAGGGACCGGGTCTCGTCGGGGTCGGTCATGGTCAAGGGGACGTCTCCTGTCAGGTGAGTCAGACGTTCTGTCGTACCAGGAGACTAGGCTTTCGCTGTGCCGAAGAACGAAGCGACCCCCACTCGTCCGTGTCTCCTGCTGCTGGATGGGCATTCACTCGCCTATCGGGCCTTCTACGCCCTGCCGGAGGAGAACTTCTCCACCACCACGGGCCAGACGACCAACGCGGTCTACGGGTTCACCTCGATGCTGGTCAACGTGCTCCGCGACGAGCGGCCGACCCACGTGGCGGTCTGCTTCGACCGTTCCGAGCCGACGTTCCGCCACGAGGAGTACGCCGACTACAAGGCGAACCGGAGTGCGAGTCCGGACAGCTTCCGCAGCCAGATGAGCCTGATCCACGAGGTGCTCGACGCGGTGCGCGTGCCGCACCTGTCGCTGGCCGGATACGAGGCCGACGACCTGATCGCCACCCTCGCCACCCGCGCCGCCGAGCAGGGCATGAACGTGCTGATCGTCACCGGCGACCGCGACGCGCTGCAACTCGTCGACGAGCGGGTGACCGTGCTGATGACCCGTGTCGGCATCAGCAACATGACCCGCTTCACCCCCGAGGCGGTCCTGGAGAAGTACGAGCTGACCCCGGCCCAGTATCCCGACTTCGCGGCCATCCGCGGCGACTCCAGCGACAACCTGAAGAACATCCCCGGTGTCGGGGAGAAGACCGCGGCCAAGTGGATCCGCGAGTTCGGCTCGCTGGAGGAGCTGGTCAACCGGGTGGACGAGGTCAAGGGCAAGGTCGGCGACAAGCTCCGCGACCACCTCGACCAGGTGCTGATGAACCGGCGCCTGACCCAGCTGATCCGCGACGTCCCGCTGGAGCAGGAGATCTCCGGGTTGACGGTCGGCGCGGCCGACCGCGACGAGATCAACAAGATCCTCGACACGCTGGAGTTCCGCGGCGAGATCCGTGACCGGCTGTTCAAGACGATCGGTTCGCCCGAGGCGGAGACCGAGGAGGGCTTCGAGGTCGAGGTCGTCACCCTCGGCCCCGACGAGGTGGACCCGTGGCTGCGCGCGCTGCCCGAGGGCCGCGCCGGCCTGGCCTTCAAGGGCACGTACGGCAGCGGCACCGGCCGCGTCGACAGCATCGCCATCGCGGCGGTCGGAGCCGGGGCCGCGTTCATCGACCCGACCACGCTGACCGAGGCCGACGAGGCGGCCCTGCGCGCGTGGCTGGCCGACGCCGGAAAGCCCAAGGCGGTGCACGACGCCAAGGGCCCGATGCTCGCGCTGTGGGCGCAGGGAATGGAGCTGTGCGGCCTCACCTGTGACACCGCGCTCGCCGCCTACCTGGCGACGCCCGGGCAGCGCTCGTTCCCGCTGGAGGACCTCGTGCGGGTCTATCTGCGGCGCGAGCTGCGCGGTGAGGCCGACAACGGCGGCCAGGCCAGCCTCTTCGACGACCAGGACGAGGACGCCGCCCGCGACCTGGCCCTGCGGGCACTGGCGGTCGGCGAGCTCGCCGACGCGCTGGAGGCGTTCCTGGAGCCGCTGGGCGGCATCCATCTGATGCGCGACGTGGAGCTGCCGCTCGTCACCGTGCTGGCCGAGCTGGAGCGGGCCGGCATCGCCGCCGACAAGGAGTATCTCAGCGGCCTGGAGGCCGAGTTCGGCGCCGCGGTCAAGCAGGCGGTCGAGGCGGCGCACGCCTCCGTGGGCGGTGAGCAGTTCAACCTGGGCTCGCCCAAGCAGCTTCAGGAGATCCTGTTCGTCAAGCTCAACCTGCCCAAGACCAAGAGGACCAAGACGGGCTACACCACCGACGCCGGCGCGCTGGCCTGGCTGGCCGCCCAGACCGAGCACGAACTGCCGACGATCATGCTGCGCCACCGTGACCAGGCCAAGCTGAAGGTCACGGTCGAGGGCCTGATCAAGGAGATCGCCGACGACGGCCGCATCCACACCACGTTCAACCAGATCGTGGCGGCCACCGGCCGGCTCAGCTCGGAGAAGCCCAACCTGCAGAACATCCCGATCCGCACCGCCGAGGGCCGCCGCATCCGGCAGGGCTTCGTGGTCGGCAAGGGCTTCGAGACCCTGCTGACCGCCGACTACAGCCAGATCGAGCTGCGCATCATGGCTCACCTGTCCGGCGACGAGGCGCTGATCGCGTCCTTCGAGTCCGGGCACGACTTCCACAAGGCCACCGCGGCCCGGGTCTTCGACACCGAGCCCGAGCAGGTCACCGGGGAGATGCGGGCCAAGATCAAGGCGATGAACTACGGCCTGGCCTACGGACTGTCCGACTTCGGGCTGTCGGAGCAGCTCAACATCCCCGTCTCCGAGGCCAGAGCGCTCAAGGAGGGGTATTTCGAGGAGTTCGGCGGCGTCCGCGACTTCCTCAACGCGATCGTCGCGCAGGCCAGGAACGACGGCTACACCGAGACGATCATGGGTCGGCGCCGCTACCTGCCCGACCTCAACAGCGACAACCGCCAGCGCCGTGAGATGGCCGAGCGGATGGCGCTCAACGCGCCCATCCAGGGCTCGGCGGCCGACATCATCAAGGTCGCCATGCTCAACGTGCAGGGCGCGCTCAAGGAGGCGGCGCTCGGCTCCCGGATGCTGCTGCAGGTCCATGACGAGCTCGTCTTCGAGGTGGCTCCCGGTGAGTTGGAGACGTTGCGCGAGCTGGTCACGGACCGGATGAACGCCGCCTACGCCCTGCGCGTCCCGCTGGCGGTCTCGGTGGGCGTCGGCCGTACCTGGGAGGACGCCGGGCACTGACGCCGGGCACTGACGCCGGACGCCGACGCGGGGCACTGCCACGGGCCGCTGACACGGGCCACCCAGGCCCGGGCACCGACGACCGCCCCAAGCGCCGGGGGCCGCTGGGAGCCGCTCACCGGCCGGGTGAGGGCCGCCTGCCTGCTCGGTGCCCCGCTGGGGGCGGTCACCGACGGCCGCCTTCTCGGTGCCCCGCCCAGTGTCCCGCAGGGGGAGGGGCGGGCACTGACGACGCCTCCGAGTGGGCGGCTGACCTCCCCGGGAGGGCTGAACTCCGCCGATTGGTCGGGCCTGTCCGAGTCTGTTCTAGGCTGGTGATCCAGTCGATAAGCTCAACGGGCGCGGGAGTGCTGTGCGGAGTCCAATCCCCCTGACGCAGATCATCATGCTCACCAATGTGGTGGTCGTCGCGGTGGCGGTGGTGGTGCTCCTGGTGCTCCCGGCACCACCCGGTCCGCCGGGCGCGGCCGGGGTCTCCGGGACGGGCCGGGTGTCCAGTCCGCCCCCGCCGTCCGCGACCCCCTCGCCGACACCGGATCTTCCCTCGGCCGAGCTGCCGCCGCCGGTCACCGCCACGCCGGAGTTCGCGCGGCAGGTGAAGGCCAACGAGGCCGGCATGGTCCCGATCCTGATGTACCACCGGATCATCGGCAAGCGGCTGGCGTCGATCGACCGTACGCCCGCCCAGCTGCGCAAGGAGCTGGAAATGCTCGCCAGGGACGGTTACGTACCGGTCACCGCGCGGGAGTTCGCCACCGGGAGGATGGACATCCCCGCGGGCAAGTACCCGGTGGTGCTGACCTTCGACGACGGTCATCCCAGCCACTTCGCGCTGGAGGCGGACGGCACCCCGGCCAGGAACACCGCGGTCGGAATCATCTATCAGGTGGCCAAGAAACACCCAGATTTCCGGCCCGTCGCCACTTTCTGGGTCAACCAGCAGCCTTTCGGCTTGCGGAACGCCAAGGATCAGGCGCGGGCCGTGCAGTGGCTGAACTCACGGGGTTTCGAGGTGGCCAACCACACCTGGGGCCATCCCCACCTGCCGAGCCTGCCCAAGAAGAAGATCGCCGAGCAGCTCGCCCGGGTCGAGCGGCTGCTGAAGCAGCTCGGCGTGCCCCCTCCGAGACGATGGCGCTGCCGTTCGGCGCGATGCCCCGCAAGAGGTCCACGGTGCAGTCGGGAAGGTGGCAGGGTGTCTCCTACCGGTTCAAGGCCGTCTTCCTGGCCGGTGCCGAGCCGTCGGTCTCGCCGTTCGCCAAGAACTACGACCGGCGATCGGTCCAGCGGATCCAGAGCAATGGTAAAAAAGGCGAGTGCCGGAAATGGTGTTCCCAATACTGGCTGGAGTGGCTGAACAAGCACCCCCGGCAGCGCTACACGGCGGACGGCGACCCCGAGCGCATCTCCGTCCCACGGGCGCTTCGGGGTAGTATCAGGGTTGATCGGAGAGAGATGATCAACGCCTATTAGGCGAGATCGTTATCCTTTCGGCACGCGGGAGCGTAGTGTCGTCGGATTGACCACACCCGTCTGGTCTCATATGCTGATCGCTGCGTTGTGGGCTCGCGCGTGTCTCGGACGGAGTGGGCTCGCGCTCGATCACGCCGATGTGAATTCATTCGGCTGACGGTAAGAAGCCTGCCGCGCGTTCGCCACATCGACATCTGTCCGCGTTCGGAGCAACTCCACACATGACGAGCAGCACTGAGGCCACCTCGAGCACCCCGCAGGTAGCGGTCAACGACATCGGCTCCGAGGAAGAGTTCCTCGCAGCGATCGACCTGACCATCAAGTACTTCAACGACGGCGACATCGTCGAGGGCACCGTCGTCAAGGTCGACCGAGACGAAGTTTTGCTCGACATCGGCTACAAGACCGAGGGCGTCATCCCCTCGCGTGAGCTCTCGATCAAGCACGATGTCGATCCGGCGGATGTCGTCGAGGTTGGCGAGCACGTCGAGGCCCTTGTTCTCCAGAAGGAGGACAAGGAAGGCCGCCTGATCCTGTCCAAGAAGCGCGCTCAGTACGAGCGGGCCTGGGGCACGATCGAGAAGATCAAGGACGAGGACGGCATCGTCACCGGCACCGTCATCGAGGTCGTCAAGGGTGGTCTCATCCTCGACATCGGCCTGCGTGGCTTCCTGCCGGCGTCCCTGGTCGAGATGCGGCGCGTCCGCGACCTCCAGCCTTACGTGGGCCGCGAGCTCGAAGCGAAGATCATCGAGCTCGACAAGAACCGCAACAACGTGGTTCTGTCCCGCCGCGCCTGGCTTGAGCAGACCCAGTCCGAGGTTCGCCAGACGTTCCTCAACACCCTGCAGAAGGGTCAGGTCCGCAAGGGCGTCGTCTCCTCGATCGTCAACTTCGGTGCGTTCGTCGACCTCGGCGGCGTCGACGGTCTGGTTCACGTCTCCGAGCTCTCCTGGAAGCACATCGACCACCCCTCCGAGGTCGTCGAGGTCGGCCAGGAGGTCACCGTCGAGGTGCTCGACGTCGACATGGAGCGCGAGCGCGTCTCCCTGTCGCTCAAGGCGACGCAGGAAGACCCCTGGCAGCAGTTCGCCCGTACCCACCAGATCGGTCAGGTCGTCCCGGGTCGCGTCACCAAGCTGGTGCCGTTCGGTGCGTTCGTCCGCGTCGAGGAGGGCATCGAGGGCCTGGTCCACATCTCCGAGCTGGCCGAGCGCCACGTCGAGATCCCCGAGCAGGTCGTCCAGGTCGGCGACGAGATCTTCGTGAAGATCATCGACATCGACCTGGAGCGTCGCCGGATCTCGCTCTCGCTCAAGCAGGCGAACGAGGGTGCGATCGGCGCCGACGTCGAGTTCGACCCCACGCTGTACGGCATGGCGGCGACCTACGACGAGTCGGGCAACTACATCTACCCCGAGGGCTTCGACTCCGAGACCGGCGAGTGGCTCGAGGGCTTCGACAAGCAGCGCGAGGAGTGGGAGCGGCAGTACGCCGAGGCTCAGACCCGCTTCGAGGCTCACAAGAAGCAGGTCGAGGAGGCCCGCAAGGCCGAGGCCGAGGCGGGCGAGGCTGCCCCCACGTCCTACTCCGGCGAGACCCCGTCCTCGGGTGCCGGCAGCTCCACCAGCGGCTCCTCCGCTCCGGCGTCGGGTGCCCTCGCCTCCGACGAGGCTCTCGCGGCCCTGCGCGAGAAGCTCGCGGGCGGCCAGAGCTGACCTGTGCGGTAGAAGTTCCAACGGAAGGGCCCCGCTCCGGCGGGGCCCTTCCCGCGTTCCCGGCGTCTTTTCGGTACCGCGTGGCTGTTCGAGCCCTTGGACCCGATGCCTCCCCGCCGACGCGGCGTCTTGGGAACCGCCCTCCGTCGTGTCTCCTGGGTATGACCCGGTGTTCCGGGTAGCCCCGGGCGCTCTTCAGGAGGCCGCTACGAACCTTGATCGCCCGCTAGGGTAGGTGCCGTGGTCATGATCGAGTGGGCGGAGCCCGAGGACGTAGGCGAGATCCTGACCGTGCAGCGCGCCGCCCACGTGGGTGAGGCCCAGCTCTACGGCGATCCCTTCATCGCGCCCCTGGTGGAGTCGGTCGACCAGGTCCGCAGCGCGGTCGAGACGGCCATCGTGCTCGTCGCCCGGGACCGGACGCGGATCGTGGGCGCGATCCGGGGTCGGATGTCCGGCACGACCTGCCTGGTCGGCCGCCTGGCGGTCGCCCCGGACAGGCAGGGCGCGGGGATCGGCGGCGAGCTGCTGGCGGCACTGCACGACGAGGCCGCCGCGGCACTCGCCTTCGATCTGTTCACCGGGCACCTGTCGGAGGGCAACCAGCGGCTCTACCGCCGTCACGGCTACCGCGAGACCCGCAGGGAGCGGATGAGCGACCACCTGACGCTGGTGCACATGCGCAGGGAGCCGTAGGGGCCTTCAGAGGCCCTCCGATACGGCGGATGGAAAGGGGTCGCAACCGACACAAAGGGGCGGCAGAAGCCACCTCTGGCGCCGCGAAGGGCGGCTCCGGCCACCCGTCGACGGACTACCAGGGTGCGCGAGACGGGACGTGATGACCCCTCCCGGGCGACAGGGGAGACACCGACCGTCCTGTGTGGCAGCCGGTGAGGCGGGGGAGAGCAGGGGACGTAAGCGGCGAGGCGGCCTTCCGGCGCGGACCGGCGGAAGGATGTGGGGACCACGCCGCCGGTGGGCGATCCGTACCGCGTATGCTGCGGATCATGTTGAAGGTGGGTCTTACCGGCGGTATCGGGTCGGGCAAGAGCGAGGTCTCCCGGCGGCTGTCCTCCCGAGGCGCCGTGGTCATCGACGCCGACAAGATCGCCCGTGAGGTGGTCGAGCCGGGGACCCCGGGCCTGGCGCGCGTGATCGGGGTCTTCGGCACCGAGATCCTGCACGAGGACGGCTCGCTCAACCGGGAGAGACTCGGCTCGATCGTCTTCGCCGACCCGGAGAAGCTGGCCTCGCTCAACGCCATCGTCCACCCGCTGGTCGGTGCGAGGGTCGCCGAGCTGCAGGAGCAGGCGGCCCCCGGCAGCATCGTGATCTACGACGTCCCGTTGCTGGCGGAGAACAGGCTCGCCCCCATGTACGAGGTGGTGATCGTCGTGGACGCCGCCGACGAGGTGCGGGTGGCCCGGCTGGTCGAGCTGCGCGGCATGAGCGAGCAGGACGCCAGGGCCAGGCTCGCCGCCCAGGCGACCCGCGAGGAGCGCCTGGAGATCGCCGACATCGTGGTACCGAACGAGGGGACCCTGGAGGAACTGGAGGCCAGGATGGACGGCCTCTGGAAGGACCTCACCGCCCGCGCCGCCGGCTGACCGAGGTCGGGGCCGATCCCACCCCGCGGTCTCCGGCCTGGTCGGATCCAGGTGATCTGCGTCGCCCGTGCCACCGACCGAGCGCGATCACCCCTCCTGGGCCGGTCCGCCCAGGTGAGGCGTGCGATCATGGCCGATGTGCTGCGACGACTGGGCATCCTGGATTGGATCCGCTTCGGACTATTGGGCCTCGGACTCCTGTTCGTCGCGACCGGTCTGCTTCCCGTACGGGAGGCGTGGAGCGAGATGGAGCGGATCGCGTCGATCCTGCTCTTCCTGGCCGCAGTGGTCGTCCTCGCGGACCTGGTCAAGGAGGCCGGGCTCTTCGACGCGATCGCGACCCGGCTGGCGATGCTGGGACGGGGAGACCACGCCGCGCTGTTCCTGCTCTGCACGGCCTTCGCGTCGCTGGTCACCATCTTTTTGAACCTGGACACCACCGCGGTGCTGCTGACGCCCGTCATGCTCGCCCTGGCGGCCAGGACCGGGATCGCCGCGCTGCCGCTGGCCATGACGACACTCTGGCTGGCCAACACCGCCAGCCTGCTGCTGCCGGTCTCGAACCTGACGAACCTGCTGGTCGTGGGGCGGGTCGGGATGTCCGCCCGCGAGTTCGCCGGAAGGCTCTGGTTCCCCCAGCTCGTCGCGATCGCGATCACCATGATCTTCCTGTGGGTTTTCTTCTGGCGCCGGGGCCGCCGCGGCGCCGACCGCTACGTCCCGCCGATCCCCGAGCCGATCGCGGACCCGGTGCTGTTCCGGACCGCGACCGGGGTGTGCGTACTGTTCATCGCCGCGATCCTGCTGGAACTGCCGATCCAGTTCGCCGCCCTGGCCGGGGCGGCCCTGATGGTCGCCGCCTTCGCCTGGCGCGACCGCGCCAAGCTCACCTTCGCCCTGGTCCCCTGGCAGTTGCTCATCTTCGTGGTGGCCCTGTTCCTGGTGGTGCCCACCCTGAGCCGGCACGGCCTGGCCGCCCTGATGGGTACCCTGATCGGTGCCGACACGGGCGACGGAGCCTACCGGGTGGCGGCCGCCGGCGCGGTGCTGTCCAACCTGATCGACAACCTGCCCGCCTACACCGCGCTGGAGCGGGTCGTTCCCACCGACGATCGGGAACCCCTCCTCGCCCTGCTCATCGGCACCAACGTCGGCCCTGTGATCACTCCGTGGGCCTCCCTGGCCACCCTGCTGTGGTTCGAGTGGTGCCGCCGCAGGGGAGTACGGGTGCCGATGCGAACCTTCATGCTGACCGGGACCGTACTGGTCACGGTGGCCGTCCCGGCCACCGTGGCGGCACTGCTGTTCACCGCCTGAACCGTCCGGGCGACCGACGCCCATTTCGGTTTCACCGGGACACCGACGAGTGGCCCATGTGCTGGTATCGCATTCAGCGGTGCTCACCTCTCCTCCGCCCCCTATAAAGCAGGGAAAAGATCCTCATATGGATCCGGGAGAGGTTTCACCACTTCGGTTTTTGTAAATATCTTGATCTTGTATGGTTTGACACGCTACGTCGGTGTATTACGACGGCCCCGAAGGCGATGTGACTGTATGCACATGTGTTGAAACAGTACGCCAGAATTGCCGTGCTTTTTGAGACGCATCGAAGGAATCCAGAAAGGAAGACATGGAGTTTCGCGTACTCGGACCGGTGGGGATCTGGCGTGACGAGCGGTTCGTATCAATCGTCGGGCAAAAACAGCGGACCCTGTTGGCAGTCCTGGTGCTGAACGCGAACCGCGTGGTCTCACATGATCGGCTGCTGGTCGCACTGTGGGGAAGTGCCGTCCCGGCCTCCGGGCGGCGGCTGCTCCACAACCATCTGTGGTCCCTGCGCCGCCTACTGGGTGATATCGCCGCTCTCGCGAGCTCACCCGCGGGGTACGCGCTACAGCTCCCCGCCGGTTCCTCGGACCTTGACGTCTTCGACACCAAAGTAGAACAGGCTCGGACGGCCTTGTCCGCAGGTGATGCCGCACAGGCGGCGGAGCGGTTCCGCGAGGCCCTGTCGCTCTGGCGTGGTCCTGCGCTCGCCGGTACTCACCCCGAGTTCCAACTGACCGAAGGTCCCGGGCTGGAAGAACGGCGGGTCGTCACTCTCACCGAGCGAATCGACGTCGATCTCGCCCTGGGCGGGAACTCGGAACTCATCGCCGAGCTGAGGCGATTCGTTGCCGAGAATCCACTGCATGAAAAATTCCGCGGCCAGTTGATGCTTGCCCTCTATCGTGAGGGGCGGGCAGCGGAAGCGTTGGAGGAATACCGGATCGTGCATCGGCACTTCCGGAACGAATTGGGGCTGGAGCCGGGGGAGGACCTGGCCAGACTTCATCAGGCGATTCTCTCGGCCGATCCGTCACTCGATCCGGAGCCACGGCGCCTTGAAGTGCCTGTTGCTCCGCGCTCGCTGCCGATTCCCCGCCAGTTGCCCTCCGACATCGCCCGGTTCACCGGTAGGAAGGATGATCTGCGGCAACTGGACCTGATGTTGTCCACAGGCAAAGGCGGTGTCCCGGCCATGGTGATCACCTCCATCGCCGGTACGGCAGGGATCGGGAAGACCGCGCTCGCGACACACTGGGGACACCGGGTGGCCGGACTGTTTCCCGATGGACAGTTGTACGTGAACCTTCGCGGCTATTCGCAGGGGCAGCCCGTAGCGGCGGCACAGGCACTGCATCGCCTCCTGCGCGGACTGGGTGTGGCCGTGGAGGAGATTCCGCAGGAGGTGGATGAACGGGAGACCCTCTATCGGTCACTCCTGGCCGACAGGCGGGTTCTCGTCGTGCTCGACAACGCGGCGAGTCCCGATCAGGTCCGCCCGTTGCTTCCCGGCTCGCCTTCGTGCAAGGTGATCATCACCAGCCGGGATTCCTTACGAGGGCTCTGGGTCACTCACGATGTTCGCGGTATGACTCTCGACGTCCTCTCGGCCGATGAGGCACGGGACCTGCTCGTGGCCATCCTGGGAACCGAGCGGGTCCGCGGAGAAGCCGAGGCCCTGTCCCAACTGGCCCGGCTCTGCGGTCACCTGCCCCTGGCGCTCCGCCTGGCCGCCGCGCACCTCACGGGCCAGCCAAGCCTGTCCGTTGACGACATGGTGGCAAGGCTCCGGGATGAGAACCCACTGGTCGCCCTGGACATCGGAGAGGATCCACACTCCGGGGTCCGCGCCGCTTTCGAGCTCTCCTACCGGGCGTTACCCGAAACCGCTCGGCGGGTCTTTCGGCTGATGGGCTTCCATCCCGGACCCGACATCGGAGTCGACGCCGTTCTGGTCCTGGCAGGTCTGCCTTCCAGCGAGGGGCGAGCGGCGATCGACAGGCTCGTCGCAGCCCACCTGATCCAGCGAGGGGAGGGGGGACGGTTGGCGATGCACGATCTGGTGCGTGTCTACGCGCGCGACCGCGGCGATCAGCACGACCCGGCCACTGATCGCCGCGACGCGTTGTCACGTCTGTTCGAGTGGTACCTGCACACGGCCGACGAGGCTATGAACTCCATCGACCCCGGGCGGCTTACCATGCTGCACGACGTTTCCCCCGAGGCTCGTA
Source organism: Streptosporangium amethystogenes subsp. fukuiense (assembly GCF_042665875.1). Lineage (NCBI taxonomy): Bacteria > Bacillati > Actinomycetota > Actinomycetes > Streptosporangiales > Streptosporangiaceae > Streptosporangium > Streptosporangium amethystogenes. The sequence goes on along the minus strand of NZ_JBHTEE010000001.1, from coordinate 3,900,397 downwards.
TAGGCAAGAAGTTCACCCAATCAAATGACGCCTCGGAATGGCTGGAAGCCGAGTATCAGTCACTGGTGGCCGTCATCGGCCACTGCTCATCGTATGGATGGCCTGTCCATGCTTGGAAAATGGCGCGTACCCTGTCGCGCTTCTTCTACTTTCAAGATCGTATAGAGGATTGGCTAGTCAGCCACGAGCAGGCTCTGACCGCGGCCCGGGAACTCGGGGACCGGCGGGCGGAAGCCGAGGTGCTGGGCTCGTTGGCGTACGCCAACGTGTTCGCCGGAAACCACGAGGAGTATCTGAATCTGCAGTGGCGTGTCCTGGAGTTGTGCCAGGCCGCCGGGAATCGCAAGGGTGAAGCGAAGGCTCTCTGCGACGTCGGCTACGGCCTGCTCCGCATCGGCCGATTACCTCAGGCCATCGAAGCCTGCCTGCGGTCCCTGGAAGTCGAGAAGGCGACCGGCGCCCGGCCCAGCGCAACTGGGGGGCTCTACCGCCTGGCAATAGCCTACAAGCAGGTAGGGAGGCTGGAAGAGGCACTTGATTGCCTGCGTGAATGCCTGCTCCATGTGCGGGAGAAAGGAGATCGCCGCAACGAGAACGAGGGATACATTCTCATCCACCTGGGTGAGGTCCAGAATGGGCTCGGCCACACGGAGGACGCGTTGAGGTCCCATCTGGAGGCTTTCGGAATTGGCCGGCAGGCTGGGAACTCCCGTCTTGAAGCGGACGCCCTCAACAACCTCGGCCGAGGGTATCGGCGACAGGGCCGCTACCTGGAGGCCGTCGAACATCACGAGAAAGCCCTCATGCGGGCGAGAGAGCTGCGTAATCGGGAGCTCGAATGCGACGTTCTCATCGCCCTGGGACGCACTTTTCTCGCGATGGGAGAGCACGACGACGCCTTGGACAACCATCAGGCCGCCTTGAAATTGTCCGTGGACATCAAGTACGTCTACTTCGAAGGTCACGCGCACAAGGGACTTGCCGAGGCGCTGGACGGTCTGGGGCGAGAAGAGGAGGCGAGGGTTCACCGAAAAGAGGCTCTCACCCTCTTCGCGCGAATGGGGATTCCCCAAATCGCGGTCATCGAACGATCGGCGGTTCTTTGAGGTGGCGGCCCGATCGTGAGTCGGTAGGTCGACGGATTCGGTACCGCGATGTCAGGCGCGGGCTGCGGCGGTCCGGCTTACCAAGATCGCGACAATATGACAGACAAGATCAACAGTGCTGTCCAGCATGCTTGCGGTGATCATCCCCGGCCGGTTCTCCCCTTGTTGTGTCCGGCCGGACTGTCCCCTCAAGACTGGAGGTATCGGTGGGATCTTTCCTGCCGCACCACCCGTCCACGCCGCCGCCACGGCGTGGATCATCTAAACGAACTCCTTTCACCGTCGTGACCGTCTCAGCCTTGGCAGCCTCACTCCTGGTAGCCGGTGGCACCCTGCCCGCCCAGGCCGACCCGAAACCGAACGCCACGCCTGTCGCGCCCGTCGTGACGACCTTTCCTCGCCCTGAGGATCCGGACGCCGCGCTCCGGGCCGGTATCGAGGAGGCCAGAAAGCAGAACAGGCCCGTCGAGGTGGAGGCCGCCGGTACCGAGAAGTCCAGATCATGGGCGAATCCCGACGGCACCATCACCATGCAGTCCTACGCGGCTCCGGCCAGGGTCAAGCAGGCGGACGGGTCCTGGGCATGGATCGACACGACCCTGCTGGAACGCGACGGCGTTCTCAAGCCCAAGGCCGGCAGGGCGGACATCGCCTTCTCGCAGGGAGGTGACGGCAAGGCATTCGCGTCGATGGAACGTGGGGAGAAGGGACAGCGGTTCGCGCTGGACTGGCCGACCTCTCTTCCCCGTCCGGAGGTGACCGGCAACGTCGCGCGCTATGTCGACGCGGCCGGTACCGGTGCGGATCTGGTGCTCACCGCCCTGCCCACGGGCTTCCGCCACGACGTGGTGTTGCGTGAGAAACCGAAGGGCGACGTGGAGTTCCGCATCCCGGTGCGGACCGAGGACCTGAAGCTCACGGAGTCCAAGGACGGTCGGCTGAGGCTGGCCGATACCAAGGGCAAGGTGGTGGCCGAGGCGCCGGCGCCCGTCATGTACGACAGCACCGAACCGGACACCACCGGTAAGGGACTTCACAGGTCCGGTGCGATCGACACCCGGGTGGTCACCGAGAACGGTGAATCGGTGCTCGTTCTTAAACCCGACGCGGCCTTTCTCGCGGACCCGGTCACCGTCTACCCGGTCGTGGTGGACCCCACCACGACGCTCACCCTTCAGACCGACACATATCTCCATTCCAACTACACAGGCAACGACCAGCCCGGCAGCACCTCGCTGAAAGTCGGTGGTGAGACCTGGCGTCCCAGCGGCAGCACGGCGACCGTCATTGACTACAACCGATCCCTGCTCAAATTCGACACCGCGTCCCTGGTCGGCAGGGCGATCGCCAGTGCCCAGTTGGAGCTGTGGGCGCCCAGCGGTTCGCGGTGCGACGTCTACGGCGGTGGTCTGAAGGTTTCGCGCCTCGGCGGCGCGTGGACGGCCGGTCAGGTCACCTGGGCCAACCAGCCCAGCACGGTGGAGAGCGGATCCCAGCTCCAGCTCTGTCCGGCGTACGCCGATGGCGTCTACCCCAGGACGTTCACTTGGGCGATCAAGGACATCGTCAGCAGCTGGGCGGGCGGCACCTCCAACCACGGCCTGCAGGTCCGCATCGCGAACGAATCGATGACCTGGGGACAGAACGGTGCGATCGAGTTCCACTCAGCTGAGACAACCGGGACTGATGCTCGCCCACCGAAGCTGACCGTTGACTACATGCTGCCGCCTGAGATCCCCGCGGTCACGGCGGAGTCCATCGACTCCATGGCCGGCAACGATGCGATCGCGCGCAGTACCAGTGTCAAGGTCGGTTTCAAGTCCAGCGTCGCCGAGGCCAGCAACCTCGACTACACCGTGACAGTCAACGACTCCACCATGGGCACCCCGCCGGCGATCCCAACGGGCGAGACCGCGTACTGGAAGTTCGACGAGGCCTCCGGCACGACGGCGACGGACTCGTCCGGCGGGGGATTCCCCGCGACCCTCAAGGGCACCGCGAGCCGTGACACCGGGCAGCTCGGCAAGGCACTGAAACTGGTCAACGACGAGTTCACCGATCCCAACGACGCCTACGCCGTCACCACCAAACCGGTCCTGAACACCAACCAGAGCTTCTCGGTCAGCGCCTGGGCGCGCCTCGACGACAGCGTCGGCACCTACACCGTCGTCAGCCAGCTCGGCACCACCCAGTCCGGATTCGAGCTCGCCTACCACGAGTACCAGCAAAAGTGGTGGTTCGCCATGCCCACCGCTGACGTCACCCCCACCACCAAGGTGGTTCTCGCCTCCGACCGGCCCGCCCAGATCAACACCTGGACCCACCTGGTCGCGGTCTACGACGCCACCGCACAGAAACTGCGCCTGTACGTGGACGGGCGGCTGGCGGGGGAGAAGGCCCACACCAGCACGTGGAACGCCCGGAGCAACTTCCAGATCGGGCGTACCAAGGTGGACGGCAGCTTCTCCGACTACCTCAACGGCGCCATCGACGACGTCCACGTCTACAGCCGTGTCCTCACCGACTCCGACGTCCGAGCCCTGCACGGCTCACCCACCGCCACCACCCACAACGGCATTCCCTCCGGCCAGGTCATCGACAAGATCTTCGCCCTCGACAACCCCGCCAGCTTCAAATTCGTGGTGAAGGCCTGTCGCAGCGGAGTCACCCCGCCCTCCTGCAACGAAAGCCCGGCCTACCGCATCACCTCCGACGCCCCGATGCTGCCCACCGACACCGAGACCGGTATGGCCGACCCGATGAGGCCGATCCTGTCCGGCATGGTGAACCGTCCTTCGGGGGACCCGGTCACCGCCAAGTACTTCCTGTACGACAGCACCGGTGCTCCGGTTGGCTCCAGCCCACTCGGCGAACGCAACGTCAACGGCGGCGAACGCGCGTCCTTCCAGCTTCCGGAGAACACGGTCCAGCCCGGCGGGACCTACACCTGGCAGATGCAGACCTGTGCCCTGGAGATCTGCACCGCCAAGACCACCCCGGTCAGCTTCACCACCCCGGGCACCCCACCAGACCCCCCGGCCGAAACCGTCAACCACCTGACCCTGCTCAAGGACAACTTCGTCTTCAAGACCGCCAAGGTCGATCCCACCGCCTGTGGTGGTTCGCCCTGTACGGTGACCGACTCGACAGTCATGCAGATCGGCGGCAGCGGCACCGACAAGACGGTAGCGGTGATCGGGTTCAAACTCGACGAGCTCCCCGATGGCGCGGGTGTCTCGGAAGGCATCCTCAAACTCGGCACCCCGACCTGTCCGGCCGGGACCTGTCCGGCGGACGCGATCATCACCGCCACCCCGTTGAAGAGCCAGGTCACCGGTGAGACCAAGGGGCCGGACCTGGCGGGCGACGTAGATACCAGCACCACGCCTTACTCCCTGCCGTTGAGTGGTCCGCAGGCGGACATTGCCGGCAGTGAGTACCAGTGGCTGATGCTCACCTCCAACAAGGACGAGGTCATCACCTTTGGCGACACGGCTGCGGCCGAGCAGCCTTCACTGGCGCTCACCTACCTTCCGGCGGGGCCGCCGAGCAAGGTACTCAACCTCACCACCCAGGGAGGTGACGCCAGTGCGATTGCAAGTTGGGGCCTGCCTGAGAGCAACGGCGGCATCGCCATGCTGGATGGTTACGACGTCGAGGTAACTGAGAGCAGTGGCGCCGTCATCGAGACCCTGGATGTCAAGGACCCATGGGTAGCCATCACCGGACTGGCGAACGAAACTACCTACACTGTGCGAGTGCGGGCCAAGACCGCGTTCGGTGTCGGAGGCTGGGAAACGGCTTCGGTTACGACGAAGGCTGTCCCACCGCCACCCGTGCGAGGCGGAGGTGCGACATGCGTCCCGTTCTTGGATTCCCGCTCCACGAGCTCGACTGCGAACGTGGAGTCAGGAGCTCAGGCTTACATCGACAGGGTGAAAGCGTATTACCAGGCTCAGGACGCTGTTCTCGAAGGCCGCGCCAATACCATCTGGGATGCACCAGGGGTGACCGCTGATGCACCCAGCACGGCCAAGCTATCTCTGCTCAACGCGGAGTTGGTACATGCGAAAACCGCCATGGATGAGACCGGCACCGTTCGGTCGGGCTCCGTTGTGGAGATCCCAAGCGCTGTCGTCCAGGCACTGCCCGATGGCACGGTACGAGTGACTGCGGAGGTCAAGCGTAGCTGGATTGAACAGACCTCGGCTACGTCGGCATCGGCGAAGGCAGTCAGGTCGGCCGCGGGTACTCCTGGCCAAGTCGAGCCGAGCGAAGCCATAATCGACATCTTCGTTTTCGACCGTTGCGGTGGTACGACCATCATCCAAGTGCCGCTCGAAGTCGAGCAGGACTCGACAGACTTCTACTACGATGAAGAATGGGAAGCGTACCTCTCGACAGGTCTTATCCCGGGCGAGACCGTTCCGCTGGCTACTACTCAATCACAGGCGAAGGTGGATGCTGCCAACGCCGTATCGGGTGAGTGTGACGCCAATCCGGAGGATGGAAACAATGGCAAGGATGGCTCCTGGGTCAAGGAGAAGCCCGGATATAGTCAATACAAGCTTCTAAAAAAGCAGAGGCATCCCACCACAAGGATCTTATGGAAGGGCTGGCAGCTCCACGCTGAGGCGCGTTCTATCTGGTGCCACCCGAACGGTGAGGATTATTCGTCCCTTACCACGGAGACCTGGAGGATTCCAAGATTTATTAATTATGTTCGGGTCTACACGATCGGTCCATGGAAGCTTAGGACAAATGACGAACTTGCCGAATACAAGTATATCCTTAATAATCTCGTTATCAAATCCGCTGGAGAGGCTTGCTTTAAGGTAGAGCAAGACGGTACCACGGCTGGAATTAGTGTCGCTATTGACGCGGACAAGGTGGGAACTGCGGGGGTTTACTTAGAATTAAACGGATCCGTCGAAGCAACATGTAAGCCATATGAAAAGGCGGGCCCTATAAAGCCGACTAATCCTGATCCGAACGATACGTTCCGCCTAAAGGCGGTCTGGACGAAGAAGACAGCAAAGGCCGAATGCTTCGAGGGCCCTACGAGTCGCTGTGAGTTGACGGGCTACCAGCATCGCTTCGAGCCGGAGGTTACGTTTTGCCACCATGTCACCGCGAGGGTCGCCGATTGCTCCGAGTGGATTCCTAACCCCTATTACAGCTGGTGGCACGACTTCCTGGGCCGAAAGAATGGAAGCGGCTAGAGTAGGCTGATCGTTAGACGGTAGGCGGGGCCGCGAGTGGAATCACTCGCAGCCCCTTGGAGCCCCTGAATTCCCTTACGTGCACAACGACTAGCTGAGAGAGATTTTGAATGGCTCCCGCAGGAAGACGTAAAACTTTGCTGATTCTGGTTATGGTAAGGAATGCGTTCCTTATTTTGGGAACGCTCCTGACTCTCGCCGGAGTAGGCCTTACACTCTTCGACCCTCCTTCCCTCTATTGGAATTCACGTATGGCGTCCACTCCCGATTTCCTTGTCCTGATTGCCCTGAGTAAGCCATTTAGTCTTATACTCGGCGGGCTGGGTATGATGCTCGGTAGCATCGCAGCAGCCATCGGATGTCTGTCTATAATTAATTTCGCGACGCAAGCCAATCCGACCGTGAATCAGTAGGTTCTTAGGGATATTTTTTTAAATCTCTCGCGCATATGAGCCGAGTGGCCGGAGGGTGAGATTCTCTCCGGTTGCCTCGCCGCTTAGAGGTCGATCCCGAGTTGGCATATGAATTATAGGGGCGGGGAAAATTTTGGCGCACAATAAGAAATCAAGGGCAGCGCAGTTAGCGCACTGGTTTCGTTGCGCGTGGCCTTTCGCCACAGGTAGCGCGGCTGGTAGACCATCCGCGGATACGCTCAGTGAAGATCGCGGATATCGTTATGAACGACTTATCGATCTCACCACGCAACGCCTGCACACGTAGCGGACAGTAACAATGTCGAGGCCGACTCGAACCGTGGACAACATGTCCAAATCCGGTAAACGCTTACGATCACTGCGCTAGCCTGAGGGGCCGAGATTGGAGTGAGCGTGATGTCGATGTCGAAGAGGGATCTGCTTTCTCTCGTTCTTGGTGCGCCGGATTTCGTGGTCCGTCGGCCTCCTGGGCGTGGGGAGGTCGCCCCCATCGCCCGGTGGCGGGACGTGGAGGCTGGGCTGGGGGCGGTCTTGTTCCTGCGTCACCGGAAAAACGGAATTTTGGCCTCTGAGATGTCAGTGGCGGAGAGAGGGCAGGCGGGTGGTTGGGCTTCCCTGGACATCGATTCAGGTTCGGCGGACTATCCCGACTTCTTTTCCGAGAGCATTGCTGCCTCAGATGAGGTCGTGCATATCGGGTCCTCCGAGAGGTGGGTTTCCGACCCTGGCCTGAATGATGGTGAAGGGGCTCCGCTCTGTCTCTTCGAGGTTGCCGTCGGGGAGTCGATTGAGAAGATCACTTGTTCTGTGGGCGGCAGGGTCGTCGAGCAGGAAATATCCCCACTTCGAGTTGCTTTGCTTGGTGTGTGGTCAGAGCAGCCGGCCACCTTCCATACCTACACCAGGGACGGCGTACGACGTGAGCTCCCGGTGAGCACCTCGCCCTTCGAATTCGGATGGTGAATCATCATGCCTACCTGCTTAATCGTCCGGTGCGGCCTGCCGACCGTCCGGTGGTTGGAACCGCCTGTTCGAGGAGCGGAAATGTGGGTGCGATCCAGCATGGCGATGAAACCTGAAAAGCTCCCTTAGCAAGGCTGGAAAACCGATGTAGGGTAGGCGCTCAAACAATCATCGGTGAGTGATGGGCGGGATCGAGAGTCGGTGTCCATGGCGTTTGTGACGAGGTGGGGAGTGGCGTGCACGACGAATTCGTTCTGAGGAAAGAGGTGAGGCATTCGTTCTGGCTGCGTTGGGTTCCTGAGGAGATCGCAGGGGCCTACGCCTTGTCCGTGGTCTCCTTGGCTGAGTTGACCTCGGAGGGGGTTCTGGGTGACCATCTTTATGGTCATCTCTTGATGGGATTTATGGCACTCCCTTTCTCCATCGCCGAAGCTGCCACAGGTCTTGCGATGGAGAGCCTGACCCCTCAGGTTCTCACCAGCGGTACCGCGGAGTGGGCGTCGTTGCTCTGGCCGGGGTTACTTCAGGCCCTGCTGCTGTGGTGGCTTCTGCGTCGGGGAAGGCATTCGGCGCGTAGCGAGCGCTGGGGCCGACTGCTCGCCACACTGACGACATTCCTGGTGATCGTCTCAGGAATGGTCGTTATTTTCGATCAGTGGGCTCCCCGCCGGCCAGGGGGTATTCCGTTGCTTGTTCTGGGAGTTCTGCAGGCTTTCTTCGTGTTCGTGTACGCCTATAACCGCTCGTTCGCACTGCCGCTGTCCAAGACGGAATCTTGACAGGGGCCAAAGTTCATCGATGCGATGAGTGATTGCCGACAGGCCGTCGTCGTGGAACGTGAGGCCGCTATCGGGTTGGCATCTGAATGAGATGGCGGGGAAAGTTTTGGCGCGTAACAAGAAATGCAAGAGCGGTGCAGCTCGTGCGCCGGTTCTGTTGGTGGCCTTCGTTTTCGTGGTCTTGTCTGGGTGCACAACCGGGGGGCCGGTCGGCCTCGGGCGTGAGGGAAAATATATAAGTTGTGATCGGCTTCGCCTTGTTCTGTTGAATGCTTTGGCGGTTGCCCATCCGGACTACAGGGTCTCCTGGGATTATGCCTGGCAGAGCCCGAAGTGTACCGGTGGGGTTTCGGAATCCGATGCCCGAATCCCCGTTGGCCTTACTCCCAGATCACTGTCGACGCCTTTCAAGTCATTCGCTGATCCTGTGTCGGTCGGCGAAATAGGTCAGAACTCTTTCGGTCAGGTGAAGGCGCCCTTTATCAGTGAGTGGAGGATGAGTCGGATCATCAAATCTCTTGGTGGAGGCGGTGTCGCAGAAGAAGGGGAAGGCGTGGATCTCCTTGCTGCGGCCATGGGCAAGGACATCGACGTACAGGCTGTCGTCGAGCTTGAGTCGCCTCTGCTGGAAGAGGATGTGGAGAAGATTTGGTCCACGCCTGATGTCTTTTTCTTTTCCCCTGGTGGTGAACGGAATCCTATCGGCTGGGACTGGGAGTTTCCCGGCCTCTCCTGTGACACCAGAGGGTTTGACTTCTGCCGGGGAAGTAAGTTGGCGACCGCGGCCTTCCGCCAATGGGTTTCGCTGTTAAGGCCGGAGGACGCTCCTGTGCTGCGGGAGTTCGGGATCGACTACCGAGAGTTGCAGCGGCGAGCTGACAGCGGCAGAATCCACGGATTCGTCATGCACAACCTTCCGCCGCAGGTGGCGCGGTTGGCGGCTCACCCGCAGGTACGATCGGTGAAGATCGTGGATGTCGCCGCAAACGACTGATCAGCTTCCTTTCTAGCACGGCAGCCGCCATTTGCTGTGTGAGCTGGGATGATGCGGTCATAGTCGATGCGGTCTTGTGACGGGATCCCGGCGCAACGAGAGCAGCCGCTCATGATCAAGTACAAGATCCAGAGCGGCTGCCGCCCTCACAGTAGAGGCCGCGCGGGGCCAGCGGAGCACCGAGGAACTCATGACCACACTCGCTCCGATGTTCACGGCATCAACACCGTGCACCTGGCCTACGTCTGGGGAGGGCCCGGATCGCCTGGTCGGCTACGTCCAGGCCACCGTGGCCGCCGGCCAGGCGTCCGTGGCCTGGGTCGTCGGCACCCCCTGGCAGGGCAGGGGGATCGCCGGCGAGGCCGCGCTCGCCCTCCTCTCCTGGCTCAGGGGGCACGGCGTCACCGACGTCGTCGCGACGATCCACCCCGACCACAGCGCCTCCTCGGCCCTGGCCCGCCGCCTCGGTCTCGTGCCGACCGATGCCCGGATGGACGGCGAGGTCATCTGGCGCTCCGAGTGACCTCTCTGTCCGGGGTCACCGGCAGCGCCCCCGGCTGGCACGACCAGTGCCGGAAGTCTCCGGTGCGCCGCCACAGGGCATGGGCGGCGCGGATGTTCCACTCAGGGTCGAGGGCCATCGCCTGGGTTGCGTCGGCGCGATAAACCTCCAGGTCGGTGAACTGGAACAGGCCCCACCTGCGCACGCCGGGCTCGGTGCTGTAGATCCACAGGGGGTCGGCGTTGGACAGGCAGTGCACCAAGGCGACCGCCCCCGAGGGGTCGGCGGTGAACACCTCGCGCAGCCGCCGCTCGACCCGGGAGGCCGGCCACCGGGCGCCGACCTCGAACCCGGCGGAGGTGAGCGCTGACCACGTCTCGTCGTCCGCCATTCCGGTGTTCGCCAGCCCCACGAGGGTCTGGAAGGCGACCATGCGCATCTTGGTGTACGGGCCGTACCACGCGTCGGCGGGCAGATCCAGGCCGCGCCGTCGCAGCTGTTCCTGCAGCCTTCTGACACACGTGCCGTACGCGCCGACCATGAGCGGGCGCGGGCACTCCTCGACGGCGATGCTCCCTTGGGAGAAGGCGGACGAGGAGACGTACGCCGAGCCACCGGCAACGGCGAGCAGCAGCGCGGTCCCTGACGCCACCACGGCGAGCCACCGCCGCCGGGGCGGGCGGGGTGCCGGGCGGGGCGTGACCGCCGGGGAGACGTCGGCCGGTGCGGCCTCGGCGACCGCGAGTCTTCTGCGGGCGGTGACCCACGCGGTGACGGCCTCCGGCCCGCATCCGCACGCACGGGCGTACGCCCGCAGCAGCTCCTCCCGTGGCAGCCGGTCCCTGCGTAGCACGGCCACCAAGGTGCTGTGCGGAAGAACGTCACCCGCCCCCGCCGCGTTGCGCTCCAACTGGCGGAAGGTCAGTCCCGACCACGCACGCAACCGTCGCATCTCACCGACGAACTCCGCCGCGCTCCCCGCGCGCCCTGGGTCGGGCGGCTCCTCCGCTCGCTCGGCCATCGTCCCTTCCCTCCGCCGGTCCGATGAACAGCTCTACCTGCAGGGACAAACCAAACCATAGTGGACCACTCATATGCCTTGCCGCCAAGGAGGCGTCCAGCACAGTGTCGGGCCCAGCACCCGCCGATCACCTCGATGAAGGAGTATCCTTGCGCCGCCGTATCGCCGCCGCTCTCTTCGCCGTCCCGACGACCCTGGGCGCCGTCGCCGCCGCTCCCGCCGCCGGGGAGTGACCCCCTGCTGCTGAGCCCTGGGGGCCCGCGATACCGACCAGGGGATCACCGAAGGTGGCGGGCTCCGGCCTCGCCTCGGACGATGGCGGGTTCATGCCGGCGTTATGCCAGGTGAGTGAGGCGGAGAACCGGCCCGGCGGGTAGCGGGTTCGGGTCCTTGGTCGGGCATCGCGAGGCGTCGTTCCCGGCCGCACTGTTCACCGACACCTGTCCCTCACTTGGCGGGCGCCTCGGCACGCCGCCGCAGGCGCCGGCCGCGATGCTGCCGTTGCAGACGCTGTACGGCGCCGCACGAACGGGGGCCGGGCCCTTGGCCACCCCACTCACCCTCGCGCAGCACCCGGTAGGGCGCCGCATGGATGGACGCCCCTGGAGCGGAGTGGAGGTGAACGGGGGCCGTTACCGGCGGACCCCGTACACCACATCCGTGGACTCAACCTGAATCACAGGGGGCACACATGGTAGTCACGGAATTGCGGACAGAGAACCTGGCTCCAGAGGATCGCTTTCCCTCCTGGTTCGAGATGGCATCGAAGACTCACCTGTCCTCCCGGGTTCGCATCGATGGCGAAGCCGATTTTCAGGCCTCGGTGCGGGTGCTGGACCTCGGCGAGGTGCAGGTGTCGGTGCTGACCCATCCGGCGCTGTGGTCGGAGTGGACTCCCAAGCTCGTCCGGCAGTGCGATCTGGAGGTGTACCAGCTCCATCTCATCGTCAGTGGTGGTGGCACCCTGGCGCAGGGCGGCCGGGAAGCCGTGTTCGGCGCCGGGCAGTTCATTCTCATCGATTCCTCTCATCCCTACCGGGCCTGGCGGTCGGCGAAGGACGGCAGGAGCGAGACCGTGGTCGTCCAGTTCCCCCGGGCTTCGCTGGGCCTGCGCTCCAGCACCGTCGGCCGGCTCGCCGCGGTGCCGTTCTCCGCCCGCGGCGGGATCGGCGCCGTACTGGCCGGCCACCTGTTCGAGCTGATGAGAAACGCCGAGGACTACACCGAGGCCGACAGCGCCGCCCTGGGCGGCATCACGCTGGACCTGATCGCGGCCGGCTGCGCCCACCAGCTCGACGCCGCCGCCTGCCTGTCGCCCGAGGCGCGGCAGCGGGCCCTGATGGCCCGGATCCATCGTTTCATCCGCGACCGCCTCGGCGACCCGGCCCTGACCGCGGATCTCATCGCGGCCGCCCACCAGATCTCCACCCGGCACCTGTACAAGCTGTTCCAGGCACAGGGCATGACGGTCGCGGCCTGGATTCGCCAGTGCCGTCTGGAGCGATGCCGCCGCGACCTGGCCGACCCCGCCTTGGACTCCCGTCCGATCCAGGCCATCGCCACCCGCTGGGGCTTCGTCGACGGCGCGCACTTCAGCAGGGTCTTTCGCGCCGCGTACGGCACCTCGCCCCGCGACTACCGGAACCTGGCCCGGCACGACGACGCCGTGCACGAATTGACAAGAACCGTGCAGAAAACGTCAATAACCTCCTAACCGATTTCCGGCATGATCATGGAACAAAGGTGCCGGAACATCAGCGACCTGTCGACAAGCTTCACCTCGAAGGCTGTGCTCACCCAGTATTTATGGTGATTCTTCTTGTATTGCTAGGTGAACTTGGCTAAAGGTGAGGCTTGTTTGCTGGTTGCCCCTTAACGGAAAAGGGTGTCAGTGAACAATTTAGTCAGTGTGGCGAGGTGGTCAAAACCACCTCGTCTTTTCCTGCCTGTGGCGATGGTGCTCACAGTCACGGCATCGGTGCTGGTGGCAGGCGTATCAGCGTCCGCCCAGGCCGATCCGCAACCGACCCCGCCCCCCACACCTTCGACAACCACCTTCCCACGTCCGGAGGACCCGGACGCGCCGCTGCGTGCGGCGGTCGCGGAGGCCAGGAAGCAGAACAAACCGGTGGCGGTGGAGGCCGCCTTCACCGAGACCTCACGCACCTGGGCGTATCCGGACGGGCATCTGTCCACCCAGTCCTACAACGGCCCTGCCCAACTGCGGCAGGCGGACGGCTCCTGGGCGTGGATCGACACCGCGCTCGTCGAAGAGAACGGCGTGCTCAAGCCGCGTCTGGCCAAGGCCGGTCTGCGGCTGTCGGCCGGGGGTACCACACCGTTCGCCACTATGCGGCTGGGCCGTACGGACAGCTTCGGCCTGTCCTGGCCCACAGCGCTGCCGAAGCCGCAGGTCAACGGCAACGTGGCCACCTACGCCGGGGCCGCCGGCCCGTCGGCGGACCTGGTGGTGACCGCGCTGCCGACCGGGTTCCGGCACGATGTGGTGCTGCGTGAGCGGCCGAGTGGGCCGGTGGAGTTCCGGCTGCCGGTGCACGCTCCGGGGCTCACACTTCGTGAGACGAAGTCCGGCATGCTCACCTTGTCAGCGGGCAAGGGCCGCAAGGTAGCCTCCGCTCCCGCGCCACGCATGTGGGACGCGACCGCCGCCAAAGCCGACGCCAAGCAGCCGGGCCGGGAAGCCAAGGTCGACACCGAGGTGAGGGCCGAGAACGGCGGCACCGTGCTGGTGCTCAAACCGGACCCGAAGTGGCTGGCAGACCCGGCCACGCAGTATCCGGTGACGGTGGACCCCACCACCACGCTCGGGGTGACGCAGGAGGTGTCGGTCAAGTCCCCGGTCTCCCAGCAGGGGCCGGGCCTGGTCGCCCGGTCCAACCAGAAGAGCTGCCCGACACTCGGTAACTGCAGCTATCCCAACGAGTACGCCACCCGTGCACTCTTGGCGTTCGACACCGCTGCCATCACCGGCCGCCATGTGGTCAAGGCGACCATGCAGCTGTACCTGAACGGCGACGCCACGTGCGGCACCCTGCAGTCGGTCGCGGCCCATCGGATCACCGAGGCGTGGGTCGCCGATGACACCTTTTGGGAGAACCAGCCGGCCACCAGCCCCAATGAACGCTCCTCGCTCGACCCGTGCGCCCAGGTCACCACGGACGGCGCGGTCTGGAGCTGGGACCTGACCACGATGACCCGCGCCTGGGCCTCAGGCACCCCCAACCACGGCCTGCAGTTGCGGCTGGGCGACGAGCTCCCGGTCCCCAGGGACACCAGCGAGAGCTACTCGTTCTGGGCCCAGCTGTGGGGCGGCCCGAAGGTGCCCAAGCTGAGCGTGGACTGGGTACTGCCGCCGGATATCCCCACCGTCTCCGCCGAGTCGATCGACTCCATGGTCGGCAACGACGCCATCGCCCGCAGCACCAACGTCAAGGTCACCTACAAGTCCAGCATCCCTGAGACGGCCGACCTGGACTACACCGTCACCGTCAACGACTCGACCATGGCGCCCCCGGCCGCGCAACTGCCCGTCGGGGAGGCGGCCTGGTGGAAGCTGGACGAGACCTCCGGCACCAGCGCCGCCGACGCCACCGGCAAGGGCTTCAACGCCACTCTGAGCGGCACCTACAGCCGCATCCCTGGCCAGCTCGGCCAGGCGGTCAAACTGTCCCCCGGCGGACGGGCCCGCACCAGCGGACCCGTCTTGAACACCAACCAGAGCTACACGGTCACCGTCTGGGCCCGGCTCGACAGCGGCGCCGCCGACCAGGCCGTGTTCTCCCAGATGGGCACCAACCAGCCCGCCTTCAGCCTCGGCTACCTCACCTCCAACGCCGCCGAGCTGGACCAGCGCTGGATCTTCAACGTGATGGACAGCGACAGCGCCACCGACATCGATCCCATCCCCATCGGGTCGAGGAAGCTGGCGAGCGTCGGCCGCTGGACCCATCTCGCGGTGCAGTACGACGCGACCGCGCACAAGACGCGCCTGTACGTCGACGGTGAGCTCAACGCCGAACGCGACCACACCGTCACCTGGAACGGCCGTGGCGCCTTCGAACTCGGCCGCGGCAGTCTCTTCGGCGAAGCGGACACCACCTTCGACGGCGCCGTCGACGACGTGCACGCCTACCAGCGCGTCCTGACCGGTGACGAGATCCGCTCACTGGTCGGCGTGCCCGGCACCACCACCCACAACAACATCCCCTCCGGCCAACCGCTGGACAAGGTCTTCACCCTCGACAACCCGGCCAGCTTCAAGTTCGTCGTCAAGGCCTGCCGCAGTGGCGTCACCCCGCCCTCCTGCAACGAGAGCCCGGCCTACCGCATCACCAGCGACGCCCCGACGCTGCCCTCCGACACCGAGACCGGCATGGCCGACCCGGTCCAGCCGATCCTGTCCGGCATGGTCAACCGCCCCTCCGGCGGCGCGGTGACCGCCAAGTACTACCTCTACGACACCAACGGGCTACCGGTCGGTTCGGCCCCCCTCGGTGCCCGCACCGTCAACGGCGGCGAACGCGCCTCCTTCCAACTCCCGGCCAACACCGTGCAAGCCGGCAGCACCTACAAGTGGCAGATGACCGCCTGCGTCACCGGCCCGCAGGACGGGGGCGACCCCGGCACCGATCCCACCCCCAACCCGACACCCACCCTCACACCAACGCCGACAACCACCCCCACACCGACACCGACTCCGACCCCGACCCCGACGCCTGCCGGACTGGTGGCGGCCTACGGCATGAACGAAGGCACCGGCACCGCCGTCGCCGACGCGACCGGCACCAACAACGGCACCGCAAGCGGCACCACGTGGACCACCGGCAAATTCGGCCAGGCCCTGTCCTTCAACGGCACCACCAGCTGGGTCACCGTCAACAGCTCCCCCTCCCTGCGGCTGACCAACGCGCTGACCCTGTCGGCCTGGGTCAGGCCCACCGCGCTGGACGGCTGGCGCACCGTCATCGCCAAGGACCACAACGGTTTCGACGACCTGTCCTACAGCCTGTACGCCACCGCCGAAGGAGCCCCCACCGGCTGGTTCACCATCGACGACGTACCTGAAGTCGTCACCGCGACCACCGCCCTGACCACCAACACCTGGGCACACCTCGCCGTCACCTACAACGGCAGCACCGCCCGCCTCTACCACAACGGCACCCAAATCGGCCAAGCGGCCATCACCGGCGCGATCATGAACGACGCCGGAAAGCTCCACATCGGCGGCAACACCGCCTACGGCGAATATTTCAAGGGCGCCATCGACGACGTCCGCATCTACAACCGCGCCCAAACCGCCGCCGAGATCACCACCGACATGAACACCCCCCTCGGCGGCACCACACCCTCAGCTGTCGCGCCAAGGGCGGCTACCAGCGCCACCACACCAGACGGTTCAGGCATCGAAGAGATCTGCACCCCCAAGACCGCCCCCGCTTCCTTCACTACGCCCGGTACACCGCCGCCGCCCCCGGTGGAGGATGTCCGGCATCTGACACTGGGCAAGGACAGCTTCGTCATCAAAACCGCCAAGACCGACCCCACCGCCTGCAACGGAGAGCCGTGCACCGTGGAGGACGTCACCGTCATGCAGGTCGGCGGCACCGGCGTCGGCAAAACAGCAGCGGTGATCGGGTTCAAGCTCGACGAACTGCCGGATGGGGCGGCCATCTCCGAAGACATCCTCAACCTCGGCACTGCCACCTGCGCGGGAGCCACCTGCCCGGCGGATACCGTCATCACAGCGACGCCGTTGAAGACGCCAGTCACCAGCGAGAGCAAGGGGTCGGATCTACCGAACGATGCCGACACCAGCGGTAACTTCTCACTGCCGATCGGCGATCCGAAGGCGAACATCGGCGACGACACTTTCCGGTGGCTGCTGCTCACCTCTAACAAGGACGAGGTCATCACCTTCGGCGAGACGACAGCGGTTGAGCAGCCGTCGTTAGCGCTCACTTACCTGCCGGCGAAGCCGCCAAGCAAGGTACTCAATCTCGCTGCGCAGGCAGGCGATGCCAGTGCGGTCGTCACTTGGGGCCTGCCCCTGGACAACGGCAGCATGGCGATGCTGGACGGCTACGATGTTGAGGTAGTCGATAGCGCCGACTCCGTGGTGAAGACCCTGGTGGTCAAGGACCCGTATGCGGCGGTCACCGGGCTTGCAAACGGCGAATCCCACACGGCGAAGGTGCGCGCCAAGACCGCATTCGGGCACAGCGACTGGGCGGAGACGACGGTCACCCCCAAGGCCGTGCCACCAGCACCGGTCAAGGACACGTCCAACCCGTGTATTCCATTCCTGGATGGGAAACAGCCGTTGGCTAGGGCTGTCGCCGCTGAAGAGTCTGGGGCGCAAGAGTACATCAACCGGGTCAAGGCCTACTACCAGGCGCAGGACGCTGTCCTCGAAGGCCGATCAGCCACGATTTGGGACGCGGCTGGCGTTACCCCCGCCGGGCCCAACACGGCGAAACTCTCACTCCTCAACGCTGCCCTGGTTCATGAGCAACGGGCTCTGGAGGACAGAGGCATCACTCGAAGTGGCTCCGCAGTAGAGGTGCGCAACGGCGTGGTGCAAGCCATGCCCGATGGCTCTGTTCGGGTCATCGCCGAGGTGAAGCGCACCTGGACCGATACCAGCGATTCCGCGCCCAGCACGGCCATGACTGCGGCGCGATCGACAGCCAGCGCGGCGGGTCAGGTGGAGGGCATCGAATCCACCATCTCCATCTCCGTCTTCGACCGCTGCGGGAATCACACCTTCATCGACGCCCCGCTGCCGAACTACCAAGACGGGACCGACGGGTATGACCCGTGCTCCGGCTTCGTGCACCCCGATGGCAGGGTCGAAGAGGTCTGTGGGGTATCGGGGGGCTCCACGGGCGGTAGTGCGGGACCAGGTCAGTGCGCGACGTATCACTTCAGTTTGTATTGCGAGAAGACCGACTACCTCGGGAGGAAGGGGTGGCATGTCCGCACCTCCATCGAGTCCAGGTGGCCTGACCATGAAAGGTATGGCAGCCTGAATCTCATGCAGCGGTGGGATATAGATACCTTCAGGAATTACATGTATCTATATCCGACCAACGCGAAGTGGGGGTGGGGAACCGAGTTCGGCAAGGCTGTAGTTAAAGCCCTTAAGGGCAAGCAGCAGGGCTCCGGAATGGGCATCAAGGCGTTCACTACCTTCCGCCACAATCTCCAGGTGACCGAGGCCAAAGCCGGTGTCACGGTTGATCCGTCATTCTGGAATGGCTCCGGCACGACGGGAACAATCATCGGCGAACTGGCGGTCAAGTACGATCAGGACCAGAAGATCGGCGAGCACGTCGCGGTCAATGACGACCCGAATAACCCAACTACGGTCGAGGAGTCCTACAGGCATATCATATCGGAATGCAAGGCGCCCTATTTGGGTGACTGCGAAATCGATCGGTTCGGCCACTATATGGAAAGCGGCCTTAAGCTCTTCTTCACGTTCAAGGGCAAGGGGTATTCAGTCAAAGTTCGCCATACCGTCCGCTGCGATGTGGAGAGGTACGGGATCGAGAACGACTGGGGAGCGTACGTCAAGGGAGTCACCATCCCCCTGAAGTGCGTTCGGGGATCCACTCTGGAAAACCAGAAATTCCCGATGGACTAACCTGCCCTGTTCGGTGACGCGACGGATGGAGGGGGTGGATTCTCGAAGTTCGAGAATCCACCCCCTCCATCCTAAAATGATCGTGATGGCACGTAAGAATTCAAGCACGGCGCGATCAGGATAATCCTGTACTCCTCAACCAGTCAAAGTGATCGCATCGATACCCGGAGATCACCTTTCGGTGCATGTCGGAGACGTAGGCGTCACACCGAGCTTTTGGCCTCAGTGGCGGGCTGTCCCGTCGCGGTGGCGATAGAAGTCCACCTGCTCGGCGGCGAGTGGGGTGTTGCCCAGGATCAGGTCCGCCGTCTTCTCAGCCACCATCGTTACTGGCGCGTAGAGGTTGCCGTTGGTCACGTACGGCATCACCGAGGCGTCCACCACGCGCAGCCCCTAAAAACCGTGCACCCGCATGAAGAGCGGGTCCACCACGGACATGTCGTCGACGCCCATCCGCGCGGTGCACGAGGGGTGCAGTGCGGTCTCGCCGTCCCGGGTCACCCAGTCGAGGATCTCCGTCTCGGTCTCGCCCCCGGGGTTCGGCAACAGTTCCCCCGCGTTGAACTCGTCCATGGCCGGCCCAGCTCTCCCTTGGGCAGCGCGTACATCCAGGTGTAAATCGCCTCATGAGACACCGTGTCCACCGTCTCCCGAAACACCGGGCATACTTCAGCCGGCCCGCGATCTAATCAGGCGACCACCCATGCCGCAACCGTGACACCACCGCCCGCTTCGGGCAGGGGGCACCGTCCAAATTCCGGTCTTTTGGGCGGTGCCTCTCCGCCTCGGCGCGTTTTTGCGCCGCGTGAGCACGGCACGTTTCACGACCACCATTACGGAGGATTTTCCGGCATATCACCGACTCGCTCCGGTTGATATGTCGCACTATCTCTTTGTTTGAGAGATTGACGCCAGGCATCGCGAGATTTCCTCGCGATCTTCCAACGTCAATGGACGTCGCTGTTCCCTCACGGGCCACTTCTCAACGATCGGTCCGTCGAGGCTCCCAAAAGAAAAAGCTCAACGAGGGCCGGGTGCCTACTTCTCCCTGTAGGTCCCGAACTCATCGATTCTCCAAAAGGTCCGATTGCCTTCACCTCCTGGGGCCAAGAAGTACTGACCTGTCGAAGATATCTGTCCTTATGGATCGAACACCGTCAGGGGTGAGCCATGCCCCATATCAAAACAACACCCGACCGTTGGGACGGTCGGGTGCGTATGGTTTTCGGGCGAGAGTGGATCTCCGAGCGGGTATTCGAGGTCCGGTTGCAGAGAACGGTCTTGTTGGTCAGTCGAAGTGGCCGGATTTTACGGCGGTGAGGAAGGTGTGCCATTCGGTTGGGGTGAAGGTGAGGGCTGGGGCGGTGGGGTTTTTGCTGTCGCGGATGGCGATGGCTCGGGGGAGGGGGGCGACTTCGACGCAGTTTCCACCGCTCTCGCCGCTGAGGGAGCTCTTCTTCCAGGTGGCCTTGGAGAGGTCGAGGCCGGTCAGGTCTGTTGCTTCCATTGGTCCCTCGCTTCTTTGATCATATCTAGCGACTGGCTGGGACGAAGTGCCTCTGTTCGGATCCTGTCATATCTATCCCAGACGACACTTACCAGACTGTGTTCCGCTGAAACTTCGCCTTCTCCCGCCGACTCTATGGAGACGGCGGTCGGCGCGTCCGAGAGTTCGGCGAGAACGAATCCGGACAGCAGCCCTGTCGTGCAGGAGGTGTCGTGGGGAACGATCTGCACCTTTACGTTCTGCCAGTCGGCGGCGGAGGCGAGATGGTCGAGTTGCTCGTACATGACCTCCGGACCTCCCATAGGGCGGCGGAGCACCCACTCGTCGAGAAGCGCCCACAGGATGGTCGGGGTCTCCCTTTTGAAGATCAGCTGTCGTCGGACGCGAGCGCTGACCTGGTTTTCGACCTCCTGCTCCGAGGCGGCCAGGCCGCCACGGACAACGGCTCGTGCGTAGTTCTCCGTCTGGAGCAGGCCGGGGACCAGGAGCGGGTCCCAGCAGCGCAGCACGCGGGCGCGGGGTTCGATCTCTTCGGACCATCTCAGGAACCAGCGTGGTCCGGTGGGGGCGGTGATGTTCCGGCAGAGGTGGGTGAAGTGGTCGTCCGTCTTGAAGAACCTGTCGCAGCGGGCCGCCAGGTCAAGGCTGGGGTTCCGGTTGCCGATCTCGATGTGGCCGATGAGCGACGACGAGACGCCCAGGTGAGTGCCGAGCCGGGTCTGTGACAGGCCCGCCTCCCTGCGGGCCCGCGCCAGCTCGCGGCCGAAGCGCTGGGCTGGTGTCAGGCGCGGGTCGAGGTCGTTTCCCATTTCACCTCTCCAACGTTTTGATGACGTCGGCCGTCAAATAAATGACAAATGGCTACACCGTGTGTAGAGGGTCGTCGTTCATTTGTCGGTCGATTCTTTCTGTAATGGCAGCCTAACTCTGTGCACTCTATGGTGCCAAGTGTTTATCCAGACGATGTCAAGGAACTAAATGGACAATTCGCCTGGTTAACGGAGACATTGTGACAGGCGTTTTCTGAGCGCCTGGCACCTCGTAGGAATGGCGGTGATCCAATGGGCGCCGAAGCGGTTCCCGCGCTCGGTCTGCTGGGCAGTGTCGAACTGCCCGGGGTGGCCGAGTCGGTCGGCACGGCCCGGCGATACGTCAGGGGAGTGCTGGAGAAGTCAGGTCTGCGGGACACCTACGACGCCGAGCTTCTGGTCAGCGAACTGGTGTCGAACGCGGTGCGGCATTCGGAGTCGGGACGCGCCGGCGGGCTGGTGACGGTCGTGGTGGCGAACTGCGGCGAGACCGTCCAGATAGCGGTGGGCGACAGCGGCTCCGCCACGTGCGTTCCCAGGGTGCCGGCCGAACCGGACGAGGACGCCGAGGGCGGCCGTGGGCTCTGGCTGGTCAGCGAGGTCGCGCTGTCCTGGGGTTGGTACGAGGGCGCGGTGGGCCGGATCGTCTGGTTCCGGCTGGCGCGGCGATGACCGGTGTGCCGGCCCCGGGAGAGATGGCCGTCCTGATCGCTCGGTACGGCAGGCAGTGGCTCATCTCCGAGGCTGCCGGAGGCGGCTACTACGCGGTACGCCGCCATGGCCTGTCCGAGGAGGGTGGCCTGTCCAATGTGGTGTGCATGGCCACCCTCGGTGAAATGGCCCGCCGCCTGGCAGCCGAGAGGAGACGCGAGAATCGGCCACCGGGACGGTCGTTCGCGGGCTGAGGTTCGGTGGTCGAGCAGACCGTTGTTTCAATCAATCGCGAGGCGTCATATGTTGACGACCGCCCGCGCCCCCGTCCTTTCCTTAAGCGACCAAATGAGGTGTCAGGGGTGCGTAATCCATATGCCTATCGGGAGGGCGAATCAATGCCCCGGACCGCTTCGAGGAATGAGGCGGCCCGGGGCGGGAGGCTCACCGCTAGTCGGGGCAGTAGAACCAGTAGCGGGCCTGGCCGGACACGCTCGCGTACGGCTCGTCGATCTCAAGGCGCCAGTACCCCTGCTCCCCGCGCCGGCCGGCGGGCACCGTCCACTGCTTGGACACGTCGACGATGCCGGCCGAGGTGAGCGTCAACGAGGTCCACGGGTCGCGGACCCAGGCGTTGTTCGTCTGGGCGCTCTTGCGCGCGTACGCGTAGCGGATGGGGCCCGGCCCCAGCGCGGTGATCGAGCCCTTCAGCGTGAAGATGGCGGGCTTGGGCAGCTCGCAGCTCTCGTCCTCGCTGGTGAACTCCACCTGGGTCAGATTCGGCGTGGCGAGGGGCCGGCAGGTCGTGGACCAGGCGGTCAGGCCGGACATGAGGGGGGTGGAGTTCAGGTCGGGGAACAGGAGCGCCACCTTCCCGCTGCCCGGACGCTGTCGCGGCAGCCGCGGGCCGTCGACGTACTGCGTGCCGCCGTCCTCCGTGATCTGTACGGTCTGCACATCGCTTCCGAGCAGCGGCTGTTCGTTCTCGTCGACCCACTGGTAGCGCGTCGTCCCCTTGCCGGAAGTGATCTTGGCCCGCAGCGGGGTCGAGAAGGCCGGACCGCACGCGCCGTCGTAGTTCAGCTCGCTCACGGTGGCGATGTCGACGGGCGGGGCCGCGCAGGTCGTCGTGCTGCTCTGACTCAGGGTGCGATGCGAGGCGGGTGCGGTGATGGCGAGGTGGTAGCTGGTCCAAGCCGTACGTGTGCGGAGCAGGACGCAGGTGATCTCGCGGGATCCCGGGCCGTCGAAGACGAGTGTCAGATAGGTCTCGCCTGGGCCGGTGTAGGTCAACCGCGCGGTCACCCTGACACCGTTCTCGGCTCCCCGGCACAGCCCGGTGTAGGTGGGGTCGGCCTGGACGCTGTGGACGACCAGTTGCCTCTCCGCGGCGACCGCCTGGGCGGGGGCCGGTGACAACGCGGTGAGCAGGCCTAAGACGAGCAGGGTCGTGACACGTTTCACGGGACCTTCGTTTCGCCATCGGAATGTCGTGGGCGGCGACCGATCCCCGGGCGGGCCACGACGTCGCGCCGTGGCCCGCCCGGACACGTGGCGCGGAGCCTTCCCCGTGTTCACTCCGTTCGCCACCGCTCATCGCGCCCCTCCTCAGGCGGAGGCATCCCGCTGTCGCATGCTCGCCCACGGCGCTGGGAAGCGGCTTGTGGACCACTGAAAAGGCCGGAATACGGGGTTCAGGACAGGCGGCCCGGACCGCCTTCGCAGGTGGTGGCCTGGCAGCCACTTCGTGGGCGACGGCGCGAGCCGGGAACCGGTCGGTGGGGTCTTCATTCACGTACAAGTGAACAACAAGCGGCGGTTGAGACCTTGGTCTGGTGTCGGGGGTGTCCAAGGAGGATTCATGCGCTTACGAAGATCGTCGCTGACCGCCGCGATCGCGCTGCTCGCTCTGCTCTGCGTGCCCGCCCTGCCGGCCCAGGCGTACCCGGTACAGGGCGACCTGCCCTGGTCGGTGCTGCTGTGCAAGTTCGCCGACCGTCCGGAGGAGCCCAGGCCCCCGCAGTTCTTCCGGGAGCTGTTCACCGACGCGGGCAAGGGCCTCGGCGGGTTCGCCGACTACCTGGCCGATCAGTCGGGCGGTCGGACGAGCGTGGCGGGATCCGTGGTGAAGGGCTGGTACACGATGCCCTTCACTCTGGAGCAGGCCAGGACCAAGAGCCGGTGGCAGCGAATCGAGGACTGCGTGCAGACGGCCGCCGCCGCGGGCTACACCGTTCCGTCCAACCACTGGACCGCCGTCATGATCAACGCCCCGGTGGACTCCGGCAGCTGGGGAAAGCGGGTGCTGCTGGACCCGCTCGCCTGGAACCTCGGATTCGCCACCCACGAGTTGCTGCACGGCTACGACAGGGACCACTCCTTCTCCGACGACCCCACTTTCCGCCTGGTCGACTGGGCACAGTTCGGCGAGTACGACGACCAGTGGGACATCATGAGCGCCATGCACATCCACACGTACCGGACAGAGAGGTTCGGCACCAGCGCGGTCGGCCTCAACGGTCCCACCCGTGACGAGATGGGCTGGCTGGAGCCGCACCGGATCGTCACGCTCGGCGCGGACGGCGTGGCGAGCCGGACCGTCCGCCTCGTACCGCTGGACCAACCCGGCAAGATCGGCACACGGATGGTACGCGTCCCGTTCGACGCCGCCGACCCGTTCCACTACTACACGGTGGAGTTCCGCAAGAAGACCGGCCAGAGCGCCGGCATCCCCGCCGACCTCGTGCTGCTGCACGAGGTCAAGAACGGCGTGTCGTACCTGCTGAAAGACCGTATAACGCGCAATCCCGTGACGTCGCTGAACACCAACGGGGTCAGCGTCTCGATCGACTCCGTGGGGCAGGAGGAGGCGGTCGTCACGGTCAGCACCGATCTCCCCCAGAAGTGTCTGAACGGCTACGTCCACCGCAAGGCGACGTACGACGACCTGGTGTGCGTGACACCGGCCGTCTACGAGCAGACCCAGGCCGACACCGCGGACGCCCCGAACTGGCAGGAGGACGGCCAGTGCGTCTTCGCGTACACGCGGCGACTGGCCACGCCGCACGACAATGTGTGCGTGTCCCCCGGCACGCGCCGTCAGGTGATCTCCGACAACGCCGCCGCCGCATCACGGAGCAACCCGGCCAAGCTCGTCCTGGGCCCCAACGCCTGCAAGCCGGGCTATGTCTGGCGAGGAGCCGACGACTTCGACCAGGTCTGCGTCACCCAGGAGGTCCGCGACCAGGTCATCGCCGACAACATGATGGGGGCCGGTCGCTGGACGGACGGCCCGGACGGGCCGCGCAGTTGCATCCAGGGCTACGTCTGGCGGGAGGCGTTCGCCGGGGACAACATCTGCGTGACACTCGACCGGCGCGAACGCGCCCACCATGACACGCACACCTCCTGGGACCGGGTCCTGCGCCCGGCAGGTTAGCGGCACCCGCCCGCCCCCATCGGATGTCGTCGGGCAGTCGTGCGTCACAGCAAAGCGGAGACATCGTGACAGGCGTTTTTCGAGCGACTGGCACCTTGCAGGAATGGTGATGATCCAATGAGTGCCGAAGCGGTTTCCGCGCTCGGCCTGCTGGGCAGGGTCGAACTGCCCGGGGTGGCCGGGTCGATCTGTACGGCCCGGCGATATGTCAGAGGCGTGCTGAGGAGATCAGGTCAGCGGGATACCTACGACGCGGAGCTTCTGGTCAGTGAACTCGTGTCGAACGCGGTGCGGCATTCGGAGTCGGGACGCGCCGGCGGGCTGGTGACGGTCGCGGTGGCGAACTGCGGGGAGAGCGTCCAGATAGCGGTGACCGACAGCGGGTCCGCCACCTGTGCCCCCAGGATTCCGCCCGGGCAGGACGAGGGCGCGGAGGGCGGCCGTGGGCTCTGGCTGGTTCGCGAGCTGTCCCTGTCGTGGGGTTGGCACGAGGGCGCGGCGGGCCGGATCGTCTGGTTCCGACTGGCGCGACGATGACCGGGGGACCGGGGGAGATCGCCATTCTGGTCGCCAGGTACGGCAGGGACTGGCTCATCTCCGAGACGGCCGGCGGCTACCGTGCCATACGCAGGCACACCCTGTCCGAGGAGCTCCTCGGCGGGGATGACCTGCTCAACGTGATGTGCACGGAAACCCTCGGCGAAATGGCACGCCGCCTGGCGGCCGAGAGGAAGCGCGGGAATCGCCTCTGAAAGTAGGCCGTCTGAAACGCGAAACGGCCGCGCCCCGATGACGGGGCACGGCCGTGTGTGAGAGGTCAGAATCAGCCGTGTTTCTGGGCCATGGCCCCGATGGTGGGGGCCCGGCCGTGTGTGTGAGAGGTCAGAACCAGCCGCGCTTCTGGGCCATGGCCTGGAGGCCGCCGCGCAGCGACTGCTCGACCTGGCCCGGGTGGTCGTTGTAGTGGATGGTGAAGCGGCTGTAGCTGTCGTGGCTGGAGGACAGGAAACCGCCGCGCTTGTCGGCCTCCAGGATGACGTCCATCGCCTGGGGGCCGGCGATGAAGGTCAGCTCCAGCTCGTTGAAGTGGCGGTGGTACTCGCCGCCCGCGTAGTACTCGATCTCCTGGAAGAACGGCATCCGCGAGCCGTGCAGGGTGCCCCGCTCCAGGTCGGCCTTCTTGAAGCGGAAGCCCATCCGGTCCAGCGCGCCGAGCAGGTGGTCCTGGGCGGGCAGCGGGTTGACGAACAGCGGGTCGAGGTCGCCCTTGTCGAGCGCGCCGGCCAGGGCGAGCTCGGTGGAGACGCCGAGCTGCATGCCGCGCAGCGGGTGGCCGCCGATGGCGCTGATCGGGGTCTCCCAGGGGACCTGGATCTGGAAGGGGGCCGACTGCGGGGCGCCCGCGGCCAGGTGGAACGGCCCGGTGATCTGCTGGCGCAGGAAGCTGTAGGTCGACTTGTACTCGTTGTCGCCGCTCTCGACCTCGACGACCGCGGTGAAGTCGATGAAGATGCCCTCGACCCGGTAGTCGGAGCCGCCGCCGCGGAAGTTGACCTGCCCGCGCAGGACCTCGCCGGGCCGTACGTGCGAGTTCTGCAGGACCGTGTCGACCTCGACACCCGCCCCGAACGCGGCCATCAGCTTACGGAACACCATCTTGACTCCAGGTTTTCTCAGGGGATTTGGTTCGGCGGGGCGACCTGGCCGTTGCCGCCGCCCAACTGGGGCAGGAGCTGGGCCAGAAGCAGGGTGGACAGTGCGGAGGTGTCGCCGGAGGCGCCGGTGGTGCGGACGACGACGGGACGAGGTGCGCTCTCCGCGAGTTTGGCGCCCACGTCGAGCCTGCGGCGGGCCAGCTCGTACTGGAGCACGGCGCGGTTGTCACGATAGGAGTCGGCCAGCCTGCGCAGCCCCTTCGCCTCGTTCTCGGCGGAGGTGAGCTCGGCCCGGCCCCTGGCCTCGATCTCCCAGCGCACCCGCTGCGCCTCGGTCTCGTGCTCCTCCAGCATGCGGGCGACGTCCTTACGCGCCGTGTTGGCGGCGGCGCGCACCTCGACGATACGCGCGTCCCGCGTCTTCTTGGCGCGTTCGATCTCCATCAGCAGGGTGTCGATCCTGCGCTTGCGGGTGAGCTCCCACTCGCGCTCGAAGGCCGACAGCTCCTTGGCGACCTTCTCCCGGGTGGCCAGGTGCTGCTGGTACTGGTCGGGCAGCTGCACGTCGGGGATGTTGGCGCCGGTGATCCGCACGCCGTACCGGCCGAGCTGGCGGGTGAGGAGTTCCTGCATGTCGCCGACGTCGGAGCCGCGCAGGTCGTAGGCGCGTTCGGTCCGCACCAGGCGGCTGCGCTGGCGGATGGCGTCCTGTACGGCGCTGCTGAGCACCAGGTCGAAGTTGCCGGCGCCGATCGTACGGACGAAGGCCACCGGGTCGACGATGCGGAACTTCAGGAAGAACTCGATCGACTTGAGCGGGACGTTCTCCGCGGTCGGGCAGGCCACGATCGGCGCGGAGTAGGGGATCTCGGTGGAGGTGTCCACCACCGCGTCCACCCGGTCCCACGGCAGCCACAGGTAGTGGCGGCCGGGAGGCAGCGTGCCGACGATCGCGCCCCACCGGCTGCGCACGCCGGTGGTGCCCTCCTCGATCTCGATGATCGCCCGGCGCCAGAGCCAGATCAGCGCCACCACCAGGAAGAACACCGCGCCGACCGCGGCCAGCAGGGAGAACACCCCGTCGGCCAGCGCGGCGGTGCCCGCCAGGTAGAGGGCGAAGAACAGCAGCGTCACCCAGGCGAAGCCGCGCCGGTCCTTGGGGATCACCACCGGGACCAGCTGGCCCGACTCGCCGCCGCGCAGCAGCTGGCGGATCTCCGACCAGGAGGCCAGAGATTCCTTGATCTTGGAGAATTCTCCGTTGCTCACTGGGTCCTCACCGCTCCTCGTTCGCCTCGTGGTCCGTTCCGGTGCACGTCAGTCCTCGTCTCGTACCGGAGCGGCGACGTCGGCGGGGGGATTGAGCAGGGCGGTGATCTCCGCCCCGCGCTCCTCGACGCGGCCGCCGATCTCGGCCATCCGGGCCCTGATCGCGGCCATGTCCGCCTCGGAGAACAGCTGTGCCTCGCGGCTGCCGACCAGCTGCCTGGCCAGCGCGAGCAGGTCGAGGTCGACGTCCTCGCCGACCTGCACCAGGCGCGGCAGGTGCGAGGCGACGGACTCCAGCTTGTCGAGCAGGTCCTGCTGGAACCGGTAGTCGAGGATCTCCGGCGCCTCGGCGGCGCTCAGCGCGCGGATGTCCAGCGCCTGGGCCTCCAGCAGCGCCGCGTTGGCCTTGGCGGTGGACTCCGCCTCCACCAGCCGCTGGCTCGCCTGGGCCTTCGCCTGGTGCGAGGCGCGTTCCAGCGCGGTGTCCATCCGGGCCTGGTATCCGGCGATCTCGGCGTGGATGGCCGACAGCTGCTCCTGCAGCCCGGCCAGCTCCTTGATCAGGTCACCCTCGTTCTGCTCCTTGCGCAGCTGGAGCTCGTACTCGTAGGTGTACGCCTCCTTCGCGACCCTGATCATCTCGGGGGCGGCGAGGTCCATCCGGTACTCCTGGCTGGACGGCTCGGCGTGCGTGATGTTGACGTCGGTGAGCCGTACGGCGGGCAGGAACTGCTGGTTGAGGTTGTCCAGCATGCCCATCGTGCTCTCGCCGACCAGGTCGTAGATCTCCTCGGCGCGCTGGGAGTAGATCAGCGAGCGGGTGACCTCGCTGATGGCGTTCTGCAGCTTGGCCTGGAAGCCGCTGACCGAGCCGAGCACGAAGATGAACTCGGCCGGGTCCTCGATCCGGAACTGCAGGAACAGGTCGACGCTGGCCTTGACGCCCTGCTGGGTGGGAGCCTCGCGGATGGGCGCGTTGAAGGGGTACTCGCGGGTGGTGTTGACGATGTAGCTGACCCGCTTCCACGGGTTGAACAGCGTCACCCGGCCCGGCTCGGCGATCTGCACGAGCTTGCCGAACTTGGTGATCAGGGCCTTGCAGCCCTCGGGCACCATGACCACGCTCCTGCGCCACCACAGGAACACCGCGGCCAGCACCAGCACGGCCCAGTAGTGCGGGCCGAACAGCACCCGTGCCCCGTCCGGGAGGCCGGTGGCGACCAGCCCGACCAGGCCGAGGCCGGCCAGCACCACCAGCGGGATGATCACCTTGGCGGCACCGCTCTTGGGGATGACCACGGGGGAGATGACGTGGACGGACTCGCCGTGCTGGCCCTTGCCGCCGAAGCTCCGGTTGACGATCTCGCCCGCCTCGTTGAGCGGCGCGCTGCGGGCCTCGATGACCGTGCCCGGGGAGGCGCCCTGGTCACGGGCGGCCGCGAAGTCGGAGGGGTTGAGCGCGAAGCCCGCGTTCCCCGAGCCTCCGGAGTCACCCGGTCCACCGTTGGGCTGCCCTGTCATCTGGCCCGCGAACTGTCCGACGGCCTGCCCGACCACCTGGCGCATGTCGCCGCCCTGCCCTATCGTCTGGGCCGCGGCCCTCGCGTACTGCATGGCTTCTCTTGGCCGGGACATCACACCTCCGAGGTAGTCGTATGTCGAAAGCTCGATATATCACGCTTTGTGAGCGCAGGCACGTCGACCAGTAAAGGGGACCTCGCTTGCGGTTCACTTGCTTCGCGGTTAATCCGGGTGCCCCGGTGAGGGACCGTACGGAGAAGGATTGTCGGTCACGCCGCCTACAGTGGAACAGGTGAGGCCGGTAACAGATTTGCAGCGCAAGGTGGCCCCCTTCGAGGTCGTCACCGACATGACCCCTTCGGGCGACCAGCCCACCGCGATCGCCGAGCTCGAACGGCGCGTCAAGGCGGGTGACAAGGACAACGTCCTGCTGGGCGCCACGGGTACGGGCAAGACCGCCACGGTCGCCTGGCTGATCGAGCGCCTCCAGCGACCCACCCTGGTCATCCAGCCCAACAAGACGCTCGCCGCCCAGTTCGCCAACGAGCTGCGCGAGATGATGCCCAACAACGCGGTCGAGTACTTCGTCTCCTACTACGACTACTACCAGCCCGAGGCGTACGTCCCGCAGAGCGACACCTACATCGAGAAGGACTCCTCGATCAACGAGGAGGTCGAGCGGCTGCGCCACTCGGCGACCAACTCGCTGCTGACCCGCCGCGACACGATCGTGGTCGCCTCGGTCTCGTGCATCTACGGCCTGGGCACCCCGCAGGAGTACGTCGACCGGATGGTCAGGCTCAAGGTCGGCCAGGAGATCGAGCGCGACAGTCTGCTGCGCCGCCTCGTCGACATGCAGTACACCCGCAACGACCTGGCCTTCACCCGGGGCACCTTCCGGGTGCGCGGCGACACCGTCGAGATCATTCCCAAGTACGAGGAGCTCGCCGTCCGGATCGAGATGTTCGGTGACGAGATCGAGAAGCTCTCCACCATGCATCCGCTGACCGGCGAAGTGATCACCGAGGACACCGAGCTCTACATCTTCCCGGCCTCGCACTACGTCGCGGGCGCCGAGCGGATGGAGAAGGCCATCCGGGGCATCGAGGCCGAGCTGGCCGAGTCCCTGGAGACCATGGAGCGCCAGGGCAAGCTCCTTGAGGCCCAGCGGCTGCGCATGCGCACCACCTACGACCTGGAGATGATGCGCCAGATCGGCAGCTGTTCCGGCATCGAGAACTACTCGCGGCACATGGACGACCGCGAGCCGGGCAGCGCGCCCAACACCCTGCTCGACTACTTCCCCGAGGACTTCCTGCTGGTCCTGGACGAGTCCCACCAGACCGTCCCGCAGATCGGCGCGATGTACGAGGGGGACGCCTCCCGCAAGCGCACCCTCGTCGACCACGGCTTCCGCCTGCCGTCCGCGATGGACAACCGCCCGCTGAAGTGGGAGGAGTTCCTGGAGCGGATCGGCCAGACGGTCTACCTGTCGGCCACCCCCGGCCCCTATGAGCTGGGCCGCTCCAAGGGCGACGTGGTCGAGCAGGTCATCCGGCCGACCGGCCTGATCGACCCCGAGGTGATCGTCAAGCCGACCAAGTCGCAGATCGACGACCTGATCCACGAGATCCGCACCCGCACCGAGAAGGACGAGCGGGTCCTGGTCACCACGCTGACCAAGAAGATGTCCGAGGACCTCACCGACTACCTGCTCGAACTCGGCATCCGGGTCCGCTACCTGCACAGCGAGGTCGACACCCTGCGCCGCATCGAGCTGTTGCGCGAGCTGCGGATGGGCGAGTTCGACGTGCTGGTCGGCATCAACCTGCTCCGCGAGGGCCTCGACCTGCCCGAGGTGTCGCTGGTGGCCATCCTCGACGCCGACAAGGAGGGCTTCCTCCGTTCGGAGACCTCCCTGATCCAGACCATCGGCCGCGCGGCCAGAAACGTCTCCGGCCAGGTGCACATGTACGCCGACCGGATCACCCCCTCCATGGAACGGGCGATCGACGAGACCAACCGCCGCCGGGCCAAGCAGATCGCCTACAACGAGGCCAACGGCATCGACCCGCAGCCGCTCCGCAAGAAGATCGCCGACATCCTCGACTCGCTCAGCCGGGAGGACGCCGACACCGCCCAGCTGCTCGGTGGCAGCGGCCGCCAGCAGTCGCGCGGCAAGGCACCCGTCCCCGGTTTCGCGGTCAAGCAGGCGGGCCAGCACGCCAGGGCGATCGCCGGAGAGATGCCCAGGGCCCAGCTGGAGGCGCTGATGGAGTCGCTCACCGAGCAGATGCACCAGGCCGCCGCCGACCTGCAGTTCGAGGTCGCCGCCCGGCTCCGTGACGAGATCAAGGAGCTCAAGCGAGAGGTCCGCGACATGCGCGAGGCCGGGGTCTCCTGACTCACCCGTGGCCGAGGTGGCGTGCACGCGTCCCTCGACCACGGAACCACCGGTGGCTCACCGCGAGGGCGGCTATCGGTATCGTCATTTCTCTGTCACCGAACGTTCACCGGTGACGCGGAAGGCAGGGGGGCGCATGCGGGAGTTTCTGCGTGGTGCGGTGCGGCTGCACATCCTGCACCACGCGGCCGAACAGGATATCCACGGTGCCTGGATGGCAGAGGAGCTGAAGCGGCACGGATATGCGATCAGCCCTGGCACGCTGTATCCGACCCTGCATCGGCTGGAGGCGGACGGGTTGCTGACCTCTGAGCAGCGCACCGTCGAGGGGCGGGTGCGCCGGGTGTATCGCGCGACCCAGGCGGGACGCGCCGCTCTCACCCAGGACCGGGCCGCGCTGGCCGAGTTGGCCCGCGAACTCCTCACCGAGGCCGAGTGGCGGTCCTAGACCACAGGGACGACTGCCGGCACGGGTTTCACACCCGCGGGGTGAACCGGGCCAGGTCGTAGATCCCGAGAGCCTTTTCGATGTCGGCGACCTGGCCGACCACGCCGGTGAACCCGCTCTGGCCGAAGCGGCGGTGCTCCTCGTCCTCGAAGGTCTCTCCCAACCGGAGGAACTCCTTGGCGGGGACGACGTCGCGGAAGACGGGGAAGACGACGGTGTCCTCGCGGGCCTCGTGCGGCTCGTACATCCGGATGAAGGCGGCCATGGCGGCGACCAGTTCGCGGCGATCCCCCGTTCGCGGTGTGGCCGATGCGCCGGTGGCCCGCAGGATGCGGTCGGTCAGGACGCGACCTCTCTGATGCTGAAGCAGTAGAACCGAGACGGTGTCGGTGAGCTTGCCGGCCTCGCGCAGCCGCGGGAACACGTACTGCTCTTCCAGATGCTCGTGGTAGTCCTGGATGAAGTCGCGGATGATGCGCGCCCCGGCGTTCAGCGGCTGAGCCGGCACCGGCTCGCCGCCCTCGATCCGCCGGATCCCCTCCCGGTAGATCAGCAGGACGCGTTTGAGCACCCCGTGTTCACGCATGAGATCTTCCGGTGGTGTCACCGGCGCCTCCTGCTCCTGGGCGGCGGATCCCGACGCGGATGGGGACGCCCCGGCTTCGACCGGGCTCACCGAGCCGCCGCAGGCGGCAAGGGGGAGACCTCCCGCCATGGCGGCGGCGGACAGTCCCAGTAGGTCACGTCGGCGCACCTCGGGCGACTGCGAGCTTCCCATCGGGCCCCCCTTTTTTCTGGCCGCTGTCCCACCGTCCCTGCCTCCGGGTCATTCCCGTGGGGCAGGGCCTCACGCGACGGCCTTGGCAATGCTCCCGTCGACTGCGCACATCGCGGTCACGGCTTTGCCGGCCGGTTCCGGGGTGGGGGGATTCCTGCACGGCTCGACTCGATATCGTGAACCGATATCGAGTTTCGTTTTATGTCGGACGGAGCGTGTGCCATGGCGGAGGTATCGGCCGGAGCCGGGCAGCAACGGCTGGAGCGTCGCCTGGGTCTGGGAGACGCGGTGGTGATCGGCCTGGGCGCGATGATCGGAGCCGGGGTCTTCGCCGCACCGGCCCCCGCGGCCGCCGCGGCCGGATCGGGACTGCTGCTGGGGCTGGCGCTCGCGGCGGCGGTGGCCTACTGCAACGCCACCTCCTCGGCACGGCTGGCGGCGCGCTACCCCGCCTCCGGCGGCACCTACCTGTACGGCCGGATGCGCCTGGGCCCCTTCTGGGGGTACCTGGCGGGGTGGAGCTTCGTGGTCGGCAAGACCGCCTCCTGCGCGGCGATGGCCCTGACCGTGGGCCTCTACCTGTGGCCGGGACACCAGCGGGAGGTGGCCGTGGCCGCCGTGGCGATGTTGACCGCGCTGAACTACACCGGGGTGCGAAAGGCCGCGTGGCTGACCCGCACCATCGTCGTGGTCGTGCTGGCCGTGTTGACCGCCGTGGTGGCGGCGGGCCTGACGAGCGGGCCTGCGCGGCCCGTCCTGCCGGACATCGTCTCCGAGGCCGGCGCGGGCGGGGTGTTGCAGGCCGCGGGCCTGCTGTTCTTCGCCTTCGCCGGATACGCCCGCATCGCCACCCTGGGTGAGGAGGTGCGGGATCCCGCTCGCACCATTCCCCGGGCGATCTCCATCTCGCTGGGCGTCACCCTGGTCGTCTACGTCTGCGTGGCCGTCACCGCCCTGGCCGTCCTCGGCCCCCGGCGCCTTGCCGAGAGCTCCGCGCCACTGGCCGAGGTGGTCGCCGCCGCGGGCCTGCCGGCCCTGGGCCCGGTCGTCCGCGCCGGTGCCGCGGTCGCGGCTCTGGGTTCGCTGCTCGCGCTGATCCTCGGGGTTTCCCGCACCACCATGGCCATGGCCAGGGACCGGTACCTGCCGCCCGCCCTGGCCGCCGTTCACCCGCGCTTCAAGGTGCCGCACCGGGCGGAACTCGCCGTCGGCGTCATCGTCGTCGTACTCGTGCTGACCACCGACCTGCGCGGCGCGATCGGGTTCTCCTCCTTCGGCGTCCTGGTGTACTACGCCATCGCCAACGCCTCCGCCTGGACCCTGCCCCCCGGTGAAGGCCGCCCGCCCCGGGCCGTTCCCGTGCTCGGACTGGCCGGTTGCGTCGCGCTGGCCTTCAGCCTCCCGCCGATGGCGGTGCTCACCGGCGGCGCGGTCCTGGTGATCGGGGCCGTTCTGTACGGGGCACGCCAGAGGCTGAGCCGCCGCTGACCCCACCCGGGGTCTCCGCCGCGAGCGGCGACGGCGCGCGCGGGGTCAGCGGAGGTCGTCGGGGAGGGAGCGGTTGATCGTGGTGCGTTTGTAGAGCTCGTCGATCTGGTCCAGCGGGTCGGGGGCCCGGCGGCGGGCCTCGATCTCCAGGTCGGTGCGGTCCTGGATCTGGTCGATGCCCCCGGCCGAGTGCGCCATCTGGTCGTTGCGCAGGTCGGCCCTGATCCGGGCGCAGGACGTGGTCAGCTTGGCGTGGTGCTCGCGCAGGCGGCCCAGCGCCGTGTGGTCGATGTAGGGCGAGACCCGCCGCTCCTGGGCGTAGTGGGCGAGCTGGGCGTCGAGCTGCTCGGCGTGCGTCGCGATCTCTCCCACCAGCTGGGGCAGATCGCCCAGTCCCCAGCCGTCGCGCAGCGCGTGGTCCACCGCCTGGCGGGTCAGGGAGACCTCGCGCCGCAGGTCGAGACGCATCCGTTCGGTCTCCGCGGCGTCACCGGTGCCCATCGCGGCCATGTGGGAGGCGACCCGGGTGGAGACGCTCTTGGCCTTCTTCGTGGCCTTCTTGCCGACCTTGACCAGCAGATAGATCCCGACTGCTCCCAGGAGAAGGAAGAACAGCAGGATCACCAGCAGGATCATGAGGAATTCGCCGATCGGAACCACCTCCCCACGGGGGTTGGACGAGATGTTTAGAGCATAGTCCGCGAGCGCGGTCTCATCGCAGGCTCGGGCCGGTCACCCGGCTCCGCCTCCGTCGCCGTATTCCGCGAATCGCCCACCAGGCGAGCAGCGCCAGCCCCGCCACCACCAGGACGACCAGGACGGGCAGGAAGATCGCCACCAGGCTGATGCCCAGTGCCCCGGCGTCCTCGACGGTGCTGACCACGGGCGCGCCCACCCCGGCCGTGGTGGCGTTCACCACGGGCCTGGCGGTCGTCTTCATGACGTGCACGGCCAGCGCGATCCCGATGCCCAGCACCCAGCTGAGCCAGGGGTTGTGGCTCATCCAGGTCGAGCCGTCCAGCCGGGCCGCGGCCTCGGTGGCGCTGAAGACGACACCGCCGGAGGCCGGGCGGACGACGGTCTGGATCATGTCGTTGACGCTGTCGACCACCGGGACCTTGTCGAACACGAACTCCGCCAGGAGCAGCACGCCGATGATCCCGAGCACCCAGCCGTTGGCGAGCCAGGCGAACTCCTGTGGCAGCCGTACCTGGTCGGTGAAGTTGGCGAGCAGACCGACCACCAGCAGCGGGATGTAGGCGTTGAGCCCGGCCGCGGTGGAGAGCCCAAGGCCCGTCAGTGCCGCGAGCATCGCACCTCCATTGTCCTCTCTGCCCCCTCCAACGTCTCACGGCGGCTGATCGATCCCGCTCGGTTCCCTCTCCGGGTATCGCTCCGGTCTCGGTGGCCGCCCCGGGGAGCCGGAGGGGTCCCGGGTGACCAGGGGATACGGAAAGAGCCCATCGGGCGTCACCGAGGCCGAGAAATCCACCGAAACCGGGGGCGCGCCGAAACAGCTGGAACAGCAGGAACCCGAGGAGGGGAGCCGGTCAGGTGCCGGTGAGGCGGTCGAGGCGCTCGACCGCGGCGGCGAACTCCTCGATCATGTCGTGGACCACCCGGCGGGCCGGTCTGATCTGGTTCATCTGTCCGACGACCTGCCCGACGAAGTAGGTGGCGAGCTCCCCGGCGCCGGGGGAGCCGCTCTCGGCGGCCCTGCCGATCCTGGCCATCGCGCCCTCGGCGAGGAGCATCTGCAGCGGCATCGGCAGCGCGCCCGGGCTCTCCGGGGCCCCGTCCCACTCGTCGGTCCAGGCGGATCTCAGCTGCCGGGCGGGCTTGCCGGTGCGCGACCGGGACCGCACGGTGTCGGAGGAGGTGGCGGCCAGCATCTTCTGCTTGACCAGGGGCAGGGTCTCGGCCTCCTCGGTGGTCAGCCAGACCGAACCGCACCACACCCCCTCGGCGCCCAGCGCGAGCGCGGCGGCCATCTGGCGGCCTCCCGCGATGCCGCCGGCCGCCAGCACCGGGACGTCCACCGCGTCCACGACCTGGGGGACGAGCACCATCGTGGAGATCTCGCCGGTGTGGCCACCCGCCTCGGAGCCCTGGGCCACGATCACGTCGGCTCCGGCGGCGACCTGGCGGCGGGCGTGCTCGACGGTACCGACCAGCGCCGCGACCGGCACC
The DNA here is from genome assembly GCF_042665875.1 of Streptosporangium amethystogenes subsp. fukuiense. Classification (NCBI taxonomy): domain Bacteria; kingdom Bacillati; phylum Actinomycetota; class Actinomycetes; order Streptosporangiales; family Streptosporangiaceae; genus Streptosporangium; species Streptosporangium amethystogenes. Next base: position 3,863,551 of record NZ_JBHTEE010000001.1, on the reverse strand, counting down.
CCGGCCTGCCTGGCCTTTGCCGTCATCTCCGGCGGAGGCGGGCCGAGCGCGCTGGCGATGAGGCCGATCGGGTGTTTGAGGGCCACGTCGATCAGCCCGGTGGCGCCCTCGGCGGTCACCCGGCGGCCCATCTCGTCGGCGCGGCCGGCCGTGGCGCGGGTGAACGCCTCGGCCCCGCCCACGCCGTACTTGCCGAGCAGGTGTGCCACGAAGTCGCGGTGCCGCTGGGGGATGTGGTCGGTGAGGCTGGTGTTCCGGCTGGCGGCCGAGGCGTCGATCTTGCCGGGAACGAGCACGTCCACCCCGTACGGGCGGCCGCCGACGTGTTCGTCGATCCAGCTCAGTTCGGTGTCGAGCTGCCCGGGGGAGTAGGCGACGGCGCCGAGCACGCCGAACCCGCCCGCGTTGGTCACCGCGGCGACCACGTCGCGGCAGTGGCTGAAGGCGAAGAGCGGGAACTCGACGCCGAATCTCTCACAGATCGTGGTCCGCATGAGGTGACCGTAAGTCACAGAACCTTGTTCGGTCCAGTGTCGTGACCGGGTACGGAACCGTGCGGTCGACCTACGCCGGGGAAGGCGGTACGGCCGGTCCGGCCAGGGCGCCGGTCGGCTCCGCGGCCTCGCCCTCCGGGCCGCCGGAGGTCTCCGGGCCGTCAGGAGTCTCCGGGCCGCCGGAGGTCTCCGGGCGGTGGGGAGTCTCCGGGGCGGGAGGCTCCGCGCCGCCGAGGTGGGGTGGCAGCCAGCCTTCGCCGGGCACGTAGTGGCGTACCACCTTGGCGGGGATGCCCGCGATCACACTGTGGTCGGGGAACTCCCCGCGCACCACGGCCCCGCCGGCCACCACGCACTGCCTGCCGATCCGGGTGCCCGGCAGGATGATCGCACCGGTGCCCAGCCATGATCCCGACCCGATGGAGACGGGGTTGTTGCGCGGCCACTGGCGGCCGATCGGCATCTCGGGGTCGTCGTAGACATGGTTCTGGTCGGTGATGTAGACGTACGGGCCGGTGAAGACGTGGTCGCCGATGTCTATCGACTGGTGGCCCACGATGTGGCTGCCCCGGCCGATGGAGCAGCTTCCGCCGATCCGTACGATCGAGTTCGGGCCCAGGTCCACCCCGGGGCCCATGCCCGCGGAGATGGAGACCCGCTCGCCGACCAGGGTGTGGTCGCCGATCTCGATCCAGGCCTCGCCGAAGACGGCCCCGACCGGGAACGACAGGCAGGCGCCCTCGCCGAGGCGCCGGAACCGGTATCCGGCGGGACTGGCGGGGCTGACGGTGCCGGCCGCGCGGATCGCCGCCCAGAGTCGGTGGATCAGGCTGCCCGCGGCACGCCGTACCACCCCACGAAGTGACATAACGGATCAAGTTACTGCTTGGTTAGGTTTGGTAGGAATGCGGGTGGGGGTTGTTCGGGCACTTCGCCGGTACCGTTTGATATTCTGAGAGCCCGTGGACCTGTAGGCCATTCACAAGGGTGTGCCGACTGATCTTCAACACCACGGGAGCCTTCTTGCGCAGCGCCGCACACACCAAGCATCTGTTCGTCACAGGCGGCGTCGCCTCCAGTCTGGGTAAGGGACTGACGGCGTCAAGCCTCGGCCGTCTTCTCAAGCTGCGCGGCCTGCGGGTCACCATGCAGAAGCTCGACCCCTATCTCAATGTCGACCCCGGCACCATGAATCCGTTCCAGCACGGCGAGGTCTTCGTCACGGACGACGGCGCCGAGACCGACCTCGACGTCGGCCACTACGAGCGGTTCCTCGACACCGAACTGCACGGCTCGGCGAACGTGACCACCGGTCAGGTCTACTCCAACGTCATCGCCAAGGAGCGACGCGGCGAGTATCTCGGTGACACCGTGCAGGTCATCCCGCACATCACCAACGAGATCAAGGACCGCATCCGGTCGATGGCCGGTCCCGACGTGGACGTGGTCATCACCGAGGTCGGCGGCACCGTGGGCGACATCGAGTCGCTGCCCTTCCTGGAGGCCGTCCGCCAGGTCCGCCACGAGGTCGGCCGCGACAACGTGTTCTTCCTGCACGTCTCGCTGCTGCCGTACATCGGGCCGAGCGGAGAGCTGAAGACCAAGCCGACCCAGCACTCGGTCGCCGCGCTGCGCAGCATCGGCATCCAGCCCGACGCGATCGTGCTGCGCTCCGACCGTCCGGTCACGAACGCGATCAAGCGCAAGATCAGCCTCATGTGCGACGTCGACGAGGACGCGGTCGTCTCCGCCGCCGACGCCGCCAGCATCTACGACATCCCCAAGGTGCTGCACGCGGAAGGCCTGGACGCCTACGTGGTGCGCCGCCTCGGCCTGCCCTTCAGGGACGTCGACTGGAAGGAGTGGGAGCAGCTCCTGCGCCGGGTGCACCGCCCGGCCAACGAGGTCACGATCGCGCTCGTCGGCAAGTACATCGACCTGCCCGACGCCTACCTGTCGGTCACCGAGGCGCTGCGCGCGGGCGGTTTCGCCAACGACGCCCGCGTCAACATCCGCTGGGTGAAGAGCGACGACTGCGAGACCCCCGAGGGGGCGGCCCGCGAGCTCGACGGCGTCGACGGCGTCCTGGTCCCCGGCGGCTTCGGGGTGCGCGGCATCGAGGGCAAGGTCGGCGCGATCCGGCACGTCAGGGAGAACAAGATCCCGTTGCTCGGCATCTGCCTCGGCATGCAGTGCATGGTCATCGAGGCGGCCCGCAACCTCGCGGACATCGAGGACGCCGGCAGCACCGAGTTCGACGAGGAGACCACCCACCCGGTCATCTCCACCATGGCCGACCAGCAGGACGTCGTCTCCGGCGAGCGCGACATGGGCGGCACCATGCGGCTGGGCCTCTATCCGGCCAGGCTCGGTGAGGGCACCCTGGCCCGCCAGCTGTACGGCATGGCGAAGGTCGACGAGCGTCACCGCCACCGCTACGAGGTCAACAACTCCTACCGCGAGCAGCTGGAGAAGGTCGGCATGGTCTTCTCGGGTCTCTCGCCGGACGGCCGCCTGGTGGAGTACGCCGAGCTGCCCACCGATCTCCACCCCTTCTTCATCGGCACCCAGGCGCACCCCGAGTTCCGCTCCCGGCCGACCCGCGCGCATCCGCTGTTCAAGGGCCTGATCGGCGCCGCCCTGGCGTACGCGGAGACCCGTGGCAGCGTCGCCAAGGCCGGGCGGGGCAAGTGAGCGACACGCGAGAGGGACGGAGCGAGGGCGTCCTGGAGGTCCTGGACGTTCCCGAGGAGTGGAAGGTCACCTCCTCCACCGAGCACTTCCGCGCCCGGGTCATCACCGCCGTCACCGACGCGGTGGTCATGCCGGAGGGCGAGGTCGTCAACCGTGACTACGTGGTCCACCCCGGCTCCGTGGTCGTCGTCGCCCTCGACGACCGGGAGCGGGTCCTGATGATCCGCCAGTACCGCCACCCCGTCAGGCGGCTGCTGTGGGAACTGCCCGCGGGGCTGCGCGACGTCCGCGGAGAGTCCCTGCAGGCGGGGGCGGCCCGCGAGCTCGCCGAGGAGGCGGGCTACCGGGCGGACACCTGGCACACCCTCGTCGACGCCTTCACCTCGCCGGGAATGACCGACGAGCGCACCCGGATCTTCCTTGCCAGGGACGTCGCCCCCATTCCCGAGGGGGAGCTGGACTTCGTCCACCGGCACGAGGAGGCCGACATGCCGGTGGTCTGGATTCCCCTGTCCGACGCGGTTCGGCGTGCCATGGCGGGAATGATCCACAATTCCCAAGCCGTGGCCGGTATTCTCGCCGCATACGCCGCTTCGGCGGATGGATTCGCCTCGCTGCGGCCCGCCGACGCACCGGAGGCATGACAGGAGGACACCCTGAGCGAGACGGAGGCCGTCCTCTTGCGCTACCTCGCCCACCTGGCGGGGGAGCGGGGCCTGGCAGCCAACACGCTGGCCTCCTACCGCCGTGACCTCCTGCGATACGTGGAGCATCTCAGGCGCCGCGGTCGCGTCACGTTCGCCGAGGTCGCCGAGGACGACGTCGCCGCCTTCGTGGCGGCGCTCAGGGAGGGCGACGGGGAGCATCAGGCCCTCGTCGCCGCCTCGGCGGCGCGGGCCGTCTCCGCGGTGCGCGGGCTGCACCGCTTCGCGCTGAGTCAGGGCCTCTGCCACCACGACCCCGCCCACGAGGTGCGCCCGCCGCGCCAGCTCAGGCGGCTGCCCAAGGCGATCAGCGTCCGCGACGTGGAGCGCCTGATCGCCGCCTCCGGGCCCGACGGCGCCCCTCTCACCCTGCGCAACCGGGCACTGCTCGAACTGCTGTACGGCACCGGCGCGCGTATCTCCGAGGCGGTCGGGCTCACCGTCGACGACGTCGAGCTGGGGGCGGAGGCCCAGCGGGTGCGCCTGCGAGGTAAGGGCGGGCGTACCCGCCTGGTGCCCCTGGGCGGCTTCGCGGGGGAGGCGCTGGGCGCCTACCTCACCCGTGCCCGCCCCCGCATCGCCTCCCATGGCCGCGGCACCTCGGGGCTCTTTCTCAACGCCAGGGGTGGCCGGCTCACCCGGCAGGGAGCCTGGGAGGTGCTCCAGGGCGCCGCCGAGCGCGGCGGGCTCGAAGGAGTGTCGCCACATATGTTGCGACATTCGTTCGCAACCCACCTCCTTGACGGCGGTGCGGACGTTAGGGTGGTTCAGGAACTACTCGGCCACGCCTCGGTGACCACCACCCAGGTGTACACGCAGGTCACGGTCGACAGGCTCCGGGAGGTCTATGCCGTGGCGCATCCGCGCACGCGGGATTGACCTTCCTTATGTCCGGGCGTGCCGCCTTGCCGCATACGTGTTGACGCCATAGTGTCCGTCCGGACGGTCCGGTTAGAGGCCGTCAGGGAGGTTCGACTGGTGACTGTGACCACCGACGGTTCTATCCGGGGAGCGGCCCCGGCAAACCCCGAGAATCCCTGGGGCGACACCAAGACCGCCGGGACCCCTCGCAGTGGGGGAGTCCTCGGCCCGACCGGGCGTCCCCGCCCCGTTTTCCCTGATCCGCCCCCTCGCGCCGTGCACGGACCGGCGAGGGTCGTCGCCATGGTCAACCAGAAGGGCGGCGTCGGCAAGACGACCACCACGATCAACCTGGGCGCCGCGCTGGCGGAGGCCGGGCTCAAGGTTCTGCTGGTCGACTTCGACCCGCAGGGTGCCCTCTCGGTCGGTCTTGGGATCAACCCCCTCCAGCTCGACCTGACGGTCTACAACCTCCTCATGGAGCGGCAGATCACGGCCAGGGACGTGCTGCTGGAGACCGGTGTCGAGGGCATGGACCTGCTGCCCAGCAACATCGACCTGTCGGCCGCCGAGGTCCAGCTCGTCACGGAGGTCGCCCGCGAGCAGGTGCTCGGCCGGGTCATCAAGCCCCTCCTGCCCGAGTACGACGTCTGCCTGATCGACTGCCAGCCCTCCCTGGGGCTGCTCACGATCAACGCGCTGGCCTGCGCGCACGGCGTCATGGTGCCGCTGGAGTGCGAGTTCTTCGCGTTGCGCGGTGTCGCGCTGCTCATGGACACCATCATCAAGGTCCAGGAGCGCATCAACGACGAGCTGGTCATCGAGGGCCTGCTCGCCACCATGTACGACGCGCGCACCCTGCACGGCCGCGAGGTGCTGGCCCGGGTCGTCGAGGCGTTCGACGACAAGGTCTACCACACAGTGATCAATCGGACGGTTCGCTTCCCCGACGCGACCGTGGCCGGTGAGCCCATCACCAGCTTCGACTCCTCCTCGCTCGGCGCCAGCGCGTACCGCGAGCTCGCCAGGGAAGTTCTCGCCAGGTGGGCCGCGCTGGAGCGGTGATCCCACCCGCCGGTACGGGACAATGGAGGGATGACCGAGCAGCCGAAGACCGCCGATGACACCTTCAAGGTGCATCTGGAGGTCTTCGAAGGCCCATTCGACCTCCTGCTCGGTCTGATCTCCAAGCACAAACTGGACATCACCGAGGTCTCGCTCAGCCAGGTCACCGACGAGTTCATCTCCTACATCCGGGCCAGGGGCCCGGAGTGGGACCTGGACCAGACGAGCCGTTTCCTGCTCGTCGCGGCGACCCTGCTCGACCTCAAGGCGGCCAGGCTGTTGCCCGCCGGCGAGGTGGACGACGAGGAGGACCTGGCTCTTCTGGAGGCCCGCGACCTGCTCTTCGCCCGCCTCCTGCAGTACCGGGCCTACAAGGAGGTCGTCAAGGTCTTCTCCGCCAGGATGGCCGAGGAGGCGCTGCGCTTCCCGCGTACCGTGCCGATGGAGGCCCGGTTCGCGGGCCTGCTGCCCGAGCTGATCCTCGGCATCGGCCCCGACCGCCTCGCTGAGATCGCCCGGCGGGCCTTCGCCCCCAAGGTGCCCCCGTCGGTTTCCGTGGCCCACATCTACCAACCACTCGCCAATGTCCGCGATCAGGCGGTTATCCTTGTCGAGCGGCTGCGGCGGTTACGCCGGGCGACCTTCCGGGCACTCACCTCCGACTGCGCCGGCACCTTCGAGATCGTCGCTCGTTTCCTGGCGGTCCTGGAACTCTACCGGGAGGCGGCCGTCTCCTTCGAGCAGATCGAGCCTCTCGGGGAGCTGCACGTGACCTGGACCGGCAGTGACGACGGTGACGTCGCCGTGGCCGACGACTACGACGAGACCCCGAAGAGAGAACCCGCCGATGACTGACGTGGCGTCCGAGCCTGAGCCGAGCGCCGGTCCCGACCTGCGCGCCGGGCTGGAGGCCATCCTGATGGTGGTCGACGAGCCCGTCGCCGAGGTGACCCTCGCCCAGGTGCTGGAGCGGCCCGTCCACGAGGTCGGCAGGGTGCTCCGGGAACTCTCGGCGGAATACACCGAAGCCGGGCGGGGTTTCGACCTGAGAGAGGTCGCGGGCGGCTGGCGTTTCTACACGCGGGCCGGGTGCGCCTCACTCGTGGAGCGGTTCGTCCGCGACGGCCAGCAGACGCGTCTGACCCAGGCCGCGCTGGAGACCCTGGCCGTGGTCGCCTACCGGCAGCCGGTGAGCCGGGCCCGGGTGGCGGCCATCCGCGGTGTCAACAGCGACGGCGTCATGCGCACGCTGGTGACGAGGGGGCTGGTCGAGGAGGCCGGCACCGAACCGGAGGGCCAAGCCGTGCTCTACCGGACAAGTTCGTATTTTCTCGAGAGGATGGGCCTGCGGGGGCTCGACGAGCTTCCAGAACTGGCGCCTTTCCTGCCCGACGACATGGAATCCCTAGAGGAGCAGAAGCAGTGAACAACAGCCGTAGCACCCCGTCCGGTGATGGACGCGGTCAAGGCCGTGGCGGAGCCCCGCGCGGTGGCAATCCCCGTGGGGGCTCGCAGTCCGGTGGATTCCGGGGCGGATCCTCCCGAGGCGGATCCTCGTCCGGCAGGTCCTCGTCAGGGGGCTCCCGTGGTGGTTCGCAGGGCGGTTACCGTTCGGACGGTCCGCGTCGTGACGACCGCGGTGGTTTCCGCGCCGAGCGCGACGGTTCGCGCAGCTCGTCCGGCAGGTCCTCGGGTGGTTTCCGGTCCGACGGTCCGCGCCGTGACGACCGTGGTGGTTCGCAGGGCGGTTACCGTGCTGACGGTCCGCGTCGTGACGATCGTGGTGGTTTCCGTGCTGAGCGTGATGGTTCGCGCGGCTCGTACGGGAGCAGGCCCTCGGGTGGTTCGCAGGGCGGTTTCCGGTCCGACGGTCCGCGCCGGGACGACCGTGGCGGTTCGCAGGGCGGTTTCCGCGCTGACGGTCCGCGCCGTGACGATCGTGGTGGTTTCCGTGCTGAGCGTGATGGTTCGCGCGGCTCGTACGGGAGCAGGCCCTCGGGTGGTTCGCAGGGCGGTTACCGGTCCGACGGCCCGCGCCGGGACGATCGTGGCGGTTACCGGTCCGACGGGCCGCGTCGCGATGATCGCGGCGGTTCGTCGTTCGGCGGGTCCCGCGACGGTTCGAGGAGCCGGTACGGCAGGCCCTCCGAGGGCTCCCAGGGCGGCTACCGCTCCGACGCTCCGCGCCGTGAGGACCGTGGCGGTCCGAGGAGCGATTTCCGGTCCGATGCCCCGCGTCGTGACGACCGCGGTGGTTCGCAGGGTGGTTTCCGTGCGGACCGGGACGGCTCGCGTGGCAGGCCCGGTTCCGACCGTGGTCGCGGTGGCGCGCCCGCCGGTGGTTCCCGCGCCCGCTTCGGCAGGACCGGCCGCCGGGACGACGTCCAGACGATCGGCGGTGACCGCGCCGGGGCGTACGGCGAGCGTCGCGCCCCCGCCGGCCGCTCCACCGGCCGCGCTCCGGAGGCGAAGGCCCCGCTGCGGCCCGGCGCGATCGCGAACGACCGGTTCAAGACCGCCCGCCAGCCCAAGCGGGACTCCGACTTCTACGACCGTGACTACGTCGACGAGCGCGACACCACCGAGGTCCCCGACGGCGTCCGGCTGCAGAAGGTCCTCGCCCAGGCGGGCGTCGCCAGCCGCCGGGCCTGCGAGGACATGATCGGCGACGGCAGGGTGACCGTCGACGGCCAGGTGGTCCGCCGCTTCGGCGCCCGGGTCGATCCCGCCAAGCAGGTCATCCACGTCGACGGCAAGCGCCTGCCGACGATGCCCGACCTGGTCTACTTCGCGATCAACAAGCCGATCGGCGTCGTCAGCACCATGTCCGACCCGGACGGCCGCCCCTCGCTGGCCGACTTCGTGGCCGACCGCACCGAGCGCCTGTTCCACGTGGGCCGTCTCGACACCGAGACCGAGGGCCTGATCCTGCTCACCAACGACGGCGAGCTGGCCAACAGGCTCACCCACCCGAGCTACGGCGTGCAGAAGAAGTACTGGGCCAAGGTCCCCGGCCGGATCGAGCGCGATCTCGGCCGCCGGCTGAAGAAGGGCATCGAGCTGGAGGACGGCCTGGCCAAGGCCGACTCCTTCACCCTGGTCCAGGAGCACGGCCAGCAGGCCCTGGTCGAGATCGTGCTGCACGAGGGCCGCAAGCACATCGTCCGCCGCATGCTGGAGGAGGTCGGGCACCCGGTCATCGACCTGGCCCGTATCGAGTTCGGCCCGGTCAAGCTCGGCCGCCTCAAGCCGGGCACCCTCCGTGCGCTGACCCTCACGGAGGTCGGGGAACTCTACGCCGCGGTCGGGCTGTAGCCTTCCCTGACACGCACGTTCAGGACGCGCCGGATCACCCCTCGGGGTGGTCCGGCGTGGGTGGATATGGAGGAACGACGATGGTGCGGGCGATCCGCGGTGCGATTCAGGTCGAGGCGAACGACCGGGACGCGATCCTGTCCGGAGTCACCGAACTGGTCACGGAGGTGATGGGGCGCAACAGGCTCACCACCGAGGACGTGATCAGTGTGATCTTCACGGCCACGCCCGATCTCACCGCCGAGTTTCCCGCCTTGGCCGCCCGCAAGCTTGGTTTCCACGATGTCCCGTTGATCTGCGCTTCCGAGATCGACGTGCCGGGCGCCCTGCCCCGCGTGGTCCGGCTGATGGCCCATGTCGAGGTCGACCGGCCCCGCCAGGAGGTCCAGCACGTCTACCTGCGCGGCGCGGTCGCCCTTCGGGTGGACATCGCCCAGTGAGTCCTTTAGGCATCGTGATCTCGGGGGAGTGGGCGTGAGCGGTCTGGAGAGCGTCCTGGTCGTCGGTACCGGGCTGATCGGCACCTCGATCGCCCTGGCCCTGCGCGAGCAGGGCGTCGCCGTCCACCTGGCGGACCGGGACGAGGGCTCCCTGCGGCTGGCACGCGAACTGGGCGCCGGGGTGGAGTGGGCCGAGGGCGTGCGAGTGGACGTCGCGGTCATCGCGGTTCCGCCCCATGCGGTCGCGGGGCGGCTCGCCGCCCTCCAGAAGGAGGGCGCGGCCCGTTTCTACACGGACGTGGCCAGCGTCAAGGCCCTTCCGCTCAGAGAGGCCGCGAGCCTCGGCTGCGACCTGACGAGCTACGTCGCCGGACACCCGCTCGCCGGCCGTGAGCGCTCCGGGCCCGCCGCGGCGCGGGCCGACATCTTCCTCGGGCGCCCGTGGGCGCTCTGCCCGACCGAGGAGACCTCGCCCGACGCGGTGGAGGCCATGTACGGCCTCGTCAAGCTCTGCGGCGGCGAGGCGGTCAGGGTCGGCGCCGAGGAGCACGACAGGGCCGTCGCGATCGTCTCGCACGCCCCGCATGTGACCGCCTCCGCGGTGGCCGCCCGTCTCGCGGACGCGCCGGCCACCGCGCTCGGCCTGGCCGGGCCGGGGGTGCGCGACGTCACCCGCATCGCGGCGGGCGACCCGAGGCTGTGGACCGGGATCCTGTCGGGCAACGCGCTGCCGGTGGCCGAGGTGCTGGAGGCGGTGGCGGCCGACCTGGCCGCCGCGGCCGCCGCGCTCAGGGAGGCCGCCGATCCCGGGGCCATGGCCCGCGTCACCGAACTGCTGCACCGAGGCGTCACGGGCACCGGCAGGATCCCCGGCAAGCACGGAGGCCCCGCGCGCGCCTATGCGACGGTCCAGGTCATCATCGGTGACCGCCCCGGCGAGCTGGCCCGGCTGTTCCAGGTGGCCAAGGAGGCGGGCGTCAACATCGAGGACGTCCGGCTTGAGCACGCCCCCGGCCTGCCGCTGGGCGCCGCCGATCTCTCGGTGCAGCCGGAGGCGGTGCCGAGGCTGTCCGAGGCCCTGCGCGCGCACGGCTGGCACCTGCCGTAGGCGCCCGACGCTCCCCGTACGGGGAGCGTCGTGATCGTCTGGGGCGGTTCTCCGCGGGGTCGTTCGCTCGATGCGCTCCGTGCGCGGACCTTGTGATCGTCTGGTTCGCATGCCGTTTTCGGCGTCTGGGACGGCTTTCCGCGCGGGCCACCTCCCGCGGTGGCCCGCTCGCTCGATGCGCGGTTCCCGCCCGGCTCCCGGTAGCCTCGTACGGACAACTGAAGCGGGCTGCAAGGGAGAAGGCGTCGTGACCGGACTGGTCGTCGCCATGGACGGTCCTTCGGGATCGGGCAAGTCGAGCGCGTCACGAGGGGTGGCGCGGGCGCTGGGGCTGCGTTATCTCGATACCGGGGCGATGTACCGGGCGATCACCTGGTGGATGCTCCAGCGGGGCGTCGACCTCGCCGACCCCGAGGCGATCGCGGCCAGGGCACTCGACCCGATCCTCACCCTGGGCGCCGACCCCGACGCCCCCACGGTGGCGGTCGACGGTGTCGACGCCGCCGGGCCGATCCGTACCGCCGAGGTCACCGCGGCCGTCTCGGCGGTCAGCGCGGTACCCGAGGTACGGCGCCGCCTGGTGGCCGAGCAGCGTGAGATCATCGGTGCCGGCGGCATCGTCGTCGAGGGCCGTGACATCGGCACGGTGGTGGCGCCCGACGCGGTGGTCAAGATCTACCTGACCGCGAGCGCGGACGCCAGGGCGCTGCGCCGCACGGCGGAGCTCACCGGCACCACGGTGGAGGTACAGCGGGCCGCGATGGCCCGCCGGGACACCCTCGACTCGACCAGGAAAGCCGACCCGCTGGCGAAGGCGGCCGACGCCGTCGAACTCGACACCACGGCGCTGAACCTCGAAGAGGTCGTCGCCGAGATACTGCGTGTGATTAAGGAAAAAGTGTGACCGGGGAATACGACGACGACAACGGCTGGATCGACGCGGAGCTCGCCGATTCAGGGACCGATCACAGCTCTCAGGAGGCGGGGCCGGACACCGCCCCGCAGCCGGTCGTGGCCGTGGTGGGCCGCCCCAACGTGGGCAAGTCCACACTGGTCAACCGGATCATCGGCCGCCGCGAGGCGGTCGTGGAGGACGTGCCGGGGGTGACCCGCGACCGGGTCACCTACGACGCCACCTGGCGCGGGCGCCGGTTCACGGTGGTCGACACCGGTGGTTGGGACCCCGACGCGACCGGCATGGCGCTGAAGATCGCCGAGCAGGCCCAGGTGGCGGCCGAGCTGGCCGATGTGATCCTGTTCGTGGTCGACGCCGTGGTGGGCGTGACCGACGCGGACGAGATCGTCGGCCATGTGCTGCGCGGGTCGGGCAAGCCGGTCATCCTCGCCGCCAACAAGGTCGACAACCAGCAGATGGAGCTGGAGGCCGCCGGGCTCTGGTCTCTCGGCCTCGGCGAGCCGCAGCCGGTCTCCGCGCTGCACGGCCGCTCCAGCGGTGACCTGCTGGACGTGATCCTGGAAAAGCTGCCGGACACGCCCGAGCAGCGGTTCGGCGCCGAACGCGGGCCGCGCAGGGTCGCCCTGGTCGGCAAGCCCAACGTGGGCAAGTCCTCGCTGCTGAACCAGCTCGCCGGCCAGGAGCGGGTGCTCGTCGACCCGATGGCGGGCACCACCCGCGACCCGGTGGACGAACTGGTCGAGCTCGGCGGCAAGACCTGGCGCTTCGTCGACACCGCGGGCATCCGGCGGCGTGACCGCGAGCTCAAGGGCGCCGACTTCTACGCGAGCATGCGTACCAGGGCCGCGCTGGAGCGCTCGGAGATCGCGGTGGTGCTCATCGACGCCAGCGAGGTGCTGACCGAGCAGGACCTGCGGATCATCTCGCTGGTGATCGAGTCCGGCCGGTGCATGGTCGTGGCGTTCAACAAGTGGGACCTGCTGGACTCAGACCGCCGCTACTACCTGGAGAAGGAGATCGACCGCCAGCTCGTCCGGGTGCCGTGGGCGCTGCGGGCCAACATCTCCGCCAAGACCGGTTGGCACGTCGACCGGCTCGTCCCGGCGATCGAGAAGGCGCTCGACTCCTGGTCGACCCGGGTGCCCACCGCCCGCCTCAATGCCTTCCTGACCGACCTGGTCGCGGCCACCCCGCCGCCGGTCCGCAGCGGTAAGCAGCCCAAGATCCTCTTCGCCACCCAGGCGTCGACGGAGCCGCCGAAGTTCGTGCTGTTCACCTCGGGCTTCCTGGAGGAGACCTACCGCCGCTTCATCGAGCGCCGGATCCGCGAGGAGTTCGGCTTCGCCGGATCGCCCATCGAGGTCACCATGAAGATCCGGGAGAAGCGCCAGGCGCAGAAGAAGTAGGGAACCCCCTCACGAACGGCCCGGCCCGCGCCGGGCCGTTCGTCGTCGCGGAGTGCTGTCGGGGCCCGATGTTCCGTTCCTCAACGAAGGTCGCGAATTCGGCGTCCTGCGGCAACGTGGACCTGTGCGGCCGGTTGCGACGGGAACGCCGCACTGACACCGAGAGGTTGGTTTTGCCCCGTTCCCGATCCTGAACCGGAGGCTGCTCCGCGTTCGCGGAAAGGCTCCCGGCGGTCGCGCGCTGTGCGGAGACGCCTGTCTCGCCATTGTTCGACGAGACGCCACCGGGGATGCGACACGACGTCATTACTTAACGTAGCTGTTCGCTACGTTGGGTGATCCGTGTTATCAAGGGTTTGTTGATCTTTAAGGAGCGTCTCGGGAGGTTCGATGGGACTCGTTGGCGCAGGTCAGGTCCTGGCTCTGGCCGCGACCCTGTTTGTCGTCCCGGTCGCCGGTACGCCGGCGGCGGAGGTCGTGGCCACCGGTGCGCCGGAATGGGGTGGGGGTAGATTCACGGCCGGCCTGGTGGCCCGGCACAGTGGCAAGTGCCTGGACGTGCAGGGCGGCGGGATGGACGACGGGGCCAACATCCAGCAGTGGACCTGTAATGACAAGGGAAATCAGGAGTGGAGTCTGACGGCGACAGGTGGCGGCTACTACACCCTCAAGGCCACGCACAGCGGTAAGTGCATGGACGTGCTGGGCGACAGCTTGAGCATCGGGGCCGGCATCCAGCAGTGGACCTGCCTGATCGGGGCCCGGAACCAGGAATGGGGGCTCAGCCAGCGGGATGACGGTTACTTCGTCCTGGTGGCCCGGCACAGCGGCAAGTGCCTGCAGGTGATGGACAGTGACATACGTGACGGTGCCCGCGTCCGGCAGTGGACCTGTGTCAGAGGACGGAAGAACCAGGAGTGGCGGCTCGCGTGAGTCGACGGCGCGGACTCGCCTGGGCTTGACGGCTCCAAGAGGTGCGTACACGGGTTGCTTGCCTGGCGTAGCTGTTCGTCGCGTTGGGCGCTTCGCGTTATCAAGGGTTTTTTGATCTTCAGGGAGTGCCTCGGGGGGCTCGATGAGACTTTTTCACGCCGGTCAGGTGTTCGTCCTGGCGGCGGCTCTGCTCGCGGTCCCGTCGGCCGGGTGGGCGTCGGCCGGCGGGGTCGCCGGTGCGCGGGAGGGGTTTCGGGCCAGGTTCACCGCGATCCTGGTGGCCCGGCACAGCGACAAGTGCCTGGACGTGTTCACTCTGAGTGATGAGCTGAAGTTGGGGACCAGTGTCCAGCAGTGGCCCTGTAGCGACGACCACGATGGTCAGGTGTGGAACCTGACGGCGACCGGCGGCGGTTACTACAACTTCAGGGACGTGGCCAGCGGCCTGTGCATGGAGGTGCTGCCGGCCGACAGGCACAGTGGTGCCGGCCTCCAGTTGTGGACCTGTGTTCCCGGACATCGCAACCAGGAGTGGAAGTTGGTCCAGCGGGACAACGGTTACTTCGCGGTCGTGGTCCGGCACACCGGTATGTGTCTGGACGTACGGAATGCGCTGCTCAGGGATGGGGCCAACGTCCGGCAGGTGACCTGTGTCAGAGGACGGAAGAACCAGGAGTGGCGGCTCGCCTGAGGCTCCTCGCCCGGTCGCGGGCCAGGCGCCGGCCGGGGTTCGGCGTCCCGGCCAACGCCGTGCTGTGATGTCAGTGCGGCAACCGGTGCAGGGTGACACCTCGCACCACTCGGTTGACCTCGCCCGAAGGGAACGGGTTGTCAGGCCGGGTTCCTCGGAGCACAGCGGCGTTGAGGCCGATGAGCTGGGCACATACGACGGCGGGCAGGGCCAGCGCCGCGTCCTCGATGTCCTCGACACCATGGAGCAGCCAGTTCTCCTCGTCCGGCGTGCCGTCGGTCCCGGCTTCGATCGCGATAACACTGCCGGGCGGCATGGTCGAGCGTAGTTCTGCGATGATGTCCAGATCGTACTGGCGGGTGTACGGGTCGTTCGACACGTACACGATCACAACGGTGCGCTCACTCAGCACGGCCTTGGGGCCGTGGCGGAATCCCAGGGCGGAGTCCGAGGTCGTGACGATCGCCCCGCCGGTCAGTTCGAGCGCCTTCAGCGCCGACTCCGCGGCCAACCCCCTGAGAGCCCCGCTGCCCAGGTAGACGATCCGTTCGGGATCGCGGGCCAGTAGCGCGCCGATGTTCTTGTCGAAGACGCCGTCCTGAGTGATCCGCTCGGCTGCCCGGGCCAGCCGCTCCGCGACACCGGCATAGGCGGTTCCACCGAGGGCGAGCAGGGCGGCGAGCGTCATTCCGGTGAAACTCGATGTCATCGCGAAGCCACGGTCATTGGAGGCGGGCGGCATCAGGAGCACACACGAGGTGGTCCTCCCGGAATGTTCCCGAGCCAGCCGCCCCTCCTCATTGCAGGTGATCACGAGGTGGTGCACATCCGACAGGCACTGCTCGGCGAGTCCGGTGGCCGCGAGGCTCTCCGGGCTGTCCCCGGACCGGGCGAAGGAGACGAGAAGGGTCGGCAGATCCTCGGCGAAGCAGCCTCGCGGGTCGGCGACGATGTCCGTGGTGGACACGGCGTCGACTCGCCGCCCGAGCCGCCGCGCCAGTGTCGTGGCCAGCACCTGCCCCGCGAAGCCCGAGGTGCCGGCGCCGGTGAGCACCACGCGCAGGTGGTCGCGAGCCACCAGCGGCTGGAGGAATCCGTCGAGCGTGGCCCGGGAGGCGGCGACGATACCGTCGATTTCCCGCCAGATGCCGGGCTGCTGCGTAATCTCACGGACAGTGTCACTGGCCCCGGTGTTGCGAGCCAGGGCGCCGAGAAGGCCGGTCACGAATACTCCTTGTGGTGGGGATCGCACGCGCGATCGTAGTCGCGCAGCACATCGCGGATGTGGTCGATCACCAACGCCCGCGGCTTCGCGGCGAGTTCCCCGCGGCGAACGCGCGCGTACTGATTGGGCAGATAGGCGCTGAGGAGCGATAGCGGAATGTCCCGCGCCGCGAGGTTGCCGAGGAGTCGCTCCTGCGCTTCGGTCACCTCGGGATCCGGCCAGTAGTAGCGCATCCGGTCGCTGTAGCTGTAGCGCCGGGCGAGGCGCCGCTCGGTGTCGTCGCTCGGGTAGTGGCCCTCCCAGTGGTCGGGCTCGGCGAGCATCCGCTGTTCGACGGCCTCGGGCAGCCGGGACCGTTCGCCCACGGGCACCAGTTCGTCCTCGATGGCTGCGAGAGCGAACAGCGCCTCACGGAGCGCGAAGGTCAGCCCGGGACCGACCTTGAGGACGGCCCAGTGGTCCTTGACCAGTGCTGTGAGTGCTTCGGCCAGTTGGTAGTCGGTCGAGTGCGCCTCGAACGCCATGGTGGGCTCCTCGTTGAGGACCGCTCCGAGCTCCGCGGTCCTCTCCGGCCGGTAGTCGATCACCTGCTGATGGTCGAACTCCACGCCCGGCTGGACGACGAGTGCCATGACGCGGGGCCAGACGTCCTCAAGCCCGTGCCCGGCGAACGCCTCGCGGTGACGTTCCAGGGTCGCCCGTGCGGCCTGCGCCGAGGTGGGCATGAGTTCGTTCAGTGTTTCGTGAGCGCCACCGGGCGTCGGCACCTCTGTTCCGATCACGTAGCGGATCCGGGCGGCGCCGCGCTCCCCCGCCGTGTCCTCGGCCACCCGTATCAACCGGGCGGCGCGCTCGGCGACCACGTCGTCGGTGAGCGGCGTGGGGTCGCCCGCGCAGGGGAAGCTGCAGTCCAGGTGGATTTTGGTGAAACCGGCCGTGACGTAGGCGGCGACAAGGGCTTCGGCCCGCTCCATCGCCTGGTCCGGTGGCAGGGCGCGCCACCGGTTGGGGCCAAGGTGGTCACCGCCGAGGATGACGCGGTCCAGTGGTAGACCCTGCTCGGTGGCGATGGCGTACACCAGGTCACGGAAGTCGTCGGGTCGCATGCCCGTGTAACCGCCGTACTGGTCGACCTGGTTGGAGGTCGCCTCCACCAAAACCTGCCTCCCGGTTTCGCGCGCCTGGAGCACAGCCGCCTCGATCACCAGCGGATGCGCCGAACAGACGGAGGTGATGCCACTGGGCTCACCTGCCTTCTGACGCCGGACCACCTCGTCCAACAAGCTCCACATGATCCGCTCCTGTTCTCGCCCACGTTCCGGGTCGCGGCGCGCTCTTACGGCCGGCGACAAGCCGGAACAGTACTGGTCTGGTTTTTGGTCGTCAATGGCCGGAATCTGGTATGGTTCTGGTATGGCTTACTCGGATACACCCTCCTTCCCCAAAGGCCTGCTGAGCGATGACGCCCTGCCCCGCTACGTCCAGGTCGCCGCACGGCTCTGGGATGACATCTCGGCCCGCGGCGCCAGGGCGGGGGACCGGTTGCCATCGGAACGGAGTCTGGCCACGCGATACGAGGTGTCGCGGGAGACGCTGCGCGCCGCTCTGGCCGAACTGGCGGGCCGGGGCCTGCTCGAGTCCGCCGCGGCCCGCGGCTGGTTCGTCGCCGAAAGCGGCGAGGCTGTCAGGCTGACGGGTGGGCACACGGTGGAGGGGTTCGCCGACTACGCCCTGAAGCACGGCCTGGCCGTCCGCAGCCAAGTGCTGGAATCGGGAACCAGGCCGGCGACCGTGGATGAGGCCGAGACGCTGCGCATCGGTCCGGGCGCCGCGCTGTTCGAGATGCGGCGACTGCGTTTCCTCGACGACCTCGTCGTCGTACTGGAGCACAACCGGGTGCCTTTGACGCTCTGTCCCGCGCTGGCCGACACCGACTTCACCGCCGCGTCGCTCTACGCGACCCTGCGAGGCGCCGATCCGGCGCAGCTCCCCCGGGTCGCGGACTACTCGGTGGAGGCCCGGCAGCCCGAGGCTCGGGAGCGGGATCTGCTGGAGATCAAGGATGGGACTCCGGTGCTGGTCGCCGAGCAGCTCTCCTTCAATCAGGACGGGCGGCCGCTCGAACTGACGGTGCAGGTCTACCGAGGGGACCGCTACCGCTTCCGGGCTTCCATCACCGACTGACAGTGAGCGGGTGGCTATGGGGAGGAGCACCCAGGGGCAGGGGGCGCCGCCAGGCCCGTGAGGTACGGTCGGTAGCTCTCTCACCGACCAGGAGAATGTCGTGCGCATCGCCATCGCCGGACTGGCCACCAGCCACCCCTACACCGACGCCCGCACCCTCGCCTCCCGCGCCGACCTCATCGTGTGGGAGGAGGACCAGGCCCGGCTGGCCCGTTTCACGGAGGAACACCCCGCGGCCGAGGTCGCCGACGGGCTGGACGATCTGCTCGCCGCTCGCCCCGACGGGGTGGTGCTGACCGTGCCCAACCCGGGGGTGGCTCCCGCGCTCGCCCGGGTGCTGGCGGCGGACCTGCCGTGCTTCGTCAACAAGCCGGCCGCCGCGACCGCCGCCCAGCTCGCCGCCGTCGACGTGGTGGCCTCCTCGCGGCCCGAGCTGGTGCTGTCCACCTCGGTGCTGCGTTTCGCGCCCGCCTTCACCGCCCTGGTGGCCGAGGACCTCGGGGAGGTGCTCTCGGTGCGGGCCACCGTACGGCACGACGTGGGCCTGTGGGCGGGCGGCCACAACCCGTGGCAGGACGACCCGGCCGTGGGCGGCGGCACGATGGTGACGATGGGCGTGCACGGCGTGGAGCTGCTGGTCGCCCTTCTCGGTCCCGCCGTAAGGCTGGCCGGGGCGGCGGCCGCCACCCGCTCCTACCCCGCGCTGAAGTCGGAGGACATCGGCATCATGGCGCTGGCCTGGGAGAACGGCGCGGTCGGCGCCGTGGAGGTCATCGGGGTCACCGACGAGGAGTCTTACACGGTAAGCGTCCACACGCGCGCCGGCACCCGCGAGGTCGTGGTGGAGCCTGGCGCCGACCCCCTCTCCGGCCTGGGCTACCGGGGCACCGTGGAGGCGTTTCTGGCCATGGTGGGCGGTGCCCCGAGCCCGGTGCCCTGGGAGCAGACCAGGGCCGTACTCGGCATGCTGGTGTCCGCCCGCGAGGCCTGCGCCTAGCTGGGATCCCGTCCGCCCGGCACGCCGGGCGGACGTTGACAGCCTAACTCTCTCCCAGTTACGGTCTGGACCGTAAATGAGAGTGAGGAGTTCCGCGTGCGGACCATCGCAGAGCTGGAAGAACGCCTGTCACGCCCCCGTGACGGGCTGGTCGAGGATCTGGGCAAGCTCGACGGCGACATCATGGTGCTCGGCGCCGGAGGCAAGCTCGGCCCCAGCCTCGTCCGCCTGGCGCTGAACGGGGTCAGGGCGGCCGGGGGCGGCAGGCGCGTCATCGCGGTGTCGCGTTTCTCCGAGCCCGGCCTGGCGCAGGCGCTCAGCGACGAGGGCGCCACGGTCGTGGCGGCCGACATCGCCGACGAGAACGCGCTGCGGGAGCTGCCCGACGTGCCCAACGTGGTCTTCCTCGTCGGTGCCAAGTTCGGCACCCAGGGGCGCGAGCACGCCACCTGGTTCACCAACGCCTACCTGCCCGGTCGCGTGGCCGACCGGTTCGCGGGCAGCAGGATCGCCGCGCTGTCGACGGGCAACGTCTACCCGCTCGTTCCGATCGCCTCCGGTGGTTCCACCGAGGACTCGCCCACCGGGCCGGTCGGCGACTACGCCATGAGCTGCCTGGGCCGTGAGCGTATGCTCACTCATTTCGCCGAGGAGCGCGGCACGCCGACGGCGCTGATCCGGCTCAACTACGCCGTCGAGATGCGCTACGGCGTGCTGGTCGACCTCGCGCAGAAGATCGTCGCCGGACAGGCCATAGACGTGACCACCGGCCAGGCGAACGTGGTCTGGCAGGGCTACGCCAACGAGGTGACGCTTCGCTCGCTGCTGCTGGCCTCCGTTCCGCCGTACGTGCTCAACGTGACCGGACCCGAGCTGGTCTCGGTACGGCAGGTCGCAGGCGACCTCGGCCGCCTGCTGGGCAGGGAGCCGGTCTTCGTCGGCGAGGAGGCCTCCACGGCGCTGTTGTCCAACGCCGCGCGCTGCCACGGTCTGTTCGGCTACCCCGATCTCACGCTTGCCGAACTGGTCGAGCACACCGCCCGCTGGGTGGGTGACGGAGGGGCGCTGTTGGGCAAGCCCACCAAGTTCGAGCGCCGTGACGGCGCGTTCTGACCGCATCGGCGAGAGTGAAAGGGGAACGTACGTGCTCAGCACGGCACCTGAGAGACATGGTTCCGTCCACGACCTGTTCCGCAAGGGCATAGTCATCCCGGCGCACCCGCTGGCGCTGACCGAGGACCGGCGGCTCGACGAGCGGCGGCAGCGGGCGCTGACCCGCTACTACGTCGAGGCCGGGGCGGGCGGTCTGGCCGTCGGGGTGCACACCACCCAGTTCGCGATCCACGGCACGGGCCTGCTGCCTCCCGTGCTGGAGCTGGCCGCCGAGACCGCCCGTGGCTACGAGCGCGAGGTGGTGCTGGTGGCGGGCGCGACCGGGAGCACCGCGCAGGCGGTGGCGGAGGCGGAGCTGGCGGCCTCGCTCGGTTACCACATGGTGCTGCTGAGCCCGTATCGCGAGCTGGACGAGGATCAGCTCATCGAGCGGACCCGCGCGGTGGGGGAGGTGTTGCCGGTGATCGGCTTCTACCTGCAGCCCGCCGTCGGCGGCCGGGCGCTGACCCGCGACTATTGGACGCGTCTGGCCTCGATCGAAGCGGTCGTCGGCATCAAGGTCGCCCCGTTCAACCGTTACCGGACGCTGGACGTGCTCCATGGCGTGGTGAGGGCCGGACGCACCCGTCAGGTGGCGCTCTACACCGGCAACGACGACCACATCCTGTCGGACCTGATCACCTCGCATCGCGTCGTCGTGGACGGCGAGGAGGTCGACGTCGAGTTCGTCGGTGGTCTCCTCGGCCAGTGGGCGGTGTGGGTGAAGCGGGCGGTCGAGCTGCTCGACGAGGCACGGCGCGCCCGTGGCGGCGACGACGCCGCCGTACGCAGGCTGCTCACCCTCGATGGGCACCTGACCGACGCCAACGCCGCCATCTTCGACGCCGAGCACGGCTTCCGCGGCTGCATCCCCGGTATCCACGAGGTTCTGCGTCGCCAGGGTCTGCTGGCCGGGCGCTGGTGCCTGGATCCGGAGGAGGAGCTCTCCTCCGGGCAGCTCGCCGAGATCGACCGGATCTGGGCGGCCTATCCGTGGCTACGCGACGACGAGTTCGTCGCCGAGGGCTTGGACCGGTGGCTGCGCTAAAGGGTCAGGCGGTAGAGCGTCAGCGGGCGGCCGCTGGAGCCGCTGGAAAGGTTACCGGTGCGTTCGGCCAGCCCGGCCAGCTCCAGGCGGTGCAGCATCCGGCGGGCCGTGCGCTGCTGCACCGCGAGCCGCTCGGCGATCTCGCGGGTGGTCAGTGGCTGATCGCCCACCGTCGCCCGCGCCTCCAGCAGCTTCTCCAGCGTCGCCACCGACAGGCCCACCCGGCGGGCCAGGAGCGGCAGGTTCGTATCTCTGGCCGGGGGCGGGGCGACCGACTCCAGCACGACGTCGGTGTCGGCCCGCAGCGACAACACCGCGGCCACGTCGCCGATGCGCCGGGCCCTGGCCAGCGCCCTGCGGGCCAGGCTCTCGGCCTCGGCGGCGCTGCGGCCCAGGCCGAACCCGGCCCGCACGACCCGGCTGTAGGCGGCCAGCCGCGACAGCATCGGCAGGGAGGAGAAGCCGCCCGTCGCGTCGTGCAGCGGGCCGCGGGTGGTGACCAGCAGGTGGACGCCGCCCCGGAAGGCCGCGAGCGTGCCGCCGAGCGCGGTCGCCTCGCGCAGCAGGCCCTCCTCGCCGTCGAGCTCGATCAGGCCCAGCGCGATCTGCGCGTCCTCCTGCGCCTGGCCCTCCGCCGACAGCAGGAGCCGGCGCAGGGCGATGCGGACCGAGTGCGTCGACGGCACCAGGCGCAGCACCGGGAGTTTGCCGCGCAACGCGTCGTGCACCGAGCTGAGGCAGGTGATCACGGTGTGCTCGCCGCCGCGGCGGTGGAAGGCGATGGCCGACCGCGAGGTCAGGCCGCTGCGCCAGGGGAGCACCCGCAGTTCGTCGGTGGGCAGGCCGGCCTCGGCGAACGTGGCGGCCACGTCGGCGCTCGACAGGGTGTCGATGGACAGACGGGTGACGTCGTGGCCCTGGTGCTGGAGCCGTACGAGGGCGCTGAGCAGGGTCGCGCCCGAGTAGTCGACGAACGCGGTGGGACGCGTGAGGACATCGGCCTCTTGCGCGAGCATGTACGGCACGACGCCGGTGAACAGCCAGCCCTCCACCGCGCCGGCGTGCGCCTCGACGATCGTGGGCGCCTGCGACTCGTGGTCGTAGTCGAGCCGCAGCGTGCTCACACCCGGTTGTTCCTCACAGATGGCCGCCACATCGTCGACCAGGTCGTGGGGGCCGACCACCCCGATGAGGATCCCCACTGAGACCTCCTGGCTAAATTACGGTCAAGACCGCTATTACTTTATCTGGTGCGAGGTGTTGCGTGACTCCGAAATTCCCCAGCGCCGCGGAAGCGGCCGGCAGGACACTCGGCGACGAGGAGGTGGCCGCCGCCGAGCGGGTGATCCGCTCGGGGATGCTCAACTCCGTCTGGGGCACCGAGACCAGGGCGCTCGAACGCGAGATGGCCGAGCTGTGCGGCGCCCGGCACGCCGTGGCGTGCAGCTCGGGCACCGCTGCCCTGCATCTCGCGGTCGTGGCGGCCGCTCCGAACCCGGCCGACGAGATCATAACGACGCCCATGACCGACTTCGGAACCGTGGCCCCCATCCTGGCGCAGAACGCGATCCCTGTCTTCGCGGACGTCGATCCGCTGTCCGGGAATCTCGATCCGGCCGCGGTGCGGGCCGCGATCACCCCGCGCACCAGGGCGATCATGGCGGTGCACCTCTTCGGTGCGCCCGCCGCCGTGGACGAGTTGCGGACGATCGCCGACGAGCACGGGATCATGCTGATCGAGGACTGCGCGCAGGCGTGGCTGGGCGAGCTGCCCGGCGGCCGGCCGGTGGGCGCCGCCGGCGAGATCGGCTGCTTCAGCCTGCAGCAGTGGAAGCACGTCACCTGCGGCGACGGCGGTCTCGTGGTCACCGACGACGACGCGCTGGCCCGGACGATGCGGCTGTTCTCCGACAAGGGCTGGGACCGGGCCGACGGGCGGCACCATCTGAGCTTCGGGCTCAACTACCGGATGACCGAGCTGCAGGCCGCGGTGGCCCGCGCGCAGCTGGCCAAACTGCCGGGCGTGGTGGCCGCCCGGCGGCACTGGGCCATGCGGTTGCTGCGGGAGCTGGCGGGGCTGCCGGGCCTCGCTCTGCCCGATCCGCGCGGGCACGCGTGGTGGTACTTCCCGGTCGTGCTGCCGGGCGGAGGAGCGCCGGAGCTCGCCGCCAGGCTGGCCGCCGACGGGATTCCGGCCCGGTCCGGGTATCTTGCCGAGCCGCTCAACCGGGCACCGCTGTGGGACGGGCCGATGTACGGTACGTCCAGGTTTCCGCTGTCGGCGCCGCCGGCCGCCTGCCCCGAGGCGGACCGCCTGGTCGGCGAGACGTTGCTGATCGTGGACCTGAACGAGAACTACACCGCCGACCATGTCGCGGCGATCGGCGATGGATTCCGTCGTTACGTTCAGATGTCGGGCATTGACCCTTCATAAGAGTGGTCGCTACATTTCGGTCTGGACCGGTATTGCCAATAAACCGGTGTTTCCAATGAAAGGAAGGCCTGATGAGGAAGGTCGCACTCGCCGGCCTCGCGGCCGCCCTGGGAGTCGCGCTCACCGGATGCGGCGGCTCCGGCTCAGGGTCGGACAAGAACACGGTGACAGTCTGGATGTACCCCGTGATCGGGGATCAGGCCAAGAACCAGGCGTTCTGGGCCAAGATCGAGAAGGACTTCGAGGCCGAGAACGCCACGATCGATCTCAAGGTCGACCATCAGCCCTGGGAGGGCCGTCAGGAGAAGATCACGACGGCGCTCGCCTCGAAGAAGGGCTTCGACCTGGTCGTGCTCACTCCCGACCAGATCCCGCAGTACGCCGAGCAGGGCGCCCTGGCCCCGGTGGACGACGTGGTGGCCGCCGCCAAGTCCTCCTTCCTGCCCAACGCCCTCACCGCGCTGAGCGTGGCGGGCAAGCTCTACGGCGTGCCGATCTACCAGACCATCACCGCGCCGATCTACAACAAGAAGGCGTTCACCGACGCGGGCGTGACCGAGTTCCCCCAGACCTGGGAGGCGTTCAAGGCCGCCGCGCCCAAGCTCGCCGCCAAGAAGGTCGCGATCCTCGACTACCCCGGCGCCCCCGAGGTCAGCCTGAACCAGAGCTTCTACCCGCTGCTGTGGGGCAACGGCGGCAGCGTGTTCGCCGCCGACGGCAAGAGCGTCGTCTTCAACGGTCCCGAGGGCATCGGGGCCCTGCAGTTCCTGCTCGACCTGCAGAAGCTGGGCGGCCTGCCGGAGAACGCGGCGACCAAGAAGAACGAGATCGAGGGCGGCGCCCTGGCCGGGGGCAAGACGGCCGTCTACCACGCGGCCACCGCGCTGCAGGTCACCCAGCTCGGCGCGGCGATCGGCGAGGACAACGTCGGCGTCGGGCTGCCGCTGGAGAACACGAAGAAGGTCGCGTTCGGCATCCCCGGCGGGCTCGTGCTGGCCAAGCACTCGCCGAACGCCGAGGCCGCCAAGAAGTTCGCCGCCTTCCTGTCCGCGCCGGAGGCCTCGGCGGCGCTGGCCAAGGAGTCGGGCTTCTTCTCCGCGCGTACCGATGTGACCGTGCCCGGCACCTCTCCGGTCGTGCAGGAGTTCGCCAAGTCGCTGGAGTACGCCTTCCCGGGTGACACCCACCCGATGGCCCGTCAGGTGATGGCGCTGATCGCGCCGGAGATCCAGGCGGCCCTGCTCGGCCAGAAGGACGCCAAGACGGCCCTGGACGACGCGGCCAAGGAGGCCAATGCGCTGCTGGCCAACGGCGGCTGATGCGGTTCGCCCCCATCGTGGCGGGGGCCGTTACGTGCGAAAGGCGAGAACCTGATGCGACAGCGCTTGCGGGACCCCATGGCGGGCCTGCTGTTCGTCCTCCCCATGCTGGTGCTCTTCCTGGTCTTCAGGTTCGTGCCCATCCTGGGTGCGGGGGGCATGAGCCTGACCGACCTGAATCTCGGCGGGGAGTGGAACTTCGTCGGCGTCGACAACTACGCCCGGTTGCTCGACGACCCGAAGTTCTGGGACAGCCTGCGGATCACGCTGGTCTATGTCGCGATCTACGTGCCCCTGACCGTCCTCGTCGCGCTCGGCACCGCGCTGCTGCTCAACGCGGTCGTCTTCATGCGCGGCCTGTTCCGGGGCATGCTCTTCCTGCCGTACGTCACCAGCTTCGTGCTGGCGGGTGTGATCTGGCGGTGGATCTACGAGTTCGACGGGATGATCAACGGGCTGCTGGGCAAGTTCGACCTCGGCCCCGTCGGCTTCCTTGAGGAGGCCGCCCTCGTGCTGCCCGCGCTGGCGGTGGTGTCGGTGTGGAAGGGCTTCGGCTACTCCATGCTGATCCTGCTCGCCGGTCTCAAGTCGATCCCGGCCTCCTATCTGGAGGCGGCGACGGTCGACGGGGCCGGGCCGTGGCAGCGGTTCCGCCGGATCACGCTGCCACTGCTCAAGCCCACCCTGTTCTTCGTCGTCATCATCGAGACCATCGGCGCCTTCCAGACGTTCGACACCATCTACGTGATGACCGGCGGCGGGCCCGCCAGGGCGAGCTACACGCTCATCTACGGCCTGTACGACCAGGGCTTCAAATTCTCCAACCTCGGCTACGCGGCCACGATCGGCATCGTGCTCTTCGCGCTGGTGCTCGTCGTGTCGCTGGTCCAGCGCCGCCTGCTCGATCGGGGAAACGCATGACGCTCACCGCCACCCGGCCCGCCACCGCGGTCGTGAAGCCTCCGGTCAAGGCACGGCGCGGGTCCTTCCGATGGCCGCTGTGGGTGCTGCTCGCGCTCGTGTCGGTGATCACGGTCAGCCCGTTCTTCATGATGTTCGTGGTGGCGCTGTCGCCGCCGGGCGAGCCGACCCTGCCCGTCCAGTGGCCGGAGTCGCTGTCCCTGGACACCATCGCGGACCTGCTGTCGTCCTCCGGGTTCGCCGGCTGGACGGTCAACACGGTGATCTACGCGCTGGTGTCCGTGGTGATCACCCTGCTGACCGCGTCGATGGCCGGGTACGCCTTCGCCAAGAAGCGCTTCCCCGGGCGCGACACGATGATGTGGGCGTTCCTCGCGACGCTCATGGTGCCGTCCCAGGCGACGCTGATCCCGATGTTCGTGCTCATCTCCAACCTCGGCGGGGTGGACACCTTCTGGGGACTGATCGTGCCGACGCTGGCCAACTCGCAGGCGGTCTTCCTCATGCGGCAGTTCATCCGTGACCTGCCCGACGAGCTGTTCGAGGCGGCCAAGGTCGACGGGGCCTCCGAGTGGCGCGTCTACTGGCAGATCGTGCTCCCGCTGACCAGGCCGATCCTGGCCACGCTCGGGGTGTTCGTGTTCCTGTGGCACTGGAACGACTTCCTGTGGCCGCTCGTCATGGCGCAGTCGGACGAGATGCGCACGCTCACCGTGGGGCTGGCGTCGATGCGCACGGAGGGGTCGTCGCTGGCCGTGCTGATGGCCTCCGCCACGCTGTCGGTGCTGCCATGCCTGTTGGTGTTCGCGCTCCTGCAGCGGTACCTGGTCAACAGCATCACGATGACCGGACTCAAATAAAGTCTTTTAGATGGATATATCGTCACAGGCCGCGCGGCTGCGGGAGCAGCTGCGCGGCACGCTGCTCGCGGCGGCGGCCACCCCCATGACGGCCTTGGGCGAGGTGGACCTCGACCTGGTGACGGCCTATTTCCGCGGCCTGCTCGCCGACGGTGCCGACGGGCTCGCGGTGCTCGCCCACACCGGCCGCGGCCCCTTCCTGCCCCCGCCGGTGCGGTCCGCCGTGATCGAGTGCGCGGTCTCCCTGGGAGTACCGGTGCTGGTCGGCGTCGGCGGCGCCCCTGATGAGACACGGACGGGCGGAGTCACGGTCACGTTGAGCACGGCGCGACCGGACAGCTCGGCGGCTCCCCGGGACGCGCCCTCGGGTTCGGTGGAGCGGGCCGTCGAGGAGGCGCGAGTCGCCGCCGGGCTCGGGGCCGCCGGCGTGCTGGTGTTCCCCTCCGCCACCGACCGGCTCGCCCTGCACGATGCCGTCTGGCGGGGTGCGGGGCTGCCCATGATCGCCTTCGATCTCTACACGCTGCCCTGCCCGCCCGCCGTACTGAAGGAGATCGTCGGCCACCCCGGGGTGGCGGGACTGAAGGCGGCGCTGCTGTCGGACGCGATGGGATGCCAGGAGGCGATACGGATCACCCGTGAGGCGGGACGGCTGGCGATCACCGGGGAGGACCGGATGTTCGGCCCGTCGCTGCTGTGGGGTGCCGAGGCGGCGCTGGTCGGCCTCGCGGCCGCGCGGGTGGGCGTCACCCGCGACGTGATGCGCGCCTTCGCCGGGAACGACCTGCGGGAGTTCGAGCGGGCGTCTGCGCGGCTCGACCGGCTGGCCGCCGCGACGTTCACCGCGCCGATGGAGGGCTACGTCCAGCGCATGCTGTGGCTGGCCGCCGCTGAGGGGCGCGTTCCGCGCTCGCACGCCTTCGACCTGTACGGCCCGGCGACGGAGGAGGCCGTCCTCGCCGAGGTCTGACCCACCCCGCGCCCGGGCCGGTCAGCCGAGCGGAAGGCGGAAGAGGGCGGCGGCGTTGCGCCAGGCCAGGCGGTCGGCCGCGTCGCCGGTCAGTCCCGCCGCCGCCACGGAGCCGAAGGCGGAGGCCGGGTCGATGAGCGTGGAGTCGGTGCCGAACAGCAGCTGTTTCGGGTCCACCGCGGCGGCGACCTCCGCGATGCGCCCGGCGGGGAAGTGCGACCAGCACGGCTCCAGGTAGAGGCGGTCGCAGGCGCGGGCGGCCTCGATGGCGTGCCGGTAGCCGTCCGCGCCCATGTGCCCGGCGATCACGCGCAGGCCCGGGGTGTCGAGACAGACCTGGGCCAGGTCGAGCACGGAGGCGCCCCAGGTGTGCACCAGCGCCGGGACGTCCGCCGCCGCCGCCAGAGCCAGCGCGTCGCGCAGCTGCGGGGAGGTGACGGGGGAACCGGTGTAGTCGGTGTGGATCTTCACGCCGACGAACCGGCCGGTGGGCAGGTAGGTGTTCAGGTCGCGCTCGGCCTCGGCCAGGCGGCGCGGGTTGACGGTCACGTAGCCGTACAGGCGGGCGGGGCCGGACACGGAGTCCAGGTAGGAGGCCAGGACGCGGTTACCCGCCGGGGCGTCGTAGATGACGGCCTCGGTGCCCGACACGATGGCCAGGTCGATCCCGTAGCGGTCCATGGCTCGGATCGTCAGCGCCGAGACGTCCATGGTGAAGAACCACGGACCCCAGTGCGCGTGGACATCTATGATCATGAGGGTTCCCCGAGGAGCAGGCGGCGGGCGTTGCCTCCGGCGACGAGCGCGACCTCGTCGGGCTTCAGGTCGCCGGTGGCCAGGCGGAGCAGGGGAACGAGCGGCTCGTAGTAGGGCGTGCGGGAGCCGAACAGCAGGCGGTCCGCCCCGATCTCGCCGGCGACGGTCTCCAACGCGTCAGGGGAGTTGAGCAGCCGGGTCGAGGTGTGGAAGCCCGGCTCGCCGGCGGCCGCCACGAGGAAGTCACCCAGGTGGTAGAAGTGCGTGTCGAGGAAGACGACCCGCAGGCCGAGACCGGTGAACGGCTGCCAGAATCGGCGCACGTCGCCTCCGGTCAGCACGGTCAGGCCGAGCGCGGCGGCCCGTACGGCGACGTGTCGCACCGAGGGGAAGCCCGCCTCGACGCCCTGCTCGTCGGGGAAGAGCCGGACCGCCCGTACTCCCAGGGCGGCCAGCCGCTCCATCTCGCGCACCGCGCCCAGGGGGTCGCGCAGGTCGAGGGCTCCGACGGGCACGACCGCCGCGCCGCCTGCGGCCGGAAGTGCGGTGCCGCCGGTCGCCGAGGCGAGGGTCTCGTCGTTGCCCGACGCCATGTCGAAGAGCGCGGCACGCAGGCTGGCCACCGCGCCCGCGGTGATGTCGTGGCGGGCCAGGATATGCGGGGCGGGCTCTTGGGGGAGGTCGCGGTCGGGGTAGGCGCCGCCGAGCACGTCGGCGTCGAGCGTCACCACCAGGTCGCCGATCAGGCGCCGGGTGTCGAAGGGTGTCATCCGGGCATCCTTCCGTTCGTATACCGGTCATGACCATAATCTTCGAGACCGGTGACCGCAAGGGTGGGAGCGTTGACGGTTTCCGGTTGAACAGGCTGTTCGGGCGAGAGTGTTGACGGCTTCTGCTCACTTGATTACGGTCTGGACCAATATGGTGCAGAAGTGAATTCTCGCAAGGAGTGGTCCCATGCCTCCCAGCCGATCGCTGCGAGCCGTCCTCGTCACCGCCGCCGCGCTACCCGTCCTGCTCGTCCCCTCGATCGCCGCCGCCGCGCAGGGGCCGCCCGCCGAGCAGAGCCCCGCCGTACAGAGCTCGCGGACTCAGGAGGCGCAGTGCGAGGGGACCGGGGTGCAGAGGTTCGGCCCCGCGTCCGTGACCGGCGCCATCGTCGGCGCCGTCACCCATGAGGGGCGCGGATACGTCGTCACCCGCGGCCTGAAGCCGCCCGTGCTCGCCGAGATCGACCTCGCCACCCGCAAGACGCTCCGCTCGGTGCGGCTGCCCGACGCGCCCGCCGCCGGTGAGGCCGAGGGAGCCTGGGCCATGACGGTCGCGGGCGGCAAGATCTATGCCGGCACCTACCCGGTGCCGGACCTGTACAGGTTCGATCCGGCGACGGGCGAGGTCGAGCACCTGGCCTCCTTCGGCGGCAGCGGCGGGTACATCTGGAGCCTGGCAGCCTCCCCCGACGGGAAGATCTATGCCGGGACCTATCCCGACGGCAGGGTCCGCGAGTACGACCCGGCCACCGGCGCGGTACGTGTCTTCGGGGTGCTGGCCGCAGGCGAGCGCTACGTGCGCAGCCTCACCGTCGACGACCATAACGTCTATGCCGGGCTGCTCGACAAGGCCAAGCTGGTCGCGATCGACCGCGCGAGCGGCGCGGTGCGCGAGCTGGCGGCGGGCGGCACCGGGTTCGGCGCGGTCGCCGAGCACGGTGACCGGGTGCTCGGGGCCAGCGGGAACACCCTCTTCGACGTGCGGAAGGACGGCACGGACGCCAGACAGGTCGGCCTCGGCGACCTCACCCTCGACATGATCGGCTTCGCCGGCGACGGCACCGCGTACGTGTCGTCCAGGCCGCGGGGCACGATCTACCGCTATCGCACGGGCGACACCGCGCTCACCGAGGTCGGCACCCCCAGGACCGGCGAGGAGACCCGCCGGTTGGTGCCCGAGGGCGACACGCTGCTCGGCTTCTCCGGCAGCGGCGGCATGTGGACGATGGACGTGCGCACCGGCCAGACCGCGTTCACCGACTTGATCGAGGCGGGCCTGCCGACCGGCTCGGAGCGCCCGCAGTCGATGCTGCTCGACCGTGGCCGGACGCTGTACGTCGGCGGCCATTTCTCCCTCACCATCCGCGACCTGCGCAGCGGCGACCAGCGCCGGATCTGGCTGCCGGGAGAGCCGAAGGACCTGGTCCGCCGCGGCGACAAGATCTACGCCGCGATCTACCCCAGCGGGCAGATCGTCGAGATCGACCGGCGCGACCGCGTCCGCAGCCTCGGCTACCTCGGTCACGGTCAGCAGCGGCCGTGGGACCTGGAGTACGACCCCCGCACCGACAAGCTGCTCGTCGCCTCGGCGCCACTGGGCGCCAACCTGAAGGGGGCACTGTCGGTCGTCGACCCCGACACCGGCAAGATGGACGTCTACCTGGACGTCATCCCCGACCAGAGCCTCATGAGCCTCTCGCTCGACTCCCGCAAGGGCATCGTCTACCTCGGCGGCGACGTGCTCGGCGGCGGCGGCACCCCGCCGGTGAAGACGTCGGCGTCCGTCGCGGCGTTCGACCTGCGCAGCCGCAAGGTGCTCTGGCAGGTGGACCCGGTCGCCGGCTACCGGACCTTCCAGGACATCAAGGTGCACGACGGCGTGCTCTACGGGGTCTACAAGCGCAACGCGAGCTGGTTCGCGATGGACCTGGCCACCCGCACGATCACTCACCAGGGCCCGCTGCCCGGGTACGGCGAGTTGACCGTCCATCGGGGCCGCGTCTTCACCTCCACCTTCTTCGGCGGCGGCAACGTTTACGAACTGGGCACCGAGGCCAAGCTCGTGGCGACCGGTCTGGGAGACGAGTGGTACACCAACCCGCAGCTCCACTTCGAGCACGGCTCCTGGAACGCCTGGGCCCTGGCCGGGCGTGACCTGGCGCTGATCCGGCTCGATCCCCGCTGCCCGACCTTGACGATCCCTCCGGCCTGAGATTCGCCTTCGAAGCAGACCCAGCCAGGTTCACGAGGCCCTCGTGAACCTGGCACAGCCGGATCAGATGAGCGTCATGTCGCGATGGCCCAGATGTTGTCGTCCACAGCCTGTGCTCCCCTGGCCGCGAAGAAGAGCTCCTCCTGCGTGAGCGACTCCTCCCGCCCGGCGCCCGGATCCCAGACCTTGAAGTTCATGGGCATCCATGGGATGTGGCTCGCGTTGGTTGTCTCGAAGCCGCCGTAGCCGTGGATGACGATGTAGTGCCGGACGCTCCCGGACACGTTCGGAGACCAGGGCAACTGGCCAGGCTTGACGAGAACGGCGACCGGCCTGCCCCTCGACAGCGACGTCACAATCGTGTTGAGTCCGATCTCCCTGGCGGTCCCGCTGGGAGGGATGTCGTAGTCCTTGTAGGGGAAGTCCTGAGGCACGCTTGCGTTGAGGCCGAGTTTCATCATCCACGGCATCGTTCCGAGGGCGGTCGTCTCCGAGATATCGGCCAGGCTGGACTGCGAGGGAGCCGAGATGCCCATCGTGGCGATGATCGTCTGCGCCGATCCGGGACCGCACCAGTTCGACTTCTCCTGATACTTGGCGGAGAGAGTCATGTCCAGGGCGCGTACGGGCGTCCTCCACGCGCCGGCGATACCGAAGGTGGCGTCGGCCACCACATAGGGCCGCCTGAGCGCGGTCCATCCGGTCCAGCATGCGCGACTGCCGTTAGTCGTCATCGTCGGGCACGACTGGGGGATGCTGACGCCGTTGCCACCGAACCAGAGCCTCATGTTGACCTGGAAATTGGTGTACGCGCCGGGGTTGATGAAGGAGATGGCCCGCACTTGCGTGCGTGCCGAGTTGAACTCCAGGCACACCTGATAAGCGGTCCCGTTGTAAGTTCTGGAATTGGAACAGGTCCTGTTCCCGGAACTTGTGGGGTACTCCCCCCAGGTGCCGGCCTGCGCGGGGATCGCGGGGACGGTGACGAACGCGAGCACCGTTCCGCTCAGGACCGCGAGTAATGCTCTGATCATTCTTCGCACGAGCCTGCTTCCTTTGTGTCGAGGGCATGGCTGGTCGAGAGGCCCATATCGGTTCAGGCCGAAGTAAGAGAGGGGCTGTCCTCACTCCTGGGGAACGGCAAGCCTGTACAGCCGCTCGTTGATCTTGTAATAGAGATTGCCGAGGCCGTCGGCCGTCAGGCCTTCCATCCCTGGGATCGTCAGCAGCACGGTCAGCACCTTCGTCGACTTGTTGATCTTGAAGATCTGGTCGCCCATCGTGCCGTACACGTGGAGGGGATCCTGGGTCACGGTCAGCAGCACCCCGTCGCGCCAGGCCAGACTGGGCTTACCGGCATAGTCGGGGTCGGGGAACAGCCGTCTGGCCGTGATCGCCGCGGGCCGCGCCGGATCGAGGGTGAACAGTGAGCCGCCCGCCAGGCCCCAAAGCTCACCGTCCACCTCCGCGAGGGCTGTGACGGCCTTGGGTGCCGTCAGCGGGAGCGGATGTGGGTGCACGGCACCGGTGGTGGGGTCGAAGGAGAACAGTGTGGCCGACGCCCCGGGCGCGTAGACGGGGTCGACACCCAGAGCGCCGCGTGTGGAGGTGCCGCCGAACAGCTTGCCTCCCGCGTAGGCCAGCGAGACGACGGACTGGTTCGGCACCACGCAGAGGGTCCGCCCGGCCGTGCCTTCCTTCCAGACGGTGAGGGCGCCGCTGCGTTTGCCGTACTTCGGCACCGTGCCCATGTAGACGGTGCCGTCCGGCCCGCCGGCGAGCGCGTATGGCCGGTCCTGCGGCGGCGGGCCCTTGCCCGGCTCGCAGTCGTTGGCCTTGTCTCCCGCCTCGCCGCCGGTGTACCTGAGCGTGGGCGGCCAGGAACCCGCGGGGTTGTGGCTGTAGAGCTTGGCCGACGGGTAGACGCCCAGGTAGAGCAGGCCGTTGTGGGCCAGCAGGCTGTCGGTCTGGCTGAGCCCATTGAGGGTCGGGGTGTCCGGCCGGCCGTCGTCGCCGTCGCCCCGCAGCGGGTCGTGGACACCGATGCCGCCGGTCAGGTAGCCGCCGGTGTAGATGTCGCCGTCGGGCCCCGCGCCGAGCGCGTTGATCGCGGCGGGCAGGACGGGGGCGCCGGAGACGACCCTGCTACTCCAGTTGCCGCTCACGGGGTCGTACTTGAAGATCCTGGTGCCGTCCGAGGCCGCACCGAGGCCGACCAACGTGCCGTCGGCCCAGGTGTACCCGGTGACGTCGAGTCCGGGCCGGACGGAGGTCGCCCGCACGGACCCGGTGCCCACGTCGTAGGAGTGCAGTAGACCCTCCTTGACGAACCAGACCTTGCCGTCGCGAGCCGGCGAGTGGTGCAGGTCCACGTCGGTGATCGCGGCGTCTGTGACGGCGGCGTGCGAGCCGTCGGCGTTGCGGACGACGCGCAGGACGAGCAGCGTGCGGTCGATCCAGGCGAACAGCCTGTTCCCCGTCCAGGTGAGCCCGCCCACCATGGAGTTGTGCGCATAGGCCGCCGGAAGGAGGCTGTCCACGCGCCCCGTGACGTTGTCGAACCTGGTCAGCGCGGCGTTCGTGCCGGTGCCCAGGTACGTGGCGTTGGCGTCCGGGTCGTGGGCGAGGCTGCGCACGTACTGAGCGCCGGCCGCGATGGGCACGTTGCCGATCGTGGTGAAGGCGCCGTTGTCGTACTTGAAGTAGCGGCCGTCGTTGTAGGTGCCGCCGTACACCTTCCCGCCCGCTCCCGGCTCCAGGTCCCAGATGAACGAGTAACCGCCCTCCGCCCGCCCGAGGTCGGTGACCGTGGACTGGCCGGGGACGTACCGGTAGAGCTTGGAGTTGGGATAGGTGCCGAGGTAGACGCTGCCGTCGGTGGCCGTGGCCGCCGCCCAGCCGCCGACGGTGGGCGTGACCGCGGTGTCGGGAATGGTGATCTTCCGGGTCACCTCCTCGCCGGCCACGTCGATCACGGCGAGCTGTGGGTTGGCGTCGGCGGTGCCGGTGTAGAGGGCGTAGGCGCTGCCGCCCGAGAAGGTGGTGGCGTTGGGCACGCTGCTCTCGATCTGCACGCCCAGATCGGTCAGGTCCCTGGTGATCAGCACCTCGTCCCAGTAGGCGGTGCCCACGTCGGCCACACCCGAGTAGATGAGGGCCGAGACGGTGGCCGTGCCGGTGGGCGCGACGCCCGAGGCCGTGACGCGGTTCCACCGTCTGCCCGTCACCGAAGCGTTCGCGCCGCCGCCGAGAAGACGGCCGGAGGCATCCCTGAAGCGCAGATACAGATGCGCGGTGCCGCTATCGGCCCAGACCTCGGCGTGCAGTGTGTAGCGAGTCCCCGCCGTGGCGGGCAGGCCCGGCATGCTCTCCCTGCCGTACGCGGCCCCCGGGTCTGTGTCGGCGACGCGCGCAGTGGTGCGCCCGTCCCAGACCACGACGCCGACGCCGCCCGGGCTGTGCGAACCGCTCCATCCGGCCAACCCCTCGTCGAAACCTCCGTTGACGATCCGCAGGTCGGCCGCGGACGCCGACGTGAACGGCACCGCGAGCAGCGCCGCCAGGAACGCCATCGCCACCGCCCCGCGCAGGGCGCGGCTCACGCGCCTGTACCTGTCCTGCGGACAGGCATCGGCCCCGCCAATAGGTCCTCCAGGCGAATCTGCACAGTGCGCCACCTCCACGATGCGTTCATTTGTGTTCAATTTCAGCCACGACCGTAATCTCATATGGCGCCCCCGCGCCCACCGTATGAACCGGCGGGCGCGGGGATCCCCTCACGGCGTGGACGTGTCGGAGCAGGTGATGTAGCCGTAGGACGTGTCCCTCTTGTCGCGATCCGGCAGCAGACTGTCGTTGTCGGCGATGACCGCCAGTCCGGCGGTCGTCAGGCGGGTCATCGAACGGGTCAAGTTCTGCTCCCCGGGTTAAGGTCGGCCCGCGGGCGGCGGGCTGAGCATGATCGTTAGTTTGCATACCGTGTCGATTACGGTCAAGGCCCAAATAAATGAAATGGGACCGAGGCGGACCAACATCCAACGCCGGCCGAGTCCCCCTGATTCGGTTCGGGAAGTTCACCTTGACCTACCGGAAACCGGCGTGTGCTCCGCGACACAGGCCCGGCTCGGCCCAGCCGATGCCGCGCGAGTTGGCGACGCGGCCGGTGATCGGCGCGCCAGTGCCGGTGACGGCACGGGTGCGCGGGGTCGCAGTAGACCCGGCCCTGCTCGCCGGGCGGGGAGGCGTCGAGCCTGTCGGCCCACGCGCCCGCGGCGGTGACCTACCCATGCGTGGGACCCGGACTCGCGCTGCCGAACGAGCGGGGCGTCCTGCGGCGGCACGCCCAGCTCGGTGATCCTGCCCAGGGTGTGGGCCTCGGCGGACCCCTGGGGTGCCGGCGCGGCGGATGCCGCGGCGACGATCGCCAATAATTTTCCTATTAGGGTCATGACCGGAAACCTAAAGGACGCTAATCTTTCCGTCGTGGGTCGATTTCGGCAACGACCGAATTGGAAAGACTCATGCGTCTACCCCCTGCCCTGCTTCTCCTCCCTGCTCCCGCCACCCCCGCCCACGCCGCCGTGCTGCCCGGCGGAAAGGTCTGCTCCGTCGTCACGCACGACCGTCCGCGCGCGACCTCGCCCTCGAACCGGGTCGATCTGGGCGGCCACATCTTCGGTACGGCCGGGTCCGCGCCGAGACCTCTTCCCACATCGGAGCGGTGTCCTACGACCCACTCCCATCCATGGTGACCGGAAAGGTTCCCCCACATGATCCACCGTCGTAGATTCCTGCAGCTCACCGCCGTCGCGGGCGGCTCCGCACTGCTGCCCGCCGTCCCCGCCCACGCCCACACCGCCGCCGAAGGCGAGGTGACCGTCCTGGGCCCCGCCAGCGTCACCAGCGCCCTCGGCAACGGCGAGTTCGTCGGCGGCGTGCTCTACGCCGGCACCCGTGGGCTGTCACCCAACGTCGTGGGCGCATACGACCTGGCCCGCGACACGGTGACCGGGCACACCGACATCCCCACGGGCATCGGCGTGTGGGCGATGTGCGCCGTCGGCACCGATGTCTACGTCGGTACCCACGGCCGCTCCGACCTCTACCGGCTCGACACGCTCACCGGCGCGCTGTCCAAGGTGGGCGCCTACAGCCACCCCTACATCTGGAACATGGCCTCCTCACCCGACGGCAAGGTCTACCTGGCGATCTCCGAACCTGGCCGGGTCGTGGAGTACGACCCGGTCACGGGAACGAGCCGCGACCTGGGCGTCATCGTCGAGGGTGAGGCGTACGTGCGGAGCATCGCCGTCGACGCCACCACCGTCTACGCGGGTATCGGCGCGCACGCCCATCTGATCGCGATCGACCGGGCCACGGGTGCCAAGCGCGACATCCTGCCCGCCGAACTGGCCGCCCGCGACTTCGTCGCGAGCCTGACGATCTCCGATACCCACCTCGCGGGCGGTATCTCCTCCAACGGCGAGGTGCTGGTGATGTCGAAGTCGGACCCGTCCGACCACCGCGTGCTCGCCACCGGAGAGAAGTACATTCCCTCGGTCCTGCTGCACGACGGCTATGTCTACTTCACCGGGCGGCCCACCGGCACGCTCTACCGCTGCCGACTGGACGGCGGCGCGGTGGAGACGCTCGGCGTGGCGCTTCCCGAGG
The DNA here is from genome assembly GCF_042665875.1 of Streptosporangium amethystogenes subsp. fukuiense. Classification (NCBI taxonomy): domain Bacteria; kingdom Bacillati; phylum Actinomycetota; class Actinomycetes; order Streptosporangiales; family Streptosporangiaceae; genus Streptosporangium; species Streptosporangium amethystogenes. The sequence goes on along the minus strand of NZ_JBHTEE010000001.1, from coordinate 3,826,406 downwards.
CGGCCACCCACCGGCTCCTCTCGCACGAAGGCCGGGTCTACGGCGTCCAGGACGGCGCGGTCTTCGTCTATGACCCGGCCGACGGCTCGCTCGACTACGTCAACCTCGTCCAGCGGGGGTTCAAGGCCGCGCCGGAACAGCCCATGTCCGTGCACTCCGACGGGCGGCGGGTCTACGTCGGCGGCAAGGGCGGCGCCGACATCCACGACCTGAAGGCGGGCACCAGCACCCGCCTCGGCATCCCCGGCGAGCCCAAGACCGCGCTCACCGTGCGGGACGTCACCTATCTCGGCGTCTACACCCAGGGCCTGCTGTACGCGCACCGGGCCGGCGAGCCGTCGGCCACGTTGCTCGCCAAGACGGGCAACCAGCAGGATCGCCCCCGCGACCTCGCCCACGACGCGCTGACCGGGCTGATCGCGATGACCACCCAGCCCGAGCCCGGCCAGCTCAACGGCGCGCTGTCGCTCTACTCCCTCCGCACGGGGAAGCTGGACACCTACCGGCCGGTCGTCGAGCGGCAGAGCCTGTACGCCGTCACCTGCCGGACCGGGGTCGCCTACCTCGGCACCAATATCCAGGAGGGCCTCGGACTTCCGCCGGTCACCACGACCGCCCGGCTGGCCGCCTTTGACCTGCGCGCGCGCAGGCTGCTGTGGCAGCTCGAACCCGTGCCGGGTGCGAAGGTCGTCCGGGGCCTGGCGCACACGCCCCTGGCCGTGTACGGCGTGACGGACACCGGGATCCTGTTCGAGTACGACCTGTTGCGCCGCAAGGTCACCCGCACCGTGCAGGTCGGTGCGAAGGGGAGCGACCTGCATGTGTCCGGTCTGGTCGCCTACACCACCGACGGTGACGCGATCTACAAGGTCGACCTCGTGACGTTCGCCGTGAAGACCATCGCCTCCGGCCTGGCGGGCGAGTGGTTCGGTGGCGAGCCGAAGCTGGCCCTCGACCCCTCGCGCAGGGCACTGTACGGCGTGCGCGGCCGCGACCTGGTCCGGATCGCCGTCACCGGGCGGCGCTGACCACGGCTGGCCGGTCATCCCCGGGCCGCGAGCACCATGGCCCGGGGCCTCGCTCACATCGTCGCGCGGGCGGGGGCGTCCAGACAGTCGCTGCGAGCGCTTTTATGCCAGAAAGTTCTGCGATCGGGGTCAGGCATTGGCCGGGGTGGAGAGTAGCCAGGGGAGGGTGAACTCGTCGTCGTGGGTCACTCCGTCGAGGAAGGCGTGCCATTCGCCGAGGGTGTAGGTGACGGTGGATGTGGGCGGGGTGTCGCTGTCCTGGATCGTGACGTGTTCGCCGTCGAAGCCGATGAGGAGGCGGCCCGCGAAGAGGGCGGGGGTGCCCAGCCTCTGCGGGGCGAGATCACCGGCGTGTACGTGGTCGAGGAAGGCGAGCCAGTCCTCCGGGGTGATGGTGATGGTCGGGCCCTGGGGGGAGGGGTTGTTGGAGTTGTGCAGCCAGACGACGGTGCCGTCGAAGCGGGCTTCGACGCAGTTGCTCTGAGCGCCACTGCGAGCGCTTTTACGCCAAACTCCGCAGGAATGCTGATCGCCAACCATCGTTGAACGTCCTCCCTGGATAAATCATGCCAATTAGAGCGTAACGGCTATCTCCTGCAGGAAAGAGTCTGATTTATCAGGATTCAGGGCAAGGTCGCAGAGGTGGTCGAAAGCTCGGAGATACTGTTCGACGCTGTGTTCGTCTTCGATGTAGGCATCGGTGTTCATCGTCTCGACGTGGGCAACGTCCAGGCTGGGAAGACGCAGGATGGTGAAGGCTCCTGACATTCCAGGATGAGGTTGGCCGGTGAACGGCAGAATCTGCAGGGTGACGTTGGGCCATGCCGCGCACTCGCGTAGATACTCGATCTGATCACGGAAGATCTCCGGGCCGCCGATGGGGTGGCGGAGGGCGGCCTCGCTGATCAGGGCGTGTAGGGTGACCGGCTCCTGCCGCCTGAGGATGGTCTTGCGCGCCGCCCGGACGGCGACGAATTCCCCAAGCTCGGTGGCGCTGCTCAGACCTTGCATGGCGGATACGAACGTTCGGGCATACGCCTCCGTCTGTAGCAGCCCCGGCATCAGGTATGCCTCGTAAGTTCGGATCTCGGTCGCCGTCGATTCGAGCCGTATCAGGTCTACGTACGAAGGCGCCAACGCGTCGCCGTGCTCGACCCACCAACCGCGTCGTTCCTGCTGTATCTCGGCTGCGACGATCATGAGCTTGTCGTGGACGTTCGGGTCGGTGACTCCGTAGGCGGCCAGGATCGGAGGCACGTCGCGCGGAGGGATGCCGACCATGCCGTTTTCGATACGGCTGAGTGAGGCCGTGGAACGTTTGCATTTGTCGGCCGCTATGGCAAGTGAGGGGATTCCCGCCGCCGCTCGAAGTTCTGCCAGTTTCGCGCCGAGCCAGCGCTGTCGAAGTGACGGTATGTCGGTGTTCATTTTCCCTCCCGTAGTGATGAGCCCGATCAAGGCGGGCCGAAAATGGAACTCAGCGTAACTATTTCGCTCAACCAGCTTGCGTGACGGAACCGCGAAGCTCACTGTAGACCTCAGCGATCGGTCACCGAAGGTGATCGATCAAAAGCGATTTGTAATCAAGATTGGGCGGGCTCGGTGCTTGAAGCATCGGGGGCGTCGCTCACGTCGCGGAAGGTGGTGACCGTGTGAGCTGCCGGGTGGTGGCGTACTGCCATGGGGTCGGGCCGTGTCAGGCGGCGATGGAACGTTCCCGGGCCGATCGGCGCCGTGGACGAGGGAAGGGACAGGTATGATCATGAAGCGTTCGCGTGCTCTGATCGTCGGCGGGATCTCCGGGTTGTTCCGGGGCGGGCGTTTCGGCGGTGCGGATCGGAGGTTCTCCGGCCTGGACTGGCAGTTGTTCGCGCTGGACGTGCTGTCCGCCTCCCCGAGTTTCTCCCGCCGGTTCGCGGCCACGGCCTCGCAGGTCAGGCCCGCCCGCACCTTCGTCGCGGACCTGCTGGGGGACGAGCATCCGCGTAGGGACGACGCCGTCCTGCTCACCAGCGAGCTTGCCGGGAACGTGATCCGGCACGCGATCCAGCGGGAGTTCCTCGTCTCGCTGGCGTTCGCCACCGGCGGCGTGCTGGTCGCGGTCCGGGACTGCGGTTCGTCCAGGATCCCGTACCCGAGACAGGCGGAGGAGGAGGCCCCGAGCGGCCGGGGTCTCGCCCTGGTCGACACCCTGGCGGCCCGCTGGGGTTTCCACCGATCCCCCGGGAGCACGAGCGTCTGGTTCCAACTCGCCACGCCCCTGCCCGGCCTGGGCGGAGACGGCTGATCATTCGGGGTTGTTCCCCCGGTTTCGGCTTGTCGCCTCCTGCCTGGCCTGGGCTGGGAGTGGCTGATCATTCGGGGTTGTTGCCGGAGGCATGACCGGCGTCGTAGGGGGTGGTGACGCCCTCGTAGGCGAAGTGGAAGGTCATGCCGAGGGCCGCGTGGCCCAGGTCGTGGCAGTGCGACAGCCAGATGCCCGGATTGTCGGCGCGCAGCGCGACCTCCCAGACCTCTCCGGGGCCGACGTCGAAGGTGTCCATCCACAGCTCTCCGGTGGCGGGTACGCCGTTGCGGGACAGCACGCGGACGTGGTGGCCGTGCGGATGGATGGGGTGGACGTCCCCGCTCCGGTTCGCCACCGTGATCTTCACCAGTTCACCCTCGCGCAGCACCGGGGTGGTGATGCGCGGCCAGACCTCGCCGTTGACCGTGTGGGCCAGGGTGGGGACCCCGTCCAGCATGGCCAGGCCCCGGTCCAGGATCCAGCCGATCTCCCGGTCGAACCGTTCGGGGCGCTCGGACCCGTCGGACCTGCCGGGCTCGGAAAGGCCGTCCGAGTCGTACGTCGCGATGTCCAGCAGGGGGCCGGCGGCCGGTGCCGGGGCGGTGCCCGAGCCGGGGGTGACCAGCAGGCCGAGGTCGGCGCGGCCGTCCACCGAGAGCAGGACGGGCGCCGCGGGCATCGTGAAGGTCAGGTCGTAGCGCCCGCCCGCGGCCAGCTGGACCCGCCGGTCCCCGATCTCGCCGGGCCGTGACAGGTCCCGTCCGTCCACGGCGGCGATCCGGTACGGCGTGCCGCTCAGGCCCAGTGTCCGCCGGACGTTGTCGGTCGCCGTGACGCGGAGCCGGACCGGCGTCCCCGGGGTGACCCTGAGCCGGGCCAGGCCGTCCACCGGGCCTTCGTCGTCGACGGCCACCGTCTGGATGCCGCCGAGCACATGGGTGGAGACGGTGTGGTCCGACACCTTCGTCCCGGTGCCGGTTGAGGAGCCGGAACCGGCCGGTCCGCCCGAGGTGTCCGAGGCACCCGATGGGGACCCGGGGGAGGCCGCCGTTGGAGAGGTGCTCGCGCCTTTGGCCGCCGGGTCGACGACGAGCATGCCGTACAGGCCCATCCGGACCGCCGGGTCCGACAGGTCGTGGCTGTGGTACCAGTAGCTGCCCGGGTCCTCGGCCAGGAAGCGGTAGACGAACTCGCCTCCCGGCTTCACCGCGTCCTGGGTGACGCCCGCGACACCGTCCTCGCCAACGGGGACGTCGTAACCGTGCCAGTGCAGGGTCACCCCGATGTCGGGCATCGCGTTGCGCAGCCGCACCTCGACCAGTTCCCCCTGGCGGACGCGGATGGTGGGACCCGGCACCGTGCCGTCGAACGTCCACGCCTCGACGCGGCGGCCGGAGGCCAGGGTCACGGTCGCGGGCCTGGCGGTGAGGGTGAAGCGCCGTACCTTCGCACCGGTGGCCGGACCGCGCAGGTCCGTCACCGCCCTGGTCGCGGCGGCGGGCCGGACGGTGCTCTGGGCGCCGTCCCGGTGGTGGGCGCCGAGATCCAGCGTCGCGGGTATCCGGCTCGACCACGCCGACAGGCCCGCCCAGACCAGGGCCGCGCACAGCACCGCGATCCCCGCCGTGGTGCTCCACCTCCCGCGCGCCACGGTTCCGGTCGTGGTCTCCGCGTCTCCCGTACGGGAGACGGTACCGAGCAGCTGCCAGGTGATGGTGGCACCGACGGCGACCAGGGCGACGAGGACGCCGGACAGGACCGGAGGGACGGGGTGGGAGACCGTGAGTGCCGCGACGACACCGCCCAGGGCGCCGTACCCGGCGGTCAGCGTGGGCACGGCGGTGGCGGGTGACGGCGAGGGGCGGAACAGCCGGGGGAGGGCGACGACGGCGGTGACCAGCGCGGGGACGCCGACCAGCGGCAGGGCGAGGACGAGCTTGTCGGCGGCGAACCACCACCCCGAACGGCTCAGCATGACCGCCAGTCCGACGCGCAGGCCGGTGGCGGCCAGTGCCGCCAGGGTCAGGCCGAGGGCGATCAGGCGGGTGCGGCGGTCGCGGCGGGCCATGACCGTGCCGACCCCGGCGCCGAGCCAGAGCGCGGCGACGAGAACGAGCAGAATGCGGTCCAGGGCGAGGAGCTGCGCGGTATTCATGATCTTTCAGGGTGGGTCGAAGAGCCGGAACCGTGAGAGACGGCGCGGCAGTGGGAGGAGCGGACCGGGTGAGGTCAGAACGAGGAGGAGACCAGGTGGGGGGTCCGCCCCCTGGCGTGGGCGGCAGTCGAGGCCAGCGCCCTCGCCTCGCGGAAGATCACCACGGAGGCCCAGAGCAGCACCAGGCCGAGGACCGCGTGGAAGCCGAACACGATGTGGGCGAAGGTGTTGGTCTGCTCCTTGGTGGCGCCGGACAGCTCGACCAGCGGGAAGATCACGAAAAGCTGGCCCAGCACGACCGCCAGCGGGACGAGGCTCAGCCAGATCATCTTGCCGCCGGCGCGGGCCGCCGCGGCGACGATCGCGGTGATCAGGGAGAGCGCCGGGATCACCGCGACCCCGTTGATCGCGTGCGGGGTGATGGCACTGGAGGCACCCGGGCTCGGGGTGGGGCGCTCGAAGGCGCCGAAGGTGGAGAGGTAGAACTGGGCGATCACGGCGAGCAGCAGGAGTGCGGCGGAGCCGAGGAAGACCTTGCGCATGGAACGTTCCTTGAAGTGCAGGTCGGGGGAGGTTGACGATCCAAGGGTCGCCTTCACCACTTGGCAGGCTCTTGCTGTTGTCTGCGCCGCCACTTGGGGCCCCTGTGCCGGATCCCGGAACGGTACGGGCAGACTTTGCCGGGTGAAGCGAATCCTCATCATCGGCATCGGTGCCGGTGATCCCGACCATCTCACCCTCCAGGCGGTCAAGGCCATCGCCCGTACCGACGTGTTCTTCGTCCTGGACAAGGGCGAGGCCAAGCACGACCTCGTCCAGTTGCGGCACGACCTCGTCGACGCGCACGCCCGCCCGCCGTACCGGATCGTCGAGGCCGGCGATCCCGAACGGGACCGGACCACTCCGGACTACGCGCCCGCGGTCGAGGACTGGCGCTCGCGCCGCGCCGACGTCTGCGAGCGGTTCATCCGCGACGAGCTCGCCGAGGGGCAGACGGGTGCCTTCCTGGTGTGGGGCGATCCGGGCCTGTACGACAGCACCCTGGCCATCGTCGAGGAGATTCGGCAGCGGGGCTCGGTCCACTTCGAGCACGAGGTGATTCCGGGTGTCAGCAGCGTGTCCGCGCTCACCGCCCGGCACCGGGTCGGCCTGACCCGGGTCGCCCGGCCGGTGCACGTCACCACCGGCCGACGTCTCGCCGAGGAGGGGCCCTCGGCCGACGACGTCGTCGTCATGCTGGACGCGCACTGCGCCTTCGCCGATCTGGGCGCCGACTTCGACATCTACTGGGGTGCCTACGTCGGCACCCCCGACGAGATCCTGGTCGCCGGACCGGTGCCCGAGGTCGCCGACCGCATCCGCGAGCTGCGTGCCGAGGCGCGGGCACGCAAGGGCTGGATCATGGACACCTACCTGCTCCGCCGGGTGTCTCGCTGAGCGTTCGTCGCGGCGGCCCGCACCGGCCGCCGCACGTCCGGCAGGATGAGCTCAGCTCATGGGGTGCGCAGGGTGGGACGGCGGGCCCAGGTGGCCCAGCGCCAGAGCCACTCCATGGGGCCCTGGCGATAGCGGCGCAGCCAGAGAGTGGAGAACAGCCACTGGGCCGCCAGGATGACTCCCGCGGCTTGGAACGCGGCCGACGACGACTGGCCGATCGGCAGGCCGAGGACGTGAGCGGCCGCCAGAACGAGGAGTGTGGCGGTCAGGTAATTGGTCAGCGCCATCCGGCCCAGTGGCGCGAAGACGAACCGCAGCGCCGGTCGCAGCGGTGTTCTGAGCAGGACCAGCAGGACGCACACGTATATACCGGCGAGCAGCAGATCGGCCAGGGTGGTCGTGGCAGGCAGGTACGTCGTGGCCCCCACGGCCCGCATGTCGGCCTGTACCCATAGGGCGGCGGCCAGTCCCGCCGCGAAGACCAGGCCCAGCAGGAGCGGCCCTCGGGTGGACCGTTCGATCTTCTCGATCACCCCGTACCGGACCAGTGCCGAGCCCAGCAGGAACAGCCCGGCGATCAGCAGGGGCCCGCCCCCGCTGATCACCGCCCCTGTCACGAACGCGGCGGAGAGGCCGGCCACGGCCCACCGCGGCAGCCAGCTCGAGGGCAGCAGCACCAGCAGGCCGGCGATGGCGTACTTGGTCAGGACTTCGCCCGGCCACAGCAGCATGTGTACGAGGCCGATCGCGAGCAGCGTCAGAAGCCGGCGCAGCAGGGCCAGCCGTGGGCGGGGGGCGCGGTTCGCGGCGGAGTCCAGCAGCAGCGAGAACCCGATGCCGAACAGCAGGGAGAAAATCGGGAGCCCGAGCCAAGGGTCCCAGTCCCCCAGGGGCTGCGCCACGACGGCGGTGCCGCCGTCGGCTATCAACTGGATGTTGGCGAGCAGGATCTCACACAGCGTGAACCCGCGCAGAACGTCGAGCGCGGCGATACGCGCCCGGCCGGGAGAGGTCGTCTGCGGGGTCTCCCATGCCGTCGCCTCGGCGCGGGCGGAGGGGGCACCGGGAGCGCCGGTCGGATCTCCGGGGTTCGGTCCCGGAGCGTGATCTTCATAGGGCATGGGGCCTCATCATGCGGACGCGGCCCGGTACGGACATCGACCACAAGTCGGGTCTCGCGGTCTGCGACCATACTTTCGGCCGATTTCAGCGCAGATGTCAGTCGCTAGATGTCGGCGTGCTTTCAGCGCACGATCTTCTCCTCCGGCCACGCGCTGAGGTACCGACTCACTTGTATTTCGGCAACCCCTCCGTCGCCCGGCTCACCACGCCGGATTCCCATTCGTGCTCGACCAGTTGACCGGTCCGCGGCCCAAGTGGAAGGGCAGCGCCCTGATCGATCCGGCCCGGATCGCGATGGCGGGCCAGTCCATCGGAGGGGCCGCCGCCCCGGAGACCATGTTGAAGGACTCCCGGGTGCGCGCTGGGATCAACATGGACGGCAGCATGTTCCTCCCGATCCCCGGGAGCGGACTGGCGCGACCGTTCATGTTGATGGGCGCCCCCTCGGACGACAGCACCTGGAAACGTGACTGGGAGCACCTGACCGGGTGGAAACGCTGGCTGGTGGTGAAGGGGGCGCTGCACCCGTCCTTCACCGACTACGACATGCTGCTCCAGCAGCTCGGTGTGGATCTCGGCGGCGGCCTGAAGGAAACCCGCTCGATGGACATCACCCGTAAGTACGTCGCCGCCTTCTTCGACCTGCAGCTGCGCGGCAAGCCGCAGCCCCTGCTGGACAAGCCCTCTCCGCGCTACCCCGAGGTCCGATTCTGCGCACCTTCGGCCAGGAACTGCTGATGTTGAACGCCTGCGCTCCAGGCCGATGATCATCCATGGCAGCGGTGTCCGAGTGGTCGTTCAGCCGAGCTGCCGGGTGATCGTCGGGTCGGTGATCGCCGTGTCGTCGGCCAGGAGGTACGCCTTCGAAAGGATCACCGACAGCGTCCCCCCGTCGTCCTCGAACGGCAGGAACACCGATCCGGCCGCGCGCCCGCTCGCCGGGACGACGCACAGGTACGCGTCGTTGGGCTCCATCAGGATGTTCGTCGACCCCAGATGGATCTTGTACGTCCTCAGATCACCCCGTACGAGAAGGAATCTGTCGGTCAGCTCCACCCGGGAGGAGATCTTCAGTTTCGGCAGCAGCCGCGCCAGCACCTCGCGCCGGGTCTTGGCCGTCTCCGTCAGCTCGCCGAAGCCGTGGGAGCGCCAATAGCGTTCGTGGCCGATCAGCGCCTGGTCGTCGCGGGCGACCGAGGCCACGCCCACGGCGAGGTCGGCCTCGCGGAGGATCTCCGACAGCACCAGCGGCGGCAGATCGGCCATCGACGCCGGTCGCCCGTCGCGGTGGAAGGTGATGCTCTCGGTGGCGCACAGCATGGTGGTCTCGGCCCCGGGGGCGGAGACGATGTGCATGGCCCAGCGGGCCTGCCAGCCCGCCAGGTCGCGCACCACCTCGCCCTGGTCGCCGCCGTTCTCGTAGTCCCAGTTGCCGATCGACCGGCCGGTCCAGCCGCGCTGGCCCAGCAGGGTCCGGGCCTGGCCGTAGCGCAGAATGTGGCCGGCGAAACGGTTGGAGAAGGTGCCGGTCCGCTCCTCGGCGGGGGTCAGCAGGTAGAGCTCGCGGAAGACCTGCTTGAACGGCTGGCGTACACCACCTTCGAGAAGACGGTCGCGCCACGCCGCCACCTCGTCGGCGGTCGCGTGGATCGGGTGCCACAGGCCCGCCACGGCGTCGGGGGCGGGGCGGTGGCCGGCCAGTTCCCAGCCGTCGGCGGTCTTGACCGGCAGGGCCGCCGGGCCGCCGGCGATCTGCCAGACCAGGGCGCGGGCGTAGGGGCCGGTGACGGGATGGTCGAGGAAGTACTCGGTCACCTCGCGCCAGTGCCACGTCCGTTCATGGACGATCGCCTGTTCCAGGCGGGACCGCTCGGCCGCCTGCGTCAGCTTGAGCTCCTTCAGGATGGCCCGCAGATCGGACAGCTCCGCGCGCAGATCCTTCGGCAGCGACTTGACGGTCTTGCCGGCGGCGTTCACGTAGCGCAGGGCGGGCACGTCGGCGCACAGCCTGACCCGGTAGTCGCCGATCTTCTCCTCGCGGACGCCGTCGGTGTCCAGGCCGAAGGTGGGGACCGTCCGGTCGAGCAGCTGCTCGCGGGTCAGCCCGTTCTCGTCGGCCACCGCGTCGAGGGCGAGGCTCAGATTCCTCTGTACGGACCTCGCGCGCACCTTCGCCTGGATTCTGGACAGCGGGACGATCACGTCGAGGCCGCCCCTGCGGGCCAGGACGCCGACGGCGGCGTTGGTGACGGGTTCGCAGCGGCACGTGGAGCCCATCCCGTTGCTGCCGGTGCCGCAGGTCATCGCGACGTCGGTGACGAGCGAGGTCACCCAGCGCTCGTCGATGACCTGGCAGGTCCACAGGATGCCGCGCACCACGACGATGGTGTCCTCCTTGAGGAAGACCTTGTCCCGCCACTCCTCGTCGTCATAGCGGACGACCCAGTCTCCGCCCCGGTAGGCCACCAGCCGCGTGAGCAGCTCACGGACCAGCGCGACCGCGCCGGGGGTGAGCATCCGCGCGGCGTTCCTGAGCCACCGGGCGCTGGGTTTGGTGGAGCGTGCGGTGTTCCAGTGGCGGAACAGCGGCAGCACCTCGACCAGGCGCGGGCCGTACTCCTCGGCCAGCATGCGGGCGAAGTGGTCGGTGTCCCCGATCTCGGTCCGGACCACCCCGGCCGGGCCGTGCTCGGCGGGTTCGGTGAGCAGCTCGGTCACCTGCTCGGCCAGGAGCGCCCGCGCGTCCTTCAGCCACGCTCCCGACGTCAGCCAGCGCAGCAGGTCCCGGCGCAGCTGGTAGTCGAACCGGCGGGCCGCCGCGAGCGGGATCCGGAACAGCTCCTCGTAGCGGGTGTGCCCCTGCCGCACCCAGTACTCCGCCCGGCCCATGAGGTGGTGCGCCTCCCGGTAGGTGAAGTCGATGTCGCGCTCGGCCACCGACCGGACCACGCGCAGCACCCGCTCGTCGTAGTCGTGGCCGCCTTCCGGCCCCAGCCAGAGCCTCATCTGCGCGTAGGTGCCGTAGACCCGCCAGTCGACGCCGGGGCCGGGGTCGAGTCCCTGCTCGGTGAGCTCGTCGAACCGCTGGTAGGCGGCCCTCGTGGCCAGGTCCATGTGGTCCCATTTGCCCGCTGACGTCATGACATGGCTCCACTAATGATCGGAAACGCTGGGTGATCATGGGTATCAGCCGGAACCGACAGATTCCCCCTGCCGTGATTCGGACTTGTCTCCACGAAAGCCGCTTCCGCCTCCTCGTCCGATTCGGACCGGGGACGTCATGGCCGCGCACTGACGCGGGTGAGGTGTCGGCTCCGAACCTTTTCACGTCGCATCCGCCGGTGCGGTCACAAACCCGGCAGGCCGCACATCCGGGCCATGATGATCGAGATGACGGCGACCGCAACCGTGACCGTGCCTGATCAACGGGCTGAAGCGCCGTCCCGCAGGTTGGACAGCCGCCATCAACCATTCGGTGGATTACGGAGATTCGGCGGAGCGGGGATTCTCGAAACATGGCAGTCATCGAGATCAACGGCTTGCAGAAGAGCTACAGAACACACAAGGCGCTGGACAGCGTCACCCTGACGGTCGAGCGAGGCGAGATCTTCGGCATCCTCGGCCCCAACGGAGCCGGCAAGACCACCGTGGTGGAGTGCGCGTCCGGACTGCGCAAGCCCGACGGCGGCACCCTGCGCGTGCTCGGCATGGACCCGCGGACCCGGCGACATGAGCTGCTCCAGCGCATCGGCGCCCAACTGCAGGAAGCCGCCCTGCCCGACGCCATCAAGGTCGGCGAGGCACTGCGGATGTACGCCTCCTTCTACGACAAGCCTGCCGACTGGCGCGCACTGATGCAGGAATGGGGACTGGCCGAGAAGAAGCGCGCCCGCTTCGCGGGTCTGTCCGGCGGCTGGAAGCAGCGCCTGTTCATCGCGCTGGCCCTGGTCGGCAACCCCGAGGTCGTCTTCCTCGACGAGCTGACCACCGGCCTGGACCCCGCTGCCCGCCGGCTGACCTGGGGACTGATCCGCGACATGCGCGACCGCGGCGTCACCGTCGTGCTGGTCACCCACTTCATGGACGAGGCGGAGGCCCTCTGCGACCGCATCGCCGTAATCGACCAGGGGCGTGTCGTTCACGAGGGCAGCCCCGGCGAGCTCATCGACAGAAGTCACGCCGGCTCCCTTGAGGACGCCTACTTCACACTCATCGAGAGGACCGTGTGATGAAGGGACTCGGCAACGTCATCGCGATCGAACTCAAACTGGCCGTGCGCGATCCGATGGCCGCCTTCTTCGCACTGGCCTTCCCCGCGGTCATCCTGTGGGTGAAGATGCGCAACGGCGGCACGCTGCCCGGCGGGCTGCCCGTCATCGACGCCGTCGTCCCGATGCTCAGCGTCTTCGTCGTCGGCCTGGCCTCCCTGGTCGTCCTGCCGGCCACCCTGGCCCAGTACCGCGAACGCCACGTGCTCAAGCGGCTGCGCGCCACCCCGGCCTCTTCCACCATGATCTTCGGCGCCCAGTGGGCCGCGCACATGCTGCTGGCCGTACTCGGCACCGCTCTGCTCACCGTCATCGGCCTGGCCGCCTACGGCCTGAGCGGGCCGGCCAACCTTGCCGACGTCGTCCTCGCCTGGGTCCTCGGCGCCCTCAGCCTCGGTTCCATCGGGCTGCTCATCGGCGCCCTGGTGCCCAGCGGCCGCGCCGCCACGGTGATCGGCCTGGCCGTCTTCTTCCCCATGGTCTTCGTCTCCGGCGCCATGAGCGCCCGCGAGACACTGCCGGAGTCGATGCGCTCCATCGGCGACCTGACCCCCATGGCACCCGCCGTCCAAGCCATCCGCGCCGGCTGGGAAGGCCACCCCGTCTCTCCGCTCACCCTCGCCGTCATGGCCGCGATCTTCATCGTCGCCGGCGGGGCCGCGCTGAAGGCGTTCCGCTGGTGACAGGCACCGAACCCGACGTCTCGCGATGGGACCGCGCCTGGCCGGTCCTGCCGTACCTCTTCATCCTGCTACCGACGGTCTTCGCCCTGCTGCGGGACTGGAGGCTGGACGTGCTGGTCCTGGCGGTGTTCGTCGGAGCCTGGCACTGGTTCATGGTCTCCTCGCGATTCAGCCGGATCGAGCGGCCGGCGGTGGCGATCGTCTACTTCATCGTGATGCTCGCCTTCATCGCGGTGCTGGTCAGGATCGACTCGCTGTTCACGGTGGCCGGTCTGGGCGCGTTCGTCCAGTCCTTCGCCCTGCTGCGCGGGTGGATGGCCTACCTGGGGGTGGCCGCCACAGCCGCCGTGCTGGTCGGCGTCCGCCCCGATCCCCGGCCGCCGAGCGAGATGGTCTTCTCCTTCCTGCTCGCCGTCCTGATCACCTCGACCGTCGGCCTGTTCATCCAGACCATCTCGGAGCAGAGCCGGCAGCGCCAGGAAATGATCGCGCAGCTGAAGGCCGCCGGCACCGAACTGGTCGAGCTGGCGGAGGAGAAGGCGAGACTGCAGGCGCAACTGCTGACCAGCGCCCGCGAGGCGGGCGTGCTCGGCGAGCGCCAGCGGATGGCCAGGGAGATCCACGACACGATCGCCCAAGGGCTGACCGCCATCCTCACCCAGCTCGAAGTCGCCGAGAACGTCATTGAGAACGTGCCTGCCGCCCGCTCCAGACTGAACACCGTACGCACGCTGGCCAGGGACAGTCTCAACGAGGCCCGCCGGTCGGTTCTGGCGATGCGCCCTGCTCCGCTGGAGGAGGCCCAGCTCTCGGCCGCCCTCGAGGACGTCGCGGCCACCTGGTCACAGACGACCGGCATGCCGGTTCCGGTGTCGGTCACCGGCGAGGCCAGACCGCTGCACGCCGAAGTGGAGACGACCCTGCTGCGAGTGGCTCAGGAGGCGTTGGCCAACGTCGGCAAGCACGCCTCTGCCAGCAGGGTCGCCGTTACCCTGTCCTACATGGAGGATGTGGTGGTGCTCGACGTGCGCGACGACGGATCCGGGTTCGACCCCCAGACGGTGAACCTGTCGGTCGCGGGCGGATTCGGGCTCATCGCGATGCGTCAGCGGGTCACCCGGCTGGCCGGTGACTTCGAGATCGAGACCGCTCCCGGCCAGGGAACGGGCGTCTCCGCCACGGTGCCCGCCATCCCCGCCGACCCCGGAAACGTGTGAGGCATGCCGATTCGTATCATCGTCGTGGACGATCACCCGGTCGTCCGCGACGGGCTACGCGAGATCTTCTCCACCGATGAGGCCTTCGAGGTCGTCGGCGAGGCGGCCGACGGGCCGGAGGCTCTCGCCCTGGCGCGGCTGACCGACCCCGATCTCGTGCTCATGGACCTGCGGATGCCGAAGATGAGCGGCACCGAGCTGATCCGCCGGCTGCGCGAGCAGAAACCGGGCATCAACGTGCTGGTCCTGACCACGTTCGACAACGACGCGGACGTGCTGCCCGCCATCGAGCAGGGCGCCACCGGCTACCTGCTCAAGGACACCCCGCGTGTCGAGCTGCTCCGCGCCGCGCAGGCGGCCGCCCGCGGCGAGACGGTGCTGTCCCCCGCCGTGGCCGGGCTGCTCACGCGGAAGGTACGCGCCCCCGAGCGGCAGACGCTGAGCCGGCGGGAGCTCGAAGTGCTCGGGCTGATCGCCCGCGGCGCCACCAATCGCGAGGTCGCCGCGAAGCTGTTCATCACCGAGGCGACGGTCAAGACACACCTGCTGCACATCTTCGCCAAACTCGGGGTGAAGGACCGGGCAGCCGCGGTGGCGGCGGCCTACGAGACCGGGCTGCTCAAGCGGGCTTCAGAGACCTGATCAAGGGCGCCCGGTGCGCCGGTCCTGAGTACCGGTGTCACCACGTGAGCCGTGTCCTGCTGCAGGCGGCCCGCGCGGTGCGTTCCGCTGGAGAGATGGGCAAGACCAGGCTGGAACGGCGTCCGCGGTGCCGTGACAGATCACCCCACATTGACGGCCCGCTCTAAAAAAGGTTACATTGCGGACGATTTCGCGGTGGTCCGAGGGAAGTCCGGTGAGAAGCCGGTGCGGTCGCGCCACTGTATCCGGAACGTGAGTTCCGGGAGCCAGGTTACTTGGCCGCCGCGTCCTCACATGTCGGGACGCGTCATCCCCAAGGAGGCTACTCATGCGTGAGCTGTCCGTTTCTCAGCCCGTTCCCCTTTCCCACCTGGCCCGCTGGCTCGTGGCGGTTCCGCTGCTCCTGCTGGTGGCCTACCTGGTCACCTTCGACCAGGGGGTGGTGTCGCAGGCGGGCGACTATCTGCACGAACTCATGCACGACGGGCGCCACCTGCTCGGCGTTCCCTGCCACTAGACGCGCGCCGTGATACGTACCCTGCTGCTCCGCGGCCTGCTCGTCGGGCTGGTCGCCGGGCTGATCGCCGCCGCGTTCGCCTACCTGCTGGGCGAGCCGAACATCGACCAGGCCATCGCGCTCGAAGAGGCCGCCTCCCACGCCCAGAGCGAGGCCGGGCACTCCCACGGGGAGGAGGCACTGGTCAGCCGGTCCGGCCAGCGGGCCGGGCTCTTCCTCGCCCTGGCCCTGTACGGCATGTCCGTGGGGGGTGTCTTCTCCCTCGTCTTCGCCGGGCTGCGCGGCCGGATCGGCCCCCGCTCCGACGCGGTGCTGGCCGCGACGATGGCCGCCACGGCGTTCGTCGCGCTCGTGCTGGTGCCGTTCGTCAAGTACCCGGCCAACCCGCCCGCCGTCGGTGACCCGGACACCATCGGCAGCCGGACCGTGCTCTACCTGGTCCTGGTCGCCATCGGCCTGCTGTCCGTGGCGGTGGGCGTGGCCTGCGCCCGCAAGGTGCCGGCCAGGCCCTGGCTCGCCGGCGCGGCCGGTTTCCTGGTCCCCGTGATCGTCACCCTGCTCGTGCTGCCGACGGTCAACGAGGTGCCCGACGGCTTCCCCGCCCAGCTGCTGTGGGACTTCCGCGTCTCCTCCCTCGGCACCCAACTCGTGCTCTGGTCGGCCATCGGCGTCCTGTACGGCATCGCCGTGCAGCGCGTCGTTCGCCGTGACGCGCTCGCGGCGGCCCCGAACTGAACATTCGGCGGGCCGGACACGTCAACAGGATCTCGCAGAAAGAAACCTCGTGATCGGTGCCTATCCGTTCAGCGCCGTCGTCGGCCTCGACGACCTCAAGCTCGCGCTGATCCTCAACGCGGTCTCGCCACGGGTGGGCGGTGTGCTGGTCCGGGGGGAGAAGGGGACCGCCAAGTCCACGATCGTCCGCGCGCTCGCCGCACAGCTCCCCGGGGTCAAGGTGATCGCCGGCTGCCGCTTCTCCTGCGACCCGGCCGAACCGGATCCGGCCTGCCCCGACGGCCCGCACGGTACGGGCGAGAGCGGTCAGGAGCGTCCGGCCGCGCTGGTGGAGTTGCCCGTCGGCGCGTCGGAGGACCGGCTGGTCGGCGCGCTCGACATCGAGCGCGCGCTCACCGAGGGGGTCCGGGCGTTCGAGCCTGGCCTGCTCGCCGCCGCGCATCGAGGTGTCCTCTACGTCGACGAGGTCAACCTGCTGCACGACCACCTGGTGGACCTGCTGCTCGACGCCGCCGCGCTCGGCACCTGCTTCGTCGAGCGCGAATCGGTCTCGGTACGGCACGCGGCGCGGTTCCTGCTGGTCGGCACGATGAACCCGGAGGAGGGCGAGCTGCGGCCACAGCTCCTGGACCGTTTCGGGCTGACCGTCGAGGTGCGGGCGTCCAGGAATCCGGACGAGCGGGCCGAGGTGGTACGGCGCCGGCTGGCCTTCGACGCCGATCCCGCCTCCTTCGCCGCCGGGTGGGCGGAACAGGAGGCGGCCCTGGCGCGGCGGATCGCCGAGGCCAGGGAGCGGGTCACCAAGGTCGTGCTGCCGGATGCCCGGCTGCGCCAGATCGCGGCGGTGTGCGCCGCCTTCGAGGTGGACGGGCTCCGGGCCGATCTGGTCACGGCCAACGCGGCCGTCGCGCACGCGGCCTGGCGCGGCGGCGCCGAGGTCACGGCCGAGGACGTGCGCGCGGCGGCCCGTCTCTCGCTGCCGCACCGCCGCCGCCGGGACCCGTTCGACGCGCCGGGCCTCGACGAGTCACGGCTCGACGACCTGCTGGCGGAACACGGCGGCGACGAGCCGGACGGTCCGGACGGCGGCCCGGACGGCTCCGGCGGTCCGGGTGATTCGGACGGTCCCGAGGGACCCGCGGACTCCGGGGACGCTCCGGAGAGCGGCTCCGCGGAAGGTTCCGTGCGCGCCGGTTCCGATGAGGGGGACTCGCACGACGACGGGGCCGGCGCCTCCGCTGCTCCAGGTGCCTCCGACGGGAACGGCACCCCGCCGGATCTTCCCGCCGCGGAACCGTACCGGGTGCGCCCCTTCCAGGTCCCCGGGCTGGGCGACGGCGCCTCGGGCCGGCGGTCACGGGCCCGGACCCCCAACGGGCGGACCACCGGATCGCGGGTTCCCGCCGGGCGGCTCCAGCGGCCGCACCTGCCGGCGACGCTCCGCGCCGCCGCGCCGTACCAGCGCGAGCGCGGCCGCAGTGGCCCCGGCCTGCTGGTACGTGACACCGACCTGCGCGAGGCCGTCCGCGAGGGCAAGGAGGGCAACCTGGTGCTCTTCGTGGTGGACGCGAGCGGTTCCATGGCGGCCCGGCAGCGGATGCGCGAGGTCAAGGCGGCCGTGCTCGGCCTGCTGCTCGACGCCTACCAGCGGCGGGACAAGGTCGGGCTGATCACCTTCAGGGGGTCCACGGCGGAGTTGGTGCTGCCCCCGACCTCCTCGGTCGAGGTAGGCGCGGCGCGACTGCGGGAGCTGCCGACCGGCGGTCGCACCCCGCTGGCCGCCGGGCTGCGCCGGGCCGCCGAGGTGCTCAGGGTGGAACGGCTGCGCGACCCGGCCAGAAGGCCGCTGCTCGTGGTGGTCACCGACGGCCGGGCCACCTCGGGGTCCGACGTGGCGGCCTCCGCCGCGCTGCTCGCCGGTACGGCGGCGGTCGTGGTCGACTGCGAGAGCGGTCCGGTACGGCTCGGTCTGGCCCTCGACCTGGCGGCCAGACTGGGCGCGCCCGTCGTACGGCTCGACGCGCCGGCGGCGGGCGGTGGGCTCGGCGGGCTCGGCGGGCTCGTCCGCGACCACAGGACCGACTACCGGAAGGCGGTCTGAGATGCCGCGGGGCAAGCCGGACACGGTGCCCGAGGACGGGCTCACCACGCGCCAGCGCCGCAACCGGCCGCTGCTGATCGTGCACACCGGGCCGGGTAAGGGGAAGTCCACCGCCGCCTTCGGGATGGCGCTGCGCGCGTGGAACCAGGGCTGGCCGGTCGGGGTGTTCCAGTTCGTCAAGTCGGCGAAGTGGCGCATCGGCGAGGAACGGGCGCTCGTGCTGCTCGGCGAGTCCGCCGAGGGCGGCAGCGTGACCTGGCACAAGATGGGCGAGGGCTGGTCGTGGATCCAGCGGCCGGGCAGCGAGGAGGACCACGCCGCCGACGCCCGCGAGGGCTGGGAGCAGATCAGGCGCGACCTGGCCGCGGAGACCTACCGCTTCTACGTGCTCGACGAGTTCACCTACCCGCTGAAATGGGGCTGGCTGGACGTGGACGACGTGGTCGCCACCCTGGCCGCGCGACCGGGCAACCAGCACGTCGTGATCACCGGCAGGGACGCCGACCCGAGGCTGGTCGAGGTCGCCGACCTGGTGACCGAGATGGGCAAGGTCAGGCACCCGATGGACGCCGGGCAGAAGGGCCAGAAGGGCATCGAATGGTAGTGCCGCGACTGGTGATCGCCGCGCCGTCCTCGGGCAGCGGGAAGACCACCGTCGCGACCGGCCTGATGGCGGCGCTGCGCGCGCGGGGCCTGCGCGTATCCCCGCACAAGGTGGGACCCGATTACATCGACCCCGGCTACCACGCACTCGCCACCGGACGCCCCGGCCGCAACCTCGACCCCTGGCTGACCGGTGAGGACCGGGTCGCGCCGCTCCTCCTGCACGGCGCGCGGGACGCCGACATCGCGGTGGTCGAGGGGGTCATGGGCCTGTACGACGGCGCCGGGAGCGGGGACTCCGCCTCCACCGCGCACGTCGCCAGGCTGATCGGTGCGCCGGTGGTCCTCGTGGTGGACGCCGCGCGGCAGGGCAGGTCGGTGGCCGCGCTGGTGCAGGGCTTCGTCTCCTTCGACACCCGGGTCCGGCTGGCCGGGGTGATCCTCAACCGGGTCGGCTCGCCGCGGCACGAGGAGATCTGCCGCGCCGCGCTGGACGAGAGCGGCATCTCGGTACTGGGCGTGATCCCGCGGGTGGACGGGGTGGCGACCCCCTCCCGCCATCTCGGGCTGATCCCGGCGGCCGAGCGCAGCGGGGACGCGGTGGCGGCGGTGGAGCGGATGGGCGCCCTGGTCGCCGGCTCCTGCGACCTCGAAGGACTGGTGGCCCTGGCACGCTCGGCGCCACCGCTGCCCGCGCGCCCCTGGACCCCGTTCCTCTTCCCGGCGGTGACCGGGGCCGGCAGGCGGCCGGTGGTGGCCGTGGCGGGCGGGGCGGCGTTCACCTTCGGGTACGCCGAGCAGGTCGAACTGCTCGCGGCGGCGGGGGCCGAAGTGGTGACCTTCGACCCGCTCAGGGACGAATGCCTCCCCGACAACACCGGGGCGGTCGTCATCGGCGGCGGCTTCCCCGAGATGTACGCGGCGGAGCTGTCCGCCAACGAGCCGCTTCGCCGCCGGGTGGCCGCCTTCGACGGCCCGATCGTCGCCGAGTGCGCCGGGCTGCTCTACCTGGCGCGCGAGCTGGACGGCCATCCCATGTGCGGAAGGCTCGACATCACCGCGACGATGACCGGCGGGCTCACGCTGGGCTACCGCGACGCGGTGGCGACCGCCAAGTCCGTGCTCACCCGCGAGGGCGAGCGCTACCGGGGCCACGAGTTCCACCGCACGGCCACCGATCCCGGGCACGCGACGCCGCCGCTGTTCCGCTGGAGGGGCGCGGCCGACGGTTTCGCCGAGCCCCTGCTGGCCGCCTCCTACCTGCACCTGCACTGGGCCGGCAGCCCCGAGCTGGCCGAACGCCTGGTCGCGGCCATCGGCTGACCCGCCCCCACCCCGGGGCGGGTCAGCGGTCCTCCAGGTCGCCCTCGACGGTGAGGTACGCCTCCCGCAGGGCCGCCATGATCTCGGGGTCGGGGTGCTCCCACATCTTCCGGTCGGCCGCCTCGAGCAGCCGCTCGGCGATGCCGTGCAGCGCCCACGGGTTCGAGGCGGCCATGAACGCCCGGTTCTCCGGGTCCAGGACGTAGACGGCGGCCAGCCTGTCGTACATCCAGTCGGCCAGCACGCCCGTCGTGGCGTCGTAGCCGAACAGGTAGTCCACGGTGGCGGCCAGCTCGAACGCGCCCTTGTACCCGTGCCTGCGCATCGCCGCCAGCCAGTTGGGGTTGACCACCCGGGCACGGAAGACCCGCGCGGTCTCCTCGTGCAGGGTCCTGGTCCGCACCGCGTCCGGGCGGGTGCTGTCGCCCACGTACGCGGCGGGCGCCCGGCCGGTGAGCGCCCGCACGGTGGCGATCATCCCGCCGTGGTACTGGAAGTAGTCGTCGGAGTCGGCGATGTCGTGCTCGCGGGTGTCGACGTTCTTCGCGGCCACCGCGATCCGCCGGTAGGCGCTCTCCATGTCCTGCCGGGCCGGTGCCCCGTCGAGGTCGCGGCCGTAGGCGAAGCCGCCCCAGACCGCGTACACCTCGGCCAGGTCGGCGTCGTCGCGCCAGTTCCCGCTCTCCATCAGCGGCAGCAGGCCCGCACCGTAGGCACCCGGCCGGGAGCCGAAGATCCGCAGGGTGGCCCGCCGCTCGTCACCGTGCGCGGCCAGGTCGGCGTCGGCGTGCGCCCGCACGTAGTTCTCCTCGGCGGTCTCCGCGAGGCCCGCGACCAGCCGTACCGCGTCGTCCAGCATGGTGACGACGTGCGGGAAGGCGTCCCTGAAGAACCCGCTGATCCGGACGGTCACGTCGATCCTGGGCCGGCCGAGTTCGGCGAGCGGGACCGGTTCGAGGCCGCTGACCCGGCGGGACGCCTCATCCCAGACCGGCCGCACGCCGAGCAGCGCGAGCACCTCCGCCACGTCGTCGCCCGCCGTGCGCATGGCACTGGTGCCCCAGACCGACAGCCCGACGGAGCGCGGCCACTCACCGGTGTCGGAGCGGTACCGCTCCAGCAGGGAGTCGGCCATGGCCTGCCCGGTCTCCCACGCCAGCCTGCTGGGCACCGCCCGGGGATCGACGGAGTAGAAGTTCCGCCCGGTCGGCAGCACGTTGACCAGCCCGCGCAGCGGCGACCCGCTCGGCCCGGCGGGGACGTAACCGCCGTCGAGCGCGTGCAGCACCGCGCCGATCTCGTCCGTGGTCCTGGCGAGCCGGGGCACGATCTCCCCGGCCGCGAACCCGAGCACCTTCTCCACGGCGGCCAGGACCCCGGAGCCGCGGTCACCCCCGCCGGCCAGGACGGACGCGGTGACGGGGGAGACGGCGAACGGATCCCAGCCGCGCTCCTCCATGCCCTCGACGAGGGCGCGGGCCAGCGACTCGGCCTCGTCCACGCTCACCCTCGCGGCGCCGCCGTCCTCGGCCAGGCCGAGGGCCTCACGCAGGCCGGGGAGTGCCTCCTGACCGGCCCAGATCTGGCGGGCGCGGAGCATGGCCAGCACGAGGTCGACGCGGGCCTTCCCCTCGGGGGCGTCGCCGAGCACGTGCAGGCCGTCGCGGATCTGGACGTCCTTGACCTCGCAGAGCCATCCGTCGACGTGCAGCAGGAAGTCGTCGAACCCGCTGTCCTGCGGCCGGTCGTCGACGCCCAGGTCGTGGTCGAGCCTGGCGGCCTGGATCAGCGTCCAGATCTGCGCCCGGACGGCGGGCAGCTTGGCCGGGTCCATGGCCGCGATCGAGGCGTGCTCGTCCAGCAGCTGCTCCAGCCGGGCGATGTCGCCGTAGGTCTCCGCACGGGCCATCGGCGGCACCAGATGGTCGACCAGTACGGCGTGCGCCCGCCGCTTGGCCTGCGTGCCCTCACCGGGGTCGTTGACCAGGAACGGGTAGACCAGCGGCAGGTCACCGAGCGCCGCGTCGGGGCCGCAGGAGGCCGACATCCCCGCCGACTTGCCGGGCAGCCACTCCAGGTTGCCGTGCTTGCCGACGTGCACGATCGCGTGCGCGCCGAAGTCGTCGGCCAGCCACCGGTAGGCGGCCAGGTAGTGGTGGCTCGGCGGCAGGTCGGGGTCGTGGTAGATGGCGACCGGGTTCTCCCCGAAGCCGCGCGGCGGCTGGACCATCACCACGAGGTTGCCCGCGCGCAGCGCGGCCAGCACGATCTCGCCGTCCGGATCGCGGCTCCGGTCGACGAACGACTCGCCCGGCGGCGGCCCCCAGTGCGCCTCGACGCCGTGCCGCAGGTCCTCGGGCAGCGTCTCGAACCACGCCCGGTAGCGCGCGGCCGGGATCCGCACCGGGTTCGCGGCCAGTTGCTCCTCGGTGAGCCAGTTCCGGTCCTGGCCGCCCGCCGCGATCAGCGCGTGGATCAGCGCGTCGCCGTCCAGTTCCGCCACGCCGGGGAAACCGTCTCCGAGGTCGTACCCGGCCTCCGTCATGGCCGTGAGCAGCCTGACCACGCTGGCCGGTGTGTCCAGGCCGACCGCGTTGCCGATCCTGGAGTGCTTGGTCGGGTACGCCGACAGCATCACCGCGATTCGCCGTTCCGGTGCCCTGACGTGCCGGAGCAGACCGTGCCGTACCGCGATGCCGGCCACCCGCGAGGCCCGCTCGGGATCGGCCACGTACACGGTCAGACCCTCGTCGTCGACCTCCTTGAAGGAGAACGGCACGGTGATGATCCGCCCGTCGAACTCGGGGATCGCCACCTGGGAGGCCGCGTCGAGCGGGGACAGGCCGTCGTCGTTCTCCCGCCAGGCGTCCCTTCCCGTGGTCAGGCAGAGGCCCTGCAGGATCGGCACGTCCAGCTCGGCGAGCGCGCCGACGTCCCACGCGGAGTCGTCCCCGCCCGCCGAGGCGGTCGCCGGACGGGTGCCCCCGGCGGCGAGCACGGTGACCACCAGGGCGTCCGCGGCCCGGAGCGTGTCGAACAGGCCGGGCTCGGCGCTGCGCAGGGAACCGCAGTAGACGGGCAGGGCCTGGCCGCCCGCCTCCTCGATGGCCAGGCAGAGCGTCTCGACGAAGGCGGTGTTGCCCGCGACGTGGTGCGCGCGGTAGTAGAGCACTCCGATGACGGGGCCCTCGGTGCGTCGCGCGACACGTTCGAGGGGGCCCCAGCCCGGGGTGGGCGCGGGCGGTGCGAAGCCGTACCCGGTGAGCAGCGCCGTGTCGGAGAGGAAGGCGTGCAACTGGGCCAGGTTCGCCGGACCGCCGTGCGCGAGGTAGGCGTGCGCCTCGGCGCAGACCCCGCCGGGCACCGTGGACAGCTCCATCAGCTCGGCGTCGGGGGCCTGTTCGCCACCGAGGATCACGACGGGCCGCCGGTCGGCGAGCAGCGCGTCCAGCCCGTCCTGCCATGCCCGCCGGCCGCCGAGCAGCCGCACGACCACGAGGTCCGTGCCCTCGGTCAGCGCGGGCAGGTCCTCGGCGGACAGCCGCGCCGGGTTGCCGAGCCGGTAGTTCGCGCCGCTCGTCCGCGCGCTGAGCAGGTCGGTGTCGGAGGTCGACAGCAGCAGGACGGCGGGTGGCGCGGGCGGTGCGGCCGATCGTGGGGTGGGCGGCACGGAACGCATGCGGAAGTCCTCCCTCGGGGTCCTCGCCCCGGGTCGTCGTCATCGCGACGGCAGGAGTCTCCTGGCTCCCGGATCAACGCTCACCCCGGCCTTCCCGTCCGTTGCCGGACCGTGGCCTTCGGTGGGGTTCGCTCCCCGGTTACAGTGGCGGGACCGCGCCGGTTTCACACCGGCTTCCTCCCTGCGCCGTCGCCTAGGTCACACTATGCCAGGCGGACATCCGTAAAGAAATGGGAGCTACCATCCACTGCGTGTCAATAACCGACCCTCCCGGAAGAACCCGGGCCGACGCGTGTCCCGGAGCGCTCCAGGTGCACGCCGCGGCCGACGGCGGCCTGGCACGGATCAGGATTCCAGGCGGGGCGCTCACGGCGGGTCAGCTCCGCGTGGTCGCCGCCGCCGCCCGGGAGCTCGGATCCGGCGTGATCGAGCTGACCTCCCGGGCGAACCTCCAGGTGCGCGGCCTCCCGCCGCAGGACGGCGAGCCCCTTCCCGCCGTGCGTCCGGCACCCGGCGACGCGCGCGTTCCGGACGACGCTCGGCGGCCTTCCCCGGCATCCGACCTCGCCGTGCGGCTGGCCGCCGCCGGGCTGCTGCCGTCGGCCACGCATGAGCTGGTACGCAACATCGTGGCCTCACCCCTGGCCGGGCGGGCACCCGCGAGCCTGCTCGACGTCCGTCCGCTCGTGTCCCGGCTGGACGGGGAACTCCGCGCCCGGCCCGTGCTCGCCGACCTGCCCGGCCGGTTCCTCTTCGCGCTCGACGACGGCTCGGGCGACATGGCGGCCCTCGGCGCGGACGTCACACTGCTGCCGGTCGAACCGGTGGACGCCTCGGTGGACGACGTCTCCGAGGTGGCGCTGCTGCTCGCCGGTGCCGACCGGGGGCTGCGCGCACCCGTCTCCTCCGCCGTCACCGGCATGCTCGCGGTCGCCGAGGCGTTCCTGGCCGAGCGCGCCGAGCAGGGGTCGGGCGCGTGGCGGCTCGCCGAGCTGACCGACGGTCCAGGACGGGTCTCGGCCCGCGTTCTCGGGACGGAGCCGGCTCTCCGGCTGTCCGCCCCCGCCGTACGACGGGCGCGGACGGCGGGGGGAGGCACGGTCGGGGTCCTCGCACAGCGTGACGGAAGATCGGCCCTCACCGTTCTCGCCGCGCTCGGGCGGCTCACGGCGGCCCAGCTGGAGGCGCTCGCCCGGGCGGCCGAGCACGGCGGGGGAGAGGTCCGGGTGACGCCGTGGCGGACGATCGTCGTCCCCGACCTGCCGCCGCGGGAGGTCGACGGCCGGCGGGCGGCGCTCGCGGACGCGGGCCTGGTCGGCGACCCGGCGTCACCGTGGCTGGGCCTGACCGCCTGCGTCGGCCGGCCCGGATGCGCGAAGGCCCTCGCCGACGTCCACGCCGACGTCCACGCGGGTGTGCACGCGAACGGCGGCACCGGCTCCGAGTCCGGTGCGGGCGGTCCTGACGGCGTCCGCCCCCCGCGGAGCCGCACCCGTGCGCTTCCCGTGCACTGGTCGGGCTGCGAGCGGCGATGCGGACGCCCGCGCGGCCAGGTCGTGGACGTGGTCGCGACCGGAGACGGATACCGCGTCGAGGCGGACGGCGTGAGCCGTACGTTCGCCGACGCCGAGCAGACGAGCGCCGCGGTGGCGGCGACCAGAGAGGGAAAGTGATCGACTACATCAGGGACGGAGCGGAGATCTACCGCCGCTCCTTCGCCACCATCCGCGCGGAGACGGACCTCGGCGGCATGCCGCCGGGCGTCGCACAGGTCGCGGTCCGCATGGTGCACGCCTGCGGCATGGTCGACCTCGTCAACGACCTCGCGTGGTCGCCGGGAGTCGTCACGGCGGCGCGCGGGGCGCTGCGCGACGGCGCGCCCGTGCTGTGCGACGCCATGATGGTCGCCTCCGGCGTCACCAGGCGGCGGCTGCCGAAGGCGAACGAGGTGATCTGCACGCTCGGCGACCCGCGGGTGCCGGAGCTGGCGCTGCGGCTGGGCACCACCCGCAGCGCCGCGGCGCTGGAGTTGTGGCGCGACCGGCTCGACGGCGCGGTGGTCGCGATCGGCAACGCGCCGACCGCACTGTTCCGCCTGCTCGAACTGGTCGAGGAGGGGGCCGGACGCCCGGCGGCGGTGCTGGGCGTGCCGGTCGGCTTCATCGGGGCCGCGGAGTCGAAGCTGGCCCTGGCCGAGCACCCGGCCGGACTCGACCACCTGGTGGTGCACGGGCGCAGGGGCGGCAGCGCGATGGCGGCGGCCGCGGTCAACGCGGTCGCGAGTGAGGAGGAGTGAGCGGGTTGAGCGGGGATCTCGGGTGCCGGTACGGGGTCGGGCTCGCGATGGCGGCGGCTGTCGTCAACGCGGTCGCGGGTGAGGGGGAGTGAGCGGGTTGAGCGGGGATCTCGGGTGCCGGTACGGGGTCGGGCTCGCGATGGCGGCGGCTGTCGTCAACGCGGTCGCGGGTGAGGGGGAGTGAGCGGGTTGAGCGGGGATCTCGGGTGCCGGTACGGGGTCGGGCTCGCGATGGCGGCGGCTGTCGTCAACGCGGTCGCGGGTGAGGGGGAGTGAGCGGGTTGAGCGGGGATCTCGGGTGCCTGTACGGGGTCGGGCTGGGGCCGGGAGACCCGGAGCTGGTGACGGTGAAGGCGGCCAGGCTGCTCGGTGCGGCCGACGTGATCGCCTACCACAGCGCCCGGCACGGGCGGAGCATCGCCAGGTCGGTGGCCCTGCCCTACCTGCGGGGAGACCAGGTCGAGGAGGCGCTGATCTACCCGGTGACCACCGAGACCACCGACCACCCCGGCGGATACCAGGGCGCGCTCGACGACTTCTACGCCGACTGCGCCGTGCGGCTGGCCGCGCACCTGGACGCCGGACGCGACGTAGTGGTGCTCTGCGAGGGCGACCCGCTCTTCTACGGCTCCTACATGCACATGCACAAGCGGCTCGCGCACCGGTACCCGACCGAGGTGGTGCCGGGAGTGACCTCGGTCAGCGGGGCCGCCGCGGTGCTCGGCCGCCCGCTGGTCGAACGGGACGAGACGCTGACCGTGCTGCCCGGCACGCTCCCGGCGGACGTGCTGGCCGAGCGGCTGGCCGCCGCAGACTCGGCCGCGGTGCTGAAACTCGGCAGGACCTTCGAGAAGGTCCGCGCCGCCTTCGCCGAGGCCGGTCGTCTCGACGACGCCTGGTACGTCGAGCGGGCCACCACCGGCAAGCAGCGCATCGAGCCGCTGGCGGACGTCGACCCCGAGTCGGTCCCCTACTTCTCCCTCGCGCTGCTGCCCAGCCCGCTCACGCCGTTCTCCGCGAAGGCCGCGGCCGACCGCGAGGAGCAGGCCGGAGACGAGCGGCGCGGCGAGGTCGTCGTGGTGGGACTCGGCCCCGCCGGGCGGCCGTGGCTGACCCCCGAGGCGCAGGACGCCCTCGCCCGGGCCGACGAGCTGATCGGCTACGGCCCCTACCTCGATCGGGTGCCGCCCAACCCGCGCCAGCGCCGCCACCCCACGGACAACCGGGTCGAGGCCGAGCGCGCCGCGCACGCGCTGGGGCTGGCCGCCGCCGGATCGCGGGTGGCCGTGGTCTCCTCGGGTGATCCGGGGGTGTTCGCCATGGCCAGCGCGGTGCTCGAGGTCGCGTCCGAGCCGAGGTTCGCCGATGTCGAGGTACGCGTGCTGCCCGGCCTGACCGCCGCCCAGGCGGTGGCCAGTCGCGCCGGGGCCCCGCTGGGCCACGACTTCTGCGTGCTGTCGCTGTCCGACCTGCTCAAGCCGTGGGAGGTCGTCGCGGACCGGATCACCGCCGCGGCACGGGCCGACCTGGTGCTGGCGATCTACAATCCGGCCTCGCGGAGCCGGACCTGGCAGGTGGCCGCCATGCGCGACCTGCTGCTCGAACACCGTTCCCCGCGCACGCCCGTCGTCATCGGGCGGGATGTCGGCGGCCCGCAGGAGAGCGTGCGCGTCGTGGAACTGGCCGATCTCGACCCCGCCGCGATCGACATGCGCTGCCTGCTGATCGTGGGCTCGTCCACCACCCGGCTCACCGAACGCGGCGGACGGCCCGTCGTCTACACCCCGCGCCGTTACCCGGCCTGAGCCTCCACCCAGGCCGCGGCCGCCTCGGCGGTGTCCGCCAGCGGGACACCGCCGGGAACCGGCGGCCGCCGTACGATGACCACCGGAAGCCCCAGCTCCCGAGCGGCGGCCAGCTTGGCGGTGGTCATCTCGCCGCCGCTGTCCTTGGTCACCAGCACCTCGACGCGGTGCTCGCGCATCAGCTCCAGCTCTCCGCGCAGGGTGTACGGCCCCCGGGAGAGCACGACCACCGTCCGGCCGGGCAGCGGTGGGGTGGGCGGATCGACGGACCTGGCCAGGAACCACAGGTCAAGGCCGGTGAACGCGGCCAGGCTGCGGCGGCCGGTGGTGAGGAAGACCCGCCTCCCCAGCTCGGGCAGCAGGCGGGCGGCGGCCTCAAGCGTGGGCACCCAGCGCCAGTCGTCGTCCGGACCCTGCTGCCAGCCGGGGCGGCGCAGCACCAGCAGCGGCACCCCGGTGCCGGCGGAGGCCGCGACGGCCGAGGCGGTCATCCGCCGGGCGAACGGGTGGGTGGCGTCGACGACCAGGTCGATCGCGTGCTCCCGTAGCCACCCGGCGAGCCCCTCGGGGCCGCCGAATCCACCCTCGCGCACCTCGCCGACCGGGAGCCTGGGGTTGGCGACCCGTCCCGCCAGCGAGGACACCACGTGCAGATCCGCCTGCCCGTCCAGCCGGGCGGCCAGCGCCCTGGCCTCCGCGGTGCCGCCCAGGATCAGCAGGCGTCGCATCGGCCGCTCACCCCCGGCACCTGTCCGCCGAGTAGAGGTGGCTGTCGGGGAACGCCGAGGCCGTCAGCACCCGCCCGACCACGATCACCGCCGTCCGCAGCACCCCGGCGGCCCTGACCCGCTCGGCGATGTCGGCCAGGGTGCCCCGCAGGATCACCTCGTCGTCCCTGCTCGCCCGGGCCACCACCGCCACCGGGCAGTCGGCGCCGTAGGCGGGGAGCAGCTCCGCGACGACCGCCTCGATCCGCTGCACGGCCAGGTGCAGCACCATGGTCGCCCGGCTCGCGCCGAGCGTGGCCAGCTCCTCGCCCTGCGGCATCGGCGTGGCACGCGCGGACGTACGGGTGAGGATGACGGACTGCCCGACTCCCGGCACGGTGAGCTCCCGCTTCAGCGAGGCCGCCGCGGCCGCGAAGGCCGGGACGCCCGGCACCACGTCGTACGGGATGCCGAGCGCGTCCAGCCGCCGCATCTGCTCGGCCATCGCGCTGAAGACGGAGGGGTCGCCCGAGTGCAGCCGGGCGACGTCCAGCCCGGCCGCGTGCGCGCCGGCCATCTCGGCGACGATCTCGTCGAGGGTGAGCCCGGCCGTGTCCACCAGCCGTGCCCCGGGTGGGCAGTCGTCCAGCAGCTCGCGCGGCACCAGCGATCCGGCGTACAGGCACACCGGGGACGAGGCGATCACCCGCAGGCCGCGCACCGTGACGAGGTCGGCGGCTCCGGGACCCGCTCCGACGAAACGCACCCTGGCCGTCAAGACTCCTCCTCCTTGACCGGTGACTCTTTGACCGATGACCAGACGGTCACCGGCATCATCGTCCGCCAGCCGGTGAAGCCGCCGACCGGGGCGGCACGGCCGACCGCGAGGCGCACCAGGTCCCCGCCGTACCTGCCGTACCAGTCGGCCACCACCGCCTCGGACTCCAGGGTCACCGCGTTGACCACCAGCCTGCCGCCCGGCCTGAGCGCCGCCCAGCAGGTGCTAAGCACCCCGGGGGCCGTCGCGCCGCCGCCGACGAAGACGGCGTCGGGCGTGGCCAGCCCGGCGAGCGCGCCGGGGGCCGCGCCGACGACGATCTCCAGCTCGGGCACTCCCAGTGCGGCGGCGTTGCGCGCGGCCCGCTCCGCCCGGTCCCGGCGGCTCTCCACCGCCACGGCCCGGCACGCGGGATGGCAGCGCATCCACTCGATCGCGATGCTCCCCGCACCCGCGCCGACGTCCCACAGCAGCTCGCCGGGGACGGGCGCGAGGCGGGACAGGGTGACCGCCCGCACCTCGCGCTTGGTCAGCTGCCCGTCGTGCTCGAACGCCTCGTCCGGCAGCCCGGGGACGCGGGGGAGCGGGACGTGTCCCGGGTCAGACATTGCCGAGCACCCGGGTCACCTGGATCTCGATCACGACACGGTCGGGGTTCACCCGGGGGGCGCGGTAGCGCAGCGTGTACCGGCGCTCGGCGTCGGCGACCTCCTCGGGGGTGTCCCGGAGCACCGCACGCCCCTCCAGGGTGGACCAGCGCCGCCCGTCGACCTGGCAGACGGCGGCCGGCGCGCCCGCCGGACCCGCGGCGGCCACCAGCCGGGCCTTGTACGACCCGCGCGAGGTGATGACCCGGGCGATCGCCGTGCCGGCGTCGAGTGTCACCCCGACGGGCACCACGTGCGGCGTCCCGTCGGAGCGGACGGTGGTCAGCGTGCACAGGTGCCGCTCATGCCAGAACGCGTCGAATCCCTCGCCGAGTCCGGCCAGGTCCGGTCGCGTGGCCCCCACAAGCATCACATCATCCCAATGGTCGTCGGTACGTTCGCCCGGTGACGAACCCCCGTCACACCGTCGCGGGGTGCCGCCCCCTCCCGGTGCCGGGCGGGGCACGCCGCACGTCACCCGTGGCGGGGCCAGAGTGTACTTGGAGACGGAGGCGACGGCCGAGGCCAGGGTCCCGAGCGGCACCGGGCCGGGTACCGCGTGGGCGAGGCCGCCGCCCGG
Organism: Streptosporangium amethystogenes subsp. fukuiense; assembly: GCF_042665875.1. Lineage (NCBI taxonomy): Bacteria > Bacillati > Actinomycetota > Actinomycetes > Streptosporangiales > Streptosporangiaceae > Streptosporangium > Streptosporangium amethystogenes. The sequence goes on along the minus strand of NZ_JBHTEE010000001.1, from coordinate 3,795,796 downwards.
ATCAGACCGGATCAGACCGGATCAGACCGGGTCGGACGACCCGGACCCGCTCGGCAGCAGCAGCGCGACCAGCACGCCCACCCCGCACAGGGCGGCGGTGATCAGGAAGATCTCGCTGTACTCGGTGTGCAGCGCCGCCCTGACCTTCCCCTCGTACTCGGCGAGCCGGGTGGCGTACACGGCCGGGTCCACGCCGAAGGGCAGCGGTGTGTCCAGGTCCGCGGTGAGGGACTGGAAGCGGTGGAAGCCCCAGGCGGACAGCGCGGCGACACCGAGCAGCATGCCCATCATCCGGGCCACGACCACCGCCGCCGAGGCCACCCCGTGCTGGACGGCGGGGACGGCGCGCAGCACCGCGGAGGAGACCGGTGCGATCACCAGACCCAGACCCAGACCGGCGACGATCAGGTCGGCGTCCATCCGGTACCCGGCCGAGGCGAGGTCCAGTGGCCACTGGCCGATGCGCACGTAGCCGACCGCGGCCAGCGCCAGCCCGATCACCGTCACCGCGCGCTCACCGTACCGGCGGGACGCCAGGCCGCCCACCAGAGCGGCCACCGAGAGCGCGACCAGGAAGCGCGACAGCACCAGGGCGCCGTCCAGGGTGTCCAGGCGCAGCAGGGTCTGGGCCGACAGCTGCACGTCGACCAGGGTGACCAGCAGCGCGGCACCGGTCAGGAAGCTCACTCCGAGCGTGGCGAAGAACGGGCCGCGCAGCACCCCCGCCATGTCGATCAACCGGGTTCTGGCACGCATCTCCCACGCGACGAACACGGCGCCGGACACGACCCCGCCGACGATCGCCGGCAGGCCCCAGGGCGGGAGGACCGCCTTGCTCGGGTCGGGGTTGTAGAGACCGGCCACGAGCAGGCCGAGCGCGAGCGCCAGCAGCAGCCCGCCGACCACGTCGACGCGGCCGCCGCCGGCGCCGCTCCGGTCACGGCCGGGGGGCGGCACCGACCGATGTACGGCGACCGCGGCCAGGGCCACCAGCGGGATGTTCAGCCAGAAGATCGACCGCCAGCCGCCGAGTTGCACGCCGCCGAACTGGAGGGTGGGCGGGACCAGGGCGGCGAGGGCCGCGCCGTACAGGGGGCCCAGCACGCTGCCGAGCTCCTGGGCCGATCCCACCGCGCCGAGCGCCACCGGACGCTCGTCCTCATCCCACAGATCTCCGATCAGAGCCATGGTGATGGGCAGCAGCGCACCGCCGGCGACCCCCTGCAGGGCCCGTCCGGCGACCAGCCAGGGCACCGTCTCACCCAGCGCGGTGACCACCGAGCCCACCGCGAAGCCCGCCAGGCAGAGCTGGATGAGCGGGCGCCTGCCGTACCGGTCGGAGAGCTGGCCGAGCAGCGGCATGGCCGCGATGTAGCCGAGCAGGAAGCCGGTGACGATCGGGGTGGCCCGCTCCATGTGGTTGAGCGGGACGTCGACGTCCTTGGCGATGTCGACGAGGACCGTGACCACGACGTACGCGTCCAGCGCCGCCAGCAGCACCGCGGTGCCGCCGACGCCGAGAGCGGCCCGTCGCCGGGCCGTCCGGCCACCGTCCTCCGAGACGGCGCGGGTCGCCATCACTGGGCCGGAGCGGTGACCTGGACCGGCACGTCGTAGTCGCCGAAGACCACGATCACCTTGCCGCCGGTCAGTGGCAGATCCGCCTTGAGCAGGCGGCTGGTGGTCTTGTCGATCCAGAGCGTGCCGTCCACGCTCTGCGCGAGGCCGGGCACCATCGTGGCGAGCACCTGCTGGGAGAGCGTCGCCGAGACCCGGTAGGAGTCGACGCCGTTCACCTTCTCGGCCGCCTGGGTCTTCGGGTCCAGCGCGTTGCTCAGCAACTGTACGAGGCCCCTCTCCGGGTTGAGGATGGCGGACGGGTCGTAGATCGCCGCCAGCTGGCTCCGTGACATCTTCTGGAAGCCTCCGGTCACCCCCTTGAAGTGGACGGTCTCCCCGATCAGCACGAAGCTGATCTCCTGGAGGCTGCCCGCCACGTCGATCTGGATGGTGCCGTCCGCGTCGCCGGTCCCGCTGAGGCGGCCGGAGGCCTTCTTGACCGGCACCGCGGGAGTGCCCTCGGTCTCCATGGAGAAGGTCGCCGACTTCACGGCACGTGTCGCCTCCGCGGACTTCTTGACCAGCTCGGCTCCGCTGGGGAGGGCCGTCGTAGCGTCGGAGGCGTTGCCGCCGCTGCAGGCGGTGACCAGGGAGCACGCGGTGAGCACCGCGGCGATGAAGATCCGGCGAGCAGACATGGGCGGATCGTAACGACAGCGTGGTCTAGTAAGGGAGTACGGGCGGTATCGGTTTCGCGTCAGCGAAAGTTTTTGAGGTGCTCCACCACCGGAGCGTAGGCGATTTCCAGCTCGATCAGCTGATCGTCGGTGAGCAGGTCGATGAAATGCCGGCGTACGCCGGCCACGTGGTGCGGCGCGACCCTGTTGATGGTGTCCCAGCCGTGCTCGGTGAGGACGGCGAAGGTGCCGCGCCGGTCATCGGCGCAGGTCTCCCTGGCGACCAGCTCGGCCTTCTCCATCCGGGAGATCTGGTGCGACAGCCGGCTGCGGGACTGGATCGTGGCGTCCGCCAGGTCGCTCATCCGCATGCGGTGCCCGGGGGTCTCCGACAGGTTCACCAGGATCTCGTAGTCGTTCACCGAGAGCCCGAAGGGCTGTAGTTCGCGGTCGAGGCGGTGTTCGAGGAGTTTGTGCGCGGCGAGGTGGGCACGCCACGCGCGCTGCTCGACTGACGACAGCCAGCGAGGCGTCTCGTCGTTCACCGGTCGCTCACCACTCTCGTTCCCCGCGCCGGTGACTTCGGCGGGTCCGCCCCCCGGCCGACCACTCCGTTCGCCGGGCGAGGCCTGCTGCAGGGTCATGGATCAGAACCTACCTCAGAAGGCGCCGATCACTCGTGGTAGGCGGCGTCAGCGCGGCCGGAGGGGGTTCTCTCCGTCGTCAATCGCTCTTCTTACTCGGCGACGGTGCCGGGGATGACGTCGGGGACGGCTCGGCGGTCTCGCCGTTCGGGTCGGTGACCAGTTCCTCGGCGGCGCCCATCACCGTGGCCGCGTTCACCTTCCACTGGCCCCCCGTCTTGATCAGGCTCAGCTCCATGTACGTGCCGAGCATGCGCCGGGTCCCGGCCGTGCTCGTGACCTGGGAGTCGACCACCGTGATCGCCTTCGCCCTGCCCTCGCCGACCTCTGAGACGTAGACGCCGCGGATCGAGGCCGAAGAGCGCGCCCGCATCGTGATGATCACGCTTTCGAGCGGGCTGAACGCCTCGTTGTAGGTCTTCTCGAAGTCCTCGCCGGAGATGGCGAAGACCCGGTCGCGGTAGGCCTGCAGGTCGGTGTGGTCGTAGGTCTGCAGGGCCACGGCGAACTCGCCCGCCCGGGTGGACACCGCCCCGCGGTCGGCCTTCTCCCGCGCCAGCCGGTCGGCGGCCGTCCACTGGAGCACCGCGGTGGTCGCGGTCGCCGCGAACAGCATGACCGCGACGGCACCGGCCAGCCTGCCGCGCCACGTGCTGAATCCGCTCTTTTCCCGGTCCGCGGCTCCGTGCTCCCGCTCGGGGTCCGCGTTCGCTCCGGCGGAGGGTCCGGCCTTCGTCTCGTCAGCGGCCTCCTGGCCCTGCTTCTGCTCGGGAACCGGAGCGTCCTCCTCCGCGCTCGTCCCGGTGGAGGGTCCGGCCTCCGTCTCCTCAGCGGATTCCCGGTCCTGGTCCGGAGTGTCCTCGGCGGGGTCGTGCCGGCGCTGTTCCGACGTGCGGGGGGTGGGGGTCAAGGGCTTACTCCTGTTCACGGCGGCGGGAGGCCCGGCCGACGGCGATCCAGCCGAGCACACCGCCGGAGACGACGACCGCGGCGAAGATCGCAACGATGAGGGGGGTCATGTCCTGGGAGGACTCAGGGGTCCGGTCGGCGTCCGCGGCCGGTACCGGCTCCTGGCTCTCCTCGGGCGCCGGCGTCGCGTCGCCTGGTTCGGCGGTCGCTCCGTCCGCCGAGTCGTCGGCGGTTCCTTCGGTGTTCTCGTCGCGGGGAGCCTCCTCGTCCCTTCCGACCGCCACCTTGCTCGCGGGCCCCTTCGGGCAGGTACGGAGCTTGGGGATCGTCGGGGGAGCCAGCGGGTTGCGATACTCCCGCGCGGCCTTGGGGCCGCCGGGGACGCTGAAGATGAACGCGGTCCTGCCGTACAGGCCGCCGGCCTGCCTGTCGCCCACGTCGGCGAGCAGCGCCTGTGCGGTGGGTATGTTGCGGAGCAGGCGGTTGACGTTGTCGGGGGCGGCGCCGCCGAACACCTTGCCGGGTTTGATGCCTCCGGCGGTCAGCACGCAGGAAAGGCCGGGGCGCGCGGTGGTGAGCAGGGTGTTGACCTGCCGGAAGAAGCTCGGTCCGTGGTCGAGGGCGGCGTTCAGCTGTTTGCGGGAGTCGCGGATGGCCTGGGTCACCCCGGCCAGGTCCTGCACCCCCTCGGACAGTTTCTCGCGTCGGCCCGCCAGGGTCCCGGTGAGCCTGGTGAGCTGCACCGACAGCTCGTCCAGCACGTCGGTGTTGTCGGCGAGGGTCGCGGTGAGGTCGTGCGCGTTGTCGACGATCTCCCGGATCGAGGTCGTCCGCCCGTTCAGCCCGGCCGCCAGCTCTCCCACGATGGTCCGGGCGTCCTCGGCCGGCACCGCGTCGAGCAGCTTGCCGATTCCGTCGAACAGTTTCCGGTAGTCGAGCGGCACCGAGGTGCTGGCCAGCGGGATGGTGGCGCCCGCGGCCAGGACGGCGCCCCCACCGGCTCCGCCTTCGGGCGGGGAGATCTCCACGTACGGCTCGCCGACGGCGGACTTACGGCGCACCTCGGCGGTGACGTCCCGGGGCAGTCGCACCCCGCGATCGATGCTCAGCGCGACAACGATCTTGCCGGGGGCCAGCTGCACGCCGCTGATCCGGCCGATCCGCACACCGAGGTAGGCCACGTCGAAGCCCTCCACCAGGCCGGGGGAGGAGAGGAACTCGGCGTTGATCCGGTACGGCCGCTCGACGAGGTCGAGCTTGATGATGGTGGTGAACGCCCACACGGTCATCACGACGCCGAGTACCACGAAGAAGCCGAGGTTGATCCAGATGCGGTTCCTCATCGCGGCGGCCCCAGCAGCAGGCGGAAGTCGTCCACCGAGTTGGGCAGGCGGGGCCGCTCGCTCTTCTTCGGCTCGGACACCAGCAGTCCTTTCAGCCACACGGAGATCAGCAACTGGCCGTTCACCACGAGCGGTGGCTGGTCGAGGAAGCTCTGCACCCGGCTCACCAGCAGCTTCAGGTCCTCCTTGCCGCGTACCGCGGAGGCGGAGACCGCGTCGAGTTCGCGCAGCAGGGTGCGCAGCCGGGCCTCGTGCCTGGGATAGATGGTGTCGTTGGCCTCGCGGGCCAGCGCGGTGAGTTCTTTGAGGGTCTTCTTGATGTGCCTGCGGCCGTGGTTCAGGCGGGTGGTGGCGTCGGCGAGCGTGCCGGGCAGCCGGTCCAGCTCCGCGGTGCCCTTGGCGAGTTCGTCGCCGAGCCTGGCCAGGCCGTCGATGGTACGGGCCAGGTCCTCGCGGGACTGCGCGTAGGCGGTGGTGACCTCGGTGGTCTGCCGCAGGAGCCGGTTGAGGTCCTTGCCCTTGCCGCCGATCCCGGTCGCCGCCGCGTCCAGGACGGCGTTCACGTCCTGGGCGCCGAGCGCGTCGATGAGCGGCCCGGCCCGTTCGGTGACCTGCTCGATGTCGGGCTTGACGGAGGTCACGGCGATGGCCGAGCCGTTCCGCAGGAACGGCCCCGTCGTCATGTCCCGTCCTTCGGGAAGATCCAGTTCGACGTAGTTCTCGCCGAGGATCGAGGTCTTGGCGACGACGGCGCTCGTCCCCTCGGGCACCTGGTTGCCGTCCTCGATGGACATGGTGACCTTCGCCCGGTAGCCCTCCAGCCGGATGTCGGTCACGCTGCCCACCCGCACGTCGGAGACCTGCACGCTGTGCCCGGCGACCAGACTCTGCACGTCGTCGAAGGTCGCGGTCAGGGTGAGCCCGCCGGTCGGCGCGCCCAGGGTCTGCAGGCTGCACGCCGTGCCCAGCCAGAGCACGGCCAGCCCGGCGGCCGGGCGGGTCCACCACCGCCACCGGTCCGCGATCCTTCGTCCCATGCCCGGCGGTGGCGCCGATGGACTCTCGGTCCGATCCCGTACCACCGCGCCCATCAGCGGCCCTTCCCGTTCTTCTGCCAGGGGCAGTTGCTCAGCTCTCCCGGCAGGCAGGGCACCCTGCCCAGGCCCAGGGCCTCGAAGAGCGGGGTCAGCCAGGCCCGGGTCAGGGCGTTGAGCACCACACGGATCTTGAGCACGTGGTTCTTCCTGTCCCACGACAGGATCATGTTGTCGAGGAACTTCCTGGTGCTCTTGATACCTTCGGCCACCGACTCGCTGTTGACCTTGAGGGTCAGCACCAGCTCGGCCAGGTTGGCCACCCCCCTGGGCAGCCGTTCCTGGTACGCCTCGATCAGCACGTCACCGCGCTGCACGAGCTCCGCCAGGCCGGTGATGAAGCGTTTCATCCGCTGCCGCTCGTCGGCGAGGGTGGCACCGGCCTCGGCGAAGGCGTCGATGGTGGTCTTCACCTGCTTCTCACGCCTGTTGAGGTTGGTGGCGATCCGGTTGAGTCCTTTGGCCAGCTCGATCAGCTGCTCGTCCTGCCCGGCGAGGGTGCGGGTCAGTGCGGCGGCGTCGGCGAGCGCGCCGTTGATCTGGGTGCCCCGGCCCCTGACGGTGTCGGCCAGGTTGCCGGCCACATCGCCCATCTTGTCGGTGTCGAGGGCGTCGGTGAGCTTGGTGAACGCCTCCAGGGCGTCGTCGATCTCCACCGGCAGGTCGGTCCGCTCCAGCGGGATCACCGTATTGGGGGCGATCTTCGGTTTGCCGGGCGTCCAGGGCGGGTGGAGCACCACGTTCCGTTCGCCCAGCGTGTTCTGCGCGGCCACGACGGCGTTGACATCGGCGGGCAGCGGTACCTCACCGTCGATCAGCAGGTCCGCCCGGACCCGGTCGCCCTCGACCGTGAGCTTCTGCACGGTTCCCGCGTCCAGGCCCAGCACCTTGACCTTCGCCTGCTCGTACAGCGAGGGCGCCGCGCTGAAGTAGGCGGTCAGCCGGTAGGGGCCGGCCCCGCCCGGCAGCAGCGAACACCCTCCGGTGGAGGCCAGCAGCACTCCCGCGAGCAGCGCCGCGATCCCCCTGCGCGCCGGGGACCACGCCGCGGCGCGGGCGCGGTGCGGGCGGCTCGCTCCCTGCTGTCCCTGTGCTGTCAACGGCTGTTCCTGTCCTTGCGGATGGCGGCGAGCACTTCGGGGTCGATCGGTCCCAGCCCGGTGGCGATGGCCTCCACCCACGGCCCGTGACCGCCGGCCGCGGCGAGCCCGGAGAAGGTGGGGCCGACCCAGGCGAGAACCGAGTTGAGGTTCTTGCCGCTGGTGGAGTCGAGGCGGTTACTGATGGCGGTCACGTCGTCGAGCACCGTGATCAGGTCCTTCTCGTGCCGGTTGACCAGGGTGGTGATGCTGCCGACCAGGTCGCTGCCGTCGCCGAGCAGCGACTTCAGCTCGTCACGGCGGAGTCGCAGCTCGTTGAGCATGACCTCGATCGAGTCGATCAGGCGGCCGATCTGCGCGTCCTTCTTCTCCAGCACATCCATGATCTTGTTGCCGTTGTCCAGCAGCCGCCGCAGCTGGGGCTCGCTCTCGCTGATGATCTCCGACAGCTCGCCGATGTTGTCCAGCAGCCTGCTGACCCTGCCCTGGCGGGCGGGCTTGAGCTCCGCCAGCTCGGCCAGCAGCTTGTCGACGGAGTCGGTGTCGAGCCGCTGCGCCAGCCGGGTCGCGTCCTTGAGCGCGTCGGTGATCAGCACGGGGGTGCTCGTCCGGGACATGGGGATCCGGCGCCGCTCCTCGGGCAGCTCGTCCATGTACGGGCGGGTGACCGGCCCGGTGAGCCTGACGTAGCGCCCGCCCAGCAGGTTGGACAGGGCGATCTCGGCCCGGGTCTGCGGGCCGAGCCTGATCCCGTCGTCCACCCTCCAGGTCACCACGACGTGCCCCTGGGAGTAGTCGGCACGGACCCCGGTGACCTTGCCGACCGTCACCCCCGCCACCCGGACGTCGTTGCCGGAACGCAGCCCGGCCGAGTCGGGCAGCACCGCCGACATCGTGTATCCCCCCTCCAGCAGCCCCAGGTTGCCGATGAGGAAGGTGACGGCCAGCACGACGGCGAGGACCGCCATCGAGACCAGGCCGACGAGGGTCCTGTCGCGGTCGCGGAACGACTTGAGCGCCATCAGGGCCCCACCAGAACCCGCCGAAGGTCACCGGTGTCGGACAGCTTGAAGGAGCCGCGCAGCGGCGGAGGGCTCTTCATCGGGTACGGGCAGGGCAGCGGGCCGAGCGCGAAGCAGGGCACGTACGCGGTGACGAAGTCGCCCTGCGCGGTCACCTGGAACGAGCGCCGCATCGGCGGGGGGAGCGTGCCGAGCAGCTTCTCCACACCGCCGATGTTGCGCCGGAAGCCGCCGGTGAACCGGGTCAGACGGCCCACCACCCGGCCGAGCTCCTGGGAGTTCGCGCCGAGCACCCGGTCGCTGACCCTGACCGTGGTGGACAGTTCCACCAGGGCGTCGTCGACCAGTTCGCGGTTACGGGCGAACGCGCCGGTCAGCGCGACCAGGTTGTCGACCAGCTGGGCTATCTGCCGGTCCCTGCGGGCGACGACGTCGGTCACCGTGGCGTAGTCCTCCAGCAGCCCCTGGATGACCTTCTTGCGTTCGGCGATCGTGCCGGTCAGGTCGTCGAGGTTGTCGACCAGCTTGGGGATGTTCTCCTGGTTGCCGTCCAGCGCCTCGCCCGCCGCGGTCAGCAACCGGTTGATCTGCTCGGGGTCGAGGCTGCGGGTGAGCGGGCCCAGGTCGCTGACGAGCTCGCCGATGTCGACCACCGAACTCGTCCGCTCCACGCGGGCGCCGTCGCCGAGCGTCCTGTCCGCGGTGCCCGGCTCCAGGTAGACCACCCGCTGCCCGATCGTGTTGCGCCAGCGGATCGAGGCCGAGCTGTCGGTTGGAACCCGGACGTCCGTCCGTACGTTGAGCGTGACCTCGGCCCGGCCGGCGACCACCTCGATCGTGCCGACCTGCCCGACGGGCGCACCCGCGATCTTCACCTGGTCTCCCTCGTGCAGACCGGAGACGTCGTCGAAGGTGGCGACGAGGCTGTAGGAGTCGCCCACGTTCACCCTGGCGATCTGGCCGCCGATCAGGATGATCAGCGTGCCCGTCACCAGGAGGAAGAGCGCGAACTTGCCCAGTGTCCAGCGGCGCTGAACCTGCTCCGCGGATCCGGCCACGCGTTCACCCGCCCTTCGTGGAGCCGCACGCGCCGACGAAGAGCTCGCACACGTCCGTCGAGATGAAGGTCTCCATCTTGATCTGGGCGGTACCGTTCGGGCCCTGCCCCGAGGCCAGGTCGTTGAGCGCGGAGAGCAGCTGGTTCAGCCCTCGCACACCGTCCCCGACGATGCCGAGCTGCGCGTACAGCAGGGAGGCGAGGCGTTCACCGGAGTTGACGGCGGCTTTGAGGTCGCCGCGGTGCTTGCGCAGACCGTGCGCGCTCAGGTGGGAGAGATCGTCGAACTCCTTGAGCAGGGCGCGTACCTTGTCGGCCCGCTTCAGCAGGTCGGGGGTGATCACGTTGGTGTTCGCGGAGATGGCCACCAGCTCGTCGCCCTTGTCGGCGAGGGACGTGCTGAGGTCCCCGGCGTCGCCGATGAACCGCCGGAAGTCGGCGCGGTGCCGATGGGCCACCCCGATGATCTTCCCGGCGTCGTCGACGATCGCCCGCAGCTGCGGACCCTTGCCGTCCAGGCCCCGGCCAAGGGTGTGCACGATGGTCGTGACGTCCTGCGGGTCGATCGCCTTCAGCCCCTCGTACGCGTCGGTGAGGGAGTCCGACAGGTCGGAGGGGGCCTCGGTCCTGGTGATGACCGCGCCGCTGAGCAGGTAGGGGCCGGAGGTCTCGCCGGAGCCGGGGACGAGGTTGACGAACTTGGGGCCGAAGACCGAGCTCGGCTCGATCGTGGCGGTGACGCTCTGGGGCACCCTGACCCCGGGATCCACATAGATGGCGACCACGGCCTGGCCCTGCCGGTTCAGGGTGACCGAGCTGACCCCGCCCACCGTGATGCCGCGGATCTTGACGGGGGAGTTGGGGTCCAGGCCCTGGCCCGAGCGGGTGAACACCGCGCTCAGCCGGGTGCCGCTCACCTCGGCCGCACCCCGCACCACCAGGAGGACGGATCCGGCCAGGACCAGCAGCACGGCGACCGAGATCGCCAGTCTGATCGGCAGCGCCACCTCGCCCCTGGTCGCCATCGGGCTCACCCCGTCAGCTTCAGGCTGCTGCCGCCACCCCAGAACAGGTAGGACAGCAGCAGGTTGAGGAGAATGACCGTGATGATCGACTGCCGGATCGCCCGCCCGGCCGCGACGCCCACGCCGACCGGGCCGCCGGTGGCGTTGAACCCGTAGTAGCAGTGGATGCTGACCACGGCGAACGCGAACACCACCACTTTGACCACGCTGTAGACGATGTCGATCACCGGCAGGCCGAGGTAGAAGTAGTAGTCGTAGACGCCGGGCGACATGCCGAACAGGACGGTGCACATCAGCCGGGTGGCGAAGAAGCTGGCGAACAGCGCGATCATGTAGACCGGGATCAGCGCGATCATCGCGGCCACCACGCGGGTGCAGATGAGGTAGGTGAACGCGTTGATGGCCATCACCTCCAGCGCGTCGATCTCCTCGGAGATCCGCATGGCGCCGAGTTCGGCGGTGAAGGACGAGCCGACCTGGGCCGCGAGCGCGACCGCCGCGATGATCGGGGTGATCTCCCGCACGTTGGCGAAGCTGCCCACCAGCCCGATGAAGGACTCGGCTCCGATCGACTGCAGGCCCTGGTAGCCCTGGAGTCCGACGGTGGCACCGACCGCGAAGGCCATGGTGAACACCACGAAGACCATGCCGCCGCCGATGACCGTCGCGCCGACGCCCACCACCACGTCGCTGACCTGGCGCAGCACGACCTTGGAGAACTTCAGCCGCAGGACGATGTCCCTGACCGAGTAGAAGACGACCTTCCACAGGAAGAGCGGCCAGTCCGACAGCGAGGCCAGCCGGTCCAGGCCGTCGCGGGCCAGCCCGTACGCGCGGACCCCCGCGGTGCGCACCTCCGGTACGGCGGCCATCACATGCTCCTCGGCGGGTAGGCGAGGAAGTAGATCATGGTGATCACGTAGTTGACCGCGAAGACCAGCATGAACGTGACGACCGTCGACTGGTTCACCGCCCGGCCCACGCCGACCGGGCTGGTCTGGCAGGTCATGCCGAAGTAGCACGACATGATGGCCGCGATGAAGCCGAAGATCCAGGCCTTGAGCAGCGTGACCAGCAGGTCGCTGGTGACCAGCAGCGAGACCGCGCCGTCGAAGTAGGCGCCGGGCGTGACGCCCTGGACGATGACGTTGAAGAAGTAGCCGCCGCCCGCCCCGGCCACGATGACCAGCGGTACCAGCAGCACCGCCACCGTGCTCGCCGCCCAGAGCCGGGGGGTGACCAGGCGGTGGATCGGGTTGACCGCCATCACCTCCATGGCGGCCAGTTCGTCGCGGATGTTGCGGGCGCCGATGTCGGAGGTCATGGCCGAGCCCCCGGCCCCGGCGATCAGCAGGGCCGAGGCCATCGGGGCGACCTCGCGGACCAGGCCGACGACCACCGCGCCGCCGGTGGCGGAGGAGGCGCCCAGCTGCCAGGCCAGCTGGCCCACCTGCAGGGCGACGGTCGCGCCCAGCGGGAGCGAGACCAGCAGCACGGGCAGGCTCGTGACACGGGCCAGGAACCAGCACTGCTGGACGAACTCCCAGAACCAGGTCCTGACGTCCCAGGTGCGGCGGAAACCCTCAAGGGCGATCACCGACATGTCGCCGACCCGGTCCAGCACGCCGGTCGTCCGGCGGACCAGGTAACCGGTGACCCTCGTCCGTCCGCCGACCGCCATCAACCCGCCGTCCGTTGAGCCATGACCACCTCGGAACTAGCGACTCAGACCATGGATCAGCCACGCTACTGACGGGTATTCCAGTAAGTCGATGCTTCTCAAGTAATTTGATGAAAAGGTATGACCCCCACCTTTCAACTTGTCAGCCCCCCACATTTTCCTCCCGCCTCCCATGGGGACGCGCCCCTACCCGCCCCACGGAAGCCGCCTCACCTACGAGCCCCATGAGGCTGCTTACCTACGGGCCCGTGAGGCCGCGCCGGCGACTGGACTGAGGAGAGCGGGGCCGCGAGGAACGAGCGACCCCGGTCGACGAGGGAAGGAGCCGGGTAAGAGCGGCCGAACCGCGACGCGTTAGCGTCGCCAGTGACTCGCGAGGAACGAGCGACCCCGGTCGACGAGGGAAGGAGCCGGGTAAGAGCGGCCGAACCGCGACGCGTTAGCGTCGCAATTAGCACTGCATCCACTTCTCGATCTCGTCCGGGTGGCGGGGCAGACCGCCTGACATGAGACGGGCGCCGTCGGCCGTGATGACGAGGTCGTCCTCGACGCGCACTCCGATGCCGCGCAGCTCCGGCGGCAGCGTCAGGTCGTCAGGCTGCAGGTAGAGGCCGGGTTCGACGGTCAGCACCTGACCCTCCTCCAGCACGCCGTCCAGATAGACCTCCGCGCGGGCCCTGGCGCAGTCGTGCACGTCCATGCCGAGCATGTGGCCGCTGCTGCACAGCGTGTAGCGGCGGTACAGGCCGCTGTCCGGCTCCATCGCCTCGTCCGCACTGATCTTCAGCACGCCCCAGTCGCGCAGTCCCTCCGCGATGACCCGCATGGCCGCACCGTGGAAGTCGCGGAAGCTCGCACCGGGTCGCAGGACGGCGATCGCCGCCTCCTGGGCCTCGTACACCAGCTCGTAGACCTGGCGCCGGACGGGGTCGAAGCGCCCGGAAAGCGGCAGGGTCCTGGTGATGTCGGCGGTGTAGAGGTGGTCGGTCTCCACGCCCGCGTCGAGGAGGAGCAGCTCGTTCTCGTTCAGCCGCCCGTCGTTGCGGATCCAGTGCAGCACGCACGCGTTCGCGCCGGAGGCCACGATGCTGTCGTAGCCGACCGCGTTGCCCTCCAGGCGGGAGCGGAGGCCGAAGATCCCCTCCAGGTAGCGCTCGCCGCGCCGGTGCCCCAGGGCGGCGGGCAGGGCCCGCACCACGTCCTCGAACCCGCGGGTGGTCGCGTCCACCGCGAACTGCAGCTCCGCGATCTCCCAGTCGTCCTTGATCAGCCGCATCTCGGACAGGAACGTCTCCAGTTCCTCGTCCCCGTCGCCGGGCGCGACTCGCCCGTCCACCGACGCGTCCACCCCGCGCAGCACCCGCGCGGGCCCGCCGAGCACGTCGTCGAGCCTGTCGATCGGCGCGCAGGCGATCTGGTACAGCGCCTCCGCCTCGGCCAGGTCGGGGCGGCGGCCGACCCAGAACTCGCCGTAGCGGCGGTCACGGTAGAACTCCTGCCCGGCCTGTCCCGGCGCCGACCGCACCGAGCGGGGGCGCAGGAACAGGACGGCCTCCCCGGAGGGCTCGACGACCAGCACATCGTCGGGTTCCTGGTCGCCGGTGAGGTAGGCGAACGCGCTGTGCGTCCGGAACCGGTAGTCGCTGTCGTTGCTACGCGCCTTGAGCGTGCCGGACGGGACGACCAGCCGCTCGCCGGGGAAGCGGGCGGCGAGCGCGGCACGCCGCTTGGCGGTGTAGGCGGCCTGTGGCAGCGCGGCCAGGTCGTCGCGGTGGGTGTCGGCCCAGCCGGTGTTCATGAACTCGGCGAGGGCGTCGGAGACCGGCAGGTCGTGGCTGCCGGTATTGAGCTTCTGGGTCATCGTGTCCCCGGGCGCGAAGGTCTGTGGTCCCCGCCACGCTAGCCCGGAGCGGGAGCGCCCCGCACCTCCGTCGCGGGAGGTGCGGGGCGCCGCCGTGAACCGCGGATCAGCCCACCGGGACCTGGTAGGTCTTGGCCAGGTCGGAGGTGGCGGCCTCCTTGAAGATCACCGCGCCGCCCAGGGCGTCCTTGTCCGGCTTGGCGACGTACGACAGCAGCGAGGCGGGCTTGTCGAACATGGTGAAGTCCATGACGGTGCCGAACTCCGCGCCCCAGGCCGACTGGCCGCGGTGCGCGGCGACCACGGCGGCCCGGGTCAGGTCCTTGCCCTCGCAGGCCTTCTTGAGCGCGTCGACGACGATCGCCGCCGCCGAGTAACCGGAGGAGACACCGCTGTCGATGGCCGCGTCCGGATACTTCGCCGCGTAGTCGGCGGCCAGCTTCTTCATGGCCGGCTGGTCGGCGCTGATCGGGGTGCCGGCGGTGATGTAGTAGAAGTCCTTCAGCAGCGCGGGGCCCGCCGGGGTGGGCAGCAGTTGCGGGGAGTAGGCCGAGTTGCTGCCGACGAAGGGCACGTCCATGCCCTTGGCGAGCGAGACGCCGACGAGCGAGGCGGTCTGCCTGGGGCCGACGGAGACCAGGACGGCCTTGACGCCCTCGGCCTTGAAGGCGGCGACCTGGGCGCTCATGTCCTGGTCGGTGGCCTTGATCTTCTGCTCCACGAGCTTGAGGCCGAGCTTCTCCGCCGCGTACTTGGAGCCGTTCAGCGCGCTCTCGCCGTAGTCGCCCTCGAAGTACAGGTGGCCGATCTTGTCGCCGGACTTGATGCCCTTCTCCTTGGTGAGGAAGTCCACCCCGTTGATCATGTCGATGTCGTAGGTCGTCCCGGTGACCTGGATGGGCTTGCTGCCGAGCAGCCCGGTCGCCCACGCCTGCGGGATGGTGAGCATGTCGTCGGCCTCGATGCGCTGCTTGACCGCGTTGACCATGGGGGAGCCGACGACATGGGCGAGGGCCACCACCTTCGGGGAGATCTCGGTGTAGGCCGCGACCGCCTTCTGCACGTCGTAGCCGTGGTCACGGACCAGAGCCTCCAGTTGCCGCCCGCACACGCCCCCCGCCGCGTTCGTCTGCTCGAAGTAGAGCTGTTGTGCCTGGGTCAGGCTCTTGCCGAAGGAGGCGTACGGGCCGGTGAGGTCGGTCATCAGACCGATCGTGATCTTGTCGGTGGTGACGCCGGGGCCGGTCTTCACGCCGTCCCCCCCGACGGCGGAGGGGGCGCCCCCGCTGCCCCCGGTGGCCTTCTCACTGGCGCACGCGGTGACGGCCAGGGCCAGGAGGGCGAGTACCGCGATTCGTCGGACCGGGGTTCTTGGGATTCCCATTGTCAGTTCCTTGTGTCGTGGGAGGGGGTGGGAGAGGGGGAGAGCGGGGTCTTCCTCGCCGCGGGGGCCGGGGTGAGCCGCCGGGTCACGGCGAGGCGCAGGCGCCTGGCGAGGCCGAGCAGCCCGCCGGGCAGGAAGAGGACGATGACGACGACGGCGGCGCCGTACAGGATGCGGGACGCCTCGGCGGGTGAGACCCCGCCCGATCCGGGCTCGGCCACCAGCGGCAGGGCGTCGCTGTAGCGGCTGAGCAGTTGGGGGAGCAGGGAGATGAAGAACGCGCCGATCACCGCGCCCGCGACGGAGCCGAGGCCGCCGATGATGATCATCGCCAGGTAGTCGAGGGAGAGCAGCAGGCCGAAGTAGTCGGGCACGGTGCGCTGGAAGACCAGCGCGACCAGGACCCCGGCCAGCCCTCCGTACATCGACGACAGCACGAACACCCCGGCGCGGTAGCGGGCCACCGGCACGCCCATCACCCCGGCCGCGATCTCGTGGTCGCGGATGGTGTTCATGGCCCGTCCCGGCCGGCCGCGCAGCACCCCGCGGGCGAACAGCGCCGCGCAGGTCAGCACGGCCAGCCCGAGGAACCACAGGCGCTCCAGCGACCCGAACGGCACCTGGGCGATCACCAGTTCGGGGGAGTCGGCGAACACGAATCCGAACAGCTCCATCGGCGGCACCGCCCGCCCGTTGTAGCCGCCCGTCACAGGTTCGGCGTTGAACAGCACGTGCTGGCCGACGAAGATCAGCGCGAGGGTGGCGATGCCGAGGTACGCGCCCTTCAGGCGTCCCGCGATGGGGCTGAACACCCCGCCCGCGACGCCCGCGGTGAGCACCGCGAGCAGCGCCGCGACCGGCGTGGGCAGGCCGAGGCCGCCGAGGGCGTGCGCGCCGCCCTCCGGTTCGGCGGCGAAGTAGACGTAGGCGTACGCGCCGACCGCGAGGAAGAACGCGTGGCCCATGGAGAGCTGGCCGGTGGCACCGGTCAGCAGGTTGAGGCCGATCGCCCCGATCGCCGCCGACATCGCGAAGAGTCCGGCCTGCAGCCAGAAGCCCTCCAGGTAGAACGGTACGGCGACCGCCGCCGCGACCAGCGCGACACAGGAGAGGATGACCTTCTTAGACACGTGCCAGCTCCCTCGTCCCGAACAGCCCCGCGGGGCGGATGAGCAGGACCACGATCATCACCAGGAACGGCGCGACGTCGCCGATGCCCCGGCCGAGGAAGACCAGGTCGTTCTGGTAGCCGCTCATCATCGCCTCGGTGACACCGATGATCAGCCCGCCGGCCAGTGCCCCGGTGGTGGAGTCGAGGCCGCCGAGGATCGCCGCGGGGAACGCCTTCATCGCCGCGAAGGTGGTGCTGCGATCCAGCCCCGGTGTGGGGAAGACGCACAGGAAGAGCGCGGCGACGGCGGCGAGCGCCCCGGCGACCGCCCAGGCCCCCATCGAGATCCGCCCGCGCCGCACGCCCATCAGCGCGGCGGTCTCGGTGTCCTCCGCGGTGGCGCGCATGGCGATGCCCCAGTTCGTGTATTTGAACGCCAGCAGGAACGCGGAGATCAGGACCGCGGCGACGGCCAGCGCGACGAGCCGGGTCTCGGCGATGCTGACGCCTCCCAGGTGCAGCACCCGGTCGCGCCACGGGTCGCCCAGGGCGAGCACGTCGGTGCCGATCTGCCTGGTGAGCTCGGTGGTCAGCACGATGTCGACACCGATCGTCACGATCGCGAGGACACTGTGCGAGATGACGTTCGCCCTGCGGATGATCAGGAATTCGATCAGGGCGCCCACGACCGCCGCGCCGGCGATGCCCAGCAGCAGCGCGGTCCAGAAGCCGATCAGCGGGTGCAGCCTCGCGACCACGAATCCGCCGACCAGCAGCAGCGAGGCGTGGGCGAAGTTCACCACCTCGGTCGCCTTGAAGATGATCACGAAGCCCAGGGCGATCAGCGCGTACACCGCTCCGACGGAGATGCCGTTCACCAGGAGTTCGAGAAAGGTGATCATGAGGTGACCTCCTCGGTCCCGCTCGCGGTCGTGCTCTCGGCCGCCGCGCCCAGGTAGGCGCGGATGACCTCGGGGTCGTTCTGCACCTCGCCGGGCGGGCCGTCCGCGATGCGCCTGCCGAAGTCCAGGACCGTCACCGCGTCGGCGAGCCGCATGACCATCCCCATGTCGTGCTCGACCAGCAGGATCGAGATGCCGAGGCTCTCCCGTACCGCGACGATCAGTTCGGCCATGTCGCGGCGCTCGCCACCGTTCATGCCGGCGACCGGCTCGTCCAGCAACAGCAGCAGCGGCTCCATGCACAGTGCCCGGGCCAGTTCCACGCGCTTCTGCACACCGTACGACAGGAGTCCGACGGGCGTGGCCAGGTGCTCGGAGAGCCCGACGAACGCGGCGATCTCGGTCACCCGCTCGCCGTGCGCGGCTGCCTCGCGCCGGGCCGACGGCAGTCGCAGCCCGGCGGAGAGGAACCCGGCGCGGGTCAGCCGGTGGCGGCCGAGCATCAGGTTGTCCCGGACCGACAGCATCGGCGACAGCGCGATGTTCTGGAAGGTGCGCGCCACGCCCAGAGCGGCGATGCGGTGCGGGGCCAGGGCGGTCAGCTCCGCGTCGCCGAACCGCACGCTGCCCGAGGTGGCCCGGTAGACGCCCGACAGGACGTTGAAGCAGGTCGACTTGCCCGCCCCGTTGGGCCCGATCACAGCGTGCACACTGCCGGGCTCGACGGTGAAGCCGACCGCGTCCAGCGCGGTGAGCCCGGCGAAGCGCACCGTCACCTCGCGCACGTCGAGCCGGGGAACGGCGGTGTTCGTGTCGCTCACGCGGACCACCTGGCCAGCACGGGACGGGCGCCGGCCGCGGCCGCGGGCGCGTCCTCGGGTGCGTCCTCGATGCCCAGGTAGCGGCGGCGCACCTCGTCGCTCGCGGCGAGTTCGGCGGCCGGTCCCGACAGGACCACCTCGCCGACCTCCAGCACGTAGGCGTGCGAGGCCAGGGACAGGGCCATGGCGGCGTTCTGCTCCACCAGGAGCACCGTGGTCCCCCCGGCGTTGATCTCGCGAACGGTGTCGGCGATCCGGGAGGCCATCATCGGCGCCAGGCCAAGGGTGGGTTCGTCGAGCAGGAGCATCCTCGGCCTGGCCATCAGCGCGCGGCCGATGGCGAGCATCTGCTGCTCGCCCCCGGACAGCAGTCCCGCGCGCTGCCCGGCGCGCTCGGCGAGCACGGGGAAGAGCGTGAGCACCCGCGCCTTCGCCTCGGCCGCCGACCGCCGGTCGGGCGCGCCGAGGGCGCCGGCCCGCAGGTTCTCCTCCACGGTCATCCGCGCGAAGACCCGGCGGCCCTCGGGTACCTGAACGACGCCGCCGGCCACGACGGCAGAGGTGGTGGCGCCGGAGAGCCGCGTCCCGCCGAAGGTGACCTCGCCCGCGGTGATCCCGCCCCGGTGGAACCTGAGGGTGCCCGATATGGCGCGCAGCAGGGTGGACTTCCCCGCGCCGTTGCCGCCGAGCACCGCGACGACCGAACCGCGAGGGACGTCCAGCGAGACACCCCGCAGGGCCAGGACAGGGCCGTAACCCACCGCCAGATCCCTGACGACCAGCCCGGAGTCTCCGGGCGGGCGAGGGTCGTGCACGTCCATGTGTTCCTCCTGTACAGCCGATGAACGCACCCAACCGAGGTGGTTCACCGGCGTCCAGAGGGCCGGGTGAAGTCGGGGCGGGCGCCCATGGCGGACGGGGCACGGTTGTGCGCGAGTACAACGCCGGATCACGAAACAGAACAGAACCTTGTTCCACTGCGGGACTTGCTGACACGATTCCCAGATGGGGACCCGGCCGGTTACGGACGACGAAGTACGCAGGATCATGCGCCTGGCGGCCCGCCGGCTGCTGCTGAGACTTCCCGAGCTCACCGACGAGCTCGTCGCGAAGATCCGGGACACCGACGAGGCGTACCGCAGGATGGTGCCCACCGACGACCACTGGCAGAGCGTCTACGAGGCGATGCGGGACGGCATCGGCGCCATCCTGCTGCCCCGCCCCGAGCGGCGTGACCTGCCGCAGGCGGAGAAGACCGCCCGGCGCAGGGCGGAGCAGGGTCTGCCCATGGACTCCCTGCTGCGCAGCTACCGGCTCTCCGCACAGGTGATGTGGGACGGCCTCATCGACGTGGTCACCGAGGAGGAGTCCGACAGCCTGCCGGTCCTGATCCGCAGTGCCACGAAGGTGTGGCACGCCATCGACAGGCAGGCGATCGCCGCCGCCGAGGCCTACCGAAGACGGGAGGCCGAGATGTTCGGCCGCACAGCCGAGCGGGTCCAGGCCCTGCTCGACGCGCTCCTGGAGGACCGGGCGGACGCCGCCCTGGTCCGCAGTGCCGCCGCCGCGCTGGACCTGCCCGAGCTGGGCCGGTACGCCGTCGTCATCACCAGGTTGCCGGGCCGCCACGACCACGGGGACGACGCGCCGCGGCCGACCGCCCTGGGGGCGATGCGGTTGCTGTGGCGGATGCGCCCCGACTACGAGGTGTCGGTGGTGCTGCTGCACGACGCGGACATGGAACACCTGGCCGAGGAGCTGCGCCCGCACGTCACCGGCTGCGCCGGGATCAGCCCGATCGTCGAGGGACTGGCCGAGCTGGGCCGCGCCAGGCGGCTCGCCGAGCTCGCGCTGCGGACGTGCGTGGGCGACGGCCCGGAGATCGCCAGGTTGGAGGACAGGCTGCCCGCCGCCCTGGTGGTCAGCCAGCCCGAGCTCGCGGGCCACCTCAGCGGAGCTGTGCTGCGGCCCATCCTCGCCCTCGACCAGGCGGACAGGGAAGTGCTCCTCGGCACCCTGCAGGCGTGGCTGCGCTGCGAGGGCTCGGCCATGCGCGCCGCGGGGCAGCTGTACTGCCACCGCAACACGGTCTTCAACCGCATCCGCCGCATCGAGCAGCTCACCGGCCGTTCCCTGGCGCGCCCGCTCGACATCGTCGAGCTCACCCTGGCCCTCGACGCGGTCCGGCTGCTGCCCGTTACCTGATGGTCACACGTTTTGCCGACTTGGTGGCTTAGCGTGAGAGCCGATTGGGCAGAGGAAAGGGATACCCGCGCCAGGCTGAACCGAGGTGGTGTCAATGCTGATCGGTACGATTCTGCAAGGCAAGGGAACAGAGGTGGCGACCGTACGCCCCGATGCGACGGTCACGGAACTCCTGGCCATCCTGGCCGAGAGGAACATCGGCGCCGTGGTGGTGTCCGAGGACGGCTCCTCCATCGAGGGCATCGTCTCCGAGCGCGACGTGGTACGACGACTGTACGACCGGGGCGCGCGGGTGCTGGAGGACACGGTGTCGTCCATCATGACGACCGAGGTCCGCACCTGCCCCCCGGACACCGACGTCGACGACCTTCGCCAGACCATGACCACGCACCGCATCCGGCACGTGCCGGTCGTCGACGCCGGTCGGCTGGCCGGGATCGTGAGCATCGGCGACGTGGTCAAGAGCTCCATCGAGGTGCTGGAGACGGAGAAGGCGTACCTGGTCGACTACCTCCACCGCTGAGTGCCCGTTCCCCGAAGTTCCCCTGAAGACCCGATGGGCCCGGCGCGTCGCGCCGGGCCCATCGGTCCGATATCCCCTCCCGCTACTGGACGACTATCTTGTCCACCTCGATGGTCACGCCCTTGACCTGCGGTGTCGACGTTCCCGTCGTCACCTTCCCGGTCCCGGCGCTGACACCCTTGATCTTCATCGTGTAGGTCAGGCTGCCACCCGGGGCGCCGGGCGTGCTGGTCACCCGGAGGTCCTCGGTCGGCGGGCCGGTGATCTGGCCGCCCGCGGTGCCGTCACCGTTCTCGGCCCCCACGGTCAGGCCGTAGCCCGCCGGGGGAGCGCCGGGCAGATTGCCCGGGTCGTAGGTGTAGGTGATGTCCTCGGTCCCGTTCAGCCCGATCCACTGCTGGAACACCTTGGTGTCGGTCGTGCCGTAGAGGTTGACCCGCCACTCGATGACGAGCCAGTCGCTGACGCCGTCGGTCAGCGTCCCGGCGTAGACGCCCGGTGCGCCGGTGCCGTCCAGGTCGGTCCAGTAGGGGGCGAGCACGTTGTTCGGGGTCGAGGGGTCGGGCAGGGTCTGCGGTTCGAACGAGATGTCCGTCGACCCCGAGCTCCCTCCGGCGACGGTGTAGCCGTTGGAGACGATGCCGATCCTGGTGTAGGTCCTGCCCGCGTACTGGAACGCGGGGACGGTGAAGTTGATCGCCTGCTCGTCGCCGATCGGTACCGGTGCGATGCCGAAGGCGTCGAGCGGCAGGTACGGGGCCGGCCCGGTGCCCGGGGCGATGCCCGGCCGGTCCGGCTGCCTGGCCGCGAGGGTGGTCTTCGCCGTCGCGACCTGGGAACCGACCTTGGTGGCGCCGGTCACCGAGTTCAGGCGCAGCTTGGCGTCCAGCGTGCTGACCGCGGTGACCTCGGCGTCCTGGAGCGTGTCGTTCCGCACGCTGACGGTGCAGGTGGACTCGCCGGTGTTACGCGGGATGGTGGCCGGGGCGCAGGTCTGCTCCACCGGGACGGCGCCCTGCTTGCGGACGAACGCGACCGGCAGGTGCAGGTTGCGCGAGCCGCCCACCTGCTTGAGGTTCACCTGGCCGAAGTACTGCCCCTCGGGCAGGTCGGGCGCGGTGATCACCACGCTGAACTTGGCGGTCTTGCCCGCCTTCACGGTGAACAGCGGCGGTAGCACCGAGATGTTGGCGCCGGCCACGGTCGTGCCGGTGGCGGCGAAGGTGAGCGTCTTGTCCGTGACGTTGGTGACCGTCCGCTTGGCGGTGATGAGACCCGGCATGATCGGGGCGTTCACCGACGGCAGGTTCAGGTCGATGCGGTTCAGCGGGTCGTCGGCCGCGGCCAGGAAGTTCGCGCCCGTCTCGTCCAGGGTCAGGCCGGGGTCGCCGGCCTTGGTCAGGTCGATGCGCCCGCCGCCGGTGTCGAACGGGTCGGCCGGGGTGACGCCGTCCTGCTTGGTGACCGAGGTCTTGGCCGTCGTCTCCAGCGCGGACTTCACCTGGCCGGGAGTCCAGTCCGGGTGCAGCGCGAACACCAGGGCCGCGGAGCCCGCGACGTGCGGCGACGACATCGAGGTGCCCGCGATGACCTGGTACAGGTTGTTCGGCGGACCACCGGCCGGACCCTCCAGCACCGGCGTCTGCCCGGCCACGATGTGCAGGCCGGGGGCGGTGACGTCAGGCTTGAGGAAGTCGCCGCCGGGGCCGCGCGAGGAGAACGTGGTGATCCTGTCGCTCTGCCAGGTGGCCTTGGTGCCCTGGGTGAACGAGGCGGTCGCGCCGGGGTTGGCCGACAGGAACGTCAGCAGCGCGTCCGTATCGGGCTTGTCGATGTGGACCGTGGGGAGCCAGTGGTTGTCGGTCATCACGTCGAGCGGGCTGGAGTTGTACAGGATCACGCCGGCCGCGCCGCCCTGTTTGACGGTGAAGCTCTTCAGGACCCGGTTGGGACCGCGCTCACAGAGGACGATCTTCCCGGAGAACAGGCCCGGGGGCGCGGGCGTGGTGCACAGCGCGTTGGAGTACGGCGGTGCCGAGGCCCGCACCAGCGGCAGCGCGGAGGGCACGCCCCCCGTGATGGAGGCGCCCTGCAGCGTGGCCGTCGCGCCGCCGGAACCGGACAGCGTGATCGTCGACTGGAAGGTCCTGGGCTGGGTGGAGGCCGCCACCGTGGTCACCCACGGGGCGACGTGGTTGACCGTCGCCGCGCCGGGACCCGCGTTGCCCGCCGAGGCCGAGACGAGCACGCCGGCCGCGTAGGCGTCGAGGAAGGCCAGCTCCACCGGGTCGCTGTAGGGGGAGGTGCCGCCCGAGATCGAGAAGTTGATCACGCGGACGCCGTCGAGGATGGCCCGGCCGACCGCCTGGGCGGAGTCGGAGGGGAAGCAGCCCTCGACGCCGCAGACCTTGTAGATCGACACGTGCGCCGCCGGGGCGATGCCGTGGATCGGGCCGCGGCTGATGCCGAGCGGGTTGGCGTCGGCGACCGGACCGCCCGCCGAGGTGGTCGCGGTGTGGGTGCCGTGACCGTTGGAGTCGCGGGCGCTGGTCGGGAAGTACTCGCCGGGGTAGACCGCGTTGTAGGTGTCGAGGAACGGGGCGCCGCCGATGAGCTTCCGGTTGCAGACGAACGGGTCGGCCGCCGGGGTCAGCGGGTTGTCGCCGAAGTTGCAGACGCGCGGGGTGCCGTCCTTGGTCGCCGGTACGGCGGGCAGCGTACCCGGGTCGGCGAACTGGGGGTGCTCGGGCCAGGCGCCGGAGTCGAGGATGCCGACGACGACGCCCTTACCGGAGGAGGAGCTGCCGCCCAGCTTGTTGTAGATCGCGGGTGCCCCGATGAACTCGGGGCTGGAGTCGGTCAGCAGCTGCTCGGGCTTGTCCTCCTGGACGGCGGCCACGCCGGGCAGCTTCAGCACCGCGGCCGCCTTGTTGGCGGGGATGCGCAGCGCGATGCCGCCGTAGACGGTCCGCAGCTTCTGGCCCGCGACGGCGCCCGGCACGTTTCTGGCCAGTTCGGCGAGGAAGGCGTTCTCGACGTCCTCGATGTGTTTCTGGTATTTCTTCGCGTCGCCGCTCTTTATGTCGAGAGCTTTTCCGGTCTTGGCCGGGCTCGTCGCGGGAAGCCCTTCGAGGCCGCCCTGATAGGCGGCGAAGGAGTCGTAGTCGAGCTTGACCATCACGTTGACCGTGGCGCCCGAGGTCGACTTCAGCAGCCCCTCGTCACTGCGGGCGAGCTTGCCGGTGGGGGACTTCGCGCCCTGGACCGGCTCACCCCCGGTCAGGGGGGTCGCCGTCCACTTGGCGGGCGGCGCGGGGGTGGGGGTGGGATCCGCACTCGCGGGCGGCGCCATCGCCGCGACGAGCCCGAGGCCGGCGGCGAGCACAGCCGCGCGTCTGATCCTCGGTAAGTAGGGCTTTCTGGTCAACGAGACCTCCCTGTCGGCACGCATGAACGGCTCACGCGGCAGGGAGGGAGGCTGTCCGTGCGCCCGGGGCGGGGCATGCCGGGGAAGGCCGTGACCCTCCCCGTCGGGTGACACGCGATCGGCCACCGGTAAAGGCGGCCGATCATGACTGGCAGCCTAACTAGAAGCCATTTATTTGCCTAGATCGTGAAATTGACACAATCATCATTGGAATTGGGCAATTTTCATTGCAGACTGCGCCGGGTGTTCTGGTTACCGCCGAGCCGTGGCCCGGCCGCTCCCCGGGCCCGGGGCACTCGTGGCCGGCGGAAGAGCACGACGGTCCACCGTGCGTAGACTGACCCCAGGTGACACGCGGGAGGCCCGGTTGAAGCTCAAGCTTGATCTACACCCCATCTACAACCGGGGCGGGGAGATCGACAAGGCACTACGGGGCATCATCGACGAGGCCATCAGGAAGAAGGCCACCGAGGTCGAGATCATCCCAGGCAAGGGCTCGGGCCAGCTCAAGAAGAAGGTGCTGCGCTTCCTGGAGCAGAAGGAGATCAAGGCCCTCTACCACCGCATCGACAAGGACGCCAAGAACCACGGCCGTCTATTCGTCTACTTCCGCTACAAGTAGCAGGGGTGGGTCTCCGACCTGCGGACACCCACCCCAAAGTCCCGCTGGGCCTGGCTTTCTCATCCGCTGGGTCTCATTGGGCCGCGGGCGGTCCTGGCTGATGTGTCCCTCGTAAGGTGACGTGAATCGCCCGCGAAACACCATTGAGCGGCTGACACTCTGCGGGGCAGCCGGCCTTCCCGCTGCGGATCCGCGTCATGCGTTCGCGGGAGCACCGCTTTTCCTCGCTGATGGACATCCGCCTTTGCGGGGGCGGTGCTCGGAGAGTACGGGCGAAGGCCTCAGCCGCCGACGGTGACCGTTCGGGGTTGACTTGTGGGTTGATTGGCGTGATCGGCTTCTCCGTCACCTGCCGGGACCCTGGGCGCCGGAGGAAGCGCACCGCTTCGCCACGCGGCACGGTCTCGGGTTCGAGGCCCGGACGCTGAGCCGCGAGGAGTATCTCGGCCTCACCGCCGACGCCTACCACGCCGTCCCCCGACGTGTTTTCGGAGATTGGCTCGGTCTTGGGGTTTTTGGACTGCTAAAAGCCCATATTTGATGGATCGACGGCGGGCGGGTGGGTGCGGCACCATTATGTGACGCATGACAGCAATGCCCTCTCCGGCGATCGGTGGAGCCTTCGGCAGGGCGCGGATCGCGGCGGGGGTGCCCGAGCGGCGGCCCGATTCCGGCTTGAACGATGTTCCGACGAGTCCAGCGCTGTCATCCGGGTACCCTCACCTTCTTCGAAAGGCTCCTCATGAGCGATATCAAGGCACTTCTCGCCCAGCGTGCCGAACTGGACCGTCTGATCGAGGAACTCCAGTCCGGCGATCTGAAGGAACGTGAGAACACCCTCGGTGACATCCTCGCGGCCGTCGCCAAGTGGGCGACCGGTCAAGGCCACGAGGCACTCAGGAGGGACCTCAAGAACTGGGAGTACGTCACCTTCGCCGGCATCGAGGTCGGCGTCGGTCACGACGGCGGCGAGCGCTGGGGCCTGCCGCCCAACTCGGTCACCGTGATGGACTCCGTCAGCGGGACCGACGTGGAGTTCGGGACCACACCTCCGCCGATCCAGGCGGTCATCGGCCTCCTGGAGGGCCTGCTGGCCACGCGCTAGTCCTGTCTTCACGCATGCCGGTGCGGGAACCTCGGTCCCTCACGCGGAGCCCGGTCGCGCGGCTTGCCGGGACCCTCACGGAGTCCCGGCAAGCCGCGCGACCGGCCCTGGTCTCCCCGGAGGGTGTCCCGCGGCGGGCCGCGGCGAGGTCACGCGTCGGGGGAGGTGGCGGCGGGCGGCGGCGCTGTAGGAAGATCTGCCCAGATCTCATTCCGTGTTGGAGGCGTCATGTCGGTGTTGCGGAACCTGGTGGAGAGCATCCGGAACGGCGGGATCGAGGTGGTCGACCTGACGGCACCGTTGTCGTCGGAGACGCCGATCCTGCGACTGCCCGAGCCGTTCGGCAACACCGTCCCGTTCGCGCTCAAGGAGATCAGCCGCTACGACGACCGCGGCCCCGCCTGGTACTGGAACGACATCGTGACGGGAGAGCACACCGGCACCCATTTCGACGCCCCCGTGCACTGGGTCACCGGAAAGGACGGCGAAGACGTCTCGCAGGTTCCGGTCGACCGGCTGATCGCCCCGGCCGTGGTCCTCGACTTCGCCGCGGAGGCGGCCGGGGACGCGGACTTCCTGCTGGAGATCGCGCACGTCAAGGCGTGGGAGGAGGCCAACGGGCCGTTGCCCGAAGGCGGATGGCTGCTCTACCGCACGGGCTGGGACGCCCGCTCCCAGGACCAGGAGCGCTTCCTGAACGCGAACGAGACGGGCCCGCACACGCCCGGGGTCTCGGTCGAGTGCGCCCGCTGGCTGGCCGAGGAGACCTCGATCGCCGGACTGGGCGTGGAGACCGTGGGCACGGACGCCGGCGCCGCGCACGGCTTCGACCCGGCCTTCCCGTGTCACTCCTTCCTGCTGGGCGCGGGAAAGTACGGGCTGACCCAGCTGCGCAACCTCGACCGGCTCCCGGTGACCGGCGCGGTGGTCGTCACGTCGCCGCTGCCCATCGTGGGAGGCTCCGGCAGCCCGCTGCGGGTGCTGGCACTGGTCGAGAGATGAACGTCGCGGAGGTGGTGGGCCGGACCCTGGCCCGGCTCGGCGTGGACACCGCCTTCGGGGTGGTGGGCAGCGGCAACTTCCACGTGACCAACGCCCTGGTCGCGCACGGCGCGCGTTACGTCGCCGCGCGCCACGAGGGCGGTGCGGCGACCATGGCCGACGCCTACGCGCGTCTCAGCGGCAGGGTCGGCGTGCTCAGCGTCCACCAGGGGCCGGGGCTCACCAACGCGATGACCGGCATCGCCGAGGCCGCCAAGAGCCGTACCCCGCTCATCGTGCTGGCGGGAGAGGCGACGGAGCCCCGCTCCAACTTCTTCGTCGACCAGGCCGCGCTGGCGGAGGCGGTGGGCGCCGTCCCGCTGCGGATCTCCTCGGCGGAGACCGCCGCCGACGACACCGCCGAGGCGTTCCGCGTCGCCGGCGAAGGCCGCCGTACGGTCCTGCTCAACCTCCCGCTGGAGGTCCAGGGCCGGCACGTCCCGGACGTGCCGGGGACCTCGGTCGCGGGAGTGGCGGGTACGGGGACCTCGGGCGGGAGCGGTCCGATGGCCGTACCGGAGACCGGGGAGACCGCCCGGCTGGCGGAGATCCTCGCGGAGGCACGCCGTCCCGTCTTCGTGGCCGGGCGTGGTGCCCGCGAGGCGCGGCGCGAACTCGAGGAGCTCGCCGAGCGGGCCGGAGCGCTGCTGGCCACCTCCGCCGTGGCCAGGGGACTCTTCCGGGGCAGCCGGTGGGATCTGGACGTCAGCGGTGGTTTCGCCTCGCCGCTCACCGCCGAGCTCATCCGTGACGCCGACGTGCTGGTGGGCTGGGGGTGCGCGCTCAACATGTGGACGATGCGCCACGGCACGCTGATCGGCCGCGACACCACGGTCGTCCAGGTCGACCTGGAGGCCGCCGCGCTCGGCGCCCACCGCCCGGCCCACCTCGGCGTGACGGGTGACGTCGCCCGCGTCGCGCGGGAGGTCACCCGGCTGCTCGGCGACGACACGAGAACCGGTTACCGTTCGGCGGCGCTGGCCACCCGGATCGCCGGGGAGAACCGCTGGCGGGACGTGCCCTACACCGACGAGAGCGGTGGCGGCCGCATCGACCCCAGGACGCTGACGATCGAACTGGACGACCTGCTCCCCGCGGAACGCGTCCTCTCCATCGACTCCGGAAATTTCATGGGATATCCGTCGATGTTCCTCGACGTTCCCGACGAGCGGGGCTTCTGCTTCACGCAGGCGTTCCAGTCGGTCGGTCTCGGCCTGGCCACCGCGATCGGTGCCGCCCTGGCCCAGCCGGGCCGGCTCCCGGTGGCCGCGCTGGGCGACGGCGGCGCGCTGATGGGCGTCGCCGAACTGGAGACCGTCGTGCGGCTCGGTCTTCCGATGGTGATCGTCGTGTACGACGACGACGGCTACGGTGCCGAGGTGCACCACTTCGGGCCGGACGGCCACCCCCTGGACACGGTGACCTTCCCGCCCGTGGACATCGCCGCCATCGCCCGCGGCTTCGGCTGCGAGGCCGTCACGGTGGGGGACAGGTCCGATCTCGCCGGGGTGGCCCGCTGGCTGGACGGAGCCAGGGAGCGGCCCCTGCTGATCCACGCCCACGTCAGCCGCGCGCGGGGTTCGTGGTGGCTGGAGGAGGCGTTCCGGGGACACTGAGCCGCCTCCCTCTCCTCGCGGGTGTGGGAGGGGGGAGCGGCTGAGGTACGGTTCAGCCATGGCTGAGATCGTGTACCCCCCGGTCATCGGGGCGGCGTTGACCCTGTTCCGTGCGCTGGA
Source organism: Streptosporangium amethystogenes subsp. fukuiense (assembly GCF_042665875.1). Lineage (NCBI taxonomy): Bacteria > Bacillati > Actinomycetota > Actinomycetes > Streptosporangiales > Streptosporangiaceae > Streptosporangium > Streptosporangium amethystogenes. Next base: position 3,766,946 of record NZ_JBHTEE010000001.1, on the reverse strand, counting down.
CCTCAAGATTCGCATCGAGGGGGCCGAGCGCATCCCGCGGACCGGCGGAGCCGTGCTGGTCAGCAACCACATCAGCTATCTCGACTTCATCTTCGCCGGTCTGGCCGCGCGCCCCTCGAAGCGCCTGGTGCGTTTCATGGCGAAGAAGGAGGTCTTCGACCACAGGATCTCCGGCCCGCTGATGCGCGGCATGCACCACATCCCGGTCGACCGCGCGGCGGGTGCCGCCGCGTTCGGCGCGGCGCTGAAGGCGCTCAGGGACGGGGAGGTCGTCGGCGTGTTCGCCGAGGCCACGATCAGCCGGTCTTTCACGATCAAGGAGATCAAGAACGGCGCGGTCCGGATGGCCGTCGGCGCCAAGGTGCCGATGATTCCGGTCTCGCTGTGGGGCACCCAGCGGCTGTGGACCAAGGGCCACCCCAAGAAGCTGTTGCAGCGGCACGTGCCGATCACGATCCAGGTCGGTGAGCCCATGCACCCCCAGCGCGGCGACGACTACGACGCCGTCACCGCCGACCTGCGCGGGCGGATGAGCGAGATGCTCGACCAGGTGCAGCGGAACTATCCGGAGATCCCGAAGGGCGTCTGGTGGCAGCCCCGCCACCTCGGCGGCACCGCTCCCACTCCCGAGGAGGCGGAGAAGCTCGACGCCGAGGAGGCGGAGGAGAGGGCGTCCCGACGCGAGTCGTGAGAACCGGTACGCGCGCGTACCGGATGCCGCGCGCCACGCCAATGCCATCGCCTATCACGACAAAGTGTGCGAACCATAAGCATCCTCTACAAGTCATGAGCAGGTAGTTCGCAAGTGGCATACCCCAGCCTGTTCCCATGAGCAACGCATTCGACGACGTGGTGAACGCCTTCCAGCCGGTGCCGACCCCCGGTCCCGGCCGCACACCGGGGCGGGTCGGCATGGCGATCCTGCTCCTCCTCTGGGTGGGGCTGGGAGTGTCGCCCTTCGTGTTCGCGGTCTCCGGCCTCAAGCTCGCGACCGGCTCCATCGGCACCCCCGGCACCCTCACGGTCGTCTCGTGCGAGGAGTTGGGCAGGGGCCGCTACGACTGCAAGGGCAGCTTCGCGCCCGACGGCGGCGGTGCCGCGATCCCGGTCGACGCCTCGCCCGACTCCACGGCCGGTGACGTCAGGCGGGCACAGCTCACCCCCGAGGGCGACCGTGCCGTCGCGACCGGCACCTCGGGCATCCTGGCCGCGCTGACCATGCCGTTCCTCGGTGTCGGGGTGTTCGCCTTCCTGCCGTACGTGCTCCTCTACGTCTTCAAGGTGCGGCGGGGCAGGCGTGCCGCGGTCGTCTTCGGCTCCGTGCTCACCGCGGTCTCGCTCGCCGGTGTCGTCGTCGGCATGGTCGCCGCCTACGCCTGACCGGCCCCTGCCGTCCCTACCTTCCGGTGTCCGCCGATCCGCCCTGCTCGGCACGCCAGACCCACCACGAGTAGGTCAGCGGGACCAGGCTCGCGACGGCCGCTCCGACGAGCACGACCGGGAACAGTGCGGGGAGCGGGAGCAGGAACGCGATGACGAGCAGGACCACGCCGAGACCGGCGAAAAGCCGGCCTGCCAGCCGGTGGGTGAGTCGCCAGGAGCGCTCGCTCTGCATCGTCCAGGGAGTGCGCACCCCCACGGCCCAGTTGCTGCGGGTCTTGGGCAGGTAGTTGCCCAGCACCAGGAAGAGCGCCCCCACCCCGGCGATGACGAACCGGACGACGGGGAGTTCGCCCCCCGTGGCGTTGACGATGCTGACCGTGTGGATGCCGGTGAGCAGGGCGAGCGAGCCGATCCAGGCCGCGGTGTAGGTGTGGGCCGAACTCGCCATGTGCCGCCGACGGGGGAGCAGGCGCGGCAGCACGACGAACATCACGCAGAGCCCCAGCATGATCAGCGGGAGCAGGCCCAGAGCCTCGATCTTGCCCGCGAACCGGTCGGCCTCACCGGAAGGACCCCAGTGCACCGGCAGCAGGGCGTCGTCGGGAATCTGGATCCAGCCCCAGATCGAGACGCCCGCCGAGACGAGCAGTGCGACGGCGCTGCCGATCAGCCCGGGACGCGGGTTCACGGTCCTGTCGTCGGTGATGTTCTCGGTCATCGATGTCCCTCTCATTCGTGGTCGTGGCGGGGGGGCGATGAGGGCTGGACGGGATCGGGTGGCCTGGCGTCTCCGATCTTGAACAGATCGAGCAGCGCGCCCAGGGACTCCTCCAGCAGGGACACGTGCAGGTGGTAGATGATCGAGGTTCCCCTGCGCTCGCCGTAGACCAGGCCGGCCTCGCGGAGCAGGCGGAGGTGGCCGGACAGGGTGGGCTTGGAAATGTCGAAATGGTCGGCGATCTCGCCCGCCGACCGGTCGCGCTGCCGTAGCAGCGCGAGAATCCGGCGGCGAGTCGGATGCGCGAGCGCCTCATAGACCCGGTTCACAGCTTGTTCCCTTTTTAGCTAATGACCGAAATATACCCTATATGGGGTAATTTGCTCACCTTTGCGCCTGGGGGCCCGAGGGGGAGTCATGGTTTGGGGTGGTATGTGAGGATTCCCCTGTTGGGGTCTCGGCGACGCCTTCCCGCGAAGCGCGGTCACGGCCGATTTGTTTGATCCGCGAAATGCCGTGACGACCTGGCGGGATATCCGGATTCAGGTGCTGAGTGGCTGTTCTGTCGGCATGGGTGGGACAGAAGCGGGCAGTCTTCCCCGCGTCCATCGACGGAGGATCACGACCGGGCAGTGGTCCTCGGTCTCGGCGGCAGGCGGAAGCACCCCTTGGACGCCGCCGCTGCTTCCAGATCAAGCCAGATGGAGGACAAGGTGACGCTAACAAACCCTGAAAGGCCCAACGAAGCCCTGTCGAGCGGAGCGGGCGGACCACAGCGGCGCATTTCGCGTCCGCTGGTCTTCGCCACCGCCGTCGTGCTGGCGGCCTCGGGCGGCGTCGGCGTGTCCGCGGCGTCGGCGGCAGCACCAGTGCCCGTCCCGACGGAATCCCCGACGGTGCTCCCGACGGCGTCCCCGACAGCGCCTCCGACGGTGTCCCCGACAGGGTCGCCTACCGCGTCCCCGACAGTGTCCCCGCCAGGGGCGGAGACGCCGACTCCCACGCCCACCGCCACCACGGCGCCGCAGGTGCCCCTGATCGCATTCCCCGGCGCGCTGCACGGCGAGTTCGTCCTGCCCGCGGAGGACGGCTGCGGCTTCACGGTGTTCGCCCAGACCGGGGAGGCGATCGCCCTGGCGGAGAACTCGATCACGGTGAGGAGCCAGGACGGCTTCGAGAGGGCGTACGCGATCAACGACTCCACCCGGACCCTCGCGGGCCGGCGGGGCAACGTGGTCAGGCAGGGCGACTGGGTGTCGGTGACCGCCACGACCCAGGGCGAGACGGCGACCGCCGCCTACGTCTTCGACCTGTCGCGGCCCAGTAAGAGGTTCTGGCGCGGTGACAGCTGGTGGCTCCCCCGGCAGTGGCGGCCGGGCGGCGGGTGGCGCACCCCCGACCCCACCCCCTGCCCCACCCCGCCCGTCGAGACCCCCACCGCTCCGCCACTCCCGACGCCCACGGACGCCCCGACGGTACCGACGGACGCTCCGACGACGCCTACGGAGACCCCGGCCGTACCCACCGCGGAGCCGACTCCCACGGTGACGGACACCCCGACCCCCACCCCCTGAGTGTCCGCCGTCGAACTCGCCGGATGAGATCCGGCCCACCGGGCCCGCGGTGTCAGGCGCGCTCAGCCGATGCGGCTGAGCGCGCTCGACCGGACCGGACGCCCACACCTTCGGCCGGAGGTCTCCGGTGATTCTCCGGTGACGGCCAGGTCGCGGCGGCTTTACGCCCCGGGCCGTACACCGGATCATTCTTCCAGCGACGTTAACGGTGGGTAACGATCCCTTGTCGTTGACATGATCTAGATCACGCGGCTACGGTTACATCCCGACCGGTTGGAACTGAAGTCGCGTAGTGGAGAACGCTCCGCGACCCAACGTCTCCGCGGATCACGCGGCAGACGCACACGTCCTTCTCTCTCCCCCAGCGAGTCGTTCTTCAGGAGCGCCATGCGATCTCTTCGGCGTTGTACACGGCAGGTACGTCTACTGTCAGTCCTGTCCATGGCGGTCATCACGTTGACCGCGTGTTCGAGTTCGGCGGGGACCAGTTCCGGTCAGGCGGCCGGCGGTTCCGCCTCCGGCGCGCACCCGCTGAGAGTGGTGCTCCCGGCGGAGCCGGCCACCTTCAACCCGGCGCTCGCGCTCTACAGCACCCTGCGCATCGTGGGTCCGGTATTCGACCCGTTGGTCGGTTTCGACAAGGAGACGCTGGAGCCGAACGACTCCGGCCTGCTCACCTCCTGGGAACGGGTCTCGCCGACCGAGTGGCGATTCAAGGTCCGGGAGGGGGTGAAGTTCCACAATGGCGAGGAGTGGAACGCTACAGCGGCCGCTTTCACCATCGAAAAGTATCGGGACGAGCCGAAAAGCGGTTTCGCCCCGTACTACGTGCGAGTCACGGACGTGAAGGCCGATTCGGACGGCTCCCTGCTGGTGACGACGAACGTTCCCTACATCGCGATGCCGAAGGTGCTGACCACCGCGATGGGCCTGCCGCCGAAGTACTACGCGGAGGTGACCGGAGACAATTTCGGGAACAAGCCGGTCGGCACCGGCCCCTTCGAGTTCGATTCGCTCCAGGTCGGCCAGAAGTTCTCGGTCAAGGCGTTCAAGGGTTACTGGCAGGGGGCGCCCAAGCTGGAGGGGATCACCTACTCGTGGGCCGCGGACGCGTCCACCCGTGCCGCACTGCTGCAGAGCGGTGGCGCCGACCTGGTCTCCGATCTCCCGAACGAGCTCATCGAGGAGGTCGACAGCGCGCCCGGCACCAATGTCCTCTCCGCGCCGTCCCTCTACAAGATGGCGCTCAGCATGAACTCGAATGACGGCACGCTGAAGGATCCGAACCTTCGGAAGGCGGTGCAGGCGGCGATCGACTACGACGCCATCGTCAAGACGCTCTTCGGAGACGTCGGGGCACGGAAGTCGCCCTACTTCATCGGCGACCTGCTTCCGGAGAAGCCGGAGATCGGCTACCAGAAGTACGACCAGGCCAAGGCGAAGGAACTGGTCAGCGCCAGTGGCGGGACGCCCAAGCTCCGGTACCTGTACACGACGGGTTTCTACCCGAAGGACAAGCAGGTCGGCGAGGCGGTCTCGGCGATGCTGGAGGCGGTGGGCTTCCAGGTCGAGCAGGTCCCGATGGAGAACGCCGCGCTCCGCAAGGAGCGCAACACCGGGAACTACTCGATGTACATGGTGCAGAACTTCCCGGTCTTCGCTCACCCGGACTCGTTCATCGCCTTCTTCACCGGGAAGAACGCGGCGGTGAAGTACTGCACCGACCCGGGGGGCTACGACGCTCTCACCGCGGAGGCGCTCTCGGCGAAGGAGCAGGAGGCGAGTGACCAGGTCTACGACCGGGTCGAGAAGAAGGTGCTGGACGAGGACGCCTGCAACGCGGTGCTCTACGACCAGGTGATCTCCTACGGCATGACCGACAAGGTCAAGGGGTTCAAGTCCGCGCTCGACGCGGTCCCCTCGATGTACGACGTTACGCTTGACAGCTGATTCGGGGCACCGGGGGTTCTCCGCCGAAACGGCGGAGGACCCCCGGCGCGTAGCGGCGATCGGCCGGAACCTCTCGCCATGGAGGACCCTCTGCCCATGAATCCCCACACCTCCAGAAAGCTGTCGAGAGCGGATTCGGCCACCGTGCCCAACGGGGAGGTGGCCGCCGAAGGAGATTGGCAAACTCCCGTTCGGGGCCCGGCTGCGGGCGATCCACTGTACGACTTCGTCCCACGATCGACTGATAGATAAGTGATTGATGGGACATATGCCTTCTTGTATAAGAAATGTCTTGACCGTCCAGATCGACTTCACTACGGTGAACATACCGACCGGCCGTTATTCATACCGTGAGTTTGAGATCACCGACCTGAGCCGGAGTGGCGATTCCATGTCCGTCGGGAGGCCGTCGGAAGTCGGTGCCCGCGCTCACCATCGGGTTCTCACCTCCTCGGAGAACCGTTTTCTGTCACAGGCGCTGTCCGTCAAGGGAGGTCCGGATGACTGAGGAACGACGCGTACTCGACGTCGACCGCCTGTCCGTCGTGCACCGCGCTCGGGGCCGCAGAAGCCATCCCGTCGTCGCGGTCGACGACGTCTCGCTCGGCGTCGGCGCCGGCGAGATCGTCGGAGTCGTCGGCGAGTCGGGATCGGGAAAGACCTCGCTGGCGATGGCCGTCGCCGGTCTGGGGAAGATCTCCACCGGTAAGGTCACGGTCTCCGGCGCCGAGGTCGGCAAGCGGCTCTCGCGGAGCGCCAGGGCTGAGATCCAGGTGATCCTGCAGGATCCCCACGGCTCTCTCGACCCCCGCCAGAGCGTGCGTCGTGGGCTGCGGGAGCTACGCGGCATCCATGCCGAGCGGACCGCCTGGGTGACGGACGAGGAACTGCTCGCCAAGGTCGGGTTGACCGCCGACCTGCTCGACAGGCTGCCCCATCAGATGAGCGGTGGCCAGGCGCAGCGAGTCTCGATCGCCCGCGCCCTGCTGCTCCGCCCGAGCCTGCTGCTCGCCGACGAACCGACGTCGGCTCTCGACGTGTCGGTCCAGGCGCAGATCCTCCGGCTGCTCCTGGAACTGCGCCGTACCGAGGGACTGGCGATCCTGTTCATCAGTCACGATCTCGCCGTGGTGCGCGCCGTCTGCGATCAGGTGCACGTGATGCTGCGCGGCCAGGTCGTCGAGCACGGAGTCACCGCGGAGGTCTTCGACCGTCCCGCGCACGAGTACACCCGCAGGCTACTGGCGGCGATCCCCGGCAGGCAGACGGCGAACCCGGTGGAGCAGGCCCATGTGTCAGACGGCTCGATCCCCGGTGACGGTCATCGATCTCCCACCCCCGTCCTTTGAGAGGCCGACGTGATTAGGTTCCTCGCGGGCAAGGCGGTGCAGGGTATCGCCACCCTGATCATCGCGGTGTCCGTCGCCTTCTTCCTCGCCCGTGGTACCGGCAACCCGGTGAGGGAGATGCTCGGTGATCTCGCCAGCGCCGAGCAGGTCGCCCAGCTCAACGCCCAGCTTGGTCTCGACCGGCCGCTCTCCGTCCAGTACCTCCACTTTCTGGGGGACCTCGTGACCGGGAACCTGGGCGACTCGCTCCGATACGGATCCAGCAACCTGGAGCTCATCCAGAGTCGGCTGCCGGCGTCGATCCAACTGGCGGCGGCCGCGATGTTCATCGCCGTGCTCTTCGGCGTGCCCCTGGGCATCTGGGCCGCGCTGCGGGAGGGTCGGCTGGCGGACCGGCTGGCCTCGGCCGTGGCGCTGGCAGGCCAGTCGATCCCGCTGTTCTGGCTCGGCCTGATGCTGATCCTGCTGTTCGCGGTGGGACTCGGCTGGCTGCCCGCCGGGCAGTCCACCGGGTTCAGCTCGCTGATCCTGCCCGCCGTGACACTGTCCACGTTACCGATGGCACAGATCGCGCGTCTCACCAGATCGAGCATGTCCGAGGTACTGGGCGAGGCGTTTCTCTCCGCGGCCCAGGCCCGTGGCATCCCCCGCTGGCGGATCGTGCTGATCCACGCCCTCCAGAACGCCTCGCTCCCGGTGATCACGATCATCGCCCTTCAGGCGGGAACCCTGCTCTCCGGGGCGATCACGGTCGAGTTCGTCTTCGCCTGGCCCGGACTCGGCACCCTTGCCACCCAGGCGGTTCAGACGAGGGACTTCTCCCTGATCCAGGCGATCGTGGTCTTTGGAGCCGCGGTGTTCGTGGTCGTGAACCTGATCGTCGACCTCCTCTACGGCGTCCTGGACCCGCGAATTCGGGACGGTGTCGCATGACCACGATCAACACGATCCAGAAGTCCCCGCGGCCGGTGCGGAAGCCCCCGGCGGTGCGGGCCCGCGGTACCGGCTCGGTGCTGGCCTTCGGGCTGCCGTTGGCGGTGATCGGTCTCATCTGCCTCGCCGCACCGCTGCTGCCGCTGCCGGACCCGGCACTGCAGACGCTCGGAGACGCGCTCCAGCCACCGGTCTGGATGGACGGCGGCAACTGGTCGCATCCGCTGGGCACCGATCACCTCGGGCGTGACGTCCTGTCCCGGATCGTCCATGGCGGCCAGCTCACCTTCGTCATCGCGATCGTCGGCATGCTGGCCGGGGCCATCCCCGGCACGCTGGCCGGACTGGTGAGCGGGTTCTACCGGGGAGCGGCCGACGCGGTGATCTCCCGGTTCGTCGAGGCGCAGCTCGCCCTGCCGTTCATCCTGCTGGCCATCGCGATCATCGCCAGCCGCGGACGTTCTCTCGCCGTGCTGATCCTCGTACTGGCTCTGATCGGCTGGGCGCAGTACGCCCGGGTGGTCCGCGCCGAGACGCTGTCGCTACGGGAGCGTCCGTTCGTACTCGGCCTGCGCTGCGCCGGTGTGCCGACCCTGCGGATCCTGCTCAGGCACATGCTGCCCAATCTCGCCGGCACCGTTCTCGTCCTCACCACCCTGCAGATAGGAACGGTGATCCTGGCGGAGAGCGCGCTCAGCTTCCTGGGACTCGGAGTGGTGTCACCGCAGATCAGCTGGGGCGCGATGCTCGCGGACGGGCGCGACCAGCTCTCGCACGCCTGGTGGGTCGCGGCCTTCCCCGGCCTGGCGATCACGATCGTCGTACTGCTGGTGAACCTGCTCGGTGACGCCATGCGCTCCTGGCTCGACCCGAAGAAGCGGAGGTACTGACATGGGTACGGTGCTCGAACTCCGTAATCTCACCATTGAGGCGGCGACCGCCCGGGGCACGCAGGTGCTGGTGGACGCCGTGGACCTGACCCTCGAAGGAGGAGAGATCCTCGGTCTCATCGGGGAGTCGGGCAGCGGCAAGACCACCACGGTGCGGAGCGTCCTGGGCTTGCTGGACCGCAATGTCTCGGTGGCCTCAGGCGAGGTCGTCGTGCTGGGCGAGCAGGTCCAGGCGCCGGGAAGGCAGAACGTCGACAGGGTCCGCGGACGTCATGTCGGAATGGTCTTCCAGGGGGCGTCGTCCTCGCTCAACCCCCTGATGAGGGTACGGCGCCAGCTCCGTGAGGTGGTCCGCACCCACCTGCCGAAGCTCTCCGCCGAGGAGCGGGACACGCGGATCGCTCATGTGATCAGCCGGATGGGCTTCACCGAGGTGGATCGGGTGCTCGATTCCTTCCCCCATCAGCTCTCCGGGGGAATGCGCCAGCGGATCGCCATCGCACTCGCGGTGGTCACGGAGCCGGAGGTGCTGATCACCGACGAGTGCACCTCGGCGCTGGATGTGACCACCCAGGCGGAGGTCGTCGACCTGCTCGGCTCGCTGACGGCCGGGTCCGGGATGGGCACGGTGTTCGTGACCCACGACCTCATGCTGGCGAGCGAGATCTGCGACCGGATAGCGGTGATGTACGCCGGTCAGATCGTGGAGATGGGCACGGCGAAGGACGTCGTCCACCGTCCCCGGCACCCCTACACCCGGGCCCTGCTGGCGGCCATCCCGAGCTGGGACGGCGGCGAGATCAAGGCGATCGACGGGGCCGCTCCCAGGATCACCGAGGACTGGACGGGATGCCGATTCGCCCCGCGCTGCCCCCGCGCCGAGCAGATCTGCACGACCGGCCAGGTCCCGTGGGTCGAGGTCCCGGGGGGTGACCACGCGCGATGTCACTTCGCGCTGGAGAACGACCGGGGCGAGGCGTTCCTGCCCGCCTCGTCCCAGGCATGAACGCCTCGACCGCGCCCGAGGACCGGCCCGAGGACCGGCCCGAGAGTCGGCCCGAGAGCCGGTTCGTCGCGTCGGTGGTCGACGGCCCGGTGGCGACGGTGACCTGGTCCCGGCCCGAGCGGCGCAACGCCATCGGGCAGGAGGTCTGCGACGAACTGGTCGCCGCCCTCGAATGGCTGGCGCCCCGGCCGGAGATCGGTGTCGTGGTACTCCGGGCCGCCGGCCGGCCGTTCTGCGCCGGATGGGACGTCACCGACTTCGAGCGGCTGGCCGGTGCCGACCCCGAGGCGCTGGCGTCGTTCTTCCGGCATGGCCGACGGCTGCTCGCGGCGATCAGCGCGCTGCCGCAGGTGACCGTGGCCGCTCCGGCGGGCCTGGTGCTCGGATTCGGCTGCGCCCTGCTGGCCCGCTGCGACCTGGTGATAGCGGCGGACGACAGCCGTTTCGGGCTCCCGGAGATCAGACTCGGCATGCCGCCCGCCACCGTGCTCCCGGAACTGCTCTCCGTCATGACGCGCCGCGCGGCGCTGGAGTGGGCGGTGACCGGGGAGCGGTTCGACGCGCGCCGGGCGATGGCGGACGGGCTGGTGACCTCGGTCGTCCCGGCCGCGGACCACGACGAGGAGACTGCGCGGGTCGTCGGCCTGCTCTCCGGTCATCCGGACGGGGCGGTACGCGCCACCAAGGAACTCGTGGGGCGTCTCGCCGCGGCCGACGAGGGGGAGCGGGTGGCGCTCGGGGTCGAATCGGCCCTGCGCCGCTTCGCCGGCCAGGCGCCCGCATGACACAGGCAGACGAGGAGGAACGACGATGACCGAGACGAGACCCACCCGTCGCATCCGGGTCGGGATGTCACTCTCCGCGCACTACACGCCCGAGGCATCGGTCCGCGAGGGGCTGCGCGACACGATGGAGCAGGTGGCGCTGGCCGAGGAGATGGGCCTCGACACCATCCTGCTCGGGCACCACTACCTGACCCGCTCGCAGTTCCTGCAACCACTGTCGACGGTGGCCTACCTGGCCGCGCGCACCGAGCGGATCCGGCTGGGATTCGGCGTCTACCTGCTGCCGCTGCACAACCCGCTGGCGCTCGCCGAGGAGTTCGCGACCATCGACCAGCTCTCCGGAGGGCGCCTGATCCTCGGACTCGGCGCGGGCTACCGCAGCGTGGAGTTCCGCGCGTTCGGGATCCCCATGGAGGAGCGGTTCAAACGAATGGAGGAGTACGTCGAGATCCTCCGAGCCCTGTGGTCGGGGGAGCCGGTCACCAAGTCGGGCTCCTTCGGCGAACTGGACGGCGCGCGGGTGCTGCTGAAGCCGGTCGACCCCTCGGGGCCGCCGCTCTGGCTGGGGGCCTTCGGCCCGGTGGGCATGCGCCGGGTGGCCAGACTCGACGCGGCCTGGGCCGTCGCCCCCAACGGAACGGTCGAGGAGGTGGCCGAGCGGATGGCGATGTTCCGGGAGGCCCTGGTCCGGCACGGGCGCTCCCTGGACCGTGACTACCCGCTGCTGCGAGAGGGCTGTGTCGCCCCGACCCGACAGGCCGCCGTCGAGGCGGCCGGTGTCTTCCTCGCGGAGCAGTACGAGAACTACCGCGGCTGGAAGCACGGTGCCTCGCTGGACGACCTGATCAGCGGTCATGCCGTGATCGGTTCACCCGAGGACGTCATCGAGAGGCTGAGCCGCTACGCGGAGATCGGCTACACCGACGTGGTGCTCCGGCTGCAGTGGACCGGGATGCCCCAGGCCGACGTGCTGCGCTCGATCCGGCTGCTCGGCGAGGAGGTCATCCCCGCGCTGGCGGAGGTGCCGGTCGGAGAAACCTCCGAAGTCCCCCGGAAATCGATAGGAGAGGTCCGAATTTAATGACCGCGATGAACTTTGGGCGACTGGTCGATCTTCAGAGGGTACGCAGGGAGACGGAGCCCGCGCTCATCACCGACGAGGACGTCTGGACGTACGGGCGTCTCGCCGATTCGGTCCACGCCACCGCCGCGTTCCTCGCCGAACGCGGTGTCGGGAAGGGCGACCGGGTCGCCGTGCTCGGCATGAACTCGCCGGAGTACGTCTGCGCGGTGCTGGCCGTCTACCGGCTCGGGGCCATCGCGGTACCGCTGAACTACCGGCTCCAGCGGGTGGAACTCGAGTTCCTGGTCCGCGACTCGGGAGCGGTCGCGGTGATCTGCGAGAGCGAGTTCGCGGAGGTCATGCACGAGATCTGCGAGGACCTGCGCCTGCGGGCACTGGTGCGGCTCGACGGTGACGGCTGCGGCTCTCCCGGATGGTCGCTCCTCTCCCAGGTGCTGACGGACTACTCGGGCCGGGAGGTCCCGCCGGCGGAGGTCGTCTTCGACGATCCGCAACGGATCATGTACACCTCGGGGACCACCAGCAGGCCGAAGGGTGTGATCATCACGCACGGCATGGCCGCGTTGAACGTCCTCGCCCAGACGAGCGAGCTCGGCCTCTCCTCGGCGGACCGGCTTCTCGTCTCGTCCCCGCTGTACCACGTCGCGGCCTGGGACTCACCAGGCGTCGGGGCGCTCTTCAACGGCGGGGCGCTGGTGATAATGCGAAAGTTCGACGCGCCGCTGGCACTCAGGCTGATCGAGGAGCACCAGGTCACCGGTGGTATCTTCGTGCAGGCGATTCTGCACAGCCTGCGGTCGGCCTCGGACGGCTCCCGGGACCTCTCCTCGCTCAAGTGGATCATCTTCGGCGCGGCCGCCGGAGAGCTGTACCGCGAGGTCCGGGAGATGTTGCCGACGACCCGCCTGGTCCAGGCCTACGGCATGACGGAGGCGTGCAGCGCCATCGCCTACATGGACGCCGCACACGTCGTGTCGAAGCGTGGTTCCGTCGGCACGGCCGTGCCCTTCGTGGAGTATCGGGTGGTCGATGAGGACGAGAACGACGCCGGGCCGGGTGTCCAGGGTGAGGTGGTGCTCCGCGGGCCGAAGGTGACGCCCGGCTACTGGGGTGACGAGGAATTGACCGCGCAGGCGTGGCGGGGTGGCTGGTTCCACACGGGTGATGTCGGGATGGTGGACGAGGACGGTTTCCTGCACATCACGGATCGGCTCAAGGACATGATCCGTTCCGGAGGGGAGAACGTCGCGAGCCAGGAGATCGAGCGGGTGATCTACACTCATCCTCTTGTGTCCGAGACGGCGGTGATCGGTGTGCCGGATCCGCGCTGGCAGGAGGTGCCGAAGGCGTACGTCGTGCTGAAGGCCGGCGCGATGCTGGCGGAGGACGATCTGATCGGCTACTGCCGTGAACGTCTGGCATCCTTCAAAACGCCGAAATCCGTGGCTTTCGTGGACAGGCTTCCTCGCAATCCCTCGGGAAAGGTGCTCAAGCGGGTGTTACGGGAATCCTCGGAGAAAACCGATTCGATGCTCCTCTCCTGACCTCGCGCACCGTGACGGCGAACGCCCTACCCTGTGTGGCAGATAACCACCGGAAAACCGTTCTAGGTAAGGGGGACGAGAACCATGGCACGTACCGCATCACGAGGTGGCCCCCGGGGCACCTATTCTCCCGCGGAGACGCGGCGGGCGCTGCTGGCGAGTGCACTGAAGCTGTTCGAGGTCGGCGGTTACCACGCGACGTCCGTCGAGGACATCGTGAAGGAGGCCAACCTGACCAAGGGAGCCTTGTATCATCACTTCTCCGGTAAGGAGGAGATCCTTCAGCAGATACAGGAGGAATACATCGATGACCGGCTCCGGAACTGCCGTCGCATTCTAGAGTCGTTCGAGGCCCCGGCTGAACGGTTGCGGCAGCTCATCCTTGAGTCATTGGTCGCCATCGACCAGTTCCGGGCCCATGTCACCGTGTTTACTCAGGAGCGTCGCTTCCTTACCGAGGAGCGCTTCGCCGCGATTAAGAAAAAGCGCGACGAGCTCGATGCGATGTACGAGTCGGTGATCCGCCAAGGTATCGAGGAAGGGGTCTTCAATCCGGCCCTGCAACCGCGTATCGCCAGCTTCGGAGTCCTTGGCATGCTGACCTCGGCGTACAACTGGTACCGTCCGGACGGTCTGCTGGCCGTCTCCGAAGTGGCCGACCAGCTCTCCGAGCTGGTTCTGGAGGGGCTGACCTCGTCGGCGAGCGGGACTTCTTCCAGGCAATAACGTCCCGACCGGTCGGTGTGAGAAAACGGGCACCTCGTGTGCCCGGTTGCTCACCGGGCCGGGGATATCCGTCGGGGGCGGAGGGCCCGGAGGCGCGCTCGGGTGACCGCGCCTCTGAGGACGCCCCGTGGTGCTGCTGACCTCGGCGTTGACGCCGTTCGGTGAGGCCGTGGACGGCCCGCGAACGCCGGTGCCGTCCGCCGGGGAAGCGCCGGGAGCCTGAATATCCGGACCTTGACGATCTCAGTTCGATACCCGTACCATACCTACTGGTCGGAATGTAACGAGGGGGTTGAAGCATGAAATTCGGTGTGATGAATCTGTTTCCGGCCGAGGGTGACGGAGACGACGCGCAGGTGCTGCGAGACACCATCGAAGAGATCCAGATCGCCGACGAGCTGGGATTCGACTCGTGCTGGCTGGCGGAGCACCATTTCTCGCGCTACGGGATCCTCGGTAATCCGCTGATGCTGGGCACGGCGATCGCCGAACGGACGCGCAACATCACCATCGGCACCGCAGTGGTCGTCGTCCCACTGCACGACCCGCTTCGCATCGCCGAGGACGCCGCGCTGCTCGACATCCTGTCCGGCGGCCGCCTCGTGCTCGGCATCGGACGCGGCTACCAGCCGGGCGAGTTCCGGGGCTTCGGCAAGGACCGCAATGCCAACAAGGAGCTGTACGCGGAGATCGTCGACATCCTGAAGCTGGCGTGGACCCAGGAGAACTGGTCGTACGAGGGCAAGCACTTCCAGTACAGCGACATGAACATCTTTCCGAAGCCCGTGACTCCGGGAGGGCCGCCGATCCTGCACGGCACGTCGTCACCGGAGACCTTCCGGCAGCGCGGGCTCGCCGGCGACCACATCATCGTGTCGTCCAGCTTCACGCCCATGCAGCGGATCAAGGACAACTACGACTCCTACCGCGAGGCGCTCGTCGAAGGCGGGCACGAGAGCAGCGGTTTCGACCTCCCCTTCATGCAGCAGGTGTGGGTCGGCGGGAGTGCGGACGGCCTGCAGGCGGCGGCAGGGGCCGCGCTGAACTACTACCGCAGCGTCGGCAAGGTGATTCCCGGCTCCGACGAGGCGATCGAGTCGGAGCGGGCGTACTACGACAAGGTCCAGCGGAACATCGGTCTGCTCACCGTGGAGAAGACCCTGACCCACGGCGGCACCTTCGGTTCGGTGGACCGGGTGGTCGACACTCTCGGCCGGATCCGGGACGAACTGGGTGTCACCCACTACATCGGCTGGTTCCACATTCCCTCACTTGACCGCAAGCGTGCCATCGAGTCGATGGAGACCTTCGCCGCGAAGGTGATTCCCCAGCTCACCTCGGTCTGACGCGAGCGCGACGGGCCGGCCCATTCCCAGCTCCTGGAGAGTTTGATGAAGAAGAGCGAGTACGAACTCCTGGCCTCCCAGTGGGACGCCGAAGGCATGGCGATCGACGAGAAGGCCATCGAGAACTCGGTGCTGTACGAGAAGGACCCGGAGAAGTCGGTCGCCTACATCATCTTCAATGTCCCGGAGAAGCTGAACGGCATCCCGGTGGCGGCTTTCGAGAGGGTCGGCGACCTGATCCGGGAGGCCGAGATGGACGATGACGTGAAGACGATCGTCTTCAAGGGCAACGGTGACTGCTTCGGCTCCGGTGCGGACGCCGCCGAGCTGGGCTACTACATCGGCTACGGCAAGAACAAGAAGGGCGAGCGGGCGGGGCGTCCGGCGCAGCGCCAGCGCATTCTTCCGGATCGGAACCTTCTCTCCGAGAGTCTCGGAAACAGGGTCACGAACTGTCTGAAGGCGACGATCTGCCAGGTGCACGGTTACTGCTACGGCGGCCACATGAAGATCGCGCTGGGTGCCGACATGATCGTCGCCTCGCCGGACGCCCAGTTCACCCATCCGGCCTTCCGCTACCTCGGCTCCGCCCCGCAGGACATGTACCTGTGGATCGAGAACCTGGGGCTGAAGAAGATGAAGGAGATCATGCTGACGATGCGGCCCCTCAGCGCGGAGGAGGGGGAGCGCATCGGCTTCGTCAACCAGGTGGTGCCCAGAGAGGAACTGGACGCCGCCGTCGACGAGTACGTCACGGCCATCTCGTTCATGCCGCTGGACGGCCTGATGATCGGCAAGTCGATGATGCGCATCGCCATGGAGGCGCGCGGCAAGGGCGTCGGCGAGGTGGGCAACTGGATCGGGCACGCTTGGGCCACGAACCTTTCGCTGGCGGAGGGCGAGTACAACTTCGTCAAGGAGCGGCGGGACAAGGGCCTCGCCCAGGCGCTCAGGGACCGGGACGCCGCGGTCGCACCGAGGTTCCGGCTCGGAGGAAAGCTCGGCTGACGTTCACTATCGAGGGAGAGTTGCCGATGGTCGGCGAGATCCACCACGTCGCGATCAGCGTCCGTGATCTTGAGAAGTCCATCCCGTTCTATCGCGACGGGCTCGGGCTGCGGATGACCCTGGACATGCGGGTGGGCAACGAGACGATGCACGAGCGGCTGCGCACACCCCCCGGTGCCGGCGGCAGGGCGGTGTACTTCCAGGGGCCGACACGGATCGGGCAGCTGGAGCTGATCCAGTGGGACCTGCCGGTGCCGGCGGACTCCCGCCCCAAGCGGCCGGGCGACCCGGGCGTCTTCTCGTTGTCCTTCCAGGTTCCGGCCGACGAGATCCAGGACGTGTACGACCGGCTGGTCGGCATGGGGGTGGACTGCTACCACCCTCCGGCGACCAGCGTCCTGGACAACTACGGCCCGATCACGATGTTCATGTGCGAGGACCCGGATCAGATCCAGGTCGAGTTCGTCAGCCTGCCCACCCCGGAGCAGGTCCGTGCCTTCAGGGCCGCACGGCGAGCGGAAGCGGCGTCAGCAGACACGCCGGAACAGGAGCGATAATGAAGTTCGGCATCTTGGCGTCGCACCAGTACCTGCCGGAGGACGACCTTCGCCGGCGGCTCTACGAGCTGTGGGACCTGACCGAGCTGGCCGCCGAGCAGGGGTTCGACTCGATCTTCGCCATCAACCACTTTCTCGCGAACCTGCAGACACCGCAGACCATCTCGGTCGTCGCGAAACTGATCCAGCACTCCGGCAACATGACCGTCGGAACCAGTCTGGTGATCCTTCCCGCCTACCACGCCGTTCACATCGCGGAGGAGTTCGCGACCCTCGACCACATGGCCGACGGCAGGCTGGTCCTGGGGGTGGGGGCGGGCTATCGGAACAACGAGTTCGCCGCCATGAACATCGACAAGCCCAACCGGTTCCGGAAGATGCACGAGCAGATCCGGCTGATCCGCGCGCTGTGGACCGGCGAGAAGGTGGACTTCGACGGTGAGTTCTACAGCGTGCACGACACCATCTGTGTGAAGCCGTTGCAGCGGGGAGGTCCACCGATCTGGATCGGGGCCGGAGGCCCGATCTCCGTGCGGAAGGCCGCCGAGCTGGGCGACGCCTGGATCATTCCGGGTAACTCGCCGAAGCCCGACTGGCACGTGCAGGCCATGGCCAACCACGACGACGCACTGGCCAAGGCCGGCAAGTCACGTGAAGGTCGCGAGTATCCGATGATCGTGAACGTGTTCTGTGCTCCCACCACACAGCTGGCCAGGGACACCGTGCGGCCGAACGTCGAGCGGGAGTACTTCAACTACGCCGAGTACCCGCAGCTCGCCTTCCAGAAGGACAGGTTCGAGTACATGTGGGAGAACCTGTTCATCGTGGGTGACCCCGACTTCGTGGCCCAGCGCATCTCGCGCCTGGAGGAGGCCGGGGTGAACCACATCATCGCCCGGCCGTACTGGCTCGGGACGTCGCACGAGCGGACCGTCGAGTCCATCAAGCTGTTCGCGAAAGAGGTCATGCCGCGGTTCGCCGGGCCGGCCGGCGTCTGACGGTGCCTCGCAGCACGGAGACCACGTTCGCCATGGCCGCCCACCCGGTCGGCGCGGCTCTCGTCGCCCTGGGTTTCCCGCCTGCGGAACGACGGAGCCGCGCGACCCGGTCAGCCCCGGCGAGCGGGGAACCTCTCCCGGACGTTCTCTCCGACCGGAATGGCATACCGACCGGACGGTACTAAAATGGGAAATCCACTGACTCGAAGGAGGAGCGGAATGAGTGCTGGCAAGGATGCGCCCGGCGGCCCCGAGCGGCCGAACGCGGCGCTGACGCGTGACCTCGGCGGTTTCTTCGCGCCGCGGCGGGTGGCGTTGATCGGTGCGAGCGAGTCCTCCGGCTGGACCCGGCTCGTTCTCGCGGGCACGGACCTCTCGGCGGGACTCGACGACGTCGTCCTGGTGAATCCGCGACGTGGCACGGTGCACGGGCGACGGGCCGTGCCGAGCCTGGACGCGCTGGACGCGCCGGTCGACCTCGCCTTCGTCATGGTCGGGCCGGACCACGTGGCGGACGTCGTCGAGCAGGCACTGGCGGCCGGTACCAGGGACTTCGTCGTGCTCTCGGCCGGTCTCGGCGAGGCGGGTCCCAGAGGCGAGGAACGACAGCGACGTCTGGTGGAGCTCTGCGCGGCCGGGGGCGCCCGGTTGCTCGGCCCGAACGTCAGCGGGTTCGTGAACGCCACGGACGGGGTGCGGCTGTTCGGCCTGCCGGTTCCGGACGGGCTGCCGGCCGGCCGGGTGGGCGTCGTCATGCAGTCCGGAGGGTTGGCCACCCACGTGCTCGGCCTGGCGCGGAGCTGGGGAACGGGCCTGAGCCTGCTCGTCACCACCGGGAACGAGGCGGTGATCACCGCCACCGACGCGATCGGCCACCTCGTCGACGACGAGGCCACGGATGTCATCGCAGTGTTCCTGGAGTCGGTGCGCGACCCCGTGGCGTTCAGGGCGACCGCGCTGCGGGCGGCGGAGCGGGGCAAGCCGATCGTCGCCCTGCACGTCGGCAGCTCGTCACTGGGACGCGAGGCGGCCCTGTCGCACACCGGTGCCCTGGTGGGCGACCACGCCTCCACGGTGGCGGCCCTGGAGGACCTGGGTGTCGTCCCGGTGCGTTCGATAGAGGATCTGGTGGCGACGGCGGCGCTGCTCGGCCGCCATCCCCGGGGGCTGCGCGGACGCAGGCTCGCCGTCGTCGCCGCGTCGGGGGGAGCGTGCGAACTGATCGCCGACGCGGCCGAGCCGCTGGACTTCACGCTGCCTCCCTTCGCCGGTCCCCTGGCCAAGGCGCTGGTCGAGGAGATGCCCGCCTTCGCCGACGTCCAGAACCCCCTGGATGTGACGGGGTTCGTGGTCAAGGCGGCGGACCTTCCCTTCACCGCGACACGACTGGTGGCGGAGCACGGCTCCGACGACTACGACGTGACGATCCTGCAGTCCGTGGTGCTGCCGGCGGCGCCCGGACCGGACGAGGACGTGGTTCGGGCCCGGTTCGGGCGGCTCGCCCAGGCGATCAGGGACAGTCCGGTGCCGGTGGTGCTCCAGACCGGCGCGGTCTTCGCGTTGAGCCCGTTCGCGCTGGAGATCGTCCGGGAGAACGACCTGGTCATCCTGCCCGGGATCGCAGCGGGGATGAACGCGCTCGACGGGTCCGCCAGATATGCCGAGCTGCTGCCGCGCGCGCTGCGAGACCGGAGCCCCGTCGCGCCGGTGACCGGCGGCACTGTGAGCGGCACTGTGAGCGGCACTGTGAGCGGCACTGTGAGCGGCACCGTGAGCGGTGCCGCCGCTTCCGAGCTGGAGAGACTCCTGGTCGAGTGCGGGGTGCCGGTACCTCCCAGCCGCCTGGCCCGTACGGCCGACGAGGCCGCGGAGGCGGCCGCCGAGCTGGGCTTCCCCGTGGTGCTCAAGGTGATCAGTGAGGACGTGCCCCACAAATCCGATGTGGGGGGTGTGGTGCTCGATCTCCGCGATCCCGACGCGGTGCGGAGCGCCTTCGAGAAGATGCTGGCCGAGGTGGCGAGCCGGCTGCCCGACGCGGTGCTGGACGGGGCGCTGGTCGCCCCGATGCGTCCGGCGGGTGTGGAACTGCTGGTCAGCGTGATCAACGATCCGAACTGGGGCCCGCTGCTGACCGTGGGGTCCGGAGGGGTGCTGACCGAGTTGCTGGAGGATGTCGTGGTCAGGCCGCTTCCGGTGCCTGAGCGGGACATCCCGGGTCTGCTGTCGGAGCTGCGCGTCTCGCGGCTGCTCGGCGGTTTTCGCGGTTCGGCGCCCGCCGACCTGGCAAGGGTGGCGGCCGCCGTCCACGGGGTGCAGCGGCTCGCGACCACCCTCGGCCCCGAGCTGCGCGCCGTCGAGGTGAACCCGCTGTGGGTTCACGGAGACCGGGTGGAGGCGCTGGACCTGCTGGTCGACTGGGCCCCCCGGCCGGAGGCGGAGAAGGTGGACAGCGAGTCCGGCACACAGTAATATTCCGACTAGTCGGTATTAAAAAGGAGTGGCGTCGGAAGCGGACCGTGGCTCACCCGAGGTGTCGGAGGGCCCATGGGCGGCGGATCCGCCGGCGGAACGGAATCACGATGTTCGGCCACCGTGCCAACAGCCGAGGAGGACAGTTGAGGCGTAACCTCGTACACGACCTGGAGGCGCGGGCGAGCGGATCGCCACACCGCATCGGGCTCATCCATGAGGATGGCCGGACCTGGACGTACCGGCAGATCGACCAGGCCGCCTCGGCGGTCGCCCGTGCCCTCGTCGAGCATGGGCTGACGCCGGGCAGCCGGGTGGGCCTCTACCTCGCCAACAGCCCCGAGCTGGTCTTCGGCCTCGCCGGCTGCTGGAAGGCCGGTCTCGTGCCGGTCCCGATGAGCGGGCTCTACAACTTCGACGAGGTCCGATCGTGCGTCGCCAAGACCGGGCCGGACATGGTGGTCGCCGACCCGGCGAAGCTCCCCGAGGACGGCGTCGGCGTCCCGCTGCTCCCCCTTGACGTGGTCCGGGCGGCGGGGGAGACGGCTCGTGGCTCCGCCGGGAGCGACTCGCCGCCGGTCAGGGCCCCCGAGCCGGCCGAAGAGGACGAGGGACTGCTGCTGTTCACCGGCGGCTCCACCGGCATGCCGAAGGCCGTGGCCGTCACCCACTCCGGCACGCACGCCTCGATGTCGACCCTCGCCCGGGCGCAGAAGGGGGGACGGCAGCCGGAGGAGGGGCTGTACGCGCTGGTGGACGAGTCCGTGCCGCCGAACCTGGTGCTGCTGCCGCTCTTCCACGGCGGCGGCATCCAGTCCCTGTTGTTCAGCTGGCACGTCGGCAGGACGGTGCTGCTGGTCGAGCGGTTCTCCGTCGACCGGATCGCGCGGCTGGTGCCGCGGTACCGCGTCGACAACCTGTTCCTGCTGCCGACCATGGTGTACGACCTGACGCACACCACCGAGCGGCCGGATCTCTCCTCGGTGCGCAAGGTGCTCGTCGCCGGACAGCGGCTGGACCCCGAACTGAAAACCCTGTTCGAGCAGAGGTTCGGCGTCATCGTGATGTCCAACTACGGTTCCGCCGAGCTCGGCCACGTCGCCGGGTGGAATGCCCGGGACGTTCGTGAGGGGCGTTGGAAGCCGGGCTCGGTCGGCCGGATCTACGACGGTGTCGAGCTTGAGATCCGCGACGAGGACGGCGCCTCCCAGCAGACCGGGAGGCAGGGCGAGATCTGGGTGAAGTCCACGCGCACCAAGGGCTACGTCGACACGGGCGGTGACGGGGCATCGCTCGTGGAGAACGGCTGGGTCCGGTCCGGTGACATCGGCTATGTCGACGCCGACCGGGTGCTGTATCTGGTGGGGCGTAGCAGGGAGGTCATCAAGACCGGAGGTTTCCAGGTGTGGCCGGGGGAACTGGAGGGGGTCCTACGCCGGCACCCGGCGGTGGCCGACATCGCGGTGGTCGGCGTGGCGGACGACCGCCTCGGCGAGGTGCCCAAGGCGTTCGTCGTCCCGACGGCGGGAACGGCGGCGGGAACGGCGCTGGCCGACGAGTTGGTCGCCTGGTGCCGTGAGCGGCTCGCCCACTTCAAGAGCGTGCGGCAGGTGGCCTTCGTGGACGCGCTGCCCCGGAGCGAGGCAGGAAAGGTCCAGCGCGCGGCGCTTGTCGCCTCGGACGCGTCCCGGTCCTCCGGGGCGAACGACAGCAAGGAGTCGGCATGACGACTGTTCCGATGACCGAATCGTTGTGCCAGGCCGGGTCCTCCGGCGTGGCGAAGGCGCCTCGTCCCACCGGGGCGTCCCAGTCCGTGACGATCCCGGGAGCGCACTTCCGGCGGGTGCTGGGAAACGTGCCGACCAGTGTCGCGGTGGTCGCCGGTATCGGGCCGGACGGGCAGCCGGTCGGACTGGCGATCGGCACGTTCACCTCCGTGTCCATGGACCCCCCGCTGGTGGCCTTCTGCCCCGGTGAGAGCTCCACGAGCTGGCCCAAGATCCGAATGGCGAAGCGTTTCTGCGTGAACGTCCTGGCGGCCGGCCAGGAGGACGTCTGCGCGGCCTTCGCGAGCAAGCAGCCCGACAAGTTCCGTGGACTCTCCTGGACGGCGGCGGGCAACGGCGCGCCGCGGTTGGAGAGCGTGGTCGCCTGGGTGGAATGCGACCTGGAGGCCGAGTACCAGGCGGGCGACCACAGCATCGCCGTCGGCAGGGTGACGCATCTTGAGACGGGGACCGGAGAGATGCCTCTGGTCTTCCTCGGTGGGCGGTACCTCAGTGTCGACTGAGGCCGACCTGGCCTCGGCGGCTCGGCGGCCGATCGACTGGCGACCGGCCGAGATCCGTCCCGGCCTGTGGTCGATACCGGTCGCGATACCGATCGCCTCGCTCCAGGCGGTCAACGTCTATGTCCTCGAACTGGCGGGCGGCGGCGTCGCGCTCGTGGACGCGGGCTGGGACAGCGAGGAGTCCTGGCGGAGCCTGCGAGACGGACTGAGTCTCCTGGGGTGGCGCCTTGACGAGGTGCGCAAGGTGGTCGTCACCCATGCCCACCCCGACCATCTCGGCCTCGCCTACCGCGTGGCGGGCGCGTCGGGGGCCGGCGTGCTGGTGCACGAACTGGAGGCGGGGCGGCTGCGGGGCGGCAGGAGCGGCCCGCTGAACTTCCGGCGAGCGCTTGAGGCCACCTACCCCCGCTGGGGCGTGCCTCCGGCGCGGGTCGAGGAGATGCTGGCCGCCAGTGCCCCCTCGTCCGAGGAGTCCTGGACCGCTCCGGTCCAGGGAGTGTCCGACGGGGCGACGCTGGATCTGCCCGGGTGGTCGGTACGGGCGGTATGGACCCCCGGCCACACGCAGGGGCATCTCTGCCTGTACGACATCGGGCACCGGTTGCTGTTCTCCGGCGACCACGTGCTGCCGCGGATCACGCCGGGTGTCGGTGTGCACCCGGCCGAGGAGGCGGATGTCCTGGGCGAGTTCCTGGCCTCCCTGCGAAAGGTGGCCGCGCTCGACGTCGAGGAGGTGCTGCCGGGGCACGAGAACCGGTTCTCCGGACTGCGTGAGAGGACCGACTTCCTGGCCGGCCACCACGACCTGCGCCTCGACGAGGTGGAGTCGGTGGTCCGCGCGGACCCCGGGGTGTCCGGCTGGCAGGTGACGCGGCGCATCGGCTGGTCGCGGCCCCTGGAGCGGTTCGGTTCCGCGATGGTCAGGGCCGCCGTCGCGGAGACCATGGCGCACCTCGTCCATCTCGAGACGCTCGGCCGCCTGACGCGACTCGACCGGAACGGGGCGTCCACCGAGGGCTGGGTGCCTCGGGACTCCTGAGGCCGAGGGCGGTGTGCCCGGCCCGGTCTCGGGCCCGCCGGTCAGGCCTGCCGGGGGAGCGATCGGTAGACCGAGAGCACCACGGAGTCGCCGAGCCTGACCGCGGCCCGCTCCTCGTGCGCGGTCAGGGCCGGTGCCATGACGGACAGCGCGCCGGCGGCGATCAGCTCCTCGTGCGCGGCCGCGACATCGGCGACCTTGACGTTGAGGCTCACCGCCGCGCCGCCGGGCAACTCCTCGGTCACGGTCAGGGCCACGGTGAGCCCGCCCGCCTCCAGCGCGGTCCAGCGGTCGCCGTCCCGGACGGTGACCGGGAGATCCGTCACCCGGCCCAGCAGCCGTTCGGCGGCGGCGGTGTCCTGGACCGCGACGGCGATGCCGCGGAGCACGCCACTCTGCTGGGGGGCCACGGTCATGATGGGCTCCTTCTCGGCCTGACGGCCGCCCGGCCGATCACGGTCCGGGCGTTGACGGGGATGTGCACACGATCATACCATCTGGTCGGTATCTAAGGACAGGTGATGATGTTCCAAGACTTCGACTCCTTCCGTGACCGTCTTCATGAGATCGCCGTGGACGCGGTCCGGCCACGGGCCGCCGGGATCGACGCGGACGGCCTCTACCCCGAGGACGTCCACCGGAGATTCGCCGCGGAAGGGCTGCTGGCTCTCAGCCTGCCGCCCGAGCTCGGCGGTCCGGAAGGCCATGCCCCCCGGGGGATCGTCGCGCTCACTCACGCCACCGAGGTGATGGCGCAGTACTCCGGCGCGGCGGGCCTGATGCTGCTGCTGTCCCGGCTGCCCGCGGCGTTCCTGCTCCTCGCCGGGACGCCGGAACAGCGACGGGAGCGGTTGATCCCCCTGGGGCAGGGCCGGAGCAGAGGCTCGTTCTGCATGTCCGAACCGCAGGCCGGTAGCGATGTGCTGGGCGTGTCCACCCGCGCCGAACCGGACGGCGACGGCTGGCTGCTCTCGGGCCACAAGAGCTGGATCTCCGGCGCGGCCGAGGCCGACTGGTACGTGGTGGTCGCGACCACGGCCGACCCCGCCGAACGGCGGCCGGACGCGCTGCGCGCCTTCATCGTGGACCGGGACGCCCCGGGACTGAGCCTCCGGCTCCACCCCCGCTCGTCGGTCCGGGGAATGAGCCTGGGGGACATCGAACTCGACCGCGTGCGCGTTCCCGGCGATGCCGTGCTGCCGGGTATCACCGGGCTCGGCCCGCTGCTGCGCTCGCTGGCGACCATGCGCCCCGTCGTCGCCGCGCGGGGCCTCGGTCTCGCCGAGGCGGCGCTGATGCACGCGGTGCGCCACGCGGAGACACGCGAGGTCAACGGGGTGGCGCTGATCCGGCAACAGGGCATCCAGTGGGAACTGGCCCGGGCGGCCGCCGACGTCGAGGCGGCCAGGCTGCTGACCTACCGGGCCGCGGACCTGGTGGAGAGCGGCGCCGGCGGGCCGGACTCGGCGGGACAGCTGGCCGTGGCGAAACTGCACGCCACCGAGTGCGCCGTACGGGTGTCCGGGCTGGCCACGCAGATCTTCGGTGCCGCGGGAAGCGTCGCGGGACATCCGGCGGAACGGTTCCACCGCGACGCGCGGAACCTGACCGTGGTGGAGGGGACCTCGGAGATCCAGCTCGGCATCATCGCCCGCGGCCTCCAGGACCGGCACATGTGGTGGGGACCGAAGATCGACAGGAAAGTGGTGCGTCAGTGAGCATGTGCGCGGGCCGGGTGGCCGTCATCAGCGGTGCCGGACGGGGCCTGGGAAGGTGCCATGCCCTCGCGCTGGCCGCCGCCGGTGCCGCCGTCGTGGTGAACGACCTGGGCTCAGGCCGGGACGGCAACGGGCAGGCGAGCCCGGTGGCGGAGGAGGTGGTCTCGGAGATCCGGGCCCTCGGCGGCCGGGCGGTGGCCAGCGGGCACGACGTCGCGGACTGGGACGCCAGCAGGCGGCTGGTCGAGTTGGCCGTCGGCGAGTTCGGCCGGCTGGACGTGGTCGTGAACAACGCCGGGATCCTTCGGGACCGGATGCTGGTGAACATGTCCGCGGAGGAGTGGGACGCCGTCATGCACGTACACCTGCGTGGCACGTTCGCGCTGAGCCGATGGGCGGCCTCGCACTGGCGTGAGCGGTCCAAGGCCGGCGACGAGGTCGACGCCAGGATCATCAACACGACGTCTCCGTCCGGCCTGTTCGGCAAGCCGGGACAGGCGAACTACGGGGCGGCCAAGGCCGGTATCGCGACGCTGACCATGATCGCGGCGGCGGAGCTGGCCCGTTACGGCGTGACGGTGAACGCCGTCGCGCCGGTCGCCTACACGCGGATGACCTCGGATCTGGTGACGGACCCGCGCGCGGTCGACGAGCTGGCGCCCGAGCACGTCTCGCCGGTGGTCACCTGGCTCGCCGGCCCCTCCTCACGCGAGGTCACGGGCAGGGTCTTCGAGGTCTCCGGGCGGCGGCTCGGCGTGGCGGAACCCTGGCGGCACGGTCCGTCGGTGGTTCCCGACGGCGTGATGGATCCCGTTGAGGTCGGGGTGACGATCGAGAGGCTGCTGGGACAGGCGGCGCCGCCGGAGCCCATGGGAGGCAACCTGTGATGGCCGGGACGTCGATGACGGAACTGCCGATCACGGACCTGGAGACGGTGCTCACCACGACGCGGGCGGTGCGTCGCAGGCTCGACTTCGACCGGCCGGTGCCGCGCGAGACGGTCCTCGACTGTCTCCGTACCGCCCTGCAGGCGCCGACGGGCGGGGACGCCGAGGACTGGCGCTTCATCCTGGTGGGGGACCCCGAGGTCCGCCGCCAGATCGGTGCGGAGTACCGCCGCCTGTTCGACGTTCACGTCGGGCCGCGGATGGCGGGGATGCTCCAGGGCGGCACCATGCGGGTCGATCCACCGGCGGAGCCGTTGGAGCAGGCGGCCCTCCGCCGCAGGGCCCGGGTCTATTCAGGCGCCGCGTACCTCGCGGAGAACCTGGGCCGTGCGCCGTGGCTGGTGCTCGCCTGCGCCACCCGCCCGAACCGCAGCGCGAAGATCGCCGCCGCGGTGTACGGTTCCGTCTTCCCCGCCGTCTGGTCCTTCCAGCTGGCGCTGCGGTCGCGCGGACTCGGCTCCATCATCACCACCCTGCACCTGCGGGAGCCCGAGGCGGTGACCCGGATCCTGCGGATTCCGGATGGCGTGACCCAGTGCGCGCTGCTGCCCGTCGCCTACACCATCGGCACCGACTTCCGTCCGGCGGCGCGCAGGCCGGTGGAGGACGTCGTGTTCGTCGACGGGTGGGACCGGCCGCCGGTCGGAGCGTGAGCGCGATGCGGAACGCGGTGACGGCCGGCGACCCTGACGGCACGGTACGGCGCGTGCCACCGTGGAGCCGGGCGTCGTGACGACCGAGCACGGTTCGCCCTTCCGGGCGCTCGCCGTGGTGGGCTATCGCTGGTTCGCCCTCGCCCAGGTGCTGGGCAACGGCGCGATGTGGATGCACCGCACGGCCCATGTGTGGCTCGTCGTCCAGATCTCCGGCGGTGACGGCGTGGCGGTCGGCGTGGTGACCGGCCTGCAGTACATCTCGATGATCCTGCTGGGGTTGAGCGGCGGCGCGCTCGGCGACCGGTTCGACAAGCGCCGGATCATGCTGATGACGCAGAGCGTCGTCGTGGTGGCCAGCGTCGTCCTGGCGGCGCTGATCGCCGGTGACGCCGTGACGCTGCCGATCGCCTACGTCTTCGCCGTCCTGCTGGGCGTCCCGGGAGCGCTGGACGCGCCGGTGCGGCTGGCCTACCCCCGGCAGCTCGTCCCGTACCGGTTCCTGGCCGCGGCGGTCGGGCTGAACGGCGCCGTCTTCCAGCTCGCGCGAGTCGCCGGTCCCGCCCTGGCCGGCGGCCTCATCGCCTTCTCCGGCACCGCCGAGGTGTTCGCCGTTGTCGCGGTGCTCGGTCTGGTGTCCTGCCTCGCGCTGCTGAAGGTGCGTCCGTTGCCCGGTGGTGAGGAGACGGAGGTGGAGGAGCCGGGGAGCGGGCGCCGGGGTCTCGCGGACCTGCACGCGCCGGCCTATCTGGTGCCGCTGCTGGGCGGGCTGATGCTCGGCATCGGCATGACCCACCTGCAACTGGCCATCCCGCTGCTGGTGGACTCCACGGACAAGGACGCGGCGGGTAGCTTCGGCGTGCTGACGGCGATGATCGGGATCGGCGGCGTCGTGGGGGCGGGGCTCGCGGCGTCGGTGAGGTCCGAGCCGACCAACCGGATCCTGTTCGTCTGGTCGGCGGTCTTCGCCGCGGTGACGGCGGTGGTGTCCGTGCTCCCGCCGGGGCCCGCCATGGCCGCCGGGCTGTTCGTCGCGGGCGTGACGATGCAGGTGTTCGGCACCTCGGCCATCTCGGCGCTGCAGCTGCGCTCGCCCGCGAACATCCAGGGGCGCCTGATGGCGTTGTACGTGGTCGCCTTCTTCGTCTGGGTCCCGGTGGGGGCTCCGGTCTTCGGGTGGTTCGCCAACCTTGCCGGAGCACGGCAGGCCCTGGGGATCTCCGGGCTCGTCTGCCTCGCCGTGGTCGGGCTGCTCGCGCTGTCCTTCTTGACCGGCCGCGCCGTGCGGCGCGAGCAGCACCGGGAGTGACCGCGGCTCGGCCGCTCAGCGGCGGATCGTGACGGCCCCGGGGTCGCCGTGGCCGGTGAAGTGCCGCCGGAAGTGCGCCCACTCGGTCCGGAGCGCCTCCTGCGGTGCCTGCCGGCGGACCGACCGGATGAGCGCGGTCATCTCCGCCACGGCGGTCCGGTCGTATCCGGCCAGCGTCCGCGCCACCTCGTCGACGGTCTCCACCAGCAGGTCGTCCTGAACCGTCCGGCTCACCAGGCCGAACTCGGTCATCTCGGTGGCACCGAACCGTTCACCGAGGAGCAGCATCCGGGCCGCCCGCGCCGCTCCCACCGCGCTGACCAGCCGCGCGGAGCCGCCCCAGGCCGGGATCCGCCCGTGGGGAAGATGCAGGTCCCCGAAGACCGCGTGTTGTGACGCGATCACCAGGTCGCACGCGAGGACCAGCTCCAGCCCGCCGGCGAACGCGGCCCCGTTCACCGCGGCGATCACCGGCAGCGGCGACTCCTCGATCGCCGTCATCAGATCGCGTCCGCTCTCCAGGAAGGCCAGGCGGGAGTCCGCGTCCCGCAGGGCGGCGGAGGCCCGGACGTCGGCTCCGGGGCAGAACGCCCTGCCGGTTCCGGTGACGACCAGGGTTCGCACCGCCGGGTCGGCCGCTCCGTCGGCGAGCCACCGGGTCAGCCCGGCGACGATCTCGGGACCGAGGGCGTTCGCCCGCTCCGGCCGGTCCAGACGTGCCCACAACGCCGATCCCCGGCGGCTGACGTGAACGTAGCTCATGGCTCGACCACGACCTTGCCGAACACCTGGCCGGAGAGCAGCCGGGAGAACTGCTCGCCGGCCGAGTCGAGCGGCGCCACCGAGTCCACCAGCGGCCGGACGCCGCCGGCGACGAGGAACCCGATGAGGTCCTCGAGTTCGGTCCGGGTGCCCATCGTCGAGCCGAGCACGTTGATCTGCCGGGAGAAGAGCCGGGCCAGGTTGGTCGGCGCGTCGAAGCCGGTGGTCGCGCCGGAGAGCACCACGGTGCCGCCCGGGCGCACCGCGCCGAGAGAAGACTTCCAGGTGGCCTGCCCCACGGTGTCGAGGACGACGTCGCAGTCGGACGGAAGCCGTGTTCCGGACATGACGACCTCGTGCGCGCCGAGCTCGGCGGCCCGGTCGGCCTTGGCGGGGTCCCGCGTGACCACGCGCACCCACAGTCCCGCGGCGCGGGCCAGCAGGATCGCGGCCGTGGCCACCCCGCCTCCGGCGCCCTGCACCAGCACCCGGTCACCGGGCCGTGCCCGAGCCTTGGTGAACAGCATGCGGTAGGCGGTCAGCCACGCGGTGGGCAGACAGGCCGCCTCGGCCCAGGAGAGCTCGGCGGGCTTCGGGACCAGGTTGCGGCGCGGGACGACGATTCGCGCGGCCAAAGTCCCGTGCCCCGCGTCCGAGAGCACGGACCGTTCCGGGTCGAGGGTCTCGTCACCACGACCGCGCGCGGGGTCGCCGAGGACTCCGTGGATCACGTACTCGTTGCCGTCGTCGTCCACCCCGGCCGCGTCGGTGCCCAGCACGCAGGGAAGGCCGCCTGCCGGAGTGACGGCACCGCGCAGCGTCCACACGTCGTGGTGGTTGAGCGAGGCGGCCCGTACCGTGATCGGCACCCAGCCGTCCGGCGGTATCGGTTCGGGGCGCTCTCCGACGGACAGGGCGCTGACGGGGTCGTCGGCCGACGTGGCGTGCGCGAATGCGGCGAGCATCGGGGGGCTCCCTGGGCGGTCGAGGAGAAAGTTCTCGACATCATACCAACTGGCCGGTACGATTCTGGATATTCAACGCCTCGAATGTTCGAGGGATTCCACACCATCGTTGTGTGAGCGTCTGTGCTGAGGAGGATTGGATGACGACCGACTTCGGCGATAAACGGCTCGAGGACTTCCGCGCCGAACTGCGACAGTGGTTGAACGAGCATCGGCGGCCGGCACTCGCGTCGAAGGGCGAGTACGAGCTGGAGCGCGAGGCCTGGCGGAACCCCGGGTCACCACTCTACGAGGACTTCCTCGCCTGGGAGAAGGCGTCGCTGGAAGCCCGGTTGGTCTGTCCGCACTGGCCCGTGGAGTACGGCGGCCGTGGACTGGACGACCTGGAGATGGCCGTCCTCGCCGAGGAGTTCGCACGTGCGGACATGCCGCGGGTGACCCGGGGGATGGGGGAGCGCCTCGCCGGTCCGGCCATCCTCGCGCACGGCACCCCCGAGCAGAAGGCGTACTTCCTGCCGCGTGTCGTCAGCGGCGAGGACAGGTACTGCCAGGGTTTCTCCGAGCCCGACGCGGGCTCGGACCTGGCCGCCGTCGCCACCCAGGGAGTCGTGGAGGGTGACGAGATCGTCATCACCGGGCAGAAGATCTGGACATCCCGGGCACATCTCGCCGACACGCTGTTCCTGCTGTGCCGGACCGACCCGCACGCCCCCAAGCACAAGGGCATCTCCTACGTGCTCGTCCCGATGAGGGACAACGGGATCACGGTGCGGCCGCTGATCACCATGTCGGGTGAGGACGCGTTCTCCCAGGAGTACATCGACGGCGCCCGAGCTCCGTTGTTCAACGTCATCGGGGGCCTCAACAACGGGTGGCGGTCCGCGATGACCACCCTCGGCAGCGAGCGCGGCGCGGTGGCCGCCGTCCAGCACCTGGAGTACGAGAAGGAGTGGGAGGCCCTGGTCGAACGGGCCAGGGAACTCGGCCGGGACTCCGACCCGCTCATCCGCCAGAAACTGGCCTGGGCCTACTGCCAGGTACACGTCATGAAGGCCACCGGCCAGCGAGTCCTCGCCACGCTCGCCTCCGGCGAGGAACTGGGCGCCGAGGCGTCGCTGACCAAGCTGGTCTGGAGCGAGTACCACCGGAGGCTGGGCGAGATCGCCATCGACATCGAGGGCGCGGAGGCGCTGGTGCGCCCCTCCGGCGACGGCTACCAGGTGGGGCGCTGGCAGAAGACGTTCCTCACCAGCCGCGCTGAGACGATCTTCGCGGGAACGAGCGAGGTGCAGCGCCGGATCGTCGCCGAACGCGTACTCGGCCTGCCAAGGTCGTCCTAGCGTGGCGATCCTCGACAACGTGACCGGCGGCGCGCGGTCGGAGGCGGCGCGGGCGACGCCGGACCTGAGCACCCTCTTCCGGCCACGGTCGGTCGCCCTCGTCGGTGCGACGGAACGTTCCATGTGGTCGGTCAACGCCTTCGAGAACCTGCGCCGCTACTCGCCGGGGATCGCGGTGCACTGCGTCAGCCCCTCACGGGCGACCGTGCACGGCGTCACGGCGGCGGCCTCCCTCAGCGCGGTGGGGGAACCGGTCGACCTGGCCTACATCATGTCCCCGCGCGACACCGTTCCCGACCTCCTGCGGGAGGCGGCCGCGAACGGGATCGGCGGCGCCGTCGTGCTCACCGCGGGATTCGGGGAGACGGACGACGGCCGGGCGCTGCAGCGCGAGCTCGCCGCGGCGGTGCGGGAGACCGGTATCCACCTGCTGGGACCGAACGGCAGTGGTTACGTGGACGTGCGGCACCAGGTCGTACCGTTCGGCCTCGCGCTGCCGAACCTGCCCGACCCCGGCGGCGCCTCGTTCGTCCTGCAGTCGGGCGGCCTGATGAAGCCGCTGCTCTCCCTCGCCAGAGCCTGGGGCGTGGGGGTCGGCATGCTGGCGGGCACCGGGAACGAGGCCACGCTCTCGTCCACCGATGTGGCGCGGTACCTCGTCGAGAGCGAGGAGACCGGGGCGATCGGCCTGTTCCTGGAGGCGTTCAGGGACGCCGAGGGCTTCCGGGCGCTGGCGGAGCGCGCGCTCGAACTCGACCGGCCGGTCGTGGTGCTCCCGGTCGGGCGCAGTGAGGTGGCCCGGCAGGCGGCGATGTCGCACACCGGGGCGCTGGCCGGAGACTCCGCGGTGACGTCCGCGGTGCTGCGGGAGCTCGGCGTGGTCGAGGTCTCCTCGATGGAGGAGTTCGTCGCGACGACCGAGCTGCTCTCCCGCGGGGTGCGGCCGCGCGGTGGCCGCCTCGGCGTGGTCTCGGCGTCCGGCGGAAGCTGCGAGCTGGTGGCGGACAAGGCCGCCGACGAGGGGATGACCCTGCCGCGGCTGCCACCCGAGGCGCTGGAGGAGCTCCGCTCCCTGCTGCCGGCCTTCTCCCACGTGCAGAACCCCCTCGATGTCACCGGTTACGCGACGGTGAACCCGAGACTGCCGGTGGACGCGGCCGCCGTCATGGGCAGGACCGGGGCGGAGCACTACGACCTGCTGCTGTTCCAGGCGTTCGTCGCGCCCCCCGAGCAACCCGCCGACCCCGACTTCACCCGCGCCCACTTCGCGGCGATCGCGGACACCGTCAAGGGGCTCGACGTCCCGGTGCTGCTCCAGGACGAGGTGGGCGTCGGGCTCAGCGACTTCGCCCGGGAGCTGTTCGCGGAACTCGACCTCGTCAGGTTGCCGGGAGTCGAGGTCGGGTTGCGCGCCGTCGCCAACGCGATGCGCTACACGGGCGGCAGAGAACGGCTGCGCGGGAAGGAGCGGACCGGCGCCGCCGCCCGGCCGACGTCGTCCGCACCCCTGGCGGAGATGCCGCTGCCGGAGGGCCCGCTGTCGGAGGCGCGGGCGCTGGAGTTGCTGGCCGGCCACGGCGTACCGGTGATGCCCTACCGCCTCGTCTCGGACGCGGCCGGCGCGGTGGAGGCCGCACGGCTGCTCGGCGGCCGGGTGGTGTTGAAGATCTGCTCACCGGACATCGCCCACAAGTCCGATGTCGGTGGCGTCGTCCTCGACGTCGAGGGTGACGACGCGGTGGCCGAGGCGTACACCGGCCTGATGGCGACGGTCACCGCCCGGGTGCCGGAGGCGCGCCTGGACGGCGTGCTCGTCGCGCCCTTCCGCCCCGGTGGCGTCGAGCTGATCGTCGGCATCAACCGCGACCCCGTCTGGGGACCCGTTCTCGTCCTCGGGTTCGGCGGCGTGCTGGTGGAGGTACTGGCGGACGTGGCGATACGGCCACTGCCGGTCAGCGCGCGAGACGTCACCGAGATGCTCGGCGGGCTCCGGGGGGCGGCGTTGCTACGGGGAGTACGAGGCCGTGCGGCCGGCGACGTCGACGCCGTGGTCGCGGCGGTCCTGGCATTGACGGACGCGGCACTCGGCTGGGGTGACGGCTGGGATTCAGTGGAGGTCAACCCGATGCGGGTCGACGGGACGGTGGTCGAGGCCCTCGACGCCCTCGTGGTCGGTAGGCCGGCGTGACACTCACCAGGAAGCATAAGGAGACGGCAATGAGGCTTGGATTCACGGCCGAGCAGGAGGAACTGCGCGCCGGTGTGCGTCGCCTGCTCACCGAGCACGCGAGCACCGAGAGGCTGCGGGCGGAGTTGGAGTCCGAGGAGCCCTACGACGTGGGGCTCTGGAAGCTGATGGCGGAGAGCCTCGGACTGCACGCGATGGCGATTCCCGAGGAGTACGGCGGCGCGGGCTACGGCTTCCGCGAGCAGTCGGTGGTGCTGGAGGAGATGGGCCGGGTGCTGCTGCGCTCGCCCTACCTGTCCACCGTGATCGTGGCGGCCAACGCCCTGCTGTTCGGCGACGACGAGGAACTGCGCCGCGACTGGCTGCCCCGCATCGCCGCCGGCGACGCCATCGCGAGCCTGGCCCACGTCGAGGCGGACGGGGACTGGCGGGCCACGCGCCCCCGGGTGAGCGCGGTACGCGACGGCGAGGGCTGGCGGGTCACCGGGACCAAGTCGTTCGTGACGGACGGAGTCCAGGCGGACCTGCTCCTCGTCCTGGCCTCGGTCGCGGGTGGCGAGGAGGGCGAGACCGTGCTGCTCGCCGTGGACACCCGCGAGGCGGGTGTCGTCGCCGAGGAGGTACCCGTGCTGGACATGACCCGGCGGCTGGCGACGGTGACGTTCGCCGACGCCCGCGGCCGGGCTGTCGCCCTGGGGGCCCGCGCCCGGCAGGTGCTGGACGCGACCCTCGGCATCGCGGCCGCCGGCCTGGCCTGCGAGCAGGTGGGCGGTGCCGCACGGTCCCTGGAGGTGGCGGTGGAGTACGCCAAGGTCCGCGAGCAGTTCGGCGTCCCCATCGGCAGCTTCCAGGCCATCAAGTTCAAGTGCGCCGACATGCTGCTCGACCTGGAGGCGGCGCGCTCCGCGGCGTACTACGCGGCGGCCGCGGTCGCCGACGACGCGGAGGACCTGCCCGTCGCGACCTCCGTGGCGAAGGCGGTCTGCTCGGACGCCTACACGGCCATCACCGGAGAGATGATCCAGGTACTCGGCGGGATCGGCTACACCTGGGAGCACGACGCCCACCTCTACTTCAAGAGGGCGAAGGCCTCCCAGCACCTTTTCGGAGACTCCGACCTGCACCGCGAGCAGCTCGCCGTCCGGGTGGGGGTCTGAGGTGGCCCGCAACGAGGGGAAGCAGGCGCCGAAGCCCACCCCCGACACCCGGCCGTACTGGGACGGCGCCGCGGCCGGTGAGCTGCGGCTGCCACGATGCGTCCCGTGCGGCAAGGCGTTCCTCTACCCGCGCTCGGTCTGCCCCTTCTGCTCCTCGTCGGACATCGAGTGGTTCACCGCCACCGGCAGGGGAAAACTGCACTCCTACCTGATCGCCCACCGGCCGTCGCCCGG
This sequence comes from Streptosporangium amethystogenes subsp. fukuiense, assembly GCF_042665875.1. Taxonomy (NCBI): domain Bacteria; kingdom Bacillati; phylum Actinomycetota; class Actinomycetes; order Streptosporangiales; family Streptosporangiaceae; genus Streptosporangium; species Streptosporangium amethystogenes. The sequence continues at coordinate 3,732,024 of NZ_JBHTEE010000001.1, read as the reverse complement.
CTTCGAGAGCGAGGGGCCGTACGCCGTGGCGGTGGTGGAGCTTGAGGAGGGTCCAAGACTCATGTCCAACATCGTCGGGGTTCCCAACGACCCGGAGCACCTCGTCCTCGACATGGACCTCGAGGTCGTCTTCGACAAGCACGGTGACGTCGCCGTTCCGAAGTTCCAGCCGGCGGGCGGTGGCCGATGAGCATCCGAGGCAGGGTCGCGATCGTCGGAGCCGCCGAGTCCGAGCAGCTCGGGCGCATCCCCGACAAGTCCGCGCTGCAGCTGCACGCCGAGTCCGGGCTGGCCGCGCTGCGCGACGCGGGGCTCGGCGTCGCGGACGTCGACGGGGTGGCCTGTGCGGGAGAGAGCCCGCTGGACGTCGCCAACTACCTGGGTATCAACCCCTCCTACCTGGACGGGACGATGGTCGGCGGGACGTCGTTCATGCTGCACGTCCGGCACGCCGCCGCCGCGATCATGGCCGGGCTCTGCGAGACGGTCCTGATCACCCACGGCGAGTCCGGCAGGTCCCGCGTCGGCATGCAGCCGTGGGCCCCCGCGCCGCAGTCGATGCGCGGGCAGTTCGAGGTGCCCTACGGCGGCGTCTTCGCGCCGTCGACGTTCCCCATCGGGGTGCTGCGCTACATGAAGCAGTACGGCATGACGCCGGAACAGCTGGCGATGGTGCCGGTCGTCCAGCGGAAGTGGGCCGCCCTCAACCCACGGGCGAAGCTGCGGGACGAGATCACCGTCGACGACGTGCTGTCCTCCAAGATGATCTCCTACCCGCTCCACCTGCTGGAGTGCTGCCTGGTCACCGATGGCGGCGCCGCGGTGGTGGTCACCTCCGCGGCACGGGCCGCCGACGGGCCGAAACCTCCCGTGTACCTGCTGGGGGCCGGTGAGGCGGGAGAGTCGTCGGCCATCTCGCAGATGGCGGACCTGACGTCGTCCCGTGCGTTCCGGGACGCCGGCCGCGCGGCGTTCGCGGAGGCCGGGGTCTCGCACTCCGAGGTGGACCATCTGATGATCTACGACGCCTTCGCGCACGTCCCGCTGTACGGGCTGGAGGATCTGGGCTTCGTCGGCCGAGGGGAGTCCTTCGGATTCGTCGAGGAGGGGCACACGGCCCCCGGCGGACGACTTCCGATGAACACCAACGGCGGCGGTCTCGCGTACACGCACACCGGGATGTACGGCATGTTCGCCATCTGCGAGTCCGTACGCCAGGTACGCGGGGAGGCGGCGGCCCAGGTGGACGGGGTGCGGACCAGCGTCGTGCTGGGCAACGGCGGCTCGTTCATGAGCGCGGGCGTCCTGGTGCTCGGCGCGGAAGAGGTCGCCGCCGCCTGAGGCGCCACCCCGTTGTCGAAACATGATTGTCGAAACATGTGAACAGGAGGACGGATGTCGCGGTTGTGTGAGGGACGCGTGGTGATCGTGACCGGTGCGGGCAACGGCATCGGCCGCTTCCACGCGCTGGAGTTCGCCCGCCAGGGCGCCAAGGTGGTCGTCAACGACCGGGGTGTCGAGCGCGGCGGCGCGGGTGGTTCGCGCACGCCGGCGGACGCGGTCGTCGCGGAGATCGAGGCGATGGGCGGCGAGGCCGTCGCCGACCACGGCGACATCGCCGACATGGCCTCGGCCGAGGCCATGGTGCAGACCGCCGTCGACCGGTTCGGCACCCTGGACGTGCTGGTGAACAACGCCGGCATCGTGCGTGACCGCACGCTGACCAACATGACCGAGGAGGAGTGGGACGACGTCATCAGGGTCCACCTGAAGGGAACCTTCGCGCCGTCCCGCGCAGCCGCCCGGCACTGGAAGGCGCGCGCCAAGGCGGGCGAGAAGCTGTCCGCGCGCCTGGTCAACACCTCGTCCTCGTCCGGCCTGCTCGGTAACATCGGCCAGACCAACTACGGGGCGGCCAAGGCGGGCATCGCCGGCTTCACCGTGATCGCGGCCATGGAACTCGCTCCGTACGGGATCACCGTCAACGCGGTCGCTCCCGGAGCGCGCACCCGGATGACCGAGGGGCTGATGGCCGAGCCCGAGGGGGACTTCGACCCCTACGACCCGGCCGCCATCTCGCCGCTGGTCGCCTGGCTGGGCAGCGAGCGGTCCGCCGGTGTCACCGGGCAGGTCTTCGGGTCCAGCGGAGGACTGCTCAGCGTGTACGAGGGCTGGAACGTCGGCCCCACCGCGGAGCTGCCCCGGCTGTGGCACGCCGAGGAGATCGACGGAGCGGTCCGCAAGCTGCTGGCCCAGTCCGTGCGGAACCCCCGGCTGCCCCAGCTGGACGGAGCCTGACATGGCCCTCGACCTCGATTCGGTCGGCCGGACCAGCGAGCCGGTGGACGTCTCCTGGGGATCCGACGAGGCGCTGCTCTACGCCGTCTCGATCGGCGCCGGGCAGGACCCGGGCGCCGAGCTCTCGGTGACCACGGAGAACAGCGAGAACCTGCGCCAGCGGGTGCTGCCGACCTTCGGCGCGCTGCTCGGCCAGCGGGTCTCCAGGCCGGACATCGGTTCGTACGACAGGGCCCGGCTGCTCCACGCCGAGCAGCACCTGGAACTGGCGGCCCCGCTGGCCGTCTCCGGCCGGGCGAGACTGACCGCCGAAGTGCTGGCGATCCATGACAAGGGCAGCGGGGCGATCGTGTGGACCGGCGTCCGCGCGGTCGATCCCACCTCCGGCGCGCCGATGTTCTCCACCCGGTCGGCCGCCTTCATCCGGGGCGCGGGAGGCTTCGGCGGCCCCCGGGGGTCCGCCGACGACTGGAAGCCGCCGACACGTTCTCCGGACGAGATCGTGCGCTACCGGACCCGCCCGGAACAGGCGCTGCTGTACCGCCTGACCGGTGACCGCAACCCCCTGCACTCGGATCCCGCGTTCGCGGCCCGCGGCGGGTTCGACCGGCCGATCCTGCACGGGATGTGCACGTACGGCTTCACCGGCAGGGCCGTCGTGGCGGCCGCCTGCGGCGGCGATCCGGATCTGCTCACCGCCATCGGCGGCCGGTTCCGCGGCATCGTCGTCCCCGGGGAGGCCCTGGAGGTCCGCCTGTGGCTGGACGGGGCCGACGTGATGTTCCAGACCGTCCGCGCGGACGGGACCGTGGTGATCGACCGAGGTGTCGCGCGGATCGACGCGTCCCGACTTGGCAACATGTGAGGCACGAAGTGAACAAGCGTTCCGCCGGACTTGATCCGTACGACTTCCTCGACGTCGACTCGCTGCTCGACACCGAGGAGAGGGAGATCCGCGACACGGTCCGCCGTTTCGTCAGGGAGCGGGTGTTGCCGGAGATCGGCGACTGGTACGAGAGGGGGGTGTTCCCGCGCGAGATCGCCAAGGAGCTCGGCTCCCTGGGGCTGCTCGGCATGCACCTGGACGGCTACGGCTGTGCCGGTACCAACGCGGTCTCCTACGGCCTGGCCTGCCTGGAGGTGGAGGCGGGTGACAGCGGCCTGCGCAGCTTCGTGTCCGTGCAGGGGTCCCTGGCGATGTTCCCGATTCGCGCCTACGGATCGGAGGAGCAGCGGGAGACCTGGCTGCCGCGGATGGCGGCGGGGGAGGCCATCGGGTGCTTCGGGCTGACCGAGCCGGACTCCGGCAGCGACCCGGGCAGCATGCGGACGACGGCCCGCCGGGACGGTTCCGACTGGGTTCTCAACGGGACCAAGATGTGGATCACCAACGGCGGCATCGCGGATGTGGCCGTGGTGTGGGCCCGAGCGGAGGAGGGCGTGCGGGGCTTCGTGGTCCCCACCGACACGCCGGGGTTCAGCACCCGGGACGTGCACGGGAAGCTCTCCATGCGGGCCTCGGTGACCTCCGAACTGGTGATGGAGGACGTGCGGCTGCCCGGGGACGCGGTGCTGCCCGGCGTCGTGGGACTGAAGGGCCCGCTGTCCTGCCTGAACGAGGCGAGGTTCGGGATCCTGTTCGGCGCGGCCGGCGCGGCACGGGCGTGCTACGAGGCGGCCGTGGAGTACAGCCTCTCCCGCACGCAGTTCGGCAAGCCGGTGGCCGGGTTCCAGCTGGTGCAGCGGAAGCTGGCCGAGATGGCGGTCAGCGTCAACCGGTCGATCCTGCTGGCGGTTCACCTGGGGCGGCTCAAGGACGCGGGAAGGCTGGTGCCGGCCCAGGTGAGCTTCGGCAAGCTGGACAACGTCCGGCAGGCCCTCGACGTCGCGCGCGAGGCGCGCGGCTGTCTCGGCGCGAACGGGATCACGCTGGAGTACCCGGTGATCCGGCACATGACCAACCTGGAGTCGGTCTCCACCTACGAGGGCACGCACGAGATCCACACCCTGGTCCTCGGCGAGGCGATCACCGGGATGCCCGCCTACCGATGACCGGCACACCGGCGGGGCACCGGGACAGGTTCCCGGTGCCCCGCCGGCTTTCCCAGTCGGTTGCAAGCCGGTTCCCAGCTCCGTCCGGCACCGTGGTGCGCACGTGCGACGGCGAGGACCGCCGCCGTTCATGGTATTCCGCCGACCATGAAACGAAGGTGCTTGTGAGGCGCGTCATGCCCCTGCTCGTCCTCGGCCCGCCGGCCACGCCGTCACCGGGACCCGCCCATGCGGCCGAGTACGGCCATCTGGTCGTCCAGAGCATCCAGGCCGACAGGACCACCCGCACCGGGCCGTGCCGGCGAGACGAGGGGCGGCTGCCGTGACAAGGATCTCGATCGACGACATGTCCACCGAGGATCTCCTGGCGGGCGCGTCGCTGGGGGAGTTGTTCGCCGCCTCGGCGGCTCGGGACCCTGATGCGGCGGCCGTCGTCTCCGACGGCCGCTCGGTGTCGTACCGGGAGCTTGACGGATGGTCGGACCGGCTCGCGCAGTGGCTGAGCGAGCGGGGGGTGCGGCCGGAGTCGCGGGTGGCGCTGGTGCTGCCGCGCTCGGTGGAACTGGTGGTCGCGGTGCTGGCCGTGACCAAGGCGGGCGGCGTGTTCGTGCCGGTGGATCCGGCCTATCCGCCACCACGGCAGGAGTTCATGCTGGCCGACGCGGCCCCGGTGCTGGTGCTGCGGGACACCCTTCCGGACGTTTCGGCACATCCGGCGTTGCCGCGCGCGGCCGGCGGGCCGCTGACCCGGGCGGCGTACGTGATCTACACCTCCGGGTCGACCGGCGCCCCCAAGGGCGTGCTGGTCTCGCATCAGGGGCTGGCGGCGTTGGCGTCGGCGCAGGCGGAGCGGCTGGGGGTGGGACCGGGGGCGCGGATGCTGCAGTTCTCCTCCCCGAGTTTCGACGCGTGGGTGTGGGAGATCGTGGCGCTGGCCTCCGGGGCGACGCTGGTGGTGCCGCCGCCGGGGCGGTTGGCGGGTGCGGAGCTGGCCGACCTGCTGGTGCGGGAGCGGGTCAGCCATGCGACGTTGCCACCGGCGGTGCTGGCGACGGTTCCGGTGGTGGAGCCGGCGGATCTGATGACGCTGGTGGTCGCGGGTGAGGCGTGCGGCCCGGAGCTGGTGGAGCGGTGGGCACCGGGCCGGCGGATGGTGAACGCCTACGGCCCGACGGAGTCGACGGTGTGCGTGTCCATGTCGGTGCCACTGCAGCCGGGTGGTGGGGCGCCGATCGGTCGCCCGGTGCTCGGCACCCGGGTGTATGTGCTGGATGAGGGTTTGCGTCCGGTGCCGCCGGGTGTGGTGGGGGAGTTGTACGCGGCCGGTGCGGGGGTGGCCCGGGGCTATCTCAACCGGCTGGGTTTGACCGCGGAGCGGTTCGTGGCCGATCCCTATGGTCCCGCCGGGTCGCGGATGTATCGCACGGGGGATCTGGCCCGGTGGAACGCCGATGGTGAGCTGGAGTTTCGGGGTCGTGCCGATGAGCAGGTGAAGGTGCGCGGGTTCCGGGTCGAGCCGGGTGAGGTCGAGGCCGTGTTGCGTGGTCATGAGGGGGGGCGGGACGCGGCGGTGGTGGTGCGTGAGGGGCGTCTGGTCGCTTATGTGGTGGGTGACTCGGCGGGGGTGCGGGAGTATGTGGCGCGGTTGCTGCCGGATTACCTGGTCCCGGCGGTGGTCGTCGCTTTGGAGGGGTTGCCGTTGACCGTCAACGGCAAGCTCGATCGCAGGGCCCTGCCCGACCCGGAGTTCTCCACTGCGGGCGGCCGCGGTCCGCGGACCGCGCGGGAGGAGGTCCTGTGCGGGTTGTTCGCCGATGTGCTCGACCTCGCCGAGGTCGGGGTGGAGGACAGCTTCTTCGACCTGGGCGGGCACTCGCTGCTGGCGACCCGCCTGGTCAGCCGTATCCGCGCGGTTCTGGGGGCTGAGGTGCCGATCCGGGCGCTGTTCGAGACCCCGACCGTGGCGGGCCTGGCACGCCACATCGAGCACGGCGACGGCCGGATCCGCCCGGCCCTGACCCGCCGGGAACGCCCCGCCCCCCTGCCCCTGTCGTTCGCGCAGCAGCGGTTGTGGTTCCTGCACAAGCTGGAGGGCCTGTCGCCGACGTACAACATGCCGCTGGCGCTGAGGCTGACCGGAGATCTGGACCAGGCGGCGGTCCGCGCCGCGCTGGACGACGTGGTGGCACGGCACGAGTCGCTGCGCACCGTCTTCCCCGAGGTGGACGGCCGCCCGGTGCAGCGGATTCTCCCGGACGCCGAGAGTTCCGTCGGCTGGCAGGTGCACACCGTCGTGCCCGATGAGCTGGATACCGCCTTGGCCCAGGCCGCCCGGTACGCTTTCGCGCTCGACAAGGAGATCCCGGTGCGTGCCGACCTGTTCGTCACCGCTCCCGGGGAGTCGGTGCTGCTCGTCCTGATGCACCACATCGCGGGTGACGGGTGGTCGTTGGCGCCGTTGGCGCGGGATCTGGTGCAGGCCTATGCCGCTCGCCGCGCGGGTGAGGCCCCGCGGTGGGTGCCGTTGCCGGTCCAGTACGCCGACTACACGTTGTGGCAGCGGGAGATGCTGGGTGCCGACGCCGACCCCACCAGCCGGTTCGGGCGGCAGCTGGCGTACTGGACCGAGCATTTGGCCGGATCGCCCGAGCGGCTGGAGCTGCCGGTGGACCGGCCGCGTCCGGCGGTGACCTCCTACGCCGGGGGGAACCTGGCCTTCCGGCTACCGGCCGGGCTGCATGCCGGGGTGGTCGGCTTGGCGCGGCGGTCGGGTGCGACGGTGTTCATGGTGTTGCAGGCGGCGATGGCGGCGTTGCTGACCCGGCTGGGGGCAGGCAGCGACATCCCGCTGGGCGGCGGTATCGCCGGGCGTACCGACGAGGCGTTGGAGGATCTGGTCGGGCTGTTCGTCAACACGCTGGTGTTGCGCACCGACACCAGCGGCGATCCGAGCTTCGCCGAGCTGCTGGGGCGGGTGCGCGAGACCAGTCTTTCGGCGTACGCCCACCAGGATGTGCCGTTCGAGCACCTGGTGGAGGTGCTGAACCCGCAGCGCACCACCGCCTACCACCCGTTGTTCCAGGTCGCCTTGGTGTTGCAGAACACGCCCCGATCGGCGTTCGCCCTGCCCGGCCTGCGGGTGGAACCCGTTTTCGTCGGTACCGGCACTGCCCGGTTCGACCTGTTCTTCTCGCTCACCGAGACGTCGGATGAGCGCGGTGGCCCGGCCGGGGTGGCGGGATCGGTGGAGTTCTCCACGGAGTCGTTCGATCCGGACACGGTGGATGCGCTGGTGGGGCGGTGGGTGCGGTTGCTGGAGGCGGTGGTGGCCGCCCCGTGGCTGCGGATCGGTGAGGTGGAGCTGCTGTCGGAGGGAGAACGGGCCCGGCTGGTGCCGCGGACGCCGGAGGCGGTGGTGGTGCCGCGGGACCTGCCCGCCCTGGTCGCCGGTCATGACCCGGCCGCCACCGCGATCGAGTCGGGGGAGCGGTCGCTGTCATACGGCGAGCTGGAGGAGTGGTCGGATCGGCTGGCGTACTGGCTGGGTACGCAGGGCGTCGGGGTGGAGTCGCGGGTGGCGTTGGTGTTGCCGCGGTCGGTGGAGTTGGTGGTCGCTGTGCTGGCGGTGGCCAAGGCCGGTGGGGTGTTCGTGCCGGTGGATCCGGGTTATCCGGTTGAGCGGCGGGAGTTCATGCTGGCCGACGCGGCTCCGGTGGTGGTGTTGCGGGATGGTTTGCCGGATGTCTCGGCCTGCCCCGCTGCCGCGCCGGCCGGGGCGCCGGTGGGTGGGATGGTGTCGCGGGCGGCGTATGTGATCTACACCTCGGGGTCGACCGGCGTGCCGAAGGGTATGGTGGTCTCGCATCGGGGGCTGGCGGCGTTGGCGATGACGCAGGCGCGGCGGCTGGGCGTGGGGCCGGGGTCGCGGGTGTTGCAGTTCTCTTCTCCGAGTTTCGACGCCTGGGTGTGGGAGCTGGTGATGGCGCTGGGGTCGGGGGCGGTGCTGGTGGTGCCGCCGGGTGGCCGGGCGCTGGTGGGTGAGGAGCTTGGCGGGGCGTTGGTGTCGGGCCGGGTGTCTCACGTGACGATGCCGCCGTCGGTGCTGGCCACGGTCGCGCCGGCTGATCTCGCGGAGCTGGGTGTGGTGGTGCTGGCGGGTGAGGCTTGCCCGCCGGAGCTGGCGGGGCGCTGGTCGCGGGATCGCGCGGTGGTGAACGCCTACGGGCCGACGGAGTCGACGGTGTGCGTGTCGATGAGCGGTCCGCTCAGCGGCCAGGTCGCCCCGATCGGTCGTCCGGTGCTGGACACCCGGGTGTATGTGTTGGATGAGGGTTTGCGTCCAGTGCCGCCGGGTGTGGTGGGGGAGTTGTACGCGGCCGGTGCGGGGGTGGCCCGGGGCTATCTCAACCGGCCGGGTTTGACCGCGGAGCGGTTCGTGGCCGATCCCTATGGTCCCGCCGGGTCGCGGATGTATCGCACGGGGGATCTGGCCCGGTGGAACGCCGATGGTGAGCTGGAGTTCCGGGGTCGTGCCGATGAGCAGGTGAAGGTGCGCGGGTTCCGGATCGAGCCGGGCGAGATCGAGGCCGTGCTGCGGGAGCATCCGGCCGTGTCCGACGCTGTCGTGATCGCGCGCGAGGACCAGCCGGGCGAGCGCCGCCTGGTGGGTTACGTCGTCCCGGCCACCGATGACGTCGAGGACGGCGCGGCGGGCGAACAGGTCGGTGAGTGGCGTGACATCTACGAGTCCGCTTATGCCGCCGTGTCGTCGGGGGTGGACTGGGGTGACGAGTTCACCGGCTGGGACTCCGGCATCACCGGGGATGCGATCCCGCTGGAGGAGATGCGGGCCTGGCGCGATCACGCGGTCGGTAACATCCTGGTCCACGCTCCGGAGCGGGTGCTTGAGGTGGGGGTGGGGTCGGGTCTGCTGCTGTCTCGGATCGCGCCGCGGGTGAGCGAGTACTGGGCCACGGACTTCTCGGCGCAGGCGATCGCGCGGCTGACCGCTCTGACCGCCGACTGGCCGCAGGTGCACCTGTCCTGTCGGCCTGCCGATGACGTCACCACTCTGCCCACCGAGCACTTCGACACGATCGTGCTCAACTCGGTGGTGCAGTACTTCCCGTCCGCGGCGTATCTGGCCCGGGTCCTCGGCCGGCTCGCCGGCCTGCTCGCCCCGGGTGGCCGGATCGTGGTCGGCGACGTCCGCCGCCACGGCACCCTCCGGCTCCTGCAGGAGCAGGTTCAGCGGGCCAGGCTTGCGCACGCCTCGGCAGCGGTGATCCAGGCGGCGGTCGATCACGCGGTTCTGGTGGAGAAGGAACTGCTGCTGGAGCCGGGCTGGTTCCAGCGGTGGGCCGCCGAGAACGGTTTCTCCGCGGAGATCAGGCTCAAGCGGGGAAGGGACCACAACGAGCTGACCTGCCATCGGTACGAGGTCAGCCTGTACTCCTCCGGTGTGGCCGCGCTCGACGTCGCCGACCTGCCGGCCGTCACCTCTCTGGACGAGGTCGAGATCCTTCCGGTACGGGTGACCGGCTTGCCCAACGCACGCCTCAGCGGCGACGGGGTGGACCCCGAACAGGTGCATGCCTGGGGCGCCGAGCACGGGTATCGGGTCATGACCACCTGGGCGGCGGAAGGACCGGATCGTTTCGACGCCGTCCTGCTCGCCGCGGAGGACACCTCGCGGCTCACCGGCACCTGCCGAGTGGCGGACACCTCGGCGAACGAACCCTTGGCGGCCCGGAACGTGGACGCGGTCGTGGCCGGTCTGCGTGATCATCTGGCCGAGCGGCTACCCGAGTACATGGTCCCGGCCGCGGTGGTGCCGATCGGCGCGATCCCGCTGACCCCCAACGGCAAGCTCGACCACAAGGCCCTGCCGGCCCCAGCCTTCACGTCCAGGACGTTCCGCGCCGCCCGCTCTGGCACCGAGGAGACCTTGAACCGCCTGTTCGCCGAGGTACTCGGCGTCCCGCGAGTGGGTGTGGACGACGGCTTCTTCGATCTGGGCGGGCACTCGCTGCTGGCCACGCGTCTGGTCAGCCGTATCCGGACCGTGCTGGGGGTGGAGGTGCCGATCCGGGCGCTGTTCGAGACCCCGACGGTGGCCGGGCTGGCCGCGCGGATCGAGGCGGCCGGCCAGGCCCGGGACCGGCTCGTGCCCCAGCTCCGCCCCGATGTCCTGCCGTTGTCGTTCGCCCAGCAGCGGCTGTGGTTCCTGCACCGGTTGGAGGGCCGTTCGGCGACCTACAACATGCCGTTGACCCTGCGCCTGACCGGCCAGGTGGACATCGACGCCCTGCGCCAGGCCTTGGACGACGTGGTGGCCCGTCACGAGTCCCTGCGGACCGTCTTCTCCACGGTGGACGGCCGGCCGCGGCAGGTCGTCCTGCCCAGGGCCTCGGTGCCGTGGCAGGTGGCGGACGTCGCCGCCGGCGAGGTGAGCGACCGCGTCAACGCGGCTGCCCGCCATGGCTTCGACCTGTCCACCGAGGTGCCCGTTCGCGGCGAGGTATTCCGGATCGGTGCCGAGGAGGTGGTGCTGCTGGTTCTGCTGCATCACATCGCGGCCGATGGCTGGTCGACGGGTCCGCTGACCCGTGACCTGGTGGCGGCGTATGTGGCGCGCAGCGCGGGTGAGGCTCCGGTGTGGGAGCCGCTCGCGGTGCAGTACGTGGACTACACGCTGTGGCAGCGGCGTCTGCTCGGTGACGAGACCGACGGCGGCAGTCTGTTCGGCGAGCAACTGGGCTATTGGCGGCAGCGACTGGCCGGGTTGCCGGAGTGCCTGGAACTGCCGGCCGACCGGCCACGCCCGGCGGTGGCGTCGTACCGTGGCGACGCGGTCCGGTTCGAGATCAGCCCCGAGCTGCAGCAGCGAGTCCTGCGGATCGCGCAGAGCACGGGCGCGACGGTGTTCATGGTGTTGCAGGCGGCGTTGGCGGCGCTGTTCACCCGGCTCGGCGCGGGTACCGACATCGTGATGGGGTCACCGGTCGCCGGGCGGACCGATGACGCGCTGGACGATCTGGTCGGGTTCTTCGTCAACACGCTGGTGTTGCGCACCGACACCTCCGGTGATCCGTCCTTCGCTGAACTGGTCGAGCGGGTACGGGAGTCGGATCTGGCGGCGTACGCGCAGCAGGATGTGCCGTTCGAGTATTTGGTGGAGGAGCTCAACCCGCGGCGCTCCGCATCGCATCACCCGTTGTTCCAGGTGATGTTCGCGTTGCAGAACGCACCGATGGGTGACTTCGAGTTGCCGGGTGTGCGGGTGGCCGACGAGCCGGCGCACGCGGGGGTGTCGCGGGTTGATCTGACCGTCAACGTGCTGGAACGCGCCGAACAGGACGGTGGCGCCGCGGGGATCGTCGGCTGGGCGGAGTTCGCCACCGATCTGTTCGACGTGGGCACGGTGAACGGGCTGATGGCTCGGTGGGTGCGGTTGCTGGAGGCGGTCACCACCGACCCGGACGCACCGATCAGCCGGGCTGAGATCCTTACCGACGCCGAGCGGGAGGACCTGGAGCGGTGGTCGGTGAATGAGCGGCGGGTGCCGGTGTCGACGGTGCCGCAGGTGGTGGCGGCGCAGGACCCGGCCGGGCCGGCGGTGCGTCATGGTGATCGCGAGCTGACCTACCAGGAGTTGGGGGAGTGGTCGGATCGTCTGGCCGGGTGGCTGGTCGAGCACGGGGTGCGGGCGGAGTCGCGGGTGGTTCTGCTGATGCCGCGCTCCGCGGATCTGATCGTGGCGATGCTGGGGGTGCTCAAGGCCGGCGGGGTGTATGTGCCGGTGGATCCGGAGTATCCGTCGGCCCGCCGCCGGGCGATCATCGATGACTGCCGCCCGGTGCTGGTGCTGGAGACCCTGCCGGAGTCGGGCGGTGCGGCGAAGGTCACCGTACCGGTGCGGCCGGCCGGTGGCGCGTACGTGATGTACACCTCGGGGTCGGCGGGTGCGCCGAAGGGTGTGCTGGTCACGCACGGTGACATTGTGGCGTTGGCGGCGGATGAGTGTTTCGCGGCCGGTCATGAGCGGGTGCTGTGGCATTCGCCGCAGGTGTTCGACGCCTCGACCTACGAGGTGTGGGTGCCGTTGCTGGGCGGCGGCACGGTGGTGGTGGCCGAGGACGCGGTTGACACCGCGGCGGTGATGCGGGCGGTGGTCGACCACGACATCACCGCCGTGTGGTTGACGGCGGGGTTGTTGGCGGTGGTGGCCGAGCATCATCTGCAGGCGCTGGCCGGGGTGTCGCAGGTGTGGGCCGGTGGGGATGTGGTCTCCCCGTCGGCCGTGGCGCGGGTGCGGCAGGCCCACCCCTCGATCACGGTGGTGAACGGGTACGGGCCGACGGAGGCCACGACCTTCGCGGCCCGTCACAAGGTCGCGGCCGATTTCGGGGGGAGCAGTGTGCCGATCGGTGGCCCGATGGCCGGCATGGGGCTGCACGTGCTGGACGCGGCCCTGCGCCCGGTCGTCCCGGGGGTTGTGGGTGAGTTGTATCTGTCGGGTGCGGGGGTGGCGCGGGGCTATCTGGATCGGCCGGGTTTGACCGCGGAGCGGTTCGTGGCCGATCCCTATGGTCCCGCCGGGTCGCGGATGTATCGCACGGGGGATCTGGCCCGGTGGAACGCCGATGGTGAGCTGGAGTTTCGGGGTCGTGCCGATGAGCAGGTGAAGGTGCGCGGGTTCCGGGTCGAGCCGGGTGAGGTCGAGGCCGTGTTGCGTGGTCATGAGGGGGTGCGGGACGCGGCGGTGGTGGTGCGTGAGGGGCGTCTGGTCGCTTATGTGGTGGGTGACTCGGCGGGGGTGCGGGAGTATGTGGCGCGGTTGCTGCCGGATTACCTGGTCCCGGCGGTGGTCGTCGCTTTGGAGGGGTTGCCGTTGACCGTCAACGGCAAGCTCGATCGCAGGGCCCTGCCCGACCCGGAGTTCCCCGCCACCACCGACGGCCGCGGTCCGCGGACCCCGCAGGAAGAGCTGCTCTGCGGCCTCTACGCCGAGGTCCTGGAACTGCCCCGGGTCGGCGTCGACGACGGCTTCTTCGACCTGGGCGGGCACTCGCTGCTGGCGACCCGCCTGGTCAGCCGTATCCGCGCGGTTCTGGGGGCTGAGGTGCCGATCCGGGCGCTGTTCGAGACCCCGACCGTGGCGGGCCTGGCGCAACGCCTCGCCCTGGATCCGCAGGAGCGGACGTTCGGCGTCCTGCTTCCCCTCCGCGCCGCCGGCCGCCGCGCGCCGCTCTTCTGCGTGCATCCCGGGAGCGGTCTCAGCTGGCCCTACGCGTCGCTCCTGTGGCACATCGACCCGGAGGTTCCGGTGTACGGCCTGCAGGCCCGCGGCCTGCGGGGCGGGGAATCACTGCCCGCCTCGATCGAGGAGATGGCCGCCGAGTACGTAAGCCGGATCCTCAAGGTGTGGCCGGAGGGGCCTTACCGCCTGCTGGGCTGGTCGTTCGGGGGCGTCGTCGCGCACGCGATGGCGGCCCGGCTGGAACAGTCCGGCCGGCGGGTCGAATCGCTCATCCTGATCGACGCGTTCCCGGCGCGCCCACTGGGCGACGACGTCATCGAGAAGGTGGCCGAGGTGGAGATCTCGCGCCTCTACCTCGACATGCTCGGGGCGTTCGAGATCGACACCGCTGAGTACGCGGACCGCACCCTGCGCCACGACGAGTTCGTGCGGATCCTGCGCTCCAGCAACACGGCACTCGCCTCGCTCGATGAGGATCTGCTCGCCGCCTCGTTCCGTGTCATGATCAACAACATCCGGATCGGGGGCCGGTACCGGCACGAGGTGGTGGCCGTGGACACGCTGATCATCGCGGCCGAGCACGAGGATCCGCGGTACACGCTGACAAAGGACACCTGGGGGTCGTACGTGAGCGGTGATATCCGGCTGCACCCGGTGGCCGCGTCGCATCAGCGCCTGCTCAGCCCGGAGCCGCTGCGCGAATACGGCAGGCTGATCGACGAGCGGCTTCGCGGAGACGGGCTCGGCGGCGAACCACGCTGAGCCAGGTGATCGCCGGCCACCCACCGGCCGCCCCGCGTCGTCGCTCCGGCTCGGTGCCTGCTTCCTGTGCGGGGCCGACGGCCGGTGAACGGCGGCCCCGCTGTCTCCTGACCCTCACCCCGCCGGCCGTCATCGGACCGCGCGCTTGAGCTCGCCGCTCTCGCGGGCTGAGGCGTCATCGGCGGCCGGTGGCGGCGACGCCCTCCCGAAGAACGACTACGGCAAGGTGCTCGAGAACACCCTGCGCCGAGTCGAACCGGGACGGGCCGCGCGCCCGTGCCGAGCGGGCGCTGACGGAGAGAATTCGCGCGTGGGGTTCACGGTGCGTCGCGGATCCACGCCGACCTGTACGAGGTCGGCGTGGATCCGTGTCGGGCGCGGGCCGGGCCGGAACGACTCGCCGCCAGGGCGGACGGACGCCGGGATGGCGCGTCCAGCCCGCCGGATGTCAGCCCATGTGCGGGTAGCGGTGGTCGGTCGGCGGGACGAACGTCTCCTTGATCGTCCGGGCGTTGACCCAGCGGGTCAGGTTGAGCATCGACCCGGCCTTGTCGTTGGTGCCCGAGGCGCGGGCCCCGCCGAAGGGCTGCTGGCCGACGACCGCGCCGGTCGGCTTGTCGTTGATGTAGAAATTGCCCGCCGCGAAGCGCAGCCGCTCCGACGCCGAGGTGATCGCGTAGCGGTCCTGGGCGATGACCGATCCGGTCAGCGCGTACGGGGAGACGCCCTCCATCTGGTCGAGCACCGCGTCGAAGTCCGCGTCGTCGTAGACGTGCACGCCGAGGATCGGGCCGAAGTACTCCTTGACGAAGATCTCGTCGGTGGGATCGGCCGACTCCAGGATGGTCGGCCGCACGAAGTAGCCGGTCGAGTCGTCGTACGAGCCGGTCAGCACGTTGATCGAGTCGAGCGAGCGGGCCCGGTCGATCGCGGCCCGGTGCTTGGCGAACGCCCGGTCGTCGATGACCGCGCCCATGAAGGTCGACAGGTCGGCGGCCACGTCGCCGACGGTCAGCGACTCGGCCGTGCCCACCAGTTCGTCGCGGATCACCGACCAGACCGAGCGCGGCACGTAGGCCCGGGAGGCGGCCGAGCACTTCTGCCCCTGGTACTCGAAGGCGCCGCGGACCAGCGCGGTGGTGAGCACACCGGGATCGGCGGAGGGGTGGGCCAGCACGAAGTCCTTGCCGCCGGTCTCGCCGACCAGGCGGGGGTAGGACCGGTAGGAGGTGATGTTGGCGCCGACCGTGGACCACAGGTGCTGGAAGGTCGCCGTGGAGCCGGTGAAGTGGATGCCCGCCAGGTCGGGGTGGGTCGTCGCGACCTCGGAGACGGCGGCGCCGTTACCGGTCACCATGTTGATGACGCCCGGCGGAAGCCCGGCCTCCTCCAGCAGGCGCATGGTGAAGTGCGCGGCGAACTGCTGGGTGGGGGAGGGCTTCCAGACGACCACGTTGCCCATCAGGGCCGGCGCCGACGGCAGGTTCCCGGCGATGGCCGTGAAGTTGAACGGGGTGATCGCCAGGACGAAGCCCTCCAGCGGCCGGTACTCCATCCGGTTCCACACGCCGGGCGACGAGATCGGCTGGTCGCTGAGGAGCCTGCGGGCGAAGTCCACGTTGAAGCGCAGGAAGTCGATCAGCTCGCAGGCCGAGTCGATCTCCGCCTGCTGCGCGGACTTGGACTGGCCCAGGATCGTCGCGCCGTTCAGCGTCTGCCGGTAGGGGCCGGCCAGCAGGTCGGCGGCCCGCAGGAAGATCGCGGCCCGCTCGTCGAACGGCATGGCGCGCCACGCGGGCGCCGCCCGCAGCGCGGCGTCGATCGCCGCGCGCACGTCGCCGGCGGTGGCGTCGGCGGTGCGGCCGAGCACGGAGGCGTGGTTGTGCGGCTGGACCACGTCGATCGGGGCGCCGCCGCCCATCCGCTGCTCGCCGCCGATCGTCATCGTCAGATCCAGCTGGGCCCCGGCCAGCTCCTTGACGCGGTCCTCCAGCGCGGCGCGCTCGGCACTGCCCGGCGCGTAGCCGAGCACCGGCTCGTTGATCGGGGCGGGAACTGCGGAGATGGCATCCATCACTTGCCTCCAAGGGCACGAAGAAAGAAGGCGATGTTCGCCGGACGCTCGGCCAGCCGGCGCATGAAGTAGCCGTACCAGTCGTCGCCGTAGGGGATGTAGACGCGCATGACATGGCCGGCGCCCGCCAGCGCCTGCTGCCGGTCCGTCCTGATGCCGTAGAGCATCTGGTACTCGTAGTCACCGGGGGAGCGGCCGAACCGGTCGGCGAGCGTCTCGGTGATGGAGATCAGCCGGTCGTCGTGCGTCGCCACCATCGGGTAGCCGGCACCCGACATGAGAATGCGCAGGCAGCGCACGTAGGCCCGGTCGACCTCGTTCTTGTGCTGGTGGGCCACCGAGGCGGGTTCGGCGTAGGCGCCCTTGACCAGGCGGACCCGGGAGCCCCGATACGCCAGGTCGCGGCAGTCGGCCTCGCTGCGGAACAGGTAGGACTGCACCGCGACGCCGACGGAGGGGAAGTCCTCGCGCAGGGCCCGCAGCGTCTCCAGCGTGGAGTCGACGGTGGTGTGGTCCTCCATGTCGAGGGTCACGTTCGCCCCGCAGGCGCGGGCGGCCTCGCAGATCTGCCGCGCGTTCTCCAAAGCGATCTTGTCACCGTCGGTGCCCAGCGCCTGACCGACCGCCGAGAGCTTCACCGAGACCTCGGCGCGGTCGCCGAGCCCCAGCTCGCCCAGGGGGCTGAGCAGGGTGGCGTACGCCCTGGCCGTCTGTGCGGCGGCGGCGGCGTCCTTCGTCTCCTCACCCAGGTGGTCGACGCTGACGGCCAGGCCCGCGGCGGCGAGGTGACGGATCGCCTCGACCGCGTCCTGGGGCGTCTCGCCCGCGACGAAGCGGTCGACGACCTTGCGTGTCAGTGGTACGCCGGAGACCGCGCGCCGTACCAGCGGTAACCGGGACGCGCCGAGAAGGAGGGAACCGAGCATGTCTTCACCCTAAAACCCTGGTCAGGCCGACCGTCATGTGCATCTGCCACGACCGGCGGGAAGAGTGTTCATACACATGTACAACAATGGTGAGGTGTTGCAGGAGACAGTCGACGAGATCGCCGCCAGGCTCGGTGCCTCCGCCACCCTGGAGGACCGCTCGTTCCAGCTCCTGGCCTATGCCGCGCAGAGCGGTGACATCGACATGGTGCGCCAGGAGTCCATTCTGCGGCGCCGCGCGACCGACCAGGTGCGGGCCTACTTCGAGGGATACGGCATCGCCGGCGCCCACGGGCCGGTGCGCATCCCCGCCGACGCCGACCTGGGAGTGCTCGCCCGGGTGTGCGTGCCGCTGCGGCACCGTGAGGTGACCTACGGCTACCTGTGGCTGCTCGACGACGGCACGCTCGGCGACGACGTCCTGGCCTCGGTCGGCGATCTGGTCTCCCGGGCCGCCGCGGCCCTCGCGCAGGAGGCCCGCAGCCGCCAGGACATGGGAACGAGCCTGCGGAGGCTGTTCTCCTCCGACACCGAGGAGCGTTCCTGGGCGCTGTCCAGGCTGGACGTGCGCGGCCCGGTGACGGCGATCGCCGTCCGCAGCTCACCGGACCGGGTCGCCGCCCTCTGGACGCTCCCGCGCGGCGTGCTCGCCGATCCGGCGTTCCCTGCCGGGGACGAGCCGCTGGTCGCGCTGCTGGTCCCGGCCGGCCAGGCGAGGGAGTTGGCGGGCCGGATCCAGGGCATGTACGGCACGGTGGTGGGTGTCGGCGCCCCCCGAGACGATCTCTCCCAGGTCTGGCGGAGCTGGCGGGAGGCCGTGCACGCGCTCGGCGTCGCCGGCCGGGTGCCCGCGCTGGGGCCCGTCGCCGCCTGGTCGAGGCTGGGGGTCTACCGGTCGCTCGCCCGCATGTCCCAGGCCGGGCTGCGGGAACTGGCGGAGGAGGTCGCCGGGCTGGCCCGGGACCCGGAACTGGTCAGGACCGTGGAGAGCTATCTCGACCGCGCGGGTCACGTCCAGGAGACCGCCACCGCGCTCGGCGTGCACCGCCAGACGCTCTACTACCGGCTGGCCAAGGCCGAGCGGCTCACCGGCCGCGACCTCGCCGACGGTGAGAACCGCCTGCTGGTCCACCTCGCCCTCAAGGCGATCCGCCTGCTCTGAGAAGGCCCCGGCCGCGCTAGACGGCGGCCCGGTAGATCTTCACCCAGTCCACGTACATGCTGACCGTCGGCGGAGTGGAACGGTTGCGGCAAGGCGACCACTCGTTGCACGTCACGTCGTTCTGCAGCGCCAGGTGCATGGGGCGACCCGTCGGCACGTTCGGCCCCCGGTAGTCCCACACCTTCCTGCCGTCCAGCCAGAACGTCAGCCGTCCGGGCAGCCAGTCCACCGCGACCGTGTGCCACCGGGTGAAGTCGGCCCTCATCTGCCGCTGGGCCTGGGGCTCGTCGCCACGGTGCACGAAGATCCCGCCCGACCTGCGGGCCGGGTCGATGATCTCGGCGAAGTCGATCTCCGCGTACTCCCCGCCCCTCTGGTCGGACGGCCAGAGCAGGGCCACCGGGGTGTAGCCGGCGCCGCGCTCGGCCCGCAGCCGCACCTCCCAGCGTCCGTACCGTTGCGCCGAGCGGGTCGCGATGCCACCGGACAGGTCCCTGCCCGACACGATGCCGCCCTTGAGCCGCAGGACGCCGTCGCCCACGCTCGTGGCCCGCCCGGTGCGCGGGTTGGTCTCGGCGTTGGGGGAGTGGTAGACGACCCATTTACGGCCGTCGACCCGGGTGCCGCCGAAGTTCTCCACCAGGACGGGGGCGCCCCACCCTCGCTCGGCGGACGCGCTCGGTGCCGGCAGCGCGGAGAGCGCCAGGGCGGTGGCCAGGATGCCCAGGAACGTGCCACGAATTGACATGGGCCCATCAAAGCAACGATCGCACTCGAGTAACAGTGGTATTCCGTTTTCGCATCCGTCCCACGAATCCGAAGGGTGCTAGTTCGGGCAGGTTGTGCCACGATTTCGGACATGAGCGACATTGATGCCATACGGCGGGCACTGGCCAGGCTGGTGGAGTCCGGTGAGCTCCAGGCGGAGCAGGTGGAGCCGGTCACCCGCGCCGTGGGCGAGGCGCTGCGCGACCGGGGCGCCGGGGACCGGGTCAGATGGAGCGAGATCCTCGCGTACGTCGGCGGGGGACTCGTCCTGGCCGGTGCCGCCGCATTCGTCGCCCTGGGCTGGGATCGGATGACCCAGTCGACGAGGATCACGGTTCTCGCCGTGGTCACCGCCCTGCTGCTGGCGGTGGCCGTGGGGCTCGGCAGGGCCGCGCGGTCCGCGACTGGCAGGACGGCCGCCGTACAGGGCAGGGTCGCCGCCACGCTCGCCGCGCTGGGTTCGGGCACCGCCGCCCTCTGCGCCGGGGTCGCCGCCGATCACCACGAGGGACTCATCGGCGGCGCGGCCGGACTGGTGATCGCGGCGGGGGCGTACGCGCTGCTGCCCACCGCGATCGGCCTGCTGGCCTGTGGCGGGTTCGCCCTGGTCACGGTGACCGGCCTGCTGGATCTCTCGGTCGGGGGAGAGGGCGCGGGTTGGGGTCTCGCCTATGTCGCGCTGGGGGTGCTCATCCTGGCGCTCGCCCTCGCCGGGCTGCTCGTCCCGCACGATCTGGGGCTGGGCATGGGCGCGGCCATCGCGCTCTTCGGCGGCCAGTGGCCCGTCCTGTGGGACGGGGAGGCCTGGGGATACTGGCTGACCGCGGTGATCGCGCTGGCCTGCCTGTCGCTGTACGGGCGCCGGCGCACCTGGGTGCTGATCGTCAGCGGCGTGGCCGGGCTGACACTCGCCGTTCCCGAGGCCGTCTGGGACTGGACGGACGGGGCCGTGGGCGGCGCGGTGATCCTGGTCCTGGCCGGCGTCGTCCTGCTGGCCGCGAGCGGTCTCGGGGTCGTGCTGCACCGCCGCGCGTCCCAGTCGTAGGCCGCCTCCCGGACATGTGAAGGACCGGGACTCCGGCGGGAGTCCCGGTCCTTCACATGTGACGGGTGGCCGGTGGTGCCCGGCGGGCGCGGCGGGCGCGGTCAGCGGGCGGAACCGGAGAGGGCGACCTCGTAGACGTGGACGAGTTCCTGGCTGATCCGCTCCCACGAGTAGCGGGACCGGGCGCGGTCGGCGCCGGCGAAGCCGAGCGCGGTGCGGCGGGTCGGGTCGGCGAGAAGCTCGCGGGTCAGGCGGGAGGTCTGCGCGGGACGGTCGGCGGGCACCAGCAGGCCGGTCACCCCGTCCACCACGGAGTCGAGGTGGGCGCCCACCGCGGAGGCGATGACGGGCACGCCGCAGGCCATGGCCTCCAGCACGACGACGCCGGCCGGAGCCTCCTGGGGCAGGGAGACGACCACGTCGGCGCTGCGCATCAGCTTGGCGACCGCGGAGTGCGGGATGTGCCCGAGAACGGTGATCCGATCGTCGACGCCGATCTCCTTGGCCAGCAGCATCATGCGGCGCGCGTCGGCGTCGTGCTCCAGGTCCGCGGTCGCCGGGCCACCGGCGATGATCAGCTCGGCGTCGGGGATGCCCTCCAGGGCGCGGATCGCGGTGTGCACACCCTTCTCCGCGGTGAGAGGCCCGACGTGCAGCAGGCGGGGACGGGTACCGCGGGCGGAGGCCGGGCCCTGGCGGCGGAACCGCTCGACGTCGACACCGCGTGGGATCACCGAGATGCTGCGGCGCGGCACGCCCAGCCGGATCAGCGAGCTCTCCTCGTCGCCGCACCCGGCGATCACCGCGCTGGCCCGGCGCCCGATGGCCCGCTGCAGCCGTACTCGCTTGGCGTCGCGGGGGTGCTCGCTGCTGAACGTCTGGGTGAACGGCACGTTCAGGCCGTTCGCCCCGGCGATGGCGGCCAGCCCGCCGGTCCAGGAGTGCGCGTGGATGACATCGGGGCGATCCTGCCCCCAGCGGTGCATCAACTGGTCGCCGAGGTCGGAGATGTAGGGCAGCACGCCGTCTTCCGGAAGATCCTGCGCGGGTCCGGCGGTCAGATGCTCAAGCGTGACGCCCTGCGACACACGAACTTTGGGCTTGTCAAGGTCGGAGTTTCTCCGGGCGTAGATGGTGACCTTGTGCTCCCGGCCGAGTTCCCGGGCGACGGCCATCAGGTGAGCGCGCTGGGAGGCGAGGTCGGACTCGTCCTGGGTGGAGGAGAGAGCCTCGGAGGAGACGAATGCAATGTTCACGGCACACCTCTGGGAGGAGATAGGCATGGAAAGCCTGTTATTCCTTCAGGGGTGCCTGCGTCTTAGGCACACGTCTGCATTGCCCTAACCATACCCCGATCCGGCCCAGTGCCAAACCCGCGGGCCGAATGCGGTCTCGACATCTCTTGACCGAGTCACACGACACGCAGGGCGAGTATCACGATCTCGTCCCAGACCCTCCCGCCGGAGAAGGCGTGCCGGTCCTCCTCCACCGTCTTGACGATCTCGGCGGGCGAGCGTGTCACACAGCGTGCCAGCACGTCGGCCAGCCTGGTCTCGCCGTAGGGCTCACCGAGCTCGTTCTGCGAGGCGACCAGGCCGTCGGAGTAGAACACCAGGGTCTGGCCGGAGGCCGGCGTGAGCTCCTCGGTGAACATCTCGGCCTCGGCGGCGATGCCCAGCGGTACGCCGCCCCCAGCGGTGAACCGCACCCCGCCGTCGGGCTGCAGCAGCGCGGCGGGGTGGTGTCCCGCGCTGGCCAGCCTGATCTTGCGCGCCCGGATGAAGCCGGTCACGGCCATCACGAACATGCCGTTGTGCTGGGCGGTCAGGGCCTGGTTCAGCTTGCGCATCACCTCGCCGGGGTCGGACTCCCAGACGCTGAGCACGCGCAGCCCGTTGCGGACCATGGCACTGACCGACGCGGCCTCCTCGCCTTTGCCGGCGGCGCCCCCGAGGGCGAAAC
Organism: Streptosporangium amethystogenes subsp. fukuiense; assembly: GCF_042665875.1. Taxonomy (NCBI): domain Bacteria; kingdom Bacillati; phylum Actinomycetota; class Actinomycetes; order Streptosporangiales; family Streptosporangiaceae; genus Streptosporangium; species Streptosporangium amethystogenes. Next base: position 3,709,713 of record NZ_JBHTEE010000001.1, on the reverse strand, counting down.
CCCACCCGTCCCGGGTGGGGAAGACGTCGTAGAACTCGGCGCCGACCGGGCTGGAGCCCGCGTTGTAGATGGCGGCGGCCTCGAATCCGGGGATGTCCGGCAGGCTCCGGGGCACCACGCTGGTACGCAGCGCGTCGGCGGCCCGCGAGCGGGTCTGGAAGCTGCGCCGGGCGCGCAGCGCGAGCCCCAGGTGGACGCCGATCTCCTCCAGCACCCCCAGATCGGCCAGCGAGAACGGCTCCCGGTCGCGCAGGCGCACCAGGGTCAGGGAGCCCAGCACGTCGTCCTCGCCGCCGATCGGCACGATCAGCACCGAGGCGGCGTTCATCACCCGCAGCAGGGGCGGCCCACCGGGGACGTCGCCGAGCAGCCTCTCGTCCTCCAGCATCTCGTGCACCACGCCCGAGCCGCCGGTCAGCACGTGTGCGATGGCCGGTGCGGCCAGCGGTTTCATCTGTTCGGCGAGGCGGACCAGCTGGGTCACCGGCTTGTCGCTCGGGCCGAGCACGCAGGCGCGGGCGGGGACGCCGTCGCGGATCACATCGGCGATCACCCAGTCGGCCGACTCCGAGGCCAGCAGTCGCGCGGCCCTGGTGACGGTCACCGGCTGGCGCAGGCTCTCCTCGTCGAGCAACAGGCGGGTCATCCTGGCCAGCAGTTCCTGCCGGCGTGCCGCGGCCATGACCAGGGTGGCGTCCGACCGGTCGGCGGGACCGTGGGGCGGCCCGGCCACCTGCGCCTCCAGTGGCAGGATCATGACCGCGACCATCTCCTGCGGCTCGCCCGGCATCGTCAGCCGGGTGATGGCCAGCTGCACCGTGTGCGCGCGGCCCTGGTGGGCCAGCCGTGTCTGGAACGTCGCGGTCTGACCGCCCTGCTGGACCGCCGTCAGGTGCGAGCGGAACGCCGCCCGGCGGGAGACGTCGACGAACAGCGGGAACGAGCGGCCGATCAGATACCCCGCCGGGCTGCCGAGCATCCGGGAGGTCTCGGCGCTGATCCGCCGAACCACACCCGAGGCGTCCAGCACCGCCACCGGGATGGGGAAGGTGCGGAACACCTGCCGCAGTAGCTTGAGTTCCCGCTGCGATCCGCTCTCCCGCTGGCCCGACCGCCTGGGCGCCTTGCGCAGCTCGCGCACGGAGGTCTCCAGCAGCTCGCGGGCGGTGTCGAGCTCCGCCAGCGCCGCGTCAAGTGTGGACCGGGGGTCGGCGGGGTATGCGGACTTCGCCTCGCGCAGGGAGGAGATCCTGGTGCTCAGCGCGCTCAGCGCCTGCTCCAGGCTCTGAAGGCCAATGGCGTCGGTCAATGCTCGTCCTCGTCAGGGGCCGGAGTGGGCTGGTCCCGTCGTAGACGGTACGCCACCCCGGTAGGTCGAATCGATCGCGGTCGGATAGTGGTTAAGTTAGTGACACACGGAGGGGAGTCGCGAGATGGATATGGTCACTCCCGTTCTGGCCCGGGACCTGGCGGCCCTCGGCAGGGTCAGCGAGGAAACATCGAGCGAGAGCGTGCTACGCGGGCTCACGGCAACCCTGGCAGGCGGTGTGCCCGGTTGCGCGGGCGGGTCCGCCGAACTCTGGCGCCAGGAACGCATGGTCGTCTCAGCCTCTCACAGTGAGCTCATCGTGCTCCTCGACGGCGAGGAGAAGTTCGGTGAGGGACCTTCGACCGAGGCCCGCGCCACCGGACAGTACGTGGTCGTCCAGGACGTCCTGCGCGAGTCCCGCTGGCCGGCGTACGCCGGTATGGCGGTCCGCTGCGGCGTCCGCTCGGTTCTGGTGATGCCGATCACCATCGAGCACGCCGTCCTGGTCCTCGGCCTGTACGGTGTGCGCCCCGGCGCCTTCGCCGCCAGGAACATCCCGCCGCTGGCCGACATGCTCGCCGAACAGGCAGGGGTGGCGCTCGCCAACCTGTGGGACTACGACGAGGTCCGTACCGACGCCGCCCAGATGCAGGAGGCCCTGGCGGGCCGGGCGATCATCGACCAGGCCAAGGGCATCATCATGAAGTCCAGCGGCTGCTCGGCCGAGGCCGCCTTCGACGAGCTGCGCCGCATCTCCCAGCACCACCAGGTGAAGGTCGCGGACCTGGCCAGGCTGCTGGTCGACGAGCACCAGCGCAACCAGGGCGAGAAAACCGGCTGAGAGGGCGTCCGCCGGCGCCGTGCCGGGGGCGGTGAGCCGTAGGGACGACCGGGCCCACGGGGCAGGGGGAAGGGAAGCCGATGATCCATCGACGGAGTGGGGGAGTAGGTGGCTGACCTGCTGCGTGTCTCTGTCGCCGAACTGGCGGACGGTGCCGCCGACGGCCCGTTGCTCGACATGTCCAAAGGGGTGTGCGAGCCGATCGTGGGGGTGGAACTGGACGGCGGCGCCGACGCGGTGACGCTGGACCGTGCGGTGACGCGGGCACGCGCCTGTGACCGGCTGCTGATCGGGATCGCCGGGAAGCCGTTGCCCGCACAGGCGGCGGATCTGACGCGCGCGCTGGATCTGACCCTCGCCGGGCCGGCCGGGCCGGCCGGACGCGAGTGCGTCGTCGTTCCCGACCCCGAGGAGCGGCTCACGGCCGTGCACAGCGCGGCGCTGCGCAACCCGCAGGCCTCCGTCGTTCTCGGCGCCCTCCTCAGGATGACGGAGGCGCTGGAGGTCACCACCGCTCTGGACGTCGAATCCCTCGCCTACTCGACCCTGCTCGGCGGCCCCGAGTTCCGCCGCTGGCTTGAGGGCCGTCGTCGCCGGCCGGTACCGGCGACGACGGCACCACCGGTGCTGATCGACCGGGTCGGCGACCGTCTGCTGATCACGCTGAACAGGCCGGAGCGGCGCAACGCCTACGGACGGGAGGTCCGTGACGCCCTGGTCGAGGCCATGCGCCTCGCGGTGCTCGACGACACCGTCACCCGGGTGGTGATCGACGGTGCCGGGCCGTCCTTCTGCTCCGGGGGCGACCTCGACGAGTTCGGCACCACTCCTGATCTCACCACCGCGCATCTGGTGCGCACCCGCGGCGGTGCCGGAAGGCTCGTTCACGAGCTCGCGGACCGGGTCGAGGTGCGCGTGCACGGTAGCTGCGTCGGTGCCGGGATCGAGCTGCCCGCCTTCGCCGGAACCGTGATCGCCGATCCCGGGGCCACCTTCCGCCTGCCGGAAATCGGCATGGGGCTGATTCCCGGCGCGGGCGGCACGGTCGGCATCCCCCGGCGTGTCGGTCGCTGGCGCACCCTCTACCTCGCCATGACCGGCGAGCCCGTCGATGCGGCGACCGCCCTGTCGTGGGGGCTGGTCGACGAGGTCATGCCGTCGGGGTTCGGATGCCCGTCAGGCGGAGGAGGAGCTCATGACGGAGCCATGGCGCCGTCCGGGCGGCCGCGGTAGGCGGAGGGATCCACAGAGAACGCCTTAGCCGAAGGCGGCGATCGCGTCGTCGATCGTGTCGTAGAGGGGCAGCCGCTGGGCCAGACCGGTGATCCACATCACTTTGGTCTTGGCGTACTCCACTCCGATGAGCGCGAACTTGGCGCCGGCGGTGGTGCTGAGCTGCCAGTGGTGGACGATCAGCCCCAACGCCCGCGAGTCCATGAAGGTCACGCCACCCAGGTCCAGTGCCATGTCCAGGCCGTGCTCGCCCGTCTGCGCCGCCAGGTAGTCGGCGAACTGCTCCCTTGTCGTCGCGTCCAGCAGGCCCGTCACCCGGATCACGTTGATCCCACTGACGAGCGCCGACGTGAGAGTCAGGGCTGCAGATCTCTCGCCGTTCTCCGACACCGTCACTCAGAGCCTCCTCGCACCATTCGATTAGCAACCTTACTGTTACCTGCGGGCGAGTAATACTCCAGGATTCAGGGGAATAGTGGAACCAGAGGTCCAGCAGAGGGCCTCGCCTCGAAAATCGGTCGAGGCGATGCCGTCTGCCCGGACGTTGCTCCGTGGTCGGCTCGCCCGACAGTAATACCAGGGAGCAGCAATGTCTGTTCAGGCACTCGACATCACCGACATGACCGCTGAGGACCTCCTCGCCGAGATGTCTTTGCCCGAGGTATCCGACCATCGTGCCGAGCGCCTGCGCGAGCGCATCGTCGAGATGCACCGCCACCTCGCCATGGAGATCGCCCGCCGCTACCGTTACCGCGGCGAGCCGATGGAGGATCTCCTGCAGGCCGCGTACGTGGGGCTGATGAAGGCCATCAACGGCTTCGACCCGACCCTCGGGCACCCCTTCCGCGGCTACGCCGTGGTCACCATGACCGGTGAGGTCAAGCGCCACTTCCGCGACCGCACCTGGGCCATTCGCGTCCCCCGCGTCTACCAGGAGCGCAGGGCCGAGCTGAACCGCCTGGTAGCCGATCTCAGCCAGGAGTTCGGCCGTGCCCCCACGGTCGCCGAGCTGGCCGCGAAGATGCACATCTCCGAAGAGGACGTCCTGCTCACCCTCGATGCCTCCGCCGCCTACAGCGCGCTTTCGCTGGACGCCCCCCTCGGCGCCGACGACGACGCGGCGGCGCTTGGCGACGTCATCCCCGAGGAGGACGACGCGCTGGGCACCCTCGTGGACCGCGAGGCGGTCAAGCCGTTGATCGACAAGCTGCCGACGCGGGAGAAGAACATCCTGCTGCTGCGCTTCTTCGGAAACATGACCCAGGCCGAGATCGCCGCGGAATTCGGGATCTCCCAGATGCACGTCTCCCGTATCCTGCGAAAGGTGCTCGACCAGCTCCGTGCGGAGCTTGTCGCCGAATGCTGAATACACAGCCTGTTACCGGGCACCCCAGTCGGCGACAACGGACGTGGCGTAAGGTGCGTTTGAACGAATCCCGGATGTTGAGGACGACAGCGGACCGGGACAGGGGAGGCGGATCTCGGGTGAACGAGGACGGTGTTCGTCCGGCTCGCTTCACGGCGAGTGGCGCCCGTTCCAGGGTTTCTCCCGCGGGGACCGCCGTGGCCGAACTCGCCTTCTGTCTTCCCGATCTTCCCGACGTACGCGACTTCGCCGCCGTCCAGGCCGTGCGGAGTGGCATGTCACAGGACGGACTCGCCGACTTCCTGGTGGCGTTGAACGAGGTGGCCACCAACGCGGTCACCCACGGCCACGCCACCGCCAAGGCCATGCTGCGGATGTGGACCGTCGACCGGACCCTCGTCGTGGAGATCCACGACGAGGGTCAGTGGGACCCCGGACCGTCCCCGGGGGAGACACCCCCGGGGCCGCACGCGACCAGCGGCATGGGCCTGTGGGTGGCCCGGATGGTCAGCTCCGACATCAAGTTCGAGACCGGGGCCGCGGGCACGTTCATCACCATGTCGTTCAAGGTCTAGCCTCCTCTAGCCGTTCCTCCGGCCGTTCCGGGCCGGAGGAACGGCTTCTCCGTCTGCGCCCGGACTCCGATCCGGGCGCTTTTCGATGTCGATGTACTTCCTGACGGCTGACGCTCCGAACCGTTTTCGGCGGTTCGAACGGGAAGGGGCCCCGTCCATGTGGACGGGGCCCCTTCCCGTTCGACGGTCGTACCGGGGGTCAGCGCCTGCGGCGCCAGCCTCCGCCCCCGGTGGTGGTCCGGGGGCCGGCCGAGCCGATCCCGGCCTGGTGCAGAGCGAGGAGGAGGAGTCCGAGGAGCAGGAAGGTCGTCCCGCTGATCCCGCCGATCCTGGTGTTGACCAGGTCGAGCAGGAGTCCGAGACCGAACACGACGGCGGCGGCGATGGCGAGCATGGTCACCTCGTCCCAGCGGAGATGTGCAGAAGCTGCTCCAGGGTCGCGCGGTAGTCGCGCAGGGCGGTCCGCAGATCCTCGGTGTCGTTCTTCTCGGTGTTCTTCCAGCGTCCCTGAAGCTCGGTGGCCCGGGCCTCCAGGGCGTTCCTGAAGGAGCTCGTGACCTCGTCGAGCAGGGAGTCGGCCCGCTGCACCGCGTCACGCGGGTCGTCGACGAACCCGGCCTGGACCTCCTGCCAGCGCCGCAGCACATCGTCGGAGTCATGGTGGAAGAGGGTCTCGGCCGTGCCGGGTGCCCGGCCGGCCCGGTCGCCGTCGACGAGGGCCGCGTCCTCGTCGAGTACGTCGCCCCGCCGGTCCGCGGCGCTCCCGGGGAGCCCGTGGGTCACCGGGGAGCCCGTGGCGGGCACGGCGTCGTGCACGCCGGTGCCGGTCACGGCTGCGCCCGGGGTGACGGCCGGGTCACCGGGAAGCCCGTCGCCGTCGAGGTCGGCCGGCACACCGCGCCGGTCGCCGACCGGTTCGCCGGTGATGACGTCGTCCCGATCGCCGGTCAGGGGGTCGCGCGTGTCGGCGTCCGGGGCGACGCGCGAGGCGTCACCGTGGTGTGGCTCCTGGAACTCGGGTGCCATGTCCTCGTCGGTCTTGTGGACCAGCCGGTCGTTGTCCGGGTTGAGTCGACTGTTCACGTCGGGTCACCGTCCTTGGGGATCGCGTCGGTAGGCTCGCTCGTTGCCGTCCGTGGTCTCGGGGGCGGCGGCGTTCGTCTGTCTGGGGTCATGGTGACGGGGGTCACGGTCGGCGAGATCGGCGTGCTGGGGACTCCGCTCACCGTTCACCTCGCTGCCGGGAGCCGCGAGCAGTTCCTCGAACAGGGCGCGGTAGTGCACCATGGCCTGCCGGAGCTCCTCGGTGGAGGCCTCCTTGTGGGCGGCCCTGCTGCTGATCTCGTGGGCCTGCCGGTAGTGGTCGAGAGTGCGGCCGTGCGCGACGGACAGGTCGGAGAGCCGCTGCTCGAAGTTTTCGGTCGGGTAGCCCCGCTCGGCCATCACGGAAGTCACCAGATGGTCGGCCTCCGTCACCGCGAAACCGGGAGCGTCCACGAAACGTTCCTGGACCTCCATCCACTTCCGGGCGTAGATCTCGCGTGTCTGAGCGTCCAGAGCGCGGATGTCGAGGGAGCTGAAGCGCTGCTCGCGGGCTCTGAGCTCCTGCTCGGCGTCGCGCCTGCTGTCACGCTCCTGCAGGGTACGTTCGTATTCGGGGCCGAAGCGGTCACGAAGTCGATGCCGGCGTTGCTGCTGCAGCACGAGATAGCCGACTACGGCGATCACCACCACCGCGACGGCCACCCAGATCACGGTGGACATGTCTGCCTCCGGTTGTGTAGGCGCTTGTCCCCGTGCGCTGCCCTGGGGTCAGGCCTCGAAACCGGCTGCCGACATTTATTGCCTTCCCGCCACTTCATCTAGATTTGATGTTTTGGCAGGTCCTGTCGGGTATTGGATATTCTTTTACTGCGTTTTCGAATGCGGTTCCCGGCTTCGGCGGCCGCGTATGAATTCACGTGGCCGGAATCCCGGGCCGACCTCCTACTTACCGGCCTGTGGGCCGGACCTGCACCCTCGGTGTGGGAATCGGAGCGGTCCCCGGAGTGCGAACCGGTGCCTGCTCCCCAGGCCGGGCTCGCACTCCCGAAGGGCGAACCGGTGCCAGGCCCTTCATTCCCGGTCCGCGGAGTGCTCGGCTCTCCCCGGCCGGGGCTGAAGGGCGGCCCGTCAGGCCTGCTCCTCGGGGAGATCGAGAGCTCTGCGGGCCTCGGCCAGCACCCTGGCGGCCAGCCAGTCATCCGTGGAGGCGGGAACCTCGCTGAACCCCCTGCCGGACTCGTACGAGACGTCCAGCCCGGCGGCGACCAGCCGCCCGGCCCAGCGCAGCGCGGTGTTGAGCTTCTCGGTGGGGATCGCCCGCCCCTGCGCCACGGACGACAGGTTCCGCAGGTTCGTCGCGGGCCCCGACTGGCTGTGCGCGCGGTCCAGCTTCCAGGGGATGGCCCGCGAGTGATCGAGCATCGGCTTCGAGAGCCCGGCGGCCCGTTTCGCCTGCAGGATCCCGGACTCGCTCACCCCGAACCGCGCCGCCAGTTCCGCGTTCGACAGCCCTCGTCCGGCCAGTCGCCGCAGCTCCTCCTGGTCGATCAACGCCTTGCGCCCCACGCACCCTCACCTTTCGCGCGATCGCCTGTCCTGACGGACGTCGCCGTGTGCGAAGCCCACCCGATCTGCGCTAAGGTTATGACGTGCACCCGAGAGGTGCGCAGCACAACCGGGACGTAGCGCAGCTTGGTAGCGCACTTGACTGGGGGTCAAGGGGTCGCAGGTTCAAATCCTGTCGTCCCGACCAGGTTTCAGCTGGTCGGCAAGGGTGTCACCCGAAAGGGAGACACCCTTTCTGCATTCTGAGTGACTAAGTGAGTGACTATCGCTCCCATCACGTGAAGATCCGGTCCATCGCTTCCGCACCGCCGAGCAGGACTGGGCGGATCTGTTTGCGGTAGACCGCCTCCGTCACCGCCGTCCCACTGTGGCCGACGAGTCGCGCGATGTCCTCCAGGGGTACGCCGGAGTCGGACAGCAACGAGACGAAGCTGTGCCGCATCTCCCGAGGCGTCCAGTCCTTCGCGGGCAGCCCGGCGTCTTTCACGATCTTCCGGAACGCCCGCCGTACGTTGTGGGAGTCCAGGGGAGTGCCGACGAGGGAGGCGAAGACGAGATCGTTCTCCCTCCACCTCCCGTCCGCAGCTTCCCGCTCCTTGGCCTATTGGGCCCGGTGCTCTCGGAGGGCTTCGACGCAGCGACTCCCAGCGCCCCCTGTGGGAGGTCATCGCCGCATCGCTGCGCGCCGACATCCTGGAGGCTCGCTACACCCCCGGCGCACCCCTGCCCAGCGAGACCGCCCTGTCAGCCCGCTACAGCGTGTCGCGCCCCACCGTTCGTGATGCCGTCAAAGCCCTGGTCGGCGAAGGACTCGTCAGCGTGGTACGCGGACGCGGCACCTTCGTCCGTGCCGTCCCCGACCGTCACGCGATCCTGCTCGGAACCTGGCCCCGCCACGACATCGCCGACCCGGAGTTCATCCCCACCGCCCGCCAGTGGGGTTGGACCCAGCTCGCCACCCCCCACGCCGACGACGAAGGCCAGCAGACCTACAGCCGCAGCGAGTTCAGTGCCGCCAACCGTGACATCGCCAGCACCCTTGGCCTGCGCACCGGCCACACTGTCTTTCACCGCCACAGCCGATGGCGCCACACCACCACCGGCCTGATCATCACCATCAACTCTTACACCGTCCCCGAGATCATCCCCGCCCCGACCACCAAGCAGGCCGTCAACGAAGCCTTCGTCCACGCGCTCACTCAGACGTCGTTCTACGACACCATCACCAGCGGGCGTGGCCCTGCCACCTGGGAGACCAGCGTCACCGCCCGCATGCCCTACGCAGACGAGCGCGACCTGATGGCCCTGTCGGTCGGCAGCCCCATCCTGATCATCCGGCGCATTCTCGCCGACAAAGACGGCCGCCCCTTGGAGATGACCGAGATCAAGGCCGACGCCGAACGCTTCGAGACCGTCTACGCCCGCGAAAACCTCACCAGCCTGCCTGAGGGATTCGACCCCGACATCCACGATCCTGAACAACTCCAGGAGAAGCCCGACCCTGAACCGACCGGCCGCATCCTGTTCCTGCTGTGACAGATCGTTGTGACCGACTGTCCGATCTCACTTGATGCTTGACGGATCAGTTTCAGATGATGCTTGACACGGCCTAGACGATCTTCTCTTCCCAGTGTGCACTTTGGCCTTGATCCGGGACATTTCCTGCGTGGTGGTCCGGGCCACGACCTTGAAGGTTTCGTACTTGTCGTGAACGGCGGCGTGTAGGGACGCCTCGCCAGCCGAGCGCCCGGCTGGCGAGTGATCTTAGTTGTCTTGCAGAGACTGATGAAGTCGTGTCACAGCCGTCTGGGCGGCGGACTTGGTGAGCGAGGGGTCGAACTCACCGACATTGCCGTCATGCTCCAACGCGATCATGGTGTTCCCCACCCGAATGATCACAACGTCGATCGCGACCATCATTCCCGCTGGCAGCTCGGCGTCCCGCTCCAGATTGCTGTTAGGGAACCCGCTGCGGAACTTGATTCCATGCACGCTGTCACCGAGCCGACCGATCGACAGCTTGCGGATGATGTCTTTAGAGCCGTCCGTCTTGACCGTGATCTTGTGGCAATGGCGGACCATAGCCTTGGCTGCGCGTTCCAAGGCGGAGATCTCGCTGGCGGTGCCGCTCACGATGTATTCGCTGATCCCCTCCCACCGATCCTTGTGCTTCAACCCTGTCGCGGCCTTGGCCCGATAAACCGCAGCGATGCTCTTGACGGCTGTGCCGCATTTCTTGATCCGGGTGAAGGTGGGGCTCAGCAGACCACGGGTGCGGTACCCGCGACGGGTGAACTCGTTCCCGAGATCCTCCGGCGAGAGGAGGGCCGCCTTGAGCGGATCGGGAGACCTCAAGGCAGACGACTTCTCGGCCAGAGCGGGACTCGGCACCAGCAGCGATCCAGCTAAGACGGCCGCCAGAAGAAACGGACACTTAGTGATCACCCCAGCCACTCTAGGTGCACCCTTCTCAACAATGGGAGGAGCACCTGTAGCGATCCAGCAACGATCTACGTCCGTGATCGACATTGGCTCAGAGTTTCTTTACTGGTTTAAAGCGGCAGCGCTCCGCGCCGCCGCACGGCGGGACACGCCCCGCCGCCCCTGGTACGCGCTGCCGCCTGCCGCTCCGACCGCCGGCCCAACCGCTTCGCGGCCCCTTCGGGGTGCCTTCGGCATTGCGCCGGCCGTCTCCGCTCCCGCTGAACAGTTTTCAGGGTTGCGGGCCGTGACTCCCCCGCCCCCGCTACCGGAGTGTTCGTGTCCCTCGGTCGGCGTCAACTCCGTCCGTACCTGTTGGGTGAGGGTTGCTGCGCACGTCGGGGCGGACGGACACGCGAAGACGGAGTTGACCCCTCGGCCGGGACACACAATCTGGCAGCTATCGGGGGCGGGGGAGGAATGGGCCAGGAGCCTGCATGGTGGACTCCTGGCAGGCGTGGCGACGCCGTCTCTCCGAAGCACACGCCGCCACGCCCGTCTCTACCGGGCCTTCCCGGACAGCAGCGCCGCCCAGGTCGCCCGAGCCTCAGCGATCGACCAGCGGTGACTTTCGTCCACCTGGTGGCCGCCGTCGAGTTGCGTGGTGCGCCGGATGAACGCCCGTCCGCCGCCCTCGCACAGTTCATAGACCGTGGCACGACACACGCACGTCCACGCCACCGGCCGCACCCGCTCCAACGTGTGGTGCGGCTTGTGCCAGTCGAGCCGAACATGATCACGTTGCGCCATGCCCAGGTGCGGGATCACGCACGTCTCAAGCACCATCACAACGGCGCCGCCCCCGCTCTGGGAGTGGGAGGGGGAGGGGGCGCGGGGTGCGTCGTGCGGAGATCGGCGCAGCGGGCGGCGATTCGGCGAGCGGCTGTCGCCGGGTTGTCCGCCGTGTGAGCGGCGTACTTCCTGCGGTCCGTCCGCGCGGAGTGCTCGCCGTTCCACCACATGAAGCGAAAGCCGTCGGACCACACGAGCAGGTCCACCCATACGCTCAGCAGGGCCGCACCGTGCCCATGGTGGACATCAGAGGCGATGCCGAGACTCTCAAGCTCCGTGTGAAGCCGTTGCATCGAGCACAGAGCCGGATCGTCAGCCGTCGAAACCCGTGAAGTAATCATCACGTTCAGCTAAGCCGCCGCACTCCGGCAGGGCACGATGACAATAGGAGACAGCCAGGGATACGGCCGTATCCGCGAATATCCGGAGGTGAACGATGGGCACCCCAGGAACACCCCCCGAGTGGGCCGTACGGCTGCGCGACGAGCGCAAGGCCAAGGTCGGCACCGTGGCCGACATGGCACGTCGGCTCAAGGAAGTCGCCGGGAAGCAGCGCGGCAAGCTGCCTGGCATCGACGACCTCACTCGGACGATCCGGGGATGGGAACGCGGCGACCACTACCCCAGCGAGCGCTACCGCCTGCTGTACGCCCGCGCGCTGCGGAGCACCGAGGCCGACCTGTTCGACCTCGCCGAGCGCCCCAGCCTCCCGGTACCCGCGCTGCCCCTGCCGACCGTCGCACCCGATGCCGACCTGTTCGAGCGGATCGCCCGCAGCGTCCAGCAACCCAGCCGGGTGGATCAGCGCACCGTGGACTGGCTGGCGACCTGTCTTGCCGAACACCGCAAGGTCGAAGACACCATCGGCTCCCGCCCGCTGCTTGGCATCGTGCGGCAACAACTCGGCGTGGTGGTCGAGCTCGCCCAGGGCGCCCGCGGATCGCTGGCCGACACGGTGGTCGACCTGGCCTCGCAGTACGCCCAGTTCGTCGCGTGGATGTCCCTGGACGTCGACGACCAGGCCGCCGCGCTCGCCTGGTACGACCGCGCCCATGACTGGGCGTTGGAGATCGGCGACGTGAACATGGCCACCACCACACTCAGCATGAAGGCCCACCAGGCATGGAGCGCGGGCAACGCCCGCAGGTGCGTACGGCTCGCCGACGCGGCCCGCTGGCACGACGGCAGGGTGACACCGGGCGTGCGGGGGATGGCCGCGCAGATGGCCGCCCGAGGTCATGCGCTCGCTGGCGATGCCAGGCCCGCTCGCACGCTGCTGGACGAGGCCGAGGCGCTGATCCGCCGGGCCGCCGAGCACGCCGACGACGAGCCGGTGTGGATGTATTTCTACGACGAGACCTGGTTCCGCCTACAGCGGGGCATGACCGAGCTGCATCTTGCCAACTGGCCCAAGGCGATCGACCTGCTGACGGATGGACTGTCCGGCCTGCCGGAGACCTACAAGCGGGATCGTGCCTGGTACGGCTCGTGTCTGGCCAAGGCCCACGCCGAGGCCGGAGACGCGACGGCAGCCCTACAGGTGAGCCTGCCCATCGTGGCCGACGCCGTCGAACTGAACCGACACGCCCGCAAGGAACTGGTCGATGTCACAGCCCTTCTCCGGCAGAGGAAGTCACCTCAGGCGACCACCCTGCAGGAGGTTCTTACGGCTGCTGGCCGGACCGGCGATCAGACGAGGTGATCATTTCTCGTTGGTCTCCGCACCAAGGAAGGACCGGGCCAGCATGTCCGCTGAAAAGCGGACACCGGTGACCTTGCTGGCCAGGGCGAACACGTTCGCGAACGCGAATTCCGGGTGCGGACCTGTGGAGTCGTCATGGTCGGGATCCAGCCCCACTTCACGCATGGCGTCCACCCAACGGTTTGGATCGCTGCCCCAGCGCAGCTCAGGGGCAATGAGATCGAAGTATGTGATCGTTTCTCCGTCGATCTCGTGGATGAACTCCTGCCTGGAGTAATCATGCCGAGTGATCACCACGATCTCTGTTCCACGGGAGATCCTTGCCCGCGCATCCGGACCGGCGGCTCCCCATCCCAGAGGTTCGACGATGAGCGTCCAGCCGCCGACTTCTACGGCGCCGATGTAGCCGGGAAGAGCTCTCGGGGAGGCCTCCCGGCCTGCTACCGCACGTTCACACACCTTTCCGTAGGTCACTTCTTCGATCGTGCTCGCGTCGGTCCCGAACCGGGTAAGCGCCTCGCGCGGGGTGAGATCTCGTACGAAGGACGCGCAGTAGATCTCACCTGCCCACACGTCGTCGAGCCAGCGAAATTCCGCGTCTGGGTCTGTCACCATAACTCCCTAGATCAGCTAGGCGTCATGATGCCAACCGTCACTGACAAGGATCATGCTGTCCGATGGCGGAAGTGGTTCTGACGAGTCCAGGCAGAGGGGATTGCTGAGTGACGAACTGAGTGACAACGGCCACGTACAGACCCGGACACCGGTGGATCACCATGGACCGTATGCCCAGGTGGGGGCGGGTATCAGGCAAGGTCCCGCCCCCTGCTGGGTTGCCTGGGGGGCAAGGGGGCGCAGGTTCAAATCCTGTCGTCCCGACGGTTGAAAGGGGCTGTAAGCCCAGGTCAGGGCCTTATCTCACTTCGGTGAGGTGGGGCCCTTGATTGTTTCCAAGGGTCGTCATCTCACATTTTCTCACATACCGACTTTGATCTTGCTTAGCCCAACAGCTCGCCGAGCTTGTCGGAACCCGCTCTGAGGCTCGCTCTGAGACTCTCGGGATCCGGGTGGACGTAGACCTGCTTCGTGAACGACAAGTCGCTATGACCCGCCCACGCTGATACCACCGTGTCGGGCACGCCATTGTTCGCCATCCACGACAGGCACGCATGGCGCGCGTCGTACAGCCGCACCTTGCGCACCCCAGCCGCCGTCATGAGCTTGTACGCCTCCCGGCGCAGCTTGTCCGTCTTCCAGGGGTGCCCCAGCTCGTTGACCAGGACGTAGCCGCTGTTCTCGTATCCCTCACCCTGAGGGGCCACGGCGGGAGACGGATCCTCGTCCCCAGGTGGATCGTCCTCGCTGGTGTCGCGTGGCGGTGACGTGCATGTGCATGTGCATGGAATGGTCGTTCGCTCTGAGTTCGACATCTCGGAGATCTCCGCTCGGCTCGCGATGCGGCGCTATAGCCGAGGCTGACCGCGATAGGACCCCGCCCTTTGTGTAAGGCGGGGTCCTGTCGTGTCTGGTCTACCTGCGGACGATCGACCAGGCGCCGTTGGCCTTGATCGACGCGTACCGGGCGCCCGGAGGCAGCGAGACAGCACCGTTGTAAGCACCGACCTTGTTCGCCACCAGGTTGTGAGTCCGGCCGTTCGCGTCCAGCGTCCACACTGAGAAGTAGCCGTCGCCGCTGTGGCGGATCTTCAGGCGGTGCAGGCCGCGGCTGGTGCTGCTCAACCGGAGCACGTCGTCACCTATGCCGCGGCTGGTAATCGACCAGGAACGCGCCTTCGTCAGGGGCAGCACCTGCAGAGTCCAAGCGCCGTCGGCCTTGATGCTGAACGCGGCGGTCTTGTTGGACGTGCTGGTGTTGAACGGGGCGGTCCCCTTATAGGCGCCTACCTGGTTGGCCAGGAGGTCGTCTTCTTTCCCTGACGGGGAGAGAGTCCACACCGAGAAGTACCCCTCCCCATCATGGGTGATCTTCACGGTGCCCGGCTTCGTGGTGGCGCGGATCCGCAGGAGCTGGTCACCTTCCCCGCGGTAGATCGTCGCGGCCGACGCCTGCACGGTCGTTGCAGCCTGAGCAGGGGGAGCAAGCAGGGCGGCAGATGCCAGCGCGGCGAGGGCGGCGAGGGTACGAAGGGAGCGCATGTAGGTACTCCAGGGGCAGAAGATACGGACGGGAGAAGACGCCGCCGAATACGTCCTGGTTGCCTAGACATGCCGATCAGGTTGGGGCATCAGGTTTTTCAACTGGTGAAACTGCTTCCGCTCGGCTACCCAAGGCGGGTTGCGGCAGGCTGCCCGCCGCAAATGCTCTCCGGTGGTTCGCGTCCGTGGCTCGCGCCGCCTACATCTGGCCGAGCAGCCCGCCGATCGTCGCGGGCACGCCACCGATGATCACACCAACCAATTGTGCAGACACGTCTCTACTATCCGCCTCACAGCGGAACGCGCCAGCCTGTCGAGGCTGCTGGCTGTTCACCTGTCCCATCTGGGACACCTCGCATTCCGTCAAGGTGGAACCGGCACCCGTGAGACACCGTGAACATGGCGGTGCCCCCGCCCGGAGGACGAGTCGAGGCGAGGGCACCGTCCGCGGCCGGCTGTTCAGCGAACGTCCCGTCCCTGAGACGTCACCCGGCCGCGTCTTGCCCCGCGAGCGGTCCCGGTGTGCACCACCGCCCGCGGGAGTTGAGGGCGCGCTAGTCCGGCGCAGGTAGGGCGTCTGTGGCCGTCACGGCATCAGAGCTCTTTCGCGCCTCGATGCTGGGTCTTGCTCGATGTAGTGTCCTGGGCCGTATCGACCTGCCTCGGTGAGCCTCTCAGCGACCAGTGGGTGCAGCCGGGTGCTCGCGTGTTGCGCGGGCAACAGCAGCCAGTCGTCAACCTCATCGGTCTGCAGGGTGAGAGCAGCTACATCCTCGGGCAGCAGGGTGCGCGTGGCGAAGATGAAGGCGATCCGGTCGCGGCGGTCGGGGCTGCTGGCCGGCACCCACGCGACGGTGATGAGACGACGGGCACACAGGCCTAGCAGACCAGTCTCCTCGCGGGCCTCGCGGGTCGCCGCGGCGGCCGGGCTCTCGCCGCAGCGGATACGTCCGCCGGGGAGCTGCCACCGGTTGTGGTCGCTGGTGGTGCGCAGGATGAGCCACCGGCCCACCTCGTCGCACGCGAGGAGATGGGCGGTGACGGCGCAGCCGTACGGTTCGGCCGAGGTCATTTCCGGGTGGCGGTGATCAGGTTGCGGGCGCCCTGGTGCAGCAGGTCGGCGGCGACGCGGGCGCCGAGGGTGGCCGGGTCGGTGTGCTCTCCCCAGGCGTGGGAGCGGACGAACGCGCTGCCGTCACGGTTGAACACCATGCCGAACAGGCTCATTTTCCCGTCGGCGGTGGTGCAGGCATGTCCGGCGATCGGGGAGTTGCAGTGGCCGCGCAGCATATGCAGCATGGTGCGCTCAGCGAGGACGTGCCGGGCGGTGGGTACATGGTTGAGCTCGTCCAGCAGTCGCATGACCGGCGCGTCGGACTGGCGGGCCTGGATGCCGATGACGCCGGCGCCTACGGGCGGCACCATGGACACGTCTTCGCCTGTGGTGTGGAACTCCAGGGGCAGGATCTCGTGGTGGCGGTCCAGAATGCCGAGGCGGCTCAGGCTGGTGCGGGCCAGGATCAGCGCGGCGTACTTGCCGTCCTCGTCGAGCTTTGTCAGGCGGGTGTCGACGTTGCCGCGGATGCGTTCGGTGCGCAGGTCGGGCCGGTGGATGCTGAGCTGTGCGCGACGCCGTACGGAGCTGGTGCCGATCAGGGATCCGGCGGGCAGGTCGGACAGGGCGACGCCGTCGCGGGTGACGACGATGTCGTGGACGTCGTCTCGTTCCAGGTAGGCGCCGAACGCGGTGCCCTCGGCCAGGGGGACATCACCGGGGACGTCTTTGACGCAGTGGACGGCGATGTCGATCCGGCCGCTGGTCAGGGCGCTGTCGATCTCTTTGCTGAAGGCGCCCTTGCCGCCGATCTCGGCCAGGTCGCCGGGCCACAGGTCGGCGCTGACCTGTGTGGGCACGATCTCGATCGGGATACCGGGCGCGAACTTGGTGATCATGTCGGCGACATGGTTGGCCTGGATTTTGGCCAGGGTGGAGGTGCGGGTGCCGATCCGGAGCGGGGTGTCGGCGAATCGGTTGAGGAACACGTCGGTCATGGGATCGAGGCTCTCTGTAAGAGAAGTGATGGCTACGGAGTGTGGCGAAGTGAAGGTGTGCTGATGGCCATCGGATGGTGTCCCCACCAACGCCTCCAGCGGGTCACCATCATCGCGGCCGGCTCTACGGGGGCCTCCTGGTTGTGCACCACCGCCTGCGGGAGCTTCAAGGGTTGCGCCAGGAGTCCCAATGCCACCGTTGCGCCAGTCCCTCACGAAGGAGTCGACGATGGCGGCCACGATGGCCAGGAGGATGGTCACGGTGATGGCGTCGGAGACTCTCCTGAACGCTTCGAGGATCATGTCCCTCAGCCCTGGTCCGCCGGCTGGAGGTCGTGAACCTGGACGATCAGCTGTGTGGCCAGCGCGTAGGGCAGCAGCGCCTCATCGTTCAAGCTGACCTCGACGCTGTACTCGCCTGTGGGGACAGCTCTCCGGCCCGGACCGGGCATGAACATGTCGGCCAGCACGGCGGCGGGCTCGGCGCGAGCGACGGTGCAAACCGTCGAGGAGACACGAAGCTGAGGACAGGTGGCCAACGCCTCAGGAACGCACGCCCAGCAGGTCGGCGGCGCACTGGTGAGGCCGCCGGTGGAGTCGCCGGGGATCTCACGGAACGCGGTGTCGGTCATGATCCAGGGGGTGCGTCCCGTGGCGGGGTCGGTCGCGACCTTCCCGCAGACCTGGCAGCGTAGCTTTTCCATGCAACGCCACTGGCGCAGGGTGTTGAGCTTCCGCCACTGTGGCGCCCCCGGCGATTGTTCAGAACGCGGACGCGTAACACGCCGCGCACCACATCGCCACGTCGCGGAACGTCGTAGGCGAGCCGCACCCCGCCGCCGAGCAGGCGACGTACGAAGTGGAGGGGCTGCGGTGCGGCCTCGCCGGCGTGGGCGATGACGTAGGGAACCCGCAGCTGTGTCGGCGCGGCGACCGTCATGACCCGCTGCCTGGCCGAGCGGTGAGGATCAGGTTCGCGACCTGCTGAGGCTCCCGCACTGTCTGCAGGTCGGGGCCGTCCCGCAGGGATACCAGGTAGCAGCCGGAGCGCGCCCCCATGGTCACCGTGGCGGTCACCGATCCGGCACCGCCGCAAACGACCAGCTCGGGGGCGTACAGCTTGGGCTTCCCCAGCAGGATCGGCCGGCCTTCCTCGCCGGACAACTTCAGGCCGATGGTGTGGACGGCGTACGAGTGCACTCCCTCGACCTTCAGGAGCTGCTGCACAGCACCCAACGCCCCGGCGTGCTTCTCCGCCGTCGCGTCGCTGCATTCTTCGGCTTGGACATGTAGGGGCGCGTTCACCATGGCTCCTTCATCGTGTCTGTGTCCGGAGACACGTGACGCTATGCAGCAAGCCATGCACCGAGGGGCACGGTTTGTGTCCCTTAGTTGCAGTCAGGCCAGAAGGCCGATTCGGTCAGCCAACGTGTGTGCCTGCGGACGGAGAGACGCCGGGCCCTCGGTGAGTTCCAGGGTCAGTCGACGGGCGTAGCCGTTGTACTTGATCGTGTCGGGCGCGACGTGCTGGGCGAGCTCCAGCGTTCCAAGGACGGCTGTGTGGTCACGCTGCAGGTGGTGAGCGCGAGCAACCTCGATGAGATGACGGCCCCGGCGCGGCCGGGAAGGGATCGGGGCGGAGAGTGCGTTGTCAGCCTGCCGCGCGGACTCACCTCCCTGATGGAGTTCAACGGCGATGGTGACGGCGTGAGCGCCCATGATGACCTGAGAGAACGATGTCCAGGGCTGGTAGTAAGTTGCGGGGAGCCGCTCGGCGATCCGGGCTGCTTCTTCCCAGTGCAGCCACGCGTCCCCGGTGTCGCCGAGCCGGGCGGAGGTGAACGCCAGCTCGAAGGAGAGCGCACCCCACATGGCGAGCAGCTCTACCCCGGCGTCGTCGAGGTGCGGCTGAACAGCAGCCATACCTTGCTGGTTGATGTCCCGAGCGGCGTCGAAGTCGCCGGTGTCTCGGTGAGCCTGGGCGAGGAACCATACAGCGCAGGTGAGCGCGAGCGGATCCTCTGATTCCTGTGCGGCTACCAACGCCCGGTCAGCTACCCGCCAGAGCAGGTCCTGGGCGGGCTGGTAGGCGAGGAACATCTGCGCGAGGCCGTAGGTCTCGGCGAGCAGGGCGAGCGCCCGGCGCCGGTCGGTGTCGCGGTACATCGCCGCGGCGAGCTGGACGTCGCGCAGGAGGCCTGGCAGCAGCTGGCCGAGGGCGGTCCGGTGGTCGGGGGAGGAATGCCGGACCTGCCAGGCGGCGTCCAGGCGGGCGCGCAACGTGGTGAGCGGCTGCACCGTGCCAGCCGGAACCAGCGATGTTGAGTTGATCGCTGCCCGTACGTCCTCAAGGGCGGGGTGACCCGGGCCGCTGAACATCCGCACTGGCATGGATTGATCCCCTGTCAGTTCTGAGAGGTCTCGGACACGCAGCGCCTCGGCGAGCTGCAGGAGGATCGGCAGCCGGGGGTTCTGCTGGAGGCGGCCTGTTTCGACCTGCTTGAGCCAGGACGTGGACTTGCCGACCAGGCCGGCGAGGACTTCTCTGGTCATGCCTCGCCGTTCACGGAGGAACTGGATCCGCTGTCCTACTGTGAGTACCGGGCCGAGGGGTTCGTTGGTAGCGTTGCTCATAGGCCCTTCACCTTCCTGAGCGTCTAGACAACCTCAGGCTACGGTGCGGGGCCTTCATCGTGCGAGGATCCGCCTCGCATGGTGAGGCGTAGTGGATCGGGGAGTCTCCGCCCTGCAGGCCTCGCGAGCGCCGATCTACTAGCTGGTAGCTTGCGGGAACAACAATTCCCGGTAGTTACTCCACTGTCCTGCGGATGTGGGAAACCAGCCCTGAACATGACGATGCCCCGCCGAGCATCTCGACAGGGCATCACCCAAGAGCTGTCACTGCACGATCTCGCCGAGAGCCGTCTCGAACGCTTCGGCCTGGTCCGGCGTCAGCTCCTTCGACACCCGCAACAGGACAGGCCCCGCCACGTAGTCGTACTCGCCGAGCACCGGCATCTTCTTCCCGATCCCCTGGATGTAGTCGGCCCGCTGCTGCGCCTGGTCGGCCTCGTCGAACACCTCGACGCTACCGCCGAGCCCCACATCCCCCTCCTTCTTGCCGGCCACGTCGGCTGCGTTGATGCGGCTGTCGGTGAACGCCGCCTTTGAGGTGTAGCCGTTCGGGCGGCCCAGTTGCTTGTTCGGGTCGGTCTCCGCGGTGTAGGTCACGGTGAGCGTGACCGGCAGCCCCTGCTGTGTGAGCGCCTTGATGACGCCGGCGGCGTCGAGGTCGGTGGTGGGTCCGCCGCACGCGGTGAGGGTGAACAGCAGCGCTGCGGCGGTGAGAGCGGAGGGGAGACGCACGGGCGAGTTCCTTCGGGGGGTGAGGGATAGAGCGCCTGTGAGACGGCTGGGGATGCCCCCGGGTTGCCATTCCGTCCACTACCGGACACCGCGGCGGTTGGTGTGTCTGTGCAGGTGTGGCACCCTCGCGGAGGGGGGTGCCACACGTGAGAGGGTTACAGGTCAGAAGGGGGGCCACACCTCGTTGCACCCCCGTGGCACCCGTCGTGGCAGGGGTGTGGCACCCGGCCGTGGCCCCCGTGGCAGCAAGATCAAAAGTTGTTCGCGTGCAGCCCACGCGCAGCCGTACGGGGCTTGTCGTCGGTGTGGCGGCAGGGGAGAAGTGCGCCGGTAATGCTGATTTGGCCTGCGTGGTGCTGGTCACCACGCAGCCTGTAAGTTGATCACAGGTGTTTTCGTCGTCCAGCGGCCTAGGATCGGGGCATCCCCTCGGGGAGCCCCAGACGCCGGTTCGAATCCGGCCGAGAACACAGAGCCCCCTCGTCTTTCGTGACGAGCGGGGCTCTCTTCACGCTAGTCCGCCGGCCAGCTTTCCCGGTCGGCGACGAATGATTCTCGCTGCAGCAGCGTCATCACCCATCCCTGCTCACGAAGCAGGGCAACCGCGGCCCGCGCGCGTACGGGCCGGACCGAGGCCGGTTCCTCAATTGGGGAAAAAGATCAGTCAGCTCCCCGCGCGTACGGGCCGAACCAAAGGGACGCACGGCCAATATGTACGTGCGTCCCCAGCTCCCTCGCGCGTACAGGCCGGACTCCTGACCTCTTCTTCTCGTCAAGGAGCTAAGGTCCCGACACCCGTGGCGCTCAGCCGACGTCGGGCCGCTCCGGCATCAGGTACCGCTGCTCGGCGTCGCCGTAGCCCAGCACCTCGGCCTCAACCAGCTTCTTCAACTGCTTCTGCGCCCACTGCCGGGTCAGGGACGCCACCCGCGCGGGAGCACCTCCCTACGGGCACAGCAGACCTCGCAGCAGTGCCCGAGTTCGCCGAACCACGGCCCGATAGCTCAAAGGTGGGTGACAATCTGAGTGACTATCGCTCCCATCACGTGAAGATCCGGTCCATCGCCTCCGCACCGCCGAGCAGGACCGGGCGGATCTGCTTTCGGTAGACCGCCTCTGTCACCGCCGTCCCACTGTGGCCGACGAGTCGCGCGATGTCCTCCAGGGGTACGCCGGAGTTGGAGAGCGGCGAGACGAAGCTGTGCCGCGTCTCCCGAGGCGTCCAGTCCTTCGCGGGCGGCCCGGCGTCCTTCACTATCCTCCGGAACGCCCGCCGTACGTTGTGGGAGTCCAGGGAAGTGCCGCCCAGGGAGGCGAAGACGAGATCGTTCTCCGTCCACTTCGCGCCCGCCGTCTCCCGCTCCTTGGCCTGCTGCGTCCGGTGCTCCCGGAGGGCTTCGACGCAGCGACGGGGCAGCGCGAGAGGTCTCGTGACTTCCGGGTCTTGGTGTCGCCACCTTCCCGTACGGAGCGCCACACGGCGATCCATGGGGGTGTCGGTACGGGGCTTGCCGCCGAGATCCACCTCTGACCAGACGAGCGCCCGCAGTTCCTCCGTACGGGAACCGATGAGATCGATCAGGGCCAATCTCGGCCGCCTGACATGTGATACCCGCAAACGACGCACGACAGACTGACCGAAAGTAGCACCTGTCACCCATGCCTTGGGGCGGACGTGACCAAGGCTTCGGCAAGCACTAAGTGACCATGTTCAAACTAGGCGCCCGCTGATGCCTCGTTCGAAGCTGCCCGCAAAGGACTGCGAGTGCATCGCCGCGGGGGGCGGAGGGCAAGACCGGCTTGTCGATGTCGCGGTGCTCAACCTTCACGATCACGCCCTTCACACGGAGCGCTGCGGCGGTCTCTTCGGTCAGGACGACGCTGCTTTTCCGGACTAAGAATTCGTCGATGCGTTTTGTCTGCGAGTGGTGATAACCATTGGCCGCATGGATACTGATCACGCCGACCCTGCCGGCCTTGCCGCTCTTCGCGCCGCCTTCGATGTCGAGGCATGTGAACCACCACTGGGTTGGGATGCCGTGCACGCCTTCGAGGCAGAGCATGGGATCGTCTTGCCGGAGCCGTATCGAACGTTCGTCGCCGAGATCTGCGACGGGTCCGACTCGGGGCCGCCGGGCTACGGGCTTGTGCCGTTGGCTGATCTGCCCGGTGACTGGGGAGATGGCCGACCGCGGCGGGTCTTGGCCCAGCCCTTTCCGCTGACGAAGATGTGGATGTGGGAAGAAGATCCTCGTCCTCAGGAGGAGGTCGATCCTGTTCTTGAGCAGGTCTACGACCATGGCTCGATCGTTCTGGGCACCGACGGGTGCGCCATGTACTGGCATCTCATCGTCAGCGGACCACATCGGGGGCACGTCTGGCAGATCAGCGGCGAAGGAGCCGTCCCTTTCGGCGCCGAGTTCGGCTTCACCACGGGAAATCCCGGGTTCGCCGGATGGGTCAAGCATTGGGCTGCCGGCAAGCCTTGGTTCGACGCAGCTTGAGGCAATGGTCACGACGCACCCCGATGCAACACATGGGATGTGCTCTCTCACGGTGTGTAGCCCGGTAGCCCGGTCAGCGGATCGGTGTCCACACTCAAGGGGAAAGGCCCGAGGATCCGACCGGTGCTCATGAGGATGGCCGACAGGCACTGGAAGATATGAACTTCAGCTTTGACCGGTCGTGCTGTCACAGAAGGACGTCGCTCTCGCCGTACGAGAGGCTGCGGCCCGCCTGGCCAAGGTCAATGCGGATCCGAAGGCTGACCGACTGGACCGGGAGCGCGCCGAGTTCTCCTGGGGGCTCGCCCGTCACACCTGTTGAAACTCAGGGAATGTACACCTCGTAGTAGAAGCCCGCCGGATAAGGGCCACCCCCGCGGAACCAGTGACAGTAGAGGAGCCCGGTGTATTGACCGTTCTGCGCGGCGTCCTGGTAGGCGAGGTCGCAGGCGGCCAGGGTCTGGTAGGGGCCCTGCAGGTACCAGTCCGGTGTCGGCCAGCCCCCGGCGGTCACGGCCGCACCGGTCTGGGTGGCGGCGAAGGCGGGTGCGGTACCGGCCAGGACACCGGCGCCCAGCGCCACGGCGAGTACAGCGGAATGTAACCGGCGGATCTTCATCGTGGGACCCCTCACATCCGGGAAGGAGAACACCTTCAGATGAGCACCGGCTACCGGGCCTGAGGAGATACCGGTTCTCCATATTTCGGCCGGATGGTGCGTTCGTCGAGGCTATTTCGCCGGGCCTGAACACCTGAGCGCCCCGCTGTGCGACGCGACTACGGGGAAGGTGCGTTGCCGCACCTTCGAGCCGGAGGAGGCGGCGCACACGGTGTCGCGGATCGCTGGACATGCCCGCCGACCTCACCGGCGCCTGGCCCGTCTCAAGCCCTACGCTGACGTTCCCGAGGTACGGGAACTGCTGACCCGCTACCCCATGAGCGCCTGAGCCCGCTGACCGGCCAGTCTCCATACGGGGACCTGCCGATCAGTCCTCCAGCGGTTCTGCGCCGAGGAATCGCAGCTCCAGCATCTCTGGGGAGAAGGGAAGAGCGGTGATCCTGCTCGCCAAGGCGAACGAGCGCTCTATCGGGAAGTCGATGTGTGAGTCGTCGATGTCGTACTCGGGGTCCAGGCCGACTTCGCGCATCTCCTTGACGAAGCGGTCCGGATCATTGCCTGACCGCGCGTCCGGAAGCATCGGGTCGAACCAGACGACCGGCTGCCCGTCGACGATGTAGGCGAAAGTGTCCGAGGCGTAGTCATGACGGCAGACCGACACGACCTCGGTTCCCCGCGAGACCCGAGCCATGATCTCGGAGTCGACTGCGATCTTCCATCCTCCTGGTTCGATGACCAGGGTCCAGTCACCGACCTTCACGGCGCCGATGTAACCGGCCGCGTCGTCCCTCATGCTCTCCACCGAGCGCTCGCCCAACTCGTCGGACGTGACCTCCTCCATGGTGCTCTCGTCTACGCCGAACCGGCGGAGGACCTCCTCCGGGGAGAGATCCCGAACGAAGGACACGCAGTAGATTTCACCCAGTGCTTCGTGTTCGGAGAGCCAGGGGGATTCTTCGGGGGTCTCTGTCATCGCCACTCCTTTGATCAAGTGAGCAGCATGATCGCAGTGGTCACCGACAAAAAAGTTCGCCCCCGGCCGGCGAAGGAACGTCGAGTGATGCCCTTGGGTGACAACGACTCCGAACAAGGCTGGACGCCGGTGGATCACTGTGGACTGTCAGGCATGCTCCCGCCCTCCTGGTCTGCCTGGGGGCAAAGGGCGCAGGTTCGAACCGGCGGTGGACGTCGCGGATCCGGACCTCACCGGGCGGATGCTGGATCAGCCGGTCACCGAGTTGAGCGCGGCCAGGTAGCCGAACCGGTAGCCGTTGGCGTTGGGGTGGAGCGGAGTGGGGTTGAGGACGGGGTGGATCCAGGCTTGGCGGGAGCAGACAGCGTGCCCGGCGAAGAACGACCGGGCGTCGACGAACTGGAAGCCGGGCCTCGCCGCGCTCTGGGCGAGACTCTGGTTGAGCGCTCGGCCGAACCGGTTGAGCTGCGTGCGCTGGTACTGGTTGGGGACGATCCAGGCGCTGCAGCCGGCGGTCTCCTCGAACAGGAGCGGGTAGAGGCCTCCTGCGCGCGGATCAGGCTGAGCGGCGGATCACCAGGGTCGCGCTCTCCGACGGCACGGCGCGTCGGCTGCTGGGGCTCCTGAGGCCGTCGAGCACCGCATCGGTCAGTTCGGCGGCGATGGCGTCCATATGCTGGTTGATCGTGGTGAGCGGCGGCTCGGCGAACTGGCCCAGGGGGATGTCGTCCACCCCGATGACGGCCAGGTCGCCGGGAGCTGACAGGCCGGTGGCGCGTATGCCTGCCAGCAGGGCGATGGCGACCTCGTCGTTGAACGCGCACACCGCGGTGACGCCCTCCGCCCGCCAGGCGTGCGCGGCGTCGGCGGCGGCGGCGGTCTCCAGAGCGACCTGCCGTACGGACGGTGAGGCGAAACCGTGTTCGGCGCAGCCGCGCCTGACGCCTTCCAGACGCGGGTCGAGGAACGGACCCAGTCGGTGGTCGGCGGGAGCGGCGTATCCCAGCCGCGTATGCCCTTGGGAGACCAGATGGTCGGCCTGCATGCGGCCGATGCGGAACTGGCCGCGCGCCATCACGTTCGGCCCGTCGTCGTTGTCGCCCCAGACGTCGACCACGTACACACCGGCGCTGCGCAGATCCGCGCGATGCTCTTCGGAGACGGGGGCGAAGGAGATCACGGCGGCCGGTGCCAGGCTCTTGCCCAGCGCCGCCACCGCGCGGCCGCTGTCGATACGGGTGATCACGCTGAGGCCGTGTTGTTCCAGGTCGGCGGTGAGGTGTTCGATCAGCTCGATGGCCGTGGCGCCCAGCGGCATGTTCGCGATGAGCAGCAGCACGATGTCGCTACGGCCCAGCCGCAGAGTCCGGGCCGCCGCCGAGGGGGTGTAGCCGAGCTTTTCCACGGCGGCGTAGATCCGCTGCCGCGTTTCGGCGGGGATGGTCTGGTACGGCACGTTGTTGAGCACGTAGCTGACCGTGGTCTGCGAGACTCCGGCCTCTTTGGCCACGTCGATGGAGGTGACGCGCCGTCTCTTGGCCATCGAGTCCCCCTCGCAAGGATGCCAACGGCACTGAATCGTATCAGTGGCCCCGGCTTCAGCGTCGTGGATCGATGTGCACCTTCGGGCCTGGGCCCAGGCCGGCCGGGCGGTGTCCGGCGAGGACGTCGGCGGTCTCGGCGAGGGTGACAGTGGCCGAGACGAGCGGACGGGCGTCGACCGAGCCGTCGGCGTAGGCGGCGATCGCGCCGGCTAGACCGGCCGAGCCGCCCAGGATGCCCACGGCGGTGATGTCCCGCAGCACCAGGTCACGGGTGTCGATCGTGGACGGGGCGCCGGCCAGCCCGATGTAGACGATCCGGCGGCCGGGTTCGACGAGGTCGAGGGCCAGGGTGGGCAGTTCGGCGGCATTGGAGGCGTCGACGATGGAGTGCCAGGGGAGCGGGGGCAGCGTGGGCCGGGTCCAGACGTCGGTGAAGCCGAGCTGTCGCGCTTGGGACACGGCGTCCTGGTCACGGCCCAGCAGGTGGGTCTCGATTCCCTGGGCTCGCGCGAACAGCGCCACCAGCAGTCCGATGGTGCCTGTGCCCAGGATCAGGAGCCGTTCGCCCGGATTCAGGGTGGTGCCGAGGACGGCTCGCAGCGCGTTGCCTCCGGGTTCGGCGAGCGCGCCGAGCGTGGGATCCACTGAGTCGGGCAGGTCGTGCAGCGCGGCGGCGGGCACGGCGATCTGTTCGGCCAGCGCGCCCGGACGGCCCAGGCTGACGCCGATCTCGGCCAGGTCGGGGCAGAGGTGGTGGCGGCCGGTATGGCAGCGCTCGCAGCGTCCGCAGCCGAGCATGGTGTCACCGGTGACGCGGCGGCCGAGCCAGGCAGGGGCGACGTGGGAGCCGACGGCGGTGACGCGTCCGCACCATTCGTGGCCGGGGCGCAGCGGGTACCAGGAGCGGCCGGTGTGCAGGTAGCTCATGTTCCCGGTGAACAACTCCACGTCGGTGCCGCACACGCCGACCCGCTCGACGTCCACGACCACCTCGCCGGGCCCGGCGCTCGGGAGCTCGACCTCCTGGATCTCGGCCCTGCCCGGCCCGGTCAGGACCAGTGCGCGCATCACCGGGGTCCGACGACGCGCTGGCGCTGGCTGCCCAGGCCGTCGATGCCGAGCTCGACGAGGTCGCCGGGCTGGAGCCAGACCTGTGGGTCGAAGCCCATGCCGACACCGGGAGGGGTACCGGTGTTGAGCAGGTCGCCGGGCTCCAGCACCATGAACTGGCTGAGGTGGTGGACGATGAAGAACGGGTCGAAGATCATCGTCTTCGTGCTGCCGGTCTGCCTGCGCACGCCGTTGACGTTCAGCCACATGTCCAGGTCGCGGACGTCGGCGATCTCGTCGGGGGTGACCAGCCAGGGACCTGCCGGGTTGAAGGTCTCGGCGGACTTGCCCTTGCTCCACTGGCCGCCGCGCTCCATCTGGAAGGCGCGCTCGCTGACGTCGTTGACGACGCAGTAGCCGGCGATGCAGGAAGCGGCCTCGTCGACCGAGTCCAGGTAGGAGGTGCGCCTGCCGATCACGATGCCCAGCTCCACCTCCCAGTCGGTCTTGGTGGCGCCGCGCGGGATGCGCACGTCGTCGTACGGCCCGACGAGCGTGTTGGGGGATTTGGCGAACAGGATCGGCTCGTCTGGCACGGCCTGGCCGGTCTCGGCGGCATGGTCGCTGTAGTTCAGCCCGACGCACAGGATCTGGTGCGGCCGGGCGATAGGGGCGCCGATGCGCTCCCCGGCGAATTCGCGCGCATCGCCGCGTGCCACCCGCTCGGTCAGCAGCGCCGTCCCGCCCGCTGCGAAGAAGCGCTCTCCGAAGTCGGGGGTGACGTCGAAGACGTCGATGTAGTGGGTGTCGTCGAGCCGGACGACCGGCCTCTCGGCGCCGGGGGCGCCGATGCGCATCAGAAACATGTCAGCTTCTCCAATAGGGGACGGGCAGGCCGCGGACGCCGACTCGGGCGGTGAACAGGCGTCCGTCGAGTGGGCCGGGCTCGCTCAGCTCCTGGGTGGCGGTGGTGATGACGAGGATGTCCAGGTCGGGCCCGGCGAAGCAGGCACTGGTGGTGTGCGGTGCGCCGGTCTCGACCAAGGCCAGCAGGTCTCCGGAGGTGGTACGGCGCTCGACTCGGCCGAGCCCCCAGTTGGCGATCCAGAGGGTGCCGTCGGCGTCGGCGCACATCCCGTCCGGCAGGCCCTCGGTGATCCTGAACGCCTCTCGGCGTGGCCCGGTGTCGTAGTCGCGAACCCACACGATGCCCGAGCCGGTGTCCACGCTGTAGAGGCGGCCGTCGATCCAGGCAAGGCCGTTGGAGAGCGTCAGGTCGGTGTCGAGGTAGGTGATGCCGGTCTCGTCGAGCCGGGCGAGCACCTCCTGGCCCACCTGTCCGAGGCTGCCGATCAGGAAGCGTCCGGCCGGGTCGACCGCGCCGTCGTTGAGTCGGCCGCGGGTGCGGACCTGCGCCAGTGTGGTACGGCTACCGTCCAGGCCGACCCGGGTCAGGGCGGTTCTCTCCGCGACGATCAGCTCACCCTCGGCGGAGACGGCGACCGCGCCCACCGTGGAGTCGAACCGGTGGGAGCCGGTGACGTCGATGCGCTCGCCGTCCAGGCGACCTTCGTGGACCGCTCCCGCGACGATGTCCACCCACAGCAGGCGCTGCCGTACCGGATCCCAGACCGGCCCCTCGCCCAGGGTGTAGACGTCGGCGGAGGCGGGGGAAGCGATCATGCGGGTTCCTCGCCTGCGACGATGGCGCGGATGGCGGGCAGCTCGCTGACGAGCTTGTCCAGGGGGGTGCGGTAGGTCAGCCCGCTGACGCTGATCGCACCGCTCGGCACCGTGGGGGAGGTCAGGTACACCGGAACCGCCACGCAGTTGACGCCCGGCTCGTTCTCCTGATCGTCGGTGGCATAGCCCTGCTCGCGGACGCGGACCAGGGCGGCATGCAGGTCCTCGACCGCCCCGACGGAGTGCTCCGTCGGTCGCTCCAGCGGCTGGTCCCCCGCCCAGGCACGGACCGCGTCGAGGTCGGGCAGCGCGTAGGCGAGCAGCACCTTGCCAACGCCCGTGCAGTGCGCGGGATTGCGCCCGCCCACGATGGAGGTCAGCCGCACCGCGCCGGTGGGCGGATCGAGCTTGGAGCGGTAGACCACCGAACGCCCGTCGAGCACCGCGTAGTGCACGGTCTCGTCGAACCGCTCACACAGGGCCTCCAGGATGGGCGTCACGCGGATGTGGTCGGGCCGGGCCTGGTGGTGGGCGAAGGCCATCCGCAGGAACTCGTCGCCCAGCAGGTAGCGGCCGTGGCCGTTCCGCGCGGCGAATCCGGCGCGGCGCAGCGCGGCCAGCGCGCGGTGCACGGTCGGCTTCGGACTGGCCACAGCCCGGGCCATCTCCTCCAGTCCGATCCCGTCGGGATGGCCGGCCAGCTCGGTCAGCACCGCCAGCACCCGGTCGGATCCGACCAGCTTGGATTCATCCATATTCCGAATATTAGACCATCGTTCCGAACAGTGAAAACTGATATATTCCTAGAAATTCACCAAGGGAGGCGGGATGACCCGTAGCAGCCAGTGGTACGGCGGGAGCGACCGCAACGCCTACATTCACCGTGCCTGGATGCGGCGCGGGCTCCCGGAGCATGCCTTCGACGGTCGTCCGCACATCGCGATCGCCAATACCGCCTCCGACCTGACCCCCTGCAACATGCACCTGGACGAGGTGGCCGAGCACGTCAAACGCGGCGTGTGGGAGGCAGGCGGGGTGCCGCTGAACCTGCCGGTCGTCTCCCTCGGGGAAACCCAGGTACGGCCGACGGCCATGCTGTGGCGCAACCTGGCCGCGATGGCCATCGAGGAGATGCTGCGCGCCAACCCGATCGACGGGGTGGTGCTGCTCGGCGGCTGTGACAAGACCATCCCCGCCCTGCTCATGGCCGGCGCCTCGGTCGACCTGCCCGCGGTCGTCGTGCCCGGCGGGCCGATGCTCACCGGCCACTTCCGCGGGGTCGCGCTGGGCTGCGGCACCGACGTGTGGGCGTTGAGCGAGGAGGTCAGGGCCGGGACGCTGAGCCAGGTCGAGTTCCTGCGCTCGGAGTCGTCGATGATCCGTAGCAAGGGCCACTGCAACACGATGGGCACCGCCTCCACCATGGGCCTGCTGGCCGAGGTGCTCGGTATGACCCTGCCCGGTCTGGCCGGCACGCCCGCCCCCGACGGCCGCCTGCTGGAAGGCGCCCACGAGACCGGCCGCCTGATCGTCGACATGATCGCCGCCGGCCGTCGTCCCAGCCAGGTCATGACCCGTGGCTCGTTCCTCAACGCCGTCGTCGCCCTGGCCGCGCTCGGCGGCTCCACCAACGCCGTCGTCCACCTCCTGGCCATCGCCGGACGGCTCGGCGTCGAGCTGACCCAGGACGACTTCGACCGCTACGGCTCCGGCGTGCCGCTCCTGGTGGACCTGCAGCCCGCCGGTCGGTTCCTGATGGACGACCTGTACCGGGCAGGCGGTCTGCATGCCGTACTGAACGAGGTGCGGGACCTGCTCGACCCGGCCGCGCTGACGGTCACCGGCCGCCCGCTGGTCGAGCATCTCGGTGAGGCGACGGTCCACGACCGTGAGGTCATCCGTCCCCGGGACAAGTCGCTGCGGGAGAATGCCGGGATCGCAGTACTGTACGGCAACCTCGCCCCCGACGGCGCCGTGATCAAACCAGCCGCCGCCTCCCCCGAACTGCTGCGTCACCGCGGCCCGGCGGTCGTGTTCGACTCGATCGAGGACCTGCACGCCCGCCTGGACGACCCGGACCTGGAGGTGACCGCGGACTCGGTGCTGATCCTGCGCGGCTGCGGACCCAAGGGCTACCCGGGCATGCCGGAGGTGTCGAACATGCCGCTGCCGGCCAAGCTGCTCGCCCAGGGGGTGCGCGACATGGTGCGCGTCTGCGACGGCCGCATGAGCGGCACCGCCTACGGCACCGTCGTGCTCCATGTCGCCCCCGAGGCCGCTGCGGGCGGCCCGCTCGCCAAGGTCCGCACCGGCGACATGATCGTTCTCGACGTGCCGGGCAGGCGGATCGACGTCGAAGCCGACCTGTCCACTCGAGAACCGGTCACCACCGGTTTCGCCGCGCCCGCCCGTGGGTGGGAGCGGCTGTACGTCGACACCGTCCAGCAGGCCAATATCGGTGCCGACCTCGATTTCCTCATCGGCTCCAGCGGCGACCGGGTGGCCCGCGAATCCCACTGAAAGGGCCCTCCATGCGCACCGCACTCATCACCGGCGGGGTCAGCGGCCTGGGCAAGGCCGCCGCCGTTCGCCTGGAAGCCGACGGGGTCAAAGTGATCACGCTCGACGTCGCCGACGGTGCCGACCTGGTCGTGGACGTCACCGACGCCGCCGCCGTCCAGGCCGCCGCCGACGAGGTCGGCCCAATCGACATCCTGGTCAACTCCGCCGGAATCGTCGGGCCGAACGCCCCGTTGTGGCAGATCCCGCTGGACGGCTGGCGGCGCACGTTCGCGGTGAACGTCGACGGCACCTTCCACACCTGCCGCGCCTTCGCTCCCGGCATGCGCGAGCGCGGCTGGGGACGGATCGTCAACCTCGCCAGCATGGCCGGCAAGGACGGCAACCCGAACATGGCGCCGTACTCCGCCTCCAAGGCGGCCGTCATCGGGGTGACCAAGTCGCTGGGCAAGGAACTGGCCACCAGCGGTGTCCTGGTCAACGCCATCGCACCGGCGGTGATCGAGACCCCGATGAACGCCGACACCGGTACCGAGGCCCTGGCCCACATCACCGACCTCATCCCGATGCGCCGCGTCGGCCGAGCCGAGGAAGTCGCCGAGCTGATCGCCTGGCTGGCCTCCGACAAGGTCAGCTTCTCCACCGGCGCCGTCTACGACATCAGCGGCGGCCGGGCCACGTACTGAGCGGTCAGGGCCGGCCGTCGTCCAGGTGTGCTCCGTTGGTGGCGGCCACCCTCCCCAACCAGTGCAAGCTGGGCTTCGGGGTGCGCGCGAAGGTTTCCCGGTCCACGCTGACCAGGCCGAAGTTCATGGCGTAGCCGGCGTGCCCCAGAGTCTGTGGGTAGTACTCCCATCCGGTCTGGAAGGTGCGCTCGGTGCGGGCGGCCTTGATCGGGCCGTTCGGTCCGAAGACCATCCGGGTGTAGGTCTGCACGCCCACGAAGTCGTCGTCCTTCGACTCGAACCGTGTGTCGAAGATCCCGCCGACCTCGGTCACCGGATGCCTTACTTGCGCAGGCGGGCCGCCATGCGGTCGAGGGTGGCGTGCGCGATGTCGAGACCGACCAGGTTGAGGTGGCCGTGCAGCACACCCGGCGATATGACCTGCTCGACCTCCACCCCGGCGGCGCGCAGTTGCTCGGCGAAGATTTCACCGCTGCCGCGCAGGCTGTCGAACTCGTCGTTGTCGATGTAGGTGGGCGGAAAACCGCGTAGGTCCTCGGCGTGGCCGGGGAAGGCGTACGGCGAGGCCGTCTCGACCGCGCCGCCGTCCAGGAAGGTGGCGAACACCTGAGCCAGGAGCTCCTTCGGGATGCTCAGCCCGGCGGGCAGCTCGGCCAGAGCCGCGGCCAGTTCGGCCGAGGGCGCGGGCAGCGGAGCATGCACCAGCGGGTAGAGGAGCAGCGCCTGCCAGGGCGCCTCGCCTTCATCGCGCAGCCGCAGAGCCGCTCCGGCAGCCAGGTTGCCGCCGGCGCTGGCGCCTCCCAGCGCGACGCGGGCCGCATCGACGCCGAGGTCCGCGGCGTGCTCCCGCACCCAGCGATAGGCGGTGACGACGTCGTCGAGCGGATCGGGGAAGTGCACCTCCTCGTTGCACAGGCGGTACTCGACGGAGACCACGACGGCGTTCGCTCTCCCGGCGACACCTCGGCCGGTCTCGTGAGCCTCGGGCATGTCCAGGTCGCCGCCGACCCAGGCGCCGCCGTGCAGCCACACCAGGCACGGCCGGTCGAACGCCTCGCTCACGGGGCGGTAGATCCGCAGCCGGAGAGCGCCACCCGGCCCCTGGATCTCGCGATCCTCGATGTTCAGGTCCCACGTCTCGGGCGGGCCGAACGGCGCCCCCAGCATCTCGAATGTCTCCACGCCGGGTTCCTGCGCGGCGAAGCGCTCAAGCCGTACGGCAAGTTCCGGATGGAGCTCGTGGTTGCTCATGCTGTTTCCTTCTGCGCGGCCGCGGTGAGTGCGGTGACGGTTTCCGATGTGAGCCCGAGGATGGGCCCGACGAACTTGCCGAGCGGGATCTGGCTTACGGCGGACAGCACGTGCGGGTCGACGTCGTCGAGCTTGACGGCACCCGGGTGTGCCGTGAGCCGGTCACGGAGGAGCTTGCCGCCGACCGGATGGTCGAGCCATTCGCCGAGCGAGGAGGCGGCGGTCAGCTCGTCGGCGATGCCGTCGCCGAGCGTGGACAACTCGGCCCGCAGCCGGATGTCGCGGGAGGAGGCGCCCACCTCGACCGTGAACGTGCCGGGGTCGATGCGCCAGCCACCCCGCTGAGTGGAGTACCAGGCCAGGTCGCGACCGGCGAGCCGGAACTCCGCCCGCGCCGAGGCGCCGGGCTCCAGCGCCAGCTTGGCGAAGCCGCGCAGTTCGTGCCGGGGCCGGGTGGGGTGAGGCTCGTCGAAGGCGACGTAGAGCTGGACGACTTCCTCGCCGTGGCGAGGGCCGGTGTTGGTGACGGTGGCGCGGACCGTCCAGGAGTTGTCGCCGGTCTGCTCCACCTTCAGGTCGCTGTAGGAGAAGGTCGTGTAGCTCAGCCCGTGCCCGAAGGGGTAGGCCACCGGCAGGTCCAGCGTGTCGTAGTGGCGGTAGCCGACGTAGCGGCCCTCGCCGTGGACCGTGTGCCGGTCCTGGCCGGGGAAGTACAGGTAGGAGGGCACATCCTGGAGCCGGAGCGGGATGGACTCGGTCAGCTTGCCCGACGGGCTGCAGGCGCCGTACAGCAGGTCGGCCAGCGCGGCGCCGCCCGCTTGGCCGCCGAGCCAGGCTTCCAGTACGGCCTGCGCGTCGTCCTGCCAGTCGGCCACCGAGACCAGCGCGCCGTTGGCCAGCACGACCGCGACCTTGCGGCAGACCGCGGCGACCGAGCGCAGCAGTTCCACCTGGCAGCGGGGGAGTTCGATGTCCGTGCGGTCGCGCCCCTCGGTCTCCGACTCCTCCGGCAGACCGAGGAAGAGCAGCGCGACATCCGCCTGCGCGGCGTGTGCCACGGCCTCGTCCGTCAGCCCGGGGTCGGGCGCGCCGGTCAGGGGGAAACCGGGGGAGAAGGTCAGCTTCAGGTCCGGGCCCGCCGCCTGCCGTAACGCGTCCCAGGCGTTGTCCAGGCGGGTGGGCGTCACTCGGGAGCTGCCGTGGCCCTGGTAGCGGGGGGTCCGGGCGAACTCGCCGATGACCGCCACCGTGAGGTGCGCCGCCGGGTCGAGCGGCAGCAGGCCGCCGTCGTTCTTCAGCAGGACCGCGCCCGCACGGGCCGCCTCGCGGGCCAACTCGTGGTGGGCGTCCACGTCCCAGTCGTCGAAGCGCTGCGCACGGTCCACCCGTTCCCGCAGCTGAAGCACGCGCGTGGCGGCGGCGGTGACGGCCGCCCTGTCCAGGCGGCCATCCTCGACCGCCGCCACGACCTGGCGATCGGTGCCGTCCGGCGGCATCTGCAGGTCGAGCCCGGCCGCCAGAGCCGCGGCCCGGTCGTTGACGGCGCCCCAGTCGGACATGACCAGGCCGTCGAAACCCCACTCCTGGCGCAGCACCTGCGTCAGCAGCCACAGGTTCTCGCACGCGTACACGCCGTTGATCCGGTTGTAGGAGGCCATCACGGTGTACGGCCCGGCCTCGCGCACGACGTGTTCGAAAGCGGACAGGTACAGCTCGCGCAGCGTGCGCTCGTCGACGTCCGCGCTGACGCGCATCCGGTCGGTCTCCTGGTTGTTCACGGCGAAGTGCTTGACGCAGGCGCCGACGCCCAGCGACTGGATGCCCTCGACGAGCGCCGCCCCCATGACGCCGCTGACATGCGGGTCCTCGGAGAAGTACTCGAAGTTGCGCCCGCACAGGGGGCTGCGCTTGATGTTGATCCCGGGGCCCAGGATCACGTCGACGCCGAGTGCCGAAGCCTCCCGGGCCAGGGCGGTGCCCATTCGGCGCACGAGTGCGGGATCCCAGGTCGATCCAGACGTGACGGCGGGCGGAAAGCAGGTCGCGGGCACGCTGGCGGACAGCAGCGACTCGTCCTGCGCGCGCCTGAGTCCGTGCGGGCCGTCCGAGAGGTGAAGCGATCGGACCACGTCGCGGACGGCGGTGGTGGTCCAGGCCGTGCCGCCCGAGGTGAGGGAGGCCTGTTCGGCGAGAGTGAGATCCGTGACCCGGTCAGACATCATGCCCACCGCGCCGCTTGCGACTCGATGGCGGTGTGCCGTTCGTGGTCACCCAGCACATCGCGGTCCATCCCGCTGACGAGCAGGCAGAACGACAGGCCGGTCTCCGGGTCGGCCCAGGCGGACTGACCGCCCGCCCCGCCGTGGCCGAACGCGCCCGGCACGCCCACCGCGCGTAGCTTCGGATCGTTGGCGATGGCCAACGTCCTCTCCGAGTCGGCATCCAGGACGGCCACGTCGACCGGTTGCCCGAACAGCGCTTCGAGCACCTCCATCGAGCGGGTCCCGGTCGTGGTCACGAGCTTGAGGTCTGCCTGCCTGTCGATCGGCACGCCCAGTTCCAGCCGGTCGAGTCCGAGCGGGTCGAGGATCCGGGCACGGAGTGCCTGCCGGTAGTCCTGGCCGGTCACCCGGTGGATCACCTCGGCCAGCACCCAGTGCGCCGAGGTGGCGTGGTACATGTAGCGGGTTCCCGGCTGCCATTCGAGCCGCCAGGCCGCCATCTGGGCGGCTCGCCGTTCGCGGGAGGCGATGGCGTCGAGGTCGATGGCGGCGCCGGGGAGGCCGCAGGTGTGCAGCAGCACCTGTTCGAGGGTGATCACGTCTTTGCCGTGGGCGCCGAACTCGGGCCACAGCTCGGCCACTCGGGTGTCCAGGCCGATCAGGTCTTCGCCGATCAGTTGCCACAGCAGCGAGGCCACGACTGGTTTGGTGGCTGAGAACAGGCAGAAGCGGTCGGTGCCGCGGGCGTCGCCGAACGACTCGAACGCCAGGATCTCTCCGTGCCGGGCGACGGCGAACTGCGCGGCGGGCCAGATGCCGTCGTCCACGGCCCGCTGGATCTGATCACGTATCACCGTCAAGATCTCCTTGGTGACAGAGAGTCGCTTATACGTCTCAGTGCTTCTGGAGAAGGAATCTAACTCCGGCCGTAGGGCGAGACAAGAGGGAATTGAAACGTTTTATTAACAGATCAGGGGAGGCGCCCGAGTCTGCGGGCGATGACGACGGCCTCGTGCCGGGTCTCAGCCCGGCTTTCCCATCAGATCCTCCCGAGGGGACCGTCGCCTTCATACTCCAGTGACACTTCGGGATCACGGTTGGGATCTGCGCTGGTAGTGGCAGCGGCGGGCGGTGGCTTGATGGCGTCGGCGCCATTGTGACCAGTGCAGAACCTGCGCTGCGGTGCGGTGGGGGTTCAGAATGAGGACGGTCAGCAGTCGGCGGATCTCGGGCATGGTCAACGCGATGTACTCCTCGTC
This sequence comes from Streptosporangium amethystogenes subsp. fukuiense, assembly GCF_042665875.1. Taxonomy (NCBI): domain Bacteria; kingdom Bacillati; phylum Actinomycetota; class Actinomycetes; order Streptosporangiales; family Streptosporangiaceae; genus Streptosporangium; species Streptosporangium amethystogenes. Next base: position 3,672,918 of record NZ_JBHTEE010000001.1, on the reverse strand, counting down.
GCAGGGGCGCTGGGTGGCGGCGATCGCGGCCAAGAAGGCCAGGGCGAGCATGGCCAGGGTGATGTGCCGGTACCAGGCCGTCCAACCGCGTACCTGGTAGTGATCCAGCCCGACCTGGCCTTTGGCCGCTTGGAAGGACTCCTCGACCGCCCATCGGATACCCGCGATCTTCACCAGGGCCGTCAGCGGCATCGGCGTGGGCGCCTGGCAGCGGTAGAAGGCGAACTCGCCGGTGGTCAGGTTGCGGCGGATCAGCAGCCACCGGTATCCGGTGGGCGCGGTTTCGTTGATGCGTGCCCGGGCCCGGGCGTACCAGCGTGGGCCCTTGGCGCCTTGACCGGCGCGGTAGTGGTGCCAGTGCCGGTCGGCGAGGTCGGCGATGATGTCGGCCGCGCTGCGGTCGGCGCCCTCCAGGTTCACCCGCCGGTTGCCCGCGATGGCCAGCACGTAGCCGATCCGCCGCCGCTCCAGCAGGGTGCGCAGGCGCGGGTCTTGGCCGTAGACCTTCGCCGCTTGGCGCCTCCGGAACCGGCCGCCTGACCGGGTGAGGCCCTGCCGGTGCCGCCGGGCGCAGCCGGCGGCTGTCTTACCGGGTAGCTGGGTGAGCTCTCCGGTCAAGCCGGCCTCCTTGACCGATCTGCCCTTGGGAACGGACGGTTCCGCTCTGCCCGGCCGTCCCCGGAGCCTGTCACGGGCGCGGCGCCCGCGCTGGGCAGGGAGTCCCGGGGCACGTCAGAGCTCGTGTGCTCGCAGGAAGTCCCGGATGGCGCGGGTGTACTCGGTCGGCCCCTCCAGGTTGGCGTAGTGGGCCGCGCCGTCGATCTCCAGGTATGCGCCGTGTGGCACGACCCCGGCGAGGCGCCGGCCGTTCTCCCGATGATCCGGTCCGTCGAGGGCGCCGTTGAGGGCGAGCACCGGCACCTGAATTCGGTTCGCCCGCTCCCAGGTGCGCGTGACCGGCGTCGGAGGAGTCGGTGGCAGCGGCGCGCCATGGTCGTCGAGCCGGAGGTGGCCGAGAGTGTCGCGTGCCATCCGCTCGATCAGGGCGTCGACGGCGGGATCGACATCGCCGCGGTCGCGATAGGGGCCATGGGTGAATCGCATGAAGACCTCGATCCAGGCCTCCGCGTCCCCCTCCGTCTCGGCCCGTCTCCACGCGCCGAAAGCGTCCAGCGACCACCGGTCCGTGAAGATCGGCTCGCTCGTGCCCGTGCCGGACACGACGAGTGCGGCGCATCGGTCGGGATGCTCCAACGCGATGTCCACCGCGGTGCCGCCTCCCATGGAGACACCGGCGAGAACCGCCCGGTCGATGTCCAGCGCGTCCAGTACCGCGACGACATCGTCGGCGAGCCGATACGGCGCATCGGCATCGGACGAGTCGCCGTGACCACGGGCGTCCGGCGCGATGACGCGACGCTCGGGGAACGCCGCGAGCTGCGGGCTCCACATCCGGTGGTCGACGGCGCCGCCGTGGAGCAGGACGAGCGGAGTGCGGTGCTCGTCGGCGGACGCGGGGACGTCGACGAGGTGGACCGTCTGGCCGGTGAGGGAGATGGTGCGAGGGATCATGACAACCAAGGTGTCATAATTTATTCGCATATGGCAACTGAGGTGTCATAATCGTGCGATGAGTGCTCCGCTGCCGCCAGACCGCCTCGCCGCTCGTCTCGCCGAGGTGTATCTGATCGTCGGCCCCCTCTACCGCAAGGCCTCACGGGCCGTGGAGCGGGACCAGCCGATCACGGGGATGTCGGTCGGGGTCCGAGCGGTGCTGGAGCAGCTGCATCGCGAGGGGGATTTGACCGTCCCGGCGATCGCCGCGTCCCAGGAGCTGAGCCGCCAGTTCGTGCAGCGCATGGTCCACGAGGCGCGAGAAGCCGGCTTCGTCGAGCTGGTCGACAATCCTCGCCACCTCCGCTCCTCGCTGGTCCGGCTCGCCGACGAAGGACGGGCCGCCATCGCGGCGGTGATCGCCCGCGAGCATCGGCTGTTGAGCCGCGCGGCCGGCGACCTCACCGACGCTGACGTCGATGCCGCGCTTCGCGTGCTGCGATCCATGCTCGCCGGCGTGAACGATGTACTGCGGTCCCGGGCCGAATTGACGGAAGCCGCGCCCGACGCCTGCTGAACCGGGCCTCGCGCCGGTGCGCACGACGGCCTGCTGTGCGTGACGGACACGAGGACGACGACCGGGCCGTTCCCGGTGCGCTCGAAGGCGATCGGGGTGCCGTCGGCCGACACGACCATGTCCTCGGCGCGGGTGCGTGTGGAATCGTGTTTCGTCATTCGCGGTCTCCGTTCTTGTTCCGGTACGGGGGAGCGGGAGGGCCCGCCCGAGGCTCTCCGCCGTCGAGGCGAGCCCTCCCGGCGTCGACTATCGACGGGTCATCGTGGAGGGGTAGCCGCCGTCGCCGGGGTAGACCCACGCTCCGTCGAGCACGCGGTCCTCGTCCTCGAAAGTTCCGCGGAAGTAGGCCGGGCCGCCCTTGGCCCCCGCCCAGATCGTGAGCGTGTCGCCGTCGATCTCATAGACGTAGTCGAGCGTGTTGCCCATCGAGTCGTAGAACCGGGAGACGACGTCCGTGCCGGCCGGCTCTCCGAAGGGGTGGAGGTGCCCGATGACCTCGAGGCCGGTGATGCTCTGGCCGAACTGCCGCAGCTCCACGTGCTGAAGCAGGAAGTGCCGGCCGGCCATCCATTCGTATCGGATGACGCCCTCGGCGCCTCCGGTGACGGTCCACTCGCCGACGAGCCTGTCGAGCGCGGCCACCGCGCTGCTGGGCGCGGGCTGCTCGCCGAGGCCGTAGGCGTCGATCTCCTCGGCGGTGACGTTGTCGAGCGGGGTGTCGTTCATGCTGCGTCCTTTCGTGGGCGGCCCGGCGGGTCGCGTCCACCGACACGTCGGAGACCCACGGCGGCGATTGACATCAGGTCGCGAGAAAGTTCCAGGAGGCCTGGGCGCGGTGCGGAGATCGGGCCGGGATGTAAAGAACCCCTGCTCGACTCCGAGGTATCGGTGCAACGTCACTTCCGTCGTACGAAGGAGAACACCGTGACCACGCACACCACCTCGTCCGCTGCCCTCGATCACCACCGTGCCGCATCGGCGCGCCGGGATCCGGCGACGCGTGCCCTCCTGATCGCGGGAGCGGCGGCCGGCCCGCTGTTCTATCTGTCCGCGACCGTGCAGATGGCGACCCGCCCCGGCTTCGACCTTCGGGTGCACCCGATCAGCCAGCTCTCCACCGGTGAGCTCGGATGGATCCAGATGACGACCTTCGTGCTGGCCGGCCTCGGGCTCGTGTGTCTCGCCATCGCGCGCCGGAGGGTCGTGACGACCGGCATCGGCCGCGGCGCCGTTCCTGTGCTCATCGCCCTCGGCGGCCTCGGCTTCATCGTCGCGGGGCTCTTCCCACAGGACGCGGCATACGGTTTCCCGGTCGGAGCCGCGGACGGCCCGGCCGCGGAGACCTCGTGGCATGCCGCCGTGCACATGGCCGCCGCGATCATCGCCTTCACCGCGCTCGCCGCCGCCGTCGTGGTGGCGCTGGTCCGCGCCATCCGCGGCCGTCGCGTCGCCGCCGCCATCGGCGACGGCATCGTGGCGCTCGTTCTGCTGCTCCCCGTCATGCCGGAGATCGCCAGCGTCCAGGTCGCGATCACCGGCGTCTTCGCCTTCGGATGGTGCACCGTCGTCGCCGGACGCCGGCTCTGTAGTCTGACAAGGGTCCTCGAATCGGAAAAGAAGAGATCGTGAAGTTCCTCATCCTCAGTTACACGCCGACCGCCGGCTGGGACGAAGCCACGGCCGACAGCCCGTCGGAGGAGGCCCTCGCGGCCTTCGCGGCGTACCAGCGGTTCGAGGCGGAACTGCGCGCCACGGGCGAGTTCGTCACCAGCGAGGGCCTGGGGCATCCGGCGGTGTCGACCACCGTGCGCAGGTCCGAGGGCGGCGTCATCTTCACGGACGGCCCGTTCGCCGAGCTGAAAGAGGTGCTCGCCTCGTTCGCCGTCATCGACGTGTCCGGCCTCGACCGTGCGAAGGACATCGTCGCCCGGATGGTCGAGGTGCTCGGCGAGCCGATGGAGATCCGCCCCATCATGGGAGACGACTTCGCTTGAGGCCCCGGCCCGACGCGCTTGAGCACCTGCTGCGCACCGAGGCGCCGCAGGTGCTCGGCGCGCTGGTCCGCCGCTTCGGCCGCTTCGACATCGCCGAGGAGGCCGTGCAGGACGCACTGCTCGCGGCCAGCCGGCAATGGTACGACGACGGCATCCCCGACCAGCCCCGGTCCTGGCTGATCCGGGTCGCATACCGGCGCATGATCGACGCTCTCCGTGCCGAGCAGGCGACGCACCGTCGTGAGGAGGCGTACGTCGCATCTCGGCCGCAGATCATCGATCCGGACGCGGACGCCGTCGACGCCGATCACGACGACAGCCTGAACCTGCTGCTCCTGTGCTGCCATCCCGCGCTGTCGTCCGCCTCCCGGATCGCCTTGACACTGCGTGCCGTAGGAGGTCTGACGACGTTCGAGATCGCCCACGCGTACGGGGTCGCCGAGCAGACCATGGCGGTGCGGATCAGCCGGGCGAAGCAGCAGATCAGGAGGAGCGGCGCCCGCTTCCGGCTCGCACCCGACGGCGACCTGCCGACCCGCGTGTCGGCGGTCATGCGCGTGCTGTACCTGATCTTCAACGAGGGTTACACCGCCAGCTCCGGGGAGCGGCTCACCCGCACCGATCTCACGGCCGAGGCGATCCGGCTCGGGCGGCTGCTGCACCGGCTCCTGCCGGACGATCCCGAACCGGCCGGACTCCTCGCTCTCATGCTCCTCACCGACTCCCGCCGGTCCACGCGCATGACGGAGACCGGCGACCTCGTCCCCCTCGCCGAGCAGGACCGGGCCCGGTGGGATCACGCGATGATCCGCGAAGGATCGGAGCTCATTCGCGCGGCGTGGTCGAAGCGGGCCGTCCGCGCCTACCAGCTGCAGGCCGCCATCGCCGCGGTCCACGCCAATGCGGCATCCGCCGACGAGACGGACTGGGAGCAGATCGCGGCGCTGTACCTCGGTCTCGAACAGGTCGAGCCCGGCGGGCACGTCATGCTCGCGCGGGTCGTCGCCGTCGCCCACGCCTACGGCGCCGCGCGCGCCCGGTCGCTGCTGGAGCAGCTCGACCGCGAGCACGGGCTCCTCCAGCACCCGCTCACTCGCCAACGCGCGCACGCGATCCGCGCTCACCTCCTGGAGCGGGAGGGCGATGCCGCCTTGGCACGAGCCGACTTCCTCGCAGCCGCCGAACTGACGGAGAACGCGGTGGAGATGCGTTACCTCTTCCGCAAAGCGGGCCGCGCATAACGGGTTCGAGGCGCGCGGCCTGGACCACCTCGCCCTCTCGCCAGAAGGAGAGCAACTCGTACTTCGTCACTTCCGGAGATCAGGTCATCGTCGGCAGGGCGCACTACGATGCCCTCACCTGACGGACAACGGGACGTCTCTGCTGTTCGAGATGGGTCAGCGGTGTTGCCGTGTGCAGTAGCGGACGACCAGGCCTGCGGCGGCGAGGAGCAGGAAGACCAGCACAATGTCCGAAAAGTTCACCATGCGCGCCCTCTGCCCCGTTGAGGGGCAGTTAGTCACGCCTGATCCGATGAGTGCCTGAGCCTTCCGATCCCCCCAAGGAACTCGCAAGTCAACCCCAAGACGATCAGCAGTGCCGTCCGCAACCTTGTCCCCGGACGCGATGGTGGGCCGGCGGCACAACTGTGCTCTCGGCGCACGTCGGACGAAGCAGAACGCGAACCGGAGGACACGGACATGTACAAGAAGGCCCTGACCGTCGCAATGGCGGCGGCCGCCCTGGCCACGCTGGCCTCGGCACCCGCGTCCGCGGCCGCGGCACCGACAATCGAGATCATCCCTGGCGCCTCCGCGACCCTCAAGGAATCGAACAGCGTCTACACCTGCCCGGCAGGCGAGGTGCTGACCGGCCGGAGCCACAGGGGGGACGAGAACGGCTGGACCACGTACCAGTGCAGTCGGATCCGCATCGACGGTGAACTGGTCTCCGTACAGCACAACGCGTCTTGGGGCCCCAATCAGTGGGAGAACGACTCGTACTTCGTCACTTCCGGAGACCAGGCCTTCGTCGGCAGGAGGCACTTCGGCGATGAGAACGGCCTGACGGCGTACCTCTCCGCCACGCTGTACTGGCGCGGAAGTCAGGTGCGGCTCACCTCTCGGAACTGGACCCAGGAGGTGAGGGAGGACAACCACTCCTCACAGGCGGGCATCGACCAGGTCATGACCGGCCGCTGGCACAGGGGGGACGAGAACGGTTTCACCTCCTACGAGTACGGGACGGTCACTGTCGGCTGAGGCCCCGGGCGCCGTTCCGCATGAAGCAGGTCCTTCGAGGGGGTGAGGGACGGCGCGACGCGTTCACGGCGCTCACAGAAGGTCGTTCAGGGAGATCTCTCACCCGGAGCGCTCGGCCCGGGCCTGACGGTAGCGGGTGGGGGAGGCGCCGAACTCGGCGATGAACAACCGGCGAAGGCTCTCGGCGGAGCCGAAACCGCAGCGGGCCGCGATGTCCGCCACGGAGAGCGACGACGAGACGAGGAGTTGCTCGGCCGCCTGCGTGCGTGCCTGCCTGATGAAGCGGCCAGGCGTCTGGCCCAGGTGCTCCAGGCTGAGCCGAGTCAGGTGACGCTCGCTCACGTTCAGCCTGGCGGCCAGCGTCGTGGGGCTCAGATCACCGTCGAGGCTGTTGACGATGTGGTCGACCATCTGTCGAATCAGCGGATGTTCCGGCGGCGGTGCGCCCACGAACATGCTGATCTGTGCCTGGTCGCCCGGCCGCTGCAAGTAGGTCACCAGGGCACGCGCCACGACGCGGGCCAGGTGAGGGCCGTGGTCCTCCTCGATGAAGGCGAGTGTCAGATCCAGGGCGCTGGTGACGCCGGCCGCGGTCGACACGTGTCCCTCGCGGATGTAGAGCGGGCCGGGGTCGACCGTGACGTTGGGGTGGTGGGCGGCGAGCGCTCCCGCGTACCTCCAGTGCGTGGTGGCGCGCCGCCCGTCCAGCAGTCCGGCGGCGGCCAGCAGGGTCGCGCCCGTACACACCGACGCCACCCGCCTGCTGACCGCGGCCAGCCGACGTATGTGTGCCAGGAGCACAGGATTGCCCGCGGCGATCTCGTGACCGATCCCGCCGGAGACGACAAGGGTGTCGAGCGGCCCGGTGATGTGTTCGAGGGCCTCCTGGCTTTCCAGCGTCAAACCCGAGTCACAGGGCAGCGGCCTGCCGCCGGAGGTGGCGAGGCGTGTCCGGTAGGGGGGAGCCGCCCCCAGTTGGTTGGCCATATGGAGCGGCGTGGTCACCGAGGCGATGTCCAGCAACTCTGACTGCGGATACCCGACCACGACGGTCAGCCGCTCATCCATGAGTGCCCATCCTGTTGGAGAACCGACACGAATCCCAAGTTTACCGACAAAAACAAGGCTGAGCGTGGTTCGCGCGATCGGCCGGCCGTTGGATCTGAAGCACAAGGAAAGTCACCCGGTCACCGAGGCGCCGGCGGCCGATGGCGGCTTCGAGACCTCCGGCTTGACGTACACCTGCGTATCGCGCCGGGCCGAAATCAGCTCGGCGAGCACAGGACACCGCGCACAGGAAAGGGGGCATCGAATGGTGGGATTCTCTCGTATGGCCATCGCGGCGGCCGTGGCCGCTGCCGCGACCGGATTCACTGCGGCGCCATGTCAACAAAGCCGGGATCCGGTGCTCAGCGGCAGAGAACGTGCGGTACGAAGGTCCTGGGTCAGTGACGCAGCAACCGGACGACGGCGAAGGTACCCACCGCCACGATGAGGGCGCGCAGCACCGGGGGGCTGAGGCGGCGGCCTGCCTTGGCCCCGATCGGGCCGCCGAGGGCGGAACCGGCCGCGACGAGTACGACGGCCGTCCAGTCGAAATCCGCGGAGAAAAGGAAGAAGAGTGCGGCGACGGTGTTGACGAGGGCGACGAGGACGTTCTTGACGGCATTGAGACGTTGCAGGGTCTCGTCGAGGAGCACGCCCATCAGGGACATGTAGATGATTCCCTGGGCGGCGGGGAAGTAGCCGCCGTAGACGCTGGCGAGTGTCAGCCCGGTGAGAAGCAACGGGCCTCCGTCGGGGCGGGCGGAACCGCTGGTGCGTTCGCGGCGCCGCCGCACGCTTCTGCTGATCCGGGGCTGGAGGATGACCAGGACGAGGGCGAGGCCCACCAGGGCGGGCACGATCTTCTCGAACGCCGTGGCGGGCAGGACCAGCAGAAGCGTGGCGCCCGTGAGGCCGCCGAGCAGGGCGCCGGCGCTCATCCTCAGGATGCGCCGGCTCTGGCCGCTGAGCTCCGCGCGATAGCCGATGGCCCCGCCGATGGAACCGGGTATCACGCCGAGTGCGTTGGAGACCGCGGCGGTGACGGCCGGCATGCCGGTGGCGAGCAGAACGGGAAAGGTGATCAGTGACCCGGAGCCGACCACGGTGTTGACGGCGCCGGCGCCGACGCCCGCCGCGAAGACGGCGAGCATCTCCCACGGCGTCATGCCGTCTCCTCCCGCGCGGAGTCGGCGTCCATGCCCGGCCGGGCGGTGCGCGAGGGCCATGCTTCGCGCCCTACCGGACCGAGCGCTCCCGGAACCGGCGATCCTGCGAGGCGCCGTCCCCGCACCGGGGCTCCCGGTGGATGGGCACAGCCGGCTGCGCGGATGGAGTCGCGGACCGAGCGCCACCACACGGCGGTGCCGCCTGCCTCGGTCAGGGTGGGCGATTCCGTCTGACGGCCGGTGTCCGGCGAGATTCTCACCCGGCCGACGCTAAACCGGAAACACTTCGGCACTCAGCGAAGTGTCCCGGCTCCGGACGAGCGGTCGGGGCATCGAGCCCACCTTCGTTTTCAGCCTGGACATCCCCCCGCGGGAGCGTCGTGCAGTGCCCCGGTGCGCGGCTTATAGCCGCATACGCCCTGTCTGTGAATATTGACGTTTTCTTGACGCCTGGCCATGAATCGATGGGCTCTGACGTCAGTAATGTGCATTGCGGCTTTACGGGTAATTGATGTGGGAGGGGCCGACAGTGGCCGGCAGGACTGGGCCACTAGAGGCGTGGCTGCTCAAGGGCTTACAGACCGACCGTAGGCAGATCGAGCACGGTCCGCACAAGAAGCACACCTGGTGGCAGGTCATGTGCCTCACGGGCGTCGACTACTTCTCCACCCTTGGTTACCAGCCGGGCATCGCGGCGCTAGCGGCCGGCGCGCTGTCACCGCTGGCGACGCTGCTGCTGGTCGTCCTCACCCTGTTCGGGGCGCTGCCCGTCTACCGCAGGGTCGCGGAGGAGAGCCCGCACGGCCAGGGCTCGATCGCGATGCTGGAAAAGCTGGCCCCGCAGTGGTGGGGCAAGTTGTTGGTGCTCGCTCTACTCGGGTTCGCCGCGACCGACTTCGTCATCACGATGACGCTCTCGGCCGCCGACGCGACGGCCCACATCTTGGAGAACCCGTTCGTTCCCGACTTCCTGTCGGGCCGGCGGGTACTGGTCACGCTCGTGCTGCTCGCCCTGCTCGGCGGGGTGTTCCTGATGGGCTTCAGCGAGGCGATCGGCATCGCCGTCGTCCTGGTGGGCGTCTACCTCGTGCTCAACGCGATCGTGGTGGCCGTGGCCGTCACACATGTGCTCGACGCCCCCAACCTGGTCATCGACTGGCAACAGGCGCTGACCACGACCTACACCAGCCCGATGGCCATGATCGGGCTCTCCCTGCTGGTGATGCCGAAGCTCGCGCTGGGCTTGTCGGGGTTCGAGACGGGCGTCGCGGTGATGCCGATCGTCAAGGGCGACGTCCAGGCCCGGATCAAGGGCACCAAGCGGCTGCTGACCTCGGCGGCCATCATCATGAGCGTCTTCCTGATCCTCAGTAGCCTCGTCACCACCGTGCTGATCCCGGAGAAGGAGTTCGAGGAGGGCGGCAAGGCCTCAGGACGGGCGCTGGCATTCCTGGCGCACGGTTTCCTCGGCGACTGGTTCGGCACGCTGTACGACGTCAGCACCATCGCGATCCTCTGGTTCGCCGGGGCGTCGGCGATGGCGGGCCTGATCAATCTGGTGCCGCGCTACCTGCCCAGGTACGGCATGGCGCCCGACTGGACGCGGGCCGTGCGCCCGCTGGTCCTGGTGTTCAGCGCGATCGGCTTCGCCATCACGATCATCTTCGACGCCGATGTCGAAGCCCAGGGCGGTGCCTACGCCACCGGTGTGCTCGTGCTGATCCTGTCCGCCTCCGTCGCCGTGACGCTGTCCGCGTGGCGCAAGGGCCAGACCAGGCTGATGGGCGGCTTCGCCGCCGTCTCCGCCGTCTTCGCCTTCACGCTGGTGGACAACGTGTTCGAGCGCCCGGACGGGGTGAAGATAGCGTCCTTCTTCATCGTGGCGATCATCGTGACCTCGCTCATCTCCCGGACGACCCGCTCCACCGAACTGCGCGTCACCGAGGTGACCTATGACCCGCTGGCCGAGCAGTTCGTCAACGCGTCCTGCGGCGAGGTGCACCTGATCGCCAACGAGCCGCACGAACGTGACCAGGCCGAATACCACGACAAGCTGCGCGAGCAGTGGCTCAACCACCGCCTGCGCAGCTCGGAGCAGGTCATGTTCGTCGAGGTGACGGTCGTCGACGCCTCGGAGTTCGAGACCGAGCTGGTCGTGCACGGCGAGGAACGCTTCGGCCACCGGATCCTGTGCTTCGAGAGCCCCACGGTGCCCAACTCGCTGGCCGCGCTCCTGCTCGACCTGCGTGACCGTACGGGCCGGATACCGCACATCTACTTCCACTGGACCGAGGGCAATCCGGTGGCGGCGATGCTGCGCTACCTGCTGTTCGGCGGCGGGGACGTACCGCCGATGACCCGGGAGGTCCTCCGCCAGGCGGAACCGGACATCACCCGCAGGCCGCACGTCCACGTCGGGTGATCCTTACTCCGCGGTGAGGCGCGGGTCCCGCCGGTGAGGCGGCGTCACAGGCGCGCCTCTCCTGACGGCACTCCTGCGCACCGTTTCCGCCGTGTCGTCAAGAAGGCGTCAACGGTTGGCCTGCGAGCGTATGAGATGCGTCAACGACGGCAAAATCTCCCAAATCTCCCGCTTTGCTGTGGGGTTGAAAGACCAAACATCCGGATTAGAGGAGTGGGGATGGCTGACGTCATCTTCGTCGCCCTGACGATCGCGCTATTCGTGATCTTCGGGTTCGTCGTCAAGGCGGTGGAGCGCCTGTGAGCGCCATCAACGCCATCGGCCTCGTGGTGGCCGCCGGCCTGGTGATCTTCATGGTCGTGGCCCTGCTGTTTCCGGAGCGGTTCTAGTGAGTACGACGGCAGCCGGGATCATCTTCGTCGCATCCCTCGTCATCGCTCTCGCGCTGACGCACAAGCCGCTCGGTGACCACATGTACCGCGTGTACTCGGGCGTCAGGCACAGCGCCGTCGAACGCGGCATCTACCGCCTGCTCGGCGTCCGCCCTGACGCCGAGCAGCGGTGGGGTGTCTACGCCCGCAGCGTGCTGGCGTTCTCCGTCGTGTCCGTCCTGTTCGTGTACGGCATGCAGCGTCTGCAGGACAAGCTGTGGTTGTCACTCGGCTTCGACCCGGTGCCCGATCACGTCGCGTGGAACACCGCGATCAGCTTCGTCACCAACACCAACTGGCAGGCGTACTCGGGCGAGTCCACCATGGGCCACCTGGTGCAGATGGCCGCGCTGGCCGTACAGAACTTCGTGTCCGCCTCCGTCGGCATGGCGGTGGCGATCGCGTTGGTGCGCGGTTTCGCCCGCAACCGGGCCGACACCATCGGCAACTTCTGGGTCGACCTGGTGCGCGGCACGGTTCGTATCCTGCTGCCCATCGCCTTCGTCGGCGCGCTGGTGCTGGTGGCCGGCGGCCTGGTGCAGAACTTCGCCTCCCCGCACGAGCTGAGCACCCTGACCGGCGGCACCCAGTCGATCACCGGTGGCCCGGTCGCCAGCCAGGAGGTCATCAAGGAACTCGGCACCAACGGCGGCGGCTTCTACAACACCAACTCGGCGCACCCGTTCGAGAACGCCACCGGCTGGACCAACTGGTTCGAGATCTTCCTGATCCTGCTCATCCCGTTCGCCATGCCGCGTACCTTCGGCAAGATGGTCGGCCAGGTCAGGCAGGGCCACGCGATCCTCGCCGTCATGGCGACGATCGCCATCGCCAGTGTCGTGCTGACCAACGTCTTCGAACTGAGCGCCGACGCCACCGTGCCGCAGGCCGCCGGCTCGGCGATGGAGGGCAAGGACGTCAGGTTCGGCGTCTCCAACTCCGCGACGTTCGCCGCGGCGACGACCCTCACGAGCACCGGCGCGGTCAACTCCTTCCACGACTCCTACACTCCGCTCGGCGGCATGATGCCGCTGTTCAACATGATGCTGGGCGAGGTCGCGCCCGGCGGGGTGGGAGCGGGCCTGTACGGCATGCTCGTGCTGGCCGTGATCACGGTCTTCGTGGCCGGACTCATGGTCGGCCGTACCCCCGAATACCTGGGCAAGAAGATCGGCGCCCGGGAGATCAAGCTGGCCTCGATGTACTTCCTGGTCACCCCGATCCTCGTGCTCGTCGGCACGGCGGTCGCCATGGGCAACGAAGCGGGTCTGGCGGCCATGCTGAACGGCGGCCCACACGGGTTCTCCGAGATCCTCTACGCCTTCACCAGCGCCTCGAACAACAACGGCTCCGCGTTCGGCGGCGTCACCGTCAACACGCCGTGGTACGACGTGGCGCTCGGTCTGTGCATGGTGCTCGGCCGCTTCCTGCCGATCATCTTCGTACTGGCCCTGGCCGGATCACTGGTCAGGCAGGCCCCGGTTCCCGAGTCCGCAGGCACGCTGCCCACCCATCGGCCGCAGTTCGTCGGCATGGTGGTCGGCGTCACGATCATCCTGGTCGCTCTGACCTTCCTCCCGGCCCTGGCACTGGGCCCGCTCGCAGAAGGAATCAGCTGATGTCCACCCCAGTGCTCGAGGCGCCGGAACAGGCGCAGGCGCCGCAGAAGAACGGCAGGGTCGGCGGTGGTCTGCTCGACCCCAAGCAGTTGATCAAGTCACTGCCCGACGCGTTGAGGAAGCTGAACCCGGTCTCGCTGTGGCGCAACCCGGTGATGCTGATCGTGGAGATCGGCGCGCTGGCCACCACGGTCCTCGCCGCCACCGGCGAGTCGTCGTTCTTCGCCTGGGCCATCACCGTCTGGCTGTGGCTGACGGTGATCTTCGCCAACCTCGCCGAGGCCGTCGCGGAAGGACGGGGAAAGGCGCAGGCCGCCACGCTCCGTGCCACCAAGCGTGACACCACCGCCCGCCGCCTCCCCGGCTGGGCGCCGGGCGCGAACGTGTCCTCCTGGGACACCGTCGGCGCGTCGGAGCTCAAGCAGGGCGATCACGTGATCGTCGAAGCCGGGGAGATCATCCCCGGCGACGGTGACGTGATCGAGGGCATCGCCTCGGTCGACGAGTCGGCCATCACCGGCGAGTCCGCACCGGTGATCCGCGAATCGGGTGGTGACCGTTCGGCGGTGACCGGCGGCACCAGGGTGCTGTCCGACCGGATCGTCGTCCGCATCACCCAGAAGCCGGGCGAGAGCTTCATCGATCGGATGATCGCCCTGGTCGAGGGCGCCGACCGGCAGAAGACGCCCAACGAGATCGCACTGAACATCCTGCTGGCCGCTCTGACGATCATCTTCCTGGTCGCCACCGTCACCATGCAGCCGATGGCGATCTACGCCAAGAACGTCAACCCCGGCGCCGCCGACTCCCTGGCCCTGACCGGCGACGGTGTCAGCGGCATCGTGCTGGCCTCACTGCTGGTCTGCCTCATCCCGACCACCATCGGCGCGCTGCTGTCGGCCATCGGTATCGCGGGCATGGACCGCCTGGTCCAGCGCAACGTGCTGGCCATGTCCGGCCGCGCGGTCGAGGCGGCAGGAGACGTCAGCACCCTGCTGCTGGACAAGACCGGCACGATCACGCTGGGCAACCGGCAGGCATCGGAGTTCCAGCCCGCCTCGGGGATCTCCGCCGACGAGCTGGCCGCTGCCGCGCAGCTGGCCAGCCTGGCCGACGAGACCCCCGAGGGCCGCTCGATCGTGGTCTACGCCAAGCAGGCGTACGGCCTGCGCGAACGTCAGCCGGGCGAGCTCGCGCACGCCGAGTGGGTGGAGTTCACCGCCCAGACCCGCATGTCGGGGGTCGACGTCGACGGCCGGCAGGTGCGCAAGGGCGCGGCGACGGCCGTGATGAGGTGGGTGCGTGAGAACGGCGGCCACGCGACCGAGGAGGTCGGCCATCTGGTCGACGGCATCTCGGCCTCGGGTGGCACCCCGCTGGTCGTCGGTGAGGTCGTCGACGGTAAGGCGCGGGTGCTGGGGGTGGTTCATCTCAAGGACGTGGTCAAGCAGGGTATGCGTGAGCGGTTCGACGAGATGCGCCGGATGGGCATCCGCACGGTCATGATCACGGGTGACAATCCGCTGACGGCCAGGGCGATCGCGGACGAGGCGGGGGTGGACGACTTCCTGGCCGAGGCGACTCCGGAGGACAAGCTCGCGCTGATCAGGTCGGAGCAGGAGGGCGGCCGGCTGGTCGCGATGACCGGTGACGGTACCAACGACGCGCCCGCGCTCGCGCAGGCCGATGTCGGGGTGGCGATGAACACCGGCACGTCGGCCGCCAAGGAGGCCGGCAACATGGTCGACCTCGACTCCAACCCGACCAAGCTCATCGAGATCGTCGAGATCGGCAAGCAGCTGCTCATCACTCGTGGTGCGCTGACGACGTTCTCGATCGCCAACGACATCGCCAAGTACTTCGCGATCATTCCCGCGATGTTCGCGGCGGTCTACCCGGGCCTGGACGCGCTGAACGTGATGCGTCTGGCCGGTCCGCAGTCGGCGATCCTGTCCGCGGTCGTCTTCAACGCCCTGGTGATCGTCGCGCTGATCCCGCTTGCCCTGCGGGGTGTGCGCTACCGCCCCTCCAGCGCGTCGAAGCTGCTCAGCCGCAACCTCTACGTCTACGGTCTGGGCGGCATCGTCGCCCCCTTCATCGGCATCAAGATCATCGACCTGTTTGTCCAATTCCTTCCGGGGATGTCGTAAATGGAACGCCTACCGAGCTGGATTCGCCAGCATCTCGCAGCCATCAGGGCGGTCGCCGTCCTCACCATGCTCCTCGGCGTGATCTACCCGCTGGTCACCACCGGCGTGGCCCAGGCACTGTTCAACGGCAGGGCCAACGGTTCGATCGTGCAGAAGGACGGCAAGGACGTGGGCAGCGCCATCGTCGGACAGAACTTCACCGACGCTGACGGCAACCCCGTCAGGACCTACTTCCAGAGCCGCCCGTCAGTCGCGGGTGACGGATACGACATGCTCTCCACCGCCGCGAGCAACCTGGGACCCGAGGATGTCCTGGACGTCCTTCCCGTCCCCGGTGCGAAGGACGACGAGGGCAACCCGGACGAGGGCAGGCAGAGCCTGCTCACCCAGGTCTGCGCCCGTTCCACGGCGATCGGCGAACTGGAGGGCGTCAGCGGCGCCAGGCCGTACTGCACCGGTGACGGCGTGGGCGCGGTGCTGAAGGTCTTCTCCGACCGCGCGGTCAGCGTCAACCAGGCATGCCCCGCCACCCCCTTCATCGCCGAGTACCGGGGGCTGAAGGTGGAGTGCGGCAAGCCGGGCGAGGACTACGCCGCCGGGAAGACCGTCCCGATCCGTGGCGGCGTGGCGAAGGCCGAGGTGCCCGCCGATGCCGTCACGGCCAGTGGCTCGGGCCTCGACCCGCACATCTCGGTGGCCTACGCCGACCTGCAGGCCCCGCGAGTGGCCAAGGAGCGCGGAACGGACCTCGCCAGGGTCAAGGCGCTCATCCAGGAGCACACGACGGGACGCGCCCTCGGTTTCATGGGTGAGCCCGCGGTCAACGTGCTCGAACTCAACCTGGCCCTCGACAAGGAGTAGTGGTCGCGGTGCCACGCGGGCGGCTACGGGTCTACCTCGGGGCGGCTCCCGGAGTCGGTAAGACCTTCGCGATGCTCAACGAGGGACGCAGGGCGCTGGAGCGTGGCAGGGACGTGGTCGTGGGTCTCGTCGAGACCCACGGCCGCCTCCACACCGCCGAACTGCTCGACGGTCTGGAGGTCATCCCTCGCAGGACGCCGGCCTACCGGGGGAGCCACTTCACCGAGCTGGACGTCGACGCCGTCATCGAGCGGGCGCCGAAGATGGTGCTGATCGACGAGCTGGCGCACACCAACGTCCCAGGCTCGCGCAACGCCAAGCGCTGGCAGGAGGTCGAGGAGATCCTCGACGCCGGTATCGACGTCGTCTCCACCGTCAACATCCAGCATCTGGAGTCGGTCAACGACGTCGTCCAGCAGATCACCGGCATTCCGCAGCGGGAGACCATACCGGACGAGGTGGTACGGCGGGCCGACCAGGTCGAGCTGGTCGACATGTCGCCCGAGGCGCTGCGCAGGCGGATGGCGCACGGCAACATCTACGCACCGGAGAAGGTGGACGCCGCGCTGTCCAACTACTTCAGGATCGGCAACCTGACCGCGCTGCGCGAACTCGCCCTGCTCTGGGTCGCGGGAAAAGTCGACGACCAGCTCGACCGCTACCGGGCCGAGCACGGCATCGCCGAGACCTGGGAGGCCCGCGAGCGGGTGGTGGTCGCGCTCACCGGCGGCCCGGAAGGCGAAACCCTGGTACGGCGCGCAGCCCGCATCGCGGCGCGCAGTATGGGCGCCGACCTGCTGGCCGTCCACGTCACCAGGGCGGACGGCCTGACCGGCGGTGATCCGGCCGGCCTGGCCCGTCAGCGCACCCTCGTGGAGGACATGGGCGGCACCTACCACCAGGTGGTCGGCGACGACATCCCGCGCGCACTGCTCGACTTCGCCGGTGGGGTGAACGCCACCCAGCTCGTGCTCGGCGCGTCCAGGCGGGGCAGGTTCGCCCAGATCCTGTCCCGTGGCGTCGGGGTGGAGACGACCGCGTTGTCGGGTTCGATCGACGTCCACATGATCACCCACGCGCAGGTCAAGAAGGGCCGCCGCCACGCGAGCTCGCGAGCCGCGCTGACCCGCAAGCGCAGGGTCATCGGCTGGGCGATGGCGGTGCTCGGCATGCCCGCGCTGACCGCGGTTCTGCTCCCGTTCAGGGACGATTCGGCGCTGCCGAGCGAGATCCTGCTCTTCCTGCTGATGGTCGTCGGAGTCTCCCTGGTGGGCGGCATGGGGCCGGCGGTGACGGCGGCCATCGGCGGATTCCTGCTGCTGAACTACTACTTCACACCGCCGGTCGACCGGTTCACGGTCTACGACCCGGAGAACCTGCTCGCGCTCGTCGTCTATGTGCTGGTCGCGATCATGGTGAGCCTGGTGGTCGACGTGGCGGCCCGCCGTACCAGAGAGGCGGCCAGGGCCAGCGCGGACGCCGAGGTCCTGTCGACGCTCGCCGGCCACGTCCTGCGTGGTGAGGCCGCTCTGCCGTCGCTGCTCGCCCGGGTCAAGGAGACGTTCGGGCTCGTGTCCGCCACGCTGCTGGAGCGGACGGGACCGCCGACCCCCGACGATCAGTCGGAGCCGGAGGCGTGGCGGATCGTGGCCACCTCCGGGGGCGAGCCGTGCACCAGCCCCGGAATCGCCGACACCGACGTGGCGATCGACGAGAGCCTGGTGCTCGCGGTGCGCGGGGGACTGCTCGACGCCTCCGAACGCAGGGTGCTTGAGGCGTTCGCCGCGGAGACCGCCGTCGCGCTGCGTCAGCAGCGGCTGGAGGAGGAAGCCGGGCGGGCCAGGCCGCTGGCCGAGGCGGACAAGATGCGCACCGCGCTGCTCGCCGCCGTCAGCCACGACCTGCGCACCCCGCTGGCGTCGGCCAGAGCCGCGGTGGAGAGTCTGCGCGGCACGGAGATCGACTGGTCCGCGGAGGACAGGAAGGAACTGCTCGCCACGGCGGACGAGTCGCTGGTCAAGCTGAATCGCCTGGTGGACAACCTGCTCGACATGAGCAGGTTGCAGGCGGGCGTGCTCGGGCCCGTCCTCCAGCCGGTCGCCCTGGAGGAGGTCGTGCCCAGGGCGATGGACGACCTGGGTCCGCTCCGGGATCGTGTCGAGGGGAACATCTCCGTCGAGCTGCCCGAGGTGGTCGCCGACTCCGCCCTGCTGGAGCGGGTGCTGGTGAACCTGATGTCCAATGCCGTCCGCTACAGCCCACCGGGTGAGCAGGTGCTGGTCACCGGCAGCCGGCACGGCGACCACGTGGAGATCCGGGTGATCGACCGCGGCCCGGGGATTCCGCCAGAAGCACATGACCAGGTCTTCAGACCGTTCCAGCGGCTCGGCGATCGTGACAACCATTCGGGGGTCGGCCTCGGCCTCGCGCTCTCCAGGGGGCTCACCGAGGCGATGGGCGGCTCTCTCATGCCGGAGGAGACACCAGGGGGAGGTCTCACCATGATCTTGACACTGCCGATCTCATCCAGAGCGGTGATCGCGTGACACGCATTCTCGTCGTCGACGACGAACCGCAGATCCTGCGGGCGCTTCGCATCAACCTGATCGCCCGCAACTACGAGGTCGCCGTGGCCGCCGACGGCGGCGCGGCCCTGCGCCAGGCGGCCGACTGGCACCCTGACCTGGTGGTGCTCGACCTCGGGTTGCCCGACCTCGACGGTGTCGACGTCATTCACGGGCTGCGTGGCTGGACCTCGATCCCGATCGTCGTGCTGTCCGGCAGGGCGGGCAACCAGGACAAGGTCGACGCCCTCGACGCCGGTGCCGACGACTACGTCACCAAGCCGTTCGGCATCGACGAACTGCTGGCCAGGATCCGCGCGGTGTCGCGCCGCACGTCCGCGCAGGAGGCGAAGCCGGCCAGCATCACGATCGGCGACCACGTGGTGGACCTGACCAGCAAGACGGTCTCCGGCGGGGCACGGCTGACGCCGACCGAATGGCACATCCTGGAGATCCTGCTGCACAACCCGGGCAAGCTCGTCAGCCAGCGGCAGCTGCTGACCGAGGTGTGGGGGGTCAAGTACGTCAAGGAGACCCACTATCTCCGGCAGTACATGGCCCAGCTGCGGCGCAAACTCGAACGCGACGCGGGACATCCGGTCCACCTGATCACCGAGCCCGGTATGGGGTACCGCTTCAAGGCATGATCGGAGTCCTTCGGCTCGCTCACCGGCTTGGAACCGCCCACGGCGCGGCACCATGACCGGCAACGACGAAACGCGGGCAGTCGAGTGACTGTCCGCGCCTCTCGCATTCGATCAGAGGCCGACCTCCCCGCGCATCAGGCCGGCGACCTCCGCGCCGAAGCGGCCGACCCTGCCGCTTCGGCGCGGAGGTTGTCGGCTCCCACCGTCAACGACGTCTTCTGGAGGACGGCGACGGCCGGCGGGCAATTCGCGGTGGCGCAGCGATGGGCCGGGAAAACGTCGTGGGTCTTCCGATTCGGTTGGTTCTGTGCGGTGCGTCGTGGGCATACCGCTGACGGTTCGCGACCTCGGGCCCGGATGGGGAGCGTAAGACGAGGGCGAGCAGTTCTCCACCGGAGGTCCGGCGTGGCCATGAGCCGGTACGCGGAGGTCACAGGTTCATGAAACTCATGACGGAGCCGTTCTCAGCGACCCTTGACATGCAACATACTCGGGTATAAAGACATATAAAACAACATTGAAACGGCGGTGAACCAACAGGATGTACGCCGAGGAACGGCAGCAGGAGATCCTGTGTGAGGCCCGGGCCGCCGGGCGGGTCGACGTGGTGACCCTGGCGGAACGGTTCGGCGTCACGACTGAGACGATCCGCCGGGACCTGACCGCACTGGAACGCTCGGGGGTGCTGCGGCGTGTGCACGGCGGGGCGATCCCGGTCGAGCGCCTCGGTTTCGAACCCGCCCTCGCGACGCGCGACGAGGTGATGACAGCGGAGAAGGAACGTATCGCCAAGGCGGCGCTGGCCGAGCTTCCCGAGGACGGCGCGATCATCATCGACGCGGGTACGACGACGGGCCGTCTGGTGCAGGCGCTGCCGGTCGATCGGGAGCTGACCGTGATCGTGAACTCTCCGCCGCTGGCCACCGCGCTGGCCACCCGCGCGAACCTGACGGTGTTCATGCTGGGGGGGCGGGTGCGGGGGCGGACCCTGGCCACCGTTGATGACTGGGCGCTGCGGCCGTTGGCCGAGTTGCACGTGGACGTGGCGTTCATGGCGGCCAACGGCTGTTCGGTGGCCAAGGGGCTGACGACCCCGGATCCGGCCGAGGCCGCGATCAAGCGGGCGATGGTCACCGCGGCGCAGCGCTGCGTGCTGCTGGCCGATCACACCAAGTTCGCCAACACCTATCTGGCCCGGTTCGCCGCGCTCCAGGAGATCGATGTGGTGATCAGTGACATGGGTCTCGACAGCGGGGTGGCGGCCGAGCTGGCCGCGGCCGGGCCCGAGGTGATCCGGGCGTGATCGTCACCTTGACCCTCAATCCCAGCCTGGATCGCACGATCGAGGTGGCCTCGCTGCGGCGCGGGGCGGTGATCCGGGCGGCCGCGACGCATCTGGACCCCGGCGGCAAGGGGGTCAACGTCTCGCGGGCGTTGCTGGCCAACCGGGTCCGCTCGTGTGCGGTGGTGCCCTTCGGCGGGGACGAGGGGCGGCGGCTGGTGAGCCTGCTGTCGGCCGAGGGGATCGAGATGGTCACCGTGCCGGTGGCCGGGGCCACCCGTTCCAATGTCGCGCTGGCCGAGCCGGACGGCACGGTCACGAAGATCAACGAGCCGGGGACGGCGTTGTCGCCGGCCGAGCTGGAGGCTCTGGCCGCCGCGGTGCTCGGTGCGGCCGGCTCGGCGGACTGGGTGGTGGCCTCGGGGAGTCTGCCGCCGCGGGTGCCCGTCGATGTCTATGCCCGCCTGTGTGAGCGTTTCACCGGGGCCGGGATCAACGTCGCGGTCGACACCAGCGGGCCTGCGTTCGTTCACGCGCTCACCCAGGCTCCGGCCCTGGTCAAGCCCAACCGGGAGGAGTTGAGCGAGGCCACCGGCATGGTCATCTCCTGCCTGGGGGATGCGATCAAGGCGGCCGAAAGTCTGCGGGAGCGGGGCGCGGGCACGGTGCTGGCCAGTCTGGGCGCCGACGGCGCGATTTTGTTGCAAGGCGATCAGGTGTGGTTCGGCCGGTGCGCGCTGGCCGAGCCGCGTAGTTCGGTTGGTGCCGGTGACGCGATGCTGGCGGGGTTCCTGGCCGCCGGCGCGTGCGGGCAGGAGGCGTTGGTCGAGGCGCTGGCCTGGGCGACCGCCGCGGTCGGGCTGCCGGGCAGCCGGATGCCCGGCCCTGATGACATTCGGCGTGATGACGTGCGTGTCATCGCCGCCGATCCCACCCTGCCGCTGCGGTCCGGGGGCTGACAGCGGCGCGGATCCACCCCCCTGGCCGGTCTCCCCTCTTTTCCTTGGGGGCCGGCCGCCCCGGAAGGAGCACAATCACATGAGCGAATACACCCCCACCATCACCGGAACCGGGGTGAAAGCGAAGATCCAGCGTTTCGGCGGGTATCTGGCCGGGATGATCATGCCGAACATCGGGGCGTTCATCGCCTGGGGTCTGATCACCGCCTTGTTCATCCCGACCGGCTGGCTGCCGAACGAGAGCCTGGCGGCTCTGGTCGGGCCGATGATCACCACGCTGCTGCCCGTCCTGATCGGTTATACCGGCGGGCGGATGGTCCATGGCCAGCGGGGTGCGGTGGTCGGCGCGGTGGCCACCATGGGTGTCGTGGTGGGCGCGGAGAACCCGATGTTCCTCGGCGCGATGATCATGGGGCCGCTGGCGGCGTTCCTGATCAAGCTCATCGACGCCTTCCTCGCCGACCGGATCAAGGCCGGCTTTGAGATGCTGGTCGACAACTTCAGCGCCGGTATCGTCGGCGGCGCGATGGCCCTGGTGGGTGTGTGGGGCATCGGCCCGGTCGTCTCGGCGGTCACCACCGCGGCCGGCAACGCGGTGGGCTGGCTGGTGGAGTCCAACCTGCTGCCGCTGGCCTCGATCCTGATCGAGCCGGCCAAGGTGTTGTTCCTCAACAACGCGATCAATCACGGGGTGCTGACCCCGCTGGGCGCCAACGAGGTGACCCAGTTCGGTAAGTCGATCCTGTTCATGCTGGAGTCCAACCCCGGCCCGGGCCTGGGGTTGTTGCTGGCCTACATGTTCTTCGGGCCGCGTCTGCTGCGTCCCAGCACCCCGGCGGCGATCATCATTCACTTCCTGGGCGGGATCCATGAGATCTACTTCCCGTATGTGCTGATGAAGCCCCGGCTGATCCTGGCGGTCATCGCCGGTGGCGCCACCGGCATCCTGGTCTTCATCATGACCGGTGCGGGTCTGGTGTCGGCGGCCTCGCCGGGCAGTATCTTCGCCTACCTGGCGGTGACGCCCAAGGGTGGCTGGTTCGGGGTGCTGGCCGGGATCTTCGCCGCGACCGCGGTGTCCTTCGCGGTGGCCTCGGTCCTGCTCGGTTTCGGCCGCGGCAAGGACGAGGGCGAAGGCGAGGGCCAGGGCGAGGGCGAGGGCGAGGGCGTCGCCGGGTCCGAGGGTGCGCCCACCCTCAAGGAGGCCTGAGCGGTGGCCAAGAGCGTATCCGTCCTGAAGGAGGTCTGAGCGGTGCCCAGTATCGACAGCAAGGACATCCGTAAGATCATCGTGGCGTGTGACGCGGGGATGGGCAGCAGCGTGATGCTGGCCACCCAGTTGCGCAAGCAGTTGAAAAGCCACAATGTCCAGGTCGAGCACACCCCGGTCAACTCGATTCCGGCCGATGCCGATGTGGTTCTCTGTCATGCGGGTCTGGCCGGCCGGGCCCGGGCCGGCGCCCCGGAGAAGGTACTGGTCTCCTTCCAGGTCTTCATCGGGGACCCGGCGGTGACCAGGCTGATCAACACGATCAAGAACGGTGGCATCGTCGATGCCTGAGGCCGCGCCACTACCGCTGGACCCACGCGCCATCCTGCCGGCGGCCTCGGCTCGCAACGCGGCGGAGGTCGCCGGCCTGCCGCAACTCTTCAGAGAGGAAACAGCCGAGTGAAGGTCGCCCGTTTCTACGCTCCCGGCGATATCCGCGTCGAGGAGGCGCCGGAGCCCGTCGCCGGACCGGGTGAGATCAAGATCGGTGTGCGCAACTGCTCGACCTGCGGCACGGATGTGAAGATCTCCAGGCACGGTCATCACCACATCCGGCCGCCCAGGGTCATGGGGCATGAGATCGCCGGTGAGGTCGCCGAGGTCGGCGAGGGGGTGAGCGGATGGGTTGCGGGCGAGCGGGTGCAGGTGATCGCCGCGATCCCGTGCGGGAACTGCCAGGAGTGCCTGCGGGGCCGGATGACGGTGTGCCCGAACCAGGAGTCGATGGGGTATCACTACGACGGCGGTTTCGCCGACTACATGATCATCCCGGCCAAGGTGCTCGCGGTCGACGGCGTCAACCGGATCCCTGACGGGGTCGGTTTCGCCGAGGCCTCGGTGGCCGAGCCGCTGGCCTGTGTGCTCAACGGCCAGGAACTGGCCCGGGTCGGCGAGGGCGACGACGTGGTGATCATGGGGTCGGGCCCGATCGGCTGCCTGCACGTGCGGCTGGCCCGCTCGCGCGGCGCGGGCCGGGTCTTCCTGGTCGACATCAACGCCGAGCGGCTGGAGATGGCCGCCGCTCTGGTCGCCCCGGACGCGGCGGTGCACGGCCAGGACGTGGTCGAGCAGGTGCTCAAGCTGACCGAGGACAGGGGCGCCGATGTCGTCATCACCGCCGCGGCCTCGGGGGCGGCCCAGGAGCAGGCGTTGCGGATGGCGGCCCGTCAGGGGCGGATCAGTTTCTTCGGTGGTCTGCCCAAGGACAATCCGATCATCGGGTGTGACTCCAATCTGGTGCACTACCGGGAGTTGACCATCGTGGGGGCGAACGGGTCCAGTCCCGCGCACAACGCGCGGGCTCTGGGGTTGATCGCCGACGGTTCGGTGCCGGTCTCCGATCTGATCACGCATCGGTTGCCGCTCGCGGAGGTTCTGGAGGGGATCGACATCGTCAGCAGGGGCGAGGCCATCAAGGTCACCATCGAGCCCTGAAAGGAGGCCACAGATGCCGGAGGGGACGGCGGCCGTCGCCTCGCGGGGCCTGCGGGCGCGCCTCGCCGAGATCTTCGCCGGGGCGGTGATCCGGCAGGGCGTACCCGTGCGCATCCGTGTCGGCGGCGGCGAGCCGGTCGCCGCCCACGGCATGCTCACCGTGAGGTGACCGTGACGCTGTCCGAGACGCTGCGCGGCCTTCGGCATCAGCCCAGGCCGCGCCGCGGGCCGGGTGCACCGGGGGCGGGCCCCGTACGGCTACCGGGCCCCGCCCCGGTCGCGGGCTCGGACACGGCCGCAGCGGGGCCGGCCGTACGGGCGGCGAAAACGGCCGATCCGGCGGCACGCGACGTCCCTGAGGCGTGATCGTGTCCGACCCATGCCGCGCGAGCCGGTCGAGCGGCACGTCGGCGCGGGGACGGGCGCCGCGCACGCCGTCGACATCGGGTGCGCCCACCATCGCCAGGCGCTCCTGTCCGCGGGCGACCACTTCGCGGAACGCGCGAGCGGTCTCGACGACACCGCGGACCGCGCGTCGCGGCCGTCCGCGGCCTTCCGGCGCCGGGCGTCCCTTCTTCGGGCCGCCACTTCATCCTGACGGCTGAGGATCTCGTGCCCGTAGCGCCCCCGCCGTACGGGACGCTCCCGCCGCCACTCCACGGCCCGATGCCGCACAACGCACGACCTGTGACCCCGATGAAGCGCGAAGGGCGGTGCGGAAGTCCGCTGAGCGGGGCCGACGCTCGATCGGAACGGTACGCGCGATCGATTCCCGGACCGGCTCGGGTGAGTGTCGTGCGGAGCCGGTCTCCGTGTTCGGGTTTCGGGCTGGCCGAAACGAAGCATGTTTCCGGGCCTGACCGATGCGGAACGCGGCTACTCGTGAAGCGGGATGGTGACCATGTCAGGATGGATCTTCCATGGCGAGACCAGGCTGGTGGGCCGGGAAGCGGAGTTGGGCACGCTGGTGTCCGGGCTGGACAAGGCCGGACAGGGGCCGGCACGCATGATCCTGATGCGGGGACCTGCGGGGTCCGGCAAGACCGCCCTGCTGGACGCCCTGGAGCGGTACGCCCGGTGCGCCGGGGTGACGATTCTGCGCGGCTCCTGTTCGCCCGCCGGGGCCGGTCTGCCCTGGCACGCCGCGGAAAGCCTGTTCGGCGGGGCGCCGCTCCATGACGAGCACGCCACCGCGCCGCTGTCACACCGGTTGCTCCGGCGCGTCATGGAGGCGACCGCGTCAGGACCGGTGGTCGTCATGCTCGACGACACGCAGTGGTGTGACGAAGAGTCGTTGGTATGGCTGGACTTCCTGATGAACCGCGGGTACTACCTTCCGCTGCTCGTCCTGCTCGCCCAGCGTCGTTCCGGCCCGCCGAACCGGCGAGGGGCGATTCCCGGTTTCGCCGCGCGCGGGCACCGCACCGTCGACCTCGGGCCGCTGTTCGAGGAGGACGCGGGAGAGATGGCCCGGCGGTGGTGGGACGCCGTGCCGGAGGAGCCGTTCGTCCGCGCGTGCAACAGCGTCTGCCGGGGCAATCCAGCACTTCTCGCGAGACTGTTCGCACACCTGAGTGAGGAGGGGGTGTCGCCTGATGCCCGGGGTGCGCTCCGGGCCGGTGAACTCGGCGCCGAGCTCTTCGCCGGGCGACTGCTGGCGACGCTCGACCGGCAGCCCGAGTACGTGCGCAAGGTCGTGGAGGCCCGCGCCGTGCTGGGGCAGGCCGACGCGGAACTGCTGGGCATGCTGTCCGGGGTGCCGGAGCCGCTGGTAGCCGCCGTGATCGACATTTTGCGCGACGAGGAGATCATCGAGGCCGACCTGGCGGAGCTGAGCGATGATCATGTACGCACCATGGTGTTGAGCGGCATGCCGGTCGCCACGCTCGACCGGTGGCGGGAGCTGGCCGCCCGGCTGCTCAACGACGGTGGCCGGCCGGCCGAGGAGATCAGCGCGCAGTTGGTGCTGCTGCCCAGGCTTCCCGAGCCCTGGATGCGGGATGTGCTTCGTGAGGCGGCGCGTCGTGCCGAGCGGGACGGGTCACTGGGGATGGCGGCGCGCTACCTGGGCCGTGTGGTGGTGGCCGATCCCGCCGACATCGACGCGCAGGCCGACTTCGCGCGGCTGATCGGACATGACGATCCGTCGGGAGCGTACGCGATGCTCCGTAGTGGGATCGAGGAGACCGGTGACGTACGGGGGAGGGCGCGCCTCGCGGTCCAGCTGGCCAAGGTCGCGCCGCCCCTCGGCAGGGAGCCGGAGGCGATCTCGATACTGAACGGCATCCTGGCGGAACTCGACGGCGTGGGCGCCGGCGACCATGGGCTGCGGACGATGGTCGAGTCGGCGCTGTCGCTGATCGGATGGAACCGCCGGTCCACCAACAGGGTGATCTCCGAGCGGGTGATGGCGATGCCGATACCGGAGGCGCACACCGTGGGCGAGCGCGAGCTGCTCGCCGTGCGATCGATGATCTCCGCGATGTCCGGACTCTCGTCCCAAGCCTGTCTTGTGCCGGCCCGCCAGGCGCTGAGCGGTGCGGACGAGACTCCCTGCAGCTGGGCGTTCGGCGCCGCCGCGTACGTACTCTCGCTCGCCGACGAGGTTGAGGAAGCGGTTCGGGCCATGGACCGGATGATCGCGCGCGGCACGGAGCACGGGGACGCCTGGGGCCGGGCGACGGCCTTGTCCACGCGGTCGTGGATCCTGGCCGAGGCGGGCGACCTGGACGGGGCCCTGATGGACGCGACCAGGGCCGTCGAGCTGGCGGACGAGTGGTCGTGGTCGAAAGGCGTCACGGCGCCACGGACGGCTCTGGCGGCGGTGCTCGCCCGGCGAGGCGACATCGGCCAGGCCGCCTTCGTGCTCGGCCAGATGACCTCGCGGGACGTGGAGGAGTCCCTTCTCGACTGTCCACGGGTGCTGATGACGAGGTCGTACCTGGCGGTGTCGCGAGGCGACCACGAAGGCGCGCTGTCGTCGCTGACCGCCTGTGGCGCGCTGCTCGCCGAGGCCGGTGTCAGGAATCCGATATTCGCGCCGTGGTGGCTGGACGTGGCCTGTCTGCTCGCCGACCTGGGCCGCCGGAGCGAGGCGGAGGGGTTCGTCGAGCACGGTGAGCAACTCGCCGCGACCTGGGGGAACGCGTCCGCTCGGGGATTCGCCCTGCTGGCCAGGGGGGCGATCACCGAAGGGAGCGAGGGGGTGGAGACGCTCACCGAGGCGGTGGAGACGCTGGCGAACACCCAGGCGCGCTGGTACCTGGTTCGGGCCGAAAGCCTGCTCGGCGAGGCGCTGCTGCGGATGGACGACCGTGAGGGGGCCCGTGGGCACTTCCGCCGGGCCGTGTATCTGTCGGTGCGGTGCGGGTTTCGCGCGCCGGCCGCGAAGGCGCGCGACCGGCTTGTCGCGGCGGGCGGCTGGATGTACCAGGGGGCCGGCGGGGTCAAGGACGTGCTGACCATGGGAGAGCGGCGTGTCGCGGAACTCGCGGCGACCGGTGCCACCAACCGGGAGATCGCCCGCACCCTGCGCATCGCGGTGCGCACTGTCGAGATCCATCTGACCAGCATCTTCCGCAAGCTGGGCGTGAGCGGCCGAACGGACCTGGGGTGGGCGCTGGACGCGCTCGGCAAGGCGGGCCGGAACACGCCGGCGGCCGGGTGACATCGCAGGCCGGGCCGGCTCGATCGACGCACGACCAGGAACCGACCGGCAGTGCCGTCGCGCGAAGCGTTCCTGCTCGCCACCGGATTCGCTGAACACTGCGCAAATGCCTAGGAATCGGCGGAGACAATCAGCAGACCTTCGCGGTGGCAACGACCGCGCGACGAAATCGCGGGGGTAGGGGATGGCGGTGAGCTCGGAGACATGCTCACCGCCGGCCATCGCGCGATCTTTCGAGAGCAGGTGAGATCCCCGCGATGTCCCGCAGGAGGCGACAACGGCGAGAGGCCGACGGACCGAAGTACCACCCTCTCGCCTTCGGCGGCTGGGGTGACTACAAGACCTGGGCCGAGAACCAGTTCCTGCCCAAGCCCATCGAGGACGGGGCGGACGACGACGCGCTGGAGGCCGACGCCACCGCCGTCGACGTCACGCGGGAAGGAGCGCTCGGCGATCCACCGGAGCCGCGGGCCGACGACGGCGATCACCACGGGACCTCCCCGGATGCGGGCCCCGTGCCGGTGGCGGACCAGGGCCCGCCGAGGCCGTACCTCGCGGAGCAACCGCAGGAGTCGCTGCCGGTCAAAGCGCGGCCGTACGTTCTCACCGGGGGGCGTACCCGCGGTGATGACCTGCTGCGCATCGACTCGCTGATCTCGGTGACGCCCGAGGGCGCCCTGCGAGCCGACAACCCCGCGCTGCCTCAGGAATATCGCTGGATCTTCGGCATGTGCCGGGAGCCCATGGCCGTGATCGAGATCGCCGGTCGCCTCAGGTTGCCGATCGGGGTGGTCCTCGTTCTGATCAGCGACTCGATCGGCTGGAACCTGCTCAGGGCGCACCCTCCGGCGGAGGTCGACGGCCGGCCGTCGGTTGAGTTGATCATGCGTGTGCACGAAGGGCTGCGCCGGCTGCCCTGACGCGGGGCTCGCGGCGCACGCGCGGAGGGGGCGCGGGCGCCGGTCGTTCCGGCCAAGACTAGGGTTTTCTCGATACCGCTCCTGGTTCACTTGCGGCTCGGACAACGGGCGATTCGCAGGGGTGAGTGATGACATTTCCTACATTGGCCGTGGTGGACCGAGACGAGCCGAGCCTTGACCGGCGTGACCCGATGGTTCGGATGTCACAACTGCTGGATGCCGGCTCACTTGAGATCGTCTACCGGCGCGAAGGCGTGGGGGTGGCGGTCGCCTACGGGCGGATCAACGGTACGAGAGTGGTGGTCTACTGCACCGACGCCACGCTGAAGGGTGGCGCGATCGGGGTCGACGAGTGCCCGCCGATCGTCAATGCCATTGATCTCGCGGTGCGTGAACGCTGCCCGGTGATCGGCGTGTGGCATTCCGGTGGCGCGAAGCTCAACGAAGGCGTGTCGGCGATGCACGGGATCGGGGAGATGTTCGCCGCGATGGTCCGTGCCTCGGGTGAGATCCCGCAACTGTCCGTTGTGCTCGGCCCCGCGGCGGGCGGCGCGGCCTACGGTCCGGCGCTGACCGACATCGTGATCATGTCTGATGCCGCCCGCGTCTTCGTCACCGGCCCGGACGTCGTCCGGTCGGTCACCGGCGAGCAGATCGACATGGAGAGCCTGGGCGGCCCGGACGCGCACGGCCGGAAGTCAGGAGTGGCCCACATCGGCACGGAATCCGAGGAGGCCGCCTTCGCCCGCGCCCGCCAGATCGTCACGCTGCTGGCGAAGCCGGGATTCGTCGACCTGGATTCGGTGCGGGAGGAAAAGCCACTGCGCGCCCTGCTCCCCGACTCGCCCAGGCGCGCGTACGACGTGCGCCCGCTGGTCAAGGCGATTCTGGACGAGGAGGACGGAGCATCCGGTTTCATTGAGTTACAGCCCAAATGGGCGCCGAACATGGTGATCGGGTTCGGCAGGCTCGCCGGGCGGACGGTAGGAGTGATCGCGAACAATCCGCTGCGCAAGGGCGGTTGCCTCGACTCGCTGTCTTCGGATAAAGCGTCCAGATTCGTCCGGATGTGCGACTCGTTCGGCGTGCCCTTGCTCGTGCTGGTCGACGTCCCCGGCTATCTGCCCGGCGTCGGGCAGGAGTGGGAGGGCGTGGTCCGCCGAGGCGCGAAGCTGCTGCACGCGTTCGCCGAGGCCAGTGTTCCGCGGGTCACGTTGGTCACGCGCAAGTCCTACGGTGGCGCCTACATCGCGATGAACTCCCGGTCTCTCGGCGCCACCGCCGTACTCGCGTGGCCGGAGGCCGAGGTGGCGATCATGGGGGCGAAGGCGGCGGTGGAGATCCTGCACCGCAAGAAGCTCGCGGCCGTGGCGCAGCACGAGCGCGAGGCGCTGCTGTCCCGCCTGGCCGCGGAGCACGAAAGGATCGCGGGGGGCGTGGCCAGGGCGGTGGGCATCGGCGTCGTCGACGAGGTGATCGATCCGGCGTGGACCCGGCTGCGGCTCGGCGAGGCGCTGGCCGCCGCTCCGGTACGTCGAGGCCGTCACACCAACATCCCTTTGTGAGCGGGCCGTCGGCGCCCTCGCGTGCCTCCGCGATCCCTGATCTCCGGGCGAGGTCGCGGTATCGGGCAGTGGCCGGACAGAGGGCGTACCGGCTTGTGAGCGGCCGTTCAACGGATCATCGGCTTCATGTCGCAGCCGCTGTCACGGCGCCGGAAACGGCCAGGGGAGGGATCGCAGACAAATAAAGGTAATCACAGGCAAACCAACGCCAAACGCTTGCAAACAAACATGGAGATGACTAGGGTCTGCTCAATAGGCGATTGGGGTGCTTGAGCTCAGGCGCATGCATCGTCGATTTGAGGTGCGAATGCCCAGCGGAACTGGACACAGAGTCGGAACCGGGGTCACGGCCGGACCGGTCGGACCGAGGAGCACGATCCTTCTGCCCGCCCGTGGTGCCGATGCGATCGTGGCCGAGCTCCCCAATCCCGGTGGCGGCGTTGACCACCGGCGGCCTTCGGCCCGTTCCCGTGTCATGGCGGACTCCGGCGGGGGTTCCGAAGCGGCCTCGTCGACCGCGGGCGAGCCGGTGCCGAGCACATGGCGGCCGGCCCCCGGATGGCCGGTGAGCGTCACGGACCCGGGCGCCCGCTGGAGGGACGCCGCACCGGAGTTCCTGGCCGAGCGGGAGGGGCAGATACGCCGGCTGGGCAGGCAGGTGGCCGAGCTTCAGTTCGGACGGCCGGGCATGACGACCGTGCTCGGAGAGCCGGGTACGGGAAGGAGCGCCCTGCTCAGGGCGGCCGTCGCGCGCGCCAGGGAGGCCGGATTGCTGGCTGTCCTCGCCCGTTGCTCGCCCGCCGAGGCCGATCTCCGCTACGGCGTCGTCTCGCAGATCACCTCCGGGCTGGCCGGCGCCGGATATCCGGCCTTCGCACGGCGGCTGTGGGTGGAAGACCAGCCGGCCGCGGCCTTGATCCCGGCGCTGTGCGGGGAGTTCGTGGCGCTCGCCCGGGAGCATCCGCTGCTGATCGCCCTGGACGATGCCCAGTGGGCGGACGAGGAATCGAAGGCGTGGCTGGCCGCCATGCCGCACCGGCTGCGAGGCGTTCCGATGCTCCTGGTTCAGGCCAGGGCCCTCGGCGAAGGCGAAGGCGGTGTCGTCGGATCGGCCACCGGGCCCGGACCGGTGCCGCACAGCGTGATCCAGGTGCCGCCGCTGAGGGAGCGCGGGGTCCGGCAGGTGATCGCCTCCCGGTACGCCGGGCCTGTCGACGGAGCATTCGTGACCGCCGCCACCGAGGCCACGGGGGGTAGCCCGGCGGCCCTGCTCGCGGTACTCGACCATTTCGCGCACGCCTCCCTGCCGCCCGCCGCGCGCTACGTCCCGGTCCTGCTGGAGCGGGCCGCCGAGGTGAGCGGCGACCGGGTGGCCGGGTCCCTGTCCCGCCTGCCCGCGGACGCCCTCGCGCTGCTCCGCGCGATGGCGGTCTGCGAGAACGGCCTCGGTTTCGACCTGCTCACGTCCCTGGCGTCGCCGAGGACGATGTTTCCCGAGCAGGTGTTGTCCGTCCTGGTGCGACTGGGGCTGGTGACCGGTGGGGAGGACCCGCGGCCGGTCAGCCCCCTCATCGCCGACATGGCGCTGGCCGGGATGGACGTCGGGGAGCGGCAGGCGCTGGCGACGCGCTCCGTCGAGCTCGGGTACCGGGCGGCGATTCCGGAGGACCGGCTGGCCCGGTTGCTGCTCAACGCCCGGCCGGTCGGCGCCGAGTGGGTGGTGAACCTGCTGCGCCGAGTGGCCAGGCGGCGTCGTCTCGATGGCGATCACGAGGGTGCCGCCGCCCTGCTCGGCCGCGCGCTGCGGGAGCCTGCGGCGGGCGAGCAGCGGCAGCGGCTGCTCATCGAGCTCGCGATGACGGAGGTGGAGCGCAGCCCGGCGACGAGCGACCGGCGATTCCAGCAGGTGCTGCTGGACAGCGGCCCCGAGGTGCCGGTCGCGGCACTCGTACGGGCGGCCGACCTGCTCAACTCCAGGGGCGACGCGTCCGCCACCTATCGCGCCGTCGCGACGGCCTACGCGCGGCGAGAGGAGAGGGGAGCGGATCTCGGGTCGCTGGCGGCCATCGGCTGGCTGGCGGAGAACGACTGCACGACCGACCCGGTGCTGCCCGTGCCGTCCTTCCCGGACCCGCCTGACCGGTCGGAGGATCCTGTCCAGGCGGGCATCGCGGCCTGGATGCTGGCCGCCCGCGGCGAGCGCATGTCCCGGGCGCGGGAGCTGGCCAGGACGGCCTTCCAGGCCAAGGGCGAGGAGCAGCCGTTCGGCCCGAGGATCTACGCCGCCAGGGCGCTGTTCTTCGCCGACGAGGTGGCCGAGGCGGTGGTCGGGCTGGACGAGGTCCTGGCCGACGCTCGACGCTGCGGCGCACGGGCGCCGGCCGCGCTGGCGCTGATCCAGCGCAGCCGATGCGAGATGCGGCGGGGCAACCTCGGGCAGGCGGTGTGTGACTTCGAGGCGGCACGGGCGGAGCTGCCGCTCACCTCGTGGCACCCGCGAGCGGTTCCCTACTTCGTCGCGATGGAGGCGTGCCTGCACCTCGCCGACCGGTCCGTGGAGGAAGCGGAGCGGGTGCTGGCCCAGAGGTTGCCCTCGGGGGCGGACCAGGGCGCGGCCTGGGCGATGCTGTTGTACGCGCGTGCCAAGGTGCGCATGGAACTGGCCGATCCGGAGACCGCGCTGCGCGACGTCAACGAGTGCGGGCGTCTCCTGCTGGCCAGGGGGTGGACGAATCCCGCGATGCTGTCCTGGCGATCGGTGGCCGCCGTGGCGCACAACGCGTGCGGGAACACCGAGGCCGCCAGGCGACTGGCGATGGAGGCGGTGGAGCGAGCGCGGGAGTGGGGCGCCCCCAGCACGCTGGGGCTGGCGCATCTGTACGCGTCGCGGGTGCTGGGCGGTGCCGAGGCCATGGGCGAACTCGAACGCGCCGTTCGGGTCCTGCGGGACTCGGTGTCGCGCGGCTGCTACGCGAGGGCGTCGGCCGAGCTGACCGCGGTGTCGGGGGAGCGTCCCGGGGCGCCGAGGCCGCCTGGGGAGAGCACGAGGAGGGTTCCCGCACCTTCCGGTGGAGTCACCGAGAGAGCCGTCGAGGAAAGAGCGTCGACGCCGAACGAAACGAGGCATCTGCTGACCGCCCAGGAGGAACGAATCGCCGGGCTGGCCGCCGCGGGCCGCTCGAACGCCTACATCGCGAGCGTCCTGTCGGTGAGCGTCCGAACCGTGGAGCTGCGGCTGACCGGGGTCTACCGCAAGCTCGCCGTCACCAGCCGCAACGAGCTCGCCTCGCTCCTGGCCCCGATCCCGGCGCCGCGGAACGTGGGTGACTGATTCCATGCTGCTGGAACGCGGAAAGGAGCTGGCCCGGGCGGAGCAGGCGGTCCGCGCGGCCGAGGCGGGCGCCGGATCCATGATGGCGGTCATCGGTTCGCCCGGTGTCGGCAAGTCGGCCCTGCTGCGCTCCCTCGCCGACGCGGCCACCCCGCACGCGCGGGTCCTGCGCGCCAGCGGCACGCTGCTCGAACAGGACTTCACGTTCGGCATCGCCCAGCAGTTGTTGGAGCCGCTCGTGGCCGAAGTGCCGGAGGCCCACTGGGCGGCCTGTTTCCGGGGCGCGGCGAGCGTGGTGCGGGGGATGTTCCTCGGCGGGGCGTGGTCCATCGGCCCGTACCGGTCGTTCGGGCAGGAGGCGATCCTGCAGGGGCTGAACTCGCTGATCGTCAATCTGAGCAAGGACAGAACCCTGCTGATCATGGTCGACGACCTCCAGTGGGTGGACGCGCCGTCCCTGCGCTGGCTGGCGTACCTGGCCAAGCGTCTGGACGGCGCGCGAGTTCTGGTCGCCGGAGCCTTCTCGGAGGAATGCGAGGCCTCCGATTACACGCTGCTCAGGGAGATCGCCGCCTCGGCGGCTCGCACGCTGTATCCGATGCCGCTGTCGACGGAGGGCGTGCGCCAGTTGATCGGCGAGCAGTTCGGGGAGGCGTGTGATCCTGACTTCGCCCAGGCCTGTCATGAGGTGTCCGGTGGGAATCCCGCCTCACTGGCCGCGATGCTTCGCGGACTGCACACGGCCGGCTTCCAGCCCGTCTCGCCGCGGGCCGGTGAGGTTCGCGCCGCGAGCCAGCCGTTCCTGCGCGACCGGCGCATGTTCTGCCTCGGCATCCAGCCCGCGATCGTCCGGGATCTCGCGCGGGCGATGGTCGTGCTCGGAGACCTGGCGGAGCCAGAGCTCATCAGCGAACTCGCCGGCCTGGACAGCATCGACTACAAGTCCGCGGTGCAGACCCTGGACCGCCTCGGCCTGCTCGCCGGCGGAGAGTTCCCGCGATTCGTTCACCAGAGCGTGCGGTACGGCATCGAATCGGAGATGAGCGTCAACACGCGAGCGGTGATGCACCGCCGGGCGGCGACGCTGCTGCACAATGCCGGGCACCCCGCCGAGCACGTCGCCGACCAGCTCCTGCTGGTCACCTCCGGGTACGAGCCGTGGGAGATCGACGCCCTGCGCGCGGCCGCCGGCGCCGCACTCGAACGCGGTGCCGCGAGGGAGGCGGTTCGTTACCTCCGGCACGCGCTGCTGCACTGCCCACCCGACAGCGAGGCTCGGGGCCGGCGCCTGGTCGACCTGGCCGCCGCCGAGCGGGGGTTCGACCTCGCGTCCTCGGTCACTCACATCGCGCAGGCCGTGCCGATGCTCACCTCGGAGACGGAACGCGCGGCGGCGGCACTGTGGATCCCGCCCGCGCTCGGCGCGGTCAGCCCGTCGTTGGGCACGCTCGTCCAGGACGTGGCGTACCGGTTCCACGATCTTGGATCGGCGTACGCCCGGGGAGATCTCGGCCTGCGGCTGGAAGCCCGTACCCGCTATCTCCGCGTCCAGGACGCCGCGCATCTCGGCGCGGCGGTCGACCGGCTGCGGGGGTTCGGTACGGATGTGCCGCTCTCCAGCGGCGCCGGGCGCGAGCTGCTGGCCGTGCTCGCGTACGCGGCGGCCGTCACCGGCGGCGTCACGGCCGGTGAGATCTCCTCCCTGGCCACCCGGGTCCTGGAGCGAGAGCCGCAGCGCGCCGGGCACGCCTACACCGCGCTCCCGCTGCTGGTCCCGGCCCTTGTCCTCGCCGACGCGGCGGCACCGATGGCCCAGTGGCTGGACGCGGTGCGGGACCAGGCTCAGCGCCAGGAACTCGACGGGGTCACCGCGCTGGTCAACGCGGAGCGGAGCGCGATCCTCCGTGCGTCCGGGCATCTGGCCCAGGCCAGGAGCACCGCGCTGAGCGTGGTCGACAACGCCGACCCGGCCTGGCCGGAGGCGACGACGCTGTCCATCTGGACGCTCGCCATGGTCGCGCTCGAGACGCGGGACGTCGAGCTGGGCGAACGAGTGATCCGTACGAGTCCGGAGAGCGGCGACCTTCGCGTGGTCGTCGCGCATCGCATGGTGCGGGGGATGCTGGACGCGGTGCGTGGCGATCTGGCTGCCGCGCTGGACAGGTTCCTCGACAGCGGCAAGCAGTTGTCGCGCCGCGGATGGACGAACACGGCGCTGTACCCCTGGCGCGTGTGGGCCGCGGCGATGAACCACCGGCTCGGGCGCGCGCAGGTGGCGGCCGAGCTTGCCGACGAGGAGCACGCCTTCGCGCTGGCATGGGGCGCACCCGCGGCATACGGCCGCGCGTTGCGGCTGCGTGGCACGATCACCCCAGGTGAGGAGGGCATCGGCCTTCTCCGGCAGGCCGCCGACGCGCTTCGCTGTTCGGAGGATCGGATCGAGCTGTCCCGGACGCTCACGATTCTCGGCAGAAGGCTTGCCGAAAAGGGCTCCGACGACGCGGAGTACTTCATCTCCGAGGGCAGGCGGGCCGCCCGGGAACGCGGTGTCTCATGGGGCGAGGGCGATGAGGACTCGGAACTGAACGGCCCGGCGCTGCGGCTGGTCGCGCCGGAACGCGTTGAACTGACCAAGGCCGAGGAGACGGTCGTCGCCTTCGTGCTGCAGGGCTGGACGAACCAGCAGATCGCCGATTCCCTTGGCGTGACCCGCCGCGCCGTCGAAAAAAGTCTGACGAGCACCTATCGCAAGCTCGGGGTGAACGGCCGGGCGGCGCTCGTCGAAGAGTTGAGCGCGCGGAACGCGGGCGAATAAGCCACACAAAGGCCGTGCGAATATATTTCAGCTGACGGCTCGGTCATAAAGGAACCGCCCCGCGGCGGCGCGTGTCGCCGTTCGCCGGCCCGGCGCGACCCGGATCGCGGCACATCATTTCCGGATACCCGCCGTGCTGCCATCTGTCCACGTGAAACCGTGTATCCCGATTCATGGAACGTTCCTGGAACGGGGCGCGAACCACCTTATGAAGCACGCGGAGTTCGGTACCGAACGCGATCGGGAGACCGCACCGCAAGCTCCGAACCAACCGCCTTGCACACCACAGTCTTTCACCGCCGGTGCCGGGCCCATGTTGACTCGCTTTCCGCTTGGTTAATATCATAGTAATAAGTGGATTCAGCCGTTACTCCAAATTTACCGGAGCATCGCCTGGTCTACCGGAGGAGAGGGATGGTCATCAGATGAGCATTGGTGCCGGAGCCGCCCTGGTCGATGAGGAAGAAGGTTTTTTCCTGGTCGGTCAACCCACTGACAGCATAGATCAATACCGTTCTTTTTTTGATCAGTCAGGGATTTGTGTGGCGAATCTCGACCACGCGACCAGGGTAATCGAGGCGAATCTCGAATTTACTCGGCAGTTCGGACGTTCCCTGGCCGACATTCGTGGGCGGGCGTTCTGTGAGCTGTTACACCCGAGCGTCCGCGACAAGATGGGGCAGCAGTTCGCCCGTCTGACGGACCAACAGCGTGCTCGTTTCGAAGAGCGCATGGTCGCCGTACGGCCGGACCACACGGTGCTCGGCGGCGAGCTGACCGGGATCGCGCTGCACGACGAGGCCGGCCACGTCGAGAGCATCATGGTGCTGGTGCGGTCCGACCGGGAGCAACGCGACGACCTGCTGACCGGGCGGAAGCGGTTGCTGAGCAGCATGGAAGCGCGCGTCATCGAAGGGGTCGCGGCGGGAGTGTCGACCGTGCAGCTCGCGTCGATGCTGTACCTCAGCCGTGGCGGTGTGGAATACCACGTGACGACGCTGCTGCGGAAGCTGAAGGCCAGCAACCGCCCGGCCCTGGTCTCCAAGGCATACTCCATGGGCATCTTCCGGCTCGGCTCCTGGCCGCCCCGGGTCCTGCCGGAATTCGTGAAATAAGTCCATGCAAGCGGCCGGCGGTAACGCGGTGATCTGGCTGACCGCGTAGTCAAGCGGCCGGAGAGCAGTGTTCGGAGCGACCGGCGGCGCCGGTGTGGAGAGCCTTCGACCCGACTGCTCCACGATGTTTATCTTGTTCTGCCGTAGCGATTCCGAAGCGATCTCGACCGGATAGTGCCGGCCGACTTCGCCGGAAAATCGCCGCCGTTCCCGATCGCGTTCCACAGAGGACCGCCATGGTAAGGGAGGTGTCATCGTGACCAGTGCAAAAATTGTACTCACCGGTGGGCCGGAGCGCTTGTTCGCTTGTGGTCGCGCCCAACAGCCGGTAAATCCGCAGGAGAAGGTGAAGATTCTCCTCGGTGCAGGATATGAGCACTTCGTGCACAACGGCGAGTTTCTGACGATCGAGGGAGAGAATCTCCCGGTATTCCAATGGTCCGAACGCACCAAGATAGCCGAATAGCTTTATCCGGCCGGTTCCCGAAACGAGCGGGAGCCTATGTGCCGTGTCGTCGGAGATTCGACTCCCGGGTGATCCGCGAGCGAATCCCAGATGGTCGTGACAGGTGGTTCTACTGGCAGGACTCCTCATTTCGAGGAGCGTGGTCCTGGTGAGGTGTGGTCATGGTAACGGGTAAGGTCATCAGCTTCGACGAATTTCGCGGGTTCGGTTTCATCGCTCCGGACCCGGGCGGTGAAGATGTTTTCATGCATGTCAACGACTTTGATGGCGACAAGCGTCTCATCTCGATCGACACGCGGGTCGAATTCCTGGTCGAGAACGGCGGCAAGGGGCTGAAGGCATCCCGGGTCCGCATGCTCGACCGGCCCGGCGGACCGAGTCTCCCTCTGTCCCCCATGCCGAAGCCCACACCGACACCCACGTCGATCGCGACGGCGTCACGGGAACCGGCCACCCCCGCATCCGATCGTCAGGGCAACGACACCGGCTTCTGTGACGTGCTGTCCGCCAAGGACCTGACGCGGGAGGTCACGGAAGCCGTGCTCGCGGCCGTGCCGACGATGACGGCGGAGCAGATCCTGAGCGTTCGCAGCTGCCTCGTCGACCTCGCCCGGACACACGGCTGGGTCGATGAGTAGCGTTCGCGGGCCGTCGGCCCCGGGGAGGCTCGATTCCCGCCGTGGGCGCACCGTCAGCGTCCTCGCGGTCGCGATGGTGTCCGATCGGATTACTCGTCCGCGGTCCTGAAAGGAAAGTGCATGTCCAGGCGCGCGCTGATCACCGGTATCACCGGTCAAGACGGCTCCTATCTGGCTGAGCATCTGCTGTCCCTGGGATACCAGGTCTGGGGACTGATCAGAGGGCAGGCCAATCCCCGCAAGTCCCGCATCAGCCGGCTTGTCAGCGACCTGTCGTTCGTCAACGGAGACCTGCTCGACCAGGGGAGTCTGGTCACGGCGGTGGACAAGGTGCAGCCCGACGAGGTGTACAACCTCGCCGCCATCTCCTTCGTCCCGATGTCCTGGCAGCAGGCCGAACTGACCGCCGAGGTCAACGGCATGGGCGTGCTCCGGACGCTGGAGGCGATCCGCCTGGTGTGCGGGCTGGACAAGTCCCGTAACGACAGCAGTGGTCAGATCCGCTTCTACCAGGCGTCGTCCTCGGAGATGTTCGGCAAGGTCGTGGAGAGTCCGCAACACGAGACGACGATCTTCCACCCGCGCAGCCCCTACGGGGTGGCGAAGACCTACGGCCATTTCATCACCCGGAACTATCGCGAGTCGTTCAACATGTACGGCGTCTCCGGCATCCTGTTCAACCACGAGTCGCCGCGGCGGGGCGCGGAATTCGTGACGCGAAAGATTTCCCTCGGTGTCGCCCAGATCAAACTCGGCCTGCAGGACAAGCTGTATCTGGGAAATCTCGACGCGGTCCGTGACTGGGGGTTCGCCGGCGATTATGTCCGCGCGATGCATCTCATGCTGCAGCGGGACGAACCCACCGACTACGTCGTGGGCACCGGCTGCATGCACTCGGTGCACGACGCCGTACGAATGGCCTTCGAGTACGTCGGACTGAATTGGCAGGACCACGTCGTCATCGACCCGGGGCTGGTGCGTCCCGCCGAGGTGGAGACCCTCTGCGCCGATCCGAGTCGCGCCAAAGCCGAACTCGGCTGGGAGCCGACCGTCGGTTTCGAGCAACTCATGCACATGATGGTGGAGTCCGATCTCCAGAACGCCTCGCGCGAGCGGGAGTTCGGAGACCTCATCCTCGCATCGAGCTGGTGAGCTCACCGGAGCTCTCATACGACCGTCCGGCCGTCCCTGTGTCAGGGCGTATGAGGAGAAACGATCAATGAAACACAGGTACCGGCAAACTCCAACCGTTATGTGAGGCTCAGGGATGAGTGAAGTGGAAGATGCTCGTCTGGGGGTTCTGGGGGCCGGGGTGATGGGCACCGGGATCGCCGTCGTGGCGATCGGCCACGGTATCCCGGTCGTGCTCGTCGACGTGTCGGAGGACAGGCTCGCCGACGCCCGGCGCCGTGTCGACACCCAGCTCCGGCACGCGCGGCTCATGGGCGTGGTGCCGGCGGAGGGGCCGGTGGCCGCTCTGGCGACGGCCACGGAGCTTGAGGCCGTCGCCGGCACCACCGCGGTCATCGAGGCGGTCACCGAGGACGCCGAGATCAAGGCGAAAGTGCTGGGCGAGGTGTCGAGGCTGGTCAAGACCGGCACGCCGCTGGTCTCCAACACCTCGGGCATCCCGATAGGGGAGCTGGAGAGATTCGTCGACCGCTCGGACGAGCTGGTCGGCATCCATTTCATGAACCCGGCCTACCTGATCACGATGGTGGAGGTGATCAGAGGCGACCGGACGAGCGACGAGACCATGACCGCGGTCACCGGGCTGCTGGCGCGGATGGGGCGCCGCGGGATCGTCGTCCGGGACGCCCCGGGGTTCGTCACGAGCAGGCTCCTCCACCCCATGATCAACGAGGCGGCGCGGATCGTCGCGGCTGGCGTGGCCACCGCCGAGTCGGTCGACGACCTGATGCGAGGCTGCCTCGGGCATCCCACCGGACCCCTGCGCACGGCCGACCTGATCGGACTGGACAACCTGGCCGACGCGCTGCGAATGCTGTGGGAGCGCACCGGCAACGCGAGTTTTCAGCCCTGTGAGCTGCTACTGGAAAAGGTGGCCGCAGGACATCTCGGACGCAAGTCCGGTAAGGGCTTCTACGACTACGAGAAGGTGCTCTCGTGAACACGGAATCAGAAGAGATGCTCCAGCCGACCCTCGACAGCGTCCATCGGCGGATCCGGGGGTTCCTCGAAGAGCGGATCAAGACGGACGTCGCCGTCGACAAGGATCTGTTCGCCTCCGGGCTCGTCAACTCGATGTTCGCCATGGAACTGGTCGTCTACCTGGAACAGGCGTACGGCATCGCCATCGTCGGGGAGGACCTGAAGCTCGACAACTTCCGCACCGTCGAGCAGATGACGTCCCTCGTGCTGCGGCTGCTCGACACACCGGTGGCGGATCGTGGCTGAGTGGCGCGCCGACGCGTGCGAAGGGGTCACACAGCTGGTCGGGGACCAGGCCTCGGCCTGGGACCTCGCCGGCGTCCTCCCCACCGAGACGCTCCGGGCCCTCGGCAAGCAGGGCCTGCTGTGCGCCGAGGTGCCGGTCGAATACGGCGGCATCGGCGCGGACAGCTCGGACAACGGCGCCTTCACCGCACACGTGGGCAGCCTGTGCAGTTCCCTGCGCAGTGTGATGACGTCACAGGGAATGGCGGCATGGACGATCAGGCGGCTCGGTGACGCCCGCCAGCGGCAGGAGTACCTGCCCAGGCTGACCGGTGGCGAGCTGGCCGCCGTCGCCTTCAGTGAACGTGACGCCGGCAGCGACGTGACGGCGATGGCCACCGAGATACGCGCCGACGGCGACACGGTGGTGGTCGACGGGCGGAAGGCGTGGACCACCGTGGCCCGCTACGCCGATTCGATCGTCGTATTCGGACGGTACGGGGACGCCGGCGCCGCCGTCGTCGTGCCCGCCGACGCTCCGGGAGTCACCATACGGCCGGTGCCCAACCCGAGCGGCTGCCGGGCCGCCGGGCACGCCGACGTCAGCCTCGACGCCGTCCGGCTGCCCGCGAGCGCCGTGCTCGGCGGCGGCGGACAGCAGCTCCAGTTGCTGGTCACCACGGCGCTGGCCTACGGCCGGATATCGGTGGCCTGGGGCTGCGTCGGAATCCTGCGTGCCTGCCTTTCGGCGGCGGGCTCGCACGCGAGGACCCGCCGGCAGTTCGGCCGGCCACTGGCGGAGCACCAACTCGTGGCCCGCCACCTCGCCGAACTCATGGCGGCCGAGCAGGCGGCGACCCGGGTCTGCGAGCACGCGAGCCGTTGCTGGGACGCGGGGTCGCCGGAGATGGTGATCGCCACGGTCCTGGCCAAGTACGTCGGCTCGACCGAGGCCGCACGCGGCGCGGCGGCGGCCGTACAGGTGCTGGCGTCGGCGGGGGCGCAGGACGGCCACGTGGTGGCACGGGCCTACCGGGACGCGAAGCTCATGGAACTCATCGAGGGCAGCACTGAGATCTGCCAGCTCATTCTCGCCCAGCACGCCGTCGCGCAGTCGCGCTGACCGAGACGAGGAGGACAGGTGCCCGACAAGACCGCGATGGTGAAATGCCTGGTGTGGGATCTGGACAACACGCTGTGGCAGGGGACCCTGCTGGAGGATGACGAGGTCCGGCTGCCGGAGTCCGTCCGTGAACTCATCCGGGTGCTCGACTCCCGGGGCGTCCTGCAGTCCGTCGCGAGCAAGAACGATCATGACCATGCCTGGGCGAAGCTTGAGGAGCTGGGCATCGCGGAATACTTCGTGCTGCCCCACATCAGCTGGTCGCCCAAGTCCGGCTCGATCCGGCGCATCGCGGAGGAGCTGAACTTCGCCCACGGCGCGGTGGCGTTCGTGGACGACCAGGCCGCGGAGCGGGCCGAGGTGGCGTTCCATCTTCCCGACGTACGGTGCTACTCGGCCGATCAGGTCGCGGAGCTGGCCGGACTGCCGGAGTTCAGCCCGGAGACGGTGACCGAGGACGCCCGGCGCCGGCGGGAGATGTACCAGGCCGGTTTCCGGCGGCAGGCCGCGAAGTCCGGCTTCACCGGTCCGGACGAGAAGTTCATCCGCTCGCTCGACCTGGTGATGCGCATCGAGCACGCGACCGTGGAGCACCTCGCCCGCGTCGAGGAGCTGACCCTGCGCACCAGCCAGATGAACGCCACCGGCGTGCACTACTCACAGGAGACGCTGGTCCGGCTGCTCGACGACCCCCGGCACCACGTCCTGGTCACCTCGTTGAGCGACCGTTTCGGGCCGCACGGCGCGGTCGGGGTCATTCTGCTGGAACTGGGCACAGAGGTGTGGCACCTGAAGCTGCTCGCCACGTCGTGCCGGGTGGTGTCCTTCGGCGCGGGCGCGGTGATCCTGCGCTGGCTGGTCGACCAGGCCGCGCGCGCCGGCGCGCACCTGGTGGCCGACTTCCGCCGGACCGACCGCAACCGGATGATGGAGATCGCCTACCGGTTCAGCGGGTTCGGCGGCGAGACCTGTCCGTGTCTGGAGAGGCTGCCCGTCTCCGACGTCGGCGGCCTGGAACGGCTTCACCTCGTCCCGACGCCGCAGGACCCGCCCGCCACGATGGACCTCATCGCACCGGATCTCGGGTCCTCACCCGAGATCCGGTTCTCAGATGTCCTCAGTCCTTCGCCCGTCGCCTAGCAGGGCGGTTCCGCCGGGCCTTTCTTGCGTACCAGGGTGATGCCGTCCGCCATCGGCAGCAGTGAGATGTCCACCCGGCGGTCCTCCCGGAGGAGGGCGTTGAACCCGCGGATGGCGTCGGTGTCCGCGTCCTGTGCCGCCGGGTCGGCGACCTTGCCGAAGAACAGGGTGTTGTCCACCACGATGAGCCCGTTGTCCTTGAGCAGCGCGAGGCCGGCCTCGTAGTACTTCGGATAGTTCGGTTTGTCGGCGTCGATGAACACCAGGTCGACCGACCCCGGCCCCTCGTCGACCAGCAGTGCGGCGAGGGTGTCCGACGCGTCGCCGATCCGCAGGTCGATCAGGTCGAACACGCCGGCTCGTCTCCAGTAGGGCGCTCCGAAGCGGGGCCACCGCTCGGTGATGTCGCAGGTGATTACGCGGCCTCCGGGGGCGACCGCGCGGGCCAGGCAGAGCGTGCTGTAGCCGGTGAAGGTGCCGACCTCCAGCACGGTCCGCGCGGAGGTGAGCCGGGCCAGCAGTCCCAGCAGTTGCCCCTCCTCGGCCATGACCTGCATCGCCCTGCCCGCGGGCAGGGCCGCGGTCTCCTCCCGGAGGGAGCGGAGGATCTCGTCCTCCCGTGACGACATCTCGTGAACGTAGTCTGACAACTCTGATGTGATCTGAAGCTGACCGGCCATTGCGCGAGCGTAAGGTCCCGCGCGCTGGTCATTTCCCCAGAGTCACGGACCACCTGGGCTTACGGCCCGCGCACCCGCCGGATCACAGGGCCGATGTCGGGAAGGTGACCGGCCGGGACGGTGCCGCGGTTACTAATGATTTTCAGGGAGCGCCGGGCTGAGACTGGGCCGATGTGGATGGAGCCTGTGAACTCGACGCGGCGATATGAGGCCGGATGGTGTGGCGCGCGGTGTCGGTGAAGGCGCCAAACCCCTGACCTCTCGCCCCCGTACCTTCCTGCCAGCCACGGATCCGTGTGTTCCCGCCGGCGAAGCGCACATGGCGGCGTTGTGATCGCCCGAGTTGATGAGTTCGTGCCGGTCGTCGAAAAGGGTTGAGCTGATATGGACAACGAAGCGAAACTCCGGGAATACCTCAAGCGGGCGACCGCGGATCTGCGGCGCACCCGGCAACGCGTCCACGACCTTGAAGAACAGCACCTGGAGCCGATCGCGATCGTCGGGATGACCTGCCGGTACCCGGGCGGCGTGTCATCGCCTGAGGACCTGTGGCACCTGCTCACAGAGGGCGGTGATCCGATATCCGAGCCGCC
Organism: Streptosporangium amethystogenes subsp. fukuiense; assembly: GCF_042665875.1. Classification (NCBI taxonomy): domain Bacteria; kingdom Bacillati; phylum Actinomycetota; class Actinomycetes; order Streptosporangiales; family Streptosporangiaceae; genus Streptosporangium; species Streptosporangium amethystogenes. The sequence goes on along the minus strand of NZ_JBHTEE010000001.1, from coordinate 3,628,230 downwards.
CGCCGACCGTGGCTGGGACCTTGACCGGCTTCGGGAGGAGTACGGCGGCGCCGTCCCGCAGTCGTTGTCCGGCGGGTTCCTGCGTGACGCGGCGGACTTCGACGCCGGCTTCTTCGGCATCTCCCCCCGGGAGGCGCTGGGCATGGATCCGCAGCAGCGGCTGCTGCTCGAAGCCTCCTGGGAGGCCGTCGAGCGGGCGGGCATCGACCCGGCCGCGCTACGGGGCAGCCAGACCGGGGTGTTCGTCGGCGCGATGTCGCCGGACTACCGCGACAACCTGCCGCACGACATCGACGCCTTCGGGCTCACGGGCACGGCGAACAGCGTGCTGTCCGGCCGGCTGTCGTACACGCTCGGCCTGGTCGGCCCGGCGGTGACGGTGGACACGGCCTGCTCGTCGTCCCTGGTCGCGCTGCACTGGGCCGCCCACTCGCTGCGCATGGCCGAGTGCACCCTGGCGCTCGCGGGCGGCGTGACGGTCATGTCGACGCCCAGCACCTTCATCGAGTTCAACCGCCAGGGCGGCCTGTCGCCCGATGGGCGATGCAAGGCGTACGCCGACGGCGCCGACGGCACGGGCTGGTCGGAGGGCGTGGGCGTGCTGGTGCTGGAGCGCCTGTCGGACGCGCGGCGTAACGGGCACCAGGTGCTGGCGGTCATCCGGGGTTCGGCGGTGAACCAGGACGGGGCGTCGAACGGTCTGACCGCGCCGAACGGTCCGTCGCAGCGGCGGGTGATCCGTGAGGCCCTGGCCGGCGCGCGGCTGTCGACGGCGGACATCGACGTGGTGGAGGGGCACGGGACAGGGACGACGCTGGGCGACCCGATCGAGATCGAGGCGTTGGTCTCCACGTTCGGCGAGGACCGGGATCGGCCCTTGCTGCTGGGTTCGGTGAAGTCGAACATCGGTCACACACAGGCGGCGGCGGGCATGGCCGGTGTGATCAAGATGGTCATGGCGATGCGGCACGGGGTGCTGCCGAAGACGTTGCACGTGGATACGCCGTCGTCGCGGGTGGACTGGTCCGCGGGCGTGCTGGAGCTGCTGACCGAGCAGCGGTCCTGGCCGGAGACCGGGCGGCCGCGCCGGGCGGGGGTGTCGTCGTTCGGGGTCAGCGGCACCAACGCCCACGTGGTGCTGGAGGAGGCGCCGCGGGCCGAGGCGGACGCGCCCGCGGAGGATCGGGCGCCCTCGGACGCGGGCGCGGTGCCGGTGCTGCTGTCGGGCCGGACGGAGGAGGCGCTGCGTGCCCAGGCGGCGCGTCTTCTCGCGCACCTGGACGGTGTGCCCGAGACGGCCGTGGTCGACGTGGCGTTCTCGCTGGCCACGACGAGGTCGGCGTTCGAGCACCGGGCGGGGGTTCTCGCCGCCGATCGCGCCGAGCTGCGCGCGGGATTGACGGCGCTGGCGGACGGCGGCGCCGCCGCCGGAGTGATCAAGGGCCGCGGCAGGCAGGCCAAGCTGGCGGTGTTGTTCACCGGTCAGGGCAGTCAGCGGGCGGGGATGGGCCGGGAGCTGTACCCGCGGTTCCCGGTGTTCGCGCAGGCGTTGGACGAGGTGGTCGCGGAGCTGGATCCGTTGCTCGGCGGGTCGTTGCGCGAGGTGTTGTTCGCCGAGCCGGGCACGGTTGAGGCGGGGTTGCTGGATCGGACCGGGTGGGCGCAGCCCGCGCTGTTCGCGGTGGAGACGGCGTTGTTCCGGCTGGTGTCCTCGTGGGGTGTCAAACCGGATGTGCTGGCCGGGCACTCGATCGGGGAGATCACCGCGGCTCATGTGGCGGGGGTTTTGTCACTGAAGGACGCGTGCGCGCTGGTGGCGGGCCGGGCGCGGTTGATGCAGGCGTTGCCGTCCGGTGGGGCGATGGTGGCGGTGCAGGCCTCGGAGGAGGACGTCGAGCCGTTGCTGGCCGGGCACGAAGGCGAGGTGTCGGTCGCGGCGGTGAACGGCCCGGCCTCGGTGGTGATCTCCGGGGCCGAGCAGCCGGTTCTCGACATCGCCGCCGTCCTGGCGGAGCGAGGGGTCAAGACCCGCCGGTTGCGAGTGTCGCACGCGTTCCATTCGCCGCTGATGGATCCGATGCTGGCCGACTTCCGCGCCCTGGCCCGGACGCTGACCTACGACCCGCCGCGGATTCCGGTGGTGTCGAACGTGACCGGGGAGACGGCCACGGCCGAGCGGTTGTGCTCGCCGGACTACTGGGTGGACCAGGTGCGTGGCGCGGTCCGGTTCGCCGACGGGGTGCGCACCCTGCGCGCCCAGGGTGTGCGGGCGTATCTGGAGCTGGGCCCGGACGGGGTGCTGACCGCGATGGCGGCCGACACCCTGGCCGCCGAAGCGAACCCGCGCGACACCGGCTCGACGCCGGATTCGCGGCTACGCGCCCAGAACTCCGGGTGGGAGCCGGACGAGGTGCTGGTGCCGGCGCTGCGCGGGGACCGGGACGAGCAGCGCGCGGTGATGTCGGCGCTGGCCGCCCTGCACGGGCGCGGGGTGCCGGTGGACTGGCACGCGGTTTTCCCCGGCGCCCGCCGGGTGGAGTTGCCCGCCTACGCCTTCCAGCGTGAGCGGTTCTGGCCGGACGGCGCGGGATCGCGGGTGAAAGACCTGACGGCGGCGGGCCTGACGGCTGCCCGGCACCCGCTGCTGGGCGTCGCCGTGGGGTTGGCCGACTCGGACGAGGCGCTGCTGATCGGGAGGTTGTCACCGAGGTCGCACCCGTGGCTGGCCGATCACCGGGTGGGCGGGCTGGTGGTGTTCCCCGGCACCGGGTTCGTCGAGCTGGCCGTGCGGGCGGGTGATCAGGTCGGCTGTGACGTGCTGGAGGAACTGACCCTGACCGCGCCGCTGGTGCTGGGCGAGGACGACGCCGTCACGGTGCAGGTGCGGGTGGGACCTGCGGACGGGGCCGGCCGCCGGGAGCTGAGCATTCACACCCGGCCGGTGGAGGCCGAAGATCACGATGACTGGGCACGGCACGCCGGCGGTGTGCTGGCGAGCAGTGATCACACCGCTGGGCTGAGCGATGTGGCCGGTACGCGCTTCGATACGGCGGTGTTCGATACGGCGGTGTTCGATACGACGGTGTGGCCGCCGCGGGGCGCGTCGGTGGTCGAACTGGACGGGTTGTACGACCGGCTGGCCCAGGACGGGCTGGGCTACGGACCGGTGTTCCAGGGCTTGCGGGCGGCGTGGCGGGGTGCGGACGGTGAGGTGTTCGCGGAGGTCGCCTTGCCCGGACAGGTGGCTGACGCGGGGTTGTTCGGGGTGCATCCGGCGTTGCTGGACGCGGCGCTGCACGCGGTGACGTTCGCCGGGCTGGACGATGCCGGGGGCGGCCGGTTGCCGTTCTCCTGGGAAGAGGTGTGTCTGCACGCCGGTGGCGCGTCGGTGCTGCGGGTGCGGCTGGCCAGGACCGGTGGCGACGCGGTCTCGGTGATCGCGGTGGACGGTGCGGGGGAGCCGGTGCTGTCGGCGCGCTCGCTGGCGCTGCGGCCGTTCTCGGCCGATGACCTGCCGGCCGCCGGCGGCCGGGGGCTCGGGCGGGACGCGCTGTTCCGCGTGGAGTGGACGGCGCTGCCGGATCGTGCCGTGGCCGGTGAGGTGCCGGTGGCGGTGCTGGGTTCGGAAGCGGCGGATGTCGTCGCCGCGTGGCGGCCGGGTGGGGATCCGGTTCCGGTTCATGTGGACCTGCCGTCGCTGGTGGAGGCGGGGCCGGTACCCGGGGTGGTGCTGACGCGGGTGGTCGTGGACCCGGCCGGGGAGATGACGGAGTCGGTTCACGAGTCGGCCGCTCGGGTGCTGGGCCTGCTGCAGGCGTGGCTGGCCGATGACCGGTTCGCCGATTCGCGTCTGGTGCTGGTGACCAGGGGCGCGGTGGCGGCGGGTGACGGCGAGGTGGTGGCCGATCTCGCGGCGGCGGCGGTGTGGGGTCTGGTGCGCAGCGCGCAGTCGGAGAATCCCGGCCGGTTCGTGCTGGTGGATATGGATGAGGAACCGGCGTTGCCGGGGGTGTTGGCCTCGGGTGAGCCGCAGGTGGCGGTGCGCGGGGGTGAGATGCGGGTGCCGCGCCTGGCGCGGGTGGCGTCCGGTTCCGGTCCGGGTGAGGACCGTGCCTGGGACCCGGAGGGAACCGTCCTGATCACCGGTGGGACCGGTGGTCTGGGGGCGTTGTTCGCGCGGCATGTGGTGGCCGAGCGGGGGGTGCGGCGTCTGCTGCTGGCCGGTCGCCGGGGTCTGGAGGCTCCGGGCGCGGTGGAGTTGCGGGCGGAGTTGGTCGCGCACGGGGTCGAGGTCGAGGTCGTGGCGTGTGACGTGGCCGATCGCGACCAGGTGGCGGGTCTGCTGGCGCGGGTTCCGGCCGATCATCCGTTGACCGCGATCATCCATACCGCGGGTGTGCTGGATGACGGGACGATTCCGTCGTTGTCGCCGGAGCGGTTGGACGCGGTGTTGCGGCCGAAGGTGGACGCGGCCTGGCATCTGCACGAGCTGACCCAGGACATGGATCTCGCGGCGTTCGTGGTGTTCTCGTCGGTGGCGGGGACGATCGGGGCTTCCGGTCAGGGTAACTACGCGGCGGCGAACGCGTTCCTGGACGCGCTGGCGGAGTTTCGGCGGGCCGAGGGGCTGGCGGGGTTGTCGCTGGCGTGGGGTCCGTGGGCGCAGGAGGCCGGGATGACCGGCGGGCTGGATGAGGCCGATCTGCGGCGGATGGCGCGGGCCGGGATGCCGGCGCTCGCCCCGGAGCAGGGGGTCGCGCTGTTCGACGCGGCCGTCGGCTCGGGTGAGCCGGTCGTGGCCCCGGTCCGGCTCGACCTGGCGGCGCTGCGGGCGCATGGCGAGGTGCCGCATCTGCTGCGCGGGCTTGTGCGGGACCCGCGCAGGTCGGCGGCGTCGATGACCGCGGCCGGTGACGGCACCCTGGTCCGGCGGCTGGCCGGCCTGGAGCGCGCCGATCGTGTCCGGGTCTTGGCGGACCTGGTGCGGGCCGAGGTGGCGCTGGTGCTGGGGCACGCCTCACCGAAGACCGTGGACGTCCGGCGGGAGTTCCGCGAGCTGGGCTTCGACAGCCTCACCGCGGTGGAGTTGCGCAACCGGCTGAACGCGGTGACGGGGTTGCGCCTGCCGGCCACGCTGGTGTTCGACCACCCCACGCCCGCCGTTCTGGCGGAGTTCCTGCTGGACGAGGTGCTGGGCGAGCAGGACGTGGCCGTTCCGGCCACGGTCGCGCCGGTCGCCGACGACCCGATCGCGATCGTCGGGATGAGCTGCCGCTACCCGGGGGGCGTCACCTCACCGGAGGACCTGTGGCGGCTGGTGGTCGAGGGCCGGGACGCGATCACGGGATTTCCGGTCAATCGCGGCTGGGACCTGGACGCGCTCTACCATCCGGACGCCGACCACGCGGGCAGCTCGTACACCAGACAGGGCGGTTTCCTGCACGACGCGGCGGAGTTCGACGCGGACTTCTTCGGGATGAGCCCGCGGGAGGCCCTGGCGACGGACACCCAGCAGCGACTCCTGCTGGAGACCTCGTGGGAAGCCGTCGAGCGGACCGGAATCGATCCGGTCACGCTCCGGGGCAGCCGGACGGGCGTGTTCGCCGGGGTGATGTACACCGACTACAGCGGGATGCTGGGCGCGGGCGAGTTCGAGGGCTACCGGGGCACCGGGACCGCCGCGAGCGTCGTCTCCGGCCGGGTGTCCTACACGCTGGGCCTGGAGGGCCCGGCCGTGACGGTCGACACGGCCTGCTCGTCCTCGCTGGTCGCGGTGCATCTGGCCGCGCAGGCGCTGCTCTCGGGTGAGTGCACGCTCGCGCTGGCCGGGGGGGTGACCGTGATGGCCACCCCCGGACCGTTCGTGGAGTTCTCCCGGCAGCGGGGGCTGTCCGCGGACGGGCGGTGCAAGTCGTTCGCGGACGGCGCGGACGGCGTCAGCTGGGCCGAGGGCGTCGGGGTGCTGGTGCTGGAGCGCCTGTCGGACGCCCGGCGCAACGGTCACCACGTGCTGGCGGTGCTGCGCGGTTCGGCGATCAACCAGGACGGCGCGTCCAACGGGCTGACCGCGCCGAACGGCCCCTCCCAGCGGAGGGTGATCCGCCAGGCCCTGGCCGGAGCGCGGCTGTCCCCGGCCGACGTGGACGTGGTGGAGGGGCACGGGACCGGGACCACCCTGGGTGATCCGATCGAGGCGCAGGCGCTGCTGGCCACCTACGGTCAGGGCCGGCCCGGGGACCGCCCGCTGCTCCTCGGGTCGATCAAGTCGAACATCGGCCACACCCAGGCGGCCGCGGGTGTCGCGGGCGTGATCAAGATGATCATGGGAATGCGGCACGGCATCGTGCCCAGGACGTTGCACGTCGACGCGCCGTCCTCGCACGTGGACTGGACCGCGGGCGCGGTGGAGCTGCTGACCGAGGCGCGAGAGTGGCCGGAGACGGACCACCCGCGCCGGGCCGCGGTGTCGTCGTTCGGCTTCAGCGGCACCAACGCTCATCTCATCATCGAGCAGGACACCGCCGAGCGGGCTCCGTCGGCCGAGGGGGCGGCACCCTCGGCCGTCGAGCCGCCGATGGCGGGCCTGCCGGTGCCGCTGCCGGTCTCGGGCAGGACGGAGCAGGCGGTGCGGGAGCAGGCCGCGCGGCTGCTGTCCCATCTGGAAGGCCGTCCCGAGGTGCCGCTGGCCGACGTGGCGTTCTCGCTGGCGACCACCCGTTCCCCCTTCGAGCACCGGGCCGCCGTGCTGGCCGAGGACCACGCCGGAGCGCTGGCCGGGTTGCGCGCGCTGGCCGGCGGCCGGGCCGCGCCGGGAGTCGCACGCGGCCAGGCCGGGTACGACCAGAAGCCGGCGTTCCTGTTCACCGGCCAGGGTGCTCAGCGAGTGGGCATGGGCCTGGAGACCTACGAGCGGTTCCCGGTGTTCGCCGAGGCCCTTGAAGGCGTGCTCGCGGCGCTGGCCCCCCGGATGGCTCCCTACCTGGACCGTCCGCTGCGGGAGGCACTGTTCTTCGACGCCGAACTGCTCGACCGCACGGCGTACACGCAGCCTGCGCTGTTCGCCCTGGAGGTCGCGCTGTACCGGCTGGTGGAGTCGTGGGGCGTGCGCCCGGCCGCGCTGGCGGGGCACTCGATCGGGGAGCTCGCCGCGGCGCACGTCGCCGGGGTGCTGACGCTGGAGGACGCCTGCGCGCTGGTGGCCGCGCGGGGCCGGTTGATGCAGGCGCTCCCGGCCGGCGGCGCGATGGTGGCGATCCAGGCCGGCGAGGAGGAGATCCGCCAGGCGCTGGCCGGGCGCGAGGGCGAGGTGTCCGTCGCGGCGGTCAACGGCCCGGCGTCGGTGGTGATCGCCGGGGCCGAGGCCGCGGTGCTGGAGGTCGCCGCCGGGTGGGCCGCCAGGGAGCGCAGGACCAAGCGGCTGCGGGTGTCGCACGCGTTCCACTCTCCGCTGATGGAGCCGATGCTCGCGGAGTTCCGGGCGGTCGCCGAGACGGTGTCGTACGCGCCCCCGCGAATCCCGGTGATCTCCAACGTGACCGGCGGGTTCGCCACGGACGAACTGTGCTCACCGGCCTACTGGGTGCGGCACGTGCGGGAGACGGTCCGGTTCCGCGACGGCGTGCGGGAGCTGCACCGGGCGGGCGTGACCGCGTTCCTGGAGATCGGGCCGGACGGCGTGCTGACCGCGATGGCCCAGGACGCCCTTCCCGCGGAGGCGGACGCGCTGCTGCTGCCCGTGCTGCGCGGCGACCGCGACGAGAGCACCGCCCTCATGACCGCGCTGGCCGAGCTGCATGTGAACGGCGTGCGCGTCGACTGGTCGGCCCTGCTCCGCGGGGCCCGCCGGGTGGACCTGCCGACGTACGCGTTCCAGCATGAGTCGTTCTGGCCGGAGCCGCCGCCGGCGGTGAACGAAACGGCCGCCGATCCGGCGGACGCGCGGCTCTGGGACGCGGTCGGGCGTGGCGACGCCGGGGACGTGGCCGCGATCCTCGGCCTGCGCGACGAACACTCCTCCTCACTGGACACCCTGCTCCCGGCCCTGTCGTCGTGGCGGCGGAGCCGGAGCGAGGCGTCGACGCTCGACTCCTGGCGCTACCGGGTGGAGTGGAAGCCCCGACGTACGCCCCCTCTCGCCGTGCTGGAGGGCACCTGGCTGGTGGTGACCGCCGACGGGATCGCGGACGGCGACGTGGTCGCCGCGCTGGACGGTCACGGGGCGCGAGTGGAGCGGCTCGTGCTGGACGGGACGGACACCGACCCTGCGTCGCTCGTGGCCCGGCTCCGGGAGACGGGCGAGATCTCCGGGGTGCTGTCGACGCTCGCGCTGGCGGAGGCGCCAGCCGCGGACGGCGGGGCGGTGTCGAGCGGTCTCGTGCGCACGGTCGCGCTCCTGAGGGCGCTCGGCGACGCGGAGATCGGCGCGCCACTGTGGTGCGTCACCCGGGGCGCCGTGTCCGCGGCTCCCGGCGATCGAGTGACCTGCCCGGTCCAGGCGCAGGTATGGGGTATGGGCCGGGTCGCGGCCCTGGAGCATCCGGAGCGGTGGGGCGGCCTGGTCGACCTGCCCGAGGTCGTCGACGGGCGTGCCGCCCAGGGGCTGGCGAGCGTGCTGGCGGGCCTGGACGGCGAGGACCAGGTGGCGGTGCGGGCGTCGGGCGTGTTCGGCCGGCGGCTGCGGCGTCATCCGGCCGCGCCCGATCCGGCCGGCTCCTCCGGCGGCACCGCGCCGGGGTCCGGCGGGACGGTGCTGATCACCGGTGGGACCGGCGCCCTGGGCGCGGCCACCGCGCGGTGGCTGGTACGCGGCGGCGTCACGCACCTGGTGCTGACCAGCCGGCGCGGCATGGACGCCCCCGGGGCGCCGGAGCTGCGCGACGAACTGCTCGCGCTGGGGGCCGAGGTGAGCGTGGTCGCCTGTGACGTGGCCGATCGCGACGCGCTGGCCGTCGTGCTGGCCGCGATCCCGGCCGAGCACCCGCTCACCGGGGTGGTCCACGCGGCCGGGGTGGGTCAGGCCGCCGCGCCGCTCGGGCAGGCGGATGCCGCCGGACTCGCCGAGGTGATGACGGCGAAGGCGGCCGGCGCCGCCAACCTGGACGACCTGCTCGGAGATCGTGAGCTCGACTTCTTCGTACTGTTCTCCTCGATCGCCGGGGTGTGGGGCAGCGCGGGGCAGGGCGCCTACGCGGCGGCCAACGCCTATCTCGACGCGCTGGCCGAGCACCGGCGTGCGCGGGGTCTCGCCGCGACGTCGGTGGCCTGGGGCGCGTGGGCCGAAGCCGGCATGGCCACGACCGAGGGCATGGCCGACTACCTGCTCAGGCGCGGGCTGGCCGCGCTGCCGCCCGACCTCGCGATCGGCGAGCTGAGCCGGGCCGTCGGCGGCCGGGACGCGGTGGTGACGGTCGCCGACGTCGACTGGGACCGGTTCCATCCGATCTTCACCTCGACCCGGCCCAGCCGGCTGTTCGGCGAGCTCGCGGAGGTCAGGGCACAGCACGAGACCGAGGACGGGGCCGGCGCCTCCGGCGCCCCCGAATTCGTCGCGCGGCTGCGGCACCTGACGGAGAAGGAGCAGCGGCGCGGGCTGCTGGATCTGGTGCGCACCGAGGTGGCGGCCGTGCTGCGGCACGCCTCGGCCGAGGTGGTCTCCGAGCGGCGCGCCTTCCGCGAGCTGGGGTTCGACTCGCTGACCGCGGTGGAGCTGAGAAAACGGCTGGTCGCGGTGACCGGCCTGGCGTTGCCGAGCACACTGGTGTTCGATCACCCGAACCCGGCCGCGCTGGTGGAGTTCCTGCGCTCACAGATCGCGGGCACGGCGGGCACGGCGGACGCCGACGCCGCCGGAGCCCCGGTCGCCGCCCACACCGACGAACCGATCGCGATCATCGGGATGGCCTGCCGGTTCCCCGGCGGCGTCGGCTCTCCGGAACAGCTGTGGGAACTGGTGACCGACGGGGGCGACGCGATCTCCGGATTCCCCGCCGACCGGGGCTGGGACGCGGAAGGGCTCTACGACCCCGACCCCGATCACTCCGGCACGACGTACTCGGTCGAAGGGGGGTTCCTGCACGACGCCGGCGACTTCGACCCCGGGTTCTTCGGGATCTCACCGCGCGAGGCGCTGACCATGGACCCGCAGCAGCGGCTGCTGCTGGAGACCGCGTGGGAGGCCATCGAGCGGGCCGGGATCGATCCCTTCGCGCTGCGCGGCCACCCGACCGGCACGTTCATCGGCTCCAGCTACCAGGAGTACGGCTCGGACGCCGCCGACGCCGAGGGGCACCAGGTCACCGGCACCATCCCGAGCGTGCTGTCCGGCCGGGTGTCGTACGTACTCGGCCTGGAAGGGCCTGCGGTCACGGTCGACACGGCATGCTCGTCGTCGCTGGTGGCGCTGCACCTGGCCTGTCAGTCACTGCGCAACGGCGAGAGCTCGCTCGCCCTGGCGGGCGGCGTGACGGTGATGACCACCCCGGCCGCCTTCGTGGCGTTCAGCCGCCAGCGGGCCCTGGCCGCCGACGGCCGGTGCAAGGCGTTCTCCGACGCGGCCGACGGGATGAGCCTGGCAGAAGGGGTCGGCCTGCTCCTGGTGGAGCGGCTGTCCGACGCGCGGCGCAACGGCCACCCGATCCTGGCGGTGGTGCGCGGTTCGGCGGTGAACCAGGACGGCGCGTCCAACGGGCTGACCGCGCCCAACGGTCCCTCCCAGCAGCGGGTGATCCGGAAGGCCCTGGCAGGCGCGCGGCTGTCCCCGGCCGAGGTCGACGCGATCGACGCGCACGGCACGGGTACGGGCCTGGGCGACCCCATCGAGGTCCAAGCGCTCCTCGCCACGTACGGGCAGGACAGGGAGCGCCCGCTCCTGCTCGGGTCGGTCAAGTCGAACATCGGCCACACCCAGTCCGCGGCGGGCGTGGCCAGCGTGATCAAGATGGTCATGGCGATGCGGAACGGGGTGCTGCCCAAGACGTTGCACGTGGGCACGCCCTCGACCCACGTGGACTGGACGGCGGGCGCGGTCGAGCCGCTGACCGAGGCCACGCCGTGGCCGGAGACCGGACGGCCGCGCCGTGCCGCCGTGTCCTCCTTCGGGATCAGCGGCACGAACGCCCACGCGATCCTCGAACAGGCGCCGGACGCGCAGGAGCCGGTCGGCGAGGTCGCGCTCGCCGGTCCCGACGGCCGTGAGGATTCCGCGGCCGCGGCTCCCGGCCGCGTTCCCGTTCCTGCGCTCGGCGCGGTGCCGTGGGTGGTGTCTGGCAGGACGGCGGAGGCGTTGCGCGCGCAGGCGCGACGGCTCGCCTCGCACGTCGCCGACCACGATGCCGACCACGTCGCCGACCACGGTGCCGGCCGCGATGAGCTCGATCCGGCCGCGGTGGGCTTCTCGCTGGTGACGTCGAGGTCGGCGTTCGAGCACCGCGCGGTCGTAGTGGGCGGTGACCGCGAGTCGCTCTCCGCCGCGATGGGCGCGGTGGCCGCGGGCGAGCCCGCGCCGGGTGTGATCCAGGGCGTGGCGGACGCCGAGGGCAAGACGGTCTTCGTGTTCCCCGGCCAGGGCGCGCAGTGGGCCGGTATGGGCGCCCGGTTGCTTGAGCAGTCCCCGGTGTTCGCCGAACGTGTCGCCGAGTGCGCCCTCGCCCTGAGCCGGTATGTCGACTGGTCGCTGATCGACGTGCTGCGCCAGGTGGAGGGAGCGCCGTCGCTGGACCGGGTGGACGTCGTGCAGCCGGTGTCGTTCGCGGTGATGGTCTCGCTCGCGGCGATGTGGCGCGCTCACGGGGTGGAGCCCGACGCGGTGATCGGGCACTCTCAGGGGGAGATCGCCGCCGCCTGCGTGGCGGGCGCGCTGTCCCTGGACGACGCCGCGAGGGTGGTGGCGGTGCGCAGCCAGGCCATCGGACGGCGGCTGGCCGGCGCCGGAGGGATGATGTCGGTCTCGCTTCCGCTGCCCGACGTCGAGGAGAGACTGCGCTCTTGGGACGAGCGGATCTCGGTCGCGGCGGTCAACGGGCCGCGTTCGGTCGTGGTGTGCGGCGAGCCCGGCGCGCTCGACGAGCTGTCGGAGCGGTTGACCGAGGAGGGGGTGCGCTCCAGGCGGGTCGCGGTCGACTACGCCTCGCACTCGGCCCACGTCGAACGCCTCCAGGAGGAGCTGCCGCGAGCCCTGTCGGAGATCCGGCCGGAGCGGGCCGAGGTTCCCTTCCTGTCCACGGTGACCGGGGAGTGGCTGGACGGCACGGAGCTGGACGCGGACTACTGGTACCGCAACCTGCGGCGGGCCGTCCGGTTCGAACCCGCTGTGCGATGCCTGCTGGCCGCCGGGCACCGGGCGTTCATCGAGGTCAGCCCGCACCCGGTGCTGACGGGCGCGATCCAGGAGACGGCCGAGGAGACGGGCGGGACCTCGGCGGTGGTCACCGGGACCCTGCGCCGCGACCAGGGCGGCACGGAACGCTTCCTCACCTCCCTGGCGGAGGTGTTCGTGCGCGGCGTGCCGGTCGACTGGAGAACGGTCTTCGACGGCACGGGCGCCCGCCGGGTGGAACTACCGACGTACGCCTTCCAGCGGGAACGGTTCTGGATACGGCGCGCCGAGGCGCCGACGGCCGGCGCGGCGGACCCGGCGGACGAGCGGTTCTGGGCGGCGGTGGAGCGGGAGGACCTCGACTCGCTGGCCTCGGGACTGGACGTGGGCACGGGGACACTGGCCGCGGTGGTACCCGCGCTGTCCTCTTGGCGCCGCCGGCAGCGGGCCCGGTCCACCGTGGACTCCTGGCGCTACCGCGTCGCCTGGCGGCCGGTGATCGGCCCCGCCTCCACCTCCCTGTCGGGCACGTGGCTGCTCGTCACCCCGGAGGGCCTGGAGGGCGACGACGTCGCGGACGCGCTCACCGCGCACGGCGCGCGGGTCCGCAGGGTCGCGCTCGACGAGTCGTGCACCGACCGGGCCCTGCTGGCGCGCGTGCTGTCCGGTCCGCCGTCCGGCGCACCGGACGGTGACGGTGCGCTTGGCGACGCCGGGGGACCGGGCGCCTCGCCCGGCGAGGAAGAGCACATCTCCGGCGTCGTGTCCCTGCTCGCCCTCGCCGAGCAGCCCGCCGACCGCTACCCGGAGCTGGCCGTCGGTCTGGCACTCACCGTCGCGCTCGTGCAGGCCCTGGGCGACGCGGAGATCGACGCGCCCCTGTGGTGCCTCACCACGGGCGCGGTCTCCACCGGCCGGTCTGACCAGGTGACCAACCCCGTCCAGGCTCAGGTCCACGGCGTGGGCTGGACGGCCGCGCTGGAGCACCCGCGACGATGGGGCGGCCTGGTCGACCTGCCGGGGACGCTCGACCAGCGCGCGGCGCGGCGGCTGGCGGGCGTCCTCGCGGGCGGCGGCGGCGAGGACCAGCTCGCGATCCGGCCCTCCGGCCTGTTCGCCAGACGGGTGGTGCCGGCGCCGGTATCGGCGGCGGATCGAGAGCCGGCACGCGGCTGGGCGCTGCGCGGGACCACCCTGGTGACCGGCGGCACCGGAACGCTCGCCCCGCACCTGGCCCGCCGGCTCGCGGCCGAGGGGGCCGAGCACGTGGTGCTGACCAGCCGCCGTGGCATGGACGCCCCCGGCGCGGCCGAACTGCTGGCCGAGCTGGCCGAACTCGGCACGACCGCCACGACGGTGGCGTGCGACGTGTCCGACCGCGACTCCGTCGCCGGTCTGCTCGCGCGGCTGCGGGCGGAGGGCCACGTCGTCCGTACGGTGGTGCACACCGCCGCCTCCATCGAGCTGCACACCCTGCAGGACACCACCATGGAGGCGTTCGCCGAGGTGGTACGGGCCAAGGTCGTCGGCGCCCGGCACCTGGACGAGCTGCTGGACGCGGACGAGCTCGACGCCTTCGTGCTGTTCTCCTCGACGGCGGGGATGTGGGGCAGCGGGCGGCACGCGGCCTACGTGGCGGGCAACGCCTTCCTCGGCGCGCTGGCGGAGAACCGGCGTGCCCGGGGGTTGCCGGCCACGTCGATCTCCTGGGGCATCTGGTCGGACGACCGCGATCTCGGCCGGGTCGATCCCGAGCAGATCCGGCGCAGCGGGCTCGTGTTCATGGAGCCGGACCTGGCGCTCGAAGGGTTCCGGCAGGCGCTGGCCGGCGAGGAGACCGTGCTGGCCATCGCCGACATCGACTGGGAGCGGTACCTCCCGGTCTTCACCTCGGCGCGGCCGAGCCGGCTGTTCAGCGAGGTGCCCGCGGTACGGCGGCTGGCCGAAACCGCCGGGCGGCCGGCCGTCGCCGCGAGCGACGGGGAATTCGTCACCCGGCTGCGCGGGCTGCCGGCGTCCGAGCGGGACCGCCGGCTGCTGGAGCTGGTGCGCACCCAGGCGGCGACCGTGCTGGGCCACGCCTCGGCCGACGCCGTCGCCGGGCGGCAGGCGTTCCGCGACATGGGCTTCGACTCGGTGACCGCGGTCGATCTGCGCAACCGGCTGGCCGGCGCGACGGGCCTGGCACTGCCCAGCACGCTGGTGTTCGACCACCCGAACCTGGAGGCGCTGGCGGAGTTCCTGCGCGCCGAGATCGCCGGAACGCAGGCCGGGCCGGCGGCCGTGGCAGGCCCGGCGCGGGCCGCCTCGGACGAGCCGATCGCGATCATCGGGATGGCCTGCCGCTACCCGGGTGGGGTCCGCTCACCGGAGCGGCTGTGGCAGGTCGTGGTCGACGGGGTCGACGCGATCTCCGGATTCCCCGCCGACCGCGGCTGGGACGCGGAGGGGCTCTACGACCCCGACCCGGGCCGGTCCGGCAAGACGTACTCCACGTGGGGCGGCTTCCTCCACGACGCGGCGGAGTTCGACGCCGACTTCTTCGGGATCTCGCCCCGGGAGGCGCTGGCGATGGATCCGCAGCAGCGGCTGTTGCTGGAGACGGCCTGGGAGGCCGTTGAGCGGGCCGGGATCGCCCCCTCGTCGCTGCGCGGCAGCCTGACCGGCACCTTCATCGGGTCCAGCTATCAGGACTACGGCCTGGCGATGGCCGGGGGGAGAGAGGGCCTGGAAGGCCATCTGATCACCGGCACCATCTCAAGCGTGCTGTCCGGCCGGGTGTCGTACCTGTTCGGGCTGGAGGGCCCGGCCGTCACGCTGGACACGGCGTGCTCGTCGTCACTGGTGGCGCTGCACCTGGCCTGTCAGTCGCTGCGCGACGGTGAGAGCTCGCTGGCGCTGGCCGGTGGGGTGACCGTGATGTCCACCCCCGATGCCTTCATCGGGTTCAGTCGGCAGCGGGCGATGGCCCCCGACGGTCGGTGCAAGGCGTACTCCGACTCGGCGGACGGGATGAGCCTGGCCGAGGGGGTCGGGCTGCTGCTGGTGGAGCGGCTGTCCGACGCCGAGCGCAACGGGCACCCGATCCTCGCGGTCATCCGCGGGTCGGCGATCAACCAGGACGGCGCGTCCAATGGGCTGACCGCGCCGAACGGCCCGTCGCAGCAGCGGGTGATCAGGCAGGCGCTGGCCAACGCCGGGCTCTCAGCGGTGGACGTCGACGCCGTGGAGGGCCACGGGACCGGTACGGCGCTGGGCGACCCGATCGAGGTACAGGCGCTGCTCGCGACCTACGGACAGGACCGGGACCCGGACCGCCCGCTGCTGCTGGGGTCGGTCAAGTCCAACATCGGGCACTCCCAGATGGCCTCCGGCGTCGCCGGCGTGATCAAGATGGTCATGGCGATGCGGCACGGCCTGCTGCCCAGGACCCTGTACGCGGACACCCCGTCGTCGCACGTGGACTGGACCGCGGGCGCCATCGAACTGCTCAGCGAGCCGAGGGAATGGGTACGCGCCGGGCATCCGCGCCGGGCCGCGGTGTCGTCGTTCGGGCTCAGCGGCACCAACGCCCACATGGTGCTGGAGGAGGCGCCGCCCGCCGCCGCACGTGCGGGGACGGCCGAGCCCGTCGTCGTTCCCGTGCTGGTGTCGGGCAAGAACGAGCAGGCCCTGCGCCACCAGGCGGGGCGGCTGCTGTCCCTGCTGGAGGAGTCGCCCGGTCTCCACCCCACAGACGTCGCCTTCTCCCTGGCGACCTCGCGGTCGCACCTCGACCAGCGTGCGGCGCTGGTCGGGCGGGAGCGTCGGGAGATCGTCGACGGGTTGCGGGCGCTGGCCGAAGAGCCGCCGGACGGCGCCGCCGTTCCGGGGGGCGTCGCGCGCGGCACCGCCGTCCGCGGCTCGCTGGCCTTCATGTTCACCGGCCAGGGCGGCCAGCGCGCGGAAATGGGCCGCGAGCTGTACGGTCGCTTCCCGGCGTTCGCGGACGCGCTCGACGAGGTGCTGTCCCACCTGGACACGGACCTGGACCGCCCGTTGCGCGAGGTGCTGTTCGCCCCCGCGGGTACGGCGGAGGCCGCCCTGCTGGATGAGACCGGCTACACCCAGCCGGCGTTGTTCGCCTTCGAGGTGGCCCTGTTCCGGCTGCTCGAATCGTGGGGCATCAGACCCGACCACCTCACGGGCCACTCGGTCGGGGAGATCGCCGCGGCGCACGTCGCCGGTGTGCTGTCGCTGCCGGACGCGTGCACCCTGGTGGCGGCCCGCGCCCGCCTGATGCAGGCGCTGCCCGCCGGTGGGGCGATGGCCGCCCTTGAGGCCCGCGAGGAGGAGGTGCTCCCGCTGCTGGCCGGGCGCGAGGACCAGGTGTCGATCGCGGCGGTCAACGGCCCGGCTTCGCTGGTCGTCGCCGGCGAGGAGGACGCCGTCCTGGAGATCGCGGCGCGGCTCGCCGCCGGGGGGCGCAGGACCAGGCGGCTCCAGGTCTCCCACGCGTTCCACTCACCGCGGATGGACGCCGTGCTCGACGACTTCGGCCGGGTCGCGCGCGGTCTGTCGTACGCGCCTCCGGAGATCCCGGTCATGTCGAACGTGACCGGCGAGCCGGCGACCGCGGAGCAGCTCTGCTCGCCTGACTACTGGGTGGAGCACATCCGGCGACCGGTTCGCTTCGGCGACGGCGTGCGCCGGCTGGCGGAGCAGGGCGTCGTCACGTTCCTCGAACTCGGCCCCGACGCCGTGCTCACGGCCATCGCCGCCGACTGTCTCGCCGACCACCCAGGCGCCCAGACGGTCCCCGTGGCGCGCCGGGACCGAGACGAGGAGCAGGCCCTCACCGCCGCGGTGGCCCGGCTGCATCTCCGGGGCGTCGCCGTGGACTGGAGAGGGTTCTTCGCCGGCACCGGCGCCGAGACGGTCGACCTGCCGACCTACACCTTCCAGCGCCGGAGGTTCTGGCCGGACGCCGGGGCGGCCGCCGTACCCGCATCCTCCGGTGCGGCGGACACGGACTTCTGGGACGCGGTGGAACGCGGTGATGTGGCGGCGCTGTCAGCGGGGCTGGCGGTCGGCGGCGACACGCTGGAGGCGCTGCTCCCGGCGCTGTCCTCGTGGCGCCGCGACCGGCGGGAGCGCTCCGCCGTGGACGGCTGGCGGTACCGATCCGTCTGGAAGCCGCTGCCCTGGTCGCCACTCACCGCGCTCTCCCCGGAGCTCTCTCCGGACGTACGAGCCCGGTTGCTCGTGGTGATCCCGGCGGGGCACGCGGGTGAGGAGTGGACGACCTCGCTCGCGGGCGCGCTGGGCGCGGAGGCCGACCGGATCGAGGTCGGCGAACCCGACCGGGCGGCGCTGGCCGTGCGGATACGGGAGTTGTGCTCCGCCGGACCTCGGCCCATCGGGATCGTGTCGCTGCTGGCCCTGGACGAGCGGGACGTCGCCGGCTGTCCGGGGGTTCCCGCCGGTCTGGCGCTGACGGTCGCACTGGCGCAGGCCCTCGGCGACGCCGGGGCCGAGACACCCCTGTGGTGCGTGACCCGCGGCGCGGTGTCGGTGGGGCGCTCGGAACAGGTGTCCCGGCCGGTGCAGGCCGCCGTGTGGGGTCTGGGCCGGTCCGTGGCGCTGGAGCAGCCGCATCTGTGGGGTGGGCTGGTCGACCTGCCGGAGAACCTCGACTCCATCACGATCTCCCGCCTGATCGACGTGCTGTCCGGCATCCAGGACTCCGGCCTCAAGGATGAGGACCAGCTCGCGGTACGCCCTCCGGGGGTCTTCGGCCGCCGCCTGGCGCACGCTCCGATCGGCGAGAATCCCGTCGCGCGGGAGCTCGCCCCGCCGGGCACCGCCCCGACCGGCGCAGGCACCGAGTCCTTCGGCGGAGGCACCGTACTGATCACGGGAGGCACCGGTGCGCTCGGGGCGCGGGTCGCCCGCTGGGTGGCCGGTGCGGGTGCCGCGCACCTCCTGCTGGCCGGCCGCCGCGGGCCGGACGCCCCGGGCGCGGCCGAGCTGCGGGACGAACTGGCCGGCCTCGGCGCCCAGGTCAGCGTCGTGGCCTGCGACGTCGCCGATCGCGACGCCGTGGCCGCCGTGCTGGCCGGAATCCCGGAGGAGCAGCCGCTGACCGCGGTCTTCCACGCGGCGGGCGTGGTCGACGACGGGGTGCTCGACGGATTGACGCCGGAACGCCTCTCTGCGGTCCTGCGGTCGAAGGCGGTCGCCGCGCTCAACCTGCACGAGCTGACCGAGCACATGGACCTGTCGGCGTTCGTGCTGTTCTCCTCCACGTCCGCCACCTTCGGCTCGCCGGGGCAGGCCAACTACGCGGCCGCGAACGCCGTGCTCGACGCGCTGGCGGAGCACCGGCGCGCGCGGGGGCTCGCGGCGACATCCATCGCCTGGGGTCCGTGGGCCGGGTCGGGCATGGCGGTGGACGCCGCCGGCGTGGAGAACCGGATGCGCCGGGCCGGTCTGGAGATGATGCCCCCGGACCTGGCGATCCTCGCGCTGCGGCAGGCGATCGAGCACGACGACACGACGCTGACCGTCGCCGACGTCGACTGGTCCCGATTCGTCGGCGCCTTCGCCGCGATCCGGCGCAACCCGCTGGTGAGCGACCTGCCCGAGGTCGCCGCGGCGACGGGGGCCGGGGCCACGGGCGATGGAGGGGACGAGGCCGCCACGGCCGAGCCGCCGTTCCGGCGACGGCTGGCCGATCTGCCCGCCACCGAGCAGGGCCGGGCCGTCCTGGACCTGCTGCGCGGCCGGGTGGCCGCCGTGCTCGGCCATGCCGACGCCGACGGCATCGCACCGGACCGCCCGTTCAAGGAGCTGGGCTTCGATTCGCTGACCACCATCGAGCTGCGCAACGCGCTGGTCGCGACGACGGGGCTGACCCTGCCGGCGACGCTGGTGTTCGACTATCCCACCCCGAGCGCGCTGGCGGACTTCCTGCTGGCCGAACTGCTCGGCTCGATGCCGCACGAGGAGGCACGGCCCGGGTCGCGGGCCGTGACGGCACACGCCGCCGATGACGATCCCATCGTGATCGTCGGCATGAGCTGCCGGTTCCCCGGCGGGGTGAGCTCCCCCGAGGATCTGTGGCGGCTGCTGGTGGACGGGGGAGAGGGCGTCTCCTCCTTCCCCGACGATCGGGGATGGGACCTGGACGCGCTCGCCGGAGGGATGTCGGCCACGAGCGTCGGCGGCTTCCTGCGGGACGCCACCGAGTTCGACGCCGAGTTCTTCGGCATCTCGCCGCGTGAGGCGCTGGCGATGGACCCGCAGCAGCGCCTGGTGCTGGAGGCGTCCTGGGAGGCGCTGGAGCGGGCCGGCATCGATCCCCTCGACCTCCGGGGCAGCGACGGCGGCGTCTTCGTGGGCACCAACGGCCAGGACTACGTCGGCCTGCTCAAGGGTTCCGGCGCGGACGTGCAGGGGCACGTGGCCACCGGCACCACGGCGAGCGTCATGTCGGGGCGGCTGTCCTACACGCTGGGGCTGGAGGGTCCCGCGATCACCGTCGACACCGCGTGCTCGTCCTCCCTGGTCGCCCTGCACTGGGCCGCGCAGGCCCTGCGGGCCGGCGAGTGCTCGCTGGCGCTGGTGGGCGGCGTCTCGGTGATGTCGAGCCCGGACTCGTTCGTCGAGTTCAGCGCCCAGGGCGGCCTGGCCCCCGACGGGCGGTGCAAGGCGTTCTCCGACGCGGCCGACGGCACCGGCTGGTCGGAAGGCGTCGGCGTGCTCGTGCTGAAACGCCTGTCGGACGCGCGGCGAGACGGTCATCCGGTCCTCGCCGTCGTGCGCGGGTCGGCGGTGAACCAGGACGGCGCGTCGAACGGGCTGACCGCGCCGAACGGCCCGTCGCAGCAGCGGGTGATCCGGCAGGCACTGGCCGCGGCGGGGCTGTCCCCGGCCGAGGTCGACGCGGCCGAGGCGCACGGCACCGGCACGGCGCTGGGCGACCCGATCGAGGCGCAGGCCCTGCTGGCGACGTACGGCCAGGAGCGGGATCACCCGCTCCTGCTGGGATCGATCAAGTCCAATCTCGGCCACACGCAGGCGGCGGCGGGTGTCGCCGGTGTGATCAAGATGGTGCTGGCCATGCGGCACGGCATGCTGCCCAAGACGTTGCACGTCGAGGTACCGGCGTCGCACGTGGACTGGTCGTCCGGGGCCGTCGAGCTGCTGACCGAGCCCCGGGGGTGGACGGGGAAGGGACGACCGCTGCGGGCCGGCGTCTCCGCCTTCGGGATCAGCGGCACCAACGCCCACGTGATCCTGGAGCAGGCGCCCCTGGACGAGCGGCCCCCCGGCGAGCAAGGCGAGCGGAGGGTTCCCGCGGTCGTGCCGTGGGTCGTCTCCGGCCGGACCCGGGAGGCGCTGCGGGCCCAGCTCGACCAGGTACCGGCCGCCGACCGCGGCCTCGATCCGGTGGACGTCGGCTACTCGCTGGCGAGCCGGTCGATGTTCCGGCACCGCGCGGTGCTGCTGGCCACCGCCGACGGCGTGTCGGAGGTCGCGCGTGGCGAGGCCGCCACCGTCGCGGGCAGGTCGGCGATGCTGTTCGCCGGACAGGGCTCCCAGCGCCCCGGCATGGGCCGGGAGCTGTACGCCAGGTTCCCGGTGTTCGCGCAGGCACTGGACGCGGTGCTCGCGCAGTTCGACGTCGAGCTGGACCAGCCGCTGCGGACCATCCTGTTCGCCGAGGCGGGGTCGCCCGAGGCCGAGCGGCTTGACCAGACCCGGTGGACGCAGCCCGCGCTGTTCGCGGTCGAGGTGGCCCTGTTCCGCCTGGCGGAGTCGTGGGGACTGCGCCCGGACCTGGTGGCCGGGCACTCGATCGGCGAGATCGCCGCGGCGCACGTCGCCGGTGTGCTGACGCTGGCGGACGCGTGCACCCTGGTCGCCGCCAGGGGGCGGCTGATGCAGGCGCTACCGGCCGAGGGCGCGATGGTCTCGGTGCAGGCCACCGAGGAGGAGGTTCTCCCGCTGCTCGCCGGGCGCGAGCACGAGGTGTCGATCGCCGCGGTCAACGGACCGTCGGCGGTGGTGGTCGCCGGGGTGGAGGGGCCGGTCACCGAGATCGCCGCCCACCTCGCGGCCGAGGGTCGCAAGACCACCCGGCTGGCCGTCAGCCACGCGTTCCACTCGCCGTTGATGGACCCCATGCTGGAGGAGTTCCGCCGGTCCGTACGAGGGCTCGGGTTCTCCCCGCCGGCCATCCCGCTCGTCTCCGGCCTGACCGGCGAGCCGATCGCCGTCGAGCGGCTCTGCTCACCCGGCTACTGGGTCGACCACGCCCGGCAGGCGGTCCGCTTCGCCGACTGCGTGCGCACCCTGCGCGGTTCCGGCGTGAGCACGTTCGTCGAGCTCGGCCCGGACGGCGTGCTGTCCGCGCTGACCCAGCACTGCCTGGCGGCCGACGGCACCGAGGCGGGCACCCTGGTCGTGCCGATGCTGCGTAAGGACCGCGGCGAGGAGGCGTCGGCCGTGGACGCGCTGGCCCGGCTGCACGTCCACGGGCTGCCGGTGGACTGGCGGTCCCTGTTCGCCGGATGCGGCGCGCGCCGCGTCGACCTGCCCACCTACGCCTTCCAGCGCCGGAGGTACTGGCCCGAGGCCGTCGCCCCGGCGGTCGGCTCAGCGGGCGGTTCGATCGGGGACCCGGTGGACGCCGAGTTCTGGGCCGCGATCGAGCGTGCGGACCTGACGTCCGTGGCGGCCACGCTGGATCTGGAGGCGGACTCGCTGTCGACGGTGCTGCCCGCGCTGTCGTCCTGGCGCCGCTCGCGCCGCGAGCGCACCCTCGTGGACTCCTGGAGCTACCGGGTGGCGTGGAAGCCCCTGGCCGCCGTGCCGTCCACCCCGCCGTCCGGGAGATGGCTGGTGGCCGTCCCGGCCGGTGGGGCCGAGGCGGAGTGGGCGGAGGTGCTCGATGCCGTGGGCGCCGCCCTGGCCGGCCCCGATGCCCTGACGCGTCTCGACGTCACGCACACCGACCACGCGTGGCTGGCCGCACAGCTCGCCGAACAGCTCGGCGGCCCGGAGGCCGACGGCCGGGCGCCGACGGGGGTGATCTCCCTGCTGGCGTTCGCCGGGACGGGCGGTGACGGTCTGCCCGAGGTGGCGTCGACGGCCGCGCTGGTGCGGGCGCTGGGCGACGCGGGTGTCGACGCGCCGCTGTGGTGCGTCACCCGAGGCGCGGTGTCCGTGGGCAGATCCGACGCACCACCGAACCCGGGTCAGGCCGCGATCTGGGGCCTCGGCCGGGTGGCGGCGCTGGAGCACCCCCGGCGCTGGGGCGGCATGATCGACCTGCCCGGGCTGCTCGACCGGCGGGCCGTCGCCCGGTTCGCCGGCGTGCTGGCCGGCGGCCCGGACGGCGAGGGCGAGGTCGCCGTACGCGCCTCCGGGGTGTTCGGCCGTCGGCTCGTCCCGGCCCCGGCCGGGGACGCCGACCGGTCGTGGCGACCTCGTGGCACGGTACTGGTCGCCGGGGACACCGGAGTCTCCGGCGAGCGCATCGCCCGCCGGCTGGCCGACGTGGGGGCGGACCGGGTCGTGCTGGCCGGGTGCTTCGCCGCGCCGGAGCCCGCCGAGGTGGATCCCCGGGTGACGAACAGGCACTGCGACCTGGCGGATCGGGAGGCCGTGGCCGCCCTGCTGGCGGAGTTCCCGCCGGACGCGGTCATCTACGCCGAGGAACCGGCCGAGGCCGCCCCGCTGGCAGAGACCGAGCCGGCGGACCTGGCCGAGACCGCCGCGGCCTACGCCGCCGGGGCGATCCACCTGGACTCCCTGCTGGAAGAGCGGGAGCTGGATGCGTTCGTCATGTTCTGTTCGCTTTCCGGTGTCTGGGGCGTCGCCGGCCGAGGTGCCGCCGCCGCCGCGGAGGCGGTCCGGGACGCACTGATCGAAGCGCGCCGCGCCCGAGGCGCGGTGGGGACCGCCGTCTCCTGGTCGGCATGGGCGGACAGCGGCCTGGCCGCGGACAGGGGGATGGACCTGCACCTGCGGGCGAACGGGCTGCCCGCGCTGGCGCCGGAGCTCGCGCTCGGCGCGCTGGGCCGGATCGTCGCGAACGGTGAGAGTGCGGTGACGGTCGCCGACGTGGCGTGGGACCGGTTCGCCCCGGCCTTCCTCGCGGTGCGGCCGACCTCGCTGCTGGACGAGCTGCCCCAGGCCCGGCGGGCGATCGAGGCGGTGGACGGCGCCCACGACGGCGAGCCCACCGCGGCGGCCGCGCTCCGGGACCGTCTTCGCGGGCTGCCGGCGGCCGAGCGTCCGGGCCTCGTCCTCGAACTGGTGGTGGCCAGGGCAGCCTCGGTCCTCGGGCACGCGGACGGCACCTCGATCGAGGCCGACCGGGCCTTCCGGGACTTCGGGTTCGACTCCCTCACCGCGGTCGACCTGCGTAACCAGCTCAACGCCGCGACCGGGCTGACCCTGCCGGCCACGCTCGTCTTCGACCACCCGACACCGGTGGAACTCGCCGAACACCTGGCGGCCCGGGTGCTCGGGGAGGAGAGCCTCGGCGAGGAGAGCCGGGCGCCCGTATCGGCCGTGCTCTCGGACGACCCGGTCGTCATCGTCGGCATGAGCTGCCGGTATCCGGGCGGCGTCCGCTCGCCGGAGGACCTGTGGCGGCTGGTCACCGGCGAGGTGGACGCGGTCGGCGTGTTCCCCGCCGACCGGGGCTGGGACCTGGAGGTGCTGTCCGGTGGGGACGCCGACGGGCGTGGCCGCAGCACGGCGGCCGGAGGCGGTTTCCTCTACGACGTCGCCGACTTCGACCCGGCTTTCTTCGGCATCTCGCCCCGTGAGGCGATGGTGATGGACCCGCAGCAGCGACTGGTGCTCGAAGCCGCCTGGGAGGCGTTCGAACGGGCGGGCATCGACCCCGCCGGCCTGCGGGGCGGCGATGTGGGCGTCTACGTCGGCGCCACCGGTGGTGACTACCGGCCGCCTCGCGATCATCACGGCCACGCGCAGACGGCCCAGGCGGCCAGCGTGATCTCCGGCCGGCTGTCCTACACCTTCGGCCTGACCGGGCCCGCGGTGACCGCGGACACCGCCTGCTCCTCGTCCCTGGTGGCGTTGCACCTGGCCGCGCAGGCGCTGCGGTCCGGGGAGTGCTCGCTGGCTCTCGCCGGTGGTGTCACCGTGATGTCCACCCCGGTGGGCTTCGTCGAGTTCGGCGAGATGGGGGCGCTGTCCCCGGACGGCCGGTGCAAGGCGTTCTCCGACGCCGCCGACGGCACGGGCTGGGCGGAGGGCGTCGGCATGCTCGTCGTCGAACGGCTGTCGGACGCCCGGCGCAACGGCCATCACGTGCTGGCGGTCCTGCGCGGTTCGGCCGTCAACCAGGACGGCGCGTCCAACGGGTTCACCGCGCCGAGCGGCCCGTCCCAGCAGAAGGTGATCAACCGCGCCCTGGTCGCCGCCGGGCTGACCTCGTCCGACGTGGACGTGGTGGAGGCGCACGGCACGGGCACCAGGCTGGGCGACCCGATCGAGGCCCAGGCCCTGCTGGAGACCTACGGTCAGCATCGGGAGCGACCGGTGCTGCTCGGGTCGATCAAGTCCAACATCGGGCACACCCAGGCGGCGGCCGGAGTCGCCGGACTGATCAAGATGGTCATGGCGATGCGGCACGGGGTGGCGCCGAGGACGTTGCACCTGGACGCGCCGTCGTCGCATGTGGACTGGTCGGCGGGCGCGGTGGAACTGCTGACCGAGTCCAGGCCGTGGCCTGACGCCGGACGTCCGCGCCGGGCCGGGATCTCGTCCTTCGGAGCCACCGGCACGAACTCACACGTGATCATCGAGGAGGCGCCGCCCGCCGACCACACCGAGCCGTCACAGGTCGCCACCGGGCTCCACGGGACCCTTCTGCCGGTGCCGCTGTCGGCCAAGAGCCCGGCCGCGGTGCGGGCACAGGCGCTACGCCTGCTCGACCACCTCGCCGAGCACCCCGAACTCGACCTGGCCGATCTCGCCTACTCCCTGGCCACCACCCGGTCGAGCTTCCGGCAGCGGCTCGTCGTCCTGGCCGGCAGCCGCGCGGAGCTGGTGGACGGCCTGACCGCGGCGGCGGACGGAAACCCGGCTCCCCACGTGCTCGACGGCCGGATCGGGCGAGCGGGCAAGACGGCGTTCCTGTTCACCGGCCAGGGCAGCCAGCGGGCGGAGATGGGCCGCGAGCTCTACGACCGGTTCCCGGTCTTCGCCGATGCGCTCGACGCCGTGCTGGCGCACCTGGACACCAGGCTGGACCGCCCGCTGAGGAAGATCCTGTTCGCCCCGGCGGGCACCCCCGAGGCCGAGTTGCTCGACGGGACCGGGTGGACCCAGCCGGCGCTGTTCGCGGTCGAGGTCGCCCTGTTCCGCCTGCTGGAGTCCTGGGATCTCACCCCTGACCTGCTGATCGGACACTCGGTCGGCGAGCTGGCCGCGGCGCACGTCGCGGGCGTGCTGTCACTGGAGGACGCCTGCGCGCTGGTGGCGGCCAGAGGCGCGCTCATGCAGCGGCTTCCGGCCGGCGGCGCGATGGTCGCCGTCCAGGCCGGCGAGGAGGAGGTGCTGCGGGCGCTGGCCGGGCACGAGCACCAGGTCTCCGTCGCCGCGGTCAACGGCCCAAAGGCCGTGGTGATAGCCGGGCTGGAGCGGGCGGTGCTCGACGTGGCGGGCGCGCTGGCGGAGAGCGGGCGCCGGACGAGGCGGCTGCGGGTCTCGCACGCGTTCCACTCGCCGCTGATGGAGCCGATGCTGGCGGACTTCCGGGCGGTCGCCGAAGGCGTCTCCTACTCCGCGCCGCGAATTCCGGTGATCTCGAACGTGACCGGCGACGTCGTCACGTCCGAGCTGTGCTCTCCGGACCACTGGGTGGCGCACGTACGGAGCGCCGTACGGTTCGCCGACGGGATCCGGGCGGCGCACGAGGCGGGGGTGACCCGTTACGTCGAGATCGGCCCGGACGGGACCCTGACCGCGATGGCCCGTGACACCATCCCCGCGGAGGCCGAGGTGGAGCTGGTCCCCCTGCTGCGCAGGGACCGCGACGAGCACCGGGCCCTCGTCACCGCGCTCGCCCGGCTGCACGTGCACGGGATGAGTCCCGACTGGACCTCGATCTTCGCCGGTACCGGCGCCCGGCCGGTGGACCTGCCGACGTACGCGTTCCAGCACGAACGATTCTGGCCCGAGACGGGGCAGGCGGCCGTGACCGGTGCCCCGGACCCGGTGGACGCGGAATTCTGGGCCGCCGTCGAGGAAGAGGGCACCGAGGCGCTGGCCTCGCGGCTCGACGTGGACGGCGACGCGCTGGCCAAGGTGTTGCCGGCGCTGTCGTCATGGCGCCGGGAGCGGCGCCGCAGGTCCACCATGGACGCCTGGCGGTACCGAATCGCGTGGAATCCGCTCACCGGCGACGGCGCGGAGGCGCCGGGCCGGACCGCGGCGACCGGCCCCTGGCTGGTCGCGCTTCCCGAGAAGCCGACGGCGGACGCCTGGACGAGCGCGGTGATCGACGCGATCGGAGCCATGGGCGCGGAGGTCGTACGCCTGGAGGTGGCCGACCTCACCGCCACGTCCCAGGACCGGGCCGCGCTGGCCGAGCGGCTGAGCGTACCCGCCGGAGCCCGACCGTACGCCGGAGTCGTGTCGCTGCTGGCCCTGCGGGAGTCCCAGGACTCCCAGGAGTCACGTGAGTCCTTGGAGGCCGGAGTTCCCGATGGGCTCGTGCTGACCACGCTGCTGATCCAGGCACTGGGCGACGCCGGTGTCGACGCGCCGCTGTGGTGCCTCACCCAAGGCGCGGTCGCGGCCGCTCCGGACGATGGTCTGCGCAGTCCGGCGCAGGCCGCCGTCTGGGGCCTTGGCCGAGTCGCCGCGCTGGAGCAACCGCAGCGGTGGGGCGGTCTGATCGACCTGCCGGAGAACGTCGACCGGGGAGTGGCGCGACGGCTGGCGAGCGTACTGGCCGGGCTGGACGGCGAGGACCAGGTCGCCGTCCGAGCCTCCGGCGTGTACGCGCGGCGGCTGGTGCAGGCTCCCGCGGACAGGGCCGACAGGCCCGACGAGTGGGAGCCGTCCGGAACCGTACTGATCACCGGTGGCACCGGCGCACTCGGCGGGCATCTGGCCCGCTGGCTGGCCCGGCATGGCGCGGAACACCTGTTGCTGGCCGGCCGGCGGGGGATGGACGCCCCCGGTGCCGCCGAACTGCGCGCCGAGCTGGCCGGGCTGGGGGCCCGGGTGACCGTCGTCGCCTGCGACGTGGCCGACCGGGATGCCCTGTCCGCCGTGCTGGCCGCCATCCCGGCCGAGTTTCCGCTGACCGGTGTGGTGCACGCCGCGGGCGTGCTCGACGACGGCGTGGTGGACGGGTTGACGCAGGAGCGGTTCGAGACCGTGTTCCGCGCCAAGGTGACCTCGGCGGTCGTGCTGGACGAGCTGACCCGAGAGCTGGATCTGCCGGTGTTCGTGCTGTTCTCGTCCGCGGCGGGGACGCTCGGCACTCCCGGCCAGGGCAACTACGCCGCGGCCAACGCGGTGCTGGACGGCCTGGCCGAGCGGCGGCGCGGGCGCGGGCTCGCGGCCACCTCGGTGGCGTGGGGGGCCTGGGCCGGTGGCGGCATGGCGGAGGTGGCCGCGGCGCAGGAGGCGTCCCGGCGCATGGGCGTGCGCCCGATGGACCCCGAACTGGCCGTCTCCGCGCTGAGCGGCCTCGTCGCCGGGGGTGAACCGGTCGCCGTGGTCGCCGACATCGAGCACGAGCGGTTCGTCCGCTCCTACACGGCGGGCCGGCCCAGCAGGCTGCTGTGCGAACTGCCGGGATACCGTGAGCTGGTCGAGTCGGCGGGCTCGGCGCGGGAGGCCGGGCAGTCGGCGTCCGCCCTGCGGGACAGGCTGGCCGGCCTTGCCGGCTCCGAGCGGCTCGGTGTGCTGCTCGACCTGTTGCGCGGTCAGATCGCCATGGTTCTCGGGCACTCCGGCCGCGAGGCGATCGGTGCCGATCAGGCGTTCCGGGACCTGGGGTTCGACTCCCTCAGTGCGATCGAGCTGCGTAACCGGCTCACGGCCTCGACGGGACTGAAACTGCCCTCCACGCTCATCTTCGACTACCCGACCCCGGAGGCCCTCGCCGGTCACGTGATCGAGCGGCTCCTGCAGGAGACGGGCGCGGCCTCGGGGGTCGACGAGGAGGAGGCGCGGGTGCGGGCGCTGTTCGCGTCGCTGTCCATGACCAGGCTGCGGGAGATCGGCGTGCTGGACGCGCTGCTGCACCTGACCGGTGCCCCGGAGGCGTCCACCGATGACGAGGCCGATGACGCGCTCGACTCGATGGGACTCGACGAGCTGGTGCGGGCGGCCCTCGACGGTGGAGCGCAGTGAGCCGAACGACCCGGCCGGGGGGCGTTCCCCGGCCGGGTCGGATTCGTGCGGTCAGATCGCGGTCACCCGCTCGGTGCGTACCTCAGCCTTCGGCCAGCGAGATGGACCTGGACGGGCAGGCCACGACGGCCTCCCGGGCCACGGCCTGAGCCGAGTCGTCCAGGGTCTCGACCAGGACCATGACGGTTCCCTCGTCGCTCTGGTCGAAGACCTCCGGCGCGATGAGCACGCACTGGCCGGCGCCGATGCAGTGCTGGGCGTTCACATTGACACGCATGACATTCCTCATCCTTGAGAGACCGGGGGCCGTATACCCTCCCGGTCCGTCACCAACGGACCGGGAGCGCGTGCAGCCCGAACAACACACCGTCGTACTTGAACGGCAGGTCCTCGACCGCGAGATCGAGCCGAAGGGTCGGAATCCGCCGGAACAGGGAGGTGAAGACGGCCTCCATCTCGACCCTGACGAGGTTCTGCCCGAGACACTGGTGCACGCCGTACCCGAACGCGACGTGGTGGCGGGCCGAACGGCTCGGGTCGAACTCGTCGGCCCGTTCGAACGTGGCATGGTCGTGGTTCGCCGCGGCGCCGAGCGGCACGATGCCCTCGCCGGCCTTGATGACGTGCCCGCCGATCTCGATGTCCTCGATGGCCACGCGGAGCGCCACCCGGTCCGCGACGGACAGATAGCGCAGCACCTCCTCGACCACCCCGGGCGTGCCGATCCACTGCGGATTCAGCAGCAGCATGACCACGCCGAGCGCGATGTTGTTCGCCGTCGTCTCGTGCCCGGCGATCAGCAGCAGCAGGGCGACACCGGAGATCTCCTTGGGGGTCAGCACCCCGGCGGACAACAGCCGGCTGGTCAGGTCCCTGCCGGGGAACCGCTGCTTCATGGTGATCAGTTTGGAGATGTAGAGCAGCAGGTCCCTGGTCGCGGCCTCACGTTCATCGTCGGTCGACGTCAAGGTCACCAGGACGCGCGTCCTCGACTCGAAAAGCTCACGGTCCGAACGCGGCACGCCGAGCAGCTCACAGATGATCAGCGATGGCACCGGCAACGCGAACGCGGCCACCAGGTCGGCGGTGGTGCCGTCGGCGAGCATCGCGTCGATGCAGCCGTCGACGACCCTCTGGACGGCCGGGCGAAGCTCGGCGATCCGTCGTACGGTGAACTCGGGGATCAGAGCCTTGCGGAAGCGGGTGTGCTCCGGCGGGTCGTACGCGACGAACCAGCCGGGAATCTGGTCGGGCGGCGGCACCGTCCCGTTGCGCCCGATCGTCGGAAAGCCCTCGTGTAAGGGGCTGGCACTGATCCGGGGATCGGTGAGTACGGTGCGCACGTCATCATGCCGAGTGACCAGCCACACGGTGCTGCCTCCTGGCAGCGCCGACCTGACCGGCCCCGCCTGCGCCCGGAGCGAGGCGTACTCGTCCGGGGGAGAGAGCTGCCCGCGCCGCCGCCTCGGGAACTCGATGGAGATCGGATCGCCACTGTGCGTTTCCATGCTGTCGCCACATCCTTCGGCAGTGCCTGTCAGATCATTTCAGTGCCGGGTTGCCCAGGATCAGATCGGCGGCTGCCCGGACGCCTCCCGCCTCGCGCTGCGCCTTGGCGAAGAATTCGGCGCGCTCACGGAAGGCGGGGTCGTTCAGCACCTGGGTGATCTTGCCGACCACGTCGTCGACGTCGACGGTCTGCGGATCGTCCACCGTGAGGCTGACCCCGCTGTCCACGCCGCGCACCGCCTGGTCGTAGCAGTCGACCCACAGCGGCCGGATGACCTGCGGCTTGCCGAAATACAGGCCCTCGTGGAACGCGTTGGCGCCGCCGTGGTTGAAGAAGAGCCTGACGTTGGGATGGGCCAGCACGTCGAGCTGGGAGGGAATCCAGCTCTCGATCCTGAGATTCGGCGGCAACTCGTCCCTGGGCGGTAGCAGGTGTTGCTGCTGGGTCGGGAGCTTCCACAGCACGGCGTGCCTGCCGTCCAACCGGCGGGCGACCTCCACCAGCGCGTGTACTTCGTGGCGGGTCAGCCGTGTGATGGTGCCGAGCCCGACGTAGACCACGGAGGGGTTGGCGTCGAGCCAACGGGACAGGTCGTCGTCGTCCGGCGCCTCCGGCAACGGCGGGATGATGGCGCCGAGCATGTGGAACCTGTCCGGAAGGGGGAACGGGTACTCCAGCCCGAAGACCGAATAGCACAGGACGGCATCGGCACAGTCGATTTTCGACGACGGGCGGAGCGCCTCCTGCGGGAGCTGGAGCATCCTCGCGTACGAGATGCTTTTGAGCGCGAGCCTGAGCATCGTCGGATGCAGGAACATCAGCCCGGCCCGGAGCTTGAACACGGTGTTGTGGACCCGCTGCTGGAACGACATGTTCAAGGGCAGCCCGGTGTGCAGCATGGGGAATCCGCGCGGTGTCCTGGTGATGAGCAGGTTGCTCGGCAGGAAAGGCGAGCTGAGGATAAATGGGATCTTCCTCTTGAGCGCTATTATGAGCGCGAGCGGGTTCACGCTGTCGAAGACCATGAGGGCCGGCTTGAGCTCTTCGGCCAGGGCGTCGAGCGCCAGATACTTCTGCTCCCCACTGCTCGGGTCGAACCCGCGCCGCACCACCGCGTGATGTGCCTTCCAACGGGACCGCTGGGTGGCCAGCCGGTACATCTCGTCGTCCCAGTCGGCGGGGGAATGCCTCGGATCGGTCTCGCCGAGCGAGGCGAACCGCACGCCGCTTCCCTCGCCGATCTTCTCGATGTCGGCCCTGCAGGACTCATCCGTCGCGAACCACAGATCCTCCGTACCACGCCGGGCCAGCTCGGCGGCGATCACGCACAGGGGATTGAAGACACCGGCCCCTGGATTGCTGACGAACAGCACTGGCTTGCGGCTCTCGCCCATCACATACCTCCATCGCGGGAGCCGGACCGCCGAACAGCCAGTGACACGCAGGCGCCTGCTCCGGTACGGATACGTCATCGCCGTGACCGTCTTTCGTGTCCTGACGTCGGCGTGCCCGCACGGTATCGCGGCGACATTAGGGGGATCACTAGTCTTCCCGGGGGCCGGCCCGCGGACGTGGTCGGCTCGTCGGGCCGGCCCAAAGACTAGGCGTTTGCCGAGTCGCCATCGGCCTAACCTCACCGATGGGCGGCATGCTCGACGACCGTGTATGCCGCCGGTCATCCTCTTCAACCATGCGGAGACCGGTGCTGTCGCCTCCCCTCCACGGCGGAGACGTCGCGCCAGGCGAGAGCACCGGTCGCCGGTGTGCGCGGAGACGGATGTGGTGACGCGATCGACGCGGCAGGGGTGGTTGTCCTGGTACCGGTGACGTCGGCCGCAGGTTTCCCGACCCCGCCCGATGTACGGAGGCTGTGATGGATACGCCCAGTGAGCAGGTCGTACAGGCGCTCCGGACTTCCATGAAGGAGGCCGAACGGCTACGGCGTCAGTACCAGAAGCTGGTCGCGGTCACCACCGAGCCGATCGCCATCGTGGCGATGAGCTGCCGGTTCCCCGGCGGGGTGTCCTCCCCTGAGGACCTGTGGCGGCTGATCGTCGAAGGCGGTGACGCCGTCTCGGGCTTTCCGGCCGACCGCGACTGGGATCTCGACATGCTGTCGGGTCGTGATTCGGAGGGCCGGCCTCGAAGCGATACCGACAGGGGGGCCTTCGTCCGCGACATCGCGGACTTCGACCCCGGGTTCTTCGGGATCTCGCCGCGTGAGGCGCTGGCGATGGACCCGCAGCAGCGGCTGCTGCTGGAGGTGTCGTGGGAGGCCGTCGAGCGGGCCGGGATCGACGCCGCCCGGCTGCGTGGCAGCCGTACCGGGGTCTTCGTCGGGATGAGCGGCCAGGACTACTCCTACCTGATGGTGAGCTCGCTGGCCGATCTCGAGGGCAACGTCGGGACCGGCATGGGCGCGGGCGCGGCCTCCGGCCGACTGTCGTACACGCTGGGCCTGGAGGGCCCGGCGGTGACGGTGGACACCGCGTGTTCGTCGTCGCTGGTGGCGTTGCACCTGGCGACGCAGGCGCTGCGCAGCGGTGACTGCTCGCTGGCGCTGGCGGGCGGGGTGACCGTGATGAGCACCCCTGGCGCGTTCGTGGAGTTCACCCGGCAGGGTGGGCTGGCGCCCGACGGCCGGTGCAAGGCGTTCGCCGACGCGGCGGACGGCACGGGGTGGGCCGAGGGTGTGGGCATGCTGGTGCTGGAGCGGTTGTCGGACGCGCAGCGCAACGGCCATCAGGTACTCGCGGTGCTGCGCGGGTCGGCGGTCAACCAGGACGGCGCGTCCAACGGCTTCACCGCGCCGAACGGTCCGTCGCAGCAGCGGGTGATCCGTCAGGCGCTGGGCAGCGCCGGGTTGAAGCCCGCCGAGGTGGATGCGGTCGAGGGGCATGGCACCGGTACGACGCTGGGTGACCCGATCGAGGCGCAGGCGCTGCTGGCCACCTACGGTCAGGACCGGCCGGAGGATCGGCCGCTGCTGCTGGGCTCGATCAAGTCGAACATCGGTCACACCCAGGCGGCCGCCGGTGTGGCGGGTGTGATCAAGATGGTCATGGCGATGCGGCACGGTGTGCTGCCCCGGACGTTGCATGTGGATGAGCCGTCGTCGCATGTGGACTGGTCGGCGGGCGCGGTGGAGTTGTTGACCGAGTCCAGGTCCTGGCCTCAGGTGGACCGGCCCTGGCGGGCGGGGGTGTCCTCGTTCGGCCTCACCGGCACCAACGCCCACGTGATCATTGAGCAGGCGCCGAAGAACACCCGAATCGCGGCGGGACCGGAGGAGCGGGGGCCGGCGGCGACCGCGGCGGTGGCCCCGATGCTGATTTCCGGTCGTACGGCGGAGGCGCTGCGGGCGCAGGCCGAGCGGCTGGCGTCATACCTGGACGACGAACCCGACCTGGATCTGGCCGACGTGGCCTTCTCCCTTGTCACGGCACGATCGGTCTTCGAGCACCGGGCGGCGGTGCTGGCAGGTGCTCGCGAGGACGCCGTGGCCGGGTTGCGGGCCGTGGCCGAGGGCCGGTCGGGTGCGAGCGTCCTGCTGGGGCAGAGCGGGTGGCGGGACAAGGTCGCTTTCCTGTTCACCGGTCAGGGCAGTCAGCGGGCGGGGATGGGCCGGGAGTTGTATGCGCGGTTCCCGGTGTTCGCGGCGGCGTTGGACGAGGTGGTCGCGGAGCTGGATCCGTTGCTGGGCGGGTCGTTGCGTGGGGTGTTGTTCGCCGAGCCGGGTTCGGCGGAGGCGGGGTTGCTGGATCGGACGGGGTGGGCGCAGCCGGCGTTGTTCGCGCTTGAGGTGGCGTTGTTCCGGTTGGTGTCTTCGTGGGGGGTGCGGCCGGGTGTGCTGGCGGGGCATTCGGTCGGGGAGATCAGCGCGGCTCATGCGGCGGGGGTTTTGTCACTGAAGGACGCGTGTGCGTTGGTGGCGGGCCGGGCGCGGTTGATGCAGGCGTTGCCGTCCGGTGGGGCGATGGTGTCGGTGCGGGCGTCCGAGGAGGAGGTCGCCGCTCTGCTGGCCGGGCGTGAGGGTGAGGTGTCGGTCGCGGCGGTGAACGGTCCGTCTTCGGTGGTGCTTTCCGGGGTGGAGGGGCCGGTTCTTGAGGTCGTCGCCGCTTTGGAGGAGCGGGGGGTGCGGACGAAGCGGTTGCGGGTGTCGCATGCGTTCCATTCGCCGTTGATGGAGCCGATGCTGGAGGACTTCCGGGCGGTGGCTCGGACGTTGACCTACGGTGCGCCGCAGATCCCGGTGGTGTCGACCCTGACCGGGGACCCGCCACCGGCGAGCGGTTGTGTTCGCCGGATTATTGGGTGGAGCAGGTGCGTGGTGCGGTCCGGTTCGCCGACGGGGTGCGCGCGTTGCACGCCCAGGGTGTGCGGGCGTATCTGGAGCTGGGGCCTGACGGGGTGTTGACCGCGATGGCTCAGGACACCCTTGCCGCCGAGGAGCAGCCTGTCGCGGACCTGGTGGCGGGGGCTGACGCGGTGGTGGTGCCGGTGCTGCGCGGGGACCGTGATGAGCAGTGGTCGGTCATGTCGGCGTTGGCTCAGCTGCATGTGTACGGGGTGGGGGTGGACTGGGAGTCGGTGCTCGCTGGTGGGCGCCGGGTGGAACTGCCGACGTACGCCTTCCAGCGTCGGCGTTTCTGGCCTGATGGTGCCGCTTCACGGGTGGGGAATGTGGCGGCTGTCGGGTTGGCGGCTACGGGCCATCCGTTGCTGGGGGCCGCGGTCGGTCTGGCCGGCTCCGACGGGGTGCTGCTGACCGGTCGGTTGTCGCTGTGGTCACATCCGTGGCTGGCCGATTACCTGGTGATGGGTTCGGCGGTGGTGCCGGGCAGCGTGTTCGTGGAGCTGTCGGTGCGGGCCGGTGACCAGGTCGGCTGCGATGTGATCGAGGAACTGACCCTGACCACGCCGCTGGTGCTGGGTGAGCGGGACGCTGTCGCGGTGCAGGTGTGGGTGGGAGCGGCGGACGAGTCGGGCCGTCGTGAGGTGAGCGTCTATGCCCGGACGGCCGAGGCCGCCGATGACGAGCCGTGGGTCGAGCACGCGACCGGTGTGCTGACGGCCGGAGGCCGCGCCGCCGCGCCGTTCGAGACGGTGATGTGGCCGCCGCAAGGGGCCTCCGTCATCGAGTTGGACGGGTTGTACGACCAGTTCGCCGCGGCCGGGTTCCAATACGGGCCGGTGTTCCAGGGGTTGACGGCGGCCTGGCGCGGCGTCGACGGCGAGGTGTTCGCCGAGGTCGTGCTGCCCGAGCAGGCGGCGTCGAGTGCGGGTTCGTTCGGGGTGCATCCGGCGCTGCTGGACGCGGCGTTGCACGCGGTGCCGTTCGCCGGACTGGACGACGCCGAGAGTGGCCGGTTGCCGTTCTCCTGGGGTGGAGTGTGCCTGCACGCGGTCGGGGCGTCGGTGCTGCGGGTGCGGCTGGCCAGGACCCGAGGCGACGCGGTCTCGGTGATCGCGGTGGACGCGGCCGGGGAGCCGGTGCTGTCGGCGCGGTCGCTGGAACTGCGACCGGTCGCGGCTGAGCAGTTCGCCGCTGCGGGAAGCGGCCGAGGGGCGGAGCGGGACGCGCTGTTCGGCGTGGAGTGGGCGCCGCTGACCGATCTCCCGGACGCCGATCCGTTCCCGGTGGCGCTGCTCGGCCCGGACACGTTGGGTGTCGCCGGAGCGCTGCGCGCGGCCGGGGATTCGGCGCCGGTTCATGCGGATCTGCTGTCGCTGGCGGAGGCGGCTCCGGTGCCGGGCGTGGTGGTGGCGGAAGCGGTCTCCGGTCGAGCCGGCGGGGTCGTGGAGTCGGCGCACGAGTTGACCTCGGATGTTCTGGGCTTGCTGCAGGGGTGGCTGGCAGATGACCGGTTCGCCGATTCGCGTCTGGTGTTCGTCACCCGGTGCGGGGTTGTGGCCGGCGAGAACGGTGAAGCGGCGCCGGACCCGGTCGTGGCTGCGGCGCAAGGACTTGTGCGCACCGCCCAGTCGGAGAATCCGGGCAGGTTCGTGCTGGTCGACGTGGATGATCGGGAGTCTTCGCTCGCGACCTTGTCTGACGTGCTGCCCGCGCTCCTGGCCTCGGGTGAGCCGCAGGTGGCGGTGCGCGATGGTGAGGTGCGGGTGCCGAGGTTGGTGCGGGTGGCGCCCGGCTCTGATGTGAACGGGGGCGGTGTCCGGGTCTGGGATCCGGAGGGGACGGTGTTGATCACTGGTGGGACGGGTGGTCTGGGGGCGTTGTTCGCGCGGCATGTGGTGGCCGAGCGGGGGGTGCGGCGTCTGCTGCTGGCCGGTCGGCGGGGTCTGGAGGCTCCGGGTGCGGTGGAGTTGCGGGCGGAGTTGGTCGCGCATGGGGTCGAGGTGGAGATCGCCGCGTGTGATGTGGCTGATCGCGATCAGGTCGCGGGTCTGCTGGCGCGGGTTCCGGCCGATCACCCGTTGACCGCGGTGATTCACACCGCGGGTGTGCTGGATGACGGCACGATTCCGTCGCTGACCCTTGAGGGGCTGGACGCGGTGTTGCGGCCGAAGGTGGATGCGGCCTGGTATCTGCATGAGTTGACTCGTGACATGGGTCTGGCGGGCTTCATCGTGTTCTCGTCGGTGGCGGGGACGTTCGGTGGGGCGGGGCAGGGCAACTACGCGGCGGGGAACGCGTTTTTGGATGCGTTGGTGCAGGTGCGTCGTGTGGAGGGTTTGGCGGGGTTGTCGTTGGTGTGGGGTGCTTGGGGGCAGGAGGCCGGGATGACCGGTGGGCTGGGTGAGGTGGATATGCGGCGGATGGCGCGGTCGGGGATGGTGCCGTTGTCGTCTGAGCAGGGGTTGGGGTTGTTCGAGGCGGCGGGTGTGGTGGGGGCTGCGGTGGTGGTGGCGGCGCGGTTTGATGTGGGGGCGGTGCGGGGTGGTGGTGAGGTGCCGCATCTGTTGCGGGGGTTGGTGCGTGGGGTTCGTCGGTCGGCGGTGTCGGTGGTGGGTGATGGGTTGGTGGGGCGGTTGGCCGGGTTGGGTGAGGCTGATCGGGTGCGGTTTGTGGTGGAGTTGGTGCGGGCGCAGGTGGCGGTGGTGTTGGGGCATGCTTCGCCGCAGGTGGTGGAGGTGCGTCGGGAGTTTCGGGAGTTGGGTTTCGATTCGCTGACCGCGGTGGAGTTGCGTAATCGGTTGAATGTCGCGACGGGGTTGCGGTTGCCGGCGACGTTGGTGTTCGACTATCCGACGCCGGTGGTGTTGGCGGAGTTCTTGCTGGGCGAGCTGCTCGGCGAACAGGCCGACCTGATCATCCCCGCGTCCGTTGTGCCGGCGGCGGACGACCCGATTGTGATCGTGGGCATGGCGTGCCGTTACCCGGGTGGGGTGGCCTCGCCGGAGGATCTGTGGCGGTTGGTGGCCCAGGGCGGAAATGGGATCTCGTCGTTCCCGACGACGCGCGGCTGGGATCTGGGAGCGCTGTACAGCCCGGATCGGGAGAGCAGGGGGACCAGTTATGTGCGTGAGGGCGGGTTCCTGCACGAGGCCGGGGAGTTCGACCCTGGGTTCTTCGGGATCTCGCCGCGTGAGGCGCTGGCGATGGACCCGCAGCAGCGGCTCCTTCTTGAGGTGTCGTGGGAGGCGATCGAGCGGGCGGGGATGGACCCGGCGTCGCTGCGTGGCAGCCGTACCGGTGTGTTCGCCGGAGTGTCGTATCACGACTACGCGTCAAGCGTTGAGTTCCCGCCGGATGTGATGAGCTTCTTCGGTACCGGCAATGCCGGGAGTGTGTTGTCGGGCCGGATCTCGTACACGCTGGGCCTGGAGGGCCCGGCGATGACGGTGGACACCGCGTGCTCGTCGTCGCTGGTCACGATGCACCTGGCGGCGCAGGCGCTGCGTAACGGGGAGTGCTCGCTGGCGGTGGCCGGTGGTGTGACGGTGATGGCGTCGCCGGGTGCGTTCATCGACTTCAGCACGCAGGGTGGCCTGGCCGACGATGCGCGATGCAAGGCGTTCGCCGAGGCGGCCGATGGCACGAGCTGGTCCGAGGGCATCGGTGTGGTGGTGCTGGAGCGGTTGTCGGAGGCGCGCCGCAACGGGCACCAGGTGCTGGCGGTGCTGCGGGGTTCGGCGGTCAACCAGGACGGTGCGTCCAACGGGCTGACCGCGCCGAACGGTCCTTCGCAGCAGCGGGTGATCCGCCAGGCGCTGGCCGGTGCGGGCCTGAAGCCCGCCGAGGTGGACGTGGTCGAGGGGCATGGCACCGGTACGACGCTGGGTGACCCGATCGAGGCGCAGGCGCTGCTGGCGACGTATGGCCAGGACCGGGACGAGGACCGTCCGCTGCTGCTGGGCTCGATCAAGTCGAACCTCGGTCACACCCAGGCCGCCGCGGGTGTGGCGGGTGTGATCAAGATGGTCATGGCGATGCGGCACGGTGTGCTGCCCCGGACGTTGCATGTGGATGAGCCGTCGTCGCATGTGGACTGGTCGGCGGGTGCGGTGGAGCTGCTGACCGAGTCCAGGTCCTGGCCTCAGGTGGACCGGCCCTGGCGGGCGGGGGTGTCCTCGTTCGGCATCAGCGGCACCAACGCGCACGTGATCATCGAGCAGGCCCCGGAACTCGAAGAGGTTCCGCAGGACCGGGTGCCTGCTACGGGTGTGGTTCCGGTGCTGGTGTCGGGCCGGTCGGTGGAGGCGTTGCGGGCGCAGGCCGAGCGGCTGGTGTCGTTCCTGGACGATGAGCCTGGTCCGGGCCTGGCCGACATCGCGTTCTCGCTGGCCACGACGCGGTCGGCGTTCGAGCATCGGGCGGTGGTGGTCGCGGCTGATCGTGATGGTGTGCTGGCCGGTCTTGGTGCGCTGGCCGAGGGCCTGCCGGGTGTGGATGTGGTGGCCGGGGTGGCCGGGGCGGAACCGCAGCTCGCTTTCCTGTTCACCGGTCAGGGCAGCCAGCGGGCGGGGATGGGCCGGGAGTTGTACAACCGTTTCCCGGTGTTCGCGGCGGCGTTGGACGAGGTGGTCGCGGAGCTGGATCCGTTGCTTGGCGGGTCGTTGCGTGAGGTGTTGTTCGCCGAGCCGGGTTCGGCGGAGGCGGGGTTGCTGGATCGGACGGGGTGGGCGCAGCCCGCGCTGTTCGCGGTGGAGACGGCGCTGTTCCGGCTGGTGTCCTCGTGGGGGGTGCGGCCGGATGTGCTGGCCGGCCACTCGGTCGGGGAGATCAGCGCGGCTCATGCGGCGGGGGTTTTGTCACTGAAGGACGCGTGTGCGTTGGTGGCGGGCCGGGCGCGGTTGATGCAGGCGTTGCCGTCCGGTGGGGCGATGGTGTCGGTGCGGGCGTCCGAGGAGGAGGTCGCCGCTCTGCTGGCCGGGCGTGAGGGGCAGGTGTCGGTCGCGGCGGTGAACGGCCCGGCCTCGGTGGTGATCTCCGGGGTCGAGCAGCCGGTTCTTGAGGTCGCTGCCGCGCTGGAGGAGCGGGGGGTGCGGACGAAGCGGTTGCGGGTGTCGCACGCGTTCCATTCGCCGTTGATGGAGCCGATGCTGGAGGACTTCCGGGCCCTGGCCCGCACCCTGACCTACCGTGCGCCGAGGGTC
The DNA here is from genome assembly GCF_042665875.1 of Streptosporangium amethystogenes subsp. fukuiense. Taxonomy (NCBI): domain Bacteria; kingdom Bacillati; phylum Actinomycetota; class Actinomycetes; order Streptosporangiales; family Streptosporangiaceae; genus Streptosporangium; species Streptosporangium amethystogenes. The sequence continues at coordinate 3,588,451 of NZ_JBHTEE010000001.1, read as the reverse complement.
CCGATCGTGTCCACCCTGACCGGGGAACCCGCCACCGGCGAGCGGTTGTGTTCGCCGGATTACTGGGTGGAGCAGGTGCGTGGCGCGGTCCGGTTCGCCGACGGGGTGCGCGCGCTGCACGCCCAGGGGGTGCGGGCGTATCTGGAGCTGGGGCCTGACGGGGTGTTGACCGCGATGGCTCAGGACACCCTTGCCGCCGAGGAGCAGCCTGTCGCGGACCTGGTGGCGGGGGCTGACGCGGTGGTGGTGCCGGTGCTGCGCGGGGACCGTGATGAGCAGTGGTCGGTCATGTCGGCGTTGGCTCAGTTGCATGTGTACGGGGTGGGGGTGGACTGGGAGTCGGTGCTCGCTGGTGGGCGCCGGGTGGAGCTGCCGACGTACGCCTTCCAACACCAGTGGTTCTGGCCGAGTGGTGGACGGATCACGGATGCCCGCAGTCTGGGACAGGTTGTGGCGGGCCATCCGCTGCTGGGCGCGGCGGTGGGCCTGGCCGATTCCGATGACGCGCTGCTGACCGGGCGGCTGTCGTTGCGGTCGCATCCGTGGCTGGCGGATCACGCGGTGGCGGGGATGGTGATCTTCCCCGGCACCGGGTTCCTGGAACTGGCGATTCGGGCGGGGGATCAGGTCGGTTGCGACCGGGTCGAGGAGCTGACCCTGACCGCGCCGTTGGTGCTGGGCGCGGACGACGCTGTCGCGGTGCAGGTGCGGGTGGGAGCGGCGGACGGGATGGGCCGTCGTGAGGTGAGCGTCTATGCCCGGCCGGCCGAAGCTGATGATCACGATGGTTGGGTGCGGCATGCCGGTGGTGTGCTGGCGAGTGGTGGTCACATCGCCGGGGCGGGCGTTGAGGAGGATCGGAAGCAGGCCGCGGGGGCCGACGGTGAGGTCGTCACGCATTTTGATACGGCGGTGTGGCCGCCGAGGGGTGCGTCGGTGATCGAGCTTGATGGGGTGTACGACCGGCTGGCTGAGGGTGGGCTGGATTACGGGCCGGTGTTCCAGGGGTTGACGGCGGCCTGGCGCGGCGTCGACGGCGAGGTGTTCGCCGAGGTCGTGCTGCCCGAGCAGGCGGCGTCGAGTGCGGGTTCGTTCGGGGTGCACCCGGCGCTGCTGGACGCGGCGTTGCACGCGGTGCCGTTCGCCGGACTGGGCGACGCCGAGAGTGGCCGGTTGCCGTTCTCCTGGGGTGGAGTGTGCCTGCACGCGGCCGGGGCGTCGGTGCTGCGGGTGCGGCTGGCCAGGACCCGAGGCGACGCGGTCTCGATGATCGCGGTGGACGCGGCCGGGGAGCCGGTGCTGTCGGCGCGGTCGCTGGTGCTGCGGCCGGCCGCAACAGAGCGGTTGGCCGTCTCCGGCAGCGGCGGTGCCGTTGGGGACGCACTGTTCCAGGTGGAGTGGACGGCCATGGCCGGTGTACCGGAGGCCGACCCGGTGTCGGTGGCGGTGCTTGGCCTGGATGTGTTGGATGTCGCCGGGGCATGTCAGGGGGACGGACAAGCGGCCGCGGCTTACCCGGATCTGGCGTCGTTGGTGGAGACGGGGCCGGTGCCGGGTGTGGTGGTGGCCGGGCTGGTGTCGGATCCGGCGGGTGGGGTTGTGGAGTCCGCGCATGGGCTGGCCGCCGATGCTCTGGGTTTGGTGCAGGGGTGGCTGGCCGATGAGCGGTGTGGAGATTCGCGTCTGGTGGTCGTCACGCGGGGCGCGGTCGTGGTGGGGGATGGGGAGGTGGTCGCGGACGTGGCGGCCGCGGCGGTGTGGGGTCTGGTGCGGAGTGCGCAGTTGGAGAATCCGGGCCGGTTCGTGCTGGTCGATGTGGATGGGCGGGAGTCTTCACGGTCGGTGCTGCCCGGGGTGTTGGCCGGGGTGTTGGCGTCCGGTGAGCCGCAGGTGGCGGTGCGCGATGGTGAGGTGCGGGTGCCGAGGTTGGCGCGGGTGGCGCCCGGCTCTGATGTGAACGGGGGCGGTGTCCGGGTCTGGGATCCGGAGGGGACGGTGTTGATCACTGGTGGGACGGGTGGTCTGGGGGCGTTGTTCGCGCGGCATGTGGTGGCCGAGCGGGGGGTGCGGCGTCTGCTGCTGGCCGGTCGGCGGGGTCTGGAGGCTCCGGGTGCGGTGGAGTTGCGGGCGGAGTTGGTCGCGCATGGGGTCGAGGTGGAGATCGCCGCGTGTGATGTGGCTGATCGCGATCAGGTGGCGGGTCTGCTGGCGCGGGTTCCGGCCGATCATCCGTTGACCGCGATCATCCATACCGCGGGTGTGCTGGATGACGGGACGATCCCGTCACTGACGGCCGGGCGGTTGGACGCGGTGTTGCGGCCGAAGGTGGACGCGGCCTGGTATCTGCACGAGCTGACTCGTGACATGGGTCTGGCTGGGTTTGTGGTGTTCTCGTCGGTGGCGGGGACGTTCGGTGGGGCGGGGCAGGGTAACTACGCGGCGGGGAACGCGTTTTTGGATGCGTTGGTGCAGGTGCGTCGTGTGGAGGGTTTGGCGGGGTTGTCGTTGGTGTGGGGTGCTTGGGGGCAGGAGGCCGGGATGACCGGTGGGCTGGGTGAGGTGGATATGCGGCGGATGGCGCGGTCGGGGATGGTGCCGTTGTCGTCTGAGCAGGGGTTGGGGTTGTTCGAGGCGGCGGGTGTGGTGGGGGCTGCGGTGGTGGTGGCGGCGCGGTTTGATGTGGGGGCGGTGCGGGGTGGTGGTGAGGTGCCGCATCTGTTGCGGGGGTTGGTGCGTGGGGTTCGTCGGTCGGCGGTGTCGGTGGTGGGTGATGGGTTGGTGGGGCGGTTGGCCGGGTTGGGTGAGGCTGATCGGGTGCGGTTCGTGGTGGAGTTGGTGCGGGCGCAGGTGGCGGTGGTGTTGGGGCATGCTTCGCCGCAGGTGGTGGAGGTGCGTCGGGAGTTTCGGGAGTTGGGTTTCGATTCGCTGACCGCGGTGGAGTTGCGTAATCGGTTGAATGTCGCGACGGGGTTGCGGTTGCCGGCGACGTTGGTGTTCGACTATCCGACGCCGGTGGTGTTGGCGGAGTTCTTGCTGGGCGAGCTGCTCGGCGAACAGGCCGACCTGATCATTCCGGCCACGCTCGCATCGGTCTCGGATGACCCCGTTGTCATCGTGTCGATGGCGTGCCGCTATCCAGGTGGGGTCAACACCCCTGAGGACCTGTGGCGGCTGGTCACCGAGGGCGGGGACGGGATCTCGTCGTTCCCGACGACGCGCGGCTGGGATCTGTCGGCCTTCTACAGTCCGGATCGGGAGAGCCGGGGGACCAGTTATGTGCGTGAGGGCGGGTTCCTGCACGAGGCCGGGGAGTTCGACCCGGGGTTCTTCGGGATCTCGCCGCGTGAGGCGCTGGCGATGGACCCGCAGCAGCGGCAGTTGCTGGAGGTGTCGTGGGAGGCGATCGAGCGGGCCGGAATCGATCCGGTTTCGCTGCGCGGCAGCCGTACCGGCGTGTTCGCCGGGATCATGTACCACGACTACGCGTCAAGCGTGGAGTTCCCGCCGGATGTGATGAGCTTCTTCGGCATCGGCAATGCCGGGAGCGTGTTGTCGGGCCGGATCTCCTACACGCTGGGCCTGGAGGGCCCGGCGATGACGGTGGACACCGCGTGTTCGTCGTCCCTGGTCACGATGCACCTGGCGGCGCAGGCGCTGCGTAACGGGGAGTGCTCGCTGGCGGTGGCCGGTGGTGTGACGGTGATGGCCACGCCGGGTGCGTTCATCGACTTCAGCGCGCAGGGCGGGCTGGCCGGGGACGGGCGGTGCAAGTCCTTCTCGGACGCGGCCGACGGGGTGAGCTGGGGCGAGGGTGTGGGCGTGCTGGTGCTGGAGCGGTTGTCGGACGCGCGCCGCAACGGCCATGAGGTGCTGGCGGTGGTGCGCGGTTCGGCGGTGAACCAGGACGGTGCGTCCAACGGGTTGACCGCGCCGAACGGTCCTTCGCAGCAGCGGGTGATCCGCCAGGCGCTGGGCAGCGCCGGGTTGACCGCCGCCGAGGTGGACGTGGTCGAGGGCCACGGCACCGGTACGACGCTGGGTGACCCGATCGAGGCGCAGGCGCTGCTGGCGACGTATGGCCAGGACCGGGACGAGGACCGTCCGCTGCTGCTGGGCTCGATCAAGTCGAACATCGGCCACACCCAGGCGGCCGCCGGTGCGGCGGGTGTGATCAAGATGGTCATGGCGATGCGGCACGGGGTGCTGCCCCGGACGTTGCACGTGGACGCGCCGTCGTCGCATGTGGACTGGTCGGCGGGCGCGGTGGAGCTGTTGACCGAGTCCAGGTCCTGGCCTCAGGTGGACCGGCCCTGGCGGGCGGGTGTGTCCTCGTTCGGCATCAGCGGCACCAACGCGCACGTGATCATCGAGCAGGCCCCGGAGGTCGAAACCGAGGAGGTACGGCGGGGACCGGAGACTCCGCGGAGCGAAGCCGAGTCGGGTGTGGTGCCGGTACTGGTGTCGGGCCGCACGGCAGGAGCGTTGCGGGCGCAGGCCGAACGGCTGGCGGCGTTCGTGGATGGCGATGCCGGTCTGGGGCTGGCCGACATCGCGTTCTCGCTGGCCACGACGCGGTCGGCGTTCGAGCATCGGGCGGTGGTGCTGGCCGAGGGCCGTGATGGTGCGCTGGCCGGTTTGGGGGCGCTGACCGACGATCGCCCGGGTGCCGGTGTGGTGTGCGGGGTGGCCGGGGCGGAGCCGCAGTTGGCGGTGTTGTTCACCGGTCAGGGCAGTCAGCGGGCGGGGATGGGCCGGGAACTGTATGACCGCTTCCCGGTGTTCGCGACAGCGCTGGATGAAGTGATCGCGGAGCTGGACCCGCTGCTTGGCGGGTCGTTGCGTGAGGTGTTGTTCGCCGAGCCGGGCACGGCCGAGGCGGAGCTGCTGGATCGGACCGGGTGGGCGCAGCCCGCGCTGTTCGCGGTGGAGACGGCGCTGTTCCGGCTGGTGTCCTCGTGGGGTGTCAGGCCGGACGTGCTGGCCGGCCACTCGATCGGGGAGATCACCGCGGCCCATGTCGCGGGGGTGCTGTCGCTGAGCGATGCGTGTGCGCTGGTGGCGGCGCGGGGCCGGTTGATGCAGGCGTTGCCGTCCGGTGGGGCGATGGTGTCGCTGCAGGTGGCCGAGGAGGAGGTCGCCGCTCTGCTGGCCAGGCGTGAGGGTGAGGTGTCGGTCGCGGCGGTGAACGGCCCGTCTTCGGTGGTGCTCTCCGGGGTGGAGGAGGCGGTTCTCGATGTCGCCGCCGCTCTGGAGGAGCGCGGGGTGCGCACGAAGCGGTTGCGGGTGTCGCACGCGTTCCATTCGCCGTTGATGGACCCGATGCTGGAGGACTTCCGGGCGGTGGCTCGGACGCTGACCTACGGCCCGCCGCAGATCCCGGTGGTGTCGACCCTGACCGGGCAGGCGGCCGCGGCCGAGCAGCTGTGCTCGCCGGACTACTGGGTGGACCAGGTGCGTGGCGCGGTCCGCTTCGCCGACGGCGTGCGGGCCCTGCACCACCAGGGGGTGCGGGCCTACCTGGAGCTGGGCCCCGACGGGGTGCTCACCGCCATGGCCGACGACACCCTGAAGGTGCTCGCCGACGCGGACGAGGTTGCCCGTCCCCACGTAGCCGAGGACGCGAGCGCTCACCACGTCACCACGGGCAGGTACGCGGATTCGAACCCGGTACTGGTGCCGGTGCTGCGGAGAAACCGCGACGAGCAGTCAGCGATCATGACAGCGCTGGCCGAGCTGCATGTGCACGGGGTACCGCTCGACTGGCGGGCGGTGCTTACGGGTGGGCGCCGGGTGCAGCTGCCGACGTATGCCTTCCAGCGGCAGCAGTTCTGGCCGACCGGTAAGCGCGTCGGGGACGCCCGCGGCCTGGGTCTGGCCGCGGCGGAGCATCCGCTGCTGGGTGCCGCCGTTCGACTGGCCGACTCCGACGGTGTGCTGCTGACCGGGCGGTTGTCCGCGCAGTCGCACGCCTGGCTGGCCGATCACGTCGTGGGCGGGATGGTGGTGTTCCCCGGCACCGGGTTCCTGGAGCTGGCGGTGCGGGCGGGTGACCAGGTCGGCTGTGACCGGGTGGAGGAGCTGACCCTGGTCGCCCCGCTGGTGCTGGGCGAGGACGACGCGGTCGCGGTGCAGGTGTCAGTGGGTGCCCCGGACGAGTCAGGCAGGCGCATGCTCAGCGTCTACGCCCGCCCGGCCGAGGCCGAGGACCACGCGCCGTGGATACGGCACGCCACCGGCATGCTGATGGCCACGGGTTCTTCCGCCAAGGCCGGTGATCCGGCCGCCGGGGACGATGCCACGATGTGGCCTCCGGCGGGGGCGACTGTGATCGAGCTGGACGGGCTGTACGACCGGCTCGCCGAGGGCGGGCTCGGCTATGGGCCGGTGTTCCAAGGCATGAAAGCCGCCTGGCGCGGTGCGGCCGGTGAGGTGTTCGCCGAGGTCGCCCTGCCTGAGCAGGCGGCGTCGAGCGCGGGTTCGTTCGGGCTGCATCCGGCGCTGCTGGACGCGGCGTTGCACGCGGTGCCCTTCGTCGGGCTGGAGGCGGCAGAGGGCGGAAGGTTGCCGTTCTCCTGGAGCGACGTGAGCCTGCAGGCCGGAGGCGCGTCGGCGTTGCGGGTGCGGCTGGCCAAGACGGGTGACGACTCCGTGTCGCTGACCGCGATGGACGCCGTCGGCGCGCCGGTGCTGTCGGCGCGCTCCTTGGTGCTGCGGTCGGTCTCGACCGGCCAGCTCGCCGCGGCCTCCCACGACCGTGGGGTGGAGCGGGACTCGCTGTTCCAGCTGGACTGGGTTGCCGCGCCGATGACGGTCTCCCCGGTGGACGCCGTGATCGGGCTGGAGGTGGCCGAGCTCACCGGCGACCTCGACGCGCTGGAGCTGCCGTTCGGCAGGATGCCTGACCTGGTGACCGTCGAAATCGAGGTCGCTGACTCCACGGATGTGGTGGAGTCGGCGCACGCGCTGACCACACGCGTTCTTGACCTGCTGCAGCGGTGGCTGGCCGATGAGCGGTTCAGCGGCTCGCGCCTGGTGTTCGTTACCCGGGGCGCGGTCGCGACCGACGCCGGCGAGACCGTGTCGAACCCGGCTGCGGCCACCGTGTGGGGACTGGTCCGTAGTGCCGAGGCGGAAAATCCGGGCCGCTTCCTGCTGGCCGATGTGGAGGAGTACGAGACCGCCCTGTCCGCGCTGCCCGTCGTGCTGGCTTCCGGCGAGTCGCAGGTGGCGGTGCGTGACGGTGGGGTGCGGGTGCCGCGGTTGGCGTCGCTGGCCTCGGGGGCGGGTCTGCTGCCGCCGGCCGGGGTGCCGTGGCGGTTGGGCAGCCGGGCCAAGGGCAGCTTGGACGCGCTGGAGCTGCTTCCGTTCCCGCAGGCGGCCGAGCCGCTGGAGGCCGGGCGGGTACGGGTGGCGGTGCGTGCGGCGGGGGTGAACTTCCGGGACCTGCTGGACGGGTTGAACGCGCTGGGCTGGTTCCAGGACAGGGTCGGCCTGATGGGCGGCGAGGCCGCCGGGGTGGTGCTGGAGGTCGGCCCCGGCGTCGAGGATCTGCGTCCGGGGGACCGGGTGGTCGGCCTGGTCGAGGGCGGCTTCGGCCCGATGGCGATCACCAGCGACAAGGTCCGGGCCAGGATCCCCGATGGGATCTCCTTCGAGGAGGCGGCGACGATCCCGGTGGTGTTCCTGACGGCCTTCTACGGGCTGATGGATCTGGCCGGGTTGCGGGCGGGTGAGCGGCTGCTGGTGCACGCCGGTACGGGCGGTGTGGGCATGGCGGCGATCCAGCTGGCCCAGCGGCTGGGCGTGGAGGTGTTCGCCACGGCGAGTCCGGCCAAGTGGGAGGTGCTGCGTTCGATGGGCATCCCGGATGACCACATCGCCTCCTCGCGCACGCTGGAGTTCGAGGAGCGCTTCTCCCAGGTGTGTGGTGAGCGCGGGATCGATGTGGTGCTGAACTCGCTGACGGGTGAGTTCATCGACGCCTCGGCGCGACTGCTGCGTCCGGGTGGCCGGTTCGTCGAGATGGGCAAGCTGGACATTCGTGAGCGGGGGAGTTTCCCGGGGCTGGAGTATCACTGGTTCGACGTGATGGACGCCGGGTCGGGGCGGCTGGAGCAGATCCTGGCCGAGCTGATGGGGTTGTTCGCCGCGGGTGAGTTGCGGCCGTTGCCGGTGACGGCGTGGGATGTGCGGCGGGGCCGGGAGGCGTTCCGGTTCATGAGTCAGGCCAGGCACACGGGCAAGATCGTGTTGACCATGCCCCGGCGGTGGGATGCGCAGGGCACGGTGTTGATCACCGGTGGTACCGGTGGTCTGGGTGCGGAGGTGGCCCGGCATCTGGTGGCCGAGCACGGGGTGCGGCATCTGCTGCTGGCCAGCCGCCGAGGCCCCGAGGCGGACGGCGCACATGAGCTTGAGCGGGAGCTGGCAGCGCGAGGCGCTCAGGTGACCATCGCTCCCTGTGATGTGGCGGAGCGGGATCAGGTCGCCGCGCTGCTGGCGCAGGTGGACAACGACCATCCGCTGGCCGCGGTGATCCACACCGCGGGCGTGCTGGACGACGGGATCATCGCCTCACTGACACCTGAGCGTCTGGGCGGAGTGTTGCGCCCCAAGGTGGATGCCGCCTGGCATCTGCACGAGCTCACCCGGGAGGCGGACCTGGCCGAGTTCATCGTGTTCTCGTCGGTGGCGGGAACGTTCGGCGGGGCGGGACAGGGCAACTACGCGGCGGGCAACGCGTTCCTGGACGCGCTGGTCCAGCACCGGAAGGCCGCGGGACTGCCGGCGGTGTCGCTGGCCTGGGGCCCGTGGTCACAGGACGTCGGGATGACCAGCCGGTTGTCGCAGGCGGACGTGCAGCGGTGGAGCATGAGTGGCCTGCTGCCGATCTCACCCTCTCAGGGCATGGCGTTGTTCGACGCGGCCATCGCGTCCGGTGAATCGGCGGTGGCTCCTGTCCGCCTGAACATGCCGGCGTTGCGGGCGCATGCGGAGCTGCCGCCGATGCTGAGCGGGCTGCTGCCCGCCGCACGCCGCTCGACGGCCGCCGCCCCGCAGGTGCGGAGCAAGCTGCCGCAGAGGCTGGCTTCGCTGGGTGCCGCGGAACGCATCGAGGTCCTGCTGGATGTGGTGCGGACCGAGGTGGCGCTGGTGCTGGGGCACGCCACACCGGACACGGTGGAGGTGCGGCGGGAGTTCCGTGAACTCGGTTTTGACAGCCTCACAGTGATCGAACTGCGGAACCGGCTGAATGCCGCAACGGGTCTGCGCCTGTCGGCCACGCTGGTGTTCGACTATCCCACGCCGACCGTGCTGGCCAAACACCTGCTTGACGAGCTGATGGGTGCGCAGACGGAAGTCCCGGACACGGCGCCGCCGGTGCTGTCGCCGGTGGCCGATGACCCGATCGTGATCGTGAGCATGGCCTGCCGCTATCCGGGCGGGGTGAATTCCGCCGAGGATCTGTGGCGGCTGGTGGCCGAGGGTGGGGACGGGATCAGCGGGTTCCCGACGACCCGCGACTGGGATCTCGACGGGTTGTACAACCCGGATCGGGAGAGTCGCGGTACCAGTTACGTGCGTGAGGGCGGGTTCCTGCACGAGGCGGGGGAGTTCGACCCGGGGTTCTTCGGGATCTCGCCGCGTGAGGCGCTGGCGATGGACCCGCAGCAGCGGCAGTTGCTGGAGGTGTCGTGGGAGGCGATCGAGCGGGCCGGGATCGACCCGGTCTCGCTGCATGGCAGCCGTACCGGCGTGTTCGCCGGGATGATGTACCACGACTACCGATCGGGGCGCCTTGAGTTCCCTCCGGACGTGATGAGCTTCATGGGAACCGGCACCGCCGGAAGCGTGCTGTCCGGCCGGATCTCCTACACATTGGGCCTGGAGGGCCCGGCGGTGACGGTGGACACCGCGTGCTCGTCGTCGCTGGTGGCCATTCATCTGGCGACGCAGGCGCTGCGTAACGGGGAGTGCTCGCTGGCGGTGGCCGGTGGTGTGACGGTGATGGCGTCCCCGGGCGCGTTCATCGACTTCAGCGCGCAGGGTGGGCTGGCCGGGGACGGGCGGTGCAAGTCCTTCTCGGACGCGGCCGACGGGGTGAGCTGGGCCGAGGGGGTGGGCGTGCTGGTGCTGGAGCGGTTGTCGGACGCGCGCCGCAACGGGCACCAGGTGCTGGCGGTGGTGCGAGGTTCGGCGGTGAACCAGGACGGTGCGTCGAACGGGTTGACCGCGCCGAACGGTCCGTCGCAGCAGCGGGTGATCCGCCAGGCGCTGGCCGTCGCGGGCCTGAGGCCCGCCGAGGTGGACGCGATCGAGGGGCACGGCACCGGGACGACGCTGGGTGACCCGATCGAGGCGCAGGCACTGCTGGCCACCTATGGGCAGGACCGGGAAGAGGATCGGCCGCTGCTGCTGGGCTCGATCAAGTCGAACATCGGTCACACCCAGGCGGCGGCCGGTGTGGCGGGTGTGATCAAGATGGTCATGGCCCTCCGGCATGGTGTGCTGCCCCGGACGTTGCATGTGGATGAGCCGTCGTCGCATGTGGACTGGTCGGCGGGTGCGGTGGAGTTGTTGACCGAGTCCAGGTCCTGGCCTCAGGTGGACCGGCCCTGGCGGGCGGGTGTGTCCTCGTTCGGCATCAGCGGCACCAACGCGCATCTGATCCTGGAGCAGGGGCCGGAGGCTCCTGAGGCGGAGCCGCGTGACCAGGACCGGGCGCCGGCTGCGGGTGTGGTGCCGTGGGTGGTGTCCGCCAGGAGTGGCGAGGCGCTGCGTGAGCAGGCGCGGCGGCTGGCGGCGTATGTGAGTGCGCACGGTGAGCTGGATCAGGCGGATGTGGGTTTCTCGCTGGTCACGACGCGGTCGGCGTTCGAGCACCGGGCGGTGGTGCTGGCGGCCGACAGCGAGGAGGCGCTGGCCGGACTGCGGGCTGTCGCCGAGGACCGCCCGGGGGCCGGTGTGGTGGCCGGGCTGGCCGCGACGGAGCCGAAGCTGGCGGTGTTGTTCACCGGTCAGGGGAGTCAGCGGGCGGGGATGGGCCGGGAGTTGTATGCGCGGTTCCCGGTGTTCGCGGCGGCGTTGGACGAGGTGGTCGCGGAGCTGGATCCGTTGCTTGGCGGGTCGTTGCGTGGGGTGTTGTTCGCCGAGCCGGGTTCGGCGGAGGCGGGGTTGCTGGATCGGACGGGGTGGGCGCAGCCGGCGTTGTTCGCGCTTGAGGTGGCGTTGTTCCGGTTGGTGTCCTCGTGGGGGGTGCGGCCGGGTGTGCTGGCGGGGCATTCGGTCGGGGAGATCAGCGCGGCTCATGCGGCGGGGGTTTTGTCACTGAAGGACGCGTGTGCGTTGGTGGCGGGCCGGGCGCGGTTGATGCAGGCGTTGCCGTCCGGTGGGGCGATGGTGTCGGTGCGGGCGTCCGAGGAGGAGGTCGCCGCTCTGCTGGCCGGGCGTGAGGGGCAGGTGTCGGTCGCGGCGGTGAACGGTTCGTCTTCGGTGGTGATCTCCGGGGTCGAGCAGCCGGTTCTTGAGGTCGCTGCCGCGCTGGAGGAGCGGGGGGTGCGGACGAAGCGGTTGCGGGTGTCGCACGCGTTCCATTCGCCGTTGATGGAGCCGATGCTGGAGGACTTCCGGGCGGTGGCTCGGACGTTGACCTACGGTGCGCCGCAGATCCCGGTGGTGTCGACCCTGACCGGGCGGGCGGCCACGGCCGAGCGGTTGTGTTCGCCGGATTATTGGGTGGAGCAGGTGCGTGGTGCGGTCCGGTTCGCCGACGGGGTGCGCGCGTTGCACGCCCAGGGGGTGCGGGCGTATCTGGAGCTGGGGCCTGACGGGGTGCTGACCGCGATGGCGGTCGACACGCTCGCGGCCGAGTCCGAGGTGGAGGTGCACACGTCGGACGCCGTGCTGGTGCCGGTGCTGCGCAAGGACCGAGACGAGCGGATCGCGCTCATGACGGCGCTGGCCGAACTGCACGTGCACGGGGTGGCGGTGGACTGGCAGGCCGTCTTCCCCGATGCTCGCCGGGTCGACCTGCCGACGTACGCCTTCCAGCATCAGCGGTTCTGGCCCAAGAGGGTGACAGCCGGCGTGGGCAACGTGGCCGCGGCCGGGCTGGCGACAGCCGGCCACCCGCTGCTGGGCGCCGCCGTGGGCCTGGCCGACTCGGACGGTGTGCTGCTGACCGGGCGGTTGTCGGTGCGGACGCATCCGTGGCTGGCCGACCACGTGGTGTCGGGAACAGTGATCTTCCCGGGGACCGGGTTCCTTGAGCTGGCGATCCGGGCGGGCGACCAGGTCGGCTGCGACCTGGTGGAGGAGCTGACCCTGACCGCGCCGCTGACGCTGGGCGAGGGCGAAGCCGTCGCGGTGCAGGTGTGGGTGGGCGCCACCCAGGAGACGGGCCACCGGAGCGTGAACATCTACGCCCGATCGGCCGAGGCCGCAAACGACGTTCCGTGGGTACGGCACGCCACCGGCACCTTCACGACAGGCACCCACACCATCGGTTCCGCGGACACCGCGCCGTTCGACGCCGCGGTGTGGCCCCCGCAGGGCACGACCGCTATCGAGCTGGACGGCTTGTACGAGGAACTGGCCGCGGGCGGGTTCGAATACGGCCCGGTCTTCCAGAATCTGCGCGCCGCCTGGTGCGGCGCCGACGGCGAGGTGTTCGCCGAGGTCGCGCTGCCCGAGCAGGTCGGTGACGTCGGTTCGTTCGGGATGCATCCGGCGTTGCTGGACGCGGCGTTGCACGCGGTGCCGTTCGTCGGGCTGGAGCCGGTCGAGGGTGGCCGGTTGCCGTTCTCGTGGGGCCGGGTGAGCCTGCGCGCGGGTGGCGCGTCGATGCTGCGGGTGCGGCTGGCCAAGACGGGTGACGACTCCGTGTCGCTGACCGCGGTGGACGCTGCCGGCGAGCCGGTGCTGTCGTCGCGTTCGCTGGTGCTGCGGCCGATCGCGACCGACCAGCTCGCCGTCGGCGGCGGCCGTGGCGTGGAGCGGGACGGGCTGTTCCGGGTGGAGTGGAGCACGCTGCCCGAGGTGCCGGAATCGGCCGCCGGGCTGAGCGTGGCCGAGATGACCGGAGACCTTGCCGCACTGGACCCGGTACCGGACGTGGTGACGTTCACCGTCGGCTCCCCCGAGAACACCGGCGTGCTGGAATCGGCGCGTGCGGTGACCGCCGGGGTGCTGGGTCTGTTGCAGGGGTGGCTGGCCGACGAGCGGTTCGGCGACTCGCGCCTGGTGTTCGTCACCCGGGGTGCGATCGCGGCCGGTGAGGGTGAGGCGGTCACCGATCTGACGGCTGCGGCGGTGTGGGGGTTGGTGCGTAGCGCGCAGTCGGAGAACCCCGGCCGGTTCGTGCTGGTCGACGTGGACGAGGAGCCGGTACGGCTCGATGCGCTGCCCGTCGTGCTGGCTTCCGGCGAGCCGCAGGTGGCGGTGCGTGACGGTGGGGTGCGGGTGCCGCGGCTGGCGTCGCTGGCCTCGGGGGCGGGTCTGCTGCCGCCGGCCGGTGGGGTGCCGTGGCGGTTGGGCAGCCGGGCCAAGGGCAGCCTGGACGCGCTGGAGCTGCTTCCGTTCCCGCAGGCGGCCGAGCCACTGAAGGCCGGGCAGGTGCGGATGGCGGTGCACGCGACGGGGGTGAACTTCCGGGACCTGCTGGACGGGTTGAACGCACTGGGCTGGTTCCAGGACAAGGTCGGCCTGATGGGCGGCGAGATCGCCGGCGTGGTGCTGGAGGCCGGTCCCGAGGTGAAGGGCCTGCGTCCGGGGGATCGGGTGATGGGTCTGGCCGAGGGCGGGTTCGGCCCGGTGGTCGTCGCCGAGGCCACGACCCTGGTGCAGATCCCCGATGGGATCTCCTTCGAGGAGGCGGCGACGATCCCGGTGGTGTTCCTGACGGCCTTCTACGGGCTGATGGATCTGGCCGGGTTGCGGGCGGGTGAGCGGCTGCTGGTGCACGCCGGTACGGGCGGTGTGGGCATGGCGGCGATCCAGCTGGCCCAGCGGCTGGGCGTGGAGGTGTTCGCCACGGCGAGTCCGGCCAAGTGGGAGGTGCTGCGTTCGATGGGCATCCCGGATGACCACATCGCCTCCTCGCGCACGCTGGAGTTCGAGGAGCGCTTCTCCCAGGTGTGTGGTGAGCGCGGGATCGATGTGGTGCTGAACTCGCTGACGGGTGAGTTCATCGACGCCTCGGCGCGACTGCTGCGTCCGGGTGGCCGGTTCGTCGAGATGGGCAAGCTCGACATTCGTGAGCGGGGGAGTTTCCCGGGGCTGGAGTATCACTGGTTCGACGTGATGGACGCCGGGTCGGGGCGGCTGGAGCAGATCCTGGCCGAGCTGATGGGGTTGTTCGCCGCCGGTGAGCTGCGGCCGTTGCCGGTGACGGCGTGGGATGTGCGGCGGGGCCGGGAGGCGTTCCGGTTCATGAGTCAGGCCAGGCACACGGGCAAGATCGTGTTGACCATGCCCCGGCGGTGGGATGCGGAGGGCACGGTGTTGATCACCGGTGGTACCGGTGGTCTGGGTGCGGAGGTGGCCCGGCATCTGGTGGCCGAGCACGGGGTGCGGCATCTGCTGCTGGCCGGCCGACGAGGCCCCGACGCCCCCGGTGCGGCAGAGCTTCATCGGGAGCTGAGCGATCAGGGTGCCCGGATCACCATCGCCGCCTGTGACATGGCGGACCGGGACGCGGTGGCCGGCCTGCTGGCCGGGGTGGCTGCCGGGCATCCGCTGACCGCGGTGATCCACGCGGCCGGAGTCCTGGATGACGGGACGATCGCCTCGTTGACGCCGGAGCGGCTGGATGGGGTGTTGCGGCCGAAGGTGGACGCGGCCTGGCATCTGCACGAGCTGACCCAGGGGATGGATCTGGCGGGGTTCGTGGTGTTCTCCTCGCTGGCCGGGTTGATGGGTGGTGCGGGTCAGGGTAACTATGCGGCGGCGAATGCCTGGTTGGACGCGTTGATGGCGCGGCGTCGGGCGCAGGGGTTGCCGGGGTTGTCGCTGGCGTGGGGGTTGTGGGCGCAGGCCACCGGGATGACCGGGGCCATGTCGCAGGCCGATGTGCAGCGGATGACCGCCGCCGGGTTGCCGCCGATCACCACCGAGCAGGGGCTGGCCCTGTTCGACGCGGCCATCGACTCGGATGCGCCGCTGGTGGTCCCGGTACGGCTGAACCCGCCCGCACTGCCGCAAGAGCAGGTGCCGCCGCTGTTCCGCGGGCTGGTGCGCGGGACCCGTCGTACCGCCGCCGCGTCGTCGGCCGCCGGAGACGGTGGTGCGGGCGTGGCACTGTCCCGGCAGCTGGCCGGCCTGGCCGCCGCCAAGCGGATCCGGGTGCTGATCGACCTGGTTCGCACCCAGGCCGCCGCCGTACTCGGACACCCCGACTCCGCGGCGGTGGAAGTACGGCGCGAGTTCCGCGAGCTGGGCTTCGACTCACTGACCGCGATCGAGTTGCGCAACCGGCTCAACGCCGCCACCGGGCTGCGCCTGCCCTCCACCCTCGTCTTCGACTACCCCACGCCCACGGCCCTCGCCGAACACCTCCTCGCGGAGATCGCTCCCGGGGAGACCGAGGTCGCGAAGCCGTCGTTGCTGGCCGATCTCGACCGATTCGAGGTCGCCCTTTCCGAGGACACGATTGACGAGATCACTCGGAACGGCATCGCGACGCGGCTCCGGCAGTTGCTGGGGAAGGTGAGCGGGAGCGGCTCAGAAACTAGTGAAATCGCTGTCGAGGACATGCTCGAATCGGCGAGTACCGAGGACATCCTCGGCTTCATCGAAAGCGAACTGGGTCACCTGAAAGAACTGTGACCTCCAGCTCGCCTTGGAGCACTTCGGAGGTACGCCCCGATGTCGGAAGACCGGAAGCTCGTTGACTACCTCAAGTCGGTCGCAGCTGATCTGCGGGAGACTCGTCGGCGGCTTCAGGAGGTTGAGTCGGGCAGGCACGATCCGATCGCGATCGTGTCGATGGCGTGCCGCTTTCCGGGTGATGTCAACTCTCCCGAGGACCTGTGGCGTCTGTTGGCCGAGGGCGGGGACGGAATCGGGGAGTTTCCGACGTCGCGTGGCTGGGACCTCGGGGTGGTGTACAACCCGGACCGGGAGCGCCGGGGCACCAGCTACGTCCGTGAGGGTGGCTTCCTGCACGAGGCCGGGGAGTTCGATCCGGGGTTCTTCGGGATCTCGCCGCGTGAGGCGCTGGCGATGGACCCGCAGCAGCGGCTCCTTCTTGAGGTGTCGTGGGAGGCTTTCGAGCGGGCCGGGATCGACCCGGTCTCGCTGCGCGGCAGCCACACGGGCGTGTTCGCCGGTGTGATCTACCACGACTACGGGCCGAGCGTCGAGTTCCCGCTGGACGTGAGGAGCTTCGTCAGCACCGGGACCGCCGGAAGCATCGCCACCGGGCGTATCGCCTACACGCTGGGCCTGGAGGGCCCGGCGGTCACGGTGGACACCGCCTGTTCGTCCTCCCTGGTGGCGTTGCACCTGGCCGCGCAGGCGCTGCGCTCGGGCGAGTGCGATCTGGCCCTGGCGGGAGGCGTGACCGTGATGGCCACGCCCGGAATGTTCATTGACTTCAGCGCCCAGGGCGGGCTGGCCGGCGACGGACGATGCAAGCCGTTCGCCGACGCGGCCGACGGCACGAGCTGGTCCGAGGGCATCGGCATGCTGGTGCTGGAGCGGCTGTCGGACGCGCAGCGCAACGGGCACCAGGTGCTGGCGGTGGTGCGGGGTTCGGCGGTGAACCAGGACGGTGCGTCCAACGGGTTGACCGCGCCGAACGGTCCTTCGCAGCAGCGGGTGATCCGCCAGGCGCTGGCCGGCGCCGGGCTCACTCCCGCCAACGTGGACGTGGTCGAGGCGCACGGTACCGGTACGACGCTGGGTGACCCGATCGAGGCGCAGGCGCTGCTGGCCACCTATGGCCAGGACCGGCCGGAGGATCGGCCGCTGCTGCTGGGGTCGGTGAAGTCGAACATCGGTCACACTCAGGCCGCCGCGGGTGTGGCGGGTGTGATCAAGATGGTCATGGCGATGCGTCAGGGGGTGCTGCCCAAGACGCTGCATGTGGACGCGCCGTCGTCGCATGTGGACTGGTCGGCCGGCGCGGTGGAGTTGCTGACCGAGAGCAGGTCCTGGCCTCAGGTGGACCGGCCCTGGCGGGCGGGTGTGTCGTCGTTCGGTTTCAGTGGCACCAACGCGCACGTCATCATCGAACAGGGCCCGGGAACCCCTGACGCTGAGCCAGGTACGCAGGAGCGGGCACCGGCGGACGCGGCCACGGGTGTGGCACCGGTGCTGGTGTCGGGCCGTACGGCGGGGGCACTCCGAGCGCAGGCCGAGCAGCTGGTGTCGTTCCTGGACGGTCAGCCTGGTCCGGGCCTGGCCGACACCGCGTTCTCGCTGGCCACGACGCGGTCGGCGTTCGAGCATCGGGCCGTGGTGCTGGCCGATGGCCGTGATGGTGCGCTGGCCGGGCTGGGTTCGCTGGTCGAGGACCTGCCGGGCGCGGGTGTGGTGCGCGGGGTGGCCGGGGCGCAGCCGGAGCTCGCGGTGTTGTTCACCGGCCAGGGGAGTCAGCGGGCCGGGATGGGCCGGGAGCTGTATGAGCGGTTCCCGGTGTTCGCGCAAGCTTTGGACGAGGTGGTCGCGGAGCTGGACCCGCTGCTGGACGGGTCGTTGCGCGAGGTGCTGTTCGCCGGGCCGGGTACGGCCGAGGCGGAGGCGCTGGATCGGACCGGGTGGGCGCAGCCGGCGCTGTTCGCGGTGGAGACGGCGCTGTTCCGGTTGGTGTCCTCGTGGGGCGTGGTGCCGGATGTGCTGGCCGGCCACTCGATCGGGGAGATCGTCGCGGCGCATGCGGCCGGGGTGCTGTCCCTGAAGGACGCCTGTGCGCTGGTCGCGGCGCGGGCGCGGTTGATGCAGGCGTTGCCGTCCGGTGGGGCGATGGTGGCGGTGCGGGCCGCCGAGGAGCAGGTCGCCGAGCTGCTGGCCGGGCGCGAGGACCAGGTGTCGGTCGCGGCGGTGAACGGCCCGTCCTCGGTGGTGATCTCCGGGGTGGAGGAGGCGGTGCTGGAGGTCGCCGCCGCTCTGGAGGAGCGCGGGGTGCGGACGAAGCGGTTGCGGGTGTCGCACGCGTTCCACTCGCCGCTGATGGATCCGATGCTGGAGGACTTCCGGGCCCTGGCCCGCACCCTGACCTACGACCCGCCGCAGATCCCGGTGGTCTCGACCCTGACCGGGGAACCGGCCACCGACGAGCAGTTGTGCTCGCCGGACTACTGGGTGGAGCAGGTGCGCGGCGCGGTCCGCTTCGCCGACGGCGTCCGGGCCCTGCACCACCAGGGCGTGCGGGCCTACCTGGAGCTGGGCCCCGACGGCGTGCTCACCGCCATGGCCGCCGACACCCTTGCCGACGACGCGGAGGTGCGCGTCTCGGATGCCGTGCTCGTGCCGGTACTGCGTAAGGACCGCGACGAGCACACGGCGGTGATGACGGCGTTGGCCGAGCTGCATGTGCACGGGGTGCCGGTCGACTGGCGATCGGTGCTGCCGGGCGGGCGCCGGGTCGACCTGCCCACCTACCCGTTCCAGCACGAGTGGTACTGGCCCCGCGAACGGCGGGTGGGCGACGCCCGGAACCTGGGGCTGGCCGCGGCAGGGCATCCTCTGCTGGGCGCCGCTGTGGCGCTTGCCGCCTCGGACGGCGTACTGCTGACCGGCCAGCTGTCGTTGCGGTCCCAGGCATGGCTGGCCGATCACGCCGTGGGGGGGAGGGTACTGTTCCCCGGCACCGCGTTCCTGGAGCTGGCGATCCGGGCCGGTGACCAGGTCGGCTGCGACCTGGTGGAGGAGCTCACCCTGGCGACGCCGCTCGTACTGGGCGAAACCGACACCGTCGCGGTGCAGGTGTGGGTGGGCGCGGACGAGTCGGGCAGACGCGACCTGAGCATCTACACCCGGCCCGCCGAGGCCGCCGACGACGAGCCGTGGGTACGGCACGCGGTCGGAGTCCTAGCCGCCGGCGGCCAGACCGCTGAGCGACTCGATCCCGAAGTCTGGCCGCCGGCGGGCGCGTCCGCGATCGAGCTGGACGGGCTGTACGACCAGCTCGCCGAGGGCGGACTGAGCTACGGGCCACTGTTCCAGGGCCTGCGGGCGGCCTGGCGGCGTGATGACGAGATCTTCGCCGAGGTGAGCCTGCCGACCCGGCTTGAGTCGGACGCCGGTTCGTTCGGCGTGCATCCGGCCCTGCTCGACGCGGCGTTGCACGTGGTGACGTTCGCCGGGCTGGACGACACCGAGGGGAGCCGGTTGCCGTTCTCCTGGGGTGAGGTGTGTCTGCACGCCGGTGGCGCGTCGGCACTGCGGGTACGACTGGCCAGGACCGAGGGCGATGCCGTCTCGCTGGCGGTGACCGACGTGGCGGGTGAACCGGTACTGACGGCGCGGTCACTCGTACTGCGCCCGATCACGGCGGCCACCGGCGAAAGTGGCCGTAGAAGCGAGCGGGACCCACTGTTCAGGGTGGAGTGGACGGCGTTGCCGTCGGCGCGGGTGGCGCCGGCGGCCGATACCGCGCCGTCGGCGGTGGCGGTGGTCAGCCTCGGCACGCTGGAGTTCGAGGACACGGACACGGTGCCGAGCGTCGTACTGACCGAAGTGCTCTCCGATTCGGCCGATGCCGTGGTGGGCTCGGCGCACAAGCTGACCACGCACGTCCTGGACGCGCTGCGGCGGTGGCTGGTCGACGATCGGTATCGCGATTCACGGTTGGTGTTCGTGACGCGGGGTGCGGTCGCGGCCGAAGACGGAGAGGTGGTGTCGGATCTGCCGGCCGCTGCGGCATGCGGGTTGGTGCGTAGCGCCCAGTCCGAGAACCCGGGCCGGTTCCTGCTGGTCGACGTGGATGAACACCAGGAGTCGCTGTCGGCTCTGCCGGAAATGCTGTCCACGCTGTTCGCTTCCGGTGAGCCGCAGGTGGCGGTGCGTGAGGGCAGGGTGCGGGTGCCGCGGTTGGCGTCGCTGGCCTCGGGGGCGGGTCTGCTGCCGCCGGCCGGGGTGCCGTGGCGGTTGGGCAGCCGGGCCAAGGGCAGCTTGGACGCGCTGGAGTTGCTTCCGTTTCCGCAGGCGGCCGAGCCGCTGGAGGCCGGGCGGGTACGGGTGGCGGTGCGTGCGGCGGGGGTGAACTTCCGGGACCTGCTGGACGGGTTGAACGCGCTGGGCTGGTTCCAGGACAGGGTCGGCCTGATGGGCAGTGAGGCCGCCGGGGTGGTGCTGGAGGTCGGCCCCGGCGTCGAGGATCTGCGTCCGGGGGACCGGGTGGTCGGTCTGGTCGAGGGCGGTTTCGGCCCGGTGGTCGTCGCCGGTGCCGGCGGATTGACCAGGATTCCCGATGGGTTCTCGTTCGAGGAGGCGGCGACGATCCCGGTGGTGTTCCTGACGGCCTTCTACGGGCTGATGGATCTGGCCGGGTTGCGGGCGGGTGAGCGGCTGCTGGTGCACGCGGGTACCGGCGGGACCGGGATGGCGGCGATCCAGCTGGCGCAGCGGCTGGGCGTGGAGGTGTTCGCCACGGCCAGTCCGGCCAAGTGGGAGGTGCTGCGTTCGATGGGCATCCCGGACGACCACATCGCCTCCTCGCGCACCCTGGAGTTCGAGGAGCGGTTCCGCGCGGTCTGCGGCGAGCGGGGCATCGATGTGGTGCTGAACTCGCTGACGGGTGAGTTCATCGACGCCTCGGCGCGACTGCTGCGCCCGGGTGGCCGGTTCGTCGAGATGGGCAAGCTGGACATCCGTGAGCGGGGGAGTTTCCCGGGGCTGGAGTACCACTGGTTCGACGTGATGGACGCCGGGCCCGAGCGGTTGCGGCAGATCCTGGCCGAGCTGATGGAGCTGTTCGCCGCCGGTGAGCTGCGGCCGTTGCCGGTCACGACGTGGGATGTGCGCCGGGGCCGGGAGGCGTTCCGGTTCATGAGCCAGGCCAGGCACACCGGGAAGATCGTGTTGACCATGCCCCGGCGCTGGGATGCGGAGGGCACGGTGTTGATCACCGGTGGCACCGGTGGTCTGGGCGCGCTGTTCGCGCGGCATGTGGTGGCCGAGCGGGGTGTGCGGCATCTGCTGCTGACCAGCCGGAGGGGGCTGGACGCCCCGGGTGCGGTGGAGTTGCGGGCCGAGCTGATCGCGCACGGGGTCGAGGTCACGGTCGCCGCCTGTGACGTGGCGGAGCGGGAGCAGGTCGCCGCGCTGCTGGCGCAGGTCGATGCCGACCATCCGCTGACCGCGGTGATCCACACCGCGGGCGTGCTGGACGACGGGACCGTTCCCTCGCTGACGCCGGAACGGCTGGACGCGGTGCTGCGGCCGAAGGTGGACGCCGCCTGGCACCTGCACGAGCTGACCCAGGATATGGATCTGGCCGAGTTCATCGTGTTCTCGTCGGTGGCGGGCGTGATCGGAGCTCCCGGTCAGGGCAACTACGCCGCGGCCAACTCGTTCCTCGACGCGCTGGCCCAGCACCGCGGGACCGCGGGGCTGCCCGGGTTGTCGCTGGTCTGGGGTGCCTGGGCTCAGGACAGCGGGATGACCGGCACCTTGAGCGATGACGACATGGAGCGGCTGGCCCGTGCCGGTACGCCACCGATCGCACCGGAACAGGGCGTCGCCTTGTTCGAGGCGGCGACCCGTTCCGGCGAACCGGTCGTGGCTCCGGTCCGGCTGGATCTGCCGGTGCTCCGCGCACAGGGCGAGGTTCCGCCACTGCTGCGCAAGCTGGTGCGGGGCAGGCGCCGGTCCGCCGGGAGGTCGGAGGCGGCCAGCACATTGCTGCAGCGGCTGGCTCCGCTCACAGCGGCCGAGCGTGCCGAGGTCCTGGTGGATCTGGTGCGTACCGAGGTGGCCTTGGTGCTGGGGCACGTCTCGCCGGAGACGGTGGAGGTGCGGCGGGAGTTCCGCGAGCTGGGGTTCGACTCGTTGACCTCGGTGGACCTTCGCAACCGACTGAACGGTACGACCGGGTTGCGGTTGCCGGCCACGCTGGTGTTCGACTACCCGACGCCGGCCGTGCTGGCGGAGTTCCTGCTGGCCGAGTTGTTCGGTGAGCACGCCGATGTGATGGTTCCCACCGAGGTCCGGCCGGTGGCCGACGACCCGATCGTGATCGTGGGCATGGCCTGCCGTTACCCGGGTGGGGTCACCTCGCCGGAGGACCTGTGGCGGCTGGTCACCGAGGGGGCGGACGCGATCTCGCCGTTCCCGACCACGCGGGGCTGGGATCCGACGGCCTTCTACAGCCCCGATCGGGAGCGCCGGGGCACCAGCTACGTCCGTGAGGGTGGCTTCCTGCACGAGGCCGGGGAGTTCGACCCGGGGTTCTTCGGGATCTCGCCGCGTGAGGCGCTGGCGATGGACCCGCAGCAGCGGCTGCTGCTGGAGACGTCCTGGGAGGCGATCGAACGGGCCGGAATCGACCCGGCGTCGCTGCGCGGCAGCCGTACCGGTGTGTTCGCCGGTGTGATGTACCACGACTACGCGACCAGTGTGTCGTTCCCGCCGGAGGTGATGGGGTTCGTCGGCACCGGCACCGCCGGAAGCGTGGCGACCGGTCGCCTTTCCTACACCTTCGGGCTGGAGGGCCCGGCGGTGACGGTGGACACCGCCTGCTCGTCCTCGCTGGTGGCGTTGCACCTGGCGGCGCAGGCGCTGCGCGGTGGCGACTGCTCGCTGGCGCTGGCCGGTGGCGTGACCGTGATGGCCAACCCGGGGCCGTTCATCGACTTCAGCGCGCAGGGCGGGCTGGCCGGTGACGGCCGGTGCAAGTCCTATGCGGACGCGGCCGACGGGGTCAACTGGGCCGAGGGCGTCGGGATGCTGGTGCTGGAGCGGTTGTCGGACGCGCAGCGCAACGGTCATGAGGTGCTGGCGGTGGTGCGGGGTTCGGCGGTGAACCAGGATGGTGCGTCAAACGGGTTGACCGCGCCGAACGGTCCTTCGCAGCAGCGGGTGATCCGCCAGGCGCTGGCCGGCGCGGGCCTGTCCTTCGCCGAGGTGGACGCGGTCGAGGGGCACGGTACCGGGACGACGCTGGGTGACCCGATCGAGGCGCAGGCGCTGCTGGCCACCTACGGGCAGGACCGGGACGAGGACCGTCCGCTGCTGCTGGGGTCGATCAAGTCGAACCTCGGGCACGCCCAGGCGGCGGCCGGTGTGGCGGGCGTGATCAAAATGGTCATGGCTCTGCGGCACGGCGTGCTGCCCCGGACGTTGCATGTGGATGAGCCGTCGTCACATGTGGACTGGTCGGAAGGCGCGGTGGAGTTGCTGACCGAGTCCAGGTCCTGGCCTCAGGTGGACCGGCCACGTCGGGCGGGTGTGTCCTCGTTCGGCATCAGCGGCACCAACGCGCATGTGATCTTGGAGCAGGGGCCGGAGGCTCCTGAGGCGGAGCCGCGTGACCAGGGCCAGACGCCGGGTGCGGTGCCGTGGGTGGTGTCGGCGAGGACCCCTGAGGCGTTGCGTGAGCAGGCGAGCCGTCTGGGTGCGCAGATGGAGGCGGCCGGCGAGTTCGACCCGGTGGATGTGGGGTCGTCGCTGGTGGTGTCGCGGTCGGTGTTCGAGCACCGTGCGGTGGTGGTCGGCGGGGATCGTGCGGGTCTGCTGGCGGGGCTGGGGGCGGTTGCCGCGGGTGAGTCGGTGCCCGGGGTGGTGTCCGGGGTGGCGGACATCGACGGTAGGTCGGTGTGGGTGTTCCCGGGTCAGGGGGCGCAGTGGGTGGGGATGGGTGCGCGGTTGTTGGAGGAGTCGGCGGTGTTCGCGGGGCGGATGGCGGAGTGTGCGGCGGCGTTGGAGCCGTTCGTGGAGTGGTCGTTGCTGGAGGTGGTCCGTCAGGTGGAGGGTGCTCCGGGGTTGGAGCGGGTGGATGTGGTGCAGCCGGTGTCGTTCGCGGTGATGGTGTCGCTGGCGGCGGTGTGGGAGTCGTTGGGGTTGCGTCCGGATGCGGTGGTGGGGCATTCGCAGGGTGAGATCGCGGCGGCGGTGGTGGCCGGGGCGTTGTCGGTGCAGGACGGGGCGCGGGTGGTGGCGTTGCGCAGCCGGTTGATCGGTGAGCGGTTGGCGGGGTTGGGGGCGATGGCGTCGGTGGCGGCGTCGGTGGAGCGGGTTGGGGCCGCTTTGCTGGAGGGGGTGTCGGTGGCGGCGGTGAACGGCCCGAGTTCGGTGGTGGTGGCCGGTGAGGTCGCGGCGGTGGAGGAGCTGGTCGAGCGGCTGACCGCTGAGAACGTGCGGGTGCGGCGGATCGCGGTGGATTACGCCTCGCATTCGGCGCAGGTGGATCTGATCGGCGATGAGCTGGCCCAGGTCCTGGCGGGGGTGGCGCCGGGGCCGGTGCGGGTGCCGATGCTGTCGACGGTGACCGGTCAGTGGCTGGAGGGTCCGGAGCTGGAGGCCGGGTACTGGTGTGAGAACCTGCGCCGCACGGTCGCCTTCGCTCCGGCGGTCGGGCAGCTGCTGGAGCAGCGGTATCGGGTGTTCGTCGAGGTGAGTCCGCACCCCGTACTGACGGTCGGCATCGGCGAGTGTGTCGACGAGACCGACGCCGTCGCGGTGGTCGCCGGGACGTTGCGCCGCGACGATGGCGGCTTGGAGCGGGTGCTGGTCTCGGCGGCGGAGCTGTTCGTACGTGGTGTGGCGGTGGACTGGCGGCAGGTGCTGGCCGGCGGCCGGCGGGTGGATCTGCCGACGTACGCCTTCCAGCATGAGCTGTTCTGGCCGGTGGGGGCGGGTTCCCAGGTGGGGAATGTGGCCGCGGCGGGGCTGGCGGTGGCGGGACATCCGCTGCTGGGCGCCGCCGTGGGCCTGGCCGACTCCAACGGGGTGCTGCTGACCGGCCGTCTGTCGCTCTCGTCGCATCCGTGGCTGGCCGATCACGCGGTGGCCGGGATGGTGATCTTCCCGGGTACCGGGTTCCTTGAGCTGGCGATCCGGGCGGGTGACCAGGTCGGTTGTGACGTGGTGGAGGAGCTGACCCTGACCGCGCCACTGACGCTGGGCGAGGGCGAAGCCGTCGCGGTGCAGGTGTGGGTGGGCGCCACGCAGGAGACGGGCCACCGGAGCGTGAACATCTATGCCCGGTCGGCCGAGGCCGTCGACGACGTGCCGTGGGTGCGGCACGCCACCGGCATGCTGGCCGTCGGGGCCCCGGTCACCGGTGCTCCCGATGCCGAGCCGTTCGACGCGACGGTCTGGCCTCCGGCCGGCGCGACCGCGATCGGGCTGGACGGGGTGTACGAGGAGCTGGCCGCGGGCGGCTTCGAGTACGGCCCGGTGTTCCAAGGGCTGCGGGCGGCCTGGCGCGGCGCCGGCGGCGAGGTGTTCGCCGAGGTCGCGCTGCCCGAGCAGACGGTGTCGAGCGCGGGTTCGTTCGGGATGCACCCGGCGTTGCTGGACGCTGTGTTGCACGCGGTGCCGTTCGCCGGGCTGGAGCCGGTCGAGGGCGGCCGGTTGCCGTTCTCCTGGGGGCAGGTGAACCTGCAGGCCACCGGGGCGGCGATGCTGCGTGTGCGACTGCTCCGGACGGGCGATGACGCCGTGTCGCTGACTGCGGTGGACACCGCGGGCGAGCCGGTGCTGTCGGCGCGTTCGCTGGTGCTGCGCCCGTTCACACCTGATCAGCTCGCCGTCGGCGGCGGTCAGGTGGCGGAGCGGGATGGGCTGTTCCGGCTGGACTGGACCCCGCTTTCCGAGATTTCCGTGGCTGATCCGGCGCCGGTGGCGGTGGTCGGTTTCTCGGGGTTCGAGCCGGACGCCCTGGGCCTCGCGGCGGTGTGGGAGTCGGCTGGGCAGTCGGTGCCGGTTCACCATGATCTGTCGGTGTTGGGCGAGGCGGGGCCGGTGCCGGGGACGGTGCTGGCCGAGGTGGTGACCGATTCTGCCGAGGACGCGGTGGCCTCGGCGCGTGCGGTGACGGCCGGGGTGCTGGGTCTGTTGCAGGGGTGGCTGGCCGACGAGCGGTTCAGTGACTCGCGTCTGGTGTTCGTTACCCGGGGCGCGGTCGCGGCCGGTGAGGGTGAGGCGGTCACCGATCTGGCGGCCTCGGCGGTGTGGGGGTTGGTGCGCAGCGCGCAGTCGGAGAACCCGGGCCGGTTCGCGCTGGTCGATCTGGGCCCAGGTGAGTACGGAGACGAGTACCCGGACCCGGGCGCGGATGAGACCTCGCCCGGTGCGCCGAGGGCCGCGCTTCCCACGCTGCTGGGCGGGGTGCTGGCTTCCGGCGAGCCGCAGGTGGCGGTGCGTGACGGTGGGGTGCGGGTGCCGCGGTTGGCGTCGCTGGCCTCGGGGGCGGGTCTGCTGCCGCCGGCCGGGGTGCCGTGGCGGTTGGGCAGCCGGGCCAAGGGCAGTCTGGACGCGCTGGAGTTGCTTCCGTTCCCGCAGGCGATCGAGCCGCTGGAGGCCGGGCAGGTGCGGGTGGCGGTGCGTGCGGCGGGGGTGAACTTCCGGGACCTGCTGGACGGGTTGAACGCGCTGGGCTGGTTCCAGGACAGGGTCGGCCTGATGGGCGGCGAGGCCGCCGGGGTGGTGCTGGAGGTCGGCCCCGGCGTCGAGGATCTGCGTCCGGGGGACCGGGTGGTCGGCCTGACCGAGGGCGGCTTCGGCCCGGTGGTGGTCACCGGTGCCGGCGGGTTGACCAGGATCCCCGATGGGGTCGGCTACGAGCAGGCCGCGACGATCCCGGTGTCGTTCCTCACCACCTACTACGGGCTGATGGACCTGGCCGGGTTGCGGGAAGGTGAGTCGCTGCTGGTGCACGCGGGTACCGGCGGGACCGGGATGGCGGCGATCCAGCTGGCGCAGCGGCTGGGCGTGGAGGTGTTCGCCACGGCGAGCCCGGCCAAGTGGGAGGTGCTGCGTTCGATGGGCATCCCGGACGACCACATCGCCTCCTCGCGCACCCTGGAGTTCGAGGAGCGGTTCCGTGCGGTCTGCGGCGAGCGGGGCATCGATGTGGTGCTGAACTCGCTGACGGGTGAGTTCATCGACGCCTCGGCGCGACTGCTGCGCCCGGGTGGCCGGTTCGTCGAGATGGGCAAGCTCGACATTCGCGACCAGGGGCAGTTCCCCGGGCTGGAGTACCACTGGTTCGACGTGCTGGACGCCGGGCCCGAGCGGTTGCGGCAGATCCTGGCCGAGCTGATGGAGCTGTTCGCCGCCGGTGAGCTGCGGCCGTTGCCGGTGACGGCGTGGGATGTGCGCCGGGGCCGGGAGGCGTTCCGGTTCATGAGCCAGGCCAGGCACACGGGCAAGATCGTGCTGACGATGCCTCGGGTCTGGGACCCGGAGGGCACGGTGTTGATCACCGGTGGGACGGGTGGTCTGGGTGCGGAGGTGGCTCGGCATCTGGTGGCCGAGCACGGGCTGCGGCATCTGCTGCTGGTCAGCCGCAGGGGGTCTGGACGCTCCCGGCGCGCTGGAGTTGCGGGCCGAGCTGATCGCGCACGGGGTCGAGGTCACGGTCGCCGCCTGTGACATGGCGGACCGGGACGCGGTGGCCGGCCTGCTGGCCGGGGTGGCTGCCGGGCATCCGCTGACCGCGGTGATCCACGCGGCCGGAGTCCTGGATGACGGGACGATCGCCTCGTTGACGCCGGAGCGGCTGGATGGGGTGTTGCGGCCGAAGGTGGACGCGGCCTGGCATCTGCACGAGCTGACCCAGGGGATGGATCTGGCGGGGTTCGTGGTGTTCTCCTCGCTGGCCGGGGTTGATGGGTGGTGCGGGTCAGGGTAACTATGCGGCGGCGAATGCGTGGTTGGACGCGTTGATGGCGCGGCGTCGGGCGCAGGGGTTGCCGGGGTTGTCGCTGGCGTGGGGGTTGTGGGCGCAGGCCACCGGGATGACCGGGGGCCATGTCGCAGGCCGATGTGCAGCGGATGACCGCCGCCGGGCTGCCGCCGATCACCACCGAGCAGGGGCTGGCCCTGTTCGACGCGGCCATCGACTCGGATGCGCCGCTGGTGGTCCCGGTACGGCTGAACCCGCCCGCACTGCCGCAAGAGCAGGTGCCGCCGCTGCTGCGCGGCCTGGTGCGCGGCACCCGTCGTACGGCGGCATCGGCGCCCGCCCTGGGTGAGGGCACCCTGTTGCGGCAGTTGGCCGGGTTGACGCAGGCCGAGCGGACCCGGTTCGTGACAGACCTGGTCCGCACCCAGGCCGCGGCCGTCCTCGGGTACCCCTCGCTGGAGGCGGTGGACGTCAGGCGGGAGTTCCGCGAGCTGGGCTTCGACTCGCTGACCGCGATCGAACTGCGCAACCGCCTCAACACCGCCACCGGGCTGCGGCTGCCCTCCACCCTCGTCTTCGACTACCCCACCCCCACCGCGCTGGGAGAGTATCTGCTGAGCGAGGTGCTCGGCGCGCACGGCGACGCCATCCTGCCGGTGGCCACGGTCTCGGTCGGAGACGATCCGATCGCGATCGTCTCGATGGCCTGCCGCTACCCCGGAGAGGTGAACTCCCCGGACGACCTGTGGCGGCTGGTCATCGAGGGACAGGACGCCATCACCCCGCTGCCGACCGACAGAGGCTGGCAGACCCACGGTGACATCGACCTGAAGGGCGGATTCGTCTTCGACGCGCCCGAGTTCGACGCGGAGTTCTTCCGGATCTCGCCACGTGAGGCGCTCGCGATGGACCCGCAGCAGCGGCTGCTGCTGGAGGCGGCCTGGGAGGTCCTGGAGAACGCGGGCATCGACCCCGACTCGTTGCGCGGCAGCGACACCGGCGTCTTCATCGGCTCCGTCGGCTCGGGCTACATGCCCGGGGGAGAGTCTCGCGGTCACATCATGACCGGGCAGCTAGCCAGCGTGGCCTCCGGCCGGATCTCCTACACCCTGGGTCTGGAGGGCCCGGCGGTGACGGTGGACACCGCGTGCTCGTCGTCGCTGGTGACCATCCACATGGCGGCCCAGGCCCTGCGCAACGGGGAGTGCTCGCTCGCGGTGGCCGGCGGCGTCACCGTCATATCGACCCTCGCGGCGTTCGGGGAGCTCGGCGAGCAGGGCGGCCTGGCACCGGATGCCCGCTGCAAGGCGTTCTCCGACTCGGCGGACGGCATCGGATGGTCCGAGGGCGTCGGTCTGGTGATGCTGGAGCGGCTGTCGGACGCGCAGCGCAACGGCCACCGGGTGCTCGCACTCGTTCGCGGGTCGGCGATCAACCAGGACGGCGCGTCCAACGGTCTGACCGCGCCGAACGGCCCCTCGCAGCGGCGGGTGATCCGCAAGGCCCTGGCCGTCGCCGGGCTGTCCGCCGACGAGGTGGACGCGGTCGAGGCGCACGGCACCGGCACCGCCCTGGGTGACCCGATCGAGGCGCAGGCGCTGCTGGCCACCTACGGCCAGGACCGGCCGGAGGACCGTCCGCTGCTGCTGGGGTCGATCAAGTCGAACATCGGCCACACCCAGGCCGCCGCGGGCGTGGCGGGTGTTATCAAGATGGTCATGGCTCTGCGGCACGGCGTGCTGCCCAAGACATTGCACCTGGACGAGCCGTCCTCGCACGTGGACTGGGCCTCGGGTGCGGTGGAGCTGCTGACCGAACCGGTCGAGTGGCCACGGAACGGTCACCCGCGCCGGGCCGGGGTGTCGTCGTTCGGGATCAGCGGCACCAACGCCCACCTGATCCTGGAGCAGGGGCCGGAGGTGGCGGAACCGGCGGTCGATGAGCCCGCCGGTCCGGCAGACGGCGTGCTGCCCTGGGTGATCTCGGCCCGTACGGCCGACGCGGTGCGGGCACAGGCCGGGCGACTGACTGCGCATCTGCAGGCCCGGGGCGAGCTTGGCCTGGCGGATGTGGGCTTCTCGCTGGTGTCGTCGCGGTCGGTGTTCGAGCACCGTGCGGTGGTGGTCGGCGGGGATCGTGCGGGTCTGCTGGCGGGGCTGGCCGTGGTCGGCTCGGATGAGCCGGTGCCCGGTGTGGTCCAGGGTGTGGCGGATGTCGAGGGCAGGACGGTTTTCGTGTTCCCGGGTCAGGGGGCGCAGTGGGCGGGCATGGGCGCGCGGCTGCTGGAGGAGTCGCCGGTGTTCGCGGGGCGGATGGCGGAGTGTGCGGCGGCGTTGGAGCCGTTCGTGGACTGGTCGGGGTGGTCGTTGCTGGAGGTGGTCCGGCAGAGCGAGGGTGCTCCGTCGTTGGAGCGGGTGGATGTGGTGCAGCCGGTGTCGTTCGCGGTGATGGTGTCGCTGGCGGCGGTGTGGGAGTCGCTGGGGTTGCGTCCGGATGCGGTGGTGGGGCATTCGCAGGGTGAGATCGCGGCGGCGGTGGTGGCCGGGGCGTTGTCGGTGCAGGACGGGGCGCGGGTGGTGGCGTTGCGCAGCCGGTTGATCGCCGAGCGGTTGTCCGGGCACGGGGTGATGTTGTCGGTGATGGCGCCGGTGGAGTGGGTGCGTGCGGCGCTGGCCGAGGAGGGTCTGCTGGATCGGGTGGCGATCGCGGCGGTCAACGGTCCTCGGGTGGTCACCGTGGCCGGTGATGGGGAGGCTGTGCGGGTGCTGGAGCGGCGGCTGTCGGCAGAAGGCGTGATGCGCTGGCAGTTGGCCGGTGCGGACTTCGCCGCGCATTCGCCGCAGGTGGAGCGGTTCCGTGAGGATCTGCTGGTGGATCTGGCGGGGGTGGAGGCGCGGGTGGCGCGGGTGGCGATGTTGTCGACGGTGACCGGGCGGTGGTTGGACGGTACGGAGTTGGATGCCGGTTACTGGTATGAGAACGTGCGGCGGACGGTGGGGTTCGCGTCGGCGGTCGAGCGGTTGCTGGCGGAGCGGTATCGGGTGTTCGTCGAGGTGGGTCCGCATCCGTTGTTGACGTTGGGGATCGAGCAGGCGGTGGACGCGGCGGGGGTGGCCGCGGTGGTGGCGGGGACGTTGCGTCGTGACGAGGGTGGTTTGGAGCGGGTGCTGGTCTCGGCGGCCGAGCTGTTCGTCCGTGGGGTGAAGGTGGACTGGCGGCAGGTGCTGACCGGCGGTCGACGGGTGGATCTGCCGACGTACGCCTTCCAGCACCGGCGTTACTGGCCGAGCGGGGTGCGGATCGCCGATGCCCGGGGGCTCGGCCTCGTCGCGGCCGGGCACCCGCTGCTGGGCGCCGCCGTCGGGCTCGCCGACTCCGACGGCGCGCTGCTCACCGGCCTGATGTCGGTGCGCGCGCACCCCTGGCTCGCCGATCACGCGGTGGCCGATACGGCGTTGTTCGCCGGCACCGGGTTCCTCGAACTGGCGATCCGGGCAGCGGACCAGGTCGGCTGCGACCGGGTGGAAGAACTCACCCTGGCCGCCCCGCTGGTGCTCGCCCCGGACGGCGCCGTCGCCGTCCAGGTGGTGGTGAGCGCGTCCGACGAGACAGGCCGCAGGAACCTCGCGATCTACGCGCGGCTCGCCGACGCGCCGGACCAGCCCTGGATACGGCACGCGGCCGGTGTGCTGGGGGTCGGAGCGCGTACGGCACGGTTCGACACGGCCACCTGGCCGCCCGAGGGCGCGACGCCCATCGCGCTGGACGGGCTGTACGACGACCTGGCCGAGGGCGGCGTGGTCTACGGGCCCACCTTCAAGGGGTTGCGGGCGGCCTGGCAGCGCGACGGGGAGATCTTCGCCGAGGTCGAGGTGCCGGAGGAGGTCGGCGACGTCGGTCTGTTCGGCCTGCATCCCGCACTGCTGGACGCGGCGTTGCAGCCGGCCTCGTTCATGGAGCTGACGGAGCCGGGCCAGGGGCGGCTGCTGTTCTCCTGGGGTGGCGTCTGTTTGCACGCCAACGGTGCTTCGGCGTTGCGGGTGCGGCTGGTCAAGACCGGAAGCGGTTCGGTGTCGCTGGCGGCGGTGGACGCCGAGGGCGCGCCGGTGCTGACGGCGGAGTCGCTGGTGTTCCGGCCGGTGTCCGCGGACCAGATGCTCGCCTCCGGCGGCCGGGGACCGGAACGGGACGCGCTGTTCACCCTGGAGTGGGTGGTCGCGCCCACCGTCGTCTCTCCGACGGACGCGGTGGCCGGCCTGGACTGTGTCGAGCTGGACTGGTCCGAACCGGGTCGTCCGGGACTGAGCGACCTGCGCTGGGCCGAGCCGGGTCAGACCGAGCCCGGGGCACTGGACCGGGTGCCGGACGTCGTGACCGTCGAGATCGGCTCGCCCGCCGAGGCGGGCGGGGCGGCGGCACAGGAGCTGACCGGCCGGGTGCTGGAACTGCTGAGGCAGTGGCTGGCCGATGACCGGTTCACCGAGTCGAGGTTGGTGCTGGTCACCCGGGGCGCGGTCGCCGGCGGGGAAGACGAGATCATCACGGATCCGGCGGCGGCCGCGGTCTGGGGGCTCGTACGCGTCGCGCAGGCCGAGAATCCCGGCCGCTTCGTGCTGGTCGACGTGGACGAGCGGGAGACCGGGCTGTCGGCGCTGCCCGAGGCGCTGGCCTGCGGCGAACCCCAGGTGGCGATCCGCGAACACGCGGCCCGCGTCCCCAGGCTGGTCCGCCTGACGCCAGGTGGAGACGGCGCGCGGCGGCTGGATCTCGATGGCACCGTTCTGATCACGGGTGGCACGGGTGGCCTGGGAAGCAACCTGGCCCGGCATCTGGTGGCCGAGCACGGGGTCCGGCACCTGCTGCTGACCGGCAGGAGAGGGCTGGACGCTCCGGGTGCGGTGGAGCTGCAGGCCGAGCTGATCGCGCACGGGGTCGAGGTCACCATCGTCGCCTGCGACCTGGCCGACCGGGACCAGGCCGCGGAGCTGCTCGCCGGCGTGCCGGCGGAGCACCCGCTCACCGCGGTCATCCACACCGCGGGCGTCCGTGACGACGGCATGATCCTGTCGCTGGACGCGCAGCGGCTGGCCAACGTGTTCGGGCCCAAGGCCGACGGTGCCTGGCACCTGCACGAACTCACCCGGAACCTCGACCTGGCCGCCTTCGTCATGTACTCCTCGATGGCCGGGCTGGTCGGCGGCGCGGGACTGGGCGGTTACGCGGCGGCCAACGCCTACCTGGACGCGCTGGCCCAGCACCGCCGGGCCCAGGGCATGCCGGGCCTGTCCCTGGTGTGGGGACCGTGGGCGGCGGACGCCGGTATGGCCGGAGAGCTCTCCGAGACGGACCTCCGCCGGCTGACGGCCGCGGGATTCCAGCTGTTCTCCTTCGCCGAGGGACTGGCGCTGTTCGACGCGGTTCTGGGCTGCGACACGCCGGTGGTCGCACCGGTTCGGCTCAACCTGCCGGCGTTGCGGGCGTTCGGTGAGGTGCCTCCGCTGTTGCGCTCGCTGGTGCGGGGCACCCGCCGTACGGCGGCGGCCCCGGTGTCGGGCGCGGACGGGGCGCTGCTGCGGCAGCTGGCCGGGCTGCCCCCCGCCGACCGCAACCGGCTGGTGACCGAGCTGGTCCGGGCCCAGGCCGCCATGGCACTGGGACACGCCTCACCCCAGATGGTGGAGGTGCGGAGGGAGTTCCGCGAGCTGGGCTTCGACTCCCTCACCGCGGTCGAGCTGCGCAACCGGCTGAACACCGCCACCGGGCTGCGGCTGCCCGCCACCCTGGTGTTCGACTACCCGACCCCCGTGGTGCTGGCGGAGTTCCTGCTGGCCGAACTGCTGGGTGAGCACGGTGACGTCGTCGTTCCGACGGCGGTCGCGTCGGTGGCCGACGACCCGATCGTGATCGTGTCGATGGCCTGCCGCTACCCGGGTGAGGTGCACTCTCCCGAGGATCTGTGGCGGCTCGTCACCGAGGGGCGCGACGCCATCTCCCCGCTGCCGGTCGACCGGGGCTGGCAGGTGAACGGCGAACTGGACTTCCACGGCGGCTTCATGTCCGACGCCGCGGAGTTCGACGCCGGGTTCTTCGGGATCTCGCCGCGTGAGGCCCTGGGGATGGACCCGCAGCAGCGTGTTCTGCTGGAGACCACCTGGGAGGCGTTCGAGCGCGCCGGAATCGACCCGCTGTCGCTGCGGGGCAGCGACACGGGTGTCTACGTCGGCGCCAGCGGTTCCGGCTACGTCCCGTCGGACGAGGCCCGCGGCTTCATGGTGACGGGCCAGGCGGGGAGCGTGACCTCGGGCCGGCTGTCCTACACGCTGGGACTGGAGGGCCCGGCGGTCACGGTGGACACCGCCTGCTCGTCGTCGCTGGTGGCGATGCACATGGCCGCGCAGGCGCTGCGCGCGGGTGACTGCTCGCTGGCGCTGGCCGGCGGTGTGACCGTGGTGGCCACCCCGATGGGTATCGTGGAGTTCAGCGCCCAGGGCGGGCTGGCCGCCGATGGGCGGTGCAAGTCCTACTCGGATGCCGCCGACGGCACCAGCTGGGCCGAGGGCGTGGGCATGGTGGTCCTGGAGCGCCTGTCCGACGCGCGGCGCAACGGCCACCAGGTCCTGGCCGTCCTGCGAGGTTCCGCGGTGAACCAGGACGGCGCGTCCAACGGGTTGACCGCGCCGAACGGCCCCTCGCAGCAACGGGTGATCCGCCAGGCCCTGGCCGGCGCGGGCCTGACCCCCGCAGAGGTGGACGCGGTGGAGGGCCACGGCACGGGCACCGCGCTGGGTGACCCGATCGAGGCCCAGGCACTGCTGGCCACCTACGGGCAGAACCGGCCGGAGGACCGGCCGCTGCTGCTCGGATCGCTGAAGTCGAACATCGGTCACACCCAGGCGGCCTCCGGCGTGGCCGGTGTGATCAAGATGGTCATGGCGATGCGGCACGGGGTGCTGCCCAGGACGCTGCACATCGACGAGCCGTCCTCGCACGTGGACTGGACCTCGGGTGCGATAGAGCTGCTGACCGAGCCGGCCGAGTGGCCGCAGACCGATCACCCCCGCCGGGCGGCGGTCTCGTCGTTCGGAATCAGCGGCACCAACGCGCACGTGATCATCGAGCGGATCGAAACGCGGGACGTGGAGTCCGAGGAGCGTCCACCCGCGTCGGACGGTGCCGTGCCGGTCCTGGTCTCCGGCCGGTCGGCGGAGGCGCTGCGGGCGCAGGCCGAGCGGCTCGCGGCGTACGTGGACGGCGAGCCCGGTCTGCGATTGGCGGACGTGGCGTTCTCGACGGCCACCACGCGCTCGGCGTTCGAGTACCGGGCGGCCGTGGTGGCCGCCGACCACGCGGGTCTGGGAGCCGGCCTGCGGGCACTGGCCGAGGGCCGGTCGAGCGCGGGCGTGCTGCAGGGGTCGGCCGAGGCCGAATCGAAGCCGGCGGTGTTGTTCACCGGTCAGGGCAGTCAGCGGGCGGGGATGGGCCGGGAGCTGTACGCGCGGTTCCCGGTGTTCGCGGCGGCGTTGGACGAGGTGGTCGCGGAGCTGGATTCGCTGCTGGACGGGTCGTTGCGGGAGGTGTTGTTCGCCGAGCCGGGTACGGCCGGGGCGGAGGCGCTCGACCAGACCGGGTGGGCGCAGCCGGCGCTGTTCGCGGTGGAGACGGCGCTGTTCCGGCTGGTCGAGTCCTGGGGGGTGCGGCCGGAGGTGCTGGCCGGGCACTCGATCGGGGAGATCACCGCGGCGCACGTGGCCGGGGTGCTGTCCCTGTCGGACGCCTGCGCGCTGGTGGCGGCGCGCGGCCGGTTGATGCAGGCGCTGCCGCAGGGCGGGGCGATGGTGGCGGTGCGGGCCTCCGAAGAGGAGATCGCCGGGCTGCTGGCCGGGCGCGAGACCGAGGTGTCGATCGCGGCCGTCAACGGCCCGGCGTCCGTGGTGATCTCCGGTGCTGAGCAGGCCGTTCTTGAGGTCGTGGCCGCGCTGGAGGCTCAAGGGGTTCGAGCCAAGCGGTTGCGGGTGTCGCACGCCTTCCACTCGCCGTTGATGGACCCGATGCTGGAGGACTTCCGGGCCCTGGCCCGGACACTGACCTTCGGTGCGCCGCGGATTCCGATCGTGTCCACGGTGACCGGTGAGATGGCCACGGCCGAGCAGCTGTGCTCGCCCGGCTACTGGGTGGAGCAGGTGCGAAGCGCGGTGCGCTTCGCCGACGGGGTGCGGACGCTGCACCGGCAGGGTGCCACGGCCTACCTGGAACTCGGGCCGGACGGAGTGCTCACCGCGATGGCCCAGGACACCCTGGCCGAGCTCACGGCTCACGACTCGCCCGCCCAGTTCTCCGGCACCGACGCGGTACTGGTGCCGGTGCTGCGCGGGGACCGGGACGAGCACAGCGCGATCATGGAGGCGCTGGCGCGGCTGCACGTG
Organism: Streptosporangium amethystogenes subsp. fukuiense; assembly: GCF_042665875.1. Classification (NCBI taxonomy): domain Bacteria; kingdom Bacillati; phylum Actinomycetota; class Actinomycetes; order Streptosporangiales; family Streptosporangiaceae; genus Streptosporangium; species Streptosporangium amethystogenes. The sequence goes on along the minus strand of NZ_JBHTEE010000001.1, from coordinate 3,552,235 downwards.
CGCGGAGTACCGGTGGACTGGCGGGCGGTGCTCCGGGGCGGACACCGGATCGACCTGCCGACGTACGCGTTCCAGCGTCGGCGGTTCTGGCCCGACGCGGCCGGTTCCCAGCCGGGGAACGTGGCGGCGGCTGGCCTGGCCTCCGCCGGGCACCCGCTGCTGGGTGCCGCGGTCGGCCTGGCCGACTCGGCCGGAGTGCTGCTCACCGGCCGGCTGTCGCTGCGGACGCATCCGTGGCTGGCCGACCACGCGGTGGCCGGAACGGTGATCTTCCCGGGTACCGGGTTCCTTGAGCTGGCGATCCGGGCGGGCGACCAGGTCGGCTGCGACCTGGTGGAGGAGCTGACCCTGACCGTGCCGCTGGTGCTCGGCGAGAGTGACGCCGTCGCCGTGCAGGTGTGGGTGGGCGCGGCGGCGGAGTCCGGCCGCCGCAACCTGAGCGTCTACGCCCGCTCGGCCGAGGCCGCCGACGAGGAGCCGTGGGTGCGGCACGCCACCGGTGTGCTGGCCGTGGCCGACGGCCGGTCTCGCGCGCTCGCCGACACCCTGGCCGGCTTCGACACGGCGGTGTGGCCGCCGCGCGATGCGACCGCGGTCCAGCTGGACGACCTGTACGAGCAGTTCGCCGCGGGCGGGTTCCACTACGGTCCGGTGTTCCAGGGGTTGAGAGCGGCCTGGCGAAGTGTGGATGGCGCGGTGTACGCCGAGGTCGTCCTGCCCGAGCAGGCGCAGCCGAGTGCGGGGGCGTTCGGGGTGCATCCGGCGTTGCTGGACGCGGCGTTGCACGCGGTGAGCTTCGCCGACCTGGACGTGGTCGAGGGCGGCCGGATGCCGTTCTCCTGGGAAGAGGTGTGTCTGCACGCCGGTGGCGCGTCGGTGCTGCGGGTGCGGCTGGCCAGGACCGGTGGCGACGCGGTCTCGGTGATCGCGGTGGACGGTGCGGGGGAGCCGGTGCTGTCGGCGCGCTCGCTGGTGCTGCGGCCGGTCGCAGCCGACCAGCTGACCGTCGGCGGCGGCGATCCGTACCGGGACTCGCTGTTCCAGCCGACCTGGACGGCGTTGCCCGAGATGCCGACGGAGGCCGGCACCGAGCTCGACCTGGTCGAGCCGATCCTGGATCTGACATCGGATCCGGAGGCGGCGCTGGCGGCCTTGGAGACGGTACCGGAGACGGTGACCGTCGCGGTCGGCTCCGCGGCGCGGAGCGACGTGGTCACCGGGGTTCACGAACTGACCATCGCGGCGCTGGGCCTGCTGCAGGCGTGGCTGACCGATGATCGCTGTCGCCGCTCCCGGCTGGTGTTCGTGACCGGGGGCGCCGTCGCGACGAGTGATAACGAGGCCGTCGCGGACCTGGCGGCCGCGGCGGTGTGGGGTCTGGTGCGGTCGGCGCAGTGGGAGGAGCCGGGCCGGTTCGTGCTGGTCGACGTCGACGGGGAGCTGTCCTCATCGGCACTGGCCGGGGTGTTGCTCTCGGGTGAGCCGCAGGCGGCGGTACGCGAGGGTGAGGTGCGGGTTCCGCGCCTGGCGCGGGTGGCGCCGGCCGATGAGGGCGGGCGGCCGTGGGACCTGGACGGCACCGTACTGATCACCGGTGGGACCGGTGGGCTGGGGGCGCAGTTCGCGCGGCATGTGGTGGCCGAGCGTGGAGTGAGGCACCTGCTGCTGGTCAGCCGCAGGGGTATGGGCGCCCCCGGCGCGACGGAACTACGGGCGGAGCTGATCGCGCACGGCGTCGAGGTCGAGATCGTGGCCTGCGATGTGGCGGACCGGGACGCGCTGGCGGAACTGCTGTCAGGGGTACCGGCCGAGCGTCCGCTGACCGCGGTGATCCACACCGCCGGTGTGCTGGACGACGGGACGATCCTGTCGCTGACGGCGGAGCGGCTGGAGGTGGTGTCGCGGCCGAAGGTGGACGCCGCGTGGCACCTGCACGAGCTGACCCGGGGGCTGGACCTGGCGGCGTTCGTGCTGTTCTCCTCGCTGGCCGGAGTGATGGGCAACGCCGGGCAGGGCAACTACGCCGCCGCCAACGCCTTCCTGGACGCGCTGGCCCAGCACCGGCGGGCCGAGGGTCTGCCCGCCCTGTCGCTGGCCTGGGGAGCCTGGACCCAGGACGTCGGGATGACCGGCACGCTGGACGACACCGACATGCGCAGGATGGCGCGGGCGGGGATGCCGCCGCTGTCGCTGGAGCACGGCCTGGCACTGTTCGAGGTCGCCACCGCGCTTGAGCAGCCGGTACTGGTGCCGGTGCGACTGCACCTGCCGTCGCTGCGGACACAGGGTGACGTACCGGCGTTGTTGCGTGGGCTGGTACGAGGTGGGCGCCGGTCGGCGGCGTCCGGGTCGGTGGTGGCCGCGACGTTGTTGCAGCGGCTGGCTCCGCTGGGCCTGGCCGAGCGCACCGAGGCCCTGCTGGATCTGGTGCGGACCGAGGTGGCGGTCGTGCTCGGGCACGCGTCGCCGGAGACGGTGGAGGTGCGGCGGGAGTTCCGCGAGTTGGGCTTCGACTCCCTGACCGCGGTCGAGCTGCGCAACCGGCTGAACGGGGTGAGCGGGCTGCGCCTCCCGGCGACGCTGGTGTTCGACTACCCGACGCCGGCCACGCTGGCGGAGTTCCTGCTGGCCGAGCTGCTCGGTGAGGACGCCGACGTGGTCATCCCCGCGTCGGTGGTACCGGTCGCGGACGATCCGATCGTGATCGTGGGCATGGCATGCCGCTATCCGGGCGGGGTCACCTCGCCGGAGGATCTGTGGCGACTGGTCAGTGAAGGCGGGGACGCGATCTCTCCCTTCCCGACGACGCGCGGCTGGAGTCGTGGCTCCCTTGAGGGGGGTACCGAGGGCCGAGCCGTCAACTACGTGGAAGCGGGCGGCTTCCTGCACGAGGCCGGAGAGTTCGATCCGGGCTTCTTCGGGATCTCGCCGCGTGAGGCGCTGGCGATGGATCCGCAGCAGCGTCTGCTGCTGGAGACCACCTGGGAGGCGATCGAGCGCACCGGGATCGACCCGACCTCGCTGCGCGGCAGCCGTACGGGCGTGTTCGCCGGAGTCATGTACCACGACTATGCGACCAGCATGCCGTTCCCGGCGGACGTGGTGGGCTTCATGGGTACCGGCACCGCGGGAAGCGTGGCGACCGGGCGTATCTCCTACACGCTGGGCCTGGAGGGCCCGGCGGTGACGGTGGACACCGCCTGTTCGTCGTCCCTGGTCGCGCTGCACCTGGCCGCGCAGGCGCTGCGCGGCGGTGACTGCTCGCTGGCCCTGGCCGGTGGCGTGACCGTGATGGCCACTCCGAGCCCGTTCATCGACTTCACCGGGCAGGGCGGCCTGGCCGGCGACGGGCGGTGCAAGTCCTACTCGGACGCGGCCGACGGCGCGGGTTGGTCCGAGGGTGTGGGCATGCTGGTGCTGGAGCGGTTGTCGGACGCGCGCCGCAACGGCCATGAGGTGCTGGCGGTGGTGCGGGGTTCGGCGGTGAACCAGGACGGTGCGTCCAACGGGTTGACCGCGCCGAACGGTCCTTCGCAGCAGCGGGTGATCCGTCAGGCGCTGGCCGGTGCGAGGTTGTCGCCGTCGGAGGTGGACGCGGTCGAGGGGCACGGGACCGGCACGGTTCTGGGTGACCCGATCGAGGCTCAGGCGCTGCTGGCCACCTACGGTCAGGACCGGGATCGGCCGTTGCTGCTGGGGTCGATCAAGTCGAACCTCGGCCACACCCAGGCCGCCGCCGGTGCGGCGGGTGTGATCAAGATGATTATGGCGATGCGGCACGGGGTGCTGCCCAGGACGTTGCACGTGGACGCGCCGTCGTCGCATGTGGACTGGGCCTCGGGTGCGGTGGAGCTGCTGAGTGAGCCGGTGGAGTGGCCGGACACGGGTCGTCCGCGTCGGGCGGGGGTGTCGTCGTTCGGGATCAGCGGCACCAACGCGCATGTGATCATCGAGCAGCCCGAGGCCGCGACGGTGGCCCGTCCGCAGGACCGTGCACCGGACGCGGGCGTGGTTCCGGTGGTGGTGTCGGGTCGTACGGGCGAGGCGCTGCGGGCGCAGGCCGGGCGGCTGGTCTCGCACATGGAGGGGCGCGATGTCGCGCTGACCGATGTGGCGTTCTCGCTGGTGGTGTCGCGGTCGGTGTTCGAGCACCGTGCGGTGGTGGTCGGCGGGGATCGTGCGGGTCTGCTGGCGGGGGTGGTTGCGGTTGCCTCGGGTGAGTCGGTGCCCGGGGTGGTCGCAGGTGTGGCCGATGTGGTTGGGAAGTCGGTGTGGGTGTTCCCGGGTCAGGGGGCGCAGTGGGTGGGGATGGGGGCGGCTCTGCTGGAGGAGTCGGCGGTCTTCGCCGGGCGGATGGCGGAGTGCGCGGCGGCGTTGGAGCCGTTCGTGGACTGGTCGTTGCTGGAGGTGATCCGGCAGAGCGAGGGTGCTCCGTCGTTGGAGCGGGTGGATGTGGTGCAGCCGGTGTCGTTCGCGGTGATGGTGTCGCTGGCGGCGGTGTGGGAGTCGCTGGGGGTTCGTCCGGACGCGGTGGTGGGGCATTCGCAGGGTGAGATCGCCGCCGCGGTGGTGGCCGGTGGCCTGTCGTTGTCCGACGGTGCCCGGGTGGTGGCGTTGCGCAGCCGTCTGATCGCCGAGCGGTTGGCTGGGGGTGGGGCGATGGCGTCGGTGGCGTTGCCGGCCGAGCGGGTGGCGGAGTCTGTGGCGGCCTGGGATGGGCGGGTGTCGGTGGCGGCGGTGAACGGCCCGAACTCGGTGGTGGTGGCCGGTGAGGTCGCGGCGGTGGAGGAGCTGGTCGAGCGGCTGACCGCTGAGAACGTGCGGGTGCGGCGGATCGCGGTGGATTACGCCTCGCATTCGGCGCAGGTGGATCTGATCGGTGATGAGCTGGCCCAGGTCCTGGCGGGGGTGGAGCCGGGGCCGGTGCGGGTGCCGATGCTGTCGACAGTGACCGGCGAGTGGGTGGAGGGTCCGGAGCTGGACGCGGGGTACTGGTGTGAGAACCTGCGGCGCACGGTGGCCTTCGCTCCGGCGGTCGGGCAGCTGCTGGAGCAGCGGTATCGGGTGTTCGTGGAGGTGAGTCCGCACCCCGTACTGACGGTCGGGGTCCAGGAGTGCGTGGACGAGACCGACGCCACCACCGTGGTCGCCGGGACGTTGCGCCGCGAGGACGGTGGCCTGGAGCGGGTGCTGGTCTCGGCGGCCGAGCTGTTCGTCCGCGGCGTGGCGGTGGACTGGCAGGCTCTGTTCTCTGGCGCGCGCCGGGTGGAACTGCCCACCTACGCCTTCCAGCACCGGTGGTTCTGGCCCGAGAGCACCGGCTCCGGTGCGGGGAATGTGGCGGCGGCGGGATTGGCCGCGACGGATCATCCGCTGCTGGGTGCCGCGGTGGGTCTGGCCGACTTCGACGGGGTGGTGCTGACCGGGCGGCTGGCGCTCTCGTCGCATCCGTGGCTGGCCGATCACTCGGTGGCCGGCATGGTGTTCTTCCCGGGGACGGGGTTCCTTGAGCTGGCGATCCGGGCCGGTGACCAGGTCGGTTGTGAAGTGGTCGAAGAGCTGACCCTGGCCGCTCCGCTGGTGCTGGGCGAGGACGATGCGGTCGTGGTGCAGATCGCGGTGGGGGCGCCGGAGGAGGCCGGCCGGCGTGTTGTGAACGTCTATTCCCGGCCGGCGCAGGCCGGTGATGATGTGTCGTGGGTGCGGCACGCCACCGGTACGCTCGCCACGGGCAGCCGGGTCGCCGCACCGTTCGACACGGCGGCATGGCCTCCGGCCGGCGCGACCGCGATCGAGCTGGACGGCCTCTATGACGAGCTGGCCACCCGAGGGCTGGGGTACGGGCCGGTCTTCCAGGGCCTGCGGGCCGTATGGCAGCACGATGGGGAGATCCTCGCCGAGGTCGCGCTGCCCGAGCAGGCGGCGTCGAACGCGGGCTCGTTCGGGTTGCATCCGGCTCTGCTGGACGCCGCGCTGCACGCGGTGAGCTTCGCCGGCCTGGACGTGGTCGAGGGGGGCTTGCTGCCGTTCTCCTGGGAAGAGGTGTGCCTGCACGCCGGTGGGGCGGCACTGCTGCGGGTGCGGCTGACCAGGACGGGTGCCGACTCGGTCTCGCTGACGGCGGTGGATCAGGAGGGGGCGCCGGTGCTGTCGGCACGCTCGCTGATCGTGCGTCCCTTCACACCCGACCAGTTCTCCAGTGCGGACGGCAGCCGTGGAGTGGAGCGGAATTCCCTCTTCGGACTGGACTGGAGCTCGCTGCCGGAGATGCCGGACACGAAGGCCGATGCGAGCGTGGTCGAGCTGACCGGAGAGCTCGCCTCGCTGGATCCGGTACCGGACGTGGTCATGGCCACCGTGGGATCGGCCGATGCCGAGAACGTGGTGGAGTCGACGCACGAGCTGGTCGCGCATGTCCTGGGCCTGCTGCAGCGGTGGCTGGCCGATGAGCGGTTCGAGGCTTCGCGGCTGGTGTTCGTCACCCGGGGTGCGGTCGAGGCGCGGGAAGGCGATGTGGTCGCCGATCTGGCGGCCGCGGCGGTGTGGGGTCTGGTGCGGTCGGCGCAGTGGGAGAACCCGGGCCGGTTCGTGCTGGTCGATGTCGACGGTGAGCTTTCCTCGTCCGTGCTGGCCGGGGTCCTGGCCTCTGGTGAGCCGCAGGCGGCGGTGCGTGAGGGCGGAGTGTGGGTTCCGCGTCTGGCGCGGGTGGCACCGGCGGAGGAGACCGAGCGGCCGTGGGAGCCCGAGGGCACGGTGTTGATCACCGGCGGGACCGGTGGTCTGGGAGGCAGTCTGGCCCGGCATCTGGTGGCCGGGCGAGGTGTGCGGCATCTGCTGCTGACCAGCCGGCGGGGCCCGGATGCCCCGGGCGCGCTGGAGTTGCGGGCCGAGCTGATCGCGCACGGCGTCGAGGTCACGGTCGCCGCCTGTGACATGGCGGACCGGGACGCGGTGGCGGCCCTGCTGGCCGGGATCGACACCGAGCACCCGCTGACCGCGGTCATCCACACCGCCGGTGTGCTGGAAGACTCGACGATTCCGACCCTGACCCTGGAGCGGCTCGGCAGGGTCCTGCGTCCGAAGGTGGACGCGGCCTGGCATCTGCACGAGCTCACCCGGGACCTGGACCTCGCGGCGTTCATCACCTACTCATCCCTGTCGGGCGTCATGGGAGCGCCCGGGCAGGGTAACTACGCGGCCGCGAACACATTCCTCAACGCCTTGGCGCAGGCGCGCCGGGCAGAGGGGCTGCCCGCACAGTCGCTGGCCTGGGGGGCCTGGACCCAGGACACCGGAATGACCGGCACGCTGAGCGACGCCGACATGCGGCGGATCACCCGTACGGGCATGCCGCCGCTCTCGGTGGAGCAAGGACTGGCACTGTTCGACGCCGCCGGACGGGTGGCCCGGTCGGTGGTGATCCCGCTCCGGTTGGAGCTCGCTGTGCTGCGTGCCCACGGCGAGGTGCCGGCGCTGTTGCGCGGGCTGGTGCGAGGTGGGCGCCGGTCGGCGGCGTCGGGCTCGGTGGTGGCCGCGACGTTGCTGCAGCGGTTGGCTCCGCTGGGGGCGGCCGAGCGCGCCGAGGTCCTGGTGGACCTGGTGCGTACCGAGGTGGCCATGGTCTTGGGCCATGCCTCGTCCGACACGGTGGAGGTGCGCCGGGAGTTCCGCGAACTGGGCTTTGACTCCCTCACCGCCGTCGAGTTGCGCAACCGGCTGAACACGGTGACCGGGCTGCGGCTGCCGTCCACGCTGGTGTTCGACTACCCCACGCCGAGCACGCTGGCGGACTTCCTGCTGGCCGAGCTGCTCGGCGAGCACGCCGACGCGATCATTCCCGCGCCCGCCATGCCCCTGAACGACGATCCCATCGTGATCGTGGGCATGGCCTGCCACTTCCCGGGTGAGGTGGACTCTCCTGAGGATCTGTGGCGGCTGGTCTCCGAGGGCGGGGACGCGATCGGTGAGTTCCCGACCACGCGTGGCTGGGATCTGGGGGCGCTGTACAACCCGGATCCGGAGAAGCGGGGCACCAGCTACGTGCGCGAGGGTGGTTTCCTGGAGGGTGCCACGCAGTTCGACCCTGGGTTCTTCGGGATCTCGCCGCGTGAGGCGCTGGCGATGGACCCGCAGCAGCGTCTGCTGCTGGAGACCTCGTGGGAGGCGATCGAGCGGACGGGTGTGGACCCGACCTCGCTGCGCGGTAGCCGTACCGGCGTGTTCGCCGGCATCTTCTACCACGACTACGGGATGGGTGCCCAGTTCCCGCCGGAGGCGATGGGCTTCATCGGCACCGGCACCGCGGGAAGCGTCGCGACCGGGCGTATCTCCTACACGCTGGGTCTGGAGGGCCCGGCGGTGACGGTGGACACCGCCTGTTCGTCGTCGCTGGTCGCGCTGCACATGGCGGCGCAGGCACTGCGTACGGGTGACTGCGATCTGGCGCTGGCCGGTGGCGCGACCGTGATGGCCACCCCGGTGGCGTTCATCGACTTCAGCGCACAGGGCGGGCTGGCGCCTGATGGCCGATCCAAGGCGTTCTCCGATGCCGCGGACGGCACCAGCTACTCCGAGGGTGTGGGCATGCTGGTGCTGGAGCGGCTGTCGGACGCGCGCCGCAACGGCCACGAGGTGCTCGCGGTCGTGCGCGGTTCCGCGGTGAACCAGGACGGTGCGTCCAATGGCCTGACCGCGCCGAACGGTCCTTCGCAGCAGCGGGTGATCCGTCAGGCGCTCGCCGGGGCGAGGCTGTCACCGTCCGAGGTGGACGCGGTCGAGGCGCACGGCACGGGGACGACGCTGGGTGACCCGATCGAGGCGCAGGCACTCCTGGCCACCTACGGCAAGGATCGGGACGAGGACCGTCCGCTGCTGCTGGGGTCGATCAAGTCGAACCTGGGGCACACGCAGGCGGCGGCGGGTGTGGCGGGTGTGATCAAGATGGTCATGGCGATGCGGCACGGGGTGCTGCCCAGGACGTTGCACGTGGACGCGCCGTCCTCGCACGTGGACTGGGCCTCGGGTGCGGTGGAGCTGCTGACCGAGCAGGTCGAGTGGCCGCGGACGGATCGTCCGCGTCGGGCGGGGGTGTCGTCGTTCGGGATCAGCGGCACCAACGCGCATGTGATCATCGAGCAGCCCGAGGCCGCGACGGTGGCCCGTCCGCAGGACCGTGCACCGGACGCGGGCGTGGTTCCGGTGGTGGTGTCGGGTCGTACGGGCGAGGCGCTGCGGGCCCAGGCCGGGCGGCTGGTCTCGCACATGGAGAGCCGCGATGTCGCGCTGACCGATGTGGCGTTCTCGCTGGTGGCGTCGCGGTCGGTGTTCGAGCATCGTGCGGTGGTGGTCGGTGCCGGCCGTGAGGGGTTGCCGGCGGGGTTGGGTGCGGTGGCTTCGGGTGAGCCCATGGCGGGTGTGGTGCGGGGTGTGGCCGATGTGGACGGTCGGATGGTGTGGGTGTTCCCGGGTCAGGGGGCGCAGTGGGTGGGGATGGGGGCGGCTCTGCTGGAGGAGTCGGCGGTCTTCGCGGGGCGGATGGCGGAGTGCGCGGCGGCGTTGGAGCCGTTCGTGGACTGGTCGCTGCTGGAGGTGGTCCGTCAGGTGGAGGGTGCTCCGTCGCTGGAGCGGGTGGATGTGGTGCAGCCGGTGTCGTTCGCGGTGATGGTGTCGCTGGCGGCGGTGTGGGAGTCGCTGGGGGTTCGTCCGGACGCGGTGGTGGGGCATTCGCAGGGTGAGATCGCCGCCGCGGTGGTGGCCGGTGGCCTGTCGTTGTCCGACGGTGCCCGAGTGGTGGCGTTGCGCAGCCGTCTGATCGCCGAGCGGTTGGCTGGGGGTGGGGCGATGGCGTCGGTGGCGTTGCCGGTGGAGCGGGTGCGGGCCGCTTTGCTGGAGGGGGTGTCGGTGGCGGCGGTGAACGGCCCGAACTCGGTGGTGGTGGCCGGTGAGGTCGCGGCGGTGGAGGAGCTGGTCGAGCGTCTTGCCGCCGAGGGGGTGCGGGTGCGGCGGATCGCGGTGGATTACGCCTCGCATTCGGCGCAGGTGGATCTGATCGCCGAGGAGTTGGCCCAGGTGTTGGCGGCGGTGGCGCCGGGTGCGGTGCGGGTGCCGATGCTGTCGACGGTGACGGGTCAGTGGGTGGAGGGTCCGGAGCTGGACGCGGGGTACTGGTGTGAGAACCTACGGCGCACGGTGGCTTTCGCTCCGGCGGTCGGTCGGTTGCTGGAGCAGCGGTATCGGGTGTTCGTCGAGGTGAGTTCGCATCCGGTGCTGACGGTCGGTATCGGCGAGTGTGTGGAGGAGACCGACGCCACCACTGTGATCGCCGGGACGCTGCGCCGCGACGAGGGCGGTCTGGAGCGGGTGCTGGTCTCGGCGGCCGAGCTGTTCGTGCGCGGTGTGCTGGTGAACTGGCAGGCCGTCTTCTCGGGCGCGCGCCGGGTCGATCTGCCCACGTACGCCTTCCAGCACCAGCGGTACTGGCCGAACGCGCGGCAGGGTGGGGACGCCCGAGGGCTGGGCCTGGCCGCGACGGATCACCCGTTGCTGGGCGCGACAGTGGGCCTGGCCGATTCCGACGGTGTGCTGCTGACCGGCCGTCTGTCGCTCTCGTCGCAGTCGTGGCTGGCCGATCATGTGGTGGCGGGTTCGGTGGTGGTGCCGGGTTCGGCGTTCGTGGAGCTGGCGGTGCGTGCCGGTGACCAGGTCGACTGTGACGTGGTGGAGGGTTTGACGCTGGACGCGCCGTTGGTGCTGGGCGAGAACGACGCGGTCGCGGTGCAGGTCTGGGTCGGCGCCTCTCAGGAATCGGGTCGTCGGACGGTGAACGTCTACGCCCGGTCGGCCGAGGCGGCCGACGATGTGCCGTGGGTGCGGTACGCGACCGGCACGCTCGCGGCCGGTGTCGGGGAGGTCGTGCCGTTCGACGCGGCGGTGTGGCCGCCGGCCGGGGCGACCGCGATCGAGCTGGACGGGTTGTACGAGGAACTGGCCGAGGACGGTTTCGCCTACGGCCCGGCGTTCCAAGGGCTGCGGGCGGCGTGGCGGCGCGACGACGAGGTGTTCGCCGAGCTGAGGCTGTCGGAGCAGACCGGTGGGGCCGCTTCGTTCGGGCTGCATCCGGCGTTGCTGGACGCGGCGCTGCACGCGGTGCCGTTCGCCGGGCTGGAGCCGGTGGAAGGTGGCCGTTTGCCGTCTTCGTGGGGACAGGTGTGCCTGCACGCGGCCGGCGCCTCGGTACTGCGGGTGCGGCTGGCCAGGACGGGGCCGGACACGGTTTCGCTGAACGCGGTGGACGCGGCAGGGGAGCCGGTGCTGTCGGCGCGGTCGGTGGTGTTGCGACCGGTCTCGACCGAGCTGCTGGAAGCCGCCTCCGATGACCGCGGAGCCGGTCGGGACGCGTTGTTCCGAGTGGAGTGGGTGCCCGCGGCCGCCTTGCCGGAGACCGGCGGGGTATCGGTGGGAGTGCTCGGCCTGGACACGTTGGGTGTCGCCTCCGCGTTGCGGACGGCCGGGGAGGCCGGCGGCCTTCCGGTGCCGGTGCACGCGGAGCTGTCGTCGCTGGCGGAGGCGGGTACGGTGCCGGCCGTGGTGGTGGCCGAGATGGTCCCTGATCCGGAGGGCGGGGTGGTGGAGTCGGCGCACGCGCTGACCGCCCGCGTTCTGGACATGCTGCAGGGCTGGCTGGCCGATGACCGGTTCGCCGATTCGCGGCTGGTGTTCCTCACCCGAGGCGCGATCGCGATCGATGCCGCCGTGGAGGATGAGGCGGGTCCGGACCCGGTCGTGGCCGCGGCGTGCGGGCTTGTCCGCAGCGCCCAGTCGGAGAACCCGGGCCGGTTCGGGTTGGTCGACGTGGACGGACAGGAGTCCTCGCTGCCGTTCTTGCTCGACGTGCTGCCAGGGGTGTCGGCGTCGGGTGAGCCGCGGGTGGCCTTGCGCGGAGGCGAGGTGTGGGTGCCGCGTCTGGCGCGGGTGGCGTTCGGCTCCGGTGCAGGCCCCGACTCTGAGCGTGTCTCCGCCCTCCCGTCCGACTCGGTCTCCGGTTCCGGTTCCGGCGGGGACAGCCGGGTCTGGAACCCGGAGGGCACGGTGTTGATCACCGGTGGTACCGGTGGTCTGGGCGCGCTGTTCGCGCGGCATGTGGTGGCCGAGCGGGGTGTGCGGCGTCTGCTGCTGACCAGCCGGAGGGGGCTGGACGCTCCCGGCGCGGTGGAGTTGCGGGCCGAGCTGATCGCGCACGGGGTCGAGGTCACGGTCGCGGCGTGTGACATGGCGGATCGGGATGCGGTGGCGGCCCTGCTGGCCGGGGTGGATGCCGAGCATCCGCTGACCGCGGTGATCCACACCGCCGGTGTGCTGGCCGACGGCACGATCCCGTCGCTGACGCCCGAGCGGCTGGACACCGTGCTGCGGCCCAAGGTCGATGCCGCCTGGTACCTGCACGAGTTCACCAGGGACCTGGACCTCGCGGCGTTCGTGGTGTTCTCCTCCATGGCGGAGGTGATGGGCAACGCCGGGCAGGGTAACTACGCGGCGGCGAACGCGTTCATGGACGCGCTGGTTCAGGCGCGTCGGGCCATGGGACTGTCGGGGCTGTCGCTGGCCTGGGGTTTGTGGGCGCAGGAGAGCGGGATGACCGGTGGGCTGGGGGCGATAGATCTGCAGCGGATGGCGCGGGCGGGGATGCCGGCGTTGTCGGCCGGGCAGGGGCTCGCGTTGTTCGAGTCGGCCGCCGTGTCGGATCACGCGGCGGTGGTGGCCGCGCGGCTGGAGCTGTCGGTGCTGCGCACGTTCCCCGAGGTGCCGCATCTGATGCGTGGTCTGGTGCGTGCGGGGCGTCGTCTGGCGGTCTCCGCGTCGGCGAGTGGGGACGCGGAGCTGGTACGGCGGTTGGCGGGGTTGGGCGAGGCCGAGCGGGTGCGGCTGGTGGTGGAGTTGGTGCGGGTTCAGGCTGCGGCGGTGCTGGGTCATGCCTCGGGAGAGGCCGTCCAGCCCGGCCGTGAGTTCCGCGAGTTGGGCTTCGACTCTCTTACCGCCGTCGAGCTGCGTAACCGGCTCAACGCGGTCACCGGGCTGCGGCTGCCGGCGACACTGGTGTTCGACTACCCGACGCCGACCGTGCTGGCGCGGTTCCTGGTGTCGGAACTGCTCGGCCGGCAGGACCAGGCCGCCGGGTCGGGTGTGGTGGCCGGGCCGAGGACGTCGGTGGCGGATGATCCGATCGTGATCGTGGGGATGAGCTGCAGGTTCCCCGGCGGGGTGAACTCGCCGGAAGAGCTGTGGCGGTTGCTGTCCGAGGGCGAGGACGCGATCTCGCCCTTCCCCGCCGATCGAGGCTGGGATCTGGAGATGCTGTCGGCGGCGGGCTCCAACGGTCAGGGTGGTAGCGCGACCGGTCAGGGCGGGTTCCTGGCGGATGCGGCCGGATTTGACGCCGGATTCTTCGGGATCTCGCCGCGTGAGGCGCTGGCGATGGACCCGCAGCAGCGGCTGCTGCTGGAGGGGGTGTGGGAGGCGGTCGAGCGGGCCGGTATCGACCCGGTCTCGCTGAAGGGCAGCTCCACCGGGGTGTTCGTGGGCACCAACGGCCAGGACTACGCGAGCCTGGTGATGAACGCGCAGGCGGATGTTCAGGGTCACGCCATCACCGGCATGGCGGCCAGCGTGCTGTCGGGTCGCCTGTCCTACACGCTGGGTCTGGAGGGCCCGGCGGTGACGGTGGACACCGCCTGCTCGTCGTCGCTGGTGGCGTTGCACATGGCGGCGCAGGCGCTGCGTTCGGGCGAGTGCGGCCTGGCGCTGGCAGGTGGTGTCACGGTGATGACCACCCCGCTCGGGTTCATCGGCTTCAGCGCCCAGGGAGGGCTGGCGCCCGATGGCCGGTGCAAGGCGTTCTCCGACGGCGCGGACGGCACCAGCTGGTCCGAGGGCCTGGGAGTGCTGGTGCTGGAGCGGTTGTCGGACGCGCGCCGCAACGGCCATGAGGTGCTGGCGGTGGTGCGGGGTTCGGCGGTCAACCAGGACGGTGCGTCCAACGGGTTGACCGCGCCGAACGGTCCTTCGCAGCAGCGGGTGATCCGCCAGGCGCTGGCCGGCGCGGGCTTGTCGCCGTCCGAGGTGGACGCGGTCGAGGCGCACGGCACCGGCACCAGGCTGGGTGACCCGATCGAGGCCCAGGCGCTGCTGGCCACCTACGGGCAGAACCGTGAGGCCGACCGGCCGCTGCTGCTGGGCGCGATCAAGTCGAACCTCGGTCACACGCAGGCGGCCGCGGGTGTGGCCGGTGTGATCAAGATGGTGATGGCTCTCCGGAACGGGGTCCTGCCTCGGACGTTGCACGTGGACGCGCCGTCGTCGCATGTGGACTGGGCCTCGGGTGCGGTGGAGTTGCTGACCGAGGCGACGGAGTGGCCGAGGAACGGTCGTCCGCGTCGGGCGGGGGTGTCGTCGTTCGGAATCAGTGGCACCAACGCGCACGTGATCCTGGAGCAGGGGCCGGAGGCCGCTGAGACGGAGTCGCGGGGCGAGGAGCGGGCGCCGGCCGCGGGTGTGCTGCCGGTGCTGGTGTCGGCCCGTACGGCGCAGGCGTTGCGGGCGCAGGCCGGGCGGCTGGCCTCGCACGTGGGGGATCGCAGTGAGGTGGCACTGGCCGACACCGCGTTCTCGCTGGCCACGATGCGGTCGGTGTTCGAGCATCGGGCGGTGGTGCTGGCCGCCGACCGTGATGGGGTGCTGGCCGGGCTGGAGGCTCTGGCCGAGGGCCGGCCGAGCGCGGGTGTGGTGCGCGGCGCGGCGGGAGCGGAGCCGAGGCTCGCGGTGCTGTTCACCGGTCAGGGCAGCCAGCGGGCCGGGATGGGCCGGGAGTTGTACGGCCGGTTCCCGGTGTTCGCGGCGGCGTTGGACGAGGTGCTCGCCGAGCTGGAGCCGATGCTGGAGGGGTCGCTGCGCGAGGTGCTGTTCGCCGAGCCGGGGTCGGCCGGGGCGGAGGCGCTGGATCGGACCGGGTGGGCGCAGCCGGCGCTGTTCGCGGTGGAGACCGCCTTGTTCCGGTTGGTGTCCTCGTGGGGGGTGCGGCCGAACGTGCTGGCCGGGCACTCGGTCGGGGAGATCACGGCGGCGCATGTGGCGGGGGTGTTGTCGCTGAGTGACGCGTGCGCGTTGGTGGCGGGTCGGGCGCGGTTGATGCAGGCGCTGCCGCAAGGTGGGGCGATGGTGTCGGTGCGGACCTCCGAGGAGGAGGTCGCAGAGCTGCTGGCCGGGCACGAGGACCAGGTGTCGATCGCGGCGGTGAACGGTCCGGCCTCGGTGGTGATCGCCGGGGTCGAGGAGCCGGTGCTCGCGATCGTCGCGGCGCTGGAGGAGCGTGGGGTTCGGGCGAAGCGGCTGCGGGTGTCGCACGCGTTCCACTCGCCGTTGATGGAGCCGATGCTGGAGGACTTCCGTGCCCTGGCGAGCAGGCTCACCTACCGTGTGCCGAGGATCCCGATCGTGTCCACGCTGACCGGGCGGGCGGCCGAAGCCGAGCGGCTGTGTTCGCCGGACTACTGGGTGGACCAGGTGCGAGGCGCGGTCCGTTTCGCCGACGGCGTCCGCACCCTGCACTCCCAGGGGGTGCGGGCCTACCTGGAGCTCGGCCCCGACGGCGTGCTGACCGCCATGGCCCAGGACACGCTCGCGGCCGACCCGGGCCAGAGCGGAACGGACCAGAGTTCGGACTCCGGCGCGGACGTGGTGCTGGTGCCGGTTCTGCGCGGGGACCGGGACGAGCACGAGGCCGCTACCGAGGCGCTGGCTCGCCTGCATGTGCACGGCGTACCGGTGGACTGGCGGGCGGTGCTGCCGCGCGGACGCCGGGTCGACCTGCCCACCTACCCCTTCGAGCACCGGCGGTTCTGGCCGGAGAGCGGTGCCCCCGCCAAGGGGGCCGCCGTGGCCGACCCGGTGGACGCGGAGTTCTGGGCCACCATCGAGCGTGAGGACCTTCAGTCCCTCGCGGCCAGGCTGGACGTGGAGCAGGAGACGCTCGGCGCGGTACTGCCGGCGCTGACGTCGTGGCGCCGGGCCCGGCGCGAGACGTCCGTCGCGGACTCCTGGCGATACCGCGTCATCTGGAAGCCGCTGACCAGCGTCTCGGCCGCCGTCGTGCCGGGCACCTGGCTGGTCGTGGTCCCCGCGGAGCTGGCCGGCGATGCCTGGGCGGAGTCCGTGGTCCAGATGGCAGGGGCGGCGGCCATCCGGCTGGACGTATCCGGCCAGGACCGGGCCGCGCTCGCCGAGCGGGTACGCGAGAGCCTCGGCGCCGACACGGAGCCGGCCGGGGTGGTATCGCTGCTGGCGCTGCGTGAGGCCACGGAGCCGAACGTCTCGGACGGCTCGGCGCTGACGGTGACCCTGCTGCAGGCGCTGGGCGATGCCGGTGTCGAGGCGCCGCTGTGGTGCGTCACGAAGGGCGCGGTCTCGCTCGGGCGGTCCGACACGGCGCCGAGCCCGGCCCAGGCGGCCGTGTGGGGCCTCGGCCGGGTGGCCGCGCTGGAGCACCCCCAGCGCTGGGGCGGACTGATCGACCTTCCCCAGACGCTGGACCAGCGGGTGGTGACCTGGCTGGCGGGCGTCCTCACCGTGCCCGGCTCCGAGGATCAGGTGGTGATCCGCTCGACCGGCGTCTACGGTCGCAGGCTGGCCCACGCTCCTTACCGTGGCACTGACGCCACGCCGCGACCGCGCGGCACGGTCCTGATCACCGGTGGCACCGGCGCGCTCGGTGCTCATGTGGCCCGAGGGCTGGCCGCCCAGGGTGTCGAACATCTCGTACTGACCAGCAGGCGGGGCGCGGAAGCCGGCGGTGCGGCCGAGCTGCGCGACGAGCTGACCGCGCTGGGCGCCCGGGTGAGCATCGTGGCATGCGACGTGGCCGACACGGACGCGCTCGCGGCCGTGCTGGCCGATATCCCGGCCGAGTACCCGCTGACCGGGGTGGTCCACGCCGCCGGCGTCAGCCCGGCGAACAGCCTGGACGGGCTGGCCGCCGCCGAACTGGCAGAGGTGATGCGGGCGAAGGTCGTCGGCGCGCTGAATCTCGACGCGCTGCTGGGCGACCGCGAACTCGACTTCTTCGTGCTGTTCTCCTCGATCGCCGCGGTGTGGGGCAGCGGTGGCCAGGCGGCCTACGCCGCCGCCAACGCCTCCCTCGACGCTCTCGCCGACCGGCGGCGGGCGCGCGGAGCCGCGGCGACCTCGGTCGCCTGGGGCCCGTGGGCCGGGGACGGCATGGCCGCCGCTGACGGGGCACAGGACTACCTGTCCAGGCGCGGTGTGCGGGCTATGGCGCCGGGAGCGGCCGTCACCGCGCTGTGGCGGGCGGTCGCCCACCGGGACACGACGGTGGCGGTCGCCGACATCGCATGGGAGCAGTTCGCCCCGACGTTCACCGCCGCACGGCAGAGCGCTCTGCTCGGCGATCTGCCGGAGGTGCTGAGCCTGGTCGAGGCGGGCCTCAGCCTCCGGGAGGACGAGCAGTCGGCCGCCTCCGCCCTGCGGACGCGGCTGCGTGAGCTGCCGGCGGGCGAGCGGTCGCAGGTCCTGCGCGACATGGTCCGCGAGCAGATCGCCGTGGTGCTGCGGCACTCCGGCGCGGATGCGGTCGAGGTCGAGCGGGCCTTCAAGGACCTCGGGTTCGACTCGCTGACCGCGGTCGAACTTCGCAACGCGCTCCGCGCCGCGACCGGTTTGAGCCTGCCGGCGACGATGGTGTTCGACTACCCGACGCCGGCCGTCCTGGCGGACTTCCTGCTGGCCGAGTTGCTGGGCGAGCAGGCGAACGCGGGGGTGCCGTCGGCGGTGCTGCCGGTGGCGGACGATCCGATCGTGATCGTGTCGATGGCCTGCCGCTATCCGGGCGGGGTGAGCTCTCCGGAGGATCTGTGGCGGCTGGTCGCCGAGGATCGGGACGCCATCACCCCGCTGCCACGGGACCGGGGCTGGCAGACGCGTGGCGAGCTGGACTTCCAAGGTGGATTCCTCCTCGACGCGGCCGACTTCGACCCGGGGTTCTTCGGGATCTCGCCGCGTGAGGCGCTGGCGATGGACCCGCAGCAGCGGCTGCTGCTGGAGACGTCCTGGGAGGCGATCGAGCGGGCCGGGATCGACCCGACCTCGCTGCGCGGTAGCCGTACCGGCGTGTTCGCCGGGGTGATCTACCACGACTACGGGACGAGCGCCGAGTTCCCGCCGGACGTGATGACCTTCGTCAGCAACGGCAGCGCCGGGAGCGTCGTCACCGGCCGGGTCTCGTACGCGCTGGGGCTGGAGGGCCCGGCGGTGACGGTGGACACGGCGTGTTCGTCGTCGCTGGTGGCGATGCACATGGCCGCGCAGGCCCTGCGATCGGGTGAATGCAGCCTGGCCTTGGCCGGCGGCGTGACGGTGATGGCGTCGCCGTTGGTGTTCGTCGATTTCAGCGGTCAGGGCGGGTTGTCGCCTGACGGCCGGTGCAAGGCGTTCTCCGACGCCGCGGACGGTACGACCTGGTCCGAGGGCGTGGGCATGCTGGTGCTGGAGCGGCTGTCGGACGCACGGCGCAACGGTCACCAGGTCCTGGCGGTCCTGCGTGGGTCGGCGATCAACCAGGACGGCGCGTCCAACGGTCTGACCGCGCCGAACGGCCCGTCGCAACAGCGGGTGATCCGCCAGGCGCTGGCCGCCTCCGGGCTGTCGTCGGCCGAGGTGGACATGGTCGAGGCGCACGGTACGGGCACGACGTTGGGCGACCCGATCGAGGCGCAGGCGCTGCTGGCCACCTACGGTAAGGAGCGAGATGAGGACCGTCCGCTGCTGCTGGGGTCGATCAAGTCCAACATCGGTCACACGCAGGCCGCGGCCGGTGTCGCGGGTGTGATCAAGGTGGTCATGGCGATGCGGCACGGGATCCTGCCCAGGACGCTGCATGTGGATACGCCGTCGTCGCACGTGGACTGGGCATCGGGTGCGGTGGAGCTGCTGGCCGAGCCGGTCGAGTGGCCGCGGAACGGTCACCCGCGCCGGGCCGGGGTGTCGTCGTTCGGGGTCAGCGGAACGAACGCGCACATGATCCTGGAGCAGGGTTCCGAGGCGCCGCAGGCCGAACCGCGCGCGGAGTACATGGCGCCGGCGACAAGCGTGGTGCCGTGGGTGATCTCGGGCAAGACCGGTCAGGCGCTGCACGATCAGGCTCGTCGTCTGGGTGCGCACCTGGAGGCGCACGGCGGGCTTGACCCGGCGGATGTGGGGTCGTCGCTGGTGTCGTCGCGGTCGGTGTTCGAGCACCGGGCGGTGGTGGTCGGGCGTAAGCGGGAGGGGTTGCTGGCGGGGTTGGGCGCGGTGGCTTCCGGTGAGTCGGTGCCCGGGGTGGTGTCCGGGGTGGCGGACATCGACGGTAGGTCGGTGTGGGTGTTCCCGGGTCAGGGGGCGCAGTGGGCGGGGATGGGGGCGGCTCTGCTGGAGGAGTCGGCGGTGTTCGCGGGGCGGATGGCGGAGTGTGCGGCGGCGTTGGAGCCGTTCGTGGACTGGTCGGGGTGGTCGTTGCTGGATGTGGTGCGGGGTGTGGAGGGTGCTCCGGGGTTGGAGCGGGTGGATGTGGTGCAGCCGGTGTCGTTCGCGGTGATGGTGTCGCTGGCGGCGGTGTGGGAGTCGCTGGGGTTGCGTCCGGATGCGGTGGTGGGGCATTCGCAGGGTGAGATCGCGGCGGCGGTGGTGGCCGGGGCGTTGTCGGTGCAGGACGGGGCGCGGGTGGTGGCGTTGCGCAGCCGGTTGATCGCCGAGCGGTTGTCGGGGCGCGGGGTGATGTTGTCGGTGATGGCGCCGGTGGAGTGGGTGCGTGCGGCGCTGGCCGAGGAGGGTCTGCTGGATCGGGTGGCGATCGCGGCGGTCAACGGTCCTCGGGTGGTCACCGTGGCCGGTGATGGGGAGGCTGTGCGGGTGCTGGAGCGGCGGCTGTCGGCAGAAGGCTTGATGCGCTGGCAGTTGGCCGGTGCGGACTTCGCCGCGCATTCGCCGCAGGTGGAGCGGTTCCGTGAGGATCTGCTGGTGGATCTGGCGGGGGTGGAGGCGCGGGTGGCGCGGGTGGCGATGTTGTCGACGGTGACCGGGCGGTGGTTGGACGGTACGGAGTTGGATGCCGGTTACTGGTATGAGAACGTGCGGCGGACGGTGGGGTTCGCGTCGGCGGTCGAGCGGTTGCTGGCGGAGCGGTATCGGGTGTTCGTCGAGGTGGGTCCGCATCCGTTGTTGACGTTGGGGATCGAGCAGGCGGTGGACGCGGCGGGGGTGGCCGCGGTGGTGGCGGGGACGTTGCGTCGTGACGAGGGTGGTTTGGAGCGGGTGCTGGTCTCGGCGGCCGAGCTGTTCGTCCGTGGGGTGAAGGTGGACTGGCGGCAGGTGCTGACCGGCGGTCGACGGGTCGACCTGCCCACCTACGCCTTCCAGCACCAGAGGTTCTGGCCGGGCCCGAGGCAGGGTGGTGACGCTCGTGCACTGGGGCAGGCGGCGACGGGGCATCCGTTGCTGGGGGCGGCGGTGGGGTTGGCCGACTCGGACGGCGTGCTGCTGACCGGGCGTCTGTCGCTCGCGTCGCATTCGTGGCTCGCCGATCACGCGGTGGCCGGTACGGCGCTGTTCGCCGGCACCGGGTTCCTTGAGCTGGCGATCCGGGCGGCGGACCAGGTCGGCTGCGACCGGGTGGAAGAACTCACCCTGGCCGCCCCGCTGGTGCTCGGTGCGGACGATGCCGTCACAGTCCAGGTGGCGGTGAGCGCACCCGACGAGACAGGCCGCAGGAACCTGACGATCTACGCCCGGTCGGCCGACGCGCTGGACCAGCCCTGGGTGCGGCACGCGACCGGTGTTCTCGCCACGGGTGCTTCGCCTGCCGAGCCGTTCGATGTGGCGGTGTGGCCGCCGGCCGGCGCGTTCATGATCGAGCTGGACGGGCTGTACGAGGAGTTGGCGGAGGAGGGCTTGGGGTACGGTCCGGCGTTCCAGGGGTTGCGGGCGGCTTGGCGGGGTTCTGAGGGTGAGATCTTCGCTGAGGTGAGTCTGCCCGAGCAGGTCAGCGGGGCGGGTGCGTTCGGGTTGCATCCGGCGCTGCTGGACGCGGCGATGCATGCGGTGGGTTTCGCCGGGCTGGATGCGGTGGATCGTGGCCGGGTGCCGTTGTCGTGGGCTGAGGTGTGCCTGCACGCGTCCGGTGCTTCGGTGTTGCGGGTGCGGTTGGTGCGGTCGGGTGGCGATTCGGTGTCGCTGACGGCGGTGGATGGGGCGGGTGCGCCGGTGGTCTCGGCGGGGTCGGTGGTGGTGCGACCGGTTCCGGCTGACTGGCTCGCGGTTGTTTCCGCTGGTCGTGCTGCTGGGCGGGATGCGTTGTTCGGGGTGGAGTGGGTTGCGGTGGGTGGTCTGCCGGTGGTTGAGCCGGTGCCGGTAGCGGTGCTGGGCGTGGACGCGTTGGGGGTCGCGGCGGCATTTGAGGTTGTTGGGGAGGTGGTCGGGGAGCCTGCGCCGGTGTATGCGGATCTGGTGTCGCTGGTGGAGGCGGGTCCGGTACCGGGTGTGGTGGTGGCACAGGTGGTGTCGGATCCTGCCGCGGGTGTGGTGGAGTCGGCGCATACCTTGACCACTCGCGTTCTGGGCCTGTTGCAGGGGTGGCTGGCCGATGACCGGTTGGCTGATTCCCGTCTGGTCGTCGTCACTCGGGGTGCGGTCGCGGCGGACGATGGTGAGACGGTCACTGATCTGGCGGCTGCGGCGGTGGGGGGTCTGGTTCGTAGCGCGCAGTCGGAGAATCCGGGCCGGTTCGTCCTGGTCGACGTGGATGTGGTCGGCGGGCACTCGGTCGCCCGCCGTGACGGCGGCGATGGTGTGGAGCTGGGCCGGTCGGTGCCGGCGGCCACGGTAGTGGCCTCGATGCTGGCTTCGGTGCTGGTGTCGGGTGAGCCGCAGGCGGCGGTCCGTGGGGGCGAGATGTTGGTGCCGCGGCTGGTACGGGCGATCGTGCGCGATGCCGCCTCCGATACCTCCGCGGATGTCACCGATGATGTCATCGCCGATGACGGTGGCCGGGTCTGGGATCCGGAGGGGACGGTGTTGATCACCGGTGGGACCGGTGGTCTGGGCGGGTTGTTCGCGCGGCATGTGGTGGCCGAGCGTGGGGTGCGGCGTCTGCTGCTGACCAGCCGGCGGGGCCTGGAAGCGCCCGGCGCGGTGGAGTTGCGGGCGGAGCTGATCGCGCACGGTGCGGAGGTCGAGATCGTCGCGTGTGATGTGTCCGATCGGGAGCAGGTGGCGGGGCTGCTGGCCGGGGTGGATGCCGACCATCCGCTGACCGCGGTCATTCACACCGCCGGTGTGCTGGCCGACGGCACGATCCCGTCGCTGACCCCCGAGGGGCTGGAGGCGGTGCTGCGGCCGAAGGTGGACGCGGCCTGGCACCTGCACGAGCTCACCCAGGACCTGGATCTCGCCGGCTTTGTGGTGTTCTCCTCGTTCGCCGGGGTGATAGGCAACGCCGGGCAGGGCAACTACGCGGCGGCGAACACGTTCTTGGACGCGCTGGTTCAGTCGCGGCGTGCCGCGGGTCTTTCGGGTCTGTCACTGGCCTGGGCGCTGTGGGCGCAGGAGACCGGGATGAGCAGCTCGTTGAGCGAGATCGACCTGCGGCGGATGGCGCGGGCCGGGATGCCGGCGCTGTCGGCCGAGCAGGGGCTGGCCGCGTTCGAGACATGCCTCGCGTTGGATCGCCCGGTGGTGGCGGTGGCCCGACTGGATCTGTCGGTGTTGCGGGCGGTTCCCGAGGTGCCGCACCTGCTGCGAGGTCTGGTGCGCGCGGGCCGCCGCCTGGCCGCTTCCGCGTCGGCCGGCGGGGACGCGGAGTTGGTGCGGCGGCTGGCGGGGCTGGAGCAGGCCGAGCAGGTGCGGCTGGTACTCGAGCTGGTGCGGGCACAGGCCGCGGTGGTGCTGGGGCACGCGTCGGCGGAGACGGTCCAGGTGCGGCGGGAGTTCCGCGAGCTGGGCTTCGACTCCCTCACCGCCGTCGAGCTGCGTAACCGGCTCAATGCCGTCACCGGGTTGCGGCTGCCCGCGACACTGGTGTTCGACTATCCGACACCGACGGTGCTGGCGGAGTTCGTACTCTCGGAGCTGCTGGGCCGGCAGGACCTGGCCGTCATGCCGGGTGTGGTGGCCGGGCCGAGGGGGTCGGTGGCGGACGATCCGATCGTGATCGTGAGCATGAGCTGCAGGTTCCCCGGCGGGGTGGACTCTCCGGAGGATCTGTGGCGGTTGCTGGTCGACGGTGAGGACGCGATCTCGCCGGTCCCGGCCGATCGGGGCTGGGATCTGGGGATGCTGTCCGGGACGAGCCTCAATGTCCAGGGCGGGTTCCTGGCGGACGCGGTGGGATTTGACGCGGGCTTCTTCCGGATCTCGCCGCGTGAGGCGCTGGCGATGGACCCGCAGCAGCGGCTGCTGCTGGAGACGTCCTGGGAGGCGGTCGAGCGGGCGGGGATCGACCCGGCCTCGCTGAAGGGCAGCTCGACCGGCGTTTTCGTGGGTACCAGCGGCCAGGATTACGCGAGCCTGATCGTGAGTGCCCAGGCGGATGTGGGAGGTCATGGCGTCACGGGTCTGGCGGCCAGTGTGCTGTCGGGTCGCCTGTCCTACACGCTGGGGCTGGAGGGTCCGGCGGTGACGGTGGACACCGCCTGCTCGTCGTCGCTGGTGGCGTTGCACATGGCGGCGCAGGCGCTGCGTTCGGGTGAGTGTGATCTCGCGCTGGCCGGTGGAGTGACCGTGATGACCACCTCGCTGGGATTCATCGGTTTCAGCGCGCAGGGTGGGCTGTCGCCTGACGGCCGGTGCAAGGCGTTCTCCGACGCCGCGGACGGCACCAGCTGGGGCGAGGGCATCGGCGTGCTGATGCTGGAACGGCTGTCGGACGCGCGCCGCAACGGCCACGAGGTGCTCGCGGTCGTGCGTGGGTCCGCGGTGAACCAGGACGGTGCGTCCAATGGTCTGACGGCGCCGAACGGTCCGTCTCAGCAGCGGGTGATCCGCCAGGCGCTCGCCAGTGCCGGGCTGTCGCCCGCGGAGGTTGACGCGGTGGAGGCGCACGGTACCGGCACCCGGCTGGGCGACCCGATCGAGGCACAGGCACTGCTGGCCACCTACGGTCAGGAGCGGAACGAGGAACGGCCGCTTCTGCTCGGGGCCGTCAAGTCGAACATCGGTCACACCCAGGCGGCGGCCGGTGTGGCGGGTGTGATCAAGATGGTCATGGCGATGCGGCATGGGGTGCTGCCCAGGACGTTGCATGTGGATGAGCCGTCGTCGCATGTGGACTGGGCGTCGGGTGCGGTGGAGTTGCTGACCGAGGCGACGGAGTGGCCGAGGAACGGTCGTCCGCGTCGGGCGGGGGTGTCGTCGTTCGGGATCAGTGGCACCAACGCGCATGTGATCCTGGAGCAGGGGCCGGAGGCTCCGCCGATCGAGGTGGGAACGGCGGCGCCGGACGAGGCGCCGGCCGCGGGTGTGGTGCCGGTGCTGGTGTCGGCCCGTACGGCGGAGGCGTTGCGGGCGCAGGCCGGGCGGTTGGTCTCGCACCTGGAGGAAAGCGGTGCCGCGCTGGTCGATGTGGCGTTCTCGCTGGCCACGATGCGGTCGGCGTTCGAGCATCGGGCGGTGGTGCTGGCCGCCGACCGTGACGGTGCGCTGGCCGGGCTGGAGGCTCTGGCCGAGGACCGTTCGAGCGCGGGTGTGGTGCGCGGGGTGGCGGCGGAGCCGAGGCTCGCGGTGTTGTTCACCGGTCAGGGCAGCCAGCGGGCCGGGATGGGCCGGGAGTTGTACGGCCGTTTCCCGGTGTTCGCGACGGCGTTGGACGAGGTGATCGCGGAGCTGGACCCGCTGCTTGGCGGGTCGCTGCGCGAGGTGCTGTTCGCCGAGCCGGGGTCGGCCGGGGCGGAGGCGCTGGATCGGACCGGGTGGGCGCAGCCGGCGCTGTTCGCGGTGGAGACGGCGTTGTTCCGGTTGGTGTCCTCGTGGGGGGTGCGGCCGGACGTGCTGGCCGGCCACTCGGTCGGGGAGATCACGGCGGCGCATGTGGCGGGGGTGTTGTCGCTGAGTGACGCGTGCGCGCTGGTGGCGGCGCGGGCGCGACTGATGCAGGCGCTGCCGCAAGGTGGGGCGATGGTGTCGGTGCAGACCTCTGAGGAGGGGGTCGCAGAGCTGCTGGCCGGACGCGAGAACGAGGTGTCGATCGCGGCGGTGAACGGTCCGTCCTCGGTGGTGCTCTCCGGGGTGGAGGAGGCGGTTCTTGAGGTCGCCGCCACGCTGGAGGAGCAGGGGGTCAAGTCGCGGCGGTTGCGGGTGTCACACGCCTTCCACTCGCCGCTGATGGACCCGATGCTGGCGGACTTCCGTGCCCTGGCGAGCAGGCTCACCTACGGCCCGCCGCGGATCCCCGTGGTGTCCACCCTCACCGGGGAGCAGGCGACGGCCGAGCAGCTGGGCTCGCCGGACTACTGGGTGGAGCAGGTCCGAGGCGCGGTCCGCTTCGCCGACGGCGTCCGCACCCTGCACTCCCAGGGCGTGCGGGCCTATCTGGAGCTCGGCCCCGACGGCGTGCTGACCGCCATGGCCGCCGGCACGCTGGAGGCGGACGCGTACGGCGCTGACGCGGTGCTGGTACCGGCGCTGCGCAGGGATCGTGATGAGCACCTGGCGGTGCTGGCGGCGCTGGCCGAGCTGCACGCGAACGGGGTTCCGGTCGACTGGCGGGCGGTAATGCCGGGTGGACGCCGGGTCGACCTGCCCACCTATCCCTTCGAGCATCGGCGGTACTGGCCCGAGACCTCCGGTCCTCGCGTGGGGAACGTGGCGGCCGCGGGGCTCGCGTCCACGGGGCATCCGCTGCTGGGTGCGGCCGTGGGGCTGGCGGATTCGGATGGGGCGTTGTTGACGGGGCGCCTGTCGCTCGCGTCGCATGCGTGGCTGGCCGATCACGTGGTGGCGGGTTCGGCGGTGGTGCCGGGTTCGGCGTTCGTGGAGATGGCGATCCGGGCCGGTGACCAGGTCGGTTGCGACCTGGTGGAGGAGCTGGTCCTGGACGCGCCATTGGTGCTGGGTGCGGCTGACGCGGTCGCGGTGCAGGTGTGGGTGGGGGCCGCGGAGGAGTCGGGGCGCCGGACGGTGAGTGTGTACGGTCGTCCGGTCGCGGCCGATGACGCTCAGCCGTGGGTGCGGTACGCGACCGGCACGCTCGCGACCGGTGTCGCGGAGGTCGCGCCGTTCGACGTGGCGGTGTGGCCGCCGGCCGGGGCGTCCGTGATCGAGCTGGAGGGGCTGTACGAGGAGTTGGCCGAGGACGGGTTCGTCTACGGTCCGGTGTTCCAGGGGTTGCGGGCGGCGTGGCGGGGTGCTGATGGTGAGGTGTTCGCCGAGGTGGCGTTGCCCGAGCAGGCGGTTTCGGGGGCGGAGGCGTTCGGGGTGCATCCGGCGTTGCTGGATGCGGCGTTGCATGGGGTGGCGTTCGCGGGGCTGGGTGGTTCCGGTGGTGGTCTGTCGGCGTTCTCCTGGGGTGGGGTGTGCCTTCGGGCGGTCGGGGCGTCGGTGGTGCGGGTGCGGTTGGTGAAGGTGGGTGAGGACGCGGTGTCGTTGAGTGTGGTGGACGCGGCCGGGGAGGCGGTGGTGGCGGCGCGGTCGGTCGTGGTGCGGCCGGTTTCCGCTGAGCGGTTGGCGCTCTCCGATGGTGCGAGTGCGGGGGGGAGGTTGTTGTTCGGGGTTGAGTGGGTGTCGATGGGGGGTGTGGCGCAGGCGGGTCAGGTGCCGTCGACTCCGGTGGCGGTGCTGGGGGCGGACAGGTCGGGTGTCGCTTCGGCGTCGCAAGTGGCCGGGGAGGCGGGTGGCCTTCTGGTGCCGGTGCACGCGGAGCTGTCGTCGCTGGCGGAAGCGGGAGCGGTGCCGGCCGTTGTGATGATGGAGGCACTTTCGGATCCGGAGGGCGGGGTGGTGGAGTCGGCGCACGCGCTCACCGCGCACGTCCTGAACCTGCTGCAGGAATGGCTCGCCGACGACCGGTTCGCCGATTCCCGTCTGGTGGTCCTCACCCGGGGCGCGGTCGCGGTGGGCGACGAGGAGGCGGCTACCGATCTGGCGGGTGCGGCGGTGGGGGGTCTGATTCGTAGCGCCCAGGCGGAGAACCCCGGCCGGTTCGTCCTGCTCGACGTGGATGACCGGGAGACCTCGTTCGCGATCTTGTCTGACATCCTGTCCGAGGTTCCGGCCTCGGGCGAGCCGCAGGTGGCGGTGCGCGATGGTGAGGTGTGGGTGCCGCGCCTGGCGCGGGTGACGCCGGGATCCGACCTCGCCGATGACGGTGGCCGGGTCTGGGATCCGGAGGGGACGGTGTTGATCACCGGTGGGACCGGTGGTCTGGGCGGGTTGTTCGCGCGGCATGTGGTGGCCGAGCGGGGGGTGCGGCGTCTGCTGCTGACCAGCCGGCGGGGCCTGGACGCGCCCGGCGCGGTGGAGTTGCGGGCGGAGCTGATCGCGCACGGTGCGGAGGTCGAGATCGTCGCGTGTGATGTGTCCGATCGGGAGCAGGTGGCGGGGCTGCTGGCCGGGGTGGATGCCGATCATCCGCTGACGGCGGTGGTTCACACCGCCGGTGTGCTGGCCGACGGCACGATTCCTTCGCTGACGGTGGAAGGCCTGGAGGCGGTGCTGCGGCCGAAGGTGGACGCGGCCTGGCATCTGCACGAGCTCACCCAGGACCTGGATCTCGCGGCGTTCGTGCTGTTCTCCTCGATGGCAGGTGTCGTGGGAGCTCCAGGGCAGGGTAACTACGCGGCGGCGAACACCTTCTTGGACGCGCTGGCGGAGGCGCGCCAGGCCAAGGGGCTGGCGGCGTTGTCGCTGGCCTGGGGGGCCTGGGCGCAGGACGCGGGGATGACCGGCACACTGAGTGAGATCGAGATGCGGCGGATCAACCGGACAGGAATGCCTCCGCTGTCGGCCGAGCAGGGGCTGGCGATGTTCGAGACGGCCGCCGCGTCGGACCGTCCGATGGTGGTGGCGGTGCCGCTGGACCTGTCGGTGTTGCGGACGGTTCCCGAGGTGCCGCACCTGCTGCGAGGGCTGGTGCGCGCGGGCCGCCGGTCGGCGGTCGCCACCCAGACGGGCGGTGTCGCCGATGTCGTCGAGCGGCTGGCGGGGCTGGAGCAGGCCGAGCAGATTCAGCTGGTGCTCGAACTGGTGCGGGCACAGGCCGCAGTGGTGCTGGGGCACGCGTCGATGGACGCGATCCAGGCGGGACGGGAGTTCCGCGAGCTGGGCTTCGACTCCCTCACCACGGTGGAACTGCGCAACCGGCTCAACGCGGCGACGGGGCTGCGGCTGCCGGCGACCCTCGTCTTCGACTACCCCACCCCCGCCATCCTCGCCGAACACCTCCTGGCGGAAATCGCTCCGGGAGAGAGCAAGGCCACGGAGCTGTCACTACTGGCCGATCTCAACCGGTTCGAGACCGCTCTTTCCGATACCGCGCTCGACGAGCTCGCCAGGAACGGCATCGTCACCCGGTTGCGGCAGCTGCTGGCGAAGATGAGCGAGAGCGGCACGGAAACTAGTGAAATCGCTGTCACCGACATGCTCGAATCGGCGAGTACCAAGGACATCCTTGGCTTCATCGAAAGCGAACTGGGCCGCCTCAAAGACCTGTGATCTCCCGGCTCGTGCGCGAACACCCTGGAGGGCTTCTCCCATGTCGGAAGACCTGAAGCTCGTCGAGTACCTCAAGTCGGTCGCCACCGACCTGCACGAGACTCGGCGGCGGCTCGAAGAGGTGGAGTCGGGCAAGCGCGAGCCGATCGCCATCGTGTCGATGTCGTGCCGCTTTCCAGGTGGGGTCGGCTCTCCAGAGGATCTGTGGCGGTTGCTGGCCGATGGTGGGGACGCGATCTCCTCGTTCCCCACCGATCGAGGCTGGGATCAGGGGATGTGGTCAGGGCTGGGATTCGACGGGGAGACCCAGGGCGGGTTCCTTGCGGATGCGGCGGGGTTTGATGCGGGGTTCTTCGGGATCTCGCCGCGTGAGGCGCTGGCGATGGACCCGCAGCAGCGGCTGCTGCTGGAGACGTCCTGGGAGGCGGTCGAGCGGGCGGGGATCGACCCGGTCTCGCTGAAGGGCAGCCACACCGGGGTGTTCGTGGGCACCAACGGCCAGGACTACATGAATCTGATCATGAGTAATCAGATGGACACGCAGGGCCATGGCGTCACGGGTCTGGCGGCCAGTGTGCTGTCGGGTCGCCTGTCCTACACGCTGGGGCTGGAGGGTCCGGCGGTGACGGTGGACACCGCCTGCTCGTCCTCGCTGGTGACGTTGCATCTCGCGGCGCAGGCGCTGCGGCAGGGGGAGTGCTCGCTGGCCCTGGCCGGTGGTATCACGGTGATGACGTCGCCGATGGTGTTCGTCGGTTTCAGCGCGCAGGGCGGAATGGCGCCCGACGGGCGGTGCAAGGCGTTCTCCGACGAGGCGGACGGCACCAGCTGGTCCGAGGGTGTGGGCATGCTGGTGCTGGAGCGGTTGTCGGACGCTCAGCGCAACGGTCACCAGGTCCTGGCGGTTCTGCGCGGGTCCGCGGTGAACCAGGACGGTGCGTCGAACGGGTTGACGGCGCCGAACGGTCCGTCGCAGCAGCGGGTGATCCGCCAGGCTTTGGCCGGCGCGGGGCTCTCGGTGTCCGAGGTGGACGCGGTGGAGGCGCACGGTACGGGGACGGTCCTGGGTGACCCGATCGAGGCGCAGGCGCTGCTGGCGACGTACGGCCAGGACCGGGACGAGGGCCGCCCGTTGCTGCTGGGGTCGATCAAGTCGAACCTCGGTCACACCCAGGCGGCGGCCGGTGTGGCGGGTGTGATCAAGATGGTCATGGCGATGCGGCATGGGGTGCTGCCTCGGACGTTGCATGTGGATGAGCCGTCGTCGCACGTGGACTGGGCGTCGGGTGCGGTGGAGTTGCTGACCGAGGCGACGGAGTGGCCGAGGAACGGTCGTCCGCGTCGGGCGGGGGTGTCGTCGTTCGGAATCAGTGGCACCAACGCGCACGTGATCCTGGAGCAGGGGCCGGAGGCTCCGCCGATCGAGGCGGGAACGGCGGCGCCGGACGAGGCGCCGGCCGCGGGTGTGGTGCCGGTGCTGGTGTCGGCCCGTACGGCGGAGGCGTTGCGGGCGCAGGCCGGGCGGTTGGTCTCGCACCTGGAGGAAAGCGGTGCCGCGCTGGTCGATGTGGCGTTCTCGCTGGCCACGATGCGGTCGGCGTTCGAGCATCGGGCGGTGATGCTGGCCGCCGACCGTGATGGGGTGCTGGCCGGGCTGGGGGCGCTGGCCGAGGACCTACCGGGGGCCGGTGTGGTGCGCGGGGTGGCAGCGACGCAGCAGCTCGCGGTGTTGTTCACCGGTCAGGGCAGCCAGCGGGTGGGGATGGGCCGGGAGTTGTACGACCGTTTCCCGGTGTTCGCGGCGGCGTTGGACGAGGTGGTCGCGGAGCTGGACCCGCTGCTTGGCGGGTCGTTGCGTGAGGTGTTGTTCGCCGAGCCGGGGTCGGCCAAGGCGGAGGCGGAGGCGCTGGATCAGACGGGGTGGGCGCAGCCCGCGCTGTTCGCGGTGGAGACCGCCCTGTTCCGGTTGGTGTCCTCGTGGGGGGTGCGGCCGAACGTGCTGGCCGGCCACTCGATCGGAGAGATCACCGCGGCGCATGTGGCGGGGGTGCTGTCGCTGAAGGACGCGTGTGTGCTGGTGGCGGCGCGGGCCAGGCTGATGCAGGCGCTGCCTGCCGGTGGGGCGATGGTGTCGGTGCGGGCGTCGGAGGATGAGGTCGCCGAGCTGCTGGCGGGGCGCGAGGACCAGGTGTCGATCGCGGCGGTGAACGGTCCGTCCTCGGTGGTGGTCTCCGGGGTGGAGGAGGCGGTGCTGGAAGTGGCCGCCGCTCTGGAGGAGCGGGGGGTTCGGGCGAAGCGGTTGCGGGTGTCGCACGCGTTCCATTCGCCGTTGATGGAGCCGATGCTGGAGAGCTTCCGTGCCCTGGCGAGCAGGCTCACCTACGGCCCGCCGAGGATCCCGATCGTGTCCACCCTGACCGGGGAGGTGGCCTCGGCCGAGCAGGTGTGCTCGCCGGACTATTGGGTGGACCAGGTCCGTGGCACGGTCCGCTTCGCCGACGGGGTCCGCGCCCTGCACGCGCGGGGCGTGCGAACCTATCTGGAACTCGGCCCCGACGGAGTTCTCACCGCCATGGCCGCCGGCACTCTGGACGCCGACCGTGACGTGGATGAGTACGACACAGGCGTGGTGCTGGTGCCGATGCTGCGCGGGGATCGGGACGAGCGGATGGCGGTGATGACGGCGCTGGCCGAGCTGCACGTGCACGGGGTACCGGTCGACTGGCGGACGGTGCTGCCGGGCGGGCGCCGGGTCGACCTGCCCACCTACGCCTTCGAGCACCAGTGGTTCTGGCCCTGGAGCAGCGGGTCCGGTACGGGGAACGTGGCGGCGGCGGGGTCTGGCCGCAGCCGGGACATCCCGCTGCTGGGCGCGGCAGTCGGGCTGGCCGATTCCGACGGGGTGCTGCTGACCGGGTCGCCTGTCGCTCTCGTCGCATCCCGTGGCTGGCCGATCACGCGGTGGCCGGGATGGTGATCTTTCCGGGTACCGGGTTCCTTGAGCTGGCGATCCGGGCGGGTGATCAGGTCGGTTGTGACGTGGTGGAGGAGTTGACGCTGGCCGCGCCGTTGGTGCTGGGTGCGGATGACGCGGTTGTGGTGCAGATCGCGGTGGGTGCGCCGGAGGAGAGTGGTCGGCGTGTTGTGAACGTCTATTCCCGGTCGGCGTCGGCCGGTGAGGATGTGCCGTGGGTGCGGCATGCCACCGGCACGCTCGCCACGGGTGGCGGGGTCGCCGTGCCGTTCGACGCGTCGGTGTGGCCTCCGGCGGGTGCGACCGCGATCGAGCTGGACGGGTTTTATGACGAGCTGGCCGATCGGGGGTCTGGGTCTACGGTCCGGTGTTCCAGGGGCTGCGGGCGGTATGGCACGGTGCCGGCGGGAGGTGTTCGCCGAGGTCGCGCTGCCCGAGCAGGCGGCGTCGGGTGCGGGCTCGTTCGGGGTGCATCCGGCGTTGCTGGACGCGGCGTTGCACGCGGTGGGCCTTCTGCCGGTTGGACGCTGCGGCGGGTACGCGGTTGCCGTTCTCCTGGGGAGAGGTGAGCCTGCACGCCGCCGGGGCGGCGATGTTGCGGGTCCGGCTGGTGCCGGCCGCTGCCGATGCGGTGTCGCTGGTGGCGGTGGACGCCGCCGGGGAGCCGGTGGTGTCGGCGCGGTCGCTGGTGTTGCGTCCGTTCTCGCCTGAGCAGCTGGTTGGCGCCGGTGGTGGCCGTGGTGTGGAGCGGGACTCTCTTTTCGGGGTGGACTGGATCTCGCTGCCGGAGGTGGCGGGTGCGGAGTCCGGTGTGGGGGTGGTCGAGCTGAGCGGAGAGCGTCGCGCTCGCTGGATGCGGTGCCGGAGGTGGTGACGTTCGCCGTCGGTTCGTTCGAGGACAGCGGTGTGGTGGAGTCGACGCACGCGGTGGTCGCGCGTGTCCTGGGGTTGTTGCAGGGGTGGTTGGCCGATGAGCGGTTCGAGGCTTCGCGGCTGGTGTTCGTCACCCGGGGTGCGGTCGAGGCGCGGGAAGGCGATGTGGTCGCCGATCTGGCGGCCGCGGCGGTGTGGGGGTCTGGTGCGGTCGGCGCAGTGGGAGAACCCGGGCCGGTTCGTGCTGGTCGATGTCGACGGTGAGCTTTCCTCGCCCGTGCTGGCCGGGGTCCTGGCCTCTGGTGAGCCGCAGGCGGCGGTGCGTGAGGGTGGGGTGCGGGTTCCGCGTCTGGCGCGGGTGGCGCCCGGGGAGGAGGCCGGAGGGGCGTGGGAGCCTGAGGGGACGGTGTTGATCACTGGTGGGACGGGTGGTCTGGGTGGGCATCTGGCTCGGCATGTGGTGGCCGAGCGTGGGGTGCGGCATCTGCTGCTGGCCGGCCGCCGAGGGTTGGACGCCCCGGGTGCGGTGGAGTTGCGGGCGGAGCTGATCGCGCACGGTGTCGAGGTCGAGATCGTCGCGTGTGATGTGGCCGACCGGGATCAGGTGGCGGCGCTGCTGGCCGGGATCGATGCCGACCATCCGCTGACCGCGGTCGTTCACACCGCGGGTGTGCTGGCCGATGGGACGATTCCGTCGTTGACGCCGGAGCGGCTGGACGCGGTGTTGCGGCCGAAGGTGGATGCGGCCTGGCATCTGCACGAGCTGACCCGGGGCCTGGATCTGGCGGCGTTCGTGGTGTTCTCCTCGCTGGCCGGGGTGATGGGTGCGGCGGGGCAGGGCAACTACGCGGCGGCGAACACGTTCTTGGACGCGCTGGCTCAGTTGCGGCGGGCCGAGGGGTTGCCCGCGTTGTCGTTGGCGTGGGGGGCCTGGACCCAGGAGACCGGATTGACCGGCACGCTGAGTGACGCCGACATGCGGCGGATCACCCGTACGGGTATGCCGATGCTGTCGGTGGAGCAGGGTTTGGCGTTGTTCGAGGCGGCGGTCGCGCTTGAGCATGCGGTGCTGGTTCCGGTCAGGCTGGATCTGCCGTCGATGCGTGGTTTTGGCGAGGTGCCGGCGTTGTTGCGCGGGCTGGTGCGGGGTGGGCGGCGGTCGGCGGCGTCGGGTTCGGTGGTGGCGACGTTGCTGGGGCGGCTGGCTCCGCTCACAGCGGCCGAGCGTGTCGAAGTCCTGGTCGATCTGGTGCGCATCGAGGCGGCCGTGGTCTTGGGACATGCTTCACCCGACGCGGTGGAGGTGCGCCGGGAGTTCCGCGAGCTGGGCTTCGACTCCCTTACCGCCGTTGAGCTGCGCAACCGGCTGAATGTGGTGACCGGGTTGCGGTTGCCGTCCACGCTGGTGTTCGACTACCCGACACCGGCCGTGCTGGCGGACTTCCTGCTGGCCGAGCTGCTCGGCGAGCAGGCCGACGTGATCATCCCCGCGTCCGTGGTGCCGGTGGCGGACGATCCGATCGTGATCGTGGGCATGGCCTGCCGTTATCCGGGCGGGGTCGAATCGCCGGGGGATCTGTGGCGGTTGGTGGCCGAAGGCGGGGACGGGATCGGTGAGTTCCCGACCACGCGAGGCTGGGATCTCGGGGCGCTGTACAACCCGGATAGGGAGAGCCCGGGCACCAGCTATGTGCTCGAGGGCGGTTTCCTGGAGAGCGCCACACAGTTCGACCCGGGGTTCTTCGGGATCTCGCCGCGTGAGGCGCTGGCGATGGACCCGCAGCAGAGACTGCTGCTGGAGACGTCCTGGGAGGCCTTCGAGCGGGCCGGAATCGACCCGACTTCCCTGCGAGGCAGCCATACGGGTGTGTTCGCCGGTGTGATGTATGGCGACTACGGGATGAGCGTCGACCTCCCGCCGGAGGCGATGGGCTTCATCGGCACCGGTACGGCGGGCAGCGTCGCGACCGGCCGGATCTCTTACACGCTGGGGTTGGAGGGGCCGGCGGTGACGGTGGACACGGCGTGTTCGTCGTCGCTGGTGGCGACGCATATGGCGGCGCAGGCGCTGCGTTCGGGTGAGTGTGATCTGGCGTTGGCGGGTGGGGTGACGGTGATGGCCACGCCGGGGGTGTTCATTGGTTTCAGTGCGCAGGGTGGGCTGGCCGGCGATGGCCGGTGCAAGTCCTTCGCTGACGCGGCGGACGGCACGAGCTATTCCGAGGGCGTGGGCATGCTGGTGCTGGAGCGGCTGTCGGACGCGCGCCGCAACGGCCATGAGGTGCTGGCGGTGGTGCGCGGCTCGGCGATCAACCAGGACGGTGCGTCGAACGGCCTGACCGCGCCGAACGGTCCCTCGCAGCAGCGGGTGATCCGCCAGGCGCTGGCCGTCGCCGGTTTGTCGCCGGTCGAGGTTGACGCGGTGGAGGCGCACGGCACCGGCACCCGGCTGGGTGACCCGATCGAGGCGCAGGCGCTGCTGGCGACGTACGGCCAGGACCGGCCGGAGGACCGTCCGCTGCTGCTGGGGTCGATCAAGTCGAACCTCGGTCACACGCAGGCGGCGGCCGGTGTGGCGGGTGTGATCAAGATGGTCATGGCTCTCCGGCACGGGGTCCTGCCCAGGACGCTGCACGTGGACGAGCCGTCGTCGCACGTGGACTGGGCGTCGGGTGCGGTGGAGCTGCTGACCGAGACCACGCCCTGGCCTCAGACGGATCGTCCGCGTCGGGCGGGGGTGTCGTCGTTCGGGATCAGTGGCACCAACGCGCACGTGATCCTGGAGCAGGGGCCGGAGGCTCCGCCGATCGAGGCGGGAACGGCGGCGCCGGACGAGGCGCCGGCCGCGGGGGTGGTGCCGGTGCTGGTGTCGGCCCGTACGGCGGAGGCGTTGCGGGCGCAGGCCGGGCGGTTGGTCTCGCACCTGGAGGAAAGCGGTGCCGCGCTGGTCGATGTTGCGTTCTCGCTGGCCACGATGCGGTCGGTGTTCGAGCATCGGGCGGTGGTGCTGGCCGATGGCCGTGATGGGGTGCTGGCCGGGCTGGGTGCGCTGGCCGAGGACCTACCGGGGGCCGGTGTGGTGTGCGGGGTGGCCGCGACGCAGCAGCTCGCGGTGTTGTTCACCGGTCAGGGTAGCCAGCGGGCCGGGATGGGCCGGGAGTTGTACGGCCGTTTCCCGGTGTTCGCGACGGCGTTGGACGAGGTGATCGCGGAGCTGGACCCGCTGCTGGAGAGGTTTGACCGGGAGCCGATCGAGGGGACGGACAGCGAGGCGGCTGAGCGGGCGGGGCGTTACCGGGGTCGTTCGTTGCGTGAGGTGTTGTTCGCCGAGCCGGGGTCGGCCAAGGCGGAGGCGGAGGCGCTGGATCAGACGGGGTGGGCGCAGCCCGCGCTGTTCGCGGTGGAGACGGCGCTGTTCCGGTTGGTGT
This sequence comes from Streptosporangium amethystogenes subsp. fukuiense, assembly GCF_042665875.1. NCBI lineage: Bacteria > Bacillati > Actinomycetota > Actinomycetes > Streptosporangiales > Streptosporangiaceae > Streptosporangium > Streptosporangium amethystogenes. The sequence continues at coordinate 3,516,220 of NZ_JBHTEE010000001.1, read as the reverse complement.
CCTCGTGGGGGGTGCGGCCGAACGTGCTGGCCGGCCACTCGATCGGGGAGATCACCGCCGCCCATGTGGCGGGGGTGCTGTCGCTGAGTGACGCGTGCGCGTTGGTGGCGGGTCGGGCGCGGTTGATGCAGGCGCTGCCGCAAGGTGGGGCGATGGTGTCGGTGCGGACCTCCGAGGAGGAGGTCGTCGAGCTGCTGGCCGGGCGTGAGAAGGAGGTGTCGATCGCCGCCGTCAACGGTCCGGCCTCGGTGGTGGTCTCCGGGGTGGAGGAGGCGGTGCTGGAAGTGGCCGCCGCTCTGGAGGAGCGGGGGGTTCGGGCGAAGCGGTTGCGGGTGTCGCACGCGTTCCATTCGCCGTTGATGGAGCCGATGCTGGAGAGCTTCCGTGCCCTGGCGAGCAGGCTCACCTACGGCCCGCCGAGGATCCCGATCGTGTCCACCCTGACCGGGGAGGTGGCCTCGGCCGAGCAGGTGTGCTCGCCGGACTACTGGGTGGACCAGGTCCGTGGCGCGGTCCGCTTCGCCGACGGGGTCCGCGCCCTGCACGCGCGGGGCGTGCGGGCGTATTTGGAGCTGGGCCCTGACGGGGTGCTGAGTGCCATGGCCGCCGATACCTTGGCCGCCGGCGCGGAGGTGCCCGGGTCGGATGCGGTGTTCGTGCCGATGTTGCGTAAGGACCGCGACGAGCGGATCGTGTCCATGACGGCGCTGGCCGAGCTGTATGTGCGTGGGGTGCCGGTGGAGTGGCGTGCGGTGCTGCCGGGTGGGCGCCGGGTCGATCTGCCGACCTACGCTTTCCAGCACCGGTCGTTCTGGCCGAACCCCAGGCAGAGCGGTGATGCCCGTGTTCTGGGCCTGGCCGCGACGAGGCATCCGCTGCTGGGTGCGACGGTCGGGCTGGCCGATTCCGATGGGGTGGTGCTGACCGGGCGTATCTCGCTGCGGACCCATTCGTGGCTGGCCGATCACATGGTGGCCGGGATGGTGTTCTTCCCGGGGACCGGGTTCCTGGAGCTGGCGATTCAGGCGGGGGATCAGGCCGGTTGTGATCTGGTGGAGGAGTTGACGCTGGCGGCTCCGCTGGTGCTGGGTGCGGATGACGCGGTTGTGGTTCAGATCGCGGTGGGGGCGCCGGAGGAGACCGGTCGGCGTGCTTTGGGGGTCTATTCCCGGCCGGCGCAGGCCGGGGAGGAGGTGCCGTGGGTGCGGCACGCGACCGGCACGCTGGCCATGGGTGGCCGGGCCGCCGCGTCGTTCGATGCGACGGTGTGGCCACCGGTCGGGGCGACCGCGATCGAGCTGGACGGGTTGTACGAGGAGCTGGCCGTTCGGGGGTTGGGTTACGGTCCGGTGTTCCAGGGGTTGCGGGCGGCCTGGCACGGTGCCGGTGGTGAGGTGTTCGCCGAGGTCGCGCTGCCCGAGCAGGTGACGTCGAGTGCGGGTTCGTTCGGGGTGCATCCGGCGTTGCTGGACGCGGCGCTGCATGGTGTGGCCTTTGTGGGGCTGGACGATGCCGAGGGCGGCCGGTTGCCGTTCTCCTGGCAGGAGGTGAGCCTGCACGCGGGTGGTGCGGCGGTGTTGCGGGTCCGGCTGGCCAAGGTGGGCGAGGATTCGGCGTCGCTGGTCGCGGTGGATGCGGCCGGAGAGCCGGTGGTGTCGGCGCGGTCGCTGGTGTTGCGCCCGTTCTCGCCCGACCAACTTGTCGGCGGTGGTCGTGGTGTGGAGCGGGATTCGTTGTTCGGGCTGGAGTGGACCGCGCTGGCGGAGGTGCCGGACGTGGAGAGCGGTGCGAGTGTGGTCGAGCTGAGCGGGGATCTCGCCGCGCTGGAGTCGGTGCCGGACGTGGTGACGTTCACGATCGGTTCCTCCGAGAGCACCGGCGTGGTGGGGGCGACTCACGAGCTGGTCGCTCATGCCCTCGGCCTGTTGCAGGGGTGGTTGGCCGATGAGCGGTTTGAGGCTTCGCGTCTGGTGTTCGTGACCAGGGGTGCGGTCGAGGCGCGGGAAGGCGATGTGGTCGCTGATCTGGCGGCCGCGGCGGTGTGGGGTCTGGTGCGGTCGGCGCAGTGGGAGAACCCGGGCCGGTTCGTGCTGGTCGATGTGGACGCGGAGTTGTCCTCGTCGTCGCTGGCTGCGGTGCTGGCCGGTGGGGAGCCGCAGGCGGCGGTCCGTGAGGGTGGGGTGCGGGTGCCTCGTCTGGCCCGGGTGGCACCGGCCGAGGAGGCGGGGCGGCCGTGGGATCCGGACGGGACGGTGCTGATCACCGGTGGCACCGGCGGCCTGGGCGCGGAGGTTGCCCGGCATCTGGTGGCCCGGCGCGGGATGCGGCATCTGCTGCTGGCCGGCCGCCGAGGGTTGGACGCCCCGGGTGCGGTGGAGTTGCGGGCGGAGCTGATCGCGCACGGTGTCGAGGTCGAGATCGTCGCGTGTGATGTGGCCGACCGGGATCAGGTGGCGGCGCTGCTGGCCGGGATCGATGCCGACCATCCGCTGACCGCGGTCGTTCACACCGCGGGTGTGCTGGCCGATGGGACGATTCCGTCGTTGACGCCGGAGCGGCTGGACGCGGTGTTGCGGCCGAAGGTGGATGCGGCCTGGCATCTGCACGAGCTGACCCGGGGCCTGGATCTGGCGGCGTTCGTGGTGTTCTCCTCGCTGGCCGGGGTGATGGGTGCGGCGGGGCAGGGCAACTACGCGGCGGCGAACACGTTCTTGGACGCGCTGGCTCAGTTGCGGCGGGCCGAGGGGTTGCCCGCGTTGTCGTTGGCGTGGGGGGCCTGGACCCAGGAGACCGGATTGACCGGCACGCTGAGTGACGCCGACATGCGGCGGATCACCCGTACGGGTATGCCGATGCTGTCGGTGGAGCAGGGTTTGGCGTTGTTCGAGGCGGCGGTCGCGCTTGAGCATGCGGTGCTGGTTCCGGTCAGGCTGGATCTGCCGTCGATGCGTGGTTTTGGCGAGGTGCCGGCGTTGTTGCGCGGGCTGGTGCGGGGTGGGCGGCGGTCGGCGGCGTCGGGTTCGGTGGTGGCGACGTTGCTGGGGCGGCTGGCTCCGCTCACAGCGGCCGAGCGTGTCGAAGTCCTGGTGGACCTGGTGCGCATCGAGGTGGCCATGGTGCTGGGGCATGCCTCGCCGGAGACGGTGGAGGTGCGGCGGGAGTTCCGCGAGCTGGGCTTCGACTCCCTCACCGCGGTTGAGCTGCGCAACCGGCTGACCGCGGCGACCGGGTTGCGGCTGCCGGCGACACTGGTGTTCGACTACCCGACACCGGCCGTGCTGGCGGACTTCCTGCTGGCCGAGCTGCTCGGCGAGAACGCCGATGTGGTGGCTCCCACCGAGGTCCGGCCGGTGGCCGATGACCCCATCGTGATCGTGGGCATGGCCTGCCGTTATCCGGGTGGGGTCGAATCGCCGGAGGATCTGTGGCGGTTGGTGGCCGAGGGCGGGGACGGGATCTCGCCGTTCCCGACGACGCGAGGCTGGGATCTGGCGACCTTCTACAGCTCGGATCGGGAGAGTCAGGGCATCAACTATGTGCGCGAGGGCGGGTTCCTGCACGAGGCCGGGGAGTTCGACCCGGGGTTCTTTGGGATCTCGCCGCGTGAGGCGCTCGCGATGGACCCGCAACAGAGACTGCTGCTGGAGACGTCCTGGGAGGCCTTCGAGCGGGCCGGGATCGACCCGACCTCCTTGCGGGGCAGCCACACGGGGGTGTTCGCCGGACTGATGTACCACGACTACGCGACGAGCGCCGATCTCCCGCTGGAGGCGATGGGCTTCATCAGCACCGGTACGTCGGGCAGTGTCGCGACCGGCCGGGTCTCGTACGCGCTGGGCTTGGAGGGCCCGGCGGTGACGGTGGACACCGCGTGTTCGTCGTCGCTGGTGGCGATGCACATGGCGGCGCAGGCGCTGCGTTCGGGTGAGTGCACTCTGGCGCTGGCCGGTGGTGTGACCGTGATGGCCACCCCGGGAGCGTTCATCGGTTTCAGCGCACAAGGTGCGATGGCCGATGATGGCCGGTGCAAGTCCTATGCGGACGCGGCGGACGGGGTGAGCTGGTCCGAGGGTGTGGGCATGCTGGTGCTGGAGCGGCTGTCGGACGCGCGCCGCAACGGCCATGAGGTGTTGGCGGTGGTGCGCGGCTCGGCGGTGAACCAGGACGGTGCGTCGAACGGGTTGACGGCGCCGAACGGTCCGTCTCAGCGGCGGGTGATCCGCCAGGCGCTCGCCGTCGCGGGCTTGAACCCGGTCGAGGTGGACGCGGTGGAGGGTCACGGGACCGGTACCACGTTGGGTGACCCGATCGAGGCGCAGGCGCTGCTGGCCACCTACGGTCAGGACCGGGATCGGCCGTTGCTGCTGGGGTCGATCAAGTCGAACATCGGCCACACCCAGGCCGCCGCGGGTGTGGCGGGTGTGATCAAGATGGTCATGGCGATGCGGCACGGGGTGCTACCCAGGACGTTGCACGTGGATGCGCCGTCGTCGCATGTGGACTGGTCCATGGGTGCGGTGGAGGTGCTGGCCGAGGCCAGGGTGTGGCCGGAGGCCGGCCGTCCGCGTCGGGCGGGAGTGTCGTCGTTCGGGATCAGCGGCACCAACGCGCACGTGATCCTGGAGCAGGGGCCGGAGCCTGCTGAGGCGGAGCCGCGTGACCAGGGCCAGGCGCCGGGGGTGGTGCCGTGGGTGGTGTCGGGCAAGTCCGAGGAGTCGTTGCGTGGGCAGGCACGCCGTCTGGGCGCGCACCTCGATGTAGTCAGCGATCTCGACCCGGTGGATGTGGGCTTCTCGCTGGTGTCGTCGCGGTCGGTGTTCGACCACCGTGCGGTGGTGGTCGGCGGGGATCGTGCGGGTCTGCTGGCGGGGCTGGCCGTGGTCGGCTCGGATGAGCCGGTGCCCGGTGTGGTCCAGGGTGTGGCGGATGTCGAGGGCAGGACGGTTTTCCTGTTCCCTGGTCAGGGGGCGCAGTGGGCGGGGATGGGGGCGGCTCTGCTGGAGGAGTCGGCGGTGTTCGCGGGGCGGATGGCGGAGTGTGCGGCGGCGTTGGAGCCGTTCGTGGAGTGGTCGTTGCTGGAGGTGGTCCGGCAGAGCGAGGGTGCTCCGTCGTTGGAGCGGGTGGATGTGGTGCAGCCGGTGTCGTTCGCGGTGATGGTGTCGCTGGCGGCGGTGTGGGAGTCGCTGGGGGTTCGTCCGGATGCGGTGGTGGGGCATTCGCAGGGTGAGATCGCGGCGGCGGTGGTGGCCGGGGCGTTGTCGGTGCAGGACGGGGCGCGGGTGGTGGCGTTGCGCAGCCGGTTGATCGCCGAGCGGTTGTCCGGGCACGGGGTGATGTTGTCGGTGATGGCGCCGGTGGAGTGGGTGCGTGCGGCGCTGGCCGAGGAGGGCCTGCTGGATCGGGTGGCGATCGCGGCGGTCAACGGTCCTCGGGTGGTCACCGTGGCCGGTGACGGGGAGGCTGTGCGGGTGCTGGAGCGGCGGCTGTCGGCAGAAGGCGTGATGCGCTGGCAGTTGGCCGGTGCGGACTTCGCCGCGCATTCGCCGCAGGTGGAGCGGTTCCGTGAGGATCTGCTGGTGGATCTGGCGGGGATGGAGCCGCGGGTGGCGCGGGTGGCGATGTTGTCGACGGCGACCGGGCGGTGGTTGGACGGTACGGAGTTGGATGCCGGTTACTGGTATGAGAACGTGCGGCGGACGGTGGGGTTCGCGTCGGCGGTCGAGCGGTTGCTGGCGGAGCGGTATCGGGTGTTCGTCGAGGTGGGTCCGCATCCGTTGTTGACGTTGGGGATCGAGCAGGCGGTGGACGCGGCGGGGGTGGCCGCGGTGGTGGCGGGGACGTTGCGTCGTGACGAGGGTGGTTTGGAGCGGGTGCTGGTCTCGGCGGCCGAGCTGTTCGTCCGTGGGGTGAAGGTGGACTGGCGGCAGGTGCTGACCGGCGGTCGACGGGTCGACCTGCCCACCTACGCCTTCCAGCATCAGTGGTTCTGGCCGAATGCACGGCAGAGCGGGGACGCTCGGATGCTGGGGCAGGCGGCGACGGGGCATCCGTTGCTGGGGGCGGCGGTGGAATTGGCCGACTCGGACGGCGTGCTGCTGACCGGCCGCGTGTCGGTGAGTGCGCAGCCGTGGCTGGCCGATCATGTGGTGGCGGGTTCGGTGCTGGTGCCGGGGTCGGTGTTCGTGGAGCTGGCGGTGCGGGCGGGTGACCAGGTCGGCTGTGACCTGGTGGAGGAGTTGACGCTGGACGCTCCGCTGGTGCTGGGCGAGGACGACGCGGTCGTGGTTCAGATCGCGGTGGGCGCGCCGGAGGAGACCGGTCGCCGAACCTTGAGTGTGTACGGCCGTTCGGCGGACGCGGCCGACGAGGTGCCGTGGGTGCGGTACGCGACCGGTACGCTCGCGGCCGGTGTCGGGGAGGTCGTGCCGTTCGACGCGGCGGTGTGGCCGCCGGCCGGGGCGACCGCGATCGAGCTGGAGGGGTTGTACGAGGAACTGGCCGAGGACGGTTTCGCCTACGGTCCGGTCTTCCAGGGGTTGCGGGCGGCCTGGCGGCGTGATGACGAGGTGTTCGCCGAGCTGAGCCTGCCGGAGCGGGCCGGTGACGCGGCTCTGTTCGGGTTGCACCCGGCACTGCTGGACGCGGCGTTGCACGTGGTGCCGTTCGCCGGGCTGGACGATGCCGCGGGCGGCCGGTTGCCACTGTCCTGGGCTGGGGTGTGCCTGCACGCGGGCGGGGCGTCGGTGCTGCGGGTACGGCTGGCCAGGGCGGGCGGCGATGCGTTGTCGCTGAGCGCGATGGACGCGGCAGGGGAGCCGGTGCTGTCGGCTCGGTCGGTGGTGCTGCGGCCGATGGCCGCCGAGCACCTGGCCGGCTCCGCCCCTCGTGGGGCCGGACGGGACGCGCTGTTCCGGGTGGAGTGGCCTGCCGTGACCGGCCTGCCGCAGGCCGACCAGCTACCGGCGGCCGTGCTCGGCTTGGACTCCCTGGGTCTTGCCCCCGCGTTGCGGGCAGCCGGCGATCCGGCCACGGAGCCTGGCGGGCACCTGGTGCCGGTGCACGCGGATCTGGCGTCGCTGGTCGAGGCGGGTCCGGTCCCGGCGGTGGTGGTGACGGAGGTGGCCTCCGACCCGGCGGCCGGGGTGGTGGGGGCGGCGCACGCGCTGACCGCCCACGTGCTGGATCTGCTGCAGCGGTGGCTGGCGGATGAGCGGTACGCCGATTCGCGCTTGGTGTTCGTCACCCGGGGCGCGGTCGCGACCGATGACGGTGAGGTGGTGGCCGACCTTCCAGCCGCTGGGGTGTGGGGCCTGGTCCGCAGTGCCCAGTCGGAGAACCCGGGCCGGTTCGTGCTGGTCGACGTGGATGATCAGGAGTCCTCGCGGCAGGCTCTGCTCGGGGTGCCGGCCTCGGGTGAGCCGCAGGCGGCGGTACGCGAGGGTGAGATGCGGGTTCCGCGGATGGTGCGGGTGGCACCCGGATCTGACGTTGGCGACGTGGCGGGCCGGGTCTGGGATCCGGAGGGCACGGTGTTGATCACCGGTGGGACCGGTGGTCTGGGCGCGCTGTTCGCGCGGCATGTGGTGGCCGAGCGGGGTGTGCGGCGTCTGCTGCTGACCAGCCGGAGGGGGCTGGACGCCCCGGGTGCGGTGGAGTTGCGGGCCGAGCTGATCGCGTACGGGGTCGAGGTCACGGTCGCGGCGTGTGACATGGCGGATCGGGATGCGGTGGCGGCCCTGCTGGCCGGGGTGGATGCCGAGCATCCGCTGACCGCGGTGATCCACACCGCCGGTGTGCTGGCCGACGGCACGATCCCGTCGCTGACGCCCGAGCGGCTGGACACCGTGCTGCGGCCCAAGGTCGATGCCGCCTGGCATCTGCACGAGCTGACCCAGGGCCTGGACCTGGCCGGGTTCGTCATGTTCTCCTCGCTTGCCGCGGTGATGGGCAACGCCGGGCAGGGTAACTACGCGGCGGCGAACGCGTTCATGGACGCGCTGGTTCAGGCGCGTCGGGCCATGGGGCTGTCGGGGCTGTCGCTGGCCTGGGGTTTGTGGGCGCAGGAGAGCGGGATGACCGGTGGGCTGGGGGTGATAGATCTGCAGCGGATGGCGCGGGCGGGGATGCCGGCGTTGTCGGCCGGGCAGGGGCTCGCGTTGTTCGAGTCGGCCGCCGTGTCGGATCACGCGGCGGTGGTGGCCGCGCGGCTGGAGCTGTCGGTGCTGCGCACGTTCCCCGAGGTGCCGCATCTGATGCGTGGTCTGGTGCGTGCGGGGCGTCGTCTGGCGGTCTCCGCGTCGGCGAGTGGGGACGCGGAGCTGGTACGGCGGTTGGCGGGGTTGGGCGAGGCCGAGCGGGTGCGGCTGGTGGTGGAGTTGGTGCGGGTTCAGGCTGCGGTGGTGCTGGGTCATGCCTCGGGAGAGGCCGTCCAGCCCGGCCGTGAGTTCCGCGAGTTGGGCTTCGACTCTCTTACCGCCGTCGAGCTGCGTAACCGGCTCAACGCGGTCACCGGGCTGCGGCTGCCGGCGACCGTCATCTTCGACCACCCCACCCCGGCCAGCCTCGCCGAGCGCCTTCTGGAGGAGATCGCGCCCGGAGCGAACACCGTGGTGGAGCTGTCGTTGCTGGCCGATCTCGACCGGTTCGAGACCGCGCTTTCCGGCTACGCGCTCGACGGTCTCGCCCGGAACGGCATCGCGACCCGGCTGCGGCACCTGCTGGTGAAGGTGAGCGAGAGCGGTACGGAAACTAGTGAAATCGCTGTCGCAGGCATGCTCGAATCGGCGAGTACCGAGGAAATTCTCAGCTTCATCGACAACGAACTGGGCCGCTCGAAAGATCTGTGATTCGAGCCCGCGTCTGAACAATGTGAAGGGCCACTCTCATGTCCGAAGACCGGAAGCTCGTCGAGTACCTGAAGTGGGTCACCGCCGATCTGCACGAGACCCGTCGGCGGCTCGAAGAGGTGGAGTCGGGCAGGCACGAGCCGATCGCCATCGTGTCGATGTCATGCCGCTTCCCAGGTGGGGTCGGCTCTCCTGAGGATCTGTGGCGGCTGCTGTCCGAGGGACAGGACGCGATCTCTTCGTTCCCGGCCGATCGGGGCTGGGAGGTGGAGGCGATGTCGGCGATGGGTATTGTGTGTCAGGGCGGGTTCCTGGCGGATATGGCCGGGTTTGATGCGGGGTTCTTCGGGATCTCGCCGCGTGAGGCGATGGCGACGGATCCGCAGCAGCGGCTGCTGCTGGAGACCACCTGGGAGGCGGTCGAGCGGGCGGGGATCGACCCGGTCTCGCTGAAGGGCAGCCACACCGGGGTGTTCGTGGGCACCAACGGCCAGGACTACATGAACCTGCTCATGAGCAATCAGGTGGATACGCAGGGCTATGGTGTCACGGGTCTGGCGGCCAGCGTGTTGTCGGGCCGCCTGTCCTACACGCTGGGGCTGGAGGGTCCGGCGGTGACGGTGGACACCGCCTGCTCGTCCTCGCTGGTGGCGTTGCACATGGCGGCACAGGCGCTGCGGCAGGGGGAGTGCTCGCTGGCGCTGGCCGGCGGCGTCACGGTGATGACGTCGCCGTTGGCGTTCGTCGGGTTCAACGGGCAGGGCGGAATGGCGCCCGACGGGCGGTGCAAGGCGTTCTCCGACACCGCGGACGGCACCAATTGGGGCGAGGGTGTCGGCGTGCTCGTGCTGGAGCGGCTGTCGGACGCGCGCCGCAACGGCCACCAGGTGCTGGCGGTGGTTCGAGGTTCGGCGGTCAACCAGGACGGTGCGTCCAACGGGTTGACCGCGCCGAACGGTCCCTCGCAGCAACGGGTGATCCGCCAGGCGCTGGTCAGCGCCGGTTTGTCGTCGGCCGAGGTGGACGCGGTCGAGGCGCACGGGACCGGCACGGTTCTGGGTGACCCGATCGAGGCGCAGGCGCTGCTGGCGACCTATGGCAAGGATCGACCGGAGGACCGGCCGCTGCTGCTGGGGTCGATCAAATCGAATCTCGGTCACACCCAGGCCGCCGCGGGCGTGGCCGGTGTGATCAAGATGGTGCTGGCGATGCGGAACGGCATGCTGCCCAAGACGCTACATGTCGATACTCCCTCCTCGCACGTGGACTGGTCGGCCGGCGCGGTGGAGTTGCTGACCGAGTCGGCGGAGTGGCCGGAGACCGGTCGTCCGCGCCGGGCGGGTGTGTCGTCGTTCGGCATCAGCGGCACCAACGCACACATCATTCTTGAGCAGGGGCCGGAAGCACCGGTAGGAGAAAAGGCTCCGCAGGACCGGGTACCGGGTGTGGTGCCGGTGCTGGTGTCGGCCAAGACGGGGCGGGCGTTGCGGGCGCAGGCCGAGCGGCTGGTGTCGTTCCTGGACGATGAGCCTGGTCCGGGTCTGGCCGACACCGCGTTCTCGCTGGCCACGACGCGGTCGGCGTTCGAGCATCGGGCGGTGGTGCTGGCCGAGGGCCGTGATGGGGTGTTGGCCGGGCTGCGGAGTGTGGTCGAGGACCGCCCGGGTGTGGGGGTGGTGTGCGGGGTGGCCGGGGTGGAGCCGCAGCTCGCCTTCCTGTTCACCGGTCAGGGCAGTCAGCGGGCCGGGATGGGCCGGGAGCTGTATGACCGCTTCCCGGTGTTCGCGGCGGCGTTGGACGAGGTGGTCGCGGAGCTGGACCCGCTGCTGGACGGGTCGTTGCGGGAGGTGTTGTTCGCCGAGCCGGGCACGGCCGAGGCGGAGGCGCTCGACCAGACCGGGTGGGCGCAGCCGGCGTTGTTCGCGCTTGAGGTGGCGTTGTTCCGGTTGGTGTCCTCGTGGGGTGTCAAGCCGGATGTGCTGGCCGGGCATTCGATCGGGGAGATCACCGCGGCCCATGTCGCCGAGGTGTTGTCCCTGAGTGACGCGTGTGCGCTGGTGGCGGGCCGGGCGCGGTTGATGCAGGCGCTGCCGCCGGGCGGGGCGATGGTGTCGGTGCAGGCCTACGAGGAGGAGATCGAGTCGTTGCTCGCCGAGCGCGAGGGCGAGGTGTCGGTCGCCGCGATCAACGGCCCGGGTTCGGTGGTGATCGCGGGCGTGGAAAAGGGGGTCCTCGATGTCGCCGCCGCGTTGGAGGAGCGCGGGGTGCGGACGAAGCGGTTGCGGGTGTCGCACGCGTTCCACTCGCCGCTGATGGACCCGATGCTGGAGGACTTCCGCACGCTGGCGAGCAGGCTCACCTACCGTGCGCCGAAGGTTCCGATCGTGTCCACCCTGACCGGGCAGGCGGCCACGGCCGAGCAGCTGTGCTCGCCCGGCTACTGGGTCGAGCAGGTCCGCGGCGCGGTCCGGTTCGCCGACGGCATCCGCACCCTGCGCGCACAGGGTGTGCGGGCGTACCTGGAACTCGGCCCCGACGGCGTACTGACCGCCATGGCCCAGGACACCGTCGCGACCGAGCCGGAGGCACATGCGCACGAGTCGCACACGGTGCTGGTGCCGGTACTGCGTAAGGATCGGGACGAGCATGTGGCGGTGATGACGGCGCTGGCCCGGCTGCATGTGCACGGGGTGCCGGTGGACTGGCGGGCGGTGCTGCCGGGCGGGCGCCGGGTCGACCTGCCCACCTACCCCTTCGAGCACCAGCGGTTCTGGTTCGAGAGCACCGGCTCCGGCATAGGGAACGTGGCGGCGGCGGGACTGGCCGCGACGGATCATCCGCTGCTGGGTGCTGCGATGTCGCCGGCCAACTCCGACGGGGCGGTACTGACCGGGCGGTTGTCGGTGAAAGCGCAGTCGTGGCTGGCCGATCACGTGGTGGCGGGCTCGGTGGTGGTGCCGGGTTCGGCGTTCGTGGAGCTGGCGGTGCGGGCGGGCGACCAGGTTGGTTGCGACCTGGTGGAGGAGTTGACGCTGGACGCTCCGCTGGTGCTGGGTGCGGGTGACGCGGTCGCGGTGCAGGTGTGGGTGGATGCCGCGGAGGAGTCGGGCCGTCGGAGCGTGAATGTGTATGCCCGTTCGGCGGACGCGGCCGACGAGGTGCCGTGGGTGCGGTACGCGACCGGTACGCTCGCCACCGGGATTCCGGAGGTCGTGCCGTTCGATGCGGCGGTGTGGCCGCCGGCCGGGGCGACCGCGATCGAGCTGGAGGGGTTGTACGAGGAACTGGCCGAGGACGGCTTCGCCTACGGCCCGGTCTTCCAGGGGCTGCGGGCGGCCTGGCGGCGAGATGACGAGGTGTTCGCCGAGGTCGCGCTGCCGGAGCAGGCGGTGTCGGACTCCGGTTCGTTCGGGGTGCATCCCGCGCTGCTGGACGCGGCGCTGCACGGGGTGACCTTCGCCGGGCTGGACGATTCCGAGGGCGGTTTGTTGCCGTTCTCCTGGGGTGAGGTGTGCCTGCGGGCCGCCGGGGCGTCGGTGTTGCGGGTGCGGCTGGTCGGAACGGGGCCGGATGCGGTGTCGCTGAGCGCGGTGGACGCTGCCGGGGAGCCGGTGCTGTCGGCGCGCTCGGTGGTGTTGCGGCCGGTCTCGGCCGAGCAGTTGGCGGTCTCCGATGGTGTCGGCGCGGGCCGGGAGTCGTTGTTCGGGGTGGAGTGGGCGTCCGTGGGCGGTATGCCGGAGGCCGGTCAGGTGCCGTCGATACCGGTGGCTGTGCTGGGGGTGGACGCGTTGGGTGTCGCTTCCGCGTTGCGGGCGGCCGGGGAGCCGGGCGGCCTTCCGGTGCCGGTGCACGCGGAGCTGTCGTCGCTGGCTGAGGAGGGTGCGGTTCCGGCCGTCGTGATGGTGGAGGCGGTCTCCGATCCGGCGGCCGGGGTGGTGGAGTCGGCGCACGCGCTGACCGCTCGCGTTCTGGACCTGTTGCAGGGCTGGCTGGCCGATGACCGGTTCGCCGATTCGCGTCTGGTGTTCATCACCCGGGGCGCGGTCACAGCGGGTGGCGGCGAGGTGGTCACCGATCTGCCGGCTGCGGCGGTGTGGGGCCTCGTCCGTAGTGCTCAGTCGGAGAACCCGGGCCGGTTCCTGCTGATCGATGTGAATCGGGAATCCCCGCTGTCAGGACTGCCAGGGGTGCTGGCCAAGGCGTTCTCCTCAGGCGAGTCGCAAACCGTGGTGCGCGATGGTGAGGTATGGGTGCCGCGCCTGGCGCGAGTGGCGCCCGGCGCTGACCCGGAGGGGGAGGCGAGTCGGGTCTGGAACCCGGAGGGCACGGTGTTGATCACCGGTGGCACCGGTGGTCTGGGCGCGCTGTTCGCGCGGCATGTGGTGGCCGAGCGGGGTGTGCGGCGTCTGCTGCTGACCAGCCGCCGGGGTCTGGACGCCCCGGGCGCGGTGGAGTTGCAGGCCGAGCTGATCGCACACGGGGTCGAGGTCACGGTCGCCGCCTGTGACATGGCCGACCGCGACCAGGTCGCGGATCTGCTGGCCGGGATCGATGCCGACCATCCGCTGACCGCGGTCATCCACACCGCCGGTGTGCTGGCCGACGGCACGATCCCGTCGCTGACCCCCGAGGGGCTGGACGCGGTGCTGCGGCCGAAGGTGGACGCGGCCTGGCACCTGCACGAGCTCACCCAGGACATGGATCTCGCGGCGTTCGTGCTGTTCTCCTCGTTCGCGGGTGTCATGGGAGCGCTCGGGCAGGGTAACTACGCGGCGGCGAACGTGTTCCTGGACGCGCTGGCGGAGGCGCGCCGGGCCGGAGGACTGGCCGGGCTGTCGCTGGCCTGGGGTGCCTGGGCGCAGGACGCGGGAATGACCGGCACGCTGAGTGAGATCGAGATGCGGCGGATCAGCCGACCGGGGATGCCGCCGCTGTCGGCCGAGCAGGGGCTCGCGACGTTCGAGGCGGCGACCGAGGTGGATCGGGCGACGGTGGTGGCCGCGCGGCTGGAGCTGCCGGTGCTGCGGGCGATGGGCGAGGCGCCGCCTTTGCTGCGCGGCCTGGTGCGTGTGGGGCGCCGGTCGGCGGTATCCGCCTCCATGGGCGGGGACGGGGAGTTGGTGCAGCGGCTGGCGGGGCTGGAGCAGGCCGAGCAGGTACGGCTGATGGTGGAGTTGGTGCGCGCTCAGGCGGCGGTGGTGCTGGGACACGAGTCGGTGGACGCGATCCAGCCGGGACGGGAGTTCCGTGAGCTGGGCTTCAACTCCCTGAGCACCGTTGAGCTGCGTAACCGGCTCAACGCGGTCACCGGGCTGCGGCTGCCGGCGACCATCATCTTCGACTACCCCACTCCGGCCAGCCTCGCCGAATGCCTTCTGGAGGAGATCGCGCCCGGAGCGAACACCGTGGTGGAACTGTCGTTGCTGGCCGATCTCGACCGGTTGGAGACCGCGCTTTCCGGCAACGCGCTCGACGACCTCACCCGGAACGGCATCGCGACCCGGCTGCGGCACCTGCTGGTGAAGGTGAGCGAGAGCGGCACGGAAACCAGTGAAATCGCTGTCGCAGGCATGCTCGAATCGGCGAGTACCGAGGAGATCCTCAACTTCATCGACAACGAACTGGGCCGCTCGAAAGACCTGTGATTCGAGCCCGCGTCTGAACAATGTGAAGGGCCACTCTCATGTCCGAAGACCGGAAGCTCGTCGAGTACCTGAAGTGGGTCACCGCCGATCTGCACGAGACCCGTCGACGGCTCGAAGAGGTGGAGTCGGGCAGGCACGAGCCGATCGCCATCGTGTCGATGTCATGCCGCTATCCGGGCGGGGTCGGCTCTCCTGAGGATCTGTGGCGGCTGCTGTCCGAGGGACAGGACGCGATCTCTTCGTTCCCGGCCGATCGGGGCTGGGACATGGAGGCGATGTCGGCGGTGGGTTTCGAGTGTCAGGGCGGGTTCCTGTCCGATGTGGCGGAGTTCGATGCGGGGTTCTTCGGGATCTCGCCGCGTGAGGCGCTGGCGACGGATCCGCAGCAGCGGTTGCTGCTGGAGGGGGTGTGGGAGGCGGTCGAGCGGGCCGGGATCGATCCGGTCTCGCTGAGAGGTAGCCACACCGGGGTGTTCGTGGGCACCAACGGCCAGGACTACATGAATCTGTGCCTGGAAACCGGGACAGACGTGACGAACTATTTCCTCACCGGTGCGGCGGCCAGCGTGCTGTCGGGTCGCCTGTCCTACACCCTGGGCCTGGAGGGCCCGACGATGACAGTCGACACCGCGTGCTCGTCGTCCTTGGTGGCCGTGCACCTGGCGGCGCAGGCGCTGCGGTCGGGCGAGTGCGGCCTGGCGCTGGCAGGCGGCGTCACGGTGATGGCCACCCCGCTCAGGTTCCTCGGCTTCGGCGTGGAGAGCGGAATGGCGCCCGATGGCCGGTGCAAGGCGTTCTCCGACACCGCGGACGGCACCACCTGGTCCGAGGGCATGGGCATGCTGCTGCTGGAGCGGTTGTCGGACGCCCGCCGCAACGGCCATCAGGTGCTGGCGGTGCTGCGCGGTTCGGCGATCAACCAGGACGGTGCGTCCAACGGGCTGACCGCGCCGAACGGCCCGTCGCAGCGGCGGGTGATCCGCCAGGCGCTGGCCGGTGCCGGGCTGACTCCCGCCGAGGTGGACGCGGTCGAGGCGCACGGCACCGGTACCAGGCTGGGTGACCCGATCGAGGCGCAGGCACTGCTGGCCACCTACGGCCAGAACCGTGAAGCCGACCGGCCGCTGCTGCTGGGCTCGATCAAGTCGAACCTCGGGCACACGCAGGCGGCCGCGGGTGTGGCCGGTGTGATCAAGATGGTCATGGCGATGCGGCACGGAGTGCTGCCCAGGACACTGCACATCGACACCCCGTCGTCGCACGTGGATTGGACCTCCGGCACGGTGGAACTGCTGACCGAGCAGGCCGAGTGGCCGCAGACCGGCCGTCCGCGCCGGGCGGGGGTGTCATCGTTCGGAATCAGTGGCACTAACGCGCACGTGATCATCGAACAGGGACCGGAGGCGCCGCAGGCCGAGCCAGGTATGCAGGACCCGGCGTCGGCGGCGGGTTCGGTGCCGTGGGTGGTGTCCGCCAGAAGTGGCGGGGCGTTGCGTGCGCAGGCGCGACGGCTGGCGGCGCATGTCAGTGCGCACCGTGAGCTGAAGCAGGGGGATGTGGGTTTCTCACTGGCCACGACTCGGTCGGCGTTCGAGCATCGGGCGGTGGTGCTGGCCGGCGATCGTGATGGTGTGCTGGCCGGCCTGCGGGCCGTTGCCGAGGACCTGCCGGGTGCGGGTGTGGTGCGCGGTGTGGCACGGGCGGAGCCGAAGCTCGCGGTGTTGTTCACCGGTCAGGGGAGCCAGCGGGCGGGGATGGGCCAGGAGTTGTATGGGCGGTTCCCGGTGTTCGCGCAGGCGTTGGACGAGGTGATCGCGGAGCTGGATCCGAGGCTGGAGCGGGAACAGGCCGGGCAGCCGGACGGTGGGTCGGTCGAGTGGGTGGGCCGTTCGGTGCGGGAGGTGCTGTTCGCCGAGCCGGGTAGTGAGCGGGCCGGGTTGCTGGATCGGACCGGGTGGGCGCAGCCGGCGTTGTTCGCGGTGGAGACGGCGTTGTTCCGGTTGGTGTCCTCGTGGGGGGTTCGGCCGGCTGCTTTGGCGGGGCATTCGATCGGGGAGATCACCGCGGCGCATGTGGCCGGGGTGCTGTCGCTTTCGGATGCGTGTGCGTTGGTGGCGGCACGGGCGCGGTTGATGCAGGCGCTGCCGTCGGGTGGGGCGATGGTCGCGGTGCGGGCCGCCGAGAAGGAGGTCGCCGAGCTGCTGGCGGGACGCGAGGGTGAGGTGTCGGTCGCGGCGGTGAACGGCTCGTCCTCGGTGGTGATCGCCGGGGTCGAGGAGGCGGTGCTCGCGCTCGCCGCGGTCCTCGAAGGGCGCGGGGTGCGGACCAGGCGGTTGCGGGTGTCGCACGCGTTCCACTCGCCGCTGATGGACCCGATGCTGGCGGACTTTCGCGCCCTGGCCCGGACGCTCACCTACAGCCCGCCACGGATTCCGCTGGTGTCGACGGTGACCGGGGAGGCGGCCCCGGCCGAGCGGTTGTGCTCGCCGGACTACTGGGTGGACCAGGTGCGCGGCACGGTCCGGTTCGCCGACGGGGTGCGCACCCTGCACCATCAGGGCGTACGGGCCTACCTGGAGCTGGGCCCCGACGGCGTGCTCACCGCCATGGCGGGAGACACCCTCGCGGCGGAGCCGGACGTGGTGCTGGTGCCGGTACTGCGCAAGGACCGTGATGAGCAGACCGCGGCGATGACGGCGCTGGCCGAGCTGCACGTGCGCGGGGTGCCGGTGGATTGGCGAGCGGTGCTGCCGGCCGGGCGCCAGGTCGAGCTGCCGACGTACGCTTTCGAGCACCGACGCTTCTGGCCCGAGGCGACCGGTTTCCGTACAGGGGACGTGGCGGTGGCGGGATCGGTCGCGGCGGATCATTCGCTGTCGGCTGCCGCGGTGGGCCCGGCCGTGTCGATACCCGAGGCCGACACGGCGCGGGAGCGGTTGCGCGGGCTTGGAGAAGCGCAGCAGTACGAGGTGCTACAGGAACTGGTGCAGCGTCATGCGGCTGCCGTTCTCGGCCACGGCGACCTCTCAGCAGTCGATTTCGAACGTGATTTCTTCGAGCTGGGCTTCGACTCGCTCACCGCGACCGAATTGCGTAACTCCCTTGTCAAGGCGGTCGGCTGGGAATTCCCGCTGATGGCGGTGTTCGAGAACAAGAATTCCGCTGGTCTCGCCCGTTGGTTGCGGCATGAGCTCGCCACCCGGGCGAATACCGGCCAGGCGACTGCGACCTCGGCGGCCCATGGGGACGACACCCTGGCGGAGTTGTTCCGCGGCGCTTTCCGCGCCGGGAAGGCGCAGGAGGCGTTCGGATTGCTGTACGCCGTGGCGCGGACCCGGCCCATGTACGACGCACCCGTCGACCCGCGGGAAATCCCTCGACCGGTGCCACTGGCCAGTGGCGCGGCTCGGCCCCGCCTGATCTGCGTGAGTTCGGCCACGGTGACCGGTGGAGTTCATCAATACGCTCGGTTCGCCGCGCACTTTCGTGGGGAGAGACATGTCTCGGCGCTTCCCCTGCTCGGCTACGCCCTCGGTGAGGGCCTGCCCGCCACGATCGACATCGCCCTCGGGAGCATCGCGGAGAGCGTCGTGCAGGCCAGTGAGGGGGAACCGTTCGTGCTCGTCGGTCATTCGGCCGGCGGCGTTCTCGCTTACGGCGCGGCCGGTGTACTGGAGAAGTCGGGCATCTCCCCGGAGGCGGTGGTGATGATGGATTCTTTCCATCCCCGCGCAGGTGGCGACTCGCAGATGCTGTCCGAGCAGGTGCTGCAGTACATCCTGCAGATGGAGACGGTTTTCGGCGAGTTCAACAGCGCGCGACTGTCCGCTATGGGGTATTGGTCGGCAATTATGGCCGACATCAAACTGGCAGACGTGAACGCGCCCGTGCTGTTCGTGCAGTGCGCCGAGCCGTTCTCCGACGTCGAACCTGAATCGGACTACTGGCGGGCGACGCCGTTCGACCCGTCGCATGCCGTACGGACGATCGAGGCGAACCACTTTTCGATGCTCGCCGAGAAGGCGGCGGACACGGCCCGTCTGATCGACGGCTGGTTTCGGCGGGAACACTGACCGTCGCGAAACCGGCAGGGAGGACCGGCCGGACCTGAAACGATCACAAGTGTGAGTCGCCCGGAGCGCCGGACCGGCCGTCACCGGAGGCCGGTTCACCGGGGCGGCGCGGCGGCCCTCGGGGGTGTGGAAACCGGTGGCCACTAGTGATTGTGCGAGTCGCTTCCGCGGTTCACTGTGTCCAGGTGGCACAGGAGGGGTTGTCAGGCCAATGGATAGTGTGGTTCCGCCCAGTGAAGAACAGACGGATCGCCGGCCGGTGGATGGTGGTGCGGCGGGTCTCGAACTGTCCACGTTGCGGCTTGAGCAGTCGGGCCGGGTACTGACGGTGCGGGTTGACGCCCCGCCGTTCAACTACATGACCTCGCCGATGCAACGGGACTTCATCCGGCTCGCCGAGGCGGTGGAGCACGACGTCTCGATCGGTGCGGTCGTCGTCACCGGCGCGCTGCCCGGCCGGTTCATCACGCACTTCGACATCTCCCACATGTCCTCGCAGGTGGATGGCACGCCAGAGATCTCCCACGCGGCCGCGCAGAACCTGTACCGGACTGTGCGGGCCATGACAGGTTTGGGGGGTGAACGTCTACTCGCCCGTTCCTCGCTCAAAGGACTGCTCACGGTAGCCCGGTTCCATGACATGGCGCTGCGGCTGATGCACTCCCCGGCGGTGTGGATCGCCGCGGTGAACGGGCCGTGCGGTGGCGGTGGCCTGGAGATGTCGGTCTTCTTCGACATGCGCGTGTCGGCTGATCGTGATGCCTGCTTCGGCCTGCCCGAACTGTCGTTGGGGCTGAACACCGCCCTGGGCGGGCAGCGACTCGTCCAGCTCGTCGGGCCGTCCCGAGCTTTGGAGATGATGCTCGAAGCGCGTTTCTACGCACCGCAGGAGGCTCTGGAACTGGGTTTGGTGAACCGGGTGGTGCCGGCCGAGGAACTGCTGGACACGGTCCAGCGGATGGCGGAACGCTATGCCAGGCGACCGCGGAAGGCTGTGGCCCTGCAGAAGCGGATCTTCAACGACGCCCATTCCACCTCGGCCCGGGCCAGCCTTACCCAAGAGGCCATCGCCGCGTTGATGAGCATGTCATCACCGACCACCCAGGCCGCTATGCGGCGGTGGTCGCAGATGCAGGAGGGCACCAACGGCGACTCGGTGTTCCTTACCCAGCCCGAACCCTGGACCGAGGGCACCGCGCTCGACATGAACGTTCCTACGAGCGGACCGACGCCGCCATGATCGGTACCTTCTCGCCACGGTGGGGAAGGCGGGAGCGCGCCCCGTCCCGGTCTCGCTTTGATCGGCGCCACCGAGCGCATCGCAGTGCGGCCTCGGACGCCGGTAAAAGGGGCCCTGCGCCCCCGGTACGCGGGCGCCCGCTGTCAGAGGATCTCGCGGTTGAAGGTTCGAGTGCCCCACCAGAGTGACATCACGGTTATCGCCACAAGTAGGGTGCCGCCGATGACCACTGGCTGGAAGGCGTAGTAACCGGTGAAGGTCGCCCTTGCGAGATCGGCGACCCACGTAAGCGGATTGCATCGCGACAGGATGTAGAGCCACTCAGGTGCCAGTCCGGGTGTTATGGGCATCAGAATGCCTGACAGGAGCGTCAGCGGCAGCAGGCCTGTGCTGATCATCGTGGTGAAGATCGGCTCGTTCTTGGCCAACAGCGCCACTGTGACCGAGCATGAGGTGAGTGTGAGGGTGAGCAGTGCCCCGACGGCCAGGGTCAACAGCGTGCCGATGACGGTTATGGGAAGATCGAAGAGTATCCAGGCCATCAGGAACACCAGCATGCTCTGGATCGTCGTCTGGAACATGCGCATCATGACATTGCCCAGCAGGAGCGCCGTGCGGCTGGCCGGAGTGACCCGCATGCGCTCGAGCACCCCGGTGCTCAGGTCGCTCAGGAGTTTGTATCCGGTGAACGCGCTGCCCATGAGCACCAGATAGATCGTGATGGCGGGTGTCATGACCATCCAGGCGTTCCCGGTCAGGAAGCCCGGCGAATCCTTCATGACTCCGACCATCAGCGGGGCGAAGAGCAACAGCCAGGTTATGGGCTGGGCGATCTCCAGACCCATCCGTAGCAGGGACCTGCGTGCGAGGAGCAGCTCGCTCCGGAAGATCAGCGTTGCGTCGCGAAACACGGGTCACGTCCTGTCGGGGGTCGACGCCTTGGCGATGGCGTCCTCACGGATGCTCCGGCCGGTCAGCAGCAGGAATATGTCGTCAAGGGTCGGTCGTACGACTTGGATCGAGAGAGCGGGGATGCTCGCGAAGTCCAGGGCGCGTATCAGATCAGGGATCACTGCCTCTCCCTTTGGCACCTGAAACCGCACGCTGTCTCCCCTGACCAGAGGTTCGCTCGCATCGGGGAGGCGCGCGGCGATGGCGGCCGTGGCCTGGACCATGTCCGTCGGCACCGTGATCTCGACGCGGTGTCCGGACACCTTCGCCTTGAGGGCCTCGGGAGTGCCTTCCGCGATGATTCGCCCGTGGTCGATGATGAGCACACGGTCGGAGAAGGCATCGGCCTCCTCCAGGTAGTGGGTCGTGACGAACACGGTGGTGCCCAGTTCGGCGCGTAGCATGTGGACGCGCTTCCACAGGGCCGCCCTGCTCTGTGGGTCCAGTCCGCTCGTCGGCTCGTCGAGGAACACGACAGGAGGCGAGTGCACGAGCCCGAGAGCGACGTCCAGGCGGCGGCGCTGTCCACCGGACAGCGTGCTGGCCAGCCGCTTCTCCAGAGCGGTCAGCTCAAGCTGCTCCATCACCTCTCCGCAGCGGCGCCGTGCCTCGGCCTTCGACAGTCCGTACAGCCTGCCCTGCAACTCGAGTTCCTCGAAGACCGTGTGCTCGCCGCTGGTGCCGCCGCCCTGCGCTATGTAACCGATGTGTCTGCGGACGCCCGCCGGATCGGCCAGCAGATCACAACCCGCGACGATGGCGGTGCCGGCGGTCGGTCGGAGCAGCGTGGTGAGCATCCGAAAGGAGGTGGTCTTACCCGCTCCGTTGGGACCCAGCAAGGTGACGCATTCACCTGCCAGCACATCGATGTCGATACCCTTGACCGCGTCGACCTGCTGACCGTTCGCGTGGAAACTGCGTGCCAGCCCACGGGTTGTAATCATGGAAACCCCTTTCGCCGCAGATGGCTAGCAGTGACACTAGGTCTCCAAAACCCGTGAAATCACCGGAGTTCGTGGCGTGTGGATGGGGTGGCGGGCATCCCGGCCGGGTTTTCCGTACCGGCCTGGACCTGCCGCCGACGTACGGCGGGTCCGGGTCGCCGCCCCTGAACCGCGTCGTCAGGCGTGCCAGGTGCTCCACGCGTCGGCGATCAGCTCGGTGAGGCCCGATCGCTCGGGAAGCCAGCCGAGCTCTTTCATCGCTCGGCTGTTATCAGCCGTGAGGATCTGCGGCTCCGGTTTGGGCGGCGCCTTGCGGACCGGTACCTGAAGACCGGTCACGGCTTCCGCTGTCGCCACGACCTGCGCCATGCTGGACGCGATGCCGCTGCCTATGTTGTAGACACGGTGCTCGCCCACCCTCGCGGCGGCGAGCGACAGTCGCAGCGCCGCCGCCACGTCGAGGATGTGGACGAAGTCGCGAATCGCGGATCCGTCGCCGTTGAGTGTGATGTACGGCAACTCACCGGTGAGCGCGCGGAATACGTTCGGGATGATACGTGCGGTGTCGGTGTCGGTGCGCCCATTGGCCGTCCCGGCGATGTTGAAGCACCGCAACGTGATCGCGCCGATCGCTCCAGTGGCGGCGTACGCCGCGACGAGCTGTTCCGCCCCGACCTTCGATGCCGCGTAGGGACTTTCCGGGCGGGGTTCCAGATCCTCGCCCAGGGCTCCGACGTACCGCGAGCCGTAGATCTTGTCGGTCGACGCGAACACGAATCGAGCCGGCGGCATCGATTCACGAACGTTGTCGAGCGCCATGAGGAGGTTGAGGGTGCCGACCACGTTCACGTCGTAATACGTCAGCGGGTCGGCGAACGAGTCCCGCCCTCGGGACACCGCGGCGAGGTGGCATACCGCGTCGAAGCGCCCGGCGGCGACTATTTCCCGGATTCGGCCGCGGTCCCGGACATCGCCTTCCACCAGGCCGGCGTCGGCGTGCCGCCGCGCGTCCGCGCGGCTCCGGCTCAGGACGGTGACCCGGTGCTCGGCGGCGAGAAGATCATGGGTGACCGCATGGCCGAGATAGCCCAGACCTCCGGTGACCAGGACGTGCACGTCAGTTCCTCCAGACGATCGTCATGCGACATTCCAGGCCAATAGGATCATCTGGCTAACCGCTTCACCTGATGGACAGCTCCGGGAACGGCACGACGAACGCACCGCCGGCCGCCGAGAAAGCCGCCGACCGGGCGCGGATACTGGCCTCGAAGTTCCAGGCGAACAGCACGCAGTAGTCGGTCGCGTCCGCGACCAGCCGTTCGGAGCTCACGATGGGGATGCCGTCGCCCGGCGTGAACTTGCCCACCTTGCGCGGGTTGTCGTCGACGATCCAGGCGATCTCAGCGCCCACCCCGGCCTGGGAGAGCAGGGTGACGGCCCGTGCCGACGCGCCGTACCCGCAGATCCGCCGACCGACTCTCGACAGACCGCCCAGCACGTCGTTGAGGGTCGTGCAGACCCGGTCGACGCGGTTCGCGAAGCCGTCGAGAAAACCGCCGTCGGGCACCCCCGCGTCGACCTCGGCCCGCAGGATCCGGTCGAACCCCGCCGTCGAGGGGCGGGCATCGTCATCGCGGCCTATCCAGCAGCGCAATGAGCCTCCCTGGGTCGGGATGAGCTCGGCGTCGAACACCGTGAGGCCGTTCGCCTTGGCGGCCTGTACCAGCACATGCAGGGAGAAGTACGAAAGGTGTTCGTGGTAGACGAACTCGAAGATGCCGTGCTGGACCATCGGCAGGACGTGCGCGACCTCGATGACGGCGCAGCCGCCCGGTTTGAGGAGCAGGCGGATCGCGCGGAGGACTCCGTTCACGTCGTTGACATGGGCGAGCACATTGCTGCCCAACACCGCGTCGACGGGTCCGATGTCACTCAGTATCTTCTCGACCGTCTCCACACCGAAATGTGTGGTCAGTGTCGGAATCCCCTGTTCCTGCGCGTAGACCCCCAGCTCGACCGCCGGGTCGACACCGAGTACCCGCATGCCGCGCTCGGCGAAGAAGCCCAGTTGGGTGCCGTCGTTCGAGCCGATTTCGAGCACCTTCGCCCCGGCGGTCAGCCCCAGTCGATCCGTGACCCGGGTGGCCAGCACGCGGCAGTGGTCGACGAGGGCGGGAGCGGCACCCGTGGCGTACCGGTAGTCGGCGAACAGCACCGACCGGGGAACGACGTCCACGAGCTGGACCAGGCCGCACCCGGCGCAGCGCACCAGGTCCAACGGGTACCGGCACTGAGATCGGGCCGCCTCGGCCGTGGGCGCGATGTCGTTGGCGGGCGGAGTCGGGGTGAGCGCGACCACCCGTTCCAGACGGTCGGTCCCGCACACCAGGCACCGGCTGGTGGTGTCCATCAGCGTTCTCCCCTTCCACCTATCGTGTCGCCCAGCCGCCGTGGCCACCGCGCTCGATCCGGCGGAAGGCGTTTCGGCAGCTCACGACAAGTCCTCGATCAGCTGGCGGTCGGAGCTTACGTCCGCCAACACTAGGGGAATTACCTGATCGGCTGAGGCACAATCACCTGAACGGAACCCCTTGGTCTGGGGGAATCACATGATCGCCGACGCCGTGTTTCCGTCCAAGTTGTCCGCCAGAGATGAGGCAGGTAACGCGGATGAAGGAGTATCAGATGCGAATCCTGGTCACTGGCGGAGCTGGGTTCATCGGATCCCATTTCGTACGGTCGATGTTGGACGGCCGGTACCCCGGCCACGAGGACACCCGAATCACCGTTCTGGACAAGTTGACCTACGCCGGCAGGAGGGAGAACCTGCCCGAGGCGCATCCGAGGTTGACCTTCGTGTGTGGCGACATCTGCGACCGGGAACTGCTGGCCGATCTCCTGCCCGGACACGACGGAGTCGTGCATTTCGCCGCCGAGTCGCACGTCGACAGGGCGGTGAACGACGCGGAACCTTTCGTGTGGGCCAATGTGGTGGGCACCCACCGCCTTCTCGAACAGTGCGGGACGAGTGGAATCCAGCGCGTCGTGCACGTGTCCACCGACGAGGTGTACGGGTCGATCGAGCAGGGATCATGGACGGAACGGTTTCGGCTCGAACCCAACAACCCGTACTCGGCGTCGAAGGCGGCCAGTGACTGCCTCGCCCGATCGCACTGGCGCACTTACGGTCTGGATCTGTCGATCACCCGATGCTCCAACAACTATGGCCCCCGGCAGCATCTGGAGAAGATCATCCCCCGCTTCGTCACCCGCCTGCTCCAGGGCCGCGACCTCACGCTGCACGGCGATGGCAGTGCCGTCCGGGAATGGCTGCACGTCGACGACCACTGCCGCGGCATTTCCATGGTCCTCGACAAGGGCCGCGCCGGCGAGATCTACAACATCGGCGGGGGAGTGGAACTCACCAACCGTGAGCTGACCGGCCTGCTGCTCGAACTGGCCGGAGCCGACTGGGATCGTGTCCGCTACGTGCCGGACCGGCGGGTTCAGGACCACCGGTACTCGCTTGACTTTCGGAAGATCACCGAGGAGATCGGGTTCGAACCCGTGATCGATTTCAAAGAAGGTCTCGCGGACGCCGTCACCTGGTACCGGGAGAACCAATCCTGGTGGGCGTCTCTTGACGCGTAGTGATCGAGACCGGAAGCCCCGGTGACGGTTAGCGGGTTGGTGTGCGGAGCGATCCCGCGCGGCGGTGCGATTTCCAGCAGCCCGCCGCACGGGGACACGCGGGTACTCGTGCGCCCACCGTGATCAACGGTCTTCGTGTCCGGAACCGCCGGACCCACACCTGCCGCGATGGCGCCCTGCCCGACCTGGAGCGCACGGGCTCCGGTCATAGCGGATCGGGCGGGCACGCCGCGCTGTGACCGGAGCCGCTTCTACCTGGCCACGAACACGTCCTCGATCGCGCGAACCGCCATCCCCGCCCCGTCTTCCTCGCGGATCGCGGTGCCGAGCGCCCGAGCGCGGGCGGCCATACCGCTGTCGGTGAGCAGGCGATCGAGCGTGCCGCGCAACCAGCCGGCCCTGAGGGCGTGGTGGTGGCGAGGCGGGGGCCCGACGCCGAGCTGCGCGATCCTCCTTCCCCAGTGGAGCTGATCACCTTGGAGCCACACGACCGCCTGCGGGATACCGGCCCGGAACGCCGCCGCGGTCGTCCCGGCCCCTCCGTGATGGACGACGCACGCGGCGCGGGCATAGAGCCACCCGTGCGGGACGAAATCCGCCAGAAAGATGTTGGGCGGCAGCTCCTGGTCTCCGAGCCCCGCCCAGCCGGATTGCAGGACGACACGCCGGCCCAGGCCGCGAACCGCCTCAAGCAGCTGCTTTGTGACCGCACGGGCGTCGAACCCGTTGTTCGAGCCAAAGCCGATCACCACCGGCGGCTCGTCGGCGATGAACGCCGCGAGGTCGTCCGGGGGTACGTACTCCGGTTCCTCGAGAAACCAGTATCCCGTGGTGCGGTAGGTGGACTCGAAGAGTGGATCGTGCTTGAGAACGCTCGGGCTGATGGCGATGAGGTTGAGCAGGCGCGAATGGCTCGCGTCGAAGAGAACGTCGCGCCAGGGCGGAAGGCCGGCCGCGGCGACGACGGGGTTGAGCAGCTTGTCGGTCGCGAGCCTGACCCCTCCGCCAACGACCGACCACGCCAGGGCGTTGCCGACGGGCCCGAAATCGATGTTGTTCGGGCCATGCCCGCGCGCTCGGTGCAGTGGCCAGGTGTGGTGCACGCTCACCTGAGGCGTGCCGACCGCGCGCGCCGCGGCGACCGCGCCGATGGCCAGCGGTGAGTTGATGACGACGTCGGCCTCACGGGCCAGCGCCATCAGCTGCGGTACCGCGGCATGCTGCTCCTGCGCCAGGAATTCGATCACAACCGTCAGTTGCCGCAGCTTGTTCTTCTCGCTGAGAATACGGAGGTAGTTCGCCTGGAATTCCGCCTCGTTCCAAGACGGCCGGCCGGCGAAGGGAACACCGACGGCGTCGGCGCGTGCCGCGTAACCGTCGGAGGCCGAGAGCCTGACGTCGTGGCCCTCCGCGAGCAGGCGCTTTCCGAGGGCGAGAAAAGGCTGGAGATCCCCCTCCGAGCCGACGGTTACTATGAGGACACGCATCGTGTCAAAGCCGGACAGTCGAGGGTCGGATCAGCGGCGGTCGGAGTCGGGTTCACTCTTGATTGCCTCCCTGGATCGGCTGCCGAAGTGACATGTGCGACGGATCCGAGCAGCGATCTTGTTTTCCTGTCCGGCACATCCTGGTGCGACCGATTCCCGGAAATCATTAGAATCACGGCGCCGATGCGGGTGCTCGCCGCCGCACCGGGAAGCGGCACGCCGTCCCTCGTGGCCGGGGGCTTGCTCGTGCCGAGGAGGCGCTCCGTTATGGCCGGACGCCGTAGACCGCCGGCCACTTCGGGCGGGACGTAGGAGCGCCGCCTCGCGTCGTGCTCTGTCTCGGGCGGTCAGTCCACCGCCTTCGAAATACCGCATAACTCCGGCATATCTAATGCAAGGTCACCTAACGGTCATAAATCGCTTTTAATGATCTAAGTCACTAATTTCCGCCTTATTCACCAAGTCCTACTAGGTGTTCTCCTAGAAAAGTGTCCATAGCATCACCCATCGGCAAGGGGCCGGGGTCGGTGCCTGCATTACCGGAGCGGAGGTGGACGATGACGTTTTCCTGGATATCGTCCGAGCCTTCAATCGACAGGTGAGTGTCGGATGCCGGCCGCCTCCCGATGGAAGGTCAGGTCCGCTGCAGATCTCTCAACCTGCATGAAGTGGTCCGCTGGGATCTGACCAAGCAAACCGCTCACAAGAGCCGCGGTCGATTTCTGTAACGGACAAGGAGAGGGCCGGTTATGTGCGGGATCACGGGTTGGGTGTCCTACGACGCGGAGCTGACCGAACAGCAGGCCATGATCGACACGATGACCGCCACCATGGCGCTGCGTGGGCCCGACGCCTCCGGAACGTGGCTGCAACGGCATGTCGCGCTCGGTCACCGAAGGCTGGCGGTCATCGACCTGGAGGGTGGCGTGCAACCGATGGAGTTCGCCACGCCGAACGGTCCGGTGGTCCTGGTGTACAGCGGCGAGGCCTACAACTTCATCGAACTACGAAAGGAACTGCAGGCCCGAGGGCACCGGTTCCGTACCTCGAGCGACACCGAGGTCGTGTTGCACGGTTATCTCGAATGGGGGGAAAGTGTCGCCGATCACCTCAACGGAATGTTCGCATTCGCCGTCTGGGATACCCGTGATCAGAAGCTTGTTATGATTCGCGACCGGCTGGGGGTCAAGCCGCTCTACTACTACCCGACCCGTGACGGTGTGCTGTTCGGATCGGAACCGAAGGCGATTCTGGCCAACCCTCTCGCTCGCAGGGCGGTCGACCTCGACGGGATACGCACGGCGGTGACCGGCATCGGGCAGGGCCAGGCGATCTGGAAGGGAATGTACGAGGTCGAGCCGGGCACGGTCGTCACGGTCGACGCGAGCGGAATCCGCGACAGGACGTACTGGAGGCTCCAGACGGTGCCGCACACCGACGACCGGAAAGGCACGATCGAACGAGTGCGGCAGCTGCTCGGCGACACCGTCGGCCGGCAGCTGATCTCTGATGTGCCCCAGTGCGTTCTGCTTTCCGGCGGGCTGGACTCCAGCGCGATCGCCGGTCTCGCGTCGCCCAGGCTGGCCGCGGCCGGTGGACGGTTACGCACGTTCTCGGTCGACTTCGTCGACCACGTCGATCGCTTCAGGCCGGATGTGTTTCGGACCACCCCGGACGCGCCGTTCGTCAAGGAAATGGTCGACCTGATCAAGCCGGTACACCGGCAGGTGGAACTGAACGCGGAGGATCTGTCCGATCCGACCATTCGCCGTGCCGTGATCACGGCACGGGACACGCCGAACGCGTTCGGTGAAACAGACATCTCGATGTACCGGCTGTTCCGAGAAATACGCGCCGAGTCGACGGTGGCCCTGTCCGGCGAGGCGGCGGATGAGAACTTCGGTGGCTACCAGTGGTTCCACAACGACCTTCGCGAACTTCCCGTCTTTCCTTGGATGGCGGCGGTACTCGGTCCGCAGTCCAGCACCCCCGGCATCATGCCTTTCACCGCGGAAGCGCTGGCGGCCATGGAATTGGAAAGCTACCTGGGAGACCAGTACACGACGGCGGTGGCGGCTGTCGATCACCTCGACAACGCGTCGCGCATCGAGCGCCAGATGCGCGTCATGTTCCACATGCACCTGACCCGGTTCCTGCGGATGCTGCTCGACCGTAAGGACCGTCTCTCCATGGCGGTCGGCCTTGAGGTGCGGGTTCCGTACTGTGATCACCGTCTCGTCGAGTACGTCTACAACACGCCGTGGAAGCTCAAGTCGTTCGACGGCAGAGAGAAGAGCCTGCTGCGGCACGCCGTAAAGGATCTGCTTCCACCGTCGGTGGCCAATCGGGTGAAGAGCGGTTACCCGACGATGATGCATGACACGCGTTACTCGAACACCCTGCAGATTCAGGGCAAGGAGATGCTGGCGGACGCCCATAACCCGCTGTTCACGCTGTTCAACCGGGAATGGCTGAAGTACGCGGTCGAAATGGACTCGTCGAAGATATCGCACGGAGAGAAACTTCTCCTGGACAAAATAATCGACATGTACTACTGGATTGACATCTACTCGCCCGAGTTCGCCCTGTCCTGACCACTCTGCCGTGGGCCGTCCGCCAGGCGGCTCGGCGGTGGACGCGGTGATCGTCCAGCGGGTGCCCGCGGCCGGGCCGTCAGGCGGCTCGGCGGCACCGGAGCACCGGCTTCTAGTGATTTTGCGAGTTGTTGCCGGGGTTCACTGGTCTTCAGTGGTATTCGGCGCAATGAAGGGGCCAATGGATCGTGAGTATCGCCGACGACGTCAGCACCGAATGGGTCCGTCGCTATCATCCGGCGGCGGGGGCGGGTAAGCGCCTGGTGTGTTTTCCGCACGCGGGGGGATCGGCGAGCTTCTTTCGTCCGGTCTCGGCCAGGTTCTCGCCGGGGGTCGATGTGGTGGCGGTCCAGTATCCCGGGCGGCAGGATCGGTTGCGGGAGCCGTGCGTCACCGACATCGGTGTTCTGGCGGATCGGATCGTCGACGAGCTGATCACGTTGTCGGAGAAGCCGACGGTCTTCTTCGGTCACAGCATGGGGTCGGTGATCGGTTTTGAGGTGGCCTGCCGGCTTGACCGCAAAGGTGTCGGTGCGCCGTACGCGCTGGTCGCCTCGGGCCGTCGTGGGCCGTCGACCTGGCGGGACGAGTCGGTGCATCGGCGTGATGACGACGGTATCGTCGCCGAACTCAAGCTGCTGAACGGTACCGATGCCGGCTTGCTGGGTGACGAGGAGATCCTCCGGATGGCATTGCCCGCGCTGCGGGGTGATTATCGGGCGATCGAGACCTACCGTGGGGATCCGGGGCAGCGTATGTGTGGTTCGGTCACGGTGTTGACCGGGGACGCCGATCCGAGGACCACGGTGGAGGAGGCGGAGGCCTGGGAGCGGCACACCTCGGGGCGGTTCCGGGTCCGGGTGTTCTCCGGTGGTCATTTCTTCCTCACCCGGCATCAGCAGGCGGTGAACGAGGAGATCGCCCGGGAACTCGGGGTGTAGCGCGAGACATACGGCAAGGCAGAAGCGGATCTTCAGCGAAGCCTTCCCCGTCTCGCCCCAGGAGGCGGTCGCCACGCCTGTGAACCTGTCGTCACCGGCCACCGAGGCCGTGCCGCGGCGGCGACTCGGTGCTCCTGACGCGGCCGGATCCTGTATCGAGGGAACCGTCCTCGACGTGAACGTTCCCGTGCGGGAACCGACGGCGCCGTGATCGGCGGCCATGGCCTACGTGAGGGTGGGTGACGGATGAACGAGTCTGTCGTGAAGACGCCGGAGGCGACCGCGCCGGAGGGTGCCATCGCGCCTCTGGCGTGGGGTCCCGTTTCGGCCATCGCCGGAGCGGTCGCGGTGTTGCTGCTGGTGACCAGCGGCCGATACGGCTACTTCGCCGACGAGCTGTACTTCGTGGCGTCCGGTGGGCATCTGAACTGGGGATACGCCGATCAGCCGCCACTGCTGCCGCTGATCGCACACGTGATGGACACGCTGTTTCCCGGATCCCTTGTCGCGCTGCGACTTCCGGTGACGGTGCTCACGGCGTTGGGGGTCGTCGTCGCCACCCAGATCGCCCGGGAACTGGGCGGCCGGCGCCGGGCGCAGGTGATGACCGCCGCGGTGTCCGCCATCGGCATGGTCGTCAACGGTCACCTCCTGGCCACGAACGCCTTCGACGCGTTCCTGTGGGCGGTGGTCTCATGGCTGGTGGTCCGCTGGGTCCGGTTGCGGGAGGAAGGGCGGCAGGACGACCGCCCGCTGCTGTGGGCGGGGGTCGCCACGGCCGTCGCCCTTCAGGTCAAGTTCCTGATCCCGGTGCTGTGGCTGGCGCTGGCAGCCGGCGCGCTCGCGGTGGGACCACGGGACCTGCCGCGCAGGCCGCTACTGTGGGCCGGTGCCGCGATCACCCTGCTGACGCTGGTTCCCGGACTGGCCTGGCAGGCCGGCAACGGATGGCCGCAGCTTGGGATGATCCAGGCGGTGTCCGCGGAGGGAAGCCTGAACGGCGGCCGCGCGTTGTTCCTCCCGCTCGTGCTCGCCCAGCCCGGTCTGCTGATCGGGGCCGTGCTGGCCTGGTACGGCCTGTGGCGGCTCCTGCGGTCCACGCTGCTCAGGGCCTACCGGTTCTACGGCGTGGCCGCCGTCGCGGTGATCCTGATCTTCTGGCTGGCCGGTGGCCGATGGTACTACGTGATCGGGCTGTTCCCGGTGCTGTGGTCCGCGGCCGCGGTCGAACTGCAGCGGCGCCGGCCGGCGCGCTGGTGGCGTTGGGTGCCCACCTGGCCGGTCTTCGCGCTGTCGGTGCTGCCGGCCCTCTACTGGCTACCGGTCCTGCCCGCGGCCTGGGTGCAACAGCCCAAGGCCGGCGAGAACCTCGGGGTCAGCCTCATCACGATCGGCCAGTTCGGCTGGCCGGAGTTCACCGACACGGTCAGCCGGGCGTACCGGACACTGCCGCCGGACGAACGGCGGAACGCCGTAGTGATCACCAGCGTCTACTGGCAGGCCGCCGCCATCGAGTTCTACGGCGACGAGCGGGGGCTGCCGAAGCCGTACAGCGGCAGCCGTGGCTACTGGTACTTCGGCATGCCCCCCCAGGAGGCCGGCACGGTGCTGTACGTCGGCGATGAGGGTGAGCGGCTGCGAACGTACTTCGGCGACGTACAACAGGTGGCCACCGTGGACACCGCTCTTGGCCTGGAGGTCGGCACGCGCATCTGGCGGTGCCGCGATCCGCGGGCGTCGTGGCCGGAGCTGTGGCCGGAGTTCCGGCGGTTGACCATCTGAGGCGCACCGGCCGAGGACGCGAGAGGATCGGCCGGTCAGGCCGCCGAGTAGAACTCACGCACCTTCCCGATCACCCGGTCCTGGTCGGACTCGGTCAGCCCGGGGTCGGTGGGCAGATAGAGACCGTCGGCCGCGAAGCGGGCGGCGTTCAGCGCCGGCCAGTCGGGGTTGAAGTACATCGGCTGACGGCTCATGGGCTGGAAGAACGGCCGGGTCTCGATCCCCGCGGCGGTCAGGAACTCCCGCAGTTCCTCCCGCCGCCCCGCCCGGATGTCGTACATCCACAGGACGTCGCGGGGCGGCATGACGGTGATCCCGTCGATGCCGTCGAGCCCGCTGTCGTAGTGCTTCTCGATCCGCTTGCGGATGGCGAGTATCTCGTCGATCCGCTCCAGCTGGGCCAGGGCGACCGCGGCCTGCATGTTGGTCATGCGGAAGTTGTAGGCCAGCTTCTTGTGGATGAAGTCGTGTTCCTTGCTGAAGGCCATGCTGCGCAGGTGGGCCATCTGCTGGGCGAGCTGCTCGCTGTTCGTGACGCAGACACCCCCCTCACCGGCAGTGATGATCTTGTTGGCGAACAGCGAGAAGCACGCGATGTCGCCCACCGGGCGCACGCCGTGCGCCTCCGCCGAATCCTCCACCACCCTCAGGTTGTACTCGTGCGCGAGCTTCATGATCGCGTCCATGTCGCACCGCCGGCCATAGACGTGCACCGGCATGATGACCTTGGTGCGGGGGGTGATCCGAGCCTCGATCAGCGAGACGTCGATGTTGAGGTCGTCGGCGCAGTCCACGAACACCGGCACCGCGCCGGTGTAGGTGACCGCCCACGCGGTGGCGACCATGGTGAACTCGGGCACCAGGACCTCGTCGCCGGGGCCGACGCCGAGCGCCCGCAGCGCGAGGGTGAGAGCGGTCGTGCCCGAGGAGCACGCGACGCCGTACGAGACGCCGTTGTACTGGGCGAACTCCTCCTCGAAGCGCCTGACGAAGGGGCCCTGCGAGGATATCCAGCCGGATTGGACGGCCTCGGTGAGGTACTCCAGTTCCCGTCCTGCGAGGTACGGCTTTGACACCTGATATTCGAACGCCATGGAGTTCCTCACTCATCAGCCAGCCGGCTCGTCGGCACGGGGTGACAAGAGGCGCAAGGAAAGTCCCGCCTTCCCCGCCGCGCCGCGACGCGGGACTCTCCGGACACGCGCCGGGTCGACTACAGAAGAACCCGGGTGGCACTCGTGAAAACACTAGGATCCGCGCGCCACGGGGTATGAGACCGGGCCGGCTCACGAACGGCGCGGGGGCGTGGCCGGTGGGACGCCTGGCCTGATGAGGCGCCGAAGGCGGCTCCTTCCGCGTCACCGGGGCGCGGTCACGCCCGCACCGTCTTTTTCGCGCGGCCTGACCTGCGGCGCAGCACAACTAGTGAAACGCGCAGCGTGTGATCGGCATAGTTCGTGCTGGCCGTGAGGCCACGAGCCGGATGCGGCGATTCGAGCGCCCGCCCCTGCCGGGCGGCGAATCGAGTTTCCGCATGTCGGCATGACGACGTGTATGGGGAGCGGCGCGTGAATCGATCCGAGTCCATGCCTGGCCATGACTCCGGCACGGATGACGATCGCATCGCGATCGTCGGAGTGTCCTGCCGGTTGCCCTCCGCGCCAGGTCCGGCGGAGTTCTGGCGGCTGCTGCGCGACGGCGTGAGCGCCGTCTCCACGGTGCCGCCCGGCCGCTGGAGCGCGGATACGGAACTCGGCCCCGGCGCGCACGGCGCGTTCCTGGACGAGATCGACCGGTTCGACGCCGGGTTCTTCGGGATCTCACCCCGTGAGGCCCGCGCGATGGATCCCCAGCAGCGGCTGACGCTGGAGCTCGGCTGGGAGGCGCTGGAGAACGCGCGCACCGCGCCCGACTCCCTCCGCGGCACCGACGTCGGCGTGTTCATCGGCGCGATGGCCGACGACTACGCGTTGCTGAGCCGCCGGAGCGGCGCGGCGGGAATCGGCCATCACTCGCTCACGGGCGTCAACCGCAGCATCCTCGCCAACCGGGTCTCGCACTTCCTGGCGCTGACCGGCCCGAGCATGGCCGTGGACACCGGCCAGTCGTCATCGCTGGTGGCGGTGCACCTCGCCTGCGAGAGCATCCGCCGCGGCGAGTCCGACATGGCCCTCGCGGGCGGGGTCCAGCTCAACCTCGCCGCGGAGGGCGCCCTGGCGGCCGCGGAACTCGGCGCGCTGTCCCCGGACGGCAGGTGCTTCACCTTCGACGCGCGGGCGAACGGTTACGTCCGCGGCGAGGGTGGCGCCGTCGTCCTCCTCAAGCCGCTGTCGCGTGCCCTCGCGGACGGCGACCACGTGTACTGCGTCATCGCGGGCAGCGCGGTCAACAACGACGGTTCCGGCGAGGCGCTCACCACCCCGAGCTCCCGGGCACAGGAGCGGGTGCTGCGGTCGGCGTACCGGCGCGCCGGCGTGGACCCGGCGAGTGTCGGCTACGTCGAGTTGCACGGCACCGGCACCAGGGTGGGTGATCCCGTCGAGGCCGCCGCCCTCGGCGCGGTGCACGGCGCGGGCCGTTCGGACGCGCCGCTGTGGGTGGGATCGGCCAAGACCAACGTCGGCCATCTGGAGGGCGCCGCCGGCATCGTCGGGCTGCTCAAGACCGTGCTGGCCATCGAGCACCGCCTGCTGCCGCCGAGCCTGAACTTCGAGCGCCCGAACCCCGCGATCCGCTTCGACGAGTGGAACCTGCGGGTGGTGGGGATTCCGACGCCCTGGCCGGTGAGCCACGGCGACGGTGACGGCCGGCTCGTCGCGGGCGTCTCGTCCTTCGGCATCGGCGGCACCAACTGCCACCTCGTGCTGACCTCCGCCCCGGAGCGCGTCCACCCGATCCCGGTGACCGTCGAGGAGCGGCCCGAGACGTCGTCACCGGTGTCCTGGCCGCTGTCCGGCCACACCGAGAGCGCGCTGCGGGCACAGGCGGCCCGGCTCGCCCGCCACCTCAGGGAACGGGAGGACCTCACGACCGGCGACGTGGCCTGGTCGTTGGCGACGACGCGAGCCGGCCTGCGCCACCGGGCGGTCGTCATCGGGGACGGACGCGAGCGACTGCTCCAGGGGCTGGAGGCGCTGTCGGAAGGACGCCCCGCGCCGGGGCTGGTACGCGGCAGGACCGACGCCGATCC
Organism: Streptosporangium amethystogenes subsp. fukuiense; assembly: GCF_042665875.1. Taxonomy (NCBI): domain Bacteria; kingdom Bacillati; phylum Actinomycetota; class Actinomycetes; order Streptosporangiales; family Streptosporangiaceae; genus Streptosporangium; species Streptosporangium amethystogenes. The sequence continues at coordinate 3,480,876 of NZ_JBHTEE010000001.1, read as the reverse complement.
CGGTTTCGGTGGCATGCCCGACACCACGCCGCCGACCGGCGTACGGCGACACCCCGGCAGGCAGGTCTTCGTCTTTCCCGGCCAGGGATCGCAGTGGGCCGGGATGGGGGTGGAACTGCTCGACTCGTCGCCGGCGTTCGCCGCCGCCATGGCGGAATGCGAGGCGGCGCTGGCGCCGTTCGTCGACTGGTCGCTGACCAGCGTCGTGCGGGGGGAGCCCGGTGGCCCGCCCAGGGAACGCGCCGACGTGATCCAGCCGGTGCTGTGGTCGATCATGGTCTCCCTGGCGGCACTGTGGCGGTCGTACGGTGTGGAACCGGCCGCGGTGGTGGGCCACTCGCAGGGGGAGGTCGCCGCCGCGTGCGTCGCGGGCGCGCTGTCGCTGGAGGACGGTGCCTGGCTCGTGACCGCCAGATCGAAGCTGATCACCGAGGTCCTCTCCGGCAGGAGCGGCATGGTCTCGGTCGGGCTCCCACCGGAGGTCGTGGAGGACCGGCTGGCCCGCTGGGCGGGCCGCCTGTGTGTCGGCGCCGTGAACGGCCCCTCCTCCGTGGTGGTGTCCGGGGACAACGAGGCGCTGGCCGAGATGATGGCCGAGTGGGCGGACACGGTGCGGATGGGCCGGGTCAACATCGACTACGCCTCGCACTCCTCCGTGGTCGAGCAGCTCGAGGAGCGCCTGGCACCGCTGCTGGCGTCGATCCGGCCACGCAGCTCGGAGATCTCCTTCTACTCGACGGTGACCGGCTCCCCGCTGGACACGGCGGAGCTCGACGGTGACTACTGGTACCGCAACCTGCGCAGGCCGGTCGACTTCCAGGGCGCGGTCGAGCGGCTGCTTGCCGACGGTTTCGGACCCTTCATCGAGGTGAGCCCGAACCCGGTACTGGTCGGCAGCATCCAGGAGAGCGCGCGGACCGCCGGCCGTCCGGCGGTGGCCGTCTGCACCCTCCAGAGGAACAACGCCGGGCTCTCCCGGGTGACGACCTCGCTCGCCGAGCTCCACGTGAACGGGGTGGAGATCGGCTGGGAGAGGTTCCTGCCCGCGGGGTCCCGGGTCGAGCTGCCGACGTACGCGTTCCAGCGTGACCGCCACTGGCTGGAGGAACCCGGCCCGGAACGACAGCGGCAGGAAGCGAGGCCGCGGCCGGAGCCGGTCACGGCGGACGACGAAGGACCCGACGCCGGCCGGCGGCCCGGCTCCGGCGACCCGCTGGACCTGGTCCGCGACGCGTGCGCGGCGGTCCTCGGCACCTACGACCCCGATGGGATCGATCTCGGCCTGCCCTTCAAGGAGCTCGGCTTCGACTCCGCGATGCTCGTCGAGCTCACCGCCCGGCTCGGTTCGGCCGACGGGCCGGCGCTGACCGCCACCGCTCTCTTCGATCACCCCACGCCGGCCAGACTCGCCGCCTTCCTGGGGCCAACAGCCGCCACCGGTTCCGGCCCCCTGCCGCCGGAGCCGGTGGCCTCTCCTCCGACGGCCGACGAGCCCATCGCGATCATCGGTATGGCCTGCCGCTATCCGGGCGGGATCGACTCGCCGGAAAGCCTGTGGCGGCTGGTCGACGCCGGTGTGGACGCCGTGTCGGCGCTGCCCGCCGACCGGGGCTGGCGGATGGGGGACCTCGCCGCGGACCACCCCGGCGGCTTCCTCCACGACGCGGGAGACTTCGACGCCGCGTTCTTCGGGATCTCGCCGCGTGAGGCGCTGGCGATGGACCCGCAGCAGCGGCTGGCGCTGGAGGTCACCTGGGAGGCGGTGGAGCGGGCCGGAATCCCGCCGTCGTCGCTGGACGGCACCCGGACCGGTGTGTATCTCGGCGCGATGGCGCAGGACTACGGGGTCCGGATGCACGAGGCGTCCGGCGACGCCGAAGGCTACACGCTGACGGGCACCTCGCCCAGCGTCCTGTCCGGCCGGGTGGCGTACACCCTGGGGCTGGAAGGCCCCGCGATCACGGTGGACACCGCGTGCTCGTCGTCGCTGGTCGGCCTGCACCTGGCCGCGCAGGGGCTGCGGTCGGGGGAGTGCTCGCTGGCACTGGCGGGCGGGGTCACCGTCATGTCGACGCCGGGCATCTTCCTGGAGTTCGCCAAGCAGGGCGGCCTCTCCCCGGACGGGCGGTGCAAGGCGTTCGCCGACGCCGCCGACGGCACGGGATGGGCCGAGGGCGTCGGCGTGCTCGTGCTGGAACGCCTGTCGGACGCCCGCCGCAACGGCCACCGGGTGCTCGCCGTGCTTCGCGGGTCGGCCGTCAACTCCGACGGCGCCTCCAACGGCCTGACCGCTCCCAGCGGCGTCTCCCAGCAGCGGGTGATCCGGCAGGCCCTGGCCGGCGCCGGGCTCTCCCCCGCGGACGTGGACGTGGTGGAGGCGCACGGTACGGGCACCAGGCTGGGCGACCCGATCGAGCTCGGGGCCCTGCTGGCGACGTACGGTCAGGACCGGGACCGGCCGCTGCTGCTCGGGTCGATCAAGTCGAACATCGGTCACACCCAGGCGGCCGCGGGGGTCGCGGGCGTGATCAAGATGGTGATGGCCATGCGGCAGGGGATCGTGCCGCGAACCCTGCACGTCAACGCCCCCACGTCGCACGTGGACTGGTCGGCCGGCGCGGCCGATCTGGTGACCGAGCGCGCCGAGTGGCCGGAGACCGGGCGGCCCCGCCGGGCCGGGGTGTCGTCGTTCGGGATCAGCGGCACCAACGCGCACGTGATCGTCGAGCAGCCGTCCGGACAGGACGAGCCCTCCGGGTCCGGTACGACACCCGGTACGACATCGGGGGCGTCCACCGTGGTGCCCTGGGTGGTCTCCGGCAGGACCGAGGCCGCGCTCGACGCCCAGATCGATCGGCTGACGTCCTCCGTGGCCGGGGGCGGAGTGGGTCCGGCCGACATCGGCTACTCGCTGGTGACGGCCCGCTCGGAATTCGCCCACCGGGCGGTGCTGCTGGCAGGAGGCGACGGCGTGGCCGAGGTGGCGCGCGGCGTCGCCGGCGCCCCCGGCCCGCTGGCGGTGCTGTTCGCGGGGCAGGGCGCGCAGCGGATCGGGATGGGCCGCGATCTCGCCGTCCGGTTCCCGGTCTTCGCCCGCGCGCTGGACGACGTGTTCGCACGACTGGCCGACAGGCTGGAGAGGTCCCCGATCGAGGTGATGTTCGGCGCGGACGCCGCGCCACTGGACCGCACCGAGTACGCCCAGCCGGCGCTCTTCGCGATCGAGGTGGCACTCTTCCGCCTGGTCGAGTCCTGGGGCGTGACCCCGGATCTCCTGGTGGGGCACTCGATCGGCGAGATCGCCGCCGCCCACGTGGCCGGTGTGCTGTCGCTGGACGACGCCTGCACGCTGGTCGCCGCCCGGGGCCGGTTGATGCAGCGCCTGCCCGAGGGCGGGGCGATGGTGTCCGTCCAGGCCGGCGAGGCGCAGGTCGAGCCGGTGCTGGAGGACGGGGTCGTCATCGGCGCGGTGAACGGTCCGTCGTCCGTCGTGATCGCCGGAGCCGAGGACGCCGTCCTGCGAGTCGCCGCGCGCTTCGACAGGACCGTCCGCCTGCGGGTGAGCCACGCGTTCCACTCGCCGCTGATGGAGCCCATGCTGGCGGAGTTCCGGGAGATCGTCGAAGGGCTGACCTTCCAGCGTCCGGGGACGCCGATCGTCTCCACCGTGACCGGCGGGCCGGTCGACGCCGCCTACCTGTGCTCGCCGGAGTACTGGGTGGACCACGTCACGCGTCCGGTGCGCTTCGCCGACGCGATCCGCGCCGCCGGGGCGGCGGGGGCGGAGACGTTCCTGGAGCTCGGTCCGGACGGCGGGCTGTCGGCACTCGTCCACCAGAACCTGTCGGGACCGGTCGCCTTCCCCATCCTGCGCAAGGACCGTGGCGAGGAGGCCGCGGCACTGGCGGCGGCCGCCCGGCTGTACGTGCACGGGACGCCGGTGCGGTGGCCGGAGTTGTTCTCCGGTACGGCGGTTCACCGGGTGGACCTGCCGACCTACGCGTTCCAGCGGGAGCGGTACTGGTCCGAACCCGCCGCGGCCGTGGGCGACGTCGCCTCCGCCGGACTGGACCGGCCGCGACACCCGCTGCTCGGCGCGGCCGTTGAACTGCCCGACACCGGTGGATTCCTGTTCACCGGTCTGGTCTCGACAGCCGCGCACCCTTGGCTGGCCGACCACGTGGTGGCCGGACAGGTGCTGTTCCCCGGCACGGCCTTCGTCGAGCTGGCCGTACGGGCGGCCGCCGAGGTCGGCTGCGGCCTGGTGGAGGAACTCACGCTCACCGCGCCGCTCGTACTGGCCGAGCGGGGCGAGGTGCGACTGCAGGTGGCGCTCAGCGCCGCCGAAGACGGCGGCGGCCGGACGATCGGCGTGTACTCCCGGCCGGCGGACGAGCCGGACGCGCCCTGGGTTCGGCATGCCACCGGGCTGCTCACCCCTGGCGTGCCGCGCGTCCCCGACCCCGGCATGGACGTGTGGCCCCGCGCGGACGCCGTCCCGGTGGACCTCGGCGGTTTCTACGAGCGGCGGGCGGAGGCGGGCTTCTCCTACGGCCCCGCGTTCCAGGGGGTGCGCGCCGTCTGGCATACCGACCGGGAGGTGTTCGCCGAGGTCGCCCTGCCCGAGGGCCTGGCGGCCGACGCGGTCTCGTACGGACTGCACCCGGCCCTGCTCGACGCCGCGCTGCACGTGGCGTCCCTCGCCGGGCTCGACGAGGCGGGCGGCGGGCTGCTGCCGTTCTCCTGGACCGGGGTGGCCCTGCACGCGTCCGGCGCCTCGACGCTCCGGGTCCGGATGAGCGGGGCCGGTACGGACGCGATCACGCTGGTCGTGGCCGATGCCGAGGGCGGCGTGGTCGCCTCGGTGCGCTCCCTCGCGCTCCGGCCGAACGATCCGCGGCGCGCGGTGCGCACCGGCGGCGGACCGCTGTTGCGACTGGACTGGCCGCTCGCGCCGGAATCCGAGAGCGAGGAGCGCCCGGCCAGGCGCTGGTCGGTGCTCGGCTCCGACGATTGGGGTCTCGTCGCCGCCCTGCGCGCGGCCGGGCAGGCGGTGGACCTCGCGGGTGAGCCGGACCCGGCCGCGGACGTGACGCTCGTCGAGGTCCCGTCCCCGGCGGGGGACGACGTGCCGGCCGCCGTGCGGTCGGTGACCTCGGCGGTCCTGGCCCGGCTGCGGGAGAACCGGCGCGACGAGCACGCCGACACTCCTGTGATCTTCGTGACCCGTGGAGCGGTGGCCACCGATGCCGATACCGCTCCCGACCCCGTCGCGGCGGCGGTCTGGGGCCTGGTCCGCTCGGCGCAGCTGGAGGATCCGGAGCGGTTCGTCCTGCTGGACCTCGACGCCGAGCGGGTGACCGGCGAGACGCTGGTCGCGGCGGTCGATTCCGCCGAGCCGCAGATCGCGGTACGCGACGGCCTGCTCCGGGTGCCCCGGCTCATCGGGGTCGACGGTGACGTCACCTCGCCGACCCCGGAGACCTTCCGGGACACCGACGGCACCGTGCTCGTCACCGGAGGCCTGAGCGGACTGGGCGCGCTCGTCGCCCGCCACCTGGTGACCGAGCACGGCGTACGTCACCTGACGCTGGCCGGCCGGCGCGGCCCGGACACCGAGGGCGCCGCGGAACTGGTGGCGGAGCTGACCGCCGAGGGGGCCGAGGTCACGGCCGTCGCCTGTGACGTGTCCGACCGCGACGCCCTGGCCGGGCTGATCGCCGGAATCCCACCGGAGCACCCGCTCACCGGGGTGGTGCACGCCGCCGGCGTGCTCGACGACGGACTGGTCGGGGCACTGACGCCCGAGCGGATCGACACCGTGCTGCGGCCGAAGGCGGACGGCGCCTGGCACCTGCACGAGCTCACCCGCGACCTCGATCTGGCCGCGTTCGTGGTGTTCTCCTCGGTGTTCGGGACGCTCGGCAACGGCGGACAGGCGAGCTACACCGCGGCCAACGCGTTCCTCGACGCCCTCGTACGGCAGCGTGCCACTCAGGGGCTGGCGGGCCTGTCGATCGGCTGGGGGCCGTGGCCGCAGGACACCGGGATGACCGCCGCCCTCACCGAGACGGACCTGCGGCGCATGGCCCGGGTCGGGCTGCGCCCCCTGACCGGCGAGCAGGGACTCGCCTGGTTCGACGCCGCGATGGCGAGCCCCGAGCCGGTGGTGGTGGCGGCGCGGCTGGACCGGGCCGCACTCCGGGCGCGGAGCCACGTCCCGGCCGTCTTCCGCGCCCTGGTGCCCGCCCCCATGCGGCAGGCGGCTGTCGCGTCCGCCACCTCCGACGCACTCGGTGCCCTGTCGGGAGAGGCACTCGCCGAGGCCGTGTCCACGCTGGTGCTCGGGCAGGTGGCCGCCGTGCTGGGACATGCCTCGGCGAACGCGATCTCGCCGGACCTGACCTTCCAGGACCTCGGCCTCGACTCCCTCACCTCCGTGGAACTGCGCAACCGGCTGATCGAGGCGACCGGTATCCGACTGCCCGCCACGCTGGTGTTCGACCGGCCCACCCCGGCGGCGGTGACCGGCTTCATCCGGGAGCGACTCGACGACGTCGACGCGGTCTCCGCGCCGCCCGCCCCCGTCACGGCCCCCGTCACGGCCCCGGTCACCGGGGACCCGATCGTCATCGTCGGCATGGCCTGCCGGTATCCGGGCGGCGTCACCTCTCCGGAACAGCTCTGGGAGCTGGTCACCGAGGGCAGGGACGCCATCTCGGACTTCCCGGCCGACCGAGGCTGGGAGCTTCCGGACGCGTCCTTCGCCCGCGCGGGCGGATTCCTGCACGACGCCGCCGAGTTCGACGCGCGGTTCTTCGGGATCTCGCCGCGAGAGGCGCTGGCGACCGACGTCCAGCAGCGGCTGCTGCTGGAGACCTCCTGGGAGGCCGTCGAACGGGCCGGCATCGACCCGCTCACCCTGAAGGGAAGTCCGACGGGTGTCTTCGCCGGGCTGATGTACCACGACTACCCGTCAACGGGCGACGGGGCACCGGACGAGCTGCGGGGGATCGTGGTCAACGGGACCACGGGCAGCGTGACCTCCGGGCGGGTGTCGTACACGCTGGGCCTGGAGGGTCCGGCGGTGACGGTGGACACCGCGTGCTCGTCGTCGCTGGTGGCGCTGCACATGGCGGCGCAGGCGCTGCGCTCGGGCGAGTGCTCCCTGGCGCTGGCCGGTGGCGTGACCGTGATGTCCACCCCGAACACCTTCATCGACTTCTCCCGCCAGGGCGGTCTGAGCTCTGACGGACGGTGCAGGGCGTTCTCCGATTCCGCTGACGGCGTCGGCTGGTCGGAGGGCGTCGGAGTGCTGGTGCTGGAACGCCTCTCCGACGCGCGGCGCAACGGTCATCGAGTTCTCGCGGTCGTGCGCGGCTCGGCTGTCAACCAGGACGGGGCGTCGAATGGTCTGACGGCGCCCAACGGCCCTTCACAGCAGCGGGTGATCCGGCAGGCCCTGGCCGGCGCGGGATTGTCCTTCGCCGATGTCGACGTGGTGGAGGCGCACGGGACCGGGACGACGCTGGGCGACCCGATCGAGGCGCAGGCGTTGCTGGCGACCTACGGTCAGGACCGGCCGGAGGATCGGCCCGTGCTGCTGGGGTCGATCAAGTCGAACATCGGTCACACCCAGGCCGCGGCGGGTGTGGCGGGTGTGATCAAGATGGTCATGGCGATGCGCGAGGGCGTGGTGCCGCGCACGTTGCACGTGGACGAGCCGTCCTCGCACGTGGACTGGAGCGAGGGCGCGGTCGAGTTGGTGACCGAGGCACGATCGTGGCCGGAGTCCGGGCGCCCGCGCCGGGCCGCGGTGTCGTCGTTCGGGATCAGCGGTACCAACGCGCACGTGCTGCTGGAGCAGGTGGAGCAGGCGGCGCCCGCGGATGGCGGCGAGAGCGGGGCAGGGGTCGTTCCATGGGTGGTGTCCGCACGTTCCGAGGAGGCGTTGCGGGCGCAGGCGGCCCGGTTGTTGTCGCATGTGGAGAGCCTCCCCTGGGTGGGATCGGCCGAGCTGGGGGTGTCGCTGGCGACGGCTCGTTCGGTGTTCGAGCATCGGGCGGCGGTGGTGGGGGTTGAGCGTGCCGAGTTGATGCGAGGTCTGGCCGCGCTGGCGGAGGGGGTCCCGGCCGCAGGTGTGGTGACCGGTCCGACCCGGGGTGCGGCCAAGCCGGCGTTCTTGTTCACCGGTCAGGGCAGTCAGCGGGCGGGGATGGGCCGGGAGTTGTATGCGCGGTTCCCGGTGTTCGCGGCGGCGTTGGACGAGGTGGTCGCGGAGCTGGATCCGTTGCTGGGCGGGTCGTTGCGTGGGGTGTTGTTCGCCGAGCCTGGTTCGGCGGAGGCGGAGCTGCTGGATCGGACGGGGTGGGCGCAGCCAGCGCTGTTCGCGGTGGAGACCGCCCTGTTCCGGCTGGTGTCCTCGTGGGGGGTGCGGCCGGAGGTGCTGGCCGGCCACTCGGTCGGGGAGATCACCGCCGCCCATGTGGCGGGGGTGCTGTCGCTGGCCGACGCGTGTGCGCTGGTGGCGGCGCGGGCGCGGTTGATGCAGGCGTTGCCGTCCGGTGGGGCGATGGTGGCGGTGCGGGCCGCAGAGGAGGACATCGAGTCGTTGCTGGCCGGGCGTGAGGACGAGGTGTCGGTCGCGGCGGTGAACGGCCCGGCCTCGGTGGTGATCTCCGGGGTGGAGGAGGCGGTGCTGGAGGTCGCCGCCGCTTTGGAGGAGCGGGGGGTCAGGACGAAGCGGTTGCGGGTGTCGCACGCGTTCCATTCGCCGCTGATGGACCCGATGCTGGAGGACTTCCGCACGCTGGCCCGGACGTTGACCTACGGTGCGCCGCAGATCCCGGTGGTGTCCACGCTGACCGGTGAGGCGGCCACGGCCGAGCGGTTGTGCTCGCCGGACTACTGGGTGGACCAGGTCCGAGGTGCGGTCCGGTTCGCCGGCGCCGTCCGGACGCTGCACGCCCAGGGGGTGCGGGCCTATCTGGAGCTCGGCCCCGAGGGGGTGTTGACCGCGATGGCGGCCGACACCCTCGCCGCCGACCCGGATCGGCCCGTCGCGGACGCGGCGCTGGTGCCGGTACTGCGCGGGGACCAGGACGAGCAGACGGCGATCATGACGGCGCTGGCCAGGCTGCACGTCCACGGGGTGCCGATCGACTGGCGGGCGGTCTTCCCCGGCGCCCGCCAGGTGGAACTGCCCACGTACGCCTTCCAGAAGGAACGATTCTGGCCGAGCGGCCGGCGCGGCGGGGACGCGCGAGGCCTGGGGCTTGAGACGGCGCTCCACCCGCTGCTGGGAGCGGTGATGGTGTCGCCGGAGTCGGACGGGGTGATCCTGACCGGACGGCTGTCGGCGTCGACCCATCCGTGGATCTGCGACCACGAGGTGCTGGGACGGGTACTGCTGCCCGGGACGGGATTCGTGGAGCTGGTGGTCCGCGCGGGCGACGAGGTCGGCTGCGCGGTGCTGGAGGAGCTGGCACTGCAGGCGCCGCTGGTACTGCCCGAGACCGGCGGGGTGCGGATCCAGGTGGTGGTCGACGGCCCCGGCGAGACCGGCAGGCGCGCGGTCCGGGTGTATTCCCGGGCGGACGAGCCAGATGGTGGCGACTGGACGCTGCACGCTCAGGGAGTGCTGGCGGAGCGGACGGTGGAGCCGGAGTTCGATCTGACGCAGTGGCCGCCGGCGGGAGCGGCCGAGGTGGACATGACAGGGGCCTACGAACGGCTGGCCGGGATCGGTTATGGCTACGGACCGGCGTTTCAGGCGTTGCGCGCGGCGTGGCGCCGAGGGGAGGAGCTGTTCGCCGAGGTCGTACTGGGTGAGCGGGCGGCCACCGAGGCCGGGCGGTTCGGGATGCACCCGGCCCTGCTGGACGCGGCGATGCACGTGTCACTGATCGACCCGTCGGGCGTGGCGAGCGGCGGCCGGGCGGTGTTGCCGTTCGTGTGGCGGCAGGTGGTGCTGCACGCGGCGGGTGCCTCGACGCTGCGGGTACGGGTGCGGCATTCGGGCGAGCACACGTTGACCTTGGACGTGGCAGATGAGAACGGCCGTCCGGTGCTGTCGGCGGGGTCGATGGTGGGGCGTCCGGTGTCGGCGGAGCAACTGGGTGCGGCAGGGGAGCAGTCCCTGTTCCTGGTGGAGTGGAACCCGATCGAGACGCCCGTGGCCGGTGCGGCACGGGTGACGGAGTGGTCCGCGCTCGCCGCCGGCCGGTCACCTGACACGGCTGTCGATGCCGCCGATTCGGTTGCGGTGGTGGACTGCACGACACCGCCGGCCGGAGAGACGCCGGATGTGGTGCGCTCGGTGGCCGGCGGCGTGCTTGAGGCGCTGCAGGCGTGGCTGGAGCGGGAGGGCCCGGGGGCGGCACCTCTGGTCGTGGTGACCAGGGGTGCGGTGTCGGTGGAGGCGGGTGCGGACGTGGATGTGGCGGTCGCGCCGGTATGGGGGTTGGTGCGGGCGGCGCAGGCCGAGCATCCCGGCCGGTTCGTGCTGCTGGATCTGGAGGAGGGCCAGGAACGGGACGCGGCGGTCCGGGCGGCGGTGGCCTCCGGCGAACCGGAGACGGCGCTGCGCTCGGGGACGTTCCTGGCGCCCCGGCTGGTCAGAACGGCCCAGCCGGAGCGGTCCGTTCTGGACTCTGTCGAGCAGCCCGAGGGCTCCGTCGGGCTGGCGGCGGGGACGGTGCTGGTGACGGGTGGTACGAGCGGGTTGGGGGCGTTGCTGGCTCGCCGTCTGGTGACCGACCACGACGTGCGTTCCTTGCTGCTGGTGAGCCGGCGGGGACCGTCGGCCGAGGGGGCCGGGACGCTGGTGGCGGAGCTGACGGCGCTGGGGGCGGAGGTTCGCGTGACGGCGTGCGATGTCGGGGATCGGGACGCGCTGGCACAGGTCGTGGGGTCGATTCCTGATTCGGCCCCGCTGGTGGGCGTGGTGCACGCGGCGGGAGCGTCGGACAACGGTGTGGTGGAGGCGTTGTCGCGGAGCCGGCTGGACACGGTGCTGCGACCGAAGGCGGATGCGGCCTGGCACCTGCACGAGCTGACCAGGGAGCTGCCGCTGGCGATGTTCGTGCTGGTGTCCTCGGCCGGTGGGCTGGTCCTGGCGGCGGGACAGGGCAACTACGCGGCGGCCAACGTGTTCCTGAACGCGCTGGCGGCCTATCGGCGGTCGCGGGGGCTGGTGGCGACGTCGCTGGCGTACGGGCTGTGGGATGTGGCCACCGGAATGAGCTCCGAGCTGTCCGACGCCGACCGGGACCGGCTGGCCCGGCTCGGGTTGCCGGCCCTGTCCGCCGCCGAGGGGCTGCGGCTGTTCGACGTGAGCGTACGGACGGATGCGGCGATGACGGTGCCGCTGCGGGTGGACGTGGAGGTGTTGCGGGGCCGCGGCGGCGAGGTGCCGGCGTTGCTGCGAGGGTTGGTACCGGCGAGGCGGCCGGTCCGGGCGGCCGCCGGCGGCGGCGGAGAAGGCGGGCTGCGGCGGCGGCTGACCGGCCTGGACGTGGGCGAGCGCGAGCGGGCGCTGGAAGAGCTGGTACGGCGGCAGGTGGCGGTGGTGCTGGGTCACGCGTCGGGAGACGCGGTGGAGCCCGATCGGGCCTTCAGCAAGATGGGACTGGATTCGCTGGCCGCGGTGGAGTTGCGCAACCAGCTGGCCGCGGCGACGGGGTTGTCGTTGCCCGCGACACTGGTCTTCGACTACCCGACCTCGTACAGCGTGGCGGAATTCCTTTACGGGGAGCTGTTCGGCTCGGTGGACTCCGAGCAGGTCGCGGATCTGCCCGTGGTGCGGTCGGTGGCCGACGATCCGGTCGTGATCGTGGGGATGGCGTGTCGTTATCCGGGTGGGGTCTCCTCTCCGGAGGATCTGTGGCGGCTGGTCGTTGAGGAGACCGATGCGATCACTGGTTTCCCGACGAATCGGGGGTGGGATCTGGAGGGGATCTATGATCCGGATCCTGCTCGGGTGGGGACGTCGTATACGCGTCATGGTGGGTTTTTGCATGATGCCGATGAGTTCGATCCGGGGTTCTTCGGGATCTCGCCGCGTGAGGCGTTGGCGGTCGATCCGCAGCAGCGGTTGTTGCTGGAGGTGTCGTGGGAGGCGGTGGAGCGGGCCGGGATCGAGCCGGGGACGTTGCGGGGGAGCCGGACCGGGGTGTTCACCGGTCTGATGTACAACGATTACGGTCTGGCGCTGGGCAACGCCGCAGGCCGGGTCCACCAGGCCGTCGTCGGTGAGGTGGTCGAAGGGCTCGGCCAGCGCGATGCCGTCGAGGGCTACGAAGGTACCGGGACCGCGCCGAGTGTGGCCTCGGGCCGGGTGTCGTACACGCTGGGGTTGGAGGGGCCGGCGGTGACGGTGGACACGGCGTGTTCGTCGTCGCTGGTGGCGGTGCATCTGGCGGCGCAGGCGCTGCGGTCGGGGGATTGCTCGCTGGCGTTGGCGGGTGGGGCGACGGTGATGTCCACTCCGAACACCTTCATCGGGTTCGCCCGGCAGCGTGGTCTGTCGGTGGACGGGCGGTGCCGGTCGTTCTCCGAGTCGGCCGACGGGGTCGGCTGGTCGGAGGGTGTGGGTGTGCTGGTGTTGGAGCGGTTGTCGGACGCTCGGCGTAACGGTCATCAGGTGCTGGCGGTGGTGCGGGGTTCGGCGGTGAATCAGGACGGTGCGTCCAATGGGTTGACGGCGCCGAACGGTCCTTCGCAGCAGCGGGTGATCCGTCAGGCGCTGGCCGGGGCCGGGTTGTCGGCGTCGGATGTCGACGTGGTCGAGGCGCACGGCACCGGGACGCGGCTGGGTGATCCGATCGAGGCGCGGGCCCTGATGTCCACCTACGGGCAGGGCCGCGACGCCGTGGAGCCGTTGCTGCTCGGGTCGATCAAGTCGAACATCGGCCACACCCAGACGGCCGCCGGTGTGGCCGGGATCATCAAGATGGTCATGGCGATGCGCGAGGGCGTGGTGCCGCGCACGTTGCATGTGGACGAGCCGTCCTCGCACGTGGACTGGAGCGAGGGCGCGGTGGAGTTGGTGACCGAGGCGCGGTCGTGGCCTCGGGTGGAGCGGTCACGCCGGGCCGCGGTGTCGTCGTTCGGGATCAGTGGTACCAACGCGCATGTGATCTTGGAGCAGTCTCCGGTGTCGGTGGAGGCCGGGGTCGGTGAGGTTGATCGTGGGGCCGACGGCGAGGTTGTTCCGTGGGTGGTGTCGGCGCGGTCGGAGGTGGCATTGCGGGCACAGGCGGCTCGGTTGTTGTCGCATGTGGAGGGGGCGCCTGGTCTGGGGTTGGCCGAGGTGGGGGTGTCACTGGCGACGGCCCGGTCGGCGTTTGAGTATCGGGCGGTGGTGGTGGGTGCTGAGCGTACGGAGTTGGTGCGGGGTCTGGCCGCGGTGGCGCAGGGGGTGCCGGGTCCGGGTGTGGTGACCGGTTCGGTGCGGGGCGGGGCCAAGCCGGCGTTCTTGTTCACCGGTCAGGGGAGTCAGCGGGCGGGGATGGGCCGGGAGTTGTATGCGCGGTTCCCGGTGTTCGCGGCGGCGTTGGACGAGGTGGTCGCGGAGCTGGATCCGTTGCTGGGCGGGTCGTTGCGTGAGGTGTTGTTCGCCGAGCCGGGGTCGGCGGAGGCGGGGTTGCTGGATCGGACCGGGTGGGCGCAGCCTGCGCTGTTCGCGGTGGAGACGGCGCTGTTCCGGCTGGTGTCCTCGTGGGGTGTCGAGCCGGGTGTGCTGGCGGGGCATTCGATCGGGGAGATCACCGCGGCGCATGTGGCCGGGGTGCTGTCGCTGGCCGACGCGTGTGCGCTGGTGGCGGGCCGGGCGCGGTTGATGCAGGCGTTGCCCGCCGGTGGGGCGATGGTGGCGGTGCGGGCGTCCGAGGAGGAGGTCGCCGGGCTGCTGGCGGGGCGTGAGGGTGAGGTGTCGGTCGCGGCGGTGAACGGCCCGGCCTCGGTGGTGATCTCCGGGGTGGAGGAGGCGGTTCTTGAGGTCGCTGCCGCTTTGGAGGAGCGGGGGGTGCGGACGAAGCGGTTGCGGGTGTCGCACGCGTTCCATTCGCCGTTGATGGAGCCGATGCTGGAGGACTTCCGGGCCCTGGCCCGGACGCTGACCTACGGTCCGCCGCGGATCCCGGTGGTCTCCACCCTGACCGGGGAAACCGCCACCGCCGAGCAGCTGTGCTCGCCGGACTACTGGGTGGAGCAGGTGCGTGGCGCGGTCCGGTTCGCCGACGGCGTGCGCACGCTGTATGCCCAGGGGGTGCGGGCGTATCTGGAACTGGGCCCCGACGGGGTGCTCACCGCCATGGCCGACGACATCCTCACCGCGCTCACCGACCCGAACACGGACAGCGGTGGGGTAACGCGGGTGACCGCGCCTGTGGGTTCGGCGCGCGACGCCGAGGCGGGTCCGGTGGCGGACCTGGACGTGGTGCTGGTAGCGGCCCTGCGCGGAGGCCAGGACGAACAGAAAACGATCATGGCGGCGCTGGCCGCCCTGTACGTACGTAAGGTGCCGGTGAGCTGGCCGGCCATGTTCCCCGGTGTTCGCCGGGTGGAACTGCCCACCTACGCCTTCCAGCGTGAGCGGTTCTGGCCCGATGGCGGGGGCTCCCAGGTGGGAGACGTGACGGCGGCGGGACTCGCGGCCGCGAGCCATCCGCTGCTGGGAGCCGCCGTGGAGGTGGCCGGTTCGGACGGGGTGTTGCTGACCGGTCGTATCTCGCTGGGGTCGCATCCGTGGCTGGCCGATCACGCGGTGGGCGGGGTGGTGGTCTTCCCGGCCACCGGGTTCCTGGAGTTGGTGGTGCGGGCGGGTGATGAGGTCGGTTGTGATCTGGTCGAGGAGCTGACCCTGACCGCGCCGCTGGTGCTCGGCGAGCGGGACGCGGTGGCGGTGCAGGTGTGGGTGAGCACACCGGATGAGTCGGGTCGGCGTGAGGTGAGCGTTCATGCCCGGCCGGCCGGGGCTGGTGATCAGGAGGTGTGGGTGCGGCACGCGGTCGGTGTGCTGGTGGCCGGTGGCCAGGTCGGGGAGCGGTTCGATGTCGGGGTGTGGCCGCCGCGGGGTGCGTCGGTGGTCGAGTTGGACGGGTTGTATGAGCGGCTGGCCGAGGGTGGGCTGGGTTATGGGCCGGTGTTCCAGGGGGTGCGGGGAGCTTGGCGGGGTGCGGACGGTGTGATGTTCGCGGAGGTGGTTTTGCCGGAGCAGGTGGGTGATGCCGGTTTGTTCGGGTTGCATCCGGCGTTGCTGGATGCGGCGTTGCATGTGGTGGCCTTCGCCGGGTTGGAGGGTGCTGGGGGTGTGCGGTTGCCGTTCTCGTGGGGTGGGGTGTGTCTGCGGGCGGGTGGGGCGTCGGTGTTGCGGGTGCGGTTGGCCTGGGTGGGTGAGGATGCGGTGTCGTTGGTGGCGGTGGACGCGGCCGGGGAGCCGGTGCTGTCGGCGCGGTCGCTGCTGCTGCGCCCGATCGCGGTTGACGACCTCTCCGGTGCCGATGGTCGGGCGCCGGGGCGGGACGCGTTGTTCCGCCTGGAGTGGGTGAGATCGCCGGAGACGGCGTCTGGCCCCGTCACTCGTACGGCCGAGCTGATCCTGGATCCGGTGTCGGATCCGGTGGCGGAGTTGGCGGCGTTGGAAGTGGTGCCGGAGGTGGTGTCCGTTGTGGTCGGATCGGCCGGGTACGGGGATGTGGTGGGGGCGGTGCATGTGTTGGCCGCTCGTGTTCTGGGGTTGGTGCAGGGGTGGCTGGCCGATGAGCGGTGTGGTGGTTCGCGGCTGGTGGTGGTGACGCGGGGTGCGGTGTCGGCGTGGGCGGGGGATGTGGTCGCTGATCTGGGGGCCGCGGCGGTGTGGGGGTTGGTGCGGTCGGCGCAGTCGGAGAATCCTGGCCGGTTCGTGCTGGTCGACCTGGACGGGCAGGAGCTTTCGGCGTCGGTGCTGTCCGGGGTGCTGGCCTCGGGTGAGCCGCAGGTGGTGGTGCGTGGGGGTGAGGTGCGGGTTGCCCGGTTGGTGCGGGTGACATCCGGCTCCGGTTCAGGTTTCGCCGGTGGCTTCGGTGCTGATCCTGGTTCTGGTTCGGGTGAGGGACGTGTCTGGGATCCGGAGGGGACGGTGTTGATCACTGGTGGGACGGGTGGTCTGGGGGCGTTGTTCGCGCGGCATGTGGTGGCCGAGCGGGGGGTGCGGCGTCTGCTGCTGGCCGGCCGCCGGGGTCTGGACGCGCCCGGCGCGGTGGAGTTGCGGGCGGAGTTGGTCGCGCATGGGGTCGAGGTGGAGATCGCCGCGTGTGATGTGGCCGACCGCGACCAGGTGGCGGCGCTGCTGGCGCGGGTTCCGGCCGATCACCCGTTGACCGCGATCATCCATACCGCGGGTGTGCTGGACGACGGGACGATCCCGTCACTGACGGCCGGGCGGTTGGACGCGGTGTTGCGGCCGAAGGTGGACGCGGCCTGGCACCTGCACGAACTCAGCGCGGACCTGGATCTGGCGGGCTTCATCGTGTTCTCGTCGGTGGCGGGGACGTTCGGTGGGGCGGGGCAGGGCAATTACGCGGCGGCGAACGCGTTCCTGGACGCGCTGGCGGAGTTTCGGCGGGCGCAGGGTTTGGCGGGGTTGTCGCTGGCGTGGGGTCCGTGGGCGCAGGAGGCCGGGATGACCGGCGGGCTGGATGAGGTCGATCTGCGGCGGATGGCGCGGATGGGGATGCTGGCCCTGACGGTCGAACAGGGACTGGCGTTGTTCGACGCGGCGGGTGCGGTGGATCGCGCGGCGGCTGTGGCTCCGGTCCGGCTCGATCTGGCGGCGGTGCGGGCGGGTGGTGAGGTGCCGTATCTGCTGCGGGGGTTGGTGCGCGGGGTTCGCCGGTCGGCGGTGTCGGGGTCGGGGTCGGGTGACGGTGTGCTGGTGCGGCGGTTGGCCGGGTTGGGTGAGGCTGATCGGGTGCGGTTCGTGGTGGAGTTGGTGCGGGCGCAGGTGGCGGTGGTGCTGGGGCATGTCTCGTCGGAGTCGGTGGAGGTGCGTCGGGAGTTTCGGGAGTTGGGTTTCGACAGTTTGACCGCGGTGGAGTTGCGTAATCGGTTGAGCGGTGTGACGGGGTTGCGGTTGCCGGCGACGTTGGTGTTCGACTATCCGACGCCGGTGGTGCTGGCGGAGTTCCTGCTGGGTGAGTTGCTGGGGGAGCGGGCCGATGAGGGTGTGCTCTCGCCGGTGGTGCGGTCGGTGGCCGATGATCCGGTCGTGATCGTGGGGATGGCGTGTCGTTATCCGGGTGGGGTCTCCTCTCCGGAGGATCTGTGGCGGCTGGTCGTTGAGGAGACCGATGCGATCACTGGTTTCCCGACGAATCGGGGGTGGGATCTCGGAACGTTGTACAACCCGGATCGGGAGAGCCGGGGCACCAGTTACGTGCGTGAGGGTGGCTTCCTGCACGAGGCCGGGGAGTTCGATCCGGGGTTCTTCGGGATCTCGCCGCGTGAGGCGCTGGCGATGGACCCGCAGCAGCGGCTGCTTCTTGAGGTGTCCTGGGAGGCGGTCGAGCGGGCCGGGATCGATCCGGTCTCGCTGCGCGGCAGCCACACGGGCGTGTTCGCCGGGGTCATGTACCACGACTACGCGACCGGTGTGGAGTTTCCACCGGAGGTGATGAGCTTCTCCGGTACCGGGAGCGCCGGCAGTGTCGCGACCGGCCGGCTGTCCTACACGCTCGGCCTGGAAGGGCCGGCGGTGACCGTGGACACCGCGTGCTCCTCCTCACTGGTGGCGATGCACCTGGCCGCGCAGGCACTGCGCTCGGGTGAGTGCTCGCTGGCGCTGGCCGGTGGCGTGACGGTGATGGCCACGCCGAACTCGTTCATCGACTTCAGCGCACAGGGCGGTCTGGCCGCAGACGGGCGGTGCAAGGCGTTCGCCGACAGCGCCGACGGCGCGGGTTGGGCCGAGGGCGCGGGCATGCTGGTGCTGGAGCGGTTGTCGGACGCTCGGCGCAACGGTCATCAGGCGCTGGCGGTGGTGCGGGGTTCGGCGGTGAATCAGGACGGTGCGTCGAACGGGTTGACGGCGCCGAACGGTCCGTCGCAGCAGCGGGTGATCCGCCAGGCGCTGGCCGGGGCTGGGTTGTCGGCGTCGGATGTCGACGTGGTCGAGGCGCACGGCACCGGCACCACGCTGGGTGACCCGATCGAGGCGCAGGCCCTGCTGGCGACGTACGGTCAGGACAGACCGGACGACCGGCCGCTGTTGCTGGGTTCGATCAAGTCGAACATCGGTCACACCCAGGCCGCGGCGGGTGTGGCGGGTGTGATCAAGATGGTCATGGCGATGCGGCATGGGGTGCTGCCCAGGACGCTGCACGTGGATGCACCCTCGTCACATGTGGACTGGGCCTCGGGGGCGGTGGAACTGCTGACCGAGCCGACGGAGTGGCCGGAGGCCGACCGTCCGCGTCGGGCGGGTGTGTCGTCGTTCGGGATCAGTGGCACCAACGCGCATGTGATCGTCGAGCAGGGGCCGGAGGAGGCGCGGGTCGCGGTCGAAGCGCGGGACCGGGTGCCGGATGTCGTCGTGGAGCCGTCGGTGGTTCCGGTGGTGGTGTCGGGTCGTACGGCGGAGGCGTTGCGGGCGCAGGCCGGGCGGTTGGCGTCGTATGTGGGCAGCGACCCGGGTCCGGTGTTGAGGGATGTGGCGTTCTCGCTGGTGGCGACGCGGTCGGCGTTCGAGCATCGGGCGGTGGTGCTGGCCGAGGGCCGTGATGGTGCGCTGACCGGTCTCGGCAGGCTGGCCGAGGGCCTGCCGGGTGCGGGTGTGGTGTGCGGGGTGGCCGGGGCGGAGCCGCGCCTGGCGGTGTTGTTCACCGGTCAGGGGAGTCAGCGGGCGGGGATGGGCCGGGAGTTGTACGCGCGGTTCCCGGTGTTCGCGGCGGCGTTGGACGAGGTGGTCGCGGAGCTGGACCCGCTGCTGGACGGGTCGTTGCGCGAGGTGCTGTTCGCCGAGCCGGGCACGGCCGGGGCGGAGGCGCTCGACCAGACCGGGTGGGCGCAGCCGGCGTTGTTCGCGCTTGAGGTGGCGTTGTTCCGGTTGGTGTCCTCGTGGGGGGTGCGGCCGGGTGTGCTGGCGGGGCATTCGGTCGGGGAGATCACCGCGGCTCATGTGGCCGGGGTGCTGTCGCTGGCCGACGCGTGCGCGCTGGTGGCGGCGCGCGGCCGGTTGATGCAGGCGCTGCCGCAGGGCGGGGCGATGGTGGCGGTGCGGGCCTCCGAAGAGGAGATCGCCGGGCTGCTGGCGGGGCGTGAGGGTGAGGTGTCGGTCGCGGCGGTGAACGGTCCGGCTTCGGTGGTGATCTCCGGTGCAGAGGAGTCGGTGCTGGAGGTGGCCGCCGCCCTGGAGGCTCAAGGGGTTCGAGCCAAGCGGTTGCGGGTGTCGCACGCCTTCCATTCGCCGTTGATGGACCCGATGCTGGAGGACTTCCGGGCCCTGGCCCGCACCCTGACCTACGGCCCGCCGCAGATCCCGCTGGTGTCGACGGTGACCGGGCAGGTGGCCACGGCCGAGCGGTTGTGTTCGCCGGATTACTGGGTGGAGCAGGTGCGTGGCGCGGTCCGGTTCGCCGACGGGGTGCGCACGTTGCACGCCCAGGGGGTGCGGGCGTATCTGGAACTGGGCCCCGACGGGGTTTTGACCGCGATGGCCGATGACACCCTCGCCGGCGTGGACGAGGCTGTCCATTCGCGGGTGGCCACCGAAGGCTCGGACCCGGTGTTGGTGTCGGCGCTGCGCGGGGGCCAGGACGAGCAAACGACGATCATGATGGCTCTGGCCGGGCTGCACGTACGCGGGGTACCGGTGAGCTGGCCGGCCGTGTTCCCGGGTGCCCGCCGGGTGGAGTTGCCGACGTACGCCTTCCAGCGTCAGTGGTTCTGGCCGAGTGGCAGGCGGGCCGGAGATGCCGAAGGCCTCGGACAGGTTGTGGCGGGGCATCCGCTGCTGGGTGCCGCCGTGGGCCTGGCCGACACCGATGAGGCGCTGCTGACCGGTCGTATCTCGCTGGGGTCGCATCCGTGGCTGGCCGATCACGCGGTGGGCGGGGTGGTGGTCTTCCCGGCCACCGGGTTCCTGGAGTTGGTGGTGCGGGCGGGTGATGAGGTCGGTTGTGATCTGGTCGAGGAGCTGACCCTGACCGCGCCGCTGGTGCTGGGGGAGGACGACGCCTTCGCGGTGCAGGTGCGGGTCGGGCCCGTGCGCGGGGCGGGTCGGCGTGAGGTGAGCGTTCATGCCCGGCCGGCCGGGGCTGGTGATCAGGAGGTGTGGGTGCGGCACGCGGTCGGTGTGCTGGTGGCCGGTGGCCAGGTCGGGGAGCGGTTCGATGTCGGGGTGTGGCCGCCGCGGGGTGCGTCGGTGGTCGAGTTGGACGGGTTGTATGAGCGGCTGGCCGAGGGTGGGCTGGGTTATGGGCCGGTGTTCCAGGGGGTGCGGGGAGCTTGGCGGGGTGCGGACGGTGTGATGTTCGCGGAGGTGGTTTTGCCGGAGCAGGTGGGTGATGCCGGTTTGTTCGGGTTGCATCCGGCGTTGCTGGATGCGGCGTTGCATGTGGTGGCCTTCGCCGGGTTGGAGGGTGCTGGGGGTGTGCGGTTGCCGTTCTCGTGGGGTGGGGTGTGTCTGCGGGCGGGTGGGGCGTCGGTGTTGCGGGTGCGGTTGGCCTGGGTGGGTGAGGATGCGGTGTCGTTGGTGGCGGTGGACGCGGCCGGGGAGCCGGTGCTGTCGGCGCGGTCGCTGATGCTGCGGCCGGTCGCAACAGAGCGGTTGGCCGTCTCCGGCAGCGGCGGTGCCGTTGGGGACGCACTGTTCCAGGTGGAGTGGACGGCCATGGCCGGTGTACCGGAGGCCGATCCGGTGTCGGTGGCGGTGCTTGGCCTGGACGTGTTGGATGTCGCCGGGGCATGTCAGGCGGACGGACAAGCGGCCGCGGCTTACCCGGATCTGGCGTCGTTGGTGAAGACGGGGCCGGTGCCGGGTGTGGTGGTGGCCGGGCTGGTGTCGGATCCGGCGGGTGGGGTTGTGGAGTCCGCGCATGGGCTGGCCGCTGACGCTCTGGGTTTGGTGCAGGGGTGGCTGGCCGATGAGCGGTGTGGAGATTCGCGTCTGGTGGTCGTCACGCGGGGCGCGGTCGTGGTGGGGGATGGGGAGGTGGTCGCGGACGTGGCGGCCGCGGCGGTGTGGGGTCTGGTGCGGAGTGCGCAGTTGGAGAATCCGGGCCGGTTCGTGCTGGTCGATGTGGATGGGCGGGAGTCTTCACGGTCGGTGCTGCCCGGGGTGTTGGCCGGGGTGTTGGCGTCCGGTGAGCCGCAGGTGGCGGTGCGTGATGGTGAGGTGCGGGTGCCGAGGTTGGCGCGGGTGGCGCCCGGCTCTGATGTGAACGGGGGCGGTGTCCGGGTCTGGGATCCGGAGGGGACGGTGTTGATCACTGGTGGGACGGGTGGTCTGGGGGCGTTGTTCGCGCGGCATGTGGTGGCCGAGCGGGGGGTGCGGCGTCTGCTGCTGGCCGGTCGGCGGGGTCTGGAGGCTCCGGGTGCGGTGGAGTTGCGGGCGGAGTTGGTCGCGCATGGGGTCGAGGTGGAGATCGCCGCGTGTGATGTGGCTGATCGCGATCAGGTCGCGGGTCTGCTGGCGCGGGTTCCGGCCGATCATCCGTTGACCGCGATCATCCATACCGCGGGTGTGCTGGATGACGGGACGATCCCGTCACTGACGGCCGGGCGGTTGGACGCGGTGTTGCGGCCGAAGGTGGACGCGGCCTGGTATCTGCACGAGCTGACCCAGGACATGGATCTGGCTGGGTTTGTGGTGTTCTCGTCGGTGGCGGGGACGTTCGGTGGGGCGGGGCAGGGCAATTACGCGGCGGCGAACGCGTTCTTGGACGCGCTGGCGGAGTTTCGGCGGGCGCAGGGTTTGGCGGGGTTGTCGCTGGCGTGGGGTCCGTGGGCGCAGGACGCCGGAATGACCGGGGGTCTGAACGATGCTCAGATGCTCCGGTTGACCCGTGTCGGCATGTCGGCGCTCACCCCGGATCAGGGGGTCGCGCTGTTCGACGTGGCCGTCCGTTCGGGTGAGTCGGCTGTGGCTCCGGTCCGGCTCGATCTGGCGGCGGTGCGGGCGGGTGGTGAGGTGCCGTATCTGCTGCGGGGGTTGGTGCGCGGGGTTCGCCGGTCGGCGGTGTCGGGGTCGGGGTCGGGTGACGGTGTGCTGGTGCGGCGGTTGGCCGGGTTGGGTGAGGCTGATCGGGTGCGGTTCGTGGTGGAGTTGGTGCGGGCGCAGGTGGCGGTGGTGCTGGGGCATGTCTCGTCGGAGTCGGTGGAGGTGCGTCGGGAGTTTCGGGAGTTGGGTTTCGACAGTTTGACCGCGGTGGAGTTGCGTAATCGGTTGAGCGGTGTGACGGGGTTGCGGTTGCCGGCGACGTTGGTGTTCGACTATCCGACGCCGGTGGTGCTGGCGGAGTTCCTGCTGGGTGAGTTGCTGGGGGAGCGGGCCGATGAGGGTGTGCTCTCGCCGGTGGTGCGGTCGGTGGCCGATGATCCGGTCGTGATCGTGGGGATGGCGTGTCGTTATCCGGGTGGGGTCTCCTCTCCGGAGGATCTGTGGCGGCTGGTCGTTGAGGAGACCGATGCGATCACTGGTTTCCCGACGAATCGGGGGTGGGATCTGGAGGGGATCTATGATCCGGATCCTGCTCGGGTGGGGACGTCGTATACGCGTCATGGTGGGTTTTTGCATGATGCCGATGAGTTCGATCCGGGGTTCTTCGGGATCTCGCCGCGTGAGGCGTTGGCGGTCGATCCGCAGCAGCGGTTGTTGCTGGAGGTGTCGTGGGAGGCGGTGGAGCGGGCCGGGATCGAGCCGGGGACGTTGCGGGGGAGCCGGACCGGGGTGTTCACCGGTCTGATGTACAACGATTACGGTCTGGCGCTGGGAAACGCCGCAGGCCGGGTCCACCAGGCCACGACTGACGAGCGGGTCGTTCAGCGCGACGCCGTCGAGGGCTACGAAAGTACCGGGACCGCGCCGAGTGTGGCCTCGGGCCGGGTGTCGTACACGCTGGGGTTGGAGGGGCCGGCGGTGACGGTGGACACGGCGTGTTCGTCGTCGCTGGTGGCGGTGCATCTGGCGGCGCAGGCGCTGCGGTCGGGGGATTGCTCGCTGGCGCTGGCGGGTGGGGCGACGGTGATGTCCACTCCGAACACCTTCATCGGGTTCGCCCGGCAGCGTGGTCTGTCGGTGGACGGGCGGTGCCGGTCGTTCTCCGAGTCGGCCGACGGGGTCGGCTGGTCGGAGGGTGTCGGGGTGCTGGTGTTGGAGCGGTTGTCGGACGCTCGGCGCAACGGTCATCAAGTGCTGGCGGTGGTGCGGGGTTCGGCGGTGAATCAGGACGGTGCGTCGAACGGGTTGACGGCGCCGAACGGTCCGTCGCAGCAGCGGGTGATCCGCCAGGCGCTGGCGAGCGCGGGGCTGAACTCGTCCGAGGTGGACGCGGTGGAGGCGCACGGCACCGGCACCACGCTGGGTGACCCGATCGAGGCGCAGGCCCTGCTGGCGACGTACGGGCAGGACAGATCGGACGACCGGCCGCTGTTGCTGGGTTCGATCAAGTCGAACATCGGTCACACCCAGGCCGCGGCGGGTGTGGCGGGTGTGATCAAGATGGTCATGGCGATGCGCGAGGGCGTGGTGCCGCGCACGTTGCATGTGGACGAGCCGTCCTCGCACGTGGACTGGAGCGAGGGCGCGGTCGAGTTGGTGACCAAGGTGCGATCGTGGCCGGAGGCCGACCGTCCGCGCCGGGCGGGTGTGTCGTCGTTCGGGATCAGTGGCACCAACGCGCATGTGATCGTCGAGCAGGGGCCGGAGGAGGCGCGGGTCGCGGTCGAAGCGCGGGACCGGGTGCCGGATGTCGTCGTGGAGCCGTCGGTGGTTCCGGTGGTGGTGTCGGGTCGTACGGCGGAGGCGTTGCGGGCGCAGGCCGGGCGGTTGGCGTCGTATGTGGGCAGCGACCCGGGTCCGGGGGTGAGGGATGTGGCGTTCTCGCTGGTGGCGACGCGGTCGGCGTTCGAGCATCGGGCGGTGGTGCTGGCCGCTGATCGTGATGGTGTGCTGACCGGTTTGGGTTCGCTGGTCGAGGGCCTGCCGGGTGCGGGTGTGGTGTGCGGGGTGGCCGGGGCGGAGCCGCGCCTGGCGGTGTTGTTCACCGGTCAGGGGAGTCAGCGGGCGGGGATGGGCCGGGAGTTGTATGCGCGGTTCCCGGTGTTCGCGGCGGCGTTGGACGAGGTGGTCGCGGAGCTGGATTCGCTGCTGGGCGGGTCGTTGCGGGAGGTGTTGTTCGCCGAGCCGGGGTCGGCCGGGGCGGAGGCGCTCGACCAGACCGGGTGGGCGCAGCCGGCGTTGTTCGCGGTGGAGACGGCGCTGTTCCGGCTGGTCGAGTCCTGGGGGGTGCGGCCGGAGGTGCTGGCCGGGCACTCGATCGGGGAGATCACCGCGGCGCACGTGGCCGGGGTGTTGTCCCTGTCGGACGCCTGCGCGCTGGTGGCGGCGCGCGGCCGGTTGATGCAGGCGCTGCCGCAGGGCGGGGCGATGGTGGCGGTGCGGGCAGCCGAGGAGGAGGTCGCCGCTCTGCTGGCCGGGCACGAGGACCAGGTGTCGGTCGCGGCGGTGAACGGCCCGACCTCGGTGGTGATCTCCGGTGCCGAGCAGCCGGTCCTCGATGTCGCCGCCGCTTTGGAGGAACGGGGGGTCAGGACGAAGCGGTTGCGGGTGTCGCACGCGTTCCATTCGCCGCTGATGGAGCCGATGCTGGAGGACTTCCGGGCCCTGGCCCGGACGCTGACCTACGGCCCGCCGCGGATCCCGGTGGTCTCCACCCTGACCGGGGAAACCGCCACCGCCGAGCAGCTGTGCTCGCCGGACTACTGGGTGGAGCAGGTGCGTGGCGCGGTCCGGTTCGCCGACGGCGTGCGCACGTTGCAGGCCCAGGGGGTGCGGGCGTATCTGGAACTGGGCCCCGACGGGGTGCTCACCGCCATGGCGCAGGACGTTCTGACAGCCGAGGCCGGTACGGACGCGCCCGCGGGTTCGGCGCGCGACACCGGGACAGGGCCGGCGGATCCGGACGTGCTGCTGGTGCCCGTGCTGCGCGGGGGCCGGGACGAGCCGAACACGGTGATGACGGCGCTGGCCGCCCTGCACGTGCGCGGGGTGCCGGTGGACTGGTGTGCGGTGTTCCCCGGCGCCCGCCGGGTGGAGGTGCCCACCTACGCCTTCCAGCACCGGCGTTTCTGGCCGAGGCCTTCGCCCGCTCGCGCCGGCGATGTGACCGACGCCGGGCTCGGCGCGCCGGACCATCCCTTGCTGGGAGCCGCCGTTGAGCTGGCGGGCGGCGACGAGGTGCTCTTCACCGGCCGGTTGTCGGTGCGTTCCCAGCCGTGGCTGGCCGATCACGTGGTGTCGGGCCGGGTGGTGGTACCGGCGACGGCGTTCCTGGAACTGGCGATCCGAGCCGGTGACGAGGTCGGCTGCGCGCGGGTGGACGAGCTGACCCTGGCCGCGCCGTTGACGCTGCCCGAACAGGGCGGTGTCCAGGTACAGGTGCGGCTGGGCGAGCTCGACGAGAGGGGACAGCGGCCACTGAGCGTGCACGCGCGGCCGGAAGGCGAGGAGGAGCGTCCCTGGACGCGACACGCGGGCGGTCTCCTGGCAGTCGACGAGCCTCTTACCGCCCCCGATGCCGCACCGCCGTTCGACACGACGGTGTGGCCACCGGCCGGTGCGGAGCCGATCTCGTTGGAAGGCTTCTACGAGGGACGGGCGGCGGACGGTTTCGACTACGGGCCGGCGTTCCGCGGTCTGACCGCGGCCTGGCGATGCGGCTCGGACATGTACGCCGAAATCGGTCTGCCCGAGCAGGACGCGGCCGAGGCGGGTTCGTTCGGTGTGCATCCGGCGCTGCTGGACGCGGTGCTGCACCTGTGCCTGCTCCTCGACCAGAGCGAGGAGGCCCGGCGTAAGGTGCCCTTCGCGTGGGAGGGCGTGTCCTTGCACGCGGCGGGAGCGTCGGCGGTCCGGGTGCGGTTGTCCTGGGCCGGACCGGACGCGATGTCGATCGCGATCGCCGGCGCGGGCGGTCCGGTGGCCTCGGTCAGGTCGCTGACCCTGCGAGCCCTCTCGGACGAGCGGGCCGCCGGCTCGCGGGCGATCGGCAGGGACTCCCTGTTCCGGCTGAACTGGGTCCCGCCGGTCGCCCCGACTCCGCCGGTATCCGCGGTGTCGCCGAACACGCTGGCAGTAGTGGGTCCGGACGACTGGGGTCTCGCCGAAGCCCTCGCCGCCGCCGTGGGCGGCCCCATCAGGACAGGTGCCGACCTGCGGTCGCTGGGAGAGGCGTACGACGGCGGTGCTCTCGTGCCGCGCACGGTGCTGGTAGCGGTGGCCGGAGACCCGGGCGACGAGATGCCGGCGGCCGCGCACAGTCTGGCGTCGTCCGTGCTGGACCTGGTGCGATGCTGGCTCGCCGATGAGCGGTTCGCCGGTTCGCGACTGGCGTTCCTCACCCGGGGTGCGGTGGACGGCGACGAACCGGCTGCGGCGACGGTGTGGGGGCTCGTGCGTGCCGCCGAGGCGGAGCACCCAGGCCGGTTCGTACTGGTCGACCTCGACCGTGACCACACGGGCGCGTCGGCGGCCTCGATCGCCGCGCTGCCGCCGGCCCTGGCCGCCGCCGAGCCGCAGCTGGTGATCCGGGACGGTGCCGTGCTGGCCGGTCGGCTGGTCCGGGTCTTCCCGCCCGCTGAGCCACCGGGCCTGGCCTGGGACCCCGCGGGCACGGTGCTGATCACCGGCGGCACCGGCGGCCTGGGCGGCATGCTGGCCCGCCACCTGGTGACCGCGCACGGCATCAGACACCTGATGCTGGCGAGCCGTCGCGGTGACCGGGCGGAGGGTGCCGGCGAGCTGGTGGCGGAGCTTACCGGGCTCGGTGCCCGCGTGACCGTCGTGGCGTGCGATCTGGCGGATCGCGACGCCGTCGCCGGCCTGTTGGCCGGGGTGACCGCCGAGCACCCGCTGACCGCGGTGGTGCATACCGCGGGCGTACTGGACGACGGTCTGATCGGCACGTTGACGGAACGGAGCCTGGAGACGGTGTTCCGGTCCAAAGTGAACGCGGCCTGGCATCTTCACGAGCTGACCCGAGACGAGAATCTGTCCGCATTCGTACTGTTCTCGTCGGTGGCGGGGACGTTCGGGACGGCGGGCCAGGCCAACTACGCGGCGGCGAACGCCTTCCTGGACGCGCTCGCCCGCCGCCGCCGGGCCGAGGGCCTGCCGGGGCTCTCACTGGGATGGGGCCCGTGGGCCCAGGCCGGTGGCATGACCAGCGGCCTGAGCGAGGCCGACATGGGCAGGCTCGCCAGGCGCGGGATGCTCCCGCTGTCTCCGGATCACGGTCTGGCGTTGTTCGACGTGACGGTCACGGGCGACGAACCGGCCCTGGTGCCCGCGCGCCTGGATCTGGCGGCATTCCGTACCGGCCAGGACGTCCCATTCCTGCTCCGGGGGCTGGTCCGGTCGTCGGCCCGCCGGCAGGCGACGGCCGCAGCGGCGACCGCGCTCGCCGATCGCGTCGCGCCGCTTGGGGCGGGTGAGCGGACGGCCGCCCTGCTGGAGCTGGTCCGCGACCAGATCGCCCTGGTGCTGGGCCACGCGGACGGCGACGCGATCGAGCCGCTGAGCAGCTTCCAGAGCATGGGCTTCGACTCGCTGACCGCCGTCGAGGTGCGCAACAGGCTGTCCGCGGCCACCGGGCTGCGCCTGCCCGCGACACTGGTGTTCGACTACCCGAACGTCACGGCGCTGACGGAGTTCCTGCTGGCGGAGTTGCTGGGCGAGCACGGCGGCTCGGTGGCCGCGCGGACGGTCGCGCAGACGGACACCTCGGCCGGTGACGATCCCGTGGTGATCGTGTCGATGGCATGCCGGTACCCGGGCGGAGTGACCTCCCCCGAGGACCTGTGGCGGCTGGTCACCGAGGGCGCGGACGCGATCTCGGCGTTCCCGGCCTCTCGTGGCTGGGATCTGGAGTCGCTGTACGATCCCGGCCGCGAGCGCCGGGGCACCAGCTACGTCCGCGAAGGCGGATTCCTGCACGACGCCGGGGAGTTCGATCCCGGGTTCTTCGGGATCTCGCCGCGTGAGGCGCTGGCGATGGACCCGCAGCAGCGGCTGCTTCTTGAGGTGTCCTGGGAGGCGGTCGAGCGGGCCGGGATCGATCCGGTCTCGCTGCGCGGCAGCCACACGGGCGTGTTCGCCGGGGTCATGTACCACGACTACGCGACGAGCGCCGATTTCCCGCCGGACGTGGTGAGCTTCATGGGCACCGGCACGGCCGGCAGCGTCGCGTCCGGCAGGCTGTCCTACACGCTCGGCCTGGAAGGGCCGGCGGTGACCGTGGACACCGCGTGCTCCTCCTCACTGGTGGCGATGCACCTGGCCGCGCAGGCACTGCGCTCGGGTGAGTGCTCGCTGGCGCTGGCCGGTGGGGTGACCGTGATGGCCACCCCGGGGGCGTTCATCGACTTCAGCGCGCAGGGCGGGCTGGCCGGCGACGGCCGGTGCAAGTCCTTCTCCGAGGCCGCCGACGGTGTCGGCTGGTCCGAGGGCGTCGGGATGCTGGTGCTGGAACGCCTGTCCGACGCGCGGCGCAACGGCCACCAGGTGCTGGCCGTCATGCGCGGGTCGGCGGTGAACCAGGACGGCGCCTCCAACGGGCTGACCGCGCCGAACGGTCCCTCGCAGCAGCGGGTGATCCGCCAGGCACTGGCCGGCGCCGGGCTGGCAGCGGCGGACGTGGACGTGGTGGAGGGGCACGGGACCGGGACGAGACTGGGCGACCCGATCGAGGCGCAGGCGCTGCTGGCCACCTACGGTCAGGACCGGCCGGATGACCGCCCGCTGCTGCTGGGCTCGATCAAGTCGAACATCGGCCACACCCAGGCGGCCGCGGGCGTCGCCGGTGTGATCAAGATGGTCATGGCGATGCGCCACGAAGTGCTGCCGGGCACGCTGCACGTGGACACGCCCTCGTCGCACGTGGACTGGGACCAGGGCGCGGTGGAGCTGCTCACCGAGCACCGCCCCTGGTCGCAGATCGGGCGGCCACGGCGGGCCGGGGTGTCGTCGTTCGGCATCAGCGGGACCAACGCACACGTGATCCTCGAACAGGTGCAGCCGACCGTGGACGCGGCAACCGGTTCGGCGCCGGGTGCCGTGCCGGGTGTGGTTCCCCTGCTGCTCTCGGGGAAGACGAGTGACGCGCTGCGGGCCCAGGCGGCACGCCTGCTGTCGCGGATCCAGGACGATCCGGACGCCTCCCCCGTGGACATCGGGTTCTCGCTGGCGACGACCCGCTCGGCGTTCGAGCATCGGGCGGTGGTGCTGGCCGGTGACCGGGACGAGCTGCCGGCGGGCCTGGCGGCGGTGGCGGACGGGCATTCGGCGCCCGGGGTGGTCCACGGACGTGGCACGCGGCCGGGCAGGCTCGCGCTGCTGTTCACCGGGCAGGGCGCGCAGCGGGCCGGAATGGGCCGCGGGCTGTACGAGCGGTTCCCGGCGTTCGCCGAGGCTTTCGACGCCGTGCTCGCCCACCTGGACCCCGAACTGGACCACCCGCTGCGCGAGGTGATGTTCGGCGACACCGGACTGCTGGACCAGACCGGCTACACCCAGCCGGCGCTGTTCGCGCTGGAGGTGGCGCTGTTCCGGCTGGTGGAGTCCTGGGGCGTCGAGCCGGACTTCCTGTCCGGGCATTCGATCGGCGAGATCACGGCCGCGCACGTGGCCGGCGTGCTGTCGCTGGAGGACGCGTGCCGGCTGGTGGCGGCGCGCGCCCGGCTGATGCAGGCGCTGCCGCCGGGCGGGGCGATGGTCGCCGTCCAGGCTCCGGAGCAGGAGGTGCTGCCGCTTCTCGCCGGGCACGAGAACGAGGTCTCCGTCGCATCGGTGAACGGTCCCGCCTCGGTGGTGATCGCGGGCGCCGAGGGGCCGGTCGCCCGGATCGCCGCCCGGCTGGAGGCCGAAGGGCGCAGGACGACGCGGCTGAGGGTGAGCCACGCGTTCCATTCGCCGCTGATGGAGCCGATGCTGGCGGAGTACCGGCGGGTGGCCGAGGGCCTGGTCTTCGCGCCGCCGCGGATCCCGGTGGTCTCGAACGTGACCGGCGAGCCGGCATCGGCCGAGGAGCTGTGCTCGCCGGGCTACTGGGTGCGGCAGGTACGGAGCGCGGTCAGGTTCGCCGACGGCGTGGGGACGCTGCAGAGGCAAGGGGTCACCGCGTACCTCGAACTGGGACCCGACGGGGTGCTCACGGCGATGGCCGAGGACACCGTGTCGGCTGGGCCGACCCAGGTGGGCGCGGTGCTGGTCCCGGCGCTCCGCAGGGACCACGACGAGCAGACCGCGATCATGACGGCGGTGGCGAGGTTGCACACGCACGGTGTCGCGGTGGACTGGCCGGCCGTGTTCGGGACCGCGTTCGCCGGTGCCCGCCGGGTGGACCTGCCGACGTACGCCTTCCAGCATCGATGGTTCTGGCCGAGCGGGCGGCGGGTCGGGGACGTCCGGGATCTCGGGCTCGCCGCGGCGGCGCACCCGCTGCTGGGAGCGGCGGTGGAGCTGGCCGGGTCGGACGGCGTCGTGCTCACCGGCCGTCTCTCGCTGCGGTCGCACCCGTGGCTCGCGGACCACGCCGTTGGCGGGGCGGTGGTCTTCCCCGGCGCGGGGTTGCTGGAACTCGCCATCCGGGCCGGAGACCAGGCCGGGTGCGACCGGGTGGAGGAACTCACCATGGCCGCCCCGCTCGTGCTCGGCGAGCGGGACGCGATGGCCGTACAGGTGTCGGTGGGCGCGCCCGACGCGTCGGGCCACCGCGAGCTCGGCGTCTACGCGCGGCCCGCCGACGCCGCCGATGACGAGCCATGGGTACGGCATGCGACCGGTGTTCTCTCCGGCGGCGGCCGCGCGACCGCGGGCCGGGCCTGGGCGTTCGACACCGAGGTGTGGCCGCCGCGGGGAGCGTCCGCCGTCGAGCTGGACGGCCTCTACGACCGGTTCGCCGAAGGCGGGTTCGCCTACGGGCCGGTGTTCCAGGGGCTGCGCGCGGTCTGGCGGCGCGGCGATGAGGTGTTCGCGGAGATCGCCCTGCCGGAGCAGGTCGGCGACGCCGACGCGTACGGCGTGCACCCGGCGCTGCTGGACGCCGCCTTGCACGCGGTGCCGTTCCTGGAGGCGGCCGAGCCTGAGGCGGGACGCCTGCCGTTCGCGTGGGGCGGGGTGCACCTGCACGCCGGCGGTGCGACGATACTGCGCGTGCGCGTGACCAGGACCGGTGCGGACGCGGTGTCGGTGACCGCGGTGGACCTGGCGGGAGCGCCCGTGCTCACCGCCGAGTCGCTGGTGTCACGCCCGGCACCGCCCGGCGGGCCGGGCAGTGCCGGTGACCGTCGAGCACCACGGGACGCGCTGTTCCAGCTGGAGTGGACACCTCTGCCCGAGGGGCCGGTCTCCGTCGCGGAGTTGGACGCGACGGTGCTGGACGTGACGGTGCTGGACGTGACGGTGCTGGACATGGCGCTGCTGACCGGGGACCTCGCCGCGCCGGACGGCCCGCTCGCCGCCCGGCCGGCGGGGGCACCGGACGCGGTGCGGGACGGTGCGCCGCGTGCCGTGGTCGTGGACGTGGGCTCGTTCCGCACCGCGGACTCCGCCCGATCCATGGACGTCGTCGCCGCGGTGCGCGAGTCCACCGCCCGCGTTCTGGGCCTCCTGCAGCGCCGGCTCGCGGAGGACCGGTTCGGCGACACCCCTCTCATCGTGGTGACGCGCGGCGCGGTCACCGTCCCAGACCACGACCCGGACCACGACCGCGTGATCGACCTGGCGGGGGCCGCCGTGTGGGGTCTGGTCCGTGCCGCGCAGGCGGAGGACCCCGGCAGGTTCGTGCTCGTCGACCTCGACCTGCCGGGGGAGCCGTCCAAGGCGCTGCTGTCGGCCGTGCTGGCCTGCGGTGAGCCGCAGGTCGCGGTGCGTGACGGGGTGCTGAGCGTGGCGCGCCTGGCGCCGGTGGCGCCGGGCGAGGACGACGGCGACACCGTACGGCGGTGGGACCCCGAGGGCACGGTGCTGATCACCGGTGGTACGGGCGGTCTCGGCGTCGAGGTGGCGCGGCATCTGGTGAGCGGGCACGGGGTACGGCATCTGCTGCTGGCGGGCCGCCGGGGGCCGGAGGCGCCGGGCGCCCCCGCGCTGCGGGCCGAGCTGGCCGCCTGCGGTGCCGAGGTCACCATCGCCACGTGCGACGTGTCCGACCGGGACGCGCTCGCCGGCCTGCTGGCCGCCGTCCCCGCCGAGCATCCGCTGACCGCGGTCGTCCACGCGGCGGGGGTGCTGGACGACGCGACGATTCCCTCCCTGACGCCTGAGCGGCTGGACACCGTGCTGTTGCCCAAGGCGGGGGCCGCCTGGCATCTGCACGAGCTCACCCAGGGCATGGATCTCGCCGCGTTCGTGCTCTTCTCGTCGGTGGCCGGCCTGGCCGGGGGCGCGGGACAGGGCAACTACGCCGCGGCCAACGCCTTCCTCGACGGCCTGGCCCACCACCGGCGGGCCGCCGGGCTGCCCGCGACGTCGCTGGCCTGGGGGCCCTGGGCGCAGGACACCGGGATGACCGGTGGCATGACCGGCGGGCTTGACGACACCGATCGGCGGCGGATGGCACGCGCGGGTATCCGTCCGCTGTCGGTGAGGCAGGGGCTCCGGCTGTTCGACGCGGCCGTCGCCGTGGACCGCCCGGTGCTGGCGCCGGTCCGGCTCGACCTGCCGGCGCTGCGGGCGGGTGAGGACGTTCCGCCGCTGCTGCGGGGCCTGGTGTCCGCCAGGCGCCGTACGGCCACGGGCGGGCGGCGACAAGAACCGGAGACCCTGGTGCGCGGCCTGACCACGCTCGGCGCCGCCGAGCGTGCCGAGGTGCTCCTGGATCTCGTACGCGCCCAGGTGGCGGGCGTGCTCGGGCATGCCCGAGCCGACTCCGTCGAACCGGACCGCGCCTTCAAGGAGCTGGGCTTCGACTCGCTCACCGCCGTCGAGCTGCGCAACCGGTTGAACGGCGCCACCGGGCTGCGCCTGCCGGTCACCCTGGTGTTCGACCACCCCACGCCGCTCGCTCTCGTGGACCACCTGCTCGACCGGCTCGGCCTGACCGAGCTGACGGGGTCCGCGGCGCTCCTGGCCGAGCTCGCGAAACTGGAGAAGGCCTTCACCGAGATGACCGTCGACATCGACGTGCACAAGCAGGTCGCGGCGCGGCTGGATATCTTGAAGGCCAAATGGGCGGCGCTGTCGCACGATTCCAGCGGCACGGAGTTCGACCTCGATTCGGCCACGGACAGCGAGATGTTCGAGATCCTCGACAACGAGCTCGGCCTGTCGTGAACCCGTCACCGCTCCGGGTCGTGCGGAAGCCGGCCAGATCATGAAGGCGCCGGTGAGTGCCCTGCAGGTCGCCTGCGCCGAGAATCGGGGTGGAACCTCCCGTCCGGCACGGCCGGCCGTACCGGCCTCCGAACTCACGCCATGATCGAGGCTCTGCTGCCCTGCGGGATCATCTCGTCGGAGGCGTTCGACGATTCGCGGCCGTGCGCCCTGTTCCTCGCCGAGGAGGCAGTGATCAGCGGGGCGGTGGAGAAGCGCCGCCGCGAGTTCACCACGGCGCGCTGGTGCGCCCGCGACGCCCTGGGCCATCTGGGATACCCGCCGGTGCCGGTGCTGCCGGGAGCGAAGGGCGCACCGGTCTGGCCCTCGGGGGTCGTCGGCAGCATCACCCACTGCGCCGGATACCGTGCCGCCGCCGTCGCCCGGTCCGGCGACGTCGCGACCCTGGGGATCGACGCCGAGCCGAACAAGCCGCTGCCCTCAGGCATCCTGGAGGTCATCACGGTCGACGAGGAGCTGCGCCGGGTGACGGACCTGTTGCGGCGCGACCCGTCGGTGCGGTGGGACCGGCTGCTGTTCAGCGCCAAGGAGTCCGTCTACAAGGCGTGGTTCCCACTGGCCCCGCTGCGGGAACCACGCCTCGACTTCACGGAGGCGTCGATCACCTTCGATCCGGTCTGGGGCGGCTTCCAGGCCCGGCTGCTGGGCGAGGGACCGAGGCTGAGCGACGGTGTCGAGTTGACGGAGTTCTCCGGTCGCTGGCTGGTGGGCAGGGGTCTTGTGATCACGGCTGTCGCGGTCGTGGCCGCTCCCTCGGACGACCGGGATCCTGCCTCGCGCGGAGTCGCCGAGCGACAAAGGATCCGTTTCTGACCGGTGAGGTCACCGGTGTCGGCGGCGGATCGCAAGGCGTCCGGCCGTGAGCTCGCGACCACTTCCGAACGAAGCGCTCCAGGCCGATCCGGCTCCGGGGCGGGCTCGGAGGGTGGTGCAGGCGGTTCCGTTCAGTGCGAAGGCGGTGGGCAGGAGGTAGCCGAAACCCCGGGGGGCGTTTCGGATGATACTGGCGTATTACGGAGTGAATCAATGGCATGAATTGGCTAGCAAAAATCTAATATCCGGTCACAGAATATACCTCTTGACGCGAAAGTCCACAGGGGTAAAAATATGGTGACATCGTCCAGAAACCCGATATGTACTCTCCTTAACCATATTGCGGACCTAGTGTTTCATTTCGGGTGACTTGACAGGATGGCGCAAAGCCATTCCGGCCCATCGGACTCGCGGCCGCCGCCCGTCGAGTCCCTCCAGCCTGCCGACGAAATCCAACCTGAAGGTGTGAAGGAGAGACCTGTGCTGTCGGTCATCGAGAGGCTCAGCGACCGGTTACTCACCCGCTTCGTCCCCAAGGCGGAGGCTTCCGCCGGAAGCTGTACGTGCAACTGCGCTTACAACTATTACTACAGCTGCAAGAACTGCGTTAAGTGTTACCGCTGCACCGACTGCACGTCCGGTGGGACCTGCCTGCGGTGCAGCGACTGGGACGCCTGCTGCTGACCTTGGTGAACTACCTCTCCATCGGCTGCGCCTGCCTGATCATCGCCGTCTTCGCGCTGTCGGCGTTGAGTAAGTTGCGCAGCCGCAAGGCGTTCGGCGAGTTCCTGGCGGCGACGCGGACGCTGCTCGCCACCTCGGTCCGGGCGTCTCAGGTGAGCGGCACCGCAGCCAGGACCGCAGGGATGATGGTCGTCGCCGCCGAGGTGGCGATCACCGTGCTGGTCGCCTTGCCGTCGACCGCCCGTGCCGGGTTCGGCGTGGCGGCTCTCCTGCTCCTCTGCTTCAGCGTAGCCATCGTGGCGACCCTGCGCCGCGGTGTCCGTACGGAATGCCGGTGTTTCGGTCCGTCATCGGCACCGCTCTCTCGCCGGCATCTGGTGCGCAACGGGGTGTTGCTGGTGGTCGCACTCGGCGGACTGATCACAGCCGAAGGGCGTGGGGAGCGGGTTCACCCCGCAGGCGTGGCCATCGCGGTCGGCGCCGCGCTGGTGGCCGCCGCGCTGGTGGTCCGCTTCGATGACCTGGCCGATCTGTTCGTGACCCCCGCCAACGAGCGCCGGGGGTCATAGAGAAGGGAACACGATGCCGTTTCTCACCGCCGCGGTGGTCCTGGTGGGGATGCTGTGCCTGCTGGATCTGCTGCTGACCTTCGGAGTCATCCGGCGGCTCCGGGAGCACACGGCGCACCTGGAAAAACTCCTGGGTGACTCCCGGAGCAACGATCCCTTCCCGGTGCTCGGGGAGCGGGTCGGTGAGTTCGCCGCGACGACCACTGACGGCGAGCCGGTCTCCCGCGACCTGCTGGCCGGGGAGACCGTGGTGGCCTTCTTCAGCCCCGGCTGCGGGCCGTGCCGGGAGAAGGTTCCGGTCTTCGTCGAGCTCGCCCGGGAACGGTCTCTCGACCGGCAGCGGATCCTCGCGGTCGTCGTCGACGAGACCAAGGAGCCGGCGGGAACGGCGGGAACGGCGGGAACGGCGGGAACGGCGGGAACGGCGGGAACACAGTCGGGGGGCGTCGAGGCGAAGGAGATGGCCGAGGCGCTGGCACCGGTCGCCCGGGTCGTGCTGGAGGGCGAGGAGCACCCTGTGGCGACGGCTTTCACGGTGCATGCCTTCCCGGCGTTCTGCCTGGTCGACGCCGAGGGCGTGGTGCGGGCGGTCACATCCGACCTGGACCGGCTCCTGGTCGCGGCGCAGCCGTGAGCGTCGGCCAGGCCGCCGCCGGCGGTGTCCGGCCTGGCCGACGGGCACTGCTGGTCAGCGGGACGAAGGCGCTGCGGCTGGTGTGGCGTTCCGCGCCGGGCCAGATGCTGGGCTTCTCGGCGATCGCCGTGGCAGGCGGAGTCATCCCGATCGTGGCGGCGTGGTCAACCAAGATTGTTCTCGACCGCCTGGTCTCCCCGGGACCGGTCGGCGTCGTGGTCGGTCTCGCGATCGGCCTGGCCTGCGTCGGGGTGATCGGCGCGGTGAGCGCGCAACTCGGCCGGTATCTGCAGGGAGAGGTGGACCGGCGGGTCGGACTGCGTGCCCAGGACGAGCTGTTCACCGCCGTGGAGGGGTTCGCCGGCCTGGGCAGGTTCGAGGACCCGGCCTTCCTGGACCGGTTGCGGCTCGCGCAGCAGAGCGCCGACTCGGCCGGGCAGATCGTGAACTCGGTGTTCGGTCTGGGCCGCGACGCGATCACCCTCACCGGATTCGTCGGCTCCCTGGCGGTGATCAGCCCGGTGTTCACGGCGGTCGTCGTGGCGGCCGCGTTTCCCGCACTGATCGTCGAGCTCCGGGCCTCCCGGCGGCGGGCCGAGATGATGGTGCGGATCGGACCCGCAGAACGGTGGAGGTTCTTCTACGGCAACCTGCTCACGACGGTCGA
The DNA here is from genome assembly GCF_042665875.1 of Streptosporangium amethystogenes subsp. fukuiense. Taxonomy (NCBI): domain Bacteria; kingdom Bacillati; phylum Actinomycetota; class Actinomycetes; order Streptosporangiales; family Streptosporangiaceae; genus Streptosporangium; species Streptosporangium amethystogenes. Next base: position 3,443,920 of record NZ_JBHTEE010000001.1, on the reverse strand, counting down.
CGCCGCCAAGGAGATCCGGCTGTTCGGCCTCGGCCCCTACCTGCGCGGCCGGATGAACGACCAGCTGCGGGCGGCCGACGCCGCGCACCGGGACATGGACCGGCGGGAGCTGGCCACCCAGGGCGTCCTGGCTCTGGCGTCGGCGCTCATCTCCGGTGGCGGGCTGATCTGGATCCTGGTGGTCGCGGGCCGCCAGGGGTTCACCGTCGGCGACGTGTCCGTCTTCGTCGCGGCGACGGCCGGTGTGCAGAGCGCGCTGGGCGGCCTGGTTCACACCACCGCCATGACTCATCGGCAACTGCTGCTCTTCGATCACTACGTCGCGATCGTCGGGGCCTGCCCGGATCTCCCGGAGCCGGTGGCACCGCGGAGTCTGCCGCCGCTGCGCCACGGCATCGAGCTGTGCGACGTGTGGTTCCGCTACAGCGACGAGCACCCCTGGGTGCTGCGCGGCATCGACCTGTACATCCCGTGCGGCCGCTCGGTGGCGCTGGTCGGCCGCAACGGGGCCGGTAAGAGCACGCTGGTCAAGTTGCTGTGCCGGTTCTACGACCCGACGAAGGGCACGATCCGGTGGGACGGCGTGGACATCCGGGAGGTGCCGGTCACCGAGTTGCGTGAGCGCGTCGGCGCGGTCTTCCAGGACTTCATGGCGTACGACTTCAGCGCCGCGGACAACATCGCGATGGGCGATCTGGGCGCGATCGGCGACACCTCCCGGATCGAGGGCGCGGCCCGCCACGCCGGCGTCCATCACACCCTCGCGGCGCTGCCGCACGGCTACGACACGCTGCTGACCCGGACGTTCGCGAGCGCGTCCATCGACGACGACCCGCAGGTCGGCGTCACGTTGTCGGGCGGGCAGTGGCAGCGGGTGGCGCTGGCCAGGGCCTTCCTGCGCGAAGACCGGGACCTGATGATTCTGGACGAGCCCAGCGCCGGACTGGACGCCGAGGCCGAGCACGACGTCCACACGAGGCTGCGGCAGGTGCGAGCCGGTCGTACCAGCGTGCTCATCACCCATCGGCTCGGCGCCGTACGGGACGCCGATCTCATCGTCGTCATCTCCGGCGAGGAGATCGTCGAACAGGGCGACCACCCGGAACTGATGGCCGCGGGCGGCGCCTACGCCCGGATGTTCGCCCTGCAGGCGGCCGGCTACGTCGCCGCGCGGGAGGCCCCGGTGGACTCCGCCGATCTCAGCGGGGAGCGGCGATGAGCGCCCGACCGGTCGCCGTCGTGGCGGTGTGCGGTCCGCTGCTCCTCGCCGCCGCCACGCTGCTGTGGCTGCGCCGTCGCTACGTAGTGATCACGGTGAACGGGCTGAGCATGCATCCCACCTACGGCGACGGCGAGCGGGTGCTGATCCGACGGGTCCCGGTCCACGCGGTGCGGCCCGGCCAGGTCGTGGTCTTCGCCGCGCTACCTGACCGCGCGCGGCAGGAGCTGGAAGCCGAGGTGGGCGGCCGGGGGTCGCCTGAGGATCCCGTCCGCGTCGATGTTCCCCGATGGATGATCAAGCGGGCGATCGCGGTTCCCGGCGACCTCGTGCCGCGGCGAGAGTGCCCGGCGCTGCGTTCCGTTCCCGAGCCGACCGTTCCCGCCGGCCACCTCGTCGTTCTCGGCGACAATCCGAAACGGTCGTACGACTCACGGCAGTCCGGCTACGTGGCGCCGGGCAGGCTGATGGGTGTCGTCGTGCGCCGGCTGTCGCTTCCGCCCGGGAGCGCCCAGCGCGTAGCCCAGGGTCGCGGGCACCGACCGGCCGATGTGCCCCCACCGCCTCTCGGTCTCTAAGCCCGCGCCGTTGAACCACGAGTCCCCGGTCTCCACGAGCGGCGTCGTGTCCGAAGCGATCGGTGAGCTTATCTGGCGCGCTCTCGGCGCGGCTCCACCGCGTTCTGACGGCCATTCCGATGTGAAGTATTTCGAAACTTTCACTCCTCTGATTGCGCACTTCCAGGTCAGCTTGATGTGATCTTAGTGGCGCTTGATGGTTGAAATATTTCTGTGATGCTCAGAAGGTTTCAAGAAGAGGAGAGCAGATGAAACGACTCCTGGGCATCGTGGCGGCGTTGCTCGTCGCCGTCGGCCTGATGACGGCGCCGCCCGCCGGGGCCGCCTCGCTCGTCGAGGTGACAGGCTTCGGCACGAACCCGACCAACCTTCGCATGCACCTGTACGTCCCGAACAACGTCGCCGCGCGTCCCGCGATCCTGGTGGCCGTGCACTACTGCACCGGGTCGGGGCCGGCGTTCTACTCCGGCACCGAGTTCGCGTCGCTGGCCGACCGGTACGGCTTCATCGTCATCTACCCGTCGGCCACCCGCAGTGGCTCCTGCTTCGACGTCTACTCGCCCGGAGCCCTCACCCGCAACGGCAACAGCGACCCCGTCGGCATCGTGTCGATGGTCAACTACGTGACGTCCCGCTACAACGCCGACACCGGCCGGGTGTTCGTCACGGGCGCCTCCTCCGGCGGCATGATGACCAACGTCCTGCTGGGCGACTACCCCGACGTGTTCAAGGCCGGGGCGGCGTTCATGGGTGTGCCGTTCGGCTGCTTCGCCACGACCGACGGCTCGACGTGGAACAGCGCCTGCGCCAACGGGCAGGTGACGAAGACGCCGCAGCAGTGGGGAGACCTGGTCCGCGGTGCCTATCCGGGCTACACGGGGGCGCGCCCGAGGATGCAGGTCTGGCACGGCACCGAGGACACGACGCTGCGCTACCCGAACTTCACCGAGGAGATCAAGCAGTGGACCAACGTCCACGGCCTCTCCCAGACCCCCACCTCCACCGACAATCCCCAGCCGACCTGGACCCGCACCCGGTACGGGTCCGCCGTCGAGGCCATCAGCCTCCAGGGGGTGGGGCACAACCTGCCGCTGGGCGGCCAGGCCGCGATGGTCGTCTCGTTCTTCGGCCTGGACGGCACGCCCTCGCCGAACCCGACCCCCACCCCGACCCCCACTCCGACGCCGACCCCCACCCCGGGAACCGCGCCCTGCCGGGTCGCCTACACCACCAACGCGTGGAACACCGGCCTCACGGCCTCGGTGATCGTCACCAACACCGGCAGCTCCGCGATCAACGGCTGGACCCTGGGCTTCACGCTTCCTTCGGGCCAGACCGTCACCTCGGCGTGGAACGCCACGATCACGCCCGCGAGCGGCGCCGTGACCGCGAGGAACATGAGCTACAACGCGGCCATCCCGGCGGGTGGTTCGACCTCGTTCGGCTTCCAGGCCGGCCACACCGGCAACACCGGTGTACCGGCATCGTTCACCCTCAACGGCACGAACTGCACCACCTGATATCCGGCGGGCCGCCGACGCCGGGCACCGCCGTCGGCGAATGCCCGGTGAACGGCCTGGATCAGTCGTCGCGGCCCCCGCGGGGTTCCACCGCCCGACGTGACATCCGCCCGGTCGATGCCCCGCTCCTGTCACGTCGGCTGAGGCCGGCACGCCCCGATGCCGTGAGGACCGTCCACGTCACCGGGGCGTTCCCCTCAAAGGGCCGCTGCGGTCCCGTGCCAGGAGCGCCGTGCGGCTAGGTACAGGCCGGGTGAATCGATCACGGAGTGCCTGAGTATCTTGGCAAGGCCAGGCGCTACCGGCACGGGTCGCGCGGAATCGATCCGGAAGGAACAGCCGATGGCCGATCTTCACGGGACCGGCGTACCGCCGCTCGTCACCAAGGGGGAGGACCGGGCGCGGTCTTTCGGAGGTCGCGGATGAGCGCCACCCGCGCCGCCTACCTCGTCTCCGGGGTCCGCACCCCTGTCGGCAGGTACGCCGGCGCCCTCGCCGAGGTACGCCCCGACGACCTCGCGGCCCATGTCGTCCGCGAGCTGACCACCCGGTACGGCGGTGTCGACTGGGAGGCGACCGACGAGGTCGTCTTCGGCTGCGCCAACCAGGCGGGGGAGGACAACCGCAACGTCGCCCGGATGGCCGCCCTGCTGGCCGGCCTGCCGGTGGCCGTGCCGGGGGTGACGGTGAACCGGCTCTGCGGGTCCGGCCTAGACGCCGTGGCATATGGAGCCCGCGCCATCGTCGCGGGCGACGCCGACCTCGTCATCGCGGGCGGCACGGAGAGCATGAGCCGGGCGCCGTTCGTGCAGCCGAAGGCGGCCACCGCCTTCGGCCGTACCGCGGAGATCCACGACACGACGATCGGCTGGCGCTTCGTCAACCCCGAGATGCAGCGGACGTACGGCACGGACGCCATGCCGCGCACCGCGCAGAACGTCGCCGACGACCACGGCATCAGCCGCGAGGACCAGGACGCCTTCGCGCTGCGCTCCCAGGAACGGGCGGCGAAGGCACAGGCGAGCGGACGTCTGGGGCGCGAGATCGTCCCCGTGCCGGTGCCCCGGCGCAAGGGCGACCCCGTGATCGTCGCCGACGACGAGCATCCCCGCGAGACCTCGCTGGAGCGGCTCGCCGCGCTGCGGCCCCTCTTCGAGGGGGGCTCCGTCACCGCGGGCAACTCCTCAGGGGTCAACGACGGCGCCGCCGCCCTGCTCCTGGCCTCGGAGCGGGCGGTGTCCCGCCACGGGCTGGAACCTCTGGCGCGGATCGTCGCGACGACGAGCGTCGGCGTGGAGCCGCGGGTCATGGGCATCGGCCCGGTACCCGCGGTGCGGCGGCTCACCGAGCGGACCGGTGTCGGCCTGGACCGGGTCGGGACCATCGAGCTCAACGAGGCCTTCGCCGCCCAGTCCCTGGCGGTGCTGCGCGGGCTCGGGCTGCCCGACGACGCCGAACACGTCAACCCGCACGGCGGCGCGATCGCGCTCGGCCACCCGCTCGGCATGAGCGGCGCCCGCCTGGCGCTGAGCGCCGCGATGACCATGGCCGACGAGGGACACGAGCACGCCATCGCCACGATGTGCGTCGGCGTGGGGCAGGGGATCGCGACCCTTCTCGCACGCCCGTGACGCGCGGTGGCCGCCGGATCGGACGTCGCGTCCTGGTCCGGCGGCCACCGGAGCGACCGCCGGGTCCGGGGTCCTCCGCTCCCGGCAGCCGGCCGGCGGGCGGGCGTGCCGGGGAGGCGTCACGCGTAGAGGAACCAGAGGCCGTTCTGAGGGGTGCAGGTGTAGGAGGTCCACCAGCCCTCCTGGATGCCGAGGTTCCCGACCCGGTGGCAGTCCCAGTCGTAGTAGTAGACGTTCCTGAGTGTGGCGGCCTGCGCGGGCAGCACACCAACCGACAATGCCAGGCCGGTGGCCAGGAAGACCGAAACGAGTAAAGCTCGCACTCTGCGCATCAATTCTCCTGAGGCATCAACGAAGTGTGTTTCCCGGCACCGGAAGTATCACATCGGCGGCCGCCCGAAAGTAGGCGGCCACCAGCGCCGACTTCCAGTACGGGGATGACCTGCCAAAGCTTCGAAAAGGCGTGCGGCGAGCATGAAACATTCATTTGGCAGGCGTTTCACAGCGGACCTCCCGTCACGGCGAACGGCCGAAGGGACGCGCCCTCCCGCTGGGAGGAGGCGCCGCGACCGGCCGGGGAAGGACCGCTGTATCTGTTGGATGACCAGCGGATATCGTGTCCTCTGTGTCAGAGTCCCGCTCCCCCCTGCCCACCGTCGATCTTGCCCGTACGGTCGTCTTCGCCGCCTTCATCGCGGTGCTCGGGATCTTTCCCGGAATCTACGTCGGCGGTTCGAGCGTCCCCATCGTGATCCAGAACGCCGGCCCGTTGCTGGCCGGCAGCATCCTGGGCGCACGCCGTGGCGCCGCGTCCGTCGTGCTGTTCCTCGGGCTGGTCGCGATCGGCCTGCCGCTGCTCTCCGGCGGGCGGGGTGGTATCGCCTCGTTCTCCGTGCCGAGCAGTGGATTCCTGATCGGCTGGGTCCTGTCGGCGCTGGTCGCAGGTCTGATCGTGTCGCGCGCCCGGCGCGTCGGGCTGCCGGTGCTGCTGCTGGCCAACGCGGCAGGGCTGGCCGCCGACTACCTGATCGGCATCCCCTTCCTCGGCGTGTACATCGGGGACCTGCCGGCGGCCGCGCTGCAGTCGCTGATCTTCGTGCCGGGTGATCTGGTCAAGGTGGTGGCCGCCGCGCTGATCGCCGGCGTGGTGCATCGCGCCCTGCCGGGCCTGTCGGCGAGACCGGCGACGCGGACCGGATGAGGTGGAAGACGGCTCCGTGATCGAGTTCGAGAATGTCGGGCACGGCTACGGCGAGCGGGTCGTGCTGTCCGAGGTGAACCTCCGCCTGTCCGAGCGGCGGGTGGCCTTCGTCGGCGCGAACGGTTCCGGCAAGTCCACCCTGGCCCGCATGATCAACGGCCTGGTGCTGCCGAGCACGGGCCGGGTGCTGGTCGACGGGCTCGACCCGAGTCGCAAGGGTCGTGAGGTACGGCGGCGCGTCGGGTTCGTCTTCACCAATCCGGACAGCCAGATCGTGATGCCGACCGCGGGGGAGGACGTCGCCTTCTCCCTGCGGCGCAGCGGGCTCTCCGCCGGGGAGCGGGCCGCGCGGGCGGCCGAGATCCTGGCCGAACACGGGCTCGGCGGCTACGCGGACCACCCCGCGCACCAGCTCTCCGGCGGGCAGAAGCAGTTGCTCGCGCTGTGCGGGATGCTCGTGCTCGACCCCGACGTGCTCGTCTGTGACGAGCCGACGACGCTGCTCGACCTGCGGAACAAGAGGCAGTTCTGCGCCCTGCTCGCGAGGCTGAGGCAGCGGGTGGTGCTGGTTACCCATGATCTTGACCTGCTCGGCGACTTCGACCGGGTGATCGTGCTCGACGGGGGCCGCGTGGTGGCCGACGACGAGCCGGAACCCGCGCTGCGCCACTACCGGAAGCTCGTCGGCTGATGGTGGGCGGATGGTACGAGCCGGGATCGAGTCCGCTGCACCGGACACCGGCCGGCTGGAAGCTCCTCGCCCTGCTCGGGCTCGCGGCGGTGGTGTTCGTCCTGCGCTCTCCCGCCTGGCTCGGCGGGATCTGCGCCGCCGTGGTCCTGGGATACGCGCTGGCACGGGTCTCGCCCGGGCGCTGCCTGCGTCTCGCCCGCACACTCGGGATGCTGGTGGCGTTCATGTTCGCGCTGCAGTGGTGGCTGCTCGGCCCAGGCGCGGCCGTGCTGGTATGCCTGCGGATCGCGGCCGCGCTGACCGCGGCGAACCTGTTCACGATCACCACCAGGGTCGACGACGTGGTGTCCGCCGTCGAGCGCGGGCTGCGGCCGCTGCGGCGGTTCGGGGTGCGTCCGGACCGGGTCGGCCTGCTCGTCGGGCTCACCCTGCAGTCGGTGGCCGTGCTGTCCAAGATCGCCGCTGAGGTGGGCGAGGCGGCGAGGGCCCGCGGGGCGCAGCGCTCGGTCATCGCGTTCGCGGTGCCGTTCCTGATCCGTACCCTGCGGCACGCCGACGAGCTGGGCGAGGCCCTCGCCGCACGCGGCGAGGGCGATCGCTGAGCCGGCGTCATCCGCCCACCGGGTCGTACGTCCGGTACGCCAGGTCGCGGATCAGCAGGGTGCCAAGGTGCTCCAGGTCGGCTTGGAGCAGCTTGCCGATCTGGGCGAGCCGGTATCGCAGGCTGTCGCGGTGCGCGTGCAGAACCCGGGCCGTCATGTGCTGTCCGGCGTCCAGACGCAGGCAGATCCGCAGGGGGTGGAGCAGCTCGCCGCCGGCCTCGGCGTCGTGATCGATCGGCGGCCGCGGGAACTCCCGCGCGGCGTGCAGCCCATACCCGGTGTGTCCCGGCGTGGAACGCCCTGATCGTCCGTCCGGACGACCCCGGTCCGGGCTCCCCCCGTTGGAGCCGGGACCGGGGCGCTCAGCCGGTAACCAGGTGCTCGGCCTCGTGGTGCAGTACCTCGACCAGGATCAGCTCCAGACGGAGGTCCTGGTCCGCGACCATCTCGGATGATGCCATCGAATAACCTCCAGCCTCGCTAGTGGGGACGCTTCGCGCGCCGTGCGGGTTATCCGTCATAGCGGGCCGGTATGGACGGTGAGCGCCCGCCGGGAGCGGTAGGTCCCGGCGAGCCGGCCGAGAAGGCGGGTCAGCGGCCGGTGGGGGTCTCGGTAATATCTGCGGAGTTTTCAACGGATACGCAGGTCAGAGCTCCCTTAGGAACCTTCGGGCACAGCTTGGAAAGTGAGCCGATGCCGACCAGTATCGCCGGCCCGACCTTGTCTATCCAGGTCAGCCACTGTCTCGATGTCAGTTGGGCGAAGCCGACACCGGCTCGGCGAGGCAGTCGCCGAACCAGATTCGCAGCGCGTCGTCCAGGGTGTCGTCCGGGGTCCCGGCCCAGGCCACATAGCCGTCGGGTCGCAGGAGCAGTGCCGGCGGTGCCTGCACGGGCACCACGTCCACGCGCGAGTGCCGGACCCGGAGGCTGCCGGTGGGGTCGAGCAGCAGCGGCCGGGCCTTCGATGCGGGCTCGTGGAGCCGGGCGGGCAGGTCCGTCAGGAATCGGCCGAGGAGCGGGTGCGGCGGGGCGGGCATCGGGTAGGGCAGGTCGGCGCCGGCCAGGAGGGTGGCGATGCGGCGGCGGTTGACCTTCTCGGACAGCAGCTCGCCGAACAACTCGCGCAGCGCGGTGATCTCTGGCCCGGGGGCGGTCAGGGCGAGCTGGGCCTTGGAGTGCATCGCGACGCGCAGGGCGGCCGGCCGACGTTCGGCCTGGTAGGTGTCCAGCAGGCCGTGCGGGGCCCAGCCCCGCACGGCTGCGGCCAACTTCCAGGCCAGGTTCACAGCGTCCTGCAGGCCCAGGTTGAGCCCAGGGGCGCCCATGGCCGAGTGGACGTGGGCAGCGTCACCGGCCAGGAACACCCTGCCCTGGCGGTAGCGGTCGGCCACGCGGGTGTTGCGGCCGTTCAAGCGGCGCAGCAGATGTGGGCCATCCCCGGCGGGGGCGGCCAAGGGCAGGTCCGCACCGGCCACCCGGGCGAGGCTGGTGCGCAGCTCGGCAATGGTCATCGGCACTTCGTCGCCGGGCGCCGCACCGTCCCACTCCATCACGCTCACGGTCAGGACACCGGGTCCGGTGGGCAGCATGGCGTACGCGCCGCGCTCGGTCCGGTGCCAGGCGTACAGCCCGAACGTTCCGATCCCCGGCATCTCCAGCTCGGCTCGTTCAGGCCGCAAGGTTGCGCCAGGCACGCTGACCTGGGCGGCGCGGCTGACGATATCGCTCTGGCTCACCCCGGGGAAACCGATGCCGGCGAGCTTCCTGACCGTACTGTGTCCGCCGTCGCAACCGATCAGGTAGCGGGCGCGCAGCTCGTACGGGCCGTCGGGACCGGTCAGGCGTAGCGTCACGCCCTCAGCGTCCTGCGTCAGGCCGGTCAGCTCGTGTCCGCGCCTGATCCGCGCGCCCACCTCTACCGCCCGGCACTCCAGCTGTTCTTCAAGCTCTGGCTGCTTGATCTGCATCCCGGTCAGAGGGTTGTCCTCGAGGTCGGTCAGATTCAACGGCAGCGCGCCGAAGGCGAAGGCGGGCGCGGGTTCGGGCCGACCGCTGCCCAGGCCGCGTCGGTGCAGCAGATTCACGACCTGGCCGATGACGGCATTGGCCTTGGGCTGGTCACTGCGGCGCGGCAGGCGTTCGATGACCGGCGGCCGGATTCCGGCCAGGCCGAGCTCGCAGGCCAGCATCAGGCCATTGGGGCCGCCGCCGACGATGACGATGTCCGCGCTCATGTGTCTCCTGGTGTCGATGGGGCGGGAAGACCCGCCGCCAGCTGGCGCAACGCGTCTCGGAACAGCGGAACGATCGGGACAGGCGGGTCAGCGTGCAGCCAGTGCCCCACGACGGCCTGCACCGCAGCAGTCACGGTGACGGCGACCAGGTGGGGGTAGAGATCACGGTCGGGATCGCTGCCCGTGCGTTCGGCCACCGCGACGGCCAGCTCCCGTTGGGAGGCGAAGGTCAGCTTCAGCGCCTCGGCCTGCAGGCTGGGTTCGTCGACGAGCAGCCGGGTGGCCGCAAGCCGCTCCGGCCCTGGAGCAACGGGTTGGGGGCCCGTGTGCCGTTCCCATGCCTGGACCGTCGCCTCGGTCATCGCCTGCCACAACGGTTCCTGGGCGGGGCGCGCACGCAGCGCCGCGACTTGGTACGCGGCTCGGTCGGTGTGGCGAGCGGCCAGCACCTCGTACTTGCTGGAGAAGTAGTTGCTGAACGTTCGCGGGGACACTCCGGCCTCGGCGGAGATGTCCTCGATCCGTACGTTCTCCAGCCCTCGTTCCAGCGTCAGCCGCAGCGCCGCACTCATCAGCGCCTCGCGCGTGGCCTGCTTCTTGCGTTCCCTCAGCCCGCTCACACGATCGATCGTATCGAAACGTGCAGAGTCCGCAAATTTTCCGAAGCCGCAAATTATAGCTTTCGGACTCGGTCTTCTCCGGTGGCGAGGACGGCCGCGTGCATGAGCCGTCCCGGATCGGTGTCGGGGTCGTCGCGGACGACCGCCACGTCCAGGCCGGCGGCGGCCAGGCGGCCGAGTGACGCGGCGGCGTCGGCGGCCGTCCCGGCGGCGGCGAACAGGTCGAGCAGCGCGTCGTCGACGAGGTCGGTGCGCGGAGCGTCGGAAAGCCACCCCTCGCGGAACGCGGCGCACAACCCCGCGTCGAGCCCCGCGGTTCTGGTGATCTCGTGGTCGCCGTGCACGCCGAGGTAGGTCGCCACCATGGGGCGCAGCCGGTCGCGGGCCGCGCGCGCGTCCTCGCCCACCGACAGACCGACGTAGGCGGCCAGTTCCACCCCGGCTCCGACGCGCTCGCGGACCGAGGAGACGTAGGGCGCGGAGGAGAGGATGGACAGCAGCAGGCCGTCCGCCCGCTCGGCGGCCAGGGCCAGCGCCCGCGGACCCTTGACCCCCAGCACGATCGGCGGGGTGCGGCGTGGCGGGGTGAAGGACAGCCCGGCCGACACGCGGAAGTGCTCGCCCCGGTGGTCGACGCGCTCGCCGGTCATCATCGCCCTGACGACGTCGACCGCCTCGGCCAGGCGGCCGATCGGCCGGTCGAAGGGGATGCCGAGCTGGTCGGTCATCCAGCGGGAGTTGCTCGCGCCGAGGCCGAGGATCGCGCGCCCGCCGCTGATCTCCTCCAGGGCGGCGAGCTCCATGGCGATCAGCGCCGGGTGGCGGGTCCAGGGATTGACCACCCCGATGCCCACCCGGATCCGCCCGGTGACCGCGGCGATCGCGCCGGCCAGCGCGAAGGCGCCGCGCTCGCAGTAGTCCTCGGTGATCCACACGGTGTCGAACCCGGCATCCTCGGCGAGCCTGGCGACCGCGACGGCGGAGGCGGCGTCGCGGTGCCCGGAGATGGAGAACGCGAGTCTCATCGGTCGCCCTCCGCGCCGAGGCCGCCGCCCCGCCGGTCGAGTGCGGCGAGCCCCTGGTCGAGCGCGGCGGGCGTGGGTTCCACGACGGGCACCGGCGGCAGGGCGGCGGCGGTGGCCCCGACGTCCTTCAGGCCGGTGGAGGTGCCGACCACGACCACCGTGGCGTCGGCGGGCAGCGCGCCGGAACCGGCCAGGTCCTCCACCGCGACCAGCGCGGTGACGGACGATGCCTCCAGGTACAGGCCGGCCTCCCGGCCGAGCCTGCCCTGCGCGCCGAGGATGCGCGCGTCGTCAGGGACGGACACCGCCCGGCCGCCGGTCGCCCGCAGCGCGGCCAGGCCCTGGAAGGTCCCGTACGGCGAGGCGATGGAGAACGCGACCGACGGGGTGATCGGCACCGGTCCCGCGGTGTCCGTGCCGGCGGCCAGAGCGGTGCCGTGCGGGCCGAACGGCTCGGCCGCGACGAGGACCGGCATCCGGTCGGCCAGCCCGGCCTCCACGAGGTCGGCGAAGCCGCGCCGGATCCCGGCCAGCCCGTCGGCGTAGGCGACGGGCACGACCACGTGGTCGGGAGTCCGGCCGAGGTCGGCGACGATCTCGTAGGCGATCGTCTTGTAGCCGTCGATGCCGTAGGGGATGGACCCCACCGGTGGGTCGGCGTGCCCGGACATCGCCAGCCAGCCCCGCTCCTCGACGAGCCGCCGCATCAGGCGCCACCGATCCGGGGGGTTCTCCAGGGCGACGACGCGAGCACCGTACACCTGCATGAGGGTCTTCATCGTGGCCGGTACCGCCGCCACGGTCAGCACCACGCAGGGCAGCCCCGCGCGCGCCGCGTAGGCGGCGACCGCCGCCCCGTGGTTGCCGGTGCTCGCCACGACCACCGCGGGGGCGCCCAGTTCCACGGCCTTGGTGACCGCCACGGCGGCCAGCCGGTCCTTGTAGGACCAGGTCGGGTTGCGGGTCTCGTCCTTGACGAGGACCGCGCCGAGCCCGAGGCGTTCGGCGGTGCGGGGGAGCGGCACCAGCGGCGTGCCGCCCTCGCCCAGGCTCACCGCGGGTGTGGCACCGTCCAGCGGCAGCAGCGCGCGGTGGCGGAACAGCCCCGGCTGGGCGGGGTCACAGGGCAGGCCGCGCAGGCCGCCGAGGTCGTAGACCGGGAGCACGTTGGCGGGCGCCCCCTCCTTCTCACAGGCCGGGCAGCCGCGCCCGACGAGCTCCAGTGAGGGGTCGGGGTAGGTCGCCGAGCACCGCTGGCAGGCAAGCCGACCGAGGTAACGGGAGGCCGGGGTCATGCCGGCACCACCGTCAGCTCCCTCGGCGAGCGGGTGAACAGCTCCGCTCCGTCGCCGGTCACCACCAGGGTGTCCTCCACCATCATCCCGCCCCATCCGAGGTTGTAGTACGGCGTCTCGAAGCAGAATGTCATGCCCGGTTCCAGTGCCGTCTCCACGCCGGGGGAGACGATGGGCGGTTCGTAGACGGCGAGGCCGATGCCGTGCCCGCAGTGCTGGCGGCGGTAGGGCGTGACCCCCTCCCGCCGCACCGTCCGCATCGCGACGTCGAAGACCTCCGAGGCGGTCACGCCGGGGCGGGTCAGGGCGACCTGCTCGTCCAGGCCGGCGAGGATCGCCGCGTAGTGACCGGCCTGGCGCGCGTCGGGCGCGCCGAGCACCGCGGTGCGCCCGATGTCGGACCAGTAGCCGGCGTACAGGCAGCCGATGTCGAAGCGGGCCAGCTCGCCGGGGCGCCAGCGCCGGTCGGTCGGGTGGGCGTCGGCCAGGGCGGAGCGCGGGCCGGTGGTCGCCACCACGAAGCGGGGCTCGGCGCCCCCGGCGACCATCGTGGCGGCCACCGCCCGGGCGAGCTCGTGCTCGGTCACTCCCGCCACGGCGATCTCCAGAGCGGCGTGGACTCCGGCCTCGGCGAGCCGGGCGGCGTGGCGCAGCAGCGCCACCTCGCCGGGGAGCTTCACTCCGCGGACCAGGCTCGCCCAGCCGGTGGCGTCGGCGGCGGCGGGATCGCCCGCGGCCTCGCGCAGGGCCGGGTCGCCGTCGAGCCCCTCGACGCCGTAACGGAGCCCCGCCCCGGCGGCGCGGGTCGCGGTGGCGAGCGCCGCGTACAGGTCGGGGTGCCGGTCGGCGGCACCGGTGAGGGGCGTGGGACCGGACGACTCGAAGTAGAACCGGCCGAACGGCACCACCCGGTCCTCCGGCACGCCGCCGTCCACCGCGGGGGCGGTGTCGGCGGCCGGGCATACCAGCCAGCAGTCGTCGCCGGTCACCACGGCCGCCATCCGGTGGGCGCGGAACAGCGCCCCGGCCACGCTGCGGTAGCCGGTGGCGTACAGGACGCTCTCCGGAGTGGTGAGGACGACGGCGTCGAACGGAGCCTCGGCCAGGGCACCACGCAGCCGGGCGACCCGCTCCGACGCCAGCCGGCGCAGGTCGACGTCCGGGGCGGGGGGAACGGCGCTCATGACGGTGCTCATGGCTGCCCTCCCGCCTGCTTGGCGATGACGGTCTCGCTGAACTCGTGCATGGCGTCGAGCGTCTCCGGTACGGTGTCGGCCGCGAACAGCAGCCCGGCGAGGGTGTCGACGCCGGCCTGCCGGTAGGCGGCGATCTGCTCGGCCACGCTGTCCGGAGTGCCGATGAGGTTGCGGCTCGCCAGGTCGGAGACGCCCTGGTCCTTCAGCGTCGTGCCGGACAGCGAGACCATGTGGTTGTGGAGCTGGGAGGCGCGGAATCTGCGCCAGGCCTCCTCATGGGTGGGCGCCACGCAGACCGCCACCTGCAGCGCGACCTCGAACCCGCCGGGCAGCTCGCGGCCCGCGGCCGCCGCCTGCGCCCTGATGTCGGCGATGCCTGCGGCCACCTCGCCGGGGGTGAGGCAGGCGGGCAGCCATCCGCCGGCGTGCAGCGCCGCGCGGGTGCGGGAGCCCGGCGCGTTGCCGCCGGACAGGATCGGCAGCGCGGGCTGTGCCGGCTTGGGGTAGGACTCCACGTCCTCGAACTCGACCCAGCGTCCCTTGAAGGAGGCCCGCCGCTCGGTGAACAGCGCGTTGAGCGCCTGGATGGCCTCGGCCGCGTGCTCACCCCTGTTGATGCGCCGCCCGGGGTTCATCGCCTCGAACTCCTCGCGGTAGGCGCCGATGCCCACGCCCAGCACGGCCCTGCCTCCGGACAGCCGGTCGAGGGTGGCGACCTGCTTGGCGGCCACCACCGGGTTGCGGAACGGCAGCACCATGATCGCCGTGGCCAGCCGGATCCGGCTGGTGAGCGCCGCGACGTAGCTCAGATAGGCGAACGGGTCGTAGTAGCGGGGCGGGGTGTCGAACTCCTCGCGCACGTAGCCCTGCGTGGTCACGTGGTCGTTGCCCCAGACCGAGTCGAATCCCAGCCGCTCGGCCTGGACGGCCAGCTCGACCGCCTCGGCGGCGTCGGCGTAGGGGACGGGATACATCAGTCCCTCCGTGCCCGTGGGCACCCCCAGACCGAATCTCATCGAACATCTCCTTCCCGTGCGTCGGCCGTGACCGGGACCGGGGCGTTCCGCCTGAGAGCGGTCACCGCCCAGCCCAGTACGGCATAGCAGACGAACCCGTAGACCAACCCCTCGATCGCGTCGGTCAGCAGGACGTCGGTGTACTTCGCCAGCAGCGCCGCCACGACCCAGGCCACCAGGGCCTCGGCCCGCACGGCCGGTGCCGACTCCAGCAGCTGGTCGCCCGTGCGGTGGCGGGCCAGGATCCAGAAGTGCGCGATGAGCACGCCGGCGAACGGCGGTGCGATGATCGCGATGACGTTCAGGAAGACGAGGAACTGGGCGGCCAGGCCGGCGAAGGCGACCAGGACCGCGATGACGATCGAGATGATCGTCCAGGCGGGTTTGCCGACCCGCAGCCCCAGGGTGTTGGAGGCGTTGGTGAAGGCGAGCGAGGCCGAGTAGAGGTTGTTGTCGGCGGTGTTCCACAGGGCCAGCACCAGCATCACCGCGGCCGGGGCCAGCAGGCCCAGTCCCTGCATGACCAGCACGAAGTTGCTGTTGCCCACGGACATGGCCGAGACGGTGGCGATGATCTCGAAGACGCCCGCGCCCACGACGAACCCGGCGAAGCAGGAGATGATCACGTCGCGGCCGCGGGAGGCGAAACGCGTCACGTCCCCGACGAGCGCGGCGCCGGTGATCCAGGTCGAGATGACGGCGCCGACCGCGACGGCGAAACCGATGGGCACCGCGGGCTGCTGGGCGGCCACCTCGGCGAACCCGCCGTCCCCACCGCCGATCTTGAAGAGCGCCAGCAGCGCGATCGCGACCTCGATGGGCACCGCGATCGCGGAGAACTTCGCCAGCCCCTTGAACCCGAAGATCGCCGTCGTGGTGATGGCGGCGCCGAACGCCAGAATGAAGGCCCATGGCGGGATCGCCGGGATCAGCTTGTGCACCGCCCCGCTCCAGGTGTCCATCAGCACCCCGATGAACCCCATGGCGATCACACCGAGCAGCAGCGAGACCACGACGGCGCCCTGGCGGCCGAAGACGACCCTGGCGGCGAGGTAGCTGGACAGACCGGTCCGGTAGCCGACCAGTCCGATCAGCGCGGACACGGCCACCAGGACCAGGTTGCCGACGAGGATCGCCGCCATTCCCTCGCCGAAGGTGGTCCCGCCTCCCACGACACCACCGACGAGGAAGCTGCTGACGCTGATGTTCCAGCCGATCTGGACGATGATCATCTGGATCAGGGACTTGCGCCGGTGTGCGGGCACAGGTTCCAGCGCGTGGTCGTCGAGGTCGGTGGCGATCGACTCCGACTCCACTTTTGTA
This sequence comes from Streptosporangium amethystogenes subsp. fukuiense, assembly GCF_042665875.1. NCBI lineage: Bacteria > Bacillati > Actinomycetota > Actinomycetes > Streptosporangiales > Streptosporangiaceae > Streptosporangium > Streptosporangium amethystogenes. Next base: position 3,427,766 of record NZ_JBHTEE010000001.1, on the reverse strand, counting down.
CTCATAGCGCCCTCCTTGACTGGGACTGTGCCCTGGGATAGTCCATAGTCCATTAAGGGGCGTATGCCCAACTACGTGGCTCTGCCGGAAGATGGAGAGATCGCTTTTGTGGACATGACACAAAAGGCCCGCGGCCTCCTCGCACAGGTCGAGGAGATCGCGGCCACCCTGGTCGGTACCGTCTGGGAGCGCCTGCCCGGATATGACCAGGCGCGGATGGAGGTCGAGGACCTCACCGGGGTGGTCGCGCCCAACCTCACCGCCGTGCTCTCGGCGGTGGCCGAGCGGCGGGCCCTCACCGAGGCCGAACTGCTGTCCGCGGCGGCGCTCGGCCAGCGGCGGGCCATCCAGGGCGTGCCGATCGAGAGCCTGGTGGCCTCCTGGCACACCGCCGAGCGGGCGTTGCTGGAGCGGCTTGCCGCCGCGGCCGGGCCGTCGGCCCAGGGCCACGACCTCGCCGGACTCGTGCAGCGGCTGGCCGCGCTGACCGATTCCATGATCGACGCCTCGACCGACGCCTACCGTCAGACCCGCAGCGAGGCCGCCGCCCATCTCGACCAGATCGCCACCGACCTGGTGTCCCGGCTCGCCGGCGGGGAGCCGCTGGATCCCGCCGACGTCGAGGAACGCGCCCGGCTCGTCGGAGTGCCCGCCCAGGTGCCGCACCGCGCGGCCGCGATCGGCATGGCCGAGGTGACCAGCCCGCTCGCGCTCGCCAGGGCGCAGAAGGCGGTGCTCGACTCGCTGCGCCCCCGGCTGCGCAGCCGGATCCTCGCCGGGAGCAAGGGAGCCACCACGCTGCTGCTGCTCGCCGACGCGCCCGGCCTCGACGAGGCGCTGACCCGCGCCGCCCGCCGGCCGGGCATCCCGCCGGGCCTCGTCCTGGGCCTCGGCGAGCCGCGGCCCAGGCTCGGGGAGGCGGGCGGGTCGTGCCGGGAGGCGCTGGCCGCCCTGGAGGCCGGGCTGCGAATGGGGGCCGATCGTGTGGTCGTCCACTTCGAGCGTGTCATTCCCGAGGTGCTTCTCATCGGCAACCCCCTCGACGCCGGCCGCCTGGTGGACACGGTGCTGACCCCGTTGAGACCCAGTCCGGTGCTCATCGAGACCCTGCGGACCTACCTCGCCTGCGGCCTGTCGGTACGGCTGACCGCGCAGCACCTGTCGATCCATGAGAACACCGTCAGCTACCGGCTGCGCCGCATCCTCCGGCTACTGGACCTGGACGCCCCCTCCCGGCTGCTGCGCCCCGACGTCCTCCTCGCGCTGCGGGCCGACGAACTCGGTCAGGGCAGGCAGGACGCGCGCCTCGACGACCGCGGTCCGGAGTGACCGGCCCCGGCCTGCCAGGAGCGCCGGGCAAGGAGACGACGGCGTGCGCCGTGCTTCCCCCGCCCCGGCCCACGGCGGCCGAGGCCGGCGGATCCCGTTGAGGACACCGCGGCCGGTCGGACGATGAGCCGGACCTCACCGGGAGGCGTTCACCTGCGTCCGCACCGTCAGTCGAGGCCCGGTTCGGCCCAGAAGACCGTCCCGGAGCCGCGCAGGCGGACCGGTCCGGCGGCGCGGACGAAGACGGACTCGCCCGGCCGCAGCATCTGCCCGCCGACCTCGACCTCGCCCTCGGTGCACACCAGGATGCGCGGCACTCCGCCCTCCAGGGGGAGCCCGGAGCCCGGAACGGCCGTGCCGAGGCGGAACTCCGGGGCGGGAGTGCGGTAGAGGTTGCCGACCGGCTCGACCGGCAGGGGCGAGATCGAGGGGTCGGTGACGCGCAGCAGTTCGTCGATGTCCATCGGCTTGCTCGTCAGCCCCGCGCGGAGCACGTTGTCGGAGCTGCCCATGATCTCCACACCGAAACCGCCCAGGTAGCAGTGCAGGACTCCCGCGCCCAGGAACAGCGCCTCGCCGGGCCGCAGCTCGTGGCGGCGCAGGAAGAGCGGGGCGAGACAGGCCGGGTCTTCCGGATGGATACCGGTCAGGCGTACCACAAGTTCGCGGTCGGGGCCGCCCGCGGCCGACGCGGCCCGCGCGATCGCGGCCACCAGGTCCGCCCTGCCCTCCTTCGGCCACTCCACCAGCGCGCGGAGCGCGGCGGAGGCGTCCCCGGCGGCCAGCGGCGCCACGACGGGCTCCAGTTCCGGGACGCCAAGCCCGCCGATGAGCGCCGCGGCCTCCGCGGGCGGGCGGAATCCGGCCAGCGCGGTGAACGGGGTCAGCGCGCAGATCAGCTCGGGCTTGGGGAACGGGTCGACGTAGACGCCCCTGGCGTAGCCCTCCGCCGCCTGCTGCCGCGACGGATGAACCTGCAGCGACAGCGGCAGGTCCACGGCGATCAGCTTCAGCAGGTACGGCAACCGCGAGCCGAACCGCTCAACGGTCCTCTCTCCAAGCTCGGCCATCGGATCGGCGGCCACCGTCTCGGCGAGGGAGTGCCACGTCCCCCGTCGCAGCACCGACGAGGAGCCGGACGGGTGGGTGCCGAACCACATCTCCGCCTCGGGCCGCTCCGCGGGGGAGGGGCGCCCGGCCAGCGTGGCGATGGCCGTGCGCGAGCCCCAGTCGTAGTTCTTCACGGGATTGCGCAGCAGGCTCGTCACGACGCCTCCACCGTCTCCGCCGTCTTCGGCAGGGGAGAGCGCCGCGACGCGGGGATCTCGCCCGGCCCGGTCCGGTCGGCCGCCGCGCGGGCGGCGGGGATGAAGGGGCCGTTCATGATCCTCCGAGTCCATGAGTCCGAGCAGGAAACGAATGAAAGCCGCAGAACGCCGATGCTACGCGTCTTCGGTGGCTCCAGGCGGCCAATACGCGGCCAAGACCGGGTGAACAAGTCCGTCGACCGCGGGACCTCACCAGCCGGGGCGCCGCACCGCCACGCGACGGTCCTTACCGTGCCGGACCGCGGGCCGGATCCGGCTCCGCGTCGTACGCCGCCCCTTTCTCCCGGCCTTCCACCAGGACGGCGAGACCGTCGAGGAGGCGCCGCAGGCCGAACTCGAACCACTCGTCGATGTCGATCACGTCCCCCCGCTCCGTGTGGAGTCTGGACAGTATCGGGAACCGCCCGGACTCCAGGATCTCCAGGAGCGCCGGCGCCCTCGACACGCGCCACTGCCCGGCCGTGACCCCGGTGCGACGCTCGGCCTCCACTTCGTTCACCAGCAACAGGGCCGCGCCCTGCACCTGGGCGCTCACCGTCATGGCCACCCAGTGCGTTGTCGTCGGGTCGAGACCGAGGCCGTCCATGGCGCGCATCGCCCACTCGACATCGGCCAGCACGTTCGGCCCGATCGGCGGCCGGGGGGTGGCGATGACCCGCAGCACCCAGGGGTGCCTGGAGTACATGCGCCACTCCCGCCTCGCCGCGGCCTCCAGCCCTGTGCGCCAGCCACCGGGAACGGAGCCCGGATGCGGGTCCTCGCCGAAGACGGCCTCGACCATCAACTCGACGAGTGCGTCCTTGCCCGGCACGTAGCGATACAGCGACATCGCGCCGGTGCCCAACTCGGTCGCGACGCGCCGCATCGACAGCGCGTCCAGCCCCTCGGCGTCGGCGATCCGGACCGCGGTGCGCACGATCCGCTCGGTGCTCAAGCCGGCTGGGGGCTCGTGCCGTCCCGCCGGATCGCCGGTGCTCGGCGGGGGCGTGGGGAGAACGGTCCGCGGCGCGGGCTCGGCGCGGCGCGCGGCTCGTCCGGCGGTGCGGATCCGGTAGGCCCGTGCCTGACAGGCACGGGAGCAGTACCGCGGGCGTCGCCCCCGAGGCGCGGCGTCCAACGGCTTTCCACATTGCGCACACGTCAACATGCGTCCTCGTCCAATTCCGGCACACCCACTGGTGTGACGAAATTCTAACACGTGTTTTTTGTGACGTAATGAAAGGCGGCGGCGTGACGTTATGGCGAGTGAGATACGCCGTCACCTGGCTGGACTGCCTTGTTTTGAGGATATTTCTGCACGTTAGTGCGTGCCATCTTGGTCTGGATGACAGCTCTTGCGTGCGTCCAAAAATTTTGCGTACGATGTATATGCATATTTGGCGTACAGGGTATCCGAGGAGGTTTCGGCAATGGTGCGAACGGTGGCCACGGCAGGGCGGAGGGAATGGCTCGGACTCGCGGTGCTCGTCCTGCCCGTCCTGCTCGTCTCGGTGACCGTGACGGTGCTCTACTTCGCGCTGCCCTTCCTGAGCGCGGACCTCATGCCGACCGGCTCCCAGCTGCTGTGGATCGTCGACGTCTACGCCTTCCTGCTGGCCGGTCTGCTGATCACGATGGGTGCCCTGGGGGACAGGATCGGCCGCCGGAAGCTGCTGCTGATCGGAGCCGCCGCGTTCGGCGTCACGTCGGTCATCGCCGCGTACGCCCCCAACGCCGAGTCGCTCATCGCGGCCCGTGCCCTGCAGGGTGCCGCGGCGGCGAGCCTGATGCCGCCCACCCTCGCGCTGATCCGGGACATGTTCCGCGATCCGCGGCAGCGCCGGATGGCCGTCGCGGTATGGGCCGCCGGCTTCGCCGGGGGCAGCGTGCTGGGGCCGATCGTGGGCGGCCGGCTGCTGGAGCACCTCTGGTGGGGGTCGGTGTTCCTGATCAACGTGCCGGTCATGGTCCTGCTGCTGGTGCTGGGGCCGATCGTGCTCCCCGAGTACCGTGATCCGCGCCCCTGGAGGTTCGACCTGCCCAGTGCCGTGCTCTCACTGGCGGCCGTGCTGCCGACGGTCTACGGGATCAAGCAGTTCGCCGTCGACGGCCTCGGCCTCCAGGCGCTGCTCGGCGTCGTCGCCGGGTCGGTGTTCTGCGTCGCCTTTCTGTACAGGCAGCGGACGCTGCCCACCCCGATGCTCGACCTGAGACTGTTCGCCGACCGGGGCTTCACCGTGTCCCTGATCACGAGCACGCTCGCGGTCTTCGCCCTGGTGGGGCTGTTCTACTTCGTCGCGCAGTACCTGCAGATGGTGCTCGGGTTACGGCCGTTCGTCGCGGGGCTGCTGACCCTGCCCGCGGCCGGAACCGCCCTCGCCGGCTCGATGCTGGCCGCCGTGATCGCGCAGCGGGTACGCCCGGGACACATCATGGGCGGCGGCATGACGCTCGTCGCCGGAGGCTTCCTGGTGATGAGCGGGATCGAGGTGGACTCCGGGCGGTGGCCCCTCATCGGCGGCCTGCTCCTGCTGGGGACGGGGATCGGAGCGGTGCAGGCGACGGCCTCCGACATGATCGTCGCTGTCGCCCCGCCGGAGCGCGCGGGCTCGGCGTCCGCGATCATGGAGGCCGCCACAGAGCTGGGCGGCGCGCTCGGCGTCGCGATCCTGGGCAGCATCGGGCTGGCCGTCTACGGCGAGAGACTCACCGCGGCGGATCCCGTACTGCCCCCCGAGTACGCCGAGGTGGCGCGCGAGACCCTGGGCGGCGCCGTCGAGGTGGCCTCGCGGACACCGGGAGCGGCGGGAGCGGCCCTGCTCGACGTCGCCCGCTCGGCCTTCACCGACGGCATGCACCTGGCCGCCCTCCTCGGGGCAGCCTGCATGGCACTGACGGCGTTGCTGACCGTGCTCCTGCTCCGGCCGGTGCGGGTGGACACCTCGACGGCGGACGGCGGCGCCGAGTGACCCCTCTCGCACGTGCGAGACAGCATCGTGAATCTTGGGCTGTCCAGCCGGTTCTGCGGGCGGTCATGGGCTGGGCTCCTTGCGGGCGGCGTCGGCCTGACGTCCGCGATCGGCCGCGGAGTGGCGCGTCAGCCGTTCGGCGGTGCGTTCGTCTTGCTGCCGTCTGGCTCCGGGGCGGACTCATCACGCAGGCCCGGCTGATGGTCAATCCGGACAGGCTGATCGCGTGGCGCTGACACTCTTGCCAGACCTGCGAACATCGGCTTATCTCTTAGGAAACTTTACTTTTCATTCGCAGGTGGAAGGAGCCTCGTGAAAAGACGTGCTCTTCGGATGGGGATCATCGCTCTCGGCCTGACCGCGGTCACCCTCACTGCCTCCCCCGCCCACGCCGGCGTCGTCGGCGTCTATCCCAGCAGTGTCGCCTGCGAGGCCGCAGGGCAACGCGGCCTTGGTGCCGTCTGGCCCTGGTACAGCTGCTACCAGTCGGGCACGGTCTGGGCCCTCTGGGCACCCGGCTTCTAGGCCGCAGGACCGAGGGCCGTCTCGCCGGTGGGGGGCGGCCCTCAGGTCGTGAAGGCACCCGCTCCGTGCCCTCCGGCGGCCGGAGCGAACGCCCCGCCCCCGGCTTCGCGCCGTCCCTCGCGGGCTTGGCCTGTTCGGTGGTCGCCGCCGGCCGGCGATCGCCCGGGAGTGCACGTCCACCGCGAACGCGACGTAGACCACGCCGGCCCGGCTCGTCACATGGGTGAAGTCCACCTGAGGCGGCTCCCGGTGACCTTCTGACTGAGATCGAAAAAGGGCTTCGGAGAAGCTCCGAAGCCCTTCATGACCTGTATAGATCTGGTGGACGATACAGGGATTGAACCTGTGACCTCTTCCGTGTCAGGGAAGCGCTCTCCCGCTGAGCTAATCGTCCTCGCTGTGAACCAGAGGTGGAGACGGGATTTGAACCCGTGTACACGGCTTTGCAGGCCGTTGCCTCGCCTCTCGGCCACTCCACCGAGTGGGGGATCGAAGTCCCTTCCGAGCGGAAGACGGGATTCGAACCCGCGACCCTCACCTTGGCAAGGTGATGCTCTACCACTGAGCCACTTCCGCGTGCCTCCGGGGCCTGCCCGGACTCACTGCGAGAACTCTAGCGAATACCCGGCCACTCCCCAAACCGAGCGCTACCGGTATCGTGAGATGTAAGGAGCCAGTAAGAGGTTCACCAGTTACCAAGTTCAACCTACGCGAGAGAGTGACAGCATGCGCGACAACGAGGTCGTGAACGTCGGGCCGGAGCCGCTGAGCTTCGAGCAGGTCGTCGAGGTCGCCAGGTACGGTGCCCCCGTGCGCCTCACCGACGACGCCGTGGCCGCCATGGCCGCGGCCCGCACGCGCGTGGACGAACTGGCCGAGAGCCCCACCCCCGCCTACGGCGTCTCGACCGGGTTCGGCGCCCTGGCCACCCGGCACATCGACCCGGCGCTCCGCGCGCAGCTGCAGCGATCCCTGATCCGCTCGCACGCCGCCGGGTCCGGCCCCGAGGTCGAGGTCGAGGTGACCCGCGCGATGATGCTGCTGCGCCTGCACACCCTGGCCACCGGCCACACCGGCGTCCGCCCGAAGACGGCCAAGGTGCTGGAGAGCCTGCTCAACGCGCGGATCACCCCCGTCGTGCACGAGTACGGCAGCCTCGGCTGCTCGGGCGACCTCGCGCCGCTCTCCCACGTGGCCCTCACGATCATGGGTGAGGGTGTCGTCCGGGACGCCGCCGGAGAGCGGGCCGACGCCGCGGAGGCGCTCAAGCAGGCGGGCATCGAGCCCGTCGAACTGGTGGCCAAGGAGGGGCTCGCGCTCGTCAACGGCACCGACGGCATGCTCGGCATGCTCATCCTGGCCATGGACGACCTCGCCCGCCTGTTCAGGACCGCCGACATCGGCGCGGCCATGAGCGTGGAGGCGCTGCTGGGCACCGACCGGGTCTTCGCCGCCGACCTGCAGGCCCTGCGCCCGCACCCCGGGCAGGCGGCCAGCGCCGCCAACCTCAGGGCGCTGCTCGCGGGCTCGCAGATCATGGACTCCCACCGGGACGGCACCTGCACCCGGGTCCAGGACGCCTACTCCCTGCGGTGCGCCCCGCAGGTCGCCGGTGCCGCCCGGGACACCCTGGCGCACGCCGCCTCGGTCGCCGGACGGGAGCTCGCCTCGGCGATCGACAACCCGGTGGTTCTGGCCGACGGCCGGGTGGAGTCCAACGGCAACTTCCACGGCGCCCCCGTCGGCTACGTGCTCGACTTCCTGGCCATCGCGGTCGCGGACATGGCGAGCATCTCCGAACGCCGCACCGACCGCATGCTGGACGTGGCACGCAGCCACGGCCTACCGGCCTTCCTCGCCGACGATCCCGGCGTCGACTCCGGTCACATGATCGCCCAGTACACCCAGGCGGCGGTGGTCTCCGAGCTCAAGCGCCTGGCCGTGCCCGCGAGCGTCGACTCGATCCCGAGCTCCGCCATGCAGGAGGACCACGTCTCCATGGGCTGGTCGGCCGCGCGCAAGCTGCGCCGCTCGGTGGACGGCCTCACCCGGGTGCTCGCGGTGGAGATCCTCACCGCCGCGCGGGCCCTGGACCTGCGCGCCCCGCTGCGGCCCGCCCCGGCGACCGGAGCCGTGGTGGCCGCCCTGCGCCAGGCCGTCCCCGGCCCGGGACCCGACCGCTTCCTCGCACCGGAGATCGAGGCGGTGGTGGGGCTCGTCGCGGGCAACGCGGTCGTCGCCGCCGCCGAGACGGTCACCGGCCCCCTGGCCTAGTACCGTCCCGCCGGGACGGCGGCGATCACGTCCACCTCGATGAGCAGCCCGGGCGAGAACAGCCGTGACACCTCCACCGTCGTGCTGGCCGGGGGCTCGCCGGTGATGAGGCGCCCGCGCACGGCCGCGTACTCCGGCAGCAGTGACATGTCTGTCAGGTAGGTCCGGATGTGGGTCACGTCGTCGAACGTGCAGCCCTGGTCGGCGAGGACGCGGGACAGCTGGTCCATCACGTACTCGGACTGGCGGGTCATGTCCTCCTCGCCGACCACCTTCCCCTCCCCGTCCAGGGCCACCTGCCCGGAGACGAACAGCAGATCCCCCGCCCTGGTGGCGTGCGAGTAACGCCCGTTGGTGGCGGGGACCGTGGCCGGGTTTATCCTCTCCACGCCGGTACGGCCCCGCCGATCGCTCCGCTCCGTGTCCCGGGCCGCCCCCGCGGGACCGGTCGCGGTGAGGTACGCGAAGATCGCCGTCAGGTCCGCGTCGCCCAGCCCGGCCGCCGTCGCGCCGGCCAGCCGCCTCCCGGCCGCGGCGGCGAGGGTCCGGGGCCCGTGCGCGGCCAGCGCCATGTCCTTGGCGGCCAGGCCGAGGGCGTAGCGCGTCTCGTCCGGGCCGTTCTCGACGGCCGGGCGGACCCGTTCGACGAGCGCTCCCAGCGGTGTGCCGCCGAGCACGTCCAGCAGCGTCCCGGTGTCCACTCCGGTCGCCTCCGCGTGGGCGACGGTCTCGGCGAGCAGCACCTGGGCGGGCACCAGCGCGCTCATCACGGCCAGCTTCATCGCCGCGCCCGCGCCCGGGCCGCCCACCTTGCGCACCCGGCCGAACACCTCCAGCGCCTTCCGGCAGCGGGCCAGATCCTGGGCGAGCCCGCCGGCCAGCACCGTCAGCGTGCCGTCCCCGGCGGGCTCCACGCTGCCCAGGACCGGCGCGTCGACCAGTCCCACCCCGGGGGGAAGCAGGTCGCGGAGCCCGGCCACCGCCTCGGGGCCGATCGTGGACATCTCCACGACCACGGTCCCGGCCCGCAGCCCCGGCGCCGCGTCCGAGAGCACCCGCCGCACCACCGCCGGGTCGCTGAGCATCGTGATCACTAGTTCCGCGCCCGCCACCGCCGTCGCCGGTGAGGTCGCCGCGGCGGCCCCCTCGACCACGCGGGGGGTGCGGTTCCACACCGTCACCTCGTGCCCGGCCGCCACGAGCCGCCGGGCCATCAGGGCGCCCATACGCCCCAGACCAAGAAAAGAAATCACGCGCCTCACGCTAGGGGGCCGATAAGGCATTCCACCAGCGACTAGATTGCATGTAAGCCATGCGAAGGGGGAATGTGTTCGACATCGAAGGGCTCCGCCTGCTGGACACCGTGGCCCGCACCGGGTCTTTCACCGCGGCCGCCGCCAGGCTCAGCTACACCCAGTCCGCGGTCTCCCGGCGCATCGCCGCGCTCGAACACCGCGCGGGCGGACCGCTGTTCGAGCGGCTGCCGCGCGGGGTGCGGCTGACGCCCGCCGGCGAGGCGCTGCATCACCACGCCCAGGTGGTGCTGAACCAGCTGACCAGGGCGGAGGAGGAACTGGCCGGCATTCACGGCGGCTACCGGGGGCGGCTGCGGGTGGGCGCGTTCGCCACCGCCAACGTCGCGCTCGTGCCGGGTGCCCTGCGCGAGTTCCGCGAGGAGTTCCCCGAGGTCGAACTCGTCCCGATCGAGGGGCCCAGCCGCAGCCTGCTGCGCCGCATGCGAGAAGGCGGCCTGGATGTCGCGGTGGTCAGTGACCATCCCGCCGAACCGCCCCGCCAGGAGGAGGTGGAGATGGTCCAGCTGGCCGACGACGAGCTGTTCGTCGCGCTCCGTCGTGACCACCGGCTGGCCGGGGAGGAGGTCGTCGACCTGCGCGAGCTGCGGGAGGAGACCTGGATCGAGGCCTCTCCGCCGGGCCAGGCCACCGCTCTCGCCGCGGCCTGTGCCAGGGCCGGGTTCACTCCCCGCGCCTCGGTCAGGATCAGCGAGTGGACGGGTAAGTTCGGGTTCGTCGCGGCCGGGCTCGGCATCACGCTGGTGCCCGCCATCGCCGCGCACGCCGTACCACCCGATCTGGTGCTCCGCTCCCTCGGCGAGCTCGCCCCCCGCAGGGCCGTTTACGCGGCCCTGCCGCCCGTCCCGCTGCCCGCTGCCCGCACCCTGGTGCGTCTGTTGATCGGACAAGCGAGACAATAGGGAAGTGCATGACTCTTTTGCGCATGTCACTGGATATCTGGCCACGGGGCTCCGAGATGTCACCACCGACCTGACCGCTCTGGACGGCGAGGGGTGGTGGGCCGTCGTGGTCGACTACGAGGGCAAGGTGACGTGCGCCAGGTTCGACGACGTCCGTCAGGCCCCGCTGCCCGTGCCGCGCGGCCCCTGGCGCGGGCCGCACCCGTCGTCGTGGCGCAGCTCCCTGGACCGGGCCGGGTACGAGGACGGCGTGCGGCGCATCCGCTCGTACATCGAGCGTGGCGAGGTCTACCAGGCCAACCTGTGCCGGGTGCTGAACGCGCCGCTGCCCGCGGGAGGGGAGGCGGACCCGCTGGCCCTGGCCGTACGGCTGGCGGAGGGCAACCCCGCCCCCTACGCCGCGACGGTGAGCCTGCCGGGACTGAGCGTCGTGTCGGCCTCTCCCGAGCTCTACCTGTCCAGGGACGGCGACGTGGTCGAGTCCAGGCCGATCAAGGGGACCGGAGTCACCGAGGAGGACCTGCAGGAGAAGGACTACGCGGAGAACGTGATGATCGTCGATCTCGTCCGCAACGACCTGGGCAGGGTCGCCGAGGTCGGTTCGGTGAGCGTGCCCGCCCTGTGCGAGGTGGAGGAGCATCCCGGTCTCGTGCACCTGGTCTCCACGGTCAGGGCGCGGCTCGCGCCGGGATGCGGGTGGCCCGAGCTGTTCGGCGCGACCTTCCCGCCGGGGTCGGTGACCGGGGCCCCGAAATCCTCGGCCCTGCGTATCATCGATGAGCTCGAACCCGAGCCGCGCGGGCCGTACTGTGGGACCGTGGGCTGGGTCGACGCCGACCGGCGACGGGCGTCGCTGGCCGTGGGGATCCGCACGTTCTGGCTGTCGTCCGGTGAGATCCGTTTCGGCACGGGCGCGGGCATAACCTGGGGGAGCGACCCGCGCCGCGAATGGGACGAGACCGAGCTGAAGGCATCCCGGCTCGTCGCACTGGCATCGACATCAGGTTCAGAAGGAGTCGCGTCAACGACCCCCTCCTGAAGGAGGGGGCTTGAGGTGCAGCGATGCGCTTGACAAGCCCCGCGTTGACCAGCCCTGGCCGTCAGCTCAAGGAGGTGCGTTTTGATGGCCACGTTGAACACGAGATCGCAGACCGACCTTGGGGTGCTTCCTCAGCCCCAGGCTCTCGAATCCGTGGGAGCAGACACGCCCGAGGGTGGGCACGAAACGGCTCACGGACACCGCCGCCAGGCGGTACCTGGTGTTCAACCTGGGCGAGGGGAGATCGAACCGACCGGCACCCGGTCTGCTCGGCGTCACCCCGAGGACGCTTCGGCGTCCGAGGGAGCGAACCGTGAGGTTCACCCCGTCGTGTTCGTCTTGGACAGGCATGGCGACCCGCTCGATCCCTGCCATCCCGCCCGTGCCCGTCGCCTGCTGGCGGCCGGGCGGGCGGTGGTGGTGCGTCACACCCCGTTCGTCATCCGTCTCAAGGACCGGTCGGTGGCCGATTCCACCGTGGCAGGCGTGCAGGTCGGTATCGACCCCGGCTCCAAGCACACCGGCCTGGCCGTGTTCACCGACCGCGACGGGAGCCGGGCCGGACGGTACGCGATCCAACTCGACCACCGAGGCGGAGCGATCCTCGACAGGCTCGCCGCGCGGGCCGCACTGCGCCGGGGCCGCCGGGGGCGGAACCTGCGCCACCGCGCCCCCCGGTTCCTCAACCGCACCAAACCGACAGGGTGGCTCGCGCCGTCGCTGCAACACCGCGTCGAGACCACCCTGTCGCAGGTGGCGCGGCTGACCCGGTGGGCGCCCGTCAGCGCCATCCACGTGGAGAAGGTCTCCTTCGACACCCACGCCCTATCGGCCGGGCGACCGCTCGAAGGAGCCGAATACCAGCAGGGCACCCTCGCCGGGTACGAGGTCCGCGAATACCTGCTGGCCAAATGGGGGCGCACCTGCGCCTACTGCGGCGCGAGCGGCGTACCGCTCAACCTCGACCACATCCACCCCCGCAGCCGGGGCGGCTCGGACCGGATCAGCAACCTCACCCTGGCCTGCATCGGCTGCAACCAGACCAAGAACGCCACCCCCGTGCAGGAATTCCTCAAGGATAAGCCCGCCCTTCTCGCGAAGATCCTCAAGCAGGCCAAAGCGCCGCTGCACGACGCCGCCGCCGTCAACGCCACCCGCTGGGCGCTGTGGCGGGCCCTGGAAGCGACCGGCCTGCCCGTTCACACCGCCTCCGGCGGCCGCACGAAGTGGAACCGCTTCCGCACCGGCGCCGCCAAGTCCCACACGTTGGACGCGCTGCACGTCGGCCACCTGGAGACCGTGACCGCCTGGCCGTCGGCGGTCCTGGTGGTCAAGGCGACCGGGCGCGGCACCTACTGCCGTACCCGCACCGACCGCTACGGCTTCCCCCGCCTGCGACTGCCCCGGACCAAGCACGTCAAGGGGTTCGCCACCGGCGACCTGGTCCGCGCGACCGTCCCGACCGGCAAGAAGGCCGGAGTCCACACCGGACGGGTCGCGGTCCGCAGCACCGGCAGTTTCAACATCACCACCCGGCACGGCACCGTGCAGGGCATCGGCCACCGCCACGTCCGACTGCTCCAACGAGCAGACGGCTACGGCTACACAACCCACCCGGAAACGCGGCAAGGTGCCGCGTTTCCTCCCCCGCCTGAAGGCGGGGATATCCACGCTGGAGGTACCTGATGAAGACACCTGTATGGCTCAACGGGGAACTCGTCTCTCCGGATCAGGCCGCCGTCTCGGTTTTCGATCATGGTTTGATGGTCGGGGACGGGGTGTTCGAGACCATCAAGTGCGTGAACGGCACCACGTTCGCGCTCACCCGCCACCTTGACCGGCTCACGCTCTCGGCGCGGCGTATGGAACTGCCCGATCCCGACACCGACGCTATCGCCGCCGGGATCCGTGCCTGCCTGGCCGAAGCCCCGCCGTGGCGGCTCGGCCGCGTCCGGGTCACCTACACCAGCGGCCCGGGGCCGCTCGGCTCGGACCGGGGCGACCAGGGTTGCACGACCGTGGTGATCGTCGACGAGCAGAAGCCGTTCCCGGCCACCGCCGACGTCACGGTCGTGCCCTGGCCGCGCAACGAGCGAGGTGCGCTCGCCGGGGTGAAGAGCACCTCCTACGGTGACAACGCCAGGGCGCTGTTCTACGCCAAGGCCGCCGGCGGCGGTGAGGCGATCTTCGAGAACACCGCGGGAGACCTCTGCGAGGGCACCGGCAGCAACGTCTTCATCGTGCGTGACGGCCGGCTGGTCACCCCCACGCTCGCCTCGGGCTGCCTGGCCGGGGTCACCCGCGCGCTCGCGCTGGAGTGGTGCGGGGGAACCGAGGAGGACGTCCCGCTCTCGGCCCTGTACGAGGCGGACGAGGCGTTCCTGACCTCCACCACCCGTGACATCCAGCCGATCCGCGCGGTCGACCGGACCGTGCTGCCCGCCGCGCCCGGCCCGATCACCGCCAAGGCCATGCAGGTCTTCGCCGAGCGCTCCGCCGCCGACCTCAACCCCTGAGGCCCGGGGTTTCCGATTCCGGCGAGGGCGCACCCTCGCCGGAAGACCGGTCGCCCGGCGATCACGGATCGGCTAGTAGGACACCTGGGTCTGCGCGTTCAGCTCCTTGAGCCTGACCTTGGCGGCGGGGTCGGTCAGCGGGTCGTCGATGCGGAGCACGTCCAGGCCCCTGGTGATGTCACTGGAGTAGATGTGGCCGTTGTAGTAGTACGCCGACCACGAGCCGCCGACTCCCGAAATCGGGCCCCGCTCGAAGAAGCCGATCTCCCGAGGGCTGGCCGCGTCGGTGAAGTCCCAGATGGACACCCCGCCCTGGTACCAGGCCTGGACCATGATGTCCTTTCCCGGCACAGGTAGCAGCGACCCGTTGTGCGCGACGCAGTTCTCGTCAAACGCCTGCTCCCTCGGGATCTTGAAGTAGCCGCGGAGCGTGAGCCTGCGGTCCTTGCCGAGGTCGTACACGGCGCTGGCGCCCTTGGTCTTCGGGGTGCCGGAGTCGCAGGTCGCCCCCAGGCCGCCGCCCAGCTCGTCGCCGAAGACGACCTTGGTGGCGTCGTTGTTGAACGTCGCCGAGTGCCAGATGGCGAAGTTCTCCTTGTCGCTCACGTGCTGGAGCACCTTGGGGTTGGCCCGGTCGGCGATGTCCAGCAGGACCCCGTCGCCGAAGCAGGCCGCGGCGGCCAGGTTCTTCTCGGGGTAGGCCGTGATGTCGTGGCAGCCGCCGAGGCCGTCCTCGCCGGGCTTGTCGGAGAGCACCGGCTGTGAGATCACCTTGGCGGTCTGGGGAGCCTCGACGGGCACCTCGACCACGGAGATCTTGTTGTACGGCGCCGGGCAGGTCGTCGACTGCGGCTCGGGCCCCGGGGAGGAGATGTAGAGGTAGACCCTGTCGGCGTTCTCGCCGGGGACGAGGGTGTGGGTGTGCGAGCCGCAGTCGGTACGGACCGCCGAGACGAACCTGGGATGGGATTTGTCCGCGATGTCGAAGATCCGGATGCCCTCCCAGCTGTCCGACTCCGGATTGCCGCGCTGGGCGTCGCACTCCGGGCCGACCCGGACGGAGTCGATCGACAGGAACAGCAGGTTCCCGCTCACCGAGATGTCGTTCTGCTCGCCGGGGCAGAGCACCCGGCTGACCACCGAGGGGCGGGAGGGATCGGAGATGTCGAAGACGCTGAAGCCGTCGAAGTTGCCGACGAACGCGTAGTCGCCCTGGAAGGCCAGGTCGGTGCCCCACGCCTGGGGCCCGTTGAGCGGAGCGCCGAGCGGCACGTTGGCCAGGTGCGTGACGTTGTCGCTGTGAGTGCCGTCCCCTGAGATCCCGGGGGAGGGGGTCTCCACCGTCTGTTCAGTGTTCCGCGAGGCGGCCGCGGGCGGTGGGGCCTGGGGTGTCGGATCCGCCCCACACCCGGCCACAAGAAGTAGCGCGGCCAGGCCGAACGCCATGGTCGATCGCACGGTGCCCCCATTACGTCGGTCCACTTGCCCCATTATTGAAGCTATGCGGAGGATTCGTATGCCGAGTCAGATTATCGCGGTGATCATGGCGATATCGGTTCTTGGCGGATGCGCGGAGGCGGCGCAGCGAGGACCGGCACCGCTCGTCGCGGAGACCGGCGCGCCGGTGATAATCCCGGGTGGCCCCGGCGAGGCGGGTCGTACGGCGCGGCCGGGCGAGAATCTCGGGGAGTCCGAGGCCAGGGTCACGGCGGCCGACGTGAGGTTCGCCGAAGGCATGATCCCGCACCACCGGCAGGCACTGGAGATGGCGGAGCTGGTCCCGGCCAGGTCGTCCTCGCCGGTCCTGCGGAAGCTCGCCGAGCGGATCACCGCGGCGCAGCGGCCGGAGATCGCGGCCATGACGTCGTGGCTGGAGGCGGTCGGCCGGGCGCCGCAGGGGCACGAGGGGCATGACGAGCACGCCGTCACGCTGGAGGAGATGAACCGGCTCAGGGGGGCCAGGGGAGCGGCCTTCGACACGCTCTTCCTGACCCTCATGATCACTCACCACGAGGCGGCGGTCACGATGGCCGGGCTCCAGCTCCGCGAGGGCGCCGACCGGGCCATGCTGGCCGTCGCCAAGGACGTCGTCTCGGGCCAGGGCATCGAGATCGCCCGGATGCGGCGCCTGCTCAGGCCCGCGGCGTAGGCCGAGGCCCCGCGGGGGGGAGAGCCGGGTCAGGAACTCCAGAGCATGTTGCTGAGCTCGGCGTCCAGATCCATGAAGTCGGTCTCGCGGCCCGCGGGCACCAGCTCGTACGTTCGGTGCAGGAACTCCGTGAGCGGAGCCAGCGGCACCTCGAACAGCGCCTGTCCGAACGGCGAGGTGAGGCTGATGTGCAGCGTGCGCTCGCCGTCGGCGCGCGCCGGCCACACCTGCACGTCACCGTCGCCCACCCGCCGCACGATGCCGACGGTCAGCAACTCGCGGGCGAAGATCCACTCGACCGGCTCGTCGTTCCCCACGTGGAAGGCCATTCTGATCGCGTAAGGATCATCGGCCGTGTAGCTGAGTCCGGCAAGCAGGGGGACGGTGGTACGGTCGGGGACCACAAGCCGAAGGCCTAGCTCGGCAGAGACGGTGGCGCTGTTCATCGTCAGCCAAACCTTTTCGTCGTCGGTCCCCTCTTCGGGGCTTTCACTGCTCTCAAGCGGGCTTCGCTCCGCATGAGCCATCACGCGGAACAAAGAAACCTGTAGGAAAGATTCCGCCTCTGCGCCCTTCTGTAACGCACATCACAGCGCGACATTTGGGCATCTACCGGGCTAAACATCACCAACAGGGCCGTATTTGCAAGGGTTTTGCGTCTCGTTTTGGTCACCGTCGACTCCCTGGCGGGGCGTCTCGGGTGATTCGGGTCGAGCCCGGGTCGTTCGGTGCTTCTGTGGATCAGGACGATGCTATGACACCGTAGCCCCCCGTCGGATGCATCCTCAGAGCTTTGCCTCCCTGGCGCGTCATCTCTCAAGATCAACTTAGTGGCGGACACCGCTTCGCGGGCACTCCCGAATTGCTGTATGGTTTTCCACGTCGGCACCGCGAGGAGCCGGACAGGGCGGGCGATTAGCTCAGCGGGAGAGCGCTTCGTTCACACCGAAGAGGTCACTGGTTCGATCCCAGTATCGCCCACACTAGCAAGACGCAGATCAAGGCCCCCCGGTTGACGCCGATCGGGGGGCCTTCGTCTGTCCACAGGGGCGCCGCGCGACCGGCTGGGCGACTCCGCCTCCGGCGGTGCCAGGGAAGATCCGATCCATCGCCGCCGCACCCTTCGGCGGCACCGGTCAAGGGCGTAACCTGCCACACCTTCGTCGGCGCGGTCGGCCGCGGGAAGATGCGCCCCTCCCTCGTCGGAGGGGCCGCACCCGTCCCTTCGCCGCTCGGGCGGGGGTTGTTTCGCGTGTCGGTCAGACCACGGTGCAGGGGACGCCGTTGAGGGTGAAGGCGGTCGGTTCGGCGGTGTCGCCGGTGTGGGTGGCCTGGAAGCCGATGTCGATGGTGGCCCCGGGGGCGAGCGTGCCGTTGTAGCCGACGTTGCGGGCGCTCACCTGGCCGCTGGAGGGGGTGTAGGTGGCGTTCCAGCCCGAGGTGATGGTCTGGCCGGGGGGCAGGGTGAAGCCCAGCGTCCAGCCGTTGATCGTCGAGGTCCCGGTGTTGGTGATGCTGATGCCGGCGGTGAAGCCGTTGTTCCAGGAGCTCGTCGTGTAGGCCACCCGGCACAGGCCGGTGCCACCACTGGGCGACGGGCTGGGCGAGGGGCCGGAGCTCACGCCGGTCACGAAGGTCATCATGCTTCGGGCGGGAAGCGTGACGGTGAGGGAGCCGTTCGACACGCCGGTCGTTCCCTGGGGCGCAACGTTCCTGCTCGCGTCGGTCAGCCAGGACGAGACACCGGACGCGGTGCTGTTCGCCAGGGTGAACTGCTGGCTCACCGCGGAGGTGCCCTTGTTGACGGCGACGATGACGACCGTGGAGTCGCCGCCCCGGTACGCCGAGACGTAGACGTTCGACGCCGGGTTCGCCGTCGCTTCGATCCGCACATATCCGGGGCGGACGAACCTGGCGAAGTGCGCCATGATGGCGCCGCGCTTGCTGATCTGGCCGTCCTCCCGCATGGGGCCGTAGCCACGCCGGATGTACCACCAGATGTACGCCTGGAACTCGGCGTCCACCATGGCGCGGTGGATGTGCTCCCCCACGTCGAGCGCCTGGGGCCAAAGGTCCGCCGAATCGCTGCTGTTGGGGTAGTAGACCTCGGTCATCCAGAGCTCTTTGCCCGCGCCCTTCTGCTTGAAGAGGGGATAGGGGAAGTTCGCGAACGACGTGCCGTAGAGGTGAGCCCCGATGATGTCCACATTGGCGAGCGCCGCGGAGTCGTTGAGGATCGGGTCTGAGATGTTCTTCAGGTACTGGAAGGACTCGGGCGCGATGACCCTGGTACCGATCGAACCGGCGTTCTCCCTCAGGAACCGGACCAGCTCGGCGGGAGTCCACCACGTCCAGTCATGCGCGTAATCGGGCTCGTTCTGCACCGATATGCCGTACAGGTTCACCCCGTTGTTCCGCATGAAGTCGTTGAAGGCGTTCAGGTGCTGGGCGTAGGCGCCGTACATGTTGTACCTGAGGCGTTTCGCGTCGGTCTGACTGCCGCGGACGAAGGTCTCGACCATGTTGGCGGGGGGATTCCACGGCGACGCGATGACGGTGGCCCCGAGTTCGATCGCGCGCCTCGCCGTCGCCAGATCACGGCTCCAGTCCGCCTGGTTCTCGGGGACGGGGATCCGCAGCACGGAAAACCCCAGCCGGCCCTCGCCGGTGCCGAAGGCGGTGTCCCGCTGGGCGGCTGTCAGGTCGCCGATCCAGGCCGCGTGGGCCATGCCGCCGAAGCCTCGGATCGTCTGCCGCGGCGCCGACGGATCGATGACGGCCGTGGCGGCCTCGGCCTCCGAGGCCCCCAGGACCGAGGTCGTGGCCGCGAGGACCGGCAGGGCCCCCATCGTCGCCAGAACGGTTCTCCGGCTCAGCGATCCTCGCTCGCCGCTCGCGATCTCATTCTGATCTTGCGTCATGTCTTCTCCACTTGGCTGTTGGTGCCGGTCGGCGCCGGTCGCCGGCGTCGCCACGGGATGAACCTTGATCGTGTTGTCGGTGACGCTCTCCGCTTTGACCGGCCCCGGTAATTGTTAGCGTTAACATCACCTCGCGTGGACCGGCACGCGAGTGCGACGGGGGTGCGGACCGCTCAGGTGGTCACGCGGAGGGGCGACACCCCGCAGAGTGTGGTTCCGCCCTCGGCGGGGGTCAAGCGCCAAGCGGGCCCGCGGGCGGGCGAGCTGCGGGAACGTCTCGCCGGAGGGTGAAATTTTCAAGGTCGGGAATCCGCGCCTCGCGTCGACTCCGCTGTCGAGGACCGGCCGCAGGTCCGCGACGGGTGAGACGGGTTTCCGGCAGGGCGGGTCGTGCCCGGCGCCCGCGCGTCGGAGGCCGGTCCTCGGGGGCGGCTCCGCCTTTCCGGCCGCGGCCGCCCGAGGCGTCTCCCGCTCCGGGCTCGCCGTGCCGGCTCTTCCCCGCGGGTCCATGGGTGTTTTTCGCGCGGGGAAGAGGGGCCCGTGGGCCCCGGGGTAAGGGGGCGCACCCGGGACGGCAGGGCGAAGTAAGCCGTCCTTCTCGGCCCGTTGACGCGGCCGTAGCACGTATGTAACCTTTGGCCAACGCAATGCAAGAATATTGCAAAGTCCTGTTAAATTTTCTCTCTTCTTCGCAACTTCCGCTAGTGATGCGCCGCGCCACGCATCCGCCGTACCCCTCCGGAAGAGCCCCGGGTGACGTCGTTCGCGGCGTCGCGCGGGCGCACACGGCGACCAGCACCCCCCAGCGACGAACGAGGCGAGCTTCGCGGACCGACCCGCCGCAGGTCACAGCGGTCGGCCCAGCGGATGTCATGGACTCCGCGCCTCGCGCCGCACGGCGGAGGCCCCGGCCTCCCATCCCGACCCTGTCGTTCCAGCCGAGAGATAGAGGAACGCGATGAGAAAGCAGTACCTGGCGTTAAGGCTGGTGGCGGCGACGGCCGCGACCAGTCTGCTCGTCCTGGCCGGGGCGGTCACACCCGCCGCGGCGGCCGGCCCCAACCTCGCGGTGGGCAAAGCGGCCTCGTCAAGCAGCACCACCGCCCCCTACGGCGCGGCCAACGCCACCGACGGCGATGCCAACACCTACTGGGAGAGCGGCAACAACACCTTCCCGCAGTGGCTCCAGGTGGACCTCGGAGCCGTCACCAACGTGGACCAGATCGTCCTGAAGCTGCCCCCGGCGGCGGCCTGGGCCACCAGGACGCAGACCCTGTCGGTGCTGGCGGGCACGAGCGCCTCGCCCACCGCCACCATCGTCGGTTCCGCCGGCTACACCTTCAACCCGGCGACCGGCAACACGGTGACGATCAACTTCGCCGCGACCGCCGCCCGCTACCTCCGGCTGAACATCACCGCCAACACGGGCTGGCCGGCCGGCCAGGTCTCCGAGTTCGAGGTGTACGGCCCCACCGGCTCCGGCGGTGACACGTCGCCGCCGACCACGCCGTCGAACCTGGCCTACACCGAGCCGGGCTCCGGCCAGATCAGGCTGACCTGGGGCGCCTCGTCCGACAACGTGGGCGTGACCGGATACGACGTCTACGCCGACAACGCCCTGCGCGCCAGCGTGGCGGGCAACGTGCTGACCTACACCGACACCCAGCCGGCCACCGCGACGGTGTCCTACCACGTCAAGGCCAAGGACGCCGCGGGCAACCAGTCCGGCAACAGCAACACCGTCACCCGCACGGGCAGCACGCCACCGGGCTCCAACCTGGCCCTCGGCAAGGCGATCACCGCCTCCTCCTCGGTCTTCACCTTCGTGGCCACGAACGCCAACGACAACAACACGGCGACCTACTGGGAGGGCAACGGCGGCAGCTACCCCAACACGCTGACCGTCAGCCTGGGCGCGAACGCCACGCTCAACTCGGTCGTGCTGAAGCTGAACCCCGACAGCATCTGGGCGACGCGCACCCAGAACATCCAGGTGCTCGGACGTGAGCAGAACTCGACCTCCTTCACCAGCCTGGCGGCGGCGGCGAACCACACCTTCAATCCCGCCTCCGGCAACACGGTGACGATCCCGGTCAGCGGCTCCTACGCCGACGTCCAGCTCAGGATCACCTCCAACACCGGCGCCCCCGCCGGGCAGGTCGCCGAGTTCCAGGTCATCGGCACCCCGGCGCCGAACCCGGATCTGACGATCACCGGCCTGGCGGCGTCCCCCGCCTCCCCGGTCGAGACCGACGCGGTCACGCTGTCGGCCACGGTCAGGAACAGCGGCAACGCGGCCGCCGGCGCGACGAACGTCAACCTCTACCTGGGCGGCACCAAGGTCGGCACCGCCCCGGTCGCCGCGCTGGCCGCGGGGGCCTCGGCCACCGTCTCGGCCGGCATCGGCACCCGCGACGCCGGCAGCTACCCGCTCAGCGCCAAGGTCGACGAGGCGAACAGCGTCATCGAGCAGAACGAGTCGAACAACGACTTCTCCAGCGCCTCCCCGCTCGTGGTCAGGCCCGTCGACACCGCCGACCTGGTCGCGACGACCAGCTGGACCCCGAGCAACCCGGCGAACGGCAACGTCGTCACCTTCTCCGTGACGATCAGGAACCAGGGCACCGTGGCCTCCGCGGGCGGCGCCCACGGCATCACGCTGACCGTCGCCAACGAGGCGGGAACCGTGGTCCGCACGCTGACCGGCTCCCACACCGGGGTGATCGCGGCGGGCGCCACCACCGGCCCGGTCAACCTGGGCACCTGGACGGCGGCCAACGGCAAGTTCACCGTCAGGACGGTCCTCGCCGACGACGCCAACGAACTGCCGGTCAAGCGGGCCAACAACACGGTCACCCAGCCGTTCTTCGTCGGCCGCGGCGCCAACATGCCGTACGACATGTACGAGGCCGAGGACGCCGTCGTCGGCGGCGGGGCGGCCGTGGTCGGCCCGAGCCGTGACATCGGCACCCTGGCGGGTGAGGCGTCCGGCCGCAGGGCGGTGGCGCTGAACACGACGGGCAGCTACGTCGAGTTCACCACCAAGGCCAGCACCAACACCCTCGTCACCCGCTTCTCCATCCCCGACTCGGCGGGCGGCGGCGGCGTCGACTCGACGCTCAACGTCTACGTCGACGGCACCTTCCTCAAGGCCATCAACCTGACCTCCAAGTACGCCTGGCTGTACGGCCCCGAGGCCGGCCCGGGCAACTCGCCGAGCGCCGGCGCGCCGCGTCACATCTACGACGAGGCCGGCATGATGCTCGGGACCACCGTCCCGGCGGGCAGCAGGATCAGGCTGCAGAAGGACCCCGCCAACACCACGACGTACGCGATCGACTTCATCAACACCGAGCAGGTGTCGCCGATCGCCAACCCCGACCCCGCCAGGTACACGGTTCCCGCCGGATTCACCCACCAGGACGTGCAGAACGCGCTCGACAGGGTGCGGATGGACAACACCGGCACCCTCGTCGGCGTCTACCTGCCGCCGGGCACCTACCAGACGGCGAGCAAGTTCCAGGTCTACGGCAAGGCGGTCAAGGTGGTCGGCGCCGGTCCCTGGTACACCCAGTTCCGGGCGCCCTCGAACCAGGACAACACCGACATCGGGTTCCGGGCCGAGGGAACCGCGAACGGCTCGTCCTTCGCCAACTTCGCCTACTTCGGCAACTACACCTCGCGCATCGACGGTCCGGGCAAGGTGTTCGACTTCGCCAACGTCGCGGACGTGGTGATCGACAACATCTGGAACGAGCACATGGTCTGCCTCTACTGGGGCGCCAACACCGACCGCGTGACGATCAAGAACTCCCGCATCCGCAACATGTTCGCCGACGGCATCAACATGACCAACGGCAGCACCGACAACCTCGTCAGCAACAACGAGGCCCGTGCCACCGGTGACGACAGCTTCGCGCTGTTCTCGGCCATCGACGCCGGCGGCGCCGACATGAAGGGCAACGTCTACGAGAACCTGACCTCCATCCTGACCTGGCGGGCCGCCGGCGTCGCGGTCTACGGCGGGTACGACAACGTCTTCAGGAACATCTACATCGCCGACACGCTGGTCTACTCCGGCATCACGATCAGCTCGCTGGACTTCGGCTACCCGATGAACGGCTTCGGCGCCAGCCCGCCCACCCGGTTCGAGAACATCTCGATCGTCCGCGCCGGCGGTCACTTCTGGAACGGGCAGGTCTTCCCGGCGATCTGGCTCTTCTCCGCCTCCAAGGTCTTCCAGGGCATCCGCGTCAGCGACGTGGACATCGTGGACCCGACCTACGGCGGCATCATGTTCCAGACCAAGTACAACGGCAGCCAGCCGGAGAACCCGGTCACCGACACCATCCTCACCAACATCACGATCACCGGCGCCAAGAAGAGCGGCGACGCCTTCGACGCCAAGTCCGGCTGGGCGATCTGGGCGAACGAGATGCCCGAGCCCGGTCAGGGACCGGCGGTCGGCTCGGCGACGTTCAACAACCTCCGGATGAGCAACAACTTCCAGAACATCAGGAACACGACGTCGACCTTCACGATCAACGTCAACCCGTGAACCCGTAGCAGGAGCGGGAATGCGGCGCCGGTGCCACGGCGGCACCGGCGCCGTCCGTCCTTGTGGCCGGTTCACCCCCGGCTGTCGGGGGGGCCTCGTACAATGACCCGATGCCTTTCCCCGAGAACGACCCCGAGGTGAGCGACGCGTCGCGGGTCCTGCAGCGCGTCTTCGGCTACGACTCGTTCCGGGAGGGCCAACAGGAGATCATCGACCACGTCGTGGCCGGTGGTGACGCCCTGGTGCTCATGCCGACGGGGGGCGGCAAGTCGCTGTGCTACCAGATCCCCGCGCTCGTGCGGAAGGGCACGGGGGTGGTGATCTCACCGCTCATCGCGCTCATGCAGGACCAGGTCGACGCTCTGACGGCGCTCGGCGTGCGGGCCGGGTTCCTCAACTCCACCCAGGAGTTCGAGGAGCGTCGCCAGGTCGAGTCGGCCTTCCTCGCAGGTGAGCTGGACCTGCTCTACCTGGCGCCGGAGCGGCTGCGGGTCGACGCGACGCTGCGCCTGCTCGACAGCGGGACGATCTCGCTGTTCGCCATCGACGAGGCGCACTGCGTGGCCCAGTGGGGACACGACTTCCGGCCCGACTACCTCGCCCTGTCCGCGCTGCACGAGCGCTGGCCCGACGTGCCGCGCGTCGCGCTGACCGCCACGGCCACCAAGGCCACCCACGCCGAGATCGCCTCCAGGCTCAATCTGGAGCGGGCCCGCCACTTCGTGGCGAGCTTCGACCGGCCCAACATCCAGTACCGCATCGCTCCCAAGAACGAGCCGAAGCGGCAACTGCTCGAACTGCTCCGCGCCGAGCACGCCGGGGACGCGGGCATCGTCTACTGCCTGTCGCGCAACTCGGTCGAGAAGATCGCCGAGTTCCTGGTGGAGAACGGTGTCCAGGCGCTGCCCTACCACGCGGGCCTCGACGCCCGCACCCGCGCCGCCAACCAGGCGCGCTTCCTGCGCGAGGACGGCCTCGTCATGGTCGCCACGATCGCGTTCGGCATGGGCATCGACAAGCCCGACGTGCGGTTCGTCGCCCACCTCGACCTGCCCAAGTCCATCGAGGGTTACTACCAGGAGACCGGCAGGGCGGGGCGCGACGGCCTGCCCTCCACCGCCTGGCTCGCCTACGGCCTCCAGGACGTCGTGCAGCAGCGCAAGATGATCGACACCTCGGAGGGTGACGACGCCCACCGCCGCCGCCTGGCCACCCACCTGGACGCCATGCTCGCCCTGTGCGAGGCGGTCGAGTGCCGCCGCGTGCTGCTGCTCGCCTACTTCGGCCAGCAGACCGCCGCCTGCGGCAACTGCGACACCTGCCTGTCGCCGCCCGAGTCCTGGGACGGCACGGTCGCCGCGCAGAAGGTCCTGTCGACGGTGTTCCGGCTGATGCGCGAGCGCCGTCAGAAGTTCGGCGCGGGCCAGATCATCGACATCCTGCTCGGGAAGAAGACGGCCAAGGTCATCCAGCACGACCACGACGGCCTGACGGTGTTCGGCATCGGAACGGAGCTGGGCGAGGCCGAGTGGCGTGGCGTGGTACGCCAGCTGCTGGCGCAGGGGCTGCTGGCCGTCGAGGGGGACTACGGCACGCTGGTGCTGACCGAGGCGAGCGCGGAGGTGCTGGGGCGCCGGCGCCAGGTTCCGCTACGGCGCGAGCCTACGATGGCGGCCCGGCCCGCCAAGGCCGCGAAGACCTCCTCCTCGCGCCGGGCCGAGCCCGTCGAGCTGCCCGAGGAGGCGGTGCCGGTGTTCGAGCTGCTGCGGGCCTGGCGTGGAGCCACCGCGAAGGAACAGGGCGTACCCGCGTACGTGATCTTCCATGACGCGACCCTGCGTGAGATCGCGACCAGGTCCCCCTCGTCCCTGGCCGAGCTGGGCACGGTGAGCGGGGTCGGGGAGAACAAGCTGGCCAAGTACGGCCGGCAGGTCCTCGACACCCTCGCAGGCGCCGATTCCGGTACCGATCCGGCGGGAAGTGAGGAAGGCCTCCTGGCCTTCCCCTGAGGTAGAATCGGGCGGAATCCGGGCCTCAGCGCCCCAGTGACACGCAGGTAGGGGCCTGGAGGCTGTCGTCCACCTCCGGGCTCCTCGCGTTGACGGCCCCCCGCGGCTGCGGACTCCCGAAAGAGGACGATCGTTGCCTGACAGAAGGAACGACCCCGTGGTGGTCGTCGGGCTCGGCCGCTTCGGCGGTTCCCTCGCACTCGAGCTCTTCCGGAGGGGGACCGAGGTGCTGGCCATCGACAGCCGCCCCAAGGTGGTGCAGAGCCTGGCGGGGAAGCTCACCCATGTCGTCGTCGCCGACTCCACGGACATCGAGGCGCTGCGGCAGATCGGGGTGCCCGACTTCTACCGGGCGGTGGTCGCCATCGGCACCGACCTGGAGTCCAGCATCCTCACCACCTCCCTGCTCGTCGAGCTGGAGATCGAGGACGTCTGGGCCAAGGCGATCAGCCGCGAGCACGGCCGCATCCTGGAGCGGGTCGGCGCCCACCACGTGATCCTCCCCGAGCACGACATGGGGGAGCGGCTGGCCCACCTGCTCAACGGGCGGATGCTCGACTACATGGAGGTGGACGGCGACTACGCGGTGGTCAAGACCCGGCCGCCCCGCGAGTACGTCGGCGTGCCCCTGGGCGAGTCCAACCTGCGGCGCAAGTACGGCGTGACGGTGGTCTGCGTCAAGGGCCAGTACGACGAGTTCACCTACGCCGACTCCGGGACGGTGCTGAGCTACGGCGACGTGATCGTCATCGCGGGCAAGATCGAGCAGGTGGAGCGGTTCACCGAACTCCCGTGACCGCTTCCGCCACGCGGGGGATCGTCGTCGATCTACACTGGACGGAATCACTAGAACGGAGTTCGGTAGCGATGCGATTCGGACTGTTGCTCAACGAACCCAAAGAGCCGGACGTGCTCGGCAAGCTACGGGAGCGCATCGCCCGTGCGGCCGACGACGGCTTCTCCTCCGCCTGGATGTCCCACATCTTCGGCCTCGACGCGCTGACCGCGCTCGCCGTGGCCGGGAACCGGGTGCCCGGGATCGAACTCGGCACCGCCGTCGTCCCGACCTACCCGCGCCACCCGGCGGCCCTCGCCCAGCAGGCGCTCACGGTCAACGCCGCCCTCGACGGGCGGCTCACGCTCGGCATCGGGCTCTCGCACCAGCTGGTGATCGAGAGCATGTACGGCATCGGCTTCGAGCGGCCCGCCCGGCACATGCGCGAGTACCTGTCGATCCTGATGCCGCTGGTACGCGGGGAGAACGCGTCCTTCCAAGGGGAGACCCTCACCGGACAGCTCGGGCTGAGCACGCCGGGACCGAGGGACATGCCCGTGCTCATCGCCGCGCTGGCCCCCAGAATGCTCAGGCTGGCCGGGGAGATGGCCGACGGCACCGTGCTGTGGATGACCGGTCCCAGGACCGTGGCCGAGCACGTGGCGCCCGCCGTCACCGAGGCCGCGCGGGCCGCGGGGCGCCCCGAACCGAGGATCGTGTGCGCGCTGCCCATCTGCGTCACCGACGACGCCGAGGCGGCCAGGGCGCTGGCCGCGGAACAGTTCGAGATCTACGGCCAGCTGCCGTCCTACCGGGCGATGCTGGATCGGGAGGGGGCCGAGGGCCCGGCCGACGTGGCGATCGTCGGAGACGAGGACGAGGTGGCGGCGCGGATCGAGGCGCTCGCCAAGGCCGGGGTCACCGACTTCGTCGCCGCCGAGTACTCTCCCGGCACCCGGACGAGGGAGTTCCTCAAGAGCCTTCTCTGACGCCCCGCGCCCGCCCGGGTCAGACGCCGAAGGCGGTCAGGGCCGCCCAGGCCGTGCCGGCACCGGTCACGGCCCCGGCGGCGACCTGGGCGGGGGTGTGGTGGGTGAGCCGGACCCGCGCCCAGCACACCGTGGCCACCACCAGCGCGCCCACGACGAGGGTGGGCGCCGCGGGCAGCACGTGGGCCAGCACCACCACGGTGCCCGCGGACACGGCCGCGTGGAAGGAGATCTTCCACTTGAGAGTGATCGGGACCGTCACCGCGAGTGCGGCCAGCATCGCGGTCACCGTGGCCACCAGCAGACGCGGCGCGCCGAGGGAGATCAGCAGCACCAGCGCGACGACCACCGCCGCGACCGCCACCAGCAGCGGCCTGGTCCGGCTCGCCCGGTCCACCAGATGGTGGGAGTCCAGGCGTCCGGAACGGACCCCGGCCAGGATCACCAGGGCGGGAATGCCGCCGCACAGGGCTGAGGCCACCAGGCCCCATGCTCCGCCCCGCCACCCGTCGGCCATCAGCCCGACGACCGGGGGCAGCCCGATGACCAGCACCTGCGGTGCGAACAGCCCCGTCACCCACCGGGCCGCCGCCGTCGCGCCGCTCCCGTCGCCCGCCATCTCCTGACCGGTCATCTGAATCCTTCCAGCGCCAGGACCTCGGTCCAGGAGGCGCCCGCGTCGGGATGAGGTCCGTGGGAGCCACCCTGCCAGCTGGGAGACCCGGGGACGAGCACTCGCGGGCCCCACGGCCTCCGGCACACCTCCGCGAGCGCGGCGTGCCGGTGATCAGTCGTTGGCGTGCAGGATGCTGTTGAGCTCCACGCCCGTCCCCTGGCGGGGCACCACCTCGACGGCCCCCGAGGTGGAATTGCGGCGGAACAGCAGGCCGGAGGCGCCGGAGAGCTCGGCCGCCTTGACCACCTGCCCCTCGGGCAGGGTCACCTTGGTCCCGGCGGTGACGTAGAGGCCCGCCTCCACGACGCAGTCGTCGCCGAGGGAGATGCCGATACCGCTGTTGGCGCCCAGCAGGCAGCGCTGCCCGATGGAGATGACCTGCTTGCCGCCGCCGGACAGGGTGCCCATGATCGAGGCGCCGCCGCCGACGTCGGAGCCGTCGCCCACGACGACGCCCGCCGAGATACGGCCCTCGACCATGGAGCCGCCGAGTGTCCCGGCGTTGAAGTTGACGAAACCCTCGTGCATCACGGTCGTGCCGCTCGCCAGGTGCGCACCGAGACGGACCCGGTCGGCCTCGGCGATCCGGACGCCGCTGGGGACCACGTAGTCGACCATGCGCGGGAACTTGTCCACGCCGTAGACGGTCACCTGGCCCCGGGCGCGCAGACGCAGGCGCACCTGCTCGAAGCCCTCCACCGCGCACGGGCCGTGGTTGGTCCACACGACGTTACCGAGCAGGCCGAACAGCCCGTCCAGATTCAGGCCGTGCGGCTGGACGAGGCGTGCCGACAGCAGGTGCAGGCGCAGGTAGACGTCGTAGGTGTCGGCCGGGGCCTCCGACAGCTTGGCGATCTGGGTCCGCACCGCGACCACCTCCACGCCGCGGTCCTCGTCCACGCCGAGCAGCGCGGCGACCCCGGAGCCGAGCTCCTGGGCGGCCTCCTGCGCGCTCAGCCGCCTGGTGCCCGGAGCGGAGGACTCACCCAGCTGCGGGGACGGGAACCAGGTGTCGAGCACGGTCCCGCCGGAAGTTATGGTCGCGATGCCGGTCGCGTACGCGCCGGAGATCTGAGCTGCTGCGTTCACACCGACCAAGCCTAGCCAAAGCGGCCGCAACGGCAGTATGCCGAGGGAGCGTCGGGCGTGTGCCCGCGGCGCCCACCGGTTAGCGTGACCGCCATGCTGCAGGGGATCGACGTGTCGAACTGGCAGGGCGCCGTCGACTGGGGCGCGCAGGCGAAGGGCGGGGTCTCCTTCGCCTTCGCCAAGGCGAGCGAGGGGAGCACCTTCACCGACAAGTGGTTCGGCACCAACTGGAACGGCATGCGCGAGAGCTGGATCGTCTGCGGCGCCTACCACTTCGCCCGCCCCGCGGGCGACCCCGAGGTGCAGGCGGTGCACTTCCTGAAGATCGTGCAGCGGGCCGGGGGGCTGCGCAGGGGCGATCTGCTCGCCCTCGACCTGGAGACCAACGACCACCTGCCCGCCGCCAGGGTGGCGCGGTTCGCCCGCAGCTGGTGCCAGGCGGTCATCGCGCTGGCCGGGGTGAAGCCGGTGGTCTACACGTTCCAGGCGTTCGCACAGAACGGCAACTGCGCCGGGCTGGAGACCTACCCGCTGTGGATCGCCGCGCCCGACGCGCCCCGGGGGCGGCCACAGGTGCCCAGCCCGTGGCGGAGATGGACCATTCACCAGCACTCGCACAAGCCGTTGGATCGCAACGTCTTTCGCGGGACCCGGGCTGAGCTGACCTCGCTGGGCTACCGCCGGAGCCGCGACGCCTGAGAAAACGCGTCGCCGACACCGGTAGCATCGATTCCAGACCATCCATCGACGTCTCCCAGGGAGCAACCGTGTCGGCCGTGCCAGAACTTCGTATCACCCTCGCCGGAGCCGCGCGTGTGGTGGCGGGGGGCACGACGTACGGGGAGGCGCTGGAGGCGGACGGCCGCTCCGTGGTCGCCGCCCGGGTGGGCGGCGAGCTGAAGGACCTCGCGGCCCCGGTGGCCGAGGGCGACGTGATCGAACCGGTCGAGGCGGCCAGCCCCGACGGGCGCGCCATCGTCCGCCACTCCACCGCGCACGTCATGGCCCAGGCCGTTCAGGAGATCTTCCCCGAGGCCAGGCTGGGCATCGGCCCGCCGGTCGAGAACGGTTTCTACTACGACTTCGACGTCAAGAACCCCTTCACCCCCGACGACCTCAAGCGCATCGAGAAGCGCATGCGCGAGATCGTCAAGCAGGGTCAGCTCTTCTCCCGCAGGCCCGTCTCCGACGACGAGGCGGCCGAGGAGCTCGCCGCCGAGCCGTACAAGCTGGAGCTGATCGGCCTCAAGGGCGGGGCCGCCGACGAGGAGAGCGTCGAGGTGGGCGGTGCCGAGCTCACCATCTACGACAACCTCGACCCCAAGACCGGCGAGCTGTGCTGGAAGGACCTGTGCCGCGGCCCTCATGTGCCGACCACCCGGTCCATCCCGGCGTTCAAGCTGATGCGCACCGGCGGCGCCTACTGGCGGGGCAGCGAGAAGAACCCGCAGCTCCAGCGGATCTACGGCACCGCCTGGGAGTCGCGCGAGAAGCAGGATGAGTACCTCCACCTGCTGGAGGAGGCCGAGAAGCGGGATCACCGCAAGCTGGGCGCCGAGCTCGACCTGTTCTCCTTCCCCGACGAGCTGGGCTCCGGCCTGCCGGTCTTCCACCCCAAGGGCGGCGTGATCCGCCGCGTCATGGAGGACTACTCGCGCAAGCGGCACGAGGAGGCGGGCTACTCCTTCGTCAACACCCCGCACATCACCAAGAGCAAGCTCTACGAGATCTCCGGCCACCTCGACTGGTACAAGGACGGGATGTTCCCGGCCATGGAGCTGGAGGGTGCGGAGTACTACCTCAAGCCGATGAACTGCCCGATGCACAACCTGATCTTCAGGTCCCGCGGGCGTTCCTACCGGGAGCTGCCGCTGCGGCTGTTCGAGTTCGGCACGGTCTACCGCTACGAGAAGTCCGGCGTCATCCACGGCCTGACCCGGGTGCGCGGCATGACGCAGGACGACGCGCACATCTACTGCACCCACGAGCAGATGCGCGACGAGCTCAAGTCGCTGCTCCGCTTCGTGCTCGACCTGCTCCGCGACTACGGGCTCGACGACTTCTACCTGGAGCTGTCGACCAAGGACCCGGAGAAGTTCGTCGGCCCCGACGAGGTGTGGGAGGAGGCGACCGAGACGCTGCGCGAGGTCGCCGAGTCCGAGAAGCTGGAGCTCGTCCTCGACCCCGGCGGCGCGGCCTTCTACGGTCCGAAGATCTCCGTCCAGGCCCGGGACGCCATCGGCCGCACCTGGCAGATGTCGACCATCCAGCTGGACTTCAACCTGCCCGAGCTCTTCGAGCTCGAATACCAGGCCGCCGACGGCACCCGCCAGCGTCCCGTCAAGATCCACCGGGCGCTGTTCGGCTCGATCGAGCGCTTCTTCGGCGTCCTGGTCGAGCACTACGCGGGCGCGTTCCCCCCCTGGCTCGCGCCGGTCCAGGTGGTCGGCATCCCGATCGCCGAGGCACACGTGTCCTACCTTCAGGACGTCGCCAAGAAGGCTCGCGAGCGGGGCATCAGGATCGAGATCGACGCCTCCGACGACCGGATGCAAAAGAAGATCCGCAACGCGCAGAAGGCCAAGGTGCCCTTCATGCTCCTGGCGGGCGACGACGACATCGCAGCGGGTGCCGTCTCCTTCCGCTTCCGCAACGGCGAGCAGAAGAACGGGGTCCCGGTCGACGAGGCGATCGCCGAGATCGTAGACGCGATCGAGCGCCGCCTCCAGGTCTGAGCCTCCTCCGAGGCGTTCCGGGTCCGGCTTCCCCACGGGGGCCGGACCCGTCCCTTTGGCGGGGGCCCGTGGGGAAGCCGTGGCCGGGCTTCTCGGTGTCCCCGGATGTCGCCCCTGGGCGTTCCTAGTCGTGCTTCGCGGGTTCGGCGGGTGCCTCGGGCCGGACCTCGCCCGGCAGGCGGACGTCCTCCACGTCGACGTTGACCTCGACGACCCGCATGCCGAGCATCCGGCTGACGGTCCGGGCCACGTTGGTCTTCACCTCGTTGGCCACGTCCATCACCACGTGCCCGTACTCCGCCACGATCGACACGTCCACCGCGGCCGTACGGTCCTGCACGTGGGCGCTGACGCCCCGGGGACCGCGCCTGGCACCGACGCCGGCCCGCTCACGCACCGGCTCCACCGCGTGGGCGGCGTCGCCTCCCAGCTCGGCGACGCCCGTGACCTCGAGGGTGGCGAGGGCCGCGACCTTCTCCACCACCTCGTCCGCCACCTTGATCCGGCCCTTCACCACGGCCGAGGACACCGGGGTGACCGGGGCCGGGGGGGCCGGCGGAGAGAGCGGAGACACGGTCGCCGTCTCGGCGGGGGAAAGGGGGGACACCTCGTCCGCCGCCGGGATGATCGTCTCGACCACGGCCAGGACGGGCTCGCTCGTGGAGGACGCCGGCGGCTCCGTGTCGGCGGACAGGGACAGGCTGAGGGAGAACGGGCGGGTGGGCCTGCCGCCGATCTCGGCGGAAGACACGGTCTCCTCGGTCGGCTCCTCGACGGAGACGTCGGTCATGGCTACTCCTCGGCTGTCGGTGGTCTTGCTGGGGGATTCTGCCGGAAATTTGCGGCATTCGTCCGTTAATACGGTGAGATATAGATCAAGATCCCGTCCACCCGTCGAATCCCGGCCGGTCCCGGTGCCCCGGCGGGGGAGGCGCCAGACCGGAGGAATCGGCTTGGCAATATGCTGGCGACCATGAGCAACGAGCCGGAGGCGCAGTACGGAGCGGGAACACCGGACGCGTTCCAGAGACTCTGGACTCCACACCGGATGGCCTACATCAAGGGGGCCAGCAAACCGACGGGTTCGGGCCCCGAGGACGGCTGCCCGTTCTGCGAGATCCCCCACATGAGCGACGAGGACGGCCTGATCGTCGCCCGAGGCGACGCGGTCTTCGCGCTGCTCAACCTCTACCCGTACAACTCCGGCCATCTGATGGTCTGTCCCTACCGCCACGTGCCGGACTACGCGGACCTGGACGAGGCCGAGACCACCGAGCTCGCCGATTTCACCAAACGGGCGCTGGTCGCCCTGCGCAAGGCCAGCGGCGCGCAGGGTTTCAACGTGGGCATGAACCTGGGCGGTGTGGCGGGCGCCGGGATCGCCGCCCACCTTCACCAGCACGTGGTGCCCCGCTGGGGCGGCGACACCAACTTCATGCCCGTCGTCGGCCAGACCAGGGTGCTTCCTCAGCTGTTGCGTGACACCAGGGAACTGCTCGCCGGCTCCTGGCCCGCGTCGTCGTAGCGCGGGGCTCCGCCCAAGGTCCTGATGCCCACCGACAGTGTCAGCGGCACGGCGAGCGCCAGTGCCATGGAGAGCACCGCGGCACCCGAGTCGTTGACCAGCATGCCGACCACCCCGCTGACCAGGGTGCCGATCAACCCGGCCCGCAGCGCGGGGGAGTGCGCGAACGCGGCGGGCAGCACCCCCGCGGTCGCCTGCTCCGGCCGTAGCAGCGCGTAGACGAGGAACGCCGTCGCGGCGATCACGACCGGCATCAGGTTGGGGCTGAGCAGCGTGCCCAGCATCGCGCCGAGCTTGCGGCCGATCACCTCGACGGCCTCGCCGGTGAACACCTGGCCGACGAAGCGCCCCAGGTGCGTCTGGAAAGCCGGCGGGCGCAGGTAGTCGAGGTAGGCGATGCCCATCACGGTGACGCCGCCCGCCACGCAGAACGCGCCCAGCTTGACGATCGAGACCCGCCTGCCCGCGATCAGCAGCGCGGTCACCGCGATCCCCGGTACGAACGCGATCACGCCGCCGAAGTCGCTGCCCACACCCGGCCAGCCGCCCAGGATCATCGCGAAGCCGCCCAGCACCGCCACGGCGGTGACCGCCGCACCCGTGTGGCCTCCGCGGGTCAGCCGGTGCGCGATCGTGGCGGCCAGCAGCAGCACCGAGGTGGCGAAGAGCGCGAACGGGATGTTACCCAGGCCGTAGTAGCGGGCCCCGACCACGGCGCTGTAGCCCATCACGCTGTTGAGCTGCAGGGTCGTCCCGGTCAGCAGGTCGCCCGCGAGTACCGCCGCGGTCACCCCGGCCACCACCGCCAGCGGTCCGAGCGGTGCGCGCCGCCATGGCCCCGCCAGCGCCACCGCGGCCAGCAGCAGCGCGCATCCGGCGATCCCGCCGACCAGCGCGAGCAGCGGCGTCCGCACGTCCTGCCAGGGGGTGAGGTTCACCAGGTACGTCGAGGCGGGCACCGAGGCCAGCGCCACCGAGGCCACGCGCACGCGCCTCAGCCCGCGCCTGCGGCGCAGCAGCAGGAACGCGGTCAGGTAGAAGGCGACCTGCAGCACGGCGACCGAGGTGAAGAAGACGCCGCCCACGCTCCTGATCGTCTGCCCGGCGACGTCGGCCTTCTCCAGGTCGGCCCGCGCGGCCTCGGTGGTGCCGGTCCGCCTCTCGCTCGCCTGCCAGGGGAGCCCGACGATGCCCGGCGGTGCCTCGACGCCGGCCAGGGAGAGCATCGTCGCGGTGACGTCCGGCAGGATCGTGATGTCGTCGCGGTGGGTGGAGGCCGCTCCCAGGAATCGGCCGGAGAGGTCTCCGTCGCGCATCATGGCCACCCGAAGGTGCGGGTCGACGCCGTGGTCGGACAGGCCCGCCAGCAGCACGCGCGCATCCTTGGGCAGCACGCTCAGCACCGCCCCGGCCTTGGCGTCGGCCAGGCGCAGCGCCGCCGCCCGCTGCTGCGGGGTGAGCCGCTCCTCGACCTTGGGCAGTCGTCCGTCGGTGATGTAGGGCCTGATCAGATCGTCGACGTCGACGGCGATCACGCGGCACCTGGTGAGCACGCCTGAGCGGATCTGCGCGGGGGAGGGAGCGTACACGTCGACCCTGCCCGATCTGTCGGCCAGTGCCAGCGCGGCCCCCGGGCCGATCGCCAGCGTGCACTCCCCGGCGGCGTGCACGGCATCGCCGAGGGCGCCCGCGTTGCGCTGGCCGGCGACGTCGCGCAGGTATCCGTAGCCGGGGATGACGGCACTCGTTCCGTCGGACTCGGGCAGCGGAGGGAGCCCGCAGCCGTAGCCGACCGCGGACCTCACCCCGGCCGAGATCGTCAGCCACCCGTCATAGGGACAGGTCACCCGGCCCACTGCGCGGACCGACAGCGAGCCGATCGCGCTCTGGGTGGCCAGCCGCCACAGATTCGGGGTGCCGCCGGGGCTGAGGTCGCTCCACTGCAGGCCAGGAACGCCGATCAGTACCACCCGCCCGTCCACCCGCGCGGCGGACTGCGCGACACCCGGCCACAGCAAGCCCAGGACCAGCGCAAACGCGAAAAGCGTCCGCTTCACCGACGACCTCCCCTTTAGCTTCTGCCAGGTGCTCGCACCGTAGGGGAAGATCGTGTCACGGGTCCAGCGAATCCGGAGGCAGGTCGCGGGGCGACCGGGCGCTCACCGTCTCGCCTCGCCCGTCCCCCGGACACGCCCACGCCCGCACGGACGCGTGTCCGAGCGGGCGTGGGCAGGTCCCGGGAGTGTCAGGTCCCGGTGGCGTCGCTCTCGTTCTGCAGGCGGTCCAGGGCGGTGACCAGGTAGGTGCCGCCGCGCGTCGTGGTGAAGCTCTGACGGTCGCCGTCCACCGCGGGCACGACCGCGACCAGGTTGCGGGCGTCGGCGGTGGCGCACTCGCCCGGCTTGCCGGAGGCGATCCGGTAGACCGCGTACGAGCGGGCCTCCGGGGAGCTCTTCCAGCTGAGCGAGGTGCCCTGGAGCCGCAGGTCCGCGGGCTTGGCCGGGGCCTGCCCGCCGAGGTCCTTGATCAGCGGCAGCAGCGCCGGACGCGAGTAGTGGCTCTTGACGACGCGGTCCAGCACGCCCAGGGGGTCGGTGGACAGCTGCTTGGCGCTGAAGTAGACGTCGCCGGTGACCTGCTTGTGCCTGCGGTTCTGGGTGAGGTGGGAGGGCAGCTCGCCGGGTCTGGTCCAGGCGGGGGTGTCGGTGGCGCCGACCCGGTACAGGGCCTGGCCGATGTAGAGGTGCACGTCGGTGCCCTTGACCTCGTTCGCCCACCAGGGCATCAGCACGTCGTAGTCGGCGGCCTTGAAACCGCGCGGCCAGTAGAGCTGCGGGATGACGTAGTCGACGGTGCCCTTGCGGATCCAGTGGCGGGCGTCGGCGTAGATGGAGTCGTACGCCGACATGCCGCCGGTGGCCGAGCCGGTGGGGTCCTCGGACTTGTTGCGCCAGATCCCGAACGGGCTGACGCCGAACTTCACACTGCCCCTGACCTCGTGCACCGCCTTGTCGACCTGCGCGATCAGCTTGTTGACGTTGGCGCGGCGCCAGTCGGCGAGCTTGGCGCCCTTGCCGTACCTGGCGAAGGCGGCGTCGTCGGCGAACCTCGCGTTCCCCGACGGGTAGGGGTAGAAGTAGTCGTCGAAGTGGACCCCGTCGACGTCGTAGCGGCTCACCACGTCCTTGACGACCTTGGTGACATGGTCGCGGACCTCGGGCAGGCCGGGGTTGTAGTAGGCCTGGCCGCCGTGCTTGACGATCCAGCCGGGGTGGACCCGGGCGGGGTGGTTCGCGGGCAGCCTGGACAGGTCGCCGTCGGCGGAGGCGCGGTAGGGGTTGAACCACGCGTGGAACTCCAGGCCGCGCCGATGGGCCTCGGCGACGAGGAAGGGCAGCGGGTCCCAGCCGGGGTCCTTGCCCGCGGTGCCGGTCAGATACTGCGACCACGGCTCCAGGTTCGACCTGTACAGCGCGTCGGAGGCCGGACGGACCTGGACGAACACCGCGTTGAACCGCCGCTTGACCGCGTCGTCGAGAATCCTGACGTACTCCGCCTGCTGCCGGGCGGCGGACAGACCGGTCCGCGAGGGCCAGTCGATGTTCTTGACCGTGGCGATCCACACTCCGCGCAGCTGCCGCTT
This sequence comes from Streptosporangium amethystogenes subsp. fukuiense, assembly GCF_042665875.1. Taxonomy (NCBI): domain Bacteria; kingdom Bacillati; phylum Actinomycetota; class Actinomycetes; order Streptosporangiales; family Streptosporangiaceae; genus Streptosporangium; species Streptosporangium amethystogenes. The sequence continues at coordinate 3,390,523 of NZ_JBHTEE010000001.1, read as the reverse complement.
GGGGTATCTCGCGTCCACCGGGCACCGCGCCGAGGCGGAGGTCGTCGCGCCCGCCGTTTCGGCCGAGACCGCCGTGCTCTTGGTGCCCTTGGGCCGGGCCGGCGCGGTGTCGGGGCCGAAGGTGTACGCGGCACCCGTGGTCAGGACGGCGAGGGCGGCAGCGGCCAGAAGAGGGCGTCCGTTTCGCATGGTTCCCAAGTCTGACACCTGGACCGGTGTGCTCTGACCGAAAAAAAGAAATCGTTTCGTGATTACTTTGTTACGTGAGTGTGTGCTGGGAGGCGTGTGTCCGATGGGGTGTGTCCACCTGGTGGCGACGTGCCGCCGGGCACACGCCTCATCGCCCGGTCAGCCGGTGACCTTCTCCACCAGATGCGACGGGAGCGGCTCGTAGCGTAGGAAGTCCCGCTGGAAGGTCCCCGTGCCGTGTGACATGGATCTCAGATCGATCGAGTACCGGGTGATCTCCAGCTCGGGCACCTCGGCCCTGACCAGGGTACGTCCCACGCCCACCGGCTCCGTGCCGAGCACGCGGCCCCTGCGCGAGGACAGGTCGGACATCACCGCGCCCACGTGCTCGTCGGAGACCAGCACGGACACCTCGTCGACAGGTTCGAGCAGCAGTGTGGGCACCTTGGTCGCGGCCTCCTTCAGCGCGAGCGCCCCGGCGATCTGGAAGGCCATGTCGGAGGAGTCGACCGAGTGGGCCTTGCCGTCGTACAGCGTCACCCGCACGTCCACCATGGGGTAGCCGGCGAGGACCCCGCGCTGCATCTGGGTGCGTACCCCCTTCTCCACCGAGGGGATGAACTGGCGCGGCACCACACCGCCGACGATCTTGTCCACGAACTCGAAGCCGCCACCGGACGGCAGGGGCTCGACCTCAAGGTGGCAGACGGCGAACTGGCCGTGGCCGCCGGTCTGCTTGACGTTGCGGCCCAGGGCCTGGCAGCGGCCGCCGAAGGTCTCCCTGAGCGGCACCCGCAGCTCGATCTTCTCCACCTCCACGCCGTGCCGCCTGCTCAGCCGCTCCAGCAGCACGTCGGTGTGGGCCTCGCCCATGCACCACAGCACGAGCTGACGGGTCTCGGGGTTGTTCTCCAGCCGGAGTGTCGGGTCCTCGGCGACCAGCCGCTGCAACGCCTGGCTCAGCTTGTCGTCATCCGCCTTGGACCTGGGCTGGATCGCCACCGGCAGCAGCGGCTCCGGCATCGTCCAGGCCTTCATCACCAGCGGGTTCTCCCGGTCCGACAGGGTGTCGCCGGTCTCCGCGCGCGACAGTTTGGCCACCGCCGCGATGTCCCCGGCCACGCACTTGGCGGTCGTCCGCTGGAGCTTGCCCAGCGGCGAGGAGAGTGCCCCGATGCGCTCGTCCACATCGTGGTCCTCGTGCCCGCGGTCGGCCAGGCCGTGCCCCGAGACGTGCACCGTCATGTCGGGGCGCAGTGTGCCGGAGAAGACCCGCACCAGGCTGATCCGGCCCACGTACGGGTCACTGGTCGTCTTGACGATCTCCGCGACCAGTGGCCCGTCGGGGTCACAGGTGATGCCGGCGACGGGCCGGCCGTCGATCGAGGTGATCTCCGGCATCGGGTGCTCGGGTGGCGAGGGGAAGCCCTGGGTGATGAGCTCCAGGACCTCCAGCGCGCCCACGCCGGTCCCCGCGGCCAGCACCGGGTAGAAGCCGCCGCGCGCGACGGCCTTCTCCAGGTCCCCGATGAGGGCCTTGGTGTCGATCTCCTCGCCGGAGAGGTAACGGTCCATCAGGGACTCGTCCTCGCTCTCCTGGATGACGCCCTCGATCAGGGTGCTTCGGTAGATCTCGATCTGGTCGGCGTAGGCCGGGCCTGGGGAGTTCTCCGTCCTGGTGCCGGTCGCGTAGTTGTAGAACTTCTGGCTCAGCAGCCCGATCAGGCCGTTCACCTTGCCGTTGGTCACCACCGGCAGGTACAGCGGCGAGACGCCGTCGCCGAAGGCGTCCTGGCAGGCGGCGAGGACGTCCTCGAAGTTCGCCCGCTGGTGGTCGATCTTGGTGATCACGACCGCGCGGGGCATCCCGACCGCCGCGCACTCCTCCCAGAGCATCCTGGTCAGGCCGTCCACGCCCTCGACGGCCGAGACGACGAACAGCGCCGCGTCGGCCGCGCGCAACCCGGCGCGCAGGTCGCCGGCGAAGTCGGCGTAGCCGGGCGTGTCCAGCAGGTTGATTTTGATGTCGTTGTGGATCACGGGGGCCACGGTGAGGTTCACCGAGCGCTGCTGGCGCACCTCGACCTCGTCGAAGTCGCTGGCCGTCGTGCCGTCCTCGACCCGGCCGGGCCGCTGGACGGTCTTGGTCGCGGCCAGCAGCGCCTCCACGAGCGTTGTCTTCCCTGCACCGGAATGGCCGACCAGCACGACGTTTCTTATCTTGTCCGGCTGATCGACCGCGGGTGCCCTCCCCGCGGCTCCCGCTGTTCCGCCGGTCGCTCTCTCCGCCACATCGCCTCCCGCGTCGTTGCCGAAGGGGCGCGGCCTTGGTGGGGCCACACCCCCGGGATCCGCTGCCGCGTCCATACACCGCATGGACGCGGTGTGTTCACCAAATACCCATGTGGCGAATATCACAAGAGGGGTGGAGCGATCCTCTTGCGAGAGGGAAGTCTGATCGCTAAGTGTCCGAGCCTCCTCCGGAGAGCTCCCGCCGTATCGGCAACGCCTTGCCACACGGCTCGCCGATGCGCGCTCGCAGGCCGGGTGGCCTACGATCGGAGCGCGATGCTGAAACTTCTGCGCCCCGCCGTCACCCGAGTCTTGACCCCGCTGGGCAGGGCACTCACCCGCCGCGGGATCAGTCCCAACGTGATCACCGCCGTGGGCACGCTCGGCACCGTCGCCGCCGCGCTGTTCTTCTACCCCCGGGGTCAGCTGTTCGTGGGCACGATGGTGATCACCTTCTTCGTGCTGGCCGACCTCCTCGACGGGGTCATGGCCAGGATGACGGGCGCGGGAAGCACCTGGGGCGCCTTCCTCGACTCCACGCTCGACAGGGTCGGCGACGCGGGAATCTTCTCCGGGCTGGTGTTCTGGTTCATCGTGAGCGATCAGCGGACGCTGGCGGGGGTCGCGCTGTTCTGCCTCGTCGCCGGAGCGGTGGTGTCCTACGTCAAGGCCAGGGCGGAGGCGCTGGGCATGACGTGCGACGTCGGGCTCGCCGAGCGGCCGGAGCGCCTGGTGGTGGGCCTGGTCTCGGCGGGCCTCGGCGGCCTCGGTGTGCCGTACATCCTGGCCGCGGGGCTCTGGCTGCTCGCCGCGGCCAGCGCGGTCACGGTCGGCCAGCGCCTGCTGCACGTGCGCCGGCAGGCCGTCCCCACCTCGCCCAGGCCCCTCCGCTGATCGGAAGTCGGAAAATCGATGACAGACAAGCCCTCCCCCCAGGACCGTCTCGTCGCGGCCGCGTTCGGTGCCGGATGGACGGTCGTGCCCCGTCTGCCCGAGCTGCTCACCGCCTGGGCCTTCCGCGCCGCCGCCGACCGGCTGTGGAAGCACCGGGGAAAGTCGGTGCTCCGGCTGGAGGCCAACCTCGCCAGGGTCAAGGGCACCTCGCCGGACGACCCGGCGATCCGGGAGCTCAGCCGCGACGGCATGCGCTCCTACTTCCGCTACTTCCACGAGGTCTTCCGGCTGCCTTCGATCTCCGTCGCCGAACTCGTCTCCCGGATGCACGTGATCGGTGTGGAGCCCGTCTACGAGAACCTCGCCGCGGGGCGCGGCGTGGTCCTCGCCCTGCCGCACATGGGCAACTGGGACCAGGCGGGTGCCTGGTTCGCCGGGACGGGACATCCCTTCACCACGGTCGCCGAGCGGCTCAAACCCGAGTCGCTGTTCCATCGCTACACCGCCTTCCGCGAGGGACTGGGCATGGAGGTGCTGCCGCTCACCGGTGGTGACGGCCACACCTTCGGCACCCTGGCGCAGCGCCTGCGCGCCGGGCTCCCGGTCGCCCTGCCCGCCGAGCGGGACCTGACCGCGAACGGTGTCGAGGTGCAGTTCTTCGGCTCGTCCACACGGATGCCCGCCGGTCCCGGCCTGCTGGCCGTGCACACCGGGGCCGCCCTCATCCCGGCGATCCCCTACTTCAGGGGGACCGGCTGGGGCCTGCAGTTCCACGAGGAGATCGCGATCCCGGCCGAGGGCACCAGGAAGGAGAAGGTGGCCGTCGTCACGCAGAGCCTCGCGGGCGTCTTCGAGAAGGGCATCGCCGAGCACCCCGAGGACTGGCACATGCTCCAGCGCCTCTGGCTCGAGGACCTGGAGCCCAGGGGATGAGGATCGGCATCGTCTGCCCCTACACGTGGGACGTGCCGGGCGGAGTCCAGGTGCACATCCGCGATCTCACGGAGGCGCTCACCGAGGAGGGCCACCATGTCTCGGTGATCGCCCCCGCCGCGGACAACGCCCCGCTGCCCCCGTACGTGACCTCGGCGGGCCGCGCGGTTCCGGTGCCCTTCAACGGGTCGGTGGCCAGGCTGTCGTTCGGGTTCCTGTCGGCGAACCGGGTGCGCCGCTGGGTGCGCGAGGGCGCCTTCGACGTGCTGCACGTGCACGAACCGGCCATCCCCTCGCTGGGACTGCTCGCCTGCTGGGTGGCCAGGGGGCCGATCGTGGCCACCTTCCACGCCTCGTACGGCAACTCCCGGTCCCTCTCGGTCACGGCCTCGGTGCTGATGAGCGCGCTGGAGAAGATCACCGGCCGGATCGCCGTGTCCGACGCGGCCAGGAAGACCCTGGTCGAGTTCATGGGCGGCGACGCCGTGCTCATTCCCAACGGGGTGACGGTCGACCGCTACGCCGAGGGCGAGCCGCTGCCCGGCTGGGACCAGGGCGAGGTGATCGGCTTTCTCGGCAGGATGGACGAGCCGCGCAAGGGCCTGCCGGTGCTGCTGGAGGCGTTCGTCCTGCTGGCCGCCGAGCGGCCGGCGCTGCGACTGCTCCTGGCCGGGCCGGGTGACGCCGCCGAGGTGCTGGAGCGCGTCCCGGCCGCCCTCCACGACCGGATCGGCCTGCTCGGCATGGTCAGCGAGGAGGACAAGGTGCGCGCATACCACACGGTCGACGTCTTCTGCGCGCCCAACCTGGGGGGCGAGAGCTTCGGCATCGTGCTGACCGAGGCGATGTCGGCCGGCGCGGCGATCCTGGCGAGCGACATCCCGGCCTTCCGCAAGGTGCTCGACGACGGCCAGGCGGGAGCGCTGTTCGAGACGGGCAACGCCGAGTCGCTCGCCCGCCGGGCCGCCGAACTGCTCGACGACCCCGCGCGCCGGGCCAGGCTGTCACAGGAGGCCCGCGCCGCCGTGCGGAAGTACGACTGGTCGACGGTCGCCCGTGACGTCCTGCGGGTCTACGAGACGGTGGCGAGCTCGGCCGGGGTCGAGGAGGACGCCGAGGGCGCTGAGGGCGCCGAGGGCACCGAGGGCGTGGGGAGTGACGAGGGCACGGTGACGAGCAGGGGCTGGGCCGAGGGGAACGACACGCCGTGACGACCACGCTGATCCTGGTGGTGGGCGCCGTCGTGGTGCTCTGCGCCGTCTACATCTCCTGGCGGGCGGGCCGGCTCGACCGGCTGCACATCCGGCTGGAGCTGGCCCGCGAGTCCCTGGACGCCGCCCTGGTGCGGCGGACCGCAGTCAGCCTGGAGCTGGCCGCCTCCCGGCTGCTGGACCCGGCGACGAGCCTGGTGCTGGCCGCGGCCGCCCACGAGGCCCGTACGGCGGGCCCCGAGGAGCGTGAGCACGCCGAGAGCGACCTGTCGCGCGCCCTGCGGGCCGTCGTCGACCAGGAGCGCTTCCGCGACCGGCTGGCCGACACCGCGGCGGGTTCCGAGCTGCTGGAGGAACTGGGGGCCGCGGTGGCCAAGGTCCTCTACTCCCGCCGGTTCTACAACAACGCGGTGGGCGTGACCCGCGCGGCGCAACGCCGCTGGCTGGCCCGCACGCTGCGGCTGGCCGGGCATACCGAGTATCCGGGCTTCTTCGAGATCGACGATGCGCCGCCGAAGGCGCTGGCCGCCGAATAAGCCGCACACAAACTGGAGTAACTGACAAGTCGGACACCGGTAGGCTCTTGGCGGTTTGTGGCTGACTTGAGGAGATGAATCGTGCGGGTTTCTCGGATGATCGCCGTCACGCTGGCGGGAGTCGCGGCTCTCGCGCCGGTCGCGGCCTGTTCCTCCGACAAGCCCGCGCCGGCGGGCAATCCGGTGGCGGGTGAGCCGAGTGCGGCTCCGACCCCCACGCCCGAGCCGACGCACCCCTTCACCGGGCTGCCGGGCGCGGCCCGCAGGCCGGTGCTCGCAGCGAAGATCGAGAACACCTCGGCGGGCAAACCGCAGCTCGGCCTCAAAAGCGCGGACATCGTCTACATCGAGCAGGTCGAGGCGGGCCTGACCCGGCTGATGGCGATCTTCTCCTCCAAGATCCCGGCCAAGATCGGCCCGGTTCGCAGCGCCCGCATCTCCGACCTGCACATCGTCCCGCAGTTCGGCAGGCCCGCCTTCGCCTACTCGGGCGCGCAGACCAAGATGCTCCCCCTCATCGCCGAGGCGTCGCTGTTCGACGTCTCCGACAGCCGGGCGCCGGGCGCCTATTTCCGGCAGGAAGGACGCTTCGCCCCCTACAACCTGTTCGCCAACACCAGGCAGCTGCTGACCGAGGCGCCCAAGGCGAGCAGGGCCAAGGACATCGGACTCACCTTCGGCGACGCCCCCGAGGGCGGCGTGCCGCGGAAGGCGTACAGCGTGAAGTACCCGGCGGCCCGTTTCACCTTCGCCTGGTCGCAGGCGGCGGGCAAGTGGCTGATCTGGCAGGACGGCAAGAAGGACATGGCGGCCGAGGGCGGTCAGCTCGGCGCGCCCACGATCGTCGTGCAGTACACCAAGACGGAGCGCTCGGAGTTTCACGACAAGAACCAGAGCTACACGCCGCTGGTGCACAGCACGGGCAAGGGCAGGGCGATCGTGCTCCGCGACGGGCAGGCGTTCAAGGCCCGCTGGTCACGGGAGACGGAGAAGGACGGCACCGTCTTCACCACGGAGACGGGGGAGCCGATGAACTTCGCTCCCGGTCAGGTCTGGATCGCGCTGGCCTCCGCCAAACCCGTCATTCCCTGACGCGCGAGTGCTACATGATGTTCAAGAAGATCAGCTAAGAACGACAAGACGGCGTGTAGGGGGCATCCTGCCCAGCGCCTACGATGGAAGCGTAGTGGCCGTCCGGCGCGGGCGGCCCGTGATCCGCAGCCGTCGTGAGGTAGAGACCGTGTCCAGCAGCACGCCCGAAGTCAGCGATACCACCGTCACCGGAACCGCCCGGGTCAAGCGCGGCATGGCAGAGATGCTCAAGGGCGGCGTCATCATGGACGTCGTCAACGCCGAGCAGGCCAAGATCGCCGAGGACGCCGGTGCCGTGGCCGTCATGGCCCTCGAACGGGTACCCGCCGACATCCGCGCCCAGGGCGGCGTCTCCAGGATGAGCGACCCCGACATGATCGACGGCATCATCGCCGCCGTCTCGATCCCGGTCATGGCCAAGGCGCGCATCGGCCACTTCGTCGAGGCCCGGGTGCTCCAGTCGCTCGGGGTCGACTACATCGACGAGTCCGAGGTGCTCACCCCGGCCGACTACGCCAACCACATCGACAAGTGGCAGTTCACCGTGCCCTTCGTCTGTGGCGCGACCAACCTGGGCGAGGCGCTGCGCCGCATCACCGAGGGCGCGGCGATGATCCGCTCCAAGGGTGAGGCGGGCACCGGCGACGTCTCCAACGCCACCACCCACATGCGCAAGATCAGGGGCGAGATCAAGCGCCTGACCTCGTTGCCCGCCGACGAGCTCTATGTCGCGGCCAAGGAGCTCCAGGCGCCGTACGAGTTGGTGGCCGAGGTCGCCAAGACCGGCAAGCTGCCGGTCGTGCTGTTCACCGCCGGTGGCATCGCCACCCCGGCCGACGCCGCGATGATGATGCAGCTCGGCGCCGAGGGCGTGTTCGTCGGCTCGGGCATCTTCAAGTCCGGCAACCCCGCCGAGCGCGCCGCCGCGATCGTCAAGGCCACCACCTTCCACGACGACCCCGACGTCATCGCGAAGGTCTCCCGTGGTCTGGGCGAGGCCATGGTCGGCATCAACGTCGACGACATCCCGGCCCCGCACCGGCTGGCCGAGCGCGGCTGGTAGCGGAACCCAGGGAAACCGGCGGAGAGGCGGCCTCCTCGACGGAGGCCGCCTCTCTGGCGGTAGAAGGGCCGGCCAGGAAGGCCCAAGGCTGGCTATGAACCAGTTTGGGGTGATCTGGGAGGTGGCCATACCCTAAAAAGGCTGTTTCATTTCCAGGGGAAGGACCATTGGTGACCATCGTCCCCACGATCGGCGTGTTCGCGCTCCAAGGCGACGTGCGTGAGCACGTGCGCGCGCTGGAGGCCGTGGGCGCCAGAGCGGTCGCGGTACGGCGCCCCCACGAGCTGGAGGCGGTCGACGGCCTCGTCATCCCGGGCGGCGAGTCCACCACGATGTGGAAGCTCGCCGAGACCTTTGAACTGCTCGAACCGCTCCGGATGCGGATCAAGGCGGGTATGCCCGCCTATGGCTCCTGCGCCGGCATGATCATGCTGGCGGACCGGATCGAGGGCGGCATCGAGGGCCAGCAGACGATCGGCGGCATCGACATGGTCGTCCGGCGCAACGCCTTCGGCCGCCAGGTCGACTCCTTCGAGGCCGACATCGACTTCGCCGGCCGCGGTGCCATGCGGGCGGTCTTCATTCGCGCCCCCTGGGTGGAATCCGTGGGTTCGGGGGTCGAAGTGCTGGCGTTGGCCGAACCTGGAGATAGGATCGTCGCGGTCCGTCAAGGACCGCTGCTCGCCACATCCTTCCACCCGGAGATTACCGGGGATGTTGGTGTGCATTCATATTTCGCTGAGATGGTGAGGGAGCTCTAGGGGATGTCCGGCCACTCCAAATGGGCGACGACGAAGCACAAGAAGGCGGCGCTTGACTCCAAGCGCGGCAAGCTGTTCGCCAAGCTCATCAAGAACATCGAGGTCGCGGCACGGACGGGCGGCCCCGATCCGGACGGCAACCCGACGCTGTACGACGCCATCACCAAGGCGCGCAAGAGCTCGGTTCCGATCGACAACATCGAGCGCGCCCGCAAGCGCGGTGGCGGCCTGGAGGCCGGCGGCGCCGACTGGCAGACCATCATGTACGAGGGCTACGCCCCCGGCGGCGTCGCGGTGCTGATCGAGTGCCTCACCGACAACCGCAACCGGGCGGCCTCCGAGGTCCGTGTCGCGCTGACCCGCAACGGCGGTTCGCTGGCCGACCCGGGTTCGGTGTCCTACATGTTCAACCGCAAGGGCGTCGTGCTCGTCCCCAAGGGCGAGCTGGGTGAGGACGACGTGCTGACCGCGGTCCTCGACGCGGGCGCCGAGGAGGTCAACGACCTGGGGGACCAGTTCGAGGTCGTCTCCGAGGCCACCGACCTCGTGCCGGTCCGCAAGGCCCTGCAGGAGGCCGGGATCGACTACGACTCGGCCGAGTCCGGCTTCATGCCGACGATGAACGTCCCGCTCGACGAGGACGGCGCCCGCAAGGTCTTCAGGCTGATCGACGCCCTTGAGGACAGTGACGACGTGCAGAACGTCTGGGCCAACTTCGACGTCTCCGACGAGGTCATGGAGAAGCTCGACGCGTGATCTCGCGCTCGGCGTTCCCGTCGCGGAACTCCGGGCGGTGACCGCCGCTGACACTTCCCGCGGGCCCCGCGAGGGCCGTGCGCGACGTGCTCCCAGGCGGTAGAGTCTGGCACCGAACAGGTGTTCGGTGAGCGGAGGCGTGCCGGTGCGATTGCCCGAACTGCGGGTCATGGGGGTCGATCCCGGGCTTACCCGATGCGGGCTCGGCGCCGTCGAGGGGAGACCGGGCGCGCCGCTGAGCCTGGTCAAGGTCGGGGTGGTCCGAACCCCCGCCGACGACGAGATCGGCGCCCGGCTGGTGGCGATCGAGGCCGGCATAGAGCAGTGGCTCGACGAGCTCGAACCCGACGCGGTGGCCGTGGAACGGGTCTTCGCCCAGCACAACCTCAGGACGGTGATGGGCACCGCGCAGGCCTCCGCCGTGGCGATCCTGTGCGCCTCCCGCAGGGGGCTGCCGGTCGCCCTGCACACGCCGTCCGAGGTCAAGGCGGCGATCACCGGCAGCGGCACGGCCGACAAGCAGCAGGTCGGCACGATGGTGACCCGGCTGCTGCGGCTGGACGCCATGCCCAAGCCCGCCGACGCCGCCGACGCGCTCGCCCTCGCGATCTGCCACGTGTGGCGGGGCGGAGCCCAGAGCAGGCTGGCCGAGGCCGCGGCGAAGGCCGCGAGCGGCCCCGGCACGACCGCCGCGGCCTACTTCCGCGGCCGGGGCAGGGCCGGATACCCGAGAGGAACCACGAAGTGATCGCCTCGGTGCGAGGACAGGTGACCGTGATCGCCCCCGACGGGGCGGTCGTCGAGGTGGGCGGGGTGGGAGTGCTCGTGCACTGCACGCCGGGCACGCTGGCGACGCTCAGAACAGGCGAGGAGGCCCGGCTGGCCACCTCGCTGGTGGTCCGCGAGGAGTCGCTGACGCTGTTCGGCTTCGCCACCGACGACGAGCGCGGGATCTTCGAGATGCTGCAGACGGCCAACGGGGTCGGCCCCAAGGTCGCCCTGGCGATGCTGGCCGTGCACACCCCCAACGCGCTCAGGGTGGCCGTGGCCACCGCCGACGTCAAGGCGCTGACCAGGGTCCCCGGGGTGGGCCCGAAAGGCGCCCAGCGGATCATCGTCGATCTCAAGGGCAAGCTCGGCACGCCCGAGGAGGCGGTCAACGCCGCGCTCAACGGCCGCGCCGCCGCGCCCGTCTGGCGCAATCAGGTCCACTCCGGCCTGGTCGGCCTGGGTTACTCGGTACGGGACGCGGACGAGGCGGTCGCCGCCGTCGAGCCCCGGGCCGAGGCCGAACTGGCCGAGGGCCGCACCCCGCAGGTGGCGGCGCTGCTCAAGGCGGCACTCAGCGCGCTGAGCACGCGATGAGAGGCTCGACGGCGAAGGCGCGGCGGCCGGAGCGTGGGCGCCTCCGCCGTACGGTGAGCGGAGGTGGGACGGCGTGAGTTTCGAACGGGATCTGGTGTCGCCGGACGCCGAGGGCGACGAGAGGAACATCGAGGCGGCGCTGCGGCCCAAGCGGCTCGATGAGTTCATCGGCCAGGCACGGGTGCGCGAGCAGTTGTCCCTGGTGCTGCAGAGCGCGCTGCGGCGCAACCGGCCGCCGGACCACGTGCTGATGAGCGGCGGTCCCGGGCTGGGCAAGACGACCCTCTCCATGATCATTGCGACCGAGCTCTCCGTGCCGCTCCGGATCACCTCGGGGCCCGCGCTCGAGCGGGCCGGTGACCTCGCGGCGATCCTGTCGACCCTCTCGGAGGGCGAGGTCCTGTTCATCGACGAGATCCACCGCATGGCCAGGCCCGCCGAGGAGATGCTCTATCTGGCGATGGAGGACTTCCGCGTCGACATCGTGGTGGGCAAGGGGCCGGGGGCGACCGCGATCCCGCTGGAGATCGCCCCGTTCACCCTGGTCGGGGCCACCACCAGGGCCGGCATGCTTCCCGCGCCGCTGCGTGACCGCTTCGGCTTCGTCGCGCACATGGACTTCTACGGGGTCGCCGAACTGGAGGAGGTGCTGCACCGCTCCTCGCGCCTGCTGGGCGTGACGCTGCCGGACGACGCCGCCACCGAGATCGCCGGCCGCTCGCGGGGTACGCCCCGTATCGCCAACCGCCTGCTGCGCAGGGTCCGCGACTTCGCCGAGGTGCGCGCGGAAGGCGTCATCACCAGGGACGTCGCCTCCGCCGCGCTCAACCTCTACGAGGTCGACGCCGAGGGGCTCGACAGGCTCGACCGGGCGGTGCTCGGAGCGCTGCTGCGCAAGTTCGGCGGTGGCCCGGTGGGGCTGTCGACGCTGGCGGTCGCGGTGGGGGAGGAGCCGGAGACGGTCGAGGTGGTCGCCGAGCCGTTCCTGGTGCGGCAGGGCCTGCTGGCCCGCACCCCCCGTGGCCGGGTCGCGACCGCCGCGGCCTGGACCCATCTGGGGCTGGTGCCCCCGCCGGACGCCTTCGGTGCCTCGCTTCTCATCGATCTTGGGGATGATGCCGAGCAAATCTAGCGTTGTGCATCGGTAGGGGAGACGTACAAGGTTGATCACAGATAGATGACAACTGTATCGAAATGGGAACTTCCCTGCGTGCCGAATCGTGACTTCGTTGCCGTGCTTCTAACAACTCGCCTAAACTCCGAGCCTTGGCTGGCTGTGTAGGCTGACGTGCTGAGCGGCATGGTCGTATATGACGTCCGGTTTCACGCCGGTCATTCTCAAGAGAAGGAGCGGCCCTGTGGGCGGCAGCTATTCAAGTCTGATCATGATCGCTCTCATGGTCGTGGTTTTCTACTTCCTGCTGATCCGGCCGCAGCGTAAGCGGCAGCAGGAGCAGGTCAAGATGCAGAACAGCCTCGCGCCGGGCACCGGTGTCATGACCACGACGGGTCTTTTCGGGACCGTGGTGGCCATCGACGCCGACGACGTGATCCTGGAGATCGCCCCCGGCGTGGAGACCCGCTGGGTGAAGGCGGCGATCGGCCGCGTCCTGGTTCCCGTCGACGATGTGGAGGAGGATGTCAAGCCCGCCGACCACGACGTCGCGGAGACCGCCGAGCAGCAGAGCGAAGAGCGCGACTCGGCGAGCAAGAAACTGTGAGTAGGTTCACCACCAATCCCCTATAACCGAAAGTCGACCAGTGGCCCGACCGACCAGCGGCCAGAGCAAACCGGGGCGCATGCTCCTGCTGCTTCTGGCGATCATTCTCGCCATGGGAGGGGTGATGCTCCTCAACAAGGCGTACACCCCGGAATATGGCCTCGACCTCGCCGGCGGCACGACAGTGACGCTGCAGCCCATCACCCCGAACGGAAGCGCTCCCTCCCAGGAGAGTCTCGACCTGGCGGTGAACATCATCCGCGAGCGGGTGAACGGCAGCGGCATCTCCGACGCCGAGGTCGCCAAGTCCGGTGACAACATCGTCATCTCCGTCCCCGGAGTTGGCCAGGAGGAAGTCGTCAAGCTGGTCGGCACCACTGCGGAACTGCGGTTCCGCCAGGTGCTGGCGATCGGGGCCGGATCGCCTCCGCCCCCCGGAGAGCTGGCTACCCAGGCGCCGACGCCGTCTCCCTCGCCCACCACCTCCGGGGGCAAGGGGACCAGGGCGCCCAGGCCCACCGACTCCGCGGCGCCGAAGCCGTCCGCGACGGCCGCCCCCGACACGAACACCTCGCCCGCCGGGCGCGCCCTGTCGTCGGGGCTGCTCAAGCCAAGCCCGGGAGCCGGCTCCGAGTCCTCTACGGAGCCTGCTCAACCCGGCGACCAGTCTTCCAAGCCGGGTAACGGCAGCGCCGCGCCGACGGCCCCGCCGACAGCCCCGCCGACGGCGGCCGACGATCCCATGGCGGGCGTCGACCCCACCGGGATCGACCCGGCGGCCCTCAAGGAGTTCCAGACGCTCGACTGCGCCAAGCAGACGAACCGAGGGGCTCAGGACGCGCCGGACAAGCAGTACGTGGGCTGCAGCACCGACGGCAGCACCAAGTTCATCCTCGACAAGGCGGCCGTGACCGGCACCTCGATCGACAGCGCGTCCTCGGGCGTCGACCAGACCACCGGCGAGTGGCTCGTCCAGCTCTCCTTCAAGGGCCAGGGCCCCGACCAGTGGTCGAAGGTCACCACCACCGCCTTCAACTCGCAGGCCCCCCGCAACCAGATCGCCATGGTCCTCGACGGCATGGTCATCTCCGCGCCCGTCATCCAGGAGCCGATCACCGGCGGCCGTGCGCAGATCTCCGGCAACTTCACCCAGGTGAGCGCCGACGAGCTGGCCAACCAGCTCAAGTACGGCGCACTTCCGCTGAAGTTCGAGAAGAGCTCCATCGACGAGGTCTCCTCCACCCTGGGCGCCGACCAACTGCGCGGCGGCCTCATCGCTGGCGCGATCGGCCTGCTGCTGGTCGTGATCTACTCGATGCTCTACTACCGGGGCCTGGGCGTCGTCTCGGTGCTGAGCCTCCTGGTGGCGACGATCGTTACCTACCAGTCGGTGGTGCTGCTCGGCGCGTTCGCCGGCTTCCGCCTCTCGCTGCCGCACATCATCGGTCTGATCGTCTCGATCGGTATCACCGCCGACTCGTTCATCGTCTACTTCGAACGTATCCGTGACGAGATGAAGGAAGGCCGCCGTTCGCTGCGCACGGCGATCGAGGTCGCCTGGGTCCGGGCCCGGCGGACGATCCTCATCGCGGACGCCGTCATGTTCATCGCCGCCGTGGTGCTCTACTTCCTGGCGGTCGGCGGTGTGGCCGGGTTCGCCTTCGCGATGGGCCTGACCACGCTCATCGACATCGCGGTGGTGTTCATGTTCACCAAGCCGTTCGTCGCGATGCTGGCGAGGCTGAAGTTCTTCGCCAAGGGGCACAAGCTCTCCGGTCTCGACGCCGAGCGCATGAGCGAGACCGTCACCGCTCCCAAGTCCGCTCCGCAGGAGGCCTGATGTCCGGCATCGCGCGCCGGCTGTACCGGGGCGAGGTCAACGTCGACTTCGTCGGCCGCAGGAAGCTTTGGTACAGCCTCTCTGTAATCCTGCTGGTGATCTCCATCGCCGGTCTGGTCTTCAACGGCCTCAACCTGGGCGTGGAGTTCAAGGGCGGGTCCGTCTTCTCCTTCAAGGCCCCGGCGTCCGTCAACATCGAGCAGGTGCGCGGCACGTTCACCGATGCCGGTGTGCACCAGGTCATCGCGCAGACGACCCAGAACGGCTGGCGGGTCACCACGGAGAGCCTCCCGGCAGAGCAGGTCACCGCGGTCCAGAAGGCGGTGGCGAGCGAGTTCAAGCTGCCGCAGAACGAGGTCAACCTGCAGGTGATCGGTGCCTCGTGGGGCGGCCAGGTGGCCAACAAGGCCGTCATCGGACTGATCGTCTTCATGCTGGCGATCATCCTGTACCTGACGATGGCCTTCGAGTGGAAGATGGCGCTGTCGGCCGTCGTGGCGCTGCTGCACGACCTGGTGATCACCGCCGGTGTCTACGCCTGGTCCGGCTTCGAGGTCACCCCGGCGACCCTGCTGGGCTTCCTGACCATCCTCGGGTACTCGCTGTACGACGCCGTGGTCGTCTTCGACATGATCAAGGAGGTCACCGCCAAGCTCGGCACGACCTCCAAGATGACCTACACCGAGGCCGCCAACAACGCGCTGAACCACACGCTGATCCGGTCGCTGAACACCACCCTGGTGGCGATCCTGCCGGTCGCGGCGATCCTCTTCATCGGCACCACGCTGTTCGGCGCCGGTACCCTGAAGGACCTGTCGCTGGCCCTGTTCGTCGGCATGATCGTCGGAACCTACTCCTCGCTGTGCGTCGCGACGCCACTGCTGGTCACGCTGAAGGAGCGCGAGCCGCGCTACCAGGCGATCGCCCGCAGGCTCGCCGCCCACGGGGGTGGCTCCGGGGGCAGGACGACGCGTCAGCCGGTCACCGCCGGAGCGTCCAACGGGACCGTCAACGGGACCGCCAACGTGGCCAACGGGGCCGCGGCCGGCGGCGACAAACGCAAGAAGAAGTAAGCTCCGAGCAGTTCGCGCCTCCGCTCCCTGCCCAGGGGGCGGAGGCGTTTTCCTTCCCCCTCCCCAAGGAGTGCCGACCATGACCGAGCTGAGCAGGCTGATCCTCGATCGCATCCGTGACGTGCCCGACTACCCGCAGCCCGGGGTGATGTTCAAGGACATCACCCCGCTGCTCGCCGACCCGGTGGCGTTCGCCGCGGTGACCAGGGCGCTGGCCGGGCTGTACGAGGTGGACAAGATCGTTGGAATCGAGGCGCGGGGGTTCATCCTGGCCGCCCCGGTCGCCTGCCAGGCGGGCGCGGGCTTCGTCCCGGTACGGAAGAAAGGCAAACTGCCCGCTGAGACGCTTGAGGCGTCCTACGATCTGGAGTACGGCTCCGCCATCATCGAGGTTCACCGGGACGCCTTCATCCCCGGAGAGCGCGTTCTCATCGTCGACGACGTGCTCGCCACGGGAGGAACGGCGCGCGCGGCGGTGGAGCTGGTCCGCGAGGCGGGCGCCGAGGTCGTCGGCCTCGCCGTGCTCATGGAGCTGGCCTTCCTCAAGGGTCGCGAGCGCCTGACGGACGTCGAGTTGCACGCTCTCGTCGTCGTTTGATCGACCCCGCGGACAAAAGCACACAACCCTGTCTGGATACACTGAGGGATCTGGACTCGAACGTGAGGAGTCTGAGTGCCCCGTGATGTGGTCGTCCCCGACACGACCGCCAACGGTGGCGGTCCCGAGATGGCCGTCCCAGCAGGCGACGCCGGTTCCGCCATGTCCGGAGCCGCCGAGGAGAAGCCGGCGGTAAGGCGAAGGCTCGCACGTTTTGGGGGGCAATGGGGTGGCGGCATGAATCCGGTTCTGGAGCCGCTGTTCCGCACGGTCCGCGCCACCCATCCGAAGGCGGATCTGCGGCTCATCGAGCGCGCCTACGACGTGGCGGCCTATCACCACCGCGACCAGAAGCGCAAAAGCGGTGACCCGTACATCACCCACCCGCTGGCGGTGGCGACGATCCTGGCCGAGCTCGGCACCGACGACGAGACGCTGTGCGCCGCGCTGCTGCACGACACCGTCGAGGACACCGCGTACGGCCTGGACGAGCTGCGCTCGGACTTCGGCGACAACATCGCGCTGCTGGTCGACGGCGTCACCAAGCTCGACAAGGTCAAGTTCGGCGCCGCGGCCGAGGCCGAGACCGTACGCAAGATGGTCGTGGCGATGTCCCGGGACATCCGGGTGTTGGTGATCAAGCTCGCCGACCGGCTGCACAACATGCGCACCATGCGCTACCTGCCCGAGCACAAGCGGCACCAGAAGTCCCGCGAGACGCTGGAGATCTTCGCGCCGCTCGCCCACCGGCTGGGCATGAACACCATCAAGTGGGAGCTGGAGGACCTCGCGTTCGCCATGCTCTACCCCAAGCGCTACGACGAGATCGCCCGGATGGTCTCGGAACGGGCCCCGCGCAGGGACCTGTTCCTGCAGGAGGTCATCGAGAAGGTCTCCGGCGACCTGCGCGACGCCAAGATCCGCGCGGCCGTCAAGGGCCGTCCCAAGCACTACTACTCCGTCTACCAGAAGATGATCGCCAGGGACGTCGCCTTCGACGACATCTACGACCTGGTCGGCATCCGGGTGCTGGTCGACACGGTCCGCGACTGCTACGCGGCGCTCGGAACGATTCACGCGCGATGGAATCCGGTGCCCGGCCGGTTCAAGGACTACATCGCGATGCCCAAGTTCAACATGTACCAGTCGTTGCACACCACGGTCATCGGCCCGGAGGGCAAGCCGGTGGAGCTGCAGATCCGCACCCACGGGATGCACCACAGGGCCGAGTACGGTGTGGCGGCGCACTGGAAGTACAAGGAGGACATGACCACCTCCGGTCCTCCGGGGGCGAAGTTGAAGCCCGCCAGCGACATGGCGTGGCTGCGGCAGCTCCTCGACTGGCAGAAGGAGACCGCCGATCCGGGAGAGTTCCTGGAGTCGCTCAGGTTCGACCTGTCGGTCTCGGAGGTCTACGTCTTCACGCCCCGAGGCCAGGTCATCGCCCTGCCCGAGAACGCGACGCCCGTCGACTTCGCCTACGCCGTGCACACCGAGGTGGGGCACCGTTGCATCGGGGCCAGGGTCAACGGCCGCCTGGTGCCCCTGGAGTCGCGGCTGGGCAACGGTGACACAGTGGAGATCTTCACCTCCAAGTCGCCCGACGCGGGCCCCTCGCGTGACTGGCTGAAGTTCGTCAAGTCGGGACGGGCCCGTAACAAGATCCGGCAGTGGTTCTCCAAGGAGCGCCGCGAGACCGCGATCGAGGCGGGCAAGGAGGCGATCGGCCGCGCCATGCGCAAGCAGGGCCTGCCGCTGCAGCGCCTGATGTCCGGAGAGTCCCTCCTGGTCCTCGCCAGGGAGCTGCGCTACCCGGACGTCTCCGCGCTCTACGCGGCCGTGGGAGAGGGCCACATCGCCGCGCAGGCGGTCGTGCAGAAGCTCGTGACCTCCATCGGAGGAGTGGACGGCGCGGAAGAGGACATCGCCGAGGTCTCCGTGCCGACCAAGCTGCGCGGTCGTCCCCGGGGCAGTGGCGGCGCCGGAGTGGTCGTCGCGGGCGACTCCGACGTCTGGGTCCGCCTGTCGCGATGCTGCACTCCCGTGCCGGGCGATGAGATCGTCGGTTTCGTCACCCGCGGGCATGGCGTGTCGGTGCACCGCACCAACTGTCCCAACATGGATCAGCTCAAGTCCGAGCCCGACCGCCTGGTCGAGGTCGCCTGGTCCGCCGCGGACGACTCGGTGTTCCTGGTCGCGCTGCAGGTCGAGGCGCTCGACCGGCCGCGCCTGCTCTCGGATGTGACCCGCACGCTCTCCGACCAGCACGTCAACATCCTGTCGGCGTCGGTGACGACGTCCAGGGACAGGGTGGCGATCAGCAAGTTCACCTTCGAGATGGGCGACCCCAAGCATCTGGGGCACGTCCTGAAGGCCGTCCGCAACATCCAGGGCGTCTACGACGTCTACCGGGTCAGCGGCGCCGGTTCCTGAGCGTCGGGCGCGCCCTCGGACCCTCTCCGAGCCGGGGGCGGCGCCGACGCCTCATCACGAACGACAGGGCCGCGGAGGGCTCCCCGGTATGGGAGCCCTCCGCGGCCCTGTCGGTCCTTCAGATCGCGTCAGCCGCCCGCGGAAGGGGTCAGGAGAACTCGGCGAGCGTGCGCTCGGCCTCCTCCAGCCAGGAACGGCGGGCGGCCAGGGCCTCCTCGGCGTCCTTGACGTCCTTGTCCCTGCCCGCGTCCCTGGCCTTGGTCAGGCGGCCCTCCAACTGCGCGATCGACTTGCGCAGCTGGTCGACCGTGTTCTGGGCACGGGCGCGCGCCTCGGGGTTGGAGCGCTTCCACTCCGCCTCCTCGGCCTTGCGGACCGCGTCGTCGATCTTGCGCAGGCCGCCCTCCAGCCGGTCGCGCTGTTCGCGTGGGACCGGGCCCGCGGCCTCCCAGCGCTCCAGGATGCCGCGCAGGGCGTTCCTGGCCGCACGGACGTCGGTGACCGGGAGGATCTTCTCGGCCTCGGTCAGGAGTTGCTCCTTGGCCTCGGCGTTGGCCGCCAGCGAGGCGTCGCGCTCGGCGAAGACGGCCGAACGCGCCTGGAAGAACTGGTCCTGGGCGCCCTTGAAACGGCCCCAGAGCTCGTCCTCGACCTCCCGGGAGGCCCGGCCGGCGGACTTCCACTCCTGCATCAGCTCGCGGTAGGCAGACGCGGTGGCACCCCAGTCGGTGGACGAGGCCAGCGCCTCGGCCTCGGCCACGATGCGCTCCTTGGTGGAGCGCACGCCCTCGCGCTGCTCGTCCAGCCCGGCGAAATAGGCCTTGCGCCGCTTGGCGAAGGCCGTGCGGGCCGCCGACAGGCGCTTCCACAGCGCCGCCTCGGTCACCCGGTCGATGCGCTCGGCGGCCTTCCACTCATCGATCAGCTGGCGCAGCCGCTCGCCACCGGTCTTCCAGTGGGTGGTGTCGTCGGCGATGCGCTCGGCCTCGGCGACGATCCGCTCCTTGACGCCCTTGGCCTCGGCCCTGGCCACGTCACGAGCGGCCTTGACCTCCTCCCGGCGCTGGGCGACCAGCTCCGTGAGGGTGTTGAGGCGGTTCAGCAGCGCGTCGAGGTCACCGACCGCGTGCGCGTCGGTGATCGCCTCGCGGAGCTTGACGATGGTCGCCTCCGCCTGGGCGGGCGGCAGGTCAGTGCCGCGGAGCCGCTGTTCGAGCAGGGTGACCTGCCCGGCCAGCTCGTCGAACTTGCGATGGAAGTAGGCGAGTGCCTCTTCCGGTTCGCCGGCCTGCCAGGACCCGACGGCCCGTTCTCCCTCAGCCGTACGTACGTAGACGGTGCCGTCGTCGTCTACCCGGCCCCACGGGTCGGTGCTCACCGTGTCCTCCCGCACTTTCATCAGCCTTTCGGGACTTACCGCCCCTTGTATGTATTACGTCAGCTCTTGCTGGACATTGTCACGTCTTTGATTTCGAGGGTTTCCTTCGGTGCCCCGGTGCCGTCAGGCCCCGGAGTGATGACGCCCGCCTTGTTCACCTTGTCGAGGATCTCCAGGCCCTTGGTGACCGTACCGAAGGGGGTGTAGTCCGGCGTCAGCGGGGCGTCGCCGTACACGAGGAAGAACTGGCTGCCGTTGGTGTCGGGACCGCTGTTGGCCATGGCCACGACGCCGCGGGTGTACTTGGCGCCCTCCAGGTTCTCGTTGACGAAGCGGTAGCCGGGGCCACCCTGACCGTCGGTGGGGTTCTTGCCGTCGGCCTTGGCCAGCGGGTCGCCGCACTGCAACATCGGGAACTGGTCGGAGCCCAGCCGGTGACACTTGGAACCGTCAAAGTACTTCTTCTGCGCCAGGAAGGCGAAGGAGTTGACGGTGCACGGAGTCTTGTCGGCCGACACCTCGATGACGATGTCGCCCTGGTTGGTCTTCAGGGTCATCGTCGTGGGAGTCTTGTCGACCTTCGCCGGAGGCAGGCCCACGTTCTTGGTCGTGCCGCCTTCCGAGGCGACGTAGCCGCAGGTTCCGCTGGCCGCGTCGAAGGCCGTCGGCTGCGTGCCGGCCGCGGAGGCCGTCTCCGAGGGGTTCCCCGAGGGCGCCGGATCGGCGGTCGCCGTCGTGTCGGAACCCCCGAACACGCTGGTCGCGACGATCACACCCGCCACAGCCAGCACACCGACCACACTGGTGCCGATGAGTGCGATGCGCTTGGCCCTGGCGACCTTGGCCTCACGTTCGACGCGTCGCTTCATCTGCCGCTCGTAGTGCTCGCGCGCCAACTGCTTCTGGCGCTCCCTGCCGCTCACCGCTTCGCCCTCCCGAGTGCCGAGTCGTACTTAATGAGGTGGGCGAATCGTATCGGCCAATGGGTAATGGTTCGCAGCCCGCCGACCCGCACCGGTACCCTTCGGTTACATTCCCATCCGCATTCTTGACGAGATCAGCTGAGGCAGATGCTCATCGCCGGCTTTCCCGCAGGGTCCTTCCAGACCAACTGTTACGTCGTCGCTCCCGCCGCGGGCGAGGAGTGCGTGGTCGTCGATCCCGGCCAGAACGCCGTCGGCGACCTCGATGACCTGCTGCGCGAGCACCGGCTCAAACCGGTCGCGGTGCTGGTCACCCACGGGCACCTCGACCACATGTGGTCGGTGGCCCCGGTCTGCGGCGCGCGTGACGTCCCCGCGTGGATCCATCCCGAAGACCGCGAGCTGCTGTCCGATCCCGGCAAGGGGATGTCGCTGTCCGCGAAACAGCAGCTGTTCGGGGGACTGACCTTCACCGAGCCGGACGACGTGCGCGAGCTCGCGGACGGCGAGGTGCTGCGGCTGGCGGGCCTGGAGCTCACCGTCGACCACACCCCCGGCCATACCAGGGGGTCGGTGACCTTCAGGTTGCCCAGCACCGAGGAGATCCCCGACGTGCTGTTCTCGGGCGACCTGCTCTTCGCCGGCTCCATCGGCCGCACAGATCTTCCAGGCGGCGACTACCCGACCATCCTGCGCAGCCTGGCGGCCAAGTGCCTGCCGCTGCCGGCGGACACGGTGGTGCTGCCCGGCCACGGACCACAGACCACGATCGGCCAAGAGCGTGCCACCAACCCGTATCTCGCGGAGGCGGAGCAGGCCGCGGGCGCAGGCCCCGCGGGTCTCAGGCACGACCGCGGCCCCGGCAGGGGACTTTAGACAATGACTTTGCAGGCGCCCAAGGGCACCTTCGACTGGATCCCACCGCGTTCGGAGCGGGCACTCGCGGTACGCGAGGCGCTGACCGACCCCGTCCGCCGGGCGGGTTACGGCTACATCGAGACGCCGGTCTTCGAGGACACCGCGCTGTTCGTGCGCGGCGTCGGGGAGTCGACGGACATCGTCTCCAAGGAGATGTACACCTTCGAGGACAAGGGCGGGCGCTCCATCACGCTGCGCCCCGAGGGCACCGCCCCGGTGGTGCGCGCGGTCCTCCAGCACGGCCTGCACAACGGGCAGCTTCCGGTGAAGCTCTGGTACTCGGGCAGCCAGTTCCGCTACGAGCGGGCACAGAAGGGCCGCTACCGGCACTTCTGGCAGGTCGGCGCCGAGGCACTGGGCGCCGAGGACCCGGCGCTCGACGCCGAGCTGATCCTGCTGGCCGTCGACGGCTACGCCGCGCTGGGGCTCACCGGGGTCCGGCTGCTGATCAACACGCTGGGCGACAGGGAGTGCCGCCCCGTCTACCGGGCCGCGCTCCAGGACTTCCTGCGCGGCCTCGACCTCGACGAACCCACCCGGCAGCGGATCGAGATCAACCCGCTGCGCGTGCTCGACGACAAGCGCCCGGAGGTGCAGGAGCGGCTGGCCGGCGCGCCGCTGGTCGTCGACCACCTGTGCGGGGCGTGCAAGGCCTATCACGAGGAGGTCCGCTCGCTGCTGACCGCCTCCGGCGTGGCCTACACCGACGACCCCCGGCTGGTCCGCGGCCTCGACTACTACACGCGGACCACGTTCGAGTTCGTCCACGACGGGCTCGGCTCCCAGTCCGCGGTCGGCGGCGGAGGCCGCTACGACGGGCTGAGCGAGATGCTCGGCGGCCCCGCCCTGCCCAGCGTCGGCTGGGCGCTCGGCGTCGACCGTACGGTCCTGGCCATGGAGGCCGAGGGCCTGTTCGCGGGCGACGGCGAACAGGCGCGCGTACAGGTGTACGGTGTGCCGCTGGGTGAGGAGGCGCGCCGCCGGATGTTCCTTCTTGTCACCGAGTTGCGCCGGGCGGGCCTTGCCGCCGACATGTCGTTCGGCGGCAAGGGTGTCAAGGGCGCCATGAAGGGCGCCGACCGCTCGGGGGCGAGCCACGCGGTGATCCTCGGCGAGCGTGATATCGCCGCGGGGACCGCGCAGGTCAAGGACCTGGTCAGCGGAGAGCAGAGCGCCGTACCACTCGCTGAGATCGTCACGACGTTGAAGGAGAGACTGGACAAATGATCCGCACGCACGAAGCGGGATCACTGCGCGAGGAGCACGCCGGGCAGCAGGTGACGCTCGCCGGATGGGTGGGGCGCCGCCGCGACCACGGCGGCGTGGTCTTCATCGACCTGCGTGACGCCTCCGGCTCCGCCCAGGTGGTCTTCCGCGAGGAGGACGACGCCCACGGCCTGCGCGCCGAATACTGCGTCAAGGTCGTCGGGCAGGTGCGGGTCCGCCCCGAGGGCAACGAGAACCCCGACCTGCCGACCGGCGCGATCGAGGTCGTCGCCTCCGAGGTCGAGGTGCTCAGCGAGTCCGCCCCGCTGCCGTTCCCCATCGAGGGCGGGACCGGCATCTCGGAGGAGGCCAGGCTCAAGTACCGCTACCTCGACATCCGCCGCCCGCAGATCGCGCAGGCCATGCGCACCCGCTCCAAGGCCACCTACCTCGCCCACCAGGTGATGGACGAGCACGGGTTCAACTACGTCGAGACCCCGATGCTGACCCGCTCCACCCCGGAGGGTGCCCGCGACTTCCTGGTCCCGGTCCGGCTTCAGCCCGGGAACTGGTACGCCCTGCCGCAGTCGCCGCAGCTGTTCAAGCAGCTCCTGATGGTCGCCGGGCTGGAGCGCTATTACCAGCTCGCCCGCTGCTTTCGCGACGAGGACCTGCGCGCCGACCGGCAGCCGGAGTTCACCCAGATCGACGTCGAGATGTCCTTCGTCGACCAGGACGACGTCATGGCCCTGGGGGAGGCGCTGATCGGCCGGATCTGGAAGGAGACGGTCGGCTACGAGCTGCCGAACCCGCTACCCCGGATGACCTACCGGGACGCCATGGCCCGCTACGGCTCCGACAAGCCCGACCTGCGCTTCGGCCAGGAGCTCGTCGAGATGACGGAGTTCTTCGCCGACACCACCTTCAGGGTCTTCCAGGCACCGTACGTGGGCGCCGTGGTCATGCCCGGCGGCGCCTCCCAGAGCCGCAAGGAGCTGGACGCCTGGCAGGAGTGGGCCAAGTCGCGCGGCGCCAAAGGCCTGGCTTACGTGCTGGTGGGCCAGGACGGCACGCTCGGCGGCCCGGTCGCCAAGAACCTGTCCGAGACCGAGGCGGCGGGCCTGGCGGCCAAGGTGGCGGCTGAGCCCGGAGACGCGATCTTCTTCGCGGCCGGCGCGGCCTCCGCATCCCGCGACCTGCTCGGCGCGGCCCGGCTGGAGATCGGCCGCCGCTGCGGCCTGATCGACGAGTCGGCCTGGAACTTCCTGTGGATCGTCGATGCCCCCATGTTCGAGGAGGACGGCGAGGGCGGCTGGACCCCGGTCCACCATCCCTTCACCGGTCCGAAGCCCGAGTGGGCCGACAACTTCCAGGACCACCCTGGTGAGGCCCTGGCCTACGCCTACGACATGGTCTGCAACGGCATGGAGATCGGTGGTGGCTCGATCCGGATCCACCGCGCCGAGATGCAGCAGCGCGTCTTCGACGTGCTCGGCATCTCCAAGGAGGAGGCGGAGAACAAGTTCGGCTTCCTGCTGGAGGCGTTCAAGTACAGCCCGCCGCCGCACGGCGGCATCGCCTACGGCTGGGACCGGGTCTGCACGCTCCTGGTCGGCGGAGAGTCGATTCGCGACGTGATCGCCTTCCCGAAGACGGCCTCCGGTTTCGACCCGCTGACCGGCGCTCCCTCCCCGATCACGGTGGGGCAGCGCAGGGAGGCCGGGGTGGACGTCAAGCCCAAGGCGGAGGCCTACCCCCCTCGGCCGGCCCCGGTGAGCCGGGGCCGGCCGAGACGGGAACCTAGCGGTAGATCCTCCGCTGGAGGCCATACAGCTCGGAGTAGAGTCCGGAGCCCGCCAGCAGCGTGCGGTGGTCACCGTTCTCCACCACCCGGCCTCCGTCGAGGACGATGATCATGTCGGCCATCCGCACGGTGGAGAAGCGGTGGGAGACGAAGAGGGTGATCGCGCCGGAGCGGTGACCCGCCTCGTGCGAGGAGGCGGCGTAGCGGTCGAAGATCGCGTGTTCCGCGGCGGCGTCGAGCGCGGCCGCAGGTTCGTCCAGGACCAGCAGAAGCGCCTCCTGGCGCATCAGGCACCGGGCGAGCCCCAGCGTCTGCCACTGGCCGCCGGAGAGTTCGACGCCGTGGCCGTAGCCGTGGCCCAGCAGGCCGGAAAGCCCGCCGGGCACCGTCGCCACGATCCGGTCCGCGTGTGCCAGCCCGAGCGCCCGCGAGATCGCCTCCCGGTCCTCCAGCCGGGCGAGGTCACCGACTCCGACGTTCTCCCCGAGGCGCAACTCGAACCGGGCGAAGTCCTGGAACAGGGAGGCCACCCTGGCCTGCCACTCGCGGGGTGGCAGGTCGCGCAGGTCGATGCCGTCCACCAGGATCCGGCCCGAGGTGGGATGGTAGAGGCCGCACAGCAGCTTGACGAGGGTGCTCTTGCCCGCCCCGTTCTCGCCGACGAGCGCCACCGATCCGCCTGCGGGTATCGTCAGGCAGACGTCGCGCAGGATCATCCTGTCGGTCCCGGGGTAGGCGAAACTCACGTGCTCCAGCCTGATGCCCTCTCGTAGCCTCCCGGGGACGCCGCCTTCCACGGGGGAAGGGCTCTCACCCGGCTCCCGGAGCGAGGCCAGCCGGTCCAGCGTCCTGCCGACGCCCTGTAGGGCGGTGAGCAACGTGGAGGCTCCGGCCACCTGCACGCTCACCTGGACCGCCAGGGTGATGACCAGCACCACGTCGCCCGCGTCGGCCCTTCCCCGGGCGGCCTGCCAGATCACCAGCGTGATCGCGCCTCCGTAGGCGAGGGAGAAGGCAAGCTGGCCCAGCGCCCGTAGCCCGGCGGCCCTCAGGTGCGCGCCTCGCAGTGCCGCGCTGGTCTTCGACCAGCAGGTGTCCTGCTCCCGCAGGAGAGGAGGCTCGGCGTGAAAGAGCCGGATCTCCTTGATCGAGGCCGGGGTGGTCGCGAGTTCGAGCAGGTGGCGGGTGCGGCGGGTGCTCTCGGCGGTCGCCTCCTTCGCCAGCTCCAGCAGGTTCTGCGCCCGTCTGCCGATCAGCACCGACGGCAGCGCCGCCAAAGGCAGCAGGGCCAGCCAGGGATCGAGCATCACCAGCAGGACCGCGGTGAACCCGGTCTGCAGGACGAGCCCGCCCAGCTGGAGCACCGACTCCACCGCGGTGCGGGTCTTGCCCAGCTCCTGGCGGACGAGGTTCACGCTGTCGGCGAAGGCCGGGTCGTCCAGGCGCTCAAGCCGCGGCGAGCCGTTGACGTGGCGGACCAGTTCCTCGTGCAGCACGGTCTCGGCGAGTTCGCCGACCTCGAAGTAGGACAGGTGGGCGAAGTGCCCGAGCATCAGCTCCAGGACGAGGAGCACGGCGACGGCGCAGACGACCGCCGTCGCGACGTCGACCCTCCCCGCGACGGCGGCGTTGGTGAACTCCCGCAGCCCCACGGCCACGAGCGGGGTGGCCAGGTAGCCCACCGCCATCAGCCCGACCGCCTTGAGCAGGCGTACTCGGTCGACCCTCGCGGCGAGGCGCAGCACGAACAGCGCGCTGAGCACGATCCATCTCATCGGCCGGCCTCCGTCCCCGGCGGGCCGGTGGCGAAGCGCCGGGCCTGCAGGTCGAAGAGGTCGGCGTAGCGTCCACCGGACCTCAACAGTCCCGCGTGGTCACCCTGCTCGACCACGCGGCCGTGCTCGACGACCACGATCCGGTCGGCCCGCCGTACGGTGGAGAAGCGATGTGAGATGATCACCGTGGTCAGCCCGCCGGTGATGGCGAGGAAACGGTCGAAGAACTCCACCTCCGCCCGGACGTCCAGCTGGGCGGTGGGCTCGTCCAGGACCAGGACGGAGGCGCCCCGTTCGACGGCGAGAAAGGCGCGGGCCAAGGCGATCCGCTGCCACTGCCCGCCGGACAGGTCGCGCCCGCCCGCGTACTGCCCGGACAGCGGGGTGTCGAGGCCGGCGGGCAGGGAGTCCACCACCTCCAGCGCGCCCGCGCGCCGGGCGGCGGCGAGCAGGGCCGATCTGTCCCCGAGCGCGGCGGGGGCACCGAGGCCGATGTTGGCACCGGCGGGCAACTCGTAGCGGACGTAGTCCTGGAAGATCACGGCCAGCCGGCGCTGCCAGTCCCGGGGGTCCAGCCGCCGTAGGTCCTCACCGTCGACGAGAATTCTTCCCTCCGAGGGGTCGTAGAGGCGCGCCAGCAGCTTGACCAGGGTGGTCTTGCCGGCGCCGTTCAGCCCGACGATCGCGGTCGAACCCCCGGCGGGCAGCTCCAGGTCGAGGCCGTCCAGCACCTTCCGGCCGGTGCCGTAGGCGAAACCGACCCCTTCGAAGCGGATGCCGCGCCGGGGCAGCCCGCTCGCCGGGAGATCGCCCCGGGGAATCTCCCGTCGGCCGGCGGAGACCAGGTTCTCGAACTCCACCAGTGCCTCATAGGCGTTCAGCCCGTACTGGGTCTGCACATCACTCTCCGGAAAGAAGGTCCCGAACCGAATGGCGAGCAGCGCCGACTGGAGGGCGATGGAGAGTTCGAGTAGGCCGAGGTCGCCCAGTGCGGCGGAACGGGCGAGCCAGACCAGGAGTACGGTGCCCCCCACCAGGCCGACCAGGGTGTAGGCCACGAACGGCCAGAACAGGATGCGCCGCCGGCCACTCCACAGGGCCGTCAGGTACTCCCGCGCGTCCACGCGGTGGCGCCGCTCGTACCAGTCGATCAGACCCAGCGTCCTGAACTCCTTGGCGGCGGTGATCGCCGTGCCGATGTCGCGCAGATAGGTGACCCGCCGGCGCGGGCCGGACAGCTCGTGCCAGAGCGAGCCGAGGCGCCCCATGGATCCGCGCCTTCCGTGCCGGATCACCAGGGCGGTGACCGCCGCGACGGTGCCCGCGACCGGGGAGATCACGATTCCGATGAGGACCACCGCGCCGGCGAGCTGTGTGTACCTGGCGACCAGCGCGAGGGTGCCCGCCACCGCCTCCCCGGGAGTGGGCGGGAACCGGCCCAGGCCGTCGCGCGCGTCTCCGAGCCTGCCCGCGACGTTCTCACGTTCGAGCAGGGACAGTGGCGCCTCGGCCAGGGCGGAGCCCATCAACCGCCGGACGCAACCGCCGTCCACCCGGCGCGCGATCACCTCTCCCAGCGCGGCCTGGTAGGGCACCAGCGACTGCTGCAGGATGTAGGCGCCGACCGCGAGGGCCAGCGCCGCGCCGACGGTGACCGGGCCGGTTCCGCTCGCCGTGGTGGAGACCTCGGCGAGCATGACGCTCGTCCAGACGATGAAGCCGACGGGAAGCAGGCCCACCAGGAGGTTGATCGCGAGCGAGGTGCCCAGCGCGGCCGGACCCGCGAGGAGGAGCAGCCGGGCGAACGCGCGCCGGCGTTCCGCGGGGGACGCCGAAACGGGTGTTCCTGCGGTCATCGGGTTTCCCCGTCCCGGAGGGGAGGCGTTTGGACTATGATCGGCGGCAAAGCTGTGACGAAGCCAAGTAGGCCGGGACCATGCGAGCAACGAGAGAGCCGCCGGAGCTGGAAAGGCGGCCTCGCCCCCGGGCCGAAGACCCTTCCGAGCTGCGGGGAGGAACGGCGGGGCCACCGCGGTGACCGTCCAATGCCCCGCCGGTCGGCCCTCGTCATCGGGTCATAATGAGGTCCCGCCTCCGGCGGGGCAAAGGTGCGGTGGCACCGCGAGCGAAATGTCCCTGCTCGCCCGCACCTGATAGGGACTCCCGTAAGTTCTCTGTGCGGAGTTGCCATGCGAATTCTTTCCTCCCAGGTGTCCAAGCATGTCGGCGAAGAGGTGTGTCTCGCCGGTTGGCTGCATCGCGTTCGCGCGCTGAAGTCGGTGACCTTCGCCGTGCTTCGCGATCGGGACGGTCTCGTCCAGGTCGTCGCAGCCGACCCGGAGCTGGTGAGGCGCCTCGCCGAACTGCCCGAGGAGACCGTGGTCGAGGTGGTGGGCACCGCCACCGCCAACCCTCAGGCACCGGGTGGGGTGGAGATCACCTCGCCGACGTTTCGCGAACTCTCCGACCCGGCCGTCGCGCCCCCGTTCGACCTCTACCGGCCGGTGGTCTCGGCGAGTCTGCCCACCGTGCTCGACAACGCGGCGGTGGCCTTGCGTCACCCCAGGCTGCGCGCGCCGTTCGAGATCTCCGCGGCCTCGGTGGAGGGCTTCCGCCGGGCGATGGAGAGGCTGGACTTCATCGGGGCGCACACTCCCAAGGTGGTCTCCTCCGCCACCGAGTCCGGGGCCAACGTCTTCGCGCTGGACTGGTTCGGCCGCCGGGCCTACCTGGCGCAGTCGCCGCAGTTCTACAAGCAGACCCTGGTGGGGGTCTTCGAGCGGGTCTACGAGATCGGGCCGGTCTTCCGCGCCGAGCCGCACGACACCGCGCGGCATCTGGCCCAGTACACCAGCCTCGACGCCGAGATGGGCTTCGTGACCGACCACCGCGATGTCATGGCGGTCGTCCGCGAGGCGGTCGCCGACATGGTCTCCAGCGTCGCCCAGCGTGCCGCGGGGGCGGTGGAGCTGATCGGTGCCGAGCTTCCGGACGTACCGGCGGAGATCCCGTCGATCCACTTCGCCGACGCGCAGGAACTGCTGGCCCGCGAGAGCGGCGAGGACCCGCGGGGTGAGCCCGACCTGGCCCCCGCGCACGAGAGGTGGCTGTGCGAGTGGGCTGTTCGCGAGTACGGTTCGGAGTTGCTGTTCGTCACCGGTTACCCCATGGCGAAGCGACCGTTCTACACCCACCCCGACCCCCTGCGGCCGGAGTACTCCAACAGCTTCGACCTGCTCTTCCGCGGCCTGGAGCTGGTCACCGGCGGGCAGCGGCTGCACCGCCACTCCGACTATCTCGCCGCCCTGCGGGCCCGCGGGGAGAGTCCGGAGCCGTATGCCGGCTATCTGGCGGCCTTCGCGCACGGCATGCCGCCGCACGGTGGGTTCGCCCTGGGCCTTGAGCGCTTCGTCGCCAGGCTGACCGGGATGGACAATGTCCGCTGGACCACCCTCTTCCCGCGTGACCTGCACCGCCTGACCCCGTGAGCGGCGGGCCCCTCGCCGCCAGGGCGAGGGGCCCGTTCCTGGCAGGGCGGGGCTCACCCGCATAGATG
This sequence comes from Streptosporangium amethystogenes subsp. fukuiense, assembly GCF_042665875.1. Classification (NCBI taxonomy): domain Bacteria; kingdom Bacillati; phylum Actinomycetota; class Actinomycetes; order Streptosporangiales; family Streptosporangiaceae; genus Streptosporangium; species Streptosporangium amethystogenes. Next base: position 3,360,206 of record NZ_JBHTEE010000001.1, on the reverse strand, counting down.
CCGCTTGAGGCTGTGCAGGGCCGGGACGAGCAGCAGTGGTGAGAGCGCGACCAGCCAGGCGAGATGCCCGGCGGCCGAGGTGAGGTCGCCCTCGATCACCAGGGACCTGGACAGCTCCACACCGTGGTGCAGTGGGGAGACCTCGGCGACCGCGCGTAGCGCCGCGGGCAGCCTCTCCGTCGGAAAGAAGACCCCGCTGATCAGGGTGAGCGGGGTCAGCACCAGTGTGTAGAAGTAGGAGTAGGCGTTTATCGCCCGGACCGCGCCGGTGAACAGCAGGCCCGCACAGGCGAAGACCAGGCCGAGCGGGAGCAGGGCCGGTACGGCCAGCAGGGCGGTGCTCGCGGGCGCGTATCCCAGCGCGGCGAGGATCGCGAGGTAGACGCCGGTGTAGACCAGGCATCGGGTCAGTGCCCAGATCAGCTCGCCCAGCGCGATGTCCACCGGCTCGACGGGACTGGTCACGGCCGCGTCGTAGCTGCGGGCGTGGCGCAGCCGTACGAAGACGTTGTAGGTGACCTCGAAGACGGCGCCGTTCATCGCGGTGACGGCGAGCAGTCCCGGGGCGACGAAGCTCGCGTAGGAGGAACCCAGGGCCTGTCCGTCCACGTAGAAGCCCAGGCCGATCCCCAGAGCTGCCAGGGAGAAGACCGGTTCGAAGAAGTTGGGGACGATGGTGGTCTTGTAGGACTTCCTGAACAGGGTGAGGTCGCGCCACCAGATCCGGCCGGCCAGGCTGAGGGAGGGGGGCGGCACCGCCCGGCGCGGCCTGTGCCGACCGCGTGGCCTGGGGGGCGCGGGGAGGGGCGTGGGGAGATCAGCAGGGGGAACGGGGCGCTCGCGTTCCAGGGCGTGCAGCGCGTCCTGCAGCGAGCTCGGCCGGACCATGAGCTCCTCGGCTCCGGCCACCTGGAGCTCGCCGGCCAGGCCGGTGACGGAATCCCCGAACACCAGGAGCCGGTTGCCCACCCGCAGCCGGGTACGCGTCCGCGTCCAGGCGGGTTCCGTGGCCCCGGAGTGCGGGACGCCGAGCTCGACCACGTACCTCGGCACGGTCGCGGTGATCAACCGCCGCGGGCTGGAGGAGCGCAGCACGCGTCCGGAGCCGAGCACGGTGACGCCGTCGCAGAGGCGTTCGACCTCATCCATATGGTGCGTGGTGAGGATCAGGGTCTTGCCCGACTCACAGAGCGCGTCGAGCAGATCCCACAGCAGCAGACGCCCCTCGGGGTCGAGCCCGGTGCTCGGTTCGTCCAGCAGGATCAGGTCCGGATCGTTCACCAGGGCGCGGGCGATCAGCAGGCGCCGCTGCATGCCGCCGGAGAGCGTCTGGGGCATGGAGCGGGCGTGCGCGGTGAGATCCACCGTCTCCAGCAGTTCGTCGGCGCGGGCGGCCGCGCTCCGGCCGGAGAGCCCGTGGTAGCGGCCGAAGGTGGTGAGGTTCTCCCGGACGAGGATCTCGTTGTCGTAGGTCATCCCCTGCGGCACCACCCCGATCCGCGCCTTGACCTGTCTGGGGTGGAGCGCCACGTCGTGACCGAGGACCCGAAGCGACCCTCGGTCGGGTGCCAGAGTGGCGCTGAGCATACGCATCAGGGTCGTCTTGCCGGCCCCATTGGGCCCGACCAGGGCGTGACGCCCGCCTGCCGGGATCGAGAGGGAGATTCCCGCGAGGGCGAGATGGGAGTCATGCCAGCGGTACAGGTCGTGGCCCTCCACCGCAAGGGAGGGCGAATCGGCGACAGCGGTGCCGACCTTTTTGGGATCGACCGAATCTAAAGCGCTCAAGATGAGAAATACCTTTTCGGCAGAGATGATCCGATGATTCCCCGGGTGTTCGCATGGAGAGCGCGAGTGCTCCATCGGTAAGCGTCACGGTTGGTCCAGTCGACAGGCCATAGCCGCATATATGCAGACTTTGTTACGGTTGGCTCCGTCAGTGAAGTAAACGGGATAACTCTGGCGGTTTCATCAGGGGAATCCCTGAAGCTTTGCAGGCAATCATTACGCTTGGATGATTTCCGCAGTTGAGGCGCCTTCCGCTGCGGTCGACGCCGGCACGGGTGACGGCCGTGCGGGACCTCCTACCGAGGGGAAGAATGGGCGTTGTCGGCAGGGACCGTGAGCTCGACATGATCGGGACATGGATCGGCGACCGTGCCCCCGGTCCCTCGATGGCCGTGCTGAGCGGGGAGGCGGGCATCGGCAAGTCGGCCATCTGGTCCGGTGCCCTGAAGACGGCGGGGCCGGGGCGCGTTCTCTCCTGCCGGTTCGACGAGAGCGAGGCCACTCTGGCCTACGCCGGGCTGGGAGACCTGATCGGCGCCGTCGAGGGCTCCACGGCCGTACGCGGCCTGCGTGAGCCGTTGCGCCGGGCCTTGGCCGCCGCCCTGTGGTGGGAGCATCCCCGGCAGACGCCGCCGGACCGGCGTGCGGTGGCGCTCGCCGTCCTCGACCTGGTCAGGCGTCTGTCCGCCGAGGGAGCCTTGCTGATAGCCCTCGACGGAATCCAGTGGATGGACCCCGAGACGGAGGTCGTGCTCGCCTTCGTGTTCCGGCGCCTGAGCACCGAGCCCGTGAAACTGCTGGCCACCCTCAGGACCGGGGCGGACAACGGGGCGTGGCCCCCACTCGCCCGGGTGCTGCCCGCGGAGCGGGTGGTCTGCTGGGAGGTCGGCCCGTTGTGCCCCGACGCCCTGGCCGCGGTGCTGGAGAACCGCCATGGCATCGCCCTCACCCGCCACGTGCTGCGGCGCCTGCACGAGGCGTGCGGCGGCAACCCGCTGTTCGGCCTGGAGCTGGCCCGAGACCGGGCCTGGCGGCCGAACCTGGCCGACGACGTCTCCCTGCCGGGGAGCCTGCGGCACCTGCTGCGCGAGCACGTTTCGAACCTCTCGCCGGCCGCCGTCGAGGCGGCGTTGGTGGTCGCCTGCGCCGCCCGGTCCACGGTCGGCCTGGTCGAGCGGGTGACCGGCGGGCTGAAGGGACTGGTGGAGGCGACCACCGGCCGGCTGGTCGTCGTCGAAGGGGAATCGCCGCGCTTTCGCAACTCGCTGCTGCGCAGCACGGTGCTGGAGGTCGCGGGGCCGCTGCGGCGGCATCAGATGCACGTGCGGCTCGCCCGGGCGGTACGGGACCCGGAGGAGCGCGCCAGGCACCTGGCGCTGACCGCCGGCGAGCCCAACGCCGCGCTGGCCGAGACCCTCGACACGGCGGCCGGGCTCGCCGCCGCCCGGGCCGCGCCGCTCAGCGCGGCGGACCTGGCGGTTCACGCCGTCCGCCTGACCCCTGCCGACCAGGCCGAGGTCGCGTTGCGCCGCCGGCTCGCCGCCGCCGGCCACCTGATCTCCGGGGGAGACGGAGCACGGGCCCGCGCCATCCTGGAGGAGGCGCTGCCGCACTGCTCCTCCGGGCCCGACCGGGCGAACGTGTTCTTCCTGCTGGGGCACGCCGTCTTCGCGTCCGGTGACGTCGCGGGTTCGCTGATACCCCTGCAATGGGGCCGCGCGGAGATCGCCGACCAGCCCGAGCTGCTGATTCCGATCATGGCCAGCCTCACCTACTTCTGCATGCACGGGGGTGATCTCACCGCCGCACTGGGACACGCCAGGGAACTGCTCGGCCTGGCCGAGAGAGCCGGTGACCGCGCGATGTGCGACGAGGCCGCCGTCGTGCTGTGCACGCTTGAGCTCATGTGCGGTGCCCCGGCCCCCGCCGTGGTGCCGGTGCCCCACGGCGAGGCCGCCCTGGGGCGTCCGCCGCTGGTGGCGCTGCACATGTACGGATATCTGTGCCGTTGCATGGGTGACCTCCAGGCGGCTCAGGCCGCGTTCGGAACCCTCGACACCGCCGCCGAGACCGGGACCGCCGCCGGCTGGGGGATGGTCTGGGCCACCGAGGTGGAGTGCCTCGCCGGTGACCTCCAGGCGGCGGCACGGTACGCGGACCTGGTCGCCCGCACCGCCCAGGAGACGGGAGCCCCGCCGACCGCGGCCCTGCTGGCCGAAGGGCTCGTACTCGGCGTACGCGGTGAGCTGGAGCGGGCCCGGCAACTGGCGGAGGAGGCGTTGGCCGCGGCCGACGCCTCGGGCCATCGGATGGCGGTGTTGATGATCCGGGCGCTGCTGGGCTTCGTCGAGCTGTCCGGCGACGACCCGATGGCGGCCGTGCTGCACCTCGACGCCGCCGACCGGATATGCGGTGAGCTCGGAGCGATCCCAGAGGTGCTCTGTCCCACCGCGGGAGCCGACCATGTCGAGGCGCTGGTCCAGGTCGGACGCTACGAGCAGGCCGCCGAGCGCGCGGGCAGGATCCGCTGGGCCGGCCGCCTCATCGACCGCCCCCTGGTACGCGGTCTGGCTGCCAGGGCCGGCGGCGTGCTGCTGACGGCCACCGGCTCCCCCAAGAGAGGAGCCGGTGAGCTGGAAGCCGCGGTGGAGGAGTTCTCCGTGGCGGGTGTGCCCTTCGAACTCGGCCGTACCCTGCTGGCGCTGAGCAGGGTGCAGAGCCGCCTGCGGCGCAGGGAGGAGGCCCGGCGCACCGCCGAGCGGGCGGGCAGGATCTTCAGCGAGCTCGGTGCCGAGAGATGGGCCGCGCGGACCGTGCTCCGTTCCCGTCTCTCCGCGCCCAACCGCCTGACGATCTCTGAGGCCCGCGTCGTCGCGCTGGCGGCCGAGGGCCGGACGAATCAGGAGATCGCCGCGGAGCTGGCGATCGAGGTGAAGACGGTGGAGAGCCACCTGTCCAGCGCCTACCGCAAGCTCGGGGTGCGCAGCCGCACCGAACTCGCGGTCCGGATGAGCGCCGGCCGGCGGGATTCGGGTACGCCGGGAATATGACCGGCGGGCAGGTGCCCCTTTTCGAAATGGCCTTTCCGGGTTTTCCCCAATGACGAGGCAAGGACCGGCCTGTTTAATCGACTCCGACGAACCGATCGACCCGATCAACGTTCAGGCGGTCCAGGCGAGCGGAAAAGGAGGAGCAGGAACCCGCCCATACTCCGGGAATCGCGTTCTTCCTGGCCTTTCCCGTCGATCTGCCGCGTCACCCGGACGGGCATGAGAGCCACGGCAAGCGAACACCTCCGCAACGGAACGGATATCCGCCATGCCCAGATCGAGCGAGCCGCTGACAGAGATCTCCGTCGTCGAGCTTTCCGATGAGGAAAGGGAGAGCTTTCGCGCGGGAATCGGCTCTGTCGACGCCAACCCCTACGACGCGTTCGAACCGTTCCTGGCACAGGTCCGTGAAAGCCGGAAGGCACTGCCGCGACGTGTCCACGACGCGCTCGACGACCTCAGGAACGGTCGCGCGCCCGGCGCGCTGCTCGTGCGCAACCTGCCGATCGTCACCGATCTGCCGCCGACACCCGATCGTTCCTTCTCCGCACTGTCCGACCTCGCCGCGGTGGGCACCGAGGCGGTGCTGGCGAGTGCGGTGAACGTGCTCGGCGAGCCGTTCAGCTATCTGGAGTGGGACGCCGGCCACCTGGTCCACAACAAGTATCCGATCCATGCCCACCGCGACCTGCAGTTCGGTTCCAACGCGGTGGAGTTCCTGCTGCACACCGAGACACCCTTCCGTGACGTCTCTCCCGACTACCTCGCGCTGCTCTGCCTGCGCGCCGACCCGACCGGCCAGGCGAAGACCAAGGTCGCCGACATCACCAGGGTGGTCGACGCTCTGGACGAGGCCGACCTGGCGGTGCTCGCCAAGGCGCGCTACGCGTTCGAGACCGACAACCCGGTTGTCGTCGTCGACGGGCGCGGGCTCACCGAACCGCAGCCGATCGTCAGCTACCGGGACGGCACGAGGGTCGTCGAGTACGTCGGGGACCTGATCGCGACCGACGAGGAGTCACGGCGGGTACTGGAGATCCTCGGCCGCCGGGTCCTGGCGATCGCCGTCGATATCCCGCTGGCCGGAGGGGACCTGCTCGTTCTGGACAACTCGCGCGTGGTGCACGGGCGCAATGCCATCGTCCCGGGCTACGACGGGCGCGACCGCTGGCTGCAGCGCATGCTGGTGACCACGCGGCTACTGGACGGCGAGCACCGGGCCACCGGGCGGCTGGTCTCCGACCGGCGCTACGCGAACTACCCCACCGACTACCGCAAGGCGCTCCGCCAACCGGCCGCACGGTCGTAGGCGGGCCGGGCACCGTCACGACGCGGAGGAATCTGACCATGTGGAACGGCTATCAGGTCGTCGACGCAGACGGCCACGTCATCGAACCCGGCACCCTGTGGGAGGAGTATGTCGAGCCCGCCTTCCGCGAGAACTGCCTGCGGGTGGAGCGCGACCGCCTCGACGGTGACCGCCTCATCATCGAGGGCAGGCCCTCCCGGCTGATCCGCCGCCTCGGCGGCGTTCCTTACGATCCCGAGACGCCGATCACCGACTGGAACACGCTGCGTCGCGCGGAGTACGCCTCCTTCGCCGAGTCGTGCCCGCCGGCCTCCCACGACGGTGCCTCCAGGCTGCGCTGGCTGGACGAGCACGGGATCGAGGCGACCCTGCTCTTTCCCTCGCTGGGGCTCATCTGGCCGCGCGAGGTGGATCCCGCCTCCCCGTACGCCGTCGCCCACCTACGGGCCTACAACCGCTGGCTGGCCGACTACGCCTCGGCGGCCCCAGGCAGGCTCGTCCCCGTCGGGCAGCTCGCGCTCTCTCCGCTGGTACGGCTGGAGGAGGAGGTGGCGGCGCTCGCCGCCGCGGGTTTCGGGCACGTGATGCTTCCGCACGGAGTCGCCGGCGAACTCGACGCCCGCCTCGACCCGTTCTGGGCATCGGCCCAGCATCACGGCCTGGTGGTCCACCTGCACAAGGTCGCCGTGCCGCACCTGCTGCCCCTGCCGCTGCCGACCAGCGTCCACGCCCCGGGCCCCGGCGCCTTCTTCAACCACGTCAACGAGATCCTGCCCGGACAGCTCTTCCTGGCGGGGCTGCTCGACGCCCGCGTCCCCGACCGCTTTCCCGAACTGCGCCTCGCCTTTCACGAGTGCAACATCGGCTGGCTGCCCGCATGGCTGGAACGCGCGCAGGAATCCTTCGAGACGCTGCGCGAGACCGGGCGCGGCACCCCCGACCACCCGCCCAGGCACTATCTGCACGATCGTGACACCTTCTTCTTCTCAACCGGCCTCGGTGAACGACTCGACCGGCTTCCGGAGGAACTCCACTCCCGCGTTCTGCTGGCCACCGACTTTCCTCATCCCGGCACGCCTTTCCGTCCGCAGGAGGAGTGGGCGCCGGTGCTGAAGGGACTTCCAGCCGGCCTGCGTCCTGCCCTGCTCGGTGAGAACGCCGTGCGCCTGCTGGACAAGTGATCCGCCGCCGCACCACGACCACGCCCCCGACCAAGGATTCCCATGAAACGTGAGAGCCCTCATGGTTCCGACCTCCAGGTACGCCTGAGCAATCTCCACCGCGTGCGCATCGAAGAGGTCTTCCGGCTCGGCGCCCTGCGAGACGGGGTGCGCCTCGCCACCACGGACATCCGGCTGCCCTTGCTGGGGCAGGTGCTGCCGCGCGTCGAACTCGTGATCAACGGCCCGGACTTCCAAAAGAAGATCACCGTACGGATCAACCAGTCGTCACCCTTCGTCTTCGACGGCTCCCGGCTGCGCGCCCTGATCAACGATGAGGAGCGCGAGGTCGCCTGCGAGCAGTTCGTCGACGACGACCGAGCCCCCACCGGCATGTACAACTTCGGGCTGCTCAGGGAGAACGGCACCCGCAGTTTCGTCTTCGACTACCACACTTACTGCGCCTACTCCTGCGACTTCTGTTTCAAGGAGAGCGAGTGGGAGGTGCTCTCCGTCCAGCAGGCGAAGACGGGTAACTACCAGGCCAACTTCGACAAATGCCTGGCCTACGTCGAGGCGCACGCGCTGGACTTTCACACGAAGTACGACATCGTCTGGCTGTGCACCGGCAGCATCACCAACGAGGCCGTGGAGCTGGACCGTCACTGCCGGATGGCCAGGGCACTGCGAAAGGTCGGTTACACCGAGGGGATATACGTCTCGCAGGTCATCCCGCCCAGCCTCATCGGCGACCGGGAACGCCGGCTCGACTACCTCACCACCCTGCGGGAGGCGGGCGTCTCCCGCTTCAACAGCGGCATCGAGGTGGTCAGCGCCGACTACCGCCGCCGGCTCATCCACGGATACAAGGGCGACATCACCTTCGACGACTATGTGGAGATCTTCACCGACGCGGTGCAGGTATTCGGCCCGCACAACGTCGGCAGCTGCCTGCTGGCCGGGATCGAGCCCGCCGAGGAGACCCTGCGAGGGCTGCGCAAGATCGCCGAACTCGGGGTGGTCCCCTCGCCCACGGTCTTCACCGCGTTCGTGGTCAAGCAGCAGAGCATTCCCTTCGTATACGACCTCGACGAACTCATCGACGTGCACGTGCGGTTCAACGAGATCATCGACCAGCACGGGCTCCCCGTCTTCTCGGGGGTGTTCAGCCTTGCCTGAACCGGACACGCGCCGCAGGGAGAGACTGGACCTCTCGTGGGAGACGGCCGAGGAACTCGCCGAGTGGTGCGTCCCCCTGCCGGTGGACGCCTACGGCGACGCTCACCGGGCGACGGCGGAGCCGCTGCCCGCCGCAGCGTCCCAGCTGGCACGCGCGGCGGCCCGGTTCGGCCGCGACCTGGGGGAGGCAGGCCTGCTGCACGTCACCGGAGTCCTGCCTCCCCCCACGCTGCCGCCGACCCCCGGCCGCCCCTACGTCGAGCTGCGGCACCCGATCGGGACCGAACCGCTGATGCTGGCCCTCGGCGGCCTGGTCGGCGAGGTGATCTCCTTCGCGGACTGGCACGGAGGCGACCGGGTACAGAACCTGTATCCGCTGCGAGCCGAGGCGGCCCGGCAGAACGCCAGCAACGCGGTGTACCTGGAGATGCACACCGAGACGGCGTTCCGCCCCAACACGCCGGACGCCCTGATCCTGCTCTGTCTGCGCCCTGACCCCGGTGCCCGCACCCTGGTCTGCGATCTGCACGAGGTGTGGGACGGCCTCGACCCCGCTACCAGAGGGGCGCTGGCCGAGCCGGCCTTCGCCTTCCACCTGCCCGACGGCACGAGTACCGAGCCCAAGCCGGTGGCCACGCCAAGAGGGGGGCGGCTCCGTTTCAACTACGCCGACGCGCTGTGCGCGGTCGACGAGAGGCACCGGCTGCCACTGCGGACACTGCGGGAAGGGATCCTGGCCAGGACCGTCGAGATCACCCTGCGGGCCGGGGATCTGCTGTTCCTCGACAACCTCCACCTCGTCCACGGCCGCAGCGGTTACGGTCCGCGCTATGACGGCACCGACCGCTGGCTGCAACGCTGCCTGATCCGTGCCGCCGCGGAGCGGGGGTGAGATGGCCGGCGGGAGGCCGCCGGCCCGCAGGCTCCGGCTGGGGCTCGCCTGTACCGGCTGGATCGCAGACTGGGCCGTCCATCAGCCGATCCGGGACGGCTCTCCGGCCGACGTGGTGTTCGTCGCCTCCCGCGACCCCGGGCGGGCCCGCGAGTACGCGCGCCGGTGGTCCGTCCCCGCGTCGGGCGGCTGGTGGGAACTGCTGGAGCGACGCGACGTCGACGCCGTCTACGTCGCCACGCCCAACGCCGACCACGCCCGGCTCGCCCTCGACGCGGTCCTGGCGGGCAAGCACGTACTGTGCGAGAAGCCCCTGGGCCGTGACCCTCACGCCGTCGCCGAGCTGGCCGCCGAGGCTCACCGGCGGCACGTCCTGGTGCGCGAGGCCTACCACTACCGGGCCCATCCCGCGCCGGCCGGGGTACTGGCCGTGCTGAGGGCCGGCGTGCTCGGGACGATCCGCCGGATCGACGTCCGCTACGGCTGGTGGCTGGATCGGACGGACGACGTACGGCTGTCGCCCTCGCTGGACGGCGGCGCGCTGATGGACGTCGGCTGCTACGGACTCGACCTCGTGGGCCAGCTCACCCGGGGCCTTCCCGAGATCACCGGCACCCGGACGCTGACCGGTCCGACCGGGGTGGACCTGACCTGCGAGGTGAGGCTGCGGTCGGGACCGGTGCGGGCCAGGGTATGGGCGGGCCTGCGCGCGGCCCGGCCCGTCTGCGAGGCGCGCGTCACCGGCACGAAGGGAGGACTCAGGCTGCGCTCACCCTTTCTGCCGGTGATGCCGGGCGCGGTGGCGATACCCCTGTTCGGAGCGTCATGGAGCTCGCCGGTGGAGGTGACCGCCCCGCGCGCCGCGCCGTTCACCTCCTACAAGTATCAGCTCGACGCCTTCGCCCGCGACGTGGCCGCGGGCGCGTGGGGTGCGGAGGAGGGCATCGTCGGCCGGGCACACCTGCTGGGCCGGGTTCGGGAACGGATGACAGGAGAGAGATGAGCAACCTCTGCGACGTTGGCGTGGATCCCCGTCGCTGGTATCCGGCGTGCCGCACGGACGAACTGGGTCCGGGGCGGACAAGGGAGGTGCGCTTCCTCGGGCGGTCCTTCGTCGTCTTTCGCGACGGGCACGGTGCGGTTCACTGCCTCGACAACGCCTGCGTCCACCGGCGGGTCGCGCTGCACGAGGGCGAGGTGCGCGACTGCCGCATCGTCTGCCCGTACCACGGCTGGGAGTTCGGCCCGGACGGCGCGCTGTCCAGGATCCCCTACTGGGAGCCGGAGAAGGCGCTGCCGCGGCTGCGGGTGCGGAGTTTTCCCGTCGTCGAGCGCAGCGGACTCGTCTGGTTCGTCCCCGAGCCGGTCGACCCGCTTCCCCCGCAGCCGCCCGACACCTCCCCCTGGGACGGCGGAGAGTGGTTCTCCTTCCGGCAGGACCGGATCTTTCCCAACCACTACGGGATCGGCCTGCTGAACGGGATGGACTACACCCACTTCCATCTGCATCGCAGGTATCAGCCCTGGTCCCGGCTGACCCTGCGTGACCTCACCGCCGGAGACGAACGCGTCTTCGGGGCGTACGAGGTGACCAGCGGGCGTGGCAGGGCCGAGCGTGTGCTCAGGCTGCTGCTCGGCTCCGACGCGGGGGCCGACACCGTGACCCACCCGCTGGAGGTTTACTACGACTACCCCCATCACCACGCCCACCTCGGTGACGGCATGGTGGTGTGGGTCTTCTTCCGGCCCGAAGAGCGCGACCGGGTCACCGTCTACATCACCCTGTACATCAGGGCCCGGCGCGGCACCAGACACCTACGTCAGTTCGCCGAGCCCTTCTTCCGTCGCCTGGTGCTCGCCCGGATCCAGGAACAGGACGCCTGGATCGGGGTCCGCGAGCAGATCGCCTGGGAGAGCCGGCCAGACGAACCCCGTTGCGAGCTCAACCCTGTCTCGGCGGCGGCGGAACGGCTGCTGCGCTCCCGATGGCAGGCCTACGTGGAGGAGGCCGACCCCCGGCCCGGCCAGTGGCCGGCCGTCCGGCTGGGCGGTCCAGCGAGACACTCCGCCTCCCCACTCGGCGCGGGACGGCCCGATGACGGCGCGTAAGGCATCCGCCCCTTCGGGGGAGGGCGAGGCCGGGATCCACGGCCAGGCGCTGTCGAAGAGCTATGGTTCCGCACGGCGGGCGGTCCATGCCGTACGCGACGTCAGCCTGAAGGTCCGCTCCTCGGAGTTCCTGGCGATCATCGGCCCCTCCGGCTGCGGCAAGACCACCCTGCTGCGGATGGTGGCCGGGCTGGAGACGCCCACCTCGGGCACGATCAGCTGCTGGGGCCGCTCGCCGGCGGAGCTCGCGCGCGAACATCGCATCGGCATGGTCTTCCAGGACCCCGCGCTCCTGCCGTGGGCCTCCCTGCGGCGTAACGTGGAGTTCGTCTACCGCGCCGCCGGACGCCGCCCGGACCACGAACGCGTTCACGAGGCGCTGGATCTGGTCGGCCTCACCAGTCTCGCCCACCTGCGGCCTCACGAGGCGTCGGGAGGGATGCGCCAGCGCACCGCCCTGGCGCGGGCGCTGGTCATGGAACCGTCGCTGCTGCTGCTGGACGAGCCGTTCGGAGCGCTCGACGCCATCACCCGGCGCCGCCTCAACGGCGAACTCGAACGCGTCTGGACCGCCGTTCGGCCGACCACCGTCCTGATCACCCATTCGGTGGAGGAGGCGGTCATGCTCGCCGATCGTGTCGTGGTCATGTCGGACCGGCCCGCCACGATCCTCAGGGAGGTCACCGTGCCCCTGGCACGCCCCAGGCCCACCGTCCTGGACGAGACGTTCCGGGACACGGTCCGGGAGTGTATGGAGGCGCTCGATGCCTAGCCTTCGGCGGCGGGCCGGCACGTCGCTGCTGGGGCTGGCGTCGCTGGCGGCCGCCCTGCTGGTGTGGGACAAGTTCGCCTCGGGCGCCGGGCGCGGGGACGTCGCCTCCCTGGACGCGGTCGGCCGCCTCCTGGTGGACCGTCACGAACTACTCGTCGCGGCGGCCGCCGTCACTCTCGGCGAGGCGGCGCTCGGGTTGCTGACCGGGACCGCGTTCGCGGTCGTGGCGGCCTGGGCGGCTCATGTCGCCGCCGGAGCGCGCGGGCCGCTCCAGCACCTGATGCTGATCTGCTACGCGGTCCCGCTGGTCGCGCTCGGACCGCTGCTGACCGCGTCCGTGGACCGCGGAGCCATACCGGTGATCGCCGCGGCGATCAGCGCGGCGCTGCCGGTCTTCTCCTCGGCCGAGGCCGGGTTCGGCGCGGTACGGGAAGGGCTGCGTGACCTCCTCACGGTGCACGGCGCAGGTAGGTGGCGCCGGCTGGTCCTGCTGGAGGTGCCCGGCGCACTCCCGTACGCGATCGACGGGATCAAGTTCGCCGTACCGGGAGCCCTGCTCGGGGCGCTCATCGGAGAGTGGTTCGGCGTCGAGCGAGGGCTGGGGGTCCTGCTCGTCTCCGGCCTGCGGGAGGGCCAGAGCGACCTGGTCACGGCGGTGAGCGTGCTCGTCGTGGTGACCTCCTCCGCCGTCTACGCGCTCTTCGCCCGCTGGGCCCGGACGGTGCAGCGCCGCCGCGGCATCACCGGGAGTGTCACGTGAGGCGCACGGGTGCCCGCAGGCTACTGGGATACGGCTTCCTGCTGGGACTTCTCGCGGCGGGGTGGACCCTGGCCCGCGCCGGTACCGCCGTGCCGGCGCTGCTGGTGCCCGACCCGGCGCGGGTGGCCGAGAGCCTGATCACCAAGGTCGTCGCGGATCCGGCGGCGCTGCCGCTCACGTTCGCGCGAGCCCTCGCCGGAACCGTGCTCGGGCTCGCCTTGGGTACGGTGCTCGCCATCGTCTCGCACCTGGTCCCGATACTGGAGCCGCTCACCCGCGTCAGCGGAATGATCATGAGATGTGTGCCGGTGCTGGCCCTCAGCCCGCTGATCGCCACCTTCTTCGGCTACGGCGGCCCCGCGGCGGTGGCCACCGCGACAGTGATGAGCTTCTTTCCCTCCTTCGCCCTGGTGGGTGCCGCCCTGTGGCGGATCCCACCGGCCCTCCTTGACGTCATCCGGGTGACCGGTGGCGGTCGCGGCACGATCCTGCGCCGCGTCTCGCTCCCGATAGCCCTGCCCGAACTCGTGTTGGCGGCCAAGCTGACCTCCTGCGTCGGGGTGCTCGCCGCGCTCACCGCGGAGTTCCTCACCGCCAACGACGGGCTCGGCGCCCTGCTGGCCCGCTCCCAGGGGCTCCTGGACACGCCCACGGTGTGGGCGATCCTGCTGACGTCGCTGGCCGGTTCGCTGCTGGCCTACGAGGTCATGGACCTGGCCGAGAGGAAGACTCGCGCTCGCCTCTCACTGCACAAGAACTGACTCGCCTCGCACCGCACCGGAACAGAACGGCACGAGAAATGGATGGACTCAGGGTGGATCAGCTCTCTCGGCGCGGTTTCCTCCGCACCACCACGGTTTTGGGCGGGCTCGGCGCCGCCGGAATGCTCACCGCGTGTTCCTCGGCCACCGGCAACGCGACCGAGGGGGGCGGGAAGGCGGTACGCACCCAGCTGTCCTGGCTGAAGACCGTCACCTTCGCGGGCTTCTACATCGCCGAGCAGCAGGGCTACTTCAGGGACGAGGGACTGTCCGCGCCGCTCCTCGCGGGCGGGCCGAACATCCCCGACACCGTCAGCGTCGTCGCCGCGGGGGGTGCGGACGTCGCGCTGGTCGACTTCGCCGCGCTGGTCAAGGCCCGCGAGAGCGAGGCCGACCTGGTGGCCGTCGGCGCCGTCTTCCAGGAGACTCCCGGAGGTTTCGTCAGCCTCGCAGCCAACCCGGTACGCACGGCACAGGAACTCGTCGGCCGCAGGATCGGCCTGTCACCCGGCGCCGAGGTGCTGGTGGAGGCGATCCTGAAGGTCAACAACCTGCCCGTCCGCTACGAGCGGGTTCCGGTGGGCGCCGGAACCGGTCCCCTCACCAAGAAAGAGTGCGACGTGATGGCCTGCTACGTCACCGCCCAACCCCTCGCGCTGGAACAGCAGGGTGTCGACGTGGTCAGCGTGACCCAGGGAGAGCTCGGTCTGCCCGACTACGCGCTGGTGATGGCCGTCCGGCGTGCCGACCTCCAGGCCGACCGGGCGCGCTTCGCCGCCTACCTGCGCGCCGTGATCCGCGGCTACCGGCACAACGTCAAGGACCCCGAACTGGGGGTCAGACTCACCCTGGAGAGGTACGGCAAGGATCTCGGGCTCGACGCCGAGGCGGTCCGGCGCGAGAACGAGGTGCAGAACGATCTCATCCGCGGCGGTGCCGACGTGGGGGGACTGGGCCACATCGATCCCGTCCGGCTGGCGGGTCCCGTCTACGCCGGGCTCAGAGCCAGGGGCATCGGCACGCTCCCGCCCGTCTCCGAGCTACTCGACACCGCCCTGTTGCGGGAGGCAGTCGTTGACTGAACATCAGATTCCGGACATCTCGGTCGTCATCCCCACCTACAACCGATCGAGGGAGCTGGACCGCACCCTGCACACCCTGGCTCGCCAGGACCTGCCCCGGGACCGATACGAGGTGATCGTCGCCGACGACGGCTCGTCCGACGACACGCGAACCGTGGTCGAGAGCCACGCCGGCGCTCTTCACCTGGGCTACGTGTACCAGGAGGACCTTGGGTTCCGGGCCGGGCAGGCCCGCAACCTCGGCGCGGCACAGGCTCGCGGCCGGCTCCTGGTCTTCCTGGACAGCGGCACTCTCGCCTCCCGCCGGCTGCTGACCGGGCACCTGAGCGCGCACGAGGGCGGTGGCCGAGCGGTGATCGGCTACGTCTTCGGCTACGACCACGACGTCAGTGGCCGAGTTCGGCGTGACGACCTCGGCGACACCCCCGACGAGCTGATCGAGCGGTTCGTCCGGGCCGGCCGGCACCTGGACATGCGCGAGCCGAGTTACCGGAGTCTCGGCGACGCGCTGGAGGAGTACGCCGCTCCATGGATCTTCTTCTGGACCGCCAACGTGTCCGTCGCGGCGGACGACTTCCGGGCGCTCGGCGGTTTCGACCCCGACTTCGTGGGCTGGAGCGGGGAGGACGTCGAACTCGGCCGGCGCCTGTACGAGAAGGGGCTGACCTTCGTCCTGGCCCGAGAGGCGGCGAGCGTCGAGATCCCCCACGAGCGTGACCTGGACGCGCTACGTCCCAGCTACGACAGGCACGCGCTGCTCACGCTGAGAAAACACGTCGATCCGGTCGTCGAGGTCTCCACCGTCTGCTGGGCGCACGAACTGCACCCCCGCCTCGCCGAACTGCGCGCCGCCACCGTGACCCGGTTCGATCTGGCGCGATCCTGGCCGGAGACCGGGACCACGGGTCCGGGCCGCTCGACCGTCCTGTTCGGAGCCGACTGCCTGGCCGCGGTGGCGGGCGGTGACCTCTGCCTCGAAGCCGATCCCAGGCTGGTGGAGGAGGCCCGCCGCCGTGTCCCGGGCATCGAGATCCTGCCGCTGTACGGGTTCCGCACGCTGCTCGAATCCGACGCCTTCGACCACTGCCTGCTCGCCCCCTCGCTGCGGGCCTATCCTCGCTGGGCGCTGGAACTTCTGGAGGCCGAGGCGGCCAGGATCGGCCGACGGGTCAGCTGGTTGCCCGCACGGGCCACCGGCCGGCACGAGGAACGATGATGGCCTGCGCCCCGCGCATCAGTGTGGCCGTCATGTATCACCCGGCCAGGCAGGAAAGGCTTGCCCGGCTCGCCCGCGCATGCCTGCCGCTGCGGATCGTCCCTGTCGCCGACCCCGATCCCGGCTCCTTCCCCAGCCCGCTGCGGACGGCGAAACGGGCCTGGGCGGCGTACGGCGCGGACGCCACCCACCACCTCGTTCTTCAGGACGACGTGCTGCCGGTGGACGGGTTCTCCACTCACCTGCTCGCCGCGGTCGCCGCCAGGCCTGACGACGTGCTCGCCCTCTACGCGCACTGGAACTCCCCCTACAACTCCTACGCGATTCGCCAGGCGGCGGCGGGCGGCGCGCCGTGGGCGCGCCTGGTTCCCGGAGAGTGGACTCCGGCGCAGGGACTCGTCTTGCCGGTCGCGCTGGCCGCGGAACTCGGCGAGTACCTGGCGGATGTTCCCGACCATGTCCGCGACGACGACACGTTGATCGATCGCTTCCTGCGCGAACGGGACCGGTGCGCGCTGGCGGCCGTGCCCCATCTGCTCGACCATGACGAGGTCGCCAGCGTCGCGGGGAACGCCGGTCACGGCGTGCGGCGCGCCACCGTGCTCCTCCCTGGAGCGGATCTTCCCCCCGAGCACTGGTCGGCACCGCCGCGCTTCGACAAGGGGGCGGTGATGCGCGCCGCGGGCGCCCGTGACTGGGACTTCTCGGTGACCTTCGCCTTCGCCGGCTGCTTCCTCGGTTTCCTGCGACCGGTGAACGACGACTGTGTCCGGCATCCTTTCGGGCGGTGGAGCGACTGGTGCGGGGTGCTCGGTCTCGGCCGGGCGGACGTCCTCGGCCCCCTGGAGGCGTTCCTCGGCTCCTCGGCAGGCCGTGACCTCGCCGGTGTCCTCGAAGGCGCCGGGACGTCGCCGGAGATCGCGGCTGAGCTGTGGGCGGCCGCCTTCCTCCTCGGTACCGATGCCGCCGACGGGGCGCCGGCGGGCCCGCTCACCGCACGTCTGCGGCGGGCCGTGATCACCAGCTGGGTCGACTCCGGGCTCTCCGGCACCGAGAAGGCACGGCTCACCCCCGCGGCGCGCTCGGCACTGGTCGAGATGGGGGTCGAGGGCCTGGCGTGCGGCCTGGCGCACGGCCCGGTCCCCGGCGGCGGACGGCCCGTGATGTCACGGGGGCCGCTGCCCGGCGACGGCGCGGCCACCGAGGCGGAGACCTCACCCGATGACCGTACCGTCGCCGGCCTCGTCCGCCTGCTGGCCGCAAGGGAGGCGGAGGGACTCCAGCGGACGGTGTGCCACCCCGGCCTCCTGACGGTCGAGGTCGTC
This sequence comes from Streptosporangium amethystogenes subsp. fukuiense, assembly GCF_042665875.1. Classification (NCBI taxonomy): domain Bacteria; kingdom Bacillati; phylum Actinomycetota; class Actinomycetes; order Streptosporangiales; family Streptosporangiaceae; genus Streptosporangium; species Streptosporangium amethystogenes. Next base: position 3,342,803 of record NZ_JBHTEE010000001.1, on the reverse strand, counting down.
GTCTGCCCCGTCTGCGAGGCCGGAGCCGAGCAGGCCGCCGCCCACCTAGGGAAGACGGGGTTCTTCCCCCTGCGGGTGGTGTCTTCGGCGAGGCCGGGGGAGAGCGGCGCGGCCGATCCGCCGCGGTTGCGGATGCTCGGGTGCGAGCGCCTCCCCGTCCACGCGCTGAGCCTGGTGGGGCACGTGCGAGAACGCCTGCCGGAGGTCTCCGGCGAGTTCGTCACCCGATCGGCCTTCCTGCTGGACAACGGGTTCCCACTCGACCTGCCCGACCCACCGGCCGCCCTGAGGGCGGTGAACGCGGCAGAGCGATGGGCCGACGCCCTCTTCGATGGCGGCCTGTCGGCATCCACCGCCCCGGCCGTCATGGTCGTTCCCTCGGCCACCCTTCTCCGCCGACGGCCACCGGCGGCTGCCGGCGGCTGGATCGGGAAGGTGGGCCGGTACGGCCTGGAACTGGAGAGCCACCCGCTCACCCCGCATGCCCCCGCGCCGCCGCCGGGGCATGCCATCGGCGACTACGCCGCGCTCCGCGACGATCTCCTCCGGCGACGGCTGACTGAGATCACCCGCAACCATCCGCCGGGCCCCCGGGTGAACGGCAGGCTGGACCCCGCGCGGTTCGTGCGCCGCTGACGGGCACCCGCCACGCCCCGCCCCGGAGACGACAGAACGCGCCGGCGGTCACCCCGCCGGCGCGTTCCGATGGCGGCGAGCCGCCGCGGGTCAGGCTAGGAGAGCCGTACCGTCTTGATGATCACGGGGATCTTGGGAGCGTTGGAGCCGCCGTCGCCGGTGATGTCGTCGGGGTTGGTGATCCAGCCGCCCTTGTAGATCTTTTCGAGGATCTCCATGCCCTGGGAGACCACGCCGAAGGGGGTGTAGGCCTTCTCCACCTGGTCGGTCTCGTCGGCCAGCGAGATCCAGAACTGGCTGCCGTTCTGGTTGACGGCGTCGGACGCCTGGGCCACCGCGACCGTGCCCTTGGTGTACGGTATCCCGCCGAGGTTCTCGCTGTCGTAGACGTAGCCCGAGCTGCCCTGACCGTCGGTGGGGTTCTTGCCGTCGGCCTTGGCCTGCGGGTCGCCGCACTGCAGCAGGCCCAGGCCGGAGTTCTCCGGGGTGGCCAGGCGGTGGCACTTGGTGTTGTCGAAGAAGTGCTTCCTGGCCAGGAAGGCGAAGGAGTTGACCGTGCAGGGAGCCTGCGCGGTCGCCAGGTCGATCACGACGTCACCGTGGTTGGTGGTGATCGTCATGGTCTTCAACTTCAGGTTGGGCTTGGTCGGCGGCCTGCCCACGTTCTTCATCGGGCTGCCGCTGGTGTCCTTGCGGTAGGAACAGGTCGTGTCGGCCGGGGCGGCCGTGATGCTCGGCTCGGGCGTCGCGACAGGATCCTCGGACGGTGTGCTGCTCGCGTTGGGCGTCGCGGCGGCCTGGACGTCCTTGTTGTCACCTCCGAGGAGCCTCACCCCGGCGAACAGGCCTCCCGCGACGACGACCACCGCGATGACCGCTCCGATGACGGCGTTCCGCTTCGACGTGCTCTTCTGCTGCTCAGCACGCTTCGCCTGCCGCTCCTTGTGCTCCCGAGCCAACTGGCTCTGGCGGTCCTCGGCGCTCACCGCTATGTCCTCCAGGATTACTGTTACATGACTTACGGACTGGCGGAAAGCGTACCGGCCCTAACGTGTGCTGCATGTAAGTGGCGGAATTCACTAGATGGGGATGGAGGGGAAAGACCAGGATCTCTTCACACTCTCCATAACTCGTTCATGGTGAGATCCGTACCTGCCGATGACGAGCCACGCACCACCGGAGCACTCCATGTTCGACGAGATCCTCGGTCTGCCCCTTCACCCCCTGGTCGTCCACGCCGCCGTGGTCCTGACCCCGCTCCTGGCAGTGCTCGCCGTCGCGTACGCGCTGCTGCCCCGTACCCGCCCCATGCTCACCTGGGCGGTGGTCGGGCTCGCCCCGATCGTGCCGGTGAGCGTCTTCGTGGCACGGGAGAGCGGGGAGTCGCTGGAGGAGGGCCGTTTCGCCTCCGCGAGCGGGCAGCTCGGTGAGCGCATAGCCGAGCACGCGGGCTTCAGCATCCCCCTGCTGCTCGTCACCCTCGCCCTCGGAGTGATGTCGCTGGCTCTCGTCCACGTCTCGCGCGGGGACCGGTTCGGCCGTTCGGCGGGGCTGGCCGTCTCGGCGCTGACCGTGGTCCTGGCCGCCGTCGCGCTCTACTACGTGTTGCGGGCCGGGCACAGCGGGGCCGTCGCCGTCTGGGGGAACTGAGGCGCGACCGGGCAACGGTACTGTCTCAGGAGTGGACAGCCTGTTCGATTCGGCGGCGGAGGAGGCCCATCGTGGCCAGGAGCCCCTGGCGGTGCGGATGCGCCCCAGGAGCCTGGACGAGGTGATCGGCCAGCGGCACCTGCTGGGCCCCGGCACGCCGCTGCGCCGCCTCGTCGAGGCCGAGGCGCCCATGTCGCTGTTCCTCTGGGGCCCTCCGGGCACCGGCAAGACCACCCTCGCCTACGTGGTGGCGGGTGTCACCAAGCGTCGCTTCGTGGAGGTCTCCGCGGTCTCGGCGGGTGTCAAGGAGGTCCGCGCGGCCATCGAGCAGGCCCGGCGCGAGCTGGGTATGTCCGGCCGCCAGACCGTCCTGTTCGTCGACGAGGTGCACCGCTTCAACAAGGCGCAGCAGGACGCCCTGCTGCCCGCCGTGGAGAACCGCTGGGTCACCTTCATCGGCGCCACCACGGAGAACCCCTTCTTCTCCGTCATCTCGCCCCTGCTGTCGCGCTCGCTGCTGCTCACCCTGGAGTCACTGTCGGAGGACGACATCCGGGTGGTGCTGGAGCGTGCTGTCACCGACCCGCGCGGCCTGGACGCAAGGGTGAACCTCGCACCCGAGGCCGCCGAGCACCTGGTGCGGCTCGCCGGTGGCGACGCCCGCAGGTCGCTCACCTATCTGGAGGCCGCCGCGCTGATCGCCGACGGCGAGATCACCGTCGAGGTGGTGGAGCGGGCGGTGGACAAGGCCGCCGTGCGCTACGACCGTCAAGGCGACCAGCACTACGACGTGATCAGCGGTTTCATCAAGAGCATGCGGGGCTCCGACGCCGACGCCGCGCTGCACTACCTCGCCCGGATGGTCGAGGCGGGCGAGGACCCCCGGTTCATCGCCCGCAGGATCGTCATCTTCGCCTCCGAGGACGTCGGCATGGCCGATCCCACCTGCCTGCAGGTCGCGGTGGCCGCGGCCCAGGCGGTGGAGTTCATCGGCCTGCCGGAGGGACGGCTCAACCTGGCCCAGGCGGTCATCCACTGCGCGCTGGCCCCCAAGTCCAACGCGGTGATCAATGCCATCGGCGCCGCCTCCGAGGACGTGCGGCGCGGCAACATCGGTCATGTCCCCGACCATCTGCGTGACGCCCACTATCCGGGAGCCAAGAAGCTCGGCCACGGCAAGGGCTACAGGTACCCCCACGACTTCGAGCACGGCCTGGTCCGTCAGGAGTACGCGCCCGAGGAGCTCAGGGACCGGCGCTACTACCGGCCCACCCGGCACGGCGCCGAGGCGGGCTTCGCCGACCGCTGGTCCAGGATCCGCGCCTTCCTGCGCGGAGAGTGATCTGCCGTGCCGCGCGCCCGGTCTCGTGGCTCGTCCCGCTCACACCGCCCGGTTCTCGGGACGCGGGTCCCAGGGAGGACCGGACCCGGCCCGGAGGCATGAGCCGGCGGTGCGCGGTAAGTGAGGATGAGTGATATCGAGCACGATAGGGTTTTGCCAATCCACCCGACCACGGCCGGGGTCACCTATGAGGGGACGGGTCCGCACATGCTTACCGCAGGAGAGGTCGCGGGGCTGATCGTCGCGATGGCCTGGGCGATCCTGGTCTGTTTCATGGCCGTCGTCATGGTCAGGCTGGCTCGCCTGCTCACCGAGACCACCAAGATGGTCTCCCAGCTGGGCGACCGCGTCGTGCCGCTGCTGGAGGACGTGTCGGCCGCCGTCGGCGAGACCAACCGTCAACTGGTCGCCATCGAGGCGATCACCAGGGACGTCAAGCAGGTCAGCGGGCACGTGGCCAAGGTCAGCGACATCACCCAGAACCTGGTCACCGGGCCGCTGATCAAGGTCGCGGCCCTCGGCCACGGCGTCCGCCGGGCCGTGGGCGCCCGCAGGCGCGCCAGGCCCGCCGCGCAGGCGCTGGAAAGGCGGCGGAGATGATCCGCAGGCTGTTCTACATGGGCCTGGGCGCGTTCGGCGCGCTGTGGGTCATGCGTAAGCTTCAGGCACTGCACCCGAACCACCTGGCCCGCCGGGCCGTTCGGAACGCGGGCGGGGTCCTGGAGCAGGCGCGGGATCTCGCGGAGGACGCCCTGCGAGGTGCGGCCGAGCGGGAAACCGAGTTGCGATCCAGGTTCGGGCTCGACACTGTGGAAGACCCCTATCACTCCAACGTAAAGGATGGCCGCTGACATGGAGTCGGCAGAGATCGCCCGCCGCTTCCTGCGCTTCTTCGAGGAGCGTGGGCACACCGTTGTGCCCTCGGCCAGCCTCATCGCCGAGGACCCGACGCTGCTTCTGGTCAACGCGGGCATGGTGCCCTTCAAGCCCTACTTCCTGGGCCAGCAGAAGCCGCCCTACAAGCGGGCCACCAGCGTGCAGAAGGTCGTCAGGACCCTCGACATCGACGAGGTCGGCAAGACGACCAGGCACGCCAGCTTCTTCCAGATGCTCGGGAACTTCTCCTTCGGCGACTACTTCAAGGAGCAGGCGATTCCGTTCGCCTGGGAGCTGCTGACCAAGCCCGAGTCCGAGGGCGGGTTCGGCTTCCCCGAGGACCGTCTCTGGGTCACCGTCTACCTCGACGACGACGAGGCCGCCGACATCTGGCACCGGAAGGCCGGAGTGCCGCTGGAGCGCATCCAGCGCCGTGACCTGGCGGACAACTACTGGCACATGGGCGTTCCGGGCCCCGGCGGGCCGTGCAGCGAGATCTACTACGACCGCGGTGCCGAGTACGGGCGCGAGGGCGGTCCGATCGTCGACGAGAACCGCTACCTCGAGGTGTGGAACAACGTCTTCATGCAGTTCCAGCTCGGTGCGGTCCGCAGCAAGACCGACTTCGACATCGCCGGTGAGCTGCCGGCCAAGAGCGTCGACACGGGCATGGGCCTGGAGCGCATGGCGGCGATCCTGCAGGGCGTCGACAACATCTACGAGATCGACACCACGTACAAGATCCTTGACCGGGCCGCGGAGCTCACCAGGACGCGCTACGGCCGCGACGAGCGCGCCGACGTCTCGCTGCGGGTCGTCGCCGACCACGTCAGGACCGGCGTGATGCTCGTGGCCGACGGGGTGCTGCCCTCCAACGAGGGCCGGGGATACGTGCTCCGCCGCATCCTGCGCCGTGCCATCCGCAACCTTCGCCTGCTCGGCGCGGGCGAGGAGCGCTACATGCACGAGCTCACCGCGGTGACCGTCGATGTCATGGGCCAGCAGTACGCGGAACTCAAGGCCGACGCCCCGCAGATCCACGGCGTCATCGACGCGGAGGAGGGGTCCTTCCTCGGCACCCTCCGCACCGGCACCGCGATCTTCGATGTGGCGGCGGAGGAGACCAAGCGCAAGGGGCAGGGCACGCTCGCGGCCGACCAGGCCTTCCAGCTCCACGACACCTACGGGTTCCCGATCGACCTGACCCTGGAGATGGCCTCCGAACAGGGGCTGCAGGTCGACGAGGAGGGCTTCCGCCGGCTGATGAAGGAGCAGCGCGACCGGGCCAAGGCCGACGCCGCCTCCAAGAAGACCGGCAACGCCGACATCTCGGTCTTCGGCCAGATCCTGGAGAAGGCCGGCAAGGTCGAGTTCCTCGGCTACGACCACGTGACGGCCGAGGCCGAGGTCGCCGGCCTCCTCGTCGACGGCGCCTCCGTCGCCGCGGCGGGCGCGGGTACGACGGTCGAGGTCGTGCTGAGCCGCACCCCGTTCTACGCCGAGGGGGGCGGCCAGCTCTCCGACCAGGGCCTCATCCGCACCGGCGGGGCCGAGGTGGAGATCGTGGACGTGCAGTCCCCGGTCGCCGGCCTCGTCGTGCACCGGGGCAAGGTCCGCACCGGGGAGATCCGGGTGGGCGAGACGGCCCAAGCCGAGATCGACGTCGAGCGGCGCCGGGCCATCTCCCGCAGCCACACCGCCACCCACCTGGTGCACCGGGGCTTCCGCAACGCGCTGGGCGAGACCGCGGCGCAGGCCGGTTCCGAGAACTCGCCGGGCCGCTTCCGCTTCGACTTCACCGCCGCGGGCGCCGTGCCGCCCAGCGTGTTGCGCGACGTCGAGGACGAGGTCAACGCGGTCCTGATCAACGACCTGCGGGTCAACGCCTTCCACACCTCCCAGGCCGAGGCCCGCGCGATGGGCGCGCTGGCCCTGTTCGGTGAGAAGTACGGCGACACCGTCCGCATCGTCGAGGTCGGTGAGTACTCCCGCGAGCTCTGCGGTGGCACCCACGTCGCCAGCTCCGGGCAGCTGGGCCTGGTCAAGGTGCTGGGTGAGGCCTCGATCGGTGCGGGTGTGCGCCGCGTGGAGGCCCTGGTCGGCCTCGACGCGTTCCGCTTCCTGGCCAGGGAGAGCGTCCTCGTCGCCCAGTTGTCGGAGCAGCTCAAGGCCCGCAGGGAGGAGCTCCCCGAACGCGTCGAGGGCATCGTCTCCCGGTTGCGCTCCGCGGAGAAGGAACTGGCCACGTTGCGTTCGGCCCAGGCGCTCGCCGGTGCGGGGGAGATGGCGGGAAACGCCCGTGATCTGCATGGAGTCTCCGTTGTGACGCACCGTGCGCCTGATGGAACATCCCCTGATGATCTGCGTAAACTCGCCCTTGACGTGCGCGGCCGGTTCCCGAGCGACCGCGCCGCGGTCGTCGTCGTCGCCGGTGTCCCCAACGACCGGCCGGTCGTCGTGGCCGCGGTCAACGAGGTGGGACGCGACCGGGGTCTGAAGGCGGGCCGCCTGGTCGGCGTCGCCGCGAAGGCACTCGGAGGTGGCGGTGGCGGCAAGGATGACGTCGCTCAGGGAGGCGGTGTGCGTCCCGAGGCGATCGACGAGGCACTCGCGGCCGTCGAGCAGGCGATCACGCAGACGCTCACCTGATGGGGAACGACACTCTCGCGCCGCGGCCGGTACGAGGGTGGAGACAGAGATGATGAGAAACGGCATTCGGCTGGGTGTCGACGTCGGCTCGGTCCGTATCGGCGTGGCCAGAAGCGATCCCTCGGGGTTGCTGGCCACGCCGGTGGAGACCGTCCGGCGCGGCAAGGGCGACCTCGACCGGCTCGCGGAGATCACGGCCGAGTACGAGGTCGTCGAGGTGGTGGTCGGCCTGCCGACCTCGCTCTCCGGGCGCGAGGGGCAGGCGGCGGTCGTCGCCCGTGACTTCGCGAACCGGATCGCACTCCGGCTGGCGCCCGTCCCGGTGCGGCTGTTCGACGAGCGGTTGACCACCGTCACCGCCCAGCAGGGGCTGCGGGCCAGCGGGGTGAAGGCGAAGAACCAGCGCGGCGTGGTGGACCAGGCCGCCGCCGTCGTGCTGCTCCAGGCGGCACTGGACACCGAACGCGCCACCGGCAGGCCTCCCGGCAGCCCCGTCGAGCCTCCGGGCGGAAGGCCCGGTGACAGGCCCGCCGAGAGGCCGGGCGGCGGGACCGTTCGGTGAGCCGCCCGCGGCGGATATGGCCGCTGGTGGCCGGGGCGTCGGCGCTCGCCGTCGCCGCCGGGACGGCGGCCGGGCTCTGCGCGGTCCGCCCCTATCTGATGCCCGCCGACTTCGAGGGGCCGGGTTCCGGCACGGTCGTCGTCGAGATCCCCGAGGGGGCGAGCGCCGGCGCGATCGGGCTGGCGCTGGCCGACGCCGGAGTGGTGGCGAGTGCCAGGGCGTTCGTCCACGCGGCGCAGGAGCAGGCCAGGACGGGCAGCCTGCATCCCGGCCACTTCAGGCTCCGCAGGGGTATGGACGCCCGCTCGGCACTCGGCATGCTGGTGGCGCCCGAGTCGCGGATGGTGCGCAGGGTCACCGTCCCCGAGGGGCTCCGCCTGCCCGAACTGCTCGACCGGCTCGCCGAGGGCACCGGCATTCGCCGGGCCGACCTGGCCAGAGCCGCGGACGACGTGCGGGCGCTGGGCCTGCCACGGTACGCCAGGAACGCCGAGGGCTTCCTGTTCCCCGCCACCTACGAGATCGAGCCCGACACGACCGCTCAGGACGTGCTGGTCGCGATGGTGGAACGTTACAAACAGGCCGCCGAGCAACTCGACCTCAAGGAGCGGGCCGCCAGGAAGCGGCTGACCCCCCTGGAGGCTGTCACACTGGCGAGCATCGTTCAGGCGGAGGGCGGGCGGGACCCGGACTATCCGAAGATCGCTAGAGTGATCTACAACCGGATCAGGGCAGGAACCCCACTTCAACTGGACACCACGGTGCTGTACGCGCAGAGGCGCAGGACCCTGGAGGTGTCCGAGAAGGACACCGAGGTGAGGTCTCCGTACAACACCTATCGCAGACCTGGCCTGCCCCCCGGACCCATCGCGAACCCCGGGGAGAAGGCGTTGATCGCGGCACTTCGGCCAGATCAAGGTGATTGGTTCTGGTTTGTAACCACAGATCCGGAGCATAGAATCACGAAATTCACTGACAAAGAGAGTGAGTTTGTGAGATACCGGGAAGAGCTGAACAGATACCTCGGGAAGCGTTGATGCCCGGCGGAACACCCCTCGTTCCGTCGCATGCGGCGCCCCGTACCCGCGAACCAGACGACCACTCCCGGAAAACCGGGAGGTCTGGCCGGGGGCTTTCCTTCGGTTTGGCACACCCGCTTGACGCCAGGCCGTCCCTAGCGGGAGATTGGCCAGCGTCTCTATGAACGATCTCGATATGGACTTCCTGGTCGGCTCCGACGACGAAGGTCGGCCGGGCCGAAAATCTCGCGCGTCCTCAGGACGCGACTCCGGCGGCCGGCGTGGCCGGCGTAGGAAGCGCCGCCGCAACCGGGGCGGCTTCCTCGCCCCCATGCTCGCGGTCATCGTGCTGCTCGGCGGCATCGGCGCCGCCGGCTTCTACGGCTACACCTGGGTCCGTGACGTGATGACCCCGGACGACTACACCGGCCCCGGGTCCGGCGAGGTCGTCGTGGAGATCAAGGACGGCCAGAACGCCTCCGACGTCGCCCAGACCCTGGAGGAGCAGGGCGTGGTGAAGAGCGTCAAAGCCTTCGTCAACGCCGTCGCCCAGGCCGGCAAGAGTTCCTCCCTGCAGCCTGGCGAATACGCCATGCGCAAGCAGATGGCGGCCGCGGAGGCCGTCAAGCTTCTCGATCCGGAGAAGCGGCTGCTGGAGAGGATCACTCTCAAGGAGGGGCTGCGCCTGATCGACACCCTCAAGCAGCTCGCCGAGAAGACCGGAAAGCCGCTCAGGGAGTTCCAGCAGGCGGCCAAGAACAGCCGGAAGCTCGGCCTGCCGTCCTACGCCAGGGGCAGGCTGGAGGGCTACGCCTTCCCGGCCACCTACGAGATCAGGCCCAAGATGACGCCCTCCGAGATCCTGGGCGCACTGGTCGAGCGCTTCAAGCAGACGGCGGAGAAGGACGACCTGCAGGGCAAGGCCAAGGAGCTCGGGCGCACTCCGCACGAGATCATGACGATCGCCAGCATCGTCCAGGCCGAGTCCGGCACCAAGGAGGACATGGGCAAGGTGGCCCGCGTCATCTACAACCGGCTCGCCGGCAACCCCCGCCTCAATCTGTCGATGGACAGCACCGTGATGTACGGGCTGAACAAGTACGGCATCGAGTCCTCCCACAAGGACCTTGAGAGCACCTCGCCCTACAACACCTACAAGTTCGCGGGCCTGCCTCCCGGGCCGATCGCCAACCCGGGCGACGACGCCATCCAGGCGGCGCTCAACCCCACCAAGGGCGACTGGGGCTGGTTCGTGACCACCTGCCCGGCGAAGCAGCTCACCAAGTTCGCCTCGACGGAGGCGGATTTCTTCGCGCTCAAGGCCGAGTACGAGAGAAACAAGGGGAACGGATGCTGAGAGCGGCGGTCCTGGGGTCACCGATCGCCCACTCGCTCTCCCCGTACCTGCACCGCGCCGCCTACGAGGGCATGGGCCTGCACGACTGGCGGTACGAGGCGATCGAGTGCGACGAGGCCGGGCTCCCCGGCCTCCTCGACGGGCTGGACGCCGGCTGGGCGGGGCTCTCGCTCACCATGCCGCTCAAGCGGGCCGTGCTGCCGCTGCTCGACACCGTCTCGGAACTCGCACTCCAGGTGGGCGGGGTCAACACGGTGATCCTGCGTGACGGCGCCCGGCACGGGGACAACACCGACGTGTACGGCATCGTCCGGGCGCTCGCGGAGGCGGGCGTGGCCACGCCCGCCTCCGCGACCGTCCTCGGCGGGGGTGCGACGGCCTCCTCCGCGCTGGCGGCCCTGCGCGAGCTGGGTCTGGGCGAGGCGACCCTCGTGGTCCGTGACCCGTCCAGGGCGACGGAGACCGTCGAGACGGCCGGACGGCTGGGCATGAGCCTGACGGTGCAGACCTTCGACAAGCTCGACACCGTGCTGGGGGTCGACCTGGTCGTCTCGACCCTGCCCTCCGGTGCGGCCGACGCCTTCACCGAGTCGCTGGCGGACGTGCCGGCGCTCTTCGACGTGGTCTACGCCCCCTGGCCCACCCGGCCGGCGGCGGCGGTGGCCGAGCGGGGCGGGATCGTCGTCGGAGGGTTCCCGATGCTCCTGCACCAGGCGGTCCGGCAGGTCGAGATGATGACCGGCCGCGCGGACGTGCCGGTGGAGGCGATGCGCGAGGCGGGGAAGAGCGAGATCGTCAGGCGCGCCGCCCCAGCGGAATGATTCTGGGTGAGCGTGTCGTTGTGATAGAGTGACTAATCGATCGGTCCGGCGTTCCTGCTGGACGCGCAAGCGGAGGTCATCCTCCCACCTCGTCGGCCGCAAGGCTGACAGGTCAGGATCACACCGGGTAGGTTTCCGGCGAGCTTAACGGCATAAAGCCTTCGAGTTCATGTGGCCCCGCATGCGTGACGTGCGGGGCATCTTGCGTTCGACGCGCCTTCACAGGGTGCGTGTTCTGCGACTTCCCGGCACGATCGAGCATGTTGCGGCCTTTCGTAAGGAAGGCCGCGGATCGCAACCTAGGAGGCCCCATCAGCGCCGAGCCCCGCATCAATGACCGCATTCGCGTGCCCGAGGTCCGCCTCGTGGGCCCGAACGGCGAACAGGTGGGCATCGTCTCCATCGGCGATGCTTTGAAGCTGGCTCAAGAAGCCGACCTCGACCTGGTCGAGGTAGCGGCAACGGCTCGCCCGCCAGTGTGCAAGCTCATGGACTACGGCAAGTTCAAGTACGAGTCCGCGATGAAGGCACGCGAGGCGCGTCGTAACCAGGCGTACACCATCATCAAGGAGATCAAGCTCCGGCCGAAGATCGACCCGCACGACTACGAGACCAAGAAGGGTCACGTGGTGCGGTTCCTCAAGGCCGGCGACAAGGTCAAGGTCACCATCATGTTCCGTGGTCGGGAGCAGTCCCGGCCCGAGCTGGGCTTCCGGCTCCTGCAGCGGCTGGCGGAGGACGTGACGGAGCTCGGCTTCGTCGAGTCCCAGCCCAAGCAGGACGGCCGAAACATGATCATGGTGATCGGCCCGCACAAGAAGAAGGCCGAGGCCAAGGCCGAGAAGGCGGCGGCCAAGGCGCGGCATGACGAGAACCCCTCGGGGGACAGGTCACCGGCCGCCGACGAGACGCACGTCAACGACGAGGTGTCCGTCAACGGAGCGGTGGCGGCTCCGCAGGAGTAACTCGCATAGCCTGGATCGTCAGGTAGTCGCGATATCACGTCGAGACCGGGTCCGGTCTCGTAGTCAGGCATGCCCTTGACTTGGGTTACCGGCCCGGGACATCGGCACGATCGAGGGAGAGACGGCTGAGATGCCGAAGATGAAGACGCACAGCGGTGCGAAGAAGCGGTTCAGGCTCACGGGTTCCGGCAAGCTTGTGCGCCGCCGCGCCAACCGTGCGCACTACAACGAGCACAAGCCGTCCACCTTGACGCGTCGTCTCAAGCCCGAGGTCGTGCTCTCCGACGCCGACTCCAAGAAGATCAAGAAGCTGCTCGCTAAGTAACCGCCCCCGGGGAGATAGATACACATGGCACGCGTGAAGCGGGCGATCAACGCCAAGAAGAAGCGCAAGGTCGTTCTCGAGCGGGCGAAGGGCTATCGGGGTCAGCGTTCCAGGCTGTACCGCAAGGCCAAGGAGCAGATGCTCCACTCGATGACGTACGCCTACCGCGACCGCAAGGACCGCAAGGGCACCTTCCGCCGTCTCTGGATCCAGCGCATCAACGCCGCTGCCCGCCAGAACGGCATCACCTACAACAGGCTCATCCAGGGCCTGCGGCTCGCCTCCATCGAGGTCGACCGCAAGATCCTCGCTGATCTCGCGGTCAACGACGCCGCCACGTTCGCGACGCTGGTCGAGGCCGCCAAGAAGGCGCTCCCGGCCGACGTGAACGCGCCGGTCGCCGGCTGAGCGAGACACTGACGAACATGCGGTCCGCAGCGGTGACGCTGCGGGCCGCATTCGCATTCTTGGGGGACGGGCATGGCCGGGTCTGAGCTGACCAACATCAAGTCACCGCGGGTCAAGGCCGCGCGGAGGCTGACCAAGCGGGCCTTCAGGGACCGCGACCGCTCCTTCCTGGCAGAGGGGCCACAGGCGGTCCGTGAGGCGCTGGCGCTGGACGGCGTCGTGGTGGAGCTGTTCGCCACCGCCGAGGCCGAGCTGCGCCATGCCGACGTCGTCACCGCCGCCACCGCCGCGGGGGTGCCGCTCTTCCGGGCCAGCGGCGAGGTCATGGCCGAGCTGGCCCAGACGGTCACCCCCCAGGGACTGCTGGCCGTGTGCCGTTTCGTGCACGTTCCCCTGAACGACTCCGTCACCTCCGACGCCAGGCTGGTGGCCGTGCTCGCCCACGTCCGCGACCCGGGCAACGCGGGTACGGTGCTGCGCACCGCCGACGCAGCGGGTGCCGACTCGGTGGTCTTCACCGACGCCTCGGTCGATCCCTACAACGGCAAGTGCGTGCGGGCCAGCGCGGGCAGCCTGTTCCATCTCCCGGTCACCACGGGTGTCCATGTGACCCGGGTGGTGGAGCATCTGAAGGGTTCCGGGCTACGGGTGCTCGCCGCGGACGGCGCGGGCAAGCAGACCCTGGACGACATGGACCTGTCCGGCCCGACGGCCTGGATCTTCGGCAACGAGGCCTGGGGGCTTCCCGAGGAGATCCTGGAACTGGCCGACGACGTCGTCCGGGTTCCGATCTACGGGCGGGCCGAGAGCCTGAACCTCGCGACCGCCGCCGCGGTCTGTCTGTACGCATCTGCCCGGTCTCAGCGCACCGGTCCCGGCGCCAGGTGACGCCCCCCGCCCCGAGGCTGCCGTACGGCGCGGGAAACCCGCTATTGTCGGCCATGTAGCGTCGAGGAGGCGGGGTCGTGCACGGCGAACACACCGGCGAGCGGAGCACCGATCCCGCTTCTGTGATCGACGTCGACGAGCTTCCCGACGGTCTCGTGGTGACCGACGGAGACGGCCACGTGCTGACCGTCAACCGGGCCGCGGCCCGGTTGACCGGGGTCACCCGCGAGCAGGCAGCAGGGCGGCACCTGCGCGATGTGTTCTCCTTCCACGACCACGACGGGCGCGACTGGTGGAAGTGGCTCGACACCTACGGCGGTTTGCGCACCCGCACCCGCCAGCCCGAGCTGCCGCTGCGCACCCTCGGCGGCCAGGAGATGCTGGTGGCCGCCCGGCTGGTGCGAGAGCCCAGGAGGGGCGGCGAGGTGGTCCGGGTGGTCATCACGCTGCGTGACACCGGAGCCCGTGCCCGCCTGGAGCGCAGCCGCGCCGACCTGGTCTCCACGGTCGCCCACGAGCTGCGCTCCCCGCTGACCAGCGTCAAGGGGTTCACCGCGACCCTGCTGGCCAAGTGGACCCGTTTCACCGACGACCAGAAGCTGGTCATGCTGGAGACGGTCAACGCCGACGCCGACCGGGTGACCAGGCTGATCACCGAGCTGCTCGACGTCTCGCGTATCGAGTCGGGGCGGCTGGAGATCCATCGCCAGGTGGTCGACATCCCGGCCAGGATCTCCAAGGTCATCGCGGGGCGGGTGGCGGCGGGTGAGCCGGACGACCGCTTCCTGCTCCAGGTACGCGGTGAGCTGCCCGAGACCTGGCTCGACCAGGACAAGATCGATCAAGTGCTTGCCAACCTGGTGGAAAACGCGGTGCGGCACGGGCGCGGTACGGTGACAATAGTCGTCGAACCGAGCGAATGGGGAGTGACCGTGTCCGTCCGTGACCAGGGAGAGGGCATCCCGCCCGAGCTGGTCACGCGCGTCTTCCGGCAGTTCTGGCGGGGCAACGCCCGCCGCCGCGGCGGCACCGGACTAGGCCTGTTCATCGTCAAGGGGCTGATCGAGGCTCACGGTGGCACCATCTCCGTGCAGCGCGGACCCGAGGGCGGCGCCGAGTTTCGATTTATGGTGCCCACCGGCACCCCTGACTTCGCCTGAGCGCGAATGCCAGCCCGGTGGGCTTACCCGACTAGACTCGTGGCCGCTCAAGCCCTGGATTCGGAGCTCTCTCTTGTCAAACTACGACCCGGTCGAGGTGACCCCGCTGCACGCCGACGAGATGGCGCGCATGCAGGCCGACGCGATCGACGCCGTCAAGGCGGCGCGCGACCTCGAAGAACTCAAGCAGGTGCGTCTCGCGCACGCCGGTGATCGCTCGCCGATCGCCCTGGCCAACCGCGAGATCGGCGCCCTGCCCCCGGCGGCCCGCGCCGAGGCGGGCAAGCGTATCGGCGGTGCCCGCAAAGCCGTCGCCGAGGCTCTCGCCGAACGGCAGGCACAGCTGGAGGCCGAGCGCGACGAGCGAGTCCTCGTCGAGGAGACCGTCGACGTCACGCTGCCCTCCGGCCGCGCCTCCCGAGGCGCCAGGCATCCGCTGACCACCCTCCAGGAGCGCATAGCCGACGCCTTCGTCGCGATGGGCTACGAGGTGGCGGAGGGCCCCGAGCTGGAGGGGGAGTGGTTCAACTTCGACGCGTTGAACATCTCCGCCGACCACCCGGCGCGCTCGGAGCACGACACCTTCTTCGTGGAGTCCGTCGAATCGGGCAAGGTGCTGCGCACCCAGACCTCTCCCGTCCAGATCCGGGCGCTGCTCAGCAGGGAGCTTCCGATCTACGTGATCTCGCCGGGCAAGGTGTTCCGCACCGACGAGCTTGACGCCACCCACACCCCGGTCTTCCACCAGGTCGAGGGGCTGGCGATCGACGAGGGCCTGACCATGGCCCATCTCAAGGGCACCCTCGACCGGTTCGCCGAGGTCATGTTCGGTGAGGGCATCACCACCCGGTTCCGGCCCAACTACTTCCCGTTCACCGAGCCCTCAGCCGAGATGGACCTGAAGTGCTTCGTCTGCCGCGGGGCCTCCGCGGTGCCGGGAAACCCGTCCTGCCGCACCTGCAAATCGGAGGGCTGGATCGAGTGGGGCGGCTGCGGCATGGTCAACCCGCGGGTGCTCATCGCCTGCGGCGTCGACCCCGCCCGCTACAGCGGCTTCGCCTTCGGCATGGGCGTCGAACGCACCCTGATGTTCCGCCACAACGCCGAGGACATGCGCGACATGGTCGAGGGAGACGTCCGCTTCACACTCCCCTTCGGAATGGAGGTCTGATGAAGGTCTCGCTTTCATGGCTGCGGGAGTACGTCGATCTCCCCGCCGTCACGGCGCACGAGATCGCCGAGAAGCTCACCGCGGCCGGGCTCAAGCTCGAGTCCGTCATCTCCTACGGCCACGACATCAAGAACGTCGTGGTGGGCGAGGTGCTATCCATCGAGACCCTGGAGGGTTTCAAGAAGCCCATCCGCCACTGCCAGGTCGAGGTGGGGGAGGCCGCGCCTCGCGAGATCGTCTGCGGTGCGACCAACTTCGAGGCCGGCGACCGTGTCCCGGTCGCGTTGCCCGGCGCCGTGCTGCCCGGCGGGTTCGAGATCGCCTCCCGCAAGACCTACGGACGCCTGTCGGACGGCATGATCTGTTCGGAGGCGGAGCTCGGGGTGGCCGAGTCCTCACCCGGCATCCTCGTGCTGCCCGGGGACACCCCGATCGGCGCCGACGTGGTCGAGCTGCTCGGCCTGCGCGACGACGTGATCGAGCTTGAGATCACCCCGGACATCGGCTACGCGCTCTCCATCCGGGGCGTGGCCCGCGAGGCCGCCGCCGCCTTCGACTCGGCGTTCATCGACCCGGCGGACGTCTCCCCGCCCGTCGCGTCCGGTCCCGCCTACCCGGCCTCGATCGCCGACCCGTCGGCCTGCGACCGCTTCGTGCTCCGTGAGATCCGCGGGTTCGACCCGTCGGCGAGCAGCCCGCTGTGGATGCGCGCGCGGCTCAGCCGCGCCGGTATGCGCCCGGTCTCGCTGGCCGTCGACGTCACCAACTACGTCATGCTGGAGCTCGGTCAGCCGCTGCACGCCTTCGACGCCGCCAGGCTGACCGGTGAGATCGTGGTGCGCAGGGCCGAGCCCGGCGAGACGCTGGAGACGCTCGACCACGTGGTCCGCAAGCTCCATCCGGACGACATCCTGATCACCGACGGGTCGGGCGTGATCTCGATGGCAGGCACCATGGGCGGCCTGCACACCGAGATCTCCGACGCCTCCACCGACATCGTGATCGAGGCCGCCCACTTCTCCGCCAGCGGCATCGCGCGCATGTCGCGCCGGCACAACCTGGTCAGCGAGGCATCCAAGCGCTTCGAGCGGGGCGTCGACCGGGAGCTGCCGCTGTACGCCTCCTGGCGCGCGGCCCGGCTTCTGGCCGAGCTGGGCGGCGGCACGATCCAGCCGGGCGTCACCCACGCCGAGGTGGAGGTCGAGCCGCTCCGTGTCACCATCCCGAGCGGCTACCCCGGCAGGGTCGCGGGCACCGTCTACGACCGGGAGACGGTGATCCACCGCCTGGAGCAGGTGGGCTGCGCGGTCGAGGGCGCCGCCGACGAGACCGGCGGCACCGGCGGCACCGCCGCCGACGGGATCGCCGCGAAGCTCACGGTCGTCGGCGACGACATGCTGGTGGTCACCCCACCGTCGTGGCGGCCCGACCTGACCGACCCGAACGACCTCGCCGAGGAGGTCATCCGGCTGGAGGGCTACGAGAACCTGCCCTCGATCCTTCCCGCCGCCCCCGCGGGTGCCGGTCTCACCGAGAGCCAGCGCCTGCGCCGCAGGGTCGGCCGATCACTGGCCGCCGCCGGCTACGTCGAGACCCTCTCCTACCCGTTCAGCGGGGAGCGCGACTTCGACAACCTGCAGCTGCCCGCCGACGACGCGCGCCGCCTGGCCGTACGGCTGGCCAATCCGCTCAGCGAGGACGAGCCGCTGATGCGGACCACCCTGCTGCCGGGCCTGCTCAAGACGCTGGTCCGCAACGTGGGCCGGGGGTTCGGCGATGTGGCGCTGTTCGAGGCGGGTCTGGTCTACCGGCCCTCGCCGGACGCGCCCGCCGTCGCCCCCGTGCTGGGCGTCGACCGCAGGCCGAGCCCGGAGGAGCTGGCCTCGATCGAGTCCGCGCTGCCGGCTCAGCCGCTGCGGGTCGGGGTCGTGCTGGCCGGGGAGTTCGAGCCGTCCGGCTGGTGGGGCAAGGGCAGGGAAGCCGACTGGGCGGACGCGGTCGAGGCGGCCCGGGTGGTGGCCGCCGAGGCCGGCGTCACCCTCGATGTCCGCGCCGACCGGCACGAGCCCTGGCACCCGGGTCGCTGCGCCGCGCTGTACGCCGGTGACGTGCTCGTCGGTCACGCCGGTGAGCTGCACCCGCGCGTGGTCGAGGCGTACGGTCTGCCTCCGCGTACCTGCGCGATGGAACTGGAGCTGACCCGGCTGGAGCAGTCGCCGGTCGGTCGGCCGCAGGCACCGGCGATCTCCGGTTACCCGGTCGCGAGCCAGGACGTCGCACTCATCGTCGACGCGGCGACCCCGGTGGCCCCGGTGGAGGCGGCGCTGCGCGAGGGCGCGGGCGAGCTGCTGGAGTCGATCCGGCTGTTCGACGTCTACGCCGGTGCCCAGGTGGGGGAGGGCAAAAAGTCTCTCGCCTACTCCCTGCGCTTCCGGGCGGCCGACAGGACGCTCACGGTGGAGGAGACCACCGCGGCCCGTGACGCGGCCGTGGCCCTGGCCACCGAGCGCACCGGGGCGAGGCTGCGCGGCGCCTGACCGGCGGCTGAGGGGCTCGGGACACATCCCGAGCCCCTTTCATCGCTCCGGACTGGGATTCCCGCCGGTCCGGAACCTTCATTCCGCCCCATGGCCCGGCCACGGGCGGATCTTCCCTCGGGAGGGATGATGAGGCATCTGCTGGTGTTCGCCGAGCGCGACGCCGCCGAGGAGGTCGCCGAGATCGTGGCTGAGGAGTTTCCGATGATCGGCGTGCCTGCCGTGGTCAGGGAGACCCTCGCAGGTGAGGACGACGCCGAGGACGCCCAGTGGCTCGTGGTGGTCGAGGACCCCGCCGATACCCTCACGCCGGAGGGCCTGGCCCGCCTGGACGTCCTGCTCGAGGATTGCGACGGCTGGCGCGAGACCGGGTGACGGTCGGCCGGGTGCCGCGCCACGAGGGGCGTGGGCTCCGACCAGAGGACTCAGAGTTTGTCGATCTCGGTCAGGTCGATGTCGATGTCGAAGGGGGCCGAGATCTTGAGCCGGTCGTGGTGGATGCCGGTGAGGACGTAGGACCGGGCGACTGGGTCGAGTTCGTAGACGTAGACCGCTGGCCTTCCCGACTGGTTCTCGACCAGCCAGAAGTGCGCGATGCCCGCCTCGGCGTACAGCGTCGGTTTGCGGTCGCGGTCGCGCCGCTCGGAGTCCGGCGAGATGACCTCCACGGCCAGTACGACGTCCTCTGCCCGATAGTAGGTCTGTTCCGGGCTGTGCTCGGCGGAGGCGCGAATGACGCTCATATCGGGCTCGGGCCGCTGCTGCTTGCCCAGCACGACGCTCATCTCCCGGCGTGCTCGAAGATCGGCGGGTGCGGCGCGACGGAGGGCAGGAACCAGGAGGTCCGCCGCTCGCGTGTGAAAAGAAGCCTGAGAGCTCACGAAGACCAGACTTCCATCGATTAACTCTGTGTGTGCGGGCAACTGTGGAATGCGATCGAGATCCTCCGCGACGAACCCCTCCGGCGGGGGGAACGCCCAGTCGGGCAGAGAGGACTCCGTCATCGGATACCTCCAGTGTGGAGACCCTCGCCTTCGGGCTGGGGAGGAAACGTGGTACGGTGCCGCGTTTCCGGGTGGGTGGTGTAGCCGTAGCCGTCGGCTCGCTGGAGCAAGTGGATGTGGCGGTGGCCGATTCCCTGTACGGTGCCGTGCCGGGTGGCGATGTTGAAACTGCCGGTGCTGCGGACCGCGACGCGGCCGAGGTGGACTCCGGCCTTCTGACCGGTCGGGACGGTCGCGCGGACCAGGTCGCCGGTGGCGAACCCCTTGACCTGCTTGGTCCGGGGGAACCGCAGCCGGGGAAAGCCGTAGCGGTCGGTGCGGGTGCGGGCGTAGGTGCCGCGACCGGTCGCCTTGACCACCAGGACCGTGGACGGCCAGGTGGTGACGTTCTCCAGGTGGCCGACGTGCAGCGCGTCCAACGTGTGCGATTTGGCGGCACCGGTACGGGAACGGTTCCATTTCGTTCGGCCACCGGAGGCGGTGTGAACGGACAGACCGGTCGCCTCCAGAGCCCGCCACAGCGCCCACCGGATGGCGTTGACCGCTGCCGCGTCGCGCAGCGGCGCCTGCGCCTGCTTGAGGATCTTCGCCAGGAGGGCGGGCCTGCCCTTGAGGAACATCTCTACCGGGGTGGCGTTCTTGGCCTGGTTGCACCGGATGCAGGCCAGGGTGAGGTTGCCGATCCGGTCGGAGCCGCCCCGGCTGCGGGGGTGGAGGTGGTCGAGGTTGAGCGGCACGCCACTGGCGCCGCAGTACGCGCACGCCCGCCCCCATTTGGTGAGCAGGTATTCGCGGGCCTCGTACCCGGCGAGGGTGCCCTGCTGGTATTCCACACCTTGCAGCGGCTTGCCCGCGCTGAGGGCGTGGGTGTCGAACGCCACCCGCTCGACGTACACGGCCCGCATCGGTGCCCACCGGGTGAGCCGCGCCACCCACGACACGGTGGTGTCGACGCGGTGGCGCAGCGACGGCGCAAGCCACCCCTGGGGTCTGGTGCGGTTGAGGAAGCGGGGGGCGCGGTGACGCAGATTGCGTGACCGGCGAGCACGGCGCAGCGCGGCCCGCGCGCTGAGCCTGTCGCGGATCGCCGCGCCTCGGTGGTCGAGCCGGATCGTATACCTCCCGCTCCGGTTTCCGCCGTGGTCGGTGAACACCGCCAGGCCGGTGTGCTTGCTGCCGGGGTCGATGCCGACCTGTACGCCTTCGATGGCCGAGGTCGCCGCGTCGCGGTCTTTGAGGCGGATGACGAACGGGGTGTGGCGGTGAACCACCGCCCGCCCGGCCGACAGCAGGCGACGGGCGCGAGCAGGGTGACACGGGTCGAGCGGGCGGCCGTGGCGGTCGAGGACGAACACGGCCGGGTGAACCTCACGGTTCGCTCCCTCCGGCGCCGAGGCGCCCTCGGGGTGACGCCGGTGCGGCGGTGCGGCCGGACCGGTCTCCCCTCGCCCATGGTGAACACCAGGTACCACCTGGCGGCGGTGTCCGTGAGCCGTTTCGTGCCCACCCCCGGGCGTGTCTGCTCCCACGGATTCGAGAGCTTGGAGCTGAGGAAGCACCCCAAGGTCGGTCTGCGCTCTTGTGTTCAACGTAGCCATCTGGATCGCACTTCCAGTTCGTGACGGCTAGGGCTGGTCAACGCGGGGCTTGTGAAGCGCATCGCCGCGCCTCAAGCCCTCTCCCTCAGGAGGGGGTCGTTGACGACCTCACAGTAGCAACATGATTCCTCTCTGTGAGGGTGGTTGCGGGTAGCTTACCCCTGGACGGGAGTGGCCTCCTCGCGGCGGGCGCGTTCCCTGCGCGCGTGCTCGTCGGTGCGGGCGTCGTAGTCGCGGAACCTCGGCAGCAGCGCGGCCATCGCGGCCACCGCGCCGACGCACAGCAGGCCGCCCGCGCCCAGGGAGAAGCGGGTCCCGCCGAGCTGGGCCATCAGTCCGGCCCTGGCGTTGCCCAGCATCGGGCCGCTGGTGTAGGAGAGCAGCTCGATGCCCGCCAGGCGGCCGCGGAACTCGTCGGGGATGGTCTGGTTCCAGATGGTCGAGCGGAAGACGCCGCTGATCATGTCGGCGGCCCCGGCCACGGCCAGGAAGGCGAAGATGCCCCAAATGTTGGGCATCAGCGCCGCCACCGCCACCGCCACGCCCCACACGGCCGCCGCGACGATCACGCCGAGGCCGTGGCGGTGCACGTGCCTGGTCCAGCCGGAGGTGACCGAGGCGAGCAGCGAGCCGACGGCCGAGGCGGAGAAGAAGAGCCCCAGAGCCTCGGGGACGCCCAGCTCGTCGGCCAGGAACGGGTACAGCGCGGTGGAGAAGGCGAAGATCATCGCGGCGACGTCGACCAGGTAGGTGCCCATCAGGTCGGGGCGGCCCACGGCGTAGCGGACCCCGTCGACCAGTGACCTGATCGAGGCCGCGGGGGCGTTCTCCCGCCGCGGCTGGGCCCGCACCATCTGCAGCAGGACCAGGGAGACCAGGAAGGTCACCACGTTGACGCCGTACGCGACGGCGACGCCGAACCAGGCCGCGATCAGGCCGCTGAGGCCCGGGGCGACGATGGCGCCCAGGTTCCACCGGAAAGCGCTGAGCGCGGCGGCCGCGGTCAGCTGGTCGTGCCTGACCACGCGGGGCAGCAGCGACTCCAGGCTGGGCCGTTGCAGGCTGCCCAGCCCGGCCGAGAGCGCGCCGACCACGTACAGCACCCAGACCTGCGGCTTGGGCGACAGCGCGTTGACGGTCAGGATCAGAACCGTGAGGCAGAGCCCGACCTCGGTGTAAAGGATGATCTTGCGCCGGTCCAGCGCGTCGGCGATCGCCCCGCCCCAGAGCCCGCACACCACCATCGGGACGAACTCGGCCACGCTGACCAGGCCGACCGCCAGGTAGGAGCCGGTCAGCTCCTTCATCTGCAGCGGGACCGCGACCAGGGTCAGGAAGGTGCCGAACATCGTGACGACGCCGGAGCCGAAGAGCAGCCGGAAGTCACGGGAGTCGCGGAGCGGGCTGAGGTCCATCGTCAGGTGACGGAGCAGGGTTCTGATGGACCGGTCCGCTTTTTCTGGCACGAACAGGTAGTTTCAGCGGTGACCTGGGCGGGGGGCAACTCATTTTCCGGCAGGCCACCGCCGGGGCGAACGCGGCGGGCGTCAGGAGCCCAGTACCTCCCTGCGCAGGTGGGTTTTGAGGATCTTGCCACCGGGGTTGCGGGGAAGTTCCGTGTCGCGCACCCAGAACCTGACCGGGACCTTGAAGGGGGCGATCCGCTCGCGCAGGAAGGCCTGCAGTTCCTCGGCGGTCGCCGGGGACGACAGCCGCACCACCGCGCCGACCTCCTCGCCCAGCTCGTCATGGGGGATGCCGATCACCGCGGCGTCGTCGACCGCCGGGTGCTCGAACAGGGCGGCCTCGACCTCGGCGCAGTAGACGTTCTCACCGCCGCGGATGACCATGTCCTTGGCCCGGTCCACGATGAACACGAACCCCTCGGAGTCCACCCTGGCCAGGTCGCCGGTGTGCAGCCAGCCGCCGACGAAGGTCTCGGCGGTGGCCTCGGGACGGTTCCAGTAGCCCAGGATCACGTTCGGTCCGCGCAGGCAGAGTTCGCCGACCGCGCCGACCGGTAGCTCGTCGCCGAGCGGATCGGCGATCTTCACCTCGACCACCGCCATCGGCAGGCCGATGCTGTCGGGTTTGGCCAGGTAGTCGATGCCGGCGTTGTTGATGGCGAGCGCGGTGGTCTCGGTCATGCCGTACCCGTTGGAGGGGGCGCGGCTGGGCAGCTGCTCGGTGATGCGCTCCAGCAGTTTCGGCGGGGCGGGGGCACCGCCGTACCCGAGGGCGTTGAGGCTGGAGATGTCGTGCTTGTCCAGGTCGGGGTGGGACAGGAGCTGCCACACGTTGGTGGGCACGCCGGTGAGCCCCGTGATCTTCTCGCGCTCGATCAGCTCCAGCGCGCGGCCCGCGTCCCACTTGTACATCAGCACCAGGCCGCTTCCGCTGAACATGGTGGTGGTCATCACCGCGAAGCAGCCGGTGACGTGGAAGAGCGGAACGGTGAGCAGGGTGACTCGGCGCTGCCCCGCCGTCTCGCCCGGGTCCCTGCCCGCCCTGGCCGCGCCGCGGTACATGCCGTAGGCGACGGTCATGGGCGACTGCCCGACGTTGCGATGGCTGCCGAGCGCGCCCTTGGGGCGGCCCGTGGTGCCGGAGGTGTAGAAGATCGTCGCCGGATCCTCGGGGGAGAGGTCGACCGGCGGCAGCGTCACGTCCGCCTCCACCTCGCCCATCACGTCCTCGAACGCGCGGGCGCCCTCGGGCACCTCGCCGCGGGTCACGATCAGGGCCGGAGACAGGCCGGTGAGCCTGGCCGCCCGCTCGCCGTCGGCGATCAGCACCGTGGCGCCGGAGTCCGACAGGCCGTACTCCAGTTCCTGCGGGGTCCACCAGGCGTTGAGCGGAACCGCTATCGCCCCGATGGCCAGCGTGGCCGAGAAGGCGATCACCCACTCGGGGTAGTTGCGCATGGCGATGGCGACCCGGTCGCCCTTGACCACGCCGTACTCGTCCGCCAGGCGCCGCGCGAGCGTGGCCGCCCGCCTGAAGTGCTCCTCGTAGGTGATGTGCTCGTCCTCGTACGTCAGGAAGATCTTGTCGCCGTGAAACCGGCTCGTCTCGAGGAGCGCCCGGAAGTCACGGGGGGCGTGCTTCCAGGTTTTGACGGTCCCGCCGTGGCCGGGGACCTCGTCCATCTCGAAAAGCTGTCCGGGGCCGGTGAGCTGGGCCTGGACCTGGTCATGGGTGACAGTCATACGTTCGCACTCCCGAAGGGTGGAAGGGCCGGAGATCGCCACGATACTGACCGGTAGGTATGCGTAACAATGCCGAAACGCGACTGATTGCCTCGTCCCTGAAATGGCGAGCTAAAAAGCATGATTTTTGCGACTTTTTCGCTGCGCTGAGGCGCCCTGCGGGCCGGTAACCTCCGCGTAACCGGCTTGCATGACAATCCCTGGAGATGCATAATCTCTCTAGCAAGACCATGAGCGAGTGTGTATGAACATGCAGAGAACGGGGGGCCGATGAGAGCGGCGATCGCGGGTGCCAGCGGCTACGCCGGAGGTGAGCTCCTGCGCCTGCTGCTGTCCCACCCCGGCATCGAGATCGGCGCGCTGACCGCGGCCTCAAGCGCCGGCACGGCGCTCGGCGCCCACCAGCCACACCTGACCCCGCTGGCCGGCCGGATCCTGCTGGAGACCACCCCCGAGACCCTCGGCGGCCACGACCTCGTCTTCCTCGCCCTGCCGCACGGCCAGTCGGCCGCCGTCGCAGAGCAGCTCGGTGACGGCACCCTCGTCGTCGACTGCGGCGCCGACTTCCGGCTCACCGACCCGGCCGCCTGGGAGCACTTCTACGGCGGAACCCACGCCGGCACCTGGCCGTACGGGCTGCCCGAGCTGCCGGGCCGGCGCGAGGAACTGCGCGCGGCCTCCAGGATCGCCGTGCCCGGGTGCTACCCGACGGCGGTCACCCTGGCGATGTTCCCCGCCTTCGCCGCCGGCCTCGTCGATCCCGACGTGGTGGTGGTAGCCGCCAGCGGCACCAGCGGAGCGGGCCGTGCCCCCAAGCCGAACCTCCTGGGCAGCGAGGTGATGGGTTCGGCCAGCGCGTACGGCGTCGGCGGCGTCCACCGGCACACCCCGGAGATGGAGCAGAACCTCTCCCCGCTGGCGGGCGAGCCGGTCACCGTCTCCTTCACCCCCGTGCTGGCACCGATGAGCCGCGGCATCCTCGCCACCTGCAGCGCGCCCGCCAGAGCGGGCCTCACCCCGGCGGTCCTGCGCGAGGCATACGAGGTCGCCACCAAGGACGAGCCGTTCCTGCGGCTGCTCCCCGAGGGCCAGTGGCCCGCGACCTCGATGACCCTCGGAGCCAACACCGCCGCCCTCCAGGTCGTCCTGGACGAGCGTGCGGGTCGCGTCGTCGCCGTCGTCGCCATCGACAACCTGACCAAGGGAACGGCGGGCGGAGCCATCCAGAGCGCCAACCTCGCCCTCGGCCTGCCGGAAGAGCTAGGCCTTCCTCTCAATGGAGTCGCCCCATGAGCGTGACCGCCCCCCTCGGCTTCCGGGCGGCGGGTGTCGCCGCCGGAATCAAGTCCGGTGCCGCCCGCGACCTGGCACTGATCGTCAACGACGGCCCCTCTCGCGCCGCGGCGGGAGTCTTCACGGCCAACCGGGTGAAGGCCGCGCCCGTCCTGTGGTCCGCGCAGGTGCTGTCCGGGGGGCGGGTCCACGCGGTGGTCCTCAACTCCGGCGGTGCCAACGCCTGCACCGGGCCGCTGGGTTTCCAGGACACCCATGCCACCGCGGAGAAGGTCGCCGAGGCGCTGGGAGACTCGGCCGGCGAGATCGCGGTCTGCTCCACCGGCCTGATCGGTGAGCGCCTGCCGATGGAACCGCTGCTGGCGGGGGTCGATCTCGCGGTCTCCCAGCTCGCCAGGGACGGCGGGCTGGCCGCCGCCGACGCCATCCGCACCACCGACACCGTCTCGAAGATCTCCTTCAGGAAGGGCGCCGGCGGCTACATGGTCGGCGGCATGGCCAAGGGCGCGGGCATGCTCGCCCCGGGCCTCGCCACCATGCTCTCGGTGATCACCACCGACGCCGACCTGCCCGCCGAGCGGCTCGACGAGGTGCTCCGCAAGGTGACCCGGGTCACCTTCGACCGGCTCGACGCCGACGGTTGCATGTCCACCAACGACACGGTGCTGCTGCTGGCCAGCGGCGCCTCCGGTATCACTCCCGACCTCGCCGAGTTCGAGCAGGTCCTCCTCGCGGTCTGCGCCGACCTCGCCCGCCAGCTGCTGCTGGACGCCGAGGGCGCCTCCAAGGCGATCGCCATCGAGGTCGTCGGCGCCGTCTCCGAGGAGGACGCGGTCACCGTCGGCCGTACCGTCTCCCGGTCGAATCTCCTCAAGTGCGCCATCCACGGAGAGGACCCCAACTGGGGCCGGGTGCTGTCGGCCGTCGGCACCACCGACGCCGTCTTCGAGGCCGACCGGCTCAACGTGGCCATCAACGGCATCTGGATCTGCCGGGGCGGCGCCGCGGGCGACGACCGCTCCAAGGTCGACCTCACCCCGCGCGATGTGACGATCACCATCGACCTGTCGGCGGGCCCGCACTCGGCGACGATCCACACCACCGACCTCACCGCCGAGTACGTCCACGAGAACTCGGCGTACTCCTCATGAGGCGGACCGAGGCCCTGGCGAAGGCCACCACGCTGATCGAGGCGCTGCCCTGGCTCGCCAGCTTCCACGGTGCGACCGTCGTCATCAAGTACGGCGGCAACGCGATGACCGAGGAGCACCTGCGCGAGAAGTTCGCCGCCGATGTCGTCTTCCTGCGCTACGCCGGGCTCAGGCCGGTGATCGTGCACGGAGGAGGCCCGCAGATCAACGCCCACCTCGACCTGCTCGGCATCGAGTCCACCTTCACCGCCGGGCTCAGGGTCACCACCCCCGAGGCCATGCGGGTCGTCAGGATGGTCCTCGTCGGCCAGGTCAACCGCGACGTGGTCGGCCTGATCAACAGGCACGGGCCGTTCGCCATCGGCATGTCCGGTGAGGACGCCCACCTGTTCACCGCCGTGCGCAAGCACGCCGTCGTCGACGGCGCCAGCGTCGACATCGGCCAGGTCGGCGACATCGTCAACGTCGAGGCCGGAGCCGTGCGGGCGCTGCTGGGGGACGGGCGGATCCCGGTGATCTCATCGGTCGCGCGCAGTGAGGACGGCACCGTCTACAACGTCAACGCCGACACCGCCGCCGCCGCGCTCGCCGTGGCGCTCCAGGCGTCCAAGCTGATCGTCCTGACCGATGTCGAGGGCCTGTACCGTGACTGGAACCCCGGCGCCGTCGACAACGAGGTCATCGACGAGCTCTCCGCCACCGAGCTTGAGAAGCTCCTGCCGACACTGTCCAGCGGCATGATCCCCAAGATGGAGGCGTGCCTGACCGCCGTCCAGGGGGGCGTGCCGCAGGCCCACGTACTCGACGGCAGGGTGCCCCACTCGGTACTGCTGGAGATCTTCACGGACAGGGGCATCGGAACCATGGTGCTGCCGGACGCCCCCGCGGCGACGGCCACCGCCCAGCTGAAGGGGAACGACACGTGAGCCCGCAGGAAAGTCCCGCCACGGAGGCGCTCACCACGCGCTTCGAGGCCGCCTTCATGGCCAACTACGGGGTGCCCCCGGTGGCGCTGGCCCGAGGCGAGGGCACGAGGGTCTGGGACGTCGACGACCGCGAGTATCTCGACCTGATCGGCGGCATCGCGGTCAGCTCGCTCGGCCACGCCCACCCGGCGCTGGTGGAGGCCGTCTCCAGGCAGGTCGCCACCCTCGCCCACACCAGCAACCTCTTCCTGCACGAGCCCGAGGTGCGGCTCGCCGAGCGCCTGCTCGGCCTGCTCGGCGCCCCCGCCAAGGTGTTCTTCACCAACTCCGGCACCGAGGCCAACGAGGCCGCGCTGAAGCTCGCCATCAAGTACGGCAAGTCGAACGGCCGCACCTACTTCGTGGCCGCCGAGAACGCCTTCCACGGCCGGACCCTCGGCGCGCTCGCCCTGACCGGCAAACCCTCCATCCGTGACCAGTTCGGGCCGTTCCCGATCGACGTGCGCTTCGTGCCGTACGGTGACGCCGACGCGCTCAAGAGCGCGGTGACCGGCGAGTGCGCCGCGGTCTTCCTCGAACCCACCCAGGGGGAGGCGGGGGTCGTGCCCCCGCCCGAGGGCTACTTCACGGCGGCCAGGGAGATCTGCGACGCCGCAGGCGCGCTGCTGGTCGCGGACGAGATCCAGTCGGCGATCGGCCGCACCGGGCACTGGTTCGCCCACCAGCACGAAGGCATCCTGCCCGACGTGCTCACCTTGGCCAAGGGCCTTGGCGGAGGCATGCCGATCGGCGCCTGCGTCGGCTTCGGCGCGGCGGCCACGGTTTTCGCCCAGGGCGACCACGGGTCCACCTTCGGCGGCAACCCCGTCTCGACCGCCGCGGCGCTCGCCGTGCTCGACACGATCGACACCGACGGTCTGCTGGAGCACGTGCGTACCGTCGGAGCCGAACTCGCCGACGGCATCGCCGCGGTCGACCACCCGTTGCTCGCCGGTGTCCGGGGCAGGGGCCTGTGGCTGGCCATCCTGCTGACCGGCGACCGCTCCGCCCACTTCCAGACCGCCGCGCGGCGAGCCGGTTTCCTGGTCAACGCCCTCCAGCCCCACGCGGTGCGGCTCGCACCCCCACTGGTGATCACTTCCGCTCAGGTCGCCACCTTCGTGGCCGCGCTCCCAGCCATCCTCGACGAGGCCGCCGATGCCCAGTAACCTCTCCGCGCAGGCGCCCGTCAGGCACTTCCTGAAGGACGACGACCTCTCGCCCGCCGAGCAGGCCCAGGTGCTCGATCTGGCCGAGGCCATGAAGAAGGACCGTTACGGCTACCGTCCCTTCGAGGGCCCGCAGACCGTCGCCGTCCTCTTCGACAAGCCGTCCACCCGCACCCGGGTCTCCTTCGCCGTCGGCATCGGCGAGCTGGGCGGCCTTCCCCTGGTCGTCGACGCAGGCTCCTCCCAGATGGGCCGGGGCGAGTCGATCGAGGACACCGCCCGGGTCCTGGGGCGTCAGGTGAGCGCCATCGTGTGGCGCACCTCGGGCCAGGACCGGATCGAGGCCATGGCCTCGACCTCCTCGGTGCCGGTGGTCAACGCCCTCACCGACGAGTTCCACCCCTGCCAGATCCTCGCGGACCTGCAGACCGTCAAGGAGCACTTCGGCAGGACCGCCGGACTCACCCTGGCCTACTTCGGGGACGGCGCCAACAACATGGCCCACTCCTACCTGCTCGGCGGCGCCGTCGCCGGCATGCATGTGCGGGTCGCCGCCCCCGCCGGGTACCTGCCGGACCCGAAGATCCTCCGGCGGGCCGTCAAGGTCGCTGAGGAGACCGGCGGGTCGGTCACCGTGCTCGCCGACCCGGCCGAGGCAGCCGCGGGCGCGGATGTCCTCGCCACCGACACCTGGGTCTCCATGGGCCAGGACGGCAAGGAGCAACGGGTCGCCGACCTCATGCCCTACCAGGTCAACGCCACGCTGGTGGACCGGGCGGCGCCCGGCGCCATCGTCCTGCACTGCCTGCCCGCCTACCGCGAGCTGGAGATCTCCGCCGAGGTCCTCGACGGCCCGCGGAGCCTGGTGTGGGACCAGGCCGAGAACCGGCTGCACGCCCAGAAGGCCCTGTTGCACTGGCTGATCTCGGTGAGCGGTCCGGACGCGCCGGGGGGCGGGGTGGTCGCGTGACGATCCCGATGACCAAGGTCGCCCGTCAGGCCAGGATCGCCGACCTGCTGCAGCGGCAGCCCGTCAGATCCCAGCCGGAGCTGGCCAAGCTCCTGCTGGAGAGCGGGGTCGAGGTCACCCAGGCCACCCTCTCCCGGGACCTGGACGAGCTCGGTGCGCTCAAGCTGCGCGCCGAGGACGGCTCCCTGGTCTACGCTCTGCCCGGTGAGGGCGGCGGCCGGATAAGGCTGGCCAGGCTCGGCACCGGCGAATCCCCGGCCGCCCGGCTCAGCAGGCTCGCAGAGGAACTCCTCGTCTCGGCCGAGGCCTCCGCCAACCTGGTCATCGTCCGCACGCCACCGGGCGCCGCACAGTTCCTCGCCTCCGCCATCGACCACGCCGACTGGGAGTCCATCCTCGGCACGGTCGCCGGAGACGACACGATTCTCGTCATCAGCCGTGACCCGGTGGGCGGGGCAGCGGTCGCCGAGGGGTTGCTCAGGCACGCGGACCGACGTGTTCAGCCCGCTCAGGCGGGCGACCCTGGCACCATCTGAGACCTGTGACGAATGAATTACTTGGAGTGATCAATTATGACTGACCGGGTCGTGCTCGCCTTCTCCGGCGGCCTCGACACCTCCGTGGCCATCCCCTTCCTCGCCGAGAAGACCGGCGCCGAGGTGATCGCGGTCGCCGTCGACGTCGGCCAGGGCGGCGAGGACATGGAGATCATCCGCAAGCGGGCCATCGACTGCGGCGCCGTGGAGTCCGTCGTCGTGGACGCCCGCGAGGAGTTCGCCACCGACTTCTGCGTGCCCGCCCTGCAGGCCAACGCCCTCTACATGGACCGCTACCCGCTGGTCTCCGCCCTGTCGCGGCCACTGATCGTCAAGCACCTGGCCGCCGCGGCCAAGGAGTTCGGCGGCACCCACGTCTCGCATGGCTGCACCGGCAAGGGCAACGACCAGGTCCGGTTCGAGGCCGGCCTGGCCGCGCTCTTCCCCGAGCTCAAGGTCATCGCTCCGGCCCGCGACTACGCGTGGACCCGGGACAAGGCGATCGCCTACGCCGAGGAGAAGAGCCTGCCGATCGAGACCACCAAGAAGAACCCCTACTCGATCGACCAGAACATCTGGGGCCGGGCCGTCGAGACGGGCTTCCTTGAGGACATCTGGAACGGCCCCGTCGAGGACGTCTACTCCTACACCGCCGACCCCGCCCAGCCGCGCGAGGCGGACGAGGTCATCATCAGCTTCGTCAAGGGCGTCCCGGTGGCGTTGGACGGGCGGCACCTGACCCCGTTCCAGATCATCGCCGAGCTGAACCGGCGCGCGGGCGCCCAGGGGGTCGGCCGTCTCGACATGGTCGAGGACCGGCTCGTCGGCATCAAGTCCCGCGAGGTCTACGAGGCGCCGGGCGCCATCGCCCTGATCACCGCGCACATGGAGCTGGAGAACGTCACGGTCGAGCGCGACCTGGCCAGGTTCAAGCGGTCCGTGGACCAGCGCTGGGGCGAGCTCGTCTACGACGGTCTCTGGTTCTCCCCCCTCAAGAAGGCCCTGGACGTCTTCATCGCCGAGGCCCAGGAGCACGTCACCGGCGAGATCCGGATGACCCTGCACGGCGGCCGGGCCACGGTCACCGGCCGGCGCTCGGAGGCGTCGTTGTACGATTTCAACCTCGCCACCTACGACACCGGCGACACCTTCGACCAGTCTCTCGCCAAGGGCTTCGTCGAGCTGTGGAGCCTTCCCTCCAAGATTGCCTCGGCCCGGGACGCCCGGCTGGGCTGAGTGGGCTAAGGTCGCGGATTGAATGGGGAGGGAGAACAACGGTGACTGATGGTGGCAAGCCGATGCGGCTGTGGGGCGGCCGGTTCGAAGGAGGTCCGGCCGACGCGCTGACCAGGCTCTCTGTGAGCGTGCACTTCGACTGGCGGCTGGTGCCGTACGATCTGCTGGCCTCGCGCGCGCACGCCCGGGTGCTGCACCGCGCGAACCTGCTGACCGACGACGAACTGGCACGCATGCTCGGTGCCCTGGACGACCTGGAGCGAGCCTGCAAGGAGGGTGAGTTCCGACCGACCGTCGCCGACGAGGACGTCCACACCGCGCTGGAGCGCGGCCTGCTGGAACGCCTCGGCACGCTCGGCGGCAAGCTCAGAGCAGGTCGCAGCCGCAACGACCAGGTTGCCACTGATCTGCGGCTCTACCTCCGCGATCACGTCAGGCACATCGTGTCCCGGCTGGTGGAGCTGGAGACCGCGCTGATGAGCCAGGCCGAGGAGCACGCCGAGACGGCGGCCCCCGGCATGACCCACCTGCAGCACGCCCAGCCGGTCTCATTCGGCCACCAGCTCCTGGCGCACGTACACGCCTTCGCTCGCGACATCGAGCGGCTGCGCGACTGGGACCGGCGCGCGGCCGTCTCCCCGCTCGGCTCCGGGGCGCTGGCCGGGTCCTCCCTGCCGCTCGACCCGCAGGCCGTGGCCAGGGAACTGGGCTTCGACTCTGCAGCGCCCAACTCGATGGACGCGGTCGCCGACCGTGACTTCGCCGCCGAGTTCCTGTTCGACGCGGCGATGATCGGCGTGCATCTGTCCCGGCTGGGCGAGGAGATCGTCCTGTGGGCCTCGCAGGAGTTCCGCTGGATCGAGATGGACGACGCCTACTCCACCGGCTCGTCGATCATGCCGCAGAAGAAGAACCCCGACGTGGCCGAGCTCGCCCGGGGCAAGAGCGGCCGCCTCATCGGCAACCTGATGTCGCTGCTGACCACCCTCAAGGGCCTGCCGCTGACCTACAACCGGGACCTGCAGGAGGACAAGGAGCCGGTGTTCGACTCCGTCGACAGCCTGCTGCTCGTCCTTCCCGCCATGGCCGGGCTCGTCGCGACCATGCGCGTCAACACCGCCAAGCTGGAGGCCTCGGCCCCCGACGGGTTCGCGCTGGCCACCGACCTGGCCGAACTGCTGGTCCGCAGGGGCGTCGCCTTCCGCGAGGCCCACGAGGCGGTCGGGCACCTGGTCGTCTGGTGCCAGGTCAACGACAAGGATTTCGGCGAGCTCACCGACGACGAACTGGCCAAGGTCTCGCCGCACTTCACGCCTGACTCCCGCGAGGTCCTCTCGGTGCCGGGCGCGCTGGCCGCCCGCAAGGCGCACGGCGGTACGGCGCCGGACCGGGTCCGCGACCAGCTCGTCGCGCTCCGCGAGGTCGTCGACGCCCAGGCGGCCTGGGCGATCGGGAACTGATGCCCGTCGAAGAGCACGACGGGCACTCGCTCGCCGCGCCCGCGCCGCTGGCGCGTGACTTCTTCGACCGGCCCGCCCACGAGATCGCTCCGGATCTGCTGGGGCGAGTGCTCGTGCACGGGCCGGTCGCGCTGCGTCTCACCGAGGTCGAGGCGTACGGCGTGCCGGGTGAGGACCCCGCGTCGCACACCTATCGGGGCCGGACGCCGCGCAACGCGGTGATGTTCGGCCCACCGGGCCACCTGTACGTCTATTTCACCTACGGCATGCATTTTTGCGTCAATCTCACCTGCCTTCCCGAGGGGACAGGATCCGGGATACTGCTCAGGGCCGGAGAGGTGATCTCCGGTGCCGGGACCGCCATGGCCCGCCGGAGAGCGGGAAGCGCCCGTGCCGTCCGGGAAGTCGATCTGGCCAGGGGGCCGGCACGTCTGGCCGTGGCGCTCGGCTTCACCCTGGAGCACAACGGACTCGATGTCTGCGTCCCGGGGTCGCTCTTCGTGACCGAGGGTGACCCCGTCGTGGCCGCGTCCATCCGGTCGGGGCCACGTACCGGGGTCTCGTCGGGGAAGGAGACGCCCTGGCGTTTCTGGATCGACGGCGACCCCACCGTCTCGCCCCATCGCCCGCACGTGCCGCGCCGCCGGTAGGCCACCCTGCGCTCCTCCTGGCTTCCCCGCTGGTCCACTCGCGCTTTCGAGTGGCGCGACGGTGCCGCGATCGGGCAGGGTGTACGAGAGCGCTAAATGTCCCTTCGAGCATTGGAAAGCAAGGATCGTGACCGACATTCTGGATGACCTCGCCTGGCGCGGCCTGATCGCGCAGTCCACCGACATCGATGCCCTGCGCGGGGCGATGGCCGAGGGTCCGATCACGGTCTATTGCGGCTTCGACCCGACCGCACCCTCGCTGCACGTCGGCAACCTGGTCCCGTTGCTGACCCTCACCCGCCTGCAGCGGGCGGGTCACCGGGTCGTCGGCCTGGTGGGCGGCGCGACCGGCCTGATCGGCGACCCCAGCGGTCGGAGCACCGAGCGTTCGCTGAACTCGTCCGAGGTCGTGGCCGAATGGGTGGCGCGGATCCGGGTCCAGCTGGAGAAGTTCCTCGACTTCTCGGAGGAGACGGGCGGGATCCTCGTCAGCAACCTCGACTGGACCGAGGGCATGTCGGCGATCGACTTCCTGCGTGACGTCGGCAAGCACTTCCCGGTCAACCGGATGCTCGCCCGCGAGTCGGTCTCCGCCAGGTTGGGGGGAGAAGGGCTCAGCTACACCGAGTTCAGCTACCAGATCCTGCAGGCCAACGACTACCTGGAGCTGAACCGGCGCTACGGCTGCACGCTCCAGATCGGCGGCAGCGACCAGTGGGGCAACATCACCGCGGGCACCGACCTCATCCGCCGGGTGACGGGCGGACATGTACACGCCCTCACCGTGCCGTTGATCACCAAGGCGGACGGGACCAAGTTCGGCAAGACCGCCGGCGGCGCGGTCTGGCTCAACCCTGAGATGACCTCGCCGTACGCCTTCTACCAGTTCTGGCTGAACTCGGATGACAGGGACGTGGTGAAGTTCCTCAAGATCTACAGCTTCAGGTCCCGTGAGGAGATCGAGGAACTGGAGAAGGCCGCCGCCGCGCGGCCCGCCGCGCGTGAGGCCCAGCGGGCGCTCGCGGAGGAGTTCACCACGCTGCTGCACGGTGCCGACGAGTGCGCCGCGGTGATCGCCGCCTCGGCTGCCCTGTTCGGTCAGGGTTCCCTGGAGGAACTGCCCGCGCGCACGCTCGGAGAGGCTCTCGCCGAGGTTCCGCGTGCCGAGGTTCCCACGCTGGGAGCGTCCTTCGTCGACCTGCTCGCCGAGAGCGGCCTGGTCAAGTCGAAGTCCGAGGCGCGTCGCACCGTCAAGGAGGGCGGCGCCTACCTCAACAACACCAAGGTCACCGATGAGGCGTACGTGCCGTCGGCCGATGATCTGCTCCACGGACGCTTCCTGGTGCTGCGCCGGGGCAAGCGTTCGGTCGGTGGCGTCGAGATCGTCGAGGCCTGACCCCTCCCGCGCTGCCGACCTGCTCTCCCGCCAGGTAAAGGCGATGATTACGAGGGATGGACGCCCCGGCTTAGGCCGGGGCGTTCGCTGCCCCGACGCGTAACATTCCGGTAGCGAACCTCCCTCGGTTCTCTAAGCAACCCCTCTGACCTGCGGTTTTACCAAGCATGGCTGATTTGACGATGTTCCGGGAGGGGCATAATCTTTTTAATGCCCCGGGAGCGAGCCGGACGCCTGAGCTGGCGGACGGGCCCCAGGGACACTCCACTGAACGAACTTGAGAGTTCGGACTCCGCGTAGATCACCGGAAAACCGGTTGATTCGCCGTGGCCCGGATGACACGGTATGTTCAGGGAGCTGCTCCGGAAGCGGGGCAAAGAGAATCCTAGTAAGTCTGCAGGGTTTGTGACAAATGGCTGAGAGCTAGCAATTTGACACAGTCTTGACAAGCTGTAGGATTTAAGTATGAAGCAGAGCGCCCCTGGCTCTCCGATCAAGTGTTGATCGGGACGACGGTGTACGCGTCCGTTTCTTGAGAACTCAACAGTGTGTTAAAAGCCAGTGCATGAAGCACAACCCTGTCCAACCTGCCCTGTCATTGGGGTGGGGGACGGATTCCTTTGGTTGAACATCCATCATGTGTGATGGGTGCTTTCAGCCGGGAGCAACTGTTCAGACATTGTTTGGAGAGTTTGATCCTGGCTCAGGACGAACGCTGGCGGCGTGCTTAACACATGCAAGTCGAGCGGAAAGGCCCTTCGGGGTACTCGAGCGGCGAACGGGTGAGTAACACGTGAGTAACCTGCCCCTGACTCTGGGATAAGCCCGGGAAACTGGGTCTAATACCGGATACGACACCTCCCGGCATCGGGTGGGTGTGGAAAGTTTTTTCGGTTGGGGATGGACTCGCGGCCTATCAGCTTGTTGGTGGGGTAACGGCCTACCAAGGCGACGACGGGTAGCCGGCCTGAGAGGGCGACCGGCCACACTGGGACTGAGACACGGCCCAGACTCCTACGGGAGGCAGCAGTGGGGAATATTGCGCAATGGGCGAAAGCCTGACGCAGCGACGCCGCGTGGGGGATGACGGCCTTCGGGTTGTAAACCTCTTTCAGCAGGGACGAAGTTGACGTGTACCTGCAGAAGAAGCGCCGGCTAACTACGTGCCAGCAGCCGCGGTAATACGTAGGGCGCAAGCGTTGTCCGGAATTATTGGGCGTAAAGAGCTCGTAGGTGGCTTGTCACGTCGGGTGTGAAAGCTTGGGGCTTAACTCCAGGTCTGCATTCGATACGGGCTGGCTAGAGGTAGGTAGGGGAGAACGGAATTCCTGGTGTAGCGGTGAAATGCGCAGATATCAGGAGGAACACCGGTGGCGAAGGCGGTTCTCTGGGCCTTACCTGACGCTGAGGAGCGAAAGCGTGGGGAGCGAACAGGATTAGATACCCTGGTAGTCCACGCTGTAAACGTTGGGCGCTAGGTGTGGGGACCTTCCACGGTTTCCGCGCCGTAGCTAACGCATTAAGCGCCCCGCCTGGGGAGTACGGCCGCAAGGCTAAAACTCAAAGGAATTGACGGGGGCCCGCACAAGCGGCGGAGCATGTTGCTTAATTCGACGCAACGCGAAGAACCTTACCAAGGCTTGACATCGCCCGGAAAGCTTCAGAGATGGAGCCCTCTTCGGACTGGGTGACAGGTGGTGCATGGCTGTCGTCAGCTCGTGTCGTGAGATGTTGGGTTAAGTCCCGCAACGAGCGCAACCCTTGTTCAATGTTGCCAGCACGCTCCTTTTAGGGGTGGTGGGGACTCATTGGAGACTGCCGGGGTCAACTCGGAGGAAGGTGGGGATGACGTCAAGTCATCATGCCCCTTATGTCTTGGGCTGCAAACATGCTACAATGGCCGGTACAGAGGGTTGCGATACCGTGAGGTGGAGCGAATCCCTAAAAGCCGGTCTCAGTTCGGATTGGGGTCTGCAACTCGACCCCATGAAGTCGGAGTCGCTAGTAATCGCAGATCAGCAACGCTGCGGTGAATACGTTCCCGGGCCTTGTACACACCGCCCGTCACGTCACGAAAGTCGGCAACACCCGAAGCCCGTGGCCCAACCAGCTTGTCTGGGGGGAGCGGTCGAAGGTGGGGCTGGCGATTGGGACGAAGTCGTAACAAGGTAGCCGTACCGGAAGGTGCGGCTGGATCACCTCCTTTCTAAGGAGCATCGGTCGCGGTCATCTTCGGGTGGTCGTGGTCCATGCCGTGTTCGTGGGCGAACGTTCCACGCTCGGCGCGCTCATTAGTGGAGCACTGGCTATTCGGTTCGGCGGGATCGCTGATCGGTTAGTACCGCCCTGGTTCTTCGGAGTTGGGGAGTGGGAACGGCGGTTGTGGGGTTTCGCTGGGGTGAACACACTGTTGGGTCCTGAGGAAACGGACATTGTGGCGGGCCCGCTTGTGGCGGGCTTGCTGTCTGTTGGAGCCTCATGCGGGACCATCCTCCTGTCATACCAGCTCGGCCTGTTGAGGGTTCGGGTGTTGGTGGCGGGGTGGGTTTGGTCGCTGTTTGTTGTTTGAGATTTGCATAGTGGACGCGAGCATCTTTGTGGCCAAGTTTTTTAGGGCACACGGTGGATGCCTTGGCATCAGGAGCCGATGAAGGACGTGGGAGGCTGCGTTAAGCCCCGGGGAGTCGCCAACCAGACTTTGATCCGGGGATGTCCGAATGGGGAAACCTAGCACCAGTCATGTGGTGTTGCCTCCGCCTGAATGTATAGGGCGGTTGGTGGTAACGCGGGGAAGTGAAACATCTCAGTACCCGTAGGAAGAGAAAACAAATAGTGATTCCGTGAGTAGTGGTGAGCGAAAGCGGATCAGGCTAAACCGTAGGCGTGTGATAGCCGGCAGGCGTTGCGTTTACGGGGTTGTGGGACCCTCTGGGAGGAGCTGCCGTTCCTCCAGACAGTAAGAAATCCTTCCGATAGCTGAAGCTTCTGGGAAGTGGCGCCGTAGACCGTGAGAGTCGGGTAGGCGAAATTGGTTGGACTGTTGGAGGGGATCCCAAGTAGCACGGGGCCCGAGAAATCCTGTGTGAATCTGCCAGGACCACCTGGTAAGCCTAAATACTCCCTGATGACCGATAGTGAACAAGTACCGTGAGGGAAAGGTGAAAAGCGCCCCGGTGAGGGGTCGTGAAATAGTACCTGAAACCGTGTGCCTACAAGCCGTAGGAGCGTAAACGAGGCTTGCCTTGTTTGTGATGTGACTGCGTGCCTTTTGAAGAATGAGCCTGCGAGTTATGGTGTGTGGCGAGGTTAACCCGTGTGGGGGAGCCGTAGCGAAAGCGAGTCTGAATAGGGCGTTTGAGTCGCATGCTATAGACCCGAAGCGGAGTGATCTAGGCATGGGCAGGTTGAAGCGCGGGTAAGACCGCGTGGAGGACCGAACCCACCAGGGTTGAAAACCTGGGGGATGACCTGTGTTTAGGGGTGAAAGGCCAATCAAACTCCGTGATAGCTGGTTCTCCCCGAAATGCATTTAGGTGCAGCGTTGCGTGTTTCTTGCCGGAGGTAGAGCACTGGATGGCTAATGGGCCCGACAAGGTTACTGACGTCAGCCAAACTCCGAATGCCGGTAAGTGAGAGCGCAGCAGTGAGACTGCGGGGGATAAGCTCCGTAGTCGAGAGGGAAACAGCCCAGACCACCGACTAAGGCCCCTAAGCGTGTGCTAAGTGGGAAAGGATGTGGAGTCGCAGTGACAACCAGGAGGTTGGCTTAGAAGCAGCCATCCTTGAAAGAGTGCGTAATAGCTCACTGGTCAAGTGATTCCGCGCCGACAATGTAGCGGGGCTCAAGTACACCGCCGAAGTCGTGGCATTCACACGTATAACTGAGCCTTTGTGGTTTAGGTGTGTGGATGGGTAGGGGAGCGTCGTGCGGCCGGCGAAGCAGCGGAGTGATCCAGCTGTGGAGGCTGTGCGAGTGAGAATGCAGGCATGAGTAGCGAATCAGAAGTGAGAAACTTCTGCGCCGGATGACCAAGGGTTCCTGGGGCAGGCTAATCCGCCCAGGGTAAGTCGGGACCTAAGGCGAGGCCGACAGGCGTAGTCGATGGACAACGGGTTGATATTCCCGTACCCGCTACGATGCGCCAATACTGAATCCAGTGATACTAAGGGTCCTTAACCCCTCCGAGCCTTCGGGCTTGGGGTGAGGGTGAACGCCTGGCCTGAACTGGTAGTAGGTAAGCGATGGGGTGACGCAGGAAGGTAGCCCAGCCCAGGCGATGGTAGTCCTGGGGTAAGCATGTAGGACGTGTTGTAGGCAAATCCGCAACACATTGAGTCTGAGATGTGATGCCGAGCCGATTGTGGCGAAGTGGGTGATCCTATGCTGCCGAGAAAAGCCTCTAGTGAGTGTCGTGGCGGCCCGTACCCTAAACCGACTCAGGTGGTCAGGTAGAGAATACTAAGGCGATCGGGTGAACTGTGGTTAAGGAACTCGGCAAATTGCCCCCGTAACTTCGGGAGAAGGGGGGCCTTCGCTGGTGACGAACCTTTGCGTTCTGAGCTGGTGGGGGTCGCAGAGGCCAGGGGGAAGCGACTGTTTACTAAAAACACAGGTCCGTGCGAAGTCGTAAGACGATGTATACGGACTGACGCCTGCCCGGTGCTGGAACGTTAAGGGGACCGGTTAGTGGAGTTTCGACTTCGCGAAGCTGAGAACTTAAGCGCCAGTAAACGGCGGTGGTAACTATAACCATCCTAAGGTAGCGAAATTCCTTGTCGGGTAAGTTCCGACCTGCACGAATGGCGTAACGACTTCCCCGCTGTCTCAACCGCAGACCCGGCGAAATTGCACTACGAGTAAAGATGCTCGTTACGCGCAGCAGGACGGAAAGACCCCGGGACCTTCACTATAGCTTGACATTGGCGTTTGGAGCGTCTTGTGTAGGATAGGTGGGAGACGGTGAAGCTATCACGCTAGTGGTGGTGGAGTCATTGGTGAAATACCACTCTGGTCGTTTTGAACGTCTAACTTCGGTCCGTGATCCGGATCAGGGACAGTGTCTGGTGGGTAGTTTAACTGGGGCGGTTGCCTCCTAAAGAGTAACGGAGGCGCCCAAAGGTTCCCTCAGCCTGGTTGGCAATCAGGTGTCGAGTGTAAGTGCACAAGGGAGCTTGACTGTGAGACCGACGGGTCGAGCAGGAGCGAAAGCTGGGACTAGTGATCCGGCGGTGGCATGTGGAAGCGCCGTCGCTCAACGGCTAAAAGGTACCCCGGGGATAACAGGCTGATCTTCCCCAAGAGTCCATATCGACGGGATGGTTTGGCACCTCGATGTCGGCTCGTCGCATCCTGGGGCTGGAGTAGGTCCCAAGGGTTGGGCTGTTCGCCCATTAAAGCGGCACGCGAGCTGGGTTTAGAACGTCGCGAGACAGTTCGGTCCCTATCCGCTGCGCGCGCAGGAGACTTGAAAGGAGCTGTCCCTAGTACGAGAGGACCGGGACGGACGAACCTCTGGTGTGCCAGTTGTTCCGCCAGGAGCACGGCTGGTTGGCTACGTTCGGAAGGGATAACCGCTGAAAGCATCTAAGCGGGAAGCTCGCCTTGAGATGAGGTCTCCCACCCCGTGAGGGGGTAAGGCTCCCGGTAGACGACCGGGTTGATAGGCTGGAGGTGGAAGCGCAGTAATGTGTGGAGCTGACCAGTACTAATAGGCCGAGGACTTGACCACAAAGCAGTTCTTGCTCGCGTCCACTAGGCAATTCTGAGACAGCAAACGGTGGTTTGTGTGTTTCATAGTGTTACGGCGGTTATGGCGAAGGGGAAACACCCGGTTACATTCCGAACCCGGAAGTTAAGCTCTTCAGCGCCGATGGTACTGCACCGGGGACGGTGTGGGAGAGTAGGTCGCCGCCGGACAATCTTTCATATGAAGGCCCTCACCTTTCGGTGGGGGCCTTCGTGTTTTCCGAGGGGGTTCCGGAAGGGGCTTGCGGGGTTTCCTTCCGGAGTTTTCAGTGAGTTTCCGTGTTGAGGGCCGGCATCGGCTTCTACCGGTTTCGTAGTGATTTCCAGAGAGCCTCCGAACAAGGGGTTGCGGCTGGATCTCAAGACTTCCGATGGGCCGCTGGAGTCCTTTTGCCGTCAGGAAGAGCCTCCGCTGAGCGACCCCCCTGCTCCACCGAACCTGCGGTGGCAGGCGGGGATCGGACTCCGCAGCACTCTGAAATCCGGCTTCGTGATCATTTGCGGGTGTGGGTGAAGGGCGTATGGAGTTTCAATGGCTTGCTAGGCTGGAGAGGCCGGGCCACCCCACCAGCGGGTGGCCTTCGTCGCGCCAGACCACGATAGGGCGGGGCAGCGATAGCGAACGGGGCGCACCCCGCGGCCGGAGACCGCCCGCACAGCGACCGTCCCATCCGATCGAGGAGATGGGACGCGCTCGCAGAGTGAGCCAACGAATGGACCAGAAGTGAACAGTGACAACCGGCCTGAAGGCGCGGGTCGACGCGAAGAGGGCGAGAACCGCGGATCTGGCGGTCAGGGAGGTCACCGCGGCGATCGCGCAGGTGGCTACAGGGGACGTCCGGGAGACGGCCCCCGATATGGTGAGCGCCGAGAAGGGCGCCCGGGCGGTTCTTACGGCTCTCGTGACCGCGGCGACAGGCCGTCCTACAACCGTGACGACCGTGGTTCCGGTCGTCCTCCCTTCAATCGCGACGACCGGCCGGGCGGTGGGCAGAGGTCTTCGGGACCGCGTGCTGACAACCAGCGTTCCTACGGTGATCGCGACCAGTCCCGAGGCGGTTCCTACGGAGCCCGTGACCGCGGGGACAGGCCCTCCTACAACCGTGATGATCGTGGTGAGCGCAGGCCGTTCAACCGTGATGAGCGTCCCGGTGGGGACAGGCCGTCGTTCAACCGTGATGACCGTGGTGAGCGCAGGCCGTTCAACCGTGACGATCGTCCGGGTGGTGGTTACCGGGGAGATCGTCCGTCGTTCAACCGTGATGATCGTGGTGAGCGCAGGCCGTTCAACCGTGACGATCGTCCGGGTGGGGAGCGTCGTTCGTACGGTGACCGTGATCAGGCTCGTGGTCAGTACGGTTCGCGTCCCGATCGTGGTGAGCGTAGGCCGTTCAACCGTGATGACCGTCCGGGTGGTGGTTACCGGGGAGATCGTCCGTCGTTCAACCGTGATGACCGTGGTGAGCGTAGGCCGTTCAACCGTGACGATCGTCCCGGTGGGGACAGGCCGTCGTTCAACCGGGACGATCGTGGTGAGCGCAGGCCGTTCAACCGTGACGATCGTCCGGGTGGGGAGCGTCGTTCGTACGGTGACCGTGATCAGGCTCGTGGTCAGTACGGTTCGCGTCCCGATCGTGGTGAGCGTAGGCCGTTCAACCGTGATGACCGTCCGGGTGGTGGTTACCGGGGAGATCGTCCGTCGTTCAACCGTGATGACCGTGGTGAGCGTAGGCCGTTCAACCGTGACGATCGTCCCGGTGGGGACAGGCCGTCGTTCAACCGGGACGATCGTGGTGAGCGCAGGCCGTTCAACCGTGATGACCGTCCCGGTGGGGACAGGCCGTCGTTCAACCGTGATGATCGTGGTGAGCGCAGGCCGTTCAACCGTGACGATCGTCCGGGTGGGGAGCGTCGTTCGTACGGTGACCGTGATCAGGCTCGTGGTCAGTACGGTTCGCGTCCCGATCGTGGTGAGCGTAGGCCGTTCAACCGTGATGACCGTCCCGGTGGGGAGCGTCGTTCGTACGGTGACCGTGACCAGGCTCGTAGCCGTTATGGTTCGCGTCCTGACAGCGGTGAGCGCAGGCCGTTCAACCGGGATGACCGTCCGGGTGGGGACAGGCCGTCGTTCAACCGTGACGATCGTGGTGAGCGCAGGCCGTTCAACCGCGACGACCGTCCCGGTGGCGGTTACCGGGGAGACCGCGATGGCGAGGGGTCACGCACCCGTTATGGCCGGGATGACCGGTCCGGTGGCCGTGACGAGGCTCCCGGTCGCCAGCGTGAGGAATTGCCGGAGCTCGCCCCGGACATCACCGCGGAGGAGCTCGACAAGGAGATTCGCGAGGAGCTCCGTTCCCTCCCGCTCGACCTCGCGGAGCTGATCTCCCGCCACCTCGTGGCAGCCGAGAGGGCTCTGGGCGAGGGCGACGCGGAGCGGGCGTACGAGCACACCAAGGTCGCCCGCCGCTTCGCGGCCAGGATCGGAGTGATCCGCGAGGCGGTCGGCATCGCGGCCTACCATGCCGGCCACTTCTCCGAAGCACTCAGCGACCTGCGCGCGGCCCGCCGGATGACGGGTTCTGACTCGTTCCTGCCGATCATGGCGGACTGCGAGCGTGGCCTCGGCCGCCCCGAGCGCGCCCTCGATCTGGTCCGCTCCAAGGAGGCCGAGCGGCTCGACCGTGTCGGCAAGATCGAGCTCGCCATCGTGGAGTCCGGCGCCCGGCGTGATCTCGGTCAGCACGATGCCGCGGTCATCACCCTCCAGCGCCTGCCCGAGCTGCGCGACACGCGTCCCCAGCCCTGGTCGGCCCGTCTCGCCTTCGCCTACGCCGACGCGCTGTTCGAGGCGGGTCACGAGGGGCCCGCCACCGAGTGGTTCGGCCGGGCGATGGCTTTCGACGAGGACGGTGAGACCGATGCGGCCGAGCGTTACGCGGAGCTGACCGGGGCTGTCATCGAGGATCTCGAAGAGGACGACG
The DNA here is from genome assembly GCF_042665875.1 of Streptosporangium amethystogenes subsp. fukuiense. Taxonomy (NCBI): domain Bacteria; kingdom Bacillati; phylum Actinomycetota; class Actinomycetes; order Streptosporangiales; family Streptosporangiaceae; genus Streptosporangium; species Streptosporangium amethystogenes. The sequence continues at coordinate 3,299,070 of NZ_JBHTEE010000001.1, read as the reverse complement.
ATTTCGAGGACGAGGAAGCCGACGACGACCGCTTCCTGGACGACGTCGACGATGATGACGATGACGAGATCGACGCCGATCTCGACGACGTGGCGACGCTGGACGCGGACATCGAGGACGAAGACGATCTCTACGAGGAGGCGTTCGGCACGGGAAAGCCCGTGATCGGTGATGCCCTGTACAACGGCACTGCTGACCCGAACGGAACGGCCGGTACCGAGCGGAAGATCCAGGAGGCTGTCGAGCCGGCCTTCATCGAACCTGACTTCGGCGACATCCTCCGGGACGCCCCCGACGTCAACGACGATCGGGACGAGGACGACGAGCAGGGCCAGAACCGCCGGAGCAAGCCCGAGGAGAAGTAGTTCCCCGGGGGACTTCGCGGTATTTCGGGGGAGCGGGCGAACGGCCCGTTCCCCCGAAACGGCGATTCCAGCGCGGTCCTGGCTGGTAAGGACGCGTCCTTACGACTCCGTCCGGTCCAGCCAGTGCAGGATGCCGGCCACGTTGGACGGGGCGCCGCTCAGCAGTTCGAACTGCTCGGCGGTGGCCTCGTCCGCCTTCAGCGCCGCATAGCGGTCGCGGGTCCGCTCCCTGACCATGGCCACCGCGTGGTCCAGGTCCATGGCCTGTGAGCGAGCCTGACGGGTCAGGTCGACCCAGACGCGCAACTCCTCGGCGGAGCGTCCCAGAATCTCCTCCACGTCCGTGACCGGTCCGTAGTGGCTGAAGAGCAGCCGTTGCGGGCCCAGCGCCCTGAACAGGGCGATCGAGTCCAGCGCGGTCTGCAGGTCGAAGTCCGGCGGGGGCGTGGCGGGGCGTAGGTCGCCCGTCTCCGGAAGGTAGACCCCGGCCGCGTCGCCGACATAGAGGTCACCGGTACCGGAGTCGATGAGCCCCACGTGATGTTTGGCGTGTCCCGGGGAGTAGTGGCTGCTCAGCGTGCGTCCGTTGCCGAGGTCGATGGTGCCTGTGTCGCCTAGCGCGCGAATCCGCGAGGCTTCGGTGGGGGAGAGCTCGCCGAACAGGATGTCCAGCTTGTCACCCCAGACCATTCGCGCGCTGGCCATCAGCCTGGCCGGGTCGGCGAGATGCCGGGCGCCTTTCTCGTGAACCACGATCTCCGCGTCCGGGTAGAAACCGGCGAGGTCCCCGACTCCGCCCGCGTGGTCCAGGTGGATGTGCGTGACAGCGATCGTCGCGAGATCCGCCGGGCCGACGCCCAGCGAGGTCAGGGCGTCGCGTACCACGGGGGCCGAGGTGGAGGTGCCCGTCTCCACCAGGCAGGGCCGATCTCCGAGGATCAGGTATCCGGCCGTGATACTGGAGTATCCGGCCATCCTCGTGTCGATCTCATAGACGTCTCCGCCGAGGGCGGTGATGTTGTCCACAGGTCACCTCATATCTGGAACCGGCGTCCCCAGAACGGTATTCGGCCATTCCGGCGCAGCTCACATCGTAGAGAGTCGTCCTCGTCCGCTCACTTCCGTATGTGAAGAAAGGTGTCGTCTCGGAGGTGAACGCGTGAACCCGGTCACTGTTCGGACCTCCAGGAGCCAGAGACCTCAGAGTCGCTCAAAGCCCCGGCCTGCTGAGGGGCCGGGCCGCTCGTGAGCAGACGCAGCACCAGGCCGGTGCGGGGTTTGGGGCCGAAGGAGGTGGACTTGCGGGGTACCCGTTCCCCCCGGGCCGCGATCGCGAGCACGTCCTCGACCGCCAGCGGGCGCAGCAGCACCGCAGTCCCGCCGGAGGCCCGCGCGAGCTGTACGGCGGCCTCCGGATCGTGGTGGACGACGCGCACCGAACGCTCGTCGTCCCGCATCCCCCACACCTTCGGCAGAAGGAACTCCGCGAGGATGGAGGTGTTCAGCGCCCGCCACCCGGCCGAGCGGTCGGTCGGCATGGCGTGCGCGAGCCTGTCGGGGTCGGGATCGGTGAGCAGGTAGGCGGGACCCCCGCCGGACAGCAGGTAGGCCGGTCCGGTGCTCTCCTCCAGCGCGGCCAGCCCCTCGGTCAGGCCCGCGTGCTCCCGTACCTGCCAGGAGCTCCTGGCCTTGGCCAGTGCCTCCCCGAGCGGCAGTTCGGGAATGACCCGGTGGATGGCCTTCAGATGCGGGGGATAGGCGCTGGAGTCCACCAGGAGCGCGAGACCGAAGTCCCAGGGCCCGGGCTCGGGCCTCGCGGCGTGGTGTTCCCGCTGGAGTTCGAGATAGGTGGCGTAGCGGTGGTGCCCGTCGGCGATCAGAGCCTGGCGGGGGCGGAGATCGGCGTTGATGGAGGCGAGCTCACCGGTGTCGGTGACGGCCCACAGCCGGTGCCTGACCCCGTCGCCGGTCACCGCCTCCGCCAGCGGAGGCCGGGAGGTGGCGATCCGGTCGACGAGGCGGGTGGCGGCGCCGCCCGCGCCGTCGTAGAGCAGGAAGATCGGCTCCAGGTTGGCCTCCGTGGTGCGCATCAGCGCCAGCCGGTTGGCGACCGGTCCGGGCATCACGTTCTCGTGAGGCAGGACGATGTGCTGTTCCGGCCCCGCCAGGCCCACGTCGCCGATGAGTCCGCGCTGCAGGATCCCGGGCCCGGACTGCTCGTAGACGTAGATCGCGGGTGTCTCGTCGGCGGCCAGCACCCCGGAGGAGAGCCACTCCTGAAGTCTCTCCCGTGCCTCGGCGTACCTGGGCTGGTCGATGCCGGGAAGGATCAAACGCACCACGTTGTTGGGGTGGGTGTCGAGCAATTCCCGTACGCCCGCCTTGTCGATGAGATCGTAAGGCGGCGAGGTGACCCCGGCCAGATCGTCGACCGTGAACCGTACGCCGTGGAACGGGCGTAGCACCAGCCCGTCGGGCACCGGCAGTTCAGGATTCGCCATAGAGGGCATGCTGCCATAAAGGCCTGAAACGGCCGGGCGCCGTCTCGAGGCTGCGGTGGTGCCCGGTCCCGTCAGGGAGTCGGCCAGATCTGTCGTCTGTCGATGAAGGAGGCCTCACACAATGGTCCAAGGACGTAGCGGTCCGTCTGATTCCCCCAACCCCGAGACGGGCGCTCCGGTCGGGGACGTCTACGAATGGTTTCAACGAGGGATGAGGTTGCTGGCCGAGGGGAGCCCGGCGGCGGCCGCCGCGCTGCTGGAGCGGGCGGCCTACGCGGAGCCGGAGTCCCGGAGCATCCGTGAGGCTCTCGCCCGGGCGCAGTTCAACTCCCGGCAGTACGCCGACGCGGTCGACAGCTTTCGCTGGATCATCGATGCGAATCCAGCCGAGGACTACGCGTATTTCGGTCTCGGGCTCGCCCTGTGGCGGACCGGGGACATGGAAGGAGCCCAGGAGCCGCTGGCCATCGCCGTCGCGATGCGGCCCGACCAGCGGCACTACGTCTCCGCTTTGAAAAGCGTGCGCGCCACGTTACGGGCCCGCCGGATGTGATCCGTATGTGATCTGTGCGAGCAATGGAACGTGGATGATGAAATAGGTCGGTGGACACAGACGCGCTGATCGACCTGTATGACACCCTCCTCCTTGATCTCGATGGGGTGGTGTATCTCGGACGCGACGCCGTACCCGGGGCGCCCGAGGCGCTACGCCGGGCGGCGGAGCGCGGTGTGCGTCTCGCCTACGTCACCAACAACGCCTCACGCACCCCCGGCGCCATCGCCCAGCACCTGAGCGCGCTGGGCGCTCCGGCGACCCCGGACGACGTCGTCACCTCCGCCCAGGCAGCCGCACGGCTCGTGGCCGAGCGGGTCGCGCCGGGTGCCGCGGTGCTGGTGGTCGGCGGGATGGGACTGCGCACCGCGTTGCGCGCCCATGGTCTGCGTCCGGTCAGCACCGCCTTGGACAGCCCGGTCGCGGTCGTCCAGGGCATAGCCCCCGACCTCTCCTACGGTCTGCTGGCCGAGGGGACACTCGCGGTGCGTGAGGGAGCGCTCTTCGTGGCCGCGAACGCCGACTCGACCATGCCGACCGGCAGAGGCGAGTTTCCCGGCAACGGCGCGATGGTCAGGGTCATCGCCACGGCGACCGGAGTGGAGCCGATCGTCGCGGGCAAGCCCGAGCCGCCCCTGCACCGGGAGTCGATGCTCCGTACCGGATCACGGCGCCCCCTGGTGGTCGGCGACCGGCTCGACACCGACATCGAGGGGGCGACCAACGCCGGAGTCGACAGCCTGCTGGTTCTGACGGGGGTGGCGAACGCGCTCGACGTGCTGACCGCGGCTCCCGGACACCGGCCGACCTATGTCGCCGACGATCTGTCCGCACTGCACCGGCCCTATCCCGTGGTACGGCGGGCCCGGGACGGGTGGACCTGCGACGGGTGGACGGCCCGCTGGCAGGAGGGCGCCCTCGCCCTTGAGGGAGGAGGCGAGCCGCTCGACGGCCTCCGCGCCGCCTCAGCCGCGACCTGGGAGGCCGCGGGGGAGGGCCGGGCGGACGAGGACGCGGTGAAGGCGGCACTCGACTCCGCGTTCTCGCCCGCAGGCTGAGAGTGCCGTCCTCGTCCAGACGGCCCCCCAGGTGATCCCGCCCTCGGGCGGGACCCTCAGAGAAGCTTGCGCAGGCGGAGAAGGTCGCCGAAACTGGCGTCGACCCTGACCCGGCCGCCGAACACGGCCCGCCCCATGTCGAGTTCCCCGTTGACCAGGGCGACGAGATCATCGCTGCCGATGGTCAGTTTCACCTCTGCCTCCCTGCCGTCGTCCGAGGGCAGATCCTCGAAGGGGCCGAGACCGCCGTGGTGGATGCGGCCGTAGAAGGTCACGCCGAGATCCTTGATGTGGCAGCTGATACTGCGCTCGACCACGTGCTTGGCGCGGCTTGCCTGGTCAACCTCGTCGAACTGCTCGCCGAGTTTGCGCAGTGCCGCCCGGCACTCGTCGACGGTCGCCATCGCGTGGCGCTCCCTTCTCTTCCGGACCGGCCTGAATCCCTTTCAGGTACGGACGGTAGCGTTCCACATGGGTACGGCATGCAATCCGGCGCGGGGGTGTGCCGGGAAAGAGGCGTACGCCGCGGCGCACGAAACCCCGAGGAGGGTGTGCCTGGGCGGCCGCCGATCTTAATGAGATGACAACGCGCGAGCCCCCCGCGATAGTTCGCGCTTTACCCAGCTTTGAAGAAACCGCACTCCCGGCCCACGTCAGGGCGGCCGGAGGTGGGAGGCGACGGAACCGGGGAGGCCCGCCGGGGCGACGGGGGACGCGGGTTCCGATACGGTCGGGGAATTCACGGGCACGGGACCGGTGAGCGTCGCGTCCGTGCGGCGGCAAGGGGCGCCGGGACGGCCACGACGGCCGAGGCGGCCAGGAGAGGATCCGGAGGGGGCGCATGACGGACCTGCTTGAGGAGACGGGCGACGAGCGGGCGGACGCCGCGCTGGGCGGGCTCGCCCGGCTCGGCGCCCTGCCCGTCTCCGCGCACGCGGACGTCTTCGAGGAGGTGCTCACCGGACTGGAGCAGGCGCTCGCCTCGGTGGACGACGCCCCGGACCGGCACCCGTGAGCCGGCGGGTACGCCTCGACAGTGAACTCGTCCGCAGGAGGCTGGCGCGCTCCAGGGAACAGGCGGCCCAGCTCATCGAGGCAGGCAGGGTCAGCGTCGGCGGCCGGGTGGCGGCCAAGCCGGCGACCCAGGTCGACACCGCCTCGGCCATCGTGGTGGTGGAGGAGACCGGGGGCCCGGACTACGTCTCGCGAGGGGCGCACAAGCTCCTGGGCGCGCTGGAGGCGTTCGGTCCCCTCGGCCTCACGGTCGCCGGGCGCCGCTGCCTGGACGCCGGCGCCTCCACCGGAGGCTTCACAGACGTGCTGCTGCGCGGCGGTGCGGCCCACGTGCTGGCCGTCGACGTCGGCTACGGCCAGCTCGCGTGGTCGCTGCGGACCGACGACAGGGTCACGGTCATGGAGCGGGTCAACGTCAGGGACCTGACGCCGGACATGGTCGGCGAGGCGCCCACCCTGGTCGTCGGGGACCTCTCCTTCATCTCGCTGCGCCTGGTGCTGCCCGCCCTGGTGCGCTGCGCCGCTGAGCGGGCCGATTTCGCGATGCTGGTCAAGCCCCAGTTCGAGGTCGGCAGGGAGCGGGTCGGCGCGGGCGGCGTCGTCCGTGATCCCGCGCTCCGCGCGGAGGCCGTCCGGGACGTGGCCGAAACCGCGCGGGCGCTCGGCCTGGCCGTGCGAGGGGTCACCGCGAGCCCGCTGCCCGGCCCGTCGGGCAACGTCGAGTACGTCATCTGGCTGGGTAAGGGGGAGGGGGCTCCGCCGGTCGCCGACCTCGGCGCCGAGATCGAGCGAGCGGTGGCGGAGGGCCCCCGGTAGCGGGCGACCTGGGAGAACACGACCTGACATCCTGCCCGGAGCCGAAACTCGGGGCACCCACACTGGAAGAGCTGAGTTGGACTTCCTCCCCAGAGCCAGGGCTCGGGGTCTCCACGCTCGAGGAGATGAGATGACTGCCAAGCGCGTCGTGCTGGTCACCGCGCACACCGGCCGGCCGGCGGCCGTCGACAGCGCCCGGATGGTGATCCAGCGGTTCCTGGACGCCGGATTGACCGTGCGCGTCCTCAGCGCCGAGGCCGACGAGATCGCCTGCGCCGGGGCCGACGTGGTGCCCGCCGGTTCGGCGGCGGTCGACGACGCCGAGATGATGATCGTGCTCGGCGGCGACGGGAGCCTCCTGCGGGCGGCCGAGTTCGCCCGCCCGGCCGGCGTGCCGCTGCTGGGGGTGAACCTCGGGCATGTGGGCTTTCTGGCGGAGGCCGAGGTGGAGAACCTGGCGGTCGCGGTCGACAGCGTGGTGGAAGGTCGCTACGACGTCGAGGAGCGGATGACCATCGAGGTCACCGCCCGCCTCAACGGCAAGTTGCTGGCCGACAGCTGGGCGCTGAACGAGGCCACCGTCGAGAAGAGCGAGAGGATGCTCGAGGTGGTCGCCGAGATCGACGGGCGCCCGCTGTCGCGCTGGGGGTGTGACGGGGTGATCTGCGCCACGCCGACCGGTTCCACCGCGTACGCCTTCTCCGCGGGAGGGCCGGTTGTCTGGCCCGAGGTGGAGGCGTTGCTGCTGGTGCCGATCAGCGCCCACGCGCTGTTCTCCCGGCCCCTGGTGGTCTCGCCCCGCTCCAGGCTCGCGCTGGAGGTCCAGACGGAGACCGCGGGAGCGGTGCTGTGGTGCGACGGGCGCCGCAGGTTCGACCTGCCCGCCGGGGCGAGGGTGGAACTGCGACGGGCCGAGCTACCGGTACGACTGGCTCGGCTGCACGGTCTGGAGGACACGGGCGCGCCGTTCACCGACAGGTTGGTCGCCAAGTTCGATCTCCCTGTACAGGGGTGGCGCGGACGTGTGAGGCCCTAGTACGGCAGGGCGGGTGACGTCTCAAGCGCGTAGGATCGTGCCCGCGCACCGCACTGATGTTCGGTGAATTCGATGTGACGGGAGGGACCAGTGCGACCCAGGGTCGAGGAGGTCCGAATCCAGGGGCTCGGCGTGATCGACGAGGCCGTCCTGGTGCTATCGCCGGGATTCACCGTGGTCACGGGCGAGACGGGTGCGGGCAAGACCATGGTGGTGACCGGTCTGGGGCTGCTGTTCGGCGGCCGGGCCGATCCCGCCCGGGTCCGTCCCGGCTCCGAGCGGGCCACCATCGAGGGCACACTGATCGTCGATCCGGCGGGACGGGTCGCGCAGCAGGTCCAGGACGTGGGCGGCGAGGTCGAGGACGGCGAGTTGATCATCTCGCGGACCGTCTCCGTCGAGGGGCGCAGCCGTGCCTGGCTGGGCGGGCGTACCGTCCCCGTCGGCACGCTCACCTACCTGGCAGAGGACCTGGTGGCCGTGCACGGCCAGATGGACCAGCAGCGGCTGCTGCAGCCCGGCCGCCAGCGCGCCGCGCTGGACCGCTACGCGGGCGAGGAACTGGTCAAGCCGTTGCGCGCCTACGAGCAGGCGTACAAGCGGCACAGGAAGATCGCGGAACAGCTGGCCGAGCTGACCACCAGAGCCAGGGAGCGTGCCCAGGAGGCCGACCAGCTGAGGTTCGGGCTCGGTGAGATCGAGAGGGTCGACCCCAAGGCCGGCGAGGAGACCGAGCTGCGCGAGGAGGAGGAACGGCTCTCCCACGCGGACTCCCTCCGGAGCGCCGCCGAGACGGCGCACCGGGCGCTGCTCGGTGACCCGATGTCCGGTGAGCAGGCCATGCCGGACGCCATCGCGCTGGTCGGCGAGGCCCGCACGACGGTCGAGGCGGTGCGCGACTTCGACCCGGCGCTCGCCGGTATCGCCGAAAGGCTCGCCGAGGCGGGCTACCTGATCTCCGACGTCGCCACCGAGCTGGCCGCGTACGCCGAGTCGATCGACGCGGATCCGGGCCGGCTCGCGGCGGTGCAGGAGCGGCGGGCCGCGCTCATCCACGTCATCCGCAGGTACGGCCAGGACAGCGCCGAGGTGCTCGCCTGGGCCGCTCGGGCCGCCGCGCGTGTCGCGGAGCTCGACGGTGACGACGACCGCATCGGTGAGCTCACCCGCGAGCACGAGGAGCTCACCGGGCGCCTCACCGAGCTGGCCGCCGACCTGACCCGGGTCAGGTCGGTGGCCGCGGAGCGCTTCGGGCAGGCCGTGACCGAGGAGCTCACCGCGCTTGCCATGCCGCACGCCAGGGTGGTGGTCACCATCGCCGCCGCCCCCGAGTTCGGCCCGCACGGTGTCGACGAGGTCGAGCTGCGGCTGTCGCCACACCCCGCCTCGCCGCCCCTGCCGCTGAACAAGGGCGCCTCGGGCGGCGAGCTGAGCCGGGTGATGCTCGCCATCGAGGTGGTGTTCGCCGGCGCCGACCCGGTCCCGACGTTCGTCTTCGACGAGGTCGACGCGGGCGTGGGCGGCAAGGCCGCGGTGGAGATCGGCCGCAGGCTGGCGCGGCTGGCCAGGACCTCCCAGGTGATCGTCGTCACCCACCTTCCGCAGGTGGCGGCCTTCGCCGACCAGCATCTCGTCGTGGAGAAGGCCGATGACGGGAGCGTGGTGCGGAGCGGCGTGATCGCTCTCGACAAGGACGGCAGGGCGCGGGAGCTGTCCCGCATGCTCGCCGGGCTTGAGAACTCCGAGCTGGGCCGCGCGCACGCGGAGGAGCTCCTGTCGATCGCGGCCGCCGACAAGGTGTGACCGGACATCCCCGGGAGGGACGAGGGAGTAAGTAGCGGTTTGAAAGAGTAATCCGTATGTTCCGGGGGAGCAGGTGGCGGGGGTCACTGGTGACGTACCTGACACGCTGCCGACTGTTTGGCTCTCCTGGTCGTTCACTCTGGCAGGATGGTCGTGATGAAGGTGCCGATTGACGGGCTTCAAGACAGGCTCACCGGGTACCTCCGCCGCAGGAAGGTCACGGACCTTCCCGGGGTGACGGCAGTGGCGAGAATCGATCGGCGGACCAAGAGGCTGACCAAGCGCCTCAGGGCCGGGGAAATCGCGATTATCGATCACGTTGACGTTGACCGGGTCAGCGCGGAGGCGCTTGTCGCGTGCGGTGCGGCAGGCGTTGTCAACGTCGCCGCGGGCATCAGCGGCCGTTACCCCAACCTGGGCCCGCAGATCATCGTTGACGCCGGAGTGCCGTTCGTGGACAACGCCACCTCCGAGCTGTTCGAGCGGATCAAGGACGGAGACCTGGTCCGGCTGCACGAGGGCGTCGTCTACCTCGACGATGAGGCGGTCGGCAAGGGCGACGTGCAGACCCCCGAATCCGTCGAGGCCGCGATGACCGAGGCGCGGGCCGGGCTGACCGTGCAGATCGAGGCGTTCGCGGTCAACACCATGGAGTACGTCCGCCGCGAGCGTGACCTCCTCATCGACGGGATCGGCGTTCCCGACATCCGGACCGTCATGGAGGGCCGGCACGTCCTCATCGTGGTGCGCGGCTACCACTACAAGGAGGACATCGCCGCCCTCCGTCCCTACATCCGTGAGTACCGCCCGGTCATGATCGGGGTGGACGGCGGGGCCGACGCGCTGCTGGAGGCCGGCTACCTGCCGGACATCATCGTCGGCGACTTCGACTCGGTCTCCACCAAGGCGCTCACCACCGGTGCCGAGCTGGTCGTGCACGCCTACCGCGACGGCAGGGCGCCGGGACTGGAACGGGTCCAGCAGCTCGGCCGCAGCGCGGTGCTCTTCCCGGCGATCGGCACCAGCGAGGACATCGCCATGCTGCTCGCCGACGACAAGGGCGCCGACCTCATCGTCGCCGTCGGCACCCACGCGACGCTGGTGGAGTTCCTCGACAAGGGGCGCTCCGGCATGGCCAGCACCTTCCTCACCCGCCTGCGGGTGGGCAGCAAGCTCGTCGACGCAAAGGGCGTCAGCCGGCTCTACCGCAGCCGGATCTCCACCCCGTCCCTGCTCCTGCTCGTCGCCACCACGCTGATCACCATGGGAGTGGCGATCGTCGTCTCTCCGGTGGGCAAGATCTGGCTGGACAGCGTCCGCGACATCTGGAGCGGCTTCATCTTCTGGCTGGTCGGACTCTTCTCGTGATCGATTTCCGCTATCACCTCGTCTCCATCGTCGCGATCTTCCTCGCGCTGTCGGTGGGCATCGTGCTGGGCACCACCCTCCTCGAAGACCCCGTCATCAAGGCGAGCGAGGGCCTGGCCAACCAGCTTCGCGAGGGCAACAACGAGCTCCGCACCCAAGTGGAGGCCCTGCAGCGGCGCGAGGCGGGCAACGACGCCTTCGTGGCCGCCGACACCCCCCGGCTGGTCCAGGACGCGCTCGTGGGCAGGCGCGTCGTGGTCGTCGAGGCGCCGGGCGCCACGGTGAGCGTGCGTGAGTCGGCGCAGCAGGTGATCGAGGAGGCCGGGGCGATCGTGACCGGCCGGATCACCCTGACCGAGAGGTACATCGACCCCGCCCAGACGGGTTTCGTCGACAAGCTGGCCGTCGGGGCCAAGGCCGCCGAGACCGTCTTCCCCGTCGAGGACACGGCATACGACAAGGCGGCCCAGGTGCTCGCCGACGCGATCGTGACCAGCGACCCCGTCCAGGCGGGCAAGGAGCATCCGGCCGGCGTGGGCATCCTCGACGCCTTCCAGCGCGCCGGCCTGCTCACCGTCACCGACGATCCCGCCAAGCGCGCGGAACTGGCCCTGATGATCGCCCCCGCGGAGGCGTACACCGGAGAGACCGCCGCCGGGCGAGCGGGCGCGCTCGTGGCACTGGCGCTGGGCCTCGACGAGGTGGGCCAGGGCACGGTGGTGGCCGGTACGCAGACCTCCGCCGCGGCCGGTGGGATCATCACCGCGCTCCGCGAGGACACCTCCTTCACGGAGAAGGTCTCCAGTGTCGACACCGCGGATATGCCCGCGGGGCGGGTCGTGGTGGTCTACGCTCTCCGAGAGCAACTGGCCGGGCTCGCCGGCCAGTACGGCATAGGCTCCGGCGTCTCTGGTATCAAGCCCAGCGCGACGCCCACCCCCACGGCCGTCACGGCCACCTCCGGAGGATGACCCGATGGCTCGTCGTGCTTTTCTCGGTGCCCTCACCGGTGCGCTCCTCGGCGCGGTCGCCGCGCGTGCCGCGTACGCGGCCTTCACCCGCAGGCCTCCGGTCGGCGATGTGGAGACCTGGGCGCGCACGAACCACAGGGGCGAACCGATCACCCTGCTGGAGGGCCCGGCGTTCGTCGCCGGTGCCGGTGCCGCGGCGGCCGTGATCCCCGGTCTGACCGGCAGGGCCCGGGTGGCGGCGCTGCTGGCCGCCGTGGGGGCCGGTGGTCTTGGTGCCTACGACGACCTGTACGGCGCGACCTCCTCCAAGGGGTTCAAGGGGCATCTGAGCGCCCTGGCCAAGGGGGAGGTCACCAGCGGGGCCGTGAAGATCCTCGGTATCGGCGCGACCGGCCTGGCCGCCGCGGCCGCCGTCTCCCGCGCGCCCCTCGACGTCGCCGTCAACGGCACGCTGATCGCCGGGAGCGCCAACCTGGCCAACCTCTTCGATCTGCGTCCCGGGCGTGCCGTCAAGGTGGGGCTGCTCGCCGGCGCACCCCTGCTCGCCGCGGCTTTGTTCAGGGGCGACCCGGTCCCGGCCACCCTGGCCGCGCTTCCCATGGGCGCCGCCGCCGCGCTGCTGCCCGAGGACCTCGGCGAGCGGGCCATGCTCGGCGACGCGGGGGCCAACGCGCTGGGCGCGCTTGTCGGCCTGACCGCCGCCGTCACCCTGGGCCGTCCGGGACGCCTGGCCGTGCTCGGCACGGTGGTCGCGCTGACCGCCGCCTCGGAGAAGGTCAGTTTCACCAAGGTGATCGCGGGCAACCCCGTCCTGCACCGCTTCGACATGCTCGGCCGTCGTCCCGTGGAGCAGGCACCCGCCACCCGATGAGCAGCAGGATCGCCCGGGGGGTCGCGGGAGCGGCACTTCTCATCGGGATCGTGACCGTCCTGGCCCGGCTCGTCGGGTTCGGCCGCTATCTCGTCCAGTCGCAGACCGTCGGCAACCTCTGCCTGAGCACCGCCTACAACACCGCCAACTACGTGCCCAACATCGTCTTCGAGCTGGTGGCGGGCGGCGCGCTGGCCGGGATGGTGGTGCCGGTGCTGGCCTCGGCGGCCTCCCGGGCCGACGACGACCCCGAGGCCAGGGCGGAGGCCGGCCAGATCACCTCGGCGTTGCTCACCTGGGTGATGCTCGTCATGGTGCCGCTGACGCTGCTCATCGTGGCGTTCGCCGGGCCGGTCGTCGCGCTGCTGGTGGGCGGTCCGGGCGGCTGCGACCTGGCGGAGGTCGTCGAGGTCGGCACCGGCATGCTCGTCGTCTTCGCCCCCCGCATGATCTTCTTCGGGCTGGCAGTGGTCCTGTACGGCGTGCTCCAGGCACACCGGCGGTTCATGGGCCCGGCCCTGGCTCCGCTGGTCTCCAGCCTGCTCATCGTCGGCTCCATGCTGCTGTTCGAGGTGCTCAACGGGACGGCCGCCGGGGACCTGGCGGACCTGACCGCCGCGGGGCAGCTCTCGCTCTCCCTGGGCGCGACCGTCGCCGCCGCGGCGATGGTGCTCACCGTGGTCGTCCCGGTGGCCAGGCTCAAGCTCCGGCTGCGGCCCTCGCTGTCGTTCCCGCCCGGGGTCGCGGCCCGGGCGCGCGGGCTCGCCACCGCCGGTATCGCCGTGCTGATCGCGCAACAGGTCGCGCTGCTCGTCGTCATCCATCTGGCCAACGACCTGGGCGGCAAGGGCGCGATCGGTGTCTACACCTACGCCTGGGCGCTGTACCAGCTGCCGTACGCGGTGCTCGTGATGCCGATCGCCACCAGTTCCTTCCCGGTGCTGTCCACCCGCGCCGAAGAGGGGGATCTGCCCGGGTTCAACGCTTTGACCTCCTCCACCACTCGGATCGTGCTGCTGGTCACGGGGCTCGCGGCCGGAGTGATGGCGGCGGTCGCGCTGCCGGTGTCGCGGGTCTTCCTGGAGGAGACCCCGGGCGGGGAGCCCACCGAGATGGCCAGGGCCGTCGCGCTGTTCGCGCCCGGTGTGGTCGGGTACGCGCTCATGCTGCACCTGGCCCGCATCCTGTACGCCTGCGGTCTGGGGCGGTCGGCGGCGGTCGCCTCGGTGACCGGGTGGGCCGTCGCACTGGCGGCACAGGTCGTGCTCGCCCACGCCGCGGCGGGTCCGGCCGACGTGGTCGGGCAACTGGCGCTGGGCAGCACGATCGGCATGACCGTCGGCGGGCTGCTGCTGGTCCTCGCGGTGCTCCGGGCCAGGGGGGCGGCCGCGTTGGAGGGAACGCCGCGCACCTTCCTGGCCGCCCTGGTCGGCGGTGTCGCGGCCTGGGGGGCGGGGCTGACCCTGGTCGACGCCTTCGGAGCGGTGTCCAGGTGGGAGTCCGTGGCGGTCGGACTGGCCGCCGCGATCGCCGGGACGGCCGTGTTCACGGCCGTGGCGATGATGATCGACAGGCGAGACGCCCGGGCGCTGCTGGCACGACTGCGCGGGGGACCGGTGAAGGAGGGGAACGGCTTCGATGGCTGATCAGGGGACGCGGGTGGCGTTCGTGCTGGGCACGAGCGAGGGAGGGGTCGGCAGGCACGTCGCCATGCTGGCCGGAGGGCTGGTGCGCGGCGGCCACCGGGTGGTCGTGGCGGGTCCCCCGAGCACGGAGCGGGCCTTCGGGTTCGCCGCACTCGGCGCGCGCTTCGTGCCGGTGCCGATCTCCGATCGACCTCGCCCGCTCGACGATCTACGGGCGGTCACGGCGCTCAGGACGCTGCGCGGGGCGCATGCCGTGCACGCCCACGGGCTGAGAGCCGGGGCGCTGGCGGCGATCGCGCTGGCCGGAACCGGGACCGGCTTGGTGGTGACCCTGCACAACGCCGCGACGGCGGGTGGCGTGGTCGGCGCGGTCTACGGCCTCCTGGAACGGATCGTGGCCCGCCGTGCCGACCGGATCCTGGTCGTCTCCCCCGATCTGGGGGAGCGGATGGCCCACCTGGGGGCCGGGCACGTCGAGGCCGCCGTGGTCCCGGCGCCCGCGCTGCCCCCTTCCGGGCGTGAGGCCGGGGACATCCGGCGGGAGCTCGGTACGGGAGAGCGGGTGATCTTCCTGACGGTCGCCAGGCTCGCCCAGCAGAAGGGCCTGGAGACCCTGCTCGATGTCGCGAAGGCACTGCCGGAGGTTCGCCGGGACGCGGCGCGCGCGCCGGGGCCGGTGTTCCTGGTGGCGGGGGAGGGGCCGTTGCGGGCGGAGTTGCAGGAACGGATCGACCGGGAGAACCTGCCGGTGCGGCTGCTCGGTGCCCGTACCGACGTGGGGGATCTGCTCGGGGTGGCCAGGGCACTGCTGGTGCCGAGCCGCTGGGAGGGGCAGCCGCTCACCGTGCAGGAGGCCCTGCGGGCGGGGACGGCGGTCGTCGCCACCGCGGTGGGGGGCATCCCGGCGATGGTGGGTGAGGCGGGGCTGCTGGTGCCGTACGGGGATGTCGCGGCGATGCGCGACGCGGTCGCGAGGGTGCTCGCCGACGACGCTCTCGCGGCGGAACTGGCCGCCGCCGCCGCCAGGCGAGGCCGTGGGATGCCGGGTGAACCGGAGGCGCTGGAGGCGGTGCTGGTGGTCTACGCCGGGCTTTCCCCGAGGGGTTGAAGGGGCCCGCTCGCGGTCCGCACCAGGTCCTCCGGAGGGGGGTTGGAGCCTGCGGCGGGCGAGGCGGGAAGCCCGGCGGAACAGGCGGAGAGGCCGTGATGTTGGATTAGGTGCCACCATGCCGGAGACCTATACTGGCGTGTTTAGGGGGGGAGTATCCCTTCGCGGCAGTCTCGTCATCACGGTGTTGCCTCGCTCCACGAGGCCCCCGGGGCTGTCGGTCCGCACTTCGACTGACTCAGTTGATGCCTCATGCGGGCGGGAGAGACCTCCGGCAGTCTGTCGTGCGCGCCGCCGGAGGTTTATCAGTTGTGATTGTTCCTGTCTGGGCATGGTTGGCCGTTATCGGCGGTCTGCTCGTCGTTCTCGCCTTCGACCTGTGGATCGTCGACCGGGGTGAGCCGCGGGAGTTCTCCCTCAAGCAGGCCGGGTTCTGGGTCAGCTTCTACGTCACCCTCGCGGTGATCTTCGGTATCGTGCTGTGGATCTTCGCGGGCCCCACCTCCGCGGGACAGTTCTTCGCCGGTTACATCACCGAGTACAGCCTGAGCGTCGACAACCTTTTCGTCTTCTACATCATCATGACCCGCTTCGCGGTGCCGAGGATCTACCAGCACAAGGTGCTGCTGATCGGCATCCTGATGGCGCTGGTCATGCGCAGCATCTTCATCGCTCTCGGCGCCGCCGCCCTGGCCAACTTCGGCTGGCTGTTCTACGTCTTCGGCCTGTTCCTGATCTACACCGCGGTCCAGCTCGTCCGCCAGTTCGGCCAGGAGGAGGACCTTCCGGAGAACGCGGTCCTGCGCTGGGCCCGGCGGGTGCTGCCGCACACCGACGACTACGTGGGTTCCAAGGTCGTCGTCAAGGTCAACGGCAGGCGCATGGTCACCCCGCTGCTGATCGTCATGATCGCCATCGGCACCACCGACCTGCTGTTCGCGCTCGACTCGATTCCGGCGATTTTCGGCCTGACCACCGACGCCTTCATCGTCTTCACCGCGAACGCGTTCGCGCTGATGGGTCTGCGCCAGCTCTACTTCCTGCTGGGAGGTCTGCTCCAGCGGCTGGTCTACCTCAGCTACGGTCTCGCGTTCATCCTCGGTTTCATCGGGGTTAAGCTGATCCTCGAGGCGCTGCACTCCAGTGGCGTCTCCTGGGCTCCCGAGGTGCCGATCTGGGTGTCACTGTCGGTCATCGTCGTCACGATGGCCGTCACCACCGTGATCAGCCTCGCGAAGGTCCGGCGTGATGCTCGCGCAGGCAAGGAAAACACCACCCCGGCGAGTGTCGAGCAGGGCTAGCGAATCGGCGTGTGAGGCGCTTTGCTTGTCTCATTGCGCCTTATAAGGGCTAAGAGATGGGTAACATCCTGCCCCAGAGCGGGTAGACATACCGGTCTAATGCCGCAAGACATCACAAAAGGTTCCCTGTGTCCCACGATTCAGCAAGCCACCGGCCAGGTCCGCTGGGCCTGGCACGTGGCGTCTCCCCGTGGTTGCTTCCGACCGTGGCCGCCGCCACCGTGACCTCCCTGCTCAGCCGCCGTGACCGGCGCTGGGCGCTGGCGGCGGTTCCGCTGACCGCGCTCACCGGTGGGATGCTCTGGTTCTTCCGCGATCCGGATCGGACTCCGGGCACCGGGCGGATCCTGTCGCCCGCGGACGGTGTGGTGCAGAGCATCGATCCATGGCCGGACGGCCGGACCAGGGTGGCGATCTTCATGAGCCCACTGGACGTGCACGTCAACCGGGCGCCGCTGGCCGGCACGGTCACCTCGGTGAAGCACGTCTCCGGGGGGTACCTGCCCGCGTTCAACAAGGACAGTGACACCAACGAGCGGGTCGTCTGGCACCTGGACACCGCGCTCGGCGACATCGAGTTCGTCCAGATCGCCGGTGCGGTCGCCCGCCGCATCGTGCCCTACGTGGCCGAGGGGGCGAAGGTCGCCAGAGCCGAGCGGATCGGCCTGATCAGGCTTGGCTCGCGGGTCGACGTCTATCTCCCCGAGGGGATCGCCCCGGCCGTCTCGGTGGGCCAGCGGACCGTCGCGGGGGTGACCGGTCTTGACCACGGCTGACGCGAGCTGGCCGATGGACGAGACGGACGACGAGCCGCGAGGACCCGTGGGCAAGGCGTTCCGCCTGTCGGCCGCCGACTCCCTCTCGCTGGGCAACGCCCTCTGTGGCTTCCTGGCGGTCTGCGTGCTCTCCTGGTCGGCCATCAACGCGCTGCAGGAGGGCAAGCCCTTCGCGGCCGACCCCCGGTTCTTCGGCACCGCCGTGGTGCTCCTGCTGATCGGTGCCACCTGTGACCTGTTCGACGGCCTGGTGGCCAGGAAGTTCCGCGCCTCGGCCATGGGGGCCGAGCTGGACAACCTCGCCGACGTGATCAGCTTCGGCTTCGCCCCCGCCTTCATGGTGGTCATCTGGGCGGGGTTCAATCAGCAGATCCCGTTCCTGCTGGTGATGACCGCGGCGGCGTCCGTGTTGCTGGCCGGGGTCATCCGGCTGGCGCGTTTTGCCTGTGTGAAGACCAAGAGCGGCGACTTCATGGGCCTGCCCATCCCGATGGGCGCCATGACCGTGGTCTCGGTCGTACTGCTGTTCCCCCCGTCGATCTGGACGATCCTGCCCATCTTCGGTGTGGCGTATCTCATGGTGAGCCGGATCGAGTACCCCAAGCCCAAGGGCAACGTGGCCGCCGGGGTACTCGCCTGGATGATGATCAACGTTGCCTGCCTGACCATCTGGGTCGCGGGCCTGGCCGGTGGCGACACGCTGATCAAGGTCGGGGCCGTCATGCAGATGACGATCGTGGCGGCCATCCCGCTGCGTGTCCTGATGTTCAAGCGGGAGAAGCGCAAGGAGCAGCGCAGGGCGTCCGCCGAAGTCGGCTGACCGCCGGAACCGCCCGCGGGGACCGGCCGCGACCGGCGGTCCCCGCGGGCGGAGGATCCCCGGCGGCGTGGGCGGTGCGACCCCCGCGCCGCGAGCGTCACCAGCCCCGCTCGCGCCACTCGGGCAGGTGGGGGCGTTCGGCGCCGAGCGTGGTGTCCTTGCCGTGGCCCGGATAGACCCAGGTGTCGTCCGGCAGCCGGTCGAAGATCCGCTCTGACACGTCGGCGAAGAGCCGGGCGAACCGCTCGGGATCCTTGTTGGTGTTGCCGACGCCGCCGGGGAAGAGCGAGTCGCCGGTGAACAGGTGGCCGGGGTGGTACAGGGCGATCGAGCCCGGGGTGTGCCCGCGCAGGTGGATCACCTCCAGGCCGACCTCGCCGACGGTGATCTCCTCGCCGTGCTCCACCTCCAGGTCCACCGGCACCGGCAGCCCCGGCGCGTCGAGCGGGTGGGCGATCACCGAGGCACC
This sequence comes from Streptosporangium amethystogenes subsp. fukuiense, assembly GCF_042665875.1. Lineage (NCBI taxonomy): Bacteria > Bacillati > Actinomycetota > Actinomycetes > Streptosporangiales > Streptosporangiaceae > Streptosporangium > Streptosporangium amethystogenes. The sequence continues at coordinate 3,280,594 of NZ_JBHTEE010000001.1, read as the reverse complement.
GGTCGCCCCGGCGACCTCCGCCAGGGCCTGCCAGTGGTCGCCGTGCTGGTGGGTGGTGATGATCTTGCTGATCGGCCGGTCACCGATGAGTTCCAGCAGCCGGTCGGGCTCGGCGGCCGCGTCGATGAGCGCGCCGTCACCGGTCCGGGTGCACCGGAGCAGGTAGGCGTTGTTGTCGAACGGGCCGACGGCCAGCTTGGCGATCGTCAGGCCGGGCAGCTCACGCAGGTCTGCGGGGCCGCCGACCTGCACATCACCGGTGTACGTCACGGATTCTCCTCGGATGCTGTCACGGCAGGGCGGGGCGCGGGTGGTGCCCGTCCCCACCCTCATCATCGCCGCCCGGCGGGTGGGGCGGGGCATAAGGGGGGTGTTCACACTGTTGAAACCGGGGACGACCTGCCACATCCAAGGGAAGACCGTAGTCTGGAGAGGGCGGGGAACCCCTGAGCTCCGGACGCCGGCCCGGAAAATTGTCGGTCCCTCTCGCTAGTCTTCCCGCGACCGCTTCCAACCCTCTAAATCGACGTCGGGACTACCGTGGCTGACCGCCTCATCGTGCGTGGTGCACGCGAACACAACCTCAAGGACGTCTCGCTGGACCTCCCGCGAGACTCTCTGATCGTCTTCACCGGGCTGTCCGGCTCGGGCAAGTCCAGTCTGGCCTTCGACACGATCTTCGCCGAGGGCCAGCGCCGCTATGTCGAGTCGCTGTCGGCCTACGCGCGGCAGTTCCTCGGGCAGATGGACAAGCCCGACGTGGACTTCATCGAGGGTCTCTCACCCGCGGTGTCGATCGACCAGAAGTCGACGAGCCGCAACCCGCGCTCCACGGTCGGCACGATCACCGAGGTCTACGACTACCTGCGCCTGCTCTGGGCGCGCATCGGCAAGCCGCACTGTCCCCGGTGCGGGCGGGCGATCGCCAGGCAGAGTCCCGAGCAGATCGTCGACCGGGTGATGGAGCTTCCCGAGGGCACCCGCTTCCAGGTGCTCGCCCCGGTGGTCCGCGGCCGCAAGGGCGAGTACGCCGAGCTTTTCAGCCAGTTGCAGGCCAAGGGCTTCGCCCGGGCCCGCGTCGACGGCACGGTGGTCCGGCTGGACGAGCCGCCGACGCTGAAGAAGCAGGAGAAGCACGACATCGAGGTGATCGTCGACCGCCTGGCGGTGAAGGAGGGCGCGAGCAGCCGCCTGACCGGCTCGGTGGAGACCGCCCTGCAGCTGTCGGGCGGGACGATCACCCTGGAGTTCGTCGACCTGCCAGAGGACGACCCGAACCGCGAGCGCTTCTACTCGGAGCACCTCTACTGCCCCTACGACGACCTGTCGTTCGAGGAGCTGGAGCCCCGCTCGTTCTCCTTCAACTCGCCCTTCGGCGCCTGCCCGGAGTGCACGGGCCTGGGCGTTCGCATGGAGGTCGACCCCGACCTGATCGTGCCCGACCCGGAGAAGCCGCTGGGCGAGGGCGCGATCTCCCCGTGGGCCGGGGGTCACACCAGCGACTACTTCGTCCGCCTCGTCGAGGCGCTCGGCCTGAACATGGGATTCAGCCTCGACACCCCGTGGGAGCGGCTGCCGAAGAAGGCGCAGAAGGCCCTGCTCCACGGTCACGACGAGCAGGTCCACGTCCGCTACAGCAACCGCTACGGCCGAGAGCGCTCCTACTACACCACCTTCGAGGGGGCCATCCCCTGGGTGCAGCGTCGCCACGGTGAGTCCGACAGCGACGGCATGCGGGAGAAGTACGAAGGCTACATGCGGGAGATCCCGTGCCCGGCCTGCGAGGGAGCCAGGCTCAAGCCGGTCTCGCTGGCCGTCACGGTCGACGGCCGCTCGATCGCCGAGGTCTCGGCGATGTCGATCGGCGACTGCGCGACGTTCCTGGCGGGGCTGAGGCTGTCGGACCGTGACATGCACATCGCCGAGCGGGTGGTCAAGGAGATCAACGCCCGGATGGGCTTCCTGCTCGACGTGGGCCTCGACTACCTGACCATGGACCGGGCCTCAGGCACCCTCGCGGGTGGTGAGGCACAGCGCATCCGGCTCGCCACCCAGATCGGCTCCGGCCTGGTCGGTGTGCTGTACGTGCTGGACGAGCCCTCCATCGGTCTGCACCAGCGCGACAACCAGCGGCTGCTGGAGACCCTGATCAGGCTGCGCGACATGGGCAACACGCTCATCGTGGTCGAGCACGACGAGGACACCATCGCCGCCGCCGACTGGGTGGTCGACATCGGCCCGGGAGCGGGCGAGCACGGCGGCCAGGTCGTCGTCTCCGGCACCGTGGCCGACCTGCTGGCCTCGGAGGAGTCGATGACCGGTGCCTACCTGTCCGGCCGCAGGACCATCGCCATCCCCCCCGTACGCCGCAAGCGCGACAGGAAGCGGCAGCTCACCGTGAAGGGCGCCCGCGAGCACAACCTCAAGGGCGTCGACGTGGAGTTCCCCCTCGGGTTGCTGACCGCGGTCACCGGGGTCTCGGGGTCCGGCAAGTCCACCCTGGTCAACGACATCCTCTACAACGCGCTGGCCAAGGAGTTGAACGGCGCGCGTACCGTCCCCGGCCGGCACGCGCGGGTCAACGGGATGGACCTGGTCGACAAGGTCGTGCACGTGGACCAGTCGCCGATCGGCCGCACACCCCGTTCCAACCCGGCGACCTACACCGGCGTCTTCGACAAGGTCCGTGACCTGTTCGCGCAGACCACGGAGGCCAAGGTCCGGGGCTACCAGAAGGGGCGCTTCAGCTTCAACGTCAAGGGCGGCCGGTGTGAGGCGTGCTCGGGAGACGGCACTCTCAAGATCGAGATGAACTTCCTGCCGGACGTCTACGTGCCCTGCGAGGTCTGTCACGGGGCGCGCTACAACCGGGAGACCCTGGAGGTCCACTACAAGGGCAAGACGATCTCCGAGGTGCTCGACATGCCGATCGAGGAGGCCCTGGGCTTCTTCGACTCCATCCCGTCCATCAAGCGCTACCTGCAGACGCTTTACGACGTCGGCCTGGGGTACGTCAGGCTCGGCCAGCCCGCCACGACCCTGTCCGGCGGTGAGGCCCAGCGCGTCAAGCTCGCCTCCGAACTGCAGCGCCGCTCCACCGGCCGGACGATCTACGTGCTCGACGAGCCCACCACCGGCCTGCACTTCGAGGACATCCGCAGGCTGCTGGGCGTGCTGGGCAAGCTCGTCGACGGCGGCAACACGGTCATCGTCATCGAGCACAACCTCGACGTGATCAAGACCGCGGACTGGCTGATCGACATGGGCCCGGAGGGCGGCTCCAGGGGAGGCACCGTGCTCGCCGTCGGCACGCCCGAGGACGTCGCCCTGGTCGACGAGAGTCACACCGGCCGCTTCCTGCGCAAGATCCTCGGCACCTGAAGGCCGGATTCAGGACCGGGCTCCCACGTCAATACCCTTGACGCGAGAGCCCGGTTCTGACGGGGATGACGTTGCGAGAAGGGCCGCAATGAGCATGCAGGAAACCTCCGCCATGCCCGCGCGCAGGCAGGTGATCGCCGCCGCGGGGGCCGTGGCGTGCGGGGCGGCGCTGGCCGGGTGCGGCAGTGGGGAGCCCGCCGCCATCGTGCCGCCGGGGATCAAGGGGAAGGTCATCGCGAGGACCGCCGACATCCCGGTCGGCGGCGGCAAGGTGATCACCAAGTGGAAGATCGTGATCACCCAGCCGACCTCCGGACTGTTCAGGGCGTTCACGGCGAGCTGCCCGCACCGGGGATGCGCGGTCGGGAGAGTCGGGGACGGCGTCATCCACTGCCCCTGCCACGGCAGCGAGTTCGCCGCCGACTCCGGCAAATGCCTCAAGGGCCCGGCGGAGGCGCCGCTGGTCCAGTACGCGCTGAAGCTCGAGGGCGACGGGATCATCGTGGTCTGACGGTTCGCGCGGCCATCTCCTCCAGGGGGCGGATTCGTCGAGCTCGCCGGGGCCGAAATCCGCGATGAGGGTTACCGGGGGATTCTCCGGATGATCCGGAAAGAGCGCCAAGGGCTTGATTCTTCACAGTCTCCTGACACGGCGTACGGCATGCTGAACCGTCATCGGGGTGCCAGCCGTACCTGAAGATGATGATCCTGGAGGAGATACATGACTGAGACGACACGTCGCACGGTGATACTGGGTGCCGGAGGGGCCGGGGTGGCCGCGGTACTGACCGCGTGCGGTAGCTCGGAAGAGCCCGCGACGAGCGGTGGCGACACCTCGTCGACCGCGTCCTCGCAGGCGCCGGAGGCCGGCGCGGGCGACTCCGGGGCGAACGTTCTGGCCAAGACCGCGGACATCCCCGAGGGGGGCGGCAAGGTCTTCAAGGACCAGAAGATTGTGATCACCCAGCCGACCGCGGGCCAGTTCAAGGCGTTCAGCTCCGTCTGCACCCACCAGGGATGCGACGTGGACAAGGTCGCGGACGGCACCATCGACTGCCCGTGCCACAGCAGCAAGTTCAAGATCGCTGATGGTTCCGTGGCGGACGGCCCGGCCTCGAAGCCACTGGAGGAGAAGGCGATCAAGGTGGACGGCGACTCCATCAGCCTCGCCTGAATCCGGTCATGCCCCCGCCGCCGGAAGAACTCGCCCCGGCGGCGGGGGCGCGGTCACCGATTCTCCGGGCGCGGAGGCCGTGCCGGGAAAAGCGGTAAGGAAACCTGTCGGTCCGGGCCGATAGGCTTTCCGTGTGGCGAGATCTGTGGGTGGTCCGGCGAGTTTCCGGCCGAAGCCGGGGTCGATCCCCGAGTCCCCCGGCGTCTACCGGTTCAAGGACGCCGGAGGCCGGGTCGTCTACGTCGGCAAGGCCAAGAGCCTGCGTCAGCGGCTCAACTCCTACTTCGCGGACTTCGCGAGCCTGCATCCGCGCACCCAGACCATGCTCACGACCGCCGTGGACGTCGACTGGACCGTCGTCGGCACCGAGGTCGAGGCGCTCCAGCTCGAATACTCCTGGATCAAGGAGTACGACCCGCGGTTCAACGTCAAATACCGCGACGACAAGTCCTATCCCTACCTCGCGGTCTCCATGGGAGAGGAGTTTCCCCGGGTCCAGGTGCTACGCGGGGCCAAGCGCAAGGGCATCCGCTACTTCGGCCCCTACTCCCACGCCTGGGCGATCAGGGAGACCGTCGACCTGCTGCTCCGGGTGTTCCCGATCAGGAGCTGCTCGACGGGGGTGTTCCGGCGGGCCGCGCAGGTCGGGCGCCCCTGCCTGCTGGGTTATATCGACAAGTGCTCCGCCCCCTGCGTCGGCCGGGTCACCGCCGAGGAGCACCGGAAGCTGGCCGATGACTTCTGCGAGTTCATGGCCGGCAACACCGGCCGGTTCGTCAAGCGGCTGGAGCGCGAGATGCGCGAGGCCGCCGCCGCGCAGGAGTACGAGCGGGCGGCCAGGCTGCGTGACGACATCGGAGCCCTGCAGCGGGCGATGGAGAAGCAGGCGGTGGTCCTGGGCGACAACACCGACTGCGACGTGATCGCCCTGGCGGAGGATCCGCTGGAGGCCGCCGTCCAGGTCTTCTACGTCCGTGACGGGCGGATCAGGGGCCAGCGCGGCTGGGTGGTGGACAAGGTCGAGGAGGCCACGCCCGGCGAGCTGGTCGAGCAGTTCCTGCTGCAGATGTACGGTGACGCGGCCGCCGAGGCGCTGCCCAGGGAGGTGCTGGTCCCCGTCCTGCCACCCGACACGGAGGCGGTCTCCGAGCTGCTCGGCGAGCAGCGCGGGGCCAGGGTGGAGATCAGGGTTCCGCAGCGGGGTGACAAGAGGTCGCTGATGGAGACCGTCGAGCGCAACGCCGTGGAGTCCCTGAAACAGCACAAGCTCAGGCGGGCCAGCGACCTGACCGCACGGAGCAGGGCGCTGCAGGAGGTCGCCGACGCCCTCGGCCTGGACCAGGTGCCGCTCCGCATCGAGTGCTACGACGTCTCCCACATGCAGGGCACCGACGTGGTGGCCTCCATGGTGGTGTTCGAGGACGGCCTGGCCCGCAAGAGCGAGTACCGCAGGTTCTCGGTGCGCTCCACCGAGGGCGACGTCGCCTCCATCTACGAGGTGATCTCCCGCCGCTTCAAGCGCTACCTGGAGGAACGCTCGGCCACCGGGGACCTCGACGCCGACGCCATGGCAGAGCCGGGCGAGGGGCCGGGCGAGGGGCTGCGGACGCCGGGCATCGACCCGGAGACCGGCAAGCCGCGCAAGTTCGCCTACCCGCCCAACCTGGTCGTCGTCGACGGCGGTCCCGCGCAGGCCGCGGCGGCCCGCAGGGCGCTCGACGAACTGGGCGTCGACGACGTGGCGGTGTGCGGCCTGGCCAAACGGCTGGAGGAGGTCTGGCTGCCCGGTGAGGACCTGCCGGTGATCCTCGCCCGCTCCAGCGAGGCCCTTTACCTTCTTCAGCGAGTGCGCGACGAGGCTCACCGCTTCGCCATCACCTACCATCGATCCAAGCGGTCGAAGAGCGTCAAGGAAAGCGCTCTGGACGAGGTTCCCGGACTCGGCCCGGCCCGCAGGCAGGCGTTGATCAAGCATTTCGGATCGGTGAGACGGCTGCGGGAGGCGACCGCGGCGCAGATCTGCGAGGTTCCCGGGATCGGCCCCTCGACGGCCGAGACGATCGTGTCGGTCTTGAAGGGGCAGAACCCATGAGCGAAAGAGAGTCCGCGTTCGTCCTCGTCACCGGAATGTCGGGGGCGGGGCGGAGCACCGCCGCCAAGGCTCTGGAGGATCTGGGGTGGTTCGTCATCGACAACCTGCCGCCGGGGCTGCTGTTCGCCATGGCCGAGGAGGCGGGGCGGGCCAAGCTGGCCGCCGACAAGGTGGCCGCGGTGGTCGACGTACGCAGCCTGGCCTTCACCAGCGACCTCAACAGTGCCATCGAGGAGCTGGAGGGGCGCGGCGTCGGCGTGCGCGTGGTGTTCCTTGAGGCCAGTGACGAGGAACTGGTCCGCAGGTTCGAGAACGTCCGCCGCCCGCACCCGCTGCAGAGCGACGGCCGGCTGGTCGACGGGATCGCCCGCGAGCGCGGCATCCTGCGTGAGGTCCGGGCCAACGCCGACCTGGTGATCGACACCTCCAACCTCAACGTCCACGAGCTCAGGGGGAAGATCGTCGCCTTCTTCGGCGGCGAGGACCGTCCGGGCCTGCGGGTCAACGTCGTCTCCTTCGGCTACAAGTACGGCCTGCCGGTGGACGCGGACATGGTCGTCGACTGCCGGTTCCTGCCCAACCCCCACTGGGTTCCCGAACTTCGCCCCATGAACGGTCTGGACACCCCCGTACGGGAGTACGTTCTCAACCAGGCGGGGGCGAAGGAACTCCTTGACGCCTACGACGAGGTGTTCGCCATCATCGCCTCCGGCTACACCCGCGAGGGCAAGAGCTACGCCACGCTCGCCGTCGGCTGCACCGGTGGCAAGCACCGCAGCGTCGCCATGGCCGAGCAGATCGGCGGCCGGCTGCGTGATCGGGGCGGCATGGAGGTGCAGGTGAGCCATCGGGATGTGGGCCGGGAGTGAGTCGACGACCCCCTCCTGAAGGAGGGGGCCTGAGGCGCCGTAAGGCGCTTTGAAGCCCCGCGTTGACCAGCCCGAGTCATCTGGTTAGGGAGGTGCATTCAGATGACTACGTTTCACGTAGGCCAGCAGACCGACCCCGTCGTGCTTCCTCAGCGGCGGGCTCTCGAATCCGAGTCAGCAGACAACCCCGAGGGTGGGGACGAAACGGGACGCGGGCACTGCCACCTGGCGGTAACCGGCGTGGAACATGGGCGAGGGGAGATCGGATCGGAGGGCACCCGCCCGATCCGGCGTCACGCCGAGGGCGCTTCGGTGTCCGAGGGAGAGAACCGTGAGGTTCACCCGGTCGTGTTCGTCCTGGACGTCCGCGGCCACCCGCTCGACCCGTGCCACCCCGCCCGCGCCCGCCGCCTGCTGACGGCAGGCCGGGCCGTGGTTCACCGGCACACCGCGTTCGTCATCCGGCTGTGCCTGCTTCAACGAGCCGACGGCTACGGCTGCACCACCCATCCCGAAGTGCGGCGCCGTGCCGCGTTTCCTCCCCCGCCTGAAGGCAGGAGTATCCACGCTGGAGGTAATTGATGAAGGTCTCAAGGTCGTCGCGCTGGGTGGAGGACACGGGCTGTACGCCTCGCTGTCGGCACTGCGGAGGGTCACCTCCCGGCTGACGGCGGTGGTCACCGTGGCCGACGACGGAGGCTCCAGCGGCCGCCTCCGTCGCGAGTTCGGCGTGCTGCCCCCGGGAGACCTGAGGATGGCGCTGGCCGCCCTGTGCGGTGACGACGAGTGGGGCCACACCTGGAGTGAGGTCGTCCAGCATCGCTTCCGCAGCGATGGTGACCTGGACGGCCACGCGATCGGCAACCTGCTGATCGTGGCGCTCTGGGAGCGCCTGGGCGACACGGTCGCCGGGCTCGACTGGCTCGGGCGGCTGCTCGGCGCGCACGGGCGGGTGCTGCCGATGTCCTCGGTGCCGCTCGACATCGCCGCCGAGGTGGAACTGGACGGCCTGGTGAGCACGGTGCGCGGCCAGGTGGCCTGCGCGCTCACCCCGGGCAGGGTCCGGGCCATCTCGCTGGTCCCCGAGGACCCGCCGGCGTGCCCCGAGGCCGTCGAGGCGGTCCTCGACGCCGACTGGGTGGTGTTCGGCCCCGGCTCCTGGTTCACCAGCGTGCTGCCGCACCTGAAGGTGCCCGAGCTGGCCGAGGCGTTGCACACCACCCGCGCGCGGCGCCTGGTCGCGCTGAACCTCGCTCCCCAGACGGGGGAGACCGACGGTTTCTCCCCCCAGAAGCACCTGGAGGTGCTGCGCCAGCACGCGCCCTCCCTGGAGGTGGACGTGGTCGTCGCGGACACCGGCGTGACCGACGACGGTGAGGAGCTGGAGAAGGCCGTGGCCGGCCTGGGCGGGCGGCTGGTCCTGGCCTCCGTGGCGGATGAGGACGGCTCGCCGCGACACGATGCACAACGTCTTGCCTCCGTCCTGGACGAGATTTTCCGTGCGAAGCGTTGATCCTGGTCAGCGGTGCCCAGGAGTGCGAGAAACTGCTGTGAGCCCGATTCATCTCGGGCCGCATGGGGTCTGTATGGGGGAGGACGAACGCGCATGGCGATGACAGGTGTGGTCAAGGACGAGCTGAGCAGGCTGACGGTCCTGAAGCCTTGCTGCCGTAAGGCCGAGGTGTCGACGCTGCTGCGGTTCGCGAGCGGGTTGCACCTGGTGAGCGGCCGGATCGTGATCGAGGCCGAGTTGGACACCAATGTCACCGCCCGGCGGCTTATCAAAGACATCGGTGAAGTCTTCGGGCACAAGGCGGAGGTGCTCGTGCTGGCCCCGGCGGGGTTGCGCAAGGGATCGCGCTACCTCGTGCGGGTCTACCGCGACGGGGAGGCGCTGGCCCGCCAGACCGGCCTGATCGACAACCACGGGCGCCCGGTCCGTGGCCTGCCCCGCCAGGTCGTCGCCGGGGCGGCCTGCGATGCCGAGGCGGCCTGGCGGGGGGCGTTCCTGGCGCACGGCTCGCTCACCGAGCCCGGGCGCTCGATGTCGCTGGAGGTCACCTGCCCGGGGCCCGAGGCGGCGCTCGCGCTGGTCGGGTCGGCGCGGCGGCTGAAGATCCATGCCAAGGCCCGCGAGGTGCGCGGCGTCGACCGGGTGGTGGTCCGTGACGGCGACGCCATCGGCGCGCTGCTGACCAGGTTGGGCGCCCACGACAGCGTGCTGGCCTGGGAGGAGCGGCGGATGCGCCGCGAGGTCCGGGCGACGGCCAACCGGCTGGCCAACTTCGACGACGCCAACCTGCGCCGTTCGGCCCGCGCCGCGGTCGCCGCCGGAGCCAGGGTCCAGCGGGCGCTGGAGATCCTCGGGGAGGAGGCTCCGGAGCACCTGGTGATCGCCGGCCGCCTGCGGGTGGAGCACAAGCAGGCCTCCCTGGAGGAGCTGGGCCAGCTGGCCGACCCGCCCCTGACCAAGGACGCCATCGCCGGTCGCATCCGCCGGCTGCTGGCCATGGCCGACAAGCGCGCTCAGGACATCGGCATCCCCAACACCGAGGCCAATCTCACCGTCGACATGCTGGCCCCCTGACGCGCTCCCCGACCTGGCAGGGCGGCGCCGCGTTCCCGGTGACCGCACCGGGAACGCGGCGCCGACACGCGCCGTTCAAGGCCCGCTCAGGGCTGCTTCCTGGGAGCGAAGTAGTCCACGTGGTCGGCCTCGCCCGGCTGCGGGACGGACGAGGCGGCGTGGGCTTCGCGGGCGGCCTTGACTCTTCTGCTCACGAAGCCGAAGCCCGCGTAGGCGGCGATCGCCCAGAACAGCAGTGACTTGGGATCGCGCCTGAGATCCTCGGGGAAGGTGTTGAGGACCTGGGTCAGCGCCGAGCCGTAGTCGTCGCCGGAGGCTCGTACCCAGACGATCACGTATCCGGCGACCTGGCCGAGCGCGGCGCCGATCAGGGAGAAGAGGGCGGCCAGCGGCGGCAGCACAGGGCTCGTCGGCCTGACCGCCATCATGGCGAGGCCGACGAGGAGACCGACGCCGATGGCGGCGAAGCCGATCTCATACCCGCTGAAGCCGATGAGCGCGCCGTAGGCCGCGGCACCGACCAGGGTGGCGCCGAGGCCGGTAAAAATACCTGGTAGAAGCCCGTTTGCCAGATGTGGATCGTTATCTGTCACAACAGCTCCTCATGGGGTCTAAGGGTTTTCCGGTGATGAGTCGGGCACTCTACTTGAATGGTGCGATACCTGTTCATGGGTTAAGGAATAACGGACCTCCCCCCTCCAGTGGTCTACACCAATTTAGGTCCGATAAGGTTCGTGGTTGAGGTTTCAGCCAGCCCCAAGTCGCCGGTCCTCATGACCGGCGCACCGACGTACGAGGAGATCGGCACCGTGACCATCCGCGTAGGCGTCAATGGATTCGGCCGCATCGGCCGCAACTTCTGGCGCGCGGTCGCTGCCAGCGGCAAGGACATCGAGATCGTGGCGGTCAACGACCTGACCGACAACGCCACGCTCGCCCACCTGCTGAAGTACGACAGCATTCTCGGCCGCCTGCCGTACGAGGTGAAGAGCACCGCCGACGAGATCATCGTGGACGGCAAGGCCATCAAGGCCTTCGCCGAGCGCGACCCCGCCAAGCTGCCCTGGGGTGACCTGGGCGTGGACGTCGTGGTGGAGTCGACCGGCTTCTTCACCGATGCGAACAAGGCCCGAGTGCACGCCGAGAACGGTGCCAAGAAGGTCATCATCTCGGCCCCGGCCAAGAACGAGGACGTCACCGTCGTGATGGGCGTCAACCACGACAAGTACGACCCGGCCAAGCACACGGTCATCTCCAACGCCTCCTGCACCACCAACTGCCTGGCGCCGATGGCCAAGGTCATCAACGACACCTTCGGTATCGAGAAGGGTCTGATGACCACCATCCACGCCTACACGCAGGACCAGAACCTGCAGGACGCCCCGCACAGCGACCTGCGCCGCGCCCGCGCCGCCGCGATCAACATCGTGCCGACCTCGACCGGCGCGGCCAAGGCCATCGGCCTGGTGCTGCCCGAGCTCAAGGGCAAGCTCGACGGCTACGCGCTGCGGGTGCCGATCCCCACCGGCTCGGCCACCGACCTCACCGTCGAGGTCGGCCGCGAGACCACGGTCGAGGAGGTCAACGCCGCGCTCAAGGCCGCGGCCGAGGGCGAGCTCAAGGGCTACCTCACCTACACCGAGGACCCGATCGTCTCCTCCGACATCGTCACCGACCCCTCGTCCTGCATCTTCGACTCCGCCCTCACCAAGGTGATCGGCAACCAGGTCAAGGTCGTCGGCTGGTACGACAACGAGTGGGGCTACTCCAACCGTCTCGCCGACCTCATCGAGCTGGTCGGCGCCGACCTCTGATGAAGGACATCTCCGAGTTCGACGTGGACGGTCGGCGCGTCCTGGTACGCGCCGACCTCAACGTCCCCCTGGAGGGGGACGTCATCACCGACGACGGCCGCATCCGTGCCTCGGTGCCGACGATCGAGGAACTCGCCCGCAGGGGCGCCCGCGTGATCGTCGTCGCGCACCTGGGGCGCCCCAAGGGCAAGCCGAACCCGGACTACTCCCTGGCCCCCGTCGCCAAGCGGCTGGGCGAGCTCCTGGGCGCGGACGTCGCCTTCGCGACCGACGTGGTCGGGAAGTCGGCGCAGGAGGTCGTGGAGGCGCTTCAGGACGGTCAGGTGGCCCTGCTGGAGAACCTGCGCTTCGAGCCCGGCGAGGAGTCCAAGGACGACGCCGAGCGGGCCGAGTTCGCGGCCAGGCTGGCCGCCCTCGCCGACCTCTACGTGGGCGACGGCTTCGGCGCGGTGCACCGCAAGCACGCCAGCGTCTACGACGTGCCCGCCCTGCTGCCGCACGCCGCGGGCCGGCTGGTCCTGGCCGAGGTCGAGGTGCTCAAAAGGCTGACCGAGACCACCGAACGGCCGTACGCCGTGGTGCTGGGCGGTGCGAAGGTCTCCGACAAGCTCGGGGTCATCGGCAACCTGCTCACCAAGGTCGACAGGCTCCTCATCGGCGGCGGCATGGCCTACACCTTCCTGAAGGCACAGGGGTACGAGGTGGGCCGGTCGCTGCTCCAGGAGGACCAGCTCGACCAGGTGCGGGGCTTCCTGAACGAGGCGGCCAAGCGCGGCGTGCAGCTCGTCCTGCCGGTCGACGTGCTGGCGGCCACCGAGTTCGCCGAGGACGCCGAGTACGAGGTGGTCGACGCCACCGCGATCCCGGCCGACCGCCAGGGCCTCGACATCGGCCCGCGCACCCGCGAGCTTTTCGCGAGCAAGCTGGCCGACGCCAGGACCGTGTTCTGGAACGGCCCGATGGGCGTCTTCGAGTTCGAGGCGTTCTCCGGCGGAACCCGCGCGGTCGCCGAGGCGTTGATCGGTTCGGAGGCCTTCACGGTCGTCGGCGGGGGAGACTCGGCCGCCGCCGTGCGCAGGCTCGGCCTGCCCGAGGACGGGTTCTCGCACATCTCCACCGGTGGCGGGGCCAGCCTGGAATACCTGGAGGGCAAGACCCTCCCCGGACTCGTGGCGCTGGAGAGGTAGAGGTCAGATGAGCACCGCTCGCAAGCCGCTCATAGCCGGCAACTGGAAGATGAACCTCAACCACCTTGAGGCCATCGCCCACACCCAGAAGCTCGCCTTCGCGCTGGGCGACAAGGACTTCGATCGGGCCGACGTGGCCGTGCTGCCGCCCTTCACCGATCTGCGCAGCGTGCAGACCCTGGTGGACGGCGACAAGCTGCGGATCCTCTACGGTGCCCAGGACCTGTCGCAGCACGACGGCGGCGCCTACACCGGTGAGATCTCCGGGGCCATGCTCGCCAAACTCGGCTGCACCTTCGCCACGATCGGGCACTCCGAGCGCCGCCAGTACCACCACGAGGACGACGACGTCGTCAACGTCAAGGTGCAGGCGGCCTACCGGCACTCGCTCACCCCCATCCTGTGTGTGGGGGAGGGGCTGCCGGTGCGCCAGGCGGGCGGCCAGGTGGCCTACAGCGTCGCGCAGCTCGAAGGGGCGCTTCGCAAGGTCACCGCCGAGCAGGTCGCCTCAATCGTGCTCGCCTACGAGCCGGTTTGGGCGATCGGCACCGGCGAGGTGGCCACCCCCGACGACGCGCAGGAGGTCTGCGGGGCCCTCCGGGAGCGACTCGCCGAACTGTACGACGCCGATGTGGCCGCGGGTGTCCGTATCCTTTACGGTGGGTCGGTCAAGTCTGACAACATCGCGGGCATCATGGCACAGCCCGATGTCGACGGTGCCCTGGTCGGCGGCGCGAGCCTCGATGCCGGGGAATTCGTCAAAATTTGCCGTCTTGGCGAATTGTCGAGTTGACTGGTCCATTTGGGGGGTGTGATTTGACAGCACGTCATACCCTCTTAGAGCAGGTTTGAATCGTCACGCCTCTGGCGTACACAAGGGTCGTGCCCGGACGCGGGACACGCGCACATAGGGAACAGGTCAACGGTGACAATCGGAATCTCCATCGCCCTCATCCTGTCGAGCTTGCTGATGATGCTGCTCGTCCTGCTCCACAAGGGCAAGGGCGGTGGTCTCTCGGATCTGTTCGGTGGCGGTTTCTCGTCGTCGTTCGGAGGCTCCTCCGTGGTGGAGCGTAACCTTGACAGGCTCACCGTCATCACCGGTGTGGTCTGGTTCGTCTGCATCATCGCGCTGGGCCTGCTCCTGAGGCCCTGACCTGGCTTTGACAGGCGTGACAGTGGTTCAGTCCCCGCATCCCCAAGCGGCGGGGCCATCGAGCAAGGAGTTCATCCGTGGGTAGTGGCAACGCGATCCGTGGCAGCCGTGTCGGTGCCGGCCCGATGGGGGAGGCGGAGCGTGGCGAGGCGGCCCCCCGTGTGCGGGTCCCTTTCTGGTGCGCGAACATGCATGAGACGCGCCCCAGTTTCGCCAGCGACGCGGCCGTTCCCGAGTTCTGGGACTGCCCCCGGTGTGGTCTCCCCGCAGGTCAGGACGAGGCCAACCCGCCCGCGCCGCCGCGTAACGAGCCTTACAAGACGCACCTCGCGTATGTGAAGGAGCGCCGCAGCGACAAGGACGGCGCGCAGATCCTGGCCGAGGCCCTGGAGCGGCTGCGCTCCTCCTCGCGCCCGATCTACTAGCCGGACCCCTTGCGCGTGGTCCGCCGGTGAGCACGCCGAAGACCCCCGTGGGATCGCCCACGGGGGTCTTTCGCGTCTTCCGGGCCAGGTCGAGGCGCCTTTCGTCCACCGGCACGGGGGCCACTGAGCCCCCTCCGCGCCGGTCGCGGGTCAGCCCGCGGACTCGAAGAACAGGGCGACCGCGACGGCCCCGGGGTCGGGCGCTCCCAGGGCGGCCTCGCCGACATAGCTGGCCCGGCCCCGGCGGGCGATGATCGAGGAGGTGGAGTCGGCTCCGGCGCGGGCCGCCTCCGCCGCCAGTCGCAGAGCCCGCGCGGCGGGGACGTCGTCCTCCACGGCCTCGGCCAGGGCGTCGGCCGCCGGGGCCATGGCGTCGACCATCGTCCGGTCGCCCACCGAGGCGGAGCCCAGCCTGCGGACCGTGGCCACCCCGTTCCTGGCGGCGTCGGCGAGCAGGGCCGTGCTGAAGGCGGGACTGCCCTCCCCGGCCAGCGCGAACTCGCGGAACCACATGCCGAACAGCGGCCCGCTGGTGCCGCCGGAGTGTTCGAGGAAGGCCGTCGAGAGGCTGGAGAACGGCGCCCCGGCGTCGGCGGGTGCGGGCGAGAACTTCGCCTTGGCCCTGCTGAGCGCGGTGACCATGTTGGTGCCGAAGTCGCCGTCACCGCTGCGGCGGTCCAGCTCGGTCAACTCCTGGACCTGATCGTCGATCCGGGTGATGAACCGCTCGACCCACGACAGTACGGCCTGGGGTTCGAGGTCGTTCATGGATTTCTCCTTCGAGTACCGGGACGGGACGCGGGGCCGGTCGATCCGGTCTTACCCGGTGGCTGACCCGTGACGATGCTCATACGCGGAGAACCGGGCCGGTCGGGTGACCGTCGCCGATCGCCGGAGCCGTGGGCGGGTCACCAGGTGAGGGCGGCGGTGCGCACCGGGTCGTCCCACAGGCCGACGAGCTCCTCGTCCGCGCGGATCAGGGTGACCGAGCAGCCCGCCATGTCCAGGGCGGTGACATAGGAGCCCACCAGCTGCCGGGCGACCGTCACACCTCGCGCGTCAAGGAGCCGGGTCACCTGCCGGTAGGCCGCGAGCAGCTCCAGCTGGTGGGTGGAGCCGAGGCCGTTGACGATCACGAAGACCGCGTCGCCCCTGTTCAGCCCGAGGTCGTCGGCGACCGGCCCGGTCAGCGCGGCCACCAGCTCGTCGGCGGGGGCGACGGGGATCTTCCGGACTCCCCGCTCGCCGTGGATGCCGACGCCGAACTCGACCTGGCCCACTTCCAGGTCGAACGAGGGTACGGACTGGCCGGGGTGGGTGCAGGCCCGCAGGGCCAGGGACA
The DNA here is from genome assembly GCF_042665875.1 of Streptosporangium amethystogenes subsp. fukuiense. Classification (NCBI taxonomy): domain Bacteria; kingdom Bacillati; phylum Actinomycetota; class Actinomycetes; order Streptosporangiales; family Streptosporangiaceae; genus Streptosporangium; species Streptosporangium amethystogenes. The sequence continues at coordinate 3,264,567 of NZ_JBHTEE010000001.1, read as the reverse complement.
TGGTCCGGGCGTTGCCCGCGACACGGCGGCCGAGTGCGGCCACCGTGGACAGGTCGGCGCCCCGCTCGGCGGCGGCGCCGCAGATCTTCTCGACGGCGACGACGGCGGCGGTGCCCCGCCGCCCGGGGCCGCCCTCGACGGAGGTGTCGGTGGCCAGGTCGTCGTCGACGAGCACGGTCTCGATCCGGATGGCGCCGGAGATCTCGGCGGCGATGGTGAAGTTCAGCACGTCGCCGGTGTAGTTCTTGACCACGTGGACGACCCCTCGGCCGTCGTCGACCGCCTCGGTGGCCGCCTGGATCTGGATCGCGGTGGGGCTGGCGAAGACCGCTCCCGGCACCGCGGCGTCCAGCATGCCGTACCCCACGAAACCGGTGTGCAGGGGCTCGTGCCCGGAGCCGCCGCCGGACAGCACGCCGACCTTGTACGGCCGCCGGTCATCGGCCCTGATGACGAAGCTGGGGTCGCGGTTCCACCGCAGTCGCCCCCTCTGGCTGAGCTCCAGCCCTTCGAGCGCCTCGCCGACGAGCTCCTGCGGGTCGTTGACCAGCTGATGTGCGGCCACCTGGCCCCTCCTTGCCTCGCGAACGCTCTGTTCCTACCCGGTTTCAGACCCCTGACGTCCCCGGAGATCAGTCTCTGCTGTCCGCCTTGTCCAGCCTGGTGCGTACCCGAGCCCCGAAGCATGTGATCGGCCAGGTATGTTTTGTCGGTGGGTTTCAGTACCTTCGCCAGCATGTTCCGGCAAAACTATGAGGTGTACCCACGCCACGTGCTCTGCGTGCTCGGCTCGGGTCTGGATTTCGACGTGGTGGAGAAGGTCGTCGCGGAGGTCGGGGGGCCTGGCTTCAGCGTCGATCTGGAGCACTTTCAGCAGGCTCACGATCCGCGGATGCCTCGGTCGTTTGACGCCTCCCTGGCGAACGTCTCCTTCACCGAATCCGACTGGGGGGCGGTGGAGACACACGATTCGGTGGTGTACGTGCTGTCGCCGCCGATGAGGCAGAACAACGCGTTCGATCTCCATCGAAGAGTGATGGTCGGTCATGGTGACGGGGTTTTCGAGGAGGTGTGGGACAGAACGTTCGACGTCTCGCGGCGGATGCTGGCGGTGACGGCCGCGCTGTTGCGCTCCGGCGCCACGGCCGCGAAGGGCGAGAGCAGCGGTCTCGCGCACGGCCGGGAGCGGTGGCTCACCCTGGCCGATCGGGCGGCCGAGGCTAGGGATCGGGAAATGCTGGCCGTGATCCTCTTCCACGCCTGGGTCAAACGGCCGCTTTTGGATGGCAGCCTGTTGAAGAGCTGCGGCATGCATCTGCTGGGCGCACCCGATGTGCAGATCGACATCGGGTCGCCCGCGGGGAAACCGCTGCCCGCGACGCTGGTCGGCGAAGTCGTGGATCTGATCGACGAGGTGGCGCTCTACCTGCTGACCGAGCGGCGGGCGCGGGAGATGAGCGACGGCGAGGGTTACCGATCCACCCCCGACGGCCCGCGATGGATCATGGAAAGACACCCGTGCCTTGGCTACGAGGAAGACAGCTTCTTCTTCAACCCGTACGGATACTGGCGCTTCACCCCCGATGAGCCCTCCACGTCGACCCCCGCCGAACCGTGAGCCGTCTTCGGCGCGACGTCTGTACCCGGCCCCTTTTAGAGCGCTCCTGGCGGTCTCTGCCGGTCGCCGGGCTCGCCGGGGCCCGTGAACGGTCGAGGATCGCCTCGTAGGGGCGACGGAGACCCAAGGTAAACGCACATGTCGGTGGCCTGGTTGCCGAGGGAATCCGGTGCTGTTTTGCAGTGGACCTCCGGTAGTGCGGGAAACCTTGGAGGTCTGCTGAAAAATCGGGGTGAAGACCATGATGCCGCGGGTTATCCGGGATGTCCTGGGTAAGGGCTGGGAGATGCCCCCTTGCGCAGGTATGGGCAGGTGGGGAGATCGATATTGCCCCGGAGGTGGTCTCATGAAGGAGCAGCCGGGAACGCATGACCATCCGAAGAGCGCGCTGAACCTGCGGCTCGCTCTGGCGATCTTCGGCCTGGTGGTCTGTACGGTTCTGGCGGTCTTCGCGGCACAGGGTGGGTTCACACCGCTTACCGTGGCCTTTGCCGTACTGGCGGCCATCGCCGTCGTGGACATCGTGGTGGTCGGGGGCCGGATCGTACGGAGACGCCGGCGCGGTGAGCGGCACACCCTCTTCGAGTAGGTCATCCGTCCTGGCCGCGCTCGGCCGCGTCAGCGGGGTCCGTCAGCCGGAGACGGACTGAACGGCGCCCCAGACGCAACGGGGGCGGTCAGGTCAGGCGGCTGCCCGAACGGGTCGGCAGGGCGAAGGCGACGGCCTTGGCCGGTGCCTCGGCGGCGAAGGCCGTCGTGGCGTAGGCGCGGCAGTGTCCCCTCGGGTCCGCCGGGCCGCAGGAGGTTGGCCGCATGTGTGCACTCCGTTGCTGTCGGTGACTGTGTGCAGGCCGGCCGAAACCGGCGACGAGCACAGCGCGAAACAGGTCGAACGGCTTCTCGGCGAAGCCGAGCGAGCCTATGCCCAGGGAAGTACTGATCGTGATCCGGCCTGGATCGCCTGGTACGACGCTCCAGAGCTGACTGCCGAGATGGGTATGTGCTGGGAGTTGCTCGGAGAGCACCAGCGGGCGGCCGATTGCGCGGAACCGGCGGTGCGTGAGTTCGCGGGAAAGCGTCCCCACTCGGCGCAGCTCAACAGGGTGAACGCCGCAGATGCCTACCTCTCCATGGGGGAGGTGGAACAGGCGGTCGACTCGGCGAGGGTTGCGATTCCGATGGGCAGATCACTGACGTCCACCCGCTCAATCGAACGCGTCCGGAAGTTCTCCGAACGGCTGGAGCCGTACGACACCATCCAGGTCAGGGAGTTCCGGGCCTATCTGGATCGCGAGCTCGTCTCCTGACCCGCTGCCGGTTCGAAGACGACGGAAGCCCGGCCGGGGCCGGGCTCATGCTGGGTGCGGCGCTACCACCGCTGTCTCAGGCCGGACTGGGCCGCTGCCGTGGTGAGATCGTTCTCCTGGTGGAACGTGGCGGATATCGCTGGTGCTGAGCTGCGCACCCCTGACGCCCCTCGGAGGGGCGGCCGGAACGTGGGTGGCCTGAAGGCGGATGTCCCGTACAGCACCGGCGGGGCGGTCCTCCGCCGCCGCACCGATGCCACATCGACTATGGCCTGTTGGGGAAGTCCCGGTTGGGCATGTCCGGCCTGTTGGGTACATCCGACCTGTGCGGCATGTCTCCGCGGTGGGACATGTCTCCACGGTGGGACATGCCGGGCATTCTCTTGCTGCCCACCGCCACCGCTCCCAGTCCGAGCAGGAGGATGACGACGCCGGTGACGACGTTGTTCCAGATGTTCCCCACCGTTGCCGAGCTGGTGGCCCAGGGGGCCACGATGGTCCAGATCCCGATGATCGGCACGATCCAACTGATCCCGTACGTCCGGCCGTAGGCGGACGCGAATCCCACGGCCAGAGCGGCGAGCGCGAGGCCGGTGATGAGGTTGCTCACGGTGAGCCTGGACAGGCCGTTGAAGCCGACCACCCATGGGGAGATCGCCAGATACAGTCCCGCCAGGAGCACCAGTCCGTCGATGACCTGCGCCACCGAGCTGGATCCCGCCCGTTCGTACCTCGCCCGCATCTCCATGAGATCGGGGTGTTGCTCCAGGCTTGCGGGTCTCATCATGACCCAGCCCCCTTCCGATTCCACGCGAAATTCGTTTTCCTGCGAAAGCGAATTTATACCGGTATACCCGACATAAGCTCCAAACAGCCCAAAGAATGACAAACCTAGACAATGAAATCCTTTGGACACGGCACCCGAAGGCGGCCCTGTTTCGCCGCGGCATCGCGGCATGGCCCCCGTCCGCATCCGCCGCTCACCCGTCGGGCGCCGACCCCGCCTTCCTCAGCCCGACCCGTGTGCCGAATCGGTCGGGTTGCCGGTCAAGACCTCACGCAGGCGGGCTGCGAAGGCGGTAAGGAGCGCCGCCGTCTCCTCATCCGGCAGGCGCCCGAGGTCTCTGAGCGGACCGCCGTCGTTCGCGCAACGACGATCAACGCCGCCCTCGCCGCCGATGATCCGCGGGAGGTCGAGGAGGTCGCCGCAGCCCTGGAGGCGCTCGCTCGGCGGCTCGGTCCGGACATGCTCACCCGCATGCGCTCCCGTCGAACAACCTTCCCCCGGCCTCCGTCGACGCCCTGCCGAACGAGCTCGCGCAGGCCCGTCAGGGCTGACACCTCCGCACGTTCATCGAAATGCTTCGGAGTTTCCGGACGGACTCTTCGTAGCGGCGATGCGGACCTGCCCCAGGTCCGATCCGCTCATGGGGCCGCCCGGCCGATTCGCCCCGGCGGTGAGGAACTCCGGTTCCGGGGGTCAGGCACCCGAGGCGGCGATCACCTCGGAGACCAGGCGCGAGGAGGTGACCAGGCGGCTGTACTCGGGCTGGCGCAGCTCCCCGCCCATGAACGGGTGGGGGTTGCGGTGGACGGCGGGGCTGGGCGCGTCGACCAGGGCGGCGAAGTGGATCTCGGTGGCTCCCGTCGCCTCGACCACGCGGTGCACGTTGCGGGGCGTGATGCCGCCGCCGGGCATGACGATCAGGTCGTCGCCCGCCCGCTCGACCAGGGACGCGATCAGCGGCGCGCCCTCCAGAGCGGTGACGTCCTGGCCGGAGGTGAGAATCCGGTCGATGCCCAGGGAAGCGAGGGTGTCCAGGGCGGCGAACGGGTCGGCGGTCATGTCGAAGGCCCGGTGGAAGGTGATCGAGAGGCCTCCGGCCGCACCGATGAGGCGCTTGGCCACCTCGACGTTCACTTCGCCCGACGGCGTCAGCGCCCCGATCACCACGCCCTGCGCGCCCGCGTCCCTGATCGCGGCCACGTCGCGCTCCATGGCCGCGACCTCGTGCTCGTCGTAGATGAAGTCGCCGCCCCGGGGGCGGATGATCACGTGGACCCGGATCGTCGAGACCGCCGCGAGGGTCGCCTCGACGGTGCCGAGGGTCGGGGTCAGGCCCCCTTCGAAGAGGGCCGAGCACAGCTCGACGCGGTGCGCCCCGGCCTGCTCGGCCGCGAGCGCGCCGGCGGTGCTGTCAATGCAGATTTCATAGCTAAGACTCATTTTTCCTCCAAAGCATGGATTTCACCGACTGGTAGGCCCCCGCCCAGCACCGGAACGCTCGCGAAGCCGGCCGCCGGCGCGACGTCCCCACCGGCCGCCCCGAGCGTGGCCAGCGCGATCGCGCTCGTGGCCCGCGGGCTCCCGTCGATGGCCTTCACGGCCGCCACGTGCCCGGTGGCGAGCGCGACGACGAGAACTCCCTCGGCCCCGCCCTTGGCCACCGCCCCCGGCAGCGCCCGCATCAGCGAGGTGTTCACATGCCCGGTCCCGCCGACGTACTCGGGGTGCTCGCGCATCGCGTCGGCGACCGCCCGCGGCGCGGTCCCCGGCTCGGCGACGACCAGAGCCCGTACGGCCCGGGCCAGTCCGGTCAGCGACAGCCCGAACAGCGGGGCGCCGCACCCGTCGACGGCGACGTGGGCCGCCTTCTCCCCGGACAGTTCCTCGGTCACGGCACGTACCCGCCGCTGTAAGGGGTGGTCGGTGTCGAGGTAGGAGGCGGTCTCCCAGCCGGACGCGACGGACGCGGCGAGCATCGCGGCGTGCTTGCCCGAGCAGTTCATCCGCTCGCGCGAGGCCGTCAGGCCCGCCCGGATCAGCGTGTGCCGGGTGGCCTCGTCCTCCGGCCAGTCCGCGGGACAGCCGAGGGCCTCGAAGCCGAGCCCGGCCCCGGCGAGCATCTCGGCGACCAGCCGTACGTGGAAGTCCTGGCCGGTGTGGCTGCCCGCGGCGATGGCCAGGCCGGGACCGCGCAGGTCCGCCCCGGACAGCAGGCAGGCCAGCGCCTGGAACGGCTTGGCCGAGGAGCGCGGCAGCACCGGCGCGCCGACCGCTCCCCTGGAGACGGCCACGGTGCCGTCGGGCGCGAGGGCGACGGCGCTGCCGAAGTGCACGCTCTCCACGAATCCGGAGCGCACCACCTCCGCGAGCGGGACGAGTTCAGGCACGGGCGGGTCTCTCTCTGAGTCGGCGGACCCCCGGGGTGTCACGGGCGTCGAGGGTACGGGCGAGCTTGGACAGCGAGGCGTTGACCACCAGGTAGATCAGCGCGACGACGATGTAGGTCTGGATGAGCAGGCCGTTGTAGGTCGCCAGGATCTTGCCGCTGTAGAGCAGTTCGGCATAGCTGACCACGAAGCCCAGCGAGGTGTCCTTCAGCAGGCCGACCGACTGGCTGACGATCGAGGGCAGCACCCGCCGGGCGGCCTGCGGCAGGATGATCAGGCGCATGGTCTGGCCCTGGGTGAGCCCGACCGCGAGCCCGGCCTCGCCCTGGCCGCGTTCCACGGACAGCACCCCGGCGCGGAAGATCTCCGCGAACGCCGCGGCGTTCGAGACCGCCAGCGGCACCACGAGCTTCCAGAACAGCGGCAGGTCCAGCCCGTAGCGGGGCAGCGCGAACAGCACGACGTAGACCAGCAGCAGCGCCGGGACGGTCCGCACGACCTCCACGTACGCCCCGGCGGACATGCGTACCCACCTGCGTCGCGACAGCCGCCCGAGGGCCAGCGCCAGTCCGGCGGCCATCGCCAGCGCGGCCGAGACGACGGCGGCGAGCGCGGTGGCCCACAGCCCGTTCAGCAGATAGCGCCACATCGGCCAGGTCGCGTACGGTGACCAGCGGTCGGCGTCGAGCTGGCCGCCTACGGCGAACTGGCGCACCGCCAGCGCCAGCAGGGCCAGCACCGCGACCGCCCCCACCGCGGTCGCGATCCGTATCCTGCGGCGGGCGCGCGGCCCCGGCTGGTCGAAGAGCAGGTTGCTCACCGGGCCACCGCCGGTTCGCCCGAGCCCGCGGCCTGAGCGGAGACCGGCCCGCCAGGGGCCCGGACACTCACCGCCCCGTCGGGAGAAGGCGCGCTCACCGGACCACCACCAGCCGTCGTTCGAGCCGTCCGGTGACGAACCCGGCGCAGGCGGCGATCAGCGCATAGGCCAGGCCTGCCCCGACGAAGATCGGGATGGGCTGCGCCTCCATGAGGTTCACCCGGTTGGCCGCGGCGGTCAGGTCGACCACGCCGACCGCGGCGGCGAGCGAGGTGTTCATCGTCAGCGCGATGAAGATGTTGCCGACCGGCTGGATCACCGTGCGCAGCGCCTGCGGCAGGACCACGTGGCGCAGGGACTGGCCGAAGGTCAGCCCGAGCGCGCGGGCCGCCTCGCCCTGCCCCGCGGAGACCGCGTTGACGCCGGAGCGCAGGGCCTCGGCGATGTAGGCGGCCTCGTAGAGCGCGATGACGATCATGGCCGTCACCAGCAGGTCGGCCTTGAGGCCGATCTCGGGCAGACCGAAGACGGCGAGCACCAGCAGCACCAGCAGCGGCAGGTTCTGGAAGGTCTCCACATAGGCCGTGCCGATCCCGCGCAGGACGCCGACCGGGCTGACCCGCATGGCGGTGATCACGAACCCCACGAGCGCGGCGCCGGCGAAGGACGCCGCGGTCAGCTGGAGGGTCACGACCAGCCCCTGCCAGAGTTCGGGCAGGTGATCCAGGAGGGCGGACATCAGGACCCCGGCACCGATCCGATCTGCGGCGGGGTGGGAGCCTCGCCCTGCACGACCGTGCCGAGAGACTGCTTCCAGGTCTTCTGCCAGAGGCCGTCGGCCTGGATCTTCTTCAGCCAGTCGTTGACGAACTTCTTGAACTGGTCGTCACCGTGCTTGAGGCCGATGCCGTACGGGTCGGTGGTGAACGGGCTGCCGACGACCTGGACCGAGGGGTCCTTCTGCGCGTTGGCGACCAGGAGCGTCTCATCCTGGACGTAGGCGTCGCCGCGTTCCTGCTTGAGGGCCTGCATACACTCGGGGTCGCTGCCGAACGTCACGATCTTGGCCTGCGGGGCGAGCTTCTTGATCGCCGGGATGGCCGGGGTGTTGGCTCCGGCGATGACGGTCTTGCCGTTCAGGTCCTCGGGCCTGGTGATGCCCGTGGTGCCCTTCCTGACCGCGAGGCTCAGTCCGGAGGAGTAGTACGGCCCGGCGAAGGAGACCTGCTCGGCCCGCTCCGGGGTGATCGTGTAGGTCTGGAAGACGACGTCCACGGTGCCGTTGCCGAGCAGCGCCTCGCGGGTCTCCGAGGCGGAGTTGACGATCTTCACCTTGGGCTCGCCGATGATGTACTTGGCGAGCGCCTTGCCCATGTCCGCGTCGAACCCCTCGACCTCGCCGGTCGTCGGGTTCTGCTGCGACAGCAGCGGCGCGTCGAGCGACCCGCCGACGATCAGCTCGCCGCGCTGCTTGATCTTCTCCATCGTGGAGCCGGGCAGGATGTCCGCGGCGGCCGCGACCGGCATCGAGGCGATCAGGTCGCCGCCCTTGACCTCACCCGGTACGGCCGGGCTTCCCGAGTCCGTACCGGCGCAGGCCGAGAGGCCGAGCACGGACACAGCGGCGACAGCGGCCAGCCGCTTCATGGACACCATCGGGCCCACCATCCTTTTCGATCAGTGCGTGAGAACTTTGGCCAGGAAGTCCCTGGCCCTGTCTGTCCGAGGAGCCTCGAAGAAGGCGCCGGGCTCGCCCGTCTCGACGATCTGGCCGGCGTCCATGAAGACCACGCGGTCGGCGGCCCTGCGGGCGAAGCCCATCTCGTGGGTGACGACGACCATGGTCATGCCGTCGGCGGCGAGACGGACCATCACGTCCAGCACCTCACCGACCATCTCCGGGTCGAGTGCGGAGGTGGGCTCGTCGAAGAGCATCACCTTGGGCCGCATGGCCAGCGCGCGGGCGATGGCGGCCCGCTGCTGCTGCCCACCGGACAGTTGTGCGGGCAGCTTTCCCGCCTGCTCGGCGATGCCGACGCGCGCCAGCAGCTCCCGCGCCGACGCCTCGGCCTCGGCGCGGGATTCGCCCCGGACCTTCATCGGCGCGAGCACGATGTTCTCCAGCACGGTCTTGTGCTGGAAGAGGTTGAACGACTGGAACACCATGCCGACGTCGGCCCGGAGCCTGGCCAGTTCCCGGCCCTCCACGGGGGCGGGTACGCCGTCGACGAGGATGTCTCCGGACCCGGCGGGCTCCAGCCTGTTGAGGCAGCGGCACAGCGTGGACTTGCCCGACCCCGAGGGGCCGACCACCACGACGACCTCGCCCCGCGCCACATCAAGGTCGATGTCGCGCAGCACGTGATGTTCACCGAACCACTTGTTCAACCCTTTGACCTGAATCATTGCCATCTTCCTTCGAAATCGAAGACAAAGCGGAAGGTAATAGATGATTCTTGTGGAAGTCAACACGTTGCCGTAGTAAGTACAGACGTGGTATTCCTCTAGTCCATGTCAGGCAAAGAGCGGCTGCCGGTGCGGGGAGCGCAGGGCGATCTTCTGCGTCTCGTCGCCACCGGCCATGCCGAGTCGCGCGCCCAGCTGGCCCGCATCTCCGGCCTGGCGGCGTCGAGCGTCTCCCTGCGGGTCGAGGAGTTGATCGACGCCGGGCTTCTCGTCGAGGAGGGCTCGGGCACCTCCAGGGGTGGGCGCCGGCCCCGGCGGCTGCGGGTCAGCCCGACCGCCGGCCTGCTCGCGGTGGCCGACCTCGGGGCGCACCACGCCCGCCTCGGCCTGCTCGACCTCAGCGGCGCCCCCCTCGTCGTCGAGGAGCGCGCCTGCGACATAGCGCTCGGCCCCGAGGCGACCCTCGACTGGATGGCCGCCTCGTTCGACGAGCTACTGCTGACCCACGGCCCGCCCGGCGTCCCGCTGCGCGGCGTCGGCACCGGCATGCCCGGCCCCGTCGATCCCGCCAGTGGTCGGGTGGTGTCCCCCTCGCGCATGCCCGGCTGGCACAACTTCCCCGTCGCCGAGCATCTCGGCGCGCACTATGACCTGCCGGTGCTCGTCGAGAACGACGCCAACCTGCTGGCCGTCGGCGAGGCCCGCTCGTGGCCCGGGTGCGACAACCTCATGGTGCTGAAGGCCGGCAGCGGCATAGGGTGCGGCGTGATCGTCGACGGCCGCCTGCACCGGGGCAGGGGGGCGGCCGGCGACATCAGCCACGTCCGGGTCAGGGCCGACTCCTCCACCATGTGCTCGTGCGGCCACTCCGACTGCCTGGAGGCCTACGCGAGCGGTGCCGCGCTCATGGGCGCTCTGTCCGAGTTCGGCATCGCGACGCGACGCCCGGGCGACGTCGTCGCCCTGGTCGAGGACGGCGTGCCCGAGGCCACCGCCCTGGTCAGGAACGCGGGCCGCCTCATCGGCGAGGTGCTCACCGTCCTGGTCAACTTCCTCAATCCCGACGCCATCGTCGTCGGCGGCAGCCTATCCACCGCCGAGCCGCTGATCTCCTCCATCCGCGCCGCCGTCTACGAGCGCTGCCTCCCGCTGGCCACCCGCGACCTGGAGATCGCCGTCACCCGCGGCGGCCCCGATACCGCCCTCCTCGGCGCGGGCTCCCTCCTGCTGGACGCCGTCCTCGGTTGAGGGGCGGTACCGGCGAGGTGCGGCAGACGTACGACCGGCCCTCTCGGCCGGGTCCGCGAACTCGGCTCCAGCCCTCGAACGCATCTCGCCGTGCCGTGCCGGCTCCAGGCGAACCGATCCGCGTTCGCGCGGATGAGCGTGGCGGGCAGGTGATCGGCGAGCACGGCGGGACCGTGCGCGTAGCGGCCGCCTCCCGGCGCGGTCGGCCCGTCACTCGTGTCCGAGGAGGGGCCTCGGCGACCGGCCCGGTGAACGCCCTGCCCGAAGGCTTCGGCACGCTCACCTCGGGGACCGGCCACCTCGGGTGAACCGGGCGCTCCGAAAGGTCAACCGGGCGCTCCGAAAGAAGCCGGTGCTATTGACCCCTGACTTCTCTTTTCATAGTGTCTGTCGTCACATCATCAGTTCCATGCCAAGAGGAGACCCGATGACCCCTCGAAGGCTCCATCCGCCGAGCCGTGTCGACCACTACACGCGGTCCGGGCTCTGGACCGACGACACCGTCGACGCGCTGCTGCGTGGTCAGGTGGCGGCGCGTCCGGACGCGCTCGCCGTCGTCGACGCGCCCAACAAAGCCGAGCTGACCGGTGGGAGACCACGCAGGCTCACCTGGCGCGAGCTCGACGCCGAGGTCGACCGGGTGGCGGCGGTGTTGCTGGAGCGGGGCCTTCGCCACGGCGATGTGCTGGCCGTCCAGATACCCAACACGGTCGAGTTGTGCGTCACCTTCTTCGCGGCCTTCCGGATCGGCGTCGTCGTCACGCCCTTCCCCGTCCAGTACCGCGAGTACGAGCTGTCCCAGCTGCTGCGGCTGGCCGGCGCCCGCGCCTTCGTCACCGCCACCCGCGTCGGCGACAGACCCAACGCCGAGATCGTCCGCGACATGGCCGCCGACCTCGACGGGCTGCACACGGTGGCCGCCTGGGGCGACGGCGTCGCCGACGGCCTGGTCCCGCTGGAGGAGGCGCGCGGCGACGCGGACGCGCTGGCGGCGTACCTCGCGGAGCTGACCGTCGACCCTGGCGAATGCCTGACGATCTGCTGGACCTCCGGTACCGAGGCCACCCCGAAGGGGGTGCCTCGCTGCCACCACGACTGGCTGGCCACCGCCCGGGTCTGCGCCGCCGCGCCGAAGCTCACCGACGACGACATCGTGCTCAACCCCTTCCCGATGGTGAACATGGCGGGCATCGCCGGGGTCCTCCTGCCCTGGCTGATCTCCGGTTGCACCCTGGTGCAGCACCAGCCGTTCGACCTGCCGGTCTTCCTCGGCCAGATCGCCGCGGAGAAGGTCACCTACACCCTGGTGCCGCCGGCGCTGCTGACCATGCTGCTGCAGCGCAAGGAGGTGCTGGCGGCCACCGACATCTCGTCGCTGACCCGCGTCGGCTCCGGCTCCGCGCCGCTCCCGCCGTCGATGGTGCAGGGCTGGCAGGAGCAGTACGGCATCGCCGTCATCAACTTCTTCGGCTCCAACGAGGGCGTCGCGATGCTGTCGGACCCGGTGTCGATCCCCGACCCGGTCGAGCGCGCCCGCTTCTTCCCGCGCCCCGGGCTGCCCGGCGTGGACTACCCCAGCCCGGTGCTCGCCGGGACCCGGACCCGGCTGGTCGACGTCGCCACCAGGGAGGAGATCACCGAGCTCGGCCGGCCCGGGGAACTGCTGATGCGCGGTCCGACGGTGTTCTCCGCCTACCTGGCCGGCACGGCCACCCGCGAGTCGGTCGACGAGGACGGCTGGCTGCACACCGGTGACGTGTTCGAACTGGCCGGGGACGCCGGGCAGTACCTGCGCTACGTGGACCGTGCCAAGGACGTGATCATCCGGGGCGGCATGAACATCGCGCCGGCCGAGATCGAGTCGCTGCTGGCCGGGCACCCCAAGGTGGCCGACGTCGCCTGTGTGGGCTACCCCGACGCGGTGCTCGGCGAGAAGGCCTGCGTGTTCGTCGTCCCCCGTCCGGGCAAGCAGGTCACCCTGGAGGAACTGGTGGACTACCTCAAGGAGCGCCGCATCGCCTCCTACAAGCTGCCCGAGCGGCTGGAGGTGGCCGAATCGCTGCCCCGCAACCCGGTCGGTAAGTTGCTCAAGCGCGACCTGCGCTCGGTCTGGGAGACGGCCTGATGACCGTCCACGTGCTCGGCGGACACCAGACCGACTTCGCCCGCAACTGGACGAAGGAGGGGCTCGGCGTCTACGACCTGCTGCGGGAGAGCGCGCTCGGCGCGCTGGCGGACACCGGGATCGACCCGGCGGAGGTCGAGGTGGCGCACGTCGGCAACCTCGCGGCCGAACTGTTCTGCGGTCAGGCGCAGCTCGGCGGCATGGTCGCCGCCATCGACCCGGCCTGGGCGATGCTGCCCACCTCCCGGCACGAGGCCGCGTGCGCCTCGGGCAGCGTGGCGGCCCTGGCCGCGATGGCCGACATCGAGGCGGGGCGCTACGACCTGGCCCTGGTGACCGGCGTGGAGCTGATGCGCGGTGTCGGCGCCCAGGAGGCGGCCCAGCACCTGGGCTCGGCCGCCTGGGTCGGGCGTGAGGCGGTCGGCGCCGCCTTCCCCTGGCCCAGCCTGTTCGCCGAGCTCGCCGACGTGGTCGCCGAACGGGACGGCCTCGACGACGAGCGCCTCGGCGCGAACCTCGCCCGCATCGCCGAGATCAACCACGGCAACGGCCTGCGCAACCCGCTGGCCCAGACCCGCGGCTGGTCCTTCCCCGACGGGTGCTTCGGCCCGGACGACGTGCTCAACCCCCCGGTGGAGGGCCGGCTGCGCAAGTACGACTGCGGCCGCATCACCGACGGCGCGGCGAGCGTGCTGCTCGCCTCGCCCCGGTACGCCAAGGAGTACGCGCGCCGCCATGGCCGGTCGGCGGACGACCTGCCGAAGATCACCGGTTGGGGGCACCGCAGCGCGCCCATGCTGCTGGCCGACAAGCTCGCACTCGCCGAAGGGCGGCCCTACCTCTTCCCGCACCTGCGGCAGGCGGCCCTCGACGCCTACCGGCGCGCGGGCGTCGCCGGCCCGGACGACCTCGACGTGATCGAGACGCACGACTGCTTCACGATCACCGAGTACGCGGCGCTGGACCATCTCGGGCTGACCCCGCCGGGCCAGGCACACCGGGCGATCGAGGAGGGCGTGATCGAGCGCGACGGGCCGCTGCCGGTCAACCCCTCCGGCGGGCTCATCGGCCTCGGACACCCCGTCGGCGCGACGGGCGCCCGCATGCTCCTGGACGCCGCCCACCAGGTCACCGGAGAGGCGGGGGAGTGCCAGGTGGAGGGGGCGCGCACCGCTCTCACCCTCAACATCGGCGGAAGCTGCACCACCGTCGCGATCTTCGTCGTCTCCCGCTGAGCCGCTGGGGCGCGGGCCGGCGGAACCCGGTACGGACCGGGCCCTCGCCGGAGGCGACCCGTGGGTCGCCTCCGGCGAGGGCCCGGTGTCTCACCGCTTCGCCGGCCGAGCGGATCAGCCTTCGGCCACCGGTGGCCGAAGGACCGCGAGGGTCTTCTCCCCGCCTGGATCGGCCTCGACACAGGCCGGCACCAGGGCCACCTCGTCCACGCCGGCGCGGCCGTAATCGGCGAGCCGGTCACGGACCGTCGCCTCGTCGCCCACCAGACCGACCGACTGGATCAGCTCGACGGGGACGGCGGCCAGCAGCTCCCTCGGGTGCGGCCTGGTGCGGGCGAACTCGACGACGTCGCCGAACCCGGCCTCGGTGAACATCTCGCCGTAGCCGGGGGCGGCCAGGTAGCCGACCACGGCGCGGCGCAGCTGCTCGACCGCGGCCTCGGTGGGGTTCACCGCGGCGCAGACCCAGGCGGCCACCCGGGGGGTCTCGCGCCCGGCCACGGCGGCGGCGTCACGCAGCCGCCGGACCAGGGCCGCCGCCGAGGCCGGGGTGATCAGGTTCAGCACCATCCGGTCGGCGAGGGCGGCGGCGACGCCGACGGCCGCCGGGCCGAACGCCGCCACGGTCAGCTCCGAGCGGGGGGCGTCCAGCCGCAGGTGGTAGCCGCGGGCATGGACGGTCTCCCCGTCGAAGGAGGGCTTGCGCCCGTCGAGCAGCTCCCGCAGCACCGTGGCCGACTCCCGCAGCCTGGTCGCCGGGCGGCTCCGGTCGCGGCCGTGCCATTCGGCCACGACCAGGGGGCTGGAGGTGCCGACCGCGACGCCGACCCGGCGCCCGGTCAGGTCGGCGACCGACGCCACGCCGCGGGCGATCGTCATCGGGTCTCGTACGGCCACCGCCAGCGGGCCCACGGTCAGCCCGATCCGCTCGGTCCGCAGGCCGATCGCCGAGGCGAGCGCGAAGGCGTCGTAGGTGGCCATCTCGCCCACCCACAGCTCCTCGTAGCCGAGCCGGTCGGCGGCGCGGGCGGTCAGCAGGGCCTCGCCGGGCGGCCGGTCCTGCCAGAACCCCAGTGACACCGCCGGCCGGGGGGTCCGCGGGAGCACGTCGCTTGATCGGGTCATGGCACGCGCTCCAGCACGGTGGCGCTCCCGGTTCCGGCGGCGCCGCTGACCGCGATCACGCCGTAGCGCCCACCGGTCCGCTCCAGCTCGTCCACGCAGGACGCCAGCAGGATCGGGCCGGTGGCGCCGAAGGCGTGCCCCATCGCGATCGTCCCCCCGTTGAGGTTGAGCTGCTCGTCGGTGACACCGAGGTCCCGCTGGAACTTCAGGCAGGTCGCCGCGAACGCCTCGGCGATCTCGAACACGTCGACGTCGCCGGGCGCCAGCCCCGCGCGCTTCAGGGCCTTCTCCGCGGCGGCCTGCCCGGCGGTGAGCATGATGACCGGGTCCACCGCGGCCGTGGCGGCGGCGACCACCCTGGCCCTCGGGCGGAGTCCGGACGCCGCCGCCGCGGCGGCGTCACCGAGCACGGCGATCCCGGCGCCGTCCGCGAGCGCGGGTGAGGACCCGGCGGTGTGCAGGTGCCGGATCTCGCCGACCTCGGGGCGCCTGCGCCGGACGAGGTCGTCCTGTCCCTTGGCGCCGAGCGCGGCGAAGGCGGGCTCCAGCGCGGCGAGGCTCTCGGCGGTGGTGCCCGGCCGGACGGTCTCGTCATGGTCGAGCACGACCTGGTCGCCGTGCCGTACGGGCAGCAGCGAGCCGGCGAACCTGCCCTGCTCCCAGGCGGCGGCGGCGCGGCGCTGGCTGCGCAGCGCGTAACCGTCGAGCTGCTCGCGCTCCAGCCCTTCGAGGGTGGCGATGAGGTCGGCGGCGATGCCCATCTGCACCGAGCCGACCCGCTCCACGACCTCCCGGTCGGACCAGATCGGCGCCTGGTCGGCGAACATCGGCACCCGGGACACCGACTCCACGCCGCCGGCGGCGATCAGACCCGCCGAGCCGAAGGCGATGTGCGCGGCGGCGGTGTTGATCGCGTCGACGCCGGAGGCGCAGAACCGGTTGAGGGTCATCCCGGAGGCGGACTCGCCCCAGCCGGCCAGCACGGCCGCGGTGCGGGCCAGGTCGCCGCCCTGCTCCCCGGTCTGGGTGGCCGATCCGACGATCAGGTCCTCGACCAGGCCGGGCAGCGCCGCGGCCCGGTCGCCGACGCCCGCCAGCAGCCGGGTCAGCAGCTCCAGCGGGGTGATCCCGGAAAGGCCGCCGCCCGGACGTCCCTTCCCGCGCGGGGTGCGCAGGGTGGCGAGCACGTAGACGTCGGTCATCGGGCGCCTCCCGCGGCGCGCAGCTGGTCGGCGCGGACCCAGGTGGCGTGGAACCCGATGGGAACGCGCCGGGGCAGCAGCACCCTGCCGACCGGCCCTGCCGTGACGTCGGCGGCGTCGAAGATCGCGACCTCGGCGCGCCCTGCTCGCTCGTCGTTGACGAAGCTGACCAGGTAGCCGTCGGTCTCGCCGGTGGAGCCGTCACGGGGGGCGAACGGTGCCTCCGAGCCCCACCGTCCGGGCCCGAACCTGTGCTCCTGCTTCTCACCGGTCGCCGAGTCGAACCGGACGAGCCCGTCGAACAGCAGGGTCTCCGCGGTGGCGAGGTGCATGTTGTAGGAGTAGCGGTGCGGCCGGCCCATGACGCGCGAGTCGACGCTGGGGAATTCAATGTTGTCGTCGTCCAGCGGGCCCTCGGACGTCCGCCCGGTGCGCAGGTTGAACCGGTAGCGGTAGATGTGCGCGTTGAGCCGCAGGTAGGCCAGCATCTGGGCGATCTTCGAGGTGTAGGTCGCCTGGTGCTGCGGGTTCTTCACCCGGCAGACGTCGAGGACGATCTCGTCGCCGTCCTCCCAGGAGTTGATGACGTGGTAGATGTAGCAGGGCTGGGCGTCGAACCATCGGATCGTGTCGCCGGCGCCGTACCGGGGGAGCACGCCGAACCTGGCGGGCAGCGAGCGCTCGAAGGAGATGCGGTACTTCCCGGCGGCGCGGGCCCGCTGGTCCTGGATCAGCGGCAGGTCCATCAGGATCGTGTGGTTCGGGGTGATGGCCATGTCGTGCGGCAGCCGGGGCCCCGGCAGGTCGATGTCGGTCACGTGGGTGACCGCGCCCTCCGGGCCGACGATGCCGTAGCGCATGTACGGCGGGCCGTCCGGGCCGTAGTCGAACCACAGCAGCTCACCGGTGGCCTCGTCGACCTTGGGGTGGGCCATCATGTCGCCGTTCAGGGTGCCGAGGAAGTTCTCCGCGCCCAGGGTCTCCAGCGACAGCGGGTCGATCGCGTAGGGGGTCCCGCACAGGTACCAGGTGGCCAGCACCTTTCCCCGGTGGTAGGTCACGTCGGTGTTGGCGGAGTCCTTGATGCCCAGGCCGTGCCCGTTGCCGAACGGGTTGCCCTTCGGATTCTCCATCACGCCGGTCCACAGCGCCTCGCCGGCCGCGGACTCCTGGTGGTAGGCGGCGGTGCGTACGTAGCGGTTGCGGTAGCGCGCCCGGCCGTTCTCGAAGTGCATCGCGTGGATCATGCCGTCGCCGTCGAACATGTGGTAGCGGCCGGGCGCCTCGAAGCGGCGGTTGGGCCCGTTGCGCAGGAAGACCCCGTTGAGGTCCGCGGGGATCTCGCCGACCACCTCCAGGTCCTCGGCGGTCAGTTCGTCCTGAACGGCGGCGAACACTCCCATCAGGTACGGGTTCGGCTCGTCGCCGTTCTCGGCGACCGCCCGGGCCACGGCGATCGGCTGCGGCTGCTGTGTCATCTCGACGCCCCTTTCGTGCGACGACCAAACACTTCTATAAGAGAAGTCAGAGGCCAAAGTAGCATGACCGTCTGACGACGGAAAGCACGGAAAGGCGGAACGGGTGGCGGAAGACCGACGGCCCAGCGCGATCGGGCAGGCGTTGCTGGCGATCAGCGACCAGTGGACGCTGCTGATCCTGCAGCGGGCCTTCCTGATGCGCACCCGCCGGTTCGCGGACTGGCGTGACGAGCTGGGCATGTCGGAGTCGGTACTGGCCAACCGGCTCAAGGAGCTCGTCGCCGGGGACCTGCTGCGCCCGGCCCCCTACCGCGAGCAGGGCCGCACCCGCACCGAGTACCTGCTGACCGAGCGCGCGCTGGAACTGTGGCCGCTGCTGGTGGAGATCTGGTCCTGGGAGCGCAGCTGGGTGCCCCGGCGCCGCGGGCTGCCGGAGCTGATCCACGACGCCTGCGGCAGGCACACCGACGTCGAACTCGGTTGCGCGGCCTGTGACCGGGCCCCGGTCACCGCCCGCGACACCGAGACCCTGCGGGGCTCGGCCACCTTCGCCCAGGTGGCGGTGCCGCGCCACCACCGCAGGACGGTCCGCGACGACGTCGAGCGCGACCCGCTGTCGTACTTCCCGGAGACGTTCGAGCTGCTCGGCGACCGATGGAGCACCGTGATGCTCGCGGCCACCTTCCTCGGGGTGCGCCGGTTCGCCGACTTCCAGTCCGAGCTCGGCATGGCCCCGTCCGTGCTGTCCGACCGGCTGCGGCGGTTCACCGAGCTCGGGGTGCTCAGCGCCGGGGAGGGCGACGGCGGGCGTCCCCGCTACCTGCTGACCGACAAGGGCCTGGCCTTCTTCGGGGTGTTCGCCTTCATCGTCGACTGGGCCCAGCGGTGGTACGCCGGCCCGCCGGGCACCGACCTGCTGATCACCCACCGCGCCTGCGGCCGGCCCTTCCGGCCGTACCTGCGCTGCCTGTCGTGCGGCACTCCGCTGAACCGTACCGAGGTGCGCTTCGCGCTCGGCGACGGGCAGGCCGCGACGACCGCCGCCTCCCACCCCCTGGCGAGTGGCGACGGCCGCCCCTGACGCGTCGACGACCGGCGGCTCGCTGCCCGCTAGTGACCGGTGACGGCCGGCCGTCGCGACTGGGTGACGCGGAACCGTCCGGTGACGAAGGAGTCGTCGGTGAGCGAGGCGTTGCCTGCCGGATTGAGACCGGTGACGTGGTAGTCGCTGTAGGCGGCGGAGAAGTTCAGCGGCATCGGTCCGGTGAGGTTGCAGGTCACCGCGGCGCCGGCGGTCGCGTAGCCGGCCTCCACCCGGTCCAGGTACGCCTCGTCCGTGGCGTAGGCGAACGCGGTGATCGCCCCCCGTTCCCGCGCGTCCCGGGTGGCCCGCTCCAGCGCCTGGTCGGCGTCGTCACAGTCGATCACGAACGCGACCGGTCCGAACCGCTCCTCCCCGTACAGGTCGTGGTCGGCGATGTCCACCTGCGCCAGCAGCGGTCCGCTGGTGCGCGCCTTCGGGTGGTCGGGATGCCGGTAGGGGCGCGGCTCGAGGACGATTCGGCCGCGCGCGGCCGCCCGGTCGTGCACCTCCTCCAGCAGCCGCAGGGTGTTCGGCGACTGGACGGTGGCGAGCACCGCGGCGGCCCGCCGGGGCACCGTGCTGATGGCCTGTACGGCCTCGGCGAGCCCGGCCGCGAAGTCCGCGGCACTCACCGTGCCTCCGGCGGTGGGCACGCCGCCGCGCGGCACGTAGATGTTCTGCGGGCTGGTGCACATCTGCGCGGAGAACAGGCACAGCGAGCCGGCCAGCGCGCGCAGCACCGGCTGCAGCTCCCCGACCGAGTGCACCAGCACCGAGTTCGCCCCCGAGGTCTCGGTGTAGGCGACGGCGGGGAAGGCGTTGGCCTCCACCCAGGAGCCGAAGGCGGCCGAGCCGGTGAAGTCCACGATCCGGGTCGCCGGATGCCGCACCAGGAGCTTGGTGACCGGCTCGGCCGCCGTGTCCACGGCCAGCCCCACCAGCTCGGGGGAGAAACCCGCCTCGGCGAGGACCTCACGGCAGACGCGCACCGCCAGCGCCATCTGCAGCACCGAGCCGGGATGCGGTTTGACGATCACCGGGTTTCCGGTGACCAGGCTCGCGAACAGCGCGGGGTAGACGTTCCAGGCGGGGAAGCTCGCACAGGCGATCACCACGGCGACCCCCTTGGGCATCAGCCGGTACCGCTTCGTCATCTCCACGGTGGTGCTGCCGAACGCGCGCGACCACCGCGCCGTGCCGGGCACCCGGGACATCGCCGCGTACGCCTGCGCGATCGCCTCGATGCCGCGGTCGAGCGCGTTGGTCCCGCTGCCGGCGTAGCTCATCCCGAAGCTCTGCCCGGCGGTGTGCATCGCCGCGTGCGAGAACTCGAAGGAGCGGAGGTAGATCCGCTCGCAGATCTCCAGGCACACCCCGGCCCTGGTCCGCTGGTCGGCCTCCCGCCAGCGCGGCCACGCCCGGGTGGCGGCGGCGAACAGCTCCTCGACGTCCGCCCGCGGGTAGCACACGCCCAGCGGCTCACCGGTGTAGGGGGAGACCTCGTCGGGCTGCGCCACCGGGGCGCCGGGCCCGCCGAGGTCGAAGGGGCGGCCCAGCAGCGCCTCGAACGCGGTCCTCCCCTCCGCCCGGGCCCGCTCCCCGCCGGGATGGTCGGCCGGCGACTCGCCGAACGCCGTCCAGCTCTCGCGGGAGCGGCACGCCTCGATCGCGCGGTCGAGGGTCGCCCGGTGCTTGTCGAACAGATCCGTTGTCATGTCGTCATTCCGTCCGGCTCGTGCGGGGGTCACCCCGGTCCCATCCATCTGGCTTCGTTTATAGTACTAATATTCCGCCGGCGAAACCCCGGAGGTGGTCGTGGTCATCGGCCTGCTCCCGCACCGGCCGGCCGCCCGATTCGGTGATCGGCCCGCACCGCCGAGCCCGGACGGGGCGTGCGGCTTTCCCCGAACGCCGAGAACCGTGACGACCTGGGCAAGGCGTTCGCCGGAGGCCGGCCGCGCACCGGGGACATCGGCCACCTCGGCGACGGCGGCCATGCCGACCGCACCTCTGCCCGGTGTGGCCGACCGGGCGATTCAGGGATGACTCGCCCCAGATCAGGTGTGAGGTGTGCTCTCGTCGGAGGTACCCGTACGGGAGAAGGTGCGGGAAACGAACTACAGGTACCTGGCGGTCGTCATATCAGGAGCATCTGGACTTCGGCGGTGGGGAGAAAGCATGCTCGTCGATCGTCACCTTGACTGGGACGGCTGTTACAACGTCCGGGACCTCGGCGGTTTCCGGACCGGGGAGGGGCGGGTGACCCGCCGGGGCGCCGTCGTCCGTTCGGACAGCCCTGACCGGCTCACCCCGGCGGGCTGGTCGGCGCTCGCCGCGTACGGCGTCCGCACGGTCGTCGATCTGCGCAACGACGAGGAACGCCAGGCGGTCGCCGAGGCTCGCCCGATCGGGGTCGACGTCGTACACGCCCCGCTGGACGACCTGGCCGACACCGAGTTCTGGGAGGTCTGGGGGCAGGGGCTGCAGGGTACGCCGCTCTACTACCGGCCCTTTCTCGACCGTTTCCCGGAGCGGTGCGCCGCGGCCGTCGCGGCCGTCGCCCATGCCAGGCCCGGCGGCGTTCTCATCCACTGCGCCGTGGGCCGTGACCGCACCGGGCTGATCACCCTGCTGCTGCTCGCCCTGGCGGGCGTCGCGCACGAGGAGATCGCCTCCGACTACGAGCTGAGCGCCGACCGCCTGAGGCCGCTTTTCGCGACGCTGGGCGTGGCCGACCAGGGGCCGATCGTCCGGGAAGTCCTGCTGCGGGAGAACACCTCCGTCCGCGCGGTCGTTCTCGCCACCTTGGAGTCGCTGGACGCCGACGCCTACCTGCGCGCGGCGGGCCTGGGCTCCGGTGATCTCGCGGCCGTCCGGGCCAGGCTCCTCACCGGATAGGAGCGCGGGTCCGGTGGGGGCCGGCGCCGTTTTCTGGGCGGACGCGGCCTCAAGGGTCGAGACGATGGAGAAGAGAGTGCCAGATATCGCCCGTAAGGTGGAACGAGGGCTTCAATCAGGCTTTTCCAGGTGAGAAGTGCCGGTGGCCTGAGCACGGATCAGGGGCGGCCGATCCCGGCCAGCAGGTTCCTGACGAGGGCCTCGGCGAACTCGTCGGTGAGGGGCTGGTCGGGGATGAGGAGGCGGTGGTAGCAGGCGCCCCAGAGCTGGTCGACGACCACCTCGGGATCGACGTCCTCGCGTAGCCGCCCGCGCTCCTTGGCGCGCTCCAGCGCCTCGACGGCGAGTGCTCTGCGCGGTGCCGAATAGCGTTCGCGAAGGAGCGCCGACAGCTCGGGATCGGTCTGGGCGTGGCCGATGAGCTCCGGCATCACGCGCCCGGCCCGGGTGTCGCGCATCAGGTGGACGAAGGCGCGCAGCTGCGCGGTGAGGTCGGCGGCGATGTCGCCGGTGTCGGGAAAGGCCAGGGTGGGGCCGACGGCGTCGAAGTAACCGTCGAGTGCCAGCGCCCCCTTGGACGGCCACCACTTGTAGAGCGTCACCCTGCTCGCGCCCGACAGGGCCGCGACCTTCTCGATGGTGAAGGCGGCCATTCCCTCGGTGAGCAGGAGCTCACCGGCCGCGCGCAGGACCTCGCGGCGCACCTCGGCGGCCGGGCGGCGTCCGCGTCCGCGACGGGCGGGTTCGGGGGCCTGCTGCGTCACCATCTACCTCCTGAAATATATGGACATTGTGTTTACATTCATATATATACTTAGTGTACACAAATTCCTGAGGGAGTCGTCGATCATGAGCAGCACAGCAGCCCGCGTCGCCATCGTCACCGGAGGCTCACGCGGCATCGGACGCCAGGTCGTGGCCCGGCTCGCCGCCGACGGATACGCGATCGTGGTCAACTACGCGAGCAACGACGCCGAGGGGCGGGCCGCCGTCGCGGAGGCCGTCGGCAGGGGTGGCCAGGCGATCGCCGTCCGGGCCGACGTCGGCGACCCCGAGGCGGTCGCCGCGCTCTTCGACGCCGCCGAACAGACCTTCGGCGGCGTCGACGTGGTGGTCCACGCCGCCGGGATCATGAACCCGCCGACCCCGCTCGCCGAGCTCGACCTGAACGTGCTGGACCGCGTGCTGCGCGTCAACGTACGTGGCACCTTCGCCGTCGCCCAGCAGGCCGCACGGCGGCTGCGCCGAGGGGGAGCCCTGATCACCTTCTCCACCTCGGCCATCGGGCTGGCCCTTCCCGGATACGGCGCCTACGCCGCGTCCAAGGGGGCCGTCGAGGGCCTGACCCTCATCCTGGCCCGCGAGCTGCGCGGCAGGGACGTCACCGTCAACACCGTCGCCCCCGGGCCCACCGCCACCGACCTCTTCCTGAAGGGCAAGGACGAGGAGACCGTCGCCAGGCTTGCCGCCCAGCCGCCACTGGAGCGGCTGGGCCTGCCCGCCGACATCGCCGAGGCGGTGGCCTTCCTGGCGGGCCCCGCCCGCTGGGTCAACGGCCAGGTGCTCCGGGTCAACGGCGGAATCGTCTGAACCCGGAACGGCTTACCCGAGGAAGACCGTCCTTCTCACCGGGGCGTTCGGCCAGGTCCGCCGCCGAGCGGTTCGACCGGCCCACGGGGCCCGAGCGGGTGGGCGACACTCTGTCACGGGGGCGCGCAGACGAGGCCGATGACGTTCTCACGCCTGGCCCCCCGCTCGAAGGCCGCGGTGTAGGCGCGCGTACCGAGTGCATGCCGCACCAGGTGGCCGGCCTCGGCGTGGGCGTCGTGAAACGGTCGCAGTCCGATGAGCGCCACCCCGGTCGTGCGCCGCAACCGGTGCGCGGCGCCGAGCAGTTCGGCGGCGTGGTCGTGCCGACCGGTGGCGGCGATGGCCCAGGCGAGCGCCTCAAGACCCCATACGGGCCCCCAGCGGTCGTCGATGTCGTACTGGCGGCGCAGCGAGTCGCGGAAAAGCGCGGCGGCCCGTACCGGGTCGCCGTGGCGCAGCTCCGCGAGACCGAGGCCCCACAGCGCCCAGGAGTAGGCCCAGGCCCCGCCGAGCGCCTCGGCGTCGGCCAGGTAGGCGTCACCGGCGGCGACGGCGGTGTCCCGGTCACCGAGGAAGGCGCAGGCCATGGCCCAGAGCATCGTCGCCATGTGGGCGTCACCGGTCGCGCCGTCCGCCAGGAACCGGTCCCTCGCCCGCGCCAGCAGCGGGATGGACCGCGGATCCCCGTGGATGAGCAGCACGTGGGCGCCCTCGACATAGGTGACGGTGGCGGGGGCGTCACCATCGGGGAACCGCGAGGTCAGACGGCGGCAGCGGGTCAGGAACTCCTCGGCGCCCCGCCTGTCGCCCTGGCAGAGGGCGATCCAGGCGGCCAGGGCCACCGCGCCGATCTGGAGCGGGTCCGGCGGGCGCGGAGAGAGCGCGAGCCCGCGCTCCAGCCAGTGGCGGCCCTCGCCGATGGTGCTGCTGAAGAACCAGAACCGGGTCCGGGTGAGGTTGGCGGTGATCTCCAGTCCACTACGGGCCTCGCCGGGTTCGGTGACGCAGAAGTCCAGTGCCGTCCGGAGGTTCGGCAGTTCCTGCCGCAGCCGCGACAGCCACTCGACCTCGCGGGGACCGCACCAGTCGGCCGCGGCCCGTGCGACGGTGCTCCGGTAGTGGTCACGGTGGCGTCGCCGCACCGCGGTCTCCTGACCGAGGTCGACCAGACGCTGCCTGCCGTACTGGCGGATGGTCTCCAGCAGGCTGTAACGCGTCCTGCCGCCCCGGGTGCTCACGACCAGGATCGACTTGTGCGCCAGGGACGCCAGAACGTCGATGACGTCGTGGCGGTCGATGCCCGCGCCGGAGCACACCGACTCGGCCGCCTCCAGGTCGAACCCGCCGGAGAAGACCGACAGCCGTGCCCAGAGCAGCCGCTCGTGCTCGGTGCACAGGTCGTGGCTCCAGCCGACGACGCCTCCCAGAGTCCGGTGATGGCGGGGCGTGTTCTGGGCGTCGTTGTCGGCCAGCAGCCGGAACCGGTCGTCGAGCCGGTCGAGGATCTCCTCCGCCGAGAGCGTCCCCAGCCGGACCGCCGCCAGCTCGATCGCCAGCGGGACACCGTCCAGCCGTCCGCACAGCTGTGCGACGACACCGCGGTTGTGTCGCGTGATCCGGAAGTCCGGGGCGGAGGCCGCGGCGCGGTCGGCCAGCAGGGTCACCGCCTCGTAGCGGGTCAGCGGCGGCTCGGTCTCCTCGCTCGGAGGGGTTACGGGCGGTACGGCGAGGGGTGGCACCGCCAGGACGTGCTCGCCCTGGACGCCGAGCCGCTGCCGGCTGGTGGCCAGCACCCGCAGGCCGGGCACCGCGCGCAGCAGCACGGTCACCAAGGTCGCGGCCGCCCTCACCATGTGCTCGCAGTTGTCCAGCACCAGCAACGTCCTGCTGTCACGCAGACGCTCGATCAGGATGTCCACGCAGGGGCGCGCGGACTGGTCGCGGATTCCGAGAGCCTGCGCCACCGTCCGGTCGAGCAGTCCGGGCTCGGTCAGCGGGGCGAGGTCGGCGATCCACACCCCGTCAGGGAAGGCGGGCGACACCTGCGCGGCCAGCCGCAGCGCCAGCCGGGTCTTGCCCACTCCGCCCACCCCGGTCAGCGTGACCAGGCGGCTGGTCTCCAGCCGCCGCCCGGCGTCGGCGAGCTGCCGTTCCCTGCCCACGAACGTCGTCATCTCACTGGGGAGATTGCCGGAGGGCCCCTTGGCGGTGAGTGCGGGATCGTTGTTGAGAATCCGCTGGTGCAGCTCCCGCAGTTCCGCGCCGGGATCGACGCCGAGTTCCTCGGCGAGGATCTCCCGGACGGAGTGGTGGCAGCGCAGGGCCTCGGCCTGGCGCCCCGACCGGTAAAGCGCCAGCATTCGCTGTGCCCAGAACCGCTCCCGGAGCGGATGCGCGGCGGTCAGCCTCCGCAGTTCGGGGAGCACCTCCTCGTGGCGGTCCAGCGCCAGGTCGGCCTCGATGCGGGACTGGAGCGCGTCCAGCCTGCGCTCGGCCAGCACCGGCGCGACCTCGCGTCGCAGCGTCTCCGACGGGATGTCCTGCAGCGGTTCCCCGCGCCACGATCGCAGCGCCTCTGCCAGCAGCGCCGACGCCGCCTTCATGGAGCCCGCCGCGGCCGCGGTCCTGGCGCGGCCGGTCAGGGTGTCGAAGCGGTGCAGGTCGAGTCGGTCGCCGTCCACCCTGAGCAGGTAGCCGCGCGGGCAGGTCAGCAGGGGACCGTCATCCCCGGCGCACCCCAGCAGGTGCCGGCAGCGCAGCACGTAGTTCTGCAGGGTGTTCCGGGCACCGCGGGGCGGGACCTCTCCCCACAGGTGGTCCATCAGCGTCTCGACGGGGACCGTCCTGTTGGCGTCGAGCAGCAGTGACACGAGCAACGTCCGCAGCTTGGCCGCCCGGATCGGCACGGGAACACCGTCTCGCAGCACCTCGAACGGCCCCAGAACCCTGAACTCGAAACCCGAGCCTGCCGTTTCCACCACCCAATGTAATCACAATGTTTCTCTCCGCGATCGGGTGTGTACGTCAAGTGCGCCCCGGATGCGCGGCGAGCGACCGGTGACGGGCGCCGAGGGGTGAGCGCGAGGTGACCGGCGAGTGAGTGGCCGGCGGCACGGTGTGCGGTGACGGCGGGGCGACGCGCCCGGCTGGTCTTCACCCGACAGGAAGGGCACCTCATGTTCAAGTGTGTAACCGGGATCGTGGCGGCGGTGATCGCGGCGGCGGTGATGCTCACCGCCGCCCCCGCTCCCGCCGGCGCGGCCTCGTTCTCCCGGGAGCTCGCGGCCGTGGCACAGGCCGCGGGCGTCTCGGAGGAGACCGCCTACTCCATGGCGGTGTCGCTGGTGAGCAGCGACCCGGAGGACGAGTACCGCTTCCCCGACGAGGAGTTCCAGGACGCCCCCCGCTCCTGGAGCGCGGTCCTGGCGTTCGTCAAGAGGTTCTGGCGTCAGATCGTCGACGCGGCCAAGGCCGCCGGTGAGTGGGCGTGGTGGAAGGCGGGCAAGTGCGCCACCGGCGCCGTGACCGAGGTCTGGAACAAGTTCGGCGGAGACCTGACCGATCCGGAGGCGGTACTGGCCGTGGCCGTCTACGGCTGCCTGAAGGGCCTGCGCGGCTGATCGTCTCGTCTGGCGGGTGGCGCCCCCGATCGACGGATCGGGGGCGCCACCCGTTGGTCTGCGCCCGGGGCGTTGGTGACGACGGGGAGCCGGTAGAAGGGAGTTCCGCGCCCACCGGGTGGCCGGGCCGGATGGGCTCGCCGCATACTCTGCGGCGTTCGAGCCGCCGAGATCTAGCTCGATATGTGTCGAAATTGTAGTGATCGAGACAGGGGACCCATCCATAGACATTTCGTACTTCCTGCCCATAACATCAAGCCTTCTTGGGGCAGTTTTTACTGTCCCTTGACCTTTGGTCGGGGCCTTTCCCGCCCCGCGCTGATCGTTCGGGAAGGTTTGTCGATGTCTGTAACACGCCTGGTGACGGGTTCTGGGGCGCCAACCGCCCTCCGCAGCCCGAGGTCGGCACGCCGCGGCGCCGCGGCGCTGGGTCTCGCCGCCACCATGACCTTCGCCGGGGTAGCGGCGACCTCGGCCCCCGTCAGCGCGGCCGCCGATCCCGCCGTCGGACCGGTCTTCACGGACGGCATGGCCCAGCCGGTGTTCTCGACGAACCGCAACGACTGGCTTCGCGAGGAAGTGTGGGTCGAGACCCCGATCGACAGTGACGGCGACGGACGGAACGACCGGGTGCACGCCGAGGTCACCCGCCTCCGGGAGACGGAGACGGCCGGTTTGAAGTCGCCCGTCGTGTACGAGGTCAGCCCCTACTACGCCGGCGGCAACTCGGTCGCGAACCACAACGTCGATCACGAGCTCCACGAGGCACTCCGTCCGGGCAAGGGCTGGATGAACCGCGGTGGTTCGACGAAGGACCCGGCGACCGACGAGCGGCTGGCCGCCGCCGGCGTGGCAGGCGTGGCCGAGGGGGACGAGGCCGTCACGGGCACCGGCCCGCAGCCCGCGATCAGCACCAGCCACGAGTCCAACTGGCTGCCTCGCGGTTTCGCGGTGGTCCACGCCGAGTCGCTGGGCAGCGGTAAGTCCGACGGCTGTCCCACCACCGGTGGACGCAACGAGACCATCGGCGCGAAAGCGGTCGTCGACTGGCTGAACGGTCGCGCGAAGGCCTACGACGCCACCGGTAGGGAGGTCAGCGCCACCTGGACGACCGGCAAGGTCGGCATGATCGGCACCTCGTACAACGGCACCCTGCCCAACGCGGTCGCGAGCACCGGCGTCGAGGGACTCGAGGCCATCGTGCCGATCTCGGCGATCTCCAGCTGGTACGACTACTACCGCGCGAACGGTGCCGTCGTCGCCCCGGGCGGCTACCAGGGCGAGGACGCCGACGTGCTCGCGGAGTACGTCTACACCCGCGCGGACAGGCAGATCTGCCGAAGCGTCATCGAAGATCTCGCCAAGGAGCAGGACCGGGTCACCGGCGACTACAGCGCCTTCTGGGACGAGCGCAACTACCTGAACGACGTCGACAAGGTCCGCGCCGCGACGCTGGTCGCGCACGGGCTCAACGACTGGAACGTCAAGACCAAGCACGCCGCGCAGTGGTACGAGGCGCTCAAGGCGCGGGGAGTGCCGCACAAGATCTATCTGCACCAGGGCGGGCACGGCGGTTCCCCGAGCGTCAACGTGCTCAACCGCTGGTTCACCCGCTACCTGTGGGACCAGCAGAACGGCGTGGAGAACGACCAGCGGGCGCTGATCCAGCGCGAGAACAGGACGCTGGTGGAATACCCCGAGTGGCCGGAACCGACCGCGGCGGACACCGAGCTCAACCTGGCGCCCGGCACGGACGGTGCCGCCGGTGTCCTCACCGGCGACAAGACCCGCCTGGGCAAGCCGGTGACCGAGACGATCGTCGACGACGCGTCGAAGCGGGCGCTGACCCTCGCCGACGCCGTGACGTCCCCCAACCGCCTGGCCTACAAGTCAGGGGCGCTGACCGACGCGGTCCGGCTCAGCGGCACGCCGCAGATATCACTGCGGATGTCCTTCGACCAGCCGGCCGCCAACGTCACGGCGCTGCTCGTCGACTACGACCAGAACGGCAAGGCGAAGATCATCACCCGGGGCTGGACGGACCCGCAGAACCGCACGTCGATCTCGAAGACCGAGCCGGTCAAGCCGGGCAGCCCCTACCGCCTCGACTTCGACATGCAGCCGCACGACTACGTGTTCGCGGCGGGACACCGCATCGGCATCGTGCTGCTGTCGAGCGACTACGAGTACACCATCCGGCCCACCCCCGGCGCGACGCTGCACCTCGACACGACGAAGAGCACGGTCACGCTGCCGCTCGTCGGCGGGGCGGCCGCGTTCACCGCGGCGAACGGCTGACCCGAATACCCGCGGAGCTGAGCGGGCCGCCAGGCGGCGGCCCGCTCAGCTCCGCGGGTACCGGAAACCCGGCCGGATCCTGACGTGAAGGTCGCTGGGATCACCTCACCGCCGGATCTCCGGCCTCATGAGACGGTGGGCGCCGACTGCTCGGGGGCGGGGCGGCGAATCGGGGTGAAGAGCGCGGTCGTCGCGATCAGCAGGCAGGCGGTGCCGGCCAGGAGGCAGATCACGGTGACGCCGTAGCCGCCCGCGCCCCAGGTCAGGACGGCCGCGCCCACCGGGCCGAGGGAGAAGTGGATCGTCCAGAACGCCGAGGTGACGCGGCCGAGCAGATGATCCGGGGTCACCTGCTGGCGCAGGGACATCGAGCAGATCCCGGCCACGCTGACGCCGCAGAGGTAGACGGCCATCAGGGCGGCGATCACCGGGACGCGCCCGGAGAGGCCGACGCCCGCCATGGCGAGCCCGCTGGTCGCGAGGGCGCCGATCCAGGTGACGCCGAAACCGAGCCTGCGGCGGACGGGCGCGACGAGCACGGCGCCGGCGATCGTGCCGGCCGCGGCGACCGCGAGGACCGTGCCGACGGTGCCGTCGGAGTGACCCAGGTCGTGTTTCAGGTGGTAGATCAGAACGTCGGTCATGCCGAGCGTGAAGAAGATGAAGAAGGAGAGCAGGATCGTCAGGGAGCGCAGCACCGGGTGCCGCCAGAGGAACCGGGCACCGGCCAGCAGTTCCTGCCAGGGCTTCTGGCGCGCCGGCGCGGGCGCGCCGGCCTCGGGCCGGTTGAACCGGACGAAGTACAGGCCCGCCGCCGACACCGCGAAGCTCGCCGCGTTGATGGCGATCGCCGCGGTCGGGCCGAACTGTCCGGAGACCACCCCGGCGAGCAACGGGCCGCCGACACCGGCCGCCGCCGCGGTCGCGTAGAGCCGCCCGTTCGCCTCGGTGATGCGGTCGCCCTCGACCAGGTTGCGCACCGCGGTCACGTAGGTGACCTGGAAGACCATCCCGATCGCCTCGCTGAGCGGCAGCACCACGTACAGCAGCCAGACCTGGGGGCCGAACGCCCAGACGAGCGGGATGAGCCCGTACAGCACCAGGCGGGCGAGGTCGCAGCAGATCAGCAGGGTCCGCCGGTCGAGCCGGTCGGCCAGGATCCCGGCGAAGATCCCGGCGCAGATCGACGCGGCACCGGCCACGCCCGTCAGCAGGCCCATCTGCGCGACCGACCCGGTCACGTTCAGCACCAGCAGCGGAATGGCGATGTAGGCGAACGAGTCCCCGGCGACGGAGAGCGTCTGGGAGACCCAGAAGACGTTGAAGTTCCGGTCCCGCCACAGCGGGCGCGCGCTTTCTGCTTCCTCTGGTTGCGGCATCAGGGGACTATCCCTCACCGTGGGGGATCTTTTCCAGCGGTTAACCCCGTTCTCCGCGTCGTCGCAGGTCGGGGACCATTGGTGATCATCCCAGGTCGATCGGGGGCACGTGCGGCGTACGGAGTCAATCGTCCAGGGCGAAGGACAGGTAGCGGTCGGCGGAGCGGCGGACGGCCTCGGCGCCGTCGGTGTGCACGATCCGCTTCCACCAGCCGCCGTAGACGCGGTCGAAGGCGTACGGCTCCAGCAGCGACAGGGCGCGGCGGATCGTGGCGGGGCGTTCGGGGATCAGGTTGGGGTAGCTGTACATGAAGCTGACCCAGCGGCGGTCGGCCACCACCTGGAGGATGTCGCCGGAGAACAGCGCGCCCCGGCCGTCCTCGGCGTCACGCCAGTGCATGACCTGGCCGCCGTCGAAGTGCACGCCCGCGTTGACCAGCGTCACTCCTTCGAGGATCTCGCAGGTGCCGCCCTCCCAGAAGACCACCGACTCGTCGGGGCGGGCCACCCAGTCGCGGTCGGCCGCGTGCAGGTGGATCGGCGCGTCGAAGGCGTGCGCCCACTCGACCATCGAGCCGTAGAAGTGCGGGTGGCTGATCGCGATGGCGTCGATCCCGCCGAGCTCGCCGACCTGCCTGATCAGCTCGTCGTCGAGGTGGGTGACCATGTCCCACAGCACGTTGCCGGCCGGGGTACGGACCAGCAGGGCACGCTGCCCGATGGCGGTGGCGGGGTCGGTGCCGATGCCGACCACCCCGGTGCCCTCCTCGGCGAGGTGCGCCCGGTGCCCGCTCTCGCGCAGCTGGTCGAGAGAGGTCCAACGCTGGCCCTCCCAGCCGACGTACTGCCGCTCGTCCTCACAGATCGGGCAGTCATCCCGCGCCGCGGCGTACTGGACCCCGCAGGTGACGCAGATGGGCAGATCGTTCACGACGTCCTCCGCTGATCGGCTGTTCGGGAATGCTACGGCGGCGGTGGGGCCGGACGGCCCGGGACCCGCGGGACCCGGGCCTCACTCTCGATCATCGACGCGAAGTCGCCTTCCCCCGGTTCGCACGCTCGCCGGCCTCGCCGTGGCTCAACCGGCGTCGCGCCCTGCGGCGGCTTGCGGCACAGACCGGGGGCGGCGTACGAACAGCGCCGTGACGAACACCAGCACACCGAGCACACCCGCGACGACAAAGGCCGTGTGCAGGCCTGCGGCGTCGGGGGCGCCGGACGCGTGGGTGGTGCCCAGGGACGCCACGGTGACGAACATGGCGGTACCGAACGCGCCCGCGACCTGCTGGAGCGTGGACAGGATCGCGCTGCCGTGCGAGTAGAGGTGTTCGGGCAGCGCGCCGAGCGACTCGGTCATCAGGGGGGTCATCATCGCCCCGAGCCCGGCCATGAGCAGCACATGGATGCCGATCACCAGGGCCAGCGGCGAATCCGGTCCGAGGGCGGTGAACAGCCACAGCGCCACCGCTGTGGCCAGTGCGCCGGGAATCACCAGCGGGCGGGCGCCGAAGCGGTCGAACAGTTGCCCCACCGGCCGTCCCAGCAGGCCGAGGACCAGCCCGCCGGGGAGCACGGCCAGCCCGCTGACAAACGTACTCGTGCGCAGGACGGTCTGGAGATACAGCGGCAGCAGGATCGCCGAGACCGCCAGCAGGCACATGAACAGCAGGGCGCTCAGGGTCAGCGCGACGACGAAGGCGCGGTGGGTCAGCGGGCGCAGGTCCAGCAGCGCCCGGTCCTGGCGCTGCAGCCGGAGTTGGCGTACCACGAACCCGGCGAGGGCGACGGCACCGACCGCGATGGGGATCCACGGCGCCACCAGGTGGCCGCCGCCGGACTCGCCGACGGAGGAGAGGCCGTACAGGATGCCGCCGAAACCGACGGCGGACAGCGGCACGGACAACACGTCCAGCGGCACCGTGCGCGTCTCGCCGCCCAGCCGCATCCGGACGGCGCCGAAGGCCAGTGCCAGCAGGGACAGCGGTAGTACGAGCCAGAACATCCAGCGCCAGCCCAGGGAGGACAGCACCGCGCCGCCGACCGTCGGCCCGATCGCGGGAGCCACGGCGATGACGATGGTGATCGTGCCCATGGTCGCGCCGCGTTTGGACACGGGGACCAGACGCATCACCGTGGTCATCAGCATCGGTAGCATGACCGCGGTGCCGCAGGCCTGCACGACGCGCCCGGCCAGCAGTACGGCGAACCCCGGGGCGAGCGCGCTGATCAGGGTGCCCGCGCTGAACAACGTCAGCGAGACCAGGAAGATCTGCCGAGGGGTGAATCGCTCGAGCAGGAAACCGGTGGTGGGGATGACCACGGCCATGGTCAGCAGGAAACCACTGGTCAGCCACTGCGCGGTCGTGGTGGCGACGCCGAGGTCGACGCTGAGGTCGCGCAGCGCGACGCTCAGGACCGTCTC
The DNA here is from genome assembly GCF_042665875.1 of Streptosporangium amethystogenes subsp. fukuiense. Taxonomy (NCBI): domain Bacteria; kingdom Bacillati; phylum Actinomycetota; class Actinomycetes; order Streptosporangiales; family Streptosporangiaceae; genus Streptosporangium; species Streptosporangium amethystogenes. Next base: position 3,231,538 of record NZ_JBHTEE010000001.1, on the reverse strand, counting down.
GTTGAGGATCATCACGAAGGCCGATGCGACCAGCGTGGCGATCATCATCATGGCCCCCTTGGGAACCGCGGCGTCGCCGGTGCCCCGGGACTCGTCGACCGCAGTGTCGTTCACCGACTGGGGAAACGCGGAAATGATGTACCTCGCAAGCAGAAGGGGCCACCGACGGGAACTTGGGGGAGAGCCGGGCGTGGCGGAGCGGAACGGTCGGACAGCGGGCTGGGGGAATCTCCGCGCGGTCAGCGGAGGCGGGAGACAACGGGAATCTCACACAGACGACACCGTCATGAGGCGGACATCGCGTTGAACCGTCCCAGCAGCGCTCCCAGGGCGTTGGCGTCACCCGGGTCCCAGGAAGCGAAGAGCAACCATGACATTTTAGGTTATCGCCCGCAAATCATTTTTCCGGGCCGGGCTGCTCCGGGCCGTCAGCCCGGAGCAGCCTGGAGCAGCCCGCTGTCCTCGCTCGATGGAACCCCGCACGCCGAGACCGGTCGCGGGTCTCGTGAAGCCGCTCCCTCAGGGGAGCGGAGGAGCCACCGCCGTTGCCGTCGAGGGGGACGACCGCCGCGCTCCGTGTCGTTTCCGGGTCAGCGCCGGTAGACCTGCTCGCCGCCGACGAAGGTCATCGCGACCTTCGTCCGCCAGATGTCGGCCTGCGGCTCGGTGAACGGGTCGCGGTCCAGGACGACCAGGTCGGCGCGGTTGCCGGGGACGACGGTGCCGGCGTCGTCGTCGTGGTTGATCCGGGCCGAGCCGGCGGTGTAGGCGGTCAGCGCGGTGGCCAGGTCCAGACGCTGGCCGGGCAGGAACGGGGTCTGCGCCGTCGGGTAGTCCGCGTGCAGTGAGCCGCCGGGCTCGGTGCGGTTGACGGCCACGTGCATGCCCTGGAACGGGTCGGCGACCGAGACCGGCCAGTCGCTGCCCGCGCAGAAGCGGGTGCCCGAGCGCAGCAGGTCGGCGAACGGGTACTGCCACGAGGAGCGCTCCTCGCCCAGGAAGGGCAGGGTCAGCTCGTCCATCTGGGCGTGGTGGGTGGCCCAGAGCGGCTGCAGGTTGGCGGTCACGCCGAGCTCGGCGAAGCGCGGCACGTCCGACGGCTCGACGATCTGCAGGTGCGCGATGTGGTGCCGGTTGGCCGGGTCGGTCCCCTCGAAGCTGTCCAGCGCCTCGCGGACCGCCCGCTCACCGATGGCGTGGAAGTGGACCTGGAAGCCGTGCCGGTCCAGCTCGGCGACGTACTCCTTCAGCAGCGTGGGATCCACGTAGGACAGGCCGGTGCCGCCGCAGCGGCAGTAGGGCTCGATCACCGCGGCGGTGAAGTTCTCCGCGATGCCGTCCTGCATGATCTTCACCGAGGTGGCGCGGAACCGCTCCAGGCCCGTGGCCGACTCGCGCCGCTCCAGCAGTTCGGGGATCTGCTCGGCGCCGCGGGTCCGGTCCCACCACAGCGCGCCCACGACGCGGGCCCGCAGCGCGCCGGAGGCCGCCGCCGAGACGTACGTGGACAGCTGGTCGTCGTAGCCCGCGTAGGAGCCGACGATGGCGTCCTGCCAGCCGGTGATGCCGAGGGAGAACAGGTGGTCCTGGGCCGCCAGCAGCGCCTCGTGCAGGTCCGCGGCGCTGGGACGCGGGGTGAGCAGGCCGACCAGGTCCATCGCGCCCTCGTGCAGCACGCCGCTCGGCGTGCCGTCGGCGTCGCGCTCGATCCTGCCGTCGGCGGGGTCGGGGGTGTCGCGGGTGATCCCGGCCAGTTCCAGGGCCCGGCTGTTGACCCAGGCGGCATGGTGGTCGCGCTGGATCAGATAGACCGGGCGGGTGACGACGTCAAGATGGGAGCGGTGTGGGAGGCCGCCGGGAAAGGCCGACATGTCCCAGCCGCCGCCGTCGATCCACTCGTGGCCGGGGTGGGAGTCCGCGTAGGCGACGATTCTCTCCATGTACTCCGGCAGGCCGTAGACCTCGGACAGGTCGCACCTGGCCCGCTCCAGGCCCGCCTGCACCGGGTGGATGTGCGCGTCGGTGAACCCGGGGGTCAGCAGGCGGCCGTCCAGGTCGACGACCTCGTGGCCGGGGGCGGCCAGTCGTACGACGTCGGACTCCGCGCCGACGGCGGCGATCCGGCCGTCACGGACCAGCACCGCCTCGGCGAACGCGTCGGCGGCGAGGAAGACCCGGCCGCCCCGGAAGAGCAGGTCGCGCACTGTTGCACCATCCTTCTGTCGGTGGCCCGGAGGCCGCTGACGCTCCGGGGTGCCGCTTGATCACCTACACTGCACGCTGGACCGGCCGAGGTCCAGCGTGAGTTTCGCCGGGCGTCCGGCGCTCAGCGTCCGGTGATGGAGTCGGCGACGCGGGCCAGCACCGAGGTACGGCCGAGTCCCGCCTTCTCCCTGGCGTCGGCCCGCCGGTAGAGGTCGTACATGGTGTGCACGCCGATCCATCGCAGCGGTTCCACCTCCCAGCCCCGTACCTTGCGGTCCACCCAGGGCAGGGAGGCGAGCTCGGTGTCCTCGCGCAGGATCAGGTCGCGCAGGGTGCGGCCGGCGAGGTTGGTCGTGGTCACCCCGTGGCCGGTGTAGCCGCCCGCCCAGCCGATGCCGGTGGCGTGGTCGACGTGCACGGTGGCGCACCAGTCGCGCGGCACGCCGAGCACCCCGGACCAGGCGTGCGCCACCTTCGAGGCCCTGACCGCGGGGAACATCCCGGTCAGCAACTCCCAGAGCGCCTCGATCGTCCATTCGTGGGTGCGGCCCCGCTCGTCCACCCGGGAGCCGTAGAGGTAGGGCTTGCCACGCCCGCCGAACGCGATCCGGCCGTCGGCGGTGCGCTGGGCGTACATGTAGTAGTGCGCCATGTCGCCGAGCAGCTCGTGGCCCTCCCAGCCGATCTCGTCCCACAGCCCGCCCAGCGGCTCGGTGACGATCATCGAGCTGTTCATCGGCAGCCAGGCGCGGTGGTACTGCTTCAGTTCGGCGGTGAAACCCTCGGTGGCGCGGATGACGTAGTCGGCGCGGACCGTGCCGTGCGGCGTGCGGGCCTCGCGCGGGGCGATCTCGGTGACCGGGGTGTGCTCGAAGATCTTCACCCCGAGGTCCCGCACGGTCTGGGCCAGGCCGCGAGCCAGCTTGGCAGGCTGGATCCTGGCGCAGTGCGGGCTCCAGATCGCGCTGACCGCGCCGGCTACCCGCAGGCGCTCCTCCCGCTCCGCCGGATCGAGCAGCCGCACGTCGTCCTCGGTCCAGCCCCAGTGGCGCTCGTGGGCGAGCAACTGGTGCAGCCGCCGGTCCTGGGCGGCGTTGGTGGCGACCGTGGTGACGCCGCCCTTGACGATGTCCGCGTCGATGTTCTCGTCCTCGGCGATCGTGATGACCTCGTCGATCGCCTCGAACATCACCCGCTGCAGCCGCTTGGCCGCGTCCGCGCCGTGCGTCCTGGCGTAGCGCTCGGGGGTACCGGCCAGCTCGCCGACCAGCCAGCCGCCGTTGCGCCCTGAGGCGCCGTAGCCGGCGAACTCCTTCTCCAGCACCACGACCCGCAGGGCGGGGCTGGCCTTCTTCAGGTAGTAGGCGGTCCACAGGCCGGTGTAGCCGGCGCCGACGATGGCCACGTCGGCGTCGAGGTCGCCGCCGAGGGGAGTGCCGGCCGTGGGGATGCCCAGGGAGCGGTACCAGAAGGAGACGTCTCCGTTGACGAAATCCCCAGCCAGGGGAACACGCGTGCTCATGGCCTCATATCCTGCTATATCCGTCTATTGTGATGCGCCTGCCAACGGAAACCGTTGCAGAAAAGCAGTCCTGCCACGTAATGAGTGATCCGCCAGATGTAACGGCAGGCTCACTCATGTGTAGCAGTCCCGTAACAGGGTCAGGTAAGGCTATCCCTCAACAGAGGGAGCATTCTGATGGGGTTTCTGAGGATTCGTACTACCGTTGACGAGCGGCCGGGGCGTCTCGCCTCGCTGGCCGCCGCGCTCGCCGCCAAGGGCGGCAACATCCTGGGCCTGAGCGTCCAGACCGACGCGGACGGCACGGTCGACGAGTTCGTCACGGACATCCCCGCCGGTGCCGAGGCGGTGCGCGAGGCTCTGGAGGCGGCCGGCGGACGCGAGGTCCTGGTCGTCCCCGCCACCGCGCACGAGTTGACGGACGAGCCCACCCGCGTGCTCCTGCTCGCCTCCCGGCTGCGCACCACCCCCTGGCGGCTGCCCGAGCTGCTCGGGGAGTTGCTGCGCGCCGACGACTCCCGCTGGGTCTATGGTGCCGAGATGAGCGACCTCCCGGACCCCACGCTGCTCACCGTGCCCGTGGCCCCGCGCCGCGCGATCAGGGTGCGCCGGGCCGAGCTGCCCTTCACCCTGACCGAGGCCGCCCGCGCGGCCTCCTTCGTGCGGCTGGCGCAGCCCCCCGCCGAGCAGTCCGGCACCGACCGCGACATCACGCTCTCCGACGGCGTCGAGGTCCAGGTCCGCCCGCTCACCCGGCTCTACCGCGAGGCCGTACGCGACCTGCACGACCGCTGCTCACCCGAGGCCCGCAGGTTCCGCTACTTCACCGCGATGCCCGTGCTGCCGCCGAAGGTCTTCGACCGGCTCTGCGACCGCACGAAGGGCTACTCCATCGTCGCCGGGTACGACGGCCAGGTCGTCGGCCTCGCCAACCTGATGTTCACCCCCGATCCGGGCATCGCCGAGATGGCCTTCCTGGTCGAGGACCGCTGGCAGGGCAGGGGATTGGGCGCCGCACTGGCCCAGATGCTCGTCGGCCAGGCCCGGGACCTGGGCTTCGCCGAGGTCAGGGCCACCCTGCTCGCCGACAACGTGCGGATGCGCAGGCTCCTGGTCTCGCTTGGCGCGACCCTGAGCCAGACCGAGGACCCCGGCGTGGTGGAAGCCAGGCTGGCCGTGGGAGTGATGGCGACGGCATCCCCGAGTTGAACCCATCATTCGGCCTCCCCGTTTCGGGATCGCTCAGGGGTCCCGAAACGGGGAGGGCCCACTCCTGTGCTGATCCGGGTGTTCCCCCGGGTCCTCAGGGAGCCTGCTCCTTCGGGGGGCCCGACTCTCCGGGTGCGTCGGCGCCTTCGATGGCGTCCAGCCTGCGCTCGATCCGGTCCAGGCTCTCCTGGATGCGCTCCAGTCTGGCCGAGAGCGACGCGCCCATCACCGGAAAGCCCTCCTCGGCGGTCACCGCGAGGTCGGGGCCGCGCCGCCCGAGCAACGTGATCACCTGGGCGCGTACGGCGTCCAGGCGCGCCCCCCGCCCGGCCAGCACCCGGGCGGCCACGCCCTCGCTCTCGCGGATCAGACCGAGCAGGATGTGCTCGGTGCCGATGTAGGTGTGGTGCAGGCCGAGCGCCTCCCGCAGCGACAGTTCGAGCACCTTCTTGGCGTGCGGAGTGAAGGGGATGTGGCTGCCGGGGGTCTCGTCACCCCTGCCGATGATCTCCTCCACGTCGTTCCTGACCTGCTCGCCGTCGATGTCCAGGGCCCGCAGGGCGCGGCCGGCGACGCCGTCCCGCTCAAGGACCAGGCCGAGCAGGATGTGCTCGGTGCCGATGTGGTCGTGGCCGAGCCTGCGGGCCTCCTCCTGGGCCAAGACCACGACGCGGCGGGCACGGTCGGTGAAGCGCTCGAACACTGTGAGCCTCCGTGAGGGGTGTCGAGGTGCTTGCCCCCACTATGCGCCAGACGTCCGGTGCACGGGAGGAAAAGCTCCGGCGAAATTCTCGCGCTGTCCGACATTCGCCGTTTTAATCGTACATTTTAGTGTTAGATTTGCTGGAAATGGCTTTCGTGCCGGGGGAGGGGATGCGTAGGGTCCTCCGCATGACGATCGACGCGTTCATCGACGCCCTCCCCAAGGTCGAACTCCACGTCCACCTGATCGGCTCCGCCTCGCCCGCCACCGTGCTGGAACTCGCCCGCCGCCACCCCGGCGGGGGCGTTCCCACCGGCGAGGAGGAACTGCGCGCGTTCTACCGGTTCCGCGACTTCCCGCACTTCGCCGAGATCTACCAGGCGATCAACGCCCTGGTCCGCGAGCCCGAGGACGTGGCGACCCTGGTGCTCGGCCTGGCCGCGGACCTGGCCCGGCAGAACGGGCGCTACGTCGAGCTGACCGTCACCCCGTACGCGCACCACATCATGGGCATGCCGATGCGGGAGGTCACCGAGGCACTCGACCTGGCCTCCCGGCGCGCCCACGAGGAGCACGGCGTGCGGATGGCATACATCTTCGACATTCCCGGCGAGTACGGCGTCGAGGCGGCCCGGGTCACCCTGGACCACGCGCTCGAAGAACCTCCCCGGGCGCTGGTAGGTTTCGGGCTGGCCGGGATCGAGCAGGAGCGTCCGAAATATCGCGACGCCTTCCGGGACGCCTTTCGCGCGGCCACCGCCGCCGGGCTGCGCAGCCTGCCGCACGCGGGCGAGATGAGCGGCCCGGAGACCATCTGGGAGGTCCTCGACCACCTGGGCGCCGAGCGGATCGGCCACGGCATCGCCTGCGTGCAGGACCCCCGCCTGATCGCCCACCTGCGCGAGACGCAGATCCCGCTGGAGGTCTGCCCCACCTCCAACGTCTGCACCGGCCAGATCGCCCGCATCGAGGAGCACCCGCTGCCCCGCATGATCAAGGAGGGCCTGTTCGTCACCCTCAACAGCGACGACCCGCCCATGTTCGCCACCACCCTGAGCGACGAGTACCGCGTCGCCGCCGAACATCTGGGCCTGGACCGTGCCACCCTCACCACCCTGGCCCGCAACGCCGTCGAGGCCTCCTCCATGGACCCGGCGGGCAAGAAGGAGATCCTCGACGAGATCGACGCCCTCACCACCCAGCCCTCCGGGACGGCGCCCTGACAGCTCATGACGACCGTCTCGACTCGCGATAGGCGCGCCGTCGCAGCGCGGCCTCACGGAGCACGGGTGCCTCGTCCGGCCCGTCGAGCGAGGCGACCACGGCGGTCGACACGGGCCGGACCGAGGTGAAAGCGGGGACCGGGATCAGGGGGAGGAGATCCGGCCCAGGGAGGAGGGGATCTTGGAGGCGGCGGCCCGGTCCAAAAGGAAGAGGGTCCGCCGGCTACCCCGGGCACCGGCCGCGGGGACCTGCATCGTTCCCGAGTCCGACAGTGCCAGCCGTACCGCTCTCGCCTTCTCCTCACCGGCGGCGATCACCCACACCTCGCGGGAGCCCTGGATGACCGGCATCGTCAGCGAGACGCGGGTGGGCGGCGGCTTGGGCGAGCCGTGCACCGCCACCACCGGACGGGTGTCGTACAGGGCGGGCAGGCCGGGAAAGAGCGAGGCCACATGGCCGTCCGGGCCCATGCCGAGCATCATGAGGTCGAACGACGGCGCCGGGCCGTGGTCCTCGGGGCGCGAGGCCCGGCGGAGCTCCTCCGCGTAGGCGTCGGCCGACTCCTCGGCGGTCATGCCCGAGTCGGGGCCGCGCATCACGTGCACCCGCTCGGGGTCGAGGTCTATGTGGTCCAGCAGGGCCTTGCGGGCGCCGGTCTCGTTGCGCTCGGGGTCACCGGCCGGCAGGAAACGCTCGTCGCCCCACCAGATGTCCACCTTGCGCCAGTCGACGGCGTCCCTGGCCGGGGAGGCGGCGATCTCGGCGAGGGTGGCCAGGCCGACGGTGCCGCCGGTCAGGACCAGCTGGGCCGATCCCTTGGCCGCCTGGGCGTCGAGGGCACGGATGATCACCCGGGCGGCGACGGCCTTGGCGAGCACGTCGGCGTCGCGATGGATGATCACAGTGGGAACGCTCACGAACTTCTCTTTCGAAGAAAGGCACCCCGCGGCAGGCCGCGGGGCGCTTACGGCTCAGGACTTGCGGGCCCGGGCGAGCCGCTGGATCGCGGCCGCGTAGATCTCGTCGGGATCCAGCCGCCGCAGCTCCTCGGCGAGCAGGTCCGACGTCGGACGCCGGGCCAGCGCGACCCGGCGGTCCGGCTGGCCGGGACGAGAGAGCATGGCCAGGCGACCGTCGCCCCGGGTGATGGTGATGTCGCCGTCGCCCGAGACCAGCTTGACGGAGGTCAGGCCGGGACCGGGGGAGTCGGAGACCTTCACCGGCGCGCCGAGGCGCTCACCGAGCCAGGCCGCCAGCAGCAGGGCGCTGGCATGGCCGGGCACGGCCTCCACGGTGCCCCGCTTGATCTTGGCCACCGGCTGGTCGAACGCGGCGGCCAGCAGGCTCCGCCACGTCGTCAGCCGGGTCCAGGCCAGGTCGGTGTCGCCGGGCACGTACCCGCGGGCCCGGCCGGCGATCGCCTTGACCGAGTCGGGTGCGGAACGCGCGTCGACGATGCGGCGCTGGGCCAGCATGCCGATCGGATCCGCGGCCGGGACCTCGGGGCAGTCGCTGGGCCACCAGGCGACCACCGGGGTGTCGGTGAGCAGCAGCGGGCTGACCACCGAGTCGGCGTGCCTGGTCAGCTCTCCGTACAGACGGAGCAGTATCACCTCGCCCGGGGTCGACTCGCCGAACCGGATCTCGGCGTCGAGCCGGTTGGGCTCGTTCGGGTCGCGAGGGATGACGACCAGTATCCGGGAGGGGTGCTCCCTGGCCGCCTCGGTCGCCGCCCGGACCGCGTCGTACTGGTCGCTCTCGCCGCAGACCACCACCAGGGTCAGCACCATGCCGACCGCCGGCGTGCCCATCTGGTGGCGCAGGTGGGTGAGCTGAGAGGAGATCTTCGAGGCGGTCGTGCCGCTGAGCATGAAGCTGGTCATCTACAGCCGCCTCCAGACGCGTCCGTCGCGGGCCATCATCTCGTCGGCCGAGGCCGGTCCCCAGGTACCCGAGGGATACTCCTCCGGCGGGCCCTGGGTGCTCCAGAAGTCCTCGATCGGGTCGAGGATCTTCCAGGACAGCTCGACCTCGCGCTGGTGCGGGAAGAGCGGAGGGTCGCCGATCAGCACGTCGAGCAGCAGCCGCTCGTAGGCCTCGGGGGAGGACTCCATGAACGACTCGCCGTAGGCGAAGTCCATCGAGACGTCCCTGACCTCCATGGCGGTGCCCGGTACCTTGGAACCGAACCGCACCGTGATGCCCTCGTCCGGCTGCACCCGGATGACCAGGGCGTTCTGCCCGAGAATCTCGGTGTCGTCCTTGCTGAACGGAAGGTGCGGCGCGCGCTGGAACACCACGGCCACCTCGGTGACCCGGCGGCTGAGCCTCTTGCCGGTGCGCAGGTAGAACGGCACCCCCGCCCAACGCCGGTTGGCGATCTCCAGTTTGATGGCGGCGTAGGTCTCGGTGATCGAGTCGGGTGGGATGCCCTCCTCCTGCGTGTAGCCGATGACCGGCTCGCCGCCCTGCCAACCGGCCCCGTAACGGCCGCGCGCGGTGGTCAGCGACAGGTCCGACGGCAGCCGCACCGCCTTGAGGACCTTCTCCTTCTCCCTGCGCAGCGAGTCGGCTCCGAACGACGTCGGATCCTCCATGCCGACCAGGGCCAGCAGCTGCAGCAGGTGGTTCTGGATCACGTCGCGCGCCGCGCCGATGCCGTCGTAGTAGCCGGCCCGGCCGCCGATGCCGATGTCCTCGGCCATCGTGATCTGCACGTGGTCGACATAACCCCGGTTCCAGATCGGCTCGAACAGGTTGTTGGCGAACCGCAGCGCCAGGATGTTCTGGACGGTCTCCTTGCCCAGGTAGTGGTCTATGCGGAACACCGAGCTCTCCGGGAAGACCGCGCTGGTGATCGCGTTGAGCTCCTGGGCGCTCCGCAGGTCGTGCCCGAACGGCTTCTCGATCACCACCCGGCGCCAGGAGTCCCCGGGACCGTCCGCCAGGTCGGTCCGCTTCAGCTGCTGGACCACCACGGGGAAGAACTTCGGCGGCACCGACAGGTAGAAGCCGTAGTTGCCGCCGGTGCCCCGGGTCTCGTCGATCTCCTTGAGCATCATCGCCAGCGCGTCGAAGGCGCCGTCGTCGGTGAACTCGCCGCGGCAGAAGAAGATGCCCTCCGACAGCTGCTTCCAGACCTCCTCGCGGAACGGCGTGCGCGCGTGTTCCTTGACGGCGTCGTGGGTCAGCTGCGCGAAGTCCTGGTCCTCCCAGTCCCGGCGGGCGAAGCCGACCAGGGAGAAGCCCGGGGGCAGCAGCCCCCGGTTCGCCAGGTCGTAGATCGCCGGGAGCAGCTTCTTGCGTGCCAGGTCGCCGGTCACGCCGAACAGCACCAGCACGCACGGCCCCGCCACGCGCGGCAGGCGCTTGTCGCGCGGGTCGCGCAGCGGGTTGGACTCGATCAGGGCCTCGGTGATGCCGGCGGTCGAGGCGGCGGTGGCCGTGGTGACCGCTCCCTCGTGCGCGGTGCCCGTGGTGGTGAGCTCCTCGGCCCGAGGCCGGTCGGCCTGGGGCTGGGAGTTCTCCTTGCTCATTCGAACCTCCGGCGACCCATCAGACCTCCCGTGAGGCGGCGAGCAGGTGCGCGACACCGGCGGCGCGGTCGGTCAGGTGCAGTCGCACGGCGGGGCGGCCCCGGCTGGCCAGGGCGCCCAGGTCGCCCAGCGCCTGGGCGAGCTGGAGGCGGCCCAGGGTGTAAGGCTTGCCGGGAACCTCCAGGTCGTTCTCGACGGCCCCGGTGATCTGCAGGAACACCCCGTTCTGCGGGCCGCCCTTGTGGTACTGGCCGGTGGAGTGCAGGAAGCGGGGTCCCCACCCGAAGGTGACCGGCCGCTCGGTGCGGACCGCGAGCATCCCGCGGAGCGTGGCCGGGTCGGCCGCGCTCCACACGTCCGTCATCTCCTCGAACGAGGCGCCCTCGGGGTACGGGGCGTCGAAGGCCGCCTCCCTGTCGAGGTAGGCCATCACCGCGAGGTAGCCGTCGGAGGGGATCGCCTCCAGCAGCCCGGTGAGCACGTCGGACAGGTTCTTGGGGGCCTCCATGCCCGGCGGCAGCTCGCCGTGGACCTCCACCGGGCCGTCGACGAGGATCGGGGTGCCGACCGGCAGCTCGCTCCGGTCGAGCAGCTTGGCGGTGTTCTCCTTGGACTCGGCCACGTTCGGCTGGTTGAACGGGTCGATGCCCAGGACGCGCCCGGCGACGGCCGTGGCGTACTCCCAGACGAGGAACTGCGCGCCCAGCGGGCCGGCGACGGTCACCACACCGTCGGTGTCGATCCCGGCGAGCAGCTCGTCGTCGGCGTCGCCGGGGTCGGCGCCCACGACGGGCAGGATGCCCCTGCCGGACTTGCCGGTGGACTCGGCGATCAGCTGCTCGATCCAGTCGGGCAGGCCGCTGATCTCCGAAAGGCCGTCCTCGATCACGAGCTTGTCGCGCCCGGCCACCGCGGCGGCTCCCAGGGCGGCGCCCAGGTCGAGGCCGGGGTTGCCCTCCGAGCGCGACAGCAGCGGCAGCACCTCGGCGGCGTCGTCGAGCAGCCGCTCGACGTCGGCGCCCGCCAGCGCGCTGGGCACCAGCCCGAACGCCGTCAGGGCGCTGTAGCGGCCGCCCACGTTGGGGTCGGCCAGAACCACCCGGTAGCCCGCCTCGCGGGCGCTGAGCTCCAGCGGCGAGCCCGGGTCGGTGATGACGACGATCCTTCTCGCCGGGTCGATCCCGGCGTCTCGGAAGGCCTTCTCGTAGATCCGCCGGTGGCTGTCGGTCTCGACGGTGCCGCCGCTCTTGCTGGCGACGACCAGCAGCGTGCTCTCCAGCCGGTCCTCCAGCGCGCGGCGCACCTGGCCGGGGTCGGTGGTGTCGAGCACGGTCAGCGGTACGTCGGCGGAGCCGGTGATGACCTCGGGAGCGAGGGAGGAGCCGCCCATGCCCGCCAGGACCACGTGGTCCAGGCCCTCGGCACGGGCCCACTCCACCAGCTCGCCGATCTCACCGAGCAGCGGCCTGCTCGTCAGCGGGAGGTTGAGCCAGCCGAGCCGGACGGCCGCCTCGGGCGCGGCCTCCGGGCCCCACAGCGTGGGGTCGCCGGCGGCCAGGGACTGGGGGACCCCCTCGGAGACGAGCCGGCCGGCCGTCTCCGAGGCCTGTTCGGTGAGGTCGTCCTCACCGAACGTCACGGACACTGACATGTGTTCCCTCATGCCTTCTTCAGCTCGGCGGCGACGGTCGCCAGCAGCTCGGTCCAGGAGGCCTCGAACTTGTCCACGCCGTCCTCTTCCAGGAACCTCACGACGTCGTCGTAGTCGATGCCGATCTCCTTGAGCGCGGCCATGGTGTTCCAGGCCTCCTCGTAGGAGGGACGGACCGTGTCACCGGTGATCCTGCCATGGTCGGCCGTCGCCTCGAGGGTCTTCTCCGGCATCGTGTTGACGATGCCGGAGGTGACCAGCCCGTCGACGTAGAGGGTGTCCGGGTAGTCGGGGTTCTTGGTGCCGGTGGAGGCCCACAGGGGGCGCTGCGGCCGGGCTCCGGCCAGGGCCAGCGCCTGCCAGCGCGGGGAGTCGACGACCTCCTCGAAGGCGGCGAAGGCCAGCCGGGCGTTGGCGAGCGCGGCCTTGCCCTTCAGCGCCAGGGCCTCGGGGGTGCCGATCTTGTCCAGGCGCTTGTCGATCTCGCCGTCCAGCCGGCTGACGAAGAACGAGGCCACCGACTCGATGCCCGACAGGTCGAGGCCCTTGGCCTTGGCCTGCTCAAGGCCGCTCAGCCAGGCGTTCATCACGGCGCGGTAGCGCTCCAGGGAGAAGATCAGCGTGACGTTGACGCTGATGCCCTCGGAGATCGCCCGGGTGATCGCGGGCAGGCCCTCGACGGTGGCCGGGATCTTGATGAACAGGTTGGGCCGGTCGACCAGCCACCACAGCGCGCGCGCCTCGGCGACGGTCTTCTCCGTCTCCCGGGCCAGGCGCGGGTCGACCTCGATCGACACCCGGCCGTCCACGGTGCCGGTGGCGTCGTAGACGGGGCGCAGCACGTCGGCGGCCCAGCGGATGTCGTAGGTGGTGATGGAGCGCACCGCCTCCTCGACGTCGACGCCGCGGATCTTCAGGTCGTGCAGCTGGGTGTCGTAGGCGTCGCCCTTGCTCAGCGCGGAGGCGAAGATCGTCGGGTTGGAGGTGACGCCGACCACCTGCCGGTCGCGGATCAGCGACTGGAGATTGCCGGTGCGCAGGCGCTCGCGGCTGATGTCGTCCAGCCAGATGGAGACGCCCTGCGCGGAGAGTTTCCTCAGGATCTCACTCATGATCAGTTTCCCGTCGTCTCGCCCTTGTCGGCTCCGGTCTTGGCGAGGCTCGCCTTGGCTGCGGCGACCACGCGCTCGGCGGTCAGGCCGAACTGCTCGTAGAGGGTCTTGTAGGGGGCCGAGGCACCGAAGTGCTCCAGGCTGACCACTTCCCCCTCATCTCCCACGAACTCCCGCCAGCCCAGCGAGATTCCCGCCTCCACCGCCACGCGCGCGCGGACCGAGGAGGGCAGCACCGTCTGCCGGTAGGCCGTGTCCTGGGCGTGGAACCACTCCACACACGGCATCGACACGACCCGGGTGGCGATGCCCTCCGCCTCCAGGATCTCGCGGGCCTCGACGGCCAGCTCGACCTCGGAGCCGGTGCCGATCAGGACCACCGCGGGCTGCCCGTTGGAGGCCTCCCGCAGGATGTAGCCGCCGCGGGCGACCTTCGTCGCGTCGCGGGTGCCCTCGTAGACCGGCAGGTTCTGGCGGGTCAGCGCCAGCGCGGCCGGGCGGTCGTTGTGCTCGAGCACGACCTGCCAGGCGGCGGCGGTCTCGTTGGCGTCGGCGGGGCGGACCACGTCGAGGCCGGGGATGGCGCGCAGCGCCCACAGGTGCTCGACGGGCTGGTGCGTCGGGCCGTCCTCGCCCAGGCCGATGGAGTCGTGCGTCCACACGTAGGTGACCGGTAGCTTCATCAGCGCCGCCAGCCGCACGGCCGGGCGCATGTAGTCGCTGAAGACCAGGAACGTGCCGCCGTAGGGGCGGGTGCCGTTGTGCAGCGCGATGCCGTTGAGGATCGCCCCCATGCCGTGCTCGCGGATGCCGAAGTGCAGCGTGCGGCCGTAGGGGTTGCCGGGGAAGTCCCTGGTCTGGAACTCCTCGGGGATGAAGGACGGCTCGCCCTTCATCGTGGTGTTGTTGGACTCGGCCAGGTCGGCCGAGCCGCCCCACAGCTCGGGCAGCACCGGCGCGAGGCTGTTGAGCACCTCGCCGGAGGCCTTGCGGGTGGCGACGGAGGAGCCGACCTCGAAGACCGGCAGTGCCTCGCTCCAGCCGGCGGGGAGCTGCCGCACGGAGATGCGGTCGAACTCGGCGGCGCGCTCGGGGTTGGCCTCGCGCCAGCTCTGGTAGAGCTTGTCCCACTCGGTCCGCGCGGCGCGGCCGCGCTCGACGACCCCGCGGGCGTGCTCCAGGACCTCGGCGGGAACGTCGAAGCTCTTGGCCTCGTCAAGGCCCAGGACCTTCTTGGTGGCGGCGACCTCGTCGGCGCCCAGCGCCGAGCCGTGGATCTTGCCGGTGTTCTTCTTGTTGGGGGCGGGCCAGCCGATGATCGTGCGCAGCCGGATGAACGACGGCCTGCCGGTCTCGGCGCGGGCGGCCTCCAGCGCCTGGTGCAGCGCCTCGACGTCCTCGACGTAGTCGCCGGTCTGCGTCCAGTCGACGGTCTGGGTGTGCCAGCCGTACGCCTCGTAGCGCTTGACCACGTCCTCGCTCAGCGCGATCTGGGTGTCGTCCTCGATCGAGATGTGGTTGCTGTCGAAGACGACGGTCAGGTTGCCCAGCCTCTGGTGGCCCGCGAGGGCGCTGACCTCGTGGCTGACGCCCTCCTCGATGTCCCCCTCGGAGGCGATGCACCAGATGTGGTGGTCGAACGGGCTCGCGCCCCGCGCCGCGTCCGGGTCGAACAGGCCGCGCTCGCGGCGGGCGGCCATGGCCATGCCGACCGCGTTGCCCAGCCCCTGACCCAGCGGCCCCGTGGTGGTCTCGACGCCGACGGTGTGGCCGTGCTCGGGGTGGCCGGGGGTCAGGCTCTCCCACTGGCGCAGAGCCTTGAGGTCGTCCAGGCTCAGGCCGTAGCCCGACAGGTAGAGCTGGATGTAGAGGGTCAGGCTGGTGTGGCCGGCCGAAAGGACGAACCGGTCACGGCCCACCCAGGAGGGGTCTGACGGATCATGCCGCATCACCTGCTGGAACAGCAGGTACGCGGCGGGCGCCAGGCTCATCGCGGTGCCCGGGTGGCCCGAGCCCGCCTTCTCTACCGCATCCATGGCCAGGGCCCGCACGACATCGACCGCGCGGCGGTCCAGGTCGCTCCATTCAAGGGCTGGCACGAGTTCGCTGCTCAACTGCTCGGTCTCCGGATCTAATAGTGTGATGGTGGCGCCGGTCTGGTATTTCCCGCCCACATTGGACCCTAACGGTTTCGGCCGCGTTAGCTGAGTACGGGCCAGCGCTTCGAGCTTCGCGGTGGGGAAGGTTTGCGAGAAAGTGCCTGCCAGGGCGCAAGCGTGCCTTGCCCTTCCGTGTTTCGCTGTCGATCAGGGCGAAATCCAGTACAGTGCTCGGGTCGCCGCCGGGCGGGCGGAGACGTTGAACGCCTGCGGAGCTGAGAGAAGACCTGAACTCATCCAGGCGCTCGGCTGTGAAACAGGAACCCACCGAGATGTCGCGCAGGCGGTATGGCAGGGATCTTCGGCGTTCCTGCCGGAGAGGACGTCAACGTGGCGTAGGTCGGTCCGGGGCGGTTCCGTCGGATCGGCGATCGGCGCGTTTTCCCGGCACGGCGGGTGTCGCCTCGCGCCGCTTCCGCACCCCGTGCCGGGACCGGCCTCCCCTGCAACTACAGTGAGTCCTCAAGGCTGGCTGGTGCCCGCATTCACGGATCCGCTCTAATCAGAGGTTACGCGTTGACCCCGCACGTGCTGGAAGCGCCTTAGATGGTGCTCACCGACAAGCAATCGACGGTCCTGCCCGAGGCGGACACGACCGCAGGCGTCGTGCCTCGCTCCTTCGGCGACGTCGTGAAGGCCTATGTCGCCCTCACGAAGCCGCGGATCATCGAGCTGCTGCTGATCACGACGCTGCCGGTGATGTTCCTGGCGGCCAAGGGCCTGCCACCGCTGTGGATCGCCGTCAACACCCTGGTGTTCGGCACCCTGTCGGCGGGCAGTGCGAACGCCCTGAACTGCTACATCGACCGTGACATCGACGCGGCCATGCGCCGCACCCGGCGTCGCCCGCTCGCCCGCGACATGGTGCCGCCGACCAACGCGCTGATCTTCGGGGTCATTCTCGGGGCGCTGTCGACCCTCGGCCTCGGGCTGACCGTGAACTGGCTCGCCGCCGGACTGTCGCTGGCCGCGAACCTTTTCTACGTGCTCGTCTACTCGATGATCCTCAAGCGGCGGACCCCGCAGAACGTGGTGTGGGGGGGTATCGCGGGCTGCATGCCGGTGCTGATCGGCTGGGCCGGCGTCACCGGCAGCCTCGACTGGGCCCCCGTGGTGCTCTTCGGCGTGGTGTTCTTCTGGACGCCTCCGCACACCTGGACCCTCGCCATGCGCTACAAGGAGGACTACGCCGCGGCGAAGGTCCCCATGCTCCCGGTGGTCGCCACCGAGCGCCGGGTGGTGCTGGAGAGCATCGTCTACACCTGGGCGACGGTGCTCTGCTCGCTGCTGCTGTGGCCGGTGGCCGGGACCACCCTGCTCTACCCCGTCGTGGCCGCCGTCCTCGGTGCCGCCTGCCTGTGGGAGGTCCACCGCCTCCTCGGCCGGGTCAACGCGGGCAAGACCGGGGTCGATCTGCGCCCGATGCGCTTCTTCCACTGGTCCAACGCCTACCTGGCGCTGCTCTTCCTCGCCGTCGCCATCGACTCGATGTTCGTCTGAGCCCTCTCACAGGTACGCTCTCCTGCCACATGCCCGTTTCCGCGTCTCGTTCGAGGGGGAGACGTCTCCCGGGTGGGGAACACGTTTTCTTGGCCGGCCCGGGTCGGGCCTGGTCGTGGGGAGGGCAGCTCATGGTCGTCGGAAAACCTCGGGAGCCGGATCAGCGCTCCGGCCCCGGGATCGTTCCAGCGTTCGGTCTGGTCTCCGTATCCGGGGGGCGGGGCGCCGGCCGTCAGGCGCCGGCCGTGGACCTTCGCGCTGGGATATGCCGGTTTGATTCGTGGGGTGGAAGTCAACGGTTACGGTTACCTCATGGCCAGCCGTGACCCCCGGTGGGTGCTCAGGGACCGCCCGTCGCTCGCGCTGATCACCGGACTCGTCCTGACGGGACTGTGCGGCCTGGTGTCGCTCTCCTTCGACGTGCTGAACGGCGACCCCGTCTACTTCTTCATCGCCCTGATCCTCGCGCTGGCGCCCGTTCCCGTGCTGCTGGCCGCGGTGCTGGCGCTCGACCGGATCGAGCCCGAGCCGCGAGGCAACCTGATCTTCGCGTTCGCCTGGGGGGCGGGCGTGGCGGTCCTGGTCGCCGGGATCGTCAACTCCCTCGGCCTGGTCTACATCGAGAACGCCGCCGGGCTCGGCTACGACTACGCGCGCAACATCGCCGCCACGTTCGGCGCCCCGGTGGTCGAGGAGACGATGAAGGGCCTGGTGCTGCTGGGCCTGCTCAGGTTCAGGCGCGCGGAGCTCGACGGGCCGACCGACGGCATCATCTACGCCAGCATGGTCGGCCTCGGCTTCGCCATGAGCGAGAACGTCAGCTACTACGTGGCCGCGCTCGACGACATGGGCGCGCAGGGCCTGGCGGTGACCGTCGTGCTGCGCGGCGTCCTCTCGCCGTTCGCCCACCCGCTGTTCACCTCCATGATCGGTGTCGCGGTAGCCTACGCGGCGCAGCGCCGGGGGCCCGGCCGGATCTTCGTCATCGCCGCCGGGTGGATCGGCGCGATGCTGCTGCACGGCATCTGGAATGGCTTCGCCTCCTACGTCGGCTTCGCCGGCCTGGCCATCGCCTACCTGTTGCTGATGATCGTGCTGTTCGTGCTGATCTGGATCATCTTCCGCGACCGCAAGCGGATCATCGGGCTCATCCAGACCTACCTGCCCGCCTACTGGGCGACGGGGCTGGTCTCCTCGTACGACGTCGCGATGCTCTCCTCCCTGCCGGGGCGCCGCCACGCCAGGCAGTGGGCCAGGGACAACGGCGGCAGGACGGGCCTGCGGGCGATGAGCGACTACCAGCTCGCGGCCACCGAGCTGGGCCTGCTCCACGAGCGGGCCAGGGGGCACGTGATCGACGAGCGTACGTTCAACGAGGAGCAGCGGGCGCTGCTGGAGTGCATGGCCGCCTCCCGCGCCCAGTTTCCCCCGCAGCCGCCGCCACCGCCGCAGCCCCCCGGCGGCGGCAACGTCCCGCCGGGGTACGGGCCCGGGGCCCGGCCGTCTGGCGGCTCGCCGTATCCGTGGGGCGGTGCCCCCGGAACCCCGGGGCACCCCGGGGCCGCCCAGGGGCGTCCGTCCCCCGGGCGTGGCGCTCACCCCGACTGAAGCGCGGCCTCCAGGGAGGTCTCGCGCGGCCCGGGGAAGACGGGAGCGGAGTCGAGGACCACGGCGTCGAGGAGGCCCTTGGCGGCGGCGGCGAACTCGCGGGCCGCGTAGGCGTAGGTGGAGGCCCACCGCCGGGAGGAGTCGTCGCCCACGCCGAAGGTCTCCAGACCCGCCGTACGGCACAGGGTGACGGCCCTGGGCAGGTGGAAGAGCTGGGTGACCACGGTGAGGCGGGTGGCGCCGAACACGGCGCGGGCGCGCACGCACGAGTCCCAGGTGTCGAAACCGGCGTAGTCGAGGACGAGCGCCCTGGCCGGTATCCCACGGGCGAGCAGGTAGTCGCGCATCACGGTCGGCTCGTCGTACTCGATCCGCCCGTTGTCGCCCGACAGCAGGATCGCCCTGACCTTGCCGGCCCGGTACAGCTCGGCGGAGATGTCCAGCCGTCTGGCCAGCATCGGGGAAGGGGTGCCCCCGAAGGCGGCCGCCCCCAGCACCAGCGCCACCGGCGCCTCGGGAACCCCGGCCATCCAGCCGGGTGAGGAGTCCGCGACCACCCGGTGTCCGGAGCTGGCCAGCCAGGCCCAGGTCAGCGGTGCGACGGCCAGGACGCTCAGCAGCACCGCGCCCTGGTAGGAGAGCCGGAAGAACCTTCGCGACAGCGGCATCCGGCCATTGTCGCGGTCAGGTGCCGGCCGAGTCGAACGCGGCCGTCGCGGGCTTTTCCGGCGGGAGCGGGGCCGGCGGTCAGGCCGGGACCCGGTCGAGTTCGTCCGCGCTCTCGGCGGCCGTCGCGCCCGCCGGGCCGCACGAGCGCATCGTGAACACCACCCGCAGCGCGCAGACCCAGACCAGGGCCGAGCCGAGCACGTGGAGGTTGACCAGGGCCGCGGGCACGCCCAGGAAGTACTGGACGTATCCGATTCCGCCCTGGGCCGCCTCCACGCCGAGCAGCGTCCAGGCGGCCCGCCGGGCGTGCCCGGGCGCGTCGGTGATGTGCAGTGCGAACGCCAGCGCGAAGGTGAGGCCGACCACCACGTAGGCGACGTCGGCGTGGATCCTCGCCACGGTCTCGATGTCGAAGTCGAACCGGGAGGCCATCGCGTCCCCGGAGTGCGGCCCGGTGCCGGTCACCACCACGCCCACGACGAGCAGGACGAACACGGCGGCGACGAGCGCGAAACCGAGTGTGCGGATGTGCCGGTTGACCAGGAGGCGCGGCGGGCCCGCGCCCTCGCCGGCCCGGGCGTACAGCGCGTACGCCGCGGCGATCATGCCGATGGAGACCAGGAAGTGCACGCTCACGGTGACCGGGTTGAGCGCGCTGCGCACGACCAGGCCGCCCCAGAGTCCCTGCACGGCCACGCCGATCGGCTGCAGCCAGGCCAGCCTGACCAGATCGGGGCGGCGGGGCAGCAGCCGCAGGGCGGCGAGCAGGCAGGCCAGGCCGACGGCCAGCACCAGGAAGGTCAGCAGCCGGTTGCCGAACTCGATCGCCATGTTGATCGGCGAGATGTCGTCGTGGGCCACCGGGATGAAGCTGTCCGGCGTACACCTGGGCCAGGTGGGACAGCCCAGGCCGGAGCCGGTGACCCGCACCGCGGCACCCGTCACCGTGATCCCGACGTTGACCGCCACCGACGCCAGCGCCCAGCGGCGCAGGGTGCGGAAGGTCGGCGGCCCCACGATCCAGGTCAGTTTCGCGGTCTGCAGACGGGTCTGGTCAAGGAGGTGCTTCACGGCTCACATGCTAGGCGGCGAGGGGGGCGGTCCCGCCGCGGACCCCTGGCGCCGGGGCCGGTGCGGAGGCTTTCGCCCCGGTCGTTTCGCGTCTCCCCGGCGTCTCGGGCAGGGGGCCGCCGCCGGCTGCCGGTGTGGGACATCTCACCTCGGACGGCGTGCCCCACGGGTCTACGGGTAGGGGGGCTGAGCCGGTTGCCGGCCCGGGACGTCCGGTCCGATGCATTGATCCATAAAAAGGTATGTGACATATTACTGACGAGCCCGGGAGCGAGGTGAGTCATGCCGGACGTCGTGGTCGTCGGCGCCGGGGTCGTCGGCGCCGCCTGCGCCTACTACGCCGCCCGCGCGGGACTGGACGTGGTGGTCGTCGACCGGGGGGCGGTGGCGGGCGGTACGACGGGCGCGGGCGAGGGCAACGTGCTGGTCTCCGACAAGGGACCGGGCCCCGAACTCGACCTGGCGCTGCTCTCCAACCGGCTCTGGCGTGACCTGGCCGCCGACGGGCCCGCCGACGGGCCCGACGGTGGGCCCGACGGTGGGTTCGAGTTCGAGGCCAAGGGCGGCCTGGTGGTCGCCGAGACGGACGAGGTGCTTGAGGCGCTCACCGGCCTGGCGGGCGAGCAGGGCGTCGAGTGCGTCGCCGTCGCCGCCGGGGAGCTCGGTGACTACGAGCCCCACCTGGCGAAAGGGCTCGCCGGCGGCGTGTTCTACCCGCACGACGCCCAGGTGCAGCCGATGCTGGCGGCGGCCAGGCTCATCCGGCGGGGCGCGGAACGGTTCGGGCACGGCGCCCTGATGCTGCGCACCGGGGTCACGGTGACCGGCTTCCTGCGCGACGGCGACCGGGTCACCGGTGTCACCACCTCCTGCGGCGACATTCTCGCCGGAGCCGTCGTCAACGCTGCGGGCACCTGGGGCGGCGAGATCGCCGCGCTGGCCGGGGTGCGCGTGCCCATCCTGCCCAGGCGCGGTTTCATCCTGGTCACCGAGCCGCTCGCCGGGCCGCTCATCAGGCACAAGGTCTACACCGCCGGCTACGTCACCGCGGTGGCCAGCGACTCGGAGGGGCTGGAGACGTCCGCCGTCGTGGAGAGCACCCCGTCGGGGCCGGTGCTCATCGGCGCCAGCCGCGAGCGGGTCGGCTTCGACCGCACGATCTCCGTTCCGGTGCTCGAACGCCTCGCCCGCCAGGCCGTCGAGCTGTTCCCCGCCCTGGCGGCGTACCGGGTGATCCGGGCCTACTGCGGTTTCCGTCCCTACTGCCCCGACCACCTGCCGGTGATCGGCGAGGATCCCCGGGTCCCAGGGCTCTACCACGCCTGCGGCCACGAGGGTGCGGGCATCGGCCTGGCCCCGGCCACCGGCCACCTGATCGCCCGGCTGCTGGCCGGCCTCGACCCCGACCTGGACCTCGCCCCCTTCAGACCGGACCGTTTCCCGCAGGAGGCGCCATGACGCCAGGTGTCCGATGAGCGGGCCGTACCGCCTGGTGCGGGCACGGCCCGAGCCGGAGTTCGAGATCAGTGTGGACGGCGCTCCCGTCGCGGTGGTCCCCGGCCAGAGTGTCGGCGCCGCCATGCACGGTGCGGGCATCCGATCGTGGCGCACCACCAGGTTCGGCGGGCGCCCACGAGGGTTGTTCTGCGGCATCGGGGTCTGCTTCGACTGTCTGGTCACGGTGAACGGGGTCTCCTCCCTGCGGGCCTGCCTGACCGAGGCCCGCCCGGGAGACCTGGTCACCACCGGAGACGCTCCGGCGCGGGACGTTCCCGGTTCCGGAGGGGAGCGGTGAGCGGCCGATGACACGGATCCACGACCTGGCCGTCGTCGGCGCGGGTCCCGCCGGGGTCGCGGGCGCGCTCACCGCCGCCCTGGCCGGGCTGGACGTCGTGCTGGTCGACGGGTCCGGGCGACCGGGCGGCCAGTACTTCCGGCATCCCGCCGAGGGGTTCCACGCCGCCAGGCCCGGCGCGCTCCACCACGGCCTCGACCGGTTCACCCGCCAGTGGGAGACGCTCCGCGAGCGCGCCGAGGTGCTGCTGAGCACGCGGGTCTGGGCCGTCGAGCGCGCGGACGGGGTGATCACCGTGCGCTGCCTGGAGGGAGACCGCGAGGAACGGCCCCGTACGGTGACCGCGCGCGGGCTGCTGGTCGCCACCGGCGCCCACGACAGGCCGCTGCCGTTCCCCGGCTGGGACCTGCCGGGCGTGCTCACCGCGGGTGGTGCGCAGGCACTGCTCAAGGGTGATCTGGTCCTCGCGGGCCGCAGGGTCGTGGTCGCGGGCACCGGGCCCTTCCTGCTTCCGGTCGCCGCGGGCCTGGCGGACGCGGGGGCCCGGGTGCTCGGCGTGCACGAGGCCAACCGCAGGTTCGGGCTCGCCAGGCATCCGCTGCTCGCCGCCGGTCGGGCGGCGGAGGCCCTCGGGTACGTGGCGCGTCTGGCCCGCCACCGGGTGCCCTACCGCGGCCGCGAGGCGGTGATCGCCGCGCACGGTGAGACCGCGCTGACCCACGTCACCGTGGCGAGCCTGGACCCCGCCTGGCGGCCGCTCTCGACGAGAACCGTCGAGTGCGACACCCTCGCCTGCGGCTACGGTTTCGTCCCCCAGCTCGACCTGCCCCTCCAACTGGACTGCGCCACCCGCCGCGACCCCGACGGTGGTCCCGACGGTGGCCCGGTCGTCGCGGTGGACGCGGGCATGCGCACCAGCGTGCCCGGCGTCTACGCGGCGGGGGAGGCCACCGGTGTCGGCGGGGCCGCGCTCGCCGAGGTGGAGGGCCGGATCGCGGGCCGGGCCGCGGCCGCCGACCTGGGCCGCCCCACGCCGCCCGACCCCGCCCTGTCCCGGCGCAGGGACCGGCTCGCCGCCTTCGCGCGAGCGCTGCAGGGCGCCTACCCGCTACGGCCGGGCTGGCAGGACTGGCTCCGCGACGACACGCTGGTGTGCCGCTGCGAGGAGGTGCCCCTGTCGGCGATACGCGAGGCCCAGGCGATGGGCGCCGTCGACGCGCGCTCGGTCAAGCTGCTGGCGCGCCCGGGGATGGGGTGGTGCCAGGGCCGGATGTGCGGCCACGCGGTCGCCTGCCTCGTCGGTGAGGATCCGGCGCCGCCCCGGCGCCCGATCGCCCAGCCCGTCAGGCTCGGCGACCTCGCCGCGCGGACCCCGACCTTCCCGGACGGGCCGAAGCCCTCCGGCTCCGTACCCCCTCGAAAGGATGAAGCATGGCGACCCGGGTGAAACCCTGGCACGGCGTGACGGTGGCCACCGCGCTGCCCCTGCGCGCGGATCTCTCGGTCGATCTGGACGGCTACGCCGAGCACTGCCGGTGGCTGGTCGCCTCCGGCTGTGACGGCGTGGTGCCGAACGGGTCGCTGGGGGAGTACCAGACGCTGGACTCCCGGGAGCGGGCCTCGGTGGTGGAGACCGCGGTCGCGGCCGTCGGCGGCGACCGCGTCATGCCGGGCGTCGCGGCCTACGGCGCCCTGGAGGCCCGCCGCTGGGCCGAGCAGGCCGGTGAGGCCGGGTGCCGCGCGGTGATGCTGCTCCCGCCGAACGCCTACCGCGCCGACGACAGGACGGTGCTGGAGCACTACCGCGAGGTGGCCAGGGCCGGTCTGCCGGTGGTGGCCTACAACAACCCCTTCGACACCCGGGTCGACCTCACCCCACGCCTGCTGGCCGCCCTGCACTCCGAGGGCCTGATCGCGGGCGTCAAGGAGTTCAGCGGCGACGTCCGCCGGATCTACGAGATCGCCGAGCTGGCCCCGGGGCTGGACGTGCTGGCCGGAGCCGACGACGTGCTGCTCGAACTGGTCACCGCCGGAGCGGTCGGCTGGGTGGCCGGTTTCCCCAACGCGCTGCCCGCCTCGACGGTCGCCCTCTACCGGGCGGCCGCCGCCGGGGACACGGCCACCGCGCTGCCGCTCTACCGCGCGCTGCACCCGCTGCTCCGCTGGGACTCCAAACCGGTGTTCGTACAGGCCATCAAGCTCTCCATGGACCTGGCCGGACGCCACGGCGGCCCGTGCCGCCCGCCCAGGCTCGGGCTCCCCGGCGAGCAGGAGGCCGCGGTCCGCGCGGCCACCGAGAAGGCCCTGGCCGAGGGCCTGCGGTAGGCCGGTCCTGTTTTCCCTTTCTCGCGAGGAGAGTCGATGAGGACGAAGAGGGTCTTCCACGCGGTGGACTCCCACACCGAGGGCATGCCCACCCGGGTGATCACCGGGGGTGTGGGGGTGATCCCCGGCGCGACCATGGCCGAGCGGCGCGAGCACTTCCTGGCCGAGATGGACCACCTGCGGACCCTGCTCATGTACGAGCCCCGCGGCCACTCGGCGATGAGCGGGGCCATCCTGCAGCCGCCCACCCGGCCCGACGCCGACTACGGCGTGCTCTACATCGAGGTGTCGGGCTGCCTGCCCATGTGCGGGCACGGCACCATCGGCGTCGCCACGGTCCTCGTCGAGACCGGGATGGTGGAGGTCACCGAGCCGGTCACCACCATCAGGCTGGACACCCCGGCCGGGCTGGTCGTCGCCGAGGTCAGGGTCGAGGACGGGGCCGCCACCGAGGTGACCGTCACCAACGTGCCCTCCTTCAGCGCGGGGCTGGACCGTGTCGTCAAGGTGCCCGGCATCGGCGAGGTCGCCTACGACCTCGCCTACGGCGGTAACTACTACGCGATCCTGCCGATCGAGTCCGTGGGCCTGCCGTTCGAGCGCTCGCACGGCCAGCGGATCCTCGACGCGGGGCTGGCCGTCATGGGGGCGATCAACGAGCAGGACGAGCCGGTGCATCCGCTGGCCCCCGGTATCAGGGGCTGCCATCACGTGCAGTTCACGGCGCCGGGCTCCGACGCCAGGCACTCCCGGCACGCGATGGCGATCCATCCCGGCTGGTTCGACCGCTCGCCCTGCGGCACCGGCACCAGTGCCAGGATGGCCCAGCTGCACGCCAGGGGCGAGCTCCGGATGGACACCGATTTCGTGAACGAGTCGTTCATCGGCACCCGGTTCGTCGGGCGGCTCGTCGGGGAGACGGAGGTGGCGGGCCTGCCCGCGGTGGTCCCCGCCATCACCGGGCGGGCGTGGGTCACCGGCACCGCCCAGTACTTCCTCGACCCTCGTGACCCGTTCCCCGCCGGGTTCCTCATCTGACCCGCCACCCCGCCGGCCTGCTGACATCCGGGTCGACCGGGCCTGACCCGCCGCTCTCCGGCCGGTCGGCCCGCGGTCGACCCACAGTCGGCCGCACCCGGCCTGAACAGCGGAGACGTCGCCGTCCCCGGGTCCGGCGGCGATCCGTGCCCCGGCGGGTCGCAGCTTGCGGAAGAAGCGATGTCCTAACGCTAACGATCTTGTTTCGGGCCTTGACGCGTCCTTCGAAGTACACGTGCGATGTCACACATCGCCAGATGTGAGGAGCAGCACATGCGTGCCATCCCCCTGAAATCCTTCACGTCGCTGGCCGTTCTCGGCCTCCTGGTCACCGGGTGTGGCCAGGGACTGCTCGGCGGTGGTGACGGCGCCGGGCAGACCGCGGCCGGGAAGGACGGGCCGATCGTCCTCGGCATGCTGATCCCGCAGTCGGGCAGCGAGGCCGCCATCGGTCCCTACATGAGCAACGCGGCGCAGCTCGCGATCGACGAGATCAACGCCAAGGGCGGCGTGCTCGGCCGCCAGCTGGAACTGAAGACCGCCGACGACGCCTGTGACGCCCAGTCGGCCGCCGCCGGCGCCAACAAGCTGGTCACCGAGGGAGTCGACGTCTCCGTGGGCGGCTACTGCTCCGGTGCGACGCTCCCCACCCTGCCGATCTTCGGCAAGGCCGGCATTCCCATGATCATTCCGGCGGCCAACTCCCAGGAGCTGGTCGACCAGAAGCTCGAACACGTCTTCCTGATCAACGGCACCGGTTCCCAGCAGGCCGCGGCCGCGGAGAAGTGGATCACCAAGCAGGGTTCCAAGAGCGTCGCGCTGATGCACGACAACACCAGCTACTCCAAGGACATCGCGCTGCGCACCCAGAGCCTGCTGGAGGCCCCCGGCGGAGCCGAGGCCACGATCACCGAGGCGGTCACCCCGAAGGAGAGCGACTACAGCGCCAACATCACCAACGTGCTGGCCAAGAAGCCCGACTTCGTCTACTGGACCGGTTACTTCCAGGAGGGCGGCCTGATCGCGCGCCAGCTCCGGCAGGCCGGGTACAAGGGCTCCATCATGGTCGGCGACGGCTCGGTCTCTCCCAAGCTGGTCGAGATCGCCGGAGCCGAGGCCGCCGAGGGCCTCTACGCCACGATGACCCAGACCCCCGACACCCTGGAGGGCGCCGAGGGCTGGATCGACGCCTACCGGAAGAAGTACGGCGCCGAGCCGGGCCCGTACTCCAACCAGGCCTACGACGCGGTCCGGCTGGCCGCGGAGGCGGTCACCAAGGCGGGCGGCACCGACGGAACCAAGGTCATCGCGGCGCTTGAGGCGATCGACGGCTTCCCGATGTTCTCCGGGCCGCTGAAGTTCACCCCCGAACACACCCTGGCCAACGGAGGCTTCCAGATCCTCGTCGTCAAGAGCGACAAATTCGCCCTGCAGGACTCCCTGAAGTGACGCAACTCATCTGGAACGGGCTGTTCGTCGGCTCGTTCTACGCCCTGGTGGCCCTGGGTTACAGCATGGTCTACGGGATCATCAAGCTGCTCAACTTCGCCCACGGCGACCTGTACATGCTCGGTGCGTTCGCCGGCTTCGCCATCCTCGGCGCGGTCGGCGGCGTGTCCTCCGCCATGGCCCTGCCGCTGCTGCTCGCGGTGCTCCTGGCGACCATGGTCGTCACCGGCCTGGCGGGGGTGACGCTGGAGCGGATCGCCTACCGTCCGCTACGCCGCGCCCCGCGGCTGTCCCTGCTGATCACCGCCGTGGGCGCCTCCTTCGCCCTGGAGTACGGGATGCGCGCGGTGGCCGGGGCCGACCCCCGGGTCTACCCGGTGCGGCTGGGCGGCACCTCGTTCGAGGTCCTCGGCGCCAGGATCACCCCGCAGCAACTCGTCCTGATCGGCGTGGCGGTGCTGCTGATGGCCGGGCTCAACCTGCTGGTCACCCGGACCCGCGAGGGCAGGGCCATGCGGGCCATCGCGCTGGATCCGCGCACCAGCGCGCTGATGGGCATCGACGTCAACGCGGTGATCTCCCGCGCCTTCTTCGTCGGCTCGGCCCTGGCGGGGGCCGCGGGCGTGATGGCGGGGGCCTACTACGGGAAGATCGACTTCATGATGGGCTTCCTGATCGGCCTCAAGGCGTTCACGGCGGCGGTCATCGGCGGCATCGGCAACATCCCCGGCACCATGCTCGGCGGCCTGCTCCTCGGGCTGCTGGAGTCGTTCGGCACGTTCTGGCTGGGCGGCGAGTGGCGGGACGTGTTCGCCTTCGGGGTGCTGATCCTGTTCCTGACGGTACGGCCCACCGGCCTGCTCGGCGAGCGTGTGACGGAGCGGGTGTGAGCGCGACCAGGGTCCGCCGTCTCGGTACGGACTCACCGCCCAGCAGGGCCTCGAAGCTGCTGCAGAACCGCTGGGCCGGGCTCGCGGGGCTGCTGGTCGCGCTGCTGGCCCCCTTCGTCGACGCCACGCCGTACGCGCTGTCGGTCATGACCAGCGCGGCCATCGCGGTGATGCTCGCCGCCGGGCTGAACATCGTGGTCGGCTACTGCGGCCTGCTCGACCTGGGCTACGTCGCCTTCTTCGCGGTCGGCGCCTACACCAGCGGGGTGCTGGCCACCCGCCTGGAGTTGCCGCTGCTCGCCACGGTGCCCGCCGTGATCGTGGTCACGGTCGTCGCCGGGATCGTCATCGGCGCGCCGACGCTGCGGCTGCGCAGTGACTACCTCGCCATCGTGACGCTCGGCTTCGGGGAGATCATCCGGATCACCGCCAACAACCTGGACGTCACCGGCGGCCCCTCGGGCATCTACGGCATCCCGCACCTGGTCGAAGGTCCGGTGGCCTTCTACTACCTCACCGTGGTCGTCGTCTCGCTGGCCGTCCTCGGCGCGGCCAGGCTGGGCCGCTCCCGCCTGGGCCGGGCCTGGCGCTTCGTCCGCGAGGACGAGGACGCGGCCGAGGCGATGGGCGTGCACACCTACCGGGTCAAGCTCGCCGCCTACGTGGCCGGGGCGGTCTGGGGCGGCCTGGCCGGGGTGCTGTTCGCCGCGCACCTGTCGGCCATCTCGCCGGGCAGCTTCACCTTCCTGTCGTCGGCGCTGGTGCTGATGGCCGTGGTCCTCGGCGGCATGGGCTCGACGCCCGGCGTCGTCGTCGGGGCCGTCGTGATCAGCATCCTGCCGGAGATCCTGCGCGACCTCGCCGACTACCGGTTCTTCCTCTTCGGCGTCCTGCTCATCGCCTTCATGCTGCTGCGCCCCCAGGGGCTCTGGCCGGCCCGTTCCAAGGAGGTCCCTTGAGCCTGCTGAGCGTGGCCGACCTGCGCCTGTCCTTCGGCGGGCTGGTGGCCATCGACGGCCTGTCGTTCTCGGTGGGCGAGGCGGAGATCGTCTCCGTGATCGGGCCCAACGGGGCGGGCAAGACGTCGGCCTTCAACTGCGTCACCGGCTTCTACCGGCCCGCCTCCGGCCGGATCACCCTGCGCGGAAGGGACCTGTCCGGACTGCGGCCCTCGGCCATCGCGGGCCTGGGCGTCGCGCGGACCTTCCAGAACCTGCGCCTGTTCGGCGAGCTGTCGGTCCTGGACAACGTGCGCGCCGGATCGCACCTGTGGTTGCGCCAGAGCGTCCTGGACGCCCTGCTGCACACCCCGCGCTACCGGCGCTCCGAGCGCGAGTGCACCGAGCAGGCACACCACTGGCTGGACTTCGTCGGCCTGCGCGGCGACCGGTACGGGCAGGCCAGAGCCCTGCCCTACGGCGAGCAGCGCCGCACCGAGATCGCCCGTGCGCTGGCCCGCCGGCCCGACCTGCTGCTGCTCGACGAGCCCGCGGCCGGGCTCAACCACGGCGAGAAGGCCGAGATGCTCGACCTGATCCGGCGCATCCAGGCACTCGGCGTGGCCATCGTGCTCATCGAGCACGACATGGGGCTGGTCATGGAGGTCTCCGAGCGCGTGGTCGTGCTCAACTTCGGCAGGGAGATCGCCGACGGCCGCCCCGAGGACGTCCGGCGCGACCCGGCGGTCATCGAGGCATATCTCGGCGGCGATCCCGCCGTCCTGGAGGAGACCGCACCGGGGGAGACAGTGCCGGAGGAGAAGATCGCGGGGCAGGACAGCACGGGGCAGGGTGACCCGGGGAAAGCGGACTCGGCCGGGAGCGACGCGCATGCTTGACATCGACGGGCTGGACGTCCACTACGGCGGCGTGCACGCCCTGCGCGGCCTGTCCCTCGGCGTCGCCGAGGGTGAGATCGTCGCCCTGCTGGGCAACAACGGCGCGGGCAAGACCACCACGCTGGCCGCGGTCTCGGGGCTGCTGCGCCCCAGCGGCGGCAGGGTGCTCTTCGACGGCCACGAGATCACCGGCCGGAAGCCGCACAGGATCACCGCCCGCGGCCTGGTGCACGTCCCCGAGGGCCGCCGGATCTTCAGCACGCTCAGCGTCCATGAGAATCTCCAGCTGGGCGGCTACCTGGTCCGCGACCAGGCGGAGATCCGCAGGCGGATCGAGCACGTGTACGAGCTGCTGCCCCGCCTGGCCGAGCGGCGCGCCCAGCAGGGGGGCACGCTGTCGGGCGGCGAGCAGCAGATGCTCGCCATCGGCAGGGCGCTGGTCACCGGGCCCCGGCTGCTGCTGCTGGACGAGCCGTCCATGGGCCTGGCGCCGCTGGTCGTCGCCTCGGTCATGAAACTCATCGCGGGCATCAACGCCGAGGGCACCTCGGTGCTGCTCGTCGAGCAGAACGCGGTCGCCGCCCTCGGGATCGCCCACCGTGGTTACGTGATCGAGAACGGCGAGCGCGTCCTCGACGGGCCCGCCGCCGAGCTCCGCCGGGACCCCCGGGTGGTCGAGGCCTACCTCGGCGGGGCCGAGGAAGGCGGGTCCGCCGCTGGTGCCGTGCCTTCCTGATGAGGGCACCGGGTGTTCGGGAGTACGCGCACGGCCTGGGAGGATGTGAAGGTAACGGGCTCGGCCCACCAGGTGTGGACACGAGCGACACGAGAGGTTTGGGGATGGCTCCTAGGGCGGACGGCCGGCCCGACCTGCCGGCTGTGCGTGAGCGGCAGAGCCTGCGGGAGCAGGTGGCACACGCGCTCAGGGCGGCACTGATCACCGGTGAGATGAGACCCGGCATGGTCTACTCCGCCCCGGCCCTCGCCGCCCAGTTCGGCGTCTCGGCGACCCCGGTGCGCGAGGCGATGCTCGACCTGGCCAAGGAGGGCCTGGTGGAGGCGGTGCGCAACAAGGGCTTCCGGGTCACCGAGCTGTCCGAGCGCGACCTGGACGAGCTGACCGAGCTCCGCAGGCTGATCGAGGTGCCCACGGTGTCACAACTGGCCGGCAGACCGGCCGGCGCCGGGGACGCGCCGAGCTTCGAGGCGCTCCGCCCGCAGGCCAGGGCGATCGTCGACGCGGCCGAGCGCGGCGACCTGCTCGGTTACGTCGACGCCGACATCCGCTTTCACCTGGACCTGCTCGCTCTGGCGGGCAACTCCCACCTCGTGGAGGTGGTCCGCGACCTGCGCAACCGGGCCCGTCTGTACGGCCTGTCCGCCCTGCACCAAAGGGGGGGCCTGGTCGACTCCGCCCGCGAGCATCTCACGCTGCTCGACCTGCTCTCGGCGGGAGACGTGAGCGGTGCCGAGCGGCTGATGCGCGAGCACATCCGGCACGTACGCGGCATCTGGGCCAGCCGCCCCGAATAGCGGCGCGGGTCAGCGCGAGCCGCGGGTGGCGCCGACGCTGGCGATGACCACGCAGCCGATGGCGGCCCACTCGCGTACCTGGAGCACCTCGCCCAGTACCAGCAGGCCGACCAGCGCGGCCGCCGCGGGCTCCAGGCTCATCAGGATGCCGAAGACCCGCTTGGGCATCCTGCGCAGCGCCTCCAGCTCTATCGAGTAGGGGATGACCGACGACAGCAGGCCCACCCCGACACCGATCAGCAGCAGCTCGGGGCGGAGCAGGTCGGCGCCGCCCGAGGCGATCCCGAAGGGGGCGATCAGCACGAAGGAGACGATCATCGCCAGGGAGAGGCCGGTGGCCCCGGGGAAACGCCGGCCGACCGAGGCCGCCAGCAGGATGTAGCCGGCCCAGCAGGCCGCCGCGACCAGGGCGAAGGCGATTCCGGCCCAGCTGATCCTGGAGGCCGAGGTGCCCCACGGGGCCAGCAGCACCACGCCGGAGGCGGCGAGCACGACCCAGAGCAGGTCGAGGCGGCGGCGCGAGGCCGCCACCGCGACACCGAGCGGCCCGAGGAACTCGATCGCCACCGCGATGCCCATGGGCAGCCGGGCCAGCGCCTCGTAGAACGACAGGTTCATCAGGCCAAGCGTCAGGCCGAAGGCCGCGCCCGCCGCGAGGTCCGTCCGGGTCAGTCCCCTCAGCCTGGGCCTGGCGATCACTCCCATGATCAGCGCACCCGTCGCGATCCGCAGGAACACCACCGCGCTCGGTGGCAGCTGGGAGAACAGGTCCTTGGCGAAACCCGCGCCCACCTGTACCGACAGGATGGCCAGCAGCACCAGACCGGATGGCGGGATGGCGTCGGAGGCGGCCCTCAGCAGCGCTCCCGGTCTGCGGGGCTCGGCGGGCCCGGGCAGGGCTTCGGCGGTCACGACACTCCTTGTGCCAGGTGCGAATTAGTTAATGGCACCTTACTTGTCGGGAGGTCCTGTTCTCAGTGACGTCCGCGATGCGAGACGGGCTCAGGAAAGAGGCCGGCCGCCAGGGGACGGGCCACCACGACGTCATTCCCAGCGGAAGGTTCGCGAGGTCAGGAAGAGCGACACCGCGGCCCACGCCGCGAGGACCGCCAGCGCGGCGAGAGGCGGTCCCGCCCCCTCGCTCAGGACCGCGCGGAGCCCTCCGCTCAGCGCGGAGATCGGCAGTGACTCCAGCACCGGCCGCACCGACTCGGGGAACCTGGTCAGCGGGAAGGCGATCCCGCCGCAGGCGAGCAGGACCAGGTAGACGAGGTTCGCCGCGGCGAGCGTCGCCTCGGCGCGCAGCGTGCCGGCCATCAGCAGGCCGAGCCCGCTGAACGCGGCGGTGCCCAGCACGACCAGCAGCAGCACCGCGAGCGGCGAGCCCGCCGGGCGCCAGCCCAGGGCGAGCGCCACCCCGCAGATGACCGTGACCTGGATGACCTCCACGGCGATCACCGCGAGCGTCTTGGCCAGCATCAGCCCGGTCCGCGACAGCGGGGTCGCGCCCAGCCGCTTCAGCACGCCGTAGCGGCGCTCGAAGCCGGTCGCGATGGCCTGCCCGGTGAAGGCGGTGGACATCACGGCCAGCGCGAGCACTCCGGGGGCCATGAAGTCGATGCGGGAACCGCCGCCCACGTCGATGATCGGGGCGACCGAGAGGCCGACGAGCAGCAGCACCGGGATGATCATCGTGAGCAGCAGCTGCTCGCCGTTGCGGAGCATCGCCTGGATCTCCGCGCCCGTCTGGGCCGTCACCATCCGGCGCAGCGGCGCGGCTCCGGGGGCCGGGGTGAGATCCAGGGTGGTCAAGCGGCTCTCCTGTGGTCTGGCTCGGGCCGCGCCCGGATCCATGCGTGGTGAAGGTGTGGGGGCCGGGCGCGTCACCGGAGCTCGCGCCCGGTCAGCTCCAGGAAGACGTCTTCCAGGGTACGCCGCTCGATGCTGAGGTCTTCGGTGCTCACGCCCTCGGCGGCGCACCAGGTCGTCACGGTGGCCAGCAGGCCGGGCGCGACCTGACCCTCGATGATGTAGTGCCCCGCCGGTGACTCCTTGGCCGAGCTGCCGGCGGGCAGCGCGGCGAGCAACTCGTCCAGGCAGAGCCCGGGGCGGGCGCGGAAGCGCAGCTGACGCTCGGCGCCGGTGAGTGAGGAGGGGGTGCCCTCGGCGACCACCCGGCCGCGGTCGATGATCACGATCTGGTCGGAGAGCTTCTCCGCCTCGTCCATGTGGTGGGTGGTGAGCACCACCGAGACCCCGTTCGCGCGCAGATCGCGCACCAGCTCCCAGCAGGCGTGCCTGGCCTGTGGGTCCAGGCCCGCGGTCGGCTCGTCGAGGAAGACCAGCTCGGGACGGCCGATGACCGCTCCGGCCAGCGACACGCGCTGCTGCTGGCCGCCGGAGAGCCTCCGGTACGGGGTGCGGGCGTGCTCGGTCAGCCCCAGCCGTTCCAGCAGCGCCGCGGGATCGAGCGGGTGGGCGTGGAAGCGGGCCATCAGCCGCAGCCACTGCCCACAGCGGGTCGCCGGGGGAACGCCGCCCGCCTGGAGCATCACCCCGACCCTGGCCCGCAGCTCCGGCCTGGACGGGTCGAGCCCGAGCACCTTCACCTCGCCGCCGTCGGCACGGCGGAATCCCTCGCAGATCTCCAGCGTGGAGGTCTTGCCGGCCCCGTTGGGGCCCAGCACGGCGGTGACCGCGCCTCGGGCGGCGTTGAAGGTCAGGCCGTCGATAGCGGTTGTTCCGCCGTATCTCTTGACCAGGTCGACGATCTCGACGGCTGGGGATTCCATGGCCACGAGTTTAGGGACCGCGGCCGCCGGTCACGTTCCCGGACCACGCGTCCGGGCCGTTCCGTGCCGGCCGGGAGTTCCGGCCCTGAGGCGCCGGGCGCTCCCGAACGGCTTTTGCTGGTCAGTGCTTTGCCGCTCTTTCTAATAAATTTCCTAAATCTAGGAATTCGGATGACCTGTTGATGGTTGGGACGCTTCGGCCCCTGTGGGCCCATCGTGGCCTGCGATCAAAAGGGGAGTACGGGTATGACCGCGGTCGTCGGCGAGTCGGACGTGATGCCGGGCACGCGGCGCAGACTGTTGCTGATCATCCTGGGCGCGCTCTCCGCGATCGGCCCCCTGTCGATCGACATGTACCTGCCGGCCTTCCCCGCCATCGCCGCCGACCTGGGCGCCGGGCAGGCGCAGGTGCAGCTCACCCTCACCGCCTGTCTCATCGGGGTCTCCGTCGGACAGGTCGTCGCCGGCCCGCTCAGCGACGTACGCGGTCGGCGGGGGCCGCTGCTGTTCGGCATCTTCGCCTACGCCGTCGCCTCACTGCTGTGCGCCTTCTCGCCCTCGGTGTACGGGCTGGTCGGGTTCCGCCTGCTCCAGGGCATCGCGGGCGGCGCCGCGCTGGTGATCGTCCGCGCGGTCGTCCGGGACCTGTACGAGGGGGCGGCCATCGCCCGCATCTTCGCCACCCTCATGCTGGTGACCGGTCTCGCGCCGATCCTGGCCCCGCTCGCGGGCGCGCAGCTGCTCAACCACACCTCCTGGCGGGGCGTCTTCGTCGCGCTGAGCGTCGCCGGCCTGCTGTTGCTGGCCGCCGCGCTGTCCGGGGTGCGCGAGACGCTCCCCGCGGACCAGCGTGAGGGCGGGGGGCTGCGGCACACCCTCGTCACCTTCCGGCACCTGCTCGGCGATCGGTCCTTCATGGCCCCCGCCCTGGCCGGAGGGCTGGGCTTCGCGGGCATGTTCGCCTACATCTCCGGATCGCCCTTCGTGCTCCAGGAGGTCTACGACACCTCGGCGCAGACCTTCTCCCTGGTGTTCGGGCTGAACGCCCTGGGGCTGACCGTTACCGCGCAGATCGGCGGGCGCCTCGCGGGGCACCGGGTCGACCCGGCCCGGTTGATCCTGATCGGGCTGTTCACGAGCGTGGCCGGAGCCGTGACGTTGCTCGTCACGGCACTGCTCCAGCTGCCCCTGCCGCTGCTGGTCGCCGCACTGTTCGTGATCATGTGCGGTGCGGGTTTCGTCATGCCCGGCAGCGCCGCGCTCGCCCTGGCCGGCCAGCCCCCGCAGATCGCCGGGAGCGCCGCCGCCCTGACCGGTGTGCTGCAGTTCGCGCTCGGCGCGCTCGCCGCGCCGCTGGTGGGCCTGGGAGGTGAGGACTCCGCGCTGCCGATGGCCGTCGTGCTGGCCGGTTTCACCCTCGTCTCGCTCCTGGCCTTCACCGGGCTGCGAAGGGGCGTGCGGCGCGTTTCCGCAGGTTAGGTAAGCCTTACCTGCGTGACAAATCGCATTTGAGGCGACTGAACATTGGTTTGTAACTCGGGAAGCAATTACGGCACACTGATGTTGTGAAATACGTGACCGGGATGCAGGGCACCGAGGGAGCCGCCGTCGTGCGGCCTTCCGCCGTGTCCGCCGAGCGCAGCACGCGAGCGCGTGTCGCCCGGCTCATCCTGGAGCACGGGCCCGTCACCGCCGCCGCTCTCGGCGAGCGGCTGGGCCTCACCCCCGCCGCGGTCCGCAGACACCTGGACGCACTGCTGGCCGAGGGAATGGCCGAGACGCGCACCGCCAGGCCACGGGGCCAGCGCGGCCGCGGCCGGCCCGCCAAGCTGTTCGCCATAACGGACGCCGGCCGGAGCGCCTTCGAGCACGCCTACGACGGTCTCGCCGGGAGCGCGCTGCGTTTCCTGGCCGAGCGCATGGGCGAGGAGGCCGTGGCGGAGTTCGCCCGATCGCAGGTGGCCGGCCTGGTCGCCCGCCTGCGGCCGGAGATGCGCGAGGTCCCCGCGGACCAGCGGGTGCGCGTCCTGGCCGAGGCGCTGTCGGCCGACGGCTACGCCGCCTCGGCGAGCAGGGCCAGCCTCGGCGGTGAACAGCTGTGTCAGCACCATTGCCCGGTGGCGCACGTGGCCGCGGAGTTCCCGCAGCTGTGCGAGGCCGAGACGGAGGCGTTCGCGCGCATCCTCGACACTCCTGTGCAGCGGCTCGCGACCATCGCCCACGGCGACGGCGTGTGCACCACGCACGTGAGTCCCCACCGGGATTCCGGGCCGGGCGTGCAGGATCGCGTGACGAAGGCCCCGGCGTCCATGCCGGTGCAATCACCAGCAGCCCACGAAACGATCGACATATCGAGCAAGGAGACCGGAAGGTGACTGTCACCGACCGCCCGGAGCTGGAAGGCCTCGGGAATTACAAGTTCGGCTGGGCCGACTCGGACGCCGCGGGAGCGACGGCCCGGCGCGGCCTGTCCGAAGAGGTCGTCCGCAATATCTCCGCGCTGAAGAACGAGCCGGAGTGGATGCTGGACCTTCGTCTGAAGGGGCTGCGCCTGTTCGGCAAGAAGCCCATGCCGAACTGGGGCTCCGACCTCAGCGGGATCGACTTCGACAACATCAAGTACTTCGTACGCTCGACCGAGAAGCAGGCCGCCTCATGGGAGGACCTGCCCGACGACATCAAGAGCACCTACGACAAGCTCGGCATCCCCGAGGCGGAGAAGCAGCGCCTGGTCGCCGGCGTCGCCGCCCAGTACGAGTCCGAGGTGGTCTACCACAAGATCCGTGAGGACCTTGAGGAGAAGGGCGTCATCTTCGTCGACACCGACACCGCCCTCAAGGAGCACGAGGAGATCTTCAAGGAGTACTTCGGGACCGTGATCCCTGTCGGCGACAACAAGTTCGCCGCGCTGAACACGGCGACCTGGAGCGGCGGCAGCTTCATCTACGTGCCGCCGAACGTCAACGTGGAGATCCCGCTCCAGGCCTACTTCCGGATCAACACCGAGAACATGGGCCAGTTCGAGCGGACCCTGATCATCGTGGACGAGAACTCCTACGTCCACTACGTCGAGGGCTGCACCGCGCCGATCTACTCCTCGGACTCGCTGCACAGCGCGGTCGTGGAGATCGTCGTGAAGAAGGGCGCGCGCTGCCGCTACACGACCATCCAGAACTGGTCGAACAACGTCTACAACCTGGTCACCAAGCGCGCCGTGGCGTACGAGGGCGCGACCATGGAGTGGATCGACGGCAACATCGGCTCCAAGGTCACCATGAAGTACCCGGCCGTCTACCTCATGGGCGAGCACGCCAAGGGCGAGACCCTCAGCGTCGCCTTCGCCGGTGAGGGCCAGCACCAGGACGCCGGTTCCAAGATGGTGCACCTCGCACCGAACACCAGCTCCTCGGTGATCTCCAAGTCCGTCGCCAGGGGCGGCGGCCGCACCTCCTACCGCGGTCTGGTCCAGATCGAGGAGGGCGCGTACGGCAGCGCCAGCACCGTCAAGTGCGACGCGCTGCTCGTCGACCAGATCAGCCGCTCCGACACCTACCCCTACGTGGACGTGCGCGAGGACGACGTCTCCATGGGGCACGAGGCCACCGTCTCCAAGGTCTCCGACGACCAGCTCTTCTACCTGATGAGCCGCGGCATGGGCGAGGACGAGGCCATGGCGATGATCGTCCGGGGCTTCGTCGAGCCGATCGCCCGCGAGCTCCCGATGGAGTACGCCCTGGAGCTGAACCGCCTGATCGAACTGCAGATGGAAGGAGCCGTCGGCTGATGGGCCTCGACACCGCCAAACCCCTGTCGACGCTTCACGAGAAGGCCTCGTACGACGTGGCGGACTTCGCGGTCCCGACCGGCCGGGAGGAGGAGTGGCGCTTCACCCCGCTCTCCCGGCTCAAGGGCCTGCACGAGGGCGTCGCGGCCTCCGCGAACGTGGTCGTGCACGTCGACGCCGCCCCCGAGGTCACCGTGGAGACCGTCGGCCGTGACGACGCGCGGCTCGGCCGGGCCTACGTGCCCGCCGACCGGGTCAGCGCCCAGGCCTACGCCTCCTTCGAGAAGGCCACCGTGATCACGGTGGCGCGCGAGGCCGTCACCTCCACCCCGACCGTGGTCACCCTCACCGGGGCCGGCCGGGGCGCCGCCTACGGCCACACGGTCGTGAAGCTGGAGCCGATGGCCGAGGCCGTGGTCGTCCTCGACCACCAGGGCAGCGCGCTCTACGCCGACAACGTCGAGTTCGTCGTGGGCGAGGGCGCCACACTCAAGGTCATCAGCCTGCAGGACTGGGCGGACGACGCCGTGCACGTCTCCCACCACCACGCCCTGCTCGCCAAGGACGCGACCTTCCGCAGCTTCGTGGTCACCCTCGGAGGCGACCTGGTCCGGCTCTCCCCGTCGGTCTCCTACGAAGGGCCCGGCGGCGACGCCGAGTTGAACGGCCTCTACTTCGTCGACGCCGGCCAGCACCTGGAGCACCGCCTGCTCGTCGACCACTCCCGGCCCGGCTGCCGGAGCAACGTCGACTACCGCGGCGCGCTGCAGGGCACCGACGCCCACGCGGTCTGGATCGGCGACGTCATCATCCGGGTCGAGGCCGAGGGCACCGACACCTACGAGCTCAACCGCAACCTGCTGCTCACCGACGGCGCCCGCGCCGACTCGGTGCCCAACCTGGAGATCCTCACCGGAGAGGTCACCGGTGCCGGCCACGCCAGCACCTCCGGCCGCCTCGACGACGAGCACCTCTTCTACCTGCAGGCCCGCGGGATCCCCTACGAGGACGCGCGTCGCCTCGTCATCAGGGGCTTCTTCGCGCAACTGGTGGAGAAGATCGAGGTCTCCGAGCTTCGCGAGCGGGTGCTCGCCCGGGTCGAGGCGGAGCTTGAGAAGTGACGTTCGAGAAGGTCTGCAAGCTCGCCGACATCCCCGACGAGGGCGTGATCGGCGTTGAGGTGGGCGAGACCCCCGTCGCCCTGGTCCGCCGGGGCGAGGAGGTCTACGCGCTGCACGACGTGTGCTCCCACGCGGAGGTGAAACTCAGCGAGGGTGAGGTCTACGACGGCACCCTGGAGTGCTGGCTGCACGGTTCGTGCTTCGACCTGCGTTCGGGCAAGCCCACCGGTCCGCCCGCCATCAAGCCCGTCCCCGTCTACCGAGTCAAGATCGACGGCGATGACGTCCTCGTCTCGCTCTCGAAGGAGTCATAAAAGTGTCTGACACGAGCCGAGTTCCCTCGGGTTCCACCCTGGAGATCCGCGACCTGCACGTCAGTGTCGCCGACAAGGAGATCCTGCGCGGCGTCAACCTGACCGTGCGGGCCGGCGAGACCCACGCCATCATGGGCCCCAACGGCTCGGGCAAGTCCACGCTCGCGTACGCGATCGCGGGTCACCCCAAGTACACGGTCACCGGTGGCCAGGTCCTGCTCGACGGGGTCGACCTGCTGGAGCTGACCGTCGACGAGCGCGCCCGCGCCGGGCTGTTCCTCGCCATGCAGTACCCGGTCGAGGTCCCCGGTGTCAGCGTCTCCAACTTCCTGCGCACCGCGGTCACCTCCGTCCGCGGCGAGGCCCCCAAGCTCCGCCAGTTCGCCAAGGATCTCAAGTCCGGCATGGACGCCCTGTCCATCGACGCGGCCTTCGCCCAGCGCAACGTCAACGAGGGCTTCTCCGGCGGTGAGAAGAAGCGCCACGAGATCCTCCAGCTGGAGCTGCTCAAGCCGAAGATCGCGGTTCTCGACGAGACCGACTCCGGCCTCGACGTCGACGCGCTGCGCGTGGTCTCCGAGGGGATCAACCGCTTCCGTTCGAACGGCGAGACCGGTGTGCTGCTCATCACCCACTACACCCGCATCCTGCGTTATGTGAAGCCGGACTTCGTCCACGTCTTCTCCGCGGGACGGATCGTGGAGCAGGGCGGCCCCGAGCTCGCCGAGCGGCTTGAGAACGAGGGTTACGAGGCCTACACGAAGGCGTCGGCCTGATGGTGGACACCGGCCTTGACGTGGAGAGGATCAGGAAGGACTTCCCGGTCCTCTCCCGAGAGCTTCCCGGTGGCAGGCCGCTGATCTATCTCGACTCGGGCAACTCCGCGCAGAAACCGACCCAGGTGGTCGAGGCGATGCGCGAGCACATGGCGATGCACTACGCCAACGTCGGCCGCGCCATGCACGCGCTGGGCGCCGAGTCCACCGAGGCGTACGAGAACGCCAGGGACAAGGTCGCCGCCTTCGTCGGCGCGCCCGACCGCGACGAGATCGTCTTCACCAAGAACGCCTCCGAGGCGCTCAACCTGGTGGCGTACGCGTTCGGTAACCCCATCGGCGAGGACCCGCGCTTCCGGCTCGGCCCCGGAGACGAGATCGTCATCTCCGAGATGGAGCACCACTCCAACATCGTGCCGTGGCAGATGCTCGCGCAGCGCACGGGTGCGACGCTGCGCTGGTTCTCCGTCACCGACTCCGGTCGCCTGGACCTGTCGAACCTCGACGAACTCGTCACCGAGCGCACGAAGATCGTCTCGATCGTGCACCAGTCGAACGTGCTGGGCACGGTCAACCCGGTCGCCCCGGTGCTCGCCAGGGTCCGCGAGGTCGGCGCGCTGATGATGCTCGACGCCTCGCAGTCGGTGCCTCACCAGCAGGTGGACGTGGCCGCGCTGGGTGTCGACTTCCTGGCCTTCACCGGTCACAAGGTCGCCGGCCCCTCGGGGATCGGCGTGCTGTGGGCCCGCGGTGAGCTGCTTTCGGCCATGCCCCCGTTCCTGGGCGGCGGCGAGATGATCGAGGCGGTCTGGATGGACCGCTCGACCTACGCGCCCGCGCCGCACAAGTTCGAGGCGGGGACGCCGCCGATCGTCGAGGCGATCGGCCTCGGCGCCGCGGTCGACTACCTGTCCGAGGTCGGGATGGACGCCATCGTCCGGCACGAGCACGAGCTCACCGCCTACGCGCTCGGTGCGCTGGGAGAGATCCCGGGCCTGAAGGTGATCGGCCCGCTGGACCTCGCCGACCGTGGCGGCACCGTCTCGTTCACGCTGGAGGGGATTCACCCGCACGACGTCGGGCAGATCCTGGATGACAACTTCGGCGTGGCAGTGCGCGTGGGGCACCACTGCGCCCGTCCGCTCCATCTGCGATTCGGAATTCCCGCGACCACGCGGGCGTCCTTCTACCTGTACAACACAACGGCCGAGATCGACGCCCTGGTCCGCGGCCTCCACCACGTGCGGAAGGTGTTCGCCTAGTCATGCCCGAGCGGTCGAGCCGATGGGCGAGCGAACGGCGGGCGCCACACGCCCACGGCACGGCGCCCGGCGACGCGCGAGCGTACGGCGCAGCGAACGAGAAGGTGAGCACGACCCTATGATCGCCGAGTCCATGTACCAGGAGCTGATCCTGGAGCACTACAAACACCCGCAGGGGAGGGGTCTTCGCGACCCGTACGACGCCGAGGTCCACCATGTGAACCCGACGTGCGGCGACGAGATCACCATGCGGGTGAAACTGGGCGACGGCGGCAAGGTCGACGACGTCTCCTACGACGGGCAGGGCTGTTCCATCAGCCAGGCCGCGGCCTCGGTGCTGCACGAGCTGGCCACCGGCTCGACCGTCGACGACTCGCTCGGCGTCGTGGAGGAGTTCACCCGGCTCATGCAGGGCAGGGGAAAGATCGAGGCGGACGAGGACCTGCTGGGCGATGCCGTGGCCTTCGCCGGGGTCGCGAAGTTCCCCGCCCGGGTGAAGTGCGCGCTACTGGCCTGGATGGCCTACAAGGACGCGGTCGTGAGGAGCACGAAATGAGCAAGGCTGTTGAGACGCCGACCACGGCGTACGACGGGGACACCACCCATGACGAGGTCATGGAGGCCCTCAAGGACGTCGTGGACCCCGAGCTGGGCATCAACGTCGTCGACCTGGGCCTGATCTACGGGTTGCACCTCGACCCCGCGGAGGGGGGCGAGGGGGACGCCCGGCCGGTCGCCACCATCGACATGACGCTGACCAGTGCGGCCTGCCCGCTGACCGACGTCATCGAGGACCAGGCGCACTCGGCCCTGGACGGCATGGTCTCCGACGTGAAGATCAACTGGGTCTGGCTCCCGCCGTGGGGTCCGGACAAGATCACGGACGAGGGTCGCGAGCAGCTCCGGATGCTCGGCTTCAACGTCTGAGACGCGGTCGCCGGTACGGCCCGCACCCCCCGGGTTCGGGCCGTACCCGATTGTGTGAGAGGATCACGGAGGCCGGGAAGAAAAGCCCGGCCGGGAGTGTTGGCTCCAATCGACGGACAAGCGACCGGCTCACGCCGGACGCCCCGACCGAACTCGGCACTGCGAACACCGGGTATGCTTGATCGTGGTTTGACTGCGTGCGGGTAAGCTAGACCCGCCCCGTGCGGTGCGCCTCGACTTGCACCGCACCACCGCCCCCACGTGGGTGTTGATCGAGCGCGGCTTCAGGCCGCGCGTTCCAGGCTCGTCCTTTCGCAGAAGTGGCGTGCCCCGTTCTTCTATCGAAAGGCACGAGTCTTCGTGACCATGCTTGACGCTGTTCTGCCCGAAATCGCCGAAATCACCGAAATCTCCCAGGCCCCCGCAGGCACCTCCGAGTTCACCCTCCTCGGTCTGCCGAAGCCGCTGGTGACCGGCCTCTCCCGTGCGGGCATCGACAGTCCCTTCCCCATCCAGCGGGCCACGATCCCCGACATCCTGGCCGGCCACGACGTCCTCGGCCGCGGCCAGACCGGCTCGGGCAAGACGCTCGCCTTCGGCCTGCCCAT
The DNA here is from genome assembly GCF_042665875.1 of Streptosporangium amethystogenes subsp. fukuiense. Classification (NCBI taxonomy): domain Bacteria; kingdom Bacillati; phylum Actinomycetota; class Actinomycetes; order Streptosporangiales; family Streptosporangiaceae; genus Streptosporangium; species Streptosporangium amethystogenes. The sequence goes on along the minus strand of NZ_JBHTEE010000001.1, from coordinate 3,188,918 downwards.
GATGACCCGCATCGCCGGGGCCAAGGCGCGCCCCGGCCACCCGCTGGCCGTCGTGCTGGTGCCGACCCGCGAGCTCGCCATGCAGGTGACCGACGCGCTGGAGCCCCTCGGCCGCGGCCTGTCGCTGCGGATGAAGACCGTCGTCGGCGGCATGTCCATGGGCCGCCAGATCGAGGCGCTGCGCCGCGGTGTCGAGGTCGTCGTGGCCACCCCCGGCCGTCTGACCGACCTCATGCAGCAGGGTGAGTGCATGCTGGACGAGGTCCAGGTGACGATCCTCGACGAGGCCGACCACATGTGCGACCTCGGCTTCTTCCCGGTCGTCAGCGCGATCCTGCAGCAGACCCCGGCCGACAGCCAGCGTCTGCTCTTCTCCGCGACCCTCGACGGCGACGTGGACAAGCTCGTCCGCCGCTTCCTCACCAACCCGGTGACCCACTCCATGGCCCCGGCCGCCTCCTCGGTGGACACCATGGAGCACCACCTGCTGGAGGTGCACCGCGACGACAAGTTCCCGGTGACCGCCGAGATCGCCAACCGTGAGGGCCGGACCATCATCTTCGTGCGCACCCAGCACGGTGTGGACCGGCTGTGCAAGCAGCTCGCCCAGGTCGGCATCAAGGCCGGCGGCCTGCACGGCGGCAAGCGCCAGAACCAGCGCACCCGCATCCTGGCCGAGTTCAAGGAAGGCACGATCAACGTCCTGGTCTGCACGGACGTCGCGGCCCGCGGCATCCACGTCGACAACATCAGCCTCGTGCTGCACGTCGACCCGCCGCAGGACCACAAGAGCTACCTGCACCGCGGCGGCCGTACCGCCCGCGCCGGGGAGAAGGGCACCGTCATGACGCTGGTGCTCCCCAACGAGCGCCGCTCCACCGACGCGATGACCCGTCGTGCGGGCATCAAGCCGTTCCGCGCCAGGGTCACCCCGGGCCACCCGCGCCTGGAGGAGGTCGCCGGTGCGCGTACCCCCAGCGGCGAGCCGATCCCGGTCTGGGAGCCCTCGGCTCCGGCCAGCAGGCAGCGCCAGGGGCGTGGCGGCTTCGGCGGCAACGGCGGCGGGCGTGGCCCGCGCCGTTTCCGCTCCGAGCGTCCCGCCCACGGCGAGGGTCAGCAGCCCCGCGAGCGTTCCTTCGGTGACGACTCCCGTGGCGGCGGCCAGTACCGCTCCGAGCGCCCGGCCGGCGGCTTCCGTTCCGAGCGTCCCGCGGGCGGCGGCTACCGCTCCGACCGCGGTGAGCGCCCGGCCGGTGGCGGCTTCCGCTCCGAGCGCCCCGCGGGCGGCTACCGCGGTGGCGAGCGGCGCGAGCCGTTCCGCGCCGACCGTCCGGCCTCGGCCGGCGGTGGCTTCCGTTCCGAGCGTCCCGCGGGGGAGCGTGAGTCCTTCCGCGGTGACCGCCAGGGCGGCGGTTTCCGCGGCGGCGAGTTCCGCGCCGACGGCCGCGGCTCCGCCCCGCGCGGCGGTGGCCGCTACGGTCGCTGATCACCTGGTGGCACCCTGAAGGGCCGGTACGGCATCCGCCGTGCCGGCCCTTCGGCTGGAGCGGCCCGGTCCCATGGAAGGGCCGCCGTCACCGGACCTGCCCGGGTGGGGGAGCGGTGCTGCCTCTGGGGGTGAGGCGGGCGGCCTCCTCCTCGTGGGGGCCGGGGCTCGCACCGGAGACGAGGGCGAGGAGATGGCGGGCGGCGTGGGCCCCGTAGGCGGAGATGTCGCGGCTCAGGGCGGTGAGCGGGGGGCGGACGACCCGGGAGAGGGGTGAGTCGTCCCAGGCGACGATGGACAGGTCGCGGGGCACGTCCAGGCGCAGGTCCTGGGCGGCGGACAGCCCGGCGACGGCCATGATGTCGTTGTCGTAGACGATCGCGGTGGGCCGGGAGGGCGAGCTCAGCAGGCGCCGGGTGGCGCGGGCGCCCTCCTCGCCGGTGTAGTCGGTGTGCACGGTCACCTGCTCGGCGACGCCGTCGCAGGCCTCGGCGAAGGCGCGGTCGCGCAGCACGGTGTGAGCCAGACGCGGCAGCCCGGCGACCCTGGCGATCCTGCGGTGGCCGAGCGCGACGAGATACTCCACGGTCTCGTGGACGGCGCCGCCGTCGTCGGACCAGATGGGCAGCAGCGACCCGGTCTCCGACGGGTGGCCGATCACCACGGCCGGCAGGCCGAGTGACTCGAACTCGGGGATGCGGGGGTCGCCCACATGCAGGTCGACCAGGATGGCACCGTCGACGCGGCCCTCACCCCACCAGCGGCGGTAGACCGCGACCTCCTGCCCGTGGTCGGAGACCACCTGCAACATGAGCGCGTACGAGCGGGCCGAGAGCTCGCCCTCGATGCCGCTGATGAGCTCCATGAAGAACGGTTCCACGCCGAGCGTGCGCGCCGGGCGGCACATGGCCAGGCCCACGGTGTGGGACCGCGCGCCGTTCAGGGCGCGGGCCGCGCTGTTGGGGCGCCAGCCGATCTCCTCGGCGATCGCCAGGATCCTGGCCCGGGTGCTCTCCGACACGCCGGGTTGCCCGTTGAGCGCGTACGAGACGGCACCCTTGGACACCCCGGCCCGTCTGGCGACGTCCGCGATCGTCGGTCGTTTCATGATCCCCTCCGCGATTTCAGCTGAACCGGTCTAGTCGCCTATTGACAGTGCCGACATATGGACTTTACGGTCACGATACTTATCCGGCTCAGCAAACGCATGCGGTCGCGTTTAGTTATTTGGGAGCGCTCCCATGTTGGAGAGGAGAACATAGATGCGAATTCGAAGAAGGTTCGCGATCCTCGGGGCGGCGGCCTGCATGGTCGCGGCCGGGTGCACGGGAGGGTCGACGACACCGTCCGCTCCGAGCCAGGCGCCGCAGGGTTCGGGCGCCGCGGCCCCCTCGGCGGGAGCGGGGGCGGCGAACGCCGCGTTCCCCCGCAACGAGACCCTGTACACCAGCGGCACCCAGTGGGGCCCGCCGGCCAACTGGAATCCGCTGCGGACCTGGGACTCGGCCACCGGTACCAAGGGGCTCGTCTACGAGACGCTCTTCCTGTACGACCCCCAGACCGACAAGTTCACGCCCTGGCTGGCCGAGAGCGGCACCTGGACGGACGACAAGACCTACGACCTCAAGCTCAGGCAGGGGGTCACCTGGGCCGACGGCAAGCCCTTCACCGCCGACGACGTGGTCTTCACCGTCGAGCTCGGCAAGATGAAGACCATCCCCTACGCCAACCTGTGGGACTGGCTGGAGAAGGTCGAGGCGGTCGACCCGGGCACGGTCAGGTTCACCTTCTCCAAGGCCAACTACCAGCAGTGGGCCAACTGGGTCTACAGCAACGCGATCGTCCCCAAGCACATCTGGGAAGGTCGCTCTGAGGACGAGGTGCTGAACGGCGTCAACGAGAAGCCGGTCGGCACCGGGCCGTACACCTACCACAGCCACGACCAGGACCGCATGGCCTGGGTCAAGCGCGACGGCTGGTGGGCCACCGCGGCGCTGGGCAAGGAGGTCAAGCCCAAGTACGTCGTCGACATCGTCAACTCCAGCAACGAGGTGGCGATGGGCCTGCTGCTGCAGAAGGGCCTGGACCTCAGCAACAACTTCCTGCCCGGCGTGGCCAATCTGGTCCAGGGCGACTTCGGTATCAAGACCTACTACCCGGAGCCGCCGTACATGCTCTCGGCCAACACGGCCTTCCTGGTGCCCAACACCGCGAAGAAGCCGCTGGACGATCCCGCCTTCCGCAAGGCGATCGCCAACTCCATCGACACCAAGAAGATCGTCGAGGGGGTCTACGGCAACCTGGTCAAGGCGGCCGGCCCCACCGGGCTGCTGCCCCAGTGGGACAAGTACGTCGACCAGGCCGTGGTGAGCGAGAAGGGCTTCTCCTTCGACACCAAGAAGGCGAAGAAGCTGCTGGCCGACGCCGGATACAAGGACGGCGACGGCGACGGGTTCGTGGAGAACAAGGACGGCTCCAAGGCCTCGCTGAAGATCATCGTTCCGGCCGGGTGGACCGACTGGATGGAGGCGAGCCGGGTCATCGCCGAGGGGGCCAAGGCGGCCGGGATCGACCTCACCCCCGAGTTCCCCGACTACAACGCGCTGGTCGACCAGCGCGGGTCCGGCAAGTTCGACCTGCTGCTCAACAATGAACGGCAGCTGTCCAACACCCCCTGGATGTACTACGACTACATGTTCCGGCTGCCGATCAACAAGCAGCAGAACACCGTCAACTTCGGCCGCTACGAGAACAAGAAGGTCTGGGACCTGGTCCAGGATCTCGACGGCAAGAAGGCCGACGACGTCGAGGGCATGAAGCAGGTCGCCTCGGAGATCCAGAAGATCCAGCTCGACGATCTGCCGGTGATCCCGCTCTGGTACAACGGCCTGTGGGCGCAGACCAGCAACGCGGTCTGGACCAACTGGCCCACCTCCGACCCCGCGACGCCCAAGAGTCCGCCGACCATGTGGCGTAACTGGCTGGAGCTGGGCGGAGTGCTGACCCTGACCGAGCTGAAGCCCGTCGGCGGCTGATCCCCCGCGATTCTCGCCCCCTCCCCGCGCGCGGCGCGGGGAGGGGCTCATCTCGCCGATTCGGGAGGATCGCGTGCGACGCTATTTCGGCCGGAAGCTGCTCGTGTACGGGCTCACCTTCCTCGTGGCCGTCACGATCAACTGGATGATCCCGCGCTTCATGCCGGGAGACCCGGTCCAGAGCATGCTGGCCAGGGCCAACGTGTCACAGCCCGCCGCCGTCGAGGCGATGCGCGCCCACTACACGAGCCTGTTCGGGCTCGACCTGCCGCTCTGGGAGCAGTACGGCAACTTCTGGGCCGCGCTGTTCCGGGGTGATCTGGGGACCAGCATCTGGTTGTTCCCCACCCCGGTGACCGACGTCATCATCCGGGCGGTGCCGTACACGCTGGCACTGCTCATCCCGTCCATCCTGCTCAGCTGGTGGGCGGGCAACAGGTTCGGCGCCTTCGCCGCCAGGCGCAGGTGGCTGGACAACACCGCGCTGCCGATCGGGTACGTGCTCACCGCGACGCCCTACATGTGGCTGGCGATCCTGCTGGCCTGGGGGCTGGGCATCGTGGCGGGGATCTTCCCCGTCTCCGGCGGCTACAGCTTCGCCATGCGGCCCAACTGGTCGTGGGAGTTCGTCGGCAACCTGGCGCTGCACTGGTTCCTGCCGTTCGTCTCGCTCTTCCTCGTCGCGTTCGGGGGCTGGGCGATCGGCATGCGCAACATGATCATCTATGAGCTGGAGGCCGACTACTCCACCTACCTGTCCTCGCTGGGGGCCTCGCGGCGGCTCATCCGGCGCTACGCCTTCAGGAACGCGGTACTGCCGCAGATCACCGGCCTGGCCCTGCAACTCGGCGTGCTCGTGGCCGGAGCCCTGGTCACCGAGATCGTCTTCTCCTATCCGGGGCTCGGCCACCTGATCCTCCAGGCGATCCAGAACCAGGACTTCTTCCTGCTGCAGGGGACCTTCCTGTTCATCGTGGTGGGCGTGCTGGTCGCCAACTTCATCATCGACATCGTCTACGTCCTGGTCGACCCGCGCACCAGGACCGGGATAGGAGGGGAGGCCGCATGACCGGCATCTCCGCGAACCGGCCCGCGGCCGAAGGAGGCGGGGCGTCATGACGGTCGTGCCCACCGGGCGCAACGAGGCCCTGTACTTCGCGCTGCGCAACGGGAAGCTGCTGGCCGGACTGGTCGTGCTGGTCCCGCTGCTCGCCCTGGCCGTCGCCGCCCCGCTGATCGCGGGGGGCGACCCGAACGCCTACGTCGCCACCCCGGCCTCGCCCCCCTCGGCCGAGCACTGGTTCGGCACCACCATGTTCGGCCAGGACGTCTTCGCCCAGTTCGTCTACGGCCTGCGCGTCACCTTCACCGTGGGGGTGCTCGGCGGCGGGCTGGCCGCGATCATCGGGATGGCGATCGGCTTCACCGCCGGATACCGGGGCGGCCTGGTCGACGAGGTGCTGAACATGCTCACCAACATCGTCCTGGTCCTGCCCGCACTGGCGGTGCTGCTGATCGTCAACGCCTACCTAGGGGTCCGCAGCGTCGGCGTGCAGGCGCTCTTCATCGGGCTCACCTCCTGGCCGTGGGCGGCCAGGGCGATCAGGGCCCAGACGTTCTCGCTGCGCTCGCGCGACTTCGTGGACCTGGCCAAGCTCAGCGGCGTGCGCACCTGGAAGATCATCACCAGGGAGATCGCGCCCAACATGAGCTCGTATCTCTTCATGACCTTCATCCTGCTGTTCGGCGGGTCGATCCTGATCGCCGCCTCGCTGGACTTCATCGGGCTCGGCCCCAGCGAGGGCGTCTCGCTCGGCCTGATGCTCAACAACGCGGCCCGCTGGAGCGCCCTGCACCTGGGCATGTGGTGGTGGTTCATCCCGCCGGGAGCCGGGATCACCGCCATCGTCGGCGCCCTGTACGTGATGAACGTCGGCCTGGACGAGGTCTTCAACCCGAAACTGCGGGAGCTGTAGATGACTCTGCGTGTGGACGACCTGAGGGTCCACTACCGGACTCTGCGCGGCGAGGTGAAGGCGCTGGACGGCGTCAGCTTCGGCGTCGGCGACGGCGAGATCCTCGGCCTGGCCGGCGAGTCCGGCTGCGGCAAGACCACCCTCGGCAAGAGCCTGATCAGGATGGACGGCCGGATGCGGCTGGCCGGAGGCACCGTCTCGCTGGACGGCGCGGAGCTGCCCATCGGCGACGACCGGCGGATGAACCCCTTCCGCTTCAAGCGGGTGTCGCTCATCCCGCAGTACTCCATGAGCGCGATGAACCCCACCCGCAGGATCGGCAGGATGATCACCGAGCTGCTCGCATCCAGGGGCGAGAGCGTGGACACGGCCGAGCTGGAACGCCGGCTGGACCTGGTGGAGCTGCCCAGGGACATCCTGGGGCGCTACCCCATCGAACTGTCCGGCGGGATGAAGCAGCGGATGGTGATGGTCATCTCCACGCTGCTCGACCCCTCCCTGCTCATCGCCGACGAGATCACCTCCGCGCTGGACGTGTCGACCCAGAAGGCCGTGGCCAGGACCCTGGTGGAGTTCCGGGACCGGGGTTTCGTGCGCAGCATGATCTTCATCACCCACGACATCTCGCTGACCTACCAGATCGCCGACACGATCATGGTCATGTACGCGGGGAGGCTGGCCGAGAAGGCCCCCGCGAGCGTGATCGTCAGCGAGCCGCGTCACCCGTACACCCGAATGCTGATCTCCTCGCTGCCCGAGGTCGGGGTCCGCCACGCGGAGCGCAGGCTCTCCGGCATCCCCGGGCGGCCGCCCTCGCTGCTCGATCCGCCGCAGGGCTGCCGGTTCAGGGACCGCTGCCCGCTGGCCTTCGACAGGTGCGCCGAGGACCCCCCGCCCATCGAGGTCGCTCCCGGCCACCACGTCGCCTGTTGGAAGGCATGATGCTGAGTCTCGAAGGGGTCACCAAGACCTACCGGGTGGGTGCCTTCGGCGCCGCGACCCTCACCGCCGTCGACGACGTGAGCCTTGACCTCGCGCCGGGGGAGGTGGTCTCCCTCATCGGCGAGAGCGGCAGCGGCAAGACGACCCTCGGCAAGACGGTCCTCGGGCTGCTCGCCCCGACGCGGGGCAGGATCACCCTCGACGGGGCCCCCGCGCGGCCGGGAAAGGCGTACTACCGGCACGTGCAGGGCGTCTTCCAGGACCCGTTCAGCTGCTACAACCCGGTCTTCAAGGCCGACCGGGTGGTCAAGATGATCAAGGACGAGTACTTTCCCGGCGTCGCGGCCTCCGAGTGGGAGGGCAGGATCGAGAAGTCGCTCAAGGACGTCGGCCTCGACCCCGGGCAGGTCCTGGGCCGGTATCCGCACCAGCTCAGCGGTGGCCAGCTGCAGCGCCTGCTGATCGCCAGGGCGCTCCTGCTCGACCTCAGATACCTCGTCGCCGACGAGATCACCAGCATGCTCGACGCCTCCACCAGGATCGACGTGCTCAACCTGCTCGCCGACCTGAAGTCGCGCGGCCTCGGGGTGCTGTTCGTCACCCACGACCTGTCGCTGGGCAACTACATCAGCGAGCGGGCCGTGGTCCTGTACCGGGGGCAGGTGGTGGAGTCCGGTCCCACCGCCGCGGTGTTCGGCAACCCCCTCCACCCGTACACGATCAAGCTGCTGTCGTCGGTGCCGAGGCTCACCGCCCGGTGGGACGGCGGCGATCCCGCCGTCCCCGCCGAGGAGGTCTCAGCGGGACCCTCCACACTGCTGGAGGAGGAACCGGGGCACTTCGTCCGGCGAGGCGACACCACACCGACAAGGAGCGTGAGTTGACGACGGTTAGGGCGGTAAGGGCGCTACACGAGGGCTGGACCCTGCACCAGGTGGGGGGCGGGATCTCCCGCGTCCCCGCCACGGTGCCGGGGTGCGTGCACACCGATCTGCTGGCCGCCGGGCTGATCGAGGACCCGTACCTGGACGACAACGAGAACCGGCTGACCTGGATCGGCCGCTCCGAGTGGGACTACGAGACGGTCTTCACCTGGAGCGCGGACGGGTACGAGCGCGCCGACCTGGTCTGCGAGGGCCTCGACACGGTCGCCACGGTCGTCCTGAACGGTGTGCGGGTCGCGGCCACGGCCAACCAGCACCGTTCCTACCGCTTCGCGGTGCGGGAGCTGTTGCGCGAGGGCGAGAACACGCTGCGGGTCCGTTTCGCCTCCCCGCAGGCCTACGCCGAGGCGCGCCGGGCCGAGCTGGGGGAGCGGCCCGGCGCCTATGCGGCGCCCTACCAGTTCATCCGCAAGATGGCCTGCAACTTCGGCTGGGACTGGGGTCCGGCCGTGGTCACCTCCGGCATCTGGCGGCCGATCGGGCTGCACGCCTGGAGCGGGGCCAGGCTGGCCTCGGTACGGCCGCTGGTGAGCGGGGACGGGCGCGTCGAGGTGCACGTCGCGGTCGAGCGCGCCACCGACGCACCCCTCACGTTGACCGCGCAGGTGGCCGGAATCTCCGTGCAAACGGTGCTGGCCCCCGATGAGCACGAGGCCGTCCTCACCCTCGCCGTGCCCGAGCCCCGGCTGTGGTGGCCGCGTGGCTACGGCGCGCAGGACCGCTACGAGCTGGTGGTAGGCCTCGGGGAGGAGACCTGGAGGGGCCGGATCGGGTTTCGCGACGTGCGCCTGGACCGCACCGGCGAGGGATTCACCATCGTGGTCAACGACGTGCCGGTTTTCGCGCGCGGCGTCAACTGGATCCCCGACGACTGCTTCCCGGCCCGCATCACCCGCGAACGCCTGGCCGAACGCCTCGGCCAGGCCGTCGAGGCGAACGTCAACCTGCTGCGGGTCTGGGGCGGCGGCCTGTACGAGAGCGAGGACTTCTACGACCTGGCCGACGAGCTGGGCCTGCTCATCTGGCAGGACTTCCCGTTCGCCTGCGCCGCCTACCCCGAGGAGGAGCCGTTCGCGAGCGAGGTGGAGGCCGAGGCGCGCCAGAACGTCACCCGGCTGTCCTGGCGCCCTTCACTGGTGCTGTGGTGCGGCAACAACGAGAACCTCGAGGGCCACGCCGACTGGGGCTGGCGCGAGGAACTGGGGGAGAAAAGCTGGGGGGCGGGCTTCTACCACGACCTGCTGCCCTCGGTGGTGGCCGAGCTCGATCCCACCCGCCCCTACTGGCCGGGCAGCCCCTACTCCGGCGCCCCCGGCCTGGCGCCCAACGACCCCGCGCGCGGCACCGTGCACATCTGGGATGTGTGGAACCGCGAGGACTACACCCGCTACGGCGACTACCGCCCCCGCTTCGTCGCCGAGTTCGGCTTCCAGGGGCCGCCCGCCCACGCCACACTGCGCGGCTCGGTCTCCGACGATCCGCTCACTCCCACCTCACCCGGCGTACTGCACCACCAAAAAGCGCACGAGGGCGACGCCAAGCTGCTGCGCGGCCTGGGCGAGCACCTGCCCCGGCCGGAGGGCTTCGACGACTGGCACTACTGGACCCAGCTCAACCAGGCCAGGGCGATGGCCTTCGGTATCGAGCGTTTCCGGGCGCTGGCACCTTACTGCGCGGGCACGATCGTCTGGCAGCTCAACGACTGCTGGCCGGTCACCTCCTGGTCGGCCGTCGACGGCGCCGGCCGGCGCAAGCCGCTGTGGTACGCGCTGCGCCGCGCCTACGCCGACCGCCTGCTCACCGTCTGCGACGGCGCCGTGGCCGTGGTCAACGACGGCCCGCAGCCCTGGGCGGGCGAGCTGGAGCTGCTACGGCTCGGCCTGGCAGGAGAGCCGCTGGCCAAGGAGACGATCGTGGTCGAGGTGGCGGCGCGCTCGGTGGCCAGGGTCGGGCTCCCGGACTCGGTGGCCGTCCCCGGGGACCCGTCCGCCGAGCTGCTCTCGGTGCGGCTGGGCGAGCACCGGGTGCTGCGCTTCTTCGCCGAGGACCCGCGAGTGGCCTTCCCGGTGGCCGCCTACGACACCGAGGTCGTCCCCGTGGCCGGTGGCCTGGACGTCACCGTCACCGCCCGGACGCTGCTGCGTGAGCTGGCCCTGTTCCCCGACCGCCTCGATCCGGCCTCCTCGGTGGACGACATGCTGCTGACCCTGCTTCCCGGTGAGAGCGTCACCCTGCACGTGACGGGCTCGCCCGATCCGGCCGCCCTTGTCACCCGCCCGGTGCTGCGCTGCGTCAACGACCGAACGTACCCCGGGCCGCCCGGATGGGCGGCCCGGTCACGAGACGGTCAAACGGAGCGGTGACCTCCGGAGATCACCCGGCGGCTCGCGTCCGGTGAGGACGGGCCCGCACACGCCGCGGTCGGTGAGCCCGTTAGGCTTGACGCGCACATCCGACGACGCCGAGAGAGATCATGAAGACCTTCGAAGAGCTGTACGCCGAGCTGTCCGACAAGGCGCGCACCCGGCCCGCGGGCTCGGGCACCGTGGCCGCGCTGGACGCCGGAGTCCATGCCATCGGCAAGAAGGTCGTGGAGGAGGCCGCCGAGAGCTGGATGGCGGCCGAGCACGAGTCGAAGGAGCGGGCGGCCGAGGAGATCTCCCAGCTCCTCTACCACGTGCAGGTCCTCATGATCGCCAGGGGGATCGGACTGGACGAGGTCTACAAGCATCTGTGAGCCGGTGCGCCCGGCTCCCGGTTCGTAGGCAGATCCCGTCCACACGTAAGGAACCCAGCCATGCTCCGTATCGCCGTACCCAACAAGGGCGCCCTCACCGAGGCCGCCCAGACGATCCTCAAGGAAGCCGGATACCGCGCCCGCAAGGACAGCAAGGAGCTCGTGGTCGTCGACCCGGAGAACTCCTGTGAGCTGTTCTTCCTGCGGCCCAAGGACATCGCCGTCTACGTCGGCGAGGGCACCCTGGATGCGGGGATCACCGGCCGCGACATGCTCCACGACTCCGGGGCGCAGGTCGAGGAGATCATCCCGCTCGGCTTCGGCCGCTCCACCTTCCGCTTCGCCGCGAACCCGGGAGACTTCGTCTCCGTCGCCGATCTCAAGGGCAGGCGCATCGCCACCTCCTACGCGGGCCTGCTGGAGTCCTACCTGGCCGAACAGGGCGTCGACGCCCGGGTGATCAAGCTGGACGGTGCCGTCGAGACCGCCATCCGGCTGGGCGTGGCCGACGCCGTGGCCGACGTGGTGGAGACCGGCACCACGCTGCGCAACATCGGCCTGGAGGTGTTCGGCGAGCCGATCGCCCGCTCCGAGGGCGTGCTGATCAAGCGGATCGGCGCCGTGGAGACCCCGGGCCTGCAGCAGCTCGTCCGCCGTCTGCAGGGCGTGCTGATGGCACGTGACTACGTGATGATGGACTACGACATCCGCGCCGAGCGGATCGAGGAGGCCATCGCCCTCACCCCCGGAATGGAGGGCCCCACGGTCTCTCCGCTGCACCGGGAGGGCTGGGTCGCGGTCCGGGCCATGGTCCCGCGCAGGGGGCACCAGCAGGTCATGGACCAGCTCTGGGAGATCGGCGCCAAGGCCATCCTGGTGACCGCCATCTTCGCGTGCCGGATCTGACCCGCTTCCGCGCCAGGCTGTGTCCGCATATCTGACAAATGTCATCTCCAAACCCGGAGAAGCGGCACTAAGGATTCCCGCCGGGCACTCCTAGCGTTGGGGCATGGACGCCATCGCCCTCACAGACGTGAGCAAGAGCTACGGCAACGTGCTCGCCGTCGACGGCCTGAACCTCGCCGTCGAGGCGGGCCGGACCGTCGCCCTGCTCGGCCCCAACGGGGCCGGCAAGTCGACCTCGATCAACATGATGCTCGGCCTGATCCGCCCGGGTGGGGGCCGTGTCGAGATCCTGGGAGGCTCCCCCGAGGCGGCCGTCGCCCGGGGTGAGGTCGGGGCCATGCTGCAGAGCGGTGAGCTCATCGGTGAGCTCACGGTCAGGGAACTGGTCGACTTCGTCCGGCGGCTCTACCCGGAGCCGCTCGGTCTCGACGAGATCCTGCGGGTGGCCGACCTCACGGAACTGGCGCGGCGGCGTGCCGACAAGCTGTCCGGCGGGCAGGCGCAGCGGGTCAGGTTCGCCCTGGCCATCGCGGGCGCGCCCAAACTGCTGGTGCTGGACGAGCCCACCGCGGCCATGGACGTGGAGTCGCGGCTGCGGTTCTGGAAGAGCATTCGCGAGTACGCCGCCGAGGGCCGGACGGTCCTGTTCGCCACCCACTACCTGGAGGAGGCCGACGAGAACTCCGACAGGGTCATCGTGATCACCCGGGGGCGGGTCGTGGCCGACGGCACCGCCGCCCAGATCAAGGCGGGGATCGGCGACCACGTCGTCCGCTTCACCCTGGGCGGGCAGCCGGTCGCGGGGCTGGACGGCCTGCCGGGCGTCTCCGCCGCGGAGATCTCCCAGGACGTCGCCACGCTGCGCACCGCCGACCCCGACGCCACCGTGGCGGCCCTGTACCGGGGCACCTCGCTGGAGATCCGCGACCTCAGGATCATCGGCGCCGACCTCGAAGACGCCTTTCTCGCCCTCACCCGGGAGCCCTGATGCCGAACTACGTCAAGATCGAGATCCTGAGGATGCTGCGCAACAGGCGCTACATCATCTTCGTGGTGGGCTTTCCCGTGGTGTTCTACCTGATCTTCTCCGGCATCTGGGGCGCCCAGACGGATTCCGGCGGGGTACGGGCCGCCGTCGTCCTCATGGTCTCCATGGCCGCGTACGGGGCGATCGCGGCCTGTCTGATGAGCACCGCCGTGCCGTGGGCGCAGGAGCGGCAGTCCGGCTGGCTCCGCCAGCTTCAGGTCACCCCGCTGCCCGGCTGGGCGATCATCGTCACCAAGCTGATCGCCTCGCTGCTGCTGGTGCTGCCGTCCATGGTGCTGGTCTGCCTGGCCGCGGTCCTCACCCAGGGCGTCCGGCTGCCGGTGGGGGAGTGGCTCGTGCTGATTCCGGCCCTGTGGATCGGCGCCGTGCCGTTCGCCGCGCTCGGCCTGCTGCTCGGTTCGCTGCTGCCCGCGGACGCCGCCCAGTCGGCCGCGATGATCAGCACGTTCGGGCTGGCGATCCTGGGCGGGCTGTGGTTCCCTGTGGAGATCATGCCCGAGGCCATGCAGAGCGTCGTGCACGCGATGCCCTCCTTCTCCTACGCCGACATCGGCCAGCACCTCGTCGCCGGCGGCGCGGCGCCGCCGTCCGCCGTGCTGACCGTCGTGGCCTGGGCCGCGGTACTCGGCACCGCCGCGGTGTTCGCCTACCGCAGGGCACTCGCGCGCGCATGATGCGCGTCTCCGCGCTCACCTTCGGCGGGGCGGGTGAGCGCCCGTCCCGCCTCCGGCGGCTGTCGGGGATCTCCATCGGCCTGGTCTATCTGTGCTTCCCGGTCCTGGAGATCATCACCGGCGAGGTGTCCGGGGTCAGGGCCGTCTGGGGAGGCGCCGGCCTGGCCGCCTTCGTCGCCTGCTACATCGCCACGGTGCTGAGCCCGAGGAACTTCGGTGACCCGACCCGCCTGACGTACTGGCTGCTGGGGGTGACCACGCTCCTGGGGATCGGTCTGGCGGTGGCCTTCGGCGGAGGCTGGCTGACCCTGCCGATCTACCTGGCCGTGGTCTACGGCATGGCGCTGCGTCCCCGGCTCTCGGTGGCCGGTGTTCTCGCGATGGGCCTCGCCGTCGCGCTGATCGGCCTGCTGAAGGAGCACGACCCCGGCACCACCCTGGTGCTGGTCTTCCAGGTCATCACGCTCGGTGTCCTGTTCATGGGGGTGCGCAACACCCGGATGCTGGTGGCGAGGCTCCGCCAGGCGCAGGAGGAGGTGGCGCGGCTGGCCGCGAGCGAGGAGCGGCTGCGCATCGCCAGGGACCTGCACGACCTGCTCGGCCACAGCCTGTCACTGATCGTGCTGAAGAGCGAGCTGGCCGGGCGGTTGGCGGAGAGCGGCTCGGAGCGGACCGTGGCCGAGATCCGCGACATCGAGTCGGTGGCCAGGCAGGCGCTGGTCGAGGTGCGCGACGCCGTCACCGGCTACCGCCAGCGTGGCCTCTCCGGCGAGCTGGACGGTGCCCGCGCCGCCCTGGAGGCCGCCGGGACGAGGCTGACGATCCGGCTCGCGGGCACCCCGCTGCCGGACGCGCTGGACGAACTGCTGGGCTGGGCGGTGCGGGAGGGCGTTACCAACGTCGTCCGGCACGCGCGGGCGACCCGGTGCGAGATCGAGGTGACCATGGACGAGGAGGCCGCGGCCCTGAAGATCGTGGACGACGGACGCGGCGCGGCCTCGTACGGGCCGGGCAGCGGGCTGACCGGGCTCACCGAGCGGGTGCGGGCGGCCGGCGGCACGATGTCCGCCGGGCCGCAGCCGACCGGCTTCGCCCTCAGGGTCACGGTGCCGCACGCCGAGACCTCCCGCCCGCCGACGAGAGGGGTTCGATGATCCGGGTGCTGCTGGTGGAGGACCAGGCGATGGTGCGGGGCGCCCTGGCCTCGCTCCTCGGCCTGGAGCCCGACATCGAGGTGGTGGGAGAGGCCGCCGACGCCGGGGAGGCGCTCGCGGTGGCCCTGCGGACCCGGCCGGACGTCGCGCTGCTCGACGTCGAGATGCCCGGCGACGACGGCATCACCGCCGCCTCGCGGATCCGCGAGGCGCTGCCCGGCTGCCGGATCATGATCCTGACCACCTTCGGCCGCCCCGGCTATCTGCGCAGGGCGATGGAGGCGGGCGCGATGGCCTTCCTGGTCAAGGACAGCCCGGCCCGGGAACTGGCCGCCGCCGTCCGGCGGGTCCGCGGCGGCGAGCGCGTCATCGACCCCGGCCTGGCCGCCGCCGCGCTCAGTGCCGGCCCCAACCCGCTGTCGCCCCGCGAGCGTGACGTCCTGGTCGCCGCCTCGGGCGGTGCCAGCATCGCCGACATCGCCGCGCACCTGCACCTGTCGGAGGGTACGGTCCGCAACTACCTCTCCTCGGCCATCCGCAAGACGCACGCCCGCAACCGCATCGAGGCCGTCGAGCGCGCCCGCACCCAGGGCTGGCTCTGAGCCGGGTTCACGAGGAGAGCGCCGCGGCCTCCTCGGCCTCGATCTGCTCGTTCCACTCGCGCTTGGTGGAGCGCCAGGCCTCGTCGTCGCGGCCCAGGCGCCAGTAGCCCGAGATGGACAGCCGAGCCAGCGGGACGCCGCGCTCGGTGCGCAGGTGGCGCCTGAGCTCGCGGACGAAGCCCGCCTCGCCGTGCACGAAGGCGTGTACGGTGCCGTCGGGGAAGTCCAGCTCGCGGACCGCCCGGACGAGCCGCTCACCGACCGGGCCCCCCTTGCGGTGCAGCCAGACGATCTTCACGTCGCCCGGCGAGTCGAGGAGCTGCTCCTCCCGGGCGTCCTCGACCTCGATGAAGGCCCAGGCCCGCGCCCCGGCGGGGAGGCGTTCCAGGGAGGCGGCGATGGCCGGCAGCGCGCTCTCGTCCCCCGCGAACAGGTGCCAGTCGGCCTCCGGGTCGGGGGCGTAGGCCCCGCCGGGGCCGAAGAAACAGATCTCCTCACCCGGCTGGACCCGGTCGGCCCACGGTCCGGCGAGGCCGCTGTCACCGTGGTGGACGAAGTCGATCGTCAGCTCGCCCGCGTCGGCGTCCCAGCGGCGGACGGTGTAGGTGCGGGTGGTGGGCCACTGCTCGCGGGGCAGGTCGCGGCGGATCGCCTCCATGTCGAACGGCTGCGGGTAGCTCACTCCCGCCGGGGCGAACAGCAGCTTCAGGTAGTGGTCCGTGTACTCGTCCGCGCGGAAACCGGCGAGCCCCGGGCCGCCGAGCACCACCCGGATCATGTGGGGGGTGAGCCGCTCGACCCGCTGGACCCGGCCGCTCGTCACCTTGCGCGCGGTTCTCTCGTCTGCCATATGTCACTCCGGGGAAGTCGAAGTTAGGTGAACCTAACTCGTACCATACGTCACCAAAGGGGAGTGATGGGGGCCGCCACCCGATCTGCCCCTTCCGGGGCGGCGATGATCTCACGGTCCGCCGTCGCGGAGCCGGCGGCCGCTGTTATGAATCTACATCGTAAAGGCGCTGGCGCCGGTGCGGAGACCCCTGCTCCGGGTGCCCGTGCCTCAGTGCCGCATGGACGCGACCTGGCGGATCAGGTCGGAGACCCGCACGATGCCCATGCAGCGGCCGACCTCGTCGGTGACCACCAGGTCGTCGTAGACGCGCTCGGCGTCGCGGCCCGCGACCTGCATGGCCGCGATGGCGGTGGTCGTCCTGGGGACCGCGCGGGCGGGGTCGGCCAGCCGCCCGGCGGGTTTCCTGCCGTGCAGGGCGTGGCCGAACCGGCCTGAGATCGACAGCAGGAAACGGCTGCGGTCGAGGCTGCCCCTGGGGCGCTGGTACTCGTCGACGAGGACCACGCTGGTGATGGACGGCTCGCCGCCGAAGGCGTCGATCGCGGCTTCGGCGGTGGCCTCGTAGGGGAGGGTCACCGCGGGCAGCAGGAACTCCTGGACGCGCGGACCGGGGGTGAAGCGGGACGGCTCCTGTTCGACGAGCGGGAGTGGTACGTGCACCCGGCCGGACGGGCCGGGGGCCAGCAGCGGACCCTGTGCGAGCCGGACCCCCCAGCCGCGGAGCGCGGAGAGCTGTGCCTCGTCGCGCACGCCGGGGGCCAGCACGTGCGCGCCCGCTTCCCTGGCGAGCCGGGCCAGCCCCTCGCCGATGGCGGTGCGGCGCGGGTCGCGGGGCACCTGGGCGATCAGGTCCGGGGAGATCACCGCGAGGTACGGCGCCGCGTCGGCGAGAAGGTCCAGCGGGATGTGCCCGGTGCCCAGGTCGCCCACCGCGAGGAGGTAGCCGATGGCGCGCAGGCCGTCCAGGCCGACGATCAGGGAGCGGCGCTCGAACTGGGCGAAGTCACCCCGTACGGTGAGGATCACCTCGCGGGGACGCCGCCCGGACGCGCGGAGGGCCTCGTGGAGCGGCGCGAGCGCGGCCGTGCCGCCGATCACCGCGGCCGTCGGCAGGGTCAGCACCAGCGGGAGCAGGGTCTCGCCGGCGGCGGCGGCGTCGTGCACGGTCTGGATCGTGGTGGAGATGTTCCCCCGCCCCGCGCCTCCCGCCTGGAGCGCGATGACGCCTCCGGTGTCGAGGTCGACGACAGGCGTGAGGCTCGTGGGGGCCGCTGTGGAGTCCTGCGGGTTGACGTGCGCTCTGGTCGTCACGTTCAAAGGATGGGGGTTCCTTTGGCGCTGCAGAAGCAACGCGCAGCGATGTTCACTGATATTTCGCCATCCGTTGGACTTGTCCAGCGCGATCGTGTGTTCCGTGAGGTCAGCCGGTAGTGTCGCGTTTCATGACGTCGCGACCGGCCAAGGGGGGAGGCCGCTGGGTCTCGGTGGCACCCGACCGCCTGAACCGCTGGATCGACGGTTTCGTCGACAGGCACGGGCCGCCGCGGGTGACCGCCTCGGCCTCCGAGGTACGCCTTGAGGGTGCGGACGGCGCGGTCGCCGAGTGCCGGGTGCCGTTTCCGCCGCTCGTCCAGGCCGGGGGCGGCCCGCTGGCGCGTCTGGTCACCCACGTGCGCACCGAGCGCAGGGTCGGGGTGCTGCTGGTGCGGCTGGGTGGACACGCGGCGGGGATCTTCCAGGGAGCGGAGCTGCTCTCCTCCAAGGTCGGCTCGCGGCCGGTGCACGGGCGCAGCGCGGCGGGCGGCTGGTCACAGCGGCGCTTCGCCCGGCGCAGGGAGAAGCAGGTGGACCAGGCGCACGAGGCGGCGGCCGAGGTGGCGCTGCGCGTCCTGGGGCCGCGGGTGGAGGAGTTGGAGGCGGTCGTGCTCGGCGGTGACCGGCGCGCGGTCGACGCGCTGCGCTCGGACCGCAGGCTCGCCCCGGTCTTCGCGCTGGAGGCCGAGCCCTTCCTGACGGTTCCCGATCCGAGGCTGGTGGTCCTGCGGGACACCCCCGCGCAGTTCCGCGCGGTCCGTATCAGGGTGAGCGATCCCACGTAATCCAGGAGAGCCGGGTCGTCGCCGCGCCGTACACTGATCGGTATGCGCACTCCCGATTGACCGTCGTCCCGATGAAGGCGAGACGGCCGAGCCGAGAGCCGGGAGACACAGGGCGCGGCGGGTTCGGCCACAGTGAAGTGAGCCTGTGTATTTCCTGCTGGGAGTGTTCTCCAACCATGATCGTAGCTTCTGACATCGAACTGCGGGCCGGGGCCCGCCTGCTCATCGAGGGCGCGTCGTTCCGGGTGAACCCCGGCGACAAGATCGGGCTCGTCGGCCGCAACGGGGCCGGGAAGACCACGCTGACCCGGGTGCTCGCGGGAGAGGGGGCGGCGGCCTCGGGCACGGTCTCCATCAGCGGGGAGGTCGGTTACCTGCCGCAGGACCCGCGCACCGGTGATCTGCACGTGCTCGCCCGCGACCGCATCCTGTCGGCCCGCGGGCTGGACGAGGTGCTGCGTGAGCTGCGCGAGGCCGAGTTGGGCATGTCCTCGGCGGACGATCGCACCAGAGACCGTGCCGTGCGCGCCTACGGGCGCCTGGAGGACCGGCTGCACGTGCTGGGCGGGTACGCCGCCGAGTCGGAGGCCGCCTCCATCGCCTCCAGTCTGGGGTTGCCGGACCGGGTGCTCGGCCAGCCGTTGGAGACGCTCTCCGGGGGGCAGCGCAGGCGGGTGGAGCTGGCTCGAATTCTCTTCAGCGGGGCTGAGACTCTCCTTCTTGACGAGCCGACAAACCACCTAGATGCTGACTCAATCGGGTGGCTTCGTGATTTTTTACGATCTCACCAGGGCGGCTTGATCATTATTAGCCACGACGTGGGGCTTCTTGAAGCGACGGTAAACCGCGTCCTGCACCTCGACGCCAACCGCGCGGTGATCGACACCTACAACGTCGGCTGGAAGGCCTATCTGGCCCAGCGGGAGACCGACGAGAAGCGCAGGAGGCGCGAGCGCGCCAACGCCGAGAAGCAGGCCTCCGCCCTGATGTCGCAGGCCGACAAGATGCGGGCCAAGGCGACCAAGGCCAAGGCCGCGCAGGACATGCAGCGCCGTGCCGAGCGCCTGCTCTCCGGCCTGGAGGTGGAGCGGCGCGGCGACAAGGTCGCCAAGCTGCGCTTCCCCCAGCCGGCTCCGTGCGGGCGTACCCCGATCATGGCGGAGGGGCTGTCGAAGTCGTACGGCTCCCTGGAGGTCTTCACGGACGTCGACGCCGCCGTGGACAGGGGGAGCAGGGTCGTGATCCTGGGGCTGAACGGCGCGGGGAAGACCACCCTGCTGCGCATTCTGGGGGGTGTCGAGGAGCCCGACACCGGGGCGGTCAAGGCCGGCCACGGGCTCAAGCTGGGCTACTACGCGCAGGAGCACGAGACGATCGACCCCGGCCGCAGCGTGCTGGAGAACATGCGCTCTGCCGGGGGAGAACTCCCCGATGTGGAGTTGCGCAAGGTTCTGGGCTCGTTCCTGTTCACCGGCGACGACGTGGACAAGCCCGCGGGGGTGCTGTCGGGCGGCGAGAAGACGCGGCTGGCGCTGGCCACGCTGGTGCTGTCGGCGGCCAATGTCCTCCTCCTCGACGAGCCCACGAACAACCTCGATCCGGCCAGCCGGGAACAGGTTCTTTCGGCACTGAAGTCCTATTCTGGGGCGATTGTGCTCGTCACGCATGATGAGGGTGCTGTAGAGGCTCTACGACCCGATAGGGTGATCTTGCTACCTGACGGAGTTGAAGACGCATGGAGCGACGAATTTTCCGATCTTGTGGCACTTGCCTGATCTTAATTTGAGCGGGTACGGATCTTTTCCCGTGGAGTAGGTAGCCGATCTCGCTGAAATGACTGATCATGGCGTGTGTAACGCTGCGGAAGTCTGGCACTACAGGAGGTACTCGTGGCCGAGACTCTCAAGAAGGGCACCCGGGTTACCGGGGCCGACCGTGAAAAACTGGCCTCCGATCTCAAGAAGCGCTACAGCGCGGGTGAAAGCATCCGTGCTCTGGCCGCTTCGACCGGCAGGTCGTACGGGTTCATCCACCGCATCCTGAGCGAGTCCGGTGTGACTCTGCGCGGGCGCGGTGGCGCCACCCGGGGTAAGTCCAAGCGCTGACTCCGCCTCGGAACGCGCGACCGCAGCCGCTCGTCCCCCACACGCCGAAGCCGTTCCCGCCCGGGCCTATAGAACCTCATTCTGGAGAGTCGATAGGCTCGGGCGAGGCGGAGACGGAAGGTGGGAGAACGGGCGATGGTGGAAGTGGCGTTCGGGGGGAGTGCGGAGGAGATCTCTCTGAAGGAGGTCGGTCTGCGCTACGAGGTGGACGGCGAGATCGCGACGATCACGCTGGACCGTCCGGAGAAGCGGAACGCTCAGACGTTCGCTACCTGGTCGGCTCTGGCTCATATCGGTGACAACCTGCCGCAGCAGGTGAGGGTCGTCGTGATCAGAGGTGAGGGGCCGTCCTTCTCGGCGGGGATCGATCTGAGGATGTTCACCCCGGAGGGGGTGCCAGGGCAAGGGGCGTTCACGTCCCTGGCGACACTCGACGAGACGACTTTCGTCGATCGGGTGGCGGCTGCCCAGCGGGGTTTTCTCTGGCTGAGACGTCCCGACATCGTCTCCGTGGCGGCCGTGCAGGGCCACGCGGTCGGTGCGGGGTTCCAGCTGGCGCTCGCCTGTGACCTGCGGGTCCTGGCGGACGACGCCAAACTGTGCATGAAGGAGCCGGCCCTCGGGCTGGTTCCCGACCTGACCGGCACCAAGCCGCTGGTCGAGCTGGTGGGCCTGTCCCGGGCCATCGAGATCTGTCTGACCGCCCGCGTCGTGGGGGCGCAGGAGGCGGCCAGGATCGGCCTGGCCGAACTGGTCGTCGCACCGGGGGAGCTGACGGAGGCCGTGCGCGACCTGACCGCCGCGCTGCTGGCGACCAACCGTGACGCCGCGACGGCGACCAAGCGGCTGCTCCAGGGGGCTTCGGGGCGCACGCTGGAGGAGCAGGCCGCGGCCGAGGCGCGCGAACAGGAGGCGCGCATCAAGGCGCTTTTCGGGTAGGTCATCGAGCTTCCAGGCGGCCCGTCATGTTCGGCGAGGAGACCGCCGGGCGGGTGAGTCGCCGCCCCGTCGCGGCTCCCGGCTGCGAAACGGCCGGGGCCCGGCCGCCGCCTGTGTCGGCGGGGAGAGGCGGGAAGCCGCCCTTGTCTCGGGCGGGCCGGCGATGTTCGCCTCAAGCTGACGAGGGAATGGGCGCGCCTCTCCCGGTGCTCGCATCGGGAGAGGAGGCCAGATGGCGATGATGGGTGGGGGCTTCGGTCCCCAGATGATGCGTTCGCTCCGGCGGGACAGCTCGGTGACCAAGGAGCGTCTGACACCGGGCACGATCCGGCGCATCGCCCGCTACGCCAGACCCTTCTCGCGGCATATCGCCGCCTTCCTCGCGCTGGTCGTGGTCGGCTCGGTCATCGTGATCGCCAACCCGCTGCTGATGAAGGCGATCATCGACGACGGCATCGCCGCCAGGCGTCAGGGGGTGGTGATCGCCCTCGCGCTGGTCATCGCGGGCCTGGCGGTCGCGGACGCGGTGCTCACCCTGGCCCAGCGCTGGTTCTCCGCGCGGATCGGCGAGGGTCTCATCTACAACCTGCGCACCGAGGTCTTCGACCACGTCCAGCGGATGCCGGTGGCCTTCTTCACCCGCACCCAGACCGGTGCCCTGGTCTCCCGGCTCAACACCGACGTCATCGGCGCCCAGCGCGCCCTGACCAGCACGCTGTCGTCGGTCGTGGCCAACGTGGTCATGCTGGTGCTGGTTCTCGGCGCCATGCTGGTGCTCTCCTGGCAGATCACCCTCGTCGCCCTCGTGCTGTTGCCGATCTTCGTCTTCCCCGCCAAGTGGGTCGGCAGGAAGATGTCCGGGCTCACCCGTGAGCAGATGCAGCTCGACGCCGAGATGAGCTCCATGATGACCGAGCGGTTCAACGTCGCCGGTGCGATGGTCGCCAAGCTGTACGGCCGCCCGGCCGACGAGGCCGCCTCCTTCGGTGGCAAGGCGGGGCGGGTGCGCGACGTCGGCGTCACCGTGGGCATGTACGGGACGGTCTTTCGGGTCGCGCTCGGCCTGGTGGCGGCGCTGGCCACCGCCCTGGTGTACGGCCTGGGCGGCCTGCTGGCCGTCTCCGGCGTCTTCGAACTCGGCACCCTGGTGGCCCTCGCCGCCCTCCTGATGCGCCTGTACGGCCCGCTGACGAGCCTGTCGAACGTGCACGTGGACGTGATGACCGCGCTGGTCAGCTTCGACCGGGTCTTCGAGGTGCTCGACCTGCGGCCCATGGTCGCCGAGCGGCCCGACGCCGAGCCCCTTCCCGAGGGGCCGGTCTCGGTGGAGTTCGACGACGTCCGGTTCAGGTACCCCACGGCCTCGGAGGTGTCGCTGGCCTCGCTGGAGGCGGTGGCCCGCCCCGACACCGGGCCGGGCCACGAGGTGCTGCGCGGCGTCACCTTCACCGCCCGCCCCGGCCAGATGGTCGCCCTGGTCGGCCCCTCGGGAGCGGGAAAGACCACCATCACGGGCCTGGTCTCGCGCCTCTACGACGTCAGCGAGGGCGCGGTGCGGATCAACGGCCTGGACGTGCGCGAGGCCACCCTGGCCTCGCTGCGCGACACCGTGGGGGTCGTCATGCAGGACGCCCACCTGTTCCACGACACCATCGGGGCCAACCTCCGCTACGCCAGGCCCGGGGCGAGCGAGGAGGAGATCTGGGAGGCGCTGCGGGCCGCCCAGATCGCCGAGTTGGTGCTGGACCTGCCCGAGGGGCTGGAGACCGTGGTGGGCGACCGGGGCCACCGGCTGTCCGGTGGTGAGAAGCAGCGGCTGGCCCTGGCGAGGTTGCTGCTCAAGGCGCCCCGGGTGGTCGTCCTCGACGAGGCCACCGCGCATCTGGACTCCGAGTCCGAGGCCGCCGTCCAGCAGGCGCTGAAGATCGCGCTGGCCGGGCGCACCTCGCTGGTCATCGCCCACCGGTTGTCCACGATCCGCGAGGCCGACCAGATCCTGGTGGTCCAGGACGGCCAGATCGTCGAGCGGGGCCGGCACGAGGAACTGCTGAGCAGGGGGGCGGTCTACGCCGAGCTCTACCGGACTCAGTTCAGTCAGGCGTCCTGACTTCGTCCGCGGCGCCGGCGGCGCGCCTTCGAGTGGCTCTTCCAGCGTGAATGGTGTAGATCATGGGGGCGTGGAAGACCGGCTTAGACGTGATGACCTGACCGACGACGAGTGGACACGGCTGGCGCCGTTACTGCCCGCTCACGCCAGGCAGGGGAACCGGTGGGCCGATCACCGCACGATCATCGACGGAGTGTTCTTCCGGACCAGGACCGGCTGCCCCTGGCGGAAGCTGCCCGAGGCCTACGGCAAGTGGAAGACGGTCTACAACCGGCACCGCCGCTGGTGCCAGGACGGCACCTGGGAGACGATCCTGGAGGCGCTGCCGGGCGCCCCCGTCCGGCGGCCGGCCCCGCCCGGGGACATCCGTCCGGGTGCGAGGTTCGAGGTCGCCAACTGGTGAGCGGTTGACGGAGGAGAACGCGGGCCGGCGTCAGGACGAGGGGAGGTAGCCCAGGCGGGTGAGCTCCTCGCGGGCCACCTTGGCCACCAGTTCGGCGTCCTGGCCGCGCAGGCGGGTACGCCAGACGCCGACCTTCGGCATGTTCCGGCCCAGCAGGGCGATCCTGGGGACCCGCGTCTCCAGGAAGCGGGAGAGCTCGCCGGTGGCCTCGGCCGGGGAGGAGACCAGGTCCTCGTAGCGCAGGGTCAGCAACTGCTCGCGGGGCAGCTCCTGGCGGAGCGAGGCGGCGAGCCGGACCGCGCTGCGCCAGCGCAACGCGCACTTTCCCGCGGTGGGCATCGCCTTCCAGCGTTCGCGGTGCTCGCCGGAGCTGACGCCGAGGAAGGGGTTGGGAAACTCCGTCTCGTCGCTCAGCATGGCCGGTTTGAACCAGGTCAGGGAGGCGGGGTCGGCCAGCATGTCGGCGGCCACATCCCGGCCGTCCCTGATCAACTGGACGAAACGGGCGTCCGGAAAGGCCTGCAACAGCACCGAGGCGCTGTAGAGCAGGTCGGGGCTGGCATCGCCGAAGCGGGCCACCGAACCCGGGGTCGCGCAGGGGCCCGCTCCGGTCACGCCGCCCGCTTCCCGGCACGGGGCCGGGCACTCCTCGCAGGCGCCGGGGACGATCTGCCAGGACTCGGCCAGGGCGTCGCGAAGCACGCGGGTCGCGCCCATGCCCCGCCCCGCGATCGAGGGGCGCCGGGCGAAGGCGTAGACCACGTGCGCCACCGCCGCCCGTCCCATGGTGACGTGGAACCCGGGGGAGCGTTTCAGGGCACGGGCCAGCAGGTCCGCGCCAGAGTGCGGGGCGGCGAGCACGAACACCGGGTGGCGGACCTTGATGCCGTTGACCACCAGGATGTGAGGTGGAGGTCGCATATGAAAGCCCAGTGTGGCACCGTTTGGGGAGTGAACGAACCTGCTGCCGCCATCCCGGTTCCGCCCTCGCCGCGCCCGGGTGACACCGTGGCGGTGGTCGCCCCGTCAGGGCCTCCCGATCTCGGAAGGCTGGCGCGCGGCGTCCGCGTCCTGGAGGGGCTCGGCCTGAAGGTCGTCATCGGGGCCCATGTCCTCGACCGGGACCGTTACCTGGCGGGCTCCGACGCCGATCGCGCCCGTGACCTGCAGGACGCCTGGTGCGACCCCGCGGTGAGCGCGGTGTTCTGCGCCCGCGGCGGCTACGGTGCCACCCGGACCCTCGGCCTGCTGGACTGGGACGCGATGCGGGCCGCCGACCCCAAGGCGCTCGTCGGCTCCAGCGACGTCACCGCGCTGCACCGCGCGTTCGCCGTGGAGCTGGGCGTCGCCTCCTGGTTCGGGCCGATGCCGGCCTGTTCCACGATCAGCGACCCGGAAGGGCCCGAGCCGCGCACCTTCGAGAACTTCACGGCCGCCCTCGCCGGGACGCCGCCGCCGGTCACCGGTGACCGGGTGATCGTTCCCGGCGAGGTCACGGCGCCGGTCACCGGCGGTAACCTCAGTCTGCTGGCCGCGCTCTGCGGCACGCCGTACGCGCTGTCGGCCCGGGGGCGGATCGTCCTGCTGGAGGACGTCGACGAGGCGCCGTACCGGATCGACAGGATGCTCACCCAGCTGCTGCAGGCGGGGGCGCTCGACGGAGCGGCCGGGTTCGTCCTGGGCTCCTGGGTCGACTGCGGCGCCCCCTACCCGGTGCTGGAGGAGCTGCTCGCGCCGTTCGGGGTACCCGTCATCGCGGGGCTGCCGATAGGGCATGGAGCGCCACAATTTTCGGTATTGCTTGGGGCACTTGGTGCTATTGATGCAAAATCGTGCTCTCTGACCTACTCAACAGGGGGCGTCGACAAGGCACTCTAGGTGCGAACCTAGGAGGAAACCGGCAGAGGGGGCGCACGCGTGAGACTGTTCCGGCGGCACCGTGACCGGCGAACCGAGGCGCTGCCGCGCCCGATCGAAGAGGTCGATCTCGACTCCTTGCTCGCCCTGGTCGCGGACAGTCTCGGCTACGCCTGCGCCTTCGACCCCGGTGGCGGCGCGCTGACGCTCACCGGCCCGCGCCGGGTCGTGGTGCGACTGGCGGGGCTGCGCGCCGAGGCGCTGAGGCGCTCCCGCGAGGACTGGCCGGTGCTCGTCTCCGAGCACCTGGCCCACGTCCTGGCCACCGCCGACGAACCGCTCGACGCCTGCGACCTGGACCAGGTGCGCCCGATGCTGCGGACCCGCATCCAGCTCGACGACGACCTCGACCCGGCCCGCGTGGTCGGCCGCCACCTCACCGCCGACCTGGTCGAGGTGCTCACCATCGGCTACGGCCCCGCCGGTCGCCCGGTCCGCCCCGAGGAGGTCGGCTGCTGGCCGATCACCGCGGCCCAGGCGCTCGATGTGGCCCTGGAGAACGCCCGCCAGGACGAGCGGCTCTCGGTGACGGAGGGCGACCTCGGCGGCGTGGCGGTGCGCAGGCTGACCGGACCCACCGCCGGCGCGGCCGCCCACCTGCGCAGGCTGGGTGACTACCTGCCCGTCCCCTCCGACGGGGTCCTCGTCGCGCTGCCCGACCCGGCGACGCTGATCGTCCATCCGGTCGAGGGCATCGGCGTGGTCCGCGCGATCGAGCGGCTCCGGCTGTTCGCCCAGCGGGAGTTCGATCTGCGTGCCGAGGCGCTCAGCCCGCAGGTCTACTGGTGGCACGGTGGCCGCCTCTCCCTGATCAGGGCCGACCTGGTCAGCCAGGACGGACAGACCCGGCTGGTGGTCGCGCCCCCGCCGGACTTCGCGCGCGTCCTGGCGGCCATGGCGGCCCGTCCGGAGAGCCGTCCCGACGGTGAGTCCGGCGACGGCTGATACGCCGCCCACCCGAGGCCGAGGCGGCGTGAGCGCGCCTCGGCACCGTTTGCGGTGCGGGGACGATGTCGGCCGCCGGCCGTTCGCCAGGGCGACCGCGAACGCGAGAGGATGTGTCCCGCCCCTCCACGCCCACCTCGGTGGCCGCCGCTCCCTTCCCGGATCGGCCCGTGCCCCCGCCCGCGCCCTGACCGTGGTCGCGAGATGGGGCATGATGAGGTCTGGATCTACGAGGAGTGGGACATGGCGCAGTGGTGCCTCGGTGTCGATCTGGGGACGAGTTTCTCCGCCGGGGTGATAGCGGCCGAAGGGCGCTTCGACGTCCTGGAGGTCGAGGGAGAGCGGCGTATCCCCTCCGCCGTCATGCTGGACGAGCGGGGGACGCTCGTGGCGGGCAGGATCGCCCAGCGGGGCATCGCGATCAGCCCCGAGCGGGTCGAGCGTAACCCCAAGCGCTACGTCGGCCGGGGCCGGATGCTGCTCGGCGGTGTCCCGGTGGACGTCGCCGACACCATGGCGGCGCTGCTGGAGCTGTTCGTCAGCGAGGGACGGCGGCGCTTCGACGGCGCCGATCCCGACTGCATCGCGCTGACCCATCCGGTGGCCTGGGACGCCGACCGTAAGGCGGTGCTGCTGGCGGCGGCCAGGAAGGTCGTCAGCGGCGTGCGGATCGTGCTCATCGACGAGCCCGTCGCCTCGGCCCGCTACTTCGCCTCCGCCGGGCGGGCGGACGGCGGATCGCGGCTGGCCGTCTACGACCTCGGCGGCGGCACGTTCGACGCCGCGGTGCTCACCGTGGACGGCGGTGACTTCGCGGTCGTCGGCGAGCCGGGCGGCAGCGACGAGATCGGCGGCGAGGGGTTCGACGAACAGGTCTTCGCGTTCCTCGGAGCCCAGATCGAGCGGCTCGACGCCGACTGGTGGCAGCAGGTGACCACCAACCCCGAGCGCCGCTACGTCAGCTACGCCGCGGACCTGCTCAAGATGGCCAGGGAGGCCAAGGAGACGCTGTCGAAGTTCGACACCTCCTCGCACTACGTGGTCGGCATCAACGAGGACGTGCACATCACCAGGGCCGACCTGGAGGACCTCATCGGTGAGGAGATCGTCAGGACGGTCGACATCCTGGACGAGACGATCCGCGGCGCGGGGGTCGAGGCCGGCGAACTGGCCGCGGTGTTCATGACCGGCGGCCCCAGCCGGATGCCGCTGGTGCAGAAGGCGGTACGCGAGCGCTTCGGCGACCGGGTGCGGACCTACGACGACCCGAAGATCGTGGTCGCCTACGGCGCCGCGCAGCTGGCCTGGAAGCTCAAGGTCGAGCACCACGAGCCCGGCGCGGCGGGCCTTTCCGGCCCGGGACAGGCGTCCGGTGCTCCCGGTGCTCCCGGCGTCGCCGGCACGGGGCAGCGGGCCTTCACCGGCCCGGTGGCGGGCCCGGTGGCGGCCGCAGCGGCCGTGGGTCACCACACGCCCGGTGCGCCGGCGGTCGTTCCGACCGGTGGACACCGGGCCTTCACCGGTCCCGAGGGCGGTGCCACCGGAGGCCACCGGGTGCTCACCGGTCCCGAGGGCGGTGCCACCGGAGGGCACCGGGGGCCCGGCGGCCGGTCCGCGGGCCGCGGGGGCGCGGCGGGCGGCGACGGGCCCAGCGTCCAGGGGATCGAGAAGGTGATGGACGGCGTGCTGGAGGCGCGCGTCGAGACGGGTCAGGTCTTCGTCCACCAGGCCTTCGAGCAGGGCCACCTGCTGCGCAGGCTGGACGGGATCGAGGGCCGCTACGACCGGGAGCTCGGCTTCGGCAGGCTTGTGGAGTGGGCCGCCTCCAGTGAGGGGGTCGTGGCGGTGGAGCAGGTCGGGCCCGCGCAGGTGCTGGTCCGCGCGCTCACCCGCGACCTCGCCATCCGCGCCACCCACCCGCTGCAGATGTGGGGAAACCCCACGGTGATCGCCCACGGCCGTACGGCGTGGGTCTTCTTCCACTCCCGCCAGGTCGTCGGTGTCGACGCCTCGATGGGCCTGCCCTGGGGGGAGACCGGCCAGCTGGCCATGATCGAGCTCGACCTGGGCGGCGGTTTCGCCTTCCAGGCCCCCCAGCCGCGCGAGCTGGGCCCCTACGCCCAGTGGTTCCTGAACGAGGACAACAGGCTGCGCCGGCTGCTCGATCAGGAGGCGCCCAGCGGCACCGAGCCGTCCTCCTCGGTGGGCGCGCCGGGCTGCACCGTGGTGCTCGGGCAGTTCAGCAGCAACAAGCCGATGTTCCAGAATCGGCACCAGGACTTTCGGCCGTGGCAGGTGCTGTGCCTGGTCGACCCCGGCGGCGTGGTGCGCCCGACGGTGCGCGAGCCGGGGCGCGGCTGGCTGCACCAGGTGGTCCTGCACCGGGGCAGGTGGTTCACCTCCGGCTCGGCGGGGCTGGAGGCCGACACGGCGGACGGCAGGACCAGGCTGGTCATGCCGCGTCCCCGGGGCGGCGCGCTGCGCTGGTTCTCCGCGGGCAACGAGATCTACGCGGTCGGCACCGACCAGGTGAGTCCCGCCAGGGGCTGGTCGGTCGGGATCTTCGACCAGCGTTCCCAGACGCTGGAGTTCCTGATGGGCAAGCAGTCGGCGACCCTGGCGGGCCACCTCACCTCCCGCCACCGCTGGGAGCGGCCGAGGCTGGTCGCCGACGGCGACTCGATGTGGATGACCATGCAGGACGCGGGCCGCAGCAGGCTGCTGCACATCACCCCGGGCGGAGCGCGGGAGGTGCATCGCACGCCGGGGATGTTCGAACCGGTCGCCCGGGTCGCCACGGGCCTGCTCTGCCTGCACCGCCCCGACGACGCCACCGGCGCCGCCCGCGACCGGCCCGCGACCCTGGTGCACCTGCCGCTCTGACCCGTTCTCGCCCCTGGCCTCGGCCAGGGGCGAGAACGGACATGAGAGTGCCGGCTCGGAGTGACCGGCGCCGCCGTCCGGTCAGGTTCCCGCCGGGACCGGCTGCTCGGTGCCCAGGGCGGCCACCGCACCGGCCAGTTCCTTGCGGAGTTCGTGGCCGCGCGTGGTGAGGGTGCCGATCGCGGCGATCCGCTCCTGGCCCGACTTGCGGGCCTTGAGGCGGTCGGCGGCCGAGCGGGCGGAGGCGGACTTCAGCTCGGCGCGCCTGGTCTCCAGCTCCCTGCGCCGCCGGGCCAGGGTGTCGTCGGCGGCCTGCTCGACGCTCACCCGCCAGGTGGCCACCATCCGCTCCAGGTCGAGTGTCATCTCCCTGGTGACCACGGCGAACTGGTCGCGCAGCGCCCCTCTGATCGCCGCCTGGCTGCGCTGCACCTTCTCCATCGAGCGCCGCCCCATGAAGATGGCCGCGCCGATGGCCGGGGCGACCAGGATGAAGCCCACCGGGCCGAGCAGGGCCGTGGCGAAGCCGCCCAGGGACAGCCCGATCGAGGCCGAGGGCAGCACGTCCCGGATGATGTCCACGCTTTCCGGGGCCTCGGCGGCCATGTCGCCTTTGACCTGGACCTGCGACAGGTTGGGCATGGCCTGCCTGTCGGCGGTCAGCTCGACCGGGTCGAGGCCGAGATCGCGGGCGAAGGCGTCCAGCGTGGTCCTGGCCAGCCTCTCCACGTCGTAGACGATCTGCGACCAGGCGGCCTCCAGGGAACGCTGGACGCTCACCGGCAGCTCCGCCATGTACTGGTCGATCTGGGCCTGCTTCTTCAGCGTGGCGATCGTGTTCTCGTACGGCTGGCGGATCTCGGCCACCCGCGCGCCCACGATGCCCCCCACCTCGCGTCCGATGAAGGTGTTGGCCACCATGCCCGCTCTGCGCCGCGCGGACAGTTCGGCCAGGGCCGCCAGGTCGGCGTCCACCTCGGCGAGCCGGGCGGCGACGTCGCCGTCGTCGTCGGAGCCCGCGGCGACGTCGTCCTTGGCGCTGGTCGTCAGCGAGCCCAGCACCGACAGGGCGGCGGCGACCACCGTGGCGCCCCGCGCCGACTCCCTGCCCTCGGCGAAGGCGCGCAGGTGCCGCTCCAGCGCGTCCATGCCGCTGCGCGCCCGCAGCGTGTTCGCCCGCTCCTCGCGTCCCTCGCGCCTTTTGGCCTCGGCGGCCTCGGCGAGCTTGGCGCTCACCGGGATCCACGGTGCCTCCAGGAGCGGGGCCAGTGTCGCGGCCCTGGCGGGGTCGGCGGCGATCGCCTCGGTGACGAACGTCCTCAGGCGGCTCTTGTTCTCCTCCTGGAGGTTTCGCCAGTTGGTCGAATCCTCCACCTTGGTCAGCACGAACACGATCGCCTGGACCCGCTCGGCGGCCTCCGCGAGGAACTCCAGCTCGTGCCTGAGCACCGGCTGGTCCTGCGCGCTGAGCGCGAACAGCAGCGCGTCGGCCCGCTGGAGCATGGCCACGGTCACCTGCCGGTGCCCCACCGTCAGGCTGTCCACGCCGGGGGTGTCGAGCAGCCGCAACCCGTCGAGCAGGGGATTGTCGAGGGTGATGTCCACACTCACCACGTCGCGGCGCTTGCCCGCGTCACCGCGCATCGAGGCGTAGTCGGGGATCGACTCGATGGTGATCGGTGTCTGCAGCGGCCCCGAGTCGGTGCTGCGGTGGACGACGGCGGCCAGCCGGGGGCCGCGCCGCAGCGACAGAAAGCAGTTGGTGGCGACGTCGGCGTCGACCGGGAGCAGGTCGGGGTGGCCCACCAGTGTGTTGAGCAGACGGCTTTTGCCGCGTTTCTGCGCCCCGGCGACGACGATGTCGGTGCACTCGTCCTTCCAGCGGCCCGCGCACGCGGCCAGCACCTCCGCGAGGTCCTGCCTGCCGCACTGCCCGGCCAGCGCGTGGACCTCGTTGGCGTAGCGCAGCAGCCTGGCCACGGGGCCGGTCGGGTCGGGGGTCGTCATGTTCCTTTTCTCCTGTCGGGGATGGATGGGGATGGGCCGGTGCCGCTCTGCCGGCGGTATCCCGCCTCAGGAACCGTCCGCGTGGTGCGACCAGATGGTCTCGTAGGCCTCGCAGAGGGTCTCGGCCGCCCGTCGCTGCCGCAGGGGGAGCGGCCGGTGGGTGAGGGTGCGGAACCGGGCGCTCAGGGCGGCGGCGTAGCCGGCGATCTCGGCGCGCGGGGTCCCGGGGGGCGCCCCGAGCTGGGTGGCCAGCTCGGCTCCGGAGAGCAGCAGCTCCAGCGCCCGCCGGTCGTCGGCCGGGACCATGGGGGAGGCCCGCAGCGTCTCGATCGCGGCGGGGTCCACGCGGACCGGCGGGAGCTTCTCGCCGCCCCCGTCGCCGCCGGGGGGCGCCTGTTCCTCCAGCGCCGCCGAGACGAGGTCCTCCAGGACGGTCAGCACGTCCCTGGCCCGGTGCCCGCCGGCGCGTCCCTCGCTCATCATGGCGAGCGTGCGCCAGCGCATCGACGCCGCGGTGGCGGCGGCGGCGATCTGCTCCGGGGAGGCCGTCGCGGGCAGGCCGAGCTGCTCGGCGGGCCCGTCGTGGCGGGCCAGGCGCAGCAGCTCGGCGGTCATCTCCTCGTTCAGGACCAGTGTTCCGCGGCCGAGCGCCTCGGCGGCGGTGAAGATCCGCAGGCCGCCCAGGGAGGTCGCGATCG
The DNA here is from genome assembly GCF_042665875.1 of Streptosporangium amethystogenes subsp. fukuiense. Lineage (NCBI taxonomy): Bacteria > Bacillati > Actinomycetota > Actinomycetes > Streptosporangiales > Streptosporangiaceae > Streptosporangium > Streptosporangium amethystogenes. The sequence continues at coordinate 3,156,458 of NZ_JBHTEE010000001.1, read as the reverse complement.
GCCGGTTCTCGTCGAGCTGGGCCGCCAGCGCGTCCAGGGTGGCGCGGTCGGCCCCCATCGTCGGCGTCCTGGCGAGCGCGCGGAGCCGGGTCAGCGCGTCGAGTGCCTTCAGCTGGTCGGCGCGGCGGGCGAAGTGGGCGATGCCCGCGGCCACGGAGCCGGTGGCGGCCCGCCCCGCCGAGGAGTAGCCGGAGCGTTCCAGCAGGTGGGAGGTGAGCGCCTCGGGGGAGAGGGGGCCGGCCGCGCGCACCGCCTCGACCGCGCTGGTGATGCCGTAGCGGTGCAGCCGCTCCACCAGCCGGTGGCGCACCTCGGCCGGCACGGGTATCTCGGGCGCGGAGCGGAAGTCGTCCAGGTCCAGGAGGTAGTCCTCCAGGTCGTCCTCGTCGAGTCCGGCCAGCGTCTCCAGGGCCGCCACCTCCTCGCCGCCCAGCGGGAGGGCACGCGCGGTCTCGGCCAGCAGGCCGATCACCGGGACCACGTCGAAGACGGAGGTGCGCAGGTCCTCGTACCCCTTGGCGGCCAGCCGCCTGGCGGTCGGCCACGGGTCGCCCTCGTCGCCGCGCCGGTCGACCTGGCCGAGCACGGCGAGGGTGTTGACGCAGCTCATGCCGCAGGCATCGGTCAGCCCGCGAAACTCCGCGAGGGTGGTGTCGTCGAATTTCTGGACGTAGCGCAGCACGTAGATCATCGCTTGCGCGCGGTCGTCCTCGTCGCCGGAACCGAACAGCATGCTCCTGGCCGCCCGCTCGTTGGCGGCCGTCACCGTGTTCATGCCGGGGGTGTCGATGATGGTGATGGTGCGCAGCGACGGCAGGTCCAGAGAGACCCGCAGGCGCCGGATCCGGGCCACGTCGACGCCGAGCTCCGAGGGGAGCCGGTGGCCGGGCAACAGCCGGGAGTGGGCCACGCCGCCGTCAAGGAGCTCGATCGTGATGCGGCCGTCGTCCTCGCCGTACTCGTACTGGGTGACGACGAAGGTGCACTCACCGGCGTCCACCGGGGCGACGGGCAGGCCGAGCAGCGCGTTCACCAGCGTCGACTTGCCGCTGCTGACCGCGCCCGCCACGGCGACCCGCAGTGGTGCGTCGAGGCCGGCGCGCACCTGCGCCACCCGTTCGCGCAGCTCCGCGCCGGAAAGCCTGGCCGAGGTGGTGTCGCACAGGTGGCGCAGCAGGTCCGCGGGTCCGGTGCTCACGCGTCACCGCCCTGGACGTCCGGTACGTTCTCGCGACCCGCCGCGCTGCTTCCGCCGGGTGCCGAGCCGCTCACCGCTCCGCCCCGGAGTCCGGTGAGGCGTGGCGGTAGACGACGACCTGCGGTACGCGGATCACCTGTCCGCCGTCGGCGTACCCTCGCCTGACGGTCTCGGCGACGACGTCGTGCAGTTCGGGGTTGTCGGCCGGCGCGGTGCCGAACGCCTCGTGCAGGCGCGGGTCGAAGCGCTGCCCGTCCGCGACGATCTCCTGGACGCCGGCCCGGTTCAGCGCCTCCAGCAGTGTCCCGGCCAGCCGGGGGTGGCGTTCCGCGAGCTGGTCCCGGTAGCCCACGCAGGCCCCGACCAGGGCCTCACGCCCGGGATGGCCCTCGGCGAAGAGCCTTTCCACCTGCTGGGTGAGCGCCGGGCTGATCCCGCTCCCGGAGACCTGGGCCAGTGCCTCGGACAGCGGGTCGTCCGAGGGGCCGGCGGGTGGATCCGCCGGTGGGACGGCATGGTCGGCGGCGGGTCGCTCCGGCACCGGGCCCTCCTGGCCCGCGGGGAACGGAGGCTGTGTCACCGGTGGCCGCGTTCCCTGCCACGGTGTCCCGTACGAGGCCGTCTGCCAGGTGCCCGGCACGGGCGCCCGGGCGGGGCGGCGGTTGCGGTGCCACAGGTAAAGGCCCGTGGCCGCCGCGGCCAGGGTGACCGCCGCCGCCGCGAGCACCAGGGGCAGCGGGAGGAACCCGATCGGTGTTCCCACCGTGATGGATCCCGTCTCCTCAGGGCGCAGGGAGCCGACACGGTCGCCTCGCAGGGATGCCGAGGGCGTGCCGACGGTCTCCCCTCGGAGTCCCGCCACCGCGCCGCAGCCGGTCAGTGCCGGCCAGGCCAGCAACAGCAGGTGAAGGAACACGCGTCGGTCCCTCATCGATCGCCTTTCTCGTCGGCGGCCCTTGTGACCTGGATCCGGGTCCCCCTCCCGGTGAGGTCACGCGGGCTCACGCCGGCTCTTTCCGTCAGACGGTCGGGAAGGGACCCGAGTACTCGGTGTAGTCGGCGACCCCGTCGCCGTTCAGGTCGACCCGGGTCTCGTCGATGTAGCCGTCACCGTCGTGGTCGAGGTAGACGACGTCGGTGACGCCGTCGCCGTCGGTGTCGTAGCGCTCCTCGTCGGCGAGGCCGTCACCGTCGGTGTCGATCAGCTGGGCGTCGGTCCCTCCGTCGCCGTCGTAGTCGACCAGGTCCGTGGTGGTCACGTCGAAATCGCTCATTGGTTCGTTCCTTTCCGGTGGTGTTACAGCGGATGAGAGTCACGCTCGCACCGGATTGTTGCAGCCGAATCCCAGATTTCTTGATGTTTTTTAAGAAATTTGTCGGCTTGGCCGCTCTATAGGGACTAAAGGGCACAAAACGGACGGTTTGGTGCCGTTGTCTCAGCTGAGCGCGCGGGCGGTGTGGATCAGCGGCACGTGACTGAAGGCCTGTGGGAAGTTGCCGACCATCCGGCCGTAGCGGGGGTCGTACTCCTCGGCGAGCAGGCCGACGTCGTTGCGGAGCGACAGCAGGTGCTCGAACAGCTCGACCGCCTCGTCCTTGCGGCCGATCATCGCCAGGACCTCGGCCAGCCAGAAGCTGCACGCCAGGAACGCCCCTTCGCCGCCGGGCAGGCCGTCCACCTCGTTGTCGGCCGAGACCGGATAGCGCAGCACGAAGCCGTCGGCCATCAGTTCGCGCTGGATCGCCTCCACCGTCCCGATCACGCGCGGGTCCTCCGGCGGCAGGAAGCCGACGATCGGGATCAGCAGCAGGGCCGCGTCCAGTTCGGGCGAGCCGTAGGACTGGGTGAAGGTGCCGCGCACCGGGTCGAAGCCCTTGTCGCAGACCTCGGCGTGGACGCGGTCGCGCAGTTCCCTCCAGCGTGCCAGCGGGCCGGGCTTGCCGAAGGTCTCCATGTGCTTGATGGCCCGGTCGAGGGCGACCCAGCACATGACCTTGGAGTGCACGAAGTGCCGGCGTGGGCCACGGACCTCCCACAGTCCCTCGTCCGGCTCGTCCCAGTGCTCCTCGACGTAGGAGATCAGCTCGAACTGGATGGTCCAGGCCCGATGGTCGGACTCCAGGCCCGAGACGCGAGACAGGTACAGGGAGTTCAGGACCTCGCCGTAGACGTCCAGCTGGAGCTGGTCGACGGCGCCGTTGCCGATCCTGACCGGGCGGGAGTCCTCGTAGCCGGGCAGCCAGTCGAGCTCGAGCTCGGTGAGCCGGCGCTCCCCGGCGACGCCGTACATGATCTGCAGGTCCTGACCGCGGCCCGCGATGGCCCGCAGCAGCCAGGACCGCCACGCGCGGGCCTCGTCCAGGTAGCCGGAGCCGATGAGGGCGTCCAGGGTCATGGTGGCGTCGCGCAGCCAGCAGTAGCGGTAGTCCCAGTTGCGCACGCCACCGAGGTCCTCGGGCAGTGAGGTGGTGGGGGCGGCGACGATGCCGCCGGTGGGGGCGTAGGTGAGCGCCTTGAGCGTGATGAGCGAGCGGACCACGGCCTCGCGCCACGGTCCCTGGTAGCCGCACCGCTCGACCCACTCGGCCCACAGCTCCTCGGTCGCGGCCAGCTGCTCGTACGGGTCGATCTCCTCGGGCCGGGGCTCGTGTGAGGGGTGCCAGGTGAAGATGAACGCCATGCTGTCTCCCGCGGAGACCTCGAACGTCGCCTTGTGGGCGTAGTCGCCGCCCTGGAGCGGGACGGGGGAGTGCAGCCACACGGAGTCGGGTCCGCCGACCGCCTGCAGGAGGCCGTCGCTGCGGCGTACCCAGGGCACGATCCGGCCGTAGTCGAAGCGGATGCGGATCTCGGTGGCCATCTCCACCGTCCCCGACACGCCCTCCACGATCCTCACCAGGTCGGGGTTGGTGTGTCGGGTGGGCATGTAGTCGGTCACCCGGACCGTGCCGCCGGGGGTGTCCCACTCGCTCTCCAGGATGAGGGTCTCGCCCCGGTAGCGGCGCCGGGTGGCGTGGGGCCGCCCGGCGTCCGCGGGGCCGATCCACCAGTGGCCGTTCCCGGGAGTGCCGAGCAGTGCCGCGAAGCACGAGGGCGAGTCGAAGCGCGGCAGGCAGAGCCAGTCGATGGAGCCGTCCCTGCCGATCAGGGCCGCTGACTGCATGTCGCCGATGAGAGCGTAGTCCTCGATCCACATGCCTTGAAGCTAACGCTTCGGCGCGCTCTCCGGGGGCTGAGAGCGCAACCGCGCTCCCGGACGGGTCCGCGGCATGAAGAACTGGGTCAGCGGACCGATGGCGAGGGCGAACACCAGCGTTCCCACTCCCACGGTCCCGCCGAGCAGCCAGCCCGCGGCCAGCACGGTGACCTCGATGACGGTGCGGGCCGAGCGGATGGACAGGCCCAGCCGGTTCAGGCCGGTCATCAGGCCGTCGCGCGGTCCGGGGCCGAGACCGGCGCCGATGTAGAGGCCGGTGGCCGCCGCGGTGGCGACGACGCCGAGCAGCAGGTACGCCCAGCGCGCGGTGAGCGCGTCCGGGGTCGGGGCCAGCCATATGGCCGCGTCGGCGAACAGCCCGAGCAGGACGACGTTGCTGAGGGTGCCCAGCCCCGGCTTCTGCCGCAGCGGAATCCACAGCAGCATGACCAGGGCGCCCACGATGATGATCCAGCTGCCGACCGACAGGCCCAGGTGGAGGGAGAGTCCCTGGTGGAACACGTCCCAGGGGCTGCCGCCCAGCTGGGATTCGATCTGCAGGCCGACGCCGACGCCGTAGAGAGCCAGGCCCGCGTACAGACGGGTGAGCCGGTTGGGAAGGGAGCCGAGAGTGGGCAGGGAGAGTTCGCTCATGATGGTCCCAATCGTCGGGGCCACCACTTCCGGACAAAAGGGCCAATCGTGGAAAGTGGCCTTATGGTGGTTGGGGTGGATCGATATCTCAGTGGCCCCCAGCTCGCCCGTCTCCTGGCGATCGGCCCCGGCGCCAGGCCGTACTACCGGGTGCTGGCCCAGAGCGTGCGGTCGCTGGTCCTCGACGGGCGGCTGCCGGTGCGGGTACGGATGCCCGCCGAGCGCCACCTGGCCGAGGCGCTGGGCGTCAGCCGCACCACCGTGACCGCGGCCTACGACCTCCTTCGCGAGCAGGGGTACCTGGAGAGCAGGCAGGGGGCGGGGAGCTGGACGGCGCTGCCCGACGCGGGCTCGCTGGGCGCGGACAACCCGTGGATCGCCGCCGAGGACGACGGGCTGCTGCCGATGCACACCGCGGCCCCGAGCGCGATCTCGACACTGCCCGAGGCGATCACCGCCGTCACCGGCCAGTACCCTCGCTACACGCTCGGGACGGGCTACGACCCGCTCGGGATCGCCCCGCTGCGCCAGGCGATCGCCGCCCGCTACAGCGCGCGGGGGGTGGCCACCCGGCCGGAGCAGATCCTGGTGACCACCGGAGCCCAGCAGGCCATCCACCTGGTGACCACGATGCTGCTCTCGCGCGGGGACCCGGTGCTGCTGGAGTCGCCCACCTACCCGCACGCCATCGACCTGGCCAGGATGCGCGGGGCCAGGATCGTCGGAGTCGGCATTCCCGACGAGGGCTGGCGCCACCTGGACCTGCTGACCTCTGCGATGCGCCAGTCGGCCGCCCGCCTCGCGTACGTGATCCCCGACTTCCAGAACCCGACGGGGCACCTGATGGACGACGCGGCGCGAGCGGCCCTGGCCGGTGCGGCGCGGCGCCACGGCACGGTTCTGGTGGTCGACGAGAGCTGGTGTGAGCTGGCGCTCGACGAGGAGGCCCGGGCCACGCCGCTGGCGGCCTTCGACATCGACGGGAGGGTGATCACCATCGGCTCGGCGTCCAAGTTGTGGTGGGGCGGGCTGCGCATCGGCTGGATCCGTACCACCGCCGCCAGGGTCCGCCGCCTTGCCGTGCTCCGCGCCTCCATCGACATCGCCAGCCCGCTCTTCGAACAGCTGGTGGTGGCCAGGTTGTTCGAGGACATCGAGGGGGCCAGGGCCGAGCGCGCCCGTCTCCTCGGCGCCTCCAGGGACGCCCTGGTGGCCGAGCTGGCGGCGCGGATGCCCGACTGGAGCTTCGTTCCGCCCAGGGGCGGCGGCTCGCTCTGGGTGCGGCTGCCGGACCCCTCGGCCACCTCGCTGGCCGACGCGGCGGCCTGCCAGGGGGTCCGGCTGGCCCCCGGACAGTGGTTCGGCGTGGACGGCACGCTGGAGGGGCGGCTGCGCCTGCCCTTCACCCAGCCGCCCCGGGTCCTCGCCGAGGCGGTGCGGCGCATCGCCGAGGCCAGGCTCAGGGGGGTGTACGGCACCCGGCCCGCCGAGCCTCTCACCCCCGCCCTCTGAGTCCGCTCCGGGAGGGCTTACTCGGAGGTGACGCCCCTGGCCAGCGGGGCCCGCAGTTTCAGCCGCATGGCCACGATGCGCAGCCCGAAGGCCAGCAGGGCGGCGGCCAGCGTGGCCGGCCAGCCGTGCAGGTTCAGGGTGTAGAGCAGCGCCATGACCGCCGAGCCGAGCATGGCGGGCACCGCGTACAGCTGGCGGTCGTACAGCAGGGTGGGGATCTGCCCGGCGAGGACGTCGCGCAGGATGCCGCCGCCGACCGCGGTGATGATCCCGAGCAGGGCCGCGTGCAGGGGGGTGAGGCCGAAGTACATCGCCTTCTCGGTGCCGACCGCGCAGAACAGGCCGAGGCCCGCGGCGTCCAGCACGTTCACCGCGGGCATCACCCGCTCCACCTGCGGGTGCCAGAAGAACACGATCACCGTGGCCAGTACCGGCACGACCACGTAGCCGATGCTGGAGAAGGCGGCGGGCCGCACGTTCAGGATCAGGTCGCGTGCGATTCCGCCGCCCAGCGCGGTCATCTCGGCCAGCACGGCCATGCCCACCACGTCGAGTCGCCTGCGCACGCCCACCAGGGCACCGGAGAGAGCGAAGACGAAGATCCCGATGAGATCGAGGACATTATTCACAGATAAATCATCCCATGACCGGATATATAGGATTTCCGTTAGGGGGGCGGGGCGGTGTTCGGCGGCCGGTGCTCGCGCATCATCGTATGGAGCCTGCCGGCGAACGCGAGCAGCACCAGCGACGCCACGACGGCGATCAGCGCGAGGGTCAGGAAGTACGCGGGCTCCGACATGTGGTTCCTCAGCCGCCCCGTCTGCCCGCCCACGGCATCGCCCACCGAGATGGAGATGAACCACAGTCCCAGCATCTGGCTCTTGAACGCCTCGGGGGCGAGCTTGGTGGTGACCGAGAGGCCGACCGGGCTCAGCGACAGCTCGCCGAAGACCTGGACGAGGTAGACCAGCACCAGCCACCAGACCGTGATCCTCCCGCTCTCGGCCAGCTTGGCGGCCAGGGCCATGATCATGAAGCTCAGGCCGTTGATGAACAGTCCCACCGAGAACTTGTGCGGAGCGGTCACCCGGTTGCCCAGCCTGACCCAGAGCGCCGCGAAGAGCGGCACGAAGATCATGATGAACAGCGGGTTGAACGACTGCGTGGTGGCCGGGGTGATCCGGATGCCGAACAGTGACAAATCCGTCTTGTTCTGGGCGAAGAACAGCAGCACGGTCGGCGCCAGGTCGTAGATCATCCAGAAGATGGCGGCGGCGATGAACAGCCAGATGTAGGCCTTCATCCGGGAGTGCTCGTCATCGGTCAGGTTGTGGCTGCCCAGCAGGATGTAGCCGAAGTAGAACACCGGCACGGCCACGATGAACAGCGTCATCACGAGTGCGAAGGTGTCGAGGTCGAAGGTGCCCGACGCCGTCCAGACGGCCAGGCCGCCACAGGTCACGAGGGCGGCGACGGCCGCCGCGAGGCCGAAGTGCCTGCGCTCGCGCGGGGTCAGCCGGTGTCCCGGCCGCTCGCCCACCCCCTTCAGGTGCCGCCTGCCCAGCACGTACTGGGCGAGGCCCAGGGCCATGCCGACCGCCGCCGCGCCGAAGCCCAGGTGCCAGCGGTTGCCCGAGGCGAGCCAGCCGACGACGAGGGGGGCGATGAAGGCGCCTATGTTGATGCTCATGTAGAAGATCGAGAACCCGGCGTCCCTGCGCGCGTCGTCGTCCTGCGGGTAGAGCTTGCCGACCATCGTGGAGATGTTCGGCTTCATCAGCCCGGTCCCGGCGATGATGAGGAGCAGTCCGAGCGCGACGAAGGCGCCGGTCTCGACGGGGACGGCCATGCTGATGTGGCCGCACATGATGACGGAGGCGCCCCACAACACCGCCCTGCGGGCGCCGAGCACCCGGTCGGCGATCCAGCCGCCGGGCAGGGCGACGAGATAGATGAGCGCGCCGTAGATGCCGACGACCGCCTGGGCGGTCTGCTGGCTCAGGCCCAGGCCGCCGATGGCGGGGGAGGCGGCCATGAAGGTGGCGAGGATGGCCCGCAGGCCGTACCAGCTGAAGCGCTCCCATATCTCGGTGCCGAACAGTGTCGCCAGGCCGCGCGGGTGCCCGAAGAAGGTCTTCTCGCGGGCACGTCTCCCCGATGGCATGCGCCCCCCAGAATGTCACAGTGTGATCAAGTGACAACTCTACGTGTGCTCTCCGTGGGGATGCCGAAGGCAACTGCGCATTGTGATGTTTCTTCTCCCTTTCAGGGTCTTGTCCGGGAGGAACGGCGTGTGGTGCGATGCATGCCACTCGTGCAAGTAAGCACTTTCAGGAGGCTCTGTATGACCGGTGTGCTTGAGGAGCGGGCGGCCATCGAGAGGGAGATCGCGGGCCGTACGGTCTGTGGTCAGCTGAAGGAGGCGGCCGAGGGCGACCCCGACGCCCCGGCGTACTCCGACCCGGTCGAGGGGGGCTGGTCCACCCTGACCTACTCCGAGGCCCGGCAGCGAGTTCTGGAGATCGCCGCCGGGTTCGCCGCCTTCGGGCTGGAACCCGGCGAGGCGGTCGCGCTCATGATGGTGAACCGCAGTGAGCACGTGCTGGCGGACCTGGGCGCGGTGCACGCCGGCGCGGTGTCGTGCTCGGTCTACTCGACCTTCACCCCCGAGCAGGTGGCCTTCGTCGCCGGCGACGTCAAGGCGAAGATCGCGGTGCTCGGCGGACCTGCGGAGCTGGCCAGGTGGGAGCCGGTCCTTGACGACCTTCCCGAGTTGCGCAAGGTGATCGTGCTGGAGGGGGCCCCGGCCGGTGACCGGTTCGTCTCCTGGGACGACTTCCTGGCCCTCGGCCGCGACCGGCTCGCGGCCGACCCCGCCGCCGTCGACGCCCGCTGGCAGGCGGTGACCGCCGACGACGTCCTCACGGTCTTGTACACCTCGGGCACCACCGGCAACCCCAAGGGTGTGCCGCTGACCCACTCCAACGTGTTCTTCGAGGTCGTGGCCACCAACCGGATGGCCGACCTGCCCAGCAAGGGCACCCAGATCTCCTACCTCACCTACGCGCACATCGCCGAGCGGGTGCTCAGCCTCTACCTGCCGCTCTTCAAGCTCTCCCACACCCACTTCTGCACCGACCTCGCCCAGCTCGGCGCGACCCTCGGCCAGGTCAAGCCGGTGCTGTTCTTCGGCGTCCCGCGCGTGTGGGAGAAGATGATGGCCCGCCTGCAGGCGCTGCTGGCCACCCAGCCCGAGGAGCAGCAGGAGGGCGTGCGCAACGCGATGGCCGCCGGGCTCGCCTACATCGAGGCCAACCAGTACGGGCGTACCCCCTCGCCCGAGGTCCTGGCCGCCTACGAGCAGGCCGACGCGGCGCTGCTGTCGATCATCCGGTCGATGATCGGCTTCGACAACGCGGGCTGGCTCGCCACCGCTGCCGCGCCCATGCCGCTGGAGGTCCAGCGCTTCTTCGCCGGTCTCGGCCTGCGGGTCCTGGACGTGTACGGGATGACCGAGACGACCGGCGCCTTCACCGCCAACGCCCCCGACAGCTTCAAGCTCGGCACCGTCGGCCAGGCGGGTCCCGGCGTCGAGGTCCGCATCGCCGAGGACGGCGAGATCATCACCCGCAGCCCGGCCAACACCCACGGCTACCTGGGGCGGCCGGAGGCCACCGCCGAGCTGATCGACGCCGACGGCTGGCTGCACACCGGCGACGTGGGCTCCATCGACGCCGACGGCTTCGTCAGCATCCTCGACCGCAAGAAGGAGCTCATCATCACCGCGGGAGGCGAGAACATCTCCCCGGCCAACATCGAGAACTACCTCAAGGAGCACCCGCTCATCGGCCAGGCCCTCGCCTACGGCGACCGCAGGCCCTACCCGGTGGCGATCCTCACCCTCGACGGCGAGGTGGCCCCCGGCTGGGCGCAGGCCAACGGCATCACATTCACCACCCTGGCGGACCTCGCCGAGCACCCCGACGTCCTCAAGGCCGTCGAGGGCGCCATCGCCGCCGCCAACGAGAAACTGGCCCGTGTCCAGCAGGTCAAGCGCTGGCGTCTGCTGCCGGTGGAGTGGACCGCCGAGACCGCGGAGCTCACCCCGAGCCTGAAGCTCAAGCGCCGCATCATCCACGCCAAGTACGCCGAGATCATCGACGGCATGTACGAGGACTGACCGCCCGCCGGCGCCGGATCCGGACCTCGGTCTCCGGCGCCGGCGGGTGGGCGCCGCTTTGCCCAACGGGGCGTGTGTCCTCTACCTGCCTGTTACCGGTGGACTCCTAGCCTCCTGGTCATGACGTTGAGAGTCCTTCTCGCATCCCTGGCGGCGGGGACCGTGGCCCTGCCGGTACCGGCAGGAGCTCCGGCGGCCGCCGCCGAGGACCTGACGATCCGCTCGGTGACCCTGCGTCCCGCGAATCCCGTGGTCGGGCCCGCGGACACGGTACGCATGGTGATAGAGGTGGTGGCCCGAGGCGTCACCGGCCCCGCGGGGGTGACGATCAAGGTCGAGCCGGGGGCGATCCCCGCTTCGAAGGGAACGTCCTTCCCCGTCACCGCGTCCCGCCCGGGCGGCGGTCCCGGCAGGGGCCCCGCCCTCGCGCCCGGCCCCGTCCCCGGCCCGACCGTGTCCGCCCGTCTCGCCCCGGGCACGGCGGGGATGACCTGGTTCCGTCCGGGGGAGGGGTGGGAGACCTGGCGGTTCGCGCCGGAGAGGAGCCTGAGCCGCTGGTATCCGGCCGGCCCCTGGACCGTCTCGGTGACCGCGAGGGGCGCCGACGGCGCCGAGGTCACCGGACATACGGGTTTCCTGCTGAAGCGGCTGACCAGGTTCGGCGGAGTCCAGGTGGCACCGGGAGGCTCGGGGGTGCGCGTGACGGGCGCGCTGAACCGGGTCGACCCTCAGGGGCACCTCGACTACGCCCCCTTCCCCGGCCAGCCCGTCGCGATCATGCACCGGGCCGGTAAGGGTGCCGACTGGACGAAGGCGGCCGGTGCCACGACCGACTCCCACGGACGCTTCACCAGGGTGGTGGAGGGGCGCACCGGCGGTGAGTGGCGGCTCAGGTTCGAGGGCACCACGCACTACGCCCCCAGGCTGGGGGTCGTTCACAAGGTCTCGCCACGCTGATGTGAGGTCACCTGCCGCCCCGACGGCCGCGCGTCCGCGGCGTCCGTCCATGGCCTCCGCCCGGGAACGGAGCGGTGTGGAGCCCGCCGGCCGGGTCAGGCCAGGGCATGCACCGCCGCGCCGAACAGGGCGGGCAGCCGCCGGGCGGCCGGGACGATCAACCGCCCCGCCGCCCGGTAACGGCGGCTGCCCACCAGCGCCCCGGTGAGCAGCCGGTGCCGTCGCGACAGCCGCAGCCAGGCGGCCTCGTACGCCCCGGGGACGCCGGCCCTCAGGCAGTCGACCAGCAACCGCGCGGACGTCAGCGCGAGCGACACCCCCTCCCCGGTGAGCGCGTCGACGTAGCCGGCCGCGTCGCCGACCAGCAGCACCCGCCCCGCCACCCGGGCGCGGACCCGCTGGCGCAGTGGCCCCGCCCCGCGCACCGGGGTCGCGGCGGGCCCCTCCAGCCGCTCCAGGAGCGAGGGGAAGTCCGCCAGGTGCTCCGGATAGCCGCGCCGCCGAGAGCTCAGCACGGCGACGCCCACCAGGTTCTCGCCCACCGGCGTCACGTACGCCTCGCCGTCCGCCGCCCAGTGGACCTCGACGAAGTCCGTCCACGGCGCGACCGGGTAGTGCCGCCGAAGCCCGTACCTGCGCGGCCCGCGGCAGGGCAGTTCCAGTCCGAGCAGGGCGCGCAGCGGGGAGTGCAGGCCGTCCGCGGCCACCAGCCAGCGGGCTCGCAACCCCGCCGCCTCGACGAGACGGCAGTCCTGCCGCACGCCGTCCACCTTGCCGGGAACGATCCGCACGCCCAGTTCCCGCGCCCGCAGGGACAGCGCGGTGTGCAGCGCGGTCCGCCGCACGCCCAGGCCCGATCCGTCGCGGAACGCCGCCTCCGCCTCGTGACGGCCGTCCAGGTAGCGGATGCCGCGCAGCGGCCTGCCCTCGGCCCGTACCCCCAGCGACCGCAGGGCCGCGACCCCGGTGGGCATCAGCCCCTCGCCGCACGCCTTGTCCACCGGTACGGCCCTGGGCTCGACGACGACGGCCTCCATCCCGGCCAGGGCGGCGTGGATGGCGGTGGCCAGCCCGGCGGGCCCCCCGCCCGCGATCAGGATGTCGATCATGTCGGCGCCCGCCCGGTGGCGGGCGGCGCGCCGGCCGGTGCCGTCGCGGAGAGCGAGGCCAGAGCGTCCTCCTCACAGCGGATCCGCACCCTCATCAGCGCGGCGTTGAGCACCGTGAACGTCAGCGCGGTGACCCACCCGCCGTACACCAGCGGCAACGCCGCCCCCTCGACGGCCACCGCCACGTAGTTGGGGTGGCGGAGCGGCCGCAGCCGGTAGGGCCCCCGCTCCACCAGCGGCAGGCCCGGCACCACGATCACCTGGGTGTTCCACTGAGGGCCCAGCGAGACCACGCACCACCAGCGCAGACCCTGCGCGGCGACCACCAGGGCGAGCATCGGCCAGCCGAGCGCGGGCACGAAGGGCCGGCCGGCCAGACCCGCCTCCAGCAGGCACCCGGCCAGCAGAGCGGTGTGCAGGGCGACCATCCACGGGTAGTGGCCCCGCCCGTACGTCACCCCGCCGCGCGCCGTGCTCCAGCGCGCGTTACGGCGGGCGACGATCAGTTCGGCGACCCGCTCAAGGCCGACGAGCAGCACCAGCAGCAGGTACCAGGACGACAGATGCCAGGACATCGGGCTCCTACCAGCGCAGCAGTACGAGTTCGGAGCAGAAGCCCGGCCCCATCGCCAGGAGCACCCCCGGAGTGCCGGGCGGCGGCGGCCGCAGGGCGAGCGTGTCCCGCAGGACGTGCAGGACCGAGGAGGAGGAGAGGTTTCCGATCGCGGCGAGCGAGCGCCAGGTGAGGTCCAGCGCGTCCTCGGGAAGCCGCAGCGTCTCGGCCACCGCCTCCAGGACCTTGGGACCGCCCGGGTGGCAGACCCACGCCGTCACCTCCTCGCTGCTCAGGTCGTGGTCGGCGAGGAAGTCGCGCACGTCGTCGGCCAGGTAGGTGCGCACCACCTCGGGAACACTCGCGTCGAGCACCACGCGGAAACCGGTGTCGCCGACCTGCCAGCCCATCACGTGCTCGGAGCCGGGATACAGATGGCTGCGCGAGGCCACCACCGCCGGAGCCGCCCGTCCGCAGGGCCGGTGGGAGGCCGGCTCGCCGCCGGAGGGGGAGGAGCCGGCGGGACCCGCGGGCCAGGCGGCCGCGGGAGCGCTCGCCGCAGGGGAGGACCCCGCGGGTCCCACGGGCCGTGTCGTCGCGGCGGCGCCGCTCACCGCGCCGGCCCTGGAGGTCACGGGCGAGCCGGTACACCGGGGCCGCCACTCGTCACCGCAGGCCACCACGGCCGTCGCCCCGTCACCGAACAGGGCGCTCGCCACCATGTTGGCGACGGAGGCGTCGCCGCGCTGCAGGGTGAGGGAGCACAGTTCGACCGAGAGCAGCACCGCCAGCTGCTCGGGCCAGCCGTGCAGGTAGTCGTGGAGCCGGGCGATGCCGGCCGCCCCCGCGACACAGCCCAGTCCGAAGACGGGGATCCGCTTGACGTCCGGGCGTAGCCCCAGCCGCCCGGCCACCCTGGCGTCCACCGAGGGGGCCGCGACGCCGGTCACCGAGGTGAAGAGGATCATGTCCACCTCCTCGGGGAGGACCCCGGCCTCCTCCAGCGCGCCGCCCAGCGCCTCGGTGCCCAGTTCCACGGCCGTCTCCACGAAGATGTCGTTGGCCGCCCCGAAGCCGTCCAGTTTGGCGTACTGCTCGAGCGGTAGCGTCAGGTGCCGTGACTCCACCCGCGCGGAGGTGTGCAGCCGGTCGAGCAGCCGGCGGTTGGCCCCCTCGGGCAGGCACACCCGCGCGAACGCCTCGGTGATCTCTGCCTGGGGGTGCCGGTTCGGCGGGAGCGCGCCGCGGACAGCGACGATTCGCGTCATAAAACAGACCCCCGGCTCGCGAACAGCGGACATCTGCCTTTTGCCCAGCTGGATCTGTGACATGCGTCGCGACAGCCTCGGTGTCCGTTTCCCGGAGCATCCCGCCTCGTAAAGTTGTCTGCTTCCTGGAGTGATGTCCGCTTTTTTGGGATGTTCGCTACCCGTTTCCCCGGACCTCTCGGCCTACGATCGATCCGTGACGACGAGCCGGCCGATGTGCCCGGGGACAGGGGCGGCGCCGGCCGTGCGGGGGCTGCTGCTGGCCTGCCACCCCGGGCCGAGCATGGCGGTCACCGTCCTGGTGACCGTGCTGGCCGCGCTGAGCGGGCGTGGCGCGGCCGGGTGCGTCCTGGTGGCCGCGGCGGTGCTGACCGGACAGCTCTCGATCGGCTGGTGCAACGACGCGGTGGACGCGGCGCGGGACGCCGCCGCGGGTCGTACCGGCAAGCCCGTCGCCGGCGGCGCGGTGAACGTCCGCACGGTGTGGGTCGCCGCGATCGCGGCCCTGGCGCTCTGCGTGCCGCTCTCCCTGGCCTCGGGGCCGGCGGCAGGCGCGGTCCACCTCGTCGGTGTCGCCGCGGCCTGGGCCTACGACCTCGGACTCAAGGCGACCGTGCTCTCCTGGCTGCCGTACCTGGTGGGCTTCGGCGCGCTTCCCGGGTTCGTGACCCTGGGCCTGCCGGGACATCCGTGGCCCGCCTGGTGGGCGGTCCTGGCCGCGGCGCTGCTCGGCTGCGGAGCGCACCTGGCCAACGTGATCCCCGACATCCCCGCGGACCTCGCCGGTGGGGTCCGGGGCTGGCCGCAGCGGCTCGGTGTCGCCCGCGTCCGCGTCCTGATCCCGCTGCCGCTGCTGGCCGCGACCGCCCTGCTCGTCTTCGGCCCCACCGGGTCGCCGGGCACGGGGGGTTGGACGGCGCTGGCGGTGGCCGGAGCCCTCACCGCCTGCGGGGTGGCGCTGGGCCGTAACTCGCCGCGCGCCCCCTTCGCCGTGGCCGTGGCCGTCGCCGCGGTCGCCGTCGTCCTGCTGCTGGCCCGCGGAACCGCCATCACCGCGTCCTGACCCTGCCGGTCGTCTGCCGGTCGTCTGCCGGTCGTCTGCCGGTCGCCCGCCGGTCAGCCGGACGCCGCGGACGCCGGCTCGTTCCAGGAGATCCGGTGGTCGTACATCCAGGCCAGCGCGTTCCTCCTGTCCAGCCGCCGCATGATCACCGGTAGTGCGAGATCGCGGAAGAAGGCGCCGACGGCTCCCTGCGCCTTGCCGCTCCCGTTACGTCTGCCCTGCTCCACGATCCGCTCCACCCGCTTTCGCCGTGCCGCCTCGAAGGCGGCGAACGCGTCGCGGGTGCCGGGGACGTCTCGCAGGCATTTGGCCAGCACCACGGCGTCCTCGATCGCCATGGACGCCCCCTGGCCGGAGGAGGGCGAGGTCGCGTGCGCGGCGTCCCCCAGGATCACCATGCGCTCGTTGAACCACTTCGGCACGGTCGGGAAGTCGTAGGTGTTCCAGCCGGGCATGATGTGGTCGGTCGCGCCGATGATGTCGAGCATCGGTCCGGTGTCGTCGCCGAACAGTTCCATCAGCCTGGCGCGCCACCGCGCCGGGGTGATCGCCGCGAGTTCCTCCGGCGTCGGCTCCCTGGGACTCGGCGGGTTGGCGAACCACCACACCTCGCCGTCCGGATGGATCAGGTAGCCGAAGAAGCATCTCCTGCCGAAGACGAAGTGGCTCGTTCCCGGCTCGCCGGGCACCTCGACGCCGCGCGCGAAACCGCCGGTGTTCAGCAGGCCGACGTGCCGGGCGCGAGGTGCCCCGGCGTCGATGATCGCGCGAGTGCGCGAGTGGAGCCCGTCGGCGCCGATCAGCAGATCGCCTTCAGCCGTGCTGCCGTCGGCGAAGGCCGCGCGCACCCCGGTCTCGGTGATCGAGGCGTCGGTGAGGCGCCTGCCGTAGTGGATCCGCACGCCGCGCCGTACGGCCTCGTCGCGCAGCACCCGATAGAGATCGGCGCGCTTCAGCGTCCGGCTGGGCTGCCGGGTGGCGGCGAGTGGCCTGCCGCGCCCGTTGAGCATCAGCATCCGTGAGGAGTCCATGCCCAGGTCGCCGACGAGATCGTGCAGGTCGAGGGGGCGCAGGGCCTCCAGCCCGTTGACCGCGAGCGTGAGGAAGGCGCCCACGCCATCGGAACCTCGGTCGTACGCCTCGAAAACCTCGCTGTCGATGCCGGCGCGCCGCAGGGCCATCGCCGTCACCGGGCCGGCGATGCCTCCGCCGGCTATCAGAGCTTTTTTAGTCATAAAATGACTATACATAGAATAACTATCGCTGGGTAGGCCGTTACGATGTGCCCATGTCTACGAGGCGATCCCCCCTGGCCATGGCGCTGCTCTCGCTGGTCTGTGAGGCGCCGATGCACGCGTACCAGATGCAACGGATGATCAAGGAGCGGCACAAGGACGACGTCGTCAACGTCGCGCAGCGCAACAGCGTCTACCAGACCATCGACAGGCTGCTCCGCGACGGGCTCATCGCGGTCCGCGAGACCTCGCGAGAGGAGAACCGGCCCGAGCGGACCGTCTACGAGCCCACCGACGCGGGCCGTGACACGCTGCGGCGGTGGATGCGGACGATGCTCTCCGTGCGGGCCCGCGAGTTCCCGGAGTTTCCCGCCGCGCTCGCCTTCATGCCCGTGCTGCCGCCCGACGAGGTCCGTGCGGCGCTCGACGAGCGGCTGGTCTCCCTGGAGGCGCGACTGTCGGAGGTGGACCGCGACCTGACCGAGGGGGCGAAGTTCCTTCCCCGCCTCTTCCTGGTGGAGGCCGAGTACCAGCGGGCCGTGCTCAACACCGAACTCGCCTATGTCCGAGGCCTCGCCGACGACCTGCGCGCGGGCCTGATCGACTGGGACTTCCGCCTCTGACGCCGGCTCGGTGAACGCCGGGGGATGACCGCATGGCCCGAAAAGCCTTTCGGATGAGTGGCGGGTATTGATCCGGCTGTGTGGAAAATGCTGCGACATCATCGCCGTCACTCGAAAAGTTTTTTCCCGAACACAGGTAAGGTATCGGCCGAAACCGGGATGTCGAACGCCGGGCGGGAGCGGAAATGGGAAATGTCTCCGCTTGGCGGTGACATTCATTCCCGGTTTTCGAGTTTTATTATAGGTTTTGTGGGTTTTTCTGTTCCGGGGTCGATTAGTCATTATTGGTCTCATGGCATTCTCCCCCATTGACACCCTCCGGACATTTAGGGAACATTCAAAAGGTTTTCCTTGGCCGACAATGTGATCAATAAGCCCCTCGGACTCACCGGGCTGACCCTCGGGAGAATCGACCTCCCGTAGTTTCCCGGCCCACCAACAGCGCCGTTTCCGGTTCGCTCCAGCCCCGTGGCCGCAGCGGGGAGCGACGGACAAGTTTCACCGCCGACACCTTCGACGCCGCCACCACCGCGCCGGTGGTGGCGATTACGCCTGCCCGGAGAACATCGACGAGAAAAGCAGCCAGCCAGTAACAAGGAGCTCGACGGTGAACAGAAACAAGGAGGGTCCGGTGCCGGTCCGGCCGTTGCCGGAGACCGGACAGACCGAGGACGGGCGGCTCGCCGTGAACGGCGGTGACCCCGTCCGGTGCACCCCCTGGCCGACCTACGACAAGGGGGCCGTCTTCGTCCATTCCGAGGACGAGGAAGCGGCGTTACGCGCCATCCGCAGCCATCTCTACTTCCGCTACGACTACCGATCCCAGCAGGACACCGAATGCGGCAGGTTCGAGGAGGAACTGTGCCGCTATTTCGGCAGCAAGCACGCGCTGGCCGTGTCCAGCGGCACCACCGCGCTCGCGCTCGCCATCATGGCGGCGGGGATCCCGCCGGGCTCGCTGATCGCCTGTCCCGGCTTCACCTTCGTGGCCACCCCCAGCGCCATCGTGCTCGCCGGATGCACGCCCATCCTGGTGGAGGTGGACGAGAACCTGCACATGGATGTCGACGATCTCCGGCGCCGCTGGACACCCGAGATCAAGGGAATCCTGGTGGTCCACATGCGCGGCTTCGCCGCCGACATGGAGGCGGTGACGCGCTTCGCCGCCGACGTGGGCGTGCCGGTGTTCGAGGACGCGGTCCCGGCTCTCGGCGCGGAACTGAAAGGCAGAAAACTCGGTACCTTCGGCCTCGCGGGCGCCTTCAGCACCCAGTCCGACAAGTCGCTCAACTGCGGCGAGGGCGGTTTCCTGGCCACCGACGACAGCGTGCTCTTCGCCCGCGCCGTCGTGCTCTCCGGCGCCTACGAGGGACGCTTCCGGCGGCATTTCCCGGACGGCGAGACACCGATCGCCACCGATCTCGACCTGCCGCTGTTCAGTTTCCGCATGGACGAGATCCGCGCGGCCCTGCTGCGTGCCGAGATGACCCGGCTGCCGATGCGCCTGGAACGCTTCCGTGGCAACTACGCCTACGTGGCCGCCGCCCTTTCCGACCTCCCCCAGATCGCGATCCGCCAGCCCGTGGCCCCCGGCGCCTATCTAGGAGAGGCGTTCATCTTCCGCGTTCCCGGCGTGGACGCGAAATGGTTCGCCCGCGCGCTCTGCTGCGAGGGCGTCGACGCGCGCAACCTCGGCTCCGACGAGGACACCAACGTGCGGGTCTTCTGGAACTGGCGGTTCATGTTCGGCGCCAGGGGCGTCGAGGAGATCAAGGCGTTGCTGCCGAACACCACGCGATACCTGGAGCAGGCGGTGGACATCCCGCTGTCCTCCAACCTCTCGGCACAGGACTGCGATCACCTGATCAGGGCGGTCCGCAAGGTGGCGGCGGCCGTCGCGTCGGCCCGCGACCCGCGGACCCCCCTGGCCGGCGGGTACGCCTCCGCCGACCAGGACTCCGCCCGGCCGGCGGATCCGGTCACCGGGCTGGCCGACACCGCGCCCGTCGGGCAGTAGCGATGGAAGCCTCCACGGAGAAGAGCACGATGCCCCGCCTCGCCCTCGCCGGGGTCTTCGGAGGGCTCTTCTGCGGTTACCTGGGCCTCACCGCGGCGATCCCGGTGCTGCCGGGTTTCGTCAGGGAGAGCTTCGGCGCCGGCGATTTCGCCGTCGGGCTGGTGGTCATGGCGACGGCGCTCACGGCCCTGCTGGTGAGACCCGTCTCCGGCCACCTGGCCGACCGGTACGGCCATCGCCTCGTCATGCGGGCAGGCGCGCTGGTCATCGCCGTCGGCGGCCTGCTCTACTTCCTGCCGCTCGGCCTGAGCGGCCTGGTCGCCGTCCGCCTGCTGGCCGGCGTCGGCGAGGCGTCGCTCTTCACCGCCGGCGCCGTCTGGGTCGTCTCGCTCGCGCCGCACGACCGCCGCGGGCAGTTGATCGGGCTCTACGGCGTCAGCATGTGGGGCGGGATCTCGGTGGGGACCTTCCTGGGCGCGCTGTTGCTGAACTTCGGCTACGGCGCGGTGTGGGGCTTCAGTGCCGCCGCCGCGCTGGTCGCCCTCCTACTGATCAGCGTGGTTCCCGCCCCCGCACGCGCGGGGCAGCCGGGCGAGGTGCGGCAGAGCGGTGGGCACACCCTGCTGCCACGCCCGGTGCTGCTGCCGGGGCTGGCCCTCGGACTCGCCGCCGCGGGGTACGCGGGCCTCGCCGCCTTCGTCGTCCTGCACCTCCAGGCCCGCGGCGTCCAGTCGGGTGTCGTGGTGCTCAGCGGCTTCAGCGCCGTCTACGCCGGCACCAGGTTGTTCATCGGCCATCTACCGGACCGGCTCGGACCGCGCAGGGTCGCCATCTGGTCCGGCATCGGCGAGGCCACCGGTCTTGCGATCATCGCCCTGGCGCCGAACCTGCCCGTCGCCGTGTTCGGCAGCCTGGTCATGGGCGCCGGGTTCTCGCTGCTGCACCCGTCGCTCGCCCTGATGGTGATGAACCGCACCGACCCGTCGAGGCAGGGGGCCGCGATCGGCGCCTACACCTCCTTCTGGGACCTGGGCCTGGCCGTCTGGGGGCCGCTGATCGGAATGGTCGCCGCCGGTTTCGGCTACCCCGCGGTGTTCGTCGTCGGCGCCGTCTGCGCGATGTCGGCCGTGGCCGTGGCGCTCTGTGTCCGCGGGCAGGACGCGCAGCCGGCGGCCGTGAGTTGAGTCAGGAGCACGTCATCAACGGATCGAACCTCTCGAAGACACCTCTCAAGATCCTCTGTATCACCGGATGGTGCCGCAACGGCAGCACCATCATCGGCAACATCCTCAACGAGATCCCGGAGGTCTTCCACGTCGGGGAACTGCACTTCCTGTGGAAGAACGCGGCGGGCAGGGGAGCGAACAGCTCGTGCGGCTGCGGCAGGCCGCTGACCGAATGCCACATCTGGTCGAGGATCCTCCCGCTCGGGCGGCCGGCCGGGGTCTCCGCGCAGGCCCACGCGGACGCCGTCATCCGCCGCCAGCTGGCCTGCGTACGGACGAGGCACACCTGGCGCGTGCTCGACCGCGGGCTGCACTCCGAGGAGATCCGCGAGCACGCCGCCCTGATGACGCGGACCTACCACGCCGTCGCCGAACTGACCGGCGCCCGCGTCCTCGTGGACACCACCAAGATCCCCGGTGAGGCGGCCCTGCTGCCGCACCTCGACGGGGTGACGCCGTACTACGTCCATCTCGTACGCGACCCCAGGGCGGTCGCCCAGTCGTGGAGCCGGGAGAAGCAGTACTGCTACGTCATGTCGTCCAGGAAGAGCACCGCCTACTGGCACGGTTTCAACGTGGCCTCGCAGGCGATCGTCCGCCGCCATCGGGACCGGTCGATGTTCCTGCGCTACGAGGAGTTCATCGCCGACCCGGTGAGAACGATCGGCGCGCTGCTGCGGCTCTGCGGCGAGGACCCGGCCGCCAACCCGATGCGGGGCCAGACGATCGAGCTCCGTACCAACCACACGGTCACCGGCAATCCCGACCGTTTCCACACCGGCACCACCGTCATCAGGGACCGGGACGACTCCTGGCGGACCGATCTGCCGCTGCCCGCCAGGCTGGCCGCGGCGACGCTGTCATGGCCGCTGTTCCGGCGCTATGGCTACCGCTACGGCGGCACGCCTCCCACCGGTTCACGGCGGGCCGGCACCGCGCCGCCGCGGGCGACCGGGGAGCGCTAGGGGCCGGATGCCGAACAGCCCGTACGGCAAGGAGGAGGACGTTTGGAACTGGGGCTTGAGAACAAGGTCGCGCTCGTCGCCGGCGGATCCAGCGGCCTCGGCCTCGCCACCGCCATGGAGCTGGCCAGGGAAGGCGCGCACGTCGCGATCGGCGCACGCGACCGCGACCGGCTCGCGGAGGCCGAACGCGGCCTCAAGGAGGTGGCGCGCGGCCGGGTCCACGCCACGAGCGTCGACATCACGGACGGGGAGGCGGCGCGCCGCTGGGTCGACGAGGTCGCCGCCGACTTCGGCGTCCTTCACATCGTGCTCGTCGGCGGTGGCAGCCCGCCGATCGGCACCGCCTCGCAGTTCGAGCAGGCCGAATACCAGGCGGCCATCGACAAGGTGCTCTCCCCGGCGCTGACCCTGGCCCTCGCGGCGCTGCCGCACCTGAGGGCCGCCCGGTGGGGCCGGTTGCTCTTCGTGGCCTCGGAGACGGCGAGCGTCCCGATAGCCCAGCTGGCGCTCTCCGGGGTGACCCGCGCCGCCATCGTGCGCTTCGCCCAGTCCCTCGCCTCCGAGGTCGGCCGCGACGGCATCACCGTCAACGTGCTGGCACCCGGCACGACCCGTACCCCGCCGGTGGAGCGGGCGGCGGCGAAGCTGGCCGAGGACGGCGACGTCGAAGCCCGGCTGCGTGCCATGGGCCGGCACAACGCCCTGGGCCGCGTCGGGGACCCGGCCGAGTTCGCCGCCGTCGCGGCCTTCCTCGCCGGAGAGCGGGCCTCGTTCGTCACCGGCGCGCTCCACCTGATCGACGGCGGCGCCAGCGTGGTGGGGCCGGAGCCGGAGCACCTCACGTCCGCGCGCAAGGACACCTACACATGACGACCCAGGCCATCTCAGCCGAAGGAAGGACCCCGTGATGTCAACGACCGGCCACGTCTACACCGAGAGGGACGTCAGTGACTTCTTCGACCAAACCCTTCAGACCTACCTGAGTTTCTGGGACGGTGACGGAGTCCTGCACACCGGCTACTTCGCGGGCGACGCCGACGACGACTACCGTGCCGCCGCCGAGCGGACGTCCGACATCCTGGCGGCGGACGCCGGAATCGACGGCTCGTCGTTCGTGCTCGACGTCGGCTGCGGCTGCGGCAACTTCCCGATCCACCTCGCCAGGAGGTTCGGCTGCCGCTGCGGGGGACTCGACCTGAGCGCCGAGCGCATCAGGTTCGCGCGGGAGGCCCTGACCGCCGAGAACGGGCTCGACATCGAGTTCCGCCAGGGATCGGTCACCCGGATGCCGTACGAGACCGGCACCTTCAGCCACGTCGTCAGCCAGGACGCGCTCTGCCTCGTACCGGATAAGCCGCGCAGTCACCTCGAAATCCACCGCGTCCTGCGCCCCGGGGGCGTCTTCGCCTTCTCCGACTTCCTCCAGCCCAAGAAGGAGATCGGCGAGCGCGCCCGCAAACACGTCTACGACCGGGTGAGATGGAACGGCGGCTACTCCTTCGTCGGCTACCAGGCCGCTCTGGAAGAGGCCGGATTCGAGATCCTCCTCGCCCGCAACCTGGAGAGCCACATCCGGCAGACCTACCGCGTGCTGGGCAGGATCGCCCGCGAGCGCGCCGAGGCGACGCCGGACGCCTCGGCGCGCGACTGGATGCTGGCCTTCTCCGAGTCCTGCGCGGAGATCCAGATCGCCATCGACGACGGCGAGTTCGGCTGGGGGATGTTCGTCACCCGCAAGCCCGGCAACGCCACGCCCTAGCGCCGGACCACCAGTAGCGAGGAAGCCATGCAACGCACAGAAGGCATGAAGTCGACGATGGCGGAAGTCGTCGCCGAGCGGAGGAAGCAGATGTCGCCGGGCCGGCTGTTCGTCGAGGCCTGCGCCGCCAAGGGACTCGAAGCCTCCGTGGAGTACGACGTGACGATCACCGACTCGCTGACGAGTTCGCGGCGCAAACCGCGCTACCCGGCGCGCAACATGCTCAAGGTCGTCGACCTCTCCAGGGATCCCCGGCGGTTCTACTGGCATGAGAGCCCGCCCCTTCCCGGCGACCCTCAGGTCACCGAGGCCGACCTGAGGCGCGAGGCGGCCAACCGCTTCCACCGGTCGCCGATCCCCGAGCTCTATCCCACCACCGCGTGGGTACAGGTCCCACCGGACCTGTGGGAGGACCCCGAGACCTTCGAGTCGTTCATCAACTACCGGCTGATCGTCCGTCTCGGCACGGCCGAGAACCACACGATCATCCGAGGCAGGGGCGGGTTGCTGAACATCCCGGGGGTCATCCGCATGACCTCGAAGGGGCCGTTCGGCTCGACGATCCTCGCGGCGTGCAACGAGGCGGAGCAGATGGGAGGCACCGCCGACGGCCTCATCATCAATCCCGTCGACTACTACAGGTTCATGGGGCAGGGCCGCCTGATGGACGATCTGGAGCAGAACGGCGTCTTCATCGTGCGGACGCGCCTGGTCGATCCGGGAACCGCCATCGTCGGCGACTTCGGGCACGGCGCCCAGCTGTTCGACGCGGGGCGCTCGGTGATCCGCTTCGCCGAGCCGCCCCCGGGAACCTTCGCCGAGCCCGGCATCGCGCTCATGGCCGAGATCTACGAGCGGGTCGTGATCAACCTGCTGACCAACTTCTTCATCGTGACCCTGTAGTCGCGCCCCGTGATCGCGCCGCCGTAAAGGACAGCAGATGCCGACGATGCCCTCCCCGAACCCGGCCCCCCTCCGGTACGACCCTGACGTCCTCGTCATCGGCGGCGGCGTCGTCGGCCTGTTCTGCGCCTACTACCTGCGTCGCGCGGGCAACAGCGTGACCGTCGTGGAACGCGGGCCGGTCGGCGGCCTCCAGTCCTGTTCGTATGGAAACACCGGCTTCGTCGGCACGCAGGGCGCGCTTCCCCTCGCCGAGCCCGGCGTGATGGCCCAGGGACTGCGCTGGCTGCTGAACCCGGAAAGTCCCTTCTACATCAGACCGCGCCCGGACCCCGAGCTGATGTCGTGGCTCTGGCACTTTCGCCGCGCCTGCAACGAGCGCGACGCGAAGGCCGGTTTCCGGGTGCTGGTCGACATGAAGAAGCGGAGCCTCGGGATCCTCCGCGAGCTCTGCGCGTCGGATGGCCTGGCCTCCACCTTCACGGCCCAGGGCATGCTGCTCGCGTACCGGACACGGCAGGGATTCGAGAAGGCCTGCCGGGCGGTGCCGGGAACGGTCGCGAGCGGCGTGCCGCTGCGCGTCCTCGGCCCGGGGGAGCTGCGCGCGCTCGAACCGGACGCCGAGTTCGACATCCACGGCGCCCTGTACAACGAGGAGGGCGCCTACCTGCGTGTCCCCGACTTCGTCACCGGTCTCGCCCGGAGGCTCGGCGACATGGGCGTGGAGATACACGAGCACACCGGGGTCGTCGGTTTCGAGGTCGCGGGAGCCGAGGTCAGGCGGGTCAGGACGGTCCACGGGGACTTCAGCCCTCGCGAGACGGTCATCGCCGCCGGGACCTGGTCGGCGGAATGCGCCCGCGGGCTGGACATCGGGCTCAAGCTCCAGCCCGCCAAGGGCTACTCCGTCACGGTCAGGGCACCGGGCAACGCGCCCCGGCTGCCGGTCCTGCTGGGCGAGGGCAAGGTCGCGCTCGTACCGCTCGGTGACCGCCTCCGCTTCGGCGGAACCCTGGAGCTGTCAGGCATGGACACCGCGATCTCCCGCAGCCGGGTGGACGGCATCCTGCGAACCGTCCAGGTGTACCTCCCGAAGATGGAGAGCACCGAGACTCTCGAGACCTGGAGTGGGTTTCGTCCCTGCAGCCCGGACGGTCTCCCCTTCCTGGGGCGTGCCGCCCCCTACCGCAACCTCTCCGTCGCGTGCGGTCACGGCCACATCGGCATGGGCCTCGCACCGGTCAGCGGAAGGCTGATCGCCCAGCTCGTCGCCGGGGAGCGACCCGAGATGGACCTCACCCCGCTGCGCCCCGGCCGCTATGGTGGCGGGCCCTCGCGCCGCCGCCCGCGCCCCGGGCGATGAGAGGTGTCCCCGCCCTTCACGCCGGGGCGCGTCCCGCCCCCCGTTCGCGGCGACGGGACACCGGACCTCGCGCCGTGACCGGCCCGGGCCCCGCCGCCAGACGACACGACCGCGACATACGACGGGAGAGAACCGCCATGGCCACCGGAGCGGAAACGGAGCATGACGTCGCGATCGGCGTCCTGTGCTGCGACACCAACTTCACCAAGGTCCCGGGGCACATCCGCAACCGGGCCACCTTCGACTTCCCCGTCATCTACCGGGTCGTGGACGGCGCGACCGCCGAACGCGTGGTGACCCAGGCCGACCCGCGCCTGCTCGACCCGTTCATCCAGGCCGCTCAGGAGCTCGAAGCGCGGGGCGCGGCCGCCATCACCGGTGCCTGCGGCTTTCTCGTCATCTTCCAGAGGCAGCTGGCCGACGCGGTCAACGTCCCGCTGCACGCCTCAAGCCTGATCCAACTGCCCATGGTGCACCGCATGATCCGCTCGGATCAGAAGGTCGGGCTGCTGGTCGCCAAGAAGCCCTCTCTCACCCGGCGTCACCTGGCGGCCGTCGGCGCCGAGCACGTCCCGGTCTGCGTCGCCGGCCTGGAGGACCAGCCGGAGTTCCGCGAGGTCATGCTCGAAGCCCGGCGCCCGGACCTCGACGCAGACCGCCTGGGCCGCGAGGTGCTGGGCCAGGTCGAACAGCTGGCGAAGGAGAACCCCGACATGGGGGCGCTCGTCATCGAATGCACCGACGTGGTGCCCTATGCCCACCAGATCCAGGAACACCTCGGCATACCGGTCTTCGACATCGTGACCCTCACCGAAATGGTCCACCGGAGCCTGACCCGCCGCCCCTTCGGCGCCTCCGGCACGGTCTAGTGCCCCGTCCCCCTCGGCCACGGCGAGGGCGCCGGCACGGGGGCTCGCCTACCGCGCCTTGTCGGCTGCGAGGTTGTCGGGCTTCTTGCGGGGCCGTCCCGGACCTGGCTGCGGGACGCGGATCTTCTCCAGTACGGGTTCGAGCTGGGTACGGTCCGCCCGTTGTCCCGGCGTGACAACCAGGGACAGCGGGCGACAGCGTCCGTCCGCGCTCAGGTGGAGCTTGGTGGTGAACCCGCCCCGTGAGCGGCCCGCTGGAGCGGACGCTCCCACGTCCCGTCCACGGCCAGCCCGAGCATGACCGCCAGCATGGGGGCTGCGATCGCGACCCTGATCGGAGCAAGGGGCGCCCCCGACCGCGCGCGGCGTCCTGGCCCTACCGTCCGCTCCGGGCCTTCTTTAGTAGAACATGTTCTATTATGCTCCTCGCATGCGGTTCACCTATGCCGAGGCCATGACCGACCCGTCGTACTATCTCCCGCTGGCCCGGGCCGCCGAGGCGGCGGGCTACGCGAGCTTCAGCGTCGCGGACTCCCTCGTGTATCCGAAGGAGTCCGACGCGAGCTACCCGTACACCGCGGACGGCGACCGCGCCTTCCTCGAGGACAAGAGCTTCATCGAGACGTTCGTCCTGGTCGCGGCCATGGGGGCGGTGACGTCGGCGATCCGGTTCACGCCGTTCGTGCTCAAGCTGCCGGTCCGCCCGCCGGTGCTGGTCGCCAAGCAGGCGAGCTCGATCGCCTACCTCACCGGCAACCGGCTCGGCCTCGGCGTCGGGCTCAGCCCGTGGCCCGAGGACTTCGCGGTCATGGGGGTGCCGTGGGCGCAGCGCGGAAAGCGGATGGACGAGGCCATCGAGGTGTTCCGCGGCCTGACGGGCGGTGGCTACTTCGAGTATCACGGCGAGTTCTACGACCTGCCGCCGGTGAAGATGTCACCGGCCCCCACCGAGCCGATCCCCGTCCTGGTGGGCGGGCACAGCGACGCGGCGCTGCGCCGGGCCGCCCACCTCGGTGACGGCTGGATGCACGGCGGGGGCGACGCCGGCGAGCTGGACATGCTGCTCGCCAGGCTGGCCGCCCTGCGCGCCGAGGAGGGCACGGCCGACCGGCCCTTCGAGGTGCACGTGATCTCCCACGACGCCTACACCGTGGACGGGGTGCGGCGACTGGCCGACAAGGGCGTCACCGACCTGATCGTCGGATTCCGGATGCCGTACATCAAGGGGCCGGACACGGAGCCGCTCAGCGAGAAGATCGAGCACCTGGAGCGGTTCGCCGAGTCGGTGATCTCCAAAGTCACCCCTTAACCAGCGAACAAGAACGGGTTACAGTTCCGGTGTGACCGATTCCATCGCCGTCACCTGGGACGCGCCGGACGGCGACCACGCCGCGCGGCCCAGGCGTCCATGGCCGCGGTCGTCGCCGGGCGCAGATCCGACTGGCTGAGCCTGTTCGGCCCGGACGCCCTCCTGAGGATCCCGTCGGCCCCTCGATGCTCGACCCCGAGGGCAAGGGGCACCGTGGCCGCCACGAGATCGGCACGTTCTGGGACTCCTACATCGGCTCGGTGCGCGCGTTCCGCTTCCAGGTCAGTGACTCCTTCGCCAACGGGCCGTGCTGCGCCAACGTCGCCGTCATCACCATGACCATGGACGGCGGTACGACCATGACGGTCGACTGTGTGATCGTCTACACGGTCGGCGACGCCGGTCTGATCACGTCCATCCGCGCCCGCTGGGAGCCCGGTCGCGCGATGGCCACCCTGACCGGCCCGGACCCCGGATAGGCCACGCCGCAGGGACACCCCCGCCTCGGCCCGGTCAGGAGCCAGGCCACATGCCGCGCGACGCCGCTCAGGGGCGCCCGCCGTCCGTGCCGAGGGCGGCACCGGCGCGGAGGGCCGCCCGGAAGCCGGACGCGGCGGCGAGTTCCATGTTGCCGAGGTCGCCGAAGTAGTCACCGCAGAAGTGGACGCCGACGTCGGTGCGACGGCTGTGGCGGAGCATCGGCTCGAAGGAGAAACCGGGCCGGTGGTAGGGGATGCCGTGTTCCCAGCGCTGGATCCTGATCTCGCCGATGTTGCCGCGCAGCTGTGGGTACACACCGACGAGGTCGTCGGCGTAGCGCGACTCCACGCCGCTGTCCTCCAGGTCCAGCATCCTGCGGGCTCCGTCGCCTCCGGCGTACACCATGAGGCTGCCGCCGGGACGCCGGGTGCGGCCGGTGCGCAGCGGGTTGGCGTGGTTGAACATCATGTCGAAGGACTGCTCCGTGGCGGTGAGCGCGTAGATGTGGTCCCACGGCATGCGGCCACGCTCGGTGGTGATGACGCCGGCGCTGACGAAGGGGCCGTACTTGACGTCGGCCAGCACGTCGGCGACGTCGCCGGGCAGGCCCTCGACCACGCGGTGCGAGACGTACGCCGGCGTGGCCATGATCACCTGGCGGGCGCGCAGCGTCTTCTCCTCGCCGTGCTCGCGCAGGGTGACCGTGACGTGGCCGTTCTCCTCACGGACCCTGGTCACGGCGGCGCCGTAGCGCACCAGGTGCCCGAGCTCGGCGTCCATCGCCTCACCGAGCCGGCCGGAGCCGCCGTTGAGGTTGTACGACAGCAGGCTCTTGCGCCCTGCCCACACCCCGCCGAACAGGGCGCCGCCGGTGCTGACGCTCTGGTCCTCCAGCTCGGAGGCGGCGCGGTGCCCGGCCGCGCGGAAGATGCCGTCGACCCGGGCCGGCGGGCGGCCGATCAGGTCACGGAACGACCGGTTGGCCAGGTAGCCGCCGAAGCGGGCGGCCGCCCAGCCGGGCTGCTCCCGCTGGGTGTCCTGCCACACCTTGACCGTGCCCACCGCGCGCAGGCCGATGTTGGCCAGGGCGACCCGCTCGCGCAGGGACATGGGAAGGGTGAACGGGTAGGTCTCGATGCGCTTGTTGGCGTACACCTTGCCGGCGAAGGTCAGCGCGAACTTGGCGCCCGGGATGCCGATGGTCTCCAGCCCGAGGGCCGACGTCATCCGCTCGACGTGCGAGCCCGCGCCCGGGAACAGGTGCGCGCCGAGGTTCATCCAGTAGTCGCCGCGCGGCAGCGACATCAGCCGGCCGCCCAGCCGCTCATCGGCCTCCAGCAGCACCACGTCGCGGTGCCGCAGCTGCCAGAGCGCCGAAAGCCCGGCGACTCCCCCGCCGACGATGACGACGTCGTGGTTCTCGGCATTCATGATGTTTCCGCACTCCTTGGAGGTCAGGCGGTACTGCCTTCGAATTTCGTGTGTTCGGCCAGGAACTTCCTGGTCAGCTGCTCCTGTGGGTTCTTGGCGATCTGCGCCGGGGAGCCCCGCTCGATGACCTTGCCGTCGGCGATCATCAGGATGGTGTCGGCCACGTCGAGGGCGAACTTCACCTCGTGCGTGACGATGATCATCGTCATGCCCTCGGCGCTGAGGTCCTTCATGACGTTGAGCACGTCCATGGTGGACTCGGGGTCGAGCGCCGAGGTCGGCTCGTCGAACAGCAGGGCCAGCGGGTTCATCGCCAGCGCGCGGGCCAGCGCGACCCGCTGCAACTGGCCACCGGACAGCTGGCCGGGCATCGCCAGGGCCTTCTCCATCAGACCGACCTTGCCCAGCAACTGGATCGCGGTGTCCACCGCCTCCTCGTGGCCGGTGCGCAGGCTCCGCACCATGGGCAGGGCGACGTTCTCCACCACCGAGAGGTGCGGGAACACGTTCAGTCCCTGGAACAGCATGCCGACCTTCCGGCGCAGCGCGACCAGGTCACGGCCCTTCGCCGCCTTGCGGTCGGCGAACGCGGCCATCCCGCCCACGGTGATGGTGCCGCTGGTGGGGGTCTCCAGGAGGTTCACGCAGCGCAGCATGGTGCTCTTGCCGCTGCCGCTGCGGCCCAGCACGGCGACGACCTCACCCGGCTGGACGTCGAGGTCGACGCCGCGCAGCACCTCCAGGCCGCCGAACGACTTGTGCAGGTCTCTGATCTGGATCGTCGGTTGGTTCATCAGCCGACCTTCCCCCCTGTGGTCGCGGTGGCGCCCTGCGCGAGCTTCGCCCTGGTGATCCTGCGCAGCTTGCGGTTGGTCGGCGACATCGCCGTGCCTTCACGCAGGTGGGATTCGAGGTAGCCGGCCAGCCGGGCCAGCGGCCAGCTCATCGCCACGTAGATCAGGCCGATCACGATGTAGACCTCCAGCGGCTGGAAGGTCTCCGACGTGATGATCGTCGCCTGGGTCATCAGCTCGCCGCCGCCGATGGTGACCAGCAGCGCGGTCCCCTTCAGCAGGTCCACCAGCATGGTGGCGGTGGCCGGCAGCGCCAGCCGTACGGCCTGTGGCAGCTGCACCGTCAGCAGCACCCGGGCCGGAGCCAGGCCGAGGGCGCGAGCCGCCTCGGTCTGACCCCGCGAGACGCCCTGCAGTCCGCCGCGGAAGATCTCCGCCAGGTAGGCGCCGTAGAACAGCGACAGGGCGAGCCAGCCGGCGGTGAAGGCGTCCAGGACGAGCCCGATGCCGGTCAGGCCGAAGTAGATGATGAAGATGCCGGTGATGATCGGCAGGTTCTTGAACAGCTCGGTGTAGAGGTAGCCGGCCGCCCTGATCACGCGGTTCTGCGACATCCGCAGCACCGCCACGACGAACCCGACCAGGCAGGCGCCGACGAACCCGATCGCGGTGAGCTCTACGGACTTGACCAGCCCGTCGACCAGGACGGGAACGTAACCGCCCCAGTCGACGGAGAGCAAGCTCACTGACCCTCTCCGGCGGTGGGCGCCGTCCACGTGTCGGGCCGGTCGACGCCCTTGCGGATCGTGGTCATCTCCGGGGTGGCGGTCAGGAAGTCGGTGGCGTTGACGCCCCACTTCGTGAGCACGTCACTGGAGGCCTTCGAGGAGAACCAGCCGTTGGTGACCCCGTCCAGCTTGGCGCACAGCTTCTCGGCCTTCTTCGAGCAGTACCAGACCACCTGGTACGGCCGGAAGCCCTGCAGGCCGGGGTTGGCCGCCACCTCCTCGTCGGTGGGTGGCGTCATCGTCTGGACCTCCAGGTTCTTCAGGTCCGGACGGGTGTCGCGCAGGTAGACGGCGGTCAGCGGGTCGATGTTGATCGCGTCCAGCCGGCCCGCGGCCAGGTCGGAGATGGCCTGGGCCCAGGCGGGATAGGTGCGGGCCTTGACGCCCGGGGTGGCGCGGACCGCCTCGTCGTTGATCGACCCGGTGACGGCGCCGACGTTGAGGCCCTTGAGCTCGGCGACCGAGGTCGCCTTGACCCCGGCGCGGGTCAGCATCAGGGCGGGGCTGTAGTAGACGGGATCGCTCATCACGCCCACCTGGGAGCGGTCCTTGGTCCAGGAGATGCCGCCGATGCCGATGTCGTAGCGGCCTGCCTGGACACCGGCGATCATCGCCGAGAACTCCATGCCCTGCGCCTGCACCTCAAGGCCGAGATCCTTGGCGGCGAGCGTGAACAGTTCGCCCTCGACGCCGGTCAGGGCGCCCTTCTCAAGGCCGACGTACGGCATCAGGCCGTTCATGAAACCGACCGACACCTGACCGGCCTTGTTCACTCCGAGGTCCTCGGCAGCGGAGGTGCCCGAGCCTGCGTCGGCGGCTGGGCCGGAGCCGGCGTCGGAGCCGCAGGCGGCGAGTCCCAATGTGGTGGCGAGCGTCAGGCACGCGGCCGCGACGAGTTTGCGGGGTCTCGCGGCGTTCGGGGTGCGCGTCATTTTCGGTACCTCGTGTCCTTTGTCAACGGAACCAGCTGCCTCAGGTGCGGGGCACCGTCCACCACCGTCCGCCGGGCTCGCGGTGGTCGTAGGCATACGTGGGTCGCCGGCTTGTTCCTGGGGGCGGGGCGATCACGATGTTCACGCGCCCGATCAAGGCCCGTTTCAGCCCGATCTTGTTGTGGTAATTCGAGGGATTCTGCCCGCGAACATGTCGGTAACGTAGGAATCCGTGGGAATTTTGTCAAGGTGACCAGCGTCACAATGGACCGCAAACAGCTGGCAAATCGGAAAAAAGACGCGGGTGACCAGGGTGAACATATGAGGCTCAGGGGCTTCAAGTCTGCCCGCATTGACAGCAACACACCGCATAACCCACAATATCGGTCATGATCGGTCAAAGATTCCTCCGTCCAACGCGGAGGTGGTCCGGGTGCTAGCGGCGGAACGCCACGACCGGATCCTCACCCTCCTGGCCCCCACCGGACACGCCCGCACGGAAGAGCTGGCCCGCTCGCTCGGCGTCTCGGACGAGACCATCCGGCGAGACCTGTCCGCGCTGGAGCGGCAGGGTGTGCTGGTGCGTGTGCACGGCGGGGCGACCCTGCGCGCACCGATAGCCGGCGAGGAGGCGTCCTTCCTTGACCGCGCGACCCTGGCCACGGAGGAGAAGGTGGCCATCGGCCGCAGCGCGGCCTCGCTGGTGCGCCCCGGGATGACGGTGATGATCGACGTCGGCACCACCTCGCTGGAGGTCGCCCGATCGCTGCCGAACGACTACCACGGCACCGTCGTCACCTGCTCGCTCCTGGTCGCCTCCGAGCTCGCCGGACGGGCCCGGATCGAGGTGCTGGTCTCGGGTGGCCGGGTCCGTGCCGGTGACCTGGCGCTGTCCAACTCGACGACGCTCGGCTTCTTCCAGGACCTGCGGCCCGACATCGCCTTCCTCGGCTCCGGCGGGGTGAGCACCGACGCCGGCCTGACCGACTTCCACGTGGACGAGGTCGCGACCAAGCGCGCCGTGCTCGCCACCTCGGCCCGCTCCTACGTGCTGGCCGACTCCACCAAACACGGCCGGGTCGCCGCGTTCCGCGTCTGCGACCTCGACGGTTTCACCGGGCTGATCGCCGGCGCGATGACCGACGAGGCGCTGGCCGAGGCGCTGCGGAACGCCGGCTGTCACGTGGTGACCGGCAACGACCTGTCCGCCCGGCCATGACCGCGATTCTGGCCGTCGACCAGGGCACCTCCGGCACGAAGGCCCTGGTGCACGACGGTGAGCGCACGCTGTCGGTGGTGGAGGTCCCGGTGCGGCCCGCCTACCTGGACGGCGGGCGCGTCGAGGTGGACCCGCTGGACCTGCTCGCATCCGTGCGGCAGGCCGGGACCCGCGCGCTGCGCGAAGCCGGAGACCCGCCGCTGGCCGCCGTCTCGCTGGCCAACCAGGGAGAGTCGGTGCTCGCCTGGGATCCCGCGACGGGCCGCCCGCTGTCGACCGTGCTGGTCTGGCAGGACGGCCGCGCCCAGGACATCTGCGCCGACCTCGGCGAGCACGGCGAGCTCGTCCGGCGGCGCACCGGGCTCATGCTCGACCCCTACTTCTCGGCCCCGAAGATGGCCTGGCTGCGCCGGCACGCCACCCGCGAGGGCGTCGTCACCACCACCGACTCGTGGCTGGTCCACCAGCTCACCGGAGCGTTCGTCACCGACGCGACGACCGCCAGCCGGTCGCTGCTGCTGGACCTCGACGAGGTCGCCTGGGATCCCGAACTGCTGGCCCTGTTCGGCCTCGACGACGAGGCGCTGCCCCGCGTGGTGCGCTGCGACGAGGTGGTGGGCGGCACGTCGATGTTCGGCAGGTCCGGCGCGGAGATCCCGGTCGCCGGGCTGGTCGTGGACCAGCAGGCCGCGCTGGTCGCCGAACGGTGCCTCGACCCCGGCATGGTGAAGTGCACGTATGGCACGGGCGCCTTCCTGCTCGGCGCCATGGGCGAGCGGGCGGTGCGGTCCACGCGTGGGCTCACCTCGTCGCTCGCCTG
Organism: Streptosporangium amethystogenes subsp. fukuiense; assembly: GCF_042665875.1. Lineage (NCBI taxonomy): Bacteria > Bacillati > Actinomycetota > Actinomycetes > Streptosporangiales > Streptosporangiaceae > Streptosporangium > Streptosporangium amethystogenes. The sequence continues at coordinate 3,122,031 of NZ_JBHTEE010000001.1, read as the reverse complement.
GTCGCTGCGGAAATCCACCGGCTACTGCCTCGACGGCCAGGTCTACACCGCCGGCTCCGCCGTACGGTGGCTGGTCGACCTGGGCCTGCTGTCCGCGCCGGACGCGCTCGACGCCGAGTCGGCCGGCGACTCCGGCGGGGCCTGCTTCGTACCCGGCCTGGCCGGGCTGGCGCAGCCGTGGTGGAACCCGAAGCCGTGCGGCGCGTTCACCGGCCTCGGCCTGGCCACCACGCGGGGCCGGCTGGTCCGCGCTGTGGTCGAGGGCCTGGCGGCGCAGGTCGCCACCCTGGCCCAGGCGATGAGCGCCGACGTCGGCGTGCCACTGACCCGGCTGCGGGTGGACGGCGGGCTGACCCGTTCGCATGCCCTGATGCAGGCCCAGGCCGACCTGCTGCAGGTCCCCGTGGACGTCTACCCGTCGCCCCACGCCACCGCGCTCGGCACCGCGGCTCTCGCCCGGCTGGCGCTCGACGACGAGCTGTCCCTGCCGGCCGCGATCGACGAGTGGTCGCCTGCCATGTCCTTCGAACCGATCTGGACCGAGCAGAGGGCCTCCGAGGCGATGGCGCGCTGGGAGCAGGCCGCTCGTTGCGCGGCGGCCCGAAAGGACAACGCGTGAAGATCCATGATGTCGCGATCATCGGGGCCGGGGTGGTCGGCTGCGCGGTGGCCCGTGAGCTGGCCGCGTTCGAGCTGGACGTGGTGCTGGTCGAGGCCCGTGACGACGTGGGCGACGCCACCAGCAAGGCGAACACCGCGATCCTGCACACCGGCTTCGACGCCACCCCCGGCACGCTGGAGTCCCGGCTGGTGCCGCGTGGCTACGCGCTGCTGTCGCGGTACGCGGACGAGACGGGCATCTCGGTCGAGCCGACTGGAGCCGTCCTGGTCGCCTGGGACGACGATCAACTCGCCGCGCTGCCGGGGCTGCGGGACAAGGCCGTCGCCAACGGCTACCACGCCGCCGAGATCGTCGGCCGGGACACCGTCTACGAGACCGTCCCCGCTCTTGGACCGGGCGCCCTCGGCGGGATGACCGTGCCCGGCGAGTCGATCATCGATCCGTGGTCCACCACGCTCGCCTTCGCCTACGACGCGCTGGCCCGGGGCATCGACCTGCGGCTGGGCACCCGGGTCGAGTCGGTGGAGGCCGGGCCGGAGCTGACCACGCTGCGCACCTCGGGGGCCGATATCGCGGCGCGGTGGGTGGTCAACGCGGCCGGGCTCGGCGCGGACGTCATCGACGCCCTCTTCGGCCACCGGCGGTTCTCCGTGACGGCCCGGCGAGGTGAGCTGATCGTGTTCGACACGGCCGCCCGGCCGCTGGCGCCGAAGATCGTGCTGCCGGTGCCGACCTCGCGCGGCAAGGGGGTGCTGATCAGCCCGACCGTGTTCGGCAACGTGATGCTCGGCCCCACCTCCGAAGACCTGCCGGACCGCACCGACACCTCCACCTCCGAGGCCGGCATCGCATCGCTGCTGGAGAAGGGCCGCCGGATCATGCCGTCACTCCTGGAGGAAGAGATCACCACTTCCTACGCCGGGCTCCGCGCCGCCACCGAGCACGGCGACTACGTCGTCGACGTGGACGCCGGGCAGCGCTACGCGTGCCTCGGCGGGATCCGCTCCACCGGGCTGACCGCGAGCATGAGCATCGCCGAGCACCTGCGTGACCTACTCGACGAGGCCGGGCTGCCGCTCAAGCCGCGCTCCTACCTGCCACCGCCGGTGCGGGTGCCGGTGCTCGGCGAGGCGTTCGCCCGGCCGTACCAGAGCGATGAGCTGATCAGGGCGGACGCCGAGTACGGGCGGATCGTGTGCTTCTGCGAGAAGGTGACGAGGGGCGAAATCCGCGACGCGTTCGCCGCTCCGATCCCGCCACGCGACCTGAACGGACTGCGCCGCCGCACCCGCGCGACGCTGGGCCGCTGCCAGGGGTTCTTCTGCGGCGCCGAAGTCGGCCGGCTGTTCGGCGAGGCCACCGGAACGAGGGACTGAGGAATGGAGACGATGAGGCCCGCGGTGGCCGTCGTCGGCGCGGGGCCCGCCGGGCTGACCGCCGCCGCCGAGCTGGCCGGCCTGGTCGACGGCGAGATCCTGGTGCTGGAGCGCGAACGTGTACCGGGAGGCATCCCCCGGCACAGCGACCACACCGGCTACGGCCTGCGCGACCTGCGCCGGGTGATGAGCGGGCCGGGATACGCCCGGCTGCTGCACCGCCGCGCCGAGCGAGCCGGGGCGCGCATCCTCACCGAGGCCACGGTCACCCAAGTGTCCGGCGACCGCGAGCTGGAGGTGACCACCCCGTCCGGGCTGCTGCGCGTCGAGCCCCGCGCGCTCGTGCTGGCCACCGGCGCCCGCGAACGTCCCAGGCCGGCCCGGCTGATCACCGGTGACCGGGGCGCCGGGGTCTACACCACCGGGCACCTGCAGAACCTGGTCCACCTCCATCACGGGCGGCCCGGCAAGCGGGCGGTCATCGTCGGGGCCGAGCTGGTGAGCTGGTCGGCGGTGCTGACCCTGCGTGAGGCCGGCTGCCGCACGGTGCTGATGACCACGTCGCAGCCGGTCCCCGAGTCCTACGCCGCCTTCCACCTGCCGGGCCGGGCGCTGCTCCGGGTGCCCGTGGCCACCGGCACCCGCCTGGTCTCCGTTGAGGGCGACGCCGGCCGGGTGAGCGCCGTGGTCGTCGAGCACGTCGGCACCGGGCGGCGGCGCCGGGTCGAGTGCGACACCGTGGTGCTGACCGGCGACTGGATTCCCGACCACGAGCTCGCCCGGGGCACCGGGCTCCACCTCGACCCGCGCAGCCGCGGCCCCGTCGTGGACACCGCGCTGCGCACCAGCCGCCCGGGCGTCTTCGCCGCCGGCAACCTGATCCACCCGGTCGACACCGCCGACATCGCCGCCCTGGACGGCCGGCACGTGGCCGCCGCCGTCCACCGCTGGCTGGCCGACGAGCGGCTGGGCGAGGTCGCCTTCGACATCGAGGTGGACGCCCCGCTGCGCTGGGTGGCCCCGTCGGTGGTTCGCCGCGGCGACCCGCCCCCCTCCCGGGGCCGCCTGCTGCTGTGGACCGACACCCTGGTCCGCTCCCCCGTCGTATGGGTCCACCAGGCCGGCCGGCCGCTCGCCCGCCGCCGTCTCCCGTGGCCCGCGTCCCCCGGCCGGGTGTTCCGGGTGCCCTGGTCGCTGCTCGCGCGGGCGGAGCCGGACGCCGGGCCGATACGGCTCTCGCTAGAGGGATGACCCATGCACGACTTGTCGTACACACCTTCATGTATTGGACAGATCAATGAGCAGTAAGGTTGACGCCGAAGTATGAGCGCTCTCTCGTCGGTCACCGTCATCGGCGGTGGCGCGGTCGGCCTGGCCACCGCCTACTACCTGCGGAAAGCCGACCTCGACGTCACGGTCATCGAGTCCGGCCGGCCCGGCCGGTCGACCTCGTGGGGCAACGGCGGCTGGCTCAGCCCGGTGCTGAGCATCCCGACGCCCGGGCCGGGCATGCCGAGGATGGGCATCGTCGAGTCGTTCCAGCGTGACTCCGCCGTGGCGGTCCGGCCGCACGCCGCACCGAGCATGATCCCGTGGCTGCTGCGGTTCGCCCGCCACTGCACCCGATCCGCCTTCGAGAGCGGCTCGGCCCGGCTGGGCGCGCTGTCCCGGGAGATGTTCGACGGCTTCGACGAGCTTGACGACCTCGGTGTGCCGGTCGAGGTGCCGCGCCAGGGCAACCTGCGCGCCTGCCTGACCGAGGCCGAGGCCCGCCACCAGCTCGCCGGGCTTGCCCCGATGCGCGCCGCCGGCTACGCCGTGCCCGACCGGATCATGTACGCCGAGGAGATCCACGAGCTGGAGCCGGAGCTGTCCGACGACGTGCGCTCCGGATTCAACCTGCCCGAGGAGCGGCACGTTGACCCGGGGGCGTTCTGCGACACGCTGGCCGAGTACCTGGTCGAGCAAGGCGTGCGCCTGCTCGCCGACACCCGGGTGACCGGGGTGCGCGCCTCCGGCGGCCGGGTCACCGCCGTCGAGACCACCGTCGGGCAGGTCCGGACCGACGCGCTGGTGGTCGCCGCCGGGCTGGACACCCGTCTGATCGCCGGCTGGCTCGGCGCCCGGCTACCGATCCGGGGCGGCAAGGGATACAGCTTCTTCGTACCGTCCGAGTACTCCCCTTCCCACCCCCTCTACCTGTCGCACACCAAGGTCGGGGTGACCCCGCTCAAGGGTGGTTACCGGGTGCTGGGCGGCATGGAGCTGGCCGACGAGACGCTGCGGATCAATCCGCGGATGATCCGGGGCATGATCCGCGTCGCCCGCCGCTACCTGCGGCACATGCCCGCGACCGAGTCGCTTGCGGAGCTGCCCGACCTCTGGGCGGGCCTGCGCCCGATGACTCCCGACGGCCTCCCGGTCATCGACCGCCTCCCCGACCTGTCCAACGCCTATGTCAACTCCGGCCACGGCATGCTCGGCGTCGGCCTGTGCATGGTCTCCGGCGCCGCGCTGACGGACTTCATGGTGAACGGCCGCCGCCCCGACGTCCTGGCCCCCTTCGGCGCGACCCGCTTCTGACATCCTTCAGCCGCCTGGACGCCTGGGCCGGGACGTGGCGCGTGCCCCATGTGCCCGGGACACCGGGCGGGCGAGGCTTCGGGTGTTCGAAGAGCCGGGATCACCGGCTCGGAAACCCCGAGGAGGGGAAACACTCATGAAGCGCATGCTCGCCGCCGCAGGGTTCGTGATCGCCCTGGCCGGCTTCGCCCAAACCGCCGCCGCGGAGACCGCCGCGGCCCGGCAGCCAGGCACGGTGGCGTCGGCCGCCTCGCCCGCCGACCTGCCCGTGCACCGGGGCAAGTTCTGGTTCCACAGCGACTGCATCACGGCCGGTCAGCAGGCGGTCGATCGCGGGCACTGGTCGCAGTACCAGTGCGCGGAGGGCTGGATGTGGAACCTGTGGACCGATCGCTGACGGCCGGATGACGGGAACTCGGGATCTCCCCCTCCGGTCACCCCGAGCCCAGCCCCGCGTCACGGGCCCTGACGATCGCCGCAGCCCGGTCGGGCACCCGCAGCTTGGCGAAGATCGAGCCGACGTGGTTGCGCACGGTCTTGTCCGCGCCGAAGCCGGTGCCGTCGTCGGTGACGGTGACGGTGAGCGCGCCGGGGCACGCGGTGAAGGTCACCTCGACGCCGCGCGCCCCGGCATGACGTACGGGGTTGGTCACGGTTGGGTGATCTTCTGATCGAGGGCGGCGATGTCGGTGTTGATCGCATCGACTCGGGCCAGCATCGTGGCCAGCAGGAACGCGTGCTGGTCGGAGAAGCGGCCGGTGAAGGCCTCCTCCAACGCGGGGATCTTGCCGCGCAGGCTGGAGCGCGCCAGCTGCGCCAGCGTCTTCGGGCTGCGCTCTCCTCTGATAAGGGCAGCCATCATGGCGCGGCCAGAGACACCGAAGATGTCGGAGGCCACTACGCTCAGCTTGATCTGCGCGTCCTCCAGGAGCTTTTCCACCCGCTGCTTCTCGGCGGTGCGGGCCTCCACCAGGTCCACCCGGTAGCGGGTCAGATCGCGCAGCAGCCGGATCGCCGGCGGCGGCACGAAGCTGGGCCGCAGCATCTGGCGTTCGGCGACCTTGGCCTGCCAGACCGTGTCCAGTTTGTCGGTCTTCGGGCGGCCGGGTAGGTGCTTGACGTCGCGGGCGTTGACCGGCCAGACCTCGAACCCTTGGCCTCAAGCAGGTAGAACACGGGTTTCCAGTAGTCGGAGGTGGCCTCCATCACCACGCGGGTGACGCCCAGGCAGTGCAGCCGATCGCTCATCGACAGCAGCGACCGCGTCATCGTCGCGCCCGCCCGCGCGCATCAGGGCCCGCGGGTCGGGATCGATCGGGGCGTCAACGTCGCCCTGGCCCTGTCGGACGGGACGATGCGTGAGCACGGCTCCTGGCTGACCGGCGGCGAGCGCGAGCACCTGCGCCGGTTGGAGAAGACGTCGGCCCGCCGGCGCGCGTCCCGGCCGACGAAGGCCCGCCCCTCGGGGCGGGAGCGGCGTACCTACGACCAGATCGCCCGGCTGCGCGCGAAAGCCAAGCGCAGGACCGTCGACTGGCAGCACCAGACCACCACCGAACTCGCCGACACCTTCAGCGTGATCAAGGTGGAGAAACTCACGATCCTCAACATGGTCCGCTCGGCCAAAGGCACGATCGAGGCCCCGGGCAGGAACGTCGCTCAAAAGGCGGGCCTGAACCGGTCGATCAGTGGCGAGGCGTGGGGCCGGACCGTCACCCTGCTCGAATACAAGAGCACCGACCGGGGCGGACAGGTCATCAAGGTCCCCGCTCCGGGCACCTTACAGACCTGCCACCGGTGCGGTCACCACGACCCGGCCAACCGTAACGGAACCGTGTTCGCCTGCGTCAATCCCGCGTGTGGATGGGTCGGCCACGCCGACACCAACGCCGCGATCAACATCAACAACGCCGACGGATCAGCGGTGTCAGGACGTGGAGACCTCGGGGTCACCCGGTCTGCGAAGCGTCAACCCCCGCGCGCCGCTTAACCGCGACGCGACGGGAGAATCCCAGGCCTGCCGGGGAGGAGGTCAAACGCCAGTAGTCGACGATCGCGTCTTTGAGTGCGGGTGTGACGTGGAACTGATCGACTCGGACACGGCCCTTTCCCGTTGCCGCGCGCACAGGGCCCCGCCACGTGTGATTGGCGACGGGGCGCAGAAGGTGCAGATTCAGCCCTTGTAATTGAACACCTGACGCAGCGTGTGCTGGATCGCGACCAGGTCCTTTTGGTCTGCCATCACCTGGTCGATCGACTTGTACGCCCGCGGGTGCTCGTCCACCAGAGCGGCGGCGCGGTTCGCGTTCCAGGTGCGGCCGCGCATCGCCTCGGTCAGGGACGCGGCCGTCAGCTCACGCTTTGCCCGGGTGCGCGACATCCTGCGGCCGGCTCCGTGGGAGCAGGAGTTGTACGACATCGGGTTACCGAGCCCGCGCACGATGTACGAGCGCGTCCCCATCGAGCCCGGGATCACACCTTCGTCGCTGGTGTCGGCCTTGATGGCTCCCTTACGGGTGATCCACAGGTCCTTGCCGTCGTACGTCTCCTGCTGCGTGAAGTTGTGATGGCAATTGATCGTCCGAAGCCGCTGACCCTTACCGACGACCTGGAACAGGGCGTTGCTCAGCACCTTGTCCATCTGGGCGCGCGAGGCCATGGCGTAGTGCTGCGACCACAACATGTCCTCGATGTAGGCGGTGAACTCCGGCGTGTCCTGCACCAGGTAGGCCAGGTCCGGGTCCTCCAGGCCGATGGCCTGCTTCTTCATCATCTTCTTGGCGTCAACGATGTGCTTGGTGGCGAGCAGGTTGCCGATGCCGCGCGAGCCTGAGTGCAGCACTGTCCAGACCCGGTCACGCTCGTCGAGGCAGACCTCGACGAAGTGGTTGCCGGACCCGAGGGTGCCGAACTGCAGGGACACCTTCTTCTCCTGATGAGGGGTCAGGTCGGTGTGCGGGCGGCCGAGGTCGCTCATCGCGCGGTCCATGAACGGGTCGTCGTGGCCTTTGCCGACGCCGGCGGGAATTCGCTTCTCCACCAGCGGCATCAGGGCGTCGAGGGTGTCCGGGAGGTCGGCGGCGGTGAGCGTCGTCTCGGTCGCGACCATGCCGCAGCCGATGTCGACGCCGACGGCGGCCGGGATGATCGCTCCTTCGGTGGGGATCACCGAGCCGACCGTCGCGCCGATGCCGATGTGCGCGTCGGGCATGAGAGCGACGTGTCCGGAGACGATGGGCAGGCGTGCGGCGCGTGCGGCCTGCATGATCGTACCCTCGTCGATCTCGCTGGCCCACGACACCAGGTTCGGTGCGGGCTGGTTCGGCATTACGATCTCCTTCGTTGCGAGATCCAGTTTGCCCATGTCCAACGTGATATCCCACTGGTTTTCGGGCGGGCGAAGCGCACCATGGCTGCTTGCCATTCTCCTCCGGCCCGCTGCGCCGTTATTCGTGGCCCCGGGTCGGCACTAATTCCGTCTGTGCGGGTTGCATAGGGAAACGGTGCACGTCGTGGGTAGACGCACACGCGAAGACGAGGGTGACACCTCGGTCAGGCCATACCAGCGACAGCACTCCGTACAGGGCTCTGTCTCTCCTTCGGCAGCCGGGGTCCGACTGTTCCCGTTCCCGGGCCATCCGGCGAGCGGTGGTGATGCGCTGCCGGGCGAGTTCGGCCCAGAAGGGTTCGCCGTGCCGGTGGCCGCTTCCGCCGTAGTGCCACTCCGAGACCGTGAGCGTCTCGCCCTCGATAGGGTCCGGCAGGTTCCCGGCTCGCAGGACGCGGAGCATCTGCTCGAACTCGTCGCGCACCACGCCGTCCTTGGCGGCCGACTTGTCGTTGTCCGTGAACGACCGCACGAACTGCCAGCCGAGTCGCTCGGCGGTTCTCCGGTTCACCTTGCGCTGATCAGCGACGGTGTGTTCATTCTTGGCCTTGTCCGCACTCGCCCGTTCCTAGCCGACCACCGGGACGAGATCCATGCGCGCCTCCCAGAAGCTCATGCCTAGAGCGATGTTGTACCACCACAACTAGGTGGCGCAGGAACGCTGCAACGGTGTGGACGTGCTCGTCACCTGCAAGGGGGCGATCCGCGCCGGATCGGGTGAGTTCGGCATCATCCCCGGTTCGATGGCGACCGGGACCTACATCGTGAAAGGGCTGGGCAACGCCGACGCGTTCAACACGGTCTAGCCAGGAATCCCGGCCTTTCAGGACTCTGTTGCCCGATTCATTTTCGATCTTCGCGACCTGTGTGTCCCGCATCGGGTGACGACATCGGACACCGACCGATGGCAATCAGGCAACAAAGTCCTTCAGGGCCGAGAAGCTGACCTCGGCCTCGCACGGCGCGGGTCGCCGGATGAGCCGGACCAAGGCGAAGAAGACCTTCACCCTGGAGGACTTCAAGGCGCAGACCGCCGGCGTCGAGTGCCGCAAGGACAGCGGGGTGATCGACGAGATCCCCGGCGCCTACAAGGACATCCAGTCGGTCATGGCCGCGCAGACCGACCTGGTCGAGGTGGTCGCGCACCTGCGGCAGCTGGTCTGTATCAAGGGCTGAGCGGTCGGTCCGCGACCAGGATGTGCGCCGTTTCGAAGGACGCGAGGACATGGGGACCTCAGGGACCGGATCGTCCGGACAGACCCGGCAACACCCCAAGGAATCAACCCTCTCGTGGTGATGTTGGAGTGGTCGAGGCCCGTTTAGGGTCGGATGGGGGGCCGGCCATAGGCTGGCCCCCTGTTCGACAAGTGACCGACTGGGAGGTGGCGCCCCGTGTTGCAGGATTCGTTCGGTCGTGTGGCGACCGATCTGCGGGTGTCCCTCACGGACCGCTGCAACCTGCGCTGTTCCTACTGCATGCCGCCCGAGGGCCTGGAATGGTTGCCCAACCCCGAACTGCTGACCGCCGACGAGATCGTCCGGTTGGTCACCATCGGGGTGGAGCGGCTGGGCATCACCGAGGTCCGCTACACCGGGGGCGAGCCCCTGCTCCGTCGCGAACTGGTCGACATCGTGACCCGCACCACCGCGCTCGGCCCCACCCCGCAGGTCTCGCTGACCACCAACGGGATCGGGCTGAGCCGGCTGGCCGCCTCCCTGGCCGCCGCCGGCCTGCACCGGGTCAACGTCTCCCTCGACACCCTCGACCGCGAGACCTTCAAGAAGCTCGCCCACCGTGACCGGCTGGCCGACGTCCTTGCGGGCCTGGAGGCGGCTCACGCCTCCGGCCTGCGCCCCGTCAAGGTCAACGCCGTGCTGATGCGCGGGATCAACGACCACGAGGCCGTGCCGCTGCTGCGCTACTGCCTGGAGCGGGAGTACGAGCTGCGGTTCATCGAGCAGATGCCGCTGGACGCCCAGCACGGCTGGCGCCGGGAGAACATGATCACGGCTGACGAGATCCTCGTCCGGCTCCAGGCCGCCTTCGACCTGACCGACGCCGACCCGGTGGAACGCGGTAGCGCTCCCGCGGAACTGTTCCTCGTCGAGGGGGGCCCGGCCAGGGTCGGCGTCATCGGCTCGGTCACCCGCCCGTTCTGCGGTGCCTGCGACCGGGTGCGGCTCACCGCCGACGGCCAGATCCGCAACTGCCTGTTCGCCACCGACGAGTCCGACCTGAGGAGCGCGATGCGCTCGGGGGCGAGCGACGACGAGATCGTCGAGCGCTGGCGGTCCGCGGTCCGGATCAAGAAGGCCGGTCACGGCATCGACGACCCGACCTTCCTGCAGCCGTCCCGCCCGATGTCCGCCATCGGCGGATGACCGCCCGCCACGACGCCTGCGTCCTGGCGGGCGGTCTCGCGAGACGGCTCGGCGGCCGGGACAAGCCCGCCCTGCACGTCTCGGGCCGCCCGCTGGTCGAGTCGGTGGCGGCCGCCGTACCCGGCGCCGGCAGGCTGGTCGTCGTCGGGCCGCCCCGCCCCGGGTTGCCACACGCGATCTTCCGCCGTGAGGATCCGCCCGGAGGCGGTCCCGTTCCGGCGCTGCGGGCGGGGCTGGCCGAGGTGACCGCGCCGTGGGTGGTGCTGCTGGCCGCCGACCTCCCGTTCCTGACCGCCGAGCACGTGTCCGCGCTGCTGGACGCGGCAGGCGCGGGAACGGGGACGATGGCGTACCTGGAGGGGACGCGGGCGGGAGCGGTGCTCGTCGACGACGGTGGTCGCGAGCAGTGGCTCGCCGGGGCCTGGCATACGGCGAGCCTGGTGCGGGCGCTCGCCCGTTACGAGGGGCGGTCGCTGCACGGGCTGCTGGCCCCGCTCGACCCGGCCACGCTTCGTCTCGCCGGGCAGCCGTGGTTCGATTGCGACACCATGGACGATCTACAGCGGGCGCGGGCGCAGGCCCAGGACGGGCGCTACCGCTGAGAAGGAGTGAGAGTTGAACGTGCTGACGGAGTGGACCGCGCTGGTCTGCCGGGAGTTGGGCATCGATCCCGCGACGGTCGACCGTGACGAGGTGCTCGACCTGACGAAGGAGGTCGCGCACGGAGTGGCCCGGCCGGCCGCGCCGCTGACGGCCTATCTGCTCGGCGTGGCGTTGGGGGCGGGCACGGCGCCGCCGGATGCCGTGGAAAGGCTGACCGCGCTGGCGCGTAACTGGGAGCGGACAACCGATACACAGGGTGAGAAATAATGCCAGGGAAAAGGTGAGAGCAAGTAAAAGTCATAAGAAAAGGGCGACGCCGGGTGGTTACGGGGGCAAACCACCCGGCGTCGCTTCATCGGCGTTCCGACGGGGGCCCGGAACGCCGGCACCAGTGCCCCGACGGGGGACCAGGGCACTTGGCTAAAGCGTACACCTACAACCCTTAGAGTGCGTCAAGACTTAGTCACGACCCGATCTCGCGTCGGTGGCGTGGAATCTCGCTCTGTCCGGAATCTTCCACGTCAGGGGCTCCCGTCGTCCCACGTGGCGGCGCGTTGGCCCCGATCACGGCAATGTATGGTAAAAAGATCGCACCGGCGAAGAGCAGTAGTCGGACGGGTAGCGGAGCGGGCACGGTGAAGGCGAGGATCAGGCAGATCAGCCGGATCCCCATCTTGATGAAGTAGCTCTTCTCGCGCTTGCCGATGTCGGCACTCAGGGAGGGCCGGGCATCCGTCACCTGATGAACCACCGGGCGCTTGTGCCATCCCTTCACGATTCCCAATCTAGGCCCCATATCGGCTGATGGCGAACGGTCATGTAATCATCGCTTTCCGGGAAGAAGCATGAGATGACAGATCGAACGTACCGGGTGACCGAGATAGTCGGCACTTCGGGGGAGAGCATCGAGGCGGCCGTGCGCAACGGAGTCCGCCGTGCCTCCCAGACCCTGCGTCACCTCGACTGGTTCGAGGTGACCGAGATCAGAGGGCACATCGAGGAGGGGGAGGTCGGCCACTTCCAGGTCGGGATGAAGGTCGGATTCCGGCTGGAGGACGACTGAGCCCGCCCGCGGCGGGCCTCCGGCGAAGGCCCCCTCCTCGGCACGGCACGATCAGCCGGGCAGGGCCTAGCTGGCCTGGCTGACCGTCGACATGTTGAAATCGGGCACCCGGATCGCCGGCATGATCGCGCGGTTGAAGTAGTCGCTCCACTCGCGCGGCAGGGTCTGCTCGGAGGCGCCGATCTCGGTGAGGCGGCGGAGCAGGTCCACCGGGCTCTCGTTGAAACGGAAGTTGTTCACCTCGCCCACGACCTCGCCGTTCTCCACCAGGTAGACGCCGTCGCGGGTCAGGCCGGTCAGCAGCAACGTCTGCGGGTCGACCTCGCGGATGTACCACAGGCAGGTGAGCAGCAGGCCGCGCTCGGTGGAGGCGATCATCTCCTCCAGCGACCGGCCGCCTTCGGGGCCTCGCATGATCAGGTTGTCGATGGCCGGGGTCACCGGCAGCCCGGTCAGCTCGGCGGAGTGCCGGGTCTGCAGCAGGTTGGCCAGCCTGCCGTCGGAGATCCAGTCGGTGGCCGCCAGCGGCAGCCCGTTGTCGAACACCGAGCTCTCCCGGCTGGAGGTGTGCGCCACCACGAACGGCGGGCACTCGACGCCCGGCGCGGCGGGGTCGGCGTACAGGCGGATCGGCGACTCGGAGAGGACCTCGCCGACGCGGGTGCCGCCGCCGGGCCTGGAGAAGACGGTGCGCCCCTCCAGGGCGTCGCGGGCTCCGGCCGTCCAGTACAGGTAGATCATCAGATCGGCCACGGCCGTCGGCGGCAGCAGCGTCTCGTACCGGCCCGCGGGCAGGTCGACGCGGTTCTTCGCCCACTCAAGCCGCCGGGCCAGCACGGCGTCCAGGGCCGCCACGTCGACGTCGGAGAAGTCGCGGGTGGACACGCCCGTCCACGCCGAGCGCTTCATGTCCAAGGACTTGGCGTTGAGCTCCAGGCGGCCGGTGGGCTGGGTGTGCCGCAACCTGGTGCCGGTGGAGGTGCCCACGAAGGTCGTCGTGACCGTGTGCTCGGCGAATCCGTACAGCCTGCGCCCGCTCGCCTCGGCCGCGACGAAGGCCTCGCCCAGGGCGGGGGCGAAGGCGCCGAAGACCCCTATCGAGGTCGGTTCGGCCGGGTCGTCCCAGCCGTCGGACCGGGTGCCCTCCAGCAGCGGCCGGGCGTCCTCGGACGGCTGGGCGTCCTCCGCGGCGTGGTCGGCGGCCGCCACGACGTCGTCGAGTTGCTCGGGGCGGACCGCCGCCCGTGACACCACGCCCACCCCCCGGCCCACGATCGAGATCACGGTGAGCTGCGCGGAGCGGGACACGCCGTTGGTGGTGAGGGTGTTGCCCGCGAAACGCAGGTTGGCGCTCGACTCCTCGTCCACGATCACAACGACCTCGTCGGCCGTGGAGAGCTCAAGAGCCTTCTCGATCATCTCCTGGGGGCTCATGCCGCTCCTCTCCTGCCGGCCTGCCCGGCCGCCGCCTTCATCCGCCCGCTCGCCGTACGCGCTCAACTGCCACTCTCCTGGGCGGTGTTGAGGACGCGCACGCCGCGGAAGAGCGCCGACGGGCAGCCGTGGCTGACCGGGGCGACCTGGCCCGGTTGCCCCTTGCCGCAGTTGAACGCCCCGCCGAGCACGTACGTCTGCGGCCCGCCGACCGCCGCCATCGACCGCCAGAAGTCGGTGGTGGTGGCCTGGTAGGCGACGTCGCGCAACTGTCCGGCGAGCCTGCCGTTCTTGATCAGGTAAAACCGCTGACCGGTGAACTGGAAGTTGTAACGCTGCATGTCGATGGACCAGCTCTTGTCGCCCACCACGTAGATGCCCCGATCGACGCCGGAGATCAGCTCCTCGGTGGTGGGGCCGTCGGGCGCCGGTCGCAGCGACACGTTCGCCATGCGCTGGATCGGGGTGTTGCCGGGGGAGTCGGCGAAGGCACAGCCGTTGGAGGCGCCCAGGCCCTTCAGCAGCGCCATCCGCCGGTCGAGCTGGTAGCCGACCAGTACGCCGCCGGAGACGATGTCGAACTCCCTGGTCGCCACGCCCTCGTCGTCGTAGCCGATCGTGGCCAGGCCGTGCTCGACGGTGCGGTCGCCGACCACGTTCATCACCTGCGAGCCGTACACCAGCTTGCCGAGCTGGTCGAAGGTGGCGAAGCTCGTCCCTGCGTACGCCGCCTCGTAGCCGAGGGCGCGGTCGAGTTCGGTGGCGTGCCCGACCGACTCGTGGATCGTCAGCCACAGGTTCGACGGGTCGATCACCAGGTCGTAGGGGCCCGCCTCGACGGAGGGGGCCTTGAGCTTCTCTTCAAGGAGTTCGGGAACGCGCGCCAGCTCACCGGGGAAGTCCCAGCCGGTGCCGGTGAGGTACTCGTACCCCCGGCCCGCGGGTGGGGCGAGCGTCCGCATCGAGTCGAAGCGGCCGTCCAGCACCCGCGTCGCCTCCAGCTGGGGGTGGACGCGCACCCGCTGCTGCGTGGTGGAGGTCCCGGCCGTGTCGGCGTAGAACTTCTGCTCCTTGACCTGCATCAGCGACGCCTGGACGTGGTCCACCCTGGGATCCGCCAGCAGGCCGCGCGACCAGTCGGCGAGCAGCTCCGCCTTGTCGCGCATCGGCACCTCGAACGGGTCGAGTTCGTAGGAGGAGACCCAGGTGGCGTCGGAGTGAACCGGCTCGGGCGCCAGCTCGACGGGCTCACGGTTGATCGCCGCCGAGACGAGCGCGACCTCCACCGCCTGTTCGGCGACGCGGACGGCCGCCTCGGGGGTGAGCTCGACGCCCCCGGCGAAGCCCCAGGTGCCGTTCTTGACGACCCGTACGGCATAGCCGAGGGTGTCGGCGTCGATGGAGCCCTCAAGCGCGGCGTCGGACAGGCGTACGGTCTCTCCGCGGATGCGTTCCAGCCGGAAGTCGGCGTGCTCGGCGCCCAGGTCCCGGGCGCGCCGCAGGGCCGCGTCCGCCAGCCGCCGCAGCGGCAGGGCGAGAAAGTCGGAGTCGATCTGGCGCATGTCAACGATCCTAACCCCGTGATCTTGTCCTTCCCGGACAAGAGGGTTACCCCCAAGTAGCCGATACCGTCTGACCATGGCTCGATCTGTTCTCGTAACCGGCGGCAATCGCGGCATCGGCCTCGCGATCGCCCGCGAACTCGCCCAGGCAGGCGACGCCGTCGCCGTGACCTACCGTTCCGGGCAGCCCCCCGAGGGGTTGTTCGGCGTGCGCTGCGACGTGACCAGCACGGCCGACGTGGACGCCGCGTTCGCGAAGGTCGAGGCCGAGTACGGCCCGGTCGAGGTGCTCGTCGCCAACGCGGGCATCACCAAGGACACGCTGCTGCCGATGATGAAGGAGGAGACCTTCACCGATGTCATCGACGCCAATCTGACCGGCGCCTACCGGGTCGCCAAGCGCGCCACCCGCGGCATGCTGCGGCTCAAGCGCGGGCGTATCGTGCTGATCTCCTCGGTGGTGGCCATGCTCGGCTCCGCGGGGCAGAGCAACTACGCCGCCTCCAAGGCGGGGATGATCGGTTTCGCCCGGTCGGCGGCCAGGGAACTGGGCTCGCGCAACATCACGGTCAACGTGGTCGCCCCCGGTTTCGTGGAGACCGACATGACGGCCGAGCTCGACGAGTCGTACCAAGAGCAGATCAGAAAGAACATCCCCCTGGGCCGCTACGCCAGCCCTGAGGAGATCGCACGCGTGGTCAGATTCCTGGCCGGCGAGGACGCCGCCTACATCACGGGGGCTGTCATCCCCGTTGACGGTGGCCTTGGAATGGGGCACTGACGTGGGAATTCTCGAAGGCAAGCGGCTTCTCGTCACCGGGGTGCTCACCGACTCCTCCATCGCCTTCTCGGTGGCCAAACTGGCCCAGCAGGAGGGCGCCCAGATCGTGCTCACCGGTTTCGGCCGGCTCAGCCTGGTCGAGCGCATCGCCAAGCGCCTGCCGGAGCCGCCGCCGGTGCTGGAGCTCGACGTCACCAGCACCGAGCACCTCGACTCCCTGGCCGACCGGGTCGGCGAACACCTCGGGGGCCTGGACGGGGTGGTGCACGCCATCGGTTTCGCCCCTCAGACCGCCCTGGGCGGCAACTTCCTGAACACCTCGTGGGAGGACGTGGCGACCGCCGTCCAGGTCTCCACCTACTCGTTCAAGTCGCTCGCGGTGGCCGCGCTCCCACTCATGAAGGAGGGCGGCGCGATCGTCGGCCTGGACTTCGACGCCACCAAGGCCTGGCCGGTGTACGACTGGATGGGGGTGGCCAAGGCCGGCCTGGAGTCCTGCTCCCGCTACCTGGCCCGTGATCTGGGCAAGCACGGCATCCGGGTCAACCTTGTCGCGGCGGGTCCGCTCCGGACCATGGCCGCCAAGAGCATCCCCGGCTTCGGGGAGTTCGAGGACAGCTGGCCCGCCAAGGCACCGATCGGCTGGGACATCAACGACCCGATTCCGGCGGCCAAGGCGTGTGTCGCCCTGCTGTCTGACTGGTTCCCCGCCACGACCGGTGAGATCGTCCATGTCGACGGCGGCGTGCACGCCATCGGAGCCTAGATCCTGTCCCGCGGGCCAGGTGGCGCCGGTGACCGAGGTGGGCGGAAGATCCGGGGAGCAGGGGTCTGGGCCCTGTCCTGCGATCTTTTGCCTACTGCGGTCGGTCAGGTGGCGCCTCGCCGCGTTGTCGTCGGTCACCGCAACACGCTGCGGCTCCCTCCTCCGCCTTGCGAGACACCACCTGACCGATCCTCGCCACGGCAAGATCCACAGGGCAGGGCCTAGGCCACCCGGTGATGGCCCGGCGGCACCGGCTCGAAGGGGATCGACTCCTTGACCTTCCGCCTGCTGTACAGCAGGCGGACCGCGAGGATGGCCAGAATGAGCAGCGCGGTGGTGAGCACGGTGCCCGCCTTGTCGGATGGCCGGCTGGGCGTCACCGGCCGTTCGTTCGACATCTGCCGCTGTAACTCCTGCATCAGCGGGGCCGGCCAGAGCAGTTCCACCCGGGGCGCCTCGGCGTCGACCACGGGTGACGGTTCGGAGGTCACCGGTGCGTCCACGTCGGTCGCGGGCGTGTCGGCCTCCGGATACAGCGACCGCGAGGGCTGTCGCGTCCGGCCGGTCGGCACCGGCACCGGTTCCTTCCGCGCGGGCCGGTGGCCGTGGTCGCGCGAAGGGCTCGGCGACGGTTCGGGCCGGGCCGCCTCCTGAGAGGGGGAACTCTCCGACGGGTCCGAGCACTCGGGGGAGGCCGGCGTGGGCCGGCAGGTACCGGCGGGATCCTCGGGGCGCGGCCCGTCGCCGGAGGAGGCCTCCTCGTCCTCTGTGGGGCGGGCCTTGGCGGACGAGGTGGCCGGGGCCGGTGTCTCCTTCTCCGCGGCGGGGGTCTGGGGCGTGGTGTCGGCGGTGTCGTCGCCGGCGGTCGAGGATGAGAGCGGGGACAGCAGGGGGGAGAGCGGGGAGGTGTCGCCCGTGATGCCGCTCACCACGTTGTCCACGGTCCGGCAGATCCCGCCCGTCACGGTGCCCAGCAGCCCTCCGTGATCGCAGTCGTCCACCCGCGTGACGGTGTCCGTCCAGGCGGTGTCCATCGACGAGACCGCCGGGATCCCGCTGCCCAGCACCAGCGCCAGCGCGCCTGCCGACATCGCGGTTCGCACTCGTCTCCCTTCCCCCGGTCGGATGTCGGCCGTGATGTGCTGCCGACATCCGGGTGCCCCCGCCACCTGCTTGACAGTCTTGTGGGGAGGCCCGGTTTTTTCACGGAAAGTTGCTATTCGGTATCGACTAGTGATACGCGAGGCGAATTCTCGTTCGGTTTCCGTCCTGAGCGTCTCAGTCGGCCGACACGTCGTCGAGCGCTTCCCTTATCTCCACGGGCAACGACAGATCCTCGGCCTGGAGCACCCCGGACAGTTGCGCGTGGGTCCGGGCGCCGACGATGGCGGAGGCCACTCCCGGCTGGTCGCGTACCCACGACAGGGCCACCGACAGCGGCGAGACGCCAAGTCCCTCGGCGGCGGTCGTCACCGACTCCACGACCCGGCGGCACCGCTCGTCGAGGTAGGGCGTGACGAAATCGGCGAAGTGCGGGGTCGCGGCCCGAGAGTCGGCGGGGATGCCCGTGCGGTACTTGCCGGTGAGGACCCCGCGCCCGAGCGGCGACCAGGCGAGCACCCCGGCGCCGACATGCTCGGCGGCGGGGATCAGCTCGCGCTCGGCCTCCCTGGCCAGGAGCGAGTACTCGACCTGGGCCGCGACGATCGGCACCCGCCCCGGAACCGCCCGTTGCCCCACCGCGGCGGTCGCCAGCTGCCAGCCCGAGTAGTCGCACACCCCGGCGTACGCGGCCCGCCCTGAGGACACGATCGCGTCCACGGCGGCCAGGGTCTCCTCCAGCGGGACGTCGGGATCGAAGGCGTGCAGCTGCCACAGGTCGACCTCGTTGACCCCCAGGCGGGTCAGGGAGGCGTCGATCGCGGCGACCAGGTGCTTCCTTGAGGCGTCGCGGGGTCTGCGCCCGGCCGGGGTGAGCACGGCCTTGGTGGACAGCACCAGCTCCGAACGCGGCACCGAGTCGCGTAGCAGCCGCCCGAGCAGCCGTTCGGCGTCGCCCCCCGTGTAGACGTCGGCGGTGTCGATGAGCGTGCCGCCGGCCTCGGCGAACATGCGGAGCTGCGCCGCGGCCTCCTCGGCGCCGGTGTCACGCCCCCACGTCATCGTCCCCAGTCCCAGGCGGGACACCGACAAGCCGCTCCGGCCCACATAGCGCTGCTCCATGATCCGGCCAGATTACCGCTCGGCCACTTAAAAGTAGTGGAGTGAGGGCTGCAAGACTTGCCCGTGTGACGACCTTGTTGCTGGCCAGACACGGCCTTACCCACCTCACCGGTCCGGTCCTCGCGGGATGGACCCCGGATGTTCACCTCAGTGACGCGGGGCAGGCCCAGGCGAAGGCCCTCGCCGCCCGGCTGACCTCGCTGGAGCTCGACGCGATCGTCTCCAGCCCGCTGGAACGCTGTCAGGAGACCGCGCAGGCGGTGGCCGAGGGGCGGCAGGGGGCGGAGGTGCTGACCGATGAGCGCTTCGGCGAGTGCCGTTACGGTGACTGGACGGGCCGCCCGATCGCCGAACTCGTCAAGGATCCCCTCTGGCCGGTGGTGCAGGCCCATCCGAGCGCGGTGACGTTCCCCGGGGGAGAGTCCCTGCCGGCCGTCCAGTATCGCGCCGTGGCGGCGGTCAGGGAATGGAACGAGCGGCTGGGCCCGAAGGCGGTCTACCTCGTCTGCAGCCACGGAGACGTGATCAAGGCCATCGTGGCCGACGCCATGGGCCTGCATCTGGACCAGTTCCAACGGATAACCGCTGATCCGGCCTCGCTCACCGTCATTCGCTACACCCCCTTGCGCCCCTTCGTGCTCAGGCTCAACGACACGGGTGGAGATACGGCCGGATTGCGTCCCGCGGAGGGTTCGGGAGGCGAGGACGGGGGAGAAAATCCCACCGGGAGTGATGCCGCAGTCGGCGGCGGATCCGGGACCACGTAAGGTCGGGCTATGCCGGTCTTCGACTACGATCCACCCGAGAGATTCGTGGCCGGTGCCGTGGGGCAACCGGGATCACGAACCTTCTTCCTGCAAGCGCGGGGACAGGGCAGGCTGACCACCGTGGCGCTGGAGAAGTTCCAGGTGGCCGCGCTGGCCGACCGCCTCGACCAACTGCTCGACGAGGTGTTGCGGCGCGGCGAGGCCGGTGTCCCGGTGCCCGCCGTCGCTCCGGCCACGCTGGCCGACAACGCCCCTCTCGACATGCCGATCAGTGAGGACTTCCGCGTCGGCACCATGGCCCTGGCCTGGGACCCCGAGGCCGACCAGGTGGTCATCGAGGCACAGGAGGCCGAGGTCGAGGAGGAGTTCGAGCCGTCCTCGTCCGCCGATCTCACAGTGCTGCGCGTGCACATCAGCCCAAGCGCCGCCAGGGCCTTCACCAAGCGGGCCATGGCGCTCGTCGCCGCCGGGCGTCCGCCCTGCCCGCTCTGTGCCCAGCCTCTCGATGCCGAAGGGCATATTTGTGTGCGGCTCAACGGTTACCGGGGTAGTAGCGCTTCATCTGGTGGAGGAGGCGAATGAGCGCTGAGAGCGAGCCGACGCTGAGCACGGCGCCGGCCGCGGGGCTGGATGACGAGACCGCGATGCGTCTGCTCCGTGACGGACGGCTGGATGTGGCGGGTCGCCTGGTCGAGGCGACCAACATGACGCTTTACTGCTCGGTCCAACTCGGCGGGCTCGCGGCGGCCTGTGTGTACAAGCCGGTGCGGGGGGAGCGCCCGCTCTGGGACTTCCCCGACGGGACCCTGGCCGCCCGCGAGGTCGCCGCCTACGAGGTCTCCGCGGCGATCGGCTGGCGGATCGTGCCGCCCACCGTCTACCGGGACGGCCCGTTCGGCCCGGGAATGTGCCAGCTCTGGATCGACACCGACCCCGAGATCGACCTGATGGTGCTGATCCGCAGTCGCCAGCCATCGCTGCGGCGGATGGCGGTCTTCGACGCCGTCGTCAACAACGCCGACCGCAAGGGGGGCCACCTCCTGCCGCTCGCCGACGGCCATGTCTACGGGGTCGATCACGGGGTCTCCTTCTCCGCGGAGGACAAGCTCCGCACCGTGCTCTGGCAGTGGCGCGGCAAGCCCCTGTCCCGCGAGGCCATGAACGTCCTGACCCGCCTCGAACGCGACCTGGAGCAGGGGCGGCTCGGCCGCCGCCTCCGGGAACTCCTCACCCTCCCCGAGGTCGAGGCGACCTGGTCGCGGGTCCGCAGGCTTCTCGACACCGGCCTGCACCCCCTCCCCTCCAAGGAGTGGCCGGCGATCCCGTGGCCGCCGATCTGAGTTTCCGGGTGACGGTGCCGTGACCTCGGACCCCTTGCCGGTGAAGGACCCCGCTCCGCGCCCGCTCGCGGCGGAGGCGTAGCCTCCGGGCATGTGCACGGTTGTCATCAGCATCGATCCGAGTGCCGAGATCCCCCTGATCGTGGTCGGGGTGCGTGATGAGTTCACCGGCCGCCCCTGGGTTCCGCCAGCGGAACACTGGCGCAAGGACCGGCCCGGCCTGATCGGCGGTCGAGATCTCCAGGGCGGCGGCACCTGGCTGGCCGTCGACCCCCGGGGCAGGAGGGTCGGGGCCCTTCTCAACGGGCACGGCGTGCTCGCCTCGGAGGGGACGCGCCGCTCACGCGGCGACCTTCCGCTCCTGGCGGCCGCCGGAGGCCGGCCGGTGGAGGGCGACCTTGACCGCTATGACCCCTTCCACCTGCTGCACGCCGACCCCACCGGGGCCTGCCTGTGGCACTGGGACGGGATCGCGCTGAAGCGAGACGTCCTTCCTCCGGGAACCCACATGATCGTCAACAGCGGCTGGGAACGCGGCGTGGAGAACGAGCGCGTCGCGTTCTTCCGCCCTCTGTTCGCCAAGGCCGGCCGTCCCGCGGAGCTCGACGGGCCCTGGGAGGAGTGGCGGGAACTCGCCACCGGGGCGGGGATCCCCCCTGAGGACCCCCGGGCCATGATCATTCATCATGAGCTGCCCGACGGGCGGATCTTCGGCTCTCTCTCCGTCACCCTGCTCGCCCTGGCGCCGGACGGCGTCCGCTACGACTTCACCGCCGCCCCCAGTGATCCGGGTGCCTTCCGCGAAGTTCTCACGGAATGATCTGGGCGCTTCGCGGAGTTGAGACGAATGCCTCTGTATCCGCCACCCCGAGCTGATCGGGGTGGTCTGTCTGCTCGATAGGCTCACTTTATGAGATCGTGGTCTGCGCCGAAGGTTCCTCGGCTTCCCGGTGCCGGTGTCCCGCTGCGGCTTTTCGACACCGCCGTGCGAGATGTCGTCCCCACCAAGCCGGGTCCCATGGCACGGATGTACGTCTGCGGCATCACGCCCTACGACGCCACCCATCTGGGCCACGCCAACACCTACCTCGCCTTCGACCTGGTCAACCGGGCCTGGCGGGATGCCGGGCACGAGGTGCACTTCACCCAGAACGCCACGGATGTCGACGACCCCCTGCTGGAGCGGGCGGAGCAGACCGGCATCGACTGGCGTGACCTCGCCGAGCGCGAGATCGAGCTGTTCCGGTCGGACATGGAGGCGTTGCGCATCCTCCCGCCGCGCGACTACGTCGCCGTGACCGAGGTGATCGACCAGGTCGCGGCCCTGATCGAGTTGCTGCGTGACAAGGGCGCCACCTACGACCTGGAGGGTGACGTCTACTTCGACATGGCCGCGGCCCCCAAGTTCGGCGCCGTCTCCGGTTATCCGGAGGAGCAGATGCTCGCCCTGTTCGGCGAGCGCGGAGGGGATCCGGACCGTCCAGGCAAGAAGCACCCGCTCGACTGGCTGCTCTGGCGTGCGGAGCGCCCGGGGGAGCCGTCCTGGCCCTCGCCCTTCGGCCAGGGAAGGCCCGGCTGGCACATCGAGTGCACCGCGATCGCCCTGGCGAACCTGTCCAGTGGCTTCGACGTCGCCGGTGGCGGCTCCGACCTGATCTTCCCGCACCACGAGTGCGGCGCCCACGAGGGCCACGTGGCGTGTGGCGAGTGGCCTTTCGCCAAGGCCTACGTGCACGCGGGCATGGTCGCCCTGGACGGCGAGAAGATGTCCAAGTCGAAGGGCAACCTGATCTTCGTCTCCCGTCTGCGCCGGGAGACCGATCCGATGGCCATCCGGCTGGCCCTGCTGGCGCACCACTACCGCGCCGACTGGGAGTGGACCTCCGACCAGCTTGCCTCGGCGGAGGTGCGGCTGGCGCGCTGGCGTTCGGCGGCGGGCCTGCAGACCGGCCCCGACGCCGATGTCGTGCTCGACAGGGTCCGCGCCCGGATGGCCGACGACCTGGATGCTCCCGGCGCCCTGGCGGTCATCGACGACTGGGCCGAGCGTGCCCTGTCGGAGGGCGGCAGGGACCCGGACGCGCCGCTCCTTGTCAGGCGGATCGCGGACACGCTGCTCGGAGTCGCGCTCTGAAGGGCCCTTGAGGGCGGGGTGTCTCATAACCCGCTCCGGCGCCGGCCGGGGCTCTCGGCCGCGTTGAGAGCCGCCCTGCCCGCTTCGAGACCGGTGCTCTTCGGGCGGCCGCCCGAAGAGCACTCCCCGGCGGGGGAGCGGGGCCGGAAAACGACTGAGCCCGCACCGCTTGCGCGGTGCGGGCTCAGCCCGAAGCCTTTGAGGTCAAACCAGGTCAGATGAGCTCGACCTTGTCGGCCTGCGGGCCCTTCTGGCCCTGCGTGGTGACGAAGCTGACACGCTGGTTCTCCTCCAGGCTGCGGTAGCCGCTGGAGTTGATAGCCGAGTAGTGCACGAAGACATCGGCGGTGCCGTCATCCGGTGCGATGAATCCGAAGCCCTTTTCGGCGTTGAACCACTTAACGGTGCCCTCAGACAAAACTACTTCTCCTCATTGGGAGCCTCACCGAACCACCAGGTCGGCGGCACGGGGCTGCGTTGCGGACCCTACCATGCACCCGCGGAAACCATCCGGAGAAACTGTAACGTCCGCTGTCGGCGGACTTCTCATAAGCACTTGAGATGATAAGGCTAGGTTGAGAATTACGACTGCAACCACAACACTCTATCGGACATTTGTGAGGTGTGCAAGTCAAGAGATCGAAGCGAGGAAGCGTTCCCGCTCCTCCTCGGGGAGGCGGTCGATGAAGAGGGTGCCGTCGAGGTGGTCGGCCTCGTGCTGGAGGACGCGGGCCAGCATGCCCAGGGCCCGGACGGTGACGGGCTTGCCGAACATGTCGCGGCCGCGGGCCGTGACCATGTAGGAGCGTTCCAGCGGCCACCAGTGGCCGGGGGCGGACAGGCACGCCTCGTCGGCCACGATCCTCCGCTCGGACAGCTCCAGGCGCGGGTTGACCAGGTGGCCGGACTTGCCGTCCAACTCGTAGACGACGACCCTGAGCGGGACGCCGATCTGCGGGGCGGCGAGCCCCGCGCGGCCCGTGCCGGCGCGCATCGTGGCCTGGAGTGACTTCACCAGGACGCGCAACGCGCGGTCGAAGGTGGTCACCGGCTCGGCCACCGTGCGCAGCACGGGATCGTCGAACAGTCGGATCGGCTGGACGGCCACGCGCACTCCCGGAGGCGGATGAATCGGCACCGGTGACGGTTCCCGTTGCCGCACCGGCTCAACCATCGCCGTTGCCGGTGAATGCGCCTCGGTGAGCGCTCCGACCGGCCCGCGCCTCACGGCATGAGCGTTCTCCCGCTTCAGGCCGGTCGCCAGGCCCGGTCCCACCTCGGCTCCACGAGCGCTCGGCGTCTCCCCGCGCCTCTGGGCAGCGCGATCGTCAGTGCGATCAGCACCCCAGGAGCCGGCCGCACCGCTACCCTGATGACGCCGGAGCGTGACGGAACGGTCGCTGGCCCCACACTCCCCGGGTTTCCGGAATGTTGCGAGTGTGCGGCGTGTGCATTGCGTATTTCCAGGGTTAGTCACGCGTAACCGGCGCACCATCACAGACGGTGAATGTGCGTAACGCCGCCCTTCTAGTTTCGGGGATCGAAGCCCCCCGAAACCACAGGAGGACAGACGATGAGGCCCTGGATCAGTGACTGGCGGCCCGACGATCCGGATTTCTGGCAGAAGCACGGCCGGAAGGTGGCCAGGCGGAACCTGCTCTTCTCCATCTTCGCCGAGCACCTCGGGTTCACGCTGTGGACCGTCTGGAGCATCGTGGCCGTGCAACTCGGCTCCTACGACTTCTCCACCGACCAGCTCTTCTGGATCGTCGCCCTGCCCAACCTGGTCGGCTCGGCGCTGCGCATCCCGTACACCTTCGCCCCGGCCAGGTTCGGCGGCCGGAACTTCACGGTGGTCAGCGCTCTGCTCCTGCTCGTGCCCGCGGTGCTGCTGGCCGTCGCGGTCGGCGATCCCGCTACCCCCTACTGGGTGTTCCTGCTCATCGCGGCCACGGCGGGGCTGGGCGGCGGCAACTTCGCCTCCAGCATGGCCAACATCACCCACTTCTACCCTCGGGACAGGCAGGGGGCCGCACTCGGGCTCAACGCGGCCGGCGGCAACATCGGGGTCAGTTCCGTCCAGCTCCTCATGCCGTTGGTGATCGGGGCGTTCGGGCTGGCCGCCGCGGGGCTGTTCTGGATCCCCTTCATCCTGGCCGCGGCGGTGGGCGCCTACTTCTTCATGGACAACCTGACCTCGGCCAAGGCCAGTCCCGCGGACCAGCTGAAGGTCGTCGGCCGGGTCCAGACCTGGATCATGTCGGTCCTGTACATCGGTACGTTCGGCTCCTTCATCGGCTACTCCACCGCGTTTCCGCTGCTCATCAAGAGCCAGTTTCCCGAGCAGGCCTCGCTGGTCTGGCTGGCCTTCCTCGGACCGCTGCTCGGCTCCCTGGTCCGCCCGGCGGGCGGCTGGCTGTCGGACCGGCTCGGCGGGGCGCGGGTGACGTTCGTCAACTTCGCCGCGATGGCGGGCTCGGCGGTGCTGGTCTGGCAGGGGCTGTCCCAGCGCGGCTTCGCGCTGTTCTTCTGCGCCTACATGCTCCTGGTCGCCACCACCGGCATCGGCAACGGCTCCACCTACCGGATGATTCCGGCGATCTTCCGGGCCAAGGCGCTCGCGGGCGTGATCCCGGGCACGGCCGCCTACGACGCCGCCGTGGCCGCCGGGAGGCGGGACGCCTCCGCGGCCATCGGAATCATCTCCGCGATCGGTGCCTTCGGCGGGTTCTTCATCAACCGCGGATTCGGTAGCTCCATCGCCGCGACCGGCGGGGCGGGAGCCGCGCTGGCCTCCTTCGCCTGCTTCTACCTGGTGTGCGCGGCCATCACCTGGGCCTGTTACCTGCGCGCCGCGGGCGGTGCGCCGAGCCTGGCGGCGGCCCGGGTGTGAGCGCCGCGGCCAGGCCCGGCGCCCGCCCTGCTCACACCCGGCACCGGCCTGGCCGACGGATGACTCACACCCACCTCATTGCGAATGTGAACGCGGTTAGTGGCTTGTAGCACATCGGTAACAGGGGAGACCTCGCGGTGAAACCGCCTGAAAGCACCATCGGATCCATGCCGGTCTCACTTTCCCCCCAGACACCTGTGAAGGGTGGGACGGCGACGCACTGCCCCTACTGCGCTCTGCAGTGCGGCATGAACGTCGCGGTGGACGAGACCGTCACGATCACTCCGCGTCATGACGTCCCGGCCAATGCGGGAGGACTGTGTCAGAAGGGCTGGACCGCCGGTGAGCTCCTCACCGGCGAGCGGCTGACCGCCCCGCTGTTGCGCGGCGAGAAGGTCGGCTGGGACGAGGCGCTCGGCTTTGTCGCCGACCGGATACGCGCCGTCCAGGCCGAACACGGCCCCGACGGCGTGGCCGTGTTCGGCGGCGGCGGCCTCACCAACGAGAAGGCGTACCAGCTCGGCAAGTTCGCCCGGGTGGTGTTGCGGACCAGCCAGATCGACTACAACGGCCGGTTCTGCATGTCCTCGGCCGCCGCGGCCACCAACCGGGCCTTCGGGATGGACCGCGGCCTGCCCTTCCCGATCACCGATCTCGCCCGCGCCGACGCGGTCCTGATCGCGGGCGGGAACATGGCCGAGACCATGCCGCCGTTCGTCCGTCACCTCGCCGCGATGCGCGCGGCGGGCGGCCGGCTGATCGTCATCGACCCGCGGGTCACCGCGACCGCCCGGCAGGCCGACCTGCACCTGCAGCCGACCCCCGGCACCGACCTGGCGCTGGCCCTGGGCCTGCTGCACATCGTGGTCGCCGAAGGTGATGTCGACGAGGACTACGTGGCCGCCAGGACGAGCGGGTTCGACGCGGTCCGCACCTCGGTCGCGGCCTGGTGGCCCGAGCGAGTGGAACGGATCACCGGTGTGCCGGTCGCCCGGATGCGCGCCGCGGTCGCGATCCTCGTGGGCGCGAACCGGGCGGTGATCCTCACCGGGCGCGGCGCCGAGCAGCACGCCAAGGGCACCGACACCGTCAGCGCGTTCGTCAACCTCGCGCTCGCCCTCGGGCTGCCAGGGCGCGAGGGGTCGGGTTACGGCTGTGTCACCGGGCAGGGCAACGGACAGGGAGGCCGTGAGCACGGACAGAAGGCCGACCAGCTTCCCGGCTACCGCAGGATCGATGATCCGGCGGCCCGTGCCCACGTCGCCGCCGTGTGGGGCGTCGACCCCGGTGACCTGCCGGGGCCCGGCCGCTCCGGCTACGAACTGCTGGACGCGCTCGGCACCGGCGGCGGCCCCCGGGCACTGCTGCTGTTCGGCTCCAACCCGCTGGTCTCCGCGCCGCGTGCCGGGCACGTCGCCGAGCGGCTCGGCTCACTGGACCTGCTCGTGGTCTCGGACCTGGTCCTGTCGGAGACGGCCGCGATGGCCGACGTCGTGCTGCCCACCACCCAGTGGGCCGAGGAGAGCGGCACCATGACGAATCTGGAAGGCCGGGTACTGCTCCGCCGCCAAGCGGCCGCTCCGCCGTCAGGGGTGCGGAGCGACCTTGAGATTCTCCGGGGGCTCGCCACGAGACTGCGCGGGACAGCCGGAGCCGAGGGTTTCCCCACCGATCCGCGCGAGGTCTTCGACGAGCTCCGCAGGGCCTCGGCGGGCGGGACCGCCGACTACGCCGGCATCACCTATGAGCGGATCGCCGCCGAGACCGGGGTGTTCTGGCCCTGCCCGGCCGAGGATCACCCGGGTACTCCCCGGCCTTTCCTGGACGGCTTCGCCACGCCCGACGGGCGCGCCCGGTTCGTACCGGTCGAGCACCGTCCGCCCGAGGAGGAGGTCGACCCGGAATATCCGCTCCACCTCACGACGGGACGGGTGCTCGCGCACTACCAGAGCGGTGCGCAGACCCGGCGGATCGCCACACTGAACATGGCGGCACCCGAGGCGTTCGTGGAACTCCATCCCGACCTCGCCGAGCACCTGGGTGTGGCCCCGGGGGAGACGCTGCGGGTGGTCAGCCGGCGTGGCGCGACCGAGGCGCCGGCCAGGGTCAACCCGGCGATCCGGCAGGACACCGTGTTCATGCCGTTCCACTGGCCGGGCGTCAACCTGCTCACCAACCCCGCGCTGGACCCGGTGTCGAGGATGCCGGAGTTCAAGGTCTGCGCGGTCAGAGTGGAGCGTGCCGGATGACCCGGATCGTGGTCGTGGGCAACGGGATGGCGGGCGCCCGTCTGGTGAGCGAGATCCGGGCCCGTGACCGGTACGTCGGGCTGACCGTGTTCGGGGCCGAGGAGTCGCAGCCCTACAACCGCGTGCTGCTGTCGAACGTCGTGGCCGGGACGATGCCGCCCGACCAGGTGCGACTACTCGACCCGGCCTGGTACGCCGACCATTCGGTGACGGCGCTGCCCGGGGTCGAGGTGACCGCCGTGGACCGGGAGAACCGGGCCGTGCTCACCGCCACGGGCAGGCGCGAGCCGTACGACGTCCTCGTGCTGGCGACGGGCAGCGAGGCGGTCGTGCCGCCGGTACCGGGCGCGGACAGGGCCGTCGCGTTCCGCACGATGGACGACTGCAGGAGGATCCTGCGGGCCGCCGGCGCGGCGCGGCACGCCGTGGTGATCGGAGGTGGTCTGCTCGGAGTCGAGGCGGCGCGCGGCCTGGCCGGGCGCGGGCTGCCGGTGACGCTGCTGCACCTGGCCGGGCACCTGATGGACCGTCAGCTGGACGCCGAGGCCGGGCTGGTGCTCGGCCAGACCCTGGGCGGGCTGGGGGTGAGGACCAGGACCGGCGTCGTGGTCGAGGAGATCCTCGACGGCGGTGTGCGGCTCGCGGGAGACGAGACGGTCGAGGCCGATCTGGTGGTGCTCGCCTGCGGGGTCCGCCCGGTGACCGGGTTGGCTCGCGAGGCCGGGCTGGAGGTGGCGCGCGGGATCGTCGTCGACGACGAGATGCGCACCGACGATCCGTCGATCTTCGCGATCGGCGAGTGCGCCGAGCACCGGGGCAGGGTCTACGGGCTGGTCGCGCCGGCCTGGGAGCAGGCCGCGGTGGTCGCCGACATCGTCACGGGGGCCGACAAGGCCGCCCGATACCGGGGATCGCGGCTGGTGACCCGGTTGAAGGCCAGGAGCGTGGAGCTGGCCGCGATGGGCGAGACGCATCTGACCGAGGACGACGCAGAGGTCGTGCGGTTCAGCCACCGGGCGGCGGGCACCTACCGCAAGCTCGTCATCCGAGACGGCCGCCTGGTCGGCGTGATCCTCCTCGGTGAGACGTCGGCGGTGGGCAACCTCACCCAGTTGTTCGACCGGGGAGGGCCGCTGCCGGGAGACCGGGCCGGCCTGCTCTTCCCCGGTCTGCAGGGCAACGTGGTCGCCGAGAGCCCGGTCAGGATGCCGGACGCGGCGAAGGTCTGCCAGTGCAACGACGTGACCAAGGGACAGATCAGGGCCTGCTGGGAGTCGGGCGCCAGGGACGTCACGGCCGTGGCCGCCGCCACCCGCGCCACCACCGGCTGCGGTGGCTGCCGCGACGCGGTCGAGGGCATCGTCGGCTGGCTCTGCGAGCAGGAAGGGGTCTCGGCGTGACCGGCGCTGGAGGCGGGGGAACGGCCGGGCGCCGGGCGGACACGGAGCCGCCCCGCCCGGTGAGCGGAGCGATCCATCGGGGACGGGCAGACGGAGCGGACGGAAGGACGAGCGCGATCATGTCACGACTTGTCGTGGTGGGAAACGGACCGACATCGCACCGGCTGGTCGAGGCCCTGGTCGCCAAGGGGTTCGCGGGCCGGATCACGGTGCTGGGGGAGGAGCCCCGAGCGGCCTACGACCGGGTGGCGCTGACCTCCTACCTGGCGGGCAGAAGCGTCGAGGATCTCACCTACCCGGTACCGGAGGAGGTCGTGCTGCGCCTGTCGTCCAGGGTCGTCGACATCGACAGGCGGAAGAGGGAGGTCACCACCGCGGACGGCCGTCGCGAGCCGTACGACGTGCTGGTGCTGGCCACCGGGTCCAGCCCGTTCGTACCGCCGGTACCGGGCAGGGAACTGGACGGCTGCTTCACCTACCGCACGATCGACGATCTCGACGCGATCAGGGAGGCCGCCTCGGCCGCCACGAGCGGCGTCGTGGTCGGCGGCGGGTTGCTGGGGCTGGAGGCCGCCGACGCCCTGCGTGGTCTGGGCCTGTCGACGCACGTGGTGGAGATGGGCGGCTGGCTCATGCCCCGGCAGGTCGACGAGGGCGGCGGCGCGGTCCTGCGCGGTCACGTGGAGGCGCTCGGTCTGAGGGTGCACACCGAGGCGGGGGTGCAGGAGATCGTCGCGGGCCCGGACGGGCGGGTGGCGGGCCTGGTCAAGCCGGACGGGGAGACCGTCGAGGCGCAGATCGTGGTCTTCTCCGCCGGGGTCAGGCCCCGTGACGAGCTGGCCAGGCAGGCCGGCCTTGAGGTCGGCGGGCGCGGCGGGATCGTTGTGGACGACCGGATGCGCACCGCCGACCCGGCGATCTACGCGATCGGCGAGTGCGCGTCGCACGAGGGCATGGTCTACGGGCTGGTCGGCCCGTGCTTCACGATGGCGGAGGTCGCCGCCGACCGCATCCTCGGCGGCGGGGCGGCCTTCACCCGGGCGGATCTCTCCACCAAGCTCAAACTGCTCGGTGTGGAGGTCGCCCAGTTCGGCGCCATGGACGGCGCGCTGGACGTGACCTTCATGGATCCGGTGGGCGGGGTCTACCAGAAGCTGTTCGTCAGCGACGACGCGCGTACCCTGCTCGGCGGGATCTGCGTCGGCGACGCCACCCCGTACAACACCCTGAAGCCCTTCGTCGGCCGTGATCTGCCGGGATCGCCGAGCGAGCTGTTGTTCAGCGGCGGCCCGGCGAGCGTGGAGCTTCCCGACGACGCGCAGGTCTGCTCCTGCAACAACGTCACCAAGGGCCAGGTGCGCGCCGCCATAGCCGACCACGGCCTCACCGACGTGGCCGGGATCAAGGGGTGCACCCGCGCGGGCACCACCTGCGGCAGCTGCGTCCCGATGCTCAACCAGATCCTCGTCAAATCGGGTGTCGAACCCTCCAAGGCTCTGTGCGAGCACTTCGCGTACAGCAGGGCGGAGCTGTTCGACATCGTCCGGGTGCGCGCCATCACGACCTTCTCCCGGCTGATCGCCGAGCACGGCACCGGGCGCGGTTGTGACGTGTGCAAGCCGGTGGTCGCCTCGATCCTCGCCTCGCTCGGCGGCGGCCACATCCTCGACGGAGAGCAGGCCGCCCTGCAGGACACCAACGATCACTTCCTGGCCAACATCCAGCGCAACGGCACCTACTCGGTGGTGCCGCGCGTCCCTGGTGGGGAGATCACCCCGGACGGGCTCATCGTGATCGGCGAGGTGGCCCGCGACTTCGGCCTGTACACCAAGATCACTGGCGGGCAGCGGATCGACCTGTTCGGTGCCCGGGTCGAGCAACTTCCGCTGATCTGGAAGCGCCTGGTGGACGCGGGCTTCGAGTC
This sequence comes from Streptosporangium amethystogenes subsp. fukuiense, assembly GCF_042665875.1. Classification (NCBI taxonomy): domain Bacteria; kingdom Bacillati; phylum Actinomycetota; class Actinomycetes; order Streptosporangiales; family Streptosporangiaceae; genus Streptosporangium; species Streptosporangium amethystogenes. Next base: position 3,090,541 of record NZ_JBHTEE010000001.1, on the reverse strand, counting down.
CGGGCACGCCTACGGCAAGGCGCTGCGCACCGTGAAGTCCTGCGTGGGGTCGACCTGGTGCCGGTACGGCGTGCAGGACGCCGTCGGCCTGGCCATCGCGCTGGAGCTGCGCTATCGGGGGCTGCGCTCGCCGCACAAGCTGAAGTCGGCGGTCTCCGGCTGCGCCCGCGAGTGCGCCGAGGCCAGGGGCAAGGACTTCGGCGTCATCGCCACCGAGCGTGGCTGGAACCTCTACGTGGGCGGCAACGGCGGCTTCAGCCCGCGCCACGCCGACCTGTTCGCCTCCGATCTGGGCACCGAGGAACTGGTCCGGGTCATCGACCGGTTCCTGATGTTCTACATCCGTACCGCCGACCGCCTGCAGCGCACCTCCGCCTGGCTGGAGGCACAGGGGACGGCCTACGTCAGGGAGGTCGTCCTGGAGGACTCCCTCGGGATATGTGCCGACCTGGAGGCGCAGATGGAGCGGCACGTGGCCGGCTACACCGACGAGTGGCGCGCCACGATCGAGGACCCGGAGAAGCTACGGCGGTTCGTCTCCTTCATCAACGCCCCCGGGACGCCGGACCCCTCGATCGCCTTCGAACCCCAGCGTGACCAGGTGAAACCGGTCCTCATCCCACTGGAGGCGGTCCGTTCCTGACCGGCCGCCCCATGTCCCACATCCCCCGCGGCGCGTTGGGAGGCCCGTTCCGGCCCGCCACCGCCGACACCCCGAGGAGAGGCACTCACCGATGACCGTCCTGAGCGAAGAGCTGGAGCAGGCCGGCTGGACGCCGGTCTGCTCCTACACCGATCTGCTGCCCGAGCGCGGCGTGTGCGCGCTCGTCGGCGGTCGCCAGATCGCGCTGTTCCGTGCCTTCGACGGCACCCTGTTCGCGATCGGCAACCGCGACCCGTTCAGCGGCGCCCACGTCCTGTCCCGCGGGATCATGGGCACCAGGGCCGGCGAGCCCGTGGTGGCCTCCCCCATGCACAAGCAGGCTTTCTCCCTTGTGACGGGGGTGTGCCTGGACGACCCCGCGACGGCCGTGCCCACCTACCCGGTCCGCCTCACCGGCGAAACGGTGGAGGTGGGCACGGGGTGAGCCCGCAGGCGGCCGGACACCTGAAGAAGATCAAGCGAGGAGTGGTGAACGACAGATGAGCATCGCCGTTCTGGACAGCCCCGCCGACTCTCCCGAGACCGCGCCCGACGCGCTGGCCGGGTTCACGATCGGGGTCACCGCCACCCGGCGGCGCGAGGAGTTCTGCGCGCTGCTGGAACGCAGGGGCGCCAGGGTGGTGCGCGCTCCCGCGATCCGCCTGGTACCCCTGGCCGAGGACGCCGACCTGCTGGCCGCGACGCGCGCCGGCCTTTCCGCCCCGATCGACGACGTGGTGGTCACCACCGGGGTCGGCTTCCGGGGATGGATGGCCGCCGCCGAGGGCTGGGGGCTGGCGGGCGACCTCGCCGAGCACCTGGCCTCCGCGCGGCTGCTGACCCGCGGGCCCAAGGCCCGCGGCGCGGTCAGGGCCGCCGGGCTGAACGACCACTGGACCCCGTCCACGGAGTCGTGCGAGGAGGTCAAGCAGCACCTCCTGGCCCAGGACCTGCGCGGTCGCCGCATCGCCGTGCAGTTGCACGGGGAGCCGCTGACCGACTTCGTGGTCGCACTGCGCGAAGCCGGCGCGGAGGTCATCGAGGTGCCGGTCTACCGGTGGCTGCCCTACCGGGACGTGTCGCCGCTGCGCCGCCTGGTCAGCCAGGCGATCTCCGGCGGGGTGGACGCGGTGGCCTTCACCAGTGCCCCGGCCGTGCTGGCCATGCTCAACTCGGCCCGCGCGGACGGCCTGGAGGACGCACTGATCGCGGCCTTCGCGGGGCCGGTCGTCGCCGCCTGCGTGGGCTCGGTCACCGCCGGGCCCCTGGAGGCGCGCGGGGTGCCCACCGTGCAACCCGAGCGCTCCCGCCTGGGCACGCTGGCCCGTACCCTCGCCAGGCACCTGCCCGAACACAGCGTCACCCGCCTGGTCGCGGGCGGCCACCGGCTGGAGATCCGCGGCCACGCCGTCGTGGTGGACGGCGAACTGAAGCCGCTGCCGCCGGCGCCGATGGCGGTGCTCAAGCGCCTGGCCGACAAACCTGGGCACGTGGTGGCCCGCTCCGACCTGCGGACAGTGCTTCCCGGCGGCCCGTCGCGCGACTCGGCCGAGCACGCGGTCGAGATGGCCATCACCCGCCTGCGCCGGGCGCTCGGCCCCTCGGGAATCGTCGAGACGGTCGTCAAACGCGGTTACCGCCTGGCCTGCGACCGGGGCGAAGGTCTGTGACGACGCTGATCCTCGCCGGGCACGGGACGCGCAGCGCGCGGGGGGAGGAGACCCTGGCCGGACTGCGCGACCTGGTACGCGAGGGCCGCCGGGGAACGCGCGTCGAGCAGGCGTTCCTGGAGATCAGCTCACCCCCGCTGGCCGACGTGCTTGTCGAGGTGCCCGGCCCCCTCGTGGTGGTCCCGCTGCTGCTGGCGGGCGGCTACCACGTTCACATCGACCTGCCCGCGGTGGTGGCCGCGGCCAGGCCGGACGCCACGGTGACGGCCCCGCTGGGGCCGCATCCGCTGCTCGCGGCCGTGCTCGCCAGACGGCTGGCCGCCGCGGGGCTGAGGGCGGCGGACTCGGTGATCCTGGGAGCCGCGGGGTCGTCCGACCCCGCGGCGCTGGCCGACGTGCGGGCGGCGGCCCGGCTGCTTTCGGTCCGGATCTCCCGCCCGGTCACCGCGGCCTTCGCCGCCACGGGCGCCCCATCGATCGCCGAGGCCCTGGAGCGGCTGCGTTCAGGACCCGCGCCGCGGATCGCGCTCGCCTCCTACCTCCTGGCCCCGGGCTTCTTCCAGGACCGCCTGGAGGCGTCCGGTGCCGACCTGGTCGCCGCCCCCCTGGGGGTGGACGCCGACCTGGCCGCGCTGGTGTGGGCCCGGTTCGACCAGGCGTGCCAGGCGCCGGTGACCTCGGACTCGGACCGGAGGCGCCTGGTCTCCGCGCACCCGGTCCTGAAGGAGCGGAACGGCCGGCGGTGACCGCCGGCCGCGGGCTCAGCCGTCGGAGTCGCGGTCGCGCCGGCGCAGGTAGCGCTCGAACTCGGCGGCGATGGCGTCACCGCTGGCCTCGGGCAGCTCGGCGGCGTCCTTGCGCTCCTCCAGCTCCTTGACGTACTCGGCGACCTCGCTGTCCTGAGAGGCCAGCTCGTCGACGCCGTGCTCCCAGGCCCGGGCCTCCTCGGCCAGCTCGCCCAGCGGCATCGGGATGTCGAGCAGATCCTCCATCCGGCTGAGCAGTGCCATGGTGGCCTTCGGGTTGGGGGGCTGGGCCACGTAGTGCGGCACCGAGGCCCACAGCGACACGGCGTGCAGCCCGGCCGCGCCCAGGGACTGCTGGAGCACGCCGACGATGCCGGTCGGTCCCTCGTAGCGGCTCAGCTCCAGGTTGATCGCCCTGGCCAGCCCCTCGTCGGTCGCCGAGCCCACGATCGGCACCGGACGGGTGTGCGGCGAGTCGTTGAGCAGCGCGCCGAGTAGAACCGCCAGCTCGACCCCCAGCTCCCGGCAGACCAGGACGATCTCCTCGCAGAAAGCGCGCCAGCGCATGTTGGGCTCGATGCCGCGGAGCAGCACCACGTCGCGGTCGACGCCCGGTGGTCTGGCCACCGACAGCTTCGTGGTCGGCCAGGTGATGGAGCGTGTCAGCCCCTCGCCCATCTCGACGATCGGGCGGGTCACCTGGAAGTCGTAGTACTCCTCGGGGTCCAGGGAGACCAGCGGGGTCGCCTTCCACTCGCCCTCGAGGTGCGCGATCACTCCGCTCGAGGCCTCGCCCGCGTCGTTCCACCCCTCGAACGCGGCGATCATCACCGGGTCGACGAGCTCGGGCAGACCTTCGATCTCGATCACGCGCCCCCTCCTTCTCACCGCACCGTCCTATCCGGCTAAGCCTATGCCGTGAGGGGGCCTTCACGTCACCTTCCGGATGTGGTGTGGACGATCAGGACGTCGCAGCCCGCGCGCTGGGACACGCCGGACGGCACCGAGCCGAGCAGCCGCCCCGCCAGGCTGTTGAGTCCCCGGTTGCCGACGACCACGAGATCGGCCCCGCGCCTGCCTGCGAGCGAGACCAGCACGTCCACCGCGTCGCCCTCCTCGGCGGCCAGTTCGATCGCCCGGGCGCCCGCGGCGACCGCGCGCTCCCGGGCGGCGCGCAGGGCGTCGTCCGCCGGGGTGGAGCCGGTCACCTTGTAGGAGAGGTCGCCGAGGACGTCGGCGGCGGCGTTGCGGTCGCGTTCGCGCATGGGGGAGTAGGCGCAGGCCAGGATCAGGTCGGCGCCGGTGGCCGCGGCGAGGGAGGCGGCCGAGGAGACCGCGCCGAGGGAGGAGGCGGAGCCGTCGGTGCCGACAAGGATGGTGCGGTAGGTCGCCATCGGTACCTCACAGGGGTGACCGTATTAATTGGACAAGAAGTTCAATTGCTGTCGACAACAATAACGGCCATGTGGATCCCAGTACTCTTGTCTCATGACAAGCACCCCGTCTTTCCGTGAAGTCCTGGCCGAGCGCGTAATGGTCGCCGACGGGGCCATGGGGACGATGCTGCAGGCCCACGACGTCACCATGGACGACTTCCAGGGTCACGAGGGCTGCAACGAGGTGCTCAATGTCACCCGCCCCGACATCGTCCGTGCCGTGCACGAGGCCTACTTCGAGGTGGGGGTCGACTGTGTCGAGACCAACACCTTCGGGGCCAACCTTTCGGCTCTCGGTGAATACGACATCTCCGAGCGGGTCTTCGAGTACTCGGAGGCCGGTGCCCGCGTCGCCCGGCAGGCGGCCGACGCCTGGTCCACCCCCGAGCGGCCGCGTTTCGTGCTCGGCTCCATCGGCCCCGGCACCAAGCTCCCGACTCTCGGGCACAAGCCGTACGCCGTGCTGCGCGACGCCTACTACGACAACGCCGCGGGGCTGGTCGGCGGTGGCGCCGACGCCCTGATCATCGAGACCTCCCAGGACCTGCTCCAGGTCAAGGCGGCGGTGATCGGCGCACGCCGGGCCATCGCCGACGCCGGCCGGGACGTGCCGATCATCGCCCAGGTGACCATCGAGACCAACGGCGCGATGCTGCTGGGCTCGGAGATCGGCGCGGCACTGACCGCGATCGAGCCGCTCGGCGTCGACGTGATCGGCCTGAACTGCGCGACCGGTCCGGCCGAGATGAGCGAGCACCTCCGCTACCTGGCCCGCCACGCCCGGGTCCGCCTCTCGTGTATGCCCAACGCCGGACTGCCCGTGCTGACCTCCGATGGCGCCTACTACCCGCTGACCCCCGAGGAGCTGGCCTCGGCGCACGAGAACTTCACCCGCGACTACGGCCTCTCCCTCGTCGGCGGCTGCTGCGGCACCACGCCCGAGCACTTGCGCCGGGTCGTCGAGAGGGTACGCGGGCTCCAGACGGCCTCGCGCCGGCCCCGCCCCGAGGCCGGCGCCGCCTCCCTCTACCAGAGCGTCCCCTTCCGCCAGGACATCTCGTACATGGCCATCGGCGAGCGCACCAACGCCGTCGGTTCCAAGGCCTTCCGGGAGGCGATGCTCGCCCAGGACTGGGAGGAGTGCGTGGAGATCGCGCGGGCGCAGGCCCGCGACGGCGCGCACATGCTCGACCTCTGCGTCGACTACGTGGGGCGCGACGGCGTGGCCGACATGAAGGAGCTGGCCTTCCGCTTCGCCACCGCCTCCACGCTGCCGATCGTCCTCGACTCCACCGAGCCCGCCGTGCTGGAGGCCGGGCTGCAGATGCTCGGCGGGCGCGCGGTCGTCAACTCGGTCAACTACGAGGAGGGCGACGGCGTCGAGTCGCGCTTCCACCGGAACATGAAGCTGGTCCGCGAGTACGGCGCGGCCGTGGTGGCCCTGACCATCGACGAGGAGGGCCAGGCGCGCACCGCCGACTGGAAGGTCCGGATCGCGCTGCGCCTCATCGAGGACCTGACCACGAAGTGGGGCATGAACGTCGAGGACATCCTCGTCGACGTGCTCACCTTCCCCATCGCCACCGGCCAGGAGGAGACCAGGCGCGACGCGCTGGAGTCGATCGAGGCGATCAAGGAGATCAAGCGACACCACCCCGGGGTGCAGACGGTCCTGGGCTTGTCGAACGTGTCGTTCGGTCTCAACCCCGCTGCCCGCATCGTGCTCAACTCGGTCTTCCTCAACGAGTGCGTCAACGCCGGCCTCGACGCGGCGATCGTGCACGCCTCCAAGATCCTGCCGATGGCGCGCATCCCCGAGGAGCAGCGCCAGGTCGCCCTGGACATGGTCTACGACCGGCGCAGGGAGGGGTACGACCCGCTGCAGCGGTTCATGGAGCTGTTCGAGGGCGTCGACGCCGCGGCTCTCAAAGCGAGCAAGGCCGAGGAACTCGCCGCGCTGCCGCTGTGGGAGCGGCTCAAGCGCCGGATCGTCGACGGCGAGCGCAAGGGCCTGGAGGCCGACCTCGACGAGGCCCTCGCCCAGCGCCCCGCCCTGGAGATCGTCAACGACGTGCTGCTCGACGGCATGAAGACCGTCGGCGAGCTGTTCGGCTCCGGCCAGATGCAGCTGCCGTTCGTGCTCCAGTCGGCCGAGGTGATGAAGACCTCGGTCGCCTACCTGGAGCCGCACATGGACCGGGTCGAGGGTGAGACCAAGGGCCGCATCGTGCTCGCCACGGTCAAGGGCGACGTGCACGACATCGGTAAGAACCTGGTCGACATCATCCTCTCCAACAACGGCTACGAGGTCGTCAACCTCGGCATCAAGCAGCCGGTGTCGGTCATCCTGGAGGCCGCGGAGGAGAAGAGGGCCGACGTCATCGGCATGTCCGGGCTGCTGGTGAAGTCCACGGTCGTCATGAAGGAGAACCTGGAGGAGATGAACTCCAGGGGCATCTCCGACAGGTTCCCCGTGTTGCTCGGCGGGGCCGCGCTGACCCGTGCCTACGTCGAGCAGGACCTCGCGGAACTGTTCCAGGGTGAGGTCCGCTATGCCCGCGACGCCTTCGAGGGACTGCGCCTGATGGACGCCTTCATGGCGGTCAAGCGCGGGGAGAAGGGCGCGAGCCTGCCACCGCTGCGCGAGCGCCGGGTCAAGACCGGGGCCACGCTGGTCAGAACGCCGACGGAGGAGCTGCCGGCCCGCTCCGACGTGGCCGTCGGCAACGCGGTGCCGACGGCGCCCTTCCTCGGCGAGCGCGTCATCAAGGGCGTACCGCTCGCGGAGTACGCCGCGTTCCTTGACGAGCGGGCGACGTTCATGGGGCAGTGGGGTCTCAAGGCCGCCCGAGGCGGTGACGGGCCCTCCTACGAGGAGCTGGTCGAGACCGAGGGCAGGCCGCGCCTGCGGATGTGGCTGGAGCGGATGCAGACCGAGGGCCTGCTGGAGGCGGCGGTCGTCTACGGCTACTTCCCGTGCGTCAGCGACGGCGACTCGCTGATCATCCTGGACGAGGGGGGCAACGAGCGCACCCGGTTCACCTTCCCGCGCCAGCGCCGCGACCGGCACCTGTGCCTGTCCGACTTCTTCCGCTCCAAGGACTCCGGCGAGGTCGACGTCGTCGCCTTCCAGGTCGCGACGATGGGCAACCGGGTCTCCGAGGCGGCGGCCGAGCTGTTCGCCAAGGACGCCTACCGCGACTACCTGGAGCTGCACGGCCTGTCGGTGCAGCTGACCGAGGCCCTGGCCGAGTACTGGCACGCGCGGGTGCGCACCGAACTGGGCATCGGCGGTGACGAGTCCCTGGAGGACATGCTCAAGGTCAACGTCATGGGCTGCCGCTACTCCTTCGGCTACCCGGCCTGTCCCAACCTGGAGGATCAGGTCCAGCTGATGGGTTTGCTCGACCCCTCCAGGATCGGTGTCGAACTGTCCGAGGAGTTCCAGCTCCACCCCGAGCAGTCGACGTCCGCGCTGATCGTCCATCACCCTGAGGCCAACTACTTCAACGTGTGACCGTCTGCCGGAAGGGCTACAAGGGTATGGAAGCGGTTCTCTTCGACATGGACGGGCTTCTCGTCGACAGCGAGAAGATCTGGTTTCAGGTCGAGACCGAGGTGATGGAGCGGCTCGGCGGCGAGTGGGGGGTCGCCCACCAGGAGAACATGGTGGGCGGCTCGATGTCGGTGGCCGCGGCGTACATGCTCCAGGTCTCCGGCGGCAGCGCCGCCCCCGAGGAGGTGGAGAACTGGATGATGGAAGGCATGATCTCCAGGCTCGCCGGTGGTGTGGAGATGATGCCGGGCGCCGCCGAACTACTGGCGGGGGTGCACGGGGAGGGCTTGGCCGCCGCCCTGGTCACCTCCTCGGCGCGGCCGATCGCCGAGGCGTGCCTGCGGAGCATCGGCAGGCACCACTTCGACCACGTGGTCACCGGTGACGACGTCGCGAGGACCAAGCCCGATCCCGAGCCCTACCTGACGGCGGCCCGCCTGCTGGGCGTGGACCCGGCCCGCTGTGTCGCGCTGGAGGATTCCCCGAACGGGGTGACATCGGCTACCTCGGCGGGCTGCCGGGTGGTGGCGGTGCCGAGCGTGCTGCCGATTCCCGGCGCGCCCGGCCGTCTTGTCGTCGGGTCGCTGCACGAGATCGATGTGGAGATCCTGCGCTCACTGTCCGCAGCTTCTCTCTGAGCGGCCCTGTCATCCGGCGGACGGCATGACAGATGCCGGTACGTTCCTTTCGTGAGAGTACGTGGTGGGGGATCCTCCCTGATCTTTCATACGATCCTGACCGTATCCCCCTAGGGGGTGATCCCTCCTTGAGAAGGAGGGCCCGTCCCGATCCGACGTGCCAGGATGGATGTCGGATAGGTCAACATGAGGGGCGGTCCACTGTGTCGTTCAATCAGATCGCGTGGTTGCCGCTCTGCGCCGGGGTCACCGGCGTGGGGCTGGTGCTGAGTTTCCTGCTGATGCGGCGCCGTGGCGTCGCGGCGGGACTGCGTGCCGCGGCCTGGTCACTGCTACCCGTCGCCGCCTTCCTGACCGGTGCGCTTCCCACCCTGTGGCAGATCGGCACGGCGATCATCGGTTTCCTCACAGGTCTGGTGTTCAACCCCGTGGTGTGGTCCGGGGTGGCGGTGACCGGACTCGCCGTGCTGCTCTTCCTGGTCTCCGGGTTCATGCGTGGCCGCCGCCTCAGGGCCGCCGCATCCTCGGCACCCCCGGTGTCCGCTGCGCCCACCGCGCCCGCTGTGGCAGCCGCTGGCCCTGGCGGGCGGGACGGGGCCGCGACGGCCGCCACGCAGCCGTTGCCCAAGCGCAAGGCCGCGCCCGCGCCCGCCTCCGGGGCAGCCGCGGCCAGGCCCGCCGCGAAGCCGGCCGCCGACGACGACTTCTCCGATATCGAGGACATCCTCAAGCGTCGCGGGATCGGGTGACGCTGGGTAATCGACTCATTCCCGTGTCACGAATCCAAGACAGAAGCGGAACGGCTTCCGGACATTAGCTCCAAGATCAGAACGAATGAATTTCACGTGAATCACAGTTAAGCCACATAGCGCCCCAGAGGGCTGGTCAGCGCAGTTCAGCCCATAGATTCTGCGCACGGGGCCACGAACTACTGGCCCGTAGACTTACGGCGCGCTACCCGACCCGGGAAACGCGTTGACGGACAACGTCGTCTGGGATCCAGGGGGCCAACTGTATGACCGCACCGCTCGACGCCCCCGGTAAGACCACCGAGGTCTCACCGGAGGCAGTGCTCGCGGGAGCGGGCGTGAAGGCGATCCAGGGCCGCTCGCTCGGGCAGATCGCGTGGATGCACCTGAAGCGCGACAAGGTCGCGCTCGTCGGTGCCGGCGTGGTCGTTCTGCTGATCGTCGTTGCGATCTTCGCTCCGCTGATCGTGGGTCTGCTCGGCCATCCGCCGAACGAGTTCCACCAGGAGATGATCGACACCTCCACCATGACGCCCAAGGGCGGCACGGGCATCAGCGGGGAGTTCCTGTTCGGGGTGGAGCCGGTCAACGGTCGTGACCTTTTCAGCAGGGTCATCTACGGAGCGCGGATCTCGCTGCTGATCGCGGTTCTCGCCACCCTGCTCTCGGTGGTCATCGGCACCGTCATGGGGGTCATGGCCGGTTACTTCGGCGGCTGGGTCGACACGCTGATCAGCCGCACGATGGACGTCTTCCTCGCCTTCCCCCTCCTTGTCTTCGCGATGGCCCTGGTCGGTGTCCTCGGCCAGTTCGAGCAGAGCCTCGGGGTGAAGGGCGACGCGCTGCGCATCGGCCTGCTGATCTTCGTGATCGGTTTCTTCAACTGGCCGTACATCGGCAGGATCATTCGCGGTCAGACGCTGTCACTGCGGGAACGTGAATTCGTCGACGCGGCCCGCAGCCTGGGTGCCCGCGGACCGTACATCCTGTTCCGTGAGATCCTGCCGAATCTGATCGCGCCGATCCTCATCTACGCGACGTTGCTCATTCCGACGAATGTCCTGTTCGAGGCGGCGCTCTCGTTCCTGGGAGTCGGTATCCAGGCGCCCACGGCGACCTGGGGGGGCATGCTCTCGCAGGCGGTGAAGTTCTACAACGTGCCGCATTTCATGTTCTTCCCCGGTATGGCGATTTTCATCACGGTGCTGGCCTTCAATCTCTTCGGCGACGGGCTGCGCGATGCCCTCGACCCGAAATCGTCCCGCTGACCCTCAACCTCCCGTTCTCCTGGAATTAACAAGGGGTGCAAGTAAATGAACAAGAGATCCGCACTGGCCTTCGCGGCCGCGGGTGCCGCTCTCTCTCTGGGGCTCTCCGCCTGTGGCGGCGGCGGCAGCGAGACGAAGCCGGCCGATGGTTCGTCGGCCGCGCCGGCGGCCGCGGACGCGTTCAACGCCGGACTCGAGGCGGTGTTCAACCCTTCTGACAAGAAGGGGGGCGTCCTGAAGATGGCGATCTCCGAGGACTGGGACTCGATCGACCCCGGTGACACCTACTACGCCCTCTCCTGGAACCTTGTCAGGATCTACGGTCGTTCGCTGGTGACCTACACCCCGGCCCCCGGCGCCGAGGGCCGCAAGCTCTCTCCCGACCTGGCCGAGAGCCTGGGCGAGTCCAGCGACGGCGGCAAGACCTGGACCTACAAGCTCCGCGCCGGCCTGAAGTTCGAGGACGGCACCCCGATCACGTCCAAGGACGTCAAGTACGCGGTCCTGCGCTCCATGGACAAGACGACGCTGGTCAACGGCCCGACGTACTTCAACGACTGGCTGGACCTGCCGAAGGACTTCAAGAGCGTCTACAAGACCCCGGACGTCAACACCGACTCCGCGATCGAGACGCCGGACGACCAGACGATCATCTTCCACCTGAAGAAGGCCTACGGCGGCTTCGACAACTTCGCGGCCCTGCCCGGCACGATCCCGGTCCCCAAGGACAAGGACACCGGCGTCAAGTACCGCGAGCACCCGGTCGCCTCCGGTCCCTACAAGTTCGACAAGGTCGAGGCCGGCAAGCAGTACACCCTGGTCCGCAACGAGCACTGGGACCCGGCGACCGACCCGATCCGCAAGGCGCTGCCGGAGAGCTACGAGATCTCCCTCGGCGTCAACGCCGACGACCTGGACAACCGGATCCTCTCCGGCGACCTGCACATCGACCTCGCCGGCTCGGGCGTCCAGCCCGCCGCGCTCGGTCGCGTGCTGGGCGACCCGGCGCTGAAGGCCCGGGCGGACAACCCCACCGGTGCCCGCACCTGGTACACCTCGATCGTCTCCGACGTGGCCCCGCTGGACAACGTGGAGTGCCGCAAGGCGGTCATCTACGGCGCCGACCGGGTGGGTCTGCAGAACGCCTACGGCGGCGAGTTCGCCGGCGGTGACATCGCGACCGGCCTGATGCCGCCGTCGATCGGCGGCTGGAAGAAGCTGGACCTCTACCCGACCGGCACCGGCGACGTGGAGAAGGCCAAGGCCGCACTCGCCGCCTGTGGCAAGCCTGACGGCTTCGAGACCATCATGGCCTACCGCGCCGACCGTCCCAAGGAGAAGGCGACCGCCGAGTCGCTCCAGCAGGCGCTGGCCAAGGTCGGCATCAAGCTGGAGCTCAAGGGTTACCCCACCGGTGACTACTTCGCGCTCTACGCCGGCAAGCCGGACTTCGTGAAGAAGAACGGCATCGGCCTGGCCACCAACGGCTGGGGCGCCGACTGGAACGACGGTTTCGGCTTCATGTCGCAGATCGTCGACAGCCGCACCATCCGTGAGTCGGGTGGTAACTACAACATCAGCATCAAGGACAAGGAAATCGACGCGAAGATCGACCAGATCTTCGCGGAGACCGATGTCGCCAAGCGTGACGCGCTCTGGGGCGAGATCGACCAGAGGGTCATGGAGCAGGCCTACGTGCTGCCCTCGGTCTGGTCCAAGGGCGTCCTCGTCCGTCCCCTGGGTGCGACGAACGTCTTCGTCACCGGTGCGTTCGACATGTACGACTACCTGAACCTGGGCGTCCAGTAACCGTCGGAAATCCTGTTCAGCTAGTCGAGGCTTGAAGGGGCCGGCCCACAAGGCCGGCCCCTGGAGCCGGGGGGACTGTGGTCACTTACATCATCCGGCGCCTGATCGGCGCGGTGCTCATGCTCGTCATCGTGAGCATGGTCACGTTCTCGATCTTCTTCGTGGTTCCCCGTATCGCGGGCGCCACGGCTGAGGACTTCGCCAGCCGTTACATGGGCAGATCCGCCAATGCGGAGATGATCGCGGTCACGGCGGAAAAACTCGGGTTCAACGACCCGATTCCCGTGCAGTACGGCCGCTGGATCTCAGGCGTCTTCGTCGGCTCGGAGTTCGACACCGGCGCCGCCATCGAGAAGTGCCCCGCTCCCTGTTTCGGCTACTCCTTCATCAAGAGGCAGCCGGTCTGGCCCGACCTGGTGGATCGCATCCCGGTGACCCTCTCGCTCGCCTTGGGCGCGTCGGTCATCTGGCTACTCGGCGGTGTCGCGACAGGTGTGCTGTCCGCACTGCGAAAAGGCACGATCTTCGACCGGGCGGCGATGAGCATCGCGCTCGCCGGGGTCTCCCTGCCTATCTTCTTCACCGGTATCGTCTCCCTTGTCATCTTCAGCTACGGGTTGGGCATCACCGCGCCGGGCGGCAGTTTCACGCCGTTCCTGGAGAATCCGGTGGAATGGGCCTACAATCTCCTGCTGCCATGGATCACTCTCGCATTCCTCTATGCCGCCTCCTACGCACGTCTGACCAGGGCGGGAATGCTGGAGACCATGAGCGAGGACTACATTCGCACGGCCAGGGCCAAGGGCATGCAGGAGTCCAGGGTGGTCCTCAAACACGGCCTGCGCGCCGCACTGACCCCCATCCTGACGATCTTCGGCCTGGACCTCGGCCTGCTGCTCGGTGGCGCGGTGCTCACCGAGAGCACGTTCTCGCTGAAGGGCATCGGCGACTACGCCGTTCAGGCCATCGTGACGAACGACCTTCCGAAGATCATGGGTGTCACCATGGTCGCGGCGCTCTTCGTCGTGCTGGCCAGTCTGATCGTCGACCTGCTGTACGCGGTGGTCGACCCGAGGGTGAGGCTGGGATGAGCGCTCCGTCGAGCTTTCTCGAACTGAGGGACCTGCGGATCCACTTTCCGACGGACGACGGTCTGGTCAAGTCCGTCGACGGGCTCTCCTTCCAGTTGGAGCGCGGCAAGACGCTCGGGATCGTGGGCGAGTCCGGATCCGGCAAGAGCGTCACCTCGCTGGGCATCCTCGGCCTGCACAAGGGCGGCCGGGCGAAGATCTCCGGTGAGATCTGGCTGGACGGCGAGGAACTCGTCACCGCCTCCGCGGATCACGTCCGGACATTGCGCGGCAAGAAGATGGCGATGATCTTCCAGGATCCGCTCTCGGCGATGCACCCCTTCTACACGGTGGGCGCGCAGATCGTGGAGGCCTACCGGATCCACAACCAGGTCAGCAAGAAGGTCGCGCGCAAGCACGCCATCGACATGCTGGGCCGGGTGGGCATCCCGCAGCCGGAAAAGCGCGTCGACAGCTATCCGCACGAGTTCTCCGGCGGCATGCGCCAGCGTGCGATGATCGCCATGGCGCTCTCCTGCGACCCGGAACTGCTGATCGCGGACGAGCCGACCACGGCTCTCGACGTGACGGTCCAGGCGCAGATCCTGGACCTGATGCGCGACCTGCAGCGTGACTTCAACGCCGCGCTGATCGTCATCACCCATGACCTGGGTGTCGTCGCGGAGCTGTCGGACGACATCCTGGTGATGTACGGCGGAAAGGGCATCGAGTACGGCACCGCGGAGGACATCTTCGAGCGGCCCGAACATCCCTACACGTGGGGCCTGCTGGGATCGATGCCCCGCCTGGACCGGGAACGGACCGAACGGCTGCTGCCGATCAAGGGCAGTCCTCCCTCGCTGATCAACGTGCCCACCGGGTGTGCCTTCCACCCGCGCTGCGCCTATGCCGACCGCACCGACGGAAGGTCGAGCACCGAGGTGCCCGAGCTGCTCGAGAGCGACGGCGGCCATCTGGTCCGGTGCCACCTGTCCCACGAGGTCAAACGGGACATCTGGGAGAACGAGATCAAAGTGAACCTGGAGCCCTCGTGAGCGAGCGAGCCGACAAGCCTGTTGCTCCGGACGCGCGTTCGACGAACGGAAAGTCTGTGACCGAGCCAATTCTGTCAGTGCAAGGGCTGGAGAAGCACTTCCCCGTCACCAAGGGCCTGCTCAAACGCCAGGTCGGTGCGGTCAAAGCGGTCGACGGGATCAGCTTCGACGTCCTCAAGGGGGAGACCCTCGGCCTGGTGGGCGAGTCCGGCTGTGGCAAGACCACGACGGGTCGCATGATCACCAGGCTCATCGAGCCGACCGGCGGGAAGGTGGTCTTCGAGGGCCACGACATCACTCACATGTCGCAGTCCAAGATCCGGCCACTCCGGCGCGACGTGCAGATCATCTTCCAGGACCCCTACTCCTCGCTCAACCCCCGACACACGGTCGGTGCCATCGTCGGCGCGCCGTTCCGTATCCAGGGGATCAAGACCGAACAGGGGATCAAGAAGGAAGTCCAGGACATCCTCGCCCTGGTCGGTCTCAACCCCGAGCACTACAACCGTTACCCGCACGAGTTCTCCGGTGGCCAGCGCCAGCGCATCGGCATCGCCCGTACGCTCGCGCTCAAGCCCAAGCTCATCGTCGCCGACGAGCCGGTGTCCGCGCTGGACGTGTCGATCCAGGCCCAGGTCGTCAACCTGCTGGAGGACCTGCAGAACGAGCTCGACCTGACCTACGTGGTCATCGCGCACGACCTGTCGGTGGTCCGGCACATCAGCGACCGGGTCGCGGTCATGTATCTCGGCAAGATCGTCGAGCTGGCGGATCGTAAGAACCTGTACGAGTCGCCCATGCACCCCTACACCACCGCGCTGATGTCCGCGGTCCCCATCCCGGACGTCAAGCGGCGTGAGGGGCGCGAGCGCATCCGCCTCCAGGGCGACGTGCCCAGCCCGCTCAACCCGCCGCCCGCCTGCCGCTTCCACACCCGGTGCTGGAAGGCCCAGGAGATCTGCAAGACCGTGGAACCGCCGCTGACAGAGCTGGCGGCGGGCCACCAGGTGGCCTGTCACTTCCCGGAGAACGCCCCCAAGGAGCAGCCGCCTCTGCAGGCCGTCTCGGACTGATCGATCCCCGGCCCGGGCCCGCGCACTCGCCGTGGTGACCGGCCGGTGCGCGGACGGGCCCGTTCGCGCCGGGTATCGGGTCAGGGAGGCGAGCCGGGGGTGATCAGGCCGGTCTCGTAGGCGAGGACGACGGCCTGGACGCGGTCGCGCAGGCTCAGCTTGGTGAGCACGTTGCCGACGTGGGTCTTGACCGTCGTCTCGCTCACCACCAGTTCGGCGGCGATCTCCGCGTTGGACATGCCCTTGGCGATCAGCTTGAGCACCTCCAGCTCACGCTCGGTCAGCCGCTCCAGGCGAGTGGGGGTGGACTGCCGGTGGGCCGGCAGATGTGCGCCGAACCTGTCCAGCAGCCGCCTGGTGATGCTCGGTGCGACGATGGCGTCGCCGGCCGCCACCACCCGGATGGCCTGCACCAGTTCCTCCGGCGGGACGTCCTTCAGCAGGAAGCCGCTGGCTCCGGCACGCAGCGCCTCCACGATGTACTCGTCCAGGTCGAAGGTCGTCAGCACCAGCACCCGGGGTACGTGCGCACCTCCGGCGGCCTCCCGTACGATCCGGCGGGTCGCCTCGATGCCGTCCACGCCCGGCATCCGGATGTCCATCAGCACCACGTCGGGCAGCAGTGCCCGCGACTGGTCCTGCGCGGTCTTGCCGTCCCCCGCCTCGCCGACCACGGTGAGGTCGGGTTCGGCCTCGAGGATCAGGCGGAAACCGGTGCGCAGGAGTGGCTGGTCGTCCACCAGCAGCACTCTGATCGTCATCATGTGTCCTTGAGGGGGAACCGGGCATCAACCTCGAATCCGCCCTCGGGACGTGGGCCGATCCTCAGAAGTCCACCATAGAGGGCAACGCGCTCGCGGATGCCCACCAGGCCGTGACCGGTCACCCTCTCGCTCGGTTCACCCGCTTCCTGGCCGAGGCCGTCGTCGGTGACCCGCACGGCCAGCTCACCTGACTCGTGCCGCACCGTCACCCAGGCTCGTGCCCGCGGCCCCGCGTGCCGCAGGCTGTTGGTCAGGGCCTCCTGCACCAGCCGGTACGCGGCCAGGTCGACCCCGGGCGGCAGCGCCCCCGTGGTCCCGCGCTCGTCCTCGATCCACAGCTGTGTCGGCAGCCCCGCCTCGCGCATCTGGTCGACCAGGGCGGGAATCTCCCGCATCCCCGGCTGCGGACTGCGCTCGGCGGGCGCCGCGTCGGTCCTGAGCACGCCCACGAGGCTGCGCATCTCCGACATCGCGGTCCGGCCCAGCTCCTCGATCGCGGACAGGGCCTCCCGGGCCCCCTCGGGGTTCCCGGCCAGCACCCGGCGTGCCGCGGCTGCCTGGACGGTCATCACGCTCACGTGATGGGCCACCACGTCGTGCAGCTCACGGGCGATGCGGGAGCGCTCCTCGGCCCTGGCCGCCCGGGTGTCGACCTCCCGGATATGCTCCATGCGCCGTGCCCGGTCGTGCAGCTCCGCCTGGTAGGCCCGGCGTAGTCGCACGTTCCGGCCGGCGATCCACAGGGAGACGGCGAAGACGACCATCAGCAGGTGGGTACTCCACTCGCCAAGCCCGCCACCGACCGCCGCGGACAGGAAGTGGCCGGTCAGGGCCAGCGCGGGAGCGCAGAGGCTGACCGCCAGGCCGCGCCGGACGGCGATCGTGTAGACCAGCACCAGGGCGGCGAGCCAGAGCAGGGAGGGGTTCCGTTCCGCCGCGGCCAGCGTGATCTCGATCAGGCAGACCAGACAGAGCAGCAGGAAAGGCCAGTGGCGGCGCAGCGCCACCGACAGGCAACCGGTCACGATCAGTCCGAGGCTCATCGCGTCCGGCCCCCCGAGCCGGGCCGGGTCGCCGAAAACCTGGGAGACGTGGGCGAAGGGAACTGCGGCGGCCGCCAGCGCCCCCCCGAGGAACAGATCAGGGATCAGCGGATGCTCGCGGAACCAGGCCCGCAGGCTACCGATGGTGTTGCGCACACAACCAACTTAGGTGCCCTTCCTGCCCGGCCACCCTGCCACAGGCGGATATCCTCCTCATCCCCACGTAGGACAGTGTTCAATTGCGACGCTGGCGCGTCGCGGTTCGGCCGCTCTTGTCCGGGTCCTTCCCTCGTCGGTCGGGGCCGTTCGTTCCTCACGACCCCGCCCTCCTCGGTCCAGTCCCCGGCGCGGCCTCACGGGTGTCCCTCGGGAGGGAGCAGCGCCGGCGCGTCCCGGCGGGGTCTTCCTGGGGCGGGCCTAGACGTCCTCGCCGTGACGCGCGGTGGCGCGATCGACACAGCCGCTACAGCTCGTCGGTGGCGGCCCTTGAGGTCTTGGCGGGGCGGCGGTTGCTGCGGACGGTGTCGCCGGGCTGGCGCTCGGGCACCGGCGGGGGAGTGCCGCCGAACTCCGGGCACAGGTCCTTGTAGCTGCACCAGCCGCACAGTCTGCTGGGCCTGGCACGCCACTCACCCGTCTCCAGCGCCCGCTCGATGGCCTGCCACAGGGCCTGGACCTTCCTCTCGGTGGCCAGCAGGTCGGCCTCGTCGGGTGCGTAGCGCAGGACCTCGCCGCCACCTCCCAGATACATCAGCTGGAGCAGGCGGGGCACCGAGCCGCGCAGCCGCCACAGCACCAGCGCGTAGAACTTCATCTGGAACAGCGCCTTGGCCTCGAAGGCGGGCCCCGGGGCGCTGCCGGTCTTGTAGTCGACGACGCGGACCTCGCCGCCGGGTGCCACGTCCAGCCTGTCGATGTAGCCCCGCAGCATCAGGCCGCTGCCGAGCACCGCCTCCACGTAGAGTTCCCGTTCGGCGGGCTCCAGGCAGGTGGGGTCCTCAAGGGCGAAGTAACTTTCCAGCATGACGCGGGCCTGGGCCAGCCACTCGGCGCGGTCGTCGTCACCGGTGAACATGTCGGCATACGAAGGATCCTCCTGTTGCAGCCGGTGCCACTGTGGCTCCAGCAGGTCCTGGGCCGCGGCGACCGTACGACCGGGGGCGGGCAGGTCGTACAGCCGTTCCAGCACGGAATGGACCATCGTGCCGCGCACGGCGGCCGGCGACGGAGGTTCGGGGAGCCTGTCGACCACCCGGAAACGGTAGAGCAGCGGGCACGTCATGAAGTCACCCGCCCGCGACGGCGACAGGGCTCCGATGATCGTGGGCTCGGTCAGCGACATGACCGCACTGTAGGTCACAGTGACGACAGTTTGTGCCCGAGGTGCCCTCGTGGCGTCTGCCAGTGGGCCGGCGGCGCGTACCATCGAGGCTTGAGGGTGGATTGAACACGGGTTGAACGAGGAGTGGTGAGCCAGCGGTGAGCAGCGACAGCCCACGCCGGGACAGTTCAGGGCTGCGGATGGGCCGGCCGTTCGGCATTCCGGTCTACGTCTCGCCGACCTGGCTCATCGTGGCGGCGTTCATCACCTACTCGTTCCAGGGTGTGGTGGCCTTCTGGCTGCCCGAGTTGAGCGTCCCGATCACGTACGTCGTCGCGTTCGTCTTCGCGGTGCTGCTCTACGTCTCGGTGCTCCTGCACGAGCTGGCGCACTGCGTGGTCGCCAGGATGTACGGCCTGCCGGTCCGGCGCATCACGCTCTACCTGCTCGGCGGCGTCTCGGAGATCGAACGCGAGCCGGAGACGCCCGGCAGGGAGTTCATGGTGGCCTTCGCGGGCCCCCTGCTCTCGCTCGGCCTGGCCGCGCTCGGTTTCGCCGCCTCCCGGATCATCGACCCCGGCACGATCCCCGGCGTCCTGGTCTTCCAGCTCTGGTTCGCCAACCTGATCGTCGGTGTCTTCAACATGCTGCCGGGGTTGCCGCTCGACGGGGGGCGTATGCTCCGCGCGGGCGTCTGGAAAATCACCCGCAAGCCCGGTACGGGCACGGTCGCCGCGGCCTGGGCGGGCCGGGGGCTGGCCGTGGCCCTGGTCGCGATCCCCATCGGGCTGGCGCTGGCGACCGGGTCGGCGCCGGACATGACGTTCGCCTGGTCGGTGCTGCTGGCCGCCTTCATCTGGTTCGGTGCCACCCAGGCGCTGCGCGGCGCCCGGGTGCGCGCCCGCATCCCCAATGTCAACGCCCGTGCCCTGGCCAGGAGGGCCATCGCGGTCACCGGTGACGTGCCGCTGGCCGAGGCCCTGCGCCGGGCGGCGGAGGCACAGGCGGGGGCGATGGTGGTCGTCGACCACGAGGGTCACCCCACGGGCATCGTCAACGAGGTCGCGGTGGAGGCCACCCCGGAGAGCCGCCGCCCCTGGGTGACGACGGGCTCGCTCTCGCGCAGCCTCGAACCGTCGCTGGTACTGGCCGCAGACCTGGAGGGGGAGCCGTTGATCGACGCCATGCGCGAGTCCCCGGCGGGTGAGTATCTCCTGGTGGAGCGCGGTGGCGAGATCTTCGGCGTGCTCGCGACGTCTGACGTGAATCGAGTGTTCAGCGGAGTTTAAGCGAACCACATGTCACTTGCAGGCGTCTCACTGAATACTCGCCGAAGACGGGACGGCCAGGGAGAATCATCCCTGTTTGTCCTACTCGTTTTCGGCTCGTACCAGGACTAGGGTTTTGGCTAGTGAACTGGCTGGCCATGTAGCTTAAGGGACGTCAATTGGCACCCCCCCACACGCCGGCTCCGGCCGGCGATCTGACGCCGGATCTTCTCGGCGCGTCCGAGTGGACCGACCAGATGGTCGCCGCCGCGGGCATACCCATGTACGACATCCCGTTCCTCACGGTCGGTGGCGGCATGGGCTCCTTCGTGACGCTCGACTATCTGAGGATTTACGGCGTCCCCACCTCGCAGATGCGGGTGGTCTCCAATATCGACCACCCATGGCAGACCTACGAGTTCCTCACCAGGTGCTCGCAGATCCCCCGTGGGGAGCGGATCCGCTCCGACTCCTCCTCCCGCCCGGACAATCTGTGGGGGTTCCCCTCCTACGCCCTGGAAGAGGCGTGGAAGGAGAAGAAACCGTCGTACCTGTGGCAGATCCTCACCGAGCCGCTCCTGAACGACTACTGGACCCCGCGCGCGGGCACGGTCTTCGAGAACCTGGAGCGTGAGGCCAAACGCATCAACTACTGGGACATGCTGGTCAAGGGGCAGGTGCGGATGGTCCGCCGCCGGGCCGGGGGCGGCTACTTCACGGTGGTCACCCCGCCGGACGGCGCGGCGGCGACCAAGCGCATCATCTTCCGTTCGCGCTTCGTGCACATCGCGATCGGCTACCCGGGCCTGAAGTTCCTGCCCGACCTGCAGGAGTTCCGGACCAAGCACGGTGACTACCAGCACGTCGTCAACGCCTACGAGCCGCACGAGCAGGTCTACGAGTTCCTGAAGACCAGGCCGGGCACCGTGGTCATTCGCGGCGGCGGCATCGTCGCCTCCCGGGTGCTCCAGCGGCTGTTCGACGACCGGGAGCGGTACGGCCTGCAGACCCAGATCATCCACATCTTCCGCACGTTCGTCAGCGGCTCCCACGGTCCGCACATCTGGTCACGCCGCAAGGGCGGGGACGGCTGGGCCTACCAGGGCTTCAACTACCCCAAGTCGGTGTGGGGCGGTCAGCTCAAGGCGCAGATGCGCAAGCTCGAGGGTGCCGACCGGGCGAAGAAGTACAAGCAGATGGGCGGCACCAACACCCCCTACCGGCGGCGCTGGCAGGAGCAGATGCGTGCGGGGCGCAGTGGCGGCTACTACCACCCCGTGCAGGGCACCGTCGACCGTGTGGAGCACGGCCAGGACGGGCGGCTGGTCAGCTACGTGCGCAGCAGCGACGGCATCGTCCGCGAGCCGGTCTCCGACTACATCATCGACTGCACCGGCCTGGAGGCCGACATCGCCGAGCATCGGATCTTCGCGGACCTGCTCCAGCACGGCGGGGCGTTCCGCAATCCGGTGGGCAGGCTCGAGGTGGAGCGCCACTTCGAGGTGAAGGGGACGGCCAACGGTGACGGCGCCCTCTACGCCTCGGGATCGGCCACGCTCGGAGGTTACTTCCCGGGCGTCGACACCTTCCTCGGCCTGCAGATCGCGGCTCAGGAGATAGCCGACGACCTGGCAAGGCGAGGGTTCGTCAAGAAGATGGGACCGCTGCGCTCGACCTCGCAGTGGTTCAAGTGGGCCTTCAACTCGTCGGTGTAAGGAGTAGTCCCCCGTGGTTCCGACTCTGTGGGGCCGTATTCAGACGCGCCTCTTCATGCTCGCCACCGTTGGCGCGATCATCACCCTGCTGATCGTGCCGGTGCTTCCCGGCTCCTCCGGGCCGCTCTCCGAGCGCTACCTCAACGGTTTTCTGGTCCTCGCGGCGGTAGGCGTGCTGGGGATCGTCTGGGAGCTGATATATCACTTCCTGATGCAGTTCAGATGGGAGAAGGACTGGCCGACCCTCTTCGGGCTGCTGACGCTCGTGCCCGAAGGCCTTGTGCTGTACTTTTTGCTACGGTCCGGTGCAGTCGATGTTATCGATCCGGTCCCGCCGGCCGCCTTCTGGACGCACTTCACCGTCGTCTGGGTATGCATCTGGCTGGTGACGAACGGTCCCATGCGGGTGCCGTTCATCCGGTGGCGTTTCCGGGGAGGGAGAGTTCTGTGACCGACCAGGGCTTCGGAGTGGTGCGTCCGCTTCCGGGCAACGGGCTGGTGGCCTATGTGGGCGGCCTGCTGCTGGTGTGCGACGCGGCCGAGGCCGTCGTTGAGGATCTGCTGGGGGCGCTGCGGGAGACCGCGGCCTCGGGCGGCGACGGCCGGTCGCTGGCCCGCCGTGTCGCCCAGATCCTCGCCGTCGTGATAGGCGAGCCGGTGGCGTGTGCCGTCGCCGGTCCGGTCAACGGGGGAGTGGCCGTCCTGGTCAGCGGTCCGGCATTCGCGGCGGTGACCGGCGCGGCCGGTGAGATCCAGCTCGCCGGGCGCGACGCGCTCACCTGGTCCGACCGCTTGGTTCCCGGCCCGGTGACCCGGGTGGAGCTGAGCCTGCCCGACGCCGGGGCCGCGCACCCGCTGTCCCGGCTGGACGCCGGAGTGATCGTCGCGGGCGGCGTCTGGTGCGACCTGACGGAGGTGGGGGCCGCCCCGCAGGCCATGCCGCGGATGGAGCCCGCCGCGTCACAGGTCCACCAGGCGCCCCGGATGGAGCCCGTGGCTCCCGCGCCCACCCCGATGCCCGCGCCCCCCGAGCGGTCGGCCCCACCGGAGGGCGCCCCGCCGGCGCCCTACCCGCTGGGCCCGGCCGAGCCCTATCCGATGGGACCGGCGGATCCCTATCCGCCGGTCACCGCCCCGCCGCCGATGGAGCCGCAGCCGCAGGCGTGGCACTCCGAGCCGCCTCCCGGGGCCTCACCGCAGGGGCAGATGCCCTCCACCGGACCCGCCCCCGCGATGGTCCACCATGAAGAGGTCCGTCACGAGGACATCGACACGGCCAGGGCCAGCGGGATGGGCGGGGATCCCGTCGACGTCCGCGACCAGCCGTTCGAGTACGAGTTGCTGACGCCCGGCGCGGCCGAGCCGCCGGGGCCCGCGCCGAGCTCCGGGGCCGAACCCGAGGCGCGGCCGCTGGTCTACGGGGTCGACTGCAAGAACGACCACTTCAACGACCCTCGCGTGCCCTACTGTGCGGTCTGCGGTATCGCACTGGTCCAGCGCACCCTCGTTCCCTACAAGGGACCGCGCCCGCCGCTGGGGGTCCTGCTCCTGGACGACGGCCTCACGCTGCGGCTCGACACCGACTATCTGGTGGGCCGCGACCCTGAGCGGGCACCCGAGGTGGCCGACGGCTCTGTGCGTCCGGCCAAGGTCACCAGCCCCGACGGTTCGGTCTCCCGCCGGCATCTGCGGGTGGCGCTGGACGGCTGGGACGTCAACCTGGTCGATCTGGGATCTGTCAACGGCACCCAGATCCAGCCGCCCGGTGACCCCAACTTCTACGACATCCCGCCGAACGAGCCGGTTACCATCATGCCCGGCACCACCGTGCGGATCGGCGTCTCACGCACCATGCGCTACGAGTCACACCGCAACAGCTGAGAACGCCTTCCGGGTGGTTTCCGGGTGGTGCGGCCACGGCCGTACCACCCGGCTCTTTGCCGTGTCGCTCGCGCTCAGAGCCGCGGGGCCGGGGCGCGCAGGGCGGAGACGGCCTCGGCCCAGTCGACCGGGTCGGGATCCTGCTCGGCGCGGACCAGCAGGTGCGCGCCCTCCGGGGCGGTCCCGGTGTCGGCGGCCACGACCAGTGCGTTCCCGGGGATCGCACCCGCGGCGGCCGCGACGCCGAGCTTGGACAGCCGCTGGGCCAGGGCTGAGGCCCGGTTCCCGCCGGTGACGATCAGTGGCCGGTTCCACAGCATCGCGAGGGTGAGCGCCACGTGCGCGGCCGCGTCGTCACCGGAGCCGTAACGTACCGCGACCGGCCCCGGCTCGGAACCGGGCTCGGACTGTTCCGGCACGGGCAAGGACACGGTCACCACGCGGCAGACCGCGCCGTCACGCACGGCGGCATAGCCGGGGACACCGGCGGGCAGCACCAGCAGGTCGGCTCGGGCGCCGGCGGCCAGCTCCGGCGACTCACCTGCCACATCCGCGCTGAACCGGCTCACCACCCTGGTCTCCGAGCCGCGCTCGCGGGCACTGCCGGCCAGCGCCTCCAGATCGTGGAGGGTCTCGGCCAGCTCGGCCAGCTCCGAGGAGAGGCCGCTGCCGACCTCCAGGCGGCCTGCCGGGTAGGGGCGCAGGTGGCCCAGGACCACCTCGGACGGCGATCTGGACAGGGCCAGGGTGGTGGCCAGGCCGACCAACGGGGCCTGCTCGGCGGGTGGATCGGGCACGATCACCAGTATCCGGTGGGCGGCGGTCACGCCGAGGGCGGCACGTTCGGCCTCGGCGATGTCGCGGGCCACCCGCCTGTCGGGGTAGATCCTGCGCACCAGCGGACCGGTCATCGCGGTCGTGACGAGGGCCATGACCACCATCAGCGAGTAGAGCTCGTCGTCGAGCACGCCCTTCTGCAGGCCGACGGTGAGGATGACGATCTCGGTGAGCCCTCGGGTGTTGAGCAGGGAGGCCAGTGCCCAAGACTGCCGGTTGGGCAGCCGCTGGGTCCGCGCGGCGGCGTAGGAGCCGAGCAGCTTGCCGCCGATCGCGACGACCAGGATCGCGGAAAGCGTGCCGAGGCTGGACAGGTCGAGTTCGCGCAGGTTGACGTTGAGTCCCGCCACCACGAAGAACATCGGCAACAGCAGCAGCACGGCGAGCTGTTCCAGCCGCTCCAGGATCTCGTGGTTGAGCCGTTCCGCCCCCTCGCGGGGCATCACCGCGCCGAACACGAACGCGCCGAAGATGAAGTGGACGTGCATCCACTCGGTGGCCCAGGCCGATCCGATCAGGCCGAGGAGCACCAGGGAGAGCAGGCCGGGCGTCAGCCGCCCGGCCTTCTCGTACGCGGGCACCAGCCGAGCCAGCAGGGGCTTGACGACCAGGAACATCACCAGTGCGTACGGCAGGGCGAGCAGGACCTTCCACTGCCCCTCGGACTCTCCGGCCCCCGCGATGCCCACCACCACCGCCAGGACGGTCCAGGCGAGCACGTCGATGACGGCCGCCGAGGCCAGGGCGAGGCCGCCGAGCGTGATCCGCTGCATTCCCCGGTCGGTGAGGACCCGCGCCAGCACCGGGAAGGCGGTGGCGGCCATCGCCGCGCCCATGAACAGCACGAACGGCAGGGTCTTGTCGCCTCCCACGTGCTCACCCGCGATGGCCAGCGCGAGCACGCAGCCCAGGACGAACGGCACCACGGTCGAGCCGAGCGCCACCGTCACCGCGATCCGTCCCTTGCCCCTGACCAGCTTCTGGTCCAGTTCCAGGCCGACGACGAACATGAACAGCACCAGGCCGACGTTGGCCAGGGCCTGTAACGGGGGCCGCATCTCGGAGCCGAACAGTTCGTCGCCGATCAGGGGGCCCAGCAGGGTGGGTCCCAGCAGGATGCCGGCCACGATCTCGCCGATGACCGGAGGTTGGCCGAGCCATCTGGCCAGCGCTCCGAAGAGCCGCGCGGCCGCGAGGACGATGACAAGGTCGAGCAGGAGCAGATCCATGTGCAGCACTTGCGAGCACGCTTTCCGTATGCAAAGAAAAGCCCCGAGAATGGCGAAGGCGACGTTACCGTGTGTGGGATGTCGTCGCGAACGTTGCGCAGGCATGGAGGGAGACCGTTGTGGAAGGCATCGCCGATTACGAGTTCATCCGGTCGCTGGGAGCCGGTAATCACGGTGAGTTCTACTTGGCGAAAAGGCCCGAGCGGTTACCCATCGAGGTGGATCTGGTCGCGGTGAAGGTGGTGGGGGGTACGGGGAAGGACGCCTTCCGCCGGGCCACGAGAGAGTTGAAGGCGTTCGCCGCGGTGCGCTCCCCGTATCTGGTGCGGCTCTACGACGCCGGTCAGCAGGGCGGGGTGTTCTATTACTCGATGGAGTACCTGCCGGACGGCTCGCTGGCGCATCCCGCGGAGCGGCCGTCGCGTGAGCGGGTGCTGCGCTCGATCGCCTGCGTCGCCCACGCGGCGCAGGCACTGCACGAGGAGGGCATCGTCCACCGCGACATCCGCCCCGGCAACGTGCTGCTCGCCGACGACGGGGGCAAGCTCTCCGACCTGGGCCTGTCGCAGGTGCTGACGCCGGGCGTGACGGTGACCGGGATGGGGGACATCGGTTCGGTGGAGTTCACCGACCCCACGCTGCTGCAGGGGGAGACGCCCACCCCCGCGGGCGACGTGTGGTCGCTGGGCGCGACGCTGCACTGGGCGGTGAGCGGCGTCGGGCTTTACGGGGAACTGCCCACCCACGACCCGCTGCTGACCCTGCGAAAGGTGTACAGCACGCCGCCGTCGATCGATCCGGGGTTGGAGCCCGAGCTGTCGGATCTGGTCCAGGCATGCCTCGGTGACGTGGCCAAGCGGCCCACCGCGCGAGGGGTGGCCGACCGGCTTTACACCCTGCTGGCCTGAGCTCCGCCCGCGCCCCGGACCGGGGCCTCGGCTCCCTGAGCGTACCTGCCGGGAGCCGAGCGGGCACGGGGCCGGGCGCTACGCGCCGGTGGGACGCAGGCGGTCCAGTTCGGCGTTGAGCACCCGCTCCAGGCGCGCGGTGCCGAGCCTGTCCGGGTAGAGCAGGCGGTGCACACTCAGCCCGTCGACCAGGGCGAGTAGCCGCTCGGTCACGTCGTCGAGGTCTTCGGTGGTGGAGATCTCCCCACCGGCGACCGCGGCGCCGAGCAGGCTGCGCACCAGGTAGCGCAGTTCCTCGGCCTCGGCGCGTTGCGCCTCCAGCATCGCCGGGCTGGTCATGCTGCGACCCCAGAAGCCGACCTCCAGCCCGCTCTCCCGGGTGCGCTCCTCGTCCAGTGGCAGGTTGTCGAGGAGGAGCTCGCGTAGCGCGGCCAGCCCGGTGAGGCCGGCCAGCTTGCCGCGCAGGCGCTCCACGATGCGCCGGTGCGAGGAGCGCAGCGCCGACAGCATGATGTCGTCCTTGTCGGCGAAGTAGTGGGTCAGCACGCCGTTGGAGTAGCCGGCCTCCTTGGCGATCGCCCTGGTCGTGGCGGCCTCGATGCCCTCGCGCAGGATGATGCGGCGAGCGGCCTCGATGACCTCCTCGCGGCGCTCTCCATGATCGACGATCTTTGGCAACTCGGTTCCCTCCCGAACGGAATCCGTTGACATTGTAGTCGGTCGCCCGTCTATTATCCGCTGAAGACATGAGGAGGACTCGCTATGACCGTCGTAGCCCTCGGGGTGCACATCGTGGACGTGCTCGCCAGGCCGGTGGAGTCGATTCCCGCCGGGCAGGACACCCACCTGCTGGAGCAGATCCGCGTCACGGCCGCGGGTGCCGCGGCCGCGACCGCCGTCGACCTGGCCGCACTCGGTGTCCCGGTGGCCTCGGTGGGGGCGGTCGGCGACGACGAGCTCGGAGACCTGCTCGTCATGATGATGGGGCGGCGCGGCGTCGACGTGACCGGGGTGGTCCGCAGACAGGGAGAGCAGACAGCCGCCTCGATCCTGCCCATCCGCCCGGACGGCGGGCGCCCGTCCTTCCACGTCCCCGGAGCCAACCTGGGCCTAGCGGTCACCGACGTCGGACGCGAGCGGATCCTCGGCGCGCGCGTCGTGCACCTGGGGGGCATGGACGTGACCTGGGGTCTGTACGACCCCGCCTTCTTCGCGCTGCTCGACGAGGCGCGCGCGGCGGGCACGATCATCACAATGGACCTTCTGTCTAATATGCCGGACCTCATGCAGGGGGTTCGGAGCTTTCTCCCGCACGTCGACTACCTTCTGCCCAACGAGGAGCAGGCACTGCTGATGAGCGGTGCGGGCAGTGCGGAGGAGGCCGCGCTGGCCCTGCTGGGGGAGGGGCCCTCGGCGGTCCTGGTCACGCTCGGTGCGGACGGAAGTCTGATCGCCGAGGCGGAGGGCGTCACCCGCGTTCCCGCCCTCGACGTCGAAGTGGTCGACACCACGGGGTGCGGTGACGCCTACTGCGCCGGGTTCATCGCCGGTCTGGTCGACGGCCGCGACGTGGCCGGCGCGGCACGGCTCGGCACCGAGCTGGCCGCCCGCGTCGCGGGAGGCCTGGGGTCGGACGCCGGCCTGGACGGGGCGCGCGCACTACGTGAGGAGAAGTGATCCCGCCGCTCGCGGCCGGGCACGGCAGCGAAGCGCACGAACCGATCCGGATCTGAAAGGACGCCGCATGTCCATCGACGCCAGACTCAGGGAGCGGGCCGCCAAGGTCGTCCCCGGCGGCATGTACGGCCACCTCAACGCGGCCCTGCACGGCCCCGCCTACCCGCAGTTCTTCGTCGGCGGCGAGGGTTGCCGCCAGCGGGACGCCGACGGGCGCGAGTACGTCGACCTCATGTGCTCCTGGGGTCCCGTCGTGCTCGGTCACCGCCACCCCGCGGTCGAGGCCGCCGTCACGGCCCAGCTCGCCGTGGGCGACTGCCTCAACGGCCCCGGCCCCGTCTATGTGGAGCTCGCCGAACTCCTGGTGGACACCGTCCCACAGGCCGACTGGGTGATGTTCTCCAAGAACGGCACCGATGCCACCACCCAGGCCCTGATGGTGGCCCGTGCCGCCACCGGCAGGACCAAGGTCCTCATGGCGCACGGCGCCTACCACGGGGCCGACCCGTGGTGCACGCCCAGTACGGCGGGGACCACCCCCAGCGAGCGCGCGGACCTGGTCGAGTTCACCTACAACGACCTCGCCAGCGTCGAGGCCGCCGCGGCGCAGGCGGAGGGCGACGTCGCCGCGATCATCGTGACGCCGTTCAAGCACGACTCGTTCGAGGACCAGGAACTCGTCGCCGCGGAGTTCGCCCGGGGGGTGCGGGCGCTGGCCGACCGGATCGGCGCCGCCCTGGTGATCGACGACGTGCGCGGTGGCTGGCGGATCGACCTCGGCGGCTCCTGGGAGCCGCTGGGCGTGCGCCCCGACCTGTACGCCTTCAGCAAGGCCATGGCCAACGGCCACCCGATCGCCGCCGTCACCGGTGTGGACGCCCTGCGGGGACCCGCCCAGACGCTCTACTCCACGGGTTCCTTCTGGTTCAACGCCGCTCCGATGGCCGCGGCCAAGGCCACCATCGAGACGCTGCGCGACATCGACGGCATCGCCCTGATGGAGCGCGCGGGCACCCGCCTGCGTGAGGGCCTCGCCGCCCAGGCCGCCTCCCATGGCTTCACGGTCAACCAGACCGGCCCGGTGCAGATCCCCTGGCTCTCCTTCGAGGGGGACGCGACCCTGGACAAGGGCATGTTCTGGGCGGCGGCCTGCCTGCAGGAGGGCGTCTACCTCCACCCGTGGCACAACTGGTTCCTGTCCGCGGCCCACACCGACGCCGACATCGACCGGGTGCTGCAGGGCACCGACGCCGCCTACGCCAGGCTCAGGGCCCACTTCGGCGCCGACTGAACGCGGCCCCTAGCGTGGGGCGTCCCGCAGCCGGTACCACTGCAGGTCGTCCAGGCGGGTGCCGTCGGGGCCGGGCAGCAGCCCGTGCAGCAGTGCCTCGCGGGTGAAGCCCGCGCGCTCCAGCACGCGCTGCGAGGCGATGTTGGCGGGGGAGGTGCCCGCGATGACCCGGCTCAGGGAGGTGTGCTCGAAGGTCCAGTCGACCAGCAGGTTCACCGCCCTGGTGGTGAAACCCCTGCCGCGGAACGCCGGCAGCAGGCTGTAGCCCGTCATGGCCTGTCCCAGTGGCGGGATCACGTTGGAGAGCTGGATCTCCCCGGCGAACGCGCCCGTCGCGGCGTCCGCGATCACCGCCTCGACCCCCCGGCCGGCCAGCTGGTTCGCGCCCGCCGCGCGGCACCGCTCCGCGACGTCCTCGGCGCTGTGGGGCTCGGGCGGGACGCTGTACCTCACGACGTCGGGCAGGTTGCGCAGCGCCAGGTAGTCGGCGGCGTCGGCGGGAGTGAGCGGCCGCAGCCGTACGACCCCGTCGGTCAGTGAGCCGCCGGGGAAGTCCGGCAGGAGCGGTGCCACGCGCTCGCCGGAGTCGCCCCGCAGGCGTGCGAAGGACACCAGGTCGCGGCGGGTGCCGTCACGCTGCTGCTCGGCCCCGCGTCGCACGCCCTCGCGCTGGAAGCCGGCGGCCAGGGCCACCCGCTGGCTGGCCAGGTTCTCCACGTCGGCGAGGAGTTCGACGCGTTCCACCCCGTGGCCGAAGGCCCATCCGGCCAGCGCGGCGGTGGCGGCCGTGGCCACCCCCCGGCCCCGCGTCCATGGGGCGACCAGGTAGCCGATCTCGTTGGTGTTCCGCAGGCGGGAGGGCTTGAGGCCGATGTTGCCCAGCCACTCGCCCGTCTCCGCGTCCGCGATGGCGAACGCGGCTCCCCCGCCCTTCCAGTCCTCCTCGGCCATCTCCAGGTACTGGAGCGCGTCGTCCCGGGTGTAGGGCACGGGCACCAGGGGGAGGAACCGGACGATCTCCGGGTCCGCGCAGGCGCGGACGATCGCTTCGGTGTCGGCGGGGGAGAGCGGCCTCAGCACGACGGGGCCTGCCGGAACCACAACTTGGGGAAACATGCGACAACAGCTACCAGTTCTCCTATAGCGGGGCTAACTATTTTACGGATCGTAGCTCTCCGTCTGTTACGGACAGCAGTGTCCGTTTCCCCCTACTCGGCCGCCGCTCCCGGATCGAGGCGGGATCGGCCGCGGTCGCGCGCCGTTAACCTTGCGGTCATGGGTTTTCGCAGGCATGGGCCGTTTCAGGCCGGGGATCAGGTTCAGCTCACCGACCCCAAGAACAAGCGTCACACGGTGACGCTGAAGGAAGACGGCGTGTTCCACACGCACAAGGGCGGGATCCCGCACAGTGAGCTGATCGGCCGGCCCGAGGGCTCGGTGGTGCGTTCGTCCGGGGGCACCCAGTATCTGGCGTTCAGGCACCTGCTGCAGGACTACACGCTCTCCATGCCGCGCGGCGCGGCGGTCATCTACCCCAAGGACTCGGCGCAGATCGTGGCCATGGCCGACATCTTCCCGGGTGCCCGGGTGGTGGAGGCGGGGGTCGGCTCCGGCGCGCTCACCTGCTTCCTGCTGCGCGCGGTGGGCTCCGAGGGCACCGTCACCTCCTACGAGCGGCGCCAGGACTTCGCCGAGATCGCCACCAAGAACGTGGAGAAGTTCTACGGCGGCCCGATGTCGCAGTGGCGCCTGGTGGTCGGCGACTTCGTCGCCGACCTCGACGAGAGTGACGTCGACCGGATCATCCTCGACATGCTCGCCCCGTGGGAATGTGTGGACGCCGCGGCCAAGGCGCTCACCCCTGGCGGTGTGATCTGCTGTTATGTCGCGACCACGACCCAGCTGTCGCGTACGGTCGAAACTCTCCGGGAGCACGGGAGTTTCACCGAGCCCCATGCGTGGGAGACCCTGGTTCGTGACTGGCATGTCGAGGGGCTGGCTGTGCGGCCCGACCACAGAATGGTCGGCCACACCGGCTTCCTGGTCACGGCCCGTCGCATGGCCGACGGGGTGACGCCGCCACCTCGACGTAGACGTCCGGCGAAGGGTGCACAGGGTGAGGAGTCCACGTCTTCCGCCACATGATGACGATTCGGCCACGACGGTCCGTGAGGGAGTGACACGGGAGCGGACCTTCGTGTTCTTATGCTTCTAGTACTAAAAGCACCAAAAGGGATTAATCATCGCGTACTTAATGTAGTCATACGAACACTGCTCAGCCAGGTAAGGGACAGCCCTTAGATGGGTAGGGTTTCGAGTAGTCGGTCTCGACTGGGAAGGAGGTGACGCCGTGGCAGCTCGCGACGACGCTGAGGCTCGAGCCGCGCAGCGCGAACGGGAGGTCGCTGACCTCACAACACAGGTCTCCTTCCTGCAGGAGGAGATCACCGTGTTGCGTCGGAAGCTGACGGAGTCTCCCCGGCAGGCCAGGATCCTTGAAGAGCGTCTCCATGACTTGCAGGCGAACCTCGCGGCCGTAACCGGCCAGAACGAGCGTCTGGTGGCCACCCTCAAGGAGGCCAGAGACCAGATCGTCGCCTTGAAGGAGGAAGTAGACCGGTTGGCGCAGCCGCCATCCGGGTTCGGCGTGTTCCTCGAAACCAGAGAAGACGGCACGGTGGAGGTTTTCACCGGGGGTCGCAAACTCAGGGTGAACGTCAGTCCGGCGGTGGACGTCGACTCGCTGAAGCGCGGCCAGGAGGTCATGCTCAACGAGGCGCTCAACGTGGTCGAGGCCCTCGGTTTCGAGGAGCTCGGCGAGATCGTGATGCTCAAGGAGCTTCTTGAGGACGGCCAGCGCGCCTTGGTGATCTCGCATGCCGACGAGGAGCGGGTGGTGAAGCTCGCCGAGTCGCTGGTGGGCCAGCCGATCCGGGCAGGCGACTCCCTGTTGCTCGAACCCCGTTCCGGCTACGTCTACGAGCGCATCCCCAAGTCCGAGGTCGAGGAGCTCGTCCTGGAGGAGGTGCCCGACATCTCCTACGAGGAGATCGGCGGGCTGATGCGGCAGATCGAGCAGATCCGGGACGCCATCGAGCTCCCGTACCTGCACGCCGACCTCTTCCGTGAGCACAAGCTCCGCCCGCCCAAGGGCGTCCTGCTCTACGGACCGCCCGGCTGTGGCAAGACGCTCATCGCCAAGGCCGTCGCCAACTCCCTGGCCAAGCAGGTCGCGGAGAAGACCGGCCAGTCCGGAAAGAGCTTCTTCCTCAACATCAAGGGGCCCGAGCTTCTCAACAAGTACGTCGGTGAGACCGAGCGGCACATCCGCCTGGTCTTCCAGCGGGCCCGGGAGAAGGCCTCCGAGGGCACCCCGGTGATCGTGTTCTTCGACGAGATGGACTCGATCTTCCGGACCCGAGGCTCGGGCGTCTCCTCCGACGTCGAGAACACCATCGTTCCCCAGCTCCTGTCGGAGATCGACGGCGTCGAGGGCCTGGAGAACGTCATCGTGATCGGCGCCTCCAACCGCGAGGACATGATCGACCCGGCGATCCTGCGGCCCGGCCGCCTGGACGTCAAGATCAAGATTGAACGGCCGGACGCCGAGGCGGCCAGGGACATCTTCTCGAAGTACCTCATCGCGGAGCTCCCGCTCCACTCCGAGGACCTCTCCGAGCACGGCGGGAACCGCCAGGAGACC
This sequence comes from Streptosporangium amethystogenes subsp. fukuiense, assembly GCF_042665875.1. Taxonomy (NCBI): domain Bacteria; kingdom Bacillati; phylum Actinomycetota; class Actinomycetes; order Streptosporangiales; family Streptosporangiaceae; genus Streptosporangium; species Streptosporangium amethystogenes. Next base: position 3,057,191 of record NZ_JBHTEE010000001.1, on the reverse strand, counting down.
ATCTTCGGGATGATCCAGCGGGTCGTCGAGCGGATGTACACCGAGAGCGAGGAGAACCGCTTCCTTGAGGTGACCTACGCCAACGGGGACAAGGAGGTCCTGTACTTCAAGGACTTCAACTCCGGCGCGATGATCCAGAACATCGTCGACCGCGGCAAGAAGATGGCGATCAAGCAGTTCCTGGAGACCGGGCAGAAGGGTCTGCGGATCCAGCATCTGCTGGCGGCCTGCGTGGACGAGTTCTCCGAGAACGAGGACCTGCCCAACACCACCAACCCCGACGACTGGGCCCGCATCTCCGGCAAGAAGGGCGAGCGGATCGTCTACATCCGCACCCTCGTGACGGGCAAGCAGGGCACCGAGGCCGGGCGTTCCATCGACACGGTGGCCAACACCGGTCAGTACCTGTAACGGCGGCACGCGTGCCGATCGACGGCGCGGCCTCCCTCGGGAGGCCGCGCCGTCAGCGTCTCGCCAGGTTTTTGTCCAGTTTTGCGATGTTTTGCGGCTTTAAAGAATTTTGTCGCTTTTTTTAACCCTTCGTTATTCATATTCGGCGGTGCGGATCCGTCCCCATCCGTATCTCCGGTCACACCCGCCCCGAAAGCGATCGGAAATCAACGGCCGTCACAGGGAACCCGAATGATCGAAGCGCCGTCCAAGTGGCGTGCGTGAACATTCCGGCCCGGCCGCCAGGTGACCGGCACGGGGTCTCGCGAGGCGCTTCGGGGAAGCGGCCGCCTCGCCGAACTCGACCTCCTGCGCTTCGCCGCCGCCATGGCGGTGCTCGCCTTCCACTACTTCATCGCCTTCGCCTCGGTGTGGGGCGACCGTCCCGCCAAGTTGTTCCCGGCGATCTCCACGATCTCCGGGCTCGGCATCCTCGGTGTCGAGCTGTTCTTCATGATCAGCGGTTTCGTGATCCTGATGAGCATCTGGGGCCGGGGGCTGGGGGCGTTCGCCCTCTCCCGGCTGGTGCGGCTCTTTCCCGCCTACTGGGTCAGCGTGGTGGTAACCGCCGCGCTCTATGGACTGACCGCGGCCACGGCCCTGGACCCCAAACTCAGCCTCGGCGAGTACGGGGTCAATCTCACCATGCTTCAGCGGGCTTTCGGCGTCTATGACGCCAACGGTGTCTACTGGTCGCTCTGGGTGGAGCTCCGCTTCTACGTGCTGATCTCGATCCTGGTGATCACCGGGGTCACGCTCAACCGCTGCCTGGCCTTCATGGGCGTCTGGCTCCTGGCCGCGGGTTTCTTCGCGGGAAGCGATGAGGCGTGGGTCGAACTCGTGATCATGCCCAAGTACGCGGCCTACTTCGTCGGTGGCATGGCGTTCTTCCTGATGACCAGATTCGGTCCCAGGCTGGTCCTGTGGTGTCTGGCCGGGATCAGCGGCGGCCTGGCCGTCAGCGCGGCACTCGATCGGGTGGCCGGGCGGGTGGAGAAGGTCGGCTACGCCGCGATGCCCGTGCCCGACTGGGCCGTCGTCGCCACGGTGGTCGGCTTCTACGTACTCATGGCGATGGTGGCGCTCGGCTGGCTGCGCCGGCTGCGCTGGCGCGGCCTGGTGGTCCTGGGAGCGCTCACCTACCCGCTCTACCTCTTCCACACCGCGGCCGCCGTCCTGATCGTCCCGGCCCTGCGGGACACGCTGCCACCGCCGCTGACCGCCCTGGTCACCGTGCTGGCCGCGATGGCGTTCTCCTACCTGGTGTACCGGGTGGCCGAGCGTCCCCTCCAGGAGTTCGTCAAGTCGAGAAGGCGCGGGAAGGCCGGACAGGCGTCGCCCGCACAGCCTCCCGGGTTCTCCTCGATCCCCCTCGCAACGGGCGAAAAGGCTTCGGTGCCATAACTGTCCGACCACCGGGCATAGTGAAGGGTCTAGGGTCGGGAATAGATACCTCGGAGAGAAACAGTCCCTGATGAACAGAGGGTGCGCATGACGGTACGGCGGGTGATGGGCATCGAGACCGAATACGGCATCTCCGTGCCCGGACAGCCGGGGGCCAACGCGATGGTGACCTCCTCTCAGGTCGTGAACGCCTATCTGGCGGCCTCGGCGGCCAGAGCACGGCGCGCGCGATGGGACTTCGAGGAGGAGAATCCGTTGCGCGACGCACGGGGGTTCGACCTCGCGCGGGAGGTGGCCGACCAGAGCCAGCTGACCGACGAGGACCTCGGCCTGGCGAACGTGATCCTCACCAACGGGGCCCGGTTGTACGTGGACCATGCCCACCCCGAATACTCCACTCCCGAGTGCACCAACCCTCGGGCGGCGGTGATCTGGGACAAGGCAGGCGAGCGGGTGATGCACGACGCGGCGGTTCGCGCCTCGGCGATGCCGGCCAACGCCCCGATCCAGCTTTACAAGAACAACACCGACAACAAGGGCGCCTCCTACGGCTGCCACGAGAACTACCTCATGCGCCGGGCGACCTCGTTCGCCGACATCGTCAGGCACCTGACGCCGTTCTTCGTCTCCCGGCAGGTCGTCACCGGCGCGGGCAAGGTCGGCATCGGCCAGGACTCCCGGGGTGAGGGCTTCCAGATCAGCCAGCGGGCCGACTTCTTCGAGGTCGAGGTGGGCCTGGAGACGACGCTCAAGCGGCCGATCATCAACACCCGGGACGAGCCGCACGCCGACCCGGAGAAGTACCGCCGCCTGCACGTCATCATCGGTGACGCCAACATGTCGGAGATCTCGACCTACCTGAAACTGGGATCCACCGCGCTCGTCCTGGCCATGATCGAGGACGGGTACTTCACCCGCGACCTCACCGTGGACAACCCGGTCCAGGCGCTGCGCGCGGTGTCGCACGACCCGACGCTCAAGTACGAGATCCCCATGCGCGACGGCCGCAGGCTGACGGCGGTGCAGCTCCAGATGGAATACCTGGAACTCGCGCGCAAGTACGCCGAGGAACGCAGCGTCAACGGCATGGACGAGCCCACCAAGGACGTCCTGGAGCGCTGGGAGTCGGTTCTCACCCGCCTGGCGGACGACCCGATGCAGCTGTCCAGGGAGCTCGACTGGGTGGCCAAGCTGGAGCTCCTGGAGGGCTATCGCACCCGCGACGGTCTTTCCTGGTCGCATCCGCGTCTGCAACTCGTCGACCTTCAGTACTCCGACATCCGTCCCGACCGAGGGCTCTACAACCGGCTGGTCGCCCGGGGGCGCATGCAGCGCCTGGTCACCGAGGAAGAGGTGCAGAGGGCTGTCGAGGTGCCGCCCAACGACACCCGCGCCTACTTCCGAGGCCGCTGCCTGAGCCAGTACAGCGAGTCGGTGGCCGCGGCCTCCTGGGATTCGGTCATCTTCGACATCCCCGGCCGCGAGTCGCTACAGCGTGTGCCCACCCTTGAGCCGCTGCGCGGTACCAAGGCCCACGTGGGCGAGCTGTTCGACCGCTGCCGTAGCGCCGCGGAGCTGGTGACGGCGCTGACCGGCGAGTAGTGACGCTTCGCGAGGGAGAGGCTCCCGGCGGCCTCTCCCTCGATCCGAGGACCATGCGGAAGCGGCGGTCCGGCCCGGTGGCGATCCTGGCTGGAACGTGCGTAGGCGCTACGCGTAAGCGTCCGGTGGCAGCCGGGCCGCGGGCAGTCGCGGCCGGGCCAGAGCCACGCCCTCCGCGTGCAGGACCGCCGACAGCATGCGACCCGCTTGGCCCATGCTGATGCGGGCCGCCGGGTCGCGCCGGAGCAGCCCTTCCAGGACGGGACGCAGCGCTCCCGCCCGTACCATCGTCTCCGGGTTCCGGCCGGCGGCCGGGCCATGGGGCGTCGGGCGGTGACCGGAGCGCGGCGGCCGGCCCTCCACCGCGAAGTACAGGCTCGCCCCGAACGACCACAGGTCGCCCGCCGGGGTCGGCAGGCCGCCCCGTAGCCGTTCCGGCGCGATGAAGGCGGGAGCATGGGTGAGCGGCAGGGTCGTGGAGGTGCCCGAGTCGCGGTGCAGCGCCGCGATTCCGAAGTCGGCCAGCACCACCCGATCACCGGTCAGCAGGATGTTGCGCGGGTTGATGGACCGGTGCAGGACGCCGGCCCCGTGCGCGTGGCGCAGCCCGCCCAGCAACTGGAAGCCGATCCACGCCACCCAGTGGATCGGCAGGTGGCCCATGTGGCGCACCGTCTCCTTGAGCGTGAGGGCCTCCAGCAGTTCCATGACGATCCAGAGCCGTCCGTCCTCCTCGAGCAGGTCATGCACGGAGATCACCGCCGGATGGTTGAGCCGCCCGGCCGAGCGGGCCTCGCGCAGGGCCCGGCGCCGCGCGTCACGCATGTCCGCCCCGTATTCGCCGAACCGCGGCTGGATCTCCTTGATCGCCACATTCCGCCTGAGCAGGGAATCATGGGCACGCCACACAATACCCATGCCGTCCTGCCCGATCGGCGAGGTCAGGTGATAACGATCACTCAGTGGACGTGCCTTCTCTGCGCCTGTTCCCATGAATCACCCGTTGCACATAGAAGCCGGGCCCCTCAGCTGATTCATATTTTCACCTGGAACGGTGCACCATATGGTTACTTATGGTAATTAAGTGTAACAATTTAGTTGCGTGGGCATGGTGGAATTTTGTTTCGCGTCCTTAAATCCCTGTTTTGTATTCAGAGAAACTGCCCAGAAGCCGGTGGGCGCGCTGGAAAACGCTGGGAAACGCGTCAGGCCGCGCTGAAGCAGCGCACGTCCTCCAGCATCTTCGACGTCCGCTCGGCACTCAGCCGAGCCCGTGGATCCTTGCGCAGCAACCCTCGCAGCACCGGTTCCAGGGCGCCCGCCCGCTTCGGCGCGCGCGGCGGCTCTCGCAGCGCCGCCACCAGCGATGCCATCGAGTTCACCGTACGGAACGGGGTCCTGCCCTCCACCGCCATGTAGAGCGTCGCGCCGAACGACCACATGTCCGCCTCGCGGGTGCCCCCCCTGCCCTGCAGCGCCTCCGGCGCGATGAAGGCCGGCGTGCCCCGCATCGAGGTCGTCGCCGCGCCCTCCGGCGCCGCGAACCCGAAGTCGGCCAGCACCACCCGATCACCGGTCAGCATGATGTTGGCCGGCTTGATGTCGCGGTGGATCACTCCGCCGTCATGCGCGTGCCGCAGCGCGTCAAGCAGGCGGCACCCCATCGCGGCCACCAGGTCGACCGGGAGTGGGCCCGCCTGCACGAGCGTGTCGTGCAGCGTGAGGGCTTCCAGGAACTCCATGACGATCCAGAGGCGCTCGGCCTCCTCGGTCAGGTTGTGCACCGTCACGATGCCACGGTGGCTCAGCCGTGCCGCCATCCGCGCCTCCCGGACCACCCGCCGCCGCTGCTCGGCCGCGGCGGGTCCAGGTGGCAGGGGTATCTCCTTGAGGGCCACCTCTCGCTCCAGAAGCAGGTCGTATGCGCGCCAGACGACGCCGGTCGCCCCCTGGCCGACGCGGGAGACGAGCTTGTACCTGCGCGCGATGATGGTGCTCACCCCTCAATGATCGCAGTTTTCAATCCGATAGGCCTACTTGGAACGTTCCCCACCTTCCCGTGGGCGCCGGATAAGCCCCGATTCGAGGGTGATGGTGGTCACACAGGGCCGACCAGGGCGGCGGCCTGCCCGAGTCGGGCGGTATCTCGTCCAGGAGAACGGGCCGGAGGGGGTTTGCCGTGGAGCCCCTGGGGAGGTTTCCTGGCGGGAGGTACCCCGGGACGGAGCAGGGGGCTCCCGTAAAGATCGCGGGACGATCCGCGCGCAATGTCGTCCGGTTCGGGGAAGATATGAGTCAGATGCGTCCCCCAGGCGGAGGTGCCACAGATGGCAAGTAAGGACACCGGCGGCCAGAAGCAGACCGGCCGTACCGACAAGGAAGTCGAGGAGACCGCCGCGGCGGAGACCTCCGACGTCCAGGAGCGTCACGAGAAGCTCTCCGACGACGTCGACGCGATCCTCGACGAGATCGACGAGGTTCTTGAGGAGAACGCGGAGGAATTCGTTAGGAGCTACGTGCAAAAGGGCGGAGAGTAGGGGGCCGCGCGGGAAAAGCCGGCGGGGAGCGGCCGGAGGGTTCCACCGGCCGCGAATATCGCCGGAGATGACGGGCGGCCAGGCCGTAGGCCGAATTCAGCCGTGACCGAGCACGACCAGATGGACTGACTTCTCACCGCAGGCCCTGTCGCGACCGGATGAAAAGGGCAGGCGAAGTCAAGAACCACGGCGGCGAGCGCGGCTACCGGCGAAACCGGGCCATGGCATCACCGAGAGACGTCATCGAGGCCGACTTCGGTCGGATGTTCGCCGAGCGAGGTGGCTCCCGCTCGATTCCACCGGGCGGGAGAGCGGAGCAGTGGGAGGAGGGGCCCGGGCATCGGGTGGGTCTCCGGCCCGCCCGCCCGCGTGCCCGGAGGCGGGCCGTGCGGCTCGCGCCCGGCGTCGACACCAAGGCGTCGACACCAAGGTTCGCCCGCCCGTGCGTCCGGAGGCGGGCCGGGGGGCGGGCATGTCGCGAAGACTCGGCCACTACACGGATGTAGTCGCCCGTAAAGATTCAAAAGCCCGGCGGAGGTGGGTTCGCGCTGAGCTGATCCAGGGAAGTGCAAGCAGGACGGCAAGATGAGTAAGGTCGGGCCTTAAAGGACCGCACCTTTGGAGGGAGTCGCGTGGGATCGCACAGGGACCTGCCCGCCGGCATGGTGAACCATATCTTTACCGACACCGGGAGCTCCTCGTTCACCGAGTTCGTCAGGTCCCATTCGCCGGACTTGTTGCCTGGCCGTAACGAGACCCTGGCGACCCCGGTGGGTGACCAGATCCCGCATGCCACCACGATCGTCGCGGCGATATGCGCCGGTGGCGTGGTGATCGCGGGAGACCGCCGGGCGACCTCGGGAAACATCATCTCTCAGCGTGACATGGAGAAGGTGTTCCGCACGGACGACTACTCGGGCATGGGCATCGCGGGGGTGGCGAGCGCCGGGATCGAGATGGCCCGCCTCTACCGGGTGGAACTCGAGCACTACGAGAAGCGGGAGGGCCGCACACTCTCGGTGGCGGGTAAGGCCAACCGGCTCGCCACGATGATCCGCGGCAACCTGCCGATGGCGATGCAGGGACTCGCGGTCGTGCCGCTCTTCGCCGCCTACGACCCCGATGTCGACGGTGGCCGGATCTTCAGCTACGACGTGGGCGGTGGCCCCTACGAACAGCACCAGCACCACGCGATCGGGTCCGGCTCGATCTTCGCACGGGGTGCGCTGAAGAAGCTCTACCGCGAGGGCGCCTCGCCCGAGGACACCGTGCTGACGCTGATTCACGCCCTCTACGACGCGGCCGACGACGACTCGGCGACCGGCGGCCCCGATGTGATCCGCAAGATCTGGCCCGTCGTCGCGGTGATCACCGCCGACGGATACCGCCGACTTCCCGACGAGGAGGTGGGTGAGTTCGTCCGGGCCGTGATCGACACCAGAACGAACTTCCCCGACGGCCCCATCGCCCCGCTGCGTTAACACGAGAGGATCACCCCAGGTGTCCATGCCTTTTGGATATGTCTCGCCCGAGCAGCAGATGCGAGACAAGGCGGACTACGCGCGCAAGGGGATCGCGCGGGGCCGTAGTGTCGTCGTCCTGCAGTACGAGGACGGCATCCTGTTCGTCGCGCCCAACCCGTCCCGCGCCCTGCACAAGATCAGCGAGATCTACGACAAGATCGGCTTCGCCGCGGTGGGCCGTTACAACGAGTTCGAGGCGCTGCGCCTCGGCGGCATCCGCTACGCCGACATCAACGGCTACACCTACGCCCGTGACGACGTCACCGCCCGCGGCCTGGCCAACCTCTACGCGCAGAATCTCGGCCAGATCTTCACCGAGTCGCTGAAGCCGTTCGAGGTGGAGATCGTGGTCGCCGAGGTCGGCGACTCCTCCGAGGAGGACCACATCTACCGGCTGACCTTCGACGGCTCGGTCTTCGACGAGGCGGGCCTGGTGGCCATGGGCGGCCAGGCCGAGGCGGTGGCCGGCCGGCTCAAGGAGCACTACCGCGACGGCCTGTCGCTGTCCGAGGCCCTGGAGGCGGCGCTGTTCGCCCTGACCGAGCCGGGCGGCGAACGCTTCCCCGCGAGCCAGCTGGAGGTCGCGGTCCTGGACCGGAACCGGCCGCATCGCAAGTTCCTGCGGCTCAGCGGCCCGAGACTGGAGCGCCTGCTGTCCGACGGGGCCCCCGCGGCCGAGGCGGCCGCCCAGCCCGCCCAGCAGGAGAGTCCCCTTTCCGCGCCCGAGACGCCCGGTGCCCCGCCGACCGCGCCCGACGGCGACATCGACACCGGGGCGAGCGGCTGACCGGGGCCGACGACCGACCATGGGACACCGAGAGCGCCGCCCCGCCAGGTGCGGCGCTCTCGGTGTGTCCTGGATCACCTCCCCTCCTGACAACCGAACCCGCTCACCGATGGTCACAGTGTGTGTGAGAAACGCCGCCCCCCGGGCCTGGACCAGGCTCGCCCTCCCCTCTGCCGGTCCCGCCGCGCTCGCCCTGCTCGCGGCCGTGGTGCTGACGTCCGGCTGTGGTGAGACGCCCACCCCCACGACCGGAGCGCCCGGCCCCGCCACCTCCTCCAGCCCCGCGGCCACCCCCGAGCTCTTCGGCACCGAGTTCCAGGTCGCCCCCGAGCACGACTGGAGCAAAGGCGGCCCGCCTCCCTTCGAGGGCGTCCTGCGAGGCTGGCTCACCGACGTGGACGAGGGCGGCGTGGCCGAGTACCGGCCGATCCGCTTCACCCAGAGCGGCGGCGAGGACGGCCACTTCGACGGCCCCGAGGAAGGCGACGTGACCCGTTATGCGGCGCCCATCGCCGAGGACGTGCTGTTCCTCGCGGACAGTGGCTGCGATGGCTCGTCGCAGACCTATGACAAGGCCACCAACCTCGGCACCGAGAGATGCACCCGCCAGGCGTTGATCGACAACGTCAAGGAGGCGGCGTCCCTGGCCGGGGTGGAGGACCTCTACCGGCCGGCCCTGATCACCACGGAGAACGGCAGGATCACCAAGGTTGTCGAGATCTTCTGGCAGGGCGGCGGCTGATCCGGCCCGCCGAGCCCGGTGCCCGCGCGCCGCTCGCACCCGGCGGCGATCCGAGTCCGAGACGCGTCCGCGCTTAGCCGCTCACAGCCCGGGGCATAAGCCGTACGACCGAAAACCCCATGATCCCTCCCACGAGAGGGGTTCGGCGAATAGTGTGAGGCAATGGATCGTCGCATCTTCGGGCTTGAGAACGAGTACGGCGTCACCTGCACATTCAGGGGGCAGCGGCGGCTGTCACCCGACGAGGTAGCGCGTTATCTATTCCGCCGTGTCGTCTCCTGGGGCCGATCGAGCAACGTCTTCCTCCGCAACGGGGCACGCCTGTATCTCGACGTGGGCAGCCACCCCGAGTACGCCACCCCCGAGTGTGACAACGTCGTGGAGCTCGTCACCCACGACAAGGCGGGCGAGCGCATCCTGGAGGGCCTCCTCGTCGACGCCGAGAAGCGTCTTCGCGAGGAGGGCATCGCCGGCGACATCTACCTGTTCAAGAACAACACCGACTCCGCGGGAAACTCGTACGGCTGCCACGAGAACTACCTGGTGGGCCGGCACGGCGAGTTCGGCCGCCTGGCCGACGTGCTGATCCCGTTCCTGGTCACCCGGCAGATCATCTGCGGGGCCGGCAAGGTGCTGCAGACCCCGCGCGGGGCGGTCTACTGCGTCTCCCAGCGGGCCGAGCACATCTGGGAGGGCGTCTCCAGCGCCACCACCAGGTCGCGCCCGATCATCAACACCCGTGACGAGCCGCACGCCGACGCCGAGCGGTTCCGCCGCCTGCACGTCATCGTCGGCGACTCCAACATGAGCGAGACGACCATGCTGCTCAAGGTCGGTGCCACCGACCTGGTGCTGCGCATGATCGAGGCGGGCACCGTGATGCGTGACCTGTCCCTGGAGAACCCGATCAGGGCCATCCGGGAGGTCTCCCACGACATGACCGGGCGGCGGCGGGTCCGGCTGGCCAACGGCAGGGAGGCGTCCTCGCTGGAGATACAGGAGGAGTACCTCTCCAAGGCCCGTGACTTCGTCGACCGCCGCGGCGGCGACGAGATCAGCCAGCGGGTGCTGGAACTGTGGGAGCGCACACTCAACGCGGTCGAGACCGGCAATCTCGACAAGGTGGCCCGCGAGATCGACTGGGTGACCAAATACCAGCTGATCGAGCGCTACCGCAAGAAGTACGACCTCCCGCTGTCGAGCCCCCGGGTCGCCCAGCTCGACCTCGCCTACCATGACGTGCACCGCCGCCGTGGCCTGTTCTACCTGCTGCAGAAGCGTGGCGCGGTGGAGCGGGTGGCCTCCGATCTGAAGATCTTCGAGGCCAAGTCGGTGCCGCCGCAGACCACCCGTGCCCGGCTGCGCGGGGAGTTCATCCGCAAGGCGCAGGAGAAGCGCCGTGACTTCACGGTCGACTGGGTGCACTTGAAACTCAACGACCAGGCGCAGCGCACGGTGCTGTGCAAGGACCCCTTCCGCAGTGTCGACGAGAGGGTGGACAAGCTCATCGCCGGAATGTGACGGTCACGCTTCGGCAAGCTCCTTCCATGCTTACCTCCTCCGTATGCCGGTACGGGTAGTGTGGCGCGAACCTGACGTCTGCTTGAGGGATACCTATGCGCCGCCGCAGCATGGCCGTACTGGCCGCAGTGCCTCTGATGTTCGCCGCAGCATGCGGCTCGGGAGGGGACGCGTCCACCGGCGCCTCGACTTCCGCCGGCAGCGGAGTCACCGAGCTACAGGTGACCGGGGAGATCGGCGCCAAGCCGAACGTGTCCTTCCCGGCCAAGGTCGTCGAGACCTCCTCCTACAAGGTGCTCACCCCCGGCACCACGGGGGAGGCCGCCAAGCTCGGCACCAACGTGGTGGCCAACTTCACGGTCTTCGCCTGGGACGGCAAGGAGAACAAGCTCGCCGGCTCGACCTACGACGAGGGCGGCCCGCAGGTCATCACGCTCAACGAGCAGGTTCCGGAGATCCTCAGAAAGGGCTTCGCCGAGACCAAGGGCGGCGGCAGGTTCATGTCCGTCGTCGCCAAGGACGCGCTGCCCAAGGAGCAGCAGGCACAGGCCCCCGCGGGCCAGTCGCAGGTCTTCGTGGTCGACGTGGTCGGCGTTCCCGAGGGGAACGCGGCCCAGGGCACCGCGACCGACCCCGGCGTCGCCGGTGTCAAGGTGGAGAACCCCGGGGGCGAGACCGCGCCGAAGCTCACCACCAAGACCAAGGAGAAGGCGCCCAAGGAACTCGTCGCCAAGACCGTGATCAAGGGCGCCGGGCCCGAGGTCAAGTCCGGTCAGTCGATCCTGGTCCAGTACGCCGGGAAGATTTGGGGTTCGGACGTCGAGTTCGACAGCAGTTGGTCCCGCGGTGGCCAGCCGATCATGTTCCAGATCGGCACCGGCAAGGTCATCAAGGGCTGGGACCAGGGTCTGGTCGGCGTCCCCGTGGGCAGTCGGGTGCTGCTGAGCATCCCGCCGGACCTCGGTTACGGCAAGGCGGGCTCCGGCGACAAGATCAAGGGAACCGACACCCTGGTCTTCCTGGTCGACGTGCTGGCCGCCTACTGACGCTCCCTGAGGAGCGACTCACCCCCGAACCCGGCCGTGCGCGCACGGCCGGGTTCGCGTTCTCCGATCGCGATCTTCAGCTACTGACAATTCTCCCAATAGGGCGTTAGGGTTGGCTCAGCCACCGGCCCCGGGAGTTCGGATGCGTCCCACGGCACTGCTCGCCGCGCTTTCGCTCGTGCTGGTCACCGCCTGCGCCTCCGGCGACGGGCAGGCGGGACCGGAGGTCGAGGTGCTCGGGAGCTTCGGTGACAGGCCCACCGTGCGCTTTCCCGAGGGCGCGCCCTCCGGCGGCTTGAAATTCACCGAGCTGATGACGGGCACCGGCGCGGAGATCGGGGGGAACGACCTGGTCGTCGCCCAGTACACCGCGCACGTGTGGGACGGCAAGGACAACCGCCTGCTGGCCTCCAGCTTCAACCAGGGCGCCCCGGCGTCCTTTCCGCTGAACCAGACGATCACCGGTGTGGGCAAGGCCCTGCGCGGCCACAAGGTCGGCAGCCGGGTGGTCGTCGCGGTTCCGCCGGAGGAGGCGTACGGTCCCAACCCGCCCGGCGGGATGACCGTCGAGGACGAGCTGTTCTACGTGGTCGACGTGCTCGGCGCGTTCCCGCCCGGCGCCGCCGCGAAGGGCGGAAGCGGGGCTCTCGACGGGGTCAGGGTCACCGGAACCTCCGGCGGGCGCCCGGTCATCTCCCTGCCGGACAGCGCGCCTCCCGCCGACCTGAGGAGCAAGATCCTCGTCCGGGGCGCCGGGGCCGAGACCCGTGCGGGACAGCTCATCGTCACCCAGTACGAGAGCAGGGTCTGGGGCAAGGACGTCTCCGACTCCACCTGGGCGGCTGGGCACCCCAAGGCCTTCCAGATCGGCAAGGGCCGCGTCATCGCGGGCTGGGACCGGGCTCTGGTCGGCGTTCCGGTGGGCAGCCGGGTCCTGATGGTCGTCCCGCCCAGGTTCGGCTACGAGAACGGCCTGCCGCCGTCCGTCGAACCCGGCGAGACGCTCGTCTTCGTCGTCGACGTGCTGGCCGCCTACTGATCCGTGCGCCGGACGTGACCTTCGCCGCCCCCGCCTACAATCCGGGCTGTGAGCGGTGATGACCTCGACAAGGTGGCGGTACTGCACGACCCGGTGCGCCGGGCCGTCTACGACTATGTGACCTCCTGTGGCAGGGAGGTGGGGCGCAACGAGACGGCCGGGGCGGTGGGGATCCAGCGGACTCTGGCCGCCTTCCACCTCGACAAACTTGTCGAGGCCGGTCTGCTCGACGCGGGCTTCAGACGGCTGACGGAGCGGACGGGACCCGGCAGCGGCCGGCCGGCGAAGGTCTATCACAGGGCGCGGGGGGAGTGGCAGGTCAGCGTGCCCGCCAGGGACTACCGAACGCTCGCCCTGGTGCTGGCCGAGGCGGTCGAGTCGCTCGGCGGGGAGGAGCGGGCCGAGCAGGTCGCGCGACGGGCCGGGGCCGGGTTGGCGCGACAGGACGATGATCTCGTCGGGGCGCTGCGGCGGGGCGGCTACGAGCCGTACGAGGAGGAGGGCAGGGTGCGGCTGCGCAACTGCCCGTTCCACGTGCCTGCCGAGGAGCATCCGCTGCTGGTCTGCTCGGTGAACCTGGGGCTGTGCCGAGGGCTGCTGGAGGCGCTCGGCCAGGACGGCTCGGCGGCCCGTCTGGATCCGCGCCCGGAGGAGTGCTGCGTCACCTTCTCTAAAAATAATGAGAATTGACATAGAAGGGCCAGGGGTGATCTGCTGTGCTCATGCATCTGGCCCAACTGAACATCGCCCATATGCGCGCTCCCGTCGACTCCCCGGAGCTGGCCGCCTTCGTCGCCGGTCTCGACCCCATCAACCGGCTGGCCGAGGCGACTCCCGGCTTCGTCTGGAGACTCAAGGGCGGTGACGCCCCCGAGGACACGGTCAAGCACGACCACGGTGACCACCTGCTGGTCAACCTCTCGGTCTGGGAGTCGCGCGAGGCGCTGTGGGACTACGTCTATCGCAGCGGCCACCTGGAGTTCCTGCAGCGGCGCAGGGAATGGTTCCTGCGCATGGCGGAGCCGTCCTCGGTGATGTGGTGGATTCCCGAGGGGCACGAGCCGAGGCTGGCCGAGGGGATGGAACGCCTGGAGCGGTTCAGGAGGGAAGGCCCCACGTCTGAGGCCTTCACGTTCAAGGATTTCTACGACAGCAGCGAGGCGGTGTGGCGTCCGGCGGCGGCCGAGGCCAGGAAGTAGGCCAGGTCCTCGTCCAGGCCGCGGCCCATCGTCGACAGCCTGACCGGAGACTCCCGCAACGCCGCGTACAGCCCGTCCACCGGCACCTCGACCAGCTCGTGCCGCGCGGCGAGCGGGCGCGACTGCTCGGTCACCCGCCTGCCGAAGTCGCCGGGCAGCACGGGCACGGCGATCTGGGCGGGGGCCAGCGCCACCCGGCCGTAGGCGGTCAGCGAGTGGTGTGAGACCCCGATGTGGCGCTCGCGCAGGTCGCCCTCGCTGACCCGCAGCGCCGCGACCGGGCGGCCCCCGAGGACGGCGGCGGCGTTGACCGCCTCACCGGCCGAGACGCCGGAGAAGCCCCAGCGGGTGCCGCTGCCCAGATTGCCCGGCCCCTGGGTGACGACCGCGACGTCGGCCCCCAGGACGTGCCGGGCCGCCAGCAGGCCGGTGTGCGGCGTCACCGCCTCCACGTCGCCGCCGAAGGCCTGGCCCACCGTGACCACCCCGCACAGCCAGCCGGCCTCCCGCAGCCGCGCGCACGACATGGAGAACCAGGCGGGCAGCGCGCCCCCGTCGAGCATCACGTAGGCGACCCTGGCGGGCCGGTGCCCGCCGGACTCCCCGGTGCGCGGCGGATTCGAGCCGTACAGGCCGCAGAGAATCGCCGGCAGGGCCGAGTGCAGGTCGGCGACGATCACCGGCATGCCGTCCACGGAGTCGGCGTCCCGCAGGAGGTGGTGGAAGGGCGAGTCCTGCTCGTCCGCGCCTAGTACGGTGGTCTGCAACGGGGTGTAGCGTGCCTTCACCAGGTGTCCGGGACCTTGAGGATCTTGTGGCAATCGGTCGGGAACAGCCACCACCATGGCGTAACCTCCCGTACCGAGACCCATCGCGAGCGCGGTCGTGTTGAGCAGCACCACGTCACCGGGCTCCGGGCGTCCCACCAGGGCCGGGTAGGCGAGCGCGCGCGCCTCACCGTCCTCGGTGGTCACGTCGAGTTCCATTGCCCCGGGCCATTCGCGCCGGATCCGTACGACCTCGCCCCTGCGCCATCTGATCACGGGGGAAGGGTAGCGTCACTTGAACAGGGAGGAGGCCGGATGTCGCGTCGGAAGACCGAGCGGCTGCTCAATCTCGTGATCTGCCTGCTGGCCACGCGGCGGCCGCTCAGCGCCGAGCACATCCGCCAGGCGGTGCCGGGCTACGACGCCGACAACGACGAGGCCTTCCAGCGGATGTTCGAGCGGGACAAGAACGAGCTGCGTGAGATCGGCATCCCGATCGAGGTCCAAAAGGACCCCTGGGAGGAGGATCCCGGCTACCGGATCGTCCGCCAGGCCTACGAGCTGCCGGAGATCACTCTGGAGCCGGACGAGGCCGCGGTGGTGGGTCTGGCGGCCCAGGTGTGGCAACGGGCCAGTCTGGCCGAGGCGGCCAGTGGCGCGCTGCTGAAACTGCGTGCCGGGGGCGTGGAGACCGACGAGGCGTACGGGGTGCTCGGCGGGGCGCTGGAGTTGCGCGTCGACACCCAGGATCCCGCCTTTCCCGCGCTCTGGGAGGCCGTGCGTGACCGGCGGGCGGTTCGCTTCGCCTACCGGGCGGCGGCCAGCCAGAACGTGCTGACCCGCACCGTGGAGCCGTGGGGCGTGGTCAGCCGCCGCGGCCGCTGGTACATGGTCGGTCACGACCGCGACCGGGACGCGCCGCGGGTCTTCAGGCTCAGCCGGATCGGCGGGGCGGTCACCACCGTCGGCCGCCCGGGCTCCGTGGTGGTGCCCGAGGGCGTCGACATCAAGTCCATGGTCGTCTACAGCGACGCCGCGGTCCGGGAGCGTACCGCTCTCGTCCGGGTCAGGCAGGACACCTGCCAGGGGCTGCGCCAGGTGGCGAAGGCGGTGCGGCCCGCCGGCGACGGATGGGACGAGCTGGAGGTCGACTTCACCGATCCCGGCCGGCTGGCCGGGTGGATCGTGGGCTTCGCCGCCGACGCGGAGGTGGTCGGTCCGCCGGACGCCCGCGACGCGGTGATCTGCCGCCTGAAGGGAGCACTCGCGTGAGCACCGCCGATCGCCTGCCCAGGTTGCTGGCGCTGGTGCCCTACCTGATGTCGCACCCCGGGGCACAGGTGCCCGAGGTCGCGAAGATCTTCGGCCTGAGCGAGAAGCAGCTCATCGACGACCTGCAGCTGGTGTGGATGTGCGGGCTGCCCGGTCACACCCCCGGCGACCTGATCGACGTGTCGTGGGACGGCGGAGAGATCGTCATCGACAACGCCGACACCATCGCCCGCCCGCTGCGGCTGGGGGTGGACGAGGCCAGCGCCCTGCTGGTCGCGCTGCGCCTGCTCGCCGAGATGCCGGAGTTCGGGGAGCGCGACGCGCTGGCCCGGGTCATCGCCAAGTTCGAGCAGGCCTCGGGCGAGGGCGCGGCGGCGGTCAGCAGCCAGGTCGCGGTGGAGGTCGACGCCGCGCCCGACGCGCTGCCCAGCGTCAACGAGGCGCTGCGGCGCGGTAGACGGCTGTCGCTGCGCTACTACGTGCCGGGGCGCGACGAGATCACTCCGCGCGAGGTCGATCCGATGCGCCTGGTCGTCGTGGACGGCCGTCCCTACCTGTCGGGCTGGTGCTACCGGGCCGAGGCGGTCCGGCTGTTCCGGCTGGACCGGATGCTCTCCGTGGACGTGCTCGACGTGCCCGCCGACCCGCCCGCCGACGCCGTGCCGGACGAGGTGACGCCCGGGGTGTTCCGGCCCTCGCCGACCGACGAGCTGGTGGAGCTGGAGCTGACCGCCGCGGGCCGCTGGGTCGCCGAGTACTACCCGTGCGAGCGGGTCACCGAGCTCGGCGAGGGCCGCGTGCGGGTGGCGCTGCGGGCCAGGGATCAGGGCTGGGTGATACGCCTGGCGCTGCGCCTGGGCGACACCGGCAGGGTGATCTCGCCCGCCTCGCTGGACGCGAGCGTGCGCGCCGCCGCGACGGCCGCGCTGAATCGTTACGAATCGATCTTCTGACGTGCGGTACTAGGATCTCCCACCATGAGCTGGATCATCGCCGCGCTCTCGCTGGCCCTCGTGGGGCTGGGAATCCTCGGGTTTCTGGCCGTTCGCGTACTGCGCGCGGCCACCGAACTCGGCCGCGAGATCGACCGCGCGCACGGGAGCCTGGAGCCCGTCCGGGTGCTGTTCGGCGAGAGCGGGGGGACGATACGTGTTCCGAAGGGGTGAGTCTGTCCTCGGGGCAGCGTACGATCGGATGCAGAGAATGCACGTCGTTCGGCGTAAGGATGTGTAATGCCAAACCTCGGACCCACTGAGCTGATCATCATCGGCTTGATCCTGGTGCTGCTTTTCGGCGCCAAGAAGTTGCCGGAAGCCGCCCGCGGGCTCGGCCGGTCGCTGCGCATCTTCAAGTCGGAGACCGCCAAGCTCCGCGATGACGACGAGGCCAACGGCACGACCACCACGGTCGTCCAGGCCCATGCCCAGCCCGCCGCCCCGGCACCGCAGCCGATCCCGGCCACGACTTCGACGCCGGCCTCCGCGCTGAGCGTCGAGGAGCAGGCCCGTCAGCTTGAGGAGCAGGCGGCCAGGCTGCGAGCCCAGGCTGGAGCGCCCAAGACGCAGTGATCGACGGTAGCCTGAGGATCTACCCCGATCAACCCCGACTCGTCACCCCAGGATTCGTGAATGGCGCTGCTGAAGTGGCCTAAACCGGGCCGGAACGGGGCGGAACCGCCCGCTGACTCTGGCGACGGTCGCATGCCGCTCATGGAGCACCTGCGTGAGCTGCGCAACCGGCTGATCATCGCCATGCTCGGCCTGATCGCGGGCATCGTGGTTGGTTTCATCTTCTTTGGCCCGATCTGGCAGTTCGTGTCCGCTCCTTACTGCGGGCTTCCCCAGGCGCAGGAGTTGCGGCCCGGACAGTGCACGATGCTGATCCTCGGCGTCTTCGACTCCTTCTTCGTGAACCTCAAGGTCGCGGCGATGTTCGGCCTCGTCGTCTCCTCACCGATCTGGCTCTGGCAGATCTGGGGTTTCGTCACCCCCGGCCTGTACCGCAACGAGAAGCGCTACTCGATCCTGTTCATCATGCTGGCCGTCCCGCTGTTCCTCGCGGGGGCGGCTCTGGCCTACTTCGTGATGGACACGGGGCTGTCGATCCTGCTCGGGTTCGCCCCGCCGGGAACGCTGACCGGCATCACGATCGACGAGTACCTCAGCTACGCGCTGATCATGCTCATCGTGTTCGGCATCTCCTTCGAGCTGCCGTTGCTCATGGTGTTCCTGAACATCATCGGGGTGCTGCCGCACGCGCTGGTGGCCAAGCACCGTCGCATGGTCATCTTTCTCATGTTCGTCTTCGGAGCGGTCGCCACCCCCGGCGGCGACCCGTTCACGATGATCGCGCTCGCCCTGCCGATGGTGCTGCTGTTCGCCCTGGCCGAGGGGTTCATGTACCTGCGGGAGAAGAGGCAGCCGAAGGGCGAGGACTTCTCCCACCTCTCCGACGACGAGGCCTCCTCGCTCGACGACGACGCCTCGCCCGTGGGCGACGTGGCACCCGTCGGCGATCCGGCTCCTATCGATTCGAGAACGACCGACACCGATCCCAGTAAATAGGGGATAAGTTCCGGTCTGTGCCCGCAGAGATCGCAGTCCTCGTCAATCCAGCCGCCCGTGGCGGCCGTTCACGGGGACTGCTCTCCCCGGTGCTCGATCGGTTGCGGCAGGGGGGTCGCGAGGTCTCGGTGATCCTCGGAGACTCCGCCGCCGACGCCCTGGACCGAGCCTGTATGGCCGTGGCCGAGGAACCGGAGGCGCTGGTGGCCTTCGGCGGTGACGGCCTGGTGCACCTGGCGGTCCAGGCGGTCGCGGGCAGCGGCGTGCCGCTGGGCGTCATCCCGGTGGGCACCGGCAACGACATCGCGGGCGCGCTCGGCATCCCGCTGAAGGCGCCCCTGGCCGCCGCCGACACCGTGCTGCGCGGGCGGGTGCGCACCGTCGACGCCGCGAAGGTGGGCGAGGACGAGTGGTTCGCCGGGGTGGTGGCCTGCGGCTTCGACTCCCGGGTCAACGAGCGGGCCAACCAGATGACCTGGCCGCCCGGCATGGCCAAGTACCTGGTCGCCCTCGCCGAGGAACTGCGCTCCTTCCGGCCCATCCCGTTCCGGATCGACCTGGACGGTGAGATCGTCGAGCGGGAGGCCATGCTGGTCGCGGTCGGCAACACCCGCTCGTACGGCGCGGGCATGCGCGTGTGCCCCGATGCCGTGCCCGACGACGGTCTGCTGGACGTGACGATCCTCGGCGCCGTCCCTCGGGGGGAGTTTCTGCGTGCCTTTCCCCGCGTCTACCGGGGCTCGCACGCGAGCCATCCCGCCGTCACCATGCACCGCGCCCGAAGGGTACGGCTGGAGGCCGCCGGAGTGATCGCCTACGCCGACGGCGAGCGGGTCGGCCCCACCCCGTTGACCTGTGAGGTCGTTCCCGGAGCGCTGGCGGTCCTCGTTTAGGGCGGCTCCGCCCGCGCGATCGGCCGGACCGCCGGTAAAAAGGGGGACGGACCGGAATCCCGATATCGGTAGGCTGGGAGGTATGACGACCCCAGCGGAACGATACGCTGCCTTCCGTCAGAGCCAGGCTGAGAGCGGGCCGGCGCTGACCTCGTTCCGTGGCCTGTACGACTTCAAGCTGGACGACTTCCAGATCGACGCCTGCCGGGCGCTGGAGGCGGGCGACGGAGTCCTCGTGGCGGCCCCCACCGGCTCGGGGAAGACGGTCGTCGGCGAGTTCGCCGTGCACCTGGCCCTGGCGGAGGGCCGCAAGTGCTTCTACACCACCCCGATCAAGGCGCTGTCCAACCAGAAGTACAACGACCTGGTCAGGCGGTACGGCGCGACCAAGGTGGGCCTGCTCACCGGTGACAACAGCGTCAACGGTGAGGCTCCCATCGTCGTCATGACGACCGAGGTGCTGCGCAACATGCTCTACGCCGGCTCCGGCACCCTGGCGGGGCTCGGATTCGTCGTCATGGACGAGGTCCACTACCTCGCCGACCGGTTCCGCGGCGCGGTCTGGGAAGAGGTGATCATCCACCTGCCCGAGTCGGTGCGGCTGGTCGCCCTGTCCGCCACGGTCAGCAACGCCGAGGAGTTCGGCGAGTGGATGGGAGAGGTCCGCGGCGACACCAGCGTCATCGTCGACGAGCACCGCCCGGTCCCGCTCTGGCAGCACATGCTCGTCGGCAACCGCATCTACGACCTGTTCGTCACCGGCGACGAGGATCGTCGTCCCCAGATCAATCCCAACCTGCTGCGCATCGCCAGGGACGAGGAGCGCCAGGCGTACGGCAGGGGCCGCCGTGGCTACCCGCGGCCCCGCAGGAGCGGCCCGCCGGACCGGGCCGCGGCCATCGAGCGCCTGGACGCCGACGCCCTGCTGCCCGCGATCACGTTCATCTTCTCCAGGGCCGGTTGCGACGCCGCCGTCATGCAGTGCCTGCACGACGGCATCCGGCTCACCACCGACGCCGAGCGCCACGAGATCCGCCAGATCGTCGACGAGCGCACCGCGCACCTGCCCGACGAGGACCTGGCCGTGCTCGGCTACCTCGAGTGGCGTGACGCCCTGGAGCGGGGTCTGGCCGCCCATCACGCGGGCATGCTCCCGGCCTTCAAGGAGGTCGTCGAGGAGCTGTTCACCCGCGGCCTCGTCAAGGCCGTGTTCGCCACCGAGACCCTCGCGCTGGGCATCAACATGCCCGCCCGCTCCGTGGTGATCGAGAAGCTCGACAAGTGGAACGGCGAGACCCACGCCGACCTCACCCCCGGCGAGTACACCCAGCTCACCGGGCGAGCCGGGCGCCGCGGCATCGACGTGGAGGGCCACGCGGTGGTCCAGTGGCAACCGGGCACCGACCCCCTCCAGGTCGCCGGCCTGGCCAGTACCCGCACCTACCCGCTGCGCTCCAGCTTCCGTCCCTCGTACAACATGGCGGTCAACCTGGTCGGCCAGGTGGGCAGGGAGCGGGCCAGGACGCTGCTGGAGTCCTCGTTCGCGCAGTTCCAGGCCGACCGGGCCGTGGTGGGCATCGCCAAGCAGGTGCGCCGGGCCGAGGAGGCCCTGGAGGGCTACCGCCAGGCGATGACCTGCCATCTGGGCGACTTCGAGGAGTACGCCGCGATGCGCAGGGCACTGTCCGACAGGGAGGCCGAGCTGTCACGCCAGCGCGGCGCGGCCCGCAGGACGCAGGCGCTGCGCTCGCTGGAGGCGCTCAAGCCCGGCGACATCATCAGGATTCCCGGCGGGCGTCGCGCCGGTCTGGCCGTCGTTCTCGACCCCGGCCTCAACTCCCGGGGCGAGGGCCCGTCCCCGCTGGTGCTGACCATCGGCAAGCAGGTCAAGAAGCTGTCGCCGGCCGACTTCCCCGTCCCGGTCGAACCGGTCGAGCATCTGCGCATCCCGAAGAACTTCAACGCCCGCTCGCCGAAGGAACGGGCCAACCTGGTCTCCTCGGTACACGCCAAGATCGGCGACCGGGACTTCGGCAAGCCCGTCAGGGCGCGCGACCATGCCACCGAGGACGAGGAGATCACCCGTCTGCGCCGGGAGATCCGCCGGCACCCCTGCCACGGGTGCGACGAGCGCGAGGACCACGCCCGCTGGGCCGAGCGCTACCACAAGCTGCTCCGCGAGACCGAGGGGTTGCGCCGCCGGGTCGAGGGCCGTTCCCATGTCATCGCCCGCACCTTCGACAAGGTCTGCGGGGTGCTCGACCAGCTCGGCTACCTCGACGGTGAGAGCGTCACGACAGAGGGCCGCCGCCTGGCCCAGCTCTACACCGAGCTGGACCTGCTGACCGCCGAGTGTCTGCGCGCCGGGCTCTGGAACGACCTGGACCCGGCCGAGCTGGCCGCGTGCGTCTCCTCGCTGGTCTTCGAGTCCAGACAGGCCGACGACGCCCGCCAGCCCAGGATTCCCGCGGGCGGCGCGCAGCAGACGCTGGCCGACATGGTCCGTCTCTGGGGTGAGTTGGAGTCGATCGAGAGCGACCACGGCCTGTCGTTCATCAGGGAACCCGACTTCGGCTTCGCCTGGGCGGCCTTCCGCTGGGCCAGGGGCCACACCCTGGACTCCGTGCTCCGAGACGGCGCCGGCGGCGCGGAGCTGGCAGCGGGAGACTTCGTACGCTGGATGAAGCAGCTGCTCGACCTTCTCGGCCAGATCTCCACTGCCGCCCCGGCCGGGAGCAAGGTCAAGCAGAACGCGAGCAAGGCGATGGACGCGCTGCGTCGCGGGGTGGTGGCCTACTCGTCCCTGGCCTGAGCCAGGCCGCGCGAGGGGCGTGCCGGGCATGGCTGGTTTCCCGGGGCGAGGCGCGGTCAGGCCAGGCTGAAGCGGACCTCGCGGGTGGTCGGGTCGGCGCGTGTCAGCCGAACGCGCACACTCCTGCCCAGCCCGAGCCCTTCGCCGTCGCAGCGGGCCACCACCGCCGGATCGGTGAGCTGCACCTGGCCCCACGGCCGCTCCTCGGCCACGTCGATCACCACCGCGTCGAACGTCTGGCCCACCCGCTCGCGGAGCACGAAGGCCTCCACCAGGTCCACGCACGCCCTCTCGACGCCGTTCACGCGCCGCCCGGTGGTGTGCATGATCTCCGGCAGCTCGTCCATGGCCTCCTGGACGTCCTGCGGCACCGGCTCGCCCGCCGCGATGGCCAGGCAGATCTCCGTGGCGTAGCGGTCGATGAGCCGGCGCAGCGGCGCGGTCACATGCGCGTACGGCGCGCCCACCGCGGCGTGCTCCGCCTGCGAGGGGGGCTCGCCGTTGAAGGCCACGTAACCGGCGCCGCGCAGCAGCACCGTCGACTCCTGCAGGAACGCGGCCTGCTCGGGAATCTTCGGGTCGAGGGCGTGCACGACGTCGCCGTACCCCGCGCCCTCCGGCCAGGGCACGCCGAGTGCCGCGGCCACCCTGCGGACCTGGGCGACTCTCTCGGCGGGGGCGGGCGGCAGCACCCGCAGCAGGCCGATCTCGGCGTCCAGCATCATCGAGGCGGCGGCCATGCCCGTCAGCAGCGAGATCTGCGCGTTCCACGCCTCGGCCTCCAGCGGGGCGCGCAGCTCCAGCCGGTAGCCGTCCCCGTCCGGAACGACCTCCTGGTCGGGGGTGGGCAGCGTGACGCCGCCGCCGGCCCGCTCCAGGGCGAGCCTGAGCCGGCCGATCTCGGCCAGCAGCCGCAGCGTGCCGTCGGCGGTGCCGGTGTCGATCGCGGCCTGCGCGTAGTCGTAGTCGAGCCGCTCGCGGCTGCGTACCAGCGCCCTGGTCACGTCCGCGCCCACGATCCGGCCCTCCGCGTCGAGGTCGACGCACCACAGCGCGGCGGGCCTGGTCACGCCCGGCAGCAGGCTGGCGGCGGCCTCCGACAGCAGCGGCGGGTGCAGCGGCACGCGCCCGTCGGGCATGTAGACCGTCTCGCCCCGGGTGCGGGCCTCGGCGTCGATCGCCCCGCCGGGCCTGACGAACGCCCCGACATCGGCGATGGCGTACCAGACGCGGTAGCCCCCGGGCCGTTCCTCCAGGTGCACGGCCTGGTCGAGGTCCATCGCCCCCGGAGGGTCGATGGTGATCAGTGGCAGGTCGGTCCGGTCCAGCCGGGGCAGGGTGGGCACCTCGGCGACCCACTCGGCCTCGTCGACCACCGCCCGGGGGAATCCCTCGGGCAGCTTCATCTCACGGCGGATCCGTTCGAAACCGTCGTCGAGCCGGGGGTGGGACTCTCCGGGGACCCGGATGCTCTTGTGAGGCACAGGGAGCAACCTACCGGCTTGCGGCGGTCCCGCCCTACCGACTAGGGCGAAATGGTCAGATCGGACATTCGGCGGACGGGTCAGAGCGCGGAGGTCAGGCGTTCCAGCGGCCCGCCCAGGCCGTAGCGCTCGCTCAGCGCCGTCAGGGTGTCCGGGTCGCGGGGCTTGGCCGGGAGCGTGAGGTCGGCCTCGGGCAGGGGCGCGTCGCGGGCGACCCGGACCACCTCGGGGGCCACCCGCAGGTAGTCGCGGGCGGCCGACAGCCTGGCACGCTGCCCCGAGGTCAGGTCGCCGTCCCCGTCGACGGCGCGTAGTAGCGCCTCCAGGGAGCCGAACCGGGTGATCAGAGCCGCCGCGGTCTTGTCGCCCACCCCCGGCACGCCCGGCAGGCCGTCACTGGGGTCGCCGCGCAGGGTGGCGAAGTCGGCGTAGGAGCGGCCGGGGATGCCGTACTTCTCGGCGACGGCGACCTCGTCGACCACCTGGAGGTTCTTGACTCCTCTGGCGGTGTAGAGAACGCGAACCGGCCGGGAGTCGTCGACCAGCTGGAACAGGTCGCGGTCACCGGTGACGACGTCGACCTGGCCGCTCGCCCGTGCGGTGAGCGTGCCCATCACGTCGTCGGCCTCGTAGCCGGGCACGCCGATGCGGGCGATGCCCACCGCGTCGAGCACCTGCTCGATCACCGGCACCTGCGGGGCGAGCGTGTCCGGAGTCTCCTCGGCACCGCCCTCGGCGACCCGGTGGGTCTTGTACGTGGGGATGGCCGCCACCCGGAAGGCGGGGCGCCAGTCGGCGTCCATACAGGCCACGAGCTCGTGGGGAGAGTACTGGCGGACCAGCATGGCGATCATGTCGATGACGCCGCGCACCGCGTTGACGGGCATGCCATCGGGCGAGGTCATCGACTCGGGAATCCCGTAGAAGGCGCGGTAGTACAGCGACGGGGTGTCAAGAAGCATCAGGCCGGGCATGGCGACCATTTAACCAATCAGCCGAGCACCCCGATGGCCAGAACGCAGGTGTCATCCTCGGGATTGGGGCCGCCGATCACCTCGATGAGCTGATCGAGCCCGTCGTTCGGATCCCCTCTCAGCAGGGCCGCGGCCTCCATGGTCAGTGCCAGGCCCTCGTCGATGTCCCGGGTGCGCCGCTCCACCAGCCCGTCGGTGAAGAGCAGCAGCAGGTCGTCCTCCCGCAGTTCGACCCCGGCCAGCTCGTACGGCTCGTCGGGGGTGGCGCCCAGCAACACTCCGGCCGGCGGGTCGAGCTGGGTGGCGGTCCCCTCGCGGACCAGGATCGGTGCCGGGTGCCCGGCCTGTCCCCAGGTGAACATCCTGGTGGCCGGGTCGAGGTGGCCGACGATCGTGGTCGCCGTCGTCTCCGGCATCCGGTGCAGCACAAGGTCGTTGAGCCAGGCCAGCAGCCGGTCGGGGGAGTGGCCGGTCATCGCGAGGCCGACCAGGGCGTGCCGCAGCTGGGCCATCTGGGAGATCGCGGGCATCCCGTGCCCGGCCACGTCGCCGATGGCCAGCAGCACCCTGTCGTCAGGCAGGGGAACGGCGTCGTACCAGTCGCCGCCGAGGCTGGGCTTGGCGTCCGCCGCCACATAGCGGACCGCGATGCGCGCGTGCGGCAGGTCGATGGTCTCTCCCAGGCCGGGCATTATCGCCTCGCGTAGCGCGAGGCTCATGTGGTGTTCCTTCTCGGCCTGTTCGCGGACGCGGAGCAGCTTGCTCCGCGACTCGGACATGACGCGCTCGGCACGACGTCGGCAGGTGATGTCCTGGACGACACCGTGCACGGCGGCGTGACCGCCGGTCACGACGGGATCGAGCACGGCGCGAAGATGGCGGAGCTCGCCGTGGCGGCGGATGCGGAACTCGACCTCCCCGGGTTCGGCCCGGTGCATGACGGACCACAGGCGCAGATCGAGGTCGGGACGGTCGGTCGCCTCGACGTGGCCGGCCAGATCGCGCAGGTGGATCGGGCCGTCGCCGGGATCCCGGCCGAATATGGTGTACATCTGATCGGACCAGATCGACTCTCCGGTCTGGAGATTCCACTCGGTCCAGCCCATATCGCCCAGGCGTTCCGCGTGCGCCAGGCGGGTGTTGAGGAGTTGCCGCTCCACGGCCATGTGCTCGTCCGGTTCGTCTCGCAACCGCTGCGCCATCTCAGCGGCGATCGACGGAGCCGGACCGGTCACCTGGTCGTTTCGTGGGGGGAGGGGGGGCTGGTGGCCGCCCACTACGCCGACCATGTAGCTCGCTCTCGAAATGTATAGCTTTGCGGATATTTTGCCAACAAAATGTGATCGTACTTCAACGGATTGTAGTGGCGGGGTTGCCCTCGTGCCTTCCTTTTCCTGAGTTTCGGTCCCGGGGCCGCTCCCGGATGCATCGCCGCTTCGCCCGGGATTAGATTGGTCGGTGTGACGACGGACTCCTCTGATCTCTATCCTGTGACCCGACTGGAGGCAGCCCGCGAGGCCGCCGCGACCGCCGGGCTCGACGCGCTACTGCTCACGCCAGGCCCGGACCTGCGTTACGTGACCGGTTATGAGGCGCTGCCGCTGGAGCGGCTCACCTGCCTGGTGCTCCCGGTCGTGGGTGAGGCCTTCCTGATGGTGCCCCGCCTGGAGTTGCCCGCCGCCGAACACTCTCCGGCGTCCAGGCTCGGCGTGGAGTTCGTCCCCTGGGACGAGACCGACGACCCGTACGCGGTCGTCGGCGGGCGTTTGGGCGCGGTTGGAAAGGTGGGCCTCGCCGACCGGATGTGGGCGATGCAGTCGCTGCGCCTGCGCGATGCGATCCCCGGAGCCGAGCAGGTGCTCGCCGGGACGGTCCTGCGCGGACTACGGATGCGCAAGAGCCCGGCCGAGGTGGTGGCGCTGCGCGAGGCGGGCGCCGCGATCGACGCCGTCCACGCCCAGGTGCCCGGCTTCCTGCGGGCCGGCCGGACCGAGCGGGAGATCGGCAGGGACATCGCCGAGGCGATCATCGCGGCCGGGCACTCCACCGTCGACTTCGTCATCGTCGGTTCCGGTCCCAACGGTGCCAGCCCGCACCACGAGCTGTCGGACCGGATCGTCAGGGAGCGCGAGCCGATCGTGGTCGACATCGGGGGGCAGATGCCCGACGGCTACTGCTCGGACTCCACCCGCGTCTATGCCATCGGCGAGCCTCCGGCGGGCTTCCTGAAGTACTACGAGGTGCTCAGGCACGCCCAGCAGGCGGCCTGCGACGCGGTGCGTCCCGGGGTGCCGTGCGAGGCGATCGACACCGCCGCGCGAGACGTGATCGCGGCCGAGGGGTACGGCGACTACTTCATCCACCGCACCGGCCACGGCATCGGCCTGGAGACCCACGAGGAGCCCTACATCGTCGCGGGCAACGCCGAGCCGCTGGCGCCCGGTTTCGCCTTCTCCGTCGAGCCCGGCATCTACCTGCCCGGGGCGCACGGCGCCCGCATCGAGGACATCCTCGTCTGCACGGAGGAGGGCGGCGAGCGGGTCAACCACCGCACCCGCGAGCTGGTGGTCGTCTGACGGGTGCTCCGGCAGGTCTCCGTCCGGCCCCCGTCCGGCCGTGCCGTGGCGATCGCGCCCCGGGACGCTCCGCGGGCCGAGGAGATCACCGGGGCCGCCCGCCCGAGCCTCCGTCACAACCCGGCTAGAGCCCGTACGTCTCCAGCAGCCGCAGCCAGATCTCGCTGACGGTGGGGAAGGACGGCACGGCATGCCAGAGCCGGTCGAGGGTCACCTCGGCGGTGACGGCGATCGTCGCGGCGTGCAGCAGCTCGCCCACGGCCGGGCCGACGAAGGTCACCCCCAGCAGGACACGGCGCCGCTCGTCCACCACGGCCTTGGCCATGCCGCGGTAGCCGTCGCCCTGCAGGTAGGCTCCCGACACCCTGCCCAGGTCGTACTCGACCACGCGGACGTCGAACCCCTCGCGGCGGGCCTGGGACTCGGTCCGGCCGACCGCGCACACCTGCGGGTCGGTGAAGACGACCTGCGGCGCGCCGTAGCCGTCCGCCACGTCGCGCAGTCCCGGCAGGTCGTCGGGCTCGCCCTTGGCTCGCGCCGCGATGACGTCGCCGCACAGTCGTGCCTGGTACTTGCCCATGTGGGTGAGCAGGGCGCGGCCGTTGACGTCGCCCACCGCGTACAGCCGGCCGTCGGAGACGCCGGTCGCGCGCATGCTGTCGTCGACCTCCACCGAGCGCCCGGCCTCCAGGCCGACGCTCTCCAGGCCCAGGTCGCCGGTCGCGGGACGCCTGCCGGTGGCCACCAGCAGCTCGTCCGCCTCGACGGGCGGCCCCTCGGACAGGTGGAGGGTGACCGGGCCTCCCGGCCGGGGCCGCTCGACCTTCGTCACCTGGACGCCCTCGCGCACCGTGATGCCCGCCTCGGCGAACGAGGCGGCCACCAGTTCCCCGGCGAACGGCTCCATCCTGCCGAGCAGCCCGCCGCGTGCCAGCACCGTCGTCTCTCTCGCGCCGAGTCCGTGCATGGCCTGGGCCATCTCGCAGGCCACCACGCCGCCGCCCAGCACGGCCAGCCGCTCGGGGACGCGCCTGGCCGCCGTCACCTCATGGCTGGTCCACGGCCTGGCCTCGGCCAGGCCGTGAATCGGCGGGATGAGCGCGTCGCTGCCGGTGGCCAGCACGACCGCGTGCCTGGCGGTCAGGGTGCGGACCGAGCCGTCCTCCGCGCTCACCGCGACCCGTCCTGGGCCGTCCAGCCGCCCGTGACCGCGGACGAACTCCACGGGCACGCTCCTGATCCACTCGACCTGGCCGCTGTCGTCCAGGTGGGACACCGCCTCGTCGCGCCGGGCGAGCACGGCGGCGGTGTCGATCGGGCCCAGTGTCAGGCCCGGTACCCGGGCGACCTCGGCGGCCAGCTCCACCGGGCGCAGCAGCGCCTTGCTGGGGATGCACGCCCAGTACGAGCACTCGCCACCGGCCAGGCGCCTCTCGACGATCGCGGCGGTCAGCCCTCCCCTGACCGCGCGGTCGGCGACGTTCTCGCCCGCGGGGCCCGCGCCCACAACCACCACGTCGAACTCGTCAGACACGACTTACCTCCCAGGCCGAACCGGTCATGGACCCGTACCGCTCCCGTGGCGCGGGTCGTACCAGCTTCGCACCCTCCGGTCCGGGCCGGAGACACGCGGGGCTCCGGCGAGGCGCGGCTCCCTCCTTCGCGTCGAGAGGCGCGGCCTGACCGGTGATCCCGGCCACTGGTCCCACTGGTCCCAGCCACGGCGGGAGCCGCGGGACAGCGCCCGGCGGCGGGCGGGGCCGTCCCGGACGGGGGTGGGGACCGGCCCGTCAGCGGCGGCGTCCGCGAGCCTTCAGGGCGGTCAGCGGAAGTTCGGGAGCGGGCAGCGGGATGGCGCCGCCGGGCACCGTGCCGAACTCCTCGCCCTCCATCCACTCCTGCCGGAACCGGGCGATCTCCTCGTGGCTGCGGCCGACGAAGTTCCACCACATGACGATCCGCTCCTCGAACGGCTCGCCGCCGATGAGCAGCAGCCGACCGGCGTCCTCGGCCCCCATGGTCAGTGCCGAGCGCCCGCCGCCCAGGTAGAGCAGCGGCCCGGGGGTCAGGTCCGTCTCGTCGACCCGCACGGTGCCGGACAGGGCCAGCACGGCGTACTCGAAGCCGGGCCGGAGCGGGACGGAGATCGCCGCGCCGGCCTCCAGCCGCACCTCGGCCCCGACCAGCGGGGTGTGCACCGTCGCCGGTGACCTGACGCCGTCCAACTCGCCCATGATGACGGTCACCCCGGCGCCCGGCAGGGTCAGTTCGGGCAGCACCGGGTGGTGCTCGAAGGCCGGGGCCGTCCCGCGGGCGGCCGAGGGGAGAGCCACCCACAGCTGGACTCCGTGCAGGTCGGCCTCGGCGGCCGACTCCTCGGAGTGGGAGATGGCACGCCCCGCGGTCATCAGGTTGAGCTGGCCCGGTCTGATCAGCTGCTCGCTACCGACGCTGTCGCGGTGCAGGATCTCGCCCGCCATGAGCCAGCTGACGGTCTGCAGCCCGGTGTGCGGGTGCGGAGGGACGTTCATCGTCGTCTTCTCCGGGCCGTAGTGGTCGACGAAGCACCAGGCGCCGACCATTCTGATGTCCCGGTTCGGCAGGGTTCTGGTGACCTTCATCGCCCGCGGGCCGCCCAGCACCACGTCCCTGCCGGCCAGCAGTTCGGTCACCGGCTCCGCCGAGACGTCCTCGAGGCCACCGCAGGCCGATTCCCGCGGATCTGTTTCCAGGTTGCTCATCTCGCGACTTTACGTTCCGATCCGGCCGCCACGGGAACCGGGCTTGAGGTCGCCCGTGGTTGGGACCGTGCCGTGACATCCGGACGGTGCGTGTGCTCTCCGGTGCCGTTACCGTTTACGGGATGGAGGAGATCGACCGCTGTATCGTCACGTTGCTGGCCAGAGATGGCCGGATGAGCTTCACCGATCTCGCCAGGGAGACCGGGTTGTCGGTGTCGGCGGTGCACCAGCGGGTGCGCAGGCTGGAGAAGCGCGGGGTGCTGCGGGGTTACGCGGCGCTGGTCGACTACGACGCCGTCGGGCTGCCGCTCACCGCGTTCGTGTCCATCAAGCCGATCGATCCGGCCGCCGCCGACGACGCCCCGGAACGGCTGGCCCACCTGAGCGCCGTCGAGGCGTGCCACAGCGTGGCCGGGGACGAGAGCTACATTCTCAAGGTCCGGGTGGCCTCGCCGATCGCGCTCGAGGAACTGCTGAACCAGATCCGCACCGCCGCCAACGTCTCGACCCGCACCACGGTCGTGCTCAGCACGCCGTACGAGCACCGTCCTCCGGAGCCGGCCGGCACGGAGGCCGGTAAGCCCGACGAGCGCGCCTGAGCCCGAAAGGCGCAGGCTACTAAATGCCGATTTGCCGGGCATGGGGTAGTTAATCCAAGCTGAACGGGTGTCAGCCAGGAAGATCATTATTGACTGTGACCCGGGGATCGACGACGCCCTGGCGCTCGCCCTCGCTCATGGGAGCCCCGACCTGGAGGTCTTGGGGATCACCACGGTCGGCGGCAACGTCGACCTGGCCAGGACCACGGACAACGCGCTGCGGCTCCGCGAGTTCCTGGGGTTCGGCGACGTGCCGGTCACCGCGGGCAGCGCGGGAGCCCTGCTGCGCGCCCGGGTGGACGCGGCCGACGTGCACGGCGGCTCCGGTCTCGGGGACGCGCTGCTGCCTCCGGCGACGCTCCCGCCGGCCGCGGGGCACGCCGTCGACTTCATCGTCGAGACGCTCAGGGCCGATCCGGGCGAGGTGACCCTGGTCGCCATCGGCCCGCTGACCAACGTGGCGCTCGCGGTGCTCAGGGAGCCGAGGATCGTCGGCTGGGCGCGGGGGCTCACGATCCTCGGCGGATCGTACACCCGGGGCAACTTCTCCCCGGCGGCCGAGTTCAACATCGCCGCCGACCCGGAGGCCGCCGCGATCGTCTTCGGCGCGGGCTGGACGGTGACCATGATCGGCCTTGACGTGAGCCGTGCCGCCATGGCCACGGAGGCGGTGGCGGCCCGAATGGCGGCCATGGGCAGGCTCGGCGCCGACCTGCTCATCCCGTGCGTGCGGTTCTACGGCATGATCACCGCCGACGGCGGGCCCGCGATCCACGACGCCTGCGCGGTCGCCCACCTGATCGACCCGTCGCTGATCACCCTGGAACCCGCGGTCGTCGACGTCGAGACGGCGGGCCGCTTCACCTCGGGGATGACCGTGACCGACTTCGACCTCCGGGGCCGCGCCCCCAACGCGCTGGTCGGCACCTCGCTCGACGTCGGCCGCTTCTGGGACCTGCTGCTGGCCGTCTACGCGCGGGTCGCGGAGTCGATCGAGCGCAGGGAGAAGCGCGTCGGACACTGACCGGGAGACCTCCGGCGGGTGCCCGGTCCGGGGAGAGGCCGGACCGGGCACCCGGGCCTCGGCGACACGACGTCCACGAGCGGAGGTGGGTGGTCGCCGGTCATGCCGGCCGTCCGGTGCGTCAGACGCGCCGCCACAGGGCCGGTACGTTCGGCGGCTCCCATCCGGCGTAGGCCGTGTGCCCTTGCAGGCAGCGGTAGGTCACGCCACCGTAGGTGACCTGGTCGCCGGCCTTGTAGTCCGTTCCGGCCTGCCACGTCCCGCCCCCGTTGGGTGGGCTCGTGGTCGGCGTCGGGCTGGGCGACGGGGTGCCGACGATGTCGAGCACGAAGTCGAACGTCGCCTCCCTGCCGGAACCGGCCGTGCGCACGGTCATGACCAGTGACGGGTCGAAGATCGTGTCGGTGTTGTTGCGCGGTTCGTTCGGGAAGTAGAGCTGGGTGGTGAGCACCGGCCGGTTCGGGGCCTGGACCTTGACGTGGATGTGCCGGGTGCGTCCGGGATACAGGCCCGGAACGATCGTGGTCAGTTTGAACGCGCCCTGGGCGTCGCTGAACTGGTGCCCGCGGAAGCCGAATCCGCTGTTGTCGTAGGCGCCGTTGGTGTCCGCCTGCCAGAAGTCCAGGAGCGCGTTGGCGATCGGCTGGCACGAGCGGCCGAACACGTAGCCGCTGACGGTCAGCGGGACGCCCGGTGTGCCGGGCCCGGCCAGTGAGGTGCGCCGCGGCGAGTTGGGCTTGAAGTAGGGCCCCTCGGTCTGGGCGATCGTCGGGTCGTCGCCGTCGTCGCAGAAGGGGGTGGGGGCGAGCAGCCCGTCCGCTCGCCGCGCGTCGCGGGCCAGCGCGGGAGCCTGGCCGACCAGCAGCGGAATCGGGGCGATGAGAGCGGCCTTCAGCAGGGTCTTGCGGCTGATGCCCTCGCTCTCGTCGCCGGTATTCTGGTGGTGGATGTTCTCGGCGTCCACAATGGCCTCCTTGGCCTCCGGGGGACGTGCCTGGACGCGACCTGTCGAACGCGCGCGGCGCCGGGGCGGCCGGTCGAAACCGGCGCCGCACGACACCGCCGCGGGGAACCGGCGGGACCTGGCAGCCTGGACGTGCACAAGGCTTACATTGGACGTGAGGCCGCAATACCCTCCATGTTTCTATAACTTTGCCATATGACTACCGCAGTAGTAATCATGCAGGTGAGGGCCGCTTGAATAAGGCTTTCGCCACGTCATACCAAATATTTATGACACGAATGGGATGACATGACCGGTGAAATTCCGGTGGGTGATTCAGCTCGCGGATATCTCCGTTTCACCGCATGGGGACGGGGCACCTCCGCGTGGAGCCCGGGTGGCGGCGGTCGTCTACAGAGTTCGGCGCTGGGCAGTTACCTCTTGTGGACACTGGCGAAAGGAGCCGGCCGTGCCTGACAACAATGCGCTGATCATTCGATTCCATCCGGTGGGAGGTGAGGACGTCTCCGTGACGAGCGGGGACTTCGACGGGGAGGCCGAGGCGCTGGAGGCGATCTCCCGTGCTCTGGACGAACGGCGCAGCCTGGTGCTGACCCAGGTGAGATACGGCTTCGAGACCGAGACGATCGGCATGGTCGTCAACCTGGCCAACGTGGTGTCGGTACGGGTGTCCAAGCCGGGCGAGGTCCAAGCCGGACAGTACCTGTAACGGCGCCTCGCGGGTCATGTCGCGGCGTGGAAGTGGGCTCGCAGACGGGCCCTGGCCTCCTCGGTGGCGCCGAGGGCGTCCAACCCCAGGAGGGCGGCCCCCATGATGGGGGCGACGTCGGCGACGATCGGCTTGGCCTGCGGAGCCCGCTCCGCGAAGCCCCGCTCAAGCAGCTCGCTCATCAGCGGGTCGCGGGCGGTGAGCACGCCGCCGCCCAGGACCACCTCCATCGGCACGGCGAGCAGGTCCAGGCGGCGCAGCGCGACCACCGCGAGCACGACGACCTCCTCGGCCATCCGCGCCACCAGCGAGCGGGCCACCCCGTCGCCCCGGGCGGCGACGGCCATCAGCACCGGTACCAGCTCGTTCAGCCTGCCGTAGGGCAGCTCGCCGAAGTGGATGGCCAGGGACACCTCCTCGACGGTGCGGGTGCCGAAGTGCTCACGGATCGCGGAGGTCAGCGCGCTGGCGGGACCCCGGCCGTCCTCGGCGCGTACGGCGTGCCAGAGCGCCTCCTCGCCGAGGCCGAGGCCGCCGCCCCAGTCGCCGGTGAGCCGCCCCAGAGCCGGGTATCTCGCCACCTCCCCCGAGGGGGAGACCGCCACCGCGTTGATGCCGGCGCCGCACACCACGGCCACGCCCGCGGGGCCCGAGGCCCCGGCGCGCAGCAGCGCGAAGGTGTCGTTGCCGACGGTCGCCTCCGTGCCGTACCCCCGCCGGAGGATCTCCGCGCGGAGCGCGTCCTCCTCCACCGGCAGGTCCGCGCCCGCCACGTAGGCGGCCACGTGGTCGGCGTACGGCGCGGCCGCCCCCTCGCCGAGCGCGGAGCGCACGGCGTCGCCGATCACGTCGATCGCGGCGCCCACCCCCGCGGTCTGCGGCTGGAAGGCGCCGGCGCGCCCGGTGGCGATGACCGAACCGTCCTCGCGGACCAACGCGACGTCGGTCTTGCTGTTGCCGCCGTCGACGGCCAGGACCGTCCTCACGCGTTCGCCCAGGACAGGTGCCCGCGGTTGGCCTCGATCAGGCGCCGGGCCAGGTCTTTCGAGAGCGCGGCCTGCCCGATCAGCGGGTGGGCCAGCAGTGCGTCGGCGACACGGTCCTCGCCGCCGTGCAGCGCGGCCGCGAGCGCCAGCGTCTCGTACGCCGTGACGTGGGCGATGAGCCCGGCGAAGAGCGGCTCCACCGGCTCCACCGGCAGCGCGGTCGCGCCCGCCGCGGTGATCGTGGCCGGGACCTCGATGACCGCCTCGTCGGGCAGGAACGGCAGCGTGCCGTCGTTGCGCAGGTTGACCACCTGGGTGTCGCCGCGCTCGCCGACCAGCGAGGCGATCAACGCCACCGCGGCCTCCGAGTAGAAGGCGCCGCCGCGCTTCTCCAGGAGTTCCGGCTTGGTGTCCACGGCCGGGTCGGTGTACATCTCCAGCAGCGCCGTCTCCATCGCCGAGACCTCGGCCGCCCGCGACGGCCTGGTCCGCTGCTCGGCCACCACCAGGTCGTGCTCGTAGAAGTAGCGCAGGTAGTAGGAGGGGACCACGCCCAGATGCCGGATCAGCGCGGCGCTCAGGCCGACGTCCTCGGCGATCTCCTCGGCGTGGCTCTCCAGCAGCCGCGGCAGCACGTCGACTCCGTCCAGCCGGACGGCCCGCTCCCAGGTGAGGTGGTTCAGGCCGACGTGGCCCAGGGAGATCCGCTCGGGGGCGACGCCCAGGTTCGCGGCGAAGCGGCGCTGGAAGCCGATGGCCACGTTGCACAGGCCGATGGCCCGGTGCCCGGCCTCCAGCAGCGCCCTGGTGACGATGCCGACCGGGTTGGTGAAGTCGACTATCCAGGCGTCGGGCGCGTGTTCCCTGATCTTCTCTGCGATGTCCAGCACCACCGGTACCGTGCGCAGCGCCTTGGCCAGCCCACCCGCCCCGGTCGTCTCCTGGCCGACGCAGCCGCACTCCAGGGGCAGGGTCTCGTCCACGTCACGCGCGGCCTGGCCGCCGACACGCAGTTGCAGCAGGACCGCCCGTGCCCCGGCGACGCCCTCCTCGACGGAGGTGGTGGCGACGACCCTGGCCGGATGCCCGGCCCGCGCCAGCATCCGGCGCGCCATGCCGGACACCGGCTCCAGCCGGCGGACGTCCGGGTCGACCAGCGCGATCTCGGTCAGCGGGAGCTCGTCGCGTAGTCGTGCGAACCCGTCGATCAGCTCCGGCGTGTACGTCGAGCCGCCCCCGACAACGGCGAGTTTCACCCTTTTACTCCTGTCAGCGTGACGCCCTCGATGAAGACCTTCTGGGCGAAGAAGAACACGATGATCACCGGGGCCATGACGAGCAGGGTCGCCGCCATGGTGAGGTTCCACTGCACGCTGTGCAGTGCCCGGAAGGACGCCAGCCCGAGGGAGAGCGTCCAGTTTTCCTCGTTTATCTGGGCGTAGAGCAGTGGGCCGTAGTAATCGTTCCAGCAGTAGAAGAACTGGAACAGGCCCACCGCCGCTATCGCCGGACGCGCCATCGGCAGGATCACCCTGATCAGGGTCTGGAGGTCCGAGCACCCGTCCACCCGGGCGGCCTCGGTGTACTCCCTGGGGATCGTGACCAGGAACTGCCGGAGCAGGAAGATCGAGAAGGCGTCCCCGAACAGCATCGGCAGGATCAGCGGCCACAGCGTGCCGGTGAGGTCCAGGCGCGCCCAGATGAGGTAGACGGGGACCGCGACGACCTGCGGCGGCAACATCATCATCGTGATGACCGCGAGGAAGGCGAGCCTGCGCCCGCGGAAGCGGAAGCGGGCCATCGCGTAGGCCACCGGGATCGACGACAGCAGCATGAACGCGGTGCCGAGCCCGGCGTACAGGAACGTGTTGCCCAGCCAGGCCAGCAGCCGCGACCTGGCGAACACCTCGGCGAAGTTGCCCCAGTTCCAGGTGTCCGGCCACAGGTCGCCGGTGAGCGTCTGGTCGGTGCTCATGACCGCGGTCAGCGCCACGAACACCAGCGGGGCGACGAACATCAGCGACAGCGCCACGGCGACGGCATGGGTGGCGATCCAGTACAGAACCCTGCGGGTACGCGGGCCGCGCGCGGGGGAACCCGGCGCCGCGCGCTTCATGGTCAGGGTGGTCATCGGTCTCCTCCCTGGTCGAACGCGCGGAACCGGCGGAGCAGGACGAGGGTGAAGAGCGTGGAGACTGCGAACAGCAGCAGGGCCAGTACGCAGGCGTAGCCCATGCTGAAGTCGCGGAAGCCCACGTGGAACAGCCACTGCGCCAGCGTCAGCGTCGACAACTCGGGGTAGCCGGGGACGAAGGCGGTGCCGGGGGAGTCGGTGACCCCGGCGGCGACCCGGGAGGCGATCATCGCCTGGGTGAAGTACTGCAGGGCGTAGATGACGCCGGTGACCGCCGAGAACATCAGCACCGGCGAGATCGTCGGCAGCGTGATGCTCCTGAACTGCCGCCATCCGCCGGCCCCGTCGATCGCGGCCGCCTCGTACAGATGCTTCGGCACGTCCAGCAGGGCCGCAAGGAAGATCATCATTGTGTTGCCGATGCCCCACATGGCCAGCAGGGTCAGGCCGGGTTTGGCCCAGTTCGCGTCGCCGAACCAGTCGGGCGCGGTGATCCCGGAGAGTTCGATGAACTGGTTGAAGGGGCCCGAGGGGTTCAGCAGGAACACGAAGGAGACGGTTCCGGCCACCACCGGGACCAGCGAGGGCAGGTAGAGGACGGTGCGGAAGAAACCGGCCCCCGCCTTGAGCCGGGTGAGCAGCTGCGCCACGCCCAGCCCGAAGATCACCTGGGCGGGGACCATGAAGACCACGAACCAGAGCGTGTTCCTGATGGAGACCCAGGCCCGGTCGTCCACCAGGAAGTAGCGGTAGTTGTCCAGGCCCACGAACTCCAGGGTGAACAGGTCGTAGCGGTGGAAGGAGAAGTAGAGGGTCGCACCGAGGGGGTAGGCGAAGAACAGCGCGAACCCCACCAGCCAGGGCGACATCCAGAGGAGGGCCACCAGGCCCTCACGGCGCCGCCACCTGGGCGGCGCCGTGTGGACGATGCTCATCGAGGCTCAGCCCCCGGAGAGCTTCAGCTTGTCGTCGAGACGCTTGTCGACCTTGGCCAGCTCGGCGTCGAGGTCGGTGACCGCCCCCTTCTCCCACCGGCCGAGGAACTCCTGCACCGTGTCCTGGTTGAAGGTGCTGTTGACGTTCGCCGGGACCGTGCTCGTCTTCGGATGGGCGAAGATGTCGAGGAATGTCTGGAAGTTCGGGTCCTTGTCCAGGTCGGGGGACTCCAGCGAGGCCTTGGTGGTCGGCACGTTGCGCAGCGCGTTGGAGAGCGTGACCAGCGCCGAGGTGTCGGTGGTCAGATACTTGACCAGTTCCCAGGCCGCCTGCGGGTTCTTGGCCCCCTTGGGCACACCGATCACGGTGCCCGCGGTGAAGCCGCTGCCGTACAGGTCGGGCCTGGTGTCGGAGACCGGGAGCGGTGCGGTGCCGTAGTCGAGGTCCTTGGCCTCACCGGCGATCATGGCGTTACGCCACTCGCCGTCCAGGACCATGGCGACCTTGCCCTTGTAGAACGGGTGGCCGGCCGACCACTCCTGGCCCAGGCTCTTGCGGAACTTCTCCAGCTTGTCGTAGCCGTACCAGTCGACGAGGTCCTTCTGCCAGCGCAGCAGTTCCCGCCACGCCGGGTCGGAGCCGATCGCCGAGGTGCCGTCCGGCTTGTACCAGGTGGCGCCGACCATCGGGGCGAGGTGCGAGGCGGAGTTCTCGTAGTACTGGAAACTCGGGATGAACCCGGCGACCTCGATGTTGCCCTCCGCGTCACGGACCGTGAGCTTCTTGGTCAGCTCGGTCAGCTCCGAGAGCGTCTTGGGCGGCTCGGAGCCCTTCATCAGGGCCCTGTTGTAGTAGAGCCCGTACGCGTCGGCGAGCAGGGGCATCACGCACCGCCTGCCCTCGTACTCGGTGTAGGAGCGCGAGACCTCGGGCAGCACGGACAGGTCGATGCCGTCCTGTCCGATCACCGGGGTGAGGTCCTGGAACGTTCCGCTGCGGCACCACTGGGCCACGTTGTCCGTGGTGAAGGAGGAGGCGATGTCAGGGGCCTTCCCGCCGCGCACCGCCTGGGTGATCTGCTCGTCCTGGACGCCCTTGACCAGTTTGACGGTTATCTGGGGAAATTTCGTACGGAATCCGGCTATGGCGTCTTCGAACGCCTTGACCTCGCCGGGTGCGGAGAATCCGTGCCACAGCTCGATGGCCGAGGCCGGCAGGGCGGCGGAGGCCGAGCCTGAGGGCTTGGGGCGCGAACCGAGCGTGGGCGCGCCCTCGGTGCCCGCGGTGCAGGCGGTCAGAGCGGCGGCCGTCAGGGTGGCGAGGGTGAGGGTGAGAAAGCGTCGGTGCACGACGGCTGCCTCCTGGGGGTGGGGGGGATACGCGGGAGGATCAAGAGAGGACTGTGGAGCCGAAGACCTCTTCGCGCGCGGTCGCGAGGGCCAGATCCAGCGCGCCGGCGAGGACGGGATTGCCCTCGACGGTTGACAGCAGCAGCGGTGGCCGGGGGATGGTCAGCGCGTGGAGTTCGTGCTCGACGAGTTCGCGCAGGGTGTCGCCGCCCGCGAGCAGGGTCCCGCCGGTCAGTACGATGATCTCGGGGTCGATGACCGAGGTGATCGAGGCCAGCCCGACTGCCAGCCGGGAGGCGATGTCGCGCAGCCCGGCACGGGCGTCGTCGGCGCGCCTGCCGGTGGACGCGGCGGCCCGCACCGCGTTCAGCACCGCCTGCGCGGGGGCGCCGCCGCGCACGCCGTACGACCGGAGGATCTTGAGCACCGCGGGGCCGCCGGTCAGTGCCTGGTAGCCGTGGTTGGCGTAGCGGCCGGTCTCCCTGGCGGTCGGCGCGCCGGGGGTGGGCATGTAGCCGATCTCGCCGGCGCCGCCGGTGGCGCCCCGGTGCAGCCGGCCGCCGAGGACCAGCGCCGCGCCCAGGCCCTCGTCGGCCCAGAGCAGCACGAAGTCCCGGTGGCCCCGGCCCACGCCGTGCGCCTGCTCGGCCTGGGCGACGAGGTTGACGTTGTTCTCTATCGCGACCGGTACGCCCAGGCCGTCGCCGAGGGTGCGGACCAGGTCGGGGATGTGCCAGCCGGGCATGTCCCTGCTGGTGGCGTAGGCCAGCCTGCCGGTGCCCGGGTCGATCGTGCCCTGCACGCCGATGACCACGCACCGCGGCGTCTCCGGAGCACCCGCGCCCTCCAGCGCGGCGGCGACCCGATCCACCGCGTCGCCGCCGGAGCGGCCGGGAGTGGGCAGGTGGTACTCGCCGACCACGGCGCCGGTGATGTCGGCGACCCTGACGTCGATGCCCGCGCGCGTGACGTCCATCGCGGCGGCGTACGCGGCGGCCGGGTTGAGCCGGTAGACCTCGGCGGTGCGGCCGGGCAGTCCCTCGCGGATGCCGTTGAGCACGACCAGGCCCGCCTCCTGCAGGCGGATGAGCAGCTGCGAGGCGGTGGGCTTGGACAGGCCGGTGAGGGCACCGATCTCCGGGCGGGTCAGCGGGCCGCGCTCCAGCAGTGCCTGCAGGGCGGCGCGGTCGTTGATCGCGCGCAGCAGGCTCGGGGTGCCCGGCGTCGGCTGCTTCACTGGCCCTCCGTGTGCGTCCTCGCATTCACCGATGAGGCGAAGTTAGGAAACTTTCCTAACTTCGAGTGAATGTAAGGAACCCGGCGGATCCCCGTCAAGCGGGCAGGAGGCGTCGCAATGAAGCTGTGATGGCTCAGGGGCGGGTAAACTTCTCGACGGACCTGCTAGGGTGATGGTTTGTCATAACAACTAGCGCAATGGTCCGGAGTATCCCATTACTAGCAACGATAATGGAGCGACGGCAACCCGTCAAATCGAGCTGACCAAGGAGCAGGAGTATGTCTCCGCTCTCTACGCGAGGCTCGATCTGCTGCGCGAGCGCACCCAGCGGCAGCTGGACGGCGTCCTCGCGCAGGGAGGGAGCGGGGGCACGCACCAGAACCGCTCTGAGCGCGACACCTTCGCCGGGATGTACGCCGAGCGCCTGGGCCGCCTGTGGGCGGTCGAGAACGGCCTGTGCTTCGGCCGGCTCGACAACGCCGACGACACCTCCCTCTACATCGGCCGCATCGGCATGGCCGACGACGACCAGCGCCGACTGCTGATCGACTGGCGCGCCCCGGTCGCCCAGCCCTTCTACGGCG
Source organism: Streptosporangium amethystogenes subsp. fukuiense (assembly GCF_042665875.1). Lineage (NCBI taxonomy): Bacteria > Bacillati > Actinomycetota > Actinomycetes > Streptosporangiales > Streptosporangiaceae > Streptosporangium > Streptosporangium amethystogenes. The sequence continues at coordinate 3,016,736 of NZ_JBHTEE010000001.1, read as the reverse complement.
CCACCCCCGCGGCCTCGATGGGCGTCACCCGCCGCCGCCACCTGCAGACCAAGGGCCGCAGGGTGATCGGGATCGACGATGACCTCCTGGATCTCGACAACCTCACGGACGAGGACGTGGCCACCCTCAACGGGGAGGCCGCCCTGCTCGCCTCCCTGGCCGCTCGGCGCACCGGGCGGATGCGCGACATCGTGGCCACCATCCAGTCGGAGCAGGACCGCATCATCCGCTCGGACCTGGACGGGGTGCTGGTCGTGCAGGGCGGTCCCGGGACCGGCAAGACCGTGGTCGCGCTGCACCGCGCGGCCTACCTGCTCTACACCCACAGGGAGAAGCTGGCCCGCAGGGGGGTGCTCATCCTCGGGCCGAACCTGACGTTCCTGCGCTACATCGAGCAGGTGCTGCCCTCCCTGGGCGAGACCGACGTGCTGTTGTCGACGGTCTCCGAGCTGTACCCGGGGGTCGTTCCCGGGCGCAAGGAGCCTTCGGAGGTGGCCGGGCTCAAGGGTGACTCCCGGATGGCCCAGGTCGTCGCGCGGGCCGTGCGCGAGCGGCAGCGGGTGCCGCGCAAGCCGATCGAGATCCGCCTCGACCGCTACACCCTGCGACTGGAGGGCAACGTCCTGGAGGCGGCGCGCAACAGGGCGGCCCGCTCCAGGCGGGCGCACAACGAGGCCCGCTCGATCTTCGTCCGCCACCTGCTCAACGCGCTCGCCCGCCAGGCGGCCAGGCAGCTGGGCAAGGGGATGATCGACGACGACGAGCTGGCCGACATCCGCGAGGAGCTCCGTACCGAGCGGCCCGTCAAGGCGGCCCTGAACCGGCTCTGGCCCTACGTCACACCACAGCAGCTCCTGATCGGGTTGTTCACCTCCCGAGAGCGCCTCGACCACGCCGCCGCCGAGTTCGGCGAGGCCGAGCGGGAGCTGATGCTGCGCGAGCCGCCCCGCAAGGGGGAGAACTGGTGGGCCGAGTCCGACGTGCCGCTCCTGGACGAGGCCGCCGAACTGCTCGGCGACATCGACCCCGCGGTGCTGCGGGCCGGGGCCTGGATGGCCGAGGAGGAGCAGGCGGCGCAGCGGGCCGCCGCGCTCGACGAGCGGCAGCACCAGCTCGAGTACGCCAAGGAGGTCCTGGAGCTGACCGGGCTCTCCGACATCATGGACGCCGAGAAGTTCGCCGCCCGCCATCTCGGCGACGACGTCTTCCTGACCACCGCTGAGCGCGCCGCGGCGGACCGCAACTGGGCCTTCGGCCACGTCATCGTGGACGAGGCGCAGGAGCTGTCGCCGATGGACTGGCGGATGCTGATGCGACGCTGCCCGACGCGGTCGATGACGATCGTCGGCGACCTGGCCCAGACCGGGTCCTCGGCCGGGGCGCGCTCCTGGGGCCGGGTCCTGGACCCCTACGTGGCCGGGCGCTGGCGCGAGGAGACCCTCAGCGTCAACTACCGCACCCCGGCGGAGCTGATGGCGGTGGCCGCCGACGTGCTCACCCTGGTCGATCCGGCGCTGAAGGCCCCGGCCTCGGTCAGGGAGACCGGGACGCGCCCGTGGGCGGACTCACCGACGGCCTCGCTCGGCGACGTCGTCAAGGCCGAGATCGTGGAGGGTGGGCGACTTGTCGTGATCGTCCCCGAGTCGCGCGCACGGGAACTCGGAGAGGTGGTGCTCCGCTCCGTCGACGGCGCGGTCGCCGGTCCGGGGTCCGCCGCCCTGGACGCCCAGGTGGCGGTGCTGACCGTCGCCGAGGCCAAGGGGCTGGAGTTCGACGCGGTCATCGTGGTCGAACCGGAGTCGATCCTGGGCGAGTCCCCGCGCGGGGCCAGCGACCTTTACGTGGCGTTGACCCGCGCGACCCAGCGGCTTGGCGTCGTGCATGACGGTCCGCTTCCCGATGCCCTCGCTCGACTTGAGAGACATCGGATCACATGAGACCATTGACGGCTCTCGTCGATCATGTCCCAGCTGCGAAAACTTGATGTTTCCGCTGTTAGTGACACGGTTGACATCTGCGCTGGGCTCGGTAGTTTGCTGCCCAGTCCAGCACGGGACTGGCCGGTCGGCCGCCTTCCGACATCGTCGTTTCCTGCGCCCGTGACGGGGGTGACCCCGTCCGTTCAGCCAGACGCAGGGCCGGCAGTCCGTCGAGGCGGGGCACTCCTTCCGGGCGGGGGGTTGGACCCAGGAGGGGTCCGGGCACCCAGTAGACAACGGCAATCCGCGCTCGCCGCCGACGGGACGGAACCGGTCCGAAGGGTTGCCCGGGCTCTCTTCCCGCTCCCGTGCGAGCGCCGCAAGCGTCGGGGCGGTCCGGGGTGTCGAAGGACACCCCGGACCGCCCCGTTGCCGGGTACGGGAGCCCTTCTGGGGGTTTGCTGGTTTCAGGGCGTTCTGGTGGGCTTATGAGGAATATGTCGTGGAACTTTTTGGGGGCGTGCCCGCTGGGCGGTAGCGTTCGGGCAGGAGGACCGGGCGTCGCCGGCCCGTACGACATCGCAAGGAGCCCCGCCCGTGGTGCAGGAGAAGACGGCCGCCCCGGTGCCGGAGGCGTCCGAGACGGACGACCCGGCAGGTGAGGCGGTCTCGCCTCTCCCCTCCCGTCTGGAACTGCCCGCCCGCGTCGCGGGCGTGGTGGCCGGTGGCCTGCTGATCTTCCTCGCCTTCCCGCCGCTCGGGTTCTGGTTCCTCGCTCCGCTCGGCATGGCCTTGGCGCTCCTGGCGGTGCACGGCACCCGCCCGCGCCGTGGCGCCTGGCTGGGCCTGCTGGCCGGGCTCGCCCTGCTGCTGCCCGGCCTGCGCTGGGTGAGCCCGATCGGTATCGACGCCTGGCTGGGGCTGGTCGCCATGGAGAGCGTCTTCTACGCCGCCTGGGGTGCGGGCGCCGCCCTGGTGGCCAGGCTGCGCCTGTGGCCACTGTGGAGCGCCGCGCTCTGGGTGGCGGCCGAGTGGGCCAGGGGTGAGTTCCCCTTCGGCGGGTTCCCCTGGGCGCGGGTGGCCTTCAGCCAGGGTGAGTCGATCTTCACTCCGTACGCGGCACTCGGCGGGGCGCCGCTGGTGAGCTTCGCGGTGGCCCTGTGCGGTGGCCTGCTCGCGCTGGCGGTGTCACGGTCGTTCACGGCTCCGCGCACGTCTCCGGCACAGGGAGGGGCCAGGGGCCCGCGCTGGGGGCGGGCCGTCGCGTGGCCGCTCGCCGGGGCGCTGGCCGTGCCGGCCGGGGCGCTGGCCGTCCCCAGGTACGGCGACGAGGGCGAGAACGTGACCGTCGGTGTCATCCAGGGCAACGTCCCCGGCCGGGGCATGCACCCGCTGGGCGACGAGCCGGCCGTGGTCCTCGGCAACCACACCAGGATGCTGCACCAGATGGCGCGGGACATCAGGGAGGGCAGGACCCCCCGCCCCGACCTGGTCGTGCTGCCGGAGAACTCCACGGACATCGATCCGCTGCGCAGCGAGTTCGCCAGGAGCGAGATCGACGCGGCGGTCAAGGACATCGGGGTGCCCGTCCTGGTCGGCGCGGTGGTCGGGATCGGGGAGAAGAACCGGGCGACCCGCAGTCTGGTCTGGGACCCGGTGACCGGGCCCGGCGCCCACTACGACAAGCAGCAGCTGGTCCCCTTCGGGGAGTACACCCCGCTCAAGGAGCTCGTGCTGGCCCTGTTCGAACGCGCCTCCCTGGTCGGCAAGCAGTCGGTGGCGGGCACCCGCGACGGCGACCTCAGGATGGGGCCGGTGACCATCGGCGCGATCAACTGCTACGAGGTGGCCTTCGACGGCATCGTGGGCGACACCGCCAGGACGGGCGCCTCGCCGCTGGTGGTGCAGACCAACAACGCCACCTACGCACTGACCAACCTGCCGCCGCAGCAACTCGCCATGTCCCAGTTGCGGGCCGTGGAGCACAATCGGGCGGTGATCACTTCCGCAATTACGGGTATATCGGCATATGTGACTCCAAGCGGTTCGATCGCCTGGCGCACCGGGGAACTGGTGCCCGCCATGAACGTCCTGACAGTCCCCGTCAGGACCGCGCAGACCATCGCCACGCGCGTGGGCGCGCTGCCCGAATGGGCCTTGATACTTGTGGGTGCGGGCGCGGTGGCCGTCGCCTGGCGGCGCCGGACGCGCGGCGTGGGGCACTCCGTGATCCGAAAAGACGATCAGCAGGTGGGAGACGCGTGATGGAGCGGATGCTTGGTCGGGTGCTCGTCATCGTCCCGACGTACAACGAGCGGGAGAACCTGCCGATGATCACCCGGCGGCTGCGCGAGGCCGTGCCCGAGGCGCACCTCCTGGTCGTCGACGACGACAGCCCCGACGGCACGGGGGCGGTCGCCGACAAGCTGGTGGCCGATGACGACCACGTCCACGTGCTGCACCGGCCGGGAGGCAAGCAGGGCCTGGGCGCGGCCTACATCGCGGGTTTCCGCTGGGGCCTGGGGGAGGGCTTCGGTGTCCTCGTGGAGATGGACGCCGACGGCTCCCACCGGCCAGAGGAACTGCCCAAGCTGCTGGACAGGCTGACCCGCGGGGCCGACCTGGCGATCGGCTCCCGCTGGGTGCCCGGCGGCAAGGTCGTCAACTGGCCGGCCTCGCGGGAGTTCCTGTCGCGCGGCGCCAACGTCTACACCCGGTTCATGCTCGGCCTTCCGGTCCGCGACGCCACCGCGGGGTTCCGTGCCTACCGGGCCGCCACCCTGGAGAAGATCGGCCTGGAGGACGTCGAGTCGCAGGGCTACTGCTTCCAGGTGGACCTGACCCTGCGTACGGTCCGCAACGGGCTGCGCGTCACCGAGGTGCCGATCACCTTCGTGGACCGCACCATCGGGACCAGCAAGATGGGACGCGGCGTGGTGGTCGAAGCCTTCTGGCGGGTCGCCGCCTGGGGTGTCATGGGCCTGCCCGCGCGTCTGCGCCGCCGCCGCGGTCGCTGATCCTCGGGGTACGGCGAGGGTGCGGTCCCAAGGCTCCGCCGAAGACGCGTCCACGCTGAGCGAACGCGGAACGCACGACCGCTCCGCAGCGTTGTCATGTCATACGGCTGTCGCATGAGTTGAGGCAAAGATGCGCTTTCTGCTGGTCCTGACCTTCCTTGTAGTGCCGGTCCTTGAGGTGTTGGTGCTCATCCAGGTCGGTCAGGTCATCGGTGGCTGGACGACGCTGGCCCTTCTGCTCGCCGGGGGCCTGCTCGGTTCCTGGATCGTGCGCCGCGAGGGCCGCCGGGCCTGGCGCAACCTTCAGAGCGCGCTGCAGAGCGGGCGGATGCCGGACCGCGAACTCGCCGGCGGCGGCCTGACCCTCGTGGGCGGCACGTTGCTGCTCATCCCCGGCTTCCTCTCCGACGTGCTGGGCGTCCTGTGCCTGCTGCCCTTCACCCGGCCGGTGGTCCGCAGGCTCGGCGCCTGGTTCTTCGCCCGCCGGGTGCGCACCATCATGGCCAGGAACGCGGCGGGCGCCGGACTCGGTTCGCCGTTCGGCGACGGCTCGCCCTTCGACGTGCTGCGCGACGCCGGGAGGCCGCCCGGCTCGGGTCCGATCCTGCACGGGGAGGTCATCCGTGACGAGCCGGCCGCCTCCGAAGGGGCGGCCGGTCCTCGGAGCCTCACCGATCGCTGAGCGCGGCCAGGCGGCGCAGTGAGAGCCGGAACAGCGCGGCGTTCAGCGGCCTGACCGCCAGCCAGCCGAGTCGTCCGGCCGCGCCGAACGGCAGGTCGAGATCCTCTTCCCAGATGATCGTGCTGCCGCCGCCCTCGCGGGGCAGCACGCGGAAGACCCCGGTGCCGCGCACCGGCCGCCCCGTGTGCCGGACCCCCACGCTCCTGGGCGGGTCCCACTCGGTGATCTCCATGGTGTCGAGGAACCCGAGAGGTCCCACGCCGGTGAAGGCCGCCAGCCGGCTCCCGGTGCTACGGCCGTTCCCGGCGGTGATTCGTGCCCGGGTCAGGACCATCCACTCGTCGTGCCTCGACCAGTCGGTCAGCACGGAGAAGACCTGCTCGGGCCGGGCGTGTGCGTCCACCGAGACGCTGATATGGGAACGGGTCACCTCCGGTTCCTTCCCATCGCCCGGCGGTCGATCCTCTGGGAGGCACCGCGGACATTGGTAAAAAATCCTATTTTACCTACCTTTTAAGTAGAGTTAAAGTTGTGAGAATGTGATGGCCTGGCGGGCGACGCCGGTCCGGGCCGGCGCCATGCGGAAGTTCCGGACGGTCCGTGACCGCGGGAACGGAGAGGAAGTGGGGCTGTTGTGACCGCGTTCGCGAAGGGAGCCGGCCTGGTCACGGTCAGGCCCGTTCCCTGGGACGACGGTGCGGCTGTGGCGCTGCGCCAGGCCATGACCGAGGAGATGGGCGCCCGCTACGCCGACCTGCTCGCCGCCACCCCCGGCCTGCTGCCCCGGGGCATGGACGTCGAGCCTGAGACCGTCGCCTACAGCGGGGTCGCGTACTCGGCGGAGGGGCTTCCCGTCGGGCACGTGGCGCTGCGCAGGCTCGGCGGAGAACTGGAGCTCAAGCGGATGTTCGTGGTCCCCTCGCATCGGGGCACCCGCGTGGCGCGAGCCCTGCTGGCCGCGGCGGAGGACGCGGCTCGCGCGCTGGGCGCGTCCCGGATCATCCTGCAGACCGGTGACCGCCAGCCGGACGCGGTGAGGCTGTACCGGAGGGAGGGATACACCCCTGTCCCGATCTTTCCTCCGTACGAACGGCTCGCGGGTTCCCACTGCTTCGAGAAACTCCTGTCGTGACCCATGGTCAGAGCCGGGGCTCCCGGCGAACACGAGCCGACACGCCTTCGCCGGCCCGGCCGATGGGTTCGGCCGGACCGGCGAGGTGCCCGTGGGTACCTGGATGATCAGCTAGGACGCCACGCGCTCCGGGCTGTCGACGTAGATCTCACCGAAGTCGATCGCCGGGGCGAACCCGGCGAAGTTCCGCTGGACTTCGGCCTTCTCCGCCGCGTTCGGGTAGGGGTTGGTGCAGTTCGTGCCCGCGCTCGCGCCGGACATCAGGTCCGTGCACCGGCCGGTGCGCCGGTCGGGCAGGCCCAGGATGTGGCCGATCTCGTGGGTGGCGATACGCAGCGGGTTGTGGCCCTCGGCGGTCGCCTGCCGTCCCATCCACACGGTTCCGCGGCCCAGGCTGGTGGGCTGCGCGCGAGGCCAGCCGTTGTCGGCGAGCACCACGAAGTCCGCCGGGCTGCCGGCCACCAGCCGCACGTTCGAGACGCTGGAGTTCCAAATCTGTGCCGCCTGATCCACGGCGGACCGGAACTCCGCGGCTCTGCTCGCGTCGTATCTGAGCACGCGTACGGCCGCCGTACGAGTGTCAGCCGCGTGGACGAGCGTGGCCTGGACGGGGATGGCCACCAGGAAGGCCAGTCCCAGGATGAGGGCGACACCGAAGCGAGTGATTCTAGACATTTCTAGCGGGCCTCCTCGGCCATCGGGGGGTTGCTCGCGGGGAGCAGCTGGTGAGGAGGCGGGGTCAGCCGGTGACGAGCGTCAGCCCGTACACCGAGAGGATCTCGTTGACCGGCTGGTGGTAGGTGGTGCCGCCGACGGTGCAGTTGCCCGAACCGCCGGAGGTGACGCCCTGGGCCTGGCTGCCGGAGATGTAGGAACCGCCGGAGTCGCCCGGCTGGGCGCACACGGTGGTGCGGGTCAGGCCGCTCACCGTGCCCTGCGAGTAGGTCACGCTGGTGTTGTGCTGGCTGATGACGCCGCAGCGCCAGCCGGTGGTCGAGCCGGAGCGGCAGATCGAGGCGCCGACCGAGGCCTGGGTGGAGCCGCGGACGATCACGTTCGCGCCGCCGGAACCGCGCACCCACGGCTGCACGGTGTGGCCGGGAGTGGCGACCCAGGCGTAGTCGTTGCCGGGGAACGACGAACCCTGGAAGGTGCCGGACGGGTTGGTGGTGGTGTTGCCGGCCCGGCCGCAGTGTCCCGCGGTCACGAAGCCGGGGGTGGTTCCCTTGCGGACGGAGAAGCCGATGCTGCACCGGCTGGAGCCGATGTAGTAGGCGAGGCCGCCGATGATGTTGGCGAAGGGCTGGGGCTTCTCGGCGGAGAGCGTCACCCGGACGGCGTTCTTGTCGACGCCCGCGGCGGAGACGAGGGCCTCGCCCGCGGCCTGGTCGCCGGTGAGGACGACGACGCTGTTGGTGGTGACGTCGACGTACCAGAGGGACGCGCCGGCCCTGGCCTCCGCGGAGGCCTGGTCGAGACCGTCCTTGACGGCGTTGAGTTCGGCCAGGGTCCGGCCGACGATCACGGGCTGCGCGCCCTTGGCCCTGATGGCGGCGGCGTCGGCGGCGTCGGTGGTGGCCACGGAGAGCTGGGAGGCGTCGCCGTTGAGCCAGGCACCGGCGTAGTCGGCGCCGAGTTCACCGCTCAGGGCGGACTCCGAGGCGGCCGCGCGCTGCTCGTTGGCCAGTCGCTGCACGGCCTGCTCGGCGGTGAGGCCGAGGTCGCGCTGGAGGGCCTCGAGCATCGCTGCCGGAGGCTGGGGGGCGAGGGGGGCGGGTGCTGCGGAGGCGGGCGCCACGGTGGCGGCCAGGTACAGGGCCACGGTGGTGGCTCCGGCCAGGAGGGTACCTCGACGTAACATGAACACTCCTTGTGAGGGGTGCTGTCAAGGTATTTGCGGGGCGCCCGTTAAGGGATCTCCCAAAAAATCCCTATCGCGATGTTATGGAGTCCTGATCACCGATGGCGGGAGTGATCGGCCCGGACACGATCTGGAGCACGTCTACCCGCACCGGCAGGCCGTGGCCCTGTGCGGGGGTGACTGACAGGCCGCCGGCGGATGCGGATCCCGGGGAAAGGGCCGGGTTGATCCCCTTCGCGGGGGTAGAGGTTCTTCTGAAGGCGTCGGATGAGCCGTTCGTGTTCGGCGTCCGGCGCGGACCGGGGTCTCGAGGAGTCGCCGTGGACGGATCCACACCATCCACGCCGCAGGTGGGCTGCAACGACGTGGGGCCTCACCGGGGACGGGCGAGAATGCTCGCGGGACTTGTCGAGGCCAGCCATCTGAGCACGGTGGAGCGGCTGCCGTCCCTCGTTGAGGAGCACGCCGCGCATGTCGGTCTGTACGACGTGCTGATCTACCTGGCCGACCTGCAACAGGATGTGCTGCGCCCTCTGACCGGCCGGGGCGAGAGCGCCGAGCGGGAGCCGGCCGAACTGCGGATCGACGGAACGCTGGCGGGACGTGCCTTCCAGGAGATGCGCGTGCTGCCCGGCGCCGGTGCCGCGGGCGAGGGGGGACGATGGTGGGTGCCGCTGCTGGACGGCACGGAACGCCTCGGGGTGCTGCGCGTCAGTGCCCGGCCGGACACCGACGGCGACCGGTCGCAGGAGGACATGCGGCACCTGGCGTCCGTGGTCGCGCTGATGCTGGTGAGCAAGCGTTCCCAGAGCGACTCCTATGCCCGGCTGGTGCGGACCCGGCCGATGAACGTCGCCGCCGAGATGCAGTGGAACCTGTTGCCGCCGCTCACCTTCGCCAGCGAGAAGGTGATCATCGGTGCCGCGCTCGAACCGGCGTACGAGCTCGGCGGCGACGCCTTCGACTACGGGCTGGACGGCGAAGCCGTCCACCTGGCGGTCTTCGACGCGATGGGCCATGACGCGTCGGCCGGGCTGACCGCCAACCTCGCGGTGGCCGCCTGCCGCAACCAGCGCCGCCAGGGGGCCGGCCTCGTCCGGGTCAGCGAGGGGATCGAGGAGGTGCTGATCAAGGAGTTCGGCCAGGGCAACCGTTTCGCCACGGCCATTCTGGCCGACCTGAACATGCGCACCGGAGTGTTCGCCTGGGTCAACCGGGGTCATCACCCGCCGGTGGTGATCAGAGGGGGGCGATGGGTCACCACCCTGAGATGCCCGCCCGCCCACCCGCTGGGCCTCGGACTCGGACTGCCGGTGACCCTGTGCAGGGAGCAGCTGGAGCCAGGCGACCGCGTGCTCCTCTACACCGACGGCATGGTCGAGGCCCGCGACCGCGCGGGCAGGGAGTTCGGTCTGGCGCGCTTCGTCGACTTCATCATCCGGCACAACGCCGACGGCCTGCCCGTGCCGGAGACCCTGCGCCGCCTGGTCCGCAGCGTGCTGAAACACCACGACGGCAGGCTCCAGGACGATGCCACGGTCCTGCTGGTGGAGTGGTGCGGCGGAGCCGAGGGCAAGCTCAGCCTCTGAGCCCGGCGGGGCGCCGGATCAGAGCGCGGGGGAGTAGGGGCTCTCACCGTCCCGGATCGCGGTGAGCATCCGGGCCGTGTACGCCTGCACGGCCTTGTGCAGGCCGTGGCCGAAGCTCACCCGGGCCACCCCGAGGGAGGCCAGCTCGCCGAGCGACGGCGTACCCGGACGGAACAGGATGTTGATCGGCCCCTCGATCCGCTCGGCCAGTGCGCGGACGGCCTCGGCCTCGGCCGCGAAGATCGGGTAGACGCAGTCGGCGCCCGCCTCCAGGTAGCGGCGGCCCCGCCGCACCGATTCGGCCAGCCGCTCCCCGGCGTCTCCCGTGCCGTTCATGTAGGTGTCGATCCGGGCGTTGATCACCAGGTCCACGCCGGCGTCGGCCGCGGCGGACCGGACGGCGCCCAGGAAGGCCGCCTGCTCGTCGACGTCGACCATGGCACCGGTGCGCGGATCGGAATCCTCCAGGTTGCAGCCGGAGGCCCCGGCGGCGGCGAGCCGCTCGACCAGTTCGGCGGGCTCCAGCCCGTAGCCGCGTTCCATGTCCGCGGTGACGGGCAGGCCGACCGAGCGGCTGATCCTGGCGATCGCGGCCAGCATCTCCTCGACGGGTGTCTCCTCACCGTCGTCGTAGCCGAGCACCGGGGCGACGGCGGCGCTGCCGGTGGCGATCACCGGGAACCCCTCGGCCTCGACGGCACGTGCCGACGCGGCGTCCCAGACGTTGGGCACCACCAGCGGTCGGCCCGGCACGTGCAGCGCCCGGAGCGCCGCGGCTTTCTCACCGGCCGTCGTCGAGGTGGTGCCGGTGGTCTCTCTGCTGGTCTGAGTGGTCATGGAAATGACCTTAGGGAGAAAGCGAACCGACCCCAAGGACCAATTCCGCACTAATCGGCTGAGCCACTTCGCGCCCCGGTCGTCACCGGGGCAGCGGAGAAGGCAGTGGAGAAGACGGAGACCTTCGGCCCCCTGGTCAGGGGGCCGAAGGTCTCCGTCCCTTCGAATCCGTCAGGCGCTCTTGCGGCGCTGGGCGCGTAGAATCGCCAGGCGCTCGTTGAGCACCTCCTCCAGGTCCTCGATCGTGCGGCGCTCCAGCAGCATGTCCCAGTGCGTACGCGGGGGCTTGGCCTTCTTGGCCTCCGGCACCTCGCCGTCCACCCGGAGGGCGGTCGCACCGCACATGCGGCACTCCCAGGTCGCCGGGATCTCGGCCTCAGCGGCAAGCGGAACGTCGAATCGATGGCCCTTCGGGCAGGTGTAGGACACCTCCTGGCGCGGGGCCAGATCGGTGTTGCGGTCGTTCTCGTAGCTGGTCGCCCCGAGCCGGGTACCGCGTAGCGCACGCTCGCCCATGTCTGAATGCCTCCTGAGGGCCCCGTCGTGAGGGGTTCGTCTCCCACGGCGTACAACGCTTGATACCGTGTGTGGATTCCCACAGACAGCGTGATCCAATCGCACGTTCTTGACCCGGTCTGTGAAGGAACCCTTTTCCGGAGCGTTCTCAGAGGCGTTCCGGCACCTGGTTTCCGGCCGCCCTGATGGCCTTGGGCAGGTCGATGAGGGCGAGCAGCACGAAACCGAGCACGAAGAAGATCACCAAAGAGACGATGCCCAGGCGATAGCTGTCGGTCAGCTGGAGCGCCAGGCCGAGGGTGAACGACCCGAGGAACGTCGAGCCCTTGTCGCTGATCTCGTACAGGCTGTAGTACTCCGCCTCCTTGCCCCGCGGGATCACATGTGAGAACAGTGACCGCGACAGTGCCTGCGTCCCGCCCATCACGATCGCGATGGCGAATCCCAGCGCGAAGAAAGGCCCGGCCGACCCCTTGGGCAGGAAGTAGGCCACGGCCACCACGGCGACCCAGGCGATCAACGCGACCATCACGACCCGCTTGGCCCCGTAGGAGGCGGCGAGCCGGCCGAGCAGCAGCGCCCCGAAGAAGGCCACGAACTGCACCATCAGGATCGCCGCGATCCGCACCTCCTGGCCAAGACCGAGCTCCTTGTCGGCATAGGTGGCCGAGAAGGAGATGACGGTCTGCACGCCGTCGTTGTAGATGAGATAGGCGACCAGGAAGCCCAAGGTCAGCGGGTAGCGCCGTAGCTCCCTGATGGTGCGGCCCAGCTGGCGGAAGCTGCCCGTCACGGCCTGGGCGGTCGTCTCGGTGCCGGGGGCGAGCGCCCGCCGGTTGCGCAGCCGCAGCAGCGGGATGACGGTGAACCCGCCCCACCACAGGCCCGCCGAGGCCAGGGCGATGCGCACCGCTTCGGCCTCGGTGACGCCGAAGGACCTGTGCTTGAGGAAGAGCACCAGGTGGAAGGCGAGCAGCAGGCCGCCGCCGAGGTAGCCGAAGCCCCACCCCTGGGCGGAGACCCGGTCGCGCTCGTCCGCCGTGGCGATCTCCGGCAGGAACGAGTTGTAGATCACGAACGCGGCGGCGAAGGCCACGTTGGCCACCAGGAACAGCGCGCCGCCCAGCAGGTAGCGTCCGTCGGCGACGAACCAGAAGCAGAGGGTGGCGCCGGCGCCGAGGTAGGCGAACAGCCCCATGAGCTCCTTCTTGCGGCCGGTGTGGTCGGCCAGGGCGCCCGCCACGGGCATCAGGATGATCTGCAGGATGGCCGCGGTGCCCACCACGAAGGAGTAGTAGGCGCTGGGCCGCACGTCGAACCCGAGCACGTCCACGTAGGGGCGACCCTGGGCGGCGGTCTCCGCGATCGTCGTCAGGTAGGGGCCGAGGAAGACCGTCAGGACGGTGGTGGGGAAGGCGGAGTTCGCCCAGTCGTAGAAGTACCAGCCGCGCTGTTCGCGGCGGCGGGCCTGGGGGGTTTCCTCGACGACCTGTTCGGAGGTCATGGGGGTCCTCGGTTCGCTGGGGGGCGGGGGGCAGGGGCGCTCGCGCGGTCGTGCGTTCAGGTCGCCACGAGAGGGCAGGCGCGTGGTGGCCGGGCCGGTGCTCTCGCGGGGTCCCGCCTGTCCCGGCGGTCACGCGCCCGCACGCCACTCATCTCACCCGGGCGGCTCATGTGACTCACGCGGTTCACGCGGTTCACGCGGTTCATGCGGCGAGACGGCCGGGGTGCCACTGACCACGGGCCTCCAGCACGTCGCGCAGCCCGGAGATGTTGTCGGTCATCAGGCCGTCCACGCCCGCGTCGAGTAGGCGTTCCATCACCCCGGTGTTGTTGACGGTCCACACGTGGACCTGCATGCCGAGCGCGTGCGCCGTGCGGACCAGGGCGGGCGTGGTGATCCGCAGGCCGCGGAAGCCCACCGGCACCTGCGCGCACGGTACCCCGGCGCGGGCCAGGCGGGCGAGCAGCCGGCCGTATCCGGAGGTGGTGGCGGCGGCGCGCAGGGCCGCCACGCCGCGTGGTCCGAGCGAGGAGCACACCTCGCGACCGATCGCGGCACGGGCGCGGGCGAGTCGCTCCTCGGAGAAGGAGGTGAGGCAGATCCGGTTGTGGGAGGCGGTCCGCCTGACCGTCTCGGCGAGCGGCGCGATGGCCGCCGCCTCCTTGACGTCGATGTTGAAACGCGCCTCGGGCCACGAGCCCAGCAGGTCCTCCATCAGCGGGATCTCGTCCACGCCGCCGATCCGTGCCTCGCGCACCAGCCGGTACGGCAGCGCGGCGATCCGTCCCCGGCGATCGGTCACCCGGTCCAGCGTGTGGTCGTGGAAGGCCAGGAGCACTCCGTCGGAGGTGGCGTGCGCGTCGGTCTCCAGGTAGGTGTAACCGAGCTCGACGGCCCGCTCGAAGGCGGCGAAGGTGTTCTCCCTTCCCTCGGCCGCCCCGCCCCGGTGGGCGAAGGCGAGTGGGGCGGGATGGTCGAGGAAGGCATAACGACGCTGCACGTGCAGGAGTATGCCCCCTGTGAGCAGGGCTCGCCATCGCGGGCAGGTGAACATTTGGGTCACAAGACCACGGAACCGGACCGATCGGCGAGTCTTTGCCTCGGCTTGTTCATCGGCTTGTTCATCACCATGGATGATGAAAAACACCTGGTCGTCCACGGCAGACCTCGCCGTTTCAGCTGGTTCTCGGTTCACGGGAGCACGACGTCGAGACCGAGGTCCACGAGAACGGAGGCCGCGCATGAGCACCGGGAGCATTCCGAAGCCCGTGGCGGGCGTCAGCGGGTTCGTCGACGACCGCCTCGGCGCCGCCTCCTTTCTCAAGCGCAACATGCGGAAGCTCTTCCCCGACCACTGGACGTTCCTGCTCGGCGAGATACCGCTCTACTCGTTCGTCGTCCTGCTGCTGACCGGCGTGTTCCTGACGTTCTTCTTCAGGCCCACCATGGGCGAGATCGTCTACGACGGCTCCTATGGCCCGCTGCGGGGCATCATGATGTCCGAGGCGTACGCCTCGACGTTGAACATCAGCTTCGACGTGCGCGGTGGCCTGCTGATGCGGCAGATGCACCACTGGGCCGCCCTGCTGTTCGTCGCCGGGATGATGGCGCACATGCTCCGGATCTTCTTCATGGGCGCCTACCGCAAGCCCAGGGAGCTGAACTGGGTGATCGGCGTGCTGCTGCTGATGCTGGCCCTGGCCGAGGGGCTGACCGGCTACTCCCTGGCCGACGACCTGCTCTCCGGTGTCGGCCTGCGGATCACCGCGGGCACGATGATCTCGTTTCCGGTGATCGGCACCTGGCTCACCTTCTTCCTCTTCGGCGGCCAGTATCCCGGCGAGGACATCATCTCCAGGTTCTACTCGATACACATCCTGCTCCTGCCGGGCGTCCTGCTGGCGCTGATCACCGCCCACCTGATGCTCACCTGGGTGCTGAAGCACACGCAACTGCCGGGCAAGGGCCGCACCAACGACAACGTGGTGGGCGGGCCGACGTACCCCTCCTTCATGGCCAAGTCGGGCGCCTTCTTCATGTTCACCTTCGGGGTCATCGCGCTGCTGGGCACCTTCGCGCAGATCAACCCGATCTGGTTGTACGGTCCCTACACCCCGGCCAACATCTCGGCTGGTTCGCAGCCCGACTTCTATCTGGCGTTCCTGGACGGCGCGCTCCGCCTGATGCCCTCCTGGGAGATCAACTTCCTGGGCTTCACGCTGCCGATGAGCGTGCTGATCCCGGCGCTGGTGCCGGCGGGCATCATCATGACGGGCCTGGCGCTGTATCCGTTCATCGAGTCGTGGGTCACCGGGGACCGCCGCGAGCACAATGTGGTGGACCGTCCCCGGAACAACCCGCACCGCACCTCGATCGGCCTGGCCGCGATCACGTTCTACGGGATCCTGTGGCTGATAGCCTCGAACGACGAGATCGCCGCGTTCTTCCACCTCTCGCTGAACATGCTGACCTACACCGGCCGCGTCATGATCTTCCTGGGGCCGGCCCTGGCCTACTACATCACCTACCGGATCTGCCTGGGCCTGCAGCGCCGCGACGCCGCGCAGATCGGCCACGGCGTGGAGACCGGCGTGATCAAGCGTCGGCCGCTGGGCGACTACATCGAGGTGCACGTCCCGCCCAACGAGGGCATCGAGGCCCTCATCCGGGGCAAGAGGCCGATCCCGACCATCTCCACGGCCGTCGAGGACGAGGAGGGGATCCCCGCGGCCAAAAAACACCGCCGGCTCGCCAGGCTTCGCGCCAGGATGAGCAGGGTCTACGGGGGCGAGAAGGTCCCGCTCGACGGTGCCCGGGGGCACGACGGGCAGAGGCCGGACGGGCAGGGAGCCGAAGGGCGCGCGGCCATCGGTTCGGGCACCGGTTCGGGCACCGGTTCGGGCACGGAGGAGAGCGGGCGCCCGAACCGATGACGGTCAGTCCTCCGGCAGCGCCCTGCCCGACCACTCCTGGCGGCGGACCTCCGCCACCGCGATCGCCGCCGCGACCGAGACGTTGAACGAGCCGACCCGGCCCACCTGCGGGATGTAGCAGACGCCGTCGACGGCCTCCAGCAGCGCGGGGGAGCATCCGTGGTCCTCGCTGCCCACCACCAGGCACACGTCGCCGTCCAGTTTGGCCTCGGACAGAGGCACCGCGTCGCCGGTCAACTCCACCGCGACCACGGTGAACCCGTCGTCCCTGGCCGCCCGTACGGCCTCCAGGACGGGCACCGGCTCCTCCCAGGCCACCAGGCGGTCGGTGCCCAGCGCGGTCTTCTGCGCCTTTGGGTTGGTCGGCGGGGTGGCGTTGCCCGCCAGCCAGATCCGCTCCACCCCGAAGGCGGCGGCCGTGCGGAAGATGGAACCGACGTTGAACGGGCCGGTCACCGACTCCAGGATCAGTGCGAGCCGCCCCTCGGTGTTTCTTCGCCAGGTGCGGTTGAGGCGCTTGACATCGGTCGGGCGCAGCTGCCTGCGCGGGTTCGCCGTCATCGGTCGTTCACCGTTCCTCGTCGTTCCTCGTTCGTCTCTCGGGCGGCTCGTGTCCCGCCCGCCGGGATGACCGTGCTCACCGCGCCGGGTCCGCCTGCGACCTGGCCTGCACCCGGAGGATCCGGTACGCCGAGCGGGAGGCCACCCGCTCGGTGGGCCAGCCCCGCTCGTTCAGCCAGCGCTGCAGGGAGTCCGAGCCCAGGTGCTTCTGGACCACCAGGTGGGCGACGCCGTCGGGGGCGAGGCGTGACAGCCAGCGGGTCAGCATCTCGTGCATCGCGGCCTTGCCGATGCGGATCGCCGGATTGGACCAGATGGCGGAGAACCGCACCTGGGGCGGAACCTCGTCGACGTGCATCGCCCTCACGTTGCCGAGGGAGGCGGACCTGGCGTTCCTGGCGCACAGCTCCACGGACCTGCGGTTGACGTCCACCGCCCAGACCGTCGCCTCGGGGGCGCGCGAGGCCATCGTCAGCGCGATCGGCCCGTAACCGCAGCCCAGGTCGAGCAGGTCGCCGCCGGACGGCGGAGGAGGCACGCTCTCCAGCAGGATCCGGGTGCCCACATCGACGCGCTCGGCGGAGAAGACCCCGCTGTCGGTCTCCAGCTTCAGGTGAAGGTCGGGGAGCACGAGCGTGACCGAGCCGGGACGGTCGGCGGTCTCGGGACGCTCCTCGAAGTAATGTGCCACGTCGTAGAACGTTACCAATGGCGGGGACCCGCTCAGGGCAGCCGCGACCCCAGCAGCAGGGCCACCCCGGCGGTCACCAGCCCGGTCAGGACCGCCGCCACCACGAACCACTGGGTGACCTCCTGGTTGACCGTCCGGTAACCCAGCGAGGTGCCGATCTGCTCGTACACCTCCCGCAGCTGGCTGCCGGACTCCGCCTCGTAGGCCCGGCCGCCGGTGCCGTCCGACAGGGTCTGCAGCGTGGTCTTGTTCACCGGCACGTTCACGTCGCGCCCGTCGATCGAGACGGTGCCCTCCTGGGTGCCGTAGGCGATCGTGGAGACCGGCACGCGCGAGCTCATCGCCGACTCGATCGCCTCCGCCACCGAGCGGCCGGAGGTGTTGTCGCCGTCGGACAGCAGTACGATCGCCGCGGGCGGGGGGTCGGTCACCGCCCGCTGGTCGAAGGAGCGCAACGAGTCCAGGGAGCTGAACACCGCCTCGCCGATCGCGGTGCCCGCACGGGTGCTCAGGTTGCCCAGGGAGGTGTTCACCGCCTGGTGGTCGGTGGTGGGGGAGACCACGACGGAGGCGGAGCGGGCGAAGGCGACCAGCCCGACGTTGAAGCGTTCCGGCAGGTCCGCGACGAACTTCTGGGCCGCCTCCTTGGCTGCGGCGATCCGGTTCGGCTGGACGTCGTCGGCCTCCATCGACAGCGAGACGTCCAGCGCGATGATGATCGTCGCGCGGTCGCGGGGAATCCGTACCGAATCGGCGGGACGGGCCGAGCCCACGATCAGCAGGCCCATCATGACGAGGAACAGCAGCGGGGCGACGTGCCGCCGCCAGCCGGGCTCCGAGGGGGTCACCAGCGTCAGCAGCGGCAGGTTGGTGAAGCGCAGCGCGTAGCGGCGCCGGGCGAACTGGGCGGCCACGTAGCCCGCCACGAGCAGCGCCAGCGCGGCGAACAGCCACAGCCAGGCCGGAGAGAGGAAAGTCACCGTGTCGCTCCCGACCTCGGGTGCCTATGGGTCAGGTACGCCATGCGCCGCTGCCGCAGTACGAACTGGGCGATGTCGAAGACCCAGTCGCGGTCGGTGCGCAGCACCAGGTGGGCCACCCCGCAGCGGCGCAACGCCGTCTGGTTGGCCGCCCGCTGCGCGGCGGCGGCTTCCGCGTACGCCCGGCGGACCTTGGGCGTGAGCTGGATCTGGCGGCTTCGCCCCGACTCCGGGTCGGTCAGGTTGACCAGTCCGACCGCCGGCAGCTCCAGCTCGCGGGGGTCGATCACCTCGACGGCCATCACCTGGTGGTGAGCGGCCAGCCTGCGGATCGGCCGCTCCCAGGGCAGCTCCAGGGTGGGATCGAGCGTGGGTTCGGGGTCGAGAAAGTCGGAGACGATCACTCGCAGGCCGCGCCGTCGCCGTGCCGAGGCCATCACCTCGATCGCCTCGGCCAGGTCGGGGGCGTCGATGACGGCACGACCCCTGGGAGCCTCCATCAGCGAGTGCAGCAGGCCGTACAGCGCCGGGCGGCCGCTCCTGGCGGGCATCCGGTGGACGTACTCGTCGTGCAGGACGTACGTGCCGAAGCGGTTTCCGATCCGGCCCGCCAGGAAGCCGATCGCCCCGATGGCGGCCACGACCAGGTCCCGCTTCTCCATGTCGGCGGTGCCGAAGTCCATGCTGGGCGACAGGTCGGCCAGCGCCCAGGTCTCCAGCTCCCGGTCGGCGACCAGGTCGCGCACGTGCGGGACCGTCGTGCGGGCGGTCACCGCCCAGTCCATCCGCCGGATGTCGTCCTCGCCGGGCACGTAGACCCGGCTGTCGCCGAACTCGCTGCCAGGACCGGGAAGAAGCCCCTGGTAGGCACCCTGTAGCAACCCGTCCAGGCGCCGTACGATGGTGAGCTCCAGCCGCCGCAGTGCCTGCTCGGCAGTGCCGATTGCGACGCTGCGCGTCGCGGTGAGGCCGCTCTTACCCGGCTCCTTCCCTGCTACCGGCGACGCTGCGCGTCGCGGTGAGGCCGCTCTTACCCGGCTCCTTCCCTCGTCGTTCATCCGCTTCGCTCCTTCACTCCTCAGTCCAGTCCCCGGCGCGGCCTCACGGAAGTCCCTCAGTCCAGGTATGGGCACGTCCCCACGCCGCTTTCTGAGGTGGTCACCGGGGGCCCTGGTTCCAGACGACGAGGGGGGGCGGAACGGCGGCGAGGATCTGGCGGATCACGTCCTCGGGATCGATCCCGTCCGCCAGGGCGTCGAAGGTGAGCATCAGCCGGTGGGACATCACGTCCACCGCCACGTCGCGGATGTCGTCGGGGAGCAGGTAGTCGCGGCCCCGCAGCAGCGCCAGGCCACGTCCCGCCGCGACCAGGCCGAGGGTGGCCCGGGGGCTGACACCGATCTCGATGTTCTCCTCCAGCCCGGCCAGGCCGTAGTCGGCGGGGGAGCGGGTGGCCATCACGAGCCTGACCACGTAATCGGCGACGAGCTGGTGCACCGAGACCTGATCGGCCATCGACTGCAGCGCGGCCAGCCGCGCGGGGTCGAGCACCGCCCTGGGCGTCGGCGGCGTGACGCTCATCCGGTGCAGGATCTCCAGTTCCTCGTGGGCGCTGGGATGGGCGACGCGGACCTTGAACAGGAACCGGTCGCGCTGGACCTCGGGGAGGGGGTAGACGCCCTCGGACTCGATCGGGTTCTGGGTGGCCAGCACGATGAACGGCCTGGGCAGCGGGTGGGTCTCCCCGGCCAGGGTCACCTGCCGCTCGGCCATGACCTCCAGCAGCGCCGACTGCACCTTGGCCGGGGCACGGTTGATCTCGTCGGCGAGCAGGAAGTTGACGAACACCGGGCCGAGCTCGACGTCGAAGACCTCGCGGGAGGGGTGGTACACCCGGGTGCCCACGATGTCACTGGGGACCAGGTCGGGGGTGAACTGGATACGGGCGAAGGCGCCGCCGACCACGGTGGCCAGCGTCGAGGCGGCCAGGGTCTTGGCCACGCCCGGTACACCCTCCAGCAGGCAGTGGCCACGGGCGAGGAGCGCCACGAGCAACCGCTCCACCATGTGCTCCTGCCCGACGATGACCCGCCGGACCTCGGTCAGGGCGTCGCGCAGCAGTCCGGTGTCGATCTCGCTCGGCAGTTCTTCTGCGACGGTCATGTCGATATTCCATCACGTCCGGCAAGGGAACCGCCGGGTCGACCCGGCGGTGAATCGCCTCCCTCGTCATGCTTCTCGTGTTCGAGACGGCCGGTGCCCGTCTCGGCCGAGGGAGGCGAGCAGCCGGCTTCTCGGGTGGGGAGGTCCCCCGAGCCCGGTGGCGGCCCGTGCGGCGTGCCCGATCTCGTCACCCGTGCGGCATGGGGTGATCGGCCGGGTGTGCTTTCATGTCAGACGTGGCCACTCCGCTCCAGTATGGCGACCCGCCCCAGCTGGGACCCTTCGTCGTGCAGGCACGTCTGCGGGTGGGGCCCGCCGGGCTGGTCTATCTCGGGCTCGCCCCCGACGGCAGGGCCGTCTCGGTCGCGGTGCTGACCAGGGGAGCCGCGCTCGACCCGGCGGCCCGCGACCGCTTCGTCACCGGTGTCCGTGACGCGGCGGCCAGCCGTTCCGGTGTCCGCGGCTGGATGGCCAGGGCGACCCGCGGGCGCACCGCGGTGGCCGACACGGTTCCGCAGGTGCTGGCCATGGACGGCGGGAGCGCCCCGTGGGTGGCCACGCCGTACGAGCCCGACAGGGCGGGAGCGGAGCGGTTCCTCGAACCGGTGCTGGTCAGCGGAACGCTGATCGGCGAGCAGCACGGCCCCGACTTCGCGCCGCACTGGGTGGGCGACCGCTCGCCCGCGCTGCCCGCGCCGCCCAAGGACGCGCCGCCGCCGACCGAGACCCGCCGGGCCGTGATCGCCGCGGGGGTCGTGCTGACCCTGCTGCTCGTGTTGCTGGCCGTGACGGTCTGGCTCCTGCTGCGCAAGGAGGACGATTTCCGGCCGCCGCCGAGGCCGCTTCCGCCCACGGTGTTCGTGCCGACCCCGCCCCCGATCCCGGCGACGCCGGATCCCGGCCGGCCCACTCCTTCGCCGTCGCCGAGCCGGAGCGGGACCGGTACCCCCGGCCCTGAGCAGGGCGACGAGAACGAGGGCGAGCCGATCTAGGAGGGCGCCGTGAGGCCGCGCCGGGGACTGGACCGAGGAGCGAAGGAGCGAAGCGGATGAGCGACGAGGGAAGGAGCCGGGTCCCAGCGGCCGAACCGCGACGCGCAGCGTCGCAAATGGCTCGTGAGGCCGCGCCGGGGACTGGACCGAGGAGTGCCCGTGAGGCCGCGCCGGGGACTGGACCGAGGAGCGAAGGAGCGAAGCGGATGAGCGACGAGGGAAGGAGCCGGACAAGAGCGGCCTCACCGCGACGCGCAGCGTCGCCGACAACACGGAGCGAAGCGGATGAGCGACGAGGGAAGGAGCCGGACAAGAGCGGCCTCACCGCGACGCGCCGGCGTCGCCATAGGCACGGCGACGCCATAAGAACGCCGAGCCGCTGTCCGGCCGTTTAAATTGCCATCCTTCTTTGTGAAGATTCTTCTCTTTGTCGCTATAAAACGCCCTCTGTCGGATAAGGGGGACCGTGTACCGATATGAAGTGGTACGCCGAACGTGACCGCGGCAGGGAAGGAATCGTCATCATGACGGATGTGTCGAGCGTGGGGCCCCAGCCGGGCGATGACCGCCCGATTCTGACCAACCGGCAGGGGCACCAGGTCTACGACAACCAGAATCAGCGCACGGTCGGCGCGAGGGGTCCGGCCACGCTGGAGAACTACCAGTTCCTGGAGAAGATCAGCCACTTCGATCGCGAGCGCATCCCCGAGCGGGTGGTCCACGCCCGAGGGACGACCTCCTACGGTTACTTCGAGGCCTACGGCACGTTCGGTGACGAGCCGATCAGCCGCTACACCCGGGCGAAACTCTTCCAGGAGCCCGGAAAGCGGACCGATGTGGCAGTCCGGTTCTCCACCGTGATCGGTGGCAGGGACTCCTCCGAGGCCGCCCGCGACCCGCGCGGGTTCGCGGTGAAGTTCTACACCGAGGACGGCAACTGGGACCTCGTCGGCAACAACCTGGGGGTCTTCTTCATCAGGGACGCCATCAAGTTCCCCGATGTGATCCACTCGCTCAAGCCGGACCCGGTGACGTTCAGGCAGGAACCCGGCCGGATCTTCGACTTCATGTCACAGACGCCGGAGAGCATGCACATGCTCGTCAACCTGTTCAGCCCGCGCGGCATCCCGGCCGACTACCGGCACATGCAGGGATTCGGGGTCAACACCTACAAGTGGGAGAACCAGGAAGGCGACAGCCGTCTGGTGAAGTACCACTGGATCCCCAAGCAGGGCGTGCGCAGCATGACCGCCGAGGACGCCGCGGCCGTACAGGCACTGGACCTCGGACACGCCACCAGGGACCTGCACGAGGCGATCGAGCGGGGTGACTTCCCCGAGTGGGAGCTGCGGGTGCAGATGATGAGCGACGACGACCACCCCGAGCTGGACTTCGACCCGCTGGACGACACCAAGGTGTGGCCGGAGAACGAGTTCCCGCCCATGCCGGTCGGCAGGATGGTGCTGAACCGCAACGTGGCCAACAACTTCGCCGAGAACGAGCAGATCTCCTTCGGGACCGGTGTCCTGGTCGACGGCCTCGACTTCTCCGACGACAAGATGCTGGTGGGCCGTACGTTCTCCTACAGCGACACCCAGCGCCACCGGGTGGGGCCCAACTACCTGCAGCTCCCGGTCAACCAGGCCAAGCACGCCGAGGTGCGCACCAACCAGCGCGACGGGCAGATGACCTATTTCGTCGACGGCCAGGGCGAGAACCCGCACGTCAACTACGAGCCGTCCATCACCGGGGGGCTCAGGGAGGGGCAGTACCCCACCTACGACGAGCAGGGGCCGGTCATCTCCGGGAGGCTGACCCGCAAGCGCATTCCGCGTACCAACGACTACACCCAGGCAGGCCAGCGCTACATGCTCATGGAGCAGTGGGAGCGCGACGATCTCGTGCGGAACTTCGTCGACCTGCTCTCCCAGGCCTCGCGCCCCGTCCAGGAGCGGATGGTCTGGCACTTCCTGATGGTCGAGGACGACCTCGGGCTCAGGGTGGGGGAGGGGCTGGGCATCAGCCCCGGGGACGTCTCCCACCTGAAGCCGTTGGTCGGCCAGGACCTGACGGACGAGGACCGCGAGCGGCTGTCCAAGCTGGGCAAGAACGGGCCGCGCGACGTGACCGGCCTGAAGATGACGCACTGCGTGCCCGACGAGCGGGCACGGGTGGAGCGGTAGTAACCGGTCGCCGGGCCGGGGTGCGCGCCCCGGCCCGGCGGGAGCGGCGGTCGCCGGGCCCCGGAGCGCGCGGGGATGGTCAGGCCGTCGGGCACCGCCGGGGTCGGGCCCGTTGATCGGGATTTCCCTTAACGGAAGAGACCATCGGTCAAAATCACCCGATTTTTCCGCTTAAAAGGTATGAGTGCCACTACAGCGGGCACGCGATCCTCAACCTGAGCTGCCAGTATCTGAGCCGTTCTCACTCCCAATTGGATCGCCATGCCTGTTAAGAGCAACGTTATTCCGATCATCAGCTGGTCCCGCCGCTCCTCCTGCCTCAGCGAGGATCCCGAACTCTTCTTTCCGGTGTCCTACGAGGGGCCGGGTCGTGAACAGTACGAGCGCGCCAGAGCCGTGTGCCGCCGCTGCCCGGTGCGCGGGCGTTGTCTGGAGTACGCGTTGAACACCCAGCAGATGGACGGCGTGTGGGGAGGCACCACCCCCGACGAGCGCAGGGCCACCATGACCAGGGCGAGGCGCCAGGTCAGGTAGCGGTGCCCCGGAACCGGTCGGCCGTCCGGGCCTCGTCCTGCCCGTCCTGTTCGCCGGGCTCGCCCGCCTCTTCGACGAGCGCGCCGAACCTGGCGGCGTTGCGCTGGGCGTTGTCCCGGCAGCAGTTGTTGAAGAGCACGTGGGTGACCTCGGCCTGTGCGGCGAGCTCTCTGATCCTGACCGCCCAGTGCTCGAGTTCCGCCTCCGAGTACAGGTAGGCGAAGCGCTC
The DNA here is from genome assembly GCF_042665875.1 of Streptosporangium amethystogenes subsp. fukuiense. Taxonomy (NCBI): domain Bacteria; kingdom Bacillati; phylum Actinomycetota; class Actinomycetes; order Streptosporangiales; family Streptosporangiaceae; genus Streptosporangium; species Streptosporangium amethystogenes. The sequence goes on along the minus strand of NZ_JBHTEE010000001.1, from coordinate 2,992,413 downwards.
GTCGATGTTCTTGCTGGTCCACCTGCCGGAGTGCCCATGCAGCCGTACCACGGCGAGGCCGGAGGTCGCGGCCAGGACCGGCGGGATCGACGAAGGATGCCCCTGGGGCATGTCGACCCCCACGTAGGCGAGATCGTGTTCGGCGAGGAAGGCCAGGGTGTCCTCGCGGTTCTCCTCGTCCATCCAGGTGTGGTTGCGGAACTCGACGCTGATCCGCATCGGCGCGCAGCGCCGGGCGCACTCCAGGATGTGGCGCCTGTTGTTCTCCCCGATCGGGAACCACGGCGGGAACTGGAAGAGCACCGCTCCCAGCCTGCCCGCCTCGTGCAGCGGTTCCAGCGCGCTGAGGAATCGCCGCCAGACCTCGTCGACGATCTCCGGCGGCACGTCTTTGAGGTAGAGGTTGTGCTCCGGCGGTGCGCCGAGTCTCTCCCGCAGGTCCCGGTAGAGGGCGGCAGGCCGGGTGGGGTGCCCGGTCAGCAGGGAGAACGCCTTGACGTCGAAGGTGAACCCCGGACGGGTGCGGTCTCGCCAGGACTCCACGGTGCTCTGCGACGGCGGGTGGTAGTAGGTGGCGTCCACCTCGGCGATCGGAAACCTCGACGCGTAGTAGGCCAGTCGCTTCGCCGGGGTGGAGGCGTCACCGGGATACCAGCCCGACTCCAGCAGCGATCGGTGCGTCCACGAGGCGGTGCCCACGAGGATCCTGCTCATGCCCGCGTCCCTCCTGACGATTCCGGCGGTCCCGTCGCCGCGTGGTCTCTACGGCCTCGCGCCGACGCCGCCGGCCAACTCGCCCAGGCGTCCGGGCCCTCCGGTGCGCGGTGAGAGTGGCGGGGTGTCCATACCTTCGGCGTCGCGCAGTCCCGAGAACAGCTCGCTCATCGCCTCCAGCGCCGTGTGCCGCGGCTGCCAGCCCAGCTCGGCATGGGCGCGGCCGGTATCCATGATCGGCATTCTGAGCACCAGGTCGACCAGGCCCGGTGAGGCGGGTACCAGCCTCAGGTGCCAGGCCGCGGCGGCCGCGCTCCTGAGCGCCCAGCCGGAGACGGGCACCAGCCGGGCGCCGAGCAGATCGGCCAGCACCGAGGGCTCGATCACCGGGCCGGCCGCGATGTTGAAGGCACCCGACACCGGACGGGTGACCGCCAGCCGGTAGGCCTCGCCGACGTCGGCGCTGTGCACCACCTGGAAACGGAGCCCGGGGGTGTCGGGCACGAGAGGGATCAGGCTCGGCCGCAGCAGCCGCTGCGGCACGAACGGGCCGCCGAACAGTCGCCGCTGCTCAACCGCCGCCTCCCGCTTGAAGGTGAATCCCGGCCGCAGCCGCACGACCCTGATCTGTGGGTGGTCGCGTTCGAACGTGTCGAGTACCCGTTCGAGGTAGGCCTTCTCCCTGCCGTAGGCGGCGCCGGGCCAGCCGTGGGTCGGCCAGTCCTCGGCGACCGCTCGGTCCTTGCGCGCGGAGGAGTAGGCGCCGACCGAGGAGGCGTGCACGAGCGTGGAGACGCCCGAGCGCGCGGCGGCCTCGAAGACCCTGATACCGCCGAGGACGTTGTTCCGCCAGGTGGTCACCGGGTCACGGGTGGGCTGGAACAGCCACGCCAGGTGGATGACCGCGTCGGCCCCCTCCAACTGCGGCGCCAGGTCGCCGGTGGTGATGTCCACGGCCCGCCAGGTGGTCTTGGGCGGCTGCCAGGCCGGCGGCCTGCGGGCCAGGCCCACGATGGATGTGATGTCGGGATCGGCGGCAAGGGCGGACACCACGCTGGTGCCCACGTTTCCGGTCGCGCCGACTATGGCTACTCGCATGTCTACCGGGTGCCCGGGGAGAGGCCGGTGAATCTTCTCCCGTCACGGCTTTGCCGTACGTGGTGGTTCACCGGCCGCACATGACCGCCGTGCCGGTCAGCGGCGGGGTGACGGCCAGGGGTTGGGGCGGCAGCCGTACAGGGACTTGGTCTGCTGGAGCATCACCGGGGCCCGCCGGCCGGGGCCGGGGCAGGACACGTGGCCGTGGCCGAGGCCGTGCCCGACCTCGTGGCTGATGACGTACTCGCGGTAGGAGGCCACGTCACGGCCGTAGCCTCGTGCCCCGGTGTTCCAGCGGACCGCGTTGATGATCGCGCGCTCGCCGTTCCAGCAGGACAGCGTGCCGTTGGTCCGCATCGGCAGGCAACGCCGGTCGGCGGTCTCCGGGCTGCTCAGCGAGACCCTGAGCTTCACCGGGCCGCGCGCCACCCGTTTGAACCGGTACCCCCAGCCGCGCGGGTCGTTGAGGATCCGGTGCACCTCGGAGGCGAACTCCTCCACCTCGAACGGCAGGCCCCGCTCGACCTCCACCGCGTACCGGATGACCCTGCCCTTGCCCCTGGGAGGTCTGGCCTCGCCGGGGGCGACGGCGTAGCGGCCCTTGGCCGCCCGGGGCACCTTCATCCTCAGCGGCTGCTGCCGACCGTTGGCCAGCAGGAGCGGCTCCTTGACCGGGCCAGAGGGGTCGGCCGTCCCCCGAGGCTGCGGTGGCGGGGTCGGTGTCACCGGTGTCACGGGTATCTGGGGCAGGGCGGCGTCCGGGGGTGGGGGAATATCGGGAACGGCTTCGAGGTGACCGCTCAGCAGGGTGACCGCTCCGGCCGTGAAGGTGGCCACGACGCTGAACGCGAGAAGCCACATAACGGTCTTGGAGTCACGTCGACTTTCGTTCCTGGACATAGTCCGTAAACCCTATTGCCCCCCGGCGGTAACTGATCAAACCGGGGGAAAATCCATCAGATGATGGCATCTCAGGGAGCCCCGCGGTGGGTACGCCGACGGCGGCCGCGTGCGGCGGCCGCCGTCGGATCAGGGGGTTCGCGGTCGCGGGCCGCCGCCGGTGCCGTGCTTCGACGGCGGCCCGGTGACGGCCCGGTGGTGGTCCGGTGTCCTAGGAGTGCGGGCAGGTGTCCTGGTACTCGGAGATGTTCCGGTCACCCCGGGGCGCGGGGCACAGGAACTGCTCGTAGCGGGTGTCGTTGTCGACGAACCGCTTCAGCCACGAGATGCTGTACTTGGCGATCGTCGTGTTGGAGCTGTTGGGCGCGAAGTGGCTGGCGCCGTCGAGCTCCAGGTAGGCCTTCTCCGAGGAGGCCGGGATGCTGTTGTAGAACGGCTTGGAGTGCAGGCTCACCGAGGCGATGCTGTCGTTCTCCGCGCCGACGATCAGCGTCGGGACCCGGATGCCCGACCAGCTCTTGGTCAGGTGCCACGCGGTCAGCGGGACGGCCGCCTGCAGCTGCGGTCGGCTGTTGGCGGCCTCCAGAGTGCCGCCGCCGCCCATCGAGTGCCCCATCACGCCGAGCCTGCCGGCGTCGACCCGGCTGGCCGCCGAACTGCTCTGCACCAGGTAGTCGAGCGCGGCCAGCAGTTGCCTGCCGCGGCTGGCGGGCTGGTCGGAGGTGGTGATGGTGTCGATGTTGAAGACCACGAAACCGTGGGAGGCCAGCCGCGAGGCGAGCCAGGCCATGCTCGACTTGCTCGCGGTGTAGCCCGGGGCGATGGCTATTCCGCCGAAGGTCCCCTCGCTGGTGGACGTCGGGTAGTAGATCGTCCCTCCGCCGAAGCCGGTCACCCGGAGCGAGGAGACGTTGGTCTCCGCGATCGCGAACGGCCCTCTGACCGCCTCGATGCTGGCGTTGGTCGGGTCGGGGCCGCGGTCGTACGGGCCTGCGGCGGCGGCCTGTGCGGCGGGGGCCGCGACGGCCTGCGCGGCGGGCGCGAGGCCCCCGCCGGTGCCGAGCAGAGCGAGTGCGAGGGTCAGCGTGGCGACAGTCGTCGCCCGGCGGGACCGCCTGGGCGCGCGGGCCTGGGGGGTGGTGCGGTACGGCTGCACGTTGCTGTACTCCGTTCCTGTGGGGGGAACCAGGGCGATACGGTGGTCGGGTCGACAACCGTTCGTCGCGCGCCGGTCCGCCGCCGGAGGCGGCGGCACGGTCAGCGCCACCAGGTGACCCCTCGGGTTTCTGACAGTCGCCACTTTCTCGTTGTCAGGCCGGAAGTGCATCGGTGAAATCACCCGTACTGCATCGCACCCGTGAATCAGGACATCAGCCGCACCAGCTCCACCCGCGAGCGGATGTCGAGCTTGGTGAAGATGTTCCTGAGGTGGTGCTCGACGGTCCTCGGACTCAGGAAGAGCCGGGCCGCCACCTCCCGGTTGGTGGCGCCGTCCGCGACGATCCGCGCGATCTGGTACTGCTGCGCCGTGAGTTTCCCGGTGGCCCCGGGGTGGGACGACCTGACGGCCTCCCCGGCCCCGCGCAGCTCGGTGCGGGCCTGCTCGGCCCAGAGGCGCGCGCCGAACCGCTCGAACGTCTCCAGGGCGCTGTGCAGATGCTCCCTGGCCGCGCCGGGGCGCCGGTTCCTGCGCAGGGCACTGCCGAAGAGCAGCTGGGTGCGGGCCGTCTCGAACTCGGAGAAACCCTGGTGGTGCAGGTCGAGCGCCGCTCTGAAGTACTCCTCGGCGTCTCCGGGGGCGGCCAGGAGCGCGTGACAGCGCGTGGCGAGCGCGCGTCGGTCGGGGCTGCGGGTGCTGCCCACCCAGCCGTCCAGCACCCGCAGGGCCCTCTCGGCCGCCTGCCGGTCGCCGGTGCGGGCGGCGGCCTCGACGAAGTGGGGCGTCGATATGACCCGCACCACGAGGTGGCCGCCTGCCCCGCCCGATCCGGACGTGGCCCGCAGCCGCTTGGCCGCGTCGGCGTGGCGTCCCGCCGCGAGGTCGAGGTGGGCCAGCGCCCAGTTGCCGAGTGCCCCCGCCACCCCCAGGCCGTGGGCGCCCGCCAGCTCGATGGCGCTCGCCGCCCTGATCGCGCACGTCTCCTCGTCGCCCTCGACGGCCGCGGTGAGCGCGAGCCATCCCAGGTGCTGGCCCGCGCTGTTGGGCCTGCCGCGTTCCTGGGCTATCCGGAGTCCCTCGACGGCGCTGGCGGCGATGGAGGCGTAGCGGCCCATCCAGATCTCGGCCTGGATCATGAACTCCAGTACCTGGGGCACCGTGGAGACCGCCCCGAGCGCGCGCGCCGTCTCCACCGCCCGGCCGAACAGCCGCTGCGCCTGCGCGTCGTCACCCAGCAGCAGGCCGGCCACGCCCGCCCACACCAGCACCGACGGGGTACGCACCGAGGGCGCGAGCTCCAGCACCCGGCGGAGCGGATCGGCCGCCTCCCGGTGACGGCCGCCGAAGGTCGCCGCCGTACCGGCCAGATACTCGAACATCAGCTGGGTGGCCGCCGGGTCGTCCGGGCGGCGCAGCGCGGCGGCCCGCCGCGCTATGTCCAGGTAGCGAACGTTGTCGCCGGCCAGATAGCTCGCCTCGCCCGCGCGGATGAACACCCGGACGGCCTGTCCCCGATCCCTGTCCAGTAGCGACTCGGCCGCCGACATCAGGTCGTCCCCGGCGCTGCCGGTCTTCCCGCTGCGCAGCTCCAGGTTGCCGCGGATCAGCTCGGCCTGGCTCCGTACCTCCTCGGAGATGGTCAGCGAGTGCAGGCGGGCCAGCAGCGACCGGGTGCGCCTGGGCAGCCCGGCACGCCACGCGCGGTTGGCGGCGGCGGCCAGGCGCGCGGCCTTGACGTCGCCGTGCGCGGTCAGTTCGGCCGCCCGCTCGAAGGCGAGGAAGGAGGCCGGATGGCCTCCCTGGAGGTCCGCCGCCGCGGCGGCCGCGGCCAGTTCGTCGGCCAGTGACTCGTCGGGGCCGTCCATCGCCTCGGCCCGATGCCAGGCGCGCCGCAGCCGCTGGTGGTCGTGGCGCAGCACGCCGGCGAGCAGGCGGTGCGCCGTTCGGCGCCCGGCAAGCGAGGAACCGGCGTAGACCACGGCCCGCATCGCGGGCTCACGGAAGTCGTAGCGGTCGCCGGCGGCGTCGGCGACGCGGACGATCACGCCCGCCCTCTCCGCCGGTTCGAGCACGGTCAGCGCGCAGCGCGGCTTCGCGGCCTCGAGCAGGGTGACCGTCTCCAGGTCGGGGTCGGCCGCGAGCAGCAGGAGCATGTCCGCGGTGTCGCCGGGCAGCCGCGCCAACCGGTCGGCGTACGCGCGCCAGAGCCGCCCGCCCCTCGGCAGCGTCTCGGGCGGCGCGACGGCGCCGGAGAGCTGCTCGGGACTGAGCGACCGGGCGAGTTCTCCGAGCGCGAGCGGGTTGCCGCAGGCGATCTCCAGCAGCGACGCCCGCACGTCATCGGCCAGTTCCGGCGCCAGGTCGTCCGCCAGTCGCCCGGCCGCCTCCTTGTCCAGGGCGCTCAGCTCGAAGGCCGGTATGTCGTCGGGGACCGCGGTGCCGTCGTCGGCACCGAACAGTAGTACCACCGCCTCCCCTGTCAGCCGCCTGGCCGCGAAGAAGAGCGCCTCGCGGCTGGGCGCGTCGAGATGGTGAACGTCGTCGACGCAGGCCAGCACCGGGCCGTCGAGGGCCACCAGGAGATTGAGCACCGCGGCGGGAAGCGCCAGCCCGCCGTCCACCGCGCCCAGTTCCAGTGCTCGCGCCAGCGCCACGGCCTGTGCCGGGGGCAGCGCGGGCAGCCGGTCGGCGACCGGCCGGAGCAGTCCGTGCAGCCCGGCGCAGGGCAGGTGCGACTCCGCCTCGGTGCCGCGTGCCCTGAGCACGGCGAAGTCGCCCGACTCGCCCGCGCGCTCAGCCGCGACATCGAGCATCGCGGTCTTTCCCGTTCCCCGTGCCCCCCGCAGGATCAGCGCGCCTCCCGATCCGTCGCGCGCGGCGTCGAGAAGTCGCAACAGTGCGTCCTGCTCCGCGTCACGGCCGTGCAGTGCCGGTGACCGGATGACGGGGGAGGGTGAGGGCATGTCCCAGTGTTACGCGCGTATGTCGCGCCTGGAAAGGGCCGGGGCGGGGTCTCCGCCGGCCCGCACCGGTGCCCCGGCACCTTCCGGGGAGAACACCGGTGATTTCACCGATGCGTGCCGGGGAAACGGGCCGGAGGGAGGGGGTCTCCGGCCCGTTTCAGGGGGGTCACCAACCCGGGAGGATCATCTTTCTGGCCTGCCCGGGGTCGTCCGCGCCCAGGGCGAGCCGGGCGTTGTCGCGGCACTGCGCCAGGGAGTGCGCGGCGAGGCTCTCCCGCACCGCGGGCACGCTGGGCGCCGACATCGACAGACTGGTGACGCCCAACCCGACCAGGACCGTCGCCAGGAGCGGGTCCGCCGCCGCCTCGCCGCACACGCCGACGGGCTTGCCCACCGCCTGCCCGGCCGCGGCGCAGTCGGCGATCAGCTGGAGCAGCGCCGCCTGCCAGGGGTCGAGCAGGTCGGCGAGATCTCCGTGCTGCCGGTCGGAGGCGAATGTGTACTGACTCAGGTCGTTGGTGCCGATGCTCAGGAAGTCGAGCTCCTTCAGCAGGCGTTCGGCGCGCAGCGCGGCGGCGGGGACCTCCACCATCGCCCCGACGCGGGCGATTCCCCGGGCGCGGGCCCGCCCGGCGAAGTCGGCCGCCTCGCCCACCGTCGTCACCATGGGCGCCATCACCCACGGCTCGGCCCCGCTCTGGCGCGCGGCCTCGGCGATGGCGTCGAGCTGGGTGTCGAGCACCTCGGGCCTGACCCGGGACACCCGCAGCCCCCGCACGCCCAGCGCCGGGTTGGTCTCTTCGGCCAGCCCGAGGAACGGCAGCGGCTTGTCGGTGCCCGCGTCAAGGGTGCGGACCACGACGTGCCCGCCGGGCGCGGCGCGGAAGACCGCGGCGTAGGCGGCCACCTGCTCCTCATAGCCCGGCTCCTCACGCCGGTCCAGGAAGAGGAACTCCGTACGGAACAGTCCCACTCCCTCGGCGTCCACCCCCTGCGGTGCGAGGTCGGCCGCGGAGCCGATGTTGAGCAGCAGCTTGACCGGGTGGTCGTCGGAGGTCCGGCCGGGGCCCCGGCTCGTGCTCGTCCGGCGGCGTTCGGCCTCCGCCAGGCGCTGGATCTCGGCGGCGGCCTCCTCGCCGATGCCGACCTCCACCTCGCCCCGCAGACCGTCGACGGACACCCACGTCCCCTCGCCGACCTCGCTCACCTCCCGGCAGGCGACCACGGCGGGCAGGCCGCGGGCGCGGGCCAGGATGGCGGTGTGGCTGGTCGGACCACCCCGTGAGGTGACGAGGGCGAGAACGCTGTCGGGGTCCAGGTTCACCGTGTCGGCGGGGGAGAGATCCTCGGCGATCAGGACGAAGGGATGACCGGGGGTGGGCACCCCGGGGACGGGTAGGCCGAGCACCGCCGCGACGGCCCGGTTACGGACGTCGTCGAGGTCGGCGGCTCGCTCGGCGATGTAACCGCCCGCCGCCAGCAGTGCGCGCCGATGATGGGCGCATGCCTCGTCGATGGCGTGCGCGGCGTCCTTGCCCGACCTGACGGCGGCCTCCACGGACTCGTGCAGACCGGGGTCGTCGGCGATGAAGGACTGCGCCTCCAGGATCGCCCGCGCGTCGGCGTCGGGCGCCTTCTCGGCCCGCTCCGCCAGTTCGGCGGCGGTGGCTCGCAGCGCGTCCAGTGCCCGGCCGAGTTCGGCGTCGGCGTCGGCGACCGGCGTGGGGGCCGGCAGCTCCGGCGGGGCCGCCATCCGGCAGACTCGCCCGGCGGCCCGCCCCGGGCTCACGCCCAGGCCCTTGAGCGTCTCAGCCATGCGGTGTCTCTTCGGCGTCGAGGTCGCGGGCGAGCAGGTCGGCGAGGGAGTCGAGTGCCTCGTCGGCTCCCGGTCCCTCCGCGTCCAGGGTGACCTCCGTGCCGTGCGTCGCGCCCAGCGCCAGCACGGCGAGCATGCTGTTGGCGGGTACGGGTTTGCCTTCCCCGACACGGATGCGGACGGGCATCCCCTGCTTGGCCGCGGCCTGCACGAAGATCTTCGCGGGCCGGGCGTGCAGGCCCGTGCTTGAGGCGATGACCACTGTCCTCTCCGGCATCTCCGGTTCTCCTTCTGCGTGTTCTGCGAGTGGTGTGAGCTTGCGCCGGCCCTCCCGCCGGATCCGGCGGGAGGCGGGCGGGGCACCCCGATGTGGATCGGGGTGCCCTCCGGCGGCTCCCCGGTATGGCCTTTCGCTCCTGCCCGGCCCGAAGGCCCGAAGCTCCGGGGGCCGGGGCGGTCAGGGTTCGATGGTGACCTTGATGGCCTCGCCCCTGCTGACGATGTCGATCCCCTCCAGAACCTCCGCGAGCGGCAACCGATGCGTGATCAGATCGGAGACCGGCACCGAACCGTCGGCGATCAACCCCAGAGCCCGCGCGTTGTGCGCGGGACTGGACCCGTTCGCCCCCACGATGGTCAACTCCCGGTAGTGCACCAGATTGGAGTCACACCCGATGATCGGATTGTCCTTGGGCAGACCACCGAAGAAACTGATCCGCCCCTGACGGGCCGCCATCCGCAACGCCTGCTCCTGGGCCGCCCCCGAGGCCGCGGCGGTGATGACGACATCGGCGCCCCTGTCCTCGGTCAGCTTGAGCACCTGCTCGACCACGTCCTGGCCGTGCACCGCCGCGTCCGGGGCGACCAGAGCGGCGGCCATCTCCAGCCGCTCGGCGTTGATGTCGACCAGGAAGACCCGGCCCGCGCCGCGCGAGCGGGCCAGCCGCACGTGCAGGCAGCCGATCGGGCCCGACCCCATGATCACCACGTCGTCGCCCTCGCCGACCCGGGCCAGTTCCTGGCCGTTGAGCACACAGGCCAGCGGCTCGGCCACCGAGGCCTCGGCGAAACCGACCCCGTCAGGGATCCGGTTGACGCCGTCGACCGCGAGCACCTTGGCCGGGATGATCATGTAGTCGGCGAAACCGCCGTCGTAGTGATACCCCATCGACTCCTGGTTCGGGCACACCGTCATCCGGCCCCGCAGGCACTCGGCGCAGCTGCCGCACGGGATCGCGGCGATCACCTGCACCCGCTCGCCCGCAACCCATCCGCTCACCCCCTCGCCGACCTCGGCGACCTCACCGGCGATCTCGTGCCCCATGACCCTGGGCGGCCGGATGTGGTGATGACCGTGTCTGGAGATCTTCACATCCGTGCCGCAGGTCGAGCAGTTGCGCACACCGATCTTGATCTCACCCGGTCCGGCGACGGGCTCCGGCGCCTCCTCGACGCGGATATCGCCGGGAGCGTAGAAACGGGCGACCTTCACTGTGCTTCGTCCCCTTCGTTGGGTTGCAGCAGCCCGACCACCTGGGCGACCTCGGTCGCCTCGCGAAGGGCCCGGGCCTGCTCGGGATCCATCAGGATCTGGGCGAGTTCGGCCAGCAGCCGCACATGACCATCGCCCTTGGCCGCGATACCGATACACACCGTGACCTGCTCGCCGTCCCAGTCGACGCCCTGGGGAAAGCGCAGCACGCAGATCGCGTCATGGTGAACGGCGTCCTTCGCGGCCAGGGTGCCGTGCGGGATGGCGACCCCTTCGCCGACGTAGGTGGAGATCGAACGCTCCCGCTCCAGCATCGCGGCGATATAGGAGCTTTCCACCGCGCCCACCTCGAGCAGCGCCTGACCGCACTGGCCGATCGCGTCATCACGGCCGGTGGCGGAGGCCTCCAGCAGGATGGCGCGTGGGTCCAGCGGTAGTGGCGCGGCCTCAGGCATCGACGATGCCACCGTTCTTGATCGTGTTGATCAGCCTGGTCACCGCCGGGTCCCCGATGAAGACCTGGAAGGAGACCAGTACCTTCTCCGGGGCGCCGGCCCGGGCCCGGCCGGCCAGACCCGCATGACAGAGAACCACATCGGCATCGGCCGGAATCGAGTTGACCGGGGTGTGCTCGACCTGGACATTGTGGCTTTTCAACTGCTTGCGCAACTGGGTGGCCAGCATCACGCTGCTGCCCATCCCCGCGTCACACGCCACGATGATCTTACGGATGTCCTTGCTGTCGATACTGGGCACCGCTCAGACCTCCTTCAGGACGGATACGCTCTTGGCCACCGCTCAGGCCTCCTTGAGGGTGGGCGCACCCTCGGACCCGGCGACGCCCTCGCCCTCGCCCTGGCCCTGGCCTTCGCCTTCGCCTTCGCCCTCGTCCTTGCCGCGGCCGAAACCGAGCAGGACCGAGGCCACCGCGAAGGACACCGCGGTCGCGGCGAAGATCCCGGCCAGCACCCCGAACCAGCCACCCTTGGGCGTCACCGCCAGGTAGGCGAAGATACTGCCCGGCGAGGCCGCCGACACCAGACCCGCACCGGTCATGATGAAGACCAGGATGCCGGTGGCGCCACCGGCGATGACCGCCAGGATCAGCCGGGGCTTCATCAGCACATACGGGAAGTAGATCTCATGGATCCCGCCCAGGAAGTGAATGATGATCGCCGCCGGGGTGCTGGGACGCAGCAGACGCGGCCCGAAGAACATGTAGGCCAGCAACAACCCCAGGCCCGGGCCGGGGTTGGACTCCAGCATGAACAGGATCGACTTACCGAACTGGGTCACCTCGTTGGCGCCCAGCGGGGTCAGCACCCCGTGATTGATCGCGTTGTTGAGGAACAACACCTTGGCCGGCTCGATCAGGATCGAGGCCAGCGGCAGCAGGTTGGACTCCACCAGCCAGCCCACCGCGTTGCCGGCCGCGGTGGTGACCGCCGAGACGACCGGGCCGATGCCCCACACACCCACCAGGGCCATCGCGCCGCCGACGATACCGGCGCTGAAGTTGTCGACCAGCATCTCAAAGCCGGCCTTGATCCGGTCGGCGAGGAAGGCGTCGATGAGCTTGATCAGGAACGCCGCCAGCGGCCCCATGATCATCGCGCCGAGGAACATCGGGTTCTCCGCGCCCACCACGACACCCATGGTGGCCACCGCGCCGACCACCGCACCCCGCTGGCCATGGACCATCCGCCCGCCGGTATAACCGATCAGGACGGGCAGCAGCGTGGTGATCATCGGCCCGACCAGAGCCGCCAGGCTCTCGTTCGGCAGCCAGCCGGTCGGGATGAACAAGGCGGTGATCAGACCCCAGGCGATGAACGCCCCGATGTTCGGCATGATCATCCCGGCCAGATACCCGCCGAAACGCTGGATCTTCGCTTTCACCCCGGTTCCGGTGATGGTGGGGGTGTATTCGCTCATGTGATTGTGCTCCTTCCGGGGCGGCCGGCCCCCAAGGAAAAGAGGGGAGACCGGCCAGGGGGGTGGATCCGCGCCGCTGTCAGCCCCCGGACCGCAGCGGCAGGGTGGGATCGGCGGCGATGACACGCACGTCATCACGCCGAATGTCATCAGGGCCGGGCATCCGGCTGCCCGGCAGCCCGACCGCGGCGGTCGCCCAGGCCAGCGCCTCGACCAACGCCTCCTGCCCGCACGCGCCGGCGGCCAGGAACCCCGCCAGCATCGCGTCACCGGCACCAACCGAACTACGCGGCTCGGCCAGCGCGCACCGGCCGAACCACACCTGATCGCCTTGCAACAAAATCGCGCCGTCGGCGCCCAGACTGGCCAGCACCGTGCCCGCGCCCCGGGCCCGCAGACTTTCGGCCGCCTTGATCGCATCCCCCAGGCAGGAGATGACCATGCCGGTGGCCTCGCTCAACTCCTCCCGGTTGGGCTTGACCAGGGCCGGAGCCTGGGTGAGCGCGTGAACGAACGCAGGCCCGCTGGTGTCGACCGCGACGTTGATCCCGGCCCCGGTGAAACGCTCACACAGGCGGGCATAGACATCGACGGGCACCCGCGGCGGCAGACTCCCCGAGGCCACCACCCAGTCCGCCGAGCCGGCCGCACCGAGCACCGCGGCGGCCAGAGCCTCCAGCTCGGCCGGCGACAACGCCGTCCCCGGCTCGTTGATCTTCGTGACCGTGCCGTCCGGCTCGGCCAGCGCGACATTGGAACGGGTGGCCCCGGCCACCGGCACGGTGACCATCTCGATCCCCTCGGCCGACAGCAGGCTCACCAGCCGCCGCCCCTCGTCCCCGCCGAAGGGCACCACCGCACACGAGCGGACCCGGTTGGCCAGCAACGCCCGCGAGACGTTGACCCCCTTGCCGCCGGGGTCCAGATGCGTCGCGGCCGCCCGGATCACCGCCCCGCGCCGCAGCGAGGCCACCTCGATCGTGCGATCCAGGCTGGGATTGAGGGTCAAGGTGACGATCACGCCCGGATCACCTCGGGCCCGGCCGCGGCCAGCTCGGCCGCCACCCCGCTGTCGAGACCCATGTCACTGATCACCACATCGATCTCCTGGAGCGCGGCGAACCGGGCCAGATAGGTGTTGGCGAACTTGGTGTGATCGGCCAGCAGCACGCAGCGCTGCGCCGCGGTGACCATCGCCCGCTTGATCGCGGCCTCGGCCGGATCCGGGGTCGTCAGCCCCTTGGCCACCGAACAGCCGTTGGCCGCCATGAACGCCACGTCCACGTGCAACTCGGCCAACGGCCGCAGCGCCCAGTCATCAACGGTGGCCAGGGTCCGCCCCCGCACCCGCCCCCCCAGCATGATCACCGTCAGGTTCGCGCGGGTGGCCAGCGCGGTGGCCAGCGGCGGGGAGTTCACGATCACGGTCAGCTCCCGGTCGGTCGGCAGCGCCTGTGCGAGCCTTCCGGTTGTCGAGCCGGCGTCGATGATGATCGCGCCGTCCTCGGGAAGCTCGGCCAGCGCCGCCTTGGCGATGCACTCCTTCTCCGCGATCATCACCTCGTCGCGGGCGGCCAGCTCGGGTTCGAAACCGAGGCGCTCGACCGGGATCGCCCCGCCGTGCACGCGCCGCAGCACCCCCGAGCGTTCCAGTGCGGTCAGGTCCCGGCGGATCGTCTCGGTGGTGACGGCGAACTCCTCCGAGAGCGTCACCACGTCCACACGTCCGATGGTTCGCGCTCGGCGCAGGATCTCCTGCTGCCGCTCCTCGGCGTACATGCTGTTGATTCACCGCCGTTTCCATGTTGTTTCAGCTTTATTTACACCCGAATATGTTGGAAGGTCAATGGTTGGCTTCCGTCAGGCTGAGTCGAGCACGAAAAACCTAGGTGTTTACCTGGAGTGCGGGCACACATGGCCGGAGGGTACGGACGCCCGAGATCTTTGGGGTGCGCTGGAAACGGTGCCCCTCGCCGTGGGAGGTCCCTCAGCCGGGAAACGAGATGTGGGCGGACGGCACGTGGGCGGTCAGCCAGACGCCGTTGGCACTGACCTGGAACTCGTGACCCGCCCGGTGCATCTCACCTGAGCGGACGACCAGCACGACCGGCCTGCCCCGGCGCGCACCCACCCGGGTCGCGGTTTCCCGATCGGGGGAGAGGTGCACCGCGTGCCGGGTCATCGGCCGCAGGCCGTCCTTCCTGATGGCGGCCACGCGTGAGCCCACCGTTCCGTGGAACAGGACCTCGGGCGGCTCGACCGCGGGAAGGTCCAGGGCGACCTCGACCGAGTGGCCCTGGTTGGCGCGGATCCGGTCACCCTCGATGGTGAAGCGCCGCTTGTCGTTGCCCGCGACCACCTGCGCGAGCTCGTCGCGGGTGATCACCAAGCCGTGCCGCGCGGCGGCGGCGAGCAGGGCGTCGATGTCCGCCCACCCCTGCGGGTCGAGGACCAGCCCGATGCGCTCGGGCTGGTGCCGGAGATGCGCGGAGAGATATTTGGAGACTCGAACCAGTCGTTTGTTGTCCATGGAACAACAGGATGCTGACTCGCCCGCCGCTTTTCGGCGGGTTCGCGTGGGGTGTCTCCCGGCCTCAGCCGTCGGCGGCCCAGCCGTGGGTGCGCTTGAGCACAGCGGCCACGCGGGCGAAGCGCTCGGCGTCGAGGACGGAGCCCTCCCGCCGGATGTCGTCCTCGTCGAGAGCGAAGATCCGGTCGAGACGCAGGTAGGAGACGCGGTTCTCCCGGTCCCAGCGGCCGGGGCCGAGCTCCAGCCAGTCGCTCGGATCGCCGTTGCCACCTCGGCTGGACAGCATCAGCGCGAGCAGCTTGTGCCCGTGGCGGCCGACGACCAGCAGCGGCCGGTCCTTGCCGCGGTTCGGGTCCTCCTCGTAGGGGACCCAGGCCCAGACGATCTCGCCGGGGTCGGCGAGCCCGTCGAGGTCGGGGGAGTAGTTCAGGGTCGCCGCCCGGTCGACACGGTAGACCTCGCTGACCGCGCCTCGAACCGGTCGGGGGTCCTCGCCAAGATCACGCACAGACGCAGCCTATTGCAGGCACACGGCGCCTTTCAAAGGGGGGGGCGGTGCCGCCCGCTGGCCGGACGCCAGCCGGGCGGCGATCGGTCCGGGGCATCCGGACCCGGTTCGGGTGCGCGGCTCAGCCGCCACTCTTGCGGCGGAAGGAGCGCTTGGCCGCAGCCGGGCCGTGAGCACCGTGGATCTTCGAGGCGTTCTTCCCCTTGCCCCCGGCGTTCGCGTCCGCCTGGGCGAGCTTCTTGCGCTCCAGGGCCTCGCGGAACTTACGCTTCAGTTCGTCGTCGGAACTCTCCGGCTCCTCCGGCGTGACGTCAGACATGCAGACCTCCTGATCTGGCCGATCCGGCTGATCCGGGCGGACGGTCCCACCCTGGCCAACCGGACCTCATCCTCTCATGTTTCGAACATGGATCCGGCTGGCCGGAACGCGTCGCGGGCCTGGCCGCGAGGGCCGGTCGCCGACGGTGCTCGCGACGGCGCCCGCGGCGGTGCCTTCGGCGGCGGCCGGGACGTGTGGTGACCGGGGAGGGGGCACTCCCTCTAGTTCAGGTCCATGGCCATCAGCAGCAGCAGTCCGGCGAGGTGGCCGACGACCACGAAGACGATCACGAAGATGAAGACGAACTTCGCCGGGCCGTGCTCGAAGTTACGGCCCTCCTTGAGCGCGGGTCGCGTGGCCTGGCGCTCGGCGATCCGCTCCTCGATCGACTTGCTGTGAAACATGGGGATCCTTTGCTCGCCGATGCTTGGGGCGATAATAGTTTGTGTATTAATTATCGTACTATGTCGGGTGGAGGTGCGTGTGAGTGACATGACTGATCCGCTAAGTCTGGAGAGCCAGGTGTGTTTCGCCCTGGCGGTCGCCTCGCGCAACGTCATCGGGGTCTACCGGCCGCTGCTGGAGCCGATGGGGCTGACCCACCCCCAGTATTTGGTCATGCTCGCCCTCTGGGAGCAGGCGCCGCTGTCGGTCAAGGAGCTGAGCAAGCTACTGAGACTCGACCCCGGTACGCTGTCCCCGCTGCTGAAGCGTCTCGAGGCCGTTGGCTACATCCGGAGGCAGCGTGACGGCCAGGACCAGCGTGTCCTGGCAGTCTCGCTCACGCCGGAGGGCCGAGGGCTGCGGGACGAGGCGGAGAAGGTTCCGCCGGCGATCGTCAGGCGTCTGGGAACGAACCTGGAGGAGCTCCAGGAGCTCCACCGGTCGCTGAACCGGGTGATCGCCGCGGCGGACGGCGCGCATCACTGATTCATGTGGAGAGGAAAGGCTCATGGCTGGAAGCCACGGAGGAAGTCCCAAGTCTTGGCTTGCGGTGATCATCATTCTGCTGGGGTTCACCGTGGGAGGCGTGGCCCTGTGCCTCGGCCCCAACTGGATGCTCTTCTGGATCGGGACCGGGATCGTCGCGATCGGTGGAGTGGTCGCTCTGGCGGTCGACATCTTCTCGGATGTCATCATCGACGCCCCTCGGGTGCCGCTGGACAACGGCAACAGCTGATCAGACCTCCTGCAGCGCCTCCTCGACAGAGGTGAAGACCTCGAAGGAGGGGCGCAGGCCGGTGATGGCGAGAATGCGCTCCAGGGTGCCGTGCACGCCGACGAGCGCAAGACGGACACCCAGAGCGCGACTCCGCTGGAGCACCAGGATCAGCTCCGCGACCCCGGTGGAGTCGCAGAAGGTGAGCCCCGTGACATCGGCCACGATCAGAGAAGGCGCTTCGACCTCCCAGGCGTTCTCCATCTCCAGGCGGAGGACAGGGGCGTGCCGGTAGTCGAGCTCTCCGAGCACCTGGACGACGAACACCGTCCCGAACAGGTTCGATGAGGCCGTGAAAAAGGTCATGGCTGGCTCCTTTGCCCGCAGGTGGCAGGGCGGGCTGTCCTTTTTCCTACCAGGTCCGGCGCCGCCGTGCTCCCGGAGGGCGTCAAACGACCCGGTAGAGCAGCTCGGGCCGTCCGACCCCACCGTACTGGGGAACCCGGCGGGTGATTCCGCTCTCCGTCAGATGCTCCAGGTAGCGGCGGGCGGTCACCCGGGAGACGCCGATCGCAGCCCCGGTGGTCTGGGCCGACAGGCCGCCGGGAGATTTGCGTAGCTCCGCCAGCACGGCGTCGAGAGTGGCCTGGGTCATCCCCTTGGGCAGGAGGCTCTGCGCCGGACCCCGCAGCGCCGCCAGGGTGCGGTCCACCTCGCCTTGGCCGCTGGCCTCTCCCAGGCCCTCCACCGAGGAGCGGAACTCCGCGTAGTGGGTGAGCTTCTCCTTGAGCGAGGCGAAGGTGAACGGCTTGAGCAGATACTGGGCCACACCGACGGAGACCGCGGACCTGACCACCGACAGGTCCCGTGCGGAGGTGACCGCTATGACGTCCGACATCACGCCCGCCGCCCGCAGCGTCCGGCACACCTCAAGACCGTGCACGTCGGGCAGGTAGAGGTCGAGCAGGATCAGATCGACCGGGTGGTGCCGTAGGAAGCGCAGTGCCTCCCCGCCGGATCTGGCCACCCCCGCCACCCGGAAGCCGGGCACCCGCTCCACGAAGACCCGGTTCGCCTCGGCGGTGATCTCCTCGTCCTCGACCACCAGTACCGAGATCATCACATTTCCTTTCCGCGCAGCGGCAGCCGTACGGTGAACACCGCGCCCGCCCCGCTCTCCAGGACGGTGCTCTCCAGGACGGTGCTCTCCAGGACGGTGCTCTCCGGGATGGTACGGGCCGTCCCCGTCGCATGGGGCGGTCGTACCGGGTGACCGACCTCGATCGTTCCGCCCAGGCGGCGGACCGCCTGGCCGACCATGGCCAGCCCGAGGCCGCGGCCGTCGCCCTTGGTGGTCCATCCCCTGCGGAAGGCCTCGCCCGCCGTCGCGGGGTCGAGCCCCGGGCCGCTGTCGGCCACGCTGATCACGAAGGCCGTCTCGTCGGCGCGCAGCCGCACCTCCACCCGGGCGGGAGGGGTTCCCGCCGTGGCGGCTTCGGCCGCGTTGTCTATCAGGTTGCCGACGATCGTCACCAGATCGCGGGTGTCCAGGCCGAGGTCGTCGAGCTCGCTGTCCGCGGTGATCGCCAGCTCCACCCCCCGTTCCCCGGCCTCGGCGCTCTTGCCCAGCAGCAGCGCGGCGAGCACGGGTTCGCGTACGGCGCCCACCACCCGGTCGGTGAGCTGCTGTGCGGCCCTGATCTCCGCGGTCGCGAACGCCACGGCCTGCTCGGCGCGGCCAAGCTCGACGAGGGTGATGACCGTGTGAAGCCGGTTGGCCGACTCGTGCGCGGCGGCCCGCAGGGAGTCGGCGAAGCCGCGCTCGGCGTCCAGCTGCCCGGCCAGGGACTGCAGCTCGGTGTGGTCGCGGAGGGTGACCACGGTGCCGAGCGAGCGGTTGCCTGAGCGGACCACCGCCGCGTTCACCACCAGCGTCCGCTCCCCGGTCATATGGATCTCGTCGGTGCGGTTCTCGGCCGTCGAGAGCCGCTCGCCCAGTGCGGTGGGAAGGCCCAGCTCGGTGACGTGCCGTCCGTTCACCTCGCCCGCGAGGCCCAGGAGCTCCCGGGCGCCGTCGTTGCAGAGCGTCACCCTGCCCGCGTCGTCGACGAGCAGCAGCCCCTCCCGTACGGCGTGCAGGATCGCGTCGTGGTACTCGTACATCCGGCTCAGCTCGGTGGGGCCCATGCCGTGGGTCTGGCGGCGTAGCCGGGCCCCGACCAGGTAGGTGCCCACCCCGCCGAGGGACAGGCCGAGCAGGCCGATCAGCGCGGCGCCGGCGATCTGGCCGCGGAGCCTGACGCTGATCTTGTTGATCGTGATGCCCGCGCTGACCAGGGCCCTCACCCGGCCGCGGTCATCACGGACCGGGGCGACGGCGCGGACCGAGGGGCCGAGGGTGCCGGTGTAGGTCTCGGTGAAGACCTGCCCGGCCAGGGCGGGTGCGGTGTTGCCGAGGAAGCGGTGGCCGATCTGGGCCGGGTTGGGATGCGTGTAGCGCACGCCGTCCAGGCTCATGATCGTGATGAAGTCGACCCCGGTCTCCCGCCTCACCCGTTCCGCGTACGGCTGCAGGGCCGTCGAGTCGCCCAGGGAGGCGAGGACGGAGGGGGAGTCGGCCACGCTGACCGTCACCGCTCTGGCGGTGCCGACGGCCTCCTCGACGAGCAGGTCGCGCATCTGCAGGAAGGCGAGCAGCGCACCACCGATCACGGTGACGCCCACGACGACGATCTGCAGCGCCAGCATCTGCCTGGCCAGGCTCCAGCCACGCACCTGTCTGGAAAGCTCCCGCAAGTTCACGAACGAAATGTACGCAATGGTGACTTAGATCACAGCGTCGACGGATAGTCGCTCGACCGGATTTTTCTTCTACCACGGTGGAGACACGCATGAGCGCGGCCCGAGATAGAACACACTACCTGTACATAGCCGTGATCGCCGCTGTGGTCGCCGGAGTCACGGTCGGGCTCGTCGCCCCCGATCTCGGCAAGGAGCTGAAGCCACTCGGCACCGCCTTCGTCGCCCTGATCAAGATGATGATCAGCCCGATCATCTTCTGCACCATCGTGCTCGGCGTCGGATCCGTCACCAAGGCCGCCAAGGTCGGCAAGGTCGGTGGTCTCGCGCTCGGCTACTTCCTCGCCATGTCGACGGTCGCGCTGGGCATCGGCCTGCTCGTGGGCAACCTGATCGACCCGGGGCAGGGCCTCGCGCTCACCGACGAGCTCCGCAAGGCCGCCGAGGCCGAGGCGGCCAAGGGCGGCGAGAGCGACACGGTGACGTTCCTGCTCGGGATCATCCCCACCACGCTGGTCTCGGCGTTCACCGAGGGCGAGGTGCTGCAGACCCTTCTCGTCGCGCTGCTCGCCGGGTTCGCCCTGCAGGCGATGGGCGAACGCGGCAGGCCCGTGCTGAACGGCATCGCGCACATCCAGCGGCTCGTCTTCCGGATCCTCGCCATGATCATGTGGGCCGCCCCCGTCGGCGCCTTCGGCGCGATGGCCGCGGTCGTCGGCGCCACCGGCGTGGACGCGCTCAAGAGCCTCGGCGTCATCATGCTCGCCTTCTACGTGACCTGCCTGCTCTTCGTGTTCGTCGTCCTCGGCCCGATGCTCTGGCTGGTGGCGCGGATCGGGCTGCTCTCGCTCCTGCGCTACCTGGGCAGGGAGTTCCTGCTGATCCTGTCGACCTCGTCGTCGGAGTCGGCGCTGCCGCGCCTGATCGCCAAGATGGAGCACCTCGGCGTGAGCCGGCCGGTCGCCGGGATCACCGTGCCGACCGGCTACTCCTTCAACCTGGACGGCACCGCCATCTACCTCACCATGGCCACGCTGTTCGTCGCGAGCGCCACCGGCGCGCCGCTCTCCTTCGGAGAGCAGATCTCCCTGCTGGTCTTCATGATGATCGCGTCGAAGGGCGCGGCCGGGGTCACCGGCGCCGGCCTGGCCACCCTCGCCGGGGGCCTGCAGTCCCACCGCCCCGACCTGGTCGACGGCGTCGGTCTCATCGTCGGCATCGACCGTTTCATGTCCGAGGCGCGGGCGCTGACCAACTTCGCGGGCAACGCGGTCGCCACGGTCCTGGTCGGCACCTGGACCGGCGAGTTCGACCGGGAGCGCGCGGCCGAGGTACTGGCGGGGAGGGTCCCGTTCGACGAGACGACCCTCCTGGACGACGACGATGACGGCGGCGACACCCCGCCGCCCGCCGCGCGCTCGGACGACCCGGTGATGTCACCGGCATAGCGGGAATCCGGGCGGCCGGCGTACGGGCCGGTGCCGGACACTTGTCTCGGGGGAGCGAGTGTCCGGCACCGGCCCGTATCCGTACCGGAACGCCCAGGTGAGCCCCGCGACTTCCGGGCGCACACCGGTCCGTGGAAGCGCTGCGGAGCGGGTTAACACCAGAAAAATTTCGCAATAAAAACGATTGACCGACCTCTTGTCCGTTTTGTGAGGCCACTGCTACATTCCCAGTCAATCGTTTGACCAACCAAAGGGGATCCTCGGGGATGGCTGTCACGATCGACCTGACGGGGCGCACGGCGCTCGTCACCGGTGCCGCGGGAGGTCTGGGTTTCGGATGCGCCCAGGCGCTGGCCGAAGCGGGAGCCGACCTCGTCGTCTCCGATCTCGCAGGGCCGCGGCTCACCGAGGCCGCCTCCTCTCTTGGGGCGCGCGAGTGGGCCACCGACCTCACCGACCCCGGCCAGGCGGTGGCGCTGGCCGAGGGGATCGGCCGGATCGACATCCTGGTGAACTGCGCGGGGGTCATGCGCACCACGCCCCTGCTGGATGTGTCGCCGGAGGAGTGGCGGCGCGTCGTCGACGTCAACCTCAATGGCGCCTTCTGGATCACCCAGGCCGTCGGGCGCCGGATGGTCGAGCAGGGCGGCGGGTCCATTGTGACCCTCGCCTCCGTCGCCGCCCGCTCGGGGCGGCCCAACGCCGCCCACTACTCGGCGACCAAGACCGCGCTGCTGTCGCTGACCAAGTCGGCCGCGGAGGCCTTCGCGCCGGTGCGGGTCAACGCGGTCTGCCCAGGGATCTTCCTCACCCCCATGTGGGACGGAATCATCGCCGATCGTGACGCCCGCTTCGGCCCGGACGCGGGCGCGCACTATCTCAAGGAGGTCAGCGACCGCTCCCCGCTCCGGCGTCCCGGCCGCCCGGACGAGCTGGCCTCCGCCGTGCTCTTCCTCGCCAGCGACCTCGCGTCGTTCGTCACCGGCCAGGCGCTCAACGTCGACGGCGGACTGGAGATGAACTGACCGTGCAGACCTTCAAGCTGCTGCCCAAGTTGTTCGGCGACGCGGGCATGGCCGATGTCTTCTCCGCCGAACGCACCGTGCTCTCCTGGCTGCGGGTCGAGGCCGCGCTGGCCCAGGCACAGGCCGAGGCGGGGGTGATCGACGAGAGCGACGCCGAGGCCATCATCGGGGCTTGCGTACCGGCCAACATCGACGTCGAGCGCCTCTGGCAGGAAGCCGTCAACGTCGGCTATCCCATCCTCCCGCTGGTGCGCATGATCGCCGCGGCGCTGCCCGAGGGGCCCAACGGCCGCGTGCACTACGGGGCGACCACCCAGGACATCATGGACAGCGGTCTCTCGCTGCAGATGAGGGAGGCGCTGGACCACCTGACCGCGCTGCTGGACGCCTTCGGCGGAGTGCTCGCCGAGCTGGTCGAGGAACACGCGGGCACCGTCGTGGCCGCGCGGACCCACGCCCAGCAGGCCGTGCCCACCACCTTCGGCGCGAAGATGGCGGTGCTGCTCGCCGAGGTCACCCGCCAGCGCCGGCGGCTGCGCACCGCCGCGAGGCAGGTCCCGCTCGTCTCCCTGTTCGGCGCCGGCGGTACCTCCGCCGCGATGGGCGAGCAGGCGGCCGTGGTCAGGAAAGGCGTGGCCTCCCGGCTCGGGTTGGTGCCGACCGACGTGCCCTGGCACGTGGCCAGGGACGGAGTCGCCGAGTTCGGAGTCGTCTGCGCGGGTGTCACGGCGACCGCCGCCAGGTTCGCCCGCGAGATCGTCGACCTGTCCAGGACCGAGGTCGGAGAGGTTCGCGAGGCGGGCGGCCACCATCGCGGCGCGTCCTCCACGATGCCGCAGAAGGCCAACCCGATCGGCTGCGAGGCCATCATCGGGATGTCCGGCACGGCGGGGGCGCTCAGTTCCGCGGTGTTCCGGGCGATGGAGGCGGGCCATGAGCGGGCCGCGGGCGAGTGGCAGGTGGAGTGGTACGTGGTGCCGCAGCTCGCCGAGCTCGCCGCGGGCGCGCTGGCCACGGCCGCGGAGGTGGCCCGGGGGCTGCAGGTCTTCCCCGAGGCGATGCGGAGCAACCTCGGTGCCGAGGGTGGCCTGATCATGGCGGAGGCGTACATGATGCGCCTCGCCCCCGCCCTGGGGCGGGAGCAGGCGCACGATCTGGTCTACAAGGCGGCCCACGAGGCGCGGGCACGCGGTCGCGCGCTCGCCGAGACCCTGCGTGAGGTGGCCGCTCCCGGTGAGCTCGCGAGCCTGGGACCGCTGCCGATGCCTCCCGAGTCCTACCTCGGCGACGCCGAGACGATCTGTGTGACCGCGCTGGCGGCGTGGCGAACCAAGGAGAACGACGATGAGTGAGCGACGGCTCGCGGATCTGCTGGCCATGTGGCGGATCCGGGCCTTCGAGGAGAAGGTGCGCGACCTGCGGCTCGAAGGGCCGATCGTCGGCTCGGTGCACCTGTGCATCGGTCAGGAGGCGATCCCCGTCGGCGCTTGCGACGCCCTGCAAGCCGAGGACGCGCTGTTCGCGACATACCGCGGCCACGGTTGGGCGCTCGCCAGGGGCGTGCCCGCCGAGCCGCTCTTCGCGGAGCTGATGGGCCGGGCCACCGGCGTCAACGGCGGAAGGGGCGGCTCCGCCTACTTCACCGCCGCCGAGTACGGCTTCCACGGCGAGAACTCCATCGTGGGCGCCGGTGCTCCGATCGCCTGCGGCGCGGCGCTCGCCGGCCGGTTCGACGGCTCCGGGCGGGTGGCGGTCACCGTCTTCGGCGACGGTGCGATGAACCAGGGCGCGGTGCACGAGGCGATGAACTTCGCCGCCGCCTTCGACCTCCCGGTGGTCTTCGTGTGCGAGAACAATCGCTACTCGGAGCTGACCCCGATCGCCGACATGGTCCGCGGCGGACGCCTGGCCGACCGGGCCGCCGCCTACGGCATGCCCGGCCATCGCATTGACGGCAATGACGTCGAGGCGGTCCGCTTCCACGTGCGCGACGCCGTCGAGGTCGCCCGCGAGGGCGGCGGACCGACGCTGCTGGAGTGCATGACGGAGCGCATCTCCGGCCATTACATCGGTGACGCGGAAAGCTACCGCAGGCCTGGGGAGATGGACCGGATCAGGCGCAGGGAGCCGATCGCGCGGCTGCGTGAGGGCCTGCTCGCCGACGGTGTTACCGCGGCCGAGATCGACGCGGTCGAGAGCCGCGCGAGGGCCGAGACCGAGGCCGCCGCCGCGGCCGCGCTGGCCGCACCGCTCGCCGACCCCGCGACCGTGATGGAGCACCTCTATGCCTGAGAGCACCGTTTCCGAGACCACCCGCAAACTGTCGTACGGGGAGGCCGTCAACGCGGCGCTGCACCGCCTGATGGAGGAGTTGCCGGAGACGCTCGTCTACGGCGAGGACGTGGGCGTGCCCGGCGGCGTCTTCGGTGTGACGCGGGGCCTGCGCAAGCAGTACGGTGACCGCGCGTTCGACACTCCGATCAGCGAGTCGGCGATCCTCGGCAGTGCCGTGGGCGCGGCCATGATGGGCCGCCGCCCGGTCGTCGAGATCATGTGGGCTGACTTCTCGCTCGTCGCGCTCGACCAGATCGTGAACCAGGCGGCGAACGTCCGCTACGTCTCCGGCGGGCGCCTGGCGGCGCCGCTGACGATCCGCACCCAGCAGGGCAACGGACCGGGCGCGTGCGCGCAGCACTCCCAGTGCCTGGAGGCGCTGTTCCTGCACGTTCCCGGGCTGCGGGTGTGCATGCCGTCCACCCCGCAGGACGCCCACGACCTGCTGGTCACGGCGGTGCACAGTGACGACCCCGTCCTGGTGGTCGAGAACAGGACTCTCTACTTCGGGGCGAAGGAGGAGGTGCGCGTCGGTGGCCCGGTCCTGCCGATGGGCGGCTCGCGGATCCGCCACGAGGGCTCCGACGCCACCGTCGTCACCTGGGGCGCCATGACCTGGCGGGCGGTGGAGGCCGCCAGGAGCCTGGCCATGGAGGGCATCGGGGTCGAGGTGGTCGAGACGCCCTGGCTCAACCCGTTCGACACCGGCGCGGTGGTCGGCAGCGCCCGCCGCACGGGCAGGCTCGCGGTGGTCCACGAGGCCAATGTCACCGGCGGTTTCGGTGCGGAGGTCGTCGCGCGGGTGGTCGGCGCGGGGGTGGTGCTGAAGGCACCCCCGATCCGCGTCGGCACGCCGGATGTCAGAATGCCCGCCGCGCCGGTCCTGGCGCAGGAGCTCGTCCCGGACGCGCGCCGTATCGCGGGCGAGGTGCGAACGCTCGTCCTGGGCGGTTCGTGACAGCGGCCCCGATGACGAACCGGTCCGTGACTCCTCCGCTCCCCTCCCTCGGCCGAGGTGGGCGACGGACGAGCCCGGCCCGTTTCGAACCCGGGAACCCGACCAGGGAGGCGATTCCCCTGCCGGGGGAACCCGGCGGTCCCCTCGCCGGAGCCGATGGGGCGCCGCCGTCAAGTCAAACGTTTGACCTCTTATCAGCAGGAGAAACAATGAAGAAGGCATTCCTCGTGGTGGCCGCCCTCGCGGTCGGTGCGACCGCCTGTGGCGGCTCCTCGGGCACGGATGAGGCCGCGCCGGAGAGCGGGAAGAAGCAGTACACGATCGGCGTCTCCAATCTCGGCCTGAGCTTTCCCTTCCCCGCCGCGATCGGCAAGGGCATCAAGGAGGAGGCGGCCAAGCTCGGCGTCACGATCGTCGAACTGGACGCGCAGGGCAAGGCCGACAAGCAGAGCAACGACATCCAGGACCTGATGGCCCAGCAGCCCGACGGCGTACTGATGCTGCCGGTCGACTCCGGTGTCGCGCAGGGCCTCGCCGACCGGCTGAAGGCCGCGAACATCCCCACGGTCGCGGTGGCCTCCCAGGTCGGCGACCCCAAGACCCGCAAGCTCAAGGACGTCTACCCCGGGCTGGTCGCCCTGGTCACCCAGGACGAGTACGCGGCCGGCGGCAAGGCCGGGGAGATCGCCGCCCAGATCGTGCCCGGCGGAGGCAAGATCGCCATCGTCGAGGGCGCGGCGGGCTTCGCCGAGGTCGTCAACCGCTGGCAGGACTTCCCCGCGGCCTCCGAGGCGAAGGGGGCGAAGTTCGAGGTCGTCGCCAGGCAGCCCGGAGACTGGGTGCAGGACAAGGCCCAGTCGGCGTGCCAGAACATGCTGGCGTCCAACCCCGGCGTTCAGCTCTTCTACGCCCAGTCCGACGACATGTCGGTGGGCTGTGCCAAGGCGGTCAAGGCCGCGGGCTCCGAGGCCAAGGTCATCGGCATCGGGGGCAGCAAGCTCGGAATCGACGCGATCAACGCGGGCGACGTGGTGGGCACGGTCTGCTTCAAACCCGAGGACCTCGGCAGGCTCGCCCTGACCACCCTCTACAAGCACCTGACCGGTGAGCAGAGGCAGGACGCCGCCTTCGTGACCTACGACACCCCGTCGATCACGAAGGACAACGTCGCCGACTGCACCCCGCAGTGGTGACCGCCCCGCTGCTCTCCCTGGAGGGCGTCGGCAAGTCGTTCCCCAACGGCACCGTCGCACTGCGGGGAGCGAGGTTGAACGTCCTGCCGGGAAGCGTGCACGGTCTGGTGGGTGCCAACGGCGCGGGTAAGTCAACGATGATCAAGGTCATCGCCGGGGTACACGCGCCGACGACGGGAACCGTGCGCTGGAAGGGCGAGGAGGTCGTCTGGCGTGACCCCGGATCCGCCAGGAAGGCGGGCGTCGCGACGATCATGCAGCACGTACCGCTCGCCCCGTCGCTCACCGTGCTGGAGAACGTCTTCCTCGGCGCTCCCGGGCCATGGCGGCTGCCGCGCGCCCGCCGTGCGGAGTTCGCCGGGCTGCTGGAGCGCGTCAACTACCTGATCGACCCCGACGCCGAGGTGATGGACCTGGCCATCGGGGAGCGGCAGATGGTGGCGATCCTCCAGGCGCTCGCCATCGGCGCCGAGCTCGTCGTCATGGACGAGCCGACCGCCTCGCTCGCCGAGGGCGAGCGGCAGGTCGTCTTCGAGGTGGTCAGGAGACTCAGCGCCCAGGGCACCGCGTTCCTGTACGTCTCGCACTTCCTCGACGAGGTGCTCTCGCTCACCGACCGGGTCACCGTCCTGCGGGACGGGACCGTCGTCGAGGAGGGGGAGACGGACGCCTACGACGAGGACCGGCTGGTCCAGGCGATCGTCGGCCGGGACCTGCTCGCCGTGGAGCGTCGCACGGCCCCGCCCGCCGAGATCTCCGGACCGGCGTTGCTGGCCGTGCGGGAGCTGAACGCCCCGGCGGGCGTACGCGACGTCTCCTTCGAGGTACGTCCGGGAGAGGTCGTCGGCTTCGCGGGCCTGCTCGGCTCCGGGCGCTCGGAGATTCTGCACGCCGCCTACGGCGCCGACCCTCACGCCCGCGGTGAGGTACGGGTCGCCGGCGAGAAGGTGCGGCGAGGCCCGCGCGCGGCCGTCGCCGCCGGTATGGCGCTGGTCCCCGAGGACCGTAACGCCCAGGGCCTGATCGGTACCTTCCCGATCTGGAAGAACATCTCACTGCCCGACCTGCCGTCCCTGGCCCTGGGCCGGGTGATCCCGGGGGAGGGCGCGGAGACGGAGCGTGCCGCCCGGGTCATCGAGGACCTTGGCATCGTCTGCCCGGGACCCGAGGCCATGGTCACCGAGCTGTCCGGCGGTAACGCGCAGAAGGTCGTCTTCGGCAAGTGGCTGCACGGCGGGACCCGGATCCTCATGCTCGACGAGCCCACCGCCGGAGTCGATGTCGGGGCCAAGGCCGACATCCTCGAACTCGTCCGCGGATTCGCCGCCCGGGGAGGCGCCGTGCTCATGGTGAGCAGCGAGTTCGAGGAGATCCTCGCGGTGGCGACCCGCGTGTTCGTCGTCCGCGAGGGCCGGATCGTCGCCGAACGACCGGCACACGAGACATCCGAGGAGGAACTGCTGATGCTGGCCAACGGATTCGGTGAGGGAGGTGCGCAGGGTGCCGCCTGAGACCTCGCCCCGCACCCCCGCGGCCCTGCCCGCGCGGCGCTCGCGGCTGACCGCCGCGCTGCGGCCCGGCAACGCCGGGGTGGTCTACGCCTTCGTGCTCATCGTCGCCGTGCTGACGCTGCTCTCGGCCCAGCTGGGCCGGCCGAGTTACCTGTCACCGACCAACATCGTCAACATCCTGGACCAGTCGTCGCTGGTGGCCATCCTCGCCGTGTTCACCACGGTGGTCCTGATCAGTGGGAACTTCGACCTCTCCGTCGCCTCGGTCTCCGCCTTCTCGGCCGCGACGGTGCTCAGCCTGGTCAGCACGCTTGGGCTGCCGATGGCGATGGCGATCGCACTGGGCGCGGGACTCCTCTGCGGTGCGGTCAACGGGCTGATCGTCCAGCGGGTCGGTATCAACGCCTTCATCGTGACGTTGGGCACCATGACGGCCGTACGCGGCCTGGTGCTCATCCTCACCGACGGCCGCACGATCACCGCCGAGGACCCCGACGCGCAGCGGGCGCTGATCGCGCTACAGGCCGGGTACTGGACGGTCCCGCACATCCTGGCCGTCGCCGGAGCGGTGGTCCTGGTCGTCGGGGCGGTGCTGGCCCTGCTCGCACGCAGGTCCGGCGGCAGCCCGCTGCGCGGTGGCGTCGCGGTGGCGGCCGGTGCCGTCCTGATCGCGCTCAGCCCGGTCCTCGGCTTCGAGTTGCGGCTGAGCAAGCCCACGTACTACCTCCTCGTGATCGTCACGATCACCTGGGCCGTGCTGCGCTACACCGTGATCGGCCGCCGCCTGTACGCCGTCGGCAGCAATGCCGAGGCCGCCCGCCTGTCCGGTATCAACGTCGACCGCTACAAGATCGGCGCGTTCGTGCTCAACGGTCTCGGCTCCGGTTTCGTCGGCGTGCTGTTCGCCGCCAAGTTGCTGGCCATCAACCCGACAGGCCTGCAGGGCACCGAGCTCACCGTGCTCGCCGCCGCGATCCTCGGCGGCACCTCGCTGTTCGGCGGCCTCGGCAGCGTGCTGAAGTCCGTCGTCGGCGCGCTGATCCTGTTCACTCTGGACAACGGGTTCAACGTGCTCAATCTGGGGGCCAACTACCAGGGCCTGATCGTCGGCACCGTGGTCATCGTGGCCGCGGCCATCTACACCATCGCCGGGCGGCAGCGCCAGGTTCGCCGGGTGCGGGAGTCACAGGCGAAACCGGTGGAGACCACTCCGGAACCCAGCGAACCCGAAAGACAGGGGGTGCTGCGATGAGGGGAGTCTGGCACTTCTCCTTCACCGTCGCCGACCTTGACAGGTCCGTGGCCTTCTACCGTGATCTGCTCGGCTTCACGCTCGTGCACCGGCAGGACCAGGACAACGACTACACCCGCAGCCTCGTCGGCTACCCCGACGCCGTGCTGCGCATCGCGCAGCTGGCCGTACCCGGTCAGCCGCGCGGGGTCTCCACCCACGACCTGGAACTCGTCGAGTATGTCCGCCCGCGCGGCGAGGGCAGGGACCCGGCCAGGCACCTGCCGGGCGCCGCCCACCTGGCGCTCGCCGTCACCGACGCCCGTGCCGAGTACGCGCGGCTGTCGGCGGCGGGGGTGCGTTTCGTCTCGCCGCCCAACGAGATCACCGCCGGGGTCAACGCGGGCGGGTTCGCCTGCTACTTCCTCGACCCGGACGAGATCACCTTGGAGTTCGTGCAGCCGCCGCCACGCTGACGAACTCCCCGGATCCAGCGGCGTTGACACCCCCGGTGGAGCGTCCTAGTTTGTGCAAACTCAAACGATTGATCGAAAAGGAGCGGTGGATGGCCGTCATCGATGCCCACCAGCACTTCTGGAACCTGGAGACGGGTTCCTACTCCTGGTTGACGCCGGAGGCGGGGCCGATCCACCGCACCTTCGCCCCCGAAGAGCTCCTCGGGCAGCTCGCCGCCGCAGGTGTGGAGCGGACCGTGCTGGTCCAGGCCGCCGACACCTACGCCGACACCGACGCGATGCTGGCGCAGGCGGACGCCCACGACTTCATCGCCGCGGTGGTGGGCTGGGTTCCGCTGAACCGGCCGGAGGAGGCCGCCGAGGCGCTGGAGCGCTATGGACGGCACCCGAGGTTCGCCGGGGTCAGGCATCTCATCCACGACGATCCCGACCCCGACTGGGTGATCCAGGACTCGGTGGTCGAGGGGCTGGGCCTCCTCGCGGCGGCGGGGCTGCCGTTCGACGTGGTCGCGGTGCTGCCCAGGCACCTGGAGCACGTGCCGGTCCTCGCCGAGCGTGTCCCCGGGCTGCGGCTGGTCATCGATCACCTGGCCAAGCCGCCGATCAGGGAGAAGGGCTGGGAGCCATGGGCGTCGCTGATCGCCCGAGCCGCCGAGCATCCCGATGTGTACGCCAAGGTGTCCGGTCTCAACACCGCCGCCGACGCCGAGA
The DNA here is from genome assembly GCF_042665875.1 of Streptosporangium amethystogenes subsp. fukuiense. Lineage (NCBI taxonomy): Bacteria > Bacillati > Actinomycetota > Actinomycetes > Streptosporangiales > Streptosporangiaceae > Streptosporangium > Streptosporangium amethystogenes. The sequence goes on along the minus strand of NZ_JBHTEE010000001.1, from coordinate 2,962,134 downwards.
CCTGGACCGCCGAGGACCTCCGCCCCTACGTCGACCACGCGATCGAGGTGTTCGGCCCCGACCGGCTGATGTTCGGCAGTGACTGGCCGGTGGCCGTCCTCGCCGGAGACTACGCCAAGGTGTGGCGGGAGACGGGCGTGCTGCTCGCGGGCCTTGACGAGAACGACCGCGCGGCCGTACTCGGAGATACGGCCGCGCGCTTCTACCGGATCGAGGCCTGACCGTGCTGGACCTGCTCACTCCGATCGCGGCCGCCGCCGACCTGACCATCCCGGCGGGACACCGGCTCCCGATCGCGGTCGTCGGGGCGGGCGCCATCGTCGACGTCGCCCACCTGCCCGCCTACCGCGCCGCCGGCCTGGAGGTGACCGGCCTGTACGACCTCGACGGGGAACGGGCCCGTGAGGTGGCCGCCCGGCATGGCGTCACGACGGTGTACGGCTCCCTGCGGGAGTTGCTCTCCGACGAGCGGATCGCCGTGGTGGACATCGCCGTCGCACCCGAGGCGCAGCCCGGCATCGCGCGGGCGGTTCTGGAGAGCGGCAGGCACGTGCTCTGCCAGAAGCCCTTCGCTCCCGACGTCGCCACCGGAAGGCAACTCGTCGACCTGGCCGCCGCGCGCGGGTTGAAGATCGCGGTCAACCAGCAGCTCCGCTTTGACGAGGGAATCGCCGCCGCGCGGGCCATGGTCAGGGCCGGATGGGTCGGTGAACCGACCACGATGACGTTCACCGTGAACATAGCCACCGACTGGAGCGGCTGGGAGTGGCTCGTCTCCACGGACCGCCTGGAGATCGTCTATCACTCGATCCACTACCTGGACGCCATCCGCTCCATTCTCGGCGACCCGGTGACCGTGTTCTGCACCGGCAGCCGTACGGCGGGTCAGCTCCCCAAGGGGGAGACTCGCACTATGAGCACCCTGGTCTACCCCGGCGACGTGCGGGCCCTGGTCCACGTGACGCACGAGAACCGGACCGGCGACCACGAGGCCGCGTTCCGAATCGACGGCACCGAGGGGGCGATCAAGGGAACCCTCGGGCTCCTCTACGACTACCCGCACGGCCGTCCCGACACACTGCTGGTCAACAGCCGCACGGTACCGACCGACGGCTGGCTGCCGTACCCGGTGACCACCCGCTGGCTGCCGGACGCGGTCGCCGGGCCCATGGGGTCGCTGCTCGCCGCGATCGCGGAAGGTGGTGAGCCGGAGACGGCCGGTGCCGACAACCTGGGCACCCTCGCCCTGCTGGACGCCCTCTACCGCTCCATGGAGACCGGGGAGAGCAGGCGCCTGCGGGCCGGGCCGGAGCCGGTGGGGGAGGCACGGTGAGGTCCGGGACGGACGGCGGCGTGAAACCCGGAGTGAGGGGCGGGGGGAAACCCGTCCGGGTGACCCTGGCCCACGTCGCGGCGGAGGCGAGGGTCGACCGTGCGGTGGTCTCGCGGGTCGTGAACAACGACCCGTCGCTCAACATCCGGCCGGAGACCAGGGAGCGCGTCCTCGCCGCGGTCGCCGCGCTGGGATACCGGCCGAACGTGGCGGCCCGGAGTCTGCGCACGGCCCGCGCCCACATGTTCGGCCTGTTCATCCCCGACTTCGCCAACCCCGTCTACGCGGAGATCATCAAGGGGGCCGAGGCCGCCGCGGCGGCGCTGAGCTACGTGCTCGTCACCGGCAGCGCCGCGGGGGCGGGGCTCGGCGGCTACATGGACCTGCTCGGGCAGGGCAGGATCGACGGCCTGCTGCTGGCGGGCGCCGAGGGCGAGTCCGGCCTGATCGAGCAGCTGGATCGGGCGACCGTGCCATGGATCATGCTCAACCGCAGGAGCCCCTCGGTCAAGCGCTACGTGGTCCTGGACGACGAGCGGGCGGCCAGGCTCGCGGTCGAGCATCTGGTGGGGCTCGGCCATCGTCGTGTCGCCCATCTCGCCGGGCCCGACGGCGCCGACACGGCGCTGCGGCGCCGGGCGGGATATTCCATGGCGATGAGTGCCGCGGGCCTGCCGGAGGGGCAGGTCGTCGCCGCCGACTACACTCCCGCCGGCGGTGCCGCGGCGATGGCCGAACTGCTCGCCGCCCCCGACCCTCCCACCGCGGTCTTCGTGGCCAACGTCGCCTCCGCCATCGGCGCCATGGAAGCCGTACGGGCGGCGGGTCTGGAGATCCCCCGCCAGATCTCCATGGTCGCCGTGCACGACCTGGACCTCGCCAGCTACCTGGCACCGCCGCTCACCACGGTCCGGATGCCTCTGGCGGAGCTTGGCAGGAGAGGGGTGGCCCTGCTCGGCAGCCTCAAGCCGGAGGAGAGCGTCGAGGAGGTTCTCGACGGTCCCATCGAGCTGATCGTCCGCCGCTCCACGGCCCCGCCGCACGGAACCTGAGCCGTGACCCGGGCTGTCCGGGGCGTCCGGGGCGTCCGGGGCGAGCCTGCCCGAGGTCGCCCCGGACCGGCCCTGTTCGGGCCCGGGCGTCCGGGAGCGCTCAGGCCGACCGGTGCAGGAAGCCGAGGTCGAGTGCGGGCAGCCCGGCCCGGACCGTGGTCCGCCGGGCCTCGGGGTGAACCTCGCGAACATTGTCAGCTCCCGTCGTCGATGATCCGGTGTGCCTGCTCGCGGTGCGCCATTCCTGGTCCCCTTCGCGCTCCGGGCGGGGACGCGCTAGCGTGCGGGGGTGGATGGGACCTTCGCCGTCGAGGAGGCGCGGACGCTCATGCCCGCGCTGCTGAAGCAGGCCGCCGGGCTCGCGCCCTCGGAGGCCCTCGACCTGCGGTGGACCCTGCGCCGGGTCATCGCCTCCCTCGACGAGTCGTCACGATGATCACGGCCGACGACGTGCGCCGCGTCGCCATGGCGTTGCCCAGGACCGAGGAGAGGGTCGTCAGGGACCGGGTGACGTTCCGGGTGGGCCGGATCGTCTACGTAGCGATCTCGCCCGACGAGACCTCGATGGGATTCGCCTTCCCCAAGGAGGAGCGGGCCGCGCTGATCGCGTCCGCGCCGGAGACGTTCCACATGCCCCGGCCCTCCGACGAGCGCTACAACTGGGTGCGGGTCCGGCTCGCGGCGATCGACGCGACCGAGCTGCGCGAGCTGGTCGAGGACGCCTGGCGGATGGTCGCGCCCAAACGGGTCGTGGCCGCCCACTTCGGGGAGCCGGTGGTCAGGAGGTCCCGCTGAGATGAACCTCCCGGGCCAGCCTCGTCGTCTGGCCGGTGGAGCGCTGCCAGGTGGCCCCGGCCGGGTGGGCGGTCAGCAGGACCATGATCCAGCGCTCCCCGGGGCCGACGAGGCCGGTGCTGTGCAGTACGGGACGGCCCAGGTCGGGTACGGGACCGGCTCCGGCGGGTGCCGCCGTGGTGCCCCCGCTCGGTGCGGTGGCGCCCAGGGCCGCCGGAGCCGGAGAGGCGGAGGTGAAGGCGGCGGAGGCGGTGCGGGCGGCGGGAGAGGTCGCCGGGCGGCAGCGGACCGGGGGCGTGGAGCCGTATCCCGACCAGCCCTGCTTGACCGCCCACGGCCCGCGCACCCCACGGGGGATGCCGAAGTACTGGTCGAAGCCGTCGGAGCCGCACTGCCCGGCCCTGCGCAGGTGGCCCAGGATCAGACCGCTGACCTTGGGGTCGGCCCGGTCGAGCAGGTAGCGGTAGGTCTTGACGACATCCATCGCGCTGAGCGAGGTATAGCCCCAGAATCCCGGTTTGTCGGCCGGTGGGGGAGTGGTGTCGGTGAGTTGTAGCTTGCGCGCCATCCGCTGGATGATCCTTCCCTGGCCGCCCCTGCTCCAGAAGGAGGTCGCGGCGTCGTCGTCGCTGACCCGCAGCATGACCTTGAGCAGTGCCAGGTCCTCCTTGGAGACGCCGCTGCGCGACTCCAGACGGTCGATCGCGATGAGGATCTTCACCACCGACGCCGACCGGAACCTCCGGTGCGCGTTGCGGTACTCGGTCACCTTCGCGCTCTGCCGGTCGAAGACCACGTAACCGGCGGTCACCCCGGCCGGGACATGTGGCTTGCCGGGGGCGGTGGCCGAGGCCGGAGTGGTGGCCGCCAGGAGGGGGAGGGCGGTCGCGAGGACCGTCAGCAAACGCGTCACAAGACAAATGCCTACCAGATCCCGGCGTCGGCGACAGGAAGACGACCTCTGGAAGGAGGCGTTCCGCGAAGGTCCACACCATGGAGACTCCCCGGGACCCGCTCCCGGAAGCGTGCCTCGGGACCCGCCGGTCGATCTCCGGCGATATAACCAACTAAACATGTAGAGATTACGGGTTTTAATGTTACTGTCGTTATATGTCGGCAGTTCCCCTGCATCTCGCCGTCGCTCTCGACGGCGCCGGATGGCACCCCGCGGCCTGGCGTGATCCCGCCGCCTCCCCGAAAGCCCTGTTCACCGCCGCCTATTGGGCCGGACTGGTGGCCGAAGCCGAGCACGGCCTGCTCGACTTCGTCACCATCGAGGACTCCCTCGCCCTGCAGACCACTCTTCTGGACGGCCACGACGGCCGTGCCGACCAGGTACGCGGCCGGCTCGACGCCGTCCTGGTGGCCTCCAGGATCGCCCCCCTGACCAGCCGGATCGGGCTGGTGCCCACGGTGACCACCACGCACACCGAGCCCTTCCACGTCGCGAGCTCCATCGCCACCCTCGACCACGTCAGCACCGGGCGGGCCGGGTGGCGCGCCCAGATCTCCGGGCGCCGCACCGAGGCGGCCCACTTCGGCCGCCGCGAGGTTCCCGAGCTCCGCCCCGAGAACCTCGCCGACCTCGACAAGGCGGGCGTCGTGCGGGAGCTGTTCGCCGACGCCGCCGACGCCGTCGAGGCCGTGCGGCGCCTCTGGGACAGCTGGGAGGACGACGCGGTCATCCGCGACGTGGCCACCGGCCGGTTCGTCGACCGGGACCGGCTCCACTACGTCGACTTCGAGGGGGCGGGCTTCACGGTCAAGGGGCCCTCCATCGTGCCGAGGCCGCCCCAGGGGCAGCCGCTGGTCACCGCGCTGGCCCACTCCCGGCTCCCGTACGAGTTCGCCGCGCGCGGCGCCGACGTCGTCTACGTCACGCCACACGACAGTGAGCAGGCGCGGGCCGTCGTACGCGAGGTACGGGAGATCTCCGGGCAGGTGCGCGATCCGGCCGCGGAGGAGCTGAGGATATTCGCGGACCTGGTCGTCCTCCTCGATGACGACGCCAAGGGCGCCCGCGAACGCAAGGCACGGCTCGACGAGATCGACGGCGCCACCTACACCTCCGACGCCGCGATCTTCACGGGTACCCCGGGAGAGCTCGCCGACCTGCTCCTGGAATGGCGCGCGGCCGGGCTGCAAGGGTTCCGGCTCCGGCCCGCCGTGCTGCCGACCGACCTGACCGCGATCACCCGCGGCCTGGTGCCCGAGCTGCGCGGCCGCGGCGCCTTCCGCCACGCGTACCAGGCCGGCACGCTCCGCGGCCACCTCCACCTGCCCCGACCCGCCAGCCGCTACGCAGGGAGCCGACGATGAAGCAGGTCATCCTCGCCGCCCACTTCCCGGGCGTGAACAACCACACGGTCTGGAGCGATCCGGCCTCGGGCAGCCAGATCGACTTCGCCTCCTTCGCCCACCTGGCGCGGACCGCCGAGCGCGGCAGGTTCGACTTCTTCTTCCTGGCAGACGGGCAGCGGCTGCGCGAGCAGCGCGGCAGGATCCACGACCTCGACGTGGTCGGCCGCCCCGACTCGCTCACCGTGCTCTCCGGGCTGGCCGCGGTCACCGACCACCTGGGCCTGGCCGGGACCGTCAACGCCACCTTCAACGAGCCGTACGAGCTCGCCCGCAAGCTCGCCACCCTCGACCACCTGTCCGGTGGCCGGGCCGGGTGGAACGTCGTCACCTCCTCCGACGCGTTCACCGGGGAGAACTTCCGCAGGGGCGGCTTCCTGGAGCACTCGCAACGCTACGAGCGGGCCGAGGAGTTCGTCCGGACGGTCCGCGAGCTCTGGGACTCCTGGGCCGCCGACGACCTCGTCGCGGACCCGGCGACGGCCACGTTCGCCAGACGGGAGGCGGGGAGGTTCGCCCACCGGGGCACCCACTTCGACATCGGCGGCCACTTCACCGTGCCGCGCAGCCCGCAGGGCCGCCCGCTGACCATCCAGGCCGGAGACTCCGAGGGCGGCAGGGCCTTCGCGGCGGCCACCGCCGACGCCGTCTTCTCCCGGCACAGCAGGCTCGAAGAGGGGCAGGCCTTCTACCGCGACATCAAGTCGAGGCTGGCCGCGCACGGCAGGTCCCCCGACTCGCTGAAGATCCTCCCCGGTGTCACGTTCGCGCTCGGTGACACCGACGCCGAGGCCCAGGAGAACGCCGACCACATCCGCCGCCAGCAGGTCAGCCCGCAGACCGCGATCCTGCTGCTCGAACAGCTGTGGAACCGCGACCTGTCGGCCTACGACCCAGAGGGCCCGCTTCCCGAGATCGACCCGGACGTCTCGGAAGACTCGATCATCAAGGGCCGGACCAGGATGTCCAGGGACCCGCTCAAAACCGCGGCGGAGTGGCGGGCCCTGGCGGAGTCCAAACGGCTCGGCATCCGCGACCTGATCATCGAGGTGACCGGTAGGCAGTCCTTCATCGGCTCGCCCTCGCGCGTCGCCGAGGAGATCAACGAGTTCGTGCAGAGCGACGCCTCCGACGGTTTCATCCTGGTGCCGCACCTCACCCCCGGGGGCCTGGACGACTTCGTCGACAAGGTCGTCCCGCTGCTGCAGGAGCGCGGAGTCCTCCGCGCCGAGTACGAGACCACCACGCTACGCGGCCACCTGGGGCTGGAGGGGCACCGTTGAAATTCCTCGCCATCACCCTCATCGTCCACGGCCCCAACCCCGTCACCGGGGAGCTCAAGTCGACCAACGCGCGCCTGCGCGAGGTGGTCGAGAACGCCGTGCTGGCCGAGGAACTCGGGTTTGACGGCTTCGGCGTCGGGGAGCGGCACGAGCGCCCGTTCATCTCCTCCTCCCCGCCGGTCGTGCTCAGCCACATCGCGGCGAAGACGTCGACGATCAAACTGTTCACCGCGGTCACCACGCTGAGCCTGCTGGATCCGGTACGGGCCTACGAGGACTACGCCACCCTCGACCACCTCTCCGACGGCCGCCTGGAGCTCATCATCGGCAAGGGCAACGGGGCCGCGCAGGCCCAGCTCTTCCAGGTGACCGGCGAGGACCAGTGGGAGCGCAACCGGGAGGGCTACGAGCTCTTCCGCCGCCTGTGGCGGGAGGACAGGGTGACCTGGTCCGGTAGGTTCAGGCCGTCCCTGACCGACGCCGAGACCTGGCCGCGCCCGCTGCAGCGGCCCATCCGCGTCTGGCACGGCAGTGCCACCAGCAAGGAGTCGGTGGACCTCGCCGCCCAGTACGGAGACCCGCTGTTCTCCGCCAACGTCAGCAACCCGGTCGAGCCGTACGCCGAGCTGATCCGTTACTACCGGGAACGCTGGGAGTTCCACGGCCACGACCCCGCCGACGCCCTGGTGGGCGCGGGCACCGCCGGGTACTACGCGGCCAGGAACTCCCAGGACGCGATCGAGACCTATCGGCCGATCTTCAATGCCAGGCTGGAGCTGTTCAGGAAGGTCGGGGTGGACCCGGTCTTCCACACCCTGGAGGACGCGATCGAGCGCAGCTCGATCCTGGTCGGCAGCCCGCAGCAGATCATCGACAAGGTGCACCGCTACCACCAGCGGCTCGGGCACGAGGTCATGCACCTGCACGCGGACGCGGACGGCCTCACCGACAAGCAGCACCGGACGGCACTGGAACTCTTCCAGAGCGACATCGCCCCGGTGCTGCGCGCGGAGATCCCCAGCAGACCGTTCCCCCGGCACGAGGGCGCGCGGGACGGGAGGCGCTCATGACCGCCCTGTCGGTCCTCGACCTGGCCCCGGTCCCGTCCGGCGGCACGCCGGGCGACGCGCTGCGCAACACCCTGGACCTGGCCAGGCGGGTCGAGGAGTTCGGCTACCTCCGCTACTGGGTGGCCGAGCACCACTTCGCGTCCGGCGTCGCCAGCGCAGCCCCGGCCGTGCTCGCCGCCCTGGTGGCCGCCGCGACCAGCACGATCAGGGTCGGCTCGGGAGCCGTACAGCTCGGGCACCAGACCGCGCTGTCGGTGGTCGAGCAGTTCGGCCTCATCGACGCGCTCCACCCGGGCCGGGTCGACCTCGGCCTGGGCCGGTCGGGCCGGCGCAAGGCCGAGTTCGCCGAGCCGGCGAGGAAGGCCCCGCCCGCGCCGAGGCCCGCCAGGGTCGTGGACGGCCTGCTCATCCCCGAACCCTTCTCCTTCACCGCGCTCGCGAGGTCGCCGCTGCTCTCCCTGTACGGCTCGCTGCTCCAGCAGCCCGGCGCGGAAAGCCCCGACTTCGCCGACCAGGTGGACGACATCGCGGCGCTGATCGCCGGCACCTACCGCTCCCCGGAGGGGGTGGCCGCGCACGCGGTGCCCGGCGAGGGCGCGGACCTGCGGCTGTGGATCCTGGGCAGCAGCGGCGGGCAGAGCGCGCAGGTGGCGGGGGAGCGGGGGCTGCCGTTCGCGGCGAACTACCACGTCAGCCCGTCCGGCGTGCTGGAGGCCGCGGAGGCGTACCGGGAGGCGTTCAAGCCCTCGGAGACCCTGGCGGAACCCCATCTGATCGTCTCGGCGGACGTCGTGGTGGCCGAGGACGACGAGAGGGCCCGCGAGCTCGCCTCCCCGTACGGGCTCTGGGTCCGCAGCATCCGCAGCGGTGCCGGAGCGATCCCGTTCCCGACACCGGCCGAGGCCGCGGCCCACGAGTGGACGAAGGAGGACCGTGCGCTGGTCGCCGACCGGCTGGACACCCAGTTCGTCGGCTCCCCGGGCACCGTCGCCGAGCGGTTGCGCGTCCTGCGCGACGTCACCGGCGCCCACGAGTTGCTCGTCACCACCATCACCCACGATCACGCCGACCGGGTCCGCTCCTACGAGCTGCTCGCCGAGGAGTGGTCGAGGCCCGTCGCCTGAGAGGGGACACCCCCGGTGGCGGCCACTCGCCGTCCGTGCCCCGGAACAGGTGGGGGCGGGCTGCCGGGTGCGTGGGCCCGGCCGCGTCCGTCGTCGCGGCCGGGCCCACGTACCAGGTCGGGCAGGTCAGGCGCGTTTGGCGATGGCGGTGATGAAGGGCTGCATCAGCCGGGCGGCCAGCGGGCCGAACGCGGCGAGGATGAGGACGTAGGCGGCGGCCAGCGGCCCCAGGTCGGGGTGGACTCCGGCGGCCACCGCGAGACCGGCGATCACGATGTTGAACTCGCCTCGGGGGATGAGCGCGATTCCGGCCCGGGCCTGTCCGGCTCTGGCGATGCCCGCCCGATGGGCGGCGTAGGCACCGGTGAGCAGTTTCGTGATCATGCTGATCACGGCGAGGAGCACCGCCAGTCCGGCGACCGGGAGTATCTTGGTCGGATCGGTCTGAAGGCCGAAGAAGACGAAGAACACCGCGGCGAACAGGTCGCGGATCGGGGTGAGCAGTTCCTGCGCGTCCTCGGCCAGCTCGCCGGAGAGGGCGATGCCGACCAGGAAGGCGCCGACCGCGGCCGAGACCTGGAGCTGCTGGGCCACTCCGGCGACCAGCAGCGCGAGCCCGATCACCTTCAGCAGCAGTACCTCGGAGTTGGGGCTGGAGACGAACGCCTCGATGAACCTGCCGTAGCGGAGCGCGACCAGCAGTACGACGCTGACCGTGCCCAACGCGATCGCCACGGCGATCGCACCGCTGGCGAAGCTCAGCCCGGCCAGCACCGCGGTGAGGATCGGCAGGTAGACGGCCATCGTCAGGTCCTCGAAGACCAGCAGCGACAGCACCACCGGTGTCTCGCGGTTACCGATCCACCCCAGGTCGGACAGGACCTTGGCGGTGATCCCGGAGGAGGTGGCGTAGGTGACGCCGGCCATGGCGATGGCGGCCACCGGACCCCAGCCCAGCAGCAGTGCGGTGATCGCGCCCGGTGCGGCGTTGAGCACCAGGTCGACCACGCCCGCGCGGGCGTTGCCCTTCAGGCTGGTCACCAGCTCGGAGGCGTTGTACTCCAGACCGAGGGTGAGCAGCAGCAGGATGACGCCGAGTTCGGCGCCTACGGAGGTGAACTCCTCGCTGGTGGCCAGGGGCAGGATGCCGCCGGTGCCGAAGGCCAGTCCGGCGATGAGGTACAGGGGAATGGGCGAGATACCGACTTTGAGGGCGAGCGCGCCGAGGATGCCGAGCCCGAGAAGGACAGCACCGAGCTCAAGGAAAAGAATTGCCGTATGCACCAGGTTTCCTACCCGCCGGACAGGATGTCAGAGACGGCGGATGTGCTCTCCGGGCTGCCCACCACGACCACCACGTCGTTTCCGAGCAACCCGAAATCGGGGGCGGGGCTGGCGAACACCTGACCCTCGCGAACCACGGCCACGATGGAGGCGCCGGTACGGGTGCGGACGCGCGCGTCACCCATCGGCCGGCCGGCGTACGGCGAGCCGGGCGTGATCGGCAGCTGCAGGCTGACGAGTCCCTCGACCTCGCTGTGCAGGGCGTTGAGGCGCTGCACGATGCGCGGGGCGCCGAGCAGTTCGGCGAGCGCGTCGGCCTCCTCGTCGTTCAGTTTTATGGTCTCGCATGCGCGGTCGGGATCATCAGGGTCGTACAGCACCAGGTCGCGACGGCCCGTGCGGTGAGAGACGATTCCTATTCGCCTGCCTGAGCGCGTCGTGAACTCGTGCCGCAGCCCTATACCTGGCAGTGCCGTCTGCTCGACCTCCACCGTGCCAGCTCCTTGCGTGTGTTTGCCTGATTCTCTTGCCAGGAGAACCTACCAACTCGGGCTTTGTCGAGTAATGTCGAGGATAACCGGTATTACCGATTGACTTTGTGGGTTATTTGGCCGACGATGAGCGGGAACCCGCCCCCAGCCTCAGTGAGGTCTTCCGTGCCCGCTCCTGTCGTCGACGTGGGGGTGCCACAGCGGGCCGCGCGAACGCGGTCACGTGTGCCCCTGCCCTCCGCCGCCGTCTGGCAGCGCCTTGTCAGCCCCCTGGTCATCGTCGTCGTCTGGCAGGTCGCCGGCGCCGTCGGACTTCTCCCGGAACAACTCCTCGCCTCGCCCGTCAAGGTCCTCACCGCCGCCGCCGGGCTCGTCGAGGAGGGTGTCCTGCCCGAGGCGATCGCCGTCTCGCTCCAGCGGGCGGCGATCGGCTTCACTCTCGGCGCGGTCGCCGGGATCGGCCTGGCCCTCGTGGCGGGGCTCAGCCGCATCGGCGAGAACGCCGTCGACCCGCCGCTGCAGATGCTGCGGGCGCTCCCGCTGTTCGGCCTGATCCCGCTCTTCATCCTCTGGTTCGGGATCGGCGAGACGCCCAAAGTGGCGCTGGTCGCCCTCGGCGTGGCCTTCCCGCTCTACCTCAACACCTTCTCCGGAATCCGCGGCGTCGACGGCAGGCTCGCCGAGGTGGCCCGGGTGCTGCGGCTGAGCCGCACGGAGACCGTCACCCACATCGTCCTGCCGGGCGCGCTGGCCCAGACCCTCGTCGGCCTGCGGCAGAGCCTGGGCGTGGCCTGGCTGGCGCTGATCGTGGCCGAGCAGATCAACGCGGACGCCGGCCTGGGACACATGATCAACGATGCCCGGGAGTTCCTGCGCACCGACGTGATCGTCGTCGGTCTGATCGTCTACGCGATCCTCGGGCTGCTGACCGACGCGCTGGTGCGCCTGCTGGAGAGGAGGGCCCTGTCATGGCGACAGAGCTTCCTGTCACGTTGACCCCGCCGCGCACGGTGATCCCGCTCCGTGCGGCGGCTCCGGTGGCCGCGGTCAGGGGACTCACCCGGGACTTCGGGGAACGCCGGGTTCTCGACGGGGTCGACCTGGAGATCGGCCGTGGCGAGTTCGTCGCCCTGCTCGGCCGGAGCGGCTCGGGCAAGTCCACGCTGCTGCGGGTGCTCGCGGGACTCGACCCCGGCGCCGAGGGCGAGGTCGAGGTCGGCGGCACCGCCGCCGTGGCCTTCCAGGAGCCCCGGCTCGTACCGTGGAAGCGGGTCCTGGCCAACGTCGCACTCGGGCTGCGCGCCCCCGACCCGCGCGCCGCCGCGCTGGCCGCGTTGGAGGAGGTCGGTCTCGGCGCCCTGCGCGACGCCTGGCCGCTCACCCTGTCCGGCGGCGAGGCCCAGCGGGCCTCCCTGGCCAGGGCGCTGGTCCGCGAGCCCGGCCTGCTCCTGCTCGACGAGCCGTTCAGCGCCCTGGACGCGCTGACCCGCATCACCATCCACCGGCTCGTGCTCGACCTGTGGGCCCGGCACCGCCCCGGCATCCTGCTCGTCACCCACGATGTGGACGAGGCCGTGCTGCTGGCCGACCGTGTCCTGGTGCTCGACGGGGGCGCCATCGCCCACGAGTCCGGGATCGAGCTGCCCCGCCCCCGCCACCGCGACCACCCCGAGCTCATCGCACTGCGCTCCACCCTGCTCGACAGGCTGGGCGTCACCCCGGAGGAAACCGCATGAAACGTCGTATCGCCGTGGCTCTGCTCCTGTTCCTCACCACCGCGTGCGGAGCCGGGGAAGGACAGGGTGTCCGCGCCGACGGTTCGGTCGACCTGTCCCAGGTGACGCTCCGCGTCGGCGACCAGAAGGGCACGGGCCTGCAGGCGCTGCTGACCGCGGCCGGCCAGCTCGACGACGTCAAGTACAAGGTCACCTGGTCACAGTTCACCTCGGGGCCACCGATCCTGGAGGCCATCAACGCCGGTTCGGTGGACTTCGGCGCGGTCGGCAACGCGCCGCCGGTCTTCGCGGCCGCCGCAGGGGCGAAGATCTCCGTTGTCGCGGTCGCCGAGAAGGGTCTCGGCGGCCAGGCGGTCGTCGTCCCCGCCGACTCGCCCGTCAGGTCCCCGGCGGACCTGCGCGGCAAGCGCGTCGCGGTGGCCAAGGGCAGCTCCGCCAACTTCCACCTGCTGGCCGTGCTGAAGAAGGAGGGATTGAGTTTCGCCGACATCCAACCCCAGTACCTCCAGCCGCCGGACGCCCTGGCCGCGCTCTCCTCCGGCAGGATCGACGCCTGGGCCATCTGGGATCCCTACACCGCCCAGGCCGAGTCGCAGACCAAGGCGCGCATCCTGGTCGACGGCGAGGGTTACGCCAACGGCTTCGAGTTCCAGATCGCCGGGAAGGAGGCCCTCGCCGACCCGGCACGCACCGCCGCGCTGGGCGACTGGGTGGCGCGCGTCCGCAGGGCACATCAGTGGGCCAACGAGCACCCGGACGAGTGGTCCAAGGTCTTCTCCGAGCTCACCGGGCTGGACCAGGCCGTCGTCGGCGCGGCGATCAAGCGCAGCTCGTACCAGGACCTCAGGCTCGCCGGTGACGTCGTCGACCGCGAGCAGCTCGTCGCCGACGCCTTCAGCGAGGCCAAGCTCATCCCCGTCCCCGTCACGTTCGCGGACTTCGTCGACACCCGGTTCGACGCCACCCTGGACGACCCCTCGTGACGCCCGCCCCGAGGTCCGTGCCCGGGGGACCCACGCCTGGAGGCATCCGATGAAGTTCCACTGGTTCCTGCCCACCGCCGGTGACAGCCGGGTCCTCACCGGGGGCGGCCACGGCCTCGGCAGGGGGCACGGCCGCTCCGAGGCGGCCACGTTCCGCCCGCCGGACATCGAGTACCTGGCGCAGGTCGCCCGCTCCGCCGAGCAACTCGGCTTCGAGGCGGTGCTGACCCCGACCGGCACCTGGTGCGAGGACGCCTGGCTGGTCACCGCCGCGCTGACCCGTGAGACCGAGCGGCTGAAGTTCCTCGTCGCCTTCCGGCCGGGCTTCATGTCACCGACGCTGGCCGCGCAGATGGCCGCCACCTACCAGCGGCTCTCGCGCGGCAGGCTGCTGCTCAACGTGGTGACCGGCGGGGAGAGCGCCGAGCAGGCCAGGTTCGGCGACCACCTGTCCAAGGACGAGCGCTACGCGCGCACCGACGAGTTCCTGTCGGTCGTGCGCGGCGCCTGGAGCGGTACTCCCTACGACTTCGACGGCGGTCACTACCGCGTCGAGGGCGCGACGGTCGCCGAGACGCCCGACCCCGTCCCGGAGATCTACTTCGGCGGCTCCTCGCGGGCCGCCGGACCGGTCGCGGCCAGGCACGTGGACGTCTACCTCACCTGGGGCGAGCCCCCCGGGCAGGTGGCGGAGAAGATCGAGTGGATCCGGGAGCTGGCGGAGGAGCGGGGCCGTAAGCTCCGCTTCGGCATCCGGCTGCACGTGATCACCCGCGACAGCGAGCGCGACGCCTGGGCGGAGGCCGAGCGATTGCTGGCCGCCATCGACCCGGCCGACATCGTTTCGGCCAGAAAGCTGCTCGGCCGTAGCGAGTCGGTCGGCCAGCGGCGCATGCTGGAGCTGCACGAGGGCTTCACCGGGGGCACCGCCCGCGACCTGGAGATCCATCCGAACCTCTGGGCCGGGGTCGGCCTCGTGCGGGGCGGTGCCGGCACCGCGCTGGTCGGCAGCCACTCCCAGGTCGCCGAGCGGATCGAGGAGTACGCCTCGCTCGGCATCGAGGAGTTCGTCCTGTCCGGCTACCCCCACCTGGAGGAGGCGTACTGGTTCGGCGAGAACGTGCTCCCCCGCGTCGCCGCGCCTGCTCTAAGGTGATCATGACCACGCTGTCTGAGCCTTCCGCAACGGAATGGGAGGAAGCCCGCTCTGTACTGCGGCGCAATCAGGACAGCCGTTGCCAGGCGGACCTGGACCAGTTCGAGCCCTACGAGCCGGCGCAGAAGCTGCTGCGGACACCAGTCTGGCAGAGAGGGGGAAAGTACCCGCGCATCCTCGCCGATAAGTGGGTCCCGCATGCTTAGCCTGGGAGTGTCTACGTCACCAGGGGAAGGGGCGAGGCTATGCCCGAAAGTAGCGCGGTAAACGAGCTGGCGGCACGGGTGTTCAGCGTCCGTAAGCGGCGCGGGCTCAGCCAGAAGCAGCTCGCCCGGTTGTCGGGGATATCGGAAAGTTGGGTGTCGAAACTGGAGCAGGGCATCCACCGCGACGTGCGGCTGAGCACGGTCCGTAAACTCGCGGCCGCGCTGCAGGTGTCCACCACGTACCTGATGGGCGGCCGAGGCGACACCGAACACGAGGTCGAACCTGACCAGACGTTGTGGGCGCCGACCTACCAGGCATTGATCGGCCTGGCCGGTCCGCCCGGCGAGGAGCCGACCATCGACAGCGTGCGCGGCGGCATAGAGGCGTTGAAGGCACCGCTGGCCGGGAACCGCTACAGCGAGCTGGCGGCGGCGCTGCCGGTGCTGCTGCGCGACGTCGAAACATTCGACGGTGAGGGCCGGGCACTGCGGTCTCAGCTGCTGAACACGGCCGGATGGGTGCTCACTCAAACCCGCCAGTTCGCCATGGCCGAACCCACCCTGGACCGGGCGATCGACATCGCGGAGGACCGGCTCGACGCGGCCGCCGCCGTCAACACCCGTGTGTGGCTGCACCTGCGGCAGGGGCAGCTCGACCAGGCGCGCACCCTCGCGACGAAGTGGGCCGACGACATGGAACCGAGGTTTTCGAAAGCGACCACAGCTGAGCTGACCATGTGGGGGCGCCTGCTGATCAGCGTGTCCAACGCGGCCATCAGGGACAACCGCCCCGGCGAGGCGGAGGACGCGCTCAAGCTGGCGCGGGCGGCGGCCGTCCGGATCGGCTACGAGGTGCTGTCGGACACGAGCACGGCGCGGACGTTCGGGCCGACAACAGTCGGCATGATCGACGCGGAGAACGCGGCGGTGTTGGACCAGCCCGACCGGGTTCTGAGAATCGCCGAACGTATTTCCTCCCAGCCGCGGTACGCCACCTCGGTCAGCCGGTTGCGGCACCAGCTCGACGTCGCCCACGCGCTGACGGTGACGAGGAGGCACGCTGAATCGCTCGCCGTTCTGCAGCGGCTGGCGGAGGTGGCGCCGGAGTGGTTGGCCGCGCAGCGGTACGGCCGCGACATCCTGAGCCACATGTTCGCGGCGAAACGCACACTGACCCCGGAGATGCGTAACCTCGCCGACGCCATTGGATTGCCGTACTGACCAGCGAAGATAACAGCCACTGCTAGTTACGGTGATCGCGGAAACAAACTGTCAGTGACACACAGTGGTGAGCGACTTACGGTCGGAATGTGGTCCATATCACGCCCTCGCTGTTCGGGGCGGGCGCCGTCGAGGAAGAAGGGGGCGGCGTTGACCGCGGGACCCCACGGTCCTGACCTGTCACTGTACGAAAGCCGACACATATGACATCCCCACAGTTGCATCACGCTGATGCCTCGCAGGTACGCCCTAGTCCTGCGGAGCTGATCGGACAGCTCGTCGAAGCCGCCATGCGGCGTGGCCTGACTGTCAAGCAGACCGGGAACGCCATCCTGAACTTCTCGCACCCGCCTGAGTACAGCAGCGAAGGCGACCCCGGCGACCTGGTCCGCGCTCGGCTGCTTTTCTCAGGCCTGTCGCAGATGGTTGTTCTCGTGCGGGACAAGGATGTTCCGCAGCCTGAGAGCGGGGCGCCCGCCCTGGCCTGGTACTGGTGGTGGCAGGGCGACCGGCTGGCTGGCGAAAGCAGTGCCGACGAACTGGAGCGTCTCGCCGCCGCCGCTGACATCGAAACGGCAGCCGACAAGATCGCATACGTGTTGCGGGTAGGCTCTCCCACCGCCTGACCGCACTGCGTTTCCGCCCGACCCTGGTTCCGCGTGGTCACGCGGAACCAGGGTCGGGTTTCCCTTGTCCAAGCCCTCCTGTGGGGGCCTGACGTGTTCGCCGGTTGGGGCTGGACGGGGTGAGCGCGCGGGGGGCATCGGCGCGTTCAGAGCCTCCCAAACGCGCCCCAGGCTGGTGGTGCCCCGGTTTTCAGGCGGGCAGCGACTCCAGATAGGTGCGGAACTCTTTCGCCGTGGGTTCCCCGTCGGGGAGTCGCCCGGCGAAGGCTCGGAGCTGGTCGGCGGCCCGGCTGGACTCGACGCCGGGCAGCAGGTCGGCGGCGCGGCGCGCCGTGTCGAGGGCACTGCCCAGGTCGCCCTGGTCGAGTTCAGCGGCGGCGACAGCGGCCAGGCCGAGCACCGCGTCGCGGGTGTAGTCGCCGCCGCGGTCGGCGATGCCCTGCTCCAGCAGCCGCACCGCGATGTCGGACCGGCCGAGCCGCACGAACCCCAACCCGACCTCGATCGTGTGGGACGGCTGCCGCATCCAGTAAATCCACGGCGGGTCGTCGTCGGGGGTGCGGCGCCCCCAATGGTCGTCGGCGCGGAACAGGGTTTCGATGGCTTGCCGCTGTTCGCCGACGGCGGCGTGGGCGCGGACCTGCCACGCGTCGAGCATGGCGTGCACAGTGCGGGAAGCTCCGGCGCCGATGCGTTGCCGGGCGGTGTGCAGCAGGTTGAGGGCGGCGCGGCCGTCGCCGGCGTAGGTGTGCTGCATCGCCATGAGCGACAGAATGTACGCGCCGGTCAGGGTGTCGCCTCCGGTGGCGGAGGTGCGCAGCCCCGCATGCCAGTAGCGGTCGGCGGCGGCCTGGCGGCCGGAGTCGAACGCGCACCAGCCGGCGAAGCGCAGCAGCTCACCGGCCAAGCCGAGCAGGCGCTGTTCGACCGGGGCCCGGTAGCGGCCGCGGTGGAGCAGCCGGGCCACGAGTTGCAGGTCGGCTTGGGCGAGGTTCAGGCAGTAGTCGCCGCCGACCAGGTCGTCGAGGTGCCACAGCTGGCGGGTTCGGCATTCGACCCAGTTGGTGACGTCGGTGTCGACGGTGCCGCCGTTGGCGGCGTGGCTGATTTTCTGCGCGGGCACGGCCGCCCACGCGCTGGCCAGCCGGGCGGCGTCGTCGCCTGCGATGAGGGGGAACGCCCGCCGGTCGGTGCTGGCGTCCAGGCAGCCGGTGAGGGTGAGTTTCGCTGTGCTGGCCGTCCACGCCTCGTGCAGTGGTTCGGTGCCGTGGACGGTCAGCAGCCATGACGGCCACGGCAAAGCGAGCACGGTGTTCGGGTCGACGCCGACTTCCTCGGCGATCGCGAACTGCGCGTCGAGCTCCGGCACGGTGCCGCGCTCCCACCGGTGGATCTTCTGCCGGTGGGTGGCCATGTTCAGGCCGGACCGTCGCCGTACGAGTTCGGCGACGTCGGCGAGGGTCCAGCCACGCTGGTGCCGCAGGTACGTCAGCGGGTGGTGGAACAGGTTCCGGTCGCCGCCCACGCGGAACCCCTTCTTGTCCAGGAGGGTGCAGGAGATGACAGCGAGATTACGTCGTTGCCCTGGCCCGGGCTGCTGGTACCGGCTTGGCTGACATCAGAACGTGACCAGCAGAGCGCGAGGTGCGACGGGAGGGGCCAGTGATGGCCGTCCCCTTCTCCCCACGCTTCGAATAAGGAGCTCTCGGTGATGATCTTCATGCGGGTGGCGGGTACCGGAACCGGGTGGTTCGGGTGATCCCGCCGGGACGGGTCGCGTCCCTTGACTTCCGGGGTGAGCCGACGGACCTGCCGGAAGCGTTCGCGGCGGTGATCGAAGCGGTCGCGAAACTCGTCGACGTGGTCGACGTGACCGGCGACGCGTTCGACACACGGGTACGGGCACGGCCCGGCGGCGTGGTCCGGTTACTGGCCGACGTGCCCGCCCAGAGTAAAGCGTTCAGCGCGGGCACGCTCGTCGTGACAATGGTGCTGGAGGAAACCACCGGCTGGTCGCTTGAGGAGATGAAAGCGATTCTCGGCGCGGTGCGGCGGGTACCGTTCACCGCCACCGAAATGGGGGTGCTGCGCGCGCAGATGCCGCTGACAGGGGAGCTTCCGCTGTTCGCGCCGCCGGGCTGTCTGTCGCAGGTGGCGCCGGTGTTGACCGTGCACCACATGACGGACTTCCTGGTGCTCGTCGAAGCGGTGCGGGCGATGGGGGTGCCGGCGCAAGCCATCACCGTGCTCGACAAGGGGTACCCGTACCGGCACACCGCCCGGGTTGACACCCACCTGACCCGGCAGGGCGTCACGGTGTGGCCGTGGGAGCGGGCCGCGGACGCGTTGGACGACCACGCCTGCCGGGCCGCCCAGCTCGGCCGGAAAGGGCTGCTGGTCGACGACGGCGGGTACACCCTGCCGGTGCTGCTGGCCGACCGGCCCGGCCTGCTGCCGGACTTCGTCGGCCTGGTCGAGCAAACCATGTCCGGCATCACGAAGCTGGAACCGTGGCAGGGGCGGTTGCCGTTGCCGGTGTTCTCCGTCGCCGAGTCGACGATGAAAGCAACGGTGGAGTCGTACGGGGTGGCGGACGCGGCGATCCGTAACGTGCTGCGGCTGCTGCCAGAGGAGAAACTCGAAGGGCAGCCCGCCCTGGTGGTGGGGTGGGGCCGCATCGGCGAGCAGGTCGCGGAGGTACTGCGGTCCCGGCGGATGCGGGTGGCGGTGCACGACCAGCAGTTGGTGCGGCTCGTCGCCGCCCACGAGCGGGGATTCGTCACCGGCCGCTGCCTGAGCGCGCTGCTGTCGGAGCACCGGCCGGTGCTGGTCGTCGGCAGCACCGGCCGTACGTGTCTGCGGGGCGAACACGCCGCCGCCATCCGCGGCGACTGCCACCTGGTGTCGACCACGTCACGGGACCGGGAGTTCGCGGTCGCCGAGCTCGCCGGCGAAGCCGTGCACGTCAGCGACGACGGGCTGCTGGGTCTGGGGTTGCGGCTGCGATCAGGGGCGCGGGTGACGATCGTCGGCGACGGGTACCCGGTGAACTTCCACCACGCCGAGTCGCTGCCGAACAGCTACTCCGATGTGATCCTCGCGAGTCTCCTCGTGGGCGCCGCCACTCTCGCCGCCCCCGGCCACGGGTTCGCACCGGGCCATAACGTGGCCGCGTCGAACCGGGTTCTGGAATCGTGCGGGCTGCTGGAACGGTACTACGCCCGGTTCGGTCCGAAAGCCGTCCGGTGACGCGGCCGGTCACCGGACAGGGGGAGCGGTACTTCACCGTCGCCGACGCGGGGACGATGTTCAACCCGGGAGTGGTGACCAGCAACGCCCGCCGCCGCCGCGTCTGGTACGAGGAACACGACCCGGCCGCCGCGGTGAGGATCGCGCTTACCGTCGCCCGCCGCTCCTGGATCGACGCGGTAACGGTCGTCCCCGCCGGGGTTGCCCTGGCCGGGGCGGGCCTGGCGCTGGCGTTCGGCGAACACCTGTACGAGGTGCGGCGGTTACGGGGGCTGCGGGGGGCGTGTGTGACGAGCCCGGTGAGGCCGCCGCTGCCGCGGGCCCGGCTGTGCCGGCTGCCGCACCTGGTCACTGTCGAAGGACGCGACGGGGCGTGGCGGGATGTCGCGGTGTGGGAAGTCATGCACGCCGACCGGTTCCAAACGTGGCTGGGCCGTGACAGCGCCGACCTGAAAACCGTGGAGCAGTGGCTGCCGCACCTTCTGAGGTTGCGGGGTGCGGTGCGGGCCAGGGAACTACCTGACTGCGGGGCCGTGCGGGCGCTGTACGCGCTGCTGGAAACCCGTTACCTGTCGCTTCGCCTGGTGCTGGAAAACCCGCACCTGTTCGAAACGTTACTTACGAAGGAGACACGTTGACTAGCAGCTGGTTTTCGCCGTCCGGCGGTGACCTGTCAGCCGGGTACGCCCGCCACGCCGGAACGTTGCGGGGCGCGCTGCGGCACGCCCTGGTGGCTCGGGCGTTGCGCACCCACCTGCCTGACGGGCAGCAGCGGGTGTTGGACGTCGGCGGCGGCGATGGCCACCAGGCCGCGCAGCTTGCCCGCGTCGGCCACCTGGTGACGGTGCTCGACCCGGACCCGGCAATGCTGGAACGCGCCGCTGCCCGGATCGCCGCCGAACCCGGCGAAGTGCGGGACCGGGTTCGTCTCGTCGAAGGGGACGGCGAACACGCCGAAGACGTGGTCGGCGGCGGCTTCGACGTGGTGCTGTGCCACGGCGTGCTCATGTACGTCGCTGACCCTGATCGGTTTGTCCGGCACTTGGCGGGGGCGGCCCGGCCGGGCGGCTTGGTGTCGTTGATGACGAAAAACCAGGACGCGCTGGCCATGCGGCCCGGGCTGGAAGGCCGGTGGGCTGACACGCTCACCGCGCTGCGTGGCGGCCCGCAGCTGGGCAACCTGGGGGTGACCAGCCGCGCCCACAGCGCCGCCGCTGTCGCAACGATGCTGGCGGAGGCGGGCGCGGCCACCACCGCCTGGTACGGGGTGCGGGTGTTCACCGACCATCTGGGCGACGCCCCCGTGGGGGAGAACTTCGACCTGGTGCTCGACGCCGAATGGGAGGCGGGGCGCCGCGACCCGTACCGGCGGGTCGCCCGGCTGCTGCATTTCGTCGCGTGGACCGCCCGGGAAGGACAGTGACCGGGATGCGAACAGCACCTCTTACCGTGGTGGACGCCTGGTCAATGGCGCGCCGCAGCTGCAGCCGGTCGTGTTTCTGCTACCACGCGACGTGGCGGCCGTTCCGCCAGGCCGGAGTGAAAAGCAACCCGCGCTGGCACCTCGACTTCTACCAGCAGGGTCTCGCCGGGCGAACCCCCGCCAGGGTGCTGGTGTGCGGCTCGTCGGACGAGACGATGCCGCAGCTGCTGACCGGGTTGCTGCCCCGCGCGGAGGTCACTGTCGCGGACGCCTGCCCTACGCCGCTGCGTCTCATCGACGCGTGGGCCGACTGGGCGGGGGCGGACGTTGTCACCGCCCGGTCACACGCCCCCGGGCTGGTCGGCCTGTCCGGACCATTCGATGTGATCGTCACTGACGGGTTGTTGTCGCTGCTGCCTGGCACGGCCGCGCGAGACGCGCTGCTCGCCCGGTGGGCGGAGCTGCTGGCCGGCGACGGTGTGCTGCTGTACACGACCCGGCTGGCGGGTCCGGGCGGCCAGCTGGAGTTCGACAAACCCAGCCGGGCGGTGCAGGCGTTAGCTGCCGCGACGTGGCCCGCCCCGCCGGCGGAGCGGGTGCGGCTCGCCCGGGAGCGGTGGCAGACGCCGTCCCGGCCCGCCCCGTACAAGACGGCTGGGCAGGTCGCTGACGCGTTCCGCGCGCAGTTCAAGCAGGTGCGGGTGTTCACTCGGGCGGCGGCGCCGACGCTGACGTTGGCGGCGCATCCGGCGTTTTGGGCGGGGCGGGGCAGCGTGTGTGTCGGCGTGGTCGCCGCCCTGCCGAGAGAGGAGCGGTGATGCAGCCGGTCAACATTTCCGTGTACCGGCCCGGTACCGTCCTGGACGATGAGCTCGCCGGCCTCGGGTACGCGGCGATGCGGGGCTGGCCGGATCAGCGGCCGGTGACGGCCGCGCTGGTGCGGTCACGGCTCCGCCCGCCGGGGAAGGCGCTGCCGACGATGCTGTTCGTGTCGCGGACGGCGAGCGGCGGCCTGGCCGCCGCGGCGGCGGTGCGGCATTCCGCGGCGCCCGGCGCACCGGCCCGCCTGTGGGGGCCTGTGGTCGCCCCCGAATGGCAGCGGCGGGGGCTGGGCACCCTGCTGCTGCAGTACGTGACGGATTATCTGCCCGGGCATGGGGTGGTGGCGCTCACCGCGGAAATCCCGGCGTCCCGCGAGCACGGGTGCGCCCTGTACGAACGCGCCGGATGGGTTCCGCACTCGTCGGCGGTGCTGCTGAAAGGGCCGCTCGCACCACCCGCCCACCCGCCAGTCGGCGGGGTGCGGGTGCGGCCGGTGGGGGTGTCTGACGCGGCCGCGCTGGGCCGCCTGTACCGGGCGGTCAACCCCGGCCATGGGGGTGTCGTGGCGGAGAACACGTACTGGCGGTGGGGGAGCGACGAACGGTTCGTCGCTGACGGGCTGCTCGGCGTGGACGGCGCCGTCGGGGAGTTGCGGGCGGCCGCCCTGGTGTACCCGCTCATTCACGCATCGCCGGGGGAGCCCGCGGAGGCGTTGCTGGCCGACGTGCTCGTGCGGCCCGGCGAGGATCGGGCGGCGGTGGCGCAGCCGTTGATCGCGGCGACGTTGGCTGCCGGCATCCGCCATGACGCCGTGGTGGCCCGCGCCGTGGTTCCGGCCGCCCAGCGTGACCTGCTGGCAGACCTGCGCGCGGCAGGCCTGACCGCTCGGGAAGACATTCGCTACTACCAGGCGCCGCTGAAATCATCTGCTCGAAGGGAAGCGTCATGACATCGTCTGCTGTTTCGTCGTCGCGTCGGACGTTGGGCCGGTGCGGTATCACCGTGCCCGCGGTCGGGGTCGGCTGCTGGGGGATCGGCGGCCCAGCGGAAAACCTGGGTCTACCGATGGGGTGGTCCACCGGTAGTTCCGCAGCGGCTGCCGCCGCTGGCCTGGAAACCGCCTGGCAGGGCGGCGCCCGCCTGTTCGACACCGCTGACGTGTACGGGTTGGGCCGGTCTGAAAGGCTGCTGGGTGACCTGGTGGCGCGGGTGCCGCGCGACGAGATCGTGCTGGTGTCCAAGGTCGGCTACTTCGCAGGCACCGCCCAGCATGGGTTCGACCCGCGGCACATGCGCCGCCAGCTGGAACAAACCCTGGACAACCTGCGCACCGACCACGTCGACGTGTATTTCCTGCATCATTCGGAGTTCGGGGCCGGTGACCGGTGGTTGGAGCCCGCGGTCGAGGCGATGCGGGCGTTCACCCGGGAGGGGCTGATCCGGGCGGTTGGTATGCGTGGGCCGCACCGGTTCGCGCGTGATCGTCTTACTGTGGCTGCGGACCAGCGCGGCGACAAGATCGCCCGGTTCCAGGCGGTGTTCGACGTGGTTCGCCCGGACGTGCTCGCGGTCCGCGACCACTTGCTGTCACCTGCCGCCCGCTCGGAAGGGATCTTCGCGTTCGCGGAGCGGCACAACGTCGGCGTGCTGATCAACAAGCCGTTGGCGCAGGGCCTGCTCACCGGCGTCTACGACCCGACTGCCCTGCCGCTGTTCGGGGCGGGGGATCACCGCTCCCGGAAGCGGTGGTTCACCCCCGCGGCGATCGAGGTCATCAACGGAGGGTTGAAGGAACTTCACGGCGTGGTCGGCTGGAACCGCAAAGACCTGATCCGGGTCGCTTTGTGGGCGTGTTTGGGCCGGTACGAGCAAGCGGCGGTGCTGGTGGGTTTCACCACACCGGAGCAGGTGGCGATGAACCTGTCCGCGCTGAGCGACCCCCCGCACCCAGAACTGATCGCCCAAGCCCGCGCGATCATGGGGCGGGTACAGGCCCGCCTGGACGAACAAGGCGAGGTTTTCCTCGACGAAACCGGGGGAAGCGCCTGATGGGCGGGGCCGGCCACCAGCAGCTGAGTTTCTCGCCGCCGGAGGCGCAGCACGGTGTGCTGCCAGGCCAGGTGCGGGTGCTGACGCTCAACGTGCAGCACGCCAGCCCGTCCCGGTCGCGGCGGCAAGCTGACTGGTTGGCGGGGCAGGACGCCGACGTGGTTGTGCTGACCGAGGTGACGCCGGGCGGCCACAGCATCGCTCAGGAGTTGAGCGAGCGGGGGTTCTCCGTGCACCTGGCCGACGGCGGCTCCGACTACCTGACTGTGGTCGCCTCCCGCATCGGCAAGCAGGAACCGGTCCCCGAGGTGCGACCCGGTCACCTGCCGCACCGGTGCGCCGCTGTCCGCATCCACCTCGACGACGGGCTCACCG
This sequence comes from Streptosporangium amethystogenes subsp. fukuiense, assembly GCF_042665875.1. NCBI lineage: Bacteria > Bacillati > Actinomycetota > Actinomycetes > Streptosporangiales > Streptosporangiaceae > Streptosporangium > Streptosporangium amethystogenes. The sequence continues at coordinate 2,937,498 of NZ_JBHTEE010000001.1, read as the reverse complement.
TCGGCGTGGTCGGCCTGTACGTGCCGTCCCGCGGCCCCCGAGAACGCCGCAACGTCGACAAACGCGCGTTTCAGAACGCGGTGGTGGAGTTGCTGCCCGACATGGCTGGTGAACTCGCCGTGACAGGCCCTGTCGTCATCGCCGGAGACCTGAACGTCGTCGAACGGGGCCACCGGCCGCACCACACCGTGTTCGGCACCTGGGAGTACGAGTTTTACGCCGCATTCGCCGCCGCCGGGTACGGCGACGCTTTCCGCCACTGCCACCCCGACGGGCTCGACCACTCCTGGTACGGGCGCCGCAGCGGCGAAGGCTACCGCTTCGACCATATTTTCAGCTCGCCCGTGGCCGCAGTCGTCGACTGCCGTTACGTGCACGAGCCGCGCACCACGGGGCTCAGTGACCACGCGGCGATGACCGCGACCCTCGCCGTGCCCGCCAGCACTCTCTAACACCGCTCGTCTCACACCCTCGTGGCGCCGCTTCGCGGCGCCACGAGGCGAGTTCGTCATGCCCTTCTTCTTCTATGCACGGAGGTTCGCATGCCCCCCACCGCCGCCAGCCTGAACCTGCTGCTGGACGCCATCGGCCGGCTCAGGCTCACCCCGCTGACCGCCGCCCAGCAGCAGACGATCCGGGAAGTCCCCTACTCCCAGCCGAACAGGTTGCGTGACGTCGTGGCCGGGCTGCTGCCTGGCCACGACGTCGTGCTCGCCGGAACGTTGGAGCGGCGGCTGCTGGCCGCCACCACCGGCCGGCCCGGCACATGGCTGCTGGCCGACCTGTCCGGGCAGCCGCACGAAACCCGCGCCTGGCCCGGCTGGGCCGCGCAGCACCTGCGGCTGCACACCCCCGGGGGCTGGGTCAGCCGCGCCGACCTGACGGGCGCCGCGGTGGCCCGGCTGACCCGGCCGCGAATCCTCCTCGCCGCCCTGTACCGGCCCGAGTGCTTTCCGCTGCCGCGTTTCCCGCTGGCGATCTCCGACCTGGCGAGGGCGGCCCGCTCCACCCTGTCGGGGCACGTGAACCTGATGGACATGCAGCTCGGCGCCACCCTCGACGACATCATCGGAGCCGTCCGCGCCCAGCGGCCCGACATCCTCGGAGTGTCGGCGACGTTCGGCCAGCACGATTTGATGACCCGCCTGCTCGACGCGGTCCAAGACGACGTGCCGCTGATCCTCGCCGGCGGCAGCTTGACGGTCCGCAACGAAGCGCTGCTGCTGGAACGTTACCCGCAGCTGCTCATCGCCCGCGGCGCCGGCGAGCCGACCATCCGTGACGTCATCGCCCACTGGCACGGCGACCTCGAACGTGATCAGATCCACGGCATCGGGTACGTGGGGGCGGCCCGCGGCGGCGCTTTCACGCTGGCCCGCCGCCGCACCGCGGTCGTCCCGAACCGGGACGCCGACGACTTCTTCCCCGAACTGGACTTGATGCAGGACACGTTCGCCCACCAAGGGGTGGCACAGCTGGAAACCACGAGAGGCTGCACCAGTAAATGCTCGTTCTGCCCGAGAGGCCACAAAGGCACCTGGGCGGGGGGAGCCCCGGAGCAGCTGCAGTGGATGCTGGCCGCCCTCGACGAGGAGTTCAACCGCCACCCCGGGATTTCCCGCACCCTGTACCTGGTCGACGAGGAGGCCATCGGGCGCGGCGACGACGCGGTGCCGCGAGCCCTGGCTGTCGCCGCGGAAATCACGAAAGCCGGTTTCCGGTGGGAGACGTCGTGCCGTATCGACCAGGTCGCCCACCCCGGGTACGACACCGGCTGGCATGTGGAGCGGGCCCACATGTGGCGGACCCTCGTCCGTGACGGGCTGCGCCGCTGCCTGTTCGGTGTGGAATCCGGGGTGACGTCCATTCTGGAACGTTTCAACAAGGACACCACTGCGGAGCAGAACGCGCTGGGCATCCGTACCCTGTCGGCGCTGGGCACACCGACCCGCTTCACCTACATCACGTTCGACCAGCTGATGACGGTTGAGGAGTTGCGTGCCACGCACGCCTTCCTAGGCCGCACTGATCTGCTGCTGCGCCCGCTGCCGCACCTGAGCGCCGAACAGATCGTCGACGGTGTCCGAGACCCGGGATTCATCGCCGAGCACAGCACCGGCCGGCCGTTTTACACCGGCGTGTCATACATGCTGGTGTCGATGGAGTGTTTGATCGGCGCCGCCTACACCCGGCAGGTGCAGGCGGCGGGCCTGGCCGGGCAGGTGCGCCCGTCGATGGGCCGCGTCGACGCGGCGTTCGCCGATTCGCGGATCGGCGTGTGCTCCGAGCGGGCGCAGCTGTGGGTGGACCGCAATTTCGCGATCGACTACACGCTGAAATCCCTGGAAAAGGTGTTGGACGGTGAGCCGCGCCGGCAGGTCCGGGCGGCCCGGGTCGTCATCAAGGACGCCGCGTTCACCATCCTCACCGGCATGATCAACCTGGTGGATGGGTGTGTTGACCCGTCGCAGGGGGCGCCGCTCACCGCCCTGCTCGACGCCCTGCTCGACGCCGAGTTCGACCGGCTGCGCGACCGCATGGCCACCACCGTCCCCGCGGTGGTGGCGGCGCTGCCGGGCCAGGCCGCCGACCGGCTCGTCTACGAGCACCAGCGGTGGGCGGCCTCAACAGGCTGGGAGCTGATCAACGCTGCTGACCCGTGCGGAACCTAACCGGCGGAAGGCTCAGGGATCGGTACCCAGTTGAACTCGGGGCAGTGGCGAGCGTACGTGACGAGTTTCCACGTCGCGTAGTCGCCGGTGCGGCCAGAGCCGCGCAGCAGGTGCTTCACCCAGGTGTGGGCGACGCGTTCCTCCCGGCTCATGCCGGCATCGATTTCGTCGAGCATGCGGCAGGCGACCGTGAAGTCTTCCTCGGTGAGCGCCGACAGGTCGATGTCGACACCATCGACGTCAAAGGAGAACACCAGCCGGGTGGTGGTGAAACTGGTGAAGCGTTCACCTTTGAACGCGGCGTGCGGGGCGAGCGCCGCCATCAGCTCGTCCCGCTCGGCGACGGGGTAGCCGATACCCAGGTCCAGGTCGCTGGACTCCAGGTTGAGCTGAATGCCGAAAGAGCCGACATCGCGTGGGGTGTGGCCCGTCCAGGACTCGACGAGCCGGGCTGCTTCGGCACGGATCCGCAGGAGCCGCGGGTCCTCCGCGCGGCGCGCCTGCCAGAACGCTTCGGCTCGGGCGAACTCGCCGGCGGGAAACGACTCAGGGTTGGCCCACTTGGCAGCGAGGAAGACGTCAAGATCAAGAGCGGTGGTGTGCGCGTCTGCGGACAGTGTTTGGTCGGTCACCGGGTCAGCGTAGTAACAGCAGTGTCGTCGACTACGCAGGTTGACGGTAATTGGTGGCGGCGTCCGGCAGCTCAGTGCGCTGCGCTCTGGCCGTGAGCAGAAGACGAGGGGGCTTCGGCGCCTGCGCGAGGGCGGCACCGTCGCCTCCGCTTACCCCGGCTTGTTCGTGGCTGGCGGCCGGTGCGCCCCTCTATGCCAAGCTCAACTGGGGACCATCCCCGCGTGCGCGGGGAGCACAAGCGAGTGGACACCCCGGCAGGGTGGGCGACGGGACCATCCCCGCGTGAGCGGGGAGCACGGCGATCCCGTGCCCGTAGACCTGTTGAGACAGGGACCATCCTGAGAGCGGTCACGTGGAACTCTTGATCGGCGGACAGAAAAGTCGCGGCTGACGGACACCGGTTCCTGGTGGGCGGCCACCAAAAGTCTTGGTCAATGGCCAGGCCGATCTCCTGATCTTGTCCGTGTGTCACAGCTTGGGTTCCCCTCCGCGGGGGCTTGGGTTGCGGGTTGTCGAGACCTTGCACCCCAGACCCGCGGAGGGGGCCCGTGACGAAGTCTGGCATGGAGCTGATGGAGATTTACGAGGCTTACGACCTGACCGGGTGCGCCTGGTCGGCGGCGCAACTGGCGGGGTGTGACCCCAAGACGGTGCGCCGGTATATCGCGATCCGCGCGGCGGGCGGCAACCCGCACCAGCCGGCGCCGCGACCTAAGGCGATCGACGCGTTCCTGGCGAAGATCGAGGAGAAGGTCGACCGGTCGAAAGGGAAGATCCGCGCGGACGTGGTGCACAAAGACCTGGTCGCGATGGGATTCGCCGGGTCCGAGCGGACCACGCGGCGGGCGGTCGCCGAGATCAAGGCGGCCTGGAAGGCCGGACGGCGGCGCGTCTACCGGCCCTGGGTGCCTGAGCCGGGGATGTGGCTGCAGTGGGACTGGGGCGAGGGCCCGCGGATCGGTGAGCGCCGCACGCAGCTGTTTTGTGCCTGGCTGGCCTGGTCGCGGTTTCGGGTGGTGATCCCCGCCTGGGATCAGACGCTGGCCACGTTGACGTCGTGCCTGGACGCGGCGCTGCGGCGGCTGGGCGGGGCGCCGACGTATCTGCTGACCGACAACCCCAAGACGGTCACGATCGAGCACATCGCCCGCATCGCGGTGCGCCACCCGCAGATCGTCGAGCTGGGGCGGCATTACGGGTGCGTGGTGACTACCTGCGAGCCGTTCGATCCCGAGTCCAAGGGCGGGGTGGAGGCAACGGTGAAGATCGCCAAGGCGGACCTGGTGCCCACCCACGCCAACCTCCGCGCCGCCTATGGGAGTTTCACCGAGTTGGAGACCGCGTGTGCTGCCTGGAGTGAGCACATCAACGGCCGCCGCCATCGCGAGACACACCGGCCGCCGATCGAGATGCTGGCCGAGGAACGCGCTCGCCTGCACGTGCTGCCCGCCGATCCCTACGTGCTCGCGCTCGGCGCCGAGCGCCTGGTCTGCGACGACCGGACCGTCCGCTGGGGCGATGTGCGCTACTCGGTGCCGCCCGGCCACGAGGGACAGACGGTCTGGTGCCGCGTCCACGGCGACGAGTTGGTCATCGTCGGCCGCTCCGGCACCGATGAGCAGCACGGTCAGCACGGTCTGAGGGAACTGTGGCGGCATCGGCTGTCGGTTCCGGGCCGGCCGCGGATCGTCGATGCCCACTATCCCGAGCACGAGGGCGGCAACGGCCCCAAAGCGCCCCGGCCTCGCCCGCGGACCAAGGCCGAAGAAGCGTTCCTGGCGATCGGGCCGGGTGCGCAGGCGTGGCTGATCGAGGCCGCCGCCACCGGAGTGGTGCGGATCCGCACCAAAATGGCCCGCGCGGTCGAGCTGGCCAGTCTGCTGGGCGCGGCCCGGGTGGATGAGGCGCTCGGCCTGGCCGCGATCAACGGCCGGTTCGCCGAAGCCGATCTGGCCTCCATCTGCGACCACCTCGCGTTGCATGAGCACGCCGGTGAAAACACCCGTGTCGACGAGGCTCACTCGGTCCAGCCCGGCACCGCTTCCTGGGCTGCCTTCAGTAACACCAACAGCGTCAAAGGAGATCACTCGTGAGTGTCACCCTTCCTGCGGCCCCACCGGTCCCGGCCGAGTTGGAGGCCCTGTTTCGCCGGATGCGTTTTCCTTACGCCCGCAAAGCGGCGCCCGAGGTGCTGGCGACCGCCCGCGCGCAACGCTGGGACCCAGCCGAAGTCGTGCGCGTCCTGCTCAATGAGGAGGTCGTCGGCCGCGACCAGGCGACCCGCCGCAACCGGCGCAAGAGCGCGGGCTTTCCCTCCGGCAAGACCTTTTCCTCCTGGCGGCGCGAGGGCTCCACGATCAACGAGGCCACCCAGAACGCGCTGATGACGCTGGAATGGGTCAGCCGCGCGGAGAACCTGGTGATCGCCGGACCGTCCGGCACCGGCAAGTCCCACTTCGCTGAGGCACTGTCGCATCTGGCGATCGAAAAAGACCTGCGGGTGGCCTGGTTCACTCTGGAGTCTCTCAGTGCCACGGTCGGCCGGGCCAAGATCGACGGATCGGTCTCGCGCGCCATCGGCCGCATCTGCCGCAGCGACGTCATCGTTATCGATGATATCGGGTTGCTGCCGGTCGGCCACGAGACCTCCGAGGCGTTCTACCGCGTTATCGATGCCGCCTACGAGCGCCGCTCGGTCGTGGTCACCAGCAACATCCACCCGTCGGGTTTCGACACCATCATGCCCAAGACGCTCGCCACCGCGACCGTCGACCGGCTGATGCACCACGCCCACCTGGTGGAGACCAGCGGCGACTCCCATCGCCTGGCCGAGGCTCTGTCCGGGCGTGGAGTGATCCCGCTGACCTGACCGCCCACCCGGAGATCGACCTGGCCACCCACCGGGATTCCCAGTGGCCACGCCAGGAATTTTGATGGCCATCAGCCAGGAGAAATCTGGCCGCTCAACTGGAGAACGGCGTGTCCGCTAGCACATCCCCGCGTGCGCGGGGAGCACAGGATGTCTGCGGCTTCCCTGTCGGCGCGGTGGGGACCATCCCCACGTGCGCGGGGAGCACCACGGGCTTGCCTTGGGAACCCATAGGAGGACGGGACCATCCCCGCGTGCGCGGGGAGCATAGGCCGTCGTCGTGCTTGATCTCCATGACGTGGGGACCATCCCCGCGTGCGCGGAGAGCACGTGACGTCGAGCCCGAACTCGTTCCACGCGAAGGGACCATCCCCGCGTGCGCGGGGAGCACAGCAGCGGGCGGTCCTTTACGCGGGCGGTGCAGGGAGCATCCCCGCGTGCGCGGGGAGCACAGATTGAGAAGGCTAAGGCATTCCGGTTCCGAGGGACCATCCCCGCGTGCGCGGGGAGCACGCCCCTTGCCGAGCGAGGCGGACCCGAGCCGGAGGACCATCCCCGCGTGCGCGGGGAGCACACGGGGCAACGTCTCACCGGCTGATCACTCCAGGGACCCTCCCCGCGTGCGCGGGGAGCACAGAACCATGAACACCACCCTGATCCCCGGCACGGGACCATCCCCGCGTGTGCGGGGAGCACCGTAATGGCGACGCTCCCGCCGTCCGGCATCAAGGACCATCCCCGCGTGCGCGGGGAGCACGAGCGGGAGGCACAGGACCGTGCCGACACACTGGGACCATCCCCGCGTGCGCGGGGAGCACTCCGACTGCTTGGTCTCGGCGTACGCGATGAGGGGACCATCCCCGCGTGCGCGGGGAGCACGGCGTCCGGCGGGGCGAAGAAGACCAGCACCAGGGACCATCCCCGCGTGCGCGGGGAGCACGTCTGCCCGCCGGATGGAACCGTGCTCGACCCGGGACCATCCCCGCGTGCGCGGGGAGCACGGCGGGGCACCATGACCCGCGAGGGGTCACCCGGGACCATCCCCGCGTGCGCGGGGAGCACCGCGAGTGAACGAGGGCTTCTCGGTAGCGGCCGGGACCATCCCCGCGTGCGCGGGGAGCACAGATCGCGCCGTGGTGCACGCAGGCCGTGATCGGGACCATCCCCGCGTGCGCGGGGAGCACACCGCCTCGACCTGGTCGGCGGCGAACATGTCGGGACCATCCCCGCGTGCGCGGGGAGCACAGACGTCCAGAGGTCTAGATGCCCGAATGGGGGGACCATCCCCGCGTGCGCGGGGAGCACCCACCACCTCCATACCACGACACCATCGTTTCGGGACCATCCCCGCGTGCGCGGGGAGCACTTGTGCGCGGCCACGCCGATCTTCAAGACCTCGGGACCATCCCCGCGTGCGCGGGGAGCACCCGTGAGCGTCTTGTCGATGAGGAGCAGCAGCAGGACCATCCCCGCGTGCGCGGGGAGCACAAGTCGAACGCTGTCCCCGACAGGCCGCCGGAGGGACCATCCCCGCGTGCGCGGGGAGCACAGACGTCCAGGTGTCTAGATCTCCAGAGGGGATGGACCATCCCCGCGCGGGGATGGTCCCCAGCCGGTGACGACCGGCAGGCGGAGGTCGGCGCGATCGTTATCTGGGGTTGTTAAGCGAACCTGCTGGTCAATCGTATGAAGGTCGTTAAGGCACATCAGGCAAGTGGAGGCGGGCATGGTGGAGTCCGGCGCGAAGGTGATCGATCGGTGATTAGCCGTTGCGATGTCGCTGTGAGAGATTTCTCCGGGGTCGTGTCGATCGGCGGGCCGCTCGTTCGACGTGAGGGAGTGAGGGCCGAGGGGCGGCCCCGCCGGACGAGGAGAACACGATGTCGAAGTACATGCTGATCATGCGGGGCGCCGATGAGACGAACGCGGCCATGATGGCTTCGATCGACGAGGCGATGGCCGCGACCGGCCGGTTCATCGAGGACATGATGAAGGCTGGGGTCCTCGTCGCGGCCGAAGGGCTGGACGATCCGGGTCAGGGCGTCGTGGTTGACTTCGCAGGCGAGGCGCCGGTGGTCACGGACGGGCCCTACGGTGAGACCAGGGAACTGTTCGGTGGCTACTTCCTGCTCGATGTCGCCACGAAGCAGGAGGCGGTCGAGTGGGCCAAGCGGGTCCCGGCGGTCCGCGGGTCCAAGATCGAGGTACGGCGGGTGGCCGAGGCCGACGAGGTCCCGCAGGGCGGCGAGAACGACGGCCGGATCTGATGGGCAGAGCCGACGTTGAGGCCGTCTGGCGGATCGAGTCGGCCCGGATCGTCGCCGCGCTGACCCGCTTCACCGGCGATTTCGGGCTGGCCGAGGACGCGGCCCAGGAGGCGGTGGCCGAGGCGCTGGTGTCGTGGCCGCACGCCTGTCCGGCCAATCCGGCCGGCTGGCTGATGGCCACGGCCCGGCGGCGGGCGATCGACGCGATCCGCCGCCGGGCCGCTCTCCAGGACCGATAGGCCTCCGGGGAGGAGCGGACCGGAGGCCGATGCCGAGCGCCTCACGCGCCGGATCGCCGGGGTTTGCGGCTGATCGCAGCTCGCGGGTAGGTCAGGCCGAGGTGAGCGGCCGGCGGGTCGTTGAGGTAGTCGCCCCAGGCGCAGCCGGTGGGGTGGGGGCAGGTCTCCAGCCAGGTGTTGCAGTGCCGGCATAGCAGGCCGCGGACCTGGAAGCTGGCGGGGTCGTGGTCGACGAACACACCGAGCGTGCTGTGGCATGTGTGGCAGGCCGGGCCCAGGGCCGCGATCAGCGCTCTGATGATCGGGCCGAGGACCGGCCCCTGGAACGGAGGCCACCGTGCGCTGTCTTGGTCGACCGGGCAGCGCTCGCGTCGCCTGACGAGCGCGGGGTCGGTCTCGGAGTCGAGGGCGAGCTCGGAGTCGAGGGCGAGCACCGCCCAGCGTACCGACCCGCTTCCCGGGTGGCCCTCCTCTGGCCGGGTGCCGGTGGGCGGGTTGACCCGATAGTGGTGTCCGTCCGCGCTCCACCACTTGCACCATTGCTCGTGCGGCAGAGCTGGGGGCGGCGGCTTCTTCCGTCCTCGCCACGCTCGAGCGCAAAGGTATCGCGTGCCATGACGCAGGTGGTAGCGGCCGTCGTCGCCGAGCACGGCGATCGGAGGGGTGAGCGCGACGGATCCGGTGATGAGGCGGCAGGGCTGAGCGGCCCTGGCGGAGGCCAGCGCTGCCAGGGCCGCGGGCTCGTCGGTGTCGGCCACCCAGGCCAGCCGGTGCAGGAGCGCGTCGCGACGGTGCTCGGGGAAGTCGGCGGGCCCCAGCCAGGCGATCATGAGGTTGTCTGCGAGGCGGGGAGTTCGTGAGCACCTGCGGTCCTGCCGGTGCGGAGCTGTTGCAGGTCGGGGATGTGGTTGTACAGGGTGCCCGGGGAGACGCCGAGCAGCTTGGCGATCGAGGTGATCGAGTTGGCGGGGTTGGGCAGCATGTCGCGGGCGGCGCGCAGGAGTTCGGGGGTGATGACGGTGGGGCGTCCGCCGGTGCGGCCGCGGGCCCTGGCGGCGGCCAGGCCGTCGCGGGTGCCGGCGACGATGAGTTCGCGGATGAACTCGGCCAGGGCGGCGAAGACGTGGAAGATGAGCCGGCCGCCGGGGGTGGTGGTGTCGAGGTTCTCGTGCAGCGAGGTGAAGCCGATCTCGCGCTTGCGCAGCTCGCCGGCCATGGTGATGAGGTCGGCCAGGGAGCGGCCGTAGCGATCCAGGCTCGGGACGACGAGGGTGTCGCCCTCGGTCAGGAAGGCGTGGCAGGCGGCGAGCTCGGGCCGGTCGGCGGTCTTGCCGGACTTCTTGTCGGCGAACACGCGCCGGCAGCCCGCCGTCTTGAGCGCGTCCAGCTGGCGCTCGAGGTTCTGCCCGGCGGTGGAGACGCGGGCGTAGCCGATGCGGATCTCGCTGCGGTGGGCGGGGAAGGCGGCCAGCGGGTCGGCGGGGAGCTGCAGGGCGTCGGTCACGCCGGCCATTCTCTCAACAAACGGTGTTCGGAGGTTGTTGAACCGCCCGGGTTGTTGAAGGAGTTTTTGAAGGCTTGGGAGGCCTCCGGCAGCCCGTTTTCAAGATCTTCAGAAAACGAGGTTTTCTGAAGCTGCGGGAGGTCTTCGATCGCGGGTTGCGGCCCGGCCGCGCGCCGCTTTCGTTCGTCGTCAGGGGCGTCTCCAGGGCTGGCCAATGCCGCGATACTCCTCCACCGGGATGGGCGTGACGCCCTTTCGCATGCGGCTGGTGTACAGCCGGCCGGCGAGGTGGTCGATCTCGTGGGCGACCAGGCGGGCCAGCCCGTACGGGAACGCGGTGATCTTTCTCTGCCCGTCCAGGGTGGTGTGCTCGACCTCCAGGGTGAGCGGGCGGGGGGCCATGCCGCGCACGTCGAAGAAGGACAGGCATCCCTCGTACTGCTCGTCGGTCTCGGCGCAGGCGTCGGTGATGCGGGGGTTGAGCAGCACGACCGGGTCGGCGTCGGGGTCGGGCGGGATGACGATGGCGGCGGCCCGGCCGATGCCGACCTGCGGCGCGGCCAGGCCCATGCCCTTGCCGAACACGTGGTGTTCGCGGACCCGTTGCAGAGCGGCGAACAGTGCGTCGATCACCTCGCTGGCCGCCTCGGCCTGCTCGGGTAGGTCGAAGGGCTCGGCGACGGCGGCCAGGATGGCATCTCCGGCCTGGACGATCCCGGCGGCCTTCATCCGGTCGCTGCTGGTGCGCAGGCTCGGCGCTGCGTCCGTCTCGCCGGGCCGGGCGCGGAAGCGCCATTCCAGCCGGTAGCGGGCGCCCATCGGCGGATCGGCGGTGCCCCAGGCGAACAGCGTCTCATCCGCGCGCTGGGTACGGGTGATGGGGTCGTGCAGCGGGACGGCCTCGGCGGTGGTGGAGGTCTCGGTGCCCCACACCTTCGGCTCGAGCGCGGGTCGCCGAGATGCTCGGCTACACCTTTCAAGCCACTACACGCCACGCGGCGGCGGCTGGCAGCCCTTGGAGCCGTTACGCCGCTGGCGACCACACAGAGTGACCATGGATCTGCCCGCACAGGCGAACACAGATCACTCAATCAACGGTCTCTGCCAGTACTGACCCCCGACTCATCCCGAACGCCCAGACCGAAAACCACGTGCCCGCAAGGGGCGACGGTCGCCCATCGTGACCTGCGCCAACCTCAGCTCCAGGTTCTTCTGCTCGGTATCGGCGCTCCAGCGCACTACGCCCTCGTCCATCCGGGCGCCCAGGTGGATGTGCCGCAGTGCGTCGGCCGTGACCGTACGTCAATCAGCTCTCGGCAGGCAACTGGTCGACGCGGCCCGGCTCCACCTCGGTCGCGGCCGCGATCAATTGCACCAGGCCGCTGACGGTCGGGATGCGCGGGCCGATCCCCACATGCGGCGCATCCGCGATCGGGTCGTCTGGCAGGTCATCGCGCCACAGCTGTGCGTACACCGCTTAATGATCACAGAACGCGGTTTTCCTGCCGCTAATAAAGATCTTTACAGGTACCTTACGCCATGTCATGATCACTCCGTTTTGCCGCTTTTATAAATGAAAGGCACGAGTGACCACATCACGCACATCGTCCGGCTTATCGCGCTGGACGTGCCGCCGCGCTGCCCTGGTCGCGGCTCTGACGCTGCCGCTCTCGCTGATGAGCGCGCCCGCGATCGCCCAGAGCCCCGCCCCACCCCCCACCGCACCCCCCACGACGTCACTCCCGAGCGCCCCCACGACGCCGACCGGAAAAGCACTGGCGCAGGCCAAGAAGGAGAACCGGCGCGTCGAGGTCGAGTCGATGCGCTCGGAGAGCACCACGTTCTACGCCAACCCGGACGGCAAGACGGTCCGGATGGAGTCCAGTGCCCAGCCGATCCGGAAGAGGAACGCCGACGGCAAGGGTTTCACGCCGATCGACACCACCCTCGTCAAGGCGGACGGCGCCATCAAGCCCAAGGCCACGCTCGGCGACCTCGTTCTGTCCGCGGGCCGAGACAAGACCCTGCTCAAGAGCCAGGTGACCGGCGCCCCGGCAGCGGCGGACGACGCCACGGCGAAGATCAGCACACCCTCGGCACTGCCTGAGCCGCAGCTAGAGGGCAACACCGCCACTTACCCCGGCGCCTATGGCAAGGGCCGCGACCTCCTGGTGACCGCGACCGCGACCGGTTTCCGGCAGCAGATCGTTATCACCGAACGGCCCAGCGGGCCGGTCAGCTTCAAAATGCCGGTGGCACTGCCCGCCGGGCTCTCCTTCGGCAAGAACGCGCAGGGCCGGCCCATCATCGTGGGCAAGGACGGCAAGACGCTGACCGAACTGCGGCCGACACTCCTGCAGGACGCCACGGCCGCCGACGCCTACGCCCCCATCGACGCAGGCAAGGTCGGCAAAGCCGCGATCAGCTTCGATGACGACGGTAAGTCGCTGGTGTTCGCCCCAGATGCCGTGTTCCTGGCTGACCCTGCGGTCACCTATCCCGTGACCATGGCGGCCGTGGCAGCCGACTGGTGGGAGACCCACACCGGCGCAGGCGGTCTGCCCAAGCAGGGCTGGGACACCTTCGTCAACAACGCCGACTACCAGGACAGCTGGGACAACTTCACCCTGGACCGGATCCTGGTCGGCAAGTCCGACAGCGGCACCGTGCGCTGGCGCAGCTACATCAAGTTCCCCGACATACCCGACGAGTTCCGCGGCCTCGAGGTGCAGAATGCCGACCTGATCCTGTGGAACCACCTGTCCAACGACTGCGGGACCTACGTCGGCTCTGGGATCACCACCCGGCGGGTCACGTCGCTCTGGGACGAAGCGACCATGACGTGGAACAGCCAGCCTTCGGTTACCTCAACGGGCCAGATCACCGAGGGCGCCGCTTACAGCCCCAACTGCACCAGCGGAGCCGCGAGCTGGGCAGGCAAGGAATGGGACCTGGTCTACTCGATCGACGAGATCGTCCAGGCATGGTCGGACGGTGCCTCCAACTACGGCGTCCAGCTCAGTGCCGGCAACGAGTCGGACATCACCAACTGGCGCCGCTACCGGACCGACGAGGCAGGCGGCTGCAGGAGCACCCCGCTGGAGGAGTGCAAGGGGCAACTCCACCCGCCCATCCTCACCGTGGACTTCGAGCTCCCGCCCACCCCGGTGGTCGGCGCGCTGCTGATGAGCCCGGATGAGACCAGGCCCACGTCGATTACCGAGCTCAACGCGTGGGCGGCGCGCGGCCGGGTGTCGAACACCCTGCCCGAGCCCGCCCCGGCCACCTTCGAGGAAGACTTGGCCTATCGGTCCTCGTCGGACCAGGACGTCACCACATCAACCGACGACTTGCAAGTACCGTTGCCCTCCCCAGAGGAAGGGGTCACTGCACGCTGGCCGTTCAGCGAGGCAACGGGGACGACCGCGGCTGACGTCTCGGGGAACAACCACACAGCCACAGTGAACAACGGAGTCACGTGGACTCCCGGAGTAAGCAACTCCGCCCTGACCAATGCGGTCGTCGCCAGTGAGTCCACCACACATCCCGAGGCGCAGACCCCGCAGCCGGCTCGAATCGCTGCTTCGCGACAGGCCGTCGCGCAAAAGTCCGCCGTCGAGGTCACCGATGAGACGACCGCGACCAGCGTCACCTACGCCCAGCCAGACGGGAAGACGTTCAAGACCGAGGTCGCGGCCGGTCCGGTACGCGCCCGGCAGGGCGGCGCCTGGGTGCCGATCGACACGACTCTGACCGAGCAGGGCGGCAAGCTGCGGACCAAGACCCTCGCCGAGGGCGCGGTCGTGGAGCTGTCCGCGGGCGGCACGGACCCGTTCGTGAAGATGACGACCGACGGCAAGTCGTACGCGCTGCGCTGGCCGACGCCGCTGCCCAAGCCGACGGTCAAGGGCAGCGTGGCCACCTACACCGACGCCGCCGGCGTGGGCGCGGACCTGGTGGTGACGGCGTTGCCGGCCGGGTTCCGGCACGAGGTGGTGCTGCGCCAGCGGCCCGCCAAGCCGCTGCAGCTGCGGATCGGCGTAGACGACGACGGTCTGACCCTGACCGAGGGCAAGGGCGGCCGGCTGCTGCTGAAGGGCAAGAACAAGAAGCTGGTCGCTGCAGCGGGACAGCCGATCATGCGGGACGACAGCGGCAAGGGCCGGCCTGCGTCAGCCAAGCGCGGCGAGGCCAGCACGAACGTGGTCACCAAGGACGGCCGTACGGAGCTAGTAGTCAAGCCGGACCAGGCGTTCCTGGCGGACGCAGGCACCACCTACCCGGTGCGGGTGGCTTCGGCGGTCACGCTGCCGCTTGGTGCCGACGTGGACGTCAGCACCAACGACACGATCGACCTGCCCGCCTACCCAGACAACCAGTACATGGTTGCCGGCACCATGACAGACGCGCTTAAAGCCCGGGTGCACCTGCAGTTCGACACCACTGGCCTGCAAGGCAGCACGGTCACCGCCGCCACGCTGTCGATGAACACCATCGACAGCCACAACTGCGGCGCCGCGCTCGCCAACGGCATCCAGGTCGCCCGCCTCACCGGCGCCTGGGACCCGGACAACCTGTACTGGGCCAACAAGCCCGCCCTCACCACCGAGGACGCCTCCACCAACTTCAAGGGCGTCACCCAGGACTGCGCCACCTACCCGGACAGCATGGACTGGAACGTCACCGGCATCGCCCAGGACTGGGCCGCTGGAGCCGCCAACCACGGCCTGGTGCTCAAGTCGCCCGGCGAGGCGAACATCAACAACTACCGGGTGTTCACCTCCTCCGAGGACACCGACTTCAATCTGCCGCCCAAGCTGACCATCACCACCAGCGGCCCGGCCTCGCAACCGGCCGTCTCCGCCCCGGCCATCACACCAGCGCACACGGCCGACGGCGTCACCGTGACCAGCTCGCTCACCCCGCAGCTCGCCGCGACGGTCGCCGACTCCGCGGGCGGCAACCTCACCGGCCAGTTCGAGGTCGAGCACGACCCGGCCGCCGCCGGGCAGGGCAGCGGCCAGATCTGGACCGGGACCTCACCCGAGGTCACCTCCGGCGAGCAGGCTGTGGTGACCGTTCCCGCGGGCAAGCTGGTCGACGGCTGGAAGATCCGCTGGCGCGCCCGCGCAGTGAACCCGGCCGCCTCGGTCTCGTCATCATGGTCGGCATGGCAGGAGGTAACGGTTGACGTTCCCGATCCAGGCACTCAGCCAACAGTAGGAGCCCTGCAGGTCAATCCGTCGCAGCTCATCGACGGGAAGCTACATACCGCCTCGCTCACCCCCAGCCTGCTGGCGCAGGTCACAGACCCACTCGGCGGAACCCTCAGGGCCGAGTTCGAGGTCGAGCACGACCCGGCGGTCCCCGGGCAGGGCACAGGGCAGATCTGGTCCGGCTCCGCAGATAACGTGACATCGGGAACGCAAGCGAACGTCACCATCCCGGCCGGCGAACTGGCAGACGGGTGGGAACTACGCTGGCGCGCTCGCGCAGTCGTCGGCGAGACATCATCGCCCTGGTCGGACTGGCAGCTCATCAGGGTCAAGCTTGCCCAGCCCAGCCCCGGTCCGCTGGCACAGACCGCTCAGGCGGTCATCAACACCGACCAGAGCTTCACTGTGGCGGCATGGCTGAGGTGGGACAGGGACGGCACGTACACCGCTCTTGAACAGCGCGGCACCAACCAGGCTCCCTTCCAACTGGGCAACGACCCTGAGCGTGGCCTGATCTTCACCTTTACCAGCGCGGATACCGCCAGTCCTAGCGTCGAGGGCGTGTTCTCCGGCGTGAAGGCTCCAGTCAACGAGTGGTTCCATCTTGCCGCCGTGTACACGCGCGACTCCAACACAGCCACGCTCTACCTGGACGGCAGGCCGATCGGAAGCAACACGCTTACCTTCACTCCCTGGAAGTCCTCCGGGCCGCTAACGCTCGGCACGGCCATGAACGGCAGCATCGACGAAGTCTGGGTCTACGGCCGTGATCTCATCGACGACGAAGTCTTCGCGCTGATGGACGGCAGCCCGACGGCTCCGCTCGGAGCCGTCGGGCAGAAGGCTCCGTCAAGTGCCACGGCACTCGCCGCTGGCCGCTACGACAGGATCTCCCCGGAGACCTGCTGGGAAGACCATGGCTGGCGCACGCGCACCTACGGCCTGATGAAGAACCGCTTCAGTGGCTGCATGCTCCATTCGCTCGCAGTGTTCAGCGGAACGGTCAGCTCCGACGATGACGGCATCGATGTCGACGCGGATCAAGAATGGGCCGGTAAGGTCATGCTGGTGGCCAAGACCTTCAGCGGCAAGGCCGACCTTGACGCTGGGGCGACCACCCGCGATATGTGGTTCGACCTGTACGTCGGCCACAGCAGTTGGACGGGCATCGATTTCTTCCCCAATGACGATGTCCCGCTCACCATCGGTATGGCTCCCTCGCGAGGTCAGACGGCATGTCGTGATGTCACCACCTTCCAAGGCGCCACCCAGAAGAACCATCTGACCATGGACGTTGAGGACTGGATCGAGGCCGCAGACGAAACCGATGACGGGAAGTGGTCCAAGCTCGCCACCTTCCGATTCCGCTCCGACCCGGCTCACGCTCTCAACAGCCCAGAGAAGATCGCCACCTGCGTGTTCAAGCCGTACGTGCACATGACCAGCAGCTTCCACCTGCCCCTTTTCGAGTACGGCACGATCGAGGAAAAGGCTCAGATCACCTGCGATTCCGCCCGGTACATCGCGGAGCGGGCGGGCGGGTGCACGCTTCCGGTGCTGCCGTCGATCGAGTGGCGGATGGGAGCCAACTACGACCTCGCTTACAAGCACTACTGGAAGGCCTGCTACCAGTCGGCCGACACCTATCCCAAGGACTCGGCCAAAACCATTCTCGGATGCGCGGTGGACGGCACCCAGCGTCCCCCCAAATCCAATTACCTGTGGCGAATCGACGACCCGTCGGCAAAGAACAGCAACGCCCGGGCCAAAGCACGATGCGACAGCCTGTGGCCCGGTGCCACCTGGCCTGCTCAGGAGTGCGACGAATACCCGTTCCAATCTTCGGGAACCCGGAACGCCGATAATGACACCCACCGAAATTTCTCGGTGTGCTCCATGCCGAAGACACAAAACGGAGAGGCGGGCAAAGCGCTGACCCGTCTCTACAATCGCGATCGGATCCTGTACGGCCAAAACTTCTTCAACCGCTTCGCCACCAAACTCACCAGTGTCGAACCTATGAAGGACCTGTGCTTTCAGCCGATAAAGCAGAGTTCAGGCTTCTTTAATGACCAACCGAAAGACTAGGGGCTAGCCCGCGTGGCGGGAGAGAACATGTTCTCTCCCGCCACGCGGCTGTTACTAGATAATGAAAGATCGAAAATGAACTTCCAGGAAACAGTGCAGCGTTACGCAGAACTCCTCCTCGGAGACGGCAGCTGGCTTACCGAGGAGCTTGCATGGACGGTTCTACGGCCGCGAGTCGGACCACTGACGCTGAGCGATGTCGCGCAGCGGTTGGCCGGGAACAGCCACGCACTCATCGTCGAGCGCGATTTCGAGGAGGCCTACACGGACAATGCTGTCGTACTCGACGCAACGGATGAAGCCGTGATGATCGTAGACCTTCACAGAACGAGCAACACGCCAGACCCGGACTTCATCGCCCAGCTCAGTCGCAACGTTGATGTCTGGCACGTCTCCTGGCATACGGCGCTGAGCCGACGGATGATCCATGCCCTGGATGGGCGCATCATCGCAGCCGTCCCCCATCTTGACCCAGCCGATGCTGTCGGCGAGGATCTCCACTCAGTCCAAGCCGAACTGGCTGCTCTGTCCGCAGCTCAACATGACCCCTGGCCCGCCGTCGAGGCAACCGCCCTGGCCATTGTTGAAAAACGCACAGGCGCACGGCTGCGCCTCGATTGGTTCGACCACGCTCATCCTTCGATAGCCATTGATCAATGACGTCAATGCCATGGTGGCCTTCTGTGTAATAACCCAGAGTTCGTTGAGTAGTTCAGCATGGCCATAGCTGCAGGACCTGGGCTTACCTCCTGGGATCCCTGGTTCTTTCGAGATTGATGAGACTTCAGAGATTCTGAAGGTCTATCGTCCTCGTTGTTCGTCTTGCATAGATGGCGAAGACGAGGAGGCTGGACTTGGCGCTGGCTGTGGTGAAGGATCTTCGCGTGGCCCGAGCCCCGGCCACCGCCGAAGACCTGGAGGCGCTGGAGACCGATGTGCTGGCCGGGTTCATCCTGGCCCGAGCGGCGGCGGGGCTGTCGGACGGCACGATCTCCTCAGATGTGGTGCATCTGGAGCAGGTGCGGGCCTGGTTCGGGCGGCCACTGTGGGAGATGGAGCCCGCCGACGCCGACGCATACTTCGGCAAGGTGATGCGCGGCGCCGCCAGGGGCACCCGCTTGTCGCGAGCGCAGGCGATCAAGACCTACTTCCTATTCGGGGTGCCGTGTTGGGTCGGACCGGGGCGCCCTGCCGTGATTACTCCCGGTGGGTTTCCCCGGCCCGCCCGCCGCACCCGGCGTGCGTGTCTCCGCGCACCGGGCGCTCCACATGCCTTGCCCGCTGGTCAGCCGCCTGAGGCGGTTGCCGCTGTCGGAGCCCATGGAGTCGCGATGTTGCCACCGCGGTAGCGGTAGCGCTTCACCGAGACAGTGGATGTGCCGGTGAAGGCGACTCCCTGGTGAGCGATTCTCCAGCCGACGTCGCAGAAGCGACGCCTGAACTCCGGCATCCCCATGCGGGCCTTGCCCGCATATTTCCGGCGGATCCGGGGCATGACGAGCATCCGAACGAAAAGTCCCGTTAGCGGGTGGCGCCAGCTCTGGCCGAGCCATGGTCGATCGTTATCTGGGGTTGTCAAACGAACTTGCTGGTCAGCAACATGAAGGTCGTTAAAGCACATCAGGCAAGTAGAGACGAGCATGGCCGGGACTAGTGCGACAGTCTCCTGGCGCGTGGGAAGCAATAGGTCATTGCGATGAGGCGTCGCAGCGCGGTGTGGGCGGGTGGGCCCCAGATAGCCTTGCCACTGGGCGGCCGCAGACGCCAGCCTCTCCGATGAGGATGCCGCTGAGGGTGCGGCCTACCGCTAGGGCACCTTGGGTAGCTCGAACAGGTGCCTGACCGGGATCGGCAAAGCGTCCGCGATCTGGAACACCTTGTCGAGGTGCGGGCTGTACATGCCGTTCTCGATCCGGTTGATGGTTTTGCGGTCCACTTCGGCCAGCTCGCCCAGCTGCTCCTGTGTCAGGCCGTGCGCCTCGCGCAGCTCGCGCAGCCTAAGTGGTCCTGCCCATAAGTTCTTCGGGGGTTGGGGATTCACCAGTGGCTGAGGTATAAGTCGCAGGCGCAGTCGAGGGCGTCTTGGGGAGTGCCGACGGGTAGGCCGGTGGGCAGGATCTGGTTCTCGTACTTGCCGCTGCTGGCGAGGTAGAGCCCGAATCCCCAGGTGGAGGCCGATCCGCCGTAGCGGAGCCGGATGAGGGGCAGCCGGTCGCCGTCGGCCAGCTCGCCCTCGATGTAGGCGAACTGGCCGTGGTAACGGACGTGCAGGTCGGCCAGCTGGGGCCAGTGGTCGCGGGCGTGCTGACGCAGACGCTGGGCCAGGGAGGTCTTGGTCGAGGCCGGGATGGCGGGCATGACGGCTATCTTGCCGTCTCCGGCGTGTCGATCATGGCGTGAGACAGTGATCACGGGCATGGTCGTGCGAACCCCCGAAGATCTTCCCGAGAGTCTCCCGCGTGCCTGTCCTTCGTGCCCGCCAGATCGTGTTGACCGCGTCCGAACGGCGTCGGCTCAAGCAGCTGGCCTATTCCCGTACCGCCCCCTACCAACTGGTCGTTCGCGTTCGGGTCGTGTTGGACGCCGCGCACGGCTACTCCAACAACGCGATCACCCGCAGACAGGGCGTAGCAGTCGATACCGTCCGGTTGTGGCGCGGCCGATACGCCGACCAGGGCTTGGACGGGTTGAAGGACCGGCCCCGCCCGGGCCGGCCACCCCGCCTCACCCCGGTCCAAAAGGCCGAGGTCAAAGCCTTGGCCTGCCAACTACCGGCCGAGAGCGGAGTGCCACTGTCTCGTTGGAGCGGCAGCGACCTGGCCGCCGAGGTGATCGGCCGGGGCATCACCGACAAGATTTCAGCCTCGACCGTCCGCCGGATCCTGGCCGCCGACGCACTCAAGCCCTGGCAGTACCAGTCGTGGGTGTTCATCCGCGACCCCGGATTCACCGTCAAGGCGGCCCGGGTGCTGGACCTCTACCAGCGGGTCTGGGACGGACAGCCACTGGGCGAGGATGAGTACGTGATCTCCTCGGATGAGAAGACCTCGATCCAGGCCCGCTGCCGCTGTCACCCGGCCCTGCCGTCCGGCACCGCCCGCAGGATGCGGGTCAACCACGAATACGACCGGGGCGGTTCGCTGGCCTACCTTGCCGCCTACGACGTCCACCACGCCCGCGTGATCGGGCACTGCGCGGCCAAGACCGGCATCGTCCCGTTCATGACCCTGGCCGAGAAAGTCATGACCACCGAGCCCTATGCCTCGGCAAGGCGGGTGTTCTGGGTCGTCGACAACGGCTCCTCCCACCGCGGCAAAGCCGCCGCCGACCGGCTCTGCGCCCGCTTCCCGAACGCGGTGATGGTCCATACCCCGGTGCATGCGTCCTGGTTGAACCAGGTGGAGATCTTCTTCTCCATCGTGCAGCGCAAGGTCGTCACACCCAACGACTTCACCAGCCTTGACCAGGTCGAAGACCGGCTGATCGCCTTCGAGCGTCGTTACAACGAGACCGCACAACGAGACCGCCCGGCCCTTCAGATGGGAGTTCACCCCGACCGACCTCGAGGACCTGATGGCCCGGATCGAGCGACACGAACAGAAAGAGCACCACTCCCAGCAACCCAGTGGCTGCGATCACCAGCCTGCCGCACTACCAGCAGCCGCGTGAACCCCCGAAGAACTTACGGAGCGGACCACTTAGCCATGATCTGGCCGTCCCGGCTGGTCCACTGCTCGCCGTACTTACCGAACTTGGCGGTGGCTTTCTGCGGGTCTTCAGGAACGGTCTCGCTGTCGAAGAAGGCCATGTTCCCGATCGTGTCGGCGGTCCGGAGGTAGAGGGAGGCCTGCTCGCACGCTAGCCAGACCACGTGCTGACGCGCGTGGGGAGGCAGGGTAAGGAACCGTTCGACCAGTTCGCGCCGCTGCGCGGCGGACAGCTTCGCCAGCTCCCAGGGTTGTGGTCTGGTACTGGGGGAGTCAGGCGCCGGGGTGTCGCCGAGAGCGGAACGGACACGGTGCACGGTCGACGCGTCGTTGTCGAGCAGCCCGTCCAGGTCGTAGATGAACTGTTCGACATCGTGTTTAGCGAAGCGCGCGAGCGCCAGGAAGAGATCACGCCTGATCGCAATCGCTTCGGGAGAGGAATCGTCCCTCCCGCACTTCGACCACAGGTCGAGCCATGCTGCTTGCAGCACGTCAGGGTTCTTGAGACGGTTGATGAGAATATTCAACGTCGTCTCGGCGGGTTTTCTATCCGTTTCGGGATCGTTCCGAAGAGGCGTGAGCGACGTCTCGAAGACAGCGAGGTCGCTCTGCAGCACGGCCTGAACTTTCTTTCCGAGCCCGTCCTTCACTGCACGGTCGTAGTCGCGGATCGCTGACATCAGCGCTGGCGGATGGTACCTGCGGTCGAAGTTGCGGGAGTCTTCCAGCCATCCCAGCAGTTCTGTGGCGGCCGCCGGGAAGTTCAGCAGCGAAGGGCTAGACCATCCGCGTTCCGGCGCTCTCAGGGCGTGCCGTACCTCGTCCGCAGTGTCTGGCTCCCTGAGGTCAGCAGAAGAGGACTCAGCCACATACCCTCCCTAATCGGTGGTTTGTTGACGTGGGGTTGATGCCGCAGTAAACCGGTGGATAGGGATGATCGCTGCTGTTCGGGGGTGGTCATGGTGGTGACCGCGCGGCGTCCGTGTCCACCGGCGCCGGGTCCGTTGGAGGAGTACGCGACCCGGTTCGATGATCTATGGTGCTCGCTCGCGCAGCGCCGGGGGTTTCGCGAATATCTGGCCGGGCTGTTGTTGCCGCGGGACCGAAACAAGACGCTGACCTGCCTGGCCGGTGCGGAGCCGGTGGTCGGAGCCCAGAACGCGGCGGTGCAGCGGCTGCAGTTCTTCCTGTCGGAGTCGCCGTGGGATCCCGAGGCGATCAACGCCCGGCGTCTTGAGCTGCTGCGGGCCGATCCGGCGACCGCGCCGCATACGGGCGGGGTACTGGTGGTCGACGACACCGGCGACCGCAAGGACGGCACCGCCACCGCGCACACCGCCCACCAGTACCTGGGCTCGGTCGGGAAGATCGAGAACGGGATCGTGGCGGTGACCACGCTCTGGGCCGACGAGCGGGTCTATTATCCGCTGCACGCGCCGCCCTACACCCCCGCGAGTCGGCTGCCTCGCGGCCGCAGCGATCCGGCATTTCGCACCAAGCCGCAGCTCGCGACCGCTCTGGCGGGTCGAGCTCAGGCCGCCGCCATACCCTTCCGGGCGCTGGTGGCCGACTGCGCCTACGGCGACAATGCCGCCTTCACCGCTGAACTATGGGCGGCCCGGCTGCCGTTCGTGCTCGCGCTCAAGCCGCACAAGGGCTCCTGGGCCCCGGCCGATGAGGCGTACACGCCGATCGACGCCGCCCGGGAGCTCTCCTGGGGAGGTCCCCAAGCGCCGGGCGTCTGGACCAAGGTCGTGCGGCGGTTTCGAGACGGCCACACCACCGTGTGGTGGGCCGCCGACGCGGTCCTGGGCGGCTACGGCCCTCACCAGGCAGTCCGGCTGATCGTCGCGACCGCCGACCCGGCGACGCTGCCGGTCAAGGCGACCTGGTATCTGGCCACCAACCTGCCCCGCCCCGGCGGTCCGCGCGCTGTCGCCTCGTCTTTCCCGCCCGCCGGCCTGGCCGAGATCGTGCGTCTCTACGGCCTGCGGACCTGGATCGAACAGGGCTACAAGCAGGTTAAGGACGAACTCGGCTGGGCCGATTTCCAGGTCCGCTCCGATGCCGCGATCCGCCGCCACTGGACCCTGGTGATGTGCGCGTTCACCTTCTGCTGGCATGCCCGGCCCGCCGATTCGGCCCCGCCGCCACACCTCCCGCCCGCCCCGGCCGACGCCGACGGCGGAGAGAGGGGGGCTCACCGTCACGGTGCCACCCGTGCCACTGTGCTGGCCTCGGGCCGCCCGCTACGTCCGCGGCTGGCTGACCCCCTGCGCGCTGCTGCAACGCTGGTGGCGCAACTGGTCGAGCAGGCCCCCGCCCGCTGAACTACAAGCCCTGGTCACAGCCGTCACCGCGGGACGGCCCCTCAACCTCTACGCCCCGTTTTAACAAACCACCGTAATGCTGCGTTCCTTAAAGCAGGTAGATGAACTTGCGGCGCAGGATTCGGGGCTGTGGGGTGGTCGCCCCCAGATCCAGGGGTGGGCGTGGGCGTTGAGTTGCGCGGTGGCGAGGGTGACCGCGTGGGTGATCTCGGTGGCGTCGGCGAGGGTCTGCCCGGCGAACGCCGTCTTACGCAGCAGCCGCCACCAGCCCTCGGCCAGGTTCAGCCAGCAGGCCTTGACCGGGATGAACACCTGGCGGATCCGCGGATGGCGCAGCAGCCATTGGCGGACCTTCCAGCTGGAGTGGCTGGAGAGATTGTCGGTGACGACCATGATCGGGCCGCGCCGGTTCGCCTTGCCGATCTGCGTCAGCAGCTGGATCCAGCCGTCGCTGTTGCGCGAAGGCGCGCAGAAGGTGAGCTTGATGCCGTCGCGGATGCGCAAGCCGCCGTATACCCAGCTCTTGTCGGCGCCGCGGGAATAGGTCAGCGGCGCTTTGATCCGGTGCCCGTCGACCGGCCAGGCGGGCGCGGGTGCGAAGGTCCGCGGGGTCACCGGTCCCAGCTCGTCGGTGCAGATGACCGTGGTGCCGGGCGGTGGCTGGGCGTAGAGGCCGATGACCTCGGCTCTTTTGGGGCGAAATCCGGATCGGTCGAGGTGGTCCAGGAGCGGGGATGGCGCCAGCGGACCTTCTCGGTGAGCAGGATCCGGCGGACCTGGCTGCGCGCGATGACGATGCCCTGCGCGCGGGCTGCGGTGGTCAGGCTGTCCAGCGTCCACTCGGCGGGGCCGGCCTTCTCGTCTGCGACCAGGTCCCCGGCCTCGTCGCGGACTGGTCTCCCGGGCGGAGTCGAGCGCGCCAGCTCGATGAGCTGCCCGCGTTCGAGTTCGGTGATGCGTGGTTTGCGGCCTGCCCCGGGCCGGTCGCCCAGTCCGGCCAGGCCTTCGGCGTTGAAGCGCTCGATTCGCTCGCGTACGGTCTGCATGTGACAGCCCAGCTTGGCCGCGATGGCACTGGTGCGCAGGCCCTGCCAGCTGAACGCGATGATCTGCGCTCTCATGATCCAGTCGGCCGGGGCGTGACGGGCCCCGGCCAGCTTGCAGATCTGTCGTTTCTCTTCGGCATCCATCGGCGGACGCGCATGCAGCAGTTTCGGCATGCTTCTATCTCCTTCGGACTGTTACCACCCTAGCGAGTGGTCTGTCCGGAATCTCTGGAGCACCTCACATTCAAGGAAAAGGTCTTCGCCCTTGTGGTTGCTGGAGCAGGGCATGTCACCGGATCAGGTGGCCGATGCGCTGGGAGTGGGCTGCGAATCGGTGTTCCGCTGGGAACGCCAAGCGCGGGCAGGCGGTGATCAGGCGCCGCGGATCAAGAAGGCGCCAGGCTGGCCGCGGCGGCCGACGCCCGGGCAGGAGCAGACGGTCAAGGCGGTGGTGTGTGATGCCACCCCTCTCCGCGTCGCCAGGCCCGTCCAGGAGTGATCACGGCCACATCCGGCGAGCCCGTCTTGCGCGTGGTCTCCGCGGGGAGGAATCTCGGTGCATGCCTGACGACCGCCCGTACGACATCGTGCTGTTCGGCGCCACCGGGTTCACCGGGGCGCTCACCGCGGAGTACCTCGCGCGCAACGCCGGTCCCGCCCTTCGCTGGGCGCTGGCCGGGCGCAACCGGGCCAAACTCGAAGCGGTCAGGGACCGGATCGGCCTGCCCGAGCTGCCGCTGCTCCACGCCGACGCGACCGACCCGGCCTCCCTGGTGGAGATCGCCCGGCAGGCCAGGGTCGTCGCGACCACCGTGGGCCCCTACGTCTTCTACGGCGAGCCGCTGGTGGCGGCCTGCGCCGACGCGGGCACCCACTACGCCGACATCACCGGCGAGCCCGAGTTCGTCGACCGCATGTTCATCCGTCACCACGAGCGGGCCGCGAGGACCGGGGCCAAGCTCGTGCACGCCTGCGGGTTCGACTCCGTCCCGCACGACCTCGGCGCCTACTTCACGGTCAGGCAGCTGCCCGAGGGGGTGCCGCTGGAGGTCAGCGGCTTCGTCCGGGCCTCCGGCGCCGCCTCCGGCGGCACCGCGCACTCCCTCGTGACGGCGATCTCCCGCTTCCGGCAGACGATCGAGGCCGCGAACGTCCGGCGCGAACTCGAAACCGTCTCCGGACCCGCCACGGCCTCCGCGACCAGGAAGACGCGTGGCGTGCCCGGCTCGGTCCGCCACGTCGGGGGCTGGGCCCTGCCGCTGCCCACGCTCGACCCGCAGATCGTCGCTCGCTCGGCCCGCGCGCTGGACCGCTATGGCCCCGACTTCACCTACCGTCACCACCTCGCGGTCAGGCGACTGCCCGTCGCGCTCGGCCTCGCCGCCGGAGCGGGTGCCCTCGCGCTGCTCGCCCAGATCCCACCGACGCGTTCCCTGCTGCTGCGCCGCTTCGCACCCGGTGAGGGGCCCGGCGTCGAGCAGCGGGCCAGGAGCTGGTTCAAGGTCACCTTCCTCGGCCTGGGCGGCGGGGCGCGCGTCGTCACCGAGGTCGCGGGCGGCGACCCCGGTTACGGCGAGACCGCCAAGATGCTCGGCGAGTCGGCGCTCTGCCTGGCGACGGACGACCTCCCGGAGGTCTCCGGTCAGCTGACCACCGCCGTGGCGATGGGCGACGCGCTGATCGGCCGCCTTCAGCGGGCGGGCATCACCTTCACGGTGCTGAGCGACTCGCGCAAATAGGCGTTCGTGACATCGGTCGTCCCCGCCTCGGTGGAGAAGGGGCCGGGAAGCTCCGTTCGGCGGGGCCGGCCGGGTGCCTTCCCGATCGTGAAGGTCCGTCGGAGGCCGCTCTTGGCGAAGCCTTGGGGGCCAGCTGAGCGTGAAGGTGATTCGGGCGCGGTACTAGACCGGTTAGTCCCTGTGTCCGCGTGCGGGAACGGGGACCGCGTCATGTCCGACTCCTGAGCGCGGAAGAGCGTGGTGAGGACCTGACGGCCCGGGTGCCGGCGGAGGAGCCGGCGCCGCCGCGCGGTGATACCGAACAGAACGTCGGGCGACCGGCCCCGACGATGGCCGGCCACGTCCGGGGCAGGCCCGAGTCCCAGGAGGCGTCAGCCATGAAAATGCCCGCAGTCAACGAGTGCCAGGTCGATGCGTGCGCCTACAACGCGGAGCACATCTGCCACGCGCTGGCCATCACGGTCGGCAACAGTCATCACGCGGAGTGCGAGACCTTCTTCAAGGTCGACGTGAAGGGGGGCGACCCCGCCGCCACCGGCCGCGTCGGCGCCTGCAAGATGTCCGACTGCCAGCACAACGTCCAGTACGAATGCCAGGCCTCCGGCATCGTGGTCGGTTACGCGCAGAAGGACATCGACTGCCTCACGTACGCGCCGGCCTGACCGCGGACGAGCCGTACGGCGACGGAACAGCGTCTCGATCTCTTGGCATCCAAGCGCTTGTTTGGTAACACTGGCCCATGGCAGAAACCGCCGCGGACGTCTTCGCACCCGCGAAGCTCGGGCCGATCACCCTGCGCAACCGCCTGATCAAGGCGGCCACCTTCGAGGGCATGACCCCCGAGGCGCTGGTCTCCGACGAGCTGATCGGCTTTCACCGGCGGGTGGCCGCCGGGGGCGTCGGCATGACCACGGTGGCCTACTGCACGGTGGCGCCGGAAGGCCGTACGCAGTGGCGGCAGATCTGGATGCGCCCGGAGGCCGTGCCCGGTCTGCGCCGTCTCGCCGAGGCGGTGCACGCCGAGGGCGCCGCCATCTCCGCGCAGATCGGCCACGCCGGCCCGGTGGCCAATCCCGCCTCCAACAGGCTCCCCGCGCTGGGCCCGTCCCGGCGCTTCAACTGGCTGGGCATGAGCATGACCCGGGCGGCGACCGTCGCGGACATCGAGCGCATCGTCCGCGCGCACGCCGACGCGGCGCTCCTGGCGGAGGAGTCGGGATTCGACGCCGTCGAGATCCACCTGGGACACAACTATCTGGTCAGCTCCTTCCTCAGCCCTCGGCTCAACAACAGGACCGACGGCTACGGTGGCAGCCCGGTCAACCGGGCCCGGCTGGCGCGCGAGGTCGCCCTGGCGGTGAGGGAGGCCGTCGGCGGCCGGATTGCGATCCTGGCCAAGCTCAACATGGACGACGGGGTCAGCGGCGGCCTGACACCCGACGAGAGCCTCCAGGTCGCGACCTGGCTGGAGGCGGACGGCGGCCTCGACGCCATCGAGCTGACGGTGGGCAGTTCGCTGCTCAACCCGATGTACCTGTTCAAGGGCGACGCCCCGATCCGTGACTTCGCCGCGGCCCTGCGGCAGCCGCAGCGGCTGGGGGTGCGGCTGCTGGGCGGCCGGTTCCTGCGCTCCTACCCCTACCGGGACGGCTACCTGCTCGACGACGCCCGCGCCTTCCGCGCCGCCCTGAAGATGCCGCTGGTGCTCCTCGGCGGCGTCACCAACCTGGCGACCATGGAACTGGCCATGCGCGAGGGCTTCCAGTTCGCCGCCATGGGCCGGGCCCTGCTCATGGAGCCGGACCTGCCCAACCGGATCATGAAGGACCGCGCTGTCGAATCCCGGTGCATCCACTGCAACCGGTGCATGTCGACGATCTACTCCGGCACCCGGTGCGTGCTCGCCGAGTGATCGCGCCCGGTCTCAGTCGAGCCCGGAACGCCGGGAGGCGAACACGTCGGCGACGGCCACCACCAGCGAGATCAGCACGAAGACGATGGTGACCAGCAGCGAGTGCCGGAACGCCAGCGCGTAGTCGCCGTGGGAGGAGGCGACCTCGGAGAAGAACACCGCGCCGATCGCCGCGATGCCCATGGCCGCGCCGATCCGCTGCCCCGTCTGGAGCACCCCGCCGGCGGCTCCGGCCACCGGGACCGGTACCTCCGACAGGGTCAGCGTCTGGTTGGGGGAGATCACCAGGCCGCTGCCCAGCCCGGCGAAGACCAGCGGCAGCGCGATGGCCCAGCCCACATGCTCGCCGGGGACCAGCAGCACCGCGAGCACCGTGACGCCCAGCGAGGCCGCGACCACCAGCAGTCCCGACACCACCAGTGACCGGCCCAGCCGGGTGACGACCCGGCCGCCCAGTGCGGCGGTCACGGCCGACCCCCCGGCGAACGGGGTGGTCGCCAGCCCGGCCTCCAGGGCCGAGTAGCTCAGGCCGTTCTGCAGGTACAGGGTGAGCACGAAGAAGATCGCGGTGAAACCGGCGAAGTAGAGCGTCCCGAGCAGGACGCCGAGCGCGTACGAGCGCCTGCGGAACAGGGACAGGTCGACGACCGGCTGGTGGCTTCGTCCGTATCGGCGCTCCCAGGCGACGAAGACGGCTAGCACCACGATCCCGGCGAGCAGGGCCAGCCACTTTTCCGGGCCCCGCCACTGCTGCCCCTCGACGAACGGCAGGAGCGCCAGCGTGATGCCGGCGGCGAGCAGCAGCACGCCCACCGGGTCCATGCTCTCCCGGGGACGCCTCCCGTGGGCGGGAGGCCGGATGTAGCGGTATGCCAGGACCACGGCCAGCACGCCGATCGGCACGTTGACGTAGAAGACGAGGCGCCAGGCGTCGGGGCCGCCACCGAGCTGGATGAGCGCCCCGCCGAGCAGCGGGCCCACCGCGGTCGAGACACCGATCACGGTGCCCAGCATCCCGAACGCCCGGCCCCGCTCCGCTCCCCGGAAGAGCTGCTGGATCAACCCGCTGACCTGCGGGTTCAATATCCCGCCCGCCATTCCCTGAACGAGTCTCGCGATGACCAGGAACGTCGGGTCGCCGGCCATCCCGGCCGCCGCGCTGGACAGGGTGAACAGGACGACGCCGAGAACGAACGCGTTGCGCCGGCCGTGCATGTCGCCGAACCGTCCGGCGGGGATCAACGCCAGCCCGAAGGTGAGCGCGTACCCCGACACCACCCACTGCAGGTCGCTCTGCGGAGCGTCCAGCCCGGTGCGGATCGCCGGCAGCGCCACGTTGACGATGCTGACGTCCAGCAGGGTCATGAAGCCGGCGACGAGGCAGACGGTCAGCGCCTTCCAGCGGCGCGGGTCGGCCCCCTCCTGCTCCTGGAGGGCCGTCGCCTCGCCGCTCATCCGGCCGCGCGGTGCGGGGATCCGGCTTCCCGGTCCGCGGACCTTTCCCACCCGCCGTCTTTCAGGCCTCCGGGCGGTACGGGTGACCGGCTGAGGACCATCGTCCGCCCCCGTTCTACGCCTCCGGCTTTCAGCAGCCCGTATCTACCCCTCTCGGATGTTCAAATCACAGTCCGGGCCCCGGCGAGTCGCCGGAGCCCGGACTGTGGTTCATCTTCGGAGCCGGAAGCCGCCCGGTGCTACGGGCAGGTCGCCTCGCCGCTCTGCAGCGGGACGTTCACCGCGCTCCAGGCGGCCTTGACCGCGTTGACCTCGACGCAGCCGCTGAAGAGCGCCTTGGCGGCGGCCACGGTGGCCTTCCGCGCCTTGGGGTGCGTCCACGGCGAGGTCTTGCTGTTCAGCCCGGCCTGGAAGATCTGGCCGGCCTTCTGGATGCCGATGCCGGTCAGGGTGGACGGACCCGAGCAGACGGGGCTGGCCGGCTTGCCCACCGGGTTGGTGCCCTCGGCGAGCAGGTAGAACCAGTGGTTCTGCGGGCCCGCTCCCGCGTGCACCTCGTAGTTGAAGGGGGAGGTGTAGCAGTTGGGGTCGCCGAGCGCGGCGGGGTTGTACATGTTGCGGATCTCACCCGCGCCGACCAGGTTGACCTCCTCGCCCACCAGGTAGTCCGGCGGGTCGAGGGTGGCGGGCTGGTTGGCGTAGTGCTCGGTCAGCGCGCCGAAGATGTCGCCCGTCGACTCGTTCAGGCCGCCGGCCTCGGTGGTGTTGGACACGGTGGCCCCGGAGTACTGGAAGACGGCGTGGCCGTACTCGTGGCCGACCACGTCCATCGAGGTGGCCTGCCGGTTGTTGGCCTGGTTACGCCCGAAGTTGGTGTAGCTGCCGGTCCAGTAGGCGTTGACGGCGCTCAGGCCGACCCGGGCCGGGAACGCGCCGCCGGAGCCGTTGAACCCGTTGCGGCCCAGCCAGTTGCGGAGCATGTTCCACTCCGTCTGCGCCGCGTACAGGGCGTCGACGCAGGCGGTCTCCAGGTTGGTGCCCGAGCCGGTGCCCCAGGCGTCGTCGGTTCCGGTGTAGGCGGTGCCGCCCTGCCCGCCGCAGCGCAGGCCGGGACGGGTGGTGTCGGTCATCGAGTACGAACTGCCGGAGCCGGAGGTCTGGATGGTCACCGGGTTGCCGTTGTAGTAGCTGTTGCCGGTCCCGGCGCGGACCTCGTCGTAGGAGTCGACGATCGACCCGTCGAGGGCGTCCACGAAGACGTGCAGGACGCTCGGGGTCTCGCCGTTGGCGCCGGTGACGACCACCTCCCAGGCCAGCTTGGGCGTGGTGGTGGCGGCGTGCACGAGCAGCCGGGGGGTGCTCACGCTCTCCACGGTGGACACCTGCGCGCGGGCGGTGGCGGTCGCCGCGGCGGCGTCCACCTTGCTCGTGACGTCGACCGTGATCCTGGACTGCTGGCCCGAGCTCACCGACCCGACCAGCTCTCCGGCCCGGTCGGTGGAGACGATCACTTCACCGCCGAACACCGGCAGACCCCGGTAGGTGCGCGCGTAGGTCAGGTACTGCAGGCCCTGGGCGCCGGAGATGTTGGCGATCAGGGTGAACTTCTCGTTCTGCCCCTTCAGGAGGGCTTCCGACCTCATGGCGATGGTGGCGTTGGCGGTGGTGACGGCGCGGTTGCGCGCCTCCGCGTCCGGCGGTGAGTAGGCCGGGGGGTCGGCGGAGAGGGCGCTGGCGGCGATGTCCGCCGACGCCGACGTGCTGCTCACCGCGGCGGGGGTGATCAGGGTGGCGACGGCCATTACGGCTACGGCGCCCAGCTTGGTCTTCGGATTCACGGGGGGCGATTCCTCTCGGTGTCCCTTGTGGGGAGGAGGGATACAGGGAGCCCTGAGAGTCGGGGCTCCCCCAAAGCTGACACCGAGTGAGGCAGTCGAACACCTAACAAAATCCCATAACGCCGTGATATGGGCGGTTGTCCGTACCGGGGTACCTGCTGTTATGGCTCGCCGTTGCGGGGGAGAACATCATGTTTTAGGACTCCCTCGACTGAATTGGTCTGATGTACGGCGATTTTTTCGTCGGGCCGATCGGAGATCATCTAGGGTGGGCTCCGATCGTGTTGTTACGGGGTGCGCTGGTGAGGAGGCTCTGATGAGCGAGGGAATCACAGAGGTCGACACCGAGGTGTTGGCGCGAATCGACACCTCGGTCCCACATTCGGCGCGGGTGTGGGACTACTGGCTTGGCGGTAAGGACAACTACGGTCCCGACCGCGCGGTCGGCGACGAGATCGTGAAGGTCATGCCGGATCTGCCGGTCAACGCGCGGGCCGAGCGGGAGTTCATCGGCCGGGTCGTGCGCCATCTGGCCGGTGAGGCGGGCATCGACCAGTTCCTGGACGTGGGCACCGGCATTCCGGCCGCGGACAACACCCACCAGGTCGCCCAGCGGGTCAACCCCAAGGCGCGGATCGTCTACGTCGACAACGACCCGATCGTGCTGGCCCACGCCAGGGCGTTGCTGCGCGGCACCCCGGATGGGGAGACCGCCTACATCGACGCCGACCTGCGCGATCCCGAGCCCATCCTGCGACAGGCCGCGCGGACACTGGACTTCTCCCGGCCGGTCGCGCTGATGCTGATGGGCGTCCTGGAGTTCGTCCCCGACGGGGACCAGGCCCACACCGCGGTGCGCACGCTGCTGGACGCGCTCCCCTCGGGCAGCCACCTGGCCATCGCGCACAGCGTGCACAGCCCGTCGATGGACGAGGCCGCCGCCAGGTGGAACGCCAGCGCCGCCACCCCGCTCACCCTCCGCACCCGGCAGCAGCTGGAGGAGTTCCTCGGCGGGCTGGAGTTGCTGGAGCCCGGCGTGGTGTCGCTGCCCACGTGGCGGCCCGAGCCGCAGACCAGCTTCCGCGACCGCGACGTCTTCCAGTACGGCGGCGTGGGCCGCAAGCCGTAGGGCACCTCGCCGTCCGCGTGTTCTGACCCGGGAGTCCGGATCGGCCCCGCCCGGTCCGGGGGCCCGGTGCCCACCTGGCGGCCCGCGCGGCCCGGGTACCGTCGAAAGGCGACGGGCGCCTAGGGCCTGCCGGGTGGCAGGCCCTAGCATCCAGATGTGCAGAATGATGTTCTGAGGGCCGGAGCGGTCTCCCGCACCCTGTCGGCCGCCTTCTGGCTCTGTTCCGCGGTCCATCTGGCGCTGGTCGCCGTCGGCGAAGGCCCGATGAACTCCGTGACCAAGGCGCTGCTGATGCCGCTGCTCGCGGCCTGGGTGCTGGCGCGGCGGGGACCGCGCCTGCTGGTGGCGGCGCTCCTGCTCTCCTGGGGCGGCGACGTGGCCCTGGAGATCGACGGTCTCTTCATCGCGGGCATGGCCCTGTTCGCCGGGGCGCACGTCTGCTACGTGACCTGTCTCGTCCGCGAGGGGGCACTTCGGGTGTTGCGCCGCCCGGCGATCCCGGTGGTCTACGGCGTCCTGTGGGCGGGAATGATCTTCCTCCTCTGGCCGGGCCTGGGCGACCTGCGCCTGCCGGTGGCGGTCTACTCGCTGCTGCTGACCGCCACCGCGGTGACCGCCGCCGGTCTCGGCCCGCGCATCGGGACCGGCGGCGCCCTGTTCCTGCTCTCCGACGCGCTGATCGCGTTCGGCCTGGCGGACCTTCCCCGCCCGCCGATGACCGGCCTGGTGATCATGGCTACTTACGTCGCGGCCCAGTACCTCCTGGCCTCGGGCATCGTCGATCGCCTCCGTGACTGAAGTGATCGCACAGCCGGCGGCGGATGCCCCTCCGCCGGAGGGGACATCCGACCGGTCCGCTCCGGGGAGATCGTCACCGGCAGGGGCCGCGGTTCTCCATGATCACCTTTTCATCTCCGACTCGGTGGCGAGCCTGATGTCGAACGTGACGTCCAGGTAGGGCCCGTCCATCCCGTACCGCTCGATCGAGGCCTGGTCCTCGCGCGGCTCGAAGTCGACGATGATCTCCGGCTTGACCGCGAAGGCGGCGTCGGAGTCCAGGTAGGGGTCGTCGTTGACGAACACGTGGGTGGTCAGCGTGTGATGCCCGGCCGCCTCGACGCGGATGTGAAGATGGCCGGGGCGCATGGGATGACGTCCCATGGCGCGGAGCATGTCGCCTGCCGGGCCGTCCATCGGCACGGGGTAGCTGGCGGGCTTCACGGTGCGAAACCAGTACTCGCCGTTCTCGTCGGTGGTGAACAGACCGCGCAGGTTGCCTTCTGGCTGCTCGGCGTCCTGGGTGTCGTAGTGGCCCTTGTCGTCGGCCTGCCACACGTCGAGGATCGCACCCGGCAGGCGGTTCCCGTGGCAGTCCTGCACGGTGCCGTGGATCACGGCGCTCTCGGCCCGGCCCCATTCGGGGCCCGCGGCGATGAGGTCACCCAGTTCGCGCGGCGGGGCCACGGAGTGGAAGGGGCCCTCCACCGAACTCGGCGTCATGTCGGCCGGTCCCTGGTTGTTCACGTCGTCGACGAGCGTGGTCAGTCCCAGCATGTCCGAGAGCAGGACGAACTCCTGCCGGGTGGGCGTGCAGAACGAACCGGTACGTGCGAGGAAGGCGAGTCCCGCCTCCCACTCGGCCGCCGTGGGCCGCACGTCCTCGACGAAGCCGTGCAGGTGACGGATGAGGCTCTCCATGATGGTCATCAATCGGGTGTCCGCACCCTGGAGCTGGCCGACGACCTGCTCGGTCACGGGGGGGCTGCCGGCCGGGCCGCGCCCGGAGCCCATGGTCTCACTCATGCCCAGTCCTCTGCGCTCGCTGTGTTGATCACTGGAGTACGGGCGCCGCTCGGCTTCCCGACCTCCACCTCGACCACGTCGCCGTCGTGCAGCAGCCGCGGGGTGTACGCGGGTAGCCGATCCCGGACGGCGTTCCGGCGGCGATGACGGCGCCGGGCCGGAGCGTGAACGTGCGGCTGTCGAACGAGAGAGTCGTCCCTGCTGAGAAGATCATCTTATTGGTCGAGGAGATCGAGAGTATCCGGCTCGTCAAGAAGCCGGGCGAGGCGGGTCGCTCCGCGGAGTTCTTCGGCCTGGACGTCACCGATGGCATCAGGTCGTTTCGATCGCCTCCATGACCGCTCCCTCCTCGGTGCGGACCTGAAGGGTGATCTCCGGCGGCAGCCGCAGCGAGTTGTGCACGGCGCTGTGCTCCACGACGGTGGTGAACGATTCCCGAAGCCCTTCGGGAAGGCCGGGAGCGTCGACGACCAGATCGATTCGGCCGACCCGTGCCGGACGCAGCTCCAGGTCGTAGTGGGCGGTCACGGTGACGCCGGCGGGCAGCTCACATCGGTGAAGGTAGCGTTCGGCGCGATGGGCGACGCAGGCCGCGAGACTCCCGACGAACAGCTCGACCGGAATGGGGCCGGTGTCGCCTCCGCCGAAGTCCGTGGGCTGGTCGACACGGATGGTGTGGCGGCGTATCCGAACGTCGAAGCGGTCGCCGCCGTGCCAGGTGATCTTCACCATTCCGTTCCGGTTCTGCTTCATGGGTGACTCCACGGGTGTGTTCAGGTTCCGTAGGTGGAGCACGTGGATCTCATCGCCCCGGGATGGCCCCTGTGCGTCGACAGGTGAAGAGCGCGCACCGTCCGCGGACCGTGGCCGAGGCGGACGGTGCGGTCATGCCGATCCCGGTGGCCCGAGGCGAGAGGCCGTCACCATGAGGTGGGCCCGGCGGCGACCTGGGCGATGTCCTCCGCGGTGACGGTGCGCAACCTTTCCGCCAGATCGGCGAGCGCGCGGGCGACCGCGAGCTCGTCGCCGATCTCGGGGACCGACTGGTCGACCGGGTTGCGGCGCGCGTGACCGATCCCGGTCAGGTGGGTGTCGTCCTTGGTGGTCAGGAGCGCCCGGGCGGAGGTGTCATCGCCCTCTTCGGTGATGTAGATCTGCACGGTCCATTGCTTGGCTTCCATGGAAGGAACCTCCGATCGAACGGGTGTTCGCGGTGTCGTGCCCTCGAGTGCGCGGCGGGCCGATCGGACGCCGATCGCCCGGGATGACCGGGCGGTCGCGTGGATCATCCGACGGGTGTCGCGATCTCGGTGGTCATCGGGGTCCAGCGGTTCGCGAGCCGCTGGGCGAGAGCGGGCATGGTGGTGTACTCCAGTTCCGACAGTGGCAGCCGGTGCGGTTCGAACGGACCGTGGCGGCGGAGATAGTCCATGATCTCGGAGGCCTGGGCCCGTGCGCCGTCGAAGGCCGGATCGTCGAACATGTCGCGCGGGCCGATCAGCTTCCCGTCGTGGATCTGGAATCCCAGCGCGACCACGCGCGGCGGGCCGTCGAACCGGGACGGGTGCGCCTGCCGGACCGGGACAGGCAGGAACGGCGCGTGGTGCGAGCCGCGCATGCACCCGGCGACCGTGTACGGGAAGGCGAAGGGTTCCAGTGCCTCGCCGACCGCCGGCAACCCGGACTGGCAGCGGACGATCATCACCGGGTCGTCCTTGCCGACGTACTTGCCGGCGATCAGGGACAGCCGCTGGGTGCTGGTCGTGGCCGCGGTCTCACCCAGGGTCTTGGAACGGACGCCGTGGATCACGTAACGGGCCGGGGCGCCGATGTACATCAGCATGTCGTACAGGTCGGCCGGGCAGTCGAAGACGATGCGCTTCTCCTCGTACAGGTCGTAGACCTCGAAGCCGAAGCCGGCGTGCATCTTTCCGTCGATGACCAGGCCCGCGGTGTTGAACGGGTCGGCGAACATCTTGTACAGCGGCAGGTTCCACGCGCCCGGCTCGGTCTTGTCGGCCAGGAAGCACAGCACCGGCTCTGACGGGCGCTCCTCGAACTCCAGTTCCGCGTACCCGGGACCCATGCCCCGCAGGTTGCCGGAGAAGGCGTCCGACAGCAGGTCCTGGCCGGCGCCGTACAGGCCGAGTCCCTTGGCGATGTGGGTGGTGGCCTGGAAGGTGTCCCAGGCGAAGGAGTGGATGAGCCCCGCGTCGGCGCCGTAGGTGTGGGTCATGATGAGCGAGATGTCGTCGCCGCAGCTGGCGACCTGGCCGTCGATGAGCAGTCCCGAGGCGGTCGCCCGGTCGATCTCGCGGCGGGCCTCGGCCATCATGTTCGGGTGCACCGCGGAGTGGCCGACGAACCCCCCGGTGTCGGCCTTGATGACACTCAAAGTGATCATGATGATCCCCCCGTGGGTTGTCCTGCTTCCACGCTGGTCAGGGGCCTTGCGTATGGATAGGGCAGAAGGCCCCGGCCGGGCGGGACTTCCGTACCTGCTTGTGGGGGGTGCTCGGGCGGCCCGCGACCGGTGATCCGCGCGCGGAGGATCCGCCGCGATCCGCGGGTCATGAGCGGACCCGCGTCATGTCGAGCGGGTCCGCCCGATCCGTCAGGACTCTTGCCGAGGCGTGGACTCGATCTGGATGTGCTTCTCCTGCTGTTTGGTGTCGGCGAGTTTGACGCTGACCTCCAGAACCCCCTTGTCGTAGGAAGCCTTGACGTCGTTCTCGTCCACGTCGCTGGGCAGTGTGATCGACCGGGTGAAGGAGCCGTAGCGGAACTCCGTCCGCTGCTGGTCCCTCTGCTCGTCACGCCGCTCGGCGTGGATGGTCAGGAGACCGTTGGACAGGGTGATGTCGACATCCTTGTCGGGGTCGATTCCCGGCAACTCGGCCCGCAGTACGTAGCGATCGTCCTTGACGTAGTCCTCGAACTTGATGGGCTGCGCCGCCGGCGACTGCAGGGCGGCGAGGGGCATGTCCAACCAGTTGAACAGTTCGGGGACGAGGCCTCGCCGCTCGCGGATCATCGGCATGCTCATGGTGTCCTCCTTGTCTACCGGGGTCTTCCCATATCTCCATCACACCACCGGGCAGGACTCGGGATAACAGTCAGAGGTCCCTAAACACGTAGGTCTTTTGGCCGCCGTGCCCGACGCCGGAAAGCCGTCGACGCCCTTCGAACCGTGGCTCGGGCGCGATTCGAGGCGGCACCACCGGATCGCGGCGGTGGCCTGGGCCGAGGCCGCGCCGTCGGCGGCCACGGCGCTGGGACGGGGGTTGTCGGCCGGAGGTCTTCGCGCAGAGCCGGGTGTGGTGCCCGAGGGGCCAGGGCGGCCCTGACCGGAAACCTCGGAGGGCACCACCGGCAGGCGGTCAGGGACGGGGCCAGGGGCGGCCGGTGAGACGTTCGATATCGGTGTTGAACCGCTGGAGGCAGGCGGCGAAGGTGGCGACCTCCTCGGGCGTCCAGCCGTCCAGCACCTTGTCCATGCTGCGGACGATCTCGTCGCGCTGGCACCGGAGGCGGCGCTCGCCTTCGGCGCTGATGTGGAACTTGCGGGCGATGCCCCCGTCGGGGTCGGGGATGCGTTCGACCAGCCCGGCGCGGAGCATGGCCGAGGTCTGCCGGTTGAGGGTGGAGGGGTCCAGGTCGAACGCCTCGCTGAGCTGCCCGATGGACATCGGGCCGACGAGCTGGATGCGGCTGAGCAGGACGTAGGCGCTGCGGTCCAGGTGGTCGCCCGCACGTTCGGCGCGGGACAGGGTCAGGTGGTAGTACCGCCCGAGCAGCATGGTCTCGTACTCGATCGAGTGTGTGGGCTTCTCCAAGCCGATCCCTCTCCAGACTTCCTCGCGTCCTGTTCCGCCATACGAGCGCGCATCGGTGGTCGGTGTGTATCACCCCCATTTTATGCATCAAGCACATTATGTGTATCGTACACATCGCCTTATTTGTCCAGACAAGGGAGATCCACGTGGACGACTCCACGTCCACCACCCGCCCCGGTGGGATCGTCGGTGTGCTGGCGGTGGCCGGTATCGTCGCCTCGCTCATGCAGACCCTGGTGGTGCCGCTGATCGGCGAGCTGCCACGCATATTGCACACCGACGCGGCCAACGCCTCCTGGGTGATCACCATCACCCTGCTGGTGGGGGCGGTGGCCGTCCCGGTGATCGGGCGGCTCGGCGACCTGTACGGCAAGCGCCGGATGATGCTGGCCTGCTCGGTACCGATCATCGCGGGCTGCGTGACCTGCGCGCTGGCCGACTCGGTGACCCAGATGATCATCGGGCGAGGTCTGCAGGGCATGGGCATGGGCATGATCCCGCTGGGCATCAGCGCACTGCGTGACCTGCTGCCGTCCGAGCGGGTAGGCCCCGCGATCGCGCTGATGAGCTCGTCCATGGGCATCGGCGGAGCGCTCGGGATGCCGGTCGCGGCGGCGGTCGCCGAGTACGCGAGCTGGCGGGTGCTGTTCTGGGGCGCGACCGCGCTGAGCGTGCTGGTCGCCGGCCTGATCTGGCTGCTGGTGCCCGCCACGCCCGCCCGGACCACGGGACGCCTCGACGTCGTCGGCGCGCTCGGCCTGGGCATCGGCCTGGTCTGCCTGCTGCTGGGGGTTTCCAAGGGTGCGGACTGGGGCTGGGCGAGCGGAACCACCCTCGGGCTGTTCGCCGTCGCGCTGGTCGTCTTCGTGGTGTGGGGCTGGTGGGAGCTGCGAGCCGGTGACCCACTGGTCGATCTGCGCGTCACCGCCCGGCGCCCGGTACTGCTGACCAACGTGGCCTCGATCGTGGTCGGATTCGCGATGTACGCCCAGGCGCTGATCGTGATCCAGATCCTGCAGCTGCCCGAGGCCACCGGGTACGGTCTGGGCCAGTCGATGCTGGCCGCCGGCCTGTGGACGGCCCCGTCGGGCCTGATGATGATGGTGGTCTCGCCGCTGGGCGCACGGCTGTCGGCCGCTCGCGGCCCCAAGGTCACCCTGGTCACCGGCAGCCTGGTCATGGCGCTCGGGTACGGCTCATCGATGGCCCTGCTCGGGACGACGTGGGGCCTGCTGATCGTCACCTGCCTCTGCAGCATAGGCGTCGGACTGGCCTACGGCGCGATGCCCGCCCTGATCATGGGTGCGGTTCCCCGGTCGGAAACCGCCGCGGCCAACAGCTTCAACTCACTGATGCGCTCCATCGGCACCTCGGTGTCAGCCGCGGTGATCGGTGTCGTCCTCACCCAGATGACCATGCGGCTGGGCGGGCACACCCTGCCGTCCGAGAGCGGCTTCCGCACCGGTCTGCTGATCGGCTGTGGCGTCGCGCTCGTCGCCGCGGCGATCGCCTCCGCGATCCCGGCGCGCCGGGCCGACTCCCCGGCCGAGGACGCCGTCACCGCCGAACCGGCGACCGTGTCCTGACGCCTCCACCGAGGACTCCGCCGTTCCGCCCTCGAACGCGCGGAGCGCCCTGAGCACCCGGACAGGGGAACCGCGCCAAGAAGCGGGTCTGTTGACATCGCCGCCGACGGTTTGAGCCGGTGCAGAACTTTGCGGAGGTGGACGGCATCTCATCGAAGGAGTAGATGAGGCGAGGGGGCCAGCGATGATCGACGCTCTTCAACCGGGTGATCCGCAGCGGCTGGGGGAGTACTGGCTGGCCGGTCGGTTGGGGGCCGGGGGGCAGGGGGTGGTCTACGACGCCTACGACGAGGACGGGACCCGTGTCGCGATCAAGGTTCTGCACAGCTCCGGCGGTGCTTCGCAGTATCTGAAGGAGGTGCGGGCGGCCCAGCGGGTCGCGTCGTTCTGCACCGCGAAGATCCTCCAGGCGCGTCTGGAGGGTCCCAGGCCGTACATCGTCAGTGAGTTCGTCAACGGGCTGAGTCTGGGCCGGGTCGTTCAGGACGGTCGTCGCTTCCAGGGCGATGACCTGCATCGGCTGGCGATCGGGGTGGTGACCGCGCTGGTGGCCATCCACGAGGCCGGGATGATCCATCGTGATCTCAAGCCCGACAACATCCTGCTCGGCCCCGACGGCCCGCGACTGATCGACTTCGGGATCGCCCGGACCGTGGAGATGTCGCTGACCCCCATGGGGATGCCCGCCGGCACCCCTCCGTACATGGCGCCGGAGATCTTCGAGGGTAGGCGGGCCGGAGCGGCGGCCGATGTCTTCTCCTGGGGGGCGATCGTGTTGTTCGCCGTCACGGGCGAGCATGCCTTCCAGGCCGATTCCGTTCTCGGGGTGGCTCGTCGGGTGCTCACCGCCGATCCTGATCTCGGTATGTTGCCGGAGTCGCTGCGTATGCTGGTCGGTGCGGCGCTGGCCAAGGACCCGCTCGCCCGGCCGACGGCCCGCGCCATCCTGTCCGCCCTCATCAACGACACACCGGACACCCCCGGCGACCTGATGGCGGCGGGTAGCGCGGAGGCAGGGTCACCGGCCCGGTGGGAGCCGATCGATCCGACCCTGGGCATGATCGCCGAGGATGCCTACACCGCCCTCACCCCTGAGGAACGCGACCGTGTTCCCGAGGTCTTCCTCCGCCTGGTGACGGTCGGCGACGACGGCGACCTGTTGCCCCGGCCGGTCCCGCACGCCGAACTCTTCGGCGGGCTGACACCTCCGGAGGAGCGGGTGCTGCACAACATGCTCATGGCTTTCCGTGACCTGGTCACCCATGCCGATGAGCGGATCACCCTCGCCAGGCCCGCGGTGCTGAGGGCCTGGCCTCGGCTGCGCGGCTGGCTCGACACCGAGCGCGACGGCCTGCCCGTCCATCACCGGATCCGGCAGGCCGCGCAGGCGTGGGAGACCCGCGGCCGGCGACCGGGAGACGTGCTCAGCGGCGGAGTTCTGGAAGAGGCCCTGCTCTGGGTCACCACAGGCCGTCGGCGTCTCGTACTGAACCGGCTGGAGAGCGAGTTCCTCAACGCCGGCACCCGCGCCCTGACCCGCGACATCCGGCGCCGCCAGGCCCTCACCGTCTTCCTGGCCGCGCTCCTCGCCGTGGCCCTGGTGGCGACGGCCCTGGCCGTACGGGCGCGGCGAGACGCCGACCACCGGCGCGACGTGGCCGTCTCCCACCGGCTCGCCGCGCAGAGCGAACTCCTCGCCGGCGATCCCAGGCTGTCGGCACTGCTGGCGGTGGCGGCCTGGCGCGTCAGCCCGACCCCCGAGGCCCGCACCGGCATGCTCACCGCCCTGAGCGACCCGGAGCGCGCGATCCTGGCCGGCCACACCAACGTGCCCGACCCGGTCACGGCGGACACCCCCGGCCCCACGGAGAACGAGCCCGAGGTCGGCACACCGACCCTGGGCCAGCTGCTGAACCGCGCGGTGCGCGCGGCCTGAGAGGCCGGCACCGACACCGGGCCGGACACCCGCCGGCCCGGCCACTCCGATGAGACACGGCCCCGCCCCGGCGAACCGGGGCGGGGCCTCATCTTCGATCCCCGACCCGTGTCCTGGGATCGCCCCGGCGGTTCACCGGCCGGCTTGAGCCGTACGGGAACCTTGAGCCGTACGGAACAGCGTGATGGTCCGGCCCGCAACCAGGTCTGATTTCCGCCAGCGCACCGACCGGTCAGGGCCGAACATCGATCCATGAGCACCTTCCGTACTTTCGCCATCGACGCCGAGGTCGTCGCCGGGTTGCGGGTCCGTGACGACGCCGGGCGCCCGCCCCGTCCGGTCACCGACACCGAGGGAGGTTCCCCGCTGCGCTGCTGCCTGCGTCACAGCCTCCCCGGAGAGGAACTCGCCCTGCTCTCGTACGCGCCGCTGCGCCGGTGGGCGGCCCAGGCCGGAGCCGACCCCGGCCCGTACGACGAGGTGGGCCC
Organism: Streptosporangium amethystogenes subsp. fukuiense; assembly: GCF_042665875.1. Taxonomy (NCBI): domain Bacteria; kingdom Bacillati; phylum Actinomycetota; class Actinomycetes; order Streptosporangiales; family Streptosporangiaceae; genus Streptosporangium; species Streptosporangium amethystogenes. The sequence goes on along the minus strand of NZ_JBHTEE010000001.1, from coordinate 2,895,205 downwards.
GGTGTTCGTGCACGCCGAGCCGTGCGAGGGGTTCGGCGGGACGGATTTTCCCGCCGGGATGGGGGGTGAGCTGCGGGTCTTCCGCGCCTACGACGACAGGGGCGGCATCCTGGGCGGACGGCTGGTGGAGCACCACGTCAGCGGTGACGCCATCGCGTCGGAGGCCGTCCTGGCCGAGCAGTTCGCCGACCCCGAGGTGGAACTGGTGCACGTACGGGCCGTGCTGTTCGGCTGCTTCATGTTCGAGGTACGCCGCGCCTGACCCCGGCCCCCCGGGATCGCGTCCTCCGCCTGACCGGCAGGCCGGCCAGGCGGAGGACGGCCCCGCCCGGCCGGTCAGCGGAAGGCGGAGTGGCCGGTGACCGCCCGGCCGAGGGTGAGGGCGTGGATCTCCTCGGTGCCCTCATAGGTGGCGACGCTCTCCAGGTTGACCAGGTGGCGCATCACCGGATACTCGAGGGTGATCCCGTTGGCCCCGTGCACGCCGCGCGCGACGGCGGCCACCCGCTGGGCGGCGCGCACGTTGGCGAGCTTGCCGAAACTGATGTGGGAGTGGTGGGCCCGCCCCTCGTCCTTGAGGCGGCCGATCCGCAGGGCCGTCAGGTTCGCCTGGTCGACGTCCACCAGCATGTCGGCGATCTTCCGCTGGGTGAGCTGGAAGGCGGCGATCGGCCGGCCGAACTGGGTGCGGGTCCGCGCGTAGCCGAGCGCCGCCTCGAAGCAGTCGCGGGCCGCTCCCGCGGCTCCCCACACGATGCCGAAGCGCGCCTCGGACAGGCACGACAGCGGGGCCTTGACGCCCTCGGCGAGGGGGAGCGCCGCCTCGTGCGGGAGCCGTACGCCGTCGAGGACGAGTTCGGAGGTGATCGAGGCGCGCAGCGAGATCTTCCCGTGCAGTGTGGTGGCGGAGAAACCCGCGGTGTCGCGGGGGACGAGGAAGCCGCGGATGCCGTCCTCGGCTCTCGCCCACACGACGGCGACGTCGGCGACCGACCCGTTGGTGATCCACATCTTGGTGCCGTCGAGGACCCAGTCCATCCCGTCCCTGCGGGCCCGGGTACGCATCGAGCCCGGGTCGCTGCCCGAGTCGGGCTCGGTCAGGCCGAAGCAGCCGATGGCCTCACCGGCCGCCATGCGCGGCAGCCACTCCCGCTTCTGCTCCTCGGAGCCGAACCGGTGGATCGCCGTCATCGCCAGCGAGCCCTGGACGGACACCAGGCTGCGCAGTCCGCTGTCAACGGCCTCCAGTTCGCGGCAGGCCAGCCCGTAGCTCACCGCGTTGGTGCCCGCGCAACCGTAGCCCTCCAGGTGCATGCCCAGCACGCCCAGCGCGCCCAGGCCCCTGGCCACCGCGTGCGGGTCGGGGATGGTGCCCGCCTCGAACCAGCCGGCGACGTGCGGCCGGAGTTCGGCGCGGCAGTAGTCGCGCACGGCGTCGCGGATCGCTCGCTCCTCGTCGTTCAGGTCGCGGTCGACTTCCAGGAAATCATGCGGGTTCAACAGGGGGCCTCACTGAGTGGACGGCTTGATGGATGGCGCCCGCCTGCCGGAGGAGGGCGATGCGGTCGTCGGTGATGCCGAGTTCGGCCAGCAGTTCGCGGGTGTGCTGGCCGAGAAGCGGCGGGGGAGCGATGTCGCGGTCGGCGGAGACGCTCTCCAGGGTGAATCCGGTGCGGATGAGCTCCAGCGGTCCGGCGGTCGGGTGCTGGAGCCGCAGGGTCACGTCGCCGGCCGTGCGGATCGCGTCCAGGACGCCCCGGATCCTGCCGGAGGGAACTCCGGCGGCGTCGAGCCGCGCGATCCATTCGTCCACCGTGCGGGTCGCGAAGACGGCGCCGAGTTCGGCGACCAGCGCGTCGCGTTCGCGGACGCGGCCGTCGTTGGTGCGGAAACGGGCATCGCCCGTCAGGTCGTCGCGTCCGATCGCCGCGCACAGCGCGCGGAACAGCCGGTCGTTGCCCGCGGCGACCATGAGACGGCCGTCGGCCGCCTCGAACGCCTGGTAGGGCACCACCGTCGGGTGCGCGTTGCCGTAGGCGAGCGCCTCCTCACCCGAGACCAGCGCGCTCTGCGCCACGTTGACCAGACCGGACAGCGCCGATCCCAGGAGCGAGACCTCGACCAGCTCGCCCTGTCCCCGGGTCGCCTGGCGGTGCAGGGCGCCCAGGATCGCGACGGCCGCGTTGAGCCCGGCGAGCACGTCGGTGATCGCGACCCCGACCTTGCTCGGGGACTCGCCGGTGATGTGCATGTAGCCGCTCTCGGCCTGGATCGTCGCGTCGAACCCCGGCCGGTCGCCGCCGGGGAACCCGGTGATCGAGCAGTACACGACGCCCGGGTTCGCCTGCCGTACCGCCTCGTATCCGATGCCCAGGCGCTCGGCGACCCCGGGGCGGAAGTTCTCGATGACCACGTCCGCCTCGGCGCACAGCCGCTGGGCGACCTCGCGGCCGAAGGGGTGCTTGACGTCGAGCGCGAGACTCCGCTTGCCGCGGTTCACCGCGAGATAGTAGGCGGCCTCGCCGCCCGCGTACGGTGGGCCCCAGGCCCGGGTGTCGTCGCCGTGCTCCGGATGCTCGACCTTGATCACATCCGCGCCGAGCTCGGCGAGGACCATGGTGGCGTACGGCCCGGCCAGGACCCGGGAGAAGTCGGCGATCCGGATCCCGTCGAGCGGACCCGTCATCGTCCCTCCCACGGGAACCGGCTGCCGAGACCGGCTGGACTCATGACCCGAACCGCCGGGCCGCGTCCACCGCGTCGAGCCAGCGGCGGTACCCCTCCGGAGAGATCTCGCGGGGCTCGAAGACCCGGCCGCCACCTCTCACCTCGGAGATCTCGGCCGGGTCGCGCCACACCCCGCCCGCCAGGCCGGCCAGGAAGGCGGCGCCCAGGCCGGTGGCCTCGGTGGTGTCCGGCCGTACCACCGGCCGGCCCAGGAGATCGGCCTGGATCTGGCAGAGCAGGTCGTTGGACGCGGCTCCGCCGTCCACCGCCAGATGGGAGACGGGGATGCCCGCCGCACCGCTGACGGCCTCCACGACGTCGCGGATCTGGTAGGCGATGCCGTCGAGGACGGCACGGGCGAGATGGGCGCCGGTGGTGCCCCGGGTGATGCCCAGCAGGGCGCCCCTGGCCCGCGGATCCCAGTGCGGCGTGCCGATGCCGGTGAGCGCGGGGACGAAGATCAGCCCGTCGCTGTCGGGCACGGACGCGGCCAGCCGCTCGCTCTCGGCCGAGTCGCTGATCACGCCCAGCCCGTCACGCAGCCACTGCACCGCGGCTCCGGTGACGAACACCGATCCCTCCACGGCGTACTGGACCGGCTCGCCGGCGAGTTGCCAGGCGACGGTGGACAGCAGTCCCGCGTCGGCGGGGGCGAGTCGGTCGCCGGTGTTGACCAGCAGGAAGCTGCCCGTGCCGTAGGTGCACTTCATCGCGCCGGGAGTGAACGCGGCGTGGCCGAACAGCGCGGCCTGCTGGTCTCCCGCCACTCCGCCGATCGGCAGGTCCAGCCCGAGAAAGTGGTCGGGCGCGGTGCGGCCGATGAGCGCGCTCGAAGGAACGATCTCCGGCAGTGCGGCCGGCGGCACCTCGAAGAGCTCGGTCAGCTCAGCGGACCAGCCGGCCGTGGCGAGGTCGAACAGCAGGGTCCGGGAGGCGTTGGACGGATCCGTGGCGTGCAGCCGGCCGCCGGTGAGCCGGGCCAGCAGGTAGGAGTCGACGGTGCCGACCGCGGTGCGGCCCTCTCGCACACCGGCCCAGACCTCCGGGAGGTTCCCGCGCAGCCAGGCCAGCTTGGTGGCGGAGAAGTAGGGGTCCAGCGGGAGCCCGGTGAGCTCGCGGATCCGCGGCTCGTGCTCCCTGAGCCGGTCGCACTCTCCGGCGGAGCGGCGATCCTGCCAGACGATCGCCCGGGTCGTCGGCCGCAGGGTCGCGCGGTCCCAGAGCACGACGGTCTCGCGCTGGTTGGTCAGCCCGACACAGGAGACCGGTACGGCCGCCGCGGCGAGCGCGTCCGAGCAGGCCCGCAGCGTGGCGGCCCAGATCTCGTCGGGGTCGTGCTCGACGAGGCCGGGCGCGGGAAAGTGCTGCGGGAACTCCTGGTGGCCGCGGCCCAGGACACGCCCGTCCTGCGCGACCACGAGTGAGGTGACACCGGTGGTCCCGGCGTCGATGGCCAGAACGCTCACGCGGCACCACTCCATCGGCCGGCGAGGTCGGCGAGCAGGGGGACGAGTTCGGCGTCGGCGGAGGTGTCCAGCGCCGAGTGGGTCACCTCGGCCGCGTGCGTGTAGCTCCCGGCCTGCTCGGCGGCCCAGCTCGCGGTACGGCCCAGCGCGCCGGCCAGCAGGCGGGCCACATGGGGTGCGGCGCTCACGCCTCCGTCGGCGGTCTCCAGCCCGGCCCGGCTGCGGCGGCGCAGTATGTCGTCCACGGTCATCGCGGCCTCGTGCCGTGCGGCGTACAGGACCTCGGCCGCCAGCAGTGAGGGGGTGCCCGGTACGGGTTCCAGCAGTTCCGGGTTCCGGCGGCCCAGGGTCAGCAGGGCCGGGTAGTCGGCGCCGTAACGGCGTGCCAGCCGTTCCACCGCCGCCACGGGAAGTCCCGCGGCCACGGCCGCGGAGTCGCGGCGGTTCCAGGCCTGGGCGTAGCCGTTGGAACCGACCAGCCCGAGGTGCTCGGTCACCGACGGGCGGACCTTCGGCAGGCCGCGCACCACCGCGTCGACCGCGTCCTTGGCCATGATCCGGTAGGTGGTCAGTTTGCCGCCGACGACGACCACGACGCCGGGCGCGACCTCCTTGACCACGTGTTCGCGGCTGATGGCCGTGGTGGAGTTCCGGTCGGGCTGGTCCACCAGGGGACGCAGGCCGGCGTACACGCCGAGCACGTCGTCCCTGGTCAGCGGATCGCTCAGCCACTGGTTGGCCTGGTCCAGCAGGTAGCGAACGTCGGCGCCGGTGGGGAGCACCGGCCCGGGGCCGATCTCCCAGGGGGTGTCCGTGGTGCCGACGAGCACCACGTCCCCCGTCGGGATCAGGAACAGCACGGAGTGGGGCGTGCGGGCGATCAGCGCGCTGTCGAGCCTCAGCCGCTCGCGTGACACGACCAGGTGCACGCCCTTGGAGGCGCGGACCCCCACCTGCTGGTCGCCGAGCATCTGCTGGGTGAGCCCTGACCAGGGGCCGGTGGCCAGCACCACGCGGCGTGCGCGGACCGTGAACTCCGTACCGGTGAGCAGGTCCTCGCAGGTGGCGACCGTGTGGTCGGAGCGGGAGGCCAGGGCGTTGACCCGGACCCGGGTCAGCACGGTGGCCCCCTCCCGCGCGGCCGTACGGGCGAGTGTGACGACCAGGCGGGCGTCGTCCACGTGGCCGTCGTCGTAGGCCAGCGCGCCGACGGCGGCGTCACGGCGCAACTGCGGCGCCTCGCGGAGCAGGGCGCGGTGGGTCAGGTGCCGGTGCCGGCGGAAGCCGTGCCGGTCGCCGATCCCGGCGAGCGCGTCGTAGAGGGTCAGCCCGGCGCCCACGTAGCCGCGCTCCCAGACCCGGTGGGTCAGCGGATAGAGGAAGGACATTCGCTGGACGAGGTGTGGCGCCAGGTCCTGCAGCAGGCCGCGCTCGTGCAGCGCCTCCCGGACCAGCCCGAACTCCATCTGCTCCAGGTAGCGTACGCCGCCGTGGAGCAGGCGGCTGGAGTTGCTGGAGGTTCCCGAGGCAAGGTCGCCGCCCTCCAGCAGGGCCGTGGTCAGCCCGCGTGAGGCCGCGTCCAGTGCCGCGCCCGCGCCGGTCGCGCCGCCGCCGACCACCAGGACGTCCAGCAGGCCGCCGGTCAACTCGGTCAGGTCACAGTCACGGCGCAGCGGGTCGAGGCTGTCGCCCGCTCCGAAGGGCAGACCGGCCGCGAACGGTTCACGCTCTCGCTCAGAGATCATCATGTTCTGCTCCATTACCAGCGTCGCTGTACTTCCTCGGCCCAGCCGTACAGGTCGTCGATCCTGATCACGGTTCCGTCGTCGGCGACAACGGTGCCGCGGTAGTGACCGAAGGCCTGGTCCTCCCGGCTGCGCATGTAGCGGAGCCGGGTGACGTCGGAGGACCGGACGTACTCGGGGACGAACTCCAGGTCGACCCGCTCGCCGGTGATCTGCCAGGGGGCCATCCAGTCGGAGGTGTCATAGCGCCAGACCAGCTCCTCGCTGATCTTGTGCAGCCTTCCGTCCAGGAAGATCCCGTTCTCCACGCTGCCGGTACCGTCGGTCCACTTGCCGCCGATCTGCACGCCGATCTCGTGGCCGCCGGAGCGCCCGGACGCCGCGCCCCAGTTCCACAGCACGTTGCCGGGCCACCGGCCACGTCCGTGGTCCAGGGTGGCGAGGGTGTCCTCGGCGGTCAGCTTGATGCGGCGGCCGTTCACGACCAGCGTGCCCTCGGCGGGGCGTCCGAGATCCTTGACGGTGTACTGGAAGCGGCGGGATGACCAGGGCACGACCACGCCCAGGCTGTCACGGCCCTCGACGCGGTGCACGAGCAGGTCGGCCTCGAACTCGGGGGACCTGACCCGTAGCCGGGTTCCCACGGTCGCCTCGTCCACGGCGATCTTGACCGGGCCCTTCGCGATCCTGACGCTGCCCTCGCCGCTCCGCTCGGAGAATCCGGTGCCCTGGCTCGGTACGAGCAGGCTCCGGCTGAACACGTCCTTCTTCGTGGCGCGGTCCAGGTACCAGACGGACTCACCGGCCAGATAGTCCAGGCTGGAGGCGCTGAAGGAGAAGATGTGCTCGGGACTGGTCAGGCACCAGTAGTCCCAGCGCATCGTACGGCCCCAGCCCCGGATGTTGGACCGGTGCAGCGGGGTACGGCTCCAGCCGACCGCGTCCGGATTGAGGCGCCCATCCGGACGGCAGAGGTCGACCCGCTTGGTGATCTCACGCTCGACGATCCGGCGGGAGGTCTCCTCGGTCATCGGCCCAGTCCCACGTTGACGTACTTGTACTCCACGAAATCCTCCACTCCGTGACGGCCGCCCTCGCGGCCGTATCCACTGCCCTTGACCCCGCCGAACGGCCCCTGCGGCGGGGCGAGCGGGGCTCCGTTGACCGAGACGATGCCGAACTGAAGTTCCTCGCAGACGCGCACGACCCGGCCCAGGTCCCGCGTCCACAGGTAGGCGGCCAGGCCGTACGGCGTGGCGTTGGCCCTGGCCACCACGTCGGCGTCCTCTGCGGCGCCGAAGGTCAGGATCGGGGCGACCGGGCCGAAGGTCTCCTGCCGGCACACGAGCATGTCGTCGGTGACGCCGGTCAGAACGGTGGGCGGGTGCAGCCTTCCGGTTCCCTCCCGGCGGGTCGTCGCGAGCCGGGCGCCGTGCGTGAGCGCGTCCTCGACGTGCCGCCTGACCTTGGCGAGCGCCCGGTCGTCGATCAGCGGGCCCATCGTGACGCCGGGGTCCATGCCGTTGCCCACGGTGATCGCCTCGGCCAGCCTGACGAGCTCGTCGGTGAACTCCGCGGCGACGGACTCGTGGACGTAGATCCGGTTCGGGGAGGTGCAGGCCTGGCCGGCGTTCATGAACTTGGCCCGGGCCACGCCCGCGGCGGCGGCGGTCACGTCGGCGTCGGGGAAGACGAGCACCGGGGCATGGCCGCCCAGTTCGACGCTGAGCCGTTTGACGTCGTCGGCGCTCTGCCGGATCAGCTGCCTGCCGACGGCCGTCGAGCCGGTGAACGAGACCTTCCTGACCCGTGAGTCGGCCATGACCGTCTCGGCGAACTCCTGCGGCCGGGACGTGGTGACCAGGTTGAAGACCCCCGGTGGGAAACCGGCCTCGGTCAGGCACTCGGCGACCGCGATCGCCGACAGCGGGGTGAGTTCGGAGGGCTTGAGGACCACGGTGCACCCCGCGGCCAGTGCCGGGCCCAGCTTGCGGGTGATCATCGAGACCGGGAAGTTCCAGGGGGTGATCGCCGCGACGACGCCCACCGGTTCCGGCAGCAGCCAGATGCGGGTGTCGGTGCTGGTGGAGGGGATGGTCTCGCCGTACACGCGGCGGGTCTCCTCGGCGGACCACAGGAGGTGGTCGGCTCCCGCGACCACCTCGCCGGTCGCCTCCGCCAGCGGTTTGCCCTGCTCGGCGGTCATCACCGCGCCGATCGCCTCGGCCCGGTCGGTCAGCAGCTCGGCGGCCCGGCGCATGATCGCGGCGCGTTGGTGCGCGGGCATGGCGCGCCAGCCGGGGAGCGCGGAGGCCGCCGCGTCGACGGCCTCGGTGGTCAGCTTCCCGTCGCAGTCGGCCACTTCGGCGACGGTCTCGCCGGTCGCCGGATCGGTGACCGCGAAGCGTTCCGCCGCGTCACGCCAGCGCCCTCCGACGAGGGCCTGTCCCGTCTTCATCTCTCCTCCTCCATCACTTCGATCAGCGCGGCCAGCGCGGCCATCTCGTGGGCGTACTGCAGCTCGCTCGCGCGGCCGATGTCCCCCTCGGCGAGTGCGTCCCTTATCGCCACGTGCTCGGCGTGGGATTTCGGCAGCCGCCAGGGGACCAGCCGGAAGCCGCGCTGGGCGGTCTCCGTCTTCGACCACAGGCCCACCAGCATCCGGTGCACCAGGCGGGACTTCTCGGTGTCGCAGATCAGCGAGTGGAACCGGCGGTTCAGGCCGGCGAAGGCGGCGACGTCGCCGCTGTCGATGGCGACGACCGAGGCCTCCAGGACGGTGTCCACCTCCAGCAACCTGGCGCCGCTGAGCGGAGCCGGGTGGAGCTGGAGGGCCAGGGAGGTGAGCGCGGCGCGGATGCCGTACAGCTCCCGCACGTTGTCCACGGTGAACTCGGCGACCACCGCGCCGATGTGCGGGCGCTCGACGAGCCACTCCTCGGACACGAGCTGCTTGATGGCCTCACGTACCGGTGTGTCGCTGACGCCGACGGCCTCGGCCACCACCCTGGTGATGATCTTCGTGCCGGGCTGGGCCTGGCCCGACATGATCATTTGCTTGATGTGGTCGGCCGCGAGATCCGCCTTGGTGCGGAACGGCTTCGGCCGGCCTGACGGGGGGAACACCTCTGTCATCGCTGTTGGACACCCCTCAAACCCGTTGGACGGTCAGCGGCTCGATCGCCGCGTGGTCCAGCTCTACACCGAGACCGGGGCGGTCCGGAACGGCTACAACCCCGTTGGAATCGGGCAGCAGCGGCTCGGTGAGCATGACGTGGAAAACCTCCGGAACGATCACTGGGGGATCGTAGGGGTATTCCAGCCAGTCGCAGTTGGGCAGTGAGGCGCAGAGCTGCAGGTTGCCTGCCACCCCGAGTCCGGTGGCCCAGGCGTGCGGGACGACCCGGCGGTGCCTGGCCGCGGCCATCGCGCCGAAGTCGCGCAGGGCCGCGATGTCCTCGCTCTCGTTGGCATCCGGCTGGTAGATGGTGAAGCAGTCGTCCTCCAGCAGTCGGACGAGCTGGCCGATGCCCCGGTTGTGCTCGCCGCCGGCGATCGGGATCGGCGAGGCCGCGGTGAGCTCGCACAGCGCGCGGTAGTCGTGGCGGGGGAGCGGCTCCTCCAGCCAGGCGACGCCGAGATCGGCCAGTTCCCTGGCGGTGGTCAGGGCCCGGTCGAAGTCCCACATCATGCGGCTGCCGTCGGGCCGGTAGCGCCAGCGCGCCGCGGCCTGGTTGGCGTCCACCATGATGGCGATCTCCGGGCCCACGGCCTCGCGGACCGCGGCCACCTGGGCGACGTCCTCGGCGATCGTGTCGGCGTGGACGCGCAGTTTCACGCCGGTGAAGCCCTCCGACACCACGCGCAGTGCGTCCTCGGCCCGCTGCTCGGGGTCGCGGACCTCGCCGAAGCTGGCGTAGGCGCGGACCCGGCGGGCATGCCCGCCCCAGAGCTGGTACAGCGGGCGCCCGCAGGCCTTGCCGACGGCGTCCCAGACGGCCACGCTCACCACCCACGGGCGCGGGAAGACGTACTCGGCCACGTAGCGCAGGTGGTTGGCGATGTGGCCGGTGGCGAACAGGTCCATCCCGACCAGCCGGGGGCGGATCCATCCCCTGATGGTCTCCAGCAGCAACGGGCCGGTGGCGTGGCCCATGTCGCCGCCCGCCACGCCGACCACGCCCTCGTCGGTCTCGACCTCGACGATCACGGCGGACATGCTGCGGTGGGCGCCCTCGGGGGCCCACGACGGGGCGAAGGGGCGTGGATAGGGCAGTTCGATGAGGCGCGCCCGGACATCTCTGATCCTCATTGCCGCCTCATCCCTTGGTCGCGCCATCGGCGAGACCCTTGATCAGATACTTCTGCACGGCCAGCGCGAAGATCACCACAGGCAGTACGGTGAGCGTGCCCACGGCGGCCAGCGGGCCCCAGAGCCCGCCCTTCTCGGTGTCGGCCGCGATCCCGGCGATGGCCACCGGGATGGTGACGGCCTTGTCGTTGGTGAGGATCAGGGCGAACAGCAACTCCTCCCAGGCCAGGATGATGCAGAAGATCAACGTGGAGACCATGCCGGTCAGGCTGCACGGCACGATGATCCGGAAGAACGCCCCGATCCGGGAGCAGCCGTCGATCATCGCGGCCTCCTCCAGCTCCTTGGGCAGGCTCTTGAAGAACGCGCGCATCAGCCAGACGACGTACGGAACCAGGAAGGTCACGTAGGCGAGGATCACGGTGATGTACTGGTCGGTCAGCCCCAGCTTGCGGGCCACCAGGAACATCGGCACGACCAGCGCGATCGGCGGTACCGCGCGCGAGGCCAGGATGAGGCCGCCCATGACACCCGCGCCGCGCATCCTCATCCTGGACAGCGCGTAGCCGGCCATCGAGCCGGCGACCATCGAGATGATCGCCGCCCCCACCGCCACGATGATCGTGTTGATCATGCGGGGCAGGATGCGGGCCTGATGGAAGTAGCTGACGTAGTTGTCGAAGGTGATCTCGCTGATCCACTTCGGCGGGATGGTGAAGATGTCCTTGGGCAGCTTGAAGGAGATGCTGATCATGAAGATCACGGGGTACAGGAAGGCCAGCGTGACCAGGATCGCGGCCGTGATCGTCGCGATCCGTCCCAGGCGGGCCCGGCCGGCCTGCCGGTTTCCGGGTGCCGGGGCGGCGGTGCTCACCATCGGTTCTCCAGACGACGGCTGATGCTGAACAGGAAGTAGGTGAGAACGACGGTGATGATCAGCACTATCGTCGCCATCGAGGAGGCCGAGCCGAACTCCAGGCTGCGGAAGCCCTTCTCGTAGATGTAGAGGTTCACCACGTTGGTGGCGTTACCCGGGCCGCCCCTGGTCGCGGCGAGCGCGATGTCGAACATCTTCACCGCACCGAGCCACCGGACCACGAAGGCCGCGGCCATCACCGGCACCAGCAGCGGCAGCGTGATACGCCACAACGTCTGCCAGCGGCCGGCGCCGTCGGACTTGGCCGCCTCGTACACGTCACCCGGCAGGGCCATGATCCCGGCCGCGGCGATGAGGACCACGAACGGCGTCCACCGCCAGGTGTCGATCAGGATCACGCTGACCATGGCGAGGGTCGGGTCGCCGATCCACTCCACCGGGCCGATGCCGACCAGGCCGAGCGTGTAGTTGACCACGCCCCAGAGCGGGTCGAGCAGCATCCGCCAGACACCGCCGGCCACGACCGGGGCGACCACCATGGGGATGAGGAACAGCGCGCGCAGCACGCCGCGGCCCCGCCACTCCACGTTGAGCAGGAAGGCGATGGCGAACCCGAGGATCATCTGCAGCGGCAGCGCGATCACCAGGTAGATGCCGGTGACCTTGAGCGACTCCAGGAAACCCGGGTCCCTCAGCACCATCTCGTAGTTCTTCCAGCCCACCCAGCCGACGGGTTCGAAGAGCGCCAGGTCGAAGTCGGAGAAGCTCACCCAGAGCGTGTAGAAGATCGGATAGAGCAGCATGCCCGCCAGCAGGACGAGCGCCGGGGTCATGAACAACCACGCGGTACCTGGCTCGCCGAGCCGGAACCGCCGGGCGGCCCTGGGGCCGGACCCCCGGGCAGGGGCCTTGCCGGCCCCTGCCCGGTGTGTGCGAGTGGAGACACTCACTGCGGGTAACCCTTGGACTTCAGCAGCTCGGTGATCTCCTTGGCCGCCTCGTCGACGGCCTGCTCGGCGGTCGCCTGACCGGACATCGCCCGGCTCGTCTGCAGGGCGAGGATCTGCTGGACCGCGTCGGCCTCGGGGAGCCGCGGCCGCCACATCTTGTTCTTCTCCACCGCGGCGTAACCGGCCTTCAGCGCCTCGTAGACCGGGGCGGCCCACTCGGCCGCCGGAGTGCCGTTCAGCGTGGAGTTACGCGCCGGAAACGTTCCCAGCGCGCTTCCGGCGAACTGCTCGCCCTCCTTGGAGGTGATCCACTGCAGCCAGGTCCACGCGGCGGCCGGGTGCCGCGTCTTCTTGGCGATGCCCGCCGACCACACGCCGCGATGCGCGCCCGGACCGGCCGAACCCGCCGGGAGGGTGGTGAGGCCGACGTCCTCCGGCTTCAGCGTGGTGGACGTCTCGTCCACGGCCGTGCCCTTGTAGACGCTGCCCCACATGAGCATGGTGGCGGTCCGGCCCTGGCGGAAGGCCTCGAGCGGCTCGTTGAACTGGTAGGTGCTCGCTCCCGGCGGGGCGTACTTCAGCAGGTCGACATGGGTCTGCAGGGCCTTCACCCCGGCCTCGTTGTTGAACGCGACCTTGAGGTCGTCGTCCAGCAGCGCCACGCCGTTGGAGTTCAGGACGGTCTGCCAGACGGTCGGGGTGAGCGGGTCCTTGGTGAAGTAGGTGCCGATCGCCCAGGCGTCGACCTTGCCGTCGCCGTCGGTGTCCTGGACCAGCTTCTTGGCGTCGGCGAAGTACTGTTCCCACGTCGTCTCCGCCGTGGGTTCCTGGACGCCGGCCTTCTTGTACAGCTTCTTGTTGTAGAACATCAGCAGCAGGTTGGAGCGGACCGGGACGGTGTACTGCTTGCCGTCCCACTGACCCGCGGCGAGCGGGGTGGGGTTGAAGTCGGCCCAGTCGTAGCCCGCGTCGGTCCACTTGCTCACGTCGGCCTTGAGGTCCATCAGGCCGCCGGTCTTGGCCAGCTGGGGGATCCACGAGTCGTCGCCGAGCACCACGTCGTAGGTCGGGGTGGGCCCGGTCAGCTCCAGCATGGTCTTGGGGAGCTGGTCGTTGTACGGCACGCCGTCCACGGAGACCTTGATATTGGGGTACTTCTTGTTGAACTCGGGGACCAGCTGGTCCTGCCACTGCTTGGCGAAGGCGTCGTTGGCGATGACCCTGATGGACACGGGGTTCTCCGCCGTGCCGAGTCCGCCGCCGTCGGCGGAGACCTCGGACGCCGTCGAGCCGCACGCTGTGATGGTCAGGCCGAGCGCGGCTGCTGCTGCGGTCAACCGGAGGGAACGGCGCATGGCCGGTCCTCCTCTCGGGGGTTGTACAGGATGGGGAAAGGGGTGTTGCGGAGAAGAGGTCAGAGGGCGGGGTCGATCGCGAGCTTGACGATGTCCCGGCCGTCAAGGGGGGAGCCGTCGCCGAGGGCGGCGAGGGCCTCGCCCACCCGTCCCAGCGGCACCCGGTGGCTGACCACACGGTCGTACGGCCGGCCGCCGCGTTCCAGGATGAGCAGCGCCTGGTGGTAGTGACGCAGCATGTCGGGGCCCGCGCCGTAGACACCGGCGATGGTGATGTCCCGTTTCAGCAGGTCGCTGAAGGGATTGAAGGGGATCGTCCCCCGATCGGTGAAGTTGCCCAGCTCGGCGAGCACGCCACCGTCGGCCACCAGGCCGATGGCCTCCATGAAGGCGGCCGGCGAGCCGCTGGCGCCTATCACGCAGTCGGCTCCCGGCGCGCCGAGCACGTCGAACACCGCACTGCGGCGCTCGGCCACGCCGGTCAGTTCCTGGATGCTCACCGTCGCGTCCGCCCCGAGCGCCGCCGCCAGTTCCAGCCGCGCGTCCGGAGCACCCACCGCGACGACCCGGTGCGCTCCCGCCGCGCGGGCCGCGACCACGGCCATCAGCCCGATCGCGCCCACTCCCTGGACGACCACGGTGGAGCCGACGCCGACCGAGCCCCGGGTGATCCCGTGCAGCGCCACCGACATCGGCTCCTGCAGGACCGCCACCTCGGCGGGCAGGGTCGTCCGATAGAACACCGTGCCCGCGTTGGCGGCGTGCAGGTAGTCGGCGAATCCGCCCGTCAGATGCGGTGGGGTCGTCACCGGTGAGGTGAACCCGTAGGACGGGCGCCGGTCAGGACAGCCGGCGGGACGGTGCCGCACCTGGCACTGGTAGCAGCGCCCGCAGCTCAGTGCGGGGAAGACGCCGACACGGTCGCCCACGGCCACGGGCTGCCCGCTGTGATCGGCGTTCACCCCCTCACCGAGAGCGGCCAGGGTGCCGACGATCTCGTGCCCCAGCAGGGCGGGAAAGGTGATCCTGTCAAGGCGTCCCCGGTAGATGTGCGCGTCGGTGCCGCAGACGCCGCACAGTTCCAGCTTGACGACGAACTCACCCGGACCGGGGTCGGGGACGGGGTAGGACCGGACCTCCACCGGCCCTGCGGCGTCCATGACGACTGCTGCTCGCGCCGCTGCCCTCATCCATCCCCTCCATATTCTGGATTCTATAGAATATGGAGGGAACCATAGGAGGCTTCCACAAGAGGGGTCAATAGCCGGATTGCATCTGTTACCAGGACGTTTCATGCTTTGGTCGCCCAGGTGTCCGGTTTGCCGCTGGTCCGCCCCCGGTACGGCACCCCTCACCACCCGCGCCGGAGCGGACCGCCGACGACCGGCGTGACGTAGGTGTCAGCGGAAGATCCCGGTGTGGCCGAGTGAGTAGCGTCCGGGCTGGGGGTAGATGGACAGGCCGTGCGGGCCGGCGCCGACATCGATCTTGCGGATGAGGCCGCCGTTCTCGGTGTCGAACACGTAGACCACCCCGTCATAGCGCCCGGACAGCCACAGACGGCGGCCGTCGGCCGACACGCCGCCCATGTCCGGTGAGCCGCCGCCGGGAATGTGCCAGGTGTCGATCGGGAGGCGAAGGGCGAAGGAGACGACCGAGACCGACCCGGCGCCCCGGTTGGAGACGTACAGCACCTTCGAGTCCCGGCTGACGTAGAGGCCGTGGGCGCCCGCGCCGGTTTTGATGAAACCCGTGACCCGGAAATCTGCGGCGTCGACGAGCCACACGCCGTCCTTGGCCATGTCGGCGACATAGAAGACGGTGCCGTCCGGGGAGAGCTTCACATCCTGCGGCATGTTGGGGTACGGCATGTGGCCGTGTCGCATGGCGTCGTGCGCCATGTCGTGTTCCATCTGGTACGACGCGTTGTCGCCCTGCGGGGTCACGCGCCGGATGCCCCTGCGTCGTGTGGTGCCGTCCGCCAGGTCGATGACGGCGCGGACCCTACGGGCGGCTGTGTCGATGACCACCAGCTGACCGGAGAACTCGCAGCTGCCGAGGAGGAGGCCGCCGTCGGCGGTGAAGTCCGCGTGGTTGATCCCCCGGCAGGGCATGTGCAGCGAGTGCCGGAGCCGCATGGTGCGCGGGTTGAGGAAGTCGAGCCGGTTCTCCCGCTCGGCCATCACCAGGGCGGTGCGGCCGTCCGGGGTGAAGTACAGGTTGTAGGGGTCGTCGACGAGCACCGGCTTGCCCGCCCTACCGGTCATGGGGTCGATCGGTGTCAGGGAGTTGCCGTCGTTGTTGTTGACCCAGAGCGTCTTCAGATCCCACGAGGGGACGACGTGCTGCGGTCGCCGGCCCACCGCGAAGGTGCGGAGCACCCGGTAGGTACGTGGGTCGATCACGCTGACGGTGTCGCTCTCGCTGTTGGGCACGTAGACCCGCTCGGGAAACCTCGCCACGACCGGGCTGAGCATACCGGGCCGGTCATGGGCGTAGACGTCCACCGGCGTGGCCGATCGGGTGGCCGAGGCGCTCGCCGCACTGCCCGGCGAGGTGGCGGCGGGCGTCCCGCCGGCGGCCCCGGCGTGGTGAGGCAAGCCTGGCGCCGGCGCCGGGCGCCCGCCCGCGCAGGCGGACAGGACGCACGACACCAACCCGATCAGGGGAATGGTCACACCGGGCCTTCGCCGCCCACTTCTCAGCCGCCGCATGACCCGCCCCTTCGATCCGACGCCGACTCTTCGTCGACTATGGAAACGTTAGGAGCGGGTAGGTCGGCAGACGTTCAACCCGTGGTTAGCGTGGTGTTCGCTTTCTTCCGCGACTTGCCCCGGTGACGACGGGCCTTTCTCTAGCCCACGGAGCATGAGATCACCGTCTGTGGCACGTTCAGCACCGTGCCGAGGTCTCCCCGGTGCCTTTCGGACAGGAATCCCGGATTTCCGGACCTCTGCGACGGCCTTGCTTGGTATCCGGCCGGTACGGCGGCACGGTGGAGGCATGACTCAGACAGCAACCGTCACCCGCCGCTGGCGCAGGTTCGCCTGGCACTACGTCGAGATGGTCATCGCGATGTTCGCCGGCATGTTCGCCCTGGGCATGCTCCTGTCCGCCGTCGGGCTCGGCTTCTCCCACGAGCGGCAGCCCGAACTCGCCTACCTGTTGATGGCGTTCGACATGTCCGTCGGCATGGTGATCTGGATGCGCTACCGGGGCCACGGCTGGGCGGCCACCCTGGAGATGTGCGCCGCCATGTTCGTCCCCGTCGTGCCGCTCTTCCCGCTGCTCTGGCTGGGTCTCGTCGACGGCGGGGCGGTGATGACGCTCGCCCACGTGGCGATGTTCCCGCTGATGCTGGCCGCGATGCTCTGGCGCCGCGACGAGTACGCCGGTTGTGCGGCCTGACGGCCGAGCCTCCGCGGGCATCGGGCCGTGACCCGTACAGCGTTGGCGCACGGTGGCGGCCAACGCTGTACGGGTCACCGTCGGAAATACCGTCAGGAGTGGTCTTCCGCGGCGGCCCGGGTCCCGCGGGGCGGCTCGGCGCCGGTGCCGGGACCGGTCGGGGTGAGCGGTCCGTCGTCCTCGCGCAGCACGTCGTCGGCCATCTGGTCGTACTCGGCCACCCGGCTCCTGCCCGCCTCGCCGAGCTGCTCCACCACCGCGGCGACCAGCGTTTCGAGCAGCGCGACCGCCGGGGTCAGCGAGTCGAACGGTGAGGGCGAGCGGACCTGGGCGGGCAGCACGACGTCCGCCACCGTGGCGGCGGGCGACAGCCACGGGTCGGTCAGCAGCACGATCTTCACGTTGCGCGCCGCGGCGGCGCGGGCGAAGGCGATCGTCTCGCGCTGGTAGCGCCGGTAGTCGAAGAGCACCAGCACGTCGCGGCGGCCCATGTCGAGCAGGTGGGCGGCGTGGTCGGCGGTGGACCCGGCGATGTACGTCGCGTTGGGGCGCAACTGGTGCAGGTGGGCGATGAGGTACTGGGCCAGGATGGTGCTGAACCGGCCACCGGCCGCCGAGATGCGGCGGCCGGGGTCGGCCAGCAGTTCCGCGGCCTTGACCAGCTCCCCCTCGGGAAGCTGGTCGAAGGTCATGGCGGTGGCGTCCAGCAGCACCCGGCGGGACCGGCTCAGCACCCTGCCGGTGTCCTCCTCGGCACTGCCGTACTGGGCCAGGGGAGAGGAGTAGCGCTGCTGGGTCTCGCGTTTGAGCGCCTGCTGCAACTCCGGGTAGCCCTCGAAGCCCAGCCGGTAGGCCAGCCGCAGCACGGTGGCCGGGCTGGTCTGGGCCTGGCTCGCGACGGTGGCCAGCGGCTCCAGACCGGCGGTCGGGTAGCCCGCGAGCAGGGTGCGGGCGACCCGCTGCTCCGCACGGGGCAGCTTGGGCAGCACGTCGCGGAGCTGGGCCGCGACGGTGCGCGGCTCAGGGGTGCCGAGCATGTTGCCTCCTCATGGGCGGCCGCCGGATCGTGCGGCGCGTCGCAAGGAAGGGATCATGCCACGAACCGTATGAAAAGAGAACGTCGTGCTCGGATCGAGCACCGCTCACCCGTCGCTCGCGCCCCATCGCCCACCGCCCGCCGGTGGTTCCCAGCCTCGCGGCCGTCCGGCGCTCACCGCTCGCCCGCGAGCCCGCACCAGTCGATCGCGGTCAGCGCGTAGGTCTTCGCCGACTGCACCAGCTGGGCGATCTCCACGTACTCGTTCTCCGCGTGCGCGGTGTAGCCGACGCCCGGGCCGTACACCAGGCCGCCGATGCCCTTGCGGTCCATCCAGGTCAGGTCGCACACGCCCATGAAGCCGGTCGTCAGCGGCGGCTGCCCGCCGGTCGCCGTGGTGTGCGCGCCGACCAGCGTCGCGCTCAGCGGGGCGTCGTCGGGCAGCGAGTAGGGCGGCCAGAGCAGCTTCCACTCGAACACCGGCGGGTGCTCGCGCAGCCACGGGTCGGTGCGGCAGGCGTCCATGACCCGGGACTCGATCTCGGCCATGACCTCCTCGTTGGACCGGTCGGGGTGGTGGTAGACGCAGTACTCCACGACCAGCTCGTCGGCGAGGAAGAAGGGCACCAGGATGCCCGAGGGGTTGGCCCGCAGCACGCCGGGCAGCAGGTTGAAGTAGCCGGGCGGGAAGAGCGGGTGCCGGTTGTGCCGGGCCCAGTCGTCCTCCAGCGCGCGCAGCGCCTGGTAGACCACCCAGAACTTGTCGACGGTGTTGACGCCGAGCGCGTCGCCCTCCAGGGTCGGGTGCACGGTCATGCCCCGCAGCCCGGAGTGCGCGGTCTTGCCCTCCAGGGAGACGCTGAACCAGAGCAGGCCCGGCGTCACCGGCACCGACGCCGGCAGGGTGCCCGCCTGCCCGGACGGCTCGCAGACGATGGCCGCGTCCGCGCCGAACCCGGCCTCCAGCACCGCGGTGGTGCCGGCCTCGTGGTCGCCGACCTCCTCGCCGACGACGCCCTGCAGGACCAGGTCACCGGCCAGGCGCACGCCGGCCCCGCGCAGCGCGAGGGCCGCGTAGGCCGCGGCGACCAGGCCGCCCTTCATGTCCGTCGCGCCGCGCCCGATCACCGCGTCGTCGGTGACCTGGGCACGGAACGGGTCGCCGCGCCACCGGTCGAGGCGACCCGGCGGTACGACGTCGACGTGCCCGTTGAGCAGCAGCGACCGGCCGCCGCCCGCGCCGGACACGACGCCGCAGGCGTTGTCGCGGCCCCGCTCCACGGTGACCTTGGTGACCTCGGCCCCGGCCTCGGCGTACAGGTCGCCGAGCAGCGCGCTGACGTCGCCCTCCGCCCCGACGATCTTGTCGTACTCCTGGCCGGGGTAGCGCGGGTTCACGCTGGGGATGGCGATCGCGTCGGCCAGGCTGGAGACCATCCGCTCGGCGAGCAGGTCGACCTGCTCCAGCACCCGGCGGGTCACGTCGTGTTCGGCGGTCATGCGGTCTCCTTCGAGGTGGTGGGAAGTGGCTCCGGAGCGGGGTCGCGGGGCCGCCGGAGCGAGGTGAGGACGGAGTTCGTGATGCCGGCCAGGCCCTTGGGGGCGATCCAGAGCACCACGAGGATCAGCATGGCGATCACCATGTCGCGCCAGGCCCCGGCGTCCTGCAGCACGTCGGAGACCAGGGTGACGACCACGGCGCCGACGATCGGCCCGTAGACGCTGCCGCTGCCGCCCAGGAAGATCATGCTGAGCAGCAGGGTCAGGTAGCCGAAGCCGAAGACGTCGGTGCTGACCACGCCGTTGAGGAAGGCGTTGAAGCTGCCGGCCACCCCGGCCACGGCCGCGCCGATCATGAAGACGATCAGGTGCTGGCGCACCCTGGAGACGCCCCGGCTGGTGGCCAGCGCCTCGTTGTCGCGCAGTGCCAGCAGCGACATGCCCAGGGTCGAGCGGGTCAGCACCCGTACCAGCACGGTGACCGCGAACAGCAGCGCGGCACCGAGGAAGTAGTAGCCGATCCGGCCGTCGGCCCGCAGGTTGACGTCGCCCAGGCTGAGGCGGGGGATGCCGACGATGCCGTTGGATCCGCCGGTCAGGCCCGCCTGCCCGAGCACCAGGTAGATGCAGAGCTGGGAGAAGACGTACGTGGCCAGGCCCACGTAGATGCCGCGCAGCCGCAGTACCGGCAGGAACGCCACCAGCGAGGCCAGCAGGGCCGACAACCCCGAGATCGGCAGGGCCAGCCACGGGTCGATGCCGGTGCGGGTGGCCAGGATGCCCGTGGTGTAGGCGCCGATGCCGAAGAACCCGATCTGGGCGAAGTTGAAGATGCCGGCGAAACCGAGGGTGAGGTTCCAGCTCATGGCGAGCACGCCGTACATCGTGAAGAGGATCAGCAGCAGCCGGGCGTGCGGGTCGGTGAAGACCAGTGGCAGGACCACCAGGACCGTCGCGTAGACCGGCCAGCCGACCCAGGAGCGCAGGTTGGTCATGACGTTCACGCGCTCCTCACCTTGGTCCGCAGCAGTCCCTCGGGTTTGACCAGCATGATCACGATCATTGCGAGGAAGACCAGGACCGGGCTCCAGGAGAGCCCGAAGTAGTAAGTGGTGACGGCCTCGAGCAGGCCGATGGCGTACGCGCCGGCGATGGTGCCCGTCAGGCTGCCTGCTCCGCCGAAGGCGAGCACCACGAAGGCCCGCAGCAGCGGGTCGCCGCCCATGCCCGGGGAGATGAACTGCATGCTGCCGAGCAGCGCCCCGGCCACGGTGGCCAGGCCGATCGCGACCACGACCACGAAGACGTAGACCCGGCGCGGTGCGATGCCGAGCAGCTGGGCGTGCTCGCGGTTCTGTTCCAGCGCCCGTACGGTCAGCCCGATGCCGGTGCGTTTGAGGACCAGGGCCAGCAGGCCCACCAGCAGCGGGGCCAGCAGGATCGTGACGAGCTGGCTGCCCTGGGCGACCGCCCCGGCGACCTCGACGCGCGCGCCACCGAACGGCGGGAGCTGCTTGATCTCCGGTCCCCAGATCAGCTGGGCGCCGCTCTGCAGCAGCATCGTGGCCGCCAGCGTGGCGACCATCACCAGCATGTCGCCTCCTGGACGCCGGATGAACGGGCTGACCAGCAGGAACTCGTAGGCCAATCCGATCAGCGCCATCGCCGCCACGGCGCCGAGCAGCGCGACCGCCACCGGCAGCCCGCCGGCGTCCAGCAGCGTCCAGGTCAGGTAGGCGCCGAACATCATCAGCGCGCCGTGCCCGAAGTTGAAGACCCGCAGCGTGGACCAGATCAGCGTCAGTCCCGCCGCCATGAGCATGTAGAGGCCGCCGAGGACGAGCGTGCTCGTCACGATGACACTAATGCCGTCCATCGGCGGTCCCTCCCAGGAAGAGCGACATCATCTCGTCGCGGCTGCGGCTGCCGTCCGACGCGCCGCTGTCCACCACGTCGCCGTGCAGGATGACGTGGTAGCGGTCGGTCAGGTCGAGCACCAGGTCCATGTCGCCGTCGATCAGGATGACCGACGAGACCTCGGCGCGGACCCGCACGATGCACTCGCTCAGCTCGTGCTTGACCTTCGGTGACAGGCCCAGCGTGGGCTCGTCGAGGATCAGCAGCGTGGGCCGGGCCATCAGGCCCATGCCGAGGCTGGCCATCTGGCGTTCCCCGCCGCTGAGCGTGCCGGTGAGCTGCCGGCGCCGCTCCTTGAGCTTGGGGAAGACCGAGAACACCTGGTCGATCCCGTCCCGCCAGGTCGAGGAGTGCCCGCTGGAGGACGCGGAGAGCCGCAGTGCCTCCTCCACGGTCAGTTGCGGGAACAGCCGCGAGCCCTGTGGCACGTGGACGAGCCCGCGCCTGACCAGGCTGCCGGGGGACTCGCCCCTGGTGTCCCGTCCGGCGAAGGCGATCGTGCCGGAGGCGGCCCGGTGCAGGTTGGAGACGCAGCGCAGCAGCGTGGTCTTGCCGTGGCCGTTCGGCCCCAGCAGCCCGACCGCCTCGTGCTGCCCGACGCGCAGCGAGATGCCGCGCAACACCTTCGCCTGGCCGTAGCCGGCGGTGAGGTTCTCCACGGTCAGCAGATCGCTCATCGTGCGGCCCCCGGTCCCAGGTAGGCTTCGACGACCCTCGGGTCGGACAGGACCTCGGCCGGCCGGCCGGTCACGATGATCCGGCCGCTGTCGAGGACCGCCATCCGGTCGGCGAGCGCCTCCAGCACCGACAGCACGTGCTCGATGATCACCATGGTGACGCCCGTGCCGCGCACCCCGGCCAGCAATCGGATCAGCGCGTCCTGGTCGGCCGGGTCGAGGCCGGCCGCGGGCTCGTCGAGCAGCAGTACCGAAGGGCCGCTGACCAGCGCGCCGGCGATCATCAGGCGTTTGCGGTCGATCAGCGAAAGCCCGTCGGCCGGGCGGTTCGGGTCGCCGCCGAGCTCCACCGCGTCCAGCGCCTCCCGGCACCGGGCGGGGGCCCAGCGCCTGGCCTTGCCCGCGCCGCCGTACGCCGAGCCGATGCGGACGTTCTCCAGCACGCTCAGCGACTCGAAGACGGCCTCGGTCTGGAAGGTGCGCTTGAGGCCGGCCTTGGCGATCCAGCGCGGCGAGCGGTTCTGGATCTCGTGGCCGTCGAAGATCACCTTTCCGGAGTCGGGCCGGATCGGGATACCGGTGAGCAGGTTGAACAGCGTGCTCTTGCCCGCGCCGTTGGGGCCGGCCAGGCCGAAGACCTCGTCGCGCGTCACCGACATCGAGACGCCGTCGACGGCCCTGAGGCTGCCGAAAGACTTGCCGACCTCGTGCGCGGCGAGGATGACCTGCGAGTCCCCGTTCACGACGCGGCCTGCCCGGGCCCGCGCCAGTCGCCCTGGGCGAGGAAGCCGCCGTCGACCGGGAGCAGCACGCCGTTGACGAACGAGGCGTCCGGGGCGACCAGGAACGCGACCGCCGCGGCGATCTCGTCCGGCGAGCACTGCCGCCCGGCCGGCTGGCGGGCCGCCGCCGCCTCGCGCTGCCGCAGGGACTCCGCGGCGGCCTCGGCGTCGAGCAGGCTCCGCGAGTCGCCCATGTCGTTGTCGACGTAGCCGGGCAGCACGGCGTTGACCCGGATTCCCCGCGGGCCGCCCTCGATGGCGAGCTGCCGGGTCAGGTTGGCGATGGCGCCCTTGGCCGCGGAGTAGGCGGGGAAGGCCGACAGGCCGGTGACCCCGAAGATGGACGACAGGTTGACCATGGCACCCGCCCGGCCCGCGGCCAGCAGCGGGAACGCCGCCCTGGCGCACAGGAACGTCCCGGTGACGTTGACGTCCATCACCCTGCGCCACTCGGAGATCGGTACCCCGGTGACGCCGCCGCCGCTCTCCGCGACGCCGGCGTTGTTGACCAGGATGTCCAGGCCGCCGAACTCATCCGAGACCCGGGCGAACAGCGCCTCGACACTGCCCTCGTCGGAGACGTCCGCCGCCTGGAACACGCACGCGGGGCCGTCCCCCGACAACTCCAGAGCGGTACGCGTTCCGCGTTCCACGTCGACGTCGGCGATCATGACCCGCGCCCCCTCCGCGCGCAGGCGGTGCGCGATGGCCGCGCCGATCCCGCCCGCCGCGCCTGTGACCAGGGCGCGTTGCCCGGTCAGAGTGCTCGCCATCGCGATATCTCCCTCAATCTGCTGGTACTCGTGGTGTTGGTCGGCCGTGGTGGGCCGCGACCGGGTGTCCGGCCTGTCTCATCCGCCGGGCAGGCCCACCCCGTACGGCTTCATCCGGTCGACGCCGGGGGACCACGCTCCGCCACCGCGTCGCGCGATGCCGTTGGGGCGGGCGAAGTGCCAGGTGGTGGGCTCCTCGCTGACGACCTGGACGTCGAACCCGGCGGCGGAGAGGCCGGCCGCGGCTCCCGCGTCGCGCGAGTCCAGCCAGACGCGGTCACCCTCGGCGTGGATCCTCGGTGCCGAGATCGCCTCCTGGAGGTCCGCGCCGTCACGCCAGCGGGCGGCGATCTGGGCGACGGCGGAGATGATCCGCCGCCCGCCCGAGGCGCCGAGCGTCGCCTCGGCGTCCCCGGGGCCGGTCAGCACGACGGGACTGACCGCGCTGAGCCCGGCCGCGCCCGGGGCGACGCTGGTCACCCGGCCGGGGCGGGGGTCGAAGTACATCATCCCGTCGTTCAGCACGATGCCGGTCTCCGGTTCCACCATGCGGGAGCCGAACAGGTCGAGCACCGTCTGGGTGAGCGAGACCGTCATGCCCTCGTCGTCGACCGCCGACAGGTGCGAGGTGCATCCCGCCCTGGTGGAGCCGCCGGGGGGTGCGGGGGAGGAATGCCCGCCCGCTATCCAGTCGGCCACCACCTCGTCGGCGTACTCGGGGGAGGCCAGCCGCGCCCAGGGCGCCGGTCCCTGGTGGGAGGTGGTGACCTCGCGCAACCGGTCCTCGAACGCGTGGGACAGCACCCGCGCCCACAGGCGCGCCCCGGGATCCAGCCCCCGGCGCCGGGCGGCCTCGACCAGTTGCAGTGCCTCGATCACCGAGATCACCCCGGTGGCGTGCGGTCCGTACAGCCGCATCGGGCCGATCTCGACGGGAAGGACCTCGGACTCGTCGGCGACGTACCCGCCGAAGTCCTTCTCCGACAGCAGGCCACCGGCCCCGGTGACCGCCGTCGCGATCGCGCGGGCGGCCCGGCCCAGGTAGAACGCGTCGGGGCCGCCGGCGCCGATCTCGCGGAGCACCCGGGCCAGCCGGGGTTGGACGAGCGGGTCGCCGGGGCCCTGGGACGGGCCGCGCAGCGGCAGGCCGCCGGGCAGGAAGAGTTCCGCGGAGGAGGGGAAGGCCCGCAGCGTCCGGGCCTCGGCGCAGATCGCCGAGGAGGCGAACCAGTTGGTCTCGTGTCCCGCCTCGGCCAGTTCGATCGCCGGGGCGAGCACCTGGGCCAGCGGCAGGCGGCCGAACCTGGCGTGCGCCCGGCACAGCGCGGCGACCGCCCCGGGAACGCCCACCGACAGCGGGCCGACGATGTTCGCGTCGTCGCGCACGGCCGGCCAGTTGTACAGGCCGGTGCCGGCCGCGGACGCCGCCGGGGCGAACATCTCCGGACGCGCCAGGCCCGGGGCCCGGATCGGGCCGCACACGACGGTCGCGGCCGGGGCGCCCGGTTCGCGCACCACCAGCCAGGCGCCGCCGCCGAGCCCGCTCATGTAGGGCTCGACCACTCCGGTGGCGAAGGCCGTGGCGACCGCCGCGTCCACGGCGGTGCCGCCCGCGCGCAGCATCGACGCCCCCGCGCGCGCCGCCCTCGGGTCGGGTGCGGTGACCATCCCACCGGTTCCCGGGGGAGGGCCCGGCTCAGCCCTGCCAGGCATCGGCGATCTCGCTCAGCGTCGCGAACCAGACGTCGCCCGCCGCCAGCATCCGCTCGACCAGCGCCTCCAGGACGAGCAGGTGGTGGGCCCGGCCGATGGTCTGCGGGTGCATGGTGAGCACGTAGACCGCGCCCGGCACCCGCTGGTGGGCGTAGTCGAAGATGGTGTTCCAGCGGTCTTCCATGTCGCGGTGGGAACCCAGCGGGGAGACCCCGGCGACGTACTCCACCGAGGGCCAGTCGTCGAGATACCACGACACGGGGATCTCCACGATCCGGCTCTCCGGGCCGAACTCGCTGGCCGACTCGTAGTTCACCGTGACCCGCCGGGGCCGGTACGGCTCGAACTCCCGGCCCATCAGCGAGCTGTCCCAGTCGAAGCCGAACTCCTCCAGCAGGTCCAGCGTGCTCTCGGAGAAGTCCCAGGCGGGCGAGCGGTAGCCGCGCGGACGGCGCCCGACGACCTGCTCGTGCTGGCGCAGCGCGACCTCCATGAGCCGGCGCTCCTCGTCGGGCCCCAGGTCGGGCACGACCTCGTGGTAGCAGCCGTGCGCGGCGATCTCGTGCCCGGCCGCCAGGATCTGCTCGATGCGGTGCGGGAAGGTCACCAGGTCGTGGCCGGGGGTGGCCCAGGTCGCCGGCAGATCGTTGCGGCCGAGCAGTTCCAGCAGCCGGGGCACCCCCTGCTCGGCGCCGAAGTCACCGCGCGACAGGTAGGACGGCGACGTGCGGCCCATGGTGCCCATCCAGGGGGAGTGGGCGTCGAAGTCGAAGGTCAGTGCCACGGCCATCCGCTTGCCCGGCGGCAGCAGCAGGGAGGCGGAGGTCACTTCTTCATCCACGGCGGGAGCTGGAAGGAGCCCGACTTGTACTTCTCAGGGGCGATCAGCACCCGCTTCTCGTCCTGGAACTGGAAGGACTGCAGCGGCACGTAGTCGTCGCCCTGCTTGGCCAGGTGCGTGGTCTGGTCGAACACGATCCGGCCGGAGGCCCGCTCGCTGTCGCTCTTGCCGATGGCGGCACCGATCGCCGGCGCGTCGTCGGGGTCGCCGACCTCGCGCAGCGCGTCGGCGTAGATCATGGTCTCCACGTAGGTCATCACGCCCTGCGGGTCGACGTTGTCGGTCCCGTACGCGGCCTGCCAGTCCTTCTGCAGCTGAGCGGCCGGCGCGTAGCCGGGCGAGGGCACCATGCCCGCGAGGTTGTTGAACAGCACGCCCTCGGCCTGCTGCTTGGTCAGCTCGAAGAACTGGGGCTGGTTGGGGCCGTACTGCATGAAGACCAGGGACTCGGTGGGCTTCTGCAGGAACTGCTGCAGGAAGCTGGCCTCGTTGGAGACCTGGTAGTCGGTGTTGACGATGAAGTCGGGGTCGGCGGAGCGGATCTTCCCGAGAACCGTGCCCCAGTCGTTGACCGTGCCGAACGGCACCTTCTCCTGGCCGGCGATGCTCCAGCCCTTGGCCTTGAAGTGCTTGACCAGGCCGTCGGCGATGTTCTCGCTGTAGGGGTTGTCGGAGCGGACGATGAACGCCGACTTGTTGCGCGGCTTCCACAGCCCCTGCTCGGCCCAGGACTCCGCCAGGTCGACCGGCTCGGTGCCGTAGGCGTCGTAGTCAGGGGTGATCGACCAGACCGTGGGGTACTTCGCCGGGTCCTTCTCGATGATGGCCTGGGTCTGCGCGGTGTTGCCGCCGATGAGGTAGACCTTCTCCGCCGCGGCGAACTCGTCGATCTCGAAGTTGGACGTGGAGGCGTAGCCGGTGACGACCGCCTTCACCGACTCGTCGTCGGTCAGGGTCTGCACGCCCTTGGTCACCGCGTCGTTGGACTGGCTCTGCACGTCCACGACCTTGAGCTTGAACGTGTACCCGTTCACGCCGCCGGCCTCGTTGAGCTGCTTGACGGCCAGCTCGGCTCCCTGCTTCATGCCCAGGCCGTCGGATGCCAGGGCCCCGGTCAGCGGGGCGAGCAGGCCGATCTGGATCTCCTTCGTGCCGGCCGCGCCGCCGGTCTCCGCGGCGGAGGCGTCGGGGGAGGTGGAGGAGGAGCACGCGGTGAGCGCCGCCAGGGCGCCCGTCACCGCGACGGCGGTGATCGCCCGGATGGGCGTCCGGGGACGGAGGAAGGGGGAACGGGCCACGGTGAAGCCTCTCTGCGTCTGGGGGACGAGCGGACGAACGCATGCGGGACATGCCGAAGGGCGTCACATGCCTGTTTTGCACCGTTCTGTCACTGTCGACAATTGAAACGTACGTTGCATCCTGCGGCAAAGGCTAGACCTGTAAAAGGTTTGTTACTTAAACTCGATCCGCCGCACCGCTCTGATCTCGTAAAACGTGGTTCAGCTCGGCGGCAGGGCCGTTCCGGCCAGGAAGCCTCCGTCCACGTCGAGAACACTCCCCGTGATGAAGGAGGAGTCCGGATCGGCGAGAAACACGCACGCCCGCGCGATCTCCGCCGGCGTGCCCATGCGATGCACCGGCTGCCCGGCGACCAGCGCCGCCACGTACTCGGCCGAGAGCGCCGCGGTGGCCGGGACCTCGATCAGCCCGGGGGCGACGGCGTTGACGGTGATCTGTGACGGGGCGAACTCCAGCGCCAGGACCCTGGTGAGCATCTCCACCGCCGCCTTGGACGAGCAGTAGTGGGCGGCGCCCACCCGGGCCGAGCGGGCCGCGCCGGAGGAGACGTTGACGATCCGGCGCCCGCCCCCGAGGGCGCCGGAGGCGCGGGCGAAGGCCTGCGAGGCCAGCATCACGCCGCGGACGTTGACGGCGAACACCTCGTCCCACTCCGCGGCGGTCATGTCGAGTACCGGGGTGTTCGGATAGACCCCGGCGCAGTTGACCAGCACGTCCACTCCGCCGTGCAGGGCGGTCACCCGCTCGAAGGCGGCGGTCACCGACTCCGGGTCGCGCACGTCCAGACGCACCGCCGAGGCCGCCGGCGATCGGCCCGGGACGGCGGCGAGCTCCGCGGTGACCCTCGCCGTGCGCGTCTCGTCGAGGTCGGCGACGACGACCGTCGCCCCCGCCTCGTGGAACGCCTCGGTGATGCCCCGGCCGATGCCCTGGGCTCCGCCGGTGACCAGGACCACTGTCCCGTTGAACCTGCTCGGAGAGAGGTTGTCCGTCATGGAAGGCCTTCCGATGATGCCGGGCGGGAGCGGCCTCCCGCCGGCTCGACACATATGACCTGGGCGTTTCTGTCAGGGGTACCAGGTAACACGCATGCTAAGTTTCATTCCGCCGCCTTGACCATACATGTGAACCGTATGTTTCACTTAGGGCGGCCGGGACGCGAGGTGCGGACCGGACTGGGAGGAGAGAGCCGATGACGACAGGGACCGCCTTCGTGGCGACCTGTGACCTCGCGGCCCAGGTGCGGGGCCGGGCTACCCCGGTGGCCCGGCTGGACCAGACGTTGCGCACCGGAGTGGGATGGGTTCCCGCCAATCTGGCGCTGACTTGTTTCGGCCACCTGGCCGACGACAACGTCTTCGGTTCGGTGGGCGACCTGAGGCTGCTCCCCGACCCCGCGACGGCCGTCGACCTGCCCGCCGACGGCCCGGTGCCGGGCACCCGGCTCTACCTCGCCGACCAGACCGGCCTGGACGGCAGCCCCTGGCCCGGCTGCCCGCGCGGCTTCCTCGCCCGCGCGCTGGCGGACCTGAGAGAGATCGCGGGCCTTGAGGTGAACGCCTCCTTCGAGCACGAGTTCATGCTCGGCGGCCAGGCCGAGGCCCCGCCCTTCTCCTTCCAGCGCCTGCGCGGCGCCGAGCCGTTCGGCGCCGACCTGGTCGCGCTGCTGGAGACGGCCGGGCTGGAGCCGGAGAGCTGGCTCCCCGAGTACGGGGACGGCCAGTTCGAGATCACCCTGCGGCCCGCCCCCGGAATGGTCGCCGCAGACCGGGCGGTCCTGCTGCGCGAGCTCGTCCGCGACCTCGCCCGCCGCCGGGGGCACCCGGTCACCTTCGTCCCGCTGGCCGACCCCGCGGGCGTCGGCAACGGCGTCCACGTGCACTTCTCGCTCCGCGAGGTCGGCGGCGGCCCGGTGATGTTCGACGCCGGAGCACCCGGCAGGCTCTCCTCGACCGCGGCCAGGTTCGCGGCCGGAATCCTGCGGCACGCCGGTGCGGTGGTGGCCGTCACCGCGCCCAGCGTCGGCTCCTACCTGCGGCTCACCCCGCACCGGTGGAGCGCCGGCGGGGTCTTCCTCGCCGAGCGCAACCGCGAGGCGCTGCTGCGCATCGCGCCGACCGTCGAGATCGGCGGCGCCGACCCCGCGGGCCAGCTCCACCTGGAGTACCGGGCGGCGGACGCCACGGCCAACCCGTGGCTGGTGCTCGGCATCCTGATCCGCGCCGGCCTCGCGGGACTGGCCGGGGCCGAGCCCGCCCGGGTGTGGCCGGAGACCGCGACCGAGGCCGACCTGGCCGAAGAGCCCGCGCTCCCCGGCTCCCTGCCGGAGGCGCTCGCCGCGCTGGAGGCCGACGAGGTCGCCCGAGGCTGGTTCCCCCACGAACTGCTCCACACGTTCCTCGCGGTGCGACGGGCCGAGCTGGCCTGCGTCAAGGGACTGCCCGACCACGAGCTCTGCCGGAGGGTCGCCGATGTCTACTGAGAACTTCTCCGGGGATGCGGCCGGCGATCTGGAGAGTGTGCTCGCCACCCTGCCCCTGGTCGACCACCATGTGCACGGCGCCTCCTCGGGAGAGCTGGGCCGCGGTGAGTTCGAGACGCTGGTGACCGAGTCCGACCGGCCGATCCCGGCGTTCATGACCCAGTTCGACTCCCAGCTGGGCTTCGCGATCCGCCGCTGGTGCGCGCCGGTCCTCGGCCTGCCCGCCCACGCCGCACCGGAGGACTACCTGGCGCGCCGCACCGAACTGGGCGCCGCCGAGGTCAACCGGCTGCTACTGGCCGCCGGCGGCATCGGCCGCTTCCTGCTGGAGACCGGTTATCGGGGCGACGACGTCCTGGACCCGGCCGGGATGGCGGAGGCGTCGGGGCGGCCCGTGCACGAGGTGGTCCGCATCGAGCAGGTGCTGGAGCAGGTGGCCGCCTCGGGAGTCTCGGCCGCGGAACTGCCGGGCCGCTTCCGTGAGGAGTTGGCGCGCCGCACCGCCGACGCCGTCGGCCTCAAGAGCATCGTCGCCTACCGGCACGGCTTCGCCTTCGACCCGGCACCACCCGGCGACCGGGAGGTCGTCCTGGCGGCGGGCCGCTGGCTGTCCGCCGGCGAGGCGAGTGGCCAGTGGCGGGTGGACGACCCGGTGCTGCTCCGCCTCGGACTCTGGGCCGGGGTGGAGCGCGGGCTGCCGCTGCAACTGCACGCCGGTTACGGGGACCCCGATGTGGAGCTGCACATGTGTGACCCGCTGCTGCTCACCCGCTGGCTGAAGCTCATCGAGCCGCACGGCGTGGACATCCTGCTGCTGCACTGCTACCCGTACCACCGCAACGCCGGTTATCTCGCCCAGGTCTTCCCGCACGTCTACTTCGACGTCGGTCTCGGCGTCAACTACACCGGCAGCCGGTCGGACGCGCTGATCGCCGAGTCGCTGGAACTCGCGCCGTTCGCCAAGATCTTGTTCTCCTCGGACGCCTGGGGGCCGGCGGAGCTGCACATGCTGGGGGCGCACCTGTTCCGCCGCGGGCTCGGCCGGGCGCTGCGCGGGTGGGTCGACGCCGGAGAGTGGGCCGAGGAGGAGGCCGTCCGGGTGGCCACCATGATCGGCGTGGACAACGCCCTGCGCGTCTACGGTCTGGAAGCGGCCAAATGATCGAGCCTCTTGCCTTCGGCCCGGCCGTCGACTCCGTCGAGGCCGGGCTCCGGACGGCACTGGAGCGACGGCTGCCCGCCGCGACGGAGCTGCGCCGCCGGCTGCACGCCCACCCCGACCTGTCGGGGGAGGAGGGGCCGACCCGCGACCTGATCCTGGCCGAGCTGCCCGGACGCCCCGTGGACGCGGTGGCCGGTACGGGCGCGCTGGTGCGCGTCGGCGGCCCCGGGCCCGCGGTCGCCGTACGGGCCGAACTCGACGCGCTGGCGGTGACCGAGCGGACCGGTGTCGACTGGGCGTCCGGGAGGCCGGGCCGCATGCACGCCTGCGGGCACGACGTGCATCTCGCCGCCCTGGTGGCGCTCTGCCACGCGGTCGGTGACACCCCCGGCGCGCCTCCGCTGGTCGCGATGCTCCAGCCGCGCGAGGAGACCTATCCCTCCGGCGCCCACGACATCGCCCGGTCGCCGTCGCTGGCGGAGCACCAGATCACCGCCATCATCGGCGCGCACGTCCAGCCCACCCTGCCGCGGGGCGAGGTCGCGGCCACTCCCGGCACGGTGAACGCCGCCGCCGACGAGTTCACGGTCGTGGTCAGGGGCCGCGGCGGGCACGCCGCCTACCCTCACCTGACCAGCGATCCGGTACTCGCGCTCGCGCACGTCGTCGTCGCCCTGCAGCGGGTGGTCAGCCGTGACGTCGACCCGACCAGCTCGGCGGTCCTCGGCGTCTCCACACTGACGGCCGGCAGCGCACCCAACGTCGTGCCCGACGAGGCCACGGCCGGCGGTACGGTCAGGGCACTGAGCGAGCGCATCCGCGACCAGGTGCACGCCCGGCTGGAGGAGGTCGCGGACCTGGTCGCGCGGGCCCACGGCTGCGAGGCCAAGGTGAGCATCACCCGGGGGGAGCCGGTCCTGTACAACGACTCCGGGCTCGCCGCCCGAGCCGGTGCCCACCTGACCGACCTGGGCCTCACCCTCTCGCGGCCGCTGCTCTCCTTCGGCGCCGACGACTTCTCCTATCTCTCCGCGGTGCTGCCCGGCCTGATGATGTTCGTCGGGGTCGGTGACGGCACGGACGTACGCATGCACAGCGCCGGTTTCCTGCCCGGCGACGACGCGGTGCGCGATGTCGCGCTGACCATGCTGGCGGGTTACCTCGCGGCGGCGGAGAGGATGTAGCCGCGAAGGACGCTCAACCGGTGGCGTGTTCCCAGTAGGGGTCGCGGTAGAGCATGACCGAGGTGCCGCGCAGGAGCTCGTCGGGGGCGGAGAGCAGCACGAGTTCGCCCCTCGCCTCCAGGGAGCGCAGGACGTCGCGGACCCGCGGGCCGACCGGCAGCCGGCCCACCGGGAGGTTGAGGGTGTCGCGGGCCAGGTCGGCCACCTCGGAGAGCCGGAACGGCTCGGTGAAGCCGGCGATGAGCCCGCGGACGAACTCGACGGTGATCATCGTCTCGGCCTCGGCGTGGGCGAGCTGCCAGGTCAGCTGCGCCCTGCGCCGGCCGGTTCCGGCGCAGGCCGTGCACTGCTGGGAGAAGTCGGGCACGATGTTCTCGACGGCGCTGCCCAGGCAGGTGGTGCACTGGTTGGTCTCGGACGCGTGCAGCTCGGCCGCCGTCCTGTCGGCCAGCGGCCTGCCGCACAGGCAGAGGTAGACCCGGAACCCGCCGCGTACCAGGACGAGGTCGTCGGCATCGTCGGGTATGTCTTCCCAGAGCGCGGTGATCGTATGGATTCTCATCGTTGTGCGACTCTACCCATTTCGCCGCAGTGTGACGGGGACCAGTCTCATCGGAGCGCTCCACAGCCACTCCTCGGTGATGTAGGTGGAGGTCAGCAGCGTCATCAGGCCCAGGGTGCGCTCGGTCGCGGTGGAGGGGTGGGCGCCGCAGTCGCCGAAACGGCACATCCACAGTTCGACCATGCTGCTGTCGGAGAGCTGCTCGTGCACCGAGGGCCGTCCGGCGGGGAGGCCGTCCCGCCAGATGTCGACGGACGCGCTGGCGAACGGGAAGGCCCCGGCCAGCACCCCGCCACCCGAGGTGACGGCACGGCCGACCCCGTCGTGCACCGGAAGGATGCCGTCGGACTGGAAGAGCACCACCCCGCCTCCCGGCGGGCTGGCCACCCGCAGGACCTCCACGGGTGAGGCGCGCTCGGCGCTCCACAGCTCGCCGGTCGAAAGCGGCGGGCACGACTCAGGCGCGGCGCCCAGGCGGCGGATGACCTCGTCCTCGGTCACCTCGCCGACGAAGGCGACGCACAGCCCCTCGTTGTAGTCCTCGTACGAGAACATCATCGCGTCGACGGTGTCCTGGAGCTCGCGGAGCCTGGGGCTGACGGTGGGGGCTCCGGGCAGTTGGTCGAACAGGTCGGCCAGTTCGGTGAAGAGCGCCTGGGAACCGGGGGAGCGGCCCGCGATGCACGGCCGCCAGGGGTCCGCGCCCGCGGCGAGCAGGACCCGTACGGCGTCGTCCCAGCCGTGGCGTACGGCCTCCCAGAGCGGGGTGGCGCCGTCGGCGTCGACGGGGTCGACCTCCGCGCCCGAGGCCAGCAGCAGCTCCATCACCTGGACGGCACCCTCCTGGGCGGCCCGGTGCAGGGGCGTCGTGCGCAGCCACGGTAGCCACTGCCCGGGATCGAACCCGCTCGCCAGCCGCCGGCGGATCCGTGCCAGGTTGGTGTCGCGCCACGCGTCGACATCCTCGGCCCACTCGTTGTCGCTCACTTCATCCCATTTCGTCGTACTGAGCGGATCCAACCAGGTCCGGACGACAGTTTTCGATCAGCGCCTCGCGGGAGAGCCGGTCGGCGGCGCGGGTCGTCTCGGGAAGGCGGTAGCGGGGTGTCAGGTTCAGCACGTTGTGGCAGGCCGTGGCGAGGTCGACACGGTGTCCCACGGAGACGAAGACGGGCTTGATCCCGTGCCGGGTGCGCAGCACGCGGCCGACGACGTCGCCGTCCAGCGTCAGGTCGGTCCACGAGCCCCGCTCGGGCGCGGGCGTGGGATAGGTGCCGACGAAGGCGGTCTTGCCGACCCCGATCGTGGGCAGTCCGGTGAGCACGCCGAGATGGCAGGCCAGGCCGAAGCGGCGCGGGTGCGCCAGGCCGTATCCGTCGCAGACGACCAGGTCGGGGGGTGCGGAGAGCCGCTCAAGGGCGTCCAGCAGGGCGGGAACCTCCCGGAAGGCGAGCAGCCCGGGGACGTAGTCGAAGGCCACCCTCCCGCTGACGGCGACCTTTTCGACGATCTCCAGCGTCGTTCCGTCCAGCACGGTCACCGCCGCCGCCAGCCGGTCCCTGTCGTAGGCGACGTCCACCCCGGCGACCCTGGCCGGACTGCGGGGGCCGGGACCGGTCAGGTCGAGCAGCGTTCTGAGCTCGTCCTGGATGGCTTCGGCCTCCATGACAGTGCGCGGCATTTGTACCTTCATAACTCCATGATCGCTACTTTTACATTATGACGTTATATTTTGGGGCTGTTCGTCTTCTTTGGTGACTGGTGAAGCCGCCGCGCGGGTCTGCCCGTGGTGGGACGAGAGCGTTGGCGGAGCCGGGCCCTCTGGCCTCTGTTCATCGCGACGCCGGGCGCGGCGGAGCCGAGGTCGGTTCTCGCGACGCCGGGCGGGTCCTGCCCGAGACATGCCGGGAACAGCCGCGAAGCCGAGATCGTTCTGCAGGCACTGGCGACTTCAGGAGCGTGGGCCGCATGGCGGGCAGCAGATCGATCGGGCGTCTCCTCGTGGGCGGGCTGGCACTGGCCGCCGCCGGGTGGGCGTTGAAGGACATCCCCGCGGAACTCGGGGGCAGGGCCAGGGGGGAGCGGCTGGAGCGGATGCGCCGCTCGCCGCAGTTCCACGACGGCCTCTTTCGCAACTCCACGCCCGGCGTCTTCGTACCCTCGCCGCAGAGCGCGCGGGAGATCGCCTGGAACATGCTGCACAACCGCGAGGAACGCCGCCCGGCCACGCCGGTCCCGGTGGTGACCGCACCGG
This sequence comes from Streptosporangium amethystogenes subsp. fukuiense, assembly GCF_042665875.1. Lineage (NCBI taxonomy): Bacteria > Bacillati > Actinomycetota > Actinomycetes > Streptosporangiales > Streptosporangiaceae > Streptosporangium > Streptosporangium amethystogenes. The sequence goes on along the minus strand of NZ_JBHTEE010000001.1, from coordinate 2,860,183 downwards.
CGGGCGGGCCGTCCCCGACCGGGCTGAGCGTCATCTGGTACGGTCACGCCACCGCGCTGCTGGAGATCGAGGGCCGCCGCGTGCTCGTCGACCCGGTGTGGAGCAGGCGCGCCTCGCCCTCCCAGCTGGTCGGCCCGCGGCGCCTGCACCCGATGCCGGGGCCACTGGCAGGTCTTCCGCCGCTCGACGCGATCGTGATCTCGCACGATCACTACGACCACCTCGACCGCGCGACGGTACGCGGCCTGCTCGCGCTGCAGACCGCGCCGTTCCTGGTGCCGCTGGGAATCGGCGCCCATCTGGAGCGCTGGGGCGTGCCCGCCTCGCGGATCGTCGAACTCGACTGGGACGAGGAGGCGAGCGTCGCGGGCCTGCGGTTCGTCGCGACCGCCGCCCGTCACTTCTCCGGTCGCACCCTCAACCGCAACGTCACCCTGTGGGGCTCCTGGGTCATCGCCGGCCGGGAGAGGAAGGTCTTCTACGCCGGCGACTCCGGATACTTCGACGGCTACGCCGGGATCGGCGCCGCGCACGGCCCGTTCGATCTCACGCTCATGCCGATCGGCGCCTACAACGCCGCCTGGCCCGACATCCACATGAACCCGGAGGAGGCGGTCAACGCCCACCTCGACCTGGGCGGCAGGCTGCTCCTCCCGGTCCACTGGGCGACCTTCACCCTGGCCACGCACCCCTGGGCCGAACCGGTCGACCGCCTCTGGCGCGAGGCCAAGGCCCGGGACGTCCGCCTCGCCGTCCCCCGCCCGGGCGAGCGCGTCGACACCGCCGACGTCCCACTGCTGGAGAGCTGGTGGGAACTGCTGCGCGGCGGCGAGACGGGCCGCCGGCCGCGACAGCCGCCGCTCCCGCCCTCCCCGAGACTCTGAGCGACGCGCGCGTGACGACTCCGGCGGGATTTCAGGCCCTCGCGGCTCTCATCGACAGACGGGCGCGAACGACGAGATCGTGCACCGCATCCGCCGACGGCGCGGTGTCGGGAAGGCGGGAGGCGTCCCGCGCCTCCTCCAGTTCCCCGGTCAGCCGGCCGACGTCGCGTGCCAGTCGTGCCAGGCCCGGCGCGCCCGCCGGCGGCCGGCCGTGTTCGGCGGATCGCTTGGCGGCGATCAGGTCACCGAGATAGGGCGGCCCGCCGGAGAGCCGGGTGAGGTCGGCTTCCAGCTCTCCGGTGCGCATCAGACGGAGGCCGGTGAGCAGTACGCGGAAGGTGTAGAGCAACGGCTTGAGCTCGCCGGAGCGTTCGAACAGCCGCCACTGGGTACGGGCGAATCCCAGATAGTGGTGGGCGTGGTGGCGGGTGACGCAGCCGGGGGCGGCGGCGATCATCTCCCGGTGGACCGGCGAGGTGGCCACCACCAGCGGGGAGAGCAACTGTTCCAGCACATAGCCGTTGCGGCGCAGCAGCAGGCGGCAGAACTTGGCCAGGTCGTGGGTGACCAGGTCCACCTCGACACCGTCGCGTACCCAGGAGCGGGTGAGGGTCTCACTCCCCGTCCGCAGGCCGACCACCTCCTCCAGCGGCAGCAGGTGAACGCCGCGCAGGTCGACGTCGGAGTCGGCGGAGGGGAAACCGTACAGGTGCGCCCCGCTGACCGTGGCGAAGGCGGTCGGATGCGCCTGCCCGGCGGGAATCTCGGCCAGCCAGGACGGCAGGGTCACGGTCACAGCGCCGCCTCTCTGGTACTCGCCAGGTATTCCTCCACGCGTCGCCGGTCGGGTTCGGCGGGCAGCGTGCCCGTGCCGTCGAACCTCGCGGTCAGCTCGGAGCGCCAGCGGTCGACCTCGTCCCAGGAGAGCTCTCCCCGCCGTACGGCGAGCAGCCGGTCGCGGTGGGCGTCCATCCGGACCAGGGGCTCGCCGTGGCGGACCAGGTGCAGACCGCTGAGCAGCAGGCGGACCATGTGCATGGCCTGCTTCCATCTGGGGCGCTCGGGGTCCAACCGGCGGAACTGGGCGTTGGCGTATCCGACGAAGGTCTGTCCGGCGCGCCCGGAGACGAAGGCGCCCCGGATGGAGAGCAGTTCCTCGCCCGCGGCGGTGGCGTGCTCGACGATCGGCGACCACAGGCATTCCAGCACCGTCGGGTTGGCCTCCAACGCGAGCGCGCAGAACCGCTCGACCTCCCACGAGAACTGCTCGGGCAGCGGCCCCTCGACATGCGTGGGCGGCTTGGCCAGCCGCCAGAACAGCCGGGTCGGTGCCACGAAGACCCCGCGCCTGTCGACGTCGGAGTCCTCGTTCTCCAGCCCGTATGCCCGCGAGCCGACCACCACCGACAGCACCGAGTGATCCGGGACGTACCGTACCTCCATCCGCACAGCCTGCCAGCCCCGTGCCCGGCACCGGTACGGGTTTTCCCGGACCCCCGTCCACCGCGCGCGAGCGCCTCCAGATCGGATCCCGGGGTCGGTGCCGCCGTCAGTACAGGTTCTCGCGGGCGTCGATGCTCAGGTCGTCGTCGATGAGCTTGGCCGACCACTCCAGGTCCAGCTGCTCCTTGAAGATCCGGCCGAGCGTGGGCCGCGCCCCGCGGTCCGGCCACCGCTCCGGCTGCCAGAGCGCCGACCGCCGGAAGGCCTTGGCGCAGTGGAAGAAGCACTCCCGCACCTCGACGCTGACCGCCAGCGTGGGAACCTTCCCCCTCACGCGCAGGCGTTCCATGTACGGGGCCTGGCTGACCACCCGCGCCCGCCCGTTGACGCGCAGGGTCTCCTCGGTGCCCGGCACCACGAACAGCAGGCCGACCTGCGGGTTGGCGACGATGTTGCGCAGGCTGTCGAGCCGGCGGTTGCCGGGCCGCTCGGGGATCACCAGCGTGTGGTCGTCGAGGACCAGCACGCCGCCGGGCTCCTCGCCGCGTGGGGAGACGTCGCAGGTGCCGTCGGATCCCGAGGTCGCCAGCAGCAGGAAGGGCGAGGTGGCGATGAAGTCACGGGCGTGCCCGTCGAGACGGCCGATGTCCTTGCGCAGGACGACCTCACCGACCTCGCCGACGATCCGGCGGAGTTCTTCTTCCGAGTTGACCGTGATGATCGAGCCGGTTTCACCGGTATCGAGGGAAGGCATGAAGTAAGGCTAGCCTTCCTTGAATCTCGCCTCAACGGCACCCTTCCCGCCCGGTGGGCGTATGGGGGCCGGTGAGCGGCGGGAGGAGCGGAACGGGGCTTCGCACCCCCCGTCCGACGGGCACATGGTGTTCCGTGAGCGGCGGAACGGGGCTACACCCCGGAACTCTCGCTTAACGCGAGATAGCCGCCCATTCGTTATATCTTTGATCTTGCAGGTCAAGATTGCTTCGCAGGAGATTGACCGGAGTTGTCAGGTTTTATGCGACCCTCTGGGAGTTCTCCTCCGATGAACAGATGGAAGACGATCATCGTCGCGCTGGCGGTCATCCTGCCGGCCGGTGTGCTGCCGGCCGCCGCGTCACCCGTGCCGGCCGCCCGATCCGCGGCCCCCCTGATAGAGAACGGCGAGACCCAGCCGGTCTACTCGCGCGCCGACGCGCTGACCGAGACCGTGTTCGTCGAGGTCGCCGGGGTCGACAGCGACGCCGACGGGCTCCCCGACCGGGTCGCCGTCGACATCATGCGCCCCAAGGAGACCGACTCCGGGACGAAGGTCCCGGTCATCATGGAGGCCAGCCCCTACTACGCGGGCGGCAACGACGTGCCCAACCACGTCGTCGACCTCGACGGCTCCGACCCCGCGGGCATGGAGTACCGGCGCAACAAGTTCAACGACCTGCACGACGAGATGTTCGGCGACGGCTCCGACGTGGCCCGCGCGGTCGCTCCGCCCTTCCGCGGCTACTACGACAACTACTTCGTGCCGCGCGGCTACGCGATCGCGCTGGTGGAGAACCTCGGCTCGGGCCGGGCGACCGGCTGTCCCACCACCGGCCTGGACAACGAGACCGCGGGCCCCAAGGCCGCGATCGACTGGCTCAACGGCCGCGCCCGCGGATTCGACGCGGTCGGCAACGAGGTCAAGGCCGGCTGGTCCACCGGGAACGTCGGCATGATCGGAGTCTCCTACAACGGCACGCTGCCCAACGCCGTCGCCGCGACCGGGGTCAAGGGCCTCAAGGCGATCGTGCCGATCGCGGCCATCTCCTCCTGGTACGACTACTACCGGGCCAACGGCGGCGTGCTGGCCCCCGGCGGCTACCAGGGTGAGGACGCCGACGTGCTCGCCCGCTACGTGCTGACCCGTCAGAACGCCCAGCAGGCCTGCGGCGCGCTGATGGACCGGATAGAGAAGGACCAGGACCGGGTCACCGGCGACTACTCCGGCTTCTGGGACCGGCGCAACTACCTCAACGACGTGCGCAAGGTCCGCGCGGCGGTCTTCCTGGTGCACGGCCTCAACGACTGGAACGTCAAGACCAAGCAGGCCGTCCAGTGGTGGGACGCCCTCGCGAAGCGGAACGTGCCCCGCAAGATCTGGCTCCACCAGGGCGCGCACTTCAACCCGTTCTCCTTCGCCGGGCGCAACGCCGAGTGGCTGCGCCAGCTCCACCGCTGGTTCGACTTCCACCTGTACGGCCTGCGCAACGGCATCATGGACGAGCCGCAGGCGGACGTGGAGTCGGGTCCGGGGCAGTGGGCGCAGCACGCCTCGTGGCCGCTGCCGGGCACCCGCGACGTACGGCTCCAGCTGGCCGCAGGGCAGGACGGCCGCAACGGCACCCTGGGCGCCGACCGCCCCCGAGGCCGCGCCGTCGTCGAGTCCTTCGTCGACCAGAGCACCCGAGGTGCCGACCAGCTCGTCGAGAACACCGAGAGCACCGACCCCAACCGCCTGGCCTACCTGTCGAGCCCGCTGGCCCGCGACGCGCGTCTGTCCGGCACCCCGGAGGTCTCGGTGCGGGCCGCGTTCAAGGGCGGGCGCTCGCCGTACCTGACGGCGCTGCTCGTCGACTACGGCACCGACGCCCGCGCCTACGGTGACGTCGCCTACGGTGCCACCCAGGTCTGCTACGGACAGGGCGTGCCCGGCGACACCGGCTGCGCCCGGTTGGCCGAGCACGTCACGGTGACCGCCCCCTACAAGATCATCACAAGGGGCTGGCTGGACGTCCGTAACCGCGACTCCGCGGCCAGGACCGAACTGCTGCGCGAAAACCGCTTCTACGACTTCCGCTTCGACCTCCAGCCCGGCGACTACGTCGTCAAGGCCGGTCACCGGATCGGCGTCGTGCTCATCTCCACGGACCGCGACTTCACGCTGCGCCTGCCCCCGGGCACCGCCGTCTCGGTCGACCCCCGCGCCAGCTCGGTCACCCTCCCTCTCGTCGGCGGCCGCTCCGCCCTCTAGGATCACGACCCTCGATCCGGGTGAGCGGGCGCGTTCCCGGCGTGTCCGCTTCCCCGATCGGGGAAGCCGTCGAGTACCCCGGGTGGGGGACGGGGCCGGGGCTCTTCTGGGGGATGACCCTGGCCTGTCCCTGACATCGGCTCGCGGGTCTGCCGCCGGGCCCGGCCAGGGCCTAGCGTTGAGGACATGGGACGAATTCTTCTGATCGTGGCGGCCGTGGTGATCGCCTTCATCTTGCTGGGCTCGGTTCTGGGCTTCCTGTTCACGCTCCTCAAGTGGGCTCTGATCATCGGTCTGGTAGGCGTGGTGGTCATGTTCGCGAGCAGGCTCTTCCGCTCCTCGAACGTACGCGACTGACCCGATGCCCGGTGAGCCCGGCCGCCGTCGGCGGAGTACGGGTGGCCCGATGCCGAGGTTCCGCCGCCGGCACCCCCGTGTCGGCGGCGGACGGGCAGAGGTTCCCGGTCAGTCCCGGGACACCTGCTTCAGCTGGAGCTCGTCGAGCAGGGCCCGGGTCGCGGCGGTCACCGCGTCCACGGCCCTCTCGAAGGCCTCGGCGTTGCGCGCCGAGGGGGAGCGGAAACCCGACACCTTGCGGACGTACTGGAGCGCGGCGGCTCGTACGTCGTCGTCGGTCACGTCGCTGGCGTAGGGCTCACGAAGAGTCTTGATGCTGCGGCACATGACAGGACGGTACTCCGTCCCGTGGCTCTCCCGGCCCCGGCCGAGTAGATCATCGCCGCCGGGCGGCTCCGCGACCCGTGCCGGTCGAACCGGGACGCCCGCGAGCCGGGTTCCGCCGGCAGGGGATACACGTGGGTGGGGTGGTCAGGGGAATTTGACGGACCGGCCCGCCAGGGGGCGCACCCCCGGGGGTCGAGCGGGCCGGTCCGGGATCATGGGATGGCGCGGCGCAGGGCCAGTGCGTCCCGACGAACCTTCGCGGGGGTCTGGCCGTCGATGAGCAGGCGGCGCATCAGGGCCGCGACCTCGCCCATGGTGTCCGGGCCGAAGCCGCGACGGGTCACCTCCTGGGTGCCGATCCGCAGGCCCCGCCTGGGCTCCCCGGCCGGCCGGCCGGGCAGGCCGACGCCGCTGAGGTAGACGCCCCCCTCGGCCAGCAGCCGGGCGGCCTCGTCCCCGCCGCCGAACGCGCCCGCGTCCACCGCCACATGATGCGAGACGGTCCAGCCCCGATGGGCGGCGACCACGGTGAAGCCCTCGCGGTCCAGCGCGGCGGCCAGCGCCCCGGCGTTGGCGATGCAGCGGTCGGCGTACCCGGAACCTCCCGCGGCGTGCTCCGCGGCGACGACGGCCAGGGGAGCCAGGCGGGAGGCGTCGTAGTTGGCGGTCAGGCCGGGATAGGCCGCCGCCGCCACCTGCCGGGCGAGATCCGCGTCGCGGGTCACGACGGCCCCGCCGGGTGGCCCGCCGAAGGACTTGTAGGTGGACATGGTCATCAAGTGCGCGCCCTCGTCCAGTGGCCGCTGGAACCGGCCGCCCGCGATCAGTCCCGCCACGTGCGAGGCGTCATAGAGCAGCAGGGCGCCCACCTCGTCGCAGGCCGCCCGCACCCGCGCCACGTCGTAGGGGAACAGCATCAGGCTCGCCCCGAGCACCACCAGCGCGGGCCGCCGCTCGCGCAGGAACGCCGGGAGGGCCGCGTGGTCGACATCGAGCCGTCCGGTGTCGTAGGGCAGGTCGGCGACCCGCAGGCCGCGGATCCCGGCGGCGCCCTGGGCGTGGTGGCTGGTGTGGCCGCCGGCGGCCTGAGGCAGCACCGCGATCGTGTCGCCGGGGCCGGCGAACGCGCTGTAGCAGGCGAGGTTGGCCAGTGTGGCGCTCTGCAGCCGCACCTCGGCGAACTCACCGCCCATCAGCGCCGCGATCTGGAGCGGGACCAGCACCTCCAGCACGTCCAGCTCCTCCAGGCCGGTCTGGCGTTTGTCGCCCGGCCAGCCCATCGAAGGCCGGCAGCCCAGGGAGATCTCATGGGCGGCCCTGGCGCGCTCGCTCATCGTGTTGGTGCCGGCGTACAGGACCACACCGTCCTCGTCGAGGCGGCCGCGGTGCTCGGCCAGCACCGCGTCGACCAGCCTGGTCACCGCGTCCAGGCTCAGCCCCGACACCTCGGCCTCGAGCTCGGCCAGGCGCGGCTGCGCCTGGGGCGGTGCCCACGGGGCGACGCGGCTGCGCTCCTGCACGAAGCTCCTTTCACGGGGCTGTCAGGCGGCTCTCACGAGGTGGACCCCTCCAGAACGAATACTGTGACGCTACGGCCAGTGCCGGGGGGAGTCATCGTTCCGCCAGCGGAGATCCTTCCTACATCTGTAGGATTGGAACGTGATCGCGGATGATGTTCAGGACCTGTTGGAGGCGCTGGCCGCGAGCGTGGGCAGGGGCATGTCCGTCGACGACCTGGAGGGTCGGGTCGTCGCGCACAGCGCCCACCACGGGGAGGTCGACCAGGTCAGGGCCCACGCCATTCTGTCACGGTCGGTTCCCGCGGCGGTGGGGGCCTGGCAGGAGAAGCACGGGGTGGCCTCGACCCGGGAGCCGGTCAGGGTTCCGGAGAATCCCTCGCTGGGCATGGCGGCCCGGCTCTGCGTGCCCCTGCTCCACCAGGGCCGCCGGGTCGGCTACCTGTGGATCATCGAGGGCCCGGGTCCGTTGAACCCGCAGGAGCAGGGCAGGGCCGTGCGTGACGCCGCCGCGATCGCGGCCCTGCTCGACGACGGCGGCAGCTCCCACACCCTGAGTCTCCTGCTCACCGGCGAGATCGGTGTGCGGCGTGCGGCCGGAGTGCTCGGGGAGGGGCCGCTGCGCGTCCTGGCGCTGCGGGGCGACCCGGCCCTCCTGCGTGAGGCGGTCGGCGCGGAGCTGGCCAGGACGCGCCGGCCACCGGCCTTCACGATCCTGGACCGGCACGCCGTGCTGCTGCTCAACCGTGGTGAGGACGTGACGGCGCTGGGGGAGCGGCTGGCGGCGCGGACCCGCACGGGCGCCGGGGTCAGCGCACCGCACCCGGGGCTCGAGTCGGCCGTGCGGGCACATGAGGAGGCGCTCACCGCGGCCAGGGCGGCGGCGGCGGAACCGGCGCTGCGGCCGGTCGCCCACTGGCCGGATCTGGGCGTCTACCGGCTGCTCGCCGAGCCGGTCGCCGGTACCCCCGGTACTCCCGGCACGTTCGGCGGTCCGCTTGACGCGCTGCGGGAGCATCCGGCGCTCCTGGTCACCCTGGAGACCTACCTGGACAGCGGGGGAGACGCCCAGGAGACCGCCCGGCTGCTCCACCTGCACCGCACCAGCCTCTATTACCGCCTCACCAGAATCGAGCAGCTGGCCGACCGCAACCTCAAGAACGGAACCCACAGGTTAGAACTTCATCTCGCGCTGAAGCTCGGTCGCTGGAATGCGGTGTAACGGCCGGGCAATCCGGGCACAGCTCTGCGATGTCGCAGTTGATCAGCGAGATCATGACCGTCGTCATCGTGCTCATGCTCATCCCGCTGTCGTTGGTCATCGTGTCGGTGTTCGTCCTCGTCGCACTCGCGACGTTGGCTCTGGTGACACCACGGGAGCAGGATGGAAGAACGACTTCCCGGAGGTAGACGATGCGACAGCTCAGCGCGGTGGACACGCAGTTCCTGAATTTCGAGACCTCGACGAACGTCGCGAACGTCGGGGGGCTCGCCATCCTGTCGGGCAGGCTGTCGCGGAGCGACCTGGTGTCGCTGCTGGCCCGGCGGCTCCACCTGGCCGCGCCCTTCCGCATGCGACTCGTCTCCGTCCCGTTTGGCCTGGACCATCCGTACTGGACCGAGGACTCCAGGATCGACCTCGACTACCACGTGCGCGAGATCGCGCTGCCCGGCCCGGGCAGCGACGAGCAGCTGGGTGAGCAGGTGGCCAGGCTGCACGCCCGCTGCCTCGACCGGCGGCGGCCGCTCTGGGAGATGTATCTGATCCACGGTCTGGCCGGAGACCGTACGGCTCTCTACACGAAGGTCCACCACGCCGCGGTCGACGGCGTCACCGGCGCCGACGTGCTGGCCAGCCTGCTGGACACCTCCCCCGAGCCCGCCGAGGTCGAGATGGCGCCCGCGGCCGAGCCCGAGGAGCGGATCGACACGCGCGAGATGGTCGCCAGGGGAATCGTCAAGGCGGTGGTCAACCCGGCCAACATGGTACGGTTCCTGATCAACGCCGTCCCGCACCTGGACGAGATCCCCCTGATCTCCCAGGTACCCGGGGCCGGGCTGGTCTCGCGGCTCACCCGGCAACTGGCCAACCGCCTGTCGGGTACCGCGGAGGTGCCCGACATGCCGCGGATGACGGTCCCCCGTACCCCCTTCAGCGGCAGGATCAGCGCGCACCGCAGGTTCGCCTACGCGGCCCTGCCGCTGGAGGACGTCAAGCTGGTCAAGAACGCCCTCGGCGTCACGGTGAACGACGTGGTGATGGCCCTGTGCGCCGGGGCGTTGCGCCAGTGGCTGATCAAGCACGACGCGCTGCCCGAGCAGCCTCTCGTCGCGGGGGTGCCGTTCTCGCTCCGTGTCCCCGGTGACCGGCGCGCGGGCAACCAGGTCACCATCATGATCACGACGCTGGCGACGCAGGTGGCCGACCCGCTGGAACGGCTGCTGGCGGTACGTGACGCGATGCGGCTGATCAAGGATCGCTCGTCGCTGGCCCCGGCCAGCTGGATTCAGGAGCTCAGCGACATCATGCCCTCCGCGTTGACCGGCCTGGCCTCCCGGGCGGCCTTCGACCTCTTCGCCGACAGCGCGGGTCCGATCAACGTGATGATCTCCAACGTGCCCGGCCCGCAACTCCCCCTCTACGTGAGCGGTGCCCGGCTGCTGTCGTACTACCCGGTCTCGGTGGTGACCGACGCCAGTGGCGGCCTCAACATCACGGTCTTCTCCTACGACGGCTCACTTGACGTCGGCGTGATCGCCTGCCGGGAGATGGTTCCCGACGTCTGGGCCGTCACGGACTATCTCAGGGACGCCCTGCTGGAGCTGAAGCTCCTCGCTGAGCAGCAGTGACAGGCCGGGCGCGCCCTTGACGAAGCGCAGGGTCTTCTCCAGGCAGACGATCGAGCCTTTTTCCTTCCTGCTGACGAAACGGATGTCGTCGGCCAGGGCGCGCATGATCAGCAGGCCCCGGCCGTGTTCGGAGGTGGGGGGCGGGGAGGCGGGGCCCGAGAAGTCGAAGCCGTCGCCCGCGTCCACCACCTTGATCACGCAACGGTCCCTGGAGAGCTCGGTGCTGACCATGTAGTCGTCGCTGGGTGTGGCATGCTGGATGACGTTGGAACACGCCTCCGAGAGCATGAGCTGGATGTCCTCGCGGATCTGGGACACCACGCCAAGGGCGCGGAGCGAGGCGTCGAGAAGTTGCCTGATCACGGGAACGCTGGCGGCGTCACGCGGCAGACGCAACGCGATCGTGGCCTCCACGGTGTCCTCCTTTCGCAGCCGGTTCTCCTAAAACTTGCCCGGCACGCTCCGTCCTAACCTGAGATGGGTGATCGTGACTTTGGATATCGGAAAGGTGCGGCAAAGTTCGGTGAATGGAAGAAACGCGGCACAGCGGCAGAGAACAGCCGGCCCCCTCGGGGGATCGGCTGTTCTCGTGACTCCTTGCCTCAGCCGGAGAACGCGTCGACCGCGGCCTGGCAGAAGGCCTTGAGGTCGTCGGGCTTGCGGCTGGTGATCAGCGTGTTCGGGCCCGAGGTGCAGATCACGACCTCGTGGTCCTCCCAGTTCGCGCCGGCGTTGCGCAGGTCGGTCGCGAGGCTCGGCCAGGACGTGACCATGCGCCCGCGCACCACGTCCGCCTCGATCAGCGTCCAGGGCGCGTGACAGATGGCCGCGACGGGCTTGCCCGCGTCGAAGAAGCCCTTCGCGAAGCCGACCGCCTCGGGCACGGTACGCAGCAGGTCGGGATTGGCGACGCCGCCCGGCAGCACCAGCCCGTCGAAGTCGGCGGCGGAGACCTCCTCGACCGTCGCGTCCACGGGGAACCGGTCGGCCTTGTCGAGGTGGTTGAACGCCTGGACCTGACCCCGCTCGGTGGAGACGAGTCTGGGGGTGGCCCCGGCCCGCTTGACGGCGTTCCACGGCTCGGTGAGCTCGACCTGCTCGATGCCCTCCGGGGCCACGAGGAAAGCGATCGTTTTGGCGTTCAGCATGTCATCCCCTTTGTGACGTGCGGTGATGTCTTCAGGGGGGCGTCATGCCCGGGGTTTTGGAATCTATGCGAGGGCCACTGATTCCAGGACGAACCTTGCGGCGGCGGAGGCCGGAACCGATGAGCCGGGTGATGAGCTCGCGCGAGGAGACGGCCTCCGCTCCCAGCGCGACGGCCCGCTCGTAGAAGCTCTCGGGAACGTCGTAGTGGTCGCGGTCGAAGGCGCGGCGCGGTACGCCCAGTGCCTCCGCGAAGGCGTGCAGCTCCTCGGTCGAGCTGTCGCTGACCAGGTGCGACCAGAACAGACCGTGCGGACCCGGCCAGTTGGGCGGGTCGATGAGCACGCTCACCGCCGGACGAGGTCGAGCGCGACCTCCAGGGCGGCGGCCCGCCGCTCCTCGTCGGAGATCGTCTCGTCCCCGAGGACGATCCACGCGGCGTGCAGCGCGAACAGGGCCATCGAGTTCCTCAGCCGGGTGGCGGTGGGATCGTCCGGTTCGACGAGGAAGGTGAGCAGGTCCAGCATCCGGTGCCGGGTCTTCTCCATCGTCGGATGGTTCTTGAGCGAGGTCTGGTTGCGCTCGAAGAACCGCATGATCTCGTGGTGCCGGTCCCGGTGCAGGTCGTCGGAGTAACGGCGGAGCAGTTCGCGGCGCGTCTCCTCGGTGCGCGGCTGGGACGAGGCCCAGGCGATCAGCTTCTCGACCGCGCGTACCCGGTCCTCGGCCAGGCTGGCGACGATGTCGTCCTTGGTCTTGAAGTGATAGTAGAGGGCCGCCTTGGTCACGCCGAGGGCCTCGGCTATCTCGCGGAGCGAGGTGGCCTCATAGCCCTGCTCGACGAAAAGAGTCAGGGCGATGTCCTGAATGCGCGTCCGGGTGTCGACGTGTTCCCTCATGGTTCCCTTTACCGAGAAATCAACTTGACGGCCGGCAAGTAAGCGGCCTACATTCCCAGCATATCCGACACTAGCCGGTCGGCAAGTAAGCAAGATCTCTTTAGGGGGAAAAGTGAACGAGGTCGCGGCCGCACCGGGGCGGCGCCGCGAGGTCATGGTAGTGCTACCGGGCCTGATGCTCGCGATGGTCCTGGCCATGCTCGACAACATGATCGTCGGCACCGCGATGCCCCGCATCGTCGGCGAGCTCGGCGGGCTCACCCACCTGTCCTGGGTGGTGACCGCCTACGTGCTCGGCACCACCGTCTCGACCCCCATCTGGGGCAAGATCGGTGACCTGTACGGCAGGAAGAACATCTTCCTCGCCTCCATCGGCATCTTCATGATCGGCTCGGTGCTCTGCGGCATGGCGGGCTCGGAGATGCTCGGCGGCCCGTCCGACGGGATGATGCAGCTCATCGCGTTCCGGGCGTTCCAGGGCCTCGGCGCGGGCGGCCTGCTGGTCAACGCCATGGCGATCATCGGCGACCTCGTCCCGCCCCGCGAGCGCGGCCAGTACCAGGGCATCATGGCCGCCGTTATGTCGCTGGCCATGATCGCCGGTCCGCTCGTCGGCGGGTTCATCACCGACCACCTCGACTGGCGCTGGGCCTTCTACGTGAACCTGCCCATCGGGTTCATCGCGCTGGCCCTGCTGGCGATCAAGCTGAAGCTGCCCAGGCATCGCACCGAGCACCGCATCGACTGGCTCGGCGCGGCCCTGCTCTCGGTCGGCATCACCGCGCTGGTCCTCATCACCACCTGGGGCGGCAACGACTACGCGTGGAACTCGCCGCAGATCCTCGGCCTGGCGGCACTCGCCGTCGTCACGCTGGCGCTGTTCATTCCGGTGGAGCGGCGTGCCGCCGAGCCCATCATGCCGCTCAACGTCTTCCGTGACCGCAACTTCAGCCTGATCTCGGGTGTGGGCTTCCTGCTCGGCTTCGCCATGTTCGGTGTCATCAACTTCCTGCCGCTGTTCCAGCAGACGGTTCAGGGGGCCACGGCCACCAACTCCGGCCTGCTGCTGCTCCCGATGATGGGTGCCTCCATGGTGGTCTCGCTCTTCGTCGGCCGCGCCATCACCCGGACGGGCAAGTACAAGCTCTACCCGGTCCTCGGTGGCGTGATCATGGCGATCGGCATGTGGCTGCTCTCCCTGATGGACGTGCACACACCCGCCTGGCAGACCGGCGTGTTCATCGCGGTGCTCGGCCTCGGCATGGGGTTCCTGATGCAGACCACCATGCTGATCGCCCAGAACAGCGTCGAGCAGAAGGACCTCGGCGTCGCCAGCAGCGCCTCGACCTTCTTCCGCTCCATCGGCGGCTCGTTCGGCGTCTCGCTGTTCGGCGCGATCTTCAACAACCGCCTCAGCTCCAACCTGGAGAGCAAGCTGGGCGCCGCGGGCGAGCAGCTCGCCTCCGGCGGTGCCCAGTTCAACCCGGCGGCCCTGCACGAGCTGCCCTCGGGAGTACGGATCGGCTTCCTGGAGTCGCTGGCCGACTCCATCTCCGGCGTCTTCTGGTGGGCGATCCTGTTCGCCGTCCTGGTTCCGCTGCTGGCGGCCTTCATCAAGGAGATCCCGTTGCGCGGCGGCCCCGAGAGCGCCCAGGAGGCCGAGGCCCAGGTGCCGGTGCTCGACTGATCAACCGATCCCAAGTTCCGACCCAGCGATTCCCAACCGGCCCCCGCCACGATGAGGGGCATGAAGACGACCATCCCCGCCGCCGGGTACCTCACCCGGCGGCCTTCCGCCGCCGACGCCCCCGAGATCCACGAGCTGATCTCGCTCTGCGACACCCAGGTGATCGGCAAGGCCGACATGACCCTCGACGATGTCGCCGACCAGCTGAACGACTCGTCCTTCGACACCGAGTCCGACGGCTGGCTCGTCCACGACGAGAGCGGGCGCCTGGTGGCCTGGGCCTGGGCCTGCCGCAAGGGCGTCAGTGACAACGTCGACGTCGACGTGGTCGTGCACCCCGGCGCGCCGGAGCTGACCGGCCCGCTCTGGGACACCGTGACCGAGCGGGCCGGGCAGATCGCCGCCGAGCTGGGCCACGACCGGGCCGTGGTGGACATCGGTCTCTACCGCGAGGACAGCGGCAAGCGCGCCGTCGCCGCCGCCCGTGGTTTCAGCGCCGCCACCAGTTTCATCCGGCTCCGCGCCGACCACACCGGGCCGGTCGGCCGCCCCGGCCCGCCGGCCGGGGTGACCGTGCACGACGGGCTCACCGAGGAGGTGCGCCGCCAGGGCCACGCCGTGGAGCAGGCCGGCTTCGCCGACCACTTCGGGTTCGCCCCGAAGGACTACGACGAGTGGCACGACGAGCTGAACTCCTCGGTCAACACCGACTGGTCGCAACTGGCGGTCGCCCGCCTCGACGGTGAGCCCGTGGCGATGCTGCTGGGGACCAACGCCTTCCTCGGGGACGAGAACTGCGGCTACGTGCGCAGGCTGGCGGTGCTCCCCGCCTTCAGGGGCCGCGGCCTGGGCCGCTTCATGCTGCGCGGGGCTTTCGCCGACGACGCCCGTCGCGGACGGGTCGGCACCTACCTGCACGTCGACGCCAACAACAGCACGCCCGCCCTCGACCTCTACCTCTCGGTGGGCATGCGCCAGGTGCTGGCCATCGACGTCTGGCGGCGCACGATCTGACCCGTGCCGTACGGCGCCGTCGACCGGGGAATGGTCGCCCCCGTTGACGGCGCCCCGGCCAGTGGGGATCCAGGCCGGTTTGTGATCCGCCCTACCGGTAGGTAGGCTGACCGCCGTGCTCAAGAACACCTCGGTTGGCGTGACCGACCTCATGAAGTCCTACGGGGAGCGAACGGTTCTCAACGGTGTCTCGCTCCATGTCCGGCGCGGTGGCCGCACGGTCGTTCTAGGTCCGAACGGTGCGGGAAAGTCCACGTTGCTGGAGATCATCTCGACGCTGCGTTCGCCGACATCGGGAACGGTCGTGGTGGAAGGGCACGATGTCGTGACAGATACCCGGGCCGTGCGGCGCCTGATCGGGTTGGCACCCCAGTCCAACGCGCTCGATCCGCTGGCGACTCCACTGGAGGTGCTCGGCTTTCAGGGGGCGGCTCTGGGCCTCGGCACCCGGACCGCGCGTCGCCGCTCGCGCGAGTTGGTGGAACTGTTCAGACTCGGAGACCACCAGAACACGCGCATCGCGAAGCTGTCGGGCGGGACACGCCGAAAGGTCGATCTCGCTGTCGCACTGGTGGGCTCGCCGTCACTTATCGTGCTCGACGAGCCCACAACCGGTCTGGACCCTCTCGCCCGGATGGACTTCTGGGATGAATTGAAACGACTGAGCTCCGATGCCGGGTCGCGTACGCTCCTGATCTCCACGCAGGACCTCCACGAGGCAGAGGTGCTGGCGACCGACATCGTCGTTCTCCGAGACGGCAAGGTCATCGCGCACGACTCTCCTGACGCACTCAAGAGCCTCGTCGGTGACCGCACCCTGACACTGACCTTGGACACCCTCGAATCGACTGACAGGCTGATCGAGGCCACCCTCGCCGGGTTCCGGCCGGAGTCCGGCGAACCGACCACGGTCCGCCTCGCGCTTCCCCGCGATCCTGCCGTGCTCCGTGCGGCGCTCGATGACATCGGCACCGTCGCGGCGTCGGTCGAACAGATGCGGCTGGCCGGCCCATCCCTCGACGACGTTTTCGCCGCCCTCGCCACGGGCTGACCAACGACACGGACTCTCCCCGGAAGGACCCGGCATGACCGCAACCGCCATCCCTGTCATGAGTACCCGCCGCGCCGGCACGATTCGAGTGACCGCGGCGGCCACCCGCCGCTCCTTGCGCGCCGTGTTCCGTTCGCCCGCGCTGCTGATCAGCCCGCTCGCCCAATCACTGTTCTTCCTCCTGATCTACTCAGGGCAACTCAGCAACGTCGGGGCCGGCTATCTCGGCGACCAGACCTTCATCGCGTTCCTCCTACCGCTGATCCTGCTCACCGGCGTCGCAACCGGCGCCGGTACCGCCGGGACGCTGATCTTGGGCGACATTACGAGCGGATACCTCGACCGGCTCCGCGTCGCTCACGGAACGGTAACCCCGTTCCTCGCCGGCACGCTCATCGCCACTCTCGTCGCCGTCACGGTGCAGGCCCTCCTCACGACCGGCGGAGCGATGATCGCTGGATATCGCCCCACGGAGTGGACCGGGACTTTCGGGATGCTCGCGCTCATGCTGATCCTCGGTGCCGCGGTTTCCCTGTTGAGTGTCGCCGTCGCGGTCCGCACCGCCTCGTCGTCGACCACCAACCTCGTCACGCTGGCCTTCTTCGGGTCGTCGTTCTTCACGGGCGTGTTCGCCCCCGTCGACGAGCTCTCCGGCTGGATGCGGGCGATCGCCACGGTGAACCCCCTCACGTACATCATCGACACCGCCCGGCAACTCGAGAGCGAAAGCGACCTCACCGTTGTTCCGCTCACCTCGGTCATCATGACTACGCTTGTCGTCATGGGGTTCATCGCCTGCGGCCTCGCGCTCAACCACGCACGGAGGAACCGATGACCACCGCGACCGACACCCGCGCGCAGATCATGGACGCCTTCGGCGACCAACTCTCCGTTACCGGCTATCCGGGGATCTCTCTCGTCGGCGTCGCGCGCACGGTCGGCATCCGGAAACCTTCGATCTATCACCACTTCCCGGGCGGCAAGGAAGAGCTCTACACCGCTGTGGCGATCCGGTTCATCGACACCTCACACACCCGGATCGCCAACGCGCTTGCCTGCGGGGCTACATTCGAAGAACAACTGACGGCACTCGTACACGTCACCGCCGAACACGCCGGAACGACAATCTCATTCGAACAGCGCATCTACGACGCACTCGAACTCGTGAGCCCCACCACCAAAGACCAAGTCTCCGCGCTCTACGTCGAAGCCGTCCTCACTCCCGTCGTCACGCTCTTCACCGAGGCAGTGCAGGAGGGCCGAATCAGCGGAGACCCGCAGTTCCTCGCGAACGCCTTCCTCCACCTCGCACGCGCTTCGAGCCTCGGGGCCGGCAACGACGCGCCACAAATCGTCGAACTCTTTCTCAACGGCGCCCGCCCTCGGCGCGACGGCACAACACGCACGCGCTGACGGTCCGTCGCGGGCACACCCCCGTCGCCCTCGCTTTTCCGGTCCTCAAGGGGCACAAGCTGATCTTCGCCAACCCCGCTGCGCGGATGATGGCGGGAATGCCCGCCCGCACCTACCCCAGACGTGCGGAGCGGAATCCGAACGCCTTCTTCCCCCTGCTCTTCAGTCATCAGGAGTCACCCGGTGCTTGGAGAGGTGGGCCAGCACCGCCTGGTTGGCCTCCCAGCCGTCGGGGAACTTCACCGGCACGCCGAGCTGGACCGGCTCGGCCGACGGGTGGGCGTCCAGCAGTTCGGGGATGCCCGCCCTGGCCACCACGACGCAGGCGTGGCGGTGCCGGGAGGCGAGCACGCACAGCCGCCCCGACTCCAGGTGGAACGCGGTGGCGTCGCGGCGCCCGGAGAGGGGATGGAGCACGATCGTCACGTCGTACTCCCGGCCCTGCAGGCGGTTGGCGGTGTCCACGGTGATCTCCGGCGGCACCCCGGCGGCCCTGATCGCGGCCACCTGGTCGCGGTGCGCGGCGCCGATGGCGATCCGGTCGGCCGTGACGGGATGGCTGCCGCGCTCGGAGTGCGCGACCGGACTCCGCTGGAGCAGCCGCGTCGCCAGGCTCGCGGTCGCCAGCACGGCCTCCGCGTCGGTGCGCACCGTGTGGCGGCTGGGCAGCTCGTACAGTGCCCAGCCAGACCCGGCCGCCTCCTCCAGCGCCAGGTCGAAGGGGGTGCGCATGCCGTTCACCGTGAACTCCAGCGACCGGTCGGCGGGGCCCGTCCCCGCGCGGAACCCGGTGAAGGGATAGAACGCCTCGGAGACCACGGGCGCGGCCGAGGCGGGCAGCCGCCAGGAGACCGGCAGCCGGTGCACCGGCAGGTCGGGGTTGTGTCGCAGCAGCACCGAGACCGCGCTCTGCACCGGGTCCCACGACAGGCCCGCCCAGCGGTCGCCGTCCACGATCGAGAACGGGTCGAGCTGGCCGGGGTCGCCCACGAACAACGACCGTTCGAACAGCGAGGCGATGCGCAGCAGCTTGTCCGAACGCATCTGGTAGGCCTCGTCGACGATGGCCCAGGGCCAGGTACGGTCGCCGATCCATGCCCACTTGTCCGCGGTGGCGATCACCACGGCCGGGTCCCCCAGGTCGGGCAGCTTGCCCGCGACCGAGACGTTGGGCAGGGCGAGGATGCGGCCGGGCGTGATGTAGCCGCTCGCCGAGAGCCGGCCGACCCCCAGGTCGGGATGCTCGGCCGCGAGCCGTTCCACCAGGTCGTCCACCTGCTCGTTGGTCTGCGCGACGATCATCAGCGGCTCGCCGGTCTCGGCGATGTGCCCCGCGGCCTTGACCACCAGCGTGGACTTGCCCGCGCCCGGAGGCGAGTCCACGACCACGCCGCGGTGACGGGGCAGGTCGGCCAGGACGGCGTCCACCACGGCCGCCGCCTCCTGCTGCGGCGTCATGCCACGCCTCCGCCACTGCTCGCCAGGTCCGTGCCGAGGCCGGTCACCCGGGCGCTGCGGCCCGCCGCTCCGGCACCGGCGGCCCGGTCTTTCGGTGCCGCCGCCGAGCGGGGAGCACGCACGGCCGAAAGGGACATCGGCCGGCCGTGCGGGGTCCGGTGAACGCTCAAAGCCATTCCTCCTGCGCGTCGTCGTCGCCGGGCTCGTACTCCTCCGGCGGCCCGCCGTGGGTCCACGGCGTCTGCTCGGGGTCCGGCAGCGCCGCCGACGACTGGAAGTCATCCATCAGTGAGGTGTACGAGACCCGCTCGCCCGGTTCGGGCACCGAACCCGGAGCCGGGGTCCTGCCCCGCCCCATCCCTTTGGTGATCTTAAGGGTGATCTCCCCGTCGACGGCCTCGACGATCTCGGCCGCGTGGCCGCGCCGGTCGGGGCTGCCGACGGTGGTGCCGGGCGTGAGCCGCACCGGGTCGCCGGTCCTCACCGTGATCAGGGGCCGGAGCTTGCGAGAGCGGCCCTCGCCCTCGCTGTGCTCGGGATCGGCGGCGATCACCGTCCCGGCGAAGGCCTCGCCGGTCAGCCGGT
This sequence comes from Streptosporangium amethystogenes subsp. fukuiense, assembly GCF_042665875.1. Classification (NCBI taxonomy): domain Bacteria; kingdom Bacillati; phylum Actinomycetota; class Actinomycetes; order Streptosporangiales; family Streptosporangiaceae; genus Streptosporangium; species Streptosporangium amethystogenes. Next base: position 2,840,545 of record NZ_JBHTEE010000001.1, on the reverse strand, counting down.
ACTCGGCCATGAGCAGCGGGTCGTCGTGGGCCCGCTGCACGTCGTAGCTCGCCCGTGCCCGCTCCAGCCCCGCCAGCCTCGCGGCGGCGCTCACCGCCCCGTCCCTGCGGGCCTGCGGTGGGCTTCCCTCGGCGATCCGCTCGACGAACCGGGTGAACGACCCGCGGTCGATCTCCCAGCGGTCCTTCACCCGGGAACCCTCCGGCAGCGACCGCAGCAGGTCGACGGTCCGCCACATCAGCCGCCAGGTGGGGTCGAGCTGGGTGCGCAGCGCCTGGCTGACCCGGTCGACGGCACGGTCGGTCGGCGCCTCCTCGTAGGCGCGGATCGCGGGAGCGAGCACCTCGTTGTCGAAGCCCGGGTCGGTGGTGGGGCCCGCCGGCGGCCAGAGCAGCGGGTCCTCGGCCTCCTCGGCCGCCCGGTGACCGGACATTCCCGGCGGCGGGTCGATCCATCCCAGCAGCGCCGCCAGATTCGCGTCCTCCAGGCTGCTCTGCCCGGTCGCCCAGTGCAGGCTCAGTGCCTCGGTCGCCGCGAGCAGCACCGAGGAGCCCGGCTGCTGGGACCGGTCGGCGAAGTAGGTCAGCCACCGGCCGAGCAGCGGTACCGACGGGTGCACCGGATAGGGTCCCTCGGCCCTGCGGAACCGGGTGGAACGGCCGAGCAGCCCGGTGAACGCGGCGGCGGACCGGTTCGGCACGAGGATCTGCGGCGCGTCCAGGCACCGCTCGTACGGCTCGCCACCCCTGCGCTCGACCGTCTCGGTGCTTTTCTCGAACCCCTCGATATAGGGCAGCAGCACCTCGGCCAGCCCGGCGGCGAAGGCGAACCGCAGGTCCCGGTTACGTGGCTGGGGCACGACGAGCAGCCGGGGGTGGCCCGGGTCGGTGCCCACCATGGCGGCCAGCGGCGCGGCGGCCTCGCCGGCGAGCTTGAGCGGGATGAGCACCAGCGGCTGGTCGGAGATGTGGCAGTGCCGGACCGTGGTGATCCGCTGTGCGACGCCGTCCCTGACGGCTCGCAGCCGCGCCAGCGCCGTCAGCGCGCTCACCTGTCGTCCGCCCTCGCCGCGGCGGCCCCCGGCCCGGCGGCCTCGACGATCCTCACCGCAGCGACTCCTCGCGCAGCCGGTCCGCCAGCCGGAGCAGGCGGGCGATCTCCTCCTGGCCCTCGGCCACCTCGCGGGTGCCCTCGGCCAGGCCGAGCGCCTCGTGCATGCCGGAGACGCCGCCCAGCTGGTCGCGGATCTGACGCCCGAGCAGGTCGGTGGATCCGCAGGCGCGGGCCTCGTGACGGCAGAACATGCACATGTCGCAGGTGGACAGGCAGTCGGGCGCGTAGCGGGCGGGCACCTGGAGCAGCGCCTGGGTCAGCTCGTCCGCCGAACGGGTCGGCACCCCGTCCTCGCCGGGGGCCAGATCGAAGGTGAGGTCGTCCGGCAGGCCCTCCAGCAGGTACTCGACCCTGGTCATCCTGGTGAGCTGGCGGCCCAGCACCGACAGTTGCTTGCGCACGTCGACCAGTGCCGCGGTCGGGCGGTTGGCGAAGTTCTCCGGGCAGACGAGCACCACGTCGTGGGAGACGCGCTCCGGGTCGTGTCCGAGCTCGGCCATGAGCGTGCGCAACGCCAGGACGTAGACCGCCGCCTGCCGTGCCGCCGCCGCGACCTTGTCAGGCTCGGCCTGGCCGTCGATCATGCCGAACGACTTGATCTCCACGATGTGGAAGCGCCCGCCGATCTGGAAGGCCACCACGTCCGGTTCGAGGTAGGAGGTGTGCCCGGCGATCTCCAGGCTGAACAGCGGGTGGTCGTAGAACACCGCGGTCCCGTCGTCCTCGCGCGCCGCGCGGTCGATCAGCGCCCGGGTGTGCGAGTGGCGCAGGTGCGAGCCGACGCTCTCCACGTCCCGGTAGCCGACCTGGGCGACGGACAGGCCGAGCAGCTCGCGCAGCAGCCGCAACAGTTCGGCGCAGCCGTTCTCCTTGACCAGCGACTCGAAGACGTTGCCGCGGGTGATCGCGAACTGGGACTGGCCGAACGGGGCGGGGAAACCGACGTGCCGGGCCGTGCGGTCCTTGTCCACGCCCGCGGCGTCCATCACCGCCCGGCGCGCGCAACCGGGGTTGGCGGCCAGCGCCGCGATGGCCCGCGCGTCGTGCGGGCGGGCGGGCATCGTCCCGCGCAGCTCGTCAAGCCTGTTCAGGAAGGCTCTCTCCCGAAGGCTGCTCATGCGCGGGTTCCCCCGTCCAGCCGGGTCTTCAACAGGCCCCCCTCAAGGTGTTCATCGCGGTGACGCCGAACAGGCGCTCGGCGTCCGGTAGTTGCCTCGTCGCCCGCGCCGCCACCTCGGCCCGCTGCGCGGTGTCGGCGGCCCGGTGCACCTCCAGCTCGGCCCGTGCCGCGCGGATCGCGGTCGCGGGATCGGCCGGGGCGAAGCCCTCGACGGCGCCCGGGATGTTCTGCGCCATCCGCGACAGCAGCCGCATCGCCCCGGCCGGCGGCTCGGCCAGCCGCGCCAGGTGCTCGGCGATGCGCATGGTCGAGGTGAGGAAGTCGACGCGCGGGCTCAGCGGTCCCAGCACCCGCGACTCGGCCGGCCAGGTGCTGTCGGCGAGCAGCCCCCGGGCGGGGGAGAGGCGGTCGGTCAGCGCGGCGCACAGGTAGTACGGCCTGGCGTAGGGGTCGCCGCGGAACGAGCGCTCCTCGTCCCGGCGCAGGCTGGTCAGCTGTGAGCCGCGGAGTTCGCGGGAGAAGAACGCGTCGTTCACCGCCACGATGAGCTTGGCCGAGGTCGGTACGCCCAGCATGGCCAGCGCCTGGTGCACCTGCTCCCTGATGGGCAGCAGCGAGGTCTCGGGCTCGCACGCGGGCGCCGGCGCCTCGGAGCTTATCGCCGCGTCCCATGCCTGTTCGGCTCTGCGCAACTCCCCGCGCAGCGACCGGGCGAGCGAGTTCTCCTTCGCCTTGACCGCCCGTCGCACCTCGGCGCGGAGACCGGCTATTCGCCGTTCCAACGCGTCCAGTGAATCACTCACGGCCCGGAGCGTAACAGGAGTTCCACTGGTCTCCCTTCAATTCCAGTGAATTCCAGTATTAAAGAGCGGCCATCGCATCGCGATAATGCGACAAAAAGGTCATTTAATACGTAACTTACTGCCGGACCTGGAGAACCTGACAGATGTCGAGCGCCCCGTTATCCGAGACATCCGGACCGTGACGGGCCACCGGCACGAGACCGGCGGCGGCCGTTACGCCGCCGCGGTGTCCGCGCCGGGAGGTTTCGGGGTCCCCGGACCGGTGAGCCGCGAACCGGCGGACCCGACCGGCAGGCCGGGTGCTGGAATTCCCCGCTTCCAAGCCTTGGGCGGACATCGATCCGGAAGCCCTTTCCAAGGCCGCATCCCCGAGCCGGGAGGGTCCAGTCGCTCCAGCGTGCGGGAGGCGATCAAAACCCTCAGCGCGCTCGACATCGTCGAGGTGCGGCACGGGCACGGCACCTACGTCGGGCGGCTGTCCTTCGCCGCACTTGTCGAGAGTCTGACCTTTCGGGGGCTGCTCAGCCGGTCCGACGACTTCCGGGTGCTCTCCGAGCTGGGCGAGGTCCGCCAGACGATAGAGCAGGGGCTGGCCGGCTCGATCGTCGCCGCCTTCGACGATACCCCCACGCCGAACTGCTCGGCCTCGCCACCCAGATGGACGAACGCGCGGCCCGCGGCGAGGCCTTCATAGAGCAGGATCGCGAGTTCCACCTGCTGCTCATGGAACCGCTGGGCAACGAGCTGGTCACCCAGCTCACCGCCGCGTTCTGGGACGTCCACGCCATCGTGGCGCACACCCTGGACGCGACTCCCGAGTCGGTGCGGGAGACCGTCGAGGCGCACCATGCGATCGTCACGGCCGCCGCCGGTGACGTCGCCGCGTTCACGCGGGCCATCGCGGCCCATTACGCCCCGATCCAGCGGAGGCTTCAGGAGGAACCGGGGCGCCAGGAACCCGCGGCTGACGCCTGAGGGTTCCTGGCGCTTCCGATCACCCCTGAACGCCGGCCGGTGGCGCGAGCCAGGCGGGTAGCGGGCGGGTGTGCAGCACGTCCAGCCGCGAGACGGCCCGGGTCGGCACGACGTAGAGCCGGTTGAGTCCTCGGGGCTCGGTTTCGGCGATCTCGGCGGGCTCGGCCACCACCACGTGGTGGTACTCCAGCCCCTTGGCCATTGTCGCGGGGACGGCGGTGACGCGGGCCGCGGGGGCGATGTCGTCGAGTGTGGCGACCTCGACGCCTTCGGCCCTCAGCGCCGTCACCGGCTCGCCGAGGGCCGCGTCGGCGGCGATCACCGCGACCGAGCCCTCATGGCCGAGCGCCTCGCGCACCGCGCGGACCGCGGAGCCGGCGAGGTCGGGTGTCCGGAGGACCTCGAGGCGGCCGTCCGTACGGAACGAGCGAGTCCTGGGCACGTCCACAGCCGGCTCCTCCAGCAGGCGGTCGGAGATCGCGACGACGGCGGCGGGCACCCGGAAACCTGTGGTCAGGGCGGTCGGCTCCGCAGCGAGGTGTGCGCGGACTTCGAGGTCAAACTTCGTGAGTTCAGCTGAACACCGCTCCGGCCGTACGGCGCACGCGGCCTCTTCGCCGTGCACCCGAGCCCGCGTCGCGGTGGACCAGGGCCGCGGCCCGTCCGCGTGGACCCCTGCCGCGCCGGGGTCCGGGCGGGTCGCGACCCGGTTCCGTCATTGACAGGCGTCTCCACGTGTTCCTACTTTGGAAACAGTGTTTCCTCTAGGGAATCGGATGGTAGTGCCGTGGAATACCCCCTCTCTTTGGCGCTTGTGGACTTCTTGCCGGTTCTCGCTATGGCGACCGGTATCACCCTGCTCGTTCCCGGGGTTGGTGCCGTCGCCGGACCGAAAGTGATGCGTGTCGCACTGGCCGGAGGGCTGTCCATCGTGACCGGCGGCGCCCTCAAGGCCACTTGGAAGACCATCGTGGCCCTGGGCGGCCCTGACATCGTCTGGATGGCCAAGGCGCAGTTCTTCCTGCTCGGGCCGGGCTTCACCATCCTCGCCTGGGCGCTGCTGAGCGTCCGTCCCGGTGATGCGGGCAGGAGGATCGCTCCGCTGTGGGCGTTCGTGGCCTTCGCTCTGATCGGAGTCGTCGCCGCGGCCGGAGTCGGAGCGACTTGGCCGCTGCTCGTCGTGACCACGGCATCGTCGACGCTCCTCGCCGTGCGGCTGATCCTGCTGGCCCAGAAGTCGGGTGACACCGTGGCGATGGCCCTGCTGGGGTTCAACATCCTCGGTAGCTACAGCATGGGAATGCTCGCCGGGCAGCCGGAGCAGACCATCGCCCTGCAGTGGTTTGAGGAGTCGCTCAACACCTGCGTCTGGACGGCCTTCGCGGTGGCGGTGTGGTGGCTGACCCGGGCCGGGCGAGCACTCGCTCATGTCCGGACGGCTCCCGTGTCATAGCTGGAGCGCGCCTGCAGCACGACCAGGCCACTGATCGTCGCGGGCACCAGCAGGGCGGTGAAGGCGTAGAGCAGTGAGCCGAACAGGTCGGACACCGCGCCCACCAGGAGAGGCCCGAGCGCTCCGCTGAGGGCGAGGGTGAACTGGAGGAGGGCGAAGCCGACGCCGCGCCGCTCCGCCGGCAGCAGATCGGCCAGGCCCGCGGTCAGGTTGGCGATCGCCACGCAGAAGAAGGCATTGGTGATCAGGAACATCACGATGCGTACCCCGAGGACCGGCACGCCCACCGCGGCCCCGAGGAACAGCGCGCCGGCGAGCAGGCTGCCACCGCTCAGCGTGACACGCCAGGCCCGCCGGCGGTCCTGCCACCTGTCGCCGTATCGGCTGCCGAGCAGGGTGCCCGCGATGATGCCCACCAGGCCGGCGCCTCCGGCGATGCCCGCCGCCGGCCCGGCCTCCAGGCCGTTGAAGCGCTGCAGGAAGGTGGGCAGCCACCACATGATTCCGCCGATGCCGAAGAAGAGCAGCCCGAGACCGGTGAAGACCAGGCGTACCGCCCGGATCGCGATCACCTCTCGCATCTGCGGGATCACCTCGCGAAGACGCGGCTTCTCCGCGGCTGTCGCCGTCGCGTCGTCCGCTGTCGTCTCGTCCTTCGTCGCGGCGGCATCCGGCCCCGGAACGCCGGCGGCTTTCTGGGCCTCGCCGATACGGTCGCCGATCCCGCGGATCGGCTCGCGTAGCGTCAGGCAGAGGAGGGCCACCAGCAGGCCGGGAACGAACACGAAGAAGAACGCGCTACGCCAGCCGTACGCCTGCCCGACGGCACCGCCCACGGCCACGCCGATGGGGGTGCCGGCGAAGTAGGCCATGCGCTCGAATCCGAAGGCCCGGGCACGCGAGCCCGGCGGATAGTAGTCGGCCAGCAGGCTGGCCGCCGGTGGGCTGTAGAGCTGGCTGGCACCGCCGAGCAGGACGCGCATGCCGAAGAAGAGGGCGAACGTCGGGGCGAGCCCGGAGCCCAGGGTGAGCAGGGCCCACGACCCCACGATGGCCGCCATGAGGCCGGTGCGCCGTCCGGTGTCCGCGAGATAGCCGGCCGGCAGGAGCAGGATGGCACTGGCCACCAGTGAGGCTGTCGAGATCGCGCCTCCCCAGGTGTCACTGAATCCGAACTCCGCCTGGATCAGTGGCAACGCACCCGCGACCAGGTAGAACTCGACCTTGTCGACGAGCGAGACCAGCGCGATGACGGCGGCCGCCCACCAGCCGAAGGGGGCCGCGCGGTCCAACCGGACTTGGGCCGGCGGGCGGCCCGCATAGACGGCCATCTCGATTTCGGGGGGCCGGGAAACCGTGTGGTCCATGCGTGACCTCCGTACTTGCTCAAACCTATTGACTGAGCATCTGTTCAGATGACTTGATAGTGAAACATCGTCCCCATGAGGGAAACGAGATTCGGGGGCCCGTAGCCGCCCGGGCCTGTTGGCCGAGCGCCTGTTCGGGTGACTTCATAGTGAAACATCGTTCCCTTAGGGGAAACAAGGGTCGGAGGGTGCATAGATGGATGCGCTGTCGGCGGAGCAGGGTGCCTCGCCCGCGCCGCCGAAACCGGAGTCGCTGATGGGCGCGATCCGGGGTCGTGTGCTGTGGTCCGTACTGGGTACCTGGTCGCAGGCGCTCGCCACCACGGCGCTTCTCCTGCTCGTGGGCGCGGCGATCGGAGAGATCGCGGCAGGACGAACGCCGAGTAGCGGGCTGATCATCGGTCTGGTGGCGGCCGCCGCGCTGCGGGCCCTGTTCGCGGCACTGATCCCGGCCGTCACCATCCGAGCCGGCGGTTTCCTGGAGGTGAGTCTGCGAGCGCGGATCTACCGCCACCTGCTCCGGCTGGGCGCGCCCCTGCGCTCACGCGAGCAGAGCGGTCAGCTGGTCTCCACCGCCACCGAGGCGGTCGAACTGGTCGCCACCTACTACGCGACCTTCCTCGGCCCGATCCTGGCCTCGATGACGGTTCCGGTTCTGGTCCTCGCCGCGATCGCGCTGTTCGTCGACCCGTGGGCGGCGCTCGTCATCGCCATCGCGGTACCGGCGATCCCGCTCACCGTCGGGATCTTCGAACGGAGCTTCGCCAAGGTCAGCGCGGGCTACCGGGACACCGCCAACCGGCTGGCAGCCCGATTCCTGGACGCGCTGCAGGGGTTGTCGACGCTCAAGCTCTTCAACCAGGGCACCGCACACGGCAGGACCCTGGCAAGCGCGTCGGAGGATCTCCGCCGGGCGATCATGCGGCTGCTGGCCGGGAACCAGGTCATCCTGTTCGTGGTCGACACGGTGTTCTCCCTGGGGATGATCACCGCAGCCACGGTTCTGGCGATGGTACGGCTGGACGAGGGCGCGATCGGCATCGGCGAGGCGGTCGCGCTGGTCCTGCTCGCCACCCAGCTCGTCGAGCCGCTGGACAAGGTCGGCCAGTTCTTCTACATCGGGATGGGCGGCAGCGCCGCGGCCAAGGAGATCAAACGACTCCTGGCCGAGCGGCCGTCGATACCCGATCCCGCGACGCCGGCGCCCGACGGCGCCCCCGCGGAGGTCGAGTTCCACGGCGTGAGCTTCGCCTACGACCCGGGGTCCCCGGTGCTCCGCGACGTGAGTTTCAGGATCACGCCGGGAGAGAAACTCGCCCTGGTCGGTCCGTCCGGGTCCGGAAAGTCCACCGCCGCGGCTCTGCTCCAGCGCAACATCGCCGCGGGCGAGGGCGTCGTCAGCATCGGCGGCCACAACGTCACCGAGGTACCCGGCGACTGGGTGCGCGAGCAGATCACCGTCGTCGCCCAGACCACCTACCTGTTCACCGGCACGCTGCGGGACAACCTCAGGGTCGCCGCCCCCGGCGCCGACGACGACCGGCTGTGGCAGGCGTTGCGCACCGCCAACCTCGACGAGTTCGTCCGCGGCCTGCCGGAGGGCCTGGACACTCCGACCGGCGAGCGCGGCCTGATGCTGTCGGGCGGGCAGGCCCAGCGGGTCGCGATCGCGCGAGCCGTACTCAAGGACGCGCCCATCCTGATCCTGGACGAGCCCACCTCGAACGTCGACCTGGAGTCCGAAGCGGCGATCCTCTCCGCACTGGACCGGCTCGCCGTCGGACGCACGGTTCTCGTGATCGCGCACCGCCTGGCCACCGTACGAGACGCCGACCACATCGTGGTCCTGGAAGACGGCCGTGTCACCGAGCACGGCACCCACGACGAACTGCTGTCGGGCACCGGGCACTACGCCCGCGCCATGCGACGCACAGAGGCGGAGACCGGATCATGACCACCGAGGAGATGACCCGCGCCCGGATCAGTCGGCGCCTGCTCGACTTCGGCCGCCCGCTCTGGCCCCCGCTCACCACCTCGGTGACCTTCCGGGTGCTTCAGATGTGCCTCAACATCGCCCTGTACGGCATCGGATCCTGGGGCGTCACCCGCGTCGCCTCCGGAGACGCCGGGGTGATCACATCCGTGGCCGTCACGATGGTCGTCATCGCGTTCGCCAAAGGCCTGTTCCGCTACATCGAGCAGTACTTCGGGCACTTCGTCGCGTTCAAGCTGCTGGCCATGCTGCGCGACGACTTCTACACGCGGATCGAGCCGCAGGCCCCCGCGGGAATCGAGGGGCGCCGCACCGGTGACCTGCTCGCCCGCGTCATGAAGGACATCGACCGTATCGAGGTGTTCTACGCCCACACCATCGCTCCGTCACTGGCCGCGGCGATCGTCCCGCTCGTCTCGCTGTCGGTGCTGGGCGCGGCCTTCAGTCCCGTCGTCGCCCTGGTGCTGGCGCCGTTCCTGGTCGCCGTGGGTGTCGTCGTTCCCTGGATGAGTCACCGGGCGGCCGCCACGGCGGCCACCGACCTGCGGCAGGCCCGCGGCGATGTCTCCCAGCACATGACCGACGGTGTGCAGGGCGTACGCGAGGTGCTGGCCTTCGGATACGGCACCCGCCGCCTCGACGAGCTCGGCGAGCTCGGTTCGGCGGGGGCGGGCGCCGTCGGGCGGCTGGGGGCGATGATCTCGGTACGGCGCGGGCTGAACGAGCTGCTGGTGGCCGCCGGCGTCATCGCGGTCCTGTTCGCCGGAGCCGCACAGGGACTCTCCTGGCAGGACGTCGCGATCGTGGTCGCGATCAGCCTGGCGACCTTCGGGCCGGTTCTCGGCGTCGAGGAGTTCATCGCTGACCTGGAGCAGGCGTTCGCCGGCGCCCGGCGCATCTGGGAGGTCACCGACCGGCCCCCGGTGGTCGCCGACCCGCCCGCCCCCGTCGCCGCGCCGGCCGAGCCGTCGATCGGCTTCGAGGGCGTCACGTTCGGCTACCCGACCGCCGTGCCCGGCCTGACCCCTCCCGCGGTCACCGACGTCTCGTTCACCGTCCCGGCCGGCAAACGGTACGCGGTCGTGGGCACCTCGGGTTCCGGCAAGTCCACGCTGATCTCGCTGCTGCTGCGGTTCTGGGATCCGGCCTCGGGATCGATCCGCGTCGGGGACGTCCCGATCGACCGTCTGAGCCTGGAGGAGCTGCGCGACCTCGTCGCCGTCGTCGGCCAGCGCACGTATCTGTTCAACGACACGGTCGCCGCGAACCTGCGCATCGCCCGCCCCGAGGCCACCCAGCAGGAACTGGAGGCGGCCTGCCGCAGGGCGGCGCTGCACGACACGATCCTGGCGATGCCCGAGGGCTACGAGAGCGTCGTCGGAGAGATGGGCGAACGCCTGTCCGGTGGCCAGCGGCAGCGGTTGTCGATCGCCCGGGCGCTGCTGAAGGACGCCCCGATCCTCGTCCTGGACGAGGCGACCTCCGAACTCGACGTGCACACCGAGGCCGAGATCCAGCGGCAGATCGACGACCTCGCCGAGGGACGGACCCTCCTGGTCGTCGCGCACCGCCTCTCCACGGTGACCGACGCCGACCGGATCCTGGTCATGGACCGCGGCAGGCTCGTGGAGCAGGGGACCCACCGAGAGCTGCTCGCGGAAGGGGGCGCCTACGCGCGCCTGTACGCCCGCCAGGTCGACGACCTCGACCAGCCGACGGCCCCCACCGCGGGCCGGGCGTCCACCTGAGGCGTGGCCGCGGGGAAGCTGCATTCTTCCCCAGAAAGGGTTTCCATGCTACGCCGGAATCCCCGCCGGCCGCGGCGGCTGTTCACCGTCGTCTGCCACCGCGTGCGCCTCGCACTGGCGGAACTGCTCAAGGAGCGCTTCGACATCGACCACACCACCCTCCAGGTGGACCCCGGTGGCCCGGAGGCCGACCCGGCGCAGGTCGTACCGCGTCAGCACTGCCCGGACCCGCACGGTCCCCGGCACCGCGGCGGCCACAGCTGAGCGGTCGGCCGGGGGAGGGGCGGCGGAGCCTTCCGCCGCCCGCCGAGGATGTCAGCTCCCGATCTCCGTGCGGTCGCCCGACCACAGGGTGTGGAAGGAGCCCTCGCGGTCCACCCGCTGGTAGGTGTGCGCACCGAAGAAGTCACGCTGGCCCTGGATCAGGGCCGCAGGCAGGCGCTCGGCCCGCAGCCCGTCGTAGTAGGCCAGCGCGGTGGAGAAACCCGGTGCCGGGATGCCCAGTTCGGCGGCCTTCGCCACCACCCGCCGCCACGAGTCCTGCGCCAGGGTCAGCGCCTCGGCGAAATAGGGGGCGGCGAGCAGGGTGACCGGCTTGTCCGGCGCCGCGTACGCCTCGCGGATGCGGTCCAGGAAGACGGCGCGGATGATGCAGCCGCCCCGCCAGATCGTGGCCAGCACGCCGGGGTCGACGTTCCAGCCGTACTCGGCGCTACCCGCCCTGATCATGTCGAATCCCTGGGAGTAGGCGACGATCTTCGACGCGTACAGCGCCCGCCGCACATCCTCGGCGAAGTCCTCGCCGACGGCGCCGGCCGGTACGCCCGAAGGACCCGGCAGGCCGCGCGCGGCCGCGCGCAGGTCGGCGTGGCCGGACAGGGAGCGGGCGAACACCGCCTCGGCGATGCCGCTCACCGGAACCCCCAGGTCCAGGGCGATCTGCACGGTCCACCGGCCGGTGCCCTTCTGCTCCGCCCGGTCGGCGATCACGTCGACGAGCGGCCTGCCGGTGGCCGCGTCGACCTGGCGGAGCACCTCGGCGGTGATCTCGATCAGGTACGAGGACAGCTCGCCCGAGTTCCACTCCGCGAAGATGTCCGCGAGCTCCGCCGGGGTCCGGCCGAGCCCCTGCCTGAGCAGGTCGTACGCCTCGGCGATGAGCTGCATGTCGGCGTACTCGATGCCGTTGTGCACCATCTTCACGAAGTGCCCGGCACCGTCGGGACCGATGTGCGCGCAGCAGGGCACGCCGTCGACCTTCGCCGCGATGTCCTCCAGCAGCGGGCCCAGCGCCTCGTACGACTCCTTCGAGCCGCCGGGCATGATGCTCGGCCCGAGCAGCGCGCCCTCCTCCCCGCCGGAGACCCCCGCGCCGACGAAGTGCAGGCCGCGCTCGCGCAGCGCGGCCTCGCGCCTGCGCGTGTCGAGGAAGTGCGCGTTCCCGCCGTCCACCAGCATGTCGCCCGGCTCCAGCAGGGGAGCGAACTCCTCGATCACCGCGTCGGTCGCCGCCCCGGCCTTGACCATGATCAGGATGCGCCGGGGGCGCTCCAGCGCCGCGACGAACTCCTCGGGAGTCTCGCAGGGGACGAAGGTCCCCTCGTCCCCGTGCTCCTCGACCAGTGCCTTGGTCCTGTGATGTGACCTGTTGTGCACCGCTACCACATGCCCGTGCCTCGCCAGGTTACGGGCGAGGTTCGCCCCCATGACGGCCAGCCCTGTCACACCGATCTGTGCCTGAGTCATCACATACCTCCAACTCGGAGACCTCGGTCCTCACGACCGGGAAAGAAAACACGACAGGATGCCACATAGTGGGTTTCTCGAAAGCATGAGCGAACCCGGTCCGTGCGTCATCACCGCTTATGACGTACGCGGATCGCGAAGCGAGCGTTCACATCTCGCCTCATCCAATCCTTCACCTCAAGAATGCCAGTCCCTACTCGCCCTGACTAAAGGGGCGAAGAGAGTGTCGGCGCCGTGCCGACCGGCGGACCGTCCGCTTCCGAGCGGTTCCGGCCCCGGCTGGGAGCGGGAGCGACGTGACCGGATCCCACCCCGAGGGCTCACCGGCCGAAGCGGATTCCCGGCGTCTCCAGGCCGATGAGGCCGCCCAGGCACCGATAGGTCCGTGCCCCACCCTGGAACTGCTCCTGGGAGGGGGGCAGGACCGTGCCCTGCCACCTGCTCCGCCTATCACTGCGGGTGTCGTGCATGGAGGCGAACATGACCTGCTCCGAGCACACCTTCCGCACCGTCGGATGCTTCTCCAGGGCCGCCAGGTCGTAGGTGAGCGAGTCCTGCGGAAGCGGCGCGATCGCGTACGTCTCCCACACGTGCGTCTCCTCGCAGCCGATCCGCCTGGCCGTGGTGTCGCCCGCGATCGAGACGAGGCCGCCCCAGCACTCGGGCTCCGCCACGCACGCGGCCCCCGCACCGGCGACCGCCGAGGCGGGGCAGGCCGCCGTGACGGTGCGAACCTCCGGAACCTTGGGGGCCGCGGACGCGCCGGGCGCCGAGGCCGTGCCGTCCCCGGCGTTCTCGCCGCCCCGGCCCGACTGCTGCGAGGTGGTCGGGGTCCGGTCGCGATTCTCGATGTACATGAGCCCGGCCCCGGCCAGCAGCAGGATCACGAAGGCTACGGCCACCGCGACGAAGACCCGCGTGTTCGACGAGGCGGGATGCTCCGGCGGTTTGGTACCGCTCACCCCCGGAGAGGTCAGATGCGACCGCACCGGCTCCCTGCCGGGCCCGCCCTGGACCGGCGGCGCGCCGTACGGCGGTGGCGTTGTGGCATACGGCGGAGATGGAGCCGGAGCCGGGGGAGGGGGGACGGGCCGTGGGGCACGGGACGGGAAGGCCGGAACCTCCCCCGTCGAACGCAGTCCCGCGAGGGCGTCGCGCAGCGCGGCCACCGAGGGGGTGCGCCGCGCGGGGTCGGTGGCCATGGCATCCCTGAGCACGGCGGTCAGTTCCGGCGGCACCCCCGGGATCTCGGGGACGGGCAGGCGGTGCAGGGCCATGATGACCGCGATGTTGACCACGCCGCTCTCCGGGAAGCGTGGAGGGCGCCCGGAGAGCAGCGCGTACAGCGTGGCGGCGAGGGAGTAGACGTCACCCGCGGGGGCGGGTTCGGTCAGCTCGAACGCCTCGGGCGGGGCATAGGCCGGGGTGAGGGACTCCCTGGTCACCGATGCCTCGCCGCCCGACGAGGACATGGTGGCCAGGCCGAAGTCGGAGAGCACCGCATTGCCGTACCGGTTGATCAGGATGTTGGCGGGTTTGATGTCGCGGTGCAGCACTCCGGCGGCATGCGCCGCGGACAGCGCGTCGGCGATCTTGATACCGATGTCGGTGACCTCGGCCGGCGGCAGCCGCCCCTCCACACGCATCCGATCCAGCAGCGACCCGCCAGGGCACAGCTCCAGGACCATGTACGGCCGCCCGTCGGGCAGGACCCCGGCGTCGTAGACATGGGCGACGTGCGGATGGCCGGAGAGGGCACCCGCCGAGGTCACCTCGCGCATGAAACGGCGCCGGTCCCGTTCCGAGACCAGCACCCGGTTGTCCACCTTGAGCGCGACCTCACGCTCCACCGCCAGCTGCCTGGCCCGGTAGACGATCCCGAAACCACCCTGGCCGAGCACCCCGGACACCTCGTAGCCCGGTACGGCGACGGCACCCGCTCCGGCCACCTGCCACCTCCTGAAGACGAGCGGCAGATTACCGGAGTTTCACCCGCGAACCACGCGTTATACCGGCCCGCGCCGCTTCCGGTCGCCGGGATGTCCGTCACCGAGTTCCGCCAGAAGCGCGTCCCAGCGGGCCCCGACGGCGTCGAGGCTGTAGTCGGCTGCCGTCAGCACCGCGTTGTCGCCGAGCCTGCCACGCAGCTCCCGGTCCTCGATCAGCCGGCAGAGCGCCTCGGCGAGCGCCGCCGGTCTCCTCGGCGGCACGAGCAGCCCGTTGTGCTCGTGCACGATGACCTCCCCGGGGCCGTGCGGGCAGTCGAAGCTCACCACCGGCACGCCCTTGCTCATCGCCTCCAGGATCGTCATGCTGAATCCCTCGTGGCGCGAGCTGACGGCGTAGATCGATGACTTGGCCAGCTCCATGCCGATCTCCGACGAGCTGCCCATGAGCAACATCGTGTCCGACAGCCCGGCCTCCTCGATCCTGGCGCGGAGCTTCCGCTCGGCCTCGGGCCTGCCACGCCCGTAAAGGCGCAACACCCAGTCGGGGTGCGCCGCGGCGACGGGCTGCCATGCCTTCACCAGCAGGTCGAAGCCCTTGGCGTGCACCATCCTGCCGATGGCGACCACGACTTTCTCGTCCAGCTTCGCGATGTCACCGGACAGCGCGGTCACGGCGTTCGGGATGCGCAGCAGCCGTCCGGGCGGTGTCCTCAGAACCCTGCGGTAGTGCTCCAGGTCCACCTGCGTCAACGTGACGAAGGCGTCCAGCCTGCCGTAGCGCCGCTTGATGAGCCGGACGACCTCGGGGGAGTGCACGTCGAGTGCCACGTGCTCCTGGCCGATGGTGATGACGCCCGGGGGTGCGAACAGGGCGGTGATCAGGTTGAATCCCGGCCGGGTGGAGATCAGCACGCCGGTGCGCATGGATCGCAGACAGCGGACCATGCGCAGGTCCGTCAGCAGTGAGACCGCCCGGTAGACGTTCTCCTGCCTCGGGATCAGCATGCTCGGCAGGCGCGACAGCAGCCATCCCACCGGGCCTCGCCGCCGGGTCCTGTCGTCCAGGAACGACACCCGCACGCCCGGCGGGATGGGAAAGAACGGTTCCCTGGCCGTCCGGACCACGCTGACGATCTCCACATCGCGCTCGCGGGCCAGATGGCCCGCCAGGTTGAGCACGGTCCTGATGGTGCCGCCCATTCCGTACGCGTGCTGCAGCAGGATCCGGACGGTTCTCGTGTCGGGCACCGGAGCGCGCCTCGCCCGCCTCGCGTTGAGCGCCCGCAGCACCCCGAACGCCATCCGCCTGACAGCCACCCGTGCTCGCCGCGTCCTCGACATGCTGAGAGCCCCCCGCCCGTCCCGCATTCCCTGTCATTCCCCTTTCCCGGAGCTACTTCCGCTAAAGCGCACACGCCGGACATCTCGCTCACTGCCTGACAGATCGTCGTACGGGCCGCAGCGGTCCTGGACCGCCGGTGAATCGGTCCCGCCCGTCCTTCGCGACGTGAGCTCATGTCCCCTGCCCCACCGGAGCCGCTGTTCGCGTTCACGGCGCTTCCGGCCGGGGCGCCCGGCCTATGCTGTTCCTCTCCGTGTGAGGGGAGCATCGGTGGGCGGACGGGATCCGGATCGGCGTCGAGCGTTGCTCGACGCCGCGGACCGGGTGATCCGGCGTGAGGGACCCGAGGCGTCCATGGCGTCGATCGCCGCAGAGGCGGGGGTCACCAAGCCCATCCTCTACCGGCACTTCGGCGACAAGAGCGGGCTCTACCAGGCCCTGGCGAACCGGCATGTCCGCACCGTGGTCGGCCTGCTGCGCCCGGAGTTCGACCGGGCCAAGGCCGACCTGCGCAGTCGCGCCCGAGCGACGATCGACGCCTATCTGGAGATGATCGCGGCCAACCTGAATCTCTACCGGTTCCTCTTCTACCGGGCCGGCGCGGAGGACAGCCGGACCCACTCCCAGATGACCGCGATCGTGCGCAGCCTCGGTGAGGAACTCGGC
Source organism: Streptosporangium amethystogenes subsp. fukuiense (assembly GCF_042665875.1). Classification (NCBI taxonomy): domain Bacteria; kingdom Bacillati; phylum Actinomycetota; class Actinomycetes; order Streptosporangiales; family Streptosporangiaceae; genus Streptosporangium; species Streptosporangium amethystogenes. Next base: position 2,824,270 of record NZ_JBHTEE010000001.1, on the reverse strand, counting down.
ACGGTGATCGCCGCCGAGACGGCGGTGCCCGATCCGGTTCGCGCCCAGGTATTGGGTCACGCCTTCGTCGGTATGGTTCAGGCCACCGGTGACTGGTGGCTGGAGCATCCCGAGGTGGACCGCGCCGAAGTCGTCGAGGGGCTGGTCAGCGTCATCGTGGCGACGATGTCGGCCACGCTCTCCCGCTGACGTCGCCTGTCACCGAACCTCTTCGCCGGCGCCACGGCCTCAAGGGTCGTCACCACATAAGCGTGCGATTCATCGGTCTTCCGGGCGGTCGGGTCTCTCTGGGGACGTGGTCGATTTGACGATGCGGGACGAGGTTCGTACAGTTCACCAGACCCGAGGGAGACGGCGGTGGCGCCGGGGCCTCGGGAACCTCTCTAACGATCTTCATCCCAAGGGGATATCTATCTCCAAAGGGGTCTGGTTCGACATGAATCAGATGGTCGAGTACGTTAGAAGGGTTGCTCTGGAAACGGAGTCGCCGAATTCCAGCAAGACCTGCAAGATCAAGTCAATCGATTCAAAACGAGCCGGTTTGACACGAAAAAGCGGGCCTGAAAGAATAACGGCACAACGAAAGAACAGCACGAAAACGAACCGCCCCTGGTTCTCCGGCCAAAACCAGCCGGGACGACGGTGTACGCGTCCGTTTCTTGAGAACTCAACAGTGTGTTAAAAGCCAGTGCATGAAGCACAACCCTGTCCAACCTGCCCTGTCATTGGGGTGGGGGACGGATTCCTTTGGTTGAACATCCATCATGTGTGATGGGTGCTTTCAGCCGGGAGCAACTGTTCAGACATTGTTTGGAGAGTTTGATCCTGGCTCAGGACGAACGCTGGCGGCGTGCTTAACACATGCAAGTCGAGCGGAAAGGCCCTTCGGGGTACTCGAGCGGCGAACGGGTGAGTAACACGTGAGTAACCTGCCCCTGACTCTGGGATAAGCCCGGGAAACTGGGTCTAATACCGGATACGACACCTCCCGGCATCGGGTGGGTGTGGAAAGTTTTTTCGGTTGGGGATGGACTCGCGGCCTATCAGCTTGTTGGTGGGGTAACGGCCTACCAAGGCGACGACGGGTAGCCGGCCTGAGAGGGCGACCGGCCACACTGGGACTGAGACACGGCCCAGACTCCTACGGGAGGCAGCAGTGGGGAATATTGCGCAATGGGCGAAAGCCTGACGCAGCGACGCCGCGTGGGGGATGACGGCCTTCGGGTTGTAAACCTCTTTCAGCAGGGACGAAGTTGACGTGTACCTGCAGAAGAAGCGCCGGCTAACTACGTGCCAGCAGCCGCGGTAATACGTAGGGCGCAAGCGTTGTCCGGAATTATTGGGCGTAAAGAGCTCGTAGGTGGCTTGTCACGTCGGGTGTGAAAGCTTGGGGCTTAACTCCAGGTCTGCATTCGATACGGGCTGGCTAGAGGTAGGTAGGGGAGAACGGAATTCCTGGTGTAGCGGTGAAATGCGCAGATATCAGGAGGAACACCGGTGGCGAAGGCGGTTCTCTGGGCCTTACCTGACGCTGAGGAGCGAAAGCGTGGGGAGCGAACAGGATTAGATACCCTGGTAGTCCACGCTGTAAACGTTGGGCGCTAGGTGTGGGGACCTTCCACGGTTTCCGCGCCGTAGCTAACGCATTAAGCGCCCCGCCTGGGGAGTACGGCCGCAAGGCTAAAACTCAAAGGAATTGACGGGGGCCCGCACAAGCGGCGGAGCATGTTGCTTAATTCGACGCAACGCGAAGAACCTTACCAAGGCTTGACATCGCCCGGAAAGCTTCAGAGATGGAGCCCTCTTCGGACTGGGTGACAGGTGGTGCATGGCTGTCGTCAGCTCGTGTCGTGAGATGTTGGGTTAAGTCCCGCAACGAGCGCAACCCTTGTTCAATGTTGCCAGCACGCTCCTTTTAGGGGTGGTGGGGACTCATTGGAGACTGCCGGGGTCAACTCGGAGGAAGGTGGGGATGACGTCAAGTCATCATGCCCCTTATGTCTTGGGCTGCAAACATGCTACAATGGCCGGTACAGAGGGTTGCGATACCGTGAGGTGGAGCGAATCCCTAAAAGCCGGTCTCAGTTCGGATTGGGGTCTGCAACTCGACCCCATGAAGTCGGAGTCGCTAGTAATCGCAGATCAGCAACGCTGCGGTGAATACGTTCCCGGGCCTTGTACACACCGCCCGTCACGTCACGAAAGTCGGCAACACCCGAAGCCCGTGGCCCAACCAGCTTGTCTGGGGGGAGCGGTCGAAGGTGGGGCTGGCGATTGGGACGAAGTCGTAACAAGGTAGCCGTACCGGAAGGTGCGGCTGGATCACCTCCTTTCTAAGGAGCATCGGTCGCGGTCATCTTCGGGTGGTCGTGGTCCATGCCGTGTTCGTGGGCGAACGTTCCACGCTCGGCGCGCTCATTAGTGGAGCACTGGCTATTCGATCGGGCCTTGCCGGCCGGACTGTCTAGTACCGCCCTCGTGAGAGGGAGTGGGAACGGGGTTTCGGGGGTGGGGGCTGGTCGAACACACTGTTGGGTCCTGAGGAAACGGACATTGTGGCGGGCCCGCTTGTGGCGGGCTTGCTGTCTGTTGGAGCCTCATGCGGGACCGATCATCTGTCACATCGGCTTGGGATGTTTGTCCTGGGTGCTGGTGGCGGGTCTGGTCTGGTCGCTGTTTGTTGTTTGAGATTTGCATAGTGGACGCGAGCATCTTTGTGGCCAAGTTTTTTAGGGCACACGGTGGATGCCTTGGCATCAGGAGCCGATGAAGGACGTGGGAGGCTGCGTTAAGCCCCGGGGAGTCGCCAACCAGACTTTGATCCGGGGATGTCCGAATGGGGAAACCTAGCACCAGTCATGTGGTGTTGCCTCCGCCTGAATGTATAGGGCGGTTGGTGGTAACGCGGGGAAGTGAAACATCTCAGTACCCGTAGGAAGAGAAAACAAATAGTGATTCCGTGAGTAGTGGTGAGCGAAAGCGGATCAGGCTAAACCGTAGGCGTGTGATAGCCGGCAGGCGTTGCGTTTACGGGGTTGTGGGACCCTCTGGGAGGAGCTGCCGTTCCTCCAGACAGTAAGAAATCCTTCCGATAGCTGAAGCTTCTGGGAAGTGGCGCCGTAGACCGTGAGAGTCGGGTAGGCGAAATTGGTTGGACTGTTGGAGGGGATCCCAAGTAGCACGGGGCCCGAGAAATCCTGTGTGAATCTGCCAGGACCACCTGGTAAGCCTAAATACTCCCTGATGACCGATAGTGAACAAGTACCGTGAGGGAAAGGTGAAAAGCGCCCCGGTGAGGGGTCGTGAAATAGTACCTGAAACCGTGTGCCTACAAGCCGTAGGAGCGTAAACGCTTTTCGGAGTGTTTGTGATGTGACTGCGTGCCTTTTGAAGAATGAGCCTGCGAGTTATGGTGTGTGGCGAGGTTAACCCGTGTGGGGGAGCCGTAGCGAAAGCGAGTCTGAATAGGGCGTTTGAGTCGCATGCTGTAGACCCGAAGCGGAGTGATCTAGGCATGGGCAGGTTGAAGCGCGGGTAAGACCGCGTGGAGGACCGAACCCACCAGGGTTGAAAACCTGGGGGATGACCTGTGTTTAGGGGTGAAAGGCCAATCAAACTCCGTGATAGCTGGTTCTCCCCGAAATGCATTTAGGTGCAGCGTTGCGTGTTTCTTGCCGGAGGTAGAGCACTGGATGGCTAATGGGCCCGACAAGGTTACTGACGTCAGCCAAACTCCGAATGCCGGTAAGTGAGAGCGCAGCAGTGAGACTGCGGGGGATAAGCTCCGTAGTCGAGAGGGAAACAGCCCAGACCACCGACTAAGGCCCCTAAGCGTGTGCTAAGTGGGAAAGGATGTGGAGTCGCAGTGACAACCAGGAGGTTGGCTTAGAAGCAGCCATCCTTGAAAGAGTGCGTAATAGCTCACTGGTCAAGTGATTCCGCGCCGACAATGTAGCGGGGCTCAAGTACACCGCCGAAGTCGTGGCATTCACACGTATAACTGAGCCTTTGTGGTTTAGGTGTGTGGATGGGTAGGGGAGCGTCGTGCGGCCGGCGAAGCAGCGGAGTGATCCAGCTGTGGAGGCTGTGCGAGTGAGAATGCAGGCATGAGTAGCGAATCAGAAGTGAGAAACTTCTGCGCCGGATGACCAAGGGTTCCTGGGGCAGGCTAATCCGCCCAGGGTAAGTCGGGACCTAAGGCGAGGCCGACAGGCGTAGTCGATGGACAACGGGTTGATATTCCCGTACCCGCTACGATGCGCCAATACTGAATCCAGTGATACTAAGGGTCCTTAACCCCTCCGAGCCTTCGGGCTTGGGGTGAGGGTGAACGCCTGGCCTGAACTGGTAGTAGGTAAGCGATGGGGTGACGCAGGAAGGTAGCCCAGCCCAGGCGATGGTAGTCCTGGGGTAAGCATGTAGGACGTGTTGTAGGCAAATCCGCAACACATTGAGTCTGAGATGTGATGCCGAGCCGATTGTGGCGAAGTGGGTGATCCTATGCTGCCGAGAAAAGCCTCTAGTGAGTGTCGTGGCGGCCCGTACCCTAAACCGACTCAGGTGGTCAGGTAGAGAATACTAAGGCGATCGGGTGAACTGTGGTTAAGGAACTCGGCAAATTGCCCCCGTAACTTCGGGAGAAGGGGGGCCTTCGCTGGTGACGAACCTTTGCGTTCTGAGCTGGTGGGGGTCGCAGAGGCCAGGGGGAAGCGACTGTTTACTAAAAACACAGGTCCGTGCGAAGTCGTAAGACGATGTATACGGACTGACGCCTGCCCGGTGCTGGAACGTTAAGGGGACCGGTTAGTGGAGTTTCGACTTCGCGAAGCTGAGAACTTAAGCGCCAGTAAACGGCGGTGGTAACTATAACCATCCTAAGGTAGCGAAATTCCTTGTCGGGTAAGTTCCGACCTGCACGAATGGCGTAACGACTTCCCCGCTGTCTCAACCGCAGACCCGGCGAAATTGCACTACGAGTAAAGATGCTCGTTACGCGCAGCAGGACGGAAAGACCCCGGGACCTTCACTATAGCTTGACATTGGCGTTTGGAGCGTCTTGTGTAGGATAGGTGGGAGACGGTGAAGCTATCACGCTAGTGGTGGTGGAGTCATTGGTGAAATACCACTCTGGTCGTTTTGAACGTCTAACTTCGGTCCGTGATCCGGATCAGGGACAGTGTCTGGTGGGTAGTTTAACTGGGGCGGTTGCCTCCTAAAGAGTAACGGAGGCGCCCAAAGGTTCCCTCAGCCTGGTTGGCAATCAGGTGTCGAGTGTAAGTGCACAAGGGAGCTTGACTGTGAGACCGACGGGTCGAGCAGGAGCGAAAGCTGGGACTAGTGATCCGGCGGTGGCATGTGGAAGCGCCGTCGCTCAACGGCTAAAAGGTACCCCGGGGATAACAGGCTGATCTTCCCCAAGAGTCCATATCGACGGGATGGTTTGGCACCTCGATGTCGGCTCGTCGCATCCTGGGGCTGGAGTAGGTCCCAAGGGTTGGGCTGTTCGCCCATTAAAGCGGCACGCGAGCTGGGTTTAGAACGTCGCGAGACAGTTCGGTCCCTATCCGCTGCGCGCGCAGGAGACTTGAAAGGAGCTGTCCCTAGTACGAGAGGACCGGGACGGACGAACCTCTGGTGTGCCAGTTGTTCCGCCAGGAGCACGGCTGGTTGGCTACGTTCGGAAGGGATAACCGCTGAAAGCATCTAAGCGGGAAGCTCGCCTTGAGATGAGGTCTCCCACCCTGTGAGGGGGTAAGGCTCCCGGTAGACGACCGGGTTGATAGGCTGGAGGTGGAAGCGCAGTAATGTGTGGAGCTGACCAGTACTAATAGGCCGAGGACTTGACCACAAAGCAGTTCTTGCTCGCGTCCACTAGGCAATTCTGAGACAGCAAACGGTGGTTTGTGTGTTTCATAGTGTTACGGCGGTTATGGCGAAGGGGAAACACCCGGTTACATTCCGAACCCGGAAGTTAAGCTCTTCAGCGCCGATGGTACTGCACCGGGGACGGTGTGGGAGAGTAGGTCGCCGCCGGACAATCTTTCATATGAAGGCCCTCACCTTTCGGTGGGGGCCTTCGTGTTTTCCGGGGTTTTGTGTGCCCCGGATACCGCCGTCAGGTGGGACTTCGTGCGGAGAACGGCGCCAGGTTTCAGCCCAGGGCCTCAAGGAGATCCCATTCGGTCTCGCAGACACGGCGGCCGATCGCGGCCAGTTCCACGGACCGGGCGCCACCCTCAAGGTGGCGCAGGGTCTGCGTGACGCAGATGATCCCCCACTTCAGCACACCGAACGTCTCCCACCAGCGCAGCGCGTCGCGGTCGACGGGATACCCGCTCGCCCGCTCGTAGGACTGGACGAGCCGCTCGTACTCTCCGAACCCGCCCACCGGCAGCGGCGATCCGAAGCGCCAGGACTTCACGCACAACCAGCCGAGGTCCTCCATCGGATCGCCGGCGTGGGCGAGTTCCCAGTCGAGCACCGATCGGACCCCGTCGGGGCCGATGACGAGGTTGCCGTTCCGGAAGTCGCCGTGCACCACGGTCACCCGCTCGCTCGCGGGGCGGCAGCCGGCGAGGCGGCGGAACGCCAGCTCGAAGACCGGGTGCGAGCTGCCGGTGAGATCCAGTATGTCCCGCCACGACCGGAGCGGGTCGTCCGGCTCGATCGACCGCCTGCCGGCCGAAACCCCGAGATCGGTCCCGGGCGTGAGCGAGACCAGCGGCATGCGATGGATCGCGGCCAGGATCTCGCCGCACTGGGCGGCCAGCAGCGGCCGGGCGTCCGTGAAGGCGTCGTCGCGGAGGATCCTGCGCGGGATCGTCTCCCCGTCCACCCGGCTCATCAGGATGTACGACTCTCCGGCCGCCAGCACCCGGGGCACGGGAACGCCTGCCGTCTCCGCCGCCCGCATCAGCCGAGCCTCCCCGGCCAGGCCGATCCCGGCCGACCCGATTCCCGAATCCGGGACGGTGCCCGGAGAGTCCAGGCGCAGGATCAGCTCATGCCTGACGCCGTCAGGAACGACGCCGTCAGGAACGATGACGTCCAGAGCCCAGGTCTCCCGCGAAGCGCCGCCCGGCAGCCGGATCCGCGAGGTGATGGCCGAGCCCGGCCCGAACACGTCCGAGACGAGGTCGTCGATCATCGAAGGCCGAACTCCCAGTTGCCCCCCGCCGCGTACTCGCCCAGGATCCGGCGGCCCACCGAGTCGATGTGCACCTCGTCGGGGCCGTCGTAGACGCGACCGGCCCGGGCGTGCCGGTACATCCGGTCCAGCGGGGTGTCCGGGGTCAGCCCCGCGGCACCGTACACCTGGATGGCCCGGTCGATCACGTTGTGCAGCATCCGTGCCCCGGCCACCTTGGCCACTCCGATCTCCACCCGCGCCTGCTCCCCCCGGTCGATGGCCTCCGCCGCGCTCAACGTCAGCAGCCGGGCCGACTGGATCTCGGTGTAGGAGTCGAACACGTGCTGGCGCATCAGCTGTTTGTCCGCCAGCGGCCGGCCGAAGGCGCTGCGCTCGTGCAGGCGGCGGCACATCAGGTCGAAGGCCCGCTGGGCCTGGCCCAGCCAGCGCATGCAGTGGAAGATCCGGCCGGGGCCCAGCCGCTGCTGGGCGATGACAAAGCCCTGGCCACGCGGCCCGAGCAGGTTGGAGGCGGGCACCCGCACGTCGGAGTAGCGGACCTCGCAGTGACCGCCGTCGATGCCCAGCACCGGGGTGTCGCGCACGATGGTGTAGCCGGGTGTGTCGGTCGGCACCAGGATCATGGAGAACGCCAGGTGCGGGGCGACATCCGTCTCGGTACGGCACATCACCGTCGTGTACGCGGCCCGGTCCGCCCCGGTGGTGAACCACTTGTGGCCGTTGATCACCCACTCGTCGCCGTCCAGCACCGCCGTGGTCTGGAGCTGGGTGGGATCGCTGCTGGAGACGTTCGGCTCGGTCATCGCGAAACTCGGCCAGATCTCCGCCTGGACCAGTGGGGCGAGGAATCGTTCGCGCTGCTCAGGGCTGGCGTGCAGGCGCAGCATCAGTGAGTCCTGCAGGGTGAACGTGCCGAGCGCCAGCTGCCCGAACTCGCTGCGGCCCTGCACCTCGTTCACGTACACGTAGTCGAGGAAGGGCAACCCCCCGCCGCCCAGCTCGCGGGGGTGCCCGAGGGCCCACAGCCCTTCCTTCTTCGCCTGTGCCTGCAGTTCGCGCAGGAGCGAGGCGGCCTCGGGCCCGGCCTCGTGGAGCAGGGCCTCCGCCGGCTCTACCCGTTCGGTCATGAACGCCTGGACGGCGTCACGAATCGGCCGGACGCTGTCGGGAACCGCGAAGCTCATGGAATGATCTCACCGGAGATTCGTTGCCGCGTCAACGGATAAGGAGTTCCTTATGTCGCAGGGCATGCCCCATGACGTACCGTCCGCAGCTCGGCTCGTCGCCGCGGTCCGTGACTTTCTGGAGAGCGACGTGCTCCCGGTCGTCGAGGGCCGGGTCCGTTTCCACACCCGGGTGGCGGTCAACGTGCTGAGCACGGTCGAGCGGGAGCTCGAACTCGGACCCGCGCAGCACGCGGCCCACCGCGCGCGCCTCGACGCGCTCGGCTTCGCCTCGGACGCCGAGCTCGCCGCCGCGATCCGCGAGGGCCTGGACGGCCCGGATCTTCTGGACGCCCTGACGGCAGCCGTACGGGACAAGCTGGCCGTGGCGAACCCCGGCTACACCGCTGCCCCGGATGTTCCGCCCCGCCGCTGACTGCCCGTCTCATCTGCTCGGTTCTGAACTCGGCCTGATCACGCCTCGGTCCGCCCCGCCGGCAAGGTGCCTTGCCGGCCGCCTGTCGCTCGATGCTTCTGCCGATTATGGGCGAAAGTCATGAGGCTTTCAACCAAAACCCTCGTCCGGCCGGGTCATGCGACGCCCGTCGCAGGTCGATCCGCGTGTCGTGGAGGTGAACGGCCGTGGGTGCCTGCCGGATCAACCTGCTCGGGTTCCTGCGAGCCGGAGCCTGGTTGGGCCTCCCGGAGGGCGGCCATCCAGGTCTACCTGGGCAGACTCCCTGGGGCGGGGCTGCTGGGGGTCTGGTGATCAAGATTGTGCGCCAGGGCGACTTTGGTCGTGAGCGACAGAAAGTTCAAGTGATCACGACAAAAGTGCTTCCTAAATGGGTAAAAGACGCGTAACTTCCACGCCAAGTTCTCTGCACGGCATCGAGAGGACGAAGTGAGTCGGTCGGCGGCATCCACGGCAGGTCCCCGCGGGGAGGTGACCTGCCGGGCGATGCCGTCGGACCTGCGGCGGAAAGGGGCCGGTGGTCACTCGGTCGAGGCATCGGGGATCACGGGGCTCCGTCCACCCACACGGAGGTAGGAAAAGATGAGCGCACACGAAGAAGAGATCGACGAGGTCGCCGGCGCGTTGCGCCGCAGGCTCGGGCTGAACCGCCGCCAGTTCCTCGCGGCCACGACGGGAATCACCGCGGTGGCCGCCATGTCGGCGGTCGGCCCGCTCGCGTCGGCCGCGTACGCGTCCCCCGGCGACGAGCAGGAGCGCGGCCATGGTCACGGCGACAAGAACGTGCTGGTGCCGGAGGCCAAGCGGGGCATCATCCTCTACACCGTCCGCGACGTGATCTCCCGTGATCCGGCGACGAACCTGCCCGCCGGCTTCCGGCGCGTGTTCGAGGAGCTCTCGCGGATCGGCTACAAGCAGGTGGAGTTCGCGGGCTACCGCCAGCACGCGAACGCCGAGGGCGGGGCCGATCTGGAGACCGTCGAGGGCGCCCGGCTGCTGCGCCGCTGGCTCGACGACAACGGGCTCAAGGCACAGGGCAACCACGGTTTCATCCCCGGCTCCTGGCCGCTCACCGAGGCCGACCTCGATCGCTTCAAGCGGACCCTGGAGATCGCCAACATCCTCGGCATGGAGCACGTGGGCACCGGTGGCGACCCGACCAACAGCGCCTACAAGGCGGACTGGGACGTCGCCGCACAGAAATGGAACGGCCTCGGCTCGATCGCCTCGGCCGCCGGTCTCAAGTTGTACACGCACAACCACGACGCGGCGTACGGCTTCCTGCTCGACGAGGGTCCGCTCGACGAGCTGGGCCGGCCCACCCGCTCGTCGGGCGTCCGAAAGCTGGAGTACTTCCTCAAGATCACCAGCCGCAGGCACGTCTATCTCGAGATGGACATCTTCTGGGCGCACGTGGCCCAGTTCAAGCACCGCACCTACACCGCGCGCGACGGCTCCGCCAGGACCGACATCTTCGACCCCCTGAAGCTCGTGCGGCAGAACGAGAAGCGCTTCCCGCTGTTCCACGCCAAGGACGGCAAGGCCAACGAGGCCACCGCCAACGGCTACGACATGGTGCCGTTCGGCACCGGGGACATCGACTACAGCACCTTCTTCTCCAAGCTGGACATAGAGAAGCGCCACAACCCGATGTACGAGCAGGACAACGCGCCCGGAGGAACGGCGGAGCCGGGCCGCTCGCTGCAGTACGCCGATCTCAGCTACAAGAACATGGCCGCCCTGCGCCGCGGTCGCCACTGACGCTCCGCTCGAAGAACCCGAGAAGTTCGGCGGACCGCCACGTGATCGCTGCCGTTGCCGCGGCGCGAGTGGCGGTCCGCCCTGTCCTGACACCCCCCTGAAGAAGAGGCTCAGGAAATTGAAGCGTACCCGCACGATGGTCGGCAGGGCACTCGCCGCTCTGTTGTTCCCCTCGGTGGTGCTGGTCGCCGTGCCCGCACCCGCACACGCCCATGAAGCCGCCACGCACTGGTCGAACTACGAGAAGATCACGCTGACCAAGAACGTCGGCGAGCCGATCGACATGGCGGTCCTCCCGGACAGGAGGGTCCTGCACACCGCCCGCAACGGTGACATCCGCCTGACCGACGGTGACACCGGCATCACCAAGGTCATCAACACGATCCCCGTCTACGCGAACTCCGAGGACGGTCTCCAGACGATCGCGATCGACCCCGGCTTCGCCCGGAACAAGTGGGTCTACGTCTACTACGCGCCGAAGACGATGACGGCGCCGTACCCGGAGACGACCCCCACCGGGTCGGCGCCCAACTCGCTGCCCGCGGGCGCGGACGAGTCGTACTGGAACCAGTGGAGGGGCTACAACCAGCTGTCCCGGTTCAAATGGACCGGTGACGCCCTGGACCTCTCCACCGAGCAGGTCATCATCAGGATCGAGACGCAGCGCGGGCAGTGCTGCCACGTCGCGGGCGACATGGACTGGGACGCCGAGGGCAACCTCTACCTCGTCACCGGTGACAACACCCCCGCGGGCACGCCCGGGGCCAACGGCATGGCGCCCAACAACGACGCCCCCGGGATGAATCCGGGGCTCGACGCGCGGCGCGGCGCGGGCAACAGCAACGACCTGCGCGGCAAGATCCTGCGGATCACCGTGCAGGAGGACGGCTCCTACACGGTCCCGGCCGGCAACCTGTTCCCGCCGGGAACGGCCAAGACCCGTCCTGAGATCTTCGTGACGGGTGTGCGGAACGCCTTCCGCATGGACGTCGACGACGTGACCGGCACGGTGTCGTGGGGTGACTACGGCCCCGACGCCGGGGCACCCGACCCCGCCCGGGGCCCCCTGGGCTACGTCGAGTGGAACGTCACCCCCATCGACAAGCCGATGAACAGCGGCTGGCCGTACTGCACCGGCGACAACTTCAACTACAACGACTGGAACTTCGCGACCTCGACGCCGCGCGCGTGGTTCGACTGCGCGGCCGGACCGGCGAACACCTCGCGATGGAACACCGGGCTGGACACGCTGCCTCCCGCGACCCCGGCGGACCTCTACTACGGCGACAACAACACTCACCAGCCGGCGGAGTGGGCCGGGCTCACCGACTTCGAGGCGGCGGGCGGGCAGGGGCCGATGGGCGGCCCCGTCTACCACTACGACGCGGCGAACCCGTCGACGACGAAGTTCCCCGAGTACTGGGACAAGAAGTTCTTCTTCGCCGAGTTCTCGCAGGACTATCTCGCGGCGTTCACCGTGACGGCGCCGGACGGGCCGGTGACCAAGCTCGAACACTTCCTGCCCAACGGCGCGCTGACCGCGGCGGCGATGCCGATCACCGACAGTCCGATGGACATCGAGTTCGGCCCCGACGGGTCGCTGTACGTGCTCGACTACGGCGACGGCTTCTTCCGCGCCAATCCCGACGCGGGCCTGTACCGCATCGACTACGCCGAGGGGAACAAGACCCCGCAGGCGAAGATCGTCGCCAAGCCGTCGTCGAGCAGTACCGCGCCCCTCACCGTCGACTTCAGCGCGGCGTCGTCGATCGACACCGAGCCGGGCCCGCTGCGCTACGAGTGGGACTTCGACGGCAACGGGACCTTCGACGCCACCGGCGTCACGGCCTCGCACACCTACACCGTGCTCGGGCAGTACGCCGCCCGGCTCCGCGTGACCGATGAGCAGGGCAGGTTCGGGCTCACCTCGACCGAGATCACCGTGGGCAACACCGCGCCCGAGGTGACCATCCAGATGCCGGGCAACGGTGCCTTCTTCGACTGGGGCGACGCGGTGCCCTTCCAGGTCAAGGTCTCCGACAAGGAGGACGGAGACAACCCCGTGTGCAGCCGGGTGCAGTGGACCTTCGGGCTCGGCCACGACGTGCACGCGCATCCGGAGACCCTCGGCACGGGATGCTCCGGCGCCTGGCCGACGCCGGCCGACGCCCCCGAGCACGGCGAGACCGAGAACATCTTCGGCGTCGTGGTGGTGAGCTACCGGGACAACGGTGCCGGTGACATCCCCGGCGCGCTCGGCGACGCCACGCTCATCCTCAACCCCAGGCAACTGCAGGCCGAGCACGCGGACGCGAGCAGCGGTGTCACGAGGGTGGAGGATGAGAGCGCGTCCGGCCTGGCGAAGATCACGTCGTTCGACGCCGAGGACTGGATCGCGTACGACCCGGTGAACTTCGCCGGTATCACCGGCGTGCGGACCCGCGCCTCCGGTGCGGGAACGCTGTCCCTGCGGTGGGGCTCGGCGACGGCGGATCCGTTCGCCACCGTGACCGTGCCCGCCGGGGCGGGCTGGCAGAACGTGGACACCACGTTCACCGGTGCCCCGACCGGTAGTGGGAAGCTCTACATCACCTCGACCGGCGGCGTGGAGGTCGACGGGTTCACCTTCCAAGGGGTCGGGGCCGGGGACGAGACGCCCCCGACCGTGTCGGCCACGCTCACCCCCGCCCAGCCGGGCGGAGAGAACGGCTGGTACACCGGCAACGTCACGCTGACGGTCACCGCGACCGACAACGGCACGGTGGCGAGTCGGCAGTACTCGCTCAACGGTGGTACCACGTGGTCGAACGCCAACAACCCGGTCACGCTGAGTGCCGAGGGTGCCGTCGAGGTGTTCTACCGGGCGACCGACAACGCGGGCAACGTCTCGCAGGTCGGCAAGGTCACGGTGCGGATCGACAAGAGTGCCCCGGTTCTGTCCGTGAGCGGGGTGGAGGCCGGTGAGTACGGTGACTCCGCGTCCCTCACCCCCGTCTTCTCGGCGTCGGACGCGACCTCGGGGGTGGCGAGCGTGACGGCGGCCATCGGTGACCTGCAGGTCACCTCCGGCAAGCCGGTCGACCTGTGGCGACTGGCGCTCGGTGCGAACACGCTGACCGTCACCGCGAAGGACAAGGCGGGCCACATCACGAAACAGACCGTCGCGTTCGAGGTCACGACCTCCTTCACCGATCTTCAGAAGCTCCTCGACGGTTTCAAGGCGGCGGGCCTGGTGAAGGGCGACTCGCTGAACGACCAGCTCAAGGAGGCCAGGAAGCACGCGGACAGGGGCAAGACGAAGAACGCCGTCAAGTCCCTGGAGCAGTTCGTGAAACACGCCCGCGACCCGCGCAAGGTGACCGACGCCGCGGTGCGCGTCGTGCTCGTCCGAGACGCGGAGGCGCTGATCGCGCAGCTTCGCGCCCCGGCCGGCGGATGACGCGGGCGCGGGGGGAGGGCCTGACCGGCTCTCCCCCCGCGCTCGGTGTGGGGACGTCAGTGGGCGGTGAGGTCCAGGTCCTTGATCCTGGGGTCGCCCTCGTCGGCGAGGTAGTGGTCGGGCAGGGTGGCGTCATCGCCTTCGGCCACCTTGGTGGAACGCGCGACGACCGTGCCGAGCGCGGCGACGGCCAGGTTGACCGCCAGTGCGACGATGCCCGCGTAGATGGTCATCTTGGTGTCGAGGCCCAGCTTCTCCAGCGGGAACGCAGAACCGGCGAAGTGCAGCTTGCCGGTGACCGGGTTGCCGATGTTGTAGAGCAGGAGCATCCCGGCTCCCATGCCGGCCACCCACCCGGCGATCAGGCCACCGCGGTGGAACCAGCGGGTGTAGAGGCCGAGCGCCACGGAAGGGAGTGTCTGCAGGATGATGACGCCGCCGATGAGTTGCAGGTCGATGGAGAAGCCGGTGTCCAGGAACAGGATGCACAGCACCGCGCCGACCTTGACGAGCAGCGAGGTGATTTTGGAGACCCGGGCCTCGTCGGCGTCGGTGGCGTTCGGCTTCAGGTACTCCTTGTAGATGTTGCGGGTGAACAGGTTCGCCGCGGCAATGGACATGATCGCGGCGGGGACCAGTGCGCCGATGCCGATCGCGGCGTAGGCGACGCCGGTGAACCAGTCGGGGAACATCCGGTCGAACAGCTGCGGCACGATCGTGTTGTTGTCCGTGCCGATGGGCTTGATCCCGGCCGCGACGGCCATGAAGCCGAGCAGCGCGATCAGGCCGAGCAGCAGGCTGTAGGCCGGGAGAGCGGACATGTTCCGCTTGATCACGCCGCGGTTCCTGGAGGCGAGCACGCCGGTGATGCTGTGCGGGTAGAGGAAGAGCGCGAGCGCCGACCCCAGGGCCAGCGTGACGTACTGCAGCTGGTTGCCGGCGTTGAGCAGGATGCCGTCGCCGGGTGCGGGACTGGCGTCGAACTTGGCCTGGGCGGCGTCGAAGATCCCTGACCAGCCGCCCTCCAGCTGGGCGGGGATCGCGATGATCGCGACCAGGATCACGATGTAGATCAGCGTGTCCTTGACGAACGCGATCAGTGCCGGGGCGCGCAGGCCCGACTGGTAGGTGTACGCGGCCAGGATCGCGAACGCGATGATGATCGGCAGGTGGCCGGTCACGCCCATCGACTTCAGCACCGCCTCGATGCCGACGAGCTGGAGCGCGATGTAGGGCATCGTCGCGACGATGCCGGTGATCGCGACCAGCAGCGCCAGCGTGGGCGAGCCGAACCTGGCCCGGACGAAGTCGGCGGGCGTCACGAAGCCGTGCACGTGCGAGACCGACCAGAGGCGGACCAGCACGAGGAAGACGATCGGGTAGACCACGATCGTGTAGGGCACCGCGAAGAAGCCCGTCGCGCCCGCGCCCCAGATCAGGGCGGGCACGGCCACGAAGGTGTAGGCGGTGTAGAGGTCGCCGCCGACCAGGAACCAGGTGACCCACGAGCCGAAGCTGCGGCCGCCCAGGCCCCACTCGTCGAGGCTGGCCAGGCTGTCCGGGCGGCGCCAGCGCGCCGCCACGAACCCCATGCCGCTGACGAGCAGGAACAGTACGGTGAAGATGATGATCTCGGTCAGGTGCGCGTCCATCCGGTCACCGCCGCTTGGTCATCTGGTAGACGATCGAGGTGCAGGTCACGCCGACCGCGATGAAGGCGAGCTGGAGCCAGTAGAAGAGCGGAAAGCCGAAAAGCCGAGGTTCATCGGAATTGTAGAGAAATGGAAGTAAAGGTAGGATGATCGGCACGATAAGCAGCCAGTTCCACGGGCTGCGATCGCTCCGGTCCCCGTTCGGTGTGGTCAACGCGGTCTCCTGTGGCTGGAGAGGGGACGCCCGAGCAGGATCATCCCCATCGGTTGACCGGCAGCGTAATTACCTGGACCTTCCTTTCGGGGCGCGGAGCGCCGAGTGGAACGGTTGGCGCGACGAACGGTAGGTCAGCCCGGCCCGGCGATGTCGTCGGCGATGTCACGGGTGCCGTACCCCTGGGGAGCCTCCGCTTCGACGACGGGTTCCGGCCGGTCGTCGAACTCCAGGCGGAGTGCCCTTGACATGGTCGCGTGCATTTCGTAAAGGCAGGTGATGTAGGTCAGCTCCAGGATCTGCTCGTCCGGCAGGTGCGCCTTCAGGACCGCGAATATCTCGTCGTGCACCCGGCCGCCGTCGAGCACCAGGCCGTCGGTGTAGGCCAGCACGGCCCGCTCCAGCTCGTTGAAGTGCGGGCTGACCTGCCAGTGCGCGACCGCCTGGACCTTCTCCTCCGGCACCCCCAGTGCCCGCATCTGCTTGCAGTGCTGGGAGAAGACGAACTGGCTGCCCCGGGCCCAGCCGGCCCGCGACTGGCCGAGTTCGCGCAGCACCGGGTCGATCTTGCTCTCCCGGTACAGCTGGAAGCCCTTCACGCAGTGTCGCAGGATGACCGGGTCCAGTGCGAAGACGGTCCACCAGTCGCCGGGGGAGCCGGTCGCGGTGCCCGGTTCGGCCACCGGGTCCCTGTCCGGGCCGAACAGCCGGTCGTAGAAGAAGAGCGTCAGCGGGTCCGTGGCCTCCGCGCGGGGGATCTGGCGCAGGCGCGGCATCACACGGTCCTTTCCGCGGCGGTTCTCGGCTCGTGCCGGACGTCGGTGGGCAGGCCCAGTTCCCTGGTCCAGGCGGCGAACTCCACCAGGATGCCGTCTGGATCCTTGAAGTAGATCGACCTGACGAACACGCCCTCTCCCATGGTGGGCGCCACGCCGAACTCGCTGTCGTCGTGGTTGAGGATCACCCCGACGTCCACGCCCTTGGCGAGGAGCTTGTCGCGGTACTCCTCTATCTTGTCCGGGGCGACATCGAGGGCGATGTGGTTCATCGAGCCGACCGCGGAGAGCATCTCGCCCCGGTCCGGCAGGTTCTTCGGCGCCGAGACGCCGGGAATCCCCTCGGGGGCGTCGGGGAACCAGAAGAACGCCAGCGCGTTGCCTCCGCCGCAGTCGAAGAAGAAGTGCTGTCCCCATCCCATCGGCAGCTCGATCGTCTTGATCAGGGGCATGCCCAGGACGCCGGAGTAGAAGTCGATCGTCTGCTTCATGTCCGAGCACACCAGTGCGAGATGGTTGATCCCGCGTAGCTCGAACTCGCTGTTGTCCGCCATGTTCTCCTCGCTTCTTCGAGTAATTCATTACTTATCACAGGAGGGTGAGGGCAGGTGGACGGCGTGTGCTGCCCCACTCGCGCCGGAGGGGGTCAAGTCGCGGATGGGGGGTGCGCCGACCGGCTCTTTCCGTACGGGTGCCGACTCCTATTAATCGGTTAACTTAAAAGATGGACGGCATCGTCCCCTGATTTGTCGGCTCTGTCCGCAGGCGGTCCTGAATGTTGAAGCCCATGGACTGAACCGAGTAAGTTACTCGGAAGTTACGTGTGAGGTGGCGGCGGCGTCGACGCCGCGTTGCCGGCGTGCCGTCTCTCGATCCTTCGGCTCCGGTTCGCTCATGGAACCTGCTGGCAGCAGAGGGTTGACCCGTCGTGCCGGAGCGAGGGGCAGGAGCGTGCCCCTTCTCTCTCCGGTGAGCCGACCCGCTATCCTTGGCCGATAAGAACCGGTTCATCAGGGGGAACTGTGAAACGTCCGACGATCGCTGACATCGCTCGTCGTGCCGGCGTGTCCAAGGGCGCCGTCTCCTACGCGCTCAACGGGCAGCCAGGGGTCTCGGAGGCCACCCGTGCCAACATTCTCGCGATCTCCAAGGAGCTCGGCTGGCAGCCCAACAGCGCGGCGCGCGCCCTCAACGGTGCCCGCGCCCACACCATCGGCCTCGCGCTGTTCCGCCCGGCCCGCACCCTGGGCATGGAACCGTTCTTCATGGAGCTGATCAGTGGTATCGAGACCGAGCTCGCGGACCGGTCCTACGCGCTGATGCTGCAGGTGGTCGCCGACCACACGCAGGAGATCGAGGTGTACCGGCGCTGGTGGGGGGAGGGGCGCGTCGACGGTGCCTTTCTGGTGGACCTGCACCTCGGCGACGCCCGGGTGGAGGCGATGCGGTCACTGAACATGCCGGTCGTGGTGATCGGACACCCCTCGCAGGCAGGTCCGTTGAGCACGGTCTGGTCGGACGACGGCCTGGCCATCAGGGAGACCGTGGAGTATCTGGTGGCGCTGGGGCACCGGAGCATCGCCAGGGTCGCGGGGCTGCCCAGGCTCGTGCACACCACGCTGCGCGACCAGGCCTTCGTTCAGGCGTGCCAGGACGCGGGCCCGGGGCGCGTCGAGCATCTGATCCTCCACACCGACTACACCGGTGAGGAGGGGGCCAGGATGACCCGGCGGCTGCTCAGCTCGCCCCGGCGGCCCACCGCCATCGTCTACGACAACGACATAATGGCCGTCGCCGGGTTGTCGGTGGCACAGGAGATGGTTCTGGACGTTCCGGCCGACCTGTCCATCGTCGCCTGGGACGACTCCCCGCTCTCGCAGGTCGTGCGCCCGCCGCTGACCGCGCTCACCCGGGACATCCCCGCCTACGGAGCCTGTGCCGCCCGTCAGCTGCTCGCACTGATCGCCGGAGAACCGGCCGCCCTCTCGGTGGAGGACCGCCCCGCCACCCTGATCCCGCGCGGCAGCACCGGCCCCGCCCGCGGCCCGCGCTGACGGTCAGGACATCGGGCACCGGGCATGCCGCCCGGCTCCGACCAGGGCCTGGTGCCGGAAGTCGAGGGACGCGGCTGTTCCCGGAGCCCGCCGGGTTCGGCGGGGGCAGGCCGGAGGAGGCGCTGGTCACCGGCTGACGATCTCCTACGGTGGGCGGCGAGAACATGACAGAGGATGTCCTTTTTTCGCGCCAGGCTCGTCCCATGAACAGCACGCTGGAAGGAAAGGTCGCCCTGGTCGCCGGGGCGACGAGAGGAACCGGCCGGGGGATCGCGGTGGAGTTGGGCGCCGCGGGCGCCACGGTCTACTGCACGGGCAGGAGCACGCGGCGGCGACGCTCGGAGATGAACCGGCCGGAGACCGTCGAGGAGACGGCCGAGCACGTGACCCGCGCCGGCGGGCAGGGCATCGCGGTCGAGGTGGACCACCTGGAGCCGGAGGCGGTGCGCGCCCTGGTGGAGCGGATCCGGCGTGAACGGGGAAGGCTCGACCTCCTCGTCAACGACATCTGGGGCGCCGACCCGCTGACGGAGTGGAACGTCCCCGTCTGGGAACACTCGCTCGACGACGGCCTGCGCATCCTCCGGCTGGCGATCGACACCCACCTGATCACCAGCCATCACGCTCTGCCGCTGCTGATCGAGAACCCCGGCGGCCTGGTGGTCGAGGTGACCGACGGCACCCTGGAGTACAACCTGGCCAACTACCGGCTCTCGGCCTTCTACGACCTGGCCAAGCTCTCGGTGAACCGCCTGGCCTTCACCCAGGCGCACGAACTGCGCCCGCACGGCTGTTGCGCGGTCTCGCTGACCCCCGGCTGGCTCCGCTCGGAGAGCATGCTGGAGAACTTCGGCGTCACCGAGGAGAACTGGCGGGACGCCACGGCGAAGCAGCCGCATTTCGTGATCTCCGAGTCGCCCTCCTACACCGGGCGCGCGGTCGTCGCCCTCGCCGCCGACGAGGACAGGATGCGCTGGTCGGGGCAGTCCGTCTCCAGCGGGCGGCTCGCCCAGGTGTACGGCTTCACCGACCTCGACGGCAGCAGGCCCGACGCCTGGCGCTATATCGAGGAGGTCGAGAGCAAGGGCAGGCCCGCCGACGCCACCGGCTACCGCTGACCGGCGCCGGGAGCGGTCACCCGGCTGACCCGCCGCCGCCCGGGGAGCCGTACAGGTCATGCATGCGGGCGGCGGCGCCGGCGACGCGGGCACGTAGGTCGGGCGGGTCGAGGACCTCGGCCTCCGGGCCGAAGCGGAGGACCTGGTCGTAGGCGACCTCCAGCGACTCGACGGGCAGCCGGAGCGTGACCCACCCCTGCCCGTCGGGCTCGCCGGCGGAGGCCAGCGCGTCGTCGAGGGCCGCCCGGTCGGCGATGACGGGGAGCAGGCGAAGGGCGGCGGGGCTGAGCCTCACGGTGACGTCCATGGTGAGCAGGGAGTTCGCGAACCGTGCCGACTTCTCGCTCCAGAACGCGGCCAGGTCGAAGGCGCCGTCCCGCTCGAAGCGCAGGGCGGGGTGGAGCTCGACCTCGTCGAAGCGATCGACCCGATAGATCGCCGACCGGGTCGCCAGGTACCAGACCCCCGCCTTCAGCACCAGCCCGTACGGCTCCAGGCGCCGCCGGGCGGCCTCGGCCCCTCCGGTCTGCCCGGTCTGCCCGGTCGGATGGGAACGGGCGGTGCGCCGGTAGCGGGCGGTGACCGGGTGGTCGCCCCACACGGCCCTGGCCAGCGGTGCCAGCGCCGTAGGGGGAGGCCGCTCGCTCGCGAACCAGCCGGGGGCGTCCAGGTGGAAGCGCTGCGCGGCGGTCACGGGGGCGTCCCGCAGGCCGGGGGAGAGCGCGGCCGAGGCCTTCAGCCGCGCCGTGGCTGCCACCTCGCCCAGTCCCATCTCCCGCAGCGCCTCGGGCACGCCCGACAGGAACAGCGCCTCGGCCTCGGCGCGGTCCAGCCCGGTGAGGCGGGTGCGGTACCCGTCCAGCAGCCGGTAGCCGCCGCCCCGCCCCCGGTCGGCGTAGACCGGCACGCCGGCCTCCGACAGGGCGAGCACGTCACGGTGGACGGTCCGCTCGGAGATCTCCAGCTCCCGGGAGAGCTCCATCGCGGTCATCCGCCCCCGAGCCTGGAGCAGCAGCACCAACGACATCAACCTGGCCGCGCGCATCCTCCGACCCTAGTACGCGGGCCGAGGACCCCCACCCGAGATCACCGGGAGCAGGCGGCGCCGTCCGGCTGTACGTCGCGGACGCGAACCACCACGTCGGCGAAGACCGGATCGACCTCGCGTCCGAAACCGGCGCCGGACGGGGCCTTTCCGCACAAGGGAAAGCGGTGCTCCCCGACCGGAGGGCGGGCACAGCGCGGATCACGTTGCATGATCACGGTCGTCGCCGGTACTGTGGCGACATGCGATACCAGGTTGCCCTTCGGTGGTGGCGCCGCTTCTAGGCGGCGCAGGTTTCGCATTCGCGAGCAGACAGACGGCCGCCCAGGGAGGCGGCCTTCTCTGCGTCCGCTCCCTCTGGGCATCAGGGAAATCAAAGGGGCGATAACGCAGTGGAGACGAGCCGATATACCACCGCCGGCGGCGTGGGGATCGAGGTCACCGCGTCCGACGTGCCGGAGACGGTGCTTGAGGACGTCG
Organism: Streptosporangium amethystogenes subsp. fukuiense; assembly: GCF_042665875.1. NCBI lineage: Bacteria > Bacillati > Actinomycetota > Actinomycetes > Streptosporangiales > Streptosporangiaceae > Streptosporangium > Streptosporangium amethystogenes. The sequence goes on along the minus strand of NZ_JBHTEE010000001.1, from coordinate 2,802,943 downwards.
TCACGACGCTCGGTGAGCGCCGTGGTGGAGTGCTCTCCTCCGGGATGGAGTATCCCGGCCGCTACAGCCGATGGCACCTCGCCTACGTCGATCCCTGCCTGGAGATCGTGGCCAGGGGACGCAGGATCTCCGCCCGCGCGCTGAACGCCCGCGGCAGGGTGGTGCTGCCCGCCGTCGTGTCCTGCCTGCTGGCGGCGGGCAAGCCCGTCGAGGAGCCGACAGGCGATTTCGTCGAGGTGTACGTGGCGGAGTCCGAGGACATCCTCCCCGAGGAGATGCGCAGCCGCCGTCCCACGGTCTTCACCGCGATCCGCGAGGTCATCGCCGTGTTCAAGGGCGAGGACGAGCACCTGGGCCTGTACGGCTCCTTCGGCTACGACCTGGCCTTCCAGTTCGAGCCGATCAGGCAGGTCCTGCCGCGGGGCGCCGACCAGCGCGACCTCGTGCTGCACCTGCCCGACCGGGTGATGGTGATCGACCGCAAGCGGGAGACCAGCAAGGAGTTCCGCTACGAGTTCACGGTGGACGGCCTCTCCACCCACGGGCTCGCCCGCGAGGGGGAGGTCGTACCGCTGCCCCCCGCGCCGTCCGAGCTCCCGGCCGACCCGGAGAAGGGCTCCTATGCCCAGGTGGTGGCCGCGGCCAAGGAGAAGTTCGTCCGTGGCGACCTGTTCGAGGTCGTTCCCGGTCAGGTCTTCCACGCGCCCTGCACCGACCCGGCGGCCTTCTACCGGGAACTGCGCCAGATCAATCCGGCACCGTACGAGTTCCTGTTCAACCTCGGCGAGGGCGAGCACCTGGTCGGTGCCTCCCCGGAGATGTACGTCCGGGTCAGCGGCGACCGCGTCGAGACCTGCCCCATCTCCGGCACCATCGCCAGGGGCAGCAACCCGGTCGAGGACGCCGACGCGATCCGTACCCTCCTGTCCAGCGTCAAGGAGGAGTCGGAGCTGACCATGTGCACGGACGTGGACCGCAACGACAAGTCGCGCGTCTGCGTGCCGGGGACGGTCCGGGTGATCGGGCGGCGCCAGATCGAGATGTACTCCAGGCTGATCCACACCGTCGACCACATCGAGGGCAGGCTACGGCCGGAGTTCGACGCGCTCGACGCCTTCCTCACCCACATGTGGGCCGTCACCGTCACCGGTGCCCCCAAGACCTGGGCCATGCAGTTCATCGAGGACCACGAGGCCACCACCCGCCGCTGGTACGGCGGAGCCGTCGGCTACATCGGCTTCGACGGCTCGATGAACACCGGCCTGACCCTGCGCACCGCGCAGATCCGCGGCGGGGTCGCCACCGTCAGGGCCGGGGCCACGCTGCTGTTCGACTCCGACCCCGCCTCCGAGGAGCGGGAGACCGAGCTCAAGGCCAGCGCCCTGCTGGGTGCTCTGGCGGCGGTCGGCGTGGGCCCGCAGGCGCAGGCCGAGCCCCAGGCGGCCGCGGCACCGCCGGGAAGCGGGATGAAGGTCCTGCTCGTCGACCACGAGGACTCCTTCGTCAACACCCTCGCCGACTACTTCCGCCAGCAGGACGCCGAGGTCGTCACGCTCCGGCACGGCTTCCCCGTCACGATGATCGACGAGATCGCGCCGTCCCTGGTGGTGCTGTCGCCGGGTCCCGGCTGGCCCTCCGACTTCGGGCTCCCGGCCCTGATCGACGCCCTCTACGAGCGCGACCTGCCGGTGTTCGGCGTCTGCCTCGGACTGCAGGGCATGGTGGAGCAGGCGGGCGGCACGCTGGAGTTGCTGTCCCACCCCGAGCACGGCAAGCGTGGCCGGGTCCGGCGGCTGGGCGACAGCGCCCTGCTCGACGGGCTCCCCGAGGAGTTCACCGCCGCGCGCTACCACTCGGTCCACGCCAAGCGGCCGGGTGTCGCCGGTTTCACCACCACCGCGCTCACCCCCGACGGCGCGGTGATGGCGATCGAGGACGTGGAGCGGCGCCGCTTCGCGGTGCAGTTCCACCCCGAGTCGATCCTCACCGCGGAGGGAGGCGCGGGAGCGAAGATCATCGCCAACGTTCTCCGGCTCTGCCGCACGCCCGGGTAAAGAGCCGGTATTTCGAACCCGGCCCTCACCCCGGATGACCATCATGTTCGGCAAGGGGATTGCCGGGTTCACCCGGCAGGTGAATCGCTTCTCCGCCAAGGTCCTTGGGATCGAAACGGCCAGGCCTTGGCCGTCGCCCACCTCGGCCGAGGAGAGGCGGGAAGCCACCCCCTCCGGGGAGCGGAGAAGTCACGGAGTTCTCCCCGTCGCAGGGACCGCGGGGGTGACGGCCGGATCCGGCCGCCGCCCCCGCGACCGGGGGAGGAGCGGGCATGAGGTCGGACGGTGTGCTGCCCGTCGAGCTGCCCGACGCCGTACGGGAGGCGCTGCTGGCGCCGCTGGTCGACCAGAACTGCCACGGCGTGCGCCGTGACGACCTGACCAGGGCCCGGTTCGAGACGCTGCTCAGCGACGCGGGAACTCCGGCACCCCCGGGCACCACCCACTTCGACACCCCCGTCGGCACCGCGGTCCGTCGCTGGTGCGCACCCGTCCTCGGTCTCGCCCCGCACGTGCCGCCGGCCGTGTACCTGGCCCGCCGGGCGGAGTTGGGCGCCACCGAGGTGAACCGGCGACTGCTGGGCGCCGCCGGGATAGCCACCTTCCTGTTCGACGGATTCGACCACTTGGACGGCCCGAACGGTGGTCCCGACAGTGGTCCCGACAGTGGTCCCGACGGTGACCTCGGCGGGCCCGAGGTGCTGCCGCCAGCCGAGATGGGCCACGCGGGCGGCGCCGGCACCGCGCGGGTCGTCCACATCGAGCGGGCCGAGGAGGAGGTGGCCAGGACCGCGGCCTCGGGGGTCTCCTACATCTCGGCCCTCGCCCAGATCCTCGCCGCGCGGGCCGTCCGCGCCGTCGCGCTGAAGTCGGTCACGGCCCACAGGTCCGGGCTCCATCTCGACCCGGCCAGGCCGAGCCGGGGAGCGGTGATCGCGGCGGCCACCCGGCGGCTGGCCTGCCCGGGCGAGCGGCTCGTCGACCAGGTGCTCCTGCGCCACCTGCTCTGGACGGCCGTCGACGTGGCCAGGGAGTACGGGCGGCCGCTGCAGTTCCACACCGGCCACCCCCACTACGGCGGCGCGCGCCAGGGAGCCCATGCCGGTCGCGGCGGCCGCGTGGACGTCGGTGCCTTCGGGACTCCCGACGTCGTCGAAGGCCACGCGGTCCCCGGCCGGTACGGCACGGGTCCGGCACCGATGACCGGCTTCATCGTGGCCGTGCAGCCGATGGGCGTGCCCGTCGTCCTGCTGCACTGTCACCCGTTCCACCGCCGGGCGGCCTACCTCGCCGGTGTGCTCCCGCATGTCTACGTCGACGTGGGCGCGGCGCTGACCCGCAGCGCCACGGGCTCGGCCGCGGTCATGGCGGAACTGCTCGAACTGGCGCCGTTCCACAAGCAGTTGTTCGGCTCCGGCGGCCACGGCGTGGCGGAGACCTGTCACCTTGGCGCCCTGCACTACCGGCGAGGGCTGGCCGGGGCGCTCGCCGCGCGACTGGCCGACGGCGAGTGGAGCGTCTCGGACGCCGTCCGGGTGGCCCAGATGATCGGCTCGGGCAACGCCCGCCGGATCTACCGGTTGTGAGCGGCGCCCGTCTTCGGGGCGGCGGAGGAGCCTTCGCCGTTACGGCTACGATATGCGCGACCGACGAGGCGACGAGGGGGATCCAGGTGACGGGCGATGAGGCAGAGGCACGTTTTCTTGACGACGTGACCGTGGAGTTGGTCAAGCACAGCGCCTCCGACTCCGACGTGCTCTGGGCGGCGCGGGTCTCGACCGCGGGGGAACAGTCCCTGGAGGAGGTCGGCAAGGATCCCGCGCGGTCCAGAGGGCTGATCAACTTCCTGATGCGCGACCGGCATGGCAGCCCCTTCGAGCACAACTCGATGACCTTCCTGGTCAGCGCGCCGATCTTCGTCTTCCGCGAATTTCACCGCCACAGGGTCGGATGGTGCCTCGCCGGCGACTCAGAGATCACATTGGTGAGTGAAAAGGGACACATCCGTCGACGGACGATTGGAGAGCTTTACCGGCTCTGGCATCACGGTGTCGAGGACACGCTGCCTCGGACCGGAGGAGGAGTGTCCTGGCATGAAAAAGCGCGAAAATGGAACGCTCAAGTCAAGCATGCGAACCGGTCGCACTATCTGGGGTTGCACGACACTCGCGAATCCGCCGAGCGGGCAGTGGCCGCGTTCAGGGCGGAAAACCCTTCCAGGCGGCTGAGGAAGCTCGATTCGGTCCGTCGTAACCACGTCCGCTGCTACGACGAGACGACCTTTCAGGCTTCGAGAGCCAGGATCCTCGACGTCATGGAGTCCGGGGTCAAGAGCCTGATCAGGCTGACTACCGCGAGCGGTCAGGAGCTGAGATGCTCGGTGGATCACGCGATACTCACCCCCGACGGATGGCGGAAAGCCGGGGAACTGCGGGCCGGAGACGCTCTGATGATCGGGGGCACCGCCCCTCGTCCTTCCGAGGCGCTGGTCCCTCCGTCCCTGCGCCGTGGGATCGGTGTCTGGACCTCCATGCAGCGGCTGAGGCTCATCGGAGAGATAGACACGTGTTATCTCTGTTCCGGCAGCTTCGCGCGGGAGGATCTGGCGCTCGATCATGTGGTTCCTGTCGCCGCCGATCTGCTGAAGGCACTGGACGAGCGCAACCTGGCACCTGTCTGCCTGCCCTGTCACCGGAAGAAGAGCGACTCGGAGCAGGCGCTGGCCAGGCGTGGCGGGAAAATCGCCATGGCCAAGCCAGACTTGATCACTTCGATCGAGGACGGTGGCGAGGAGATGACCTACGACCTTTCCGTCGAGGGTCCCTGGCACAATTTCCTGGCCAATGGGATCGTTGTTCACAACTCGTACAACGAGGAAAGTGGGCGTTACCGCGAGCTCCAGCCCAATTTCTATGTTCCGGGGGTGGAGCGGAAGCTGGTTCAGGAAGGCCGGCCGGGTAAGTACGTCTTCGCCGAGGGCAGCGCCGAGCAGCACAAGCTCGTCACCGAGGCGATGGAGGCGTCCTACCGGCAGTCCTACGCCGCCTACCGGGAGATGCTGGAGGCCGGCATCGCCCGCGAGGTGGCCAGGGCGGTGCTGCCCGTCGGGCTGTTCTCCTCGATGTACGCCACCTGCAACGCCCGTTCGCTCATGCACTTCCTCTCCCTGCGTACCAAGAACGAGCAGGCCAAGGTGCCCTCGTTCCCGCAGCGTGAGATCGAGATGGTGGCGGAGAAGATGGAGGCCGCCTGGGCGACGCTGATGCCCCTGACGCACGAGGCCTTCGTGGCCGGCGGCAGGGTCGCCCCCTAGGTCCTGTCGCCCGCCGGGTCTTCGGCACGCGGCCTGAGGTCTCGCGTGGACGTGGCCCGGGGCGCGGGCGGGTCAGCTCGTGGTCTCCTGGCGGCGCGAGAGGGTGGGCAGGACGAGAATCTCGGCCCCCGGGGGCAGTGCGCAGTCGAGGCCGCCGAGATGCCGGGCGTTCTCGCCGCAGACGAACATGCTGATATGGCGGCGGATGCTCCCGTAGTCGTCGCGGAGCCGTTGCTCCAGGGACGGGTGCGTGCGGCGGAGCGTGTCGAGGGCGGAACCCAGCGTGGGATCGCCGCCCTCGTGATCGGCGACGGCGAAGACGCGGACCTCGGTGTTCTCGCCGGCCCAGTGCCGCAGGGGGGCGGGAAGCATGAAGGTCACCAGCGTGACGGGTCTGGCCATCGGTTCAGAGCGCCGGGTGGCGCGGGGCGGGCGGGGCCGGTGCGCCCGAGGGACGGGTGCCGCGGCCGGAAATGGCCGTATGCCGGAGGCGGGCATGGCCCTGACCTTGGAGGGCCCGCCGCCGGTGGAGGGGACCGGGGGCGGATTCGTGCGGATGGACGGCTGTGGAGACGTGCGGGGAACGGGGGCGGCGGTCGAGAGGGGGGCACGGGCTGTGAGGGGGGCAGTCGTGCATGACCATCTCCTTTCGGATTGGGCCTCATGCTGCCATGCCATACCGTGTCCCGCCGGACTCTATGGAATTTGCGTGATCACTTTGGGGGATTAATCCTGATTGTCGGTCAAGGCTCGCCCTGCGCGATGTCCCGGTGGATGTGGGCCAGGGGCATCCCGCCCCGCTGGAGCCGGTGGACCGTCTCGTTGACCATGGCGGTCGGGCCGCAGACGTAGGCCTCGTGTTCGGACCAGGAGTGGAACCGCTCCATCACCTCGGCCACCTGGCCCCGCATGCCGTCGTACCCGGGTTGTCCGGAGACCACGGGGAGCACCCGCAGCCACGGGAAGGCCGACGCCATCCGGAACAGGTCGGTCAGGTCGTAGAGTTCCCCGGCGGTGCGGGCGCCGTGGAGCAGGTGGATGTTGGGGCGGCGCCCGGAGCCGATCACATGCTCCAGGATGGCCTTGATCGGTGCCAGGCCGGTGCCGCCGGCCACGCACAGGAGGTCGCGTCCGGAGTCGGTGGGAACCATGGTGCCGATCGGGGGCCCCAGCATCAGGTTGTCTCCGATCCGGGTGCGCTGGACCAACGTGGTGGAGACCCAGCCGCCGGAGACCGCGCGGACGTGCAGGCGGATCGTGTTGTCGTCCCGGGGCGCGTTCGCGATGGAGAAGGTACGCCAGACACGTGGCCAGCGCGCGGTCTGCACGCTGACGTACTGGCCGGGCAGGTAGGGCAGGTCCTGGTCGAGCCGTAAGGTGATCACCGCGATGTCCGGGGTGCGGAGTTCGTGGTCGATCACCTCGGCCAGCCACCAGGCGGGCGACACCCCCGCGTCGGACTCGGCCGATTCGATCATGAGATTGGCGGCGGCGGTGTAGGCGGCGGTCCATGCCGCCTCTATCTCGGGGGTCCAGATCTCGGCGGCGAAGCGCCTGACCGTGGCCAGGAGCGCGTTGCCGATCGCGGTGTAGTGCTCGGCGAGCACGCCGTACTTCCGGTGGTCGCGGCCGAGCTGCCCCAGAAACGAGGCCAGACCGTCGGGGCTGTCCAGGCTCCAGACGATTCTGGTCAGCGCGCCGAACAGGCGGTCGCGCTGTACGTCCATCGCCGGTGGGAACATCGTCCGCAGGTGCGGGCTCTCGGCGAACAGGCGTCCGTAGAAGTATGCCGCGGCCTTGTCCGCGACCGGTTCGACGATGGCGAAGCTTTCCTTGACGAGACGCGGATTCAAAGACATTTAACGAACCCACCCTAATTGATCGGCTCAAAGTCCGATCACGCAGATCCACCTCCCTGACGGCTCCGGGTGACGAGCGACCGGCAGCCCCGGCTCACCTGGTCACTCGAAATTCGAGTCTTCCATCACCGGGTAGGCGTCACAACCATTTCTCAGCAATATGGTGGGAAATCTAACTATCTGTAATTAGGGAGTTATTTTGGGTGACCGGACAATCCGGTTCGAGGAAAATAGGCGAATAATAATCACGTTCGTTTTGAGCGGAGGGCTCGCTGTTCGAGAGACTTTCCGTCATTTCGGGGTTCCGGGTGGCCGGGGGCGTTGTGGCGGCCGGGACTCCCGGCGGGGCGACACCGACGCCTCGACGCCTCCCGCGGCCGACCGGGCCCGGCGGGTAAGGTGCCGACCATGCCGTTGCACCCGCAGGCCGAGGCCTACCTGAAGACTTTCCAGACAGACCTCGGTGTCCCGCTCTCCACACTCACCGCCGAGACGATCGTCGCGATGCGGGCCCTCGACGCCTTCGCCGAGCAACGTGGTCCGATCATCCCGCTCCCGCTGGTCAGGGATGACGTCGTCGCGGGCGTGCCGGTCCGCGTCTACCGGCCGGCGGAGGACGGCCGCCCCCTCCCGGCGATCGTCTACTTTCACGGCGGAGGCTGGGTCTTCGGCAGCGTCGACCGCAACGACGCCCTCGGCCGTGACCTCGCGGTGCGCAACGGGGCGGTGGTGATCTCGGTCGACTACCGGCTCGCCCCCGACCACCCCTTCCCCGCCGCGGCCGACGACGCCTGGAGCGTCGTCCGGGACGTCTTCGGCCGCCCCGGCGTCTACGGGGCCGATCCCGAGCGCATCGCGGTCTGCGGAGACAGCGCCGGGGGCAACCTGGCCGCCGTGGCCGCCTGGCAGGCCAGGGATGCCGGGTTCGGGCTGGCCCACCAGCTGCTCGTCTACCCGATAGCCGACGTGGCCATGGACACCGGGAGCTACCGCGCCTACGCCAGCGGCTTCGGGCTCGGCGCCGACGAGATGGCCTGGTTCGTCGCGCAGTACGGCGGCGATCCGGTCGACCCCCGGCTGGCTCCCGTCCGGCTGGCCGACAAGGCCGGTCTGGCCCCGGCGACGGTGATCACCGCCGAGTGCGACCCGCTCTGTGACGAGGGTGAGGAGTACGCCGCCCAGCTGGCCGCGGCCGGGGTGCCGGTCGAGGTCAGGAGGTACGAGGGGGCGATCCACGGCTTCTTCGGCCTGCCGGGCTTCTTCGACCAGGCGACCGAGGCCCGCGAGTACGCCGCGGCCCGTCTCGCGGAGGCTTTCAAATAGGGGGTGCGCCCTGCCCGGCTCCGGCCGGGCGGGCGCACCCGGCGATCAGGTCAGAAGCTCCTGGGAAGTCCGAGCACCTGGGTGGCCAGATAGTTGAGCAGGAGTTCCTCGGTGACGGGGGCGACCTTGCCGATGCGGGCGTCGGCCAGCAGGCGGGCCACCGGGTACTCCAGCGAGTAGGCCATGCCGCCGTGCGTCTGGAACGCGTGGTCGGCCGCCTCCCAGGCCGCCTGGGAGGCGGTCAGCTTGGCGATGTTGGCCTCGGTGCCGCAGGGCAACTGCCTGTCGAACAGCCAGGCGGCCTTGTACAGCATCAGCCTGGCCAGCTCGATCTTGGCCTTGACCTGGGCGAGAGGGAAGGCGATGGCCTGGTTGGCGCCGATCGGACGGCCGAACACCTCGCGCTCCTTGGCGTACTGCACGGCCACCCGCAGCGCCACCTCGGCGCCGCCGAGCGCGGAGGCGGCCAGCAGGACGCGCTCGGGGTTGAGGATGTCCCACAGCACCAGCGCGCCCTGATCGACCTCACCGACCACGTTCCTCTCCGGGACCCGCAGGTCGTCTATGAAGACCATGTTGGACGGGGTGGTGTTGGCGCCCATCTTCGGGATGGGCTGGAAGGAGAGCCGACCGGCCGCGACGGCCTCGGGGACGTTCACCAGCAGGACGGTCAGGCCGTTGGTGCGGGGCTTGGCCTCGGCGGCCGGGATGGTCCGGGTGACCAGGAGCATCCAGGTGGCGCGCTGCACGCCGGTGATCCAGATCTTCTGGCCGTTGACGACGAACTCCGCCCCGTCGCGACGGGCGGAGGTGGAGATGCCCAGGGCGTTGGACCCGGCGTCGGGCTCGGTCAGCGCGAAGCAGGTCTCCAGCTCGCCGGTGGCCAGCCCGGGCAGCAGTTCGTCGCGCTGCCAGGGGCTGCCGTGCCTGGCCAGGGTCATGGCGCCGAACCCGGGGGTGAGCACGTAGGTGAACGCCGAGCCACCGGCCGAGCCGGAGGCCGACAGGGTCTCGGTGGCCACGGCCAGCTCCAGCAGGCCCTGACCGCCGCCCCCGTACTCCTCGGGCACGGCCAGGCCGAGCCAGCCGCCCTTGGCCAGATCCTGCCAGACCTCCTCCGGCCAGCGTTTCTCACTCTCGCACCGCTGCCAGTAGTCCAGGTCGTAGCGCGCGCAGATGTCGCCGACGCCGCGTTGGACGGCGAGGGCGCTCTCCGGAAGTGTGAAGTCCACGGTGACCAACTCCATTCTAGTTGCGCGCGCAATCGTAGAACGAAGTTCGGTAAGCCTCCAGGGCCACCGGGACGCGGGGATCAGTTCTGCTGGACGGCACCCAGGCGCGGCCTGCGCGTGTGGTAGACGAAGGCGGGCGGTACGTTGCCCCACACCGTGCGGCCCGCGACGACCTCCTCGAAGGTGTCGACCAGGCGCTTCCTGAAACGCCGTGCGGGAGGAAGGTGCTTGGCGAAACTGTAGGCGAAGGTGGTGAAGGCCGTGTGCGGACCCATGATCGCGATGACCGCGTCCAGCAGGCGGCCCTGTGTCTCCTCGGAGAACGAGGCCCAGGGGAGCCCGCTCACGATCACGTCGGCCCTGGGGAGACCGCGCTCCCGCAGCAGTTGGGGCAGCCGCGCCGCGTCATCGGTCACGACGTCCACCCCGGGGTTCCTGGCGGCGAGGAAATCGGCCAGCCTGGGGTTGATCTCGACGGCCATGTGGTGCCCCCGGCCCCCCAGCCTGCGCTGGATCTCCGCGGTGAACACACCGGTGCCCGGGCCGAGTTCGACGATCACCGGATCCCCCCGGTGGGGGACCGGCGAGGCCACCGCCTCGGCGAGCCGCCGCGAGCTCGGCGCCACCGCTCCGACGGTGCCCGGCGAGCGAATCCACTGCCCAAGAAAGAGCGTGGTGTCATTGGTCATGCTGTGAAGCGTAAAGGGTGCGCCGGGGCGTCGCGCGCGTCATTTCGGTACGATTTTCGGTCGCGTGCGAGGCGGCGCCCCCGGCCGGTGAACGCACACCGGCCGGAGAATCCGCCAAGAGGTGGACAGCGAGGTCAGCCCCCAGGGTGACGATCGGCTGACGCCCCGCGGCCACGATGTGTTCCGAACCAGTCATCCAAGGTTAAGGACACATCACATGCAGGAGGTCATCTCCCCACTGAGGCCGGCGGGGAATCGCCCGGTCCCCGCGGGCCTGCTGTACGGCCTGCGCATCCTGGTCGTCGCCCAGGCGGCCGGCCTCATCGCCGCCGCCTCGTTCGCCGGCCAGGCGGTGCACGGCGGGGAGGCGCTGGCCGAGACCCACGTGCTGGCCGGGATGGTGGTGCACCTGATCGCACTGCTGCAGATCGTCGTGGCCGTCATGGTCTGGCGCCCCGGACGCGGTGCCGGCTGGCCCGCGCTGGCCAGCGTCGGCCTCTTCCTGGTCGGCATGGCACAGCACTTCAGCTGGGAGGCGCTCGGCACCCACGTCCCCAGCGGGCTGGCCCTGTTCGGGATGACCGTCGCGGTGCTCGTCTGGGCCTGGTCCCCGGGCGCCGCCGCGCGCCGCTCCTGATCCGGGCGGCGTCTCCGGGATCGGATGACGCCGCCGATCGGAACCACGCCGCCGCGCGGCCGCGGCGGCGTGGTTCCCCGCACTCCTCCCACCTCGCCTCCGGCCGCCGCCCCGGGCTCTGTCGCGCCCCCGGGCGCCCCCTGGTCGCGCGCCCGGCGGTCCGCGCCCGCCCCCTCGCCGGATGGCCGTACGGCCCGTGTGAGCCCCGCACGGGTAGGGTCGCATCAGGCACGGGGGAGGGAGACGGACCGGTGAATCCGGAAGCATCGGGAGCCGAAGATCGAATCTGGACGGTTCCCAACGCGTTGAGCCTGGCCAGGCTCCTGGGGGTGCCGGTCTTCCTCTGGCTGGTGCTGGGCCCGAAGGCCGACGGCTGGGCCGTCGCGCTGCTGATGCTGGCGGGGTTCTCCGACTGGCTCGACGGCAAGATCGCCCGCGCCTGGAACCAGACCAGCCGGCTCGGCCGTCTGCTCGACCCGCTGGCCGACCGGCTCTACATCCTGGCCACCCTGTTCGGCCTCGCCATGCGCGAGATCATCCCCTGGTGGCTGGCACTGGCCGTCCCGCTGCGCGACGTGATGCTGCTGGGCATCCCGCTCATCCTGCGCCGCCTCGGCTACGGCCCGGCGCTGCCCGTGCACTTCCTCGGCAAGGCCGCCACCGCCAACCTCCTCTACGCCTTCCCCCTGCTCTTCCTCGCCCACCACGACGCCTGGTACGCCGATCCCGCCCGGATCGTCGGCTGGTCCCTGGCCATCTGGGGCACAGGCCTGTACTGGTGGTCCGGAGTGCTGTATTGGGTACAGGTGCGTCAGCTGACAAGCGAGGCCAAACGCCTTAAGAGGTGATCTGTGAAGGCCGTCGTCATGGCGGGCGGGGAGGGGACACGGCTCCGGCCGATGACCGCGAACCAGCCCAAGCCTCTCCTGCCCGTGATCAATCGGCCGATCATGGAGCACGTGCTGCGCCTCCTGAAACGGCACGGTTTCACCGAGACGGTGGTCACCGTGCAGTTCCTGGCGGCCCTGGTCCGCAACTACTTCGGCGACGGCGACGAGCTCGGCATGAGCCTGCACTACGCCACCGAGGACACCCCGCTCGGCACCGCGGGCAGCGTCAAGAACGCCGCGGACCGGCTGCGCGACGACCGCTTCCTGGTCATCTCCGGCGACGCGCTGACGGACATCGACCTGACGGACATGATCCGCTTCCATCGTGAGAACGGCGCGATGGTCACGATCGGGCTCAAGCGCGTTCCCAACCCGCTGGAGTTCGGCATCGTCATCGTCGACGACCACGGGCGGGTGGAGCGCTTCCTGGAGAAGCCCACCTGGGGCCAGGTCTTCTCCGACACCGTCAACACCGGCATCTACGTGATGGAGCCCGAGGTCCTCGACGAGATCGCGGCGGGGGAGTCCGTCGACTGGTCGGGAGACGTGTTCCCCCGGCTGCTGGAGCGCGGAGCCCCGCTGTACGGCTACGTGGCCGACGGCTACTGGGAGGACGTCGGCACCCACGAGAGCTACCTCAAGGCCCAGGCCGACGTCCTGTCGGGCCGGGTCAGGGTCGACATCGACGCCTTCGAGGTCTCGCCGGGCGTCTGGGTGGCCGAGGGAGCCTCGGTCGACACCGACGCCATCCTCAAGGGCCCGCTCTACATCGGCGACTACGCCAAGGTCGAGGCGGGGGCCGAGCTGCGCGAGTACACCGTGCTGGGCAGCAACGCGGTGGTCAGAGAGGGGGCCTTCCTGCACCGCGCGGTCGTCCACGACAACGTCTACATCGGGCCCAGCGCCCACCTGCGCGGCTGCGTGATCGGCAAGAACACCGACCTGATGACCGCGGCCAGGGTCGAGGAGGGCGCCGTCATCGGCGACGAGTGCATCATCGAGGCCGAGGCGTACATCTCCTCCGGCGTCAAGATCTACCCGTTCAAGACCATCGAGGCCGGGGCGGTGATCAACAACAGCGTCATCTGGGAGCCGCGCGCCCAGCGCAACCTGTTCGGCCCCCGGGGGGTCTCCGGGCTGGTCAACGTGGAGATCACCCCCGAGCTGTGCGTGCGGCTCGCCAGCGCCTACGCCACCACCCTGAAGAAGGGCGCCTCGGTCATCACCTCCCGCGACTCCTCCCGCGCCGCGCGGGCGCTGAAGCGGGCCGTGATCAGCGCCCTCAACGCCAGTGCGATCAACGTGCTCGACCTGGAGGCGTCCCCGCTCCCCGTGGCGCGCTTCCACACCGCCAGGGAGAACGCGGTGGGCGGCATCGCGCTGCGCACCACCCCCGGCGACCCGCAGAGCGTCGACATCGTCTTCATGGACGAGCACGGCGCGGACCTGTCGCCGCCGGCCCAGCGCAAGCTGGACCGGGTCTTCTCCCGGCAGGAGTTCCGCCGCGCCTTCCCCGGTGAGATCGCCGAGCTGAGCTTCCCCGCCAGGGCGGTGGAGGACTACACGCACGAGCTGCTCCGCCTGGTCGACATCAGCGGGGTACGTGACGCCGACATGAAGGTCGTGGTCGACTGCGCGGGAGGCACCTCCTCGCTGGTGCTGCCCAGTCTGCTCGGCCGGGTCGGGGTGGACGTGCTGACCGTCAACAACCGGCTGGACGACGCCTCGCCCACCGAGACCCTCGCCGAGCGCCGTCGCGACCTGCAGCGCCTGTCGGAGCTCGTCAGCTCCTCCAGGGCGGCCTTCGGGGTGCGTTTCGACCCGGTGGGGGAGCGGGTCGCGCTGGTGGACGAGATGGGCCAGCTGATCAGTGAGGAGCGCGCCCTGCTGGTGGTGCTCGACCTGGTCGCGGCCGAGCGCCGCGGCGGCAGGGTGGCACTGCCGGTCACCACCACCCGGGTGGCAGAGCAGGTCTGCAGGTTCCACGGGGTCCAGGCCGAGTGGACGTCCACCGCGATCGACGCGCTCACCGCCGCCGCCAGGGGTCCGGAGATGATCTTCGCGGCCGACGGGCGCGGCGGTTTCATCGTGCCCGAGTTCGGCCCCACGGTGGACGGTCTGGCGGTGTTCCTGCGCCTGCTCGGGCTGGTGGCCAGGACCCGGCTCTCGCTCAGCCAGATCGACGCCAGGATACCCGAGGCCAAGCTGCTGCGCCGTACCGTGCCGACTCCGTGGGCGGCCAAGGGAGCGGTGATGCGCTCGGTCATCGAGGCCGCCGAGCACCACCGCATCGACACCACCGACGGGGTGCGGGTCGTCTCGGAGGACGGCAGCTGGACCCTGGTGCTGCCCGACCCGACCGAGGCGGTGACCCACCTGTGGGCCGAGGGGTTCGACGTCGACTCCGCCCAGACCCTGATCGAGCGCTGGGCGCGGGTGGTGGAGGAGGCCGCCGGGGGTTGAGGCGGCCCGCGCGACAAATACCGCGCGGCGCCATGGACCAGGGGCAGTGTCCCCTGTAACTTTGTCACCGACCGTACCCGCGGTTCAGCGTCAACCTTGACCTTCGCGCCTCATCACTGTATGTTGCGGCATTCGCAGTCTGAGAAAACCCTTGAGAAGCGAAGAAGCGAGGCGCGCATCACTGAGCACAGTTGCCGCGTCTTCGCGGTAGGAGGCCGAGCCGATCGATGCCGAGCGTCTACTGCACGCAGTGCGGTCATGCCAATCCTGAGGATGCCCGTTTCTGTTCACGATGCGGGTCGCCGCTTACCAGGTCCGACACACCCGGAGACAGCACATCGACGATCTCCCTCTCCGGGATCGAGGCCTACGAGGCGGAGACCGGTGAGACGCTTCTCGCCGAGCGGCAGGCCGTCGAGCAGTTGCCCGCCGGCACCGCGTTGCTGGTCGCGATGCGCGGCCCCAACGCCGGCAGCCGGTTCCTGCTCGACAGCGACCTCACCACGGTGGGCCGCCACCCCGAGAGCGACATCTTCCTCGACGACATCACGGTCTCGCGCCGTCACGTGGAGTTCTACCGGCGCGGCGGCGGTGTCTTCACGGTCCGCGACGTCGGTAGCCTGAACGGCACGTACGTCAATCGTGAGCGCATCGAGGAGGTCCCGCTGTACGGCGGGGACGAGGTGCAGATCGGCAAGTTCCGCCTCGTCTTCCTCACCCGCGGCGCCGCTGGAGGATGATGAGCTCGCAGGCCGCTCGTGCGCACATGAGCATCGGGGAGGTGCTCGCTCTCCTGCAGGGCGAGTTCCCCGATGTCAGCATCTCCAAGATTCGCTTCCTGGAGGGCGAGGGGCTGATCGAGCCGGAGCGCAGTCCCTCCGGTTATCGCAAGTTCACCTACGCAGACGTCGAGCGGCTCCGCTACATCCTCAGCGAGCAGCGTGATCGCTACCTGCCGCTGCGCGTGATCAAGGATCATCTGGAGGCGGCCGACCGCGAGGAGCGCCCGGCGGCCCGGCCGCGGGCCGTCCCCGACGACGCGCCCCCCGAGGTCCGCCTCACCCGAGAGGAGTTCCTCGCCGCCGCCGAGCTCGACGAGGAGACCCTCACGGAGCTGGAGGACTACGGTCTGCTGGCCGCCGTGGCCCGCTACTACGACGCCGAGGCACTGGTCGTGGCCCGCAGTGTGGGCGCCCTGGCCGCCTTCGGCCTGCGCGCCCGCCACCTGCGGGCGGTCAAGGCCGCCGCGGAACGCGAGGCGGGACTGGTGGAACAGGCCGTCGCCCCGTTGCTGCGCCGTCGCGGCCCCGGCGCGATCGACCAGGCGGACGAGACGGCGAGGGAGATCTCCGGCCTCCTGCTGGAATTGCACGCCTCGTTGCTGCGTTCCGGAGTCCGTGGGGCACTGGGCCGGTGAGAGCCTGACCAGGCACTCGTACCCCCACGAGTGTTACGTTGAACAAACCGGTCGGAATCCAGCGAAGACGGAGCAGCCCGTGTTGCAGATGGAGGTCGTGGGCGTTCGAGTTGAAATGCCCTCCAACCAGCCGATCGTCTTGCTGAAAGAGACGCATGGGGAGCGTTACCTACCTATCTGGATCGGCATGACGGAAGCCACGGCGATCGCCATGGCCCAGGCCGAGGAACCACCACCCCGGCCACTTACCCACGACCTGTTCCGGGACGTGCTCGAGGGGCTCGGAGTCAGGTTGAGCACTGTCAACATCGTCGCTTTACGCGACGGCATCTTCTTCGCGGACCTCGTGTTCTCCAACGGGGTCGAGGTGAGCGCGCGTCCTTCCGACTCGATCGCCTTGGCACTTCGCACCGGCGCACGTATCTTCGCGAGTGAGGATGTGGTACGGGAGGCAGGGGTGATCATCCCTGACGACCAGGAGGACGAGGTGGAGAAGTTCAGGGAGTTCCTTGACACGATCACGCCTGAGGACTTCGGCCGCGCGGGGTAGGAATTTCGGTGCATTTACGCTTCACGACGCGCCGGGTGGGGTCGTTGACTGGACTTGGCCCCAGTCCTACGGTGCAAGTGAAACCTGCGGTCGTGCGTAAACCCCCAGATCAGGCCGTGGGATGAGAGAAAGCCGGAGGTCCGCGTGGCGGTCAGCAGCGGCGAGGGTAGAAACGCCGACCAGGATGACCCGGAACGGCGCCAGTCGGCACGTCAGCGCGCGGGTGAAGAGGGTCTGCTGTTCGACGGGGAACCGGTGAAAGTACCCGCCGACATCGGCTACAGGGGGCCGACGGCCTGTTCGGCGGCAGGAATCACCTACCGGCAACTCGACTACTGGGCGCGGACCGGCCTGGTCGAGCCCACCGTGAGAGCCGCCCACGGCTCCGGCTCCCAGCGGCTGTACGGCTTCCGTGACATTCTGGTCCTCAAGGTTGTCAAGCGCCTCCTCGACACCGGCGTCTCCCTCCAGCAGATCCGCATCGCCGTGCAGCACCTGCGGGAGCGGGGCGTCAACGACCTGGCCCAGATCACTCTGATGAGCGACGGGGTGAGCGTCTACGAGTGCACCTCGCCCGACGAGGTCATCGACCTGCTCCAGGGTGGCCAGGGAGTCTTCGGTATCGCGCTGGGACGGGTGTGGCAGGAGGTGGAGGGCTCCCTCGCGGATCTTCCCGGCGAACGCGCGGAGTCGGGCGGGGGCCCTTTAGGCGATCATCAGGCCGATGAGTTGGCCCGTCGCCGCCGAGCGCGACGAACCGGGTAAACTCGGACTTGCCGCTGACCCTGTGCGGGAGAGACCCCGACCGCGATCGGGGCGCCGAAGGAGCAACCTCCCCGGAATCTCTCAGGCACCCTGTACCGCACGGACGAGGCAACTCTGGAAAGCAGGCGCGCCCGCCAGGCGCGTCTCACCGACGGTGCAAGCCTCCCGGCAAGGGCAGGTGAAGCTCTCAGGTAGCGACCACGTCGTGATGACAGTCGTGATGACAGAGGGGGAGAGCCGGCATACGCCCGCGCCCAGCACCGGTCTCCACCCCGCCCGAGAGGCTTCTCATGACCGATCTGTCATCGCTCAGCGAACTCGCTCCCCCGCCGTTCGCGACCCGTCACATCGGGCCCGACGACGCCGACCAGACCCGCATGCTGGAGGCGGTCGGATTCGCCTCCGTCGCCGACCTGGTCGCGGTGGCCGTGCCCGAGGCGATCCGCTCCTTCGCCCGGCTGGGTCTGCCCCCGGCGGCAGGAGAGTCCGAGACCCTCGCCGAGCTGCGGGTCCTCGCCGGGCGCAACACGCTGCTCACCTCGATGATCGGCCTGGGCTACCACGACACGATCACCCCGGGTGTCATCCGCCGCAACCTCCTGGAGAATCCGGGCTGGTACACCGCCTACACGCCCTACCAGCCGGAGATCTCCCAGGGCCGGCTGGAGGCCCTGATCAACTTCCAGACCGTCGTCTCCGACCTGACCGCCCTCGACGTCGCGGGGGCCTCCCTGCTGGACGAGGCCACCGCCGCGGCCGAGGCGATGACCCTGGCCCGCCGCGCGGGCCGCACCCCGTCGAAGGTGTTCGTGGTCGACGCCGACGCGCTGCCGCAGACCAAGGCGGTGTTGCGCACCCGTGCCGAGCCGCTCGGCATCGAGCTGGTCGAGAGCGACCTCACCGGGGAGCTTCCCGACTGCTTCGGCGTGCTCGTGCAGTACCCCGGCGCCAGCGGCAGGATCCGCGACTTCCGAGCCGTCGCCGACGCCGCCCACGCGCGCGGTGCCCAGGTGGTCGCCGCCGCGGACCTGCTCGCCCTCACCCTCCTGGCCGCGCCGGGCGAGCTCGGCGCCGACATCGCGATCGGCTCCTCGCAGCGCTTCGGCGTCCCCCTCGGCTTCGGCGGTCCTCACGCCGCCTACATGGCGGTCCGTGACGGCCTCCAGCGCCAGCTGCCCGGCCGCCTGGTCGGCGTCTCCCAGGACGTCGAGGGACGTCCCGCCTACCGGCTCGCGCTCCAGACCCGCGAGCAGCACATCCGCCGCGAGAAGGCCACCAGCAACATCTGCACCGCGCAGGTGCTGCTCGCCGTGATCGCCGGCATGTACGCCGTCTACCACGGCCCCGAGGGTCTGCGCAGGATCGGCCGCCGCGTCCACCGGCACGCCGTCGTGCTCGCCGAGGGGCTGCGCCAGGGCGGCGTCGAGGTGGTCCACGACACCTTCTTCGACACCGTGCTCGCCCGGGTGCCCGGGCGTGCCGCCGAAGTCGTCGCCGCGGCCCGGGAGAACGGCGTCAACCTGCGCCTGGTCGACGCCGACCACGTGGGCGTCACCTGCGACGAGAGGACCGAGGTGCTCCATCTGGAGCAGGTCCTGGCCGCCTTCGAGGTCAGCGGAACCGTGCTGGCCGACCTGGACGCCGCCGCGCACGACGCGCTGCCCGGCGCGCTGGCGCGGGTCAGCGACTACCTCACCCACCCGGTCTTCCACAGCCACCGCTCCGAGACGGCCATGCTGCGCTACCTGCGCAGGCTCCAGGACAAGGACGTCGCGCTGGACCGGTCGATGATCCCGCTGGGCTCCTGCACCATGAAGCTCAACGCGACCACCGAGATGGAGCCGATCACCTGGCCGGAGTTCGCCGGGCTGCACCCGTACGCGCCGGAGGACCAGGCGGCGGGCTACGCCGAGCTGGTCGGGGAGCTGGAGCGCTGGCTGGCCGAGGTCACCGGTTATGACGCGGTGTCGATCCAGCCGAACGCCGGCTCCCAGGGCGAGTTCGCCGGCCTTCTGGCGATCCGCGCCTACCATACGGCGCGTGGCGAGTCGGATCGTGACGTCTGCCTGATCCCCTCGTCCGCGCACGGTACCAACGCCGCCAGCGCCGTGATGGCCGGCATGCGCGTCGCCGTGGTCGCCTGCGACGACAACGGCAACGTGGACCTCGACGACCTCGTCGCGAAGATCGAAAAGCACCGCGACCGGCTTGCCGCGATCATGGTGACCTACCCGTCCACGCACGGCGTGTACGAGGAGACGATCGTCGATGTCTGCGAGCTGGTACACGAGGCCGGTGGGCAGGTCTACGTCGACGGCGCGAACCTCAACGCTCTGGTCGGCCTGGCCAGGCCGGGCGAGTTCGGGGCGGACGTCTCCCACCTCAACCTGCACAAGACCTTCTGCATCCCGCACGGCGGCGGCGGCCCCGGTGTCGGCCCGGTCGCGGTCCGCGCCCACCTGGCCGACTACCTGCCAGGCCACCCGCTGCGCGGCGGCTCGGCGGTCGGCCCGGTCTCGGCCGCACCGTACGGCTCCGCCGGCATCCTGCCCATCTCCTGGGCCTACATCCGGATGATGGGCGCCGACGGGCTGAAGGCGGCCACCGAGCAGGCCATCCTGTCGGCCAACTACCTGGCCCGCAGGCTCGCTCCCCACTTCCCGGTTCTCTACACCGGCCGCGGCGGCCTCGTCGCCCACGAGTGCATCATCGATCTGCGCCAGATCACCAAGGAGACCGGCGTGACGGTCGACGACGTGGCCAAGCGCCTCGTCGACTACGGTTTCCACGCCCCGACCATGTCCTTCCCGGTGGCCGGCACGTTGATGATCGAGCCGACCGAGAGCGAGGACCTGGCCGAGCTCGACCGGTTCTGCGAGGCGATGATCGCGATTCGCGGTGAGATCGAGAAGGTCGCCTCCGGCGCCTACGACAGGGTCGACAACCCGCTGCGCAACGCCCCGCACACGGCCGGCAGCCTCGTCGCCGACGAGTGGGGGCACCCCTACACCCGCACCGAGGCGGCCTACCCGCTGCCCTCGCTGCGCGAGGGCAAGTACTGGTCGCCGGTCCGCCGCATCGACCAGGCCTACGGCGACCGCAACCTGGTGTGCTCCTGCCCGCCCCTGGAGGCATACGAAGACTGATCCTCGCCGCGGCCCGCATCTCGCGAGAACCGCGTATCCGTAGGGAATGCGGGAGGACGGACGGCGCCCCGAGTCGTTAGGCTCGGGGCGTCTCCGTATCCGGGAAGGACCCTGCATGCCTGAGGTGGACACCCGTCCCTTGGACACCGCGCGAAGACTGGCCGAGTCCGGCGACCTCGACGGCGCCGCCGTGATCTTCGCGGAGCTGGCCGCCGACCCCGACGAACCCGATCGGGCACAGGCGGCGGTGGGTCTCGCCGTGGTGCTCCAGGAGCGCGGAGACGTGCCGGGTTCCCGCGCGGCCGCGCGCACCGCGCTGGCGACAGGGCACCCGGAGTTCGCCGCCCAGGCCGCCTGCCTGCTCGCGGGGAGCTTCGAGCGGGAGGGGATGGCCGACCAGGCCCGCGCCGCCTGGCAGGCCGCGCTGGGCGTCGGCCACCCCGCCTACGTCCCATCGGCGCACATGGCCCTCGCCAGGCTCGCCACGGGCGCGGAGGAGGCCGAACGGTCGCTGCGTGAGGCGTTGGCCACCGGAGACCCGGAGGTCGCTCCTCGTGCCGCTCAGCGGTTGGCGGAGGCGCTCATCGAGGAGGGCGAGCCGGGGGAGGCCGCCCAGGTGCTGCTGGAGGCGCTCTCGGTGCCGGACGCGGCCGAGGTGCCGAGGCTGCGGGTGATGCTCGGCATCGCCCACCTGGAGCTGGCGTGCGCCGAGTTCTCCGGTGCGATCGAGGAGGGCGGCGATGTCGAGACCGGCGCGCTTGCCATCGAGCTCCTGGCCCGCACGCTCCCGCTCAGAGGACGCGGCGAGGACGCCGAGCGCGTCTGGCGCTACGGCCTCGACAGTGCCGACGCCGACCTCGCCGGTGAGGTCCGTCTCCGCCGGGGCCGCGACGTCTGAGTCGCGCGACGTCCGAATCCCGTGGTGCTTGACCCCTGGGACCCCTGGGACGGCTGGGCCCGGACCCCGGGGCGGGGTCCGGCGTGACCGGGACGCGCCCGATGGAATGCCGGTCCGGCGGGCGGTCCGGAACGGTCAGTCGCGTTCCCGCCGGCGGCTCAGGGCGTGGGCGACGTTGATCGCGACGATGCCGCCCCAGGCCAGCAGCAGTCCGGCGCTGCCCGCCTCGGCCGCCGCGATGGCGGTCAGCGGGATGCCGAAGCCCATCGAGCCGAGCGCGATCGGGATCGAGGGGTTCCCGGCCTTGCGCGCCCCGCGCGCCCCGGCGGCGTGCATCTCGGCGTGCACCCGGTGGGCGATGGTCGCGTCCAGGCGTGACACGAACGACTCGATGAGGGCGGTCTCGTACTCCGGGCCGAGATCACGGCGGGCCTCGAGAGTGGCGCGCATGTCCTGGCGGATATCTTGGTAGTCCTGCACTCTTCGATTGTTCTCCCGCGCCCGGCCGACGGGCATCAGTCGTTAGGACGAGATCCGTGTCCATCTCCGAGCCCATGTCCGGCCCGGCTACCGTCCCGCCTCTGGAGGTCGCGACCCCGCACGGCCCGGCCCTGGTGGAGATCGACGAGGTGGCCACCCCGCGCTTCCTGCTGGTGCTCACCCACGGCTCGGCCGGGGGAGTGGACGCCCCCGACCTGCTGGCGGTGCGGGACGCCGTGACGGCGGTCGGCGGGACCGTCGCACGGGTGCTCCAGCCGTTCCGGATGCGCGGTGCCCGGGCGCCGGGTTCGGCGGCCAGACAGGACGAGGCGTGGGAGACGCTGGTGGCCGTCCTGCGCGAGCGCTACCCGGGGCTGCCGCTCGCGCAGGGCGGGAGGAGTAACGGGGCCAGGGTCGCCTGCCGTACGGCCCGCCGGGTCGGGGCCCGCCTGGTCGTCGCGCTGGCCTTTCCGTTGCACCCGCCGGGCAGGCCGGAGCGGTCACGCGCCGGGGAGCTGCGCGCGGCGGGTGTGGACGTGCTGGTGGTGAACGGAGACCGGGACCCGTTCGGCGTGCCCGAAGCGGCGGATGCCGCGCGCCTGGTCGTGCTGCCGGGACAGGGCCACGACCTCGGGAAGGACCCTGCCAGGGTGGGCGAGGTGGTCGCCGAATGGCTCGACGCGAGGATGCGGCCGGGCCCGGTGTGAGTTCGGTGTGAGTGCCGTCAGGCGACGCCGGCCAGTGGCCGGTGTGGCTCGATGACGGCGCCGTCGGGGAGGAGCTCGCCGGTGTCTTCGAACAGCACCACACCGTTGCAGAGCAGGCTCCAGCCCTGCTCGGGGTGGGCCGCCATGGTGCGGGCGGCTTCGCGGTCCAGCGCCTCGGCGGGCGGACAGGACGGCTCGTGCGGGCACATCGGCGTGCCTCCGGATCTCTCGTGTCGGCTCGCCCGGGTCACACCGGGTACGGGGTGGGCATCGGGCATCCGGCGGGCACCGTCACCGATGGGTCTCCGTTCCCACGCATGACGGGGACGAGCATCTGAATGTTGACATATGGCCATGCGAGCCCTGATAGAGCGAGGCTCGCACATCAAGCAGATCAAGTGTGCGATCGATCGCACCTCGGCGACATAGCCCGTTAGGACTGTTTACGAACTGGTAGAGGGCCAGTCCGTCAGGGCTTTATCGGGGGATGTGACCTATAACACAGCATGCCTCATATAAGGATATTCGGCCAAGGGCGACACGCCGCGAGTCGGGTAAACGATCGATTACAACTTCCTGACGTGCGCCGATGCGGGCCTTCGCCGCTTACCGGCTACCGCCTGCCCAGGCCGGCCAGGAGCGCGTCCAGCCCGTACTCGAAGTCGGTGTCCGCCCCGGGGCTGCCGCCTCCCTGCGAGGGGGGGCGCCACGGCTCGTTCTCGTCGCCGGAGGGCTCGGCCCAGCCCGACTGCTGCACCTCCACCGCCACCGCGCCGAAGACGTAGGCCCTCAGCGCCCGCACCGCTCCCGCCGCGTCGGCCAGCCCCGCGTCGGCCAGTTGGTCGGTCTGCTCCCTGATCGCGATCGCGGCCCGGCCTCTCGGGGGCTTGGTCAGGGCCAGCGCCAGCACCCCCGGGTGCTCCCTGAGCGCGGCGCGGCTCGCCCGGCACCAGGCCCTCGCGCTCTCCTGCCAGCTCTCGCCGGGCTCGACGTGGACCGTGGTGACATGCTCGGCCAGCGCGTCCATGAGGGCGTCCTTGCCGCGGGGCAGGTGGTGGTAGATGGCCATCGCCTCCACCTGGAGCGCGTCGCCCAGCCGTCGCATGGTCAGGCGCCGGAGCCCCTGGCCGTCGGCGATGTGGAGGGCGGCGTCGATGATGCGCTCCCTGGAGAGCGGGATGGGTGGTCGCTTGGCAGGCATGGGGGCATCCTGTCACCGGTGACCTTACTGCGTAAAGGAAGGCGCGCCGGACAGATCGATCCGCTTCGCACACGGCCGTTCCGTGCGCGCCCGATACCGGGAGCCGGCTCCCGGCACGGCCGATCCCGAGTACCTGAGGTGGGGACGAACGGCGTAGGCTACGACCGGTGACCTGCCGGAGGCGACCCGGCGACCGGTGAGAGAGGGCAGAAGATGGCGTTTTTCCGACCGAGCGTGAGCCGGGAGGCGGAGGTTCGCTACCACGCTGACCAGGAGGTCGGGAAGGGCTTCCCCGAGCTTCTGGAGAAGGCGCGCGCGGCCGAGGCCGACCTGCGCCGGGCGCAGGCCGATCTGGCTTCCGTGCAGGAACTGCGAGCCGCCGGGCTGGCCTTCGACAGGGCGCTGACCGAGGCTCTGCGTGCGGCCGAGGCCAACCAGCGTGCGACGTTCGGCATCAAGTCGTACGACGACCGCATCCGCCGTCGCAAGGGCAGGGCCACCCCCCGGGGTGCCGAGTGGACCGCCGAGGTGAACCGCCTGCGCACCCTGCGCGAGCAGAACCGGCTGACCGGCATTCCCCGGGTCCCGCGCCCGGTGGTCGCCGCCGCCCGCTGAGCCGGGCGTGCCGCCCGGCTCAGCGGGCGGCGTGTGCGGCGGAGGCGGTGAGCAGTCGCTGGACGCGGACGGCGGCCAGGACCGCCGCGCACCGCTCGGCCGCGTAGGTCTGGGCCATCCGGTGGTGTTCGGCGGAGAAGTCGGCCACCCCGTCGGCGACGAAGAACACCTCCACGTCTCCCATGAAGGCGTCGCAGGCCGTCATCAGGCAGCCGATGTGGGCGTAGATGCCGGTGACGATGAGCTGGTCGCGGCCCTGCTCGGTGAGCAGTTCACGGAGCGGGGTGCGGTGGAAGGCGCTGTAGCGCCACTTGGTGAGCCGGATGTCGGCCGGGCCCGGGGTGAGCGCGGTGACGATCTCCTGGGCGCCGGGGTCGGCACCCACCCCTGCTCCCCAGAAGTCCTCCAGCAGGCCACGCTGTGCCGAGGTCTGTCCGCCCGGTTGGGCCGAGTAGACCACCGGGATGCCGAGTCGCCAGGCCGTCTCGCGGAGGCCGGTGATCGCCGAGACCAGTTCCACGATCGGTGAGGTTCCCGGCGCGAACGCGTTGACGAAGTAGTTCTGCATGTCGTGGACGAGCAGCACCGCCCGGCGGGCGTCCGGTGTCCAGGAGACGCGGTTGACCGGCATCTCGTCCTCGCGGGGCATCGGATAGGGGGTGATGGTGGGTATGGCCACGGCTGCCTCTCCTTCTTACCTTGTGCTCGACGTCTCGACGCGTACGGGGGATCGCCGGGAGCGCGAGTTCGTCCTGTGTGCCTTGGCGGTGGTGGTTCGGCTGGGTCTTCGCGAGCGGGAGCCGGTCGGGGATCGCTCTCGTGGCCGGTCCCGCCTCGGCGGGAGGGTCTTCGGCACGGCCGGTTGACCGGCGCCGGGCGGCCGGGGCGGCCTCTTCACCTCTCCGATCTCTCTCCGGGGCAGGGGGCGGAGTCCAGGTCCAGGCCGAGGGCGTGCAGGAGGGTGCGGAACTTGGCGGAGGTTTCGGCCAGTTCCTCTTCGGGGACCGAGCCCGCCACGATCCCGCCGCCGGCGAACAGCCGGATGCCCGCGCCGGTCACCTCGGCACAGCGGATGGCCACCGCCCATTCGCCGTTGCCCGAGGTGTCGCACCAGCCGACCATGCCGCTGTAGAAGCCCCGGTCGAAGGGTTCGATGCCGGTGATGGCGGCGCGTGCCGCGGCGGTGGGGGTGCCGCAGACCGCGGGGGTCGGGTGCAGGGCGACGGCCAGGTCGAGGGAGGTGGTCCGGGGGTCGGCGAGTCGGCCGGTGATTTTGCTGGACAGGTGCCACATGGTCGAGGTGCAGATCAGTGACGGCTCGGATGGGACGCTCAGTGCCCGGCAGTGTGGGGCGAGTGCGGCGGCCACGGCCTGGACCACGACCGCGTGCTCGTGCTGGTCCTTGGCCGAGCAGAGAAGCGCCGCCGCCCGGCGGCGGTCCTCCGCGGGGTCGGCGCTGCGCGCGGCCGAGCCGGCCAGTGGGTTGGCGACGACGGCGGGGCCGTCCCTGGAGACCAGTAGTTCGGGGCTGGCGCCCACCAGGATCCGTCCGCCCGGCAGGTCGATGGCGAAGACGTGGCCGTGCGGATCGCGTACCGCCAGGCGTCGGACCATCGAGGCGACGTCGGCGGGTTCGGGCCTCGTCAGTTCCAGGGATCTGGCCAGTACCACCTTCTCCACCGATCCGGTGCGGAGCAGTTCCAGTACCCGCCGGACGCCTTCCAGGTGGCCCGCGGGTGTGGGGACGGGGGTGATCCGCCATGGTCGTGTGCTCTCCCTGCGTGGTGGCTCGCCGGGTAGGAAGGGGTCGGCCCAGCGGGTGCGCAGGGGGGTGACCAGGTGCGCCGAGGCGGGGTCGTCGAATGGGACCGCACCGAGGATCAGGTCGCCGTGCCCGCGTACGCTCTGGGCCAGTTCCCGCAGGGTGCGCACGGGGGGCAGCACGGCGGCGACGCCTCCGGCGAGGAGGGTGTGCCGGGGGGAGGAGAAGATCGATGAGGAGCCTGGCCGGTATTCGTCGAGGAGTTCGGTGGCGCTGATCGCCTCGTATGCGATAGTCAAAGCTGACCTTTCGGGGGATCTCAGGCCCGGAGCGTGGCGCCGCCGTCCACGTACAGGTCTTGCATGGTGATGTGCCGGGCACGGTCCGAGGCGAGGAACAGCACCGCCTCGGCGATGTCCGAGGGGTCGGCCAGCCGGCCCAGTGGAATGCCCACGCGGTAGGAGGACGGATCTCCCTCAAGCACGGTGCGGGGGTCGAGCCCCGCCTGCATCGCGGTGTCCGTCGATCCGGGCGAGACCACGTTGCAGCGGATGCCGTGGCGGGCGAGTTCCAGCCCGGCGCATCGGGTGAACATGACCGCGGCGGCCTTGGAGGCCGCGTATGCCGCCATGCCGACGCGCGGTACGCCCGCGGCGTTGGAGGCCACGGTGACGACCGTTCCGCGGCCGCGGGGGATCATGTGGCGGGTCACGGCGCGGAGGGTGTGGAAGACCCCGCCGGCGTTCACCGCGAACACGTGTTCCCAGTCGTCGGCGCTCAGATCGGTCACCGCGCCGGTACGCAGTACGCCCGCGACGTTGACCAGGACGCCGATGGGTCCCAGTTCGTTCTCGACCCTGCTGACGACGGCGTCAACCTGGCCGGGGTCCCTGACGTCGGCCAGGTGGCGGGCGATCGGCTCTGGCCGGCTCTCCCAGGGTCCGTCGCGCACATCGACTCCGGCCACGATCATCCCGGCGCGGGCGAGAGCCGTCGCGACGGCGGCTCCGATGCCTCCCGCGGCGCCCGTTACCAGGGCCACCGTCCCGGGGAGGCCAGGATGGTCTTGCCTGTTGGTCACATACACCTCACCAAAAAGTTTAGGTTAGCCTTACCTCACTTGCCCCATGCGTCAGGGGATGTCAGTAGATGTGAAATGTGATCTGGTCATGATGATATGCCGCTTGACGCCTGCGTCAATAAGGTGGATTTTAGGTTAGGCTTTCCTAATTAAAACCTGTCTCAGGAGTCCCCCCGGTCACTCGTTCGGCGCCGTGGCCAGGTGCTCTCCGAAAGCGTCAGGCGACCCTTCGTCCGCTCCCGGATCCCTGGATCCGGGAGGGGGAACCCGTCCGCCCGGCGGGTGACCTCCGTTCGCGTCGCTCGCCTCCCCTCCCCGAGAGGGGCACCCGATTCCGATCTCCGGGCCGGAGGCCCGGGATGTTCCCGCTGGAGGTACTCGATGACCAATCCGTTCGACGACGAGAGCGCGCCGTTCCTGGTACTGGTGAACGCGGAGGGCCAGCACTCGCTGTGGCCCGCGTTCGCCGGCGTCCCCGCGGGCTGGGAGGTCGCCCACGGTGAGGACTCCCGCGCCGGGTGCCTGGCCTACGTCGAGGGCTCCTGGACCGACATGCGCCCCAGGAGCCTTGCCGCCGCGATGGGCGGCTGATCGCCGGACCTCTCGCGGCGGCCCAGGAGACGGCGAAGGGCGCCCTCACGGACCGGGAGGTCTCGCGGGGGCGCCCTTCGGGGCGGGTCAGCTGGCCCAGTCGAGCAGCGGGCGTGTGTTGCTGGGGTGGCGGAGCTTGGAGAGCGACTCCTTCTCCAGCTGGCGGATGCGCTCGCGGGTCAGGCCGAGGTGCTTGCCGATCTCGTCGAGGGTGTGGGGCTTACCGTCGATGAGACCGAAGCGCAAGGCCATGATCTTGGCCTCCCGCGGGGAGAGGTTGCCGAGCACACCGCGCAACTGCTCGCCCAGCAGCTGGCGGTCGACGACCTCCGAGGCCTCGGGCGAGTCGATGTCCTCGATGAGGTCACCGATGGTGGTCTCGCCGTCCTCGCCGATGGTGGCGTTGAGGCTGATCGGCTGGCGGCTGGTGCGCAGCAGCTCCTCGATCTGGTCGGGAGTCTTGTCCAGCTCGACGGCAAGCTCGTCCGGCGTGGGCTCGCGGCCCAGGCGCTGGTGCATGTCGCGCTCGATACGCGACAGCTTGGAGAGCATCTCCAGCACGTGCACCGGCAGCCTGATGGTGCGGGCCGAGTCGGCGAAGCCACGCTGGATGGCCTGACGGATCCACCACATGGCGTAGGTGGAGAACTTGTAGCCCTTGGTGTAGTCGAACTTCTCCACCGCGCGGATCAGGCCGAGGTTGCCCTCCTGGACCACGTCGAGCAGGGCCATGCCCCGGTCCGTGTATTTCTTCGCCACGGAGACGACCAGGCGGAGGTTGGCCTCCAGCATGTGGTCCTTGGCCCGGCGGCCGTCCTCGGCGATCCACTCCAGGTCGTCGCGCATGACCGCGGACAGGCCCGGCTCGGCCTCCAGCTTGGACTCGGCGTACAGGCCGGCCTCGATGCGCTTGGCCAGCTCGACCTCCTGGGCGGCGGTGAGCAGGGTGCGGCGGCCGATCGACTTCAGATAGGTGTGCACGGAGTCGCCCATGACGGAGGAGTGGTCGTCCAGGTCGAAGGTCGATTCGGTCTCCGTCTCGGCCTCCATCTCCTCCGGGGGGTTCCACTCGTCGTCCGCCTCCGCCGCGGCGTCCTTGCCCTTGGCCGCGGTCTCGGTCTTGGCCGACGCCTTCTTCGCGGGGGCGGGCTTCGCCTTGCGGGCGGTGCTCTTGCGGGTGGTGGTCTTCGCCGCCTTGGCGGTGGCAGGGGAGAGCACGGGCTCGTTCTCGGCGGCCAGGCTGACGCCGGACTCGGTGAGCTCTCGCAGGATCGACCTGCCCTCGGTGGGGCTGATGCCCGCCTCGGCGAAGGCGTGACGCAGCTCCGCGAGTGAAAGGTGGCCCTGAACTCGCCCTCGGTCAATGAGCTGTTCGAGGGTCGTCGGGGCTTCAGATGAGGCCGCCACGGCGGTCGGGGGCATGAGGACACCTCCTCCATCACGGAGTCGTCTGATTACGGTTTTCAGTCTTCGGGTGGGGCGGCCTGGGGCCGCTCGGCGCACCAGTACCAATAACCACAGCCAAGAACTTTCTGTTCCCGACTTGACTCGGAAAATATGATGGGTGGACCGTCCTCTCGGCGATCCACCCGTGTACGAGTGCCTGGTAGGGCCCTATTCGGTCACGTCCGAGGAGTCCTCGATCACGTCAAGAGGGCCCTCGACCATGGGCATCGGGAAGGGCTCGGCCTCTTCCATGCGGTGCTCCGTCCAGTAGCCGACGACCTTCTCCGGATCCGGGTTGACCTTCTCGGAGAGCACATAGCCCTCCGAGGACGGGGGCGGTGCCGTCGGCGACGGCTCCTGTGAGGGCGGGCCGCCCCGGGACGAGGACGGGGCGGGGTCGTGCGGAGCGACCGGCACCGGATCGCCCGATGTTCTCCCGCTCTTCCCGATGCCTCCCGCCGCGGCGGCCGCCGTGACGGAGATGCCACCGGCCAGGACCAGGCTCACGACTCCAGCCGAGACCCATGTCTTGCGGGTGACGTTCATGAGATTGTCCTCCTGCTTCGGCTATCCCTTGGACGTGTGACAGCGTCTTCACGGTTCCCGGTCACGACCATAACGGAGAGTTTCCAGGTCCGGCTTGCCGTTGGTCAAAAGCGGTATTTCGGTCATTACGATCAGCTCGGCGGGAGCCGCGTAGGCGGGTAGCCGCTCCTTGGCGAAGGCGCGCAACTCGGCCAGGGACGGCGGGGCCTGCGAAACGACGAAGGCCACCACCCGTTCGCCCCACTCGGGATCGGGGCGGCCGACCACGGCGACGTCGATGATCGCGGGATGCTCGGCCAGCGCGGCGGCCACCGCCGCGGCGACGACCTTCTCGCCCCCGGTGTTGATGACGTCGTCGGCCCGCCCCAGCACGCGCAGCCGCCCGTCATCCAGGGCGCCCAGATCCGAGGTGAGGAACCAGTCACCGTCGCGCGCGGCCTCGGTGAGGCCGCGCTGGAGCCGGTAGCCGGAGAACAGCACCGGCCCGCTCAGGCGGATCCGGCCGTCGCCGCCGATGCCGACCCCCACCCCGTCGAGAGGCTCGCCGTCGTAGACGCACCCGCCGCAGGTCTCGCTCATGCCGTACGTGGTGACCACCCGTGCGCCGGCCGCGCGGGCCGCGTCGAGCAGGTCGGGGGGAGCGGCGGCACCGCCGAGCAGGATCGTCTTGAACATCGACAGATCCGCGTGGAGCAGGCGGCGCAACTGGGTGGGCACCAGCGAGACGTGGTCGGCGCCGCTGGTGAGCACCGCCTCGGGGGAGAACCCCTCATGCGTGATCGGCTCGGTCCCGCCCAGTAGCGCCCTCACCAGAACCTGCAGGCCGGACACGTGGGAGGGGGGCAGGCAGCAGAGCCAGCGCTCGCCCGCCCCCGCGTCCAGGCGCCGCAGCGAGGCCGACGCCGAAGCCCTCAGCGCCTCGGCCGACAGCTGCACGCCCTTCGGGGTGCCGGTCGAACCGCTGGTGGCGATGACCACCGCCACCTCGGCGGGCACGCCGACGCCGTCCTCGCGGCGGACCCCGTCGACGTGGGTCGGGCGCAGGGCCTCCAGCGTCGCCCGCAACGCGGGGGCGGGCAGGGCGGGGGACAGCGGCAGGATGGCCGGGCCCTGGCCTTCCAGTGCCGAGCCGACGGCCCGGAACAGCTCCGGACCCGCCGCGGACACCACGGCATGCAGTTCTCGTTGCACGGAAAGCCACTCCTCGTGCACAGGAATGGTCATCACAGTCGTAAGGTTAGTGCCGAAAGCCGGACAACGGCCGGGGACGGCCCCGGCGCAGCGGAGGGGGCGAAGCAATCGTGGGCACGGAGAGAGTCGAGCCGGGCGCGGACGAGCAGGTGGCGGCGGAGACGACTCCCGAGCGGGACGGTGCGGTCGACTGGAAGAGGTCCGGTCAGTACGAGGACATCGTCTACGAGACCGGCGAGGGCATCGCCAAGATCACGATCAACCGTCCGGAGCGGCACAACGCGTTCCGCCCGACCACGCTCTTCGAGCTCAAGGAGGCCTTCAACGCCGCCCAGGAGGACTCCGAGGTCGGTGTGATCATCTTCACCGGCGCGGGCGACAGGGCCTTCTGCTCCGGCGGCGACCAGAAGATCCGCGGTGACGACGGCTACGTCGACAAGTCCACCCCGCACGTGGGCAGGCTCAACGTGCTGGACCTGCAGGTTCAGATCCGCCGCTGCCCCAAGCCGGTCATCGCGATGATCGCCGGTTACGCCATCGGCGGCGGCCACGTGCTGCACGTGTGCTGCGACCTGTCCATCGCCGCCGACAACGCGGTCTTCGGCCAGACCGGTCCCAAGGTCGGCTCCTTCGACGGCGGCTACGGCTCCTGGCTGCTGGCCGAGACCGTGGGCCTGAAGCGGGCCCGCGAGATCTGGTACCTCTGCCGCCAGTACGACGCGCAGACCGCCCTGAACTGGGGGCTGGTCAACGCGGTCGTCCCGCTCGCCGAGCTTGAGGCCGAGACGGTCAGGTGGGCCAGGGAGATGCTGGAGAAGTCGCCGCTGGCGCTGCGCATGCTCAAGGGCGCGCTGAACGCGGTGACCGACGGCGCCGCCGGGATGCAGCAGTTCGCCGGCGACGCCACCCTGCTCTACTACATGAGCGAGGAGGCGCAGGAGGGCCGCGACGCCTTCAAGGAGAAGCGCGCCCCCGACTTCGGCAGGTTCCCGCGCCGCCCCTAGGGGCAGCGAAGATCCGAACGGGGCCGGTCCCGAGGCGCGCCGTCCCGCGTAGGCGAGGTCGGTTTCGCGCGCCTCGGGATGGACCTACCCCCGGGTGCGGAGTTAAGGAGGCGATGCGTGAATCCCGCGACCGCGCTCGCGACCGTGCTGGTCGACGAGCTCGCCCGCTGCGGTGTCACGGACGTGGTGCTCGCGCCGGGGTCGCGCTCGGCGCCGCTCGCCCTCGCCGTGCACGCCGACAGCCGTATTCGGCTGCACGTGCGGGTGGACGAGCGCTCGGCCTCCTTCCTCGCGGTGGGGCTGGCCCGCCGCAGCGAGCGGCCGGTCGTCCTGATCTGCACCTCCGGCACCGCGGCGGCCAACTTCCATCCGGCCGTCATCGAGGCGCACGAGTCGGGGGTGCCGCTGCTGGTGCTCACCGCCGACCGCCCGCCCGAGCTGCG
Organism: Streptosporangium amethystogenes subsp. fukuiense; assembly: GCF_042665875.1. Lineage (NCBI taxonomy): Bacteria > Bacillati > Actinomycetota > Actinomycetes > Streptosporangiales > Streptosporangiaceae > Streptosporangium > Streptosporangium amethystogenes. The sequence continues at coordinate 2,770,640 of NZ_JBHTEE010000001.1, read as the reverse complement.
CGACACCGGCGCGAGCCAGACCGTCGACCAGATCAAGCTGTACGGCACGGCCGTCCGCTGGTTCAGCGAGGTCGGCGCGCCCGAGGAGCGGCCGGGGCAGGTCGCCTACTGGCGGTCGCTGGCCTGCCGCGCCTACCAGCGCGCGCTGGGCCCCTACGACCCGGGCCCGGTCCACCTCAACGTGGCCTTCCGGGAGCCGTTGATCCCTGACGGCGACCTCTCCTGGTGCGAGTCCCTGGAGAGCGACGCGCCGGGGCCGTGGATCCGCGCCAGAGTGGGCTCCCCGTCGGTGGCGCTGCACCTGCCGCCGACCCGGCGGGGCGTGCTCGTCGTCGGCGACGGCGCGACCAACGTGCGCCGATACGTGGCGGCGGCGGGCATGGCCGGGTGGCCCGTCCTGTCGGAGCCCAACGGCGGTGCCCGCTACGGCGACCACGCGATGTCCACCTACCACTTCCTTCTCGGCACCCCGGAGTTCGCCGACCGGCACCGGCCGGACGTGGTGGTCACCCTGGGCCGTCCCGGGCTGTCACGGCCGCTGCTCAACTGGCTGAGTCAGGCGGACGAGCACATCGTGGTCGCCGCCGACATGACCCGCTGGCCCGACCCGACCCGCTCGGCCACCCAGGCCGCCCAGGTGGTGGAGATCCCGATCCCGGCGGGCGACGACACGTGGCTGCACTCCTGGCGTCGCGCCGAGACGGCGGCCAGGACCGCGATCGACGACGTGCTGGACAGGGCCGGGCTCAGCGAGCCGCGCCTGGCCCGCGACCTGGTGGACGCGCTGCCCAACGGGTCCCTGCTGTTCTCCGGCTCCTCCATGCCGATCCGCGACCTGGACCAGGCGATGCGCTCCCGGCGGGGACTGCGGATCCTGGCCAACCGGGGAGCGGCGGGAATCGACGGCGTCGTGTCGACCGCGATGGGCGCGGCCCTCGCCCACAACGGCCCCTCCTACGCCCTGATGGGCGATCTGACCTTCCTGCACGACCAGAACGGTCTGGTCCTCAGCCCTCGCGAGCCCCGCCCCGACCTCTGCCTGGTCGTGGTGAACAACGACGGCGGCGGGATCTTCTCGCTGCTTCCCCAGGCCACGCTCCGCGACCCCTTCGAGCGGATCTTCGGCACCACGCACGGGGTGGACCTGGGCTACCTGGCAGCCGCCACCGGCACGCCGTACACCTTCGTGAACGAGCCGGGCCAGCTGGTGAAGGCGCTGCGCGGTGAGGGGCTGCGCATCGTCGAGGTGCGGACGGAGCGGGAGTCCAACGCGATGCTGCACGGCATGATGCGCGACGCGGCCCACGCCGCCGTCCGCGAGGTCATGTCCTGACGCTCCCCCCCGCCCGCACCTGTGTCGGTGTACGGCGAGATCAGGTGATGTCGCGGCGGAGCGTCAGCGCGCGGGCGGCCAGCACGATCACCACGACATAGCCGGCGAACAGCAGCCCGCCGCCCCAGGCGGGCAGCAGCTCACCGCCCCGCATGTTCATGCCGCCCAGGGCGCGGGCCGCCCCGGTCGGCAGCCACCGGCCCAGGCCGGGCAGCAGCATGGTGAGCAGGTAGTCGGCGTACATGAACCAGGCCAGCGCCACCGCCACCGCCGCGACCTGGTTGCGGAGCAGAGCTCCGAGGCCCACTCCGAGCAGGCCGTACAGGACGACGCTGAGCATCGAGCCGAGCAGTACCACCGGCACCCGGGGAGTCCAGGAGGGATGACCGGCCAGGCCGAGCATGACCAGGCCCGCCGCCAGCGTGACCAGCGCCGACACCGCGCCGACGAGCAGCCCGACGATGCCGTACGCGGCCAGCTTCGCCCCCACCACCCTCTCCCGCCGGGGGGTGACCAGGAACTGCCAGGTGATCGTCTGGTGGCGGTTCTCCCCGGCCATGCCCAGGACACCGAGGATCAGGGCGAAGACATAGGACTGCTGGGCCATGTTGTAGACGTTCTCGATCTGCGGCGCCGTCGCGCCGCCCGACTCCGCCGTCGCGACCATCAGCCCCGCCCAGAGCACGCACAGCGGGGGTGCCAGGGCGACGAGGATCCAGGTGACGCGGCTCGCGCGGGCCTTGAACAGCTCGGCGCGGATCAGACGGCTCATCCGGTCACCTCCACGTACAGCTCCTCCAGGTCGGTCCGCGGGGTCAGCGGGCCCTGCCAGGCGAGGCGGCCCGCGGTAAGGATGATCACGTGGTCGGCGATCTGCCGGATCTCGGCGAGTACGTGTGTGGAGACCAGGACCGTGCGGCCCTGGTGGGTGTAGGCCCGCAGGAAGCCCCGCAGCCAGCGCATGCCCGCCGGGTCCAGGCCGTTGGCGGGCTCGTCGAGGATGAGGATCTCCGGGTCTCCCAGCAGGGCGGAGGCCAGGGCGAGCCGCTGGCGCATGCCCAGGGAGAAGCCCCGCACCCTGCGGTCGGCCGCGGCGGTGAGGTCGACCTGCTCCAGCGCGTGCGCCACACACGAGGGCTCCAGCCCCGCGGCGAGGCGGAGCGTCTCCAGGTGCGCGCGGGCGCTCAGCCCGGGGTGGAAGGCCGTCGACTCCAGTACCGCGCCGACCGTGGCGACGGGCCGGTCCAGGTCACGGTAGGCCGTGCCGCCGATCGTGGCGGTGCCGCGGGTGGGCGCGACCAGGCCGAGGATCATGCGCAGGGTGGTGGTCTTGCCCGCCCCGTTGGGGCCGAGAAAGGCGGTGAGCGTTCCTCGTTCCACGGTGAAGGACAGGTCGTCCACGGCGTGTACCCCGCCGAACGACTTGCCGAGATGAGTGACGCTGATTGCTGACATGGTCCCGACGATGACCTGCCGGCAGGTGCGGGCACATGGTGCCGGAGGTGGAGCCGGCAACCTCCACCCGGGAGGGGATCGTCGTGCGGTCGGGTGGAGGCATCTCCACCCTGGGGTCCATGGTCCCTTCCGGTAGGCACCGGTAGCTTGTCGTCGTGGCCATCCTCCGCAGCCCGCCCGTGCGCAGGTTTCTCGCCGTCCTGCTGGTGGGATACCTGCTCTTCGGCCCGGTGGCCGCCGCCGTCGAGGTGGGGGCGCCCGGGTTGCCCGCGGTGATCCCGATCGGCGCCCTCACCCTGGGGTGTTGCCTGTGGGCGCTGCGCGGTGAGGACCTCAGGCGCAACGTCCCGCTGCTCGCCCTCACCCTGGCCGGAGGGCTCGCCCTGAACGCGATCAGCCTCTACAGCGGGATGGGTTTCCTGTACGTCGTCGTCTTCGCCGCACCGTTCAAGACCCGTCTCTGGCCGGGGGCGACGCTGGTCACGGCCGATCTCGTCGGCACGACGGCGCTCTCCTTCGCCCTGGGCGTCCCTTCCGGCGCCGTCTGGGGCAACGCCGCCGGGCTCGCCTACTCCGCGGTCTTCGTCTTCCTGCTGCGGCATGTGAAGACGATCAGGGAGCACGGAGCGGCACTCGCCGAGGCGCGGGCGGGCGAGGCCGTGCTCGCTGAGCGGGCGCGGCTGGCCAGGGAGGTCCACGACATCCTGGCGCACTCGCAGTCGGCGCAGATCGTCCATCTGGAGGGGCGCGGCTGCTGCTGGAGCGGGGCGACGATCCGGCGGCGGCGCTCGACCGGGTCGAGCGGGCGGTGCGCCTGGCGCGGACCGGGCTGGAGGAGACCCGCCGGGCGCTCGACGCGCTGCGCGGGGAGGAGTTGCCGCTGGCCGAGCGGCTGGAGCGGCTGGCTGTGGAGTTCCGGTCGGTGACCGGGGCGCCCTGCACGGTCTCGGTCACCGGGAGCCTCGACTCGCTGGAGGCCGGAGCCCGGCTGGCGGTGGCCAGGACCGCCCAGGAGGCACTGACGAACGTGCGCAAGCACGCGCCGGGCGCCGCGGTCTCGGTGGCGCTGCGCCGCGTCGAGGGCTGGTGTGAGCTGGAGGTGTGCGACACGGGTGGCCCGCCGGGCCGGCTGTCGTCGTCGGGGGGAGGGTACGGGCTGGTGGGGATGCGCGAGCGGGCCGAGCTGATCGGCGGGTCACTGGCCGCGAGGCCGGGTGCGGAGGGCTTCAGGGTCCTCCTGCGGGTCCCGGCGTGAGCCGCTCACGGCGCGGTGCCGCCTCGGGGGCGGGCACCGCGCCGCGGACGATTCACGCCGGTGCGGGCCCCGACGCGGGGGTGGGGGAGGCGGCGCGTGGCCGCGGCACGGCTCCACCCCGGCGGGGAAGACGCCACAGAGCACGGGCGGAGTCGAGGGACGCGGGGGTGCCGAGGTGACCGTGCGGGTGCTGGTGGCCGACGATCAGACGGTGGTGCGCGAGGGGCTGGTGCTGCTACTGGGGCTGCTGCCCGGTGTCGAGGTCGTCGGCGCGGCGGCCGACGGCGGAGAGGCGGTCCGGCTTGTCGGCGAGCTCGGGCCCGACGTGGTCCTGATGGATCTGCGGATGCCCCGTATGGACGGGGTGGAGGCGACCCGCAGGATCAGGGCGGCTCACCCGGAGGTCCACGTGGTGGTCCTGACGACGTACTCCGACGACGAGTCGGTCTTCGCCGCGCTGGGTGCCGGGGCGCGGGGCTACCTGACCAAGGACACCGACGCCGAGTCCCTGGCCTCGGCCATCGCGACCGTGGTCGAGGGACAGGCCCAGTTCGACCCCGGCATCCAGCGGCGGCTGGCCGAGGCGGTGACGGTGAACCGCCGCGCGCCGGACCTGCCCGACGGGCTCACCCGCCGTGAGAGCGAGGTGCTACGGCTGATAGCGGCGGGTCGCTCGAACGCGGAGATCGCCGGAGAGCTGTTCGTCTCCGAGGCGACGGTCAAGACCCACATCAACAACCTCTTCGCCAAGGCGGGGCTGCGGGACCGCGCCCAGGCCGTGACGTACGCCTTCCGGCACGGTCTGGGACCCGACTGACCGCGACGGCGCGGCGGTGGGACACCGGTGGCGAACGGGGAGCCGACAGGGGGCGGGCCGAGGCGCGAGGGCGATGACTGTCAGATCTGGGGATGTGGGGGCGCCGTCCCGAGGGGCACGGTGAGCGGGTAAGGATCCACTTCGCGGGTACCCGTTGAAGGGAAGTGCCATGCCATCGGATGTCACCTTGAAGGCCCATGAGACGGTGGCGGGTTTCGGCGCCTACGCCGAGGCCCAGCGTGCCGTGGACCAGCTCTCCGACCAGAAGTTCCCGGTCGAGCACGCCCTGATCGTCGGAGTCGGGCTCCGGCTCGTCGAGAGGGTGCTCGGGCGGCTGACCTACCTTCGCGCCGCGTGGATGGGGGCCGGTGCCGGTGCCTGGTTCGGCCTGCTGATCGGCCTGTTCTTCGCGATCTTCACTCCGGGGCGCTTCCCCTTCGTCCTGGTCCTGTGGGGCCTGATCTGGGGGGCCGTGGCCGGAGCGATCTTCGGACTGATCGGTCACGCGCTCACCGGGGGCAAGCGGGACTTCCTTTCGTCGAGTTCGATCGTCGCCGACCGTTACGAGGTGCTGGTGGAGACCCCGTACGCCGCCGAGGCGCGCAGGCTGCTCAACGTGGGCATGTCCCCGCAGATGCCACAGCAGATCTGATCGGCGGCCCCTGAGCAGGGCGCGCGCCGGCGTGCCGTGCCCGCCACCTGGATCACCGGACTCACCGGGGCGTGGAGCGGCCAGGCCCGAGGATCGGGGCGGCGACGCCGTCATGTCCACAGGAGATCAGCATGCCTAAAACAGTTGGAATCGACCTCGGCACCACCAACTCGGTGATCGCCACGATGGAGGGCGACAAGCCCACGGTGATCCCCAATGCCGAGGGGGTGCGGACGACGCCGTCGGTCGTGGCGTTCACCGAGAGCGGTGAGCGCCTGGTCGGGCAGCTTGCCCGCCGTCAGGCGATCCTGAACCCCAAGGGAACGATCTACTCGGCCAAGCGCTTCATCGGCCGCCGCTACGACGAGGTCACCAGCGAGCTGAACGCCGTCTCGTTCGACGTCGTCCCAGGTCCGGACGGTGCCGTCCGCTTCAAGATCCACGAGAAGCTGTACGCGCCGGAGGAGATCGCCGCGGCCGTGCTGCGCAAGCTGGTGGACGACGCCTCGAAGTTCCTGGGGGAGAAGATCACCGAGGCGGTCATCACCGTGCCCGCGTACTTCAACGACTCCCAGCGCCAGGCCACCAAGGACGCGGGGAAGATCGCCGGCCTGGAGGTCCTGCGGATCGTCAACGAGCCGACCGCGGCGGCTCTCGCCTACGGCCTCGACCGCAAGGAGAACGAGACCGTGCTCGTCTTCGACCTGGGCGGCGGCACCTTCGACGTCAGCATCCTCGCCATCGGCGACGGCGTCGTCGAGGTACGGGCGACCGCGGGCGACACCCATCTGGGCGGTGACGACTTCGACCGGCGCATCGTCGACCACCTCGCCGACGAGTTCCAGCGGGACAACGGCATCGACCTGCGCCAGGATCCCCAGGCCCTGCAGCGGCTCTTCGAGGCCGCGGAGAAGGCCAAGGTCGAGCTGTCGGCGGTCAGCCAGACGCAGGTCAGCCTGCCCTTCATCACGGCGGACGCCTCGGGCCCCAAACACCTGAACGCCACGCTGCGGCGCTCCACCTTCGAGGAGATCACCGCCGACCTGCTCGAACGGTGCAAGCCCCCCATCCAGCAGGCCATGGCCGACGCCAAGCTCACCGCCGACGACATCGACGAGGTGATCCTGGTGGGCGGCTCGACCAGGATGCCCGCGGTGCAGAGCCTGGTGCGCCGCATGACGGGTGGCAAGGACCCGAACATGACGGTCAACCCCGACGAGGTCGTGGCGCTGGGCGCGGCGGTCCAGGCCGCCGTCATCAAGGGCGAGCTGAAGGACGTCGTGCTGCTGGACGTGACGCCGCTCTCCCTCGGCATCGAGACGCTCGGCGGGGTGATGACGAAGGTCATCGAGCGCAACACCACCATTCCGGCCCGCCGCTCCGAGGTGTTCAGCACCGCGGAGGACAACCAGACCGCCGTGGACGTCGCCGTGCTGCAGGGCGAGCGCGAGCGCGCCGCCGACAACCGTTCCCTCGGCCGGTTCCGGCTGGAGAACATCAGGCCCGCTCCGCGCGGCGTGCCGCAGGTCGATGTGACCTTCGACATCGACGCCAACGGGATCCTGAACGTTTCGGCCAAGGACAAGGACACCGGCGCCGAGCAGCGCATCACGATCAGCGAGAGCTCGAACCTGGACACCGGTGAGGTCGAGCGGATGGTCGCCGACGCCGAGCGGCACCGCGAGGAGGACCAGCGGATGCGGCAGGTCATCGACGCGCGCAACGAGCTCGACAGTGCCGCCTACCAGGTGGAGCACCGCCTGGCCGAGCTGGGGGAGTCGGTGCCCGTCCATGAGAAGGCGCGGGGCGAGATGCTGGTGAACGACGCCCGCGAGGCGATCAAGCAGGAGGCCCCGCTCGACCGGGTCCGCTCGCTCACCGCCGAGCTCCAGCAGGTCTACCACAGCTTCGGCGCGTCGGCCTCCGGCGCCTCCGGCCCGGGGAAGGGCGCGACCGGGGCTCCGGGCGGTCAGGCGGGTGCCGGCGGGAACGACGACGTCATCGACGCGGAGTTCACGACCGATGAGTGAGACAGCCGGGCAGGGCGGCCACGTCCCTGGTCGTGAGCCGGATCCGCGGGCCCAGGGCCGGCCTGGCGCCGAGGGGTCGGGCAAGGACCGGAACCGGCAAGGCGGCCAGGAGGAGCACGGCGGGAAGAGCCATGCGCAAGAACGGCGCGGTCAAGGACAGCACGGTCAAGGACCGCATGCCCAGGAGGCGCGCGGGGAGCCAGAGGCCGCCCCGGCCGACCTGGCGGCCCGGGTCGAGGAGCTCCAGGCCCTGGTGAGCGACCTGCAGGACCGCTGGCGGCGCGCCCTCGCCGACCTTGACAACCTGCGCAAGCGCGTCAGCAGGGACACCGGGCGGATGCGGGAGGAGGAGCGGGCGCGGGCCGCCACCGAATGGCTGCCCGTACTGGACAACCTGGACCGCGCGCTGGAGCACGCGGAGACCGACCCCGCCTCCATCGTCGACGGGATGCGGGCGATCAGGGACCAGGCGCAGGAGGTGCTCTCCCTCCTCGGCTACCCGCGCCGCGACGACGCCGGCGCCGCCTTCGACCCGGCCAGGCACGAGGCGGTGGCCGTGCTCCCGCAGGAGGGCGTGCCCGACGGCACGGTCCTGCAGGTGGTGCGGCCCGGCTACGGAGACGGCGAACAACAGCTACGGCCCGCGCTGGTCGTGGTGGCCAAGGGGGACTGATGCCCCCCGAGCGCGACTTCTACGAGATCCTCGGAGTGCGGAGGGGCGCGAGCCAGGAGGAGATCCAGCGCGCCTACCGCAAGCTGGCGCGGGTCAACCACCCCGACGTCAACAAGGACCCGGCCGCCGAGGACCGCTTCAAGGAGGTCTCCGAGGCGTACAGCGTGCTGTCCGACCCCGCGACCCGGCGCCGCTACGACGCCTTCGGGCCGAACTTCCGCCAGGTGCCCGAGGACGTGGACCCCGAGGCATGGGCGCGCGCCCAGGGCCGCCGTACGCGGGCCGGCGCGGGGGCGGGCCGTGCCGGCGGGGGCAGGGCCACGGGGCAGGCCGGTTTCGGGGAGGGGATCGACCTCGACGACCTTCTCGAAGGGCTGTTCTCCGGACGGGGAGCGCGGGGAGGCAGGGCCGGCGGAGGCTGGGGGCCGATCCCCGGCGCCGACCAGGAGGCCGAGATCGAGCTGAGCGTCGAGGACGCCTACCGGGGCGGCCGCCACTCGATCACCGTCGGCTCGCGCACGCTGCGGGTCGAGATTCCCGCGGGTGTCTCCGAGGGGCAGCGCATCAGGCTGGCCGGACAGGGCGGAAGGGGCGGCGACGGGGCACCTGCGGGCGACCTCTACCTGATCGTCAGGATCGCGCCGCACCCCCGGTACCGGGTCTCGGGGCGAGACATCCACGTCCTGCTCCAGGTCACCCCGTGGGAGGCGGCGCTCGGCGCCACCGTCGCGATCGACACCCCCGCGGGCGAGGCCAAGGTCAAGGTGCCGGCGGGCACCTCCAGCGGCAGGCGGCTGCGGCTGCGCGGCAGGGGGATGCCCGGTCCCCAGAACAAGGCGGGCGACCTGTACGCCGAGGTGCGGATCATGGTTCCGGCCCGGCTGTCGGAGGAGGAGCGGCGGCTGTTCGAGCAGCTCGCCGCTGTCTCCACGTTCGATCCGAGGAGACGGCGATGACCCATCCCTTCCCGGAGCGCAGGCCGCCCCACCCGGGGGCGCGGCCCTCCGGCCCGCGGGGGGCGGCCTCGGCCGGGGGCTCCGTCTCCCGCCCGGGGAGGGCGTCGGGCGGAGTGGAGCGGACCTATCAGCTCACCAGGCCCGAGCGCCTGGATCTGGAGACGTTCGCCAGCGCGACGGGGACCCACCCCGAGCTGGTGCGACGCCTTGTCAGGCTGGGCCTGCTCGAGGCCGGGACCGACTCCGCCGGGCACCTGTGGTTCCCGCCTCCCGAAGTGCTCACCATGGCGCGGATCCGGCGGCTGCGGGCCGGGTTCTCGATCAACTACGCCGCGCTCGGCCTCGTGCTCGACCTGCTGGACCGCATCGCCCAGCTGGAGGCCGCCCAGCGTGGGCGTTCCCGACTCACCGGAGGCTCGCCGTGGACATGAACCAGCTGACCCAGAAGTCGCAGGAGGCGCTGCACGACGCGCAGACCAAGGCCCTGCGCTTCGGGCACACCGAGGTGGACGGCGAGCACCTGCTGCTGGCGCTGCTCGACCAGCCGGAGGGGCTGATATCCCGCCTGCTCTCGTACGCGAACGTCGACACCGGCAGGCTCAGGGACGATCTGGAGGCGGAGCTGGGCCGCCGCCCCAAGGTGAGCGGCCCCGGTGCCGCGCCGGGCCAGGTCTATGTGACGCAGCGGCTCTCCCGCCTGCTGGACACGGCCAAGCGGGAGGCCGACCGGCTCAAGGACGAGTACGTGTCGGTGGAGCACCTGCTCATCGCCCTGCTGGAGGAGGGCAGTTCGAGCTCCGCCGGGAGGCTGCTGCACGATCAGGGGCTGACCAGGGACGGCTTCCTCAAGGCGCTCACCGCGGTCCGCGGCAACCAGCGGGTGACGTCCGCGATGCCCGAGGTGGCGTACGAGGCGCTGGAGAAGTACGGGCGCGACCTGGTGGCCGACGCCCTGTCGGGCAAGCTCGACCCGGTCGTCGGGCGCGACGCCGAGATCCGCCGCGTCGTGCAGATCCTGTCCCGCAAGACGAAGAACAATCCCGTACTGGTCGGTGACCCCGGTGTCGGCAAGACCGCCATCGTGGAGGGCCTCGCGCAGCGGATCAGCCACGGGGACGTGCCGGAGGGACTCAAGGGCAAGACGGTCTTCAGCCTCGACATGGGCTCGCTGGTGGCCGGGGCGAAGTACCGGGGCGAGTTCGAGGAGCGCCTCAAGGCCGTGCTCAACGAGGTCAAGGCCGCCGAGGGGCGGATCCTGCTCTTCGTCGACGAGTTGCACACCGTGGTGGGCGCCGGAGCGGCCGAGGGCGCCATGGACGCGGGCAACATGCTCAAGCCCATGCTGGCCCGCGGCGAGCTGCACATGATCGGGGCGACGACCCTCAGCGAGTACCGCAAGCACATCGAGAAGGACGCCGCGCTGGAGCGCCGGTTCCAGCCGGTGATGGTCGACGAGCCCTCGGTCGAGGACGCCATCTCCATCCTGCGCGGCCTGCGCGAGCGCCTGGAGATCTTTCACGGGGTGAAGATCCAGGACAGCGCGCTGGTGGCCGCCGTCGTGCTGAGCCACCGCTACATCTCCGATCGCTTCCTGCCGGACAAGGCCATCGACCTGGTGGACGAGGCGTGCGCGATGCTCCGTACGGAGATCGACTCGATGCCCGCCGCGCTCGACGAGCTCACCCGCAGGGTGATGCGCCTGGAGATCGAGGAGGCCGCGCTCGCCAAGGAGGAGGATCTCGCGAGCGGGGTCCGCCTGGAGGAGCTGCGCGCGGAGCTCGCCGACGTGCGCGCCGAGGCCGACGCCATGCGGGCGCAGTGGGAGGCCGAGCGGCACGCGCTACGCGCGGTCCAGAACCTGCGCGAGGAGATCGAACACGTACGTGCCGACGCCGATCGGGCCGAACGCGACTACGACCTCAACCGTGCCGCGGAGCTGCGGCACGGCAGGCTGCCCGACCTGGAGCGACGGCTGGAGGCGGAGGAGGAGCGTCTGCTCGCCAAGCAGGGGACGGCGCGCCTGCTGCGCGAGGTCGTCACCGACGACGAGATCTCGATGATCGTCTCCCGGTGGACGGGCATCCCGGTGAGCCGCCTGCAGGAGGGCGAGAGGGAGAAGCTCCTCCGGCTCGACCAGGTCCTGCACGAGCGGGTGATCGGCCAGGACGAGGCGGTGCGGCTGGTGGCCGACGCCGTCATCCGGGCCCGTTCCGGCATCAAGGACCCGCGCCGCCCGATCGGGTCGTTCATCTTCCTGGGACCGACGGGCGTCGGCAAGACCGAGCTGGCCAAGGCGCTCGCGGAGGCGCTCTTCGACACCGAGGACAACATGATCCGCATCGACATGAGCGAGTACCAGGAGCGGCACACCGTCAGCCGCCTCGTCGGCGCGCCCCCCGGCTACGTGGGGTACGAGGAGGGCGGCCAGCTGACCGAGGCCGTGCGGCGCAAGCCGTACTCCGTGGTGCTCTTCGACGAGGTGGAGAAGGCGCACGCGGATGTCTTCAACACGCTGTTGCAGGTGCTGGACGACGGGCGGCTCACCGACGCGCAGGGCAGGACCGTCGACTTCCGCAACACGGTCCTGATCATGACCTCCAACATCGGCTCCGTCTACCTCCTCGACGGCGTCACACCGAGCGGAGAGATCGAGGAGGAGGCGCAGCAGCGGGTGATGGCCGAGCTGCGCGCGCACTTCCGCCCCGAGTTCCTCAACCGCGTCGACGACATCGTGATCTTCAAGCCGCTCACCATGGAGGAGATCGAGCGCATCGTCGGCCTGATGTTCGCCGAGCTGCGGACCCGTCTCGAACAGCGGGGGATCCGGCTGGACGTCACCGAGGCCGCGCTCAGGTACATCGCCGAGCGCGGCTACGACCCGGTCTACGGCGCCCGCCCGCTGCGCCGGTTCATCTCCAGGGAGGTCGAGACGCGCATCGGTCGCGCACTGCTGTCCGGGGAGGCCTACGAGGGGGGCGTGGTCCGGGTCGACCTCGCCGAGGGGGAGCTCGACGTCACCTACCGATGAGGAGAACCGGCGACGTCACCAGATGTCGTGCGATGCCGGAACCGCGGGAAGGGGAGCCGGATCCCCACGGTCGCGGCGGGCACCCCGCGCTGCGGCGACCGCGGCAGCGCGCCGTCCCGGATCGCCGAGGCGGTCGAAACACGAGCACCTCGCCAAGGGGACGGTCCAGGTGAACCGCGTCCGGGAGGGGCGCTCAGGGGTCTTCGCGGAGGTCTCGGTGGCCGTGGTGGACGCCCTCCTCGGCGGAGAGCCTGGCCAGCTCGACCCGGGAGTGGATGCCCAGCTTGCGGAAGACCTGCCGCAGGTGGAAGGCGACCGTGTGCTCGCTGATGAACATCTGCTCGGCGGCGTTCCGGTTCGTCAGCCCCTGGGAGACCAGGTCGCAGACGGCCTGCTCGGTGCCGGTCAGGCTGGCCCATCCCGAGGTGGGATGGGCGGTCCTGACCCAGTGGCGGCGCCGCTCGCCCAGCAGCCGCAGCCTGCCCCGTACCCGGGCGGCGTCACGGACGGCCCCCATCGCGCCGTAGCAGGCGAGCGCGATCTTGAGGTTCTGCACGGCCGGATCCCGGCAGCCGTCGTCCGCGCCGAGCAGCACGCCCAGATCCTCCGCCGCCGACCCCCTGGCCCACGGATCGCCGTGCCCGGCCACCGCGCGGCCCAGCGCCTCGGGGTCGCCCTCCCGCAGTCCACGGGCGTGGTCGGCGGCCACCGACGGGCTGGGCAGGCCGGGGCTGCGCCGGGCGATGCCCTCGGCCGCGTCGATCACGGCGTCGGCCCGGTGCCGCTGACCCGTCGCCATGGCCAGCCGCACCAGCCAGGCCGCGGCGGTGGGCTCGCTGGTCAGCGCCCCGGTGTGCCGGGGAAGCGCGTCGTACAGCCCGCCGAGCGAGCTCATCCCGCCCGTGGCTCCGTCGCGCGCCTCGTTGATCCGACCGGCCACCAGCTCCGAGCGCAGCCACGTGCGCGGGGGCAGGCCTCGTGCCGACCCGGCGAGGTTCCTCTCCATGTACCTGACGGCCCCCGGCAGGTCGCCCGCCCGCAGTGACGCGGTGCCGAGCACCGACAGGGCCGAGGAGGCCGGTAACGGGGCGCCCAGGATCCCGGCGGCGGCCAGGGCGGCCTCCGCGTGCTCGATCGCGCTGCCGAGCCTGCCCGCGGCCAGGTGCAGGCGGGCGCGCAGGACGGGGATCTCCGCGGCCCAGGCCGGCTCGCCCTCGGCCTCGGCCGCGGCGATCTCCGTCGTGCTCTCCGCCTCCTCCAGCAGCCAGAGGTCGATCAGCATCGAGGCGAGCACGGCCCGGGGCTGCTGCCGCCGCCGTCCACCGGCCGGTTGCTCCACGGCCTCGCGCGCCAGGTCCAGTCCGTACGAGAGCCTGCCCTCGTCCCAGGCCAGCAGGGCCAGGTCCGTCAGCGTCTCGGCGCCGCCGCCCCCGGTCAGACGGGCCGGGCGGGCCGGGCGGGTCCGGGCGGCGCGCTCGACCTGTTCGCGCAGCGCTCGTCGCACCGGTTGGGGCACCCTCTCGACGACCGAGCGCCACAGCAGTTCGTGCCTGAACGCCAGCTCGTCGGGGGTGGTGACGAGCACGCCCGCGGCCAGGGCCTCCTCCAGCGCGGGAAGCAGTGCGGCCGGGGTCTCGCCGAGCATCTCGGCCGCGTACGCCGGTGAGAACGAGCGCCCGAGCACCGCCGTGGCCTCCAGCAGGTACCTGGTCTTGGCGCCGAGCTCGTTCAGCCGCCGCCGGACGGCGGTGTGCACCCGCAGGGGCAGCTCGGCTCCGGCCGGAGTGGTCTCGGCCAGCCGGGCGACGCCGTCCCGCACGAGGACGGCGCCCTCCTCGCACAGTCCGGTGAGATATTCCGACAGCAGCAGCGGGTTGCCGCCGGCCTGTGCGGCCAGTGCCGCCAGATCCTTCCCGGGAGCCGCGCCCAGGATGTCGGCGCAGACCTCGGCGACCGCGCCGTCGTCGAGCGGGCGCAGTACGGTCCGGGTGGCCCCCTCCTCTTCGAGCAGGTCGAACAGCCGTCTGGCGTCGCCGCGCGCCGGGGTGCTGCGGCAGGCCAGCAGCCATGCCACCGGCCGTTCGGCCAGCCGCGAGGGCAGTGTGCGCAGGGCCATGAGCGTGGCGGGATCGGCCCACTGTAGATCGTCCAGGGTGACCAGCAGCGGCCCCGCGCCCAGCCTTCTCTCCAGCGAGGCCCTGACCTGCTCGGCCAGCCAGAGCAGCAGGCTGGGACCGTCGGGGGCGGCGTTCCTGGCCACGGCCAGGGGTGCCGGGGACTCCTCCAGGGCCGACAGCAGCGGCCCCAGCGGTGTCAGCCGTCCCAGCTCGTCGGCCCGTCCGTTCGCGACCGCCGTCCCCCGCGCGGCCGCGAGACCGGCCGCTTCGCCGAGCAGCAGCGTCTTGCCTGTCCCCGGCTCGCCCTCGACGAGCATGACGTTCCCTGTGGTGGACGCGACGCCTTCCAGCAGGGCGAGGACCGCCGCCTGTTCATCTCTCCGGCCGCGCATCGTCTTGTCTCGGATCTGGGGTCATACGCCAGGCTTTCTTAGCGGTGATTACCCGTATGACATCCCCATCGGGCGAAATGCCATGCGGTGGATGCTCCCGACTACTGGTTGTTTGATGCAGATTTGACCTTTAAGTACGACTTCTAGTCCTTCTGTCGATCTGGCCGATGCCCGACGAGCGTGATCTCCGGGAGGCGATCGCCGCGTGCGTTTCGTACGGTCCCCTCCCCGGCGGGGACCGGATTGTCCTGACGAAAAACGGCCGAGGCTCGCGGAGATGCCCGCCACGCGGGTAGGGGGCGTGCGTTCTCGTACAGGATGGGAGTCGGGGCGGCTCTAGAGACCACGGGCCTGCGCACAGCACTTGAACAAGCCCATGGCGAGAACCTTGAACTCCGGCGCGAACTCGCCCGCCGGGGCGGATGACCGTTGAGCACCATTCCAGCAACTGAGCAGCAGGCTGTTCCTAGGAGCAGCCAGTCAGGATCAGAACCGCGGTCAAGATAAGCGAGACGAGCGAGGTCCACCCTCCCACACAGAGTGCTGCCGCCAGGGCGAACGGGACTGCACTAAGCAACGACCACCACAGCGGGTCCGTCGTGGATAGCCCCAGCTTGCCGAGGGCTGACGCCCCGGCAACCCAGCTGATCGCCCCGAGAATCAAGACCGCGCCCGCCCACAGCACCCTGCCGCCTGGGGTCGCCGTCATCGACGAACCGTCGGGTGTCATGAGCGCCACAACATACAAAACGGCCATCGCGAAGAGCGCGGCGAAGACCAAGACGATCGGGCCCAGCCCGAGAACAAAGACAGCGACAACATAGAAGCAGGGGCCAAGCAACGAGCCCCACTCCGATTATTTGACCGACAGTTTAGGGCCATTTCCGGCCCGACAGAACCGCCTTCCACCTGGCGACTAACGCAGATGACCGCATCGCAAGATCGTAACGTTTACTCAGCAACATCCGGGAGTGCTGAGTGACGCGACAAGCCAACGCTCCTGCGATCGCATGAACATTCTGATCAGCCTTGACGCCCTCACCTCATGATCGTCCTGCAGATAAGTTCCGGGCCGGGAGGAATGGCTTCCCTTCCTGCGCCCGGACGCTGGTCCGGACGTTTCTGGCTCTCGATGTACTCGCGGATGATCTCCACTGGTGCGCCGCCGCACGAGCCGGCGAAGTACGACGGCGACCACAGGTGACCGTGCATGATGTGCCGGTCGATCCGGCCGGTGAACTCCTTGCGCAGGTAATGCGCCGAGACGCCCTTGAGCCGGTTGACCAGAGTCGAGATCGGCAGTTTGGGCGGGTAGTGCACGAGTAGGTGCACGTGGTCTTCCTCGCCGTTGAACTCCCCCAGGGCCGCGCCGAGCTGGGCGCACACCTCCCGCATGACCTCCTCGCAGCGGGTGAGCATCGCATCATTAAGGACGCCGCCCCGGTACTTGGTGACGAAGACAAGATGAACTTGAAGGTTGTAGATGACGCTACGGCCCCTTCTTACATCAGGGTCTGGTTCCCATCGAGGTGACATAGACAAGATGATACCCATGGTAAAATCCCGGGGATGAAGCTGGTCGTGCAGGTGAAGCTGCTCCCCGACGCCGCCACGGAGGTGGCGCTGCGGGAGACGCTGACCCTGTGCAACCGGGCCGCCAACCACGCATCCCGCCGCGCCTTCGACACCGGCACCAAGAACAAGACCTCCCTGCAGCGCCTCGTCTACGGCGACCTGAAGGCCATGGGCCTGTCCGCGCAGCCCGCCATCCACATCGCGCGGAAAGTCGCCGGGGCCTACGCCACACTGAAGGCCAACCTGAAGGCCGGAAACCACGGCCCGAACACCGCCACGCGGCGCACCAAGGTCGAGAGCAAACCGATCCGGTTCCGCAAGGACGCCGCGCAGCCCTACGACGACCGGTGTCTGTCCTGGCAGTACGGCGCCTCTACGATCTCGATCTGGACCGCGCGCGGCCGCTTTGGCCGCATCCCCTTCGCCTGCTCGCCCGAACAGATGAAGTTGCCGACCGCCTACCGCAAGGGCGAGTCCGACCTGGTGTTTCGGGGCGGCTCCTGGTACCTGTACGCCACCTGCGAGATGCCCCAACCCCAGACCTTCGAGCCCGACGGGTTCCTCGGCGTGGATCTCGGCATCGCCAACATCGCCACCGCATCCGATGGCATCGTCCACGCCGGCAAGCACCTGAACCAGGTACGCCACCGCAACCGGCGGCTGCGCCGACGCCTGCAATCCAAGGGCACCAAGGCCGCCAAGAGGCTCCTGCGCAAGATCTCCGGCCGGGAAGCGCGCTTCGCGGCCGACACCAACCACCGCATCTCCAAGACCATCGTGACCGAGGCGCAACGCACCTCGCGCGGCATCGCCCTGGAAGACCTGGGCGGCATCCGCGCAAGGGTACGGCTCCGCAAGCCCCAGCGGGTCACGCTGCACTCTTGGAGCTTCCACCAGTTCGGCTCCTTCGTCGCCTACAAGGCGTCCCGGGCCGGGGTGCCGGTGGTGTACGTGGACCCGGCCCACACCTCGCAGGGGTGCTCGGCATGCGGCCACATCTCGAAGAAGAACCGGCCCGATCAGGCCACCTTCCGATGCATGTCGTGCGGCTTCGCTGAGCACGCCGACGTGAACGCGGCCCGTAACATCGCCGTGCGCGGTGTCGCGAGCTGGGCAGTGAGTCACGCTACCGACGACGCGGCCTGAACCGTGCACCCCATGCACGATGAGGAGCTGCAAGCTCGGCCCCTAGGGCCGAGAAGCTGACTGGAGGAAGCATGGATCAGAGCACCTCGACAGAGCTCTCGGCCGTCGCGGTCGAGGCAGCCCGCGCGGCGGGCGACCGGCTCCGCAAGGCGTTCAGGTCGCGTCCCGCGGTCGAGACCAAGAGCGACTTCCACGATCCGGTGACCGAGCACGACCGTGCCGCGGAGGAGATCATCCGGGAGGTCATCGAAAGGCGCGTCCCGGGCAGCACGGTCATCGGCGAGGAGGGCGGCAGCGAGGGGTCCGGTGAGATCCGCTGGTACGTCGACCCGATCGACGGGACCGCGAACTTCGCCGCCGGGCTGCCCTTCTTCTGCGTGTCGATCGCCGCCGCCGCCGGGGACGAGGTGGTCGCCGGGGTGGTCTACGACCCGGTGCGCGACGACGAGTTCCGGGCCGACCTGGGCGGGGCCTGGTGCAACGACGTGCGGTTGCGCAGCGCCGGTGCCACGCGCGATCGGGAGGCGATGCTGCTGACCAGTTATCCCACCCCCCGTGAGCTGGCCGACGGCGGGGAGGAGGTGCTGCGCGAGTTCGGCCGGATGCTGGCGTCGTTCGCCTCCACGCGCCGTCCGGGCAGCACGGCGCTCAAGCTGGCCCATGTCGCGGGAGGGTGGGCGGACGTCGCCTACGGCAGTAGGGTCAGCCCATGGGACGTGGCGGCGGGGTCGCTGCTGGTCCGGCAGGCGGGGGGAGTGTTCATCCCGCTGGACGGATCGATCTTCGAACCCGGCGGCTACCTCGCCCATGTCGGCGGGTTCGATCTGGCGGGATCGGTCATGAGCGATCTGGTTCCCCCGGGCCGCTCGGCCTGAACACGGGCGAGGGGAGACCCGCGTGGTCCACGAGCAGGCGTCACCGCATTACCTATTGATCCTGTAGGAAATACAGGTAACATGATTGTCTCGCCGTACGAAGGAGCCGCCATGAGCCTGGAGTCGAGGGCGGAGAGCCCGCTGGCCACCGCGGTCGGGGCCGCGCGCTGGATCCGCTCGGCGGCCGTGGACGACGAGCGGGGACGGCACTGGCAGGCCAACCCCGACCCCCGGGGCCAGGCCGCGATGCCCGACCACCCCCTGTCGTTGTACTCGGGGGCGGCCGGGATCATCCTGTTCTTCCTGGAGCTCGCCGCCGCCACGGGTGAGGAGGGCTACCTGGACGACGCCGCGGCCGGGGCCCGCTATCTCGCCGCCACCTGGCGGGAGCAGGCCGATCTCTCCCTCCACCACGGTCTGGCCGGGGTGATGTTCGCCCTCGCCGAGGCCGGATGGGCCACCGGTGAACGGGGTTTCGAAGTCGAGGCGGGCGCGGTCGCCGACCGCATCGTGCGCAGTGCCCGCCCCATCGACGGCGGCCTGGGCTGGACCGGTGACCCCGCCCAGCGCGGCGACGGCGGGATCATCCTCGGCCTGCTGCACGCCGGGGGCATCCTGGGGGTGCCCGCCTACCAGGAGATCGCCGTCGAGGCCGGCGCCCGCATCGCCGCACTCGCCGTCCCCGGCCACCGCTTCGGCGAGGGCGCCTGCGCCGACCTGCCGCTGGACGCGGTCACCCCGGGGTTCCTGTCCGGCACGGCCGGCACCGCCTTCCTGCTCGCCCGCCTGTACGGCGTGACCGGCGAGACCCGCTTTCTCGACGGCTCTCGCAGGGGGGCCGACTTCGTCCGCGCGGTCAGCGCCGTGACCGAACGGTGCGCGCTGGTGCCGCACCACATCCCGCAGGGCCGCGACCTGCACTACCTGGGCTTCTGCTCCGGCTCAGCGGGGGTCGCCCGGACCTTCTACGAGCTGTACCGGGTGTCGGGTGACGCCGGAGACCTCGACTGGGTCGAGCGGCTGGCCAGGGGGATCGTCAGCAGCGGCGCCCCCGCCGGCCAGAGCGGTGGCCACTGGAACTCGGCCTGCCAGTGCTGCGGCACCGCCGGGCTGGTGGAGCTGTTCGTCGGGCTCTGGGCGGCGACCGGCCGCCCGCAGCACCTGGAGTTCGCCCGCACGCTGGGGGAGAACCTGACCGGCCTGGCAACCGGCCACGACGGCCGGGGCTCTCGCTGGTACCAGGCCTACCGGCGGCTGCGTCCCTGGGAGGTCACCGCCGACACCGGCTACATGGTCGGCGCCGCGGGCATCGGGGCCGCGCTCCTGCATCTGGACGCCACCGCGCGCCCGCAGGAGGCCCGGCGGCTCATCCTGCCGCCGGACAACCCGTTCCCCGCCATCCCGCTGCCGAGCGCGACGCTCCGCCGGTCCTGAAGAGCGTGGAAGGCGCGTCGCCGGTGAACCGGGCGATCATCGTGGGGGAGCACGGCGCGGGCCCGCGTACCTCCCCCCACCCTGTACGGTCGGCATCGAGGTCTTCGCGGGTCCCGGCATCACGGCCCCGTCCCCTGGCGCGCACGGCATCCGGACCATGTCACCCCCGCGCGCCCGATCGTGCCGGTCCGGCCGTGGAGGGACGGCGGCCGCCGCGCCTCCCACGCCGGAGGCCCGAGAACGACGCACCCTTTGGCCGTCAAGGGGTGACAAAACTCGTGACCATGATTGGTGATTCTCCGTGAGTGCCACCCAGGGCCTGCCTAATCTCGGTGTCGTGACGATCGAGGATTTCCTTCCCGACCCGGGCCGTTCCACAGTCGCGATCGAACCGGCCCGGCCGGGCGTGGGCCACTGGGCCGGTGCGCCGAGCGCCGTGGCGAGCGACGGGCTGATCTATCTCGCCTACCGGCTGCGCCGCCCCGTCGGCGAGGGTCGCGGCTACGCCGTCGCCGTCGCCCGCTCCACCGACGGCGAGCGGTTCGAGACCCTGCTCACCATCGACAGGCGGGAGATGGACACCGAGTCACTGGAGCGACCCACCCTGGTCCGCACACCGGAAGGGCGCTGGCGGCTCTACCTCAGCTGCGCCACCTACGACACCAAGCACTGGCGGGTCGAGGTGCTGGAGGCCGACGACCCGTCCGGGTTCCGCGCCTCGCAGCGGCAGGTGGTGCTACCCGGCGACCCGAAGACCGGCGTCAAGGACCCGGTGATCGTGCGGCGGGGCGGCGTGTGGCATCTGTGGGCCTCCTGCCACCCCCTGGCGGAGGACGACGAGGCCGACCAGATGGTGACCGACTACGCCACCAGCGCCGACGGCATCGAGTGGACCTGGCAGGGCACCGCGCTCAGCGGCCGGCCCGGAGACTGGGACGCCCGGGGGGCGCGGGTGGCGGCGGTCCGCTTCCTCGGGGAGCAGGTGGTGGCCTTCTACGACGGCAGGGCCACGGCGGCGGAGAACTACGAGGAGAAGACCGGTGTCGCGGTCGGCGCCGACCCGGCGGAGCTGACCCCGGTCGGCACCGGGCCGGCCGCCCTCTCGCCGCACGCGGGCGGGGGCCTGCGCTACCTGGACATCGTGGACCTGCCGGAGGGCGGGCGGCGGCTCTACTACGAGTACACCCGCGCTGACGGGGCGCACGAGCTCCGCACCGAGCTGCGCTGAGCACGGCCGCCGGCCTGCGCGAGGTCACGCCGATCACGCCCCGGCCGGGCACGGTGAGGTTCGAACGGTGAGGCCCACGAGCCCCGTACCGGGTGGTGCCGCCCGGTACGGGGCTCGGGCGCGCACCGGCGAATCGGGGACTCCCGGAAGGGAGAACACCGTCACGGCAACGGGGCGGCTCGCCGGCCTCGCGGCGGACACCGAGAGTCGGCGAACGGTCAAACCTGGGGGCGGCCGTTGCGGGCCTGGCGCTGGCCGTTGGGGCGGACGCCCACCAGGCCGCCGGAGCGTTCGCGGGGGCGGAGCCAGTCGCTGAAGTCCTCGCCGGTCACCCTCTGCAGCAGTGCCACGTCCTGGGTGAAGTGGGAGATCAGTTTCTCCCGCTGGTCCCAGGTCAGCGGCTGGCGGGAGCGGGCCCGCCGCTGCAGCGTGCGCTCCAGTGGATCGGTCAGCGCCACGCTCACCCGCGACGGCAGGAACCGTCCCACGGACGACCCCACGCGCAACGCCCGCGACAGCATCCGGTGTCCGCGGGTCGGCTCCGGATGGGCGGTCACGTTCTCCCGGGGGACCTCGGTGACGACGCCGGTCTCCACGCCGAGGAAGCGGCAGATCCGGTCCAGCGTGTCGGCGGGCCGGTCGACCAGGTCGCGGTAGCGGTAGACGAGCACCTGTTCGCGGGGGAACAGGGTGAACAGGTGTTCCAGCTGCCTGCCGTACCTGCCGAGCCCCAGGTAGTGCCAGAACGGCGCCCAGCCGGCCGCGACCCTTCGTTCCTCCTCGGCGCAGGCCTCCAGCACGTCGCCGATCGGCTCCAGTCCGGCCGACCACAGATGTGTCCAGTTGGAGTGGGCGCGCTCCACCGGGTCGCGCAGCACCACGATGAGCCTGGCGTCGGGGATGGTCCTCCTGATGCGCCGCTGGGCCGCCAGGTCGTAGAGGTAGAACGGCGTGGACTCGCCGGTGAGCGTTCCCGGCGGTGCCGCGTCGAACAGGGCTTCGTAGTCCTCGCGCCGCCAGACGTGCTCGCGGTAGGTCTGGACGTCGCCCGGGCCTCCCTTGGTGGGAGGGGGGCCGTCACTGAGGAAGAACTTCGGCTCCTTCACCGGGGACATGAACAGCTCCGGGTGCCGGGCCAGTGCGGCGTGCAGGGCGGTGGTCCCGGTTTTAGGAGCACCGATCGTGAGGAAATTCGGCAGGGGCATCGTTATTACCCTCAATCCCTACTATTATTATTGGTAAATATAACCCCTTTCCCGGTGAAGGCAAGCGTCCCACCGCGGGGTCGTCGTGCCCCAAAGGCCTGCCCCTTGGCGGGAGTTCCAGTCGCCGGCGCCTGACCCCCAGCTCATGGGGGGCGAGTCGCACTGTTTCGTTCAATGAACGCCAGGTGCTTCTCTGCTATTTCGACGTCGCGAGGGGGTTTTTGTTGCGTTGTAAATAAACGCGGCGTCCGTTCCGTATTCCGATCCTGATGCGGCCCGCCGGACTCCCGGGGGCGAGCGCGGCCCCGGGATCCTTTCCGCGGCGGCGATCGAGCATCGGGCCACCCGCCGCGAGGGCTTCGGCATCGGGACGCCTCCTAGGGCGGCCGGAAAGGCGTGCGCGAAGGAGCGAACCGGGAACCCCGCCGATACCCTTGCCGAATGCCCGACCCGTATCTGACTCCGCGGAACACGACAGAGCACGAGATCGACATAAGGCGCTCCCGTTTCCTGTGCGCCATCGGTCAGGTCACCTCGGAGGAAGAGGCCAGGGAGTTCATCGCCGGCCGCAAACGGCTGTACTGTGACGCCACGCACAACTGCTCGGCCTACGTGATCGGTGGCGACCGCCGCATCCAGCGGGCCGACGACGACGGCGAGCCCGGTGGCACCGCGGGCACCCCGATGCTGGAGACCCTGCTGCGCAGGGGCGTCGCCGACGTGGTGGCGGTGGTCACCCGGTACTTCGGCGGGGTGAAGCTCGGTGCGGGAGGTCTGGTCCGCGCGTACGGCTCGTCGGTCGGCAAGACGCTGGATCTCACGCCGCTGGTCGAGATGGTGCCCGCCAGGGTCATGGCCGTGACCGTGGACCACGTCCAGGCCGGGCGGCTGGAGAACGACCTGCGCATCTCGCCGTACGAGGTCAGGGAGGTCCGCTACGGCGCGGAGGTCGGCTTCCGCGTCGCGGTGCGCGAGCGTGACCTGGCCGGCTTTCCCGGCTGGGTCGCCACGCTGACCGCGGGCCGCGCCAGGATCGAGCAGGGCGAGACGGTCCATCTCAAAAACAGCTGAAATGGTGCCGGACCGTATAAGAGTAAAGATATTCAGACGTCCCCCGCGTGGGCTCAAACCATTTTTCGGCGGCGGTCAATGTGGGATAGGTCACAGTTGGGTGTGGCGAGACCCGCCGGAGGGCGGGTGCGCCCGCCCTTTCCCGGGCCGTGACGGCCGCTGCCCGCCGCACTCGCCTGGTCGGCCGACACCCACCCTGACGTGCGAGAACCCCGGAGATTTAGTGATCGCCGCAATGGGGTTCCAGGCACCTGTGGTTTTCCGCAGCCGAACCCTGTGGCGTGCACGAGGCGGGAACGGGCGCATTCCTCATCCACGCCCTACCCAACTCTCCGTAGCCTTGTCCCTATGAGTTCACCGAATCTCGACGGAGTCGCCGGATGGGCGATCAACCTTATGGAAACCCTGGGTGCGCCAGGGGCGGGGCTGGCGATCGCACTTGAGAACCTGTTCCCGCCGCTGCCCAGCGAGGTGATCCTGCCGCTGGCCGGGTTCACCGCGAGCAAGGGGAACATGGGGCTGTTCGACGCCGTGCTCTGGACGACCCTGGGATCGGTGATCGGCGCGCTGGCGCTGTACGGGGTCGGGGCCGTGCTGGGCCGCGAACGCGTGGTGTTCATCGCCTCCAAGCTGCCGCTGGTCAGCGTCTCCGACATTGAGAAGACCGAGGCGTGGTTCGCCAAGCACGGCAGGAAGACCGTCTTCTTCGGCCGGATGATCCCCATCTTCCGGAGCCTCATCTCGATCCCGGCGGGGGTCGAGCGGATGCCGATCCTCATCTTCACCCTGCTCACCACCCTGGGCAGCCTCATCTGGAACACGGCGTTCGTGATGGCGGGGTTCCTGCTGGGAGAGAACTGGTCGCTGGTCGAGGACTACATGGGGATCGTCTCGAAGGCCGTGCTGGGCATCGTGATCCTCGCCGTGCTGGTCTTCGTGGTCGTCAGGCTGTCCGACAGGCGCAAGGGAAAGCACCACGCCTGATCCGTGAAACCGCCGAACAGGGCCTGCCGGATGTCGGCAGGCCTCGCGCTCGGGGCCCTCTCGGCCGGGGCCGGACCGCACCGAACCGGCCGGGACATGGACGGGCATCGTGGCGGCGGCCGATCAGGAGCGCAGGCGCATCGAGCGCGACCTGCGCGACGGCGTGCAGCAGCGCCTGGTCTCGCCGGCCATGTTGATCGGGGCGCTCGTCCGAACTGCTCGATGAGCTTTTCCGTCAGGCCCACGATCAGGCTCAGCAGGTGCTGGGAGCCCTGAAGCCGCCGCCCCTGCCGCACGCTCCGACTCCGAGCGCCAAGCGCTCTCCGCGGCGGCCCCCGTCGCCGCGGAGGCCGCCGCCGAAATCAAGACGAGCAACCGCCGAACCCGGCCGCACGCCAAGGAACCCGAGCGCGCGGCCGACACCACGGTGGACACGGTTCACGTGAAGGCCCAAAGCTCGTTGTCGTCGACCAAGGTCGCGGCGTCGATACGCTTGAACTCATCTGATTCGTAGTACGTGAACGTCCTGCCCTCCGTAGTGCGCCACCACGACTCAAGCTTGGCTTTGAGTCGATGCTTCAGGTCCTCGTATGTTGTGTCGGCGGCGAGGTTGCGCTCCTCGTGGGGATCATGCTGAAGGTCGTACAACTCCTCGGCGGGTTCGTCGGGGCCGTAGTAGTAGACGTACTTGTAGGAACGAGTCACGATCATCCGGAACGGGTGCCACCCCCAGTAGGCGCCGTAGTGCTCCATGAAGACCTGCTCAGGACCTTCTGCCTGCCGGAGCACCACATCGGTGACCGAGCGGTTCGGCCAGTCGTCGGGTACTTCCACCCCGGCGAGTTCCATCAGAGTTCGGGGCAGGCTCACGTTCACTCCGAGGCTCGCCGTGCGGGCACCGCCCGCGACACCGGGCGCCTTGATGATCAGAGGAACACGGAAGAGTTCTTCGTACGGGAATGTGCCTTTCAGCCGCAAGCCGTGGCCGCCCATCATGTCGCCGTGATCTGATGTGAACGCGATAACCGAATCGTTCCAAAGACCGCGGCCCTCGAGTGCGTGGCGGACTCTGCCAAAGAGTTCGTCTACTTTGGTGATCATTGAGTAGTACTGCGTCATTTCAAGACGCAACTGTTGCCTGGTGACGCCTCCTCCGGGCGACTCTCTTCTTTTTCTCTGGAACTCGGGCCTGCCGGTCAGGTCGTCGGCAAAGGAGGGGGGAATCGGCATCTGTTCCGGGTCGAACGACCGGATGTATGGCTCGACGGACTCGAAGGGGGGATGCGGCTGATGGAGGGATATCACTAGGAAGAGCGGTTCCGTCGCGTCGTAGCTCGCCAGGAAGTTCGTGGCGTCGCGAGTGATCTCCTCGTCCACGACCGCCAGGGAACCTCCGCCACCGCGTTCGATCCCCTTCTCGTAGCCGAGCTTCTCAAGCGGGTACCCGAAGTGGCTCTTACCGAAGTAGGCGGTCCGGTAACCGTGTTCCTTGAGGACCTGCGCGATGGTGCGGTGCCGGGGGCCAAGGTGGCCGGTATGGCCACCGAAGCCATAGATCACCATCACGCCGGCCTCGTGGGGGTGGAGGCCTGTCTGCAGGGACATGCGAGACGGTGAACATTGTGGGTTCGAGCAGTAGAACCGGTCGAAGAAAACGCCTTCGTCGGCGAGCGCGTCGAGGTTGGGCGTCCGGGCCAGCGGATCGACACGGCCCTGTCTCATGTACTGCATCTGGTCGCAGATGAACAGCACGATGTGCTTGCCGGGTAAATCAGACATGCTCACTTCATGCTCCGATCCGATCGATGATTAGGGGAGAACAGCTATGGGCGGGCCTTTCGGGCGCGGTGAGGTGTCCGCCCTTGAGTGCGTGCTCGCTCCCGCTCGTCAGGGCGTGGTGTTGAGCAGCAGCCGACCACGGATGAGCTGTCCTGGCGTGGTGTGGACCTCCATGCCGTCGCAGGCCCGCCATCGAAGCCGGATGAGGGTACCTCGGAATTTCACCGATGGAGTCGACCACGCCTCCTAGCGCCGTACACGCCCCGTAGCGCCGTTGAGTACCTCCCAGGTCGCGATCTCGTCGACGCTGACCGGCTTCTTCAGGACACCGAGCTGTTGGTACTCGCTGAGCGCGCTCTCCCAGAGCGCCTTGTCCATCCACCCCCATCCGTGCTGCTGGGTCTGGGGTCCGTACAGGAAGCCGGGAAGAAGGGTCTTGATCTCCTCAAGCTCGTGCTTCTTCTGAAGCCCGGGAGCGGTCTCGGCCACCATGTCGACCGCCTGCTGTGGGTTGTCGATCGCGTAGGCCCATCCCTTGGAGACCGCTTCGAGGAAGGCGACCAGTTCGTCTCGGCGGTTGGTGAGGGTTTCCTCCGTGGCGATGTAGTAGTTGGACTGGATGCGCACGCCGTTGTCCCACAGGGTCTGGTGGTTGAGGCCCTTCTCCTTGGCGGGGGCCAGTTGCTGGAGGTTGAGCACCCAGGCGGCGAAGAGGTCTACCTGCCCCGTGATGAGCGGGGTCGTGTCCGCGCCGACCTTGACCAGTTCGACGTCCGACAGGTCCAGGCCGTTCTTGCGGAGCAGCGCGGAGAGCAGGGGCTCTCCACCGACCTGCACCCCGATCTTCTTGCCCTTGTACTGACTCACGCTGGTGATGCCGCTGCTCTTCAGGGAGAAGTAGGCCAGCGGCGCCTTCTGCATCGCGGCGCCGAAACAGCGGACGGGGATGTCTTGACTGCGCGCCAACATCAGCGCGGGCGCGTAGGTGATTCCGACCAGGGAGTTTCCCCCCGCCACCAGCGGGATCGGATTGGCGTTCGGGCCACCTGGCCGGGTGGCCACCGTCAGCCCGACCTCCTTGAAGTACCCGAGTTTGTCGGCCGCGATCTCGCCGGCCGACTGGACGTTGGCGAGCCAGGCGAGCTGCAGGGAGAGATTCTTCGTGCCGGGCACGGTGGTGTTCCGTGTGACCGCGTCGCGACGGTCCTGCCCGCAACCCGCGAGCAGAGTGGCTGAGCTTAGTCCGGCGACGCCTGCGAGCGCTGTCTTGAGCATGGAGCGCCGGGAGAGATCATTGTTCGGCATGGGTGTCCTCTGGGGGTGTTCTCAAGAAAGGAGAGGCCGTACGGAGAATGCACCGAAAGCCGAGATGTGAGCTCGACGTGTCGGCGGCCTGGGGGCTGCGAGCTGCCGGTCGGTAGCGTCGGCAGTAGTCGGGGGCGCACAGGTGCGAGCCGCCCTTGGTGACGAAGCGTGGAATACGGGCTTGTGGCATCGTGGGATCCCACGCGTCGTCCGGAACTCGCGGGGGGCCGCAGCAGGGTGACGGGGCCTTCGCTGACCGGCGGGTGGCGGTCCACCAGCTGGTGGTCCACTCCCACACGTTTCCCGTCATGTCGTGGAGGCCGTACCGGTTGGCCGGGTAGGAGCCGACGGGGGAGGTCCCCACCCAGCCGTCCGCGGCGAGGTTCTCCCAGGGGAACCGGCCCTGCCAGGTGTTCGCCCGATACTTCCCGCCGGGGGTGAACTCGTCGCCCCACTCGTAGCGCGCCTGGTGCAGACCTCCGCGCGCGGCGTGCTCCCACTCGTCCTCGCCGGCGAGCTCGGCTCCTCGCCAGCGCGCGTAGGCGCGGGCGTCCTCGATCGTGACGTGGACCACCGGATGGTCCTCCACACCGGCGATGTCACTGCCCGGCCCTGAGGGGTGATACCAGGTGACGCCCGGTACGACCTGCCACCACTGCGAGGCGTCGTTCAGGTCGACTGGATGGTCACCGGGAGTGAACAGCAGAGAGGAGGGGGCTCGCAGGTCAGGAGGCAGGTCGCGGTACACGCTCGCGTCCAGCGGACGTTCCGCGTCGGTGACATGACCTGTCGCCTCGACGAACTCGGCGAACCGCCGGTTCGTCACCGGGCAGGGGTCCATCCAGAAGCCGGCCACGAGCACCTCGCGCGCGGGGGCTTCCTCCGGATACGCGGTGTCACACCCCACGATGGTTCTGCCGCCGGGAATCCAGACCATTCCCTCGGCGGCAGCGGGCCCGGTCATGTGGGACGCTCCTCAAGCAGTCTGAGGTCCAGTCGCAGCAGACGCCCCAGCACCCCAGCACTGAGTACCGGCGAGGCGCTGTCACGCCCAACGGCCAGGCCGAGGAACGAGACGTTGTCGAGCGTCAGGGGGATACGTCCCTCGCCGACGGTCACATCGTCGATGAGCAGCCGGACGCTGCCGCCCCGCTCCCGCGCGGGGCGAAACGAGATCTCCACTCGCGCCGGGACGGTGGGAACGGGCATCCCGGCACTGACACGGGTGCGGTGGCCGAGCGCGTTGTACTCGTAGACCAAGATCCCGTCGATGATGCCGAGCCCGTGCCCGGTGAGCGCGCTGCCCTGGGCGAACACCGTCCCGTCGCCCTCCCCGGCCAGCAGGTCCGCCCGGCAGCTCCAGGCACGCCTCGCCAGGTTGGGGGCGAGGCCGAAGGGAACGTAGGTCGGCGGGTACAGGGTCCACCGGGTGCGCCGGTAGGCGGGGGCGACGTGGCCGCCGTTGAGCATGTCGCGCATGGGACGGTCGTCCAGCGGGAGGATGCCGTTGGCCTCGGCCTCCCGCCACCAGAGCGCGGCCAGTTGCTCGACGAGACGAGGCTGCCGGGCGGCGAGGTCGTGGTGTTCCGAGACGTCGGTATGGAGGTCGTACAGGCGCCACCGGTCCTGGGCGTAGTCCTCACCCGTAACGTGCTCGGCGACGATCTTCCATCGCTCGTGCACCAGCGCCCGGTGACCGAACATCTCGAATGCCTGGGTTCGGCGGCCTGCGGGGACGTCCGGGTTGTCGAGCGCGGGGGCGACGCTCCGCCCGTCCATCGGACGTTGCGGCACACCGGCGATCGACCTCGGCGGGTCGATGCCGACGACGTCGAGGATCGTCGGGGTGATGTCGATGGCGTGCACGAACTGCGTCCGCACCGCCCCGGCGTCTCCGATCCTGTGGGGATAGCGGACCAGCAGCGGCGTGTTGACACCACCGCCGTCCACGTACTGCTTGTAACGCCGGAAGGGGGTGTTGCTCGCCATGGCCCAGCCTGCCGGGTAGTGCGGGGCGGTCGTCCTGCCTCCGGCCGCCTCAAGGAAGCGCTCCGACTCGGACAGCTCCTCCGACAGGCCGTTGTACGGGGCGAGCACCTGCATGGCGCCGCTCCCGCCCTCGTGACTGGCACCGTTGTCGCTCAACAGCACGATCATCGTGTCGTCGAGAACACCGCATCCGCCCAGTGCGTCGAGCAGCCGCCCGATCTGTGTGTCGGTGTGCTCGAGGAAGGCCGCGTAGGTCGCCTGCAGCCGGGTGGCGACGCGGCGCTGCCGGTCGTCGAGGTCGTGCCAGGCCGGTATGTCCTGGGGCCGCTCTGACAGCTCCGTCCCCTGTGGAACGATCCCAAGCTCGATCTGCCGCTGGAGGCGTTCCAGGCGAATCCGGTCCCAGCCGTGCGCGAAGACCTCGTCGTACTTCTCCACCAGGTGCACCGGCACCTGAAACGGCGCGTGGGTCGCGCCGAAGGCCAGATAGAGGAAGAATGGCCGGTCGGCAGCCAGTGAGGTCTGTTCGCGTACGAAGAGTACGGCTTCGTCGGTCAGGTCTTCGGACAGGTGGTAGTCGTCGCCGAAGTCCCGGCGTATCCGTGTGTTGTCCCGGACGAGCTCCGGCGTGTAGTGGTCGGTCACCCCGCCCATGAAGCCGTAGAAACGCTGGAATCCCCGGCCCAACGGCCAGTTGTGGAAGGGGCCGGCGTGCGAGGTCTCCGTCAGCGGCGCGAGGTGCCACTTGCCGACCGCCATGGTCGCGTAACCGTTCGTGTCAAGGATCTGGGCGAGCGTGCCGCAGGTGGCGGAGATCTGGCCACGGCAGTTGGGAAATCCGGTGTCCACCTCGGACAGGAACCGCATACCGACGTTGTGTGAATTCCGGCCGGTGAGGAGGGCCGCCCGGGTCGGGGAGCACAGTGGCGTGGTGTGGAAGTTCCTGAAGCGCAGGCCGTCGGAGGCGAGCCGGTCGATGTTGGGCGTCCTGATCTCCGATCCGTAACAGCCGAGGTCCGCGAATCCGGTGTCGTCGAGGACGATCACCACGATGTTGGGCCGGTTCGAGTGGCTGGGGGTCTCGGGCCACCACGGCGTGGACTCGGTGACGGAGGTGCCGATGACGCCGCGGAACTCTTCCTCGAAGGTCATCGCGCCGGCTCCTGCTCCCAGCGCACGATCAGCTTCTCGGCGACGGCGACGAGCCCGAAGGCGATTATCGCGAGTATCGAGACGACCAACATCGTCGCGTACAGCAGTGTCGTGTTGAAGTCGAACGTCGACTGGATGATCAGGTAGCCGAGCCCCCTGTCCGCGCCGATCCACTCACCCACCACGGCGCCGAGCACGCAGTTCCCTGTTGCGATCTTCAGTGCGGAGAAGATGAAGGGAAGGGCGCTGAACACCCTCACCCGCAGGAACGTCTCCCACGGCCGCGCCGAGAGGATCGCCATGAGCTCCAGCATTTTGGGATCGACGTTCTTGAAGCCGACGATCGCGTTGACCAGCGTCGGAAAGAACGAGATCAACGCCGCGATCACAATCTTGGGTGTGGCGTCGTTGCCGAAGATGATGATGAGGATCGGCGCGATGGCGATGATCGGGACCGTGCGCAGGCCGACCACGATGGGAAAGGTGAGTCGTTCGAGGAACGGGCTCATCACGAAGACGACGGCCAGCGCGATGGCCGCGGCGTTTCCGATCGCGAAGCCCAGGAAGGCCTCCTGCGCGGTCTGACCGGTGTTGGAGTAGATGAGTTCCCAGTTGTCGACAAAAGCGGTAAAGACCTTCGAGGGGGCCGGCACCAGGTAGACGGGCACGGCAAAGGCCCGAACCACGGCTTCCCACAGCGCGACAAACAGGACGAAGCCCATGGCCGGTACGAGAGTCCGCGCGATCGGTGACCGCTTCTTCGACCTCCTTTTTTCCTGGAGGCGGCCGTGCTCACGAGTGCCCGCCTGGACGGTCACAGTTCCTCCTCGGTGAGCAGGCGCCGCAACTGGGCGACGATGCCGGTGAACTGGGGGCTGTCTCGCAAGGACAACTCGCGGGGGTACGGCAGAGGCACCTCCACCGTCGCCCTGACGCGACCCGGTCTGGAGGACATGAGGATCACGCGCTGCCCGAGGAACACGGCCTCCGGGATCGAGTGCGTGACGAAGACGATCGTCGTCTTGCTGGCCTGCCAGATGTCCAGAAGCTGGACATTCAGCCGGTCGCGGGTCAGCTCGTCCAGGGCGCCGAACGGCTCGTCCATCAGGAGAATGTCGGGCTTGGTCACCAGCGCCCGCGCGATGGCGACCCGCTGCCGCATTCCTCCCGAGAGCTGGGACGGGTAGGCCTGAGCGAAGGAGGTGAGCCCGACCACGGCGAGAGCCTCGTCCGGCGACATGCCGAGCTTGCCGCGCACGCGCGACGGCCCGACCTGGGTCGGTAGGAGCACGTTGTCGATGACCCGCCGCCAGGGCAGCAGGGTGGCGTCCTGGAACACGAAGCCAACGCGCCGGTGCGCTCGGGCGGTGCCTGGGCTGTCGCCCAGGACGTTCAGCTCTCCCTCCTCGGGACGCAGCAGGTCGGCGATGAGGCGGAGTGTGGTGGACTTGCCGCAGCCGGAAGGGCCGAGTACCGATAGGAACCCGCCGTGCCCGACCCCGAAACTCACGTCGTCAAGAGCGACGATCCTGTCACCGCCGACGGTGAAGGAGACGGTGACCCGGTCAAGGGCGAGTGCCTCGCGGCTACCGGTGTTAGGTAATGTGTCTGATTTTTCACGCTCGGTCGATCTGTTCATCGCCGCTCAACTCCTATCCGGCCGGCATGTCCGACGCCTCCGATGAGCGGTGGCGCCAAGTTGCCGCTGATAAGGCCATCAGGATAGGTTGGACCTTCTACCTCGTCAATATTCATTCCGGCAGAATCGGTGCTGTCGAATGGGCGGTAGTGGTGTGACCGGAAGCAAGGAAGGGTGGGCCTGATGCCATCACAACCTGCGACGCGATCAGTGCAGCGCACTCAGCGGAGCGCCCTCGTGCGGGAACTGCTCGAACGGTTCCCCGCCGACTCCAAGCTGCCCCCCGAGGTGACCCTCGCCTCCGAGCTCGGGGTTTCACGCAACACGCTCCGCGAGGCGTTGGAGGAGTTACGTGTCCGTGGGCTCGTGGTTCGCCGGTGGGGCATAGGCACCTTCATGGCGAAGCGGCCCGAGCAGATCGAGTACACGCTCTCGGACCTGGTGTCCGTCGAGACGCTGCTCACCGCCGCCGGACGTGTGTGCCGCATCGTCGAGCAGCCCCACGGGAAGGTGCCGGCGGACGACGATGTCGCCACCGCCCTGCATGTCCCGCGAAAAAGCGAGGTCTGGAAGACCGACCGGCTCTACTTCGCCGACGAGATCCCCGTGGTGTGGGTCCACGAGTTCCTGCCCACCTTGCTCGACGGAGTCTCCATCGACCCCCGGGGGGTGGGCGATGACATCCAGGCGTACTTCGCGCAGCAACTCGGTATACCCCTGAGTCATGCCGACGCCTACCTGGAGCCACTGGTGCCGGACGAGAGGACTTCCGAGTTGTTGGACGTCGATTCCTCGACGCTGGTGGTCCGCACCTGGCAGACGATCTATACGGTCAGGGGGCACACCGCGGTGTACGCCGTGGCGACGTTCCGGCCCGACATCCTCCACATCAAGTTCCAGCGTCGCCCCCCTGTCCTGTAGCGCCTGTAGCGCCAGGTGGGCGGGCTGCTGCATGTCGCCGGCCACAGCCGCCGTGTTCTGGCCGTGCTGCGCTATCTCGGCCTCCGACGCCGGATCCCGGCCGGTCGAAGATCGAGGATACGGCGGCCGCCCCGGTACACCCGCCGCTCAGAGCCGGAGCTCGTCCTCCTGGGCCGAGGTGAGGTCGCTGGGCCAGAGCCGGTAGACGTTGAGGCGCGTCTCGTAGTACTTGTCCGTCTCGCCGACCCACTGCATGCCGATGCGCCTGGCCGTGCCGGCGCCGCGCTCGTTGTTCACCCGCACGACCGCGACGAGTTCGTGGGCACCGATGGAGAAGGCCCATCCGGCCAGGGCGCGGCCGGCCTCGGTGGCGTAGCCGTGCCCCCAGAAGTCGGGGGCGAGCTGCCAGCCGATCTCGATGTCCTCCTCGTCGGGCGGCAGGTACCTCAGGGAGAGGCCACCGATGATCCGCTGGTCGGAGTTGCGGACGATCGCCCAGCGGCCGAGCGGGGGTGTCAGGGTTTCACGGTTGCGTTCCCACGCCTCCAGCGTGGCCCGCATGGCCCCCTCACCGTCGAGCTGGTTCATCGCCGGAGACAGCCACCGGGTGACCTCCGGTGTGCCGTAGATGGCCAGAGCGTCGCGGGCGTCCTCGGGACTCCAGTCGCGTACCGTGAGGCGGTCGGTGGTCAGTAACGCCATGGTCTTCCTCTCCCCGGCGAGCGAGCCGGCCGTGCGGCGACGAGAGAACAGCGAGTAGCAGAAAGTGTTGTTTTCTTGCCGGAAATGTCCGATGTGTTGCCCTTGTGAGGGTACGCCCATCTGGCTGCCGTCGACCAGCCGGGTGGGAATTACCCGTTCAGGGGTGATCGCCCTGGTCAGCCCTCCAAGGCGTACTGCATCACCCGGAGCTTGGCCTGGGCCTCGGCGAGCTCGGACGCGGGATCGGAGTCGCCCATGATGCCGCACCCGGCGAACAGCCTGGCCCGGGGGCCCTCGATCTGGGCGCAACGCAGCGCGATCCCCCACTCGCCGTCCCCCCGCGCGTCGATCCAACCGACCGGACCGGCGTATCCGGCGCGGTCCATGCCCTCAAGCTCGCGGATGACGCCGAGCGCGGCCCCGGTCGGGGTGCCGCCGACGGCGGCGGTCGGGTGCATGGCCGCCACCACGTCCAGGACCGAGATCCCCGCCGACAGCCGCCCGGTCACCGGGCTGGCCAGATGCTGGACGTTGGGGAGCACCAGGAGTTCGGGCTCCTCGGGGATCTTCAGTTCGGCGCAGAGCGGGTCGAGCGCCTCCCGTACCGACGCGACCGCGCAGGCATGCTCGTAGCGGTCCTTCTCCGAGGAGAACAGGGCGGCGCCGCGTGCCATGTCGTCCGCCCGGTCGCTGCCCCGCGCGATCGTGCCGGCCAGCACCAGGGACTCGACGGTCTCCCCGGTACGCCGGACCAGCAGCTCGGGGGTGGCGCCGACCAGCCCGGCGCAGGAGAAGGTGTAGCACTCCGGGTAGCGGCCCGACAGGCGGGCCAGCAGCAGGCGGACGTCGATCGCCCGCTCGGCGACGGCGGTCAGGTCGCGGGCGAGCACCGTCTTCTCCAACCGGCCCGACCTGATCCGCCGGACGGCGCGGGCCACGGCGTGCTCCCACTCCGGCGCGCTCAGGCTGCCGTCGCCGTACCGGATCCTGCCGGGGTCGCGGAGCGGGGTGACGGCGTCGAGCCGCTGCTCACCGACGGTGGTCAGCCAGGCGCGGCCGTCGCGGCGGGCGAGGACGGTCCGGGGGACGAGAAGGACCGACCCGCGTGACTCCGGGTCGAAGGTGAACGAGCCGAAGGCGACGGGGCCCGAACCGGGGGTCGTCACGTCGTCGGCGACATCCGCCTCGCCGAAGAGGTCCGACAGCCGGTCACGAGCCCAGTCGAAACGCCGGGGGCCGGGCGGCACCTCCAGACGCAGGGCCTCGCCCCAGGCCACGAGGCCCTCTCCGCGCCTGACCCAGGCATAGGGCGCGGTCTCCGGCAGTCGTGCGAACAGGTCACCGGGGTCGTCGACGGAGGTGGTTCGCACCACGAGAGGACGGGTTGATCCGAGCGCTACACTCACCTCCGCCACTCTATGCCGGAAACTGAACATGTTCGACGGCGGTTCCCCCGTCAGCACGGCCGCCACGCGGTGTCAAGAAAACCAAGGCACTCGGTCAACGGAACCTGCCGTCCTGGCCTGCGGTGATACATCCGAAGCAGACGCGATCTCTCAGCGGAGGTGTCATGCTTCGCAGGACTGTGACAGCACTCACAGGGCTGGCCGCCCTGACGGTCGCCCAAGCCGTTCCGGCCGGGGCGACAGCGGTGGGGCAACCCTGGCGGCCGGTGGTCATGGCGGCGCTCGGAGACTCCATCAGCGCGGGGTTCAACGCCTGCGGGTGGTACGTCACCTGCGCCTCGCGTTCCTGGTCGACCGGCGAGCACCGCGATGTCAGGAGCCACTACCTGAGGCTACGCGCCCTGGACGTGGCACTCGCCGGGCACAATGTGAACCTCGCCGTCCCCGGCTCCACCAGCGCCGACCTGGCCGGGCAGGTGACGCAGGCGGTCGGCCACCGCGCCGACTACGTGACGCTCCTGATCGGCGCCCAGGACGTCTGCGTGTCCGAGGAGCGGCTGATGACCCCCGTGGCCGTCTACGAGAGCCGGGTGGCCGGGGCGCTGGCCCTGCTGCGGGCGGGCAGGCCCGACGCCCGGGTGTTCGTGGCGAGCATCCCCGACATCAGCCGGCTCTGGCAGACCGGTAGGAACAACCTGGTGGCACGCGGGTTCTGGGAGGTGGGCCGGATCTGTCCCACCATGCTGGCGCGCCCCACCTCGACGTCGGCGGCCGACCAGGCCCGCCGCGACCGGGTGCGCGACCGGGTGATCGGTTTCAACGCCGCACTCGCCAGGGTCTGCGCGGCGTACGGCCCGAACTGCCGGTTCGACGGCAACGAGGTGTTCAGGCAGGCGTTCACGCTGAGCCACATCAGCAAGTGGGACTTCTTCCACCCCAACGCCGCGGGTCAGCGGCTGATCGCGGAGAAGACCTACGGCGCGATGCGCGACTGGCTCGCGGAAGAGGAACCGGTGCCCGTCCTCGCCCCCTGAACCGGCGGCCCGGACCGGCCGGTCCTCAGAGCCAGCCGTTGTGCCGGGCGGTGCGGGCGGCCTCGATGCGGTTACGGGTGCCGGTCTTGCCGATCGCGGCGGACAGGTAGTTGCGGACGGTGCTCTCCGACAGGTGCAGCCGCCGAGAGATGTCGGCGATCGTCGCGCCGTCCGCCCCCGCGGCCAGTACGTCCCGCTCGCGATCGGTCAGCGGGCTGGCGCCGGCGCTCAGCGCGGCGGCGGCCAGCGCGGGATCGATCACCTTCTCGCCCGCCAGGACCCGGCGGATCGCCGCGGCGAGATCCTCGACGGGGCCGTCCTTGACGAGGAATCCGGCGGCGCCCGCCTCCATCGCCCGGCGCAGGTAGCCGGGCCTGCCGAAGGTGGTCAGGATCAGCACCCGGCAGCCGGGCAGCCGGTCCCGGAGGCCGGCCGCGGCTTCCAGGCCGCTGATCCCCGGCATCTCGACGTCCAGCAGGGCGATGTCGGGACGTGTGTCCAGCGCGGCGGCCACGACCTCGTCGCCCCCGGCGACCGTGGCGACGACCTCGATGTCGTCCTCCAGGCCGAGAAGCAGGGCCAGCGCGCTGCGCATCATGCCCTGGTCCTCGGCCAGCAGCACCCTGATCATGAAAGCGTTCCTCCTCGGCGGAAAACCAGCGATCTCGAAAGGCTCCTCCCCGGCGGAAGAGCGCCGATCACGGGAGCGTCACCCTCAGCACGAAGCCGTCGCCTCCGCCGGCCTCCAGCGTTCCGCCGAGCGCGACGACCCGCTCGGTCAGGCCGCGCAGGCCGTTGCCCAGGGCCCCCGGGCCGGCCCCCCGGCCGTCGTCGCGGATCTCCAGCACCGTGCCCTCCAGAGTGATCTCGCAGGTGCGGGCGGCGCTGTGGCGGACGACATTGGTCACACCCTCCCGCACGGCCCAGCCCAGCAGGGCGTCCGCCTCCGGCGCGGGGCGGTCCTCGGAGACGGTGACCGTGGCGGCGATGCCCGCGTCGGCCAGCACCGTGCGCGCCGAGGCCAGCTCGGCGGCCAGCCCGCGCCCCCGGTAACCGCTGACCGCGGCCCGCACCTCGGTCAGCGCCTTCCGGCCGACCGCCTCGATGTCGGCCGCCTGCCGAGCCGCCGCCTCCGCGTCGCGGGGGGCCAGCCGCCGTACGGCCTCCGCCTTGACCACCATCACCGACAGGGTGTGCCCGAGCAGGTCGTGCAGGTCGCGGGAGAACCGCAGCCGCTCCTCGGCCACCGCGACCCGGGCCAGCTCCTCACGGGTCTCCTGGAGCTCGGTGATCACGGAGAAGAGCTTCAGGACGACGCTGACCACCAGGCCGCCGGTGGCCGTTCCCCAGGTGGCCAGGGAGATACTCGCCCAGCCGGCTCCCGAATGCCACATCACCGCGGTCAGTGCGAGAGTCAGGACGGTCAGGAGGAGGTAGACGGACCTGCCGCGCAGCACGACCCCGCAGGCGATCGTCATCAGCGGTGCGAGGTAGAACCAGTTCTGCGCCGGCCCCGTCAGCAGCAGGAAGATCACCACCAGCAGCCCGGCCAGGGCCACGGCCGCCGCTCGTCGCCGGCCACGGAAGGACAGCCGGATGCAGAGCACGTACAGGACGGCGAAGCCGACGACGCCCAGCGCGGCCGGCAGCGCCGGCCGCACGTGTCCTTCCACGAGGTCGCTGATCGGGGGGTAGGCGATCAGCAGCCACGGATAGAAGGCGAGCTCCCCGGGCCCCTGCCTTCTCAACCTCCCCGACCACTTCCGTCCGGCCGCTCCCGGCCGTTCCGGTCTCGCCCTCTTCGGCCTCTTCGGCCCCTCCCGCCCGGTGACCCCCGGTCCCTCCGGCTTCCCGCTCATCCGGCCACTCCTATCACGCGGCCCGCGCGATTCACACCACGCGCCCGGCCCGGCGGTAGCCGTACACCGCCAGGACGCCGAAGGCGACCAGCCAGCCGGTCAGGATCAGTGCCACGCCGGCCCCGGGCGCCTGACCGAAGGCGATCTTCCGCGCCAGGTCGGCGTAGGCGAAACTCGGCGTCCACTCCGCGAGCGCCTTCAGCCAGGAGGGGAAGGTCTCGGCGGGCAGCCACAGACCTCCGACGATCGCCAGCGCCAGGTTGGCCGCGATGTTGAGCACGGCGGCGGTCTGGCCGCTGAACCGGTAGCCGATGGCCAGGCCGAGCAGGGTGAAGGGCAGGGAACCCGCCCAGAGCAGCAGCACGATCGAGGCCCACTGCCAGATCTCCAGCCGTACCCCGTTGAGCAGCGCCGCCGACAGGCACACCCCGGCGATCGCGGGCAGTACCACGAGCATCCCGGTGCCCGCCTTGCCGGCGATCACCTGTACCGGCGCCAGGGGAGTGATGCGCAGCTGCCGCAGCCAGCCCGCGGTCCTGTCCTCGGCGATGCCGGCGCCGTTGTTGAAGGCCGAGCCGATCGCGCCGAAGGCGGCCATGCTGACCATCACGTGCAGGACGGCCCAGCCGTGGTCGTCACCCGCCACGCCGAGGTTGGTGAAGAGCAGGTACATCACCACGGGCATGGTGAAACCCATGATCACGTATCCCGGGTCGCGGCGGGCTCTGGCGATCTCCAGGCGGATGTAGCCGAGCATCAGGCGTCCGCTCCCGTCAGTGCGATGAAGGCGTCCTCGAGCGCGGCGGGGACCACCTCAAGGTCTCGTACGGCTCCCGCCTCGGCCAGCGCCAGCACGGTGGCGTCGGCGTCGCGGGTGCGCAGGTGAGCGCGCTCCCCACGGCTCTCGACGGAGGTGACCCCGGGAAGGAGTTCCAGCCAGGCCGTCTCCGGGGCGGAGACGGTGACGCTGACCGTGGTCAGCGAGACCAGGCGCTTGATCTCCCGGCTGGTGCCGTCGGCCACGATCCGGCCTCTGTCGATCACCACCACCCGGTCGGCGTACTCGTCGGCCTCCTCCAGGTAGTGGGTGGAGAACAGCACGGTCCTGCCGCGCGCGGCGAAGGCACGCATGCTCTCCCAGAACTCCCGCCTGGCCCGGACGTCCAGCGCCGCGGTCGGCTCGTCCAGCAGGATCAGCTCCGGGTCCCCGGCCAGCGCCAGCGCGAAGCGGAGGCGCTGCGCCTGGCCGCCGGAGAGCCGCTCCACCCTGCGGCCGGCCAGCTCCTCCAGCCCCGCGACGGCCATCACCTCCCGTAGCGGGAGCGGCGCCCGGTAGGTCCCGGAGACGAAGCCGAGCAGCTCACCGACCGTGGTCCGGGAGACCAGGCCGCCCTCCTGAGGCATCGCCGCCAGCCGTCCGCTCCGGATCGCGGTCTCCGGGGCGCCCCCGAACACGCGTACCGTCCCGGAGTCGGCGGCCAGCAGCCCGAGCAGCAACCGGATACCGGTCGACTTGCCCGCGCCGTTGGGACCGAGCAGGGCGACGGTCTGCCCGGCGGGGATGTCGAGGCTGAGGTCGTCCACGGCGCGTACCGCCCCGAAACGTTTGGTCACGTTATTGAGTGACACCGCGTTATTCGTCATGCGAAAGACGCTACGGAGGGCGCAGGATCCCAGGTAGATCCATCGATCCAGGGCTGCCCGGGACAAATGTCACCCCTCGGTGCTCGCGGAGTTCCCGGCCCGTCACCGGAATCACAGCGTGGAGGCCCCGGTGGACCCTGTGGTGGGGGCATCGGGCGGGGCAGGCCGGCCGCTCTCAGCCTCGCCTGCCCTTTCCCGTTCCCCCCGCCCGGTCGGGCTTTCGTCTCAGACCGCCAGCGCGGCGAGCGCGGCCGCGGTCTCCTCCGGCCTGGAGAACATCGGCCAGTGGCCGGTGGGCACCGCCGCGAAGCTCCACTCGGGTCCGGCGAGCGCCGCGAAGGCCGGGTGACCGGCGTCGATCATGGCGTGCACCTGCTCCAGCGGGAACGAGCACGCGATGAGCGTCTTGGGCAGCGCGTCCGCGCCGCCCTTGAGCACCAGGGGCCGGGTCATCGTCCCGTACGGCTGGGGGGTCGCGCGGGAGGTGAACCATTCGCGCTCGGCCTCGCCCAGCCCCTCCAGGCTGGCCCCGGCCTGCTCCTGCTCCTCCCAGGAGATGAGCGGGTAACCCACCCCGTCGCCCCGCTCGGCGACCCGCTTCTCGATGAACGCCCGCCACTCGGGCTCGTTGATGTCCAACTGGGTCATGCCGTCGGCCAGCGGACCGCCGTCGAGGTAGACGATCCGGGCGACGCGCTCGGGAATCCGGTCGGCCGCGCCGGTGACCGGCGCGCCGGCCCCGCTGTGGGCGACGAGGATCACCTCGCTCAGGTCCGCGAAGACGACGGTGTTCACGATGTCCTGGATGTGGGTCTCCAGATCGACCCCGGGGCCCGCCAGATGCGCTCTGTCGCCGAGCCCGGTGAGCGTGACCGGGTGGACCTCGTGCCCGGCCTCGCGCAGCGGCCGGGTTACCTTCTCCCAGGCCCACGCGCCCAGCCAGAAACCGGGAACCAGCAGGTAAGTGCTCATATCTCAGCTCTCCTTCGTTCGCCTGGTCTCACCCTAGGATCGAACCCGGACAGTATCGGTCCTGATTTTTGAGGAGATCTCGAATGACCGCCGCGAGGGTCCTCGCGCTGCTGGAGCTGCTGCAGGCCGCTCCCGGCCTGACCGGTCCCGATCTCGCCGCCAGGCTGGAGGTGGACGAGCGCACGGTGCGCCGCTACGTGGTGCGGCTGTCGGAGCTCGGCGTGCCGGTCTCGGCCGAGCGGGGCCGCCACGGCGGCTACCGGCTGCTGCCCGGCTACAAGCTGCCGCCGCTGATGCTCACCGACGACGAGGCCACCGCGGTGGTGCTGGGGCTGCTGGCCGGGCGGCGGACCGGGCTGGCGGTGGGGGAGACGGCCACCGAGAGCGCCCTGGCCAAGATCCAGCGGGTGCTCCCGGGGCCGCTGCGCGAGCGCGTCGACGCGATCTCGGAGACGCTGGGCCACACCGGCGCCGCGACGCGGGCACCCGCCCCGAGGGCGGGCCCGCTGCTCGCCCTCGCCGACGCCGCCCGCCGCCGGGTCACCGTCCGGCTGGCCTACCGCTCCTGGCGTGGCGACGCCTCGACGCGCGACCTGGACCCGTACGGCATCGTCTTCCACTCCGGCCGCTGGTACGTCGCGGGACTCGACCACGGCAGCGGGGAGATCAGGACCTTCCGGGTGGACCGGGTGGCGGGCGCCGAGCGCACCGAGCGGAGATTCCCGGGCCCGGACGACTTCGACCCGGTCGCGCACGTGGTCGGATCGCTGTCGGCGGTGCCCTACCGCCACGAGGTCAGGGTGCTGCTGGAGGCCACGCTGGAGGAGGCCGCGGCCCGGATTCCCGCCGCCACGGCGACCCTGGCCGAGACCTCAGCCGGGGTGCTGCTGACCACCAGGGCCGAGCGGCTGGACGGGATGGCCCAGATGCTCGCCGGCCTCGGCTGGCCGTTCACCGTCGTCGCCCCCGCCGAACTGCGCGACGAGGTCAGAGCCCTCGCCGCCCGCCTCCTCGCCTCCGCCGACACCACCCCGCCCTGACCGGGGCTCCTGCGGATCGAACCGGCCGGGTGGAGCCGAGGATTCCGTGCCGCATATCTATATATCGAGTTTGACTTATATAAGTTAAAACTGAAATACTCGTCGTCGGCCACGCCCGGGCGAGGCGCACCGGCCCGCCGGGACCGCCGG
The DNA here is from genome assembly GCF_042665875.1 of Streptosporangium amethystogenes subsp. fukuiense. Classification (NCBI taxonomy): domain Bacteria; kingdom Bacillati; phylum Actinomycetota; class Actinomycetes; order Streptosporangiales; family Streptosporangiaceae; genus Streptosporangium; species Streptosporangium amethystogenes. The sequence continues at coordinate 2,728,822 of NZ_JBHTEE010000001.1, read as the reverse complement.
CGAGCCGACCGCCCTGGCGGCCGAGAACATCCGTACTTCCACCTACCCTGACGGGAGTTCATCCGATGTCACAAAAAATAACCACTTTCCTGATGTTCGAAGGAGCGGCGGAGGAAGCGATGACGTTCTACACGTCGCTGTTCGACGACGCGGAGATCCTCGCCATCGCCCGCTATGGTCCCGAGGGGCCTGGCGCGGAGGGCAGCGTGCAGCACGCCACGTTCACGCTGGCGGGCCAGGAGTACATGGCCATCGACAGCAACGTGCAGCACGCCTTCACCTTCACCCCCTCGGTCTCGCTGTACGTGCAGTGCGAGTCGGAGGCGGAGATCGAGCGCCTGTACGCGGCGCTGCTGGAGAACGGCGAGCCACTGATGCCGCTCGGCTCCTACGGCTTCAGCAAGCTCTTCGGCTGGACCAACGACCGCTTCGGCGTCTCCTGGCAGCTGAACCTCGCCTGATTCCTCCCCGGCCCGCCGCGGCGGATCCCGCACGCTCGTGACGCGGCCGGCTCGCGGTCAGCGGGAACGCCGGCGGGGTGGCAGGCGTGGCACCACGAGCCGAGGGCGGGCCGCCGGGTTGGGGGTGTGCGGCGGCTGCAGGACCAGGCGCTCCAGGGCGACCTCGATCGCCCGGTCCAGCTGGGTGTCCACGCCCGCCGCGTAGTCCTGCGGGGTGATGTCGACCTCGATGTCGGGGTCGGTGCCGTAGTTCTCCACCCGCCAGCCCACGTCGTCGAAGGCGAAGGAGAACTCCGGCTGGGTGGTGACCGTCCCGTCGGCCAGGTGATGCCGGGGCCAGATGCCGATCACCCCGCCCCAGGTGCGCTTGCCGATCAGCGGGCCCAGGCCGAGCAGCTTGAAGGTGTGGCTGAAGATGTCGCCGTCGGAGCCCGCCCACTCGTTGGCGATCGCCACCATCGGGCCGCGCGGTGACTCGTCGGGGTAGGGCTCTGGTACGCCCCAGCGGGGGAAGTTGTAACCCAGGCGGCGCCGGGCCAGCTTCTCCAGCAGCAGCGCCGACACGTGGCCGCCGCCGTTGAAGCGGACGTCCACCACGAGCGCCTCGCGGTCGTACTCGGTCAGGAAGCCGCGGTGGAACTCGGCGTAGCCCTCCGGGCCCATGTCGGGGATGTGCAGGTAGCCGATCCGGCCGCCGCCGAGCTCGTGGCAGCGGGCCCGGTTGGCCTCCACCCAGTCGCGGTAGCGGCCCGGCTGCTCGTCGCCGATGGCCATGACGGTGACGGTCCGCCGCTCGTCCCCGCGCCGGATGGTGAGCTGGACCTCCTGGTCAGCCTGGTTGACCAGCAGCTCGTCGGGGCTCACTTCGCCGCCGACGGGCTGGCCGTTGACGGCCAGCACCACGTCACCCGGCTGCACGTCCACCCCGAGGCGGTTGAGCGGCGAGGTCGCCTCGGGGTCCCACCGGTCACCGCCGACGATCCTCGCGATCCGGTGGACACCGTCCTCAAAGGCCCAGTCGACGCCCAGCTTGCCCTGCCGGTAGTGCGGCCGGGGCCGGTAGGCGCCGCCGCTCTCGTAGGCGTGCGAGGTGCCCAGCTCACCGAGGAGCTCCCACAGCAGGTCGGAGAACTCCCCCCGGGTGGTGACCCGGTCGACCAGCGGCAGGTAACGCAGGTAGACGCCGTCCCAGTCGAGCCCGGCCATGTCCTCGGTCCAGAAGTTCTCCCGCTGCAGCCGCCAGGCCTCCCTGAACATCTGCCGCCACTCGGCCTCGGGGCGGATGGACACCTTGACCCGGGACAGGTCCACCCATCCGCTCGTCCGGCCCGGGGTCTCGTCGCTCTCGGGCTCCTCGCCCGCCTTGACCACCCGCAGCCGCCTGCCCGCCTGGTAGAGCAACGTGCTCTGGTCACGGCCGAGCCGGAACTCCGACACGTCCCCGACCATGGTCTCCTGCTTCTGCTTGGCGAAGTCGTAGACGTGCAGGGTGCCCTCGGAGGAGTCGGCGTAGTCGTCACCGAGACTGCCCTCGACGGGAAAGGTCAGGTAGACGGCCTTGCCCTTGATGCCGGCGATGCCCTCGTAGCGGCCCTCGGGGACGGGGAAGCCGACGATCCGGTTCTCGATGCCGTCCAGATCGATGACCACCTCGGGCACCTCGTCGTCCTCGTTCTCGTCATCGTCGCCGTCGTCGTCCGTGAGAGGCCGGGGCTTGGGGACGAAGGGAGAGGTGACGTCGGTGCGGAGCGCGATCGCGTAGGGGCGGGAGCCCAGCGGGAAGCCCAGATCGAAGTGGAGCTCGTCGTAGACGGGATTGAAGACGCGTTTGCCGATGAAGTAGAGATAGTCGCCGCCCGGGTCGAAGGCGGGCAGGACGTCCGCCAGCACCGGCCGGGTGGCGAAGAACGCCTCGCCCGTTTCGACCCGGCACAGTTTCACCGCCGTCGTCTGCGCGGTGTCCCGGCAGGCGTACGCCAGCCAGCGGCCGTCGGGGGACCAGGCCAGGTCCTCGATCGCGCCGAACCGGCTGGAGTCGACGGTCCTGCCCTGTGCCAGGCCCCTGCTCTTCTTGGCGGCCCTGGGGGACCTCTTCGGTGCGAGGTCGACCAGGATCAGCTCGTTGCGGTGGTTGGCCACCGCGACCAGGTCGGCCGTGGGGGAGACCTCCAGCGCGGTGGCGCGGCCGACCTCGAGGTGGTCGAGCCTGACGGGGTCGGCGGAGCCGTCGGCGGTGAGCACCACCAGCACCTCGCGGTCGCCCTCGTCGCTGGCCGCAGCCACCAGTCGCTCACCGTCGTTGAGCCAGTTCAGCAGCCGGTAACGCACCCCGTACAGCGCCCCGTGCTGGCGTACCGGACCCTCCCAGGCGGCGAAGGAGAACGCCTTGCCCCGGGTGGTGATGGCCAGGCCACTGCCGTCGGGGCTGAGCGTGGCGCTGTCCAGGAAGTTCTCGGCCGAGGCGAAGCGGCGGTTGAGCTGGGTGCGCGAGCTGCGCAGCCGTACCTCGATGGGGCGCGACTCGCCCTCCTCCACCAGGTAGAGCTCGGCTCCGGCATGGTAGACCAGCCGGTGGCCGTCGCCGGACAGGTTGCGGGCGTAGTAGTCGGCGTGGTCCGAGTGCCTGCGCAGGTCGCCGCCGTTCGCGTCGCAGGAGTAGACGTTGCCCACGCCCTCGTGGTCGGAGATGAAGTAGACCCGGTCCCCCACCCAGCAGGGCGAGGCGAGATTGCCGGGGAGCGCGGTGAGCCGCCGGAACCGCCCGTCGTCGCCGGTCTCGATCCACAGATCGCCCACCGTGCCGCCTCGGTAGCGCTTCCACCGGGCGGGGTCGGCGGTGTTGCGGCCGAGCACGATCCGCGGGCCGTAGGAGATGGTGTTGGCCGGGCCGTACGGCAGGAGCTCGGGCATCCCATCCGGTTCCACCCGGTGCAGCCGGTTGCGGCCGTCGAAGGGCTGGCCCTGGTCGCTGGCGTAGACGATGCCGCCGTCGGGATCCCAGCCGGTGACGCTGGACCGGGCACCGTGGTAGGTCACCCGCCGGGCCGCGCCTCCGTCGGCGGGCATCACGTAGACCTCCTCGGGCCCCTCCTCGCGGCCGACGAAGGCGAGCCGGTCGCCATCGGGGGAGAAGCGCGGGTATCCCGCCTCGGCCACCCCGGCGGTCAGCCGGAAGGCCCGCCCGCCGCCGGCGGTGACCATCCACAGGTCGTCCTCGGCGGCGAAGACCACCATGTTGCCGAAGATCGTCGGAAAACGAAGGTAGGCGGACATCGTGTCACTCCATGATCGGGCGACCGGGTTTCATGCCGGTCGCCCGATCATGATTTCACGCCCTCGGCGGCTAGGAGGCTCGTCCACCCGGGTGGACGGACCCCGTCTCGGGCAACCTGATCTCGGGCTGTCCGGCCTGTTTCTTCGCCTGTTTGGCGGAGCGTGTCGCTTTTATGGCGGCCTTCTTGCTCTTGCCCGAGCTCTTCGCCGCCTTGTTCTTGCTGTCCTTGGTGTTCTTGGTGTCCGTCATCGTTTCCCCCGTTGTGCTTGATGGACGACGCCCTTGATTAGGCACTCAAGGGGGTTTAATACCCTTTGCAAGCATCAACCACCCACAGACTGTGTGGTTGTGGATACGGTGCGTGGCCGAGGGTGGCGCCGGCCGGCACGTCGAATCAGGTGCGCTCCTCGCGTCCGGGGGCTCCGGTGAGAGCTCCTGCCGCCGCGCTCACTCATGCCCCGATGATCGCTGTGTCGGTGTCGCGCACGCGGAGCTCGCGGTGGCGGGCCGGTGGCGGCCGGTGGCGGCCAGGAGCGCGAGGTCGCCTTCGAGGCCGTCCGAGACGGTCCGCCGACGTCGGGCGGGGGGCCGCTCGTCCCGGGGGCCGTCCGGACGAGCCGCCGGAGCGGCCGATGGCGGTGATCGGGACCGCGGGAATGTCGAGATCGCGGAGAAGGCTGGGAATCGCCCGACAGCTGAGTCGCGGCCCTTCCGCCCCCGAGGGAGGGCATGATCACGTGCTTGGATCGCGCCTGCGAAAAGAAGAGGTAAATCGCAGCCCTCGGAACGGATAATGATCTTCACGATTGGGCAGAACGTCGGCACATGGCTTGCGTTCCGGGGAGGTGATGCATGGCCTGGTCACAAGACGAGGAGCGCATGCTGCTGCAGATCGAGCGCCATCTCGTCGATGAGGATCCGCGGCTCGCCGCGCGGCTGGAGTCGTTCAACGAACGTGTCCAGCGCAAGGAGGGTGGCGGTGGCCGCAAACGCGGAACCACGAAGGGCCGGGGGCGTTCTGCCAGACGCCTGCGCCGTTCGACGGTCATCATCATGTTCAGCTGGTTGCTGATCGCGACGTTGATCGCCACGCTTCTCATCATGGTGCTGCGCCACGAGGCGGCCGCGGCGTTCCCGCTGTGACAACGGCCGCCGCCGCGATCGCGGCCGTTCGTCAGCCGAGGGCGCGCAGGAAGTCGGCGGCCACCGGGGCGGCGACCGCCCCGCCGCCGGAGCCCTCCTCGACGATCACCGCGAAGGCCAGGTCGCCGCGGAAGCCGATGAACCAGGCGTGGGTCTTCAGGTCGTCCTGCGCGCCGTACTCGGCGGTCCCGGTCTTGCCCCGGGTGCCCCGGGGCAGGCCCGCGTCCTTCGCCGTTCCCTTGGTGACCACCGCGGACATCATCTGGTGCATGCCGGGCATGACGGCCTCGGGGAGCGGCTGAGACTCGACCTTCTGCTCGACCGAGGGGACCAGGGTCGGCGGGCGCCAGGTGCCGTCGGCCAGCGCGGCGGCCACCGAGGCCATCATCAGCGGACTGGCGGTGATCCGGCCCTGCCCGAAGGACTCCGCGGCCAGCTCCGCGTCGCTCTGGGCTCTGGGAAAGCTGCCCTTGGCGGCCGGGACGCCGATGCTGAACTGCTTGTTGAAACCGAACAGCTCCGCGGTGCTCAGCAGTTTGTCGGCGCCCAGCCGCTCCTTGGCCAGGGGCGCGAAGGTGGTGTTGCAGGAGTGGGCGAAGGAGTCGGACAGCGACACCGAACCGTAGGCGGCGTGGTGGGAGTTGCGGATCGGCAGGCCGCCGACCTTGACGTCCTTGGGGCAGGTGACCCGATCGCCCGGCTTCATCCCCTCGGCCAGCAGTCCCACGGCGGTGACCGCCTTGAAGGTCGAGCCGGGGGGATAGTTGCCGTCCAGTGCCCGGTTGAAGCCGCCCTTGTTGTTCACCACCGAGAGGATCTCGCCTGTCGAGGGTTTGATCGCGACCAGCGCGGTGGTCTTCTCCAGGTCGCGGACCGCCTCGACCGCGGCTCGCTGGACCCGCATGTCCAAGCTGGTCTCCAGGTTCTCTCCGGCCTCGCCCTCGATCTTGCCGAGCGTCTTGACGGTCTTCTTGTCCGCGCCGACGAGCTCGACCTCGGTGTCGGGGGTGCCGGCCAGGCGCTTCTGGAAGGTGCTCTGCAACCCGCTCGCGCCGACCGCGTCGCCGACCTTGTAGGGGACCCCCAGTTTCGCGACGCTCTTCGCCGTGGCCTTCTCCAGGTAGCCGACGAGCTGCTGCACCGAGCCGCCCACGTCGGCGCCGTCGATGCGGGCGCCGTCGGCGGAGGTGATCGCGGCACGCTCCGGCCACTTCGTTCTCAACGCGAAGACGGTGGTCGCGGTCAGGTCGGGGTGGACGGCACTGGGCGACCACCTGACCCGCCAGTGCCGGTCGACGACCGCCAGGTCGACGCTGCCGGAGTAACTCCACTCACCGACGTCCTTCAGCTTCAGCGTCGCGGTGTAGGAGGCCTGGCCGGTGCCGTCCCCGGTCTCGCGCACCCCGTCGAGCCGTACCACGGTGTTCTCCACCGCCAGGGCCTTGCGCATGTTGTCGTACGTCGTGGCGAGTGCCGGATCCGGCGCTGCCAGCTCGGCGCGCATGCCCGCCAGGTCGCCGCTCTGCCAGGCGCTGACGAATCGCTGTGCGGTCTCCTGGGGCGTGCCCCTGGTGTGCAGGTACCACCAGGCGCCGCCGCCGGCGGCCCCCGCCACCAGTACGACGGCCACCGATGTGATCGCGATCGTTCTGCCCCGTGCCACGTGATCCCCTCAGCTCTCGGTCCCCCAGGGCCGCAGCCTAGCGTGACCTGCGCGAGATATTCCGATAAATGATCATTTGCCCTGTGTACGGCTGGGCGCGTAGCTCGTCACGTACTCCTGCCCGGACAGCTCCTGGATCGCGGTCATGATCTCGTCGGTCACCCTGCGCCGGTCGCGCGCGCTCGTCTCGGAGCCGGTGAAGGTCATCGGCTTGCCGATGCGGACGTTCACCCGGCCAGGCCTGGGCCTCGCGGCACCGATCGGCAGCACCTTGTCGGTGCCCTCCATCGCCACCGGGACCACCGGCGCGCCGGTGGCCAGGGCCAGCCAGGAGACGCCGACCTTGCCCCGGTAGAGGCGGCCGTCGGGAGAGCGGGTGCCCTCGGGGTAGATGCCGAACAGTTCGCCGTTGCCGAGCACCTTCGCCGCCGCGTCGAGCATGTCCTGGGCCGAGGTCGGGCTCTGCCGGTCGATGCTGATCTGGCCGGTGGCGCGCATCCACATCGCGGTGACGGGGTTACCGGTGAAGTACTCGGCCTTGGCGACGAAGCGCACCTGGCGCTTGAGCACCAGCGGCAGGAAGGTCGAGTCGAGGATCGACAGATGGTTGGAGGCCATGATGGCCGGGCCCGTGACGGGAACGTGCTCATGCCCGGTGACCGTGGTCGGCCAGAGCAGATGCAGGAGCGGAGCGCTGACAGTCTTGGTCAGGCGATAGAGCACGGACTCTCCTCATGAGACGGGTTCACCACACTAGGTGGTGGCCCGACGGCTGACGGTTGTACGCAACCGCACAAGCGGAGCGGCCGGGTTTGTAGCCCTCCTCCAACAGCGTGGCCCTTTTCCGGGGCGAGCCCGACGAAATCCTCCGGTCGAGCCCGGTGAAAAAGAAACGTCCCGCGAGCCCTGGGGGCTCGCGGGACGCGATGTCTTGGTGCCGATGTGGCGGTCGCCTCCTCGGCGAGAGGCACAACACGGCTCCAGCCGAACGGTATTCCGTGAAGGCGGTAATTTGCGGCCCGGGGGACACAAACCACATCGGCACGATCACTCTAACGGACGTCCGCCGGTGGTTATTCCGCTTCTCCCGTCACCGGCGTGTCAGACAGGGCCGGTGGCCTCCGGCCACTCGCAGCTCACGGCGGGAATCGGGCGGCCCCGCCGCGCGACGTCCCGGCCCGCGAGGTGCGGTCTCATCCGCCGGGAGCGGCGTGCGAGGGGAAGGTTCAAGGCGCGGGTGTGCTCTTTCGGCGGCCGGCCGCGGGGATCGCCGGCGCGGCGCCGCAGGAAGGCTCAGCAGTCGGCCAGCCGGGCCTGCGCGCGGGCCCACGGCTCGTCGTCCCCTTCGGGGAGGTAGGTGACCAACTGCTCGCTCTGCCGCACCAGGGCGCGGATATCGGAGACCACCCCTTGGGCGCGGGCCTGGACCAGGGCGTTGCCGAGGGCGGCGGCCTCCACCGGCCCGGCGACCACGGGCAGGCCGGTCGCGTTGGCGGTCATCCGGCAGAGCAGCGCGTTGCGGGCGCCGCCGCCGACCACGTGCACGACCTCCACATCCCGGCCGCTGAGGCGCACGGCGTCGCGAAGCGTGCGCCGGTAGGCCAGGGCCAGGCTCTCCAGCACGCACCGTACGGTTTGCGCCTGTCCCCGCGGGGGCCGCTGGCCGGTTCGCTCGCAGTAGGTCGTGATCCGGGCCGGCATGTCGCCGGGGGGCATGAAGACCGGATCGTCCGGGTCGACCACCGCCTGGAACGGGTCGGCCTGCGCGGCGGCGTCGAGCAGGCCGGCCACGTCGGTCTCGCCCCAGGTGCGCATGCACTCCTGCAGGATCCACAGACCCATCACGTTGCGCAGGTACCGGACGGTGCCGTCGAGGCCGCCCTCGTTGGTGAAGTTGGCCAGACGGCTCTCCTCGGTCAGGACGGGCTCGGGGAGTTCGAGCCCGACCAGCGACCAGGTGCCGGAGGAGATGTAGGCGAACCGTTCGGTGCTCGCGGGTACCGCCGCCACCGCGGAGGCGGTGTCGTGCGAGGCGACCGTGGTGATCGGGGTGGAGTCAGGCAGCCCGGTCTCCGCCGCCACCTCGGCCAGCAGCGTCCCGGCGGGCGCTCCGGGGTGCCGCAGCTCCGGTAGCAGCCCGGCGGGCAGACCCAGTCGCTCCGCCAGCCCCCGTGCCCAGTCGCCGGTCCGCACGTCGTACAGGCCGGTGGTGGAGGCGTTGGTGACCTCCGCGCCGACGGAACCGGTCAGCCAGCGGGTCAGCAGGTCCGGGATCATCAGCAGCGTCTCGGCGCGGCCGAGATCCGGTTCGGCGAGCAGCTGGTAGACGGTGTTGAACGGCAGGAACTGCAACCCGCCGACCTGGTAGAGGGTGTCGGCTCCCAGGTCGGCGACGACCCGCTCCATGATCCCGTCGGTCCGCCCGTCGCGGTAGTGCACCGGGTTGCCGATGAGCCGTCCCGCGCCGTCGAGCAGCCCGTAGTCGACGGCCCAGGAGTCGATGCCGATCGAGTCGACCGGCCCGGCCTCGCGAAGCCCGTCGAGCACCCCTCGATAGAGGGCGAGGATGTCCCAGTGCAGGGTGCCGTCGACCCGGACCGGGCGGTTGGCGAAGCGGTGCGCCTCGGTCAGGCCGATCCGCTCGCCTTCGATCCGCGCCGTCATCACCCGGCCGCTGGAGGCTCCCAGGTCGACCGCCGCGTAAACGCTCATCTGTCACTCACCACTCGTGGTCAGGTGGCCGCCGCCGTTCCGTCCGCCTCTCGGCCGGTGGACTCGCGGGCGACCAGTTCGGGCTGGAACATGATCTGCCGGTGGGCGTGCTCGCCGGGGTTGCCGCACTCGTCCAGCAGCAGTTCGGTGGCGATCCGCCCGAGTTCGTAGGTGGGCTGACGGATCGAGCTCAGCGACACCGCCGAGGCCACCGTGAAGTCGATGTCGTCGTAGCCGATCAGGGCCACGTCACCGGGCACGCCGACCCCGGCCTGGTGCAGGCCGCGCAGTACACCGAGGGCGAGCATGTCGTTGGCGCAGAAGATCGCCTCGGGCAGCCGCCGGGAGCGGATCAGCCGCTCCGCCGCCTGCTGGCCCGCCCGCGCGGTCATCGCGGGCATCTCCACCGTCTCCAGCGCGGTCGCCGGGGCGAGACCCGCGGCGGTGAGAGCCAGCTCCACGCCCCGTCTGCGGTCCGCGCACTGCCGGATGGTCAGCGGGCCGGTGATGTGGTGGATGCTCCGCGCGCCGCGCTCCAGCAGGTGGCGGGCGGCCAGCCGGCCGCCCGCCACGTCGTCGACGCTCACCGAGCACAGGTCGGGCCGGTACGCCGGGTGGTCGACCAGCACCACGCTGATGCCACGCTCGCGCAGCTCGTCGAGCCGCCGGGGATCGTCGTCCGACGGCGTGATCAGCACGCCGCGTACCCGATGTTCGGCGAACACGCGCAGGTTGTGCTCCTCCTTGGTGCGGGAACCTCCCGAGTTGCCGAGGATCACCGCGTAGCCGAGCTCGCTGGCGACCTCCTCGGCGCCCGCGGCGACGTCGGTGAAGAACGGGTTGCCGATGTCCATGAGCGACAGCCCGATGGTCCGGCTGTGCCCGGCGCGCAGCGTCGAGGCGGAGCCGTGCCGGACGAAGCCGAGCTCGCGGATCGCGCGCCTGACGCGCTCCCGGGTCTCGGGGGCGACCCGCTCCGGCCGGTTGAGCACGTTGGACACCGTGCCGGGGGAGACCTGGGCGACCCGAGCGACCTCCTTGATGCCGACGCCGCTCACCCGCTGCCCCCCTTGACCCGGCATAGATTAAAACGTGTTACACGATGTCGGCAAGACCTTACTCAAAGATGGCGGTAGGCCTACCACCCCCCTGCCTGCGTAGTTGTCGTAACGCGTTGGAAACGAGAGCTTCACCACCCATTGACAACGCCGGACGCTGCGGATTAGCGTCCGGTCAGTCTTCTAAAACGTTTTTAGAGCAGGGAAGGGGTGTGGCGCGGTGACCGCACCGGGCGAAGGGGAGGCGCCACCCGGGCCGCCCCCCGACGGGGCCCCTCCGGTCCTGGCGCTGGCCGGGGTCAGCAAGGCGTTCGGCGCCGTGCAGGCGTTGCGCGAGGTCTCTCTGAACCTTTACGCCGGAGAGGCGCACGCGCTCGCCGGGGAGAACGGCGCGGGGAAGTCCACTCTGGTGAAGACCCTGGCCGGGGTGCACCGTCCGGACGCCGGGCAGGTCCTGCTGGACGGAGAACCGGTGGAGTTCGGCAGTCCCGCCGACGCCCAGCAGGCGGGCGTGGCCGTGATCTACCAGGAACCCACGATGTTCCCCGACCTGTCGGTCGCCGAGAACATCTTCATCGGCCGGCAGCCCAAGGCCGCGCTCCGCCGCATCGACCGCAGGGCCATGCACGGCCGGGCCGCCGAGCTGTTCAAACGGCTCGGCGTGGCGCTCGACCCCGAGCAGCCGGCCCGTGGTCTGTCCATCGCCGACCAGCAGCTCGTGGAGATCGCCAAGGCGCTCTCCCGGGACGCCCGGGTGCTGATCATGGACGAACCCACCGCGGCGCTGTCTGGCAACGAGGTGACCCGGCTGTTCAACGTGGTCAAGGCGCTGCGCGAGCAGGGGTGCGCGGTGCTGTTCATCTCGCACCGCCTGGACGAGATCTTCGAGCTCTGCCAGCGGGTCACCACGCTGCGCGACGGCGGCTGGATCGCCAGCGAACCCGTCGCGGGCCTGACCCACGACGACCTGATCCGCCGTATGGTCGGCCGCGACCTCGACAACCTCTATCCCAAGCAGGAGACCGTGGTCGGCGAGGTCGCCCTCAAGGTCGGCCGGCTCACCCGTGAGGGCGTGTTCACCGACGTCTCCTTCGAGGTGCGGCGAGGCGAGATCGTGGCACTGGCGGGGCTGGTCGGCGCCGGGCGCAGCGAGGTCGCCCGGGCCGTCTTCGGAGTGGACCGCTGGGACGCCGGGACCGTGGAGGTCAACGGAGAGCGGCTGCCGCCCGCGTCCCCGACCGCCGCGATGTCCGCGGGCCTGGCCCTGGTCCCCGAGGACAGGCGTCAGCAGGGGTTGGTGATGGACCACTCGATCGAGCGCAACATCGGCATCACCGGCCTGAAGGCGCTGCGCCGTGGCCCGGTGATATCCCGGGCCGCCGAGCGGGACCGCGCCCGCGACTGGGCCATCCGGCTCCAGCTCAAGTTCAACCGGCTGTCGGACGCGGTGAACGTGCTCTCCGGCGGCAACCAGCAGAAGGTCGTGCTGGGCAAGTGGTTGTCCACCAAGCCCGACGTGCTCATCATCGACGAGCCCACCCGGGGCATCGACGTGGGCACCAAGGCCGAGGTGCACCGCCTGCTGTCCCAGCTGGCCGCCGACGGGCTCGCCGTGCTGATGATCTCCTCCGACCTGCCCGAGGTGCTGGGCATGGCCGACCGGGTGCTCGTCATGCAGGAGGGGCGGCTCGTCGCCGAGATCCCGCGGGAGCGGGCCACCGAGGAGAGCGTGATGACCGCAGCGACCGGAGGGACCTCGTGATCGACAGGAACGAGGGCGCCGGAAAGCGCGGTGCCCGGGTCATGCGGCGGACGGAGGATGCCTCGTGAGCACCGTCACCGCCGGGCGGAGCACCCGGAACCTGGTGGACCTGGTCTTCCGGGCCCGCGAGCTGAGCATCGTGGCGGCACTGGCCGTCCTGGTCATCGTGACCGTGGGCGTCAACGGCAACTTCCTGTCCGAGCAGGGCGTCAAGGACATCTTCCTCAACGCCTCCATCCTGGTGCTGCTCGCCGTGGGCCAGTCCGTCGTGGTCATCACCCGCAACATCGACCTGTCCGTCGGCTCGGTCGTCGGCCTGGTGGCCTTCACCGTCGGGGACTTCCTCGCCGCCGACCACGGCAGGGGCATCGTCTTCGCGGTGGTGCTGGGCGTCGCGATCGGCGCGCTCTGCGGACTGGTCAACGGCCTGCTGGTCAGCTTCGGCCGAGTCCCGGCCCTGGTGGTGACGCTCGGCACGCTGTACGTGATCCAGGGCGTCGACCACTACATCGCCCACGGCAGGCAGATCAACGCCGTCGACCTCCCTCCGGCGCTGCTGTCGCTGGGCAACGGCACGGTGTTCGGCATCCCGTACCTGCCGATGATCGCCGTCCTGGTGATGCTGGCCGTCGGCTACTACCTGCGCTCCTACGCCTCCGGCCGGGACTTCTACGCCATCGGCTCCAGCCCGGAGGCGGCGGCGCTGGCCGGTGTGGCCGTACGGCGCCGCGTCATGGCGGCCTATCTCTTCAGCGGTGCGCTCGCCGGCCTGGCCGGGGTGCTCTGGCTCTCCCGGTTCGGCACCGTCGTCGCCGACGCCGCGAACGGCTGGGAACTCCAGGTGGTCAGCGCCGTCGTGGTCGGCGGCGTGGCGATCACCGGCGGTGTCGGCACCGTGTACGGCGCGGCCCTCGGCGCGCTGCTGCTCACCACGATCACCAGCGCGCTGGTCGTGCTCAAGGTCAGCCCGTTCTGGCAGCAGGCCATCACCGGCGCGTTGCTGCTTCTGGCGATCAGTGTCGACCGGCTGCTCGCCCTGCGGGTCGCGAGGGTACTGCGGAGGAGGAACTCCCGACATGGCTCCTGACGTGAAGTCCGCCACCGGCGCCGCGGACACGGCCGCTCCGTCCCTCGCCGGGCTGCCGGAGCGTGGCTCGCCAGGCCGCCTCCTCCGCTGGGACGTGCTGGTCGGCCTGCTCCTGGTGCTCGTCTTCATCGGCGGCTCGGTGGGATCGCCCGGCTTCGCCGGCGTCGACAACCTGTCCTTCGCCCTCGGCGACCTCGGTGAGATCGCGCTGATCGCACTGGCGATGACCATGCTGGTCGTCGCCGCCGAGGTGGACCTGTCGGTGGCCTCCGTGCTCGGCCTGTCGAGCGCGCTGGTCGGCACCCTGTGGGACGCCGGCTGGGCGATCGAGACGATCATCCCGCTGGTGGTCGTGGTCGGGGCGGTGTGCGGCCTGGTCAACGGCCTGCTGGTGACCAGGCTGGGACTGCCCTCGCTGGCGGTGACGATCGGCACGCTGGCGCTCTACCGGGGGCTGGCCTACGTGGTGCTCGGGGACAGGGCCATCGCCGAGTTCCCGCAGCAGTACGTCTCCCTCGCCGTGGAGGATGTTCCCGGTACCCCGATCCCCTATCCGGTGGCGCTGTTCGTCCTGCTGGCGATCATCACCGGCGTCGTGCTGCACGCCACCGGATTCGGCCGCTCGCTGTTCGCCATCGGCGCCCAGGAGGAGGCCGCGCTGTTCGCCGGCATCCGGGTCAAGCGCGTCAAGCTCATCCTGTTCGTGCTCTCCGGCACGGTCGCCGCCTTCGCCGGAGTGATCTTCACCCTCCGCTACGGAAGCGCCCGCGCCGACAACGGCATGGGCCTGGAGCTGGCCGTCATCGCGGCCGTCCTGCTGGGCGGCGTCGACTTCGACGGCGGCAAGGGCACCCTCGGCGGGGTGATCGCCGGAGTGCTGCTCATCGGCCTTCTCCGCAACCTGCTCATGCTCAACGACGTGTCGACGGAGATCCAGTCGATCGTCACCGGACTCCTCCTGATCATCTCGGTGATCACCCCGCGTCTCGTTGCCGTCATCGGGCAACGCCGGCGCCGTCCGTCACCCGTCCCATCGCCCACACCCCCCGCATCCTGAGGAAGCGCTTATGTTCACTGTTTCGCGAAGGTCCGCCTCGACCGCGGTCATGGCCGGCCTGCTCTCGCTCGGGCTCGTCGCCTGCGGCGGCGGCACCACCAAGGACTCGGCCGGCTCGGCGGCCTCCTCGGCCCCGGCGGCCTCGGCTCCGGCCACGGCCGACCCGAACGCGCCGCTCAAGGAAGGGCTGAAGCTCGCGTTCCTGCCCAAGCAGATCAACAACCCCTACGAGACGATCGTCGACAAGGCGGGCATCGAGGCGGCGGCCGAGTTCAAGGGCGAGGCCAAGGAGGTCGGTCCCTCCGACGCCTCGGCCTCCTCGCAGGTGTCCTACATCAACACGCTGACCCAGCAGGGCCACGACGCGATCCTGATCGCGGCCAACGACGCCAACGCGGTGTGCGGCCCGCTTCAGCAGGCCCGCACCAAGGGTGTGAAGATCGTCTCCTACGACTCCGACGCCTCCAAGGACTGCCGGGACATCTTCATCAACCAGGCCAACTCCGAGGAGATCGGACGCAGCCAGGTGAAACTGCTGTCGGAGATGATCGGCGGCAAGGGCGAGGTGGCGATCCTGTCGGCGACGGCGAACGCGACCAACCAGAACACCTGGATCGAGTTCATGAAGGACGAGCTGGGCAAGCCCGAGTACGCCGAGCTGAAGCTGGTCAAGGTCGCCTACGGCGACGACGACGACCAGAAATCCTTCCAGGAGACCCAGGGACTGCTGCAGGCATACCCGGACCTGAAGGGCATCATCTCCCCGACCACGGTCGGCATCTCCGCCGCCGCCCGCTACATCTCCGGCTCCAAGTACAAGGGCGAGGTCGTGCTGACCGGGCTGGGCACCCCGAACCAGATGCGCCAGTTCGTCAAGGACGGCACGGTGGAGAAGTTCGCGCTGTGGAACCCCAAGGACCTGGGCTACCTGGCCTCCTACGCCGCCGCGGCGCTGGCCTCGGGACAGATCACCGGCGCCGAGGGCGAGGTGCTCAAGGCCGGCAGGCTCGGCGAGCGGACCATCGGCAAGGACGGGGAGATCATCCTGGGCCCGCCCTTCGTCTTCGACAAGGCCAACATCGACCAGTTCGACTTCTGACGGACACCGCCGGGCACGGCGCGCCCGACCCGCGCGCGCCGTGCCCGGGTGGGACCGGCCGGCGTGCGTGCCGGAACGGTCGGACCGCGTACCCCCACTGGATCAGGAAGATAGGAGGAGGGGCTGCCACGGCCGTGGCCGGGGCCGCCCCGGAGCTTCGATGAGCGACATCAAGACCGCCCTGCTGGCGCAGGCCATCGAGACCCCGTCATGGGCGTACGGCAACAGCGGTACCCGGTTCAAGGTGTTCGCCCAGCGAGGGGTGCCCCGGGATCCGTACGAGAAGCTCGCGGACGCCGCGCAGGTGCACGCCTTCACGGGCGCCGCGCCGAGCGTGGCGCTGCACATCCCCTGGGACCGGGTCGACGACTACGCCGACCTCGCGGCGCACGCGTCGAACCTGGGAGTGCGGATCGGCGCGATCAACTCCAACGTCTTCCAGGACGACGACTACATGCTGGGCAGCGTGACGAGCCCGGACGCGCGGGTGCGGCGCAAGGCGACCGACCACCTGCTGGAGTGCGTCGACGTCATGGACGCCACCGGTTCGGACACGCTCAAGCTGTGGTTCTCCGACGGCACCAACTACCCCGGCCAGGACGACATCCGTTCCCGGCAGGACCGGCTGGCCGAGTCGCTGGCCGAGGTCTACGACCGGCTGGGCGAGCACCAGCGCTTCCTGCTGGAGTACAAGCTGTTCGAGCCGGCCTTCTACACCACCGACGTGCCCGACTGGGGCACCGCCTACGCCCACTGCGTCAAGCTCGGCCCCAAGGCACAGGTGGTGGTCGACACCGGGCACCACGCGCCGGGCACCAACATCGAGTTCATCGTGGCGTTCCTGCTGCGCGAGGGCAAGCTGGGCGGGTTCGACTTCAACTCCCGCTTCTACGCCGACGATGACCTGATGGCGGGGGCCGCCGACCCGTTCCAGCTCTTCCGTATCATGTTCGAGGTGGTTCGCGGTGGCGGATACACCGAGGACGTGGCGTTCATGCTGGACCAGTGCCACAACATCGAGCCGAAGATCGCCGGGCAGATCCGGTCGGTGATGAACGTGCAGGAGGCCACGGCCAAGGCGTTGCTGGTGGACCGGGCGGCACTGGCGGCGGCGCAGTCCGCCGGTGACGTGCTGGGGGCCAACGGGGTGTTCATGGACGCCTACAACACCGACGTGCGCCCGCTCCTGGCGGAGGTACGCGCCGAGCGGGGGCTGGACCCCGACCCGATGGCCGCCTACGCGCGCTCGGGGTACTTCGAGAAGATCGCCGCCGAGCGTGTCGGCGGTGCCCAGGCCGGCTGGGGCGCCTGAGACCCGCGCCTCGCACTCTGAGAACACGGTTCATTCGTTGGGGGATATTTCATGAGAACGCCGGTTGAGAAACTGCTGCAGCGGTCACGGGCGCTCGGCGCGGACCCGCGCAACACCAACTTCGCGGGCGGCAACACCTCGGCCAAGGGCGTGGCCGTCGACCCGGTGACCGGCTCCGACGTGGAGCTGATGTGGGTCAAGGGATCCGGAGGAGACCTCGGCACGCTGGCCGAGACGGGCCTGGCCGTACTGCGGCTGGACCGGCTGCACGCCCTGAGCGGTGTCTACCCGGGCGTCGAACGCGAGGATGAGATGGTCGCCGCATTCGACTTCTGCGCCTTCGGCAAGGGCGGTGCGGCGCCGTCGATCGACACCGCGATGCACGGCCTGGTGGACGCGGCACACGTGGACCACCTGCACCCGGACGCGGGCATCGCGATCGCCACCGCCGCCGACGGCGAGGCGCTGACGGCACGGATCTTCGGCGACCGGGTGGTCTGGGTGCCGTGGCGGCGCCCCGGCTTCCAGCTCGGCCTCGACATCGCCGCGATCAAGAAGGACAACCCGCAGGCCGTGGGCTGTGTCCTCGGTGGCCACGGCATCACCGCCTGGGGCGACACCTCCGAGGAGTGCGAGGCCAACTCGCTGTGGATCATCCGGACCGCCGAGGCCCACATCGCCGAACACGGCGCGGCCGAACCGTTCGGCCCGGTCAGGCCCGGCTACCGGCCGCTTCCCGAGGAGGCCCGGCGCGAGCGGGCCGCCGCGCTCTTCCCGGTGATCCGCGGCCTGGCCTCCACCGACGTGGCGCAGGTCGGCCACTACACCGCCACCGACGAGGTGCTGGACTTCCTGTCCCGCGAGCGTCACCCCGAACTGGCCGCGCTGGGCACCTCCTGCCCCGACCACTTCCTGCGCACCAAGGTGGCCCCGCTGGTGCTCGACCTGCCCGCCGAGGCTCCGCTCGACGACGCCGTCACCCGGCTGCGCGAGCTGCACGCCGCCTACCGCGAGGAGTACGCGGCCTACTACGGCCGGCACGCCACCGCCGACTCACCCGCCATGCGCGGCGCGGATCCGGCGATCGTGCTGGTGCCGGGGGTGGGCATGTTCTCCTTCGGCCGGGACAAGCAGACCGCCCGGGTGGCCGGGGAGTTCTACGTCAACGCGATCAACGTGATGCGCGGCGCCGAGGCGCTGTCGCGCTACGCCCCGATCGAGGAGAGCGAGAAGTTCCGGATCGAGTACTGGGAACTGGAGGAGGCCAAGCTGCGCCGGATGCCGGCGCCGAAGCCGCTGGCCACCAGGGTCGCGCTGGTCACCGGGGGCGGCTCGGGCATCGGCGCGGCCACCGCCCGCAGGCTGGCCGCCGAGGGCGCGTGCGTGGTGGTGGCCGATCGCGACCTGGACGCCGCGGAGAAGGTCGCCGCCGAGCTCGGCGCCAGGGCCTACCGGGTCGAGGACGTGGCGACCGCCGTGCGGATGGACGTCACGGACGAGGCACAGGTGATCGCCGCGCTCCAGGCGACGGTACTGGCGTTCGGCGGGGTGGACCTGGTGGTCAACAACGCCGGCCTGTCGCTGTCACGCTCGCTGCTGGAGACCAGCGTCACCGACTGGGACCTGCAGCACGACGTCATGGCCCGCGGCTCGTTCCTGGTCTCGCGGGAGAGCACCCGGGTGATGGTCGGCCAGGGCATGGGCGGGGAGATCGTCTACATCTCCTCCAAGAACGGGGTGTTCGCCGGGCCGAACAACGTGGCCTACGGGGCGGCCAAGGCCGACCAGGCGCACCAGGTGCGGCTGCTGGCGGCCGAGCTGGGCCAGTACGGGATCAGGGTCAACGGCATCAACCCCGACGGGGTGGTGCGCGGCTCCGGCATCTTCGCCTCGGGCTGGGGGGCCAACCGGGCGGCGGTGTACGGGGTGCAGGAGGAGAAACTGGGCGAGTACTACGCGCAGCGCACCCTGCTCAAGCGCGAGGTGCTGCCCGAGCACATCGCCGCCGCGGTCTTCCAGCTGACCCAGCTCACCCAGACCACCGGCCTGCACATCCCGGTGGACGCCGGTGTCGCCGCCGCCTTCCTGCGCTGACCCCGCTTCCCGTGGCAATCCCCGCTGAGAGGAGAACGTCTTGACCACGGCTCTGGATCGGATCGTCCCGCCCCGCACGAAGGTGGGGCTGGTCGCCGGCGGGCTGGGGGCCTACTGGCCGCAGTTCCCCGACCTGCTCCCGCAGCTCCGGCGCTCCTCCGAGCGCGTCTCGGAGCGGATGCGGGAGCTGGGGTGTGACGTCGTCGACGTCGGCTTCATCTCCGACGCCCAGGAGGGCGCGGTCGCGGCGGAGAGGCTGCGCGAGGCCGGCTGTGACATCATCGTGGGCTTCCTGACCACGTACATGACCGCGACGATGCTCCTGCCGGTCGCGCAGCGCAGTGGCGCGCCGGTACTGCTGATCAATCTCCAGCCCAGCGAGTCGATGGACCACGCGACCTTCGACACCGGTCAGTGGCTCGCCTACTGCGGGGCGTGCCCGCTGCCGGAGATGGCCAACACCTTCATCCGCGCGGGCATCCCCTTCCGGTCGGTGTCGGGGTACCTGGAGGACGAGCGGGCCTGGGCCAAGATCGGCCGATGGGTGCGGGCCGCCGGTGTGCGCGCCGCGTTGCGCCGGGGCCGCCACGGGCTGATGGGACACCTGTACCCCGGCATGCTCGACGTGGCCACCGACCTGACCCTGGTGCCGGTGAACCTCGGCGGGCACGTGGAGGTGCTGGAGTTCGACGACCTGCGGGTGCGGGTGGAGAAGGTCACCGACGCCGAGGTCAAGGAGCGCACCGGTCTGGCACGGGAGGTCTTCGAGCTGGCCGACACGGTCAACGACGAGGACTTCGCCTGGGCCGCGCGGGTCTCGGTCGGGCTGGACCGGCTGGTGGAGGACTTCGCCCTCGACAGCCTGGCCTACTACCACCGGGGTCTGGACGGGGAGATCCACGAGCGGCTGGGCGCGGGCATGATCCTGGGCTCGTCCCTGCTGACCGCGCGGGGCATCCCCACGGCCGGTGAGTACGAACTGCGTACCTCGCTCGCCATGCTGGTCATGGACCGGCTCGGGGCAGGCGGTTCGTTCACCGAACTGCAGGCGCTGGACTTCGCGCGCGGCCATGTGGAGATGGGCCATGACGGCCCCGCCCACCTGGCGATCAGCGCGCGCCGGCCGCTGCTGCGCGGGCTGGGCGTCTACCACGGCAAGCGCGGCTGGGGCGTTTCGGTGGAGTTCGACGTGGCGCACGGTCCGGTGACCACGCTCGGCCTGCTGCAGCGGCGCGACGGGACGTTCGCCTTCGTGGTCTCCGAGGGCGTCACGGTGGAGGGTCCGCTGCTGCGGATCGGCAACACCACCTCGCGGGTGGACTTCGGCTGCGACCCGGGGGAGTGGACCGACGCGTGGAGCGCCACGGGCATCTCCCATCACTGGGCGCTGGGCATCGGCCACCGGCTGGCCGAACTGCGCGCGGTCGCCGACCTGCTCGGCATCGAGGTCGTCCACGTCCAGCCCTGAAGCGAGGCCCCGCCGGCCGCCCCTCCCGAGGGAATGACCACTCCACCGGGCGGCGGCGCGGCCCGCGACTTCGGGGAGAGCACCCCGCGCGGGGGTGAACCACCCGGCACCCAATCGACGTCGACCCCGGATCCTACGGTCCGGGGTCCATCCGCCCACGCCCGAGAACACCTCTGCGACCCCGGGGAGAAGCGACACCTTGACCGTCCTCCCCGCGGCTGAGGCCGGGGAATTCCGGCCCCCGCGGGCCGGGATTCCCGATCCACCGGCAACCGCCCGGCCGGCCTGAGCCGGCCGGTTCCCACGTCGCGTCCACAGGCGTCTCACCTCTCCGCCAACCCGTCGATCACACCGCGGCGGCCTGTCAGCGCCACCGCCGAACCCCTTACCGAACCGCGCGGCGCCGCGCCGTGCTTCCGCACCCCCCAGAGCCAGAGCTCGGGGTCTCCACGCTCAAGGAGATTCGATGAGTAACGACAGCGCCCGGCACGTCCGGTTCACCCGTAGGCGCCTCCTGCAGGCCGGGGCCCTCGCCGGAGCGGTCACCGCGGTCGGCTGGAGCTCCCTCCCGGGCGCGGCCACCGCCCGGACCTCCGCTCAGATCCTCGGCAAGGACAAGGACCTCACCGGTTGGTTCGCCAACCCGGGCCGCGACGTACAGCCCAGGTTCCGCTGGTGGTGGCCGGACGCGAAGGTCGATCCCGCCGAGATCAGGCGCGAGGTCGACCAGATCGCCGACGCCGGCTTCGGCGGCGCGGAGATCGCCGCCGTCCACCACAGCATCAAGGACAAGTCGGTCCTCGATGTGGCGGCCAACGGCTGGGGCACGCCGGCATGGAACGCCGCCGTCGAGGCCGCTCTCGACCAGGCGGCCAAGCGCGGGATCACCATCGACATCACCCTCGGGCCGAGTTGGCCCGCCGCCGTTCCCACCATTACCGCCGACAGCCCCGCCGCGGTCAAGGAGCTCGCCTACGGCACCGCGACCGTCGCGGCCGGCGCGGCGTACAGCGGTCCCGCCCCCGCTCCCGCCGTCGCCGCCGCCCCCGGCGTCACCGTGCAGAAGCTCATCCTCGTCCAGGCGGTCCGGGTCGACACGGCCAACTCCACCCGTAAGGAGACCGGGCTCGACGCCGCCTCCGTCCAGGACCTGACGGGCCAGGTCGCCGACGGGCAGCTCAGCTGGACCGCCCCGGCCGACGGGCAGTGGGTCATCCTGTCGTACTGGGAGCGCGGCTCCGGTCAGCGCCCCGAGTCCGACCCGCACACTGACCCGCTCTCCTACGTCGTCGACCACTTCAGCCGGGCCGGGACTCAGGCGGTGATCGACTTCTGGGAGGCCAACCTGCTGACCCCCCGGATCCGCGAGCTCCTGAAGAAGGCCGGTGGCGCCCTGTTCGAGGACTCCATCGAGTTGGAGACCGACGCGCTCAACTGGACGCCGGACCTGCCCGCCGAGTTCGAGCGGCGCCGGGGCTACCCGCTCCACCGGTACCTGCCGGTGATCGTGCGCAACAACGAGAACCCGGTCTACTCCTACGAGGCGGAACTGACCCGGCAGGTCCGGCATGACTTCTGGGAGACGGTCTCCGACCTCTTCAACGAGCACCACTTCACGATGCTCCGCGACTGGGCGCACACGATCGGCATGGGGCTGCGCGCCCAGCCGTACGGGCTGGAGACCGACGCGATCGCGTCCGCCGCCATCCTCGACGTCCCCGAGGGCGAGTCGCTGGGGTTCAAGAACCTCGACGACTACCGGGCACTGGCCGGCGGCCGGGACATGGCGGGCCGGATCGTGCTGTCCTGTGAGGCGGGAGCGTACCAGGGCGGTGCCTACAACACGACGTGGGAGAAGTTCCTGCGGACCATGGGCGGCGCGTACGCGGCCGGCCTGAACCAGACCTACCTGCACGGCTTCTCCTACGCCTCGGCCCCCGGCGTCAACTGGCCGGGCTATGCGGCCTTCACCCCGTACAACGGCGGGGTCGGCTACTCCGAGTCGTGGGGCCCTCGCCACCCGACCTGGCGGCACGTCCGCGATGTCTCCGGCTACCTGAGCCGCGTCCACCAGGTGATGCAGGCCGGAACGGTCAGGGCGGACGTGGCGGTCTTCCGGCAGAAGGGCTACACCAAGACCGGGATCGGTGCCAACTGGTTCACCGCCAGCGGCATCCCGCTCGGCTGGACCCACCAGTTCCTCAGCGCCCCGTTGCTCGACCTGCCGAGCGCGACCGTGTCCGGAGGCCGGCTGGCGCCCGGCGGGCCCGGGTACAAGGCGCTGTTCGTCGAGGGCGACCTGTTCGCCGGCGGCGACCGCACGCTCCCGGTGGTCGTCGCCGAGAAGCTGCTCGGTTACACCAGGGCGGGGCTGTCGCTGATCTTCCTTGGCGACTGGTCGGCGGCCAAGGTGCCAGGCGTGGCCAAGGAGGGCGAGAACGAGCGGCTGCGGACGATCCTCGCCGAGCTGTTCGCCCAGCCCAAGGTGCGCGTCGTGGCGGACAAGGCGCGGGTGGGCGAGGCCCTGGCCGAGCTGGGACTGCGGCCGGACGCGATGTACGCGCAGAGCTCGACCCTGCTCAACGCCCGCCGGGTCGCCGACGGTGTGGACTACTACTACCTCTGCAACGGCAAGCACGCCGAGACCGTGAAGCCGCCGGTCGCCGCGATCGACCACGAGATCTCGCTGACGCGCACCACCCGCGACGCGGTGCCGTACCGGCTGGACCTCTGGACCGGTCAGGCCGATCGGATCGCCGCCTACACCGAGGACGGTGACCGGGTCCGGGTCAGGGTGGCCCTCCAGCCGAGCCAGGCCGTTGTCATCGCGCTCGGCAAGCCCGGCCTGTTCGGCACCAAGGGGGGCCGCCGCCAGAACGCCGTCACCACCACCGCCGATGAGGTCCGTTTCATCGACGGAGAGCTGATGGTGCGCGACACCCAGGCCGGGAGCTACCAGACCGTCCTGTCCAACGGCCGCACGGTCACGACCGTCATCGAGGCCCTGCCCGAGCCGATGACGCTGACCACGTGGCGGCTGGAGGCCGAGGACTGGAAGCCGGGCGCCTCCGCCACCGAGACGGCCGTCGCCACATGGAAGCCGGCGCTCGACGCGCTCAAGCCATGGCCGCAGATCCCCGAGCTGGCGGACGTCTCCGGCATCGGCCGCTACACCGCCGTCGTCGAGCTGGGCGCCGGGTGGACCGGTGGGCACGGTGCCTACCTGGAACTGGGCGAGGTGTTCGACACCTGCCGGGTGACGGTCAACGGCAGGCGGCTGCCCCCCGTCGACCTGATCAACCCGGTGGTGGACCTCGGCGCGCACCTGCGCCGCGGGCGCAACACCATCGAGGTCGAGGTGGCCACCACGCTGAACAACCGCCTGCGCGTCGCCGACCCCGGCGTCTACAGCGGCATGCCCCGCCAGAACTACGGCCTGATCGGCCCGGTCCGGCTGGTCCCCTACGGTCAGGCCCGCGTCTCCGGCACGTGACGCCCGCTCGACGGAGGGCACCGTCCGGGCCCGCACGGCGGACACCGTGACGCTCTACGCCGTCGGCTCCGGGACCTGGACCTTCCCGGCCGTCGCCATGGGCTGATCCTCCACCTGCCCGGATCTCTCCGCCCGGGACCACGCGTCCCGGGCGGAGAGGTCCGCGGTTCCGGGGAGCGTCTCCGCGGGCCCGACGGAGACGGCCGAGGAAGGGGTGCGCTCGCGCACGTCCTCGCTGCGGATCGCCATCACAGCGGGCGGGCTGCCCAGGTCACCGTACCTGGCGGCGACGGCGGCGGTGATCGCCCGGCAGGCGTCGGCGACCGTCTCCTTCGAGGAGCCCGGCGGCTGACCGGCCGACAGGTGACCCAGCAGCGCCGCGAACCGCAGCTCCTCGGCCGCCGCGCGGGGAATCCCGTCGTCGGACGGCGGCAGGGGCCGGTCCAGCCAGAACACCCCGCCGCGCAGGAACGCGGGATATGTCACCTCGTCCCGCTGGAGCGTGCGCACCGAGTCGACCAGTAACCGCCCGAACTCCGTCAGGTCGGTATCCGGTGGCAGGTCGGTCGTGACCAGCAGCGAAACCCTCAGTGCGTTGACCATGAGCGGTTATCCCTCCTTGAGGTGGCTCATAGTAGGGGGCGCCACCGACAGTTACGGTGCGGCTGGTGAATCGTGGCGAGTCCGGGTTTCGATCAGAGGGCCGCAGGTACCGGTGGATCACCGCTCGCGGTCCCGCGCCGACGGTCAGAGTGGCCTGGGGGCGGGCAGGGTGATCCTGTCGACGGCCTCGCGGCGGCGCCGTTCGGGACGGCGGTCGTAGCGGGCCGTGGTGGCGGGGGAGGAGTGGCCGACGAGGGCCTGCGCGGTGGCCAGGTCCACCCCGGCGTCGAGCAGCTCGCCGATGAAGGTGCGCCTGAAGTCGTGCGGGGTACGTGCCCCGGCGCCGGCCTCGGCCAGGCGCCTGGCCAGGATGTCGGCGACCGCCTGGCCGGTCATGGGCGCTGGCCCGCGGTCCCTGGTCCGCAGCCGGCCGAACTTGCTGATGGGGCAGAACAGGGCACCCGCGGAGCGGCCCCGTACGGCCAGCCAGCGTTCCATCCTGGCCACGGCCTCGGTGGTGAGGTAGACCATCCGCTCCTTGTCGCGCTTGCCGCGCACCCGCAGCGAGCGGGAGCCGGGGTCGTAGTCGCCCAGCGCGAGCCCGGAGATCTCGGCGCGGCGGCAGCCGGTGGAGTAGAGCACCGCCAGCAGGGCGGCGTCGCGGACCCCCGCGGCGGAGTCGTCGCGATCGCAGGCGGCCAGCGCGGCGCCCACCACCTCAGGCGGGACGTGCTGGCCCGTTGGCAGGCGGGTGTGCTCGACCGTCGGCAGGTCCGCGGCGCGCTGGTACTCCTCGGCGGTCATCAGGCCGAGCCGCCAGGCCTCGCGCAGCACCCTGCGCAGCGCGACCAGGTGCTTGTTGACGTACGAGGGGGACCAGCCGCGCTCGGTCATCAGGGCGCGGATGCGTACCGTGTGCTCGTAGCGCAGCAGGTGCCAGGGCTGGCCCGCGCCGCTGGAGACCTCCTCGCCGGAGACGAGCGCCGCGAGCCTGTCGAGACAGCCGCGCATGGTGCGGCGGGACTCGGCGCTGGTCAGGGAGTCGAGATACACCCGGTAGGGGTCTCGTGCGGGCTCGATGGACGGGCCGGGCGAGACGGGGACGGCTGGCACGCTCACCGTGCCGACCCTACCGGGCGTCATGAATCCACGTCGTGAAGGCGCGGGCGCGAGATTCCATTCCCGCCGGATAGGAGGAAGGATCGCGGTATGACGGACGGACGAGTGACGGCGGTCAGCCGTAGCGCCACCCACACCTTCGGCAAGACCACGGAACCCGTCATCCGGCTGCTGGCCGGGCTGGGCGTGGAGGGGGACGCGCACCTCGGGGTGACCGTGAAGCACCGGTCGAGGGTGGCGCAGGATCCCACCCAGCCCAACCTGCGCCAGGTCCACCTGATCCAGGCCGAACTCCACGACGAACTGCGGGCCGCGGGTTTCTCGGTGGCCGCCGGAGAGCTGGGGGAGAACGTCACCACCCGGGGCGTCGACCTGCTGGGCCTGCCGGTGGGGACGCTGCTCGGACTGGGGCGGGAGGCGGTGGTGAAGGTGACCGGGCTGCGCAATCCCTGCGGGCAGATCGAGGGTTTCCAGAGGGGCCTGCTCAAGCAGGTGGTGGGCAGGGACGAGAACGGCGAGCCGGTCCGCAGGGCCGGGGTGATGGGCGTGGTGGTGGCGGGCGGTGAGGTGCGGCCCGGCGATCCGATCGAGGTGGAGCGGCCATCGCCCCCGCACCGGCGCCTGGACCGCGTCTAGGTCCATAACGCCATGTCGCAGCCGATAAGTGTGTGGTTGGCTGTCCCCAATGGACATCTCATCGCGCGCTTCCGCCTACCTTCGGGCATATGACGAGCAGCTCCGGGCCCGGCCGATGCCGGGTCGCACGGCCGAGAGGATCGGGCCGCTGCTGAGGGTCGTGTCGAACGGCCACGGCCAAGGTTTCCTGACATATCGCGACCTTGGTGGTTTGGAGGGTGTCGAGCTGGACGCCTTCATCGCGCGCCAGCGGGACTTCTTCACCCGGGTCGGGCGCGAGGTCGAGTGGAAGTACCACGGTTACGACCTGCCCGCCGACCTGCCCGAGCGGCTCGCGGCGGCCGGGTTCGAGGCGGGGGAGCGGGAGACGCTGCTCGTCGGCGAGGCCGGTGAGCTGGCCGGTGCCCACGTGCCACCCGCCGGGGTGCGGCTGCGCGAGGTGGCGGGGCGGGATGACCTGGAGCGCATCCGCGAGCTGGAGGAGACGGTCTGGGATGCCGACCACGGCTGGCTGCCCGGCATGCTGGAGCGCGAGCTCGCCGGCCCTGGGGATCCGTGCACGGTGGTGATCGCCGAGGCGGGCGGGCAGGTGGTGTGCGCGGCATGGGCGCGTTTCCACGAGGGCACCGACTTCGTCTCACTGTGGGGCGGCTCGACCCTGAAGGAGTGGCGGGGCAGGGGTATCTACCGGGCGATGGTGTCGTACCGGGCGGAGCTTGCGGTGGCACGAGGTTTCCGCCTGGTGCAGGTGGACGCCTCCGATGCCAGCCGCCCGATCCTGGCCAGGCTCGGCCTGGAGGCGATCACGACGACGACGCCGTACGTGTGGGTGCCGCCGACCCTCTGACCTGGCGTCGCCCGCGATCTGGCCCGCTGGAAGCAATATGAGGTGAGTTATTTGATTCTGGTAGCTTGGCGCGGATCAACTGGATCAAGACGAGATCGCGCCGTCGCGACTCGCGGCTCGCGACGAGAGGACACGCATGTCCGAGGTGCTAAGTCGGCGCGCGCTCAACCGGGCCACCCTGGAGCGGCAGCTGCTGCTGGCCCGCGCCGAGTCGTCCGCGTTGGAGGCGGTCCGGCACCTGTACGGCATGCAGGCCCAGGCACCCAACCCTCCCTACGTCGGGCTCTGGACACGCCTGGCCGGGTTCACCCACGGCGACCTCGCCCGGTTGATCAACGAGCGCCAGGTGGTGAGGCTGGCGCTGATGCGCTCCACCATCCATCTGGTCACCGCCGACGACTGCCTGGCGCTTCGCCCGCTGCTGGGGCCGACGCTGGCGCGGGGCCTGCGGGGGGGCATGCACGGCAAGGGCCTGGCCGGCGTGGACCTGGACGAGCTTGCCGTCACCGGGCGCAAGCTGGTGGAGGAACGTCCTTTGACATTCCGTGAGCTCGGGGTGCTGCTGCAGGAGCGGTGGCCGGATTCCCCGGCCGCCGCCCTGGTCGCCGGGGTGCGCAACACGCTGGCGCTGGTGCAGGTCCCGCCGAGAGGGATCTGGGGGGTGGGCGGCCAGGCCACCCACACCACCGCGGAGGCATGGCTGGGTCGGCCCCAGGACGAGCGGCCCTCCGCCGAGGAGGCGATCCGCCGCTACCTCGCCGCCTACGGTCCCGCCACGGTGATGGACGTTCAGCAGTGGTCGGGCATGACCCGCCTGGGGGAGATCGTTCGCGGGATGGGCCTGCGGACCTTCGCGACCGAGGACGGCGCGGAGCTGTTCGACCTGCCCGAGGCGCCGCGCCCCGGCCCCGAGACCCCTGCCCCGGTGCGCTACCTGTCGGAGTTCGACAACACGCTGCTGTCGTTCGCCCCGCGGACCAGGACCCGGATCACGGAGGAGGAGTATCGGGGGCGGATCTTCACGATCAACGGCATCATCAAGGCGACGGTGCTGGTCGACGGCTTCGTGCGGGGCATGTGGAAGGTGACGGGGAAACGGGGCGAGGCGATCCTGGAGGTGGAGCTGTTCGCGCCGGTGAGCGCGGGGGAGCGGGCGGACCTGGAGCTGGAGGGAGCACGCCTGCTCGACTTCGTCGCCCCTGAGGCGTCAGCTCGCGACATCCGCTTCCGCGAGGCCTGACCGCGCCGCTTCCGCGAGGTCGCGCCGGCCGATGGGCCAGGTGGGCGGTGTCCTTGACCGGGCGAATCAGGCCAGGGTCTGCACTGCCGGGGCGAGGGCGTCCCAGTGCCGTGGGCCGATCGGCCGGGGTCGATGGTTACCAGGCCAATTCTGGAAATTGGCCGTTCTCCCGGCGGGAGGGATGCTCGATGATGTGCCCATGATCTCTATCAGTGCCCTCGCGGGCATCGCCGTGGTCGCCCTCGGCCTGGTGCTCACCCCCGGCCCCAACATGATCTACCTGGTCTCGCGGTCCGTGACGCAGGGGCGCTGGGCCGGGCTGATCTCGCTGGCGGGCGTCGCGGCGGGCTTTCTGGTCTACCTGCTGGCGGCGGTGGCCGGGATCGCCACGATCTTCGCGGTGGTGCCCGCCGTCTACACGGCGGTCAAGCTCGCGGGCGCCGGGTACCTGCTCTGGCTGGCCTGGAAGACGATCAGGCCCGGCGGTGAGCCGATCTTCGCCCCCGGCACCCTCCCGGTGGACCCGCCGCGCCGGCTGTTCTCCATGGGGTTGGTCACCAACCTGCTCAACCCCAAGATCGCCATTGTGTACGTGTCGGTGCTGCCGCAGCTCGTCGATCCGGCCCGGGGCGACGTCGGCACGCAGAGCCTCCTGCTGGGAGCCATCCAGATCGTCATCGCCCTGTCGGTCAACGCGATGATCGTGCTGACCGCGGGCTCGGCCGCGACCTTCCTCGCGCGGCGGCCCACCTGGATGCGCGTGCAGCGCTACTTGACGGGCACCGTGCTCGTGGGCCTCGCCATCCGCGTCGCCGGCGACCGCTCGCCCGCCGTGGCCGCCTAGGGGCCGTTCTCGCCGGTGCCGGCCCGTCGCTCTCGTCCGGGTACGCCTTGGGGCCCGGCCCGGGGTGGCCCCTCCGGCACGTGACACCCGGGCCGCCACGCGCTCACGCGTGCGCTCCATGTCGTGGTCGGCCGCACGGTGTGCCTGGCGGGAACCGCCCGGATGCGGGGCGAGACGGGTCCGGCCGGGGGGCCGCGCTCCGGTTCTCAGCCGTGACTGAGGTCGACGACGCAGAAGACGTTGCCCTCGGGGTCGGCGAGGACCACGAAGTCGGGGTCGTCCGGATAGAGGTCCCAGTCGACGCGTTCGGCCCCCAGCGACACCAGTCGCTCCACTTCGGACGCCTGCCCGGCGGCGTCGGGGACGAACAGGTCGAGGTGCGTCCGGGGATGACGGCGCACCGGCGTCCTGCTGATGTCCAGTGCCAGCGGGACGCCGTCACCCTCCACCGGGTCGATCACGGTCCAGTCGTCCCCGGTCTCGCCCTCGCGCGGCGCGTAGTCCAGCGCCCGCGTCCAGAACCCGACGGCACGTCGCATGTCGGTGACGCCCAGCACCACCTGTCCGATCCTCACCATGTGCCGATCCTGGCAGGGATTCCCGGCAGGGGGGAACCCGGAGGGTCCGGGCCGCGACCGTGCCCGGGACCCTCTCCCGGTTCGCGGCCGTTGACGCGAACACGGCCACCGGGCTCGGTCGCGGACGTGCCTCCGGATGTGTTCCCCGGTGTTCGAGGAAGACGCGGACCTCTCGTCAACCGGGGTTGACGGAGGGTTGGTGTCAACCTATATTGACATTCACGGGCGGTGCGCGGGCGCCGAGACGGTTTCAACGCGTGGCCGTATACGGGCCGTGGCCGTTTCGCCGCCCCCTCGGCGGGTGGCGTGCCATCGCGCCCGCTCCCTCATCCGATCAAGGAGGTTTGTGATGTCCGTTGACGTCGTGATCGCCGGTGGTGGCCCGAACGGGCTGATGCTGGCCTGCGAGCTGAGCCTGGCAGGTGTCCGCCCGGTGCTGCTGGAGCGGCTGCCGGAGCCGGGCGAGGAGCCCAGGGCCAACGGACTGGTCGGGCGGGTGGTCCAGGTGCTCGACAGCCGGGGCCTGTACCGGCGGTTCACCGGTGCCTCACACCCCCCGGTTCCCGCGCCGTTCTTCATGTTCGGCGGCATGCACCTGGACCTGAGCGCGCTGGACCCCGGCCCGCTGCACATCCTCCCGATCCCGCAGCGCCGCCTGGAGCAGCTGTTACAGGAGCGGGCGCTGGAGCTCGGGGTGGAGATCCGGCGCGGCCACGAACTGGTGGACCTGGCGCAGGACGGGGACGGTGTCACGGTCGCCGTCCACGCCCCCGGCGGAGACTACGAGCTGCGCACCCGCTATCTGGTCGGCTGCGACGGAGCCCACAGCGTCGTACGGAAGCGGGCCGGTATCGGCTTCCCCGGCGCCACCGCCGAGGACGTCGTGTCGCGCAGCGCCCACGCCGTCCTGCCCGCCTCCGCGCTCGATCCCGCGACCGGCGAGCTGCTGCTGGCCGGGGCACGCTGGAGGCCGTTCATGTTCCACCGAACCGCACACGGCGTGTTCGCCCTCGCGTCGTTCGAACCGGGCGTGCACCTCGTGACCACCATGGAGTGGGGGCGGGGGCGGATCGACGAGCGGGTGCCGATGACCCTGGAGGAGTTGCGTGACAGCGTGCACAGGGTGCTCGGGGCCGACCTGCCGATGACCCCGCCGGCGAGCCGAGGCCCCCATGTGCTCCGCCGCCTCACCGGCGGCAACACCCGCCTGGCCGACCGCTACCGCGCCGGTCGCGTGCTGGTGGCCGGGGACGCCGCGCACGTCCACTCCGCGGTCGGCGGTCCCGGGCTCAACCTCGGCCTGCAGGACGTTGTGAACCTCGGCTGGAAACTCGCCGCCGAGGTTCACGGCTGGGCGCCGCCGGGACTGCTCGACACCTACCACGGCGAACGGCACCCCGTGGGCCGGCGGGTCGTCACGCACACCCGGGCGCAGGCCGCCCTGCTCGCCCCCGGCGAAGAGGTCACCGCGCTGCGCGAGCTCTTCGCCGAGCTGCTCGAACACAAGGAGAACCGGCGGCACATCGCCGAGCTCATGGCGGGTTCGGACATCCGCTACGACATGGGGGATGCCTGCCCGGTGCCGCACCCCCTCCTCGGCCGCCCGGCACCGGACCTCTCCCTCGCCACGGACGCGGGCGCCGTGCGGCTCGCGGACCTGACGCACGGCGCCCGGCCGCTCCTCCTCGACCTCGGTGGGGGCGACGAGCTGGAGGAGACGGCGGCGGGCTGGAAGGACCGGGTGGACGTCGTCACCGCCACTTCCAGCCGGCGGGTCCCCGCCGGGCTGCTGATCCGCCCGGACGGCTACGTCGCCTGGACGTCCCCTGACGAGGAAACGGGCGATCCCGTGAGCCTCGGCCTACGGGAGGCGCTGGCCACCTGGTTCGGCGTCCCCGCGTAGGTCTTCTCGTTCCGCGCCGCCCACCTGACCCTCGCCTGCCCTATCTCGACCCTGGCCCAGCGGTGGTTGCCGTTCGACATCCACACCCCGCCCCTGCGCCTCGCGGGCACCCCGTAGCCGCCGAACGCCCTCCGCGGCTCTCACTGTCGCCGGCGAAGTCCGTGCCGTAGCGTTCCACGCGTGACACCCACCCAGCTGCGCGCGTTCGCCACAGTGGTACGGCTCGGTTCGGTAAAGCTGGCGGCGGGGGAGCTGGAGGTGTCGGAGGCCGCCGTCTCGCTGCACATCGGCCAGCTGCGCAGGGAACTCGGCGACCAGTTGTTCACGCGGACGGCCTCCGGGCTCGCCTTCACCCCCGGCGGCCTGCGGCTGGCGAGCCGCGCGACGGAGATGCTCAGCCTGCAGGAGCGCACGATCGTCGAGGTGGGCCAGGCGGCCCGTGGCCGGCGGTTGCTGCGCGTCGCCGCGTCGAGCCTGTTCGCCGAGTACGCGGCTCCCGGCCTGATCGAGCTGTTCGCCGGCCGGGCCGCCGACCTCGATGTGGAGCTGAGCGTGCACGACCCGCGGAAGTTCGGCGCCCTGCTGCACTCGCGGGCGGTGGACGTGGCGATCGGGCCCAGGACGGGCAACCTGGACGAGTCGCTGGCGTGCCGGCCGTTCCTCAACTATCAGGTGATCGTCGTGTCCGGCCCGGACCATCCGCTCGCCGGGCTCGACGCCGGCGCCCACCAGCTGCGCGAGGAGACCTGGCAGCTCGGCCCGTCGGCCGCGGCGGACATCGGTGCCGTTCCCACGATTCTGCGCCGGGTCAGCGTGCCCGAGGAGCACCAGCGGATCTTCCAGAGTCACGCGGCGGCGCTGGAGGAGGTCAAGCGCAACCACGGCGTGGCACCGACGGTCTCCTTCGCGGTGGCGCGGGATCTGGCCACCGGCCGTCTCGTCCACATCGCCGGCCGCGCTCTCCGGTACGACGGTGTGTGGGCCACGCTGACCCTCGTCGAGCGTGGTGCCCCGTCGGTGGCCGCCGAGCTCGTCCGGTTCGTCACCACCCCGCGCGCCACGCAGGCCATGCTGCGCGGTCCGGGGGTGAGCCCCGGCCGGTTCCGCCCCTCCATCCACGTCACCCTCTGGAGCTAGGCCCCTTCGCCCACCGGGGTCAGGCGGCGCGCCGCGATCTTCTCCGCCGCCCTGCGAGGCACCAGCTGACCGATCCTCGCCACGGTGAGTTCCGCGGAACAGGACCTAACGGGCGGCGGAGATCTCGGCGATCACATGCCGCAGGGACCGGAAGGTGTCCGCGGGCAGCAGCCGGTCGCAGTACGGCAGGGCGGCGGCCATGGCGGCGACGCGCGGTTCGAAGCCGGGGGCGGAGGCCCTGGGGTTCATCCAGATCACCCGGTGCGCGCGCCGGCGCAGTCGCGCCATGGCGGCGGCCATGGCCTCCGGGGGGTCGCTGTCCCAGCCGTCCGAACCGATGATCACCACGGCGCCCCGTACCGACCCTCCGTGGTGGGAGGCGAGCAGAGCCCGCACGTTGGTCGCTATCCGTGTCCCGCCGAACCGGTCGGAGACCCTTTCCGTGGCCTGCTCGACGGCGACGGCCGCGGACCTGTGCGCCAGGATCGGGGTCAACCGTGTCAGCGACGTGGCGAAGGCGAACACCTCCGCGCCGGCGGCCAGCGCCAGGGCGCGCATCAGGTGCAGGTAGGCGGGCGCCTGCGCCTGCATGGACTGGCTGACGTCACAGAGCAGCACGACGCGTCGAGGCCTGTCGACCGCCCGCTCCCGCAGCAGGTGGAGTGGTTCCCAGCCGGTCCGGCGGGATCGCTGGACCGTGGCTCGCACCGCGACCCTCCTGCCACGGGGGTCGGCCGCGAGTCGCCGGCTGCGCCTGGTGGGCCAGTCGGTCACCGCGGAACGCAGCCACCCGCCGAGCAGTTCCATCTCCCGCGCGTCGAGTTCCTCGAACGGCACCTCCGCCCGCCCTTGGAGGTCGCTCGGCAGGCGGTCGGGCACGGCCGGCGGGCTGTCCGACCGCTCCGCGTCGGCGACCACCGCGGGGAGCGTCGCCCAGGGCAGCGCGTCCCCTGGCCGCCGGTCCGCGAAGGCGGGCGGGAAGACGGAGACGTCGTCGTCTCCGCCGGTCACGGCGGCCCGCGACCGGCGGCGCGTGGGCGGGTCCAGGGCGAGTGCCGCGTCGCCGAACACGGCCGCGAACACCGTGTCGAAGGTGTCGATCTCCGAGCGCCGCCGTACCAGGCTGATGCGGGCGGCCCAGTACAGCCTCGGCAGCGAGTCCGGAGGGGAGGCCGCCAGCGCGTTGACGAGGTCGTCGACGGCGGTGAGACCGACCGGCACGCCGTGCTGCCGGAGCCGGACCGCCAGCGCGACGGCGAACGCCGCCCGATCGACACCCGGCGCCGGCCCGCTAGGCGACAAGGAGGTAGACGACGACGGCGACGAGGACGACGAGGACGGCGAGGACCGGAAGCACCCGCCGGTAGACGGATCCGCCGGCGACGCTCATCACGTCCAGCGGTTCGGGGTCGATCGCCGGGGCGTTCTCGCCCGCTTCCCGGGGGACCGGTTCGGGGTCCGTCCGGACGTTCCCCGCTGCGGTCCCGGCCGGAACGCCTTCGGGTTCGGAGCCCGGCGGGACGCTCGCCGGCCGCCGGTCGGCGGTGGGGGGAGCGGCGGATACCGGACTCCCGGCGACCTCGGCCGCTGCGGCCGTATCGGCGGCGAGCCTTCCTTCGAGGCAGTCGACGAACTGGCCGAGCAGCTTCCCGGAGACCTCTTTGATCATTCCGCTGCCGAACTGGGCGATCTTTCCGGAGATCTTCAGGTCGGTGTCGACGGTGACGACGGTACGTGCGCCGTCGGCCCGGAGCAGTGCGGTGATGACCGCTGAGGCGTTGCCCGCCCCTCGCGAGTCACGGCCTCTGGCGTCGATGACGGCACGGTGGTTCACCTCGTCCTTCTCGACGAACCTGACCGTGCCCGCGTACTCGGAGACGACGGGGCCGACCTTCACCCGGACCTTGCCGGAGTGGACCTCGCCCTCGACACCGGTCAGCTGGGCCCCCGGCATGCACGGGGCTATCCCCTCGAGGTCGGTGAGCACCGTCCACGCCCGGTCGATCGGAACGTTGACCGTGAACTCATTGTCAATCCTCATGAACCGCCCTTTCTACGCCGTCTTCGTGCCGTCGATCAGGCGGTCGCGCCGCAGGCGTCGCCCGGGTCGTCGAGCGCGCCGGTGATCGTGTCACGGTCGTCGGGTGTCTTCGCGATGGTGCTCAGCGTCCGGACGACGTCCTGCCTGACCAGACGGGTCGCGCCGACCGCGGACAGGGCCGCGACCCAGTCGATCGTCTCCGCCATGCCGGGGGCCTTGTCCAGGTCGAACCGGCGCACCCGGCCGATGAACTCGGTGACCGACCTGATCAGTGCCTCGTTCGCGCCGGGTACCGAACGGCGCAGGATCTCCACGGCCCGCTCGGCCTCGGGAAAGTCGATCCAGTGGTACAGGCAGCGCCGCCGGAGCGCGTCGTGCAGGTCCCTGCTGCGGTTGGAGGTCAGTACGACGACCGGCCGGCGTTTCGCGGTGAACGTGCCGAGCTCCGGAATCGTGATCGAGGACTCGCCGAGGAACTCGAACAGCAGGGCCTCGAACTCGTCGTCGGCGCGGTCGATCTCGTCGATCAGCAGCACCGGCGGCACCGGGCCGTCGTGCCGGACGGCCCGCAGGATCGGGCGTTCCTGCAGGAACTCCGCGCTGAACAGGTCGGCGTCGGCCAGGCTGTCCCGCCGTGACTCGGCGAGCCGGATGGCGAGCAGTTGCCGCTGGTAGTTCCACTCGTAGAGCGCCTCGCTCGCGGTCAACACCTCGTAGCACTGCAGCCGGATCAGAGGGGTGTCCAGGACGCGGGCCAGGGCCTTGGCGGCGGTCGTCTTACCGACGCCGGGTTCCCCCTCCAGCAGCAGGGGCCGGTCGAGAACCAGCGCGAAGAACAGCGCCGCGGCGGTGCCCTCGTCGACCAGGTAGTCCATCTCGTCCAGCCGCCGCCTTACCTCGTCGGCGTCGGCGAAGGCCGGGGTCACGACGCACCCTCGGCGCCGGGACCGGTTCGCGACGGTGGCGGGCGATACTCCGGGCGGCGCGAGTCGGTTGCCTGCACGTCTCTACCGCCTGTCCTTCTCCGCGTGACGTTCCCGGCAGCCCGGTCCGCAGAACCACACGTCCTCGCCGTCGACGGCCAGGTGGGGCGTGTCGGGGGAGACGGTCACCGCCATTCCGCAGACGGGGTCGACGGCCTGGATGATCGGACTCGCCGCGGCCTCGCCGCCCGCGGGAGCGGGGACGGGTACCGCCGGGGTCAGCCCGCGGGTGCGGATCGCGGCGATGATCTCGGCCAGGATCGACACGGCGATCTCGTGCGCGGTGCGGGCCCCGATCTGGAACCCGGCCGGTGAGCTGATCCGGGCACGCTCGGTCTCGGTGAGTCCCATCTCCGCCAGCACCGCCGCGCCGCGCCGGCGGCTGGCCACCAGGCCGACGAGCCCGACCCCGGCGTCCAGTGCCGCGCGGATCGCGGCGGTCTCACCGCGCCCGTGGCCGGTCACCACGGCCGCGGTGGCGCCCGCAGGCCCCTGCCCGTCCGCCGCCCGCCGGACGGTGAGGTCCAGCGGGCCGGCCAGCTCGGCCAGCGCCTCGGCGATCGGTGACTCGCCGGCGACCCAGATCACCGGTGGCGGCAGCAACGGCTGGAGAAAGATCTCCAGTGCGCCGCCCGACAGGCAGGGGTTCACCACGACCTGGGCGCCGGGGGAGTCGGGGAAGGCCGGCTCGCCCTCCGGCAGCACCCGCAGCAGCACCGAGCGGCCGTCCCTGAGCGCGCCGAGAGCCGCCGTGCGCACGGAGCTCTCCGCGCACCGGCCGCCGACGAAGCCCTCGATGGACCCGTCGGGCAGCACGATGGCGTCGTCGCCGGCGTTGACCGAGGTCGGGTAGTGGGCGCGGACCACGAGCGCGTGGACGAACGGGACGCGGTCCGCGGCCAGTTCTCTCATTCGCACCGAGATACCGGAAGGCATGGACGCTCCGATTCGGTCAGATCGGCGGCTGCGGTGCGCCGCGCATGGCGTCCCACACTCGGGAGGGGGTGAGCGGCATGTCGGCGTGGCGGATGCCGAACGGTTTGAGGGCGTCGACGACCGCGTTGACGATCGCCGGAGGGGAGCCGACCGTCGCCGACTCGCCGACGCCCTTCGCGCCGATCGGGTGATGGGGCGAGGGTGTCACGGTGAATCCCGTCTCCCAGTCGGGAACCTCCAGCGAGGTCGGGATGAGATAGTCCATGAGCGACCCGCCCAGGCAGTTGCCGTCCTCGTCGAAGGCGATCATCTCCATCAACGCCATGCCGACGCCGTCGGTGAGACCGCCGTGCACCTGCCCCTCGATGATCATCGGGTTGATCTGGGTGCCGCAGTCGTCGACCGCGATGAACCGCCGCACCTTGACCTGGGCGGTGCCCGGGTCGATGTCGACGACGCAGATGTAGGCGCCGTGCGGATAGGTCAGATTCTCCGGGTTGTAGCAGATCTGTGCCTCCAGCCCGCCCTCGACGCCCTCGGGCAGGTCTCCCGCGCCGTGCGCCCTCATGGCGATGTCCTGGATCGTCACGGACTTTCCAGGGTCGCCCTTGACGTGGAAGGCCCCCTTGCGCCATTCCAGGTCGGCGACGGAGACCTCCAGCATTCCCGAGGCGATGAGCCGTGCCTTGTCGCGTACCTTGCGCGCCACCAGGGCCGCGGCCGCACCGGAGACCGGGGTGGAGCGGCTGCCGTAGGTGCCCAGGCCGAACGGCGTCTGGTCGGTGTCGCCGTGCACGACGTCGATGTCGGCGGGCGGGATGCCGATCTCCTCGGCGACGATCTGCGCGAAGGTCGTCTCGTGGCCCTGCCCCTGGGTCTGCACGGACAGTCGCACCACCGCCTTTCCGGTCGGGTGGACGCGCAGCTCGCAGCCGTCGGCCATGCCCAGGCCCAGGATGTCCATGTCCTTGCGCGGGCCAGCGCCGACCGCCTCGGTGAAGAAGGAGACGCCGATCCCCATCAGCTCACCGCGGGCCCGCCGCTCGGCCTGCTCGGCGCGGAGCTCGTGGTAGCCGGCGATCTCCATGGCCCTGCGCATGGTCGGCTCGTAGTCGCCGGAGTCGTAGACCCAGCCGGTCTTGGTGCGGTACGGGAACTGGTCGGGCTGGATGAAGTTCCTGACGCGCAACTCGACCGGATCCATCTCCAGCTCGTAGGCCAGGCAGTCGACGATGCGCTCGATGAGGTACACGGCCTCGGTGATGCGGAACGAGCAGGCGTAGGCGACGCCGCCGGGCGCCTTGTTCGTGTGGACGGCGGTCATCCTGCAGTACGCCGCCTGAAGGTCGTAGCTGCCGGTGAACACGCCGAAGAAGCCGGCCGGATACTTCACCGGGGCGGCGACGCCGTTGAAGGCGCCGTGGTCGGCGAGCACGTTGGTGCGGACGGCCAGGATCTTTCCGTCCCTGCTCGCCGCGATCTCGCCGCGCATGATGTAGTCGCGGGCGAAACCGGTGCTCGTGAGGTTCTCCGAGCGGTCCTCCATCCATTTCACCGGCTTGCCGGTGACGATCGACGCCACGATCGCGCAGACATAGCCGGGATAGATTGGAACCTTCCCCCCGAAGCCACCGCCGATATCCGGTGCGATGACCCGGATCTTGTGCTCGGGCAGGCCGGCGACGATCGCGTACAACGTGCGGTGGGCGTGCGGCGCCTGGGTCGTGGACCAGAGTGTCAGCCTGCCGTCGATCCGGTCGTAGTCGGCGACGCACCCGCAGGTCTCCATCGGCGCGGGGTGTACGCGAGGATAGACGATGTCCTGGCTGACGACGACGTCGGCTGTCGCGAACACCGCCTCGGTGGCCGCCTCGTCACCGGTCTCCCAGTCGAAGACGTGGTTGTTCTCCTTGCCCTCCAGGTCGTCGCGGATGACGGGGGCGCCGGGGTCGAGGGCCCTGCGCACGTCTGTCACCGGTTCGAGGACGTCGTACTCGACGTCGATCAGCTCCAGCGCGTCGCGCGCCGCGTAGTGGTCCTCCGCCACGACGAACGCGACCTCCTGGCCCTGGAAGCGGACCTTGTCCGTCGCCAGCACGGCCTGCACGTCGCCGGAGAGGGTGGGCATCCAGGCCAGCCCCTTCTCGGCCAGGGCGGCACCGGTGACGACCGCCTTGACCTTCGGGTGCGCCTCGGCCGCGCTGGTGTCGATGCTCACGATCCGCGCGTGCGCGACGGGGGAGCGGAGGATCGCCAGGTGCAGCATGCCCGGCAGGCGCACGTCGTCGCAGTAGCGGCCCTTCCCCCGGACGAACCGGGGGTCCTCCTTGCGCAGCATCCGGCCGTAGCCGACCGGCTTGTGGTCGTTGCTCTCGAACTCGGCGGCGAAGCGGTCGTCGGTGGTGGTCATGGCGCGCTCCCGGTGGTGGCGGCCGGCTGCGAGCCCGCCTCGTGAGCGGCGGCCCACCGGACAGAACGGACGATGGTCGCATAACCAGTGCACCGGCAGATCTGGCCGGAGATCGCCTCGCGGATCTCCTGCTCGGAGGGGTCTGGGTTGCGGTCGAGCAGGGCCCGCGCGGTCATCATCATGCCGGACGTGCAGAACCCGCACTGCAGGCCGTGGCACTCCATGAATCCTCGCTGCACGGGATCGAGTTCGCCGTCCTGTTCGAGGTCCTCCACCGTGCGTACCTCGTGGCCGCCGGCCATCGCCGCGAGCACGGTGCACGACTTGACCGGCTCGCCGTCGAGCCACACCACGCAGGTGCCGCAGTTGCTCGTGTCGCAGCCCCAGTGGGTGCCCGTCAGCCCCAGGTGGTCACGGAGGAAGTGGACCAGCAGCAGGCGGCCCTCGATCTCCCCGGTGACCTCCTCACCGTTGACGATCATCGAAACCTGCACGTCATCCTCCCTCGCTGATCCGGGCGACGGACCGCCGCAGTGCCCGCCTGGTGAGTTCCTTGGCGAGGTGGCGCTTGTAGTCGGCGCTGCCGCGCATGTCGGTGACCGGGCTGCAGCTCTCGGCGGCGAGGGCACCGGCCCGCTCGTAGAGCTCCTCGGACGGCGGCCTGCCGCGCAACGCCTCGGAGACCGCGGGCAGCCCCGTCGTGTTCGGGCCCACCGCGGCCAGGCCGACCCGGGCGTCGGAGATCACTCCGTCGGTCAGCCAGACGGCCGCGCCCGCGGACACGATCGCCCAGTCGCCCGCGCGCCGCTCGACCTTCTCGTAGGCACTCGACCCGTTCGGCCGCGCCGGGATGCGGATCTCGATCAGCATCTCGTCGTCCGCGACCGCCGTCTCGTACGGGCCGCGATGGAACTCCTCCATCGTCACGACCCGCTCCCCGGTCCGGCCGCGGATCACGCAGCTCGCCCCGAGGGTGGTGCACACGGCCGACAGGTCCTCCGAGGGATCGGCCTGGCAGAGCGAGCCGCCCAGGGTGCCTCGGTTGCGGACGATCGGGTCGGCGATGACCCGTTCGGCGTCACGGAAGATCGGAAATGCCCTGGCGAGCTCGTCCGACTCCAGCAGCTCGCGGTGGCGGGTCATCGCGCCGATACGGGTCTGCGCCGGTTCCATCCGGATGTATCCCAGCTCGCCGTGCAGATCGTTGATGTCGATCAGGTACTCCGGGTTGGCCAGCCGGAGCTTCATCATCGGGAGCAGGCTGTGACCGCCCGCGAGGAGCCGCGCCGAACTCCCCAGCCGCTCCAGCAACCCGATGGCGTGATCGACGCTGGTGGCACGCTCGTACTCCAACGGGGCCGGAACCTGCATGCGGACACCCCTCCGTCTCGTGCTCGGCAGCCCAGTGCACTCCGGCCCCGCGAAGCTGTCAACGGCCACCTAAGCATTCCCTTAATTCGCGAAAGAGGCGTCGGCCGGGGGCCCGGGGGCGGTCCGGCCGCCGCGTACCCCGAGTACGGGAGCCGGCGTGGCGGACCGGGGGATCGCCGGTGCAGGCTTCCCAGGACCGGCCGGGTCGCCGGTTCTCTCCCGGAGACGCCCGCGCCGGTCGCCGGTGTGAGGGCGTGCCGCGGAAAAGGGGGCGTTCACCGTCGGGAGGCGGTCACGCCTCCGGGGACGATCGAGGGACTACCGAATGTCCATGGCCGGCCCCGGTAAAACTCCTCTTCCGCTGTTCGAGACTCGGGCATCACAAATGTTAGCCCTATCATTTTTTTTCCAATCTTTTTCCGGCCGAAGGTGTTAAATGGGGGGGTAAAGTGCCAGGTCAAAGCGTTTTCGGCAGCCCTGGAGTTTGGGCCTTGACAGCGATTCTGTTATCGCAAACACTCAGGAAATCTCGGCGAAACAAAGCTCGGAGTTCCCCGTTCCGGGTGGCGAGTTCCCGTGATCGGAATTGTTAGCGTTAACACAAGTAATCGTCAGACATTGGCAAGCGCCATGATCACCCCCCCAGGAGCAGTGTCATGAGAAGACGATGGACAACGGCCCTCGCCATGATCTTCGCCTTCACCCTCGTCCTCGCCTTGGCCGGACCCGCGCCCGCCGCGAGCCCGATCACGACGTCCATCTACACCGCCGACCCCGCCGCGCTGGTCGTCGGCGACACCATGTACCTGTACACCGGCCACGACGAAGCGGCCCCAGGCGGCACCAACTTCGTCATGCGCGACTGGCACGTGTTCTCCTCCACCGACGCCACGACCTGGACGGACCATGGGGCGAGGCTCTCGCTGTCGAACCTCCCCTGGGCCGGTGCCGACGCGTGGGCGGGAGAGGTCGAGCCCCGCGGCGGCAAGTACTACTGGTACGTCCCGGTCAACGGCAACGGCGCGGGCTGGATGGACATCGGCGTCGCGGTCGGCGACAGCCCGCTCGGCCCGTTCACCGACGCCAAGGGCGGGCCGCTGATCAGCGACAGCACCCCGAACTCCTCGCCGCTCAACATCGACCCGACGGTCTTCACCGACGACGACGGCCAGGCGTACATCTACTGGGGCTCCTACTACGGCCTGCGCGCGGCCAAGCTCAAGCCCGACATGATCAACCTGGACGGCCCGGTGATCACTCCGGCGGGGGTGAGCAACTTCTGGGAGGCCCCCTGGATGTTCAAGCGGAACGGCACCTACTATCTCGCCTACGCCGCCAACGACTCCGGCTGCTCCCAGCCCGGCTACGCCTGCATCCGCTACGCCACCGCCACCAGCCCGCTCGGCCCCTGGACGCATCGCGGTGTCGTGCTCGACCAGGTCAGCTCGACCACCAACCACCCGGCCATCGTCGAGTTCAAGGGCCAGTGGTACATGGTCTACCACAACGCCGCGGCGCCGGGCGGGGGCAACTTCCGCCGTT
This sequence comes from Streptosporangium amethystogenes subsp. fukuiense, assembly GCF_042665875.1. NCBI lineage: Bacteria > Bacillati > Actinomycetota > Actinomycetes > Streptosporangiales > Streptosporangiaceae > Streptosporangium > Streptosporangium amethystogenes. Next base: position 2,686,949 of record NZ_JBHTEE010000001.1, on the reverse strand, counting down.
CGGTCACCCTGGACAAGCTCTACTGGAACGCCGACGGCACCATGCAGAAGGTCGTGCAGACCTCCGGCGGAGGAGGCGGCCAGCCGCCCTCCGGTACCAACCACGCGCTGACCGCCACCGCCTCCACCTCGTACGTCTCTCCCTGGGAGACCCTCGGAGCGATCAACGACGGCTATGTCCCGGCGAGCTCCGCCGACCACAGCCACGGTGCGTACGGCAACTGGAACCACCAGGGCACCGAGTGGATCGAGTACCGGTGGACCACCGCCAAGAGCGTCGGCAAGGTGGCGACCTACTGGTTCGACGACGATCAGGGCATCGACCTGCCCGCCTCCTGCAAGGTGCAGTACTGGAACGGCAGCGCCTACGTCGACGTGCCCGGCCAGTCGGCCTGCGGCGTCGCGGCGAACACCTACAACGTCACCACGTTCACCCCGGTCTCGACCACCCGGCTGAGACTGAGCATCACCTCCAGAACCGGCTACTCGACCGGTGTCCTGGAATGGATGGCTCTCTAGGAGCACGCAGGCCCCCGTGTCAACCCCCCTCCGAGAGATGTGAAGCGATGCCCGTCCTCTCCCGCGCCCGGCGGTCGCTGACCGCCGCCGCCGTCACCCTGCTTCTCGCCGCGACCTCGCTCACGCTCGGCACCCCCGCCTCGGCGGTGCAGAGCATCGGACTGCCCACCTTCAGCGGGCCCGCGATCCCGGCCCCGCCCGTCCCGTACACGCCCGGCAACATGATGCAGAGCATCTACGACGCCGAGAGTTCGGGCACCGACTTCTGGATGGACCGGCTGCTGTCACGCTCCGGCAACGACCCCGCGGGCACCTGGCTGATGAGCCGGGGCCGCGCGGTCTTCATGAAGAACCACACCCCGTCCGTCATCGGCTTCGGCGGTCAGGTGGCCTACTGGGAGAGCATCTCCAACGAGCACGCCTACTCGGTGGCGATCTCGCCCGGCACGTTCACCGAGCAGCCCGCCCAGCGCTGGCAGGCGCCCAGCCACTGGAAGAGCGTGCACACCAGCGGCTCCCTGGTGGTGAACGTCACCAAGTTCATCACCCACGACAACGTCGCGGTCACCAACCTGTCGGTCACCAACAACGGTTCCGGGTCCCAGACGCTCACCCTTAAGGCGACCTCGCCGTACGCCAAGACCCCGGTGGGCACCGAGCTCACCGGCATCGTGGACGCCAAGAACAAGCTCACCACGATCTTCCCCAGGCTCTCCGGGGACGGCTTCGCCGTCAGCGGCACCGACCTGACCCGCTCGCTCACCGTCGCCGCCGGGGCGACCGTGACGACCAAGGTGGTGATGGGCTTCGTGACCGACGAGCTCCCGGCCTCGCTCACCGAGTACCAGTCGTACCGCTCGGCCACCCCCGCCGCCGCGTTCGCGACGCACGTGCGGGCCTACAACCAGTGGTGGGCGCAGAACATCCCCTACATCGACGTGCCCGAGCCCGCCATCAAGAAGAGCGTCTACTACCGCTGGTGGCTGATGCGCTTCAACCATCTGGACGCCGACATTCCCGGCCAGGACTACCAGTGGCCGACCTCGGTCGAGGGTGCCCTGGGCTACAACAACGCCATCGCGCTGACCGTGCCGATGTTCGTGGACGAGCTCAAGTACCTGCGCAACCCGATGTACTCCTACGGACCGTGGGTGTCGGCCGGCGAGGTGTCGAAGAACGGCCGCTACATGGACAACCCGGGTGATCCGGAGAACTGGTCCAACAGCTACACCCAGTACATCTCCGAGGCGGCCTGGCGCAGCTACCAGATCCACGGCGGCCAGCCCGGCATCGCGGCCAACCTCGCCCGCTACGCCGAGCAGGACGTCAAGGGCCAGCTCGCCTTCTACGACCAGGACCACAACAACCTCATCGAGTACGACTGGGGAGCGCTGACCGGCAACGACGCCGACGCCGTCTCCTTCCACTGGCGCGCCGGGCGCCTGGACCGCACCGAGTCGGCCTACGTCTACAGCAACGCCATGGCCTCGGCCTCCGCCTACGACGCGGTCGGCAACACCGCCAAGGCCAACGAGATGCGCACCATCGCCACCAACGTCAAGAACGCGATCGTCAACGTGCTCTGGAACCCCACGGCGAAGGTGCTGCAGCACCGGCATGTGTCGACCAACGCGCTGGTGCCCTGGAAGGAGATCAACAACTTCTATCCGTACTCGGTGGGCCTGATGCCCAACACCGCCACCTACCGCGAGGCGCTGCGGTTGTTCGACGACGAGACCGAGTATCCGATCTTCCCGTTCTACACCGCCAACCAGAAGGACAAGGCCGCCGCGGCGGCCGCTGGCAACCCGGGTTCCAACAACTTCTCGCAGATCAACTCGACCGTGCAGTTCCGGCTGCTCTCCTCGGCGCTGCGCAACTACCCGACCTCCTACATCACCGGTGACCACTACAAGAAGCTGCTGTACTGGAACGCCTGGGCGCAGTACGTCGGCGGCAACACCGCCTGGCCCGACTCCAACGAGTTCTGGGCCAACTGGAACCCCGGGACGAAGACCATCGACTACCGCTCCTGGATCCACCACACGATCCTGGGCAGCAGCAACTGGACGGTCGTCGAGGACGTGGCGGGCCTGCGCCCGCGCGACGACGGCAAGGTCGAGCTGTCGCCGATCGACATCGGCTGGTCGCACTTCACGGTCAACAACCTGCGCTACCGCAACAGCGACCTGACCGTCGTCTGGGACGACCCCGCCGACGGCGTCGTCCGCTACACCGGTGTCCCGCAGGGCTACTCGGTGTACGTCAACGGCACCCGGGCCCTCACCGTCGACCGCCTCACCCGGCTCGTCTACGACCCGGCCACCGGCACGGTGACCTTCCCCGGCGCCGCCGGCACCGTCGGCCACAACGTCGCGATGCCCGGCATGCAGGCGCCCACCCAGGTGGTGCAGACCGACGCCCGCGTGGTCGACATGTTCGCCAAGGCCGGGGTCAACCTCACCTCCGGCGCCGCCCCGGCCAACCTCGCCCAGGGCCGGGCCGCCACGGCCTCCTACACCGCGTCCGGAACCACCACGGCCGCGGCGGTGGACGGCTACACCATCAACGACCCGATCTGGGGCGCCAAGGGCTCGGCCAACACCCAGGACTGGTACGAGATCGACCTCGGCTCGTCGCAGACCTTCAACGACGTGCGGCTGCACTTCCGCAACGACCGCGCGGCGGGAGGCTACGCCGAACCCGCGATGTACCAGATCCAGTATCACGACGGCAGCACCTGGGTCACCGTCCCCAACCAGGCCAAGAGCCCGGCGGCGCCGGTGTCCAACTACAACCGGGTCCGCTTCCCCGCGATCGGCGCCCAGCGGGTCCGGGTGCTGATGACCCACAGGGCGGGCCTCAGGACGGGCCTCACCGAGATCAAGATCTACAATTCCGCGGGCAGCCCGCCCGCCGAGACCAACCAGGCCCCCTACGTCCTCGCCAGAAAGGATCCCGCCTACAACCAGCCCTCACAGGTGCGGCTGCTCGGCACCGTCAAGGACGACGCGCTGCCCAACGGCACCCTGAGCACCACCTGGTCGCTGGTCGGCGGCCCGGGAACGGCCGTCTTCACCGCGCCGGCCGCGGCCGTCACGCTGGCCTCGTTCACCGTCGCGGGCACCTACACGGTGCGGCTCACCGCGAGCGACGGCGCCTCCACGGCCACCTCGGACGTCACGGTCACCGTCGCCCAGGGCTCCGGCGGCGGGGGCGGCGCGGCCAACGTGGCGGGCTCCGCCACCGCGTCGGCGTCCTACACCTCCCCCTGGGAGTCGGTGAACGCGATCAACGACGGGTTCACCCCGGCGAGTTCCAACGACTCCGCCAACCCGCGCTGGGGGACCTGGCCCGAGACCGGCACCCAGTGGGCCGAGCTGACCTGGAGCCAGCCGCAGCGGCTCAACTCCGCCGAACTGTACTTCTTCGACGACAACGGCGGGGTGCGCGTGCCCGCGTCCTGGAAACTGCAGTACTGGAACGGGAGCGCCTACGCGGACGTGCCCGGCGCGGGCACGTACAACAGGGCGCTGAACACCTTCAACAAGGTCGACTTCACTCCGGTGACCACGACCCGGCTACGGGCGTCGCTGACCAGCGGCGCCGGATCCGTCGGCCTCCTGGAGTGGCGGGCCTACGCGGAGGTCCCGCAGTCGATCCGCCCGGTCCACCAGGCGACCCTGGCGGGGCAGGTCCCCACGCTGCCCACCACGGTCACGAAGGTCTACGCCAACGGCTCCCGGGTGAACTCCCCGGTCACCTGGGCGCAGATCACCCCCGCCCAGGTGGCGAACGGCGGCTCGAGCCTCACCGTGGCGGGGATCGTCGAAGGGGCGAGCACGACCGCCTCGGCCACGGTGTGGGTGCGCACGACCGGCGCGGTCAGCATCACCTTCATCGAGCCGGAGACCGTCTTCACCCCGGTGGGGGTGGCCCCGTCCCTGCCCTCGACGGTCACCGCCACCTTCAACGACGGTTCGAAGGACAACGTCACCACGACGGTGAACTGGGCGTCGATCCCCGCCTCCCGGTACGCCTCGGCCGGGACCTTCACCGTCACCGGCACCGTGCCGGGCACCTCGCTCGCCGCCCAGGCGACCGTCACCGTGGGAGGCGCCGCCTCATCCGGCTAGGCCCCGGTGTCCCACCCTCCTCCCGGGCTCAGGCCCGGGAGGAGGACCGCAAGCACGCCCACCGTTCGAGACCTGACCCCTTACGGAGGTTCGCGCATGAGACGCTGGTGGATGGCGGCCGTCCCCGTCCTGATACTCGGCTTACTGATGTCTCCGGCCGACGCGGCGGTGGCCGCGCCCGGAGACGGCAACCTGGCGGTCAACGCGACCGCGACCGCCTCCTACACCTCTCCCTGGGAGAGCATCGCGGCGATCAAGGACGACATCGACCCCCCGCAGTCCAACGACACGGTCAACCCCCGCTGGGGCACCTGGCCGCAGACCGGTGCGCAGTGGGCCGAGCTGACCTGGGCGCAGCCGCAGGCACTGCGCTCGGCACAGGTGTACTTCTTCGACGACAACGGCGGGGTGCGCGTGCCCGCGTCGTGGCGGCTGCAGTACTGGAACGGGAGCGCCTACGCCGACGTCACCGGCGCGAGCGGCTACCCGACGGCGGTCAACGCCTACAACAGGGTTGTCTTCACCGGTGTCACCACGACCAGGCTGCGCGTGCTGCTGCAGAGCGGCGCGGGCTCGGTCGGCCTGCTGGAGGTGAAGGTCTACGCCACCGAGTCACCCGGCGACGGAGGCGGCACCGGCTGGAGCCCGCCGGCCAACCTCGTCACCCCGCTCAACCAGGTCTGGCAGCACGTCGAGAGCACCTACAACCCCGGGCCCTCCGCCTTCCGCAACTACGGCTGGGACCAGGTCATGGCCAACGGCGGGAGCATCAACTACTGCGTGCGGTGGGACTCCTCGGCACCGGTCTCGGCCGCCCTGCGCGACCAGATCCACGCCTCGCTCGCCCGGCAGTTCAAGAAGTGGATGGACGTGATGGCCGGCCACAACGGCTGGCCGTACGCGAACGTCCCGGTCAAGGTGGTCGGCTGGGCCGTGCGCGACCGTGCCACCCTGCAGTGGAGCGACAACTCCGTGGACGTCTACGTCAACGACATCCGTGAGAACGCTCCCCAGTGCGCTCAGCCCTGCGGCCGGTTCTTCAACCAGAACGGCCAGTATCCCAACTGTCCCGGCGGCCTCGCGCGCCACTACGACATGTCCTTGTGGCTCACCGCGGGCATGAGCGGCGGCGCGGGCGGGGACTGGGGTCAGCGCATCGGCAGCGAGTACTACGTGAGCAACCTCAACGCCGACAACATACACATACTGCTCCATGAGATGGGGCACAGCTTCGGCCTCGACGACTTCTACGACTGGACGCCCACCGGCGTCGGAGGCTTCCTCATGAAGGCGGGAAGCGCCGGTCAGATCACCGAGTTCGACAAGTGGATGTTCCGCGACTGGTGGCGCCATCTCAAGAGCCGTTACGGCCTGTGAGAGCTCTTCGGCCGGTGCCCCTCCCCGGGGCCCGGCCGTCCTCCCCGCCTAGCCCCGCCCGATGATCCGGTCGCCGAGCCGGGCGACGAGCTGCGCGCGTACGTGCGCCGGAAGGGCGCAGCCGTGCGCGACGAGCGTGTCGAGCGAGGGCAGGTCGAGGAGCACGGCCCAGTCCTGGACGTCCTCGCAGTAGGAGACGTCGAGGTGACGGAGACCTTTCAGCGCCTGGAGCGGGGCCAGCGACCGCACGGGCGTGTTCCTGATCGACAGGTGCTCCAGCGTGCGCAGGCCCTCGATGCCGTCCAGGCCGGTCAGCGGCGTGTGCTCCAGGTCCAGCCGCGTCAGCGAGGTGAGGGCGGAGATGTCCTCGGGGACGCGGTGCAGGCGGCTGCCGGACAGGTCGAGCTCCGTCACCCCGGCCGGTGCGGCGAGGGCCGAGAGCAGGAGCGCCGGCGGCGGGAGTATCACCGGCCGGGGCTGGGCGAGCACCGGTGACCGCCCGGCGGCGGCCTCCTGCAGGACACGCCAGCGGTCCACCGGCTCGCCCAGCCCGCCGAGGCGGACGTAGCCCGAGGGCAGCCACGGCGCCAGCCGCTCGGCCACGATGTCGGCGCGGTCGCCGACGCCGACGACACCGGCCCGCAGCAGGCCGTAGTGCTCGTACGCGTGCTCGGCGGGCACGAACAGGTCCGCCACGATGTCCCCGCCCGCGACGAGGGAGCCGTCGTTGCCGGAACAGAAGATCACTCCTGCGGCGACGGTACCGAGCACCAGGTGGTCCGCCGCGCTGTGGATTGCGCGGGCCCGCAGGTCACCGGCCACCGCGAGATAGCTCTCCGAGACGTCGCCGTCGTCGAGGAGCCCCTCCACCACCAGCGAACCGATCACGATCAGCGGCGCCTTCACGTCCAACCACCCGGGAACGTAGGTGTCGCCGAGCCAGATGGTGGCCCGCTGCACGGTCCATCCTGACTCGGTCCGCTCCGCGCCGTGGGGGAAGACCGAAGGCGCCTCGCCGGGAAACGCCAGCGACCACGCCTGAGCGAACAGCAGGCCGTAGACGGGAGGCATGATGTGGTGCGGCCACTCCCCGGCCTGAGCCGGTCGCCGTAGCCAGGATCCGATCGGATGCAGCTCTTCGGCGATGTCACCGAAATAGTCCAGCGCCTCCGCGCCGGCCCCGGCTCGCTGCCGGAGCACCGCCAGCGCGTCACCAAGACGCTCCGACGCCCCGGCGAAATGCTCTTCCGTCAAATCCATGTCACATACGGTACTCACCGCAACGAATGCCGTGCGCCGTTCGAGTGACGCTCCCGGATGCCGGGCGTGTCGGAGAAACCACCGGGCGCGACCGCCCGGCGACGAAGGGCAAAGTGGATCTTCGCTGGGACCTCGGGTACCGTGCCCGGGGCCCGGAGAACTCCGGTGCGCCCCGCGAACACGAATCATTGTGACATCGGAAGGATGAACCGACATATGGACACCGGCAATCACCGGACCCTGCGGTTGCTCGTCACCGGAGGCGGAACCGGTGGCCACACCTACCCCGCGCTGACCACGGTCGCGGCCCTGCGCGACCACGCCGGCGCGCGGGGGCTCGGCCTGGACGTGCTCTGGGTCGGTACGGCGACCGGCCTGGAGGCCCGCATCGCGGCGGAGCACGGCATCCCGTTCCGGGCCATCAAGGCCGGCAAGCTCAGGCGTTCGCCCAACCCGCGTGAGCTGCTCACCAACCTCGTGGACATGTTCCGGATCCCCGTCGGCGTGCTCCAGGCGTTCGGTATCGCCGCCCGCTACCGCCCCGACGTGGTGCTGTCGACCGGCGGGTACGTCTGCGTGCCGCTGGGCGTCGCCTCCCGGGTGCTGGGCCGCCCGCTGGTCATGCACGAGCAGATCACCTCGCTGGGTCTGGCCAACCGCATCCTGTCGCGCTTCGCCCGGCGGATCGCGCTGACCCACCCCTCCTCGATCGAGCACCTGCCCGCCGGGGTGCGCGACCGGGCCGTGGTCACCGGCAACCCGGTCCGCCCCCATCTGCTGCGCGGCAACGTCGACGCCGGACGGCGCCACTTCGGGCTCTCGTCCGACCTGCCGGTGGTCTACGTGACCGGCGGCGCGCAGGGCAGCCGTCAGATCAACACCATGGTCGAGACGATCCTGCCCGAACTGCTCGCCAGGGCGCAGGTGCTCCACCAGTGCGGCCCCGACTGGATCGACCAGCTCACCCGTACCGCCGAGGGGCTTCCCGAGCGGCTGCGCGATCGTTATCACCCTGTGCCGTACGTCGGCGCGGAGCTGGCCGACGTGTTCGCCGCGGCCGATGTCGTGGTCTCCCGCAGCGGCGCGGGCACCGTCGCCGAGCTGACCGCCGTGGGCAAGGCCTCCGTCCTTATCCCCCTGGTGCCCTCCGCCGCCGACGAGCAGCGTCAGAACGCCCGTTACCTCGCCGAGGCGGGTGCCGCCCGGGCGCTGCTGGAGAACGGTCCCACCGCCGAGGCGCTCCTGGCCGAGCTGGACGCGCTCCTGCGGGATCCGGGCGCTCGTGCCGCCACGGCCGGCGCCGCGGGCTCCCTCGGCCGTGTCGACGCCGCCGACGCACTGGCCCTGGTGCTCCTGGAGGAGGCGAGGGTGGCCGGCAAGGCCGGCTGAACCGGATGGGTCCGTCGGCGAACAACCTCGAAGAACCTCGGAGCCCGTCCATGAGACGCGCCGAACTCGCGGGGCCGGAGGGGGACCGGCCGTGAGGCGGGCGCCTGGGATGAGATGAGGGCGGATCGGCGGCGGTGACGGATCGGCTGGTCACCGAGCCGGCGCCGCCGCGGGACGGGTTCGCCGTCATCGGGGATCCATGCCCTTGTGTGTGGGGGCGGGAGGGGCGGTCATCGGGCTCTGATTGTTAGCGCTACCAGCTGGGGCGTCAAGAGTATCCGGCATCACGATTCGGGAAGAAACTCCGTTTGGAAAGGGAAATCCAGGTCGCTGCGCAGAGCGTAGAAAAGGTGCCTTCCTCGGTATTGACAGGCTCGGTGTTATCGCAAACACTCTGGTAACCCCAGCGAAACATGGCGAGGACCCCATGACACCGAGCTCCGACGACGGCAGGGCACGGACCAGACCGGCGGTGCTCGACGACGTCGCCGAGCTCGCCGGGGTCTCCGCCATGACCGTGTCGCGAGCGCTGAACGCGCCCGACAGGGTGCGCCCCGAGACCCGGGCGCGCGTCATGGCGGCGGTGAACAAGCTCGGCTACCGGCCCAACCCGGCCGCGCGCCAGCTCGTCACGGGCCGCTCGGGTGTGCTCGGCGTGGTCAGCTTCGACACCACCCTGTACGGGCCCGCCTCCACGCTCTACGCGATCGAGCAGGCGGCCAGGCAGAACGACTACGTGGTCAACATCGCCAGCCTCGGCGCGCTGAATCGCAGGTCGATCGGTGAGGGGGTCGAGCGGCTGCGCGCGCAGTCGGTCGACGGCATCGTCATCGTCGCCCCCCACGAGTCGGCCGCCGACGGCCTGCGCCACCTCTCACCCGGTCTCCCGGTGGTCGCGGTGGACGCCGGGGAGGACATCCCGGTCCCCGTCGTCATGGTCGACCAGCGCGGTGGCGCCGTACGGGCGACGCGACATCTGCTGAGCCTCGGCCACGAGACGGTCTGGCACCTGTCCGGCCCTCCCAACTGGATCGACGCCAGGGGACGGGTCGAGGGGTGGCGGTCCGTCCTGGAGGCCGAGGGGCGGCCGGTGCCCGAGGCGGCGGCCGGTGACTGGAGCGCCTACTCCGGTTACCGGCTCGGCAAGCGGCTGGCCGGCGATCCGTCGGTCACGGCGGTCTTCGTGGCCAACGACCAGATGACCCTGGGGGTGCTGCGGGCCCTGCGCGAGGCCGGCCGGCGCGTCCCCGAGGACGTGAGCGTGGTGGGCTTCGACGACGTGCCCGAGGCCGCCTACTTCTGGCCGCCGCTGACGACGGTCAGGCAGAACTTCGGCGAGGTCGGCCGGCACGCTTTCCGGCTGCTGCTCGACCGTATCCAGGGCACCGAGCAAGAAGGCCCGCGCATCGTGGAACCCGAACTGGTGGTCAGGGAGAGCAGCGGTCCCGCCCCCCACTGAAAGAGAGAAACCATGTTCAAGAAAGTGCCCGCGGCGCTGGCCGCCGGGCTTCTGACCCTCGTGCTCACCGCCTGCGGCGGTGGCGACGCCGGGAGCGGTGGCGGATCCGACCGGATCACGCTCGGCTTCTCGCAGGTCGGCGCGGAGAGCGGCTGGCGGACCGCGAACACCAAGTCCGTCCAGGAGGCGGCCAAGGAGGCCGGCATCGACCTGAAGTTCTCCGACGCCCAGCAGAAGCAGGAGAACCAGATCAAGGCCATCCGCTCGTTCATCCAGCAGAAGGTCGACGCGATCGCCTTCTCGCCGGTGGTCGAGTCGGGCTGGGACACCGTGCTGAAGGAGGTCAAGGACGCCGGCATCCCGGTCATCCTGACCGACAGGGCCGTCGACTCCGCCGACACCTCGCTCTACCGGACCTTCATCGGCTCCGACTTCGTCATCGAGGGCCAGAAGTCCGGCGAGTGGCTGGTCAAGGAGTACGAGGGCGAGTCGGGCCCGGTCAACATCGTCGAACTTCAGGGCACCACGGGCTCCGCGCCCGCCAACGACAGGAAGAAGGGCTTCGGGGAGGCCATCGCGGCCGACCCCAAGTTCAAGATCATCGCTTCGCAGACCGGTGACTTCACCCGCGCCAAGGGCAAGGAGGTCATGGAGGCCTTCCTCAAGGCGCACAAGGACATCGACGTCCTGTTCGCGCACAACGACGACATGGGTCTGGGGGCGATCGAGGCGATCGAGGGCGCGGGACTCAAGCCGGGCACCGACATTAAGATCATTACCATCGACGCGGTCAGGGACGGCATGCAGGCCCTGGCCGACGGGAAGATCAACTTCATCGCGGAGTGCAGCCCGCTGCTCGGCCCGCAACTGATGGACCTGGTCAAGAAGGCGGTCAAGGGCGAGCAGATCCCGCAGCGGGTCCTCACCGAGGAGACCACCTTCACCCCCGAGCAGGCCAAGACGGCCCTGCCCGATCGCAAGTACTAGCCGCGCCGGCGGCGAGGTCCCCCGGGGCCTCGCCGGTGGCCGGGGAGCGCCGACGCCGGGAATCCGGGCGTCGGCGATCCGATCGCCCGGAGAGTCCGCCGGGCGGCGGTGACGGCCCGGAGCGGTGGCGGGAGTTAAATCGGAGGCGGGCGAAGGCCCGTCGCCGGTACGCTCCCTCGGCATCTCCAGGCCGTCACCGACCAGGCCCCGCGGGGCCGGAAAAGAAGAGCCGTAGTTGACCAGGATCGCGGTAACCGGTGTAACCGGAAATCTAGGACGCCTCGTCGTTGAGGATCTGCTCGCCAAGGTTCCTCCCGGTGACCTCGTCGCCCTCGCCCGCACCCCGGAGAAGGCGGCCGACCTGCCGGGCCGCGGTGTCGAGGTGCGCCGGGGAGACCACGACGACGCCGTCTCCCTCGACGCCGCCCTCAAGGGGATCGAGGTCCTGTTCCTGGTGTCCGGCCCGGACATGACGCCCGGGGTCCGCCTGCGGCAGCACCGCACCGTCATCGACCGCGCCGTCCGGGCGGGGGTGCGCCGGATCGTCTACACCGGTGCTGCCGGCGCGGAGAACGACCCTGTGGTCGGTGGCCCGGCCGCCGACCACACGGCCACGGAAAAGGCGCTTCACGAGTCGGGGACGGCCTACACCGTGCTGCGCAACGCGCTCTACTCCGAGGCGTTCCTGGGCACCGCGCTGGCCCAGGCGAGGCAGACCGGCGAGATCACCTCCTCCACCGGCGGCCGGCCGCTCAACACCGCGCGGCTCCGCGACCTGGCGCTGGCGGCGAGCGCCGCCCTGACCGGCGCCGGGCACGAGAACGCCACCTACGAGCTGTACGGCCCGCTCTGGACCTATCCGGAGCTTGCCGCGGCCCTCGCACGCGTCCTGGGCGGCCCCGTCGGCTATCGGGAGGTCACCGACGCGGAGGCCGGCTGGCTGGGAAGCCTGTTCCCCGCGGTGCGCGCGGGCGCCCTGGCGACGACCGGCCCCGATCTCGCGCGCCTGCTCGGCCGGCCGGCCGCCGGCCTGGAGGAGACGGCCGCCGCCCTCGCCGCGCGCATGGGCGGCTGAGCTCCGGCGGCCGGTCAGGTCAGATAGTCGCGCAGGGCCCGCGAGCGCGAGGGGTGGCGCAGCTTCGTCATGGTCTTGGACTCGATCTGCCGGATGCGCTCGCGGGTCACCCCGTAGGCGCGGCCGATCTCCTCCAGGGTCTTCGGCCGCCCGTCGCCAAGCCCGAACCGCATCGCCACCACCCCGGCCTCACGCTCCGACAGCGCCTCCAGGATCGTGTGCAACTGCTCCTGAAGCAGCGCGGAGGCCACCGCGTCCTCGGGGGTGATCGCCTCGGAGTCCTCGATGAGGTCGCCGAACTCGCTGTCGCCCTCGGTGCCCAGCGGGCTGTGCAGGGAGATCGGCTCCCGACCGTACCCCTGGACCTCGACGACCCGCTCCGGGGTCATCTCCAGCTCCACGGCCAGTTCCTCGGGGGTGGGCTCGCGGCCCAGGTCCGTCGTCATCTGCCGGTGCACGCGCGCCAGCTTGTTGATCACCTCGACCATGTGCACGGGGATGCGGATGGTGCGGGCCTGGTCGGCGAGCGCCCGGGTGATCGCCTGCTTGATCCACCAGGTGGCGTACGTGGAGAACTTGAACCCCTTGGTGTAGTCGAACTTCTCCACGGCGCGGATCAAGCCCAGATTGCCCTCCTGGATCAGGTCCAGGAACAGCATGCCCCGGCCGGTGTGGCGCTTGGCCAGTGACACCACCAGGCGCAGGTTCGCCTCCAGCAGATGGTTCTTGGCCCGGTGGCCGTCCTCGGCGAGCCATTCGAGCTCCGCGCGCACGTCGGGCTGGAGTAGATCGCTGTCGTTGAGCCGCTCGGCGGCGAACAGGCCGGCCTCGATGCGCCTGGCGAGCTCGACCTCCTGCTCGGCGTTGAGCAGGGGAATCCTGCCGATCTGCTTGAGATAGTCCTTGACCGGGTCGGTGCTCGCTCCGACACTCGCCTCCAGGGCGGCGGGCATCTCGTCGTCGTCGGTCAGGACGAGTTCGTCTTCCTCAACGGTGCCTTCCACGGTGGCGGCTTCCATGGCGTTCACACCTTCCCCGGGTCTGGTCAGATACAACAACCCGTGCAGTTCAAGGTACGTCCCGCGAAGGTGTGCTGCGGCGCCTGGCTCGCCGTCGTGTCCTTCGCTGGGAGCGGAGAGTTTCCGCCGCCGGGCTCTCATGCTGGAAGGTGCCGGCGCCGAGCGGGCGGCCGGGCCGCCTCCCCAGGCGAGGAGGCGGCCCGGCCGCCCTTCGGCGACGCTGCGGGCGTCGCGATGGCGGTCGGATGTACGGGACGGGGCGGGACCTCGGGATCAGGCTGGGAAGTCGCTCGGAGAGACGCCGCGGGTAGGGGCGTTACCTCCCCTGGTGGGAGTGAGGGTGAGGGTCCAGATGGTCGAACTGGTGGAGGTCGTGACGAACCTCAGCCGCTTGTCGAAACGCCGGTAGGCGGGATTGCGGGTGAACCTGCCACTGGAGGTGCTGAATCTGTGGCCGGAGGTGTAGAAGATGGTGTAGGTGCCGTCCCTGACCACCCTGACGGTGGCGGTGGACCGTGCGCGGACGTAGACGCTGAGCGCCTTGGACCTGCCGCGGACCAGGGTGATGACGGCGTCCGTCCGGTTGCCGTTCTTGACCTTAAGGGTGCCCTGCCCGCGGCTGTAGCGGGAGTAGAGGATCTTTCCGTTGCCCGGCCGTGCCGCCGCCGCGGCGGAGATCGTGACGGTCTCCGCAGTCGAGGCGGCCGCGGGGGTGGCGGCGATGGAGCCGGTCAGCAGAACAGACGCGAGGATCGCTCCCGCGAGGGGGCGTAGTTTGACCATTGCGTAAATATGACCAATCTGTGATGGCAGGTCAAAGTTATTTATGTCTTCAGTGGATTTTCAGTTGTTCTGCGAAGATATTGGAACCTGTGGCGAGGCCGATTTCGTACCGGCCGGTGCGAGAGAGTGAACGGTCAGGTCACCTGGCCGTGTACCAGAGGACGACCTTCTCCAACTCCGTGGCGGGGCCGTCCGCGAGAACGCGCACGATCTCACCGCGCAGATCCAGCATGACGATCTTCGTGGTCCTCCCGGGCATGGTGGCGAGGAAGTGGCGGTCGCCCAGCCAGCCGCCGAACCTCAGTCCGTTCCGGCATGGTCCGGCTTCCTCTCCGGGGCGGTTACCTTTTCCGTGGCCCTGACGGTTCGCGGGCGCGGCACGGATCCGACGCCGGCAACGGGGTGGAGCGGCGATCACCTCCCCGGTCAGGGGGCGGAGACCGTCAGGACGGCGGCGCCCTCGACCTGGTCGGCGGCCAGGTCGGCCAGGGCCCGGTCGGCCTCGGCCAGGGGGTAGGGCACCGTGGTCACCCGGGGCGGGTGGACCATGGCGAGCTCCAGGTAGGCCCGGCCGTCGGCCCGGGTGTTGGCGGTGACGCTGCGCAGGGTGCGCTCCTGGAACAGGTGGCGCTGGTAGGTCAGCGGCGGGATGTCGCTGAGATGGATGCCCGCCACCGCGAGGGTGCCGCCCCGCTCCAGCGCGGCCAGCGCGACCGGTACCAGCTCGCCCACCGGGGCGAACAGGATCGCCGAGTCCAGCGGCTCGGGCGGGGCGTCCGCGGCGTCGCCCGCCGAGGCCGCGCCCAGCGTCATGGCCAGTTCCCTGGCTCTGGCCGAACGGGTCAGCACGTGTACCGTCGCGCCCTGGGCGATGGCGATCTGCGCGGTCAGATGCGCCGAGGCGCCGAAGCCGTAGATGCCCAGGCGCCCGCCGGGAGGAAGGTCGCTGCGGAGCAGCGCGCGGTAGCCGATGATCCCGGCGCACAGCAGCGGTGCCAGCTTCTCCGCCGGCGTCTCCGGCGGCAGCGGGTAGGCGAAGTCCTCGGGAACGGTCAGGTATTCGGCATAGCCGCCGTCGGCGTCCCAGCCGGTGTAGGTCGAGCGAGGACAGAGGTTCTCCGAGCCACGCAGGCAGTAGCGGCAGTGACCGCAGGTCGAGCGGAGCCAGGCCGCGCCCACCCGGGTGCCCGGCGACAGCCGTCCGGCGCCGGGACCGGCGGCCACCACCCGGCCCACGGCCTCGTGGCCGGGGGTGGTCCTCGGACGGCGTGGCCGCAGGTCGCCCTCGGCGAGATGCAGGTCGGTACGGCAGACCGCGCAGACCTCGACACGGACCAGCACCTCGCCGGGCCCGGGGGAGGGGACCGGGACGCGGACCTGACGCAGGGGGCGCGAGAGGATCGGCCCCGGGTGGGTGACGACCCAGGCGTCCATCTCCGCGGGGATCACAGGCCGTGCCGGATGCGCCGGCCGCTGACCTCGGTGGCGGTGATCCTCACGTACAGTTCCCGCTCGCCTCCCGCCCACGGCCGGACGCCCAGCGCCGCCAGGGCGGCCCGGTCCTTCTCGGAGGAGACGTGCCGGATCCCGCCGCGCACCAGCACGCTCCAGCCCTCGTGGCAGGCGTCGTCGATCCGGTCGACCTCGAAGGCGACCTTGCACTCGACCCCCCGGATCCCGGTGCGCAGGGAGGCGTCGAGCGGGCCGCCGAAGGCGGTGCGGAAGATCACCGAGTCGCCGTGCAGGGCGTAGTTGACCGGAAGGATCACCGGACCGTCGGCCTCCTCGAAGGCGATCCTGCCCACCCCTCCGGGGGTGATGAGCCGCAGGCACTCGTCCCGGTCGAGCTTCTCCAGCACGGGGTGACCCGTTGCCGGGCCGTGACCGGGCGGCAGGCCGGTGTACTTGCCGAGCAGTTCCTCGGGCCTGGTGTCCAGGGCGGTGGCCACCCGGTTCACGGTGCCGGTGTTCGGTGAGGCCGCGGACTCCTCCAGGTAGGCGAGATAACCGGGATCGATTCCGGCCCGCCTCGCCAACTCCTCCCGGCTGAAGCCGAGATCCTCGCGTCGTCTGGCGATCCGGCGGCCAAGGTCGCCCGGCGCCGATCTGCGTCCGGTCATGGGTTTCTCCCACCGAGAAGATCGATGTCGCTGCGAGTCCGGGGCTCCTCCGGCTCCGCGTTCCTCGATCGGCATCACCTGAGGCTTCCCCCGCGGCCACAAGCCCCTAACCCGCCACCTCACCTGCGGAGACCTCGCCGCCGTCCGTGATCTTCCAGGGCGAGGGCCATAAGTCCCGGATGCGGGGGCGAGGGGGCGGGACCAAGGTCCCCCCGATCAGGGCCCGGCGGCCCTACGTGGCAAACCCCCTAATCGGAATCCTTGCGGAGATATCACTCGTGAGACGGAGCATCGATGGACGTCTTGGACCTGTCGCGCTGGCAGTTCGGGATTACGACGGTCTACCACTTCCTGTTCGTGCCGCTGACGATCGGTCTGTCGGTACTCGTCGCAGGATTCCAGACCGCCTGGCACCGTACAGGCAATCCCACCTACCTGCGGATGACGAAGTTCTGGGGACGTCTGTTCCTGATCAACTTCGCGATGGGGGTGGTCACCGGCATCGTGCAGGAATTCCAGTTCGGGATGAACTGGAGTGACTACTCCCGCTTCGTCGGTGACGTGTTCGGCGCGCCGCTGGCGATGGAGGGACTGATGGCCTTCTTCCTGGAGTCCACCTTCCTCGGACTGTGGATCTTCGGTTGGGAGCGGCTGTCGCCCAGGGTCCACCTGGCCACGATCTGGATCGCCGCGATCGGCACCAACCTGTCGGCCTATTTCATCCTCGCCGCCAACTCCTGGATGCAGCACCCGGTCGGCTACCGCCTCAACCCCGAGACCGGCCGCGCGGAGCTCACCGACATCTGGGCGGTGCTCACCAACTCCACCACCCTGGTCACCTTCCCGCACGTGCTGTTCGGCGCGTTCGTCGCCGCCGGAACGTTCGTCGCCGGAGTGAGCGCCTGGCAGTTGCTCAGGAAGAGGCACGTGGAGCTCTTCCGCGTCTCGGCGCGGGTGGCCATGGCCGTCACCCTGGTCGCCGCGATCGGGGTGTCCCTCTCCGGGCACTGGCAGGCGCAGATCATGACCGAGCAGCAGCCGATGAAGATGGCCGCCGCCGAGGCGCTGTGGGAGGACGAGACCTCCGCCGGCTTCTCGATATTCGCCGTCGGCGATGTCGAGAACGGGCGCAACCACATCAACCTGCAGATCCCCTACGGCCTCAGCCTGCTGTCCACCAACACGCTGGACGGCGAGGTGGAGGGCATCAACGACATCCAGGCCCGCTACGAGAGCATCTACGGCCCCGGCGACTACCGGCCGGTGGTCGGCCTGGCCTACTGGTCCTTCCGGTTGATGATCGGCTTCGGCATGCTGGCCGCGCTCCTGGCCCTGGCCGGGCTCTGGTTCACCCGCCGCGGCCGGCTCCCCGCCGGCGCCTGGTTCCACCGGATCGCCATCGCAGGCATCGCGCTGCCCTTCCTGGCCAACTCGCTGGGGTGGATCTTCACCGAGATGGGCCGCCAGCCCTGGACCGTCTTCGGGCTGATGCGTACCGCGGCCGCCGTCTCACCGGGCGTCGACGTCACCGAGGTCGCGATCACCCTGGTCGGCTTCACCCTTCTCTACGCGGTGCTCGCGGCGATCGAGGTCCGGCTGCTCCTCAAGTTCATCCGCCTCGGCCCCGAGGACGAGACCGAGAAGCCTTCCGAAGACACCACCCCCGCGCTCTCCTACTGAGGCACCGACCAAGGAACCCCCATGGAACTCACCACCGTCTGGTTCGTGCTCATCGCCGTGCTGTGGACCGGCTACTTCGTCCTGGAGGGATTCGACTTCGGCGTCGGCATCCTGCTGCCGTTGCTGGGCAGGGACGAGGCCGACCGCAGGACCGTCCTGGCCACCATCGGGCCGGTCTGGGACGGCAACGAGGTCTGGCTGCTGGTCGCCGGAGGAGCCACGTTCGCCGCCTTCCCCGAGTGGTACGCGACCCTGTTCAGCGGGTTCTACCTGCCGCTGTTCCTCATCCTCGTCGCGCTCATCCTGCGTGGCGTGGCCATCGAGTACCGAAACAAGAGCGAAAGCTCCCGAGGCTGGGACCGCACGCTGTTCATCGGATCGCTGCTCCCCGCCTTCCTGTGGGGCGTGGCCTTCGCCAACATCGTCCGGGGCGTCCCGCTGGACGCCGACCACGAGTACACCGGGACGCTGCTCACCCTGCTCAACCCGTACGCGCTGCTGGGTGGCCTGGCCACGCTCTCGCTGTTCGTGCTGCACGGCGCGCTCTTCCTGACCCTGCGCACCGACGGCGACCTGCGCGCCCGCTCGGCCGTCATGGCGAAGAGGCTCGCCGTGGTCACCCTGGTCGTGGGCGGAGCCTTCCTGGCCGCCACCCAGCTCAGCGGCGGCAGGCCCGCCACCTGGGCGAGCGCCGCGCTGGCCGCCGCCGGGATCGCGGGCGCGCTGCTCGCCACTCTGCGCGGCCGCGACGGCTGGGCCTTCACCGCCAACGCGGTGGCCGTCGTCGCCATCACGGTCACCCTCTTCGGTAACCTCTGGCCCGACGTGATGCCCGCACTGGACCCGGCCAACAGCCTGAACGTCGACAACGCCGCATCCAGCCCGTACACGCTCACGGTGATGACGTGGGTCGCCGTCGTCTTCACCCCGCTCGTCCTCGCCTACCAGGGCTGGACCTACTGGGTCTTCCGCCGCCGTCTGACCCGCACCGACCACGGCGGCGCCCACGTGGTCTAGCGTCTACGGTGAACGTTCTCCAGGGGGCTCGATGCGGTTGGCGTTCAGCACGCTCGGCATGCCGGGGCAGGGGCTCGCGCGGGCCGTCGAGACGGCCGTGGCGTACGGGTGCGCCGGGCTCGAACTCCGCCTCCACCCCGATACCGGGGTCCACGCCGGGCTCTCCCCGGCGCGGCGGGCGGAGGTACGCGCGGCCGTCGGGGCGGCCCGGCTGGAGATCTCCGCCCTCGCGGGATACGTCAGGATCGCCGTGACCGGCCCGGACGAGCCCGTGGTACGGGAACTCCGCGAGGACCTGGTCCTCGCCGCGGACCTGGGCGCTCCCGCCGTGCGGGTCTTTCCCGGCGGGCAGGACCTCGAGGCGGGGGCGCGGCGGCTGCGCGCGGTCGCGGACCTGTGCGCCGAGTCCGGGGTGCGGGTGCTGGTGGAGACCCACGACGCCATGCCGACCGGTGCCGCGGTCGGACGGCTGCTGGACGCCGCGAGTGTGCCCGAGACCGCGGGCGCGCTGTGGGACGTGCTGCACCCGTGGCGCCACGGCGAGGCGCCCGCCGGCACCCTGGCCGCGCTGGGTGATCACCTTGCGTACGTGCAGATCAAGGACGCGGTCTCGGCGGACGACACCACTCCGGTGCCGCTGTGGGCGGGCGGGGTTCCCCTGGACGGGTGCGGTGATCTGCTGCGCGGCTTCGGCGGCTGGGTCTGTCTGGAATGGGAACGCGCCTGGTACCCGCAGGTGGCGCCGGTGGAGGAGATCCTTCCCGGCGCCCGCGAGTGGGTGGCGCGCTTCTCGGCCTGATCTCAGCCCCGATGCCACGAGGACGGTCGCGCCGGATGGAGGACGGCGTTGATACCGAGCGCCGCCGCGGCGCGGACGTTGACCGCCCGGTCGTCGAGAAAGGTGACGTCACCGGGGGCGGCGTCGAGCCGGCGCAGGACCTGCTCGAAGACGGCGGCATCCGGCTTGGCCAGGGCCAGCCGGCAGCTGTAGAAGCGATGGGTGAACGCCGCGGACCACGGCGCGTCGTCGATGGCCGCCGCCAGCGACTCGGGGGCGTTGGACAGCAGGGCGAGCCTGTGGCGCCCGGCGAACCCCTCGATCGCGCGCAGGGTGTCGGGGTCGAGGTGGGACCAGCTCGCGGTGTCCGCCGCGTCGAGCCTGGCCACGAGGGGATCGCCGTCGTCGAGCGTCCGGCCGAGGACCTCGCTCCAGTACGCGTGGGGGGCCTGGCCGAGGTCGTAGGCGTCACGGTGGCGCCAGTAGCGGTCACGGAAGGTCGCGAGGTCCTGGCCGGCGAGCTCCGCCATGACCGCTATCTCGCCGGCGGGCTGTGGCCTGGAGATGACCTCGCCGTAGTCAAGCAGCATCCATGTGGTCACGGGCTCTCCTCGTTGTGGGCCGGCACCGGCGTGCCCGGCGCCTCTCCAGCCTGCCCGGTGCGCCGGGGCGGAGAGGCACTTCCGGGCCGGAAGTCCTGGATTTCTCGGGCGGTCGCGGTTCGGCGCCTCAGCCGGTGACGATCGTCAGGTCGGCGCGGGCACGGACGTCGTCGCGAGTGTGGAACCTCTCCTCCTGGGCCGCCCAGCGCTCCCAGTGCGGGGCGTAGAGATCGCCGTCGCGTTCCAGCGCGCGGGCCTTGCGCACCTCGTCGGCCGCCTCCACCCAGAGCAGGCCGCTCAGGTACGGCGCGGCGGCCAGCGCGCCGGAGCCGGTGCCGTCGACGACCAGGGTCCCGGTGGCCGGAACCTCGTGCCACTCGGCGTATGCGCCGTCCGCCCAGTCGTAGCGTCGCCATCGTGCGGGCCGGTTCAGGCTCAGCGGCAGCAGGATCCACTCGACCAGCGCGTCGACCCCGCCCAGCAGGCCGTCCCACCCCGGGTAGAGGTCGTCCATCCGTACGACGGGAGCGGCCGGCTCCGCGGCCACGGCGGTGGCGAGGGTGGACTTCCCCGACCCCGAGCGCCCCTCGACGGCCAGGACACGGGTGCGCCCCGCCCGGGTGGGGCGGGCGCGCAGCCAGGCGGAGATCCGCGGCGCGTGGCCGTTCATGGTCTGCGTCATCGCGCGTCACCCCGGCCCGGCCGCCCGGGGGGCCGATGAAGCGCGCCAAGGAACCGCGTACGCGCCTCCCGTCGAGCAGCCGACGAGGGCCGCCCGCTCCACCCCGAGCGCGTCGAGCACCGCCGGCAGCTCCTCGTGGTGCGCGAACTCACCGGCCGCGTCGCCGGACCCGCCGTACCCGCGCCAGTCGTAGCGGATCACCCGGTGGCGTGCCGACAGTGCCAGGAACCGGTGCTCCCACATCCGCCGGTCGGCCATCCCCGCGTGCGCGAACAGCACCGCGGGACCGGAGCCCGCCTCGTCGTACGCAAGTTCCACGCCGTCTCGTCGAATCGTCGCCACCCCGGCAACCTACCGAGTGGACACCACTCCTGGAACGTGTGTTCGCCGTCGACGAAGCATCGCAGGGGTGCCCGCGCGACGGCCGGGCCGCACACCGGGTTCGGGTTTGTCGGTCAGGGGCGTTAGCGTTCCGCGCATCACGGTCGCGGGTGAGGAGATCCCCGCGGACGTCGGCAATCCGTGCGTGGTGAGAGGCGGGATCCTTTGGGCTGGCTGGCGGCGGGCGACGGGTACGAGGTCGCTCTTGTGGAGGGCCGGGTGGCGGCGAGGGCCACCTCCGGTCGCGCGGCGGGACGACGGCTGAAGTCGCTGCCCAAACAGGTGCGTGAGCATCCCGAGGTCGAGCGGCTGCGCCGCCTGGCCGAATGGCTCGACCGGCACGAGGCCGCCTGCGTGGCGCGGGTGGACGCCTGGATGGTGTCGTCCCTGCCCGTTCCCACCGAGCTGGTGGCCCGGGTGTGGCCGGACGAGGCGTGGCGGTCGGTACTGCGCGACCTGGTGGTGGTCGGTGACGACGAGGTGGGTTTCCTGCGGGACGTCACCGACTCCGGCGAGCTGCGGGTCGTGAACCTGGACGGCGAGACCGTCCGGCTGTCCCCGGAGACGGTGACCCTGCCGCATCCGGTGCTGTTGCCGGATCTGGAGGAGCTGAGGGAGTTCGCCGCGGAGCTGGGCGTGACCCAGCGCGTCGAGCAGATCCACCGGGCGACCTGGGGCAGGCCGGTCGATTTCGTGGAGCCGGGAAAGCAGGAGGAGAAGGCCGCGGAGGTGAAGGAGTTCGCCGGGGGAAGGTTCGCCTCCCGGTTCGGTCTCGCCGCCCGCGCCACCTCGCTCGGCTACCGCGTTTCCGGTGGCTACGCCACCTGTGTGGTGCGCGACGCGGGGCGAAGCGCCGAGGCCTCCGTCTGGATCGGCGAGCCCTACTGGGACGGCGAGACCGAGACGGGCGACCTGACTTGGCGCGACCGGGAGGGCAGGCGGCTGCCGTCGCGGGAGATCGGCCCGGTGGCCTGGTCGGAGGGAATGCGCATGGCCGCGGCGCTGTACGCCGGCCGCGACGTCGAGAAGGGAACGAACGCGTGAGCCACACCACGTCGTCGCCGGGCACCCCGGCGAGTCAGCCGCCCGGGGAGCCGGAGCGGGCCGAGGTCACGGACGCGGCCATGGTTCGGGAGCTGCTGGAGGCCGGGGCGGTCCTGCCGTCCGGCGCGAGCGGGGGCGGTGAGCGGGCGGTGCCGTTGACCGCGCGCGCCTACCGGCACCCCGGGCTTGCGGAGCGGGTGGTGGTGCGTCTGGTCGCCGAGGAGCTGGGCGCCGCGGAGGATGCCGCGGCCCGCTTCCTCGGGCTGGAGCCGGACGGCGAGCCGGTCGTCGTCGGGGTGGGCCTGCGGCGCTCGCTCGGGTTCCCCGAGTGGGTGCTCGTGCATCACCCACAGGACGGCCACCACGCGCTCGCCCTGGTGCCGGAGCTGGACCGCGCGGG
The DNA here is from genome assembly GCF_042665875.1 of Streptosporangium amethystogenes subsp. fukuiense. Lineage (NCBI taxonomy): Bacteria > Bacillati > Actinomycetota > Actinomycetes > Streptosporangiales > Streptosporangiaceae > Streptosporangium > Streptosporangium amethystogenes. The sequence goes on along the minus strand of NZ_JBHTEE010000001.1, from coordinate 2,664,242 downwards.
CAGGCAGGTGAAGTCCAAGCCGAAGGCCGCCCTCGACGCCTACCAGCGGCTCGCCACGCAGCTGGCCGGGGCCGTCCCGCACTTCCTGCCGACGTTCCTCGAACAGGCGGGCCGGGTGTTCCTCTCGGTGGAGAACACCGCCTATGCGGCGCAGCTGTTCACCCAGGCGCGCAGGGCCGAGGCGGAACACGGACTGCCCGTCGACGAGGACCGGCTTGACGCGGTGTTCCTGGAGTTCGCACTCGCGGGAGCCCTGCCGGTCAAGGCCCTGTCGGCGTACGCGAAGGAGTTGGCGGGCCGGGTGCCGGCCGGCGAGGCCCTGCGCAGGGTCCGCCGGCTGTGTGTGCGCCGCACGGCGGCCGGGCTGTCGCCGTCCGCGCAGATGGCCGCCGAACTGCGTCGCCTGGCCAGGGCCGCCGGGCGCGACGCGGACGCCGAGGAGCAGGAGTACCTGGCGGACCTGCTCGGCCTGCCCGCCACCTCAGGAGCGCCGCTGGGCTGGTGGAAGGCGCATCGCCCCGCCTTGGTGGCCCTTGCCCGAAGAGAGCCCGCGATCCGCGGGACGCTGCTGAACATGATGCCCGTCAACGGTGACGGCGAGATGCCCGCCCTCTGGCTGGAGATGCTGGAGGACTCGGGAGCCGTCGCGGGCCTGGGCGCGGACGAGGTGCCCGAGCGGGAGCGCCCCGCCGACGGCACAGCGGGCTGGCTCGGACGTTTCCTGGGCATCTGGAATCCGGGGCGGCGGTCCGGCTCGCGGCTGCCGGGCCTGTACACGCTGGTCGAGCGGGTGGCGGGACGGCTGCGTACCGAGCTCGCCGGCACGGGCGGGGCCGTGCCCTTCAAGCCGGAACCCGACCTGCTCGACCTGCTGCTGTCGCTGGAGGTCCCGGTCGCCGATCCGGGCGACGGCGTGGGTCTCCTGCTGGAGTTCTGGGCCGGGAAGGAAGAGGGGCGCGACCTGCTCGCGCTGGCCGCCGACCCGCGCTTCCGGCCCGCGTTCCAGTACGCCGCCTACAGGTTCTACGACGACACCGACGGGCGGCGCGCCGTGCGCCGCCTGGCGGCGTCCCCCGGCGGCCGGACGATGCTGGCCGACTGGGTGGGCGAGGTCGCCCGGCGCTCGGTCGCCACCGGCCTGCCGCAGCTGCCCGACGCGCTCAAACGGCTCACCTGGTTGCCCGGTGAGGCGCTGGCCCTCGCGAGGGAGGAGGTCGCCGAGGCGGCCCGCGCCGACCTCGCCGCCGAGCTCGCCAGGACACTGCGCGGCGGACTCCTCGACGAGCTGGGCTGGCCCGCCTGGGAGGACGCGGTCGCCGATCTCGCCGGCCCCAAGGGGACGCGCGAGATCGAGGTCGCCGACGCCTGGCCGAACCTGATCGTCTCGGGTCCCTCCCAGGTCAGGGTGATCGGCCCGGAGGGGACCGTGCTCACCCACGACCTGCGCCCCGCCCCGGACGGCACCTGGGGAGATCCCGGCTTCCACCACGTGGACGGCGAGTTGCTCGTCTACTGGCACACCTACGGCGCGGGCGACGAGCTGCGCGGATACTGGCACTCCTCGGCGGGCACGACCTTGACGCTGGAGGGGACGGACAACAGGTGGATGCCGGGCGCCGACACGGTCACCCTGCCGCTGCCCGGCGGCGGCAGGGCCACGGGTGCCGGAGTGCTGCACCCGGGTGACACCACGGTGCCCGGCAGGCGCACGCTGATCGGGGACGGGACCTCGTTCTGGACCTGGGACGGAGACGTCGAACACTGGCGCGAGCACGACCCGTCCGGCATGGCCGACGGCAGGCTGAGCATGCCCGGCTTCCTCGCCGACGCGCTGAACTCGGCACCGGTGGGCAGCACCTTCCACGGCGGCTGGGTGCTGCCCTTCGCGGGAGAGGCGGCCCCGGCCGGAGTCCCGGTGAGCGGACTGCTCGGCTGGCGGACGGTCCGGCTGCCCGACGGGTCGCTACGCGGTGAGGACCTGGCCGGTCGCACCGTCACCCTGCGCGGCGGCCAGGACGGCCCCGGGCGACCGTCGCGCGCGGTGACGTTCCCCGGCGACGACCGGCCGCGTGCCCTTGTCAAGGACTACCGCGAGATCAAGCTCGTCGACCTTGAAGGCGCCGTCGTCGCGACGGCCTCCGAGGAGCAGGCGCCCGGCCCCTTCGCGGAGGGCACCGTGCTGCTGCCGCCCCTGCGTTACTGGCACCTCATGCGGGCCCGCGACCCGGAGGGCTCGCTGGCCCTGCGCGGGATCGACAGGGAGACGGCGGCGGCCCTGCTGAAGGCCGCGAGCTCCCTCGACTCCGCGCGGCTCGCGCACCCCGCCCAGCCGGGACGGACACCGGGAGCCAGACGCCCGGCCCGCGAGGAGCTGTGCGAGCTGGTCCGCACGCTGCTGCCGGGACTCACCCACGACGCGCTGATCGCCGGAGTCGCCGGGGTGACGGCGTTCGCCGCCGCACAGCAGGCGACTCTGGACGCGGCGGCGGCCAGGCTCGCCGGCGCCCTCACCGGCGAGCAGGCGGAGCAGGAGCCGGACGGCCCCGATGACCAGCTGTTCATCGAGGCGCTCAACGGCCTCGGCGCCTCGGCCGACCACTGGTCGCGAGGAGAGCAGTCCCGAGGGGTCCTCCGGCAACTGCGGACGCTCGGCCGCGAGCGGCGGGATCCCTCCGGCCCGGCCGTCCGCCTCCATCTGGACGGCCAGAAGCTCGCGCAGTCCCGGCTGGGCTGGGAGCCACTGCTCCGCCACTCGGCCGCGATCGCCTACCGGGCGGCGTCGGCGCTTGAACCCGAGCGGGCGGAGGCGCTGCGAAGGCTGCTCTCCGAGATCGACGCGCTCGGACTGGCCTCCGCGGCCGAGCCCACCCCGTGGCGTCGGCTCGTGGCGCACCTGGAGAGCGGCTGGCTCGATGACGCCAGGGACAGCTGGTACGACAGCCGCTGGCGCGGAGTGCTTCCGCTGGAGGGAGGCGCCTTCATCGCCTTCCTGGAGGCCGACCCGGAGAGCGACGGTTGTACCTTCACGGGACTCTTCCACGACCCGGCCGGCCGCTTCGAAACCCCTCACCCCTACACCGTGCGCTCCCTGGGCCCGGTCGGCGAGACCAGGCAGCCGGGCTGGCTCGGGGAGTTCCTCGGGGAACTCCCCGGACGCGGCCCTGCGCCCTGGCGGGTGAAGGACGCCGAGGAGTTCGCGCGGCTCACCGGGGTGACCACGACGACCGCCAGGCTGATCGTCGCCGGGCTGCCGTACGTGGACACCTACCAGCGCAACTTCCTGCCCGCCGAGGTGCGGGCCGCGCTCGGCCTGAAGGCGGCGGAGGCCGCCGTCGCCAAGGACGAACTGCGCCGGCTGGACGCCGCCGTCCGGCGCGAGGTCGTCGCCGCGCTGCTGCCCGAGAACCCGGCCGCGCTGTGGACCGAAGGCCCGGACGTCGCCGCCGCCGCGCGGGTATGGAACGACAGGGTGGGACGGCGCGCCGCCGTCCCGGAGTGGCTTCTCGGCGAGGCGGCCCGCGCGGTGCGCACCGGATGGGAGCCCGGCCGGGCGCTGCCCGCCCTGCTCGACCCGGCCTCGGCGCCGGAGCTCGGCACGGACCTGCGATGGCGGGTGAAGGGCGACCGCGTCTCCCCGGTCGACGGCGCCGGCACCGGGTTCACCGAGTCCACGCTGGTCTCCACGGTCGCGTTGACCGCGTGGCTGGCCCACCGGCTGCCCTCGGGCGATGCCGTGCGGGCCGCGCTGCCCGCTGTGCTGGCCGTGCTCTCCGACCGGCTGGCGAACCCCGAGCTCCTGCTCGACCTGGGCCGCTACGTCGACCTTCCCGGATTCAGGAGGATCGCCGGAGCCCCCACCGAAGTCGCCGAGGGCTGGGAACGCTACGGCGCGGTGGTCATGGCCACCTACGACGACCAGCCTTCGCCGGGCCTGCGTACCGCCCTGCTCGACGCCTCGGGGAGCGACCCCTACCTGCCCGCCCTGCGGGCCCTGACCGGTGACCAGGGGCAGCCGTTCCCGGTCGAGACGGCACTGCGCACCGTTCGCGACCCGCGTTTCGAGGCGCTACTCGCCGACCCCGGAGACCCCGTGGCGGGGGAGCGCGCGGCCGACGGCACCTGGTGGCCGCAGGATCCCTCCCGCTCCGTGCCCGCGCTGCTCTCCGAGGCCGCGACGCGGTACGGGCTGGGTCAGGACGCCGCCGCGCTCTACCTGGCGCTGCTCGCGATGCCGGACCCCACGGACAAGAACGTCACCCGGTGGACCGGATGGAAGCCCGCGCGGTTCAAGGCGGCCCGCGCCGAACTGGCCGGCACCGACCTGGTGGTCGAGGCCGGTCGCGCCCGAGCCGGTCGTTCACTCTTCCTGCCGGGAGCCTGGACGGACCTCAGGACCCCGAACCTCCCGCTCGAACGGTGGAAACTCCCCATGCTCGACCTGCTCGACGCGGAGAGCGCGCCGCTCGGCGTGGTCGTTCCCATCGAACCCGCCGCCGACCTCTACGCCAGGGCGTGGCAGCGGGTCCGCGGCGGCGACATCCCCCGATTCGAGGAACTCCGGGTGCGGCGCGGCAGGCGCCGCTGAGCGGGGGCGGGCCCCGCCCCCGCGGATCGCTCACCGGAAACCACCGGTTCCCAACGGACCGGCCGGCTGGAACGCGCCTGGGACCGCCCCGTGCGTTCCAGCCGGCCGGGCAGCACGACAGACAGAAGGATCTTCCCCGATGACCATGACCGAACAGACGGTTTCCCCGGCTCCCTCCGGCCGGCAGACGCTACCGGCGGAGGAACGGCACGCCGCCGAGCTCGCCTTCCTCGCCGCCCACGACGACGGTCCCCGGCCCCCCGGCTGGTCGCTGACCCCGCGCGCGGTCGTCACGTTCGTCTGCGGCAGCGAGGGGCAGGCCCTCGAACCGCCCAGAGCCCGGCAGCCGAGTAAGGACGAAGGCTCCGCCTCGCCCGCCCGGCTCGTCATCGCCCCCAAGTTCGTCGGCGAGCGCTCCCTGGTGGAACGCTGCGTGGTCACCCTCGCCGGTGAGCGCGGCCTGCTGCTGGTCGGCGAGCCGGGTACCGCCAAGTCGATGCTGTCCGAGCTGCTCGCCGCCGCCGTCTGCGGCACGAGCGCGCTCACCGTGCAGGGCACCGCGGGCACCAGCGAGGACGCCTTCCGTTACGGCTGGAACTACGCCCTGCTCCTGGCTCAGGGGCCGAGCCGCCAGGCGCTGGTCGACTCCCCGGTGCTGTCCGCCATGCGATCCGGGCGGGTCGTCCGGATCGAGGAGATCACCCGCTGCCTGCCCGAGGTGCAGGACGCCTTGGTGTCGATCCTGTCCGACCGTCGTCTCAGCGTGCCCGAACTCGCCGGCACGCCCGACGCGCTGACCTCGGCGGCCCCGGGCTTCACCGTGATCGCCACGGCCAACCTGCGCGACCGGGGGGTCTCGGAGATGTCGGCGGCGCTCAAGCGCCGGTTCAACTTCGAGACGGTCGCCCCCATCGCCGACCCCGCCGCCGAGGCCGCTCTGGTGCGCGGACAGGCCACCGCCGTGGTGCGCCGGGCCGGCGCGGCCTTCGGCGTCGACGACGCCGTGCTGGACGCCCTGGTCACCGTCTTCCGGGACCTGCGCTCCGGCCGCTCGGCCGAGGGCTGGGACGTGGAACGGCCGGGAACCGTGATGTCCACCGCCGAGGCGGTGCAGGTGGCGGCCTCCCTCGGGGTGGCGGCGGCCTATCTCCCCGGCGGGGACGTCCTCGACCTGATGCCCGGTCACCTGCTCGGTGTGGTTCGCAAGGACGACCCGGCCGACCACGCGCGACTGCTCGGCTACTGGGACGGCCCGGTGCGGCGCCGCGCCGAGGACGGTTCCGCGATGTGGCGTCGTCTCTGGGACCTGCGGGAGAACCTGCGTTGACAGGCGACCGGCAGACGAGTGCTCAGAGCGCGCGGGACGCGCATACCCGGAAAACGACGGCTCAGGGTTCCGAGGTCTCGGATGCGGCCCCGCGGCAGGACGGAACCGGGGAGGCGACCGGCCACCATCCCCGGGAGGCGGTCGACGCGCTGGCCGGGGCCACGCGGCCCTACCTGCTCGGCGTGCGCCACCACAGCCCCGCGCTGGCGGCGGCGGTTCCGGCACTGCTCGACGCCGCCGGAGCGGAGGTGGTCTGCGTCGAGTTGCCCGCCGACTTCCAGCCGTGGTTGGTCCACCTGGCGGATCCGGCCACCCTCGCACCGGTCGCCCTGGCCGGGACACGCGGCGACGGGCGGCTCGGGTTCTACCCGTTCGCCGACTTCTCGCCGGAGCTGGCCGCCATTCGCTGGGCGCGTGAACGCGGGGCCGAGGTGCTCTGCTGCGACCTTCCGATCTCCGACCCCGGCTGGTCGGAGAGTGACCGGGCCCGGCCGGACGCGACGGAGGCGCCGCGGGCCAGGGCCTTCGCCGACGCTCTCACCGCCTCGGTCACGGGCCGGGAGGGGGACGACATGTGGGACCGCGCCGTCGAGGTGCTCGCCCCCGGCTGCCCGCCCGAGGCGGTACGCCGGGCGGCGCTGGGTGTCGGCTGGGCGCTGCGACAGGACGCGGAGGCCTCGGGCGGAGTGCCGCCCGGTGACCTGGTCCGCGAGGCGCACATGCGCGGAGTGCTCGCCGGGGCCGCCGGCGGCGGCCGGCGGGTCGCCGCCGTGATCGGCGCTTTCCACGCCCCCGCCCTGCTCGCTCCCGACCGGGCGGACCCGGGGCGGCGCACCGGCGCTCCCGACGCGCCGGCGGCCCAGGATCCCTCGCCCGCCACGTCCCTCGTCCCGTACGCCTTCGACCTGCTCGACTCCAGGTCCGGCTACCCGGCGGGCATCCGTGACCCGCGCTGGCAGCAGGCGGTTCTCGCCGCGGGCGGCGACCCCGGAAAGGTCAGGGACGCCGCCGCCCGTACGATCACCGAGCTCTGCCGCGAACTGCGCGCCGCTGGGCACACGGCGGGCACCGGCGAGGCCGTGGAGACGCTTCGGCTGGCCTGCGACCTGGCCCGGTTGCGCGGCCTGCCCGCGCCGGGGCGCGGCGAGCTGCTGGAGGCGGTGACGACGGTGCTCGGCCAGGGCGAACCTCTCGGGCGCGGCCGGGCGCTCGCCCGTGCCCTTGAGACGGTGCTCGTCGGCACCGAGCGCGGCAGGATCGCGCCGGGCACGCCCCGTTCCGGGCTCGGCCCCGCGGTCGAGGCCGAACTGGCGGAGCTGCGGCTGCCCCACCCCGGCGATCCGGATCCCCGAGAGGTCCGTCTCGACCCGCTCCGCTCCGATCTGGACCGCCGCCGTGAGATCCTGCTGCAACGCCTGCTGGTGTGCGGAACCGGGTACGGTCGGCCGGCCGAGGTGGCGGGCACGGGTGACGCGACGGCACTCACCACCCGCTGGTCGCTCTCCTGGACCCCCTCGGTCGCCGCACTGCTGGACCTGGCGGGCGTCCGAGGCGTCACCGCGGCTCTGGCAGCCGCGGGGACGCTGCGCGAGACCTTCCGCGGGGAGTCCGCCGAGGGCGGCCCCACCTGCTCGGCGATTCTCACGGGGCTGCGGGCCGCGGCCGTCTGCGATCTGCGGGACCTGGTCGCGGACCGCATCGAGGACGCCGCCGCCGTGCTTCCCGCCACCGCGGGGCTGCCCGACCTGCTCGGGGCCCTCGACCTGCTGGAGGCGCTGCGCCGCGAGCATCTTCCAGGAACCACACCGGAGAGCCGGAAGCGGGCCGCGGAGCTGTTCGGCACCCTGCTGGAGGCCGCCGTACGGTCCCTGCCAGGGCTGGCCGGAAGTGACCGGCCCGAGGACGCGACCGCCCTGACAGCGCTCGCCGTCCGCTCCGCCGAGCACCGGCTCGGCCTGCGTCTCGACGACGCGCTGAGCACTCTCACGCGCACCGGCTCACCGCTCGTCCAGGGGGCCGCGCTCGCGGCCCGGATCCTGCTCGACCTGGACGCGCCCGGCACCCTCGGGGTCAGAATCGCGGGATGGGTCGACGGTGCCACGGGCACGGAGGGCCGCCACCGCCTGTCCCGCGCGATCGCCGGCCTGCTGGTCGCCGCGGGCCCGCTCCTGGAGTCGGCCGCCGAGGCTCTCGACCCGCTGCTCGACCGCGTCGACGGTCTCAGCGACCAGGACTTCCTGGACCGTCTTCCCGCGCTGCGCGGTGGTTTCGACACGCTCACCCCGGTGGCACGGGACCGGTTGCTGCGAGCCGTGACCGACCGTCTCGGCGACCGGCTCGACCTGGCGCTGAGCGCCCCGTCCGAGATCCTGGCCCTTTGGACCGCCGCGGATGTCGCCGGGCTGGCCGCGCTGAACACCCTGCGATTCCGCGTACCCGGTCTCTTTCCGCCGGGCGAGGCGGTCACGGTCGCCGGGGAGCCGGACCTTTCGGCCGTGCCTGCGGAAAGGACGGAGCCGGTGCTCCCTGCGGTACCCGCGGCGGAGCGGGAGGCCGCCTCGCGGCGCCTCGCTCCGGCCGATCGGTGGCGGCTGCTCCTCGGCAGGGAGTCCGGGCGGCTGCCCGCCGACGCCAGGCGTTACGCGCACGCCCTGGACGAGCTGTACGGGATGGGAAGGGGAGAGGGGGCAGCCGACTTCGGGTCCGGCGGCGACTGCGGCGGGCAGGGCGTGTCCTTTCCCTCCGCCCGCGAGTGGGCAGCGGAACTCGACGCCCTGTTCGGAACCGAGGTGCGGGAGGAGGTGCTGGCCCGTGCGGCCGACAGCGGGCGGACCGACGTACTGTCCGAGCTCGACCCCGACACGGTACGCCCGTCGATCGAGCTGCTGACCTCTGTCCTGTCCCTGGCGGGCGGGCTGCCCGAGCAGCGGCTGGCCCGGCTCCGTCCACTGGTCCGCCGCCTGGTCGCCGAGCTGGCCAGGGAGCTGACCACCCGGATGCGCCCGGCGCTCGCCGGCCTGGCGACGCCGCGCCCCACCCGCCGCCCCGGCGGCCGGCTCAACCTGCCCGCCACGCTCCGGGCCAACCTGGCACACACCCGCAGGACCGGCGACGGCAGGTTTCTCGTCGTCCCTGAGCGGCCGGTCTTCAGCACGCGGGTACGCGACGAGGCCGACTGGCGGCTGGTCTTCGTGGTCGACGTCTCGGGCTCGATGGAGGCCTCGGTGGTCTGGTCCGCGCTGACCGCGGCCGTCCTGGGAGGCGTTCCCACCCTCTCCACCCATTTCCTGGCCTTCTCCACCCAGGTGATCGACCTGACCGACCGGGTCGCCGATCCGCTGTCACTGCTGCTCGACGTGCGGGTCGGCGGTGGCACCCACATCGCCGCCGGGCTCGCCCACGCGCGCTCCCTGGTCACCGTGCCGAGTCGCACGCTCGTCGTGGTGGTCAGCGACTTTGAGGAGGGCTATCCGCTCGGAGGGCTGCTCGGCGAGGTCCGCTCCCTCGTCTCCTCCGGTGTGCACCTGCTGGGCTGCGCCGCCCTGGACGACACCGGGGCCCCGCGCTACTCGGTGCCCGTCGCGCGGCAGCTCGTCGCGGCCGGGATGCCCGTCGCGGCACTCAGTCCGCTCGCCCTCGCCCGCTGGGTGGGCGACCGCCTCCGAGGAGAGAACCGTTGAACCTTCCAGCCTCCGCCTCCCCGGCAGGGCAACTGCCACCGGTGGAGCCGCACGTGGTCGCCTCGGCGGTGGAGGAGCTCACCCCCAGGCTGCGGAAGAGACTCGACGCGGCGATCGAGCGCTGCGCCGGGCTTGCCGTCACCGCCTCAGGGCAGACCGTCTCCATCAGCTGGGGCGAGGACGCGGTGGTCACCCTCAGCCCGGGGCCTTCGGGCAGGATCGCCGACCCCGATGCGGCCCGGTGCGGCTGCCTGCTCGCGCCCCGCTGCCTGCATCGCGCCGCCGTACTGAGCGTCTGCCCGGTCGCGGAGGCCGACCTGCCGGCGACCGCCGAGCCGGTCGCCGACGCGTCATCCGGTTCGGACGCGGGGGCGGACGCGCCCCTCGACCCGGTTCCCGGCCGGGAAACCGCACAGAACACGACCGGGAGAGCCGCCCAGGAGGCCGGGCCCGGACCCAGGCAGATGGCCGCCGCGGCCGGGTTGTGGGACGCCGCTACCGCGGTGCTCATGGGCGGGGTGCCCGGTGCCGGAGCGGTACCCCAGGCGGAGCTGCTCCGCGCGGCTCACACCGCCAGGCTGGCGGGCCTGCACAGGGCCGAGGCCGCCGCCCTGCGCGTCGTGCGCGGCCTGCGTGCGGCTCGTGCACGCCATGACGGTCACCGCCTGGCCGACCTGGTCTCCGCGCTCCGGGAACTTCTGCTGACCGCGGGCAGGCTCGCCGCGGCCGACCCCGATCCAGCCCTGGTGGGAACCGCGCGCCGCGCCTACCGGCAAGGCGAGGCACTGAAGGTGTACGGGGTCTGTCGGGAACCGGTGATCAGCGCCACCGGCTACGGAGGGGTGGTCACCCACCTCGTCGCCGAGGACGGCCGCTGGTTCTCCATCGCCGACGTCAGGCCCGGAGGATCGGCGCGTGCCCGTGGTGCCGCCACCGCCACGGTCGCGCTCGGCGCCGCAGCTCTCGACCACGCAGGGCTGGCCAGAGGAGGACTGCTGATCTCCGGCGCGGAGATCTCCCCCGAGGGCCGTCTCGGCGCGGGTCGCGGCGTGCGGGCCAACCCCGTCGCGGGTCTGTCCTGGTCGGCCTCGCCGCTGGCGGCACTGTTCGCCAGGCCGCTCGCCGAGACCGCCGGCGTGATGTTCTCCGGGGACCCCTGGGACGATCCGCGGGACGGCGGGGGAGCGGGGCAGCCGGTCGGATGCGACCTGGTGATCGTCGGTGCCGAGGGAGACCGGGTACTCGCCCGCGAGCTGACGCCCCGTGCGGAGCCGGGTGGCGAAGCGGGCGCGTTCCCCGCGTCCGCCGGACGTTCCGGCGCCGACGGCCCCCTCGGCGGACTGCTGATCCGGCTCGCGCCGGCCGACTCCCATCCCGATCTGGCCCATGTCGCCAACCTGCGGCAGCTCGCGTCCAGGCCGGGGCTGAGGGTACGGGTGATCGGCAGGTTGGACCCCGACAGGGCCGCCACCCTGCGCCCGCTCGCGATCGGGCCGGTCCCCGGAGCCGGTCCGACGTTGCGCCTGCCCGCCGAGTGGATGGACCGCGCCGATCTCGGATACGACCGCCTGCGAGGTTCCCACCTTCCGTCTCGCGAGGACTGCCGGCCCCGAAAGGAGGCGGCCGAGGCCGGCCCCGACCCGGTGGCGGCCTCACCCCTGTGGCGGGCGCGCCGCCTGGTGGAGCTGGCCGTTTCCGGTGGGCGGCGGACGGTCGCGGAGTCCGCGCGCGGCGACTCCCTCGCCCGGCGGGCCGCGCTTCGCCGCGCGGGCTTCGAGACCGCCGCCGACCTCGCCGACGCGCTCACCGCGGAGGCCGACCGCCGCACCCGCGATGTGTTCGGTCGTCTGGTCGACTCCGGCGACGACCTGTACGCCTGGACGTGGCTCGCCGCCGCCGTCCATCTCACGGTCACGGAACGGGCACTGGTCCGGGCCTCCTGGCACGACGACCGCGCTACCGGAGAGCAGGCCGGATGACATCCGCACCGGGATCCGTGGCGCTCCCCGGTGTTCGGCCGCCCTGGGTGAACGCCCTGGCGGGTGCGGGCGGGAAGGACCGGATCAAGAAATGTCACCGGTGGCCGATAGCGTTGCGCGGCATGAGCGATGAGATCACCGACTCCCCCACCGGTTGGGTCGCCAAGCACGCCCGCAGGTACGTCGAGTCGAACGGCGCGGAGGGCCACCTCTATCACGGCCGGCCGACACTGCTGCTGACGACGGTCGGCCGCAGGTCCGGGGTGCGCCGGCGCACCCCGCTGATCTACGGCCGCGACGGTGACGCCTACGTGGTCGTCGCCTCCAACGGAGGGGCCGCCGACCACCCGCTGTGGTACCACAACCTGCTGGTCCTGCCCCAGGCCGAGGTGCAGGTGGAAGCCCGGACGTTCACGGCCCTCGCGCGGACCGCGACCGCCGAGGAGAAGCCCGCGCTGTGGCGGCAGATGGTCGGCATTCACGCCGAGTACGCCGACTACCAGCGCAGGACCGACCGCGACATCCCGGTGGTGATCCTCACGCCCGCCTGAGGTCCCGGACCCGTCACCCGGTCATGACCGCTCGTCCGCGCCGGGGATCTCACGACGGAGTCAGAGGCGGGCCACGACCGTCGCGGTCGCGCGCACGGCTGCGATCCGATGGCGGCGCCCAGCGAGGCCGTGAGCTGTTCGTGATCTCATTTGGACCGCGACAATGCTGGCCACAAAGGGCAGTACGATCTACTGTAATTGACAATAAACCGTGCGTAAGGAGTGGGGCGTGGATCTCATCGTGCCGCCGGCGGAACGGGTGTGCTGATGGCCAGTCAAGCAAGCATCGGTGACCGCATCCGCAGATTGCGGTTGAGCAAGCACATGTCCCAGGCGCAGCTGGCCGGGTCCGATCTGTCTGACAGTTATGTTTCGCTCATCGAGTCGGGGAAGCGGAATCCCACTCCGAACGTCACGCGCCTGCTGGCCGAGCGGCTCGGCTGCGGTATCGAGTTCCTGCTCCACGGGATCGAGCCGCACCAGCGCGTCGACACCGGGCTCGCCCTGCGCCACGCCGAACTGGAGCTGTACCACGGAGATCCGGTCGTGGCGGCCGATCGTTTCGCGGAGACGGTCAGGGCCGCAGGTGACGACAACGTCGCTCTCGCCGCGCAGGCGAGGTTCGGCCGGGCTCGTGCGCTGGAGGCCCAGGGACACACGGCGCGGGCGGTCGAGGCGTACGAGCGGCTTCGCCGCGAGGCCGCGGCGCATCCCGAGCGCCTTGCCGACCTGCCGGTCGTCGTGGCGCTCTGCCGCTGCTACCACCGAGCCGGTGACGCGCTACGCGCCCGGGATCTCGGGCTGAACGCTCTGGCGCAGGCCGTTCGGCTCGGGCTCGACCAGGGCGCCCTGGCTCTCGACCTCGCCGTGGTGCTCGCCGAGACGGAGATCGACCTGGCATATGCCGAGCGCGTGCTGTCGGCGTCCGGCGTGCCCGAGGCCACAGGCCGCGGTCCGGAGGTTCTCGGCCTGTGGCAGGCCAGCGCGGCCGCGGCGGAGAAGGACTCCGCACTGGCCCTGCGGCTCGCGGAGGACGCCATCGCCGCCGGCCGGTCCACCCGGATGGCCTCCGACTACGCCCGGAGCGCGATGTGCTGGGCGTGGATCACCGCCGCGAGTCCCGAGGGGGCCGGCCTTGACCGGGCGGGCGGGTTCGCCGCCGCCGCGGCCGAGGTCCTCGCGCGCCTGTCACCCGGGGCGGTCGAACATGCCCGGAGCCTGGTCGTGCTCTCCCGCGTGCGGTTGCGCGCCGGTGACCTGGACGCCGCCGCCGACCTGTCGGAGCGGGCTCTCGGCCTGCTCACCGGTGTGCGCGGGACGGTGCCGGCCATGGCGTACGTGGTCCTGGCCGAGCTCGCCTTGGCACGCTCCAAGGACGGCGGCCCGGCGCTGGCGGAGGCGCAGGAGGCGCTCGCCGACCCGGCCACCACGTCGGCCTCCCGCACCGACAGGCAGTCGGCCAGGCTCTGGCGTGAGATCGGCGACCTCTGGGGGCGGGCCGGATCACCGCAGAGGCAGGCGAACGCCTATCGCCGGGCGCTCGAGACCGTGGGGGTCTGCTCGCGGCTGGAGACGCCGTCCGGCTTGACATGGCGTGCGGTGGCGACTTCCGCGACCCCGGCGAGCCCGGTGATTTCAGCGCGTCTCGGCGTCTCGGGTGAGTCGAGAACCGGGTGATGGGTGAATTCGAGTGATCATCGCAACGGTGACGGATAGTCATAGTGCCAGAGCTTGATCAAAAATGTCGGCTGGAGTGCGCCAGCCGAGCGTCTTGCGGGGGCGAGTGTTGAGACGCTCTTCAACGGCGCGTAGGTCGGCCGCGGTATGGACGGACAGGTCGGTGCGTTTGGGGAAGTACTGGCGAAGCAGCCCGTTGGTGTTCTCATTGGTGCCGCGCTGCCATGGGCTGCCCGGCTGGGCGAAGAACACGCCTTCGTTCAGGTAAGCGGCTATCTGGTCATGGTGGGCCATCTCTGCTCCTTGGTCCCAGGTCAGTGTCAGCCGCACTGACGGCGGCATGTCGAGCAGTACGGCGATGAGGCCATCGCGAACGGCCTGCGCGTCATGGCGGATCGGAAGCGCGACCAGGCGCACGTAGCGGCTCTTGCGGTCGACGAGCGTGGCGATGGCGGACTGGTTCAACCGCCCGGTGATCAGGTCGCCCTCCCAGTCCCCGACACGCTGGCGTTGCTCGACCACGCTCGGACGGCCTCCAATGAGCAGCGCGGGCGCGATAAAGCGAGGGCTGCGTCGGTTAGATCGGCGGCGGCGTTTGCGGAGAGGCCGCCCGGTGCGCAGCCGACGCGTGAGTTTCCGGCTCAATCCGCCCTTTCCCCCCTGGTAGAGCGCCCGGTAGATCGTCTCGTGGCAGATGTGCCAGCTCGGCCGGTCGGGCCGGCTCCGGCGCAGGTACGCGGCGATCTGCTCGGGGCTCCACTCCAGTTCCAGCTTGGCCTGAACCTCCGCTCGCAGATCCCCATCTGCCAGCAGGCGACCTTGGCGTGGGCGCCGGGCTCGTTGCCGCGCCCGCACATGAGCCAGGTCGCCGTCATAGACGCCCCGGTCGTGTTGAAGTGTGTTGCGGCGCAGCTCTCGGCTGATGGTCGAGGGAGATCGCCCGAGCCGTTCGGCTATCACGCGTACTCCCAGGCCCTGCGCCCGCAAGGTGGCGATTCGCTGTCGCTCCAGCAGCGACAGGAACCGACTCGATCGGGCGGTCTCAGCCAGCCGCGCCGGAGGGAGCCCTCCGTTCTCCGCCCGCCATCGGTACCCGGTCTTGCGTCCGATGCCTACAGCACGACATGCATCGACCGTCCCCACGCCTGACAGCACCAGCCGCCAGTACTCCGACTCGACATCCAACCTGCGCTTGGGTCCTCGCCTCGCCATCAACACGCCCCTAATGATCAGGTGTGTTGCGACAAGCACTAGAACCCAGGCGTCGCCACGGGGTCACCATTCGCGCGTCGTCAACAACGTTCGTTCCGGTTTCGTCCGGTACGGCAGGTAGAGGTGGTGCGGTGTCCGAGAAGATGTTCTCCGAGGAGCAGCTGGAGCAGCTGCGTTCGTACCCGGAGATCGCCAGCGATGAGTTGATCCGGTACCACGTACGTGCCCGAAACTTCAGGTGTGGGCGGGCTTGACGACTCCGAACCACCGCTGCAAGGCTGCCCGGAGTGTTTCGATCTCCATGGGATCGGGCCGGGGTGATGCAGATGCCCAGGCCACATAGCAGTCCGGTCGAAGGAGCAGGGCGGTGGGCGCGGGGGTCTGGGAGCGCGCCGTGACGATATCGACCTGGTCGTGCCGCAGGGCAAGTGTCTCCGCCAGTGATGCTTCTTCGGTCAGGTCGAGCAGCAGAGGGCGTGCGGTTCTGGTTAGCTCGGCCAGCCGGACCGGCCCGGTCGGGGTGTGCAGGTCCATATCTGGGGCGAACCGGCCGGTCAGCGGGTGCGCCTCGCGTTCGCCCATGTCGTAGCGGACGTCGGCGCCCGCGGTGAGTTCGGCCAGGCGCTGCACGGTGCTTTGGTCGCGAAGCAGTTCGGTGAACACCTCGCGCAGTCCGGTGACATCGCTGCCGGGGGCGATCAGGGCCGCCTGTGCCTGCGCGTTCAGCACCATGCGCTGGGCAGCCGATCGCCGCTCTGTCTCGTAACTGTTCAGCAGCCCGGACGGGGCGCTTCCCCGGATCTCGGCGGCGAGTTTCCAGCCGAGATTGGCCGCATCCTGCAGGCCGAGGTTGAGCCCTGGACCGCCCCCCGTGGCGGCGTACACGTGCGCGGCGTCACCGATCAGGAACACCCGGCCGTCGGCGAACCGTTCGGCGATTCGGGTGTTACCGCCGGTCAGTCGGCGCAGCACGTGCGGCCCTGCACCGTCGGGCGGACCAAGCGGCACGTCGACGCCGAGCACGCGGCGGATACTCACCCGCAACTCCTCCAGGCTCATTGGAGCGTTGCTCTCGGGCAGGTCCCACTCTGTGGTGCTGACCAGCGGTGGGTGGCCGGGCATCGGCGCGTAGGAGAACCCGCCATGTTCGGTGCGGTGGGGCAGGAACGGCAGAACAGCGCCGTGGCCGGGCACGTTCAGCGCACCGGTCGCGGAATCGACCCAGTCCGCCGGGACCGTCGCGTGCGCTGAGCAGACGGTCATCCGGTCGTAGGTGATGCCGGGGAATTTGATGCCGGAGAGCTTGCGCGTGCTGCTGTGCGCTCCATCCGCGCCTATGAGGTACCGGGCCCGCAATTGGTAGGTCTCGCCCGGGCTCGCGACGTCGATGGTAACCGCGTCGTCGTCCTGCGACAGGCCGACGACTTCGTGTCCCCGCCGGATTTCCACGCCTAGTTCGGTGGCGCGCTCCTGCAGGACCTGCACAATGCGTCGCTGCGGCACCGGCAGGGCATAGACGGGGCTGTCCTGCAGCAGGCTCAGGTCCAGGCCCATCGCGCCGAACATGAAGTATCCGGAGTTCGGCTGCGGAGGTTGTGGGCTACCGCTGAGACGTTCATGCAGACCCCGGTGGTCAAGCATTTTCACGACCTGGCCCAGCAGTCCGTTCGCCTTGGGTTCCTGGCTCGGCTCCGGTAGCCGTTCCAGCACGATCGGCCGGACCCCTGCCAGGCTCATTTCGCAGGCCAGCATCAGCCCGTTCGGGCCACCGCCGGCGATGACGACATCTGTGATCACGTTTTTCCTTAGTTCGTACGGAAATGGGCGGGACGGATGGCGCGCTAAAGCGCAGGGTCGTGGGCGTGCCGGGGCGACTCGCTCCGGGTTACGGTCCTTGGGACGTGGTCAGCCGCGGTAGTACTCGGCGAGGGTGGTGAAGGCGGCCTTGGGATCCCAGGGCATGGCGGGGTAGGTGGCTCCGAGCCGGTCCTCGTAGACCTTGACGATGCCGTAACTGGCCAGGTCCAGGTCGTCGCGGGGATCGCCGTCGGGCCGGTGCACATGGTCGTACAGTGCGAAGGTGAACACAAACGTGCTGTCGACGCCGCCGGCTTCGAATGCCTCTAGCAGCTCACGCACGTACGCGGCCTGACCAGGCTCGTCCCGGGCATACTCACTATTCAACCGAACAGGCCCGTCCTTGTCGTACTCGACGATCTCCAAACCGAGAGCGCCTCGCTCGCCTGCACCCTGGTAGCTGGCCGCGCCGAACTCGGTGATTGCGACCGGCTTCCCCTGCGCGACCAGGCCACGGACGCCTTCGGCGAAACGGTCGGCGATCTCGGCCGACCGATAGAGATCCATGGACACGATGTCGAAGAGTGCCCAGTCGACGCGCTCAAGTGGTACGGAGGCGTAGGTCATCTTGCCGCCGAAGCGCTCGCGGACCAGTGCCACGGCCGTGCCGAGGAATTCGTTGACACGTGTGCTGACCTCGGCGATCTGCTCCCGCACGCGATCCGGCTGGCTCAGCAACGCGACCCGCTCGTCGGTGCCGTCACCGGGCAGGAACCCGGGATTCATCAGGCTCAACTCGGCACCGACGACGAACACCACCTCGGCTCCCCGTCGCCTCAGCCGCTCCGCGCGTTCGGCGCAGTCCGCGAACAGCGGCAGCATCTCCTCGGCGGTCAGTTCGAGAGGGTAGGGGGAGAACCAGACCTCCAGGCCCAAATCGGCGGCGTGTGCCGCCGCCAGCTCAATCCGCTCCGGGTCGCCACCCATGATACGGACCGCGGTGCAGTGCAGGTCATCGCGGATGATGCGCAGCTCGCGCTCGACCACGTCCGGGTCGAAGCGTTTGCGGGAGGTCGCTCCGTTCTTGACGAAGCCGGTGTCGTAGCTAATGCCTTTGGCCCTCATCGTTCTGGTCCTTCCTGGCGGGTGAGGATGCCAGATTAGGCATAAAAATGCGTACACGCAAATTTTCGTGCACGCATCTAAGCTATGCTGAGATCGTGACGACGAGACGGACGGGGCTGCGCGAGCAAAAGAAGCGGGCCACCCGAGATGCCTTGCGCGCGGCGGCCCTGCGGCTGGCCCTGGAGCGTGGACCAGACAACGTACGCGTCGATGACATCGCCGAGGCCGCCGGCGTCTCACCGAGGACGTACAACAACTACTTCTCCAGCCGTGAACAGGCGATCGTCGCCGCCGTCTCCGGCGAACGGGAAGCGCGGGTCGCGGCGGCGGTGGCCGACCGGCCCGCCGGCGTCGGCCTTGCCGATGCCGTCATCGAGGCGATCGTGGATCAGTACACCGCCCCGGATGAATCCGGGCGGGACGCGCTGCTGCTGATCACCACCCGTCCCGCGCTACGGGACGCATTCATCGAAACCGTCACCGCGATCGAACATCCTCTCACCGACGCGATTGCCGAACGTCTCGGCGACGGCGACCCGCACACCGCACGGGTGCTCGCGGCGAGCGTGGCTGCCGCAGTTCGCGTGGCGCTCGAGCAGTGGTTGCAGACGACTGCCTCGTCCGCCACAACCAGCGGGCTCGTCGTGCCGTCCGGCTCGCTTCCGGACCTCCTTCGCACCACGCTCGCACCTCTCATACCCGCACTCGACGCCGCCGAGCAACGAGCACTCCGCCACCGGTATCAGTGAACTCCCGCCTCAAGAAACGGCGCCCCGGCATCTGCCGCTGAATCGTCGCTGGCGCGTAGGAATCCGCCGAACACCACCAATCAGACCGTGCCATCCCGGCCACCCGGCTGGACAAGCTGTTCACCGATCCCACGCGCGCCCTGCGCGAACGGGTGCTGTGGCGGCTCCTGTACGACACGGCCGCCCGCGCCGAGGAAATCCTCAGCCTCAACGTCGAGGACCTCGACCTGGAGTTCCGCCGCGCCCGGGTCGTCTCCAAGGGCGGCGCCATCGAATACGTGCACTGGGCCACCGCCACCGCCCGGCTGCTGCCCCGCCTGCTGGTCGGCCGGACTGCCGGGCCGGTGTTCCTGGCCGACCGGCGCGCCCCGCTTCCGAGCCTCGCGCACCCGCGCGCGGTGACATCTGCCCGATCACCGGGCGGGGGCGGCTGTCCTATCCGCGCGCCGAGTACCTGTTCAAGACCGCCTCCGTCAAGCTGGATCCGCACCGCCAGGGATGGACGTTGCACCAGCTCCGGCACAGCGCGTTGCAGCATCTCGCGCAGGCTGGACGGACCGCCCCGGAGTTGCGGGCCAAGAGCCGCCACCAGCACCTGTCCAGCCTCGGCCGGTACGTTCGCCTGGGCGAGGAGACTTCCGCGCGCATCACCGCCGAAGCCGACCCCGCCCAGCGCCGCCGTTCCCGCTGAGCTCCACCCCCGCGCGCTGGAACGAACCGCGATCAGGAGGACTCACCAGCAGCACCTGATCATCGCCAGCGTCAGGCTCGACGCGGTACCCGGCCGTGCGCAGGTCGTCGGAGTACCGGGCGAGCTCCAGCGCGGACGTCTCGGCGTCGTCGGCACATGCGACCTGGAACGACCTTCCGCCGCTGCCGCCCTCCACGACGAACCCGCCGTGGCGCTCACTGAATTCCCGATGCCCCGCCTTGCGCAGCACCGCCCGGATGATCTCAGCGTCCCGGTCCCGCGCCGTCCACAACGGGCGACCGCCCGCGCCATACCCGAACTCCGGCTTGTCGTCGCTCATGGTCAACACCGTAAGCGAATCGAGACCTCAGCCATAGGGGCCCGTATCAACCCAGGTCAGGTGCTACTTCGTTGGAAATTTCTTCATTGCTACCGGGACCCCTGATCAGGCGGTCTCGGGGCTTGAGCAGCAACCGAACGGCCAGTCACGTTAAGGAGCCCGGCGGGCATCTCTTATCGTGACTGGCCGTTCTGATGCGGGTGGTCGCGGGATGGCTGGTAGAACCCCCTGGTCAGTCGATGAGGTTCACGGTGCGGCGGAAGGTGGTGGCGGCGGCTTCCAGGTCCGCGAGGATGGATGGTTACTGGTCGGGGTGCGGGTGAGGAGTTTGGGTCGGTGCGGCTCGGCCCGGGGGCGGCCGTAGTGCGGCCATAGGTCCGAAGAGGTGGTCGAGGTGGTAGTTGATGATCGCGGTGGCGGCTTCGTGGCTGCGTTGTCGGCCCAGGACGCTTGCGGTCAGGCCGTTGGCGAGGGCCAGAAGTGTGGCGACCTCGGTGCGCGGGTCGCGATCGGAGGCGAGGTTCCCGGCCTGCTGCGCGGTGGTGAGCCGGGTGGTGAGGAAGTCCTCCAGCGCGTCGGGGCGGGTAAGCGCGGCCGCGGCGAGGGCCGGGTCGGTGAGAGCGGCGGTGTAGTAGGCGGTCCAGGCGAGTGAGTCCAGTCGGCTCTGCTCGTCGGAGGGCAGGATCGCGCCGAGGACGGCTTCGAAGACACTTCGCGTGGACAGCCCGCCCGTGGCGGCGGCGGCCCGCTGCTTGACCCGGTGGTCCAGACGGACGGTCAGCTCGGCGAGGCCGGAGTCGAGCAGGGCTTGCTTGTCGGTGAAGTAGTACTGGACGACGCGCAGCGAGACTCCGGCCTCGGCGGCGATCTCACGCATCGACACCGCCTGCAGGCCGCGGGTGCCGGCGATGCGTAACAACGCCTCGGTCAACTGGCGTCGCCGCTCGTCATGGTCCACCTGTTTGGGCATGGCTGGTTTCCTAGCCGCGGTCCGTGCTGTGCTCCGGCGTTGCGATCTCGGCCTGGGCTTGGCCGAGGAAGGTGAGGATCCGCTCGGTGACCAGGTCTGGAGCTTCGACGGGCAGCGCGTGTCCGGTGTCGGGCACGATCTCCACCCGCCACGACGGGGCGACCTCGGCCAGCCGCGCGGCCACCGCCTGCGCGGCGTGCAGCGCGCTGTGGGCGCCCAGCAGTACCTGTACGGGTACCGACAGCTCGCGCGTTCGTCGGTGTAGGCGGGTGGGATGGGCAGACGTCGTCCAGAAGTCAGCTCTGGTAACGGGAACCCGGCTCCGCGGTGAGCTGCAGGAAGCCCTTCCAGGCCGCCAAGAGCAGCGGTTGGGGCGAACCGAACGTGATGCCGATCGGGAGCCACAAAAGACCGGTGGGTTCCCTCCCGAAGACCTTCATTGGTGCTGAACTCACCGGCTTTCTCGGAGCAAGGTAGGTGAATGAGGCTTCTCGGTAATTGCGGAGAAATTCTCTGCGTGTTACAGCCTTGAACTTCAGTCTTCCCGGAATAACGTGCATATCGTTATTGTGTGGCGGTCGGTCTGATAGTGGGGCGAGAGGGGCTTAATGGCTGATGCGCTCGTGGTTCCGATGCGTCTGGCGGCGCTCTATCTGAAGGACGAGGTCGGAGTCGTCGAGCCGGTGGACTTCACCCGACTGCCGTACGTCGATCCCATTACGAAACGGGACGTCCGGCCAGGCGCCCCGTACATCAGTGAGGAGATTCTCCCCGACCCCTTCGAGGACCAGGACTTCCTGCTCGGGCCGGGAGTGCACCTGCACTGGTCGCTTCCGGACGCGCTGACCCGGCTCGTCCAGGAGGACGGGAGGACGCGGGTGCCCGCCGTGCCGAACCGGTGGCTGGTGACGCGTCGCCGGGAAGGGGCTTTGGAACGTTCCTGGGTGGTCGAGAGCGACTACCTGGCCGCCCCGGACGACGCGAACGCGGCCGGGATCGCGTTCCCTGCGACCGACGGTGGCGTCCCGTTTCGCAGGCTCGGCCGGGCCGTGCCCCTTGAGACGTGGCGGCCTGGCCTGCCGGGAGACAGGCTGCCGCAGGTGACGGCGATCGGGCACGGCGATCCCGCCTTCGCGGCCTTCTACCCGGGCTGCCACAGCGTGTTCGGCTTCCACGACACCGACTTCACCGGCTCCCGCCCGCCGAGCGGCACCCAGTACGAGGTCGCGGGCTGGTTTTCGGCCGCCGCGCAGGACACCCTCGCCGGCCTGACCACCGGCTCCGGATGGCGGGCCGCGCTGGCGGACGGGTTCGGCTGGGGCGTCCCGGACGGCAGCGCCCGCCCGGCGTCCACGGTGTGCTACGCGTCGCTGATCTTCAGACCGGACGGCCGGGCCGTCAGCCCGCTGCTGTACGACCAGGACGGCGGCGTGTTCGTCGGCACGAGCGCGACCGAGGCGCTGGCCGCCCACCTCGGGACGGTGCTCGACGGGGTCGCCCCCGACGAGGCCGAGAACCTGCTCGAAGCCCTGGCCTACGCCGACGAGCTGGAGGCCAAGCCGCTCGACGTCGGCGCCAAGCTGGCCGAGGAGCGGCACGCCGACGGCTTCCGGCCGCTGCCCCCGAGACGGCTGTGGACGATCCGCAGGGAGGACACCCCGAACGTGGACGCCGCCACCCGCCAGCGGCGCGAGGCACTGGCGCTGCCACGCGAGGCCGGCGACCTGCTCAACGGGCTCAACATCGCGCAGGAGGATCTCGACCGTGCCGAGGAGGCGCTGGTCGGCCTGCGAGAGCAGCTGTTCGCCGACTGGTACAGATACATGATCTGCGCCTACCCGAACGCGGGCCTGCGCGAGAGCTACCCCGACCCCGACGAGGTGCGCTCCTACCTCGAACGGCACATCGACCACCTGGACGAGCTGACCAACCTCCTGAGCCGCCCGAAGGACGCCGTCACCGCGGCCCGTACCGCCCTCGAAGCCGCCTTGGCGACGTACAACACCCGGACGGCGGGGCCGTCCGGCGCGACGTTCGTCCTCGACACCGTCCCGGCGCCGCAGTTCTACCTGCCCGCCGAGCCGGTCGTGCTGCTGACCGGCCAGGTGGCCACGCCCTCCGACCGGCACGGCCAGGACGGCGAGGGCAGCCCAGACGGCCTGCTGCCCTGCCGGGTGCTCGCGGTCGCCGACCCGCGCGACCCCGTGTCGCTGCGGCGGGAGCTGCCCGCGCTCGGCCTGAAGCCGGACGTCTGGGCGCACAACCCGTGGCACCCGGTGCTCCTGCACTGGGAGGCGGAGTTCCTCGCCACCGGCGGCGGTGACAATCTCGACCCGGACGACCCCGTCTACGCGCCGACGTTCGTCACCGACGCCTACGAGCTGGCTCCCGGCGAGGCGGACCTGCGGACCAGGCCAGGCTACGAGGCCCCGACCCGGGTCGCGAGCGTCTACTCGGGCACCACGGTCCTGTCGCGGAGCGCCGGACCGGTGATGTCGGCACGCATCCTGCGGTACCTGGCGGGCAGCGTCATCGCCGCCTACAACGCGGCGAACGGGACGACGGTCGAACCCTCCGCCTTCCAGGAGGACCCGGACACCGTCATCACCTGGTACGCCGAGAACGGCGAGGACGCCCGCCTCAAGACGATCATCTCGATGTATCGGCACCTGGCCGAGAACGAGGGCGGCAACCTCGCCCAGGTGCTCGGCGGCTTCAACGACGCGCTGCTCATGCGGCGGCTCACCCGCCAGCTCCCGATCGCCGACCCGCTCGGCTTCCCCGACTACCAGAGGTTCGCGGCGGAGGTCGCGCGGGCCGTTGGCGAGAACACCCGGCACGCGCCGGAGCCGCTGTCGGGCTTCAACCCGATCCGCGCCGGGGTGATGCGCCTGAACCGGCTGCGGATCGTCGACAACTTCGGGCTGGCCTGCGACGTCGACACCGACACCGCGGTCACCACGACGCGGATGCGCGTTCCCGACCGTCCAGGCTGGGCCGCGATGCCGCCGCGGCTGGCCCAGCCGTCCCGGCTGTCGTTCCGCTGGCTGGACTCCGACCACGAACTGCGCGAGATGAACGACGTGCCGGTGACCTCCCCGGTGTGCGGGTGGCTGGTCCCCGACGACCTGGACGACGGCCTCGCCTTCTACGACGGCGACGGCGTCCAGCTCGGCCTGATCACCGCGAGCCCGGAGCCGTCCAACGCGAAACTGGCCCGCTGGCTGCCCTCCCCGGGCAGCACGGTCACCGGCATCGCGGGGATCGGCAACGCGCACCTGCGGGCGGTGGCCACCCGGATCCAGGCGCTCGGCCCGGACGCGTTCGCGGAGTTCCTGTCGAGCCTGGACACGCTGACGGCGGGCGTCGAACCCGAGGACCACAGCCTGGACGTGCTGACCGCCCGGCCGCTGGCCGTCCTGCGCGCCGAGCTCGACCTTCAGGTCATGGGGCCGCTCGCCGTCCACCAGGACTGGAACGTCTTCCGGCAGGACATGCGGCGCAGCACCCGCGACTCCAACGGCTATCAAAACGTCGCGCTGCCCGTGCGGGTCGGCGCGGCCGACCGGCTGAACGACGGGCTCATCGGGTACTGGATCGAGGGAGCGGATCCGGCCTCCGGTCTCGGCGGGTTCCTGCCCGTCACGACGGCGCCGCCGCTGACCGTCGGGATCGACCTGCCGCCGTACACGCTCACTCTGCTGGCCGACCCCCGGGCCCCGATCCACGTCACGTCCGGCTTCCTGCCGGGCAAGGCGGCCACCCTGCCCGCCGAGCAGTACCGCGCCGCGATGGACGCGCTGCGCGTCCCGGAGTTCACCGCGCCCGTGCTCGTGGACGGCGACAGCCTGGCGCTGCCCGTGCCGGACGTCCCAGGGCACCGGTGGAGCTGGCGCGAGCGCACCCCGTCGGCCTGGACCGACAGGCCGCTCGACCCCGTCCACGACGACGCGGGCGCCCCCGCCCTGCCGACGGCCCGAGAGGGCTGGCTCACGCTCGTCCCGGACACCGAGTAGTTCATCCCCGGGCCCGGAATCCCTGCCCCCGAATCCCGGCCCGGAATCCCAGTCCCGAATCCCGCGACATCGGCTCCGGTACGCGATGTCGCGGACAACGCGTACCGGACCCCGAGCAGAGGAACCCCTCATGCAGAAGATCAACCTGACGCTGACGCTCCCCGAGGTCAACCAGATCCTCGACGCGCTCGGCGCGCTCCCCTACGCCCAGGTCTTCGAACTGGTCGCCACCGTGCAGCAGCAGGCCCAGGGCCAGCTCGGTCTCGCCTCGGTCCCCGAGGAGAGGCACGGATGAGCGACTCCCTGGTCCTGCACTGGCCGCTGGACGCCCTCGCCCCGCAGAAAACCGTCCTCGACAGCGGTCCCAACCAGCTGACGGGCACCTTCGTCGAGGCGCCGACGGTCGTCACCGACCCGAAGTTCGCCTGCCTGCGCCTGGGCGGCGGCAACCAGTACGCGGTCGTGCCCGCGGGCCGGCCGCTCCTCGCCCTCACGACCTACACCCTCTCGGCGTGGATCAACTGGTCCGGGGGCGGCACCACGGCGGTGTTCGGCAAGCAGTCGCCCAACATCCGGCTGCGCCTGGAGAGTAACGGGTGCCTTGAGCACATGTTCAACACGACCCGCGGCCTGGACAGCCACTCGACCGACGCCGGGGTGATCCCGCCGAACACGTGGAAGCACGTCGCCGTCACCCACGACAACACCAGCGCGCGGATCTTCGTGGACGGCAGGCTCGTCGCGGAGCAGGTCAGGCAGGGCGTCTCGCGCGTGGCCGACCAGGAGGACTTCTGCCTGGGATGGGGTAACGCCACGGCGGCCTACACCGGGCTACTCGCGCAGTTCCGGGTGTACGACAGGGCGCTGACCGCCGCGGAGATCCTGCGGGACATGGCCGACGACGAGCCGCCCCTGGAGATGTTCGTCCGCTCGCACCCGCTGGACTTCGCCTTCGTCAACGACGACGACCAGCCGGTGCTCTACATCGACGACGTCAAGCTCCAGACGATGACGTTGCGGCTCACCAACAGCTCGCGCGGCACGGTGGAGGCGATGCCGCTCACCGGCGTGTCCTCCAGCACCTACCACTTCGCGCTGCGCCTGCGGAAGGGGACGCTCGCCGCCGGGCTCACCCCCACCCTGAACTCCACCGACTGGGCGATGGTGCCCGAGGCGGACGGCACGGCCCTGTACTTCCAGTGGAAGAACGCCAGGCCGATCCCGCCGGACGGCACCGTCTCGGTCGAGGTGGCGGGCCTCAACGCCGACGGCACGGACGGCACCCACGGCACCCAGCTGGAACTGGACTACAAGAACATCAGATACTCCGGCCAGACCATGCCGCTGGTCGGCACCCGGGTGCAGTACCTGGACGTGATCAACCATCGGGGCCTGCACAACATCCCGCTGGACATCCGCCTCGTCGGCGGCGACCGGGTGCTCAGCGACGGCACGACGCCCAACAAACTGAAGCTCCACATCGCCAATACGATGCGCGCCGGCAAGGGCATCCCGCTGCTGAAGGGCCTGCCGACCTCGACCTTCCAGATCTCGTTCGACGCCGAGGCCGACAGCGGCGCGGACGCCGACAAGACGCCCTGGGCGCTCACCAAGGTGGGCGCGGCCGGGGGCGTCGGGCTCTCGGTCACCGGCACCCGGTGGAGCGCGAGGAAACGCCCGGACAAGGTCAGGACGTGGGAGATCACTCCCGCCGCCGACACCGTGCTCGCCCCCGGCGAGTACATCGAGATCGACCTCACCAACATCCTCGCCCTGCCCAAACCGGGACACGCCCCGATCCTCGTCGAGTACGAGAACATCCCCGGCTACGCCGACGGCTCGGCGACCGTGATGGTGGACCGCACCCCGCTGCTGTTCACGCGGTCCTCCGCCGGAGTCAACGTCGCCGCGGACAGGATCGAAGCGCGGTTCCAGATCGTCCACACCCCGCAGGACGCCAACGGCGACGCGCTGGTGATCGGCCGCAAGTCCGAGCAGAACCTGCGCCTGGGCTACGACCGCACCTACACCTGGATCCAGTCGCACGTCGGGCTGCCACTCGCGATCAACCCGCTGGGCAACACCGTCGGGATCGGCACCGGCGCCCCCGAGGCCCGCCTGCACATCGTCCACACCAACCAGGACGCCGGGGGCAACGCACTGATCCTTGGGCCGACCAACCAGGCGGCGCACCTGCGCCTGGGTTACCACCAGGACTACTCCTGGATCCAGTCCGGCGGCTCCAAGCCTCTGCTGATCAACCCCAAGGGCGACGCCGTGGGTATCGGCCCGGTGGGCTCCCCGCAGGGCAAGCTGCACGTCGTCCACGTCAACCAGGACTCGCTGGGCGGTGCGGTGATCGTCGGCCCGACCGACCAGGCGCACCTGCGCATCGGCCACCACCAGACCTACTCCTGGATCCAGTCAGGCGGTGCCCGGCCCCTGCTGATCAACCCGCTCGGCCCCGACCAGATCGGTTTCGGCACGCCCGGTCCGCTGGGCGGCAAGGTGACGATCAGGAACGACAGCGGTCACCTGCAGCTGCGCAGGGACACCTCACAGGGCGCGAGCGGGCAGACGCTGTATCTGGAGCTGTTCCAGGAGAACACGCCGGGCACGGCCGTCACGTACCCGACGATCCGCTTCCACCACGCCAACAAGTTCTGGCACCGGATCGAGGGCCGCCCCGAGGGCATCGCTTTCAAGGACGGCAACATCCCCGTCGACCAGCTCATCGACGTCATCGCCAGGACCTTCGTCGGCCAGAACCTGCGGATCGGCGGCGTCACCATCGGCGAGAACGAGCTGCGCATCCTGCAGCGCCTCGCCGCGGGACAGCTGGAGTTCGACCTCTACAACACCAAGCAGGGCGAGTACGCCTACGCGGCCGACTACGAGCCGCGCGACAACGACCGGCGCTACGTCTACACCTGGCGGCAGAAGAACCGCATCAACCAGGGCCGCTGGCGCATCGACTTCCCCTCCTGAGACCTCTCCTCCCGAGCAGGTGTGACATGCCGCAGAACTCCCGCGACCGTACGGACATCAAGACCGCGAGCAAGGGCTACGGAAACGTCTCGACGCGCAGCAAGACCAAGCCCGAACGTGACAAGAAGAAGAAGGACGAGGAGGACAGGGCCAGAGAGCGGGCCAAGGCCGTGGCGGCGGCGCGCGCCAGGGAGATAGCGAGCCGGCCCGCGGCCAAGGCGGGGACCCGCGACGACGAGAACTTCCACGCCGCCTTCATCCAGATGGGCCAGGGCGACTGCACGATCATGTGCACCCCGGAGGGCCGGGTCGTGATGATCGACTGCGGCTCCGACTCCTACCGTGAGGTGATCGGAGCCGATGAGGATCTGCCGGAAGCCGGGGAGGAAGAGGACGAGGAGAAGGAGACGAAGAAAGACCTGGAGACCCTGCGGCGGATCATCGGCGGCACCCTGAAGCACGAGAAGTTTCTCAAGGGCAGCAACACCGTGGACCTGCTGATCCTCACCCATCCCGACGCCGACCACTACAACAAGCTCTCGGCCGTGATGGACGACAGCGTCGAGTTCCAGAAGGTCTACCACAGCAAGTCGCGAGCTCACTACTCCAAGGGGGGCACCAGCGCCTGGATCCTGGCCCACGCCGCCGACGAGAACCTCATCTTCGAGGTGGATCACCACAGGAACGGCGCCGACCAGGTGATCGCGCTCAACGGCGTGCCCGTCCTCGCCCCGCCCGAGGACGAGGACCCGCCCGAGGGCGGCGTGCTCGACGGCAAGGGCGGCATCCTCGTCCTCGACGAGCCGAACTGCAAGATCTCACTGCTGTCGGGCAACGTGAACACGACCGCCCACAAGGACCACAGCACGCCCGCGAACCGGGGCAGCCTGGTGGTCCTCATCGAGGTGTTCAAGAAGAAGAGGCTGCTGCTGTCCGGAGACGCCACCCTCAACACCGAACAGTACGTGGTGGACCACCACTCGGCCCGGATCGGGAGCGTCGACCTGGCGACCGCGAGCCACCACGGCAGCGACAACACCTCCGCCCTGGCCGCGTACGTGACAGCGGTCAAGCCCAAGCAGCTCCTGGTGAGCGCGGGCAAGCAGATCAAGATGCACCACCTGCCCTCCGCGGCCGTCCTGAACCGGTACATGGCCGTGATGGCGACGGCGCAGAAGATCCCCGAGCACACCCTGTACTACTGGGCTCCGGGCGGGCTCAACAGCTACAACGCCGAGTCGATGAAGACCGAGCTGCCCGTCTACATCACCGGCTCCTACGGAACCTGGCCGTACTCGATCCTCGCCAAGGACAACAAGTGATGACGCCCGAACAGCTCAAAGCGGCTCTGCATGCGGGGGGCACGGCCCTGGACCTGGACGTCGCGGCGCTCGGCTCGGCCCTGCTCTCGGCCCACCTCGGGGAACGATTCACCCTCGGCGCCGTCACCGGGCGCACCGAGCTCGCGAACGGCGTGACCGTGACGGGTACCGGCACGAGCGGCCCGTTCACCGGCCTCGCGGTGACCGCCACCTTCACGAGTGACGGCTCGGCGGTCACCGCCGACGTCACCGGGGCCGGTGACGAGAGCTGGACGTTCGTCACGGCCTACCCCGTGCTCAAGGCCACCGTCTTCGAGACGCTCCGCTTCCGGCACCCGGAGCTCCATCTGACCCCGGCCGGGCTCGCCTTCACCGGCACGCTGATCATCACCACCCCGATGGCGCCGCTGGACCTGATGATGCCCGGCGCGGTCCACGCGGTGACCGGCGAGATCGAGATGGTCACCGAGATCGAGGGGCTGGGCCTGGACATCACCCCCGTCCCGGACATCGTGCTCTACGGCCCCGAGAACCACACCCTCGACCTCGGGCTGATCACCCTGACCGACCTGCGGTACGAGATCTTCGCCGACCCGTGGCTGAACTACGCGACCGGCGACATGGACCCGCGGGGCCGGATCGCGCTGACCGGCGCGATCCCGTTCACCGCGTCGGGCACGACGCACCAGGTGCTCATCGGTGCCGACATCTTCGGCTGGGGCGAGAGCCTCGTGTTCAAGGCCGATCTCGGAGAGCTGGGCGAGGCCGCCTTCGAGGAGATCGCCGCCTTCCTCGGGCAGGGCTCGCTGGACATCCCGTTCGACGTCGAGGTCACCGCCCCGGTGGTGCCCCGTGACCTCACCGTCCGCCTCACGCCGAAGGCCACCCGGATGATCTCCCACGTCTCGCTCACCCTGCAGACGTCGCACGAGTGGGATCTCGGCCTTTTCGTCGTGCAGGCCCTGGACCTCACCTTCCGGGTGGACGACCCGCTCGGCGAGGCCCGCGTCACCGTCGGGCTGGCGGGCCTGTTCGGGATCGGTGAGCACGGCACCCTGGAGATCAGCGCGGGGCTCGGCGACTCCCTCGCGCTCGGCGGCGCCCTGCGCGAGGGCGACCCGCCGCTGAGCATCCGCGAAGTCTGGCGGGAGTTCACGAACGAGACCGACGCGACCCACCTGCCCGACCTCAAGGTCGAGCACTTCGACCTGTCGGCGGTGCTCCCCTCGGGGACGAACCCGCTGACCGTCTCGGCGGTGCTCGAGGTGGACGGGCAGTGGAGGATCGCCGAAGGCGTGATGCTGGAGGACCTGAGGTTCGCCTTCGACATCGACGACGACGTCACGTTCGCCTCCTCGGCGGCGCTGCTGGTCTCCACCGTCGGGGTGTACGTCTCGGCGACCTACGACGCCGCCGAGGGCTGGAGGTTCGAGGGCGGCAGCAGGCCGGGGCGGCGACTGCCGATCGGTGAGATGATCGGCTCGCTGTCGGCGCGGTTCGGCGCGCCGCCGCTGCCCGCACCGCTGGCCGGGCTCACCGTGCACGACCTGGCGGCCTCCTTCGCGACGAAGACCGCGCGGTTCCTCTTCACCGCCGGCATGCGCTTCCCGATCGACACGACCGAGGTGGACCTGACCGTCGCGATCGACACGTCGGCGGGCACGTACGACGGGATGATCGCGGTCCTGGTGAGGCCCGGCCTGGCGTTGGACTTCGGGGTGCACTTCGCGCGGCAGGCAGGCGCGAACCGGTTCGCGGCCACCTACCGGCGGGGCGGCGCCGCGCCCACGGTCAGGGAACTCGTCGCGGCGCTGGCGCCCTCGGCGGCGGTGGACATCCCGGAGGACATCGTGGTGGGCGTCGACGACGCGCTGCTCGCCGTCGAGGGCGACACCCACGTCTTCGAGGTCGACCTCACGGCCAAGGTGGATCTGTCCAAGCTGCCCGTCGTCGGGCCGCGCCTGACCGGGGACCAGGTCGTCGGGTTCGATCCGCTGCGCATCGTGGCCACCACCGGGACGCTCACCTCCGAGCAGGTCACCGCGCTGAACGCGATCCTGCCGCCGGACGTGGCGCGGCTGGAGGCCGAGGAGTATCCGAAGGGGTTCGCCTTCAGCGGACACCTGCGGCTCGGTCCGCTGGAGCGGGCCGTCACGCTGCCCGTCGGCACGCCCGCCCAGGTGACGCCCACGCAGGCCAAGACCGCCGACGACGTGCTGTGGTACAGGGCGCAGGCCGACTTCGGGCCGGTCCACGTCGAACGGGTGGGGCTGGCCTACGAGCACGTGCCGGACCGGCCAGCGCGACTGGCCGTGCTGGTGGACGCGTCGATCTCGGCGGGTGGGCTCACACTGGCCTGCGACGGGCTGTCGGCGGCGGTGTCGCTGGCCGACCCGACCGCCCCGCCGGTGTTCGACCTGGCCGGGCTCGGCGTCTCCTACACCGGCGGGCCGGTCACGGTGAGCGGGGCGTTCCTGGCGAACACCGTGACGTACGAGGGCAGGAACCTGCCCGCCTACAGCGGCAAGGCCGTCATCGGCACCGAGACGTTCACCGTCGGCGCGCTCGGCTCCTACATGCAACTGCCCGAGGGGCCGTCACTGTTCGTGTACGCCTTCCTGGACTACCCGGTCGGAGGACCCGCGTTCTTCTTCGTCGAGGGGATCGCGGCCGGGTTCGGTTACAACCGGAGGATCGTCGCACCGCCCGTCGAGAGGATCGCCGACTTCCCGCTGGTGGCCGAGGCCGTCGGCGCGGTCGTACCGGGCACCCTGGCGACCGAGCTGGCCCGTCTGGAGGACGACCTGCCGCCCTCGCCAGGCGACCTCTTCCTCGCGGCGGGCGTCCACTTCACCTCGTTCAAGATGATCGACTCGTTCCTGCTGGTGACGGCCCAGTTCGGGCACCGCTTCGAGATGAACGTGCTCGGCCTGTCCACCCTGGTCCTGCCGGTGGCGGACGCGGCGCAGGCGGGGGTCACGCCCGTCGCCGAGATCCAGCTCGCGCTGAGGGCGAGGTTCGCGCCGGACGACGGGTACTTCTCGCTGCAGGCGCAGCTCACGTCCAACTCCTACCTGCTGTCGCGAGCGTGCCGCCTGACGGGCGGGTTCGCGTTCGTCACCTGGTTCGGCGACGAGCACCGGGGCGACTTCGTGCTCAGCGTCGGCGGTTACCATCCGCACTTCGGTGTGCCCGACCACTACCCGGCCGTCCCGCGGCTGGGATTCTCCTGGCAGGTCACGCCGCAGCTCAGCATGAAGGGCTCGGCCTACTACGCCCTCACTCCCGGCGCGCTGATGGCGGGGGCCGCGCTCAGCGCCGTCTACGAGGACGGGTCGCTGCGGGCCTGGTTCGACGCGGCGATGGACTTCCTCATCGCCTGGCAGCCCTACCACTACGAGGCCGGGCTGCGCATCGGCGTCGGGGCCTCCTACACGTTCGAATTCCTGGGCACCCACACGATCACCGCGCACGTCGGTACCGACGTGCGGTTCTGGGGGCCGGAGTTCGGCGGCACGGCCACGATCGACCTGGACGTCATCTCGTTCACCATCTCGTTCGGGTCCTCGTCCGGCGCGTCGGCACGGCCCGTTCCGTGGGGCCGGTTCAGGACGGCGCAGCTGCCGGCGGACGCCGACGTCGTCACGGTCGTGTTGCGCGGCGGCTCGCCGAAGGACTCCTCGGGTACCTACCTGGGCGCGGTCGACCCGGCCGGCCTGGAACTGCTCGTCGACTCGGCCGTGCCCGCCACCTCGGCCATGTCCGCGGGGACCGCGCTGGAGGGCACCGGGGCCGAGCCGTTCGGGATCGCGCCGGTGGGGGCCGCCCCCGGCACGTTCACCTCGGTCCAGACGATCAAGATCACCCGTGGCGGGGACACGGTGAACTCCGCCTTCCGGTTCGAGCCGGTCGGCAAGAGCCTGCCCGCCGCGCTGTGGGGCGACCGGCTCACCCCGTCGCTGGGCAGGCCGGCGCTGCGCGACGACCTGCTCACCGGGTACGTGATCCGGCCGAACCCTCCGCGGGAACCGGCGACGACCCAGATCCTTCCGTTGTCGAGGCTGAGGGCGGCCACGTCCCTGTCCAGCGACCCGGCCTTCTCCTGGACGGAGCTGCCGGCGTTCACCCGGGCCTCCGACCAGAGGCTGGACCTGGCGGCCGGGGCGCGGGCCCGATCGGCCATCGCGGGCAAGCTGCTGCCGGGCCTGCGGATCGACCTGAACGGGCTGACCGCGACCGATTTCCTCCAGGCCCCGGAGGTGGGCTCGCATGGCTGACGACCTGACCTTCCTGGCGTACCGGCGGCCGTCCCTGCCGCTGGGCGACTACACGATCAGGGCCACGCAGGACCTGAGGAGCGTCGCTCCGGCGGCCGGGGTGGATCCCACCACCTTCGAGACGACCCGGACGTTCAGCGTGTCCGGGGACCGGTTCACGCTGACGCCCGGGACGGTGCGGTCGGTGTTCCCGCCGAACGGGAGCCTCGGCGAGCACTCCACCGTGCTGCCCCACGTGGTGCTCGACCGGGCGACGCTGCCGTGGGAACGGAGCGCGACGGCGCAGACCGGGGTGTCGGCGACGGCGCCGCCCTGGCTCGCCCTGCTGGTGTTCAGCGGGGACGAGGAACCGATACAGAAGACCGTCACGCTCGGGATGCTCGCCTCGGGAGGGGCCTACATTCCGGCACCGACCCTGGAGCGGGGACAGAACGGGGCCGACCCGGTGAACGTGATCGACGTGCCGCGCTCCCTGCTGGTCTCGATCATGCCGAGCCTGAACGACCTGGAACGGCTCGCGCACGTCCGCCGGGCCGATGAGGAGACCGCGGTCGTCATCGCCAACCGGCTTCCCGCACCGGGGGTCTCCTCCACCGTCCACCTGGTCTCGATCGAGGGACGCTACGGCGCCTCGGGGTTCGGCGCGGGGCCCGACGCGCCCGGCGCGCTGGTGCGCCTGGTGACGCTGGCCGGCTGGCGGTTCTCCTGCGTGGCGAAGGAGTTCACCTTCCCCTACCTGGTCCGGGCGCTGGCCCATGGGGGACGGCCCTTCCGGCTGCCCGACAGCGGGGAGCCGGCGGCCGAGCCGTTCCTGCGCCAGGGGTACGTGCCCGTCGCGCACACGCTGCGGCAGGGCGGGCGGACGGCGTCGTGGTACCGGGGGCCGTTCGTCACCGGCGACTCCTCCGCCGACACGCGCTTCGGCGTCCGCACACCGGACGAGCTGTTGCGCTACCACCCGTCGACCGGGATGCTCGACATCGGCTACGCCGCGGCGTGGCAGCTCGGACGGCTGCTCACGCTCCAGCACGCAGCGGTGGCGAGAAGCGTCTACACCTGGAAGCGGCGCCGCGCCATGGCGGAAGGGCGCGACGAGCCGTCCGGCCACCCGCTGGAGATCACCGGCATCGACGACACGATGCCCGACGACGTGAAGGTCTTCCTCGACGACCTCGCGCGGTTGCGCGGGGTGCCCTACCGCTACCTCGTGCCGGACGAGCGACTGCTGCCCGTCGAGACGATCCGCTTCCTCCAGCTCGACCCGCGCTGGATCGCCCATCTGCTGGACGGGGCGACGAGCGTCGGCCGGGTCACCAGGGCCGACGCCGACCGGGACCGGCTGAGGCCGCCACCGGTGGACACCTCGAAGATCACCGGGGCGCTGATCCGTTCCGACCTCGTGTCGGGCTATCCGGGGTTGCTCATCGACGGGTACGCCTCGGCCGACGAGAGCGAGCCGCTGCCGTTGCTGCGGCTCGAACGGCTGTCGCCGACGGTCCTGCTCTGCCTGTTCAAAGGTGTACTGGGCCGTTTCGACCTGCGCCGGCCTCCCGAGGAGCAGCACTTCGGCGTGGAGCCGCCGGCCGAAGGCCCGGCCGCGGGCCGGTTCGGTAAGACCCTGCGCGCCGCCGACGGCTCACCGGGCCCGTCGATCCCGCCGCAGACGCTCGGCGCGTCCAGAACGGTGCCCGTCACGGCCCTGACGAACGCGATGGCGGAGACCCTGAGGGGGTCTCCCTCCGTCTTCGACTCGGCCGCCTTCGCCCGCCAGATGATCGAAACCGCCGAACGCGTCACGTTCCTCCGCATCCCCTGAGGCCGTTCACGGCGCGGCAGCCGATATCCGGCACGCGCCCCACCAGCGGTGTCGTGAAGCCCCGGGCCGGAAAATCTGTGGCCGGGTGTCGTGCCGAGGCGGTTTACTGTCACGGCATGACGATCTTCGGTCCCGTGATCGACACCCGGCCCCTGTTCCCACGCGAACGTCGCGCGCTGCTCGGCCTGCTCGGATCACTGGATCCGCAGGATTGGGAGCGGCCGACGGTCTGCCCGGGGTGGAATGTTCATGATGTCGTCGGACACGTCCTCAACGACTACCTGCGTCGGCTCTCGGGCGGTCGGGACGGGTACGGTGGTGCCGTTTTCGCCAGTGATGAGACGTTGCCCGCCTACCTGGCACGTGTCAATGAGGAGTTCGTCCGGGCGTTTCGTCAATGCAGCCCGCAGGTGATGATCGAGCTGCTGGCCCATCTGGGCCCCGAGCTCGACGCCCTGTGGTCGGTCCGCGACCTGGACGCCCCCGCCGATCTGGACGTGTCCTGGGCCGCCACGGATCTGACCAGTCCCGCCTGGCTCGACATCGCCCGCGAATACACGGAGTTCTGGGTCCACCAGCAGCAGATACGCGATGCCGTCTCCCGTCCGGGCGCCGGTGACCCGGATCTGCTGGGTCCCGTCATCGACACGTTCCTGCGCGCGCTTCCCCACACCCTGCGGGCCGAGACCCGCCCCGAGGGCACGGTCATGCGATTCGACGTCACCGGCTCGGCGGGCGGTGTCTGGTTTGTCGCACGACAGGCCGGTCGATGGCACATGGCTCCTGGCGACACGGTGGACGAACCCGTCGCGCATGTCACGATGGATCAGGATGTGCTCTGGCGTCTCGCCAGTCGGGGAATCACCGTCGAGGAGGCGCGACGACGCTCGGGCACGCACGGCGACCTCGGCCTGACCTCGGCCGCGACCACTCTCCTCGCGGTCGTCCGGTAACCCGCACGGCGGGTCCTTCGTCACCGAGACACCGGAACGGGGTGGCACCCGGCCGGGGTGGAGCGTCCCGCGCGACCGGAGTGGTGGCGATCCGCCCGATGCCGGTGGGACTTCGGTCGCGCTGACAGGGCCGCCGCCTGGGTGCGGCGCTCCATGCTGAGCTTGGACAGCATGTTGGAGACGTGGTTCTTGACGGTCTTCTCGGCCAGGTGCATCCGCTCGCCGATCTGCCGGTCGGTCAGACCCTCGCCGATGAGTTCCAGGATGTGCCGCTCCTGGTCCGTCAGCGCCTCCAGTCGTCGCCGTACGACCTCGCGGGTCACGGGCCGAGCCCCCGGGGCCAGATCTTCCCCTCGCCACCTGGGTTAGGTTAGGCTAACTTTAATCGCGTGCCTCCTCCCGTAAAGAGCGCGTATCTTGCCAAACGGCTGGCCGGTCTGTGCCTGCTGGGCGGCCTGCTGCTGCTCGCCGTGCTGGCCGGCATCGTGATCGGTGCCAAGCAGATCCCGCCCGACCAGGCCCTGGCCGGGGTGTTCTTCCCGGACGGCTCGGAGAATGCACTGATCATCCAGGAGTTGCGGCTGCCGCGCACGCTGCTGGGGGTCGCCGTCGGGGCGGCGCTGGGACTGGCGGGCGCGCTCATGCAGGCGCTGACCCGCAACCCCCTGGCCGAACCCGGCCTGCTCGGTGTCAACGGCGGCGCCGCGGTGGCGGTGGTGGCGGTGATCGGCCTGTTCCGGGTGGACGATGTCCTCGTCTACGTGTGGGCGGCGTTCCTCGGGGCGGCCGGAGCCGCGCTGCTGGTCTACCTGATCGGGTCGCGTGGCCGTTCAGGCGCCACACCCGCGCGGCTGGTCCTGGCGGGCGCCGGGATCAACGCGGTGTTCAGCTCCCTGTCGGCGGGGATGATGCTGCTCAGCCCGCGCAGTTTCAACGGCTTCCGTTTCTGGCAGGTGGGTTCGCTGTCCGGGCGTGACCTCGCCGTCTTCATGCGGATCGGCCCGTTCCTGCTGGCGGGAACGGTGCTGGCGCTCTGCCTGGCGCGACCGCTCAATGCCCTGGCCCTGGGGGAGGACACGGGGCGGGCGCTGGGCGCCCGGCCCGGCCTGACCCGTGCGCTGGGGGCGCTGGCGGTCGTGGTGCTGTGCGGTGCCGCCACGGCGGCGGTGGGGCCGATCGCGTTCATCGGGCTGGCGGTGCCCTTCGTGGTCCGGGCGCTGGTCGGTCCCGACCAGCGCTGGGTGCTGTCGTACTCGCTGCTGCTGGCGCCGGTGCTGCTGCTCGCCGCCGACGTCGCCGGGCGCGTGGTCGCGGCGCCCGGCGAGCTGGAGACGGGCATCGTCACCGCGTTCCTGGGCGCCCCCCTCCTGGCGCTGATGGTCCGCCGCGGAAGGGTTCCCCAACTGTGAGCACGAGTCGTGTCCTGCGCGTCGGGACGATGTCCCTGCGGTGGGAGCCGCGCGTCGTCGTGGTGTGCGTCGCACTGGTGGCCGTCACGCTGGGGGCGGCCGTGTCGGTGGTCGGCAGCGGTGACTTCCCCATCTCCGCCGCCGAGGTGGTGGGAGCGCTGACCGGGCAGGGGGACCGGGCCACGGAGTTCATCGTGCTCACGTTGCGCCTGCCCAGGGTGTTCACCGGCCTGCTCGCCGGCGCGGCACTCGGCTTGAGCGGGGCCGTCTTCCAGAGCGTCACGCGCAACCCGCTGGGCAGCCCCGACATCATCGGGTTCACCACGGGGTCGGCCACCGGCGCGCTGTTGCAGATCCTGGTCATCGGCGGTGGCGCCGTCGCCATCGCGGCCAGTTCCGTCCTCGGCGCGGTGCTGACCGCGCTCGCCGTCTATCTGGTCGCCTACCGGGGCGGGGTGCACGGCTACCGGCTGGTCCTGGTCGGGGTCGCCGCGGCCGCGATGCTTGAGGCGTTCAACGCCTACCTCGTCACCCGCGCGGAGTTGCGCGAGGCGTACGAGGCGGCATTCTGGCTCACCGGCAGCCTGAACGGCAGGGGCTGGCAGCACGCCTGGCCACTCGCCCTGGCCATGGCGGTGCTCGTACCGGTCGCGCTGGCCTTCGGGGGCCGGCTGCGCATGGGCGAGCTCGGAGACGACGCGGCCCGGGCGCTCGGCGTGCCGGTC
The DNA here is from genome assembly GCF_042665875.1 of Streptosporangium amethystogenes subsp. fukuiense. Classification (NCBI taxonomy): domain Bacteria; kingdom Bacillati; phylum Actinomycetota; class Actinomycetes; order Streptosporangiales; family Streptosporangiaceae; genus Streptosporangium; species Streptosporangium amethystogenes. The sequence goes on along the minus strand of NZ_JBHTEE010000001.1, from coordinate 2,626,053 downwards.
CAGCGGACGCGGGCCGCGCTCGTGGTGATCGGGGTGGGACTGGTGGCGGTGGCGACCGCGGCGGTGGGGCCGGTCCCGTTCGTCGCGCTGGCCGCGCCGCAGCTGGCGCGCGGGCTCACCCGCAGGCCAGGTACGCAGCTCGTGCCGGCCGCGCTGATGGGCGCGGCGCTGCTCGTCTTCAGTGACCTGGTGACACTGCACCTGCCGGTCGCGGTGCCGGTCGGTGTGGTCACCGGCGTGCTGGGCGGCGTCTACCTGATCTGGCTGCTGTCGACGCGATGAGCCACCGCACGCGCGCCCGGGCACGGGCGGCGCGGCTAGGCGTCCTGAGATTCGGTCTCCAGGGTCGCGCCGCGCAGGCCGGTGAGCGTGAGGGCCAGGGCCAGCGCCAGCGCGGCGCTGGCCGTTCCGTACACGACGATCGCGGCACCGGGGGCCAGGTAACGGCCGAGCGCGCCCGCGCCGAGCGCGCCGACGGCCTCGCCGCCGGTCTCCTGGGCGGCCCACAGGGCGTTCACCCGGCCGAGGTAACCGTCGGGGGTGTGCGCCTGGATGAGGCCGTAGCGGATGATCTCCTCGATGGACGCGACGAAGCCGTACCCGAAGAGGATCGCGACGGCGAGCGCGGGATGCCGGGCCAGCCCGAGGCAGGCGAGGAGCACGAAGCCGCAGACCGACGCGACGAGCAGCGCCCTGCCAGGTGCGCGCGAGTGCACGACCCACCCGCTGGTGATCGAGCCGAGCACCGCGCCGCAGGCCGGCGCGGTGTAGAGCAGGCCGATCGTGGCGGGACCACCGCCCAGCTGCAGGGTCGCGAACGCGGGCATGAGCACCGGAATGCCGCCCGCCACCATGAACAGCAGGCCGAGCAGCATGAGCGAGCCGACGACGCGGTGGGTGGCCACGAACCGCAGTCCGGAGCCGATCGCCCTCAACGGGTTCTCGGTGACCACGACGGCCGGTCTCAGGGCGGGGAGCCTCGTCAGCAGGCCGAGGGTGACCAGGGTGCCGAAGGCCGCGGCCGCGTAGTTCCAGCCGACGCCGAACGCCGAGATGGTCAGGCCGCCGAGCGCGGGAGAGATCATCGAGCCGAGTCGTACGGTCAGCGCGTTGAGCGCGCCCGCCGCGACGAGCTTGTCCGGGGGGACCAGGGCGGGGGTCGCGGCCAGCAGCGCGGTGACGCTGACGCCGGTCGCCAGCCCGTCCCAGGCCGCGAGCACGTAGATCGCGGCCAGTGAGGGGGAGGGCAGGAAGGCGTTCAACGCCAGCAGCGCGAAGCCCAGCCCGGCCGTGCCGCGCGCCAGGAGCATCAACCGGCGCCGGTCCTGCCGGTCGGCCAGCACCCCGCCCCACAGGAACCCGGCGAGCAGGGCGAACCCCTCGGCGGAGGAGACGGCGCCGACATGTACCGTCGATCCGGTCATCGCGTAGACCTGTACGGGCACCGCGACCAGGAGCATGCCGATGCCGAAGACCGACACGGTGCGTGCGACGAACACGTCGCGAAAGGCCCTGCTGGTTCTCAGCGGGCTGACGTCCATGGCCAGACGGCGCAGCATCTTCGGGCTTCTCCTTGGCGGGCGAAATCAGTAAGGTGAGCCTAACCTTAGTTGACCTTCGGGAAAGAGGACAGAGCAGTGCAGCGGGTCCTTATGAATGGAAAGATCCACCGTGCCACCGTGACCCAGGCGGACCTGCACTACGTGGGTTCCCTGACGATCGACGCCGAGCTGATGGCCGCCGCCGACATCGTCGAGGGTGAGCAGGTCCACGTCGTCGACATCGACAACGGCGCCCGTCTCGTCACCTACGCGATCACCGGTGAGGCCGGCAGCGGGGTCATCGGTGTCAACGGCGCGGCCGCCCACCTGGTTCATCCGGGGCACCTGGTCATCATCATCTCGTACGGGACGTTCGACGCCGCGGAGGTGGAGGCGCACCGGCCCAAGGTCGTCCACGTGGACGGCGCCAACCGCGTCGTCGCGCTCGGCTCCGATCCGGCCGAGCCGGTCGCCGGTGCGGCGGCCCAGATCGCGGGGCGGTGACCGATGGAGGGGTTCACTCCGTGGCCCGAGGAGTTCGCGGCGCGCTACCAGGCCGAGGGATACTGGAGCGACCGGCTGCTCGGCGACGTGCTGAGCGGGGGCGACCCCGAGCGGACCGCGCTCGTGGCCGGGGAGGAGCGGCTGACCTACGCCGAGCTGGACCGCCGGGCCGGCCGCACCGCCGCAGGCTTCGCGCGGCTGGGCATCCGGCGGGGTGACCGCGTCGTGGTGCAGCTGCCCAACACCGCCTCCTTCGTCGTCGTCTTCCTCGCTCTGGTGAGGATCGGCGCCGCCCCGGTGCTGGCCCTGCCCGCGCACCGGGGGAGCGAGATCGGCTACCTGTGCGAGCTGAGCGAGGCCAGGGCGTACGTCATCCCCGACACTCACGGCGGGTTCGACTACCGAGACCTGGCCCGTTCGCTGGCGGTGGAGCATGTCGTGGTGGACGGGGACGCCCAGGAGTTCCGCGCGCTGGCCGACCTCGACACCGGCGCGGAGACGGACATGTCCGACGAGCGCCCCGACCCCGCCGACGTGGGGGTGTTCCTGCTCTCCGGCGGCACCACCGGGCTTCCGAAGCTCATCCCGCGCACCCACCGCGACTACGTCTACAACCTGGAGGCCAGCGCCGAAGTCTGCGGCTTCACCTCCGAGACCGTCTACCTCGTGGTGCTCCCGGTCGCGCACAACTTCGCGCTCGCCTGCCCGGGCGTCCTCGGGGTGTTCGCCAAGGGCGGCACGGTCGTGCTGGCCCCCTCCGGGGCGCCCGACGAGGCGTTCCCGCTCATCGAACGGGAGAGGGCGACCGTGTGCGCGGTGGTGCCGCCCATCGCGCTGCTCTGGCTGGAGGCGGCGTCCTGGTCGCGGGAGGACCTGTCGTCGCTGGAGCTGTTGCAGGTCGGCGGTGCCAAGTTCGCGGCCGAGCGGGCCGCGCAGGTCCCCGGCGTGCTGGGCTGTGCGGTGCAGCAGGTGCTGGGGATGGCCGAGGGACTGCTCAACTTCACCCGCCTGGACGATCCCCGGGAGCTGGTCGACACCACGCAGGGCAGGCCGCTGTCGCCGGCCGACGAGATCCTGGTGGTCGACTCCGGCGACGTGGAGGTCGCCCCCGGCGAGGTCGGCGAGTTGCTCACCCGCGGTCCCTACACCCTGCGCGGCTACTACCGCGCGCCCGAGCACAACGCGCGCTCCTTCACCCCCGACGGTTTCTACCGGAGCGGAGATCTGGTGCGGGTGCTCCCCTCAGGCCATCTCGTCGTGGAGGGCAGGGTCAAGGACCAGATCAACCGGGGCGGTGACAAGATCTCGGCCGAGGAACTGGAGAACCACCTGCTGGCCCATCCCGCGGTGCACGACGCCGCCGTGGTCGGTATGCCGGACCCGGTGATGGGGGAGCGCACCTGTGCCTTCCTGATCGTGCGGGACCAGGCGCCGACGCTGCGGGAGGTCAAGCAGTTCCTGAAGGAACGCGGCGTGGCGGGATACAAGTGGCCCGACCGTGTCGAGCTGGTCGACGCCTTCCCCCGCACCCCGGTCGGCAAGGTCAGCAAGAAGGAACTCGCCGCGGGTCTGCGCTGAGCGCCGCACGCACGAGACGCCGGGGAAGCGGGCGTCTCGTGCGTGTGGCGCCCCTGCCCTCGCGACCTGGGGAAAGCGCCCTCGCGCGCACGGCAGGGGCGTCGCTCACCCGCGCGCGACCACGTACGGGGCGATGCTGGAGAGCTTCTCGCAGGTCTCCTCGTACTCGCGCTCGGGCGTCGAAGCGGACACGATGCCGGCGCCGGCCCGCAGCCATGCCCGGCCGTTCTCGGCGTAGAGGGCGCGCAGCACCAGGGCGGCGTCCATCGACCCGTCCCGCGAGACGGTCAGGACGGCCCCGGAGTAGAGCCCGCGCCGCTCCTCCAGCCGGGTGATCGCGTCGATCGCCTCCGGCTTGGGGATGCCGGAGGCGGTCACGCCGGGAAACAGCGCGTCGAGCGCGTCCCAGCAGGTGCGGCCGGGTGCCAGCTCGCCGCTGACACTGGAGCCCAGGTGCTGCACGCTGCCGCGTTCCTTCACCGCCATGAAGCCGGTGACCCGGACCGTGTCGGTCGCGCACACCCGATACAGCTCCTGCTGCGAGGTGCGTACCGAGACCGCGTGCTCGAAGATCTCCTTGGGGTCGCTCTCCAGCTCGTGGCGGGTCAGCGAGTCCGTGCTCTCCCCCCGGCCGAAGGCCCGCGTGCCGGCCAGTGGCTGGGTCGTGACCGTGCCGTGCCCGTCGACGCTCGCCAGCACCTCGGGGCTGAACCCGGTGGCCTGGAAGCCGTCCAGGTCGAGGAGGAACGAGCGGGCCGGGGTGTTGGCGACACGACCGCACACGTACGTCGCGACGACGTCGACGGGGAACGGGATCGGCAGCCGGCGGGAGACGATGACCTTCTGGTAGAGCCCGGCGGCGATCTCGGAGACCGCCTGCGCGACCCGCGACCGGTAGTGGTCGCCGCCGGAGCGCACGTCGACCGGCGACGGTGCCGCGATCCGGGACGGGCCTGGGGCGGACAGCAGCCTGGCGACCCGATCGGCCTCGCCGGCGTCGGCGCTCACCACCAGCGCGCGTCCCGCCTCGACGCGCACCTCGGTGCGCGGCACGATCAGGTGGGCGAGCCGGCCCGCCGGGACGCTCGCGGCGAACTCGAACGCGATCCAGCCATAGGCGTTCCAGGCCGGCCAGGGGGCCGCGCCGAACACCGCCTCCAGCGCCGCGGCCGGCCGGCCCGACCACGGCTCTTCCACGGAGGGCCCGTCCGGCCAGCGGCTGCGCACGACTCCGGGGTCGAGGATCACCTCGCCCGACACCCCGCCCGCGAAGGTCCACAGGCCAGGTCTTTCGTACACGATGTAGTCGTCGAACAGCCCTGAGCCGGCCAGGCGGGTGACCAGGTGCAGTGGATCGACCGGGCTGTCGACGACCACCTCCGTGCGCACCTCATCCGTACCGATGCCAAAGGACACAAGACCCACCCCTCTGAGGGACCGGAAAATCCGATCAATTTAGGCAAGGCTAACCTTGTGCCGATTTAATAGGCAAGGCTAACCTAACCTTCAGGCGGTGTGATCGCCTGGCCCCGGACCCACAAAGAAAGAGTTGAGCGTGCGGGAACAGCAGGACGTCGCACGGCGGCGCGAACTGATGCGGCGGATGATGGCCGAGGCGGGGCTCAGCCCAGGCAGGGACAGGATCGTGCCACGCGGGTCCGGCGGCCCCGCACCGCTGTCCTACGCGCAGCAGAGCATGTGGCTGCACCACCGGACGTTTCCCGCCAGCCCGGCCTACAACGTCTGCCTGCTGGTGCACATGTCGGGTGAGCTCGACCCGGAGGCGCTGCGCGAGGCGCTGCGCGCCCTCATCCGCCGCCACGCGGTGCTGCGCACCGTCTACGACGACCGGGACGAGAACGGGCCGGTGCAGCACGTCCTGGCCGACGACTCCCTCGACCTTCCGGTGCGCGACTGCGCCGACGCCGAGGCACGCGCCGGGCGACTCGCGGCGCTCCCCTTCGACCTGCGCGCCGAGAGGCCGATCCGGCTGGAACTGCTCCGGCTCGGCGCACGGAGGTACGCCCTCGTCCTGGTCGTGCACCACATCGCCTGGGACGGCATGACCTGGGGTTCGCTCTCGCGCGACCTGTCGGCGCTGTACCGGGCCGCCGTCCGGGGGGAGCCAGACGGCCTTCCCACGCTGACCGTCCAGTATCCGGACTTCGCCGCCTGGGAGCAGGGCCGCCCGCGCTCCGCCAAGGAGATGGACTACTGGCGGCGGCGCCTCGACCCGCCGCCCGCGCCCCTCGACCTGCCCGCCGACCGCCCGCGCGGCGCGACCGCCTCCGAACGGGGCGGACGCCGGGCGCGTCGTTTCGACGACACGGTCACCGAGGGGATGCGGAGGCTCGCCGCCGCTGAGAACGTCACCCCGTACATGGTGATGCTCGCCGCCCACGCGGTGCTGCTGCACCGCTACACCGGCGCCGTCGACATCGCGATCGGCTCGGCGGTCATGAACCGCGAGCACACCGAGATCGAGCGGCTGGCCGGAAACTTCGGCAACACCCTCGTGCTCCGCACCGACCTGTCCGGCGCGCCCACCTTCCGCGAGGTCCTGCACCGGGTCCGCGACACCTGCACCGAGGGGTTCGCCCACCGGACGCTGCCGTACGACACGATCGTCCAGGAGCTGCGGCCCGCACGGCAGCGCGGCAGGTCGCCGTTCTTCGACACCATGCTGCTGTTCCTCACCCAGGAGATCGGCGAGCTGGACCTGCCGGGCGTCACCACGAGCTGGACGCACATCCACAACGGCACCACTCACTTCGACCTGTCGCTTGAGGCGTTCGTCAGGCCACAGGGCATGACCGTCGAGGCCACCTTCCGGCGCGAGCTGTTCGACGACGAGCGCGTCGACGCGCTCCTGGCCCACCTGGAGACGCTGCTTGAGAGCGCGCTGAGCCGCCCGGACCTGCGGATCGCCGACCTGGAGCTGCTCGCCGCGGACGAACTGGCCCTGCTGGCGGAGTGGAACGACACCGGGTGTCCCGTCCAGGACGCGACGGTGACCTCCCTGTTCGAGGAGCAGGTCGCGCGCACCCCGGACGCGGTCGCCGTCGCAGGCGGGGGCGACGGTGAGCCGGGCACGCTCACCTACGCGGAGCTGGACCGGCGGGCCTCGGGTCTCGCCCGGCTGCTGCGCGAGCGCGGCGCGGGACCCGACCGGGTCGTCGCGCTGGCCCTGCCCCGTACCCCGGACCTGGTGGTCGCGCTGCTGGCCGTGCTGAAGTCCGGCGCCGCCTACCTGCCGCTGGACACCGAGCACCCGGCCGACCGGCTGGCCTACATGATCCAGGACGCGGACCCGCTCTGCGTGATCGCGACTCCGGAGACCGCCGCCCTCCTCCCGGAGGGAACCGCCGTGCTGACACCGTCCGGACCCCTGCCCGAGCCCGAGCCGTCACATCCGGCCCGAGGCGGCGACCTGGCGTACGTCATCTACACCTCGGGCTCGACCGGCCGCCCCAAGGGTGTGGCGATCCCGCACTCCGCGCTCACCGCGTTCCTGCTCACGATGCGGGAGCGCCTGGCCCTGGGCGCGGCGGACCGGCTCGTCGCGGTGACCACGATCGCCTTCGACATCGCGGCGCTGGAGCTGTACGTACCGCTGATCAGCGGCGCGACCGTCGTGCTGGCCGGACGTGAGACCGTGCGCGACCCCGCGGCGCTGGGCGGCCTGCTCGCCGGGGCGACCATCGTCCAGGGCACCCCTTCGCTGCTGGGCTCGCTGGAGCCGGCCGCCCTGGCCGGGCTGCGGGTGCTCGTCGGCGGCGAGGCCCTGCCGGCCGCGCTCGCCGGGACCCTCCACTCGGTGGCGGCGTCGGCGGTCAACGTGTACGGGCCGACCGAGGCGACGGTCTGGGCGACCTCCGCCGACCTGCCGGCGACCGGGATCGGCCGCCCGTTCCCCAACACCCGCGCGTACGTCCTGGACCCCGCGCTGCGTCCCGCGCCGGTCGGCGTCCCCGGGGAGCTCTACCTCGCGGGCGAGCAGCTGGCCCGCGGCTACGCCGGCCGTCCGGGGCTGACCGCGGAACGCTTCGTCGCCGACCCCTTCGGCCCGCCGGGCGAGCGCATGTACCGCACCGGGGACCTGGCCCGCTGGAGCCGCGACGGGTCGCTGGAGTACCTGGGGCGCGGCGACGACCAGGTGAAGATCCGCGGATTCCGGATCGAGCCCGACGAGGTGCAGGCCGTGCTCGCCGCCCACCCCGGTGTCGCGCGGGTCGCGGTCGTGGTCCGCGAGGACAGGCCGGGCGAGCGGAGACTCGTCGCCTACGTCGTGCCGCGCCCCGGCTTCCGGGAGGCGGACCTGCGGGCCGCCGCGGCCAGAGTGCTGCCCGAATACATGCTGCCCGGTGCGGTGGTCACCCTTGAGGAACTGCCGCGGACCGTCAACGGCAAGCTCGACCGGACCGCGTTGCCCGCACCCGAGGTACAGGTGTCGAGCCGGGGGCCGCGCGACGACCGCGAGGCGGCGCTCTGCGCGGTCTTCGCCGAGACGCTCGGCCTGGACACGCTGGGAATCGACGTGGGGATCGACGACGACTTCTTCGCGCTGGGCGGCCACTCCCTGCTGGCCACCCGCCTCGCCGGCCGGGTGCGCGCCACGCTCGACGCCGAGCTCACCATCGCCGACGTCTTCGAGGCGCCCACCGTCGCCACGCTGGCGCCCAGGCTGGTGCGGGGCACCCGGCCGAGGGTGCGCGACGTGACCAGACCCGAGGTCGTCCCCGCCTCGGCGGCCCAGCGCGGCTTCTGGTTCGAGGAGCGGCTGCGCGGCCCCTCGGCCGCCGACGCGCTCCCGCTCGGCCTGCGCCTGCACGGCCCGGTCGACGTCGACGCGCTGCGTGCCGCGTTCGGCGACGTCGTGGCGCGGCACGAGGCGCTGCGCACCCTGCTGGTGGAGGGCCCCGACGGGTTGCCGGTCCAGCGTGTCGTAGAGGTCGGCGAGGCCGGCGAGGCCGGCGGGATCGTGTTCGACGTGGTGGACGCGCGCGGCTGGACCGAGGCGCGGCTGCGGGCCGCCGAGGCGCGGGCCGCCTCGCACGTCTTCGACCTCGGCGCCGACCTGCCGATCCGGGCGACCCTGCTGCGTGTCTCCGCCGAGGAGTCCGTCCTGGTCGTGCTCCAGCACCACGCCGCCGCCGACGAGTGGTCGTTCACGCCGCTGCTCGCCGACCTTTCCCGCGCCTACACCGCCCGCGGCGCGGGCACCGCGCCCGACTGGGCCCCGCTGCCCGTGCAGTACGCCGACTACGCCGTCTGGCAGAGCCGGACCGCCGGTTTCACCGACCAGCTGGCCTTCTGGGAGCGGACGCTCCGCGAACCACCCGAGGAGAGCACGCCGCTGGCCGACCGGCCCCGGCCCGCCGAGGCGAGCCACCGGGGCGGGCTGGCCTCGTTCGAGCTGCCGCTGGCCGGTGCGCGCAGGCTGGCCCTGGAGACCGGAACCAGCGTGTTCATGGTCCTGCACGCCGCCGTGGCCGCGCTGCTGCACCGGGCGGGCGCGGGCGAGGACGTCGCGCTCGGCTCGCCCATCGCGGGCCGGGCGGACGCGGACCTCGCGGACCTGGTCGGGGTGTTCGTCAACCTCGTCGTGCTCCGCACCGACCTGTCGGGGGACCCGAGCTTCACCGAACTGCTCGAGCGGGTCCGGCACACCGACCTCGCCGCGTTCTCCAACTCCGACGTGCCGTTCGAGCAGGTCGTGGAACGGCTCGCGCCGGAGCGCTCGCTCGCCCGCAGCCCCTTGTTCCAGGTGATGATCGTCCACCAGCGGCTGGAGGACGTGCGGCTGCGGCTGCCCGGCGTGCGCGCCGAGCCGTTCCTGCCCGAGACCGGCGGCGTCAAGTTCGACCTGGACATCTACTTCGCCGAGGGCGAGGAGCGGATCGAGGGGTTCGTCGCCTACGCCGCCGACCTCTTCGACGCGGGGACCGTCACCGGCCTGCTCGCCGACCTCGGCGAACTGCTCGATCGGGTCACCGAGGACCCGGCGCGGCGCCTGTCGTCGCTCGGCGCCCCGGTCATCAGGCCCGACACCGTCCGGGAGTACCCCCCGCTCACCGTCGCCGAGCGGATCGAGGCGCAGGTGGCGCGCACCCCGCACGCCACGGCCGTCGTCTGCGGCGGCACCGTGCTCGACTACGCCGAACTGGACGAGCGGGCCGATGCCCTCGCCGACCGGCTCGCCGCGGCGGGAGCGGGTCCCGAGAAGATCGTCGCGATCGCGCTGCCCCGCTCGGCCGAGTTCGTCGTGGCGCTGCTCGCCGTGCTCAAGACCGGTGCGGCCTACCTGCCCATCGACACGACCTATCCCCGCTCCCGGATCGAGATGATGCTCGGAGTCGCCCGGCCCCTGCTGGTGGTCGGCGCCGACGAGCCGCCCCTGGACGCGCCGCCCCGCGCCCGGCACCGGCCCCACCCCGACCACCCCGCATACGTGATCTTCACCTCGGGGTCCACCGGGACGCCCAAGGCCGTCGTCGGAACCCAGCGGGCGCTGGCCAACCGGCTCGCCTGGGGCGCCGATCTCGCCGCGGCCGGCGTGCGGGTGGCCAAGAGCTCCCCGGCCTTCATCGACGGCAGCACCGAACTGCTCGGCGGCCTCATCGCCGGTGACACCGTCGTCGTCGCGGACGACGAGACCGCCACCGACGCGCTCGCCCTGGCCGAACTGATCCGCGGCCACGGGGTGAACCTGGTGACCGTCGTGCCGAGTCTGCTGGCCGCGCTCCTGGAGACCGGAGAGTTCGGCTCGGTGACCACGTGGGTGAGCAGCGGCGAGGCCCTGCCCACCGCCCTGGCCGAGCGGGTCCCCTCCCGGCTGGTCAACCTGTACGGCTGCTCGGAGGCGGCCGGGGACAGCCTGATCGCCGAGGGCGGTGGCGGGCTGGTCCCGATCGCCAACACCGTCGAGTACGTGCTGGACGCCGGGCTTCGCGAGGTGCCGGTCGGTGAGCTCTATCTGGCCGGAGACGGCCTGGCGCGCGGGTATCTCGATGACCCGACCCGTACCGCCGAGCGGTTCGTGGCCAACCCCTTCGGCCCGCCGGGCTCGCGGCTCTACCGCACCGGCGACCGGGTGCGCCGCCGCCGCGACGGCACCCTGGACTTCCTGGGCAGGGCCGACGACCAGATCAAGATCCGTGGCTTCCGGGTCGAACCCGGTGAGGTCGAGGCGGTGCTCGCCGCCCGGCCCGGCGTGCGGCAGGCGGCCGTGGTGGCCCGCACGGGCCCGCGCCTGGTCGGCTACATCGTGGGTGAGACCGGCCTCGACCTCGACGCATTGCACGCCGGGCTCGCTGAGATCCTGCCGGACCACCTGGTCCCCTCGGTGCTCGTCGGCCTCGACCGGCTGCCGCTCACCCCCAACGGCAAGCTGGATCGGCGGGCGCTGCCCGAGCCGGCGGCCCGCGAGGGCCGGGCGCCGCGGACCGACGCCGAGCGCGGCCTCGCCGGGCTCGTCGCCGAGACCCTCGGGCGGGACGGCGTCAACGCCGACGACGACTTCTTCCGCACCGGCGGCGACAGCATCAGCGCGGCCCTGCTGGTGGGACGCGCCCGCCGCGCGGGCCTCTCCTTCACGGTCCGTGACGTCTTCCGGTCGCGTACCGTCGAGGCCCTGGCCCGGATCGCGGTGGCCCTGCCCGCCGATGTGCCCGCCGATGTGCCCGCCGATGTGTTCGGTGATGTGCCCGGTGGTGTGCCCGCCGACGCCGCGCGGGTCCACCCCGAGGGCGTGACGGCACCCTCGGGCGGGTCGTCCGAGTCGCGCGCCGAGCTGCCGCTCTCGCCGCTGCAGGAAGGGCTGCTGTTCCACCTGATGCTGGCCGGCGAGGACCGCGACGTCTACGTCCAGCAGGCCGTGGTGACCCTGTCGGGACCCGTCGACCCCGGCCGCCTCGCCGGGGCCGCGCGCCAGGTGCTGCTGAAGTTCCCCAACCTGCGGGCCGGGTTCCGCACCGACGGCGGCCGGGCGGTGCAGTTCGTCCCGGAGCGGTTCGAGGTCGACTGGACCTATGCCGAGACCGGCGAGGCGGAGGCGCTGGAGGCGTTCGTCGAGGCACAACGCGCCCGGCCGTTCGTCCCCGACTCCCCGCCGCTGATCCGCTTCGCACTGGCCAGGGTGGCCGAGGACGACTTCCGGCTGGTGCTCACCTCCGAGCTGATCCTGCTGGACGGCTGGTCGGGTGGCCTGCTGGTCACCTCGCTGCTGGAGTTCTACACCGACGCCGACGCCGAGCGGGACCGTCCCGTGGTCGGTTTCCACGCCTACCTCGACTGGGTGAACGGGCAGGACCGGCAGGCCGCGACCAAGTCCTGGGGCCGTGCTCTGGACGGGCTCGACGAGCCGACCCTGCTCAGGCCCGAGTCGGCCGACCGTCCCGCCGACCTCGCCGGTGCCGGGGAGATCCACCGCGCGCTGCCCGAGGACCTCACCAGTCGGCTCGGTGCCCTCGCCCGAGAGTCCGGGCTCACCCTCGCCGCACTGTACGAGAGTGCCTGGGGGCTGCTGCTGGCGGGCCTCACCGGCCGTGACGACGTGGTCTTCGGCGTCTCGGTGTCCGGTCGCCACCCCGACGTGGACGGCGTCGAGTCCGTCGTCGGGCTGCTGTTCAACACGGTCCCCGTCCGGGTGCGGGCCGCTGCGGCGGACCCGCTGCGTGCCGTACTGGAACGGACGCAGACCTTCCAGTCGGAGCTGTTCGACCACTCCTACGTCGCGCTCGCCGACGTGCAGCGGGTGACGGGCCTCGGGACCCTCTTCGACACCCTCTTCGTGTTCCAGAACTTCCCCGGCATGCCCACCGACCGCGGCTTCGGCCCCGGAGGCGACGTGCGGGTGCTCGGCCGCCAGGTCCGCGACGCGACCCACTACCCGATCACCATGGTCGTCGAACCCGGTGCGGGCCTGCGCGTCATGTACCGGGGCGACGCCTTCACCGAGGCCGAGACCGAACGTCTCACCGACCGGTACGTGCGGGTCCTGGAGACGCTGGCCGCCGCGCCCGAGACCCCCTGCCACCGGCTCGACCTGCTGCTGCCCGACGAGCACGACCGGCTGCGCCGGGACTGGGCCGAGGCCGAACGGCCGGTGCCCGACCTCACCATCGCCGAGCTGCTCGCCGAGCAGGCCGAGCGTACCCCGTACGAGCTCGCCCTGGTCTCCCAGCCCGACGTGCGGCTCACCTACGCCGAGCTGGACGCCGCCGCCAACCGCCTGGCCAGGCTGCTCAGGGCGCACGGGGCGGGCCCCGAGCGGGTGGTCGCCCTGGCGCTGCCCCGGTCGGCGGAGATGGTCGTCGCGCTGTTCGCGGTGCTCAAGACGGGCGCCGCCTACCTGCCCCTGGAGCTGGACTACCCGGCCGAGCGGCTGGACTTCATGCTGGCCGACGCCGCCCCGGTCTGCCTGGTCTCGCACCGCGACATCGCCGCCGGACTGACCTGCCCGGGTGCCCCGGTCCTGCTCGACGACCCGGCCGTACAGGAGCGGCTGGCCGCGCTGCCCGGCACCGGGCTGACGAGGCAGGAGCTGCCCGATTTCGGCAGGGAGGTGCCGGGCCGGCTGGACCACCCGGCGTACGTGATCTACACCTCCGGCTCCACCGGGCGCCCCAAGGGCGTGGTCACCCCCTACCGGGGTCTGACCAACATGCAGTTCAACCACCGGGCCAACATCTTCGACCCGGTGGTGGCCTCGGCCGGGCGCCGGCTGCGGATCGCGCACACCGTGTCGTTCTCCTTCGACATGTCGTGGGAGGAACTGCTCTGGCTCATCGAGGGCCACGAGGTGCACGTCTGCGACGAGGAGCTGCGGCGCGACGCCGAGGCGCTCACCGAATACCTGCGGCGTCACCGGATCGACGTGATCAACGTGACGCCGACCTACGCGCAGCAACTCCTGGAGGAGGGGCTGCTGGACGGGGAGCACCGCCCGCCGCTGGTGCTGCTGGGCGGCGAGGCCGTCCCCGCGGCGGTCTGGGACCGGCTCGCGCGGGCCGAGGGGGTGCTCGGCTACAACCTCTACGGCCCGACCGAGTACACGATCAACACGCTGGGCGGCGGCACCGAGGACAGCGCCACGCCCACGGTCGGCAGGCCGATCTGGAACACCCGCGGCTACGTGCTCGACGGCTGGCTGCGGCCGGTGCCGCCGGGCGCGCCGGGGGAGCTCTACATCGCGGGCGCGGGCCTGGCCCGCGGCTACCTCGACCGGCCCGGCCTGACCGCCGAACGGTTCGTGGCCGACCCCTTCGGCGGCGGCCGGATGTACCGGACCGGCGACCTGGTGCGGGTGCGCCAGGACGGCAACATCGACTTCCTGGGCCGCACCGACGAGCAGGTGAAGATCCGCGGCTACCGGGTCGAGCTCGAGGAGGTCGAGAGCGCGCTGGCGGCCGAGCCCGGCGTCGGGCAGGCGGCCGTCATCGCGGTCGGCACCGACGTGCCCGGTGTGAAGCGCCTCATCGGCTACGTGGTGCCCGACGGCGCCGCGCGGCCCGACGCCGAGCGCGAGCACCTGGCGGAGTGGCGGCAGATCTACGACGCCGAGTACACCGAGATCGGCACGGCGGTGCACGCCGAGGACTTCGCGGGCTGGGACAGCAGCTACGACGGGCTGCCCATCCCGCTTGCGCACATGCGCGAATGGCGCGACACCACGGTGGCCCGCGTCCAGGCCCTCACCCCCCGGCGGGTGCTGGAGATCGGCGTCGGCACCGGCCTGCTGCTGTCGCGGCTCGCCCCCGGCTGCCAGGAGTACTGGGGCACCGACTTCGCGGCCCCCGTCATCGCCAAGCTCCAGGCGGACCTCGGCCCCGGCTCGCCGGTACGCCTGAGCTGCCGGCCCGCCCACGACACCGCGGGGTTGCCCGCCGGCCACTTCGACACGGTGGTCGTCAACTCCGTGGTCCAGTACTTCCCGAGTGCCGGATACCTCGCCGACGTGATCGCCGCCGCGATGGACCTGCTCGCCCCCGGCGGTGCGCTGTTCATCGGTGACGTGCGCGACCTGCGGTCGGTGCGTTGCCTGCACGCGGCGATCCAGCTCGGCAGGGGCGGTGGCGACGGCGACGGTGGCGGCATCGGTGCGGCGGCGATCGACCGGGCGGTGCGGATGGAGAAGGAACTCCTCCTCGACCCCGCGTTCTTCGCCGCCCTCGACCTGGCCGCGCGGGTGGAGGTCCGTACCAAGCGCGGCGTCCACCACAACGAACTCAGCAGGCACCGCTACGACGTGACGCTCTGGAAGTCACCCGCCGTGCCCCCCATCGAGACCTCGGTGCTGGACTGGGCGGGCCTCGACGACCTGGCCACCCGGCTGTCCGGCGGTCTTCCCGGGCCGCTCAGGGTGCGTGCCATCCCCGATCCCAGGCTCTCCGCCGAGCTCGCCGCGCTACGTGCGATCGAGGGCGGGGCCCCCGCGGAGGAGGCGCGCGAGCTGTTGCGGGCATCCCCGCGGGGCGTCGAACCCGAACTGCTGTACGCGCTCGACCCGGGCGTGGTGACCACCCCCTCGGCCGAGGTCGGTCACTACGACGCGGTCTTCGGCGGCGGGGCAGCCTTCCTGCCGGCCGATCCGGAACGCAGGCCCACGTCGTACGCGAACAACCCGGCGGCGGCCCGCGACCACGGGGCGCTCGCCGCCCGGGTGCGCGAGGGGCTCAGGCGGCGGCTGCCCGGCTACATGGTGCCGAGCGCGGTCATGACGCTGGACGCGCTCCCGCTGACCGTCAACGGCAAGCTGGACCGGCGGGCACTGCCCGCCCCCGACCGGCAGGGGCCGCGCGGCAGGGGCCGCGCCGCCAGGACCGCGGTGGAACAGCTGCTGTGCACGCTCTTCGGCGAGGTGCTCGACGTCGCCGGCGTCGGGATCGACGACAACTTCTTCGAGCTGGGCGGGCACTCGCTGCTGGCGACCCGGCTGGTCGGCAGGGTCCGCGCGGTGCTCCGCGCCGAGCTCGCGATCCGGGACCTGTTCGAGGCGCCGAACGTCGCCGAGCTCGCCACCCGGTTGCACGACAGGGCCGGTGTCGCGCTCAGGCCCCCGCTGACTCCCCGGCGGCGTCCCGAACGCGTCCCGCTGTCGTACGCGCAGCGCCGGCTCTGGCTGCTCGACCAGATCCTGCGTGAGGACGAGGGGCCCCGCGAGGCGTACCACCTGCCGCTGGCCGTGCGCCTGAGCGGCGAGATCGACGTGGCCGCGCTGGAGGCCGCGCTCGGCGACGTGACGGCCAGGCACGAGAGCCTGCGGACCGTCTTCGCCGAGCACGAGGGCGTGCCGTACCAGCGGGTCCTGCCGCCGGAGTCGGCACGCCCCGCCCTGGAGATCACGGCCTGCTCGCCGGAGGAGGTGATCGCGCGTCCGTTCGACCTGGCCACCCAGATCCCGCTGCGGGTCGCACTCATCCCGGAGGGGGAGAACGAGCACCTACTGCTCGCGGTCTTCCACCACATCGCGTTCGACGAGTGGTCCTTCGGGCCGTTCGCCAGGGACGTGGCACGGGCCTACGCCGCGCGGGTGGACGGAGCGGCGCCCGCGGGGGAGCCCCCCGCGGTGCAGTACGCCGACTACACGCTCTGGCAGCGTGAGCTGCTCGGCGATCCGGTCGACCCGGGCAGCCCGCACGCCCGCCAGCTCGCCTACTGGGCGAAGGCGCTGTCGGGCATGCCGGCGGAGATCCCGCTGCCGGTGGACCGGCCCAGGCCGGCCACCGTCGGCCAGCGCGGCGCGACCGTGACCAGGCGGCTGCCCCAGGCGCTGGTCGAGCGGCTCCGCGGGCTCGCGCGCGAGGCCCGGGGGAGCATGTTCATGGTCTGCCAGAGCGCGGTCGCCGCGCTGCTGCACCGCGCGGGGGCGGGGGAGGACATCCCGCTGGGCAGTCCCGTCGCGGGCCGCACCGACGAGGCGGCCGGCGACCTGGTCGGCTTCTTCGTCAACACGCTGGTGCTCCGCGCCGACGCCTCGGGCGACCCCTCCTTCACCGAGCTGCTCGCCCGCGTCCGCGACACCGACCTGGCCGGTCTGGCCAACCAGGACCTGCCGTTCGAGGCGCTCGTCGAGGCGCTGCGGCCACCCCGGGTGCCCGGCCGCAACCCGCTCTTCCAGGTGATGGTCGGCTACGAGAACCAGGCCATGGGCGAGGTGCGCTTCCCCGGGCTGCGGCAGCGGGAGGCGCTCTTCAGCCCGCCCGCGGCCAAGTTCGACCTGGACTTCATCTTCAGGGAGCGGGGCGAGGAGCTCCATCTCGTCGTCGACTACTCGGCCGACCTGTTCGACCCGGCCACGATCGACACGATGCTCCGCGCGCTCGTCGACGTGCTGGAGACCGTCGCGGACGACCCGGAGACGCGGCTGAGCGACCTGCCGGTGGCGCTCCAGGCCCGTACGGTCACCCAGGCCGGCACCGGGTACGCCGCCCGGCGCGACGACGACCGCGAGGCGCTGTTGTGCCGGGCGTTCGCCGAGGTCCTGGAGGTGGACGTGGTCGGGCCGCACGACAACTTCTTCGAGCTGGGCGGTCACTCGCTGCTCGCCATGGAGCTGGTGCGCCGGATTCGCAGGGAGCCGGGCTGTGCCGGAGTGAGGATCGCGACCCTCATGACCGCCCAGACCGTCGCCGAACTCGTGAACCGGCTGGAATAAGGCGCTTCACACGGCCTCCAAAGATTGCTAAGTTAGGTTAGCCTTACCTAATGCTGAGAGCCCTTGTCGGCTCTGGAAGGAAACCCACACCTATGCGCGACACGATGCGCCGCCTGGCCGCGACAGGAACGCTGCTGCTGGGCCTCGGCCTGGTGGGCGCGTGCGCCGGTGACGGCGGCGAACGGCCCGCCGCGGGCACCCCCGCGACCCAGGCCGCCTCCGGGTTCCCGGTCACCATCACGCACAAGCTCGGCACCACCACGATCGAATCCGCCCCCCAGCGCATCGTCGCCCTCGGCGAGGTGGACCAGGACACCCTGCTGGCCCTGGGGGTGCAGCCGATCGCCATGGCCGAACTGACCGGCGTCCAGGCCGACGGGCTCGCCCCCTGGACCGCGCCCAGGATCTCCGGAGCCAAGCCGACGCTGCTGAAGGCCGGTGAGTCGGGCTTCTCGCTGGAGCAGATCGCCGCGCTCAAGCCGGACCTGATCCTCGCGGGTGGCGACTACTACATCGACAAGGAGTACGCCAACCTCTCCCAGCTCGCGCCGACCACCGCCTACCAGACCGGCCCCGCCGAGGACTCCTGGCAGACGGTGGCCCGCCAGGTCGCCAAGGCGGTCGGCAGGACCGACGAGGGCGAGAAGCTCGTCACCGACGTCGAAGCGAAGATCGACTCTGTCAAGGCCGCCTACCCCGAGCTGTCCGGCAAGAAGTTCGCGCTGACCAGCGTCTTCCCCTCGGGGAACATCGGCGTGCTGAAGTCCGAAACCGATATCAGCGTCCAGCTCTTCGAGCAGTTCGGGCTGGTGCTGCCCGAGGAGATCAAAACGCTTCCCGGCGACGGCTTCGCGGCCGAGCTGAGCATGGAGAAGGTCAAGGTCCTCGACGTCGACCTGCTGCTCAGCCACTACAACGACGACGCCGCCACGCAGAAGAAGATCGAGGCCAACAAGCTCTTCGCCGGCCTGGACGTGGTCAGGCGGGGCTCCTACGTGCCGCTGGACCTCACCGCGTTCTGGCCGCTGCGCACGCCGACGCCGCTGGCGGTCCCCCACGTGATCGACCAGGTCGTGCCGCGGGTCGCCGAGGCGGCCAAGGCCGCCGGCGCGTCCTGACACACCCCGCCCCCCTTCCCCGCCGCCTCGGTGGCGGGGACCATCTCCTCAATATGTGAGAGGCGAACATGTCGAGCCCGGTCTATGACGTCGTGGGCATCGGTTTCGGCCCTTCCAACCTCGCGCTCGCGGTGGCCCTGGAAGAGGAGCGCGGCTCCGATGTGAACGCGGTCTTCTTCGAGAGGCAACCCAGGTTCGGCTGGCACCGCAACATGCTCATCGAGGGCGCCACGATGCAGGTGCACTTCCTCAAGGACCTGGTCACCCTGCGCAACCCGACAAGCTCCTACTCCTTTCTGTCCTACCTCCAGGACAGGGGGAGGCTGGTCGACTTCATCAACCACAAGACCATGTTTCCCACCCGGCTGGAGTTCCACGACTACCTGGAATGGGTCGCCGCCTCCTTCGCCGGTCTGGTGCGCTACGACTCCGAGGTCGTCGCGGTGCGTCCGTACGACGACGACACCCTCGAGGTCGTCGTGGAACGCGGCGACGAGCTGCACACCTGCCTGACGCGCAACCTCGTGATCGCGGCCGGACTCGAACCCGTGCTGCCCGACGGCGTGCGGCAGGGCGAGCGGATCTGGCACACCGAGGAACTGCTGGCCAGGCTCGAATCCCTCGGCGAGCGCGTCCCGGCACGGTTCGTCGTGGTCGGCGCCGGGCAGAGCGCGGCCGAGGCCGCCGAGCACCTGCACCGCACCTACCCGTCCGCGGAGGTCTGCGCCGTCTTCACCAGGTACGGCTACTCGCCGGCCGACGACAGCCCCTTCGCCAACCGCATCTTCGACCCGCAGGCCGTCGACCACTTCTTCGCCGCCCCCGAGGAGGTGAAGCGC
The DNA here is from genome assembly GCF_042665875.1 of Streptosporangium amethystogenes subsp. fukuiense. Lineage (NCBI taxonomy): Bacteria > Bacillati > Actinomycetota > Actinomycetes > Streptosporangiales > Streptosporangiaceae > Streptosporangium > Streptosporangium amethystogenes. The sequence continues at coordinate 2,606,816 of NZ_JBHTEE010000001.1, read as the reverse complement.
ATGCTGCTCGCCTACTCCAGGAACACCAACTACTCGGTGGTGGACCTCGACCTCATCGACGAGCTCTACCGGCGTTCCTACGCGGAGAAGGTCGCCGGTGTCGAGCGGCTGCGCATGCTGAACGCCTCCCGTCTGCTCGGCGTGGACGGCGACGGCGACGGCGCCCGCGTCAGGATGTGCTTCCTGCCCACGGGCGAGGTGAGCACGATCGAGGCCGACGCTGTCGTCTGCGCGACCGGCTACCGCGAGCGCGATCCGCGAGACCTGCTCGGCGAGGCGGGCGAGCACTGCCTCACGGGTGAGACGGGCGCGCTGCTGGTGGAGCGTGACTACCGGGTCGCCACCGTCCCAGGCCGGACCTGGGGCGTCTACCTCCAGGGGGCCACCGAGGACACCCACGGGATCGCCTCCTCGCTGCTGTCCATGACCGCCGTCCGCACCGGAGAGATCGTGCGCTCCATCGCCCGGCGCTCGGCGGGGGTCCCCCAGGGGGCCGAGTCGTAACCGGCGTTCCGGAAGGCGGCGCCGGACTCCTCGGCCCGCTCGGGCGCGGAACGTCCCGACACGGGGTGATCGGCTGCGTGACTCCATGTGTTCACTTGATTACCTTTGGTGGTGCCATGCTCCGTAGGTAACCGAGGAGGATCATGAACACCTTCACCCGCAGTGTCCGCATCGGCCTGGCAGGGGCGGTTCTGGCCGGCGCCGGCCTACTCGGCGTACTTCCCGTGACCGGTGCCCACGCCGCGTCGTCCCAGGTCGCGCCGGCGGTCGCCTGCTCGTCCACGGCTGCGGACGGCTGGATCTGCTACCTGCGGTACTGCGACGCCTACTACTGCTACTACGACTGCTATCCGACCCTGGCCGCGCGCAACAAGGGGGAGAAGCCCTCCGACACCATCCGTGTTCCCAAGCCCGAGGGGACACCGCCCGCCCAGATCACCAAGCCCTGACCGGCGGAGCCGGGACACCGTGGACCAGGTACGTGCGATCGTGCCGTCCACGCTGTGGAGGGCTCACCGCGAGGGTTTCCGCGGCGCACCGGACGGCCGTCCGGGCATCTGCCCGGACGGCCGTCCTGTGCGGCCGGCCGGGCGGCTCCGGCCGGGCTGAGACCTTCTCGTCCCGGAGCCCGCCCCGGGACAAGCCAGACGCAAGGGGCTTCCAAGTCGACGGGGATATCCCTTTAGCCATGCGTAAGGGATTGATCGGTGTGATGTTGACGGCGCTGCTCGCCGGAGGCCCGGCCGTCGCGGCGGAGGCCACGACGGAGAAGGCCACCGCGGGAGCGGTGAGCGGGGACCTGCTCCACTGGGGGCCGGTCCGGTCGGCGGGCGGGCACGGCGGGTATGCCAGGGCCAACGTGTGGATCACGGACTTCGGCGCCGAGACGTTCACCGTGTCCGGAACGCTCCACGACCGCGACGGACACCCCGGCCACTGCGCCTACATCCGCGCCAGGTTCCACTACACCGGAGGCGGTACGGGCTGGGCCCGGCCACGCTCGACCTGCCGCGCGAACGACCTGTTCAGGCTGTCCTCGGACGGGGAGATCACCCGGGTGGACGTCAGGGTCTGCGTGCTGGACAGCAGGAAGCGCAGAACCTCGCACTGCCATGTCGACGTCATCCGCGCCGAGACCGTCGCCAACTGGCCGCGCTAGCCGTACTCACCCCGCGGTGCGGCAACGGTGACCGGGTGTCCCGCCGGACCCCGTCCGCTCGTACAGCCCGGACGGCCGGGATGTCGTCGCGCCCCACCCGGGGACACCCGCGGTCGGCTCCGTGCGCGCCGGCCCGGTCGGCCGGTGCGGCGGGCACATGGCGGGCCATGCCCCTCCTCCGGTCGCGATGCCGCCGCGCCGTCGAGCGACTCCGCCCGGTTCAGGGGTGGAGGGCGAGCCCCTTGAGCACCTTGTCGACCCCGTTGCGCGGGCCGTACACCGCGAGCCCGACCAGGCGGAGTTCCTCGGCGGGCACGGCGCGCACCGCGGCCCGGTTGTCCTCGTCGTTGTCGGTCTTGAACAGTTCCTCCGTGTACAGGGCCGTCTCCAGCCCGCGTGCCAGCGCGCGGGCGTGTGCCGCGGCGAGGCCGGGGCCGTCCGCGGCGTAGACCAGGACGGGCTGGCGGAACATCGCCAGGTAGTGGTTGCCGGACCCGTCGGCGTACGGCTCGCCCATCGCCTCGGGTCCGCCCCCCGCCACTCCGCTCGCCAGGAACGCGGTGACGTTGAGCTTCTGCCAGAGGGCGAGGTCCGCGCGCACCACAATGCCGATCTTCGTGTCGAAACGCATGTCCCGCAGCATCTCCGGCCGCGCCCCGCCGGGTATTGAACGCTCGTGCGGCACGAGAGTGAGCTGCTTCTCGTCTCCGGTCGAGGTGGGCGACGGCCAAGCCCTGACCGTTCCGAACACCGGAACCGTGACCGGGAAGCGATTCAATGGCCCCATGTCAGGTGACTGGTCGCGCTACTGGTGCTCGCCCCGGCCGGGGCTGGAGGCGATGCACGCCCACTTCGAGCGGCACACCTACCACCGGCACAGCCACGAGACCTACTCCTTCGGGATCACCGACGACGGCCGGCAGGCGTTCACCTGCCGGGGTGCGGGCCACACGAGCACGGCGGGGATGGTGCTGGCGTTCAACCCGGACGACCCGCACGACGGCCGGGCGGCCGATGAGCTCGGTTTCACCTACCGGATCGTGCACATCGGCCCCGAGCTCGTCTCCGGTGCGCTGGCCGGGTTCGCGGGCCGCGCGGCCGGGCTGCCGCTGTTCGCCGAGCCGGTCGTCCACGACCCGGTGCTCGCCGGAGGGCTGGGCCGCCTGCACGCCGCGCTTCTCGGCGGAGCCCCCGCCCTGGTCGCCGACGAGCTGCTGGACGCGGTCATTCCCGACCTGGTCCGCCGCGCGGCCCTCAGCGGTCCCGCCGCGAGGGGCCCGCGGTTCCGGGCGGGGAGCCGGGGCGCGGCGGACGTCGCCGGGCAAGTGGCGGAACTGCTCGAGGACGACTACCGGACCGACCACACCGCCGACTCCCTGGCCGCCGTGTCCGGATCCAGCAGGTTCACCGTCTACCGGGCCTTCCGGGCGGCGTACGGGATGGCGCCGAGCGATTACCAGCGGCAGGTTCGCCTGCGGGTGGCTCGTGGGCTGCTGTCGCGGGGCACGCCGATCGCGGACGCCGCGGCGGAGACCGGTTTCGCCGACCAAAGTCATCTGAACCGCTGGTTCGTCCGCTGGTACGGCATCACCCCGGGTGTCTATCGCCGTGCCGCCCGCTGAACCGAGAGGCATCCTCATGATCGGTCCGTCACGGCAGGGCGACGGTGCCGGAGGTGGACAGGGTTCCCGCGTCGCCGGCCTGCGCGTGTTCGGCGGCGCGGGGCGGGTCAGCTCTTCCGGTGGGCGGCGACGACCTCGCCGATCGCGTCGAGGACGAGGTCGGGCTGGGCGTTCTGAACATAGTGCTCGGTCGTGTCCGCGACGACCAGGCGGCCCCGGGCCGACAGCGCGGCCAGGCTCCGGGCGTGCGCGACGGCCTCGGCCGGCTGGCCTCCCGCGGAGATGACCACTACCGGCAGGTCACCCCAGGCCTTCGGACGGACCGTCGCGCGGACCTGGGCGGCGCTGTCCACCGAGGCCCAGGCCTCGGCGCGGCCGGCTGCCATGCTGCTGGAACCGTAGACGACGGTGGCGTGGGCGCGGGCCGTCGCGGTGGCGTCGGCCGGTACGAAGACGTCGTCCAGCAGCCGCAGCAGGCCGAGCCGGGCGATCAGCTGGTTGACGGTGAACTGGGCCGAGATCAGCGGCCGGGAGATCAGCAGCGCGGTACCGGCCGTCTCATCGGTGACGTCGATCAGCACCAGCCCGGCGGTCAGGTCTCGCCACCGGTCGGCGAAGACACGAACGGTGTTGCCGCCGTAGGAGTGCCCGACCAGGACGTAAGGTCCTGCCTCCCCGGCGACGGCCAGTAACGTGCGCAACTCTTCGGCGAGGTGCTCCGCCGTACGCGGCAGAGGGCTGTCCTCGCTCCAGGCGTATCCGGCCCGGTCGTAGGAGCACACCCGGCTGCCGGTGGCGAGCCCGCGCTGGATCGTCTCCCAGCTCGCGCTCGACTCCGCCAGTCCCGCCTCGAGCACGACGGTGGGCGCGCCCCTCCCGGTGCAGTGCAGGTGGAGGCGGTGGCCACCCACGTCGACCAGCCGCCCCGGTGGCCGGTGTCGTCCGGCGTCGTCCTGCCGTGCGGCCGTCTCGTAGAGGAACCCGGCCCCCGCCGTCAGCACGAACAGTCCCGCGCCCCAGGCGGTGATCCGCAGCAGCAGCCTTCGTGGTCGCCACCTGCCGGGTCGTACCCGGGTGTTCGGGGGCTCTTCGTCCTTCATGTTTCCGAATCTAGGGAAACGGCTCGCCCGTTCCCTCCTCCACGGAGAGGAACCCGCGGTGCTACCCGTGTTTCACCTCTGCCCGGTCCCTCCTCCTCCGGGAGGAACCGGATCGGGTACGAGCCGGGCACGGTGAGATGGACGACATGAGGGCGGCCCGCGTCTCTCCGGCGACGGCCACCGGCTCTTCCCGCGAGGCCCCGCCGCTCACCTTTCGAGATGCCGTCCGGCGGCCTCCCGATTCTAGAGAGTCTCTCTAGAATCGGCTACGATTTAGCCATGGGACCTACTGTCGTCATCACCGGTGGCAACCGCGGGATCGGCCTGGCCACGGCCGAGGAGTTCGCCCGCCGCGATCACCGGGTGGTGGTCGTGGCCAGGAACCCCGCCGCGGCGGGCGAGGCCGCCCGGCTCGGCGCCGATCTGGTCGCCGGAGACCTCTCGACGTTGAAAGGGGTCCGGGCCGTCGCCGAGGCACTGGCCGGAACCTGCCCGCGGCTCGACGTGCTGGTGCACAACGCCGGGATCTGGCCATCGGCGCGGCGGCTCACCGAGGACGGGTTCGAGGAGTCCTTCGCCGTCAACCACCTGGCGCCCTTCCTGCTCAACCACCTGCTGGAGGATCGCCTGAGCAGGGTCGTCCAGGTCACCGCGGGCCTGTACGGCACGGGCCAGGTCGACCTCGCGCGCACCCCGGCCGGAGCGGACTTCTCTCCGCTGCGCACCTATGCCAACACCAAGCTCTGCAACCTGGCGCTGATGCCGCTGTGGGCCGAGCGCTGGAGGTCACGGGGCATCACGATCGACGCCGTCCACCCCGGAGTGATCAGGACCGGGCTCGGTGACCGGAGCGGCCTCGCGGGGGTGCTGCTGAGGGCCGCGAAGCGGCTGTGGAAGGCGCCGGCCGACGGCGCGGCGCCGGTCGTACGGCTGGCGCTCGACCGGGCCGGCACCGGACGGTACTTCGACGTCGACCGCGAACTGCCCCTCGCCTCCGTGGCCGCCGACCCCGCGCGGGCGGGGGAACTGTGGGCGCAGGCCGCGGAGCTGACCGGTGTCGCCTAGGCAGCGGCGCGGCGAGCAGACCCGGGAGCGGCTGCTGGCGGCGGCACTGGACCTCTACGCGGAGAAGGGCGCCGACGGCTTCACCATGACGGCGGTGACCGCTACCAGCGGCGTCAGCGTCGGAAGCCTCTACCACCACTTCGGCAGCTTCGACGGGCTGGCGGCCGCCCTCTACGCGCGCTGCCTGTCCGACCTGCTCGACGCCGTCATCGCCGCACTCGACGCGGTGCCGCAGGGGCGGGAGGGAGGCCCCCGCGACGGTACCGAGGCGCGGGCCGCCGCCGGCGTCCGGGCCGTGGTCACCGGATATCTCGGTTTCACCCGCGAGCACACGGCCGCCGCGCGCTTCGTCCACGCCTCCGCCTACGCCGACTTCCTGGCCGCGCACGAGGATCTGATCGCGGAGGAGAAGGAGCCCAGGCTGGCCGGGATCCTGGGCTGGCTGCGACCGTACATCAGGGCGGGGCTGGTCGTGGGGCTGCCCGACGAGCTGATCGAGATGCTGGTCGTCGGCCCGGTCGCGGAGACGGCCCGCCGCTGGCTGGCCGGGGCCCCCGGTATCGACCTGGACGAGGCGTCCCGACTGCTTCCCGAGCGGATCTGGCGATCCCTGCGGGCCGCCGAGGCTCCGATGGCGAGGTAGGAGAGGGTACGAGGTGCCAAGCGTGGAACGCCCAAAGACGGGGTGAACCGCTTGATCATACGCATACGGCATTATCACCGCACTGTTCATGTCTTTCGTACCCCGGTGGGAATTATCTCCTTGTGAAGAGTAAGGTTGCCCTGCCCTAATTTAGGCAAGCCTTTCCATCTCATGGAGTGACGGTGTTCGCCAGCTATCTCATCGGATTACGCGAAGGTCTGGAGGCCGCGCTCGTCGTCTCCGTGCTCGTCGCTCTCCTCGTCAAAAGTGATCGACGTGACCGGCTTCCCCTCGTCTGGGCCGGGGTCGGCGCCGCTCTCGTGCTGTCGATCGCGTTCGGCGCGCTGCTCACCTTCACCGTCGCCCATCTGGAATACCGGCAGCAGGAGTTGTTCGAGGCGGTCACCTCGCTGCTGGCCACCGTGTTCGTCACCTGGATGATCTTCTGGATGCGGGGTGCCGCCCGTACGATCTCCGGTGACCTGCGCGCCAAGCTGAGCGAGGCCCTGGAGGTCGGCGCGATCGCGGTGGTCGTGATGGCCTTCCTCGCCGTGGCGCGCGAGGGCCTGGAGACCGCGTTGCTGTTCTTCGCCTCGGTGCAGGGCGCCACCACCACCGCGGTCCCGCTGATCGGGATCAGCCTGGGGCTGATCACCGCGGTCCTGCTGGGCTGGGCCATCTACCGCAGCGCGATGCGGATCAACCTGACCAAGTTCTTCACCTGGACCGGCCTGCTGCTGATCCTGGTCGCCGCCGGAATCTTCAAGTACGGCGTGCACGACCTGCAGGAGGCGGCCGTCCTGCCGGGCCTGTCCAGCTACGCCTTCGACATCAGCGGCGTGTTGCCCGCCGACTCCTGGTACGGTGCCCTGCTGGCCGGGATGTTCAACATCACCCCGCAGCCGAGCGTGCTGGAGACGGTGGCCTGGGCCGCCTACGCGGTGCCCACGCTCATCCTCTTCCTGCGGCCGTGGCGCAGCCGCCCGACCCCCTCACCCGCCACCCCCTCGACCGACCCGCAGCCCGCGGGCTGAAACCGCCTGAACAGGACGATCATGCGTACTTCCCTTGCCATCGCCGCGGGCGCACTCGCCCTCACCGGCCTCGCGGCCTGCTCCTCCGAGCCCACCCCGGCCACGGACGCGGGTGCCTCCGCGGCTCCGGCCAAGGGCGGTCCCGTCGCGGTGGCCGCCACCGACACCGAGTGCAAGGTCGCCGTCACCGAGGTGGCCGCGGGCACCTCGACATTCGCGATCACCAACGGTGGCACCAAGGTGACCGAGTTCTACGTCTACGCTCCCGGCGACCGGGTCATGGGAGAGGTGGAGAACATCGTGCCGGGCCTGACCCGCGAGGTGATCGTCGAGTTGCCGGCCGGCAGCTACGAGACCGCCTGCAAGCCCGGCATGGTCGGCAAGGGCGTCCGCGGCCCGCTCAAGGTCACCGGCGAGCACAAGCCGCTCAGCGACGACGCCCAGCTCGCCGAGGCGACCGCCAGCTACAAGCGCTACATCAAGTCGCAGAGCGACACGCTGCTGGTCAAGGCGCAGGAGTTCGTCGACGCGGTCAAGGCCGAGGACATCGACAAGGCCAAGGCGCTCTTCCCGGTCTCCCGCACCTACTGGGAGCGGATCGAGCCGGTCGCGGAGATCTTCGGCGACCTCGACCCGGCCATCGACGCCCGGGAGAACGACGTGGCCGAGGGGGAGGAGTGGACCGGCTTCCACCGGATCGAGAAGGACCTCTGGGTCAAGAAGGATGTCAGCAAGGACGGCCCGATCGCCGACAAGCTGATGGCCGACATCAAGACCATCGTGGAGCAGTCCAACTCCGCCGAGCTGTCGCCGGTGCTGCTGGCCAACGGCGCCAAGGGCCTGCTCGACGAGGTGGCCTCCGGGAAGATCACCGGTGAGGAGGACCGCTACTCGCACACCGACCTGTGGGACTTCGACGCCAACCTGCAGGGTTCCAAGGCCGCGGTGCAGGCGCTCCGTCCCGTTCTGGAGGAACGCGCCCCGGAGCTGGTGAAGACGCTGGACGAGAAGTTCGCCGGGGCCGAGGCCGCGCTCGGCGCGCACCAGAAGGGCGACGGCTGGAAGCTGCACACCGAGCTGTCCAAGGACGACCTCAAGAAGTTGTCGGACGCGATCAACGCGCTCGCCGAGCCGATCAGTAAGATCGCCGCGGTGGTGGCGAAGTAACGAGCGACCTGTCGTAGAGAGGGTTCGATGAGCGAGCGGATCAGTCGCAGGAAGCTGTTCGGCATGGGCGCGGCCGGCGTGGCGGTCGCCGGCGCGGGTGTGATCGCGGTGCGCGGGATCGGTGACGAGCCCGCGCCCACCACGGTCGCCTCCGTCTCCGACGCGGTCCCCTTCTACGGCGAGCACCAGGCGGGCATCGTCACCCCGGCACAGGACCGGCTGCACTTCGTCTCCTTTGACGTCATCACCGAAAAGAAGGCGGAGCTGGCCGAACTGCTCCAGGAGTGGACCGCCGCCGCGGCCCGGATGACTCAGGGCCAGGAGGCGGGCGCGTTCGGCGCGGTCGGCGGCGAGCCGGAGGCGCCGCCGGACGACACCGGCGAGGCCCTCGGCCTGCCCGCCTCCGGGCTGACGCTGACCGTCGGCTTCGGCGGATCGCTCTTCGACGACCGGTTCGGGCTGGCCTCGCGCAGGCCGGCCGCGCTGGCCGACCTGCCGCACCTGCCCGGCGACGCGCTGCTGCCGGAGATCTCCGGCGGTGACCTGTGCGTGCAGGCGTGCGCGCACGACCCGCAGGTGGCGGTGCACGCCATCCGTAACCTGGCGCGCATCGGCTTCGGCCGGGTCTCGGTGCGCTGGTCCCAGCTCGGCTTCGGACGCACCTCGTCGACCTCGCGCGCGCAGGCGACGCCGCGCAACCTGATGGGGTTCAAGGACGGCACGGCCAACCTCAAGCTGGAGGACGTGGCGCTGCTGAAGGAGCAGCTCTGGGTGGGTTCCGGCGACGGCCCCGACTGGATGACCGGCGGCAGCTACCTGGTCACCCGCAAGATCCGGATGCTGGTCGAGACCTGGGACCGGGCGCCGCTGGTCGAGCAGGAGCAGATCTTCGGCCGGGACAAGGGGGAGGGGGCACCGCTGGGCAAGAAGAACGAGTTCGACCCGATCGACTTCGAGGCCAAGGGGCCCGACGGGAAGCCCCTGATCTTCGACGACGCGCACGTACGGCTCGCCCACCCGTCCCACAACGGCGGTGCGCACCTGCTGCGCCGCGGCTACAACTACGTGGACGGCTCCGACGGCCTGGGCAGGCTGGACGCCGGCCTGTTCTTCATGGCCTACCAGCGCGACCCCCACCGCCAGTTCGTCACCGTGCAACGCTCCCTGGCGGGCAAGGACTCCCTCAACGAGTACATCAAGCACGTCTCCAGCGCCCTGTTCGCCTGCCCGCCCGGCGTGCGCGACGCGGGCGACTACTGGGGCCGCGCTCTGTTCTCCTGACCATCGAGGCCGGTGCGGGACGCCCTCGAAAAGCGCTGTTCCGCGCGGCGACGGGCCTGGTGGCCACAGCCGGTGAAGGGCCGCGCGCCGCCGCGTCGCCATGGCGGTGTTCCCAGTCGCCGGAGTTCCCGTCTCACCGGTGCCTTCCCGGCTCGTACCGCTCCTCCCCGGATATTCCGACCGGCGTCAGGTCAGCGCAGAGTCCGGCAGAACATGTCGAGGGTGATCTCGATGATCTCGGACGTGTCCTCCGCGCCGAGGCCGCCGGAGGACTCCGACGCGAGGCGCCGGGTGCCCGCGCGGAGCACGCCCCAGGCGAGCTCGGCCCGCAGGGCGGGATGGTCGTATCCCGCCTCGCGGAGCACGTCGCCGAGCGGCTCGATGAGCGACCCGTGCAACTCCTCCAGCCGTGCCAGGCACTCGGCCGGCAGTCCGAGCGTCTGCGCCGCCGGGACCAGCGCGTAGTCGGCACTGCCGACGAACTCGAGCGCGACCCTGCCGTACGCCCGGAGCCGCCCGTCGAGTGAGCCGGTCGGCCCGTCGGGCGGGGCTTCCGCCATGGTGGCGCGCAGGCGGCCGGCCCAGCGGGGGAAGCCCTCCTCGGTGAGCTGGGCGAGGATGTCGGCGGTGGAGGAGAAGTAGCGGTAGACGCTCGATCGGGCCAGGCCGATCCGGGCGCCCACCGCCGCCGGGGTGAGCGCGTGCACACCTTGCGCGGCCAGGATCTCGCGCGCCGCCTCCAGCAGGGCGGCGTGCTGGTTGGCCCGGTGGTCGGCGACGGTCGCCGCGCTGATCCTCGGCATCTACACCTCCTGGTGGCGTCCTCCGCTGTCCGGCCCGGGTGTCCCCGCTCCGTCACTGTCATTCTCCCCGCCTTCGTCCCCGTCCGCGTCCTCGCCGTCCCGGGTGGGAGCGGCGGTACGCGGGAGCAGGAACGTGAAGCCGAGCCCGGCCAGCAGGACCAGCCCGGTGATGACCGGCACCCTGCGGGTCGCCTCCGTGGCGCCCGCGACCGCCGCCGCGTGGACGGCCGGATCGCTCAGCCCCGGGATGGCCGCACCACCGCTCTCCTGCACGGCGTTCGCCACGCTCGTGCGGACCTGCTCCGGATAGGAGGACATGTTCTTCTCGACCGACGAGCCGAGTCCGGTGACCAGCACCCCGCCCAGGACGGCGACCCCCAGCCCCGCACCGACCTGGCGGATCGCGCTCTGCAACCCGGAGGCCTGACCCGCCTGCCGGGCGGGCACGTCGGCCATCAGCACGCTGGTGAGCTGGGCCGTGGCGAAGCCGATGCCGAAGCCGTAGACGAGCATCCAGGGCACGATCCGCCACACGCTCATGCCGGCCTCCAGGGAGAGACCGATGCCGACGGCGCCCACGACCTCCAGGGCGAGGCCGATCTGCACGACAGTCCGTGAGTTCACCTTCCTGGTCAGGACGGGGACCACGCCGCCGGCCAGGAAGGTGCCCACGGCGAGGGTGGCGATGATGAGGCCGGCCGTGAACGCGCTGTGGCCGAGCGCGGACTGCAGGAACAGCGGCAGCACCAGGATCACACCGAACTCGCCCAGCGCCACGATCATCGCGGCTATCGCGCCGTAGCGGAAGCCGGGCAGTGTGAACAGTGTCAGGTCGATCAGCACGGGGCGCCCGGCCCGCTCGCGTCGCCGCTCCAGCAGGATGAAGGCGGCCACGGCCAGGATGCCGATGCCGAACGCGAAGGGCACCGGGGAGACCTCCTCGAACCGCAGTCCGAAGAGTTCGGCGGGCCGCAGGGGAGTGAGCCAGCCGTACTTCTGACCCTCGATGAGGCCGAAGACGACGGAGAACATGCCCAGCACGATCAGCGCGATGCCCAGCGGGTCGTGACCGGTGGCCCGATCCTCACGGGAGGCGGGGATGCGCAGCGCGCCGAGCAGGACCAGCGCGCCGATGGGCAGGTTGATCCAGAACGCCGCACGCCAGCCGTGGTCGGTGACCAGCCAGCCGCCGACCAGCGGCCCGATGGCGGCCATACCGCCGACGATCGAGCCCCAGATCGCGAATCCGATCACCCGCTGCCTGCCGAAGTAGGTGGAGTTGATGATCGCGAGCGTCATGGGCATGGCCATCGCGGCGCCCACTCCCTGGGTTGCCCTGGCTCCGATCAGCATCGCGCCGCTCCCCGCGACCGCCGCCAGCAGGCTCGCCACCAGGAAGACCACGATGCCCGTGGCGAACAGCTGCGGCCTGCCGCGCTGGTCACCGATACGGCCCAGCGGGATGAGCAGGGACGCGAACACCAGCAGGTAGAGGGAGTTGACCCACTCCACATCGGTGACCGTGAGCCCCAGATCGTCGATCATCGCCGGAACGGCGACGTTCACGATCGTCGCGTCGATGACGACCATCGACACACCGACCGCGAGCACGAAGAGAGGCAGCCAGCTTTGACGAGAACTTGGCGACGACATGTCGCGAACTATAGCAACACCATGTCGCTATCTATCCAGGCGCACCTCGACCTTGGCCGCTTCGGTCTCGTCTTCGAGCGGGTCTACGAGGTCGGACCGGTCCTTCACTCACACCATGCCCGCGCTGCCGGACAGATCCGTGGTGGTGCACTTCACCGACGTCCTTGAGATGATCAGTAAGGCGATCGGCCGGGACATCACCGCCGAGCCCGACCTCGCATCGGCGCACGAGCGCTGGATCGGCGAGCGGGCCTTGCGCGAGCACGGCTCGGACTTCGTGTTCGTCGAGGGCTACCCGACCGCGCACCGTGCCTTCTACACGCATCCGGACCCGGCGCGGCCCGGCCACTCGCGCGCGTTCGACCTGATATTCCGTGGCCTGGAGCTGGTCAGCGGCGGCCAGCGGATGCACTGGCACGCCGACTACGTGCGGACGCTGACCGCGCGCGGCGAGAGCGACCTGTCGGCGTACTCGGGATACCTCGACGCGATGCGCTCCGGCATGCCGCCGCACGGCGGCTTCGCGTTCGGGCTGTAACGGTTCCTGGCCCGTCTGCTCGACGTGCCGAACATCCGCCAGGTCACCCTCTTCCCCCGCGACCTGCACCGGCTCGCTCCGTAAACGACCCGCTTGTGGCCGAGGTGGAGGAGGCCGGCGTCCCGGACGAGGATGGGATCAGGTCCGTGGACGCCGGCCTTTTCGTACGGTCCACGCCCGGCACGGGGGAGCCGTCTGCGTGGACCGGCTCCGGGGTCGGCGGGATCGGGGGGATCCCGGCTGTCCGGAGGTCGGGGAGATCAGGGCCGGGTGGGGAGGTCGAACCAGATGACTCGTCCGGTTTCGCTCTCCTTCCAGCCCCAGGCCGATGACAGCTCCTGAACAAGCCACAAACCACGGCCGTTCTCGCTGAGCGAGTCCACCTGTGCGGGAACCTGTGGGATGGCTCCTGATGAGCCCCCGTCGATCACTTCCACATGCAGTGTGTGGTCGTGGTCGGCAACCACCAGCCGCAGCATCCCATCCGGCCTGCGCCCGGAGTCAGAGTGTTGTACGGCATTCGCCACCAGTTCGCTGACCAGTAGCTCAACCTCGTCCGCCCTCGGATGCCCTGCCACTTCCGGCAACTCCCGTACATACGCCCGCGCCACCGCGATCGAACTCGGCGAGCCGGGGAGATCAACGGCACTCATTGCGCTATCTCCCAGACACGGTTTGCCGCCTCGCTCGACAGTGTCCGCACTCGCTGGCCCTCGCCCCGGCCCCAGGTGAAGAACCACGTTCCCTTGAACCTCAGCGCCATGATCCGCAACGGCCCAGCCGCCCGAGAAACCAGCAGAGCCGGTTCCTCTCCGGTAGGCAGCTCAACTATCGCGCTCAGGCCAAGCGTGTGCAGGTCCCATGCCAATCGGACCAGGTGAAGGTACTGATCTTCTTTCACGTGCCGAGGAATCCGCTGAGTGCTTACAGGCGAACTGCTATTTGTCCGGATAGTGCGACTTTCGGAATCTTGATTTGTCATCTTGGGCTCCAGCTATGCGAGGTAATTGTCGGTTTATCGTTGTGATCTTCCCTGGTGGCTCGTTTGATGTACGCCCAGGATGCAAGCAGACACGGCTGTCTCGCATAGGAAGTCGAAGGACAATCCGATTGCAGAAAACCTCAGCTGATGTAAGAGATTTCGCTACCGTGTAAGCAAAGGTCGGCGGCGCGCCAAGAAACCTCGGAGGCAATCATGGTCAAAAACCTCGATTCCCACCTGTCTCCTCTCGTGCGCTTTGGCCGTGAGCTGGCCAGATGTCGTAAAGAAGCAGGGTGGTCACAAAGACGGCTGGCCGGCCGCCTTGGATGCTCACCGTCTCTTGTGGGGCACATCGAAGCCGGTACCCGTAACCCGCAACTCGACTTCGCGGAGGCATGCGATCGCGTCTTCAATCTTCCCGAGAGTGACTACTTCGTCCGGTTATATCGACGGATCCACCAGTCACCCTCCGGGCCGGGATGGTTCCTCCGCTGGCTGGAGGAGATCGAGCCTGGGGCAGCCGTGCTGCGGATCTGGGCACCCTTCTTGATTCCTGGGCTGCTCCAGACAGAGGACTATGCGCGGGCCGTCTTTCTCGGTCACTTCTCGACTCCCGAAACAGAGATAGAAGATCAGGTAGCGGCTCGTATGCGGCGACAGGAAATTCTCAACCGGGATAATTCTCCGGAACTTCGGGTTCTTCTGGATGAGTGGGTTCTTAAACGCCCGATCGGTGGCAGGGAAGTCATGTACCAGCAGCTCAGTCACCTGGCAGCCATCGCGCAGCACCGCCGCGTGACGGTACAACTCGTTCCCTATGACACCTCTTGCACAGACGGCCTGTTGTCGGCGTTTGTCATTGCGGAACTGCCCGACGCGCCACTCGCTGTCTCCGTCGATTCGGCAGGTAAAGGCGAAGTGTCAGCAGAGCATGATCTCGTCACGCGGATCTTGGATCGTTATGACAGACTGAGCACAGAGGCATATCGTCCAGGCGAATCACTCGAAAAGATCAAGGAAGCAGTGGAGCGATGGAGCTTAAAGATCTGACCGTTACGGATCTCTCCGGGGCTGTGTGGAAGAAGAGTTCCCGCAGCGGCAACAACGGCGGTGAGTGCGTCGAGGTCGCAACCAACCTTCCCCGCGTCGTAGCTGTCCGTGACAGCAAGAACCCGACTGGCCCAGCGCTCGTCTTCGCCCCTGCCGCTTGGTCGGCGTTTCTGAGCGGCATCAAGGGTGGCGAGTTCGGCATCTGAGGCTGGATCCACCGAGCCGAATCTGGACTGAAGATCCTGAAACGAGAGGAGGTGCCCTCTGACCTAGGATGATAGGAGTTCTTCAGGCTTCCGTCACCTTGATCGAGAGGGCACCTCCCACGTGCGATTGCTCCACGAATCTGCCAAGACCCATGCGATCCTCGACGAGGAACGTGTGGTCGCGTACGGCGGACTGGGGCCGATGATGCGACTGGCCGAGCGGTGCGGCCTGGAAGAGCCAGCGGCCGAGCACGTCGCCCCCGCACACCAAGATCGGCGGCAAGAGCATGCTGGTAGAGGGCTGAACGTGCCGACCTCCACGCTGTCCACCCCGCTGGCCGTCCTGGTCGTGACCGGCACCGGTTGCGCAGCGGGTGTGTGAACTCTGTCCGCAGCATGGCCTGGTGTATCCGTGAGCCGGTTGGCGCGGCCCGATCGGCAGGTGCGAGCGCCACTGGGTTTGGCCTATGTGCTGGTGCTCAAGCGGCGCAAGAAGAACAAGCGCAACCGGCCACCGGTATGCGCGACGAAATCACCGACCGCCCGGGCTGTATGGATCGAGGAGCCGCCGACCATCAGGAAGATCAGCCCGGTGACGGTCCGCAGCAGGTGCGCGCAAAACTCGATGAACGCCCACCGGTCCATCGAGCCGTATCCCAGCCGGTAGCGCAGCGTGCCGTCCACGCCTACCGCCGAGAACATCTTCACCGACTGACGCTCGGCACCGGCGTGCACCGACAGAGTCCGCCCGGCCACTCCCCAGGTGGTACCACCGCGATGATCGACGCGCATGCTCATCTCGTCGGCGAACAGCACCAGCGCCCCCCGCCTGCGCGCCTGCAGGCAGATCGCGGGAAAGAACGTCCTCATCCACCGGGTGATGGCCGCCGGATCACGCCGCCACGCCCGATAGGCCGGACGCTGCGGCGACAGGCCCAGCCCGCGAAGCCCTCCGTGTCAGGCGGCGACCACTTGACGGGACGGGTAAGAGCGGCCTGACGGATTTTAGACAGTTTTTAAGTCAGTTGCTTGACTTAAGTTAACAACCTCGGTTGACTGATCGTGACTTGAAAGTCGGTTCGGGGGAGGCATGATGGGTCAGGGTGACGGTGGGCCGATGCTGAGCTATCCGATTCCCGGTGAGGCGGCGCTGGAGCCGCCGGCCGAGTGGGCGCGACTGCGACAGGGGTGTCCGGTCGCGCGGGTGACGCTGCCCAGCGGGGACGAGGCATCGCTGGTCACGCGCTATGAGGACGTCAAACTGGTGTTGTCCGACCCGCGGTTCACCCGGCCGACGCACGCGGACGGCGCGGCCCGGATCTCGGCCACCGAGTCGGGCGGGCTGTTCGACAACGAGATGTCGATGTCGATACCGCAGACCGGCGGGGAGCACCGGCGATGGCGGCGGATGCTCGGCAAATGGTTCACCGCCAAGCGCATGGCCGCGCTGCGGCCGGGGATGGAGGCGATGGCCGAGCGGCTCATCGACGACATGCTGGAGCGGGGACATCCGGCGGACCTCAAGGCGGGCCTGGGCTTCCCGTTGCCGGTCTGGGTGATCTGCGACCTGCTCGGAGTCCCGGATTCGGACCGGGACAGGTTCGCGTACTGGTCCGACACGTTGCTCAACCTGACCAGGTACACGCAGGAGGAGATCGACGAGGCACAGGCCGACTTCCTCAAGTACATGACCGCCCATGTCATCGCCAAGCGCGCTGAGCCGGGCGAGGACCTGCTCAGTGAGCTCATCACCGGCACCGACGCAGACGGCGGGCGGCTGTCCGAGGCGACACTGGTGGCCACCGGCCAGGGTCTGCTGGTCGCCGGGCACGAGACCACCGCGAACATGATCGGCAAGATGGTGGCGATGCTGCTGGCCGACCGGCGGCGCTGGGACCGGCTCCTGGCGGATCGCTCGCTGGTGCGCTCCGCGGTGGAGGAGGCGCTGCGGTTCGACGCCAACCCGGGATTCGGCATGCCGCGCTACCTCGGCGAGGAGATCGAGGTAGCCGGGACCCTGCTGCCGCGCGGGACGACCGTGGTGTGCAACATGGCCGCCGCCAACCGCGACGAGAGCGCCTTCGACGGTGCCGACGAGATGGACCTCGGCCGCACCCCGAACCCCCATCTGGCCTTCGGCGCCGGGGTGCACTCCTGCCTGGGACAGGCGCTGGCCCGCACCGAGCTGCAGGTCGTGCTCGAGGTGCTGCTGCGCCGCCTTCCCTCCCTGGAACTCGCCGTCCCGGTGGAGGACCTGCGCAAGGTCGAGGGGCTCGTGGTCGGCGGGTTGCGCGAGGTTCCGGTGCGATGGTGACCATGGCAGGCAGGATCGCCAGGGCCGAGCGGGCCGGTACCACGCGGGAGTCGATCCTGGCGGCGGCGGAGCGGCTGTTCGCCGAGCACGGGGTGTTCGCCGTGTCCAACCGCCAGGTCAGCGAGGCCGCGGGGCAGGGGAACAACGCCGCGGTCGGCTATCACTTCGGCACCAAGGCCGATCTGGTGCGCGCCATCGTGCGCAGACACACCGAGCGGACCGAGCGGCTGCGCCTGCGGATGCTGGCCGAGATCGGCGACAGCTCGGACGTGCGGGACTGGCTGGCCTGCCTGGTGCGCCCGAGTGCCGAGCACCTGGCCGCCCTGGGCGACCTCACCTGGTACGGCCGGTTCGGTGCCCAGGTGATGACCGACCCTGTGCTTCGCGAGATCATGGTCGAGGAGTCCCTCACCTCGCCGGCGCTGCACCGGGTCCTCGACGGGCTGAACCGATGCCTTCCGGACCTGCCCGCCGAGGTGCGTGCCGAGCGCGGTGACATGGCCCGCCAGCTGATGGTGCACATGTACGCCGAGCGTGAGCGCGCTCTCGCCGAGGGCACCCCCACACCCCGATCCAACTGGCACGACGCCGCGACCGGATTGATCGACGCGCTCGTCGGGCTGTGGCTGGCACCGGTCACGCCCTGCCCATGACGGGAGCCGTCGCGCCTCGGCGGATCGCAGGCAGAGGAGGAGGCAACGATTCGTATCGGAGGTCGCCGACGCACTTTCCGGTCTCGCATCAGCCCTGCGACGACAGCCGGGAGAAGCCGGTCCGGCACCGCTCTCGGCGACGACCACCGCCCCTTCACGAGGATCGATGCCTGCCGCGAACACGTCGCGGTACAGGCCCCATTGGAGGAATCGATGACCAGTACGTTGAATCCGGCGAGTGGGCACCCCGCGGAGATTCCGGAGTACCCGATGGCCAGGGCGGCGGGCTGCCCGTTCGATCCGCCCCCGACCCTGCGGGCCAAGCAGCAGGAGGGGCCGCTCACCAAGGTCCGCCTGTGGGACGGCAGCACCCCGTGGCTGGTCACCCGTTACGCCGAGCAACGGGCGCTGCTGGCCGACCCGAGGGTCAGTTCCGACGTCACCCGGCCCGGCTACCCGAGCCCGGCCCCCGTCACCGGCTCGTCGAAGGTCAGCTTCATCCTGATGGACGATCCCGAGCACGCCCGGCTGCGGCGGATGGTGACGGCGCCGTTCGCCGTCAGGCGGGTGGCGGCGATGCGGCCGGCCATCCAGAAGATCGTCGACGAGCTGATCGACGACATGCTCGCCGGCCCGAAGCCGGTCGACCTGGTCGAGGCGTTCGCCCTGCCGGTGCCCTCGCTGGTGATCTGCGAGCTGCTCGGTGTGCCGTACGCCGACCATGACTTCTTCCAGGACAACAGCAAGACCGTCATCAAGCGGGACGCGACACCCGAGCAGCGGTCGGCCGCCCTCGGCCGGCTGGCCGGCTACCTGGACGACCTGCTGGGAGAGAAGCTCGCCGACCCCGGCGACGACATGCTGTCCCAGCTGACCGAGCGGATCAAGAGCGGGGAGCTGTCCCGGCAGGACGCGGCCCGGATGGGGGTGCTGCTGCTGATCGCCGGGCACGAGACCACCGCGAACATGATCGCGCTCGGTACGCTCGCCCTGCTGGAACACCCCGACCAGTTGGCCCTCCTCCGCGACATCGACGATGACACCGACGGTGAGAGGCTGGTCGCCTCGGCGGTGGAGGAACTGCTGCGCTACCTGCACATCACGCACAACGGGCGGCGCCGGGCGGTACTGGAGGACATCGAGATCGCCGGGCAGCTCATCCGCGCCGGCGACGGGCTGATCATGGCCAACGACATCGGCAACCGCGACCCCGAGGTGTTCCCCGACCCCGACCGGCTGGACCTCCGGCGTGACGCCCGCCGCCACGTGGCCTTCGGCTTCGGGGTGCACCAGTGCCTGGGCCAGTCGCTGGCCCGGCTGGAACTGCAGATCGTCTACAGCACCCTCTACCGGCGCATCCCCACCCTGCGGCCGGCCGCGGATCTGGAACAGATCCCGTTCAAGCACGACGGGTCCGTCTACGGAGTCTACGAACTCCCCGTGACCTGGTGACTCTCCCCGGTACGGCAATCAGGAGGTTCTCATGAAGGTGACCGTCGACCAGGACAGGTGTGTCGCTTCCGGGCAGTGCGTGGTCGCCGCCGCGGAGGTGTTCGACCAGCGCGACGAGGACGGTGTCGTCGTGCTGCTCGACCCCGACCCGCCGGCGGAACAGGCCGCCGACGTTCGGCACGCCGCGACGGTCTGCCCGGCGCTGGCCATCCAGATCGAGGATTGACGTCCCGGTCAGTACGTTCGCGCCGTGCTCAGCCGCTTCCCTGACCGAGGCCGGCCAGGTGCACGGCCGATCGTACGATCTCCTCCAGGTGTTCGCTGTGCGCGCCGCGCCAGTAGATCTGGCCGCATTTCGAGCATCGGCCGTAGACGTCGTAGGAACGCCTGGTCCCGGCCTCCAGCAGGCGGTCGATCTCGTGCTTTTCGACGGGTATCAACTCTCCGTTGCAGGCCGTGCAGCGGGTCCACGGCCGTAGCGGCGGTGCGAACCGCTCCAGCAGGTCGTGAAGTTGGTCATGCGCCTTGTTGCCTCGCACGTAGGCGCCGAGCCAGAGCGCCCGGCGGCACAGCAGACCGTGGTCCTGGGTCAGCAGCACGCGGCGTTCCCTGTTCGCCTCGACGACCAGTGCGGGATCGTCCATGTCGTTGTAGTAGGTCGCGTCCACGCCCAGCAGCCGGAGCCTTCGCGCGAGGGTGCCCAGATGGACGTCGAGCAGGAACCTGGGCGCGTGCTGTCCCGGTTCGAGCGGCACTCGCTGGGGGCGGGGTACGGCGTGAACGTGGATCACATCACCGGCGGCGGGCTGGTAGGACGGGCCGACCTCCACGCCTTCGACGACCAAGGGCCCCACCTCCGGCAACGGAACACCGAGCGACTCCACGACATGTCCCAGCGTCGATGTCCCATCGGGCGCCACCCGCTGCCACTCGCTTCGCCGGCGCGCGGGCAGGAACAGCAGCAGCTCGGGGGCGACATGCAGGTGGACATCAGATTCGCTCACCCTGCCAGCATGCCATCCGCCACAGGCTCCGAGATGAATCAAACGGCCTCGAATGCGGGTTGACACGGTGCGGAGCACCCGGCCGCGCCACCGGGGCGCGGCACCTCCCGACTCGACATCGTTCATCCCCACCACAGGGGCGGGCCGGGCCCGCCAAAGGCGACCGGACCGGCTGCCGGCCACCTACCGGCGCACTCATGGAGTCACCTACTTCCACGGCCGCTACCGCGCCGGGCGACGACCGCCCAGGACCGCGGCTATTACGGCCACGCAGTAAGGTGAAGTCATGACGAGTGTAAATCACCGACATTGCTTTACGTATGAATGACAATCTCTTCCTCGGTGGAGTGTGCCGCGTATAGCTGTTTCCACGAGGTTTCGGCGGGACGAACCCCTGTAGGGGCGGCCAGGGCGAGTGCGTCAATAAATGCGAATAATGGTGTGACCGATTCGGTGAAGATTTTTTCGCACCGGATAAACGCCCGCTCACCTCGTAAGCAATTGAAATTCCATTCGCTGGCAACAGCTCTCTGTCAATCTCGGGTTCTGCGAGAAAGAGCCCCGACGACAGAGAGTGGGTCCACGTGAGGACGCGTCCGGGAGACCCCGCCATCCTCTGCGACATCGTGACCGCCGAGCTCGGGCGCGCGGGCGCCCGGGAGTGGTCGATCACTGATGACGGGCTCTGGTGCAAGGTCACGCCGGACACCTACGCGATCCCCGACCAGGGGTGGAAGCTGCACGTCTCCGCGACGATGCTCTCCGCCCCCGTGGTGCTCTCCCGCGTCTCGCGGGTGCTGGCCGGAGCCAGGTGCGCCTTCAAGTTCCCCGCCCGGCTGGACGACTACTGGAAATTCCTCGAACCGCACTGCAGCCGCGCGCAGGCCGGGAAGTTCGTCACCGTCTACCCGCGCGACGACGCGGAGTCGGTCCGCCTGGCCGCCCTGCTGGACGAGGTCACCCGGGGCCTTCCCGGACCCGTGATCCTCTCCGACCGCCCCTACCGGGCGGGCGGGATCGTGCACTACCGCTACGGCGCCTTCCGCGGGCACAGGACACTCGGCAACGACGGGTTCTACGAGATCCGGCTGCGCTCACCGGAGGGCCGCCTCGTCCTCGACGCGCGGGAGCCGCGCTTCTCCCCGCCGCCGTTCGCGGTCTGCCCGTTCGAGGCTCCGGCGGCGGGCCGGCGGCCCGGAGCGGCCGCGATCATGCTGAACGGCCGCTTCATCGTCCGCGAAGCCGTAAGGCACGCCAACCGGGGCGGGGTTTATCTCGCCGAGGACACCAGGACAGGGCGCGAGGTGGTCGTCAAGGAGGGCCGCCCGCACGCGTGCGCCGATCTGAGCGGCAGGGACGCGCGGGACCGGGTGGCGACGGAGCGCTCCCGCCTTGAGGATCTCGCGGTGACCGGGGCGGTGCCGGCCGTGGTGGACTTCTTCGAGCAGGGCGGGCACGCCTTCCTCGTCGAGGAGCGTGTGCCGGGGATCACGCTGCAACGCTGGTCGGACGGGAACGCCGGCCCGCTGGGCGAGAACGGCTTCGGCAACGGGGCGGCGGAGGTCCTGCCCCTCCTCGGCCGGCTGGTCGAGCTGCTGAAGGCGGTGCACGGCCGGGGGCACGTGTTCGGCGACCTCTCGCCGAACAACGTGATGCTGCTCCCCGGCGGCGGGCTCCGGCTCATCGACCTGGAGCACGCGGCCGTGCCGGGTGCCACCGTCATGGTGGGCGGGACCCCGGGCTACCTGGCGCCGGAGCTGGTGGAGCATGTCGGGGAACCCCGGCCCGCATCGGACGGCGGCGCCGACCTCTACAGCCTCGGCGCGATGGCGTACTTCCTCGCGGTCGGCGCCCACCTGGACCCGCCGGGCGCCCACCTGGACCCGCCGGGCCCCGGCCGGGTCGCGGCGGTGGCCACCGACAACCCCACGCTGGCCCTGCTGCGGCCACTGGTAGAGGGCCTGCTGGCGGCGGAGCCGGAACGCCGCTGGCCCCTGGAGCGATGCGAACGCTTCCTCGCCGGACGACTCACCCGCCGGCCGAGCGCCGTCGGGCCCACCGCCGGGCCCACCGTCGGGCCCACCGCCGGGCCCACCGTCGGGCCCACCGCCGGGCCCACCGCCGGGCCCACCGTCGGGCCCACCGCCGGGCCAGGCGCCGCGGAACCCGCCCGGCCGCCCCACCGGATCGATCGGCTGATCGACGACGGGATCGCGCACCTGGTGGAGGCGGCGGATCCGGACGGCGGCAGCCTGGCGGCGTGGTCCGACGCCTCCGGCGGGCCCGAGGCGGATCCGTGCTCGGTGCACGCCGGCGCGGCGGGCGTCCTCGGGGTCCTGACGCTGGCCATGCCCGCACCGGAGGCGTCCGCCGCGGTCGCCGCGCTCTCCCGCAGGCTGCGGCTGCGGCTGGCGGAGGAGGACGTCTGGCGGCCCGGCCTCCACTTCGGCCGCTCCGGAGCGGTGTGGGCGCTGCACGACGCGGCGGCGGCCCTGGACGACGCCGGGCTGGCCCGGTACGCGGTGCGGGCGGCGAGCCTGCTGCCGACGGATCACCCCGGCCCGGACGTGACGCACGGGCTGGCCGGATGCGGCATGACGGTCCTGCGCGTCGCGCTGGGGTCAGGCGATCCGGCGCTGATGGAACGCGCGGCCACGATCTTCCAGAATCTGCACGACGCGCGGTCGTACCTGGACGGCCACCCGCAGTGGCCGACACCGCGGACCTTCGACTCCGGCCTCGCCGGAGCCAACCACTTCGGTTTCGCGCACGGCCTCGCCGGGATCGGGACCGCACTGCTCCACGCGGGCCGGGTCCTCGACCGGCCGGACTGGACGGAGACCGTGCACGAGGTCGCCCGCGCCCTATACGCGCACGCGGACGTCGACGGCGACACCGCCTGGTGGCCGACCCTCCGCGGTGACCTGGGAACGGTGCGTCCCCGCAGGCCGTACTGGTGCAGCGGATCCTCCGGAATCGGCTCCTTCCTGGTGAGGTACTGGCGCGCCACCGGCGACCCGAAGGCACTGGACCTCGCGCGCGGGGCGGCGGCGGCCGTGCACCGCACCCGGTGGCAGTCGGGGCCGGTGCCGTGCCATGGGCTCCCCGGCGACGGCGAGTTCCTGCTCGACATGGCCGATCTCACCGGTGACGACCGCTACCACCGGTGGGCCCGGGACCTGGCCGCCTGCCTGGCGAGCAGGGCGGTCGGCCGTTCCGGCCGGCTGCTCGTGCCCGACGCCCAGGCGGGCTTCTCACCCACCTTCCTCGGAGGTACGGCGGGCGTCGTCGCCTTCCTCCTCCGGCTGCGTCACGGGCATCCCCGACTGTGGATGCCCGACGACGCCCCCAGACTCGCCGTTCGCGACGGGACGGCGATGAAAGAAGAGCGGGCCGTATCAGAGGCGGCCCCGCCGACCACAGGAGGTAAAGACCATGTCCTTCGACGTTGAGGACCTGCAGGCTCTCCAGGAGCTGGAGCCGGGCACCAACGAGGCGCTCCGGCTGACCCACTGCTTCAAGCACGCCGGCTGCACCGACGGCTGACGTGACAGGCGACTGATGTGAAGGCCCCGCCCTCCCGCTCCCGGGAGGGCGGGGCTCTGCCCGATCACCTGACGTTCGATCATCAGACAAGGACTGGTACGGCCGTGCGCGATCGTCCCCCCTCCGCCCCGGAGCCCCCTCCCGCCCCAGGGACCTGGCGCAGGGTCGTGCGGCTGTTCATGCCGTACCGGGCCGCCGTCTGCGTCCTCGTCGTGCTCATCGCCGCCTACTCAGCCATGAACGCCGCCGTCCCGCTGCTGACGCGGGTGGTCTTCGACCGGGCGCTCTTCGGGCCTGGCGGCCCCGACCTGCGGCTGCTCGCCCTGATCGCCGGGCTGGCCGCGGCGATCGCCTGCGCGGTGGGCGCCGTGGACCTGGGGCAGACGTGGCTGTCGGCCCGCGTCGCGCAGCGGGTGGTGCACGGGCTACGCACCGAGATGTTCGGCCGCCTGCAGCGCATGCCGCTCGCCTTCTTCGCCGCGGAGCGGGGCGGCGAGATCCAGTCGCGGCTGGCCGGCGACACCACGCAGATCGAGTACGCGGTCAAGGACACCCTGCCCGGCGCGCTCTCCGGCCTCATCGGATTCGTGGTCGCGGCCGGCGCGATGGTGACCCTGTCACCGGTGCTCGCGGGCGTCGCCCTGATCCTCGCGCCGCTCGTCCTGCTGGTGGCCTCCCGGTCGGGGCGGGCGCTCTCGACCCTGTCGGCCGACGGCCAGCGCACCCGGGCGGAGCTCTCCTCCATCATCGCCGAACGCCTGTCGCCGGGGGGCGTCACCATGGCCAGGGTGCACGGCAGGCGTCAGGAGGAGGCCGCCGGGTTCGCCGCGGAGAGCGAACGGCTGGCACGGCTGGGGATCCGTTCCGGCCTGGTGGCCCAGCTGGTGCTGAGCGTGGGCCACGTCTTCTTCGTGCTGACCCCCTACCTGGTGTTCGTGGCGGCGGGGCTGACCGGCGGGATCACTCCGGGCACCCTGGTCGCCTTCACCGTGCTGCAGGCGAGGCTCCACCAGCCCCTGTGGCAGATCCTGCACATCTCCACCGAGTTCCGCGCCGCCCAAGGGGCGTTCGAGAGGGTCTTCGGCTACCTCGACCTCCAGCCGGAGCCGGAGACGAGACAGAGCCCCGCCCCGGGCCCCGGCGCGCTCGCCGTCCGCGAGGCCGGCTTCCGCTACCCGGGGACGGGTGAGGAGGACCGTCCGGCGCTGTACGGCGTGAGCCTCGAGATCCCGGCCGCCTCCACCACGCTGGTGGTGGGCCCGAGCGGCTCGGGCAAGACGACGCTCGGCCACCTGCTCGCCGGGCTGCACCCGCCCACCGAGGGGACGGTCGTGATCGACGGGACGGAGTTCGGGGCGCCGTTGCCCGGACGGATCTGCATCGCCACGCAGGAGCCCTTCCTCTTCCAGGGATCGGTCGCCGACAACCTCAGATACGCCGCGCCCGGCGCCACGATGGACGATCTCGTGCGGTCCTGCCGGATCACCCGGATCCACGAGCGGATCGCGGCGCTCCCGGACGGCTACGACTCGCCGGCGGGCGAGCGGGGGGCACTGTTCTCCGGCGGCGAACGGCAGCGCATCGCCCTGGCCCGCGCGCTCCTGGCCGACGCGTCCGTGCTCGTACTCGACGAGGCGACCTCCGCGCTCGACCCGCTGACCGAGCTGGAGGTCGTCGAGGCGATCCTGGCGGAACGGGCCGGGCGGACGACCGTGATGATCACTCACAGGTTCGGCGTACTCGACTCCTTCGACACCGTCGTGGCGCTGGAGGAGGGGCGGGTGGTGGAGTACGGCCCGCGCCTCGACCTGCTCGGCGACCGGCACGGGCTGTATGCCCGGATGGTCCGCGCGCAGACCGGCGCGGCGTAACCTGCTCGGGGCCGCGCTCATGGAGGCGGGGCGGGCCACCGGCAGGCTCCGTCGGGTATGACTGGGGGATGCTCATCTTCGGACTCCGCACCGTGACCCACCGGCTCGGTGTGCTGACGCTTCTCTGCCGCAACTGCGGCAACACGGCGGCGCAGGTGCTGTCCAGGAAGGTCACCAAGTTCAGCCTGTTCTTCGTCCCGCTGTTCCCGGTGCGGACGAAGTACGGAGTGCAGTGCACTTTCTGCGGGGCGTCCTATGACATCTCGAAGGACGAGGCGGACCGTCTGGCGGTCCGCTGAGCGCCGCTCATGACGGGGTGGAAAGCTCCGGCGGGGCGTTCGGCCGGCCGGGCCCGCTGGGACGGCCAGGACCTGCGCGCCTTCACCGGCACCTACGGCGAATACCTTCTTGGCAAGGTCTCCAAGGTGTTCCCGCGGCTGCGCGAGGACGTCCTGTGAGCACCGCCCGTCATCCCACGGCGGCGTCCAGGGAGCCGATCACGTCCTCGGCGACCTGTCCCAGCCGCTCGCGCTGAGGAAAGTCGCCCACCGGCACGCGGGCCACCTCGCGCGCGGTCTCGTAGTCCACGACCGAGATCGCGTTCTTCTCGCTGAGCGACACCGAACAGTGCCGGCCGCCGGCGGCCGTGGCCGTCCAGTACGGCAGGCTCCCGGTGTCGTAGTGCACGTAACCCCGTGTGGTCAGCCCGGGGCGGTCGACGATCGCCACGTAGTCGTCGATCGTGCCGGCCACGCAGAGCTCGTCGCCGTCCGCCGACATCGCCATGCCGTGGTGCGCGGAGTTCTGCGGGTAGTCGTCGGCGGCGAGCCTGCCGCCCGCCTCGCTGAAGGGCATCTCCACCTGCCGGGTGATCTTCCCGGTGGTCAGATCGACCTCGGCGAAGCCGTTGAAGTAGGAGAACTGGGCGTACATCGTCCGGTTGTCGGGAGTGAACACCGCGGGGCGGATGCCGTACTCGAAGGTGTGTTTCCTGATCACCTTCAGCGTGGCGCTGTCCACGACGGTGAGCTGCCGAGCGCCTTTGAGCGCGTTCAGCGACCGAGGCAGGGAGGTGATGCCGATGCTGGAGTTGTAGAGGAGGCTGCCGTCGGGGGAGTAGTCGTTGGCGTGTGGGTAGGTGCCGGTCGGGATGTCGGTTACGAGCCTGCCGGTGGCGGTGTCGATCACCTGCGCCACGGAGGCCGTCGTCGCCGACACGACGAAGTGCCTGCCGTCGGCGGAGAGCGCCGCGTGGTCGGCCTTGAAGCCCTTGATCTTGTAGCGCCACAGCATCCTCCGGCCGGCGATGTCGAAGGCGACCGCGTCCGACAGGTTGCCGCGGGAGACGTACAGTGTGCGCCCGTCAGGGGAGACCGCCATGTCGTCGACGAGCTTGCGGTATCCCTGGATCCGGTTGACCGCCTCGTATCCCGCGCGCTCGACCGGGTTCATCGCCCTCAGGCGCTCGTCGAGATCCGGGACCGCGTCGAACGAGCCCAGGTTGCGGTAGGTGCGGCCGTCGACGAAGCTGACCGTTCCGCCCTGAGCGTTTCCCACCAGGAGCACCTCTCGCAGGGACGCCGACCGGGCCGCGGTGGCGGGGCCGATGAGGGCCGCCAGCAGTACGGCGGCCGCGGAGAGCGGCATGACGGATTTCAGGGAAGGTGCGCGCACGGTGTCGCCGTCCTCTCGGTCGATGGGCACTTCCGTGAGCTCGCGCCGCGGGACCGGTCGCCGTGGCCGATGGCGGGAGGGCGCACCCGCCCCGACGGCCGGGATCCGTTCAGGGGAGAACGCTACAGGCGCCCGCGGGCGGGCGCTTGTGAGCGTGTCAGCAATTCACCCGGCGGGATTGTCTCCGCTCTGACAACCCGGCGGGGGAGGCGCTCCGGGCCGCTGAGCGCGGTCAGCGATGTCACCGCTTCCCGGTCGACGTCTGGTTCCTCCCCAGGTAGGTACGCAGGTGCCGGGCGGTGAGCGAGTCCCCTTCCGAGACCAGGTCCGCGGGAGTGCCGGTGAAGACCACCCGGCCGCCGTCGTGGCCGGCACCCGGGCCGAGGTCGATGATCCAGTCGGCGTGGGCCATCACCGCCTGGTGGTGCTCGATGACGATGACCGTGTTGCCGTCGTCGACCAGCCGGTCCAGCAGGGCCAGGAGCTGGTCCACGTCCGCCAGGTGCAGGCCGGTGGTCGGCTCGTCCAGCACGTACGTGGTGGCCTTCTCCGCCATCCGGATGGCCAGCTTGAGCCGCTGCCGTTCGCCGCCGGACAGGGTGGTGAGCGGCTGGCCCAGGCCGAGGTAGCCCAGGCCCACGTCGGCGAGCCGGTCCAGGACGGCGCGGGCCGGGCCGGAGGCGAAGAAGTCGCGGGCCTCGGCCACCGACATGGCCAGCACCTCGCTGATGTCCTTGCCGCGCAGCTTGTGGGTGAGCACCTCGGGGGTGAACCGTCTCCCCTCGCACTGCTCGCACACCGACGCCACCCCGGCCATCATCGCCAGGTCGGTGTAGACCAGGCCGATGCCCTTGCAGTTCGGGCAGGCCCCCTCGGAGTTCGCGCTGAACAGGGCGGCCTTGACCCCGTTGGCCTTGGCGAAGGCGGTGCGGATCGCATCGAGCAGCCCGCTGTAGGTGGCCGGGTTGCTACGGCGCGACCCCCGGATCGGGGCCTGGTCGACCACCGCGACGTCGTCCAGGCGGTGGAGCGAGCCGTGGATCAGCGAGCTCTTGCCCGAGCCGGCCACGCCGGTGACCACGGTCAGCACGCCCAGCGGAATGTCGACGCTCACGTCTTTCAGGTTGTGCAGGCGGGCGCCGGTGATGGACAGCCGCCCGCTGGGCTGCCGTACCTTCTCACGCAGGCGGGCCCGGTGGTCCAGGTGGCGGCCGGTCAGGGAGTCCGACGCGCGCAGCCCGGCCACGTCGCCGGTGAAGCAGATCCGCCCGCCGGACGAACCGGCTCCGGGGCCGAGGTCGACCACGTGGTCGGCGATCTCGATCGTCTCCGGCTTGTGCTCGACCACCAGGACCGTGTTGCCCTTGTCGCGCAGCCGGAGCAACAGGCCGTTCATCCGCTCGATGTCGTGCGGGTGCAGGCCCACCGTGGGCTCGTCGAAGACGTAGGTGACGTCGGTCAGGCTGGAGCCCAGATGCCGGACCATCTTCACCCGCTGGGCCTCGCCTCCGGACAGGGTGGCCGATTCGCGGTCCAGGCTCAGGTAGCCCAGGCCGATCTCGACGAGCGAGTCCAGGGTGTCGCGCAGGGTGGCGACCAGCGGCCGTACCGACTCGTCCTCGATGTCCCGGACGAAGTCGGCCAGGTCGCTGATCTGCATGGCGGCGCAGTCGGCGATGTTGCGTCCGTTGATCTTCGAGCCGAGCGCGGCGGGGTTGAGCCTGGTGCCGCCGCACGCCGGGCAGTCGGTGAACGTCACGGCCCGGTCCACGAACGCCCGGATGTGCGGTTGCATCGACTCGCGGTCCTTGGCGAGGTAGAGCCGCCGCACCTTGACCAGCAGCCCCTCGTAGGTGGTGTTCATGGTGCCGATCTTGATCTTGGTGGCGGGTCTGTGCAGGAAGTCCTCCCACTGGGCCGGGGTGTAGTCCTTGAGCTTGACGTCGCGGTCGAAGTACCCGGAGTGGGCGATGTTCTGCCAGTACCACGAGTCCACATTGAAGTTCGGGACGGTGATCGCCCCCTCGTTGAGCGAGAGGTCGGTGTCGACCAGCTGGGAGACGTCGACGTCCGACACCCGGCCTAGCCCCTCGCACCCCGGGCACATGCCCTCGGCGCTGTTGAAGCTGAACGCGGTCGAGGTGCCGACGTGCGGGGTGCCGATCCGGCTGAAGACGATCCGCAGCATCGTCTGCGCGTCGGTCGCCGTGCCGACCGTGGAGCGGGAGTTGGCGCCCATCCGCTCCTGGTCGACGACGATCGCCGCGCTCAGGTTGCGCAGCGCGTCGACGTCGGGCCGGCCGAGGCTGGGCATGAACGACTGGACGAAGGCCGTGTAGGTCTCGTTGATCAGCCGCTGCGACTCCGCGGCGATGGTGCCGAAGACGAGGGAGGACTTTCCGGAGCCGGACACCCCGGTGAAGACGGTGAGCCGGCGCTTGGGAATGTCCAGCGAGATGTCGGCCAGGTTGTTCTCCCTGGCCCCGCGGACCTCGATCACGTCGTGGCTGTCCGCGGCGGCGCCGTGGTCGTCGGTGGGGGTGAAGGGGGACACAGACCTTCTCCTTGATATCCTTAGGGCGTAAAGAGATAGCCCGGCAAAGTTAGTTTATGCCGTAAGGAGTGGCAAATTGGTGGTCTTCGCCGGCCAGGGCGACGCGCGCCGTTCGATGGCCCTGCTGTGGCGTGCCGACAGCCCGGCGCAGGGACGGCCTGGACCGAAGCCCGCTCTGAGCGTGGACGAGATCCTGGACGCGGCCGTCGCCATCGCCGACGGGCAGGGGATGGCGGCGCTGTCCATGCGCGCGGTGGGCGAACGGCTCGGCCGCACCGCGATGGCCCTCTACACCTACGTGCCCAGCAAGAGCGAGCTGGTCGACCTGATGTACGACCGGGTCCTCGCCGAGCTGCCCGTCTCCTACGAGCTCGGGGCGGGCTGGCGGGCGGCCGTGACCTCCTGGGCGGGGCAGATGTGGGCGTTCTACCTGCGCCACCCGTGGGTGCTGCAGGTCTCGCAGGCGCGCCCGGTGCTGGGTCCCAACGAGTACGTCATGCTGGAGACGGTGCTGCGGATCCTCCGTGAGACGGGTCTTACGGCCGGGGCGCTGCGGCGTCTCGTCGGGGTGCTGTTCCACTTCGTGCGCGCGGCGGCGCAGACGGTCGCGGAGTCGCGCCAGGCCCCGGCGGCGACCGGGATGTCCGACGAGGAGTGGTGGTACGCCCGCTCGGCCGTGCTGGAGGAGGTCGCGCCGGACTTCGCCGAGCGGTTCCCGACGCTGACCTGGCTGGACGGCGAGGGCGCCTACCAGTCCGAGGACGAGAGCGTGCCCTACCTGGAACAGGAGGCCAAGGAGACCTTCGCGGCCGGTCTCGCCGTCCTGCTGGACGGCATCGAGGCGGCGATGGGCAGAGCCGGTCTCTGACCACCTGCGCGCTCCACGCCGGTCACGGTCTCCGTGCGGCCGGGAACCCTCCGGTTCCAGCCGCGTAGGGGAAGCCGAGGTCGCCTAATCAGGCCGTCTCGGGGCAGGGACAGTCCTATGAAAAATTTTCTCAAGGCCGTGGTGGCACGCCGGCTGGTCCGTACCCCGATCGGTCTGGCGATCCTGGCGGCGGGCTGGTTCATGGGACGGCGGCGCAGGCAGCGCGCGCTGAGACGGGGGGAGGAGCCGGACGGGGTGCGACGAGATGATTCGCGCGGGCGCGCGGTTCCGGTCCGTTCCGGTCGCAGGCGCTGATGACTCACCGCGTCCGCCGTACGACAGGGTTCGCCGCGTGGCCATGTGCGGCCGTCCGGTCGGTGTCCCGAAAACAGGCGGGACGGCCCGGTCGTCGACCGGGCCGTCCCGCCCGTCCCGAAGCTCAGTTGAACATCGCCTCCATGGTCTCGTGTGACTGCTCCTTCTTCGCGTCGGACTCGCTGCCCCAGCAGGTGTTGAGGATGATCCGGGTGCGGTCCTCCGACAGCGGCACCGTGCGGTGCAGCGTCGTGTCGGAGCGCAGGAAGTAGATGTCGCCGCTCTGGTGGGCGTAGGTGCTGATCGGGTAGCGGATGAGGTGGTCGTGGACCCGGGGGTCCTCCTTCACCCAGTTGGTGTGCGGAACGCACTGGAGCATGCCGCCGTACTCGCTGCTCGGCGCCTCCAGGATCCAGATGAGGGTGAAGCTGAAGTCGCCCCAGTGCCAGCCGTGGGTGTCGCCCTGCTTCTCCTGGCGGATGATGACGTACTTCTCCTCGTCCCAGGGGCAGTTGACGACGGGCTCGTTGGCCAGCCGGCCCAGGAAGTCCTTGAGGGCGGGGGAGTCGTAGAGCTCCGGGATCAGGGAGCTGTCCTGGGCGATGGACTGCTGGCTGACCGTGCTCATCTTGCGCGGGGAGTTGCTGGTCTCCTTGAGGTTGATGTCGATCCGGCGCGCGTGCAGGTCGAGCAGGCGCTCCACCTCGTCCGAGACGAGATCCTTGACCTCCTCGGAGACCACGTTCCGCAACTTGACGTAGCCGTTCCTGCGGAAATCATGGGAGAATTTGCGGATTTCCCAGGGGTCCTGAAAGGTCTTTTCGAGATGCTCCGCGATCCGGTCGTCGAGTGAGAGCGTCCCGAGGCCGGTCTCGTAGTCGTGAGTCGGCATACGGTTTCTCCTCCGTGGTTATCGAGGTTTCCAGAACCGTAACACGCGAGTGGTGTCCGCAATTAGTGTGCGTTGTCCGTCCGGTCCCCCTGTGAAAGCATGAGCGGATTCCATCCGATCGGCTTCAGAAATTACTCGGACTACGCAGGGACGAGCGTCATGAACACCAAAGTCACATTCGTCGAGCTGTCTGCATTCGAGGCCATCCTGCCCCTTGCCTCCGGTTACATGCAGGCTTACGCGCAGCATGATCCGGAGGTGGGGTCGCGATGTGATTTCGAGATCTTCTCCGCCCCGGTGTCCGCGGACAGAAAGGAGGTGATCGCAGAACTCCTGGAAAAGCGCAGCGACGTCTACGCCATCAGTTGCTACATCTGGAACATCGGATTCGCGCGCGCGGTGCTGGCCGCGCTGCACGAGCGTCTCCCGGCGGCCCAGTTCATCCTCGGCGGCCCCCAGGTCATGCTGCACGCCGAGGAGTACGTCGCCCCCGAGCAGGAGAACGTCGTCGTCTGCAACGGCGAGGGCGAGAAGACGATGCTGCAGTACCTGCGCCAGGTGATCGGCGACGACCCCGACTTCTCGGCCGTCGACGGGATCAGCTTCTGGCGGTCGGGGGAACTCGTCACCACCGAGGCCGCCGAGCGGGTACGCGACCTGATGGAGGTGCCCTCGCCCTTCACCTCCGGCGTCTTCGAGGAGGGCAAGTACACCACCGCCATCCTGGAGACCAATCGAGGATGCCCGTTCAGCTGCGGTTTCTGTTTCTGGGGCGCGGCGACCAACGACAAGGTCCACAAGTTCGAGGACCAGCGGGTCCGCGACGACATCACCTGGATCAGCAAGCACGACTTCGTGTCGATCTTCATCGCGGACGCCAACTGGGGCATGGCCCCGCGCGACGTGGAACTGACCCGCCACCTGGTGGAGTGCAGCGAGGAGAACGGCTACCCGGTGATGGTCTCGATGGCCGCGGCCAAGAACAAACCCGACCGGATGGCCGAGATCACCGAGATCCTCGTGCGGGGAGGACTGCTGACCAGCCAGCCCATCTCCCTGCAGTCGATGAGCTCCAGGACCCTGGAGCTGGTCGACCGCTCGAACATCAAGCCCGCGACCTACACCGAGCTGCAGAGAACGCTCAGGGAGAAGCGCATCAGCTCCTACATCGAGCTGATCTGGCCGCTTCCCGGAGAGACCCTGGAGTCATACAAGGAGGGAATCGCAGAACTGTGCCGGCTCCGTGCCGACACGCTCATCGTCTATCCGCAACTCCTGCTGCACAACACCTCGATATATGCCAAACGGGAGCTTCTCGGAGTGCAGGTGGAACGCGTTCCCAGTGACGTCACGGAGGCCGACGTGGTAGTCGGCACCAACTGGGTCAGCCGCGCGGAGTGCGAGCGTGGCACATGGTTCTACTACGCCGTCCACTCGCTCTACAACCTACGCGGCCTGTATTACCTCGCCAATTATCTGGAGAGGTCCGGAACAAGGCGGCTGGAGGATTTCTTCACCGATGCCGCGACGTATTTCGAGAGCCGCACCGACACCGAGGTCGCCGGTTTCTTCCGCGATTCCGTGCAGAAACTCTGGAACTATGACTTCCATAATTTCGGGATGGTCGCGCACCTCGTCCTGCACTCGCACCGCGAGGAGTTCGACGGACTGCTCGTCGACTTCGCCCGCGGTCAGTCCTGGTGGCGGGACGCCGGTGCGCGGGCCGCGTTCGAACTCGACCTGCTGGCCAGGCCCTACATCTACCTGGCCAGGCCCAGGCCGCCGGGCTACGACTTCACCGAGCTGCGCGTCGAGCCGCACGGGAAGACGGCCTCGGTCGTCGACATGCCCGCCGACCTGGCCGCCCTCCTCATCGACCTCGACGTGACCGGCCTGGAGGTCGGCCGGGAGCCTCTCACCCGGCTGGTGCTCGATCACCCGCGCGGGCGGAAGCTGCCCTTCATGCCCGAGCGCAGCCTGGAGCACAACGCCTCCTACTGCCAGGGCATGGTGCTGCGGCTGCGGGAGTACCTGCCCACCTGGCGGCCGGAGTCCGAGGTCGCCGCGCTGCCGGGCCGCCGCTGAGCCGCCTCGGCCGGGCCGCGTAGGGTCCGCGCACGACGAGGGCCGTGAGGATCATCCTCACGGCCCTCGTCGTGCGCGGGCATCCCGCCCGGCGGGATGCCCGCGGGCTCAGACCCCGGCCTTCGCCTCGGCCTTGGCCGACGCACCGTCCACCGCCTCGGCGAAGTCGGCGAGCACGGGGTTCTCGAACAGCACCCTGATCGGCACGTTCACGGTGAACGTCTCCCGTACCCGGGTGATCACCTGCGCGGCCACCAGGGAGTGACCGCCGATCTCCAGGAAGTCGTCCTCCCGGGCGACTCGCCTGAGCTTCAGCACCTCGGCCCAGATCCCGGCGATCGTCTGCTCCGTCGGTGTCCGCGGCGCGTCGAAGTCGTCCTCGCCGCCCCCGTCGCCGTCCATGCCGCCCTGGCCGGGTTCCGGCAGTGCCTGGCGGTCCACCTTGCCCGAGGAGGTCAGCGGCATCGCGTCCAGCGTCAGGTAGGAGGCGGGCAGCATGTACGCGGGCAGCGAGCCCTGCAGGAACCGGTGCAGCTCGCCGGTCAGGCCGCTGCGGTCGGCGATGATCCTGGAGGCGTCGTCGAGCACGACGTAGGCGACCAGCCGGTCGTCACGCACGACGACCGCCGCCTCGCGGACGCCCGGGTAACGGGTGATCGCCGCCTCGATCTCGGCCGGTTCCACCCGGAAACCGCGGATCTTCACCTGCGCGTCGACCCGGCCCACGTACTGCAGCCGGCCGTCGGGCAGGTAGCGGGCCAGGTCACCGGTGCGGTAGAGCCGTGCCCCCGGAGGGCCGTACGGATCGGGCATGAACGACCGCGCGGTCATGCCGGGCCTGCCCCGGTAGCCGTGGGCCAGACCGGCGCCGCCGACGTACAGCTCCCCGGGCACACCGGCCGGGAGCGGGTTGAGCCAGCGGTCCATCACGTAGGTCCTGAAGTTGGCCAGTGGCCGGCCGATCGGCGGGGTGTACGCCGCGGCGGGGTCGCACGCGCCCATCGTGGCGCACACGGTCGTCTCCGTCGGCCCGTAGGCGTTGACGAACCTGCGACCCGGCCCCCAGGTCCGCACCAGCCCGGTCGGGCACTGCTCGCCCGCGACCACCATCAACCTGACCGTGCCCAGCTCGTCGCCCCTGAGCGTGCTGAGGAACGTCGGCGGGAAGGTGGCCGCGGTCACGCCCTGGTCGCTGATGACCTTCGCCGTCTCCTGCGGGGTCATGCCCGAGGGGTCCAGCACGCACAGCGCCGACCCGTTCAGCAGCGCCATCGTGATCTCCCAGATCGAGGCGTCGAAGCTGAGCGAGGCGAAGAGCGCCACCCGGTCGTCGGGCGTCAGGGAGAACTCCCGTGACAGGGCCGAGGCGAGGTTGCTCACGCCGCGGTGCGGCACCTCCACCCCCTTGGGGTGGCCGGTCGATCCCGAGGTGTAGATGAGGTAGGCGATGGCGTCGGGCGCGGGCGTCACGCCGGGGCCGGTGGCCGGCTCCTCCGCCTCGATCGCGCTCCACCCGGTGTCCAGCTCGACCGTGCGCACCCGGCCGCCGCGCACCCGGCCGGCGTGCTCGGCCACGGTCAGGACCAGCCCGGTTCCGCTGTCGTCCAGGATGTGGCCGAGCCGGTCGGGCGGCAGCGCCGGGTCCAGCGGCAGGTAGACGCCGCCGGACTTGACGGTGCCGAGGAAGGCGACGAGCGCCTCGGCCGAGCGGCCGGTCATCGAGCCGACGACCTGGCCCGGCCGTATCCCGTCGCGGATCAGCCGGTGGGCCACCCGGTTGGCGCGCTCGTCCAGCTCACGGTAGGTCAGCCGCCGCTCGCCGCAGAGCACCGCGAGCGCGTCGGGGGCGGCGGCGGCGCGCGCCTCGAACAGCGCACCGATGCTCGCCCCCTCGTCGAAGGGGGTCTCGGTACGGTTCCATTCGGCGACCACCAGCCGCAGTTGCTCGGCGTCCAGCAGGGACAGGCGCGAGATGGGCCGGGCGGGGTCGCTCACGGCGTCGGTCAGGAGCGTGACGTACTGCTCGGCCCTGGTCCTGGCGCCGGGCGCGTCGAACAGGTCGAGCGCGTAGCGCAGCTCGCCCTCCAGCGAGCCGGGTACCAGGACCAGCGCCAGATCCGAGGCCAGCGGGAAGCGGTCCGCCACCAGCTCCGAGGTTCGCACGCCGGGCAGTCGCAGCGCGCTCCAGGCCGGGGCGGCCTGGTCGAACTCCGCCTGGTAGAGCGGCCGCACGCCGCTGGAGGTGTCCAGCCGCAGTTCCTCGGCGAGCCGGTGCGCCGGGTAGGAGCCGTGCGCGGCCGCCCCGTCGAGCGCGTCACGCACCCGGGCGACGACGGTGGCGAACGACGGGTCGCCCGCGCAGCCGATCCGGATCGGGAACACCGGGGCGCGGCCGTCGCCGGGCACGGGTACGCCGACCACCACCTCGTCCTGTCCCGACCAGCGGCACAGCGCGACGGCCCAGGCGGCCAGGGTGACGGCCCGGGTGTCGGTGTCGGTGCGGGGGGTGGCCGCCTCGGCCTGCCCCGACCAGCGCGACAGCGCCATCGCCCGCGCGGCCTGGGTGACGGCCCCATTGACGGCCCCGGTGACGGCCCCGGTGACGGCTCTGTCACCGAGGCCGGCCTCGCGTGCGAGGGCCTCGGCCCGCGCGACTGTCTCCGGCGGGACGCCGAAGGTCACCCGGGCGCCCGTGAGGCCCGGCACGGCGGGCCGGCCGCGGTCGGCGGGCAGGTCGAGGGCGGGGGGCGTACCGTCGAGCCGGTCACGCCAGTAGGCGAGATCGGCGGCGTCGCCGGCCTCCGTGGAGGGCGCGGCGCGACCGTTCGAACCGGCCGCGGGGGAGGCGTCGCCGGCGGCGCGTCCGCCGGAGGACGCGCCGGGGGAGCCGTGGTCGCCTGCGGAGACGCCGCCGGACGTGTGCCCGTCGGGGGAGAGGCCGTCGCGGGCGGCGGGGGAGCCGATCGCGCTCTGGTAGGCCCGGGAGATCTCCCCGGCGAGACCGGTCAGGACGCGCTCGTCGGCCACCAGCCGGTGCGCCGTCAGGACGAGCGCGTGGTCGTCGTCGGCCAGCCGGGCCAGGGCGATCCGGAGCGGCGGCCCCGCTTCGAGGTCGAGACCGCGGTTGGCCTGCTCGGAGACCAGGCGCGCCAGCGACTCCTCGCGGCGGCCCGGTTCGTGCCTGCCCAGTTCCACCGGCCGGGGAACGGCGACGGGCACGGTCGCGGGCTCGGTTGCGGGCACGGGGCCACCCGGCGGTGCCGGCCGTAGGTCCTCGCGCGCCTCCAGCACGTCCTCCAGCGCGGCGGTCAGGGCCTTCTCGTCCAGCGGCCCGCGTAGCCGTGCGGCGAGGGTGACCTGGTCGGTGTGGTCACCGGCGGATTTCGCCCGGTAGGACCTCCACTCGCTCCGCTGGATCGGCGACATGTCCGGCATGGGGTGCTCCAATCAGTGCCCTGCGTGGTCGAGTTCGAGATGGACGGGGACGCGGTCGACGCCCCACATGAGGTTCGAGCGCAGCCGCTTGACCGGCCCGGTGAGTTCCATATGGGCCACCCGGCGGGTCAGCTCCTCCAGCAGCACGCGCAGTTCGAACCTGGCCAGCGCCGCGCCGATGCACAGGTGCCTGCCGAGGCCGAACGTGAGATGCCGGTTGGGGGTGCGGCCGACGTCGAAGCGGCGCGCGTCGGGGAAGGCGTCCTCGTCGCGGTTGACGGCCGGGTGCCACACGCTGACCCGCTCACCGGCCCGGATGATCTGTTCTCCGATCCTCGTGTCGCGCAGCGCGGTGCGCATCACGTTGAGGCTGGGGGCGGTCCAGCGCAGCACCTCCTCCACGGCGGTCGGGATGAGCGAGGGGTCCTCGCGCAGTCGCCGCCACTCGCCGGGGTTCTCCACCAGGGCGATGACGGCTCCCGCCGAGGCGTGCCTGGTCGTCTCGTTGCCTCCGGTGATGAGGCCGTTGATGTTGAGCAGGATCTCCTCGTCGGTGAGGGGCGTTCCGTCGATCCGGCCGCGGATCAGCACGCTGATCACGTCGTCGCCGAGGTCGCCGCGCCGTTCGGCCAGCAGGTCGGCGTAGTACGCGAAGATGTTGGCGTTCGCCTCGGCCTTCTCCGCGTCGGAGATGACGTCGTCGGAGGTGGCGGAGCCGAACGCGGTGCGCGTCCACTGGATCATCAGGTCCCAGTCGGCACGGGGCACGCCCAGCAGTTCGCAGATGACCGAGAGCGGTAGCCTGCCCGCCACCGTGTCGACGAAGTCGAAGGAGTCCCTGGGCGCGTTCTCCTCCAGCATCCCGCCCACCGTCTCGCGCATCGCGCCTTCGAGGCGGCGCACCACCCGGGGAGTGAGCGCGGGGTTCATCACGTCGCGCAACTGGCTGTGGCGGCCGTCGGTGACGATGAGCATCTTGCCCGCGGCGGCGCGGGCGGCGGCCTCGGTCTGCCCGACCTGCATTCCCCGCTCGGAGGTGAAATTCGTCTTGTCGAGATAGACGGCCACGCCGTCGGCGTATTTGGTGAACGCCCAGAAACTCGGCCCCGCCGGCCTGGAGTTCCAGAAAATCGGCCGATGCTCCTGCAGGTAATGCAGGACACCGAGGCCGGAGTCGGGTGCCGTGTAGATGTCCGGGTCGGCGAGATCCAGCTCGTTCAGGTCAACCGTCGTGTCCACTGTCATGTGGAATTCCTCCGTGCGTACACATCAAAGATGTCCGTGTTCCTCAGCAGGGGATCCTGGCCGATGTCGACCTGGAATCCACGGCCGGTGAGATCGTCGCGTACGGATGCCAGCCTGCCGTCGATGTCATGGACCTGCATGACGATTTGGTCGACCGCGTCCCAGTCATCGGGGGCGATTCCAGCCAGCACATCGCACTCGGCTTTCTCGACGTTGATTTTCAGCAGGCCGATACGGTGCACGCCCTCGGCGGCCATCACCTCTGAGATCGTCCGCACCCGGCACTCCTGCTCCTCGGTGACGTGCCTGCCCTCGGCCATGTCCGTCACGTCCTCGGGAGCGAACCCGCTGTTGGCCAGGAAAGTCCTGGTCACCTCCGCATCGTGGCCGACGTCCGTGTACATCCCGGACATCGCGGTGGTCTCCGGATAGACGGTGAGAGTCGCCGTTCCCGGGGTATGGGAGAGCGCGCAGTCGAACGCCTTGGCGTTCAGGCCGTGGGCGGCCAGATTCGCGCACAGCGCGTCGTAAAGCGGCCGGGCAGGCTCGAAGGCAAGAATTCGAGTGCCCGGACATTCCCAGTGAAACGCCAGCGCTGCGATTCCTATGTTAGCGCCCACGTCGAACACCGTCATTCCCGGCTCAAGGCGCACGTCGTGTCTGAAGTAACTTCTGTCGCCCACGATGCTGCGATACTGCAGGCTGGTCTCGGCGGGATTGAGCTGGAATACCACATGTCCGTCCGGCAGTGTCATCTGGCGTACCCGCTGATTGTTTTCCAGGATGCCTCTCCGCTGATTTCGCATATCATCACCCTTAACAAAAAGCTTATTCCAGTCAACCAGAGGTGAAACCCGACAGGGACGGAATGATCTTATGGACACGCAGAGAACGGAAGTCAGGGCGCCGACGGAAAAGCCGCCCTCGCTCTGGCGCAATCCCGACTTCAACCGGCTCTGGGCCGGTCAGTCGATCTCGGTCCTCGGCTCCGAGCTGACCACCCTGGCTTTGCCGCTGACCGCGATCCTCATGCTGCAGGCCAGCTCCCTCGAGGTCGGTCTGCTCAACACCATGCGCACGATCGCCGCGCTGCTGCTGACGCTGATCGCCGGTGTGCTCATCGACCGCTACCGGCGCAGACCCCTCATGGTCGGCGCCGACATCGGGCGGGCCGTGGTCGTGGCCCTGATCCCGATCACGGCCTTCGCCGGGTTCATGGACATGTGGGTGCTCTACGTGGTCGCCGTGGTGGTCGGTGGCCTCTCGGTGGTCTTCGAGATCGCCTACGCCGCCTACATGCCGACGCTGCTGAGCGAGGAGCAGCTGGTGGCCGGCAACAGCCGGATGGCGGCGACCGAGTCGGTGGGCGCCATCGCGGGCTCCAGCGCCGGAGGCGTGCTCATCGACCTGTTCCGGCCGGCGTACGTGATGCTGGGAGACGCGATCTCCTTCCTGGTCTCCGCCTTCGCCCTGTCGCGCATCCGTCACGTCGAGCCGCCCGTCGAGCGCCAGGACAGCGGCGGGCGCGGCGCCGTCGCGGCGATGCTCCACGACATCAAGCACGGCCTGAGGGTCACCTACCGCAACGCCTACGCCCGCCCGCTGATCCTCAACTCCGCCGGGGCGAACTTCGGGTCGATGATGATCCTGACCCTGTTCATCCTCTACGCGGCCAGGGAGCTCCAGCTGTCGGGCACCTGGATCGGCTTCATCTACGCGGTGGGCAGCATCGGCGGCGTCATCGGCGCCGTCTTCGCGGGCAAGCTGTTCGAGAAGCTCGGCTACGGGCGCGGCATCATGACCGCCCTGATCGCGTTCCGGGTGCTGTGCTTCACGCCGTTCGTGGCCGGTCCGCAGTGGCTGCAGATCACCCTGTTCTCGGTGATCTGGTTCGTCACGGTGTTCGGCGTGGTGGCCGGGAACATCGGCCAGCTCACGCTCTTCCAGTACGTGATCCCCAACCACCTGCGCGGCCGGGTCATCGGCGCGAGCCGCGCGGTCTACCTCGGCATCCTGCCGCTGGCCGCGATGCTGGCCGGGGTGCTGGGCGAGCTGATCGGGGTCAAGCCCGCCATCTACGCCGGTGCCGCGTTCCTGCTGCCCTGGATCATCCTGCTCTTCCTGTCGCCGGTGCCGAACCTGCGCAGGCTGGAGGACGCCGAGATCCTGCAGGACATCGAGGAGCCGGCAGCGGAGCCCGCGGGAGAGCCCGCCGGGAGGCCCGGCGGGCGCGAGGACACCTGAGGTCAACCCGGGACGCGCGCGGACATGCTCCGCGCGATCTCGTCGAGCAGGGCGGCGGGCGCCTGGAGGTAGCTCCAGTGCCCGCCGTCCAGCACGGTGTGGCGGGTCCGGCCGTAGAACTCCCAGCCGCCCATCTGCTCAGGGGGGATCTGCGTGTCCCCCGACCAGCCGATCGCGGTGATCGGGCACGGCAGCTCCACCGGGTCGGTCCGCTCGAAGCGGCCGTAGGCGGCCACGTCGGCGCGCATGACGCTCGCGGCCATCTCCACCAGTTCGGGCAGCGGCTCCGCGCCGCGGGCCCGCATGAGATCCGACACCAGCGCGCCCACCTGCTCCTCGTCGAGCCGCAGGATGCTCGGCCACGACGCCCGGTGCGGAGGGACCATCGAGGAGGCGAACAGGTGGCTGGGCAGCGGGCCGCCGCGTTCCATGAGCAGCAGTGTCGCCTCGTAGCCGATGAAGACGGTGCCGCAGTGGCTGATGAAGCCGAACGGCCGGTCCAGGTAGGGCTCCAGGCCCTTCAGCATCTCGGCGGCGACCTCCGCGTAGCTCTCGAACGACGGCTCGCGCAGCCGGTTCTCCCTGCCGGGCAACTGCACCGGGCACAGCTCGATCCCGTCCACCTCGGCCGGCCACCCGTGGTACATCGACGCCCCGGCACCCGGGTAGGGCAGGCACCACAGCCGCGCCCTCGCCTCGGGGTCGGGGGCGCGCAGCAGCCACGTGGGGCGGCTCCTTCTCCGCCTTCTCTCGGTCATCGTGTGCTTCCTTCCGCCCTGATGGTCTGGATGAGGGTCTCGGGCGTCGGTGCCCTGAGGAACTCGCGCAGCCGGATCCGCACGCCGTAGCGGTTCCCGACCGCCTCGACGAGACGGGTGGCCGACAGGGAGTCGCCGCCGGAGCGGATGAAGTGGTCGCCCAGCGCGCCGCGTGCGCCGAGCGCCCGCTCCCACAGCTCCAGCACTCCCGCCGTCACCGGGTCCGCGCTCCTCTCACGTCCGCGTGTGGCCTCCCCCCACGAGGGCGCGGGCAGGGCACGGCGGTCCACCTTGCCGGCCGCGTTCAGCGGCAGCCGCTCCAGTGCCGTCCAGGCGGTCGGAACCATCGGCTCGGGCAGCCGGGCCGAGGCGAAGGCGCGCAGTTCCCCGATCTCGAACCGGGCACCGTCCGCGGTACGGCTCGGAGCGCCGGCCTCCGGAGTGACGGGATGAACGACGTAGGCGCACAGCCGCAGGTCGCCGTCGGGGCCCGGCACGCCCGTGACCACGCACTCGCGCACTCCGGGGTGCCGGAGCAGCACGGCCTCCACCTCCGCGGGTTCCACCCGGTGGCCGCGGATCTTGACCTGCGCGTCGACGCGGCCGTGATGCTCCAGCCGCCCGTCAGGCCGTTCCCTGACCAGGTCACCGGTCCGGTAGACGCGGCCTCCCCCACCGGCGGGGTCGGGCAGGAAGCGCTCGGCGGTGTGGGCCGCCTCGCCCAGGTAGCCGCGGGCCAGCTCTGGGCC
This sequence comes from Streptosporangium amethystogenes subsp. fukuiense, assembly GCF_042665875.1. NCBI lineage: Bacteria > Bacillati > Actinomycetota > Actinomycetes > Streptosporangiales > Streptosporangiaceae > Streptosporangium > Streptosporangium amethystogenes. Next base: position 2,564,350 of record NZ_JBHTEE010000001.1, on the reverse strand, counting down.
CGACACGAACAGCTCGCCGATCTCGCCCGCCGCGACCGGCCGCAGGTCCGAGGTCAGCACGCCTGCGCCGACCTCGGGCCAGGCGCGTCCGATGGGGGGACGGGCCCGCCTGGCGGCCTCGTCGGCGGTGGCCGAGGTGCAGCGGTCCTCCAGCGGTACCAGGCAGCTGGTCACGCCGTTGGCCTCGGCGGAGCCGTACTCCACCGCGACCTCGAAGGGCAGGTCGGGGGCGGGCCACACGCGCACCGCGTCGCTGCCGACCGTCATGAGCCGCAGCGACGTCTCCGCCGGCCACGGCAGGCCGTACAGCGGCTCGGCGAGCGGCATGTTCACGTACGCGCGGGTGATTCCCGAGGCGACCATCCAGTCACGCAGCTCGGAGGGTGAGCCCGAGGTCGCCGGGTCGGCGACGTGCACGCTCGCACCCGAGCAGAGATAGGGCCACAGTTCCACCACCGAGACCGACGAGGCCGGGGGAGCCAGCCAGCTGGAGCGGTCGGCGGGGGTGATGCGGTAGGCCTCGGTGTGGGTGGCGACCCGGTGGGCGATCGCCCGGTGGGTCACCCCGACGAGCTTGGGCCGCCCGGTCGACCCGGAGGTGTGCACCGCGTACGCGAGCTGGTCGGGGTGCGCGGGGATGCCTGGCCCTTCATTGGAGGGGGCGGCGCCCAGGGGGCCGTCGATCACCACGGGACAGTCGTCGAGCACCGGGGCGAGGCGGTCCTCGGGCCAGCCGGGGTCGAGCAGCACCGCCGTGCCGCCCGCCTTGCAGACGGCCAGCAGCGCGACGAGCAGCTCGGGGGAGCGGTCCAGCCGTAGCGGGACCGGCGTCTCGGGGCCGACGCCGCCGCGCAGGAGCGACCGGGCCAGGCCGTTGGCGCGGGCGTCGAGTTCCCGGTAGGTAAGCAGCACGGCCCCGGAGACCAGGGCCGTGCTGTCCGGCGCCTCGAGCGCCCGCCTCTCGAACAGGGTGTGGACGACGTCCACCTGTCCCTCCGTTCACCCGGCCTTGGCGTCGTGGACGCCGCGGACGGGGATCTCGCCGGTGGCGACCTGGTTGAGGATGAGCCTGGCCCACTCCTCCACGCTGCGGTTCATCCGGCGGGCCGCGTCACGCCACGACTGCTCCTGGTCGGCGGGCACGTCTATCTGGATCACGGCCTTCTGCCTGGCGGTCTCCGCGGTCCGGCCGGAGAGTGCGGCGGCACGGTGCGCCTTGATCTGGCTGCGAAGACGGTTGCGGGACCAGTTGAAGCGTTCCGCACGGTCCAACCAGAGCGTCTGCTCGTGCTCGGGGAGCGCGGCCACCTCCGCGTGGTGCTGGAGGCTGAGCCTGTCTCGCCGGCGGGATACCGGGAAACGCCGGGCGACCCAGGCGTAGTTGCGCAGGGTCTGGATGTCGAGGGAGCTCTCCTCGACCGCCCTCTTGTAGCGGTCGGTGTACTCGTTCTCGCCGTAGACCAGCCAGTCGCCGAGCCACCAGGCGGAGGAGTCGGCGATGAGGGAGATCTGGTGGCCGATCCGGCGCCAGGTGTCGAAGGGGAGGCTCACCGGGAGCTGGAGCCCGGTCCGCCGCGGCTTGGCGGACGCGTCCAGGGCGAGTTTGGAACCCTGGGAGGGGGTGGCGCGCGGGCTGGGGACGGGTGGTCTGTCATCACGTGGGGGCGGCGCCTGGCGGTTCGCCTCTCGGTTGGGGGAGAGCACCTGCATGCGACTTTTCCTCCGGATTTCTGTGCATGTGGAGTGAGTCAGGTCGGTACCTTACCCACGGTTTTCGGTAGCGCACTTTCGATCATGAGTAATTTCCAGATGTCCTTTCCGGGGTGCGACGGAAAGCTGGAACCGGGTCGATGACCAGCGGAATCTTCATTGTTCTTGGCGATTATTTTTGTTCTGTGATATGCGCGCCCAGGAAAAACGCGACCTCTCGGAAACGGAATTGGTTCATGACTTATCCAGGGTTTCGGTCCACTGATAAGCGCACGGTGCGTCATTTCGTGATCGCGTACGGTCTCGCCGTCGTGCTGCCCGCCGTGCTGGCGCTGCTGATGCTGGGGTTCGACGCGGGGACGGCCACCGGCCCCGTCCCGACGCCATCGGTGGGGGTGGGCCGGCAGCAGCAGGTGCCGGCCACGCCCCTGCTGCTGTTCTCCATCACCGTGGTCGTCGCGCTGGCCCATCTCGGCGGGGCCGTGCTGAGGCGGCTCGGCCAGCCCCGGGTGATCGGGGAGATGGCCGCCGGCATCGTGCTCGGCCCCTCCCTGCTCGGCGCCGTCTGGCCCGAGGCGTACCGCGTGCTGTTCCCCGGCGCCGTCATGCCCTACCTGAACCTGCTGGCCCAGTTCGGACTGGCCTTCTTCATGTTCCTGGTCGGGCTGGAGCTCCGCGGTGACCTGTTGCGCGGACGGGGTCGGATCGCACTGCTCTGCGGCCAGGCGAGCGTGGCCATCCCGTTCGCGCTCGGGGTCGCGCTGGCCCTGCTGATCTACGCGCCGCTGGCGGCCGCGCCCGTCGGGTTCCCGGTCTTCGCGTTGTTCGTCGGCGCCGCGCTGAGCGTCACCGCCTTCCCCGTGCTGGCACGGATCCTGCTGGAACGCGGGCTCTTCCACACCCCGACCGGGGCGCTGACCATCACCTGCGCCGCCATCGCCGACGTGACCGCGTGGTTGCTGCTGGCCGTGGCGATCACCATGGCCAGAGGCTCCTCACCCGCCGAGGCGCTGCGCACGCTCGGTCTCACCGCGGCCTTCGCCGCCGTCATGGTCGGGGTGGTACGGCCGCTGCTGGCCCGGCTGCTGCGCCGGGGGCTCTCCCAGGAGGCGACGCTGCCCGTCGTCATCGTGGGTCTGCTCGTCTCGGGGCTGCTGACCGAGCTGATCGGCATCCATCTGATCTTCGGCGCGTTCCTGTTCGGTGTCCTGTTCCCGCGCGACGGTGACGTGCGGCTGAGGCGGGTCCGCGAGCGCACGCAGGACTTCACCACGTCATTCCTGCTGCCGCCCTTCTTCGCCTTCGTCGGGCTCAACACCCAGATCGGGCTGCTCGGCCAGGAGGCGACGAGGTGGGGCTGGTGCCTGCTGATCCTCGCGGTCGCGGTGGCGGGCAAGATCGGCGGAGTGGCGGCCGCCGCCACGCCGCTGGGCGTGCCCTGGCGGGAGTCCGCGCGGCTCGGGGTGCTGATGAACTGCCGGGGCGTGACCGAGCTGGTGATCCTGAGCATCGGCCTCGGTCTCGGCATCATCACCCAGGCGCTCTTCACCATGCTGGTGATCGTCGCGCTGGTCTCCACCGCCGCGACCGCGCCCCTGCTGGAGTCGCTGGACCGCCGGGACGCACGGCGCGATCGGAAGGCGGGGGAAACGGCTGAAGCCAGGGTCCGCCGGTCCGCCTGAGCGGCCTTCAGGAGGCGCGGGGCAGCACCCGGGGCTCCGCGCCCAGCTCGCGCAGCTTGGCGCGGACCTCGCCGGGACTCTCCCCGGCGACGGTGAGCCGGGAGGTGGCGAACACCTCGCCGTCGGCGTCGGTGATCGGGGCGCCGCTGTAGGGGACCTCGCCGCTGAAGCGGGCGGCGCAGAGGTGGTCGCGAAGCTCGGGCCTGGCGTGCAGGGAGAAGATCGGCAGCCGGGTGGCCATCGCGGCCAGCCGCATGGTGCCCGACACCCGGGGGTTGATCTCCAGCAGGTGCACCTCGCCGGCCGGGGTCAGCAGGAACTCCGCCTCCAGGTAGCCGTGCGCCTCGGCCAGGTCGGCCAGCCGCTTGCCCACCGCCCGCAGCTTGCGGTCCCAGGTGCCGCCGAGCGCCGGGTCGGGACAGAGCCGCAGCCGCTGCCACGGCGGCACCAGGTCCTGGGTGGTCGGCCCCTTCCACACCGGCGGGAAGGTCGCCGTGCCGTGCTCGTCACGGTAGATCAGCACCGAGTACTCGACCCCGTCGACGTACAGCTCGCCCAGCTCGTTGGGGGCCAGACGGCACTCGTCCGCGCGGGCCAGCCGGGTGCCGACGCTCTGCGTCCCGTGCCGGTCCTTGATCACCACGGGGGTGTCGGGGCCGGCCTCGGGCAGCGGCTCACCGGCCCGCGCCCACGGTGGGGAGACCAGGCGGTAGCGGTCGAAGAACTCCTTCATCAGGATCTTGTCGCTGCCCAGCGAGGCGCAGAGCCGCGACTGGCACTCGGCCCGGTGGCCGAGCTCGCGGAGCCGGAACGCGAGCAACTGGTCGCGGCCGAGCGTCGCGTGGCTGGAATGGAAGATCACCGTCGCCCGCGGGGCCCGGCCGATCGCCTCCAGCAGCGGGGCCACGTCCACGCCGGCGTCCTCCCCGGTGAAGACGGTCCGGTCCCCGGGGGCGAGGTCGACGAAATGGCCGAACCAGCTCTCCAGGCTGGCGGGGGCGACGGCATGAATGACGGGAAACGTCTGTCGGCTCATTTGGATTACTCCGGAATCGACGCTGGAAACATGGGCGACGTTACGCGGTACGGGCCATCGAGAATGCGTCGCCGTAAGCCTCCAGATACGCGTCGACCAGCGGCGAATTCTGTTCCCAGAGGAAATTCACCGGCAGTTTCATCCATCGGGCGAACAATTCCGCGGAACGCGGGAACGGGCGGTCGTTCACCGTGGCCGCGGCCCGGACCGCGGCGGCGACCTGGGGTGACCAGTCAGGCGCGGTGCCCTGGAAGAGGGGGAAGACGTGCAGCGGCCGGGTGGCCGGGGCGCGCACCTTCAGACCGCGCTCCTGGCCGGCCGCCACCAGGCCGTCCCTGCTGAACGGGCACTCCGGCGTCACCTCGACGACCCCGTCGTACCACGCGCCCATCGTGACGCCCTCGGCGACGGGGGAGGGGCGCACCCCCGGCAGCTCGCCGAGCCCCGAAGACAGGGCCGACACGTTGGCCACCCGGTGCTCCACCAGCTCGTCCAGCCGGTCGAGGTGGCTCTGGGCCAGCACCGCGCCGGGCGTGGAGATGCGGAAGTTGCCGCCGAGACCGGTCAGCAGGAACGGCCGGTAGCGGACGGCGTCGATGGTCAGGTCGGTGCGGTGCCGGAAGTTGGTCAGCAGGCAGGCGCGGGCGAAGACGTCCTCGGAGTCGGTCAGCAGCATGCCGCCCATGCCCCCGGAGACCAGCTTCCTGCCGCCCACACTGAAGATCGCGACATCGCCCAGGGAGCCCACCGGCCGGGAGCGGAAGGTGGAGCCGTGGGCGTGCGAGCAGTCCTCGACCAGGGCGAGCCCGCGCCGGGAGGCCACCGCCCGCAGGGCGTCCATGTCGCAGCTGTGGCCCCACAGGTGGGTGACGACGATCGCGACGGTACGCGGCGTGACCAGTGCCTCCACGGCCGAGGGGGCCACGTTCCCGGTGGCGTCGCCCGCGTCGCAGAGCACCGGCACCGCGCCCAGCAGGAACAGCGGCGAGGCGGTGCTGAAGAACGTGAGGTTCGGGACGATCACCTCGTCACCGGGGCCGATGCCCAGCGCGAAGTAGGCGGCCAGCAGTCCCGCGGTACCCGAGGTGAGCGCCAGAGCGTGGGCACGGCCGTGCCGCTCGGCGAACGACCGCTCCAGCCCGGCCAGTTCGGGCCCGTAGTCGTAGTCGAACGTGCGCCCCCGCGTCACCAGCTCGGCGACCCTGGCCGCCACGCCGTCGTCGTAGACCGGCCATTCGAGCGGGTGCGGCGGGCCCGCGAGTCCACCTGCCGGCGAGCTCACGCGTCCACCCCCCGGCGCGCCACCAGCCTGGTCACCGCGTGGGTGTGCGGCTCCTCATGGCCGGTGTGGGTGTGGGTGGAGTCGGTGTCGGTGGCGCTCAGCACGGTCCATCCGTCGTACCTGGCGAGGTACCAGTCGTGGGGCAGCAGGACCGGCAGGCGCATCTCGCCGGCGGGAGGCCGATAGGCGTGGCCGCCGTTGAACATCAGCAGGGCGTTGACCCCTCCCGGGGAGGTCGCGGCCTGGAGCCTGGCGATGACGTCGGCCACCTGTCCCTCGTCCCGCAGCCAGTGCAGGACGCTGCACGCCAGCACCCCGTCGAACGAGCCGGGCGCGAGCCGGGTGGTGCGCGCGTCGCCCCGGCGCCACTCGATCCCCCCGGCCCCACCGCCGGTACCGCCCCAGGCCCGCGCGCCGTTCTCCAACGCGGCGGCCGACATGTCCATCGCCAGCACCCGCGCGCCCCGCTGGGCGAGCCGCACCGCGTTGCGCCCCTCGCCACACCCCACGTCGAGCACCGTGGGCGCGCCCGCGCCAGGTGGAGCGGAGGGCGGAGCGATCTCCTCGGGTGCCGGGGGCAGCGAGAGCGCGTCCGCCAGGGTGTCGGAGATCCCGTCCGGCCTGCGCCCCCACAGGCAGGTGGTCCGGGTGTAGCGGGCGTCGCAACCACCGTCGTCGTAGCCGTTCGTTTCTGGTTCTTGGCTCATCTGGCGGAGGCTAGGCGCGGCCCTGAGCACCGTCAACGGAGGCGGGCGGCCGCCGTGCGCCGCGGGGCCGGCACGGTTACGAGCCTCGACTTGTCGCGCGCCGGGCTCACCCGGGTGGGGTAGTCGCCGGTGATGCACCCCTCGCAGAGACCCTCGCCCGCCGCGCTCCCCAGCGTGTGCCGCATGCCCGCCACCGACAGGTACGCCAGGCTCGTCGCGCCGATGATCCGGCACACCTCCCCGCTCTCGCGCCCGGTCGCCACCAGCTCACCGGTGTCGACGAGGTCCACCCCGTAGTGGCAGGGCGCGATCAGCGGCGGCGCGGCGATCCGCACGTGCACCTCGCTCGCCCCCGACTCGCGCAGCAGTGCGACGATGCGCCGCATGGTGGACCCGCGCACCATCGAGTCGTCGACCACCACGACCCTGGCCCCGTCCACCGGCGCGCCGACGGAGAACTTGCGCCGCAGCTTGCGTTCACGTCGTCGCAGGTCGGGTTCGATGAACGTCCTGCCCACCTGCTCGTCACGGACCAGCGCCCCGGCCAGCGGCAGTCCGGCGGCCCGCGCGTACCCGCGGGCCGCCGGCACGCCGGAGGCCGGGACGGCCACGACCAGGTCGGCGTCCGCCGGGGACTCCAGCGCCAGCCGCTCGCCGAACGCCACCCGCGTCGCGCCGGTTCTGGTGCCGCCGATCCTGGAGTCCTGCCTGGTCAGGTAGAGGTGCTCGAAGACGCAGAAGCTGCGCGGGGCGGGCTCCGCCACGCGGTGCGTCCCGGCCGGGCGGCCGTCGCGCAGCACCAGTACCTCGCCCGGTTCCACCTCCCGCTGCTCGGTGCAGCCGAGCGCGTCAAGGGTGCAGGTCTCCGAGGCGACGACGGCCCTGCCCTCGGCGAACCCCGCCACCAGGGGACGCAGGCCGTGCGGATCCCGGAAGGCCACGAGATGGTCGCCGACGGCGCACACCACCGAGTACGCGCCCCGCAGCACCCGCGTGGCCCGCGCGACCCCGGCCACGATCGGGCCGGTGTCCGCGGGGTGCCGGTCCTTCGGGCCGGGTGCGGTGCCGAGGAGCGTGCCGGGTGTCTCGCCCGTGCCGGCGAGCAGGGCGAGGATGATCTCGGAGTCGCTGGTCGAGCGGAACCCGTACCCTTCGCGGCCGAGCCGGGCGCGCAGCTCGGCGGCGTTGGTGAGGTCCCCGTTGTGCGCCACCGCGATGCGCCGTGCCTCGTGCACGAAGGGCTGGGAGTTCTCCGGCACCGTGGCGCCGGTGGTGGAGTACCGGGTGTGGGCGACCGCCACCCTTCCGGCCCGCCAGGCGGACAGGCCGTCACGGGCCGGGTCATCGTCGGGCGGGTCACCACAGGCCGAGCGCGAGGCGAAACCGAGCGCCCGCCGGACCCGCACGCCGCCGGGGCCGGCCACCGCGATGCCCCAGGACTCCTGGCCGCGGTGCTGCAGGGTGACGAGCCCGTCGAAGGCCGGTTGCCCGGCCGTTCCTTCGATAACGGATACGCCGACTATTCCGCACATACGCCGCCCCTTCAAAACCCTAACATTTCCCGAAAAATGTGTTAAATCGCTTCTGTCTGGCCATGGCATTGTTCTGATGGCAGGCCCTATCGAATGATGAATGAAGCGAAGGAGACCAGAATGGCGGAGAACGCCGAGTACACGGTGGTGCGCAATCACGAGGAGCAGTACTCCATCTGGTGGACCGACCGTGACATTCCCGAGGGCTGGCGGAGCGTCGGCCACAGCGGCACCCGCGAGGAGTGCCTGGCCCACATCGAGGAGGTCTGGACGGACATGCGCCCGCTGAGCCTGCGCCGGTGGATGGACGGCGAGCGGTCCTGACCCGCGGGCGCACCGACGAACAGTCCCGGAAGGAACGGTCCCCGAAGGAGGAGCCGATGGACACGATCCAGGAGCACGACGCGCGCCTGGTCGTCGAGGAGTGGAACCGCACCGAGCTGGCCGACGAGCCGGCGACCGTCATCGAACGGTTCGCCGCCCAGGTCGCCAGGTCGCCCGCCGCCACGGCGCTGACGGACGAGGAGGGCACGACCCTCAGCTACGACGAGGTGCGCCGCGCCGCCAACCGCCTGGCCGGGCACCTGCTCGGCCTCGGCGTGCGCCCCGAGGACCGCTGCGCCATCTACCAGCGCCGTTCGGCCGGCATGGTGGTGTCCATGTTCGGCACGCTGGCCGCCGGGGGCGCCTACGTTCCGATCGACGAGGGCAACCCGCCCGAGCGGGTCGAGGCGATCCTGCGCGACGCCGGAACCGCCGTGGTGCTGGCCGACTCCACCACCGAGGCCGAGGTGCCGCCGGGTCCGTGGTGCGTGGTGAACGTCGACGACCACCCCGGGGGCGACGAGGACGACCCGGGGGTGCCGCTGCACCCGGCCAACCTCGCCTACGTCATGTACACCTCAGGCAGCACCGGGACGCCCAAGGGCGTCCTCATCGAGCACCGCGCGGTCACCGCGTTCGTCCGGGGCGCCCAGCACCTGTACGGGCTCTCGCCGCAGGACCGCCTCGTGCAGTTCTCCTCGATCGCCTTCGACGTCTCCACCTTCGACGCCTTCGGGGCGCTGCTGTCGGGGGCCGTCCTGCACGTCGCCGCCGCCGAGACCCGTACCTCCGCCGAGCGGTTCCGCGACCTGCTGCGCGAGCGGCGCATCTCCGTCTACATGGGCACCCCCGGCATGCTGAGACTGCTGGAGCCCGGCGACTTCCCCGACCTGCGGGTGCTCGCGGTCGGCGGCGAGAGCTACTCGGGTGACTTCACCACCCGCTGGGCGGCCGGACGCAGGTTCGTCAACAGCTACGGGCCCACCGAGACCACGGTCGGCGTCATCACCCAGGAGTGCCGGGGAAGCTGGGACACCTCACCGCCCATCGGGCGCGCCATGCCCAACCACCGGGCCTACGCCCTGGACGAGTCGATGCGCCCGGTCCCGATCGGCACGGTCGGCGAACTGTACGTCGGCGGTCCCGGCCTCGGCCGCGGCTACCTGGACCGCCCCGGCGCGAGCGCGCTCTCCTTCGTCCCCGACCCGTTCGCCACCACGCCGGGCGAGCGGCTCTACCGCACCGGCGACCTGGTGCGCTGGACCGCCGACGGCGAGCTGGTCTTCGCCGGACGGGCCGACCGGCAGGTCAAGGTGCGCGGCGTCCGGGTGGAGCTGGAGGAGATCGAGCAGACCCTCCGCAGGCACCCGGCGGTCGCGCACGCCGTGGTCGAGGCGGAGGCCCTCGACGACGGCGACGCCCGCCTGATCGCCTACGTCGTCTGCACGACGGGGGAGCCGCCCGGCGTGACCGAGCTGCGGGAGACCGCCGCCCGGTGGCTGACGGCCCCGCTGGTCCCCAACGAGTTCGTCCACGTCCCGGAGATCCCGCTCACCCCGGCAGGCAAGGTCGACCGCGGGGCCCTGGCCGCCGCCAGGACTTCGCGCGGCGGCACCGACAGCGATACCGACAGCGACACCGACAGCGACAGCGGCACCGATGGCGGCGCCGACTGGACGCCGACCAGGCGCAGGGTGGCCGAGGAGATCGTGAAACCGCTGCTCGGCGTGGACTCGCTCGGTCCGCACGACCACTTCTTCGAGCTGGGCGGCACCAGCATCCAGGTCATCCAGCTCCTGGGCCGAGTTCGCACGATCTTCGGCATCGAGGTGCCGGTCGCCGACTTCTTCGACCGGCCGACCATCGCCGGGGTCGCCGACGCGGTCGACTCCGAGGTCCGCTCCGATCTCAAGGACATCGTCCGCGAGGGCTGGGACGACATCGCCGACCGCTATGCCGCCTTCCAGGCCGAGTTCTCCGACGGCCCCCGCACGGAGTGGACCGGCCACCTGCTCGGGATGCTGCCCGAAGGCGGTTCGGTGCTGGAGCTGGGCGTCGGCAGCGGCCACGAGTCCTCGCGCCGCCTGGCCGAGGCGCACGCCCTCACCGCCGTCGACATCTCCGCCGAACAGCTCAAACTCGCCGAGAGGACACTGCCCGGCGCCACGCTCGTGCAGGCCGACATGGCCCAGGCGCGGTTCCCCGACGCCTCCTTCGACGCCGTCGTGTCCATCTACACCCTCACCCACCTGCCGCGCGAGGAACTGCCCGGCCTGCTGGGCGGCATCGCCCGCTGGCTGAAGCCAGGCGGTCTGCTGCTCGCCACCCTGATGACCGAGGACATCCCCGGCGCGATCGAGGAGTGGTTCGGCTCGACCATGTTCTTCTCCGGCTTCCCCACGGAGGAGAACCTTCAGCTGCTGCGCGCGGCGGGCCTGGTACCCGAGCGCGAGGAGGTCGTGGCGCAGCGGACACCGCTCGGGGAGTCGCGCTTCCTGTGGGTGATCGCCAGGAGGACGGAGACAGCGCCGTGACCGGCCTGCCCGACCGCACCGCCCCGCTCTCCTACCTGCAGGAGCAGCTCTGGTTCGTCGAGCAGGACGATCCCGGCAACGGCTCCTACAACGAGCTGAAGGTACTCGTCCTGGACGGCACGCTGGACGCCGCCCGGCTGGGCCGGGCGCTAAACGAGGTGGTGGCCCGGCACGACGTGCTGCGCACCACCTTCGTCTACCAGGGAACCGAACCGGTCCAGGCGATCTGGGCACGGGGCCCCGTACTGCGCGAGGCGTCCGCCGGCGGCGAACAGGCGCTCATGGAGTACGCCCGGGAGGTCGCCGAGGCCCCCTACGACCTGGCCGCCGGGCCGCTGCTGCGCGCCTCGCTCGTCACGCTCGGCCCGGAGCGGCAGGCGCTCGTGCTCGGGGTGCACCACATCATCAGCGACGGATTCTCGATGAACCTGCTGCTCGACGAGCTGGACGCGGCCTACCGGGGCGAGCCGGCCAACGGTGCGCCCGCCCAGTACGGCGACTTCGCCCGCTGGCAGCGCGAGCGGTTCGCCGGCGGCCGCCTGGCCGCCGACGTCGACCACTGGCGGCGGACGCTCGACGGCGCGCCCACCGTGCTGGAGCTGCCCGCGGACCGGCCCCGGCCGCGCCGGCGGGCCGGCACCGGCAGGCGCGAGCGATTCCCGCTCGACCCCGGCCTGACCGGCCCGCTCGGCGAGGTCGCCGAGCGGGTCGGCGGCACCCTCTTCACCGTGCTGCTCTCCGCCTTCGCCACCACCCTCTACCGCTACACCGGACGCGGCGACATGGTGTTGGGCACCGGCGCCCCCGGCCGCCCCGGGCGCGAGTTCGACGGCACGCTCGGTTTCTTCGCCAACATCGTGCCGGTACGGCTGCGCCCTGCGGGCGAGATCCCTTTCACCGAGCTGGCCGACGCGGTCAGCGAGGCCGCCTTCGACGCCTTCGACCACCAGTACGTACCGTTCGAGAAGCTCGTGGAGTTCCTGCAGCCCGAGCGCGACGCCGGGCACACCCCGCTGGTGCAGGTCGTCTTCACCATGTGGGACGCGGGCGCGGCCGAGCGCTCCATCGGCGGCGTGCCCGCCGCAGAGGTCGAGGTGACGCGCGGCAGGTCCCGCTTCGACGTGGCGGTCGAGGCGGTACGGCGGGGCGAGCGGGTCGACTTCTTCGTCGAGTACGACGACGCCCTCTTCGACGAGGTCACGATCGCCCGCCTGATGCGTCACCACGAGCGGGTGCTGCGGGCGGTCGCAGCAGACCCCGCCCAGCCCCTGTCGGAGATCCCGATGATCTCCCCGCAGGAGTGGGCCACCCTCACCCAGGGCGACGTGACCGTGCTCGACCCGGACGGCAACGTGCTGCCCGCCGGGGCCGTCGGCCAGCTGGTCCGTCACTCCGGCCGGCACGGACCCACCGGCCGCCTGGCCGTCCGCAGGCCCGACGGGCGGGTGGTCGAGCGCGGGCGCGAGGACCGGCTGGTCGGTTTCGGTCCCTTCCAGGTGCAGCTGGAGGACGTCGAGGAGGTCCTGCGCGCCCACCCCGCCGTACGCGACGCCGCGGTCATCGCGGTCGAGGGCGGCGCGGGACGCGAGCTGGTCGGCTACGCCGTCGCCGGGCAACCGCCCGACGCGTTGCGCGCCACCCTCGTCGAGCGGCTGCCGAACTACATGGTGCCCGCCGTCATCGTGGCGGTGGAGGAGATCCCGCGCGACGAGGAGGGCCGGGTCAGGACCGCCCTGCTGCCCGAGGCGGCCGAACTCGGCGAGCGGAGCGAGCTGCCCGCTCTGGAGGCCGCGCTCTGCGCCATCTGGGCGCGCGTCATGAACCTCGACGTGGTGGAACCCGATGACGACTTCTTCGCGCTGGGCGGCCACTCGATGCTGGCGGCCCGGCTGGTACGCGAGATCGCCTCGGTGCTCGCCGTGCGTGTTCCGCTGACGGCCCTCTTCGAGCACTGCGTCCCCGCCGACCTGGCCGACTACCTGGCCGCCAGGCACCCCGCGCTGGAGCACACGCTCGCCGGCGCGAGCCGCGCCGATCGCGCGGGGCGGCCCGAGCCGAAGCCCGAGCCGGAGTGGGCGCCCGCCGGGCAGGCCGTACCGGACGGCACGGAGCCGGACGGCTGCGCGCTGTCCACCGCGCAGCTGCAGATCTGGATCAACGAGCAGCTCGCGGGCGGCGACGCCCGGGACTTCATCGCCGCCGTCACCTACCGGATACGCGGCCCGCTCGACGTGGACGCCCTGCGCGGCGCGTTCGACGCGCTCGTCGCCCGGCACGAGAACCTGCGCGCCCGGGTGGCGCTGGTGGGCGACGTGCCGGTGCTGCGTTTCGACGCCGACGCCCGCGTCGAGCTGCCCGTCGAGGACCTCACCGGCCTGCCCGAGGCGGGGCGGGCGGCGGAGGCGGCCCGCCGTACGGCCCGCGACGCCGAGCGCGGCTTCGACCTGTCCGTCGCCCCCCTGGTGCGGGCCGGCCTCTACCGCCTTGGCGACGGTGACCACGTCCTCGCGCTGGTCCAGCACCACCTGGTCACCGACGGCGTCTCGATGGGCCTGCTGATCGGCGAGCTCGGCCGCCTGTACTCCGACCGCGACACCGCGCCCGCCGCACCGCACCTGCGCTTCTCCGACTACGTGGCCTGGGAGCGGGCCTGGCTCGGCGGCCCCGAGGCCGCCGCCTCGGAGCGTTTCTGGCGGGAACGGCTGCGCGGGGCCCCCGAACTGGTCCTGCCCAGGACGCGCGACGGGCGGCGGGAGAGTCGCGACACCGAGATGATCGCCCATCATCTGCCGCCCGCGGACTCGCGTCGGCTGCTCGCGCTGGCCAGGCGGAGCAGGACCACGCCCTACATGCTGGTGACCGCCGCCTTCGCGGCGATGCTGGCCCAGTGGAGCGGTCAGGACGACGTGGTGATCGGCACCACCGCCGACAACCGCCCGCTGCCCGGCCTGGAGGGCGTGGTCGGCTGCTTCGTCAACATGGTGGCGCTCCGCCTCGACTGCGGCGGCGACCCCACCTTCACCGAGCTGGCCGGGCGGGTACGCCGGACCGTCCTGGAGGCGTACGCGCACCAGGGCACCCCGTTCAACGAGGTGGTACGGGCACTGAGGATCCACCCCGACCCGCGCAGGATGCCGCTCTTCCAGGTCACCTCCGACTGGGCGGGCGACGGCCCCGCGGTGCCGGAACTGGCCGGATGCGAGGTCGGCTTCGACTACGTGCACACCAGGGCCAACCGCTACGAGCTGGAGATGTACGCCGGGATGGCGGGGGAGCGGGTGGTGCTCGACCTGGAGTACGCCGTCGAACTCTGGGACCGGGAGGAGGCCGAGGACCGCCTGGCCCGGGTGGCCGCGCTGCTCACCCGTGTCGTGCTGGCCCCGGACACGAAGCTCTCGGCACTGCTCAGCTGACCGGCGGCCCGCGGCGCGGAACTCACGAGCGGGTGCGAGGGAGATCGGTACCTCGCATCTCCTCTTCGATGTCACGGGTGGTCAGGGCCAGGGCGCTGACCAGGTCCGAGAGGCGATCCCGGGAGAAGCGGCTGGTGGGCATCGACACCGAGACGGCTGCCTGAGCGCGGCCGTCCTCGCCGCGCACGGCCCGGCCGATGGCGGTGACGCCCCTTTCGGTCCTGCCGGCGTTGATGGCGAAACCTCGCTCGCGGACGGTCCGCAGCTCGCGACGGAGTGTCGCGAGGTTGGGGCGCTGGTCCAGGCGATCAGCCCATTTCGCCTCGCTGTACAGTGCGTCGAGCCGCTCGGGCGGCAGGTCGGCGAGCATGACCTTGCCACCGGAGGCCAGATGCGCGGGGAAGACCATGCCCTCGCGGTTGCCGACCCGCAGCGCCTGGGTGCATTCCACCGATCCGATGAACCGTACGTGGTCACCGGCCAGGATCTGCAGGTTGGCGCTCTCCCGGATCCGCTCGACCAGGCCGGCCAGGTGCGGCATGGCGACCGAGCGCAGCAGTGCGGTACGGGACTGGGAGCTCCCGCCCAGCGAGAGGACGGGCCCGGCCGCGTACCGGTGGTCTTCGCGCCGGATCGCGAAGTCCCGGTAGACGAGCATGGCCAGCAGCCGGTGGGCGGTGGAGGGCGCCACCCCGAGACGCTCGGCGGCCTCGCCCACGCCGAATGGACCCTCGACCTGGAGCATGACCGCGAGCTGGAGCGCGTGGTCGACGCTTCGCACGGAGTAGTTCGGTGGATTCTTCATAGCAGAATCTCCTGTTCTTCTCTGGCACTCAGGATACAAGCTGGCAACACGGCGAGGCCGGCGATCACCGCTGTGTCACGCCACGTCGAAGGAGCCAGAGATGACCGAGACCGCGAACTCCCCGGTTCGCCTCGCCGTGGTCGACTCGCCGGACCAGCCGACGCCGTCGGTGGCGTTGGAGGAGTTGTACCGCGGCTTCGAGAAGGAGCTGCTGGTCCCGCTGTGGACCGAGATCGGCGACCTGATGCCGCTACACCCGCGATCCAAGGCGGCACCGCACCTGTGGCGGTGGGAGAGCCTGCTGGCCCTGGCGGACCGGGCCGGGCATCTGGTGCCGGTCGGGCGGGGCGGGGAGCGGCGGGCGATCGCGCTGGCGAACCCGGCGCTGGGCGGCCGGCCGTTCGCGACGCCGACGCTGTGGGCGGCGATCCAGTACCTGATGCCGGGTGAGGACGCCCCGGAGCACCGGCACACCCAGCACGCGTTCCGCTTCGTCGTCGAGGGCGAGGGGGTGTGGACCGTGGTCGGCCGTGATCCGGTGCCGATGCGCCGCGGGGACCTCCTGCCCCAGGCGGGCTGGAACTGGCACGCCCACCACAACGCGGCCGACAGGCCCATGGCCTGGATCGACGGCCTGGACATTCCATTCCAGTACGTCACCGAGTCGCAGTTCTTCGAGTTCGGCCGTGACGAGATCAGCGCGGCCGAACGCACCACCCCCGAACGTTCCCGCTCGGAGCGGCTGTGGGGGCACCCCGGCCTGCGCCCGGTCTCGGCCCCCGGCTCTCAGCCCAGCACCCCGTTGCTGGCCTACCGGTGGGTCGACACCGACCGCGCGCTGGCGGACCAGCTCGATCTCGAGGCCGAGGGCCATGCCGGGACGGTCGAGCCCGGCCACGCGGCGGTGCGTTACACCAACCCCACCACCGGAGGCGATGTGCTGCCGACCATCCGGGCGGAGATGCACCGGATCCGCAGCGGAGCCGAGACCTCGCCCCGCCGGGAGGCCGGCTCCTCGGTGTACCAGGTCTTCGACGGTGGTGGCCGGGTCACGGTCGGCGACGCCTCCTGGTCGGTCACCCGCGGTGACCTGTTCGTCGTCCCGTCCTGGGTGCCGTTCTCGGCGAGGTCGGAGGCCTCGGCGTCCGACTCCGACTCGGCCGCCCTTGATCTCTTCAAATTCGGTGACGGACCGATTTTCGAGGCGCTGCACCTGGACCGCGCCCACGTGGAAGGACGAAACGCATGAAGCTCGCCACCATCCGCACCGCCGACGGTGCCACCCGGGCCGTACGTGTGGAGGGGGAGACCCTGGTCGACCTCGGTCTCGCCGACGTCGGTGAGCTGCTGGCCCAGCCGGACTGGGCCGAGTACGCGGCCCGGACCCAGGGAGGTGCGGTGGCGGGCGTCGGCTACGCGCCGGTCGTCCCCCGCCCCGGCAAGATCATCTGTGTGGGCCTGAACTACCGCAACCACATCCTTGAAATGGGGCGGGAGCTGCCGCGGTACCCGACGTTGTTCGCCAAGTACCCCGAGGCGCTCGTCGGGGCCTATGACGAGATCCAGCTCCCGCCGGAGTCCGAGCAGGTGGACTGGGAGGCCGAGCTCGCGATCGTCATCGGCAGGACCGTGCGGCGGGCCACCGAGGCCGACGCCGCCGAGGCCATCGCCGGGTTCGCCGTCCTCAACGACGTCACCGCGCGCGACTGGCAGTACCGCTCCCCGATGTGGCTGCAGGGCAAGACCTGGGAGGGCAGCACGCCGTTCGGCCCCTACCTGGTCACCCCGGACGAGCTGCCCGGCGGCACCCGGCCCTCGCTCACCCTGACCGGATCCGTCGACGGTGAGGTGGTGCAGCGGGCCGACACCTCGGATCTCGTGTTCGACCCGGTCGCCCTGGTGCGGTACATCTCCACGATCCTCACGCTCAGCCCGGGCGACGTCATCGCCTCCGGCACCCCCGGCGGGGTGGGTCACGCCCGCAAGCCCGCCCGGTACCTCGCCGACGGCGGCGTCCTGACCACCGAGATCACCGGCCTGGGCCGGTCCGAGGCCAAGGCCGTCGCCGAGCCGGTCGCCTGATGGCGGCCGACAGGAGCCGCGCCGACACCCTGCGCTGGATGGCCCAGGGCACCAGGACCTTCTTCGACGCCCTGATCACGCTGCCGGACGACCGGCTGGCCCGGCCCACGGCGCTCGACGGCTGGACCGGCAGGCACCTGCTGGCCCACGTCGCCGCCAACGCCGACGCGCTGGTCAACCTGGCACATTGGGCGCGCACCGGCGAGGAGACACCGATGTACTCCTCGCCGGCGCGGCGCGACGCCGACATCGAGGCCGGTGCCGCGCGGCCGGCGGCCGAGCTGCGCGCCTGGGCCGCGCGGGCCGCCGAGACCCTGGAGGCACGGCTCGCCGAGCTGGACGAGCGGCAGTGGGCCCGCCAGGTCCGCACCGCCCAGGGCCGCCACGTCCCCGCTGAGGAGATCCCCTGGATGCGCGCCCGCGAGGTCATGGTGCACGCCGTCGACCTCGGCGCCGGGGTGGGCTTCGACGATCTCCCGGCCGACTTCCTCGCCGCCCTGATCGACGACATCACCGCCAAACGGTCCGGCAACGGCGCCGGGCCCGCGCTCACCCTCACGGCCACCGGCCACAACGGCACATGGACCGTCTCCGGCACCGGGGACCCCGCTCCGGTGACCGGCACCCTCGCCGGCCTCACGGCCTACCTCTCCGGCCGCCGGACGGACGGCGTCACCGGCGCGGAAGGCCGGCCGGCACCCGAACTTCCGCACTGGCTCTAGGCAGGCGCGGCGTGATGAAAGGAACGACAGACATGGCTGAAGACGGCGACGATGTCGACGTCGTGGTGGTGGGCGGAGGCATCGGCGGTCTGGCCAACGCCCTCGCACTCACCCGGAAGGGCCTGCGGGTGCGAGTGCTGGAGCAGGCCTCCCGGTTCGGCGAGGTCGGCGCCGGTCTGCAGATCGCGCCCAACTGCACCCGCATCCTGAGCCACTGGGGTCTGCTCGACGAGATCAAGTCGCTCGGTGTGCTCCCCGAGAGCATCGTCATGAAGGACGCCGTCGACGCCGAGGTCATCACCAGGCTCGACCTGCACGACGTGGAGCGGCGCTACGGCTTTCCGTACATGGTGATCCATCGCAGCGATCTGCACGGCACGCTGCTGCGCGCCTGCCGGCGGGCGGGGGTGGATCTCGTCAACGACGTCGCGGTGACCGGGTACGAGCAGGCCGAGGGGGGCGCTGTCGCCGTTCACGAGGGAGGGCGCGAGTTCGGCGAGGTCGTGCTCGCCGCCGACGGCCTCCACTCCGTGGCCCGCGGGATCCTGAGCGATGACCGGCCGGTCAGCTCCGCGTACGTCGCCTACCGGGGCGCCATGCCGATCGACAGGGTCGCCGACCTCGATGTGCACCTCAAGGACGTGGTCGTCTACGTCGGCCCCAGGTGCCATTTCGTCCAGTACTCGCTGCGCCACGGCGAGATGTTCAACCAGGTCGCGGTGTTCGAGTCGCCGAAGGCGCTGGCCGGGGAGGAGGACTGGGGCACGCCCGACGAGCTGGACGGAGCCTTCGAGGCCACCTGCGCCCAGGTGCGGGCCGGTCTGCCGCTGATGTGGCGCGACCGCTGGTGGCGGATGTTCGACCGCGAGCCGATCATGGACTGGGTGCGGGGCCGGATCGCCCTCTCCGGGGACGCCGCCCACCCGCCGCTGCAGTACCTCGCGCAGGGCGCGGTGATGGCCATCGAGGACGCGTGGGTGCTGGCCGAGCACGTGGGCGCGCAGGGTGTGACGGGCTCCGCGGCCGCGGGGACCCCGACGGGCGTCGACTGGGACGCCGCCCTGGCGGCCTACAACGCCGTCCGCCCGGAGCACTGCCGTCGCGTGCTGACCACGGCGCGGGCCTGGGGAAACCTGTGGCACCACGACGGGGAGAAACGGAGGTGGCGCAACGAGGTGCTCCGTGACCGCGACGTCTACGACTACGACTACGTGGACTGGCTCTTCGGGCCGACCGCTCTCACGCCCGGGCAGCTGCCGCCGATGTTCCCGGCGCACGACACCGGCGGCACGGCCCGGAACCGGGCGCGGGGGTGACGCGCCGGGGCCATGTCCGGCGCCACCCGGCACGGCTCCTCGGCCGGTAGGACTTCCCGGCTCGGAGCGGCTACGAGACGTCACCCACCCAGGTGATCGAGAAGATCTCCTACTCGCCGGGGGCTCTCCGGTACGTTCCCCGAGAACCCTCGGTGGGGGTTCTTCGAGCTCGTCCAACCCGGCTCCGCCGCCGGAGACGATACGAGGGGGCAGACCGATGGCCGATCACAAATTGGCGTTCACCCACGAGACGCTCGGCCAGCGCGTCATTCTGGACGCCGGCGGCGCGCGCCGGCACCTGGCCGAGGAGGTCGAGCGGCTCGGCGCCTCGCGGGTGATGCTGATCGCGGGCGACGGCGAGGCGCGGATCGCGGACGAGGTGTCGGCCGGACTGCCGGTCTCGCTGCGCTGGCGCGAGGTCGTCCAGCACGTGCCGGTCGAGGTCGCCGAGCGGGCCAGGTCGGCCGCCGCGGAGGCCGGGGCCGACCTCCTCGTGTCGGTCGGCGGCGGTTCGACGACGGGCTTGGCGAAGGCCGTCGCCATGACCACGCACCTGCCCATCGTGGCCGTGCCGACCACGTACGCCGGGTCGGAGGCCACGAGGATGTGGGGCCTGACCGAGAACCGGGAGAAGACGACGGGGCTGGATCCGGCGGTCCTGCCTGTCACGGTGATCTACGACTCGGTGCTGACCCTGTCCCTGCCCGTCGCGCTTTCGGTCGCGTCCGGTTTCAACGGGCTCGCCCACTGCGTGGACTCGATGTGGGCTCCGGGCACGGACCCGATCAACCAGGCGCTCGCGCTCGAAGGCATCCGGGCCCTGACCACGGGGCTGCCGAAGGTGGTCGCCGAGCCGGAGGGCATCGACGGACGTGACCGGTGCCTGTACGGCGCGTACCTGTCCGCGGTGTCCTTCGCGTCGGCGGGCTCGGGCCTGCACCACAAGATCTGCCATGTGCTCGGCGGCGCCTACGACCTGCCGCACGCGCAGACCCATGCGATCGTCCTGCCGCACGTGCTCGCCTACAACGCGCCCGCCGTCCCGGACGCCGCCCGCCGGATCGCGCGGGCGTTCGGCGCCCGGCCCGGCCAGAAGGACGATCCGGCCGAGGCGGCCGTGACCGCGTTGGAGCGCCTCCGCGGCGAGGTCGACGCACCGCGCGCGTTGAAGGACGTCGGCATGGCGGAGTTCGACATCCCCGGCGCGGCGGCCCGGGTCATGAAGGTCGTGCCGCCGTCCAATCCCGCACCCGTTTCCCGGGAGTCCGTCGAGATCCTGCTTCGCGCGGCGTGGGCGGGCCGCACACCGGGGAGTCGGTCATGAGTGAGGTGCTCTACGGCCTCCGGACAGTCCGTCACCTGGCCGCCGCCCGCTCCACTGCGGATCGGCCGGCAACGGCCGCGGCGCCGCCAGTAGATGCTCCACCTCGACTCCCCCCGTCCACGGCATCGGCTCCTGCTTTCCCTCCTGGGACTGGTCTTCGCTTGGTTCCGGCCCGCGCGGACACTGTTCTTGTCTTTGACCGCGTCAGCCGGTGGCGTGAGACTGCCTGGCGCATCCAACCCACGACCGGAAGGCGTCACCATGCGTCTGCGACACGCCGCACTCTCGGTACTGGCATCACTCACGCTCGTCCCGCTGACGGGCATCGCCGCGGCAGGCCACACATCCACCGCGTCCGCCGCTCCACCGGCGCCCCAGGCGGTATCGGGCGAGGCCGGGGCCAGGAAGGAACTGCGCACGCTGGAGGCGTCCTTCAAGGGCCGCATCGGCGCGTACGCCGTCGACACCGCCACCGGTAAGACGGTCACCTATCGCGCGGGCGAGAGTTTCCCGATGCTCTCCACCTTCAAGGCGATCGCCGCCGCGGCCGTACTGCACAGGGCCCGCACCTCAGAGCCCGGCCTGATGGACAAGGTCGTGCGCTGGACGGCCGCCGAAGTGAAGGACAACTCCCCGGTCACCAAGGATCACGTCAAGGACGGGATGACCGTCGCGCAGCTGTGCGAGGCGGCCATCACCCGGAGTGACAACACCGCGGGCAACATGCTGCTCAGGCAACTCGGCGGCCCGGCCGGCCTGACCGGCTACTTCCGGACGCTGAAGGACCCGATCTCCCGGCTGGACCGGTGGGAGACCGAGCTCAACGACTGGAACCCCAAGGAGAGGCGCGACACCACGACGCCCGCGGCCATGGGCCGTGACCTGCGCGCGGTCACGGCAGGGACAGCCCTCGACGCCAAGGACCGGGCGCGGCTGAACAACTGGCTGATCGCGAACCGGACCGGCGACGCCCGCATCCGCGCGGGCCTGCCCAAGACCTGGAAGGTCGGCGACAAGACCGGCACGACCTCGCAGTACGCGGGCGCGAACGATGTCGCGATCGTCTGGCCCGGCACGTCGGCCGCGCCCGTCATCATGTCGATCTACACCAACGGCAGGGCCGCGGACGCCGTCGCCGACAACAAGGTGATCGCGGACACCGCGACGATCCTCGCCCGGGGCCTCGGCAAGCTCTGAGGCGCCTGGTCCTCGCCGCTCCCGGAACCCTCCGAGCCGGCGGACGGGCGCCCGCCGGCCGGCGCCTGCTCGGCTCGCGCCGGGCGGGGAGTCCGTATGCCCGCAGGTGGGCGGTGTTCGGTGAACAGCGCGGATGGCCGCGGCCTCCGCGCGAGATCGCGAACCGCAGGTCGAGAGTTTGCATGACCATGCAGCGCAGTGCATACTCTTGTTCTATGTCCAAGGTTCTCACCTCCCTGCCCGCCGGCGAGCGCGTCGGCATCGCCTTCTCCGGCGGCCTCGACACCTCGGTCGCCGTCGCGTGGATGCGCGACAAGGGTGCCGTTCCGTGCACCTACACCGCCGACATCGGCCAGTACGACGAGCCCGACATCGCCTCGGTGCCCGGCCGCGCGGTGGCGTACGGTGCCGAGATCGCACGCCTGGTCGACTGCCGTGCGGCGCTGGTCGAGGAGGGCCTGGCCGCGCTCACCTGCGGTGCGTTCCACATCCGCTCGGGCGGGCGCGCCTACTTCAACACCACGCCGCTCGGTCGTGCCGTCACAGGGACCCTGCTGGTCCGGGCGATGATCGAGGACGACGTGCAGATCTGGGGCGACGGCTCGACGTTCAAGGGCAACGACATCGAGCGGTTCTACCGGTACGGCCTGCTCGCCAACCCCCACCTGCGCATCTACAAGCCCTGGCTGGACGCGGACTTCGTCTCCGAACTCGGCGGCCGCAAGGAGATGTCGGAGTGGCTGCTCGCCCACGACCTGCCCTACCGCGACAGCACCGAGAAGGCCTACTCGACCGACGCCAACATCTGGGGCGCCACCCACGAGGCCAAGACCCTGGAACACCTTGACAACGGCATCGAGACCGTGGACCCGATCATGGGCGTGCGGTTCTGGGATCCCGCGGTCGAGATCGCCGCCGAGGATGTGACCATCGGCTTCGACCAGGGCCGCCCCGTGACGATCAACGGCAAGGAGTTCGCCACCCCGGTCGACCTGGTGATGGAGGCGAACATGATCGGCGGGCGGCACGGCATGGGCATGTCGGACCAGATCGAGAACCGGGTGATCGAGGCCAAGAGCCGGGGCATCTACGAGGCGCCTGGGATGGCGTTGCTGCACGCGGCGTACGAACGGCTGGTCAACGCCATTCACAACGAGGACACCCTGGCGAGCTACCACACCGAGGGACGGCGGCTCGGCCGGTTGATGTACGAGGGCCGCTGGCTCGACCCGCAGGCGCTGATGCTGCGAGAGTCGCTGCAGCGCTGGGTCGGCACGGCGGTCATCGGTGAGGTGACGCTGCGGCTGCGGCGCGGTGAGGACTACTCGATTCTGGACACCTCGGGCCCGTCCTTCAGCTACCACCCGGACAAGCTGTCGATGGAGCGCACCGAGGACTCGGCGTTCGGCCCGGTGGACCGGATCGGCCAGCTCACCATGCGCAACCTCGACATCGCCGACTCGCGCGCCAGGCTGGAGCAGTACGCCAGTCTCGGCATGGTCGGCACCACCCATCCCGCGCTCGTGGGCGCCGCCCAGGCGGCCTCGACCGGACTGATCGGCGCGATGCCGCAGGGCGGTGCCGAGGCCATCGCCTCACGCGGCGAGGTCTCCGGCGACGACGAGATGCTCGACCGCGCCGCGATGGAGTTCGGCACCGACTGAGCGGCTCTTCGAGTGGGAGGTCATGGATTCGGGTTCTCGGCGGACAGCTCGCTGAGGACCCGGGCCCAGCACCGCCACAGCCTGTCCACCCGCTTTGCGGAACGTCGCACTAGCATGCCCTGACGTGAGAGATCTCCGCCTGCTTCCCAAGGCCCACCTGCACGTCCACCTGGAGAGCACCGTACGTCCCGGAACCGTGCGGGAGCTGGGTGGCCCGCCGGAGCCCGAGGGCCCGTTCGCGAACTTCCGCGCGTTCGCCGACCAGCGGGCCAAAGTGCGCGAGTCGCTGCGCACACCCGAGCACTTCCGCCGGATCGCGGTGGAGTTCTGCGAGGACGAGGCCGCTCAGGGCACTCGTTACGTCGAGGTGACCTTCACCGCAGCCGCACACGGGGAGCGACTCGGAGCGCCCGAGATGCCGCTGGAGGCGGTGCTCGACGGGCTGGCCGAAGGCCGCGCCAGGTTCGGGATCCGGAGCCGGGTGCTGCTCGACCACTCCAGACGGCGTTCGGTGGAGCGGTTGTGGCGGACGTACGAGCTGGCCGCCCGCTACGACGAGGTGATCGGCATAGGGCTGGCGGGCGACGAGAACCATCCGCTGACGCCTTTCGCCGAGGTGCTCGACGCGGCCAGGGAGGCCGGGCTGCACCTGGTGCACCACGCGGGGGAGGCGGCCGGCCCGGCCAGCATCCGCGAGGCACTGGACGTCGGGCACACCGAGCGGCTCGGGCACGGCATCCGGGTGCTCGACGACGACGCGCTGGTGACGCGGGTGCGCGAGAGCGGAATTCCGCTGGAGGTCTGCCCCACCTCCAACGTCCTGCTCGGGCTCGTTCCTTCGCTGGCCGAACACCCCCTGCCCAGGCTGCGCGCGGCCGGGCTGGCGGTCACGGTCAACACCGACGGCGAGACGGCACTGGCCGACGAGTACGCGCGGTTGCGCGAGGTCCTCGGATACGGCGACGACGTCATGGCCGAGTTGGCTCGCGCTTCGATCGAGGCCTCGTTCGCCTCCCGGGAGCTCAAGGCGGCGCTTCTGGTCGAGGTCGACGCCTGGCTGGCCACGGCATCGCCGGCCACGGGGGGTTGACCCGGGGCGGACCGGGAAGTGCCGGGCGACCGGCCGGTTTCGCGTTCTCGCTGCCAGGCGGTGATCCTCGCCGATCACATGTCCGCGCGGGTGAGCCCGCCTGCGGCATCTCCCCGGCCGATGAGACCGGCTGCTTGGCGGGGTGAGCCGTTCTGACCAGCTTTGGAAAGTACTTGACGATATGGAAACCAGAAAGTACTTTCCAGATAGGAAAGAGCGAGGGAGCAGCCATGGACATCACCCCGGAAGAAGCCGCGCGGTCGCTGGCTCAGGTCCACGAGACGCAGCACAGGGTCCTGCGTGCCGCGCCGCCGATGTTCCCCGCCTGGTACCCGGTGGCGGTCTGGATCTTCGTCACCGGGATGCAGTTCGTCACCGAGATCGCACCCGCCTGGTGGTTCTGGATCGCCGTGGCGGCCCTGTCGGCCGGCCTGGTCGCCGCCGTCCTCAAGTTCGTGAGCGACGTCAGGAACGCGAACCTGCGGCCGCACTCCTCCATGACGGATCCATGGGCATGGGTCGGCTTCACCGTCTGGCTGGTCACCACCGGTCTCGCGGGCTCCGTGCTGGCGTTGTGGTTCAAGGAACTCGGCGTCGCCTATCCGCGCACCGTGATGGGCGTGACCATGATCGTGATCGTGGCGGTCACCGCGCCGCTCCTGGCCCGGTGGATGTCCGCGCGGACCGCTCGGCGGGCGGAGACGCCGAAGCGATGACGTCGCGACTCGACCCGGCGATCCACGCGCCGACCCGGCTGCAGATCGTCTCCCTGCTGGCCGCCGCCGAGGAGGCCGAGTTCGCCTTCGTACGCGACAACCTGGGCGTCAGTGACTCGGTGTTGTCCAAACACGCGAGCGCCCTGGAGGCGGCCGGCTATGTGAGGATCCGCAAAGGGTACGTCGGCAAGCGACCCAGGACGTGGTTCAGCCTCACCCGCGAAGGACGCGCGGCCTACACCGGCCATGTCGCCGCGCTCCAGGCCATCGTCGCCCGGTCCGGCCTCTCGGTCCTCCCCGACTGAGCAGGAACTCGGCCGGTGAGCAGACTCTCGCGCGGATGATCTGTTGACCGCGGACCGGGGCTTTCGCCGTGGCCGGCGCGATGCCGCGTGGGGCGAGCCTGCCGCGGTCGGCCACAAGCAACTGACGCGCGAGGCCGTGACCGACCGGGCCGGCGCGAGAGCCGTGTCCAGACCTCCCTGCCGCCGCCCGGATACGCCGAATTATTCGGAAAGCCTCCGAAAATTTCACCGACCGATCTCGAACTCGATCGACCGGGATTGGCTACCTGAGCAGGCACAATGTTTGCTCAAGACGTCCTTGGCTAAGATCAAGCCTTCATGGGCCCTCGGGAGTTGTTGACAGCGCACGGACTCAGGCCGACACTTTCGTCATCACGGCGATACTTTCAGCATCGTTAGGCCTCAGTCACCGTCGATTCGAGTCACCCGCCGCGACCTGCTCCTCCGGTCGCCGACCGCACGACGACCGGCCAACCCCCCACGTCGTACGACGCCGGCGCGCGGTGGTCGCCGTCCCCTGGCCGCCGACAGCCCCGCCGGGTCGTATCACGCCGCCCGGCCTCCCGGCCGATCCTCACGAGGAGGAAGCACGCGCATGAACGACGCCCCCGCCCGCCCGAGGAGCCGCGGACGCGGCCACACCAGGCTGCTCATCGGCCGCGCCTGCGCCGCAGCGCTGGCCGTGGTCGTGGCGATGTCGCCCAGCACCGCCCACGCGGCCGTCACCACCAATCAGACCGGCACCAACAACGGCTACTTCTATTCGTTCTGGACCGACAGCCAGGGTACGGTCTCCATGGAACTGGGGTCCGGCGGCAATTACAGCACCTCATGGAGCAACACCGGGAATTTCGTCGCCGGCAAGGGCTGGAGCACAGGCGGCCGCAGGACCGTGAACTACTCGGGCAGCTTCAACCCGTCCGGCAACGCGTATCTGACGCTCTACGGGTGGACGAGAAACCCACTCGTGGAGTATTACATCGTCGACAACTGGGGCACTTACCGGCCCACCGGGACCTACAAGGGCACGGTCACCAGCGATGGCGGCACGTACGACATCTACCAGACGACGCGAACCAACGCCCCCTCCATCGAAGGCATCAGAACCTTCAATCAGTACTGGAGCGTACGGCAGTCAAAGAAAACGGGCGGAACCATAACCAGCGGCAACCACTTCGACGCATGGGCCCGTTCTGGCATGAGTCTTGGCAGCCATGACTACATGATCCTCGCAACAGAGGGATATCAGAGCAGCGGGAACTCCAATATCACGGTGGACGGCTCCTCCTCCGGTGGCGGTGGCGGCGGCGGTGGCGGCTGCACCGCGTCGCTGTCCGCGGGTCAGCAGTGGAGTGACCGGTACAACCTCAACGTCTCGGTCAGCGGTTCGAGCAACTGGACCGTGACGATGAACGTCCCGTCCCCGGCGAAGATCATGGCCTCCTGGAACATCAGCGCGAGCTACCCCAGCGCCCAGGTGCTGACCGCCAGGCCCAACGGCAACGGCAACAACTGGGGTGTGACGATTCAGCGCAACGGCAACTCGACCTGGCCGACGGTCTCCTGCAGCGCGAACTGACCTCCGAACCCCCGAGACACCGCACCCGTGGCGCGGCGGCCCATGGCCGCCGCGCCACACCGCTGCCGGCGCGCGGCGGCTCGATTGGATGGCCCTTTAGTGCCGACGTGCCGGGAAAGACCGACATATCACCTTGTAAAGCCTTCTGATGCATTTTCGAGAATATAGACATATGTAATAAGAATGTCATGTTAATGGGCTCGTCTGTCGAGGTGGCGGTCTCGAATTCCGGGTTCGCCCCAGATTTGCGAGAAAAACTCATAAGCCCTAAAACGGTTGAGAACCGCCGAAAATCCTCCATCTCAATCGCCGTGTGCAAGTAACTGTGGCCGGAATCTGTCACTCCACCTGCATTCGAGGTCTTGCGCCCCCCTGGCATCAATGGTTAGCTCACTTACATGACAGGCGCGCCAACGTATACGGCGGATGAAATTCAGGTCGAATTAATCGCGATTCGTCCACGCTAGGTCTCCTTCAGGTCCTGATCGTCGGCGACATCACCGCCGGACTGATCCGAACTGCTTGAACAAGGCGTGAACAGGGGGCAACGAGGCCCTCTCGTGCCATCTCCCACCATCGTCGGTCGACATTCTCCCTTGAAGTTGGACCGTTCCAATCCGTCAGGACGGCTCAGCAGCGGCACGTATGCCGCCCCGTGCCCCCGCATGCCGAGGATCCCTTTCCCGTTCGACGCATCACCGCAGATCACGCGTTTATTCGCGAGAACCTTCATGTGATCGCCTGGGAATTCAACGCACCATGTTCGAATTCTCGCCCAGGCGCGACCACATGGGCGTTCTCGACGCCGGATCATTGGAGTCTGCTCCATGACGAGTTCACTTTCCGATGTCCAGAGTTCCCTTCCAGAGCCGACGACCGGCGAAGGCTCCCGGTCGCCCACGCCGGGTCTCGCCGCGGCCTTCGACCCCGAACGTTTCCACCACGGCGCCGTGGACATCGTCGGTCGCCTGACGACGTATCTGGGCGACCGGTCGGTCCGGGGGCTCGACCTCCTCGATCCGGCGGTGCTGCTGAAGGCCGCCCGGGAACTGATGACCCCGGAACGGCAGCGCATCGCCGACTTCGACGCCGACCGGGTGAACCAGATCGTCGACCTGTACACGGGGACCGGCATCCCGGTCTACTCACCCGGCTACATGGGGCGGCAGTTCTCCGGCGTGGTGCCGCTGGCCAGCCTTATCGACCTGGTCGGTTCGGTGGTCAACCAGCCCTCCTCCTTCTACGAGGCCGGGCAGCTCCCCAGCGTCGCCGAGCGGCTCATGGCCGAGGAGCTCAACCGTTTCATCGGCTGGGACCGCGACCGGTTCGCCATGGTGACGACCTCGGGGGGCTCCCTGGCCAACCTGACCGCGCTGCTGGCCGCCCGCAACCGCGCCTTCCCGCAGATCTGGACGCGCGGAGCCGGCGGCATGCCGGATCCCCCGGCCATCGCGGTCAGCGAGGAGGCCCACTACAGCGTGACCCGGGCGGCCGGGGTGCTCGGCATCGGGGAACGGCAGATCGTCCGGCTCCCGGTCGACCGGGCCGGGCGGATCCGCCCAGATCTGGCCGGCCCGGTACTGGACGAGGCGCACCGGCGCGGCCTGCGACCGTTCTGCCTGGTGGCCTCGGCCGGGACCACGTCGATGGGCGCCTTCGACCCGCTGGAGGAACTCGCGGCCGTGGCGCGCCGGTACGGGCTCTGGCTCCATGTGGACGGGGCGCACGGGGCGAGCCTGCTGCTGTCGGACCGGCACCGGGACAGGCTGCGCGGCATCGAGCAGGCCGACTCGCTGACCTGGGACGCCCACAAGATGCTGTTCATGCCGGCGCCGTGCACGCTGCTCTTCTACCGCGACGGCACGGCGGCACGCGGTGCGTTCCGGCAGTGCGCCAGCTACGTCTTCGACGAGGAACCGGACGTCTACAGCGCCTACGACAGCGCGGACAAGAACCTCGAGTGCACGAAGCGCCCGATGATCATGCCGCTCTGGACGGTCTGGTCGGTCTACGGCCCGGCGCTGTTCGCACAGAAGGTCGACCGGTTGTGCGCGGTGACCCTGCAGGCGTACCAGATGCTCGCCGCCGAGCCGGACTTCGCCGTGGCGCACGAGCCGGAGTCCAACATCCTGTGCTTCCGGTACCGGCCGGACGGCCTGGAACCGGCGACCGTGCACCGGCTGCAGCTGGAGATCCGCAACCGGATCCGGGGCGGCGGGCGCTTCTTCATCTCCAAGGTCGACATCGACGGGGTGGCGGCGCTGCGCGTGGTGGTGATGAACCACCTGATCGACGCCGACCACCTGGCCATGCTCATCGCCGAGATCAGAGACATCGGGCAACGGGTGCTGCGCGCGAGCGCCGCGGCCCGGCACGACCAGCGGAACGGGAGTCATTCATGACCATGACGGATTTGGACATCGCCGCCTCGGCGGAGCTGGCGGCACGGCTGATCCCCGAGGAGGAGTTGCGGCCCCGCTCGGTGGACGACGTCACCCGGTTGCCGTCGTTCGCGGGGAAACTGGAGGAGTGCGGGCGGCTCACCGGAGTCCCGTACTGCGAGTCCCCGCTCGACCTGCAGAACGCGCTGGTGTTCCGCCGGCTTCAGCAGCTCGTCGGCCTCGCCCTGCTCAACCCGCTGTGGCGCGAGCGGCTGCACTACTTCGGGATCCGCGGCGCCCCCGCCGACATGTCCGAGTGGGAGCGGATCCCGCTCTCGGACAAGACCGTGCAGCGGGACATGTTCATGGGCGCGCGGGCCGGGATGGTCGTGCCGCTCGAGTTCGGCGGGTTCGAGGTGGTGGCCAGCGGCGGCACCGGTGACGGCATGCCCCTGGAGATCGTGTACTCCCTGCGGGAACTGCGCGACACCTACCGCATCTCCGGGGCGTTCATGGGCGCCTACCAGCTCGGCCGCTACCTGCGCGGCCCCGCGCCGCGCTGGCTGTTCACCACCCTGGCCGACTACCAGATGTGGAGCAGCGGGACCATGGTCGGCGGAGTCCTGTCCCACGTCCCGGGGGTCAACTACATCGGCGCGGGACCGGTGAGCGCGCCGGTGCTGGAGCACATGTTCTCCTACCCGGGCCACAAGGCGCTGATGGGCATCACCGCCGGCATCGCGCTCCTGCCCGAGCTGGGCGCGGGCCTGCCCTCGCACGCCAGGGCGAGCTTCCGGGTCGCCATGTACGGCAGCGGCTCCCTGCCGCAGCGCAAGCGCGACGAGCTGCAGGCCTTCTTCCCCAACGTGTCGATCCTCAGCTACTTCGCCGCGACCCAGGCCGAGTGCGTCGGTCTCCAGCTCGACCACACCTCGCCGGCGCTCTCCGCGGTGCCGGGGCTGCACCTGGTGGAGATCGTGGACGAGCACGGCCGCGCCGTCGCCGAAGGCGAGGAGGGCGAGCTGGTCGTCACCCGGCTGCACGCCGACGAGACGCCGCTGCTCCGGCTCAAGCTCGGCGATCGGATGATCCGCCGCCCCGCCCTGACCGGGCCCGGGCTGCGCACCGAGCGATTCGAGTTCGCCGGGCGCACCGCCGACGTGCTGCACCTCAACGACAGCCAGTATTCGGCGACGCTGGCCTACGCGGCCCTGCGCGGGCGGCTGCGCTCGACGGCCGGCGTCGACCTGGACCTGGTCGCGCACGAGGTCCAGTTCCACAACCACCGTGAGGACCGGACCCTCACCCTGCTGGCGGCGGTGGACGACGCCGAGGGCACGGCCGCGGCCGTCGAGCACGCCCTCGGCCCGAGCGGGACGCGGCAGCTGTTCACCCAGGCACTGCCGAGCTCCCTGTCGCTCTTCAACGACCGGGAGGCCAACGCGGCGGCCATCGAGCAGACCGGATACGGGTTCCGGCTGGTGTTCGTGCCACCCTCCTCACCCCAGATCGAGCGGACCACCGTCGGCAAGACGCCGCTGGTCAGGGACCGGGGCTGAGCGCCTGATGGCCCGTACGCCCGAATGACATCCGACAAGGGAGGATCATGAAAGACAGGATCAGCATCGTCGTGATGGTCGACGCCGTCGGGGCGTTGTCCGACCGGACGCTGCACAACGGGAACCTCTCGCTGGTCGACGACAGCTCGGCGGGGAGCAGGCACCAGGGGACTCCGGAACTCATCACGGCGGTGGTCCCGGGACAGGTCGTCCAATGGACGCCCATCCATGTGGACGTGCAGACTCCGGTCGAGATCAAGGCCATCGAGTTCCTGTCCGGTGCGACCGCCTCGCCCCCGGCCGACCAGGCCGTGCCGCCGCATCCGGTGGAGCCCTCCACCGTTCCGGCACCCGCCGCCGTGTCCGGGACGGGGGCCGACGCCACCGATTCCAACGGGCACGAGAACTACGACCTCCTG
The DNA here is from genome assembly GCF_042665875.1 of Streptosporangium amethystogenes subsp. fukuiense. Taxonomy (NCBI): domain Bacteria; kingdom Bacillati; phylum Actinomycetota; class Actinomycetes; order Streptosporangiales; family Streptosporangiaceae; genus Streptosporangium; species Streptosporangium amethystogenes. The sequence goes on along the minus strand of NZ_JBHTEE010000001.1, from coordinate 2,532,971 downwards.
GTCTGGGAGGGCGTCGTGCCCTACGACATGACGCCCGGTGTCCCGTACCGGTACCGAATCTCCCTCCAGCTCCACGAAGGACCCAACAGCGTGCTGCACATCGACTCGCCCGCGCTGCTGCGCGTGTGAGCCACGTTCTGCGAAAGGCGGTTTCATGGCCCAGCAACACGGGATCATCGTGCTCTTCGACGTCGAGAACGCGCTCCGGACGCGGTCGCTCGACGGCAACACGTACTGGTTCGACAACATGAAGTTGCTCGGCTCGGTCGGGGTGGGCACCGAGCAGCTGGTGACGATCGTGCCCGGCACCCACTTCCTCGACGGGTCGCAGGCGACCGAGCAGGTGCTGAACTGGTTGCCCGCGGCGCTGGGGTCGATCCCCCCGACGGTGCCACGCAACTACCTGGCCGAGCAGGAACGCGCCGACGACCGGCGCACCCTGGAGGAACTGGCCGCGCTCGGCAGCGAGGGCAGCGTGAGCGACGCCGATCTCAAGCGGCTGCAGCGGCGGGTCGGCAAGCGCGCCCGCAAGTCGGGCAGCGGACGCGGCCTCACCGAGGCCAAGCTGCTGGACGTCACCGGCAGGACCACGAGCAGCCCCGGCGCTTACAACTACCCGGCTCCGGTGATCACCGATATCACCGGCCAGGCCGTCAGCGAGAAGATCATGTACCCGGCCCAGTACGGGTCGCCCGACATGATCTACGACGGCTGGTACTGGGCCGCGACCGTGGACACGAGCCGGCCCGGGGTCTACCCGTACACCATGCACGTCCAGCTGCACGAGCTGGTCGAGCAGGACGACGAGCTGGTCTGGCAGTCCGTGGACCTGACCTGCCAGTCCAGTCTCAAGATCATCAACGATCCGAAGCGCAACGGGTTCACCGGCGCCGGACTGGGCGTGCTCCCTCTCCCGTCCGTCCCGGCCGCCGGCTGACCCGGCCCGAGCCGGAGCATTCTCGACTGGAGGAGCAGTATGCCCCCGAGGAACAGACAGTCCGAACGCCGGCCCGCCCGGCCCGTCCGGCCCGTGACGATCACCGCGGTGGTCGACCCCGTGGCCGCGCTGGCGTCGGAGAACCTGGACGACAACCTCTACTTCTATGACACCAACAAGGCCGCAGGATCCACCGGTTTCGGCACCCCCGAGCTGCACAGCCGGGTCCGCAAGGGCGACACCCTGCTGTGGAACGTGATCCCGCTGGAGTGCGAGACCTACGTGGCCCTCGCCGACATCGAGATCGACCCGCGGATCGCCGAGCCCACGCGGAAGGTGTATCCCGGCACCGACATCGTGTTCTGGACCGCCGAGGTCAAGCAGGACCTCACCGAACCGGTCCCGTACCGGCTCTCGTTCCTGCTGGGCACCGTCGGCACGCCGTTCACCCCCACCGCCCGGCCGGCCCTGGCCGGTCCCGCCAACGAGGGAAAGGGAGGCCGATGACCCAGGAATACGCGGCCGCGGACTTCGCCGATCGTGGTCAGCTCAACTCCGTCCAGCTGAACGTGGTGACCCTCGTCGACATGGAGAAGGCCGCCGCGACGAAGTCCCTGGACGGCTGCCTCTACATGATGGACAACAGCGTCGGCGGGGTCGGGCAGGGCACCGACCATCTGGAGACCATCTGCAAGCAGGGGCAGGTGATCAACTGGATCATCCGCCCGATCGACATGCAGCGCCGTACGGACGGCACCTGGCCCCCGATGCCGAAGATCAACAACCTGGTCTTCCTCGACATCGAGAAGGGTGACGAGGACGACGTCGCCGAACGCCGGATCATGACCGAGCTCAAGATCTACGGCGCTCCCGACCGGATGCGCGACCAGTACACCGCCGTCTACTACTACTGGGCCGGGGCGGTGATAAGCGAGGCCCGGCCGGGGCTCTACCGCTATCGGTTCGTCCTGGAGCTGGAGAAGGAACACGGCACCGACAAGCTGTACCTGAACTCGGCCCACTATCCCGCCCTGCGGGTGACGCCCGTCTGACGGTTCTCCCCTCCAGGGGACTCCCCGGTCAACGCTCGGCGTGGGGCCACCGGCCCCACGCCGAGCGTGCCAGGTCGTTGCGGGTCGGCGGATGTATCTGATCTACTACTGCGAGTGATCATCCCGGGTCGATCGGGTCACGTGCGGAAGACGGGTCCAGATGATCCGGACGATGCCCGACCGCGCAGCGAACGGAGCCGTCCATGACGACCACCATCACCGTGATCGGCGGCCCGACGGCCCTGCTGGAACTCGGCGGGCTGCGCATCCTCACCGATCCGACCTTCGATCCGCCGGGAGATCACCCCGCCGGGCCGCTCACGCTCACCAAGACCACCGGCCCGGCCCTTTCCCCTGCCGACGTCGGCCCGGTGGACCTGGTACTGCTCAGCCACGACCAGCACCCCGACAACCTGGACGGCCTGGGGCGCCAGATGATGTCCGCCGCGCCGCTGACCCTGAGCACGCCCGAGGCCGCCGCGCGCATCGGGGTCACCCCGCTGCACCCCTGGCAGCACCACGACGTCGGCCGGGTTCGCGTCACCGCCGTTCCCGCCCTGCACGGCCCGCCGGGATGCGAGCCCGTCGTCGGCCAGGTCACCGGCTTCGTGCTCACCGGCGACGGGCTGCCCACCGTCTACATCAGCGGGGACAACGCCTCGCTGGAGTACGTGGAGCTCATCGCCGGGCGGTTCCCGGTCGTCGACATCGCGCTGCTGTTCGGCGGCGCCGTCCGCACGCCCATGATCGACGGGCGGCTCACCCTGAACGCCACCGAGATGATGATCGCCGCACGCCTGCTGAAAGCCCGGCAGGTCGTGCCGCTCCATGTCGAGGGCTGGACCCACTTCACCGAGGACCGGACGGACGTGCACGCCGCCTTCTCCGAAGCCGGCCTCGACCACCTGCTCGTTTCCTTCACCCCAGGACGACCGGTCTCCCTGGGGTCCGCACGGTCAGGCGCCCGGTGATGTCGTCGTTCGTACCTGCCCGACGCCCCGCGTCCACCACATCCGTAGGCGCGGCACCGGCTACGGGCCGATGATTCCGGCTGCGGCGCGTTCGGGCGGGCAATAGCGGGTCATCGGCGCGGTTGATGCTCCGTTCCTCGGCGGAGGTTGCGAAGGCGCTGCGGGGAAACCGAGATTGCCGGTCCCGCCTTCCTGACAGTGGATCTGTACTTCCGGTGCGGAACGTCGTATTAGGCGCCTGACCTGGAGCTACCTCGAACTCGCAGGTGAGGTGGCATAGGCTTCCAGAGCCTGACGGATCGCCCGTGGTGTGCTCGGTTCACCGTCGCGGCGCCTGTGGTGAGACCACAGGGCGCTGAGGGAGGAGGTGTCGATGTCCGATCCGGTGCCGTGGCCGTTCAGGCTGCCGGTCGTGCAGGCTCCCATGGCCGGCGGGGCGTCCACGCCCGAACTGGCCGCCGCTGTGTCCGAAGCCGGTGCTCTGGGGTTTCTCGCGGCCGGCTACAAGACGGCCACGCAGATGCGCCAGGAGATCAAGCGGGCGCGCGAGCTCACGTCCCGTCCGTTCGGGGTGAATGTGTTCATGCCTACGGCCGATGAAGTCGATCAGGCTGAGATCGACGGCTATGCGCGGGTCATAGAGCGGGAGGCGCAGCGGCTGAGCACCACTTTGGGAGTCCCGCGCGGAGGCGATGACGATTTCACTGCCAAGGTCGCGGATCTGTTGACGGATCCGCCCGCGCTGGTGGGGTTCACGTTCGGTTGCCCGGAGAACGAGCTGATCCAGGCGTTCCGCCGTAGGGGGACCACCGTGGTGGTCACGGTGACGTCGGCGGCCGAGGCACGACTGGCTTCGGCGGCCGATGTGCTGTGTGTCCAAGGTGAGGAGGCGGGGGGCCACCGCGGCTCGTTCACCAATGCGGACGCCGAGGCCATGAGCTTGGAGCGCTTGCTGTCCCAGGTACGGGAGGTGTCACGGCTTCCCCTCATCGCGGCCGGCGGTGTCGCCTCGGCCGCCGACGTCTCCCGGGTCCTGTCCGCGGGAGCGGTCGCGGCTGTGGCGGGCACTGCTTTCCTGCTCTGTCCCGAGAGCGGCACCGGCGTGGTCCACCGTGCGGCGCTGACCGATCCCCGCTTCACCCGCACCGCCGTTACCAGAGCCTTCACCGGACGCCCGGCGCGCGGCCTGGTCAACCGATTCATGACGGAGTACTCCAGCCGGGCACCTGCGGCCTACCCGCAGGTCCACCACCTGACGGCACCGCTGCGGCGCGCCGCGGCGGTCCGCGGGGACGCCGAGACGCTGCACCTGTGGGCCGGGACCTCCTGGAACCGGGCACGGAACACGCCGGCGGCGAACATCACTGCGGGCCTGGCCGCGATCTGAAAACGGCCTCCGAAGACTACGACCCACCTGAAGATCCGAACTTAGTGTGATCGTTTTCTGACGGCTACGAAGTGGGGCCGTCGTCTACGCGGTGAGCGGCGACCGGTGCCGATTTCGCCTCGCGGGACGGATGCGGGGGACCTCGGAGCCTGGCCGGGCGGCCTTATCTCCCACCTCCGTGTCGCAGAACGGATGGCGGGGGTCGTGTCCGCAGCCGGGGCAGGCGGTGCCGTCGGCGATGTCGGCGGCCAGTTTTCTGAGCACGTCGTCGAAGCGGCGCAGATGCTCGTAGTCGCCGAAGGCGGGATCATCGACGAACTTGGCGCAGTAGTCGGCGATGGCCGACGGGGAGTGCCGTAGAAGAGCCTCGGAGATCCTTTTCAGCAGCCGGGAGCGTAGCCAGGCCGGGGCGCGGCGGTAGTGGTCGGGCAGCTTGCCGAGCAGTTCGGCGGCCGTTCGGGACAGTTCTTCCGGGTTCGCCGCAGGCGTCGGTGCGGTGCCCGGCCCTCTACGGTCCGCAGGCTCGCCTACGGCGAGAAGAGAGGGGTTTTCGCTGATCTTCTCGGGGGTCTGGTCTTCTTGCTTTGCTGGTCTTCTTATACGGGCGGGTTTCCCCGCGTTGGTTTTCCCGGCGTAGGTCGCGGCCTGGGGTTTTAGGGTGTTCGTGCTGGTCGGGGCCAACAGCGGGTTTTCCGGCGCGGACTCGTCGGCGGTGGGTTGTGGTGACCAGGGGTCGCAGATGATGTAGGTGACGCCGCCGAGTCTGCCGTCGTGGCCCCGTGCGCGTTCGCGTACCAGGTAGCCGTACGTCTCCAGTTCCGCGATGGCGGTCCGGGCCGCGTCCCGGCCGTCCGGGGCGGCGCAGACGATGGTCTTCTCCGAGACGCGGAAGCCGGTCGCGTGCGAGGTCAGCCAGGCCAGCAGGCCGCGCGCCTTCCAGGACAGCCGCAGGTCACGGATCCAGAGGTTGGAGATCCGGGTGAAGTGGTCGGAGGGCGGCTTCGCCTGCCGGATGCTCATCGCCCGCCCTCCGAGACCGAGGAGACGGTCGCCTGGCGGGAGAGGATGTTTGATACGGGCGCGGGCGCGCGGGTACAGTCGAGCATGGATCTTTCTCCTGTGCTAGCAGGGTGAATGGATCAAGGCCCTGAGACGGTGTTGGTAGCACCGGCTTGGGGCCGTCTTTCTTTCTCCGGGTGACCGGCTCTGGGCGCCGTGGCATGGCCTGTCGTGCTGGCGCGCTTGCTCACCCGGGCTTGCCGATCTCTGGGAAATCCCTCATGAGCTGGGCCGACGCGCCTTTTCTAGCACACACCGCCCTGAGGTTTCCGCTGCTCTTGGAACATCTCCGAGTGTTGTATCCGGTGCTCGTCGAGCAGCGCTGGGGGAGGAGTGTTCAGCTGCCGAAGGGCGTGCCCGCACCTGACGATGCCGGCGGTCGGCTTTCTGCGCACGTGGTCGAACCGGCGCGGGCGCTCGTAGTCGCCGAACGCCGGATCCGTAGTATTTGGGATCTAGCAGGATATTTAGGCAAGCTGGTTGTCTTGATGCTGGCAACCACCTTGACTATGCTGAATGAAACGGAACGAGCTGCTTAGTCGGATGGCTCGCCTGGCCAAGCGGTACGGCTTCGAGTTCTCGAAGACGCCCGATGTGCATGGTGGCAGCCATGACAAGTGGTATGTCCGAGGAGACGCGGTCATCGTGCCGCGTCATGCCGAAGTCAACGAGTTGACGGCCAAGGGCATTCTCAAGGAGTGGGACGCACTACTCGCCGAAGCTCAACAGGACATGAGCCAGGATGACGAGGAGGAGGCCAAGTGAATGAGTTCCGGGTCACGGCCCAGCGGTCCGGTGGCTGGTGGGCGCTGGAGATCGAAGGGCCGGGATTGCGGCGCCCGGCGCATACTCAAGTGCGGCGGCTCGATCAGGCCGAGGAGACGGTGCGCGATCTACTGGCCCTTCGCTTCGACATCGACGACCCGGCCGTGGCCGCTTGGCGGATCACGGTGGTTCCCGTCCTGGGGGAGGAACTCGCCGCGGAGGTCGCGCGGACCAGGGAGATTCGCCGGGAGGCGGACCGATTGCGTGATGACGCGGTCAGTCGTTCACGCGAGGCCGCGCGCCGTCTGCACGAGCAGGGGCTTCCCCATCGGGACATCGGCTTGCTACTTGGAGTCTCCCACCAGGCGGTCAGTAAGCTCCTCGCTGGTTAGATCGACACTTACGGGCCAGAATTGACGGGTGCCTTCCGGCGTTCGACAGGATGACGAGAAGGAAGCCAGGAAAGCGGGTTCCGGGTCACCTGGCTCGCCGCTATCCAGCGCCTCGCTGAGCTGATAGGTCACCTTTGAGACAGCACGTCTCCAGCGCGCCTGTCGTCGCGAAGCTGCCCCGCCAGTAACGCGTCGTGCGGCTGGTCTCGACCCGCCTACCCACTTCGAGACGATCGCTCTGGCCGCGAGGCTGCTCCAAGTGCTGCGGGAGAATCCGAGCGCGACCCGTCAGCGACACCGGCGGGCGTTGAGCCGGGCGGCCTGGCGCGTCAGGTGGCCGCGCTCGGCGAGGTTGGGTGCCTTGTGGGCCGCCTCGGCGTACAGCCGTGCCGCCGTCGCCAGGTCGCCGTCGCGCTCGTGGAGGTACGCCGCCACCGCGGTGTGGCGGGGCAGTGAGTCGTCCAGCGCCGCGAGCGCCGCCAGGCCGGCGCGCGGTCCGTCGGCCTCCCCGACGGCGACCGCGCGGTTGAGCCGGACGACCGGGCTGTCGGTCAGGCACGCGAGTTCGTCGTACCACTCGACGATCTGCACCCAGTCGGTCTCCTCGGCGGTGGGCGCGTCAGCGTGGAGTGCCGCGATGGCGGCCTGGGCCTGGAACTCGCCCAGCCGGTCACGGGCGAGGGCCGCCTGCAGGATCCCGACGCCCTCGGCGATCAACGCGGTGTCCCACCGGCCGCGGTCCTGTTCGGCGAGCGGCACCAGGCTGCCGTCGGACGCGGTCCGGGCGGTACGCCGGGCGTGGTGGAGCAACATGAGGGCGAGCAGCCCCGCCACCTCGGGGTGGTCGATCGCGGCCGCGAGCCGCCGGGTGAGCCAGATGGCCTCGGCGGCGAGGTCGACGTCGCCGGAGTAGCCCTCGTTGAAGACCAGGTAGAGGACGCGCAGCACGGTGGCGACGTCGCCGGGCTGGTCGAACCGCACGCCGGAGACGGTGCGCTTGGCCCGGCTGATGCGCTGCGCCATGGTCGCCTCGGGCACCAGGTAGGCCTGGGCGATCTGGCGGGTGGTCAGCCCGCCGACGGCGCGCAGCGTGAGCGCGACCGCGGACGACGGCGTCAGCGACGGGTGGGCGCACAGGAAGTAGAGCTGGAGCGTGTCGTCCACCGCGGGCGCGGGCCCGGGCGCCGGCTCCTCGTCGACGAGGTCCTCACGCCGGCGGCGGGCGGCGTCCGCCCGGGTCGCGTCGAGGAACTTGCGCCAGGCCGCGGTGACCAGCCAGCCCTTCGGGTCCCGCGGTGGGTCGGCCGGCCAGACGCGGACCGCCTCGACCAGCGCGTCCTGCACGGCGTCCTCGGCCGCCGCGAAGTCTGCTCCGCGGCGGACGAGGATTCCGAGCACGCTCGGCGTGAGGCTCCTCAGCAGGGCCTCGTTCATGATGAGGTCATTCCGTGATGGTGGGCGGCGCGGTCAGGAACGGGCGCACCTCGAGCCACTCGTGGATCGGCTTCCCGCCCGCCCCAGGGGCGGCCGACAGCTCCCCGGCCAGCTCGACGGCGCGCTCGTAGCTGTCGACGTCGATCACCATCCAGCCGGCGATGAGGTCCTTGGTCTCGGCGAACGGTCCGTCGGTGACCGGCGGGCGCCCCTCGCCGTCGTAGCGGACCCACGCCCCCTCGGGGGCGAGCGCCTGACCGTCGACGAACTCGCCGGTCTCCTCAAGCCGGGCCGCGAAGTCGTTCATGTACTGCACGTGGGCCGAGATCTCCTCTGGCGTCCACTGGTCCATGCGCACGTCGTTGACCGAAGCCGGGGCGCCGCGGTAGTGCTTGAGCAGTAGATATTTGGCCATCGTGGTTCTCCTCGGTGCTGGTGCGACCCATTGTGGTCGCGTTCACTGCGGGGACGGAACCGGCCACGAATTCTCGACATCGCCGTCCGAATCTTTTTTGGGTCTCGTAGCTGCCCCCGGGTGAGCCGTCTCGCGGTGTCCGGGTCCACGCCGTGGCGCGAGGGCGAGACGGAGCGAGACATTCCAAGCCGCACGTAACGTGTCGGCCGGTGGGAAACGCGGCGATCGTTGCCGAAGGGCACGGACAGGTCGGCCCGTGGTCGTCCGGCGGATTCGAGGATGGCCGGATGCCCGTGGCCCCAGCCGAGGGGGCCGAGGACTACGGACGTGTCAGTCTCAGCCGCTGACGCGGATGACGCCGCTCACCGGTGAGGGCGAGGTGCTGTTGTCGTAGATGAGCTCTCCGTTCTTCTTCCAGACTCTGACCAGCAGTTTGTCGGTGCGGTCGGCCGGTTTGCCGGAGTCGACCGCGGTGATCTCGTAGGTGACGTCGACGGTCTTGTTGACCTTTCCCTCTCCGCGCAGGATCGCGGTGCCGCCGGAGGCGACGAGCACGGTGTAGGCGGTGTCCCGCAGGTCGAACCCGGGGGCCTTGTAGTGCAGCACACCACTGGGGACGGTGTCCTTGTGGCGGTAGCAGGCAGTGACGGTGAAGGTCGCCTTGCCCTCCTTCGCGCACTCGCCGCCGAGCTTGCACGCCCCGGCGGGAGAGACCGTCTGACCGGCCCCGACCAGCGACCCCGCCGGGCCGTAGACCAGCACGTACACTACCTTTCCGCCGATGGAGTCGGCGGTGGCCGCACCGCCGTCGTCGTCGGCCACGGTCACCGAGATCGGGTAGCGCCCGGCCTTGGTGAACACGTGTGACCCGCTGACGGTGCCCGTGCCGCCGTGTTCGGCCACCGCACCGGTCACCTGCCGCCCGCCGACGGTCCAGGTGGCGGTGTGGGTGTCGGCGGCGCCGGGGTCGGTGAACGACGCGCTGAGCGGCACCGCCTTGCCCGCCGGCACGACCTTCTCCACCGCCGGTTCCTTCAGGGTCACCTGCGGCGCGGCGTTGGTCACCTGGAGTTTCAGCGTCGCGGTGCCGGTCGCGCCCTTGTCGTCGGTCACCGACACCGTGACGGTGCGCTCACCGTCGTCGGCCGCGGTGTGCTCCAGCTTCAGCCGCTTGCCCTCCAGCGTCAGCTCTCTGGGCCCGGTGCCGTCGCCGTAGTCCACCGTCGCCGTCCAGGAGGTGGAGTCGCCGTCGTCGAACGATCCCTCCGCCCGCCACGCCGAGCCCTCCGCGATGGTGTCCGGCCCGGTCAAGCTCACCGCAGGGGGCTGGTTCGGGGTCTCCACCGCCTTGACCGTGGCCTGGAAGGCGGCCGCGGTTTCCAGGCCGCCGTCGTCGGTGATCTTCACCGTGACCGGATAGGTCCCGGGGGTGGCCCACTGGTGCTCCAGCGTGATCTGCTTGGCGGCGGTGGGCGTCACCGGCCGCGGGCCGGACCCGTCGCCGTAGTCCACCGTGATCGTCCAGGAGGTGGAGTCCGGGTCGGTGAAGGTCACGGTGCGCCGCAGCGTCTCGCCCACCGTGAGCTCAACATCGGATTCTCCGTCGAGCACCCTCGGCGGCTGGTTGGGGGCCGCTTCCTCGATCACATATGGCACCCCGGCCGTGCCGGTCTTACCACTGCCATCGGTGACCATCACCAACGCGTTACCGGTACGTGAATCGTTGAACGTCCGGGTCACTCGGACGATGCCCCCACCGGGCCGCCGGACCACCTCCGCCGGCACCGGCTGCCCATCACCCCAAGCGACCTCAGCGCTATGAGTCTCCGCGGCATCGGAATCGGCATCGGAATCGGAATCGGTGAAGGAAACCTCCAAAGTGAACGGTTTGCCCACCTGACCCCGCACCGGTTCGGCCGGCACCTGCACCACCGGCGTGCTGCCCGCCTTGGCACCCTGACCGGTCAACGGCACGGTGAACGCCGGCTGCGCATCATCAGCGGTGGTGAACGTCAGCGCCCCACTGGCCGCCCCCTCCACAGTGGGAGCGAACGCGACCTCCACCGCGCACACCTGACCGACCGCCAACTCCACCGGACAGGCGTTGGTCTGGGTGAACGGCCCACTGACCGCGATCCCCTTCAACGGAATCGGGTCGTTCAGCCGGTTGGTCAACTTCACCACATAAGAATGGCTGACCTGACCCACCTGCACCGGCTCCGGCCAGTTGACCCCCACGGTGTTCAACAGCGGACGAACCTTCGAGACGACCTCCGTCCCATTGTCGTCGATCTCGGGGTCGGACACCGCCAGGCTGGCCGCCATCACCTTTGTCTTCAACTCGGTGCCCTCAGCGGCACCGGCCGGGACGATCGCACTCACCTCAACGGTGGCCGACCACCCCGGCTCCAGCACCTTGACCGCGTTACGGAACCCGCCTTTGATCGGCGCGCACACGCCCCGCCAGGTCTCACAGGCCGCGCCGGTGACCCCTTGCGGAACGAACACATCCAGTCGGACATCGGTCGCGCTGTCATTCCCCTTGTTGGTCACCGTGGCCGTCCAGGTCACCGTCGAGGTCGGCCCCGGCTCACCGGCCGACACCGTCGCGCTCACCTCCAGATTCGCCCGCGCCGTCGTCGGGGTCAGCAGGAACGACCGCGGAGACTGGACAAACCCCTCCTGCGAGGCCGAACGGTCACGGACGAAACCCTGCGCCACGATCTGCCCCGAGGAATTGACGTCGTACAACCACGACAGGCCCACACACGGCACCTTCGTGTCGGCCTCCTCCTGCGGGCACAACGGCCGAGGCAACAGATCCGCCAACGGGAACTTGGCGCCCTCCAACCACGCCACCGGCTCATAGACCGTCCTGGCCGGAGTGGAGGCGTCCGGATCGATCGCACGACCGACCACCAGACCACTGTCGCTGACCGCGCTCGCATCCCCCGCGCCCAGATCGGTCGCCCGGCCGTCCCGCCACACATAGGCGTGCTGCTGAGTGTGAACAGCGCACATCATCGCACCCACCGCGACACCGGCATTGTTGATGTCATACGCGACGCCGTGGTTGTGCCGGCAATCCGAGGTCTGCGGCGCCAGTTCGGTGGTGACCCCGTCCTGGTAGACCGCCGGACTCCAGCCGACCGGATCCCCGAAGACGCCCGTCTCATACACATACGCACCGGCCACGGCGCCACGCGCGTTGATCCGCGGCAACGCCGGGCTGGGATAGCCCGGAGTATTACGGTAAACGTTGTCGTAGAACGGCGGTGAGGCCGGCAGCTGAACCGCGCTCCCCCTGTCCCACATCACCAGCTCACCGTCCTTGGCGCCGAACACCTGACCGTTGTCGTTCACGTCCACGGCCACGCCGGACCCGGACCGTTGCAGATCGGTGACCTCGCCATCCTTGCCGAACAGCACGGCGCGCTGCGCCTTGTCCTCTCCCACCGAGGTGACCGCGAAGCCCGAGACATCCCCTGCCTCGTTGATCCCCGTGGCCTCCACATGACACTGCTCAGGGGGAGGGGAACCATCGGTGCAGGGCAGGCCACCCAGCTCGGTGAACTCACCCCCCTGCCAACGCACCGCCCGGCTCTTTTGCGCGTGCGTCCCGTACATCACCGTGGCCGCGACCTGACCACGATCGTTCAACGCCACCGCGCGTGTGGCCCACGCCCCCGCGCCCCCGGCACCGCCCAGCTCGGTCACCGTATAGGACCCGAACCGCGCCACCACCGTATGCGGGCCGTCCATCACCAGTTTCAACGTCCCGGCAGGGCGCTCTTCACCATCAACGGTCCACCCCAGCGGCATCCGCCCCGCATCCGCCGTCGCGCTGATCGTCACCTCGCTTCCGGACCGGTGGACATCCCGCGCCGGCGACGCCGACACCGAACCTCCCGGCTGCGCCGACAGCGTCAGCTCGAACTCCCGCAGGTCCGGCTTCTTCACCTCGACCACACCACGCGCGCTCCGCAACCCCGCCGCGGTGTCGGCCCTGACGGTGATGGCGTACACGCCGTCGGCCAGGGGTTCGGATGTACCGCCGTACACGCCGTCGTCGTTGTTCCCGTCGTCCTCCAACGCCACCTCATGGCGTGTGCCGTCCATCCCGAGCAGGATGGCCTTCACCGGCGCACCGGTAACCGGCGCACCGGCGTCGGTCACACCGGCGATCACCCGCACCCGGCCCTCGTCAGAGGACTGCTCGGCCTTCATCACCGACACTTTCACCGGGTTACCCGTGATCCAGGCTCCCAGGGTGGCCGTGACCGGCTCGGCCGCGGAATTCGTGATCTCCAGCTTCCACGTGCCCGCCTGCGGATCGGCCACGCTCAACCCCTGAATCGGCTGCTTGGCCTGCTCGCTGCCCGCCGCGTACTGCGCGGCCGGCTTGCCGGACGGATCACGCAACACCAGCCCCACCGTCGACGGCAGCACCCCCGTCACACCGAACGCCGTGCCCTGCGGAACGTTCAACGGCACGCTCACCGTCTGGCCCGGCTCCACCGCGGTCGACGATGCGGCGAACGTCGACATCACGTCCGCATCGCCGGTGGCCTCGGCTGCGGTTTCCGCGCCGGGCTTCGCGGTCGACTTCATGCCGGACTCGACGGTGGCGTCATTCCTCAGTCCGGGGCCGGTCGGCTCCGCGGTGCCGGTCGTGCCCGGCGCCATGGCGAGCCGCGGCTTGATGTAGGAGAGGAAGTCCTGCTCTGAGGAGGTCATCGACGTGTGCGCCGTGTCGGTCCTGGGGATGTCCGGGTAGATGAACCGTGAACTGAACACCGGAACGATTCCGTCACCGTCAGGGGGAGTCAGGCCACAGAGCACCGCCCTGCCCACGCCCACCAGGTTGGAGGGCCGCACGTCTTTGAGATCCAGATACTCACGATTGAACACACCGTCCATGTAATCCGTGGTGAGCTCGTACGTGGCCGGGAAGTACGGAACGGGAGCGCCCCACAGGTTGGCCGCCTCCACGAGTATGTCCGCGAGACAACTTCCCATGTTGGGGGTGCCCATCTGCAGCATCCGGTTCACCGCGGGCCGGCCGGTTGTGAAGGATGGTGTGCCTCCCACGCGCGGCATCTTGGTCTGGATGTACTGCCGGGCGATCAGTCCGCCCATCGAATGAGCGATGACATCGACCTGGAACGCGCCCGTCCGCTTGCGCACGTTCTCGATGTACTTTGCCATCTCATCGACGTTCTCCCAGAGCATTTTGGTACGCTTGAACGGCTCCGAATCTGTGCCGGTGTCGAGTGTGCCGCCGTGCTCGTCGAACTGGCCGTCGCCGATCGCGAACACCCCCATTTGAGGATGTATCTTTTTGAGGATCTCGCCGGTGTCGTTCCAGGCGGCCTGGGCGTCACTCTTCCAGCCGTGCACCAGGACCGTCGGCTTCGGTATGACGTCGAAATGCTTTTCGACGTAGGCTTTCTCGACACCGCCGACGAGGAGCTGTATTTTCACGTAGCGGCGTGAGACCGGCTCGCCCTTTTCCCAGGCGATTCCGGAGGTCTTCTTCGGTGACCATTTCAAATACGTGTCTCGTGAGGCCAGCGGCGGGATGGATTCTTCCTGTGGTTCATCCAGTATGGGCGTTCCCAGGTTGTCATGCCCGGGATCAGGAGAATGATATGCCTGCAGTTGTACGGTCACGGGGTGTGGACTTGCGTTCTTGAGGGCGATGCCGATGCGCATCGCGTTGCCGTCGACAACTGCACCATTGACTTCCGAATAATCGCTTTCATTTGGATATCTCGCGCTTTGGATATCTATCCACTTGACTTCCGGGAAGGGGGCTCCCAGGTCGAGCAGGAAAGCATGGGCGACGTTGTCGGAATCCTTTGCGATGCCGGTGACCTGGTTGGCGTCGTTGATCCCGGTCGCCGCCGTCAATGTCAATCTGGTATTTCCCCTCACGAAAGTGTTCAGGTCGATGCCGCGCCCCTCCGTGTATATCGCGGCCGTCAATGTGCGATTTTGTTCGTACATCCTTCCGACCCCGATGCCCGCGTTGTTGATCGCATCCACCATGCCGCCCCAGCTTGTCTGTTGAACCTCGGGCGTGCCGTTCGCATCCCAGATCAGCGGGACGTAGCCATCGTCCATATCCGTCCCGTAGCCTGCGACCTGTCCTTTGTCGTTGATGTCGAACGCGATCGTGCTTCCCATGTACTCCAGGCGGTCTCGTGTGGGGTTGACCGGCTCGCCGGGTCTGGTGCGGAAGGCCCGGTAGTCCACCACTTTTGGATCGGGGTTCATGTCCGCGCCACCGACCACGGAGCCGGAGTTGTTCAGCGAAGAGGCCTCGATGCGCTGATTTTTCCAGGATTGAAGTCTCAGCACGGAGCCGTCGGCGTCCCGTATCCATCCCGGGCCCACGACTTGCCCCTTGTTGTTGATGGCCGTCGCCAGCGGCGGGTCTATGCGCGTTACCGCACCGTCTTTGAAGACGAAGGACTGCGAATGGGCACCATAGGTGCCGACCACGGTGCCGTCGTCATTGACGTCCCGGGCGCGACTGTAGCCGACGTCGCCAAGGCTCGCGTGAATGTCCGTGAAAGAGCCCCCGGAGAACAGCACGGCTCCGAGCTTCGCCTCTATCGGGTTCGACGTGCGGTTGATCGCCGAAGCGACCTGCCCCTTGTTGTTGATGCCTCCGACCAGGCCCTGGATCGTTTTAAGGCTGCCGAGATCGATGAATGGGCTGTTGGAGGCGGAGGCTGCCGCCTCCTTACCCGGAGACGGTTCCGGCGGGGATACGGCGATCGCGTGCGCGGGTGGGGCGAGAGCGCCGACCATCGCAGTGGCCAGCGACAACGCCACCCATCGCGCGAAGGCGCGCCTGATAAGGCTCTTCAAAATAAATTCCTCATTCCAGGCCGTACAGTCGGCGCGGTTCGGTGATGTGCGGTAGGGTTCACGCCGGGCTTCGGGCCCCTGTGCGGGTGAAAAAATGTCAAGACGGTTCGCGCTCGGCCCTTCTGCCACTGCGGTTCACGTGGCCGTCGGGGATCGCTCCTGCCGGGTTTACTCCATTTCGTGCCCTCCTCGCAGCATGCTCCTTCATAAGAAATGTCCGAAATGCCGGATTGGTCACCGATGGTGATTGTTCGCCCTTGTGGCGCACTTGGCCCCACTTGTGATGGTTTTGTCGAGGACTCGTGGGCCTCTGCGGCATGACGGGTCGCGACTGCTCACGGCGTAGTTCCAGTGCGACTGCCGAGGAGAGTCCGGGAGGAGCTGACCGAGGGGCCAAGCCGCCCCGGTGTTGCGCTCCGCTATGGGGAGAGAGCGAAGACCAGGCGAAGAGCCTTGCTGACCTTGTCCAGCTCATAGCGAGAGAGGCGCCCGGCGAAGTCTCCAAGGCGGATCGGGTCGATCGCCACGGTCTGTTCGACCATTACCCGGGTCGTGGTGCCGTCGAGTTCTATCTCCGGGCGGAACTGGGTGGTGACGGGCGCGGGCACCGGAGCGACCTCGGCCACCCTCGGTCAGTGGATCCAGTCCCACGGTGAGAGCTGCCGGGTCGCGGTGGCGGATCCCGAGAATTCGGCCTATTTCCCGGGATGGACCCTCGACTTGCCCGACTACGGCACCGGGATGCCGTCGCGGATCGAGGGCATCGGACGGCCACGCGTCGAGCCCGGCTTCCGGCCCGACCTCGTGGACCTGGTCGTCCCCGTGCCCGACGCGGCCAGTGTGGCGGCGGCCCGGCACGTCCGCGAGGTCACCGGGCTGCCGGTTGGCGCCTCGTCGGGCACCGCGTTGTGGGCGGCGCTGGAACTGGTCGACCGCATGCGGGCCAGGGGCGAGAACGGACAGCGGCGACTGGCCGACTCGGCCGGTCGATTCGTCGGCTCTCAGGCATCGGCAGCAGAAGGCGCGGGCGAACTCGGCTTGGGATTGACCATCGGGCAGCGGACGCAGGCTTCGCTGACCAGGAGCGTCTGGCTGGGCTTCGGTCAGAACTCGTCGTCGAGCCGGCGGCATAACTAAGAATCCGCCTGAAGGTCCGAAGTCCGTACAGGCCCTAGAGGCGCCTGGCCTCACGCTCTGCGGCGCGGGCCTCGCGGTCGCGACCGAGGTGCCTGAGCTGCTTGCCGAGCCAGGTCAGCGCGTCCGCGAGGCTGGCGCGATGAGCGCCGGGGTCGGAGGCGGCCAGCGGGCGCAGCAGGTTGATGGCTTCCTCGGCCGCGGTCACGGCCTCGCGGTGGCGCCGGAGGTGCCCCAACCCGACGCCGAGGTTGTAGAGGCTGCGTGCGTGTCCGTCGGGCGATTCGACGTGCCGGCGGTAGAGAGCGACGGCCTCGTTCAGGGGGACCAGGGCATCCTCGAACCGGCTGAGCGCCAGGAGGAGCCAGCCGAGGTTGTTCAGGGACGAGGCGAGCTGCGGCAGGCGCCTGGCATCGGATGTCGCCAGGGCGCGGTGGATGTGCACGGCACGGTCGAGAGGGCCGAGGGCTTCGCCGTATCGGCCGAGCTTCGTCAGCACGAGAGCGAGGTTGTGCAGCGGAGATGCCGTCGCGGCGGCGGCCGATTCTCCGTTCAGGACGTCGATCGCTTGCTGGAAGAGAACGAGGGCGTCGTCGAGGCGTCCCGCCCTCATCAGCCGCATGCCCTCCTCGTTCTGCTCGTGCAGGCGGACGAGCAAGTCCCGGCTCGGCGTGCTCGCCGCTCTGTGACCGGGGTTGCGGCGGAAGCCGGTCGCGGTCACGGAGTAGCCGTGCTCGTTCAGCAGCTCGTCGAGGAATGCGATGAAGTCCGGCTGCGTCGCCGCTATGCGGCGGTGGTAGCGGGCGGCCATCTGCTGGTACGGCTGCGCC
This sequence comes from Streptosporangium amethystogenes subsp. fukuiense, assembly GCF_042665875.1. Lineage (NCBI taxonomy): Bacteria > Bacillati > Actinomycetota > Actinomycetes > Streptosporangiales > Streptosporangiaceae > Streptosporangium > Streptosporangium amethystogenes. The sequence goes on along the minus strand of NZ_JBHTEE010000001.1, from coordinate 2,515,716 downwards.
TCGCCGTCGCGGCCCATTTCGTGCAACTGGTGGATGAGGGCGACCAGCCCGGTCCAGTGGTCGATGGCGTGCTCCGTCCTCCCCGTTTCGATGAGCGGCCGACGCAAGTCCATTGCCTCGTTGAGGGCGTCGAGCGCCTCGTCATGGCGACCCATCTCGCCCAGCTTGATGCCGATGAATTCCAGTGACGAGACCAGTTCCGGGCCGGCCGAGGTGAGATGGCGACACAACTCGACGGCTTCTCGCATGGGAACGAGAGCGCGGTGGTGATGGCCGAGCTCGGCCAACTGGTTGCCGAGGTTGATCAGCGACGAGGCGAAGGCCGAGGCGTATTCGCCGGGCTTCCTTCTGGTCAGGTCACGGTAGAGGTCGACGGCCTCCTGGGCGACCGGCACCGCGTCCTCCCGACGAGCCGACAGGCCGAGGAGAAGGGCATGGGCGTCCAACGCGCTTGCCAGGCCGGGAGAGTGGCGGTCGTGATCGGCCTCGACGAGCCGCCGGTAGAGGCGCACCTGCTGCTCCGCCTCGGCTAGCGCTCGCGCTAACCCCTCGTGCGGGTGTGACACTCGCTGACACCACCTCTCCGAACCAGCCGACCACCAGAGCAACACCCGGCCGTCGCGGAGGAAGCCGCCGCTTGCTGCCCGAACATCTTCACCACCGTGATGCCTTCGACAAGGACCTCCGCTCCCGAAGCTGTCCCAGCCCCAAAGCAGCTGGGTGAGTGATCACGATTACGGTTCGTGATCGTTACGGGTGGGTGAATGGGGCTGGTTGGTCGGGGCTTCTGCTTGATCGTGTTCGTGTTGGAGACGGTCGTCAATTCAGCCTCCAAATCAGCCGTCCGGAGCGTCGCTTGTCCGCCGGTGTCCGGTTTCCCAGGCCGCCGAGGGGTCCCTTGGCGGGGATGTCGGGAAATCTTCTAACCCCGACACCCTCAGGCACCCAGGCTGAAGCCGACGGATCGGCTACCTGGCGGCTGGAGTCACGTTCGGAAGCGGAGAGGGCCGAGTCGGATCGCTCATCTTGCTGTTGTAAAGGCTGGGAGCGAGCGCGGTCAGCATGGCTGCGGCCCAGAGCATCCATGATCGTCGGAACACGAGAAGGAAGACTAAAGGAACGGCCGAAAGCGAGAAAGGCCCTTGTCCACCGGCCGGGAAACGGCCGACGTCGGCCGCGAGCACGGAGAAGGGAAGCCGCATGCCTGACCTGCGACGCCCTGTCGTTCGAGCCGTTCACCCCGATCTCCTATCTCGACCGGGCGGCCACTCGCCTTCACCTTCGCAAGACGAACGACCAGGACGATAGACCTTCAGAATCCTCGAAGTCTCATCAACGTTCGCAGAAGCCGGAGCGCCGGCCGATAGACCCAGGTCCTGGGGTCGGAGAGGTCATAGAAGCCCAGCGCTAAGAGGCCTAAATGGTTTGCCCGCGGACGGCGCGCATTGGGATGCTCGGCCTAGCCAGACCGGAGAGGAAACCGCAGAATGGCCGTCACCGCATCCAGCAGGCCCTCTGAGTCCGAGCCGGAAGTCCGTACGGCGGCCGGTGTCCTCCGCGGCGGCCGGGAGGCGGGCCTGGCGGTCTTCCGCGGCATCCCGTTCGCCGAGCCGCCGGTCGGCGCCCTCCGGTTCGCCGCGCCTCAGCCGGTGCGCAGCTGGGACGGCGCGCGCCCGGCGGTCGCGTACGGCCCGTCGCCCCCGCAGTCCGGCGTGCTCGGGGTGTCTCAGGACACCGCCGGCGACGACTGGTTGACGGTCAACGTCTGGACGCCGGAACCGGATCCGGCGGCGGGGCTCCCGGTGATGGTGTGGATCCCCGGCGGCGGTTACGCCTTGGGCGACTCCAGCCTCCCGGAATACGACGCCGGGCACCTGGCCGGGAGCGGAACCGTGGTCGTGACCCTCAACTACCGTCTCGGTATTGAGGGTTTCGCGCAGATCGGTGGAGCCCCGGCCAACCGGGGACTGCTCGACCAGGTCGCGGCCTTGCAGTGGGTGCGGGACAACATCCGGATGTTCGGCGGCGACCCGGGCCGGGTCACGGTCTTCGGCCAGTCGGCGGGCGGCGGATCGGTCGCCGCGTTGCTGGCCATGCCGCGCGCCGCCGGGCTCTTTCGCCGGGCGGTCGCGCAGAGCGTGCCAGGGACGTTCTTCTCCCCCGAGCTGGCCGCCGACATCGCCGCCGCCTGCGCCGCCGAGTTGGGGGTACGGCCCACGGTGTCCGGCCTGTCGGCGGTGGCCCCGGCCCGGCTGCCCGCCGCGGGCGACGCGGTCTTCGCCAAGATGGTCCAGTGGCGAGAGCGCTGGGGGCAGATCACACACCGGCCGATCCCGTTCGCACCGGTTGTCGACGGTGACGTCCTGCTGGCGCCCCCTTGGCAGGCGCTGGCTGCCGGCGCCGCCCGGGACGTCGGACTTCTCGTCGGGCACACTCGTGACGAGCACCGGTTGTTCAGCCTGATCGACGGCGTGCTCGGCCAGGTCACGCACGAGCAGACCGAGACCGCTCTGCACATGCTCGCCCCCGGCCCGGACGGCGCACGCCGGTACCGGGAGGCATTCCCGGCCGCGGCCGATGAGGAGCTGTACGAGCTGGTCAACGCGGACTGGTTGTTCCGCATGCCGAGTCTCCACCTTGCCGACGCGCAGATCGCCGGCGGCGGCCAGGCCCACCTCTACGAACTGACCTGGTCCGCCCCGGGATTGGGTGGTGCCCTCGGCGCCTGCCACGGCCTGGACGTACCGCTCGTCTTCGGCAACCTGAGCAGCGGACAGCCCGCCATGTTGATCGGTGACCCGCCCTTCCCGGTGGCGGAGGGGCTGTCCGCGCAGATCCGCGGGGCGTGGACGGCGTTCGCCGCTCACGGCGATCCGGGCTGGCCCGCGTACGACGCCGGCCACCGCCTCGCACAGCTCTTCGACACGCCGTCGATGGTCACCGCCTACCCGGAAGAGACCTCGCGGCTGCTGTGGCAGGACCACACCTTCCCGGCGCTCCCGCTGCTCGCGCGGTAAAGAGGCGGCCGCTGCGCGAGGGTCTGCTCACCGGCGCCGTGGCCGGCGATCTCGGCGGCCAGGAACGCATGCGTGCCGCATCTGAAACTTGGGTCTTACCGGAAAGATTCTTTACTATTAAGCTCCCGGCGTGGACCTAGAGGTGCGTCACCTACGAGCAATCTGTGCGATCGCCGATTCGGGCAGCATTTCCAAGGCGGCCGTCGCACTCAAGATGTCGCAGCCCGCGCTCGCCACGCAGTTGCGGCGCATCGAGCGGATGTTCGGCGGGCCGTTGTTCGAGCGAGGCCGGGAGGGGGCGCGGCCCACCGATCTCGGCGCATGGGTGCTGATCAGGGCACGGTCGCTGCTGCCGGCGTTCGACGAGTTACGGCGGGACGGCATGCGCTATGCCGAGCAGCCCCCGGAGAAGATCAGGATTCGCCTGGGCTGCATGTCCAGCCATCTAGCGATAAACGTCATCGGGTGCCTTGGTGAACTGCTGGACGGTGCCGACATCATCGTCCGTACCGAGGAGGCGATGGACCTGCTGCCCGGACTCCTGGAGTCCGGGCGCCTGGAGCTCGCCACCCTCGGCGACTATCCGGGACACGAGCTCCTCCCGCCTCCGGGAGTGGTCTACGCGGGCGTGGCCGTCGAGCCGATCTTCGTCGGGGTGGCCGCCTCCCACCTGCTCGCCCGGCAGGAGGAGATCGAGCTGCGTGATCTCGCCGGTGAGGACTGGGTCATGCACGCACTGGTCGAGGCCGGGCACCGCGAACACTTCTGGTCCGCCTGCGCCCGGCAGGGCTTCACCCCGAAGGTCGCCTACTCCGCCGACCTCAGCCTTGCCGTCGACCTCATTTCCTCGGCCCGGTGTGTCGGCATGTTCCAGGCGACCAGCAAGGGCCACCCGGGAATCGCCATCCGGCCACTCGCCGGGACCCCGCTGCGCTTCCGGCACATGATCGGGTGGACCGAGCAAGGACCGGTCGCCCGGTACGGGCACGAACTGGTCCAGGCCGTCACCAGAACCTACTGGGCCGAGGTGCGGCGCGCCCCCGTCTACACGTCATGGCTGAGGCGCCACGTGCCGCTTTCTACACCTGTTTAGCCGTCTATATCGCGAAGTTATGCAATTTCGTAGGGTACTCGTCCCGCACTCACGGTGTCAGCTTTGGTCCAGCCCAAAACGCCAGGGCTCCTTGCATCCCTCCACCCCCCCAAGGGACACCGAGAGGAGTCACCCCGAGTGAATCCCAAGGTCAAACTGGGCGCGGTCGCCGTACTGGCCGCCGTCGCCATGACCACGACCTCGGTGGTGAGCGCCGCCGGCGCCGCCACAGCCCCCGCGGGCATCGCCGCCCGCACCATGTCCGCAGATCCGCCGGCGTTCGCGCCGCCGGATCCAGAATCCCGCAGGCGCGCGGTCTCCAGCGCCGGCGGCGCCCTCGCCGCCAGGTCCGAGGCCCTGTTCAAGACGGCGCAGGACGAGTTCACGCTCACGAACACCATCGTGGGAACCCGCGGCCTGCAGTACCTGACCTACTCCCGTACCCACCGCGGGCTGCCCGTCTACGGCGGTGACGTGATCGTCACCACCGACAGGACGGGCCAGGAGGTCGGGTCCGTGGCCTCGGGCCAGCGAGCCGAGATCAAGGTGGAGGTCAGGAGCAGGGTCGACGCCGCCACCGCGGCCGTCACCGCCCGCGGCGAGCTGCCCACCGTGGAGAGTGTGAGCACCCCCCGGCTGGTCGTGCACGCGGCCGGCAGGCAGCCCAGGCTGGCGTGGGAGGTGGTCGTCACCGGCGCCACCAAGGAGGCCCCGAGCGTCCTGCACGTCTTCGTGGACGCCCTCGACGGGTCGATCGTGGACTCCTACGACGACGTCCGCGCCGGCAGCGGAAACGGTTTCTACAACGGCAGCCCGCTGGCCATCCAGACCTCGGGCTCCGGCAGCTCGTACTCGATGACCGACGCCACCCGTCCTGGCCTGCGCTGCGGCGGCCAGAACGGGTCGGCCTACACCGGGACCGACGACGCCTGGGGCAACGGCCAGGGCACCAGCCTGGAGACCGCCTGCGTCGACGCCATGTACGCGGCGCAGAAGGAATGGGACATGCTGCGCGACTGGCTGGGCCGCAACGGGTTCAACGGCTCCGGCGGCGCCTTCCCCTCCCGCGTCGGCCTGAACGAGGTCAACGCCTACTGGAACGGGTCCTACACCAACTTCGGCCACAACCAGGCCAACAACCAGCAGGCCACCCCGATGGACGTGGTCGGCCACGAGTACGGCCACGCGATCTTCCAGTTCTCCGGCTCCGGCGGGGCGGGCAGCGGCAACGAGGCCGGCGGCCTGAACGAGTCGACCGGCGACATCTTCGGCGCGCTGACCGAGCACTTCGCCGCCAACGCCGCCGACCCGCCGGACTACCTGGTCGGCGAAGAGGTCAACCTGGTCGGCCAGGGGCCGATTCGCAACATGTACAACCCCGGTGCGCTCGGCGACCCCAACTGCTACAGCTCCTCGATCCCCAACACCGAGGTGCACGCGGCGGCCGGACCGCAGAACCACTGGTTCTACCTGCTCGCCGAGGGCACCAACCCGCCCGGCAAGCCCGCCAGCACCGTCTGCTCCGGACCGGCCGGCCTGACCGGCATCGGCATCCAGAAGGCCGGTCAGATCTTCATGGGCGGCCTGAACAGCAAGACCGTTCCGTGGACGCACGCCAAGGCGCGCCTGACCACCGTGGCCGCGGCCAAGCAGCTCTTCCCGAACAGCTGCGTCGAGGTCAACGCGACCAAGGCCGCGTGGGCCGCCGTCAACGTCCCGGCGCAGAGCGGCGAGGCGACCTGCACGGTGAACCCGCCCGGCAACGACTTCTCGGTCTCCCTCAGCCCGACCTCGGGCAGTGTGCAGGCCGGCCGGTCCACCACCGCCACCGTGGGGACCACGGTGACCGGCGGCAGCGCCCAGTCCATCACGCTGCGGGCCTCCGGCCTGCCCTCCGGCGCGACCGCGTCTTTCAGCCCTGCCACCATCACGGCGGGCCAGACCTCGACGCTGACGCTGGCCACCTCGGGGAGCACGCCCAGCGGCACCTCCTCGGTGACGGTCACCGCCGACGGCGCCGACGTGGACCGGACGGCGGGTTACTCCCTGACCGTCACCGCCGGCAACCCGCCCGACCCGACCGGCCCGGACATCCCGGTGGCCAACGTGACGGCGCACCTGAACCAGTTGCAGTCCATCGCCTCCGGCAACGGCGGCAACCGGGCCTCGGCCACCTCCGGCTACACCGCCTCGCTGAACTACATCAAGGGCAGACTCGACGCGGCCGGCTACAGCACGACGGTGCAGAACTTCACCTACAACGGCCAGACCCATGCCAACCTGATCGCCAACTGGCCCGCCGGTCCCACCGGCCCGACGGTCATGCTGGGCAGCCACCTGGACAGCGTCACGGCCGGTCCCGGTATCAACGACAACGGTTCGGGCTCGGCGACCCTGCTGGAGGTCGCGCTGACGCTGGCCGACCGCAACCCCACGCTGACCAAGCACGTCCGCTTCGCCTGGTGGGGCGCCGAGGAGCTCGGTCTGCGCGGCTCGACCCACTACGTTCAGAACGGCGGCGCGAGCGGGGTCGACACCTACCTCAACTTCGACATGACCGCCTCACCGAACCCGGGCTACTTCGTCTACGACGACGACCCGGCCATCGAGAAGATCTTCAAGGACTACTACGCCACGCTCAACGTCCCGACCGAGATCGAGACCGAGGGTGACGGCCGCAGCGACCACGCCCCGTTCAAGAACGCGGGCGTCAGGGTGGGCGGCGTCTTCACCGGCGCTTCCAGCGTGAAGAGCTCGGCTCAGGCCGCCAAGTGGGGCGGCACCGCGGGCCAGGCCTTCGACCGCTGTTACCACTCCGCCTGCGACACCACCTCCAACATCAACGCCACCGCGCTGGACCGCAACGCGGACGGCGCCGCCAACGCCCTGTGGAAGCTCGCCGTGGGGGACACCCCTCCTCCGGCCAACGACTACTCGGTCTCGGTGAGCCCGTCCTCGGCCTCGGTCCAGCCCGGCCAGTCGGCAAGCGCGACGCTCAGCACCCAGGTGACCTCCGGTAACGCGCAGGCGGTCGCGCTGAGCGCCTCCGGCCTGCCCTCCGGCGCGACCGCGTCCTTCAGCCCGGCGAACATCAACTCCGGCCAGTCCTCCGCGGTCACGATCGCCACCTCGGCGAGCACCCCCGCGGGGACCTACACGATCAACCTCAACGCCGACGGCACGAGCGCCGACCGCTCGGCCACCTTCAGTCTCACCGTCGGCGGTGGACAGGGCGGTGGCACCTGGCAGACCTGGACCTCGTACGCGGTGGGGGACACCGTGACCTACGACGGCGTCGGCTACCGGTGCCTGCAGGGTCACATCTCACTGCCCGGCTGGGAACCGCCGAACGTTCCCGCCCTGTGGCAGCGGCTCTGATCTGACCGAGTACGGCGGGCGGTCGACGACCGCCCGCCGCACTCGGCTTCCGGCATTCGGCAGGACCAGGGGAGCGGGGTGCCGGCGTGGCAGGTCTCGGGTGCCCACCGAACCTCAGCCGGGAAGATCGTGAGGTTTCGCCGGGGCGCCGGGGCGCTCGGCCACGTCGATCGCGGCGGCTGCCAGGGCCAGCACGGGGAAGATCGCGTGTGGCGGCACCCGGTAGACCCCTCGCTCGGGCTGTTCGACCAGTCCGGCCGAGGTCAGCGTCTTGAGGTGGTGGTACAGCTGGCCGGGGGAGGAGAGAGCCAGTTCGGCCTGCAGGTCGGCGACCGGCTTGGGGCCGACGACCAGCGACTGCAGGATCTCGAAGCGCGCCGGGTGTCCGGCGGCGGCCAGTATGGCGGCCAGCGGCCCGGTCGGTTGCTGAAGCAACCAGCCGGGGCTGCGGGCTATCTCCCATAGCCACCGGTAGCCGCCGAGCCTGGCCTGGCCGCCGTAGGTGAACAGGCCGGTGTCGTCGTCGGCCGCCGGTGGCTCAGCAGCTGTGAGGGCGGCCTCAAGGGCGGCGACCCGCGCCTCGAGATCCTGAATCCGGTCGTTGTCGCTGGTCAGGGCTTCCTCACTTCAATGCTGTGCGAACTTTCGCGAAGAAGACGGAATCGGTCGCCATCCGCACGATGAACTGCTGGTGAGCATAGCTCTGCATTCCGGAGAGCCAGGTCGCCTCGGGCAGCCGCCGCAGTGCGAAGACGGTCTCGCGCGGCTTCTCACCTGGCCGGACGGTGTACATGGCCTCGCTGATCACGCCGGGCAGCGCGCCGCCCTTGGTGCCGATGAGGAGCGTGCGGGGGTCGGCGCCGGGCTGGCGCATCGGCCACTCCAGGTGCTTGCTCGCCGTCCTGTCCTTCCTGAGTCCGGCGAGCACTCCGCGCAGCACGCCAGGCTCGACGCGGGTCACGGTCTCGGCCCAGGTGGCCTGCTGGGCGAAGCCGGGGAGCGTGGGCCGAACCTGCTTGCCGGCCTTGACGTAGTTCTTCAGGCAGACGTCGGCGGGCAGCGTGCAGCCGCCGAAGGCGCGCAGTATCTCGCCGTTGACGGTCCCGACGCGAGTTTTCGCGATCTTGCGTAGCGCGCCGGGGCCGAGGCGGTCGCGCAGCAGGTCGGCGGCGGCGTTGTCGCTCTCCTCGATCATGGCGGAGACGAGCTGGTCGAGTGTGACGCTCGCACCGGGCCTGAGTCGTTCGAGCGCCGCTTCGTGGGCGCCGCCATCGGTGCCGGGCAGGTGGTAGGCGTTCCACAGGGCCACGGGGACGTGTTCGCCCGGCTTCACCTTCCCCTCGCGGACGGCGTCGGCGTAGGCGGCGAGATGGATGATCTTGATGCTCGACGCCACGGGGGCGAGGCGATCGGCGTTGTGGCTGATGCCCTGGGTCACCAGCGCGACGTCGTCGGGGTGGGCCTGGATGTAGGCGAGTACGGCCTCGGTGTCCTTGAGGTCGGCGGGGGCGGCGACGGTCATCGGGGCCGTCAGCACTGTGGTCAGGAGCATGCTGAGGATGGATGGCATGCCTCAAGTTAACCATAAATTCGAAATTTCGGAATATCGGAATTGACGGACGGTGTCCTTTGGCTCACGTCCGGTTTCCACCGGAACCATCCTGTGGTCCGCTGCCTCGGTACAGCGGGAAGAGCGTCGCTCGGGTTGATTTCGTCCAGCATGCGGCAGTCGACGGCGAAGTCCTCTTCGTTCGGCGCCGACAGGTCGATGACGACACGGTCGAACGACCGAGGCGCCTCGATTACCGCTCTGAACCGCATCCCGCCTGAGGCTCGGCTCGGTCGGCCGCCAGGATCGCTTCGAGGTCGTCCGCGCCGGCCAGCGACTCGGACAGCCGTTCCCTTGCCGAGGCGTCCAGGGGCATCTCGCGGACGCGCGCCAACAGCTCGCCCGCTCGCTCCCGATCGGAGAGGGCCACGGCTATCTCGGCACGGTAGAGGAGTGCTTCGACGAGGTCCATGCTAGGCGGGTCCTGCGCTCGGGCCAGGGCGCCGTCGAGGATCTTGGCGGCCTGCCGGTGATCGCCGTGGGAGTCGCCCATGACGACGGCGTTCCGCAGTGCCGTGGCGAGTCTGCCGGTCGGGGGTTCCTGCTGGATCGCGTCCTTGGACGAGGGGAAGATCCGGATCCAGTTCCCTCCCGGATCGACGATCGTGAACCCGGCGAGGTTGTCGGCGTTCTTCCGTTTCCTGGGCCTGGTCATCCGGGGGATCCCGGAGATCAGGAGCTTGCCGTACGCGGATCGCATGCCCTCGGCGAAGGCGCGGAAGAGGACTCCGGTGTCGGGGACGGTGATGATGCAGGTGCCGTAGGAGTCCTCCGGGTTGAAGCCCGGCATGGCGAAGAAGTGCAGGTGGATGTCCTCCCGCCGTAGGGCGAGGTACGGGTTCGGGCGAACCTGGTGGTAGGTCCTGGTGAACCCCAACGCGGTGTAGAACTCTTCGATCTCGTCGATCGATCGGCAGGGCAGTGCGGGCACGGTCGTCTCGTTGGCCATGTCGCTCCTCTGGGGGATCAGTAGTCAAATTTTACTACTGCAAGATCCGAGCGTACCGGCGAATGGACGGCGACGCTTTCCGAATTGCCGGGTACCCGCGCGGGGACACCTCCGGCGAACGCGGGTCCGTGACCGGAGGCGTCGCTCACCCGAGCCAGGGGCGGGCCGGTCCGCGCGAGACCCAACGGCACCGAAAACGGCCGCTCAGGAGGCGTGCGCGCCTTTTTCCAGGCGTTCGATCAGGTCGCGGGTCCACTCGGCGCCGCTACCGGAGAAGTGCGTCCAGAGTCGCATGATCTCGGTGATCGGCTCCCCGTCCTGGGAGCCGGCGCTGTCGGGTGTCCAGTGGCGAGCGACCTCCGCCCGCCAGCCCTCAAGGGCCGCCATCCGCTCCTTCAGCAGCGCGATCACCTCTTGGCGGGGCAGGCAGGTGAGGAAACCCACCCCGGCCGTCAGCTCATCGATTCTCTGGTCATGTCTGGCCAGGGCCGTGCGCAGCAGGCTCAGGAACTCCGCGTCACCTTCGCCGGTGAGTTCGTACTCCGTTCGCGGCGGTCCGCCCGCGGTGCTCGGCGCGATCTCGTGGGCGCGCAGCAGTCCCTGCTTGGCTAGCTGCCTGAGCGCGTGGTAGATCGAGCCGGGTTTGGCCGTGGACCACTCGTGCGCCCCCCAGCTCTCCAGATCGCTGCGCACCTGGTAACCGTGCGCCCTGCCGCGTTCACGGATGGCCCCGAGTACCAGCAGCCGGATGGCCGACACCTCTGCTCCCACCTCCGAACGATCGGCAACCAGACCTTACCGGCCTCCTGCGGCCGTAAGGACGGCGTCCGCCTCGTACATGGAGGGTGTCGAGGATACTGAGGCGTACCGCGAGCACGTCCCCCGTCATGTTCAGCGTTTCCCGGCCGAAGGATCGCCCCGCCGCCATCGCAGGAGAGAGGACTCTCTCGCCCTTGGCGGCGGCTCGGATGCGATCAGGGTGAGTTCCAGAAGGTGACGAACCGGCGGTGACGCGAGCGGCCGGGGCGAATCCCGGCCGCTCGCGTCGGTATGACCGGGTACCGGTCAGACCCTGCCCGGATGCGGCCGGAACCGCGGGCCGCCGATCGGTTCGTACCAGCCGGCGATCTTGTCGCCCGGCGGGGCCACCGCGTCGATCGCGTCCAGATCCTCGGCGGTCCAATCGATCGCCGCGGACTCCGCGCACGAGTCTAGGTCGGCCAGCCGCTCCGGCCCGCACAGCACACTCGTCACGCCGGGCCGCCGTAAGACCCAGGAGAAGGCCAGCTGGGCCATGGTCACGTCATGACGGGCCGCGATCACCCGCAGCACGTCGAGCACGTCGAACACGGCCTCGCTGAACCGGTCACCGGCGAAGCCGGCGAGCACGCCGCCCGCGCCGTACCGGCTGCCCGCGGGCGGCGGCTCGCCGCGCCGGTACTGGCCGGTGAGCACCCCTCCGCCCAGCGGCGCCCACGGGTTCACCGCGAGCCCGAACGTCGCGGCCATCGGGAGCAGCTCACGCTCGACCCGCCGGTCGAGGATGTTGTACGGCGGGGTCTCGGCCACGATCCGGTTGAGGCCGAACTCCTTGGCCACCCACAGTGACTCGACGACCTCCCACGCGGCGGAGGTGCTCACCCCCAGGTAGCGGACCTTGCCCGCGCGCACCAGGTCGTCCAGGGCGCGCAACGGCTCGTCGACCGGTACGTCGGGGTCGAACCGGTGCAGGGTGAACACGTCGACATGGTCGGTCCGCAGCCGCCGCAGGCTCGCCTCGCACTGGCGGATCAGGTGCCTGCGGCTCACCCCCCGCCCGTTGGGATCCTCGGTGTCGACCGGCATGTACGCCTTGGTGTTGATCACTACTCGATCGCGCTTGGACGGCTTCGCCAGGGCGGCCCCGACGACGGACTCGCTGCGCCCGGGGGCCCCGCCGTAGTTGTTCGCCGTGTCGAAGAAGTTGACGCCGAGGTCGAGCGCCCTGTCGATGATCCGGACCGACTCGGCCTCGTCGGCCCGGTCACCGAACATCCAGCACCCCAGGCCCAGGGCGCTCACCCGCACGCCGGTCCGCCCGAACGGCCGGTACTCCATCGTGGTCACTCCTTCAGTCCAGTCCCGCGACCGCGCGCACGGCGTCGGCCAGCGGGACGAACGGTTCGGCGCCCGGCGGGGCGCCGAGGAACATCCGGTTGTGGGTGATGACGACGGCCAGCCCGGTCGCGAGGTCGGCCCATCCCATCGATCCGCCCACCCCGGCGTGGGCGAGCACCTGGGTCGAACGGCCGAGCAGCGGGTCGGCCGGGGAGACTCCCCGCCCAGCCAGTAGCCGCCGGTGCCGATCCAGGTGGTTCCCTGGTAGACCTCGTCGAACTCGTCGGCGTTCGGCCGCGGCGACGTCAGGGCGAGCAGGCGGTCGGCCGCGATGTACCGGCGACCGGCGATCTCGCCGCGGTTCGCCAGCATGCTGAAGAACCGCGCGCCGGCGCGGGCCGACATCACCGCGCCGGCCGCCGGGATCGACGACGACCGGAACCGGGGATCGTTCCAGCGGTCGGCGTCGGGGCGGATCTCCGGCGGCATCGACAGCAGCGGCACCCCGGTCATCGGCGCGCGCTTCGGCGGGTTGGGCCCCCAGGTCAGCCGCGCGACCCGGTGCTCGTGCTCCGCCGGGAGCACGTCCCAGACGTCGTCGGCGCCGATCGGCAGGCACAGCTCCTCGCGGAGGAACCGGTCGTAGGGACGGTGGCTCGGGTCGGTGCGGCGGATGACCTCACCGAGGATGTACCCGAAGCTGATCGAGTGGTACATGGAGCGTTCACCCGGCGGGTGCAGCGGTTCGACGTCCGCGAGCCAGGTGGTGATCGCGTCATGGTCCGCGAGTCCGCCGGCGTCCAGGCCGGGCGGCATGTGCGGAACGCCGGCGCAGTGCGTGAGCACGTGGCCGACGGTGATGCCCTGCTTGCCGCGCCTGCCGTACTCCGGCCAGTACGTCGCGATCGGCTGCTCCATGTCCACGAGCCCTCGTTCGCACTGCAGCTGGATCGCCGTGGCGACGAGCGCCTTGCTCACCGAGAACACGGGGAACAAGGTGTCACCGTCGACCGCCCGGCCGTCCCGCGGGTCGGCGACGCCGGTCCACGCGTCGACGATGAGCTCGTCACCGAGGTAGGCGGCGACCTGCACACCGACCTCGCCCAGCTCGACGGCGCGGGCGAGCGCGGCCTCGATCCGATCGTCGGACCTCATTGCTCGACTTCCTCTCTCTCGCGCGTGGGTTCGGTCTCCTGCGACTCGGTCTCGTCGCCGAGGTAGGCCGCGATGACCCGCGGGTCACGGCGTACCTCGGCAGGCGTCCCGTCGGCGATGACCCGCCCGCGCTCCATCACGATCAGCCGGTCGCACACCCGCATCACCAGCTCCATGTCGTGCTCGACCACCAGCACACCCATGCCGCGCTCGTCGGCGAGCCGCCGGAGCAGGGTGCCGAGTTCGGCCGACTCGGTCGAGCTCAACCCGGCCGCCGGCTCGTCGAGACAGAGGACGGACGGTTCGGCGGCCACCGCACGGGCGATGCCGACCAGCCGGCGCCGGCCGTACGGCAGCTCGGTCGGCAGCCGGTCGAGGTCGGGGCCGAGTTCGAACAGCTCGACGGCGGCGAGTGCTCCGGCGGTGAAGGCCGTTGGGCGCGGCCAGACCAGGTCGGTCAGGTACACGCTGCTCGACCGCGCGTCGGCCGACGCCTTGAGGTTGTCGGCCACCGTCATGTCGTCGAACAGCTCAAGGCTCTGGAACGACCGCCCGATGCCCTCGTGCACCCGGCGGTACATGCGCATCGACCCGATCGGCCTGCCGTCGAGCGTGACCGTGCCCGACTTCGGGTTGGTCGCACCGGTGATCGCGTCGATCAACGTCGTCTTGCCCGCGCCGTTCGGCCCGATGAGCCCGACGACCTCACCGGGGCCGACGCGCAGCGAGACGTCGTCGACCGCGACCACGCCGCCGAAGGCCACCGTCAGTCCTTCGCCCTCAAGCACCCGCTCGGGAACGCGACCGGCCGGGCCGGTGCCCATGGCGGTGCTTATGACGGTGCCCGTGGAGGTGCCCGTGGAGGTGCCCGTGGTGGTGCCCGCCCGAGCCTGGCGGCGCCGAGGCCGCGGCAGGTGGATGTGCCGCCCGAGGCCCTCAGCGGCTCCGTCCGGACGTACCTGCAGATACCAGATGGACAGCACGCCTCCGACGAGGGCGATCCACAGCGGCATCGTCGCGCTGTCCGAATCGAGCAGCGTGGAGATGAAACCGCCGGGGTGCCCGAGCCCACCGAGCAACGGGCCGGCGATGTACCCGATACCGCCCAGCACGACGTAGGACAGCCCCAGGATCGAGTCGAAGGCCAGGAATCCCCGCTCGAACACCATGGTCGGCTGCCGGAACACCACCAGGATCCCGCCGAGCGCGGCGATCGCCGCGGACAGGGCGAACGCGTAGAGCCGGACCCGCCACGGGTTCAGCCCGACGGACTCGGCCGCCCGCTCGTTGGTGCGGACCGCGATCATGCGGCGCCCGACCCGGCCGCGCCGGACGTTCGCGACCACGAGGCCGGCGAGCACGAATGCGACCAGGCACACGACCGCCCATCGCTCGGGGTGGGCGAGTGAGTCGATGCGCCAGCCGAACAGCTCCAGCGGGTTCGGCAGGGGCGTGTAGGCGCCGGAGTACGCGGGGTTCTGCAGCAGCACCCCTTGGATCGCCACGGCGCAACCGAGCGTGGCCACCGCGAAGTTCACGCCGCGGGTGCGCAGCAGCGGCACACCGAGCACCGCGCCTACGACGAACGTCCCGACCAGGCTCAGCGGGATCGCCAGGAGGAACGGCATCCCGGTGCCGGTCAGCAGCAGGCCGGTGAGCACCGCGCCGATGCCGGCGAAACTGAACTGGCTGAGCGAGAGCTGCCCGGTGTACCCGGTGATGACGACGCTGGACAGCAGGATGATCCCGTACGTGCAGGTGATCGTCATGGCCGTGACGTACGGCAGCCCGAACACCGTCGTGAGCAGCACGATCGCGCCGCCGACGAGCGCGAGGAGGATGAGGGGACGGACCTGTCCGGCGCCGACCTTGGGCCGGCGTTCGACGATGGCCGAACGGATCCGGTCGCCCGCGCCGCGCCACACCATCACCAGCACGATCAGCAGGAACGGCACGGCGTCCGCCCAGCCGGGCGTGGCCACGTACCGGGTCACCTCGGCCTGGGTCACCCCGATCAGCAGGGCGCCGAGATACGTCAGCGGGAACGAGCGCAGGCCGCCGATCAACGCGGCGGCGAGTGCCGGCACGATCAGGTGGGTCAGGGTGACGATCTGCACGCCGACGATCGGAGCGAGCAGGACTCCGGCGATGCCGGCGAACACCGAGCCGATCACCCAGTTGGTGGTCGCGATCCTGACCGGGGAGATGCCCAGGGCCGCCGACGCGATCGGGTTCTCCGCCTGCGCCGAAGTGGCCAGCCCGAACCGGGTCCGGCCGTAGCAGACGGTGAGCAGGACGACGAGCGCGGTGGCGATGAGGAAGGTGATGATCCGGTTCTGGCCCAGGTGGATCCCGAACAACGACACCGGATCGGTGGGGAACATCGACTGGACGATGCGCTCGTCCGCGCCGTAGCGCAACGTCAGCCCCGACTGCACGACGACGAGCACGATCAGGGAGACGATGGTGCGGCTCAGCGCCGACGTGCGCGCCATGCGCTGGATCGCCAGCCGGTAGGTCAGGTATCCGCACAGCGCGGCGGCGAGCAGGGCGCCGGGCACCGCCAGCACGGGGGAGAGGCCCAGACCCGCGTTGAGTTCCCAGTAGGCGAACGCCGCCACGGTCCCTACGATGCCGTGGGAGAAGTTGATGATGCCGGAGCCGCGGTACGCGATCACGATGCCGAGGGCGGTCAGCGCCAGCAACGACCCCGAGGTCATTCCGACCAGCGCGAGCTGGATGGCGCCGTTCATGTGTCGCGGCCTCCGCTCGCGGCTGTCGGGTCGTCGGCCGCCGCGGAAAGGTAGCTGGCCTCGATCTCGGCCAGCCGCGAGCCCATCTCGGCCGCCGTACCCTCGATCACGATCTCTCCTCGTCGCAGTACACAGACGCGGTCGGCGACCTGAAGGGCGCGCTTGACCCGCTCCTCCACGATGAGCACGCCGACGCCTCGGTCGGCGGCGGCGCGCAGCCGGGTGAGCAGCCGCGCCACGATCAGCGGGGCGAGGCCGAGCGTCAGCTCGTCGGCGAGCAGCACCTTCGGTGAACCGGCCAGCGCCCGTGCCAGGGTGAGCATCTGCTGCTCGCCACCGGACATCAGCCCGACCTTGCGGTCCAGCAGCGGTTCCAGCTCGGGCATCAACGCCAGGCTCTCCTCGACGCTCCCTCTGCCGAGGCGGAGGTTCTCGCGGCAGGTGAGGCCCATGAACACCGAGCGGTCCTCGCAGATCAACGCCATGCCGGCGTCGGACCTGCGATGCGCCCCTTCCGGCGCGGGCCGGCCGTCGAGCAGGACCGAGCCGGAGATCGGGGGCAGGACTCCGGCCAGGGCCATCAGGGTCGTGGTCTTGCCTGCGCCGTTCGCACCCAGCAGTGCGACGATCTCGCCCGGACGCACCGCCAGCGACAGACCGTGCAGCACCGGGAGGTGACCGTAGCCGACCTCGAGGCGGACCGCCTCGAGGATCGGCTCGGCTTTCGGCCGGGGGTCGGACGTCACCCGGTCTTCGGCCTGGATCACCCGTTTTCCTTGAGGGCGTCCAGCACGCTGAACGGCTCGGCCGCGGCGCTGTAGGTGCCGTTCTTGACCGTGTACGTGACGACGTTGGTGTTGAGGATGCGCTCGAAGTCCTTGATGCCCAGCGGTGAGGTGAGATTGAGGGCCGGTCCGACTCCCGTCTCCACGGAGTCGAGCTTGCCCAGCGCCTCCTGCACCGACGCGGCGTCGATCGTTCCCTGGACGGATTCGGCCGCCGCCTTCACCGCCGCCACCGCCGACCACACGACCACACCGGCCGACGTCGGCTTCGCGTCCGGTTTGTACTTCGTCATCGCGTCACGGAAGGCGACCATGCCGGCTTCGTCGCTGTTCACCGGCAGGAACGAGTCGGACAGCAGCACGTCCTCGGCGGCCTTGCCCACCTGGTCGATCAACGCCTGAGTGAGCGAGGCGGCGGCGAGCCCGACCTTCACGCCCGGCGCACCGGAGCCCAGGGCGGCGATCGCCTTGCCGGCCTCGCCCGGCGGGAGCGCGAGCACCACGCAGTCGGCGCCGTTCGACACGACCTGGGCGACCGGGGGCCCGTAGTCGGCGTTCGTGGTCGGCACCGCGATCTTCGCGTTCAGGTTCATGCCCAGCGACTTCAACCCGGCGTCGGCGAAGTCGGCCGAGGCGATCGAGGACGGCAGCGACTGCGTGATCGCGTCGACCTTCTTGCAGCCGTAGGTCTTGACCAGCCCGATCGCGGCCCCGCTGAACGAGACCGGTGTGCCGCCGGGGATCGGCCAGGAGATCTCACTGGCGAACTCAAGCGGGTTGATCGGGTGGCTGAGCAGCGGGATGCCGGCCTGTTCGAGCACCGGGACCATGCCGCTGCCACCGACCGACAGGCCGCCGATCACGGCGATCGCGCCCTGGCCGACCGCGTCCTGGGCGCACTTCGCGCTCACGTTCGGGTCTGCCTGGTCGTTGCAGACCGTCAACTCGACCTTGCGGCCGGCTATGCCGCCGGCGTCGTTCACCGCCGACACGGCGGCCTCGATCGCCGCCGCCTGGTCCGGGAACCCGACCGACGGCGCGGACACCGTCAGGATGCCGACGAGCTTGAGCGAGGCCGCCTCCGACGCGGTGGCGGAGGCGGCGGGCGCCCCGTCGTCCGGGGTGGCCGAGCACGCTGCGGTCAGTGCCAGTGTCGACGCCACTGCGGCGACGGTGGTGAGCCGTCGGGTCCGGTCGGCACGGTATGTTCTGTTCGTCATGGCAATGCCCCATTGGCTCGTTACGGTGTTGGTTCCCCGACGCGGTAGGGGGAGCGTCGTCGGACTCAGTTACCTGCGGCATTACCGGCGGCACCTCAGGGCCTCGATAACAGATCCCGCGTCCGGAGCCCGGATACGCGATGGCCGGGTAATGCCGCCCGGCACGCCGTGCGCACCCGGCTGACACCGCGTCCGTACGGTCGGCGGCATGGCCGGGGCATTCCTCGCGACCATGGCGCTCACGCCGGCACCGTGCGCGGTCAACGCGCCCGCGGCCCGGCCGATCCGCTCTTCGCGTCCGAGGAGATCTCGAGCCGGTGCCGCTCCGGTTCGGCCAATGTCGGAGGTCTCCACCGGGGCGGTTCGATCAGGTCAGCGGCCCGGATCGTCCCCCACCGTCACCTCGCGCCGTGGGTCGGCCTCCCACGCCGAGAAGGAGCCCACGAACAACCCGGCCGGGATGCCGAGGCCGGCCAGCACCGCCACCTCGTGCGCGGCCCAGACCCCGCCGCCGCAGTAGACCCCGACCGGCGCGGTCCCGTCGGCGCCCAGGCCGGCGAACCGCCGGCGCAGGGTGTCCTCGCCGGCGAGCAGTCCCGTGGCGGTCAGGTTGCCGTGCGTCGGCGCGGAGATCGCCCCGGGGATGTGCCCGGTGCGCGGCCGCCTCGGCTCGGCCGGCTCGCCCCGGTAGACCTCGGGGGCCCGCGCGTCGAGCAGTCTGCCCGCCGCCGCGTACTCGGCCGCTCCGTCCGCGTCGAGTACCGGCAGGTGGCCGGCGCTGAGGGTGACGGTCCCGGGGGGCGGCGCCGGCTCGACCGTGCTCACCTCGTGTCCGCGCCCGGCCCAGGCGCTGAGACCGCCGTCGAGCAGGCGGACGTCGGCCACCCCCGCCCACCGCAGCACCCACCACGCACGGCCGGCCTTCGTGCCGAAGGCGCTGTCGTACACCACGACGGCATCGCCGTCGTTGACGCCCCACTCCCGCGCCCGGGACTGCAACCGTGCGATGTCCGGCAGGGGGCGTCTGCCGGCGAGGCCGCCCGGCTCGCTCTGCAGATCCGCCGCCACGTCGACGAAGACCGCGCCGGGAATGTGTCCCGCCGCGTACTCGGGCCGCCCGTCCGGCCCGTCGTTCGCCAACCGGATGTCAAGGACGATCGGCGGCCGGTCGCCGGTGAGCAGCCTCGCCAGCTCGTCGGCCGACACGAACACCTCGCCGCGCGGCGACCGGCTCGGGGTCGGGGGGTGCCGTTCGGTTGTCATGACGGTGCGATCCCTTACTTCGATACTGTCCATGCGCCGCGGCGAGCACACCCGCCGATCACAACGGCGCGGTGAAGGCTCCGCGGTACGCGTACCCGGGGTGCCTGCGGTTCAGGTGCGGGCCTTCGACGAACAGCTTCTCCCGGAGGGTGCCGGGGCTGTACTCGGTCTGCGCGAGGCCACGCGACCGCAGTTCCGGAATGACGTGGTCGACGAAGTCGTGGTACGTCCCGGGAATCAGGTAGTTCATGACGTTGACGCCGTCGATGCCGGCATCCTGCCACTGCTCCAGCCGGTCGGCCACCTGTTCGGGCGTGCCGACGATCGTGGTCTCCCGGGCGACACCTTGCAGGTACTGGCGCTTGGTGATGACACCGTTCCGGTACTTCTTCGCCTCGGCGATGATCTTGCCGATGCCGCCCTGCGCGTTCGAGTAGTCGATCGGATCGTCCATGTCCAGCTTGGAGAGGTCGATGCCGATGTTTCCGCCGACCTCGGCGGCCAGGGCCTCATGGTTCATGAGGTCCTCGTACTGCTCCCACTTCTCCTTGGCCTCGCGCTCGGTGCTTCCCACCACGAAGGTGAGCGCCGCCAGGATCTTGATGTCCTCGGGCCGCCGGCCGTGCCTCGCGGCGCCCTGTCGCAGGCCGGAGATGACGTTTCCGGCTCCCTCCAGGCTGTTGAGCAGGAGGGCGCCCTCGGCGAACCTCGTGGCGAAGTCGATCCCCCGGGGCGAGGAGCCCGCCTGGAACAGGGTCGGCACGCGCTGAGGTGACGGGTGCACGATGAGCGGGCCCTCGACCCTGTAGTGCCGTCCCTCGTGGTTGATCCGGTGCACCTTGCCGGGGTCGGCGTAGATCCTCCGCGCCGAGTCCCGGACGACGGCCCCCTCCTCCCAGCTGCCTTCCAGGAGCTTCAGCACCGCGTCGACGTGCTCTTCGGCCCATTCGTACCGTTCATCGTGGTTGACGATGGTGTCGGCGCCGTAGTTCCTGTGGGCGTTCTCGGTCGAGCTGGTGACGATGTTCCAGCCCACCCGGCCCTCCGAGAAGTGGTCGAGCGTCGCGATGCGCCGGGCCAGCGAGTAGGGGTGGTCCTGGATGACCGAGGCGGTGAGGATCAGTCCCAGGTTCTGCGTCTCGGGCACCAACGTCGAGGCGAGGATGAGCGAGTCCAGCATCGGGAAGCGGTTGCCGTCCCGCACGAACACGTCCCAGTTGCCCCCGTACGGAGCGTAGAGCCCGAGCACGTCGCCGATGAACAGCCCGTCGAAGCGGCCTTCCTCCAGCTTTTTCGCCAGTCTGATCCAGGTGTCCAGCCGGTCGAAGTCGGCCAGTTCGTTGCCCGGCAGGTCGTGCGGCCACAGGCCGGGCTTGACATGCCCTGGCGACGGGCACACGAACGCGTTGAAGATGAGGCGTTTCCTCGCCACTTCGGGGTCTCCCTGTCGATGGTGATGTTGGGGAATCTCGCGGACTACGCGACACCCAGGAGTCTCAACAGCTCGTTTCTTTTCGCCGTGAAGTCCGGCGATGTTCTCTCTCGCGGTGCGGGCAGGCGCAGGATCTCGTCGAAGATCAGCTTTCCGCCGTCCAGGATGACGATCCTGTCGGAGAGCACCAGCGCCTCCTCCACGTCATGGGTCACCAGGAACGCGCTGAGGTGGTAGTTCTCCCGTACGTCGCCCAGCAGTCGCTGCATGCGGATGCGGGTGAGCGCGTCCAGGGCGCCGAAGGGCTCGTCGAGCAGCAGCAGCCGCGGTGTCCGGATCAGCACCCGGGCCAGCGCGACGCGCTGCGACTGCCCCCCGGACAGGGTCTTGGGCCAGGCGGCGGGGTCGATGGAATCCAGCCCGACCCTGGTCAGCAGTTCCCGCACCGTCGGGTCGTCCGGCCGGACACCGGAGCCCAGCACGATGTTGTCGGCGACGGAGAGCCACGGAAGCAGCCGCGCGTCCTGGAACATCACCCCGGCATCGGCTCGTAAGGTGACATTTCCGGATATCTCGGTGTCCAGACCGGCGATGATGCGCAACAGGGTGCTCTTCCCTGTCCCGCTCCTGCCCAGAATCGAGACGAACTCGCCAGGCGGTATCTCGATGTCCACGTTGTCGAGAATCTGGTTGTCGCCGAACGCCTTTGACACGCCTTTGACGTTGACGACCGGCCGCGCGGAGGCGCCGGTCACGCTATCTGTCGACATTTCTCACGCCTTCACCACAGCGTCGTTCCAGCGGAGTGCCCGACGTTCCAACGCCGCCACACCACGGTCGGCGAGCACGCCCAGGATTCCGTAGATCAGGATTCCGACGATGATGACGTCGAGCCGGTAGTAGGTTCGAGCCTCCGTCATGAGGTAACCCAGCCCGGAATCGGCGTTGACCTGTTCGGAGATCACCAGAATCACGAGCGCGAAGCCGCTCGAATACCGAAAGCCGACGAACCACGCGGGCAGTGCCGCGGGCAGGTGGATTCTCCTGAGCACCTGCCAGCGGGACAGCTTCAGCGTCGACGCCAGTTCCAGGTATTTCCTGTCCATGTTGGAAACGGCCGACATGACGTTGACATAGATCGGGAACATCGTCGCGATGGCGATCATCAAGATCTTCGAGAGTTCGCCGATACCGAACCACAGGATGAACAGTGGGACCAGGGCCAGGACCGGCAGGGCGCGCAATGCCTGCAGGGTCGGGTTCAACAGCGCGGAGCCCAGCAGGCTGGTCCCGCAGAACCAGCCGAGGGCCGATCCGATCGCGACCCCGAGAACGAGGCCGGTGACGGCCCGGAGCAGCGATATCAGCAGGGCGTCGGCGAGCCGGCCGTCGGAGATGAGGTCGACGAGGGCCTGGCCGACCCTGACCGGGGCCGGCAGGAAATCCTCGAGGAGGCCGAGCGAGGCCAGCAGCTGCCACAGTACCAGCGCCGATAACGGAATGACGATTCCGAGAATCGATTCATGACGCACGGTCGGCTTCTTTGCCGTGATGGTCACTTCTTTGGAACTTCTCTCTGGCGGATGCGCCGAAGGCAAGTCGTTCGTTTTCCGGTGAACGGGCTGCGAGCCGGGACCCGTGGTCTACTTGGCGGCCTGTTCACCGTTGGCGGAGATGACGGCCTCGTTCGCGATCTCGTCGAATGCGGTGGCCACGTCCGGTGCGTTCTTGATGATTCCCTGTTCCTGCAGCACCTTCGCCGTCTCGGTGTAGTCGCTCTTCACGGAGTCGTCGATGGGGATGAAGGTGAAGCTGTAGTTCTTCGCGAACTGGGTGGCGACGTCGAGAGGAAGGTCGATCTTCTCGGCCAGCACCTTGGCCCAGTTACCGGTGTCGGCCTTCTGCTTGTTGAGCCCGACGATGAATTTCTTGAGGAAGTCCTTGGTCGCGTCCGTCCTGTGCCGGTCGCCCTCGAAGAAGCCCTGGTTGGCGGCGAAGTAGATGTTGCCCGCCGTCGTCTCGGTGGCCGTCTGGATCAGGCGCGCTCCGTTGCCGATCTCGACCTGTGCGGAGTTCGGCTCCCAGGACGCCCACGCGTCCACATCGCCCCGGAGGAACGCCGCCTGCGCGTCGGGAGTCGACAGGAACGTCAGCTCGAAGTCGTCGGTGCCCAGTCCGAGGTTCTCGATCTCGCCGACGACGAACCTGTGGGCGGCCGACCCCCGGACGACGGCGATCCTCTTTCCCTTGAGCTCGCTCAGCGACTGGACGGCCGAGTTCCGAGGAACCAGGAGACGGAGCCAGTCGGGGTTCGGTTTCGCCACCGCGAAGATCTTGAATTTGGCGCCGTTCGCCTGCGAGGACACGATCGAGAGGTCGGATCCGAAGCCGAAGTCGATGGACTTGGCGCCCAACGCCTCGAAGACCGGCCCCGCGCCGTCGAAGCGGCTGAAGTCGACCCGGTACTCGGGCCGGTTCTGTCCTTCGTCCCATGCGATCTGGAAGAACTGGGTCGCGATGCCGACCTTGAGGGAGACGTCCTTCGGCGAGCCGCTGCCGTCCTTGTCCGACGAGCATCCGGTGAGAAGGCCTCCCGCGACGACCGCGGCGGTGAACGCCACGAGTGCTCGCCGGATGCTGGGATTCCTCTTTTTGCGCATGAGACTCTGTTTCTTCTGACCAAAGCGGAGCGTGATGTTCCTCTGTCGCCCACGTCGGCGGGACGAGCAGAAGGAACGCGGCGGGTCGGTCTCGGCTGCGTCGGCCGGGAGACGGCCGTTTCCGGGCAGCGCGAAACGACTCCATGGACACGGGCCGTTTGTGGCGGGATCTTCGGGCAACTGACATGTGAACCGCCTACATCGCCCGAGAGAATCGGGCGATATGGGCTTTTTCTATTATTTAGGTAGGGAATGACGGAAGTCAACCCGACTGGGGGTGATGTCCGCCTGGTCGGGGGAGGTGCGACTCGTCTCAGTGGTTTCTGCGCAGGACGTTGCCCGCGATCCTGGACTCGCAGAGCTTCTCGGCCCCCGGGGCGCCGGCCACGATGGTGAAGCCGGTCGGGGCCAGGCGCAGCTCCATCACCGCGGCCCGTTCGGCGACGGGCAGACCGGCGTAGCGGGCCAGCAGTTCCTCGTCGTCGAACAGGTCGGCGTCCGACAGGAAGACCGGGGAGGCGGGGTGGCGGCGGCCCAGGTCCAGGATCTTGCCGCCGCCGTCCCAGTTGACGCCGTTCAGCGCGACCCAGCCGATCCCGTCCAGGCCCTCGAACAGGCGGGCCGCGTCGTCGAAGCGGTGGGTGCGCATCACCGGGTGCAGGTAGGCGTCGGCGTCCAGCACATCCTGGTCGCGCGGGTCGCCGGTCGCCGAGGAGTGCGTGCCGTAGCGGCCCGCCGAGCGGCCCAGGCCCAGCCGGTGCACCACCGACAGGCCCTCCTCGCCGGTGTCGCCGCCCGAGAGCAGCCGTACCAGCTCGCGGTCGATCAGCCGCTGGTGCTCGCCGAAGCTGTGGAAGAGCCACAGGTACATCAGGCCGCCGGGGGAGAGCCGTTCGGCCAGCCAGGCCAGGCCCGCGCGGGGGTCGTCGAGGCAGTGCAGCACCCCGGTCATCACGATCAGGTCGTAGGGACCCTCGAACCCGTCCCCGCCGATGGCGCCGCGCACCAGCTCCACGTTGGTCAGCCCGTTACGCTCGCGCAGTTCCTCGGCCACGTCGAGCGAGGACCGGGAAAGGTCCATCCCGGTGAAGCTCGCCTTCGGATACTGCGAGGCGAGCCCGAGCAGCTGGTGGCCGGTGCCGCACCCGGCGTCCAGCACCCGTTTGCCCGCCAGGGTCTTGTCCCTGACGACCATGCCGATACCGAGCGCCAGATCCAGGATCAGGTCGTCGCCGACGGTCAGGGAGGGGCAGGGGTACCGCTCGTACAGCTCCCTGACCTGTTCCACGGCGCTCACGGGGTGTCGATCTCGTCGTACGGGATCTCCTCGACCCGGCGGGCGAAGACCCAGTGGTGGCCTTCCAGATCCTCGGTGGTGTAGTTGCGGTCGCCGTAGAAGCGGGTGTCCGGCTCGTCGCGGATCACCGCTCCGGCCTTCCTGGCGCGCTCGTGGTGTTCGTCGACGTCGTCGACGAACACGTAAAGGCTCTGGCGCAGCTCGCCCTGGCCCTGCGGCTCGTGCCTGCGGCCGTCACCGGTCCCGGCGAGCTGCACGACGCCCTCGCCGAACGACAGCTCGGCGTGCACGATGGAGCCGTCGTCGTCCTTCAGTACCTTCCGCTTTTCGAATCCGAACGCCTCGATGAGCCATTCGATGGCTTTTTCGAGGTCGGCGTAGAAGATGACGGGGGTGATTCTCGGCATTCCGTCGGGCGGGGTGAGCATTTCTCCATCTCCCTCGATCGGTGACCATGGAAACGTACGGTGACGCTACCCCGCATCCCGCCGGCGAGACGTCCTGGCGTCCAGGATTTCGCCGCTTTCGCGAATGCCGGGGCCGGATCAGGACACGTCACGATTTCGGCAGGCGCAGGCCGCCGTCCAGGCGGACGACCGCCGCGTTGAGGTAGCCCAGCTCGCACACCGCCCGGACCGCGCGGGCGAACTCCGCCGGCGTTCCCAGCCGCGGCGGGAAGACGATCTGCCGTACCAGCGGGCGCCGGAACTCCGGCGGGATCGCCCCGAACAGCGGGGTGTCGAACAGGCCGGGGGAGAGCGCGCAGACCCGCACGCCGACCGAGGCCAGGTCGCGGGCGGCCGGCAGGGTCAGCGCGGCGACCGCGCCCTTGGAGGCGGCGTAGGCGGCCTGACCGGCCTGGCCGTCCTCGGCGGCGGCGGAGGAGGTGTTGACGACCACGCCCCGCTCGCCGTCCCGCAGCGGTTCCGTCGCGGCCATCGCGGCGGCGGCCAGGCGCATCACGTTGAAGGTGCCGACCAGGTTGACCGCCAGCGCCCGCTCGAAGATCTCCAGGTCGTGCGGGCGGCCGTCGAGGCCGAGCGTGCGGGCGGCGGGCGCGACACCCGCGCAGCTCACCGCCACCCGCAGCGGCCCGCCGAGTCCCGCGGCCACCTCCACGGCGTGCTCGACCGACTCGGCGCGGGTCACGTCGGTCTCCACGAACGTGCCGCCCACCTCGCCCGCCACCGCGGCCCCCGCACGGGTGTCGGTGTCGGCCACCACCACGTGCGCGCCCGCCCCGGCGAGCTCGCGCGCGGTGGCGGCGCCCAGCCCTCCACCGGCCCCCGACACCAGTGCCGTCACCCCTCTCAGCTCCATATCCGTTTGGCCGCCTTTCCGCAATGCTGGGCGAATGTGCTTACTTATCAAGACATATCCTGACGCGAAATTCCGCATTCACGCTGCACCCCACAGACGTGAGGTAACCAATGACGATTTCCAACGGCGCTGACAATGTGCACGACCTGATCGCCCGCCGGCGGCGCGAGCGAGATCGCATCCCGCGACGCGCGATACCCGACGAGGGGGTGCCGGTCTCCTCCACCCAGGAGCGCATCTGGTTCGGCGAGAAGTTCAATCCGGGATTCGGGTTCTACCACGTGCCCGCCACCCTGCGACTGCGCGGCCCCCTCGACCCCGGAGCCCTCGACCGGGCGCTCTGCGAGGTGATCAGGCGGCACGAGATCCTGCGCTCCACCGTCGAGGAGATCGACGGCATGCCCGTCCAGCGCGTCGGTGACGCGCCCACCGGGGTGCTGCGCTCCGTCGACCTGGCCGGCGAGCCCGATCCCGAGGACGAGGCGGCGCGGATGGCCGCCGACGACATCCTGGCACCGTTCGACCTGCGGCACGGGCCGCTCTGGCGGGCCCTGCTGCTCAGGCTGGGGCCCGACGACCACGTGCTCGTGCTGACCTTCCACCACATCGTCTTCGACGACCCGTCCTTCGGCATCGTCGGGCGCGAGATCGAGGCCCTCTACACCTCCTCGGCCCCCCTGCCCGAACTGGAGCTGCAGTACACCGACTTCTCGGTCTGGCAGCGCGAGCGGCTGCGCACCGAGGAGGTGCGCTCGCGCCTGGTCGACTACTGGCGGCGGGCCCTGGAGGGCGTGCCCCGGCTGCTCGACCTGCCCTCGGACCGGCCCCGCCCGCCGCACCGGAGCCGCGCCGGCCGCTTCCACCGCTCCCGGCTACCCGCGGACGTCGTCGGCTCGGTGCGCGCGATGGCGCGCGAGGAGGGCACCACCCCGTTCACCGTCCTGCTGGCCGCCTACGGCGTGCTGCTGTCGCGCTACGCCGACCAGGCCGACATCGTGACCGCCGTACCCGCCGCCGGGCGCATCCGGCCCGAGCTCGAAGAGCTCGTCGGCTGCTTCATCAACATCATCTGTCTCCGCCTCGACCTGCGCGGCGAGCCCACCTTCCGCGAGCTGCTGCGCCGGGTGCGCCACGCCTCCGTCGAGGGCCACGACCACGAGGAGATGCCCTTCGAGGAGCTGGTCCGCGAGCTGCACCCGCAGCGGCCGCGGAGCCACACGCCGCTGTTCCAGGCGGGGCTCGGGGTACGCGACAACGACGGCGTCTTCCTGAACCTGCCGGGCGTGCGGGCCTCGGAGTTCGTGCCCGACGTCGAGGTGTCGCACTTCGACCTGATGGTGGACTTCAGCGTCGACGGCGACGGCATGGCGGGCCTGTGGGGTTACAACGACGACCTGTTCGACCCCGCGACCGTCGAGGTCCTCGCCGAGCAGTTCACGCTGTTGCTCACCGAGGCGTGCGCCCGGCCCGACCGCCAGGTCGGCGACCTGGCGCTGCCCGCCTCCCCGAGACCGCCCCGGCCCCAGCCCGAGACCGGCGGGGCCGAGGAACCGGCCGCCGTCCTGGCCGAGCGGGCGCGGCGCGCACCGGACTCGCCCGCCATCACCTCCGTCGACGGCACGCTGACCTACGCCCAGCTCGACGCGCGCGCCGAGGCCCTGGCACCCGCCGTGCGCAAGGGGGCCGAACCGCCGGCCGCCGACACCCCCGAGCTCGCCGTGTGGTGGTACGCCCGGCTCAAGGCCGAAGGCGGTCAGCCGGAAGCGGGTCTGGCGCGGGTCGCCGACCTGGCCTCGCGGATCGGCCTGGACGCCACCGGCACCGTGCTCACCTTCGCCCCGCCCGCCTCCGGCGCGCTCACCGACGCCATGCTGCTGGCCCTCTCGTCCGGCGCGCACCTGGTGATCGCGCCCCCCGAGGCCGTCGGTGACGCCGAGGAGCTGAGGGGCCTGGTCGCCGACGCCACCGTCGTCCACGCCCCATCGGCCGCGTGGCGGCGGCTGCTGATCGAGGGCGCGTTGCCGGAGGACCACCCGCTCACCGCGCTCTGCGACGCGGCCACCGTCCCGGCCGCCCTCGCGCGGGAACTGGCCGCGAAGGTCCCCACCTGGACCCTGTACGGAGAGCGCTGGGCCGCGGCCCACCGGATCGACCCGCTCGCCGAACCCCGCAGGGGCGTCCCGCTCGGCGTCCCGCTGGCCGGCACCCCGATCGAGGTCACCGGCCGGGCCGGGGGCCCCGGCGCCACCGGGGTACCCGGCGAGATCCACGTCGGCGGCGTCGCCACCGGGGACCGGGGCCGGATCCTGCCCGACGGCTCGCTGGAACTGCTCGGCCGCTTCGACCGGATGTTCACCGTCGGCGGGTTCCGGGTGGACACCGACGAGGTGGCCCGCTCCCTGGCCGGCCGCCCCGGCGTGGTCGAGGCGATCGTGGACGTGCGCCACGACCGGCTCGTCGCGTACCTGGCCGGCGACGGGATCGATCCGCGGAAGGTCACCGCCCACCTGCCCGAATACCAGGTGCCCGGCTCGGTCGTCGTCCTCGACGAGCTGCCCAGGACCGCGCGGGGCGACATCGCCCACGGGGAGTTGCCCAGCCCCGAGACCCCGGGCGACGAGAGCGGCCAGGTGCCGATCAGGGGCGGCACCGAGGAGGCGGTCGCCGGCATCTGGCGCGAACTGCTCGGCGTGCGGGAGATCGGCGCCGCCGACGGCTTCCTCGACCTCGGCGGCCACTCGCTCACCCTGGCCCGCCTCAGCCTGCGCTACGAGGTGGCGTTCGGCGTCGAGGTGGAACTGCCCGACCTGCTGCGCCACGCGACGGTCCGCGAGCAGGCGGCACTCATCGACGAGCGCCGCGCGCAGGCCGGCCTCACCGCAGAGGAGACATCATGACCTCGGTATCCGCCAGGCCGTCGCAGGCCACCGGTGAGGGACGACCGAGGACGCGGCTGGAGTCGCTGACCGGGCTGCGGTGGTTCGCCGCGTTCGGCGTGTTCTTCAGCCACGTCGCGATCCTGTTGCCGCTGCCCTACCTCAACGAGCTGTTCATCCTCGGCACCGCCGGGGTCACCTTCTTCTTTGTCCTGTCCGGATATGTTCTGACCTGGACGTTCTTCGACAATGACACCGCGCCGAGGTTCTACTGGCGCCGCTTCGCCAGGATCTGGCCGTCGCTGCTCATCACCACCGTCGCGGCGGTCGCGCTGCTCGTCGGCGGCCGGCTCTGGCCCACCGAGGGCGGCACCTCGCTGGTCTGGTGGACGGTCGCGACGCTGCTCCTGGTGCAGGCGTGGATCCCGGCGTCGTTCCAGAGCGACACCGTGCCGCACACCGTCTCCTGGTCGCTGTCGTGCGAGGCTTTCTTCTACGCGGTCTTCCCGTTCGTGGTCCGCCCGATCGTGCGGCGCACGCTGCGCCAGATGGTGGTCATCGCCGCCGTGCTCATCGCGATCAGCATCGGCACCCGGGTCTGGCTCTGGCTGGCCAACCCGCAGATCACCCCGGAGAACTGGTTCACCTCCGACCTGTACTACTTCGCCACCCACTCGCCGATCGCCCGGGTCAGCGAGTTCGTGCTGGGCATCGTGATCGCCGCCGCCGTACACCGCGGCTGGCGCAGCCCGCTCGGCCTGCGCGCGGCGACCGCGATCACGGTCGGCTACTTCGCGCTGCTGTGGGCGTGGTCCGTCTCGGGCCTGTGGCCGACCGCGCTGGCCGAGGCCGCCAACCGGGGCAGCATCGTGGTGTTCGCACTGCTCATCGCGGCGGCGGCCACCAACGACCTGGACGGTCGGCGCAGCCTGCTCGGCTCCCGCCCGCTGGTGGCGCTCGGCCAGTGGTCCTACGCCTTCTACCTGGTGCACTTCCTGGTGCTCTTCCCGATCGCCAAGCACGCGTTCGGCCGGCAGTCGCTCTACGACTTCCCGCCGCCCAGCTGGGCGCACCTGCCGTACGCGGTGGCCGGCCTGGTGGTCAGCGTGCTGCTGTCATGGGGGCTGTACCGGCTGTACGAGTACCCGATCGAGAAGCGACTGCGGGCCATGCTGCGCCGCGAGCCGAGGACCACACCCCCGGCCCCGGGCGCGGAGCCCTCGATGTGAGGCCTGGTGCGTTGGCGTGAGCAGGCCGTCCAGGTGAATCCGGAGCGGGCCGGTCAGCGGGCCAGGTATGTGATCATCGCCGGATGGTCGACCTGGACGGCGCCGTTGTAGCAGGTGACGTACCGGATGCTCACGTACGTCGAGTACGACTCCCAGGGGGCGAACAGGTTGCAGAACTCCGGGCCGTAGCCGAACGCGGTGACCTGGACGTTGTCCCGGTATCCGTTGAGGCCGCCGAAGATCACCTGCTTCCTGGCGACCGCGGACCTGCTGAGCTGCACGCCCCCGGACTGCGAGTTGTGGCTGACCGGGTACGGCGTCGGCAGGTAGACGCCCGGGGTGTCGGGGGCGTTGTCGAAGGTGTAGGCGAAGCGGTACGGCTGGGGTGTCCAGGTGATGGCCCGTTCGCGATGGTAGGTCAGGCTCCATCCGGTGTTCAGCGGCGTGCCGGTGGCGTCGTAGCAGCGCACGATGATGTTCTGCGCGGCCGTCGTCGCGGTCCATCCCCCCAGCTTGCAGCGCGCCGGTACGGCCGGGTCGACCGCGGTGACCTGGATGTTCCCGGCGTGGCCCGCCGAGCCGAGCCCCGGCAGGGTGACCCGCCACAGCCCCGGGTTCGTCAGCGGCGCGACGGTGTTCACCGCGGCCGGCGCCGAGGAGTTGAACTGCGCGGCCACGGCGGAGCCGTTCCAGCGTACGTACCCGAACGCCTGGGGCGCGGGCAGGTACTGGGCGCTGTACCCGAAGGTGACGGAGAACCACGAGGCGATCGGGCCCACACCGAACCGGTGGCACTGCACCGCCACGACCTCGTCGGCGCCCGACTGCCACCAGTCCTGGACCTGGCACCAGTCGGCGGACTGGGAGATCGCCGTGACGTGGGCGACTCCTCCGGTGGCCATGCCGATCTGCGGGAACCTCACGAGCACCTGGCCGGGGCCGCCCGCGACGGCCTCGACCTTGAGCCCGTCCGGCCATGAGCCCGCCTGGCGCAGGGAATCCACGACGGCGCCGCTCCTGACGACGGCGAATCCCCAGCGAGGGGGGTCGGCCGCGGTGGCCGCGGTGGCCGCCGTGGTGAGCCCGGTCGCGGCCAGGGCCGCGATGCAGAGCGTTCGTACGATCACTGCCCATAGCCGGCGCATGTCGTCCTTCATCACATCGGGGTGGTGGTCGTGAGCGGGAACGGTGTGTGCGTGTGCTCTCCGGCTCTTGATAACCCGCCGGCCGGGCCGCTGAGAAGGCCCAACTCGACTTCTGATCGAAACACGACCTCTCGGTGAACCGACATCGGTTCACCGAGAGGGGGCGCCGTGCTCAGGCGAAGTCGCCCGTGTCCATCGGCACGCTCCGACGTGACCCCTTCCGTGAAAATTTCCGCGCCGACGCCGTCGTTCGGGCCATGGCGTCGCGCGGGCATTGACCGGTCCCGTTCGACCGCCTACCGTGACGCAGGCCCGGTGCTTGAGATCACCGATTGTTAACGCTAACAAATGTTAACGCTAACAATCGATTCGCCAATGTCCAGGAGGCCAGGTGTCACCCTCATCGCTCAGCCGCCGTCAACTGCTCCAGGCCGCCGGCGTCGCCGTCGTCGCCTCCACCGCGGGCCAGGTCGCCGGTGCCCCGGCGGCCGAGGCCGCGGTCGCCCCGGCCCGAGCTGACATCGGTGTGTCGGCGTACCCGTTCGAACTCGGACAGGTGCGGCTGACGACCGGTCGCTGGCTGGACAACCAGAACCGCACACTGTCCTACCTGCGGTTCGTCGACGTGGACCGGCTGCTGTACAACTTCCGCTCCAACCACCGCCTGTCCACTCAGGGGGCGGCGGCGTGCGGCGGCTGGGAGTCGCCGACGTGGGAGTTCCGCAGCCACAGCCAGGGCCACTTCCTCAGCGCCTGGGCCCAGGCGTACGCGGTGCTCGGCGACACCGTCTGCCGGGACAAGGCCGCCTACATGGTGGCCGAGCTCGCCAAATGCCAGGCGAACAACGCCGCGGCCGGTTTCAACGCCGGATACCTGTCCGGTTTCCCGGAGTCCGACCTCGACACCGTGGAGACCGGCGTCCGCAAGGGGGTGCCGTACTACTGCCTCCACAAGACGCTGGCCGGGCTGCTCGACGTGTGGCGGTACACGGACAACACGCAGGCGCGCGACGTGCTCCTGCGGTTCGCCGGATGGGTCGACTGGCGCACCGGCCGGTTGAGCCAGGCCCAGATGCAGACCACGATGACCATCGAGTTCGGCGGCATGAACGCCGTGCTGGCGGACCTCTACCAGCAGACCGGCGACGCGCGGTGGATGACCGTCGCGCAGCGGTTCGACCACGCCGCCGTCTTCGACCCGCTGGCCGCCGGCCAGGACCGGCTCAACGGTCTGCACGCCAACACCCAGATCCCCAAGTGGGTCGGCGCCGCCCGCGAGTACAAGGCGACGGGCACCACCCGCTACCGCGACATCGCGGTGAACGCCTGGAACATGTGCGTCGCCGCCCACACCTACGCGATCGGCGGCAACAGCCAGGGGGAGCACTTCCGGGCGCCCAACGCCATCGCCGCGTACCTGACCGACGACACCTGCGAGAGCTGCAACACCTACAACATGCTCAAGCTCACCCGGGAGCTGTTCCTGCTGTACCCGGACCGGGCCGCGCTGTTCGACTACTACGAGCAGGCACTGCTGAACCAGTTGGTCGGCCAGCAGAACCCGTCCGACGCCCACGGTCACGTCTGCTACTTCACGCCGCTGAGGCCCGGCGGGCGGCGCAGCTACAGCAACGACTACAACGCCTTCACCTGCTGCCAGGGCACGGGGCTGGAGACGCAGACCAAGCTGATGGACTCGATCTACTTCCACAACGGCACCACGCTGACCGTGAACCTGTTCGCGCCGTCGGTGCTGAACTGGACCCAGCGCGGCATCACGGTCACCCAGACGACGTCCTATCCGGCGAGCGACACCACCACCCTGCGGGTCACCGGCGGCGCCGGCGGCTCATGGCCGATGCGGATCCGCATACCGGGCTGGACCGCCGGTGCCACGATCAGCGTCAACGGCGTCCAGCAGAACCTGGACACCACCCCCGGCACGTACGCCGTCCTCACCCGCTCCTGGACCTCCGGCGACACCGTCACGGTACGCCTGCCCATGCGAGTGATCATGAAGGCCGCCAACGACAACCCGAACGTCTCGGCGATCACGTACGGGCCGGTCGTGCTGTCCGGGAACTACGGCGGCACCTCGCTGTCCGCGCTCCCGGCCCTGAACACCACATCGATCACCCGGACCAGCGGCAGCGCGCTCGCCTTCACCGCCACCGCCAATTCGGCGACGGTCAACCTGATCCCGTTCTACGACGCGCACGGGCACAACTACACCGTCTACTGGAACGCGGGCGGCCAGGGCGGCGGGACCACCGGTCATCGGCTGGTCAACGCGGCCTCCGGCCTGGTGCTGGGCATCCAGGACATGTCCACCGCCGACGGCGGCCTGGCGCTTCAGTGGGGCGACACCGGAACGGCGGACCACGACTGGGAGCTGATCGTCGACGGTGCCGCCGTACGGTTCCGCAACGTCAACAGCGGAAAGGTGCTGGGCGTGGAGAACATGTCCGTCGCCGACAACGCCCGCGTCCTGCAGTGGGCCGACAACGGCACCGCCGACCACCGCTGGACGATCGTCGACGTCGGCGACGGATCCCACAAGATCCGCAATGTCAACAGCGGCAAGCTGCTCGCCATCCTCAACGCCTCCACCGCCGCCGGGGCCCAGGCCGTCCAGGACCCGGACAACGGAACCGCGGACAACCAGTGGCGGTTCGTGCCGGGCGGCGCCCGGCGGATCCAGAACCTGGCCAGCGGGTTGGTGCTGGGCGTGCAGAACATGTCCACCGCCGACGGCGGCCTGGTGATCCAGTGGGGCGACAACGGCACCGCCGACCACCTCTGGACCGCCGTGGTCGACTCCGGCGGCTACCTGCGCCTGCGCAACTCCAACAGCGGCAAGGTACTCGGCGTCGAGAACGCCGGCACCGCCGCCGGCGCCCGGGTGCTCCAGTGGGCCGACAACGGCACCGCCGACCACCGGTGGCGACTGCGGTACGGCGCCGCCGGGCACTTCCGCATCCAGTGCGCCAACGGCGGCCGGGTCCTCGGCCTCAGCGGCGGGTCCACCGCCCAGGGCGCCCAGATCGTGCTCGCGGACGACACCGGAGCCGACGACCGCCTGTGGCGGTTCGTGTAGCCCCCGGGCCTCGGCCTCCGGCGGTGGCCCGCCGGGGGCTTCCCGGAGGCTCCGCGGCCGCCCCCGCCGAGCAGGTGAACCGGCCCGTCGAGCCCACTCTCGTCGGACGGACGATCGCGGCCCGGCTTCGCGCTCGCCGGCGCCTACGAGTGCCGGCGGAGTGGATGAACTTTTCATCCGGTTTTGCGGTGTATGGCCAGCTCTCGGCCCATCGCCCGCCGAGAGCCGTAGATCACTGTTGCCGCTGACCGGGGACTGGGTGACGGTGGGGACACCTCTGGCGTGAGGACTCGGCCCTCACTCGGCGCGCCAGGACTCGTCACCCCGGCATTCGAAAGGAAGACTGTGCAGATGAGGTCACGCGTGCTCCGACTCTTACGCGACCAGATCTACGTATCCGACGACGCGCCCCTCCGCCGGACCAGGTTCCGGCGGGTGTTCGTCGCGGTCGCGGCCGCACTCATGCTCACCACCGTGATGGTGGTCCCCGCCTCGGCGCACGGCTCGATCAGCGACCCGCCCTCGCGCAACTACGGCTGCTGGCTGCGCTGGGGGAGCGACTTCCAGAACCCGGCCATGGCCCAGCAGGACCCCATGTGCTGGCAGGCCTGGCAGAACAACACCAACGCGATGTGGAACTGGAACGGGCTGTACCGCGAGGGCGTCGCCGGTAACCACCAGGCCGCGATCCCCGACGGGCAGCTGTGCAGCGGCGGCCTGACCGAAAGCGGCCGCTACGCCTCCATGGACGTGCCGGGCGCGTGGAAGACCGTGGACCGCCCCGCCAGGTTCACCATGAACCTGATGGACCAGGCCTCGCACGGTGCGGACTACATCCGCGTCTACGTCACCAGGCAGGGTTACGATCCCAAGACCCAGCGGCTGAGGTGGAGCGACCTGGAACTGGTCAACCAGGTGGGTAAGCAGCCCACCGGCCTCACCACGCCCATCGACGTGTACGCACCCGGCCGTACCGGCCACCACGTCGTCTACACCATCTGGCAGGCCAGCCACTCCGACCAGTCCTACTACTTCTGCAGCGACGTCAACTTCACCGGCGGCACGAACCCCACCCCCACGCCGACTCCCACGCCGACTCCGACTCCCACACCGACCCCGACCCCAACGCCCACGCCGACTCCCACCTCGCCCCCGGCCGGCGGCTGCTCGGCCACCTACCACACCGTCTCCCAGTGGTCCGGCGGCTTCCAGGCCGAGGTACGCGTGACCGCCGGCTCCAGCGCGATCACCGGCTGGACGGTGAACTGGACCTTCACCGGCGGTGCGCAGGTCAGCTCGGCGTGGAGCGCGACCGTGACCGCCAACGGGTCCGCGGTCAGCGCCCGCAACGCCGCCTACAACGGCTCACTGGGCGCCGGCGCCGCCACCACCTTCGGGTTCATCGGCTCCGGCACCAGCGGAACACCCACCCTCACCTGCACCGCGACCTGATCCCCGGCCGCTGAGCACACGCGCGTCGGCCCGCCGCCTTCCAGCGGCGGGCCGACGCGAGATGTCCTATGCCGGAATGAGCAGGGTGGTCAGCAGGTCGTCCAGGCTGACCAGTCCGGCCAGGGAGCCGTTCGCGGTCCGGACGAGCGCCAGCTGGCTGTGCGCGGCACGTAGTTCGGCGACCGCCTGGGAGATCGAGGTCTCCGCCGAGAGTTCGGGCAGCCGGTAGGCGATGTCTCGAGCGCGAATCCGTGTGCCGCGCCTGCGGGCCAGGTAGGCGTCCCGGACGTGGACCACCCCTGCTGGGCGATCACCGTCCCACACCACCAGGCGGGTGCGGCGCGTCCGGGCCGAGGCACTGACGATCTCTTGAGCCGAGGCGCCGATCGGCACTCCGGCGATGTCGCCCACCGGGACGGTGAGTGAGGCGATCGACGCGTTCGGGGCGTGCAGGGCCTGGGTGAGCACCGCGTGGTCGTCGGTCTCGATGAGCCCCAGGCGGCGCGACTCCTCCACCAGGTGCTGCAACTGCTCGGGTGTGCGAGGGTTGGACGTCTCGTCGCGGGGCTGCACCCGGAACATGCGCAGCAGCAGGTTGCTGACGCCGTTGAGCGTGGTCAGGATCGGCCGGACGGCCACGGTGAAGCCGCGAAAGGGCAGCGCCAGGGCCGTCGCCGAACGCTCGGGGTGGGCGATGGCCCATGACTTGGGGGCCATCTCGCCGATCACCATGTGCAGGAACGTCACGATGGCCAGCGCGATCACGAAGGCGACCGCGTGCGCGGCGGCCTCGGGCAGGCCAAGGGTGTCGAAGAGCGGTGTCAGGCTGCCTGCGATCAGCGGTTCGGACACCACGCCCAGGCCGAGGGAGCACAGGGTGATGCCGAGCTGGGCGCCGGCGAGCATCAGCGACAGCTCCCGGATACCCTTCACGGCCGCCGCGGCGGCGCGGCTACCGTGCGCGGCCGCCTTCTCCAGGCGGTGCCGTTTGGCCGCGACGAGGGCGAACTCGGAGGCGACGAAGAAGCCGTTGCCGATCAGCAGCAGTACGGTCAGCAGAATGCCGGTGGGCAGGTTCACTTCTCCTCCTCGCCTTCCTGGCCCGCCTCGGGGTTCCGGAAGGGGCGCAGGCGGACCCGGTCGGGTACGTGCCGGTCGAGGGTCAGCACCTCGATCTCCGCATGCGTGGGCGCCTGCTCGGCCATGGAGGGCACCAGGTCGACGGTGACCACGTCACCGGCCGCGGCGAAGCGGGCCAGACGCTGCAGGATGAGCCCGCTGACGGTGTCGTAGTCGTCCTCGTCGGGCAGTTCCAGGCCGGTGGCCAGGGAGACCTCGTCGATGCGCAGACTCGCGTCGATCTCCCAGCCGTCGCCGGTGGCGACCACGGTGGGGATGTCGAGGTCGTTCTCATCGGTGATCTCCCCGACGAGTTCCTCGGCGACGTCCTCCCAGGTGACCAGCCCGGCCAGGCCGCCGTGCTCGTCGAGGACGCAGGCGACCTCCTCGTCGCGTGCGTGCATCTGGGCGACCAGGTCGGGCAGCGAGACGGAGAAGGGCACCATCAGGACTTCGCGGGCGACGTCGGCCACCGGCGTGTTCGCGGCCTTGTCGGCCGGGATCGTCACCAGTTCACGCAGGCCCACGACGCCGATCACGTCGTCCAGGCGGTCGCCGAGCACCGGATAGTGGGTGTGCCCGTGACGGGAGATCAGCTCGTCCAGCTCAGGGATCAAGGCCGAACCGGCGATGCCGACGACGTCGGCGTGCGGGACCATGACCTCCCCGGCGGTGTGCTCGGAGAAGGCCAGTGCCCGCTCCAACAGGTCGGCCTGGTCGCCGGGCAGGTGCCCGTAGGCCTCGGACTCGCCGATGATGTGCCCGAGCTCCTCCAGCGTCGCGCCGTGGTGCAGCTCCTCGACCGGCTCGATGCCGACCGCGCGCAGCAGCCTGTTGGCCGCGGAGTCGAACAGCCGGATGATCGGCCCGGCGATCGTCAGGTAGGCCAGGGTGGAGGAGGCCAGCGCGCGGGCCAGCGGTTCGGGCCTGGCCAGCGCGAGGTTTTTGGGGGCGAGCTCGCCCAGCACCATCTGGATCACGGTGGCGACGATGAAGCCGAGCACCAGGGCGATGCCGCCGGTCGCGCCCTCTGGTACGCCGAGTGCGGCCAGCCCAGGGGCGATCAGCTCGGCCAGCGCGGGTTTGGCGATGAAGCCGACGACCAGGGCGGTGACGGTGATGCCGAGCTGGGCGCCCGACAACATGAACGACAGCCGCTCCATGACCTTGATCGCGCGGGCGGCCTTCCTGTCGCCTTCGGAGGCCTGCTGGGACAGAGCCAGACGATCGGCGGTGACATAGGCGAACTCCTGGGCGACGAAGTAGCCGGTGGCCAGGGTCAGCAGCAGAACGGCCAGCAGGCCGAGGGCGATGCTCACCTAGGACGCCTGTCCCGTGATCGACGGTCTTTCAGGTGGCCTCTGCTATGGCCGGAGTCCGACGACACGGACACCCCCACCTTGCCCTTCCATCCGGCCCTCGTGGCCGGCTCATGTCCTCCCGGCTCGTCGACGCGGGAGGATCTCCGTGTCCGCAACGCTAGCCGATCTTCTGGGGCCGGCCCGTTCCGGGGTTCTTCACCGAGGTCAACGCGTCGCGGACGAGCAGGGTTCCTTTTATGGCATATGTCATACATTCAGGGGTTTTCAGGGGTGGCCTGCGCGGGCTTACGATGATCGGCATTTGCCCCCTTCCCCCTCCGGGAGCTGACCTCTTGCCAGGGCGAGAACGCATTCGTTCCTTCCTTGAAACCCGGCTCTTCCAGCGGGTTGTCGTAGCCGTCATCGTGATCAACGCGATCACGATCGGCTGTGAGACCTCCTCCTATCTGACGGACCGGATCGGCGGGTTCCTGCACGCCGTCGACCGGATCGCCCTGGCGATCTTCACCGTCGAGCTCGCCGCCCGCCTCTACGCCTACCGGGGCACGTTCTTCAAGGACCCGTGGAACTGGTTCGACGC
The DNA here is from genome assembly GCF_042665875.1 of Streptosporangium amethystogenes subsp. fukuiense. Classification (NCBI taxonomy): domain Bacteria; kingdom Bacillati; phylum Actinomycetota; class Actinomycetes; order Streptosporangiales; family Streptosporangiaceae; genus Streptosporangium; species Streptosporangium amethystogenes. The sequence continues at coordinate 2,476,868 of NZ_JBHTEE010000001.1, read as the reverse complement.
GACCATCGTGACCATCGCGCTGATCCCGGCGTCCGGCCCGACCTCCGTGCTGCGGGCCCTGCGGATCATGCGGGCGCTGCGCCTGGTCTCGGTGGTCCCCAGCATGAGCAAGGTCGTCGGTGCGCTGTTCGCGGCCATGCCCGGGATGGCGGCGATCGTCGGGCTGCTCCTTTTGGTCATGTACGTCTCGGCGGTCCTCGCGACCCAGCTGTTCGGCGGAATCGCCCCCGAGCACTTCGACGAACTGCCGACGTCGCTGTTCACCCTGTTCCAGGTCATGACCGGCGAGGCCTGGCCGGACATCGCCCAGACGGTCATGGCGGAGAAGCCCTGGGCCTGGGTCTTCTTCGTCGGCTACATCCTGATGTCCTCCTACGTGGTGCTCAACCTGTTCATCGCCGTCGTGGTCAACGCCATGGACGACCAGAACACCTCCGCCGAGGAACAGCGGACCGAGGACCAGCTCACCGCCATCCTGAAAGAGCTCGCCCGCCTGCACGCCAGGATCGACGCGATACAGGGTGCCCCCCGAGCGGCTCAGCCGGTCAAGGCGCCGCGCAAGAACGCCGCCCGCCGCTCCCGGTGACCGGCCCGTAAGAGATCGGCCCATCTGGGAACTCCCGGGGACGTGCCCCGGCGGGTGCGGGATCCGGCCCGCCGGGGCAGGCCGCGCCGACGCCGAAAGCCGTCGCCTGGCCGCTCCGGTACGCGGCGAGCTGCTGGAGCAGCTGCGCCCCGATCGCCGCGGACACTCTCCGGCAGAAGTCCTCGGGGTTCTCGTGCGCCGGGACGGGTTCGGGCACGACCGCCTGCACCACCCCGTCAGCCAGCAGCTCGTGGGAGCCGACACGCTGCCTGCGTGCCATGTCGGCCGCCAGTCGGGTGTGACCGTGAAGGATCACGCTCGCACCCTCCGGCGGCAGGGGCGAGAGCCACGCGTGCTCGGCGGCGATGCGCGCTCGGCAGGGGAGAAGGGCGAGGGCTCCACCGCCGCACCCCTCTCCCAGGAGTACCGACACGGACGGCACGGTGAGCTGGACGAGGTCGGCCAGGCAACGTGCTATCTCTCCGGCGAGAGCCCGCTCCTCCGCCTCTGCCGAGAGCTCGGCTCCGGGGGTGTCGACGACGCAGACCAGCGGGCGTCCCAGCTGCCGGGCGAGATGAATGCCACGGCGCGCGGCGCGCAGATCATCGTGGTCAAGCGGGCCGCCGCGAGCCTGAGCGCGTCGGTCCTGACCGATCACGACGCACGCGACCCCCTGAAAGGAGGCCAGGGCGCACAACATGCCCTGGCCGAGCTCGCCCGCGCCCGTCCCCGACAGGGCGACGGCCTCGCCGGCCCCGATGCGTAACAGCTCACGGACTCCTGGGCGGTCCGGGTGACGACTGAGCCGAATGGAGTCCCACGGATCCCCCGGGAGTGTCACCACGGCGGTGTCGGGGACCCACGCCCGGGTCACGCTCGCAGGTCTGGCCGGTGGCCCGGCCAGCAAGGCGAGTGCCTTCGAGGCGACGCCGGCGAGCCGGTCGCAGGGCACGACCGCGTCGATGATCCCCTTGGCGACCAGGTTCTCGGCCACCTGGACACCGTCGGGGAACGGATGCCCGTTGAGTGCCTCGTAGACCGATGGGCCCAGGAAACCGATCAAGGCGCCCGGTTCCGCCACGGTGACGTGCCCGAGCGACCCCCACGACGCGAACACCCCGCCAGTGGTGGGGTGTCGCAGATACACCAGGTACGGCAGACCGGCCGCCTTGTGCTCGACGACGGCCCGGGAGATGTCCACCATCATGACGAAGGCCGGCGTGCCTTCCTGCATCCGGGTACCGCCGGAGGCGGGCGCGGCGATGAGGGGCAACCGCTCGGCCGTCGCGCGGCGCACGGCCGTTACGATGCGCCCGGCCGCGTCACGACCGATCGACCCGCCGAGGAAGCGGAACTCGCTCACGACGAGTGCCACGTCGTGACCCCCGATCCGGGCCCGGCCGGTGACGACGGCCTCGTCCGTGCTGGAACGTTCCCGAGCCTGGGACAGCGCTTTCTCATACTCCGGATCCCGGTCGCCGGCGGCGATGGGCACATCCCACGAATGCCAGGAGCCCGGGTCGACGTTCGCCTCGATCAGTTCGAGGGCACCCGGCCGACGTGTCATCGGACCACGTCGCCGATCCAGCGCCGCACCGATTCCCCGTGCTGGTCGAGGACGGGCGGCGGCCGGTGCGCGGTCCGGGTGTGCTCCCGCCCGGACGGTTCGAAGAAGCGCAGCGGTGGCCCGGGCAGCCTGAGCGGGCCCAGGGTCTCGTGCGTGACGTCGATGACCAGGCCCTGGCTCAGGGTCTGCTCCCAGGTGTAGACCTCGTCCAGGGTGCGTACCCTGCCGGCAGGTATGCCCAGCTCGCGTAGCCGTTCGAGCAGGTTGCCAGCGCTCCGGTCCGCGAAGACCCGTTCGACCAGTTCGATGACCCGGTCACGGGACGCGACGCGTTGGGCGTTCGTGGCCATACCCGGTTCCTCGGGGTCGAGATCGAAACCCGCGCAGAACCTCTGCCAGAGCCCCTCGCTCCCTACGGCGATCTGTACCGCTCCGTCGGCGCACCGGAAGAGTCCGTAGGGCGAGATGGACGCGTGGTGATTGCCCGCCGCCCGCCCGACCTCGCCGGCGACCGTCCAGCGGGTCCCCTGGAAGGCGTGCACGCCGACGGCCGCGGCCAGCAGTGAGGTGCGTACGACCTGGCCTCGTCCGGTCGACTCACGCTGGCGCAGTGCCGCCAGGACACCGTAGGCGCCGTACATGCCGGCGAGCAGATCACAGATCGGCGTCCCGAACCGTTGCGGGTCGCCCGGCGCCGATCCGGTCAGGGACATCAGGCCGCCCTCGCCCTGGGCGATCTGGTCGTAGCCCGGCCGTCCGCCTTCGGGACCGTCGTGGCCGAAGCCGGTGATCGACAGTTGCACGAGCCGCGGGTTGAGCTTTCCGAGCGCCTCGGCGCCCAGCCCGAGCCGTTCCATGACTCCGGTCCGGAAGTTCTCCACCAGCACGTCCGCCCGTCGCACCAGGGCGAGCAGAACCTCGCGGTCGTCGTCGTCCCTGAGGTCCAGGCAGACGGACTCCTTGTTCCGGTTGGCCGACAGGAAGTACGTCGACTCTCGTTCCCCCTCGTCTCCGACGAAGGGCGGTCCCCAGCCTCGGGTGTCGTCTCCGTGCCCCGGTGCCTCGATCTTGACCACCCGGGCACCGAGGTCGCCCAGCATCATCGTCGCGTGGGGTCCCGCCAAGGCGCGGGACAGGTCGACCACGAGCACGCCCTCAAGGGGGCCGGCCAGGCTGGAGCCAAGGGCGGCGCTCATGCGGACGCGCCCGATCCCAGCACCTCGTGGCGCTCCTGGTTGGCCACGACCGGGTTCCGCAGCACGCCGAGCCGCTCCACCTCGACCTCCACCTCGTCGCCGGGGCGCAGGAGCCACGGTGGTGTCCGGGAGTAGCCGACCCCCGACGGGGTTCCGGTGGCGAGCAGGTCGCCGGGGCGGAGGGTGAGGGTCCGGCTGATGAGCGAGAGCGTGTCACCGACCGTGTAGACCATCTCGTCGGTGCTGCCCTGCTGCACCACGGTGCCGTTCACGCGCGTCTCCACCTTGAGCCCGTCACGCAGGTCGCCCACTTCGGCGGCCGGTACCAGCGGTCCGAGCACACCGGAACGGTCTCCGTTCTTGCCCAGCGTCCACTGGGAGGTGAGCTTCTGTGCCCGGCGCGAGGTCACGTCGTTGAACGTGGAGTAGCCGACCACGGCCGCCAGGGCCTCCTCGGGCGTGGCGTCCACGAGGGTCGCACCGACCCAGGCCACCACCTCACCCTCCCAGTCCACACCGTCCTCGTCGGGCGGCACCGGGATGCCCATGCCTCCGACGGTGAGCGAGCTCGGCCACCGTGCGAACAGGGTGGGGTGATGCGGCACACCCTCGCTCGCGTAGGAACCCTCCGCGACGTGCTTGAGATAGTTCAGCCCGATACAGATGACCTTCGCGCCCGGCAGCACCGGGGGGACGAACTCGACATCGTCCAGCGGCAACGTGGCCACCACCTGCTCGGTGGCCGGCTTGCCGGCCAACCAGCGTCGGGGTTCGGCCCAGAACTCCTCCAGGGGCGCGAGGACGCAGACCCCGAGGCCGTCGTCCGTGAGGATCCCCACCAGGACCGATTCGTCGGTATGGCGCAGTCCCACGATGCGCATCGGCATTTGTCATCTCCTTGACGTGCCAGTTCATGCTTGCTTCCCGCTCCCGTCCGAGTTCGGCGGGCGCACCGCGTGCGCCCGCCCGTCGTCAGACCGGGATCGCCGCGTAGGTCGCGTCGAGGTACTCCGTGATGCCTTCGAACCCGCCCTCGCGACCGAGCCCGGACTGCTTGATGCCGCCGAAGGGCGCGGCCGCGTTCGACACGACGCCGACATTGACCCCGACCATGCCGCTGGCGAGGTTCCCGACCATGCGCAGCGCGCGCTCCAGGTCGCGCGTGTAGACGTAGCTCACCAGCCCGTACGGGGTGCCGTTGGCCGTGTTCACCGCCGCCTCCTCCTCGCGGAAGGTGGTGATCGGGGCGAGCGGTCCGAAGATCTCCTCGTCGAGCAGTGCCGTTCCCGGCGCGACGTCGCTCAGGACGGTGGGTTCCACGAACCGGCCGTTCGCCGATCCGCCCCCCACCTCGATCGTCGCGCCTCGCTTGAGGGCGTCGGCCATCAGCCGTTCGAACTTCGCGACCGCCGCGTCGTCGATGAGCGGCCCGACCTCGGCGCCGTCCTGCCAGCCGGCGGCGACCCGCATCGCTCCCATGCGGGCCGCGAGCCTGCCGGTGAACTCGGGGGCGATCGACTCCGCGACGATGAAGCGGTTGGCCGCCGTACACGCCTGGCCGCCGTTGCGCATCTTGGCCAGCAGCGCGCCCTCGACCGCGGCGTCGAGGTCGGCGTCCTCGCAGACGATGAAAGGCGCGTTCCCCCCCAGCTCCATCGAGGTCCTCATGACGTGGGCCGAGCACTGGGCCAGGAGCAGCTTGCCCACCTCGGTCGATCCAGTGAAGGAGAGCTTGCGGGCGAGCCCGGACCCGATCACCGCGCCGACGACCGCGGCTGGACGGGAGGTGGTGACGACATTGACCGCGCCGGCCGGAGCACCGCACTCCTCGATGATCCGCGCCAGGAGCAGGCTGGTCAGGGGCGTCTGCTCGGCGGGCTTGAGCACGGACGGGCAGCCGGCTGCGAGCGCCGGGGCGATCTTGCGCGCCCCCATCGCCAGGGGGAAGTTCCACGGTGTGACGAGCAGGCAGGGCCCCACCGCCCTGTGCTGGACGAGGATGCGGGTCAGCCCGGTGGGGGACAGCCGGTAGTCCCCTCCTATGCGGAGGGCCTCGTCGGCGAACCAGCCGAAGAAGTCGGCGGCGTAGGTCACCTCCCCGCGGGACTCGGTGATCGGCTTGCCCATCTCCAGGGTGATGAGCAGGGCGAGCTCGTCCGCACGCTCGCGCAGCGCGGCCTCGACCCGGCGCAGCAACGTGGCGCGCCGGGCGGGGGACAGGGCGGCCAAGGAGGGCTGCGCGTCGGAGGCGGCCCGGATCGCGTCCAGCGCGTCCTGCGCGTCGGCGTCGGCGACCTCGATCAGCGTCTCGCCGGTCGCGGGGTTGTCCACCGGGAACGTGGCTCCACCTGCCGCTGGGCGCCAGCGCCCTCCGGCCAGCAGCGTCGACGGGACGGCCGGGAGCGACGGGGCGAGGGTGGACGTGGCGAACGCGGTCATCGGTTCCTTCTTTCTTGCGGTGTCAAGACGGTCCTGGGCGCCTCACAGCACCGCGACACCACCGACGGGGCACCCGGACGCACCGGTGATGGGCAACGCGGGCGCGGTGAAGAGGAACTCGTACTTCCCGTAGTGGGCGCAGGTGGCCGCGAGCTCCTGAAAGTCGAAGATCTCGCCGATGGCCAGTCCCATGTGGACCAGTGCCACGACATGGAACGGCTGGAAGCAGTCGATCTCGTTGGGGCGGACCTCGACGCCCCAGGTGTCCGAGGCGACCGCGGCGATCTCCCGCTCGTGGAACCACGGGGCGGTGTGCAGCGACACTCCCGGGGCGGCACCGCCCGCGTAGTCGCCCCACGCGTGCCGGCGAGTCTCGAGGAAGCCGGTGCGGATGAGCACCGCGTCCCCGCGCCGGACCTGAACGCCCTGGGCTTCCGCGGTCGCCTCCAGTTCCTCGACGGAAACCGGGTAGCCGGGCTCGAGGGAGTCCACGCCCAGCTGCCGGGCCACGTCGAGCAGCACGCCGCGCATCACGAACTTGCCCGCGTAGTTCTCCACGCCGTTCTTGGCCGCCCCGCCGGAGGAGACGAGACCCGCGGAGTACCCGTTCCACATCTTCCCCTTCCAGAAGATGTGCGAGAGCGAGTCCCACTGGGTGCCGGCCTGGTTGGGCACGATGAGGATGTCGTCGGAACGCCCGTAGCCCTTGGCCGGGCCGAACCCGGCCGGAAGGATTTCCTGTGCTCCGGCCAGGTGGTCCGCGCCCGTCGCCGTCATCACGTTGCGCGGGTTGGCCCGCAGGCTTCCGGTCTGGGGGCCTCGCTGGTCATAGGGGAGTGAGCAGGAGACGGTCACGCCGTGCTCGACGAGCGCCGCGGCGCGCCGTACCTCCTCGGGCCCGACGTAGTTCATCGTCCCGAGCGAGTCGTCCTCGCCCCAGCGCCCCCAGTTCCTGCACTGCTCGATGTAGCGATCGAGAACATCCGCTCCAGCGAAGTCGGACATCTCACCTCCATGGTCATGCTCGCCGCGACGGCGGGCGGAATGGTCAAGAAGCGGTCGACGTGGCGAAGACGCCGACCAGCCGGGAGCCGAAGGCGTCGATCGCCTGCTCGGTGAGAGGCTCACCGCTCCGCGTACGCAGCACCAGTAGGTAGCGGTAGCGGAAGATCTCGCCGGTGGGCGCGTTCGTGATCGTGCGTACGGCCAGCCCGAGCGGGGCCAGGCGCGCGAGAGCCTCGTCGAGCTCCTGAGCGCCGTCGACGCGGACCGCCAGGTGGTCGGCACCGGGGGAGACCTCCAGCGCGGAGCCGAGCGCCCACCACCCGCCGACGCTGCCGTTGTCGACGTCGCGCTCGATGATGTCCAGGCCGAGTTCCCGGGCCACGGCCTCGGTGCCGATCAGGGCCATCGAGCCGTCACCGGCGAGCACCTCCCGCGCCGCGGCCACGGAGTTCAGCGGGTGGATCTCGACCGTGGCGGCGGGCAGCCGCTCCGCCAGGAAGCGACGGCACTGGCGGATGGAGCCGTGCCCGCCCACATACGTGATGTCGTCCAGACGGCTGCCCGGCCTGCCGAGCAGGGCGCAGTGGTACGGCACCACGATCTCGTCGCTGATGAAGAGCTTCTCTCCGGCGAGGATGCGGGCGGCGGTCTCGGTACACGCGGTGTTGGAGGTCTCCGAGGTCAGCACCCCCAGGTCGATCCTGCCGTCGAGTACGGCGGCGGCGACGTCGTCCATGGTGGGGAAGTACTCCGGGCCGCCCAGTCCGGGCCTGCGGTCGAGCAGGGCCCGTGTCGCCTGCCCCGCGAAGGTGAGCTCGCTGCCCAGCGTGCCGACCCGCCGCGCCGGCCGGTGTTCACTACCGCTCACGGCACCCTCTCAGTAGGTGAATAGTGTATTCATTCGATGAAAAGTGTATTCAGTAATCGGTAATGTGGCAATGCCTTCCGGTCGCCGACCGCGCTCGGCGTGAGGCTGATCTCGCGGCGTGGCGAGAGCGCTCGCCGAGGACGGGCGCACCGGCCCGAACACCCCGGCGGCGTGCCGCGACGGGCGGCCGCTCAGGGTGCGGAGCCGGTGCGTTCCGGGGGGCTTTCGGGGAGGGAGATCCGGGTTCCGGTCTCAGCCGCCCGAGGTCTCGCCCCAGTTCATGTGGACGAGCCGGTCACGCGTGTGCTCGACGTGGGCCTCGATCAGGGTGCGGATCTCGTCCTCGTCACCTCGTTCGAGGGCTTCGAGGATGGCCTGGTGCTCGGCGAGCACCTCCTGGCGACGTGGGAGGTCGGGGGTGGCCAGGTGCACGTAGCGGTAGATCCGGAACCGTACCTCGTCGATGATGCTGGACACGGCGGAGCCGCGACCGTGCAGCGAGTGGTGGAACTCCATGTCCGCCTGGAGCCACTCCTCGGATGACATGTCCAGGTCCATGGAACCGGCGACCGCCCGGGCCGCCGGCAGGTCGACGTCGAGGAAATCGGGACGAGATCGCGCACGGAGCGTGGCGAAGATCTCCAGAGTCTGGCGCAGGTCGTAGAGTTCGAGCACCTGCTCCTGGGAGAGCTGCGTGACGACGTAGCGCTGGAAGGGGTTGGCGTCGAGTAGGCGTTCCGCCTGGAGTCGCCGCAGGGCCTCGCGTACCGGCACCCGGCTCACTCCGAGCGTGTTGGCGAGCTCAACCTGGTTGATCTCGGTCCCGGCCGGGAGCTCTCCTCGGATGATGGCCTCACGGACGCGATCGTAGACACGATCCCCGAGCGTCGAACGTGAGACGGCACCCATACCTGCGACTCCGGACGACCGGTCCAGGCTGCCGAGCGCTCCGCTGCTCACAGGAGAGAGGATCGGCTTCTGTGGCGCTCCTCGAGTATTTTTCGGCACCCCTCAAGTATAGGTTCCTCATGCGTATACAGTTGCCAGAAACTGTAAAAGATCATCCGGGCCTCCCCTCAAGCCTGCGTCACCGGTGCTGCCGGAGCGTGTTCCCGGAGGTCGGACACCTCCGGTGGTCCGGTGGAGCTCACCCGAGCCGTGTCACGCTCCGCCATGTGATCATTCTGGGTTGCGCCCGACAAAGTACTCCTCGTCGGGGTCGTCCGTCACCCAAAGCCCCGAGTCCACCAGCGCTCGCCGGAACGCCGCCATCTCGCCGCTGTGCAGGCGGTTCGCCGGGACACGCATCGGCCCGCCGTTGAAGCCCGCGAGCCACGCCTGGTACTTCCACGCGGACCGGTTCACGGAGTGGGCGTGCGGGACGGGGGCGACGTTGCCGTTGGCCTTCCACGCGGGGGCGATCTTCCAGAGCAGGTCCATGGCCTCGTCGACCTTGCCCTCCTGGGCCAGGGCCAGCATCCGCGGGGCGGTGTCGCCGTAGTACTCGGTGTTCGAGGTCGCGATCACCCGTAGCGGGACGAGCGCGGCCAGCGCGATGGCCTCCTGGATGATCGGCATGGTGATCAGTACCTTCTCCGAGAGCCGGTGCCAGGCGTGTGCGAAGCCCGCGATCGACGGGAATCCGCCTTCGGCCTTCACCGAGACGACGTTCGGCGCGGCGTCGACCAGGTCGGCCAGCATGTCGACCGGCAACGAGGCGGAGTGGAGGCGTTCGAAACCCCAGTGTGTCATCGGGAAGAGGATGACGGCCAGGTCGGTGGCGTCACAGAACGCCCTGGTGTAGTCGTAGATCTCCTGCAGGGACTTCGGATAGAAGCTCGGCGGGTAGGACAGCAGCGCGAGGCGGGCTCCTGCGGCCTCGGCACGCCGCGCGGCGGTGATGTTCTCCTCCAGCGTGTTGAACGACGCGTGGAAGATCAGGTTGAGCCGGCCACCCGCCTCGTCGTGGGCGATCTCGGTGAAGCGGACGTACTCGTCGAGGGTGATGTTGGTCTCGCTGACGAGCAGCGTGCCGGTGAACCCGAGTTCGATCACCCGCCGGACGTCGTGGCGGACGCCGCTTTCGTTCAGGTGGGTCAGATCGGTGGAGAAGCTGGGGATGAGCACGTTGTTGACACCGTGGAAGTGCTCACGGGCCCAGTCGCGCGCGTCGTGCTTACCGATGGCTGTGGTCATGATGGGGTTCGTCTCCTTATCAAAGGTGCGTGTGGCGGAAAGCCGGGAGGCCCGGACGGTCAGCGGCGGCTCTTGGGCACGGCCAGGTTGTCCAGGGTGGTTCCGAGACCGGCCTCGATCGCGCGCCGGTACGCCAGCTCGGCGGCGACCATGTCCTGGAGCGCGGTTCCGACGGACTTGAAGATGGTGAGGTCCCCCCGCGGGGCCTCGGGGAGCGCGACCTTGCCTTGGAGCAGGTCGCTGAGCCCCAGGACGGTGCTGAGGCTGCCGCCCTCGTCGACGAACTCCCGAATGTCGCCGGACTCGTCCGCGACCTGCTCCGGATCGGCGTCGAAGACGAGGGTTCCCGCACGCCTGAAGACGGCCGTATCGAGCTCGCGCAGGTCACGGTGGGTGGAGCCGATCGCGCTGATGTGCAGACCGGGCCGGAGCCAGCCGGACTCGCACGCGATCGGGCCGCCGTAGCCGGTGTTGGTCGCGGTGATCACGTGGTCGACATCGGCGCATGCCTCCGCGGTCGTGGCGGCCGGCACCACCGGTAGGCCGAGCTCCTCGCGCAGCCGGCCGGCGAGCCGCTCCCGGCTCACCGGGTTCGGGCTGAACACCTTGACCTCGTCGATCTCACCCACCGCGGCGAAGGTGCGCAGGTGGGTCTCGGCCTCCAGGCCGGACCCGAGAACACCGAGGCGTGTCGCCTTGACTCCCAGGGCCCGTGCGGCGACCACGCTCGTCGCGGCGGTGCGCGCCGCCGTCAGGTGGCAGGCGTCCATCATCGCCAGAACCTCGCCGCTCTCGACGGAGGCGATCATGATCAGGTAGCGGACCCCCACGCCGTTGCCGCCGAAGAACGCCTTGAGACCCATGACGCCCGACCGGGGCACCACCGCGGGCATGATGCGGAAGAATCTGCCGCCCCCCGAGAGGTTCAACCGCCCGGGAACGTCGGCGGGGGCTTCCGCGTCGGCCCGGATGGCCTGGTCGATCGCCTCGACGAGTGAGGCCGGGTCGAGCACGCTGCTCACCGAACGGTCATCAAGCAGGAGAGTCATAGCGGTTCCTTGGGAAGCGGCGCCAGTGATCGTGTGGAACGGAGTCGACGGTTCGGCCCATGACCTTGCATCACCCCGACAACTGTATACACTCTAATGACAACTTTGCACGCGTCAAGTCGTCGGTTACATCGGGACGAGCGGCGGCAACGCGCCCGTCTTTCGCGTTGCGGCGGGCGGCCTCTGGTGGACCGGCCACTGACGAGCGACGAGAATCACGCAATTACCGACAATTAGGTCGTAACCGGAAACTGGAGGAACTATGGAGCAGTCAGTCGAGCGTCTCGGATACGTCGTGATGGGTGTCCCGGACCTCGCCGAGTCGACGAAGTTCTACTCGAACGTCGGCCATCTCACCGTGCATGACCGCTCCGCGGGAACGAGCTTCCTCGGCGGCGGCTACGATCACCACTGGCTGCGGCTGGAGGAGAACCGGCACCGGCGCGGGCTGATGCGGGTGGGCTTCCAGCTCACGGGTGACGAGGCGTTGTCCGAGGTCGCGAACCGACTGGACGAGCGCGGTATCCGATTCGAGGAGATCGGTGACCTGGAAGGCGATGGGATCGATCGCGGTCTTCGGTTCGTGGATCCCGACGGGGTCGAGGTCGATGTCTACACCGACATGCTGTCCCGGGCGGTGAAGCCTGCTCAGGACGCCGTGCGCATGACGGAGATGCTGCACGCGGTGTGGTTCTCATCGGACCCCGTCGCGGCGCATCGGTTCTACGCCGACGTCCTCGGGTTCCGGGCGTCGGACTGGATCAAGCGCAACGCGGTGTTCATGCGGTCGGCGAACAACTACCACCACTCGCTCGGCATCTTCCGTTCGAGCCCTCAGCGCGCCGCGTCCATGGACCACTTCTGCATCCTCGTGGAGAACATCGACGATGTGATGCGGGCCAGGAACATCGCACTGCGCCAGGGCGCGCAGCTCCAGAAGGACGTGCTTCGGCACGCCGCGTCCGGCTCGATCAGCGTCTACATCGCCGACCCCATGACCGGCATCTCCTTCGAGTTCTGCACCGAACACGACATCGTCGACGCGGACCACCGGCCACGCCTGCTGGAGGGGTCGCCGATCACGCGTGACGTGTGGCAGGCGGGCAGCCCGGGCCTGGCCAGGAACGCGCCGCTGGGTGCCACCTCGGACGCGCCGCTCCCGCGGGTGTCCGAGGAGAGCGGCGTCGCCGACATGGCGAACTCCATCGCCTGAGCCTCACCGGTACCGGCTCCAGGCCGGAGGCGCCGCCCCACCGCGTCCTGTGCACGGCAGGGCGCGGTGGGGCGCGACCACGCTCACGTACCGCGGAGGCTCTCCGCGACGAACTGTTCGACGTCCCAGGGGGTGACCGTCAGTCCGTCCAGGTTCGACTGCCTCGCGGCCATGTCGAGCATCGCCTTGTTGGCGGCGAACCCGTACGGAAACGGGTCCGCCCCGAAGACCGACGCCTGCCAGTCCATGTCGTCGTTCCCGTCGAGGAAAACACCGGCGGCCTTGCGGTCTCGCCGGTACGCCTCCCGCTTGGCGGCTTCGAAAGCCTCGAAAAGCGCCTCGGGCACCCATGGCTCCTTCTCGACGAGGCGCCGCTGCACGAGCACGACGTGGTTGACGGGCAGGAAGCCGGTTCTGCGCTTGAAGTCCGCCATGAACCGACGGCCCCCGTCGGGGAAGAGCCGCGCCACCCTGCCCGTCGAGGTGTCGATCGCGGTCCCGCCCGCCGGGAACGCGGCGTCCAGTTCCCCGGTCTGGAGCATGCGGTTCACATCGCCGCCGCCGGTCCAGCGCAGCGTGACGCCACTGGGCGGATTCAGTTCGAAGCCCATCTGCCGGCCGTGGCTTTCCTCGCCCTGCCGCCCGATGTACCACTCGATGTCCTGGGGACCGATACCCCAGAGCACCTCAAGCTGCGCCCGGAACCAGAGGCCCGCCGTCATGGTGTAGTCGGGGATCCCGAACTTCTTGCCCCTCAGGTCGGCGCCGCCCTCGATACCCGCGTCGGTGTTCACCCACGTGTTCAGTCCGAGGGTGGCCTTGCTGGCATAGACCGGGATCATCACCCAGTCCCACAGGTCCTTGGGACGTTCGCGAGTGACGATGAAGTTCGAGATGGAGAACTCGAACACGTCGTGCGCGCTGTCGCGGAGATGCATCGTGTGCAGGTCGCCCGCGTTGCCGCGCTCCCAGGTGATCTCGATGCCCCTGGGCTGGACGGTGCCGTCGACGAGCGGCGCCACGCGAGGGTTGAGCGAGAAGGTGCCGCGCAGCTGTATTGCCATTCCCGGCCTCCGATTTCGGAACTCTTGAGCGGCGAAAGTATACAGTCGCCACAGTCGAATGCCAGGGCCGGTCCTCGGCCACCCGGTCGGCTCGGCGTGGGTGACTTCTTCGCGCAGGTGGACAGGTCCACGCCACTCCGCGGTCGGCTCGTCGCCCGCCGTGCCGGATGCGCGGGCTCACCGGCCCCGGCCTCGGTGTTCGCCTACGTGCGCATCCGGGGGGCCGCCCGATCCTCCGCCTGTGACGTGGGGGTCATCTCGATGTAACTATTGACACACGTTGCGGCGTCAGTAATCTGTATACACCTAGGCCTCACGGGTCGTTACGGTTCGAGCGATGACACGGTCGCGCCGGCAGCCGGCACCGCGTAGCACGAGGACAGCGGCCGTTTGTGGATGACCAGAACCCGTATCGCAGATAGACGTCCCCGGACTGCTCAAGCAGACGAGGCAGGTTGAGGAGGACTGAGAGTTGGGCGACTTTTCGCCTCCGGGCACCGGCGTGGGCAACGCCGAGGTGCCCGTGGTGGAGTTCAAGGATGTGACGGTACGTTACCCCGGCAAGGGTGTGATCCGTCCCGCTGTGGTGGATGTCGACCTCACCGTGCCCAAGGGACGCTTCGTGTGCGTGGTCGGGCCCAGTGGGTGTGGCAAGTCCACGCTGTTGCACGTGTGTTCGGGCCTGCTGAAGGTCTCGAACGGGCAGTTCCGGTACCTCGGCAAGGAGTGGCGCAAGCTACACCCGGGCATCGGTTATGTCACGCAGCGGGAGACGTTGCTGCCCTGGAAGACGGTCCTGGGCAACATCGCGCTACCGCTCAAGATCAAAGGTGTGTCGCGGGCGGAGCGTCGTGAGCGAGCGGCCGAGATGGCCGCGAGCGTCGGTCTGGGGGACTGGCTCAACCACTACCCGCGGGAACTCTCCGGGGGCATGCGGCAGCGAGTCCAACTCGGACGCACCCTGGTCACCGAGCCGACGCTGTTGCTCATGGACGAGCCGTTCGGTGCCCTGGACGCGGTGCTCCGGGTGCGGATGCAGGAGTTCCTGAAGTCCCGGATCGAGGGGACCGACCTCACCACGATCTTCGTGACCCATGATCTGAACGAGGCGCTGACCCTCGGTGACGAGGTGGTCGCCATGGCGGGAGCGCCGGGAACCGTCGACCAGATCGACACGCTCGAGGATCTTCCGCGCGGGGTCTCGCCCGTCGAGCTCCGGCAGACGCCCGCTTACGCGGTGCACGAAGCCAGGTTGTGGAAGACGATCGCCGGCAACCTGTCGGACGACGGTGTCGCACTGAGCAACCCCGCTCTGGAACACGATGACGACCAGGCCGTGACCGCCGCGACTCGCAGCGGGAGGGGAATCTCATGACGACGGAGACAGTGGCACCCGAGTCGGCGTCCAAGAGGGCGTCCGGTCCCGCCAAGCCGGCGCAGGACCGGGAACAACGCCGGGAGCGGCTGCTCGACCTGGCCAAACTCTGGGGGATCCGGATCGCCATCGTGGTGGTCTTCTGCTCGGCGTGGCAGTTCGCCAGCGGCAGGCTTCTTCCGGTGTTCATCATCTCAAGCCCGACGACGGTCGTCGAACGCTTCGGTCAGTTCATGGAGGGCGGCAAGCTCCTCTCGCACCTGTCCTACACCATGCAGGCCTGCGGCCTCGGCTTCGCGATCGGCGCGCTGATCGGCAGCACGCTGGGCCTGCTCTTCGGCATCTACGAGTCCACCTCGCGGGTCATCGCACCGTTCGCCGCCATGCTCTACTCGATGCCGAAGATCATGCTGTCACCGCTCATCGTGGTCTGGGTCGGCGTCGACCTCACCATGAAGGTGTTCGTCGCGGCGTTCTCCTGCATGTGGGTGATCTTCTACAACGTGTGGAACGCCACCCGGCGCATCGACCACAACCTGCTCGACCAGATGCGCCTGATGGGTGCGAACCAGCGCCAGATCATCACCGGCCTCTACCTGCCGTCGGCGACGACCTGGCTGCTCACCAGCCTGCGCGTCGCGTTCCCGGTCGCGCTGATCGGCGCGGTGGTCGGCGAGTTCGTGGCGTCCTCGCAGGGCCTCGGCCATCTGGCTCTTGATTCCGGTCAGCGCTATGACTCCGCGGGGGTGCTCGTCGCGGTTCTGACGATCACCGTCACGGCGATGACCATCGACTCGGTCTTGGGGGCAATTCAGCGCAAGGTAGCGCTGTGGCAAGGTGAAGGAGCACGTGGATGACCACATCTGACAACAAGGCCCGGACGCGGGGAACGCGCCGGCTGGCGACCATCGCCTTGAGCGTGTTGCTCACGGCCGGGACGCTGACCGCCTGCGGAGGTGGCGGCGAGACGATCGCGGCGGATGCGAAGACCGGCAATCGGAAGATCCGGATCGCGGCGCCGTTCATCTCGACGATGAACTCGGCCATCCTGTACGCGCAGGGCACCGGCATCCTCAAGAAGCACAACATCGAGGCGGAGTTCATCGAGGTCCACGGTGGTGGCAGCCTGCAGGCGACCCTCGGCGGCAGCACCGACATGGCGATCACCTCGTCGGTGAACCCGATGGCGGCCCTGCAGCAGGGCCAGGAGTTCCCGATCATCGCGCAGGTCGGCAACGGATTTCCCGAGTCGGTCATCATCACCGCCTCCGCCTGGAAGGAGAGCGGTCTGAAGGACGACTCGTCGCTGAAGGACAAGATGAAGTTCCTCGCCGGCAAGCCGTGGGGTGTCTCCAGCCCTCAGGGGTCGAGCAGCTACATGGCCAAGTACATGTTCCAGCTGGCCGGCCTGTCCGCGGACGACTTCAAGATGAACTCGATGGGCTCCGCCTCGGGGACCCTGGCCGGACTCAAGAGCGAGAAGGTCGTCGCCGGCAGCATGGGTTCGCCCTACCCGCAGGTGGCGGAGTCGGAGGGCTACGCGAAGCTCTTCGTCAACGTCAGCGGCGGTGAGGTGCCTGAGCTGACCAACACCCTGACGTCGGTCGTCGCGGTCACCCCGGACTTCTACAAGAACAACAAGGAGCTCGTGGCTGACTTCAGGAAGGCTCTGGGGGAGGCGCAGAAGGAGGTCTACGAGAACTCCGCGGTGGTCGACGAGTGGATCTACAAGGAGAAGTTCGAGGGCAGCCCCAAGGACGCCGTGCTGTCGGGGGTCAAGGACCAGCGGGACGGCGGTGCCATCGCCAAGCAGCCCGAGGTCAGTGAGGAGTCCGCCGAGAGGCTGGTCGCCTTCATGAAGGCGACGGGTCAGCCCGTGCCGGACGACTGGCGCAAGATCTTCGTGGACCTGTCCGCCAACTGAGTCGTCCACCGGGGTCGGACGTCGACGGTGACCCGAAACGGCCGTGGGTGTGGGGTCGGCTCCACACCCACGGCCCGGGGCCGGCCGGTCGACCCAACTGTCCGAGACGTTCCTCCAAGGACGTCGAACTGAGAACGCGACCCAGGCCGATACATGGGTGACGCGAAGGCAAGGAGTGCACGTGTCGGAATTCATTGATGGGCGGATGCTCATCGGCGGCGAACTCGTGGAGAGCCGGACCTCGAACTGGCTGGAGTCGGTGAACCCGGCCAACGAGGAGGTCATCGGCCGGGTGCCCGCCGCCGGACCGGAGGATGTGAACGCGGCGGTGGAGGCCGCGGCGGGGGCCTTCGACGCGTGGGCCGGACTGTCGATGACCGAGCGCGCCAACGCGCTGCGAGGCTACGCGCAGCGCCTGAAGGAAGAGGGCAAGCGGATCCTCGACATCGAGGTCCGCGACACCGGCAACACCATCGCCAAGCTCCGCCACGATGTCGCGAGCGCGGTGCGCGGCATCGAGTACTTCGCCGGCCTCGGGACCGAGCTCAAGGGTGAGACGATCCCCGCCAGCGCCGACGCGCTGCACTACTCCGTCCGCCAGCCCTACGGGGTGGTGGGGCGGATCGTGCCGTTCAACCACCCGATCCTGTTCGCCGCGAAGTTCGGGGCCCCGCTCATGGCGGGCAACTGCGTGGTGATCAAGCCGTCGGAGCAGTCGCCCCTGTCGGCCGGCGTCCTCGCCGAGATCGTGCGGGAGACGCTGCCGCCCGGCGTGGTCAACATCGTGACCGGCGACGGGGCCGGCGCCGGTGTCCCGCTGGTGCGTCACCCGCTGGTGAAGCGGATCTCCTTCATCGGCTCTGTGCCGACAGGGCTGGCGATCCAGCGTGCGGCCGCCGAGGTGGCCGTCAAGCACGTCAGCCTGGAACTGGGCGGCAAGAACCCGATGATCGTGTTCCCCGACGCCGACCCCGACCAGGTCGCCGCGAGCGCGGTCGCCGGCATGAACTTCGCCTGGATGGGTCAGTCCTGCGGCTCGATGAGCCGGATTCTGCTCCCGGACTCGCTCTACGACGCGGTCCTGGAGCGCGTGGTCGCGAAGGCCGAGGCGATCGTCCAGGGTGACCCCGCCAGCGAGGAGTCCGGTGCGGGGCCGATGAACTCACGGGCGCAGTACGAGAAGGCACTCGGCTACATCCAGGCGGGGATCGAGGACGGGGCGCGCCTGGTCGCCGGCGGCACCCGCCCGGAAGGCCCCGAGTTCGAGCGCGGCTACTGGATCCGCCCGACGGTCTTCGCCGACGTCACCCGGGATATGCGCATCTTCCGGGAAGAGATCTTCGGTCCGGTGATGTCCCTGATCCGCTACCGGGACGTCGACGAGGCGATGGAGCTGGCCAACGACGTCGAGTACGGCCTGACCGCGTCCATCTGGACCAACGATTTGAAGCAGGCCATGCGGGCCGCGCGCGACGTCCGAGCCGGTTACGTCTGGGTGAACGGTGTGTCGCGGCACTTCCTCGGCACCGGGTTCGGCGGTTTCAAGAACTCCGGCACCGGACGTGAGGAGTGCTTCGACGAGATGCTCAGCTACACCGAGACGAAGACGGTGCACGTCCATGTGTGAGCGGACGACGGCTGCCGAGCAGATGCGAGTGGAGTCTCCGTGAAGCCAGAACAGTTGAACGTGCCGATCACCGAACGGCCCCCCATGGAATGGGGCAGCGACGCCATCGCGGAACTGCTCAGCCGTCTCGATCTGCCCTACATCGCCATGGTCCCCGGATCCAGCTACCGGGGACTGCACGACAGCCTGGTGAACTACCTCGGCAACACCGGGCCGCAGATGATCGTGTGCCTGCACGAGGAGCACTCCGTCGCCATCGCGCAGGGGTACGCCAAGGTGACCGGCCGGCCGATGCTCGTCGGGCTCCACAGCAACGTGGGCCTGATGCACGCCGCGATGGCGATCTACAACGCCTACTGCGACCGCGCCCCCATGGTCCTGATCGGCGCGACCGGCCCGCTGGACGCCGCGAAGCGCCGGCCGTGGATCGACTGGGTTCACACGTCCGCCGACCAGGCGGCGATCGTCCGCCACTACGTGAAGTGGGACGATCAGCCAGGCTCTGTGCAGGCGGCGCTGGAGTCGGTGATGCGCGGGTACCGCCTCACCCGGGCCGAGCCGTCCGCCCCGGTCTACATCTGCCTCGACTCCGAGATCCAGGAGTGCGAGGTCGACGACTCTG
Organism: Streptosporangium amethystogenes subsp. fukuiense; assembly: GCF_042665875.1. Classification (NCBI taxonomy): domain Bacteria; kingdom Bacillati; phylum Actinomycetota; class Actinomycetes; order Streptosporangiales; family Streptosporangiaceae; genus Streptosporangium; species Streptosporangium amethystogenes. The sequence continues at coordinate 2,458,137 of NZ_JBHTEE010000001.1, read as the reverse complement.
TCGGGATCCCGGAGCCCGAGCGGTATCCGGCACCCACGGACCCCGCGCCGGACGCGGGCACGGTCGGTGAGATCCTCGCGATGCTCGCCTCGGCCGAGCGGCCGCTGATCCTCCTGGGACGAGCCGGCCGCACCGAGGAGGAATGGGACCGGCGGGTGGCTCTGGTCGAGGCGCTGGGCGCCTGCTGCCTGACCGACATGCGCATGCCGGCCGCCTTCCCCACCGAGCATCCACGCCACCCCGCCAAACCCGGCGCGGGCCGGCTGAGCAGGTCCGGTGCCGAGCTGGTGCGCCAGAGCGACCTGATCATCAGCCTGAACTGGACGGAGCTCTCGGGCACTCTCACCGCGGCGTTCGGGGACGGCCCGCGGCCTACGGTGGTCCACTGCAAGAACCTGGGAGCCCTGCTCAACGGGTGGACCAAGGACCACTTCGCGCTGGTCTCCTCGGACCTGGAGGTCACGGCCGGCGCGGACCAGATGGTCTCGGCCCTGCTCGCCCGGGTGGACGGGAACCCGCCGGTCGAGCGGCCCGGCTGGCCCCCGGCGCTTCCGGCGACGCGGCCGGTCGGCCGCCCGGAGGTCGAGGGCGACCCCATTCTGATGTCCGACCTCGCCGCGGCGATCCGCGAGGCCGCCGGTGACAGGAGGATCAGCTACACCACGCTCCCGCTGGGATGGTCCGGGGAGGACGCGCTGTTCTCCGAACCGCTGGACTATCTCGGCCGTGACGGCGGTGGCGGTGTCGGCTCCGGGCCCGGTATCGCCGTCGGGGCCGCGCTGGCCCTGGACGGGACGGGCCGCGTGCCGGTCGCCGTGCTGGGAGACGGCGACTACCTGATGGGCGGCTCGGCACTCTGGACCGCCGCCCACTACCGGCTGCCGCTGCTGGTGATCGTCGCGAACAACCGGTCGTACTTCAACGACGAGGGACACCAGCAGCAGGTCGCGGAGCGACGCTCGCGTCCGGCCGAGAACCGGACCGTGGGCCAGCACCTGCGCGATCCCGACCCGGACCCGGCGACGATCGCCCGTGGTCACGGGCTGTCGGCGTACGGTCCGGTCCTGGACCCGAGTGAGCTGCAACAGGTGCTCGCCAAGGCGTTCGACGAGGTCGGCGCGGGCGGCACGGTCGTCGTGGACGTCCGGGTCAATCCGTACGGCTACGGGCGGGCTTGATGGTGTCCCGGCGGCACGGCGAGTGGCGACCGGCTGCCTCGCCGTGCCGCCGGCGGTGTCGTTCCGGAGGGACGTGGACGTCATGGAGGGGCAAGTGCTCCGGGTGGCCCTGGTCAGGGCCGTCACGGTCACGACCACCTAATATCAGGGAGTTCTCGTGAAGCTGTACATCGAGTTCGAGAAGTGCTGCGGGTTCGGCGAGTGCGTCGCTCTCGCACCCGATCTGTTCCGCATGGGTGATGACAACCGTGCCCATCTGATCGGTGACGGGACGGTGAACCAGGCCGACGAGGAGCGTGCGCGCACCGCGGCCTTCGCCTGCCCGGCGGAGGCCATCGGGGTCGACGGATGACCGACCGCAGTGACGTTCTGATCATCGGCGGCTCGATCGCCGGTGTGAGAACCGCGGAAGGGCTGCGCCGGCTCTCGTTCGAGGGCGGCATCACCATCCTCGAAGCGGGCCCGGATCTCCCGTACGACCGTCCCGCGCTGTCGAAGCAGATCCTCACGGGCGGTGGGAGCGCCGAGTCGGTCATGTTGCGCTCGCAGGCGGACCTGGACAAGGCCCGGATCGAACTGCGGCGGGGCTGCCGCGGTGTCGGTCTCGACGTCGGGGCACGTACGGTGCGGCTGGCGGACGGCACGGCGATCGAGTACTCCGATCTGGTCATCGCCACGGGCTCCGTGCCCCGGAGACTGCCCGCGGCGCCGGCGCGTCCCGGTGTCCACTACCTGCGTACGCTGCAAGATGCCCTGGACCTTCGCGACGTCGTCGACGCGCCGGCCCGGGTCGTGGTGGTGGGAGCCGGGTTCATCGGTTCGGAGGTGGCCGCGGCGGCGGCCGTGAGGTCGGCGAGCGTCACCGTCGTCGAACCGTACGCGTTCCCGCTCAGCCGGGTTCTCGGCGACCTCGTCGGCAAGCGGCTCGCGCGGCTGCACGAGAGCAGGGGAGTCCAGCTCGTCCTGGGCCGCTCGGTGAGCGACGTCGGTGACGACGGCGCGGGTGGCCGGCGCGTCGTCCTCGACGACGGCACGACGTTGGACTGTGACGTGGTGGTCGTCGGCATCGGTGCGACTCCCGACACGGACTGGCTGGCCGAATCGGGACTCGACGTGGCCGACGGCGTCGTCTGCGACGAGTTCTGCCGCGCGAGCGCACCGCACGTCTTCGCGGCCGGCGACGTCGCACGCTGGCCGAACCCGCTGTACGACGAGCCGATGCGCATCGAGCACTGGACGAACGCCGTCGAGCAGGCGGGGGTCGTGGCGTGGAACATCGCGCGTCCGGACAGTCCACGCGCTTATTCGCCGGTCCCGTACGTGTGGTCGGATCAGTACGGCAGCCGGCTGCAGATCGTCGGCCGGCCGAGGGCTGAAGACGAGGTTCGGATCGTCCTCGACGGCCCGGCCGGTGACAGCCTGGTCGCGTTGTACGTCCGCGACGGGGGACTCGCCGGCGCCTTCGCGCTGAACGCGCCGTCGCAGCTGCTCGCGCTGCGTCGCGCACTGGCCGCGCGGACTCCGCTGGACGAGATCATGGCGACCTTCGAGGATTGAGCATTGTATGTACACTGAAGAGTGGATACACTTACTTCTCGTACAGGATGAGCGTGCGGGCCGCCATGCGGGACCGCAAGCCCGCTCGTTTCGTACGAGAACGCTGATGAGTCCGTCGCGTCCATGACCGGACACGCTACTGCCCCGTCCACTCCCGCGTCGCCGCAGGTCCCCTCGCCGGTCGGCGGTCCGGGCCCCTGGCGACGGAAGAGCGGGGCGCGGTAGCGGCCGAGGCGCCGCCGCAACCAACGAGGTCCGGAACCGGAAGGTGTCCCGACGTGAGGTACGCGGCATTCCCGAGGACAGGGTCTGGATGTGGGAGAGAAAGGTTGTGGGGCTGTGGCTCATTTCGCTGAACTGATCCAGCCGGACCGCGTGCACTCCGCGGTCTTCACGAGCGAAGACATATACAAGGCCGAACTCGAGAACATCTTCTATCGCTACTGGGTGTTCGTGGCGCACGAGTCGGAGATTCCGCAGCCGGGCGACTACTGCACGAAGTGGATCGGCGAGAAGCAGCTCATCGTCTCACGTGGCGCCGACGGTGAGATCGGCGTCTTCTTCAACCGCTGCCGGCACCGCGGTGCCGCCGTGTGCATGGAGGAGTACGGCAACGCCTCCTTCTTCCGCTGCCCCTATCACGGCTGGACGTACAACTCCTCAGGAGACCTGGTCGGCGTTCCGTACCCGTCCCGGTACGGCGACGACTTCGACAAGAGCACGCTCGGTCTCGGCCGGGTCCCCCGCGTCGGGTCCGCCTCGGGGTTCATCTTCGCCTCGATGGCGGAGGAAGGCCCCACGCTGGCCGAGCACCTGGGCAAAGCCGCCGGTTACCTGGAGGACTTCGTCAGGGCGTCGCCTCAGGGCACCGTGAGCCTGTCGGCGGGAACGTCCAAGTCGATGTTCTGGGGCAACTGGAAGTTCGTGGGCATGGACGGCTACCACACCAACTTCACCCACAAGACGGTCCTCGATCTGCGTCAGCGCAAGCAGGGCGCCTCCTACAAACGGGGCGCCGGCAACTCCGACAAGTCGTCGAACGAGAGCTGGGACCTGGGCAACGGTCACTGTCGGCTGGACCTGACCGGGAAGGACAAGGTCGTCGTCGGGGCCGCGTCGAACACGTCGATCGCCGCCGGTATCCCCGACACCGCCGACGGCCGTGAGTACATGAGCCTGATGACCGAGGCGTACGGAGACGACGCGCCCGAGGTGATCCGCCGCTCCCGCGACGTGCACATCCACGTCTGGCCGAACCTGCAGCTGATCGGCTCCCAGGTGCGCGTCGTCCGCCCGCTCGCCGCGGGACGCACCGAGGTGATGAGCTATCCGGCGATGTTGGACGGTGTTCCGGATTCCGTCAACACGGAGAGGATCCGCTCCTTCGAGTGGTTCAGCGGCGTTGCCAGCTTCGGCACGCCCGATGACACCGAGATCTTCGAGCGCAACCAGATCGGGCTTCAGGCCGACCACATCCCGTGGCTGGTCCTCGCGCGCGGGCTGACGGTCGAACCTCAGGAGGACGGCTCACTGGTCGGCAACGTCACCGACGAGGTGCCGCAGCGCGCCCAGATGGGGGCGTGGCTGCGCGCCATGAGCGACGGTCCCGCGGAAGCGGCCGACGTGGTCGCGCACACCGAAGGAGAGGCACGGTGACCGACATGACCCTGCTCGGTGAGGTGACCGAGTTCCTGTTCCTCGAGGCCGAGCTGGCGGACGCGAACGCGTATGACGAGTGGCTCGCGCTCTGGGACGACCAGTGCACCTACTGGGTGCCGTGCAACCTTGACGACTACGACCCGGCGAAGCACGTCTCGATCATCTACGACGATCGTGCCCGTCTGGAGGAACGCTGCTTTCGGCTGACGACCGGAGGGGCTCACTCGCAGGAGCCCCGCTCGAAGGTGTCCCGGGTGGTCGGGAACATCCGCGTCGTGAACCCGAACGGCGAGGACGGGACCGTCGAGGTCACGGCCCGGACGATCATGGTCGAGCTGCGGCTGGGCCGCAAGTCGCTCTACGCCGCTCGCTGCCACTACACGCTGTGGCGCTCGTCGTCGGGTTTCAAGCTGCGCCGGAAGAAAGTGATGTTGCTGGACGCCGACGAACGGCTGGGCAACATGACGTTCCTGATCTGATCGACGGTGAACGAGACACCGGACGGAGGTATGCCGTGACCGACCTCAATGGCTCGAAGCGGGGCGGCGGCCGGGCCGAGCCGCTCGCCGGTTTCGTCGACGGAGTAGTGGTCGGCAACGAGTTCGCCTCCATCGAGATATCGGTCGACACCTCAGGACGGGTACCCAGAGCAGTCCTGAAAGACATCACGTCAGGCCAGGCCCGCTACATCGATCCGCTCGTGCTCCAGGCGCTGGTCTACATGCCCGACGACGTGATGCAGTCCCTGGCGGATCCGAACCTGATCGTGTCCGACTAGCTTTCGCGCCGGCGGCCAAGGGCGGCTCCGGGCGACCGGCATGACCTCGCCGGTCGCCCGGAGCATCATGGCCCGCCGGTTCCGCGGTGAAGAGCAGCAGGTCATCGGTCCCGCGCAGCTGTCTCGAACCGGCGATTCCGGTCATCTCCCGGAACCTGGAGGTGGTGGTCGCCGGGTGGCGTGGTCGAACTCCAGCCGGTCACGCGGCGGGCCGGTTGTACCAAATGCTCACCGAGCGTCGACGTCCCGTATCAGAATGACATGACGCCAGGTGGTGGCCGACTTCTGCGAGGCTGGCATGGACAACGTAATGCGGCTGGTCGATGCCGCGGCACTCGATCCGCGGATCACCCCCGAGCAGTTGACCGCCCGCTATGGCCAGAACGACCACGTCTTCAGTCTGCTGGCCGTCGCGGAGGCGATCCTCAACCGGGTTCCCGCCGGCGTCACCCGGTGGCTGTCGGCCCCCGGCGCGCGGACGATGTGGGAGGAGGTCCTCACCGTCCAGGAGGGCAACCACCAGCTTTCGTGGTGGAGCAAGATGATCACTTTGGGTATCGAGCACCCCGACACCCTGCGTGCGGACCGGCGGCTGGCCAGGATCCGCCAGCGTCGCCGAGAGGCACAGTTCGTCGTGACCGCATCGATGGACCGGTCGGTGGACGGCCGGGTGCGGGACACCGCGCTGCGGCGGCTCAGGGACGCCCATCCCCAGGAGACCGATTCGATACTCGGCGAGCTGCGTCGCCTGAGTGGCGTCGCCGGTGACGAATGCCCCACCCCCGAGGCCGAACGGCTTCTGCGTCTGAGCGATGAGCCGTTTCGCAACCTGGTCGCCCAGGATGTCCGAGGACGCGCGGACGTCGACGAGCTGAGGCATCCCGCTGTGCTGGCCCGCTGGTATGACGCCCTGGTCGAGCTGGGCTCTCAGACCTTCGAGCAGATCGGCCTCGAAACCGGGGAGCGCCACGTCCGGGCCTGGTTCGCCGTTCCCGACCGGTACCTGATCGATACCCGGCACGACGCGTCCGTCGAGGACTGGGCCCCCAAGCTCACCTTCCTCACCCACCTGCGCACTCGCCTGATGGAACGCGGCAGGCTTCGCCGCGCACACGACCTACGGCTGTTCCGGCAGGTGCACGGCCCCCTGGAGCAGAGGCTCAGGACGGTCTACCCCGATGAGTACGCCCGCTACCGGCAAGAAGAGCCCCCACATGCCGCCGCGCCGCAGACGGGCGAACCTCGTCCGCCTCATCCCGCCGCGTTCTCCGGGTACGCGGAGGTGTTGCACGAGCACACGTGGGATGTGAAATGGATCTACGACGGGCACCGGGTGTGGTTGGACGCCTGGCACGGTGACGACTGGCGCAGGGGCGGCCGCATCGTCGTCACCGCCGCACGGAGCAGAAACGCCGGTAAGTCGTCATGGAGCAAGCCCAACTTCGTGTTCCACAACCGCCGCTCCCGCCGCTACACCCTCCTGTCGAGCGCCGAGGCCCTGGTAACGCTCGCCGCGGAAAACCCGGCGGTCACCCCGGCCCGATACCTCAAGGCCGTGGTACCGCAGGTACGCGAGCATCTTGAGGCGCTCATACCCCCGGACGGCTTCCGATGGCGGCACCCGTACCCGCCCCCGTGCGGCTCGGCTCCGGACAGGCCGCGGGAGCTTCACGAGCCGCCTCGGCCGCGCGGGCTTCCGGGAGGGGAGCTAACCGGGTTCGCGCAGCGCCGAGGCCAAGCCCGCGGCCGTGGGGTGCTCCCACAGCAGGCGGGCCGCCACCGGCCTGCGCAGGCCGCCACGGAGGCGGTCCAGCAGCGTCACCGCGAGCCGTGAGTCGCCGCCCGTCTCGAAGAAGGTGTCGTGCGGGCCGACCCGGCGGTCGTCCAGCACCCGCCGGAAGGCCTCCAGCACCTCCAGTTCCAGCCGGTCACGCGGCTCGTCCGGGTGTTTCCCGGCGCGGGCGGCCGAGGAGGCCAGCCGGCGACGGTCGATCTTGCCAGCGCTCGTCAGCGGCAGTTCGTCCAGCACGTGCACGGTCCCCGGCACCATGTAGCCGGGCAGCCGCCCGGCCGCCCATGCCCTGGCGTCCTTCGCCGTCACCGGCCCGGAGGCGGCGGTGCGGGCGGACGCGGGCACGGGGACGGACACGGGGACGGACAGGTAGGCCACCAGCTGGTCGTCCTCCAGTGTCACCGCCGCGTCGTCCACACCGGGGCAGGCGCGCAGCGTCTGCTCGATCTCGCCGAGCTCGATCCGGTAGCCGCGGTGCTTGACCTGGTGGTCCACCCGGCCGATGAAGTCGAGGCGGCCGTCGGGGCGCTGCCGCACCAGGTCGCCGGTCCGGTAGAGCCGTCCTCCAGGCGCCGGAGGCCGGCCCGGTGCGGGGGGAAACGGCCCGGCGAGAGGCATGAAGCGTTCGGCGGTCAGCGCGGGTCGCCGGTGGTAGCCGCGGGCCACGCCCACGCCGCCGACGTGCAGCTCGCCGGGCACGCCCCGTGGCGCCGTCCGGCCCGCGGCGTCCAGCACCAGCGCGTACGCCCCCGCCATGGGCAGCCCGATCGGGGGTACGCCCTCGCCGGGCGAGCAGTCGGCCAGGGTCGCGATGACGGTCGCCTCGGTCGGCCCGTAGGCGTTGACCATGCGCCGGCCGGTGCCCCAGCGCTCGACCAGTTCGGGGGGGCACGCCTCGCCACCGGTCACCAGCACCCGAAGGTCCGGCAGCGGGTCGTCGCCGGGCAGCGTCGCGATCACCGAGGGGGGCAGCAGCACGGCGTTCACCTCGCGCCCGGACAGGCACCTGCTCAGTGCCCGGCCCACGAGGATGTTCCCGGCCTCCGGTACGCACAGGGTGCCGCCGGAGGTCAGCGTGGTGAACACCTCCCAGACCCAGGCGTCGAAGGTCGGCGGCGCGAACTGCAGCAGCCGCGTGCCGGGACCGATGCCCAGCTCGGAGGCGAGGGCCGTGACCAGGTTGCACGCGCCGGCGTGCTCAAGCAGCACCCCCTTGGGCAGGCCGGTCGAGCCCGAGGTGTAGATCATGTAGGCGAGGTCGCGCGGCCCGGCGGGACCGACCGGGGCGGTCGGCCCCGCTCGGCCGGCCGGGTCGCTCCGGTCGAGGTCGAGGCGGCGCCCCCCGCTCGGCGGCAGTTCGCGGAGGATCTCCCCGGTGCTCACCAGGACGGCCGCGGCCGCGTCGGACAGCAGGTACTCCAGCCTGGCGGCAGGCTGGGCCGGGTCGAGTGCCAGGAACGCGCCGCCCGCGTACAGCACCCCGGCCACGACCGTGACCAGGCGGGCCGAGCGGGGCAGGCAGATCGCGGTCACCGTGCCCGGGCCCACCCCCTCGGCGGCCAGCCGGCCGGCCAGTTCCCGGGCGCGCTCGTCCAGCTCGCGGTAGGTGAGCCGCCCGTCGTCGCCGTCCACCGCCGTCGCGCCGGGGGTGCGCCCGGCCTGCGCGGCGATCAGTACGGCCAGGGTGGAGTCCGGGGCCACGGCCACCGGTGGGCCGGTAAGAGGGCCGGAGCACTCGTCCAGCGGCAGGTCGAGCACCGGCCGGGCGGGGAAGCGGGACATCTCACCGAGCAACCGGACCAGGCGGGCGGCCATCAACTGGATCGTGGCGTGGTCGAAGACGTCGACGGCGTAGGTGAGGGTCGCCCGCAGCCGCTCGTCGCCGCCTTCGGGAAGGGCCACCCCGCCGTTCCCGGCGAGGGGAGCGCGCGGCCGGTCGCCGCTCTCCCCGCCCTCGCGGCCCCTGGCCGGCGCCTCCGTGGTGAGGCGCAGGTCCAGGTCGCGGGCCGTCCACGGGGTGACGGCGTCCGGGGCGCCGAGCGGTTCCAGGCGCAGGCCCGCCGCCTGGCGCGTGACGGGAGGGGGCACGACGCCGTACGTCACGTCGAACAGCGCCCCCCGGCTGGGGGTGCGGGGCGGGGCGACGGCGGCGGCCACGTCCTGCAGCGGCAGCCGATGCCGCCAGGCGTCGCCGACGGCTCGCTCCAGGCGGGCGGAGAGGGCGGCGGGGCCGGGGTCGCCGGACAGGTCCACGCGCACCGGGAGGAGGTCATCCAGCGGCCCCACTGTCCCGGAGAATTCGTTCGGCTCCCCGCCGAGCGGCCCCGAGACGCGGCCGGGGGAGTGCACGCCGATCGTGAAGCGCTCCTGGCCCGAGCAGCGCGACAGCAGCGCGGTGAACGCGGTGAGCACAGCGAGCGGAGGGTCGCCCAGCCCGGCCGGTACGGCCACCTCGAAGTGGTGTGCCCCGCCCGCGCCGGAACGGTGCCCGGGGCGGGGGCGGTCGGTGGCCACCTCCAGCGGTGGCACCTCCCGCAGTGCCGCACGCCAGAACTCGGGCCTGGCGTGCGGCGCCGCGGGAACACCGCCGGCTGACCCTGCCGGTTGATCGGCCCCGGAAGCCAGGGGCCGCGTGGGCGCGGCGCGCGAAGAGAGGTCAGAGGATGTCGCGGGCGGGCGGGGGAAGTCGCCCGCGACCGGTGCGCGGGGCGGATCGGGCAAGTGCGGGGAGTCCCCTTCGGCTCGCGCCCGGTACAGCTCGGCCAGGTCGGCGGCCAGTACGGCGGCCGAGCCCTCGTCGGTGACGCACGGGTGCGCGCGCAGCACCAGCACGTGCTCCGCCGGGCCGAGCGCCAGCAGTGAGACGCGGGCCAGTGGCCCGGTCACCAGGTCGAACGGCCGGGACTCCAGCTCGGCCAGCGTCGCGCCGAGCTTCTCGGGCTCGACCGGCACCGCCCGCGGGACGGGCAGGACCCCGGCCGAGACCACCGGGCGCGGCCCGTCGCCCCGGGCGGGCAGGGACCAGCGCAGCACCTCGTGCCGCGCGGCCAGGTCGCCGAGCGCCGCGCCCAGTGCCGCCTCGTCGAGGGGGCCGGTCAGCCGTAGCCGCAGGGAGATCCCGCCGGGCGCGGCATCGCCGAGCAGGTGTTCCAGCCAGGCCCGCTCCTGGACGGGCGAGAAGAGCCTCACCGCTCGCTCCCGGGCAGGTTCAGCCGGAGCCAGTCCAGCTCCTGTTCGATCATGCTCTGGAAGTTCGCGGGCGAGACCATCGAGTACGGCATGTGCGCCTCGCCCCAGTAGCTGACCAGCCGCACCTTCTTGGCCTGCCTGGCCAGCGCCGTGTACATCTCCTCGGAGCCGGTGTGGGTCAGATAGTCACGTTCGCCGTGCAGCATGAGCACCGGAGTCTTGATCTTGCCCGCGTGCAGCAGCGGGCTGTTGCGCACGTACCGCCGTGGGTCCTCCCACGGGGGCTTGCCCAGCCCGAACTCGAAGGCCGGGTCCTCGATGTAGGCCGGCGCGAACCATTCCTGCGCGCGCGGCGTGTAGCGGAAGCGGGCGTCGAACACGCCGTAGCTGCTGATCACGTCGGAGAAGCCGGAGATCGCGATCGCCGCCTCGAACCGGTCGGTCTGGGTGACGAGGCTGTGCACGTTGTAGGAGCCGAAGGAGTGCCCCATCACCGCCAGCCGCTTGGCGTCGGCCACCCCCGCGTCGATCGCGGCGTCCACCGCGTTCATGATCGGTTTGGTCGGCCAGGTCATCGGCTCGGCCGCCGCCTTGCCCTCGGGGCGGGGGATCGACGGGACGAGCACGGCGTAACCATTGGCGGCCAGGAACTGCAGGGTCAGGTAGCTCGGGTTGTTGACCTGGAACTCCGGCACGTCCTCCAGGGTCGAGACGATCCGGGTGCCGTACACGTTGACCACGAGCGGGTGACGTTGCCCGTCGCGGTGGCCCGGTGGCAGCAGCAGCGCGCCGGTCAGCTTCTCCCCGTTCGCGCCCTTGTAGGTGACGAGCCTGCGCTGCGGGGGGAGCACCTGGGCGAGGTGGCCGTTCAGCGAGATGCGCTGGGTGTGGCGGCCGGCGTGCGTGGTCCACAGCGCGGTGCCCTGGTCGCCACCCGCGCCGAAGACCGCGGTGCGGTCGGCGGGGGAGTACCCGGCGACGCCCGCTTCGGGGTGCGGCGCCGGGAGCGGGGTCAGCACCGGCGTGGCGCCGGGCGCCAGCTCGTACAGGCCGCCCTTGGTGTCACGCACCAGCACCAGGGGGAAGTCGCGGTCGAGCCGGGGGTTGGCCGGTTCGGCACCGCCCCGGTCGGTGGGGCGTACGCCGTTGCGCCTGACCCCGTCGTCCAGCGGCCAGGCCAGCTCCGCCAGCGGGGCGGCGCCGGTGGCCTTAAGGTCGCGGGCCTGCCCGGTACGCGGGTCGATCAGCCAGGCGCGCCCGTCGGCCACGCCCAGCACGCCACCGCTCACCGGCACCAGCTCCAGCGGGGGGACCTTGAACCGCGAGGTCAGGTCGCGCGGCTTGGCGGCGGGATCGGCCGGGTCGAACGCCCACCAGTCCTGGCGGGCCGCCGGATCGGCGGCCTCGGCGACCTGCGTGCCGCGCACCAGCGGGGTACCCGCGCCCCAGAGCAGGCCGGTGGCCACCAGCCGGTCGGCGGCCAGCGGTGCGGCCTTCCCGCCGGCGGCGGGCACCAGGTAGGCGGTGAACGGGTCGGGCGTCTTCGGCGTGGCCTTGCCGACGACCAGCAGGTTGGCGCCGTCGGCGGCCCAGCGGGGCTGCACGGTGATCGAGGGACTCGGCACCTCGGTCACCACGCGTGGCTGCCCGCCGGAGGCGAAGGCGATCGCCAGCCGGGTACGCCGTTCCAGGACGCGCTTGAGCTGCCCGGCGCGTGCGGGGGTGGGGCCGAGGTCGTCCACCCGGGCGATGTGCCGCCCGGTCGGGTCGGCGACCAGGTTGCCCGCCGTGTAGGTGCGGGCCGGTCCGGCTGAGGTGATCTTGCCGGTGACGGCGTCGATGACGGCGATCTCCTCGTCCAGCGCGTCCGCACCGTCGGCGGTGGAGCTGTCGAGCACGGAGGCGGTGTTCTCCTTGCCGCGCTCGACCTTGGCCCACTCCTTCGGGGCGGCACGCTGAGCCTCCAGCCACTGCCCGTACTCCAGCGACCAGCGGCCGGGGTTCACCATCGGCGCGATCACCCGCCGGGAGTCCAGCCACTGGATCAGGTAGCCGGAGGCGTTCGTCATCGTCTGCACCCCGCGCGGGGTCAGCTTGCGGATCTCGCCGCTCTCCCGGTCCCACACGTGCAGGAAGACGTCGTCGCCGCCCCGGGTGGAGGCGAAGGCCAGCATGCGCCCGTCGGGCGACCAGACCGGGTTGTAGTGACCGGTGCCGTCCTTCGCCCCGTGCGTCACGTCACGGGCCGGTCCCGCGCCGTCCGCTATCCAGATGTCGGCGCGCTCGTTTCCATCGACAAATGATGCGCCATATCTGCTCGACTCGCTCGGGCCGCGTTTCACGACCGCCGCCACTGATTTACCGTCGGGGGACGGGACGACCTGACCGAGTTTCTTCGTGGTCAGGAAGTCCCGCATCGTGAACGGCCCGGGGGCCCGCACCGCGACAGGCCGCTCCACCGGTGGGGAAGCGCCTCCGACCAGGGCGGTGGCCGTGAGCAATGACAGGACGAGCTTGACACGTAGCACCATGGGAGGACGATAACCACGTCATCGGAAACGCGGAAAAACGCCCGGGTGGCCCTCCGGCGGGCGGTTTATAATCCCGCCTTCGCCTTAATCGGAACAACCCGAAGCTTAAATCAGTGCCATCCCGCCGGCGAGATGACGGCTGCCGGGAGTTTCTCCGAGGAATGGGAGGTTCGTAAATGACCGATGTCGATCTGGCCGACGCCGATCTGCACGTCGGAGACAGACCCCACGAGGTCTTCCGCCACCTGCGCGACCATGACCCGCTGTACTGGAACTCCGAGGGCAGGGAGCCTGGCTTCTGGTCGGTCACCCGCTACGAGGACTGCGTGAAGGTGCAGAAGGACCCCCGGACCTTCAGTTCCAACCAGACCAACACCCTTGGCCCGCACCGCAACACCGGTGACCAGGGATCCGGAAAGATGATCAACACGACCGATCCGCCCCGCCACACCGAGCTGCGCAAACTGGTCAACAAGTGCTTCACACCCCGGGCCATCGCCGCCCTGGAGCCGTACCTGCGCTCGGTCGTCAGGGACGTGTTCGCCGACGCGCTGGAGCGGGGCGAGTGCGACTTCGCCGAGGTCGTGGCGGCCCTGCCGGTCGCGGGCATCTCCGCACTGCTGGACGTGCCGCGCCAGGACTGGGACCTGATGCTCAACCTCACCTCCACCGCGTTCGGCTCGCACGACAGCGAGTACCAGCTGACCTCCGACGTGCGCGCCAACGCCGCCCAGGCGCACGGCCGGCTCCTGCTCTACTGCCAGGGCCTGGTGGAGCGGCGGCGCGCCTCGCCCGGCGACGACATCGTCAGCCTGCTGGCCCACTCCCAGGACGCGGGGGTGCTCAGCGAGGAGGAGTGCCTGCTCTTCTTCGACGTGCTGATGCTCGGCGGCAACGAGACCACCCGGCACGCCGCCGTCGGAGGGCTGCTGGCCCTCATGGAGCACCCCGACCAGTGGGAGCGGCTGCGCAAGGAACCCGAGCTGGTGCCGGGCGCGGTCGGCGAGCTGCTGCGCTGGACCTCGCCCAGCCGCCACGTGCTGCGCCGCGCCGCCCGCGAGACCGAGCTGTACGGCAAGACCATCCATCCGGGCCAGGACGTCGTCATCTGGCACACCTCCGCCAACCGTGACGAGCGGGTGTTCGACGCGCCGGAGGTGTTCGACGTCGGACGACCCCGCAGCTCACGCAACGGGCACGTCGCGTTCGGCTCCGGGCCGCACTTCTGCCTGGGCGCCGCCCTCGCGGAGCTGGAGCTCACCGTCTTCCTGGACGAGCTCGCGACCTCGGTGTCGGCGGCCGAACTGCTCGGACCGCCCGACTACCTGCGCTCCCCGGTCATCAACGGCGTCAAGCACGTCCAGGTTCGGCTCCATCCGATGGGGTAGAGGCATCCACCATGAATTCGCTCACCTGGGATCAGGTCCACGCGCGGCGGCTGGCCCGCCACCATCTCGTGAAACCCGTCTCCGGCGACCTGCGGAAACCCGTGCGTGACGTGTGCGGGGTGCAGGCACAGGTCGCCGCCGCGGCCGAGCTGGCCATCGGGTCACGGGTGAGGGACGCCACCCGCGAGCAGGTCCGCGCGGAGCTCTACGACGACAAACGCCTCGTCAAGACGTACAGCCTGCGCGGCACCCTGCACGTGCACGCCGCCGACGAGCTGGCCTTGTGGCTGGCGGCGATGCGCTGGAAGCCCTACTGGCGCGCCAAGGGCAGCTGGCACGCCCACCACGGGCTGACCGCGAAACAGGGCGAGTCGTTCGTCGACGCGGTCCGCGAGGCACTGGACGGCGAGTGCCTGACCCGCGAGGAGCTGGCCGGGGAGGTGTCGGGCCGGGTCGGCGCCTGGGCCAAGGACAAGCTCGCCTCCAACTGGGGCGAGCTGCTGCGTCCGGTGGCCTACCTCGGCGTGCTCTGCTTCGGGCCGGTACGGGGCGCCAAGGTCACCTACGTCAGGCCCGACCGGTGGGCGGGGCTGAAGGTCGAGCTCGGCGAACAGCCCGACCCCGAGGAGTCGGCGATGGAGATCATCCGCCGCTACCTGCGTGCGTACGGTCCCGCCACCCACCAGGACCTGGCCCGCTGGTTCGCGCTCAGGCCGCCCGAGGCACGCGAGGCGCTGGAGTCGCTCGGCGACGAGATCGTCGGAGTCGAGGTCGAGGGCCGCAGGGCGTACGTCCTCGCCGCCGACGAGAGCCGCTGGCCGTCACAGGCGAGCTGCCTGCGGCTGCTGCCGCAGTACGAGGCGTACATCCTGGGCAGCGGCCCCAAGGAGGTCGTCGTACCCAAGGACACCGCCGGACGGGTCTTCGAGCACGGCCGGGGCAGGTACGAGGGCGCGGTCGCCCACCAGGTCATGCTCGTCGACGGGGTCGTGTCCGGCATGTGGGAGCGCAGGGAGAAGGGCGGCAAGGTCGAGATCAAGGTCGAGTCGTTCGTCGAACTCGATTCCGGCCGGAGCGAGGAACTGGAGCGGGAGGCCGAGCGCGTCGGCCGCTTCTACGGTGCCGAGGCCACCCTGTCCATGGGCAGGCTCACCGCCAGGAAACGCTGAGTCCTCCGCGAGTTCCGCCGCCCAGGCCCCGGGCGGCGGCTCGGTCGTGGCCTTCGCTCATCGGCAGGTGCCGAGGTCCTCCCGGATCGCACGCAGCACCGCCCGGCGCTGAGTGTGGACGAAGAAGTGCCCGCCAGGCAGCAGCCGGAGCCGGAACGCCGACTCCGTCTGCGCGCTCCACGCGCCCAGACCGGCGGCCGTCGTCGTCGGGTCCCCGATCCCGCCGAACACCGAGATCGGGCAGGCCAGCGGCGGCTCGTCCTGGTGGACGTAGGACTCGGCCACGTTCAGGTCGGCGCGGAGCACCGGCATGACGAGGCTCATCAGCTCCGCGTTGCCGATCACCTCCGGCGGGATGCCGTCCAGCCGGTGCAGCACTCGCATCAGGTCCTCGTCGCAGAGTCGCCCGAGCCGCGGCATGCCGTCGCGGATCTGGGGGGCGTTCCAGCCGGAGACGAACAGCCGCCCCGGGCCCGGCAGCCCGCGCGAGCGCAGCCGCCGCGCCGTGGTGAACGACACCAGCGCGCCCATACTGTGCCCGAACAGCGCGAACGGCAGCGGGGCCAGGCGCGACAGTTCGTCGATCACCGGATCGACGATCATCGACAGCCGGTGCGGCGGCTTCTCCCCGATGCGGGTCTCCCGGCCGGGGGAACGCACCGCCCACAGTTCCACGTCGTCGGCCGGCAGGCCGGCCCAGCCGCGGAACGTCGTGGCGCCGCCTCCCGCGTTGGGCACGCAGACCAGCCGCGCGCGAGGCCGTTCCGGCCGCCGCAGCGGTACCAGCCAGCTCGCGGTGCTCAGGCGAGCGGTCAACACGAGACCTCCAGGGATCGTGCGGAGTCCCGGACCCGCTCGCAGGTGGCGACCAGGTCCGCCAGGGATTCGGGGGGGAACATGTGAGCCGCGTCGCCGGGGCGATACAGCCGCTCGGGCTTCGTACACGACTCGATGAGCAGCCCGTCCGCACCGTACGCCGAGGCCGCCAGCGCGGCCGGGGCCACCAGCGAGGCGGAGCGGGTGCTGTGGCTGGGGTCGAAGATCACGGGCAGCTCGGTACGGGCGCGCAGCGCGGTGATCGCCCCGAAGCCGGGCTGCTGCGGCGTTCCGGTGGCACCCGCGCAGAGCACCACGGCACTGTTACCCCGGGTGAAGACGAACTCAGCGGCCCGCAGCCAGTCGTCCAGGCTCGCCCGTGGCCCCCGCATCAGCAGCACAGGGCGTCGCTGAGCACCCAGCTCGGCCAGGAGCGGCCGGTTGTCCAGTTGCCGGCCGTCCACCTGCAGGCAGTCGGCCACCTCGGCGACGGCCGCCACCTCGCGCGGGTCACAGACCTCGGTGATCACCGGGATGGCCGCCGCACGCCGGATCTCCGCCAGCGCCTCCAGGCCCCGCAGGCCCCTGCCGGGAAAGTGATAGGGACTGCTGCGCGTCTTGGACAGCCCGGCCCGCAGCGCGTGCGCCCCCTGTGCTCTGACCGTCAGGGCCGTCTCGACCGCGTCCTCGGTCGATTCCAGCGCGCACGGTCCCGCCGCCCACCACAGCCTCGGCCCTCCGACCACCCCGACCTGCCGAGGCGCCTCCGGCGGGCCGGACAGCGGTGGGCCGATCGTCACCTCGCGCGGGGCCACGCCGCTGTCGCGCCGTACCAGCCAGTGGCCGTCGGGGGTGGGGCGGCGGGCCAGCACGGCGGGTGAGGCGGGTACGTGGGCGAGGGATTCGTCGCCGCTCACCACGACGAACACCCTTCCGGCCAGGCGCACCGGCCAGGCGGTGACGTCCTCGTGCGCCCCGGCCCGCGCCGCCACCTCCTCGGCGGCCTCGGCGGAGGTGCCGGGCCGCAGTTCGATCAGCATGCCGGGACCCCCGCGCCGATCTCCTTCCGCCAGGTCGCGATGCTCGCCTCCAGCGCGGCGACGTCAGGACCGTGCCGCAGCACCCCGGTGGTGACCGGCAGCACGGCCCGCCCCGGCGCGCCGGCGGCGACGGCGACGAGGTCGCGGGTGTCGCGGCCGGCCCGGCCCAGGCCGGGCAGTTCCACGACCGCGGACGGCATCCGGGCCACCAGGTCGCGGGCCTCCCCGGGGGCGGCTCCGACCACGGCCGCCGCCGCCACGCCGTGCTCGTCGTTCCACTCCCGCACCTCGTCGGCGGTGCGCTGGGCGACGGTGCGCGAGCCGGTCATGGCGCACTGCACCCCGCCGGCCGCGTGGTTGGAGGTGCGTACGAGCACCATGACCAGCGTTCCGCTGTCCCAGGCCCGGCGCAGCAGCGGGCCGAGGGAGCCGAAGCCCATGAACGGGGTCGCCGTCACCGCGTCCCCGCGCAGCACGCTGCCGGGCCCCAGGTAGAGGTCGGCGTAGGAGTCCATCGTGTCGTCGGCGTCGCACACCTTCGCGTCCAGCACCGCCAGCGAGCCCCGCTCGTGCACGCCGTCGACGACGTCACGCAGCAGGGCGGTGCCCGCGGTGCCGAACCGGGTGAAGAACGGCGCCTGGATCCGGTAGACGGCCACCTGCTCGCCCGCGGCCTCCAGCACCGTCGCGCACATTCGCCGGGCGCCCCCCACGTCGTCGGGCATTCGCCATGCCTCCAGCCACTTGGGGGAGGGGGCGAGTCCCAGGCAGAGGGCGGATCGGGTCTGCAGCAGGTCGGTCCATATCGGTACAGCAGCCATGGGGCCATTGCACACAACCGAGCCCGCTTCCGCACGGCGTCCACTCGCCGTTGAGGTTCCGGCGAGTAGAATCCCCGTTCCTCACCGCGGGCGCGGTGAGGAACGGGGATTCGCCGTTTCTTGATCTACATCGTAAAGGGGTCGGCTCGGTGAAAATCCGCCGCCGACCGGGCTTCCGGACTGAAGACCCTCCCCGAAGAGCGAAGACGGATTCGGACGCGCCGCTGTCCGTCGCTCAGCGGTTGGTCCACAGGTGCCAGAACCAGTCGCCCTCGGAGCAGGTGTAGTGCTCCCAGTGGCCTCGGTCGATTCCCCCCTGGCCGGCTGCCACGCAGTTGGAGTGGCTTGAGAACCAGTCGCGGTACACGTCGTCGCCGGCGGGTAGCCGGCCGGCCGTGCCGGCCTGCGCGGCGCCCGTGCGCGCCCCGGCCCCGTGGGCGGTGGCCGAAGCCGCGAAGGCGGGGGTGCCCGTCGCCAGCAGGGCCATGCCGATGATCGCGCCGACCGCCGGCAGCGCGCGGACGCGGAATGCCCTTGTGGAGCGGCTCTGCTCGCCCAGGGGGCCGGAGACGCCGCGACGACCTGTGTTCATCTTCACTCCTCGTGTTCGGTGTGAGATGCCGATCACCTCACGCCTGCTGTCCGCGAAGACCGTGACGCGGAGACCGTGACGTGGGGCCCGTGACGTGGGGCCCGCGCTCCGGGGCGAGCTCGGATCGCCGCTCTTCCGGAGGATTCCGCCGAGGTCGCCTTGCTCAACTCCGCCGTCACCGGCATGATCGTCGATCGTCCGGATCCCCTTGTCGGCCGTCTCCTGTTTCCGTGACGGCGGGCATACGGAACGCCGCCGTTTCGGTCACCGCTTGATTACGTAGTGTAATGGCAGCCGATTGGCAAAGGACGGGTTTTCGACACGAGGAGGAACGAGCATGCGGGCGAGGCCGCCGGAGGAGCCTTCGTGATCTCGCACGGGCTCGTTGACGGGCCACATGGGCCGATCCTGGCGCGCGTTCCCGGAGATGCCGGGTCGCTGGCCGAGCTGGTACGCGGTCACTACGTCGGTGAGCGGCGGCTTCGGGAGGTCCGCGACCTGGCCGCGCTGCTGGCCGAGTCCCGGCGGGTCCACCACCTGTTGCCGCTGTTCGGGTGTGTGCCCGCCGAGCCGGACACCTGGGCGGAACTGATCGCCTGCCTGGCGCAGGAGCTGGTGGTGCGCGGGGTCAACCTGACCCGGGTGCCGGCGGCGGTGCGGTGCGCCGCCGCCCTGCGCGAGCTGGGGCATCCTCTCGCGGGACTGCCCCTGAGGCTCGGCAGGGGGGAGCGCCGGATGCGCGCGCCCTGGTTCGAGTCGGGCTGGGTTCCCCGGCGCGAGCACTACATTCCCGAGCACCCGGAGGTCGCGCGGATCTTCCTGGACGGTCGCGCGCCCGCAGGGGTTCCCGGTGGGGAGCCCGCGACGGTGAGCACCCGGCAGGAGGAGCGGCTCATCACCACGGCGGTGGAGCACTGGAATTCATCAGGATGGGCGAAGATCTTCGAACTTCCCGGGGCCGTCGGCCCTGAGGAGCTGGTGCCGCTGGGGGTGAACGCCTTCCTGCCGGGGGCCTTCGGAGCGGAGACCGCGTTGCACGGGGGGCGGGGCAGCCTGGGCGCGGTGCTGGGCGAGCTGTTCACCTCCGCCTACTGCGACGCCTCTTACTCCTCCGGGCTCCGCGGCGGGTACGGCAGGCTGGCGGCGTGGCGGTCGGTCGCCGGTCTGGTGCGCGCCCCCGCCGACGCGTCCGTCCACCGGGTCAACGAGCTCGCAGCCCGGTGGCGGTGGCTGCTGTTCAGGATCACCAGGCGCACGCCGTACTGGACGGACCAGGAGCTCGCGGTCGGCGCGCTCAGCCCGCGCGGGAAGGTGCTGAGCCTGCTGGTCTCCTACGACACCGACTAGCCGGTCTGCTGAGACGTTCCCGGGTCGGGACCGGCGGGACCCCGTGTGGGGCAGGGGTCCCGGGGGCCCTGGGGGCCGCGGTAGGGCAGGGTCTGGCTGTAGACGAGGTTGGTGGTGGTGCTGCCGAACCGGGCCAGTTCGTCAACGAGCTGTTCGAGGTGGGCCATGGAGGTCGCGGCCATCTTCAGCACGTAGCAGTCGTCGCCGGTGGTCCGCAGGCACTCCAGGATCTCGGGGCGCTCGTCGAGCAGCCGGTGCAGGGGCCGGTGCTGGTGCCGGCTGCCCGGATACTTCAGGCGTACCACGGCGAGCACGGCGAAGCCGACCTTCGCCAGGTCGACATGGGCGTGGTAGCCGGTGATGACGCCCGCCGCCTCCAGGCGCCTGATCC
Organism: Streptosporangium amethystogenes subsp. fukuiense; assembly: GCF_042665875.1. Classification (NCBI taxonomy): domain Bacteria; kingdom Bacillati; phylum Actinomycetota; class Actinomycetes; order Streptosporangiales; family Streptosporangiaceae; genus Streptosporangium; species Streptosporangium amethystogenes. Next base: position 2,437,889 of record NZ_JBHTEE010000001.1, on the reverse strand, counting down.
GCTCGGTGGTGGCGGAGGCGCTGAGGTTCACCCGCCGTCCCAGCTCGGTCAGCGGGATGCGGCCGTCTCGCTGGACCTCGACCAGGATCGACCAGTCGGTGGCGTCGAGACTCTCGGTCATCCGGCAAAGGTACCGGCATATTCACGGCATATCTAATATTACGCCGGGAAAACTCTCTTCCATTGGAAAACAGCAGCTGGATAGCCTGAACCAGTGCAAATAGGCGTTAATGTCCCGAATTTTGGGCCGGGCACCGACCCCGGCGTGCTGCGCGACTGGGCGCAGACGGTGGAGGGCCTGGGTTTCGACCTGCTCATGGTCTCCGACCACATCGCGATAACACCCGACGTCGCCGAACAGTACCCGGCGCCGTTCTACGAACCCTTCACCACCCTCGCCTGGCTGGCCGGCATCACCGGCAGGGTCAGGCTCGGGACCACGGTGCTCATCGTGCCCTACCGGCACCCGCTGCTCGTCGCCCGGATGGCCGCCAACCTCAACCGGCTCAGCGGGGGACGGCTCGTCCTCGGCGTGGGCGTCGGCTGGGCGCGGCAGGAGTTCGACGCGCTCGGAGTCCCGTTCCAGCGGCGTGGGGCGCTGACCGACGAGCACCTCCGGGTGATCCGCGCCGCCTGGAACGATGACAAGGACTACCGCGCCGGGCGGATACCGATCTGGGTCGGCGGCAACAGCGACGCCGGCCTGCGCCGGGCGGTACACCTCGGCGAGGCGTGGCATCCACTGCGGGTCACCCTGCCCTGGCTGCGCGAGGCGCTGGGGCGGTTGAGGACCATCGCCGAGGAGTCCCGGCGGCCGGTGCCCGCCCTGGCCCCCCGGATCGCCCTGCGGCTCACCGAGGCACCGATCACCGACCCCGGGCGGCTCGCCGGGGAGGGCACGATCGACCAGGTGCTCGACGACCTCGAACAGCTGCGCCTCCTGGGCTCCGACACCGTCGTGCTCGATCCGTTCAACGGCGACCCGGACGAGACGCTCCGTCCGCGGGCGGCGTGGCAGGCGCTCGCCACCGTGGCCGCCCACTGGTATCCGGGTACGCGTCACTCAGAGAGAAGGCAACCATGACGCGCGACGACGAACACCTGCTGCGCAGGGCCATCGAGCTTGCCGCCGCGGCGCGGGCGGCCGGTGACCCGCCGTTCGGGTCACTGCTGGCGGGCCCGGACGGCACCGTGCTCGCCGAGGACCGCAACACGGTTCTCAGCGACGCCGACATCACCGCCCACCCCGAGCTCAAGCTGGCCAGGTGGGCGGCCCGCGAGCTCGACCCCGCCGCCGCGGCCACCACGACCATGTACACGAGCTGCCAGCCCTGCCCCATGTGCACGGGCGCGATCGAACGATCCGGCCTCGGCCGAGTGGTGTTCGCGCTCTCCACCGAACAGCTCGCGAGTCTCAAGCCGGAGGCGTCCGGCACCGGCGCCCGCCAGGAGGGCCCCGCCCTGTTCGACGAGGCGCGCGTCCCGGTCGAGGGCTACTACCGCTGATCCGGTCCGATGGTTTCCACGGCCGTCCCAGTCCCGAGGGCGGTATCGGCTCATCACCGGAAGGCTCCCCTCTGCGGGGGAGGAGACTCCCCGTCTCCATCCCCCGCCCGAAGGCGGGGGTTTCCACGTTGGAGGATTTGATGAAGGCGGTCGTTTACCGGCGCTACGGAGGGCCGGAGGTCCTGGAGATGGGGGAGGTCCCCGAGCCGAAACTCGGCCCGGAGTCCGTTCTCATCGACGTCAGGACGGTGTCGGTCAACCCGGTCGACTGGCAGATAGCCGCCGGGCGTCTGGACAGCCGTTTCGACGTGCATTTTCCCGTCGTCCCCGGCTGGGACGTCGCAGGAGTGATCGCGAAGGTCGGCCCGACGGTCACCGGCTTCGCGGTGGGGGACGAGGTGGTCGGGTACGTGCGCGAGGATTCCATCGGAAGGGGGACCTACGCCGAGCGGGTGGCCGCGCCGGTGCGCACCATCGCCCGCAAGCCGGCCAATCTGAGCTGGGAGCAGGCGGCGGCCGTCCCCATCGCCGGCCTCACCGCCTACCAGTCGCTCGTCCACGCGCTGCGGGTGGGGGCCGGTGACACCGTGCTGGTGCAGGCCGCGGCGGGCGGTGTCGGGTCGTTCGCCGTACAGATCGCCGCCGCCCTGGGAGCACGTGTCATCGGCACCGCCTCGGCCCGTAACCACGACTACCTGCGGGGCCTCGGCGCCGAGCCGGTCACCTACGGCCCCGGGCTCGGCGAGCGGGTCCGGATGCTCGCGCCGGCCGGTGTCAGCGCGATCGTGGACATGTACGGCGGCGAGACGCTGGTCTCCTCCCTCGGCCTGCTGCGCGAGGACGCGCGGGGGCGGGTCGTCTCGCTGACCAACGACGGCGTGCTGGAGCACGGCGGCGTCTTCGTGTTCGCCAGGCCGAGCACGGCGGACCTCGACGAGCTGCGACAGATGATCGAGAACGGTCTGGTCGTCCCGGAGATCGCGACGGTGCTGGATCTGTCGGAGGCCGCCGAGGCCTTCCGGTTGAGCCAGAGCGGGCACGTGCGAGGCAAGATCGTTCTTCGGGTGTCGGTGGGCTGAGACAGGCCCGGCCGGGTGGCGTCCGCATGGGGCCGCCCGGCCTTCACCGACGGCGAGCGCTCCAGCAGCCGCGGCGAGGCCGGTGACGACCTGCGCTCGAATCTCGTCCGCGTCCAGGCGGACAACGGGGCCAGGCCCGCCCGGCCGTTGAGGAGACATCCAGGTGACAGGCGTCGGTGACCGTGGCGATCCGCTGCGGTACGCGTTCTGTGTCAGCTTCTCGGTCCTGAAGGGACCGAGCTTGCAGCTCCTCGCCGTGCATGGGGTGCACGGTTCAGGCCGCGTCGTCGGCAGCGTGACTCACTGCCCTGCGACCGATGTTGATCGCAGCGTTGTGGTCGGCGGGGCCGGCGAACCCGCAGCCGAGGCTTTGAAGTCGTCCCGGCTGGGACGGTTGCGCTTGTCGCAGTGCCCGCACCGATGACAGGTGCGGGAGGTGTTACGGGGATCGACCAGACGCACGGGCACCCCGGCGATGGCCGCCTTGTAGGTCACGAACGTGCGCAGCTGGTGGAACGCCCACGAGTGCAGGTCGGCACGCCGAGCCTTGTGAACCGTTACCCGCTCGCGGATGCCTTCGAGGTCTTCGAGGGCGATCCCGGTCCGGGTGTCTTTGGCTTTGCCGACCAGATGCTTGGAGATGACGTGGTTGGTGTTACGGGCGAACCGGGACTCCTTGCGGCGACGCGCCTTGAGAAGCCGCTTGGCGGACTTGGTGCCCTTGGCCTGCAGGCGTTGCCCGCAGGCGGGCGTTGCGCCGCCGTACGGCGCGTACGCCCTTGCCGGTGTGGGTTTCGCCGGTGGAGTCGGTGGCCAGGTTCACGATGCCGAGATCCACGCCCAGCCACTCGTCCGGCTCGTCACCCCGCGGTGCTTCGGGCACGTCGATGACGACGGCGAGGAAGAACATGCCGTCGCGGTAGAGGAGATCGGCCTGTCCCCGTATGGTGGCTCCGCTGGTCGTCGACCAGCGGCCCCGGTAGACGACGGGGACGATGATGCGGCCGGTGAGGGTGAGGACGCTGACCGCCTCGCGGCCTTTCCAGGACAGGATGCGCTGGTCGTAGGCGACCGCGCCCAGTTCGCGGAACACCGGCTTGATGTTCTTGTCCCGCCTGTAGGCCTCGCATGCCTTGGCGATCGACCGGATGGCCATCTGCGCCGACAGAGCGAACCCGGCCCGCAGGTCGGCGTACACCAGCTTCTGCACGGCGATCTTGCCGGCGGTGTGGTGCTCGAACGCCACCTCGGCGGCCCGGTTGGCGGCGGCGTTGCATGCCCGCATCGTCGCCGCCAGCGCCTCGCGCTGCTCAGCGCTCGGGGCGAGTTTCAGCATCTCCGTCACCAGCACGCAATGAGCATGCCATTCACTGGTTCTTCCGTTCCGTGTTTCCGCTACACGACTCAGAAAGAAGCCGATCGACATGACCGACCGGTCAGGGCGCACTCGGGCCTTGACGGCCCTCCCGCTCCCGATTCCTCCCCGGCCCGAAGGCCAGGGCATCCTCGGGAGATTCAGGTGAAGAGTCGGAATCGGGTCAAGGCACCGGCTGTGTTCGGCATGCCCACCTGGTGGGGCGGTTGGAATCTTCCCCAGGGGTAGGGGACGGGTATGGGGCGACCGCTGAACATCCAGTTGATCGTTTCCTGTTTCGGGTTCATCGTTTTCCTGGTTTTCGCACTCGGGGCCGGAATCGCGCAGTCGTGGCTCTTGTTTCTCGTGGGCCTCGTGTTGACCGCCGTCGCCGCGGGCTTCGTACTGATCACGGGAGAACGGTGGAAGCCCAGCCGGGGGAACGACTCGGCCCGTTCTCGGTACCGGTCCCGGCGTCGCTGAGCTCACCCCCGACACGCCCGGTGAGGCCGGGGCGCGCGTTCGGGTCCGTCGCGGCAGCGCGCGGGCGGGATGTGTGGCCGTGGGTCCTGTGTTCAAACGTCGGTGGGAGGTTCTGGCGATGGCCGGACGGGTGGTGGTGGTCACGGGAGCCAGCGGGGGGATCGGCCGTGCGACCGCGCGGGCCTTCGGTGCCCAGGGGGCGAAAGTGGCCCTGCTGGCACGGGGGGAGGTCGGGCTGCGAGGGGCGGCCGAGGATGTGACGGCGGCCGGCGGCCAGGCGCTCGCGCTCCCGACGGACATGGCCGACTACGACGCGGTCCGGGAGGCGGGGCGGCGTGCCGAAAGGGAGCTCGGCCCGATCGACGTATGGGTGAACGTGGCGTTCAGCTCGGTGTTCGCCGAGTTCGTCGACATCGAGCCGGAGGAGTTCAAACGGGTCACGGAGGTGACCTACCTGGGATTCGTCCACGGCACGAGGGTGGCGCTGGATCTGATGCTGCCGCGTGACCGCGGCGTGATCGTGCAGACCGGATCGGCGCTGGCCAAACGTGGCATTCCTCTGCAGTCAGCCTATTGCGGGGCGAAACATGCCATCCAGGGGTTCCATGAATCGCTGCGCACTGAGCTGTTGCACCACGGCAGCGGGGTGCGGGTCACGATCGTGCACATGCCCGCGGTGAACACGCCGCAGTTCGGCTGGGTTCTGTCCCGCCTGCCGAAACAGGCGCAGCCGGTCCCGCCCATCTACCAGCCGGAGGTCGCGGCCCGGGCGCTGCTGTACGCCGCCGATCATCCGAAGCGCCGGGAGTACTGGGTCGGTGGCAGCACCGTCGCCACCCTGCTGGCCAACAAGGTCGTTCCCGGGCTGTTGGACCACTACCTGGCGAGGACGGGTTTCGAGTCCCAGCAGACGGATCAGCGTCGTGACCCCGACCAGCCCGCCAACCTGTGGCGGCCCGCCGACGGTGAGGACGGCCGGGACTACGGCGCGCACGGGGTCTTCGACGAGCGCTCCCATCCGCGCAGCTACCAGCTGTGGGCGGCGGAGCATCGCGCGGTGCTGGCGGCGGGAGCCCTGCTGGGGCTGGCCGGTCTGCGCCTGCTGTGCCGGATGCGCCGCTGAGCGTCAGTGGGCCAGCCGGGTCGCGCTTTCCAGCAGCATGGCGTGGACGAAAGCCTGCGGCAGGTTGGCGCGGAGCTGGCGCTGGGTCACGTCGTACTCCTCGGTGAACAGGCCGGTGGTGCCGCAGCCGGACCGGATCCGTTCGAAGCAGCCGAGTGCCCGGGCGGCGTTTCCCTGCTGGTGCTCGGCCAGGGCGAGCAGGAAACCGCAGAGGGTGAACGCCCCCTCGGCCTCACCGAGGGGGCCTTCGTCGATCCGGTAGCGGTAGACGAACCCCTCCTGGACGAGCGTGTCGCGGACCGCCGCCAGCGTCGCGACGGTGCGCGGATCGTCGCCGGGCAGCGCGCCGCGCAACGGCGGAAGGAGGAGGGACGCGTCGACGCGGTCGTCGCCGGGGGAGCGCCGCCAGCGGCCCTCGGCGTTCAGGCTGGACCTGGTCGTGGCGGCCAGGATCGTCTCGGCGAGGGAGAGCCATCCGGCCGTCTCGGCGGTGTTCGCGACGAGGGCGGAAAAGGCCCGCAGGCCGGCCACGCAGATCAGCCGGGAGTGCGTCCACCGCCGGTCGTCGATCTCCCAGATGCCGGCCTCCGGTTCCTGCCAGTGCTTGGCGATCGCCGCCACGGCGACGCGCGCCGCGCGGACGGCCTCGGGAGGCAGCCGATCCGCCCGCTGGGCGGCGGCGAACAGCAGCAACGCCTCGCCGAAGACGTCGAGCTGGAACTGGCCGGTGACGCGGTTGCCGATGATCATGTTCCCCCCGGGATAACCGGGCAGCGGCGCCGGTGCCTCCGACGGCACCGGGTGACCGGTCACCGTGTAGGCGGGCCTCAGATGCTCGCGGGCGGCGAGGATCCGCTCGGCGACGAAGGCCACCGAGGCGTCGAGCAGTTCGAGCCGGCCGCCGTGGGCCGCCACCGCCTGGCCGGCATAGCATTGATCACGAATCCAGGCATACCGGTAGTCATAGTTGCGGTGCCCGCCGCTCCGCTCCGGCAGCGACGTCGTCACCGCCGCGACCATCCCGCCGGTACGGCTGGTCAGGCCGGTCAGCACCGCGTACGCGAGCTGGGCGTCCCGTGGCGCGATCGTGTCGTCGCAGGCCGGTACGCTCGCCCGCCAGCCGTTCTCGGTCGCGGCCCACAGGGCGTCCGCGGCCAGCGGGTCGGTACGATCTTCGGCCGACAGTTCGAGAACGAGATCGTGTACCTGGCCGGCTCCGAGGTCCAGGCACATGGTCAGGCCCCCGTCCACCGGTTCCGCGCGGGCGGCACCCGCCCAGCGGATGCGGACCTCGCCGCTGCGTCCGGTCCACAGCTGTCCCGAACGGCGCAGCGCGGTCATCGTATGGCGGCCGAAACCGGCTCTGATGTCCAGAGCGACACGGATCCGTGCGAGACCGCTGATCACCTCGATTCTGCGGAGCAGAATCGCCCGGTCGCCGTCGGCCGGACGGCTCAGCGCCTCCCGGCACTCCACCACCCCGTCGCCGGTCACCCAGCGGCTCCGCCAGATCAGGCTGCGCCTCTCGTAGTACCCTCCCCACACCCGCCACTCGTCCTCGGGCCGGACCCAGTAGCCTCCCGCGCCGCCGACCAGCGCGCTGAAGACGGCCGGTGAGTCCCACGAGGGGAAGCACATCCACGCGTAGCCCCCGTCCGGATCGACGAGCGCGGCGCGCTCGCCGTCGGCGATCAGTGCGTATTCGCGCAGCGAGTGGATGCCGCCTTTGAACACTGTCATCACTTCTATTTGCCCCCGGTTCGTCAAACGCAACGGTAGAACGGCTGGTCGGCGGGTAAGCGAGGTCAAGGGGGACGTCCTGGGGGAGGGCTGTCGCCTGATCTTTGGGGGGACGACCGATGGCGTCGATGACCGTTGCCGACTATCTGCTGGAACGTCTGCGTGAGTGGGGGGTCGAGAGGGTCTTCGGCTATCCGGGCGACGGCATCAACGGCCTGCTCGCCGCCTGGGGGCGGGCCGGTGACCGGCCGAGGTTCGTCCAGGCGCGGCACGAGGAGATGAGCGCGTTCGAGGCGGTCGGTTACGCCAAGTTCGCCGGACGCCTCGGCGTCTGCGCGGCGACCTCGGGACCGGGCGCCGTCCACCTGCTCAACGGGCTCTACGACGCCAAGCTCGACCACGTCCCGGTGGTGGCGATCGTCGGCCAGACCAACCGCAGCGCGATGGGCGGCTCCTACCAGCAGGAGGTCGACCTGCTGTCGCTGTACAAGGACGTGGCGGGCGACTACGTGCAGATGGTCACCGTGCCCGAGCAACTGCCGAATGTGCTGGACCGGGCGATCCGGGTGGCGCTGGCCGAGCGGGCGCCGACCGCGGTCATCCTGCCCGCCGACGTGCAGGAGCTGGAGTACTCCGCGCCGGGCCACGCGTTCAAGATGGTGCCCTCCAGCCTGGGCGTCGACTGGCCGGCGATCTCTCCCGACGGCACCGCGCTCCGCTACGCCGCGGACCTGCTGAACGCCGGTGAGAGGGTCGCGATCCTGGCCGGTTCGGGCGCCAGAAGGGCACGTGAGGAACTGCAGCGGGTCGCCGAACTGCTGGGGGCGGGCGTGGCCAAGGCGCTGCTGGGCAAGGACGTGCTGTCGGACGAACTGCCGTACGTGACCGGCTCGATCGGGTTGCTGGGCACCCGGCCGAGCTACGAGATGATGAACCGCTGCGACACGTTGCTCACCGTCGGCTCCAGCTTTCCCTACACCCAGTTCATGCCGGGCCTCGACCAGGCGCGGGCCGTGCAGATCGACATCGATCCCAAGCAGATCGGCATGCGCTACCCCTACGAGGTGAACCTGGTCGGAGACGCCGCGATCACCCTGCGGGCCCTCATCCCGCTGCTGGTGCCCAAGGAGGACCGCTCCTGGCGCGAGCGCATCGAGTCCGATGTGGAGCGGTGGTGGGAGACCGTGCGGATGGAGGCGATGGTCGAGGCCAAGCCGATCAACCCGATGCGCCTGTTCCACGAGCTGTCCGCGCGGTTGCCCGACGACGCGATCGTCACCGCCGACTCCGGTTCGGCCGCCAACTGGTACGCCCGTAACCTGCGCTTCCGCGGCGAGATACGCGGCTCGCTGTCGGGCACGCTGGCCACCATGGGGCCGGGCGTGCCGTACGGGATCGGCGCCAAGTTCGGCTGTCCGGACCGTCCGGTGATCGTGTTCGCCGGTGACGGCGCGATGCAGATGAACGGCCTGGCCGAGCTCATCACCGTCAAGCGCTACTGGCGGGAGTGGTCCGATCCGCGGCTGATCGTCGCGGTGCTGCACAACAACGATCTCAACCAGGTGACCTGGGAGATGCGTGCCATGCAGGGCGCGCCCAAGTTCCCGCAGTCGCAGACCCTGCCCGACGTGGACTACGCCGGCTTCGCCGCCTCTCTCGGCCTGGGCGCCGTCACCGTCGAGCGGCCCGAGGAGATCGGGCCGGCCTGGGAGCAGGCGTTGGGTGCCGACCGGCCCGTGCTGCTGGACGTGCACGTCGATCCGGACGTGCCGCCGATCCCGCCGCACGCGAGTTTCGAGCAGATGAAGGACGCCGCCGAGGCGCTGCTGCGGGGCGACGAGAACCGCTGGGGGGTCATCAAGGAGGGGATCAAGACCAAGGCCCAGGAGTTCCTCCCGCACCGTGACGGCGGCGGCAGGTGATCGACCCGCCGATCGAGTCGGCCGAGGCGAGCGTCTACACCGTCCCGACCGACTCACCCGAGGCCGACGGGACGCTGGCGTGGGATTCGACCACGATGGTGCTGGCGCGGGTGCGGGCGGATGGAGTCACCGGCCTCGGCTGGACGTACGGGCCCGCCGCCTGCGCCGCCGTCATCGGCGACCGGCTCGCCCCGGTGCTGCTCGGCCGTGCCGCTCTGGACGTCGCCGGAGCGTGGCGGGCGATGGTCCGCGCCGTCCGTAACGACGGCAGGCCGGGAGTGGCCGGATACGCGATCTCCGCCGTGGACGTGGCGCTGTGGGATCTGAAGGCCCGTCTGCTCAAGTTGCCGTTGTACCGGCTGATCGGCGCGGTGCACGAGGAGGTTCCGGTCTACGGCAGCGGCGGTTTCACCACCTATGACGACCGGCGGCTGACCAGGCAGCTCGTCCACTGGACGCAGGAGCGGCGGATTCCCAGGGTGAAGATCAAGATCGGTGAGTCGTGGGGCGCCGACCCCGGCCGGGATCTGGACCGGATGCGCCTGGCCAGAAAGGTCGTCGGCGACGAGGTCGGGCTGTTCGTCGACGCCAACGGTGCCTACAGCGTCAAGCAGGCGGTCCGGGTGATGGGAGAGGCGGCCGACCTGGACGTGCGCTGGTTGGAGGAGCCGGTCTCCTCAGACGATCTCCACGGGTTGCGTGCGGTCCGTGACGCGGTCCTGCCCGAGGTCGCGGCCGGAGAATACGGGTGCGACCTTACTTATTTCCGGCGGATGTGCCAGGCGGGGGCGGTCGACTGCCTGCAGGCCGACGTGTCCCGCTGCGGGGGCGTCAGCGAATGGCTCCGCGTCGCCGCCGTCGCGGCCTCGCACGGCCTGCAGATCTCCGGTCACTGCGCGCCGCACCTGCACGCGCACGCCGCCGCGGCCACCCTCAACCTGCGCCACCTGGAATGGTTCCACGACCATGTGCGCATCGAGTCGATGTTCTTCGACGGCGTGCTGGATCCGAGTGGCGGCAGCGTCCGGCCCAGCCCCGAGGCGCCCGGCCTCGGCCTCACCCTGCGCCGCGCCGACGCCGAGCCGTACCGGGTCGGCTGATAGTGCCCGGCCTTCGGCAAGGTCTGATTCATGCCGGAACGTTGCCACTCCTTTGGCGATATGTCGGGTATGTGAGTAAACGTGCCACTTTATCGTGATCTTAGTGCGCGGGTGGACGGAGAGGTGCGGTGCGACGAGGGGACGTTGGCCGCCTACGCCCACGACTCCTCGAACTACCGGCAGACGCCGTCCGTGGTCGTGCTGCCCCGCACCGTCGACGCCGCGGTCTGGGCGGTACGCGTCTGCCACGAGTACGGGGTGCCGGTGCACTCCCGCGGCGGCGGTACCAGCCTGGCCGGGCAGTGCTGCAACGAGGGTGTGGTGATCGACTGGTCGAAGTACTGCACGCGGTTGCTGTCGGTGGACGGCGAGCGAGCGCTGGTCGAACCGGGCGCCTGCCTGGACGACCTCAACGCCCGGCTCGCGGACCGTCGGCTGATGGTCGGCCCGAAGCCTGCCACGCACGACACCTGCACGATCGGCGGGATGATCGGCAACAACTCGTGCGGGGCCTCGGCGCAGGCGTACGGGAAGATGGTCGACTCGGTGATCCGCCTGGAGGTGCTCACCTACGACGGCCTGCGCATGTGGGTCGGTGAGACCTCCGACGAGGAGTACGCGCGGATCCTCGGGCAGGGCGGCCGGAGGGCGGAGATCTACCGCGCGATGCGGGAACTGCGCGATGAGCACCTCGCGCTGATCCGCACCCGTTACCCGGACATCCCGCGTCGCGTCTCGGGCTACAACCTGGACTCGCTGCTGCCCGAGAAGGGTTTCAACGTGGCCCAGGCGCTGGTGGGCAGCGAGTCGACGCTGGTCACGGTGCTGCGGGCGGAGATCAGGCTGTTCGAGGTGCCGCCGTTCCAGTCGCTGGTGGTGCTGGGCTACCCGGACCTCGCCACGGCCGGCGACATGGTGCCGGAGATCGTGACGCACCGGCCACTGGCCCTGGAGGGGCTCGACCACGAGTTGATGGACCTGGCCAGGGTGGAGCGGGTCGCCGGCGAGAACGTGCTGAACAGGCTCCCCGAGGGGTCGGGCTGGCTGATGGTGCGGTTCGGCGGTGCCACCCGGCAGGAGGCCGACGACCGGGCCCGGAGACTGGCCGAGAGCGCCGGGCGCGCGCACACCGCCTACTTCGACGATCCGGCCGACGAGGAGCGGATGTGGCGGATCCGTGAGGCGGGGCTGGGGGTGACCGCCTACCCGCCGGACAACCCGGACACCCACGAAGGGTGGGAGGACGCGGCGGTCCCGCCGGACCGGCTCGGCGACTACCTGCGCGACTTCCAGGAACTTCTGCGCAGGTTCGACTACCACAACTGTTCTCTTTACGGGCATTTCGGGCAGGGATGTGTGCACACCCGCACGCCGTTCGATCTGGACGATCCCGAGGGGGTGGCGAAGTACCGCCGGTTCGTGGAGGAGGCCGCGCACCTCGTCGCCTCCTACGGGGGGTCGCTGTCCGGCGAACACGGCGACGGGCAGTCCCGCGGAGAGCTGCTGCCGATCATGTTCGGCCACGAGATCGTCCAGCTGTTCGCCGACTTCAAGCGGATCTGGGATCCCACCTGGCGAATGAACCCCGGCAAGATCGTCAAACCGTACCGGCTGGACGAGAACCTCGACCACCTCGACTATCACCCGAAGGAGCCGAGGACGCACTTCGACTACCCGGCGGATCACCACCGGTTCACCCACGCCGCCGCCCGCTGCGTCGGCATCGGCAAATGCCGTTCCAGCTCCGGCGGGGTGATGTGCCCCAGCTACCGGGTCACCCGGGAGGAGAAGCACAGCACCCGCGGCCGGGCCCGCATCCTGATGGAGATGATGCGCGGCGAGACCATCACCGGCGGCTGGCGTTCCGAGGAGGTGCACGAGGCGCTCGACCTGTGCCTGGCCTGCAAGGGATGCCGGGGGGAATGCCCGGTCCACGTGGACATGGCCACCTACAAGGCCGAGTTCCTCTCCCATCACTACCGTCGGCGGCCGCGGCCGGCCGCGCACTACTCGATGGGCTGGCTGCCGCTGTGGGCGAGGCTCGCCTCGGTGGCGCCCGGGGCGGTCAACGCGCTCACCCACGCGCCCGGCCTGGGCCGGATCGTCAAGCTGGCCGGTGGCGTGGATCGGCGCCGCGAGCTGCCGAGGTTCGCCGCCCAGCGCTTCACCGACTGGTTCAGGGACCGGCCCATGGCCGAGGGGGACCAGGTCGTGCTGTGGCCGGACACCTTCACCGACAACTTCAACCCCGGCGCGGCCAAGGCGGCGGTGCACCTGCTGGAGGCGTACGGATACCGGGTCGAGGTGCCGCCGGTGCCGTTGTGCTGCGGGCTCACCTGGATCTCCACCGGCCAGCTCGCCATGGCCGAGCGCGTCCTGCGCCGGACGGTGGCGGCGCTGGCCCCCCGGCTGCGGCGGGGGGTGCCGGTCGTCACGCTGGAGCCCAGCTGCGCCGCCGTCCTGCGCTCCGACGCGCCCGAACTGCTCTCCGGCGACCCCGACGTGAAACTGCTGGGCGAACAGACCAGGTCGCTGGCGGAGATGCTGGTGGACCGGGTGCCGACCGCTCCGCCACCGGGCACGGGGATCCACGCGATCGCCCAGCCGCACTGTCACCAACATGCCATCTGGGGCTTCGACGCCGACACCAGGCTGCTGGAACGCGTCGGGGTCGAGGTCGAGGTACTGGATGTCGGCTGTTGCGGCCTCGCCGGCAACTTCGGCTTCGAACGCGGGCACCACGAGATATCGACCCGGATAGCCGAACTGGGCCTGTGGCCCGCCGTACGCGACGCCGGCCGGGACACCAGGATCCTCGCCGACGGCTTCTCCTGCCGCACCCAGATCGAGTCCGGCACCCGCGCACAGCCGGTCCACCTCGCCGAACTCCTCGCCGAGGTACTGCTGCGACCCCGCGGGCCCGGCACCCGGGAAAAGCCCGGCCGACCGCAGCCGGGGAAGGTCCGCTCGCCCACGGCGCACCGATGAGTTGCTGGAGCGCCTCGGCCTGACCCAGGTGTCCGGAGCGACGAGCCTTCGGCTACGCGTCCTCGGCTGACCCTTCTGGCCAGGTCTGGCCGGGTCTGGCCGGGCCGTGGAGGTCCGGCGGGCCCACGCTCAGGCAGAGCGCGGGTCAGGGCCGTCCGGGCCCCCGGGTGAGGGGGGCCGGTACCCGAACGGCACGGGTACCGGCCCCGTCCGGCTCAGCGGCGCGGGGACCGGCAGGTGGGCCTGGTTCCGATGACGACTGTGGCGTCCAGCTCCGCGGAACCGGCGATCCTCGGGATCAGCCCGTTGCGGGCGAAGGCCTCGGCGGTTCGCGGCGCCTGGCGCTCGCTCGTCTCGACCAGCAGGTGGCCGTCCGGCGCCAGCCACAGCGGCGCCGCGGCGGCCAGGCGCCGTACGACGTCCAGGCCGTCCTCGCCGCCGTCGAGTGCCACCCGGGGCTCGTGGATACGGGCCTCCGGGGGCAGCAGCCCGATCGCCTCGGTGGGTACGTAGGGCGCGCTGGCGACCAGGAGGTCGACGCGCCCCCGCAGTGTGCCGGGCAGCGGCGCGTAGAGGTCGCCTCCGTACACCTGACCGCCGGTGGCGGCGACGTTGCGGCGGGCGCACCGCACCGCGGCGGGGTCGATGTCGACGGCGTGCAACTCGACCCGCTCCAGCGCGGCGGTCAGCGCGGCGCCCACCGCGCCCGAGCCGCAGCACAGGTCGACGACGACCTGCGTCCGGGCGGGGGCCTGCCGGTCTTGGACGGCGACGGCCTGGTGGATGAGGAACTCGGTGCGCCGCCGGGGTACGAAGACTCCGGGGTCCACGGCTATCCGCAGGCCACAGAACTCCGCCCAGCCGAGAACGTGTTCGAGAGGCAGACCGGCGACCCGGCGGTCCACCATGGCGGTGAGGTCGGACGGGGTCCGTGCCGTGGAGACGAGCAGGTGCGCCTCGTCCTCGGCGAACACGCAGCCGGCGGCCCGGAGCCTGGTGACGATGACGGACTGGGGGTAGGGGGACAGCGGAGAGGACACGAGAGCCTTTCGGGATGCCGAAGGGTGCTCTCCCGGTCACCTATGCCCGGTGAACCGCACGGTCGTGAGATGAGAGCACCCGACCTGACACAGCGGTAATGGGTCTCACCTCCTCGATGGGTCCATTGCTGGAGACGGCAACATTATCCGAGCCGGAGAGCGGCGCAAACACATTATGTTGAGCCGGAACAGCGGGTGAGCGGATCCCGCCGCCCGCGTGTCGCCCCGATGACCGATTCCTGCAAGACGCCGGCCCGGCGGCCGGAGCAGGATGAACGCCTGATCGGCCGCCCATGGCTGGAACCGGGGGCGGGCCCGCACAGGCCCGGTCTCCCGCTTCACCGCCATTCACATACCGGGAGAAACTGGATGAACGTCGATCTTGCCGCGGCGGACGCCTTCATGGCCACGCACGCGCGTGTCCTGGACCGCCGCCGTTTCGAGGTGCTGAGGGACCGGCAGGGCCCCGCCGCCGTGCTGGCCGCCCTGGACGGCTATCGCAACCCCGACGGCGGCTACGGCTGGGGTCTGGAGCCTGACCTGCGCTCCGGCGAGAGCCAGCCCGGGGCCGCGGCGCACGCCTTCGAGGTGTTCGAGGACATCGCCCCCGCCACCACGCCGCGGGCCGTGGCGCTGTGCGACTGGCTGGAGTCGGTGTCCCTGCCCGACGGAGGCCTGCCGTTCGTGTTGCCGCTGACCGGCACCGCCGGTTGCGCCCCCTGGTGGCGGGACGCCGACCCCTCGGTGTCGTCGTTGCAGATCACCGCGGTGTCCGCCGCCGTCGCGCATCGCGTCGCCGTCCATGATCCCGCCGTGGCCGCCCATTCCTGGCTGGCACGGGCCACCAGATACTGCCTGACCGAGATCGAGACGATCGAGACGGCGCCCTCCGCGTACGTGCTGGCCTTCGCGGTGCGGTTCCTGGACGTCGTGCACGGCCGCCTGCCCGAGGCGGCCGATCTCCTGCGTCGCCTCGGCGAGCACCTTCCCGCCGACGGCCGGCTGCACGTCGAGGGCGGTACCGAGGAGGAGACGCTGTATCCGCTCGACTTCGCCCCCTACCCCGGGGGGCCGGCGCGGGAGTTGTTCGCCCCCGAGGTGATCTCCGCCGACCTCGACCGCCTGGCCGGTCTGCAACAGGACGACGGCGGCTGGGCCGTCGACTACGCCAGGATCTCGCCCGCGGGTTCCCTCGACTGGCGAGGCCACATCACGGTCCGTGCCATCGACATCCTGCGTCGGAACGCCAGGATCTGACCTGGCGATCGCGAGCCGCGAAACCGGGACCGGAAGCGGAACCGGCTCAGGCCGGCACGGTCCCGCTTCTCCCGTCACGTCCGCTAGCCGCAGTGTTCGAAGGGGCTGTCGTAGCCGGTGGAGCCGGCCTTGCCGCCCCACTTGACGCACTTTCCGGCCCCGGAGGCGCGTATCGGGCCGGCGTAGTAGGCGAAGTCGCTCGAGTCGGTGACGCGGGTGGCGCCCTGCACCTCCAGGTAGGCGCTGGTGGCGCTCGCGGTGCCGATGGAAGTGCTCTTGATCGTGGTCACGCAGTTGTAGCCGGTGGAGTTGTTGTAGAGCAGGTAGACGGTGCCCGCCGAACCCAGCGCCGCGGAGTCGATCACGTTGTAGCCGGAACCGCATACCGACTGCGGGGTGTGCGGGTTGCCGCCGCCGGTGTCGCCGGTGACGAACTGCATGTACCTGGTCCAGTTCCAGTTGGGTCCCGGGTCGGTGTGGTCGGCTCCCGGCACCTCGACGTGCCCGACGATGTGGGTGCGGTCCTTGGGGATGCCGTACCGGTCGGCGATGGAGCGGGTCAGCGCGGCCGAGGCACGGTACATCGCGTCGGTGAACCAGGAGGCGTTGTCGACGTAACCCTCGTGCTCGATGCCCACGGAGCGGCTGTTGTGGTTTCCGGCGTGCCAGGCCCTGTCCTTCTCGCGGACCATCTGGGTGATGTCGCCGTCGGAGGAACGCACGACATAGTGCGCGGAGACCTGGGCGGCGGGGTTCTGGAACCAGGAGATGGTGCCGGCGTAGGAGCCCTGGGTCACGTGGACGACGATGCGGTCGATCGCGTTGCTGGCGGGCCGGTTGGAGACGGCGTAGTTGGACGAGCTGGCGGCCGCCCAGTGGGCACCCGGATAGTCCACGGCCGCGGCGGCGAAGGTCCTGTCCAGGTCCGGTGCCTTGGCGTACGCGCCCCGCTCGGGTCGCACCACCTGCGGCCGGACGGTCACGGTACCGTTCGGCGTGGCGGCCCTGACACCCGAGGCGAGCAACTCGTAGACGGTGTCGGCGTACAGCCGGGCCACCTCGGAGGAGGAGGCGTTGCCGTACCTGGCCACCGCCGGGTACCACTTCCCGGCGTCCTTGCGGGCGGCGGCGTCCAGTCCGAGCTCGTTGGCGTAGGCGCGCAGCACCGCGGCGCCGCCCGCGATGTTGGCCGCGTCGTCGCTCTTCAGTGCCGAGACCGGCTGTCCGGTCAGCTTGGCGGCCTGCTCCAGGGAGTGGACCGTCGGGTTGCTGACGAGGTGCATCATCCCGTAGCCGCCACTGGCGCTCGGCTCACCTCCGTGCCCGTCGAGACGGGTCTCGGCGTAGCCGAGCGTGACCAGCAGGTCGCGGGGCACCTCGTAGGTCGCGGCCGCGCGGGTGAAGGCGTCGGCCAGGGGGTCGGGGGGAGCCGCGCTCGCGGGCGGGCCGGCCAGGAGCACCAGGGGGACGAGCGAGCCGGCCAGCAGCGCGGCCGAACGGCGGAGTCGGGCCTTCACGGATTCTCCTCAAGCAGGTGGGGGACGTCGAAGGGGCCGTCTCCGCCCGGTGGGGACGGAGACGGCCCCTTCGGTGGATCAGCTACCGCAGTGTTCGAAGGGGCTGTCGTAGCCGGTGGAGCCGGCCTTGCCGCCCCACTTGACGCACTTTCCGGCCCCGGAGGCGCGTATCGGGCCGGCGTAGTAGGCGAAGTCGCCCGAGTCGGTGACGCGGGTGGCGCCCTGCACCTCCAGGTAGGCGCTGGTGGCGCTCGCGGTGCCGATGGAAGTGCTCTTGAGCGTGGTCACGCAGTTGTAGCCGGTGGAGTTGTTGTAGAGCAGGTAGACGGTGCCCGCCGAACCCAGCGCCGCGGAGTCGATCACGTCGTAGCCGGAACCGCACACCTCCTGCGGGGTGTACGGGTTGGTGGAGCCGCCGCAGTTCCTGGAGGTCACGGTCTGGGCGGGGTAGCCGAATGTGGACCCGTTGAAGACGGCCTTCTGGATGTTGGACGGGTAGCCGGTGCCCAGGCGGACCTCGTAGTGCAGGTGGGCGGAGATGTTGTTGCCGGGCTTGCTGGTCTTGCCGACCGTGCCGATCTTCTGGCCCTGGGAGACCGAGGCGCCCGCGCTCACCGAGCGCGAGTTCAGGTGCGCGTAGTAGGTGGACCAGCCGCCGCCGTGGTCGATCTTGACCAGGTTCCCGAAGCCGTTGGTCGATCCCTGGTGGGCGGAGATGGAGACCGTGCCCGCCGCCGCGGCGACCACGGTGTCGCCCAGGTCGGCGTCGGCGGAGCTGCCCCGGTTGAAGTCGATCTCCCAGGACTGGTGCGCGCTGCTGGCGCTGGAGTTGCCCGTCCAGGCCTGTCCGCAGGGGAAGGGCAGCTGGAAGTTGGTCGCCAGGATGCTCATCTCGTCGCTCGGCGCGGGGTCCGCCGCGCTGTCGGCCGGGCCCGGGTCCCCCGGTGCCGTCGCACCGGCGGCCGGTGTCGTGACGCCGCCGGCGAGACCGAGTAGCAGGGCGAACCCCACCGTGAGTACCCCGTTGAGTCTCATGCGGATCCTTTCCCGCAGGCCCGGCGGGCAGCGCCCTGACCGATGCCGTGCACTGTCTGTTAGTTCTCTCCGAAAGGCTCTTGCCGGGGTCCAGAGTCCGGATTGGTGATACAAAAATCATCCAAAATCGATATAAAGACCTATCCGACTCGTACGACACAGTCCGATGAATGGTTGCAGCGCCTCCACAAGAGGAGTAAATGCGGTCATGGTGGTCGATAAACCCACGTTCAACGTGCTCGGTAACCTCGACGTCCGGAGTTCGGGACGGTCTCTGCGCATCGCCGGTACGAAACCCAGAGTCCTGCTGGCGTCGCTGCTGCTCAACGCGGACCGCGTGGTCGGTGCGGACCTCCTCGTCGAGGTGTTGTGGCCCCGGCAGCGGCCACGGTCCGCCCAGGCGAACCTCCGCACCTACGTGAGCTCGCTCCGGGGCGTACTGGCGGCGGCGGGCGCGCGGATCCAGGCCCGCCCGTCCGGATACGTGATCGAGCTGGCACCCGAGCAGCTCGACATGCTGCTTTTTGATGACCTGCTCGCCAAGGCGCGCGCGGCGGGCCGTACCGACGAGGCCTTCGACCGGCTCCGCCGGGCGCTCGCGCTGTGGCGCGGGACACCGCTCGCCGACCTGCCGGGCAGCCCGCTCTGGGACGGGCGCCTGCAGTCACTGGCGGAGGCACGGCTCGGAGCCGCCGAGGAACTGGTCGCTCTGAAACTGGAGCGAGGCGACCACGCGGGCGCGATCGGCGAGCTGCGCGGGCTGCTGAAGGAGCACCCCTTCCGCGAGGATCTCTGGCGGCAGCTGATGATCGCCCTGCAGCGGAGCGGCAGGCAGGCCGAGGCCCTGCACACCTACACCATGGTCAGGCGGCAACTGGTCACCGAGCTCGGCGTCGAACCCGGCGCGGATCTGCGCCGGGCGCACTCGGCCATCCTGGCGGGGGAGTCCCTGCCCGCCGTGGCCGTGCCGGACCATCCCGCGGCTCGCACCGCTCCCCGGCAGCTCCCCCCTGACGTGCCGGACTTCACCGGCAGGGCCGAGAGCGCCGCCGTCCTCACGCGGGCGCTGACCTTCACCGAGCGCCCGCCGGCCGGACCGCCCTCGATCGTCGTGGTCACGGGGGCGCCGGGCGTGGGCAAGTCGGCGCTGGCCGTGCACTGTGCGCATGCCGTACGGGCCGGATATCCGGCAGGGCAGCTCTACCTCGATCTCCGTGGGACCGCCCCGGTGCCCGCGGACCCCGGTGAGCTGCTGGCCGAGGCGCTGCGGGCGCTGGGGGCCGACACGGCGGACCTGCCGGACACCGAACGCGAACGTGCCGCGCTCTACCGGTCCCTGCTGGCCGAACGTCCGATGCTCGTCCTCCTCGACGACGCCGCGGACGCCGCCCAGGTACGGCCGCTGCTGCCGGGCAGCGGCTGCGCGGTGCTGGTGACAAGCCGGCGGCGGATCACCGAACTGCCCGGGGCGCTCCGGCTTGAACTGGACGTGCTGTCGCCGCGGGAGGCAGAGGACCTGCTG
Organism: Streptosporangium amethystogenes subsp. fukuiense; assembly: GCF_042665875.1. Classification (NCBI taxonomy): domain Bacteria; kingdom Bacillati; phylum Actinomycetota; class Actinomycetes; order Streptosporangiales; family Streptosporangiaceae; genus Streptosporangium; species Streptosporangium amethystogenes. The sequence goes on along the minus strand of NZ_JBHTEE010000001.1, from coordinate 2,418,223 downwards.
GCCGCGATCGTCGGTCCCGAGCGGCTGGAACAGGAGAGGGAGGCCGCCTCGGCGATCCTGGCGGCCTGCTGCCACCTGCCGCTGGCCGTCAGGATCGCCGGGGCACGGCTGGCGGGCCGGCTCGGCTGGTCGCTCGGCGTGCTGCGGCAGCGGCTGGAGGTCGAGTCGAACCGGCTCAGCGAGCTGCGCGCCGGGGATCTGGGGGTGCGGGTCAGCCTGGACCGTAGCTACCGGCTGCTGCCCGAGGACGCGGCACGTGCCTTCCGGGTGCTCGGCCTCCTGGGCCCGCAGTCCGTGCCCGGCTGGGTGGTCGACGCCGCACTGGGCCGGCACCGGGCCGACGAGGTGACGGACGTCCTGGTCGACGCCAACCTGCTCCAGCTGGTCGGGACCGACCCGATCGGCCAGCCGCGCTACCGGCTGCACGACCTGGTCCGCTGCAACGCGAAGGAGAAGGCCGGTGGCGCCTCGGACCGGCACGCGCTCATCAGGGTGCTCGGCGGGTGGACGGCCACCACCGAGAGCGCGACCGCCCGGCTGCCGACCACGCTGTTCAGCCTGACCTCGGCCTCGGCCCCCCGCTGGCAGCTGGCCGAGGACACCCTCGGCCGCCTGACCGCCGACCCGCTGTCCTGGTTCGACGCCGAGCACGACGCACTGGTGGGAGCGGTACGCCTCGCCGCCGACGCCGGGCCGGCCGGATCGGCGTGGGGACTCGCCGCGGCACTCGTGCCCTACTTCGACCTGCGCTGCCACTTCGACGAGTGGCGCTCCACCCACCGGATCGCCCTGGAGGCCGCGCGTCTGGCCAAGGACCGCCTCGGCGAGGCGGCCATGCTCCGGGGCCTGGCCCAGGTGAGTCTCTACCAGGACCGCTACGCCGAGGCGACGGAGATGTTCCGGCGATCCCTCAGGATCTTCCACGAGCTGGGGGACAGACGGGGGGAGGCGACCTCGATCTGCGGGCTGGGGGCGGTCAACCAGTTCTGCGGCGAGAATCTCCGGGCGTTCGGATACTTCCGGCAGGCTCTGGCCCTGTTCCTCGCCATGGGAGACCAGAGCGGCGAGGCCTACGCGCGGCAGGCCATCGGACGGGCCTGCCTGGCCTTGGGCGACCTGCGGCAGGCCTCGAACTGGCTGGACGCGGCGCTGCGGCTGGCCAGGGAGATCGGCGACTCCCATCGCGAGGGCTGCGTGTCCATGCAGTTCGGGCGGCTGCACGATCTGGGGGCGGACCCCGGCCAGGCGATGCGCTTCCAGGGGCGCGCGCTGGACATCTTCGAAGGCCTGGGCGACCTGCACTGCGGGGCCTACGCCATGCAGGGGCTGGGCGGCCTGCAGGTGGTCCGCGGTGACCGGTCGCACGCCTCCGACCAGCTGGAGCGCTCTTTGCTGATCTTCCAGCGGCTCGGAGACCGGAGCGGGGAGGCCGCCACGGTCCAGACACTCGGCGAGCTGCACCGCTCGGCGGGCCGCACCCGCCTGGCGCGTAACTACCTGCACCACGCCCTCGTGCTCCGTCGCGAACTGCGAGGAGGTGCCGACCTCGCCGTGGGCGCCGGTGCTCGGGACGTACCGAACTAGTGCTCCGTTCCTCATTGGAGGTAGCGAACGCCCTGTGGGGAAGCCGGGATCGTCGGCCCTGCCCCTGATGCCAGGACCGGGGTGGATCTGTACTTCCGGTGAGGAACGTCGCACTAGCTGGCTCGCCTGTATGACCCGTTCTTCGCGGAAACCGGATGCGAAAATCCGCCCCACGGCGGAATTCATCACGTTTCAGTAGGTCAGGTCACGCCCTCAGGGCAAACTCGGCATCATCGAGAGGTTAGACACCTGGAACGAGCTCCTCGATGATGCCGGGTTCATCACGTCTTCGCAGGTCAAATGCTTCTTTCGCGGCGAACTCGACACCATGGCCGGGTTTACCGCAGAGGCGGCTACCTGCGCCCACGCATGTAAGACCTTCCGAAACTCGACATTGTGGGGGATCAAATCCCGGCTCGAGCGAATGCGAGCCGACCCCGTCCTGGCCAACCTGCCCCTGCACCACTTCGCCCGCAACCAGATCTGGTGCGAGCTCGTCGCCCTGGCCTGCGAACCGCTCACCTGGATGCAGATGCCCGCCCTGCCCGGTACTGCCGCCCGCAGCTACGAGCCCAAATGCCTGCGCCTGCGGCTGTTCGCCGTGGCCGGACGACTGGTCCGCGGTGGCCGACGCGTGCGCCTGCGCTTGGCCGCCCGATGGCCCTGGGCCCGCGACACCCTCACCGCCCTGACCCGCCTGCAAGCCCTGCCCGCCCCACCCTGACCAGCAATCAACCGACCCTACGACCAGGAAAGGACACCCACGGGCCCGTGGAACCCGCCCACCCGACGCGACAGCCGGGCCGGCGCGCTGACCACCACCCGTAATCAACCCTCAGCCGACCCGCTCAGCCGACCAATCCTTGATCACGAAAGATCGAGGCTGAGTGCACGGATGGAGACTTCGGCAAGGCGCAGAGCTCACCGCCTGATCAGCTCGGTCGCTCAGAAGGAGCGCACCCGAAGGACTTGCTTGTACCGGCGGGGCCTGCCGGTACCGCCTCCAGGGGAGCGAAGTGTCGTTTGACGTTCTGGAAAAACTCATACGCGTTCATTGACGTCATGCTCCATGTGGAACGTGGTACAGGGTTCGTGTTGATGCGAACCAAGCCCGGTCGACGAACCGGCCGGTGATCCGTCCTACCATGCACATATAGCGGTCAAAGGCTTCAGCGTCGCTGATTTCATCGCTGAGTTCCAGTCCGCTCGCGTGCGCCTCGAACTCAGGGACCTCCATCCATCCCCCAGGGGAGGAAGGAGGGAATACCTCTCCGATGTATTCGCTGTCATATGTGTACAGCACTTTGCCGGGATCGGCCTCTTCCACATAATAGGCTTCGAGTACGCGTTGTCCGTCTGCGCTCAGCGCCTCTACCAGCTGTGGCGGCACCGTTCCGCCGCTGATGGTGAGGATGGCGGACCAGCCGGCTGAGTGCTCTCCCACCCAGACGATCAGTTTTTCCGGGCTGGTTTCGTATGATTGCATGGCTGTTTGAAAGTCGCACAATGTGCCGTTCTGGGGATCGACACCCAGCCGTCGGGTGATCTCGTTGCTGTCTTCTGTGTTCACCCATTGGCAGCTGAACCACGATTCTAGACCATGTTCGGTCAGTAGGTCCCACTGGCTTTCCTCGGGAAGGGCGCGATAGGAATTCTGCATTGTTCACCTCTTGTTGGTTGGCTTGCGAAAAGTGGGGGTGTGGGTCATGTACGATCCACACCCCCACTTTGATACGCCGAGGGGGATGACGGCTACGGCACGATGCTCACCCAGAAGGCGTGATGGGTGGCGACATGATATTTGTCATAGAACGCCTTCAGTGCGTTGCCATGCCGTTCATTATGTCCGCCGTTAACGGCCCTGATGGAGTAGTGGCCAGTCCCTCTTCCGTTGCCAGCTGCCCCCTGGTAGGTCGAGGCGAAGGGGTACTCGTCGCATTCCAATCTGGTGTCCCGCGTCCTGCCGCCGGACCAGGGCATCCCTTCGTTGTTCTCCGCCTTTGGATATTGGTCTCTGAAGTAGTATTTGCAGTAATTGGTTATGGGTGTTTTACTCCAGTGCATTGGGGTGCCTGTTCCGACATCCATGTACATTTCAAGGTTGGAGAAGAAATTCCTGTTGAAGCTGGTGGTGCCTGCCGGGCGCTTGTGCAGCGGCGGACTGGAGGCGACGTTCCAGTTTCCGGGGATTGTCTTGGGTTGCTCGCTTCCGGTCCAGTACTTCGAGGGCGGGTACTCCGGCTTTGACCAGTCGTGTCCTGGGCGAAGCGGGGGGGATGTGAGCCCGTTTATGCTCGGGTCCAGGGCAGCTTTGATGTGCCTGGTGACTTCGGCGAATTCAGGGTTCTTGCTTTCTGACATTTCGAAGACCCGGTGTGCCCTGTCGTTGACACATCCGCCGGTGTGATTGATCACCTTATCCCGATCGCACCGGTAGTAGGGGGCCGCCAGGGTGCTGAGGTCCCCCGGCAGCCGTGCATAGCCATGTCGGGCTACGCCGAGCCGCTTCCCCGCCGTTCCTACTATTTCGTAGCTCCACAGAGGAAGATCTGAACGATTGTTATGAAAACGAGTGAGCGTGGGCTTGATCGTACATATCGCGTTACTTCCTCCTGCGATGGGATTGCTTTCCAGCAGGAACATGGCACTACTGGTTTCTTCCCATTGTTTGATTGTCTTCGTGGTACTTCCGGTGACGGACCGGCAAGGCGTCAAATTAGCCGATTCGGTCTGCGCTTCGAATGTCAGCTGGAGCCCTTGGATTTCTGTCGAGGTCCTCTCGTCCAGAGGGTATCTTTTTCCGTTCCAATACAGAGCGAAGTCGGTCAGCCGCACGAAGAGCTTCATGTTCTGCGGCTTCAGGCCGCTGCCTTCTGCGTTGGCCACCTCCGTGCCCGCCTTGTTCCCCACGTAGCTGTTGAGCACCCAGGTGGCACGGAACTGGAAGAATATTTCACTGGGGTGGTCCAGAGTATCTTCCTCGGCCATCTCCAGAATGGAGGCCAGTATGCCGGCCCTGCCGCCGCTCTTGCTCGTGCCGACTTTATTGCTGGCCTTGACCCACCGCTTTCCGTCCGGGCCGTCGCCATCCTCGGTCGCTTCGTACGTTCCCATGCTGACCCAGGTTGTCCAGCAGGAAGAGAACGGGCGTTCTTGGATGCGGGCATAGTCAATGGTCGGATGCTTGGGGGTCTGGAGACAGTCCTCCAAATTCAGGTGGTCGTAATCGAATTGTGCAGCGCTGTTCGCGGTGGGAGCGGCGGCCTGCACGGGCCGGCTCGGAGAGTTCACGTTCTGGGCGGTCTGCCCGTTCGTCCTCGCGATGAGAGCGGCTACGTCATTGGCAGCCAGGGGCCGCTGGTAGACCTGGACATCGTCAAGGCCGCCCTTCACCTTGCTGCCCAGGCTCATGGCGGTGTCCGCGTTCCACGTCGCGAAGCCGACGGGGTCGGTCTTGATGAGGGTTCCGTTGAGGTACAGCGAGGCGGTCTTGGCCGCGGCGTCGTATGCGCCGGCCAGGTGGAACCACTCGTCGACCGGCGGCTCAACCTCGGACAGGACGCCCTCGACCGTCGCGTCGGCGGCGTCGGCGCTGGTGAAGGTGAACACCAACCCGTGGTCGGGGGTGTTGCCGAGGCGGAAGGGCGCCTGGTGGGTGCCCTTCTGCTCAAGGACGGTGTAGTCGCCGTCCTTGTCGCTCCAGCGCAGCCAGGCGGCGGCGGTGAAGCTCTGGTCGGTGCGGATCACCGGCCCGGAGGTCTGCGCCAGGGGCTCCTCGCCCGGCTGGGTGACGTCGACGGTGACCTGCCGCCAGTCCGACCAGGCCGAGGCCGCGTCGCCAGCGACCGCGCGCAGTCGCCAGCGGATCTTCCATCCGTCGGTCAGCTTGTCCGCCGGTACGGCGATGCTCGCCTGGGTGCCGGAGGCGACACCGTCCACGGTGCCGGTCCAGATCTGGCCGGTGCCCTGCCCCTGCGGTGCGGCCGGGTCGTGCTCGATTTCGGCTTCTGCGCGCAGCGCTTGGCCGGTCGGGTGGGTGAGGGTGGCCTGCAGTGTGGGGGTGAGCGTGGTGGTCACCGTCACGCCGTCCACCACCTTGGACGGGGTGATGGTCAGGTCGGTGGCGGTGGGCTTGGGCAGGCTGACGGTGAAGGACTGCCAGTCCGACCAGGCGGAGGTGGCGGTGGCCGAGACCGTGCGGGCCCGCCAGCGCACCTTCCACCCGTCGGCCAGCTTGTCCGCCGGGACCGTGATGGTCGCCTGGGTGCCCGCCGGGACGTTGTCGGCGCTACCGGCCCAGATCTGGCCGCTGCCCTGACCGCTGGGCGCGGCCGGGTCGTGCTCGATCTCGGCCTCCGCGCGCAGCGGTTTGCCGGCCGGGTCGCTCACCTGGGCCAGCAGCGCCGGAGTGCGAGTGGGGGTGACGGTGACGCCGTCCACCTGCTCGGACGGGCTGACCTGCAGCGCCCCGACGGCCGGTTCGGAGACCGCATCCGGCACGTCGATCGTCAGATTCTGCCAGTCCGACCACGGCGAGCTCACCGTGTTGAGGGCCCGGACGCGCCAGCGCACCTTCCACCCGTCGGTCAGCTTCCCGTCGGAGACGGTGGCCGACGCTTGCGTGCCGGAGGCGACGTTGTCCACGGCGCCGGCCCAGATCTGGCCGGTGCCCTGCCCGGTGGCGGCGGGATCGTGTTCGAGTTCGAACTCCGCCCGCACCGGTTGCGCGGCTGGGTCGGTGACCGTGGCACGCAGGGCGGGGGTCAGGCTGGTGGCCGTGGTGATGCCGTCGACCATCTGGGAGGGGGTGACCTGGAAGGCGCCGACCGTCGGGTTGGGCACGTCGACCGTGGCCGTCTGCCAGGCCGACCACGGCGAGGTGGTTGAGGCGGCGGCGTTGGCCGCGCGGGCCCGCCAGCGGATCTTCCAGCCGTCGGTCAGCGTGCCCACGGGGATGTTGATTGTGGCCTGGCCGCCGGAGGTGACCGTCTGCGAGGCTCCGGTCCAGATCTGGCCGCTGCCCTGCCCGGTGGCGGCCGGGTCGTGTTCGACCTCGAACTGGCCGGTGAGGTTGCCGCTCGCGGTGTCGGCGACGGTGGCGGCGAGCTGCGGGGTGAGCGAGGTCGTCACCGTGGTGCCGTTCACGGTCTGCGCCGGTGTGATGGCCGGGGCGGAGACGGTCGGTTGCGATGCCGGTCCGCTGGTGGTGATGGTCAGCTTAGGCGGCAGGTTGAAGTCGGTGTCTTCGGAGGAGGTGAACACCCGGTAGTTGTTGATGTTCGTCTCGCCGGGCGACTTGAGCACCAGGCCGTAGTCGGCGGCGCCGGCGGCCCAGTCCTGGGCGATGCCGGTGACGTTCCAGTCCATGCTGTCCGGGTAGGTGGCGCAGTCGGAGGTGACGCCCTTGAAGTTGGTGGAGGCGTCCTCGGTGGAGTGGGCGGGCTTGTTGGCCCAGTACAGGTTGTCCGGGTCCCAGGCGCCGGTCAGGCGGGCGACCTGGATGCCGTTGGCGAGCGCGGCGCCGCAGTTGTGGGCGTCGATGGTGTTCATCGACAGCGTGGCGGCGGTCACCGTGCTGCCCTGCAGACCCGTGGTGTCGAACCGCAGATGCACCCGGGCCTTGAACCCGTCCGTCATGGTGCCGGCGGTGAGGTACTGATTGTCAGGGAACGCAGGTGAATCGACCGTGTCGTACGTGCTGACCTCGATGTCGGCGCCGAGCGGCAGCGTGACCGCCGCGGCCACACGCACCGGGTAAGTTGTGCCGGCATCCGCCAGGAACGTCTGGTCCGGCTTGACCACCAGCTCGGTGCGGCCGTTCTTGGTGACCAGGTCCGTCCCGGCCTGGCCGCGCTTGGCCGACGCAGGCCGGCCCTTGCCGCTGCCGTCCGACACGATCGGCCGGGTCCCCGCGGCGACCAGCTTCTTGTCCTTGCCCTTCAGCAGCAGCCGGCCGCCCTTGCCCTCGGTCAGGGTCAGACCGTCGTCCTCGACGCCGATCCGCAGTTCCAGCGGTTTGGACGGCCGCTGGCGCAGCACCACCTCATGCCGGAACCCGGCCGGCAACGCCGTCACCACCAGGTCGGCGCCCACGCCCGCGGCGTCGGTGTAGGTGGCCACACTGCCCTTGACGGTCGGCTTGGGCAGCGGTGTCGGCCAGCGCAGCGCGTACGACTTCCCGTCGGCGGACATCTTCACGAACGGATCCGTGCCACCGGCGGAGAGCTCCACCAGCGCTCCCTCGGCGAGGGTCTTGGGCCGCAGCTTGCCGCCCTGCTCGACCAAAGTGGTGTCGATCGGCACCCAGCCGCCGCCCTGCCTGGTCCGCACCGGACCGGCCGTGACCTCGGTCTTGTAAGTCCTCCCGTCGGGCTGGGCGTAGGTGATGCTGGTCGCGGTCGTCTCGTCGGCGACCTCGACGGTCTTACCCTGCGTGGCCGCCGCCTGGGAGGCGGCGATCCGCGCCTGCGACGGCACGTTGGAGACCGCGTTCCCGCTCTTGCCGGCGATCCACGTCGCTGTGTCGTTCAGCGTCGCATCGTGGCGCTTTCCCGAAGAGTCCGCAGCCGTGCGGCCGTCTCCTTCATCGAAGGTCCAGTGGCCCGCCGACTGGATAAGTGTGGTAAAAGACCACGAATACGGGCTGATGGGGATTTCCCACGAGTTGCTGGCTTCTGATACCTCAGCGGTGTACGTTGTGCCCGGCTTCAATGCCTGTGCAGGGGTGAAGGTCAGCACCGTGCGGGTGTCGTCATAGACCGACGTCCCCACGACCTGTGTGCCGCTGGCGTCCTTGACTGTCACGCTGTCATCGGCGACTGCCTCAGAGAACGTCACCTTGATTGACGCGTCCAGCGGTACATCCTTGGCGCCGTCAGCAGGTTCAACACCTGTCACTACTGGGATGATGCCTTCGGTGTCGTCCCCGGGGTCAACCTCTATGGGGGGGAGGTCGTCCGTCCCCACCACGTTGGCTTGGCCGTCACGTTGCCCAGCGATTTTGTCGGCCAGTTGCTCAGTGACGTTGACCGGCTCAGGCTCCTCAGGCACATAGCCCGACATGGCGAGAGCTTCCTCATACTCAGGCATAGTCGTCAACTGTGTGTCGGTGAACATGAAGACGTCGTCCAACAGTGGCGGCGATGGAAGTTCGACGTCCACAGTCAGGATGGGCGGGTGGAGTTCGAACTTGCAGTCTTCCAGTGGCGTGGTCCTGCAGCCACCGGCGTCCTCGGAGGCGTAGCGCCGCCAGTTTCGCAACTCGGATTCGTTACCTGTGGTGAGCTGGATGCCGTAGTTGGTGGCACCGTCGATCCATGCCTGGGCAATACCGTTGAGTGAGTGGGTCAGGTTCCAGGCGTAGTTGCAGTCTTCGCTGTAGGCGCCGTACTCGGTGTCCGCGCCCGCACTGGTAACAGACGGCTGGCTGTTCCAGTACAGCAGCATGTCATCCCAGGCGGAGGTGATCCGCCGCGCTGTGATGCCGGAACCGACCGACGTACCGCAGGTGTTGGACAGGTGGTTCCACAGGTGCAGGTCGGCGTTTTGCACCGTGCTGCCCGCGAACTCGGCGGGGATGTTGGGGAACTTGAGGTAACCGCGCCAGCGCTTGGCGATGTTGCTGGCGTAGGACTTGCCGACCACGATCTCGGAATCGGCGAAGGTGTCCCAGCTGTCTGTGAGGTCGACATCATTGATGTAGGCGTCCATGCCACCGCCGGTGTGGCCTTCGTACCAGTCAGAGGCCGCGGCGGTCATCGTCACCGGGTAGGTCGTCGCCGCATCGGCCAGGAACGCGGCGTCCGGCGTGAAGACCAGGGTCTTGCCGTCTTCGGCGAGGGTGACGGCGGCCTTGCCGGTTTTGCCCGCATCGAGCGGGGCGCCTGTGTCGGCGGCCTTGGCGTCCCGCAGCAGTGTCGGTCGCACCTCGGTCAGTGTCTTGCCGTCCTTGCCCATGATGGTGGGCCGGCCTGCGGCGTTCTTTCCGAAGGACATGCCCTTGGGCAGGTCGAACGGGACACGGAAGGAGACCGGGCCGGTGGGCCGTTCGGCGATGGTGATCTGCTGCTGGAACCCAGTCGCGTTCGCGGTCACCACCAGGTCGCGGCCCTTGCCGTAGGCGGACCGGTAGGTGGCGGTGTTGCCCTTCAGCGTGGGCTTGGGCAGTTTGCCGCCAGGGGCTTCGATCTCGGTGGTGTCCTGAGCGGTCTTGCTCTTCAGCAGGACGGTGTCCGCGCCCGCCGACAGGGTCAGGTCGCCCTTGATGGCCTTGGGTTTGATGACGCCGTCTTGCTGCACCAGTGTGGTGTCGATCGGGGTGAAGCCCTCACCGTTGGCCTTCTTGACGCGCACGGGCTCGGTGGACAGCTCCACGCGCACGGTCTTGCCGTCGGGGTTGGCGTACACCGTGGTGGTCTCGGTGTTGCGTTCCGGGATCTCCACCCGCTTGCCGGACCTGGCCGCCTTGCTCTTGGCGGCATCGAGGACCTTGTCCCCTGAGCTGGTGCCGGAGGGCTGCGGGCTTCTGGTTTCCGCTGGTGACTGTGTGGGTGGCGGGGTGGGCTCCTGCGCCCAGGAGGGTACGGCGGCGAGGCTGATCACCATAGTTGTGGCGATGCCGATGGCTGCGGCGCGGCCGAGGAAGCCTCGGCGTCGCGTGTGTGCGGCTGTGAGGGATAAGCCTCGCTGCCCCGCGTCTGGTGTCACTGACTGTTGCTCTTTCTGTAGGCATGCCAAGGAGCCCGCACCAAGGTGTACAGGCTGCCAAAGCTGGCATTTTGGGCAGGAAGTTATCAGTAAAGATCACTTAAAGAAAGAGTAAAGTAGCGGCATGACAGGCCGCTCGGTCGCAACGTCGACCTCGTCCTGAGCTGGGTTCTTGCACCTAGTGCTCCGTTCCTCATTGGAGGTAGCGAACGCCCTGTGGGGAAGCCGGGATCGTCGGCCCTGCCCCTGATGCCAGGACCGGGGTGGATCTGTACTTCCGGTGAGGAACGTCGCCTAGAAGCCCACTGAAGATCTTGCTGTGATGCCCCCCAGGGGGTCTGTGATGTCCCCGGTGGGGGCGACAGCATGACCGTGGCGTGGCGTTCCTATACCGGTGTGATGGCCAGTGTCCACCTATCGCCGGTCCGGGCAAGTCCGAGGTTGATGAGCGTGCGGAGATTGACGGCGGCGACCCGGGTATGGAGCCAGGCGTTGTTCTTGATGGTGCCGATATAGCGCAATCGTCGGCTGCCGCGGGCCACGATCCAGGCGACCGCGCGCTCGACCGGGGGCCGCCACCGGCGGTAGTCGGCTTGCCAGGCCGGGTCGGTGGCGGCCTGACGGCGGGCGGCAACGAGGAGGTCGTGGTGAGGGGTGATCTGCACGACTCGCCCCTTCTTGGCGGTGGTGCAGCGCTCACGCAGTGGGCAGCCCGCGCATGCCTCACCGAAGACAGCCCGCTTCTTGATGGTGTCACCGCCCAAAGTGGCGCGTTGACCGGCGGGGCAGACGACCACGCCGGAGGCGGTGTCGATGACGAAGTCATCGAGGGTGAATCCGCCGGGGACGGCCGGCCGTGGCGGCGCCGGTTTGATCACCAGCCGGTGCCCGGCCTGCTGGAGTTCCCGCCGGCAAGGACCGGTGGAGTAGGCCGCATCGGCAAGGACGTCGACGGGCCGGTCTTCTCCGGCGAGCAGGTCCACAGCCACCACCGCCTTGTGATGGGCGGCACCGGCGCCGGGCCACAGGGCGACCGCGGTCAGCAGGCCGGTCTCCGGTTCAACGACCAGGTGGGCCTTGTAGCCGTCCTGGTGGTGGGTGCGGGTCTTGTGCACGTGCCAGGACTCGGGGTCGACCGTGGAGATCATCCGGTCGGGCACGGTGCGCCGGGCGATACGCCATCGTCCGTCCCGGCCGTCGGAGTCGTCGGCGGGTTCGACGTCTTGGCCCGCGACCAGGGCCAAGATGCCGACCGCGTTCGCGCCCTGCTCGCCCAAGGGCTGCTCGGGCAGGCCTGCCAGTAATCGGATCGCGTCCCCCACCAGCGCGTCCACCAGCACCACGCGTGCCTGCTCATCGTTCCAGGCGATCGCCGGCTTGCCCGGATCGGTGTAGTCATGGGCGGTGCAGCACGAAGCGGCGACCTCGCCCGCGCCGGGGACGTCACGGATCACCCCGCGGATCGCGGCGATCAGCTGCGTGACGGTGTCCTGGGTGGCCACCGCGTCATCCAGCACGGTCGAATCCAGCGCCCTGCGGTGTCGTCCTTTCAGCGCCCCGGTCGCCGTCACGACCGCACGCACCGCATCAAAGATCCGGTTGGGGGCGGTTGCGGGCCAGCCGCCGCCGGAAGTAGGTCAGCAGCGACGGATCGAAGGCGGTGTCATACAGTCCCAGGCCACAGGCGGCTTTCCACCGCAGGTCACAGCGCAGTTCCTGGACGGTGTCGAAGTCCGACAGCCCGTGCAGGGTCTGCAACACCATCGCGGCGGCCAGCACCTGCGGCGGCATGCTCGGGCGTCCGTTTCGGGACGGATACATGTCCGCGAACATCGCTCCGGGAAACAACGCCTCGCGATGCGAGGCCAGGAATGCGAACACGCTTCCTGCCGGGATCAGCTCCCGGCAGGTCGCCCAAACATCCGGTCCGATCGGTTCTCCGGCCCACTCACCCTGCATGACCAAGAAGTCTGGCGTGACCTCTCCCAGGACGGAGCAAGAACGCGAGATCTTCAGTGGGCTTCTAGGAGGACGCCTGCACGGCGGTCTTCTCCGCAGCCGGGGAGGTGCCGCGGGCCGAACTCGCCAGGATGCCCCAGAGGGCGCCGGCCAGCACCACCGTGCCCCCCGCGAGCTGCTGCCAGGTCAGGGTCCCGCCCAGCAGCAGCCAGGTGGCGAGCACCGTCACGACGGGCTCCAGCATGCTGAGAATCGACGCGCGTACCGGGCCGAGCGTCGTGGCCCCGACGAAGAACAGGGCGATCGCGAGCACCGTCGACACCAGCGCCACCGCCGTCACCCAGACCCACCCCGCCGGCGCGAAGCCGAGGTCCAGCCCGCCCGATGCCAGCCCGAGCAGCGCGAACGAGCCGGTGGCGAACATCGACAGGTAGGCCGTGGTGACCGAGGGGGACAGCGAGGCGGAGACCCGGCTGCCCACGATGATGTACAGGGCGTAGGCCACGGCGGCCCCGGTCGCCGCGAGCAGGCCGGGAACGTCGAGGCCGGTGTCCAGGCGGCCCACCACCAGGGTCAGCCCGGCCAGTGACACCAGGATCGGCCCGGCGACGGTCCAGCTCATGCGAGTGCGCTCCACCACCGCCGACAGCACGGACACGAGCGCCGGATACAGGTACAGCAGCAGTACGGCGAGAGCCGGCGAGATGCGCTGGACCGCGGTGAAGTACAGCAGCGACTGGGCCGCGTACATGCCGCCGCCCAGCAGCGCGAGGGTCGCCCACTGCCGTCCGGTCAGCCGCCCGAGCCTGCCGCGCACTCCCAGCCATCCCAGGAACAGCGCCGACGCGATCGCGAACCGCAGCATGAGTAGCGTCGTCACCGACATCCCCGTGCGGTACGCGAAGGAGGCGAAGACGGGCATGAGCCCGAACGCCGCCGCCGAGATCAGGATCGCCGCGACCCCGCGCCGCATCACCATCACCACCTCCGGCGATCATTGTGACCTATGGGACCTCATCCCTGTCATCGGGTACCTTCGGCGGCCGAAGGTCCTGCCGCGCGGTGTCCTGAGCGGCGGTGACGGTGATCGGGACGTGATCGCGCTAGGCTGAGCAGGGCCGAGGATCCATGCCGGCCGCGGCACGGCATCCCGCCGCCAACGGTCCTTGTTCGTGACAGGTCGTGTCCGCGGTCATGCCGGGCGTACACCACGCGCAGGGAGAGGCATGCGCTCGAAACAGACGAGGTTCGAGACAGTGACCGAGCCCGTCGATCCCCCCGAGCGGCGTCGCTCGCACCACGGTGTCCTGGCGGTGATCGCCGTCGGTGGCGCGATCGGCGCGGGCGCCCGCTACGGCGCCGCCCTGCTGTGGCCGACCGCGGCCGGCTCCTTCCCGTGGACCACGTTCTGCGTCAATGTGGCGGGCTGCCTGCTGATCGGGGTCCTGCTGGTGGCGCTGACCGAGGTGTGGACGGCGCCGGTCTGGGTGCGGCCGTTCCTCGCCACCGGAGTGCTGGGCGGGTTCACCACCTTCTCCACCTACTGCCTGGACATCGAGCGCCTGGTCACCGGCGGCAGAACCGGCCTGGCACTCGGTTACCTGGCGGCGACGCTCCTGGCGGCCCTGGCCGCGGTGGTCGCCGGCGCGTGGGCCACCCGGCGGCTTCTGGTACCGGCGGCGAGGAGGGCGCGATGATCCCGCCTGGACGGGCGCTGCGGTTGACGATCTTCGTTGACGACACCGACACCTGGCACCACCGCCCCCTGTACAGCGAGATCGTGCACCGCGCCCATGCCGCCGGGCTGGCCGGGGCATCGGTCTTCCACGGAGTGGAGGGTTTCGGAGCCGGCTCGGTCGTGCACACCACCCGGTTGCTGTCGATGACCGACGACCTGCCGGTGACCATCGTGATCATCGATACCGAGGAGCGGATCCGCGGCTTCCTGCCCCGGCTGGACGACCTGCTCACCGAGAGCCTGGCCGTTCTGGACGAGGTCGAGGTCGTTCGCCCCCGCGGCGGGCGGGCGAGGTGAACTGGCTGCTGGTGCTGCTCGGCGGCGCGGTCGGCGCGCCGATGCGCTACCTGACCGACCGGGCCGTGCAGGCACGCCACGACACGGTCTTCCCCTGGGGCACCTTCGCGGTCAACGTGGCCGGCTCGCTGATCCTGGGCGTCCTGGCCGGGGCCGCGCTGTCCGGGGCGGTGGGCCCCGGCATATGGTCGCTGCTGGGCACCGGCTTCTGCGGGGCGCTGACCACGTACTCGACGTTCTCCTACGAGACGCTGAGGCTGGCCGAGACCGGCGCGGTGCTCTTCGCCGTGGCCAACATCGCTGCCTCGATCGTCGCCGGCCTGGCAGCGGTGTTCGCCGGTCTCACCCTCGCCCAGACGATCTTCGGGTGAGCCGCCCGCGCGAAGGGCCGGGGAACCTCGTACGGCCGGCCCCGCCCACGGCCGGGTCTTCGGGAGCGGTGCGTCTCACTCCCGGTCGAAAGGCCGGGCCATCTCGTCCAGGACGTCGTCCATGATCTCGCACAGCAGCCGGGTCTCCTGCTCTTCGGTCCACATGTGCGTGGCGATGCGCAGCGCGACCAGGAAGGCGGCCGCCGTCACCCGGGCTCGGGTACCGGTCGCAGAGTCGCCGCCGCGCTCCGCGATGACCTGGGCGAGCTCGCGTTCGAGGTTGGCGTGGTTGGCCAACTGCCTGGCCAGGAGCGAGGGGTGCCTCTTGGCGAGTCTGGCGCGGACCACCCACTCCCTTTCCGGGCCGTCCCCTTCGCAGTAGCGATCGTGTACCGCTCCGCGCAGTGCCCGCCAGGCCGATTCCTCGGCGGGGCGGGTGCGGACCCGCTCGAGCAGCAGGCGGATGCGCTGCTCGTCGCCGTAGAGGAGGGCGTCCTCCTTGCCGGCGAAGTAGTTGGAGAAGGTTCGCCGTGAGATGTTGGCGGCGTCGGCGATGGCCTCGACGGTGACGTGGTCCAGGCCGTGCTCCACAGTCAGCCGTAGCGCGGCCTCGTGAACCGCCTGCCGCGTCTCGGCCTTCTTGCGCTCGCGCAACCCCATTGTGATCTGCATGACACGGACAGCCTAACGCCTGACACCGTACGTGCCCAGTGGGCAAAGTTTCTCAGTGGGCATGTATGGTGTCATGGCCCGTTCCAGTTACCCGTACATGGAGGTTGTGTGAGCACCCAAGCGGTCACGCCGCAAAGCACGGAGCCGATGACCCATCGGCAGATTCTCGAAGCGCTCAGCGGCCTGCTTCTGGTGCTGTTCGTGGCGATGATCAGCGGCACGATCGTGTCGGTGGCGCTGCCGCAGATCATCGGCGCGCTCGACGGGACCCAGTCCCAGTACACCTGGGTGATCACCGCGTCACTGCTCGCCGCGACCGCCTCCACCCCGATCTGGGGCCGGCTGGCAGACCTGTTCAGCAAGAAGCTGCTCCTTCAGATCTCCATCGTCATCTTCATGCTCAGCTCGCTGGCCTGCGGGTTCGCGCAGAACGCCGGCCAGCTCATCGCCTTCCGCGCCATCCAGGGCCTGGGCATGGGCGCCCTGCAGGTCCTGGTCCAGGTCATCATCGCCGCGATGATCAGCCCCAAGGAGCGAGGGCGCTACAACGGCTACCTGGGCGGGGTGATGGCCGTGGCCACCGTGGGCGGCCCGCTCCTCGGCGGCCTGATCGCCGACACCTCGTGGCTGGGCTGGCGCTGGTGCTTCTTCATCGCCGTGCCGTTCACGGCGATCGCCTTCGTCCTGCTGCACAAGACGCTCAAGGTGGTCTCGGTCCGCCGCCCGAATGTCAAGATCGACTACGCGGGCGCCACACTGATCGCCGCGGGCGTCAGCGTCCTGCTCATCTGGATCACCTTCGTCGGCAACTCCTTCGACTGGATCTCCTGGCAGACCGCGGTCATGGCCGGCGGCGGGATTCTGATCCTGGCCGTCGCCACCTGGGTGGAGTCACGGGTCGGCGAGCCGGTCGTGCCGATACACATCGTCCGCAGGCGCACCCCCGCCCTGGCCATCGTGGCCAGCCTCGCGGTGGGCATGGCGATGTTCGGCGGAGCGGTCTTCCTGGGGCAGTACTTCCAGATCGGTCGTGGCTACAGCCCCACCCAGGCCGGGCTGCTGACCATCCCGATGATGTTCGGCGTACTGCTCTCCTCCACGGTCTCCGGGCGGCTCGTGTCCCAGAGCGGCAAGGTCAAGCCGTACATCGTGACGGGTTCCGTGGTGCTCACCCTCGGATTCCTCGGCCTGTCCCTCATCGACCACGAGACCCCGCTGGCGCTCATCTCGGCCGCGATGCTGCTGGTCGGCATCGGCGTCGGCATGTCCATGCAGAACCTGGTGCTGGTCATCCAGAACGTCGTCCCGCTGAGGGAACTGGGTGCCGCCAGCGGCGCCATCACCTTCTTCCGCTCGCTGGGCGGCACCATCGGAGTCTCGGTACTGGGCGCGGTGCTGGCCAGCCGGGTGGCCACCGGTATCGCCGAGGGTTTCGCGAAGGCGGGCATCCGGCCGTCCGGCTCCGGAGGCAGCACCCTCAACCTTGAGGCGCTGCCCGAAGCCGCGAGGACCGTCGTGCGCGCGGCGTACGGCGACGCCACCGGGCACATCTTCCTGATCTCCGCCGCGATCGCCGCGGTGGGCGTCGTCGCGGTGCTCTTCCTCAAGCCGGTCAAGCTGCGCGACACCGTGGACCTGGCGAACTGAGCGGGTGACGACGGCCCGCCCCGCGAGGTCGCGGGGCGGGCCGTCACCGTCCTGTCCCGCCGGGGCTCACCGGGCGGGACCCGGCACGGTCACTCCTCCTCTTCCTCGTCCTCGAAGATCTCCTCGACCAACTCGGCGGCCACGTAGCCGCCGACCAGGCCGGCCGCGCCGGCGGCCACCACCGCCCCCATACCCGGACCACCGTGCCCCCCGTGGTGCCCCCCGTAGTGACCCCCGGGGTGACCGCCCTGGTGGGCGTACGGGTCGTGACCGCCGTAGTGGCCGCCGCCGTGGGAGTACTGGGACAGCGCGGCCAGCCAGCCGTTGATCTCCGAGGCCCAGTCGCGGTGCGGCGCCTCCTGGTGGCTGGTCTGCCAGCGGCCGAAGGCGTCACCGCCGGAACCGTGGCCGCCGGCCCGCTTGTCGGCCTCCAGGACGATGTCCAGCCCGCCGGGGTTGGCGATGAAGGTCAGCTCGACCTCGTTGATCTGCCCGGAGTAGGCGGGCGGCGGGTAGAACTCGATCTCCTGGTAGAACGGCAGCTGCTGGCTCACCCCGTAGATGTGGCCATGCTCCAGGTCGGCGCTCTTGAAGTGGAAGCCAAGCTGGGAGAATGCCCGCAGGAAGGCCTCCTGGGAGGCCAGCGGCTCGATCTCGACCGGATCCATGTCGCCCTTGTCGACCGCCGCGGCGATCGCCAGCTCGGTGCGCACCCCCATGCCCATGCCGTGCAGGTGCTGCCCGGCGATCTCGGTGATCGGTGCCTCCCAGGGGACGGGAAACTGGAAGGGAACGGTCTTGTCCTCTCCGCTGCGCAGCCGGAACGGTCCAGAGACCTGCGTACGGTGAAGTTCCATCAGGCCGATCTGCTCACCCTCGCCGTGCTCAGATTCCACCCGGGTGACCAGGCCAAGCGCGATGTACTCGATGTCGGCGTCGAAGTCCCCGCCCTTGATCCTTACCTCGCCGCGCAGCAGCCCGCCGGGTTGCACGCGCGGAGTGGACAGGACGGTGTCCACCGACGGGGCCCCGACACCGAAGGCTCCCAGCATCCGTTTGAAGATCACGGTTTCCTCTCCTGTTTGTTCGTCGAACATGACCGAAGAGCAAACGATCACCAGGCGGCCTGGGTTCCCGGGCCGCCTGTCAGCCGGCGCCGGTGGAACGGAGGTACCGCCCGCCGCCGACCCGGCGGCGGGCGAACGTCCCGCCGGCTGTCACGGAGCGTGCCGGATGCGCCGTCCGGTGATCTCACTGGGGACGATCCTGAGGTAGAGCTCGCGGTCGCCGCCCGCCCAGGGCTCGACTCCCGAGGCGGCGGCCTCGGCCTGCTCGTCGGCGGAGACATGGTGGGCGCCACCTCGGATGAGCACGCTCCATCCTTCGCGGGCGGTCTCGTCGATCCGGTCGATCTCGAATGAGATCTTGAACTCGACCCCCCGAACGCCGGTGCGCAGGTTGCTGTCGAGGGGACCGCCGACCGCGGTGCGGACGATCACCGAGTTGTCGTGCAGTACGTAGTTGACCGGCAGGATCGTCAGTCCCGCGGGCTCCTCGAAGGCGACCCTGCCGACACCGCCGGGGGCGATCAGCCGCAGGCACTCGTCGGGCTGCAGTTTCTCCAGGTGGGCATGGGGGGCGGGGCGGCCGTGCCCGGAGGGCAGGTTCATCGTCGCGCCGAGAAGGTCCTCGATGCCGGTGTCCAGGGCGTTGGCCAGTTTGCGCACGGTGTCGGTGGTGGGGGAGGCGGCGGTCTCCTCCAGGTAGCCGAGATATCCGGGGTCGATGCCGGCCCGGTCGGCCAGTTGCTCGCGGCTCAGGCGCAGCTCCTCACGTCGCCTGGCCAGCCGGCGGCCCAGGTCGCCCGGGGTTGCCATATGTTCGGTCATCAAAATCTCCCACTAGAACAGAACGAGCAAAGATCTGGCGTCGTCAAGCCGACCGTGCAGGGGCTTCGCGGGTTTTCCGGCCACCGCCCCTCCCCTCTTCCGAGAGGAAAACAGTACCCGGCAGGGCGGCGGGCCGCCTCAGGGCGAATCGCCCCCGCGGAGGATGTTCCCCTCAGCCGGTATTCCACCACGGGCAGGGTACGAAGATGGGGCCGGAAGTCCCCGGCGAGCGGGCCTTTCGGCCACTGCGGAGAATATGGGGAACCGGTCTGATGGAGGGGAGAGGGTGGAGGAGGAGCAGATGACAGTGCGGATGGTGGCGGGCACGGAAGGCTCACCTTCCTCGTGGGCCGCCGGCGACGCCGTGCCGGGTTCGACGACACGTCATGCCCGGGGTGAGGCGTGATGGACGTGCAGAGCCTCAGGGTGGCGCGGGTGATGAGCCGGACGCTGGTCGTCGTCGAACCCGACGAGTCCCCGCTCATGGCCTGGGAGATCATGCGTCGCGCGGGTGTCCATCACCTGCCGGTCGTCGACCGTAACGGCTGCCTGCGCGGTGTCCTCACCCAGGAGGATCTCGCCGCCCGCTGGTCAGGCGGCCCGGTCGAGCAGTCGCACGCTCAGGTCCACTCGTTGCTGGCCGAGCACCGCTGCCCGCACACCACCCTCGACGCGCGCCTGGCCGACGCGGCGGCGGCCATGATCGGCGCCGGTGTCGACGCGATTCCTGTTCTGGGAGAGTCCAGCAGGCTGGTGGGCATGGTGACCGTCACCGACGTGTTGCGGGCCGTGGCAGGCCTGATCACCGAGGAGGAGGAGCCGCCGGAGCTGATGACGGGGATGTTCCGGCTGGTCCCCGTCCTGCCCAGGTCTCGCGGGGCTGACGATCCCTTTACCCGTGACGGAGGCTGAGTCATGGTCGCTCGTACCAACGAGGAGATCACCTCGGCGATCCACACGGCGGTACAGGCCGCCGTGTGGGCACCATCGGTGCACAACACCCAACCGTGGTCCTTCACCGTCGACGGTGAGGAGATCGCCCTGCGGGCCGACAGCGAGCGGAAACTACGGCTCGGCGATCCCGAGGGCCGGGAAATGCTGATCAGCTGCGGTGCCGCCCTGATGAACGTACGGCTCGCGCTGCGGGTGCTCGGCTGTGAACCGCAGGTGCGCGTGCTGCCCGACCCCGACCGTCCCGCCCTGCTGGCGACGGTACGGATGGGGGCGACCGTCGCCCCGGACGAGCACACCCGGCTGCTGCACGCCGAGATCGAACGCCGCCGCACCCACCGCGCCGGATTCGCCGAGGTGCCCGTGGCGGACCGTCTCATCGAGGCGTTCGCCTGCCAGGCGAACGCCGAGAGGGCGCGGTTGACGCCGGTCAGGTCCGAGGCCGCCGTCCGAGTGCTCGCCGCGCTCACCTGCGCCGCCGAGGACGTGCAGTCCCAGGACCGGCTGTTCACCCTGGAGATGATCCGCTGGGCCCAGCCGCCGGGAAGCCCCCGCAAGGACGGGGTTCCGGCGCGGGCCTACCCGCGCGAGCCCAGACGGACCCACCCGCACTTCGCCCAGCGCGACTACGCCCACGGCCACCCCTGGGGCGACGACGCCGACCAGTTCCACTCCACCTTCACCGGAACCGTGGCGGTGCTGACCACGCCGGGGGACTCCCGTGAGGACTGGATCGCGGCGGGCCAGGCGTTGCAGCGGGTCCTGCTTCACGCCTCCGCCTACGACGTCAGCGCGGCCTTCCACACCCAGGCGCTGGAGATGTTCCACCTGCGGGAGTTCCTGCGGCAGGAACTGCTGTCGGGCGAGCACCCTCAGATGATCATGCGCCTGGGCTTCACCTCCGACGAGAGCGAGGGCGTCCGGCGGCCGGTCACCGACGTACTGGAAGAAGACGGGCCGGGCTGATCCGAGGGCCGCGAGGGAGCCGCGGGGACGGCCAGGTCCACCGATGCCCTCACGGCTCGATCAGGCCCGCGCGGATGGCGTACCTGGTGAGGTCGAGCCGGTCGCGCATGCCGAGTTTCTGCAGGATGTTGGCTCGATGCCGATCGACCGTCTTCGCGCTGATGAACAGGGTCTCGGCGATCTGCTTGGCCGAGTTGCCCTCGGCGATCAGCTTGACGATCTCCTCTTCGCGTGGGGTCAGGATGCTCTCCGGAATCGCCTCCCCCAGCCTGTCGCGCTGCAGGTAGTGCCGGATCAGGGCGGTGACGGCGCCCGGATACAGGAACGGCTCGCCTCGCATCGCCGCCCTGCACGCCTCCAGCAGGTCGCGGTCGGCCACCGACTTCAGCACGTACCCCGAGGCCCCCGCCTTGAGCGCCTCGAAGAAGTACTGCTCGTTGTCGTACATCGACAGGATCAGCAGCCGGATGCCGGGCGCGCGCCGTGAGATCTCGCGGGCCGCCTGCAGGCCGGTCATTCGCGGCATCGCGATGTCGAGGATCGCCAGGTCGATCGCCTCAGGTACGGCCGCCTCCACCGCCTCGGCGCCGTTGGCCGCCTCGGCCACCACGGTGAGGTCGGGTTCGGCGTCCAGAATCAGCCGCAGCCCGCGGCGGACCAGGGCATGGTCGTCGGCCAGCAGGATCCTGGTGGGGTTCATCGGCTTCCTTGTTCGTTCTCGGCCGGCACGGTGAGCCGGACGTCGGTGCCGCCGCCCTGAGGAGAGGTCACGGTCAGGCGGGCGCCGATGAGCATGGCGCGCTCGCGCATCCCGCGGATCCCCGCCCCGTCCTGGCGCACGCCACCGCGGCCGTTGTCGGCGATGCGCAACTCCAGGCCGCCGGGCCCCGCGGTCAGGGACAGCTCGACCCGGGAGGCGCAGGCGTGCCTGGCCGCGTTGGTCAGGCCCTCCTGGGCGATGCGGTAGATGACCAGTTCGACGTCCTCGCTCAGCGAGGGCAGCTCCGGATCGACCCTGCGGGTCACCGGAACGCCGCTGCTCTGGGAGAAGTCGCTGCTCAGCGCGTTGAGGGCGCTCTGCAGGCCGAGATCCTCCAGTACGCCGGGGCGCAGGCGGCGGGCGACCTGCCCCACCTCGTCCAGGCTCGCGCGGACGCTCTCCTGCACCCCGCGCAGTTCCTCGCGTAGCTCGTCGGGTGCACGGTCGGCGGCGTGCTTGAGGCTCAGCAGGACCACGGTGAGGCTCTGGCCGATCTCGTCGTGCAGCTCGCGGGCGATGCGCCGTCGCTCGCCCTCCTGTGCGGCCAGGGCGTGGGCGCTGCTGGCGCTGTGCTCGGCCTCCAGCCGGTCCAGCATCGCGTTGAACGTGTCGATCAGGTGGGTCAGGTCGCCGTTGCCGTCGCTGGGCAGCCGGTCCAGCGGGTGCAGCAGGTTCACCCGCTGCATCAGGGTCGTGAGCGCCTCGAGCGGGGCCAGGCTGGTGCGCAGAAGCAGCGCGTTGGCGGCCAGTATCAGCGCCAGGCCGACCGTCAGCACCGGGATCTCGGTCAGCAGCACCGGTGAGGACACGGTGGCGGGGGAGAGGGCGAGCACCAGCGTGCCGACCGTGAAGACCAGTCCGTTGATCACGAACAGGCGTTTGAACAGGATGCGCGCCGGGCTGCGTGCTCCTGCCACCTTTTGGGTGCGCTCGTTCATCTCATCAGCCTCCCGGCCGCCGGACGGCTTGTCCATGGGGGGCGTCTCCCATCTTCTCGTGCCGTTTCTGCACGTTCCACCCCTGATCAGATGGGTGCTGGCCCTGATGGTGACAGAGCCGTGGCGGCGATGGGATGGAGGGGCGGCGGACACCAACAGGCAGGAGAGGCGATGAGTACCAACGATGTCGGCATCCTCTGGTTGGAAGCCGTCACCCGTGACGGTGTCACGATAACCGTCAACGCGGTCGCCCGGGCGCTGGTCACCGATCCCGCGGCGTGCGCCTCCTATCCGGGTTCGCCGGGCGCCGCCATGCTGGCCGCGGCCGAGGCCGAGATCCGCCGGTACGTCGGGGAGCGCGATCTGTCGCGGCTGTCCCGGCGTGTCGATCTCGCCGGCGACGCCTATGGCGGGACCTGCCACTGGGGCGTCGAGGTGACGCTCGTGGCACTCACCCGTGTCGAGATGCGACTCCAGGAGGACCTGATCCGCTGGGCGGAACGACTCGCCTCGTGACCGCGGCTTCGAGTGGAAGGGAGTGACCACCGATATGAACATCACACGTACGACCGTGCCCGGTGAAGGGGTCCTGTTCCACTTCGCCACCCGAGACGGCCAGAACCTGGCGGTCATGGTGGACAGGAACGGATCCCGGCGGATCTTGGTATACGGCGGGGGCGATGAGCCCTCGCAGGCCATCCAACTGGCGCAGGACGAGGCCGATCAGATCGCCCAGGTTCTGCACAGCCGGTCAGTGGACGACAGGCTGGCCATTCTCGAACAGCGGATGGCCGAGATAGCAGGAGGGACACCGTGAGCACGCCGCCCGCGGTGCGCCATCTCACCCGACAGGAAGGTGCCATGCAAGCGCGCGACATCGCGGTGAGCCTTCCGACGGTCACCACGAGTGACTCCGTCGCGAAGGCCGTACGGGTCATGGTGATCGGCCGCCTGCCCGGGCTCATCATCGTGGACGACCGCTCGCGGCCCAAG
Source organism: Streptosporangium amethystogenes subsp. fukuiense (assembly GCF_042665875.1). NCBI lineage: Bacteria > Bacillati > Actinomycetota > Actinomycetes > Streptosporangiales > Streptosporangiaceae > Streptosporangium > Streptosporangium amethystogenes. Next base: position 2,394,752 of record NZ_JBHTEE010000001.1, on the reverse strand, counting down.
CTGGTGCTTCCGGGCACCCAGGTGCTGAGGCTGGCCGTGCCCGGCTCCTACCAGGAGGATCCCGCGCTGGCCAGGACCATCGACGAGGCCTACGCGGACCAGTTCTGGCAGGACCTGGGCAATCGCACGGTCGGTGACTGCCTGCCGCGCGAGCACGCCAGGCCGGTGACCGTCCCGGTGGACGCGAACCTGCTCGAGGTGGCCGCGCTGATGGCCAGGATACGCAGCCCGATCGTGGCAGTGGTGGAACGTGACGGCTCGCTGGCCGGGGCGATCACCCTGGAGCGGCTGCTCACCAGCCTGGCCGTCTTCGGCCTCGGTGAGTCTTGAGCGCGCTGCTCGCCCTTGGGATCTTCCTCGTCGCGTTCTTCTTCATCGCCACCGAAAAGGCGAACAAGGTCAAAGTGGTCCTTGTCGCCGCGGGCGCGATGGCGGTTCTGGGGCTGATACCGGGCTCCGAGGTGTTCTTCTCCGAGCACGAGGGCATCGACTGGAACGTCATCTTCCTGCTACTCGGAATGATGATCATCGTAGGGATCATCAAACAGACAGGGATCTTCGACTACCTGGCCATCTGGGCGGCGAAACGTTCCAAAGGCGATCCCTACCGGCTCATGGTCATGCTGATGGTGATCACCGCCATCGCCTCGCCCTTCCTCGACAACGTCACCACGATCATGCTGGTGGCGCCGGTCACGGTGGTCGTGTGCGACCGGCTGCGGATTCCGGCCCAGCCGTACCTGATCGCGGAGGTGCTGGCCTCCAACATCGGCGGTGCGGCGACCCTCATCGGAGATCCGCCCAACATCATCATCGGCAGCAGGGCGGGGCTGACGTTCAACGACTTCCTGGTGCACATGGCGCCCATCGTGGTCGTCATCTTCGTCGCCTTCGTGCTGCTGACCAAGGTGCTGTTCAGAGGGTCCTTCCAGTACAACCCCGAGCACGTCGCCGCGGTGATGGCACTGCAGGAGCGGCGGGCGATCACCGATCCCAAGCTGCTCGTGCGCTGCCTGGCGGTGCTCGCCGCGGTGGTGGTGGGGTTCGGGCTGCACGCGGTGCTGCACATCGAGCCGTCCATCGTGGCGCTCGTGGGAGCGGGCGTGATGCTCCTGCTGTCGCGGGTCTCGGTCTCCGAGGTGCTGGCGGAAGTCGAGTGGCCGACGCTGGTGTTCTTCATGGGACTGTTCGTGATGGTCGCGGGTCTGGTCGAGACCGGCGTGATCGCGACGGTGGGCACATGGGCGATCGAGGCGGTCGGCGACGACTACTTCCTCGCGGCGACGTCGTTGCTGTTCGGTTCCAGCGTGCTGGGAGCGTTCTTCGACAACATCCCGTATGTCGCGACGATGGCACCGATCGTCGAGGGGATCGTGGCGCAGGCTCCCGACGCGGCGACCGGACAGGCGCTGTGGTGGGCGTTCGCACTGGGGGCCGACTTCGGTGGCAACGGCACGGCGGTGGCGGCCAGCGCGAACGTGGTGGCGATCGGCATCGCGGCGCGGACGGGCCACCCGATCAGTTTCTGGCAGTTCACCAAGTATGGAATCGTGGTGACGGTGCTGAGCACGCTCATGGCCTGGGCGTACGTCTGGCTCCGCTACTTCATGTGATCGCGACGGCCCGCCGCGGGTTCCACCACCCGCGGCGGGCCGGGGATTTCGCGGATGAGACTCCGGCGACTCGGGGGCGTCGTCCACGTCTCCGAGTCGTCGCTTCGCATGGTGAATCTGTGAAAATCGTTCACATCCGAGGCCGGGCCCCGTTACGGGTTCGGTCGCGCCACGGCCGGCGGGGGCAGCAGGGAGCGTATCTCCTGAGCGGTGAGAGTGCCGCCGCGTTCGAAGCCGGCGGTGAAGCGGTCCGCGCCCAGCGCCTCACGCACCCGCGTGGTGATCCGGTCGATGTCGCCGCGTTCGGTGGGAGGCGGCGGGGAGTTCGAGGCACGGGCCGCAGCCCCCGCACCCAGGAGCAGGGCGGCGGCGTCGTGGTCTCCGGCGAGGGTCAGTGCCCCGGCCAGGCCCTCCAGGGTGCCGGGCATCTCCCGGGAGCTCTCGAACCTGGCCGCGAGGTCGATGGACCTCAGATGCGAGGCGAGGGCCGCGGCGGCGTCGCCACGCTGCTCGGCGACGAATCCCAGCTCGCTCATGATCATGGGTAGGTACGGGGGCGGAGTCTCCTCCGCGCTCTGCTCGGGGGCGCCGTTCAGCAGGTCGCGCAGGTGGGTCTCGGCGAGATCGAGAAGGTCCTCCCTGCGGGCCGCGAAGGCGAGTCCCATCGTGGCGAAGATCTGCGCGGTCCGGTGCCCCTGCTCGGCCGCCAGCCGTAGCGCCCGTTCGCAGGTCTCCCTGGCCTGGGTGTAGTCGCCGCGTTGCAGGGCGGTCCAGCCGAGCCAGGCCAGCCGCCCGGCGACCTCGGGCCAGAGGCCGAGTTCCTCCGCCATGTGCAGGCCGTCCCGGTGCAGCCGGTCGGCCCGCTGGAGATCACCGGTCATCTCGGCCAGAGCGCCGAGCCAGCCGGTGGCCTCCAGCCTGCCCCAGCGGTCGCCGAGCTCGCCGAACAGCTCCGCGCTCCGTTCGCCGTCGCGTCCGAGCGCGGCCGGGTCACCTCGTACGTGCGCGAGCTTGGCCCGGGTGGCGAGGGCCGCGGCCGTCCCCCACCGGTCGCCGGTCGCCCGGAAGGCCGGCAGCGCTCGGTCCAGCAGGTCCTCCGCGGCCGACAGGTCGCCCAGGTCGATGCCGGTGTGGGCCAGAAACCACTCGGCCCTGGCGCGCCCGGCGGGATCGTTCGCGTCCTCGTACATCGACAGGACCGCGCGGCGGCGATCCTCCCGGTCCGCGACGTCGCCGTGGAGGAAACCGATCCCGGTCTCCCAGGCCAGCGCGCCGGCGCGGAGCGCGGAGGCCCGGGGGGCGGGCGTCTCCTCGGTGAGGGCCAGTGCGGCGGCCAGGGACCGCCGGGCCTCGGTCAGCCGTCCACGCAGCAACCAGTACCAGGCCATCGCGTTGACCAGGCGTAGCGCGCCGGCCGCGTCCTTCTCGCCGAGGGCGGTGTCGAGCGCGGTGCGGATGTTGGCGGTCTCCGCGTCCAGGCGGTGCAGCCAGTGTTGCTGCCGGTGTCCGTACAGGTACGGCGCGGCCTGTTCGGCGAGGTCGGTGTAGTGGTGCCGGTGGCGTTGCCGCAGGCGTTCGAGCTTGCCTGTCCGGCGGAGATGTTCCGCGCAGTAGGCGGCGACCGATTCCAGGAGACGGTAGCGGGGGCCGTCGGCGGCGTGGACGACGGTGACCAGGGAGCGGTCGACCAGGCGTGCCAGGAGGTTGGGGACGTCGGCGGAGGCGAGGTCCTCGGCGGCGCAGACGTTCTCCGCGGCGTGCAGGGTGCAGCCGCCGGTGTGAACGGCCAGGCGCTGGAGGGTGAGACGTTCCGGAGGGGTGAGGAGCTGCCAGCTCCAGTCGATCATGGCGTGCAGGGTCTGCTGGCGGGGTGGGGCGCCGCGGTGCCCGCCCGCCAGGAGGCGGAAGCGGTCGTCGAGGCGGTCGACGAGGTTGTGGACTCCCAGGGCACGGACCCTGGTGGCGGCCAGTTCCAGAGCCAGCGGGATGCCGTCCAGACGGTGGCAGAGCGTCGCGACCGCCGGGGCGGTGTCGGCGTCAAGGACGAAGTCTCTGCCGGCGGCGGATGCCCGGGCGACGAACAGCTGCACGGAACCGGTCTTTCGCAGTGCCTGCAGGTCGGTGTCGGCGAGGCGGGGGGTGTCCAGGGGTGGGACGTTCCAGATCATCTCGCCGGTCAGCGCGAGCGGTTCCTGGCTGGTGGCGAGGACGCACAGCGTGGGGATGGCGCCAAGCAGGTGCCGGACGAGTTCGGCGACCGGTTCGACGAGGTGCTCGCAGTTGTCGAGTACGAGGAGCAGCCGCCGGGAGCGCAGGGCGCCGGTGAGCCGGTCCCGAGGGGATGTCGGCTCCGACGGGGTGAGGGGAGATCGGACGTCCAGCACCGTCATGATCGTTTCAGCGAGCCGGGACACCGCGTCCGACATCCCGGACGGGTCCAACGAGGCGAGCTCGACCAGCCACACGCCGTCGGGAAAGGGGACGGTCAGGTTTCCGGCGACTTTGACGGCGAGGCGGGTCTTGCCCACTCCGCCGGGCCCCGTGAGGGTCACCAGCCGGTTGGTACCCAGCAGGGCACGGATCTCGGTGGCCGCGCGGTCCCTGCCGATCAGGGGGGTGAGAGGGGTGGGCAGGTTGGTGGCCGGGCCGGCCGCGACAGGGGGCGCCGGCGGGTCGAGGGCGGGGTCCTGGGTGAGGATGGCCCGATGCAGGGCGCCGAGGTCGGCGCCGGGGGTGAGACCGAGTTCGTCGGCGAGCCGGTCGCGGAGTTCCTCGTAGCTGCGGAGCGCCTCTGTCTGCCGTCCGGAGCGGTAGAGGGCGCGCATGTGGGCGGCGCGCAGCCGTTCTCGCAGGGGATGCCGGGTGAGCAGGTCGCCCAGTTCGTCGGCGAGCCGGGCGTGCTCGCCGAGGGTGAGGCGGGTCTCCGCGTGGTCTTCGTGGGCGGTGAGCAACTCCTCGTGCAGGCGCGCGACGGTGGGGCCGGTGAAGGGTTCGTCGGCGAAGTCGGCCAGGGCGGGGCCGCGCCACAGGGCGAGCGCGTCGGTGAGCAGCGCCGCCCTGGTCCGCGGGTCGCCGGTCCTTCCCGCCTCGGTGACCAGCGACCGGAAGCCTTCGGCGTCGGTGTCGGCCTTCAGCAGATATCCGGCCGGGTGGTGTGCGACCAGCTCCCGGCCACCGGGTTCGGCGTCCTCCAGCGCGCGCCGTAGCTGCGAGACCCTGACCTGCAGGGCGCCTGCGGGATTGGCCGGCGGCTCCTCGCCCCACAGGTCGTCGATCAGCCGGTCGGCGGGCACCGGGCGTCCCTCGTGCAGGAGCAGGTCGGCCAGCAGGGCGCGGACCTTCACTCCGGGGACCGTGACGGGCCGGCCGTCCGTCGTCCACACGGCCAGCGGCCCCAGTATCCCAAAACGCATGATCGACACGATAGTCCGGCATAGAGGGACGGCTGCCGGGTTTATGTCGATCACAACGGCCGACGGTAAGCCCGCGAGAAGGAGACCGTAAGTCCCTCCCGGCAGGGTGGAGCACATCGAGCCGGACACGGGAGCGAAGGAGGCCGGAGATGGCGGAGACGCACGAGGGTGACCGGTTGAGGGTGGCGGTCATCGTCGGCAGCACCCGTCGCGGCCGGTTCGGCCCCACGGTGGCGGCCTGGTTCGTGGCACGGGCGCGCAGGCGGGCCGATCTGGAGATCGACCTGATCGATCTGGCCGAGGTCGCCCTGCCCGGCACGCTCACGGACGAGGACGAGGCGCCGCCCGCCCCGGTGGCGGCGCTGGCGCCGCGCCTGGCCGACGCCGACGCTTTCGTGGTGGTGACTCCCGAGTACAACCGGAGCTTTCCCGCTCCGCTCAAGAGCGCCATCGACTGGTTCTACCCGGAGTGGCGGGCCAAGCCCGTCGCGTTCGTCTCCTACGGCAACGACTCCGGCGGTCTGCTGGCCGCCGCGCAGCTGCGTGAGGTGTTCACCGAGCTGCACGCGGTGGCCATCCGCGACGGTGTCGCGCTGCCCCGCTACTGGGAGCAGTTCGCCGCCGACGGCAACTGGCCCAGGGCCGGCGCGCCGTGCGACACCGCGGTCAAGACCACTCTGGACCAGCTGATCTGGTGGGCCCACGCACTACGCGAGGCCCGCGCCAAACGCCCCTACACCATTTGAACCAGGCGGCACACAGCCGTCGGAGATCCCTCGCGCCGCGGAAGGCCGCGGGGCGTTTCGAATCAACAGCGCGTTCGCCGAACGCCGGAACCACGGAGAGACCAATGGGTAAGATCATCGCTTCGACCTACGCGACGCTCGACGGCTTCATCGACAACCCCCACCTGTGGTCCATGCAGTACGCGAACGCGGGGAGCGGCGAGTACGCCCTCGGCCTGGTCTTCGCCGCCGAGGCCCTCCTGCTCGGACGGGCCACCTACGACGGCATGGCGCAGGCCTGGCCGTCGATGAGCGGCAACCCCTACGCCGACCGGGTGAACAGCATTCCCAAGTACGTGGTCTCCTCGACCCTGGAGAAGGCCGGGTGGAACAACTCGACGATCATCCACGGAGACGACCTCGTCACCGAGGTGGCCAAGCTGAAGGAGCAGTTCGGCGGGAACATCCTGATCTGGGGCTGTGGCCGGCTCACCGACACGCTCATGGAGCACGGTCTCCTCGACGAGTACCGGATCTGGCTCTGCCCGGTCGTCCGTGGCCAGGGGGAGCGCCTGTTCCGTGAGGGCACCGAGGCCACCCTGGAGCTCACGGACACCGCGACGTTCGACTCGGGAGTCGTCATCCTCACCTACCGGCCGGTTAACGACGGCTGAGCGACACCCGGCCAGGGGAGACGGCCCTGCTCTCCTGGCCGGGTGGCCTGAGGTTCCAGGTGGCCGTTCCACCCGACTCCGTCGGGTGGAACGGCCATATTTATTAATCTACAATGTAAAGCCGCTGGCTGGGATTTAATGACTAAAAGCAGGAAAAAGCTTCATAAAACCAGCAGGCTGAAGCGAGAGCTCAAGCCCGGCGCGTGGGCGGGGGCGCCTGCTGGACGACGGCCACGGGCGCGTGGGCATGGGGGAGCAGGGCGTGCACCGTCGATCCGAGAATCCTCGCCGGCCCGGGGGCGCCCACGACGACCAGTTCGGCGGAGGCCGAGGCGTCGATGAGCGCCCTGGCCGGATGTTCGTGTACCACCTGTTCGACGACGGGCACGTCGGGGAACCTCTCCCGCCAGCCGCCGATGGACTCGGCCAGCAGGCGTGCCTCCTCCTGGCCGACGCCTTCGAGGTCGAAGACGAGCGGCTGCATGTCGCCGGGGGCCCGGACGGCCGGATGGGTCCAGGCGTGCACCATCCGCAGGGGGAGGCCGTGCAGCGTGGCCTCGTGGAAGGCGAACTCCAGGGTGCCTTCCTGGCCGGGGCGTCCGGTGACGCCGACGGCGATCTCGGTGCCGTGCTCGGTGCGGGGTTCGCCCACGACCACCACCGGGCGGGGGGAACGATCGGCGAGAGCGCGGCTGACCGAGCCCAGCAGCAGCCCGGCGAATCCGCCGCGGCCCCGGCTGCCGACGACGATCATCTGTGCGGTCCCGGCCGCGGCGATGATCGCCTCCGCGGTGGCACCGTCGGCGATCTCGGTGTCGACCGTCACGGTGGGGGCGGCGGCGCGGGCCTGTTCGGAGGCGTGGCGCAGCAGCCTCCGGGCGGTGGACTCCGCCGCCGGTCCCCAGTGGGCGGGCTGCGGGACGAGGGGGACGTCGTAGGCCCAGCGGAGGGTGACGTGTACGAGGCGCAGGGGCGCGTTCCTCAGGGCGGCCTCTCGTGCCGCCCAGGTCACGGCCTGGAGTGAGGAGTCCGAGCCGTCGACGCCGACGATGATGGGTTCTGCCATGAGCACCACCTTGGGACGGAAGCCGGATCGCGCGCGTATGAGGCTATGTACCCACGGTGTAACCACGTCTCCGCTGGTCCGGCGCTTTTTGATCTTGAAGTGAGCGCATCTTCCGTGCCGGGGTGCGAGACTTCGCAGTATGGGGGAGTTCGAACCCGGCGCCTTGGTACCGCACATGCGGCTGGACGAGCTGCTGTCGGAGCTGAGGGTGCGTCTGGAGGCGGTGCTCGCCACCCGCGACCGGGTGCACGCACTGCTGGACGCGGTCGTCTCGGTGGGCGGTGAGCTTGATCTGGAGACCGTGCTGCGCCGGATCGTGGAGACCGCGATCTCCCTTGTCGACGCCACCTACGGCGCCCTGGGGCTGATCGGTGAGGAGAACACACTCGTTCGGTTCGTCCCGGTGGGGCTGAGCGAGGAGGAGATCGCGGGCATCGAGCACTGGCCGCACGGCCTTGGCCTGATCGGCCTGCTGATCAGGCAACCGCAGTCGCTGCGGCTGGCCCGCATCTGTGATCATCCGGAGTCGCACGGCTTTCCGCACGGACATCCGCCGATGGGGTCGTTTCTGGGGGTGCCGATCCGGGTGCGTGAGGAGGTTTTCGGAAATCTTTACCTCACGGAGAAGCGTGGGGGAGGAGAGTTCGACGACGAGGACGAGGCGATCGTGACCGCGCTGGCCACCGCCGCCGGTGTCGCGATCGAGAACGCCCGGCTGTATGAGGAGAGCCGGCGGCGGGAGATGTGGCTGCAGGCCTCGGCGGAGGTCACCACCAGCCTGCTGTCGGGGGCGGAGCCGGGAGAGGTGCTCACGTTGATCGCCCGGCGAGCGCGGCGGATGGCCGGTGCCGATCTCGTCACGGTCCTGTTGCCCGAGGAGGGCGGGCAGGTTCTGCGCGCGGTTGTCGCCGATGGGCCGGGTGGGGAGCAGGCGGCCCATGCGGAGACCCCTGTCGCCGACTCTCTCGCCGGTCTGGCCTTCACCAGTGGTGAGCCGCTCATGGTCACCGATTCGGCCGAGGCGGGGATTCTGACCGTGATCGCCGGCCGTGTCTCGCCGGGTACGGTGGCCGCGGTGCCGATCGGCGCGGCCGGAGGGGTGCGGGGTGTGCTGCTGCTGGGCAAGCATCCGGGATGTGTCCCGTTCAGCCAGGCGGAGTTGCGCACCCTGCACTCCTTCGCCGGGCAGGCCGCGGTCGCCCTGGAGCTGGCGGAGAGGCGGGTGGACGCCGAGCGGCTGAGCCTGCTGGAGGATCGGGACCGGATCGCCAAGGATCTGCACGACGTGGTGATTCAACGGCTGTTCGCCGTCGCCATGACGCTGATGGGCACCGCGCGGTTCGTGGAGCGCTCCGAGGCCTCCGAGCGGTTGCGCAACGCGATCGACGAGTTGGACGGGACCATCCGGCAGATCCGCTCGACGATCTTCGCCCTGCAGGCCCCCCTTCAGGAAGGCGGTCGCGGCCTGCGCGCGCAGATCGTGGAACTGGTCGAGGACGCGCGGGCCCATCTGGGGTTCATGCCGGGCCTGATGATGGAGGGTCCGCTGGACAGTGGCGTGCCGGAGCGGGTCGCGGAGCACCTGCTGGCCGCTCTGCGGGAGGCTCTGTCCAACATCGTGCGGCATGCCAGGGCCTCCAGGGCCGAGGTGACCGTTGAGATCGAAGGCGATCGGCTCGTTCTCACCGTGGTGGACGACGGGGCCGGGGTGCCAGGGGGGTGCAGGCGCAGTGGGCTGCGTAATCTCAAGGAGCGGGCCGAACGGCTTGGCGGCTCCTTCTCGGTCGAGTCCTCTCCGGAGGCGGGGACCCGCCTGATCTGGAGCGCGTCCCTCACCTAGCCGGAGGTCCGCTTATTCGGGGTGGTTGGTCTTCAGCCGTGTCACCAGGGCGGCGGCCTGGGTGCGGCGTTGCATGTTCAGTTTGGACAGCAGGTTGGAGACGTAGTTCTTGACCGTTTTCTCGGCGAGGTACATTCGCTCGCCGATCTGCCGGTTGGTCAGGCCTTCGCCGATCAGTTCAAGGATGTGGCGTTCCTGGTCGGAAAGAGCGGCCAGCGGGTCTTTCTTGACGGCCTGTTCGCGTAGCCGCGCCAGCATGGCGGAGGTCGTCTGCGGATCCAGCATCGATTCGCCGCCCGCCACCGTGCGTACGGCGCCGACCAGGTCCGAGCCGTGGATCTGTTTGAGCACGTAGCCGGAGGCGCCCGCCATCACGGCGTTGAACAGGGCTTCGTCGTCGGCGAAGGAGGTCAGCATCAGGCAGGCCAGTCCCGGCATCTTGGAGCGGACCTCACGGCACACGTCCACCCCGTTGCCGTCGGGCAGGCGCACGTCCAGAACCGCGACGTCCGGTTGCAGCGCTGGAATGCGGGCTATCGCCGACTCGGCGGTCCCCGCTTCGCCGATCACCTCGATGTCGCCTTCGGACTCCAGCAGTGCGGCCACGCCGCGCCGTACCACTTCGTGATCGTCGACCAGGAACACGCGAATCATGTCCTGAGATTATCCTTCCCGGAGTGCCGGTGGTAAGGACGAGGATCCCCGCCATCGTGCGGTGAGCGCGGATGTCTTCGGTGCTGAGCCGGCGGCGAGGGCGGATGATCAGGTTTTCGCCTCGAACAGGCCGGCCACCCCGGCCATCGCTCCCAGGTGGATTCCCTCGGAGGTGGTTCCCGCCTGGAGATCTCGCACGTCGTTGTTCAGCGCCTCGACCAGGAAGGGGTGCGAGGCGCCGGGGCGCAGGCGGGCCAGCACTCCGGCGTGGACGACGGCGCTCAGCGTCGAGCCGTGGCAGGTGCGGGCCAGGTAGTAGTCCACGGTGTCCTTGGCCATCGTGGCGTTCCACTCGTAGCCAAGGCCGGTCAGGATCTCGTCGAGCCCTTCCTCGCCGAGCAGGTGGAAGAGCATGAGCACGTCGGCCTGTTTGGAGGCCTTGTACCGGTTCGGCGTGTCGCCTTCGGCTTCGAGGATGCGGTCCAGCCGCCGGATGTCTCCGTACTTCTTCCGGTAGGCGGCCCAGTCCAGCTCCTCCAGGCCCGCGTATCCCTCGAACTGGCTGATCACCCCTTCGTGGAAGTCCACCCGCATCCGCCGGGTCATGGCGGTGAACAGTTCGATCTCCTGTTCGCCGACCCCCTCGGCGCCGACCAGGCCGATCATGTCCAGGACCCGGCGCATCAACCAGGCGGTCATGACGTTGGTGTAGGCGTTGTTGTCCAGTCCGGGCTCGGCGTGGTCGGGGTAGCCGTCGTGATACTCGTCCGGGCCCATCACGCCGCGGATCGCGTAGCGCCCCTTCTCGCAGGTCGCGAGTGAGGCGAAGAAGCGGGCCACCTCCAGCAGCAGTTCGCCGCCGAAACCGGCCAGGAAGGCGGTGTCCTTCGTCGCCTGGTAGTGCTGCCACACGTTGAAGGCGACGGCCAGGCCGACGTGGCGCTGCAGGTGTGAGCGGTCGGGGAGCCAGCGGCCGGAACGGGGGTTGAAGTGCAGGCGCGGTGTCTCCTCCCGGCCGTCGCTGCCGCTCTGCCAGGGAAACATCGCTCCGGCGTATCCGGCCGCGCGGGCGGCCCAGCGTGCCTCGGGCAGGCGGCGCCACCGGTACCTGAGCAGTGCCCGGGTGATTTCGGGCAGGCGCGGGGCGAGAAAGGGGATGACGAACAGGTCGTCCCAGAACACGTGGCCCCGGTAGGCCTCGCCGTGCAGGCCCCGGGCGGGTAGGCCGGTGTCGAGTTCCGCGATGTGCGGGGAGGCCGTCTGCAGCAGGTGGAAGACGTACAGGTTGAGGATCTGCTGCACCTCGGTGTCCTGGGCGGTGACGTGCGCCCGCCGCCACAGCCGGTCCCAGGCCCGGATGTGCCGCTTGAGGAGGGTGGCGAAGCCGCCCGCGCGCACGACGGCGCTTCTCGCGGCGGCCTCGCTCTCGGAGATCGCCCTGTCGCGGGAGGTGTAGAGGGCCACGATCTTCTCCACGGTGACCTCGTCACCGGCTTTCACCTCGACGGTGCGGTCATCGCCGACCCAGCCCTCCTCGACGTCGGCGCGGCAGCGCCCGCCGGCCAGTGTGGTGCGGGCGGCGAGTGCGATCTCCACGCGGGAGGTGGCGGTGCGGGTCAGCAGTTCGATCACGCCGTGGGCGGCGTGCCCGCAGATCGGAACGAGATGCCGGCCCTCCAGCTCGCGGTAGCGGGCGACTCCGGCGTTGGTGACGCGCCCGTCCAGTGCCGAGCGGATCTCCAGCGCTCCGTCCCAGTTCTCCGGAACGATCGTCATCGTGAGGGCGGCCAGGTGTGGGTCGTCCATCGAGACCAGGCGGTGCTGTTCCACTCGGGTGACCCGGCCCTGAGGGTCGCGTATCCGCAGGAACCGGGTGAGAGTTCCCTGGCGCATGTCGAGCGTGTGGCGGTAGGTCAGGATCTCGGCGGTGCCGGGAGCGAACCAGTCGCCGCCTTCGGCGCGAAAGGTGAGGAACAGCCAGTTCGGCACGTTGACCAGGTCCTCGTTCTCCACCGGGTGTCCCGCCACCTGGGAGACGAGCCGGTCGTAGCAGCCGGCGACGTAGGTGCCGGGATAGTGCACCCCGTCGGCCTGTGACTCCGGCGCGGCGCCCCGGGTGGCGAAGTAGCCGTTGCCGAGCGTCGTCAGCGCCTCTCGCACCCCCTCCCGGGCGGGGTCGAAGCCGTCATAGGTGAGGAGCCAGGGGTTCACGTCTTCTCCCGTGAAGTTGTGGTTGTGCCAGATCGGTGACGAGGCCGACGCCGGTGATGGGAGCGGAGTCGAAGCGGCCTGCCCTGACTGCCGGGAGAGTCATGAGTATCCCCTTCCGTCTGCACGGTACGGCACTGTTCACGGCGGTTTTAGGGCTGATCGGCCCTATGGCGCAGGGACCTTCGTCGGAAGGTCTGGCATTGCATGCGAAAGGGGACAAAGGTCCCCACGTCCGGGGACGATCGTCCCTGGGAGAACCGCAGGTGCCGCGATCCGATGGGCAGCGGGGGAAGTGATGACCGAATCGATCGCTGTCGGAACGGATGGCTCGGCCGCCGCCACCGCGGCCCTGGAGTGGGCGGTCGACGACGCCGTCCGCCGGGGGGTGTCCCTGCGGATCGTGCACGCCATGGACCGCTGGCCGCACGATCTTGTCGAGTTTCCCGCGCCGGCCCGGCCCGGCCGGCTGGCGTGCTTCGGCGAGCAGGTGCTCACCGAAGCGGCCAAGGCGGCGACGGAGCGGAGGCCGGATGTCCGGGTGACCACCGAGCTGATCGAGGGGACGCCGTCCGACGTTCTGTGCGGGCAGGCGGAAACGGCGATCGAACTGGTGGTCGGCAACCGTGGCCTGGGCGGTTTCGCCGGATCGTTGCTCGGCTCGGTTCCCGTCCGGCTGGCGGGCCACGTACGTGGTGCGGTGGTGGTCGTCAGGCAGGGACGTGCCGAGGCGTACGGCGAGGTGGTCGTGGGTGTCGACGGTTCCGCCGAGTGCGAACCCGCCCTCGGGTTCGCCTTCGAGCAGGCCGCCTTGCGCGGATGCGGGCTGCGCGCGGTCTACGCCTGGCAGATGCCCCACGCGTTCTCGCCGGAGGCGGCCGAAGACACCGAAGAGATCCGGTACGCACAGCGCCGGATGGCCGAGGAGCGGCTCGCCGGCTGGCAGGAGCGGTTTCCCGCGGTCGAGGTCGTCTCGGAGGTGACGCGTGCGCGCCCGGTGCCGACACTGCTGGCCGCCTCGGCACGGGCGGACCTGCTCGTGGTGGGTTCTCGCGGCCTCGGTGCCGTCGGCTCGGTCCTTCTGGGATCGGTCAGCCGCGAGGTTCTCCACCATGCTCGCGGCCCCGTCGCGGTCGTCAGATCGACCAGGTCCACTGGCCGGGGGCCGCGCGCCTCATCCGGGTGACCGGAGGCCACGGGGGTAGGAGACCTGCACCGGCTTTCTGCCGCGGGGGCGGCCGGAGGTTCGAAGGGGGAACAACATGATCCTGGTGGGAGTCGACGGCTCACAGGCCGCGCTTGAGGCGGTGAGCTGGGCCGTGCGGGAGGCCGGGCTACGCGACACCGAGCTGCGCGTCGTGCACGTCATGGTGGCCTGGCCGTTGGAGATGACCGAGGACGCTCCGTACGCCGATGTCGGCCGGTGGATGCGCGACGGGGCCACGTCCATGCTGACGGACGCGCTGAACCGGGCCCGCGAGGAGGACAGCCGGGTCGGGGTGGAGTCGTCGCTGCTGCCGGGCGACCCCAGGGGCGTCCTGATCAAGGCCGCGCAGGACGCCGACCTCCTGGTGGTCGGCAGCCACGGCCGGGACGGTTTCTCCGGCATGCTGCTGGGGTCGGTCGCGCTGGGCGTGGCCGGGCATACCGCCTGCCCGGTCGCCGTCATACGGAGGACGCCCGCGCGGCCAGGCGGTGAGGTGGTCGTCGGAGTCGACGGCTCCGTGGCGGGCGCGTCCGCCATCGAGTTCGCCTTCGCCGAGGCGTCCCTGCGCGGTGCCGGCCTGCGGGCGGTGCACGCCTGGAACCAGCCCGTCGTCGGCGGAAGGCCGTTCGCCCCGACGTCCGCCGAGGAGGCGGCCGAGGGGGAACGGCGGCTGCTGGCCGAGGCGCTGGCCGGCTGGGGAGAGCGCTATCCGGATGTCAAGGTCACCGAGCAGATGGAGCAAGGGCATCCGGTGGATGTGCTGAAGAACGCCTCGGCACAGGCCGATCTGCTGGTCGTGGGATCACGTGGTCGCGGGGACCTCGCGGGACTGCTGCTGGGCTCGGTCAGCCACTCGCTGCTGCAGCACGCCGTCTGCCCGCTGGTCGTGACACCCGCCGTCATGACACCCCGGCACACCTGACCGGACGGCCGGAGAGGGCCACATCCGCCTGACGGCGGCGAGAGGCGAAGGGGTGGATCATGAAAGCGCTGGTCTATCAGGGCCCCGGCAGGAGATCGTGGCAGGAGGTCCCCGAGCCGGGCGTCCAGACGCCCACGGACGCGGTGGTCCGCGTCGACGCGGTGACGATCTGCGGCACCGACCTGCACATCCTCAAAGGGGACGTGCCGGCCGTCGAGCCGGGCCGGATCCTGGGCCACGAGGCGGTCGGCACGGTCACCGAGGTCGGCGCCGGGGCCGCGCTGAAGCCAGGCGACCGCGTCCTGGTCTCGTGCGTCTCAGCGTGCGGGCGGTGCCGCTACTGCCGTACGGGCTCCTACGGGCAGTGCCTGGGCGGCGGCGGCTGGATCCTCGGCCACCACATCGACGGGACGCAGGCCGAGTTCGTACGCGTTCCCTTCGCCGACACCTCGACCCATTTCGTGCCCGAGGGGATCGGCGACGAGGCCGTGCTCATGCTGGCCGACATCCTGCCCACCTCCTACGAGGTCGGTGTGCTGAACGGCAGGGTCGCCCCCGGCGACACCGTGGTCGTCGTGGGCGCGGGCCCGATCGGCCTGGCCGCGATCACCACCGCCCGCCTCTACAGCCCCAGCCGCGTCATCGCCGTCGACCTGGCCGAGGCCAGGCTGGAGGCGGCCACCCGCTTCGGGGCGGATGTGGTGATCGGCGCGGACGGTGATCCCGCCGGGAAGGTCGCCGAGCTGACCGGCGGCCTGGGCGCCGACGTCGCCATCGAGGCCGTCGGCGTGCCGGAGACCTTCGAGCTCTGCGCCCGCCTGGTCAGGCCGGGCGGCCACGTCGCCAACGTCGGCGTGCACGGCAGGCCCGTCACCCTGCACCTTGAGGAGTTGTGGGCACGCGACCTCACCTTCACCACCGGCCTGGTCGACACCTACTCCACGCCGACGCTGCTGAGCATGCTCGGGGCGGGCCTGCTGGACGGCGGCAGGTTCGTCACCCACCACTTCGCGCTGCACGACATGGAGAAGGCCTACGAGGTGTTCTCCCACCCCCAGGAGACCGGGGCGCTCAAGGTGGTGCTCACCCGCGGCTGACCCGGTCGGCGGACGTCGCCGGCGCCGGGAGACGGGGTTTCCCGCAGCCTCTCCTCGACGCCGCGGCGCTGTCCGGTTTCGCCGCGGGGTGACGAAAGGCCCTGCCGCCACGCGGGCCGAAAGGGACTTCCGGCCCTGGGATCGGCAGGTTTGGCAAAGGTCTTATGGGAATAAGGAGGATCGATGTCTAACCTGATCATTGTTGGAGCCGACGGCTCCGGTAACGCGACCGCCGCCGTCGAGTGGGCGGCTGACGACGCCGCCCGGACGGGCCTGCCACTGCGCATCGTCACCGCCGTGCAGCGCTGGCCGAACGACATCCCCAAGTTCCCCGCCCCCGAGTGGGAGGACGCGGTGACCGAGTCCTCCCGGAAGGTGCTGGCCGCCGCGGAGGAGACGGCCCGCTCCCGGCAACCCGGCATCGAGGTGACCACCAAGCTGATCGATGGATCGCCGGCGCTGGTCCTGCGCGAGCAGGGAAAGGACGCCACGGAGCTCGTCGTGGGGACCAGGGGACTCGGCGGGTTCGCCGGAGCCGTGATCGGCTCGGTCAGCGTCCACGTCGCCGGCCACGTGCACTGCCCGGTCGTCGTCGTCCGTCCGGGCCGGACCGGGACACACGGCGAGATCACGGTCGGCCTCGACGACTCCGAGGCCTGCGAGCCCGCCCTCGCCTACGCCTTCGAGCAGGCCAGGCTGCGCGGCAGCACCCTGCGCGCCCTCTACGCCTGGCAGGTGCCGGTGCACATCTACGCCCCGGAGATCGTCTATGACATGGACGAGTTCCGCGCCGCCCACGACAAGCTCGTGACGGACCGGCTCACCGGGTGGCGGGAGAGGTACCCCGAGGTGAAGGTGATCGAGGACGTGCGCCGCGCCCACGCGGTCGAGGCCCTCAGTGACGCCTCCGATACCTGCGACCTGCTCGTCGTCGGCTCCCACGGCCGCGGTGCCCTCGGCTCGCTGTTCCTGGGTTCGGTCAGCCGCGGTGTCCTGCACCACGCCCGCTGCTCCGTCGCCGTCGTCAGGTCCTAGCAGGGGGTCGGCGGGGTCCTGGCAGGGTTCGCGGGGTGAGAGGCCGAAGGTCCCATGAACACGATGACCTTCGCAGTCCGGGAGCGAGCCGTACGGCACTGCGTGGCGACCCTGAAAAACGATGTGATGAAGACACAACAGAGACCGCGAAAAACTACCGAAAGGGGCCGTCATGGCCACCAGGCACGGTCGGGACGTTCCCTCCAAGCAGTCCGCCACGAACGTCACCCCTTCGGCGGCGACGCGTCCGGTCGACTACGTCTGGGCGATCGCGCGCATCTCGATCGGATGGATCTTCCTGTGGGCGTTCCTCGACAAGACCTTCGGCTGGGGATTCGCCACCCCCGCCGACCGCGCCTGGATCGCCGGGGGCAGTCCAACGACCGGGTTCCTCAAGGGCACCGGTGAGAACGCCCTCGGCGGCCTCTTCTCCAGCCTGGCCGGGCAGGTCTGGGTCGACTGGCTGTTCATGCTCGGCCTGCTCGGGGTCGGCGTCGCCCTCATCCTGGGGGCCGGCATGCGGATCGCCGCCGTCGCCGGGAGCCTGATGCTGATCCTGATGTGGGCCGCCGAGCTGCCCCTGGCCACCAACCCGTTCATGGACGACCACATCGTCTACATCGTCGTGCTCGCCGGACTGGCGATGGCGGGCGCCGGTGACACCCTCGGCATCGGCAGGTGGTGGAGCAGCACCTCCCTGGTGCGGAACTACCCCTTCCTGCGCTGACCGGGCCCCAAGACGCCCACCCCATGATCGGGGTGGGCGTTTTGCCGTCTTGGTGCGAGACTCCCGAACATGGCAGACACCGACTCCCATCCCCTGCTTCCGAACATGCGGCTGGACGAACTGCTGTCGGAGCTACAGCTCCGGCTCGAAGCGGTACTCGCCACCCGCGACCGCGTACACGCCCTGCTCGAGGCGGTCGTGGCGGTCGGCAGCGACCTCGACCTGGAGACGGTGCTGCGCCGCATCGTCGAGACCGCGACCAGGCTGGTGGACGCCAGTTTCGGCGCGATGGGCGTGGTCGGCCAGGAGAACACGCTGGTGCAGTTCATCCCGGTCGGGCTCAGCGAGGAGGAGATCGCCAGGATCGAGCACTGGCCGCACGGCCTCGGCCTGCTCGGTTTGCTGATCAAGGAGCCGCGACCGCTGCGCCTGACGCGCATCTCCGACCATCCCGAGTCCTACGGCTTTCCTCCGGGCCATCCCCCCATGGGCTCCTTCCTCGGGGTGCCGGTCCGGGTGCGCGACGAGGTGTTCGGCAACCTCTACCTCACCGAGAAGCGCGGTGGCGGCGAGTTCGACGAGGAGGACCAGGCGATCGTCGTCGCGCTGGCCACCGCGGCCGGCGTGGCGATCGAGAACGCCCGCCTGTTCGAGGAGACCCGCCGCAGGGAGACGTGGCTGGCCGCGTCCTCGGAGATCACCACCAGTCTGCTGTCCGGCGCGGACCCCCAGGAGGTCCTCACCCTGATGGCCAGGCGCGCCCGTCAGATGACCGGCGCGGACGTCGTGGCGATCCTGCTGCCGGAGGCGGGCGGGCAGCTGCTGCGGGTGGCGATCGCCGACGGCGAGAACGCCGGGCAACTGGAGCAGGTGGAGATCCAGGTCGCCGGCTCCCTGGCGGGACGGTCCTTCGCCGACGGCGAGCCCCTCATGGTCAACGATCCGGACGAGGCCGGCGAACTGCGGAACGTGTTCTCCGATCATCTGCCGATGGGCCCGGTGGGGGCCGTCCCGCTGGGTGCGGCAGGTGTCGCGCGCGGTGTGCTGTCACTCGGCAAGCGCTCGGGCCGCACCCCGTTCGTCCAGTCGGAGCTGCGTACCCTGCACGCCTTCGCCGCCCAGGCGGCGGTGGCCCTGGAACTGGCCGAGAGCCGCAAGGACGCCGAACGGCTGGGCCTGCTCGAAGACCGCGACCGCATCGCCAAGGACCTGCACGACGTGGTCATCCAGCGGCTGTTCGCCGTCGCCATGACACTGATGAGCACGGTCCGGCTGGTCGAGAGACCGGAGGCCTCCGGCCGCCTGAAGGGCGCCATCGACGAGCTCGACGAGACCATCCGCCAGATCCGCTCCACCATCTTCGCCCTTCAGACACCCGGCGGGGACGGTGCCCCCAGCCTGCGCGCCGGCATCGTCGAGATGCTGGAAGGCGCCCGTGGTCACCTGGGCTTCATGCCCGGCCTGCGGATGGACGGGCAGCTCGACAACCGCGTGTCGCCCGAGGTCGCCGACCACCTGCTGGCGGTGCTGCGCGAGGCCCTGTCCAACGCGGTACGGCACGCCAGGGCCGGGAGGATCGACGTCTCCGTCGAGGCGCTGGACGACCGGCTCACCCTCGTCGTGCGGGACGACGGCGTCGGGCTGGCCGGCGACGGCAGGCGCAGCGGCCTGCGCAATCTGCAGGAGCGGGCGACCCGGCTCGGCGGTTTCTTCGAGATCGTCTCGCCGGAGACGGGGGGCACCAGCCTGACCTGGAGCGTGCCGCTCTAGTCGCGCGCCGCGGCGCCCTGGTCCACGGGTCTAGGGGAAATCCGGCGGCCGGTGAGGTGGCCCGTCTGCACCAGGATGTAGTGGTCCCGGCTTGCCGGTGCCCAGGTGGTCAGGGGCAGCCGGGCCAGGCGCTCGATCTCCCGCGACTCGTACACGGCTCGCGCGGGCCCCACCGCGGTGACCGACCAGCCGGTTCGCGCCGACGGATCGAAGTCGTCGGCCTCGAAGGCGACGATCGCGTCACGGGCCGCCGCGGCGAGCTTGGAACCGATGGTGGTGCGGATCACCACCGTCTCGTCGTCGAGGACGAAGTTGACCGGCTGCACGGCCGGAAGGGCACGGTCGGTGAACACGATCCGTCCGATCGAGACCGAGCCCAGGAGTTCGAGGCACTCCGGCCGGGAAAGCACTTCAAGGCCTGCCGAGTCGAGCTTCATGCCTCTCAGGCTGCCTGTCGGCGTACCGGGGACGTTAGGGGCTAAAGTCCCGTCATTGGCGGTGTTCGGCCTTCGGAGGGCCCGTGGTACGTGTTCAACGCCGTTACCGCCTCGGTGCCCCCGTCTCCGGGTTCCCGCTGACGCCCCGCTTTGTGGGCGGGCCGCTCCCCATGTGATGATCGTGGCCATGGCGGACATCGAGTACGTCGAGTACGCCGGGGTTCTTGACGGTGACGACCACATGACCATGGCGCGTGTCCTGGAGGTCTGGGCGGGTGGCCCGGTCCGCGTCGCGCTCCACTTCTTCGGCTGGGAAATCGACTACGACAGCGAGAGCATCTCGCTCTACGCCCAGCCCGGGGTCCACCTCCCCTCCGGAAACGACCGTGATCAGGAGCCCTACTATCTGCTGTCCGGTTCCCTCACCACAGCGACGGTCGCCGAGGCGGAGGGCCGTCTGAGGGCTCTGATCGCCGCCTTTGGCAAGGTGGGCATCGGCTGCCGCCAGCTCGAGTACCAGATCGTGGATGAGAACGGCCGGGTGCTCGAAGAGCGCGAGGGCGCCGTCTTGTCCTGAGCCTCCCCGGTGAGTCGCCGGGGAAGCGGTGTTCCGACAGCCGTCGGGAAGCGGGCCGGTGCTCGTGAAATGGGTCCGCCCGGCCGGTTGTTCTCCTATATGAGGCTGCGAGCCGGGATCTTCGGCCCTGCCCGCCGGGACATGCCGGCGGCTGACGGTGGGGCCGAGGGGCGAGATTCCCGCCGCCGGCCGCGAGGGGGCCGCGGTGGCCGATGAGCGGCCGGTCGCCCGGCGGAGCCGGGCGCCGTTTCCGGTCGCGGCGTGATCTCGAGGTCCCGCCGGCAAGCGGAGGTGTGCGGGGCGTCGGAAGGGGGGACGCGGTGTTCGCCGATCGTCAGGATGCGGGCCTGCGGCTGGCCGAGCGGTTACGCGGGTCTGTCGGTGCCGATGAGGAAGTGGTCGTTCTGGGGCTGCCCAGGGGCGGCGTGCCGGTGGCGTTCGAGGTGGCCCAGGCCCTTGACGCGCCATTGGACGTGATCGTGGTCCGCAAGCTCGGGGTGCCGTTCCAGCCGGAACTCGGGTTCGGCGCCGTGGGGGAGGGCGGGGTCCGCGTCATCAACCACGACATCGTGCTGCTCACGGAGCTCACCTATGCGGAGACGGCCGAGGTGGAGGAGTATGAGCGGGCCGAGGTCCTGCGCCGTGCGCGCCAACTGCGCGGCGACCGCGCTCCGGTGGACCTGACGGGCCGTACGGCGATCGTGGTGGACGACGGGGTCGCCACCGGGGGGACGGCGCGTGTCGCCTGCCAGGTCGCCCGGGCGCGGGGTGCCTCACGGGTGGTGCTGGCGGTGCCGGTGGGGTCACCGGAGACGATCGCGAGCCTGCGCGAGGTCGCCGACGAGGTGGTCTGCCTGCGGACACCGGAACGCCTGCTGGCGGTCGGCGTCTGGTACGTCAATTTTTCCCAGACCACCGATGAGCAGGTGGCCGAGCTGCTCCGAAGGGCCGCGCCAGCGGCAGGGGAACGCGGCGGGAACGCGGCCTCCGATCCGCCGGGCCGCGACGAGGAGGTCCTGGTGGACGCCGGGCAGGTCGAGTTGCCGGGCCAGCTCGTCGTCCCGCCCGGCGCCGGGGGAGTGGTGGTGTTCGTGCACGGCAGCGGCAGCAGCCGGCACAGCCCGCGTAACCGGTACGTGGCCGGCGTGCTCAACGGCGCCGGTCTGGGGACGCTCCTGTTCGACCTGCTCACCCTGGATGAGGGGGCCGACAGAGGCAACGTGTTCGACATCGGGCTGCTGGCAGAAAGGCTCGTCCGGGTGACCGGCTGGCTGGGCGATCAACCCTGGGCGGCGGGCCTCCCCGTCGGCTACTTCGGGGCGAGCACCGGAGCGGCGGCCGCGCTGTGGGCGGCGGCGGAGCCGGGCTCCGAGGTCACCGCCGTCGTCTCCAGGGGCGGGCGGCCCGATCTGGCCGGGCCGCGGCTGCCCGAGGTGCGGGCGGCGACCCTGCTGATCGTGGGAGGTGCCGACGGGGTGGTGCTCGACCTCAACCGGGCCGCGCAGGAACGGCTGCGCTGCGAGAGCCTGCTCCAGGTCGTCCCCGGCGCCACCCACCTGTTCGAAGAGCCGGGGGCACTCGAAAACGTCGCCGCCCTCGCCCGCGACTGGTTCACCGGTCACCTCGGACCGCCGGCGTGAGGTCTCTCACACCGCACCCATGTACCCCCCGGGGTATATTGGGAGCGGAGGTGGGGCGGGATGGAGATGGACGCGACGGTCCTGTCGGACGCGCTGACACGACTCAAGCGGGCCCAGGGGCAGTTGGGCGGAGTGATCGCGATGATCGAGAACGGGGACGACTGCGAGCGGGTGCTGACCCAGCTGGCGGCGGTCTCCAAGGCGCTGGACCGAGCCGGATTCAAGATCATATCGACGGGCATGCAGCAGTGCCAGATGGCGCGTGAGCGCGGCGAGCAGCCGCCGATCAGCCAGGAGCGGCTGGAGAAACTGTTCCTGGCCCTGTCGTGACACCGGCGTCGTGACACCGGCGTCGTGACACCGGCATCGTGACACCGGCGTCGTGACACCGGCGTCGTGACACCGGCGTCGTGACACCATCGCCCCGCCCGTCGCGCGGCGGGCGGGGCGATGGGAGGCGTGGCGCCTTTCTGTCCCAAAGATACCCCCCGGGGTATATTCGCACCGAAGTGGCCTGAACGCCTCCGTGACGGAGCCTCGGGCGGGGCGCCGCGGCGACGCCGGACACCCATCCGGCGAGAGTTCGCCGACCGGCGTGAAAACCGGGCCTGGCCGGTCCTCACCTGCCGGCTAAGACAACAACGACGAAGTGAGAGGCGACGATGACGACGATCGAGACAGTGGTGGTGGAGACCTCCTCGCTGGGGGACCGCAGCTACCTGGCCCACGACGGGCGGGTGGCGCTGGTGGTCGACCCGCAACGGGACATCGACCGGATCCTGGCCCTGGCCGGTCGGCTGGGCGTGCGCGTCACCCACGTGGCCGAGACCCACCTGCACAACGACTACGTCTCCGGCGGGCTGGCCCTGGCCAGACTGACGGGCGCGGCCTACCTGGTGGCGGCGGCCGACGAGGTCGCCTTCGACCGGGTGCCTGTGAGCGACGGCGACGAGATGGCGCTGTCACCGTCGATGCGCCTTTCCGCGGTGGCCACCCCCGGGCACACCTTCCACCACCTGTCCTACGTGCTCGGCGGTCCCGGCGGGCCGATGGGAGTGTTCACCGGCGGGTCGCTGCTGTTCGGCACCACCGGCCGCACCGACCTGCTCGGCGCCCGGCACGCCCACGCCCTGGCCCGGCACCAGCACGCCTCGGTGCGACGGCTGGCCGACCTGCTGCCCGACGGTACGCAGGTCTGGCCCACCCACGGATTCGGCAGCTTCTGCTCGGCCACCCAGACCGACGCCGCATCCTCGACGATGGGACACGAGCGCGGCGCCAACCCGGCGCTGCGGCTGGAGGCCGACGACTTCGTCACCCAGACCCTCGCCGGGCTGGACGCCTACCCCGCCTACTACGCCCACATGGGCGCCAGGAACACCGCCGGCGCGGACCTGGTCGATCTGACCCCGGCGAGGCGGGCCGACGCCGCCGGGCTGCGCGCGCGTATCGACGCCGGTGAGTGGGTGGTGGACCTGCGCTCGCGCAAGGCGTTCACCCGGCGGCACCTGGCCGGAACGCTGAGCTTCGGCCTGGACGGCCCGATGTCGACCTGGCTGGGCTGGATGGCCCCCTGGGGGGCGCCCATCACGCTGCTGGGCGAATCAGCGGAGCAGGTGGCCGCCGCCCAGCGCGAGCTGGCGCGCATCGGCATCGACCGTCCGGCCGCCGCCGCGACCGGTACCCCCGAGCAGTGGGCCGACGGCGACGGCGCCAGGCTGGGTGAGCTGACCGTCGCCACGTTCGCCGAACTGGCCGCCGTGCGCGACGGCCGTGACGTGCGCGATCTGCCCGCCCCCGACGTCGTGCTGGATGTGCGGCTGCGCAACGAATGGCGCGCCGGGCACATCGACGGCGCGACGCACCTCCCGCTGCCCGAACTACCGCACCGCCTGGCCGAGATCCCGGACGGGACGGTGTGGGTGCACTGCGGCTCCGGCTACCGGGCCGCCGCCGCGAGCAGCCTGCTGACCCGCGCCGGCCGCCGGGTCGTACACATCGATGACGACTACGCCCAAGCGGCCGAAAGCGGCCTGACCATCGAGGAGACCTCATGACCATTCACCCCGACAGGCCCGCCACGCTGGATGTGGCCGCCCTGCGCAACCTGATGGACTCCGGACCCGCGCCCCGGCTGATCGACGTGCGCACCCCCGGTGAGTTCGAGACCGCCCACATCCCCGGCTCGGTCAACGTGCCACTGGATCTGCTGCGCGAGCACCGTGCACGGCTGCGCGCCCACCTGGAGGGCCCCCGGTGGGAGCAGGTGGTGCTCGTCTGCCGCTCCGGGCAACGCGCCGCGCAGGCCGCGGCGGCCCTGTCCGGAGCTGGACAGGCGGCCCCGCGCCTCCTGGAAGGGGGCATCCTCGCCTGGCAGGGGACCGGCGCGCCGCTCCGTACCGGCCGGGCCCGCTGGGAGCTGGAACGCCAGGTGCGTCTGGTGGCCGGATCCCTGGTGCTGACCTCGATCCTGGCCAGCACGCTGTTCCCCCCGGCCAAATGGCTCGCCGCCGCGATCGGCGGCGGGCTGACCTTCGCCGCGCTCTCCAACACCTGCGCGATGGGCATGCTGCTGGCCAAACTCCCCTACAACCGAGGTCCCCGCCGGCCCAGCCTGGAGGCGGTGCTGGGCCGGTTGGCGCAACGGGAGGCGACCTCTTGACGGCGGCGCTCGGCCTGGGCGCGATGATCGGCGTCCTGCTCGGGTTGCTGGGGGGCGGCGGGTCGATCCTGGCGCTGCCCGCCCTGGTGTACGGGGCGGGCCTGCCGCCGGCCTCGGCGGTGCCGGCCTCGCTGCTGGTGGTGGGCGTCTCCTCGGCCACCGCCGTGCTGCCTCGCATCCGGGCCGGACAGGTGCGCTGGCGCATCGCCGCGGTGTTCGGCGGCGCCGGGGCCCTGGCCGCGTTCGGAGGCGCCGCGATCAACCGGATGCTGCCCCCGCAGGCGATCCTGATCGGGTTCGCCGCGCTCATGGCGGTGGCCGGCCGGCGGATGCTGGCCGGCGACGCCCCGGCCGGCGGGGCCTGCGCACTGCCCGGCGGCGGGGTGAACTGGCGCAGCTGCCTGCCCAGGTCCGTCGCCGCCGGCGCGGCCGTGGGCGCGCTGACCGGCCTGTTCGGCGTCGGCGGCGGGTTCCTCATCATCCCGGCCCTGGTGCTGGCGCTGGGGTTGCCGATGACGGCCGCGGTCGGCACCTCGCTGCTCATCGTGGTGGTCAACTCGGCGGCCGGGTTCGTCGCCCACGCCGATGGCGCCGGCCTGGACTACACGGTCATCGGGGCCTTCACGACGGCCGCGGTGGCCGGATCGCTGGCCGCCGCCCGCCTGGGCCGCCACCTGGACGCCGAGCGCCTGCGCCGCTGGTTCGCCTACCTCGTCCTCGTCGTGGCCGCCCTCGTCCTGGCCCGGGGAGTGCTCGACCTCGTGGCGCCGGTCGGCTGGGCGTGACTCCTCTCGGCCGTCGCGTCGCCGGGGAATTCCCCGGTTCTCCGGCGCTACCGCGCCCGCTCCGGGCCGACAAGGCCGGCCACGGTCTCGGCGAGCTTCCCGATGGCCTGTCTCACCGCCGGGGTGACCGGGGCCCCGAGCCCGAAATCGGCGCCCTCGACGGTGTAGAGCGCGAGCTCGCGGGGCAGGCGGCGGAGAGTCCGGCCGAGCGCGACGGCGTCGGCGACGCCCAGGGCATGGGAACTGCCGTGCCCGAGGGCGGGAGGCGTCCGGTGGGCATCCCGAGAGGAGGCGGCCGGGCCGAGGACGGTGCTCCGGCGCACCGTACCCGGGGGCGCGCCGGAGAGCACCGTGTCGATCACGATCGCCAGGCCCGCACCCGTCCACGCCTCGATCAGCTCGGCCGGATCACCTCCGTTCTCGACCACGGGAATCTCGGGCGGAAGCACGCCGCGCAACAGCCGGGCCACCTCCAGCCCGGCGGCGTCGTCGCCCCGCAACTCGTTGCCGATTCCGATGACGATCTGCTCGTGCATGAATCCCCCTGTCGGAAACCGGCCTCAGCGGTCCAGCCGCAGGTCCAGGAAATGGGCCGAGCAGGAGATGCACGGGTCGTGGTTGCGTACCGTCCGCTCGCACAGCGCCGCCAGCTCCACCTGCGGCAGGTCGAGGCGGGGCTCGACGAGGTGGCGCAGGTCCATCTCGATGCGGGCCTGGTTCTGCGAGGTCGGTGGCACGATGTCGGCCTCGGCGATCAGCCCCGCGTCGTCGATCCGGTAGCGGTGGTAGAGCGTGCCGCGCGGGGCCTCGGAGACGCCGTGGCCGACTCCGGGACGGGGGTCGACCGGAACCGAGGGCGCGTCCGGCTCGGTGTAGTTCTCGATGATCCGCAACGCCTCGTCGCAGGCGTGCAGGATCTCCACGGCCCGGACCACGATGCTGCGGAACGGGTTGCGGCAGACGGGGCCGAGTCCGGCGTCCGAGGCCGCCGACCGGGCCAGCGGTGACAGCAGGTGCGCGTTCAGGGCGTAGCGCGCCAGAGCCCCCACCAGATAGCCGGTGGATCCGTCGAGCCGGGCGTGCAGGGCGGTGGAGCACGGCACCTGCTCCTCCACGACGTGGGCGGGCCAGTCGGACGCGGCGAAGGCGGTGCCGTCGCTGACCGAGATCGAGCCGGACAGGATGGCGTACTCGGCGGGATGGCTCAGCGCGAGAAACCGGTAGTCGTGCTCCACGTCGGGGAAGTCGAACCCGGCCACCCACTCCACCGTCGCCAGCGCCTGGTCGCGGGCGTGGCGCAGCCGTTCGGCGACCGGTGCGAGCTCGGTGCGGGCGGGCACCCGGTAGAAGCCGCCCACCCGCACGTTGACCGGGTGGATCGCCCGCCCGCCGAGGGCCGCCACCAGCTCGTTGCCCGCCTTCTTCAGCGCCAGTCCCCGTTCCAGGACGGGACGGTGGTCGGCCGCCATGGCCACGCCGCTGTCGTAGCCCAGGAAGTCGGGGGCGTGCAGCAGGTGGATGTGCAGGGCGTGCGACTCGATCCACTCGCCGTAGTACAGCAGCAGCCGCAGGTCCCGGAGCGGCCCGGTCACCTCCGCCCCGCAGGCGGACTCGATCGCCTGGCAGGCGCTCATCTGGTAGGCCACCGGGCAGATCCCGCAGATACGGGCGGTGATGTCGGGCGGCTCGGTGTGGGCCCTGCCACGCAGCAGCGCCTCGAAGAAGCGCGGCGGCTCGTAGATGTTCAGTTCCACGTCGGTGACGCGGCCGTCGCGGGCGCGCACCAGCAGGGATCCCTCGCCCTCCACGCGGGTCAGGGCACCGATCCTGATCGACCTATGCGTCATCTCCGGCCTCCTCGGACGCCTGGCGGAAGGGTTCCTCGGTGGCGTTGAACGTCCGGTAGACGCGCACCAGTTCGGGGGTGCTCATGCCGAGCTCGCGTAGTTGCGCGTTGAGCGCCCGGGTGTTGGGGCTCTCCATCGGGCCGAAGCAGCCGTAGCAGCCCCGGTTGAACGCCGGGCAGAGCGCTCCGCAGCCGGCCTGGGTGACCGGGCCCAGGCAGGGGGTGCCGTGGGCCACCATGACGCAGACGTTGCCCCGGGCCTTGCATTCCACGCAGACGCTGTGGGCCGGTACACAGGGGCGCCGTCCGGCCAGGAAGGCCGAGACGACCTCCAGCAGCTGCCGGCCGTCGATGGGGCACCCGCGCAGCTCGAAGTCCACCGGTACGTGGGCGGAGATCGGAGTGGAACGCTCCAGTGTGGCGATGTAGTCGGGACGGGCGTAGACGATCGAGGCGAACTCGCGTACGTCGGCGAAGTCGCGTAGCGCCTGGATGCCGCCCGCGGTCGCGCAGGCGCCGATCGTCACCAGGCGCTTCGACACGCGGCGCACGTGCCGGATCCGCCGCAGGTCGGCCGGAGTGGTGATCGACCCCTCGACCAGTGACAGGTCGTAGGGGCCGCGCCCGGTCGCGCTGGAGGCCTCCAGGAAGTAGGCGATGTCCACCTCGGCGGCGATCGACAGCAGCTCGTCCTCGCAGTCCAGCACGGTGAGCTGGCAACCGTCGCAGGAGGCGAACTTCCACACCGCCAGCCGTGGACGCCGGCGCGTGGCCGCGGGGCCGGCCATCACAGTTCCTCCACGGCCAGCAGCCCGGCCGCCCGCTCGTAGCTCAGCACCGGGCCGTCGAGGCAGGTCAGCAGCGGGCCGAGCTGGCAGTGGCCGCAGCGGCCGACGCCGCACTTCATGTTGCGCTCCACCGACAGGGCCACCCGCCGCGCCGGGACGCCCCGCCGTACCAGCCTGGCCGCGGTCGCCCGCATCATGGCCTCCGGGCCGCAGACGAAGGCGAAGGTGCGGCGGGGATCGAAGACGATCTGGTCGATCAGCCGGGTGACCAGCCCCACCGGCCCCTTCCAGGCGCGGTCGGGGTGATCCACGGTCACCTGGACGTCGATGCCGCAGGCCTCGCGCCAGCGGGCCAGCTCGGCGGGGTAGATCAGGGTCGCCGGCGTGTGGGTGCCGACGATCACGCTGATCCGGCCGTACCGGGAGCCGTGGGCGACCAGCTCGCGGACGACCGGCCGCAGCGCGGCCAGCCCGAGGCCGCCCGCGGCGACGACCACGTCCAGTCCCGCCGCGGCCGGCACGTCCCAGGCCGTGCCGTACGGCCCGCGAACGCCCACGACATCGCCGGGTCTGGTCCGGCACAGTGCCCCGCTGACCGCGCCCACCGCGCGGATCGTCTGCAGGTACCCGCCCGCGCGGGCCCGGCCGCTGATCGAGACCGGGATCTCCCCGACACCGGGGGCGTAGATCATCGTGAACTGGCCCGGCAGGAACGGCGGGCAGGGGCCCTCCAGCGGCCCGAGGGTCAAGGTCACCGTGTCGGCCCGGTCCGGGCGGCGCGAGCGCACCCGGTAGGGCGCCGGCGTCATAGGATGCATCCGAGCTCCTCGGTGACGTCGATGCCGGTCGGGCACCAGGTGATGCACCTGCCGCAGCCCACGCAGCCGGACATGCCGAACTGGTCGAACCAGGTGGAGAACTTGTGCGTCAGCCACTGCCGGTAGCGGGCGGATCCCGAACCGCGTACGGGAGAGCCGGCGACCTCGGAGAAGTCCAGCGTGAAGCAGGAGTCCCACACCTCCGTCCGCTCCGCCTCCCCGCCGCTGAAGTCGGTGGCGTCCTCAACCGTGGTGCAGAAGCAGGTGGGGCAGACCATCGTGCAGTTGGTGCAGGCCAGGCAGCGGGAGGCGACCTCGGTCCAGCGCGGCGAGTCGTGCGCCGCGGCCAGGCGCTCCTGGATGTTGTCGGTGTCCACCTGGCGGCCCATCCGGGTGGCGGCGACGCGGGAGACCTCCTCGGCGGCCGTGACGTCGTCGTCGCCGGCGGGCCGGTGCGGGAGCGGCGCGACGACCTCCGCGCCCCGCTCGCTTCCCGTCTCGACCAGGAACCGGTGCGGGGCGCTCAGTTCGGTGAGCGCCAGATCGAACCCGGCGGTGGCCTTCGGTCCTGTGCCCATGGAGACGCAGAAGCAGGTGCCCCCGGGCACCGCGCAGTTCACCGCGATGAGGAACAGCGCCTCGCGCCGCTCGCGGTAGGCCGGATCGGGATGCCTGCCGCCGAGGAACACCCGATCCTGTACGGCGATCGCGGCCAGGTCGCAGGCGCGCACCCCCAGCAGCGCGATGCGGGGCGCTTGGCTCCGGGTCTCCTCCACCTCCGCCTCGCGCATCCGGAACAGCGCTTGGCGGGGCGGCTGGGTGTAACGCTTGGCGGAGTCGGGACTGGCGGCGAAACCGAACACCAGTTCGTCATCACGCTCGGTCAGCCGGTAGTGCCCAGGCTGTTGATCGTCGCCCCGCCCCGCAGGCAGTTGCGCGGAATGGGAGAGTTCGGCGAACCGGATGGCGCCGTCCCGGACCGTCGGCCCGACGACGGTGAAACCTTCGGATCGCAGTCCAGCGACGAGTGGTTCCAGCGATTCCATCACAACGGCGTTCACGGGCCGTCCCCCTTCTGCCCCTGATTCCTTGGCAACACGCTGACGGTACGGAAATCCATACCTTGGGGGGATCGTCATACGATGAGGACGCCGGTCCGGAAAGATCTTTCGATCTTGCCGGCCGGGCCGGGGAGACTGCACGGTCTGCTATGACCGACAATACCCATTCCGCGGGCAACGGCCCGCGACAGGGGGCGGAAGTCCCTGGTGAAAGGGGCATTGGTCCGCTACGGCGAACGCCGCCACGCGGTCGGATGGAGGGGGAGTCCGAGGGGGGCGACATGACGGCGCAGGTGGTGGTGGGTACGGACGGCTCGGCCCACGGGGAGGGCGCGGTCGCCTGGGCCGCCGATGACGCGGTACGGCGCGGGTGCGCGCTGCGGATCGTGTACGTGTGCGAACCGTGGACCTACGACATCCCGCTGCAGACCCCGCCCGGCTTCCGGGATTCCGTGGCCGAGCACTGCCGGGGGGTGCTGGAGAGCGCGGTCGCCGTGGTGCGTGGGCGCACACCCCACCTGGAGGTGGAGAGCGTGCTGCGGGAGGGCCGGGTGACGGAGATCCTTCGGCGCGAGGCCGAGGGCGCCGAGCAGATCGTGGTGGGCAGCCGAGGGCTGGGTGGGTTCACCGGGCTGCTGCTCGGGTCGGTCTCCCTGTCCCTGGCCGGGCACGTGGCCGCGCCGATCGTCATCGTCAGGGGGGCGTGGGAGCCGGCCCGCGGCCAGGTCGTCGTCGGTTTCGACGGCTCTGCCCACTCGACGGCGGCACTGGGGTACGCCTTCGCCGAGGCCGTCCGGCGCGGCGCCCGGCTACGGGCGATCCACGCCTGGCAGGTGCCCGTCATGGGGCCCGGTGCCATCGCGTACGCGCCGCTGGTCGAGGACATCTTCGCCGGTGCGCGGAGCATCGCCGCCGGCGCGCTCACGCCCTGGCGGGAGAGGTACCCGCTGGTCGAGGTGGAGCAGACAGTGGTGTGCCGGCACCCGGCCGCCGCCATCTGCGAAGCCTCGGCCGCCGCGGACCTCGTCGTCGTCGGCACGCGGGGAATGGGCAGATTCGGCTCGGCCCTGCTGGGGTCGATCAGTCACGGCGTGCTGCACCACGCGCACTGCCCGGTGGCGGTGGTCGGATCGTGATCGTCGCCCTGCCAGGCGGCCGAAGGTCCTGATCCCGGCACGGCTCGTCAGGAGGCTGGGAAAATGGGACGTTTGATGGCCGTCGCCCTTCTGGTGGGCACAGTGGCCGGACTGCTGGCCGGTCTCGCGCTCCGCCTGACCGGCGCGGAGGCGGCCGCCGACATCGTGTGGGCCTTGGTCACCGGCGTGTCACTGGTGCCCGCGACGGGATGGGTGGTGTCGGCGCTGCGGAACGGCCGGATGGGCGTGGACGCCATCGCCGTCCTCGCCCTGGCCGGAGCGCTCGCCGTGGGGGAGTACCTCGCCGGTGCCCTGATCGGCGTGATGCTCGCCACCGGGCGGGCACTGGAGGAGCACGCCCTGCGCCGGGCCCGCCACGACCTGACCGCCCTGTACGAACGGGCACCGCACTCGGCCCGGCGCTACCAGAACGGGGTGCCGGACCTGGTACCGGTCGAGCAGGTTCGCCCGGGAGACCTGCTGCTGGTCCCCAGCGGGGAGATGGTCCCCGTCGACGGCGCGGTGGCGGGCGATCTCGCGCTGCTGGACGAGTCGGCGCTGACGGGGGAGTCGGTACCGGTGGAGTACGCCTCGGGGGAGGGGGTGCGCAGCGGTGTGGTGAACGCCGGTGCCGCCTTCGACCTGCGGGCCACCCGGACCGCGGCCGACAGCGCCTACGCGGGAGTGGTGCGGCTGGCGCGGCAGACGGAGACCGACAGCGCCCCCGTCGTGCGGCTCGCCGACCGGTTCGCCTCCTGGTTCCTGCCGGTCACCCTGCTGCTGGCGGCGACCGCCTGGCTGCTGTCCGGCCAGCCGGTACGGGCCGTCGCGGTACTGGTCGTCGCCACCCCCTGCCCGCTGCTGCTCGCCGCACCCGCGGCCATCGCCTCCGGGCTGTCCCGCACGGCACGGCACGGCGTGGTGGTCAAGGGTGGTGGAGCACTGGAGCGGCTGGGCCAGGCACGCACGCTCATCCTGGACAAGACCGGGACGCTGACCGCCGGCCGGCCCCGGGTGATCGACGTCGTGGCCGCGCCCGGTGTCCGTACCGACGACGTGCTGCGCCTGGCCGCCGCGGTGGATCAGATGTCGTCGCACGTGCTCGCCGCCGCGATCGTCGACGCGGCCCGCGCGCGCGGTGCCGAGCTGCCGCAACCGGCCGAGATCCAGGAGAGGCCGGGCACCGGCACCACGGGGGTGGTGGACGGGCACCTGATAGAGGTCGGCAAGGCGACGACCTCCTCGCCTTCGGAATGGGAGCGGATCCAGCGGGCGCGGGCCGCGCTGGACGGGGCCATGACCGTCTGGGTGACGCTGGACGGCCGGGCGGCAGGGGTGATCCTGCTTCGCGACGCCATCCGGGCCGACGCCGCGCGGACGCTGCGGCGGCTGCGCGCCGCGGGCATCGAGCGGGTGGTCATGCTCACCGGAGACCGGGCCGAGGTCGCCGAGAGCGTGGGCGTGGTACTCGGCATCGACCGGGTGCTCGCCGAGCAGACCCCCGCGGCCAAGGTCGAGGCGGTACGGCGGGAGGCGGCCGACGCGGTGACCGTGATGGTGGGCGACGGGATCAACGACGCCCCGGCCCTGGCGGCGGCCGACGTCGGAGTGGCGATGGGGGCCCGGGGGTCCGCCGCCTCCACCCAGGCCGCGGACGTGGTGCTCACCACCGACCGCCTGGACCGGCTCGCCGACGCGATGGACGTCGCCCGCCGCTCCCGGCACATCGCCGTGCAGAGCGCGGCCACCGGGATGGCGCTGTCACTGCTGGCCATGGTGGCCGCCGCGGCCGGCGCCCTGCCACCCGCGGCCGGCGCCCTGCTGCAGGAGGGCATCGACATCGCGGTGATCCTCAACGCGCTACGGGCGCTGCGCCCCACCCGGGGAACCCGGCCGGTGATGGACTCCGCCACCGAATCCCTGCTGCGCCGCTTCGAGCTGGAGCACTCCTCGCTGCGGCCGACCCTGGAGCTGATCCGGGAGACGGCCGACGAGCTGGGCAGGACCCCGCCCACGGCGTTACTCGACCGGCTGCGAGAGGTCCAGGCGTTCCTCACCGAGCGGCTGCTGCCTCACGAACGGGCCGAGGAGCAGCGGCTGTATCCGGCCATGGGGCAGGTGCTGGGCGGCCCGGAGGTCGTGATGACCATGAGCAGGGCGCATGCCGAGATCGAACGCCTGGTACGACGCCTGGGAAGTCACCTGGCCCTCATCGAGGCCGGCGGGCCGCGCCCGGAGCAGCTCGACGACCTGCGCGCCTGCCTCTACGGCCTGTACGCCGTCCTGATCCTCCATTTCGACCAGGAGGAGGAGGCCTACTTCTCCCTGGCCGCCGGTTCGCCGGCGTGACCCGGCTCGGTGCCGGGACGAAACCCGGCGGAGGCGTGGGCGGTGTGCATTCCCTGTCACATCCGGTCGCCGCCCTGGTCGGACGAGGCGTGTCGATTTTCGCCGGCCCCGATCGACGCGTAGCTGGAAACCGGCGAGGATCGGTTCTCTGATCACCCGAAGGAGATATGAAGATGCGATTCCTGATGACCACCAAGGGCGGCGACGCGGCACCCCCGAGCGAGGCGGTTCACGCGGAGATGGCCGCGTTCGTCGAGGAGATGACCCGGGCGGGGGTGCTGCTGGCGACCGGCGGCCTGGACCCGGTCGGCCTCCACATCTCGGCCTCCGGTGGCGAGATGACCGTCACCGACGGGCCGTTCACCGAGACGAAGGAGGCCATCGTCAGCTTCGCGCTCATCGAGGCGCGCTCGCAGCAGGAGGCCATCGAGCTCTCCCGGCGCTTCTGGAAGATCATCGGAGAGGGTGAGGGCACCATCCAGCAGGTCTTCGGCCCACAGGACTGATCGGGCGCTTGCGTGCCCGGCCCGGCGGGTGCTGTGATCGAGCCCGTGATGTCCCGGGACGCCCATCGGGCGGTCGACGAGGTCTGGAAGATGGAGTCGGCGAGGATCATCGCCGGACTCGTCCGGATGCTGGGCGACGTGGGGCTGGCCGAGGAGCTCGCGCAGGACGCGCTCCTCGCCGCCCTCGAACGGTGGCCCGACTCAGGCGTTCCGGATAATCCGGGTGCCTGGCTCATGGCCGTTTCGAAACGTCGCGCCATCGACCACCTGCGGCGCGGCGAGCGGCTCGAGCGCGGGCACGAGCAGCTCGCCCACGAGCTCGCCACCAGGCCGGACGGCACCGAGGCCGAGACCGACGCGGCACTCGACGACGAGGTGGGCGATGACGTCCTGCGCCTGATGTTCGTCTCCTGCCACCCGGCGTTGTCCGCCGAGTCCCGGGTGGCGTTGACGTTGCGGCTGCTCGGTGGCCTGCGCACCGACGAGATCGCGAGGGCCTTTCTCGTCTCCGAGCCGACCGTCGCGCAGCGCGTCGTCCGGGCCAAACGCACCCTCGCCGAACTCGGGGTCCCCTTCGAGGTCCCCACGGGGCCGGACCGGGCCGCGCGCCTGTCGTCGGTCCTCGAGGTCATCTACCTGGTGTTCAACGAGGGGTACGCGGCGAGCGCGGGCGACGGCTGGATGCGCCAGGACCTCTGCCAGGAGGCGCTGCGCCTGGGCCGCCTGCTGGCCGGGCTCGCGCCCGGCGAGGCCGAGGTACACGGACTGATCGCGTTGATGGAGCTCCAGGCATCCCGGCTGGCCGCCAGGACGGGGCCGTCGGGGGAGCCCGTCGCGCTGCACGAGCAGAACCGCGGACGCTGGGACCAGCTCCTCATCCGCCGGGGCTTCGCGGCACTGCTGCGTGCCAGGCAATCCGGCGGACCTCTCGGCCCGTACGTGCTGCAGGCCGCCATCGCGGTCTGTCACGCGCGGGCCCGTACGGCGGAGGAGACCGACTGGGCGCAGATCGCCGCCCTCTACGAAACCCTCGTCAGGGTGCTGCCCACCCCGGTCGTGCAGCTCAACCGGGCGGTCGCGCTGGCCATGGCCTACGGTCCCGAGGCGGGGCTGGCGCTCGTCGACACCCTGGCGGCCGAGCCGGCGCTCAAGGGCTACCATCGGGTGCCCAGCGTGCGCGGCGACCTGCTGGTCAGGCTCGGTCGCCACGAGGAGGCCCGGCGGGAGTTCGAACGGGCCGCGGCGCTCACTCTCAACGTGCCCGAACGCACGATCCTGCTGGAACGCGCCCAGACCTGCGCGGACGCCGCCAGGCCGGAGAGCGCGGTCACCCTGGCCGAGGCCGCGAGTGCCTTCCTGGCCCGCGCCGACCTGGACGCCGCGACCGTCCGCTCCTACCGCCAGACCATGAGCCGGCTCCGCCGCGATCTCGGCGACGACATCCCGCTGCGGGGCGTGACCGCCGGACAGGTCGCCGAGGTCTTCGCCGCCGCCTGGGAGAGCGCCGCCGCCGCGACGTGGAACAGGCACCGAGGTGCCGTCCGCTCCTTCTCCTGCTGGACCGCGGACCGGGGCCGGCTGGGCGAGGACCTGGCCGCCGGGATCGGTCGCCGGCCCGAACCCCGGTCGCGCACCCGTCCCATGGAGCCGCCGCGCGTCGAGGCGCTGTGGAAGCGGCAGGATCTCGCCCCGCGCGAGCGCGCCCTGTGGCTGATGCTCCACGAGAGCGCGGCCGGGATCGGCTCGGTGCTCGCGCTCAACGTCGAGGACCTCGACCTGGCGGGGATGCGCGGCAGGGCGCCGGGGTCCCGCTGGATTCACTGGCGGTCGGGCACCGCCGAGCTCATTCCCCAGCTCGTCGCGGGCCGTCGTCGCGGCCCGCTGTTCCTGTCCGAGCGCAGGCCCGGCCCCGGCCGCCGGCCCGCCCCCGGCGACCTGTGCCCCGAGACCGGCCGCCGCAGGCTCTCCTACGAACGGGCCGAATATCTGTTCAAGCGGGCCACCGGCCACACCCTCCATCAACTGCGGAGCAGATGAACCGTCTCCGCGCGTTTCGGCGCCGTGCGCCCGATCAGGGATGCCGCTGCTCCAGTGAGGTGATCGTGAAGGCGGCGGCCAGCAGAGCGACCAGGTAGAGCGCGCCGCCCGCCAGCAGGGCGGTGGTGTAGCCGTCGGTCAGGGAGACCGGGAGCGCGGGGTTCTCGGTGGCCGCGGCGGCGACGGCGGCCAGGACGGCGAGGCCGAGAGCTCCGCCGATCTGCTGGCTGGTGTTGACCAGCGCGGAGGCGATGCCGGTGTCGCGGGGGGCGACGCCCTGGACACCGACGATCGTCGCGGTGACCAGGCACAGTCCCAGCCCGATGCCCGCGACGAACTGGGCGGGCAGCAGTACCGCGAAGTAGCCGGTGGCCGGGGTGAGGGCGGCGAACCAGACCATGCCCGCGATGGCCAGGGCCAGGCCGGTGACGATGACCGTCCGCTCAGGCAGCCGGGCCAGGAGCCTGGGGCCGAGGCCGCCCGCCCCGAGTCCGATGCCGAGCGCGAAGGGCAGGTAGGCGAGTCCGGTCCGCATGGGGCCGTACCCCTTCACTCCCTGCATGTAGAGGGTGAGAAAGAAGAAGGTGGCGAACATGCCCGCGCCGATGAGGAACATGACGAGGTTGGCGCCGACCCTGCCCCGATCCCGCAGGATCCCGGGCGGGAGCATCCAGGCCGCCGAGAATCTCCCCGCCGTGGTCGCGGTCGGCCAGCGCCGCGTCCACGCCCGCCAGCAGGGGGTCGATGGCGGCGTGCTCGGCCTCCATCGCCTCCAGCAGGGCGAGACCGTCCGGCCGACCGGCCAGCTCGTGCCGCATGACGGGCCAGAGCGCGACGTCCTCGGAGGTGTGGTGCACCCGTAGGAAGGTCGTCAGCTTCTCGGCCCTGAAGGGCCGAGCTTGCAGCTCCTCGCCGTCGATGGGTTCGACGGTTCAGGCCGCGTCGTCGGCAGCGTGACTCACTGCCCAGCTCGCAACGCCGCGTGCGGCGATGTTGCGGGCCGCGTTGACGTCGGCGTGCTCAGCGAAGCCGCACGACGTGCAGGCGAAGGTGGCCTGATCAGGCCGGTTCTTCTTGTCGATGTGGCCGCACGTCGAACACCCTTGGGAGGTATAGCGCGGGTCCACATGGACCACCGGCACCCCGGCCCGGGTCGCCTTGTAGGCGATGAAGGCGCCGAGCTGGGCGAAGGCCCAGGAGTGCAGCGTGACCCGCTGGGGCTTGCGGAGCCGTACCCTTTCGCGAAGGCCGCCCAGGTCTTCCAGGGCGATGCCGCGAGAGGTGCGTTGGGCCTCGGTCACGATCTGCTTGGAGATGCGGTGGTTGGTGTCGGCGGCGAAGCGTGCTTCCCGGCCGGAGAGGTTACGCAGGAGCCGCTTGGCGGATTTGGTGCCCTTGGCCTGGAGGCGCTTGCGCAGGCGGCGGTTGCGATGGCGGACCTGGTTCAGGTGCTTGCCTGCGTGGACGGTGCCGTCGTCGGTGGTGGCGATGTTGGCGATACCGAGGTCGACGCCGAGGAAGCCGTTCGGCTCGATCGGTTCGGGCTCGGGAATGTCGCAGGTGGCGTACAGGTACCACTGGCCGCCCCGGTAGACGAGGTCGCTCTCGCCCTGACGGTGCTCGGTGAGCGTCTTCAACTGCTCGGGGGAGCATGCGAAGGGGATGCGGCCGAAGCGCCCGCGCACGGTCCAGATCGAGACGGTGCGGGCGTCCATCTGCCAGGACAGGCATCGGTCGTCGAACGGCTGGGCGGCGTCCTTGCGGAACCGGATCGGCTTCGACTCGGCGGTCATTCGTCGCTTCGATCCCTCGCTGCCGTAGTTCCCGGCCTTCAGGTTCGCCTTCAGCGTCGCGTAGGCCCCGGCGGTCTTGCGGGCTGCGTGGATCGCGGGCTGAGCCGACAGGCCCATCTCCTTCAGCTCCCCGTACACGAGGCGCTGCAACGAGGTCTTGCCTTTTGTCCCGGTGTCGAACGCGCGGCGGGAGGCGTGGTTCGCGGCCTGGTTGCAGGCACGAAGCGTCTCCCGGAGGGCCGGCTCGGTGGCCTCGTCCGGGAGCAGCTTCACCTGCACCACGATCTTCACACCCGCATCGTAACGTCTTGTCCATGTCACCACGATGGGAATCAGATCCCCTGGTCAGGCGCGGCCAGAGCGTCGATGCAACCTTCATGTGCATCTCATCTTCGTCACGAAGTATCGGTGGGATGTCCTCGACGACGCCGTGCTCACCCGTTGCGAGGACGTCATGCGGGGCGTGTGCGCCCAGCTCGGCGCAGAGCTGCGGGAGTTCAACGGAGAGGACGACCACGTCCACCTACTCGTGCACTACCCGCTCAAGCTCCCGATCACGACCTTGGTCAACCGGCTCAAGGGCGTCTCCGCGCGCTACCTGCGCAAGGAGTTCACCGGCCGAATCGACCGGCACATCATGCACGGCCACCTGTGGTCACCCTCGTACTTCGCCGGATCCTGCGGCGGCGCACCGCTTCAGATCATCCGCGAGTACATCGAGAACCAGAAGCGGCCGCAATGACCGGTGGCGCTGCGCGCCACCGGGACCAAGGGTGCGATTCCTCCCGGCCCTGAAGGACCGGGATTCCTCGCAAAGATTCTTGTTGAACAGTTCCCAGCCGGCGGCCGTGCGCAGCACCCGTCGGGGGTCGTCGTCGGTCCGGGCCGTGATCCGGGCGATGCGCTCCAGTTCGGCAAGGACCGGGCCCCGGGAGGCGGAGGAGGACGACGCGAGGCGGATCCGGTTGCTCGTCACCGACCGGCCGCTGACCTCCCCGCCCGTTCGCCGCCGCCGGCACCCCGTGTCGAGGGCACCGGCGTCGTCATCAATGGGTCATACGGTTCGGCGTGGCTGCCTCGCGGGCCTCCAGCAGTTCGTCCCAGTGTTCCACCGACCACGCGCAGGCCGCGTTCATCGGTTCGAGCATGCTGCGTCCGAGAGGGGTCAACTCGTACTCGACCCGCTGGACGGAGCCGGCGTGGGCGGTGCGGAGAATCAGCCCGTCGCGTTCGAGCGACCTCAGCGACTGGGTGAGCACCTTCGCGGTGACCCGGCGCAGCGGGACGCGCAGCTCGGAGAACCTGCGCGGTCCCCGCTCAAGGCAGCGGATGATCATCCCCGCCCATTTGTCACCGAAACGGACGGGGGACAGGTCTGACGGGCACAACTCGTCGAACATGTCCGCGCGCAGTGGTGGCTCTGTCACGGCGCCCAGGGTATCCGGTGACCGGCTGCCCGTTGAGGGGGCCTGACGGCGGCTCCAACGCCTTCGTGGCCCAGCGCTCCACAACCTCCCCGAGATCGACGGCCGGCCCGGACCCGGTGTCGGCCGCTGCCGGCGACAGGGGGCCGATGACCGTCGCCGCGTCGCGGCCCCCGGAGATCCCCTCGGGTGTGGTTCCTTCGCGGGATTTCTGTCGGAGCGGTGAGATAGGTTCCCGGTTCATGATCGACTGTTTACCGGCCGGCACGGCCGCGTGGGAGCAGTGCGGCAGGGTGCCGGTGGTGCCGCCGGTCCGGCCCCGCAAGCTGGCGAAGGTTCCCTTCGTCGAGCTGGCGGACGGTCGGCTGCAGGGTGTCGTGTCGAGCGGCTCGGATATCAGCCGCGTCTACGTCTCCTCCGTCACCGCGGCCACCCACACCCACAGCTGCAGTACCAACAACAACCGTCCGTGCGGCGGCCTGTCCGGTTCCTACCCGTGCAAGCACCTGCGGGCCCTGACCGCCGAGGCCGTACTGCAGTACGGCCTCGACCGGGTGGCCCGTTACCTGCGGGCCGAGGTCTCCGAGGGGGCCGACCTGATCGACTGCCTGCGCGGCGGCCTCGGCCCCGCCCCCGCGGCCATGGTGTTCAGCCGTTTCCTGCGCCACCTGGCCTACCTGGAGCTGCCCGACACCACCGTGCCGATCCCCGAGCTTCACTGGTTTCCGGCCACGAGGGTGGTGCGCTGATGCTCGCCGCACAGCTGACCCGGCTGCGGGACGGCGAGTCGGCCGGCCTCGGGGAGGCGCTGGAGCTGGTGACCGGCTTCGACGAGGCCCTGGTGCACGGGCTGGCCCGGCTCTCCGAGCAGCACGCCGCGGCGCTGACCGCCCTGGCAGGCGCCTTCGCGCTCACCCCGATCGGCGAGGGGGCGGCGGAGGCAGTGGCCAAGGTCGTCTCCGGCTCGATCGCCGAGGAGCAGCTGACGATGCTGGCAGGCGGCCGGACCGCGCTGCTGGGCGCCGTGCACGACGCTCTGCTGGCCGAGCTGGACGAGGCGCTGGGGCGCGAACGCGCCCCGTGGCAGGCAGCGCCGATGCCCGAGGCGGACGGTGCGGGCAACCTGCTCGGCGCCGCCAGGTCCTGGCTGTGCGAGCTGGCCATCACCGGCTGGCGCGGCGTCGACCACGACCTCGTCTCGGCCTCGGACCAGACCATCGAGGCGCTGCTGGCCGTGCCGGAGCAGCGCAGGCAGGCGGTGCTGCTCGACGGCCTGGCGGCCGAGCTGCGCGCCTGCTGCCCGATCGGCACGATGGAGCGTCTGCCCGTACGGCGCTGGGCCGATCTGTGGACCCGGGCCCTGCTGCTGGCCAGGTCGGGCGGCCAGGTTGGCGAGCGTGTCGTGGCCGAGCACCTGTCGGGGCGGCTGCTGATCCTCGGCGTCGACGTGCACGAGCACGCCACCGCCGTACAGATGCAGGTGCACGGCGTGCTGGAACCCGCCGGCGGCGGCCGGGCCCGGCTGGTGCGCACCAGCGTGGCCGCCGCCAAGGTGGACACCATCGTCGGTCCCGCCGTCTGGAAGCTGCCGAACCGCCATCCCCGGCTGCTGGGCGCGCTTGCCGAACGGCGCAGCCTGGAGATCACCGATGTGCCCGTGCTGGCCGGCGGTGACCTGCTGTGGGATGACGATCGGGCGCGGGCCGGTGCGCCGGTCGACGCCTTCGCGGTGGCCAGGGTCTCCCTCGCCGGGGCGCTCGCGCCGGCCGCGCCACCCCTGGACCGCCACCCGGTGCTCATCGCCGAGCCGGTGCTGGTGACGGACTACAAGGTCACCCGTGACGGCTCGTTCGACCTGGGCGGCGCCGTGCTCGCCGTCGACACCGACGGGCTGCCCGCCTGCGGCCCGCTCACACCGAAACTGGTGGCCGGATCCTCGGAGTGCATCGGGCTGATGCGCTGGGACGGCGGCCGCTGGCTGCTGCAGCCGCTCGCGGTGCGGGCCAAGGTCAAGAGCGAGACGATCGAGGCGCACACCGGTGACTGGGCGCTGGGGCCCACCGACCCCAAGGTGGTCAAGGCCGAGGCCAGGGCGGGGGACGCGGTCGCCGTGCTGCGTGAACGAGCCGGACGGTTGCTGAGACGATGAGCCGGAACAGCGAGAACAGCACGGCGAGCGCCGAGCAGAACCGGCGTCAGGTGCTCTACTGGCGGCTGCTCGCCCGCCTCTTCGACAACGACGAGCAGCCCGCGCTGGAGAGCGCCAGCATGGCCGTCGTCGACGATCTCGGACTGCCCGCGGCGTTGCTCGACCCCTCGGTGTCCGTCGACACCCTGGTGCAGCGTTTTCCCGAGCTGGCCGCGGAGTTCCGGGACCTGCTCACGCCGGGGGAGCAACCGGGTGAGCGGGAGGCCGGCCAGGAGGTGCGCAGGGCGGCTTTGGTGTCGAAGCTGCTGCTCAACGTCTTCGCCACCGGGGCGGGTGAGGTCACCGCGACCCGGCTCGCGGCCTGGCAGCAGGACGCCGGCTGGTTCAAGCAGGCCCTGGGCTGTGAGGGCGGCCGCCAGGCCGGCGGTACGAGCGATGGCGCGGGTGGCGGCGCGGGTGACCGTGAGCCGGCCTCGGTGTTGGCGGGTCTGGAGGCCGACCTGGTCAGCCGCATGCGGTTGCGCGAGGTTCTGGCCGATCCGGTGCTGGCCAGGCGGCTCACGCCGAGCATGTCGCTCATCGAGCAGCTGCTGCGTGACAAGGCCAACCTGTCGGGGGTGGCGCTGGCCAACGCCAAGGCGCTGATCCGCAGGTTCGTCGACGAGGTCGCCGAGGTGCTGCGCACGCAGGTCGAGAAGACCAGTGTGGGCGCCATCGACCGCTCGGTGCCGCCCAAGCGGGTCTTTCGCAACCTCGACGTCGAGCGCACGATCTGGAAGAACCTCGTCAACTGGAACCCCGAGGACCAGCGGCTCTACGTCGACCGGCTCTACTACCGGCGCACCGCCAGGCGCACCACGCCGGCCCGGATGATCGTGGTCGTCGACCAGTCGGGGTCGATGGTCGACGCGATGGTCAACTGCACCATCCTGGCGTCGATCTTCGCGGGGCTGCCCAAGGTGGACGTGCACCTGATCGCCTACGACACCCGTGCGCTCGACCTCACCCCGTGGGTGAACGACCCGTTCGAGGTGCTGCTCCGGACCCGGCTGGGGGGTGGCACCGACGGCACGGCCGCCCTGACCCTGGCCCAGCCGAAGGTCTCCGACCCGCGCAACACCGTGGTCGTGTGGATCTCCGACTTCTACGAATGGAACTGCGACGCCGTCTACGCCGGCCTGGAATCCCTGCACCGCTCAGGCGTCCGGGTCATCCCGGTGGGTTCGGTGAGCAGCGGCGGCCAGCAGAGCGTCAATCCGTGGTTCCGCCAGCGGCTCAAGGACCTGGGCACGCCGGTGATCTCCGGTCACATCCGCAAACTCGTGTTCGAGCTGAAGAACTTTCTCACCTAGGAGCCCCTACCGATGACCAATGAGATGTTGCGCGCGCCCGCCGAGGTGAAGTACGCCGAGGAACTGGACTGGCTGGAGTCGGTCGACGACGGCCCCAAGCCGTTCTCCTGGCGGCTCAGCCCCCGCATGGTGCGACTGTTCGTGCTCGGCTCCGAGCGCTCCGACGGGCTGGAGCGGGAGATCTCGCAGAAGTGGTTCGGCGAGCGGAGTTTCGTCGAGCGCAGCATCGTGACGCTGGCCTCCGACCGGGGACTGCTGCTCATCGGCGACCCCGGCACAGGCAAGAGCTGGCTGGCCGAGTTGCTCGCCGCCGCCATCTGCCGCAACTCCACCCTGGGTGTCCAGGGCACGGCGGGCACCACCGAGGACCACATCAAGTACTCCTGGAACGTCTCCATGGTGATCGCCAAGGGGCAGTCCCGCGCGTCGATGATCCCCTCGCCGATCATGACGGCGATGGAGCGGGGCGTGATCGGCCGTTTCGAGGAGCTGACCCGCTCGACCAGCGACGTGCAGGACGCCCTGATCTCGATCCTGTCGGAGAAGTACATCTCCATCCCCGAGCTCGACACCGACAACATCGTGTTCGCCAAGCCCGGGTTCTCCGTCATCGCCACGGCCAACAGCCGTGACCGGGGCGTGAACGACCTGTCCTCGGCGCTGAAGCGGCGGTTCAACTTCGTCAGGATCCCGGTCGTGACGAGCAAGGCCAGCGAGGCGGAGATCGTCCGCTTCCGCACCACCGAGCTGCTGCGCCGCCATCGCATCGAGCTGGACCTGCCGCCCACACTGCTGGACATCCTGCTGCAGAGCTTCGCCGACCTGCGCGCCGCGGCGGCCTCGGCCACCAGCGAGGACGAGAAGCTGGAGTCGGCGCTGTCGACCGCCGAGCAGATCGGTGTGCTGGAGGACGCCATCCTGCACAGCGACTTCTTCGGTGATCGGACCCTGCGCGCCCAGACGCTGGGCGGCGCCCTGGTGGGCTCGCTGGCCAGGCGCGCCCCCGAGGACCTGGCCATCCTGAACAAGTACTGGCACGGGGTCGTCGAGCCGCGCAGCAAGAAGGAGGGCGGGGAGTGGACGGGCTTCCTCGAAGGCGGCCGCCAGGCGATCTCCACGCTGTCATGACCTCCTTCCCGCGACCCTTGGCAGCACGCCGGGTTTCCCGCCCAGAGCCAGAGCTCGGGGTCTCCATGCCCGAGGAGATGTGATGAGCACCTTCGCCGCCCTGCGCGAGCAGCTTCTGGACGCCGCCACCGCCTTTGCGGGCGGCCCGGACGCGCTGTCTGAGATCCTGGCGGGTCTGGTCGACGACGTCGACCGGGCGCTGCACGAGGAGCTGGAGATATTCCCGGTGTGTCACCACTCACCGGCCTCCGCGCTGGCCATGACGCGGCGGCTGCGCGACCGGCAGCCCAAGGTCGTCTATCTGGAGTTGTGTGAGGACCTGCGGCCGTTGCTGGAGGAACTGCGCAACTGCCGGCTGCCGGTGGCGCTGCAGGCGTTCGCCACCGAGCCGGAGGGCTTTCCGCCCGGCTCCGGCCCGCTGAGCGTTGTGGCGCCGCTGACCGAGGCCTCGGCGGAGTACCAGGCCATCGCCTACGCGCTGGACACCCCGGGTGTCGAGCTGGTGCTGGTCGACCGCTCGGCCGACCACGTCTTCCAGTGGCTGCCCCGGGAGGAGGCCGAGCCGGTCGCCGCCGAACGCGACGGCGACCTGCACGGCGACGCCGTGGGTGTCGAGGTGGGCGACCTGAGGCCGCGTTTCGCCGAGCTGGAGGAGCACCTGCTGCGCCACGGCAAGGTCCGCCACTGGTCGGAGTGGTGGGACCAGTACGTCGAGCAGCCGCTGGCCGGTGCGGACTACGACACCTACCGGCAGGCCATGGCGCTGATCGGCAGCCTGTTCCGGCGGCTGGGGCCCGGTGGTGAGCGGCTGGCCGGTGACGAGGAACGCGAGCGCCACATGTGGACCCGGATCCGCGAGCACCTGGCCGTCTCCGGCGCCGACCCGGCGACCTGCCTGTACGTGTGCGGTGCCTTCCACGCCGTCAGCACGGTGCCCGAGTTCGGCCTGGCGGCCGACGCGCCGGCGTACACCATCACCCCTCCTACG
The DNA here is from genome assembly GCF_042665875.1 of Streptosporangium amethystogenes subsp. fukuiense. Classification (NCBI taxonomy): domain Bacteria; kingdom Bacillati; phylum Actinomycetota; class Actinomycetes; order Streptosporangiales; family Streptosporangiaceae; genus Streptosporangium; species Streptosporangium amethystogenes. The sequence goes on along the minus strand of NZ_JBHTEE010000001.1, from coordinate 2,350,325 downwards.
GCCACGCGCTGGCTGTACGGGTTGATCCCCTCCAGCCACTCGGCGATCGAGGCCCAGTTCGGCCTGGCCCAGGGGTCGGTGTCGATCGCCGCGGCGACCTGGGCCAAGGCGGCGACGCGCGGCGGCCTCACGCCGTACCGGCTGCGGGGGCAGCGGGGCACCCGCTCGCGGACCGTGTCCCCCGTACGGGCCGCGGTGCCGGCCCCCGCGGAGCAGGTCACCGACCGGCTGTCGGGGTTCCTGGCCACCCCGCCCGCTCTGGACGACCTGGACGAGGCCGAGCTGCGCGGCTGGTGTGTCGACATCGTGCGGCTGGCCCGGCGTAACGGCTACCTGGCCAGCACCGCCGACGCCATCGCGGTGTTCGAGACCTCGATCCTGCTCGCCGGGCTGCGTAACCGGGCCAGGCCGACGCCGTACGACTTCCAGGACGCGGCTGTCACGTGCATCGAGAAGGACGTGGTGCCGGGCCGCCGTGACATCCGCCGCCTGTGCGAGATCCTCCTGGGAGGCGACCGGATCGGCGAGGTCGGCTACGAGGCGCTCCCGCCGCTGGCACGCGACGTGTACGACCGGCTGGAACCGCTCGGGCTGGACCCCGGCAGGCGCACCCAGCAGCGGGCGCTGCTGGACCTGCGAGCCGATCCCGGACTGGTGCCGTGCTCGGACCTGCTGTGGATACTGCGCCAGCTGCTGCCCGAGGGCGCGGTCCGGCCCATCATGGGGGCGCGCCGCCTGGGAGAGCGGCCGATCCAGGAGAGCTGGGACCTGGCGATCGGCCGCCACCAGCGGTCGATCGTCGAACTGGGCTACGAGGGCGTCACCGTCGAGCAGGTGCTGGAACAGCGCCTGCGCCGCAAGGTACGGGAGCCGCAGGCCGGCGCGGGAGTCGCTCTGGCGGCGGTGGAGGACGCCATCCTCTACCTGGGCGGCCGCCGCTTCGCCGACGAGCTCGGCAACCGTGCGGTGGAGTTGCTGGCGGCCGAGCGCACCGTGGACGACGCCCCCGAGGTACTGCGCCGGATCCGCCGGCTGCTGGCGTACTACCGGGCCACCCAGCCGGACCTGCCGGCCTGGTGCGAGGCGTTCGTCACGGCCGGCTACGCGCACTACTGCACGCTGCTGCCGACCGCCTTCGTGGACGAGGACACCGGAGTCCGCCAGGTCGGTGCCATGCTCGGCTTCCTGTTCTCCATGGAGAGTCTCGCGCTGTCGCTGGGCTGTGACCGGGCCCAGCTGGAGCTGGCGGTGCGGCAGGCGCATCCGCAGGAGCCGGCCAAGACGGCGCTGCTGTGGGCGGCCCAGACCCAGCTGGGCCTGCTTTCGCAGGCCCGGCTGCGCGCCCGGTGTGACGAGCTGCTGGCCAACCCGCTCGTCATCCCCTCCTTCCCGCTCTACCTGAGCGGGTTCGTCCAGGCGCTCGAACCCGTTCCCGCCCTCGCGCCGTTCGTGGTCGAGGTGCTGTCCAAGGCCTTCGCGCGACTGCCCGACGAGGTTCTGCTGCCATGGCTGCCGACGCTGATCACGACGCTGCGCCGGCACGTGCCGGAGCTGGTCCCGGTGCTCGTGCGCGAGGCGGGCAGGACCTTCCCCGCCTCCCTGGCCGAGCTCGACCGGTGGGTCGCGCCGTGGGAGCGGCCGGCGGTGCCGGCCGGGCCGGCGTCCGCGCCGAGCGGGCCGGTGGCCGGGCTGCTGGCCGGGCACCCGCGGGCGTGCGACGCCGTGGCGGCGCTGCTCGGCTGCGCGGGGGAGTGGCCGACGACGACCGCGAGCGTCGCGGCGGCCCCGGCGGTGGGCGGGCTGCTCACCCGGCATCCGGCGACGACCGGCGCGGTCGCGGCGCTGCTCACCGGCTGAGGGCGGGCGAAGGCGCTCGTCAGCGTGTCGCGAGGGCGAGGGCGGGGCGTTCCCGCGTCCATGCGGTGAGGGCCGGATGGCGCTCGTGGAACTCCGCCGTCCCCGGTGTCCGTGCCTTGGCGTCTCCGGGGTCCGGAGGGTCGAAAGTCCCATGGGAACGGGACCTCCGGGACCTCGGCGCGAGTCGTACGGCACTGCGTCCGGGCTCCGAAAAACGATGTGATGAGGGTGCGAAAGAAACCGAGAGACACCACAGGAAAGGGGAGCCGTCATGGCCACCACTCACGGACGAGTTCACACCGGGCCGGTCATGAACGCCGCCCCCGTCACTCCCGCCGCCGTCATCCCCGCCGCCGCGAGGCGCCCGGTCGACTACGTGTGGGCGGTCGCCCGCATCGCCCTGGGGTGGGTGTTCCTGTGGGCGTTCCTGGACAAGACCTTCGGCTGGGGGTTCGCCACCCCCGCCGAGCGGGCGTGGGTGGCCGGGGGCAGCCCGACCACCGGGTTCCTCAAGGGCACCGGGGAGAACGCGCTCGGCGGTCTGTTCACCGGTCTGGCCGGGCAGGGCTGGGTGGACTGGCTGTTCATGCTCGGCCTGCTCGGCGTCGGCGCGGCCCTCATCGCGGGGGCGGGTCTGCGGATCGCCGCCGCCGCCGGCGGGCTGATGATGGTTCTGATGTGGGCGGCCGAACTGCCGCTGACCACCAACCCCTTCATGGACGAGCACCTCGTCTACGCCCTCGTGCTGGCCGGCCTGGCGATGGCCCAGGCCGGTGACACCCTTGGGCTCGGCAGGTGGTGGGGCGCCACCCCGCTGGTCCGGGACCACCCCGTCCTGCGGTAACCGTCCATCACGGCGAACAGCCCGCCCCCGGAAGACCCGGGGGCGGGCTTTCCCGTTTCACGGCCTGCTCGGTCCTGACCCCCGCCGGTTGCTCACCAGGGGGACGGGGCCGGAGGCGCGACGACCGGCGGACGGTCGTCGCAGGTGATGGTGTTCGGCAGTTCCCACGGTGCGAGCCAGGGACCGGTGGTGCCGCCCCCGTCGTTGCCGCCGAGGTCCGTCAGCGAGAACTCCGAGCCGGTGGACGGGAAGTTGAACGCCCCGCAGTTGTTGACGCCGACCGCGCCGACGTTGCGGGCGTCCACGTTCTCGAAGGACGCCGATCCCTTCACCCGGGCGCTGACCACGGAGGTACCGGTGCCGTCGACCCTGATGTCCTTGAAGTGGACGTTGGTGATCGAGTACAGGTCCTTCACCGGCCAGTCGCTGACCAGCATGATCGCGTTGTAGGTGTTGTCGAGGAAGTGGTTGCCGACCACCTGGATGTCGGCGGCGATGTTCTTCTCCAGCGCGTAGAACCAGATGGCTCCCAGGCCGATGTTCCAGTTCAGCTCGTACGTGCCGGCCCGGACCGTGGTGTTGTCCCTGACCCACAGGTGTCCGGCGAAGGCCTCGGCGCCGAAGCGGGAGCCGACCTGGATGGCGCTGCCCTCCCGGATCGGGTCGGCGACGAGGTTGTTCGAGACGGTGTTGTCGGTGCCGCCGTAGACGGCGATGCCGTTCGCGAGGACGGGCGTCTGCACGGTGTTGTGGTCGAAGGTGTTGCCGGCGTTGGAGGTCTTCTCCGACCACATCGCCAGGCCGTCGTCCCCGGAGTTGCGGATGAAGTTGTTCGACACGACCGAGTTCGTGACGCCGGTGTGGAAGTTGAGACCGTCGGCGATCTGGTCGACGACGACGTTGTTGGTGATCTTCAGGTTGGTCATCGGCCCGTCGAACCACAGGCCCACCTTGGTGTGGCGGATGTGCAGGCCGCTGATGGTCGAGTTGCTCATCGCCCCGCCGACGCCGTTCACCTGGTCGGTGTCGATGCGTTCGCGGACGTCGCCTTCGATCGCGAAGCCGGACAGGTGGACGTCGTCGCTGCCACCGGCCGAGGCGTCCTTGCCGTAGAAGCCGACGCCGGTGTGCACCGAGCCGTCGGGGGCGGGCGCGGGCAGTGTGACCTCGCGCCCCTTGATGATCGTGTACCAGTTGCCCGCGCCCTCGATCGTCACGTCGTCGACGATGATGTGGCGGTTCACCTGGTAGGTGCCCGGCGGGATGTAGACCTTGAGTCGCTTGCCCTTGGCGAAGGCGATCGCCCTGTCGAACGCGTCGGCGGAGTCGCGCCGCCCGAGCGGGTCGGCGCCGAAGGCCAGCACGTTCGCCGCGACGAGCCTGACGTGCGGAGCGCCGACGAGGTGCGAGTCGAGCAGGTCGATGACCGTCCAGGCGGCGTTGCTCCCGGCGGGAACCGTGAGCCGTACCCTGTCACCGGCGCGGTAGGTCCTGCCGAGCAGGAGGCGCTGCTCGTCGTAGAAGTGGCTCGGGCGGAACGGCTTGGTGATCGCCGGAGTGGGCGTGGTGGCGGCGGGCACGCAGGCGCACTCGGTGATCCACCAGTCGGGGTGGAGCAGGTCGGCGTTCGGGTCGTTGGAGAACGGATACTGGTTGTACAGCCACGCGTACTGCGAGGTGAGGGTCATGGACTTCCTGGCCCCGCCGTTCACCGTGACGTTGAGCGGCGCGGTGATGCCGCCGCCGTTGGGGGCGTCCGGGATGCTGTAGCGCACGGTGATCGCGTTGGCCGCGCCCGGCAGGGTGAACTCGACGTGCTGCCCGGGCGTCAGCTTGACCGCCCTGCGGCCCGACGCCTCCGACGGCAGCGTGTACGCGGTGCGGTCCGGGCCGATGACCGTGCCGTTCGTCGCGGCGTTCTCCGCCTCCTGCTCGGCGAAGTCGACGCTCGCGCCCCGGCCCGCGACGAGTGACGGGTCGAGGCCGGCGCGAGTCACCGCGGGCGTCGAGGCTCCGTTCGCGTTCCTGTCGGCGAGGGACGTGCCGCCGAGCGCGACGCTGAGACCGAGGGTGGCCGCCATCACCGCCGCGACCCTTCGAGGTGGCCTGCCGGACCACCTCGCCGCGACTCCTGTGCCGATCCGTGACATGGCGTGCTCGTTTCTCTCGGGGGGTGAACACCCCAGGGCGTCCGAGGAGAGCGACCTTCCTGAGGTGAGGCGACATTAGGACCCCTGAACCCCGCCCGGCAAGACTCGTGCGAAATAGTTTCGTAATCTTGTTCTCTAGCTGCATCTGTCAATCAAGTTCTTGCGGACACGGTAATGGGTCGTTGTGGAGTTCCCGCAGCGCGCGATCGGCCACCAGGCGGGGCCACCGGCCCGTCCGGCCATTCGAGAAAGGCCGAACGGGAGGCGGGTCAGGTGTCCGGGGACACCTGACCCGCCTCCCGTCCGGGCCGCGACCTCTCAGACGTTGCGCCGGTACTGGCCGCCCACCTCGAAGAGCGCGTCGGTGATCTGCTGCAGGCTGCAGACGCGGGCGGTGTCCATCAGCACGGCGAACATGTTCTCGCCGTCGTGGGCGGCCTCCTTGAGCGCGGCCAGTGCGGCGTGCGCCTGCTCGCGGTGGCGTTCCTGGAAGGCGCCGACCCGCTCCAGCTGGGAGCGCTTCTCGCCCTCGGTGGCGCGGGCGAGTTCCATCGGCCCGGCGTCGCGGGCGTCGGCGTCGGGATTGCGGAAGGTGTTGACGCCGATGATCGGCAGGCTGCCGTCGTGTTTACGCTGCTCGTAGCGCATCGACTCGTCCTGGATGCGGCCACGCTGATAGCCGGTCTCCATCGCGCCGAGCACGCCGCCGCGCTCGCTGATCCGGTCGAACTCCTCCAGCACGGCCTCCTCGACCAGGTCGGTGAGCTGGTCGATGATGTACGAGCCCTGCAACGGGTTCTCGTTCATCGCCAGGCCCCACTCGCGGTTGATGATGAGCTGGATGGCCAGGGCGCGGCGTACCGACTCGGAGGTGGGGGTGGTGACGGCCTCGTCGTAGGCGTTGGTGTGCAGGCTGTTGCAGTTGTCGTAGATCGCGATGAGGGCCTGCAACGTGGTGCGGATGTCGTTGAAATCCATCTCCTGGGCGTGCAGCGACCGGCCGGAGGTCTGGATGTGGTACTTGAGTTTCTGTGATCGCTCGTTCGCGCCGTAGCGTTCCCGCATCGCGACCGCCCAGATCCGCCGCGCGACCCGGCCGAGCACGCTGTACTCGGGATCCATGCCGTTGGAGAAGAAGAAAGACAGGTTGGGCGCGAAGTCGTCGATGTCCATGCCCCGGGCCAGATAGGACTCCACGTAGGTGAAACCGTTGGTCAGCGTGAAGGCGAGCTGGCTGATGGGGTTGGCCCCGGCCTCGGCGATGTGGTAGCCGGAGATCGACACCGAGTAGAAGTTACGCACCCCGTTGTGGATGAACCACTCCTGGATGTCGCCCATCATCCGGAGCGAGAACTCGGTGGAGAAGATGCAGGTGTTCTGGCCCTGGTCCTCCTTGAGGATGTCGGCCTGCACGGTGCCGCGCACGGTGGCCAGTGTCCGGGCGCGCAGCTCCGCGGCCTCCTCGGGCGAGGGCTCGCGCCCGTGCGTGTCGCGGTGGCGATCGAGCGCCTGGTCGATGGCGGTATTGAGGAAGAAGGCCAGGATCGTGGGGGCGGGGCCGTTGATGGTCATGGACACCGACGTGGCCGGTGCGGACAGGTCGAACCCGTCGTAGAGCGCCTTCATGTCGTCCAGGGTCGCGATCGACACGCCGGAGGTGCCGACCTTGCCGTAGACGTCGGGGCTCTGGCCGGGGTCGCGGCCGTACAGGGTGACCGAGTCGAACGCGGTGGACAGCCGGGTGGCCTCGCTGTCGGCCGACAGCAGCTTGAAGCGCCGGTTGGTGCGGAAGGCGTCCCCCTCGCCGGCGAACATCCGGGCCGGGTCCTCGCCCTCGCGCTTGAACGGGAAGACCCCGGCCGTGAACGGGAAACGGCCCGGCAGGTTCTCGCTCCGCAGGAAGCGCAGCAGTTCCCCGTGGTCGGTGTAGCGCGGCAGCGCCACCCGTGGAATCGTGCTGCCCGAGAGCGACTCGCGGGTGAGCCTGGTGCGCGACTCCCGGTCGCGGACCCGCACCACCTGCTCCTGGCCCGAGTACGCCTCGACGACCGCCGGCCAGCCGTCGATGAGCTCGGCGTTCGCCGGTGCGAGGTCGGCCCTGGCCGCCTCGGCCAGTTCGGCGACGGCCGCGGCGGGCGGTCCGGTGAGCTCGGCCGCCACCTCGGTCAGCCGCTGCAGGCGCCGGGCGGCCTGGATCTGCCGGGCGGTCTCGGCGTGGTAACCGCGCACGGTCTCGGCGATCTCGGCGAGGTAGCGGATCCTGCCCGGCGGGACGATCTGGGCCGCGCCGGTGGACGCGCGGCCGCTCACCTCGGGCAGGACACCGGGCTGGAGCGGCAGGCCGCTTTGGGCCAGCAGACCGCTCAGGTGCTGGTACAGGGCGGTGACACCGTCGTCGTTGAAGGTGGCCGCGCTGGTACCGAACACCGGCATGTCCTCGGGCCGGGCGCCGAAAGCCTCCCGGTTGCGGATCAGCTGCCGGGACACGTCGCGCAGTGCGTCGGCCGCGCCACGCCGTTCGAACTTGTTGATCGCCACCACGTCGGCGAAGTCCAGCATGTCGATCTTCTCAAGCTGGGAGGCCGCACCGAACTCGGGCGTCATCACATACAGTGCGACGTCGACGAGGGGGACGATCGCGGCGTCGCCCTGGCCGATGCCCGGAGTCTCCAGGATCACCAGGTCGTATCCGGCGGCCTTGCACGCCTCGATCACCGCTTCGATGTTCTCCGGCAGCTCGCGGGCGCCCCGGGTGGCCAGGGACCGGAAGAAGACACGGTCGCCGTCCAGGGTGTTCATCCGGATCCGGTCGCCCAGCAGCGCGCCGCCGCCACGGCGCCGGGTCGGATCCACCGCCAGCACGGCCACCCGGAGCTTGTCCTGCTGGTCGGTGCGGAACCGGCGTACCAGCTCGTCGGTGAGGGAGGACTTGCCGGACCCGCCGGTGCCGGTGATACCGAGCACCGGCACCCGGCGACCGGCGGCCGCGTCCGCCAGCACCCGCCGGTCGGCCTCCGGCAGTGTCCCGCCCTGCAGGCAGGTGATCACGCGTGCCAGCGCCGTCCGCTCACCCGCCAGCACGCTTTCGACCGGTACCGGCCGCGCGGCGAGATCGACGTCCGACTCACGGATGAGCCGATTGATCATTCCCGGCAGGCCGAACCGCTGGCCGTCCTCGGGGGAGAAGATCCGCACCCCCGACTCGGCCAGCCGGGCGATCTCCTCCGGCACGATGACGCCACCGCCGCCGCCGAAGATCTGGACGTGTCCCAGCCCTGCCTGCCCGAGCGCCGAGGCGAGATATTCGAAGTACTCGATGTGCCCACCCTGGTAGGAGCTGACCGCCACCCCCTGGGCGTCCTCCTCCATGACCGCGTCGACCACTTCCCGCACCGAGCGGTTGTGGCCCAGGTGGATCACTTCGGCTCCCTGCGCCTGCAGGATCCGCCGCATGATGTTGATCGCCGCGTCATGCCCGTCGAACAGCGCGGCGGCGGTGACGAAACGCACCGGGTGGGCGGGGACGTGCAGCGAGCCGTTGACGCGGGAGTGGTCGTCGGAGCGTGGCACCGGACTCTCCTGGAGGGTAATAAATCCTTGGACATCAAATATTTTGGCATTAAAGTACATAGGTGATCGGGATTCGGTCAAGTAGCGTGAGCCGGTGCCTAGTTCACCCTTTTTCGACTCCATCGCCGAAGCCCACCGGCAGTGGAACGCTCGCTGGCCGGAACATGCCGACCACATGGCCACCGTCACCTCCGTCATGCGGGTGCAGCAACTGCTGCTGAGCCGGATCGAGGAGACCCTCAAGCCGTACGGCCTGACCTTCGCCGCCTACGAGGCGCTGCAACTGCTGGCATTCGCGCGAGGGGCGCTGCCGATGGGAAAGATGGGGGAGCGGCTGATGGTGCACCCCGCCTCCGTGACCAACGTCGTCACCCGCCTGGAGCAGCGCGGGCTCGTGGAACGGCGTGTCTCCCCCGACGACCGGCGCGTGGTCCTGGCCAGGATCACCTCCGCCGGGCAGACCCTGGCGTGGCAGGCGACCGAGGCACTCAACGAGAGCTCGTTCGGCCTGGCCGATCTCACCCGCGCCCAGGCCGTCGAGACCACCGACCACCTCCGTGACGTCCGCGCCGCCCTGGGCGACGTCCATCGGCCGGACCAGGCCGGAACGAGCCCGCGCGACCTCCCCGTGCACCCGTAGCCAGGGGGCGTCCAGCGGGCCACCCTGGAGCGCGCGATGCCGACGCGCCCCTGGGGAGCTCGACCTCCCCTCAGCGGGTGGGGGGAACGAACTCGGGCTGGTCGAGCAGGCGCAGCCAGCTGCCGTCGGGCTGGCGCCGGACGACCTGCGCACGGGCGCCGCTCCCGTCCTTCGGTGGAGTCGAGGTGAGGGCGATGTCGCCGCTGATCAGGGTCGGCAGCGGTTGTTCCTGCTCGAAGCGGGGACGGCCGGCCAGCACCTTCTCCCACAGCGCGCGGATCGCCTCCCGGCCCACCGTCCGGCCGCCGGGCGGATAGGCCATCACCGCGCCCTCCTCGTAGAGCGCGGCGACTCCGGCCGCGTCACCGGCGTTGGACCGTTCGACGAACAGGCGGGTGATGTCTTCGGGCCGCATGGCCTTCTCGTACTCCGGCATGGATTCCTCCCGGTGGTGGACCTCGGTGCCCACTAGCGTGGCCGCCCGGCGATCAGAAGTCCAACAGATGAATCTGCTGGTAGCTAGAAGTTTCAGATATGAATCCGGACTCCGGCGGCACAATCGTTCAAGACTGTCGGCGGCGCCTTGGCCTAGAACATTGCTCGCAGTGGATACGGCCGGAGGTGGGATGGATGGAGATCGGTTTCATCGGTCTTGGGCTCATGGGAGAGCCCATGGCCCTCAACCTGGTTCGCGCGGGGACGCCCCTCGTCGTCTGGAGTCGTACCGCAGGCAGGAGCGAGACGCTGCGGGCGGCCGGCGCGAAGGTGGTGACGAGTCCCGCCGAGGTGTTCCAGCGGGTGCGCGTCGTGTTCCTCATGCTGGCCGACGGCGCCGCGATCGACTCCGTGCTGGGGCGCGGGACAGCCCGGTTCGAGGCGAACGTCGCGCGGCGCGTCATCGTTCACATGGGGACGACCTCACCCGACCACTCCTCGGGACTGGAGGCCGACATCCTCGCCGCCGGGGGCGGTTATGTCGAGGCCCCGGTCTCAGGATCGCGTGATCCCGCCAAGGCCGGGCGGCTCGTGGCGATGCTGGCAGGCCGGCTCGCGGCCATCGAGGAGGTTCGCCCGCTGTTCCGGCCGATGTGCCACGAGACGGTGGTGTGCGGGCCGGTTCCCTCCGCGTTGCTGATGAAGCTGTCGGTCAACCTGTTTTTGATCACCATGGTGACCGGCCTGGCGGAGGCCGTGCATTTCGCCGACCGCCACGGCCTCGACCTGCGCCTGCTCCTGGACGTGCTCGATTCCGGCCCGATGGCCAGCGGTGTCTCGCGGGTGAAGGCGCTCAAGCTGGTCGAGCGCGACTTCGGCGCTCAGGCGTCGGTCGCCGACGTGCTGATGAACAACCGGCTCATCGCCGAGGCGGCGCGGAAGGCCGGCCTGGCCTCGCCGCTGCTGGACGTCTGCCACGCCTTGTTCGGCGAGACGCTCGCGCTGGGGCATCATCACTCGGACATGGTGACCGTCGTCCGCGCGATCGAGGCCAGGACCGGATCGACCCAGGGAGCACAGGAATGACCACACACCCGATCGTGATCGTCACCGGCGGGACGCGGGGAATCGGCAGGAGCATCGTCGAACGGCTGCGCGCGGACGGGTTCGGTGTCGTCTTCACGCATTCGAACTCCGACGACGACGCCCGGACGCTGGAAGCCGCCCTCGACGGCGCCGACGTCCCCGTCCGTGGTCTTCGTGTCGACGTCACCGAGGAGGACGCTCCCCAGCGGCTGTTCCACCTCGCCGGGTCCTTCGGCGAGGTGGCGGGCCTGGTGAACAACGCCGGGGTCACCGGCAGGATCGGCCCCTTCACCGGCCTGACCGACGCCGACCTGCGGCGCGTCGTCGACGTGAACCTCGTGGCGCCCGTCCGGCTGTGCCGCGAGGCCGCGCGGCACTGGGCGGGGCGGGCGCCGGGGGCGGCGATCGTCAACGTCTCCTCGGTCGCCGCCCGTACCGGATCGCCACACGAGTACGTCGCGTACGCCGCGACCAAGGCGGCGCTCGAGACGCTGACGATCGGTCTGGCCAAGGAGCTCGCCCCGGACGGCATCCGGGTCAACGCCGTTTCGCCGGGAACGGTCGACACCACCATCCACGCTCGCGCGGGGGAGCCGGGACGAGCCCGGCGCGTCGCGGGGCGCATCCCCTGGGGACGACCGGGCAGGCCGGAGGAGATCGCCGAGGCGGTCTCGTGGCTGATGTCGGGCAAGGCGTCCTACGTCACCGGTGCCGTCCTCAACGTCACGGGTGGGCTGTGACACCGGCGAGCGCGGCGACCCACCTCGCCGGCGTGAGGCCGTAGGCCCGTTTGAACATCCGCGTCATGTGGCTCTGATCGGCGAATCCCGCCCCCAGTGCGGCGTCGCACAACGGCATGCCGCCCGCCAGCATCCGGCGTGACCGGTCCAGTTGCCGCATGGTGCGGAAACGGGTCGGGCTGGTGCCGAACGCGGCCCGGAACTGACGCGCGATCGTCCAGCGGTCCAGGCCCGAGACGTCCTCGAACTCCTCAACCGTGTGCCTGACCGCCGGATCGTCGGCGATGAGGTCCCGCACGCGCGACAGCGGCTCCAAAGCGAGCGGTGCCCGCTTCCTCAACGGAGCGGAAGAATGCCTCTCCAGCATCTCCGCGACCAGGAGCGCGACCTCGAGACGTTCGAGGTCGCCCAACGGTTCGTCGATGTCCGCCAGTGACGCGAGAAGGGACGGATGCACGTCGCGATGCCCGACGACAGGATCGGCGACGAAGGGGAGCGGTCTTCCGCCCAGCGCCTCCTGGACGAGGAAAGGGTCGATGTAGATGATCCGGTAGCCGAATCCCTCGTCGGTACCCGCCGCGCCGTCATGGGTTTCGTCGGGGTGCAGGATGTGCCACTCTCCGGGCAGGCAGTGCCGCAGCTCACCGCGGTAGCGGAAGGTCTGCACACCCCGCAGTGTCATCCCGATCGCGTACGTGTCGTGGCGGTGTGGTGAGAACGCCTCACCGACCAGCGACGCCTCGAGCCGCTCGATCCCCTCGGTGCCGGAGCCGAACCGCAGCCGATGCCCGGGCAGGTTCCCGCCTGCCGGCAGGCGCCGGCACAGGGCTCGGAGATTCGGTTTCCGTTGCATCTCCACGAAGCTACCCGCCCCGTAGGGCACGTCGCGGCCCGCGCGGCTTTTCGGCGGGGTCGAAGAAGCGATCCCAGGGGTTGTGCGGTGTCGGTCGGGGCATTGGGCGCTCTGCCTTCGGGGTAGCGGTCGGCCAGTGGCGTTACTCGACGTAGGGCGGGAACAGCTTCTCGGCCGCCGCGCTCAGTTCGGTGACCTCGGCCACGCTGAGCACCGCGTTTTGCCGAGAGATCCAGCCCGGCACCTGGGAGGCCCGCAGGAGTGGCACCCCTGAGACCCGCATGACGCGCAGCAGCGGTACCGCGGGCCCGTGGATCGCCACCACCGGTGCGACCTTCACCGGTCGTTTGAGCGCTCTGCTCAGCGTCTCCGAGACCCTGCCCGCCTCGTAGATCACTGAGCCCACCACCTTGTCGCCCGAGGTCCGCCCGACGCGCACGTACCCGCGGCGGCCCCGCCGGGTGATGCGCTTGCGCTTGTCCCAGTTCTTCGTGTCTACGACGAACAGGCCCCCAGGCCCGATCACCAGGTGATCCACATTCGCCTTCCCGTAGGGCAAGGTCCGATCGTGCAACACCGTGTAGCCGTGCCTGCTCAAAGGACGCAGCATGCGAGCCGTCCGTCGCTCACCCGCGGCACCTTTGCGCCAGGTTCTCACCGCCTCGTGCTTTCGCCACCGGGTGAGCGCGTCGATCCCAGCGACGAGCGCCGTGGCGATCAGGCCCGCCCACCAGCCCCACAGCCACGTCACCACGGCGAAGACCGCCACGGCGAGCGCAGCCTGTTGGATCAGGCGCCGAGTGCGTCCCTCAGCCCAGGCCGCACGGTACTGCGCGTGAGCCGAGGCGCCGGCTCCGGTCGGTCGGGCAGGACGAGGTGAAAGCGGGGACGAGGGAGTGGCCATCGTGCGACCTCCGGGCGTGGGGGAGCGGAGCCTGGCGCGAGGGAACCCCCTCACGGTACGCAGTACCGCCGGCAAACACACCCCTGATGTCGACCTGCCCGACGACGAGGATGATGAGCCGCTCGATCGCGGGCCGGGCTGCGGCTTTTGGGCCGGTTCCGGCCCGCACCATTCCAGGGAGGCCGAATCGGTTCAGCGTTATCTAGCGAGGAACCCCGGGTGTTCACGCCCGGGAGGAATCGCTTCCCGGTCCTGGGGTTGTGAACGTCCGGTCGTTGGTCCGGGCGCTCCTGGTTTTCGATGTACTTTTTGATAAGGCTCAAAAGGGCGCCGCCGCGGGAGGCGGCGACGTAGGACGGAGACCGCAAGCGGCCGCCCCGCAGATACCTGTGGACAGCGGGATACTCCTTGCGCAGCAGGCGGGCCGAGACACCCTTGAGGGAATCGACCAGGGCCGCAAGGACGACCTTGGGCGGGCAGCCGACGAGCAGGCGGACATGGTCGTACTCGCCGTTGAACTCAACAAGCCGCACACCTCGATCATGATTTCTTCGCAGCGGCGCGGCGGCGCAGCGGCGCGGCGGCGCGGCGGTTCGCCGGTGAAGACCCCGCACCGATGCCCGGGTGTGAAGACCGAATGCGCGTGCAGCGTGCGGACAACGGTTCGGCCCCGGCCCCGGCGCAGGTCGGATTCCTATCACGGTGACATGGGCCAAAGGATAGTTTGGGCGTTGTGAAGCTGGTGGTGCAGGTGAGACTCCTGCCGACGCCCGAGCAGGCGGCGGCGCTGGAGGCGACCCTGCGCGCGGTCAACGCCGCGGCCACCTGGGTGGCAGCGCTCGCCCACCAGCGGCGGGTGTTTCGCAACTACGACCTGCGCCGGCACGCCTACGGGCAGATCAAGGACGACTACCGGCTGGCGGCTCAGGCCGCGCAGCATGTCATCAAGAAGGTCGCCGACGCCTACGCCACGCTGCACGCCAATATCCGCAACGGCAACGTGGGCAGGCCCGGTTCCGCGCGGCGCGAGCGGGCCCTGGCCACGCCGATCGTCTTTCGCCCCGGTGCGGCCCACCCGTTCGACGACCGCTGCCTGTCCTGGCAGATGGAGGCGCGCACAGTGAGCATCTGGACCACGCGCGGGCGGATGAAGAACGTGGCGTTCACCGCCTCTGCCGATCAGCTCACGACGTTGGCCGCCTACCGCAAGGGCGAATCGGACCTGCTGTATCGCGACGGTAGGTGGTTCCTCATCGCCACCTGCGACCTGCCGGACGTGCCGGTGCGCACCCCGAACGGGTTCACCGGGGTGGATCTGGGAATCGTCAACATCGCGACCACAAGTGGCGGGGTTCGCCACAGCGGCAAAACCCTGAACGCGGTCCGCCACCGCCACCGCGAGCTGCGCCGCCGCCTGCAGGCCAAGCAGACCAAGTCCGCCAAACGGCTGTTGAAGCGGCGTCGCCGGGCCGAGGCCCGGTTCGCCGCGAACACCAACCACATCATCGCCAAGCAGATCGTGACCGAGGCTGCACGCACCGGGCAAGGCATCGCCCTGGAAGACCTCCAGGGCATCCGTGACCGGGTACGGCTCCGCAAGCCCCAGCGGGTCACGCTGCACTCATGGAGCTTCCACCAGCTGGGGGGCTTCATCGCCTACAAGGCCGCCCGCCAGGGCGTCGCCGTTGTCCACGTCGATCCGGCCTACACCTCGCAGGCCTGCTCGTCCTGCGGGCATGTGGACAAGAGGAACCGGCCCGGCCAGGCGACCTTCTCCTGCACGTCGTGCGGCTTCGCTGAGCACGCCGACGTCAACGCGGCCCGCAACATCGCCTCGCGCGGGGTGGCGGGCTGGGCAGTGAGTCACGCTGCCGACGACGCGGCCTGAACCGTCGAACCCATCGACGGCGAGGAGCTGCACGCTCGGTCGTCTACGGCCGAGAAGCTGACGCCGGTTATTGCTTGTCGCGGTGGTGGTCGAGCAGGTGGGTGAGCAAGCCCACGGCAGCGGCGGCGCCGTTGGGCCACCGGGCCGGAGCGGGCGCGGGTCCGCGAACTGGAGCGGTAGAACGCCGAGCTGCGCGAGAAACTGGCGTCCTTGAAAAAGCGGCCGCCTTCTTCGCGGCCGAGAATCGATGACGCTCGCCGAGTTCGAGCTGACCGATGCGGAGAAGGCCCACCACGCGATTAATGCGTATCTCCCTTATGGGCCGGTGGTCGGGGCCCAAGCCGGGGAGGCGGCGCATCAGACGTCGATGGAAGGGCGGCCACGGCACTTCATCGCCCGGATATCCGAACCGTCCATGCCGGCACAAACTTGTAAGGCGCCGAACAGAGCGGGTGCCCCGGCCGGAAGGCCGGGGCACCCGCTTGCGTCGGGCTCTGCATTGGCCGAGCCTGCGCCCAGGTGGCCCTGGTGAGTGTGCGTAGGTTCGAAACCCTCCTCAGGGCCGCCCGCTCAGGTGGCTCTCGCTGATCAGGTTTGCTCAAGCGACGATCGAGATGACCGTGGCAGTCGCACCGACGACTTGGAGCGCCGCGTCAAGCACCGCGGAGAGGTTGAGCTTGACGCTGTTGTTGCAGCTCCATCTGTAGGTCGGGGACGTGCGCCATGCCTGGACGATTTCTGGAATCCGGCCGGCCACTACCCGCAGACCTGGGGGACCGGCAGGCGTGGGACGCCGCCTACCACGACCTGCCGCTGCGGATGGCCGGAGCCGCAGCATCCTCCTGGCCGACCTGTTCCCCCCCGCCGGCCTCGCCGGATCACGGCATCGCGCGCAAGGTCCTGGACCGCTTCGTCCGTGCCCGCCTGGTTTCTGTCGACGAGGACAGAGCCGAGATCACCCACGAAGCCCTGACCCATGCCTGGCCACAGCTGCGTACCTGGATCCAGACCGACCGCGCGACTCTCCTGGTTCGGCGGCAACTCGACGACGACGCGCGCGAATGGCTGCGGCACGGCCGTGATCCGGCGTTCCTCTACCGGGGCACCCGGCTCGCCGGGCTGACGGAGGCGTCGCCGCGCTGGGAGTACGCCTCCACGTTTGGCGCAGAGTTGACGGAGGTACCCCTGCTGGCCGCCACCGCCTGGAGCGTCGCCCCCACCCCCGAGGCCCGGCGTGCCCTGATCACGACCACGCCGGCCCCTGCTCGGGCCGTCTTCAGCGGGCACACCGGGCGCGTCAACGCAGTCGCCATCAGTCCCAAGGGGGGAATCGTGGCAGGAGGTGGCGACGACGGCACGGTCCGGCTGTGGGACATGGCCACAGGCCGTGCGGTCGGCAGACCGATGACCAGCCCGGAGGAACTCGTCAATGACCTCGCCTTCACCCGCGACGGCAGCCTGCTCGTCGTGGCGAGCGAGGTCATGACAGAAGATTTCAGCGGGCGCCGACGGCGCGATTCGCCTGTGGGACGTCGCAGACGGTTTCAACCTCAGCCCGCTTATGGTCTCCAGTAGCGGCAACGTCGCGGCGTGGCGGATCGCCTTCACCCCCGACGGCACCACTTTGATCAGTGTGGACAGCGACGAAACCATACGGTTCTGGGACCTCGCCACCAGCAAGCAAATCGGCGAGCCCATCACCAGAGCCGGGCTGTCGCTGGCGCTTACCCCCGACGGCACGACGCTGGTCACCGTGGGCGAAGGCAATGTGATCGTCCTGTACGACACCCGCGCCCGCCGCCAGGTGAGCGTGCCGTTCATCGGCCACATCGGCCCCGCCCTCGACCTCGCCGTCTCCGCCGACGGCCGCACCCTGGCCAGTGCGGGTGAAGAGGGCACCGTGCGCATCTGGGATCTTGCCACTGGGCGCCAGGTCGGTCGGCCGCTCACTCAGAAGGGCGGTGAGACGATCCACGCGATGGACCTGGCCTCCGACGGACGCACCGTCGCGACCTCCAGCGTCACCGGCGGCCGCCTCTGGGATGTGACCGCGCGGCGGCGGTTCGGCGACCTCATCGCCAAAGCGGAGTTGGGCTACAGCGGCCCCGTAGTGTTCGGCCCCGACGGAAAGACCCTGGCAATCGGCGAGACCGACGGAACCATCCAGCTGTGGGACGTGCCCACCCAACGGCGAAATGGCCTGCCGCTGCTCGGCCACACTGAGAGCCCCGAATTCTCCACGGCTTTGGTGCTCGCCCTGGACTTCAGCTCCGACGGCGGCCTGCTTGCCAGCTCCGGTATCGATGGCACCCTGCGGTTCTGGGACGTTCGCCGCCACCGCCAGATCGGCGCCGCGCTCGTGGACGCAGCAGGTGTGTCCGTGGCGTTCAGCCCGGATGGGCGTCTCCTGGCGGTCGGCATGGCCGACGGGACGGTCCGGTTGTGGGACACCGCAAGCCGTCAGCGGATCGCCGTGCTGCATGCTCACCGCGCCAATGTGGCGGACTTGGCCTTCAGCGCGGAAGGCACGTTGCTGGCCACCGCAGGCGCTGATCGGACGATCCGGCTGTGGGACATGGAGACCCGCCGTCAGGTCGGCCAGCCGCTCGTCGGCCATGCCGGCATCGTGCGGAGCCTCGCCTTCGCTCCGGAGGGTGACCTGGTCGCCGGCGCGGGCCAGGACGCCACCATTCGGCTGTGGGACGTGGCCACCCAGGCGGCATTCGGCCGGGTTGCGGTGAAGTCCCGCCGGATTCATCGGTGGCGCGGCCGGGGCGGCAGCCCTCGTCGATCTGTGCCTGGCGGACCCGGGTGCGCAGTGTCTCGGCGATGCCGATGCCGGAATTGCCGCGTCCCGGAAGTAGGGCAGGGGCGGTTACGCCTCCGTGCCAGGGGTGTGCTTGACCTCAACCGTGGTTGAGATTGCACGATGGGCGGCCGGGGCCCGCCCACAGCAGACCTTGAGGAGTGTGTTCCTTGAGCACGGATTCCGGTTTCTATTCGATCATTGACTACACCGTCGATGGCTTTGACACGCAGCGTGAGCTTGTGGAGGCCTTCGCGGAGATCCAGGAGCGGTGGGTGCGTTTCTACCCCGGGTACCGCTCGGCCCGTTTCCACGTGAGCACCGACGGCACCCGCGTGTACAACATCGTGCACTGGGCGAGCGAGGCGGACTACCGCCACTTCGTGGAGACTTCCGACACCGATGGCCGGACGGCCGCCATCGGCAAGGCGCTGGAGAGCCTTTCCGGCAAGGCCGAACCACGCATGACCGGAGTGCCTACCTACACCGTCGTTCGGGAAGTCGGTCCCGGGCCCCAGCGCCGGGATGCCTGATCGCCCGAACCGCTGGCGGCGCCGCCCATGCCGCCGGCTGAGACCAACCACCTTCGATCAACCACGATCACTGTGCAGGACGTTTCATGAAGCTTGAGATATACGCCGATGTGCTGTGTCCCTGGTGCTACATCGGTAAAAGACGCCTGACCACCGCATTGGCCGCGCATACCGGCCGCGACCGCGTTGAGATGATCTGGCGCAGCTACGAGCTCGCGCCGGAGGAAGGCCGGATTCCCGGCCCGACCGCCGCCGAGGCCATGGCCGGCTGGTGGGGCGAGCAGGCGCCCGCCCGCGTTGCACGGATCCGGTCGCTGGGTGCAGCGGAAGGCCTAGAGCTGAACCTGCACCTGGCCCGTCCGGTGAACACCTTCGACGCGCACCGGCTGAGCAAGCTGGCCGCCGACCGCGGCCGGGCCGACCAGATGATGGAGCTGCTGCTGCACGCGTACCACACCGAGGGTCTCAACGTGGCCGATGCGCAGGTCCTGCAGCGCCTAGGCGGTGAGGCCGGGCTGGACGGCGATGAGGTGCGCGCCGTCCTGGCCGGTGACGAGTACGCCGGACAGGTGCGCGCCGACCGGCGCCGCGCGGCCGAGCACGGCGTCACCGGCGTTCCGAGCCTGGTGATCGACGGCCGCCCGCCGGTCTCGGGAGTCCAGCCCGTCGCCGAACTGCAGCGGCTGCTGGAACACGATCCGACCGGCTCACACACCGCCCCGGCCACACTTGACCGGCCCGGGTGACGGGTGCTCCGGTCACGCCCTTTGCCCACGAGCTCTTTCTGGAAGGAATCGCATCTGCGATGGACATCGGTATCGGGTTGCCCGGTCATGCTCGGTGGACCGACGGCACAACTTTGTGGAGTGGGCACGCCGCGTAGATGAAGGCCCGCGAGGTGGCTTTCGGGGGTCTTGTCGGAGCGGAAGGCCAGAGCGCGCCACTCTTTGATCCGGTTGATGCACCGTTCGGCCGTGTTGCGCTGCTTGTAGAGCTCTGCATCATGGCTGAGCGGGCGGCCGCCACGGGAGCCGCGGTTCTTGTGGTTGGCCGCCTGGTCGGTCTTTTCGGGGATGACGGCCTTGATGTGGCGCCTGCGCAGATAGAGGCGGTTGCCGCGGGAGGAGTAGGCCTTGTCGGCGGCCACCGCGGCCGGGCGGGTGCGTGGGCGACCGACGGGCAGCCGGACCTTGATCCGGGCCAGGACGGCGCGGAGCCGTGGGCTGTCGCCGGCTTGGCCCGGGGTCAGGACGAAGGACAGCGGACGGCATCGCCGGTCGGCCGACAGGTGGACCTTGCTGGTCAGCCCGCCCCGAGAGCGGCCCAGCCCGGCCACCGTCGGCCGTATTCGGCGCCGCCGTCGTAACCGCCGGCGTCCGTCCCCGTCCCGGACTGCCGGTACGAAACCGTCACATCACCGCATTGAACCGCTGCCGCAGGTCCGGGATCGGACCGCGCTCACCCAAGGGCAGATGAGGATCGATCAAGGACCATTCCTCGTCAGTGAGATCCCCACGCGCCATAGCGATGGCCTACCAGGACCGCAAACCACCGCGCAGGCGAATCCCGCTGATCTCAACCCCGTACGGGCCCTAATCCGGCGGGGTGGTTCCGACGGCCTGGCGGAGCACCGGCTTGAGCACCTTTCCCGAGGCGTTGCGGGGCAGTGCCTCCATGACCTGCAGGCGTGTCGGCTTCTTGTAGGACGCCAGCCGGCTCTGGCACCACTCGGTCAGCTCGTCCAGGGTGGGCGGGGCGAGCGGGTCGGCCGGGACCACCACGGCGACCGGGGTCTCCCCCCAGCGCGGGTGCGGCGCGCCGACGATCGCGACGTCGGCCACCGCCGGATGCCCGGCCAGCACGTTCTCGACCTCGGCGCAGTAGATGTTCTCACCACCCGAGATGATCATGTCTTTCTTGCGGTCGACGACGTAGACGAAGCCCTCCTCGTCGGCGCGGACCAGGTCTCCGGAGTGGAACCAGCCTCCGGCGAACGCCTCGGCGGTGGCCTCGGGATTGTTCCAGTACCCCGACATCAGGGTGGGACCGCGGTACACGATCTCGCCGACCTCGCCGGGCGCGACGTCGCGCATCTCCTCGTCCACCACGCGGACGCTCACCGCCGGGACGGGACGGCCGACCGAGCCGATCTTCCGCAGCGCGTCCTCGCCCTCGAGGGCGCAGGTGACCGGTGACATCTCGGTCTGACCGAAGACCGCGACGTTGGGGACTCCGGGGAAGGTGTCGGCCATGGCCTGCAGCAGGGTGACGCTCGCCGGCGCGGCCCCCCAGGACATGGCGCGCAGGCGGGTGGCGAGGGCGGGCGCCCCCGGATGGGCGATGACCTGCTGCCACTGCGCCGGGACCAGGAACAGGTGGGTGACCCGTTCGCTCTCCACGGTCCGCAGCAGGTCGTCGGGATCGAACTGCTTGCTCGGCACGATGACGGTGGTGCCGCCGGTCGCGATGGACGGCGCGATCGTGCCGAGCGCGGCGATGTGGAACATCGGCGAGGCGCACAGGTTCACGTCGTCGTCGAGATGCAGCCGCCAGTACCGGATCAGCGTGCCGGACTGCCCGGCCAGGTTCAGGTGCGACAGCACGGCGCCCTTCGGGTGCCCTGTCGTCCCGGAGGTGTACATGATCAGCGCGGGCCAGCGCTCGTCGATGTCGGCGGCGGGCGGTTCCGCGGTGGACGCGCCGGCCAGATCGGCGTAGTTCAGGGTTTCCGGCCCGGCCTGGGCCGGGTCCGCGCCGACGACCACACACGTCGCCGGGGACGAGAGCGTGCCGCGCACCGCCGCCACGGCCGGGGCGAGAGCCTGGTCGGCGATCAGCGCGACGGAGCCGCTGTCCTTCAGGATGAAGGTGATCTCGTCGGCGGTGAGCCGGAAGTTCAGCGGGACAGCGAGCGCGCCCAGCAGGTTGATCGCGAGCACCGCCTCCACGTACTCCGGCCGGTTGGTCATCAGGATCGCCACCCGATCGCCCCGTCCCACGCCCTCGGTGGCCAGACCCGTCGCCAGCGCCAGCACCCGCCGGTGGAGTTCCGCCCAGGTGGTGGAGACTCCCTCGAAGCGCAATGCGACCCGGTCGGGGATGTGCCGGGCGTGGCGGGCGACCTGATCCAGCCAGTTGAGGCCGCCGCCGGGCAGCGTCACGGGCGTATGCGGGAAGCGGGAGTCGGTGTTCCGGGTGGAAGACAAGATTCCTCCGTCAGTGACGAACAGGGCGGTCCGGTCTTCGCGCCGGCCCGCCGAGGAGATGGCGGGCGAACCGTTACCGGACCTGCGGGGAAAGGGGGAGATCGGGACTGGCCGCCCAATCTGCTATTGGATGATTGTTCTGTCAAGACGCACTTACCGGGCTCCCTCCGATGCGCGACGGAGATCGACATCGGCTCCAACGCCACCGTCGCGACCGGCGGAAACGCCTTCCGGCAGGGAGCCGTTCCGTCGGTCGGCGATGGGTCGGTAGCCCGCCGAGGCGCAGGCGCAGGCGCGGTGGGCGCTGGGGCCGGCGACCCGCGCGGTCGACAGGTGGGCGCCGCCTCGGCGAGCGTGAATTCGTCCTGTCCCGCGCGGTGCGCACCGTGGGCGTCAGGAGGGAGCCGGCTCCTGGAGCCGGACCGGGCGGCCGGGCTCCGAGGGCCGCTGATCAGTGCCCTGGCCAGTACGGGGAGAACAGGTCGAACTTGTTGGGCAGGCCCAGCGCGTAGCGGGTGTCGTCGAGGGCGTAGAGCGCGTTGAACTCGGGGGGCAGGTAGAGCTCGTACAGCGTCGCCTTGGCCGCCGACGATCCGGCGGCGTCCAGAATGGCGTTCGCCGCCATTCGTCCCGCCTCGTTGGCCCCCTCCATGGTGGCGAGGTTGATGCTGTTACGGACGAAGTCCGCGGCGAGGTAGAAGTTGGGGATATTGGTCGTGGCCTTGGGGCGGTTACTCCAGGAACTGGGGGTGTTGATGAGCAACGGCTCGTCGTTGGCCACGGTGGACGTGGCCTCGCCGGTGATCGCCGGGTCGACGAACCAGGAGTGCACGAGCGAGTCGGGCAGCAGCGCCGCGCCGCCTGGCAGGGCGGCGCGCACCTGCGCGAGGACCTCCTGCACGATCTGCGGCCGGGTGCACTGCTTGGCGGTCTTCCCGAACAGGATGCCCGGGGTGTTCCAGTCCGACAGGTCGAGGGAGAGGCAGTCGGTGACCGTGCCGTCTCCGTACGTCCCGGCGAAGTCGTTCTTCCAGAACTGGGCCTGGCTGATCGAGGTGAGCGCCCACGGGCTGCCCGCGTAGATGAGGTGCCCCAGTGCGATCGGGCGGGGCTCCCTCAGATAGATCATCACGCCGTTCATCCAGTCCGTCTCGAGGTTCGAGAGCCGGGCCAGTGAGGAGTCGGCGGTCTTCATCGAGGTCGTCAGCAGGGGCTGCAGCCTCTCGACGGGCAGGGCCGCCACATAGTGGTCGGCGGTGACGGTCCCGGCGGCCCCGGTGGGGTCGGTCACCTGCGCGCCGGTGATGCGGCCACCGCTGTGGGTGAACCCGGTGGCGGTCCAGCCGACCTTGAACTCGACGCCGAGCCCGGTGAGATGGCTGATCCAGGGGTCGATCCACACCTCGTTCGACGGGCCGTTGAGCACCCGGTCGGGCGGGCCGTACGGGCCGAGGCCGATCGCGCTGAAGGCGAGCGCCTCGAACATCAGACCCATGGTGCGGGTGTTGGCCTTGTCCGGCTGGGCGGCCACCAGGGAGGCGGTGAACATCTTCACCAGCAGTTCCCGGTAGTCCTCCGACATCGCGCTCGACTTGATGAAGTCGGAGAACGCCATGTTCTCCCACTGGCCCAGGCGCCGTCGGGGGCCGCTGGTGGCGAACGCGATGATCTTGGAGACGAAGAACTCGATCTGCAGCAGCGGGACCGTTCTGACGGCGCTGAGGGCGGTCATCAGGTAGTCCCTGAGCGAATCCGGGGTGAGCACTCCGCCGAGGCTGCCGGGCACCGGGATGCGGAGCTGCTGGCCCTTGTAGGCGATCACCTCCAGTTGTGCGTTGACGAGGCTGTCCCTGGTGTTGCCGTTGCCGAACGGGATGCGGCTCATCGTGTCGGGGAGATTCTGGTAGAAGCCGGGGAAGAAGCGGAAGCCGTGCTCACCGGGCAGATTCCGGCGCCCGCCCGCGGCGGTCCCCGGCACCGGAATGCTCCGGGATTTGCCGCCGAGGGACTTGCGCTCATAGACGGTGACCTGGAAACCACGCTCGGCCAACTCCTGGGCGGCGCTCAGTCCGCCCATCCCGGCGCCGAAGATCGCTACCCGCTTGCCCGTGACCGACGCGGTCAGCAAGGAGGGGGCGGCCGCCCTGGCTCCCGGCGCACCCACCAGTGGCCCGACCGTCGCGGCGGCCGCGGCGGCCATCGCGCCCGTGACGAACCGACGCCGGCCGAGTGTGCCTCGACTGCCGTCTCGGCTTTCTTGCTCTTCCATCGATCCTCCAAGCTAACCGACACCTCTGTTGGTTCAGCTAGGCGGAACAATGAACGCACGGCTAACGTCTGTCAAGACTGAAATGTGCGCAAAGCGAAACAGGGGCGCTAGCGAGGATCGGGCTCGGTCACCTGGGACAGCCCGTTCCACAGGACGCGCATGGCCGCGTTGACCAGTTCCTCGCGTGGCACCGACGGATGCCGCGCCCACCACTGGGCCAGGCCGTCCGTGCTGGAGAGCAGCAACTCGACCACCGCCTGGGCGATCTCGGTCTCCGCGTCGAATCCGAGACGGCTCAGGTCACGCGCGAGCATCACGGCGACCGCCCGCGTCCGGGTCTCCCTGATGCCCCAGCGGACCGCCTTGATCTCGGGGTCGTTCTCGTCGGTGTGGTCGAACAGCAGGCGGCGGGCCATGGGGCGGTGCTCGGCGAAGCTGAAGTACGCGTCCAGAGTGGCGCGCAGTCGCTGGCCGGGGGATCCCGATCCGGTGATGCGGGCACCGATGTGCTCCACCAGCAGCGCGTTCTGCTCCTGCAGAACCGTGATCAGCAACACCCGCTTGGACGGGAAGTGGTCGTACAGGACCGAGCGGGTCACCCCTGCCGCCGTCGCGATCTCCTCCATCGCGGTGGCGTGGTAGCCCCGGGCCGCGAAGACGGTCAGGGCCGCCTCGGTGATGTGCGCGCGCCGAACTGATCCCCGCATGCGCTTTTTCGGTTCCTCGGTCTCCACGTCCCGCAGACTACCTCCGGCGGGGCGTTGACTCGTCGGTCAGTGCTGACTTACTGTTCCCATAACCGACATCTTCGTCGGTTATGACGGACTGTCTGCGGGAGGTCCGATGAGCGAACACGCCGATGTCGTCATCGCCGGAGCGCGCTGCGCGGGATCCGCGGCCGCGACGGCACTGGCCAGGCAGGGGCGCCGGGTGATCGCGGTGGATCCGGCGCGCTTCCCCAGCACGACCGTCTCCACTCACCTGCTCTTCGCCGGCGGCGTCGCCGAGTTGGCCCGAGTCGGTGCCCTGGAACGCGTCGAGAAGGCCGGCGCCCCCCGGCTCTCCCGTGCGCACGTCGGCGGCCCGGGCCTCGACGCGGGGGGCGGCTACACCCCCGTCGACGGGATCGACTACGGGATGTGCGTCCGGCGCGCCGCCCTGGACACGGCCCTCGTCGAGACGGCCCGCGAGAGCGGAGCGGAGATCCGGGAGGGGCACCGCGTCATCGACCTGCTCTGGGAGAGGGACCGGGCCGTCGGTGTACGGGTCCGTGACCCCAAGGGCCAGGAGTACGAGATCCGCGCCCACCTGGTCGTCGGCGCGGACGGCCGCCGCTCGACCGTCGCGCGCCTGGTCGGCGCCGAACACCCGCGCATCACCCACGCCAACGGCAGGGCCTGCTACTACGCCTACTACGAGGACCCTCGCGACGAGTGGCGCTCCACCGCCGCGATGTGGCTGACCGGCTACGAGCTGGGCAACGCCTTCCCGTGCGACGGGGGACTGGCGATGGTGCTGCTGATGCCGCCGGTGGAGCGGGTCGCCGACTTCCGGGGCAACCTGGAGGCGGAGTTCGACCGGACCGTCGGGTTGGTGCCGGGGCTGGCCGCGCGCCTGGAGGGCTGCACCCGGACTACGAAGATCGTCAGCTCCGCGGAGCACCCGTCCTACTTCCGCCGCTCGTCAGGGCCGGGCTGGGTCCTGGTCGGAGACGCGGGGCACTTCAAGGACCCGGTCACGGCGCAGGGCATCCGTGACGCCGTACGATTCGGGCGGCTCCTGGGCGAGACCGCCGCTGTCCTGGACGACCAGGTCGCGCTCGACCGGGCGACGCGGGCCTGGGAGCGGAAGCGGGACGAGCAGTGCGTGCACACCTACCACTGGACGAACCTGCTCGGGCGGGGTGACGGTCTGGCGCACGTGCAGTTCGAACTGCTGCGGGCGCTGATCGGGGGGCCGAGAGGAGTGCGCGGCCTGTTGGAGGTGTACTCCCGGATACGGGATCCGCGGGAGACCCTGGCCGTGAACGGCCTGGCCCGCGCGGCCGTGCGCGCGCTCCGGCACAACCCCGCCGAGCGTACGGCGGTGCTGGCAGGAGTGGGCAGCGCGGTGCGCGAACTGGCCCAGAACCGGGGAGAGGCGAAACGGCTGCTGGCCTGAGGGACATCGGCGCGCACGGGGACGGCGCTCCGGGCGCGTTCGTGACGGCCTCGCGGGCCGGTTCCCCACCGGAACCGGCCGAGCACTCACAGCGGTGCCCGGAACTCGAAGAGCGGGAGACGACGTGCGATCGCGCTACGTCGGGTACAGGGCGCCGAGTGCGAACTCATGGCGGATCCTCCGCGTGAAGGGTGCTCGCCCGATCGCCGACCGGCCCGCTGCCCTTGGACGCACCTGGCGGCCGCCTGTCAACAGCGAGGATCGCGCATATGCGCCGGGCCGAACCCGGCCGCTGTCACAGACGCCGCTCTCTCCGGAGACCGGTCGCCGGAGAGGTGTCCGGTCGTTCGCTGTCAAGGCGGTCGAGTGCGTCGCGGGCGGCGGTCGTCCAGAGCGTCGCGGCGGCCTTGTCCGCGATCGCCAGCGCCTGCCGGTAATGGTCCGCGGCCTCGTCGCGGCGCCCGAGAACGACGGCGAGATCGCCGAGGTGAAGCGCCACCGGGCCGAGGGTGAGCAGGCCGCTGCCCGCTCCGGCCAGTTCCCCCGAGGCGGGGCGTAGCCGGGCGTAGGCACGCTCCATCGCCGATCGGTCGCCGACACCGATGGCCGCCCGGGCGGCGAGGCAGGTGCGGACTTCGTAGAGCAGGTCGCGGGGTGAGTCGGGGAGGGCCCTGGCGGCCACTTCGGCTTCGTCGCGGCGGCCCGCGTCGAGCAGGATCAGGGGGCGGGCCCAAGGCGCGTACGGGCCCCAGCCCGCCTCCTCGTCCGCCTCCGGCCGCTCGCCCCGCTGGATGCGCAGGCACAGCAGGGCCAGAGGGAGAACGCCCTGTTCCATCCCCGGCATGCCGCTGCCGGCGAGTGCGGTGCTCGCGGCGCGGTAGGCGGCCTCCGCCTCGGCCAGGGGGCCGGTGACGGCCAGCCGCAGAGCGGCGTACCACTGGGTGAACACGCCCGCGAGGGGAATGTCGTGCTGTTCGGCGAGACGGTCCGCGGCCGCGGCGTGCGCGTCGGCCGTGACGAAGTCGGCGAGCGCGGAGTGGGCCTGGATGAGGATGAGGTGTCCGAGCACCTCGAAGGTCACCAGGTGGTGCCGGGTGGCCAGATCAACCAGTTCATCGCCGATCCGGGCACGACGCGGGGCCATGCCGGCCTGCTGGAAGGCCTGCATGAAGCGGCCGTTGAGGGCGAGGGCGAGCAGGGCCGGGTCTCCCAGCCGGCGGGCGATCGCCTCCGCCTCCCGCGCCGCCCGGCGTCCGCGGTCGGTGGGGACGCCGCGAAGTTCCAGGGCGAGGACGCTCAGCAGACGGCTGCGCTGTGCCGCCTGGCCCTCGGGCAGGGCGGTCAGAGTGCGTTCGATCACATGGACGATCTGCCGGGCGAGGTCCTCGTCGTCGTTGCGGGTCCAGATCGCGGGCACGTCGAAGGCGCTGATCACCTCGGCGGTCAGCTGCGGGTCGCCGAGTTCCTCGGCTGTGGCGATCGCCTCCGCGCGGTACTGCCTGGCGCTTTCCAGGGAGCCGGTCACGGCCAGTGCCCGCACCATGCCCATGACCGCCTCCAGCCGGCTGCGCACGTCGCCCTCCGCCGCCCGGTCGTGGGCGGCGAGGGCCTGCCGCCACAGCCGTGCCGCCTCGTGCGGGGCGAATCCCCGCTCGGCCTGCAGCGCCGCCGCGCGAGCGTAGCGGGCGGCTCGGGCGGCCGTGGACCGGCTCTCGGCGTGGCCGAAGTGGTGGGCGAGCGAGGTGATGTCACCCGGGTTCAGCTGTTCGATCGTCTCGGCGACGGCGGCGTGCCAGCGCGCCCGACGTGGCCCGGAGACGTCGTCGTAGAGCGTGTCGCGCACCAGGGCGTGGGCGAACCGCAGCCGGCCCGGTTCCCGCTCGGTCAGAAAGCCCGCGAGCAGCGCGGACTCCAGGGCGTCGACCACCAGGTCCTCGTCCGCCGCGAGGGCGACCAGCACGTCCACGTCGACGTCCCGGCCGATCACGGCCGCCTGCCGCAGCACCGTTTGTGCCGGTCGCGGCAGCCGCGCCAGGCGGTGGCGGATGACGTCCCGCACGCCCGCGGGAACGGCGTCGAGCGCCGCGGGTCCCTCGGCGTTGACCAGCCGCGCGAGCTCGCGGACGAAGAACGGGTTGCCGCCGCTGCGCCGGTGGATCACCTGCGCGGTCCGTGCGTCCAGGTCCCGCTGGACGACGGTACGGACGAGCTCGCCCGTGGCCGTCTCGGACAGGCCGCCCACGTACACCCGGGCCGGTTCCACGCGGGCGAACCCGGCGAGCGCGTCGGTCAGGGCGGGGGAGATCTCGGTGGCCCGGTAGGTCCCGACGAGCAGTGCCGGCCCGGCGGCGGATTCCGTCACCAGCGTGGTCAGCAGGTCCAGAGTCTCCGCCGCCGCCCGGTGCAGGTCGTCG
Organism: Streptosporangium amethystogenes subsp. fukuiense; assembly: GCF_042665875.1. Lineage (NCBI taxonomy): Bacteria > Bacillati > Actinomycetota > Actinomycetes > Streptosporangiales > Streptosporangiaceae > Streptosporangium > Streptosporangium amethystogenes. The sequence goes on along the minus strand of NZ_JBHTEE010000001.1, from coordinate 2,321,970 downwards.
AAGACCATCATCACCGGTGCTCGCCGCGCTGCCCCGGCCAGGTAGGAGGCGACCGCGTGGTGCATGCGAAACCGGGCCGCGGACGGTGTGGTCGCCGTGCCGTCCGGCACAGGGACCAAGGCGGGGGCGGGCCCGGCCCCGGCGGCGGCCAGGCCCTCGACGATCTGTGTCCACGGCCAGGTGCCGGGCACCCCGTCATGCTCGGGGCTGCGGCCCCACGCCGTGGTCCAGCCCCGCGCCGTCAGCGTGCCCGTGAGCGCCTCGGCGAGCGCGGTCTTTCCCGCGCCGGCGTCGCCGGAGACCAGGGCCAGGACGGGCCTGCCCCGCCGCACGGCGGTCGCGGCGGCCTCTTCCAGGCGACCCAGCTCCCGCGCGCGCCCGACGAACGGCCGCCCGGCAGGATCAGCGGGCGCCGGGTACGTCACCGCCGCCTCCCGCGGTGACGGCATGACGCCGCCGCCGGTCTTGGCCGGGGCGGTGAGGTGGGGGGCCTGGGCGAGGATGTCGGCCTCCAGCCCTCGCAGCCCGGGGCCGGGATCCACGCCCAGTTCCCCGACCAGCACCTCCCGGGCCCGGCGCAGGACGGCCAGGGCATCGCCCTGCCGGCCCGACCGGTACAGCGACAGCGCCAGCAGCTTCCAGGCGTCCTCGCGCAGCGGATGGCCCGCGGCGTGGGCCTCCAGGTCAGGCACCGCCTCGGCGGCCAGCCCCAGCTCCAGCAGCGCCTCCGCGCGCCGCTCCACGGCCAGCAGCCGCAGGCCGTCCAGGCGGGCGATCTCTCCGCGTGCCCACGCCTCCTCCGCGAACTCCGCGTACGCCGGGCCCTGCCACAGGGCCAGCGCCTCCTCCAGGCCGACCAGCGCCTCCCCGGCCCGCCCCGCCGCCAGCAGCGAGCCGGCCTCACCCGCCGCCGCCTCGAACCGCCAGGCGTCCACCGACCGCCGCTCCGCCCGTAGCGTGTAGCCGGGGGAGGCCGTCACCAGCAGCCGGGCGGGCTGCCGGGGAGGACGGTCCGGTTCCAGCGCGCGGCGCAGCGCGGAGACGAACGTCTGGATCACCCCGACCGCCCCGCCCGGGGGCCGGTCCCACAGATCGTCGACCAGGCGGTCGACCGGGACGACCTCGCCCCTGGCGATCAGCAGCCGCGCCAGTACCGCCCGGTGCCGGGGACCTTTCAACGGAAGCGGGCCGTGCTCGTCCGAAGCCTCCAGCGGGCCCAGCACACCGAAGGTCACCGCTCGTGCCGTCGCCTCGCTGGTCATGTCACCCGATGTTATCCGGCCGTCTCGGCCGGGCCCTTGTCGGCAGCGCCGCTCAGCCGCCGCTCAGCCGCCGCTGACCGGCTGCTGAGCGCCGGCGGGCAGGCTGGACGCAGCCGCCCGACAAGAACAGACGGGCCTAGCGGAAAGGGTCCTCGCCGTGGAACCCAGGATCACCGGATTCGACTACCAGCGCGTCACCGTCACCGAAGGCGTGTCGCTCAACGTCGCCGCAGGCGGCTCCGGCAGCCCCGTCGTGCTGTTGCACGGCTTCCCCCAGACCCACCTGATGTGGCGGCACGTCGCCGCCGACCTGGCCTCCGATCACACCGTCATCTGCCCCGACCTGCGCGGCTACGGTGACAGCGACAAGCCGGCCGACACCGATGGGCACACCTATTCCAAGCGCACCATGGCCGCCGACGTCGTCGCCCTCGCGCGCGCCTTCGGCCACGAGCGTTTCGCCCTGGCGGGCCACGACCGGGGTGCCCTGGTCGCCATCCGCGCCGGGCTGGACCACCCCGATGCGATCACTCATCTCGCCTCGCTCGACGTCCTGCCGACGCTGGACATGTGGGACGTGATGCACGGCACCTCAGCCGCCGTCGGCTTTCATCTCTACCTGATGGCCCAGCCGCCCAGCCTGCCCGAACAGATGATCAGCGCCAGCGCGGACGCCTTCTTCGGCTACTTCCTGGACATCTGGACCCGGAATCCGGAGGCGATTCCCGCCGACATCCGCGCCGCCTACCTGAAGGCCTCCCGCGAAGCCGTCCCCTCCATCGTCGCCGACTACCGGGCGTCGGCCGCCGTCGACGTCGAGCACGACCAGGCAGACCGCCGGGCCGGGAACCGGCTGCGCATGCCGGTGGCCGTCCTGCAGCAGGACTGGGGCGCGGCCCTCGGCTTCGACGCCGCCGCCCTGTGGGAGGCGTGGGCGCCCCACCAGGAACACGCCACCGTCTCCTGTGGCCACTTCATGGCCGAAGAGGCCCCCGCCGATGTCGTCAAGGCGCTGCGCGACCTTCTGGCCAGGTAGACCCGCCCCCGTCGTGGCGGCGGCGGTGGATCGGCCTGTCTCCTTCGTGGTGGGGAGTGGGAGGACCGTCGCAGGTGATCGACAGCCTCCGTACCGGCCTGGAGCGGAACGGGGCCGGGAGCAGTACCAGGGCGGTGATCAGCGGGCTGAGCGGGGGGCGGTGCCCGTCCCGCCGGTGGTCGGTCGGTGGCGGGTGCCGGCGCGCGGGCCGAGGTAGTCGGTGTCGCTCACGTGCTCCAGCCAGGTGGTCTCCGGACCTCCGCCCGGGCCGGGGCTCTCCCACAACGCCAGATGGATCATGAACTGGTCCGGGGCGGCGCCGTGCCAGTGCTCCTCGCGCGGCGGCGTGTGGACGATGTCGCCGGGATGGGCCTCGATCAGCACGCCCCCGCGCGACTGGATCAGCGCGACGCCCTCGACGATGTACAGGGTCTGGCCCAGGGAGTGGGAATGCCAGGCGGTCCGGCCGCCGGGCGCGAACCTGACCATGTTCGCGCGCGCCCGCGACGGCTCCTGGCCCGCGTAGATGACGTCCCACCAGACATCCCCGGTGAACCACTCGGCCGGCGCCTTACTGGTCGGCGGCTGCTTCACGATCTCCATGGTCGCTCTCCTCCCGCACTGGACGGCCGCTTCGGCGAACCCTCACGACGTGCCCGCCTGCTGCCACGCGGCCATGTGACCTCCGTGTGGCCGAGCCCCGGGCAGGGCTCAAGCGGCACCCACAACGAGGGCTGCCCCCTGGGCCGTGATTCAGCGACGCCTTTGCCGAGCTTTCGCGATTCCAAAACGAACCGGGGGAGGGCGCCCACTCCTTGCGCTGCCGATGAAAGCACCGGTCACGTGTGTCGATCACCACATTCGCCTCGAACTCGGGGCCGTGGTCGCCGACCTGCCGTATGGGACCGCGGCGGTGTACGGCAGGTGACGATCTGTGTCGATGGGTTGCTCACCGCCATGACCGTGACGATGATCGTGTGGGTGGTACCTCAGCTACGGCACCACGCCGCCCCAGCGACAGATCGCTGATAAGGAGCATCCCCCATGGCTCTTGCCGGAACCCTCCTGCCCATCGCGTTGGCGATCATCATGTTCGGCCTCGGGCTGAGCCTGACGATCTCCGATTTCCGCCGTGTCGTCGTCTACCCCAAGGCCACCGTCGTGGCGCTCGGCTGCCAGATCCTGGTGCTGCCCGCGATCTGCTTCGGCCTGGTGGTCCTCTTCGACCTGCCGTCGGCGCTCGCCGTCGGCATGATGTTGCTGGCCGCCTCGCCCGGCGGCACGACGGCCAACCTCTACAGCCATCTGTTCGGCGGTGACGTCGCGCTCAACGTGACGCTGACCGCGATCAACTCGGTACTGGCGGTCGTGACGCTGCCCCTGGTGACCAACCTGTCGCTGTCCTACTTCGAGGTCGGCTCGGGCACGCTCGGCCTGCAGTTCGACAAGAGCCTGCAGGTGATGGCGATCGTGCTGGTTCCGGTCGCCGTCGGCATGGCGGTCCGCGCCAGGGCACGGAGCTTCGCCGAACGGATGAACACGCCCGTGAAGATCGCCTCAGCGGTCATCCTGGCGCTGGTGATCGCCGGTGCCCTGCTTCAGGAGCTCGACAACCTCAGCGGCTACATCCAGTCGGTGGGCCTGATCACGCTGGTGTTCAGCGTGATCAGCCTGATCGTCGGCTACTGGGCGCCGCGCCTGGCCGGAGTGGAGCGCGGCCAGGCCGTCGCCTCCTGCATGGAGATCGGGATCCACAACGCCACGCTGTCGATCGCGGTGGCGCTCTCCCTGCTGAACAGCTCCCAGATGGCCGTCCCGGCCGCGACCTATGGCGTGCTGATGTTCTTCACCGCGGCAGCGGCAGGGTTCCTGCTCAGATCTCGCACGACAGAGCCGATGCCTTCGGACCGGTGATCGCCCTGCCCGCCCGTGCCTCGATCGACGAGGCGTACGTGTGGGATCCGGAAAGTCGCGGTGGCACGCGCCCGTTCCCGGTGCGTGCCACCGCGAGCATGGACGCCGATCAGGTGTGACCGGTCACGCCATGTCCCACAGCAGGCGGTAGTAGGCGATGCGTTCCGGGTCTGGGACGATCCCGTACGCGTCGTATACGACCCCGTCGTACCCCGGGCCGTAGTTCCATTCCGTGCTCCACGCGGCGACCGCGAGGTCCGCCCACCGGTCGGCCACCCCGAGTGAGTCCAGGTCGACGTGCGCGGCGAACATGCCGTCGTCGTGCAGCAGGGTGTTGGGGACGCACGCGTCCCCGTGGCAGACGACGAGGCGGTCGATCGCAGGCGGATCGCCGATTCGTGCCCGGGCTTCGGCGAGGCCCAGGTGCCGGTGCTCGGGGAACCAGCCGGCCGGTCCCTCGCCGTCGGCGATGCGCTCGTCGGCGCGGGCGAGCCGCCGATCGACGGACCAGTCGAACGGGCACTGCTCCACGGGCAGGGCGTCGTGGAGCAGGCGCAGCCCTCGGCCGATCGCGGCCGCCGCGGTCGGCGGGTCGGCGATCCAGCGGGGGTCCACCGCGGAGCGGCCAGGGAGTGCCGCCGTGACCAGCCACGTGCCGTCGGCGTCCGTACCGTGTTCGACGACCCGCGGGACGGTCGCCCATCGCCGCGCCCAGGTCAGGCGTTCCGCCTCGCCGGGGAGATCGATCTCCGGAGTGCCGGCGGCGACCCACTTGACGTACCTGACGTCCTCATGCCCGCCTTCGAGGCGGAAGGTCAGGCCGCCGAGTTCGTTGCGCCACACCGGGGTGACGGTGTCGCCGTCGGCGAGCGCCGTGACGACGGCGGGGACGGTCACCGGACCGACTGGGATCTCGGAGATGACGGGGCGGCTCATGGAGACAGGATCTCCCAAGGGGGCGTCGCCGACGACAGGCGGGTCAGGGAACGGCAAAGCGACACGCCGCCGCGGACCCGGGCCCATCCCGGGGAGAACGGGAAGACGACACCGCAGGCCGCGCGGAAGCTGAGGCGGCAGGGCTTCGGTGCGGCGGTTGGGCTGAGTACCTGGCGTGACCACGAGCTCCGGGCGGAGGAGCGTCCTGATGGTGACGATGGACGGCCGGCAGGGCGCGGACCGGGTGAATCTGATCAATCCGCGCCGTGTGCTGCCGGTGCACTACGACGATCACGGCGTCTTCAGCTCTCCGCTCGCCGACTTCCGCGACCACGTCGAACGCAGCGGTCAGGGGAGCCGGGGCACCTACTTGGCCAGGGGCGAAAGCTGCGAGTTGTCCGAACGGCCGTGAGCGTGGTGCGCTCAGTCGTGCTGCTCTTCGGCGAGGCCGAGCGCCTGGGCGACGCCTTCCATGTTCTGGTAGGTGCGATCGGGCAGCGACCGGATGGCGGAGAGCACCTCGTCGGGCGCCGACTGGGATCTCGCCCGCTTCAGCAACGTCTCGCGGTCGGCCGGAAAAACATGTGTGCCGCTGATCCACCTGGCCAGGTCGCTTCGGCTGTCCACCTCTTGGGCGCTCAACCCTTCGGGTGATCCTGGCTGGTGTGCGTGATTGACGCCCAGACTTTGCCCGCTATCGTCTCTGTCTCGTTCCATCTGCTGTTCCTTTCGTGCGTCGTGGCAGGGGCATACCCGCCTTGCACTGGGCAAACATCAGGGGAAACCGACTCGAAGATCTTCGCTGTCAGGGGCGGGAAGGCCGGGTGAGCGGGGTCGGGCCCAAAACCCCGCCGCGATCGGCACCTTGGACAGGTGTCCCCTGCCCGCCGCGTTATCGCCCGGGGCCGAGGAGACCTGGCCGGCCTACTCGTACGGCTCGTCGGGGGTCTCGATTCTTGTGAGGCTCTTGCCGGTGAGCTGGGGGTGGACGACTCCGGCGGGCATCTTCTTGAACGTCTGGGGGATCCAGGTGCCCGTGACCTCGATCCACGTGTCGGCGGGCGGTGCCTGCAATCCCCTGACGGTGACCTTCAGCGGGAACGCGTCCGCGGCGCAGCAGGCGAGCTGCATGCGGGTGACGTACCACTGTCCCTTTTTCTTCGCGGGGACGACGAAACCGGTCAGTCTGACCTCACGCCCGGTGAGGGACTTCTTGTCGTCGTCCCAGGCTCGGCCGATGAACTCACCGATCGGCATGTCCACCGGGCCGTCGCCGGCCAGCGGGGGGAAGGCGCTCAGGGGCTGGTCGCGGGGCGGCGGGGTGTCATCCCGGGAGGCGGCGAACGAGCCCAGCGCGGGGGGTGCGATCAGGAAGATCGCGAACACCGGCAGGCACAGCAGCCACGCGACCCGGGGCCCGCCGTGCGGGTGCCCGTGCGTGTTTTCGCCGGGCCGGTCGTGCTCGTCCGAGTGGTGCGGTGCGAGAGGGCGCCCATCGGTCCTGCCCTCCGTGCCCTTCTTCGCCCCCGCGGCCTGGAGCAGCCCGATGACGCCGAGGACCACCAGTACCGTACCGGCGCCGATGAGAAACGGCCGGAAGCCGGGTTTGACGTAGTTGAGATAGGTCGTGGAGAACGCCGAGATCTGTAGCACCGCGCAACCCAGCAGGGTCAGGACGAGGTTCTGGGTGACACGGTTCATAAGGATTCGCGAGTTCCTTTCGCCAGGCCGAGCCTGGGCCGGCGGTCTTTCGAAGACCGTGAGGACATCACAGCAGCAACCATCCGAAAAGCGTGCTGACCAGGACGGCGAGCGCGAAGGTCAGCGGGACGAACCTGGCTGTGAAAGCGCCACCGAACGTGCCGGCCTGCAGCGCGATCAGTTTCAGGTCGACCATCGGCCCGACCACCAGGAAGGCCAGCTTCGCGGTGGGGGAGAACGCGGTCATCGAGGCCGCCACGAACGCGTCGGCCTCCGAGCAGATCGACAGCAACACCGCCAGCAGCGCCATGACCAGAATGGCCAGCCACGGCACCTCGGCGACCGCGGCCAGCCACTCGCGGGGAACGGCGACGTTCAGCGTGGCCGCGGCCAGCCCGCCGACGATGAGGAACCCGCCCGCGTGCAGCAGGTCGTGTCGCATCGCCTCGCCGAACCGCGTCCATCCCGGGCCCTCGCCGTGCGGGCGGGAGGGAACGCGCAGCCACTGGCTGCGGCCGAATCTCAGCCAGAGCCAGCCGACCAGCACCGCCACGGTCAGCGACGCCCCGAACCTGGCCAGCACCATCAGCGGCTGCCCGGGAAAGGCGACGGCGGTCGCGACCAGCACGATCGGGTTGATCGCGGGAGAGGCGAGCAGGAATGCCAGTGCGGCGGCCGGGGTCACCCCCCGGGCCATCAATCCCGAGGCGACCGGGACCGAGGCGCACTCGCACCCCGGCAACACCGCTCCCGCCGCCCCCGCGACCGGCACCGCGATGGCCGGATTCCTCGGCAGCGCCCTGGTCCAGAACGACGCCGGGACGAACGCCGTGATCGCCGCCGACAGCGCCACCCCGAAGACCAGGAACGGCAGCGCCTGCACGCAGATCGCCACGAAGATCGTGGCCCACGTCTGCAGCGCGGGCGCGGTCAGGTGCGGTGCCAACGTGAACCGGCCCACCGCCAGCAACACGATGACGAGCATGAACCCCCATGGCAGAGCGCTTCTCGCGGAGCGAGAACGCCCCCAGGAGTCAGGTGGGACCGGGCTGTCGTCGTCGGTCCACTCCCTCGGCGGACCGGTTCGGAGCTCAGACATGCGCCCTATCGTGTCAGGTCATCACATTGTTCCTGACAAGATCTTGATCTTTGAGCACGGCGGGGCGCGGAGCCGTCGGGCTGCCTTCTTTCCGCCTCTGTCCACGGAACTCACGTCTGTGGTAGTAAAGAAAGTGACTAATCATATTCATGACTATCTGGGAGAAGCCATGGCCACCGCGGACCGCTTCCGCGCCGCTGTCGACAGCCGCGATCTCACCGCTCTGGACGACCTGTTCACCGAGGACGTCCGGCTCTACAGCCCGGTGAAGTTCAGTCCCTTCGAGGGCAGGCCGATGGTGCTGGGGCTTTTCGGGGTCCTCATGCGTACCTTCGAGGACTTCCGCTACATCGGGCACTTCGACGGCACCGCCGAGACCTGCGCCGACGGTACCGAGGCCCCGTCGGTGGTCCTGCTCTTCCGGGCCACCGTGAACGGCAAGCAGATTCACGGCATCGACCTGTTGCATCTCGACCACGAGGAGCGGATCAAGGAGTTCACCGTGATGGTCCGCCCGCAGTCCGCGGTGCACACCCTGGGCGAGGTGGTCCTCGCCGGTCTGGTCGCCGACGGCCTCGTCCCGGCCCCGGCCGATCACTAGCCCGGCGAGCTGGAGCCGGCCGACGCGCGGGCCGCACCTCGTACCACCTGTTCCATCGCCCAGGCCGTGTTCGAGGCGGTCAGGTGTCGGCGGTCGAGCAGGGTGGCGAGGATCGTGGGCCACGAGGGGTGACGGAGCCGGGGGCGCGGGACGGGCCGGCGGGCGGCAGGGACGCGGTCATGGGTGGTCCTCATCTGTGAGGGCTGCCGCGATGAGACCGCTGTTGTCCCGACATGACGACGGCCGCCTCATCGAGGCGGCCGGTGGGTTCGTGCAGGAGCAGGGGCCGCCTAACAGGCGGGCCGCCAACTGCTCAAGCGCGTGATCATGCCGGAGATCGTAACAGACGGACGCACGCGGTTGGAGAGGTCTTCTCCCCGCCGGAGCGCTCCGAGGTTCGTCCCGCCGTTGTCGGTGGGCCGGTCTACCGTGGGCGGGCACAGGAACCCAGCGTGAGTAAGGGAGACCATGACCACCCTCGTGAACCGGCCGAACACCGCGCTCCTCGTCGTCGACGTACAGAACGGTGTCGTCGTGGGAGCTCACGAACGCGACGCGGTCGTCGCGAACATCGGCAGCCTTGTCGAGAAGGCGCGGCGGGAAGGGGTTCCCGTCGTCTGGATCCAGCACTCCGACGAGCAGCTTGCGAGAGGGAGCGACGACTGGCGGATCGTTCCCGAGCTGACTCCGGGCGATGCCGAGCCGCTTGTCGAGAAGAATTACGGCGACTCCTTCGAAGACACCGCTCTTGAGGCCGTGCTGTCGGGCCTCGGGGTCGGGCGACTCGTCGTCGTCGGCGCACAGACCGACTGGTGCATCCGCTCGACGCTCCACGGCGCGTTCGCCAGGGGCTACGACACGGCCCTTGTCGGCGACGCCCACACGACGGAGGATCAGACGGCATGGGGGGCGCCGCCGCCGGACCGGGTCATCGCGCACACGAACCTGTACTGGACCCACCAGGCGGCGCCGGGACGGACGGCCGGAACGGTCGAGACCAAGGATGTCGACTTCGGCGGCACCTCCTGAGGCCTGTGCGTCGCGGACCGGGTCCGTCCGCGAGCCGAGCGGTCAGGAGCCGGGCGACATCGCCGGGCCGATGCGATCGGCGGGGACGGGGAGGAGGCCGGGGCCTGCCGGCCGGCGCGTAACCGCCCGACACGGCGCCGGCCACTGCGGCGGAGGGCATCCGGCAGGCCGCGGATGGTGATCCGTTCCTGGTCATCTCGGCCCGGGGGGTGTCACCGGCTCCGGCGGACACCCCAGATGAGCAGGTACAGAACAGCGGCGACGATCGCCCACGCCACGAGCGCGATCCCCATCGCCACGAGCGTGGGGATCCGGGTGGCGAGCGCCCAGACGCACAGGGCGAAAGCGATCATGCCGACCGCGCCGAGCACCGCGCCACGGGCATCGTTGGAGGCCGGAATCCGGCTGTGCTCCTCGTCCTGGATCAGGGTGAGGGTGGCGGCCAGAACCGCTGGAAAGGCGAGGAAGACCCCGCCCGTGACCGGTCCCCAGTGGTTTCCCACCAGGCCGGCGGCCACGGAGACGGCCGCCCCGAAGGCGAAGCGCAGCGCCATCCCCGGCAGCGTGACCCTGCGCAGCTTGGAAGGCTGGATCCGCATTCTGCGTGGGGCGCTCATGCGATCAGCAGCCGGCCTGCCGTCGCGACGGCCGCCCATACCGCGATCGCGGCCGCCGAGCCGGCGAGGGCTCCCAGACGCCGAACCAGAGGCACCGCCGAGGCGCAGTACGCCACCAGCGCCACCGATCCGACGATCATTCCCAGCGCGGAGTCCGCGACCTGCCGGCTGCCCATGAACAGCAGGGTCACGGTCATTCCCGCCAGGGCGACGGCCGGCCCCGCGGCGAAGATGCCGGCGAACCGCTTCGGGCTCACCATCTCGCCGATCAGGGCGAAGGCCATGACGAGCAGGCCACCGGACAGCCCGCGCAGGGCGATCGTCCACACCTGGCTCATACGTGCTCGCCCCTCTCACACCGGAGTCGTTGACGGAACGGCTTCTCACGTCATCACGCTGCCCTATGGTCGTGGCCGCTGACCAGGACCGACACCCCTCGGGTGTACCTGGTGGCAGCTGATGGGACTACTGGTTGCGGATGAGGTCCAGCAGCGCCGTGTGGGTCTCCTGGTCGGCCGCCACGATGAGCCCGCCCGTGCCGGTATGCGGCGGCCGGCCGTCGAGGCCGGTCAGCACACAGCCGGCGGCACGGCACAACGCGATCCCGGCGGCGAAGTGCACGCTGTCATGGAGCCGGCCGTCGGTGACGTAGGCGGCTCGCCGGCCGGCGGCCACCCAGGCCACCGCCAGGGTGGTGGAGACGACGCGCGGGCGGAACCGCTCGGCGAATCCCGGATCGGCGAGCAGGGCGGCGGCACGGAAGGCGGGTGAGTTCGGGAACGGCGGGTCGAGGTTGACGTCCACCAGCCGCGAATCCGGCGACGGCTTGAGCGGCTCGTCCACACCGCCGCGGCGGATGTGGGCGCGGACGCCGTCGGTCCAGAACACTTCGTCGGTGAACGGGTCGGCCGAGGCCGCCACCGTGATGTCCGAGCCCAGGCGCAGGGCGACGTTCACCGCCACCAGCATGGTGCGCGCGGCGTAGTTCAGCGTGCCGCACAGTGGGTCGACCAGCCACATGCGCTCCGCCCCCGCCGGGCCCGTAGACCCGCTCTCCTCGCCGGTCACGGCATCACCGGGCCGGGCGGCGCGAATGACGTCAAGGACGGCCTGCTCCGCCGCCACGTCGGCGGTCGTGGCGAAGTCACCGCCGGATTTCTCCAGGCGCGTCAGTGGTGCGCCGAACATGGCGCGCACGACGGCTGCTCCCGCCTGCGCCGCCGTACAGGACAGCTCAACGTCAGTGATCGGCATGATCCGCAGGGTACGCGAGCCGGGAGGCGGTGACGAAGGAGCGTGTCGGGCCGTTATCCGGACGATCCCGAACTCGAAGGGCGGTCTTGATGACGCGATCGCGTACCGTCCCCGTCAGGTGTCGATCGAGGCCGTCGCCGCTGCGGCGGCTTGCCGGAGTGCGTGGCGGCATGCCCTGATGGCGGGGTGCCGGCTGCGACCTCGGCGTACCGCGGTGAAGATGCGGCGTGTGCGCTGGCCACGGGGAAGTTGCCGCAGTGTGACGGTCGGGGACTGTCCGATCCATACGAGGTCGGGAAGCAGGGCGACGGCGTGGCCTTGTTCGACGAGGCGAAGGTGGATCAGGAGGTCGGTGGTCTCGAACCGTACATCGGGCTCGAAACCGGCGTTCCGGCACAGGGTCATGGCCCAGTGGCGGGCGGTCGTACCCTCGGGTTCCATGGCCCAGGGACGGTCGGCGAGTGAGCGCAGCGACGCCGTGGGACCGTCCGCGTCGTCGGCCGGTTCGGGCAGCGCGAGGCGGAGGGAGTCGTCGAGCAGGTCTTCCTGCTCCAGTTCGGCGGGCCGGGGGTTGGGGTTGCCCGGGTATTCCTCGGCGATGACCAGGTCGAAGTCGCGGGCCTGAAGCGCGGGCAGGGCCGTTTCCGGTGGCATCTGTGTGACATGGGGCCGAAGGCCGGGGTGGAGATCGCGCAGGATGCTCAGTGCGCCGGGTATCAGGGCGAGGGTGGCGGTCTGGAACGAGGCGATGCGCAGGGTCCCGGTCAGATCGGTCAGTGAGGCGGCGATGTCCGCCTCGGCGCGCTCCAGGCGTTTCAGCACCGCTTCGGTATGCGCGACGAGGATCTCTGCCTGCTCGGTCAGCCGCACGCGTCGCCCGATCGGCTCCAGTAGCCGGACGCCGACCTCCGCCTCCAGTTGGGAGAGCTGCTGGGAGACAGAGGAGGGGCTGTAGGAGAGGGCGGCGGCGACGGCTGCGAGGGTGCCGCGGTGCTTGAGTTCGCGCAGCAGACGTAGTCGGTGCAGGTCGAACATCGGCGAGCCTTCGATCGGTCGGATTCTCCGACGAATATAGGTCGGAAACATCCGCTGGACCGATTGGAGGGTGTGTCGCACGCTGGCTGCGATGTCTGAGACCGCTTCTTCCGTCCGTACGCCGCCGTGGTTCGCGCGGCCCGCCGCCAGGTTCTGGACCTGTGCGCCCGCCCCCGCTGAGGTGCGGGACTTCCATGCCTCCCTGTTCGAGTACGCCCCTACCTCGCTGGTCGAACTTCCCCGGCTTGCCGCCGAACTGGGGGTCGGGCGGGTCTTCGTCAAGGATGAGTCGTCTCGTCTGGGGCTGCCCGCCTTCAAGGTGCTGGGCGCGTCCTGGGCGGTGCACCGTGCCCTTGCCGAGCGGGCGCGGCACGGTGGGGCGGGTCCGGTCACGTTGGTGACCGCAACCGACGGCAACCATGGCCGCGCTGTGGCTCGTATGGCACGTCTGCTCGGCCAGCGCGCCCGCGTCTTCATCCCGGGAGGCGTTCATCCGAAGGCTGTGGCGGCCATCGCCGCCGAGCAGGCCGAGGTCGTTCAGGTCGCGGGCTCGTATGACGAGGCGGTGCGCCGGGCGGCCGGGGCGGCCGGGGCGCCGGATACGGTTCTGGTCCAGGACACCGCCTGGCCGGGCTATGAGCAGATCCCCGGCTGGATCGTCGAGGGCTATTCCACCCTCTGTGCCGAAATCGACGAGCAGCTGACGGTGGCCGGAGCGGGGATGCCCGATCTTGTCGCCATCCCGGTGGGCGTGGGCTCGCTGGCCCAGGCCGTCGTCACCCACTACCGCAGTCGTCCGGCGGGGCCGCCTCCGGCGTTGTTGTCGGTGGAACCCATGGCCGCCCCCTGTGTCATCGAGAGCCTCCTACGTGGCGAACCGGTCAGCGTCACCACAGGTGAGACCATCATGGCCGGGCTGAACTGCGGCACACCCTCCGCTATCGCCTGGCCTCACCTGCGTGGCGGGCTGGATGCCGCCGTGGCCATCGCCGATGCCGACAGTGCCCGCGCGGCCGGTGACCTCGCCGCCCTCGGTGTCTCCTGTGGCCCCTGCGGTGCGGCCTCGCTCGCCGGCGTCCGCGCCGTGCTCACCGGCGACGGCGCCGGCGAGCGCCGCACCACGCTGGGTCTTGGCCCGGTCTCGACGGTGGTGTTGCTGTGCACCGAGGGCAGCGCGGCCAATCCGCATGCCTCTGCGGGGGGCTGAACTCATCTGTGCGGCGATGCTGTACGACATCGCCATCGAACGCCGCGTCCGCGATGACTTGTCGAGGCGGTGGCGTCAGGAAGCGGCGCGGCGCCGGGTGTGACCTGCGGTGACCACGCAGGCGGCCTACGTGACACCGGCGACGGACACCTGCGGAAGCCATGTGTCCGGCAATCCCTTGGACCCCGGCTCCCAGAGGGCATGTGGGTGTAGCGGGTGAGGTTGTAGGTGCGCTCGGCCCAGCTCCGTGGCGGCCGGCTCAGGTCGGCGGGGAACAGGGCGAGGGCCGTGCGGACGTCCACTATCCGGGTTCATATCCCCGCAGGCCAGGGTCGCTTTCCAGGCGCATGCGCAGCCGCTGCACGTCCCGGGGTCATTCTCGGGGGCGGTCGGGACCGCCGAGGAAGGTGCGGCAGTAGCTGCGCATGGCGATCTTGACTTCGATGATCATCTCGGCGCGGGCGGGTTCGGTCTCGTCCTCGACCAGGCGCAGGAGCTGGTCGCCGATGCTGTTGGTGATGCGGGCGCCCATGGGGGTCAGGCGCAGCGCCCCGCCCGAGGCGCTTTCCAGCAGGTCGGTGATGGTGCGGTAGATGTAGTCATTGACCTCGCGGCCGGCCTCCTTGGCCACGGCCGTCAGCCGGTTGTTCAGCCACAGCTCGCGCACGGACGGGCGGCCGTAGAAGTCGGCGTAGGTGTCGACGACGGCGTCCACCACCGACTCCCAGTCGGGGTAGGAGCGGCCCGCCAGGGCGTCGACCAGCTCTCCCGCGCTCTGGAAGTAGCGCAGCCCGAGGGCTTCCAGGACTGCTTCGCCACCCTCGAAGTAGTGGTAGAAGGCCCCGACTGTGACGCCCGCGCGCTCGACGATCGGCCACGGGGTGGCCACGAGTGCCTCGTAGCCCATCTCGCCGAGCAGTTCGTCCGCGGCGTCCAGGATGGCGCGGACCTTGGCCTTGCTGCGCTCCTGGGCCGGAGCGCGGCGCATCGCCGACGCCAGGTCGATCAGCGGGCTGTGGGTCACGTCATGTCCTCCGGGGTCCGGACCACTTTAGCGGCCGAGATGGCGGCCCAGGCGCGTCGCGATCTTCCGGTCTGGTCACCTGCGAAGACGACCCTTGACGGCCGGAACTCTCATGCCCCAGACTATCCAAAATCAAAATAGAGTCCATTTCGATTTAGGAGGCGCCACCCGTGCCCGCACCCACCGCGATCTCCATCCCCGACTGGTCGACGCCGCTGTATCATCCGGCCCCCCACCACTTCCGGGACTGCACCCGCGTGATGCTGCTCTGCGGCGTGGAGGAGGGCGTCACGCGGCGCCTGTTGCCCGAGCCGCTGGAGCCCGTCGGCGACTTCGTCGTCGTGAGCTGGCTGCTCATCGGCGACGTGGACGGCTACAAGGGCTCCCACAACGTCGCGTTCAACGTGCCGTGCCGCTTCGAGGAGCACGTCGGCAAGTTCTGCTCGCTCGAGTACATCGACATCGACATGGGCCTGGCCGCCGGGCGCGAGATGTGGCCGTGGCCCAAGAAGGGCGGCGAGTTCACCTGGGAGCAGACCCCCGGAGGCCTCACCCTCGAATGCCGCCGCCACGGCGACGTCCTCGTCCGCTCGGAGATCACCGTGACGGGCGAGCCAGCCGGCGCCTGGCCCGCCGAGCTGAACGTCCCGGACATGGGCCAGTGCAACCTCCAGGTGCGGCTCCTGGCGCAGGACCACGCCTCCGAGCCGGAGATCGCGCAGGTCATCCGGGTCGACTACCCCAACAGCGTTCTGCATGGCAGCCTCCGCGCCGAAGGTACCCTCACGCTTACGGACGGACCCCGTGACCCCTTCGGCCCGCTCGGTGACATCCGCGTCCTCGCCGCCCGCCTGGACACCCAGGAGTTCGACTTCGACCTCGGCCAGGTCGTCGGCTCCCGGCGGATCTGACCCTTTCCCCCTCAGCCACAGGAGAAGAACCATGTCGGTCATCACCTCCCGGGCCGCGGGCCTGCTCGGCGTCACGGCCCTGGGCCTCGGACTGCTCACCGCCTGCGGCGGCTCGGATTCCAGTACGGCCGCCGACGGCGCGCCGTCCTACGGTGAGTGCAAGGTCAGCGGCGCCTACGGCTCCCACAAGCTGACGACCGTCGACTCCGGCGTCCTCACCATCCAGGCAGCCCTGCCCGCCCCGGGCGACTACAACGGCGATACCCCGCAGGACGTCAAGAGCGGCTACTCCTACTGCCTGGCCGCCGAGATCGCCCACCGGGCCGGCATCCCGCGCCTGGAACTGAAGAACGTCTCGTTCGACGCCTTGGTCAGCGGCCGGACCAAGGACTACGACCTTACGATCTACCAGCTCTACAAGACGCCCGAGCGCGAGAAGGTCGCCGACTTCACCGACCCGTACCTCAACGTCAAGAGCGGCGTGCTCGTACGGTCAGACAGCACCCTGGACGCAACGACGATCAAGGATGCCAAAATCGGCATCCTGCTCGGCTCCGTCCAGGACAGGTTCGTCAACGAGCAGCTCAAGCCCGCCCAACAGGCGAAGCAGTACCAGTCGATCAACGACATGATCACTGCCCTGCGGGCCCGCCAGATCGACGCCGTCATCCTCGACACCACCCTGGTCATGCTCAACGCCCAGCAGATCGGCGACGCGGTCAAGGTGATCGGCCAGTACCCGATCGGCGGCGACGCGGCGATCATGCTGCCCAAGGGCTCGGCGAACACCGCCGGGGTCAGCGCGATCGTGGGCGAGATGAAGGCCGACGGCACCCTGGACCGGGTCTTCAAGGAGCAGTTCGAGTCCTTCCTCGGCGGCGACCCCGACGACCTGCCCGAGTGGTCGGTGTCGTGACGGCCGTCGAAGCGCCGGCCGGCGCCAGGAAGCCCGTGCCACCGCCGCGCTCCCGGCCGCTGAACATCGCGGCCTGGGGCGGCGCCGCGCTGACGGTCGCGGTCACGGCCGCGGTGGTGACCAGCGCCGTCCGCCACCTCGCCGCCGGATCCGTGATCGTCCTGGCGGTCGCCGCGGTGGCGGCCGTCCTCATGGGGATTCCCGCCTGGAAGGGGCTGCGCGGTTCCGCCGCGTCCGCCCGGGCGCTCTCAAGCGGGAAGATCACCGACGCGCGCCGGGACGCCGCCGCCTCCCGTGAGTCGTCCTGGACGGCGCTGGGCGTCGCCGGGTTCTGCCTGTGCGTCACGGCGCTGGTCTTCTTCCTCACCGTCAGCGACGGGGTCGTCCGTGAGACGTTCCTGCGCTGGGACCTGATGAGGACGAGCTTCGCCGAGACGGCCAAGGCCCTCTGGTACAACGTGCTCATCGCCCTCGTCGCCGAGGCGCTGGTGCTGGTGATCGGCCTGTTGCTGGCGCTCGCCCGGCTTGCGCCGGGCCGGGGCGGGCGCCCGCTGCGGCTGCTGGCCATCGCCTACATCGACCTGTTTCGCGGCCTGCCCGCCATCGTGGTGATCTACCTCGTCGGCTTCGGCATCCCGCTGGCCGGGATTCCGGTGATCAGCGACGCTCCCCCCGTCGTCTACGCGATCGTGGCGCTGACCCTCACCTACAGCGCCTACAACGCCGAGCTGTACCGCTCGGCGATCGAGTCGATCCACCCCAGCCAGGAGTCGGCGGCGCTGTCGCTCGGCCTGTCCCGCGCGCACACGCTGCGGTACGTGATCCTGCCGCAGGCCGTCCGGCGGATCGTCCCGCCGCTGCTCGGCGCGTTCGTCGCGCTGCAGAAGGACACCGCGCTGGTGAACGTCGTCGGCATCATCGACGCGTTCGCCCAGGCCAAGATCTACTCCGCCAACTACTACAACCTGTCCTCGGTCACCATCGTCTGCCTGCTGTTCGTGGTCATCACCATCCCGCAGACCCGGTTCGTGGACTACCTGCTGGCCCGCGGCGGAAGGAAGGCCTCATGAGCCCGCTCATCGAGCTGCGCGGCGTCACCAAGTCCTACGGCGACCACACGGTACTGCGCGGTGTCGACCTGGACGTCGCCGCGCACGAGGTGATCAGCCTGATCGGGGCGTCCGGGTGCGGCAAGTCCACGCTGCTGCGGTGCGTCAACGGCCTGGAGACCATCGACAGCGGCGAGATCGCCGTGGACGGCGACGTGGTGTCCGGGCCCGGCGTCGACCTGGTCCGCCTCCGGCGGCAGGTCGGCATGGTCTTCCAGTCCTACAACCTCTTCCCGCACATGACCGTCCTGCAGAACGCCGTCCTCGCGCCGGTGAAGACGGGGCTGTGCTCCAAGGAGGAGGCCGAGGACCGGGCCATGGCCATGCTGGGCAGGGTCGGGCTGGCCGACAGGGCCGGCTCCTATCCCGACCAGATGTCCGGCGGCCAGCAGCAGCGTGCGGCGATCGCCCGCACGATGCTGATGAGCCCCCGCATCCTGCTGCTGGACGAGATCACCTCCGCGCTCGACCCGGAGCTGGTCATCGAGGTCCTCAACATCGTCCGGGACCTCGCCGAGAGCGGGATGACCATGCTGCTCACCACCCACGAGATGGGGTTCGCCCGCGAGATCTCGGACCGGATCTGCTTCCTGCACGGCGGCGGCATCCTGGAGCAGGGCCCGCCGGCCCAGATCTTCGACGCCCCCGCCCGACAGCGCACCCGCGACTTCCTGCGCAAGGTGTCCCTGGCAGGACGCCTGTAACGGACACGGCCCCGCAGTACTGCGGGGCGCTGTGCGCCGCGCCGTAGGCAAGAAGAAGGACGTCCTGGATGCCGAGCGGGGCGGACAGTCCTTCCACCTTGTCGTGTAACACCGCGTCACCGCAGGCCGGGGGCGGGTTCGTTGGATTCCGCCGCACTGCTACCGGGACCCTGTCGAGTTCCGCTGCCCCGTTTTACCGTCTTCGGGCCCAAGGATTATCCTAGGAGCCCTAGTTTATTCCTAGTAATCCTAAGGGAAGGGCGGTGTGGCATGGCGCGGGCCGGGTTGACGGCGGACCGGGTGACGCTGGTGGGCGCCGAGCTGGCGGACGAGGTCGGGCTCGACCATGTGACCATGTCGGCGGTGGCGCGGCGGCTGGGGGTGAAGGATGCGAGCCTGTATGTGCACGTACGCGGCTTGGAGGACCTGCGCGGGCGGATCGCGCTGCTGGCGGCGGACGAGAAGACCATCGGCATCGCGGAGGCCACCGCCGGACGAGCCGGCAAGGACGCGCTGGTGGCGTTCGCGAACGCATGGCGGGCGTACGCCCATGAACATCCGGGCCGGTACACCGCGACGCAGATCCCGACGCAGATCGATCCCGAGCTCGCGGCCCGGGCACCCGGGCCGCGACGTGCGGTCGAGCTGACCTACAGCATGTTGCGCGCCTACGCGCTGGCCGAGCCCGACTTGACCGACGCGGTCCGGCTGGTGCGCAGCGCACTGCACGGCTTCGTCAGCCTCGAGGCCGCCGGTGGTTTCGCGCACGCGCGTCCGGCGGAGGCCTCCTGGGTCCGCTGCCTCGACGCCCTGCACGCCCTCCTGGAGCGCTGGCCCACACCCCGTGAAGGAGACCCCTCATGACCGAACCGACTCTCGGCCGCCTGCGCGTGGACGGCGCCACCCTGCACTACGAGGTGCGCGGGAGAGGCCCCCTCCTGCTGCTGATCCCCGGCGGCACGGGCGGCGCGGCCTCCTTTGACGGCGTCGCCGATGACCTGGCCGCCGATTACACGGTCGCCTCCTATGATCCGCGCGGCCTGTCCCGCAGTCCGTTGGACGCCCCGGAAGCCGCTCAGCGGGTCGCACAGCACGCTGACGACGGGTTCCGGCTGCTGGAGCTGCTGTCGCCGGGCAAGCCTGCCCTCGTGGCCGGCTGTAGTTCGGGGGCGATCGTCGCGCTGCACCTGCTCACCAGCCATCCCGAGCGGATCGAACGCGTCGTGGCGCACGAGCCGCCGCTGGTGGGGGTGCTGCCGGACGCGGCCGAGCACCACGCGCTGCTCGCCCGTGTCCAAGACACGCTCCGCCGGGACGGGCTGATGCCCGCGGCGGCCGAGTTCGCAGCCGGCCTCAGGCGGCCCGGTGCCGATCCCGTCGACGCCCGGGCGGTCACCGAGCTGCCGCCGCAGGCGGCGGCGCGAGCCGAGCGGACGATGGCGGACATGTCATACTTCCTCGGGCGTATCGTGCCGAGCTTCATGGCCTATGTCCCGGACATGGATCGCCTGGCGGCCCTGTCGGACCGGCTCGTACTCGCGGGCGGAGCGGACTCGCGCGGTGAACTGCCCTACCGTCCCGCCGCCTTCCTGGCCGAGCGGTACGGCACGGAGCTCGTCCACTTCCCCGGCGGGCACACGGGCCTCAGCACGCACCCCGCCGAGTTCGGTGAGCTGCTCCGCAAGGTGCTGGACACCTAGAAAGCCGATCATCGGATCCTGGGCCCGCTACGTGAGCGGCAGGCCCGGACTGCTCGGGCGACCCCCGTCACAGGGCGAACAGGACGCCTGAGGCGGCGGTCTCCGACCGGTCCCGGGGCGCGCCTGCGTGCCCTTTCGCGTGGATGTGCCTTTGCGTGGAAGGGCACGCTTTCGGCCGCCTTCGAACACGACGCCTTGGCCCTGCCGGGCGCGACCGTCTCCCGTCCGGGCAGCGCCGACGCCGGCCGCGGATCAGTCGATCTGCATGACGACGGCCTTCGGCTCGGTGAAGAACTCCCGGCTGAAGGTGCCGCCCTCGCGCCCGACCCCTGAGTCGCCCGCTCCGCCGAACGGGGCGCGCAGGTCGCGGACGAAGAAGCAGTTCACCCAGACGGTCCCGGCCCGCAGACGGGCGGAGACGCGGTGCGCCCGGGACAGGTTCTCGGTGAACAGCATCGCGTTGAGCCCGTAGCGCGTGTCGTTCATCAGCGCCACGACCTCGTCCTCGGTGTCGAACGGCGTCACCGTGACGACCGGGCCGAAGATCTCCTCGCGCTGGTGGCGGCCGGTGGCGGGCATGCCGGTGATCACCGTGGGGCGGACGAACCAGCCGTCGCCGAGGCCGCCGGAGCGGACGGAGCCGCCCTCCTCGGCGACGGTCTCGACGTAGCCGCGTACCTTCCGGTAGTGGGTCTTCGAGGCCAGCGGGCCGAGTTGGGTGGAGTCCAGCTTGGGGTCGCCCAGGCGCATCGCCTCGGCCGCGGCGGTGAAGCGGGCGATGAACTCGTCGAACACCGGACGCTGGACGTACAGACGCGACCCCGCCAGGCACACCTGCCCGGCGTTGGTGAAGATCGCCTTGATGGACCAGCTCACCGCGTTGTCGAGGTCGGCGTCGGCGAAGACCGCGTTGCCGCCCTTGCCGCCGAGCTCCAGGCTGACCGGCACGAGGTGCCCCGCCGCCGCGGCCGAGATGACCCGGCCGGTCGCGGACTCGCCGGTGAAGGTGATCCGGTCGATCCCAGGGTGCTCGGTGAGCGCCTGCCCGGCGGAGTCCGGGCCGTAGCCGTGGACGACGTTGAGCACCCCGGGCGGCAGGCCCGCCTCCAGCGCGAGCCTGGCGAGGATGGTGGCGGAGGCGGGGGTGTCCTCGGCGGGTTTGAGCACGACCGTGTTGCCCCAGGCCAGCGCGGGCGCGATCTTCCAGGTCTCCAGCATCAGCGGGAAGTTCCACGGGGCGACGGCGGCGGCGACACCGACGGGCTCGTAGCGAGTGTAGGCGTGGTGGCCGGAGTCCATCGGCAGCGTCTCGGCCGTGGTCAGCCGGGCGTGGTCGGCGAAGAAGCGGAAGTTGTCGGCGGCACGGGGCACATCGTTGCCGCGGCTCTGGGTGATCGGCTTGCCCATGTCGCGAGTGTCGGCCAGGCCGAGCTCGTCGGCGTGTTCGAGGATGAGGTCGGCGAGGCGATGCAGCAGCCTGCCACGCTCGGCGCGGCCCATGCGCGGCCACGGTCCCTTGTCGAATGCCCGCCGCGCCGCCGCCACGGCCCGCTCCACCTCGGCCGCGCCGCCGAGCGCGACCTCTGCCCACGGCTCGCGGGTGTAGGGGTCGACGCTGGTGAACGTCTCGCCGCCGGAGGACTTCACCTCGGCGCCGTCGATCACGTGTCCGAAGAATTCCAAGTCAGTCACCTTTGTTGATCTCGTCGCGTTCGGCGAGCGTCTGGTCTCCGGCCGCCCAGTGGGTGCGCGGCACCTCGCGTACGATCACCCGGATGCTCTGGGCGGGGGCGCCGAGCGAGCGCTCGACGGCGGCGTGCACCTCGTGGATGAGCGCCCGGATCGCGCCGGGTTCGCGGCCCTCGGTCAAGGTCACCTCGACCAGCGGCATGTCACACCCCCGCCACGGAGTCGAGGTCGCTGAAGCGTACGGTCACCGACGAGCCGCGCCGGCGCGGCATAGCGTCGGTCGTCCCGCTCGTCAGCACGATCTGTACTCCGTTCATCATGCGATCGATCACCTTCCTGTGGCTGCCGTTTCGGCCGGGTGAGGCGCGGGGGAGCGGGCTCAGCCCTGGCCGAGCGGGCGGCGGATCTGGGGTTGGGTGTGGACGCGGCGCGTGGGGCCCTGCCACATGTCGATCGAGCCCGGCTCGGCCGGGTCGAAGTAGCGGGGCCGCCAGGCGTCCTCGTCGGTGATGAGCCGCACGCCCCAGGAATACTCGTACGTGATCCCCTCCGGCCCCTTGAAGTAGACGAAAACCGCCGTCGACTGCGGATGGCGGCCGGGGCCCATCTCGATCTCGACCCCGTTGGCCTCCAGGAAGTGATAGTTGCGCATCAACGCGTCGAGCGAGTCGATCTGGAAGTTGATGTGGCACAGTCCCGGCTGGCTGCCCTGGAACACGGCCAGTTTGTGGTGGACCTGGTCGATGCGCATGAGACAGGCCCAGTCGCCGATCCAGTCCGACACCCGGGCGTTGAACAGGCCGGACCAGAAGCGGTACGCCTCGCGCACGTCCGGGGCGTCCAGGCACAGGTGCCCGAACTCGGTGATGCCGGCCTCGCGTCCGTAGCGGACCGGTGCGGTCAGCGTCACCTGGTCGATCACCAGGTCGATGCGGTTGCCGAACGGGTCGTCGAACGACAGGAAGTCCCGGACCCGGCGCGAGTGGGCCTCCTTGGCGTCGCCCCGTACGACGGTGACGCCGGCCTTCTCCAACTCGGTCTCGGCGGCGGCGAGCGCGTCCTCGTCCCGGACGGTGAACCCGGAGCTGATGACTCCGGACTCCCCTTCGACCAGGGCGAGACAGTGGTGGCGCTGGTCGGCGCGTAGGTAGGCGACGCCGCCCTCCTGGGCGGTGAGCTCCAGGCCGACGATGTCCACGGCGAACCGCAGGGCGGTGTCCAGGTCGGCGGCGCCGGACCGGACGTAGGCGATGTCCTCGAGCTCGATCATGACAACTCCCGGAGATAGGACCAGATGCGGTTGGACAATTCGGATCGCACGGCCCGCCACGACTTCTGCTCGGCGGGCGTGAGGGGGGTGGGGGCGCCGGAGGCGGCGGCGGTGGCGTTCATGCGGGCGGAGGCCTCCAGCACCCACATGAGGGCGACGGCCTGGCCGGCGCTTTCGCCGACGGTCACGGCGCCGTTGCCCCGCATGATCACGGCAGGCGCCGCGCCCAGACGCTCGGCCAGCGCCCGCCCGCGCGCGCGGTCGCGTACCAGCGTCGCGTCGTCGAACACGGGCACCTCGGGCCCGAGGAACGCCCCTTGCCCGTGCAGCGGCAGAATCGGCACCCCCGCCGAGGCCAGAGCCGTGGCAGTGGGCGGCTGTGCCCGGCAGATCGCCCGCACGCCGGGTCGCGCCCGGGCGATCTCCAAATGGATCCACGCCTCGCGCGGCGTGCCGTCGGGCAGGTCGGTGGCATCCAGCGGGACCTCGGCGTGCTGTGTGTCAGGCCCGAGCGTCCCGAGCGGCACCGGAGGGGTCATCAGCAGCCGGTCGTCCCCGATTCGCAGTGACACGTGCCCGAACGCGGTGACCAGCCCAGCCGCTGCCAGCGCCCGTCCGGCGTCCGCCAGCTCTGTGTTCACACCAGTACCTCTCTGCCCGTGCGCATCTACAAAAACAGGCAGGACAATACAGGTATATTTGTACATGTTCTAGGGCAAGTGGGACGCCCCTATGCTGGGGGCATGTCGCTTCAGCACGCACTGCTCGGCGTCCTGGAGGCGCGCCCGATGAACGGGTACGAACTGACCCGCTTCTTCGATGCCGCCCCGCGCTGGGTGTGGTCCGCGCCGCAGAGCCAGATCTATCCGACGCTCCGCCAGATGGAGCAGGCCGGGCTCATCGAAGGTCAGAAGGAGATCCGTGGCACGCGGCTGAAGCGGACGGTGTACTCGATCACCGAGCACGGGCTCGAGGAGCTGAGGACCTGGCTGGGCACCGGCCACACCCCGGCCCCGGTACGCGACTCGTTCTCCCTGCAGGCACTCTTCTTCGACATGATCGACGCGGATCGGGCCGCGTCCGTGCTCAAGGCGTACATCGCCGAGCAGGAGCAGCTGATCACCGAGTGGCGCGCGCACCGGGAAGCGTTGCTGGCCAAGGACACCGACCTGCTCAAGGAGCGGCTGAAGAACCGCCCGCCGGCCGAGCACGACCGCATCGCCGGGTTGAAGGCGAACGTCTTCGCGGGCCAGGTCGCCGTCGCCCAGGCCCGCGTCGACTGGGCCCGCGAAAGCCTCCGCCTCCTCGCGGAAGGCGTCTGACCGAAGAGATCACCCGCACGTACGTCCGTGCCTTCTTCGACCTGCACCTGCGTACCGGACACCAATCTCTGCCGGACAAACCGTCGCCACGCTACCTGGAGGTCGAACCCTGCGCCCCGGACGGAAAAACCCGCTGGTAACAGAGCGCCGCCAGGTCCTCCACCACCAGGTGCGCGCCGGCCGCGAGCAGCCGCGCCCGATTGCCGGTCCGGTCCACGCCGACGACCAGGCCGAAACCGCCACGCGCACCGGCCCGCACGCCCGCCTCCGCGTCCTCTACGATCACCGAGCGCGCGGGATCGACCCGAAGCCGACGCGCCGCCTCCAGGAACATGGCCGGGTCGGGCTTGCCGGCCAGCGAGAGCCGTACGGCGTCGCTGCCGTCGACCCGGGCGTCGAACAGATCACTGACGTTCGCCGCCGCGAGCACCGCCTCGCTGTTGCGGCTGGAGGTGACCAACGCGGTCAGCAGGCCGTCGGCGCGTAGCCGCCGTAGCAGCGCCACCGTGCCGGGAAAGACGGTGACTCCGCCTTCGGCCAGTCGCTCGGCGAACAGTTCCTGCTTGCGAGCCGCCAACCCGTGCACGGTGCGCGGTCCGGGCGGATCTCCGGGATTCCCGTCGGGCAGTGCGACCCCGCGCGCGGCCAGGAACGACCGCACGCCGTCCTCCCGGGGGCGGCCGTCAACATAGCGGCGATAGTCCTCTTCGACGTCGAATCCGGGAACCGGCGACTCGGTCAGGTCCGGTAGCACCTCGTCGAACAGCGCCTTCCAGGCCGCGGCATGAACGGCCGCGGTGTCGGTGACCACGCCGTCCATATCGAAGATCACCGCCTTGTAGGCCGGAGGCCCGCAGCCTGCCCCGTCCTGACCCGTCAGGTGTTCGACGTTCATGACCTTCTCCGTTCTGCGTGCGGCCGTGACCTGTGTCGACTCCGTGGTCCGGCCAGAGGGCCGCCCGGGGGCTCGGCGACCACGTCACGATCGGGACGGAGAACAGGTGATCAAGACTGAGTCTCATCCTCCCCCCGGCGGCTCGTTCGGCTCCTCACCCTCACGCTGGTCGCACGCACCCGGCGGACATAGGGCCGCTCGGCACATGGGACAGGGACCAACGTCTCCGAAACCTTGGCCCGCCCGGACCGGAACGACTGCCGAGTAAGCCCGGAGCCGGCGGGTGATGGAGGGGCGGCTACGGGGCGGCTTCGGTGTCGGCCGGTTTGATCAGCCCGCGGAAGTGGTGAGAGGGGGAGGCGCTGTGGCGGGCCGCCTCCAGCTCCCGGGCCGAGGTCCGCTGTTGCGGCGGCTTCGTCGTGTTCGCGGAGCATGTGCAGGACGGTGGCAGGGGAAGGGGGCCGGCCCTTCTTCGTGCCCTTGGTGATGACGAGCCGGGTGGCGATGTCGCGCAGGCTACGGTGTTCGCCCTGGACAGGTCCGGCCGCGAGCCGCGTCTCATGGCTCCTCGCTATGAGCGTGCTGGCGTCAGCTTCTCGGCCGTAAACGACCGAGCTTGCAGCTCCTCGCCGTCGATGGCTTCGACGGTCCGGTCCGCGTCAGGCAGCGTGACTCACTGCCCAGCCCGTCTCACCGCGTGCGGCGATGTTGCGGGCTGCGTTGACGTCCGCGTGCTCAGCGAAGCCGCACGACGTACACGAGAAAGAGGCTTGATCGAGCCGGTTCTTGCGGTCCACCTGCCCACACGACGAGCACTGCTGGGAGGTGAAAGCCGGATCGACGTAGATGAGGGCGACCCCGGCCCGGGCCGCCTTGTAGCCGAGGAAGCCACCCAGCTGGTGGAAGCTCCAGGAATGCAGCGTGACCCGCTGGGGCTTGCGGAGCCGTACCCGATCCCGGATGCCCTGGAGGTCTTCCAGGGCGATGCCGCGTCCGGTGCGTTGCGCCTCGGTCACGATGCTTTTGGAGATGCGGTGGTTGACGTCCCGGGCGAACCGGGACTCTTTACGACGGCGGGCCTTCAGCAGGCGTTTGGCGGACTTGGTCTGTTTGGCCTGCAGGCGGCGGCGCAGTTCCCGGTTGCGGTGCCGGACCGCGTTCAGGTGCTTGCCCGAGTGCCGCTTGCCGTCGCCGGTGGTGGCGATGTTGGCGATACCGAGGTCGACGCCGAGAAAGGCGTCGGGTTCGGTGACGTCGACATCGGGGACGTCACAGGTGGCGATCAGCAGCCACATGCCGTCGCGGTGGATCAGGTCGGATTCGCCCTTGCGGTAGGCGGCCAGCGCGCGGGCCTGCTCGGCGTCGGCTCCTCACCCGGCGCCCCGAGCGTCTCCCTCTACACCATCGAGGACGAGACCACCGAGTACGACGACGACGTCCCGATGACCCTGACCGAACTCCAGGACAGCATCCGCCGCGTGCTCGGCGCGCATCTGCCCCTGGCAGGATCGACACGGCTGTCGCGCTTCACCTTCAAGGCCCGCCAGGCCGAGCGCTACCGCGACGGGCGCATCCTGCTGGCCGGCGACGCGGCGCACCTGTTCCCCGCCACCGGCGTGGCGCTCAACGCCGGCCTGCTGGACGCGGTCAACCTGGCCTGGAAGCTGGCCGCCGACCTGCACGGCCGGGCGCCGGCCGGCCTGCTGGACACCTACCACGCCGAACGCCACCTCGCCGGCGCCCGTACCATGCTGCACACCCGAGCCCAGGTGGCGCTGCGGCGCGGGCACGACGCGGCCGCCGAAGCGCTCCGCGAAGTGTTCTCCGAACTGCTCGCCGACGAGCAGCCGTTGCGCCGCATGGGAGCCATGGTCGCCGGCGCCGACATCCGCTACCCGATGCCCGGCACGAACCCCCTGGCCGGCACCTTCGCGCCCGACCTCACCCTGCACACCGACCAGGGAATCACCGGCGTCGCCGAACTCCTGCACCCTGCCCGGCCCATCCTCCTCGACCTCGCCGACCGCCCCGACCTTCGCAAGGCCGCCCGCGCCTGGGGGCAGCGCGTCGACGTCCACACCGCCAAGACCGGCCGGCGATCGGCCGATGTCCTGCTGATCCGCCCGGACGCCCACATCGCCTGGGCCGCACCCATCGACGAACCCGCCGACACCGCCGCGCCGGCGCTGCGCGAAGCGCTCTCCAGCTGGTTCGGCACACCCTGACGTGGACCAGGGGCCGGCCGGGCGCGGCGCGGGCGGCCTGATGGCGCCCGGCGAGGTGGATCGGGGCCACCTGCCCAGCGGTCAGGGCGGAGGGTGTCTCATCAGGGAGGAGCATGGTGGCGCAGGGGCCGGTAGCCGCTGGCGTCGTCGGTGTCGATCTCCACGGAGATGGCCCTGAGGAAGTTGACGGTTTCGCTGCTGGCCGGGCTGATGTGGGCCAGCGCCTGTAGGGGTTTGCCCCGAAGGGGGGACACCGGCTGTGAGACGCGGGAGGACAATTGTGATCAGCGGATCAGCGCGAGAAGCGGCCGAGCAGCAACGCCAGCCGCCGCTCGTGGCCCTCGTGCCGGAGCCTGCCGCCCCGCGTGAGCGTCATCAGTCCGTGCAGGCCGCCCCAGAGGGTCTCGGTGAGCAGACCCAGGTCGTCCTCCCCGGCCAGTGGCCGTACGGCCTCGCGTAGCTCGCCGAAGGCCGCATGCGGGGCGGCCGGTGCTTCGGGGCCGGCGGGCGGCAGGTCGACGGCATGGGTGAACATCGCGTCGTACAACGCGGGTCGCTGCTCGGCGAACGCGGCGTACGCGGCGCCGACGTCGGCGAGGGCCTGGCGAGGGTCGGCCGCCGACGTACGGGCCGCGCGCAGCTCGGCGGCCAGGTCGGCGAAGCCTTCGACCGCGACCGCCGCCATGATGGCGTCCTTGCCCTTGAAGTGGCTGTAGAGCACCGGCTGGCTGTACTCGACCCGTTCGGCGAGGCGACGGGTCGTCACCGCCTCCCAGCCCTCGGCCTCGACCAGCTCCCGGGCCGCTGCGATGATCAACCGCTCCCGCTCCGCCCGCTCCCGCTCCCGGCGCGTTTGAATCGACATGAGACGAACCTAGCATCACTAGAAGCCCTATCAACGCTATGCTAGCGTCGATCGTGTTCCTAGCTCTGACATTAGCCGGAGAAGATCGTGCTTGCGCCCTCGCCGGTGTAGATCGACACCTATTTCCTCGTGGACAGGACGGTCAGGTGGGGCCGGGCGGCAGGTGCACGGTCATGATCAGGTCGCAGGGACCGGTGCCGGCGCCGCGGTAGGTGTGCGGGCAGTCGCCGTTGAAGATGGCGCTCTGCCCGGCGGTGACGGTGTGCTCGGTGCCATCGACGACGAGAGTCATCTGGCCGGTGGTGACGCTGACGGTCTCCATGACCCCGGCCTGGTGGGGCCGGCTCGGGGAGTCCTCTCCGGGGTGCAGGCGCCACCGCCACACCTCCACCGGCGCCGCACCGGCGGTGACCAGCATGAGGCGGGCCTGACCGCCGTGTTCGCCGGTCCACAGCGGCTCGATCTCCTCGGCGCTGGCGATGCGGACGGTACGGCCTTCGGGCGGGCCCTGCATAAGGGTGGGCACCGAGATGCCGAGCGTGTCGGCAAGGCGAACGAGGGTGGCCAGGTTGGGGTTGCCCTGGGCCTTTTCCAGCGCGGCGAGTGCGCCCTTGGAGATCTGGGCGCGGCGGCTGAGCTCTTCCAGTGACAAGCCCGCGCGGAGCCGGGCGGTCCGGACGTTGTGGGCGACGGTCCGCAGGGCGGTGTCGTTCTCGGCCATCTGGATAGCTCCCTTCACTCGGTCGTTTAAATGTACTATATGGTCGTTTTATTGGCATACTTCGGTCGTTCTGATGTACCTTGTAGTCATTCCATTGAACAACATCGGGGTGTCGTGATCGCTTTGCTGCTGGCGCTGGGCAGTTCCCTGGCCTACGGATGCGCCGACTTCCTCGGCGGCCTGGGCGCCGCCGCCGTCGCGGTCGGCCTGCTGGCCCTCACCTGACCGTCCGACACCGCCTTCATCACATCGATCACTCAGAAGGAGTTCCCTCATGTTCATCCAGCCCTGGGACGCGAGCCTGGACGAGGCCGAGTGGCAGACCTGGATCGCCGATGGCCACGACTTCGGTCAGCTCGCAGTCAACGGCCTGCCCGGCCAGCCGCCCGTCGTCGTCCCCACCCATTTCGTCTGCGACGGCAGTGATCTGCTGGTCCATCTCGCCCGCCCGAATCCGGTCTGGAAGGCGATCGAGCACAACCCGGATGTGACCTTCACCGTCATCGGCGACTACGCCTTCGTTCCCGGTACCTGGCGCGCCGCCGCTGATGTTCCGCCCCGGGACGGGGTCCCGACCAGCTATTACGCGGCCGTCCAGTTCACCTGCCGCGCGCACGTCATCGACGACCCCCAGGCCAAGGCCGATCTGCTGACCCGGCAGCTCGCCCACTTCCAGCCCAGCGGCGACCACGCCGAGGTCGCCGTGGACCGCCCGCCGTACGGGCGCATGCTGTCCGGCATCCGCGGGCTACGCCTGGAGGCCACCGCCGTCCAGGCCAAGTTCAAATACGACGACCACAAGAGCGTCCAGCACCGCACCGTGGTCGCCGAACGCCTCACCACCCGCCGCCAAGGCCTGGACCTGCCGACCGCCGCCCAGCAGCGACGTCGCCTGGACCGCATCGGCACCTGGACACCCTGACACAGGCCCGCGCCGAGGATCCGCGCCATGGTGATGAGTCCCGAGCCGGCGGCGTCTTCGACGTCCTGCTGCGGCTGTCGCGGGTAGGGTGCAGTGCGTGTCCTGGATCCACGACCGTGATTTTGTCCGCGCCGTCGAGTTCCCGGCCGACCGGGAGGACCTCACCGGGCCGGTGAACCTCGCCGCTCCCGCGCCCCTACCACAGCACATGTTCATGCGCGTGCTGCGCTCCATGTGGGGTGTTCCGGTGGGCCTGCCCGCAACGAAGTGGATGGCCGAGCTCGGCGCGTTCGCGCTGCGCTCGGACACCGAACTCCTGTTGAAAAGCCGTCGGGTCGTCCCCGGCCGCCTGCTCGAGGCGGGCTTCGCCTTCGACCACGCCCAGTGGCCGGAGACCGCCGGCGACCTCGTGCGGCGCGTGCGTGACGGACCTGGCCTCACCGGGTGAGCGTTCGGCTCCTGCCGGCCGCCAACGGTCTCGCCTTTTCGTATTTCACGGCCCGCACAGACAAGCCCGCCCTCCGCCATTTCGAGTGTCGGAAGAAGATCGGCGGTTGTGTCGATTCACGGCATTCCCGTTCGACCTAGGGATGAGAGGATCCGCGAGAGGGTCCCGAACACCCAGGGAGACAGCACGATGAAGTACATGCTGATCATGCGCGCCACCGACGAGGCCTTCGCGGGGATGGCGGACATCGACTTCGGCAAGATGCTCGAGACCGTCGGCAGGTACAACGACGAGATGATCCGGGCCGGTGTGCTGGTCGCCGCGGAGGGACTCGACGACGCCGCCGAGGGGGTGGTCGTCGACTACTCCGCCGAGCCGCCCGTGGTGACCGACGGCCCGTACGGCGAGACCAAGGAGTTGTTCGGCGGGTTCTACATCCTCAACGTGGCGTCGAAGGAGGAGGCCGTCGAGTGGGCCAGGCGGTCGCCGATGACCGGCCCGGGTTTCAAGACCGAGATCCGTCGGGTCACCACGATCGACGAGTTCCCGCAGGACAACGAGTGGGTCCAGAAGGAACGGGCGTGGCGCGAGGCCACCGGCCAGCTCTGAGCGGATCGGCGGGAGATGGCCGACCCCACCGGCCGTGAGGCCGTTGCCGCCGTCTGGCGGATCGAGTCCGCACGGATCGTCGGCGCGCTCGCGCGCTACACCGGAGACTTCGCGTTGGCCGAGGACCTCGCCCAGGAGGCGCTGGCCGAGGCACTCGTGACCTGGCCACGCGACGGCGTGCCCCGCAACCCCGCGGGGTGGTTGCTCACCGTCGGCCGGCGCCGCGCGATCGACGCGTTCCGCCGGCGCTCCGCCCTTGACGAGAGGTACGCCGCCCTCGCCCGCGACCTGGGCGAGGGGGATGTGCTCTCGGGGGGCGCACCCGCCGATCCGGCCCGGGACGCCGAGGGCGTGCTGTGGGATCCGGACCAGATCGATGACGACGTGCTCGCGTTGATGTTCATCTCCTGCCACCCCGTGCTGTCGCGGGAGGCGAGGGTGGCGCTCACCCTGCGGGTGGTCGGCGGTCTGACCAGTGACGAGATCGCCAAGGTGTTTCTCGTTCCGGCCGCCACCGTGCAGGCCCGCATCACTCGGGCGAAGAAGACCCTCGGGGCGGCCCGGGTGCCGTTCGAGCTGCCGTCGGCCGAGGAGCGGGCCGAGCGGCTCGGCTCGGTGCTCAGTGTGGTCTACCTGATCTTCACGGAAGGGTCTTCGGCCAGCTCCGGTGACAGTCTGATCCGACTCGACCTCGCGAGCGAGGCACAGCGCCTCGCGCGGGTGCTGAGCCGCCTGGTGCCGGACGAGCCCGAGGCGCACGGTCTGCTGGCGCTGCTCGAGCTGACCGCGGCGCGCTTCCCCTCCCGCACCGGACCGGACGGCGAGCCGGTGCTGCTGGAGCGCCAGGACCGCCGCCGCTGGGACCGCGCCGCGATCCGCCGGGGACGAGCCGCCCTGGCTCGCGCGGCGCGGGTCGGCCGGGGTCTGGGCGCCTACGGCCTGCAGGCGGCGATCGCCGAATGTCATGCCCTCGCCCCGTCTGTCGAAGCGACGGACTGGGAGCGCATCGTGCTCATCTACGAGGCGCTCGGCCGGCTCGCGCCGTCACCGGTGGTCGACCTCAACCGGGCGGTGGCGGTCTCCATGGCCCGGGGACCGGCCGCGGCGCTGCCGATCGTGGACGAGCTGGTGGCCGCCGGAGCGCTGTCGAACTCGCACCTGCTGCCGAGCGTTCGCGGGGAACTGCTCACCCGCCTGGACCGCGCCGACGAGGCGCGCACCGAACTGGAGCTCGCCGTACGATTGTGCGGCAACGAGCGCGAGCGGGCGGTGCTGGAACATAAACTCGCCGACCTCGGCTGACCGGCCCGGAGGAACACCCGAGACGCGTTTTCCCCTGTCGGCTCTGGATACGACTCTCGCGGGGGGAGCCCTCAGGGAGGCGCACACTCGCCGAGAGCGAGAAAGAGCCGGAGGGGATGATGGCGGCGGTCATGGTCAGCCTCCGTGCGCAGTGAGGGTGTAGCCCTCGGGGCCGGTGAAAGTGAACATGCGGCCGAAGGGGCCGTCCTTGGGCGGAGTGATGATGGGCACCCCGGCAGCGGCGAGCCGGTCGTGCAACTCCTGGGCGTCCGTGGTGCGGAACCACAGGGCCACCCCGAGACCGGGCCGCGCGACGTCATCGAGATCCATGCCCGGCAGCGGCTCGCGGACGGCGAACGGGATCGGTGCGGTGGCGAACACCACCGCACCGGGAGGCGAGGCCGATGCCCGCCGCAGTCCGAGATGCTTTTCGCAGAAGGCGGCCGCTGCCTCGACATCGCGTACCTGCAGTGCGATGAAGTCAGGGCCGTCGACGGTGGCGGTCATGGGTCCTCCCGGAATTCCTTTATGTCAGGACTTTGACATAAAGGGAATGTACTCGCGGCGGCCCGCCTATGTCAAAATGCTGACATGGAAGACCGGAAGACCGTAGACCCGCCCCATCCCGCTCGGGACGTCACCGAGCACGTGGGATACCGCCTCAAACGCACCGCTGCGGCGCTGCGCGGCGCCATGGACAAAGCGCTGCGCGAGCACGGCCTGACGGTGCCGCAGTACGCATGCCTCGAACTACTCGACCAGCAGCCCGGCCTGTCCAACGCCGAGCTCGCCCGCGGCGCATTCGTCACGCGGCAATCCATGAACGTCGTCCTTCGCGGTCTTCAGGACGCAGACCTGATCTTCCGGCCTGCCAGCGCCGACCACGGCCGCGCCCTTCCCGCACACCTCACCGCAGAGGGCCGCAGTCGTCTCGACGCGGCCCGGTCCGCCGTCTACGCCATCGAACGGCACATGGTCGACGCGGTCCCGCAGCGGCGCCTGGCCGCCCTCCTCACCGACCTCGACCGCATGGCGGAAGCCCTTGGCGGTTGACCCGCCGAGCCACCGCGGCCGGCCGCGCGCTCGGGCGCCCGGCTGACCTTGTCCGCCCGGCTCGGAGTCCTCGGCGAGTTGATCTTGGCCGGTGTTTCGACTGAACCTGGAGCTGAGCCGATTCACTCTTCGGCAGGGCCGATCGGCATCGCGGGCTCGCGGGACAGGCGGGCACGTGCCCAGTCCAAGATCGATGGCCCGCCCGCGAAGCACCACAGCGCCACAACCGGGTCGCAGATGGCGCAGCCGAAGGAGGAATGCTCGGCGAAGGGGAGGATGGGGCTTCCCTTGAGGTGGTGCACGACGTCCCAGGCGGTGTGGAGCAGCCAGCCGATGCCGATCCAGGTCCAGCTGTTGAGCCCCCGGTAGGCGACATAGGTCATGACGACCGGCAGGACGAACTCCCAGTACCCGAGCCCGCCCCCGCTGAGGTAGGCGGCGCCCGCACCTCCGACCAGCACGGCGTTGACCTGGCGTCGGTGCGGCTCGGGAATCAGGGACATGAGGGAAACGCAGATCAGCCCGATGACGATCGGCATGACGATGGACATGGAGTGTGACGATCCGTTCTGAGGTAGGGGTGCTTCGGTTGACGCGGACCTGCCCGGTCCGCTCCGCCGCCCTGTCGAGGCGCAGCAGGACCGGCGGTCCGCCGATCTCCGGCAGCCGGGCCAGGGCGGCGGCCATGATGGTGCGCCGCGGGTCGCGGGCGGCGCCTTCGGCCCTCGCCGGTTCGGCGATCACGGTATGCCCGCGGCGTGCGGCACCTCATCAGGGTGCGATGGTGTCCAAAAATCACGCAGGACGACCTGCGCATGCATCGGCGCTGCTCCTTCTTCGCTTGCCCGGATCTCGCAGCGCAAGGCTAGAGCGGCCGTCCTCGGCGTCCCAGGGGCTGAACCGACAATCTCCAACGGGTTCCCGCCATCCGGCCCTGGCTGCGAAGACGGCCGCGTCAGGCGCTTCACCTGCCTGTTTGTGGTCGGCGAATTCTCGCCTACCGTGTCCTCATGCACACGGTGGCGGTCCTGGCTCTGGACCATGTGGTGGCGGCCGACATGGCGACGCCGATCGAGGTGTTCGGGCGTGCCCGGCTGGCGGACGGGCGCCGGCCGTACCGGGTCCTGGTCTGTGCCGCGACGCCGCAGGTGGCCGGCGACGCCTTCACGCTCATCGCCCCGCACGGCCTGGAGGCGCTGCGGGAGGCGGACACGATCGTCGTACCGGGATGTTCCGAGCAGGCCACCCCACCGGCCCGGGAGGTGCTCGACGCCCTGCGCGCGGCCGCGGCCGCCGGCACCCGGATCGCCTCCATCTGCGTGGGGGCGTTCACCCTTGCCGCGACCGGGCTGCTGGACGGACTGAGCGCGACCACGCACTGGGTGGCGGCTCGTCGGCTGGCCCGGATGTTCCCGCAGGTGGATGTGCAGCCGGATGTTCTGTACGTTGACAACGGCCAGATTCTGACCTCGGCCGGGGCCGCCGCCGGCCTGGACCTGTGCCTGCACATCATCCGGCGGGATTTCGGCTCGGCGGTCGCCGCGGACTCGGCCCGGCTGTCGGTGACGCCGTTGGAACGGGAGGGCGGGCAGGCGCAGTTCGTCCCGCACGCCCAGCCGCCGGTACCCCAGGGGTCGCTGCTGGAGCCGGTGCTGTCGTGGATCGAGCACAACCTCGCCCAGGAGGTGACGCTGGCGGAGATGGCCACGCGCAGCGGGATGAGCGAGAGGACTTTCAGCCGCCGCTTCCGCGAGCAGACGGGCACCACCCCGCTGCAGTGGCTGCTGCGAGCACGCGTACGGCGCGCGCAGTTCCTGCTGGAGACCACCGGCCACGGTGTCGAACGCATCGCCGCGCAGGCCGGTTTCGGTTCGGCCACCGCGTTCCGGGAGCGGTTCAAGCGCGTCGTCGGCGTCACGCCGCAGTCCTACCGCTCCTCTTTCCGGACGAACGCCTCCTGAGAATCCGCCTCTGAGCCATGAACGGGCTTTCGGGGCCGGACCGGCCGAGTTCGTGACGAGCGTGCCCGCCGTGTACTCGACGCGCGACTCCTGCCGCCCACACCCCGGCAAGACACCGGCGCCCGGCCCGCCGACTCCGGGCGATGGAACACCATCCCCGCCCGGCGGCCGTCGGCACCCGACACGAGGCCTCAAGAGTTCCACGGTTCTTCGCTATCATGTGGCCATGTCCGGTCCCGAGGCGTCAAGACGTTAGCCACCGGTTCTTCGGTGGCTTCCTGTGGTGTCACGCGGCAGCGCCATCGCTGAGGCCGCGTGTTCTTTCGTCACCCTCGCCGCCGGATCACCGTCGTACGGACTGATTCTTCCCGGTAGTTCCGTCACCTTCGTCGTACCGCTGGTGACGCCAGGCCGGGTCTCCTTCACGCGGTAGGCCCCCGTGTGCCCCAGATGAACGCACGCTTCGTGCGGCCGATTCGGGAGTGCCGCGGTGGTGTCCCGTGTCCTTCGTGATCCCTTTCGACGTGGCTGTGGAGTTCTCTGCTCATGCCCTTTGCCATTTACATCCTCGGACTGGCGGTATTCGCCCAGGGAACGTCCGAGTTCATGTTGTCCGGGCTGGTTCCGGACATCGCCGATGAACTGAATGTGTCCGTCTCGGCCGCCGGCGCGCTGACGTCGGCCTTCGCCGCAGGAATGATCGTCGGCGCTCCGCTGATGGCGGTCCTCAGTCTGCGCTGGCCGCGTCGGCGGGCGCTGCTCGTCTTCCTGGTCGCGTTCATGCTCGTGCATGTCGTCGGCGCGGTCACCACCACCTTCTCCGTGCTCCTGGTGACCCGGGTCCTCGGGGCGCTGGCCAACGCCGGTTTCCTGGCTGTGGGGCTCGCGGCGGCGACCGCTATGGTCGCGCCGAACGCCAAGGGGCGGGCGACCTCCATCCTGCTGGGGGGTATCACGCTCGCGTGCGTCGCCGGTGTGCCCGCCGGTGCCGTGCTCGGCCAGGCGTTCGGCTGGCGTGCGGCGTTCTGGGCCGTCGCCCTGATCTCCCTGCCGGCCGTCTTCGCCGTGCTGCGCTCGGTGCCCGACACGGTTCAGGCGACCGGCGACCTGGACGAGGCCCGTCCCCGTGCTCGGCGCGAACTGCGGGCGCTGCGCGGCCCACGACTACTGGTCGTGCTGCTGCTGGCCGCGCTGGTGAACGCCGCGACCTTCTGCACCTTCACCTATCTGACCCCGCTGGTCGTCAACGTCAGCGGATTCTCCGAGCGCTGGGTGCCGGCGGTGCTGGCGCTGTTCGGTCTCGGATCGTTCGCCGGTGTGACCATCGGCGGTCGCCTGTCGGACACGCGGCCGATGCGGGTCCTGATTCCGGGTGGGATCGCCCTGCTCGCCGGGTGGGCGCTCTTCACCGCCGTGGCCGGCAGTCCGACCGCCGTCTTCCTGCTCGTCTTCGTCCAGGGGGCCCTCTCGTTCGCCGTCGGTTCGACCTTGATCGCCCAGGTGCTGTACGCGGCGACGCAGGCACCCTCGCTCGGCGGCTCCTTCGCGACCGCGGCCCTCAACGTGGGTGCGGCCGTCGGACCCGCCGTCGGCGGCCTCACCATCGCCGCCGGACTCGGCTACCGCTCGCCGCTGTGGGTCAGTGCCCTGCTGGTGGCGGCGGCGCTCGTCGCAGCGGGCCTCGCCCAGGTGACACGGCGCCTGCGGGGCACACCGGGTGAGGAGACGTCGGCGTCCCGCACCACGGTGTGACCGCACCACCCGGCGCGCGTCCTCGGCGGTGACGCCGGCGATGGTGGCGAGTGCGTCGGCGGGACAGGGACCCGCGCCGTGTCGGTCGATCACGGCGCGGGTCGCTTGGAAGACGTCGAGGTCGTGGGTCTACAGCCGTCCGCCGTTCGCGAGGCGCAGAACGCGTCCGCACCGGTGCGGGCCGGCTTGAGAAGCCACGGTGAGGTCCTCGACCAGGTGCCTCCTGTCAACGCAGGCGGGACTCGATGGCCTCGATGATCCGTGGGCGCAGTTCCGCGGCGCGGATGACGGCGTCGACGGAGCCCACCTCGACCGCGCGCCGGATGTCGTGCACGCGGTCGAACTCCGTGGCGACCTCGCCGAGCTTCTCCGCACGGACCGACGAGCGGAGCTCGTCGAGCTCCGCGGTCAACGCGGCGCGGTCGGCGCCGGAGGCGGCCGTGACGCGGGTCTCCAGGTCCCGTACGCGCGGGTCGGCCGCGGTGCGGGCGTTGACGTCGCCGGAGAACACCACCGCGGCGGCGGGGGCACCGCCGAGCACCGAGGCGAACGAGCCTTCCAGCGCGAGCACGGTCATGTTCGGGTTCAGCGCCTTCGAGAACACCACGAACGCGCCGCCGTGGTACCGCGAGATCA
The DNA here is from genome assembly GCF_042665875.1 of Streptosporangium amethystogenes subsp. fukuiense. Taxonomy (NCBI): domain Bacteria; kingdom Bacillati; phylum Actinomycetota; class Actinomycetes; order Streptosporangiales; family Streptosporangiaceae; genus Streptosporangium; species Streptosporangium amethystogenes. The sequence continues at coordinate 2,284,245 of NZ_JBHTEE010000001.1, read as the reverse complement.
CGCAGAACACGATGGGCCCGCGGAAGTTCACGATCGCGCGGCCGATCTCGGCGCCGTACTCCAGCTGCAGCTTCCGCATCGACTCCGGCGAGCCGTCGAAGCCCGACAGGTTGGCCAGCACCACCAGCGGCCGGTTGCCGCTGGCCGCGTTGATCGCCCGCGCGGCCTTCTTCGACGACTGGGGGAACAGCGTGCCCGCGGTGTAGGTGTCCGGGCCGTCGGTGGGCGGGAAGCCGCGCCGCGGTACCGCCCGTGACTCGATGCCGAGCAGGCAGACCGGCATGCCGCCCAGATGCACGTCCTGCACCGCTGCGGTCTCCGCGTCGGCCATGCCCGCCCAGCGTTCCAGCACCGGGTGGTCCTGGTCGGAGAGCGCCCGCATCACGGTCCGGATGTCGAACGGCTTCTTGCGGTCCGGGTTGGCCTCGGCGGAGAAGATCTCGCCGACGGTGGTGAAGTCGCTGTCGACCAGGACATGCGGGAAGTCGGAGATGTCACGGTCGACGGGGTCGGTCGTCTTGGCCCGCCGCGGCGTCTCCTCGCCGGGTGCGACGTACGTGTGGTCGTAGTGCGACATCAGCACGTCCCGCGCGGCGGCCAGGTTCGGCGCCCAGTAGTGCGCCTGCCCGTTCGGGCCCATCACCCGGTCGTAGCCGCCGATGCCGAAGTTGTCCTCGGCCGACACGCCACCGGAGAAGTCGAGCGACTGCTTGCCGGTGAGCACCATCGCCGAGTCCGGCGTCATCACCAGGATGCCCTTGGTGTGCATGAGCATCGTGGCCTCGGCGTTCCAGTACGGCTGCGCGCCGACGTTGATGCCCGCGACCACGATGTTGATCTCGCCGCCGTCCTGGGTGAACTCGACGATCCGCTTGAGCGCCGCGGCCACCCAGTCCATGTTCTCCGTGCCCGACTCCATGGAGATCCGGGCACCGGAGGACAGCGCGTACCACTCCAGCGGCACCCGCATCCGCTCGGCCAGGTCCAGCGCGGCGACCACGCGGCGGCACTCCGGCTCCGACAGCGCGCCGAGCGACTTGGTCGGGTCGCCGAGCAGCACGACCCTGGTGAGGCCCTGCGGATGCCGCCGGGTCGGCGTGGTGACCACGCCCGCGACGATCGCCGCGGTGTTACGCCCCTTCGGCCGGTCGACCGGCACCAGCGCCTGGTCGTCGTCGAGGTCGTGTTCGACGAAGTCGCCGAGCAGGCCGGTCAGCTCGTACGGGTACACCGTGTTGCGGCTGCTCGCGCGCAGCACCTTCTGCCGGTAGTCGTCGAGCGGCTCGACCAGCTCGTCCGACGGCTCGCCGACGGTCAGTTCGGTGCCGCCGGTGGCGTCGAAGGAGATGCGCACGGCGATCTTGGTCAGCTCGCCGGTCTTCCGGTCGCGCTGCCGCGCGATGAACAGGATCTCCTCCAGCCCGGCGCCCGCGGTCGTCGGCAGCACGCGTCCGGCGATCATCTCCAGCTCCGCGCGGGTGATGTCGCTCGGCGGCCAGATGTAGAGCACGATCCGGTTGGTGTTGAAGCGTTTCTTCGACGGTCGCCGGGACTGCGCGCGGCGGATCGAGTCGAGGCAGGTGGCGACGGTGTCCTCGGCCGTCGGCAGTGCGACCAGCCTGCCGTCGTGCTCGCGCAGCTCGGTCAGGTCACGCACCTGGGCGAACGCGACGAGGCGGTCGTCCGACGGGTTCTCCCGCGCCACGCACTGGAAGAGGTAGACCTCCTCGTCCGACGACGACAGCCGGGTGAGGTCGAACTTGCTCAGCCGCTCCAGCTGCATCCGCTGCGCGATGTACGGATGCAGGCCACGGATCAGCCGCTCCTCGGCCATCCCGGTGGTCGACGGGCGGAACGTGAAGTGGTGGTGCATCACCGCGCCGCCGCTGCCCGCGACGGTGGTGGTGAGCCTGCGGACCTGGTCCGGCAGCGGGTGCGCGCTGACGACCTCGTGCAGCGCGGCGGCCATCGCGTCGGAGTCCTCCGGCTGGTTCTCCCAGGCGAGATAGATGTCGGCGTCGATGGCGTTCTCGTCGCCCGCCAGCTCGGCGAGCCCGCGCAGCGCGCCGCCCAGCGCTTCGAAGCTCACCGCGGAGGAGACCACGCACGAGCCCGCGCGCTCGGCGACCACGAACGTGCAACCCGCGACCTCGCCGGTGCGGACGCCGGTGAGACCCTTGTTGCCGTAGTACCGCCGGGTCAGTACCTCCAGCATGATCGCGTTGTCCAGGTCGTCGCGGACAAGCCGCTGGCCGAGCAGCCGCACCAGCGGCTCGGTGCTGCGCACCATCTCGGCGATGCGCGTCGCGCGGTCCGGCGCGTCCGGGTACGCGTCCAGGTGGCGCAGGTGCTTGCGGACGTTCGCATAGACACGGGCGCGGTTGCGGCGCAGCAGCGGCTGGGCGAACCAGGCGAACACCACGCCGCGCGCGAGGTCGGAGACCACCGGGAAGCGGACCTGTGTCGCGGCGACCAGCCGCTCCAGCGCGAGACCGGCGGGCTCGCGCAGCGTCTCGTCCGGCGGCGGCTCCCGCAGCCACGCGCGCAGCAGCGTCGCGACGACCGTGGCGTCGGCTGACACGCGCTGCTGGGCGAGGAAGATCCGGAACACCGCGGCTTCGAGCTCGGGGGAGCGCTCCAGCTCGGTGACACCGTAATGCCCGAGCGCCTTGGCGAGCTTGGCCTGGAACGCCTCCGGCAGCCTGGCCCGCTCGACGTCGAGGCTCTGCAGGTAGGTGTGGAAGTACTCGCGGGCGCTGTACACGTGGCCGTCACCGCCGCCGTCCTCGCCCGCCGGCCGGTTACGGCTCAGCTCGGCGAGGTCGGCGAACACGTCGATGAGTTCGAGCTCCTCGGCCAGTGGCCGGTGGCCGTCCTCGATGGCCGCCCGGCGCGCGGCGAGGTAGTCGTCGAGCACCCGGCGTTCGTCGTGCGGGTCGACGTCGAAGCCCAGCAGCAGGCTGCGCAGGTCCTCCTGGCCGCGTGTGGTGCGCTCCCGCACCGGGATCCTCCCGGGTGTGGCGGGCAGGTCCAGCTCGACGGAGCCGGTGGCCGAGGTGTTCTCGGCTTCGGCGTCGTCGTCGGCGAGCGGCTCCAGCCACAGTAGCGGTGCACCGGTCTCCACCTGGCTGCCCACGGACACGACGCATTCCTTCAGGCGCGCCTTGAACGGCGCCCGCAGCACCGTCTCCATCTTCATGCTCTCCAGCACCAGCACCGGTGCGCCCGCCTCGACCTCGGCGCCGACCTTCAGCGGCGTGGCGACGACCAGCGCGGGCGCGGGCGAGCGGACGACGCCGCCCTCGTCGCGGCTGACCCGGTGCGTCACGCCGTCCACCTCGACCAGGTGGATCGGCCCGTGCGTGTCGGTGAGCAGGCGGTACCGGGTGCCGTTGACGACGATCCGCCCGGTGTGCCGGTCGAAGCGGTCGAGTTCGACGTCGGCGGTGCGGACGTCGCCACCCGCTTCGACACCGACGCGGAACCGATGCGCGCCGACCCGCGCGACACGCACGCGGTAGCCGACGCCACGAAGTTTGAGGTCCAGTGGCCGGCCGCTCTCGTGCTGCACCTGCGGGCGTCCGCCGAACGCCGTCGACAGCAGCCGCTGCCGTTCGACGCGCTCCTCCTCCTCGTACGCCTCGATGGCGGCGGCCGCCAGCGCGACGGCGGAGTGCCGGTGCGAGACGAGCCTGCCCTCGCCGCGGACGCGGTCGATCCAGCCGGTGTCCGCACTGGCGTCGATCACCTCGGGCTGGTCGAGCAGGTCGAGCACGAAGCTCTTGTTCGTCGCGCCGCCCTCGATGATCACCGTGGTCTGCGCCATCGCCCGGCGCAGCCGGCCGAGCGCCTCGTCGCGGTCGCGGCCGTAGGCGATGATCTTCGCGATCATCGAGTCGAAGTCGGCGGGGATGGTGTCGCCCTCGCTGACGCCGGTGTCCACGCGGATGCCCGGCCCGGCGGGCAGGTCCAGCCGTGCGATGCGGCCCGGTGCGGGCGCGAAGTCGCGGTCGGGGTCTTCGGCGTTGAGCCGGGCCTCGACGGCGTGCCCGCGCTCCACCGGCGGCTCGCCTTCGAGCCTGCCGCCGGATGCCACCCGCAGTTGCGCCCTGACCAGGTCGAACCCGGTGGTGGACTCGGTGATCGGGTGCTCGACCTGCAGACGGGTGTTGACCTCGAGGAACGCGAACATCTTGTCGCCGGGGTGGTAGAGGAACTCGACGGTCGCCGCGCCGCGGTAGCCGACCGCGACGGCCAGCCTTTCGGCCGACGCCTTGAGCTCGGCCGTCTGCGCGGGGCTGAGCACCGGCGACGCAGACTCCTCGATGACCTTCTGGTTGCGCCGCTGCACCGAGCAGTCGCGGACGCCGAGCGCCCACGCGGTGCCCTCGCCGTCAGCGATCACCTGGACCTCGACGTGCCGGGCACCGGTGACCAGGCGCTCCAGGAACACGATGCCGCTGCCGAACGCCCGCGCGGCCTCCTGGCTGGTGCGCTCGTAGGCGTCGGCGAGCTCGGCCTCGTTCGTGATCACGCGGATGCCGCGCCCGCCGCCGCCCGCGGTCGCCTTCAGCATCAGCGGGTAGCCGATCTCGGCCGCCGCCGCCAGGGCGGCGTCCAGGCTCTCGACCGCGCCGCGGCTCCACGGTGCGACCGGCACGCCGACCTCCTCGGCGATCAGCTTCGCGCCGATCTTGTCGCCGAGCTTGCGCATGGCCTCCGCGCTCGGTCCGACGAAGGTGACTCCGATCCTCTCGCACAGCTCCGCGAACGCCGGGTCCTCTGCGACGAAGCCCCAGCCCACCCACGCGGCGTCGGCCCCGGTCTCCACCAACGCGCGCTCCAGCACCTTCAGGTCGAGGTACGGGCGCGCGGACGCGGGACCGAGGTCGTAGGACAGGTCCGCTTCGCGGACGAAGGTGGCCGTGCGGTCGACGTCGGTGTGCAGGGCGACGGTCTCGACCCGTGTCCCGCTCTCCGCGGCGATGTCCCGTACGGCATGGATGAGCCGCATGGCGGCCTCACCACGATTGACGATGGCGACACGACTGAACACCCGACCGAGCCCTCCTGTAGATCAACGATGTGCGCGCCGTGACACGGCGGCCCCCAGCAGTGTTCACCCTTCCGTCTACCAACTGGCAGCGCCATGTCGCAGACAACGCACACTACGCGGCTCCAGTTGTGGAAAACGACCAAAAGCCGTCGGCCGCCCACGCCTGACCAAGGCGTGCGCGAACGGAGTAACGGCATGCTTTGCCGAATTTCGACTGTGACGCGAAGCGGGCTCGATGCGGATGCCAGTGCATGCCGGCTGAGCAGCGAGTCATTCTTCCACCCCCGGCTCGGATCTGTCTTCTCCCGGCTCACCCGCCCGGCGCCGGCGAGGCCGATGGCCCCCGCCTGCTCGGTCTGCTGCTCCAGTTACTCCTCGGAGAACATCTTCTCTGAAACGCAGCGCCTCACCGCCCATTCCCGCATGGGTGACGAACGCGTCGGCCTGTTCCGGAACCGTCGGCCGAGGTGCCCAGGAGTGCACCTCGACGTCGGCCGGGATGTCGCCGAGTACTTCCCACTTCGGAGCAATGATGAGATATCACAACCTGGTGTGAGACAGTGTCAGACGTGCTCATCCTGGCTGGATGTCCCGTGCACGAGCTGCTGGAACGCCAGGCGACCAGCCTGGCCAGGCAGCTTGTGCGTGTCTTCGTGGAAGAGATCCCCATCTACCGGAGGCTGCCCAGGGAGGAGCTCGACGGCGACATCACCAGGATCACCGAGCACAACCTGCGGATGATCTGCGAGATGTTCCGCCACAGGCGCCCGCCCGCCTCCGCCGAACTGGCCCCGCTACGTGCCTCCGCCGCGCGCCGCGCCCAGGAACGGGTACCGCTCGAGGCTCTGCTGGCCGCCTACCACCTGGGCACCCGCTGGATCTGGGACCGCCTGATCGCCACCGCCACGCCGGCCGACTTCGCCGCGGTGATCGACCTGAACCGCCTCGTCCTCATCTACACCGAGGCGGTGACCTCCGCGGTGTGCGCCGCCTACCTGCAGGAGCGAGAGGGCATGCTCTGCCGGGAGCAGCACGCCATGCACGCCGCGGCCTCCGCGTTGCTCGGCGGCGATCACACGGCCCTGGCCGCGATACGGCTGGCACCCGGCTACCTGGTCATGGCGATCACGGTGGGGGAACACCCCGATGAGAAGCAGGACGAGCCCGGTAGATCGATCGCCGGGCGGCGCAAGCTGGCCAGGATCAGGGCCGCCGTGCAGTGTCACGCCACCGAGCAGGTTCTGTCCGTGCTCGATGCGACGGGCGGGCTCGTGCTGCTCCCGTACGGCGACGAGGTGCCGATGGTGACCGAGGTCGTCGAGGCGATGTCCAGGGCGGCGGGGGTGCCGATCTGGGCGGCGGCCGAGCAGGCGACGCCCGCCGAGGTCCCGGCCGCCGCGGGAGTGGCCGAGGAGGTGCTGGAGGTGGCGCGGATCTTCGGGCACCCGCCGGGCGCCTACCGGCTGACCGACGTACTGCTGGAGTACCAGCTCACCCGGCCGAGCCGGGCCACCTCCAGGCTCGCGGGCCTGCTCGACCCGCTGCTGAACAACCCCGACCTGCTGCGGACGCTCAAGGTCTATCTGGAGACCGGGCTCGACCGCCGCCGCACGGCCGAGCTGTTGCACGTTCACCCGAACACCGTCGACTACCGGTTGCGGCGGGCGGTGAGCCTGACCGGGCTCGACCCGGCCAAGCCGGCGCAGCTCCAGCAGATCGGAGCCGCGCTGGCGGCCAGGAGGCTCACGCCCCGTTGACGGCGGCGATCACCGCGTCCGCGAAGCCGCGCATGCCACGCGCGTTGGGGTGGAAAGGCGCGGCCGGCGAGGCGGGGACGTAGGGCTCGATCCACCGCGTTCCCGCCGAGGTGCACGGGTCGTGGCCCTTGCTCGGTGTCTGCAGGTCGATGAAGGCGACACCCGCTGCCGCCGCCTGCTCCGCCACCGCCTGGTTGAAGTACTGCAGGGTGGCGCGGATGTAGTTGGCGTCCTGCTTGATGATCGGCACCCGGGGGTAGCAGCCGTTGGGCGGGGCGTAGGTCCCGTAGCCCACCACGAAGATCCTGGCCTGCGGTGAGCGGGCCCGGATGTCGGAGACCAAAGCGGTCAGCTTCGGCCGCAGTGCGTCGGTCTTGACCCGCCAGGTGTCCTGCCCGTTCTCGATGTAGTCGTCGTTGCAGGCGTCGCCGACGGGCGGCGGCAGCAGGTTCAGGCAGTCCTCGATGAACCCGGTCAGGCCCACGTCGTTGGCGCCGATCTGCACGGTGACCAGCGTGGTGTCCTGGCTGAGCGCGTTCAGCTGCGGCGGCACCGAGCCGAGGTCGGTGCCCTGCGCGGTGTACATGTCCTTGGTCTTGGCACCCGAGCAGGTGACGTCGCGGAACGTGGCGGCCCCGATGGCCTGCGCGGTGAGGTGGGCGTAGTTACGGTCGGAGCGCCAGCACCCGAGGTCGGGTATCACCTGGTTGGGTACCAACGGCCCTGAGGCGGCCGAGTCCCCCAGGGCCACGTACACCTCACCGGCCGAGGCGCGGGCGGCGGGGGTGACGGCGACCACCAGGACGATCGCGGCGATCACTGATCGGATCATGCTGAACTCCTTTCGAAGGGCATCGGCTCTGTCGTGCGAGATCTGAGCGGGAACCCGGCTGCCGCCACGGTGAGGAACATGGTTTTGAGGATCAGCGACGGAAGGGGCCGGTGATCTCGTAGGTGATGCCGCCCGTTCCCGCCCGTTCGCCGCTGGTGCCGCGTTGGGAGGAGAAGTACAGGCGGGTGCCGTCGGGGGAGAAGGCGGGGCCGGTGATCTCGGATTCGCCCTGGCCGTCGAGCCGTACGATCGGCGCGACCACCCGGTCCGTGGTGATGATGTTGATCTCCATGTTGCCGCCGTCCTCGGCGACGTAGAGGTCACCGCCCCGGGTGCCGGTGATGTTGTCGATGCCGGTGAGCGTGCCGGTGCTGTCATAGATCGCGGTTATCGTCTGGCGGCCGGTGTCGTAGGCCCACACCGTGCGGTCGCCCTTGGCGGTGAAGTAGCAGACGCCGTCCGCGTAGTGGCAGCCCTCGCCGCCGTCGAAGTGCCTGGCGGCGCCCACCTGATGCCTGGTCTGCCTCTGCAGGACGCCGGGTGTCGGATCGGGTACCGGCCGCCAGAGGTCGTCGGTGCAGAAGACCTCGAGACGGCCGCTGGACAGCTCGCCCCAGACGTTGGGAACGAAGCGGTAGAAACAGCCGTCGTCCTCGTCCTCGGTCAGATAGACGACCCGGTGATCGGGGTCGCAGGCGGCGGCCTCGTGTTTGAACCTGCCCATCGCCGGGCGCTGCTGGGCACCGCGCACGCCGTAAGGATCGGTCTCGTAGACCCTGCCGCGGAAGATCTCCTCACAGGACAGCCAGGTGTTCCACGGCGTGCCCCCGCCCGCGCAGTTGAGGTTGGTGCCCGACAGGATCCGGTAGGCCCGCTCGATCGAACCGTCGGCCCTGAACTTGATCGCCGAAGCGCCTCCGACCAGCGGAACCTCCGAGTTGGACACGTAGATCCAGCCGGTGCCGTCGGCGAAGCAGGCGCCGCCGTCCGGGGCCGGATGCCAGAGGGTGCCGCCGACGAGGTGGCCCGACCTGGCCACCACCCTGCTGCCGAACCCGGCCGGCAGCGCGACGCCGTTGCCGTCGGGCTCGCCGAGCGGACCGTACGGGCTCTCGCCCGCGACCACCGAGGAGGCGAGCGCGGCGTTCTGCCACAGGGTGCCGGACAGGGCGACGGCCGAGAGGGACACGATGAAGGTGCGACGCTGCATGGGGGACTCCGGTGATCGCCTACAGGTCTCCCACAAACCATGGGCTGGCAGCGCTCTTCTGGGAATTGGAGGGGGCGGTAAACCTGAACGGTCAAACCTTGTGACACGTCACAGTCAGCCGGGCGCGTGGATCGGGCTCCTGGCCCGGTCGCCGCCGGTGCGCGGCCCTGCCACGCTCTTCGCCGGCTTTCCCGTGCGGCAAGGCGGGATTGCGTTTTCGCGGCATCAATGGACGCGGAATCTGTCCCAAATAGCGACAAAACCCCCTGTAGTCTCTCGCCGTGACCACAGAGATCACCGCCAGGCTGGGCGGACGTTCGTGGGCGGCTCTGATCGTGCTCGGCTTCGCCGGGCAGGTGGCATGGACCGTCGAGAACATGTACCTGAACGTGTTCCTCTACGACACCGTGAGCGACGATCCCGGCGCCATCGCCACCATGGTCGCCGCCAGCGCGGTGACCGCGACGGTGGCCACCCTGCTGGTCGGCGCGCTCTCCGACCGGGTGGGGCGCCGCCGCTCCTTCATCGCCGCCGGATACGTGCTGTGGGGGTTGGCCACGGCGGCCTTCGGCTTCGTCACCGTCGACGCGGTCGCGGCCGTCGCCCCGGCGGCCGGGGCCGTCGCGGCCACGGTGGCCGCGGTCATCGCGCTGGACTGCGTGATGTCGTTCCTCGGCGCCGGGGCGAACGACGCGGCCTTCCAGGCGTGGGTGACCGACGTGACCCGCCCGGCGAACCGGGGCCGGGTGGAGTCGGTGCTGGCGATCATGCCGCTGGTGTCGATGCTTGCCGTCTTCGGCGGGTTCGACTCGCTGACCCGCGCGGGGGAGTGGCGGCTGTTCTTCGTGCTCATCGGGGCGATCATCGTCGTGGTCGGAGCCGTCTCCTGGGTGCTCGTGCGCGACCGCCCGGACCCGGTGCGCCAGGAGGGCGCCTACCTGGCCTCACTCGTACACGGGCTGCGGCCGAGTACGATACGGGCCAACCCCGTCCTCTACCTGGCCCTGGCCGCGTGGACGATCTGGGGGGTCTCCACCCAGGTCTTCCTGCCCTACCTGATCATCTACCTGCAGCGATACCTGAACATCGAGGGGTACGCGATCGTCCTGGCCGTGGTGCTGACCGGCTCCTCGGTGATCAGCGTCGCCTGCGGGCCGCTCATCGACCGGGTGGGCAAGGTACGCTTCCTGCCGCCCGCCATCGCCGTGTACGGCACGGGCCTGCTGCTGATGTCCGTCGCGGCCGGGATGATCCCGGTGATCGCCGCCGGGCTCGTCATGATGTCCGGGTTCATGCTGGTGCTCGCGCCCATCGCGGCGATCGTCCGCGACCACTCGCCGCCGGACCGCGCCGGTCACGTCCAGGGACTGCGGATGGTCTTCGCGATTCTCATCCCCATGATCGTCGGCCCCTTCCTGGGCGCCGCCGTGATCGAGGGGGCCGACGTCTACTACGAGGAGCTCGGGGTGCTCAAACAAGTCCCCTCACCGGCCATCTTCCTGGCCGCCACGGCCGTGGTGGCGTTCATGGCCGTACCGGTGCTGGCGCTGCGCCGCAGGGGGACCGCATGACCCTGCTGACCCGCTGGGGCGCGGCCCTCGACCCCGAGGCCGTGCTGCCGGAGTACCCCAGGCCGCAGCTCGTCCGCGACAGCTACCTCAACCTCAACGGCCGCTGGCGGTACGCCGTCTCCCCGGCCGAACCCGAGGCCCGCGACGACTACGACGGCTACGACGGCGACATCGTCGTACCGTTCTCCCCCGAGGCTCCGCTGTCCGGCGTCGGGCGGCAGCTCCTGCCCGGGCAGACGCTGTGGTACCGGCGCGCGCTCATCCTGCCCGACCACTTCGCCGTCCCGGGCGGGCGGGTGCTGCTGCACTTCGGCGCGGTCGACCAGACCTGCCGGGTGCTGCTCAACGGGGTCGAGGTGGGCGCGCACACCGGCGGCTACCTGCCGTTCGCCTGCGACATCACCGACGCCCTGCGCGAGGGCCCCAACACGCTGGTCGTGGCCGTGCGGGACGACTCCGACACCGGGCACCACTCGCGCGGCAAGCAGAAGCTGCGCCGGGGCGGCATCTGGTACACCGCCCAGTCGGGCATCTGGCAGACCGTGTGGGCCGAGTGCGTGCCCGCCGTACACGTGGAGCGGCTCACGCTCGTCCCGCACCTGGACGCCTCGTGCGTCGAGGTGACGGTGCACGCCGCCTCAGGACGGGCCGCCGTCGAGATCCTCGCCGACGGCGAGGTGGTCGCGTCCGCCGAGGCGGACGCGGGCGTGCCGGTGCGGATCCCGATCCCGGACGTCCGCCCGTGGAGTCCCGAGGACCCGTACCTGTACGACGTGTCGGTGCGTCTCGGGGCCGACAGCGTACGCGGCTACGTCGGCGTGCGCTCCTTCGGTGTCGGGTGCGACGCGGACGGTGTGCCCAGGCTGCTGCTCAACGGACGACCCTACTTCCACGCCGGAGTCCTGGACCAGGGCTACTGGCCCGACGGCCTGTACACGCCGCCCTCCGACGAGGCCATGGTCTGCGACATCGAGACCATGAAGCGGCTCGGTTTCAACATGCTGCGCAAGCACATCAAGATCGAACCGATGCGCTGGTACCACCACTGCGACCGGCTCGGCATGCTCGTCTGGCAGGACATGGTGAACGGCGGCGGCCACTATCACCCGCTGGTGATCACCGCGCCGGTGCTGACACCGCTGCGCCTCGACGACCGTCGCCACCGGTGGTTCGGGCGCGGCGACGCCGAGGGCCGCGAGCGGTTCGCAGCCGAGTTGCGGGAGACCGTCGAGCTGCTGCGCAACGTGGTGAGCCTGGCCGTGTGGGTGCCGTTCAACGAGGGCTGGGGCCAGTTCGACGCGGCGGGCGCAGCCAGGGAGCTCGCCGAGCTCGACCCCACCCGGACGGTCGACCACGCGAGCGGGTGGCACGACCAGGGCGCGGGCGACCTGCGGAGCCTGCACGTGTACTTCCGCCGTTTCCGCCCGCCGGCCGGGCGCGACGGGCGGGCGCTGGTGCTGTCGGAGTACGGCGGTTACTCGCTACGCGTCGAGGGCCACACCTTCAACGACCGCGAGTTCGGCTACCGCAGATGCGGTACGGCGGCGCAGCTCGGCGGGGCGTTCGCCCGGCTGCACTACCGGCAGATCGTGCCCGCCGTGCCACGCGGCCTGAGCGCGACCGTCTACACCCAGCTCTCCGACGTCGAGGACGAGCTGAACGGCCTGCTCACCTACGACCGCGAGGTGCTCAAACTCCCCGCCGAACTGGTGCGGACCGTCAACGGGAGGCTCCGGCTGGGCTGAACCCCGCCGGAACCGGACGGCCGCCCCGGCCGGTCCCATCGGGCGGAAGCCCCCGCCGGGCCCGTCCCCTCGCCGGCGCCGGGCGGGCGGCATGGCCGGTCCTCACCAGCGCTGGCGGGCCTCCTCGGCCCAGCCGACCAGGCCGTCGAGGTCGACCCATTCGCCCTCGTCGGTCCTGGCGCGACCGGAGAAGTGGCCGAAGCACTGATGGGTCTCGCTGCCCACCACCCCCAGCTCGGTGCGTGAGATCTTCTCGTGGAACGGGTGGAAGACCACCTCCACCCCGGGACCGGTCATTTGCCAGGGCCGCATCCAGTCGCGCCGGTCGTACACCCAGGCCAGCTCATCGCCGATCTTGTGCATCCGCCCGCCGACGAACAGCGCGTTCTCCGTCGAGCGGGTGCCGTCGGTCCACTTGCCGCCGAGCTGGATCGCCCGCCCCGGCGCGCTGCCCGCCGCCCAGTTCCAGGTGATCGAGTACGGCCAGCGGCCCCGTCCGTGGTCGAGCACCGCGAAGGAGGTCGCCTCGTCGAGGACGTGCCGGCTCTCCCCGACGGTCAGCGTGCCGCGCACCGGCCTGCCGACGTCCTTGACCGTGTACTGGAACCTCCGGGCGCTCCACGGGACGACCACGCCGAGCGACTCGTGCCCCTCCGGCAGCGGCACCTCCACGTCGAGCAGCACCCCGGGCACGGCGGCCCGCAGCGAGGTGGCCTCGGGGCGCTGGTCGATGTCGATGCGCAGGCCCGGACCCCGTACCGACACCCGGCCCGCGCCGCTGCGGTCCGGCAGCACCGCGCCGCGCGCCAGCGGCACGACCACGTCCTTGGTGATCTCCACACCGGTCGCGCGGTCGAGCACGTAGACGCCGTGCACACCCGCGTAGTCGAGCGACGAGGCCACCAGTCCGACGATGTGGCCGGGGGTGACGACGCCCCAGTACTCCCAGCGTTTGGTCCTGCCCCAGCCGCGCAGGTTCGCGCGGTGCAGCGGGCGCCTGCTCCAGCCGACCGCGTCGGGGTTGAGGCGCCCGTCGGGCAGGCACAGATCGACGGGGGCGGTGATCTCCCGCTCGTGGGTCGGCATAGCCAGAGGGTAGTGGCGCACGACCGGGGTTCCCACCCCGGGTGGGCGTACGCCGCTCCGGAACGGGAGCGCGAGGCACCCGGGCACCACCGGGGGCGGCGTTGCCGCCCCCGGCGGACCGTGATCACGCGTTCCTCGGCGTCTCGCACCTCCCGCGCCCAGGCCCTGACGGAACGGATCTCTCAGAACAGCCGGGGGAGTGGCCACCATGGCGCTCACGGCGCGGCAGGGCGACGCGGCTCCGTAGTGATCACCTCTGGTCAGCCGGTCCTGGTGGCGAACGGGCCGCCGGTGCCGAACACGAGCCGCGCGAAGTTCTCGCCGATGCGACGGTGCCCCGCGGGGTCAGGGTGGACCTCGTCGGGCAGCGGCAGTTCGGCGTAGTCCGTCTCGCCGTAAAGGTCGCGGCCGTCGAGGTAGTGCAGGTTCGGGTCGTCAGCCGCCCGCTGTTCGACGATCCGGGCGAGTTCGTCGCGGATGACGTTGAGCGTCAGGCGTCCGGCGACGCGTTCGGCCGGGTCGCCCGTGGCCTTGAACCGCAAACTCCCGCCGTCGAAGTCGGGCGCGAGGGGGCCGGGGGTGTCCTCCTGGACCGGGCACAGGATGGAGGACACGACCAGCAGCGGTGTGGTCGGATGCCCCTCGCGGATGGTGTCGAGGAAACCGTGGGCCGCCGGGGTGAAGGCGCGCAGGCGCATCACGTCGGTGTTGACGACATTGATGCCGATCTTGACGCTGATCAGGTCCGCGGGGGTGTCCCGCATCGCGCGGGCGGTGAACGGGTCGAGCAGCGCGCTGCCGCCGAATCCCAGGTTGACCAGCTCCACTCCGCCCTGGGCGGCGGCCAGGGCCGGCCAGATGGCGGTCGGGCGGGTGGCGTTCGAGCCGTGGCTGATGGAACTGCCGTGGTGCAGCCACACCCTGCGCCCGCTGTTCGGTGCCGACTCGACCGGGGCGTCGGTGCGCAGGGCGATCAGCTCGGTGATCTCCGTATGAGGGAGCCAGATCTCGACGTCCTTGTCACGGGCGGGCAGATCGGTGAACCGGGCGGTGCCGTGAGGCCCTTCACGCAGTTCGACGGACTGGGTGGTCATGTCGATCGTGCGGACCTTGCCGCCGGTCACCGTGGCCTGGGCGGCGAGACGGCCGTCGACCAGCAGGTCGTATACGCCGTCCGCCGGGGCAGGGAGACCTCGGTAGGCCCTCTTGGTGGGCAGTGTGTCCAGTTCGATGACGGTGGCCCGGGTGCGAAAGGCCAGTCGTACGCCGGACGACTGTGCCTCGGCCACGGCCAGTTGGTCGTCAGGGATCTGCCGACGAGCCCGAGCGGGCAGCCGGTGCGGCAACAGGCCGTGCGCCGTGCGTTCCACGTCGAGGACGCCGCGCAGCATGTCCGCGGTGACGGGTGTGATGATCCAGTCGTGCTCGGTGTTCATTACCCCAGCCTGTTGATCAAGATTTCCGGATTGTTCGGATGCGCCAATGTGCGCTGCGGCCCTCTGATGGTCAGGGCGCGGTCCGGTTCCGCAGCAGAGCGTCGAGGGAATCAACGATCCAGGCCCAGGACTCCTGCGGATCGACCGCGGTATGGCTGAAGCCTCCGCCCATCTCCAGGCTGACGTAACCGTGGAAGACGCTGCCCAGCATCCGGACCGCGTGCGTCTGGTCCGGCTCCGTCAGGTCGTAGCCGCGCAGGATCGCCCGCGTCATCTGTGCGTGTCTGACGCCGGCGCCGGCGGCCGCCGTCTTGGGGTCGAGCCTGAGCCGGGCGGCGGTGTAGCGGCCGGGGTGCTCCCGGGCGTAGTCGCGGTAGACGTTCGCGAAGGCGGCCAGGGCGTCCTTGCCGGCGCGCCCGGCCAGGGCGGCGGCGACCCGGTCGGCGAGTTCCTCCAGGGCGAACAGGGCGATCCTGGTCTTGAGGTCCTGGGAGTTCTTCAGCATTATCTAGCGAGGAACCCCGGGCGTTCATGCCCGGGAGGAATCGCTTCCGGGTCCTGGGGTTGTGAACGTCCGGTCGTTGGTCCGAGCGTTTCTGGTTTTCGATGTGTCCCTTGATGATGCTCAAGGGGGCGCCGCCGCAGGAGGCGGCGAAGATCGGACCTGTTGTATCGCGACGGTATGTGGTTCCTCATCGCCACCTGCGATATTCCCGACCGGCCGGTCGCCGCCCCGGACGGATTCCTGGGAGTGGATCTGGGGATCGCCAACATCGCGACCACAAGTGGCGGGGTTCGCCACAGCGGCAAAACCCTGAACGCGGTCCGCCACCGCCACCGCGAGCTGCGCCGCCGCCTGCAGGCCAAGCAGACCACATCCGCCAAACGGCTGCTGAAGCGGCGTCGCCGGGCCGAGGCCCGGTTCGCCGCGAACACCAACCACATCATCGCCAAACGCATCGTGACCGAGGCTGCACGCACCGGGCAAGGCATCGCCCTGGAAGACCTCCAGGGCATCCGTGACCGGGTACGGCTCCGCAAGCCCCAGCGGGTCACGTTGCATTCGTGGAGCTTCCACCAGCTCGGCCGGTTCATCGCCTACAAGGCCGCCCGCCAGGGCGTCGCCGTGGTGTACGTCGATCCGGCCTACACCTCGCAGGCCTGCTCGTCCTGCGGGCACGTGGACAAGAGGAACCGGCCCGATCAGGCGACCTTCTCCTGCACGTCGTGCGGCTTCGCTGAGCACGCCGACGTCAACGCGGCCCGCAACATCGCCTCACGCGGAGTGGCGGGCTGGGCAGTGAGTCACGCTGCCGACGACGCGGCCTGAACCGTCGAACCCATCGACGGCGAGGAGCTGCACGCTCGGTCGTCTACGGCCGAGAAGCTGACGTGCGAGTACAGACTCGCGACCTTGACGTCGAACCGCCGGGCGAGCGCCGAGACGGTCACCTGGTCGAAGCCGACCTTGTCGGCCAGTTCCGCCCCCGCCCGGGTCAGGCGCTCCGCGGTCAGTCCTGCGCGAACCATGGCCTTCCTCCCTTTTAGCGACATATATTAGGCATTTGCCTAATAGTTTTAGGCAAATCAGCCCGTCATTTAGGAGGCCGCCGACTGGCAAGGGGGCCGCACCTGGATCGGGCGGGCCGTCCGCTCCGCGGAGCCGATAGTGATCACCATCGCTCAGAGGGAGGCGTCGAGTGGACTGGTCGGCGAGGCCGAGGAGTGCGACTTCGCGCTCACCGACCTGGTGGTGCCGGTGCCCGAACCGCAGGAACGCGGTAACGGGCCGGGGGGATCACGCCCTACCGGGCGGTACCGGTCGCGGTGAGCGCGCGCGGTGGCCGGTGGAAGCGCGGTTCGAAGAATCACGGCAATTAAGGAATTCACCTGAAGTGACAAGGTGATCACTGATAGACACTTTGCTGGAGGTCGGTCGCCGCGGCAGAACCGCCCCCATCCGAGGGGAAGGGGCAAGATCCTGATCATCGGCCTAGGCCGCTTCGAGCCTGCCTGTGTCCTCACGATGGGCCTCGACGTCGCTCTCACCGTCTCACCGTGTCGCTTGCCGGTGGCCGGGGTGATGGGCGGTACCGGTGGCCTTCAGGCCGCCTCAGGTGAACTCCGCGGGAGGGTCACCGGCCGGCGAGGGCGGCTCCGTGGCGGGTTCTTGTTCTTCGATCAGGCCGATGGGCAGCGCGCCCTCGGCGTTCCACGGGGGCTGGGTGAGCTGTTCGGAGGCGCCGTCGAACTCTGCGGCGGCCTCGGGGTGGCCGTTGTCGGCCGCGCGGCTGAACAGACTCGCGGCCGCCCAGTCTTCGTCCTTGGCCCGGTGGATCCCCGCGAGGCGATAGGCGGCCTCGGCGTGGCCGTGGTCGCTGGCCAGCCGGTAGAGGAACATCGCGAGGCTGAGCTTGTTCGGATCCGAGCACTGGTAGCGGTGGCCGTAGTGGTAGGCGAGTTCGGCGGCCACCTGCAGGCGATCGGGGTCGTCGAACAGGCCCGGCGCGGCGGGGTGACCGGCGTCGCCGGCTTGGCGCAGCCACTGGCGTGCCTCTTGGGGCCAGCCTTTCAGCAGTGCGATGACGGCCAGGCGCATGCAGTCGTCTCCGTTGCCGGCCTCGCTGCGGTTCAGCAGGCGGGTACCGGTCCTGCCGTAGATCCGCAACAACCGCTGCCGGGCCGCCGGGAGCGGCGCGAACACGATCTTGGTGCTCGACCGGTGCGGTGCTCTGCCGCTCGTTGGCCGCGCGGGGGGCGTAGGTGTGGACCGCGCCTGCTCGGCCTCGGGCCGTTGTGTGGGTGAGGGCGAGGCCGCGAACACGGTGGGGGCCGGTCCCGCCGGCGGCGTGGTGAGGGCGGGCGTGGCAGGTTCGGTGGGCACGGCCGGCGGATCGGGCCGGGCATCGTGAGCGGCCCGCCAGCTTTGATACCAGGTCTGGGTGTCGCCCATGGCCTGCACGTCCAGGCCGGTCTGCTTGGCGGCCGTCGTGCAGGCGGCCACGAAGGACGCCACCCACGCCCAGGCCGGGGCGCGTTTGCGTTTGCCGGTCAAGATGTCGTGGGTGGTGCTTGGTGCCAGCCCCCTGCCCTCGTTGTTCTCTGGAATGCGCATCGACAGCGTGTGCAGCCGAGACAGCGGCGGGGAGCCAGCCAGGCCGCGCAGCTCGTTGAGCTGATCGACGAAGGCGCATAGCGCCGCAACACGATGTTGTTCAGCCATCGCCCTTAGCCGGAAATGAGTGATCCGTGATCTACAAGTAGTAGCGGGAGTCATATTGGCACTAACCGACGGTCAAGCTGAGGGAGATCGCACATTCCGCTTCGTCCGGGATTAACCAGACGTTGACCTGCGATTACGCAATCCGGATGAGTCCGGATGAGTCCGGATAGGGTCGGCTCACATCGGAGTGATCCGGGTGGCTCCGGATGAAACCGGATGAAATCGGATAGATCCGGGCCGCCCTGAAGGACACCGAAAATCCTGCCCGCCAGGTCGGGGCAAAGGGATGTCGGCGTCGAGAACGTAAATATTTCTCACCTTGCAAAAGGGTATTTATCCGGTCTCTTCCGGACATGTTTGAATCGGTAGCGGCCAAGACGGCGGCACCTTCATCGTTGATCACACCTCAGTGCCGACGATGAAGGAGGAAGCCCATGGCGCACGCCCCGGCCGCTTCGCCTGTCTTTCTCCGCGTCACCGGCACCCGGCCGGGCTCCCCACCTCCACCGTGGGTTCACGACGACGACCAGCTGCTGACCTTGCTGGTGACCGCGTGGGCCTTGACCACCGGACGTATTCCGCCCCACTGCCCGAGCGATGAGCTCACCGAGACCGAGCTCATCGCGTTCTGGGCCGATGACCAGACCGCCGGGTCCCCGGCGACGCCACCTCAGGAGCGACCCCGATGTTCTCCGTACCCGTACTTCTCACCTTGACCGCCACCACGCTGGTGACGACCATCGCCTGCGCGCTCACCCTGGCCGCCGGCGCCGCCTGGCCCACCGCCCTGCTCAGTGGGGGCGCCGCCGGCGCCGCCACCATGAGCCTGCTCGTCCGCCTGCTCGACAACCAGCGCGACAGGAAATGAGCGGCCACCTCGAACCGGGCTGCTGACGTGCCGCCGGGCGGCGCGGACTGCGGCCACTCCGCAAACTCAGCAGTCGTCAGGTTCTCCCCTCCGCTCACCCCCGAGGGGGCTGACTCCCACCACGGTCAGGCCGAGTAGCCGGTCTGCCTCGGCGGCGGGGTCGGGGTGGTGTTCCGTGGCCAGGGCGATGCCGGTGACCAGGGTGAGCAGGTCGGCGATGGTCACGCCCGGTGTCAGCGCGCCGTCGTCTGCGGCGCGGCGCACCAGTGGCTCGCCCGCCTCGGTGAGCTGCGCCGAACAGCAGTTCTCGTGCGCCACGTCGGGGCCGGCCGCTCGGTCGCGGGTCAGTGCGACGGCCAGCCCCCGGATGGTCGCGGCGTCCGCGATGACGGCGCTCAGCCACTCCAGCAGCGCCGCCCGGGTGTCGGCCCTGCCGGTCAGGTCGCGGGCGTGGGCGCACAGGCTCTCGACCCGTTCGCGGAAGACCGCCTTCAGCAGTGCGTGGCGGCTGGGAAAGTGCCGGCGCACGGTGGCGGATCCGACTCCCGCGGTACGGGCGATCTGCTCCATGGACGCGTCGGCGCCGTGCGCGGCGATCGCCTCCTCGGCCACGGCGAGCAGGCGTACGTAGTTGCGCTGGGCGTCCGCACGCTGGGCGGGCATGGCGTCACCTCACATTTGCTAAGTGGCGGGGTCCGCCGTATCTTACCGAAGTATAAACGGCGGGGTCCGCCGTTTAATGAACGCCTACCTCAGGAGAGGCCTCATGTCCACCGATCCCGCACCCGTCCTGGTCACCGGCGCCACCGGACAGCAGGGGGGCGCCACCGCCCGCGCCCTGCTCGCGACCGGCGTCCCCGTCCGCGCGCTGGTCCGCGATCCCACGACCGACCGAGCCAGGGCGGTCGAAGCCCTCGGCGCCGAACTGGTCACCGGCGACCTTCGGGACCGCGACTCCCTGATCAGGGCCGCGACGGGAGTCCGGGCCGTCTTCTCGGTGCAGATGCCCGTGATCAAGGGAGCCGTCATCGACTTCGACGGCGAGCTGACCCAGGCCGTCAACCTGATCGACGGCGCGCTGGCCGCCGGCGTGCCGCAGTTCGTGCACACGTCCGTCTCCGGCGCAGGGCAGCACACCGAGACTCCTGGCTGGGCCGAAGGCCGCTGGGCGCCCCTGGAGCCCTACTACACCACCAAGGCCGAGATCCAGGACCGGGTCCGCAAGGCGGGCTTCAGGCACTGGACGCTCATCAAGCCGGGCTGCTTCATGGAGAACTTTCTCCCGTCCATGGCCTACCTGATTCCCCGCGGCGTCGAGGGCGGCCTGGCGACCGTGCTGAAGCCCGGCACCCGGCTCTCCCTCATCGCGGTCGACGACATCGGCAAGGCGGCCGCCGCGGCCGTCGCCGCACCGCAGCGGTTCGACGGCGTCGAGCTGGAGCTGGCCGGCGACCACCTGACGATGACGGAGATCGCCGAGGTCCTCTCCCGGGCGCTGGGCACCGAACTGACCGCGCCCGACATGACCGAGGAGGAGGCGATCGCCGCAGGAATGCCGGTGTGGGCGGGCATCTCCCACGAACACATGAACGTGGCCGGGCAACCCGCCCGCCCGGAGTACGCGCGGGCCCTCGGCATCCCGCTCACGTCCTTCGAGGAATGGGCACACGAACACCTACGGGCCACAGCCTGACACTGCCTGGGGACACTCGCCCTGTTCGCTCCTCACCCGAGCCGATGCCCTGGCGCGCCCGGGCCGCGCAAAGGGCACCTGTCCCGGCCGGGATGTTGACGACCGCCGACACCGGCCGGCTCCTCGGCGGGGCCCGGCCTGTCATGGGGGTGTCGGGCTGTCGGTGACGAAGCCGTCACCCAGGTGCACGCGACCGTGTTGAACCTGGTGACAGCTCTTCCCCGCCGGTGCTACCCCCGACCGCCGGCGGCTCCACCCCGATCCGGCGGCCCATGTCAGCCGAGCCGGGCGTATGCGACGATGCGGGCACAGCTGAAGCTGCACGGCCACGGGAACCAGACGAAGTCCATATGATCGCGGCATGGCCCTCGACTTGTTCGCCGGAATTCCGGTCACCGAGTACGCGGCAGCCCTGAAGTGGTACGAACGGCTGCTTGGCTCCCCGCCCACGTTCGTCCCGAACGACACGGAGGCCGTATGGGAGCTCGCAGAACATCGGTTCGTGTTCATCGAGCAGCGGCCCGAGCGTGCCGGCTACGCCATGCACACGATTTTCGTCGACGACCTCGACGCGTTCGTCGCGCAGATCGCCGAGCGGGGACTCGCCCCCGCCGAACGGGAGACCTACTCCAACGGCGTGCGCAAGACCACCTACCGCGATCCCGACGGGAACGAGATCGGGTTCGGCGGCGCTCCCGGGTGATCGGCCCGGACTGGTGTGACATCCGGTCATCGCTGCGTGAGCCGGGATGACGCGGTTCAGCCGGCGCGATCTCGTAATGGGGGGCGACACAACGGGATCAGCCGCTCGTGATCATTCCTGTGTGGCGAGGGCAAGATCATGAGTGGCTGCCGAGCCCGTCGTGGAGGTCCGGCGGGTGCGGTGGCGCGGACGGCGTCGACAACGGCATCGGCACCGTGTACCTGGCCTACATCCGCGCCGGTGCAGGCCACGCGCTGATCGCCTCGGGGACTGGATCCCCGAGGCGATCGGCACGGGCCTGCCGCTGGAGCCGACCTTCCGCACCAAGAGCGGGTCGGCCGTCGATTCGCTGTCCGACGCCTACGCCGATGGCGCGTGCACCACGCTGCGCACCTTCCTGGAGACGCGCGGGTGAGAGAACTCGTCTCACGGTGTCCGCGAGGGTCTCGGTCAGGTGCTGATGTAGGCCGCGAGGTGCTCGCCGGTGAGGGTGGAGCGGGCGGCGACGAGGTCGGCGGGTGTGCCCTCGAAGACGATCCGGCCGCCGTCGTGGCCGGCGCCGGGACCGAGATCGATGATCCAGTCGGCGTGCGCCATGACCGCCTGGTGGTGCTCGATGACGATGACCGACTTGCCGGAGTCGACGAGCCGGTCGAGCAGGCCGAGCAACTGCTCGACGTCGGCGAGGTGCAGGCCGGTGGTCGGCTCGTCGAGGACGTAGAGGCCGCCCTTGTCGGCCATGTGGGTGGCCAGCTTGAGCCGCTGCCGCTCGCCGCCGGACAGCGTGGTGAGCGGCTGGCCGAGGCTGAGGTAGCCGAGCCCGACGTCGGCGAGCCGGTCGAGGATGGCGTGCGCGGCCGGCGTGCGCGCCTGGCCGGCGCCGAAGAACTCCCCGGCCTCGGTCACCGACATCGCGAGCACCTCGCTGATGTCGCGGCCACCGAGATGGTGGTCCAGCACCGATGCCTGGAACCGCTTGCCCTCGCACTCCTCGCAGGTGGTGGCGACGCCGGCCATCATCGCCAGGTCGGTGTAGATGACGCCGGCGCCGTTGCAGTTGGGGCAGGCACCCTCGGAGTTGGCGCTGAACAATGCGGGCTTCACACCGTTGGCTTTCGCGAACGCCTTGCGGATCGGGTCGAGCAGTCCGGTGTAGGTCGCCGGGCTGCTTCGCCGCGAGCCGCGGATCGCACCCTGATCGACCGAGATGACACCCGCACCGGCGGGGATCGATCCGTGGATCAGCGAGCTTTTGCCGGAGCCGGCGACACCGGTGACGACGCAAAGGACGCCGAGCGGGATGTCGACGTCGACGTCGCGCAGGTTGTGACGGGTGGCACCGCGGATCTCCAGAGTGCCGGTGGAGGTGCGCACCGTCTTTTTGAGGGCGGCCCGGTCCTCGAGATGGCGGCCGGTGAGGGTGGCTCCGGTTCGAAGCCCCTCGACGGTGCCCTCGAAGCAGACGGTGCCGCCCGCCGTACCGGCGCCGGGGCCGAGGTCGACGACGTGGTCGGCGATCGCGATCGTCTCCGGCTTGTGCTCCACGACGAGCACCGTGTTGCCCTTGTCCCGCAGCCGCAGCAGCAGGCCGTTCATCCGCTGGATGTCATGGGGATGCAGGCCGATGGTGGGCTCGTCGAAGACGTAGGTGACGTCGGTGAGCGAGGAGCCGAGGTGGCGAATCATCTTGACGCGCTGTGCCTCGCCACCCGACAGCGTGCCCGACGGCCGCTCCAGCGACAGGTAGCCCAGCCCGATCTCCACGAACGAGTCGAGGGACTGCCGCAGCGCGGTGAGCAGCGGCGCCACCGACGGCTCGCCGAGGTCGCGAACCCATTCGGCAAGGTCGCTGATCTGCATCGCGCAGGCGTCGGCGATGCTGATCCCCTTGATCTTGGAGGATCGGGCCGCCTCGCTGAGCCGGGTACCGCCGCACTCGGGACAGGAGGTGAACGTCACCGCCCGCTCCACGAAGGCCCGGACGTGCGACTGCAGCGCCTCCTTCTCCTTGGACAGCATCGACTTCTGGATCTTCGGGACCAGGCCCTCGTACGTCAGGTTGATGCCATCGACCTTGATCTTGGTCGGCTCCTTGTAGAGCAGGTCGTGGAGCTCGGCCTTGGTGTACTTGCGGATCGGCTTGTCGGGGTCGAAGAAGCCGCAGCCGCTGAAGATCCGGCCGTACCAGCCGTCCATGCTGTAGCCGGGGATCGTGAGCGCACCCTCGCTGAGCGACTTGGAGTCGTCGTAGAGCTGGGACAGGTCGATGTCGGTGACCCGGCCCATGCCCTCGCAGCGCGGGCACATGCCGCCGGTGATGCTGAAGTCGCGCCGCTCCTTCATGTTCTTCCCGCCGCGCTCGAACGAGACCGCACCCGTTCCGCTGATGGAGGCGACGTTGAAGGAGAATGCCTGGGGCGAGCCGATATGCGGCCGGCCGAGTCGGCTGAAGAGGATGCGCAGCATCGCGTTGGCGTCGGTGACGGTGCCGACCGTGGAGCGGGGGTTGGCCCCCATCCGCTCCTGGTCGACGAGGATCGCGGTCGTCAGCCCTTCAAGGACGTCGACCTCGGGCCGCGCCAGCGTCGGCATGAAGCCCTGCACGAAGGCGCTGTAGGTCTCGTTGATCAGACGCTGTGACTCCGCGGCGATCGTGCCGAACACCAGCGAGCTCTTGCCCGAGCCGGAGACGCCGGTGAACACCGTCAGCCGACGCTTCGGGATCTCGACGCTGACATCCTTGAGATTGTTCACACGCGCGCCGTGCACACGGATCAGATCGTGGCTGTCGGCAGCGGGTAGCGCAGGCGACTGCGGGTCCGTCATGGGGGCCGTGCTCATCGTGTCTCCATCTGTTAGGCGAGGTCGCCTTCGCGGTCTTCGTCGGTGTGGCCTGGCTTGATCTAACCAGTTTCAAGTAGTACGTCTGGTTTTTCCTTCAGTGGGGCGGTCACGGCAGCAGTCCACCGCGTCAGCCGGGGACGCGACTCGTTCCCCCCGGACATCGATTGCTCGGTGGCGCGACGACGTTGGGCAGGGGAGCGGGGGCGGCACTCATCGGTCGTGAAGCGGTTCGGGGACGCTGCCGTCAGGGGCGGCGGCGGTGGCTCCAGGTGGTCGCCAGGTGGTCGCCGTCGGCGTCGTGCGCGGGCTCCCGCACGGTGCCGTCTGTGCGATCACGGCTGCGATCGCCGGACGGTTCAGCGAACCTCCTGGATGCGGACCAGGTTGCCCGCGGGGTCGCGGAAGGCGCAGTCGCGGACGCCGTACGGCTGCTCGGTCGGCTCCTGGACGACCTCGGCGTCGCCGGCCTGCAGCTTCTCGAAGGTGCCGTCGAGGTCGGGGGTGGCCAGCAGGATCCAGCCGTAGGTGCCCTTGGCCATCATCTCGGCGATGGTGCGGCGCTCGTCGTCGGTGACGCCGGGGTCGGCGGCCGGCGGGGCCAGGAGGATGGACGTGCCGGGCTGCCCGGCGGGGCCGACCGTGATCCAGCGCATCTTGCCCTGTCCGACGTCGTTGCGTACCTCGAAGCCGAGGGTGTCGCGGTAGAAGGCCAGGGAGGCGTCCGGGTCGTCGTGCGGGAGGAAGCTCGTGTGAATGGTGATGTCCATGGCAGTCACGCTAGGTGCGGCTCGGGGGCCGGCGCTTCTCGATTCCTGATCGGTCTGGTCACCTGCTTCGCCACGCAGGACGGCATTCCCGCGGTCGCCTCCGCCGCCTGGCGCCGGTAGACGCTGGGCGGCGCACCGACCAGTTCGGTGAAGCGGGTGCTGAAGGTGCCCAGCGACGAGCAGCCGACCGCGAAGCAGACCTCGGTGACGCTGAGGTCGCCGCGGCGCAGCAGCGCCATCGCGCGCTCGATACGACGCGTCATCAGGTAGCCGTAGGGCGACTCGCCGTAGGCGCGCCGGAACTCGCGGCTGAGGTGCCCGGCCGACATGTGCACGCCGCGGGCCAGCGCCTCGACGTCCAGCGGCTGCGCGTACTCCCGGTCGATCCGGTCGCGGACACGGCGCAGCCGCGCGAGGTCGCGCAGGTGTTGCGCCGTGGCGGGTCTGCTGGTCACATGCGAATCGTACGTCGCGCGGGAGTCGCCCAGCGCCGCTGGTGTCCCACCCCACTCCGTGGACGGCAACCGTAAGCCGCGGTCGCGGCAGGTGATCTTCGGCAGTCCAAGGCTGCGCCGGTTCATGGCGAGGAGCAAGCAGACGCGCCTGGGCAACGAGGACCTGGCCACCGCCTGACCTGCCACCCAAGGCTGTCACACCTTCAACGGTATCATTGCGCCATAGGTGTAAACTTTGGCGTTATTTCCCGCTGTTGACGAGAGCCTACCTTCAAAATACGGTTGCGACCCATCGATCTGGCGCGCGAGCACGGCCTGTCCACGCAGGCGGTGCGCAACTACGAGGAGGCGGGGATCCTGCCGCCGGCCGAGCGCTCGCCGCACGGCTACCGCGTCTACGCTCCGCGCCACGCGGCGGCGTTGCGGACGTTCCTGGTGCTGATACCCGCGCACGGCCACGCGGCCGCGGGGGCCATCATGCGGGCCGTGAACGGCGGCGCGGCCGAGGAGGCGCTGCGGCTGATCGACGAGAGCCACGCGCAACTGGCCGGCGACCGGTGCACGCTGGAGGCCGTGGAACGGGCACTGGGCGACCTGGCACCGCCGCGTGATCTGGAGCCGGGTGTGACGTTCATCGGGCCGCTGGCGCGCAGGCTCGGTATCCGGCCGGCGACGTTGCGCAAATGGGAGCGGGCCGGGCTGATCGTGCCCCGGCGCGACCCGCGCACCGGCTACCGCGTCTACACCTCCGCCGACGTGCGTGACGTGCTGCTGGCACACCAGTTGCGGCGGGGCGGGCACGGGCTGGAGCAGATCGCGCGGGTGCTGGAGCAGGTGCGGGCGGCGGGCGGAGCGGAACCGCTGCAGGCGACGCTGCGGGAGTGGCGCGACCGGCTGACGGCGCGGGGCTTGGCGATGCTGGCGGGCGCGGGCGCGCTCGACACCTATCTGGGGACGTCGTAGCACCTGACGGCGAGTTCACAGGTGGTCGCACGAACGTTTCCTTTGTGGGTGACCGGCCTCGACCCGGTGCCGGGCGGCCGCGGAAGTTCGGACCTCGGGCACGCCGGCGCGGGCGCACGGCTCGCCGTCGCCGACGCCGTCAGGTCCGCGCTCGTGCGGCATCGGGACCACCGCTTCGACGATGGCGGCGCGGGTGCGGGCAGGGGCGATCGTCAAGCCTTCGGCAACCGGCGCGCAAGGGATGGCACCGATCGGTTCGACCTTTGAGGCCTTCGATGACAGATCCGCTTGCCGCCGACCCGCCTCGCCGCCGGCATGTCCTCCAGCATGCCGATCGTCGTCTACTTCGCCGGCACCGGCCTGGGCATCGCATTCAGCGGCGCGACCATCCCGGCGCCGGGAGATCGCCGGCAGCTCGCCTGGGCCGGATCAAGACGGACGCCTGACGGGAACCGATGGCCGCGGCTCACCCCTGGACGGAAGTCCCACAGCAACGTCCAGGCGCGACCACCTGGTCTTCACGCTTCACGTCTTCACGGCGCCGGCCGGGTCCGGTGGGCGGTCTGGGATAACGCTGGGTTCGCCGTGCCTGAGGCCGCGTCACGGGTCCGTGGCCCGCCGGGCGCGGAGAGCCCGGAGCTTGTGGCGGTTGCCGCAGCGCTCCATCGCGCACCAGCGCCGGGCGCCGGGGCGGGAGGTGTCGACGAACACCAGCGGGCAGTTGTCGCTCGCGCACTCGCGGATGCGTTCGGCGAGCGGCCCGGACAGCAGTTCGATCATCTCCCGCGCCAGCGTCGACAGTGCCTGCGTTGCCCGCACCGGCGGCGCCCACCCCGCGGTCGTGCCGTCGGCGGCGAGCGCGGGGATCAGCGGCGCCGCGGCCGCGGCCCGGTTGATGGTGGCGACGGTTCCGGTGGGGAGGGGGTGACGCGCCGCCTGGGCGTGTGCCGCGTCCCAGATCGCCTGGCGGAGGGTCTTGGCCGCGGTCAGCTCGCGGGCCGTCACGGGGACCGTCATGACCGCGGCCAGTGGCGGCTGGGCCAGCCATTCACCGAGGTCGGCAGGCTCGTGCAGGGTCTCGAAAACCGCGTATCGGCCCTCACCGCCGGTGTGGGCGAAGTCCAGGCAGACGGCGCCGGCATCGAACCGGAACGACCCGCCCTTGGGGTCGTGCAGCACCCGTCCGGTTGCGTTCGCTCGCATGACACTACTATAACTGGTGTCGAACGAAACCAGTATGACCGGTGTTATCGTCAAGAGGAGAGCGACACATGGGTGTACGGCACATCAACCCCGAAGGACTCCATCGCAGCCCGGCCTTCAGCCAGGCCGTCGTGGTCGAACAGCCGACGAAGACGATCTACGTCGGCGGGCAGAACGGCGTCGGCGCCGACGGCAAGGTCGTCGGTCCCACGGTCGGGGAGCAGTCCAGGCAGGCGTTCCGCAACCTCACGACCATCCTGGAGAGCGAGGGGGCGAGCCTGGCGAACATCGTGCACTGGCGCATCGCCGTGGTGGACGGGCACACGTTCGACGAGGGGGTGGCCGCCTTCCAGGAGGTGTGGAACCGGGCCGACCCGCCGCCGGCCATCACGGTCCACGTCGTGGCCGGCCTGGGCCCCGGCTTCCTCGTCGAGATCGACGCCGTCGCCGTCGTGTGACCCCCTTCGACGCCGCTGTCGGCCTCGCCGTACCGCCGCCTCTCCCGCCTGCGGAAGGGACACAGCAGGTCGATGATGACGGCGCCGCCGTGCTCGCGGCCTGCGACGCCTCCTCAACGAACACCGGCCCCGCGTGTTCGGCCGAGATGGCGGGCAGGTCCGCCTCCGGGACGCCGAAGATCTCGCGCAGGCGGAGATGCCGCGCTACCGGCGCGTCACGCGTGCTCCGCGCAGAAGCAGCCAACGCCCTTTTCGATCCACTCCTGGCCGACCCACTCCGGGTGCCGCTCGATCATCAGCGCCTTGACCTCCGCGACGATTGTCTCCTGGGTCATAGCCGAGTCGCGCCGCACCCAGGTCTCGTCGCGCAGCAGCTCGAGATAGTCACGGACATCGACCAGCAACTGCGGGCCGGAGATGTCGCCGTGGCCGGGCACCACCACCTTCGGGCCGGTCGCGACCAGGCCGCGCATCACCTCGATCCAGCGCAACCCCGAGACGTCGGTGTCGTACGGCGGGAACCACGGGAAGATCGAGAACTGTCCGGCGTCGACCAGGTCACCGGTGAACAGCACACCCGCGTCAGGGACGGTCACCACCTGGTCGCCCTTGCTGTGGGCGCGTCCCGTGGCACGCAGCCGCACGACCCGGCCGCCCAGGTCGAGCTCGTACGCGCCGTCGTAGACCGCGTCCGGCGTGACCGGCTCGACGTCTTCCAGCTGCCGCGCGATCGGCGCGCCGAGGCCGCGGAACATCTCGAGGTAGCCCGGCCCCTTGCCGGCCAGGTCCGCTGCCTGCGCGCCGTTGACGAGGTACGTCGCCTCGCCCGCGAAGGCTTGCGCGCCGAACGCGTGCTCAGGGTGGAAGTGCGTCGTGGTCAGGTAGAGCTTGCGGCCCTTGGCGTACTCGGTTGCGAAGGCGAGCACCTTCTCGCCGTTGCGCGGTCCCATGCCGGTCTCGACGACCAGCACAGAGTGGTCGCCGCCGATGACGCCGATGTTGGGCACGAGCTCCGCCCCGCGGTTCGGGATCACCACCAGGTCGCGGGCGAGTTCCCGGACCTGGGAGATCTCGACGATCGGCTCGTGGGTGAGGGGTTCGGAAGACATGCTCCGACCCTGCCGCCGGCGCGTGCCCGGCGTCCAACACCGATTCCGCAATCCCGATATCCGCGAGGCGGACTTCACCGACCCCACCACGGGACTGCGCAACGGCCTGGCCGATGTGGCGCTCACCCGACTGCCCTTTGACGACATCGGCATCAGCACGCGCGTGCTGCGTTCCGACCCGGTCGGGGTCGTCCTGCGCGCGGACGACCCGCTGGCCGGCCGCGACACCCTGTGCCTGGCCGACCTCGCCGGCCGTCCCTGGTTCCAGTTGCCAGAGGGCACGGACCCGGTCTGGCGCGCCTACTGGAACGGGGCGACGCCCGTCGGCGAGCGGCCTGCCGGCCCGGTGGTGCGCACCGTCAACGAATGCACGCAGGCCGTCCTCTGGAACGGCATGGTCGGCATCGCGCCGCTCACCCATGCCCTGCCCGACGAGCTGACCTGGGCGCCCCTGACCGACATGCCCCCGAGCCTTCTTGTTGTCGCCTGGGCGACCGAGCATGAGAGTCCCCTGATCCGCTCATTCGCCCACATCGCCGTTAACGCGTACCGGTCGGCGCAAACGTAGCCGAGTCCGTGCGACCGGCGCCGCTGCAAACCCGTTTCCGCTGCTGTAGGGCACCGACAGGCCGCCGATGTTCCTCCTCGACGGTGCGGACCGGAAGCCGATCGTCCGTCGCCGTACGGAACGGCCAGGTCCCCGCACCGCCGTCGTCCGCCGTCAGCGATCATGCGAAGATCTTTATCCTGTTGCGCCTGGGGCGCCGAACATGTCAGCGTCAAGCCCGCTGGACGGTAGTTACGACACAGGTGGTGTGAAATGAGGCATGCGGGGCTCGCGCTCGCGTTCGTGTCCTCGTGGTGTTTCGCGTTCTCGGGGCCGATGGCCAAATACCTCATCACCGCCGGGCTGACGCCGATCGAGGCGGTGTGGACGCGGATGGCGGGGGCGGGGCTGTTACTGGTGGCCGCGCTGGCCGTGACCAGGCCGCGGGCGTTGCGGATACCCCGCTCCAGGTTGCCGTTCTTCGGGCTGTACGCGGTCATGGCGGTGGCCGGGGTGCAGTTGCTCTACTTTGTTGCGATCACCCGGTTGCCGGTGGGGATCGCGTTGCTGCTGGTGTGCATGGCGCCGGTGATGGTGGTGGCGTGGGTGCGGCTCGTACGAAAGGCACGGCTCGCGCGGGCCGCGTACGTCGGGGCGGTCGTCGCGGTCGTGGGCCTCGGGGTCGTCGTCGAGGTCTGGCAGGAGGTACGGCTGGACGTGCCGGGCCTGCTGCTGGGGTTGCTGGCCGGAGCATGCTCTGCCGGATATTTCCTGATGAACGATAGCTTTGGCGACGACGTGGACCCGCTTGGACTCATCGCCTGGGGGATGACGGGGGCGGCCGTGGTGCTGACCCCGTTCGCCCGGCCCTGGAACATCCTGTGGGACGCCTTCATGGTCTCCGCGACGCCCGCCGCGGGTGGCGGCCGGATGTTGCCGGTGCTGGTGGCGTACCTGTGGATGGTGCTGGTGGCGACCGTGGTCGCGTACATCCTGGGGGTGCACGCCGTGCGGCGGCTCTCGGCCGCGGTGGGCGCCACCGTGGCGTCGCTGGAGGTCATCGGCGGCGCGATCGTGGCCTGGGCGCTGGTCGGCGAGACGCTCGGTGCGTTCCAGATCGTGGGCGGGCTGATCGTGTTGTCCGGCGCCCTGCTCGCCCAGACCGCCACCGGCTCCGCCCTCGCCGTTTCAGAACCGGGCACCGGTCCTTGAAACGGCCGGATCCTTCGGCGGTTCGCGGGTAGACGCCGTGCGGCGAGAAGGAGGACTCGCATGTCCCGTGTTCAGCTCGCCTTTCGCGTCTCCGACCTGGAAGGCTCGATCGCCTTCTACTCCAAACTGTTCGGTACCGAACCCGCCAAACGTCGCCCCGGCTACGCCAACTTCGCCATCGCCGAGCCCCCGCTGAAGCCGGTGCTCCTGGAAGGCGAGGCCGGCCACGACACCCGCCTGGACCACCTCGGCGTCGAAGTGACCGACACCGACCAGGTCACCGCGGCCACCCGGCGGCTGAAGGACGCCGGGCTGGCCACCTTCGAGGAGAACGACACCTCCTGCTGTTACGCCCTGCAGGACAAGGTGTGGGTGACCGGTCCCGGCGCCGAGCCATGGGAGGTGTACGTGGTCAAGGCCGACGCCGACGTCCTGGGCAAGTCCGCCGCCCAGGGCCCGGCGACGCCCTGCGCCTGTGGCCCGGACGGGGACCAGGCCCCCGGCCGGCCGGTCGGCACCGCGGCGAACACCGGCTGCTGCTGACGACCTGAGGAAGATCATCCCGGGTTGGCCCGCAGCGGGCCTTGGCCGTACCGCCCGTGGTCGAGGGGCGGTACGGCCAAGACCCGCCCGGCCGGAAGGTGTGATGCGGGGGCCGATCCGGCAGTAGCCCTGCCCCCGCACGAAGGCGATCAGGATCGCCACGACCGGAACGGGCCACAACGGCAGACCAAAGGGATCCCTCGGTATGGCCCCTGGTTCCGTTCGATGTCAGGCGAACCTGAGGTCAGCGAACCAGCCGGAAGAACGCGCGGACATCGGTGACCAGCAGGTCCGGTGCCTCCATCGCGGCGAAGTGGCCGCCCCGGTCGAACTCCGACCAGTGCACGATGTCGTGTTCGCGCTCGGCGATCCGCCGGACCCCGGCGTCGCCGGGGAAGACGGCGACGCCGTGAACTTCTCCACGATCCACGCCAGCTGCGCCGCGGGCGAGTCGTGCAGTCCGAACGCGAGGGTCTGCGGCCGGGTCGCCTGGATTATCGCGTAGCCGGCCCGGTCCTGGTCCTGGTACTGGCCGAGGCGGGCGAGTTCCGCCCGGGTCAGCCCCTCGAACTCGGCCGGGTCGCCGGTCGGGAACCCGAGCGCGCCGTTGACGTGTACGCCGACGACGTTCTGGGGCGCGATGCGGCCGAGCGTCGGCGAGATGACCGAGCCGCTGTCGCCGCCCTGCGCGCCGTACCGAGGTAGCCGAGCCGGTCCATCGGTTCCGTCCACGCCCGCGCGACCCGCTGCAGGTCCCAGCCGGTCTCGGTGGTCGGACCGGAGAAACCGAACCCGGGAATCGACGGGGCGACGAGGTGGAACGCGTCGGACCGGTCGCCGCCGTGCGCCGCCGGGTCGGTGAGCGGTCCGAGACTGGTCCGGCGCGGAGCTCGCGGAGCGACTCGGCATCACGACGCGGACCGTACGGCGGGATGTGGACCGGCTGCGGGAACTGGGCTATCCCGTGCACGCCACGGCCGGCACGCCGGGTTACCGGCTGGGCGCCGGGTCCGACCTGCCCCCGTCGCTGCTCGATGACGACGAGGCGGTCGCGGTCGCGGTGGGGCTGAGGACGGCCGCCGGGGAAACGGTCGCCGGGATCGAGGAGACATCCGTGCGGGCGCTCGCGAAGCTCGAACGAGTGCTGCCCGCACGGCTGCGGCATCGCGTTCACGCGCTGCAGTCGATGACCGTGCCCATGCCGGGGGCCGCGGCGCCGGTGGACCCCGAGGTGCTGACCGCCATCGCCGCGGCCTGCCGGGACCACGAGGGACTGCGGTTCGACTACCGGTCGCACGAGGGGCAGGAGAGCCGCCGTTCAGCCGAGCCCCATCGGCTCGTGCATTCGGGGCGCCGGTGGTATCTCGTGGGCTGGGACATCGACAAGGAGGACTGGCGGACCTACCGGGTCGACCGGCTGCGCCTGAGGACGCCGAACGGGCCCCGCTTCGTCCCTCGGGATCCGCCTGACGAGGACCTCGCCGCCTACATGTCCCGGGTGATCTCCAGTGCCCCGTACCGCTACCAGGCGCGCCTCACCATGCACGCCCCGGCGGAGGTCGTGACCGGGCACATGCCGCCGACGGTGGGGGCGGTGGAGCCCGTCGACGCGGAGACCTGTGTCCTCCTGTGCGGTGCGAACAACCTCGACGAGATCGTCGTGTGGGTCGCCCTGATGGACATCGGGTTCGAGGTCCATGAACCACCGGAGCTGATCGGGCGGATCGGCGTCATGGCCGACCGTCTCCGGGCGGCATCGGGAACCACGGGTAAGGGCTTCGGCGATGCGGACGACTCCGGCCACCCGCTCGGCTGAGAGGTCGGCGGGCGGCCCCGGAACCGTTGCCGCCGGCTGACAAGAAGCCGGGGAGGCCGCCGGCTTCGAGATGCGCAACGACGTCGGAACCGGCAGGACGCGCTGGATTCGGGTGGGGACCGCCACCTGAAACTCCATGATCTCCAGGGCCACCTCACGTCAGCGCGCCGTGGATCCAGCGCGTCGCTCATGGCGCGAGCGTGCGAGGTGATGGGCCGTACGCAGCAGCTCACGGGTTGCCGCTCCAGTGCGCGAGCCCGGGTTCACCACCGCCAGCCAGCCGACGGTGCCGTAGACGGGGTGCGCGATCACGGTGTCGACAGCGCCGGGGTCGACCTCGGTGGTGGCTGATTCGCGTGGTGCGTGACCGGTCCACCGGATGAACGCCTCTTTACCGGCGGAGATGTTCACGCGGAAGGTGTCCGGTCGGTCCAGGCGCGATGCCTCGTCGCCGGGGTAGTTCTTGGTCACGACCGTCGCGAAGGGCTGGGTCGTTGCCGGGATGACACCATCAGGCGCGTAGTAGAAGAACGTGTCGCCCCAGCTGATCTCCGGCGAGCCGTCGCCGGGTGCCGGCCTGAGGGTCAAGACGCCGTCGAGGCCGTCGATGAAGCCAATGATCTCGTCTATGGTCATGTGCTCTAGCGTGGCATTAAAGTGCTTATGGAGACTTTGGGGCTGAGGATGAGGGGCTTCAGGGTGTCAGGTCTCAAATCGCGGGACATGCGTACCGTCGACGTCGCTCGGCGTGCCGGGTACTCCGTTCAACAGGTGCGCAATCTCGAACGCGACGGTGTGCTGCCGCCGGCGACGCGCACGGCCGCGGGCTACCGGATCTATGGAGAGATACATCTACAGTCCGCGTTGGCCTACCGGGCCCTCGCGGCGGGCGCGGGCCCGATCGAGGCCAAGAAGATCGTTCGAGCCGTCCACCGGTTCCCTGCCTCGCAGGTGCTCGCCCTTCTCGACGCGGCGCACGCCCGGCTCCACGCAGAGCGCACAGAACTGAAACAGGCCAGGGAGGCCGCCCGGACGATCTCCAGCGAGCCGATCGAAGACGTGCGCGCATCGGACTCGATGGGCGTCTCCGAACTCGCCGCCGCCCTCGGCGTGCGTCCTTCGACGCTGCGGCACTGGGATGCCGAGGATCTTGTCGTCCCCGACCGCGATCCCGCGCGAGGAACGCGACGATACACACCCGACCAAGTGCGAGACGCACGGATCGTTCACCAACTGCGCAGGGCCGGTTACCGCATCGCACCCCTTCGTGCCCTCATGCCGGAGCTACGGCGCGCCCGCCGGCTGGAGGACGTCGCCTCGGTGCTGGCCGCCAGAGACGCCGGTCTCGCGGCTCGCTCCAGAGCCCTCCTCGACGGTGCCGCCGCCCTCAGTGCTGTGCTCTCGCCTGCCACCTCCCCGAGCGGCAGCTGACAGCCTGGGATCCGCTGTCCTGAGAGCCGTGCACCGGTGAGGAAACGGGCGGGCCGCCATCCGGCTACTGTTGCTCCGCATGACTCACACCGAGATCGAGATCAGCGCGGAGCTGGTCCGGGATCTGCTGCGCGACCAGCACCCCGACCTGGCCGATCGCCCTGTGCGGCTCGGCGCGCGTGGCTGGGACAACCAGCTCTGGCGGCTCGGCGACGACCTCGCCGTCCGGTTGCCCTGGGCGACGCGGTCCGCGGACGCGCTGCTGCGCAAGGAGCACACCTGGCTGCCCGTCCTCGCCCCGCGCCTTCCTCTGCCGGTTCCCGTCCCGCGGCGCCTCGGCGAGCCCTCCACTCTGTTTCCACGACCTTGGATCGTCACCACCTGGGTGCCGGGCGAGCCTGCCGACCGGGCCCCCGTCACGCGCGGCGCGGAGGCGGCCGACGTCCTGGCCGCTTTCCTGGCGGCTCTGCACCAACCCGCCCCCGATGAGGCGCCCGCGGGCCGCTTTGGCCGCGGAGGGTCGCTGGCCGACCGCTCTGAGGGGTTTACCGAACAGCTCGCCTCGGCCACCGAACTGGGGCTCGTCCCCGACCCGGACGCCGTCCGCGCGGTCTGGGACGACGCCGCCGCCGCGCCCGGCTGGGCAGGCCCGGCGCTGTGGCTCCACGGCGACCTGCATCCGGCCAACATCCTCACCGCGGACGGCACGATCTGTGGCGTGATCGACTTCGGCGACCTCTGCGCCGGCGATCCGGCCTGCGACCTCGCCGCCGCGTGGACCCTGCTGCCGGACGGCGCCGCCGACCTCTTCCACGCCGCCTGCCAGCCGGCCCCGGACGCCGCGACCCTGCGCCGCGCCCGCGGATGGGCGGTGGGGCAGGCCCTCGCCGGCATCCTCATCGGAGAGGCCGGCGTCCGCGGCCGCCCAGGCGGCAAGGCTACGTGGGGCCCACCCGCCCACGCCGCACTGCGACGCCTCATCGCAACGGCCCACCGCTGATCGTCTCGGATTCGGAGGCGGGGCCGGGCTCGCGGTGCTGAAGGCGGCCCTGAATCGCCTGACCGGCTAGCCTGGCCGGACTTCGTCGCCGACCCTCAGCTCGCCGAGGTTCCTGGGCACCAGGCGGATACCGAACCAGGTCTCTCCGTCCCAGCGGCGGTGTTTGGCCAGGGTTCTCAGGGGTTCCTTGCCGCGGTCCTGAGTGACCGGGTCCCAGATGGTGGCGGCGCAGCGGTCGCACAACCCCGAGACGCGGAAATCGACCTCGCCGATGCGGACCGACGTCCAGGTGTCCTCCGCGAAGGGTTCCGCGCCGTCGATGATGGCGTTGGGCCGGAGGCGGGCGACGTCGAGGGGGGCCGGGGGGTGCTCCTGGCGTTCCATGGCACCTTCGGCGATCCAGTCGTCCAGGCGCTGGAGCGAACTCCTGGAGACGAGCATGAGGGGCCCGTCCCAGAGGCCGCCCTGTTTCTCGGTGATGGTCCGGCGTCCGGGGTCGTCCAGCCAGATGAGGCGAGCGGGCATGCCGAGCAGGCGGGTGAACCATTCGTGGGCGTCGGCGTGGGCGAGCACGGCTCGGTCGAGGTTGGAGCAACCTAGCGAGATCGTGTCGCCGGTGGCCGGGGGGACCTTGAGTTCGCCCATGGCCTTCGCCGACAGGTGAAGACCGCCTTCGGGGGTCTCGGCGGCCGAAACTGAGAGAAGCCGGGGGTGTTCGCCTACCCAGATCAGTTCTCCCAGCGGGTCCACCACGGCCCAGCGGCGGTCGCCTTCCAGACCCCAGGGGAGTACTTGGGCGGATGGGCGGGAGATGCCTCTGGTGGATTTGATGGGGTAGGTGCGGATCTCCGCTAGTTCCATTGGGCAAGGATAGGAGGAAGCGCTCTCCTGGGGTATGGGAGCGTGTCCACGGGGCGTCCGGGGCGGGGCACCGGGCCCCTCTGGGATGTGGGTTTCGCATGCTCTTCGATGAGGCGGCGGGGTCCGTTCGTCGGAAGCCCCGTAGCGGCTTCTGGCGAAACTTTCATCGCGGGTGCCGTCGGAGGACGCGGCCTGGCACCTCCTCTTCGGGCGGGCCCGGCGGCATCGCCCAGAAGACCTCGCAGGCCGAGTCCGGCAAGTGGGTGACCTGCTCGCGACTCTGCCCGGAGTGCGGCCACCCGGTCCGGTCGAAAGGGGTGACGGTGTGTCGGGACCGCCGTCGCGAAGCCCGGCAGGAGGCGGCCAAGCGGGACTGCCCGCGCTGTGGCCGCCCCGGGCCGCAGCGGCCGCTCGATCGCCAGGAACTCCCCAACGGTCCGTCCCCGGCCGCCGATCCGGCGGGCCTCGTCCGCGGTCGACTCTCGCGAACAAGACCGGACCTTGGCGTCGGGCTTGGAAGTATGTACGGTTCGCCGGTGAGGCGCGGCGAATGCTCCGATGCCGGGACGTGGTGATGACGAAGATCCCGGGCGCGCGTGAAGAGTTGGATCGGGCGGCTCGGTGGCTGCGCGGCCAGGTCCGGTCGGTCGTCGTGGAGCTGACCGGAGACCAGGACCTGGAGGTGGCGCTACCGGAGGCGCCGGCTATCACCTATTGGGAGGAACCGCTGCGGTTCTCCTATTCCGTGCACGTCCAGCACGCCATGAACGGTGAGCCGGGTGTCGATCCGGTGCAGGGCGCCAGGTTTCTGCTCGTGTCCGCCGGTTGGGACGTCACCGTGCTGAGGGACGTTCCCGAAGTGCCGACCAACATCGAGGCCAGGACCGGTGAGTTCCGCATGTCGCTGCTCATCTCCCAAGCGCGTGACTCCCTCACCGTCACCGGCCGCACCCCGGTGATGGCACTGTACGAACCTCGCGGGCTTCACCTCGTGAGCCCGGAATGCGCACGGTGCCGGCGGAAGCTGACGGCTCTGCAGGTTCTGCGTCGCCGCAGCCTCTGGGGCGGCCAGGAGCCACAGCCCAGGCGCGAACTGTGGTGGGAGTGCTCCGGGTGCGGCTGGCTGGGCTACCAGCACCATGAGGGCGAGCGGTTGCACGCGATGCGGCGCCTGAAGGGCCGCGAGGGGAACTGTTTCTTCTGCGGCGAAGATCAGAGCAATGTCGCCGGTGAGATCTGGGAGCAAGACGGCGAGCTGCGGGACTGGGTGGTGTGCCTGGACTGCGGAACCGGCAACGCCCGCCGTGTCGGGCGCGCCCCCGACGATGGCAGATCACCGGGCTGACGAAGCGGAGCGGTCCGGTTCGGGCGCTGTTCTTACGACGGGCTTGGACGCAACGTCTTCAGACGTCTCCTGCGGAGCCGCGCAGACTTGGAGCTGCTCACTACTGGAAGGTCTGGCTGCGCTCGATGAGGTCGAGCAACGCCTCGTTGATCTGTCGTAGGACGATGATGGTCTTCTCGGCGGCCGCGGCGATGGCCTGCTCGCCGGGGCGACGGGGGGTTCGAGCAACTGGGCCACGGTGTCTGCGAGGACCTCGGCAGGGTCGTCGACGCCTAGGGATGCGGTGGCCGGGTCGGACATGGCGGCGCCGAACCCGGTGAGTACGGCGTGCACGGCGTAGGTCAGGTCGGGCAGGGGACGATCGTGGCGGATCAGGCCGTGGCGGTGACAGATCGGCAGGCCCGTCTCGCACAGGGCGCTGGGCGTGGTGCGGGCGAACAGTTCGCGGTCGCCGACCTGCTGGGTGAGCAGTCGCAGCAGGCCGGCGTCGCCGCTCTGCACGCGGCGAGCCAGGGGCAGCCGCAGTCCGGTGCGGATCAGCAGCGGGGCCAGATGGCGCGGCAGCACGACGGCGGGATCGGCGGTGATGCGGGCGACGATCTCATTCAGGAAGGTCAGCAGTTCACGGGCGAGCAGCCCGAGGATGAGGTCTTCCTTGGCGGGCCAGTACAGGTAGGTCGAAGCGGCCACGGCCGGTGCCGGCGGCGATGGCTTCGGGGCCGGGGTGACGTAGCTCGAGACGGTCACCTGGACGGTGAGGACGACCGGCCCGTCGCGCGCGCCGGACCTCGCCGCCACGGGCGACGGCCGGGGGAGACGACGATCAGGTGCTCCTCGACGGAGGCGTCGGGGTCGTCCTCGTCCCAGCCGGCGGTGGTATCGCCGTACGCGGCGCGTCACCGCTTCGGGAGGAGCCTGTCCGTCCACAGCCGGGCGACAAAAGGCAAAGGCAAGGAGGTCATCCACTCCTTGCCACTCTCAACGTATAGCGCACCGGGGGGCTTGCGGCAAGACCCGGGTCGTGCCGCAGAATCGTCGGCCGAGGCCAGAACCTGCGGAAATCAGGGATTCGCGGAATACGTGTTCTTTTGTCGACGTGTGGGTTTCGCGGGACGTCGAACCGCCGGTGGGAGTCGCGGTGCGGTTACGGAAACTCGGCGCGAGGACACGGGTGTGCGAGTCACCGGACCGCATGGAGCGGCCGGCCGAAATGCGACCTTGTCGAATGGGGGGTTCATGATTGACGTGATCGTTGCCGGCGGCGGACCGACCGGCATGATGCTGGCCGGCGAGCTGCGGCTGCATGGCGTGCACACGCTCGTGCTGGAGAAGGAGGCGGAGCCGGCCAGGTATGTCCGCGCGCTCGGCCTGCACGTGCGCAGCATCGAGGTGATGGACCAGCGCGGACTGCTGGAGCGGTTCCTCGTGCACGGCAAGAAGTACCCGGTCGGCGGTTTCTTCGCCGGCATCGACAAGCCCTCGCCCGACCGGCTGGACACCACGCATCCCTACGTCCTCGGCATTCCGCAGACCACCACCGATCGCCTGCTGGCCGAGCACGCCACCGAGGTCGGCGCGGAGATCCGGCGCGGGTGCGAGCTGGTCGGGCTCGACCAGGACGAACACGGGGTGACCGTCGAGCTGGCCGATGGCACGCGGCTGCGCTCGCGCTACCTCGTCGGCTGCGACGGCGGCCGCAGCACGGTGCGCAAGCTGCTCGGCGTCGGCTTCCCCGGCGAGCCCAGCAGGGTCGAGACGCTGCTGGGCGAGATGAAGGTGACCGAGGATCCGGCGACGGTCGCCGCCATCGTCGCACAGGTCCGCAGGACCCAACTGAGGTTCGGCGCCGGGCCCCTCGGGGACGGGGTGTACCGCGTCGTCGTGCCTGCCGAGGGGGTGGCCGAGGACCGCACGGTTCCGCCGACCTTGGAGGAGTTCAAACAGCGGCTGCGGGCCTTCGCCGGCACCGACTTCGGCGTGCACTCACCGCGCTGGCTCTCCCGTTTCGGCGACGCCACCCGGTTGGCCGAGCGCTACCGGGTCGGCCGGGTGCTGCTGGCCGGCGACGCGGCGCACATCCACCCGCCGACCGGCGGGCAGGGGCTCAACCTCGGTATCCAGGACGCGTTCAACCTCGGCTGGAAACTGGCCGCCGAGGTCGGAGGCTGGGCGCCGGAGGGGCTGCTGGACAGTTATCACACCGAACGGCACCCGGTGGCCGCCGACGTACTGAACAACACCCGCGCGCAGATGGAGCTGCTCTCTTTTGAGCCGGGCCCCCGGTCAGTGCGCCGGCTGCTGTCGGAACTGATGGACTTCGAGGAGGTGAACCGGTACCTGATCGAGAAGATCATCGCGATCGGGGTCCGCTACGACTTCGGCGAGGGGCATGAACTGCTCGGCCGGCGGATGCGGGACATGGAGCTGAAACGGGGACGCCTCTACGAGCGGATGCACGGCGGCCGCGGGCTGCTGCTCGACCAGACCGGCCGGCTCTCGGTGGCGGGTTGGGCGGATCGGGTCGACCACGTCGTCGACGTCAGCGAGGAACTGAACGTGCCCGCGGTGCTGCTGCGGCCGGACGGCCACGTGGCGTGGGTCGGTGAAGACCAGCAAGGGCTGCTCGGCCGGCTGCCCAAGTGGTTCGGCGCTGCCGTCAGCTGAGCGCGCGGTTGTGGCTCGAAAGGGCGGGGGCCTGTCTCCGGCCGCGTTCGGCGCGGTCGGTGCCGTACCCCGTCGGCTCGAAACCCTCGCGAAGTACGACGACCCTAGCGAGATCAGTCTTGTCGGGATTCCCGATCCGCAGGTAAGGACGTTCCGAACCCACCAGGCCATGCTGGAGATCGGAGTTGACCGGTCGATGCCGGTCAACTCCGGTTGCTTGACGTCGCGTACCTCACCCACGCACCGTGGTGGTCCTCAGCTGCGGATCGGCGGCGATCTCGGCTCCGGTGAAGCGCCCGGTGACCCACTGGCCGCGCGAGAACAGGACCGTCTGGTCGGTGTGGTGGGCCGAGGTGGGATCGGCGGAGAGGGAGTAGGTGAGGATGGTGCGGGAACGGGGCCGTCAGGGCCGAGCTCGACGGCCATCATGAAGCTGGAGCCGGTGTCCACCTCCGGGTAGTGCCCGTCGGTGCCGAGCGGGCCGCTCATACGCACCCTGTCGAAACAGCCCTCGCCCTCGGTACAGCCGGGAAGCGGGATCGAGGAGTAGCGCTGCGCCTGGCCCGGGGTGAGCGTCAGGGGGATGCGGTTGGCCTGGAAGAAGTGCACGGCATCGGCCAGGGCTTGCCGCGCCGCCGGACTGTCGTGCTTGAGCCCCCGAGGGGTGGTCAGTGGATGCGCGGGGTCGAACGGCACCCGCCAGGGGCTGAATTCGGGGTCTCCCGGCTTGCTTGGCGTAGATCGGCAGCACATCCACGCCCGGGGAGCCGCGCAGGCGGGCGAGCAGGTCCGCCTGTGTCTGCTGGGGTAGGCCCGTGACGCCGGGCCGGGCGAACTGGGCGCGCAGCACGTGGTTCAGCGCGCCGCCGGCCACGGCCTGCTGACCGGAGAGCACGGCGGGCACGAGGCCCGCTATCGCCGTGCCGATGAACACCGCCAGCACGAGCCCGCTTACCGCGCGGAAGGCGGCTCTGGGGTCCGCGGCCATCCGCTGCGCGGCCGGCAGTGTCGCCGCGCTCCGGGTCAGCCGGGCTGCCAGGCGCGCGGCCCGCATCGTCAGCCAGGGCCCGGCCAGGACCAGCCCGACCATGATCAGGGCGAGCTCCGCGCCGGACAGCAGGGCGTCGGGCTCCTTGCCGTTTCGGTACACCGGGCCCGCGAACAACCCCAGCCCGGCCAGCAGCGGGGATCACCCGCCACCCCCGCGGCGGGGGCGACGCGGCCTTCCTGGCCGCGCCGAGCGGTGAGATCCGCACTCGGCGCAGCGATTACAGCGCGACGCACGCCGCGACGACCGGCACGCAGACGAGCACGGCCGCGTACCGCCAGGAGTGCGGGACGATCAGCTCGGGGAAGAAGCGGGAATCGGTGATCCGCACCCCGGCGAGCGCGGGCCGTACCGCCTGGAAGAGCGCGAGGCCGGCCAGCGCGCTGCTCGGCGCGCTGGCCAGCTCGTCGGGCCCGGACAGCGCGGCCTGGCCGATCAACCCGGCGCGAGTGCCGGGGAAGCGGTCGGAGAGTTGCTCGCGCGGCGCCGAGTCCAGCAGCCTGGCCAGTGCGGGCGAGGCGTAGTACCGGCCCCGGGCATCGCTGAACTGCGCCACGCCACGGACGAGGAGATCCAACGTGCCAGAGCCGATGTGCTGGAACAGGTCGCCAGTCACGGCGACGACCTTCAATACGGCGGACGACACCAGGGGTCCTCACGAACCGCGCTGGCGAAGGCCCTCGCGATCCTCGATGTCGGCGTACGCCTCTGCACACAGAGGCGTACGCCGACAGGCGGCAGCCGTCGCGCGCACCTCGTGCGATGGGTGTTGGCCGGGGGCAGCCAATGGCGAAGTACTCGCCGCAGCTGACTGCGCCGTTCAGCGATTCAGGGACGAGCCGCCGGGCCGGGCTCTTCTTGGCCGGTGGAAGCACGGCGCGGGTCGCCGGCCTGCAGGAGCTTGCCGAGGTCGAAGGTGACCCGGACGCGGGTGATGCGGCCACCTTCGATCTGCAGCCAGCTGGCTACGGGGAAAGGTTCCCCGGCGCCGCGGGGGTGCAGATCGAACCAGGTCATGACGTCGTCGCCGTCGACCCACCGCTTGTGGAAGACGAGCTCGCTGGTGATGGCGAAGATGCGGGCCAGCGAGGCCTGGTACTGCGCGGCGCCGTCTATCTGCCCCAGGGGCCCGTTGACGCGAACGTCGGGGGCGAGCACATCGGCCAGCTGGGAGGGCTGGTTGGCTTGCCAGGCGCCGAAGTAGGCGTCGGCGACGGCTGTGACCGCGTTGCCGGTGCCGTGGGTGCTGTGGGTGTCGTTCATGGTGTGCTGGTCCTTGCCCTGAGGTGCCGGATGGGTGCTCAGCGGGCCCGTGGGGTGGAGTGGTCTCGGGGCCGGTGAAGTCGCCGGCCAACGCCGCGGCGACCTGGCGCGGGTCGCGCAGGTGCAGCGTCTGGTTGTGCACCGTCCTGCCTGCCGGTGAGGCCAGGGCGCCGACGTAGTCGCCGACCTGTTCTCCGGTGAGAGGTGAGCCCGGGCGGGTGCCGTGAGGGCCGATGAAGGCCATCATGACCACGTCGTTGACCCGGGGTGTGCCGGCG
The DNA here is from genome assembly GCF_042665875.1 of Streptosporangium amethystogenes subsp. fukuiense. Taxonomy (NCBI): domain Bacteria; kingdom Bacillati; phylum Actinomycetota; class Actinomycetes; order Streptosporangiales; family Streptosporangiaceae; genus Streptosporangium; species Streptosporangium amethystogenes. Next base: position 2,241,258 of record NZ_JBHTEE010000001.1, on the reverse strand, counting down.
GTCTCCACCGCGAAGGCCTGCATGAGCTTGTTTTGCGCGACCGAGACCACCGCCATCGGCCCGATCCCGGGCTGAGGCGGTCCGATGAACCCCACGGGGCCGTTGATGCTGGTGTAGGAGCCGCCGGGGGCAGTGGCAGGAAGGTCTGCGCGGCCAGGTAGTGCGGGAACAGGCTGTTTTCGATGACGGCCTTGAAGTCGTCGAATCCGGCTTGGAGCATCGAGGGTGTCTGGTGCCAGCCGGCGGGTGCCGCCGCGACGGCACCCGCCGCAGACCCGATGTCGCCGATCAAGGCGCCGACGTGACTGGCCTTGTCCGGGCCGAGCCGGGCGAGGAGACGGTCGATCTTGTCCTGGGAGCGGGAGAGAACCGGCACCCGGGCGTCGGCGCGGACGAAGGCGTCGACCAGGAAGGCGCCGACGTTGCCGGTGCCTCCTATGACGACAGCGTCCTGGCCGGCCAGTTCCGCTCCGGTGAGGGTCATGTGCGGGCCTTTCTCACAGAGCCGTGCCGGTCAGACCTCGACCAGCTGGGCGGTAGGAAGTGGTGCGCGGGCTTGGCTCCACGCGATGAGCGGTTGAGCTGGGCGAGCATGGTGGTGACCGCAGGGGTCAGCGGTGGTCGGGGCCAGTGCGCATGCTGGTGACCCAGGCGGCGCCGACGACCAGGTGCATGGCGGCCAGTGCAAGGCTGGTGAGGGTGTCGCTGGAGACCGTGAACGGCGTCGCGGCTGAGACCAGCGCCAGAGCGAGCCCGCCCCAGGAGGCCCACGTGCGCACGGCGGGGCGTCGACGGGCCAGCACGAGGACGATCCTCGAAGTTCGGGTGTTTGGGCTCGGCGTGGGTCAGGCCGGGCGGCGGGTCAGTCGGATGATGGGCAGTTCCCGGTCGGTCTTGTCCTGATAGCCGGCGAATCTGGCCGATGCCTTCGCGATCTGAGCCCACGCGGTGTCGCGGCCGGGGCCGTGCAACTGGGTGGCGGTGACCGAGACGGTGGCGCCGTCGACGTCGATCTCGACCTGGTCGGGGTAAGCGGCGATGTTGTGGTACCAGGCGGGATTGCCGGCGGCGCCGGCGGCCGAGGCCACGATCAGCCAGGAGCCGTCAGGGCCGGGAAACCAGGCGACAGGGGTGCTGCGCCTGATCCCGGTCTTGGCGCCGATGGTGGTCAGGACCAGGGCGCTCATGCCCATGACCTGGCCGCCCTTGGTGCGGATCCGCTTCATCGCCCAGGTGTTCACCCAGGTGAAGAACCGGTTGGCCTTGGGCTGGCGGGCGCCGCGGGTGCCGCGGCGGGTGGTGAAGCTCATCGTTGCTCCCGTTCATGATCGGAGGTGGAAAGCCGCCCCGTGGCGGGGCGGCCGGGCGACGAAAGCGCGGGTCAGTTCTGGGCTGCGGCGGCGCGGGCGCGGAACATGCCGGGGACGAGCTCGCCGTCGGCGCGGGCCTTGTCCAGGGCGGAGGCCCACCAGGCGAGGTCGTCGAACATGACCTGCAGGCTGATGCCGGTCATCGGGTTCTTCGGCGCGCCGTGTGCGTCGAAGGCGTCGCCGACGAACGGCAGCACGGTGGCGTTGCGCAGCGGGACGGCTTCGGCCTCGACCATCATCTGGGCCAGGTGCTCGATGGCGCGGATGCCGCCGCCGATGCCGTTGCTGTAGCCGACGACCGCGACGGGCTTGTTGCGGAACCCGAACGACAGCCAGATCGAGTCGATCGCGTTCTTCAGCGCGCCCGGCACGCTGTGGTTGTATTCCGGCGTGATGAACAGGAACGCGTCGTGCTCCTTGACCTTCTTGTTCCACGCCCGCACGAGCGGCTCGGAATAGGTCGGGTCGTTGATGTCGCCGACGGTCCCGAAGTGCTCGGTGAAGATCGGCAGCGGCCAGTCGCGCAGGTCGGCGACCTCGACCTCGAATCCCTCGTGCGCGGCGGCGTGCTCGAGGACCCAGGGCACCACCTGGTCGGCGGCCCGTCCCGGACGGGTGCTGCCCACGATCACCAGCAGTTTCGACATGATTGTTCTCTCCTTTGACAGGCGTGTGCGGGGATATGCCGCGCACAGCGGCGGTGCGGGTGCGGACCCCGTGCGGGCGGGCCGCTCCCAGGTGGGGCCGGTCAGTCCTGTGGCGGGCCGTCCGCCGGACCGGTGGTGTGGACGGTGCGGCGGACACTCACCTCGCGGTCGTGGCTGAACGGCAGGCCGTCCAGGTTGTAGGGCCACGACACCCGCGGCATGATCCGCATGACCGGGGCGGGTCCGCGGGGCCCCTGCCGCTGCACGATCTGGGCGTCGCCGTAGACGCGCAGGTAGCGGGGCGTCCACGGCTGGACGGACGGCAGGTCGTCGATCACGATCGCGATTTTGGCGTTGCCGGCCGCCACGTTGCGGAACTTGCGGGTGCGGGCCGGGTTGAACCCGCCCACCAGCAGATGGGTCCCGTCGAACTCGAATCCCACCGGCGCCACGTCCGGCTGGCCGTCCGCGCCGACGGTGGCGATCCGCGCCAGCCGCTGGGACCTCAGATACGCGATCTCTTGCTCGCTGAACGACATGTGATCCTCCTTTGCCCGCCCTCACCGGCCATTTGGTTAATGCAGTGTACTGTACATGGCATTAACTATATGCATGGTGTACATTATTCCTGTGGACACGACAGCGCAAACAGTCACCGAAACGGCCATCCCCTCAGGTCACCCCTGTACCGCTGCCGGCCCCGCCAGCGAGCCGATGGACGTCGCCACCGCGCTGATCCAGCTCACCGGCCTGGTCCAGGGGATCTACGCACGGGTCTCCGAACGCCACGACCTGACCCCTGTCCAGGCCAAGCTCCTGTGCGTCCTGCTGGAAGGGCCCCGCGGCATGGCCGACCTCGCCCAGATCTTCGGCGTTGAACGCGCCGCCCTCACCGGTCTCATGGACCGCGCCGAGAAACGAGGCCTGGCCCGCCGCGACCCCGTCCCCGGCGACCGCCGCGCCTTGCAGGCCACCCTCACCGACACCGGCCGCGAGGCCGCCGCCGCCTTCCACGCCGAGATCACCGGGCAACTCGCCCAGCTCACCGCCGACCTCGACCTCGCCGACGGCGAACACCTGCGCGCCACGATGACCGGGATCATCCAGCAGCACCGCGCGGCATTCGGCGCGGGCCCGGCCGACTGCCGCTGAACTCCTCTGGTGCGCCTTCCCGATCGGTGGGCGCGGGTGGTCAGGACGACCACGTGACGGGCGGCCCACGCCGCAAGCCGGTGAAACCGGCACGGCATCCGGCGAGAAACGGCGGTAGGGCGCTTCACTCGCCGAAGCCGCTGGTGGGCCGCGGTCGAGCCGGGCTTCGCCCGCGACCCGGGGGACCCGGTGGAGACGATCCCGCGGCGCACCGTCCATCGATCGCGGAACCCGCAAAGATCATCCGTGCCACGGCCTGGCAGACCTGCGGGCCGCCGACAGAAAGGACCGCATGACACAACCGCCGGCACCGGCCATACACAACCCGGTACTGCCGGGATCGCACCCCGACCCGTCGGCCGTGGTCGTCGACGGCTGGGTCTACGTGGCGACCTCGACCTTCGAGTGGAGTCCGGGCGTCCGCATCCACCGCTCCCGCGACCTCGTGCGCTGGGACCCGCTCGGCGGCGCGCTCGGCGCGGACCGGCTGCTGCGACTGGAGGGCACACCGGACTCCGGCGGCGTCTGGGCTCCCAGCCTGACCTGGGCGGACGGCCTGTTCCACCTCGTCTACAGCAACGTGTCCACCTACGCGGGCGGCTTCACCGACTGCCCCAACCTGCTGACCACCGCGGCCGACCCCATCGGTCCCTGGTCGGACCCCGCCCCCCTGCATTCGCGCGGGTTCGACCCGTCGCTCTTCCATGACGGGCCTGACAGCTGGCTGCTCAACCTCGTCCACGACTGGCGCCCCGGCCATGGCGGCAGCGCCGGCCTGGAAGTCGTCCGCTACGACCGCACCGCCCGCCGCCTGACCGGCGACCCGGTCCGCATCCAGCTCCCGCCCAGGGCAGGCTGGATCGAGGGACCGAACCTGTTGCGCCGCGGCCCTTGGTACTATCTGACCACCGCCGACGGTGGCACCGGATGGGAACACCGGGTCACCGTCGCCCGCTCCCGCCGCCTGACCGGCCCGTACGTCACCGACCCCGCCGGGCCGCTGCTCACCTCGCTCCACGACCCCGACCTTCCACTCCAGAAAGCCGGGCACGGCAGCCTGTTCACCATGCCGGACGGCCGCACCTGGATCGCCTACCTCGCCGCCCGCCCCACGGGTCGGCGCGGCCCGTGCATCCTCGGCCGCGAGACCGCCATCGCCCCGGTGGAATGGACCGACGACGGCTGGCCCCGCGTTCCCGGCGGGCGTCCGGCCATCACCGTGCCCGTCGGACACGACCAGGTCCGCCCCACAACGAAGGACACCACCCTCACCCCCGCCTGGCCGCCCGCCGAGGACGACGACTTCGACGCCCCGAACCTCGGCCCGCAGTGGTCCACTTTGCGGCGCCACGCCGCCCCCGACTGGCTCTCGCTGACCGAACGCCCCTCCCACCTGCGCATCCGGGGCGGCCGCTCACCCCAGAGCCTCATCGGCCCCAGCCTCGTCGCCCGCCGCGTCCCCGCCCCGCGGTCCACCTTCGAAGCCGACATCGAGTTCCGCCCCCTCGGCTTCCAGCACCTGGCCGGCGTGACCCTCTACTACAACACCCGCAACTGGCACTTCCTCCACATCACCGCAGACGACACCGGGCAGGCCGTGCTCCACCGCGCCACCTGCGACCGCGGCGTCACCACCGTCGATGAGGACGGCGGCCTGCCCCTGCCTGATAGCGACACCGCCCCGATCAGCCTCGCCCTGGATCTCCAAGGCCCGCTGCTGCGCACCCGCGTCCGGCTGGAGGGCACCTGGCAGGAGTTCGGACAGCCCTTGGACGCCACCGTGGTCTCCGACGAGCACGCCGAAGACATCGACGCAGGCGGCCTGCGCACCCTGGGCTTTACCGGAGCCTTCTTCGGCCTATGGGTCTGGGACCTGACCGGCAGCGCCCTGCCCGCGGATTTCCACCGCGCCCGAACCCTCGTCACGGTATGACAGCGGCACCCACTCCGCCGAGGGTGAACACCTGCACGCCACGACGGCCGAGATCAGCCAGCCGCACCATGCGGCCCCCTTGCCAGCACGGTGGTAGCCCTCAACCTCGGTAGCGGGAGCGGCTGTGAGCGATCTCAACACCGGTCTTGCGCCGCGCCGAGATCGCCGCCTGGTGCGTCGAGGACCTCTAGCCGACCACCGTTTCGGTCCTCGCCATCACCCTCGCCGACGGAGCCAGCGAGGCTCACCGGTGAGCCGTGCTGCGGTTCGGCCTCGCGCAGATTGCGCAGTTGCAGGGCGGTCGCCATTTCCAGTCGCGTCACCTCCAGGAGCGCTCGCTGGAGTGCCCAGCCGAGTCGTTGAGTTTTCAGAGTTTCGCGAGGGGTCTACGCGCGGGCGCGCGAGGCCTGTGGACTCCGGCGGGGAGGCCACCTGACGGCTGGGGACACGTTTGGGAGCGGAGAACCGACTCGAGCTTGAGAACTACTCATTTCTGAGAACAAGATCAACGCGAATTGGGCCTCACGATATGATCCTTACCACGCGCTACGCGGCGCCAAAATCCGGTCCGATCCTCCCCGGAGGCCGGCCTGAGCCTCGACGGTGGAGTCGTCGTGCACCGACGGCGGGGTGTGCATGCCGATCCCGGAATGGACGCACCGGGCGATGACGCAGGTGCGACGGGTGGAGCCGGACCCGCTGGACTCTGCCGGGTGCTCAGTCGGCCTGGTCGGCCGCCCGCAATGGGCATCCGGTGCCGACGCGCGCGGTGAGCTCGGCCCGCAGGGCGGCGAGTTCGGCCATGCGCGCGTCAACGACCTGGATCTTCTCCTCGAACAACGCGGACAACGCTTTCGCGGCGTCCGGCGCGTCGTGCAGTTCCTCGCCATGCCGTGCGATCTCCGCCAGTGAGAATCCGAGCGTCTGCGCCGTGCGGACGTAGTGCAGCCAGGCCACCGCCTCGGGAGGAAAGTCGCGGTAACCATTGGCCAGCCGTCGACCTGTGACAAGGCCGACCTTCTCGTAGAACCGGATGGTGTCCCTGGTCATACCCGCCTGCGCGGCCAGTTCTCCGATGCGCATGATCCTCCGTCGGATTCCGGGGCTTGACCTTGGAGCGTACTCCACCCTTTACCGTGAGGCGTCGTTGCCGTGAGAACAGCAGGAGGCTCATCGTGATCCCTGGTTTCGCCCCTTCCCGCCCCGCCTATCTTCGCGCCGTACGCGCCAGCGCCTGGTACGACCTCGTGGTCACGGCGGGATTCGCCACGCCGTGGACGTACGCGCTGCTGCACGGTGCGCTGTCGTCGTTGAGTGGCGCGTTCGGCCTGGGCACCCTGCCGGCACTCGACCCGATGCAGACCCTGTACGCGAATCTGATGGGCTCGGTCGTCGTCGTCTGGGCCCTCCTGCGCATCGTCAGGCCAATACCGGTGCACGGACTGTTCGACGGCGCCGCGCGCACGCTGTTCGCGGCATGGCAGGCATACGCACTGGCCCAAGGCGCCACGCGGCTGCTATGGCTGTTCCTCATCGTCGAGGTCGCGTTCGGCGTCGTCCAGCTTGTGCCGTGGTGGCGCAGCCGACGTCCTCAGCCACTCCCCGCCGGCCTGTCCTGATCGCCCACAGAGGTCGGCCCTGCCGTTGACCGCCCGCGCCGCCGGCGGCATCATCGCCGCGATCGCTCAGACGGCCGATCTCGACGCCCTCACCAGCGCGCACGTCCTGCGCCACACCCCAGGAAAGACCCGTCATCGTACGTCGCGTATCCCGAGAATGTATGTCGCGGTAAGCGCAACGGCACGGTCCTCGTCATGTGACAGATCTACGAGGGCCCGTGACGCCGTGGTTCCCGGGATATCCGCGAGCGCCTGTGTCAGCCGTCGGCGTGCAGACGATTCAACGCTGCCGGGGGCGAGACGATCAACGAGCCTGGTAGCGATCTGATCAGCCAACGCGGGACGAATCGCCAGCGCGCTCAGGGCGTCGGCCGCATCGACGTCATTCGTCCCCTCGACGACGATGTCGATGAGCGTCGGGATCGCGTCGACCACTGCACGCGCTCCGAGTGCCAGAGCCGCATACCTGCGGACCACGATGTCGGGGTTCGCGAGGGCGTCCTTCAGCAGTGTGGTCGCCTCACCGTTCGGAATCTCGGCGATGGACTGGACGGCACGTTTGCGTACCTCGGCTACCGGTGAGCCGAGACCCTCCGCCAGCAGCGCCAGGCCCTTACCGCCCGATTGCGCCAAAGCCCAGCGAAGGGCTCCGGCGACGTTCGGGTCCGTTTCGCTCAGCGCTGCCTCGACCAGTGCTTCCACCGGCACCGGAACCTCTTCGACCGAGGACAGGGCCGCGCGCTGGCGCTTACCGGCGCTCTTTGAGCGCAACGCCTGCAGGAGTGCGACGACCTGGAGAACGTCCTCCCAGCCGGCGGGTTCTACGGCGTCGATCCGACGCAGTCGCGTGAGCAACTCCGTCTCAGCCGCAATGCGCTCTCGCGTCTGGCGGATGAGGTCGTCGACGAGCTCCGAAGGTGTGAAGTCGGGATCATCGAGCGCGCGCCTGACGTCACGCAGCGACAACCCCAAGGACCGCAGGCTCTCGATATGGAAGATCCGCCGAACGTCCTCGCTGGAGTACTCCCGATAGCCGGCGCCGCTACGACCCGTTGGCCGCACCAGGCCAAGCGAGTCGTAATGCCTGAGCATGCGGGCGCTGACCCCGGACCGTCGTGCCACATCACCGATCAACACTGCCTGTCACTCCTCCTTGCCGGTGCTACCGAGGGCTACGGCGCGCTTGGCCTCCTCGATCGCGAACTCGAATCCGGCATCCGGGTCGCGCAACAGCCGTTCCGTGGCGATCGCATGCGCGCGTACGCGCGGGTCGGGGTCCGTCATCGCGGCGCGCAGCGTGGGCACGATCACCTCACCGAGCGCGACCAGCGCCCGGCTGAGGCTCAGCCGCGTCTCACGTTCGCCGCGCCCGAGCTGTCTCGACAACGTCGCGGCCAGCTCTGGCTCCTCGCCTTCGGGCACGAGCACGACCGCTGCCCGCCAAGCGCTCCGCGCCACCTCATCGTCGGCGTCGGACAGAAGCGCCTGTGTGATCGCCGGCCAGGCTTGCGGATCCCCGATCTTGGACAGCGTGTGCAGCGCCTGGCTTCGTGCCTGCGCACGCTCCGAGTGGAGTTCCCTGAGAAGCTCTGGAACCGTCATGGATGCTGAGTGGCGGGTGAGTGCCCACGTCAGCATATCGCGCACATAGAATTCGGGTTCGATCGCGCATCGCTCGATGAGCTTGTCGATGAATCGCGGGTCAGGGGCCGTGCCGACCGCCATCGCCGCCCGCAGCCGCACTGACGAGCGGCTGTCCTCCAGCCCCTGGAAAGCTCGAATCGTATCCGTGTCCTGTCTCTGCGCGGTCATCGGGACCACCTCCTTGGCAACAGTGAAGACCTTGTCACCGTGTCAAGGTCAAGCGGGGGCGCGCCGCGAGATCATCAGGCCCCCGGGCACTCGCGCGCCAGGTTGAACAGCAGCGTGGGCGAGTGGTGCTCCATACCGATGAGGTCACCGACCGGGGGAGTGGCGCACGCCATCGGATCCAGGACGGCTTGCCCGGTCGAGGGGATCTTCAGCAGATCGTGTGCTCGGCCGCGGTCCGGATGTCCTTGCGCAACACGTCGGTACAGGATCAGCTGCTGGATATCCGGGAGATCTGGTCATCTCATCGTTATGGCCGCGATCTCGTATAAATCTACATTGTAAAGGCGTTCGCTCGGCTTGAAGATCATTTACAGCGGACTGAAGACACATCACCTGCAAACACAAGGCAGGTTGGGGGACACCTGACCTCTGGCGATCAGATCATCGGTGCGGTCCGCGGGAGCCTCTGCGGTGTCAGGCCGATCCGCTGAGGGCTGGATGCCGACAACCGATGGTGTCGTGTGCTGTTCGTGCGGGACGGCTCGCGACCTTGTGGGCCACCGGCTGGCGTACGGGTGGGGCAACTGCTGGTCAACGTCGCGCAAGTGCTGCAAAGGTGTTTGTGTGACCACTTTTCAGGTAACCGTGCGGCCTGTGAGTGCCGCGGACCGTCCCACTGTCGAGCGGCTCTGGCTCATGTTCCGTCACGACATGGCGGAATTCCAGGGCGGGCTCCCCAGCCCCGATGCCACCTATCACAGCGACCGGCTCCGCGCGGTGTTCGAGGACGAGGACTGGGCGACCTACCTGTTCGCCGGCGGGGATCGGCCTGTCGGGTTCTCCTTTGTGCGCGCGCTATCCGGCCCGGCGCGAGTGCTGAACAGCTTCTTCGTGGTACGCGGTGCACGCCGGTCCGGGATCGGGATGAGAGTCGTTCGGGAGGTGATCTACCGGCACCCCGGCCCCTGGAGGATCGCCTTCCAGGACTCGAACATGGCGGCCGGCGCATTTTGGCGGCGCGTCGCCACCGAGATCGCCGGTGACGCGTGGACGGAGGAACGCGCGCCTGACTCGGACCGGCCCGACGTTCCCCCGGATGTGTGGATTTCTTTCACCGCCGTCTGACGGGGATCAGGCGGGAGTGCGCCTCGCTCTGAAGCGCGATTTCCCCCGATGGGAGGCCGAAGACACCTGCTAAGCGTTGCGCGAGTGCTGTGTAGGCGGTGGAGCGGTCGATCTTGAGCGTGCGGGCGGCCTCGGTGGCCGAGACGCCGTCGTCGACCAAGCGGCGCAGCGTGGTCACCGCCGCCGAGGTCGAGACGGGTTGCCGATCGGCGTCCTGCTGTGTGTCAACCCAGTTTGACGGTCTGCTTGAGGAAGACGATGCCGTCGATCATGTTGAGCTGGGCCGGGTCCAGCGGGAAGTAGGCGAAATCGTGGGAGATGCGTGGGGCGGGCTTCGTGGTGGCCTCGGCCAGGCGGCGGGCGTCGATGAGGGAGTGGTTCCACGGGAGTGTGGACAGCAGGCCCTCGACGGTGTCCGGGGGTGGGGCGTGCTCGCCCACCGTGCCGAGGGCCGAGGCCAGGAAGGCGTACCGGTCGCCCAGGTGTGCTTCGGTGATCGCGCCCGCGCTCCACCACTCCAACTGCTGGTCGCCGAGTGGCATGAAGCTTTTGTTCCGCTGCAGGTGGAGGTTGTGGGCGAAGACCAGGGCCGGACCGTGCTCGGCGACGGCGTGCAGGTTGGCGGCCATCATCGCGTCCCGCAGACCCGACAGTCTGGCTATCCGGGCCGGGGAGGTGTCGGCCATCCAGTGGTGGTAGCGGAGCAGGCCGACGGCGGTGCGTCCGTACAGTGCCGCTCTTTCTCTGTCCTCCGCGCTCAGCCGCGGCGCCTGCGTGTCGAGCAGAGCCACCAGGTCGTCGGCGAGCAGTCGCAGCCGCTGGGCGTCGGCGGACTGGCCGATCGACTGGGAGGGGTCCATGACCGTGGCCTCGTTCGTCCACCGGTCGTCTGGGCCGAGTAGCGTGTCGAGGGTTTCCATCGTGCACGGGAGCGGGCCGTCGAGGAGGCGGTGCAGGCCGGTGAGCGCCTGGCGCGGGCTTGCGGCCCAATACTCCAGCGGGCCGTCGAAGCCGTGGAATCGGAGCTTTTCGTCATGCGCCTCGTTGTACGCGCGCATCCAGCGCACGAGCTCGCGGTTGGCCGGGAACGCGCCGAAGCTGTGGCTGAAGCCGCGTTCCATGACGTCGTCGAGTGTGCCCGCGCCCGTTGTGATGTAGTCGTCCACCACGAGTCCCATGAGGCAGTCGCTTTCGATGGCGAACGACCGGTAGCCCTCATGCTCGACCAGGTGCTGGAAGATCTCGTTGCGCAACTCGCCCAGCGCCTCCACGAAGTGCCTGGCCTCGCCCAGGCCGAGCAGCAGGGGCTTGGCGGGCAGTGACCGGAGGAACGCCGAGACGCTCGCGCCGTTCAGCGGACGGGCTGTGTCCTTGATATCCATACCTTTAACGGTATCGTTGAACATTCGGTGTAAACTTTTTAAGGGAAATGCCTGCTCTTGTCGCGATAGCCTTCAATCGGTGATGTATCCATGAGGCCAGTGGACCCGGTGCGCGAGCATGGCCTGTCCACCCAGGCGAGCGGGATCGCCACTCCGAACGGGGCGATGTCGGCGGCTTTCATCCGGGTCGCTGCCGGGGCGGGGCAGAGCTGCTGACCTTCCCGACCTTGCAGGGTCCTGCCCCTGGCCCCCGGCCAACGCCACCAGGGCGGTTCGCCGAAAGGGGCGTCTTCACAGGTGGCGAGTTGGTCGTCTCGGGTGAGGCGCAGACTGCCCTGGACGTCGGCACCAGATGGCTGGCAGCAGCATCGGCTCGGGGTCAGCGGTCGTGGTCGGCGTTGCGCCACCACGCGAGAGTTGCTGCCATGCCGGCTGCGCCGGTGGTCAGGACGAGCAGGACGCTGATCGGTCCTGGCGGGTCGTGGCCGGGGCCGGCGATGCCTGCGTACAGGCCGGGTATCGAGTAGGGGAACCAGGCGCCGAAGCCGAGCGCGGCGATGATCTGGGCGGTGAAGGCCAGCACGAACAGCACGCCGACCGCGGCCAGGTAGCCGCGGCCGATGCTGGCGGCCAGCGCCAGCGGCGTGGTGAGGGCGGCCGAAAGCGCGGCGGCGACCAGAATCTTCACGGCCCCGGCCGCGGTCGCCTGCGCCGACCAGCCGGGTAGTGCCAGCAGCGCGCCGAGCAGCAGGCCAAGTATGGTCGTGCCAGTGGCGAGCAGCAGGGCCCAGCCGGCGGAGAGGGTGAACTTGGCGGCCACGATGGTGGTGCGGGACGTCGGCAATGCGAGCAGGTCTTTGGCGGTACGGTCGCTGAACTCGCGGCCGAACAGCCAGATGGCGATCATGCTGTAGACGAGCAGGCCACCGACGGCGACCGCTTGAGCCAGCAGGGCCAGGTAGCCGGGCCAGTCGGCGCTTGCGCCGGACAACTGTGCCTTGTCGCCGAGCAGTCCCATCGCGCGGGCGCGGGCGGGGTCGGCCAGGATGAACATGAACAGGCCGCAGACGAGGGTGACGATGGTGAAGGCGAACGCGGTGAGCCAGGGCAGGCGGCTGCGTCGTGCCTTGAGCAGTTCGCTCCGCAGCGCTTCACGCATGGTCGGCTCCGACGATGCGCAGGAAGTAGGCTTCCAGGTCTTCTTCCACCAGGTGGAGTTCGGTGGGTGGCACGCCGGCCTCGACCAGGATGGTGGCCACCTCCTCGGGCCGGGTCAGGGCGCGTTCGTCGCTCAGTTGCAGGCCGGGGTCGGGGTGGTAGCCGTGATCGCGCAGTACCCGGTCGGCTGTCGTGTCGTCGCGGGTGGAAACGTTCACGTGGCGGCGCCGGTGTCGGTCCAGGCTGGTGGCGTCGTGTTCGGCCAGCAGTCGGCCCTGGTGCAGGATGGCGATGCGGCCGTTCAGACGGGCGACTTCGGCTAGCAGGTGGCTGGAGATCAGCACGGTGGTGCCGTGCTCGCGGGCCAGGCCGGTCAGCAGAGTACGGATCTCCACCACGCCGGCGGGATCCAGGCCGTTGACGGGCTCGTCGAGGATGAGCAGGTCGGGGCGGTGGATGAGGGCTTTGGCCAGGGCCAGGCGCTGCAGGTTGCCCATCGACAGGGTGCGGGCGCGCCGCCCGGCGTAGGGGGCCAGGGCCAGCCGTTCGACGATGTCTTCCACGTGCCGGCCGGGGTGTTTCAGCCGGCGCAGGCGGGCGTACAGTTGGAGGTTTTCGCGCACTGTCAGCTCGGGGTAGGCGGCCGGGGCCTCGACCAGGTAGCCGGTGCGGGACCAGGCCGAACGCTGTCCGGCCGAGACGGCCGCGCCGAGCACCCGTGCCGATCCGGCGGTGGGGGCGATCATGCCGAGCAGCATGCGGATCAGCGTGGTCTTGCCGGCGCCGTTGAGTCCGAGCAGGGCGTAGATCTGGCCCGCTTCCACACTCAGGCCGACGTCGTCGACGGCCAGGGCGCCGGTGTAGTGCTTGGTCAGGCCGGTCACCTCGATGACCGGGGCCCCTGCGTTGCCCATCAGGTGCTCCTTCATTGCTGGGTGATGAGCATGAACAGTGCCCAGATGGGCAGCGCGTCCTGCAGGAGGATGTCGTGCCGGGCCGGCCGGGGATACGCCTGGATGGCGTATGGCATGGTCTTGGTCGGTGTGACGGGTGGTGGAGGCTCGCGGTCCGGCGCCGGCGGCGATGCCGCAGCCGAGCAGGGTTGTGGTCGGGCGCATCGGGAGCAAGCCTCCTAGCTCCGCGACCGGAAGATCGCGGGCCGACCAGGCTTCCCGGCTCACCGACGTTCGCGCCCCGGCTGGGGCGCGCTCCTACGACGCCTGGAATGTAACACCTGGCCGCCCGCTCGGCTAGGTGTCACACGACGTTCAGCCCTTGATGAAGCGGCGGGTCATATACCAGCGCACAGGCGGCAGGGAGGCCAGCCGCAGCGGTAGCAGGCTCAGCCACAGCAGTGCGGGGTTGGCGGGGGCGTAGACGCCTTTGACCCGGCGGCCGAGCTTCTGTTTGCGTTCGGCTTCGGGACGGATGGCGGCCTCCCACGCGGTCAGTGCTGCGGGGATGTCGCCGGGGTGGGCGGCCAGTTCGGTGCCGAGCCGGTCGGCGCCGCCGACGGCCAGCGCGGAGCCGTACCCGGCGAACAGGGTGACGCACCAGGCGGCATCGCCGAGCAGTAGCACGCGGCCGCTGCTCCAACGCGATGCCACGACCTGGCTGATGGTGTCGAAGTAGACCGAATCGGCCCGCGCCAGCCCGGCTAGGGCTTCGGGGATGACCCAGCCGAGGTCACCGTAGACGCGTTCCAGCTGGGTGGTGACGTCCTCGTCTGGGCGGGCGTGGTCGGCGCGGTAGCCGAAGAAGGCGACGTTGCGGCCGTCGCCGACGCTGATGATCGCTGCGGTGCGGCCGCGCGATGACAGGGTGCCGGTCGCGCCGGGCGCGATGGCTGCGGGCCGCCGGTCAAGCATGAAGACGGCGACCTTGTGCTCCAGGTCGAGCAGGAAGTCCTCCTCTGGGCCGAACAGCAGGGCGCGGGTGGCCGAGTGCAGGCCGTCGGCGCCGATCAGCAGGTCGGCCTCCTCGATGGTGTCGTCGCTCAGGGTGACGCGGACGGCGTGGTCGTCCTGGTCGATGGCGGTGAGGGTGGCGCCGAAGCGGATCTCGGTGTGGCCCTCGACCTTGTCGTACAGTGCGGTTTCGAGGTCGCCGCGCAGGATGGTGATCGAGCGGGGTCCGGTGGTGGCGGCGATGGTGGTGCGGTCGAGGGCGAAGCGGCGGGAGCCATCGCTCTTGTGGTAGACGAGCTCTTGAGTGTCGAAGGCACTGGCTCGCAGGTCGGGCAGGAGGCCCATGCGTTCGGCGGCGTCGTAGCCGATGCCGCCGAAGGTGACCGCGTAGCCGCCGCCGCGGCGTTCTGGCGCGCGTTCGACGATGAGGGTGTCCCAGCCGATCTGGTGCAGGCGCAGGGCGGTGGCCAGGCCGGCGATGCCGGCTCCGATGATGATGGCGCGCATGGTGAGGTGGTGCTTCCTTTAGTGGGAGAGCTGGTCGAGCAGCCGCTGTTCTGCGGCGGCATCCAGCCAGGTGTCGGGGGAGGGTGCGTCGGCGCGGGGCGCCGGGTCGCCTTCGGCCTGGAGCCAGGCCCAGGTGTCGGCGAGGGTCTCGCGCAGCGGGCGCGTGGTGAGCCCTTCGGCCAGGGCGGCGCCGACGTCGGCGTCGTGCATGCCGCGTGGCGCGCTGCCGTCGGGCAGCCGCAGCCCGAACTCCATGCCGAGCGGCAGACCGTGCCGCAGCAGCAGTTCCGGCGGCGCCCACACCAGTTCGGTGTCGAAGCCGGTGACCTGCAGTGCCGTGGTGAGCAGGTCGCCGAGGGTGATCGCGCCGGGTGGGCCGGTCACGGTGAAGGCATCGCCCAGGCCGCGGTCGGCGGCTTTAAGCATCCAGGCGGCCAGGTCGCGGACGTCGAGGTACTGCAACGGCGCCTCGGCGGCCGCGTGGCCGGCGGCCGCGCACCATCGGCGGCCGGGATCTCCACGTTCCGCCGGACGCGCACCCGGTGACGCAGGGCGGGGCGCACGCCGTACAACCGGCTGAGCAGGGTCATGGCCGGTCACCTTTCTGTCGACGCTGATGAGAGGTCACATCGCCGACCAGGCTTCCCGGCACACCATCGAACCTCTCGCGAGGCCGATACGAGGAATATACCGACTTTTCAGAAATTTCTGAAGTGTCGAGGTGTTCGGTATCCTTATTCTCCTTAAGGAGGCGAGCGCGTGAATGACCGGTATGAGCGGTGGCAGGCGGCGGAACGACTGGCCCTGACGCTGATTGAGGGCGGATTGCAGCGCATGGCCGCGCGCACCCTGGCAGTCTTCCTGTTCAGCGACCAGGACAGTGTCACCGCCGGCGAGATCGCCAACCGGCTGGAGGCCAGCGCAGGCTCGGTCTCGGGCGCGATCAAATCCCTGGCGACGGTCGGACTGATCGAACGCCTGCCATCGCCCGGTAGCCGGCGCGAGCACTACCGGCTCCGCGACGACGCCTGGTCCACCTTGTTCACCAGCCAGAACACCGTCATTCAGGCCATGCTCCAGGCCGCGGTCGCCGGGATCGCCGCCACTGACGAGGGCGATCCCGCCCGTCAGCGCCTGGCACAGATGCACGCCTTCTACGAGTTCCTGCTCGGCGAGCTCCCTGCTCTGCTGCACCGCTGGCACCAGCAGGCCCGCTGACCCAGCCCAAGACCCAAGAAGCGGTAGCCGAGCTCAGCCCGCGGTCTCGATGTAGAGCACGCCGGTGAGCGGGACGAGGGCAATCGTCACAGGGGCTTGAGCCGGGCGCGCAGAAGGCAGAACTCGTTGCCCTCGGGGTCGGCCAGGACGTGCCAGCTTTCGGTGCCGGTCTGGCCGATGTCGACGGGCCTGGCGCCGAGAGCGAGCAGTCGTTCCAGCTCGGCATCCTGGTCGCGGTCGGTGGCGTTGACATCGATGTGCAGCCGAAGCCTTCCCGTCCGGGGGGTATCGGTCGGGCTGAAGACGAGAGTGGGCTGTGGGCCGCCGAAACCGGCGTCGGGCGGACCGATCTCGATGCTTCCGTCGGCCTCCCGCTCGAGTTCGACGTAGCCGAGGACGTCGCTCCAGAATGCGGCCAGCCGGTCGGGGTCCGCGGCGTCGATGACCAGTTCGCTGATTCGGCATGCCATGGCCGTCACTATACGTAGATCAGGGTGATCAACGGGAAGGCCGGGTTCTCCCGAAGCTGCGCCGAGTCGCAAGGGCGTCCCAGGGCCTCAGGTGTCAGGCAGTGGTTTCGTTGTGGTGTGGTCAAGCGGTGGTCTCCTCGTAGAGGGTGCCGGTTTTGAGGCACCCGTGCAGATGCCGACGAGCCGGTTGGCGACCTGGCGCAGTGCTGCACCGCCACCGCCGAGCCCACGACAATCGAGCGACTCCGGGTGTCGGGCTCCCGGCCGGTCACCGCCCGTCCGGTCAGCGCGGTGGCGACAGCGGCCGCCGCTTGCCTCTTTCACCATGACATGGGCATTCCGCGCGTTCCAGCTGACGTTTACGCGGCTTTGGTCGTGAGTCTTCCCAGGAGCGGTAAGGAGTCGTTATGGGGGGTGCGTCTGGTCGTGAGGGGAGGCTCAAGTGAGCGCGTGGCATCGGTGTTCCATCAGGATCCGCTTGACCGTGGTGGCAGGCGCCGTCATGGCGCTGATCTGTACCGTTGTCGCGGTGCTCGCCCTGTTGGAGGTACGGGACGCCGCCGTCGAGGACCGGACGAAATGGCTCACCACCCACGCCGTGGAGATGGCCAAGAAGATACGCCACAGCGGTGTATCCCCCAACCTGCTGTCGGACGGGCACAATGAGGCGGTTCAGGTGTTCGACCCGGCCGGCACGCCGGTCGCCGCCACCCCGGGCTTCGGGGCGCGTGAGCCGCCGATAACCAACCTTCGCCCCGATGTCGACTCCTACACGATCGCGCGGTTGTGTGATCTGCGTGCGTTCCCCGGCCAGTGCAAGATCGTGATCTCCTACCCTGTGCACAAGGCCGACGGCGTCTGGTCGCTCAACATGGCCGTCGCCGATGTTCCCTGGTACGTGGGCCCCCGGCTGCTGATCCCGCTCGCCGCCGGCTGGCTCCTGCTGGTCGGGGCGACCACGGCGGGCACCTACCGGACCGTGGGCAAGACCCTGGAGCCGGTGCGTGCGATCAGCGGCAAACTCGCCCAGATCACTGCGAGTGACCTCGGCCACCGGGTGCCGGTACCGAAGTACCAAGGCGAGCTGCGCGACCTCGCCGAGATCGCGAACAAGACCCTGGACCGGGCACAGTCGGCGGTCGAGCAGCAGTTGCGGTTCGCCTCGGACGCCTCCCACGATCTGCGCAGCCCGCTGGCCGCGATGCGCCTGCAGATCGACGAGGCGCTCGCCTACCCGCGGGAGACCGACTGGCCGCGAACGGCGAACGCGCTGCTGGACAGTATGGAACGGCTTCAGGACCTGGTCGCCGACCTGTTGCAGATCGCCCGGCTGGATGCGGGCATCAGCGGCCGACACGATCCCATCGACCTGACCGGCCTGGTGGCGGCCGAGCTGGACCGGCGCCCCCGCCGGGTCACGGTGATCCGCCACCTCACCCCCGGCGTGGTGATCAAGGGGGAGCGGATCGGCCTGGCCCGGCTGCTGAACAACCTGCTGGACAACGCCGAACGCCACGCCGACTCCACCATCACCATCAGCCTCACTCTGAAGGCGGGTACGGCGGCGCTGGAGGTGTGCGACGACGGCGAGGGCATCGCCCCCGACCAGCAGGAGGTCATCTTCCAGCGGTTCGCCCGCCTGGAGGCCTCCCGCAGCAGGGACGCCGGCGGTACCGGGCTCGGCCTGCCGATCGCCCGGCAGATCGCCGAAACCCACGGCGGCACCCTCACCATCGAAGACAGCCCCCGCGGCGCGCGGTTCGTGCTGCGCCTGCCCGGTCATGCCGCATCCCCCGCGGATCAGGCGCATCTGCCGACGGAGGTGTGACCTCGGGAACCGGCGACTGGCAACGCGCCCGGAAAAAAAGGGGGGGGGTATGCCGGAAGCCTGCCATGCTGTGGCAAGCAGCCGATTTACTGCGGTGGGCACAAAGCCAGATCGAGTTCACGACCTCGACGAAAGGACTGCCGGGCGGTCGAAGTGCGCGCGTACCCCAGGCGGACGTGTCCGACCGGTTCGGCGCCGACGTTCGCGGGCCGGGGCGATTCGGTCCACACCGACCCTGGTTAGCGCATCGGTCGCCTGGCCGGCCAGCTCGACCCGCACGACCGGCAGGCGCTCGCCGCGTCGCTGCCTACGAGCACTACCAGGTGAGCGTCGCCGGTATTCCAGTGCACTTCATGCACAAGCCCGGCCGTGGCCCTCGCCCGATTCCGTTGATCCTCACCCACGGCTGGCCGTGGACGTTCTGGCACTGGTCGAAGGTGATCGATCCGCTCGCCGACCCAGCCGCGTTCGTCGGTGACCTCGCCGACGCGTTCGACGTCATCGTGCCGTCCCGGCCCGGCTTCGGTTTCCCCGGCCCGCTCACCGGCTTTTCGGACGTCAACTTCTGGAAGGTCTCCGACCTCTGGCACACCCTGATGACCGAGACCCTGGGTATGAGAAGTATGCCGCCGGGGGCTGCGACATCGGCGGGATCGTCTCCAGTCAGCTCGGCCACAAATACGCCGACGAGTTGTACGGCATCCACATCGGCTCCGGGCTGCCGCTCGACTTCTTCACCGGCCCCCGGGCCTGGGACTTCGCCCGGAATCGGCCCCTCACCGACGATCAGCCCGCCGACGTCCGCGCCCGGATCGTCGAGCTGGACCACCGCTCGGCGGCCCACCTCGCCGTGCACATGCTCGACGGCGCCCCCCTGGCCCACGGGCTGAGCGACTCACCCGCCGGACTGCTCGCCTGGCTGCTGGAGCGCTGGAACGCCTGGAGAGACAACGGCGGCGACGTCGAGTCCGTCTTCACCAAGGACGACCTGCTCACCCACGCACGATCTACTGGGTGAACAACTCCATCGCCACATCCATGCGTTACTACGCCAACGCCAACCGCTACCCCTGGGCCCTCGCCCACGACCGCACCCCGGTCGTGCAGGCCCCGGTCGGCCTCACCTTCGTCCTGCGCCGCACCTTTCACGGCCGCAGGCCCTGAACGACCCGGCTCGTCTTGCGACGGGGCAGGCGAACGGTGCCTGGCGGGGGCGTGCGCGTCGGCCGACAAGCCCGTAGCGCCCGCCACGCCGTCCGCCTGAGCCGGCCTCCCTGCGGAACCCCGCTCGCCACCCTCCCGGGAGCCCCTGTCATGCTCATCGTCACGGCTGTTCCGTTGGGCGGGCCGGCCCTCGACTCTCAGGACGCGCGCGGCCCTGCCACGAGCTCGCCGGCCTGGACGACCGCGAACTCGACCTGGCCCTGGCCCTCCTCCCAGTTGGCGATCAGTGTGCAGCCCTCGTCGGCGAGCAGGTCGCCGCCCGACCGCTCGGTTCGCAGGTACATCAGCCCCTCCTCGCCTTCGGTGCAGAAGAAACTCAGGTGGGCGAACAGCTCGGGCGGCGTGAGGTCGGCCAGCGCCTCCTGCCAATCCTCGGCCGCCTCCGCCTCGAGGGGAAGGAGGCTTTCGGGGCCCGTGCCGAGCGCGGTGGCGACCCGCATCGCGTCGAAGAGCGTGCCGTCCGAGACCAGCCGCGGGTGGCAGACGGTCCAGGTGCCGCGCAGATCGGATGCGGCGAGGGCGTACCGTGCCAGCAGGGGAGCCAGGTCGCAGCCCAGGACGAGCCGGCCCGCGAAGCACGCCGCCACGAGATCCGCCTCGAACTCCGGCGGCAGCCCGGCCTTGTCGAACTCGAAGATCGACCGGCTCGCGTCGAACTCCAGCAGCGGCTCCTCCAGGTCGAAGATCGGGCAGTCCCAGACGACCGGCTCGGCGCCGCGGAGGGCGGCCGGGTTCACCCAGGCGGTGTCCTGCGCAAAGCCGAGCTCGTTGATGAGGTTGCCGCCGAAGAACGTCGCATAGACGGCGTCGGCGTCGAAACTCGCCAGCGGACGGCCGAGCAGGATCTCAAAGGCGCCGGTCAGCTGTTCTAGCCACGGGCCCGAAATGTTCGCAGAAGCGGATCTCATGCCGGGACCGTATAGGCCAGGCCCGTCATTCCGGAGCGGGTTCGTCAAGTGGGCCGGGGCGTCGGCCGCTGAGATGGAGCGCACCGCTGAACTTCTTTGAGTTGGCGCGTAATGATGGGGCCGCTCCACACATGAGAGGCATGCCGGTATTTCGTGCTGACTAAGGAACCGCTCATCGTCCTGCGTCGCCTGGAAGCCGCCTGCCACGCCGGCTACGGCTTCCGCGCCATCACCGGGCTGTACGCCGGCACCGGCCCGGACCAGCCCTTCGTGCTTGAACTCCCGAGGGGTTGATGTCTGCCGTTCGTCGCTACGCGGGTTCCGGACGCATGGCTTTGAGGAAGACCTCGACGAGGGTGTCGGCGTATTCCGGGGTGAGCGGGCCGGAGCGGAGCAGCCATCGCTGGTAGAGGGGCGCGTACAGCAGCTCCAGCGCCAGGTCGAGGTCGGCGTCCGCGGCGAGTTGCCCGGCCCGCTGCGCGCTACGCAGCCGCGCCTTTTTCGCCTCGTTCACCGGATCGGCCAGCTTCTCGCGATACTGGGCGGCCAGGCCGGGATCGTTGATCATCTCGATGTTGAGCGCGCGGATCGGCGCCTCGGACGCAGGGTCGGCGAACTCGGCCGCCGTCGCCCGCATCACCATCTTGAGGTCGGCCTCCAGGTCGCCGGTGTCGGGCAACGCGATGCCCTGCTCCGGGCCTGCCTCGCTGAGCGCGAGGAAGGCGTCGAAGATCACTGCGCCCTTGGAGGGCCACCAGCGGTAGATGGTCTGTTTCCCGACGCCGGCCCGGGCCGCGATGGCCTCGATGGTCAGCTTGGCGTATCCCACCTCGGAGACCAGGTCGCGGGCGGCGGTGAGGATGGCCTGCCGGGAACGCTCGTTGCGGCGGGCGGGATTGGGCTGCTTGGCCATGTCCCGGAGCATGCCACACTAACAAGACGATACGTTCCGTCTCGATATCGCACTTCGACGAGACGTACCGTCTTGTACGGCATCACCTCATCCAGATGCGGCAGGTCGAAACCTTTGAGGTTCGCCAGCCCGAACTCGGTGTGCCGGCGCTTGGTGGCGATGTCGTGTACCCGGCGGGCCACGGCCTCCCCGTCGTGCCCTGGCCGCGTGCTCCCGACGCCGCGGCACCCGGGGCCGGGATACCTGCGTTCACGGCAAGATGGTGATCTTGCCATGGGTCCGGCCCGCCTCGCTCCTGCGGTGGACCAGCGTGAGGTTGGACAGCGGGTGGGATTCGGCGACGTCGACGACGAGCACGCCGGCGTCGAGGAGTTCGACGATCTCGCTCAGTTGCTTGGTGTCGTTGCGGGCGACCATGTGCAGGGCGGTGACATCGGCGTCGGCGGGGAGTTCGACGGGGGTGGTGACGGAGGCGATGACGCCGCCCGGCCGCAGGAGGGAGACCAGGATCACCGCGGCCTCGGGGGAGACCGGAGCGAGGTTGACGACGGCATCAACCGGGCCGTCCAGCGCATCTGCGAGAGCGGTGGTCGTGTAGTCGATGATCTGGTCGGCACCGTACCTGCGGACCGCCGCGGCGCTGCGGCCGCTGGCCGTGGCGGCCACTGTCGCACCGGCGTGCCTGGCGAGCTGGACGGCGAACATTCCCACACCGCCACCGGCGCCGTTGATGAGCACGCGCCGGCCCGCGGTGATGTGGGCGTGCTCGAACAGCGCCTGCCAGGCGGTGAGCGCGGCGACGGGGATCGCGGCCGCGTCGGTGAGGGGGACGGTGGCAGGCGCCTTGGCCAGCACGTCGGCCGGGGCGGCGACGTACTCGGCCGCGGCGCCGCCCGCGTCGAGACGGCCGATGACCCGGTCGCCCACGGCCAAGCCCTCCACGTCGTCGCCGACCTCGGCGATCGTGCCGGAGACGTCCCAGCCGAGGACGCAGGGCAGGTCCACCGGCAGCACGGCTCGTAGTACCCCGGACCGCAGCGCCGTTTCCGAAGGATTGAACGAGGTGGCAGCGACCCGGATCAGGACCTCGCCCGGCCCGGCGGCGGGTCGCGGTACTTCTTCGTATCGGATGACGGAGGCATCGCCGTACTCATGGATGCGGGCGGCCTTCATGGTGTCGCGAAACTCGCCCGCGTGGTCGGTCACCCAGGTACGGAACGTGCGGGCCGGGGCTCCGGTGACCTCTGCCACCGTGGTCGTGGCCGCTCTTGGTGCGGTCACCATCTCGGCCTGGGCCTGGAGGATGCCGTTCACGGCCGCGGGAGGCCAGCCCTGGGTGAGCATCTGCTGCCGCGCGACCTGCGGCGAGGTCTCCTCCCAGTGCACCGGGCGGCCGATCACCTCCCCGATGATGCTCGCCTGTTCGGCCTGGGTCAGTATCTCGGGCCCGGTCAGCTCGTAGATCGCGCCGTTGTGCCCGTCGTCGACGAGTGTGCGCACCGCGACCGCCGCGAGGTCCCGCTCGTGCAGCGGGGGCATGGCGGCCGTGCCGTAAGGCCCGCGCGCGACTGCCTCGGCGCGGATCTGCCCGGCCCACCGCAGGGCGTTGGCCGCGAAGGCGTGCGGCCGAAGGAACGTCCATTCCAGCCCGGACCGCTCGACCAGCTGCTCGATCTGTTGTTCGTAGCCGCGTACGGCCGCCGAAGACAGGTAGACGACGCGGCGGGCATGCGTGGCGACCACGTCCAGAACCGCGGGCATGCTTTCGGCCGTAGCGAACGGCCAGAGGAGAAACACGGCCTCGACCCCGTCCAGGGGCGCGTGCAAGGTGTCCGGATCGGCCAGGTCGCCACGCACGACCTCGACGCCGTCCGGTAGGCAGGCCGCTTCAAGATCGCGGGCCAGCGCGCGAACCCCGGCCCCCGCCTCCAGCAATTGCGCGACGACCTGCCGGCCGACCGTGCCGGTCGCCCCGGTCACCAGAATCCTGCGTTGTCCCGGCATGAAAGACTCCCAACGGTTGATCACTTCGTGTGCACTTAACCGTATGGGGATGAGAAGAGACATCCAATGTGTGAAAATCTAATATTTATATGTATACGTCTTCTTAGCGCCGTCGAGATAGACTCTCCCTATGGATGTGCTCAGCGATGTGATCGCCGCGATGCGCGCCGGGGAACCTCGCTCGGCGCGCGTCCAGTGGTACGCCCCCTGGGGGCAGCGGTTCCCCACGGTGCGCGGCTCCGCCGGCTTTCAGGTGGTCCTGCAGGGATCGTGCCGGCTGATCCCCCCGGACGGCGGCGCCCCCATCGCGCTGAACGTCGGCGATGTGGTGTTCCTGCCCCACGGAAGCGGTTACGCGCTGGCCGACAGCCCTGGCACCCCGTTGACCGAACCCGTCTGCGACCCACTGAACGACCCTCGATTCGAAGACCGCTATGCCTCCGCGATCGTGGGGAAGACCGGGCAGGACGGCTCGCAGGCGGTCACCGTGACCCTCTGCGGTGGATACCGGCTCGACCCCAGCCGAGCCCATCCGCTCCTGGCCGATCTGCCCGAGATCGTTCACCTGCCCGCCCGCCTCGGGCACCGCCCCGAGCTGCGCGCCGCGGTCGACCTACTCGGCGGCGAACTCGACAACCCCCGCCTCGGCGCCGACACCGTCGTGCCCGCCCTGCTCGACATGCTGCTGCTCTACATCCTGCGCGCCTGGTTCGACGAACAGTCCGAACGCGGCGCGACCGCCGGTTGGGCGGCGGCACTGGGCGATCCGGCGATCAGCGCCGCACTGCACGCCCTGCACCGTGACCCCGCACTCCCCTGGACGGTTGAGACACTCGGCACCCGGGCGGGACTGTCCAGGGCGGCTTTCTCCCGGCGCTTCACCACCCTGATCGGCCAGCCGCCCCTCACCTATCTGACCTGGTGGCGTATGACCACCGCAGCCCGGCTTCTCCGCGAGTCCGACGCCCCGCTCGGCGAGGTGGCCCCCCGGATCGGCTACACCTCGGAGTTCGCCTTCGCCACCGCCTTCAAACGGGAGTACGGCATCGCACCCGGCAAGTACCGACGACAGAGCCGAGCGGAAACCCAGGGCGGTGAACTCGACGTAATGGCCTAGCGCCGGTTTTCGCTCTGTTCTTCCTCAACCCCCGTAGCCTGCACGGATGTCCGAAGTGCTTGCGCTGTCGGCGTAAGGGACCAAAGGCGGTTCGGCGGACCTCGAGGTCCGGGCATATTTCCGGCATTGCCTGGACCGTATCCCGGTGTGCTGCCGCCGAGCGGGCTCTGCACCTTTCAGCAGCGCGCGTGTGATGCGTAGGCGGTGAAGCGTCCGGCTTTGCGGCTTCGGTCGGGTGCCAGGCGAATAGCCACAGCGGTGCGGCCGGATCAGTGGTTACACGTCCCAGGTGACCGGGAGGCTCTTCACCCCGTAGATGTCCGCGGTCTCCGGGCGCAGGGCGACCTCCTCGGCCGGTACGGCCAGGCGCAGCGTGGGGAAGCGGTCGAGCAGCGCGGGGAGCGCGACCCGCATCTCGACGCGGGCCAGTTGCTGGCCCAGGCACTGGTGGATGCCGTGGCCGAAGGCCAGATGTCCGCCGTCCTGCCTGTGCAGGTCGAGCACGTGGGGGTCGGCGAAGCGCTCGGGGTCGCGGTTGGCGGTGTTGTACGACAGGATGACCATCGAGCCGGCCCTGATGGTCTGGCCGCCCAGCTCGACGTCCTCCAGCGCGACCCGGTGGAACTGCTTGGCGACGCTCAGATACCGCAGCAGTTCCTCCACCGCGCGGTCGGTGAGCGTGGGGTCGGCGCGCAGCGCGGCCAACTGCTCCGGGTTCCGCAGCAGCGCGAAGGTGCCCAGCGCGAGCATGTTGGCGGTGGTGTCGAACCCGGCTGAGAGCAGGATCAGGGCCATGCCCTTCAGCTCCTCGTCGGTCAGGTCGCTGTCGAGCAGGTCGCTGAGCACGTCGTCGGTGGGGTTGGCGCGCTTGGCGGCCACCAGTTCGGCGAGGTAGTCCTGGGTCGCGGTGTAGGCCGCGAACATTTCCTCGTCGCCGGCCTCCCCGCCGAGGAACGTGTCGATGTTCTCCTGGAAGCGGCCCCGCTCCTCGTAGGGCACGCCCAGCAGCTCACAGATGATGACGGAGGGGATGGGCTTGGCGAACGCGGTCACCAGGTCGGCCGTCGGGCCGGCCTGCTCCATGGCGTCCAGGTGCTCGGCGGTGATCTGCTCGACGCGTTCGGTGAGCTGCCGCATCCGCCGTACGGTGAACCTGCCCACCAGGGGTTTGCGGTAGCGGCTGTGCTGTGGCTCGTCCATCAGCAGGAACTCGCCGGGCGGTGCCGGGGGCACCTCGATGTCGCCGTAGTCGACCAGCGGGTGGTGGCGCATGAGCTCCCTGCGCGAGCTGAATCGAGGGTCGGCCAGGATCGACCGCACCAGGTCGTAGCCGGTGACCAGCCGGCCCTGGTGACCGTCGGGGAAGGTGTAGCGGCTGATCGGGCCGTGCTCGCGGGCGTCGAGCAGTTCCTTGGGCGGGTCGAAGGGGCAGCCGGGCGGGCGCGCCGTCGGCATCGCCGTGAAGGTGTGGACAAAATCGTTCATGACCTTTCCTTTCGATGTGCAGGCACGCGGCCGGCCTAGGAGATCTTGCGGCGGTAGGTCCTCATGGCGAAGACGTACGCGACGGCGAGGATGCCGGCACACCAGGCGAGGGCGACCCAGATGTCGGTGCCGACCGGCTGCCCGGTGAACAGGGCGCGGATGGCGTTGACGATGGAGGTCACCGGCTGGTGCTCGGCGAAGGCGCGCACCGGGCCGGGCATGGTGTCGGTGGGCACGAACGCCGAGCTGAGGAAGGGCAGGAAGATGAGCGGGTAGGAGAACGCGCTCGCACCTTCCATGGTCTTGGCGGACAGACCGGGGATGACGGCGATCCAGGTCAACGCCAGGGTGAACAGGATCAGGATGCCCGCCACCGACAGCCACGCCGGCACTCCCGCCCCCGAGCGGAAGCCCATGAGCAGGGCCACGAGCATCACGACCACGAGCGAGATCAGATTGGCGACCAGCGAGGTCAGCACGTGCGCCCACAGCACCGACGACCGCGCGGTCGGCATCGACTGGAAGCGCTCGAAGATGCCGCCCTTCATGTCCATGAACAGCCGGTACGCGGTGTAGGCGATGCCCGAGGCGACCGTGATGAGCAGGATGCCGGGCAGCATGTAGTTCACATACGAGTCCGACCCCGTTCTGATCGCGCCGCCGAACACGTAGACGAACATCAGCATCATGGCGATCGGCATGATCGCGGTCGTGATGATGGTGTCCGGGCTGCGCGTGATGTGGCGCAGGGACCGTCCCAGCAGGACGGCGGTGTCGCCGAAGAAATGCTTGCTCATCGTGGTTCCTTATGCCTTCGTGCCGACGAGGGTGAGGAAGACGTCCTCGAGCGTCGGCTGCTTCTCGACGTATTCGACCCTGGCGGGCGGGAGCAGTTGCTTGAGCTCGGCCAGGGTGCCGTCGACGATGATCCGGCCCTCGTGGAGGATCGCGATCCGGTCGGCGAGTTGTTCGGCCTCGTCCAGGTACTGCGTGGTGAGCAGCACCGTCGTGCCCCGGTCGGCGAGTTCCCTGACGGCCTGCCACACCTCGATGCGGGCCTGGGGGTCCAGGCCGGTCGTCGGCTCGTCGAGGAAGATGACCGGCGGATCGCCGATCAGGCTCATTGCGATATCGAGGCGGCGGCGCATGCCTCCCGAGTACGTCGCCGCCTTCCGCCCGCCCGCGTCGGTCAGTGAGAACCGCTCCAGCAGGTCGTCGGCGATCTCGCCTGGGTTCTTGAGGTGCCGCAGCCGAGCGACCAGTACGAGGTTCTCCCGCCCGCTGAGGATCTCGTCCACGGCGGCGAACTGCCCGGTGAGGCTGATCGACTCGCGCACGTTCGCGGCCTGCGTGGCGACGTCGAAGCCGTTGACGCGGGCGGTGCCCGCGTCGGCCTTGAGCAGCGTGGACAGGATCTTCACGGCGGTGGTCTTGCCCGCTCCGTTGGAACCGAGCAGGGCGAAGATGCTGCCCCGCGCCACCTCGAAGTTCACACCGCGCAGCACGCGCAGCTCCTTGTACGACTTCTCCAGGCCGAGCACCTGGATCGCCGGGGCTTGCTGGGGTGTCATCACTCTGTCCTGTCTCGTGGTGGGGTGGTGTCGCCGGCGGCACGGGCGATGGCGCTGGTGAAGCGGTTGCGTTCGCGGGCCCGGTACTGGCCGAGGGGGTAGTTGGCCATGAACGTCTCGACGAACTCGATGGGGTCGTCGCCGAAGAGGTCGCGGATCGGGGTGGCGTCGGCCGCGCTCTGCTCGAACAGGTCGGCGAGGTCCTCGTACATCGCCATCGCGCCGACGCCGTCGGCCGGCCCGAAGTGCATCAGGTAGCGCTCCAAGGCTTCGACCGCGATGCGGTAGTTCTCGGGCAGCCGCTTGATGCGTGCCTTGTACTGCCGGTAGCGCTTCTTCTCCTCCAGCGATCCGGTGACGATCTCCAGGTACTGCAGGTAGCGGCTCTTCGACTCGTTCGATCCTGTGGTCATGTCTGCTTGCCTCCCTTGCGGAGCTGTTCGAGCCGGTCGGCCAGGAAGCTCCAGGTTCGCCAGAACTCTTCGAGGTACTCCCGCCCCTGGTCGTTGAGGGAGTACACCTTGCGCGGCGGCCCCTTCTCCGACGGGACCTTCTCCACGTCGACCAGGCCGCGCTGCTCGATCCTGACCAGCAGCGCGTAGATGGTGCCCTCGGCGATGTCGGAGAAGCCCTGATCCCGCAGCTGTGCCGTGATCTCGTAGCCGTACGCGGGGCGGCCGGACAGGATCGCCAGGACGATGCCCTCCAGCGTTCCCTTGAGCATCTCCGTCACGAGCTTGCCCATGGGACGCCTCCTTTCAGCTACTTGGTGTTGCTGACTACCAGTACAAAGTAACGCTGACTACCTGTACTTAGCAACACCGAATAGCTGAGGTACGAAGCGAAAGCTTGAGCGTGTGGGTGAGGGGGGCCTGATCGCTGTTCGTGAGCGAGTCCGTCACCCCTTAGGCGAAGACGGGCTCCGTCGGCTCACTGGAGAGTCTGAGCGAGATCCTCGGCCACGCGATCGACGACGGATCCCGCTTCGTCGATGCGGAGCAGGTCGACGCGGCCGCAGCGGGCGGTGGTCTTGTTGAGCCGTCTGTCGTCGGCGGCCTCGACCGGATCGCATCGATCACCGGCTTGAGGAGATCCGGCGGCGACGCACGCGGAGCCGTCTTCTTCCTCGGCTGCTGCCAGGTCGACTCCAACGCCCTGTGCACGGTCGGAGTCGACGGGGGTTACTTCTCGGCCGTGCCGGGTTTCCTGCTGATGGACTCCTGATGGATGTCCGCGTAGGTGCGCGAGTCCTTGATCAGGTCGTCGCAGAAGGTGGCGACATCGTCGCCGATGAGTTCTAGGACTCCCTTGCCGGCCGCGACGCCCTCCTCGAAGAAATCGAGGATCCCTGAGAGCAGGGGCCCGTCAAGCAAGTCGACCGGTCCAACCTTGAAGACGTACCTCTGAATCTCCTTGTAGACGATCTGATAGTCCGGTGGGAGCGCCTTGACTCGCGTCATGTGCGCCCGCCACTGCCTCTTGCCCTCGATGATGTCCTGGATGCCCACGTCAGCCTCCTAACCGGCCCAATTTCTTTGCGACGTTCCTGTTCAACTGCTCGCGCCACCGGTCACGATGGCTCCGGGCCCCTTCTCCGCCGGCCAGCGCCGCGCAGAAGCCCTCGATGTCGTCACCCAGCACCTCGTGAATGCTCTGCCCATCGGAGGCCGTCTCTTCGAGCAGCCCCAGAGCATTGTCGAGAATCGGCATCAGGTTTCGACCTGTGAAGTCCGAGTAGGGAGAAAGATGACCCTTGATCTCTTCCCATGCCGCCCGGTAGTCGGCCGGCAATGCCTCGGCCCGGGCTTCGAATGCCTTCCATTCCCTGGTGAGATCGCTGCCTGTCATGCTCTCCCAGAAGTTCATCTCCCGCCCTCCTTGAGCTTGTCGATCCGTGATGTGATGTACTCCCATTTAGCCCAGAACGTTGCGAGTTCTTCGCGCCCCGCGTCGTTGAGCGCATAGAACTTGCGCGGGGGGCCCAGCCCGGACGGTCGTTTCGTCGCCTGGACGAGCCCGTTCTTCTCCAGCCGCAGCAGGATGGTGTAAACCGTCCCCTCGACGACGTCGGCGAAGCCGAGTTCGTTCAGCCGGCGCGTGATGGCGTACCCGTAGGTCTCCTCGCTGCCGATGATTTCAAGCACGCAGCCCTCAAGGGTGCCCTTCAGCATCTCCGTCAGGTCGTCCATCGTGGTCCTCTTCGATCTCCTGGTACTTTGTACTACCGAGTACCACTACACGGTATCACGGAGTAGTGAACCAATGTCCGGCGAGCGCAGACCGCGGAAGCGATTCGAATCACCGGCCCGCGACCGGATGCTCGACATCGCCATCTGGCCCGGCGGCGTCGGCTCCTTCGTGGACGTCGTGGTCTGGCCGGCCGACCCCAAGCACTTTTCTCCCGCACTTGGTCACCGGTCATCACCGGCTCCACCGTGGCGCCGTCGAGGCCATCGGCGGCCGCCCCGGCCGCGCCTCCACCGAGACCGCACGGCTGCACGTGCTGCTCGATGACAAGATCGCAGACGCCGAAATCCGCGATGCCCGCCGGCGCCGAGATCGGACAGTCCGGCGGTCCTGGATCAATGAGCCACAAGATCAACGCTGCCTGGGGCTTACGACACGTTTCTTACCGCTACTCCTCTTTGGATGACTCGGCGGGAAAGATACAGGTCAGGGCGCGGCGCAGGGTGGTGGCGAAGGATTCGGGGTTGCCGGGTTCGAGCCAGTGCCGCCCCGCCACGCGGATGGCGCCGGTGATCGCGGCGGCCGTGACGGCGGGGAACAGGTCGCGCTGGGGGTCGGTGCCGGTGCGGGCCGCGATCGCCTCGGCGAGCGGGCCCTCCGCCATGCTGAACGCCTTCAGCGCCTCGCCTTCCAACTCGGGCGTTGACATGATCATGCGCAGGCCGGCCTTGTCGGGTTCGGGGTCGGTGTAGAGCTCGATCACGGCCGCGATGACGGCCTGATCGAGTGGTTCGCCGGCGGGCCGGGAGCGCAGCGCCTGCCCCGCGCGCCTGGACTGGTCGGCCTGGAAGGCGCAGATCGCCTCCGCCCTGCTGGAGAAGTAGTTGTTGTAGGTGCGAGGTGAGACGCCCGCGGCCGTGGCGATGTCGTGGACACGCACCAGGGCCAGCCCGCTGGGGCCCTGCTCGATGGCCAGGCGCAGTGCGGCGTGGCTGATCGCCTCTCGGGTGGCCTGGCTGTTGCGTGCCCGGAGGTTCATGGCGTCGTCGTTCATGGGTCAACTCTATCCAACGCTGCGCGCCACGCACTATATGCGTGACGCGCAAGTTGTGGATAGAGTGCGACGGAGCACCTGGCACGCACGCCTGGAGAGTGCCGACCACAAGGTGTGTGCCGGGGCGGCGAGGTCCGTCGGCGGGTTGGCCGCCCGCCGCCAGACCGTCCGTCGCGGGCGCCGTCCCGGACAGCCCCCTACCAAGAGCAGGAGCAGGAATGACTTCGAAGATGATCGCGTTCGACGAGGACGCCCGACGCGCTCTCGAGCGCGGCATGAACCAGCTCGCCGACGCCGTCAAGGTGACCCTGGGTCCCAAGGGCCGCAACGTCGTGCTGGAGAAGAAGTGGGGAGCTCCCACGATCACCAACGACGGCGTGTCCATCGCCAAGGAGATCGAGCTCCAGGACCCGTGGGAGAAGATCGGCGCCGAGCTGGTCAAGGAGGTCGCCAAGAGGACCGACGACGTCGCCGGTGACGGCACCACCACCGCCACCGTGCTCGCCCAGGCACTGGTACGCGAGGGCCTGCGCAACGTCGCCGCCGGCGCCAACCCGATGTCCCTGAAGAAGGGCATCGAGGCCGCCGTCGAGCAGGTCAGCGAGGAGCTCTCCAAGCTCGCCAAGGAAGTGGAGACCAAGGAGCAGATCGCCTCCACCGCCTCCATCTCCGCCGCCGACCCTGAGATCGGCGCGCTCATCGCCGAGGCGATGGACAAGGTCGGCAAGGAAGGCGTCATCACCGTCGAGGAGAGCAACACCTTCGGCCTGGAGCTCGAGCTCACCGAGGGCATGCGCTTCGACAAGGGCTACATCGCCCCGCTCTTCATCACCGACTCCGACCGGCTCGAAGCGGTCCTGGACGATCCATACGTCCTGATCGTGAGCGGCAAGGTCTCCGCCAACAGGGACGTGGTGCCCCTGCTCGACAAGGTCGTGCAGTCCGGCAGGCCACTGCTGGTCATCGCCGAGGACGTCGAGGGCGAGGCCCTGGCCACCTTGATCGTCAACAAGATGAAGGCAGTCTTCCGGTCGGTGGCGGTCAAGGCTCCGGGCTTCGGTGACCGCCGCAGGGCCATGCTGGGCGACATCGCCATCCTGACCGGTGGTCAGGTCATCGCCGAGGAGGTCGGTCTCAAGCTGGAGAACACCACTCTCGACCTGCTGGGCCGGGCCCGCAAGGTTGTGGTGACCAAGGACGAGACCACGATCGTCGACGGCGCGGGTGACGCCGAGGCCATCTCCGGCCGGGTCGGCGAGATCCGCGCCGAGATCGAGCGTACCGACTCCGACTACGACCGCGAGAAGCTCCAGGAGCGCCTGGCCAAGCTCGCCGGTGGCGTGGCCGTCATCAAGACGGGCGCGGCGACCGAGGTCGAGCTCAAGGAACGCAAGCACCGCATCGAGGACGCCGTTCGCAACGCGAAGGCGGCCGTCGAGGAGGGCGTCGTCCCCGGCGGTGGCGTGGCCCTGCTGCAGGCCGGCGCCAAATCCTTCGACAAGCTCGAACTCGTCGGCGACGAGGCCACCGGCGCCGCCATCGTGCGCAAGGCTCTGGAGGAACCGCTCAAGCAGATCGCGGTCAACGCCGGCCTCGAGGGCGGCGTCGTGGTGGAGCGGGTCCGCAACCTGCCCCCGGGGGAGGGCCTCAACGCGGCCACGGGTGAGTACGTCAATCTGTTCGAGGCGGGCATCATCGACCCGGCCAAGGTGACGCGCTCGGCGCTGCGGAACGCCGCCTCCATCGCGGCGCTCTTCCTCACCACCGAGGCCGTCATCGCCGAGAAGCCGGAGAGGACCCCGGCCGCCCCCGCCGGCATGCCCGGCGGGGACATGGACTTCTAGCCCGTCTCTTTCTCGTATCTCCTCACCCGCACGAACACACACGGAGGCTCCTGATGCGTGCCTACGGTGTCACCTACGACACCGGCTTCCTATCTGCCGGAACCACCACCCACGAGCCCTTCGACCCTGACGCGGTACGCCGCGAGATGCAGATCATCCGTGATGAGCTGCACTGCGACGCGGTCCGCATCACCGGAGGAGACCCGGACCGTCTTGAGACCGCCGCACGCCATGCCGCCCGCGCGGGCTTGGAGGTCTGGTATTCGCCGTTCACCAACGGCCTCACCCAAGAGGAGCTGATGACGTTCATCGTCGACGGTGCCGAACGGGCCGAACGCCTACGCCAGGAGGAAACTCCCGTCGTATTCCTCACCGGCTCCGAGATCAGCCTGTTCACCAGTGGATTTCTGCCCGGTGACAGCCTGAAGGAGCGGCTTGGTCTGATGGCCGAGCCCGCGCGGCTGCGCGCCGCACTCCCCGAAGTGCCCGCCCGGGTCAACACCTTCCTCACCCGAGCCGCCGCGGCGGTGCGCGAACGGTTCGGCGGTCCGATCAGCTACGCCTCCCTGCCCTTCGAAGGCGTGGACTGGGCTCCGTTCGACATCGTCGCCACCGACGCCGGATATCGCGACGCGACCACCGCGCACGGTTTCCGTGAGGGCCTGCGTGCGCAGACCTCGCAGAGCAAGCCGTTCGCCGTCACCGAGTTCGGCTGCACCACCCACCGCGGAGCCGCCGAACTGGGCGCACGCGGCGACTCCATCGTCGAATGGGACGAACACGCCCGCCCTCGCCTGATCACAACCGTCATGCGGGACGAAGAAGAACAAGCCGAATACGTGCGCGAACTCCTCGACATCTACGACGAGGAGGGCACGGACACGGTGTTCGTCAACACGTTCGCCCGCCGTGACCTGCCGACGGCCTCCGAGCCCGGACGGGACTTCGACACCGCCAGCTTCGGCATCGTCAAGATCCTGGAGCACGGCCGCACAGGGACGACCTATCCGGGGCTGCCGTGGGAACCCAAAGCCGCCTTCCACACCCTGGCCGAATACGGACGCGCCAGGACGGCCGAGACCGAAAAGAGGACCATGACGTGAACGTGGCATTCCTACTGGGGGCAGCTTTGTCGATTCCTGGGAAGTGAATCCTCGGCGCGCGATGCCACAGACCCGCTCGCGGGAGATCATGTGGCAAGGCCACATTCCACAACCGCACCGTCTGGTAGGTGCCTGAGGCCAGACGTGAGCCGTCCTGGCTGAGGGCCACCGAGTTCACCGGACCGTCGTGCCCGGTCAAACAGCACGTGCGGGCCGGCTGAGCAGGTCGGCCATGCTCGCTCGCGCATCGTCGATCGGGGAGACGGCCCACGCCGCCGCGGCAAGCCGCGCTGAGGTCACCGGATCGCCGGGGAGAGATTGGCTGTAGACGGCTGTCTGGCGGGAATGGCTGTGACCATCGAGACGGCCGTCTATCCGCGATCCGGACCTGGCTTGACGGTGCCGCCCGAGGTCGCTTCGGGCTTGGTATGGAGGACCTCGCGAGCCTGCTCCGCGGCGCGGGTGAGGCTCTCGCCGACGAAGTCGAGGAAGCGAGCGATATTTTCGAGGCGGGTGGCGGCCGGGGTGTCAGGACCGAGGATGCCGACGCCCTGCCGTGCGGTCTCGACGAGCTGGGCGTTGGATCGGGCGCTGGCGATCATCGCCTGGTACCAGAGTTCGTCGTCGACGACGTAGCGCTCGCGGCGGCGTTCGTCGCGTTCCCGGCGCACGAGGTCCTGGCTCTCCAGGAACGCGATCGCCTTGGAAATGGACGCCGGGCTTACCTGGAGGCGCTGGACGAGTTCGGCCGTGGTGAGGCTGCCGGCGTCGGTGGTGTAGAGGCAGCCCAGCACCCGGGACATCATCTTGGGCAGGCCCGATTGCATGAGGACGGTGGTGAACGTCTCTTCGTACTCGCGCACGGCCTCGGCGTCGCGTCCGTAGGGCTGAGAGGGCGCCCCCTGCCCCGGGGGCGCGGCCTGCCTGCGCCGGTGGGTGCGGCGTTCGGTGGCGCGGTGGGCCAGGTCGGCGCGGTAGGCGGAGATCAGCACCGGCAAGGGCGACATCCGCATCGCCGAGGCCGTGCGCGGCACGGTCGTGCTGCGCACCGAGGCCGGCGAGGTGTCGGTCGGCGCCGCCACCGGAGTCTCGGCCTCCCTGGACGCCGGCACCTCCTACGGCCGGATCCGCAACGCGCTCAAGAACACCGAAGGCGCCGCCGCCCAGCTCGACATCCACGCGACCACCGCCTATGGCGACATCGTCGCCCGCAGCCTCTGATCGTGACCCGCAGCGCTATTCGTCGTCCTCGCCCCGGGGCCTTGGCCGTGGACAGGTGCGCGGCACAGGAGACCGGATCGGCCCGTGAGCGGCCCCGGGTCGGTGACCTGGGGCGATGCGATCCGGGAGACCGGACAGAAGTTCACGCGCTGTCCGGTCTCGCCCGAGACTCGCTCGCAGCGGTCGGCCGGCAGATGGCGGAGGCGGCGGGCGGCGGCGAGGGGTACGGTCCCAGGAAGACGGAGATGACGGTCGTCGAGAAGACGCTGTCGGCCCAGTCGTACATCTACCAACCGGTGCGTTTCCGGCGCCCTCGCCACCAACCATCGGCCGTCACCTCGGGGCTGCCGGCCGTCATCGGATGCACCTCCGCCAAGACTCGCCGCAGGATATTGATCCCGGCGCTCCGAGGTCAATCAACCGTGATGACGAGCTTTCCGGGCGCGTTGCCCGCCGCCAGGTCACCCACCGCGATGGAGGCCTCCGCCAGGGAGTACGTGCGCCCGACGGCCGGTCGCACGGCCCCGGCCTCGATGAGGTCGCGCAGCGCGTCCAGGTCGGCGGTGCGGGTCAGCGCGATCGGTGCGTCCAGGCGCTGGCGCGTGAACGGGGTGATCAGCCGGGCGGCCAGCGGCCGGCCGAGCCCGCCGAACCACCGGCCGCCGCCCTCGCCGCCGACGATGACGAGCCGGCCGCGCTCGGTGAGCAGCCCGCGCAGCAGGGCCAGCGGCCGGATGCCCGCGATGTCGATGATCAGATCGTACGTCCCGGTGAGCGGCTCGCGCGTGTAGTCGATGACGGCCTGGGCGCCCAGCGACCGGACGAGGTCGGCCTTGGCTGTGCTGCACACGGCGGTGACGTGGGCGCCGCCGGCGACCGCGAGTTGCGTCGCGAAGCTGCCCACCCCGCCGCCGGCGCCGATGACCAGCACCTTCTCACCGGCGGTGACCTGGCCGACGGTCCGCAACGCGGTCACTCCTGAGGCGGGTACGGCCGCCGCTTCGGTGAAGCTCAGGTTGGCGGGCTTGCGGGCGAGCTTGCCCGGGCGGGCGAGCGCGAACTGCGCGTACGCGCCGGTCGCCGCGCCGTACACCTCGTCGCCGGGGCGAAACGCGGTCACGTTGGCGCCGACGGACTCCACGACGCCGGCCACGTCCATGCCCGGCACGCGGTTGCGGGGCCGGCGCAGGCCGAAGCCGAGGCGGCCGATGAGCGGCAGCCCGGTCATGACGTGCCACACGCCGTAGTCGACGCCGGCCGCGTGCACCCGGATCAGCACATCGCCGGCGCCGGGCGTCGGGATCGGAACCTCGCCGAGGCTCAGCACATGCGGCGGGCCGTACTCGTCCTGGACGATCGCCCTCATGAGGGGTCTCCTTCGGTGTCGGGATACTGGAAGACGTCGTCGAGTCCGACCCGGAACACCCGGGCGATACGGAACGCCATCTCCAGCGAGGGGGAGTAGCGACCCTGTTCGATCGCGATGATGGTCTGGCGGGTGACGCCGACCCGGTCGGCCAGCTCGGCCTGGGTCATCTCGTCGTGCGCGAACCGCAGGGCCCGGATCGCGTTGGTGACCCGCGTCGGTTTCACCACGTCTGGAAGCCGCCCTTGCGGTACGCCATGATCTTGGCAACCGAGCTGAGCACCGCGGACAGCACGAACGCCAGGTAGACGGCGTTGGCGATCCAGAAGTGGCGCAGCTCGGCGATGGCCATGACCAGTGCGGCGAGCGCGCCGATGACGACGATCGACTGCCCGATGCGCTCACCGACCTGGTTGATCTCACGGTCGCGCTCGTCGGTGCGGTCGGCGCCGTGGCCACCCGCGATGGCCATCGCGATGTTGGCCACGATCGCGGCGACGATGGCGCCGCCGATGGTCCACAGCAGGGTTCCCGCGTAGGCGACGTCGGCGAACGGGCCGTCGCCGGCCCGGCCCAGGACCGTCGCCACGTAGATCGTGTACGCGCCGAGGGAGACCAGGATCATCACCCAGGCGCGCTTTTCCTCGAAGGCCATGCCCGCTCCTCATGTAAAACAAAGCTGACATCAATCAATGTAAAACACCCCGGACATCGTGTCAAAATTTATTTACATGCACGGCCGGCGACGCCATGGCGTCCGGCACGGTGCTGCTCCAAGCAGAGCGGGCCGGGTCTGGTCGTCATGGCCAAGCGCCCCGCCTGAGGAGCGGGCGCCGGAATGCGGGGCGCGTTCTTGGGCAGGTCTTTGCTGCCGACGTCAGCCCTGTCCGGACCCCGGCGGGTGTGGAAGTCGTCCAGCGCGGTGAGAGCAGGGGTGACGTAGGCACAGCCGCGCCTGGCCCAGCGCTTCACGTTGCGCGGAGCTCAGACGGTCCGGCCTCGGGGCGATGGCGTACGTGCCGCACCCGAGCCGCTCCACGGTGAGCGGGTCGGAGAGGGTCGGGCGACGCCTGATCACCTCCAGGGCGTCGGCGGCCCGCTGAACGGGCCAGTCCAGTGCCGTGGCGAGGTCGTCTGCGTTGAGCGGCCGGGCGGCGTGCACGAGCGCGGCGATCACCGTCAGCGCGTCGGCCACGGCGGTGTGGGTGAGGTCGCTGTCGTCCATGTGGTCGCTGATGCGGGCGAAGAACCGGCCCATCTCGCGAAGCCGGGTCCCGGCGGGAGTGTCGGAGCCGAAGATGTGCGTTCCGCGCCGCGCGGCCGCCGCGACCTCGGTGTGCGCCCCGCTGTCGGCTCTCCAGGCGCGGAACCAGACGTCCTCGCTGATCATGTACCGCTCGCGGCGCCCGCCTGGATCCTGACCGCGTCCCACCAGCTCGATCGATTCGAGGTAGCCGATGGCCTTGGACACCGAGGCCGGGCTGACCTGTAACCGGCGTACGAGGTCGGCGGATGTCAGGCTCCCGGAGTCGGAGGTGAGCAGGCAGACGAACACCCGGGAGGGCATCTGGGGCAGTCCGGTCCCGGCTAGCAGGGCGGCGAACTCTTCCGTGAAGCGGCGTGCCACCTCGCTCTGCCGCTCGTCGGGCTCGGTGGCCTTGACCGCCCTGCGCCGGCGGGCGCGCCGATCGGAGGCCTGCTGGGCGCGGTCCGCCAGATAGCCTGCCGGCCCCCCGCTGCGCGCGACTTCGCGGGTGACCGTGGACGTGGACCTGCCGAGCCGCCGGCCCATCTCGGCGTACCCCAGCCCGTCGGCCAGCCAGGTCGCGATCCTCCGGCGATCCTCATGGGTCAGCCTGCCTCCGGGCATCGGCCACGCCTCCTCTTCAGGTGCGTTCACCAACAATACATTGCAATGGACGAGTGGCGTGAATTGCATTTACCGACAATGCTGTTGCAACGATTCGCCGCTACCTGGCTATTTTCGTTTACTTTTAGTTGACGGCATGCGAAACGCAACGTAGCTTTTCCTTGCCTGGAAAGGACACGTCCATGTTGGATATAGCGCGAACACAGGCGCGGGTCTCCGAACTCCTCGCCGAATACCGGATTCCGAGCGCCGCGATCGGGTTCTTCCATGACGGGGAGATCATCGACTTCGCCGTCGGCGTCAAGAACGCGGCGACGCGCGAGCCCGCGACGGCCGACACCGTTTACCAGTGCGGTTCCATGACCAAGACCTGGACCGCCCTCGCCTTCATGCAACTCGTCGACGAGGGAAAAGTCGACCTGGACGAGCCGGTGCGGACCTATCTTCCCGGTTTCCGGGTCGCCGACCCCGAGGTCAGTGCCAACGTCACGCCCCGCCATCTCCTGAACCACACGAACGGCATCGAGGAGGCCTACGGCGATCCCGGCCAAGGCGACGATGTGTACGAGCGCATGGTCACGAATATTGCCGGCGCGCCTCAAGTGCACCCCTTGGGCCGCACCCACGGTTACAGCGCGGCCCTGGGTTATGCCATTCTCGCCCGCGTCATGGAGGTGATCGATGGCAAACGGTGGGACGACATCATGCGAGATCGCCTCTTCGATCCGCTGGGACTGACCAGTACGAGCACCTGGCACGCCCAGGTGGACCCGCACCGCGCCGCGACGGGGCATCTGGTCCGCTCCCTCGACGAGGGCCCCGTCGTCTCACCACTGACCCATTTGCCACGGTCTTTCGGCCCCGGCGGCAACATCAGTTCGACGGCGCGGGAGGTGCTCACAATGGCGCACGTCCTCCTCGACGGCGGCAAGGCGCCGAACGGCACCAGAATCGTCTCGGCCGAGGCCGTTCGCGAGATGACGGAATCACGCGTTCCCGTGCCCGATCCGTATTTGTTCGGGCCGGAGTGGGCCCTCGGTCTCATCGTGTGCGATTGGCACGGCGAGACCGTCTACGCGCACGACGGCAGCACCGTCGGCCAGAGCGCGCGCCTGCGAATCCTGCCGGACTCGGGCCTTGCCCTCGTGCTGCTGGCCAACGCCGGGCCGCGGGACGGCTTCTACCGGAAGGTGTTCAACGAAATCCTCCTCGACCTCCGCGCGCCCACGATCCCGGAACTGCCGGAACCCGACCTGACCCTGCCCCTCGACCCGTCAAGGTACGAAGGCGTCTACGAGCGGCCAGGCTCCCGATACACGGTGTCGGCCAAGGATGGAGAACTCCACCTCACCTTCACTGTGAATCCCATGGAGGCACGACTCTCCGGTAAGCCGGAACGCATCACGTACGAGCTGCTTCCGATCAGCGAGACGCATTTCCTGATGCCTTCGGCAAGCCCGCTCGAAGACCCCCAGACCATCGCCGTCTACGACTTCCAACACGGGGTCGCGCAATACCTCCACACCAATTGCCGAGTAAATCCGAGAGTAGATGAGGAGAACACAGGAATGCACGTCATGGCGGTTTCCACGATTTCCGACAACGGCGGATTCTGGGACGCGATGAAGGCGGCGTACGGGCAGCTGCCGAAGGGCGCCAAGTGGACCCTGGCGGTGGCCGGTACCGACGGGACCAAAGCGGTGAACGTCATCGTCCACGACTCGGTCGACAGCGTCAAAACCTTCTTCGAGGAGCACGCCGGCCCCTTCGCCGCAACGGAGTACTTCGAAGCCGACGCGGCCAACGCGGTCGGCCTCCCGAAGAAGTAGCCGCTCCTCGCGCGGCCGTTCACCCAAGCCGCGACGGCGGCGCACCATTCGGATCCATGCGACCGTTGTGCCGCTTCTTCCGATTCCCGGGGATGCCCGAGGGGCTACGGCCGCTGAATCCCACGTCGTGACCGCCTACTCCGCAAGACCGAACACCGCGGAGACTCGCCGTTCGAGATCTTCCTCGGTGTCCCCGAAAGCCACTCTGAGCCCGTGGAGGCCCAGATGCCGGGTCTGCTCGCTGAGCCGGTCGGTGAACAGTGCGTCGCGCTGGAGCAGGTTCTGCAGCGCCTGCCGTGGGTCACCGGTCCTGGTGAGGAATCCCCATGCCGTTCCGCCACGGCTGTCGAACACCGCCTGGCGGAACCGGGGAGTCGGCAGCAGCCACACGGCATGGCCCACTTCGGTGAGCAGGGGTCGGACGAGGCCGGGCAGCAGCCGGAACCCCTCGGCGACCACCGGCCGGTCGGCGGGGAGGGCGAGAAGGTCTTCGACGATCAGTTTGAATCCTTCGCCGTGGAACCAGTGGAAGGTATCGAGCATCTCGCGCGGACTTCTGGTCACCCAGCGTTCGTCCATGTCCATGGCGGCGAACCTGCCCAGGTTGGGAGCTTGTTCCACGGGCACGCGGCGGGCGTGGTCGGGCATGACCGCGTCGGTATCGTACAGACGCATTCCATATCGATCGGCGAGACGTCGGGCGATGGTGGATTTTCCGGACCCGCTGCCGCCGCCGATCCAGTAGACGTGGCGCAACCGTTCCCTCCAACCGCTGGGGGAAGCTCCTTCGTGCAGTGCAGAGTGCATTCGTTGGCTCCTGTCGAGTTCCTGCCCGGCGGGCGTCGAGGACGAACACCCGGTGCACGACCGAGCCGGACCCGCCGTTCAGCGCACTGCTGTGACCAGCGGGAGGAACCGAAGGGGGCCGGCCCTGAACGGCCGGGTCACGGCTGGAGGAGGACCTTGATCGCGCGGCGTTCGTCCATGGCCCGATACCCCTCGGCCGTCTCATCCAGCGGCAGGGACAGGTCGAAGACCTTGCCGGGGTCGATCTCGCGGTTGCAGATCAGCTCGATCAGCTGCGGCAGGTACTGGCGCACCGGCGCGGGGCCGCCGTGCAGGTGCACGAGGGACATGAACAGCTCGTCGCCGGGCAGCGCGACGTTGTGGGCGACGCCGACGAAGCCGACGTGGCCGCCGGGGCGGGTGGAGCGGATGGCCTGCATCATCGACTCCTGAGTGCCGACCGCCTCGACGACCGAGTGGGCGCCGAACCCGCCGGTCATGTCCTTGATCGCCGTGACGCCTTCGTCGCCGCGCTCGATGACGACGTCGGTGGCGCCGAACTGACGGGCGAGCTGTTGCCGTGGTTCATGGCGGCTCATCGCGATGATCCGTTCGGCGCCGAGCTGCCTGGCGGCCAGCACGGCGCATAGGCCGACGGCGCCGTCACCGACGACGACGACGGTCTTGCCCGGCCCCGCCGCGGCGGCAACAGCGCCGAACCAGCCGGTGCCGAGCACGTCGGAGGCGGCCAGCAGGCTGGGCACCAAGTCCGCGTCCGGCATGGCGGGGGTGGCGACCAGGGTGCCGTCGGCGAGGGGAACCCGCGCCAGCTGGGCCTGGGTTCCGAGGGTGCCCATGAGCACACGGTGGACGCAGGCGCTCTGGTAGCCCGCCCGGCAGATCTCGCAGGTGTTGTCGGAGGCCCAGAACGAGCCGACCACGAACTGCCCCGGCCTGATGGTCGTGACCTGGCTGCCGACTTCTTCCACGATGCCGACGTACTCATGCCCCATCGGGATCGGCCCGTCGAGCTTCTCCACACCCCGGTAGGGCCACAGGTCGGATCCGCAGATACAGGTCGCCGTCAGGCGGATGATCCCGCCGATCGTCTGTGTCCAGGAAACCGGCTCCATCCGGCGCAGGTTCGGATGCATGTCGGCGAACAGCAGGCGCACGCCGCCCACGGCCACCGGCCGGCTCCGCATCAGCTCTGGGAGCGGCAGTCGAACACAGCTTGCTGATAACCCTGAGACGGGACGGCGTGGAGGCCTCCTACAGTGGGTGCTTGTGCTTTACGGCAGATCTGCGGAAATCAGCGCACTCGACGAGGTGATCACGCGGGCTTGCGACGGCTTCGGCGGCGCGGTGGTGCTACGGGGCGAGGCAGGCGCGGGCAAGACCGCCTTGCTCGACGCGGCGGCCGCGCGTGGTGGTGCGATGCGGGTGTTGCGGACCACCGGCGTCGAGTCCGAGTCCGACCTCGCGTTCGCGGCGCTGCACCAGGTGCTGTGGCCGGTGGCCGGCCTGCTCGACACGCTGCCCGAGCCGCAGCGCGACGCCGTGCGGGCGGCCCTGGGGCTTGCCGCGGGCAGTGCCGGCGATCGGTTCCTGGTGGGGGCCGGTGTGCTCTCGCTGCTGGCCGAGGCGGCCGCGCTGGACGGGCTGATCTGCGTGGTCGACGACTTCCAGTGGGTCGACCGGGCCTCGGCCGATGCGCTGCTGTTCGCCGCCAGGCGGTTGGGGACGGAACGGATCGCGATGCTGCTCGCCGTTCGCGGAGGCGCGCCCGTCAAGGGCGTGCCGCTGACGGTGGACGTGCGCGGCCTGCCCGAGTCCGCCGCGGCCGAACTGCTGGAGTCCCGCCACGGTACGCTGCCCGCCCCGGTGAAACGGGAGCTCACCACACTGACCGGCGCGAACCCGCTCGCCCTGGGGGAGATCGCAGCCCGTCTGACGCCCGCGCAGCTCGCCGGGCGCGACCCGCTGCCCGACCCGCTGCCCGGCGGAGCCCGGCTCTTCGGCGACCGGGTGACCGGGTTGTCGGCCCCTGCCCGGCTGGCCGCCCTGGTCGCCGCCGTCGAGGCCGACCTCGGCCTGGTCTTGCGCGCCACCGACCGGCTGTTCGCCGAGCAACCGGTACGACCCGGCGCGAACACGGCCCGATCGGCCTCAACCGGGCCCGGGATGGAGGCCGGGGCGGGGCGGGTGGCGTTGGCCGAGCTGGAGGACACCGGGCTGGCCGAGGTGTCGGGCACGAGCG
Organism: Streptosporangium amethystogenes subsp. fukuiense; assembly: GCF_042665875.1. NCBI lineage: Bacteria > Bacillati > Actinomycetota > Actinomycetes > Streptosporangiales > Streptosporangiaceae > Streptosporangium > Streptosporangium amethystogenes. The sequence goes on along the minus strand of NZ_JBHTEE010000001.1, from coordinate 2,198,388 downwards.
TGCGCTTCCGTCATCCGCTCATCCGATCCGCGATCCACGAGGCGGCCGCCCCCGCCGACATCCGCCGCGCGCACGCCGTCCTGGCGGAGCTGACGGCGGGAGACCGTCGCGCCTGGCACCTGGCCGGAGCCGCCCTGGGCCAGGTCGAGCAGGTCGCCGTTGCACTGGTGGCCGCCGCGGAGCGGGCGCGCGACCGCGGCGGATACGGCGACGCGGCCAGCGCCCTGGCCAGGGCCGCCGAGTTGACCCCCGAGCCGCGCGCCCGTGCCGTCCGTCTGAAGGACGCCGCCGTCGCGGCCTGGCTCGGCGGCCGCCCGGGACAGGCGGAGTCGCTGCTGGCCGAGGCGCGCGAGCGGGCCGACGGGGACGCCACCCTCGCCATGGAGATCGCCCGGCTCCGGGGCCGGTTCGAACTGAACTCGGGCAACGCCGCCGAGGCCGTACGGATCCTGGCGGCGGGCGGCAGCTTGGAAATGCTGGCCGATGCCGTGGAGGCGGCCTCGTACGTCGGTGACACGGCGGCCATCGCCGAGCTCGGCCGGCGGGCGGTCGCGCACCCCGAGGGGTTCTTGCGGGACACGGTGGCCGGGATCGGCCTGACACTGGACGGCGACGCCGCCGGACCGGGCCTGCTGCGGCGGGCGCTGGCGCGGGTCGATGAGCTGGAGGACGCGACGGGGTACCTGTGGGCGACGGCCGCGGCCAGCGCTCTGGGAGAGTCGGATCTGGCCACCGAGATGGCAGAGCGGGCCGGGCGGGTGGCCAGGGTCTCGGGGATGACCGGGCAGCTGCCCGTCGTACTGGAGTTCGTGGCGACCGCCGAGCGCATCGCCGGTCGGCTGGCGCGCAGCCAGGCCGTCTCCGAGGAGGGCCTGGCGCTGGCGCGGGAAGCAGGGTACGAGAACACGGTGGCCGCGCACCTGGCCAATCTGGCGGTGCTGGCGGCGCTGCGCGGCGAGGAGGAGTCCTGCGAGCGGCAGGCCCGCGAGGCGCTGGCCATCGCCATCCCGCACCGGGTGGGATTGCGCGCGGGGATGGCCGCGTACGCGCTGGCGCTGCTCGACCTGTGTCTGGGCCGCTACGTGGCGGCACGCGACCGTTTCACGGCCATCGCCGCGGCGGGATCGGGCGCCGGGCATCCGACCGTGGTGTGGCGGACCGGGCCCGACCGCGTCGAGGCCGCCGTGGGCGCGGGCGACGAGGCGGGCGCGCGGGCGGCGCTGGTCGCGTACGAGCGGGGGGCCGCGCATGCCGCGACGCCCGAGTCGCGCGCGCTGCTGGCCCGCTGCCGGGGCCTGGCCGACTCCTCCGAGGACGCCTTCGGCGAGGCGCTGCGGCTGCACACCAACCCTTTCGAGGCGGCCAGGACGGCCCTGCTGCTGGGGGAGCGCCTGCGCCGCGCGCAGCGGCCGGGCGAGGCGCGGGCGCACCTGCGGATGGCGTGGGAGACGTTCGAGCGGGCGGGCGCACGGCCGTGGGCGCGGCGTGCGCAGGACGAGTTGCGGGCGGCGGGGGAGAGCGGGCAGGCCCCGCCCACGGCCGTGCTGGACACGCTGACCCCGCAGGAGCTGCGCATCGCGGGCCTGGTCGCCGACGGGTTGTCGAGCAAGCAGATCGCTGCCCAGCTCTTCCTGAGCCCGCGCACGGTCGAGTACCACCTGTACAAGATCTATCCGAAGCTGGGTATCAGCTCCCGTACGGATCTGGCGCGACTAGTAGTTCTACAGAAGGCGCCCGTAGCCGAAGACGACATGCTCTGAGACATGCAGAACATAGACATCTGGAGTGAAGAGTTCGGCGCCGAGACGGACGCGCCGATCCTGCTGATCATGGGGTCGATGTCGCAGGGCATCCTGTGGCCGGACGAGTTCATCGGCCGCCTGACCGCCGGAGGCCGCCGGGTGATCCGGTACGACCACCGTGACACCGGCATGTCCGGCACCGTCGACTTCGCTACCGGGCCGTACACGTGGGACGACATCAAGAGCGACGTCTACCGCGTGCTGGACGCCCACGGCCTGGAGAGCGCGCACCTGGTCGGCCACTCGGCGGGCGGGCTGCTCGGTCAGCTCATCGCCGTGGAGCGGCCGGAGCGGGTGCGCTCGCTGACCGTTGTCGCCTCCTCGCCGCTCGGCGGCGGCGAGGGCCAGGTGCTCATGCGGGCCCTGACGGGGCAGCCGCAGCCCGAAGGCGGTCTGCCGGAGCCGGCGCCGGAGTTCGTGGCCTTCTACCGCGCGCTGATGGCCGCCCCGCCACCGCAGGACCGGCGTGCGCTGATCGATGGCATGATCGCCGAGCAGCGGGTGCTGCACGGCACCGGGCTGCCGTTCGACGAGGACGCGGCACGCCGGCTGCAGGAGCGGATCTACGATCGGGCCCGCGACCTGTCGGCGGTGGCCAACCACCGGCTGGCCGCAGCGGCCGACCCCGACTTCGAGCCGGTGGGCGTGCTGCACCGGGTGCAGGCGCCCACGCTGGTCATCGAGGGCAGCCACGAGCCGGTCAAACCGGGTCACGGCGCGGTCATCGCCGAGCAGATCCCGGGGGCGCGGCTGATGATCGTGGCGGGCATGGGGCACACGCTGCCGCCGGAGACACACGAGGAGCTGGGCGGCGCCATCCTCGCGCACACAGCCGAGTGACGCGCGTTCCTGCCAATATCTCCTCTTCAAGCGTTCAGGAAAACCTGTGCTCGATCCCTCCGTCCCTGCCATCGAGGTGGCGGACCTCACCCAGCGCTTCGGTACCGTGCTCGCCGTCGACCGGCTCAGCCTGAGCATCCCGCCGGGGATGTTCTACGGCATCGTGGGTCCCAACGGCGCCGGTAAGACCACCACCCTGACGGCCGTGTGCGGGCTGCGGCAGCCGACCTCGGGCACGGTCAGGATCGCCGGGCACGACCTGCGGACCGAGCGGGAGGCCGCGCTCGCCCAGCTCGGCGTCATGATGGACGGACTGTCCCTGCCCGAGCGGCTGACCGCCACCGAGGTCCTGCGCTACAGCGCCGGGCTGCGCGGCCTGGACGACGGCTGGCGGGCCCGCGCGCGTGATCTGCTGGAGATCCTGGGGCTGGACGCGGTCCCGCGCACGCTGATCGTGGAGTACTCCACGGGAATGCGCAAGAAGATCGGTCTGGCACTGGCGCTGCTGCACCTGCCTCGGGTGCTGGTGCTGGACGAGCCGTTCGAGGCGATCGACCCGGTCTCGGCCCGCTCCATCGAGCAGGTGCTGAAGCAGTACGTCGACGTCGGCGGCACGGTCGTTTTGTCGAGTCACATCATGGACTTCGTCGAGCGCAACTGTCGCCGGGTGGCGGTGGTGGCCGGTGGCCGGATGCTGGTCGAGGGAGCGGTGGAGGAGGTGGCCGCGGGCGCGACGCTGAACGAGCGGTTCGTCGAGCTGGTGGGCGCCGACCCGGTGCGTCCGCTGGAGTGGCTGGCATGACGGGCACCCTGTTCGCGCTCAAGCTGCGACTGTTCCGCAACGGCCCGCACAACGAGCGCGCCTTCAGCCTTGCCGCCGGGCTGGTTCTGGCCGCCCTGGTGATCGTGGCGGCCTCCTTGGCCTCCCGCGGCCTCGTCGGTGAAGGCTGGATCGCGGTAGCGCTCACGGTGTGGGGCGGCATGTGGCTGTTCGGTCCGCTGGCCCAGCCCCGCCACGACCCGTCCGTCATCTCACGCGAATGGCTGCGCGGCTACCCGGTGCGGCCGTGGCGGCTGGCACGGGCCCTGTCGTGGACCGAACTGCTGGGCGTTGGCCCGCTGATCACGCTGGCGTGCCTGCTGTCGTTGGTGGTGCTGGCGGCACCGGGCGGTCCGGTGGCGACGGCGATCGCCGTCGTGGCCGTGATGGCCCAGCTTTACCTGCTGGTCTGGGCTGGTAGGACGGTGGCGGCGCTGGCGGCCCGGCTGCTGCAGACCCCGGCCGGGACGACACTGGCCGCCGCACAGACCGCGATCATGCTCGCGTTGTCGTTCGCCGGATGGGTGCCGGTCGCGGCCTGGCTGCTGCCGCGTCTGGGGGAGGGGGACACCAGCCTGGTCACCCCCACCCTCGGATGGCTTCCCGCGCCGATGATCGACGTGCTCGCCGCCCTGCCCACCGGCTGGGGGTACGGCGCGACGGTCGCCGCCCGCGACGGCGCCGGTGCGATCCTGCTGCCGCTTGCGGCCCTGTTGAGCATGGGTGCTTTGCTGCAGCTGAGCTGGATCGCGCTGACGGCCCGCGCCCTGCGCCGGCCGCCCCGCCAGGCGAGGCCGCGGCGGCCGGCGGTACCAGGGCGGCAGATGTCTGTGCCGTTCGCGACGCCGCAGGTGTCCGCGGTCATCGGGCGCGAGCTGGCCACCTGGCTGCGTGACCCGGCACGCGGCGTGGAACTGCGCAGTGCCTGGCTGACACCGCTACTGACGGCGCTCATCATCGCCCTCAGCGGCTGGAGCTGGGCATTGCCCCTGATGGGTCCCGCCGCGGCGGTGTTCGGCGCGATGGTCGCGATCAACACCTACGCCCTGGACGGCACGGCCCTGTGGCTGCTGCTCACCACACCTGGCGCCCTCAAGGCCGATGTGCGCGGGCGGATGGCGGCGTGGGCGCTGCTGTTCGGTGTGCCGTCCATCGCGCTGGCGGCCGCGCTGCAGGCCGCGACCGGCTCACCCCTGGGAGCTGCCGCCGTGGGCGGCGCCATCGCCGCGGCGGCGGCAGGCTGCGCTCTGGCGCCGCTGCTCGCGCTCGTGATGCCGGCCGTGGGTGTCGATGCCCGCGAGCGCGTCTACCCGGGCCAGCAGGCGGGCGATGCGACCGGCGGGCAGATGACGATCTTCCCGGCGACCTTGCTGACCGCCGTCCTGCCGGGCGTTGTCGGCGCGGTCACCGGAGGCCCGTGGTGGGTGACCGTGCTGGCGGCCGTGTCGCAGGCCGCCGCCTTCCTGTCCATAACCCCCGCGCTCACCCTGCGCCTGCTCCAGCGGCGCGGTGCCGCCCTCCTCGATGCGATGGCCGCACGCGACGCCGCCGTCCTCCGCTCGTCCGCCCACAAGGCAGAACGCCGGAGCCCTCCGATTGATAACTGATCGCATCCTGGGCACACATCATCCCCGTCCAAGGATTCCAAACACCGCCGGTTCTGGTTCGGGTGCGTCGGTGCCCGGTGGGCCCGAATGGCGTATCAGTTTGAGTATGCTTCGGGATGGGTGTGCCCACCTTGCATGGTCGTGCCCGTTGAGTTCTTAAGTGATGAGCGGGTGTCCGCGTACGGCCGGCCCGCCATCGCGAGTCGAGCTGGAGCGGTACTTCTTCCTGCGGCATCCCTCATGCCTTGAGGAGCCGTGGCTTTGTCCGTGAGTTGTGAGAGCGTGTGCCGCTCGGCGGGCGTGCGATAGGTTGCCCGCCATGACCGAGCTTGGGCCCGTCACCTGGCCACCTGCCCCGATCAGGACCGAGCGGCTCGTGCTGCGTGAGTCCGAGGCCCGGGACCGCGCGGCGTTCATCGAGCTGTTCGCCTCGCCAGAGGTGGGCACCCACCTTGGTGGCCCTCGACCGCGTGACGAGCTCGAACACGCGGTGCCCGAGGTGCCCGGGCGGCGCCCTGGTTTTTTCGTGGTCGATCTCGGCGGAGCGATGATCGGCATGATCACGCTCGATCGGCGCGATGCAGAGCGTCCGGGACACGTCCGGCCGGATGCCGGGGAGGCCGAGCTCGGCTACATGTTCCTGCCGGAGGCGTGGGGATGCGGGTACGCCGCCGAGGCGTGCGCGGCGGCACTCGGCTGGTTCGCCGACGCACTTCCCGGCGAGCCGGTGGCGCTCTGCACCCAGACCGCCAACGACCGCTCGATGCGCCTCGCGGCGAAGCTGGGGTTCACCGAGGTGGAGCGGTTCGAGGAGTACGGCGCCGAGCAATGGTTCGGCGTGTGGTCCTCGGTCACGCCGTCCGGTTGAGCTCGTACTCCGAAGGGCAGGTGCTGCCAAGATTGGGAGCGAGTTGCCCAGGAACGCGACGGGCAGGGTCCACAAGAAGCTGCTCGTCGCCACGGTGGGACAGACCGCACACAGGTTCTCAGCTGGTGGCGCCCCAGGTGAGAGAGAGGCCGGTGGCGGCGCGTTCGGTGCGGATCTCCATCATGCTGCCGAGGATGGTGGCATGGTCGGACACCACAGGCGTGGCGTCGAGCGTGTAGGTGATCCGGGTGCTGACGAGCACCGGGCTGCCCTGCGGCTCGTGGAGGTGGCGGGCGGCGGCGGAGTCGAGCAAACCGGGCCGGACCACCTCGGACGCCCGGGCGACCGTCACTCCCGCGTCGGCGAGGGCCGTGTAGAGGGAGACGGCGGTGAAGTCGCGGTCGCGGACCTGGTCGGCCATCGGCCGGCGGACCCAGGACACCTGGTGTACGGCGGGACGTCCCGCGAACTCGCGGACCCGCTCCAGCCGCAGGGCGGTGTCGCCGGGACGCAGCCGCAGCTCCGCGACGATCCGGGCGGGGACCCGGCGCACCGCCCGCCCGGCCACCGCGGTGCGCACATCGTGGCCCTGTTTACGCAGGTCGTCGACCAGGCTGCGGAGCGAGTCGAGTTGGTACGCCAGGTGGGGCGGGGCGACGAACGTACCCCTGCCGGGCTGCTGCACGATCAGCCTCTCGTCGCTGAGCTCCCGCAACGCCTGGCGCAGCGTCATGAGGGTCACCCCGTAGGAGGCGCTCAACTCCCGTTGCGGCGGCAGGGCCTCACCGGGGGCGTAGTGCCCCGACCGGATCTTCGCGGCGAGGTCGGCGGCGATGGCGCGGTATCTCGCCTCGTGCCCGGCGTCGGGGGTCATCGTGGTCGGTCACACTCCTGGTCGAGGGCTTGCCGCAGGGTCATGAGGAAGGCCCGCAGGTCGTCCGGCCCAGCCCCGTCGAGTACCCGCCGCATGACTGCGGCGCCGACCACCACGCCGTCGGCGTGCCGGCGGGCTTCGCGTGCCTGGTCCGGGGTGGAAATGCCAAATCCTAGCAAGACCGGCCGGTCGGTGGCGCGCCTGATCCGCTCGGTGAGCTCCGTCGCCGAAGCGGCGAGGGCGGTCCGCTCACCGGTGGTGCCCATCACCGACACCGCGTAGACGAATCCGCGGCTGTGGTGTGCGATCTCCGCCAGCCGCGGCTGCGGCGTGGACGGCGACGCCAGCAGGGCCGGCTCGATCCCGGCGGCGGCGGCCACGGCCGTCAGCTCGTCCGCCTCGTGCACCGGCAGGTCGGGCACGATCAGGCCGCCGACGCCGGCCCGGCGCAGCGCGGCACAGAACGTCTCGGGGCCGTCGTGCAGCACCAGGTTGTAGTAGGTGCTGACGACCAGCGGCACGCCCAGGTCCGGCATGCCGGACAGGTCGGCGAGGATCCGGCGGGTGCTCGCCCCCCGGGCCAGTGCCGTGTCACTGGCCTGCTGGATGGTGACACCGTCCAGCGTGGGGTCGGAGAAGGGCAGGCCGACCTCGATCGCGTCCGCCCCGGCGGCGGCGAAGGCCCGCAGGTAGTCCGTCCAGTCGGGCGTGATCCCCCCGGTGACGTACGGCATGAGCAGGCCGCGGCCGGTGTCCCGGCGGGCACGCAGGTGGCCTTCGACCGCGCCCGCGGCCAGGGTGGGGCTCGTCACAGCAGCTCCTTCAGGGTTGAGACGTCCTTGTCGCCCCGGCCGGACAACGTCATCAGCACCGTCGATCCTGCGGGCAGTTCGCCACCGCCCGCCGCGCGGATCACCCAGGCGAGGGCGTGCGCCGATTCGAGCGCCGGGACGATGCCTTCGGCACGCGCCAGCCGTACCGCCGCGCCGACCGCCTCGTCGTCGGTCACCGTGACGTAGCGAGCCCGGCCCAGGTCGCGCAGGTGGGCGTGCTCCGGGCCGACTCCCGGGTAGTCGAGTCCGGCGGCGATGGAGTGCGCCTGGGCGATCTGCCCGTCGTCGTCCTGCAGGAACAGCGAGCGGCAGCCGTGCAGGACGCCGAGCCGGCCGCGGGCCGCCCCGGCGCCGCCCTCCGCCTCGACACCGACCAGGCGCGCCGGGGTGTCGGCGAATCCGGCGAACGTACCGGCCGCGTTGGAGCCGCCGCCGACGCACGCGACCACGTAGTCCGGAACGCTGGTCCGCAACTCGGCGGCGCACTGCCCGCGGGCCTCGTCGCCGATGATCCGCTGGAACTCCCTGACCATCCACGGGTACGGATCCGGCCCGATGACCGAGCCGATGCAGTAATGGGAGTCGCCCGTCGCGCCCACCCAGTGCCGCATGGCCTCGCTGGTCGCGTCCTTGAGGGTACGGCTGCCCGTGGTCACCGGGACCACCTCGGCGCCCAGCATGCGCATCCGGAAGACGTTCAGCGCCTGCCGCTCGATGTCGCGCTCGCCCATGAACACCGTGGCCTCCAGCCCGAGCAGCGCGGCGGCGGTCGCGGTGGCCACCCCGTGCTGGCCCGCTCCGGTCTCGGCGATCAGCCTGCGCCGTCCCATCCGGGTGGCCAGCAGGGCCTGGCCCAACACATTGTTGATCTTGTGGGATCCGGTGTGGGTGAGATCCTCGCGCTTGAGGTACAGCTGCACGCCCAGCGCCTCCGACAGCCGGCGGGCCGGTGTGAGCGGGGTCGGCCGCCCGGCGTGCACGGCGAGCAGCCGTGCCAGGGCGCCGCGGAATCCCGGATCCGCCCAGGCTTCCCGGAACGCCTCGTCCACCTCGCGGCACGCCTCCACCAGGGACTCCGGCGCGTACCGTCCGCCGTACTCGCCGAATCGGCCCCGCGCTCGGGGCTCGCTCATCGTCCCGTCCAGCGGGACCGGCTCACGCCACGGCAACACGTCTCGCACGCCATGCTCCAATCGTTCTATAACTCTTGGAAGAGTTCTATAACAGGAAGTGTGGCACGGGCGGCGCGGACGCGCCACCACCGGTACTCGGCGCGGCAGCCAGGAGGGCCTTCGGCCGCGAATCGCAGCACGAGCGTGCGGATCGGTTCCTTCGGCGGGCCACGAATGCCGAGATCCGGTGGGGCGCCGTGCGGGGTTCCTCGGGAAAGCGGTTCGCGGAGCGGACAGGCCGGATCGGCATCGAAGGCGGCGATCTCGGTGTCGGTCAGGGGTGCGCCCACGCCGTCGCGGGTGCGCATGCGGCCGCGCCACGCCTGGTGCGTGTACGGATGGACGCGCGGAACAGCGGCCCGGCGGTGTAGCCGGCCGATCTCCTCGTCGTGGCGGGCGGCGACCGTACAGCTCGCACCCCGCGCGTGATCATTACCGGATAACGAAGGTCATCGCGTAACCGGTCAGGCAAGGGCTCCGGCGGTCCGCGTGAGTCTCGGAATTGCCTGCGCGCACCTTGAGGTCAGTCGCGGGGGGCGTGTGCTTCGTCGTGCGAGTCGATCAGGAGTACACCGCCGCCAGGGCGGGAGGCCCACCCGGCCCGAGTGGTTCGGCCAGGAGGATCGGTGTCTGCGCCATGAAGCGGGGGCGTCCGGTCAGGTTGCGTTGAGCGGCGTGGACGAGGAAGGGGTGGCAGATGTAGGCGTCCCCCGGCTCGCCTGTCGCGTAGGCCAGTGGCCTGTCAGAAGTGCCGGCGTCGACGAGCGGTCCGGCGGTGAACGGGTCCATGGGTTCCTCGGAGAGGATCCGCGGTAGGTCGTGATGTGATCCGATCCGGATTCTGGTGGGTGCGTCGTCCGGGCCGACGTCGGACAGCAGCGTCAGGAGCAGGAGTGTGTGAGGCCTGGTCGATACCGCCCACCGGCCGTCCTGCAGGGGGACGCTGGCGTCGATGTGCCAGCCGTCATCGTTGGACGCTTCGGCGTGGGGGAAGCGGACGGGGATGTTGCCGAGCGTGAACTTCGGCGACCAGCCCCCGGGCCCCGCGACGGCATCCAGCGCCCGAGCGAGGACCTCGCTGGTGGCGATCTGTCCGAACGGGCCCTCACGCGTCAGGTCCGCCGTCCACACCACCGGCTGGGTCCACGTCGAAGGATCATCGGGCAGTGGCTCGATCCGCTCCCACAATCTCGCACACGCCTTTTCCGCGACCTCGCGCGGAACCACCGCAGGCACCTTGACGTATCCGTCACGTATAAAAGATTCCACCGCAGAAAGCTACGACAACACCGCTCTCATTTCATCCCGTTTTCTAGCGTGCACCGGTTATCCATCTGCTCGTCCGAGCGGCCGGGGCCGGGTTGCTGGAGGTCTGCAGCACCGACGCCCGTGACGCGGTGAGCGTGTCCAGGAGTCGCCGGGTGAGCAGGAACGGCGCGAGATGATTGACCTGGAACGTCTTCTCGAAGCCGTCCACGGTCTTAGCAGGAAGAGGCGCTCTTCGCAGCAACGTGGTGATCGCCGCTGCCCCGGGGTGCGTCGAGGCGGCTCTGACCGCGTGGACCGCGAACGCTCAGCCGCAAACGCTCGCAAGGATCCTGGACCGCGCCATGCAGGCCCCTTCCGGCCTGGAGTGAGGGCGAGGACGCGTGTGAGAGACGTCCGTAAATCCATGCGGGCCGTCCCGGCTCACCGGACTCGAGCGCACTGACCGAGTGGACACATACAGAAGCAGTCGCACCGTAACCCGAGTAGGGCCTGGGGGAGTACATACGGTGACTCTTTGAATGCAGGGCTGAGACAATTCGCGACAGTTGGATATGCGGTCTCACCAGTAAAGTGCGAATTGGCGACCCTGTTGCCGGCCACGCGGAGACCGGGCCGGGGTAGCCGACGTCGGCGGCCAGGAGGCTGCTGCTGTCGCCGGGCGTGAACGGCGGCCCGGGATGCCGGTGTGGGCGAGGTCGGGCCGGGCTGCGCGCGCCACTCCCCGCCACTTTCACTTTATATCAGATTCGTGCGTCTCATGAGTCGCCAGAAAGTGCTTCATACTTGCCCGTTGCGAACCGACCCGACGAACGACGGAGCAACGGAATTGGGTTACGTGCTGGGTTTCGAGGAGATCGACTCGACGAATATCGCAGACGTCGGCGGAAAGGGAGTGCACCTGGGCGAGCTCTCGCGAATCAATGGCATCCGCGTACCGGACGGCTTCTGCGTCACGACAGACGCCTTCCAGCGGGTCGTGGCCGAGGCGCCGTCGATCGACGCTCAGCTTGACCGGCTGTCGCGCGTGAAACCGGACGACCGTGCGGTGATCCGCACCCTGAGCGCCGACATCCGCCGCGTCGTCGAAGGCGTCGCGGTTCCCGACGATCTTGTGGCAGCGATCAGCGAATCGCTCGCCCGACTCGGGGAGCAGGCCTCCTACGCGGTGCGTTCCAGCGCGACGGCCGAGGACCTGCCGACCGCGTCCTTCGCCGGCCAGCAGGACTCGTACCTGAACATCGTGGGCCTACCGGCGATCCTTCAGCACGTCCGAAGGTGCTGGGCCTCGCTGTTCACCGAGCGGGCAGTGACCTACCGGCGCCGTAACGGCTTTGACCACCGCAAGGTGCGGATGGCCGTGGTCGTACAGCAGATGGTGTTCCCGGACGCGGCCGGGATCCTCTTCACCGCGGACCCCGTGACCTCGAACCGGAAGATCGCCACTGTGGAAGCCGGTTGGGGGCTCGGCGAGGCGCTTGTCTCCGGTCTGGTCGCCGGGGACGTCTACACGGTGCGCGACGATCAGGTCGTCAGCACGGCGGTCGCCACCAAGCCGCGGTTCGTCCAGGCGTCGCCGGGAGGCGGTACCCAGGACGCACCGATCGAACCGTGGCGGCAGACGCAGCCGACTCTGACGGATGCGCAGGTCGTGAACCTGGTGCGGCTGGGCCGGCGCATCGAAGCGCACTTCGGCAGGCCCCAGGACATCGAATGGTGCCTGGTCGGCGATGACTTCCACATCGTCCAGAGCCGGCCGATCACCACCCTGTTCCCCATCCCGAGGACCGACGACCAGGAGAACCATGTCTACGTCTCCGTCGGTCACCAGCAGATGATGACCGACGCGATGAAGCCGCTGGGACTCTCCCTGTGGCAGCTGACGACCCCACGGCCGATGCACGAGGCGGGCGGCCGGTTGTTCGTCGACGTAGCCCCCGTCCTGGCGACGCCCGCGGGTCGCGCGAACCTCCTCGGGACCCTGGGGAAGTCCGACCCGCTGATTCGGGACGCGCTACAGACCGTCCTCGACCGCGGCGACTTCATCCGCTCACTTCCGGACGAAGATTCCATCGCCGCGCCCGCCGGTGACCCACCCGCCCCGATCGAGACCGATCCGGCCGTTGTCACCCAGCTGATCCGACACAGTCAGGCGTCCGTCGCCACCCTGCGGAGCGAGATCCAGGCTCTGTCCGGACCGGTGCTGCTCGACTTCATCCTGGCCGACATCGCAGAGCTGAAGCGCATCCTGTTCGATCCGCAGGGCATCCAGGTGATCATGGCGGCGATGGAGGCGACCTGGTGGCTCAATGACCGCCTCGAGGCGTGGCTGGGCGAGAAGAACGCGGCCGACGCGCTCACGCAATCCGTCCCCCACAACGTCACGTCGGAGATGGGGCTGGCGCTCCTCGACGTCGCGGACACAATCCGACCGCACGCGGACGTCGTGACGTTCCTGCACCGCGTCGTGGACGAAGGCCGGGAGGGCGACGGCTTCCTGAACGAGCTGGCCGGGCTGGCTGGCGGACGGGAAGCACGTGACGCCATCCGGGGCTACCTCGACGAGTACGGCATGCGCTGCGCGGGCGAGATCGACATCACCAGAACGCGCTGGAGCGAGCATCCCGCCACGCTCGTGCCCACCATCCTCGGCAACATCAAGAACTTCGAGCCGGGTGCCGGCAAACGACACTTCGAGCAAGGACGCCTGGAGTCACGACGGAAAGAACAGGAACTTCTGACGCGATTGCGCGCCCTGCCCCACGGGGAGCAGAAGGCCGAGGAGACCAAGCGGATGATCGACCGCGTCCGCACCTTCGCCGGATACCGGGAGTACCCCAAGTACGGCATGGTCAGCCGCTACTTCGTCTACAAGCAGGCGTTGCTGCGGGAAGCCGATCGCCTCGTCCGTTCCGGCGTCCTGCGCGAGAAAGAGGACATCTTCTTCCTCCGGTTCTCGGAGCTGCAAGAAGTCGTGCGCACCGACGGCGTGGACGCCGAACTCATTCTGGAAAGGCGGGAGGCGTTCCGATCGTACGAGGCGCTCACACCGCCCCGGATCCTCACATCGGACGGCGAGGCCATCACCGGCCAGTACCGGCGTGAGGACGCCCCGCCCGGCGCGCTGGCCGGCCTCCCGGTATCGGCCGGGATCGTCGAGGGCCGTGCCCGTGTCGTCATGGACATGGCGCAGGCAGACCTGGAGGCGGGCGACATCCTGGTCACCACCTATACCGACCCCAGCTGGACCCCCCTGTTCGTCACCGTCGCCGGACTGGTGACGGAGGTGGGCGGCCTTATGACGCATGGGGCGGTGATCGCGCGGGAGTACGGCTTGCCGGCCGTTGTGGGGGTGGAGCAGGCCACCCGGCTGATCCGGGACGGGCAGCGGATCCGCATTCACGGAACCGATGGGTACGTCCAGATCCTCCCCTGAACCGTCGCCTCGGACCCGGGACTCCAGCACTCGAGGTGGGCCATCTTCGGCACCACCGCGCTCTACGGGAGCGGCAATTCGCGACAGTTGAACAGGCGACCTCACCAGCATGAATCCCGGTCATGGTCGGTTGGGGACCTCCCGGGTCGTCCGGAACCGTCGAGGCGACCCGGGAGACGGGTACGTGATGGAGCCCGTCCATCCGGCCGTGTGTTCGCTACGGGCGGATCAAGACGAGTTCGAGCAGCTTGACGAGCTGATCGAGCTGTTCCGGGTTCAGGCGGCCGGTCATGGGTGCCAGGGCGCGCCGGACTTCGTCCTCCACTCGCTTGGCCAGTTCGAGCCCGGCTGGGGTCATGTACACATCGACGACCCGGCCGTCATCGGGGTTCTTGTCGCGTGTCAGCAACCCCCGGCGCTGAGCGCGGTCGACGAGGCCGGACATCGTGGACTTGTCCAGGCCGAGATAGGCGGCCAGTTCGGTGATGCGGGCGCGGCGGTCGCGGAGGATGCCGAGCACCCGTAGTTGGGTGAGCGACAGGTCGTGCTCGCCGCCGATGCGGGTCAGCACGCCTGCCACCTCGAAGGTGGTCCGGACGAGGGCGTCCATGACATCGTCGGTGGCGGTCATGCCGCCATGCTAGTCCGCATGGTTGGCAATACCAACCATGCCGAAGCCGGCCCGAGCGGAGGCGAACGGCCCCCCGGTTTCACGCCGCCACGGATCGCGCCACGGCAACCCCGCCACGGCTGCGCTGCTCGTCGCGCACGGCCCCATGCGCTCCCGGGCGCGATGGTGAAACCACACAACGTGATGCGGCATTGATCGAATCGCATCCGTTGACATGGTTTGTATTACCAACCACTATGGAGGTGGTTGGTAATGCAAACCATCTTGGGAGGTCACCATGCACGCTGCCGTCATCCCGGCAGTCGATGCCCCGCCGGTCTATCGCGACCACCCCGACCCCGCGGAACGCCACGGCGACGAGATGGTCGTTGAGGTCCTCGCGGCCGGCCTGCACCATCTGACCAGGGCAAAGGCGAACGGCTCGCACTACTCCAGCAACGGCGTGTACCCGCTCGTCCCCGGCGTCGACGGCGTGGTGCGCGACAAGGAGGGCAACGTCCGCTACGTGGCCCTGGACGACACAGCTCTGGGGACGTTCGCTGACCGCACCCTCGTCGATCCTCGCCGCAGCGTGATCCTGCCCGAAGGCATCGACCCCGTGCGGATCGCCGCCGCGATGAACCCGGCCATGTCGTCCTGGGTCGCGCTGCGCCGACGCGTCGACTTCCACGCCGGCCAGCGCGTCCTCGTCCTCGGCGCCACCGGCAGCGCCGGACGGATGGCGGTCCAGATCGCCAAACTGTTCGGCGCCGCCCAGGTCATCGCCGCCGGCCGCGACACCACCCGCCTGAGGGCGCTGACCGCGCTCGGTGCCGACGAGACGATCACCTTCGACCAGATCGGCCGCGCAGCCGACGTCGACGTGGTCATCGACTACGTGTGGGGTGAATCCGCCGCCGAAGCCATGATTCCGATGCTCACCGCCCGCGCCGACCGCGCCGCCCCGCTGACCTGGATCCAGATCGGATCCATCGCCGGCCGGACCGCGCCGATCCCCTCCGCGGCACTGCGCTCCGCCCGCCTGCAGATCGTCGGCAGCGGCATCGGCTCGGTCTCCGCCCGGGACTTCCTCGCCGAGCTGCCGGAGCTGGCCTCAGTGGTGGCCGCGGGCGCGATCGACGTACGGGCTCGCACCGTACCCCTCGCCCAGGTCGCACAGGCGTGGACCGCCGAGACCGACGACCGCATCGTTTTCGTCCCCTAGCCGTCACATCCGAGGAGGAAGCCATGACTTCGTTGAGCAGCAGTAGGAGACGGGCCCTGGTCGTGGGTCTCGGCGTCAGCGGCATCGCCACGGCGATCGGCCTTCGGCGCATCGGCTGGGAACCGGTGATCGTGGAGAGAGCGCCGGGCCGTCGATCGGGTGGTTACTTCGTCGTGTTGTTCGGCGCCGGCCAGGCCGCGGCGCGGCGACTCGGCATTCTCGACGCCATCCCCGACCGATCGTCGCCCAGCGGCATCACCTACACCGTGGATCGCGCCGGTGTCCGCAAACCTGGCATGGGGTTCGGGGATCTGCCGGTCTCGCCTCGCATGATGCTGCGTGGTGACGTGGAACGTGCCGCCTTCGCCGCGCTCCCGCACGACATGGAGATCCGCTACGCGACGACCCCCACCCGCATCGAGCAGGATGCCTCCGGTGTCGAGGTGACGCTCGAACACGACGGTGGATCCGTGACCGAGCGATTCGACCTCGTCGTGGGCGCCGACGGGTTGCGGTCCGCGGTCCGGCGTCTCGTCTTCGGCCCGCACGACAGATATCTGCATCGGCTCGGCTACATGATCGCGGCGACGATACTGCCGGGCCCGGTCGGCGGGCTCTCCCCACACGAGGGGGCGAGTCTCCTCGAGCCCGGCCGGGCCATGTGGGTCTTTCCGTTCGCCGACCACCCGCCCACCGTGCTCTTCTCGTACCGCACCGACGACGTCGACGCCGAGTTCACCGGTCGGCCCGCCGAACAGGTCCGCGCCGCGTACGGACCTCAGCCCACAGGCCGGCTGCTCGGCGAGGCGCTTGACGCGCTCGACGCCGCCGACGATTTCTTGTTCGACTCAGTGGAGCAACCCCGCATGGACGCCTGGTCGCACGGCCGGGTTGTGCTGGTCGGCGACTCCGCGTGGTGCCCCGGCCTGTACTCCGCCATGGGGATCTCCGCCGGGCTCGCCGGAGCCGACCTGCTCGGCAGCATGCTGCACCGTCACCCCGGTGACATCCGCGGCGCTCTGCGCGCCTGGGAGGCGCAGCTCCGCCCGCACATGACCTACTACCAGGCCAACGGCGTCGAACAACGGTATTTTGTCACCCCCGGCAGCCGGCGGCAGATCGCCCTCCGGCCGGTCCTGGCGCGCAGCCTCCGGTTCCCGGTGATCGGCAATGCCTTGCGCTCCCTGCGAAGCAGCAGCAAGTCCATCCGAGAACGGGAGCTGGACATCGCCCACGCCGGCTGACAAGAGCCCGGCCCGCATGTACGCACTCGAACGGCGACGCTCATTTGGGGAGGGGGAGCAGGCCGGTGACGCCGGGGTCACAAGGTGTGGGTGGCAGTCGCCAGGGCGGCGTGCTCTGTACGGAGAACATCCGGGTCCCGGGGCTATGGCGACGTTGGTGGGCTCAGGCAACCGTGGGGTCACTCCTTACCTGATGGCTGGGACATCTTCGGGAGCGGAGGGCTCGTTCGGAGCGTTGGCCGGGCAAAGAGTGGTATTACTATGAGTTACCAAGCGATCCGGTTGCGTCACGGAAAGGTGTGGTCGCGAGGGCCCACTCCGGTGCGCAGTCGGCCGTCTGCCAGTCCGGCGAAGCGCCGTTCCGTCGGGATGTGACGTCACCAACAGGGCCGAGGCCGTGCGCGCCGGTCTCCACAGGAGGAGAATCTGTGATCTCGAAGAGCAAGAAGAACGCCCGTTCCATGGCCGTGGCGCTCGTCGCAGCCGCCGCCTTCACCGTCACCCTCCCGGGTGGCACCGCCTTCGCCATCGACCACGTCCAATGCGTTGGCGGCGAGAACTTCCTGAAGATCTGGTCGCACCTCGACGGCCGCCAGAGCGTCGACTGCTACGCCAATGCCGGAAGGACCGACTTCGGCGGATGGTGGGTCGACCGGATCTCCACGGGCAACAACGACTTGATCTACTACGACGCCAACGGCGACTCGGTGAAGATCGAGCGCTGGCACGACATCACCTTCCCGAACCGTCCTCCGAAGGTCGTCGCCATCCAGATCGTGTGACACGCTGACATCTGGCTGCCGCCGGAATCGCCGCCGGTCACGCCCCGCAGGCGTGACCGGCGGCGGGCCTTTCAAGATTGTGGTCGGCGGTCCCGCGACCGAGCCGCGACTGCCGGAGCCCGGCAGTCGACTCGGCAGGATCCCGATGACCGTTCAGCCCGCCTCGCGTTCGGCCGCCTGGAGCCGCCGCCACTTCGCCATCGACTGCTTGATCTCCTCGCGCATGAACGCGAAGAACTGACGGGTCTCGTCCAGCCGTCGCCCGGCGGGGGAGTCGAGCCCCAGGAGCGCGGTGCCCTCGTCGGCACCGGCCTGCACCCGGACCAGCACCGGGTCGGACTGGCTGAAGTAGTGGCTCCAGGTGTGCTCGTGGATCCGGCAGAAGTCGTGCCGGGTACCGGGTTCGCGGCCACGTTCGACCAGTCGCACCTGCACCAGGTATTTGACCGCCCCCGAGATCGCCGACGCACCGACGTCCAGTCGCTCGGCGAGCTCGGCGGCCGACAGCTTGCCGGAGTCGGTGACCAGCAGCGCGGCATAAACACGCGAGGCCATCCGGGGCATGCCGGATTCGACCATGATTTGCGCGAATCGTTCACGGAAATCTGCGATGGCGCCCTCGTCCGCTCGCGTCACCGCAGCTCCTTTCCTTATCGTGGCCCGCACAGTTAGATTATTCAAATATTTCACGAAATTCGTGAAATCAGAGTAACGTCGCTGTTGTGGAGACCGAGCTCGTCGGGGTGCAGAAGACCCTCAGCCCCGTCCTCAAGGCCAAAGCTCTGGACAACCGGCTGCCGGACCCGATCCTCGGCGATGAGTACGCCGAGCAGGTGATGCGCCGCCTTGACCCCGGCTACGACAAGCGCAGATTCGGCTCCAGCCAGCTGGGCCTCGCGGCGGTGGTCCGCGCCAGAGCCCACGACGACTGGGCCCGGAGCTTCCTGGCCGATCACCTCGACGCGGTGGTCCTGCATCTGGGCTGCGGCCTCGACGCCCGGGTGTACCGGATCGACCCGTCAGCCACCGTCGACTGGTACGACCTGGACTATCCCGCCGTCATCGAACTGCGGCAACGATTCCTGCCGCCACGCGAGCACTACACCCTGATCGGCTCCAGCGTCACCGACCCTGCCTGGCTGGAACGCATCCCTCGCGGCCGGCCGGTGCTGATGATCGCCGAGGGGCTGGTGCCCTACCTGACCGAGCCGGACGTCCGGCGGCTGCTGACCAACGTCGTCGGCGCCTTCCCGGCCGGCCAAATCCAGATCGACACGGTACCGGTCTGGGCGTGGCGCACCTCGAGATGGGATCCCACGCTGCGCAGGTATGGCGCCCGGTTCCACTGCGGCTTCGACAACCCGGCCGCGCTCGCTGAGTGGCACCCGGGGCTCGAGTACGTCGACGAGGCGCCGATGTACGACTCACCGATACTGATGGCCAAGGCACCCGCGAACATCCGCCGCGTATATCGCCTCATGAACCTGCTGCCGGGCATGAAACAGTCCACCCGCATCGTGCGCTTCCGGTTCTGAGTTCAGGCCGGCGAAACCCGATCAACATCTCCCCGGTACCACAGAAAGCCTGTACGACCAGGGGGTCCCCAGCCGCTGTCGGTCCTCTGGTGGCTGACGGAGAACCTGTCGGGCGTTGACCGGCTCATCGACGGGTGCCGCAGGTGAGGCGCCCAAGGGCGTCACGCCACCGATGCAGGCCTGGTGGTTCGGGCGTCTGGACGGTGATGTGGGACTCGAGGGACGGCGCGTGCCGCGCCACCGGGTGTGGCGCCCCTTCGATCGCATCTATGCGACCTATGTCCGCCGCACCGCCGTCGGCTCCATCGGGCCTGGCGCACAGATCGCCAATCTTGCACACCTCGCCCGCAAACGGCGCTACAAGGTGCAGGTGGTGCCGCTGGGCCCCCGCCTCTCCCGTCCTGCGCTACATCCGCGATCTGCTCGCCGCTACGGTCGAGCGTCACAGGAACCTTTCGATGCGCTCACCGCGACCAGCGGATGAGGGCTTAGCACGTCGGCGCCCGTCAGTGGTGGTAGGCATGGACGACGGCGTGTCCCCTGCCCCGGCCGATGACCCACTTGTTGATGGGCGTGGTGACCAGGAAGGCCACCAGGAGGGCGAAGGCGAGGGTTCCCCAGAACAGGCCGGAGGTCAGCCCAGCGTCCATGGCGCCGGGAACCGCGACCATGACGGCGTTGTCGACGATCTCCATGACGAGAATGGACAGGGTGTCGGCCGCCAGCGCCAGCCGCAGGGCCTTGCGCCAGTTGACGCCTGCCTTGCGCAACCCGACCAGGGTGAGCGCGTAGCCGAAGAAGAAGGCCAGCACAATGGCCAAGATGATGGTGGGCACATTCGGCCATTCCAGAGCCGTGCCGATCGCCATGCCGAGCACCTCACCGATGGCGCACCCGGTGAGGCAGTGCAGGGTCGCCGACGAGGCCACCCGCCAGGTGGCCTTCCGTGCGTGGCCGCCGTGCCCGTGGTGGTCATGCCCGTGGTGGTCATGCCCGTGGGGCTCCTCGTGTCCAGCGCGATTCTTGGAGTCCATCGATTCCGCCATCCCAGCCTCCCGGCTCGCGCATCTTTTCCTAGCTCTGGCCACCATATACGGGTAAGGGGTATACGGACAACGCTTCTCGCGTCAGGAGGCTGCGGGTATCGGGCCCGCCACGATCGTGAACCCGGCGATCGGCGGGCCGGTGGCGGAAGCGACGCATGCCAGGCATCTACGACGGCCAGTAGCATTGAATGATTCGCCGCCAGATGGGAGTCTCACCTGATGCGTGGTCTGGGAGACCTGGAGTCCACGGTCATGGAGCGCCTGTGGTCGTATCACCGGCCGGCGTCGGTCAGGGACGTGCTCGAAGATCTCCGTCGTGAGCGGGACATCGCCTACACGACCGTCATGACGGTGATGGACAAGCTGCACAAGAAAGGCCTGCTCCGCAGGAAGCCGGTCGGCCGGGCGTATGTCTACGAGACGGTGGCCAGCAAGGAGGCCTACACCGCCGAGCTGATGCGTAGCAGTCTCGCCTCCAGCGGAAACCAGGCGGCCACGCTGGTGCACTTCCTGGAGCGGCTGACCCCCGAGGAGGCGACCGCACTGGAGGCCGCCCTGAAGGTGTATCCGCCCGGGGGGCGCACATGATGGCCGCGGCCGTCCTGGCCCTGTACGCGATGGTCGCGGTGGTCGCGCTGCCCCGCCTGCTGGGCCGGGGCGAATGGGCTGATCGCGCACCTCGTCTGGCGATCTGCGTCTGGCTGGCCGGCTGCGCCTCCGTGGCCGCCTCCGCGATCTTCTCCGCCCTCGCCGTCGCGATCCCAGGCAATGTGGTCGGCCACGGCCTGGCCGAGTTCTTCCAGGCGTGCGCGGACATGCTCTCCGACGGCGCGTCCCTTGCCGCCCCTGACGCTCGCGTCGCCTTGCTCGGTGCCGGGCTGGTCGCGGCCAGGATCGCCTACTGCGGGGCGGCCATTCTGCTCAGGGCGCGACGGGAACGGCGACGGCACGCCGAGATGCTGAACCTCCTCGGCCGCCACGACGGCGCGCTGGACGCGGTCGTGCTCGATCACGACGAGGCCGCCGCCTACTGCCTGCCCGGCCGCGACGGCAGGGCGGTCATCACGACCGCGGCCCTGCGGTCCCTGGCTCCCGAGCAGGTCGCCGCTGTCCTCGCTCACGAGCAGGCGCACCTGCGCGGGCGCCATCATCTCGTCCTGGCCGCCGCCGAGGCCTTCTGCCGAGCCTTCCCCCATCTGCCGCTGTTCGCCCGGGCCCGGAGCGAGATCGCACGGCTGATCGAGCTCCTCGCCGACGACGTCGCGGCTCGCCGCCACCCGCGTATTCACATCGCCGCCGCGCTGGTCCGGCTCGCCACGGGACGGACACCCGCGTTCGCGCTGGGCGCGGGTGGCGAGACCGCCCTCACCCGTGTCCGACGCATGCTCAGCCCGGCGGCACCGCTCGAACTCCGGGAACGCGTCGCGGGCCTGGCCGTAGTCGCCCTCCTTCTCATCGGCCCCGCAGCCGTGGCCGTAATTCCCGGGGTGAGCTCGTTTCTGGCCCACCATTGCCACAACATCTCGCTGTTCTAGCCACGAAACACCTACGACTACGACAGCCAGACGGGTCGGATACGGCGCAGCGGTGATCAAGGTAAGAGCTGGGTGCCGGGGACGAGAGCAAGGGTGATCGACCTGGCCGCTCACCCGCATAAACCGGATCGTGTGTACGCGACCACACCGGACGGACTCCAGATCAGCGATGACAGTGGCGTGAACTTCACCGCGCTCGCCGATTCCCCGCTCATGTCCCACGTGGACTCTGTCGGCAAAGACGATCTCGTCGGAGCCGGGGCTGACGGCCAGGTGTACACCAGCAGGGACGCCGGTGAAACCTGGCAGGCGGTGGGCCGGCTGCCAGGCCCAGCCGCCGCCTTCGCGGCTGTCGACCGGCGGCGTCTTCTCGCGGCCACGCAGGACGGAACCGTCGTGGAGTCGACAGACGCAGGACATCGGTTCTCGGTGCCCTACCGTCCCGCCTCGCACTGAGCCCCCCTTCACAGACCATGGCTCGATCGCTCCGGTTCGAGTGGCGGGCCGGCAGAGCCGCCGGTGCGTCGGCGGGTGATGATGGGAACGGGGGGAGACGATGACGAGGACAGGTGTGAACCATCCGATCTTCGCGCGGTTCTATGCCCGTATCAGCCAGGTGATGGAACGCGCAGGTCTGGCCGAGCGTCGGGAGGCGCTGCTGGCCGGACTCTCGGGAAAAGTGATCGAGGTGGGCGCCGGCAACGGGTTGACCTTCGCCCACTATCCGCCGGCCGTTGCCCGGGTGCTCGCGGTCGAACCGGAGCCGCGTCTGCGCCGGTTGGCACGGGTCAATGCCGGCAAGGCCCTCATACCGGTCGACGTTGTCGACGGTCTCGCCGACCGGTTGCCGGGCGAGGACGCGAGCTTCGACGCCGCGGTGATGTCCCTGGTGCTGTGCTCGGTTCCCGACCAGGCTTCGGCGTTGCGGGAGGTGTACCGGGTGCTTAAACCCGGAGGACAGCTGCGTTTCCTCGAACACGTCCTGGCCGACTCATCTGGCATGATCCGCATTCAGCGTCTGCTGGACGCCACGATATGGCCCCGCCTGTTCGGCGGCTGCCACACCGGCCGCGACACCGCGGCGGCGATTGAGCGGGCAGGATTCACCCTTGAGCGGCTGGAACGGTTTCTGCTTCCCGAGATCCGCACGCCGTTGTCATACCTCATCCTCGGGACGGCTCGCCGATGCGGGGGCCAGGACGCGTCCTGGCCCCCGCATCGGTAGCGGCCGCGGCGCGGCGCACCCATAATGCGATCCGGAACAAAGCGGTGGCGCGAACAAGGGAGTTCTTTTGACCGCCACTTGTGGTGAAGGCGGCGAATGAACCACGACACCCAACGCTGAAAGTCAGCGGGGGAGATCTCCTCTGGACACTGTAGGCCGCTCCATGGCCTAGAGCCGGTCGAGAAGCTCCTGCATCTGCTCGATCTCCGCCTGCTGGGCGGTCTCGATGCTCCTGGCGAGTTCCTTGACCTTGGGCTCGGCCCCGTCGGCCTGCTCGGTCCTGGCCATCGTGATCGCCCCCTGGTGATGGGCGATCATCAGCTCGACGAACATCCGGTCGAACTGCGCGCCCTTCGCCGCCTGGAGTTTGACCATGTCCTTCTCGGTCATCATGCCGGGCATGACATGTTCACCGTGGCCCCCCTCTGAGGTGGAAGCCTTCCAAGTGGACAACCAGTCGGTCATGGTCGCGATCTCCGGCCCCTGCGCGGCTTTGATCGTCGCCGCCAGTTCCTTCACCTCCGCATCGGAGGCGCGCGTCTCGGCCAGCTCGGCCATCTCCAGGGCCTGCTCGTGATGCGGGACCATCATCTGCGCGAAGGTGACGTCGACGTTGTTGAAGGAGGTCTGCGACTTCTGGCTTGCGGTAGGGACGGCAGCGGGAGCGCTGCTGGTCATGCCGGTGTGGCCGGTCGGCGCATCGTCACCGCCTCCACAGGCGGTGAGCAGCGTGAAAGCGCCGGCTCCCGCCGTGGCGGTCAGTGCGAGTCTGCGAAGGGCGGATCGGTTGGCGAACATCTCTGTGATCTCTTTCCGGTCGGTCGTATCTGCGTGCCGCTCGTCTGCGGGCGGATCCGTGGTGCCGTCCGCGCAGGTGATCGGCCTATACGCGTAGAACCGAGAGACGCGCCAGGCGTAGGGCCGTCCTTCGCGGGGGTGGGCGGGTGAGGAGTGGCCTCGGTGAGGCACCGGCCGCTCGGGCCTGTGAGGTCCGCCACGTCCGCATGGATGCCATACCGATGAGGAGAAGAAACGAGGTGAGCACGGCCAGGCAGACCGAGCCCGGATCAGGGGTAAGGGGAGTGTCTCCAAGCTTTGAGATCAGTTGCTCGGCCTGGGGCATCGGGGCGGGGCGGAACATGGGGCGCGCTTCTCGCACTCCATGATCGGCGGTAGCGGAATGCCCGAAGGCGGCAGGCGTGTTGCCGTGCACCCGTTGGTGGTTCAGATGACCCAACGTGTGCATCCCGGCGACGCCCAAAACCAGAGCGATCAGCAGAAGCCTGCACGACACCCACGACGCGGGCCGGCCGGTTGGGTCGCCCATCGTCCTCCCTCGCAGCCGCGGCCCAGTCTTTCCGATTATTCTACGATCTAGGATAGTAGAATAATTCGACATAGATGCGCGGCAGGAACTTTCGAAGGGGCGAACGGCGACGAGGAGTCTGAATCGAGATCACCTCTCATCGCCGGGGCGAGTGAGCGGAGCGCTCTCCCCATCACACCACCTTGCCGGGCATCCCGCTGGAAAATCGGGTGACGGAGGCGCCCGCTCGACTGGAAGGGCAGCGATGATCGCTTCGGGGCTTCATGATCAAGCGGCTTGGTGGATCGATCTCACCGCCGGGTGTGGGACCATGATCCTCGCGCTTGCCAACTATGTGCCGTAGTGGATGATCTCTTTCAGGTGCAGACCTGCATCGCTGGACCGACGATGCGCGAACTGTCGAAGTTGTCGGTGACACGCTGGAAGAGGCGTTCCTGCAGGACAGGATCGGCCACTACATGACAGCGGTGATGATGGCCCAGCAACTGCCCGTATACGAAAAGGCGGAGCACGAGGAGGTTGCGGGGTTCGCCCGCACGGTGCGCAGTGATCAGCATGCCGAGATGTTCCGGATGCGGCACTGGCCGGCAGCCTGGTTCGGCGAGCGGAACATGCCTCGCATGCCCACAGGTGCCTGCCTCTCCCCGACGGGTAGCGGGTAGGTCCGATACCGGCGTCCGGCCTCGCCGTACGCGCCGCCATGTACCCCGGGCAACGCCGGCGCACCCTCGTGGGAAGCCGAACCGAGACTCCGGCAGTGGAACTTGTGGGCCATTCCCTCCGATTGGAGATCTCTCGGATCTGGGCATGGTCTCCTCAAGGAGAACGACATGATGTGCGGCACGGAAACGCCGCCGTGAGCGGAGCCTGGGGTGGGCCTGTTCCTCGTCGAGCCCGTATGCCGGCGGCGCCGGTCAGCAGGGGGTCGCGTTTGGCGGAGAAATTCACGATTGGCGATAGGAGGGTTTCGACCTCGGCGCCCTCCGGCATGAAGGAGAAAGGCCATGACAGATCACACGGACGCCCGGCACGGCGTCGGCAAGGAGCGCAGTACTGCGGTCCTCGACGTCAGCGGACTGCGGTGGGCCTCGGAGCAGAACATCGTCGCGGCCTGCCTCGGCCGCCGCCCGGGAGTGCTGGAGGTGGAGGTCAACCCGGTGGCCCAGACAGCGACCGCGGTGTTCGACCCAGCCCGCACCTGTCTGGCCGAGCTGCGCACCTGGGTGATCGAATGCGGGTATCACCGCGCCGGTCAGTCGGTGCCCTCTCACATCTGCGATCCGATGACCGAGCCGGACCCCCGCCCACCGGCCACAAAGGTCACCCTCCCGCCTCCCACGGCACCACCATGCTGCCGAAACAGCACACACCCGGTCGCGGCACCCATGTGGACGGCACAGCGCGAGCCGGGACCGCCGGGCACGAAGCCCACGTGATCCCGGCCGAGCGCGTGGATCACGGTGGGGCTGACGGCACCCTGCGGGTACGCGTCACCCGGGTCGGCGCGGACACCGCCCTGGCCCAGATCGTCAAGTTGGTGCAGCAGGCCCAGAACTCCAAGGCCCCCAGACAGCGGCTGGCCGACCGGGCGGCCTTCTGACCGGTGCTGGTCGACGGCGGGATCGGCGAGGACGAGCTGCTGCGGCTGGTGTCCGCGGTGGAGCGCGAGTCCGAGCACCCGCTGGCCCAGGCGATCGCCGCTCACGCCGACGCACGTGGCCTGGGCCGGGTACGGGCCGGGCGGTTCGAGAACTTTCCCGGACACGGTGCCGTAGCCGACGTGGCCGGACACCGGGTGGCGGTCGGCAACCGGCGGCTGCTGGAACACGAGGGCGTCGATTTCGGTAAGCTCGGTGCTCGCCGAGACGAGGTGGCCGCCGGGGGACGCACCGCGGTCATGGTCGCGGTCAACGCCCTGGCCCTCAAACGACTGCGCCTGCCGCGTACCTTCCCGGCCGAAGGGTGAGCGTCGGCGTGCTCACGCGCGGGCCCGGCGCTTACCGCCCGGGCCGGTGAGAGTGAGGCGGGTTCCCCTGTCCGGTGTGCCGATCCCCATCGCCGCGATCACCGCGCGTATCCCCCATCAACAACATCATCAGCGGGCAGGCGGCGACGATGGCCAGCAGGATGAGGATGCGGCCGGGCATGCCAAATGCCAACGCGCCGACCCAGGCGGCGACGAAAACGAGCGCGTACAGGCCATAGACCCGCTTGGTGTTCTTGACGATGTTCATCGGCGGGCCTCCTGCTCAGGAGGGCGGCAACGACGTGGTGCGCGGCCCGGGGTCGGTGTTCGGCGCGGTGGAGGTGCGCAACGTGCTCAGGCGCCGCCGGTAGTCCTCCTCGTCGATCTCGCCGCGGGCGAACCGTTCGGCGAGCACCTGCTCAGGGGAGGGCCCGGCAGGTGGGCGCGGGTAGTCCTGGGAGCGGCCCAGGGCACGGACGACCGCGACGACAACGATGATGGTCACACCCCAGAACACGATCATGCCGACGGACATCGCGAACCAGCCCCATCCGCTCAGGTTGTGGCCATACCAGGGCATCATCGTTTTTTCACCCCCGCATCGGCGACGCGGCGGGCACGGCTTTGGTCGTGCTGCCGATCCCGATCCCTTTTTCGGTGTCACTGTCATGCTCTCACCGTCCGGGTCATGCACGCGGGGGCCGAAAGTCCTGGCTGCGGCGCTGTTGGTCCCCTGTCCTCAGCGCTCTGAGTGGTCGCAGGCCGGTCCACCGGCCCGCGTGGGGCGTTACAGCAGGTCAGGGACAGCGGGAGCCTGCACCGGGAACGTGATCTTCAAGCAGGTCCGGAGGCCCGCTGCAGCGGGCTGCGGTGCGACCTGAAGATCTCCGCGCCTTTGGTGGCGCCTGACCTGCGGTGACGCGATGCTGCTGGTGAGGAGGTGGTCTCGGTGCCGATTCTCCCGCGTGTGCTCTTCACGCGGCGTACCATCGCCACAGCCTGCGTCACGGGGAGCCTGGCGCTGGGGTCGGCCGCCTACGGCTCCCACACCCCCGGCCCTCCCGCACTCGGTACGCCCACGTCGGCCTCAGCGTCGATGCCGTCCGGCGGCAACCCCTCCGCTACACCCATGCCCGGCATGCCCCCACGGAACGGCCTGTCCGCCCAGCAGGACGGCTACACCCTGACCTCGCCCAACGCCACCCTCCCGGCCGGTAAGGCGGCCACCTACCGGTTCACCATCACCGGCCCCGGCGGCACACCGGTCACCGCCTTCGCCCTCAACCAGACCAAGCGGTTGCACTTCTACGTCATCAGCTCGGACCTGACCGGCTTCCAGCACCTCCACCCCAGCATGACCGGCGACGGCACCTGGACCGCGCACCTGGCCCCCCTCCAGCCCGGCCACTGGCGGCTGTTCACCCAGTTCACCCCGGACACCGGGCCGGGCAAGGGCCGAGATTTCGTGCTCAGCCGCACCCTCACCGTCCCTGGCACCGCCGCCACCGCCGCCTTGCCGCCGCCCTCGGCCTCCACCATGGTCGACGGCTACACCCTGACCCTGCGCGGCAACCTGAAGGCCGGCATGATGAGCCCGCTGACCGTGACGATCCGCAAGGACGGCAAGCCGGTCACCGACCTGCAGCCCTATCTGGACACCTACGCCCACCTGACCGCCTTTCACCAGGGCGATCAGGCGTTCGCCCACCTTCACCCGCAGACCAAGGTCACCGACGGGCACGGCGGCCCCACCCTGGACTTCATGATCGGCTTGCCCGCATCCGGCAACTGGCGGTTGTTCCTGCAGTTCCAGACCGCCGGCACCCTGCGCACCGCCGCCGTCACCCTGCACGTCCGCTGAAGGGGACGGTAAGAGATCAGGGAACACGGCCGAACAAGCCCTGCGGCCGACGGCGGGTCCGGCAGACACAGGCCGGTGGCGCCGCGCTGGGTGCGGCGGTTCACGGCAGCAGGACCGTGCCCATGCCCAGCGGCGCGCAGATCCCCAGGATGCGCAGCATCGGCCACTTCAGCACGAACGTCATCACCAGCGCGGCCAGCGTGATCGCCAGGGCGATCGGGCTGAGCGTGCCCGGCTCGGGCAGCCGGGCACGGAACGGGCCCCACACCCAGGTGAAGGTGTGGGCGAACAGGGTGTGCTCGGCGAAGTAGAGCGCGAGGTTGGCGATCACACCGACGACGGCGGCGCTGACGCACGCCGCCGAAGACGGCGCAACACCTCCACGCTGCTCGCCTGCTCCAGGCACACCTCGGTCGCTTCGCCGGCCCGCTGCGCCCGCATCTCGCCCGAGGCGCCGGCCCGCTGGCAGGAGGGCCGGGACCCGGCCGCCCGCCGCCGAGGCCGATCCAGGGGAGACGGGCGGGCGGCGCCTGTGACCTGAGCTGATGCTGATCGACCGGTGACCCCGGCTGGCACAAGCACCGGGAGATAAACCGCCACGTTAGGCGTGCGCGGCCAGGATCGCATGGTGGTCGGTGCCCTCCGGCCCGCCGGGATCGGTGTGCACGGTGGCCGCCCGCAGCCGGGGCAGCTCATGGATGAGGCGATGCTCAGCCTCGACCGCCACCGCGTGCGCCTGCACCAGCGACAGCTCGTGGCCGACCACGATGTCGACCTCCGCGCGCAGCGCGTGCCCGATCCAGCGCAGCCGGATCGAGCCGATGCGCTCCACGCCCGCGACTCGGGCGACGATCTGCTCGGCCCGTTCGATCAGAGAGGGGTCGACCGCGTCCATCAGCCGGTGGTAGATCTCCCGTGCGGCGTCGCGCAGCACGAAGCAGATCGCCACCGTGATCAGCAGGCCCACGATCGGGTCGGCGAGCGGCCAGCCGAGCGCGGCGCCGCCCGCGCCAAGAAGGACGGCCAGGGAGGTGAAACCGTCGGTACGGGCGTGCAGGCCATCGGCCACCAGCGCGGCCGAGCCGATCTGGCGGCCGACCTTGATCCGGTAGCGGGCGACCCACTCGTTACCGAGGAAACCGACCACACCCGCGGTGGCCACCCAGCCGAGCGCCTGGACGTTCTCGGGGGCGATCAGACGCCTGACGGCCGCATACCCGGCCAGGCCCGCGGAGGTGGCGATCAGGGCCACGATGACGACCCCGGCCAGGTCCTCGGCGCGGCCGTAGCCGTAGGTGAAACGCCGGGTGGCCGCCCGGCGCCCCACCGAGAACGCGATCGCCAGCGGCACCGCGGTCAGGGCGTCGGCGAAGTTGTGCAACGTGTCGCCCAGAAGGGCGACCGAGTCGGAGAACGCCACGATCACCGTCTGGAACACAGCGGTCATCATGAGTACGGCAAAAGAGATGGCCAGCACGCGCATGCCGCGGCTGCTGGACTCCAGCGCCGCATCGGTCTTGTCGGCGCTGTCATGACTGTGCGAGGTGAAGGCGTGCCCGGCGAGGGCCAGCAGTGCGCGGACCCCGCCGTGCCCGCTCGCCTCCCCATGCCCGTGGTCATGCCCATGGGGGTGGCCGTGGTCTGCGTGTTCGTTCGGGTCGCCGCCCGGTAGGCGGTCAGGGCGGTGCGGCTTGTGAGGGGTGTTCGGATCGCTCATGACAGCTCCAGCTTGTGCGCGTCGGGGGACATTGAGGTGGGCCGGTTGGACGGCAGGCCGCCTACCCCTCATTATGTGCATATGAGCGCACGCATGCACCTATCAGGTGCGCACGACTCGCAAGAGCGCGACCAGGGCGAACGTCTGACGGTGGCCGCCAACATCCTGTCCCTGCTGGCCGACCGCACCCGCCTGGCTCTGCTGCAGAAGCTCTCCGAAGGAGAGGCGGACGTGACGACGCTCACCGCGACCTGCGACCTCGCCCGCCCGGCCGTCAGTCAGCACCTGGCCCGCCTGCGGTTGGCCGACCTGGTCACCACCCGAAAAGAAGGCCGACGTGTGATCTACGCCCTGCGCCACGGGCACCTGCGGCGCCTGGTCGACGAAGCGCTCAATGCCGCCGACCACCAACTCGGCCATCTCCCACCACACGATTGAACTCGCTGCGACCGGCTGCGCAACGCATGGCCCACCGCACCCGCGACCGGCAACCACTGTTGCCGGTCCTGTCCCAGCACGTCAACGACAAGTGGCAGAGGGTGAGCTTGCTGGACGCGCCGGGAGTCAGGGCCCCGTCCAGGGTGACGGTGTAACCGTCGACCGTGGAGGTACGGCTCGTCGCGGGCAGCGCCTTGGGTTCATGGGCGCCGGGGGCCTGCAGGTCGGCGCCCAGGGTCAGTCCGCTGCCGCCCTCGGGGGCGAAGTCGGCGAACGCCCGGTACGCGCCCGCTTGCGGCAGGGTCAGCTTCACCGACCATACGCTGTCACCGGTCAGTTCGGGGTGCAGGTGCTGGAAGCTGCCCAGATCGCGGGAGGCCACGATGAAGTACCGCGTTGCCGACCCCCAGAGCTCCGCCGAAGATCACGGCGAGTCCGAGGGCGTAGGTGCCCAGCCTGGCCGGCGTGTTCACGACGGGGTCACCACTTCGTATCCGGCCTCCTGGACCGCGGCGGTGATCTGCGCCGCGTCGATCGGGCTCTCGCTCCGCACGGTCACCAGGCCGGTGGCCAGGTCGACGTCGACGCCGGTGACGCCGGGGACCTCGCCGACCTCCTCCCTGACGGAGGAGACGCAGTGGCCGCAGGTCATGCCCGTGACGGTGTAGGTGGTGGTGGTCATGGCGATCGCTCCTTCTGGTCGCTGGTTTCGTTGATCAGGAACGGACGAGGCGGGCGATGGCGTCGGTGGCCTCCTTGACCTTCGCCTCGGCCTCGGCGCCGCCCTTGGCGGTCGCGTCGGCCACACAGTGCGCCAGGTGCTCTTCCAACAGGGACAGCGCGAAGGACTGCAGAGCCCGGTTGGCCGCCGACACCTGGGTGAGGATGTCGATGCAGTACTTGTCCTCCTCGACCATCCGCTGCAGGCCGCGGGCCTGGCCCTCGATGCGGCGCAGCCGCCGCAAATGGTCCTGCTTGTTGTGGGTGTAGCCGTGCATGTCCCCGCCCTTCGTCGTCGCCTTCCATAACACAATACCCCCGTACCGTATTCCGGAGGCCTTCTGGATCATCGGGCGGAATTCGCTGCGACGTTCCGGGGACGCGTCCGCGACGCGTCCCCGGATCCGTTACACACCGGCCGGCTGGGGCTCCTCCGGCCGTGTTCGCGCCGCCTGGTTCGGCGTGCGCATGAGCAGCAGAGTCAGTACGGCACCGGTGGCGGCCACGGCTCCGGCTCCGATGAAGGCGGCCTGGAAACCGCCGGTGAGCGCGGGCAGGTTTTCCAGCTCCGCGGCACCCCGAGAGGTGGCGATCGCGGTCATCGCGGCCAGGCCGAGCGCGGAGCCGACCTGGTAGGTGGTGTTGACGATCCCGGAGGCCAGACCGCTCTCCTCGGGGCGCACCCCGGACATGGCCGACATCATGGCCGGGATGTAGGCCAGGGACATGCCGACCGCGGCGATCAGCGAGGCGGGCAGCACGTCGACGGCGAACGTCCCGCCTGGCCTGGCGAGCGACAAACCCGCCAGGCCCGCGGCCAGGACGAGCAGGCCGGCGACGATCAGTGGCTTGGCGCCGAAGCGGCCCAGCAGCCTCGCGGTGACGCCGATCATGAAGATCATGATGGCGACGGTCATCGGCAGCAGCGCCGCACCGCTGGGGAAGGCGCCGTAACCGAGTACCTGCTGTAGGTAGAGGTTGAGGAAGTACCACATCGGGATCCAGGCCGCGCCCAGCAGCGCCATCGCGAGGTTGGAGGTGGCCAGGCCGGGCGTCCTCCACACGCCGAGCGGCATGAGAGGGGCGCGGACCGTGCGCTGGATCACCAGGAACAGTGCCAGCAGCGCGGCCGCTCCGGCAAGTTCCAGCAGCGTGGTGGCCGAGCCCCAGCCCTGTCCGGGGGCCCGGACGATGGCGTAGACCGCCAGGGCGATACCCGCGGTGACCGCGATGGCGCCCAGTACGTCGACCGAACCGCGCCTGCCCGAAACGGCGGGCAGCAGGGCGGGGACGGCCGCGAGGGTGGCCAGGCCGATCGGGACGTAGACGATGAACACCCAGGGCCAGCTGAGGTATTCGGTGATGACGCCGCCCAGGAACACCCCGGCGGTACCGCCCGCCGGTGCCGCCGCGCCGTACAGGGCCATGGCCTTGCCCAGTTCGCGGGGATCGTGGCCGAAGAGCGTCATGAGCAGGGTCATCGAGGCGGGCGCGATGAGTGCGCCGCCGACGCCCTGGACGCCGCGGCCGAGGATCTCGACCCAGGCGTCGGCCGCCAGCGCGGCGACGACGGAGCCGGCGATCAGGATGATCCAGCCGGTGGTGAAGACCTTGCGGGCGCCGAACAGGTCCGACAGCCGGCCGCCGAGCAGCAGCAGGCCGCCGAAGGCGATGACGTAGGCGTTGAACACCCACTGCAGGTTGCCGGAGGAGAAGCCGAGGTCGCGCTGCATGTCGGGCAGGGCGACGCCGATGATGGAGGTGTCCATGATGACCATGAACTGCGCGGCGGCGAGCACGATGAGTGCCTGCCACCTGCGGGGGTTGACGGCGTTCATGCCGCACTCCTGATTTCTCGCATCCACGCCGTGGTGGCAGGATGCGTCATGGGGGTTGGGTGTGATGTCGAAGTCGGACCGGCCCCGAGGGTGGGCGTGCATGCCAGTGCACGCCCACCGTCTGTTCTCTCGGGCGAAGTCGCCCTAGGAGGCGCTGACCGGCGAGGCGTCGGCCAGTGCGTAGCCCGCCCGGCCCACGGCCGTGCGGATCTCCTCGTCGGAGAAGCCCGTCCCGCTGACGGTGACGGCACCGGTGGCCAGGTCGACCTGGACGTCACTCACGCCGTCGACCTTGCCGATCTCGGCGGAGACCGAGGAGACGCAGTGCCCGCAGGTCATCCCGCTGACCTGATAGACGCTCCCGACTCCGGTCTCCATCTGCGCGGGGGTGCCGTCCGCGGGGCCGCACGCACATGCCGTGCACATAAGGTTCTCCTCTCGCATGTACCCCATTGGGGTATCTCGGCTTGCGACTTTAACATACCCCCCAGGGGTTAAGCTGCCAATGGGAGACCAGGGTGTTGGTACGACTCCTGTCACCAGGCATACGTGACTGTGTTAGCCCAGGTCGGTGAAGGCTGATACGCCCTGTTCGCTGATGGTGGGGAGTTCGCCGACCGTTCGAGGTCGACGCAGGCGGGGGTGTCGTCCAGGTGGGAGAGGCTCGGGAACTCGGCGACGACGACGGCGACGCCGTGGTGCAGGAGGCCGGCCTCGAGGGTGTGCCGCAGAGTGGGGGGTGGTCGGCGCGAGAGCATTGTCGCCGTTGAGGATGTCGGCGACGGCGGCGGTGAGTTCGTCGGTGAAATGGGCCTGCGCGGCCGAAGCGATGCGGCCAGGCGAGGTTGCTGGACGGCGAGACGGGTGCGGGCGGCGAAGGACTGTCCTGCGACGCGGCAACGACAGAACACCTGGGCGAGAAAGGGCTCTATGGGATGGCGCTACTTCGGTGATGGGTGAAGGTCGGGCGGTAAGGCGACCAGGATCGACTGTGCCGTCGCGATGACGACGCGGGCGGCACCGCCTGCTTCCATGCGCCCGGCGCGACTCTCCTCCGCGGCGCCTTTCAGGATGTAGTGCAGGACATTGATCAGCCAGGAGATCGGCAGATCGGTGCGGAACACGCCGTCGTCTTGGCCGCGGCGGATGAGCTCCTCGACACGCCGCGCGGGGGCGGCGTGCAGCTCGCGAACGCGCCCGGCGGGAAGGGCTTTCTGGGCGGCGTTCAACAACGCCATGGACTCGGCCATGAGGGACCAACTGGAGCCGAGCAACCGGGCCAGGGCCTCTCGTGCGTCCCCGGTGAGATCGACGGACGACAGTTCCTCCTCACCGGCGCGCAGTGCGTCGACCAGTGCGGCTTCGACGAGTTCCGCCCGGGTGCGGAAGTGGCCGTACAGCGTCATCCGGCCCACTCCGGCGGCCTTGGCGATGTCGTCGACGCTCGCGTCCGGATCACTGCTCAGGCTCTTGCGTGCTGCGGAGACGATGCGGGCGATGCTGCGTTCGGCGTCCGCGCGCCGGCGCGGACCGACAGAGACGGTAGGCATGCCACCACCCTAACTCGTACAGAGATATACGTGTTACTCTCACGGCTCGAAGTCGTACACAACCATACGAGTTAGCTGGAGGCTCCCGGTGACGCGACATGAGATCCACGAAGCATCTCCGCCGAACAGGCCGGCTCATCCGTCGCGATGGCGCATCCTGGCCTTCCTCGGGGTGGCCCAACTGATGTTGATCCTCGACGTCACCGTCGTGGCCATCGCGCTCCCGCACATCGAGACCGACCTGGGTCTGAGCCGCGAGGCGCTGACATGGACGGTCAGCGCGTACACGTTGACGTTCGGCGGCCTGATGCTGCTGGGCGGGCGACTCGCCGACCTGATCGGGGCCGGGAGGGTGGTCCTCGCCGGCCTGCTGATCTTCACGGCGGCGTCGTTGGTGACCGGGTTCGCCGACTCCGCCGGCATGTTGCTGGGCGGCCGCATCGCGCAAGGACTCGGTGCGGCGCTGCTGTCTCCGTCGGCCCTGTCACTGCTGGTGACCCTGTTCGAGGGTGACGAGCGAAACAAGGCGCTCGGTATCTGGTCCGCGCTCGGCGGTGGGGGAGCGGCCCTTGGCGTGCTGCTGGGAGGACTGCTCACCGCCGGGCCGGGCTGGCCATGGGTCTTCTATGTCAATGTGCCCATCGGGCTGGTGATTCTTGCCGCTCTTGCCCGGATGCTGCCGCACCACAGCGTGGCCGAGCCCAGACCCCGGCTCGATGTGCTCGGTGCGCTGCTGGTCACTGCCTCGTCCGGCGCCTTGATCTACGCGATCACCGGTGCCGGCGACCACGGGTGGCTCACCGCCACGACCGGATGGCTCCTGCTGTCGGCAGCGCTGGGCTACCTGGCGTTCGTGGCCAGGCAGAAGAGCGCCAGGTCGCCCCTGATGGACGTCGCGCTGCTGGCTCGGCGCCCGGTGGCCACCGGCACGTTCCTCATCGTGATGGCAACGGCGCTGATGATCGCGGTGTTCTTCCTCGGCACGTTCTACTTCCAGCACGCCCAAGGCTTCGGTGCCCTGCAGACCGGCCTGCTGTTCCTCCCGGTCGCGGTGGCGACGATGCTCGGGGCCGACCTCACCGGCCGGGCCATCGCCCGGGCCGGAGCGCGCCGGCTCGCCGTAGCCGGGCTGCTCGCCGCCGCGATCGGCATGGCCGTGCCCGCCCTGTCTACGCACCCCGCGACCGTGGTGGTGGGCACGGCGCTCGCGGCCGCCGGGACCGGCGCACTGTTCGTCGTCGCCTCAGCGACCGCTCTGGGCCAGGTGGCCCCGCACGAATCCGGCATCGCCTCCGGCATCGTCAGCACATTCCACGAGTTCGGCGCCTCCATCGGAGCCGCCGCCATCTCCAGCGTCGCGGCGGCCAGCCTGATCGGGGACACGCTCTCGGGGTTCACCAACGGATACATCCTCGCCGCGGTCGCCGCAGGCATCGCGGCCCTCGTGGCCGCCGTCTTGACACCCGGCCGAGCCAACACAGGGTGAGGAGACGCCCGCCAGGGCTCGGCCCGCCACCCCACGCGTCGGCCGCACACGCTCGGTCATCGGGCAACACCGGGACCCCGGGCCCTTACAGCCCGGACGTCGGCAGCTCCGTCAGGTCCAGTGAGTTCCCCCGCACCACCGTCCGGGATGCCTGACCGGGGGACCGGCCGCGTGAGCGGGGGCCGGGCCCCGTGGGGTCAGGGGATGAGGGAGACCTCGGGGAAGCGAGTGTCGGGGCCCTCGAACAGGCGGGTCGGCTTGTCCCGCAGGTGCAGGTCGAAGAAGGCCCCGACATAGGCGCGCTGGGCCGCCACCGAACGGCCGGGGTCGATCGTGCCCACGTAGTCCGCGAGCGGCACCTTGGGGAGCTTGGCCGCGATCTGCGGCAGCAGCGGCTGCAGGTCGGTGAACGAGCCGTGGGCCGCGCCCTTGAATCGCAGCTCCCGCTTCCATCCGGTCGAGGCCCGCCAGAACGACTTCCAGCTCGGCTCGCTGTCACGCGTGTGGGTCTCGGCCGCCAACTGCAGGAAGGGCCTGGTCGCACCGCGTGTGGATACCGAGCCGACATAGGCGCCGTCGAGGTTGACGCCCGCGTCCACGCGGGCGTCCTCGCGAGTCAGCTGCGCGGCGACCGATCCGCCCAGCGACTGTCCCAGCGCCCCCACCCGCGAGGCGTCGGGCGCGCCGAGCATCCCGGTGGGCAGCTTGCCGCCGATCGGGCGGCCGTGTGCCAGGGCGGTGACCTGGTCCAGGACGTAGCGCATATCCGCCAGGCGCGCCGCCGCGTGCTCGGTCAGCAGTTTGGCGATGACCTTCGGCGTCAGCTTCGCGGGCAGCGGCAGGGCGCGCACCAGGCGTCGGCCGGGAAACTCCACCTGGTCGGCCTCGTAGGTGTGGTCGACGGTGACGACCAGGTAGCCGCGCGAGGCCAGGTCCTCGACCAGGGTGGTGCCCAGCGTGCGCGGCCCGCCGTCCCCCGAACCGAACAGCACCACCGGCAGCTTGCCCGCACGCGGCTCGACCGGCGCGCCCACGCGGGCATGGGTGCGTGTGGCGGCCCAGGCGACGGCACCCTTGGCGATGCCCAGGGGCTGCGCCGAGTGCCGATCCCAGTCGGCGGCGGCCAGCGGCGCCATGTGCGGTGCGAGCGGCCCGCCGCCCGCCGCCGGGTACCACAGGCTGATCATCAGCTCCCGATACGGCTTGGCTGCCACCAGAGGATCGGGCCGCGAGCGGTCGACCAGCCGCATGGCCACGGTCCCGACCGGATAGGGGCCGCCGGGCGCGAGCAGACTCACCCCGATCAGGCTCCCGGCGTCGGCGCGGGCCGCGGGCAGGGAGACCGCCAGCACCAGCACGGCCAGCCCCGCGATCTTGCCCGCGGCTTTCGAGACGGCGGACACCGGGCTGTTGGAAACAGCGGACGAGCCGGTGGCCTTGGCACCCATAGCCAGATCCGTATTTTTCGTGACAAAGGGCATGCGAAGACTCCTCAAACGGAAAAGGATGTCCGACGAGGCTGGCAGCCCGGCACACCCGCGGGCCAGCGGCGGAGGTCGTGCGCGTGCATGCGACTTTCGGATGACGGTCATCCCCGGGGAGGAGCGGGAGCGAACCCGCAGGACACCTAGGGTGAAGTGCATGAAACCAGCAGGCCATCCGGCGGCCCGCCTCACCGCGCTGAGCCGATGGTCGACCGTGCCCGCCGACGCGCTGCCTGCCGCCGCGCTGTTCCTGGCCACTCTCGGACCCGGCCAGGTGCTGGCGGGTTCCCCGTGGCTGCTCGCGCTGCAGACGGCGCTGGTGGCGCCGCTGGCCTGGAGACGGCGCGCTCCGATGACGGTCCTGGGCGTGATCGGCCTCGCCGCCGCCGTCCAGTGGGCGCTGGACGTGCAGCTTCCCGCCGACGCCGCCCTCCTGGTGGCCCTGTACACGGTCGCCGCGCGCCGCCCGTGGCGTCACACCCTGGTGGCGGCGCTCGTGCTGCAGGCCGGGGTGCTGCTGGCCGCCGCCCGCTGGGCACCGCCCGGCCAGTTCCCCTTCACGGCGGCCGCGCTGAGCGCGATGGCGGCCGCCGCCCTCATGACCGGCCTGTGGATGCGGGTGCGGCGGGCGTACGTGACCTCCTTGGAACGCGACCGTGAGCAGCGGGCACGGTTGGCAGTCGCCGAGGAACGCGCGCGGATGACCCGCGACATGCACGACATCGTCACTCACAACCTGTCGGTCATGGTGGCGCTGGCCGACAGCGCCGCCTACGTCCGCCACAGCGCGCCGGACCGGGCCGCGGCGGCGATGGAGCAGATCGCCGCGACGGGGCGCCAAGCCCTGCAGGACATGCGTCGCTCCCTGGGCACCGGCCGCGCCGCCTCGGGCGAGGATCGCTTCGGGGAGATACTTCAGCCTGCGCCCGGGATCGCCGAGATCGGTCCGCTGGCCGAGCGGATGCGCGAGGCCGGGCTGGCGACGTGTGTTCGGGTGGCCGGTGACAGCGAGGCGGTTCCCGTCGCCGTCCAGCTGACGATCTACCGGCTGGTTCAGGAGGCGCTGACGAACACGCTGCGGCACGCGCCCGGGGCCCGGGCCGATGTGCGGGTCGAAGTGTCGCCGCGCCGCGCCGAGGTGGAGGTCACCGATGTTCGCGACCCGGTTGTGCTGGGCGCCCCTGGGTTCCTCGACGCCGAGACCCGGGTGTCCGGGCCCCGCTCTGGGCTCCGGGGCGACGGGCGCGGGATCGCGGGCATGCGGGAACGGGTGGCCGCCTACGGCGGGACCCTGGATGCCGGACCGGTGACGGGCGGCGGATGGCGGGTGCTGGCCGTGCTGGACCTGGGAGCGCCACGATGATCCGGCTGCTGATCGCCGACGACGAGTCGCTGCTGCGGATGGCCTTCCGCATGGTCTTCGAGGCCGAGCCGGACATGGAGGTGGCCGGGGAGGCGGATGACGGTGAGCAGGCGGCCCGGCTGGCGCGGCACCTGCGTCCGGACGTGGTGTTGATGGACGTGCGCATGCCCGGCCTGGACGGCATCGAGGCCACCCGCAGGATCGCGCGCGACAGCCCACGCTCGCGCGTGCTCATCCTGACCACCTTCGATCTGGACGAGTACGCCTTCGCCGGGCTGAAGGCCGGAGCGGCCGGGTTCCTGCCGAAGAACACCCGGCCACAGGAGCTGCTGAGCGCGATCCGCAACGTCGCGGCGGGAGAGGCGGCGCTGTCGCCACGCGTCACCCGCCGCGTGCTGGAGAGGTTCGCGCCGCAGATGACGCAGGGGCCCGCCGAACGGGACGAACGGCTGGCGCAGCTGACCGCGCGCGAGCACGAGGTGCTGGTGCAGGTGGCGCGCGGGCTGTCCAATGCCGAGGTCGCCACGGGGTTGCATCTGGCCGAGGCGACGGTCAAGACGCATCTGAGCCGCGTGCTGGTCAAGCTCGGGCTGCGTGATCGCGCCCAGGTGGTGGTCTTCGCCTACGAGAGCGGCCTCATCCGCCCCGCCACCCCCGACCTTTGACCGCGCCATGCCGCCAACCTGGACCGATGAGGTTCCGCGGTGGATGCCGTCTCAATACCGTACGAGGCAATCAGCCGGCGGAGGAGACAGC
Organism: Streptosporangium amethystogenes subsp. fukuiense; assembly: GCF_042665875.1. NCBI lineage: Bacteria > Bacillati > Actinomycetota > Actinomycetes > Streptosporangiales > Streptosporangiaceae > Streptosporangium > Streptosporangium amethystogenes. The sequence continues at coordinate 2,159,162 of NZ_JBHTEE010000001.1, read as the reverse complement.
AGTGAACGACATCGAACCGCAGACCGCGAACGGCAAGGTGCTCTGGCACTTCACCATGTCCCTGGACGGGTTCGTGGCCGGACGAGCTGAGTGTGCGGTACCGGCCGGTCAGGCCGTGACCGCGAGCGTCACCACGGCGAGATCGGAATCAACACCCTGCTGGCCGACTCCTACGGCGTGCCCGTCGTGCTGGCCGGCGGAGATGCCGCGGCCTGCGAGGAGTTCAGCGTGCTGGTGCCCCGCGGCGTCACCAGAACCGGCCGCACGGTGGCGTTCAACGCCGAGAACATGGCGGCCGCCTACAGCATGCTCCAACTCCTGGCCGTGCTGACCCATCTCAGCCCCTGAGCGGTCACATCAGGCCCACGTCCGCAGCCACCGGTCGTCCCCCACCTTCGGAAGGTGAGGGCCGACCCTGGCGCCAGAGCACCGTGGCTGATGCTGCCTCCAGCCTTCCGATGGTCAGTCGCTACTGGCCATTCCGATCCTCCTCACGGGCCTTTTCGGTTGCCAGGCGAAATCAGCTGGGGGGCTTGCCGAACCAGCGGGAGAGGTGGTCGTCCAGGTCCTGCTGATCGTCGCCGATCCAGGCGACGTGGCCGTCGGGGCGTAGCAGGACGCTCGGAACATCCAGTACCGCAGTGGGATCCGCGAGGTAATCGACCCGGTCTGACCAGCCGCCGACGGTCAGGAGTTCGGTGCGGTCCAGCAGTAGGCCGCGACCGCGACGCAGCAGATCGTAGAGGCGGCCCTGTTTCACGTCGATGTCGCGCAGGCGGCGGCCGAGCAGGTCGGGGCCTTCGCCGAAGTCGTAGCGGATGCCGATCGCGGTGATCTTCTCGATCAGATGGCGGTTCACCTCGTCGAAGTCCATCAGTTCGGTGAGCAGCCTGCGCACGGCCCGCGGGCCCGGTTCGGTGGACAGCAGTTCCGTCTGGGCGCGGGTGTTGTCCAGCACGTCCTCGGCGACCGGATGACGTTCGGCCTGGTAGGTGTCCAGCAGTGTTTCCGGCGCCCAGCCGCGGATCTGTGCGGCCAGTTTCCAGCCGAGGTTGAATGCGTCCTGAACGCCCAGGTTCAGGCCCTGCCCGCCAATGGGTGGATGGATGTGTGCCGCATCGCCGGCCAGCAGCACCCGCCCGACCCGATAACGTTCGGCCAGCCGGGTGGCATCCCCGAAGCGGGACATCCAGCGCGGGGAGTGCACGCCGAAATCGGTTCCGGCGATGGTGCGCAGCTGTTGTTTGAAATCCTCGAGGGTGGGCGGTTCCGCGCGGTCGCCGACTCCCGCGGCGGGGACTACGACGCTGTAGACCCCTTCGCCGAAGGGCCGGAGCCAGAATGGCTGACGGGTCTCGCGGATTTCGGTCACCTTGGCGGCGATCTCCTCCTGCGGCACGCCCACTTCCATCTCGCCCATCAGCGTCTCGGTCCGTGAGGGCTCGCCGGGGAAGCCGACACCGAGCAGTTTGCGCACCGTACTGCGCCCGCCGTCACAGCCGACGAGGTAGCGCGAACGCAGCTGTTGCCCGTCGGCCAGCTCGACGGTCACACCTTCGTCGTCCTGCTCGAAACCGGCGACCGCACAACCGCGCCGGACCTGCGCACCCAGTTCGATCGCATGTTCTTCGAGCAGACGTTCTATGACCGGCTGCGGGATGCCCAGCAGATAGGCGTACGCGGAATCCAGGCCCTTGGGCGCGGGTTTGGGGATGGCGGCGAAGAAACCGCCGGCCGGACGCTGTCTTCCGTACTGGAGAATGCGATCCAGCAGTCCGCGCATCGCCATCAGCTCAAGACTGCGAATATGCAGACCGACTATGCGGACGAACGACTTGGGCTCGGTTTCCTTCTCCAGAACGAGTACCCGCACATCGTGCAGTCGCAGTTCGGCGGCCAGCATCGCACCGGTCGGCCCGCACCCGGCAATGATCACATCGAAGATGAGGGGCGCGCGATCGGTGCCGGAGGCCGGCGACCAGAGAACTGCGGGGACGTCGCCCACCGTGGAGCCACGCTCGACCGTGTCGTTCGACGGTGGCTCGGCGGTGACCTGCTGAGAGTGCATAGGTGTTGCCTTTCGGGAGTGCCTGGTTGGCGAGGCGCTCCCGGCGACACCTACGTCAATCGCCGGCCGTGACGGAAAGGGGGAGCACCCACATCGATACAGCGTTCATGGGTCTCACCTCCTCGGGCGGTGTCACGGTCAACGGCAAGCTACAAGCCCGAGCGTCATCCCGTCCAACCCTTTTCCGGCCATGTGATCACGACTCCAAACGGGCCCGTGCGGTTGCAGAGCGAATCCGGCATGGCGGCCCGGCCGGTTCCGGTTACGGTCGACGATCTGATCTTGGCCGCCCTTGGATGATCAAGGCTGGACACCACGCGGCCGATGCCGTTCAGGCAGCAACGACCCCGACGAGCAGAAACACTGATCGAACTCAACACCCTGCCGGCCAACCTGGTCATCTTCCACAACGCCCTGGAGCCTGATGGCACACCGCCGGTGTCCGGACTACTGGGGGAAGCTCAGAATCTGACCTGTGCTGTCGGTCGGCTCCGCTATTTCCGGCGGAAGGTGACGATCGACTCGGAATCGCCGTTGGCCACGTTGACCATCAGCCACAGCTGGGAAGTGCCGGGGATCCGCTCGATCAGTGCGTGGTGCCCCTCCCCGCCCGGCGGGGGCATCTCTTTCGTCCAGCTCCGGCCGTCCCAGTGCAGGACCGAGACCCCACCGGGTGCGTCGTGGTCCTTGCCCGCGAACCAGACGTCGTCAGGCCCGAACGCGGTCACGCTCTGCAGTGCGCCCTTCCACGGCGGGACGGTGGGCCGCTCCCAGGATCGGCCGTTCCAGTGCAGCACCAGGGGCCGCTCGCCGATGCTGCCCACCGCCCAGACGTCGTCGGGGCTGATCTGCAAGATCGCAGTGAGGAAGCCCTCGGGCAGCACGGTCTCCTCGTACCTGCCGTTGTGCCCGTGCCAGATCACGGGCTGCTCTTCATCCCGATTCCCGGTGACCCAGGTGTGGCCGGCGCCGCTGTCCACCGCGGCCAGCCTGGTCTCCTCGCCGCCGAGCACCTTTTCGGTGACGAAGGCGGTGCCGTTCCAGGTCAGTACCGCAGTGTCCGAGATCACGACCACCCGGCGGCCGTCCACGGCCACGTCCTGCCCGTACCCAGGGAACCGGTACCGCCGCCAGGCGTGCCCGTCCCAGTGCTGGGCCAGGGACTCGTCGAAGCCCCCGCCCAGCATCCACGCGTTGCGCGGCCCGTCGGAGTCGATGCTCACCAGGCCGCCCCGAGCATCCTCGACGGGCACCGCGCGCCACCGTGACCCGTCCCAGGTGCGCAGCGACGTTTCCACGCCGTCCTCCCAGCCGGTGTACCCGATCGCCCACGCCAGTTCGGGACCGGCAGCGGTCACGTCGCGCAGGCCACGCTCCCACGTGTCGTCGTCCGGCAGGCCGGGGACTCGGACCCACCTCTCGGTAGGCGTGGCCGATGCCGAAGGAGCCGACACGGTGGGCGTGCTCGACGGTGCGGGGACCGGCGCGACGAGCGGGGGCTGCGCAGCACAGCCCAACGTGATCAAGCAGGTGGCCAGTGCCGTCATCCGCGACCTCATAGTGGCAAATCGTACGGCTTTCCCCTGCGGTTACTGAGTTTGAAAGTTGGGCGTCACTACGGTGGTTCGGACAGGACGAGGCCGGTCCCGGCGATGAATTCAGGCTGGTATCACATGGGCTTGAGCCGGTTCTTGATCAGACTGGTCAGGTCGATAGGTCGGCGACCAGGTCCTGAAGCCGTTCCACACAGTCCAGCAGCGCGTTCGCCGTTCGTGGCCAGTCGGTCTCCCGCGGGTAGGCGAGCGCCTCGTCGATCTGCAGGCGCATCGCGGCCGGCAGGCCGCGCAGATCGTGGGAGGCGTCCCGAGGCGAATGCCGGTTTCCGAAGCCGGGTGCACGAATGGCCGAAGTGATCTGCGCACCCCATGTCGCGTGTGGTCAGTTCACCAGCACGATCTTCCCGCGGGCGTGACGGCTCTCGCTCAGCTCGTGTGCGGCGGTGGCCTCGGTGAGCGGGAACGCCGCCGCGACCGGCACCCGTAGCCGGCCCTGCCCGGCGAGCTCGACCGCGATGCCGAGGCCGTGCACCGCCAGCGGATCGGCGGCTCCAACGGCCGCCGCCGTGTCACCGGCCGGCACGCCGTGCGACAGGTGCACGCCGAGGGCCGCTGCGGTGAGGTCGGGAGCGATCGTCACCACGCGCGCCGGGTTCCCGGTGATGGCGATCAGATCGGGCAGCGCCCCTCCTGCGCAGTCGAACACCGCGTCCACCCCGCCCGGTGCCAGCGCACGGACCCGTTCGACCAGGCCCGCCCCGTACGTCGTCGGCTTGGAGCCCAGCGAGCGCAGGAAGTCGTGGTTGTGCTCCCCGGCCGTGCCGATGACGGTGGCGCCGCGGGCGACCGCGAACTGCACGGCGACCGTGCCCACCCCGCCGGCCGCGCCCTGCACCAGCACGGTGTGCCCGGCGCCGACCGCGAGCCGGTCGAGCACCCGGGTGGCCGTCTCGACGCTGCCTGCGGCACCACCGGCCTCCTCCCAGCTCCACGCGGCCGGTTTCGGCGCCCAGGCGACCAGGACCGTGTGATCGGCGTTGGCGCCGCGCGCGGTCGTCGCGGTCATGCCGAACACCTCGTCGCCGACCCCGACACCCGTGACGTCGTCGCCGACCTCGTCCACCACGCCGGCGGCGTCGAACCCGGTCCGGTACGGGAACGTCACGGGCACCACGTCACGCATCCTCCCTGAGCGGATGGACGTCTCTCCTGTCGACAATCCGGACGCCCGCACGGCGATGCGGATCGTCCCCGGCCCGGCATGCGGCTCCTCGACCTCGGCGACATGCATCACGCCGGCCGGGCCGTACTCCGAAAACTGAACAGCTCTCATGCGCCACACCGTAACGGAACACCCCGTCCGTTTGACTAAAGTGAGAGCGGTGACGGCCGAAGTGAGTCAGAAGCTGCGTTCGGACGCCCGCGACAACCGCGCGCGCATCCTCGCGGTCGCCCGCGCGACCTTTGCCGCCGAGGGCCTCGATGTGCCGATCCGGGAGATCGCCCGGCGCGCGCAAGTTGGCGCGGCCACCGTCTACCGGCACTTCCCAACCAAGGAAGCGCTGCTCAGTGAGGTCTTCGCCGAGCCGATGGCCATGTGTTCGGCGGTCGTCGAGGAAGGGCTGGCGCAGGCCGACCCGTGGCGTGGGTTCTGCCTGGCGTTCGAGAAGCTCATGGAGGTGCACGCCCTCGACCGGGGTCTGTCCGGCGCGTTCACCTCGCAGCTGCCGTACTTCACCGCGGACCGCGACCGTACGATCCGGCTGCTGTTCCAACTCATCCGGCGCGCGAAGGAGGCGGGCGGCCTGCGGGCGGACTTCGTCTTGGAGGACTTCATCCTGGCGATGATGGCGAACGAGGGCATCCGCGCCGAGTCACCCGAGCAGCGAGCGGCGGCATCGCGCCGTTTCGCGGCCCTGATGATCCAGTCTTTCCGTGCCGACCCCGTCCGCGCGCCGCTTCCGCCGGCGGTCCGGCTGCTGCCGGCCGTTCGGTAGTGCCTCGGGGCTTGAGCGGCAACCGAACGGCCAGTCACGTTAAGGGCCCGGCGGACGCCTAGTCGGCGTGTTCTTGCTCGGTGGCGGCCGCCGCGGCGTAGGCGGCGTCGAGCCGCTCGAGCGGGCCTGGGCCGTCGTGCGGCTTCGGCGGGGCGTCGAGGTGGCGGACGCGAAGCTCGTCCATGAGCTCCTCGATGAACGCCGGACCCTCGTCGCGCATGAGCTGCTGCCGGCTCCGGAGCTCGTCGCTGCCTGGGCGCCAGTCGAGGCCCCAGTTGCCGAGGGCATAGATGATCGGAAGAGTCTGGATGCCGGTTTCAGTGAGGCTGTAGCGAGCGCGCTGCCCCCGCGCGGCGGTGCCGCGGGTGAGGATCCCTGCCTCGACGAGCCGCACGAGGCGGTCGGCGAGGATGTTCGAGGCGATGCCCTCGATCGACCCGGTGAGCAACGCCCGAAAGTAGCGGCGGTCGCCGAAGATGACGTCGCGGAGCACGAGCAACGACCAGCGATCTCCGAGCACTTCGACGGCGGCGTTGATCGGACACCCGGACCGTGGTTCCACGATTCCTCCTTGACAGGTATTTCCTCCTCAATATAGTAGTTGCAAAATGCAATCACTATAGCGGAAGAGGAGATGATGGGCCACTGCGTATATTGGATGAACGTGTCCCTCGACCTGCGGATCGAGCAAGTTCCGGGGGACAACGGCGCGGGCGAGTGGCTGCGCATCGGCGAGGAACTGCATCGCGAGTTCAATACCCGGGCGCAGGCGCTCGCCCTGATGGTCCAGGGCCGGGTCATGTACGAGACGATGGAGGAGTACTGGCCACGTGCGCGCGAGGACGCGTCGCTGCCGGATGTCATGCGTGAGTACGGCGAGATCTGGACCGCCAAGCCCAAGGTGCTCGTCTCCCGCACCCGCCACAGCGCCGATCACAACACCCGGATCATCGGCGGAGACGACGCGATCGAGCAGCTCGCCACGCTCCGGGCCGAGACCGACGGCACCATCGGGGTGGGCGGCGCGGCAATCGCGACGCAGCTCCTCCGGGCCGGGCTCCTTGACGAGCTGCTGCTCTTCACCCATCCCGCCGTTCTCGGCTTCGGCAGGCCGCTGTTCGACGACTACGACCTGCCGATCGATCTCGACCTGCTGGAGCAGCGATCGTTCGAGCAGGGCGTCACGATGCATCGCTACGCCATCCGGGATGCAAGGGAGGCGAGCTCGTGCTGAGGCAGGTCGCGAAGGGTGTGCTGGTCCACGAGAGCGAGTTCGTGCAGAGCAACGCCGTTGTCGTGCAGGGCCGGGCCGGTGTGTTGCTCATCGACCCCGGGGTGACCGGCTCCGAGATCGACTGCCTCGCGAACGACCTTCGCGAGTTGGGTCAGCCCGTTGTGGCAGGGTTTTCTACGCACCCGGATTGGGATCACCTGCTCTGGCACCGACCCACGGGTCGGCCCATCGGCCAAGCCTGGCTGGGAGTGGGTGAGCGACGTGCACGAAGGGCAACTCCAGCGCCTCGCCCAAAGAAGCGAGCGCGACGGGGCGCCCCGCTAGCGATCGGTGTGCGACACAGCCGGTACGTGCGGGTCGCCGGTCGGGATCCGGGGTAGCGGCACGACGTTCTCCAGGGTGGTCGAGCCGGTCAGCGGGGGTTGCCCTGTGCGGCGGCGAGCTGGGTGTCTACGAGGGTCTTGTGGACGACGCAGACGGAGACCTTCACTCCGGCGGCGATGGTGCGGATGGATTCGCCGCGCTTGCGGCGGGCCAGGATCGCGGCGCGTTTGTCGTCGTAGACAACGGGACGGCGGCCGCCGACCCGGCCCCGTGCGCGGGCGGCGTCCAGACCGTTCTTGGTCTTGCGAATGATGTCGCGGCGCCGGAACGAACGCTTACGATCGCGCCCGGCGCCCTGGACGGCGCGGCGCTCTTCGGCGGCCTTGGCCTTGCAGGTCTTGCCATCGGGCCAGATGCGATCCGGCGGCCCGCAGTACTGCCGGGGCCGCACGGCGCCGGTGTAGGCGATGCGCGGCGCTCGCAGGTCGAGTAGCCGCAGGCCCGGCCCGGCTGCTCCGCCGGGTCCGTGGTGGTAGGCATTCCCGCAAGTGACCGGTTGGTGCGGCCGGGTTTCCGGGACGCACATCGGGGTCTGGGCGGTAATGCCGGGCCCGCCCGGCGTGGTCGCGCTCCGGCGAGCTGCTCGGCCTGGGCAGGCAGAAGGTGATGCAGAGGCATACAAGTCAATCTCAAGCATGATCTTCTACAACTAGGGGTGTGAACACGACCCATCCGCGGCAGCGCCGATCACTATCTCGCCGCACCCTGCTCTTGGGCGGACTCGGCGCCCTGGCCGCCATCGGCGTACCGACCACGGTCGCCTGCACCCGCACCATCGAGCCCCCTCCGAGTGCCATCCCCACCGGCGCCCCCGAACTCCCACCGACCGCCATCCTCACCGGCTACATCGGCGCCGTCTACTCGATGGCCTTCAGCCCGGACGGTAAAACCCTCGCCGCCGGCGGCCACGACGACACAGTGCGGTTGTGGAACGTGACCGGCCGTAAAACCATTGCCACCCTCCCCAGCCACACCGGCATCGTCTACTCGGTGGTCTTCAGCCCGGACGGCAAAACCCTCGCCACCGGCGGCAGTCTCGACGGCACGGTGAGGCTGTGGGATGTGACCGGCCGCAAACCCGTTGCCACCGCAGCCCTCACCAGCAGCCCCGTCTACTCGATGGCCTTCAGCCCGGACGGCAAGATCCTCGCCACTGGCGGCAGCGACACGGTGCAGTTATGGGACGTGGACGGCCGCAAAACCATTGCCACCCTCGACAGCCACACCAGCGACTGGTTCCACTCGATGGCCTTCAGTCCGGACGGCACAACCCTCGCCACCGCCGGCAGCATCAACGGCGAGGTGCGGCTGTGGGACGTGGACGGCCGCAAAACCGTTGTCACCGCCACTCTCAGCGGCCACACCGGCTATGTCCGCTCGGTGGCCTTCAGTCCGGACGGCAAATTCCTCGCCACCGGCAGCGACGACGGCTGGGCACTCGTGTGGGACGTGGCCAGCCGCGAAACCGCCACCGCTCTCAGCGGCCACACCGGCGCCGTCTCCTCGGTGGCCTTCAGCCCGGACGGCAAAACCCTCGCCGCCGGCGGCCTCGGCGACACGGTGCGGCTGTGGGACTTGGCCAGCCGCGAACCCACCACCCTCACCAGCAACACCGAGAACGTCTACGAGGTGGTCTTCAGCCCGGACGGTAAAACCCTCGCGGTCGGGAGCGAAGACGGCACAATACGGCTGTGGAGCACTACTCGCCCCGTCACTGAGGCTACCCACTCCTAACGGCTTCGACCTTTCGGGAACCATGGCTTTCCCGTCGTGCCCTCTCGGGAGCCGCGCGCAGCCCGGCCGCGGCCCGCTGGAATACGCCCTCTTCGCAGCAGCGCCGATCACTATCTCGCCGCACCCTCGTGGTGATCGTTTAGCTGGCGGTGCGGCGGTTGGTGGGAAGCGAGGTGACGTTCTCGACGGTTTTGGCCATGCGGATCCGGCGCCAGGCCGTGGTCCACTGGGCGAGATCGTCTTCGCTGCCTCCGCAGTCGATGATGAAGCCCTCCACGACCTTCATGTGGGGGAGGCGACGCGGGGCCGTGCCGGCCTTGGCCATCGCGATCCGATCCCATGACCGGCCGCACGAGGGCGTCCACACACCCAGGTTCGGGAACGAACGTTAAACCCATTATGGGATTGACCATAAGGGTTCATAAGAAGACGTAATTATTTGATAAGGCGCGCCGGTCATCCTCTGCCTTATACAACCGCTGGGTTCCCACAAGGATCCGGAGGTAGTGCTCTGTCGGTCTTCTTCTCGCATTGACCAGGAGATTTTGTGAAGAAGGTAGTTGGGCTGGCGGCATTCGCCCTGGCCACCACCCTGATGGGTACTGTAGCACCAACGATGGCCGCGGCCGACCCGCTGCCCCCCGGCCAGTCGGCCAAGCTCAAGGCCGCAGAGTCGGCCGCCACCATGGACGGGTTCAAGCGGATGCTCGCCGAGCAGATCGCCCGCAGGCTCGACAACGGTGAGTTCAAGGCGGTGCTCAACCGCGAGCTGGCGGGTGACGGCCAGGCCGACCTGGCCGCGTTGTTCGCCTCCGTGCCAGGCGCGCAGGACCTGACCGACTACACCCGCCAGGCTGACAGCAAGATCCTGCAGCTGAAGGGTCTCCAGACCGAAGGCGAGGGGGAGTCGCTGCTGGAGGTCTCGGCCGACCCCGCCACGGTCAAGCGGGTCGCCGCGGGCGAGAAGCCACTGGTCATGTTCACCCCGTCCAAGGACGAGAAGTTCGTCCGCACCGTCACCGCCTACGACTCGGCCGGTCGCACTCACGAACTCGATGCCCGCCGGGCTCCCAAACAGGCGGTGCTCGTCGTGGGCCTGAACGAGCGCAAGACCGCCGAGCTGGGCCAGCAGGTCATCCGCAAGGCTCTCACCGAGGCCGGCGTCACCGGAGTCGACCGTAAGGCCGCTGAGGCCCAGCAGCCTACGGCACAGGCCGCTGAGGCCCAGCAGCCTACGGCGCAGGCCGCGGGAACGCCCCGCTGGGCAGCCCAGATCTACCGCATCACCAACTACAACGACCACGAGCCCTGGTACAAGGGCGGACCGGAGATCTACGCCTGGACCATGGGCGCCGGGACCGACGGTAAGGCTCGGGTCGACAGCATCGAGATGCCCTACATCACCGACGAGGGCACGACCTACAGCAACGTGAACCAGGTCCTGATCGAGTGGTCCAACTTCAGCTGGACCGCCGTCGATGTCGTCTTCATGGAGCGCGACGACAACGCCGACCTGTCCGGCCTGGCCAAGGCCATCGTCGAAGGCGTGCTCGTCGCCACCGGAAACGGCCAGTACGTCGCGATCGCCGACAAGGTCATCAGCGCGCTGCCCAGCGACTGGGTCACCGACAGCGACGACTGGGTCGACTCCTGCTACAGCGTCCAGGCCGGCCGCGCCGGACAGATCAAGTCCATGCCCTGTGCCGCCCGCCCGGTCGGCATGGAGGTACGCCTGATCTCCAACTGGATCTGACGAGTCCGGCTTCGGCCCGACACGTTGACCGCCGCGGCCCCGGTGACACACCGGGGCCGCGGCCTGTGCCCGGGCTGAACCTGACCTGTTTCGAGGGTGGCTTCTTCACCGGCCGGCGCCGCTCTCCCGTTCCTGCCGGACCTCGGCTGACCGGCCCAAAAGAAGCCAGGGTGGTCTGCCCCTCCACAAGACCCTGCGTCAATTCCAGGTCCTGCCGCCCGTCCGGGCAGGTCAACGGCCAACCCGGAACCGATAAGCACAACGATGAACTAAAGATGAACTAAAGGGGGACCTCCAAGTTCCCATAAGTCCCTCGCAAGCGATTTGAGTGACACTTCGATCATTCGATCAGGCTTGCATTCAGGAAGTGTCATGAGACACGTACGGCCTCCTGCCGACATCTGCAGTCGGCCGAGCAGCGTGGCAGCGACTACTGCCGGTGGGAACGTCGCGGGCACCTCCTCTCCCGGATGTGGATGGACTCACGCGCTGCTGACGGAGAAGCCACACCAGATGGGCGTGAATCGAATACGACATGGGATGACATCGGCCCTCCGCCACGCCGGTGACGACACGCGCCGGCCGACGATGCCGAGTCCGTCACCTCCGCGTGCCGGGCACGGAGCATCTGCTCTGGAAACCCATATGACGACCTCGTAGCGGCAACTCGCCTCCCCAGCAGTCTCCGTGCCGGACAACGAAGGAACCTGGGCCGGCCGCCGACCAGGTATGTCACCACGCACGGCTTCGCGGAAGGCCGTAGCCCCGAGCTCTCGCGGCGCGACCTCGGACAGATGGCCTCCCCATCGCCGAGTTCACTCAGGCCGGACTTCCACGGCCGACATCTATGCGAGAGGACCCTCAGTGAGGTCGAGATGGAGAAAAATTGACCGCCCACGACGTCGGGGACGGGTGTCCCGGCTGAGCCGGCTGGTCGCGACGGTGATGACCGTCGTGCTCACCACGAGCCTGACACATGCAACATTCGCCCCCCCGGTGTACGCCGATCCGTCGCCGGCGCAACAGGAGGCTTTGAACACCAGGCTGCACGCGACGGCCACGCACCTCAAGAGCCCGAAGCCGTACAGGGACAGCCTGCTCAGCGAGTATCTGGGGACACTCGTGCTCACCTCGCCGGGGCTGACCGAGGAGCAGTATCTCAGCCGGCTTCAGGCCGCCTCGGAACAGATCGACCAGAAACTCGGCTCGGAGGCCGACGCGAAGGACAGCGTGGACCTCATGTCCAGGATCGCCAGGGTGGGCGCGCAGGTTCCGGGAATGGAGGGAGTCGCCGCCACCGTCAAGAACGCGCTGCGCGATCTGGTCATCTCACCGATCTCGCGGTACGACAGCTGGTCGGACGCGCTCGCCGCGCAGCGGTACACCGTCCAGGAGACCTCCATTCTCCTGGACGAGGTGAGCCTCGCCGGCGCGGGCCGGATCCGGAAGGTGGCGCTGGACCTGGGCGTGGATCACCCCGCGGTACGGGTCTGGAACTCCCAGGTCGGTGTCCGATCCGGTATCACCGCCGGTGCGACGACCGCGGATTTCCTGGCGGACGCCGAGCTCAACGAGGTGGTCGGGCTCAGCGAGATTCTCAAGTACTCCCCGGGCGACCCCAGATGGCAGCAGGAGGTCGACAAGAGGCTGGCCGTCCTGCTGGCGGCGAACAACGAGATCATCAAGGACGCGGTCGAGGCGATCGACGAGTTGCAGAGCACGTACGACGGCGCGTTCCTCTGGAGCACCTCCGCTCCCGCGGAACCGCCCTGCGCGCCCGGAGTCGCCATCCGCACGGACGCCCTGGCCGACTGCAAGTCCGCCTTCGAACGGGCGAAGGAGGGGGCCGATCAACGCAGAGAGTACATCAAGCACGCCGAGCAGGGACTCAAAGGGCTCGTCAGCGTCGTGGACTTCGCCGACAAGGAGAGCGGCAGGAGGGTGAAGTACCTCGGTGAGGCGGCCATCAAGGTCGCGAGCGCCATCAACGACTACCTCCCGAAGATCGCCGCGAAGGGATTGCAGGACGCCATCTTCTCCCTGGGATCGGTGGTGCTCACCGGGAACATCCTCGGCGCGATCGGAGCCCTGCTCCCGCTCTTCCAGGCCGGTCAGCCGAGCATAGAGATGCGGATCCTGACCGAGCTCGGCAAGCTCCGCCAGGAGGTGGTCACACTCCAGACCGTCATGTACAAGCAGTTCGACGCCGTGAACAAGAACCTCAACCTCATCTACACCGAGATGCTGGGCAAGTTCGACGAGGTCCTGAAACTGCAGCAGGTGTCGGTCGCCCAGCTCACCCAGATCCAGGGACAGCTCCACACCATCGAGCGGAAGGTGGACTCCTGGTCGAGTGAGATCATCAGGTCCCTGCAGAACGGCGCCCTGCAGGAGGCCCGCACGGCGCTCAACCGGCATCTGAGGCGGTCAAGCGGTAAGCCCGTCGCGTCGTTCGCCGAATACGACGTGGCTGAGAATTGGGTTTATTTCGCTGGGACGTCGCAGGCGCGGGAGGCTCCGTTCGTGCCCAGCAGGGGCAGTTATCCCACTCATGAGAACGATCCGGTGGCCGCGCTGGATCTGTATGAGGAGACCGGTGGCGCGATCGGGTTCTTGACCTGGTACGGCAACCGTAAGTACGGGTGGCCGGCCGGTGTGCCGGCCGGTGTGGCGGAGATCCCCAATGCCGCGGTCTGGTTGTCGATGGCCACCGGCTACCGTCAGCTCGCCGCGGAGAACCCCGTCTACGCCGCCCAGATGAATCCCCAGCGCACCGCCGATCTCGTCGCCGCGGGCCGGGACATCGACGACGCCGTCGACGCGCTCAGCACACCCGCCCCGACTCCCAACCCCGACGGGTCCCACACCAACAAGCTCTACACCGGGCTCGTCGAGGACTACAAGAACGCCGCCACCGACTTCAACGCGGCCCTGCTGCCGTTGCAGAAACAGGCCGTCGACAACAAGGACTACAAGCTCTTCGGCACCGCCGACCAGGCCATCGCCACCCAGCCCGCGCCTCCCGACATCGTGCCGTTCTGCACCGGCGGCTCCGGGCAGGGCCCGATCATCAACCTCGAACGGCCCGCCAACGTCACCTACAGCGGCAACGCCATTCCCATGGCCCGATACGCCTTCCCCGAAGGCTCCCGGCCCACTCTCGGCTACTGCCACCAGTTCGCCCTCACCGAGGACTCCATCACCTCGACCCTGTCGGTCACCATGCACCTGCGCATCACCTGGCCCAGCGCTCCCGGCCAGCCTGCGAATCCGCCTCAGACGCTGCGTACCTGGACCAAGACCTGGGAGGTGCCCACCGTCTGCCGCAAGCCCGATTCCAGCCCCGAACCCCCGTCGGTCTGCAATCCCAGCCAGTACTACCTTGATCGCTGGGTCAGCGGCGGCTATCGGCAGTCCTTCGCCGAGACCGCCACGCTCACCGAGTATCCCGAGCCCCAGCAGGCCGTCCGCACCCAGGTCACCCGGTTCCTGACCGAACGCCAGAAGGGCTACTACGACGCCGTCGTCACCGAGTTGACCACCCCGGGCAAGCCTCTCTTCCAGGCCAACGCCGAGCTGTCCACCGCCTTGCGTCTGCTGCAGGCCTACACCGCGGCCGGTTTCCCCACCGCTCTCGACGACGACGAGCTTTTGCAGGTCCTGTTGCACGGCGCCGAACGCCTTCCCGCCGACACCCCCGGTGAGACCACCATCACCACCATCTTCCGCACGGCGCAAAACACCTACAGCTCCTGCGCCGCCACCCCTGACGCGGCCTGCGCCGCCACTCTCAATCCCTTCGCCGGCCAGCAGCACGCCTGGCTGACCAACTGTCTGACCTGGTACAAGAACCAGCTGCCTGTTGCCCGGTGGAGCCAGGACCCGCTGGCCAACACCATCGCGGCCTTCGCCTACCACACCGCCGACACCCTGCGCCTGCGCTACGACCACCACTCCAAGAACCTCAAACAAAAGACCTACACCGAAACCCTCGCCCCCGTCACCACCGCCCACAAACTCCTCGAAACCTACGACACCGTGATTCACACCCCCACTCCATGACCGGCTGACAGCACAGACAACACCAGGCACGTGGTCCGGGGAACGAGGGGCGGAGTCATCGGCGCTCGTTCTCCCGGCCCGCGGCATAGGCGGATCCGCCATCGGCGGATCCGAAGGAGGACGATCGGTGAGATCGAGCAGAACCCGTGGCGGGTCGGTGGTAGCCCGTCTGGCCAGGGCGATAAGAGGGGGTCTTCCCCTTGTGCTGACAGCGTCGCTGTTGCACGGAACACTCGCGGCGCCCGCGCACGCCGAGCTGTCCCTTGACGGCCAGCAGCGGATCGACACCGTCTTGCACGCGGCCACGATGCGTCTACGCAGTCCGCAGCTTTTCAAGGACGTCGTACTCAGCCTGCTCCATGTGGCTGAGGTCACCCGCAACCCAGCCGCGAGCGAGGAGCACTACACCCAGGTCATCAAAGCGTCCGAGACCGGAATCGGCGCGAAGCTGGATCGCGCCTATCCCGGAGCCGGCCATGAGGCCGACGCCCTCGTCCGGATCGGCGCCTTGGCGGAGTCCGACCCGGTGTATCGCGAGATCGGTGTGGTGCTGAACGGACTGGTGAACGAACTACCCGCCTCCCCGCAGCGATACGACGACTGGCGGCAGTCCCTCTCCAGCCAGAGGTCCGCCGACGCCGAGGCGGCCGTCGTTCTGCGGGGGCTGAACGAGAAGGCGGCGGCGACGATCCGGGAGTTGAGCGCGCAGCGGGGGGCCGATCACCCCGCCGTCAGGGCGTGGAACGCCGAGATCGGTGCCGACTCCGGCATCACCGCGAGCGCCACGACCGACGAGCTGCTGCAGAGCTCGCCCCTGAAAGACGCCGTCGACCTTCAAGCAATCATGAAATTCCCGCCGAGCGACCCGAAGCATAAAGAAGAAATCGTCAAGCAGATGAACCAGTTGCTGGCCAAGAGCAACGAGAACGTCAAGCAGACGGTGAAGGACATCGAGGTTCTGCACAACGGAAGCGACGGCGCCTTCCTCTGGGTCACCTACGCGCCTCCCACCCCACCCAGTGCCTACGACCTGGCGGCGGAACGCGCCAAGACGCGGCAGGAGAGCATCAACGCGGCAGGGGAGGGGCTCAGGCTTCTGACCTCGATCCTTGGGCTGACCAATCCCAAGGAAGCGCAGAAGATGGCCGCCGTCTGTGACGGGGTCATCAAGGTCGCCACCGCCGTCAACGAATACCTTCCCAAGATCGCCGGCAAGGGCTGGCGGGAGGCGGTCTTCTCGGCCGGGACGGCGGACCTCGCCAAGACCGTCATCACCACGGTCGTCGCCCTGCTCCCGCTCTTCCAGGCCGGTCAGCCCAGTCCCGAGGAGATGATCCTCAAGCAGGTCGGCGAGCTCCGTCAGCAGGTGGCAGGCCTGCACAACGCGATGAACGAGCAGTTCACCCGGGTGAACAAGAATCTCAACGTCATCTACACCGAGATGCTGGGCAAGTTCGACGAGGTCCTGAAACTGCAGCAGGTGTCGGTCGCCCAGCTCACCCAGATCCAGGGACAGCTCCACGGCATCGAGCAGAAGGTGGACACCTGGTCGAGCGAGATCATCAAGTCCCTGCAGAACGATCACCTCAAGAATGTCCGGGCGGCGCTGAGCCAGCATCTCCGGTATCGCGAGACCCATCAGCAGCCGATCCCGACCGTCGGAGAGTTCGACAGCACGATGAACCTGGTTCATTTCGCTGGGACGTCGCAGGCGCGGGAGGCTCCGTTCGTGCCCAGCAGGGGCAGTTATCCCACTCATGAGAACGATCCGGTGGCCGCGCTGGATCTGTATGAGGAGACCGGTGGCGCGATCGGGTTCTTGACCTGGTACGGCAACCGTAAGTACGGGTGGCCGGCCGGTGTGCCGGCCGGTGTGGCGGAGATCCCCAATGCCGCGGTCTGGTTGTCGATGGCCACCGGCTACCGTCAGCTCGCCGCGGAGAACCCCGTCTACGCCGCCCAGATGAATCCCCAGCGCACCGCCGATCTCGTCGCCGCGGGCCGGGACATCGACGACGCCGTCGACGCGCTCAGCACACCCGCCCCGACTCCCAACCCCGACGGGTCCCACACCAACAAGCTCTACACCGGGCTCGTCGAGGACTACAAGAACGCCGCCACCGACTTCAACGCGGCCCTGCTGCCGTTGCAGAAACAGGCCGTCGACAACAAGGACTACAAGCTCTTCGGCACCGCCGACCAGGCCATCGCCACCCAGCCCGCGCCTCCCGACATCGTGCCGTTCTGCACCGGCGGCTCCGGGCAGGGCCCGATCATCAACCTCGAACGGCCCGCCAACGTCACCTACAGCGGCAACGCCATTCCCATGGCCCGATACGCCTTCCCCGAAGGCTCCCGGCCCACTCTCGGCTACTGCCACCAGTTCGCCCTCACCGAGGACTCCATCACCTCGACCCTGTCGGTCACCATGCACCTGCGCATCACCTGGCCCAGCGCTCCCGGCCAGCCTGCGAATCCGCCTCAGACGCTGCGTACCTGGACCAAGACCTGGGAGGTGCCCACCGTCTGCCGCAAGCCCGATTCCAGCCCCGAACCCCCGTCGGTCTGCAATCCCAGCCAGTACTACCTTGATCGCTGGGTCAGCGGCGGCTATCGGCAGTCCTTCGCCGAGACCGCCACGCTCACCGAGTATCCCGAGCCCCAGCAGGCCGTCCGCACCCAGGTCACCCGGTTCCTGACCGAACGCCAGAAGGGCTACTACGACGCCGTCGTCACCGAGTTGACCACCCCGGGCAAGCCTCTCTTCCAGGCCAACGCCGAGCTGTCCACCGCCTTGCGTCTGCTGCAGGCCTACACCGCGGCCGGTTTCCCCACCGCTCTCGACGACGACGAGCTTTTGCAGGTCCTGTTGCACGGCGCCGAACGCCTTCCCGCCGACACCCCCGGTGAGACCACCATCACCACCATCTTCCGCACGGCGCAAAACACCTACAGCTCCTGCGCCGCCACCCCTGACGCGGCCTGCGCCGCCACTCTCAATCCCTTCGCCGGCCAGCAGCACGCCTGGCTGACCAACTGTCTGACCTGGTACAAGAACCAGCTGCCTGTTGCCCGGTGGAGCCAGGACCCGCTGGCCAACACCATCGCGGCCTTCGCCTACCACACCGCCGACACCCTGCGCCTGCGCTACGACCACCACTCCAAGAACCTCAAACAAAAGACCTACACCGAAACCCTCGCCCCCGTCACCACCGCCCACAAACTCCTCGAAACCTACGACACCATGACCCGTCCCTCCGCCCGATGAAAGAGACCGGACGGAGCCCCTGGATGGAACCCGTCCACATGACAACCCGGATGCGCGGTCCGTGGCCTTCATCCGCCCCACCGACGTCTGTTCCCCATCTCATCCCGTCCAGGGAGTCAGAGGAATGACCATGCGAAGAGGAACCAATGCCCTGCGAGCGGCGAGCGTGCTGTGTGCGCTCCTGCTCCTCCCGACGGCGCCACCGGCGCAGGCCGCCGGAGGCACACTCGCCAACGCGCCGGTGCTGACCGTATCCGCGGGGAACCCCGCGGATACGGTCAAGGAGCCGGAGCCGGGGACAAAGAAAAAGGAGAAGTCGAAGGAAAAGGAGAAGTTCACGCCCTACACGCCGAGCGAGCTCGACCGCGCCCAACTCCCCGACCTGTCGGGCACGCGGAAGGTCGAACCACCGAAGACGCGGCGGCTGGACCGGACTCCCGACGGCTTCCTCAAGCTCCCGCAGCAGCCCAACGCGGCACCCACCACTGACCCGGGAACCAACACGGTGGTGGGAAAACTCGAGGAGGCGATCCTGGAGGCGGGAGGACGGGTCCGCGTCAAGGGATGGGCCGCGAACAGCGCCTACCCCTCCAAGACCGTCCAAGTGATCGGCGGCACATCGGGACAGGCGCAGGTCACAAGCTGGGCCAACACCCCGAGGCCGGGCACCCCCTACGGTGACGCGCACGGGTTCAACTTCGACGTCCAGATCCCACCGACCAGAGGGCTGCACCAGGTTTGCGTATCGGCGTTCTACACCACCACCAAGGTCACCGACCTCGGATGCCTTGAGTTCGACTCCCGGGCGTTCGGCGCCATCGAGTACCGGATTCCTCTCGCGGTCGTCGAATCGGGCGCGTACTCCGTGATCGGCGGCTGGATGATCGATCCTTATACCGCCTCCTACGCGACATTCAGTGGATTCCGCGACAAGAAAGAGTTTTTCCGCGGCTACAGCGCCGCCCTGCCGCGCCCCGACATCGCCCAGGCTTTCCCCACGTTCGGCCCCAACCATGGCTGGGAAGTGTGGATCAAGCATGACGGGCTCGAAGGCACCCCCAGCGAGCTCTGTGTGAACGCCGACTCTGGGGGAGTGGGGAAACAGCTTGGCTGCATGACCCAGAACTCCCGGCACGATCCGTTCGGGGCGCTGGACGAAGTGCGCTGGCAGGGCGAGAACATCCTGGTCAAGGGCTGGGCGATCGACCCCGACACCCGCTCGCCGGTAGACGTCTCGATCTTCGCGGACGGCAAGCTGGTCAAGACGGCCTCAGCCTTCCAGCTCCGTACCGACATCCGTGATGCCCATCCGGAGTATGGCGACTCCCACGGGTTCGAGACGACGATTCCCGCCGCCTTCGATGACCAGAAGATCACCGTCAAGCCGACGAACATCGGCCGTGCCGGTCCTCTCGGAGGCAATGTGGAGTGGAAGATGAACTACGACGGCTCCTCTGGGCCGTGCCGCTGTATCGGGGAGAACTTCGAGTCGGGCTCGTACGACAAGACCGCCTACTCCACATGGGGCGTCGACCATTCCATGTGGATCACCTCGGACAAGTCGCAGGTGGTGTCGGGAACCTACTCGGCCTACGGTCAGAGCCTGCCCAACGGGGAGTGGACGGAGTTCCTGATCTCGAACAGGGCCAAGATGAAGCTGAAGCGCTCGACGACCTACACGGTGACCTACCGGTACCGGATTCTCGGGCCTGCGAACCCCAAGGTCGAGCACTACTTCCTGGCGCGGACCACCAGCGGGGGATATGGCAACGACTGGTGGGGCGGGATTTTGACCGACTCCACCGGCTCCGGGGTGAAGAGCAGATCGGTGACGTTCACCACCGGTGCGTTCGACGACTACTACCTCATCTGGGGCATCCACAACAGCGGTGCCATGACGGTCGACAACATTGTGATCAACGGTCCGGTGGGCTGACGATCCACACCGTCTCAGCGGCATCGGACCACCGGCCGGCCGGACCGTAGCCACTGGGCAGTGATCTCCGCGGGGCACGCGCCCGCGGAGATCACTGCCATGTGCTTCGTGCCCGCTCGGCAAACGATGATCGAGTTCCACTCCACGGTCCCCGTCCGGGAGTGCGGAGCAGGACTTGGCGCGAGTCGGTCGGGCGGGCTGACCCGCGACTGACGGCCCCGCGGCGAGGCCGGGTAGGCGGCGAGCGCCTGAAGCGGCCCTGACAGGGTATTCGAGAGCTGATCGTGGAGCTGTCTCGCGACCGGGCAGGGATGATCGGCGGCGGTCATCGACAACCGGAGCGCCGATCGTGCGCATCGGCGATCCGTGTGGCGTCGGCGAAGCACGAGCCCGGCGGACCGGGCTGGATGTGCGCGGACCGGTCAGCCGGGGTGAACAGGAGGCCGTGTGTGAGCAGCAGGTCGGCCAGGCCGGCATATGGTCAGTCGTCACGTCGGCCGCGGTGCGTTCCGGCCCACAGGGCCGCGTGGGCGGCGACACGGGCCAGGAGCTGCTGAGGTGCTCCAGGGATTCCGGGCAGGCCGGTGCTCTGGTCGCCCGAGTGATCAGTCGACACGACGGAAGGCCGCGCGGTAGTCCCTCGGGCGTCGCCCGGTGTGCTTGGCGAAGAGGGCGGCGCGTGTGTGGCCATCGTCAAGAGATCGGGTACGCCGAACACCTCGGACGCGAAGCAGCCTGGATAGGCCAGGACACCAACCCGCAGTACGCTCACGCTCGCCTCGACAAGGCCGCCATCGTGCCCCGGCAGCCGAAGAAGACCGCCGCGAAGGCGTGACCCCTCACCCTGGCGTTCGACCTGCCCTGAACAGCCACAACAGCGCATCGGAACGGTGGACGGCGATATCTCGGCCCGCTCCGGCTCGCTAACGTCGTTGGCCGTTCGGTTGTTGTCAAGGGCCTGGAAATCCCCCGATGCCAGGTGATATTCGCGCTCCTCCTCACCCAGCGGCCGGGGCCGGCTACCGGGCTGGGCGGGCGATCAGCGCCTCTATGCCGTCCAGCAGGAGGTCGAGGCCGAACCGGAAGTCGGCGTCCTCCGTCCAGCCGGTGGAGTCCCTGAGCAGGCCGGAGCGCATCATGGCCGACAGTGCCGGGTACGTCGCGGGGTCCAGGACCTCAGTGAGTATCTCGCCGTACTCGGTGGCTCCCTTGGCTCTGGCCGCGAGCTCCTTGCCACCGGCGCCGAGCGAGTGCGTGAGTGTGGCGTCGGTGAGGGCGTAGCCGGTCAGCACCGTGGCGGCGTTGAACTTCTGGCCGTCGTCCAGCCCGGTACCGGACAGCGCGTCCAGGGCCCGGTCAAGCCAGAGCAGTCGCCGCGGGCCCATGGGCGGGGTGCTCTGGCGCAGGTCCAGCAGCCAGGGCCGGGACAGCAGGAGGTCGCGGGTGAGCCGGGTCCACATGGCGAGGTAGGCGCGCCAGGACAGGTTCCCGCGTTCGGGCGGTGGGGGCACGGCGCTGTCCGCCATGACGGTCAGCAGTTCGTCCTTGCTGCCGACGTACCGGTAGAGCGCCATCGGAGCGACGCCGACCTGGGCGGCGACGTTGCTCATGGAGACGGCGGCCAGCCCCTCGGTGTCGGCGATCTCGATGGCGGCCATCGTGATCGTGGCCAGGTCCAGGCGCGGCCTCGGGCCTCTGCGCGTGGTGGGTTCGCGGCCCCACATCCGCGCCACGACGGGTGGCAGCTCTGCCATCGAACATCCTCTCGTGCGGTCGGAATCTGTGTACGTCATATAGCCTAGTAATTGTGTATGTTGTACAGAGTAGGCTATACATAATGAGGGGGGCGTCATGGAGATCCGTACGTTCGCACCGAGCGACCGCGCCGAGCTGCGCGAGCTGTTCGAGCGCGTGGGCGAGGGCGCCCCCACGGCGTCGCTGTGGGGGCACGTGGACTCGGAGGCGGCCGTCTACCTGGACCCCTACATGGAGCTGGAGCCGGACTCGCTCTTCGTCGCCGTCGCCGGGGGCGCCCTGGTGGGCTACCTGACGGGATGCCTCGACAGTGCGAGGTTCCCCGGGGAGGGCGAGCGCATGGAGAAGGCGATGAGGACCTACCGGCTGGTCTTCCGACCCAGGCCCGCGGCCTTCTTCGCGCGCAGCTTGGCCGATCTGGCGTGGGCCGCGGTCCGCAGGGAGCCCGGCGTCGGCGAGTTCGCCGACGCCAGGTGGCCCGCGCACCTGCACATCAACGTGGCACCCGAGGCGCGAGGGACCGGCGCCGCCGACGGGCTGATGAGCCGGTGGCTTGACCGGCTCAGGGAGGCCGGATCTCCCGGCTGTCACCTGCAGACCCTGGTCGAGAACACCCGGGCGGTGCGGTTCTTTGAGCGCATGGGCTTCGCCGAGCACGGCCCGGCACCACTGGTGCCCGGCCTCCGGCACGACGGCCGGCGGGTCCACCAGCGGACGATGATCTGGAGCGCCGGCCGCGCTGCTGAGGAGGCCGAGGCCGGAGCGCGGACGTCCGCCAAGCGTCAATGATCCCGGGCCGCACCGCCACCTGGGTGCAGGCGCGATGGTGCCTCAGAGTTATTAATCTACAACGTAAAGGCGCTCAGTCAGTTTCAAGATCATTTATAAACGGACTAAAGACTCATAACCCACAAAGAGGGTCGGCCCACATAGGGGGACCGCCGGGATACGAGTGAAAGGGGCAATGAGCTCCCGAAGCTGCTGGTCGGGGTGGCTGTACGACGAGGTTCTTGGACGGCGGGATGATCAGCTTGGTGTAGCAAAACCCGCGCAGTATCGGACCGCGCGTGCTGGATAGGCTCCGATGCGTTACATCGGTCTTCTGCTCGGGGTCTGGGTTGTGACGGCGATCGATCGCACCGCGTATCCGCGGTTCAAGAGGGTGGTTCCCGCGCGGGAGCTGGCTGAGGCGTTCACGCCGACGGTCGCCGAGGTCGCGTGGGCACGGGAGAAGACGCAGAGCGATCAGCATTTGCTGGCCCTGGTGGTGTGGCTGAAGTCGTATCAACGGCTGGGGCATTTCCCGAAGCTGGACGAGGTCCCCGCGGCGGTGGTCGAGCATGTGCGCGGTCTGCTGGATCTGTCTGGCGAGGTGACGGCCGAGCATGATGCCGACCGGACCGCGAAGTGGCATCGCGGGCTGGTCCGGTCATTCATGGGCGTGAATTACGACTCGGGCAAGGCCCGTGCGATCGCCGAGGAGGCGATCCGCCGGGCGGTCACAACGAAGGACAACCCGGCCGATCTGATCAACGTGGCGCTGGAGGAGCTGGTGCGGACGCGGCGCGAGTTGCCAGGGTTCTCCACGCTGGACCGGATGGTCGCGGCGATCCGGACGGAGACGAACATCGCGCTGTACGCGATGGTCGCGGCACGGATCGACCTGGCCGCCAAGGCCCGGCTGACGCGGTTGTTGTGGCTGGACCCGACATCGGGACGCAGCGAGTTCGACCGGCTGAAGACACCGGCGAAGGCGGCAACGCTGGGCATGTTCAAGCTGCGCCTGGCCCACCTGCAGGCGCTCGACGAGCTCGGCGCGACCGAGCAGTGGCTCAACGGCATCCCAGCCACGAAGATCGCACATTTCGCCGGTGAAGCCCGGGTGACCGACGTGGGCGACATGCGGGACATGGCCCGGGACTCGGGTCGGTGTCACCGGAGGCAAAGTAGCTCTGTGTAATGGTGGTGACGGTTCGTGTTCTCATAAATGACCAGTTGTGACAGTTCTGCGAACACCCCGATCTGAGCCGAAGACCCGCAGGTCGCGATTCGCACAACACCTCTCACAACTACCCTTGGTTTTGACAGTGTTCTGCGAGATTGACGGCATGCAACTCGGACCCGACGACGCCGCGGCCGCGGTCGAACGCCACCCTTGCCCGCAATGCGACGTCCCCGCCGACAGCGCCTGCCGCACCCGCGCCGGGAAGACCGCCGCGAAGTACCACACCGCACGGTTCATCCTCGTGCCCTCGCTACGGGACGAACTCACCGCGCCCGTCCCCGCCTACCGCGGACCGGGCAAGAAGTGGACACAGGGCCCCGATGTCGCCCCGGCGAAGCCGGAAACGAACGGGACGCCGATCCGGATCGGCTACGCCCGCTGCTCCACCGCCACCCAGGAACTGCAAAGCCAGCTCGACGCCCTCGCGGCCGCGCACTGCACACGGGTGTTCTCCGAGAAGATCAGCACCCGCATCAAGATCCGCCCCGAACTGGAGAAAGCACTCACCCTCGCCCACGAGATCAAGACCGCCGCCCCGGACCAGCCGGTCGTCCTCACCGTGCACGAGATGAAACGCCTCGCCCGCAACGCCGCCGAGCTGATGACCCTCTCCTCCCTGCTACAAGGCGGCGGGGTGCAACTGGAGCTGCTCACCGGACCCCTGACCGGGATCTACGACCCGCACGGCGTGGGCTCCATGCTCTTCGCCGTACTCGCCGTCACCGCCCAGCTCGACCGCGACTACATCCGCGAGAAAACCCTCGAAGGCCAGCAAGCCGCCGCCACACGCGGCAACCACGGCGGCCGACCCACGGAGACCCGAACTCGGCCGATCCGTACCGGACGTCCGTCCGCTTAGCCGGGGTCGGCGCAGAGTTGGGAGGTTAAGGCAGTGCGGGCCCACTCTTCCCACGTGTCCGGCGACCAGTCGCGGTCGCGTACGAAGATCAGGTAGAGCTGCGGGCTGAGCAGGCCGAACAGCAGGTCCGCCGCCATCTCGATGGAGAGGCCGGGACGGGCGTCGGGCTTGCGGGCCAGGGCTTCGGCCGCTGCGTACTGCACGGTGTAACGCGGGTCGGGGCCGTCCGGCCACTGTGCGGCGATCTCGGGGTCGGTGGCCGCGGCAGCCGCGATCAGCGGCATGATCGGGGCGACCCGGCCCAGGATCTCGCGGGTGCCGTGGACGTGCGCGCGTAATTGTCCGGCTGCGGTGGGCTCGGCGCATGCGGCGCGAAACCACTCACGATCCATGGTGGCGACCGGCTCGGTATCCCCGGCGATGGATGTGTCGACGACGCCCTTGAACAGCGTGCGCTTGTTGCGGAAGACGAAATAGACCGTTTGGACGGCCACGCCTGCCCGGTCCGCGACCTCCTGCAGGTTCGTCGCCCCGTAGCCCTGCGCGACGAACAGTTCGCGAGCCGCCTCGACGATCTTTTCGCGGGTGCGGCGTGAGCGCTCGGCTCGCTTGTCCGGCCGCTTGACTTTGTCCATATTGCGAGTATATCTCTAGAGCATGTCACTAGAGTTCAACTCTAGATTCTTGGAGGAGACGATGGACCAGACCAACGCCACCCAGAAGCCGGAACCGGACCTGGCCTCAACGCGGCGAGACCCGGAGGAGGAGTCCGTCCACCGTGCACTGGAGGGTTACTACCGCACCGGCAAGCCACCGTGGGACACCGGCGTGACGCCGCCCGAGCTGGTCGCCCTGGTAGAGGGGCACGGCGCGCTGCCGCCCGGCCGCGCCCTCGAACTCGGCTGCGGCACGGGGACCAACGCCACCTACCTCGCACGGCACGGCTGGGAGGTGGCGGCCGTCGACCTGATCGACCGCGCCGTCGACCAGGCCAGGGAGAAGGCTGCGGAGGCGGGAGTGGCGGTACGGCTGCTGCACGGAGACGCCACCCGCCTCGACGAGCTGGACGTGCCGGGCCCCTTCGACCTGTTCTTCGACCTGAGCTGCTACTGCGGGGTCCCGCTGCACCGCCGCGACGCCTACGCCGCCGGGCTCACCCACCGCGCCGCTCCCGGAGCACGGTTGCTGATGTTCGGGTACGGTCCCGAGCCGCTCGGTAATCCGATCCCCGAGGTCACGTCGTGGGCGGCGGGCGTCACAGCCGACGAGCTCCGCGCCAGGTTCCCCGGCTGGGAACTACTCGACGTCACACCGGGCACCAACTCGGTGCCGACCTTCTGGTTCACGCTGCGCCGCGACGCCTAGCAATCTCCGGTCCGGTTTTCTGTAGATTTGTGGCAATTTTCACGCCGCCCGAGCAAGTCGAGCTTGGGCGGCGTAGTGGTCGAAGTGCTGGGTGATGGCTCTGAGCGCCGCTCGTAGTCCAGGTGGCGTTTGAGGCTGATCGGTCGCGGTGAGTGCCGCCGACTCGCCGGCAGGTCCGTGTGCGGCAGTTGCGGCCGGGGTTCCGGCGGCTGAACCCCGATTCACCTGAACGGCGAATCCGTGCTGTTCAACCGGCTCGAACACTCTTGCCAAACACCGCGGTGCCCTCAGGCGCCACTAGAACGTGGAGATCACCATGACAACCGACACCGTGACCCTGCGACCAGTCGGCCGGGTGGTGGGCGGTCGCAGCGAGATGGTCGAAGACGACTGGCACGACGTTCGAGCCGTGATCCGGCTGGACGGTGAGACCTTCACCCAGGCCGAGCACCCCAGGCCGAGCACCTCTGCATCGTCCAATGGAGAGCTACTGATATGAACGTATTCCTGTGGATACTGCAGGCCATCCTGGCCGCCGCTTTCGGCTTGGTCGGGGTGATGAAGTCCATCCGGCCCAAGGAGAAGCTGCGCCCCGCGATGCCTTGGGTGGAGGACTTCACCGCCACCCAGGTTCGCCTGATCGGCGTGGTCGAACTTCTCGGTACCGTCGGCCTGATCCTGCCCGCCGTCACCGACATCGCCCCAACCCTCACTCCGCTGGCCGCTACCGGCCTGGCCATCACTATGCTCGGTGCAGCCGCCACCCACGCCCGCCGCAAGGAGTCGTCGGGCGTCGCCGTCAACGTGGCCTTGCTCGTGCTGTCCGTTGTCATCGCCTGGGGCCGCTTCGGCCTTTACGCCTTCTGACCTCTGCCGAGTGAGAGGCCCAGCACAACCGCACAACGGGCCGCGACAGCGTCAGTCCTGAGCTCCGGCGTCGATGCTGTCGACGGTCAGGTCCGTCAGCGCCGCGATGGCCGCGGCGACGGTGGCACGCCCCCGGTTCAGCTCTGCGGCGATCGCCTCGGCCGCGCCCAGCACGCCGACGCAGCGGAGCCGGAGGGCTTCCTGCGTGAGCCCGGAGTACGGCCGCAGGGCGGTGGCCATCAGGTCCGTGTAGCCGTCGAGCAGCTCGCGCTCGATCGCCTCCATCTCCTGGCTCCCCTTGAGCGCGGCCGAGATGGCGGTCCACTCCGGCATGTCGGTGGCGCAGGCGAAGTAGGCGGCGCTCAGGACGCGGGCGATCTCGCGGGGGAGGGCCGGGGCGTCACGCAGGGCCTCCTTCGAGGCGGCCCGGTGCCGTTCGTCGAGCCGCCGGTAGAGCGCGATCAGCAGGCCGGGGCGGGTGCCGAAGTGGTCGTAGACGACTGGCCTGCTCACTCCGGCGGCCTCCGCCAGGCTGAGCAGCGTGAGGCTGTCGGTGCCGTGGGCGCGCACGATCGCCATGGCGGTGTCGAGCAGCTGCTCCCGCCTGGCCGGCTTGGACAGGCGGGTCGATCCCGTGGTCATCGTCCTCCCTTGCGTCGTCTCCCAGCTTAAGCTACAAAGTGTAAGTTACAGAATGTAGGTTAGTGAGAGGACATCACCGTGGAGCACTCCGTACTGATCATGGGGGGATCCGGCCAGGCGGGCGCGGGGACCGCAACCCTCCTGCGCCGGTGGTACCCGGAGCTGCCGCTGACGATCGCGGGTCGCGATCTCGGTCGCGCCCGGCGGGTCGCCGACGAGCTCGGCGGCGCGACAGCCGCGACCATCGATCTGCGGCGAGGCGACCTCGGCCTCCAGGAGACCGACGGCTACTCGGCGGTCGTGGCAACGGTGTGGGACAGCCACCTGAACGGACTGCGTTACGCGCAGGACCGCGGCCTGCCGTATGTCAGCATCTCCAGCGGCCTGGTCGACATCGGACCCGAGGTTGTCGCCGCCGGCCTGCGAGCCGGTGCGACGCCGATCCTGCTGGCCAGCCACTGGTACGCGGGGCTCGTCGTCCTCGCGGTGCTCGGCCTCGCCAGGGAGTTCGACCGGCTCGACACCATCGAGGTCAGCGGCGTGCTGGATGAACAGGACGGCGGCGGGCCCGCGGCCATGGTGGACATGGAACGCCTGCTGGCCGCCACCTCGGCGGGGCACGTCCGCCGCGACGGCGTCTTCGGCTGGGTCGGCGGCCCCGACGCGCAGGTGGAGGTCACCAGCGTCGACGGCGCCGTGCTGCCCGGCCAGATCGTCCCCATCCTCGACGTGCCGAGCCTGGCCCTCGCGACGGGCGCGCCCAACGTCCGCTTCGCGTTCGCGATCGGCGAATCGGCGGGCAGGCGGCGCGGCGGGCCCGCGTCCACGGAGGTCAAGATCGACCTCGAAGGCGTGGACCGCGCGGGCGCGCCACTCAGGACGAGCCGCCACCTCCTCCACCCGGAGGGGCAGCGTCCCCTGACGGCGCTCGGCGTCGCCCTCGGCGTCGAGCGACTGCTCGGCCTGCGCGGCGCCCCTGTGCCGCCCGGCCTCCACACCCCCGAGGCGTTGATCGACCCCGGCTATGCGGCCGAGCGGATGGCGGAGATCGGCACCATCTTCACCGGCGCGCACGGCGATCGCTGACTCCGGCGATCGAGGATCGCGGGCGGCGCGCCCGTGACATCCGTCACGACCAACGCCGGCCGCCGGGGCCAGAGCGTCGTCATCCGGGGTTGAGGAACGGCGGTACAGCCGTTGGCGCTGAGCACGATCTTGGTGTGCTTCGTTGCCTATTCGCTCGGCGGTGTTGGGGTTGGCGATCGTGGCCAGGAACGCCGCAGTCGCGGTGGCTCCGGTGCCAGGCCGCAGGCGGAGCCTCCTCGAAGGATGCACGTCCTGGACCCGACCGGCGCCACCCGCTTCACGCCTGATCTCATTATGTTGAACGATAGTACTAGTTGTACTATCGTTCAACATAATGAGAGTGAAGGGGGCGTGATGACGCAGCAACAGTTCACGCGGGCAGGGGCGCGCCAGTGGGCGGGCCTGGGCCTGCTGGCCATGCCGACCGGGCTGCTGGGACTGGACGTGACCGTCCTGTACCTGGTGGTGCCGAGCATGGCGGCCGATCTGTCCCCGTCAGCCACCCAACTGCTATGGATCATGGATGCCTACGGATTCCTCGTCGCCGGGTTCCTCATCACCATGGGCACGCTGGGCGACCGGATCGGGCGGCGCCGGTTGCTGAAGATCGGGATGATCGCCTTCGCGGCGGCCTCGGTGTTCGCCGCGTTCGCCCCCACGGCCGAGCTGTTGATCCTCGCGCGAGCCCTGCTGGGGGTGGCCGGGGCGACGCTCATGCCCTCCACGCTGTCGCTGATCTCGAACATGTTCCCCGACGCGCGTCAGCGCGCGGTCGCGATCGGGGTCTGGGCCACGATGTTCGCGCTCGGGATGGCCGCCGGGCCGATCGTGGGCGGATCGCTGGTGGACTCTTTCTGGTGGGGAGCACCGTTCCTGACGGCGGTGCCCATCGCCCTCGTCGTCCTGGCCGGGGCGCGCGCCCTGCTCCCCGAGTACGCGGCCCCGTCCACCGGCCGACTGGACCTGATCAGCGTGGGCCTGTCCCTGGCGGCGATCCTTCCGGTCATCTACGCCGTCAAGCGCATCGCCTCCGACGGTCCCGGCGGCCCAACCCTCGCCTGTGCCATGGCGGGCGTTCTGGCCGGAATCGTGTTCGTACGCCGCCAACGCCGCCTCCCCGACCCACTGCTGGACGTGACGCTGTTCGGCAACCGGGCCTTCACCGTGGCCTTGAGTGTGCTGCTCATCGGCCTGGTCGGAGTCGGGGGCTCGATGTACCTGGTCACGCAGTACCTCCAGCTCGTCGAAGGGCTCACGCCCTTCGACGCGGGGCTCTGGATGGGACCACCGGCGCTGGCGATGTTCGCCGCCGCCATCGGTGCTCCCCTGGTCGCCCGGCGCTTCCGCCCCGGCTCGGTCATGGGCGCCGCCCTCGGGGCGTCCCTCGCCGGCTACGCGCTGCTCGCCACCGCGGGACTCGACGACGAGGTCGCTGTGGCGGTCGGCTTCGCGTTCGTCTATCTCGGGCTGGGCGCCCTCGCCGCCCTGGGCACCGACATGGTGGTGGGCGCAGTGCCGGCAGCGCGATCCGGGTCGGCGGCGTCGATCTCCGAGACGGTCCAGGAACTGGGCATCGCCGTCGGCGTCGCCCTGCTCGGCAGTCTCACCACCGCCGTCTACCGCACCCAGGTGACAGTGCCTGAAGGCCTGTCATCGGAGACCTTCGGTCCCCTCACCGACAGCCTGAACGCGACCATGGCGATCGCCGGGAGCCTTCCGTCCGGGACCGTCAAGGCGGCCCAGCAGGCCTTCACCGGCGGACTCAACATCGCTTCCCTGGTCGCGGGGGTCGCCATCGCCGCTGCCACGGTGCTGTGCCTCGGGATGCTGCGTCACGTGCCCACACTCGGGGAGGCGCAGAACCGCGACACCGGCGTTTGAACGATGGTCCGACTATCCTGGAGGTCGGGCCGAGGAGCAGCATGGACGACACCACCGACGACAGCGAGCACGTCGACGGACGCCGCGCGCGTGGCGAGAAACGACGCGCGGAGATCATCGAGGCCACCCTTGCCGTGGTCACTCGCGACGGCGCGGCAGGCGTCACCCATCGCACGGTCGCCAAACAGGCCGGCACCACGACGTCCCTGAGCACCTACTACTTCGCGACCCTCGACGACCTGCTCGTCGCCGCCCTCACGAGTGTCGCCGACGCCTACACCGCCCGCATCCGCGACATCATCGACACCCCCGGCGACAAGCTCACCGGCCTGGCCCACCTCATCGCCGAGTCCGCCGGTCCCGGACGTGAACGCGCCCTGGCCGAACGCGAGCTGGCAACCCTGGCCGCCCGCCGCCCCGCACTGCGACCCGTGGCACGACGCTGGCGGGAGAACATCGCCGAACTCGCCACCACGCTGACCGACGACCCTGCGGCCATCGCCGCCCTCGTCGCGGCCTCCGACGGACTGTGCACCGCGATCCTCCTCGACAACGCCCCCGCCGACCCTGATCACATCCAAGCCGTCCTGCAGCGAGCCGTCCGCAACTGAGCCGATGGGGACCGTACGGCCCTCGGCCCGGAAACGGCCTGTCGCAAACGAAGCTGTCACCAGGTACACGCGCTGGTGTTGGCCCTGGTCAGCCGGTAAGCCGTCGCGGCGTGAAGGTCGTCCACTGTGCTGCGATAGGAAACCTTGGGCTTGTGTCATCGAAGCTTGAGCGACTCGTGAAACCGGGCGTTCGGCTCCGCGATACCGCGAGGGTGGCCGCTCACCTCGCTGGGATGCCTCATCGCGACATCGGGATCAGGCGGACTCCGCGAGCAGATGCACGACACCGGCCGGGTTCTTGATCCAGTGGGTTCTGGAATCGAGACTCTCCAGGGGCTCGACCTCGTCACACGGGTGGATACCGCTGTCGGCCAGTTTGGCCGCTGCCGCGTCCAGGTCGTCGGTGTGCAGCTGCAGCCACAGGTCGGGCTGGCTGTAGTTGTCGACACAGTCGAGCCACAGCGTATTGGGTCCGAACCGCACCGAATGAGTTCTCGAGACGGTCGGAGCGTAGGAGACGTCGTCTTCTTTGACGTCGAAACCCAGGGTGTCGCGGTAGAAGGCCACGGTGGCCTCGTACTGCGCCTTGGGGATCTTCATGGCGATGTTCAGGCCGGCGGTGAATTCAGGCTTGTTCATCGTTGCTTGACTCCTTCGTGTCGGTGACGTCCAGTGCGCGTTCCAGCGCGGCCAGCCGGTCATCCCACCGGTTGGCGAGCTTGGCCAGCCACACCTGGGCTGTGCGGATGGCGGCTGGTTCCAGCCGGTAGGGATGGCGGCGGCCGGCCGGTTCGCCGACGCTGATCAGGCCCGCTTCGGCGAGCTGGCCGAGGTGCTTGGCGATCGCCTGGCGGCTGATCGGCAACCGTCGCGCCAGATCCGTGACGGTTGCGGGCCCGGCGCGGCCGAGCTCCTCCAGCAGCGCCCGCCGCGTCGGATCGGTGAGCGCCGCGAACACCGCGACGGCCTGCCCTTCTGCATCAGGCGGCCGCATCGAGGTAGGTCTCCAGGTCGACGAGCTCGGCGTCCCATCCCTGACTGTTGGCCTTGTGGGCAGAGTGGGCCACGTCGGCGGCGGCCTGGGCGAACCCGCTCTCCACCAGGCGCAGCCGGGTACCGCCCGGCACCGGCTCCAGGGTGAGGTCCACAAGCGTCCGGGGTGCGTCATCCTCCGGCAGGCCCTCGATCGCCCACCTGAACACGAAACGGTGTGGTGGGTCGACCACCACGATCGTGGCGACGGATTCCTCGTCCAGGTCGTCCCAACGGAAGAACGCGCGCCCACCGGGCCGCAGATCAATCTCCGCCACCGAGCCGAACCACCGCGAGAGCCCTTCCGCGGTGGTCAGCGCGGCCCACACCCGCTCGATGGGGTGCCGCAGCACCACCACACGTTCGATCGCGTCCGAACCCATGCCACCCTCTTTCGCAACCTGTAGGTTGCCATTAATGGCAACCTACAGGTTGCGATCGCCGCCCACAAGCCACAGGGGAGCAGGGTGCCCTTCGCCATCCCGGAAGCAGGCTGATGGCGGGCTTCTGCTGCAGAAGGGCTTCACGCCACGCGGAGGATGACCTTACCGGTGGTGCGGCGGGTGGTCAGGGCGGTTGCGGCCTGGTCGAGAGGGTACTCGGCGCCCACCATGGGGTGGACGCGTCCCGAGGCGGTCAGGGCGAGTAGGTCATGGAGCGGCGCGGCGGCACGGCTGTCGGGGAGGCGCAGGTGGGCGCCCAGCCAGTAGCCGCCGACGGTGATGCTGCCGCCCTGTCCGTCGCCGCCTTCACCATGGCCTGGCTGATCAGCGAAACCCCGCTGCGCACCGGCCTCTGCCGCAACCCGTGATAGATAGGCTCGACATGGAATTCTTCTGTTACCACCGTGACCGGCCCGGCTCCGCAGCGCTGCGCGAGAAGCTCGCCGAGGAGCACTGGTCCTACATGGACCGCTACGATGCGCAGCTGATCGCCCGCGGCCCCACCCTCGACGGCGACACGGCCTCCGGCAGTGTGCACATCGTCGACCTGCCGGACCCCGCCGCCGCGCGGACGTTCGCCTTCGGCGAGCCCAACTACCAGGCCGGCGTGTACCGGGACGTGCTGCTGCGCCGCTGGCGCAACCACCTGGGCCGCACCATGTGGGACTTCCCCGGTAGCCGCGAAGGCGGCAACCGCTATCTGGTTCTCGGCCTCGGCACGGGCCAGGCCGCCGACCTCATTCCACCGCCCGACCGGCGGGACGACTTGATCGCCTACGGGTCGCTACTGTCCGACGACGGCGCCACCTGGCTGGGCACGGCAGCCTTGATCCGAGCGAGGGATCGGGACACGGCCCGCACCGTCCTGGCCCCGGACCGCTATGCCGATATCGAAGTCCACGACTGGGAGTTCGGCGGACGACGATGATCAACGGCGCGGGAGTGATGTAGACGGTGCGGATCAACCACAAGCCATGGCCGGAGCACCCATGACAACAGGGGCGCTCCGGCTTCGGTCGCGGCAGGCTACGGCTGGACTACCGGCGCCATAACTCGCCGCGTATCAGCCCCGGCAGGCGCGGCCGCCAGAGACCCATCTCTCGGTGACGGCGCCGGCAGCGTCGGTGATGGTGAGCTTGGCCCCCCACAACGACCCGGGTATGCAGCTGCCGCCCCCCTGTGTGTAGCGAGCCACCGGGTCCGAGATTCTGGTGCTGATGCTCATGCTGTTGGGGCCGTCGCTCCACTTGGCGGTGGCCGGGTCCGTGCCGCCCTGCCACCACGCCTCACAGAAGACCGTGAAGGTACTGCCGCCGGCGCTGCAGTAGGCGAAGGCAACGGTCGGGGCTGAGGCGGGAGCGGCTGCCGCCGGAGCGGAGCGGTACACCGCGGCGGACAAAACCGACAAGGACCGCCGGGACGAGACGATCGCCGTCCCGCGCGGCAGCCACCCGCTGACCGACCCCGTCGCCGTCTGGACCGACTGGATCGCCGTACTCGCCGAGGCGGGGGAGACCCCCGGACGACTGCTGCGCCGCGTCGACCGGCACGGCGACCTCGGCCCCCGGCTGGGCGCCGACGCCGTCAACGTCATCGTCCGTGACCTCGCCGTCCGCACCCTTGTGACCTGCACCGGTCCGCGTGTTACCCGTTGCCGCCAACTGGAGGGAGGACCTCGGCGCCGAACGCGAGAGCCGGAGCGAGCCCCCTGCGCACAGACAAGCCGTTGCGTCTAGAAACCGCTGCCGACGCCGGACCCGGACGGCGGAGGCCCAGTGGCCTGCGACCACGCATCCAACCGGCCCGAGACGGTCCGTTGTGCCTGTGGCCGCTTGCGGCCACCCGAACGCTCTTGCCAGCAGTGGGGCACGGCCGGATACTCAAGGCCGCTGACGAGCTTCGCGGCGGATCCTCCTACGGAATGGGACGTGATCGCATGCCCGATGAAAGCACCAGCCAGGACCAAGCCGGAGCCGAGGCAGACGCCCTCGCCGCTTGGCAGGCCATCCCGTACTCCGTCTCCCACGAGGAGGCGCAGCAGATCTCCCGGGAGTATCTGGACAAAGCCCGCAAGGAATTCGAGGAGCAGACCAGTCGGCTCCCCCAAGCCGACCAAGACAGGGCTCGCCAGATCGAGGCGCAGCTGAGCGCCAACGGTATGCAGGTGTACGCCAACGCGAGATGGTGGGGCTTTGAGATCGTCCTCAACGCCGCCGCCGCCGAAGCCGCCGCCGAGATCTCGGAGCTGGTAGGGGAGATCGTAGCCAGGGCCGTCCGTCCCAGGGTGCTCGGCCGGTTGATCGAGCTCTCCTTCCAGATCCGTTCTCTTATCATCCAGGCCATCGGCAGGCACCACGGTTGTCGGCTGGTGTCGCCCTGGTTCGCCCCGGGGATGCTCCTCCCCATCTCCCTGGCCCCCAGGCAGGACACCTCGCTGTGGTGGACGACCATGAACACCTCCCACAACTGGAGCGAGAACGAGAGATTTCCCGGCCACCTGTCCAGGTCCAATCCGGCGCTGGCGGAGTTCCGCAGCCGGCTGTACGCCGTGCACCGCGGGGACCGGGACGAATCGCTCTGGTGGACCGCCTACGACCCCGGCAGCAATGAGGGCTGGAGCGACAATGTCGCCTTCCCCGCCCATCGCAGCGCCGACGGCCCTGCCCTGGCCGTTTACAACAACTTCCTGTACTGCGTGCACCGCGGCGGCGGCAACGACAGGGGCCTGTGGTGGACCCGCTTCGACGGCAACCGCTGGAGCCCCGATACCCGCATGAACGGCGCGTCCAGCCGAGGCCCGGCCCTGGCGACCTTCAACGGCATGCTGTACTGCGCTTACCGGGACGCCAACAGCGATCAGATGTGGTGGACCCGCTTCAACGGCACCAGCTGGAGCAACGACCAGCCGTTCGGCAGCCACTTCACGGCTTCCAACCCCGCTCTGGCCGTCTACGCCGGCGTGCTGTATTGCGTGTTCCGCGGCGGCGGCTCTGACCACTTCCTGTGGTGGACCAGTTTCGACGGCACGCGCTGGAGCACCGCCCGCCGGCTGCCCGCCCACCGGAGTGCGGAGGGCCCTGCCCTGGCCGTCTTCAACAACAGGCTGTACTGCGTGCACCGCGGCTCCGGCGACCAGAGCCTGTGGTGGACCAGCTTCAACTCAGCCGGCTGGAGCCCCGACACCCGGCTGCCCGGCCACCTGAGCGCTCAAGGCCCCGCCATCGTCTCCTACCGGGAACCCTACGGCACCGAAGACCAGCTCTTCTGCGTCCACCGCGGTCACGGGTAAGCCGCCACTGCCGCCCGCTGGGAGTGGCTGACCGGCATCACCGATGAGGAACTGCGCCGCCAGCTCGATGACGACGAGTTCTGACCACGACCGGCGTCGACCGGAGTACCGTCACAGCGCGTCAAGGCAGGCCAGCAGCGCGGCCGCGGCCGCCTTACGCGCTCGGCGCGCTGGCAGACGCGGCAGAAGAACGACCGCTCGACTTCCTGGTAGCCGACCCGGGTGACCGCAGTTGTCTGCGGAGCAGGCTGCACTGGCTCAGGAGCTGTACGACGCCCGGGTCAAGACGATGGGCAGGTGCGGAGAGCCGGACGACATCGCCGACGCGGTGGTGTACCTGGCCTCCCACCAGGCCCGCTGGGCCACCGGGCAAGTCCTGCAGGTCGCCGGCGGCCACGCACTCTGACCATGCTCATGACGGCGTGAGCGACAGCGAGTGGATGCTGTTCACCGCGGACCGCAAGACCGAGGAGCTGCGCACGCTGGACAGCGGCTGACCAAGTTGCGTGAGTCCATCACAGCGGCGAACCGCCGGTCGCGACGGGCCCGGGTGACGGCATGCCCGGCTGTATCTCGACGAAGAGCGCCGCTGGTTTGACCTTGACGCTGCGTCAACTTCTAGCATCGCGGCCATGTCGATCACTGTTCTTGACACCTACTCCGCCATGCGGCGGATTCTGCTGGCCCCGGTCGCGGACCGCGTTGGCCTGCTGCACTCGATGCTGGAGCCCAACAAGGGTATGTACCGCTACAACCCCGGCGAGGTCGACCTGGTTGCCGTACACCTCGCAACGTCCGGGTTCCCCATCGACCGTGACGAGGAGCGTTGCCTCGACGCGCTCGAAACCCTGGCTGCGGCCGGGGCCTGGGAGCGGATGAAACGCGCGCTCGACGACGCTCTCGCCGTACTGCTGGAGGCCACGCCGGGACTGGAGGCCCCGGACATCACCGTGCTGTTCGTCCTCGGCGATCCAGGTGACGAACACTTCATGGGTCCCTGCAAAGGATTGACCGGGTTCGGCGGCATCTCGGGCCACATCGCCATCACGTTCTGGCCCTTCCCCGAGAACGTGGAGCGGCTGGAGGCCACCGCCGTACACGAACTGCACCACAACCTGCGGTGGAGCCCGGGCGGGGTTGTGTGGGACCCGATGACCGTCACGGTCGGCGAGCACATCGTCGGCGAGGGCCTGGCCGACGCCTTCGCCCGTCAGCTCTACGGCGACGAGCTCGGCCCCGCCCGCATCGGCGTGCCGCACCTGCACGACGACGAGGTCTTCGCCAAGGTGCTCACCGGGCTCGACGTGACAGGCATGCAGAACTTCACCGCCTGGGTGCACGGCGACCCCGGCGCGGAGCACCTCGGCGTCGCCCCGGTGGGACTGCCGATGGGCGCTGGGTACGCCGCGGGCAACCGGCTGGTCGACACCTACCTGGCGGCTACCGGGCAGACCGCGGCGCAGGCCCTGCACGCCGACGCCTCGGAGATCATCGCAACCACGCTGCGCCACGGGTAACACTGGAACGATGGAGTGGACGATCCAGGAACTCGCGGCGAGGGCCGGCATCACCAGCCGGACCCTGCGGCACTACGACCGCGTCGGGCTCCTGGTCCCGTCCCGGGTCGGCGCGAACGGGTACCGCTACTACAACCCCACCGCGGTCGCCCGGCTACAGCGGATCCTGCTCATGCGCCGGCTCGGCATGGGCTTGCCGGCCATCGCCGAGGTCCTGGCCGAGGAGGTGGACGCGCTCGACGGGCTCCGCGCCCACATCGCCGCGTTGGAAGAGGAACGGGACCGCATCGAACGGCAGGTCCGGTCTGTGCGTCACACGCTTGAGGCTCTGCAGGCGGGGGTGGAACCGCGGATGGATGTCATGTTGGCGGGGTTCAACGACCTCTACAAGGACGAGGTGATCTCACGTTGGGGCGAGCGCGCGTTCCAAGTGAGCAACGACTGGTGGCATGGCAAGAGCCTTGACCAGCAGCGGGCCTGGAAGCAGGACACCGACGACCTCGTCGCCGCATGGGTCGCCGCAGTGAAGGCCGGGGATTCGCCGACATCGGAACACGCTCAGTCGCTGGCTGCCCGGCACGTCCAGTGGCTGAGTCAGATCCCGGGCACCCCCACCGCCGAGGGCGACCGGGAGCGCTCGATCGAGATGGTGAACGGCATTGGGGACATGTTCGTCGACGACCCCCGCTTCGCCGCCATGTACGACGACGAGGCGGGGGCGATGTTCGTCCGCGACGCGCTGCACACGTACGCGCGTACCCGGATGTAGCTCGTGTGGTTCGCAGAAATGACTATTTCTGCGACGCGCACACCGTCACCGCCGTCACGCAGAGCTACTTTGCCCCTGGTGACGCCGACCCGAGTGGGGAGCCAAGGAGGCGCCGGTGACGGTGACATGTGGAATCGACCAAGGAATGCCTCTTCGCTGCGTATCCTCGCGTAGTGAAGATCATCCGCAGTGTGGTCGGTGCTCTCGCGCTTGGTGCGGGATTCGGTGCACTCACCTCCCTCGTCAAGGATGCGTCCCTGGGCGGGGTGTGGGTCATGAGGATCGCCGAAGTAGCGAGGCTGCTGCTGGACGTCGGCTGGTCCTGGGCCGCACTGGCGGTGGCGGCGGGATGGCTGGCAGGTACACGTACCCGGGGGGTGGCCGCCGGTGTTCTGGCATTGACCGCGGCTACGACGGTGTATTACTGCACGGAGTCCACCCTGAGAGGTCTGCCGTTGGCCTGGCAGGTGGGGTGGATGCTCCCCTGGCTGCTCGCGAGCCTGCTCTTCGGGCCGCCTCTGGGCGCTGTTGGCGCGACCATCAAGAACCATGGAGTGATCGGCCTGCTTGCCAGATTGACGGTGCCGGTCGGCGCGATCGTCGAGATGACCTTTATGCCACCCGAAATCTTCCTGATCGGGCGTCCGACGGAGACCTCGGTTCGGGTGATCGTCTGTGCAGCCGCCGCGATGGGCGTTGCTGTCGTCCTCATCCGTTTCCTCATCGTGAAGCAAAGCCCCCGCCGAGAGCCGAAGATGACGCATAGGGCTTGCCGCCGACCGGCCGGGATCGGCCGCTGCATTGGGCGATCGGCCAGACCGGCCATATCCCGCCCGATCTTTTCCCCAGCACTACGGGGACCCCACCTCGACATCGAGGGTGTGCCCGACCCGACCCATCCGGCCTGACGAACGGCCCGGTGTCAGCGGCTTCACCGCTCAGAAATCCTCCGCCACATCGTCAGTTCTGGTAGCCCCTCGCCACCTACGGAAGGATTGACGACCATGACCGACGCCAGACTGCTAAGCGACGACGAGGCCGCGTTCATCGCGGCGGCCCGCTCAAATGACGCAGCACAGTTCGCGATCATCACGGAGCGCTACCGGCGTGAGCTGCAGGTGCACTGCTACCGGATGCTCGCGAACTACGAGGACGCCCAGGACATGACGCAGGAGACGTTCCTGCGGGCGTGGAACAAGCAGGAGTCGTTCAAGGGCCACGCTGCGCTGCGGACCTGGCTGTATCGGATCGCGACGAACGCCTGCCTCGACTTCCTGGAGAAGCGCAACGCCCGCACACCAGTGCCTGCCGAGCTGCCGGGCACGGACTCGGAAGTGCACTACCTGCAGCCCTACCCCGACCGGATGCTCCCGGAGGACCCGCAGGAATCGGTGGTGGCGCGGGAGACGATCGAGCTGGCGTTCATCGTCGCCGTCCAGCACCTGCCACCGCGGCAGCGTGCGGTGCTCATCCTGCGCGACGTCCTCGGCTGGCCGGCGTCGAAGGCCGCCGACGCCCTCGAGCTGACCGTCGCATCGGTGACCAGCGCACTGCAGCGGGCGCGCGTGACGATGCGCGAGCGGCTGCCCGACCGCCGCCTCGACTGGCGGAGCCCCGCCACGCACGAGCTGTCGGATGACGAGCGCGGCGTGGTGAAGTCGTATATGGACGCCCATGAGCGTAACGACCTGGACGGGTTGATGGCCCTGCTGCGCGATGACCTGCGCTTCGCGATGCTGCCCGAGCCGGGCACCTTGATCGTCACGGCCAAGGACGCGGTGGACGGCTGGGTCTCCGGTGGGCTCTTCCAACGCGGCCACGACGACTGGCGCTGCATCGCCGCGACGGTCAACCGCATGCCTGCCGCCGCGCTGTACCTCCGCACCCCCGACGACCCGGAATACCGTTTGTTCACCATCGCGGTCCTGCACATCGTCGAGGGGAAGGTCGCCGAGCTCACCGGATTCGACGCCACCGACAAACCATGGCTGGGCCTGCCCCCGACGCTGTGATCAGAAAAAGGCCCATCGTCGACGAGTCCAGCGCACGGGCCGCCGTCACCGAAGTCACCGCCGAATGAGCACCCCGACCAGCTGAACACCAACGCGGCAACGCGAACACCACCGCCCCGCCGGCGTTGCCGGCGGGGCATCTTCATGCCCGAAGATCATCGTTACGATCAACGACGCCGTCGCCCTCATCTCCACTGCTCACTTGGAACGCGAGGAAGGGCCCGGGGAGGGGTCCCCTCATCGCCGAGGGTCACGGTGAGCACGCCAGGAAGGACCTGGCCTTACGAGCCGAGCATTTGGCCCGTGCTCATCGCCTCGTCTCGTATCGGGTCAGTACCACGCCGCCGGGAAACGTCCGCGTCTCGACCAGGTTCAGGTTCACCCAGCTGTCCAGCGCGGTGAAGAACGGCGTGCCGCCGCCCAGCAAGGCCGGTGCGGTGACCAGCACGTACTCGTCGATCAGCCCGGCCCGCATGGCCGTTGCGGCAAGTGTGGCGCCGCTGATGTCCATGGGGCCGCCGTCTTCGGCCTTGAGCCGGGTGATCTCGGCGACCGCGTCGCCGGTGACCAGGCGGGTGTTCCAGTCGACCTTGTCGATCGTCGAGGAGAACACCACCTTCGGCATGTCCCGCCAGCGGCGGGCGTACTCGATCTCCGCCGGTGTGGCGCCGGGCTGCTGGTCGGCGGTCGGCCAGTGGGAGCTCATCGTCTCCCACAGCTTGCGCCCGTACAGCGCCAGGCCGGTCGCCCCCACCCGGTCGGACCACCACTGGAACAGCTCGTCGCTCGGTACGCTCCAGCCGAGGTCGTCGCCGGGCGCGGCGATGTAGCCGTCCAGGGTCACGTTCATGCCGAAGATCAGTTTCCGCATCGTGCCAGCCTCTCGTGAGTCGATCTCACACGTACAGACGGGCACGGCGCGGAAACCTAATCGGTGCGCGATCTGCGTCCGCAGGTAGTCCTCGCGTTCCGGACTCGGCACGGCGTACTCGGCGGGCTCGAGCACCACGAAGGCGGGCTGAAGGAAGCGGGCATCCAGATCAACCCGGCCGCGGTCGCGCCGGTGGCGGCGGGGTCGTCGGTCGGGGTGGGTTCGGGGGAGCGTGTTGAACGAGCTGACACAGCAGGGCCGCATCGAGACGGTTGCTTGGACAGTGGAGTCGACCGGCCCGTCGCACGCGCCAGCCTTCACCGCGACCGCCGCCACCCGACTGCTCACCATGAACACGCCGGTGCACGGCCAGGGGAGCGGGGCCAGTAAACTGCGGGCCGCGCTCAAACGGGCCGGGCGAGTTCGCCACGTCGACCAGGATGTCGAACGACTTCACGCGATCTTCCGTGCCGAGCACATGCGTCTACCTGATCTGATGGGTCACCAGCTCACCGCGCTGCCCGGCCAGGTCGAGGAGAACCCAGAATATTGCATTGGGACGGCGCGCTATCCATACCTTCGAATGTGCTCGGTCATCAGCTGCGCGGTGGGCTCCGGCGCCTCCTCGGAAATCCAGTGGCCGATCCCCTCTAATGCCACGAATTGGTAGGGACCGGTCACCCATTTCGCCGTCAGCTCAGCGGTGTGGCGGCGCACCACCGGGTCGCCGTCACTCCACAGCAACAGGCTCGGCACCTCCACGGCGCCGATCGCCACGTCCGCGGGGTCTTTGGCAGCGAACCAGCTCAACGCCGCTCTCAGCGCTTCGGGACGGCTCAGCCGCCCCAGGTACTCGCGAGCATGGTCCGCAGGGACCGCCGATCCCAGTGAGCCCCGGATCCACGCGAGGTTGTCACGCAGCATCGCCTCCGCGCCTTCGGGCGCGAAGGTGCGATGGTAGCCGGGCACCGGTTGCGCGCCTTCCCGCACTGCGTCGGCGAAGGCACGCGGGTGCGGTGTGGAGAACGAGGTGAGCGTGACCACCCGCTTGGGGTTGGCGAAAGCGGTGCACCACGCGACGGAGCCGCCCCAGTCGTGCCCGACCAGATGGAAACGATCAGCACCCAGCGCATCCGCCACGTCCAGCACGTCCTGTACAAGGTGCGGCATACGATACGCCGTCACCGCCGCCGGGCGCGCGCCGGGGGAGTACCCGCGCTGGTCGAAGGCCACGGCGCGGAATCCCGCCTCGGCGAGCGCTACGACGTGTGCAGCCCATTGCCGGGAGCTTTCCGGGAAACCGTGGAGGAGGATGACCAGATCACCGTCCGGTGGGCCGTCCACCAGCGCATCGAAGCTCAGCAAGCCTGCATTGATCTTGGACTCCGGCACAGGACTCTCCTTGTGATGAGGAAGTTGGTGGGGAGGGATCGTCCTCGGCACCGGCTACTCGCCGGAGGTGGGAGGCGCGTTCTGCTCCCCCCACTGCCGCAGCGCCGCGATCACCGGACGCAGCGCTTCGCCCTGCGGGGTCAGGA
The DNA here is from genome assembly GCF_042665875.1 of Streptosporangium amethystogenes subsp. fukuiense. Lineage (NCBI taxonomy): Bacteria > Bacillati > Actinomycetota > Actinomycetes > Streptosporangiales > Streptosporangiaceae > Streptosporangium > Streptosporangium amethystogenes. Next base: position 2,116,628 of record NZ_JBHTEE010000001.1, on the reverse strand, counting down.
CGTACTCGTGATGGGCTTTGCCGTCGGCGGCTGGCACGATCATCAGAATGTGTGAGTCGACGAGCGTGCGCAGGCGTGTCGTGAGGATGTTCTTCGCCACGCCGAGTGTCCGATGGAACTCGCTGAAGCGGCGGTCTCCGTCGAGCGCGGCCCGGACGATCAGGAGTGACCACCAGTCGCCGATCACGTCCAGCGCCCTGGCGACGGGGCAGGCGTTGCTGTCCAGTCGTGTTCGCCGCACCATGTCGCACCCCTTCGTCAACTGGTTGCATGATGCTACCGCAGAGTCGGCCCGTCGGCGAGAGGCGGACCGTGATCGCGGCATTGCTCGCGAGACGACCCGTACCCGGTGCAGGCGTCGGCGTCGTCTGCGAGCACGGCCACCGGACGCCTCGCGCCGTGGCGTCCGGCCGCATGATGAAGGCATCTCGCCGCTCTTTCTGATCATCCGCCAGTTGGTGAACAGCGGATCGCGACCGCGGGCACCGGCTGAGTGCTTCAGAGCGGCACGCCGATATCGACAAGCTCGTCGACCGGCGTGCTCGTCAACGGCCTGTCTGGAGACGCTGCCGGCGGGCTGCGTCAGCTGTGATGCGTGTCCTTCGCCGCTTCTTGCGCGGGGTTAATTCCCGTGAGGGCGAGGCTGAGCAGCCGGTCGGCCTGAGCCGTACCGTCAGGTTCTTGTTCCGCGACCAGGGAGATGGCGTTGACGAGTTGGAGCAGATCCGTGATCGAGACATCGGACCGCACGGCGTTCGCGTGGCGGGCGCGGGCCAGTAGGTCTGCTCCGGCGTTGGTGATCATTGTGTGGCAGGAGACACCCGGCGTGGAAGCGCTGTCCTGGGGGCCGTGCATCAGGGAGGCGGCCAGACCTCGGTTCGACACGGCGTGTCGGGTGACGGCTCTCAGCCATGCCGTCAGCGCGTGGCCGGGATCGGGGTCGGTGGCCAGGTCGGCTGCGGTGGTGCGTAGAGCCTCGACTCTGTCGCGGAAGACGGCTTCAAGCAACTGGTGCCGTGAGGGAGGGCCTCCCCGTTTAGGTGGACAGCTCCGTGCACCCCGATGAACCGGAGATATGTCATGAAAACCATCGTTGGCATAGGAGCAACCGGCCTCCAGGGACGTGCTGTGACGGCGCACCTGCTCGCCGACGGCTGGTGAGTGCGAGCGGTGACACGTGATCCCGATGCCGCCGGGGCCCGCGCGCTGGCACAGACAGGCGCCGAAATCGTCCGCGCCGAGATGGACGACGTCGCCTCGCTCCGCGCCGCGACCGAAGGCGCGAACGGCCTGTTCAGCGTTCAGCCCACCGTGGGCTCTCCGGGGACCCCGGAAGGTTTCTCCGCCGAGGACGAGGTCCGCTGGGGCCACAATGTCGCTGACGCCGCACACGCCTCCGGCGTGGAGCACCTTGTCTACGCGTCCCTTTCCGGCGCCGGCCGCCACGACACCGAAAAGCTGCCGCAGAACGTGGTGAGCAAGTGGCGGATCGAACAGCGCATCAAACGGCTGGGCCTGCCCGCGACATTCCTGCGCCTGGTCTCGTTCATGGAGAACTACACCGGCGCATACCACCTGAGCGACGGTGCCGTGTCCACCGCATTCACCGCCGACGTGCCGCAACAGATCATGGCCGTCGATGACGTCGGCGCGTTCACCGCACTGGCCTTCGCTCAGCCGGGCGAGTGGATCGGGCGCGCGGTGGACCTGGCCGGAGACGAACTGACTCCGGTCCAGATCGCTGCGGCCATCTCTGAGGCGATAGGCCGGCCGTTGCCGTACGTTCAGATCCCCATCGAGGCGATCGCCGCGGCGGGTGAGGAACAGCGCCGGGGTGTCGGCGCCGGGCCGGGAGGCGCGTTCAGTGCGCCACTCGGCGATGGAAGTCCGCGCGGTGCCGTCCAGGAGCGGGATCTCGCGGGAGATCTCGCCCTTGAGCGGGTCCCCGTCGAGGCCGCTGGTCTCCAGCCAGGCGAGGAAGGTCCGGACCCGGAAGTCGTAGGCGCGGCGGGTGTCGCCGTCCAGCGGGGCCCGCTTCAGCGCTGCGGCGTAGGCGGCGTGGGTGGTGGTGAACGCCTCGGGTACCGCTTGGTGCCGCCGCCCCACGCCGCCCTCCCATCAGAGCTTCTGATATCGAGAGATATCAGAAGCTCTGATGGGAGGGCGGCGTCGGCGCGTTGATCCGGTCCAAAGTCCCGAGGCCACGCTCAGGCCAAGTCCGTTCGGGGGTCGGCCAAGATACGACGGAAACCGGCAACCAGTGATCTTGAGTTGAACTTGCCGCAGGTGAGGTGCTGGGGCGGATCGGCGTCGGCTGCCCGACCGGGGACAGCGATGCGCAAACGCAGCCGGAGGCCCGATCTTGTGTCACCGTTCGCGGTGGACTTCTTCGCGTACCCGCTCAAATCGGTCAACGGCGCATCCGATAGCGCAGGTGAAGCACCCGGTTGCCCTGAATCACCACCTCAGGATCCTCCAACAGGTGCTGCGCGTGGACCGACCCGAAGTAGCGCTTGCCGGACCCGAACACGACGGGTACGACGTCCATGCGCACCTCGTCGATCAGGCCCGCGGCAAGCACCTGGCCACCGACGTCGCCAGCGGCGACCTCGACCATGCGGTCACCCGCAAGCTCCTGCGCCTTGGCCATGGCTGCCTCGACGCCGTCGACGAAGTGAAACGGCGCCTCGGGGTCCCAGCCCTCGGGCATCGGCCGGTGCGACACCACGACCACGTGGTCGATGCCGCCCGGCGGCTTGCCGCCCCAGCCGTCCGTCATGTCGAAGACGTGGCGGCCGACGATCGTGACTCCGATCTGGTCCCAGTACGTCCGGGTGTAGTCGTAGGACGTCTGCGACACCTTCAGCTCGCCGCTCTCGTCCAACGGGACGTCACCGCTGGACAACCAGTCGAACAGCGGTCCGGGCTGGTCATTCTCGTCCGCGACGAAGCCGTCCACCGACACCGAGCTGTACATGACCACCTTGCCCACGGGGCTCTCCTCTGCTTTGGGGTGCCCCAAATTAGCGTGTCGTGAGCTGTCGCTCTTGTAAGAAATCAATCGGCCGGCAGCGGCCAGCCGTCCAGCGCGTGGCCGGGATGTTCGCGTAGGAACCGCCGCCGGACTTCGACGTACCGGGTCGGCGTGAGCCCGGTGAACGCCCGGAACTCGTGGCCGAAGTGGGCCTGGTCGAAGTAGCCTGCGCCACCGGCGAGGTCGCCCCAGTCGATCGGTCCGGCGGGGTTGATCGCGAACACGGTGGCGGCGAAGCGGTAGGTGCGGGCCAGCCGCTTCGGCGTGACGCCGATGAGCTCCTTGAACCGCTGTACCAGATGAGTGCCGCTGACACCGGCTGCCACGCTCAGGTCGCCGATCGCCACCGCCCCGCTGGTCGCCGCGATGACGCTGCTCGTATGGCGGACCAGCCCCAGGCCGGCGGTCTCGCACAGCCGTCGCATTAGCTCCTCCTCGAGCAGCGTCAGCATCTCGTACGGCCCGGCCGCCGTAGCCAGCCGGTCTCGCAGCTCAGCAATGGCGGGCCGGCCCCAAACCTGCTCCACCGTCACCGGCCGGTCACACAGCTCGACCGCGGGCATCGGCAGGAACGGCGCCAGCCCCCACGGCTTGAAGTGCACGCCGACGGACCGGGTCTCCGGCGGATAGCCGAACTCGAAGGCGCGGGTGGGCATGGTGACCACGCAGCCGTCGGCGTACTCGGCCGTCTCGATGTCGGTGCCGGCGCGGATGCGGAACGGCGCCCCGAGGTTGACGATGAGCAACGCCGACGGCCCCGGCGGCAGCGTCAGCCGGGCGTACGGCGGCGCACCCTCCAGGTAGTAAAGGTCGTCGATCAGCCTGTCCAGCGGCGGTCGCGGCACTCTGGACACGTACTCCACGCCCACAGTATCGCCGACGCCCCGCCGGCATCGAGCGCAGGGATGGTCCAGCCGTGCTGTCGCCGGAACGGGCGAGCGTCCGGCGTTACCCAGTCGGCAGGTCGGTGAGGTCCAGGCGCCGGTCGGTGCGCAGCTGGATCTCACCGATCTACCGACAGCATGATCTCGGTGCTGTACCCGCGCGGCCTCCACCTAGGAACAGGTGTTGCCGACCTCGAGGTCGCGGCGGCCGCCGTTGTAGTAGTTCTCGCCGGGCCGGGAGAAGTAGGCCGGCAGCACCGTGCGGCCCGCCGTGGTGGGCGGCACGCTCGCCGACTATGAGGCCGGACCCGTCACCGACCCGGATGCGGGCCGGGTTCCATCGCCGCAGCCGGTCGCGGTGATCACTGTGCCTCCCAGCAGCAGCGCGCCGCGCAGGACCTGGCGGCGATCGAGGGGCCGGGGGGAGCCGTCCATGGCAGTCTCCCTCTCAGCCGGTACGGCGGTTGCCGAGCCAGGTGACCATGGCCGGGTCGCGGTGGTCGAAGTGCCGTTGTTCAGCGTGATGGTCTCCACGTCGTACTCCTTCATCAAGATCGGCAGGCCGCTACGCGGCCGCCTGGAATGTGGGTTGCCGTGGGTCTGGTCAGCGCTCCAGGATGGCCAGCCCGGCCTCGGTGTGGGTCCCCGGCCGCCGACAGCCGGTCGAGCTGCTGCGCGGTGAGCTGCAGGTCGGCGGCGGCGATGTTCTCCTCGACCCGGGCCACGCGCTTGGTGCCGGGGGTGGGGACGATGTCGTCGCCCTGGGCCAGCAGCCACGCCAGCGCGACCTGCGCCCCGCTCGCCCCCGCCTGCTCGGCGACGGCCTGGATTTCATCGGCGATCCGCAGGTTGGCCTGCAGGTTGGCGCCGGTGAAGCGCGGGTTGCCGTGCCGGAAGTCCTTCTCGGCGAAACCTTCGGATGAGCGGATCTTCCCCGTCAGGAAGCCGCGGCCCAGCGGCGCGAACGGCACCAGGCCGATCCCCAGCTCGCGCAGCACCGGAAGCACCCGCTCCTCCACCCCGCGCGTCCACAGCGAGTACTCCGACTGCACCGCGGCGACGGAGTGGACGGCGTGGGCGCGGCGGATGGTGTCCGGCCCGGCCTCCGACAGCCTGAACGCACCCACCTTCCCCTCCGCGACGAGTTCGCCGACGGTGGTCGACGCCGCTGTGAAAGCCCTGCAGGCGGACGGAAACCTGTTGATCGGCCCGGAGATCCGGGCCCGGCTGTACCCGTTGATCTGGGAGCACATCAACTTCCACGGCAGTTACCCGTTCACCCGGCCGGAGGCGCCGGGGAACCTGCGGCCGCTGCGCGATGCGACGGCCGAAGGCAACGAACAGGACTGACCACGATGGGGATCCTGAGGCCGGACGCAACGAGGGCCCCGCACGGTGCGCGGGGCCCTGGCTCGTAGCTGGGTTGCGGCTTTGTCACGCGGTGGCGGGCTGGAGGAGCTCGATCTCGATGGCCAGCACACCGAGCGCTTCCTTCTCCGGGCCGTAGCTGCGGCGGATGTTGTACTTGGCCCGCGCCCCGTCAACGGCTGCTCCACGGCGAGAATCTCCGACAAATCGCTTGAGGTTCCACCAGGTGGAAGGTGCAGATTCAAGCCATGAACGACGTGACGGGTCTCTACACGATCGGGCAGCTGGCCCAGCGTACGGGGCTGCAGGCGCGCACGATCCGCTTCTGGTCCGATAGCGGCGTCGTCCCTCCGGTCCAGAGGTCGGAGGGCGGGTACCGGCTCTATGACGCGGAGGCGGTCGCGCGGCTGGACCTGGTCCGGACACTTCGCGATCTCGGGCTCGGTCTTGACGCCATCCAGCAGGTGCTGGAGAAGCGCACCACACTGAGCGAAGTGGCGGACCTGCACCTCAAAGCGCTCGACGCCGAGATCCGCACCCTGCGGATACGCCGGTCCGTCCTGCGCATTCTCGCCAACCGTGACAGCTCTACCAAGGAGATCGCATTGATCAACGCGCTAGCCCGGCTCTCGGCACGGGAACGCCAGCAGATCATCGACGACTTCGTCGACCGCGTGTTCGCCGACGTCGTCGATGAGGACGCCAGGCTCGTCGCGGGATGGATGCGTGACCTCCCGTCCGATCTCCCGGAAGACCCGACCTCCGAGCAGATCAACGCGTGGGTGGAGCTGGCCGAGCTGGCGGGCGAGGAGAGCTTCCAGCAGACGGTCCGGCGGATGGTTCTCAGCGGCGAGGAGAACAACCGCCTGGAGTACGGCCTCAACCTCCGGCCCCTGGTCCTGGAGCACGCAGGCGCCGCTCTGTCGCGCGGGATCGCGCCGGAGTCGGCCGGGGCGAGCCTGATCCTGAAACGGATCATCCCCGACGACCTTCCCGCAGAGGAGACCGCCGCCCTGATCATGTGGCTGGACATGGTCGCCGAGCCCCGAGTCGAGCGGTACTGGCAGCTCCTGAGCCTCCTCAAGGGCCAGAAGCCATCCCCACCGGCGGTCCCGGCCTTCGAATGGCTGCTGGCCGCACTGCGCGCACACCGCTGATCCGTCCCCCGCACCTTCCGACCCCGTATCCTTCCGCACCCATAAGGGGACAGCCATGCCGACCTTGCTCCACATCGACTGCAGCATGCGCCAGGACGGCTCGGTGACCAGGGAGATCACCGGGATCTTCGCCGAGGAATGGCGCCAGGCCAACCCCGATCACACGTATGTGTACCGGGATCTCGGCGCTTCGCCGATCCCCCACGTCGACGAGGCTTCGGTGGTCGCCGGCCTGCTGCTCCAGGAGGGGCTGAACGAGGACCGGCGCCGTGCCTGGTCCGTCTCCGAGCCGCTGATCAAGGAGCTCCGCGCGGCCGACACCATCGTGCTCGGTGTGCCCATGTACAACTACTCGATCCCGTCGGTGCTGAAAGCGTGGTTCGATCGGGTCACGGTCAAGGAACACATGATTCAAGAGCCGATGAGCGAGGGCCTGCTGACCGGGAAGCGGACGATCGTGGTGACCGCCCGGGGTGGCGCGTACGGCCCGGGCACCCCTCGCGAGCGCTACGACTTTCAGATGCCCTACCTGCGAGCCCTGCTGGAGCAGATCGGCCTGGACCGCAACCTTGAGTTCGTGCATGTCGAGATGACGCTCGCGCATTCTGTCCCCGCGCTGGAGCAGTTCAAGCCGATTGCCGACACCTCCCGTGAGGAGGCCGTCAAAAACGTGCGCAAGCTGGTCCTGGTCGGCTGAGGACGCGTTCTCCGGGATCCGACGAGGGCTGCGGCCTGGTCCAGGGCCAGTCACGTACGTCGCCTCCTGGACCGTGTTCTCTGAAGCTGCTGGCCTGCGAAGACGGCCGGTAGCGGAATTTCCGGTCGGGTACCTTGAGATTTGTTTCATAAACGGAGACACATGAAACACGGCTCGCGCCTTGCCCCGTCCGGGGGATTCTATGTTTCATAGGTCGATGCAAACGGCTTGATTCATGAAACGCACCCATGAAACAGTTGGGCGGTGCCCGACGGCTTCCAGCGAGTGGAATCCCGCGACTGCCCGATGTCTTCCTGCGCCGTCCCGGCCGGCTCGCCATGCCGCACCGCCAAGGGCAAGGTCGCCATCCAGTACCACACCGCCCGGTTCCGGCTCGTGCCCTCGCTGGCCAAAGCGCTGAACGTCCCCACCCCGGCCGTGCGCAAGCCCGGGACAGCCTGGACCGAACTGCCCCGCCCCGCAGCGGGCGTCGAGCCGACCGGGCACGTACGGATCGGGTACGCCCGTGCCTCCACCCTGCGCCAGTCCCTGGACACCCAGCTCGACTCCCTCACCAAGGCCAGCGTCACCCGGATCTTCTCCGAGAAGATCTCCACCCGCGCAACGAGGCGGCCCGAACTCGAACGGGCCGTCGCCCTGGCCCGGGAGCTGCGGGCCTCCGGCGTCGCGGTCACCCTCGTGGTCCACGAGCACAAGCGGCTCGGCCGGGGCATCGACCTGGCCACCCTCGCCGAAGAACTGCGGGCGGCCGACGTCGGCCTGGAGTTCCTCACCGGGGAACTGCAAGGCTCACACGACCCCTCCGGCGTCGTGTTCATCGTGCTGGCGGCCCTGTCCGGGATGGAACGCGAATACATCCGCGACCGCACCTTGGAAGGCCACGAGTCCGCCCGCGCCCGCGGCAAGGCCATCGGCGGCGTCGGCGTCACCGACGACCACATGCTCTCCATGGCCCTCCGCCTGCGCGACATCGCCGCGCGGCTCGTCATCACCAGCGGCGCGAAGAAGGGCCGGCCCCCCTCGCCGGCAACCGTCATGCGCATGCTCCGCGACCACGACCAGCAGAGCGCGACCTGACCGGCCAGGCCCCACCCGCAGCCCCATCGGAACAGCTGAACGTAGCGAGGGACTACCGCGGTCATCATGTCCACGTCGCTCACCGGCCGCCAAACAGGCTCGCCCCTGCGTCCCTACCGCCACCATCACCACGCGCCATGCCGCAGATCATCCCAGACCACCACCCGCTCGCCCTCCCACCTTCACCAGACGGAGACCCGAAATGCCAGCTGAAACGAGTCAGGCAGGGACAAGATCGGCATGCCTGCCCAGATCGCCAGCAAATGCGATAAATAACTGATCAACAGGTGCCCCACCTCAGATAAGGAGCCACGTGGCCGAAGGCAGCACCACGCCAGCCGAAGAGAACACCGGCCCCGTGTCACCCCTGTCACCCACCCGGCCTGACGGCTGGCCCGACTGGCTCGGACGCCGCCCCATCCCCATCACCGAACGCGACCGGCTCCGTCAGAGCATCGACGCCGACCGACTGTCCCGCGAGACCGCGCGCGCCCAGACCGACCAGCAACTCGCGCCGCACTTCTCCTACATCGTCATCGAAGGCCTCAACCCCGGCCAGCACCCCCGCAAACACACCCGGCTCCGCGCCCGGATCACCATCGCCCTCCGCCTTGCCGCCGGAGAAGACCACCGCACCCACTACGAGGCCACCAGCCACCGGATCACCCTCGGCATCGCCGGACCCGACGCCCGCGAACGCACCCGCGCTCTACGCCAAGAAATCCAACGCATCGGGCGCGGCCACCGCTGGACCATCACCGAGGACATCCACTAACCAAGCTCCTGGAGCGATGCTCAGCGCACCCGTGCTGACCTGTGGAAAATCCCTAGCGTTGTTCCCTGAGGAAATAGTCCCAGTACCCCAACCCCAGCAAACGGATCAGAGACCGAATCTGGGAGCTGCTCGCCTCCCGCGTCGGCGACGGCCAAGCCGTCCTCGTCGAACCCGCTGCCAACGAACAGGGCTGGGCCATACGGACAGCGGGCAAGGACCGCTGGTACCCCGTCGACTTCGACGGACTGATTCTTTCTGCCCGTCTTCGCCGATAAAGTGACCGGTCAGCAAGTGTCGGCCCCGCGCCTGCGGGGATGGTCCCGTATCGGCACTGACCGCGCGAGGGGAGTCGGGCGGGCCGCCGCCGTCACCCCTTGGGGGCGCGGTGGTGGCCGGTGCCGCGGGGCGGCGGGTGGCGGGTCCTCGGCCGGGCCTGCCCGGGACCGCGTGCGGAAAACGGCAGCGAGGGCCACTCATGAGTGAGCCGGATTCTGTCATATCGATATCCGGATTCATTCCTTCCGGGAATTACGGTAATGACCATATGAATTGCTCGGCACTTGTTCGGCGTGGGGCTCCATGGAGGGCTTCAGGGATTGTTTCCGGCGGTTCGTGCTGATTTTGTGAACCGTGGGATCGCGGTGCGCGGTGGTCGTGGACGGCCCGTCCGGTACGAGGCCGACCCTCCGGCCGGGGAAACCCCCGTCGCGCCGTCCTGGCGCCCGGCGGACGTCCGCGCCTGCCGCGCGGCGGAAGGGGGTGACCTCCTGGGTGGCCGCCGTCCGGCCGGGTTCCGCGCCGATCGAAGATCGTTCCGCTGTCGGGGCGCGCCCCTCTCGCCCTCGGGGGCCGGTGTCGCGAACCACTACATTCGACATCCCGAGAAAGTAGTCAATGGCATGTTCTTACGCTTCTCCGCGACCTTCTTTATGTACGGAGTGGTGCCGTCGGTGTGGTGATATTGGCGAGGGATTTTTTGACGCATGGAGGTATGTGTGAAACGCGCTGTCGTCATTGCCGTCGCCGCTGTCGCCGCGGCGACACTGGCGGCTCCGGCACAGGCCCGGCAGGTGGGTGCGGAACCCAGCCGGGAAACCGAATACGTGGTCCTCTACAAGGAGGATGTCAACGCCGCCGACGCCAGAAGTGCCATCCAGGCCGCGGGCGGGAGGATTCTCAAGGAGAACGGCGCCGTCGGTCTCGCCACCGTCGCCACGACCAACACCGGCTTCACGAGTCAGTTGGGGGGCAACGCCCTGATCGAGGGCGTCGCCCGCAACCGGTCAGTCGGCGGCGTACCCAAGAACGCCCCGGTGAGCGACGCGGCGGTGCGCGAGGCCCTCGCGGCCAAGGCGTTGGAGAAGCCGGGCAAGGAGGAGTACGGCACCCCCTTCACCAAGCCGGGCAAGCCGGCCCCCGAGGCCGAGCCGCTGTCGGAACTCCAGTGGGACATGAAGCAGATCAACGCCACCGTCGACGGCTCGTACAAGCACGAGCAGGGCGACCCCGGCGTGCTGGTCGGCATCCTCGACACCGGCGTGGACGGCTCCCACCCCGACATCGCGCCGAACTTCAACCGCGAGTTGAGCCGCAACTTCACCGTGGACATCCCGGTCGACGCCAACGGCGACGAGGTCGACGGCCCCTGCGAGGAGGAGCCGGACCGTTCCTGCAACGACCCGGCGGACGTGGACGAGGACGGTCACGGCACGCACGTGGCGTCATCGCTGGCCTCGCCGATCAACGGGCTGGGCATCGCGGGTGTGGCGCCCAAGGTCTCGATCGTGAACCTGCGGGTCGGCTCGGACGTTGGCTACTTCTTCCTCCAGCCGAGCGTGGACGCGCTGACCTACGCGGGTGACGTCGGTATCGACGTGGCCAACATGAGCTACTACATCGACCCGTGGCTGTCCAACTGCGTCAACAACCCGGCCGACTCTCCCGCCGACCGCCTGGAGCAGACCACGATCATCAAGGCCATGCAGCGGGCGCTCGACTACGCGCACGCCAGGGGCGTGACCCTGGTCACGGCCGTCGGCAACCAGTTCAGCGACCTCAGCAGGGAGTACGCCGACACCTCAAGCCCCAACTTCGTCCGGGTGCCGGGCGAGCTGCCCTACTCGCGTACGATCTCGCCGGACTGCTCCATCATGCCGATCGAGGGCAACCACGTGATCACGGTCTCCGCGACCGGTATCAGCGAGCGCAAGTCCTACGGCTCCAACTACGGCAACGGCTCCGTCGACCTGGCCGCCCCCGGCGGGGACAGCTACGACACGCCCACCAACACCAGCGACGTCACCAGGACGACGCTGTCGGCCTACCCCCGGTCGCTCGCCGAGGCGCGGGGTGAGCTGAACCCCGACGGCACGCCCAACGTCGCCCGCGTCGTCCGTGACTGCAAGAACGGCGTCTGCGCCTACTACCAGTACCTCCAGGGCACCTCGATGGCCTCGCCGCGCGCCGCGGGAGTGGCGGCGCTGATCGTCAGCAAGTTCGGCCACCGCGACCGGACGCACGGCGGCAAGACGCTCAACCCCGCCGTCGTGGAGACGTTGCTCAAGGCGTCCGCCACCAGGAAGGACTGCCCCACCCCCGCCGCCTACACCTACACGCGGCACCTGTCGAACGGCAACACGGTCGTCACGACGCACGTGTGCGAGGGAAACAGGCTCCGTAACGGCTTCTACGGCTACGGCATCGTGGACGCCCTGCGGGCAGTCCGCTGACCTGACCAGGGCCGCCCGTCCGGGCACCTGACCGATCAGGCGTCCGGACGCCCACCGGCCGGGCGCCCGGCCCCTGTTCGGGCGTGCGGGTCGGGGGAGGCGGGGGCGATGAGCCGGTAGCGCATGCCCGCTCCCTCGGGGACGGTGGTCGGCCTGCGAGACCAGTTCCATGACGCTTCCCCGGAACACCAGGCGTCCCTTGGCCAGTACCGCGAGGTAGCGGCAGGTCTGGGCCACGTCCTCGACGATGTGCGTGCTGAGCAGGACCGTGCGCTCGCCCGCGAGCTGGGAGAGCAGGGTGCGGAACCGGATCCGCTCCTCGGGGTCCCGGCCGCTGGTCGGTTCGTGCACGATCAGCAGCCGGGGGTCGGTGAGCAGTGCCTGGGCGATGCCGGCCCGGCGCAGCATGCTGCCGGAGAAGCCCTTGAGCCTGCGGTCGGCGTCCTTGGTGAACGCGACCACCTCGAGTAGCTCGCCGATCCGGCGTCGCCGCGCGGTGCGCGAGTCGACTCCCTTGAGAAGGGCGATGTAGTCCAGGAACTGCCGCGCGGTCACGTCGGGGTAGACCCCGAGGTCTTAGGGGAGGTAGCCGAGCGTCCGCTGCACGGCCAGACACCCGTCGGCGGTGGTGATGTCGTGCCCGCCGACGCGGACCGTCCCAGAGATGGGTTTGAGCAGCCCTGCCAGGACGCGCATGAGCGTGGTCTTGCCCGCCCCGTTGGAGCCGAGCAGCCCGTACATGCCGGTCGGCACGTCGAGGTCGAGCCTGCCGAGGGCGTGCACGCCGCCCCGGTAGGTCTTGGTCAGGCGGGAGATCTCGATGCGCATGTCAGGACTCCGTCCGGGGGGCGTGGAGACGGGCGAAGGAGAGTAGGGAGGCCGCGAGCACGATCATCACGACGATCCATAGGAGGGCGGTGGCCTCGGTGGCTATGGGTCGCAGGAAGTCCAGCGCGGCGCCGCCGGGCCAGGGGCCGTAGGTGTAGTAGTCGGGGCCCACGATCAGGTGCGGTTCTGGCGGTGCCGGCACCCGCGTTCAGATCACCGCGATCAAGAAGTGGACCGCCATCCAACGCGTCCACAACCTCACCATCGACGACATCCACACCTACCATGTCCTCGCAGGCAGCCAAGCAATTCTTTTTCACAATACCGAGCCGGGATGCGCGGATAAACTACGGCGGAGCCTCATTAATCCGGTTTTCCCGAAGCCGGGCACACCTCACAGTCCACACCATATTGTGGCTGGAAACTCACCGAAGACTGCCCCTGCGAGGACCGTGCTAGATAAGTTCGGTATCGGTGTGAATGATGCCGAGAATGGTGTGTGGCTACCGCGCAGCAGCGGATCACCCAACCTGATTGGCGCTTCTGTGCATTCGATTACTGTGATTATGTGAATAATCTCATGAGTGGGGCGCGAACCAGGGGAGAGGCTCTGGATGTAATAGACCACTTCAGGAGGCAGCTACAGGGTGGCTACCGGCCTTAGGGGGAAAGTCCGCCCGCCGGTGCGAGGACTCCGCGGGCAAACACTATCCTGGGGCGCAGGTATCGGGCACGGAAGGTACTCATGTCCAACAAGCAGCAGGTAGAAGCGGCTTTGGACCTTGCCAGAGGGCTCCTCGGCGAGCCACCTTTGTTCACCTCTCAGGTCTCGGATTTGACGGGACTGGTCCGTCGTTACTCGGCGATCGAGTTCGATATACCCGAATTGCCAGATGCAGACGGGCACCTCTTTCAATACGGAAAGGTGAGCTGGTTTTCCGAGCCAACCTTTGTGCTCAGCCTGGTTCGCCAGCTCGAAGTCATCGACTCGTCTGGAGAGCACGAGTACTACGTTCAGCTACAGTTCGAATTCAGGTACTCATTGGATAACGAACTCGAGTCTGCCGGAAGTCACACCGAATGGCGGTTCCCAGAGGACAGAACATCCCTCGATGCATGGCTGGAGTCCGTGAACCGAGCTCCAATTATGAATATCCTTGCTCAAAAGACACCGCGAGAGTTCGAAATCTGGCAAGACCAGGCTTAAGGATTGAAGGGTAGTACCCCTGAAGCCCCGCCGAGTTTATTTCGGCGGGGCTTCAGGGCTGTTTGACGGCTACAGAGACCCTGATCGTTTTCTGACGGCTACGTTTCGGACGCCGCGAGAAATCCATGATCATATGTCGTGTCGGCGCGAGGGCGGCACTCTGAGAGAGCTGCTGGCGGACGAATAGCCAGAGGCTGTCCCTGGCGGTGCGGCCTGGAAGGCGCCGCTCAGTGCTTCGGCTGTCCGTGATCCAGGTATCCGGGCAGGACTCGGACAGTCGTCGACCGGGCGAGTCCGTCCGGCGCCGAACAGCAGGTTGATGTTCGGCGCCGCCGGGCGAGGAAGCGTTGAGCTTCGCGACCCGGTCGAGGTGCCGGCTGACCACGTGCAGGGCGGCGGCCAGAGCGAGCGCCGCGGGTGGGCTCTGCTGTGCGGGGCAACCGTGGGACAAGACGACCATCCCCTCCTCGGCCAAAACCGCGTTCCCGTTCTCCAGCAGGATCGGGGTTGAGGAACCTGGGAACAGCCATTGGCGCTGAGATTGATCTTGGTTGTGTGTAGTGACGTGTGGAGCAGTGAGCGTGCAGGTCAGCGGCGGTCGCGGCGTCGGCGGGCGGCGCGGATCTCGGTGTCTGCGACGTCGTCGGCGAGGAGGGTGTACAGCTGGGTGGTTTCGGTGGAGACGCCGGCGTTGATGAGTTCGGTGGCGTGGGCGTGCCGTAGCTGGTGGATCTCGATGTCGACTCCGGCCGCCTCGCAGTAGCCCTGCCACCGGTGGTGGGCGGCGTCGTAGGACAGCGGTCCGCCGGTCCCGTTGATGCTGGCGCGGAAGACGGGGCCGAACCGGTAGCCCGGGGGTGAGGAACCGACGGACAGCGGTTATCGCTGAGAATGATCATGGTGAGTAGTCGTCTCGGTGTTTCGGGGTCGTGAGGCGATCTCATGCGGATGGAGCGCCAGGGCGAGCGTTGCGGAGCGGACTGTTTAATGGTCGGTGATGAGAGCGTCCAAGGCGGCGGCCTTGTCGGCTTCGGTGGGCAGGGCGTAGCGGCGGGTGGTGTCCAACGAGCCGTGCCCTAGCAGTTCGGCGACCAGGATGGGGTCCTTGCCGTCGCGGATGAGCTGGGTGGCGAAGGTGTGGCGCAGGACCTGCGGGCCGAAGGGCTCGGTGGGGTCGTCATTGAGGCCTACGGCGTCGCCGAAGCCGGTAATGATGCCGCGGGCGGACCGATCGCTCAGGCGGCCGCCGTGGTGGTTGAGGAACAGCGCGGCGTGGGTGTCGGCCCCTTTCCAATCGGCGCGAGATGCCAGCCAGTCGGCGATGGCCTGGCGCAGGTCGGGATGGACGGGCAGCAGGCGGATCTTGCCGCCGTCGCGGCCTTTGCCACGGATGCGCAGCTCACCCTTGCGGGCTGACAGGCGCACGTCGGCCAGGTCGAGACCAACGACTTCGGAGATGCGCAGGCCGGCCAAGTAGGGCAGCAGGGCGATGGCCTTGTCGCGCGAGGTCGCGGTGAGCTGGACGTGGCGGATGTAGCGGCGGGCGCGGCGGGCGTCCAGGGCGCGGGGAGCGGTGCGGCCGGCGTCGCGCTCGCGGCGGGCCTGGGGCTTGCCGAGACCGCGGCGGGCGTAGAAGTCGTCGATGGCCGACAGGTAGGTGTCGATGGTGTTGGGAGCGCGGCGGCCGTTTTTCAGGTGGCGGCGGAAGTCACGTACCGCGCCGGTGGCCGCTACCGGGTCGGTGAGCGGGTCGCCGTCCAGGGCGCTGGCCTCGTGCTGGTCGGCCAGCCAGGCCAGGTAGCCGCGCAGCCGGGAGGCGTACTTGGTCTTGGTGGAGTCGGCCAGCGGGGAGCGCTCGAGCGCGGTGGCGTAGTCGGTGAGGATCGCCGCGTACGGGCCGGACAGCGGCACGGCCCGCGACCGGCTTGTGTTTCCGGAAGCTTCTCCGGCCGGTTCTGTGATCTCTGAGGGCGCGTTTCCGGAAGTCACCCGCACAGTTTACTTCCGGAATTGCCGAATTCCGGAAGTCATACCGTACACTGAGGGTACCGAGGTCTTTTCGAGCGTTGGCATTCAGGTCTGCGTCGCCCCCGGCGAACCACCACCGGCCCCTTCGCAGGGGCCTGGACAGGTCAGGCGACCATGACGCCGACACTTCTTTCTCAACCCGCACCACTCAGCCCTGTTTCATCAGCGATGCCTCGGGCCGATTCCGCGCTGCGACTCAGTCTTCACCCGGTGCTGGACCGGCGAGCCGTGGTGGACGGGGCCTGGTGGCCCTACTCCCGCGACGCGGCCGCTGAACTACCCGGCCTCATCGCCACCGTGGACCGGCGGCTGGGCCGAGTCACGCTCCGCATCGGCCTGCATGGCGATGCGTGGCAGAGCATCCCGCGCCGGGTCCCGGCACGGGGGCGGCAGGTCCGCATCGGCTGGTTCCGCCACACCGACCCGCGTCTGATCACTCTCATCTTCGCAGCCGGCGAGCCGGTCGTCCTGCTGGTCATCCCGCCGGACACCGCCGCCGCTCCTGCTGAGGCCACACTCAAGCTCACCGCCCAAGACCTCACCACCCAGGACAGCGCCGGTTTGAGCGCCGACGACGCTCAAACCGGCGCACGCTTGCCGCCCGACCCCGTTCCGCCTCCGCGCGGGACGGCCGCCGACGACACGGCCCGCTGGGAGAACGAGAGCGGGCTGGTCACCGGCCAGAAGGTGTCCTCCTCGCCAGACAGCCGCCAGCGCCAGCGTGCCCCGCGTGCCCTCTGCCGGCCAGATCGATCACTTTCAGGACTCGCCCGTCCTGGCGGCAGGCCGATCTCCGGTCGGCAGGCATCTCATCCCGTTCCAGCTTCCCCGAAGGAGACTTCCATAACCGTCATCGACACCGCGCCACTCGGCGTAGCCGACCGATCAAGGCCGACCGTCATTCACCTGTCCGGCGAGATCGACATCTTCACCAGCGCGGCGCTTCGCCGGCAACTGATGAGCACGCTGCACTCCAGCACGAGCCTGCTCATCCTGGACCTGTCGCAGGTGTCGTTCTGCGACGCCGGCGGCTTGGCCGTCCTGGTCGGCATCCAGCACCGCGCCCGGCTGATGGGCATCACCCTCGCGCTGAGTGCGCCCCGCCCGTTCATGTCCCGGCTGCTGCACATCACCGGCCTGGACCGCGGCCTGCCAATGGTGGCGTGACCCGGATGCACACCCAAGCTCCGCAGGCCATCGGACAGCAATACGACGGACGGTCACCCTTCCCGCCCGCCCAGCAGCGCCTCAGTGTCCATGCCGGGCAGGCGGCGCTGACGGCCACGATCGTCATCGCGCCGTTCATCGCACTGGCGTGCGGCATCTGGCTGGCCTGGGGAAGCGGGATCAGCCTCACCGACCTGCTGCTGGCCACCGTCTTCTACATCGCGACCGGGCTGGGGGTGACGGTCGGCTTCCACCGGCTACTGGCCCACGGCTCCTTCACCGCCCGCCCCTGGCTGCGCGCCGTTCTGGCCGTGGCCGCGTCGATGAGCTTTCAGGGCAACCTCATCGGCTGGCTGGCCGCCCACCGACGACACCACACCTTCAGTGACCGGCCCGGTGACCCGCACTCCCCCTACCGCTACGGCGCCCATCCCGGCGGGCGGTTGCGAGGCCTGGCCCACGCCCACCTGGGCTGGCTGTTTTCCAGCGAACCCACCTCGGCCGCACGGTATGCCCCCGACCCGCTGCGCAACGATCCGGCCATGCTGCGGATCTCCCGCGCCTACCCCGCCTTGTGCGCCGCCTCCCTGCTCCTGCCGTTCGCAGCGGGCTGGGCGATCAGCGGCACCCTCTACGGCGGGCTGACCGCGTTCATCTGGGCCGGCCTGGTCCGCATCGCCCTGCTGCAGCACGTGACCTGGAGCGTCAACTCCCTGTGCCACGTGATCGGTGAGCGGCCGTACACAACCCGCCGCCACGACCGCTCCACCGACCTGTGGCCGCTGGCTTTGCTGTCCTTCGGGGAAAGCTGGCACAACGGCCACCACAGTCAGCCCGACTGCGCCCGGCACGGCCGCGCCGCCGACCAGATCGACCCCTCCGCCGCGCTGATTCGCTTGTTCGAACGCCTGGGCTGGGCCACCAACGTGCACTGGCAGGCCCCCGATTTCCTCCAGCACCATCGCGCGGTGGCCGGCAAACACACCCTGCACACCAGCGCCCGCCGCCCCGGCGGAGCCGGTGACCGCGCGTAACCGGCTGTCGTGTATTGACGTGCGCTGATCGGCAGAGGTCACGGTCGGCAGACACCCACGGGTGCCGGATCCTTCGATGCTAGGACATGGACGGCACATGCACTCCTTCGGATGTGAAGGAGAGGACCGCCGAGGAAGGCGGCTCACACCCCGTCCTCGTCCACCACGACGGCCTCGGGCAGCGCTGCCTCGCCGAGCGGCCGAAGGTCCCCGGCGGGTGCGGAGGAGGCGATAGCGTAGCGGCCCAGGCAGTTGAGATGGGCATGGCCGAGCGGGGACAGCCGGGCCACGTCGGCGTCCTTGACCGGCACGCCTTGAGCGCGCAGCTGGTCGATGATCGCGCTCAGGTAGCGGGAGTTCCACAACACCACGGCGTTGAGCACGAGCCCGAGGGCGGCCAGCTGGTCTTCCTGGCCTTCCCGGTAGGCCTGCCGGATCTTCCCGGCGTTGCCGTGGCAGATCTTGCGGGCCAGCCGGTGCCGGGACTCCTGGACCGACAACTGCTTGGGGGGCAGACCAAGTAAGTCGGAAAAGGGCAATGGCGGTCGGCGCACAGGACAGAACATGGACTCTGTCCGGTCACCTAACGGCATCACCCCAGGTCAAACCCGGAGCTGAGGCCATCGCCAAGGTCACCGAAGTGCTGGCGCCCCGCCCCCGCACCCACTGATCAACTGAGTGGCGGCTCGCCGGAGCTATAGGAGTCCCGGGCCGTCAACGCTTCCACATTGGTTCCCTTGCCGATTCGGTCTCG
This sequence comes from Streptosporangium amethystogenes subsp. fukuiense, assembly GCF_042665875.1. Taxonomy (NCBI): domain Bacteria; kingdom Bacillati; phylum Actinomycetota; class Actinomycetes; order Streptosporangiales; family Streptosporangiaceae; genus Streptosporangium; species Streptosporangium amethystogenes. Next base: position 2,097,868 of record NZ_JBHTEE010000001.1, on the reverse strand, counting down.
TGGCCCGTTCGGCAGCAGACCGCCGAAATCCGCCCTCGCCGAGCGGCAGGACAGACCGCGTGGCACCGGCTGTTGCCTCTTTCCGGCTTACGCCCCCTTAACGGGACTTTTCGTTCGGATGCTCGTCATGCCCCGTCTCAGTGGGCGCGTTCGAAACCCGCGGGGGCATCGGCGCCGACTGGAGTGGTGGCGGTGGGGCGGTTGGACTGGCAGCGCTGCTTCTCGGAGCCGGTCATCGGACCGGTGCGCTGGTAGAGGCGGTCGGACAGCTCGGTGGCGGGGTAGTCCAGGACGGTGTACAGGCGCCACTCGGTGTGGGGGTCGGCGGGAGCCGGGCTGGTGGTGAACCAGCCCTCGGTACGGCGGCGTCCGGCTTGGGTTTCCACCCATGAGGCCTCGGCGGGCTGGGCGACTTCGGTGACGTTGTGGGTGATGGAGGTGGACCAGCTGGGAGCCGTTCCAGCCCCGGCGGCGAACTGTTGGGCCATGGAGCTGGCCGCGCCCGCGCTGCCCGGTAGTCCGGCCTTGGTGGGCAGGTCTCCGTAGGAGCGCCCCGCGACGGTGACGGGACGGGTGCGGGTCAGGGCGTTGCGGGTGCAGTTGATGTAGGTGTCGCCGTTGGCCTTCGCAGGCTCGTAGTAGGTGTAGGAGTAGGCCTCCTGCGGGGTGAAGGAGCAGGTGCCGGGCGCGCTCGCGCAGTGGTTGACGGCGTCGGCGACCGGCCTGCGGTCGTTGCCGTAGAAGGCCTGGGAGGCCGGCAGCGCGCTCTTCGGGATGGTCTTGTCCACCGGTGGCGGGATCTGGGCCGCCCGCACATTGGCGATCAGGGGGCCGCAGTCGCCTCTGGCGTTGTCGGTGGCGGGTACTTGGGAGGTGAAGGTGAGCAGCGGCTCGTGCTCGCTGGCGGTGAAGGTGTAGGTCTGGCCGGTGCGCCAGACACCGGTGCCCAGGACGTTGGGTTTCTTGTCCGGGTCCGGGGCGGTGGTCCGGGCGCCGGCCTGGCCGCCGTCGCCCTCGACGGTGTAGGCCTGGCCCTGGGTAAGGGCCGCCGGGGTGCAGGCGGCGGCCACACCGGGGCTGTCGTCGAAGGTGACGGTGACCTGGGCGCCCGCGCGCACACCGCGCAGCCGCTGCTTGAAGGAGTGGGTGGTGGCGTTCGGCAGGCGAAGCATGACGGCCGTCTTGCCGTCGGGGTGGCCTGAGACGGTGCCTGCGTAGCGGGCGACGCCGTAGGATGTGCCGGCTCCATTGGTCGAGCCGACAGACCAGCCCTGGACAGCTGCCCAGTTCGGGCCGGTGCCGGTGAAGGCGGGCAGGGCGAAGTCGCCGTTGATGACGGTGACTGGCTTGGTATCGGGCCCTGTGGTCTGCGCGGATGCTGCGGCAGGGGCGAGCTGGGTGGCGTGTGCGGGCTGTGCCGCCAGGCCCAGGCCCAACAACAGTGCGCCGGCGACGGCGGCCCTGACGGGAGTGTGTGGTGACGTCATGATGATCTCCACGAAAAAAGGGGTGCTCAGGCGGGGCGGTCAGGAACGCCCGGCGGCGAGCACGGTGCATTGCCTCAGCCGCGCGCCTTGCGGCAGCGCGGGAAGGATCGTTGAGCGATCAGCCCTGCGGAATCCGCGATTGACGGTGTCTTCCACGGCGGTCTTGCTCGCGGGCCGCAACCGGTCGCAGGTGTCGCCCGGCACGGTGAAGGTGTCGGCGACGAAGGTGCTGGTGTTCACGGTCGAGGGGCCGTCGACCGTGACGTTGCGCACCTGCAGGCCGCCGATGGTGATCTTTCCCGCGACCCGCTGCATGGCGGAGCTGGCCCCAAAAACCAGGGCGTCGCCCGAGCGGACGGTGGTGGTGTACTGGGTCGCCTCGGTGTTCTCGGTGGTCCAGCTGCGCTGGTAGTGGAGCTTGAAGGCGCCCTCGAAGGCGCCCTTGGCGCCGAGCGAGCCCGCCAGCTTTCCGCTGCCGTTCGCCCCTCCTTTGGCACTGAACGCCGCGTATGGCCCTTGCTGGGTGTTGGGTGTGGTGAAGGTCCCGCTACCTTCTCCCGACACCCCTGCGGAGACCTCGCCGGAGGCGTTGACCTGCCCCTCGACCGAGATGTTGCCGGTTATCTCACCACCGAGGTTATCTGTGCTGCCGGTACGCAAGGTGACCTGGCGTTCCACGGTGATCGGGTCCTTGGTGCAGTTGATGACCGCGTTGCCCAGGGACTTCACGGCACTGTAGTACTCACCGGAAGCCTGTGAGTCGATACGGAAGCGGCAGGCGCCGGGATTTTCCGCGCACCGCCTGACCGCCTCGTCCACTGATGGCAGCGGCTTGTCGCCGTCGAAGGCCCGGGCGACAGGAACGTCGGGCACACCGGGTGCGGGGGTGGCCAAGGCGGTCGCCGGAACGAGCGCGACCAGGACGGCGGTGAAAACCATCGGTGTCCAACGAAGAGGAGAGTTCACGGCGGTCATGGGTTCATCAGCTCGCAGACACCGGTCAGCTGGGAGAAGTCAGGGGAGTTGCGCAGTGCGGCAGGCAGGCCCGCGGCGAACTCGTCACACGCTTCGGCGATGGCGGATGCGGCGTTGTCTGAGGGTGCGGGCCGGAAGTTGGCCAGCGCCTGCCGGGTGTCGTCGAGGTCCTTGCGCTGCTGGCCGCCGTCGCCGATGAGGTTCTCCATGCACTGCTTGGAGGTCGGAGGGCATTCCTCCACCTTCTTCTTGGCCTCGGCGATGTCCTCCTTGGCCTTGGCCGTGTCCTTCTTGGTCTCTTCTCGGTCGGCGTCGACGCCGCCGCGTTCCTCCTGGGCGCCGCACGGTTTCGGCTGCCCGTTGGGGCAGGTTTCCTCCTTGGGAGGATCCGCCTGAAGCACGGGGGAGGTGACGGCCATGGCCGCGGGGACAGGGGCGCAGGCGATTGCCAATGCCGAGGTGAGCATGACGAAGAAGCCAGATATGCGGATGTGGTGCATGTTCCTCTTCCTGCGGACAAACGAATCAGGGTGCGCGCATCAACGAGACGCATGCAAAAAGTAGCGATCCGAATACGCAAAGCAAGATTGCCACGCCTGGCGTGTCCCTGATCAGAGGCGTCGCCGCTTTCCAGTCCGCCAGCACTCGGCGAAGTGTCACACAGATCCTGAGCACGATCTGTCGCGCAGATCATGAGACCTGACAACGATCTCTTGGAGCGAGTTGCCGAATTGTTCTTATAGGGGTCAAGGACCCGGCCCGGCCCGGCCACAATCGCAAGCGGTGAGGTGATCAACTATCGTACTCTCGGCGAACTGTTGCGAGGTGCCTTGCGGTCGCGAGGAGAATCGGGAAGCCGGTGTGATTCCGGCACGGGCCCGCCGCGGTGACCGGGAAGCCGCCGTCCACGTGCGAAGCACAGCCACTGGCTCGTAAGGGCTGGGAAGGCGGGCGGTCAGGCGTTGATCCGGGAGTCCGAAGACCGGCCTCGCGCCCATCGCCCCGCCAGGGGCACGACGCAGCGGGAGCCTGCCCATGAACAGCCAGCTTTACGATGTCATTCACCGCCGCCGCGACGTGCGAGGCCAGTTCACCGGCGGACCCGTGCCGGACGAGGTGCTGCACCGCGTGCTGTCGGCGGCTCACGCCGCCCCCAGCGTCGGGCTGTCCCAGCCGTGGGACTTCGTCGTGGTGCGCGACGCCGAGATCCGCAGCGCCTTCCACGACCACGTCCAGCACGAGCGGGCGACCTTCGCCGCCACCCTCGATGACGAGGCCGCCCGGCGGTTCGCCCAGATCAAGATCGACGGGGTGCGCGAGTCGACGCTGTCCGTCGTGGTCACCTATGACCAGGACAGGGGCGGTCCCGCGGTGCTCGGCCGCCACGCCATCGCCGACGCCGGCCTGTACTCGGTGTGCCTGGCCATCCAGAACCTGTGGCTGGCCGCGACCGCCGAACGGCTCGGCATCGGCTGGGTGTCGTTCTACCGTGAGCCTTTTGTGCGGGACCTGCTCGGTATCCCCGTTCAGATCCGTCCGGTCGCGTGGCTGTGTCTCGGTCCCGTCACCCACCTCGAAGAGGCCCCTGATCTGGAACGGCACGGATGGCGGCGACGGCGCCCGCTGGCCGCCGCCATCCATCACGACCAATGGGGGACGAGCGGCCTCGGCCACCGTTAACTCACCCAACCTGACGCCACCATCTACAAGGGGTTCCGGTAGTAATTGCTGTGAATCCAACGATGTCGCCGCTGATCTGCGGAGACTCCTTGGCAACATGATCATGTGGATGGCGGGTCAAGCTCTATCTACGCAGGCAGACCCATATCCGTTGTATTTTCCGCGATTACTACGGGGACCCCCATAGGGGTCAAGGGGCGGCCCCACGGCCGCGCGGCCCGCCGCGCGGCCGGGACCGGCCTGGAGGCCGGTCCCGGCCGCCGCCGCCACGCGCGCTCGGTCCCGCTCACCGGGGCCGCCCAACCCAGCAACGTCAGAGCGACAGCATTCCGCGGTAGTGCCAGATCCAGGGATCGGCGTCCTGGAGCGGCTCCTACACCGCCCGACGCTCCTCACCGGGGACGACCATGTACGCCCCGGTCTCCAACGCCCCGGTCTCCAACGCCTCGTCCGCCAGCACCATCGGCCCGGGTACCGTCGCCCCGCCCAAAGGACCACCCGGCAAGGTCACCTCTCGCATGGCCCCGCCCCTGACTCGCGGACCCCGGCCATGTCCCCGACTTCGAGGGATCGTGGCGAGGCCGTGACGATCGCCCGTCGGGGTTGCGACCGTAGATGGCGTGCTTCTCCCGAACACGGCCCCAGCCCCAAAGTAGGTCTATGTGCGCGGGTCATCGGGCTTCTAAGAAGATCGTTTTCTCGGAAGCGACCCCAAGCGGAAATGACCACTGCTTCGGAGAACACACATAACGCAAGGGTGAAAGCCCAGCTCGGCACTTCCGAAAACAGAGCCGTGCCGCTACTTGGCGGCCGGGGACACGTTCGGGAGGAGCGGGCCAGGTCGGAAAGAGCTCCTTGATCGCTTTCCGGTGAACTTGGCCGGGTGTACGGCATCATGTCCGTTGTGGATCTTTCCAGGCGTCCTGGGCTGCGCATCGCGGCTGCGGCCGCCACTTTGTTGTTCACCCTGGGTGGCTTCGACCAGTTGAAGATGCCTGCGCTGCCGATGCCCGCGGACGCGGCGGCCTCGGCCGAGGAGATCGCCGAGCGACTGCGGGACCGTCTGGACGACGAGGTCTTCGAGAGCTTCTTGCCGGACCTCACCTTCGCCCCCTTCGCGATGAGCCTGGACACGCCCCTCCTGCACTGGTGCTGGCCGGAGCAGAAGCAGGGCATCGAGGCGCGGCTGCCGCCTGAGGGCGTGCCCGCCTACACCGGCGAGCTGCACGCTCCGGAGGTGGCCGATCCGCTGGAGGTACGGTTCTGGATCACTTCACCCGATCAGGCGAGCCGCTTGGTCGCGGCGACCCGGCGCGGCGCCGAGGAGTGTGGCCGCCGCCCTCGGGAGGGCGATGCGATCAGTGACGTGGCCGATTTCGATCGCTGGGGGTGGCACGGGGTGCGGGTCCTGGTCACCACGGAGAGCTGGACGGAGTACGGCGACTCGGGCGCCAGGGTGACGATCGTGGCCGCACGCGGCGCGCTGCTGGCCGAGGTGTCGTGGGCCTGGGCGTTCGAGGCAGGCGGCAGGCCGGGCCAGAGCCCGCTGCTCCAGGGCACCGAGGCGGCGGCGTCCGTGCTGGCCGCCGTGGGCGGCGCCCCCTCCGCGCCCGCCCCGGCCGGCGTCACCTCGCGGGCCACCTCGACCATGATGGCCGCGGCCCTGCCTCCGCCGTCCGTCTACGGCAAGGACATGAGGCCGTGGCCCGACCCTGTTGGTCTCTTGCATGATCTGGTCTGCCCGTCGGGTTTCGACGAGAACGTGCACGGCGGTGCTCCGGCCATCACGCGCCGTCTGATCGGCGAGGTCTCCATCCGTGAGGACGTGCTGTTCCTGGCCGACGAGCAGAGCGCCGAACAGGCACGCATCCGGCCGATCCTCCGGGCCCGTTGGGGCGTCTCGACTGGCAAGGGGGTGAAGCCCTGCGACTCCGACGACGCGCTGTCCTACAGCATCGACCGCCGCCTCGAGCCCTTCACCAGGGGTTCTTGGACAGGAGAGATCGAGGCTTTCGCCGTGCGGCGCCCTGGCTCGCAGCGCCGTCCTGCCCGTCACGACTCCGTGGCGCACATCGCCGTGGCCGTGCGCCACGGCTCCACCATGGTCTATCTCCGCTGGCAGGGACCGGCAGGGGCCGCCCCGGCCGCTGCCCTGCGCAGGGGCCGCGCCGCCCTCACCGATACCCTCGACCTCCTGCCTAGGGCTGGGAACTGAATACGTGAGAAAGGGGCCATGACCCGATCTTGGTAGTGCTTCCCCGCAGGTCGACGCCGGTTTCTGGTCAGGTAATGCTGCGCGGGTGAGAAGCTCAGGGACTGATGGCCAGGACCTGCAGTTTCGTGTTCGCGGCCTCATGAACCTCAGGTGTCAGGGGATCGGCAGTCAACTCCCGCAGACGCAAGCGGACTGCGGCCGTATCTGGCGCTGCCTCACACGCGCGCTGCTGAACCGTTGGCTCGCAATCGTCAAGTCCCTCGACCATGACGGCTTCGGCTTCATGCGGCGTACATCCCCGAAGCCCGTCCAGGAACGCTTCCCGGGCAAGTGAATGAACCGTGCCTTCCCACGCGGCCATGAGCTCGCTCGCGGCTTCATGGATCCCCAACCGGCCCAGGCCTCGTGCTGGAACCTCGGCAGCGCACCATTCCCCAGCGACGACTGTGCGGTGCAACGCGGCCAGCAACACCGGCGCATCGCCCCGGTCACCGACCTCTGCCAAGACACGCTCCCCGAACGCGACGAGTGTGTCGTCGCCGCTGCCGATCCACGTGCGGGCGCGTGGCAGCGCGTCTGGCCCAAGGTGGTGGAGCGCCTGTGGGATACCCGGCAGCCACCCGGCCGCGTTGCGTAGGCCGGGGTCTTCGGCGAAGTCGAAGACGATGCGATCGCCGCGCCTACCCAGTTCCTCCAGCGCCCGCCGCCGCTCGGAGCCGCCGGCAGCGACAAGCCCGATCAGGTCTTCGTTGTCGATGGCGACGATTTCGGGTCGTGTGTCGCGCCTGGCCGGTCCGGGTGAACGGGAGGCCTTGAGCTCGTCGATGATTCGCCGGACCCGTGGCCGGGACTGCGCGAACGTCGTCCACGGCTCCGTGTCGCACCAGATCGCCTGTGCAAGCTGGGCATCGTCGCGGTTGGCGATGATGTCGTCAGCGAGCCCGTCCCAGATGGCGGGAAGCTTCATCGCCCCGCTGTCGCCGATCGCCTCCAGTGCCGTGGACCAATGCGGCCCGTCGATCGCGTACCCGCGCAGCACGGCCGCCGCGTCGAGTCGACCGACCATCGGAAGCAGGGCAAGGACCTGCAAGGCAAGCTCAACCGGTTCGGCGTCCTCGCCGTCGTACGTGAGCAGGTGCTGTTGGATCGGTGCCAGTGGCAGGTCGAGCCGAGCGATGAGACCGGCGAGGTAGCTGTCGCGTTGATCAACTTGTCGGTCCCAGCGCGTGTCCGTAATCACGCACTCATACACCGCGTCGACGGCGCCGGGAGCGGTCGACGTGCGATGCACTGCGGCACCGCGTCCCCGTTGGAGCTGACCGCGAAACGAGGCCGGACTGTCATATTCGATCATCGACATGCAGTATCCCCGTGGTGGAGGCGCTGAGCGAGCGAATAGCGGCCATGGCTATGATGCCCGGGGTCCTGTCGGTCGTATCTTCGAGGTGCGTGTGACGTCGATCGATCGCACCGCCTACCCGACGTTCAAGCGGATGGCGTCGCGTGATCTGGCCGACGCGTTCACCCCGTCGGACGACGAGATCGAGTGGGCGCGGGACAAGTCCTCGACCGACGCGCATCTGCTGGCCCTGATGATGTGGCTCAAGAGCTACCGACGCCTGGGCTACTTCCCAAAGCTGGAGGACGTGCCGGACGCCGTTGTCGAACACGTCCGCGACGCGCTGAACCTCCCGGCCAGCGTCGCTGCCGAAGTGGATGCCGTGCGCACGGCGAAGCGTCAGCGCGATCTGGTTCGCAAGCGGCTGGGGGTGAAGACAACTCCGCACAGGCGCGGGGCATCGCCGAGGAGGCGATCGAGCAGGCCGCCCAGACTAAGGACAACCCGGCTGACCTGATCAACGTGGCGTTGGACGTGTTGGTGAAGAAGGGCTGTGAGCTTCCCGGCTACACCACGCTGGACCTGTCGACGAAGACCATCCGGGCCCGGGTCAACCGGGGCTTCTTCGACGCCGCGGCGGGCCGGATCGATCCGGCCCGGCGTTCGGGACTGCACGCTTTGATGATGGTGGATCCGGCGACCAGGCGCAGCGGCTTCGACAAGCTGAAGGATCCGCCGAAGGCGGCGAGCCTGACGAAGTTCAAGCAGCGCCTGGAGCACACGCAGTGGCTGGACTCCTTCGGCCCCACCGAGAGGTGGCTGGACGGGATCCCGCCGGGGAAGGTCGGGCATTTCGCCGGGGAGGCCAGGACCACTACGGTCGAGGACTTCGTCAGGATCGGCGAGGCCAAGCGCCTGACCCTGCTGGCCAGCCTGATCCACGTGCTGCGTGCGGCGGCGCGGGACGAGGTCACCGACATGTTCTGTAAGCGGTTGGCGATCATCCATCGCAAGGGCAAGGACCGGCTGGAGGAGCTGCGCGAGCAGCACCGCGCCGAGTCCGAGCGGCTGCTGGAGGTCTTCGGCGAGGTCCTTGCGGCCGCCAAAGACGCGGCCGCCCCGACCGGGCCGCCGCCGGAGCCGGACCCAGAATCCGCCGACCCCGATACGGAAGACGCACGGGCCGAGGACGGCGAGGAGGTCGCCGACGACGCAGAGGATGACAAGTCGGCTGTCGTTGATGATGGCCTCGGTGAGGAAGGTGCGTCGCCCAACGTCAGCGGCGCGGACGAGCTCGCGGCACGAACCGGTCGGCTGGTGCTCAAGGCGCTGGAGTCCGCCGGCGGCTTGGAGCACCTGGCGGCCGCGCACCAGGCGGTGGCCGCCTACCACGGCAACAACTACCTGCCGCTGCTGGAGCAGTACTACAAGTCCCACCGTGCGGCCCTGTTCACCCTTGTCGACTCCGTCTCGTTCGAGGCGACCAGCGAGGACCGTTCGGTGCTGGACGCACTGGAGTTCGTGCGCGCCCGCCGCGGGGACTGGATCGAGGAGACCGTCGTCCTGGGCCGCGGCAAGGACAAGACCGAGGTGTCCATCGACATCACGACGTTCGCCTCGGACATGTGGCGCAAAACCCTGCGGGACAAGCGTCGGCCCGGGATGCTCGCCCGCCGGCACCTGGAGGTCTGCGTGTTCTCCTACCTGGCCGCCGAGCTGCGCAGCGGCGACATCGCCGTGGCCGGCTCCGACTCCTACGCCAACCTGCACGCCCAGATGATGACCTGGGAGGAGTGCCGGGACGAGGTCGCGGACTTCTGCGCCCAGGCCGGCATCCCCACCAGCTCCTGCGGCAGGTGCTCCCAAGCGATGCCGGTATGCAGCACGAACAAGATGCCCTGCAAGGCCAGCCGGTCATCCAACCGCTTGCGCCCTGGATGGCGGAAACGCCGCTGACGCTGGGGCAACAGCGGCTCATCACCGCCCACAGCTCGTCACTGACCTCCCACGGCTTCGGCTTGGCCACCCGTGCTCCTCTCTCGGCTACAGCGAGAGATCAAAGCACAACAAAGATCATTCTGTTAGGACCTCTCACCCGCGGGCGGGGCGGCGGCGCGGGTGGTAGGAGTAGGCCAGGGCGAGCAATATCGGGCCCCACAGCGCCGTTGGGGTGATGGACACCATCGCCAGCGCCTGCCACCAGCCATTCTCGTACGCCATGCTGCCGGAGACGCCGACCCAGGAGAGCACCATCCAGACCGAGACCGCAGTCAAGAGCAGCCCACCGGCCACGGCAGGGACGACCGCTGCCATGGGCGGCACACGTCTGCCGCCGATGACCGGGATCCAGCTCGGGACCACCTCGCCCCAGCCGCGCACCAGACTGATGCTGAGCAGCGCCGCCAACTCGGTGAGCACGCTGAGCCCGAAGACATAGGGGATGCTGATCCACAACGGTGACACAGGCGCGTCGTTGAGCTGGCCCATGTCGAAGTGAAAGGCAACCTCCACAGGCACGTGGGGAGCAGCAGCCAGGGAAGCGCGTAGGCGGTACGGAGCGCCCAGCGTGGGGCAGGTTGTGCGGTGTCGCTGGTGGCCGGGGCCGCATGCAAGAGTTTGATCGCCATACCTGTACCCTCTACTGGCCTCGAGGACGATTGATCACCTGTGAGGGTGAATCGCCTCCCCCGCACGAGCTAGTTACGGCTTCGGCACATGGCCGGATGGACGAGGTCAGGTGACGGATTGCGCCACCAAAGCCATGGCCTGCCGCATGGCGTTCCGTACCTCGCTGGGTCCGTCGCCGCGCTGCAGCGCGGTCAATGCGGATGCGCTGATCGCGCCCACCATCGCGCCGACCAAGGCGGAGGCGGTGATCGTGTCAAGTCTGTCGGGGAATGCCCGCTGCAGAGCCTGGGCCAGTTCGGCCTGCGCAGTGAGGTATCGCTGAAGCAGCCGGGCCTGTAGCGCCGGCACCGAGGCCGCCAGCCGTGCCCGCAGTGCCGCGAGCCCGCTGGGGAGGTCGCTGTCCCAGGTATCGGCGATCATCTGATCCATCGCCCGCACCAGCACCTCGGACAGCCGTTCCCCGGCGCGGCGCTCGGCGATCGCCTGCAGCGCCAGATCGACGCGCACGTCGGCATTGGCTAGAAGCACATCCTCCCTGGTCTGGAAGTGGAGGAAGAAGGTGCGGGGGGACACCTCCGCGGCGTCGGCGATCTCGGCCACCGTCACGTGGTCGTAGCCCTTGTCCTCGAACAGGCGCACCGCCGCCTCGATAAGTGCCTGCCGGGTGCGCTGCTTCTTGCGCTCTCGCAGTCCGTGCTTCTCCACCACACAGGGCAGTCTATTACATCTTCTGAATTAATGCATACTATGAATCACTACATAGACTGCAGTCATTGAAAGGAGATCATTCATGGGAAGTCTGGACGGACGAGTCGTCCTCATCACCGGAGCAGGGCGCGGCATCGGGCGGGAAGAGGCGCTGTTCTTCGCCGCCGAAGGCGCCATGGTCGTTGTCAACGACCCAGGCGTCGCCATCGACGGCACGGGCGGCGACGCCGGCGTAGCCGCGAAGGTCGTCGAAGAGATCACTGCCCGCGGCGGACAGGCCGCGGCCAACACCGACAGCGTCACCGACTGGGACGGCGCCCGCCGCATGGTGGAGACGGCTCTGGAGTCCTTCGGCGACCTGCACGTCGTGGTCAACAACGCGACCATCGAACGGAACATGGGCCTGACCGACCTGTCGGCGGAGGACTTCGACGACGTCGTGGCCGTCAAGCTGAAGGGCACCTTCGCGGTAACGCACTGGGCGGCCCGCCACTGGCGCGACCGGTATCAGGCAGGGGTCCACGCCGACCGCGCCGTGGTCAACACCTCCTCCGGCTCCGGGCTGCTCAACCCGTTGCCCGCGCAGGTCTCTTATGCGGCAGGCAACGCCGGGGTCGCGGCGCTGACCACCGTGGCCGCCCTCGAACTCGGCCGGTACGGCGTGCGGGTCAACTGCATCTCGCCCTCGATGGCCCGGACCCGCCTCACTCTCGCCGTTCCAGGCATGAGCGAGGAACCGCTGGCGGGTCGGTTCGACCCACTGCACCCGGCCGCCTGCGCACCTATTGCCGCCTACCTGGCCGGCGCAGCCTGCCCGCTCACCGGCCAGGTGCTGTCGGTACGGGGCGGAACGGTCACGGTCAATCATGGCTGGTCCCTCGGCGGCCACATCCACAAAGACGGGCTGTGGAGCGTGGAGGAACTGGCCGAGAAGGTGAAGGAGCTGCCGATGGACGACCCGTTCGACAAGCTCGCCCAGGCCCTGACCGGCGCACTCGGCACCATCGGACGCGACCAACTCCAGGAGATGATCAACGCCCTGCTTGACCAGGGAGTCCACTCCGACGCGGCCTCCGCATGACGCGATGAACCACGTCCCGGACCGCGTGCTCAGTCACGCGGTCCGGGGACGGATGGGGGTCTGTTTCATAGGTGACCGCCTGTGAGATGCATCCATTCTCTGCGATCTCGCGATCTAGGCAATCCGATCACCGCAGGTCGGAGGCACCTTTCTCCATTAACGATCCTCAGGATGAAATTCCGGCTGAACAGGCGAGGCTCGTTGTGCTTCCCCGTACCCGGCAGCGACGTCCTCAGCTTTGATACCAGAGGCGATCATCGCGGCGGCCGCCGCGCGCTGCTGGGCGGTCATCTTAGGCGGTCGCCCGGTGGGCAGGTCGCGGGCTTCCTTGGCCGCCCTGGCGCTGGCCGCCCGTTCCAGCATGTGGATCCGCTCCATCTGCTGGACGGCGGCGTCGATGTCGCGGGCCCCGGCGCCGCGCCGCAGAGTGGCGAGGTCGCGTTCGAGGTCGCCGTGGCTGCGCCGGATCAGCGGCCAGACGGCCGCCGACGGCGCCGCGGCGAGCTCACCCGGTGGCGACAGGCAGGTCGCGGAAGGGGCGCAACCCGGAGCCGACATCAGCGCGAGTGAAGGCGTAGCGGCCCAGGAAGTTGATGTGCTCGTACTGGATCGGCGACAGTCGGGCGCACATCTCGTCGGTGACCGGGAAGCCTTGGGCGCGTAGTTGCTGGACGGAGGCATCCAGATAGAGGCTGTTCCACCAGATGACCGCGTTCAGCGCCAGACCGAGGCTGCCAAGCCGGTCTTCCAGCCCTCGCGGTAGCGCTGGCGCAGCTGCCCGCGGTTGCCGAAGGCGATCTTGCGGGCGAGCCGGTGCCGGGCCTCCTGCACGTTCAACTGCGCGCCGATCATCCTGCGGTAGCCCTCATCGTGCAGGAACTGCAGCAGGTGCAGGGTCTTGAAGATGCGGCCGTAGTGCACGAACGCCTCTCCCAGGCCGGTGGGGCGGCCGTCGGCCGACAGCATGCGGATCAGGTCGTAGGCGCGCACGGTGCCCATCGTGAGCGAGCCGGCCACGCGGAGCATGTCGCCCCAGTGGGCGCGGATCCGGTCGAGGCGGACGACGTGGCGAGACATGTGTTCCAGCGGCCCATACGTGGCGCGGGTGTTGGTCCGCCACAGCCGCATGTCAGCCAGGTCGGCGATACGCGGGGAGAACTGGTAGCCGCAGATCGCGAACAGGCCGAAGACCAGGTCGGAGTAGCTGGAGGTGTCGGTGATGATCGTCTCGGGGCGGGGGCCGCCGTCGAGGTTGTGGATGGCGTCCAGGATGAACAGCGAGTCGCGCAGGGTGCCCGGCACAACCAGGCCACCGATCCCCATCACTTGGTCATTGACCACGTTCAGCCAGGTCGCGCCGCGCTGCCGGCCGAAACAGACGGGGTTGTGCCCGGCGTGCAGGCTGGCCACCGGGACCACGAAGCGCAGCCCGTCGGCCGAGGCGATGTGCCCGCTGACCCAATGCTGGACGATGCCGATGCCGGCCTGGGCGCCGATCAACCGGGCGTTGGCCGCCGCGATCGTCTCCGCGCGCAGGTAGCCCTGGTCGATCTGCTGTAGCCGGGCCCGCGTCAGGGCGGGCACGTTCGGCTTTTCGATCGGGACCAGGCCGACGTTGCACGCCTCGGCCACGATGAAGGCGGCCAGCACCCGGCCCGAGGCCTTGGTCGGTGCCGTCCGCAACCGCTCCAGCTCTGAGCGGCGCTGGCCGTCCGGCACCGCCAGCAGCCCCACCAGCGCGGCGAGTGTCTCGGCCGGCAACCGGCCTGACAGCAGCGCGTGCAGCCGCTCGTTCTCCGCCCGCCGCACCTCGCCCACCAGCCGCACCAGCACGGTCATGCCCGGAAGCAGAATGCGCTCCTTGAGCATGTGCACCCGGGCCCGGTCGAACAGCGCCCGAGACCCCTCCGCCGAGGCCCAGACCCGCGCCGCCACGTACTGGCGCACCTCGCTCTCGCACGAGCCGAAGTCGCGATAGTCCAGTAACTCCCGGATCTCCCAGGCATGCTCGTACACCGTCTGCTGCCGGTGCCCATAGTCGGCCAAGTGCGCCGGATCCAGGCCGAGCTGCTCGGCGACGAACGCCACCGCCTCCGGCGGAACGGCCAGAGGGTCGTCGGTCAGGAACACCCCCAGCATGCGCACCGTGCCCCACTGCACGGCCCAGCCGAGCTTCATGGCCGGACGCCGTTTGGACGCCAGCGCATCCCATGCACTGCGATCCAGCCGGAAGAACTGCTCCAGCTCTGCGGTGGAGGGCTCCTCGGGGAAGCGGCCATAGCGGGCGATCTGCTCATCAGAGAGAAATTCGAACGGCATGGCCCAGGAACGTAAGCCCCGCAACCTGGCCAAACAGGCGCTGTCACCGAACCGGTACGAAGATCAACTCTCTAGGCCCCCCACTCGGGTCCGCGCGACCAGCCCCAAAGTAGCTCTCTGTAATGTCTCAGAAGCAGCACGTAGTGGTCACGGATGGGCGGTACTGGACCGTAGCGACATCTGTGCAGAGCAGGGTGCTTTGCGCATCTATAGCGATCGGGGGAGAAAGGGTCCCTGCCGATGCGCAGAGAGTGGGAGCTGGAGGACCTCATCGAGTGCTGGACACTGGATGAGGCCGAGGTCGAGTTACTGGCGAACAAGAGCGGTGCCACCCGTCTCGGGTTCGCGCTGATGCTGAAGTTCTTCGAGCTGGAGGGCCGATTTCCGCGCCGGGAGGACGTGCCGAAGGCCGCGGTCAACTACATGGCCGGCCAAGTGAAGGTGGATGCGGCTCTCTTCGCCGAGTACCGCTGGTCGGGCAGCACGATCGAATATCACCGGGCGCAGATCCGCCGCTTTCACGGCTTTCGGCAGCCGACGGTCGCCGACGAGGACAAGCTGATCTTCTGGCTGGCCGACGAGATCTGCCCAGTGGAGACGTCGCGGGAGCGGCTGCGTGCCGCGCTGCTGGCCCGCTGCCGGGAGGAGCGGACGAGCCGCCCACGCCCAAGCAGATCGAACGGCTGGCCAGCGCGGCCGAGGCGATGTTCGAGCGGGAGTTCACCACCACCACGGCGCAGCGGCTGTCTGTCTCGGCTGTCGTCGCGCTGGAGGATCTGATCGCGGTCCCCGACCCTGCCCCGGAGGGCGAGGCCGGGCCGACCGAAGTGCGCAGCTTCCTGCAGGAGCTGAAGGAGGACCCGGGACCGCTGCAGTTGGAGACGCTGCTGACGGAGATCGTCAAGCTGCAGCGGGTCAAGGCCATCGGGTTACCGGAGGACCTGTTCGAGGGGACCTCAGAAAAGGTCGTGGAGGCGTGGCGGGCACGGGCGATGCGCATGTACCCGTCCGACTTCGCCGCCGCGCCGGAGCCGATCCGGCTGACCTTGCTGACGGCGCTGTGCTGGGTGCGCAAGGCGGAGATGATCGACGGCCTGGTGGAGCTGCTGATCCAGCTCGTGCACAAGATCAGCGTGCGGGCCGAGAAGAAGGTCGAACACGAGCTGAGCAGTGAGTTCCGGCGGGTGCAGGGCAAGCACGGCATCTTGGCCCGGCTCGCCCAGGCGGCCCTGGACCTGCCCGAGGAACTCGTCCGCAAGGCGATCTACCCGGTGGTGGGCACGGCCACGCTGGCCGACATCATCGCCGAGGCCAAGGCGAATGAGAAGGAGCTCCGTACCCGGGTGCGGACCAAGCTGCGCGGCTCCTACTCACGCCACTACCGTCGCGGCCTGCCCAAGCTGCTGCGCGCGCTGGACTTCCACTGCAACAACACCGCCTTCCAGCCAGTGATGGACGCGCTGAAGCTGGTGGACCGCTACGCCGACTCCGAGGCCGTCTTCTACGACGCCACCGAGACGGTGCCGATCGAGCACGTGGTGCCCGAGGACTGGCGGGAGGCGGTGGCCGATGAACGCGGCCGAATCGAGCGCATCCCGTACGAGCTGTGCGTGCTGGTGGCGCTGCGCAAGGCGATCCGCCGGCGGGAGATCTGGGTCGAGGGCGGCAAGATCTGGCGCAACCCTGAGGCGGACCTGCCGGCCGACTTCGACGACAACCGGGACGTGCACTACGAGGCCTTGAAGAAGCCCCGTGACCCGGCGGCGTTCATCGCCGATCTGCAGCGCCGCCACACCGCCGCGCTCGATCGGCTGGAGGCGGCGATGCGCAAGGGCACCACCGGCGGCGTGAAGATCACGCGGAAGAAGGGCGAGCCGTGGATCAGCGTCCCGCCGCTGGGCAAGCAGGAGGAGCCGACGGGTCTGAAGGCGCTGAAGGCGGAGATCTCCCGCCGGTGGGGCGTGATCGACCTGCTGGACGTGCTCAAGGAAGTGGCCCACGTCACCGACTACACCGACGCTTTCACCTCGGTGGCCTCGCGTACCGTCATCGATGAGGCGGTCCTGCAAAGACGGCTGTTGCTCTGCCTGTACGGGCTGGGCACGAACGTCGGGATCAAGCGGGTGGCCGACGGCGTGGCCGCGGCCGCGCTGCCGCCCGGACAGCTCGACAACGAGGCGACGCTGCGGCGCACCCGCCGGTTGTTCATCAACCGCGACAACCTGCGCGAGGCGATCCGCCTCATCGTCAACGCCACCCTGAAGGCGCGCGACACGGTGCTGTGGGGCGAGGGCACCTCGTGCGCGTCCGACTCGCGCAAGTTCGGATCCTGGTCGGCGAATTTCATGACCGAATGGCATGAGCGCTACCACGGGCCGGGGATCATGGTCTACTGGCACGTCGAACGGCGGTCGGTGTGCATCTACAGCCAGGTGACGTCCACGACCGCCTCCGAGGTGGCCTCGATGATCGAGGGCCTGCTGCGGCACCTGACCGATGCGGAGATCGATCGCCAGTACACCGATACCCACGGCGCCTCGATCGTTGGGTTCGCCTTCTCCGAAGTGCTGGGCTTCAAGCTGCTGCCGCGGCTGAAGAACATCGGGTCGGCGCGGCTGTACCGGCCGGGGACCGGCGAGGACGAGGCGTGGCCGCGCCTGGAGGCGGTGCTGTCGAACAAGACCATCGATTGGGATGTGATCGCCCGCCACTACGACCAGATGATCAAGTACGCGACCGCGCTGCGGTTGCGCACTGCCGAGTCGCACCAGATGCTGCGCCGCTTCACCCGCGGCGGCCCCAAGCATCCCACCTACCAGGCGATCGAAGAGCTCGGCCGCGTCATCAGGACAATCTTCATCTGCGACTACCTTGCGGACGAGGAACTGAGGCGGGAGATCAACGAGGGCCTGAACCTGGTGGAGAACTTCAATTCCGCCAGCAAGGACCTGTTCTACGGCAAGGCCGGCGACCTGACCGGCGACGACCGGGAGAACGTCGAGGTCTCCGCGCTGGCGCTGCACCTCATCGCCGCGGCCATCACCTACCTGAACACGCATCTGATCCAGATCGTGCTGCGGGATCCGGCCTGGCGAAAACGGCTGAGCCCAGCCGACCGGCGCGGGCTGACGGCTCTGTTCTGGTCCCACCTGAACCTGTACGGGCGCTTCGAGCTCGATATGAGCCGCCACCTGGAGCTGGACGGCGTGCCGCTGGGTCCGCCACTGTGACCAGCAGATGACGGACCCAGATGTTGGGTTCGGCATAGACGGCGTGGTCTTGGGCCAGACTCAGCGCCGCCTCCGCCTGGCAATCAGCATCTCGGTCATCAGTTGTTGCTCCCACTGACCCGTCGGATTGTCGGCGAGCAGCGCTTTACTCAGCGCCTCAACGAAGGCGTTCAGCCGATCGCCGAGTACGGCGGGTGAGCTGTAAGAGTAGGAGAGCTGTAGCCCGACTAGCCCCTCGACGTCCCACGCCAGCGGCCTCGTGAACGTACGGGATTCCAGGTCGCTGAACGGCGATGCGGCGAGGACGTCGTGGTGATGTTCGTCCGTGGCGTGAAAACAGTTGGCCGCTGCATCTATCTCGAGGTCGAAGTCAGCACATACACGCCGCTCGACCGACTGCCACGGCTGCGCGCACGGCTGCCATGGCCCTGCCGACAACCTTGCTGGTCCGATCAGAGCCACAGCGCCGCCAGACGGCAGTAGCTCATCCAGTTCCGCCAGCACCACTCTGCGGTCCATCCAATGAAATGATCTGCCCATAACCACGTGGTCGAACGGCGGCAACGCGTGCAGCGTGGTCGAGTCGCCCTGAATCCATATGATGTTGATGATGTCGGCGGCCAGTCGCCGCCCCTCGACCAGCATCTCTTCTGCCGGATCCACGGCGAGCACCGTCTTCACCTGACTGGCGAGTGGGATCGCGATCGTTCCCGGACCGCAGCCCAGATCCAGCACCCGGGTGTCCGCGCCGAGCGCTCTGGCCAGGTGCTCGACTGCCGCTTCCCCATACATCGGGCGGTATCGCGCGTAATACGGTGCAGCGCTGCCGAACAAGTCCGCCACACAAGGACTTTAGACGAGCGCAGCCGAAGCTCTGCAAGCCCGGGGACACAACAAACGCCCGGCTCGCGTGAGGTCAGAATGCCTTTCTGCTGACGGTCAGTCGTGCGTCGTCGCGGGTCAGCCCGTGGCTGAGGCCAGTCCTGCGGCGGCTTCGTCATGTTCGCGGAGCATGTGCAGGACGGTCGCGGCCGAGGGGTGACAGCCCCTCTTTCGCGCCGCTGGTGATGACGAGCCGGGCGGCGATGTCGCGCAGACTGAGGTCCTGGTCGCGCAGATGCAGGGCCATGGACAGCATGTTCTCGTCGGTGACGGACCTGTTCTGGTAGGGGCATATCGGGCAGGCGCCTAAGAGGGGTCGTTTGCGGGTGTGGGGCAGGTGAAGGCGCCCGCCTTGGCGGCGAGGGCCGTGGCCTTGGCCGCCTGGCCCGGCAGGTCCGGGTCGGGCGGTGTGCCCAGCAGCATCACCTCGTGGTAGAGCGGTGCGGTGGCGGTGACGAGCAGTCGCCGCGCGTCGGTGGCCGGCGGCAGTTCGCCGCGTCGTATGGCGCGCGCGACGATGACCTCGCAGCGGGCGTAGCGGTCCGCCCACAGCCGCCGCAGGCCGCGCGCGGCCTCCTCGGAGCGGAAGGAGGCGGCGAGCAGGGCCGCGGCGATCGACGGCTGGACGGTCAGTGCCACCAGGTTCTCCCGGTTGAGCGCCGCGAGGTCGCCCTCCAGGGAGCCGGTGTCCTCGGGCTGCCAGTCGTCGTCCGCGGTGGCCGCGAAGAGGTCGGCGAGCAGGCCGCCGACGTCCCGCCAGCGCCGGTACACGGTCGCGCGGTGCACGCCCGCGCGGGCCGCGACGGCGTCCAGGGTGAGCGCGTCGTAGCCGCGTTCGGCCAGTTCGGCGCCGACCGCGTCGAGTACCTGAGCGCGGGTGCGCTCGGTACGGCCGCCCGGGCGGCGGCGGGGCTCCGCCCGGACCTCGGGTTGCTCGGTGGACTGCGTCATGGCACTATCTTAATGTATAGAATGTCGCATTAATCCAAACTGGAACCGGAACGTACATCATCAACAACATCGGACGTCATATGCGTCAGCGGGGGCCCATCCCGGCGAAGAGAGCGTCGAGGATCTGGTCGACATACGCATGGGTCAGTGGCTCCTGAGTGATCAGGAGCTGGAAGTACAGCGGGCCGGACAGGATCGCCATCGCCAGGTCGAGGTCGAAGTCGGGCGACAGCTGTCCCTGCTCGCGGGCCGTCCGCAGGCGGGCGACGGTCTTGTCGGCCTGTGGGGCGATGAAGCGCTCGTTGAGCGCGGCGGCGATCTGGGGATCGTGCTGCGCCTCGCCGATCAGGGCTCTGAACAAGGGGCCGAAGGGTGGCTCGGCCAGCAGATCGACGGCCGAGTGGATCTGGGCACGCAGGTCGGCCATGATGTCGCCGGTGTCGGGGTAGTCCAGGCCGGGCTCGTTCGGCGACAACAGGGAGTCGAGCAGTAGGGCCGCCTTGGATGCCCATCGGCGGTAGATGGTCTGCTTGCTGGCGCCCGCTCGGGCGGCGACCGCCTCGATGCTCAGTTTGGCGTAGCCGATCTCCTGGCCGAGTTCCAGCGTGGTCCGCATGATGGCCTCGGTCCGGTCGGCGCCGCGGCGGTGGGGCGTGTCGGTCATGCCGACACTCTATCCGTACGGAACGTTCCGTACTTGACAGCAGGCGGCCGCCTTGGGCATCATCCTATCGGTACGGAACGTTCCGTACGGATAAGAACGACCAGGTCACCCACCGTCCTCACGGTTCTTCACCTCACCATCGCCACCCTCACGGAAAGAAGATTCTTGCGTGATGCATGTTCCCGCCGACCCGACCGTGGTGCATCCCATGCCCGGGCAGCCCCGCTTGGTGCTGCTCAAGCCGCTGGTCACCTCGCCGCTGATCGAGGTCGGCGAGTTCTCCTACTACGACGACCCCGATGATCCGACCGCCTTCGAGACCCGTAACGTGCTCTACCACTACGGGCCGGAGAAGCTGATCATCGGCAGGTTCTGCGCGCTGGGCGAGGGGGTGCGGTTCATCATGAACGGCGCCAACCACCGCATGGACGGCCCCTCGACCTTCCCTTTCCCGATCATGGGCGGATCCTGGGCCGAGCACTTCGACCTCATCACCGGCCTGCCCGGGCGAGGCGACACCGTGGTTGGTAACGACGTGTGGTTCGGCTACCGGGCCATGGTGATGCCCGGCGTCCGCATCGGCCACGGCGCGATCATCGCCTCCGGCGCCGTCGTCGTGGACGACGTGCCCGACTACGGCATCGCCGGCGGCAACCCGGCCAAGCTCATTCGCCGCCGCCACAGCGACGCCGACGTCGATCGGCTGCTGGCCGTGGCCTGGTGGGACTGGCCGCTCCAGCTCATCACCGAGCACGTCCGCACCATCATGTCGGGCAGCATCTGCGACCTGGAGCAGGTCGCGGCCGCGCACGCCTGAGCCCCCTCCGCTGACCGTCCAGCACCAGAATCGAGCCATCAGCATGCCCGCTTCTCCCCACCCCGACCCGTTCGCCGGCTGGCTGGCCCGCCACGCCGCCCCGCTCACCCACCTTGACCCCGAGGCGCCGCTCGACGATCTGGAGCCGCTACGCGACCTCATCGGCGACGCGCGCGTCGTCGCGATCGGCGAGCACTCCCACTTCATCGACGAGTTCATCCGCCTGCGCCGGCGCCTGCTGCGCTTCCTGGTCGAACGCTGCGGCTTCACCGTCCTGGCCTTCGAGTACGGCTTCAGCGAAGGCTTCCCCCTCGACGCCTGGGCCCAGGGCCAGGGCACGGACGACGACCTGACGGCCCACCTCGCCGAGGCGGTCCCCGTGGGCGTCGGCGACCCGCTGCGCTGGATCCGCCGGCACAACGCCAAGGCCCCGCGGCCGGTGCGGTTCGCCGGCA
Organism: Streptosporangium amethystogenes subsp. fukuiense; assembly: GCF_042665875.1. NCBI lineage: Bacteria > Bacillati > Actinomycetota > Actinomycetes > Streptosporangiales > Streptosporangiaceae > Streptosporangium > Streptosporangium amethystogenes. The sequence goes on along the minus strand of NZ_JBHTEE010000001.1, from coordinate 2,076,437 downwards.
TCGACATCCCGGCGGCCGGTGGATCCCTGCTCCCCGCCCTGACCCCGGTCGCCGACTACCTGCGCCAGATCGACCCCGAAGCCCTCCCGGCCGTCCAGACGGCGACGCGGATCGCCGAATCGTTCGCCGGAACCTCCGCCGCCTCGGCCGCGCCCGCGTGGGCCCGCCTGCCCGCCGCCGACCAGGACGCCCTCACCGCCGCCCTGACCCGCCTGCTCATCCGCTTCCGCGCCGTCGCGCCGCTGTACGTCTCCCGCGGCGACCGGCACGCCTACGACATCGCCCTGCGCCGCCTCGAAGGCGCCTGCCAGGCCGACTACGGCTTCCGCGCCATGGCCGGCCTGTTCGCTGGAACCGGGCTGACCGCCGACACCTCGGCCCGCGACGTCTACATGGCTGGGTCGCTCCTGTGGCACCTGGAGCGCTGCGAGCCCGGCACCCGGATCGTGCTGGCCGCCCACAACGCCCACATCCAGAAGGCACCCATCTCCTTCAACGGGCAGCTCACCGGCTTCCCCATGGGGCAGCACCTGCACAACGCGCTCGGCGACGCCTACTTCGCCCTCGGCCTGACCAGCACCGGCGGCCACACCGGAGAAATGATCCGCGACGAGCAAGCGCGCTTCGGTTTCCGCATCGAGGACACCGCGCTACAGCCGCCGGAGCCGGGCAGCGTCGAAGCCGCCTTCGCCGGAGCCGGCCTCGGGCTCAGCATCGCCGGCCTTCGCCCGGCCCGCACACAGCTCGCCGCCACCGGCCCCGACCGCATCCGGCTGCAGAGCACCTTCCTGCACACCCCCGTCCTGGACGCCTTCGACGGCATCCTGCACACCCCGGCCTCCACCGTGGCCCGCACCCTCGAAGAAGGAAAAGCCCCGTGACCGACACCGATGTGATCATCGTAGGAGCCGGTCCCACCGGCCTCATGCTGGCCGCCGAGCTGCGCCTGGCCGGCGTACGGCCGCTGGTGCTGGAGCGCAAGCCGCACCGCCGCGACGTCCCCAAGGCCGGCGGCCTCGGCGGGCAGATCCTGCAACTACTGCGCTTCCGCGGCCTGCTGGAACGCTTCGAAGCGGCCTGCACCGGCCCCGTCCCGCCGCCCCGCTTCCCGTTCGGCGGCGTGCACCTGGACCTCACCCAGCTGACCGACCCGCCGCTGCACGCCCTGCCGCTCCCGCAACAACAACTGGAGCAACTGCTCGACGACCGCGCCGGCGAACTCGACGCCGAGATCCGCCGCGGGCACGAGGTGACCGGGATCAGCCAGGACGACGCCGGGGTGCGGGTGGACGTGCTGTGCCCGGACGGACCGTACCAGCTGAGCGCCCGCTACCTCGTAGGGTGCGACGGCGCGCGCAGTCGGGTGCGTGACCTGGCCGGCATCGGCTTCCCCGGCATCACCTACCCGGAGGTCAACCGGCTGGCCCAGGTCACCCTGCCCGACACGGTGACCGTGCTCGGCAACGGCGACCTCGACGTCCCCGGCTTCGGCACCATCCGCGCCGGGTTCACCCGCACCGACCACGGCCTACTCGGCATCGGCTCCTCGCCCGGCGCCACGAGCGTCTCCCTCTACACCATCGAGGACGAGAGCACCGAGTACGACGACGACGTCCCGATGACCCTGACCGAACTGCAGGACAGCATCCACCGCGTGCTCGGCGCGCACCTGCCCCTGGCCGGATCGACCCGGCTGTCGCGCTTCACCTTCAAGGCCCACCAGGCCGAGCACTACCGCAAGGGCCGCATCCTGCTGGCCGGCGACGCCGCCCACCTGTTCCCCGCCACCGGCGTGGCGCTCAACGCCGGCCTGCTCGACGCGGTCAACCTGGCCTGGAAACTGGCCGCCGACCTGCACGGCCAGGCGCCCGCCGGTCTGCTGGACACCTACCACACCGAACGCCATCTTGCCGGCGTCCGCACCATGCTGCACACCCGCGCCCAAGTGGCCCTGCGACGCGGGCACGACGCGGCCGCCGAAGCGTTGCGTGAGATGTTCCAGGAGTTGGTCACCGACGAGCAGCCCTTGCGCCGCATGGGAGCCATGGTCGCCGGCACCGACATCCGCTACCCGATGCCCGGCACCAACCCCCACCCCCTGACCGGCACCTTCGCGCCCGACCTCACCCTGCACACCGACCAGGGCGTGACCAGCGTCGCCGAACTCCTGCACCCCGCCCGGCCCATCCTCCTCGACCTCGCCAGCCGCCCCGACCTCCGCGAGATCGCCCAGGACTGGCGAGACCGCGTGGACATCCGCACCGCCAAGACCGACGAGCGACCCGCCGACGCCCTGCTGATCCGCCCGGACGCCCACATCGCCTGGGCCGCACCCATCGACGAACCCGACGGCACCGCCACGCCCTCGCTGCGTGAGGCGCTCTCCGCATGGTTCGGAACGCCTTCAAACATCGGAGAGAGACATGACAAGTAGACTCACCGAGTTGATCATCGACTGCCACGATCCGGAGCGACTCGCGGCCTTCTGGTGCGAGGTCCTGGACTTCACCGTGATCGACCGCAACGAAGGCAAGGTCGAGATCGGCTCCTGGAAGCCGACCGTCGAGCAGGTGCTGGCCCACCAGATGCCCCCCACCCTGCTGTTCATCCAGGTGCCCGAGGGCAAGACCGTGAAAAACCGGCTCCACCTCGACGTCAGCCCGATCGACGCCGGCACCGACGACGAGGTGACCAGACTGCTCGGCTTCGGCGCCGTCAAGACAAATGTGGCCCAAGGCCCAGACCGAAGCTGGGTGGTCATGGCCGACCCCGAGGGCAACGAGTTCTGCGTCCTGCGCACCCTGGCGGTGACGGACCACAGTTAGCTTCCCTGTTCCTGCCGCATCTTCGTCGGGTGGGTCGGTGTACAGGCCTCGGCTCGTACGACAGTCTCGCCGCCCACTCCGACCCGGTCACCATCGAGGTTGACGGCCATAGATTTTCAACGCTGCCCCGCTTGACCTCCAAGCAGGACAAAACCGGGAACCTTCTGGCAACAGCGGAACGGAGAGGAAACCTACGCAGGCGCGCTGATGATCGTCGCGGCGACCCCACGGTTCGCCAACCACCTCATGTACGTGATAATCGCCTATTATCACGTACATGAGCGATCACGGCGATGCGGCGACCAGGAGAACCCCTCGCCGGGATGGTGCGCGACTCCGGCACGTTATCCGGTACATCACCCACGCCGGCTCAGCGAGCATCGCCCGGCGGCCGGCATGAGCACGGCACCGAAAGTCTCCGCTCTGCGCGGCGGGCACGTCACGCTCGCTGCGGCCGCTGACGCATTCCTCGCCACGGCGCGCACGGCCAACCCCAACACCCACCGCGCCTACGCCTCGGCCATCGACCGCACCATCGCACTGCTCGGCCGTGACCGTCCGCTCGCCGAGATCGCCGACATCGAGATCGGCACCGCGCTCGCCGAACTGTGGGGTGCAAGCGCGCCGGCGACCTGGAACCGCAACCGCGCCGCCATCACCTCCTGGCTCGCCTGGTGCCAGACCAAGAAGCACTGGGCCGCCCCATCGGCCCCGGCCGAGGCCGAACGCCGCAAGGAGAGCGCCGACGAGACCCGCGCCGTGGCCAAGACCACGATCCACCGGCTGCTGTCGCGCCGCGACATCCCGCTGCGGGAGCGGGCGCTGTGGCGGATGCTGTACGAGACCGCGGCCCGGGCCGCCGAGATCTTGGCGCTGAACGTCGAGGACCTCGACCTGGAGCACCGCCGCGCTCCCGTCCGGTCCAAGGGCGGCGCCGTGGAGTGGGTGTACTGGGAGACGGGCACCGCCCATCTGCTGCCCCGCCTGCTCCGCCTCCCCGACGGCAGCGCACGCACCCGCGGGCCGATGTTCCTATCCGAACGGCGCCCAGTCCCGGCCCGTCGCCCGGCCGCCGCCGACATCTGCCCGCACACCGGCCGCGCCCGGCTCGGCTACGACCGCGCCCGCGTCCTGCTCGACAAACACGCCGGACTCGACCTGCACCAGCTGCGCCACAGCGCCGCCACCCACCTCGGCGAGGCCGAGATCCCGCTCCAGCTCATCATGGGCAAGACCCGGCACAAGAACCCCCGCACCGCCATGCGCTACGTCAAACCCGGACCTGAGGCCATCGCCAAGGTCACCGAGGTCCTGGCGCCCCGCCGCCGTACCCACTGATCAGGCTCAACGCGCCCGCGTGTACTTGGTGACAGCTTCCTTAACGACAAGCCAACTGAAGGTGGGGGCATTTTTGGGGCGTACGGTTGATGTATGGCGAAGTCTCGCCGGTGTCGGCAGTGCTGGCGGCCGTTGCGCGCCACGGCCAGGGCCGACGCGCGCTACTGCGGCGTGGCGTGCCGGGCGAAGGCCCGCCGAGGCCGCCTGTATTGGAAGAAGGCCGTCGCGGTGGGGATCGCCGCAGCGCGTGGCCTGCAGGACGAGATCGGGCGGCACTGCCCGGTCTGTGGCGCATGGTTCGTCCCCGGCGTGGACGTCCGCCGTGACACTGTCTATGACCGGCCGCGATGCCGTACGGCGGCCTGGCGCGCCCGCCAGCGCGCTGCCTGAAGCGGCAAAGCCGCTACGCGAAGCCGTCACCAGCACTACCCGTGTGACAGATACACGCACGCCTGCATGCATCTGACCTGGGAAATCGCAGAGAACGAAGATGCCCGGGAACACACCGACTGGTGCAGCTCTGCTGCGATCGGCGGGGCCTGCCCGATCGGAACTCCACCACTTCCAACGGAAAGGACAGCCTGGGCACTCTTCCGAACACGACTGGCCAGCCGCTAACAGAATGTAACGACGATTACAGAGAGCTACTTTGGGGCTGGTCGCGCGGACCCGAGTGGAGGGCCCTCTACCGCTAATTTCTGCACTCAGCCTCCTCGAAGGCCGGTGACGGCGAAGACGACGGCGACAAGGTCATCGGGACCGTCGAGCGGAACGGATCCGGACGAGCGTCATCCGGTGAGCATGCTGAACGAGCAGACCCAGCGGGGTCGTATCGAGGCGGTCGCCTGGACGGTGAACTCGATCGGCCCCTCGCACGCGCCGGACTTCACCGCGGCCGCCGCCACCCACCTGCTCGCCACCGGCACGCCGGTCCGCGGCCAGGGGAGCGGGGCCAGTAAAGCGGCCGCCCGGGCGGCGGCTGCGGCCGCGCTACTGGCCCGCCTCGACGCGATGTGACGGTGCCGGCCGCGGGCGCGGGTCGTGGTCAGAACTCGTCGTTGTCGAGCTGGCGGCGTAGCTCCTCGCGTTCGGCGCCGGTGATGCCGGTCAGCCACTCCCAGCGGGTGACCCGGCGTACCTTTCCTCGGGCCAGGTCGTGGGCCAGCACGATGCGGGAGGCTCGCCCCATCTCCTGCTCAGTGACGACGTAGGGGTTGGTCGCCTCCCACGCCACCTCGGCCCAGGAGGCGTGCTCAGCGATGTCGACGGCCGTACGGTAGGCCGAGCGCCGTACTCAGGGTGCCGGTAGGAACGCTGTTGTATGCCCGTATTGAGTCAGTCTGCGGGGGCGGTTTCGACATGGTGGTGGTGATAGGGGTACAGGTCCCTGCCGTGATCGATAACGGTGCTGCAGCGGTGCCGGACGATCTCGATCATCGACGCCGGGTCGAGATCCTCCTCCAGCCTGTGGTCCTCCGGCCTCAGAGCCGCCTCCACGTTGTAGTGCAACCGGCCGTCGACCAGGTAGTCGCGGCGAAAGTCGGTCGCCCACTGCGAGTTGCTCCCCCAGTCGTGCGAGAGGTCGCAGTACGGCCGTGACCGGCGCCGGTAGGTCCAGTACAGGGTGGAGCGGTCGGCGACCCCCGCGACCAGATGTCTCGCCCCGGCGGTGACGACGACTCCGGCCCGCATCAGCAGCATGGACCCGATCAGGTATCCGGGCCAGCGCTCCTCGACGATCGAGGGCGGCTCGTCGAGGTCGTCGGCCTGCCGCACCTCGACGATCTCGTGGAAGAACGGGTGAAACCCCCGTCGGGTGATCCGGGTCGCGCCCAGCGCATCGCAGAAGACGGGATAGACCTCGGTTGCGGGGAAAAGCGCGTCCGGGATCGGCCGGGCATCGTCAGGGGAGGTCTCCTGGTAGTTCATGATGAGCAGATCGAGGATGCGGCTCACGGCATACAGCCGCTGCAGCGGGCTGTACCCCTTTGGGGGCGGCTTGCCCAGAGCGATCAGGTGACTTTCGGGCCGACCCGCCTCCCGCACCTCCGCCACGTGTGCCGGGTGCTTCCGCAGCCACCGCAACAGCTCGTCGACCAGCCACCTCCCCCCACCTTCGTGGGTGTAGACGGTCTCAAACAGAGAACGCCAGTGGTGATCCGAGTAGAGATCATCGTTCATGCGCCCCAGGCTCTCGTGCGGGACGTTTGTCGGCATCCACCGGCAGGGGGACAAGGCCCTCCACTCGGGTCGGCGCCACCAGAGGTGTTGGTAAGAACCGTGACACCGGCCGCCAAATAGTTGATCTTGAGTGACGGCGGGACGGTGGCGGTCGGGAGTCTGCCGGGTCACCGCGCCCAGGGCACCGCCGCGGGGCGCCAGGTCGGTGGTGGCCTCGACGACGGCCACCGGGATGCTCCGGCCGCCTGGCGGACCGGCCCGCAGGACCCACGCGGCGGGACCGGCCCCACCCTGGCGCCCGCCTTAGTGCCCATCGCGGTGGACTGGCCGGACCCGGCGCTTGTATCAGCTCATGCAACTGACTGTCCGGAATCTGCTGGGCACCTCAGCTCTCGAAACTCCGTCTTGTCCGCTTCAAGAAGCGTGAAGATCTCCGCTGGTGCACGGTCCGAGAAGTGCGACAGCTGCAGGTCGCGTCGGCGTACCTGCGCTTCGCTGAACCGTAGGCATCGCAGGAAGATGACGGAAAGGCGATCGGCAGTACCTTCCCGCGATCGAATCATGCTCGTCGAGCATGCTCAGCACGTGGGCTGAGCGCCCGTGCCGGCGTCAGCTGTATCGCTCGACGAGCGCGTTGCCGATCGAGGCCAGGTGGTCTCGCACACCCGGGGGGCCGGTCACTTCGAGCCATTCGACCAGCCCGGCGAGTTCGCCGGCGAGGGTGTAGTCGTCGTGGCCGCGGATCACGACGTCGATGCGTCCGTCGGTCGTGGTGCCTCCGACTTCGAGTCGGTCGCCGAACCCGATCCGGAGAATGCCTATGGCGTGGGGCGCGCAGACGGCCTGGACCTCCAGAGGTGTTCGTTTGCGGTCGATCTCGTCGGCGATCTCGCGCCAGCTCTCGGCGAGGTCGAAGTCCTCGGGCCGGCGCACGGGATCGCCGGTCGGGTCGGCGGATGTCACGCGGTCGATCCGGAAGGTCCGTCGGCCGGTCTCGGTGTGGGAGACGAGATACCACGCCGGGCCTTTGGCGACGATGCCCAGCGGGTGGACGGTCCTCTCGGTTTCGGCGCCTTTGCTATCGACATAGCCGAGCCGCACCTGGACGCCGCGGATCACCGCGTCCTGGAGGTCGTCGAGGAAGCGAGGCGGTCGGTGCTCGACCCGGCTCGACCCCCATCGTCGCGGGTCCATGACCAAGGATGATGCTGCTGCTTCGGCTTGGGCGCGGAAGGGTTCCGGCAGGGCTTGGACGAGTTTGCGCAGGGCTGCTTTCACGGCCGGGGTCGCGGCCGAGGCCGGGCCGGCGACCAGGAACAGGGCGCGGGCCTCACCCGCGGTCAACCCGGACAGGTCGGTACGGGCGCCGCCCACCAGGCGCCAGCCGCCGCCCCGTCCTTGCGTGGAGTACACAGGCACCCCGGCCATGGCCAGGGCGTCGAGGTCGCGGCGGGCGGTGCGCTCGGAGACCTCCAGCTCCCGGGCGACCTCTGCCGCTGTCACCTGCTCGCGCCGTTGCAGCATGAGGAGGACGGCCACCAGCCGGTCGGTTCGCACGCCCACAAAGCTCCCACACAAACCGGTCATGAGATGACCGGTTTCGGCGCCAGGATGGCGCCATGACCTCAACCGATTTCCCCAAGCCCACCCTCATTCCGGTCAACGGTGTGGAACTCGAAGTCTTCGAAGCGGGCCGAGAGAACGCGGGAAGGCCCATCGTGCTCTGCCACGGCTGGCCGGACCACGCCTTCACCTGGCGCCAGCAGATGCCCGCCCTCGCCGCGGCCGGCTACCACGTCATCGCCCCGAACCAGCGCGGCTACGGCAACTCCTCCAGCCCGGCCGAGGTGACGGACTACGACATCGAACACCTGTCGGGTGACCTCGTCGCGCTCCTGGACCACTACGGATACCAAGACGCCACCTTCATCGGCCACGACTGGGGCGCGTTCGTCGTCTGGGGCCTGACCCTGCTGCACCCCACCCGTGTGAACAAGGTGATCAACCTGAGCTTGCCCTACCAGGAGCGCGGGGAAAAGCCGTGGATCGAGTTCATGGAAGACATGCTCGGCGGCGACTTCTACTTCGTCCACTTCAACCGGCAGCCGGGCGTCGCCGACGCCGTATTCGAAGACAACACCGCCCAGTTCCTCCGCAACCTGTACCGGAAGAACCAGCCGCCGCCGGAGCCTCAGCCGGGCATGGCACTGATCAACCTCGCCAGAGCGCAGACACCCCTCGGCGAACCCATCATGAGCGACAGCGAACTGGCCGTCCTCGTCTCCGCCTTCGAAACATCCGGATTCACCGGCGGCATCAACTGGTACAGGAACCTCGACCGCAACTGGCGCCTCCTGGCGGACGTGGACTCGATCATCCACCAGCCCGCCCTCATGATCTACGGCGACCGGGACCCGGTCGCGAGGCCGGAAAACCTGGCAGAGTTCGTGCCCAACGTGGAAGTGGTCTGCCTGGACTGCGGCCACTGGATCCAGCAGGAAAAACCCGAAGAAACAAACCAGGCCATTCTCAAATGGCTGGACAAGCGGAATGACGCCTAACGTCTCGTGATCCCAGCCTGCGAAAACGCCTGGCCACTGAGGGTTTTGGGCTCACTACCGGCAAGGCAGCTACCACCAGCCGCCAGCTGTGACTGATCCGCAGGTCAGGGCGATGGTGCTCAGGTCTCCGGGTTGTGGATGGTGGAGCGGCCAACGCTGTATTCGGTGGCGAGGTCGGCGAGGGAGACCTCACCTTCGGCGTAGCGGCGGCGGATGGAGCGGCGGGCGGATGCGGGGAGTTTGGGCTGTTTGCCCTTGAGCTTGCCGTTTTTCTTCGCCAGTGCCATGCCTTCGCGGGTGCGCTGGTGCCCGATGTTCGCCTCGAACTCGGCGACCATGGCGAGGGTCTGAAGGAACAGTCGGCCGAACGGGCCGCTTCAGTCGTGGATGGTCATGCCGACACCGAACAGGACGCCCCGGCCAGACAGGCCCGTCAGGGTGTCGTTGGCCTCGGCCATGTTGCGGGCGAACCGGTCGAACTTCGTCACGGTGAACACGCTGCTGTCCCAGACGGCAGCGAGGGCCTGGTCGAGGCCGTTCCGGTTACGGTGGGTGGCGGTAAGCCCTGCCCCATCGGCTCGCTAACGCCACTGGCCGCAGGGTTGCTGCTCAAGGCCCGCGACCGCAACACCAAGTAGTTACTCAGCGCTACACGCCACCTGGCGGTAGCTATACGAGAACAGGGCCCCCTCCGGAACCTCCAACAGCCCGAACAACGCTCGCGGCAACCCCGAATCCGCGCGAGACGCCTGCCGGGCCACCGTCGCGAACAGCCGATCGTCTGCCTGATCCCGGATGCCGGAGACCAGCCGCTCCAGCATCCTCACACCCGGCAGCAGCACCCGGTGTCGCCGCAACCACGCCGCCGACTGATCGAACAACGCCGTCGGCCCCTCCGCGTGCGTCCACGCCCGACCATGCAGGAACGTCAAGAACTTCTTCGCCAGGACCCGGCCCTCCCACGTCTCCCGCTCCTCGAAGCCATGGAAGCCATAGGCGTCCCGGATCATCCAGGCGTGCTCATACGCCGTCTTCGGCCGCACCCCGTACCGCTTCACCTGCGACGGATCCACGATCCCCAACTGCACAGCCAGGTAGTCCACCACAGGCCAAGGCACCGCCAGGGGGTCCTCCAAGACAGCCCCTTGTACCGGACCGTCCCGATCTGGATCGCCACGCCCAGACGATGCGCATCTTGCCGCGACTGAGCAATCACGTTCCGATCGAACGCATCCAGGAAGAAGAACTTCTCCAGATCCGCCAGGGACGGCAACTCCTCGAACTCCGAGTACGCCTTGACCTGATCGTCAGACAAAATCCCACCGGCATGACCCAAGACCGTAAGCCCGCCGCGTATCCCCAGGTAACGGGCGCAAATATGCCAGAAGTCCAGGCCCTAACCAGGAACGATCAACCCCACATCCCCACCAAGATCAATCTCAGCGCCAACGGCTGTTCCCAGGTTCCTCAACCCCGAGGATGCCCGGGGTGCCGTCCAGGTCCTCCAGCGGTGGCAACGGGGCGAGCAGCTGGTCGACCAGCTGCTCGCCGTGCTGGGCGCGCTCGGCCAGCGCTTCGGCGCGGGCCTGGGCGACCGCGGTCGCAGTCCGGGCTTCGTCGCGCTCGCCCTGGGCTTGGCGCACGGCCTGGTCTTGGTCGGCGAGTTCGGCGCGCAGCCCGGCGAGCTGGCCCGACAGCTCGGTGCGCACCTGGCCGGTCTCGGCGCGGGCCGCCTCAGCGTCCTGGTGTGCCTTCTGCCGGTCGGTCTCGGCGCGCTCGGCTCGGCTACCTGCGGTTTGCAGGTCGGCATGTGCCTGATCGAGAGCGGTGGTGCGCTCGGCCAGCGCGGTTTTCAGTGTGGCGATCTGCCGGTCGTGGTCGTCGGCTGCGGCCTTGGCCTGGAGGCGTTCGGCGTCCAGGACGCCTTGCGGGGGGCGGACTCGGTGGCGTCCTGCTGGGCGTGGGCACGTTCGGTTTCGTGCTCGCCGGCCGCGCGCCAGGCCTTGCGTTCGGACTCCTCGGCGCGCTGCTGCGCCTCGGTGGCTTTCTCTGCGGTCTTCTCGCTGGCGGCGATCGCGGCCTCGGCCCTGTCTTGGGCGACGGCGGCGCGCCGGCCGGCGGCGATGATGCGTTCGGTGGCGCGCTGTTCGGCGGCCACGGCGGCGGTGCGGGCCTCTTCGGCGGCGTCGATCTGGGTGAGCGCGCCAGTGGTCGCGGCGCTCAGCGCCTCGGTGAAGGCGGCCAGCTGGGTGCTCCACTGCTCGCCCGCGCTCAGCAGGTCGCCGCTCAGCGCGCCGATGCGGCGTAGCGCTTCAGTGACCGCCGGTGAGCGGCGATACACTGCGGCGGACTACGCGCTCAGCGGCCAGGCCCGGGCCCGCATCGCCGACGGCGTACCCGCCAACACCCGCCGCGCATATGAACGCCAATGGGCCGCTTTCTCCACCTGGTGCACCGAGCACGGCCGGGTCGAGTTGCCCGCCACCGGACACGCTGGCCCAATACGTCGAAACGCTGTGCGCGGCCGATTGGGCTCCGGCCAGCATCGAGCAGGCCATCGCCTGCGTGCGCACCATGCACCGCCTGGCCGGCCACCCCAACCGGCCCGCCACCGACGCCACCCGCCTGGCCCTGCGCGCCTACAAACGCGCCCGCGCCGAGGCCGGAACCCGTGGCCGGCGCGAAGCTCCACCGGTGGGCATCGACACGCTGCGTGCCATGGTCAGCGCCTGCGACCTGAACACTCGTATCGGCCTGCGCGACCGGCTCCCGCTGGTCCTCGGTTTGGCTCTGATGGGCCGCCGCTCCGAGCTCGTCGCCCTGACCTGCGACGACGTCCGCGAGGTCCCCGATGGGCTGAAGGTCACCGTCCGCACCTCCAAAACCGACAAGGACAGCCGGGACGAGACGATCGCCATCCCGCGCGGCAGCCACCCGCTGACCGACCCCGTCGCCGTCTGGACCGACTGGATCGCCGTACTCGCCGAGGCGGGGGAGACCCCCGGACGACTGCTGCGCCGCGTCGACCGGCACGGCGACCTCGGCCCCCGGCTGGGCGCCGACGCCGTCAACGTCATCGTCCGTGACCTCGCCGTCCGCACCGCCGTCTCCGGTGCGGACACTTTCACCGCGCACAGCCTGCGCGCCGGCGGTGCCACCGTCGCCTTACGCCGCGGGCGTCCCCGTCTCCGTCATCGCCAAGCACGGCCGCTGGGCCCCCCGCCTCCCCGGTCGTGTTGCGCTACATCCGCGCCATCGACCGCTGGCGCGACAACGCCATGCGAGGCGTCGGCCTGTAGTCCACCTGTAGGGTCTCAACGATCTTGGCACCGATCTGGCACATGTGCCAGATCGGTGAGACAGCCTTTCTGTGAGAGGGTGTCTCTGATCCCTCTGGCTTTGATCCTTTCGTGCATGGACCGGAGCTGGGATACCAAGATCCAGTCCTTGGTCTTGCCGGGATAGCTTGGCTTCCAGCGTCGGCCCGCCCCCGGGGGCGGTCGAACCTCGCCGGCGACCAGCCGGCTGGCCGGTCGTCGGACAACGTGTCGGCTATGTCAATCGGTCGTGCTGGCGTGCACGGCGATGATTCGCCAGCCGTGCGTCTCGCCGTATAGCCAAGTACGGGTGTAGCGCATCCTGGCCGCGAACGGCGCACCGGAGACGGTTCCTTCGACGGTGCCGAGAAACCACGTCACCCCGGTGCGCCCATCGGCGAGCACGGTCAACTCCTCCTCGGCCACCCTCGTCACCACCTGTGCCCGAGTGCGGTGCAGCTCCAGGTCGTCCGCCTTGGTCGCAACGTTCGCACCGAAGGTAAAGATCAGCCGATCATCCAGCAGCCGATCCAGCGCCTCGACATCTCCAGCGAGCTGCGCGGCCTGGAGTCGGCGCTCGGCGTCCCGCAAGTCCTCCATCATGAGGTCCACCCTCCCAGCCAGCGCCGTATCCGCGCCAGGACGTTCACGCTCGGCTGATCTTTGCAGTCCGATCCAGGGACTCCGATCGTCGGTGAGTGGGTGTCGGGTTTAGAAGGCTTCCCGACAGGCCGTTGAAGTGGTGCGCGGCCCGGAAAATCAGACCGTCGCGAGTTCGCCGCAGGCTGCGGAACCACGAGCGAGCACATCCGCTACATCCTCGACGAGCACCCCGTCTGACCATCAGTCCCCGCAGGTGAGGAAACCGCCATGATCGTGAGACAAGCGGCTCACCACATCAGTGAGACAGTGCGGAAACCCGCAGGTCACGCAAGATCAAGATGTCACGAAGACTGAGACCCTACAACGCAAAACCGGACGACACCCCTGGCCTTCATCGGCCAGACCAGCCAAAACATGCTTGTGACCTGCACCGGTCCGCGTGTTACCCGTTGCCGCCAGCTGGAGAGAGGATCTCGTCGCCGAACGCGAGAGCTGAAGCGAAAGCCGACCCCTGCGCATCGCGGGGACTTCTCTGAGCGTCCCTGAGACGCTCACGCCTTTCCGCCGCGGCGGCCGTCGACGCAGGAGAATGCCTCTCCCGACACCGTGCCCACCCCCAGCCCAAGGGGGTCGGGTATCGAATCTGACTAGGTGAAGAGACGGACATCCGAGCCGACGGACCATCCGTCGCCGGCAGAGGCGTCACTGACATTCTGATGACGATTTCCATTGACAGCAGATGACGAACCCCCAGGTCAGAGCATCTTTCTCCTCGTCAAGCCGTCCCGAAAACATCACGTGACGTCAGTGCCGTCCGACCTGTCCTGCGCCGTTATGTCAGTGCAGAAGCTCTGTGCTGACATAACGGCGAATCCCGCCACCGTCGCCTAGGCCGTCATCGCTGAGCCAAGCCGCGCCCAGGTCATGGCCCTGCGCTAGGCCGACGGCCGCCAGCGTGACAACGCATCCTGCGCAACGCCGACCTGTACCCCGCAGACGCCTCCTTCTGCATGCTGCGGCCTCAGAGAAGATCATCAGCAGCCGAAAAGTGCCCTGACCTGCGCACTTGAAAACTGCCATGAAACTGTCAGTGAAGTTTTTTCATCCTGGCTGCTTGGTATAGCGGGTCCGTGCGGAACGGTGTCCCAAGTGAATCTTGCGGGAGCTTGCAGCGGCGTGATCCACCGGCTGCGACTGGCCCGAGGGGGTCACAGACGATGGATCCTGCTCACCTCGGTTCGGGGATGACTCCGCACAGGTAGGTGGACGCCTCCAGCAGCTCCGGTGTCAGCGTGATGCCGGTGAGATGCTCGGCCAGGAGGAACGCCGGCCCGTCGCTGGGGTAGAGGCATCTGTAGTCGGCGTCGATCCGCTGCATGGTCTCCACGACCTCGTCCGGTACCTCTTCCAAGTAACCTTCATCAGCGATGAAGCTGAACCGGATCTCTCCATCCTCGCTCCAGTAGAAGTACTCGACGCCTTCGACGTCGCGGAAGTGGGAGACGAGGCGGGTTCCCGCCGACAACGAAGTGATGATTTCTTCATCGGTGCCGAGCCCGCCGTTGGGCTCAACGATGAACACCCAGTCGCCTACGGCCGTGGCGCCGAGAAACGCGGTGTCGTAGCTGTTCCTGTGGCGAGTCTCGATCAGCTCCTCAAGCGTCATGGGCGTGAAATCCTCCGGCCGGCCACCGAGCCGGACCACCAGTTGCTCGGGTGTCAGGCCGCGGACGTAGGTGAAGCAGTAGGCCTCCGCCAGCTCGGGGAAGCGCTCGTAGGAGAACCAGGCATAGTCACCAGGGGTCGCGATCATTTCGTCATGCTCGCAGCGCCGACCGACACAATGAACCTTTTCATCCTCAGGCGGGCTGTGCGACGCGGTGGTTTTGAAGGACGGCGATGGCCTTGCACAGGTGGCCGGCCTTGCCAGGGCTGCAGCGTAGCTTACGGAGGATCTTCCAGCTCTTCAGCTGGGCGTTGGCGCGTTCGCCGGGTCCGCGGAGCTTGGCGTGGGAGCGGTTGGCCTGTTTCTGCGACGCGGGCTTGTCCTTGCCCTTGTACGGCGTGGCGACCGGGCCCTCAGCTCCCTGATACGCCTTGTCTGCCAGGGTGATGATTCCAGCCTGCTCCAGCGCACGCAGGATGCCCCAGATGCGGGCGGCGCCAGATCACGTGCCTTGCCCGGCAGGGCTCCAGAGGTCCACAGGATCGTCCCGTCCGGCGAGGCGATGACCTGCACGTTCATTCCATGTACGCGGTGCTTGCCGGAGAAGTACGGTCGGTCCTGATCCGGTCAGTGCGGATCAGCGTGCCGTCCAGTACCAGGTAGTGCAACCCGTTCCGCTGGGCCTTGCGCAACGCCTGGCCGAGCTTGGGCGAGCGCGCCGACAGCAACGCCACCGTCTCCTCCACGTACCGCCACGCGGTCGCTGTCGACACCCCGAACCCTGCGCCGAGTTCGACCCTTGCGCAGGTAGACCAGCACCAGCAGAGCCTGTTGTTCGGGGTTGAGCCGCCGCCAGGCCGACCCGATCGCCTTGTGGTGCCGGCGGATCAGGCCGGCGACGTAGTTCAGCGTTGAACGCGACACGTCGACAGCAGCACGATAGAACAGCATGCGAAGCCCTTGGTTGCAACGGACATGATTGCGGCGATCAACCCGTCTAACAGGGGTTTCTCTAAGTCGTCAGGCGAATACCGGCCTTGCGGTCATGCTGTGACCAGCAGTTCGCCACCAGGGGATGAAAAAGGTTCAGGGGCCCGCCCCGAAGTGTGGACACCGGTTGTTATGCGGCGAGCAGCACCTTATCGGGGGTCTGCTGCTCGTAGTCGATCGGGCTGAGGTAGCCGAGGGTGGAATGCCTCCTGCGGGTGTTGTATCTGGTGATCCACGTGAAGACGGCCAGGCGGGCCTCGCGCGCTGAGGGCCAGCGCTTGGCGCCCTGCAGCGTCTCGCGTTTCAAAGTGGCGTTGAATGCCTCTGCCGCGGCGTTGTCGGCGCTGGTGCCGATGGCTCCCATGGATCGGCGCACGCCGAGCTCGGTGCAGACCTCGGCGAACTCGGCGGAGGTGTACTGGGTCCCGTGATCGGCATGGAAGATCGCGCCGTGCAGGCTGCCCCGCGTCGCGGCGGCCGCGCGCAGCGCGTCGGTCACCAGCTCGGTGCGCATGTGATCGGCGATCGACCAGCCTGCCAAGCGGCGTGTATGCAGGTCCAGCACGGTCGCCAAGTACAAGAACCCGCCCTCGCCGACGGGCAGACATAGCGCCGATTGGGTGCGGGCGCGGCGAAGTCCCGCTTGATCAGGTCTGGCACCTTCTGATGGGACGGCTCGGGCACGGTGGTGCGCACCTTCTTGCGCAGGTGCAGCCCGACGATACCGAAGCGACGCATGAGGCGTGCGACACGCTTGTGGTTGACGTTGCGGCCTTTACCGCGCAGTTCGGCGGTGACGCGCGGGCTGCCGTAGGTGCCGTCGAACTCCTGGTGAATCTGCTTGATCTCCTGCGCGAGCGCGGCATCGGCCGCGGCGCGTGCCGCCCGGGCGGGCGCGGCCTTGAGCCATCGGTAAAAGCCGGAGCGCGATAGTCCCAGCACCCGGCACAGCCGCTTCACGCCGAAGGCGCCCGCGTGGTCGGCAACGAACTGGAAGCGGTTCAGGACCTGTAAGACAATTACTGCTGGTTTCGGTGCGACTTCAGTGAGTGGTGTGCTAACTGGCTTTCCATGGCGATGTCGGAGACGGGCTTGGCGGTCCTGGATGTGAAGTTCGCGGCTGTGCTTCCGCATCTGGACGAGCGGCAGCGCCGTTTGTATCTGGCTGCTGAGGCGGATGCGCTCGGGCATGGCGGGATCGCGGTGGTGGCCAGGCTGGCAGAAGTATCGGAGTCGACCATCACGCGGGGACGTCTCGAGCTCGCGGGCGGTGCGCCGGTGTTGAGACGGGTGCGCCGTCCTGGTGGTGGACGTAAGTCGGCTGCTGAGCGGGATCCTGGTCTGGTTCCGGCGCTCGAGGCGTTGATCGAGCCGCGGGAGGTCGGTGATCCGGTTTCTCCGCTGCGCTGGACCACTGCCTCACTGCGGGACCTGGCCGGAGAGTTGACCGAGGCGGGCCATTCGATCAGCGCCCCGGCGGTAGGCGATCTGCTGCGCTCGATGGGATTCAGTCTCCAGGGCATGGCCAAGAAGCGTGCCGGCAGCCAGGTTCCTGACCGCGATGCCCAGTTCCAGCACATCAACACCAAGGTCGAGCAGTTTCTGGCTGAGGGCTTGCCGGTGGTGAGCGTGGAGGCCAAGAAGAAGGAGCCGATCGGTGACTTCGCCCGGGCCGGCCGCACCTACCGGCCGAAGGGGAACCCGATCACGGCCCCAGATCACGACTTCACCTTCGCTGATACCCCGGTCGCGATCCCCTATGGCGTCTATGACCTGGGCCAAGACGTCGGCTGGGTGAATGTGGGCACCGACCGCAACACCGCGGCGTTCGCGGTGGAGTCGATCCGCCGCTGGTGGAACCAGCAAGGCCGAGATGGCTACCCGGACGCGACTCGGCTTTTGATCACCGCCGATTCCGGAGGGGCGAACTCTGCTGACTCCCACCTGTTCAAGAACGACCTGGCCGACTTCGCCGACGAATGCGGGCTGGCCGTCACCGTGCTGCACTTTCCGCCCGGGACATCGAAGTGGAACAAGGTCGAGCACCGCTTGTTCTCCCGCATCACCCACAGCCTGCGCGGACGGCCCCTGACCAGCTATGAGGTGCTGCTGCAGAGCATCTCGGCAACCCGCACCAGTACCGGCCTGACCGTCAGCGCCGTCCTGGACGAGGGCGACTACCCCACCGGCCGCACCCTCACCAAGGAGCAGCGCCAGGTACTCCTGCAGCGCGTTCAGCGTGACGACTTCCACGGCGAGTGGAACTACACGATCGCGCCCTACGATCCCAGCACGGCGCCACCAGCCGAGCCGCAACAGGCGAAGGCGCCCCCGATCCCGGCTGAGGGCACTTACCTGCTCACCCACCCCGCTCTGACCGGCATGTCCCGCGACCAGTTCGACCGGCTCGTGACCGAACTCGAGCCCTGGCGCCAGACCCTGGCCGAGGCCGAACGTGAGAAACGCAAGGGCATCAACCGGCGCGGATACAACCCCGGGTTCGGGTTCCTCGACCACCAGCACCGCGTCCTGGCCGCGGTGCTAAGCCACCGCAACACCGTCACGCTCACCCTGGCCGCCCGGCTACTCGGCCGAGACTGCAACACCCTCAGCTACCACGCCCACCGGACCAGGCCCCTGCTGGGCTTCGCCTCCCCCGACCTGGCCGCAATCCTCGCCCAGCCCCGCCGCCGGACCCGCCCGCCCCGCTCGATCGAGGCCCTCCAAAACGAGATCACCGCCTACGAAACCAACATCAACTCGGGCAGTAGTTAATTGACGGGTCCTCACCAGTTCGTCTCGCCCGCGAAATACTTGGCCGCCCGGCGCAGGATGTCGCGCTCTGTCTCCAGCTCCCGGATCCGGACCTTGAGCTGCTTGTTCTCCTCTCCCAGCACGTCGTCGGACGATAACGGACCACTCGCCGCTCTCTTGGCCGGGCCCTTTTTCTTCGCCCCGGCGATGCCGGCCGCACGAGCCTCCTTCACCCATAGGCGCAGGGTCTCGCGGTTGATGCCCAGGTCCCGGGCCACCGACGCGTACGTCCGCGCCGGGTCAGACAGGTACAACGCGACGGCGTCCGCCTTGAACTCCGGCGGATACGACTTCATCGCCACGTGGAACTTCCTTGTCTCCGGATCTTCATCATCCGGCACTCAAGGTGTCCACACATCGGGGTGAGGGCCCCACCCTCCGCGGCTGCCGTCGGGGCGGTCGCCGGTCGAGCCTGGCCTTGGCCCATCGACGTCAGCCGCTACAACCGCCGGGCCGAGCTGACCGCGTAAGAGTTACAAGCACTGCGGGAACTGGACTGGCAGGTCCGACGGCGCCGTGGCTACGATCCTGACCTGCCGCAGTGGCGCGTTATCGGCAGGCTCCTACGGCCGTTGGACGACGCCCGGTCGGTCATGGGCTGGTGCCCGGACACCCCGGCGCACCGCCGGGCGGTCACCGACGCGATCGGCCTGGTCCTGCGCCGGTGCCTGGATGAGGAGACCTCCTTTTGGGCCTGGTCGGCCGAGACCTGGTTCGAGCTGATCGCGCCCGGTCACATCGAGTTCGAGGCCGCCTGGCCTGGCTGGATCGACGGGACGATCCGTCCCTACGTGGCAGCGTTCGCCTATCTCCTCGGTGACTTCACCGACTTCCACCGGATCGGCAACTTCAACCGCCGTTCCCTGGCCTGGAGGATCTTCGGCAAGAACGTCGTCGAGGACTCCGTCGACCAGGTCGCAGGCACCTTGCAGGGGTGGGGCTACCATCCCACCGCAGGAGCGGTCGGCCAGTTCCGCACGGTCTTGATCCAGGCGATGCTGGTCAATCGGAGTCCGCTCCTGCAGGACATGACCAGTGAAGCCCTGGAGCGGATCCGCGAAGACCCGGGCCTTGAGCGACAACGGAACGGCCAGTGGCGTTAGCGAGCGGACTCGGGCGGAGTTGCCGCCATCCACCGTTCCAATGTCGGTGAACGGCGGACCGACAGGGATCTTGTAACGGTTTGATCACTGTGCGTTGGTTACCGGTGGGTCGGTCCTATTTTGCGGCGTATGCCGGTGGAGTTCTTGACTGATGTTGAAGCGGCGAGCTACGGCCGGTACGCCGGACCGCCATCGCGGACGGATCTGGATCGAGTGTTTCTCCTCGATGAGGACGACCTGGCGCTGATCGGGCTCCGCCGGGGCGAGCACATGAAACTCGGCTTCGCCCTCCAGCTGGTGACGATCCGGTGGCTCGGGACGTTTTTAGAAGATCCCCTCGATGTGCCGGTCGAGGTGCTGGACTTCGTGGCCGAACAGCTCGGCATCGCTGATCCGTCGCAGGTGAAGAGGTACACCGAGCGGATCAAGACGCGGTTCGATCATCAGTGGGAGATCCGCCGGGTGCGGGGGTGGAAGGAGTTCGCCAAGGTCGAGGCGGAGTTCGGTGAATGGGTGGCGGCCCGTTCCTGGACGTCGGGAGACGGGCCGAAGGCGATTTTCACCGATGGGGTGGGGTGGCTGCGCGAGCGCAAGGTGCTGCTGCCCGGGGTGACGACGTTGGTGCGGCTGGTGGCGAGGGTCCGTGACGACACGACGCACCGGTTGTGGGGCGTGCTGGAGGGCTTGCTGTCGACGGGCCAGCGGTATGTGCTGGATCAGCTGCTGGAGGTGGCGCCAGGGTCGCGGGTCTCTGACCTGGAACGTTGGCGTAAGGGGCCGCCGCCGCGTGGTAGCGGGCCGACGCTCATCAAGGCGCTCGAACAGGTCGCGGAGATCACCGGGCTGGGCCTGGCCGCGCTGGGCGAGGAGGGGCAGGTGCCGCCGCGCCGGTTGGGTGAGCTGGCCAAGTACGGGATGAGTGCGGACGCCTCGCTGATCCGCCGCCACGGCGATGGCCGCCGGCTGGCGACGCTGCTGGCCACGGTCCGGCTTTTGGAGGCCAAGTCGGTCGATGACACGCTGGAGCTGCTGGATCTGCTGATGGCCACCGAGCTGCTGAACAAGGCGCACACGGCGGCCGACAAGGACAAGGTCCGCAAGCATCCGAAGCTCGCCAGGGCCTCGGCCCGGCTCGCGGTGGCGGTGGAGGCGTTGTTCGAGGCCGAGGGGTGGGGCGGCCCGGATGAGGAGCCGCGGGTGTCGGAGGTGTGGGAGGCGATCGAGGCGGTCATCTCCCGCGCGGAGTTGCGGGCCGCGTTGGTGCTGGTCAATGAGAACGTGCCGCCGGCCGATGCCGTCGATCCCGACGACTGGCGCTCTGAGCTGGTCGGCCGGTACACCACGGTGTCGGGGTTCCTCAAGCTTTTGCCCGTGGTGATCGCGTTCGGTGCGAACGCCGAGGGAGCCCCGATCCTGGCGGCGATGCGCAGGCTGCCGGAGGTGCTGGCCTACCGCAGTCGCCTGGCGGCGCCGCTGATCCCGGCCAAGGTGATCGAACCCGCGGTGGTGAACGGTCCCTGGAAGCGCCTGGTGTTCGGCCACCCCGCGCACCAGGGGGGCGCGGTGAACCGGCACGCCTACACCTTCTGCGTGCTGGAGCAGTTCTATCGTCATCTCAAGCGCCGTGAGATCTACGCCGAGGCCTCCACCAAGTGGCGTAACCCCCAGGCCCAGCTCTTGGAAGGCGAGAAGTGGCAGACGATCCGGGGTGAGGTGCTGACCACGCTCGGCCTGCCGGAGGACCCGGACGCCTTGCTGGCCGAACACGCCCGCACCCTGGACTTTGCTTACACCGAGGTCGGCGGGCGCCTGGCGACCAACACCGAGGTCCGCATCGATGAGGTCGGGAAGATCCATCTGACCGGGGTGAAGGCGGTGGAGGAGCCGCCGTCGCTGGTCGACCTGCGCAACCGCACGACGGCGATGCTGCCGCGCGTCGACCTACCCGAGGTGATCTTGGAGGTGATGTCATGGGAACCGTCGCTGGCACAGGCGTTCACCGCCGCCTCCGGCGGCCGGTCTCGGCTGAGCGATCTGCCGACCTCGATCGCCGCTTGCTTGGCCGCGCACTCGATGAACGTGGGGTATCGGCCGATCGCCAAGAAAGGCGTGCCCGCCCTGGAGCGCTCACGGTTGTCGAACGTGTTCCAGAACTGTTTTCGGCCCGAGACCCTGAGCGTGGCGAACGTGCCGCTGGTCGCCCGCCAGGGCGGGCTGAGTCTGGCCCAGGCGTGGGGCGGCGGCTTGGTCGCCGCGGTCGACGGGATGCGGTTCGTCGTCCCGGTCCCGGCCGCGTTCGCCCGCCCCAACCGCAAGTTCTTCGGTTCCAAACGCGGTATGACCTGGTTGAATGCCATGAACGATCGTGGAATGGGGCGGGGTGCGAAGGTCGTGTCGGGAACGGTTCGCGACTCCCTGCACATGGTCGACGTCATCTTCGGGCTGGACGGCGGGGAACTGCCCGAGATCGTCGTTTCCGACACCGGATCGTACAGCGACCTGGTCTTCGGGCTGTTGGAACTGCTGGGGATCTCCTACCGGCCGGCGCTGGCGGACCTGCCCGATCAGAAGGGCTGGCGGATCAGTTCCAAAGCCGACTACGGCCCGCTCAACACTCTGGCCCGGGGAAGGATCGACCTGCGGAAAGTCCGCCGGAACTGGGAGGACATCCTGCGGGTGGTCGCCTCGATCTACACCGGCACCGTGCGCGCCTACGACGTGGTCACCATGCTCCAGCGCGACGGGCACCCCACCGCGCTCGGCGAGGCGATCGCCGCCTACGGCCGGATCTTCAAGAGTCTTCACATTCTCGCCTACATCGACGTGGATGAGACCTACCGCCGCGACATCAAGCACGTTCGCAACCTGCAGGAAGGCCGCCACGCTCTGGCCCGCAAGATCTGCCACGGCAAGAAGGGCGAGCTGTACCACCGCTATGAGCGCGGTCTGGAAAACCAACTCGGCGTTCTCGGGCTTGTCCTCAATTGCGTCGTGTTGTGGACCACGGTCTACCTGGATGCCGCGGTTCGCCAACTGCGCGCGCAGGGCTATCCGGTCCAGGAGGAGGACATGGCCCGGCTGTCGCCGTTCGTCAACCGGCACCTGGGCGTGCACGGCGCCTACAGCTTCGTGCTGCCCGATCTGGCGCCCGGCGCGATCCGCGAGCTGCGCGACCCTGATGCTCCCGATGACGATGAAGACGAGGTCTGAAACCCCGGCGAGCCCCGTGGGCTTAGCCGGGGGCATGGGTGACGATTGATCGGTTGCCTGGGGTCCAGGCCGGCGTCACGGCGCCGAAGTGATCAATTCACCAGCCGGGCTTGGGTCCAGGCGAGCGCGGCCCGCGCAGCGTGCGCCTGGTAGGGGTGCCGGTAAGAACGCTGTCATGAGCCCCAAACGGGTGGTGCAGGTGCGGCTGGCGCCCAGCCTGATCTATGCCTCTGAGATGGCGGACTGGGGTGTGACCAGTCTCGGTCGGCCCGCTGTCGAGCAACTGCGCCTCGAATTAGATATACCTGACCCTTGACACACGAAATACGTGTCGTGAATACTGGAGCGTAGTTCGAGGGGGAGTACCCGACTAGTCACCGCACCGCCGTCAGTACGGGCCCGGCCCATCCAGGCCCCGGTGGTGCAGCCGCCCGGCTTCTGTCCGTGGGTGGCCCGGGGAGACCGTCGACCACGAAGAGTGCCGCCGCGCGACGCGCGAGGCGGCCTGGTCGAGGAGGTCTTCTCCGTTGTCTGTTGCCTGGTGGGCCTGGGCCGCGGTGCTGCTTGCGGTGGCCGTGATGCTCGCGATCGATCTGTTCCTGCACCGCGACAACCACGTCGTCGGCTTTCGTGAGGCGGCCATCTGGTCGGGCGTGTGGATCGCCGCCGGCCTGGCCTTCGGCGCCATCTTGTGGGCGTGGCAGGGCGGGCAGGTAGCCGGTACCTACTTCGCCGGCTACCTGATCGAAAAGGCGTTGTCGGTCGACAACGTGTTTGTCTTCGCGCTGATCTTCACCACCTTCGCAGTCCCCGCCGCACTCCAGCACAAGGTGCTGTTCTGGGGCGTCATCGGCGCGCTGGCCTTCCGGCTGGTGTTCATCTTCGTCGGCGCCGAACTGCTGGAGACGTTCTTCTGGACGGCGTACCTGTTCGGCGCGTTCCTCATCTACACCGGCTACAAGATGGCCTTCCGGCACGACCAGCAACCCCCGCCGGACCGCAACCCGGTGGTACGGCTGGTGCGCCGCGTCGTACCGACCGACCCCCGTTACCACGGCGCCCGCTTCTTCGCCCGCATCGATGGCAAGCGGGTGGCCACCCTGCTGTTCGTGGTGCTCATCGCCATCGAGGCGACCGACCTGATCTTCGCCATCGACTCGGTCGCCGCGATCCTGGCGATCACCACCAGCACCTTCATCGTCTGGACCGCCAACGCCTTTGCCATCCTCGGGCTGCGCAGCCTGTACTTCTGCCTGGCCGGGCTGCTGCGCCGGTTCGTGCACCTGCACTACGGCCTGGCCCTGCTGCTGGCCTTCGCCGGCATCAAGCTGATCGCCTCGGAGACCCCGATCGGGAAACTGCCCATCCCGGTCACGCTCGGGGTCATCGTCGTCACCATCGGCGTCTCCATCGTCTGGAGCCTGCTGGCCACCCGCGCCACCGCCGGAAACGCCACCGCCGGAAACGGCGGCGAAACCGAGGTTGAAGGCGGCGGCGCTGCCGCCACACACCCGCCTGCAGCCTCCGGCACGCACGCGCCGCAAGCCGATGCGGACAGTGCAGCGGCCGCCGACCGCGCCACCGTCGTCAACGACCCGTCCTGAACGCCGGCCCACGAAACACCCCCGGACCGAGCGCCCCGGGGGCAGGAAGGAACGCACCACGATGCGCCATCCACCCGCCATCACCCAGCCGACCACCCAGCGGACCGCCCAGCCCGCCGGCCCCAGTGCCCCTGCCAGCGTGTACTGCCATCAGGTCACCGGCCGCCTCCCGGGCACCGGACCGGTCCTGGCCGTTCTCACCGGCGGCCCCGCCGACCTGGCCGTGGCCCACACCGCCGCCACCTGGGCGACAGGCACCCGCAGCCTGGTCATCGCGGCCACCGTGGTCACCGGCACCGGCTTCAGCCTCAACCCGCTACTGCACCAGGTCCGGGCACGCCGCCAGGACGCCGACAGCCTGGCTGTCATCGACCGCCTCACCCCGATCCTGACCGCGGCCGGGGTGGCCTGGCTACGCGCCATCGTGGCCGTGCCCACCCGCGCCGGCCCGGCCCCGGCGATGACCCCGGCCCTGCCGCTGGCCGCGATCCGACGCCTGGTCGACCGCTTCGCCGCCGTCGCCGTCGTCACCGCCACGCCGCTGCACGACCCGGCCGGCCGCCTGGCACCACTCCCCCCGCAGGCGGCCAACGCGGCGATCACAGCAGCGGGCACAGCGGCGCTCGGTACGCACGTGCCGCAACCCTCAGCCACCACCGACAGCCCAGACCACGAGGAAGAGGCATGACCATGACCACCACCACCGGCATCGGCATGATCCCCGCCCCAGCCCAGATCACCGCCCTGCAACAGGTCCGCGAGTACCCCGCGGTGTCGCTGCTGCTGAGCACCAACCCCGCGGCCGAGCTCACCCGCGCCGACGCGCTGCGCATGGAAGGGCTGGCCGCCGAGGCGGTGCAGCGGCTGCGCAGCGAGCTGCAGCCCGCCGTGGCCGACCCGGTGATCGGCCGCCTACACCGGCTGATCGACCAGGCCCGGCACGGCCCCACCGGCCTTGGCCTGGCCGTGTACGCCAGCGCCGGCACCGGGGCGCTGATCCGGCTGCCGATCGGCGTACGCGACCGCACCGTCGTCGACCCGACCTTCGCCACCCGCGATCTGATCCGCGCACTGCACCGCACCCCACGCCACCTGGTGCTGACCCTCAACACCGGGCACGCCCGGCTGCTGGAGGCCGCCGCCGACACCCTGCTACCCGCCCTCACCTCGGCCTTCCCGATGTCAGCCGACCCCCGCGCCGCCAGCCGTAGCCGCGGCCGCGCCGACCGGCCCACCCGCGAAACTCTCACCTCGGACTTCTACCGCCAGGTCGACGCCGCCCTCGGCGTCTACCTGCGGCTGCACCCAGCGCCGCTGGTGCTCGTCGGCGACGAACGCGCCGCCGCCGCCTTCAAGCGGCTGTCGGTCAACTGCCAGCGACTGGCAGGCACCGTCACCGGCAACCTCACCGCCACCCCGACCGCCAAGCTGACTACCCGCATCCGCACGGTGCTGGACGGCTACCTGCACCGCCGCCAAGACGAGGCGCTGGCCCTGCTGCAGCAGCGCACAGCGGCCGGCCGCGTCACCTCCGGCATGCCGGCCGCCTGGCAGGCCGCCCGCACCCGCAGGCCGGAGATGCTCGTGGTGGACGACTCGCTGTACTATCCCGCCCGGCTGTCCGACGACGGCGACACCCTCACCCCGGCCACCGACATCGACCACCCCGACGTCATCGACGACGCCGTCGACGAACTCATCGAACTCGTCTTGGCCCGTGGCGGCTGGATCGCCTTCACCACCCCCGGCGTCCTGGTCGACC
The DNA here is from genome assembly GCF_042665875.1 of Streptosporangium amethystogenes subsp. fukuiense. Taxonomy (NCBI): domain Bacteria; kingdom Bacillati; phylum Actinomycetota; class Actinomycetes; order Streptosporangiales; family Streptosporangiaceae; genus Streptosporangium; species Streptosporangium amethystogenes. The sequence goes on along the minus strand of NZ_JBHTEE010000001.1, from coordinate 2,050,463 downwards.
ATCAAGGCGTCGCCCTGGTCACCCGCCGCTGACGCGACGCTGACTCGCCCCACCGATGCCCTGCATTGGCACGGCCCATCGGGGGTGTCCATGTCGTGTTTCCCATTTCGCGATAGAAGGAGCATGCTTTTACGATGACCACTGTGGTATCCGACTGGACATTCCTGACCAACCACGCCCACGTCCTGGTGTGCATCGCCCGCGACCCCGGCATCCGCGTCCGCGAGATCGCCGTCGACGTCGGCATCACCGAACGCGCCGCGCAACGCATCGTGGCCGACCTGGTCGCCGCCGGATACCTCACCGCCACCCGCGAAGGGCGGCGCAACCGCTACCAGCTCAACCCGTCCCTGCCCCTGCGCCACCCCTTGGAACGCGACCACCAGATCGGGGAGATCCTCACGGTCTTCCGCGTCGCCGACGCGCCCGCGCCCAGCGCCAGGCCCGAACCGCTGGACCTACCTACGGCCGATACACGCCGGTAGGCCGCCGAGCAGGCCGGCCAGGGGTGCCGGACCAAGGAGCACGCAGTGGCGCGCAGCGGCATCGGAGGCGGTGGCCCTCGTCCACCCGCAGCACACAGGCGAGGGCCCGCCCCACGAATCGCGGCCGCCAGCCTCCTCCGGCCTGGTGACCGCCCCACCACCCTGATAACACATAACGTGACGGCGCAATCGCTGCACGCGATTTGACGGGGAGTCGAGCGCCTCGTCGATCGGGCAGCGGACCTCGGCGCTGTGACATAGAATTTGCATTACCTGTCACACTGACCTCGCGAGCCGAACAGACGCCCAGCTCGCCGGAGACCGAGCCAGCCCCGACTCGGCAACGTTATGTGTCACATCAGCGCAGGAGGCCTCTCGTGACGGTTGTGCCGTTGCCCGCCCCGCCCGCCGAGACCCTCGGCGGCGAGAGCGTCGCGGCCGCCATTGACCGCTACCTCGACTCCGTCCAGACCGCCACGACCCGAGCCAGCTACGCCGAGACCCTCGCCCGGCTCACCGCACTCGCCGGGGATCGACCCGCCGGCGCGCTCGCGCCCGACGACTACGCCGCGGTGATGGAGCGGTGGGCCGGCGCCGCGGCCGCGACCTGGAACCGGCACCTGTCCGCGCTCACCTCCTTCACGACCTGGGCCGGACGTCAGGAGATCCTCACCACCAATCCCGCTCGCCGCCTGGAGCGCCGCAAGAGCGCCCGGCGCGGCGACCGCTCGATCCCGCGCGCCCGCCTGGACAAGCTGTTCACCGACGACCGGCACCGCCTGCGCGAGCGAGTGCTGTGGCGGATGCTGTATGAGACCGCCGCCCGCGCCGAAGAACTCCTGTCCCTCAACATCGAGGACCTGGACCTGGAGTTCCGGCGCGGCCGTGTCCGCTCCAAGGGCGGCGCGATCGAGTACGTCCACTGGGCCACCGGCATCGCCCGTCTCCTGCCCCGACTGCTGCGCGGCCGCACCCGCGGCCCGGTCTTCCTCGCCGACCGACGCGCCCCCACCTCCGGGCCACGCACCCCGGCAGCCGCCGACATCTGCCCCAAGACCGGACGCGGCCGATTGTCCTACCCGCGCGCCGAGCACCTCTTCAAGATGGCGACCGCCGCCCTCGATCCGCACAAGAACGGCTGGACGCTCCACCAACTACGACACAGCGCACTCCAGCATCTGGCCGCCGACGGCCGCACCGCTCCCGAGCTCCAAGCCAAATCCCGCCATCAGCACCTCGCCAGCCTCGGCCGTTACGTCCACCTCGGCGAACAGACCTCCGCCCAGGTCACCGCCGACACCGACCCCGCCGCACGCCGCAAACTCCGCTGACCCGCATCGGAACGGTGGATGGCGGCAACTCCACCCGAGTCCACTCGCTAACGCCACTGGCCGTTCCGTTGTCGCTCAAGGCCCGGTGCTCGCGGTCTCCACGATCACCTCCCGGCAGCCGGCGGCAGCGAGCGCGTCCAGCTGCATCTGATGATCTTGCGCACGTCCGGAGACGCGGGCGTACCCGAGCCGGACGGTGTTGGTGTAGGCCGCGGGCGTCTGCGGTACGGGCTACATCATGGAACCGTCCCGAAACACAATGTTCAGGCCAGGGTTTCAGGACGGCTTTCGGGACACCCTGACCTGGACCTCTCGACCGCGATCGCGACCGTCCCGTATTCGAGCGTTTTCGGGACTACCATGCTCGGCATGTCTGGTCGCGCGCTGAGCTTCGGAGCGATGGCGGAAGCCTACGAACGGTTCCGGCCGGGGTATCCCGTGGAGCTCTTCGACATGGTGATGGCCTACGCTGCCCGGCCGGTCAGGACCGCCCTGGAGATCGGCGCTGGGACAGGCAAGGCCACCCGCCTGTTCGCTGAACGAGGGATCGCTGTAACGGCGACCGAGCCCGATGAGGCCATGCTCACCGAGCTGCGCAGACACGTGCCGGCGAACGTCAGGACCGTGCAAGCCGCGTTCGAGGACCTGCGGCCGGGAAAGAGGTACGGCTTGGTCTACGCGGCTGCGGCGTTGCACTGGACGAACCCGGAGGGTCGGTGGTCACGGGCGGCTTCGCTGGTCGAGCCAGGCGGCGTGTTCGCCTCATTCGGCGGCCCGATCGAACTGGCCGACCCGGCTGTGGAACAGGCGGTCTGCACGGTGCGATCACCGTTCCTGGCAAGTGATGGCGTTCCCTCTCCGGACGGGACGCCTCCGGAGGCGGAGATGCAGTGGCCAGGCACGGAGCTTCAACGGTCCGAGTGGTTCACCGATGTCCAGCAGGCCGTGATCGAACGCCGCTTGACGCTGACTGCTCACGACTACATCGGTCATCTCTCGACCGTCTCAGCTTATCTCGTCTTGCCAGACGCGGAGCGCGAGCAGGTGTTCAGCCAGATCATCAAGGTTCTGCCGGAAACGGTCGAGATCATCGCCGACATCACCGTTCATTTCGCGCGTCAGCACGACGAGCCTTAACGGTCTGGCCACGCGCCTAATCTCCTGACCCGGCGCCTGGTCTCGTTCTACTTTGCGGCTCGCCGTAGCTTTAGGAGTTCTCACACGGACGCAGGAGGACTCTTGGCGGAATGAGCTCAATACGAAACAGTGAAGTCCTCCTCCTGATCGAAGCGGTTGCGGGACGCTACAGGCCGGCTTTGCCCATGGGGTTGTCCTTCCAGCGGTCGACGGCGCGGACGTAGCCGTGCACGGTGGGGGAGGTGGGCTTCCAGCGGCCCTGTTCGGCGATCTTGCCGGTGGGCACGTTCGCATCGGCCAGGGTGGTGGCGCCGCCGGCGCGCAGGCCATGTGCGCTGTAGCGTTCGGCGTCGGCCAGGCCGGCGCGCAGGGCGGCGTCCTTGACGATGGTGTTCAGTGTGACGCCCGATAGACGCAGGCCGCCGCGGCCGGCCCAGCCGGGGGTGCCGCCGATGCGGCCGAAGCGGTCGATGGGCCGCAGCAGCGCCCCGGTGGTGATGCCGCACTCGTGCAGCATGGCCAGCCAGGCCTGCACCGAGCGGACCGGGCAGGTGGCAAGGTGTGAGCCGTAGGGGACCGCGACGGTCTGCCCGGCGGCGTCCTGGTCGGTCTTGCTCATCGGGATGAACACCTCCAGTCCCTGGCGCGGGAAGGTGAGGTGTTCGCAGTCGATGGCGGCGAGCTCGCTGCGCCGGCCCATCAGGGCGAAGCCGAGCACCAGCGTGGCCCGGTCCCGGATCCCGGTGAGGGTGTCGTCGGGGGTGTGTTCGATGAGGCTGCGCAGGATGTCGATGGTGATCGGCGGGGCCTTGCGCATCGTGTTGCCCGGCTTGGTGCTCCAGTCGCGGCGGTAGGCGCGCAGCGCGTCGCGGGCGGCGGTGGTGTGCGGTCTGGGCAGGCCCGCCTTGCCGTGCGCGGACGATACGCAGGCCAGTGCCTGGTCGATGCTGGCCGGGGCCAGGCCGCGCCCGGCCAGCTCGGCGACGAAACTGGCCAGGGTGGCGCTGGTAGCCGGCAGCGGGGTGCGGCCGGTGGCGGTGCACCAGGACAGGTAGCCGGCCCAGATGCGGGCGTAGGCGCGGGTGGTGTTGGCCGCCGGGGCCGCCGCGATCAGCCGTGCCGCCTCCTCGGTCACCTGCTCGTCCGCTGAACGACGGTCGCCGGCGACCGGCACCCCGTCCAAAACGACAGCATCATCCATACGTGCCGCACTGTTGGTCGGAGCGCGCCGGGCGAGCACGAACCCGGACAGGCTCGGCTCATCGGGGGAGGCATCCACCCCAGCACCGTCATTGCCGTCAAGGCCCGGCGTCATGCCGTCATCGTCGTCTGTGCGCTCCAGGTTCATGCGGCCATCCCTTACTGATTCATAGGATCATCGGTTCTATTTTGACGCTTAAGGCTTGCGATAAGCAAAGTTATCGCAAGCCTGCTCGAGATGCGCTGATCTTCAAAATTTCGTTTCGTGACGCACGGAAACATGATCGTTCGCGAACGGTACGATGATATTCTTTGCCAGTGAGCGAAGATCCTTCCCGCGCGTTCGCGCCCTTTGCGGCCCTTGAGAAGGGCCCCGATGATCCCGATACGGGGCGGATGTGTGCCCGCTCGGGATGCGTCAACCGGCTCGAACCCACCGGCCGCCGCAGTGGCCGCCCGGCCCTGTACTGCGGGGACGCCTGCCGCGCCGCCGCGCACCGCGCCCGCACCGCCACCCACACCCCGGTGGTCGCCGAGGCGCTACGCCGGACCGGTGCGCTGAGCGGCGACCTGCTCAGCGCGGGCGAGCAGTGGAGCGCCCAGCTGACCGCCTTCACCGAGGCGCTGAGCGCCGCGACCGCCGGTGCGCTCACCCAGATCGACGCCGCCGAACAGGCCGCCGAAGAGGCCCGCGCCGCCGCTGCGGCCGCCGAACAGCGCACCACCGACGCCCAGCACAAGGCCCAGGCCGCGATCACCGCAGGTGAGAAGGCCATCCAGCAGGCCGTCGCGGCACAGCAACGCGCCGAGGACTCCGAACGCGCGGCCTGGCGTGCGGCCGGCGAGCACGAATCCGAACGTGCCCGCGCCCAGCAGGCCGCCACCGCAGCCGTCGAACGCGCTGCGGCCGCTGAGCGCGCCACCCGGCGCATCACCTCCGAACGCGACGCCCTGCAAGGCGTCCTGGACGCCGAACGCCGCCAGGCCAAGGCCGCGGCCGACGACCACGACCGGCAGATCGCCACCCTGCAAACCACGCTGGCCGACCGCACCGTCGATCTCGATCAGGCCCGCATCGACCTGAAAGCCGCAGGTAGCCGTACCGAGCGTGCCGAGACCGACCGGCAGAAGGCACACCAGGACGCTGAGGTGGCCCGCGCCGAGACCGGCCGAGTCCGCGAGGAACTCACCGCGCACATCACCCGGCTGAAGGAGAAGCTCGCCACCGAACGCGAGGATCTGCGGCAAACCCGAGTTCACCGCGATGAAGCACGAACCGCGACCGCAGTGGCCGACGCCCGCCTGGAGGCCTTGCAGCAGGCGCTGGAGCGAGCCGAACACCGCGCCCAGGCCGCCGAGCAGCGCGAAGAGGTCGCCCAGCAGACAATCAGCCGTCTCCTCGCCCTTCAACCAGTCCCGGAGACCGCGTCGACTGAGGGCTCGGGCGGCACCGCGCCTCGTGAGGACTTCCCTGAGCGCCCCTGAGACGCGCATGCCCATGCGCCGCAGCGGTCAGCGACGCCGGAAAACGCCTCTCTCAACGCCATCTCCCGCCCCCGTTCAGGGTGCAGGCATCGAACCGGCCGGGCGAAGAGACTGAGCGCTGAACCCAGAGCAGACGATCGTGGAGAGGGACCGTTGTCGCCAACACGGTCGGCTACTGGCGCGACAGCGCCATACGCAAAGTCGATCTTTGATCCGTCCCCGAAACGAGAGGAAACCACCGAAGGCGTGCTACTGACATCTCGATGACAACAGCACTGACATCCCATGGCAAAACCACAGGTCAGGCTGCTGATGAGGGCTGTCGGTACGTGGCGAGGTGACACGACTCGTCAGTCGGGCGTGGCCGAAAAGCAGCGCCGGAGCACACCAAAGCCCCCTCAGCAGGCCGCATGGGACGCTGCTCATGGAGGGGAGAACGCGGTGTGCACACAGCTGCAGGCTCACGTCAAAGCGATGGGCTTGCCGGAGAACAGGGTTCTAGCTGGGAAAACTACCTTCGTCCCGGGATCTTCGCCGGGCGGATCAGGCGAGGCTTAGTGATCTTGCTGACACGAAGTGGCAAATCCACTGACATCAACTGGCATTACGCCAGGACAACTTCATGGCAGTTTGCAGCACACCCCGCGAAGAGATGACATCCAACCTTAACTTGCGGGAATTTACATTCCCGGTAGTTACCTTCACGCGGAGGAGACGCAACGGATCTCATTTATTGATTTTGAATTTCTGGAAAATCAAAGATGCTACGCTGAGAGCATGCGAGAGTCGGGCGCGGTGACGCCGTGTAAACACTGCGGGACACCGATCGAACAGAAGCCCGGGCGGGGGCGGCCAAGGGCGTACTGCGCCCAGGGGGACTGCCAGGCGGTGGCCAAGCGCGAACGCGAGATGCGGCGGGCGACGCCGGGGCTCGAGGGAGCGCTGGCCAGAGCCGAAGAGTTCTACGAGCGCATGGAGAAGGGAATGATCGCGGCGATAGCGCCGCTGGCGCAGGTGCTGTCCGAAGAGCTGAGCCCCGCGGGAGTGGAGGCCAAGGTGAGCGCGGTACAGGCCGAGGCGCACACCCGGGTGGCGATCGCGCGCACCGAGCGGGAGCAGGCCTTCGAACAGGTACGGCTGGCACGCGAGGCCTCCGAGCACGCCCGGCGCGAGCGGGATGCGATGACGCTTCAGGTGGAGGAGGCCAATGCCGAACGTGACATCGCGCTGGCCGACGCCGAGACCGCCAGGGAGCAGGCACTGGCCGCCCTGCACGAGGCGGCCAGCACCGAACGCCGGGCCAGGCAGGCAGAACAGGAGGCCACCCGCAGGGCACAGCGGGCCGAGGCGGCCAGGGACGCGGCGCTACGGGAGATGGCCGAGCGGGTGGAGGCCGCCGAGAACGAGGCCCGCCGGGCCGGAGCGCAGGCCGTACAGGATCGACAGCTTGCCGAGCAGGCGCACGCGGAGCGAGAACGGGCACTGGAGGAGAGCAGGATCGCCCAGGACGCCAGGGGCGTCGCCGAACGTGCCGTCGCCGCGGCCTCGGCGCGGGCCGAGGCCGCGGAGGCCGAGCGGGACCGAGCACTGGCACGTGCCGACGCCGCGGCGACGGCACGTGCCCAGGCTCTGGCCGAAGCAGCCGAGGCACGGACGCGGGTGGAACGGGCGGAAAACCAGGCGGCCGAACTGGAGAAGCGGACGGTACGCCGGCTGGCCAAGGCCGAGGAACGCGCCGCCGAGAAAATCGCCGAGGCACAGGATCGCGCGGCGGCGAAAACCACCGAGGCGCTCGCCGAGCGAGACGACACGCGCATGCGACTGGCCATGGAGCAGATGCGCCTGTCAGATCTACGTGAGCAACTGGAGACTCTGCGCGCCGAGACCGTCCTGCTCAGGGAACGCGCGATCACCGCGGAGTTGCGAGCACGGGATGGAGGATGAGGGCCAGACGCCTGAGACGTGATCGTCCGGACTCCTGTATCGGGGTGCCGGTAGGGAACGTGTCATGAGCCCCAGTGCCCCACGAAGCGCTGATTTGTCCGTGCGGAGATGAAAGACCACCGCTGCTCTGCCGTCGTGGTGGCAGAGCAGATTCTGCCGGCCAGGCACCTGGAAAAGGACATCCACAAGCGGCTGTTCGGCCCCAACGGGTCCCGGCTGCCGATCGTGATGGACGGAGGAACTGGTCAACCCGGCGCGAACACCCGCGATCACGCGGTACCGCTACCGGGGCGGCACGATCCCCACCCCCTGGACGAACGCCTGATGAACAACCCACGGCAAGAACTGTGCAGAGCCCGGTAAGTGGCAACACCGGTATCGCGCTCCAGGCCGGCTCAACCGCTCAGTTCTCCCCGCCGGGAGTGACGAGGCCGCTCTCGTAGGCCAGCGCCACCGCCTGGGCCCGGCTGCCGAGGTTGAGTTTGGCCATGGCCCGGTTGAGATGGGTTTTGACGGTGGCCTCGCTGACATTCAGGCGGGTGGCGATCTCGAGGTTGGGCAGGGCGTGGCCCACCAGCTTGAGGACTTCGGCCTCGCGGGCGGTCAGGACATCCAGCGCTGATGCGGTCCTGCGGCCGGTGGGGTCCGGCCGATGGGTGTAGGCCTGGACCTGTCGCCGGAGGCGATGGTGTGGATGGCGGCGATGAGCCGTTCGGGCGGGGTGTCCTTCAGCAGGAATCCCGAAGCGCCCGCGCGTAGCGCGTCGTAGACGTACTCGTCGAGGTCGAAAGTGGTCAGGATGACCACGCGGGGCGGCTGGTCACGGTGGGCGGACAGGATGCGTTCGGTTGCCGTGACGCCGTTCATGCCAGGCATCCTGACGTCCATGAGGATCACATCGGGCCGCTTGGCGACCGCCTGGGCGATGGCTTCCTGGCCGCTCGCGGCCTCGCCCACGACGTCGAGGCCGGGGGCGGCGCGGATCAGCGCGGCCAGGCCGGCACGGATGAGGACCTGGTCGTCGACGACGAGTACGTTGATCATCGGTTCGGTTCGCCGGGTGGGGTGAGGGGCAGGGTGACCACGACCTCGAATCCTCCTGACGGCTGCGAACCGGCCTTGGCTGTTCCCTTGTAGAGCTTGACGCGTTCCCTCATGCCGATCAAGCCGTGGCCGTCTCCCTGAGGGTCGGGCGGGGCTGCGCGTCCGTCGTCGCTGACGCGCAGCTCCAGGTCGGCGCCATAGTGAAGTGAGACTTGCGCCGTTGCGGGGCCGGCGTGTTTGAGCACATTGGTCAGGCATTCCTGAAGGATCCGGTAAGCGCACAGGTCGATTCCGGGCGGCAGGGGGCGTACGGCACCGGTGATCGACGTCTCCACCGGGACGCCGGCGGAGCGTACCCGCTCCACGAGGTGGTGGAGCCGGTCCAGGCCGGGTGCCGGATCATAGCTGCCATCGCCGTCGTCGGTGTCGTCGGTGTCGTCGGTGTCGATCCGCAGGACCGCCAGGAGCCGCCGCATCTCTGCCATGACCTCGCTGCCGGTGTCGGCGATGGTGGCGAGCGCCCCGCGTGCGGTGGCCGGGTCGGAGCCGAAGACGTAGCGGGCGAGTCCGGCCTGGATCACGATGACCGACATGTGGTGGGCGACCACGTCGTGCAGTTCGCGGGCGATGCGCACGCGCTCCTCGGTGACGGCGCGCCGCGCCTTGTCCTCCTGGTCGCGCCGTAGTTGCTCGGTGAGCCGGGCGAGTTGTTTGTTGCGCTCGCGCAGCACCCAGGTCCGGTTGCCGAACAGCCACACGACGGCCACGAACAGGCTGACCTGGACGACGTTCGGCCAGGCGAAGTCGTCCGGTCCGAGGAACGCCGCGTGCCACCAGGCGGCCGCCACGGCGAGCGCGCAGGGAACGGAAACGGCCGGGAGCCGCCGGCTGGCGACGGTGTAGAGGGCCAGCAGTTGCGCCGCCTCATTCAGCCGGACGTCGTAGCCGAGTAGGTGGAAGACGATCCCGGTGACGCAGGCGATGGCGAGCACGGTGAGCGGGGCACGCCGCCGCCAGGCCAGGACGAGGTTGGCCACCAGCGTCAGCCCCATGCCTGCGGCGTCCCAGGGGCGCTGCGCGTGACCGGGCGCCGTCGCGTCCTCTGACAGCAGGAGGCCGAACAGAACGGAGACGCCGGCGACCATCACGCCGAGGATCAGGTCGGCGGCGAAGGGGTTCATCGCGGCAATCCGCCGGAGCGACGACAGCATCTTCGCGCGCATCCGCGCATGCTAACCGCCGGGGGAGGTGTCCCTCATCGCCTGAGCGGCCGGTCCGCCGCTGCAACCGCGGCGGTAGGGCGGGGAGCCTGCTACAGCGGAGGTTTACCTCTCCGGCGCGGTCGTACCGCGGATGGCGCAGCAATCTTTATCCGGGAGTTTGACGCCGTGATGACCGCTTTTTTCTATAAATGGTGCCGGTTCAAGTCGCCGGCACATAAGTACGGGACGTGGTCGGTCCTGCGCTGCGGTGGAACCGATGAGTAGCCCGCGCAAGCACACCTAGCCGCATTCCTGGAGGCTCGATGCGCCGCCGCACCTCCCGCAGCATCCTCAGCCGTGTCCGCGCCGCGGTCGTGTCGCTGGCAGTCGCACTGGTCGTGTCGCTGCCGGCCTGCTGTTTGGCCGCCGTCGCCGTCCCGTCCGGTGGACCCTCGGCGCAGGCGGCGACGGGAGATCCTCCCGCGCGCAGTGAGCACGAGGCCCTGCAGCAGGCGCGCGGCAGCAAGCAGCGCGTCGAGGTGCTGCCGCTACGCACGGAGACCCGCCAGGTGTTCGCCAACCCCGATGGCTCGTTCACCTCGGAGACCGCGGCGCTGCCCGAGCGCGTACGGCGCGGCGACGGCTGGGCCGCCGTCGATTCGACCCTGGTCTTCGCCCCGGACGGAAGCGTGCGCACCGTGGCGACCCCGCTGGAGCTGACCTTCTCCGGTGGCGGGACCGCTCCGCTGGCCGCCATCGGCGAGGGCGGGCGTTCGGTCGCGATGACGTGGCCGGTAAGCCTGCCCAAGCCGGTGCTCGAAGGGGACACCGCGACCTACGGCGAGGTGCTGCCGGGCGTGGATTTGAAGGTGACCGCTTCGGTACTCGGCTTCTCCGAGGTGCTCGTGGTCAAGAGCCGGGAGGCCGCCGCCAACCCGGCGCTGGGCAAGCTCACCTTCGGCATGCGCGCGAACGGGTTGTCGGTGCGCGAGACTGCCGCCGGCGGCCTGAGCGCCGTCACCGAGTCTGGAACGGAGCTGTTCCACGCGCCGGCGCCGCGGATGTGGGACTCCTCAGGCGCGATGGCGGCTCCCGCCGCGCTGGAGGCCGGGCCGTCCCGCGAGGGCAGGCAGGCCGTGATGGGCGTGGACGTGGCCCGGGACCGCATCGCGATCATTCCGGACAAGAACCTGCTGACCTCCGCCGGCACGACGTACCCGGTCTACATCGACCCGCAGTGGTCGGGCTCGAAGCTGGCCTGGACGTACGTCGACAGGGCGTACCCGAACCAGGAGTACTGGAACTCCAGCCACATGCCGGAAGCCGGCAACTACGGTAGCGGCCTCAAGCGGTCGTTCTTCCGGATGGACTCCGACAACGTCAACGGCAAGCACATCCTCAAGGCCACCTTCCGCATCACCCAGGTCAAGTCCTGGGGCTGCACCTCCAGCCCGCAGGCCGTGCAGCTCTGGCTCACCGGCGGCATCTCCACCTCCACCAACTGGAACCATCAGCCGTCCTGGAGCGACCATCAGGACAGCGTCGCCTCCGACGCCGGTTACAGCTCCTCCTGCCCGGACAAGGGCATCGAGTTCAACGTCACCCGTGCGATCGTCAAGGCCGCCAAGAGCGGCTGGTCGAACACGACGTTCGGGCTGAGGGACTCCAACGACACCAGCAGCGGCGTGTGGGGGTGGAAGGGCTTCAGCAGCGCGCCGAAGCTCGTCATCGACTACAACACCCCGCCGGCGGCCCCCTCGGGGATCGGCACCTACCCGGCCACGCCCTGCGTCACCGGCGCCGCCCGCCCGGCGGTCAACGCCGGTGACACTGCCAACCCGCTCCAGCTCAAGGCCAAGATCTACGACCCGGACAAGGCCAACGACGGCGTACGGGCCGAGTTCGTCCTGCACCACTACAACACCGTCACCGGGGTGTGGGACGACGTCACCTCGACCATGCCCGGTGGCGGCAAGACCGCCTACAAGTACACCACCTCGGCCACCGACCATTCGGTCAAGCTGGCCGGACTGGTCACCGGCCACAGTTACGCCTACAAGGTCAAGGCCTACGACGGCACCGACTCCAGCGCCTGGAGCAAGTGGTGTGAGTTCACCGTGGACACCGTCGATCCGACCCCCCTGCCGAAGGTCAGCTCCCTGGACTACCTGCCGGACACCCCCGACGCCTGGCAGGGCAGCGTGGGCTGGGCCGGCGGCTTCACGCTGGCCCCCGGCGACGGCGAGAGCGACGTGGCGGCCTTTCGCTGGGCGCTCGACGACCCGGCGCTGGCCACCGCCGCCACCCAGATCGCGATCCCGGCAGGGCAGAGCTCCGTCAACGTGCGGCTCGCGCCCCGCCACGACTGGCTGAACGCCCTGTACGTCTACCCGGTGGACCGGGCGGGCAATGTCGGCAAGACCCCGGCCGTCTACAGCTTCTACGTCAACGCCGGGTTCGGACCCGAGGGGCACTGGCGGCTGGACGAGACGGCGGGCACCGCGGCGGCCGACTCCGGGGCGACGACACACCCCGCGACGCTGGCCGGCGGCGCCACCTGGGTCGGCGGCCGGGTCGCCGGCGCGCTGCGCCTGAACGGCACCACCGGCTACGCCAGCACCGACGGCCCGGTGGTGCACACCGACCGCAGCATGAGCGTCTCGGCCTGGGTGCTGCTGAACGACAAGACCAAGAACTCCACCGTGGTCAGCCAGAACGCCGTCCGAGGCTCGGGATTCCAGCTCTACTACTCCTCCGGCTACAGGCGGTGGATCTTCAGCAAGTTCGACGCCGATGTCGACGACAAGACCATCGTGCGGGCGATCGGCGACGCCGAACCGGTGACCGGCATCTGGACCCACCTGACGGGCGTGTGGGATGCCCCGGAGCGGCAGCTTCGCCTGTACGTCGACGGCATCCTGCAGGCCACGACGGGCGCCTTCCCGTACAAGCCCTGGGACGCGACCGGTCCGCTGCAACTCGGCCGGGTGCAGTCGCGCGGCACCTATATCGAGAACTTCGCCGGTGACATCGACGAGGTGAGGATCTGGAAGCGGGAGTTGTCGGACTATCCGCGCACGGTCAACGATCCCGCGCTGGGCAACGAGATCGCCGCCATGGCCAAGCAGCCGCCCATCCAGCGCGGCTGGTGGAAGTTCGAAGAGGGCACGGGCTCCACGGCGGTCAACTCCACCGACAGCCGCTGGCCCGCGGCTCTCGGCGGAGCCGCCACCTGGTCCGGTGACGGCTTCGACGGCGGCGGGGTGCTCAGCCTCAACGGTGCCACCGGCTACGCGGTCACCCCGTCGGCGCCGCTCCGCACCGACCACAGCTACGCGGTGACGGCGTGGGTGCGTCTGTCGGGCGACGACACCTGCGTGCTGCCCGGCCGCGCGATGACCGTCCTGGCCCAGGACGGAGCCACCTACAGCTCCTTCTACCTCGGCTACCGGCTCATCGCCGAGAACGGTGCCGCGGTGCCGCACTGGTCGTTCTCGACGAGTCCTAACGCCGCCGACGGGACCTTGACGCACGCCATCTCGGCCGAGCCCATCGACTGCTCGGCGTTCAACACCTGGACGCACCTGGCAGGCGTGTATGACGAGCAGGCCAAGCAGATCCGTCTTTATGTCAACGGCCAGCTCAACGACCAGCGTTCCGTGACCGGTGGATGGGCGGCAGGCGCACTGCAGATCGGCCGCGCCAAATACAAAAGCGCCGCTGTGGACTATTTCAGCGGTGACATCGACGACGTCCGCGCCTATACCGGCACCCTGACCGACCGTCAGGTCATCAACATCGCGGTGAACCTCCCCATCGACGGCTAGACCTCCGGGTCACCGACGCCCCCTACCCCCTCGGAGGAAAGCCGTGCTCGGTTCACGTCGAGGCTGGACCCGAATCGCCGGAGTCCTGGCCGTCGTGCTGCCCGCCACTCTCATCGGCCCGAACTCCGCCGCCCAGGCGGCCGACGACCCCCCGGCGTGGCACAAGGCCCAGGAACAGCATCCGGTTCCCGGTCACGCCGTCAAGGCACGAGGGCCCTTGACGGACCCGGGAGTTGCCTTCGACCTCAAGGACGCACCCGCCGTGACCTGGCCCCGGCCGAGTACGGCGATGGTGGGTCTCCCGGCGGCGGGCACACCGCCGGCCGCCACCGGACAGGCCGCGCCGTCCGCCACCCCCGGGGGCGACGCCGCCGGAACACGGGCAGGAGACTTGCCGGTCTGGCTGGCGCCCGCCACCCCCGCCGCCAAGGACAAGGACTCGGCGCGCATCGCTGCGGTACCGACTCCTCCCGCTGTCCAGGTGCGAGCGCTGGACGCGCGCACCGCCGACAGGTCCCGCATCACCGGGCTCGGCATCCAGCTCACCCCGCAGACCCCGCCCGCCGGTACGGCCCGCATGACGGTCGAGGTCGACTATTCGGGTTTCCGGTACGCCTACGGCGGCGACTGGGCCTCGCGCCTGCGCCTGGTCCAGTTGCCCGCGTGCGCGGCCACCACCCCCGACCTGCCCCAATGCCAGACCCGAGAACCGCTGCCCACCCGCAACAACGTCACGACCGGCCGCCTGTCCGCCGACGTCGGGTTCACCACCGCGACCACGATGACGCTGGCGGCCGAGGCGGCCCCGTCCGGCGCGGCAGGCTCGTACGAGGCGACGTCGCTGTCGCCCTCGGCGACCTGGAGCGCGAGCGCCCAGAGCGGCGCCTTCTCCTGGTCCTATCCGCTGCGCCTGCCGCCGCCCCCCGGCGGCCCGGCCCCCAACGTCGGGTTCGTCTACTCCTCCGGGAGCATCGACGGCCGGACGGTCGCGACCAACAATCAGGCGTCCTGGATCGGTGAGGGCTTCGACTACTGGCCTGGATTCGTCGAGCGCAGATACAAGGCCTGCTCCGACGACGGTGTGACGCCCAAACGCAACGACCAGTGCTGGGGCAACCACAACGCCACCCTGTCCATCAACGGCCAGGCCACCGAGCTGATCCTGGACGACGCCACCGGCACCTGGCAGCCGAAGAACGACGACGGCTCCAAGGTCGAGAGGCTCACGGGGGCCGACAACGGCGACAACGACGGCGAGTACTGGCGCGTCACCACCGCCGACGGCACGCAGTACCACTTCGGCCGCAACCGCCTACCGGGCTGGGCCGGCGGCAAGGCGGAGACGGACTCGGCCTGGACGGTCCCGGTGTTCGGTGACGACGACGGCGAGCCCTGCCACCAGAACTCCTTCTCCGACTCCTGGTGCCGGCAGGCGTGGCGGTGGAACCTCGACTACGTCGTCGACCCGCACGGCACCGTCAGCACCTTCTGGTACGGCAAGGAGAGCAACTACTACCGCCGCGACGTCACCCTCCTGACCGACGGTGTCCCCAACGGCGCCCCCACCTCCTACGACCGCGGCGGCTACCTCAAGCGCATCGACTACGGCCAGCGTTCCAACGCCGTCTTCTCCTCCTCGGCCCCGGCCCGCGTGGTCTTCGACGCCAAGGAGCGCTGCGTCCCGACCTCGTCCTTCGACTGCGCGGCCGACAAGTTCACCAAGGCCAACGCCAAGTACTGGCCGGACGTCCCCTATGACCAGAACTGCGACTCCGGCGACAAATGCCTCGACCGCTACTCGCCCACCTTCTGGACCCGCAAGCGGCTGGCCGCCGTCACCACGCAGGTGCTGTCCGGCGGCACGTACAAGGACGTCGACACCTGGACGCTGGACCAGCAGCTGCGCGCCCCCGGCGACGGCACGGCGGCGGCGCTGTGGCTGGCCGGGATCCGGCACACCGGCAAGGTCGGCGGCACGGCGTCGCTGCCGCCGGTGAGGTTCGCCGGCGTGCAGCGGCCCAACCGCGTCGACGCCCTGGAAGGACGGCCGCCGCTGACCAAGTGGCGCGTCTCGGCGATCGACAACGAGACCGGCGGCGCCCTGTCCATCACCTACTCCGGCGAGGACTGCACCGCCGGCAGCACCCCCGGCCTGGACTCCAACACCCGCCGCTGCTACCCGCAGTACTGGGCGCCGGAGGGCGCCACCTCGCCCAAGCTCGACTGGTTCCACAAGTACGTCGTCACCCAGGTCCAGCAGATCGACCGCACCGGCGGCGCCCCCGACGTGCTGGAGACCTACGACTACCTCGGTGGCGGCGCCTGGCACCATGACGACGATGACGGGCTGACCAAGGAGAAGTACAAGACCTGGTCGCAGTGGCGCGGCTACGGCAGGGTCCGGGTGCTGCGCGGCGCCCCGGGGGAGCAACGCTCCAAGGCCGAGTTCACCTACTTCCGCGGTATGGACGGTGACGAGCTGTCCGGCGGCGGCACCCGCGACGTCAAGGTCACCGACTCTACGGGTACGGCCGTGGACGACGCCGATCCGCTGCAGGGCCGCGTCCGCGAGGAGATCCGCTACGACGGCCCCTCCGGAGCCGCCCTGGCCGGCGTGATCAGCACCTACTGGACCAGGCAGACCGCCAAGCGAGTCCGCTCCTGGGCGACCACCACGGCACACATGGTCCGCCCCGACAAGGAACGCAACCGCACCGCGCTGACCTCCGGCGGCTGGCGGTACACCATGACCGACACCGACTACAACGCCGACGGCCTGCCCACCCAGGTCAACGACCTCGGCGACGAGGCCACCGCCGACGACGACCAGTGTGTCCGCACGACCTACGCCCGCGACGCCACCCGGTGGATGCTCTCCTACACCATCCGGGTGGAGACGGTCGCCAAGGCGTGCACCGCCACCCCCGACCGGCCCGCCGACGTGCTCTCCGACGTGCGCGAGTACTACGACGGCAAGGCGTTCGGCGCGGCGCCGTCCACGGGCGACGTCACCAGGACCGAGAAGATCGGCTCCTGGAACAGCGGCCCGCAGTACGTCACCATCTCCTCCGCCACCTTCGACGCCTATGGCCGGCCACCGTCACCGACACCGTGGGCACCACCTGGACCTACCACTACGACCTGCGCGGCCGCCTGATCCAGACCGACGATCCCGACAAGGGCACCTCGAAGCTCGCCTACGACGACAGGACCGACCTGCTCACCACCGTCACCGACGCGCGCGGCTTCAGCCTGTTCGTCAGCTACGACGCCCTGGACCGCAAGACCGCCGAGTACGCCGGCACCTCCGCCTCGGGCACCAAGCTCGCCGAGTGGACGTACGACAAACTCGCGGACGGCACCAACGTCAAGGGGCAGCCGACCGGCTCCACCCGCTACGTCAAGAACACCGCCACCGGCGCGATGGACGCCTACGCCACGACCGTGACCGGTTTCGACAACGCCTACCGGCCGACCGGCGCCCAGCTCGTCGTCCCGGCCGCCGAAGGCTCGCTGGCCGGGACGTACAGGACCACCACCGACTACAACCCCGACGGCACCGTGCACCGCACGGTCCTGCCCGCCGCCGGCGGCCTGCTCGGCGAGACCCTGCTGTACGACTACGACGAGCTCGGCAACCCGATCACGATGCGGGGCCTGACCAACTACGTCACCTCGACGACCTACTCCAAGCTCGGACAGGTCCTCGACCTGACGATGAGCACCGGCCTGAAGCGGGTCAAACAGACCAACTTCTACGAGGAGGGCACCAACCGGCTCACCCGCTCGGTGTTCGAGCGGGAAACGGCACCGATCTCCGTCGCCGACACCAACTACGCCTACGATCCTTCGGGCAACATCACCAAGATCGCCGATACGCCCTCCGGCCAGACGCCCGACGTGCAGTGCTTCCGCCAGGACTACCTGCGGCGCCTGACCGACGCCTGGACGACGACCACCGGCGACTGCGCCACCGCTCCTTCCCAGAACATCGTCGGCGGACCCGCGCCGTACTGGCAGTCCTTCGCCTACGACAACACCGGCAACCGCACCAAGGAGATCGACCACCAGGCGACCGGCGACATCACCAAGACCTACGCCTACGCCGGCCCCGGCAAGCCGCAACCGCACACGCTGACCTCCGTCGCCTACACCGGAGGCGCGCGTGACGGCCAGGTCCACGCCTACGCCTACGACCAGGCCGGCAACACCACCCGGCGCGGCCCCGGCCGCCTCCTGGAATGGGACGTCGAGGGCCACCTGGCCAGATCGACCGACCCCTCCGGCGTCAGCACCTACCTCTATGACGCCGACGGCGACCGGCTCATCCGCCGCGACCCCACCTCCACCACCCTCTATGTGGCAGGCATGGAGCTCCGGCTCGACGCCAAGACCGGCGCCAAGACCGCCACCCGCTACTACAGTTTCGCCGACCAGATCGTCGCCGCCCGCACCGGCAACGGCGTGACCTGGCTCGGTGACGACCACCAGGGCACCGTCACCATGGCCGTCGACGACACCGCCCCCCAGACGGCCACCCGCCGCCGGTTCACCCCGTTCGGGCAGCAGCGCGGCGCCGCGTCGGCCTCCTGGCCCGGCCAGAAGGGCTTCGTCGGCGGCGTCATCGACGAGTCCACCGCCCTGACCCACCTCGGCGCCCGCGAATACGACCCGGAAACCGGCCGTTTCATCTCCGTAGACCCCCTCTTCGACACCTCGGACCCGCAGGCTGGAACGGCTATGCGTACGCCGACAACAACCCCGTCACCAACGCGGACGCCGATGGCACCATGTGCTACAGGACTCCGGATGGGGTCGACTGCTTCAATGGCGACGGCGGGGACCGCCGCCCCAACAAAAACGGTCACGGATACACGGTCTATCCCCGCCACGGAAAGCCGGTGCGCTCCGGAGACAGCACCGGGTCACGGACGTTGTGCGATGTGTTCCCGACCTTGTGCATGCTCCCGCCGCCGGTCAAGTACCGGCCGAAGCCCAAGCACGAGACCAAGCTCCCCGTCATCCTCCAGCAACTGGGGCTGGGCCTCAATCCGGCGGGCAACCACGGCCTCACCGGAGCCTCTGGCTACGTCGCCATATGGCAGTCGATATTCAAAAGGCTCGGGATCGTGATCGTCGACAACGGGCACGTCAAGTACCTGCAAAAGCTCAACAAGTACTCGAAGAGGCCACCCACGAGAGGGAACGACAGAAAGCTCGCCAAGGCCGGCCGGAAGGCCGAGAGCGCCGAGAAGTGGGGCGGGCGGGCCGCCAAGGCCGGACGCTTCCTCGGCAAGGTCGGCGGAGCTCTGACCTTCGCCGACGGTTTCCGTAGCCAATGGGTCGACGACTCAGGTGACCATGGCCTGTCCACCTGGGAAAGGATCGCGCGTGGTTCCATTCGCGGAGGTGGGGCGGTTCTCGGCGGGTATATCGGCGGCTCGATCGGAGAAGGAGTCGGATTCGAGTTCGGAGGCCCGGTCGGCGCGGTCGGAGGCTCGGCCGTCGGTCAGTATGCGGGAGCCACACTCGGTGGATACCTTGCGGGCGCTGCACTCAGGAAGTGGTGGTGATCGACATGCCGGCGCCGCTCCGTAACGTGGGGGTCATGGAGACGCGATGAGTCGAGCCGCGCTACTCCCTGACGCCGAGGGGATCGGCTTCCTGGTCGTCATCGTCCTGCTGGTCGGCCTGTCTCTCGCGCAGTTCGCGGGTCAGGCGTTCATCGTGAAGAGATGGCCGACCCGTACCTCCCTGGATTCCTTCTTCGCCAGGCGCCGCCGCAGGCTCGTCGACGCCTACCTCGGCGGATCGGGTCAGGCCGCTGACGGGACCGCGCTCTTCGTCCAGCTTCCCGGCGCGGCCGCGACCGGGCTGTGGGGGCTCAGCGCCATCGTCGTCCAGATCGACGGCAGCGGGAACGATCGTCTTCTGCCGCTGGCGCTCGGGCTGTTCGTCTCGGGACTCGTGCCGGGAATCATCGTGATCTGGCGGCGCGGGGTCGGCCCCCCGGAGAGGATCAAGCCCGTGTGGCTCATCGAGGAGGAACGAGAACGGGAGGCCGCCGGAGAGATCATGCGTTATGGGCGCGGCTGGGTCCGGATCCGTACGACGCGATAGCGGCCGAGCGGGCAGCAAGGAGAGCCGCCTTGTCGGGAACAGATCAGCCGACTCTGAACCGCGCCGGGATTGCTGGAGTACATCACTTCATCGGTTGGAAAGGATGAAGCCCATGTCAGGTCGATCTGGTTCGTCGCACCCCGCCCAGCGTCGGTATCCGCCGGAGTCGAAAGAACGGGCGGTTCGGATGGTGCGGGAGTCCACCGAGCAGTCCGGGGAGTCGTTCGGTGTCATCACCCGCGTTGCCCGGCAGTTGGGCATCGGGTCGGAATCGCTGCGCAACTGGGTCAGGCAGGCCGAGATCGACGGCGGTCAGCGGCCCGGGACCAGCACCGATGAGGCCAAGCGGATCGCCGAGCTGGAGCATGAGGTCCGTGAGCTGCGCCGCGCCAACGAGATCCTCAAGGCGGCGTCGGCTTTTTTCGCGAGGGAACTCGACCCTCGACCGCCCAGATGAACGCCTTCATCGACGCTCACCGCGCCCAGTGGGGTGTCGAGCCGATCTGCCAGGTTCTGCAGGCCGCGCCCTCGACGTACTACGCAGCCCGCACCCGGTCGCCGTCTGCGCGAGCGCTGCGCGCCACCGGGACCAAGGATGCGATTCCTCCCGGCCCTGAAGGACCGGGATTCCTCGCAAAGATTCTTGTTGAATGCCGGAGGCCGGCGCGGGCAAGGGCGTCTCACCCGCGTCCCTCCGGGCCGCGCGGTACTACTCGCATCCAGGCGTCGACGCGCCGCCGATACCTGCCATCCGGCCAGCTGGACCCGCCTATGATCTGCTACGCAAACCGTCAGGCCTTTTCGCCCGCGAGCCAGGCCGCCAGTCCCAGGTAGACGACCCCGCTGCCGACGTCCATCCGGCGTCGGGCCCGCGCCGATCGCCGGACGCGATCGGCCAGCGCTGAGCTGAGCATCGCGTACGTGCCGTCGCTGGCCATGCCCAACACCACCCAGACCAGCCCGAACACCAGCATCTGCGTGGCGACCGGCCCGGCCTCCGGGTTGGTGAAGCCCGGCAGGAACGCCAGGAAGAAGATGGCCGTCTTCGGGTTGAGCACGTTGACCACGAACCCTTCCCAGAACATGCGCCGCCCCGTCTGCCGCGGCATCTCCGCGATCTCCTCGCCGCCCTCCCGGCGTACGAGTTTGCGGACCCCGAGCCAGACGAGATAGGCGATGCCGGCGTACTTGACCACGGTGAACGCCGTCGCGGAAGCCGCCAGCAGCGCGCTGATGCCGAGCGTGGCGGCGGCCACGTGCACCAGCGAGCCCGCGTGCACGCCGAGCGCGGAGATCAGCCCGGCTGCCCGGCCTTGCGCGACGCTGCGGCTGACGATGAACACCACAGCGGGTCCCGGCACCAGCAGGATGGCGAGTGTGGCAGCGCAGAAGAGGGCGAGTGTCGCAAGATCAGGCATGGTCTCATCGTAAAGAGGTCGTCAAAGGCTTTCCCGCAGGGCCGGCAGCATCACCCGTACCCGTTAGGCAGGGCGATACCGAGTACAGCGACAACGCCCGTGATGAGACGGCCCTTGGCGGCAACCAGTCGGTGTCGATGGCCACGACCATCGACACGAAGGCGACAACCCGCATCAGGATCCCCTGACCACAGGCGCATCCGGTGATCGACCGGCGAGTGCCGAAGGGCACCTCCGCCGGCCGCAGGGGGTGCCGAACGGCATCTGGTCCACCGGCCGGCCGACCGGGAGGCTTGACGCATGAAATCCTTTGCTTCTGGCCGGTACGGCTACGCGGCCGCGCTGTGGGCGCTGCTCTACGGTGTGCTCGGCGCCGGATGGGCGCTGGGGATGCCCGGCTTCCCCTGGGGCGCCGAGGACCCCGACCCCGACGGGCAACTGTCGATCCTGGCCTGGACGACCCCGAGCTTCGGCTGGTGGATCGCCGTCTTCTCGGTGATCATCGCGGTGACGGCGCTGACGCTGAACCGCAGGAGCAGCAGTGGCCGGGATCACCTACATCAGGTCGAAGATCGCCGACCGATTTTCCTGGGCCGATTGGGGAGCCTGGCTGCCGGAATGCTTCTGGCAGATCTAGGGCGCCGTCCTGGCCATCGCCACCGTCTGCTACTACAGGCGCCGGAAGCCGGACGAGCAGCAGGCGGGGGCCGCCCACCTGGTCCTTGCCGGCGACAGCGCCGGGCGCTGAACCTCACGCGAACCGGTACGGGGTCTCTCACAGGCCCGCTGCTCAGGCGGGAGCATGCTCGACATCGCCACCGGAACCGGTGTGATCGCGCTTGCCGCACTGGAGAGATATCCGGACTCGACCGTCCACGCCGTCGATTTCTCGGAGCGAATGCCGGCGGAGGCGGCGAGGAAACCGGGGGCCTCCGCCATCACATGGCAGTATGCGGACGCCAACGAACTGCCTTTCGGCGACGACTCCTTCGACGCCGTCACGCACGGCTATCTCCTGCGGAACGTGGAGAGTGTCGAGCGCGTGCTCGAAGAGCAGTACCGCGTGCTCAAACCCGGAGGCCGGGTCGTCATCCTGGAGACCTGCCCGCCGCGCGGGCTGCTCCGTTATCCGGTGGAACTGGGAATCCGGATCGTGATTCCCCTTCTCGGCCGGCTGGTCGCACGCGATCGGCAGTCGTACGCGTACCTGCAGGAATCCACGCTCGGCTTCATGACTCCGCAGGAGGTCTCCGCGATTCTCCGCCGAGTCGGCTTCAGCTCCATAGCGTGGCGGAAGAGGTTCTTCGGCACCCACATGATCATATCGGCCGAAAAACGGTAAGCCTTTCGTGCACCCAGCAGAACGGGTGGAGATCTGCGGAGTATCGGGAAGGGACATCCCTGCTCATGGGATTCCCCGACCCGCCGGTGGCGACCGGGCCTCGGCCGCCGGCCGGCCGCCCGGGTCCCGGGCCTGACTCCGCCGGGCACCGCTGTCATGGTCGTCCTGCTGGGCGCGGGCCCGGCCCTGCGCTGTGTGGCAGCCCTCTGGCGCCGAGGTGCCCATCGATTTATAGTCATATCCATGACTACCCATATCCGTGAGTATTGAGCCGATGGCCCTCAGACATGCGGTGCTGGCGGCGCTGCTCGACGGCGAATACAGCGGATACCAGCTCACCAAGATCTTCGACATCGGCGTCTCCAACTTCTGGTACGCCGCCCCGCAGCAGCTCTACGCCGAGCTGACCAAGCTGGAGAACGGCGGCCTGATCACGGGCCGGGAGGTGGTCCAGCGGGGTCGCCCCAACAAGCGCGTGTTCAAGGTGACCGAGGCCGGGCTCGGCGAGCTGGCCGCCTTCGCCGCCACCCCGGCCAAGCCCCTGCTCATCCGCGACGACCTGGCCGTCAAGGTGCACGCCGTCGACCTGCTCGACCCCGCACCGGTGATCGAGCAGCTGCACGACCGGGCCCGGGAGGCCGCCGCCAAGCTGGAGGTCTTCGAGCAGCTCCTGCTGCGCCTGCGCGGCGAGCTGGACGAGGAGACATTCCTGCGTCAGGGCGAGCACGTCGGCCCCTACCTGTCCTGCCTGGCGGGATGCAGGCTGGAGCGCGAGACCCGTGCCTGGTGCCTGGAGACGGCGCGGACGCTCGGCGAGCGCATGGCCCGCGCCGCAAGGGAGACCTCATGACCGTCTACACGCGTTACGTCGCGCTCGGCGACAGCCAGACCGAGGGCCTCGGCGACGGCGACGACGTCAACGGCCACCGCGGCTGGGCCGACCGCCTCGCCGAGCACCTGGCCCGCGCCAACCCCGACCTCCTGTACGCCAACCTCGCGGTTCGTGGCCGGCTCGCGGGCCAGATCCGCTCGGAGCAACTGGCCCCCGCGCTGACGCTGCGCCCCGACCTGGCCACCGTCATGGCGGGCATGAACGACCTCATCCGCCCCGGCTGCGAGCCCGCCGCTGTGGCGGAGGTGCTGGAAGAGATGTACGCCGCCCTGACCGAATCGGGCGCACACGTGGTTACCGTGACCTTTCCGGATATTGGGAAGATCGCCCCGATGGCTCGGCCGCTCCGGCCCAAGGTGCTCGACCTCAACGCCCGCATCCGCGCCGCCGCGGCCCGCCACGGGGTCACGGTGGTGGACACGTTCGCGATGGAGTTCGTCACCGACGCGCGCATGTGGGGCACGGACCGGCTGCACGCGAGCCCGGCGGGCCACGCCCGCATCGCCGCCGCCATGGCCCACTCCCTCGGCCTGCCCGGCAGCGACGACACGTGGATGCTGCCCTTCCCGCCCTTGCCCCCGGCGGCGGCGTGGCGGGTGGCGGCGGCCGAACTGCGCTGGTTCGCCACGTTCGCGGGCCCGTGGATCGGCCGCCGCCTCCGCGGCCGCTCCTCGGGCGACGGCCGCACGGCCAAGCGTCCGGAGCTCACGCCGCAGGCCGGGCCGGCCACGAGCCCCGGCGCGCCGGGGCCCTCGGCCGGTCCGGGGGGCGAGGAGCATCCGTGTCGGATCGTGCGCTGAGGCTTCATCGTTTCCGAGCGCCCGCCGGATGGCGACTGCTTCGCCTACGTCGCCCACGACGGTGGACGTCACGTGGCAGTTGACACGGTCAATGTCCGCAGGCTGGAGTCCCGCGGCCGAGACGGCCTTGAGGATCGCCCGGACCTGGCCGGCGCCTGACGGATCGGCGCTATGACGTCGGCATCGGCTCGATCGGTGCGGGCGTCCGCGTGCAGGCCTGGTCCGCGATCAGGGCTCGGCTCTGCCGGTCGCCCATGCCCAGGCCGCAATGGCGACGCGGTTTCTGCTGCCGGTCTTGCGCGGGATGGCCGCGATATGGTTTTTCACGGTACCCGGGGCGAGGACCGCACCCGCCCCCCGGAACGCGCACACGCCCAGCCCTTCCAGCGGCGAGGCCGGCGTGAAGAAGCGCAGCAGCCAGGTGGCCGCGGCCATACCCGCCGCGGGCGCGGCCAGCACCGCCCGCCGAGCCCGTGCCGTTCGGCACCCTCCGCGGCGGCCGAGGGTGCCGACTCGACAAGTACGCCGGACTCGACCTGCACCAGCTGCGCCACAGCGCCGCCACCCACCTGGGCGGCGCCGAGGTGCCGGTGTCCACCCGTTATCAGATCGACCGCTTGAGATCACGCCGGGGTCTTGCCGTGGCAGCCGCGCACCGGACAAGATAAGTCGCTATACGTCTAACGACGCGCGCCTGGCACCAATGGAGGTGGCCTGTGACGATGGTCGGCTCGGCACTACCGCGCAAGGAGGACGCCGCGCTGCTGACCGGACGCGGCACGTTCGTGGACGACATCCATCGTCCCGGACTGCTCCACATGGTCTACGTGCACAGCACCGAGGCCCACGCGCTCATCACCGGCATCGACGCGGAGGCCGCCCGGGCACTGCCCGGCGTGCTCGGCGTGTGGACCGCGCGGGACTTCGCCGGACTTCCGCCCAGACCCTCGGTCCCCGGACTGGAACGCGGCTACCTGGCCGGCGAGAAGGTCCACTACGTCGGCGAGCCGGTGGCCGTGGTGGTCGCGGCCGACCGGTACACCGCCGCGGACGCGGCGCGCGCCGTGCGGGTGGAGTACGAGCCGCTGGCGGTGATGGCCACGGTGACGGACGCGCTCGCGCCGGACGCCGTGCCCATCTACGCGCCGCTGCCCGGCAACCTGGCCCTGGAACAGCAGGTGACATCGGACGAGGTGGCGGACGACGTGGCGGCCGGCCTGGCCGCCGCCTCGCACCGCCTGCGCGCCCGCCTGGTCAACCAGCGCTGCGCCGGCGCGCCGATGGAACCGTACGGGGTACTCGCGGACTGGACCGGGGCCGGGCCCACCGTGTGGGCCACGGTGCAGGCGCCGCACCGGGTACGGGCGGAGATCGCCGAGCGGTTCGGGCTCGCCAGACACCTGGTCCGCGTGGTCGCGCCCGACGTCGGCGGCGCCTTCGGGGTGAAGTCCTCGTTCATGCCCGAGCTGTTCCTCGTCCCCGAGCTGTCGCGCAGGCTCTGCCGGCCGGTCAAGTTCGTCGAGACCCGCAGCGAGCACATGGTGCACACCTACCACGGCCGCGACCAGCAGCAGGACATCGAGGTGGGCTTCGACGGCGAGGGCCGGATCCTGGCCCTGGACGTGACGCTCACCGTCAACATCGGCGGCGTGCCGGACCCGGTGGGCATCGGGCTTGCCACGCTCACCTCGTACATGCTCGGCGGCTGCTACCGGATACCGAAGATCGCGGCCCGCTATCGGAGCGTCGTTACGAATACCACGCCTACCGCCTCCTACCGGGGAGCGGGACGGCCCGAGGCGAGCTTCCTGATCGAGCGTGTCATCGACCTCGTCGCCCGTGAGCTCGGCAGGGACCCCGCCGATGTCAGGAAGGCGAACCTGATCCAGCCGGGCGAGATGCCGTACCAGACCCCGTTCGAGGGGATCGTGTACGACGAGGCCGACTACCCGGCCGCGCTCGACCTGCTGCTGGATGAGCTGGACTACGCCGGGCTGCGCGAGGAGCAGGCGCGGCGGCTCGCGGACACCCGCGCGCCCCTGCTCGGCGTCGGGCTGTCGACGTTCGTGGAGATGGGCGGCTTCGGGCCCACCCCGCTGTTCGAGCAGTTCGGCTACCTCGGCGGCTGGGAGTCGGCCAACGTCCGGATGCAGCCGGACGGCTCGGTGATCGTCCTGGTCGGCACCGCTCCGCACGGGCAGGGTCACCAGACCGCGCTGTCCCAGATCGCCGCCGACCAGCTGGGCGTGCCCTTCGAGGCCATCAGCGTGCTGTACGGCGACACCGCGGTCGTACAGGAGGGCACCGGCACCATGGGCAGCCGCGGGATGCCGGTCGCGGGCAACGCCGTGCGACAGGCCGCGGTGGAGGTGGCCGACCAGGCCAGGCGCATCGCGGCGCACATGCTGGAGGTCGACGCGGACGACCTGGTGCGCACCGGAGACGGCTACCAGGTCAAGGGCATGCCCGACGCGACGGTGTCCCTGGCCGAGGTGGCCGAACGCGCCTTCAAGCCACACCTGCTGCCCGAGGGCGCCGCGCTCGGCCTGGAGAACACCTCGTACTTCGAGCCGAAGAACCTCAGCTACCCCAGCGGCGCGCACGGCTGCGTGGTGGAGATCGACCGGGACACCGGGCAGGTGCGGATCCTGCGCTATGTCTGCGTGGACGACTGCGGCACCGTCATCAACCCGATGACGGCACGCGGGCAGATCCACGGCGGGGTGGCTCAGGGCATCGCGCAGGCGCTGTACGAGAAGGTCGCCTTCGACGCCGACGGCCGACCGCTCGCCGCCTCCCTGGAGGACTACATGGTGCCGGGGGCGCTCGACCTGCCCCCGTACGAGACCCACCACATCGAGACGAAGTCCAGCTTCAACCCGCTCGGCGCCAAGGGGCTCGGCGAGGCGGGCGCGACGGCCGCGCCGCAGGCCGTGGTGAACGCCGTGGTGGACGCGCTCGCCCACCTCGGCGTGCGCGACGTGGAGATGCCCTGCACGCCGGAACGAGTCTGGAAGGTCATGCACGATGCGAGTTGAGATCACTGTCAACGG
Organism: Streptosporangium amethystogenes subsp. fukuiense; assembly: GCF_042665875.1. Taxonomy (NCBI): domain Bacteria; kingdom Bacillati; phylum Actinomycetota; class Actinomycetes; order Streptosporangiales; family Streptosporangiaceae; genus Streptosporangium; species Streptosporangium amethystogenes. The sequence continues at coordinate 2,023,183 of NZ_JBHTEE010000001.1, read as the reverse complement.
GCAGCCGCACACCCGGGAGGTCGAGCCGCGGCTGCTGCTCGTCCACTTCCTGCGCGACGTGCTTTCGCTGACCGGCACGCACGTCGGCTGCGACACCTCCAGCTGCGGCGCCTGCACGGTCCTGCTCGACGGCATGGCGGTGAAGTCCTGTACCGTCCTGACCGCGCAGGCCGACGGCTGCGCGGTCACCACGATCGAGGGCCTGGCCGGGCAGGACGGGCTGTCGCCCGTACAGGAGGGCTTCCGGCAGTGTCACGGCCTGCAGTGCGGGTTCTGCACGCCCGGCATGGTCATGGCCGCCACCGCGCTGCTCACCGAGCGGCCCGACCCTTCGGAGCAGGAGATCCGCAACGGGCTGAAGGGCAACATGTGCCGGTGCACCGGCTACCAGATGATCGTCGAGTCGGTCCAGTGGGCGGCAGCGAACGGAGGCGCGCGATGATCCCGGCGGCCTTCTCCTACGTGCGCGCGGGCTCCGTCCAGGAGGCGCTCGACGAGCTCTCCCGGCACGGTGGCGCCGCCAGGCTGCTGGCGGGCGGCCACTCGCTGCTACCGGCGATGAAGCTGCGGCGGGCCGAGCCGGGCGTCCTGATCGACATCGGCAGGCTCGGCGAACTGGCGTACGTCAGGGCGGACGGCGACCGGATCGCGGTCGGCGCGCTCACCCGCCATCGGACGCTGGAACGCGACCCGCTGGTGGCTGAGCACGTGCCGCTGCTGGCCGCCGCCGCGGCCCGGATCGGTGATCAGCAGGTGCGCAACAGGGGCACGATCGGCGGCTCGCTGGCGAACGCGGACCCGGCCGCCGACCTGGCCGCCGCGGTGCTCGCCCTGGACGGCGTGCTGGTGGCCCGCGGCCCGGCGGGGGAGCGGGAGATCCCGGCGCGGGAGTTCTTCACCGGCCGCTGCCGGAGCGCGCTGGCCGCGGGCGAGATGCTCACCGAGATCCGGCTGCCGGCCGCCACGGGCCGGTCGTACGCGTTCGAGAAGTTCAGCCGCCGCGCCCTGGACTGGGCCGTGGTCGGGGTCGCCGCCCAGGCGCGGCCCGGCGGCGTGGCGGTCGCGCTGATCGGCATGGGGCCGACGCCGGTGCGGGCGACAGCGGTGGAGGAGGCGCTGGCGGCGGGCACGCCCTCCGCTGAGGCGGCGCGACTCGCGGCGCGGGGCTGCGAACCGCCGGACAACGCGGCCGCGAGCGCGTCCTACCGCGTCCACCTCGCCGAAGTCCTGGTCGGCCGCGCCCTGGCGGCGCTGTGAGTGCGTGGTGGCCGAGCCGGTCCGTCACCTCATCGAACCTGCCCTGCGCCAGGTGCGGGTGCACCAACGCCCGGACCGTGAAAGAACCATCACCCACCGAATTCTTGATCTTGTCGGGTGCGATGAGGTGAGTGCGGAGACGGCCTTGGGAGTCGATTGTCTTGCACCGGGGAAGCGAGTGGGCCGCGATGAAGGCGGTGGCGGCGAAACCGGACCGGCAAGACGCGGCAGGGACGACGTTACGAGACAGCCTTTGGGGTCGGGGCTCGGCCCGGCGGCTGAGAGCGCACGTCAATGGCTGAGGTCGAGTTCCAGCGTGCGGCAGGTCGGCGTGACCGGCCCCAGCGACCGCGTCGGCGCGAACGGCTGCCCAGGCTCTCCGGCGCACGGATGTTCCTCGTCCCGGATGGCCGGCTTCTCTTTGAGATCAGGTCGGCTGACAGCCAGGACGGACCCGGTGTGTTCAGCGGCCGAGGAAGGCGCCGGTGGAGGCGCGGATCGCGGATACGAACGCGGCTATGGCCGGGTGGGTGGCGGCGCCTTGCCGGTAGGCGATGTGGGTCCGTCTGCGGATGGACAGCGGGATGAGGCGGACACCGGCCGGGGGCTGCGCGGCGGCCAGCTGCGGTACCAGCGAGACGCCTTGCTCGGCCGCGACCAGTGCGAGCACGGCGGCGAAGTCGTCGGCGTGGTGACGCGCCCGGGGTGTGAAGCCCGCGCTGCGGCAGACGTGCAGCGTAACGGTGTGGCAGAGGGTGCCGGGGCTGGCCATGATCCAGGCGGCGTCTCGCACGTCTCGTAGCGGGCCGGTCTCCTCGGCCGCGGGTGCGGTGCCGGGCACCGCGAGGAACACCGTTTCGTCCAGCAGCGGAACCGTGTCCAAAACGGGATCCGGCTCGATCGGCACGACGTCGTAGTCGTGCAGCAGCCCGACGTCGAGCCGCCGCTCGCGCAGGGCGTCCGGCACCGTGACCGGGTCCAGCTCGGTCACCGTCAGCTCGAGCTCGGGGTGCCGGCGCCCCAGTGCGACCAACGCCGCCGGGAGGAGGGTACGGACCGCGGTGGGGAAGGCGCCGATGCGCAGTGGGCCGGACAGGCCGGTGGCCAGCGCGGCCAGCGCGGCCGTCGTCTGTTCCAGAGCGGTGAGGACCACCTCGGCGTGCTGTACGAGAATCCGGCCGGCCGTGGTGAAGGTGACACGCCGGCCGGTGCGTTCCAGCAGTGCCACGCCCGCTTCTCGTTCCAATGCGGACAGCTGCTGGGAGACCGCCGAGGGTGTGTAGGTGTGCGCTTGCGCGACGGCGGCGATCGTGCCGAGGCGGGAAAGGTCGCACAGCAGGCGTAGGCGGCGCACATCGAGCATCAGCACAGCTTACGGTTTCGTTCAGGGATGTGAACTGGACCTTACTGATTGGCCTGCCGGATGCTGAGACCATGACGCTTACCGGTGTGTACGTACCGCTGATCACCCCGTTCGACGCCACCGGTGCCGTGGCCCTCACCGCACTGGAAGCCCTGGCGCACGAGGTGCTGGACGCCGGCGCGTCGGGTGTCGTGGCACTGGGCACCACCGCGGAACCGGCATCGTTGACCGCCGCGGAACAGCGTGGCGTCGTCGATGTGATCGCCCGGGTGTGCCGTGAGCGTTCGGCGCCGCTTGTGGTCGGCGCCGGCACGGTGGAGGCGGTGCAGGCATTGCGCGGGCGCTCAGAGGTGGTCGCCGCGCTCAGTGTGGTGCCGCCGTTCCTGCGGCCCGGCGAGGCGGGGATCATCGCGCACTTCGCGGCTCTGGCCCTGGCCGGCCCCGTCCCGCTCGTCGTCTACCACGTCCCCTACCGGACCGGGCAGCACCTGTCCGCCGACACCGTCCGGCGGCTGGCCGATCTCGCCGGTGTGGCCGGCATCAAGTACGCCGTCGGCGGGATCGACGCCGATGCCATCGAGCTGCTGGCGGACCCGCCGGCCGGCTTCGCGGTGCTGGGCGGCGACGACGCCTTCATCTCGCCTCTGCTGGCCTTGGGCGCGCACGGCGGCATTCTGGCCTCGGCGCACTTGGCCACGGCACGATTCGTCGAACTGGTCGACGCATGGCACACCGGCGCCACCTTCCGGGCCAGAACGCTCGGTCACCGCCTCGCCGCCATGTCGAGCGCGATGTTCGCCGAACCCAACCCCACCGTCATCAAGGCCGTCCTGCACGCACAGGGGCGCATCCCGACCGCCGCGGTACGGCTGCCGCTCCTGCCGGCCGGCCCCGGCAGCGTGCGGGCGGCGTTACGGCACATTGACGCCGACGCACGGGGCTGACGACCGCGCGGATTCGCGCCGGGCACGTGGTGCGTGAGCCGTGAGGTCACCCGGACCCACATGGACCCACACGGACCCGCACGGGCTCGGCCGGATCCGAGGTCGCCTCTCAGGACGCCGGTCGTCCGAGGTAGGTGTGGGTGCGGGTGTAGGCGGTGAAGCCCATGGACTCGTAGAGCCGTTTGGGAACGGGGTAGCCGGCGTCTCCGCGGGAGTAGACGATGGCGCGCCGGCCGCCGGCGTCGGAGAAGGCGCGCATCACCGCGGTGCAGACAGCGCGGGCCAGGCTCTGCATGGCGCGTAGCGCCGTGGGATCGGTGTACTCACGGCGTCGCATGGCCGCCATGCTGCCCGCTCCGCCCTCGATCGGGCAACGGGATTACCCGGCGCCCGGCGGTCTGCCGCACTGCCGGGCGCGTGGCCGGCGAGCGGTGCGGCAACGCCGTCGGGCGCCGGCTCACGCCCCCTGGAACGGAGTTCCTGCACCGCTACCGGCCGGATGCCGGCCGGTAGCGGTGCAGTGCCTCGACCTGCTCGTAGGACGGGACGCCGGCGGTGACCGGTTCGCCATCCGCCACGCCCAGCGCCGTGGTGACGGCCGCGTGCAGTGCCGCCCGGAACAGCAGTGACCCGTAGCTGATCCGGGCCACGCCCAGATCGGCCAGCCGCCGCACCGGCACGCCGGGCCGGACGAGCACGTTCAACGGCACCCCGGCTCCCGCCACCAGCGCCTCGATGTCGTGCTCGGTGCTCGCCCCCGGCACGAACACCCCGTCGGCGCCCGCCTCGGCGTAGGCGCGGGCCCTGGCCAGCGCCAGGGCCCGCGCATCCGGCAGGCCCAGCCAGAACGCGTCGGTCCGGGCGTTGAGGAACACCCGGGGAACCCGTCGCTTGACGGCGGCGATCAGTTTCGCCTGCGCCGAGGCATCCGCCAGGCCGGTGCCGCGCCCGTCTTCGAGATTGATCCCCGCCACCCCCAGCCCGGCCAGTCGCGCCACCAGGTCGGCCACCTGGCCGGGCGTCCTGCCGAACCCCGCCTCGATGTCCACGGTCACCGGGATCCCCAGCCCCGTGATCGTCCGTGCCAGTGCCAGCGTCTCCTGCCGCGTCGCCCGCCCGGCGTCCGGTTTGCCCGCGGCGGCGGCCACTCCCAGGCTTGTCGTCCCGATCGCGGCGAACCCCGCCCGTGCCAGCGCCGCCGCGGAGGCGTGGTCCCAGGCGCAGGGCAGCAGCAACGGCTCATCCGCGTGGTGCAGCGCCCTGAACCGCTCGAACGTCATCGGGCCACCGCCTCGACCGTTCCGGCCGCCAGCGCCAGCGCCACCCGCCTGCCGGGGCAGGCCCGTGGCCCCGCGCCGAACGTCAGGTGCGACAGGGCCCGCGGGTCCCGGTTGGCCGCCGCGATGTCGAGCACCACGGCCCTCCCGTCGCCGGGCGCCCTGCGCCGCAGCGTCCGGACCGGAGGATCGCGGCGCAACGTCTCGTCGAGCAGTTCCTCCACCGTCTGCTCCACCGTCTGCTCCACCGGCCGGGACGCCGCTGCCCTGGCCAGCGCGCCGCGGACCAGTCCGGCCGTGGGGCCGCATGCCTGGGCGAGCAGTCCCGCCAGCACGGCCAGCCGCTCAGGAGCCGGGTCGCCCAGGAGTCGCGCCAGCCGCGCCAGTCCTTCATCGGCGGCCTCGGTGCCCACCTCTTCGGGTCCCGGCAGGTAGGCCGGGGCGAGCGCCGTGACGGCCTCCACCGCCGACGGCCCGTCCTGGACCGGCACTCCCAGCGCGACGGCCAGCACCAGCACCGGGATCAGTTCCGGGGGACAGGGCGGCGGGCCGGTCTCCTGTGAGGCGAGCCGGACCGCCTCGGCGCGTAGCGCGTCGGGGTCCAGCCCGGCCAGCACCGCCTCGCCGGCGGCCCGGCGCCCGGCGTGTGTGGATCCCTCGGCGAAGCGGCCGACCGCACCGCGCAACCATGCCACGCTCAGCGCGAACGGCGGCCGCGGTACGGGGTCGACGGTGAACCGGGGATCGGCCAGCACGGCCCGTACCTGGGCGTGGCCGCTCACCACCAGCGGGTCAGATGTCATGACCGGCAGGCTAGAGGCCGGACGCTTCGGCGCCCACCGAAGCGTTCACGTGGCCCGACGGCGGTTGCGGGACTTCGGCTCCTTGCGGGGCGGCCACCTCGGCTATGACCGTGCCCGCGTCCTGCTCGACAAGTACGCCGGTCTCGATCTCAGCAGCTGCGCCACAGCGTCGCCACCTCGTCGGTATAGACGGGCGGGACGGGCATGTGCCGGCGGAAGGACCGGCCGGCCGCCACCAGCTTCATCAGCACGTCCTCGCGCAGCGTGCCGGCGACACGGCGCCGCAGCGCACGAGGAAGCAGGGTGGCCATACCGCCGACGATGACCCACCGGGGGAACCACCCGGTCATAGGCAGCGAAGTACTTGTCACGGGTGGAGTCGCTGGTGAAGGCGGACGGCCGGTAGGGGGTGCGCATGGTGAACTTCATCCCCTTTGAATGGATACATTGGTGTCCCGCTTCGCGGCAATCCCGAAATCCAGTGAACCCGTTTCCTGACCAGCGGTGATTTTCGCGGCTGGTCAGGTCCGAGAACTCCTCGCCGCCGTCTTCTTGGTCAGAGGGCAGGTGGCCGCCTGCCGGCGTCAGGTGAGGCGAAGTAGGCGGCGCTCTCGGCGTCCGTCGGGTAGTACGACTCGATCGCGACCTCGTCCAGGGTGATGTCCATCGGAGTGCCGAACGTGGTGGTCGTCGAGAACAGCCGCAGTTCCCGCCCGCCGAAGCGGAAGATCATCGGGATGGCGACCTCGGACTCGACCGGTTGACTCGTGTCCCCCGAGTGGGGGGCCAGGAGTTCCTCGTAGAGTTCGGTGAGCTCGGGGTCGGGAGCCGTGGCGAGCTGCCGTGTGATCCGGACACGCAGCAGCGCACGCACCTGCGCCAGGTTGACGATGTGCGGAGCGAGCCCGCGCGGATCCAACCCCAGCCGCACCATGTTGATCGGCGGGGCCAGCAGGTCGGGGGCGACGCCGGCGAGGAACGGGTCGATGGCGCGATTGCTCATCACGATGTTCCACCGGCGATCGATGGCCAGTGCCGGATACGGCTCATGCGCGCGCAGCACCCGTTCGATCGCGCCCCAGGCCGCCGACAGCGCCTCCTGATCGAGCGGCCGCTCGGCATAGCGGGGCGCGAAGCCGGCAGCCAGCAGCAGCCGGTTGCGCTCACGCAACGGCACGCCGAGCTGCTCGGCCAGCCGCAGGATCATCACGGCGCTCGGGCGGGACTTGCCGGTCTCCACCAGGCTGACGTGACGAGCCGACACATCGGCGGCGATTGCGAGATCCAGCTGGCTGAGCCGACGGCGATGCCGCCACTGCCGCAGCAGTTCCCCCACCGTGTACATGGACGACGATGCTACTCATCGGGAAGCCGGACGCCATGAAATGGGATTTCATCGACAACCATCCCGGACGGTGGAAACACTGCTGCCCGTGACTACGCAGAACATGACCCACGACAACAAGAACATCGTCCAGCAAGCGCTGACGGCGCTGGTCGCGACCGGCGACGTCAACGCGCTCGCGCCCTTGCTGAGTGAAGACTTCCTCCACCACCGGCCGGACACGACCTCCCAGACGAAGCCGGAATGGCTGGCCGCCGTGGGCGCCGCGCTCGCCCCACTCACCGGCATGCAGGTCGAGATCCAGCACGTGCTGGCCGACGGCGAACATGTCGTGATGCACTCACGGCGCCGACTGCCCGATGCCGGGCCGGAGATCACGGTCATCGATATCTGGCGGCTCAACGACGGTCTGATCGCCGAAGCATGGGAAATCATCGAGCCGGTGTCCCAGGCGGCCGCCAACCTGACCTGGTGGGAGATTCGCTGATCGCCGACTCGGCCGCGAACCGGGCGCCGCGGCCGTGAACACCGGGGCATCGGGGGCGGCCCGATGCCCCGCAGGCCGGTCCGGCAACCAGATGGTCACCGCCGCCACGCCGACCGGCCGCCGCCAAGCTTCGCAGACCCGTGGACGCTGCACCAGCTGATCCTGTGGCTCACCCCGTTCACTCGGTCACGGCGCCGCCGGGCGGCACGAATCTCGGCGTCGGCGACCTTGTCGTCCAGCGGCGCGTACAGCTGGGTGGTTTCGGTGCCGGCGTGGCCGAGGCGGCGGCGGACGGCCTCGATCGATACCCCGGCGTTGATCAGCTCGGTGGCATGCGCGTGACGCAGCCGGTGGATATCGAGATCGCCCCTGGCTGCGGCGCAGTAGCGCTGCCGGCTGACAGAACTGGCCTGTTAGCCGGGGCGGCGGAGGGTGCGGCGCACGGCCAGGCCGCCGAGGGCCGCCGAGGCGAGCGTCAGGATTCCCGCCTCGGTCCATTGGAAGCGCCAGAACCTGGACGGCGGATGATGGTACACCGCGTACCGGTAGCCTTTGCCGAACATGCACGCCTGCCACACCCTGGCGTTCTTGTCGCTCTGTCCCACGTCCACCCGGCGCGGGCAGCCGCTGTCCGACGGCTCGGCGATCTCTCTTCCCGACGGTTCCACCCAGGCGGTGCTCACCAACCGGGCGTCGTGGTCGTCCAGCACCACGGTGCCGGACAACTCTGTACGTGCCGGCTCGGCGTAGTGGTCGCTCAGCTGGAACAGCGTGAACATCGTCACCGTCACCCCGGCCACGACCAGTGCCATCGCGGGCAGCGTCCGCCGGAACAGGGTGCCGGCCGCGGTGCCGAGCGCGAACGCGTACAGCCACCACGCCGCCGGCTCCACCCCGACCATGTTGAACACGCCGATGTTGCCGAATGTGGAGTCGACCCCCTCCCTGAACACCGGCCGCCAAAGGCTCACCATGAGCGACAGCAGCAGCCCGCCCGCCACGACCGCGCCGCCCAGGGCGGACAGTTTGACCGCCAGCCACCGCCACACGGGTACGGCCTGGGTCCAGGCCAGGCGGTGGGTACCGCGCTCGTACTCGCGGCCGAGCAGCGGCGCGCCCCAGAACGCCCCGATCAACGCCGGCGCCACCAGCGGCATCCAACCGAACACCGAGTAGACCGCGTCGTAGCGCTGCCCGAGCGCCACCACCAGGTCGCCGCACGCCAGGGCGGGCCCGGGGCAACCGGGCGGGGCGTGCTCGGCCACGTACCAGCTCGCCTCCACGGCCGAGCCCAGCAGCAGCACCCCCAGCAGCGCCAGGAAGCCCGCCGTTACGAGGATCTGCGCCCGGTGCTGGCGCCACGTCACCCAGATCACGCGCCCGCCCCCGTCAGTTTCGGCAGTGCCGCCGACTCGGGGTTGCGCAGGTAGCCCATGACGAACTCCTCCAGCCCGGGGCGCCGCGCCTGCCAGCGGGGGTCGAGCGGGGGCACGCCCCTGACCAGCATGCTGACCTGCCTGCCGGTACGGCTCGCGCTCACCACCTGCGTTCCCGCCATCGACGCATCGTCCGGCCCGGTGAGCACGAGATGCCCGTCGAGCAGTTCCTCGGTGTCACCACTGACCTGTAGCCGGCCCCCGTTCAGCACGACCAGCCAGTCGCACGTCTCCTCCAGGTCGGAGACGACGTGTGAGGACAGCAGTACGGTCAGCTCCCGCCCGGCCACCTCCGCCATGATCGAGCGCATCACGTCGTGGCGGGCGAGGGGGTCGAGGTTTGCCAGCGGTTCGTCCAGCACGAGCAGGTCGGGCCGGCTGGCCAGTGCCAGTGTGACCGCCACCTGTGCCTGCTGCCCGCCCGACAGCCTGCTCACCTTCCGCTCCAGCGGGATGCCCAGCCCGGCGAGCCGGTCAGCGGCGGCCTCGTCGTCCCAGTGGGTGTTCATGCGGCGGCCGAAAGTGAGCATCTCGGCGACGGTGAAGTTTTCGTACAGCGGCTTGTCCTGTGCCACAAACGCCGCCTGGCCGGCCACGCGGATGCTTCCCAGCGCGGGCCGCAGCAGGCCGACGGCCGCGTGCATGAGTGTGGTCTTGCCCGCGCCGTTGGGGCCGACGAGCGCCGCCACGCGCCCCGTTGGCACGGACAGCGAGCAGTCGCGCAACACCCACGTGTGGCGATAACGGACCCCGAGCCCGGTCGCCTCCAGCGCGGAACTCATGCCACGCCCTCCTTCGCGGCGTCGGCCAGGACCACGGTGAACAGCGCTCGCAGGTCCTCCTGATCGAGCCCGGCCGCGCGGGCCTCGCGCACCCACGCCTCCAGATCGCGCCGCAGCCGCGTGTGCTCGGCGAGTGTCGCGCCCGCGATGCCCTGCCGGACGAACGTCCCCATCCCCGGCCGCCCCTCGACCAGCCCTTCGCGCTCCAACTCCCGGTACGCCTTGAGCACGGTGTTGGGGTTGATGGCCAGGCTCTCGACCACCTCGCGGGCGGTCGGCAACTGATCGCCGGGTCGCAGCGTGCCGAGCCGGAGCGCCTGTTTGACCTGGTGAACGAGCTGCAGGTACGTCGAAACCCCCGAGCCGCGATCCAGGTTGAACTCGATCAACCAATATCACCCTTTCACTAATTGATTAGTGAAAGGGTGTTGTATTCGGCCGCCCGATGTCAACCCGCGGTCGTCGGCTTCGTCCAACGGCAGGGCGTGCGGCCTACGAGCCGGCCGTCCGGCCGGCGTGGAGGAGGAGGCGGAGCAGCCGCCCAGGACGTCGAGGTGGGCATGGCCGAGCGGGAATAGCCGGACGGCGCCCTCGTCCTTGACCGGGACACCTTGGGCGCGCAGCTGGTCGACCGCAGCCGGCAGGTATTTCGAGTTCCACAGCGCGACAGCGTTGACGACGGGACCAAGAGCCGCTAGTTGATCTTATGGATATTCCGGTAGCTAGAATTTTCGGATATGGAACTGAGGCAGCTCGAATACTTCGTCGCGGTCGCCGAGGAGCGGAACTTCACCCGGGCGGCCGAGCGGGTGCACATCAGCCAGTCCGGTGTCAGCGCCCAGATCCGCCAGCTGGAACGTGAACTCGGCGCCGAGCTCTTTGACCGGTCGGCGCGCACCGCCACCCTCACCGTCGCGGGAAAGGCCGCGCTCGAACACGCCCGCGCCGCGCTCGCCGCCGCCGGAGCCCTCGGCCAGGCGGTGGGCGAGGTGACCGACCTGATCCGGGGCCGGCTCACCGTCGGCATGGTCATCGGCTGCACCCTCACCCCGCTGTTCGACGCCTTGGCCGCGTTCCACCGGGCGCATCCCGGCGTGGAGATCTCCCTGCTGGAGGACAACTCCGACCGGCTCGTCGAGGAGGTGCGCGCCGGTGCCGTCGACCTGGCTCTCACCGGGACCGCGACCGCCGCCCCGGAGGGGGTGAACGCGTTGACGATCATCAGCGAGCGGCTCGTCGCGGCGGTCCCCGCCGGGCATCCCCTGACCGGGCGGCGTCGGGTCACCCTGCGCGACCTGGGCGCTCACCCGCTCGTGTGCATGCCGCCGGGCACCGGCCTGCGCACGGTGTTCGACCAGGCCTGCGCCGCGCAGGGCCTCCAACCGGTGATCGCACTGCAGGCCAGCGCCGCCGACGCCATCGCCGACCTCGCCACCCGCGGGCTCGCCGTCGCCATCCTCAGCGAGTCGATGGCCGCGCACTACCGTGACCGGCTCACCGCCCTGCTCATCGACGACGTCGAAGCACCCGCCCTGCTCACCCTGGTCTGGAGGAGCACGCACAACCCCGCCGTGCGCGAGCTGCTCGCCCACAGCAGGCGGGCGTTCACGCAGGGGCCTACCGTGACGTGAACGCTCGCGATCCGCCCTCGTTCTCGCCGTGGCGCTCCCGAAATCCTCGGCGTCCCCAAAGCCTCGCGAACCGCGGGCGTCCACGGCACCCTCTGGTGGACGCAGGCGTTCGCCCGACGCGGCGCCGCAACCCGGTCCACCGGAGACGGTGTGCTCACGGCCGCCGGTCATGCCCCTCGAACAGGCCCGCCCCGCGCGGCCGCCGTGGCCCGGCCGACGGACGCCGAGGCGAAGGCGCCGATGACCGGGTGCGGACGGCGTCCGTCGCCGGCCAGTTCCGGCTGGAAGAGGGTGGCAAGGAAGAACGGGTGCTCCGGCAACTCCAGGACCCGCACCAGCCCCGCCTCGTCGTGGCCGGTGAAGCGCAGCCCACCCGCCTCCAGGGCGGGCACGTAGCCGGCGTTGGGGCCGAAGCCGCAGTAGTACCTCTCCACGGTCCTTTCGGCGCCGATGACCCTCTCGGCCAGCGACCCGGGCTCCAGCCGGACGGCGTTCTCATGGCCCGCCAGCGAACACGCCAGCGGCAGCAGCAGGAGGTTCTCGGCGTCCGGATCGTTCTCGGCGTGGGCGACGGGCATGTCCAGCACATTGCGCGCGTACTCCAGCAGGGCGTGCTGGAAACCTCCGCAGGTGCCCAGGAACGGGATGCCGTGCTCGCGGGCGGTGCGGGCGGCGTTCAGTGCGCCGGCCTCGCTGCGATACGGGCTGCCGGGCAGCATCCAGATGCCGTCGAACCCCTCAAGGCCGACGGTGTCGGTCGTGGGGATCCAGTAGGCGTCCAGGTTCAGCCCGTCGCGCTCGCGCAGCGCCTCCAGCAGCGTGGGAATGCGGGTGTGAGACTGGACGGCCGGTGACCTGTCGCCTACCAGGGCGATCCTCGCGGTGCTCATGCCCCGATCCTGGCCCGGCCACCGGGGTAAGCGCCAACGATGATCACTGCTGGGCCGATAAGCGATACTGATGCTTCGTGGACCCGCATCTGTTGCGCACGTTCGTGCTCGTCGCCGACCGGCGTTCCTTCTCCGCCGCCGCCGCCGAGCTCGGCTACACCCAGTCGGCGGTCTCCCAGCAGATCGCCGCACTGGAGGCCGACCTGGGACTGGTGTTGCTGAGCCGCCGTCCGGTAGTGCCCACTTTGGCGGGGGAGCGTCTGCTGGAACACGCCGGACCGCTGCTGCTGCGCCACCGGGCCGCCCGCGCCGACGTGCTGCGTGCCGCCGCGGGCCCGGCCGGGCGGCTGAGCGTGGTGGCCTCCCCGCTGGCCTGCGTCCCGGCGATCGCCCGGGGCCTGTCTTCGGCCGCATCGGACGGGCTGGAGGTGCGGCTGCGCACCGTCGCCCGTGAGCGTGTCGCCGACGAGGTCGCCTCGGGCTCGGCCGGCCTCGGCCTCGTCGACGGGATCACCGCGCCCGGCGATCCGTTGCGGCTGCCGGACGCAGGGCCGCTGTCAGGTTTCGGGGTCGCCGAGGAAGAGCTGGTGGTGGTGTTGCCCGCCGGCCACCCGCTCTCACACCGCGACGGCCTGGCGCTGAGCGACCTGACCGACGCGCTGTGGTTGCGGGCGCCGGTCGCCGTACCGGTGGAGCGGCTGCGCGAGCTGGCCGGCGGGGGCGGGTTTCGCGCCGCGCTGCGCTACGACGGCGAGGACCTGCACACGGCGGTGAATCTGGCCGCCGCGGGCAACGGCCTGGTCCTGCTGCCCGCCTCGGCGACGGCCGGAGTGGCGCGGGGGGTGCCACTGATCGCGCCGCGGGTGGTGCACCGGGTGGAGGTCGTGTACGCCGGGCCCGCGGGCCCGGCCGCCGCGCTCGCCGCTCAGCTGCGCCAGCCGCCCTCGTCCACCCCGCCGGGCACCTTCGCCCGCGGATCGTAGGGGGTACGGGTGAAGACGAAGGTGTTGAGATCCAGGTGGCTGGGTGAGCCGTCGGGCCCGCGGACCACGCGCAGGGTCTCACCCGCGTAGTAGCCCTCCAGTCCCAGCCAGGTCCCGTCGGCCTGGGCGGCGAACCGGGAGGCCCGGCCGGCGCCGCCGACCGTGTTGAGGCAGACCCCGCCTTCGGGCAGCAGCCGCAGCACGTAGGCGCTGGGCCCCCAGTACCAGGGGCCGGTCAGCTCCAGCAGGCCCGCGTCGTCGGCGACGGGCACCCACTCCTCGGGCAGGCGCGGCTCGTGCTGGTCGAGGATCGCCAGCAGGTCGGTCAGCAGGCCGCGGCTGACACCCGAGGTGGAGTTGGCCGTGAACAGCACGCCGACCCTGTCGGAGGGGTCGGCCCACACCGTGGCCAAGAAGCCCGGCATGGAACCGGTGTGACCGGCCAGGCGGCGGCCGTTCGCGCGGGCCAGTTGCAGCCCCAGACCGTACCCGCCGGTCCAGGCGTCGCCGTCGTCGACGGTCGCGGGTTCGCGCATCTCGGCCACGGTGGCCGGGGCGAGCACGTCTCCGGTGTCGCCGGCCACGAACGCCGCCCACCGGGCGAGGTCGGCGGGGGTGGACCACAGCTGCCCGGCGGGAGCCATGGCGAGCGCGTCGTGCTCGGGCTCGGGCAGCAGTACGTCCGCCCAGGGGTGCACGGCGTAGCCGTGCGCGTGCGGCGCGCGCGGCCGGGTCGTGGTGTCGCGCATGCCCAGCGGCCGCAGGATCTCCTCCTGCACGGCTCGCGCCCAGCTCACGCCACGATGGCGGGCCACCAACTCGCCCAGCAGGGCGAAGCCCACGTTGGAGTAGTGGTAGCGGCGCCCGGGACGGTGCTTGGCGGTGTCGGGCCCGAGCGCGGCGACCAGTTCCTCGGCCGACATGCCCGGGGTCCGCTCCCACCACTGGCCCGGCGACTCGGCACTGAGCCCGGAGGTGTGCGACAGCAACTGGGCGACGGTCACCTCGCCGACGCCGATCCCAAGACCGGGGACGTGCTTGGAGACCGGGTCGAGCAGATCCACCCTTCCCTCGTCGCGCAGGCGCATGACCACGACCGCGACCAGGCTCTTGGTGATCGAGCCGATGCGGTACTGGGTGAGGGGGGTGGGGGCGGCCCCCTCCACCCGGCCTCGCGCGCCGAACCAGGCGAGCTCCCCGTCGCGCACCACCGCGGCGGTCAGCGAGGGCAGGCGCCCCTGGGACTGCTCCACCGCGACCCTGCGCAGCAGCGCGCGAGCCGTACTCTCCAGAACCGGCGACATGAGATGGCCCCTCCCCGACACGACAAAAAGTGCCCCCAGGTTAGTGCCGCCCGGGCCTGGAGGGCATCGCCTGCGGCTTCGCCTGAGTGATCGCCGTGTACGGCTCGCGGTGGTATGCGGGAGATGTCGGTCCGCGGGAGACGAAGGCCTCTCAGGCCCCGGCCAGGAAGTCGCCGATCCGGCCGGCGACGGCGGGGTAGTCCTCGGCGAACCAGATGAAGTGGCTGGCGGCCCTGCTCTCGACGAGTTCGGCCCTGGACAGGCGGGCCATCAGCGATTCGGCGTGGGCGTAGGGCATGGCGCCGTCGTTGCGGCTGGCGATGACCAGGGCCGGTTGGGTCACCTCACCGGTCACGTCGAGGCAGGGGCGCAGGTCGTTGAGGAAGCCGCTGCCCGAGCGCATCCGGGAGAAGAGCGTGACCAGCCTCTCCCGGTCTGCGGGGGTGAGGGCGGCGGCGACCCGGCGAGCCGGTTGCGTGGCCAGGTCGGCCAGCATCATCCGCAGCCCGAGAGCGGGGGCCAGGCGCATCAGCGCGTGCACGGCCCCCCAGGTCACCTTCTCGGTGGCGGGGGAGAAGACGATGTTCGCGGCCAGGCGCGTGCGGCGATCCGGATACGGCAGGAAGCTCAGGGCGCTTTCCAAGATGAGCCGCCGCACCAGGCCGGGGTGCCGGGCGGCCATCGTCACCGCGGTCGGCCCGCCGGCCGACACCCCGACGACCGCGGCCACCCGCCCGATGCCCAGGTGATCGCACAGGTCGGCGACGGCGTCGGCGAAGGCCACCGGGGTCGTGCCCGTCCGCAGCGGAGTGCGGCCGTAGCCGGGCCGGGAAGGCACGAGCAGGCTGTAGCCCAGGTCGAGGAACACCTCCTCCCCGAGTGGGAGATCGGCGCGCATGTGCCCCCCGTGGAACACGATCACGGTGTCCTCTCCCTGCCGCTCCAACCGGTACTCCACCGGGCCCGCGCTCAGTGCGGCCACCGCTGTGCGTTCCTGTGATCCCATGAACTCAACGCCTCTTCGACAAGCTCGGTTGTTTTCCCGCCGGGATACACGCTGCCCGTCTCGCCCGGCGTCTTGGAAGTACGTGGAGCAGACGGATCAGGGGTCGTGCTGCGCCGGCCCCTGATCCTCTTCGGCGAGCGGGTCGCCCGCTGTGGCCGCGCCCGGTGCGGTCGCCTTCGTGGCCGGGCGGCTCTCAGCCGGGCACCACCGCCCGGGCCGGGAGGGCGAACCTGGCGCTTCTGGATTCGGCCGGGGTGCGCACATCCAGCACGTCCCGGCCGACGGCGACCGATGTGATCGCCAGCGGGAGCGCCACCAGCGTGAAGTGCACCCGGGCGTCCAGACCGGCGGCGAGCACGCCGACGCCGGAGCCGGCCAGTGCCCCCAGGCTCCACAGGCCGTGCAGCCCGGACATGACGGACCGGCCGGCCTTCTGTTCGATCAGCACCCCTTGGGCGTTCATCGCGATGTCGGCCAGGGCGGTGGCGACGCCATACAGGAACATGACGGCCCCGAACCAGACCAGGTCGGTGATGAGCGCGGGGATCACAAGCGACGCGCACCACATGACGTTGAGCACGGCTGTCGTCGGGCCGGAGCGGAAGCGCCGGTTGACGGCTGAGGAGAACCGCATTCCGGCCAGTGAGCCGACCGAGGCGAGCAGCAGCCCGAACCCGAGCCCGACCAGGTCTGCCCCAAGGCGGCCGGAGATCCAGGGGAGGCGGGTGGCGAACGTCCCGACGACCACGCCGTGGATGACGAAAAGAACAGAAACAGCGAAGCGGGCACGTGTCACGTGTGCCATCAAACAGGAGGACGGCACGACTAGAACAGTTCAAGCGACCCTCACCGACGGCGGGTTCACCGTGCTCCAGGACGCCGCGCCGCGGCACGTCGTCGAGGTCCGGCGACTGGTCTTCGACCCGCTGACCAAGGCCCAGCAACGCCAGCTCGGCGCGATCGCCACCCGCCTCCTGCGCGTCATCGCCCCCGGCCGTGAGCCCCAAACCCTCCTGAACCCCGCGTCCCGGACTCCCCGGACTCCTCGAAGGCCAGGACGAGCCAGGCGGAGGCTGCGACCGGCTGCCCGAAGGCGCCCGCCCCCGCCGGAAAAGGGACCTTCGGCTCTGACCGCGGCCCCCCAAGGACCCTGGTACACCGGGCGGGCATGACGCACGGTGGGGGCAACACCACGGGGGAGGTGGCCCGATGAGTTCCTTCGGCTACCGGATCCGGTGCCGTCTGCGCCTGCATCGGTTCGACGGCAACCCTCTGCGCAGGCGCTCGGACCGGATCGAGACAGTCGCCCTGCTGGTGAGCCTGCTGCTTTTCGTCGCCGGGCTGTGGCCGGCGGCCGGGCTCGGCCGGCAGGCCTACCAGGACGGCCTGCGGGCCGAGCTCACCGCCCCCTACCGGCGGGCGGTCGCCGCCGAGGTCGTGGACAGCGCCCGCCCGGTGGAGCCCGGCTTCGGCGGGCAGGCGCGCACGGTGCGCTGGAGGCCGGCGAACGGGCCCCCGCGCACCGGCCAGGTCGTGCTCCCCGCGGCGCTACCGGCCGGCTCGCGCATTGAGATCTGGTTGAACGCCGAAGGCAGGCTCACCGATCCGCCGCAGAGCCGGGTGGAGACGGTCACGGTCGCCGCGCTCACCGCGATCGCAGTGATGGTGGGTGTCTCGACGGTCTCGCTGGTCTTCCTGACCGGCCTGCGGGTGCTGCTGAACCGCCACCGTGACGCCGAATGGGAAAGGGCGTGGTCCCTCGCCGACCAGCGATGGCACCGGCCGAAGCAGGGCTGACCTCTGCCGTCGTTCCCCCGGGGAGGCGCGCATCGCGGTCATTTCGACAAGACATGAGACACGACGGGAGGGCCGGATCCACGCGCCTGCACCGCTTGGACCGCCGGCTGTGTCGCGGGGGCCGGCCCAACCGCCTGGCGCGGGCGATCAACGGGGCCTGGGTCACCGTGTTCGCAACCGGGATCCTGCAGCCGGACCGGATGGTGACCCTGCGGGTGCTGGGCCGGCGTGGCGGCGCCGGTCACCGACCCGGACGCCAGGGAGGGAAGGACCTGTCTCACCTGGACTTCAGGGCTTTCGGCCCTACCGTGACCCGGCTACATGACGAACACTGCGGGGGAGGCGGCGGAACCGCCGAGGAGGCCAGGTTGATGATCACACGGATTCGGCTGCGCTTCCGGCATGCGACGGGTAAGGCGAAGTCAGGACCTCCGAACGAGCCGACGCCGACGCCTCCGCCGTCCGCCGGTTGGCGACGCTGGCTGTTGCCGATCGGCATGGCGTTGATCGTGCTGTGGCTGCTGGTGCCTCTCGTGTTCACCGGGCCGGCGGCCGCTTCGTACTCCTACACCGACTTCGTGACCAAGGTGAGCACCGGACAGGTGAAGGCGGTGACAATCGACGATCAAGGTGCGGTGTCCGGCAGCCTGAACAACGGCACGAAGTTCACCACTCAGATCCCCACGGCACTCGACGTCGGCCAGCTGGAACCCCGGCTTCGAGCTGAGCACGTCCAGATCACCGCGACCCGGGCGGACAACTCGCTGTCGTCGATCCTGGCGGGCTTCCTGCCGCTGGCGCTGTTCATCGGCCTGATCATGTGGATGGGACGGCAGGCACAGCAGTCCCTGGCCGGCGGTCTCGGAGGCTTCGGCCGATCACGAGCGAAGATCATCGAGGCGCAGCGGCCGACGACCCGGTTCGGCGACGTCGCCGGCTATGACGGCGTCAAGCAGGAGATCGGCGAGGTGGTGGACTTCCTGCGCGCGCCCGACCGATACGCGGCGGCGGGGGCGAAACCACCCCGAGGGGTGATCATGGTCGGCCCGCCGGGAACCGGCAAGACACTCCTCGCCCGGGCGGTGGCCGGTGAGGCGTCCGTGCCGTTCCTGTCGGTCACCGGCTCGGGATTCGTGGAGATGTTCGTCGGCGTGGGTGCTTCCCGGGTCCGCGACCTCTTCGACGAGGCACGCAGGCGTGCCCCCTCGATCATTTTCATCGACGAGATCGACGCCATCGGCGGTCGCCGCGGCAGGACGACCATCGGCGGTAACGACGAGCGAGAACAGACGCTCAACCAGTTGCTGGCGGAGATGGACGGCTTTGATCAAAGCAGCGGGATCGTCGTGATGGCCGCGACCAACCGGCCCGAGACCCTTGACCCAGCCCTGCTGCGCCCCGGCCGTTTCGACCGGCAGGTCACGGTCCCTCTGCCCAACCAGGCCGAACGCGCGGCGATCCTGGCCGTGCACGCCTCCGGCAAGCATCTGGCCCCGGACACCGATCTGAGCGTGATCGCCCGCGCCACCCCGGGATTCTCCGGCGCCGACCTGGCCAACCTCGTCAACGAAGCCGCGATCAACGCGGTCAGGGCGGGCCGCACGACCATCGACGCCCAAGATCTCGACTCGGCACGTGACCGGGTGCTGCTCGGCCGGCGGGAGACCTCCAACGCCCTGCTCCCGCAGGAACGGCGCGCGGTGGCCGTGCACGAGTCCGGGCACGCCCTGCTCGCCGCGTTGTGCGAGAACGCCGATCCGGTCGCGAAGGTGACCATCCTGCCCGCCGGCCTGACCCTCGGCGTCACCGAGCAACTGCCCGAGGCCGAGCGGCACCTCTACAGCGAGAGCTACCTGGCCGACCTGCTCGCGGTGCGGCTCGGCGGCCGGGCCGCGGAACTGGTCGTCTTCGGGGAGGGTTCCACCGGCGCCGCCAACGACCTCGCGGCCGCCACCCAGATCGCCACCCGCATGGTGCGCGACTTCGGCCTGTCACCCGCGCTCGGTCCGGTCGGCTACTCCTGCGCCGCTCCTCAGTATCTCGGCGAGGACGTCGAAGACCTCCGGCACAGGTCGTACTCCGAACGGACCCAGCAGATCATCGACGAAGAGGTCACCCGGTTGCTCAGCGGGGCGGAGAAACGCGCCGTCGACCTGCTGCGCGCCCACCGTGGCGCCCTCGACCGGCTCGCCGTGATCCTGGTCGAACGCGAGACCGTCGACGGCGACGTCGTCGGCGACGTGCTGCGAGAGGAACAGCGGGCGGTCGCCTCCCTGAAGGCCGGCGCCGGTTGAACCGCGAGCTTCTTCGCCACTCGCGCCCTCGCAAGGTGCCCGGCCGAAAGGGAGGGCCATGCCCTCGGTGCCGGCCCTGACGACAGCCAAAGTGATCATGGTGATCGCCCGCATGGGCTGTCCTGCTTCCGCCCTGCTTCCACGCTGATCAGGGGTCTTGTACATGGATAGGGCAGAAGGCCCCGACCGGGTGGGACTTCCGTACCTGCCGCCCCTGCCGGGCCGGTCACATGCTGGAACGACATCCTCACCGCCGTCGAGGAGGCTGCGATGACGTGGGATCCGATCCCCAAAAGCCGGCAGCAGGCCGACGGGGCCAACCTGACGGACTACGAGCGTGAACGCCGTGAGTTCTCCTGGCGGGCGGCCCGGCGATCGCTGCGTGGCCTGCCCGGCGGCCGGGGCCTGAACATCGCCTACGAGGCCGTGGACCGCCATCTGGACACTCCCCGATGCGACCAGGTGGCGCTGCGGTGCGTCGGCAGGGACGGCACGGTGACCGAGTTGACCTACCGGGACATGCACCTTGCCACCAACCGCTTCGCGGGCGTGCTGCGCGGGCTGGGGGTGGGCAGAGGCGAACGAGTGTTCACGCTGCTCGGCCGCGTGCCCGACCTCTACATCGCCGTCCTCGGCACGCTGAAGAATCTCAGCGTGCTGTCGCCGCTTTTCTCCGCCTTCGGCCCCGAGCCGATCCGCGAGCGGCTGCGCCTCGGCGACGGGCGGGTGCTGGTGACCACTCCGGAGCTCTACACGCGGAAGATCGCCGCGATCCGCGAGTCCCTGCCCGGCCTGAAGCATGTCCTGCTCACCGGGCGCGGCCCCGCGCCTGAGGGCACCTTGTCGCTGGGCGAGCTGATGGCCGGGGCACCCGCCGGGTTCGAGATCGCACCCACCGATCCCGAGGACATGGCGCTCCTGCACTTCACCAGCGGGACCACCGGCAGGCCGAAGGGGGTGGTGCACGTGCACGAGGCCGTGCTCGCCCACCGCGTCACCGCGGCCTACGCGCTCGACCTGCGGCCTTCGGACGTCTTCTGGTGCACCGCCGACCCCGGTTGGGTCACCGGCATGTCGTACGGCGTCATCGCGCCCCTCAGCCTCGGCCTCACCCTCGTGACCGACGCGGGCGAGTTCGACGCGCGACGCTGGTACCGCGTTCTGCAGGACCAGCGGGTGAACGTCTGGTACACCTCACCGACGGCGCTGCGCATGCTCATGCGCCACGGCGGCGCCCCCGCCGGCGAGTACGACCTGTCCGAGCTGCGGTTCGTCGCCAGTGTGGGAGAGCCGCTCAATCCCGAGGTGGCCGTCTGGGGCCTGCACACGCTCGGCCTGCCGGTCCATGACAACTGGTGGCAGACGGAAACGGGCGCCATCATGATCGGCAACTTCGCCGCGACGGACATCAAGCCGGGCTCCATGGGACGCCCGCTGCCCGGAATAGCGGCGGCGGTACTGGAGCGCGGCGAGGACGGCCGCGCCCGCGTCGTCGACGGGCATGTACGGGTGATCGAGGAGCCCGGGGTCGAGGGGGAACTCGCCCTGCGCCCCGGCTGGCCCTCGATGTTCCGCGGCTACCTGAACGAGCCGGAACGGTATGCCAACGCGTTCGCCGGAGGCTGGTACCTGTCCGGCGACATCGCGCGTGAAGACGAGGACGGGTATTTCTGGTTCGTCGCCCGCGCCGACGACGTCATCAAGTCCGCCGGCCACCTCATCGGGCCGTTCGAGGTCGAGAGCGTGCTGATGGAGCACCCCGCCGTCGCCGAAGCCGGGGTGATCGGCAAGCCCGACCCGATGGCCGGTGAACTGGTGAAGGCCTTCGTCACGCTCAACCCCGGGTTCGAACCCGGCGACGGGCTCCGGCTGGAACTGATCGCCTTCGGCCGCCGCCGGCTGGGCGCGGTGGCCCCCAAGGAGATCACCTTTGACCAGAGTCTTCCCCACACCCGCAGCGGCAAGGTGATGCGCCGCCTGCTGAGGGCCCGTGAACTCGGCCTGCCCGAAGGCGACACCTCCACTGTCGAACACCCCGTCCCCATGGTTCCGGGCCGCCTGAAGCCTCTCGCGTCGCCCGAGCCGCCGTGAACGCGGCAAGGACGCATCCGGGCTCAGCCCGTTTCCGCGTGGGCGGCCAGGAAACCCGCCCCGCCCGCCACGGTGGTGAACGCGGGGTAGTCGTCCTCCTCGATACGCAGACCGCTGGTGGCGCTCAGCGTCTCCACGTAGCTGAGGAAGTCCAGCGAGTCCATCTCCAGGACCTCGCGGACGTCGGCGTCGGTGGCCAGCGCCGCCAGGTCGGCATCCGGCACCACCCGCAGCAGAGCGTCTTCGATGATTTCCTGTGCCTGTCGCGGGGTCATAGCGCCTCCGGGTGGCTGAGCAGCCGGTCCACCGCGGTGAGGAAACGGGCGCCGATATAGCCGTCGGTGGCCCGGTGGTCGGCGGCGAGGGTGACAGTGACCAGGGGGCGGACGCCGAGCAGCCCGCCGACGGCCCAGGGACGCTCCAGGATCTTGCCGAAGCCGACGAGGGCCACCTGCGGCGGGTAGATGACGCCGTGAACCGTTTCGACTCCCTGGTCGCCCAGGTTGGTGACGGTGATGGTCGCCTCGGTCATCTCGGCGCCACGCAGCCGCCCGGTGCGGGCCCGGCAGACCAGGTCCTTCAACGCGGCCATCAGGTCTGCGAGATCACGGCCGGCGGCGTCGTGAAGGGCGGGCGCGATCAGGCCGCCGCCCTTGAGGGAGATCGCCACCCCCAGGTGCACCGCCTCACCGGGGGCGAAGGCGTCGTCGAGCCAGAAGCCGTTCAGTTCCGGGACCTCCCCGGCGGCGCGGGCGGCCGCCGCCAGGAGCAGGGCTACGGGAAGCAGGCGCCGAGCCACCGGCAGGTCCCGGTTACGCTCGCGCAGCCACGCGAGCGCGGCTCCCACGTCCACGGTCGTGCTCAGGTGGTAGTGCGGGATCTCCCGGTTGGATCTGGTCATCGCCCTCGCGATCGCCTGACGCATCGCGTCTCGCCGAGGCTCCAGGCCAGGTCCCCGCACGGGCTGCGCGCCCGCGAGGAGCGCCGTCCGCTCGGATGCGGCTCGCGCCGTCCCCTCTGCCGACCCCGGCCGGGCGCCGCGTGCGGCCACGGTGCGCACGTCGCCGGCGCGAATCGCCCCGGTGCGGCCTGTAGCGGGGACGCCGGCCAGATCCACGCCGAGTTCCAGGGCAAGCCTGCGGGCCAGTGGCGATGCCCTCACCCGGTCGGGGGCGCCGGTGCGTTCGACATCCGCGCGGGTCACCCGGCCCCCTGGCCCCGTCCCGTGCACGACCGCCTCCTCCACCCCCCGTTGCTCGGCCAGATGCCGCACGAGCGGTGAGGTGATGGGCGACGGAGCACGCGGCTCACCCGATTCCGGCTCACCGGCGGACGGCGCGGTCCTTCGCCGTGCTCGCTCCTGCCCGAGGGCGGCGGCGGCCGCCGGCCGGCGGCCGGGCGGACGGCGCTTGGCGGTGGCCGAGGCGGCGGTGATGACGGCCAGAGGTGTCCCGACGGGGACCCGTTCGCCGATCCCGGCCACCAGGCTCTCCACCGTGCCGGTGTGGAACGACTCGACCTCGATCAGAGCCTTGTCGGTGTCGATCACGGCGACGGTGTCGCCCCTGCGGATCCGGTCCCCGGGTTTGACCAGCCATTCGGCGACGGTGCCCGACTCCATGTCGGCACCGAGCGAGGGCATCACGAACTCCCAGCGCTCCTCCGTCATGAGGTGACCACCTCCCGCACGGTCGTGACGATCGCGGCCACCTGGGGGATGGCCGCCTCCTCCAGGTGGCGGGCGTAGGGGATCGGGACTTCCGCACTGCACAGCCGTCCGATCGGCGCGTCCAGGGTGTAGAAGGCCTGCTCGACGATACGGATGCCGATCTCGGCCGACAGGCTGCCCGAACGCCAGCCCTCGTCGACGATGACGGCCCGGTGCGTCCGGCCGACCGACTCCATGATCACGGTGTCGTCGAGAGGGCGCAGGACCCGCAGATCGATCACGTCCGCCTCGATGCCCTCGGCGGCGAGCGCGTCGGCGGCCGACAGCGTCTTGGCGACGGTGCCGCCGTAGGCGATCAGTGTGACGTCCCCGCCGGACCGCCGCAGCGCGGCGCGGGTGATGTCCACCGGCCCGGGACGCACCACCCCCGACATGGCGTACAGCCCACCGTGCTCGAAGATCAGGACAGGGTCGGGGTCCTCCAGCGCGGGCCAGAGCATGCCGCGGGCGTCCTCCAAGGTGGCGGGAGCGAGGATCCTCAGCCCTGGGATGTGGGCGTACCAGCCTTCCAGGCTGTGCGAATGCTGGGCGGCGAGCTGCCGCCCAGCGCCGGTGGTCATCCGGATCACCAGCGGGACGTTGAACTGGCCGCCGGACATGTGCAGCAGCGTCGCGGCGTTGTTCAGGATCTGATCCAGGGCCAGCAGACTGAAGTTGACCGTCATGATCTCCACGATCGGCCGCATTCCGCCCAGTGCCGCCCCGATACCGGCACCAACGAACGCCGACTCCGACAGCGGGGTGTCACGGATGCGCTCGGGACCGAACTCCTCCAGCAGTCCCAGGCTCACCGCGAAGCAGCCGCCGTAGGCGCCGATGTCCTCGCCCATGAGGAACACGCGCTCGTCACGGCACATCGCCTCGCGGATCGCCTCCCGCACGGCCTCGCGATACGTCGTGGTCTGGCTCACCAGGCCACCCCCACCGGCCTCACAGTCGTGCCACCGGCGGGCGGCCTGTCGCTGTAGAGGAAACGGGTGAGGTCCTCCACCGGCTCGACGGGCGCCTGCTCGGCGAAGGCGATCGCCTGGTCGATCTCCGCGGACACCTCCTTCTCCAGCACGGCGAGATCGTCATCGACGATCTCCCGCGCGGCCCTCATCCGCGCGACGAGGGCGTCGATCGGATCTCGCTTCTTCCACCGCTCGATCTCGGCCTTGTCCCGGTAGCGGTCAGGGTCGTACATCGAGTGCGCGCGGAAGCGGTAGGTGCGCAGTTCGAGGAAGTGCGGCCCGGCCCCGGCGCGGATCGACTCCACGGCCCTGGAGGCGGCGTCGGCGACCGCGTGGACGTCCATCCCGTCCACCGGCCAGGCCACGACGTCGTAGCCCGCCGCCCGGAGCGCCAGATCGGTCTCGGCATGGGATCTCGCCAGTGCGGTGCCCATCGCGTACAGGTTGTTCTCGCAGGCGAACAACACCGGCAGCCGCCAGAGCGCGGAGAGGTTGAGACACTCGTGAAACTCGCCCTCGGCCACCGCGCCGTCACCGAAGAAGCACGCCGTCACCCGGTTCCTGCCGCGGAGCCTGTCGGCCAGGGCGAGCCCGACAGCCAGGGGAAGGCCGCCGCCGACGATCGCGTTGCCGCCGTAGAAACGGCGGGCGGCGTCGAAGATGTGCATGGAACCACCCCGGCCCCGGCTGCATCCCGCGGCCTTGCCGTACATCTCGGCCATGATCGCCGTGGCCGGCACCCCGCGGGCGAGTGCGTGCCCGTGCTCGCGGTAGGTGGAGACGACCGCGTCATCCGGGGTGAGCACGTGACAGACCCCGGCGGCCACCGCCTCCTCCCCGATGTAAAGGTGCATGAATCCGCGGATCTTCTCTCCGCTGTACAGCTCGACGCAGCGCTCCTCGAACCGGCGGATGCGCAACATCTGGTGCAGCAACTCCCGGTGCGGTGTGGTCCGCGTCCTGTGTTTCACTGCCATGGGTCTGCCCTCGCTTGCGCGTGCCCGTCTTGTCCACTGTCGACGACGTGTGACGTGGTCGGGCAGAGACGAAGGTCCCACGCCTGTGTGACGGTCTCCTCTATGCCGGCGGGCCTTGTCCCGTGAACGTGAAGGCATGCCGGTCACGGATCGGAGACAACCGGGCCTGATGTCCTGTGACGTGCGTTCTGTCGGCCTCGCGTCATTTCGGGCGGATCCCGCCTCCTGGGACGTGGACTCGGTCTGGACGCTCTTTCCCCTGCCTGGTGTCGGCGAGGGCGGCGTTGACCTCCAGGACGCCCTTGTCGTAGAAGGCCCTGACCTCCGACGCCGGCAGGTGTCTGAGGTTTCGTACGCGATGATCTACCCCGCGTTCACCTTGGAGCGGGCGCCGCGCCACCGGGGGAGCGGCGCCGCGCGGGGAGGACGTCAGAGCAGCAGGCGCACCGCGGCGAGCAGGGTGAGCCCCAGCGTGATGCGCTCGAAGAGCGTCCGGTCGATCCGGCCGATCACGGCACGCCCGGCCGCGGCCCCGGCCAGCACCGCGGGCGTGCCCAGCGCGGCGAACAGGAGGGTGGCCGGGGTGATCAGGCCGAGCGCGACGCTGAACGGCACCTTGAAGGCGTTGATCGTCAGGAAGAACCACGCGCTGGTTCCCAGGAAGCCCAGCATCGGCAGGCCCGCCGCCAGGAGATAGACGGCCATGATGGGCCCCGCGGCGTTGGCCGTCATGGTGGCGAAGCCGGCCAGGATGCCCGCCAGTGCCGCCACGGGGCGGTGGTGGGCCAGGGAGTCCTCCTGCGCCCGGCGCCGGTTCCACAGGTGAACGACGACGATCACCACCAGGATCACGCCGATCAGCCGTCTCATCTGCGCGTCGTCGACCCAGCGCACCACGAACGCGCCGGCCACCACACCCAGGGCGACCCACGGAAAGAGCCTGATCAGCCTGGGCCAGTCGGCATGGCGGCGGTAGGAGAACACCGCGACCATGTCGCCGACGAGCAGTAGCGGCAGCAGCGTGCCCGTGGACTGCCTGGTCGGCAGCACGAGCGCGAACAGGGCGATCGCCACCGTCCCCGCTCCGGAGACGCCGGTCTTGGAGAAGCCCACGAGGAACAGGGCGGCCGACAGCACCACCCACTGGACGGCGTCAAGGGAGAGCATCGGCCTCGCCGGAAACAGGGCACGAAAGGGGCGTACCTGATGTAAAGGGTCGGAGGCGACGGTACATGACGCGTCAGCGGACAGCGTCTTCGGCCCGCACCTCGCCGGAATGCCCGATACCGGCTGTCCCGAGAAGACCCCCGCAGCGCTGAGAGACCTACCGGCCACCGGCCCCGTGCGCCCACCTCGCACGAAGCCCATGAGCACTCGTGGTGAATTCCCGCGGGCGTCCCAGGCTCCACCGGCGAGAGCAGGTGAAAGTTTCACCCCCGCACCGGGCGCACGAGCACCGGATCGCCTCTCGCCGGCGCCTGGTAACCGCAGGTGAAAAGGGAGGCGGCGGGCACCGGAACCTCTTTGGGCACCGAGGCCACCCCACCCCCCGATGGCTCCGGAAGGGGATTTTCGGTATGTGATGAAAGTTCTGAAAGCGCTTTCCGAACTCGTGTCCGCTCAACCACAAGGGGAGAGCATGTCCCGATCATCACCGCCGTCCCCGCGCCGCCTGCGCGTGATCTGCTCGGCGGCCGCGCTCGCACTCGCCGCGAGCCTGGCACCGGTCCTGGTCGCCCAGGCCGCGGCGGCCGGCTGCCGCGTCGACTACTCGGTGTCCACCCAGTGGTCGGGAGGCTTCACCGGCAACGTGGCGCTCACCAACCTCGGTGACCCCGTCAACGGCTGGACCCTGAACTGGAGCTTCACCGCCGGACAGCAGGTGAGCCAGGCATGGAACTCCACCGTCACCCAAAGCGGCACCCAGGTCAGCGCCACCGACGCCGGCTACAACGCCGCGATCGCCACCGGCGCAGGCGTCTCCTTTGGTTTCAACGCCTCCTGGAACAACTCAGCGAACCCGGCGCCGACGGTGTTCACACTCAACGGCGTCGCCTGTACCGGCTCGACCGGCCCGACCTCGACCCCAACACCCACTCCGACGGTGACCCCCACTTCCTCCGCCGGCGCCCGGCAGGTCGAGGACCTCGACCGCGGGCTGATCAGCGCCCGCTCCGGCAGCGGCAACTTCGTCGCCTGGCGCCTGCTGGGCACCGACCCGGCGGACGTGGCCTTCAACCTCTACCGGGGCTCGACCAAGGTGAACGCCTCACCCATCACCGCCTCCACCAACTACTTCGACTTCGGCGCCGCGGCCGACGCCTCCTACACCGTGCGAACGGTGACCGGCGGCACCGAGCAGGCCGCCTCCGAATCCTCCCTGCGCTTTTCCGGCGGCAACTACCTCGACGTGGCGATCCAGCCCCCTGCCGGGGGGAGCACACCCGACGGCGTCGCCTACACCTACACCGCCAACGACGCCGGCGTGGGCGACCTCGACGGCGACGGCCGCTACGAGGTGATCCTCAAGTGGGAGCCCACCAACGCCAAGGACAACTCCCAGTCCGGCTACACCGGCAACGTCTACCTCGACGCCTACCGGCTGGGAGGCGGACGGATGTGGCGCATCAACCTCGGGCGCAACATCCGCGCGGGCGCGCACTACACGCAGTTCCAGGTCTACGACTACGACGGTGACGGCAGGGCCGAGGTCGCGATGAAGACCGCCGACGGCACGGTGGACGGCATCGGCACCGTGATCGGCAACTCCTCCGCCGACCACCGCAACTCCTCCGGCTACATCCTGTCCGGCCCCGAGTACCTGACCATGTTCAACGGGCAGAACGGCGCGGCACTGTCCACGGTCAACTACGACCCGCCCCGCGGCACGGTCTCGGCCTGGGGTGACTCCTACGGCAACCGCGTCGACCGGTTCCTGGCCGGGACCGCCTACCTGGACGGCACCCGGCCCAGCCTGATCATGGCCCGCGGCTACTACACCCGTACCGTCGTGGCGGCCTGGGACTTTCGTAACGGCTCCCTGACCCAGCGCTGGAAGTTCGACTCCAACAGCGCGGGATCGGCCTACACCGGGCAGGGCAACCATCAGCTCTCGGTCGCCGACGTCGACGCCGACGGCAAGGATGAGATCGTCTACGGGGCGATGACCCTCAACGACAACGGCACGGTCCTGTGGAACACCGGCTTCGGCCACGGGGACGCGTTGCACGTCGGCGACCTCAACCCGGCAAGGAGCGGCCTGGAGGTGTTCAAGGTCGACGAGGATGCCTCCAAGCCCAGCTCCTGGATGGCCGATGCCCGCACCGGGCAGATCCTGTGGCAGACCGGCGCAAGCGGCGACAACGGCCGGGGCGTGTCGGGCGACATCTGGTCCGGCAGCGCCGGAGCCGAGTCCTGGTCGGCCTCCGGCGGGGACGGCGTCTTCAACACCTCCGGCCAGATCGTGGGCCGCAAACCCTCCTCGACGAACTTCCTGGCCTGGTGGGACGCCGACCCGGTACGGGAGCTGCTGGACGCCACCAGGATCGACAAGTACGGCACGAGCGGTGAGACCCGCCTGCTGACCGCCGCCGGGGTGCACTCCAACAACGGCACCAAGGCCACCCCGGCACTCTCGGGTGACCTGCTGGGCGACTGGCGCGAGGAGGTCATCTGGGCCACCTCCGACAACACCGCGCTGCGGATCCACACCACCACCGCCGTCACCGACCGGCGGATCCACACCCTGATGCACGACACCCAGTACCGCACCGCGATCGCCTGGCAGAACACCGCCTACAACCAGCCGCCGCACCCGAGCTTCTTCATCGGCTCGGGCATGTCGACCCCGCCCAGGCCCAACGTCTACGTGCGCTGAGGGGAGGGCTCGAAAGGCGGGGAAAGCGCGGGCGACCCGGCCACGACCCGGTGCCCGCCTGCGCGGCCGCCCAAGGCGGGCCTCCGGCAGGTGCCGCACCTGCCGGAGGCCCGCGCGAACCTCATGGCGCCGGTGGCGAACGTAGCGGTCCGTGTGCCGCTGCCGGCGCCCTGCCCCCCTTTGCGCGGGACCCGCCCACGCCGCGCCGGCGCGACCGCGACCAGCCCACCGGGTGGAGCGGTGTTCGCCTCACCCGCCGCCTGGGGCCGCGCAGCCGTCGTCAGAGGGCCGGGACGTCCCTGCCCACCTGGCCGGTGACGCCGGGGCTGACGTTAGCGCTGATGACACGGCTCGGGCGGATACGGATGACCTCTTCGCTATGCGCCGAACTCACTCCTCGGGCGTGCGCCGGGCCGCCGGATTCCAACGGCCCGCACAGGTCATCTCGAACGCGCGGCCGCTCCTCAGCCACGGTCGAGCCGGATGGCGATGTCGAGGACCTGGCGGTTGGCGGGAAAGGCGCCGTAGTTGTAGTTGACGGCGCCGGTGAGCAGGTTGATGCCGTAGAACCCGTAGCGGCCGGCGACCTTCAGCGCGGCGAAGGCGCTGTTGGAGACGGTGACCCCCTCGCGCAGCGAGCTGTAGACGTCGAAACCCGCCGCGCCGCTCGCGGCCACCCGCAGGCTGCCGGTCTGCACCAGGGTGCCCGCCCCCGCAGGCGACTGCAGGTTCACCTGGCCGGTGGCGGTGTTCACGCCGAAAAGCGTCGTGGCGGTGTCCGGGCTGAGGTCGTTGTTGGTGTATCCGGCACCCGACACACCGGTGGCGACCGTTCCCACCACGGCGGGCGGCACGGGCGGCAGGGTCAGCGTACGGTCGGCCACGGTCTGCCCGGCGGCCGGGCCGCCCGTGGGGTCGTCGAGGTTGTGCCGCAGGTTCTGCCCGGTGTCGCTGATCACCCGCAGCCGGTTGGCCGCGGGACTGAAGTCGACGCCGAAGTGGTAGCCCCTCAGCGCCACGGTCAGCTGGGAGACCTTGACCGCCCTGGCCGGGCCGCTGAGCGTGTAGACGCCGCCGCGGTCCCCGACGCCGTACAGCCTGCCGTTCTGCACGCGGTAGTCGATGCCCACCAGCCGGGTGTCGCCGTCGAGCCCGCGGATCCTGCCCAGATCACGCGTGCGGCCGGGGGAGCGGATCGCAAAACCCACCAGACGCTGGTCGCCGGTCAGCCCGATGACCTCGATGCCGGGCCGCGCGGCGGCCGGCGCCGCGGCGCCGGCCGCCGCCACCGTGCCCGCCACCGTGCCCAGCACCGTCATCAGGGCGGTCAGTCTCCTTCGCATGTGCCTCTCCTTCGCAGCCGGGTACCGTACGCCCCGGACTTCGGCGGCAAAGCCGTTACGGATCGGAGAGACTCCATCACACACGGTGCCCCTTTGGCCCGCGAAGAGGGCAGGAGAGACCGGCGTGTCCCCGGCTCGCCCCGCCCGCCCGCGCACCGGACCCGGCGAAACCGGCGAAACCTCACATCCCGCGGCCCCGCGCCGCAGGGCGGACGGAGTGGAGCGGGGAGCACGGGCAGGGGCGGCCCTCACCGGGTGAGCCCGGCTTGGAGCCGAAGGCAGGCTGCGGCACAATACCCGCCATGAACACCCCTCCGGCGCCCCCCACTCCCGGCAGCGTGCTGGAGGCCGTGCTCGAACGCATCACCTACGCCAACGAGGAGAGCGGCTACACCATCGCCAGGGTGGCCACAGACCGCTCCGGCGACCTGCTGACCGTGGTCGGGCCGCTGCTGGGAGCCCAGCCCGGCGAGTCACTGCGGCTGACCGGGCGCTGGACCTCCCACCCCAAGTACGGCAAGCAGTTCGAGGTGTGGTCGTATGCCACCGTGCTGCCCGCCACCGTGCAGGGCATCCGCCGCTACCTGGGCTCCGGGCTGATCAAGGGCATCGGGCCGAGGATGGCCGACCGGATCGTCGAGCACTTCGGCGTCGAGACCCTGGAGGTCATCGAGACCACCCCCGAGCGGCTCGTCGAGGTCCCCGGCCTCGGCCCCAAGCGGACCAAGATGATCGGCGTCGCCTGGGAGGAACAGAAGATCATCAAAGAGGTGATGATCTTCCTGCAGGGGGTCGGAGTGTCCACCTCGATCGCGGTCCGCATCTTCAAGCAGTACGGCGACAACTCCATCACCGTCGTCAAAAGCGAGCCCTACCGGCTGGCCGACGACGTGTGGGGCATCGGTTTCAAGACCGCCGACACCATCGCCCAGGCCGTGGGCATCCCTCACGACAGCCCCGAACGCGTCAAGGCGGGCCTGCGCTACACCCTTTCCCAGGCCGCCGACGACGGCCACTGCTACCTTCCGGCGCCCAACCTCGTCGCCGACGCGGTGAAGATCCTGGAGGTCGCCGCCGAGCTGACCACGCGCTGCCTGCAGGAACTCATCGCCGAAGAAGGCGTGGTCGCCGAGGACATCCCGGTCGGCGACGGCACCGTCCCCGCCGTCTACCTGGTGCCCTTCCACCGCGCCGAACTGTCCCTGGCAGGCGCCCTGCGCACCCTGCTGGCCTGCGAACACGACCGGCTGGGGGTCTTCGGCTCCGTCGACTGGGACCTCGCGCTCAAATGGCTGCGCACCCAGACCGGCGCCGACCTGGCCGAGGAACAGGCCCACTCGGTGCGGCTGGCGCTGACGCAGAAGGTCGCGGTGCTGACCGGAGGCCCGGGCTGCGGCAAGAGTTTCACCGTGCGTTCCATCGTCACCCTGGCCCGGGCCAAGAAGGCCAAGGTGATCCTGGCCGCCCCCACCGGCAGGGCGGCCAAGCGCCTGGCGGAGCTGACCGGTCATGAGGCCACCACCGTGCACCGGCTGCTGCAGCTACGCCCCGGCGGGGACGCCACCTTCGATCGCGACAACCCTCTGGACGCCGACCTGGTCGTGATCGACGAGGCCTCGATGCTGGACCTGCTGCTGGCCAACAAGCTGGTCAAGGCCATCGCCCCGGGCACGCACCTGCTTTTCGTGGGCGACGTCGACCAGCTGCCCTCGGTCGGCGCCGGCGAGGTGCTGCGCGATCTGCTGGCCGCCGAGGAGGAGATCCCCCGGGTACGGCTGACCCACATCTTCCGCCAGGCCCAGGAGTCGGGGGTCGTCGTCAACGCCCACCGGGTCAACACCGGCCTGCACCCGGCCCTGGAGGGCATGAGCGACTTCTTCCTGTTCCCGTGCGAGGAACCCGAGGAGATCGCGGCGCTGACCGTGGACGTGGTCGCCAACCGCATCCCGCGCAGGTTCGGCCTCAACCCGCGCCGCGACGTGCAGGTGCTGGCCCCGATGCACCGGGGCGCGGCCGGGGCGGGCAACCTCAACCACGCGCTGCAGGAGGCGCTGACCCCCTCGCGCGAGGGCATGCCCGAGCGCCGCTACGGCGGGCGGGTCTTCCGGGTCGGCGACAAGGTCACCCAGCTGCGCAACAACTACGAAAAGGGCGCCGCCGGGGTGTTCAACGGCACCGTGGGCCTGGTCGTCGACATCAAACCCGACGAGCACAAGCTGACCGTGCTGACCGACGAGGAGGAGAACGTCGAGTACGCCTTCGACGAGCTGGACGAGCTGGCCCACGCCTACGCGGTGTCGATCCACCGCTCCCAGGGCAGCGAGTACCCGGCGGTGGTGATCCCGCTGGCCACCAGCGCGTGGATGATGCTCCAGCGCAACCTGATCTACACCGCGATCACCCGGGCCAAGAAGCTCGTCGTCATCGTCGGCTCCCGCCGCGCGCTGGCCCAGGCGGTGCGCACCCGCGGCGCCGGACGCCGCCACACCAGCCTCACCCACCGCCTGCGCCGATCCTAGAGGGCGGTCTCCGCCAGGCCGGTGACGCCCAGCAGGCGGGCCAGGGCCTCCCGCCCCGCGGCGGTGACGGCCAGGGCGCGTCCCGAGCCGATCCGGCCGACCCAGCCACGCTCCAGCGCGGTCGCGCACAACAGGGCCCCGGCGGTGCCGGCCAGGTGGTGGCGGCGCTCGGTCCAGTCCAGGCAGGGCCGGGCCAGCGGGCGGCGCCCGCCGACCGGCAAACAGACCCCCAGCTCGGTGGCGAACCATGACAGCCCGGCGTCACTGACCGCGAAACCGGTGTCCTGGCGCAGCAGACGGCGCGCGAGAAGCGCGTCGGTGATCGTCACCCCGAGCCGCCCGGCCAGGTGGTCGTAGCAGGTGCGCCCGGCCGCCAGTGCCCGGGTGGCGCTCGCGGCACGCAGCGTGGCCGGCCGCGCACCCGCCTCGGTGCCGGCGTGGGCGGCCAGGTCCTCGACGAGCTGGGCCACGTCCGGCCCGGCCAGGCGCACGTACCGGTGGCGTCCCTGCCGCTCCTCGGCCAGCAGCCCGCCGCCGACGAGCCGCGACAGGTGCTCGCTGGCGGTCGAGGCCGCCACGCCGGCGTGGGCGGCCAGCTCTCCGGCGCTCCAGGCGCGCCCGTCCAGCAGCGCCAGGCAGAACCTGGCGCGCGTGTCGTCGGCGAGCAGGGCGGCCAGCGCGGCGAGCGGAACCGGGGGACCGAAAGTCATATGCCCATCATCGGCCCGGGAGGCTTCGGCGTCGGCCGAAGCCTCCCCCTTCACCGATCAGGGCCCGCCGTGCCGCCCGCCCCTGACTCCTGGTCAGGATTTTTCCTACTTTAGGAAGAGACCGAAACGTTACCAAACCGGTCGCAACCATGTTCAGTCACCATGCATCTCCTATTAGTGTTTTAAGGGCAGTTTGCTGTAGTGGGGGAGAGAAATTGTGCTGACCGTGGAACGCCACAGGACGCCACTGGCCGCTCTGGCCCTGGCGACCGCGGCGGTGCTGGCCACCGCCTGCTCTACCGGGGCGGACACGAAGGCCCCCGTGGCCGGGCCGGGCACCGAGGCGCCCAGTACCCCGGCCGCGCCGGAGATAAAGATCAGCCCCGCCCAGGGCAGCAAGACCGTGCGCCCGAACAGGAAGGTCGTCGTCAGCGCCTCCAGCGGCGCACTGGAGGAGGTCACCGTCAAAACCGGCGGCCAGGTGCTGGAGGGCGACTTCGACGCCGAACGCACCAAGTGGACCTCCACCACCCCCATGATCCCCGCCAGCGACTACACCGTCTCGGCACGCGCGGTGGACGGCACGACCGCCAGCAGTTCCTTCCGGACGCTCAAGCCCGAGCACGAACTCGAGGTCGCGGACGTGACCCCGGCGATCAAGGGGGAGAAGGTCGGCGTGGGCGCACCGATCATCGTCACCTTCAACCAGCAGATCGCCAACAAGGCCGGAGTGGAGAAGGCCCTGAAGGTCACCTCGGAGAAACCCTCCCAGGGAGCCTGGCGCTGGATCAACGACACGACCGTGATCTACCGCACCGCGAAATTCTGGCAGCCTCACCAGAAGGTCACCTTCACCGCCCGCCTCAAGGGCGTCCAGGGCGGCAAGGACATGTACGGCGTCAAGGACATGACCAAGGTCATCCACATCGGCGCGGCCCAGATCGCCACGATCGACACCCGCAAGCACAAGATGATCGTCAAGCGTGACGGCAAGGTCGTGCAGACCATGCTGATCAGCGCGGGCAACGCCAGCACCCGCGAGTACACCACCACCAGCGGCATCCACCTGGCGATGGGCAAGGCCAACCCCGAACGCATGATCTCCCCCGGCCGCAAGAAGGGCGATCCCGGCTACTACGACCTGATGATCAACCACGCGGTCCGCTTCTCCAACAGCGGCGAGTACGTGCACGCGCTGAACAACGTCTGGGCCCAGGGGCGCCAGAACGTCAGCCACGGCTGCATCAACTCCCGCCCCGACCAGGCCAAGTGGTACTACGACCAGGTCCAGCGCGGCGACGTGATCACCATCACCGGCACCGACCGCAAGATGGAGTGGAACAACGGCTGGGGCTTCTGGCAGATGCCGTACACGCAGTGGAAGAAGGGCAGCGCCCTGGCCTGACCCCGCGACCGACTGCGCGGCCAACCCCCGCACCGGCGCCACCGCGTCCCCCGGACACGGACGGTGGCGCCGGCGGCCGACGACCCGCTCTGGGAGAACGACGTACTCTTCGAGCGCGTCGTCGAAGCCCGCACCGCGAAGACTAGAGCAAGGTGAGCTGGGCCCGGCGGGGCAGCGCCAGCGGCAGGGGCTGCTCGGGCCGCACCCGGCCCATGCCGTAGCGGGCGGCCAGCTGCAGGACCTGATCGGTGACGCGACGCACGTAGCCGGCCTCGGCATCGGCCCCCTTGGCGTACAGCTCACCGTAGCGAGGTACCAGCGCCGGATGGTGCTCACCCAGCCAGGCCAGATACCACTCACGAGCCCCCGCGGGCAGGCGCAGCACGTGCGGGACCAGGCTGACGGCCCCGGCGTCGGCGACCCGGCGCACGGTGGCCGCGAGCTGGTCGGGGGAGTCGGTCAGCAACGGCAGGATCGGCGCCATCGCCACCCCGCACGCCACCCCCCGCCCGTTCAGCTCGGCCACCAGCTCCAGGCGCTTTTGCGCACTGTGGGCACCGGGCTCCACACTGCGGCGGATCCGGTCGTCGACGAAGGCGACCGAGACGACCACCCCCGCCCCCGGAGTGGCGGCCAGCAGGTCGGCGTCGCGCAGGATCAACCGGCTCTTGGTGTGCACGGTGAACGGCGCCCCGGCCTCGCGCAACACGGTGACCAGGCCGGGCATCAACCGGTAGATGTCCTCGGCCCCCTGGTAGCAGTCACCGCCCACCCCCACCGTGACATGCTCGCCGTCCCAGCGCGAGGCCAGCTCCGCACGCAACCGCCGCACGATGTCGGTCCGCACCACGATCCGCGAATCGAAGTCACCACCGACGTCCAGCCCCAGATAGCGATGCCCCCGGCGCACCGAGCAGTAGCGGCATGCCTGGGCACACCCCCGGTACGGGCTAAGGCCCCACCCCTCGGGCGTGCGCTCCAGCGCGGTGCGCGCCCGCACCTCGTAGCAGGTCAGCGCCCCGTGCACCCTGACCAGCGCGGAGCGCTCGATCCGCGGCCTGGCATCGGGCGGCACGTCGAGCAGGGAAGGCGCGTCCCATCGCATACGGCTCAGTGGAACACGCTTTCGACACCACCCGCAAGTGAACCCCGACACGGCATCGCCGCGCTCAGCGACTTCCCTCACCACATACCGGCCGACGACGCTCGGCCCGTCTCACTGAGATCGTAGGCCCATGAGCCGCCCAGCCGGCTCCGAGCTGTTGACCGCGCCAGGCCTTACCGGTGACCAGCGGGCTGTCGTCGATCGAGGTCCGTACGTGCCCGGGGCCGCCGCTCGGGCCGCTCACGACCAGGCCGCCCCTCACGCGAGAAGACCCTGTGGCGGCTGCCGCACGAGACCGCCGGACGACCGGCACGGCCCCGGAACACCGGGCCGGATGAAATGATACGTTCGTGCCGATTTTGGGGGAGTGGTCATGGCGTGGTTGATCCTGGCTGGGGCGATCATCGCCGAGATCGCGGCGACCACCGCCCTCAAACTGAGCGACGGCTTCGCCCACAAAGGCTGGGCCGCCCTGGTCGTCGCCGGCTACGCCGCCGCCTTCATCCTGCTGGCCCAGGCACTGAAACTGCAACTGGAGGTCGGCACCGCCTACGCGGTCTGGGCCGGAGCCGGCACCGCGGCCATCGCCGCGATCGGCGTACTGTTCCTCGGCGAGACGATCAGCCTCGCCAAGATCGCGGGCATCGCCCTGATCATCGGCGGAGTCGTGGTACTCAACCTGGCCGGCAGCCCCCACTGACCCCCCGCCGCGAATAACGCCTCGCCCGCCACCGAACACCTGACCTACCCTGACCCGGTGCTGAAACCCACCTACCCCATCCGGACCGGCCGCCTGGCCCTGCGCCCCTACACCCCGGCCGACCTCGACGCCCTGCACGCCATCCAGTCACTGCCGCAGGTGACCCGCTACCTGTACTGGGAACCACGCAGCCGGGAGCAGACCCACGAGGCACTGCAAACCAAGATCACCCAAACGGAGCTGCTCGAGGAAGGCCAGATCCTGACACTGGCGGTGGAACTGGCCGCCACCGGCGAGCTGATCGGCGACGGCATGCTGATCTGGCACAGCCTCACCCACCGCAGCGGGGAGATCGGCTACGTCCTGCACCCCGCCCACCACGGCAAGGGGTACGCCACCGAGACGGGCCTGGCCCTGCTGGAGCTGGGATTCGACGGCCTCGACCTGCACCGGATCATCGGACGCCTGGACGCCCGCAACACGGCCTCGGCCCGCGTACTGGAGAAACTGGGCATGCGCCGCGAGGCACACCTGATCGACAACGAGATGGTCAAGGGCGAATGGACCAGCGAACTCGACTACGCGATCCTGCAGCGGGAGTGGCGCGCCCGGCAGTGACGCCCCCCGCCTCCGGTTGAAGAACACCCCGCCCGCAGGGCACCATGTCTGCGATGACCATCTTGCACCTGGCCCTGGCCGCCGACTGGGACGCCGCCCTGCGAGCGGGGGAGTACCGCATCTCCACCCTCGGCCGCACCCTGGACGAAGAGGGCTTCATCCACGCCTGCGCGAGCCACGAACAGCTACGCGGCGTGGTGGAGCGCTTCTACCGCGACGTCACCACCCCCCTGGTACTGCTCAGCGTCGACCCCCGCGGACTGGACGTGCGCATGGAGGTGCCCGCCGACTCACCCGAGGCCTTCCCGCACATCTACGGGCCGATACCGGTCACCGCGGTGACCTCCGTCGCGCCCTTCGCCCCACCCGGCCCCGGCCCGCACCGTCCGCACGACGCCAACCAGGCCGACGCACCTCGAACGGAGCCATGACAGCAGTAAGCTGCGCGCCATGACCGACGTACCCGGACCGACGATCCGCACTCTCGACTCGACGGTCGTCTACACCAACCCCTGGATGAGCGTGCGCGAGGACCGCATCGAACGCCCCGACGGCTCCCACGGCATCTACGGCGTGGTGGACCAGATCGACTTCGCCCTCGTCCTGCCTATGGAGAACGACGGCTTCCACCTCGTGGAGGAGTACCGCTACCCGGTACGGCGGCGCACCTGGAACTTCCCCCAGGGCGGGGTCAAGGACAGCCCCTCGCCCCTGGTCACGGCACACACCGAGCTGACCCAGGAGACCGGTCTGCGAGCCGCCTCGATGACCCATCTGGGCCGCCTGGACAACGCCCACGGCACGACGGGTCAGCACTTCGACATCTTCCTGGCCACCGACCTGACCGCGGGCGCCCCCGACCGTGAGCACACCGAGCAGGACATGCGCCAGGAATGGGTC
Organism: Streptosporangium amethystogenes subsp. fukuiense; assembly: GCF_042665875.1. Classification (NCBI taxonomy): domain Bacteria; kingdom Bacillati; phylum Actinomycetota; class Actinomycetes; order Streptosporangiales; family Streptosporangiaceae; genus Streptosporangium; species Streptosporangium amethystogenes. Next base: position 1,984,657 of record NZ_JBHTEE010000001.1, on the reverse strand, counting down.
TCACGGACCGAACTGGAGCGGATGATCCTGCGCGGCGCGATCACCGACAGCGGCTCGATCGCGGCCTACACCATGTTCCTGCTGCGCGGGGCGGCCTGAGAGAGCGGCCAGAGCCGGGCCGCACCGTCGCCGACCGGCCGCAAGACGCCCGACCACCATGGAGACGCCGCACCGAAGAACCACCGCGATCCGGTCGTTTCCAGCACGCACACGATGACCTTGGGACGATACGCTTGACTCATGTCGAACCCGATCGTCATCCTCCTTCTGACGGCGGTCGTCGTGGCGGTGGTCATCGCCCTGATCGTCCTCACGGTGCGGGCGGCACAGCACCCCAGAAACACCCTGGTCGGGGGTGGGATCAGCCCCGAACTCGTGGAACAGGCCCTGGAGTTGAAAGCCACCGGCCAGATCGACCAGGCCGTCTTCCTGGTCCGGGGCGAGACCGGCATGAGCCACCGCGCCGCCGCCCGTTTCGTCAGGAAGCTCACGCCGCCCCCTCCGCACTGACCTTTCCGTCTTCCCGCCGCAAAAAGGGAGCGCTCCCACGGAAAACACCTCCCACACAGGCCCGCCCCCGAACTGTTAACGCAAACACTCAGATACGCTTGGAGTAACTTCGACAAGGCGGACAGGGTGACCCAGCAGGTATCCGGACAAACGTTCTCCGAACGGCCCAGAGCCGCCGTCATGGAAGACGTCGCCGCGCGCGCAGGCGTCTCGGCCATGACCGTCTCCCGCGTTCTCAACACCCCGGAAAAAGTACGCCCCGACACCCGCGCCCGCGTCCTGGACGCGGTACGCGAACTCGGCTACCGCCCCAACTTCGCCGCCCGCTCGCTGGTCACCGGCCGCTCGGGCGCCCTGGGGGTCGTCAGCTTCGACACCACCCTCTACGGCCCGGCCTCCACCCTGCACGGCATCGAACAGGCCGCCCGCACCCACGACTACCTCGTCACCATCGTCAACGTCACCACCCTCAACCGCCGCTCCATCGCCGAGGCCGTCAACCGGCTGCGCTTCCAGTCCGTCGACGGCGTCGTCATCGTCGCCCCCCACGAATCGGCCGCCGACGGACTACACCACCTGCCACCCGACCTGCCCGCCGTCGTGGTCGGCGCCCGCGAAAGCCTCCCCGTCCCCGTCGCCGCCGTCGACCAGGCGGCCGGAGCCGTACGAGCGACCAGACACCTGCTCAGCCTCGGCCACAACACCGTCTGGCACCTGTCAGGCCCCGAAGACTGGATCGACGCCAGCGCCCGCGTCGAAGGCTGGCGCTCGGTCCTGACCGCCGAAGGCCGCCAGATCCCCGACCCCCTGCGCGGAGACTGGAGCGCACGCTCCGGCTTCGACCTGGGCAGGCAACTGGCCCGCGACCCCGAGGTCACGGCCATCTTCGCCGCCAACGACCACATGGCCACCGGCGTACTGCGAGCCCTGCGCGAAGCCGGCCGCCGAGTCCCTCAGGACGTCAGCGTGGTCGGCTTCGACGACGTCCCCGAGGCCCCCTACCTGTGGCCACCACTGAGCACCGTACGACAGAACTTCACCGAGGTCGGCCGCCTGGCCTTCCGGCTGCTCCTGGAACGTATCGACGGCCGCACCGTCACCCCGCACCGCATGATCGAACCCGAACTCGTCGTCCGCGAGAGCACCGGTACCCGCCCACCCGGCTGACCTCCGGGCAAGAGGCCCCCTCAGACCTTCCCGAATTCACCAGGGGTTAGACATCGCCGAGCGCCCCCGACGACGACCACGGGCCGGCGACGAAGCGCACGATCCGATCGCGTCCGGGCAGACGAGAACGACAGGAGGCCCAGTAGCCCCGTCGAAGAATCCAACGGATACAAGCTCCAAGACCAGTACACGAAAGGACCGGCCGGCGTCACAGCCCTCGCCCCGCCTTACGATGACGACAGGCAGACCACGTGCGCCCGCCGATTCAACAGGCGTCGATATCGAGGACCTCGCCGTGAAACCACCCTTGATCTCGGGGGAGAAGCAAAGCGGCGATAAGCAACAATCGCCACATGACAGCACCACTCACCGGCGCGACCCGCCTCCCCGACGGCACCTGGATCCGCGGCCGCGGACTTCGCAACCCCACCCCCGTCGGCCCGGCCCCCGACACAGCGCTCTACCTCGGCTCCACACGCCTTCGCCGCCGCCACCAGAACACCCTGAACTGGCCCCACGAATGGATCCGCTGGCCGGACTTCCTGCTACCGACGGACCAGCACGCGGCCGCCCGCTCCATCACCCACCTGCACGAACAGGCACGAACAGGCCTCGGCGCCGAAGTCGCCTGCGGCGGGGGAGTAGGCCGCACCGGCACCGTCATGGCCTGCCTGGCCACCCTCACCGGCCTGCCCCCTCAAGAGGCCATCGCCTGGACACGCGAGCACTACCACCGCCGGGCGATCGAAACCCCCTGGCAACGCCGCTGGGTGACCTGGTTCTCCAGACATACCGACTCAAGGCCGCCCACACAGTGACGGAACATGACGAGCAGCGGGCTCCACAGAGCGGCTTGCCGTGACTTCTCGTTCGAGCGCGACGGCCTGAAGCGACTACTCACCTAACTTCGATCCGGCACTGAAGCGGATACCGAGGTTCTTCGCACACCAGGGCATTCGTCAACGGCCAGGTGCGTGTGGCTCAGGCGCAAAGTGTGTGAAGCGGTCACGGATCGCGACAGAGGGCTATGTCCGGGACTGATCGCGATCGAGTAACGGTACGCGCATGAATGCGGCCGCTCGGTGATGATCGGGTTCGACCAAGAACGTGATCGTCAACAAGCGGCCGCGGAGTTCATTGTGCAGCATGCCGAACCCCCGGCAGGCGAAGCCTGCCTGCAGGTCTTCTTCCCCCACCTGACCGAGCTGGTCGTGGAAGAGCTCGTCGATCGCAGCGGCTATGTGCTGATCCAGGCACGGACCGGCGGAGCGCCCGCCCTCTGTCCAGGATGCCGGGCGCCGTCGACCCGGCTGCACGGACATTACCGGCGACTGCTGCAGGACCTGCCGACCGGCGGCCGCCAGATCCTCATCAACCTGACCGTACGCCGCTTAAAGTGCGGCAACCCGACCTGCCAGGTACGAACCTTTGCCGAGCCGATCAGCAGCCTGGCCAGGCGACATGCCCGCAACACCTCCCTGCTGCGGCGCATGCTGGAGCGGTTCGCGCTCGCGCTGGCCGGGCGGGCCGCCACCCGATTGCTGGGCCTGCTCGGCGTCACGGTGTCGAGGGACACACTGATCCGGCTGATCCGCGCCCTGCCCGATCCCGAGATCGGCCAGGTCACGGTGCTGGGGGTCGACGACTGGGCGAAACGGCGCGGGCACTCCTACGCCACCTTGCTGGTCAACGTGGAGACCGGCCGCCCTATCGACGTCCTGGACGACCGCCAGGCCGACACCTTCGCCGCCTGGCTGCGCGAGCATCCCGGCATCGAGGTGATCTGCCGGGACCGGGCCGGCGCCTACGCCGAGGGCTCCAGAACCGGGGCACCGGACGCGATCGAAGTGGCTGATCGCTGGCATCTGTGGAACAACTTATGCAAAGCAGCCGAGGCCGCCGTCCGAACGCACCGCAGTGACCTGACAGAGCCCGAGCCCGCGCCGGGGCCCGCCGCGCCAGCGGTGATCGAGCCCAAGGCTCGGCCCGAGTCACACACGGCGGCCCGAACCCGGGAACGTCACGCCATCGTCCGTGAACTCGCCGAACGCGGCATGACGATCTCGGCGATCTCCCAGCGGCTGGGTCTGGACCGCAAGACCGTCCGCAAGTTCGCGAGCGCCGCCACCGCCGAGCACCTCATCAACGGACCGCGCTCCCGGACCCGTTCCTTCGAGGAATTCGTCCCCTATCTGCGGCAACGCGTCACCGAAGACGAGATCATCAATGCCGCTCAACTGTATGCCGAACTCCGCGAGCGCGGCTATCGCGGCAGCCGCCGCACCGTCCGCCGCTACTTAGAGCCTCTGCGAACCGCGGTCACCGCCCCCGATCTCCCACCGCCACCTCCCACGGTCCGTGAGACCACCCGCTGGATCACCAGCCACCCCGACCACCTCACCAACGATGAGAACACCCGGCTCAAAGCCGTCCTGGCTCGCAGCCCGCATCTGAGCGCCCTGGCCAGGCACGTCACTACGTTCGCCCAGATGATGAGCGAACGTAGTGGACAGACGGATCTCAAAGCCTGGTTGGCCGCCGTTGACGCCGACGACATCCCCCAGCTGCACTCCTTTGCCCGGGGCATCGAGCGTGACCTGGACGCCGTCACCAACGGCCTGTCCCTGCCCTACTCTTCTGGCACGGTCGAGGGCAACGTGACCAGGGTGAAGGCCCTCAAACGCAGCCGATATGGCCGCGCCAACCTCGACCTCTTACGAAAGATCATCCTCTGTAGTCACTGACGGAATCACAGTCGGTCACGACGTCACACACTTTGCGCCTGAGCCCTCCGTGGTTCTGGCGCACTCACTGCTCACTGGGGAGCGACAGCGCGCCGTGACGAAGGCGCCGGATCACGGGCGGCGCTGGCGGGCGTCGCCGACAGAAGGGGCGGTGCGGCGGGCCGAGACCCCCGCCGCCCCGCCTCGTGCCGTCGGCCGTCAGGCGGCCGGGTCCAGCTCAGCGGCGTGGTCGGCCGCCCACTGCGCGAGCGTCCGGCCCTTCCTTCCGGTCACCTGCTCGAACGCGGGCGAGACCGCCGGGGGCTCCTCCGCGTACTCGGCCTGGTAGCCCAGTATGAACTCGGCGACCTCCATCGGAAGTCCGCCCTCGATGTAGGCCCGGCGAGCCTGCCCGTACGTCAGCCCCTCGAACGCGATCGCACGGCCGAGCCCGGCGCCGATCGCCTCCGCCTGCTGCCGGTGGGTGAGCGCCTGTGGCCCGGTCAGGTCGTACGCCCGGCCCGCGTGACCGTGCTCGAGCAGGGCGATCGCCGCGACGTCGGCGATGTCGGCCTCGTGGATCGGCACGCCGATGCCGTCGGGGTAGGCGTTGCGGACCAGGTTCTCGGTCCGGATGGACTCGCCCCAGACGTCGAGCTTGTTGACGGCGAACTCGCCGGGCCGTACGTGGGTCCAGGCCGCCCCGGACTTCTCGACGATCTGTTCCACCGCGTGCAGCGTCTCGTAGAAGCCGGCTCGCCGGCTCGTGACGCCAGAGCTGGTCAGGGACACGATCCGGGCGGCCCCGGCCGCCACGGTGCGGCTGACGAATGCTTGCGCCAGGTCGGTCGCGTGCTCTGGATCGAAGAGGCCCGCGATGAGGAACACGCCCTGTACCCCGTCGAACGACAGCTCGCCCGGACGGTTCAGGTCGCCCTTGACGACGTCGACGCCGTCGGGCAGCCCGGCGGCCTCCGGGTTGCGGGTGAGCGCCCGCACGGGTCGTCCGGCCGCGACGAGCCGATCGACCACGTGTCTGCCCACGGTGCCGGTCGCTCCGGTCACGAGGATGGTCATGGAGAACCTCTCTCTGTGGAAACGAACGATGGGTGCGGGCCCGCTGCCGAGGACAGTAGGACAGGTCCGGCCAGTCTCGCACATGGAACGTTCCCACCTGGGCGTTTGCGGCAGTTCGATCAGAGGCTCAAACGTTGAGAGACACCACCTCGTCGTCGGAGCTCTGCACGGCACACCCCCAACCAGCCAAGGAATGGCGCACGTCCGGGCCGTACCGGCCGGTGCGCATTCGGGTGTACGCCGACAGCTGGGGGGCTCTGAGCCCCGACGAGGGCGGGGACTGCGTCCCCGCCCTCACGCATTCAGGCGAAGAGGGAGGCAAGGCAACACCGAAGGTCGCTGCACTGTTGCTGAATCTCATCGACATTTCTTCGCCCGTTGAGCCGCTGGCGTTGCTCAAACCCGTGAACGTTTGTTGCTGCTTCTGACCGACGCAACCATGGACGCCCACGCCGAGTTGCTCGGGGCGGGCATCCGCCACAGGCGGCTGTCACCCGAGCAGGTTTGACCTGCGTGCCCAGTGTTTACGGCGGCGGGGTGCCGTGCGGTGTGGGTGTTCAGGAGGGCGCCGAGCGTGGGCGCAGGTCCACGATGTCCAGGCCAGGCGGGCCCACGGCGCCGGTTCCGGAGATGACGATCTCGAAGTAGCCTTTCGCTTCGAGGCCGCCTGGGCCGCTGCTGCCATCTCCGTTGTTCTGGGTGAAGAACGTGCTGCTGCCGACCGGCTTCTGGGGAAAGTAGGTGAGGAGAACGCCCTGCCCGGCCCAGGAGTCGTGGGAGGGGCCGTTCCACCATTCGTAGGCGGTTGCGGCGTGCGAGAAGGTGCTCAGTAAGAAGGCTGTGGGGGATTCGTCGCTGTAGTTGTCCTGCCCTTGGAACCAGCAGTGCGATCGCGGATCGATCTCTTTTGCATCCGACGTGTTTGCATCCGGCGCGTAGGACTCGCACCTGATGTCGATGTAGACGATCTGGCGTTCGTGCGAACGGACGAAAGCTTCGAAGGCGGCCGCACCGGTCTGCGTGGTCGCGTCGGCTCTCAGCCTTGGGATATCAGTGACGGTGTACCGGTAGACGCCATACCCGGCAGCCGCGGGGAGCAAGACCACCGCGAGCGCCACGAGGGCGCGGCCTGTGCGCCAGCGTCTGGCGAGCCTGCCGGCGTCCTTGAGATCGTCGGCGAAGACGATCGCGGCGGGGTCCCGGGCGCTTGCGAGATCGCCCTGGTTCTCCCGGGGCGCCACCAGGCGCCAGCCCCTACGGTGGGCGGCCTCGAACTTGTCCTCGATGTCGCCCACGTGGGTCAGCCGGCCGTTCTCGTCGATCGCCCTGGCGTGTGATCCCGTCCGACTTCCCACCGTGGGCCACGATTTACGGGCACTTCGCGCGCTGGGCGCGGCAGGGGGTGGTCAGCCAGATCCGGGACCAGCTGCGCCGCGCGATCCGGCTGTGCAAGGGCCGCTGTCCTAGTGCGGTCACCCTCATCGTCGACTCGCAGTCGGTGAAGGGATCGGAAACGGTCAGCAAGGCCACTCGCGGCTTTGACCCGGCAAAACGCATCAATGGGAGGAAGCGACATCTTGTGGTCGATCCGGATGGGCTTCAGCGTTATCTAGCGAGGAACCCCGGGTGTTCACGCCCGGGAGGAATCGCTTCCCGGTCCTGGGGTTGTGAACGTCCGGTCGTTGGTCCGGGCGCTCCTGGTTTTCGATGTATTTCTTGACAAGGCGCAAAAGGGCGCCGCCGCAGGAGGCGGCGACGTAGGACGGAGACCGCAAGCGGCCGCCCCGCAGATACCTGCGGACAGCGGGATACTCCTTGCGCAGCAGGCGGGCCGAGACGCCCTTGAGGGAATCGACCAGGGCCGCAAGGACGACCTTGGGCGGGCAGCCGACGAGCAGGCGGACATGGTCGCGCTCCCCGTTGAACTCAACAAGCCGCACACCTCGATCATGATTTCTTCGCAGCGGCGCGGCGGTGCGCCGGTGAAGACCCCGCACCGATGCCCGGGTGTGAAGACCGAATGCGCGTGCAGCGTGCGGACAACGGTTCGGCCCCGGCCCCGGCGCAGGTCGGATTCCTATCACGGTGACATGGGCCAAAGGATAGTTTGGGCGTTGTGAAGCTGGTGGTGCAGGTGAGACTCCTGCCGACGCCCGAGCAGGCGGCGGCGCTGGAGGCGACCCTGCGCGCGGTCAACGCCGCGGCCACCTGGGTGGCAGCGCTCGCCCACCAGCGGCGGGTGTTTCGCAACTACGACCTGCGCCGGCACGCCTACGGGCAGATCAAGGACGACTACCGGCTGGCGGCTCAGGCCGCGCAGCATGTCGTCAAGAAGGTCGCCGACGCCTACGCCACGCTGCACGCCAATATCCGCAACGGCAACGTGGGCAGGCCCGGTTCCGCGCGGCGCGAGCGGGCCCTGGCCACGCCGATCGTCTTTCGCCCCGGTGCGGCCCACCCGTTCGACGACCGCTGCCTGTCCTGGCAGATGGAGGCGCGCACAGTGAGCATCTGGACCACGCGCGGGCGGATGAAGAACGTGGCGTTCACCGCCTCTGCCGATCAGCTCACGACGTTGGCCGCCTACCGCAAGGGCGAATCGGACCTGCTGTATCGCGACGGTAGGTGGTTCCTCATCGCCACCTGCGACCTGCCGGACGTGCCGGTGCGCACCCCGAACGGGTTCACCGGGGTGGATCTGGGAATCGTCAACATCGCGACCACAAGTGGCGGGGTTCGCCACAGCGGCAAAACCCTGAACGCGGTCCGCCACCGCCACCGCGAGCTGCGCCGCCGCCTGCAGGCCAAGCAGACCAAGTCCGCCAAACGGCTGTTGAAGCGGCGTCGCCGGGCCGAGGCCCGGTTCGCCGCGAACACCAACCACATCATCGCCAAGCAGATCGTGACCGAGGCTGCACGCACCGGGCAAGGCATCGCCCTGGAAGACCTCCAGGGCATCCGTGACCGGGTACGGCTCCGCAAGCCCCAGCGGGTCACGCTGCACTCATGGAGCTTCCACCAGCTGGGGGGCTTCATCGCCTACAAGGCCGCCCGCCAGGGCGTCGCCGTTGTCCACGTCGATCCGGCCTACACCTCGCAGGCCTGCTCGTCCTGCGGGCATGTGGACAAGAGGAACCGGCCCGGCCAGGCGACCTTCTCCTGCACGTCGTGCGGCTTCGCTGAGCACGCCGACGTCAACGCGGCCCGCAACATCGCCTCGCGCGGGGTGGCGGGCTGGGCAGTGAGTCACGCTGCCGACGACGCGGCCTGAACCGTCGAACCCATCGACGGCGAGGAGCTGCACGCTCGGTCGTTTACGGCCGAGAAGCTGACGTGATGGTGATAGTCACCCCGGCCGACACCCCCGACCGGGACTGCGCCCGCGAGCTGCTGTTCCGGCTGCGCCTGACCCATCCCGAGATCACCCTGGTCTGGGCCGACTCCGCCTACGCGGGATCGCTGATCGAGTGGGCGCGCACCTTCTTGGACCTCACCGTCAAGGTGGTTTCCCGGCCGCGCGGCGCCCAGGGCTTTGTCGTGCTGGCCAAACGCTGGGTGGTGGAGCGCAGCCTGTCGTGGGTGCTGCGCGCCCGCCGCAATATCCGCGACCATGAACGGCTGCCGCAGCACAGCGAAATCATGATCACCTGGTCGGCGATCATCCAGATGACGCGCCGCCTCACCCGCAGCTCCCGCGCCAGGACCTCCTGGGGAAGGGTTTCGTGACCGCGCCGGTGCGGGCTAACCTGTCTCACAACCCAGCAAACGAGACAGCCTGATCCGCAGCCATGCGACCACGAAACCCCTTTGGTGAGCGTCCTCATGGGATCTCGAACCGAGCAGTGCCTGAACTGCGAGGCGCCGCTGCCCCCTCCAGCGGACCGCCGCGGAGGATGGCCCCGCAAGTACTGCTCCGACGCCTGCCGGTGGGCTTTCGGCCGCACGCGCGCCAGACGCTGGCGCCCCCTTACCCAGCGCCACCAACGCCAGGACGACACCCGCAAGCAGCGCCGTCACATCCGCGACCAGGCCGAACGCCTCGCACAGGCAGCCGGGAAGCTTGCCCTGGACCTGCACGCCGAAGACCTCGCCCCGCCCACTCAGCAGACCGGCTGGAAGCCTGGGCCCATCGCCGGCTACACCGCCGCCGCCCTGCCCCTGCTCGCCCAGGCCCGCGCCGTCCTGGCCGCCGCCGCCGTCGCCGCCGACCGAGCGACCGGCGCCACCTGGGACGAGATCGCTGCCGTTCTGGATGTCAGCCCCGACACCGCCGCCCGCCGCTACCAAGCCTGACCGCACCCCCGTGAACGCAACCGACGACAGCTGCGGCACCTGGACGTTCATCACCCACCACGCCCACGTGCTGATCGCGATCGCTCGCGCTCCAGAGGCACGGATCCGCGACATCGCTGTCACGCTGGGCATCACTGGCTATGTACGTGAGTTGCGGAGGCGTTTGTTGCTGGGGCAGGGAAGGCGGCTTCGTGTGGTGAGGGGTGATGTCGCCGAGTTTTGACGGCAGTGGGGTTCTTGCGGTGGGAGAGTCGGTGCGCTTCTCCCGTTTGGGGGCCCCATGCGCATATCGGCGACCAAGGTCGAGCTGTATACGGCGATTCGCAACGTTTGCCCTGTCCGCTACCGGCACCTCGGGGCGATGTCCCCCGTCGATATGTCCGCGCGTTCGGGGGCACGGCCAACGCGACTCCGAGCCGTCGTTCCGTCGCGAGGGAGCGGCCAACGTGCCAGGATAAATCACGTCAAGCCGTAACTCGCGTGGGCCGGTATCGCAGGGCGACCGCCCCCGACCGGAACTCACGGCGGTCCACGGGCTCGAGCTGGATGCGCTCGCGCAGACCGGCGAGCAACGTCGGCCCGTGTCCGGCAAGGACCGGCTGCACAAGGAACTCGTACTCGTCGATCAGTCCCAGATCTGCCAACGCCAGGGGGAGCGTCACGCCACCCACCCACAGGCCCTCGCCTGACTCCTGCTTGAGCCGCTGAACCGCTTGCCCGAAGTCGCCTCGCACCAGCTCGGCATTCCAATCGACCGCGCTCAGCGTGCTCGACACGACGTACTTCTTCGCCCGGTCGATGGTCTCGGCGAACGGGATCTGCCACTCATCCATCCAGTCAGGCCACGTGTCCGTGGCCGGCTTCCGCCACGCCGACTCCATCATCTCGTAGGTCACCCGGCCGAATAGCAGGGCATCGGCTCGCTCCATCTCAGCGGTCCAGTAACGCATCGACTCCTCGTCCGGGAGGAGCCCTGCCTCGTGATGGCAGCAGCCGTCGAGCGTGACGTTGATCGAGTATCGAAGTGGTCTCATCTCGTTGCTCTCCCTTGATGCGCGCAGCGCGTTTTCACCGGACGTCTACTTAGACGACTGTCGGCGCCATTTCTCATCGGCGCCCGATCCCACCTGCTCAACACCGTCGTGATGCGAACCAGACCGCAGACCGAGCGCGCGACCGATTCGGGCGCTCGGGGCGTTCAGGTTCGCAACGGGTCTCGAAGCGCCCTGCGAGACCTACTGCCCCTCCACGACATCCTCGCCAAACAGCCACCGCCCGGCCACCCAGACAGCCCGGAGTGACGTCAAAACTCACCGACATTGATCAAGGAATCGGCCCCCAACCGCCTCCCGAAGAACCCAACACAGCCAGCATCATCGAAGGCAGGGTTCAGGCCATCGTGACCGACCTGCAGCAGGCGGGCTTTCTCACACGTGAGCGCGTTGGTCGGCGCAACCGCTATGAACTTCATCTCGACCAGCACTTTCACGAGGCTGGGCTGCCCGTCGGTCTGCTGATCGCCATCTTCACCAGGCACGACTTGGGACCGCACTCGGACCGGCCGTCCTCAGCCGAATAGCCGCGTCGGAGTCACCAGGTGGCACATCGCTCGCATGATCAACAGCGACGGCGAGGTTCAGCAACACCCTCTGAGCGGCTTACGCGAAGACGCGCTCGACGATGGCGGAAACCCAAGGGGTGACATCCCGACGAGATCACCGCCGCGACGCGCACTCCCCTGGCGGGCCGGACGGTCGTGACACCCCTTGGGGTTAGGTTCGTCCGGGTGGGATGGCGCCCTTTTTCCCTTCTGACCTGCTGAAACAGGGGAGACTGACACTAACGCGGCAGATCTCCATGATGTAGGCCAGCGCGGGGTCACCAGGCCTCGCCCAACGCCTTGGGGGATCACATGCCTCTCATCAGTGTTCGAGCCGCTGTTGTCTTTGGCGCCGCGTTCGTCTTGGCGGTCACCGCCGCGGCGCTCGTGGTGGCGGACGGCAGTTCCTGGCCGAAGGCGCTGGGTGTTGCTGGGGCCACCTTCGGCATTGTGCTCGCCGCCGCCAACAACGTCATCGCATCGCCGGATGACCAGCAGCACCCGCGCTGACGCCGCCTGCTGGCCTAGAAGGGCAGGCCACGCCAACGGAGTCGGGGTCGGGGTCGGCTACGCGAAGACGTGCTCGGCGCCGGCGGCCTGCTCGGTGGCACCAGCGCGCTTGTCGACGTCGTTCGAACCGTGACCCCTTATCGGCGCCTGGGTTCTAGGGTGAATTCGAGTGATCATCGCAACGGTGACGGATAGTCATAGTGCCAGAGCTTGATCAAAAATGTCGGCTGGAGTGCGCCAGCCGAGCGTCTTGCGGGGGCGAGTGTTGAGACGCTCTTCAACGGCGCGTAGGTCGGCCGCGGTATGGACGGACAGGTCGGTGCGTTTGGGGAAGTACTGGCGAAGCAGCCCGTTGGTGTTCTCATTGGTGCCGCGCTGCCATGGGCTGCCCGGCTGGGCGAAGAACACGCCTTCGTTCAGGTAAGCGGCTATCTGGTCATGGTGGGCCATCTCTGCTCCTTGGTCCCAGGTCAGTGTCAGCCGCACTGACGGCGGCATGTCGAGCAGTACGGCGATGAGGCCATCGCGAACGGCCTGCGCGTCATGGCGGATCGGAAGCGCGACCAGGCGCACGTAGCGGCTCTTGCGGTCGACGAGCGTGGCGATGGCGGACTGGTTCAACCGCCCGGTGATCAGGTCGCCCTCCCAGTCCCCGACACGCTGGCGTTGCTCGACCACGCTCGGACGGCCTCCAATGAGCAGCGCGGGCGCGATAAAGCGAGGGCTGCGTCGGTTAGATCGGCGGCGGCGTTTGCGGAGAGGCCGCCCGGTGCGCAGCCGACGCGTGAGTTTCCGGCTCAATCCGCCCTTTCCCCCCTGGTAGAGCGCCCGGTAGATCGTCTCGTGGCAGATGTGCCAGCTCGGCCGGTCGGGCCGGCTCCGGCGCAGGTACGCGGCGATCTGCTCGGGGCTCCACTCCAGTTCCAGCTTGGCCTGAACCTCCGCTCGCAGATCCCCATCTGCCAGCAGGCGACCTTGGCGTGGGCGCCGGGCTCGTTGCCGCGCCCGCACATGAGCCAGGTCGCCGTCATAGACGCCCCGGTCGTGTTGAAGTGTGTTGCGGCGCAGCTCTCGGCTGATGGTCGAGGGAGATCGCCCGAGCCGTTCGGCTATCACGCGTACTCCCAGGCCCTGCGCCCGCAAGGTGGCGATTCGCTGTCGCTCCAGCAGCGACAGGAACCGACTCGATCGGGCGGTCTCAGCCAGCCGCGCCGGAGGGAGCCCTCCGTTCTCCGCCCGCCATCGGTACCCGGTCTTGCGTCCGATGCCTACAGCACGACATGCATCGACCGTCCCCACGCCTGACAGCACCAGCCGCCAGTACTCCGACTCGACATCCAACCTGCGCTTGGGTCCTCGCCTCGCCATCAACACGCCCCTAATGATCAGGTGTGTTGCGACAAGCACTAGAACCCAGGCGTCCGCCACGGGGTCACCATTCGCGCGTCGTCAACACGCGCTGTGGCGGTGGTCGCCGGGGAGGTGTGGCCCATGAGTGCCTGGGCCTGGGTGGGGTCGGCACCGCCCAGGTCCAGGCGGTGGCGTAGGTGTGGCGCAGCCGGTGCGGGCGGCCCGCTCCACCCGGTCCTGCTCGGTCGCGGACAGGGCGGCGGCGCCTACCCGGTGAGGGTGGCCAGGTAGGACTCGGTCACGCTCCATGGGGTGAGTTCGATGCCGAAGCCGCTGCGGTGGGCGTCTTGGGTGTCGTCTTGGGTGTGGACGAGTTTGCCCGACAGGTGCACGATGTCGCCGGTTCGGAACGCGCCGGTGTAGGCGCCCAGGTAGGACCGCATGTGGGTGATCTTGCGGGCGAAGGAGTCGGGCTCGTCCACGGTGGACGACAGGATCGTCTTGACCTTGATCCCGTACAGGGCCGGGGTGACCAGTCCTTCGCGGTGGTCGGTGATCTTCGCCAGCAGGGCCATGTGGCCGATCTCCTTGGCCGTGGTGCGGGCGAAGGTCTGATCGCAGTCACAGCGAATCGGCTCGCAGTTAATGTGCGCGCCGGTACCGGCGGTGAGGCCTTGGAACTTGCGCCGTTCCTGCTTGATGAGGGTGTCGAAGGCGCTGCCGGCCATGTACTTGGCCCGGCGCAGATACAGCTGCATGAGGGTGTCGCCGGCGTAGGGCCGAATCAGGTCGCCGACGCCGAACAGCTCCCGGGCGGCGGCGTAGCCGTCGGGGCCGTAGCAGACCAGGTCGATGTCGGAGCGGTCGTTGAAGCAGCCGACCAGGAAGGAGCCGGTGATACCGAACAGCTCGCGAGCCCCTAGGGAGACGATCCGGTCGATGATGGCCAGCAGGTCCGCGCCCGCGCGAGCGTTCCGCACCAGGTGGGGGTTGGCGTGGATGGTGCTCAGCGCGGTCCGGCAGGAGTGGTGCAGGGCCACCTGCCCTCGGGGCAGGCCGGTGATGACGCAGCCCAGCACGTCGGAGTAGACGTAGCATTCGGGCCGCTCGGCCAGGATGCCGAAGGATTTCGACACCACGCTGTTTTGCCGGTAGGTGCGGCCCAGCAGTTGCCGGTCTCCGTGGGGGTCGGGGTGGTACTTGACGTAGCCGAGGTAGTGGCTGGCCGGGTGGACGTCGCCGATGACTTTGAACACCACTCCGTGCTGGTCCATGAGGTAGTCGCGGTCACGCACCAGCGGCAGCGGGCCACCGAGCGGGTTCTCCAGCGGGTTATCGAGGTGTGGTGGCGGCGCCGGCAGTGAACTCGGCCAGGGTGGGGAAGGCGGCGGTGTCGATCGTGGTGCAGTCCTCATAGTGCTCCAGTCCCATCTGGAAAAGGGCGCGGCGGTAGTGCCATTTGAGGTGCTTGTCACGGCGCTGCGGGTCGGCTGGCCGCATCAGGGCCAGGAAGAACAGGCATTTGACCAGCAGGAAGTCGGGCAGGTAACCGCTCAGCGGCCGGCCGTACGCCTCCAGGGCGGCCTCCTCCAGGGCGAGCAGGTAGCGCGCTCGTTGCGCCGGGCTGATGCGGTATCCCTTGCCGCCGCCTTTGAAGGCGACGATGTCGAGCATCGGGTAGACGTCGTATCCCAGCGGGGCCGGGCCGTGGTGCTGCCAGTCGATCACCCCGGCGGGGAAGGCGTTGGGCAGCCCGTAGTCCAGGTGGCTGTGGCACATCGGCACGCCGCTCAACCGCTCGGCGGCGCGATCGAGCGCCGCGCGGGTGCGGGGGGTGTCCAGGTCGGGGTTCTCAGCGAAGACGTTGTCGGTGAATCCGGCCTGCCTGATCCACGCCCGTACCTGCTGCGGGCCGCCTGGCAGCGGGGTACGCGCCTGGGCCGCCAGCAGCCGGCCCGAGATGGCGGCCGCGGCGTCGATGACGGCCTCGGCGACCTGGCCGTGGGCATCGGCCCCGGCCAGGGCCGCATCGTGCAAGGAGGTCTCACCGAGGCTGCGTTCGGTGAAGAAGTACCGGCCCGCCTCAACACCGTCGGCGCCGTCGTCGACGATCTGCGGCACGGGGTAGCCGAGACCCGCGGCCCGGCGCTGGAAGGCCGCTTCGGCCTGCACGCTCTGGTCGCCGGTGCGTTTGTAGAACAAGCCGCCGGCTGATCGCCATACCTCGCCGTCGGCGGCGGTGCGGTGTTTGATGAATTCCCAGTCGCCCACGGTCTTTTCCTTTCATACCCGGGTCGGTCGCCGGGGGATGGGGCGTAGCTTTGGATCCATGATATTGGCTGTGGTGCGG
Organism: Streptosporangium amethystogenes subsp. fukuiense; assembly: GCF_042665875.1. Taxonomy (NCBI): domain Bacteria; kingdom Bacillati; phylum Actinomycetota; class Actinomycetes; order Streptosporangiales; family Streptosporangiaceae; genus Streptosporangium; species Streptosporangium amethystogenes. Next base: position 1,969,077 of record NZ_JBHTEE010000001.1, on the reverse strand, counting down.
CATGCTGAGTCAATTGAGAACGCCGATAAATACAATGGCTTTTACCGTGATCGGCGCCCGTACGGCGGGCAGGTAGCCCATGACCTCTCGCGCACCGTGGTCGGGCTGACCCCGCGAGGTTTTCGCCAGGCGGTGTGGCTGGGTGGCGTCCTGGCCGAGACGGTGGGCGCCGGGGCGCGCGTCTACACCTCCACCTACCGGCGGGCGATCGACACCGCGCAGTTGGCTTTCCCCGACCTGTCCGGCGGCTGGCCGCGCCGCACAGCGTTGCTGGATGAGCAGCACTACGGGGAGGCGACCTACATGACCAAGCAGGAGTTGTTCGCCACCTACCCCGACGGGGCCGAGGATCGGCGGCTGCGCAAACACCTGTGGATTCCGCCCGGCGGAGGTGAGTCCCTGGCCGGTGGCGTCTGGCAGCGGGCGCTGGGCTTTCTCGCGCTGCTGCGCACCGACACCGCCCCGGACTCGGGATCTGGGGCGAGGGCGGTGGTGGTGGCCATCACCCATCACACGATGATCCTGGCGTTGCGCGCCCTGCTGGAGGCGCGCCCTGTTGAAGAGGTCGTCACCGAATCCCGTGAGACCAAAATCCCTAATGCCGCGATTATCCGTTATGAGATGCGCGGTGACGCGATCATAAAGCCGATCATTATCGCGCCGTCGATCTAGAAAAAAGGAGCGGAGGGCAATGGTGTCGCGGCATCTGTTCTTCTTCAACGGCCCGGTACAGAACCAGGAATTCACGTTCGCGGAAAAGCCGGGGAAAGCGGTCGGCATCCGCATCGCCGCGGCGCTGAACCAGCTGCTGGGCCACTCACCGGTGCCGCACCTGTGGAACACCGTCACCTTGAGCGGAGACCTGCGCCACCGGCACACCACGACCTGGCCCCGGCGGCCGCGGGCCGACGTCGAAGCCGACGCGATCGCCGCCAAGTACGCCCCCGGCACCTGGCCGCCGGGCGGTATCGTCACCGACGCCGACCGCCCGGTCGCCGACCTGGCGCGGGAGATGATCGCTGAGGCGTTGTCGGCCGGGACGCTGACCATCAGCCGCGAACGCGTCCGGGTGTGCGCCGGCTGCGGGCACATGACCGGCACCGCAGACCATGCCTGCCGGGCCTGCGGAAACGCGGCCACCCGCGCCCACGTCGCCGAGCACCTGGTCGCCGAGCGCGACCCGGCCCGGCCCGTCGTCGCCGGCGAGGACATCCACGCCTTTCGGCGGCGCGCCCCGCTGCAACTGCGCAACGCCGCAGGTAACGTGCCGGCGCGGCTGATCCTGTCGCGCACCCGTGCCTACGGCATCGACCTGGAGGCGGTGGGCCTGCCGGGCCTGGTGCTGGACCCCCGGGCCGGTCTGCACGTGGCGGTCCTGGCCGCCGCCCGCCGGCTCCAGGCCGACGTGGCGGTGATGACCACCACCGCCAACGCCGCCCTCAACGTCGCCGCGCACGGCCAGCCCTTCCGCACCCACCACGGTCTGCGGCTGCGCTACGTCCTGCACGGACACGTGCCCTACAGCGCCGCCAGCGTCTTGTCGCAGGTGTATGAGCGCCACCAGGCTGATGCCGCCACCCAGACGACGTTCGAGACGTGGTTCCTGCCGCTGTATGCGCTCAAGGAGAAGAACGGCGTGCGCACCGAGCAGCTGCCCGCGCTGTTCAAGCACTTCAGCCGCGCCCGCCGGGCCCGGCCCCCACACCCCGACCCGCAGCTCATCGACAACCTTCACCGCTCGATCACCGAAGGCGACGCCGATTGGGTGATGCGGCAATCTGTCCTGGCCCACGCCATGACCAGCACCGACATTCCGCAACCGGATGACGAAGTGGAGCTGACCGGTGCGCCAACCCCGTGAACCCGCAGGCCGTGTGCCCAGATGCTCTCGATCCCCAGACGCGATCCCAGTCGACTCCAAATAGGTCGGATCAGGCAGCGGTGGTTCGGCTGTCGGCTCGGATGGTTGCGGAGGTGGCGCATCCAGTGAACCTGGCACCGCGTCGCGGCGCTCCCGGAAAGCATCGTGGGGAATTACAAAAATCAACCATTCACCTGAAGTGATGGGGCAATCACTGGTAGACACGTTGTTGTAGTTCGAATCCCGAAAACGGCCGAACTCACCGAGAGGGAGGGAACAGGAGCGTGGTCGTCGGCACGCGCCAGCTTGGACCTGACCATCCTCATTCCCCTAGCCGGGTCATTGCGGTGCCGGGCTCAGGTGAGTTCCAAAGGAGGGTCGCCGGCCGGTGCGGGCGGCTCCGCAGTGGGCCCGTCGACCTCGTCGATCAGGAACAGCCGCAGCACCGTATCCGGATCACGGGGGAGCTGAGTGAACGCATCGTCGGTGACCAGCTCAACGGTCACCGGCAAAGGGCCGTCGGCAATTGCTGGGCCGAGCAGGCTATCTGCCGGCCGCTCTTCCTTCTTGGCCTGGTGGATTACCGCCAGGCGGTAGGCGGCCTCGGCGTGACCGTGTCTGGCGGCCAGCTGGTAGAAGAACATCGCGACACTGAGCTTGCTGGGAAAGCACTGGTAGTGGCGGCCGTAGCCGCAGGCGAGCTCAGCGGCGACCTGCAGGCGATGGGGGTGGTTGAACAGGCCCGCCGCATTGGTCTGCCCGGCGTCGCTGGCCCGGCGCAGCCAGTGGAGCGCCTCCGGGGGCCAGCCCCTCAGCAGCGCGATGACCGCCAGGCGCATGCAGTCCTCACTGTTGTCGTCCTGGCTGTGCTCCAGCAGGCGAAGACCGGTCCTGCCGTAGATCTGCAGCAGCCGCTGCCGCTCCTCGGGCAGCGGTGTGAAGACGGCCGGGGTGGCTGGAGGACTGGGTGGCCGGGCACGTCGGCCCGCGCCGGGAACATCAGCGCGGGCCGACGCCCCCGGCGCGGGGGCGGGCCGCTGTGCGGGGTGGGGTACGGCCTCGGGTGAGGCTGCCTGGGCTGTGATCGGCCGCAGGGTGGGCGCGGGGGGATCGGGCCGGGCATCGCGGGCCACGCGCCATCGCTGACACCACACCTCGATGTCCCCCATGCTGCGCACATCCAGGCCGGTCCGGTCGGCGGCCATCGTGCACGCGGCCACGAAGCACGACACCCACGCCCATGGCGGCACGCGTTTGCGTTTGCCGGACAGGATGTCGTGCGTGGTGCTGGGGGCCAGGATCCGATCCTGGCTGTCTTCGGAGATGAGCTTCGAGATCGCGCATAGGTGAGACAGCGCCGGGGAGCCGGCCCGGTCGCGTAGCTCGTTGAGCTGGTCGACGAAGGCGCGCAGCGCCGCATCACGATGTTGTTCAACCATCGCCCTCAGCCGAAATGAGTGATCCGTGATCTACAGGTAGTAGCCGGAGTCATATTGGCATTAACGGGTGGTCAAGCTGGGGGAGATCGCATTTTCCGCCTCATCCGGGATTAACAGGTAGTTGACCTGCGCTAACGAACTCCGGACGAGTCCGGATGAGACCGGATGACCTCGAAGGGATCCGGATCAGAGCGGATCGCTGCGGAGGTAACCGGAGCAGGTCGCATGTGAACGGGCGCCGACCTTCGAAAAGCCGACCACGTCAGTGGCCAGCTCCGCCGCGCTGCGGAGCGCCCGGGGAAGCGGGAACGGTTTTCGCCCGCATGAAGCCGTTTACTCCGGTGTTGTCCGGAGGTGTTTGAACCGGTGGCGGCCAGGCCAGCGGCGCCTCCATTGTTGATCTCACCCCCGCCGGCGACGAAGGAGACGCCCATGCCGCATGCCCCCGCTGTCCCGCGTGCCCTGGCCTCTCCGCTGCGTGTCACCGGCACCCGGCCGGGCCACCCGCCCTCACCGTGGGCTCACGACGACGACCAGTTGCTGACCCTGCTGGTGACGGTCTGGGCCCTGATCACCGGACGTACGCCGCCCAACCGCCCCAGCGATGAGCTCACCGACACCGAACTCATCACGTTCTGGGCCGATGCCCAGACCGCCGGATCCCCGGCGACGCCATCTCAGGAGTGACCCCGATGTTTTCCGTGCCCGTACTTCTCACCTTGACCACCACCACGCTGGTGACGACCATCACCTGCGCGCTCACCCTGGCCACCGGCGCCACCTGGCCCACCGCCCTGCTCAGTGGCGGAGCCGCCAGCGCCGCCACCATGGGCTTGCTCACCCAACTACTCGACCACCACCGCGACAAGCAATAACCAACCGACCTGAACCGATCCGGCCTCCCTGGGATGGTGCGGGCCGGGACCGGCCCAAAAGCCGTAGCCCAGCCCGCGACCATCCGGCGAGGCACCAGCGCCAGATGGTCACTCGACGCCTTGATCCCTGAAAGACAATTCGGTAACTGCGCGCGGTGCCGTGATGTGCTCGACAAAAACCACACGGTGTGAGACACCGATGAAGACGTCGACGTCGAGGATAGGCATGGCCCATGCTCTGGACGCTGGTGAACATCCTGTTCAACCGAGATCTGGCGGGCGACCCGGAACACGTGCGGTGCGCTCGCTGCGGGTACACCGCCGACCAGTTCGAGGCGCCGATGCGGACCAGGGCCTACTTCACTGTGTCGCGGGAACAACCTCCGGATGGCTACCGGATGCCACCGGAGTGGACGTGCCCGTCCTGCGGCCGGGCAGGTCCGCTGGAGGCCGGAGAGTTGCTGAGCAACGACACTGTTGTGCACTGCCGCCGTACGTTCCTGTGCCGGTACTCCTGGACGGTGCCGAGCATGGCGACCGCCGTGACCTGCCCGCGCTGTTACACGCGCCAGTCCGGCCCTGCCAGATGACGCCTCCGTTGGCAGCGGCCTATTTGGGAACGAACCGGTTGAGGCACCGCGCCCCGGCGTCGGCCTGTAGAAGCCGCAACGGGGAGCCTGATCAGCGCTTGGCCACCGCGCTCACCTGTCATCAGGACGCTGCCGCCGGGCTGGTGCCGGACGGATGTGCTGGCTCATTGGAATCACCGACGTCGTCGGCGTCTCCCGCGCTTTGGGCGCTGCCTTGCGGCTTCGGGCGGTGTGCGTTCCGGCGCGGGCCTGGGTGGCGGACCTCTGGCCAGTCCTCGGCGGCACTGGAACCTGGGGTGTCGTCCAGGGCGTCGGCGCTCATGCTGCGATATGCCTGTATCAGGGCGGCGACGTGCTCGGGGGAGACCTCGGCGTTGACCACTAGGGCAGCGAGCAGTTGGGAGCGGCTCACGTTCTCGTGGGCGGCGAGTCCGGCGGCAACGAGCCGCTCAAGGCGATCGTCGACGGCTTGGGGCCAGGTAACCAGGGTGTTGCGGCGTCGAGCGCGCCACAGCAGTTTCATTGCCGCTCCCGCTGACCATGATCTATATTCAATATATATTGCGTGCATGGTGAGCATGCTGCAAGCCCCGTCCCGGCCTCAGGCGCAAGACGGTGAGCCGCCGACTGTGGTGAGGATCGCCGGGCGGACGCTGCGGCCTACGCCGGTGTTCGACACCTATTGGCGTTTCGCCGCGGCCAGGCAGCAGGTGTACCTGGCGCGGCTAGGGGAGGCGCCGCCGCCCGCATGCCAGGATCCGGTGCTGGCCCAGCACCGCTTCACGAACTGCTTTCGCGCCGCGGACCGGGTCAGCCAGTACCTGATCGGCCAGGTCTCCTACCGCGGGGACCAAGAGTGGCGCGAGGTGTTCTTCCGCACCATGCTGTTCAAGGTCTTCAACAAGATCCAAACATGGCAGCTCCTGGAGAAGCACCTGGGTGAGGTGACCTGGAGCGGATATGACTTTCAGGTCCTGGACGGCGTGCTGTCGAAGGCGTTCGCGGCGGGGGAGCGGCTGTACTCCGCGGCCTACATCACCCCTCCGCCGGCACTGGGGGAGCAGCGCAAGCACAGCAACCACCTGCGGCTCATCGCGTTGATGATGGACCAGGAGGCACCGGAGCGGGTGCAGCAGTCCGCGTCGATGCACGAGGCGTATGAGGTCCTGCTGAGCTTCCCAGCGATCGGCCCGTTCCTGGCCTACCAGTACCTGATCGACCTGAACTACGCAGCGCAGATGTCCTTCTCAGAGATGGACTTCGTCGTTCCGGGCCCAGGAGCCCGCGATGGGATCCGCAAATGCTTCGGCCCCGCGGCCGGCGGCCTGGAAGCCGAGGTGATCCACTACATGGCGGACACCCAGCAAGAGCACTTCGGCCGCCTTGGGCTCTCGTTCACGGGGCTGCGGGGCCGTCCCTTGCAGCTGATCGACTGCCAAAATCTGTTCTGCGAGGTCGACAAGTACGCACGAGTGGTGCACCCGGAGGTCGCCGGTATCAGCGGGCGCAGCCGCATCAAGCAGCTGTACCGGGCCGATGCCGCCCACTTGAGCGCGTGGTTCCCGCCCAAGTGGGGGGTCAACGCTTAAGCGCTCCAGCCGGTGAGAGCCCGGTGGCCGGCGCGCTGATCAGGTCGACAGCTGCATCTGGGTCTGAATCACCGGGCGGATGGCGGTGACATGCTCCTCGATCTGGGCGTGACCAGCGATCACCGTCAAGCTGCCCGGACGTACTTCCGCCTGCTGGGCCAGGTAGGCCAGCAGGCGCCCCAGGCCCAGGTAGTTGCCATAAGCGCGGTCCACCATGTAGTGGCTGCGATACAGGGCTACCGCGTGCAGGGTGCGCTCGCGATCCAGCTGGAACGAGCAATGGCTCAAGCACGGGAAGCTGCGGTATTTGTTGTCGGTGCCGGCGACGTGGACCGATGTCGACCAGGTGCCCTCCTCCGGTTCTGTGTCGTGGGGGTGGGCGACGTCCATCTCGTAGGCGGCGCTCATCGGCCCCTTGGTGGAGGTCTGTAGGCGAATGCGGGCGATCAGGGTGGTCAGCTGGTCGACCGGGCCTTTCTTGCCGGGGTAGGCGACGATGCGGCCGAAGTAGGTTCCGCTCCTGTTGTGCTGGTCGATGCGCATGAGCCGCTCGTACATCTGTTGGTAGCGGTGCACCAGTTCCTCGGGGGAGGAGCAGGTGGCTGCCAGTCCGGTGGGGAAGAGGGTGTTGGCGACCGTTTCAATGGGCGCATATTTGTACTTGTCGCGGACCCGGTCGAACTGGGCCCGCATCTGCGGGTCCTCGGCGGCGGCGTCAGCGATGCGGACCACGGTGTGAAAACCTTTCCGTCCCGGATTGGTCTTCACATCCAGGGCCCGGCAGGCGGCGGCCCAGGCCAGGGAGGTGTTCTTCTCGGCGACGCTGAAGGTGTGCATCAGTGCTCCTGAGATCGTGACGGCTGGCGCGGCATGGCAAGAGCTGGAGCTGGCGCGGTCAGGTCGGCCAAAGCTCCAGGACGCCGACGCGCGGCGACTGCCGCGCGATGGTGACCTCGAGCAGATCGGCAGCGCCCGGCATGCGAACCGTTACCGTGGCCGTGCTGGTGAGGGCGTCGGTGACCTCCGCGACAGTTGCGGGGGCATCCTCGTCCCAAAACAGCTGCCCTTCCGGGTTGTCGGTGGGGACCAGGCAGTCGGGTAGCGCATCGAAGTGAGCGCCGGGGGTGCGCAGCACGACCAGGTCGCCCACGTCCACCCGCACTGTCGCCCGGTGGACGGTCGTGTCGATCACATGGACATGTGCCTTGCTGGGAACCAGGCCACCGGCCAACGTCGTCTTGATCACGGCGGGTTTGGTCTTCAGCCAGGCGGCCTTTTGTGCTCGCGTCAGGAGCCGCAGTCGGTGCAGGTGGTTCACGGTTCCGGTGTAGGAGGTGCCCAGCCAGCGGGCTATTTGGTAGGCGTGTTCGGGCACCCGGGGGCGCTCGACACCGATCCGCCGAAGCGCCGAGCCCACCGCGGGCGGGGGCATGAGGAACCATGCCGCGAAGGCTTCCGCGGTCTTCTCCTCATCCGGCCAACTGCCATCTCCCCAACCGACGGTGCGGTCCAGTTCCTTGTCGAGGGCGGTGCCGTGCCCTAGACGGTGGTGGCCTAATTCATGTGCCGCTGTATGCCTTTGGGTGATGATGTCCAACTGTGCGTTCAGGAGTACCCCAGGCCCACGATCATGCGGGGAGAAGTACATCCCGAACAGGCGTGGCATGGGCCGCGCCATCCCGTCCAGCCCGGCTTCTCGTAGCGCACCGTGCACGTCAACGTAGTCATCGCGGTCGACCTCCAGGTCGCGGTGGGCCTGCACGGCCGCCATCGCGGCGACCGTGTGGGCGACATCCCAGTTCACTCAGCCGGCCTGGACGGCGTCACGTGTTCGCCGTCCTGCTCTGTGTTCGGCGCCTCATCTTGCGCGCGCCGGTACTTCAAGAACTCGGCGAAGCTGAGGACCTCGTCCCAGTCTCCATCGGTCAGGCCGACCAGGGCGCGCGGCATCCCGGCCAGGGCGTGCTCACCCGGATCGGCGTCTTCTTCCTTGGCCAGGAAGTAAGACACCGGCCGGGTGTAGAGGCGGGCGAGCTTCTTGAGCTCCAGGCTGTCGACGCGTCGGGCGCCGCGTTCGATGTCACTGACCGCGGAGCGTGGGATGCCGGTCATGTCGCACACGTATTGCTGTGACATGCCCAGGTAGTCGCGGGTGCGGCGCAGTCGTTCGGCGAGCAGGTCCAGCTCGGGGTCGCGATTACGCGCGTCGGCCGAAGCAGGGGTCATGAGTGGCGCCTTTCCTTGATCACCTTCAAGACGGTGGCGGCGAAGGTGTACACAGACCGCGTGGAGCGGGCGGTTTCTTCATTAGTGGGAACGGTGATGCCGTAGCGTGCCTCGACCTGGGTCAAGATCTCAACGACCAGGATCGAGTTGACCGGCAACTCCTGGCCACTCTGTTCCAGTTCCATGCGCAGCTCGCCGGGGTCGCGGTCTTGTCGCTGCGCCAGAAGTTCCAGGACGAGGGTGACGATGTCCTCCAGGGACGGCTCAAGCGTTTTCAGGAGTCTCTCCCGTTCGTCGGATTCTCCGGCATCACTGTTCTACTATACGACAACGTCGGTGATGCCGACGATCGTGCCGGATTTTCCAACAGGAGGCGTGATGCACTTCAACCGTTACCAGCAGGCGGCGATCAAGACCCTTCAGCCCGCCGCCCCCGACGCTGACCCCGTGACAGTCCCCCTGCTCGGCCTGACCGGCGAGGTCGGGTCCCTGGCCACCGCCTACAAAAAGCACCTGCGCGATGGGCCAGGCATGGCCTCCGGTAAGCACCTCTTACGCGAGGAACTCGGCGACGTCCTGTGGTACGTCGCGGCCCTCGCGCACCGCTTCGACCTCGACCTGGAAGACGTCGCCGCCGCGAGCCTCGTAAAGATCAACGACTGGTGGCTTACCACCCCCACGGCTGACCGCATCTTCTTCGACGCCACCTTCCCCCAGGCCGAACAACTCCCGCGACAAGCCACTCTCACGTTCACCCTGCAGCAGCGCGATCGCGACGGCCGCAGCGTCGCGGTACTGACCCACGACGGCAGGCCGTGCGGAGACCCCCTCACCGACTCCTCCCACATCGACGACGACTACCGCTTTCACGATGTCTTCCACCTGGCCCACGCAGCCGTCCTGGGCTGGTCCCCCGTCACGCGCTTCCTGCTGGGCTGTAAACGCAAGAGCGACCCCAGAATCGACGAAGCCGAAGACGGCGGCCGCGCTATCGCCATCGAAGAAGGCATCTCCGCGCTCGTGTTCGCCTACGCCGCCCGCCACGGCTACTTCGAGAACGTGCACCACATCGACCACGAGTTCCTCAAGACCATCGCCACCATGACCTCCCACCTCGAAGTGAGCATCCTGCGCGCCGCCGACTGGGAACAGGCAATCATGACCGGATACGCCGCTTGGCGACAGCTTCGCGCGAACGGACGAGGGACCCTCCACCTCGACCTAAACCAGCAGACACTAACCGTCGAGTAGCTTGCCCAAGACAAAGCTAGGCAGCCTCCACCGCGACACAGCCGGGCGGTCATCAGGCCGATAGCCTCATTCAACAAGTCGGAAGCCATCGCGCACGGCCCCGATGATCGGCAGCACCATCAGCAGGCCACCGCGACCGCTTACATCGGTCTTTGGTTAGTAGTCGAGGGCGCGGTCGACCAGCTCGGCGACCTCGGTGGCAGAGGCGCGAAAATAGCGGGCGGTGGTCTCGATGGAGGCGTGGCCGAGCAAGGCTTGGATCTGAGCATGGTCGGCGCCGGCCTCGCGCAGCCGGGTGGCGTAGGTGTGGCGCAACCGGTGCGGCCTCAGCCCGGGCAGGCCGGCGTCCTTGCCGACGGCGCGCACGACGTCGGTGACGCCGTCGACCGACAACCTCCCGCGCTGGCCGGCCCACATCCCATCCCCGACCGCGTCCGCCAGCGCGGGCCGCATCGCCAGCAGTTCGGTCCGGGCGAGCAGCCAGGCGGTGAGGCGTTCGCGGGCCGGGACCGGGAGGGGGACGGTGCGGACCTCGTCGCCTTTGCCGTGCAGGCGGGCGGTGCCGCTGCGCGCGGTGATCGGCACATCGCCGACGCACAGGCGCTGGCATTCCTCGGCGCGGGCGCCGGCGCCGAGCAGGAGGGCGATGAGGGCAGCGTCGCGGGGGCCGCGCCGGTCGGCGGCGCGGCGTACCGCGTTCTCCTGCGCCCGCGACAACGCGTCGGGGGCGCCGGGCTTGGGGACCCGGGCGCGTTTGACCGCCAGGCGCAGCGCGGGCCCGTGTTCATACAGCAACGTCACCGCCGCCAAGGCCTGGTTCACCGTCGCCGGCGACGCACCCGCGGCCAGCAGGTGGCGGCGCCAGGCGGTGACCGCGGCTTCGGCGCCGACCAGGTCGACGAACGCGTCCGCGTGCTCGGCCGCGTGCGCGAGCAGCCAGTCGCGGTAGGCGAATGCTTGGCGCCGGTAGGCGGTCACCGTGTTGGCGGCCAGTGCGCACCGGTCGAGATGCGTGCCGAACGCGGCCAGTGTCACCTCCGCGGCGGCGGTCACCGATCCCGGGTCAAGGCCGGGCCGGATCGCTACCACATTGCCCCCGCCGCCGCTCCGGTGGTCAATGTGGTTGTCGACCCGACCGCCGATCGGGTCGCCCATCCGGTCGTCAACCGAGTTGTCAATCTGGTTGCCGGTTTCGGTCCCACCACTCCTGTTGATCTTGCCGTTGACGCTCGCGGTCATCCTCCGGACCCTCCTCCTTCTTATCCGGGGAGTTTTTCCGGCGTTAGCTCCGGGCCCGGCTGGATGTTATCCGGGGAGATCATATCGGAGCTCCCCGGATAATGTCACTTATCCGGGGAGTATGTGGAGAGTCGACGCATCCCCTTCTGCGTCAGATCACAGACCTCACAATTCATCACCCACAGTGATTTATCGCGTACGCATACGGCAAGCTCTCGAATGAAACCTAACCAACATGTTCTTTATTTGTTCCTTATGTAGATCTTGCGAGGTTGGATGATCTATGGGTAATTTCTGATCGTTTACTCATATCTGTTGCACTCCGAACCGTTGACCCCGGCCGTGTCCGGATTTTTGACGGGCTGGGGTAACGCGAGCGCGTTCGGGCCTCGCGCTGACTTGTTCGGAGGGTGACGGCGTATGCGCCGGAATGTGTCATGGTCGCACTCAGCCCGCTGGGCCCGTTTGGCGTTACTCGCCGTCGTTCCGGGATTGCTGCAGATTCCCGCATTGCCCGCCCTCGCGGCCGCTGACTCGGTGGCCTCGGCCTTGGTGGCGCCTTTGGTGACGCCCCGGCAGTTGACCGGGTCGGCAGCTGGTTTTCCGCCCTTGGTCGGCAGCCAGGCGACCACGGAGATGTCGGCGGCGGTGGTTGACGGGGCATGGCGCTCAGACATCGAACCTCCCGAAAACGCGGTTCCCATCGAGGAACGGTTTGTCGATCAGCGGGAGGCGGACACGCAAACCGGGCCGTTGTCGAAGACGCCGGCCGCGCCGGCGCAACAGCGGGCCGCGTTGCTGGCGGATGAGCCGTTGCTGCTGAACGCTTTCCCGCGCAGCGGAATGTTGATGGATTCGCTGACGCCCACGTTGCGGGCCCAAGGGCGCAGCCCGCTGGGCGGGACATTGCGGTATGCGTTCAGGATCTGCGACAAGGAGACGATGACCGGGACGGGGTGTACCTCCTCAGGCACTCTGGCGGCCGGGGTGAGCACCTGGAAGGTTCCGGCGGCGAAACTGGCGTGGGCCAAGCAGTACTGGTGGACCGTGACCATCACCGACACCACCAACTCCCTGACCACCGTCTCGCCGGTGCACACGTTCGTCACCGGGGTGCGCCAGCCGGTGGTCACCTCCCAGTTGTCCACCTCCGGAGGCGGCGGTCAGGAGTTTCACCAGCAGAGCGGTAACTACATCACCGCCGCGACCGATTTATCGATTCCGACCGTGGGGCCGCCGCTGTCGGTGACGCGCTCCTACAACAGCATGGACCCGCGTACCGATGGCATCTTTGGGGCGGGCTGGTCGACCCGCTGGGACATGAAGGTCGTCAAGGAGATACGGGGCGCGGTCGTCTCGGCGCTGGTGACCTACCCTGACGGTCGGCAGGTGCGGTTCATGGGCACCGGGGCGGGGGTGTTCCAGCCGCCGCCGGGTATGCACGCCACTCTGGCTGAGGAGAGCGGCGATACCTGGCGGCTGATGGACAAATCGGCCACCACCTACGCCTTCGACGCCCAGGGCCGGTTGACCCAGATCACCGATTCACGGGGCCGCGGCCAGGCGCTGGCCTACGGCACGGGTGGGAAGCTGGCCACGGTGACCGCCACCGGGGGCCGGTCGCTGACCTTCACCTGGACCGGTGATCACGTCACCTCCGTCTCCAGCGACCCGGTGGACGGTGCGCCGCTGACGTGGACCTACCACTATGACACCGGCCGGTTGACCGGGGTGTGCGCGCCGGTGGCCGCCCCCAACTGCACCCATTACACCTACGGCGCCGGGTCGCAGTACCGCAGCCGGGTGCTGGATTCCGACCCGTACGCCTACTGGCGGCTGGGCGAGGCCTCCGGGACGGTGGCCACCGACCAGGGCGCGGGCGCGGCCGATGCCACCTACCAGTCGGTGGCCTATGCCAAGCCCGGTGCGCCGGCCGGCAGCACCGACACCGCGGTGGAGTTCACCACCGGATCGGCGGTGAAACTGCCCGCGCACACGGTGCCGCACCTGGGCGATCAGATCTCGGTGGAGATGTGGTTCAAAACCGCCCAGTCCGGGGTGCTGATGGCCGCCGGCACCCAGGAAACGTCCGGGATTCCGTGGGGGCCGATGCTGTATGTCGGCACCGACGGCAAACTGCGCGGCTCGCTGGCCGCGGTCGCCGCGCCGATCACCTCGGCCGGTGTGGTCAACGACAACGCCTGGCACCACGTCGTACTGACCGTCTCGGGCCAGAATCAGACACTGTTCCTGGACGGGGTACAGGTCGGCACGCTGACCGCGGCGGTGAACACCTGGCGCAACAGCGCCACGATCGGCAACGGGGTGGCCGACCCGGCCACTTCCCCGGCGGTGCCTTCACCGCGGGCGGCGTTCGCGTTCAAGGGCCTTATTGACGAGGTCGCCCTGTATGACAAGCCGCTGACCGCGGCCGAGGTCGCCGCCCACCACGCCGCCAAGGCCGAGGCGGCGCACAAGCTCACCGGCATCGCGCTGCCTTCGGGCCGGGTGTGGGCGGCCAACAGCTACGACGCGGCCACCGACCGCCTCAAAACCCACGTCGACCGTAACGGCGGCACCTGGCAGATCGGCGCGCAGACCTACGACCCGCAAAGCGGCGCCGCCCGCGTCACCGTCATCGACCCGCGCAACGAGGAGCTGAAGTACCTCTACGACGCCTGGCGCGGCTACCGCATCATCGGCGCCACCGACCAATTGGGGCACACTTCGTGGTACGAGTACAACCTGTCCGGGGCCCTGGCAAAACTGATTGACCGTAACAACATCGTCAACGACGTCTACTTCGACGAGCGCGACAACCTCATCGCCCGCAAGTACTGCCGCGCCCCGGGCGAATGCGCGATCGAACGCTGGACCTACCACCTCAACGCCGGTAACGCCTTCGATCCGCGTAACGACCAGATGACCGTATACCGTGATGGGCGTTCGGCTTCTGAGACCGACACCACCTACGCCACCATCACCGAGTACACCACCCACGGCGAAGTGGCAAAGGCGACCACGCCGGCCACCTCGGACTTTCCCACGGGCCGGTCGGTGATCTCCACCTACACCGACGGCACCGAGCCCGCGATCGGCGGCGGCACCACCCCTGCCGGACTGCTGAAGTCGGCCAAGGACCCCAAGGGCAACGAAACGACCTACCGCTACACCGCCTCCGGTGACCTGGCCGAGCAGACCAGCCCATCAGGGCTGAAAACCACGTTCACCTACGACGCGGTCGGCCGGATGACCTCTAGCACCCAGATCTCTCAGGCTCAACCCGGCGGGGTCAGCACGGCGTTCACCTACAACGGCCTGGGCCGACTGCTCACCCGCACCGAGCCCGGGGTGAGAAACGAGGTCACCGACGTCACCCACACCGCCAGGACCACGGTGACCTATGACGTCGACGGCAATCCGCTCACCACCACCGTGACCGACCTGACCGGCGGCGACGCGGCGCGCACCACCACCTACACCTACGACTCTCTGGGGCGGGTAGCGACCGTCACCGGCCCCGAGGGCGGAGTGACCGCCTCGACATGGGACGTCACAGGCGCTCAGACATCGATGACCAACCCGGCGGGCACGGTTATCACGTTCGCCTATACCAAGCGCGGAGAACCGGTCTCCAAGACGTTGAAGAACTGGACCGGCAGCCCGGTCAGCCCGCAGCCCGCCCAGGATGTGGTGCTGAGCTCCTCCTCCTACGACCCTGGCGGCCGACTGGCCGGTCAGATCGACGCGATGGGCCGCAAACGCGCCTACACCTACTGGACGGACAACCGCCTGGCCAAGACCATCGGCGACGATGCGCGGCTCAACGGCTCCGCTACTCCGGTCGATGTTGTGTTGCAGTCCAGCGAGTACGACCCGGCCGGTAACCTCACCCAGCAGATCACCGGCGGCGGCAAAACCACTGTCGACTACGTCTACGACGCCGCCAGCCGCGTCACCTCCACCACGCTGGACCCGGCCGTCCTCAAGCGCAAGACCGCCTTTGAATACGACGCGGCGGGCAACGTCACCAAGAAGACCTTCACCGCCGCGGGTACCACCCGCACCGAGTCCACCTCTTATGCCTACAACGCGTTGAGCCTGGTGACCCGCCAGACGGTGGAGAACGGCACCGACGATCTGGTCTCCACCATCGTCTACGACGACCGCGGCCTGCCGACCGCGACCGTCGACCCGCGCGGCAACGCCTCCGGCGCCACGCCCGCCGATTTCACCGCCACCATGCGCTACGACCTCACCGGCCAGCTGGTGGAGACCACATCACCACAGGTGAGCATCGAAAAGAACGGAGCCACCTCCACCGGCCAGCCCACAGTCAGGTACGGCTACAACAGCGCCGGACTGCAGACCCACATCGTCGATGCCGAAGGACGCACCACCACCTCCACCTTCGACAAGGCCGGGCGCCTGACCTCAACCACCGCCCCGTCCTACACTCCACCAGGCGGCAGCGCGATCACCCCTGCGGTCAGCTTCGGCTACGACGCGGCCGGGCGGCAGATCACGGTCACCGACCCGCGTAACCATGTCACCTCCACCATCTACGACGCGCTGGGCCGCCCGGTCAAGGTCACCGACCCCGGCCCTTCGGGGCCGGGCGGCGTCTGGGTGTCGGAGTACAACCTGCTCGGTGAGCAGCTCGCAATGATCGATCCCACCGGGGCGCGCGCCGAGGCTACCTACGACGATCTGGGCCGCACAATCACCAGCACGCAGATCGAGCGCACCCCCACTACCACGGCGCACACCACCGCCCTGACCTACGACACCGCGGGCAACCTCACCAAGAGCGTCGCGCCGGGCAACAAGACCACCACCTACACGGTCAACGCCGCCGGACAGGTCGCCGAGGTGAAAGACCCGCTCAACCACACCTCCACCCTCGCCTACGACCTGCTGGGCCGCCAGACGAAGGTGACCGACGCCCTGGGCAACGCCACCGAGGCCACCTACGACCTGGCCGGCCGCATGACCGCGGCCAAGGACCTGACCAGCACCGGAAGCATCGTGCGCACGGTCGGCTTCGGCTACGACCCGGCCGGCAACCTCACCAGCACCACCTCCGGCGAAGGGCACGCCACCCAGCGCACCTTCGACGCCGCAGGTCGGCTGACCTCGCTGATAGAGCCGGTCTCCGCTACGGCGTCGATCACCTCGACGTTCGGCTACGACGCCACCGGAGCGCGTACCCGCACCACCGACGGCCGTGGCAACGCGACCTGGACCACTTACAACAGTCTCGGCTTGGTCGAGTCGGTCATCGAACCATCCACCACCGCCCACCCGAACGCGGCTGATCGGACCTGGAGCAGCGTCTACGACGCCTCCGGCAACGCAGTGGCCACCCTGCAGCCGGGCGGGGTACGTATCGACCGGACCTTCGACCACCTGGACCGGATGGTTGAGGAGACCGGCACCGGGGCATCGGTGACCACCTCCGGGCGCACCGTCACCTACGACGCCGCGGGCCGCATCACCGCGATCGGTGACTACACCCTGGAATACAACGACCGCAGCCTGCTGACCAAGGTCTCCAAGGCCACCAACCAGGTCGCCGCCTACACCTACGACGCCGTAGGCAACCCCACCCAGCGCGTCGACCCGGCCGGGACGGCGAACTACACCTGGGATGACGCCGACCGGCTCAAGAGCGCGAGCGACCCGGTGACCGGCCGCACCTGGACCTACGGCTACGACAACGCCGACCGCCTCACCAGCAAGACCTCCACCAGCCCTGTCAACACCCAGAGCTACGTCTACGACGCCGTCGATCGCCCCACCTCCCAGACGCTGAAGAACAGCTCCGGCACCGAACTGTCGAAGATCGTCTACGGGTGGGACAAGGACGACAACCTCACCACCAAGACCACCACCGGCACCGCCGGAGCCGGGGTCAACACCTACGGCTACGACCGCGCCGGACGCCTGACCTCATGGACCGCGCCCGGCGGCGCCGTCACCGCCTATGAATGGGACGCCTCCGGCAACCGCACCAAGGCCGGAAGTGAGACCTTCGTCTACGACCAGCGCAACCGGCTGACCTCCGGCGCCGGAGTCGACTACACCTACACCCCGCGCGGCACCACCGCCACCGAAACCACCGGCGGAACCACCCGAAACCTGGTCTTCGACGCCTTCGACCGGCTCGTCTCCGACGGAGAGGCCACCTACGGCTACGACGCCCTGGACCGGATGACTTCCCGCACCGCGGGCAGCAGCCAGCAGCGCTTCACCTACTCCGGGCTGAGCAACGACCTCGTCACCGTCGCCGACGGCGCCAACACCACCTTGGCCAAATACGGTCGTGACCCCTTTGGCGGGCTGCTCAGCCTGCAGGAGGGCGCAGGCCCCGCGCTCGCCACGATGAACGACCTGCGCGGTGACGTGGTGGGGACCTTCTCCGGCACCGCCTTGGTCGACTCGGTCGCCTACGACCCCTTCGGGCAGGTCACCCACCGCTCCGGCACCCAGCGCAGCCTCGGCTACCAGGGCGAGTACACCGATCCCGATACCGGCAAGGTCAACATGCTCGCCCGCTGGTACCAGCCCGGCACCGGCACCTTCGCCTCCCGCGACACCGCCACCCTCCCCCCCGACCCGTCGGTCCAGGCCAACCGCTACACCTACGCCAACGCCAACCCCCTTACCAACACCGACCCCACCGGACACAACTCCATCCAGATCAACAACGCGAGCTCTATCACCGGCACAACCGGTAGCTCCAACTGGCAGTCCTACGACATGAGCAACTACTGGGACCCCCGCCCCTCCTCAAGCTGGGACTTCAACCCGATAAAAGTTGTTCCGGGAAAGCCGTACAACGCGTGGCCCGATCAGCCGTGTGCCTGCGTGTTCACTGGAACCAGTTATGAAGAGCGGATGTGGTGGGAAGAGCGCTTCGGAGTCTTCGCGTTGTTCCCGCAATTAACGGACGAAGAAGCCAAGAAATGGGGACTCCTCCCCAATGGCAGGCCAATGCCCAAGGACATCGAAGACTCCTTCTGGAGCGCGGATCCGGCTGCGCAAAGGGACTTCCTGATTCTCTACAACGTAGAGCAGATGTATAGCTCGGACTGGAGCGACGAAGACATAGCCGGCCTTTGGATGGCGTTGAACCCTCCACCGATGATGCTGGCAGCGTCAAGTACTCCCATGTCCGGCGCTGGCGATTCGTGGGGAAAATGCAACGCACAGCTCTCAAAGAGTAAATGTGACGCTTGGCGCGAGGCCGCAAGGCAAGTCGTCCTATTGAATGAATTCAATAAAGGATGCACCCAGACCAAGGGCTTCATAGGCGTAGAAAGCTGTACGACTCTGGCAGGCGTCCTCGGAGTCGACGTAAGTAAATTGAAGGTGACTACAGGGGTAGCATTCCTGGATGCAGTGGCCGAATTCGTAACACCTATAATGGGCCCCGTTAACGAGGTTCTTTATTTCTTTCTCGGAGACGCAACCGACTGCTACAACGGCGATATAGCAGCATGCGCACTTTTCGCCGCCAACTTTGTAGCCCCTCCTGTCGGGGCGGTCGCTAAGGTCGCTAAAGTCGGGAAAGCCTTCGGAAAGATCGGAGATGCTATTAGCGGTGTGGCCAAGGCATGCAGTAGTTTCCTCCCCGGCACTAAGGTGCTCATGGCCGACGGCTCCCTCAAGCCGATCGAAGAAGTAAGCGTTGGGGATAGAGTTCTGGCTGCCGATCCCGAAACTGGCGAGACGGAGGCCAGACACGTTATCGCCTTGATTACGAGCAAGGGCGTCAAGGATCTGGTTCAGGTCACCGTTGACACCGACGGGGCCAAGGGCGATCAGACCGGTGCGGTCATAGCCACCGACAACCACCCGTTCTGGGTGCCCGAACTGCGAGAATGGCGAGCAGCTGGGGAACTCCGACAGGGACAGTGGCTACGTACAGGTACAGGATCTTACATCCAAGTCACCAATATCACTCGATGGACGGTTGCTGATCAACGTGTCCACAACCTGACGGTGGACGGCCTGCATACCTATCATGTAGCCGTTGGAACCTCCGACGTCCTCGTTCACAACGCTCCTCCCTGCATTAGAGTTTCTGTTGCCTTCCAAGACTGGGCTACAAAGGGTGCCCACATCCACATCGGGAAGAAT
The DNA here is from genome assembly GCF_042665875.1 of Streptosporangium amethystogenes subsp. fukuiense. Lineage (NCBI taxonomy): Bacteria > Bacillati > Actinomycetota > Actinomycetes > Streptosporangiales > Streptosporangiaceae > Streptosporangium > Streptosporangium amethystogenes. The sequence goes on along the minus strand of NZ_JBHTEE010000001.1, from coordinate 1,949,862 downwards.
GAGGTGAGAGTCTTCCCCGACGGGAAAGGGGGAGTTGGTGTGGAAGGCATCAGGTTGCGAAGCGGATCGCCCAGCAATGCAGAACTCCAGCAAGCTCTCGATGCAATTAAATCCAACCCCCAACTGCGCGCAAATCTAATTCATAATGCGAGGGACGTAATGGCCCGCATGAATAGTGGAGAGTTGGGCATGAACAAGAACCGCGCGTCGGAGATGCACTTCCTTATCAAGGCATTGGAGAAGATGAAGTGAAGGATCTGGATTTCTATGCGAAAGCGGCAACTTCCGGCGTGGTATTCGGGGTTCAACTGAGCTCAACACCAGCCGAAGTAGAGGAACGATTTGGAGCAGACTTTCTTGATGATCGCCAGCGAGGTGTGTTTCGTCGCGATTACGGGCTCTTGGAGTTCACATTCTTTCGAGACCCCGACTGGACATGTGGAGCTATCAGCATTCAAGTACATCGGCTTCTAGAGGGTGCTAGTGACTCTGTTCCTTCAGTGCTAATCCAGGAGTTTGGAGAGTTCTCTCCTTGCGTTAAGCTCTCTAGTCTTAAAAGGGAAGTAGGCACGCTTGGATTTTACTTATCTGAAGCACCTGACCAAACCTCGCCTGATTTTACTCGATTCCTTGTGTCTCAATCTGGCGTGGAAGTCGTAACGACTAGGGGCTTGACGACCGACGGGAAACTTAGCTCTGAAGTTGGCGATGTCTGGTCTATTCTAGTCCCTGGGAACTTCCCGCCCAAAAAAACGTAGCCATCGATTTACCTGATCGACCTGATGGCGATCCGGCCGACACCAATGCCCTGGGGGCAGGAGAGCTCGTCGACCTCCCGCAGTAGCATCGCGCGGGCTATGCGAAGCGCCGAATTTTACAACGCAGATCGGAAAGCTACTTCGTAAGCTGCTGCCATGCCGCGGCCCCTCTCAGAGCCGCATCCTGGAGTGAGTCACGAGGAGGAACACCTCGTCACGCTCATGTGGGAGCTCAACTGCGCGGACGGAGAAGCAGGCTTATGCGAAGATCCGGAGTGTGATCCGGATGTTGACGGCGAGTGGATGGCCGCCTGCAGCCTCTGCGAATTCCTCGTCATGGCACCTAGTGATCAGTACACCGGACACCGGACACCGGGCTGTGGGCCCTCGCCGCGTGACACGAGCAAGATCCAGAAGTTGTCCGTGGCATGGATCGATTTCCCTGACCTGCGGCATTGTTCGCCCTTCTCGCCGTCTTCGTCGATCCGGGGCCTGATCCGCAGGCAGTTCGGCCTGAAGCACTGAAGCGGCCTTCCCGCTGACCCTCGACCGGGGAGGCAATCTTTCGCGTGGTCGTCGTAGTGGCCCTTGAAGGCTGTCGGCGATTGCGGCGGTCAAGGCCACGGGTCGAGCGCAGCGAAGGCCGTGGCCTTGAGGGCCGCGGAGCCGGCGGCCATACTTCAGGCCGCGACAGCCACACCCCTGCCCCAGGGAGTGGACGCGACCGACAGCCACCGTCTGGCTCAGCGCACCGACCCAACTGGGGGCAGACAAGATAAGCACCAAAGAGGCACGGTGCAGGTCAGAGGCCCTGTGAGCGTGTGAAGAACAACCTGCATGGGCTGGCCAAGGGCATCGGCGGCAGACAACCCGTTTGTGAGAGTCGACGTGTGGGGTGTCGAACCGCGGCACGGTGTCGGGGGTTGAGCAGCAACCGAACCGTCAGTGGCGTTAGCGAGTCCTCGAAGCGCGCGTTACCGCCACTGACGGTTCGGATGCGGGTCGCCGCTGGTGGGTTGGGTGTCGGCAATAGACGATTTCCCGACAGGCACTCAACCAGCGCCGCGAACCTTCCGGAAAATCGGACATTGACGGACGAAATATGACGCCGGACGGCCGGTTTGGGGCCGGAATTGACGACAGTATTTTCCGAACGGTTCGCTACCGCCACTGACGGTTCGGTTGCTGCTCAACCCCCGAGGCCGATGGTCAGATCGCAGATCCATGGTGAAGGCACCTACCGCTGTCTGCGATCAGTGAGACCTTCTTCAGCAAAGCACTGTGGCAGGCGGACATGATGCACATGGTGGCCCGTGATGTTCAGCCCCCAGGCGACGGCCACGGTGCGCTCTTGATGGTGCTGACGGCGAAAGGCCAGCATCAGCGGCCAGCCGGGCGGTTATCTCCTCAGCCGTCTTGGCCACCTGCGGTAAGAGCGTCAGCGGCCACCAGCCCACTCCGTTAAGCGCTAGAGCCCAGGTAGATCGGTTTCTTTAGGTCTAAAGGAACCGATCTACCTGGGGCGGCTTCTCGCAGTGGTTAGAGGCGCCCAAGGAACGGCAGGTTCGCCGCATCGACACCGGACACGATGAGGATGATCACCAGGATCGTGATCGCCCCGTTGCGGAGATGCACTCCCCAGCTCTCGGGGATCGCGAGGGACGCGACACACTGCTGCGGGTTGACGTTCATGTTGCTCTCCTAGCCTTTGATGGACATGGTTCACGCCCACCGGACTTGGATTGCACCGTGTACGCCCGCTAGATACTCTGCTGGAGGAAACGAAGCAGGTACTTAGCGCTTGGACTCGGTGACGGTCCGGTGGTGCCTCTTGAGGGGCTCGAAACCGCTGAAGACGGTCTCGGGCCCCTCCTATCGTCTGCCTGCTTTTGGCCAGCGATCACTCGCATGCCAAAGCAAACAAACACAACATGTGGGTATCGCGCGCCGCGCGAGTACCAGATGTTGTGGTCCTCACGGTAGGAGGGTCGGAGTATGAACGCAAGTTGAAACGACCTTGCCACACGAAGTCGCTGATCAGGCCATATAACTCGGCGTGTCGCCTTGACACGTTATCGCCGGGGCAACCTTTAGCGTCACCCTGGCCGATTCGGGAAAAGCCGGAAGTTCAATACGAAATCGCCACTTTTTGGCTCGTCCCCCTCGGAGCCTGCGGGCCGATGGCGCAGTCGACTGTCCAGTCCGTCGACCGAGCGCAGCGAGGGAGCGGACTTGACCGGCGGCAAGCATCGGCCATCCTGAAAAGCGAGGGGCGAGACCCCTCAAAGGCCGTGTCCCCGGCGGCGACTGCTGGGCGAGCTCCGTGGAGAACTCGGCGGCCGGTAGGCAGGGCCCGGCTTCACCGGACGCTGCTGCGCCTGATCCTGCTCGACCTGCTCGCGGCGGGCCTTGGCCAGCACGGGCGCGGCCGGATCACGACGGGCCTGCTCCTGGCCGTGTTGTAGCGCCGGGGCGAGCTGGTCGCGGTAGGCGCACTCGGCCATCAGCGCAGTCAGGATCCCGCTGGCGTGACGATGCTGATTGGTCAAGTCGGAACCACGCCCGGCGAAGGACAAGCGGGCGGCCTGGACGCGTCGCCGGTCGGCGAAGCCAGGCATGGCCTGTTCCACGCGGGCGGCGATCTCCCTCTTGGCCGTGATGGTGAACGAGGTCGAGCCGGTCAGAATCCGCAGCCGCTGTTGCAGGTCGGTCGCGTTTGCGCAGGAGGGGGAGATGCTCAGCGCGGTGCGGAGCGCGACCTGCTCGGCCCGGCCGCCGACCTCGACGCCGCGAGCGGCGTACTCCAGCTGTTGTCTCGCCTGCAGCAGCTGCTCCTGGAGGCGGGAGCGTTCGCGGCTGGGCAGCCAGCCGCGCATCCCGCGCTGCGCCTCCACCAGCCGCGCCTCCAGCCAGGTCACCTGACGCTGGGCTGCGCGCCGCGCGTCGTGGGCATTGTGGTGGCGCTGCCCGGCGTGCTCCAGGTCGCGTAGTGCCAGGGTGAGGCGGTCGCGCTCGTCGACAAGCTCGCCGCGCACCTGGATGCGGATAGCGGCCACCTGCTCGGCCTGGACCCGCTCGCGCCGTTCCTCGGCGGCGACCTGCTCGGCCAGACCGGCCACCTTCGCACTCATGCTGGCGATGCGGACCTGCAGATCCTCGTCACTGAGCAGGCCATGCGGGCGGTCGAGGCGAGTGACCTCGTTCAGCGCCACACGGGCGGCCACCACCCGGGCCGCCTCGGCTTCGATGGCCTCCAGTTCGCGGGCCCGCACCGCGGCGATCGGCTCGGGCTCGGGAGTGAGGAGCCGATCAGCGCGATCACCCTGCAGGGTCGCGGCGTAGGCGTCCAGAGCGCGGTGCAGTTCCTCAGCCGGGTTGCGCGGCTCGCCGTGCTGGGCGCGGTCTGCGTCGGACTCCAGCACGTTGCGCGGCAGGTACAGGTGGACGCTGATGCGGTCGCGGCTCATCGCCGCGTACAGGGTGTGCGGGTCCAGTCCCATGCCGTAGATGAGGGTGTGCTGGCTGGTCAGGCCTTGGGCGGCGGCCACCGTCATCGCGGTCCCATGGCTCAGGCCGCCGGCGGCGATGTAGGCCGGACTCACTCGTTCGACGACCAGGGCCGGGCCATCGGCGCCGAGTCGGCGCCACTGCACGCTGACCGAGCGGTCGGGGTGGATCTCGGTGATGATGCCGCGGTAGCCGTTGAGGACGTCCGCGCGCCGCCCCCGGCTGCGGCGGGAGCGGTAGTCGTTGGCCCGCACCCGGACGTGGTCGCCGACCGCGAGCGCCACGGTGCGCCCGCCCGGCAGCCGATACAGCACCTCCGGGCCCGACAGCTCCCCGTTCTCGCGGCGGATCGCGCGGGCGGCAGCGTTGAGACGTTCTGCTTCAGCGTTCGTTCCGGCCAGCACCAGTACGGCGGCGAGCTCGTCGTGCACGTCGTCGCGATAGCCGGTGCGCAAGGTGGCCCAGTCGGCCAGCAGCGCGCCCAGGGTGTCGGTCGCATCGCGTCCGGCGTGTACCCCGCCGCCGCGACTCCAGGTGAGCAACGCCTCGGCCCGGTCCCCGCCACGCCACTGCACCAGCGCTTGGCGTTCGATCGGGTCGCGCTGGCGCCGGTTCTCCTCCAAGACCAGGCCGCCCGTTTGTCGGTGGATCGCGGCGAAGGTACCGCCGACGCCGATCGCGCGCAGCTGCAACGGATCCCCGATCGCCACCACCTTCGTGCCGGTGCGCCGCGCTTCGCCCAGCAGGGCAGCCAGGTCGCGGTCGTCGACCATCGCGGCCTCGTCGATGACCAGGACGTCGACGCCGTCCAGACCGCTCCCCTCCGGGTCGGTGATGTGGTGGATCCAGGTGGCGATGGTGTGCGCGCCGATGCCGGATTCAGCGGTCAGGTTCGCGGCCGCCACGGCGGCGGTCGCGGCGCCGGCCACCACCAGGCCGCGACTCTCCCACCCCGCACGGGCGGCGGCCATCAGCATGGTTTTGCCCGCCCCAGGGACCCCGATCAGCGCCTCGACGCCGTGCCCGTCGGCCAGCAGGCGGTGCAGGGCGGCGCGCTGGGCGGTGGAGAAGGTGAGGTCGTAGGCGACCTCGAAGGCCTCCCGCGACAGCGCGACCGCCGCGGTGTCCAGGACGGCGGCGCCTTCGTCGTAGCGCTGACGGGTGAGGCGCAGCACCTGCCGTTCGGCCCGCAGGATGTCGGTGGAGGTGTAGCGGGCGGAGTTGACCAAGTGCTGCGCTCCGACATCGGGCAGGCGCACGGCCGGCTCGCAGGCCAGCACCGCATCCGTCAGCGCCTCGGCATCGGCGCGGTCGGCGATGCCATCGGGGCAGGCATCGGCCACCGCGGCGAACACATCGGCGCGGGTGACGACCTTGGTATGGGAGGTCAGGCCGCCATCGGCGCGCCAGATCCACGCGGCGATCTGTTGTGCGCTGGGACGCTGGGGAAGGCCTTCGCCCGGGTGCAGACATCCCACCATCACCGCGGCGGCGTCGACGCCGTCGGCGGCGCATTGGGCATGCCAGTTCGCCGACAGATCCCCGGCCGCGACAGCATCGTGCTTGGGCTGGCGGCTGGTCGCGCTGGCCACCCGGCGGGCGTGCTGGTGAGCCTCCTCATAGGCGATGCCGCGCTCGGCCAGCAACGCCTTCACCTGAGTGTCGCGCTTGGAGAACCTGCCGCGCAGCCTCTCATCGACGCCGACGATTTCCCACGCCCCGGTGTGCGCGTCACGCTCCCAGCGCACCCCGAATGTCTCGGTCAGCCGCCGTCGCAGGCGCGCTTTGAGGAACGCATCAGCAGCGTGTGCGTGGCGAAACAGGTCCCGGCCGCCGGCGGCCACCGCCGACCACCTCCTATCCACACCGCGCACCATATTGGCGATCAACACGTGAGCGTGCAGATGGGGATCCGGCGCCTGACCGTCGACCGGGCGCGCGGTTTGGTGCCACATGACCCAGCCCAGCAGGCCGCTGGAGGCGATGCGCTCGGCGAGCTCGTCATCGCCCTGGTGACCACGTTGGCCGTAGGCGACCCACTCCTGCACCGCGGCAATGGTCTCGACGACACTGTCGGCGAACACCGTCTCGACCGCCACACCGACCTCGGGGCCCGACAGAGCGTGCAGCAGGCTGACACTTTTGCTGACGTCCAAGGTGAGGTCGTATCCGCGGTTGCCGACGCGCACCCGCACCTCGCGCCAGCGCCGCACCTCGGCCAGCTGCTCGGCGTCTTAGATGGCGGCGAGATCCAGGCCGGCCGCCTTCGCGAGTTTACGCGCGTCCTCGTACGCCAGCACATACGCCTCGCCCTTGCGCTGCACGCCGCGCTCCAGCCGGGCCGCGCGTTTGGCCATCTTGGCGTTGTCGACCAGCAACGCCCCCACATTGCGCAGTCCGTGGTCGTGCGCGCTCTTCTCCAACGCCTGCAGCAATGGCACGCCGGCGAGCATGGCGCGCGGATCGACGGCCTTCTTCGCCGCAACGAGGATCTCACCGCTTCGCGGGTCGACGCCGTCCATGATGGCTCGTGCGGCCTCGTGGTCTGCGGGCCTCAGCGTGCTGCCCGGGACGATGCCGACGTCGCGCAGGCCCTCGCCGATCCACATCAAGCCGCGCTCATCGGCCAGCCGGTAGGCCAGCTGCGCGTCGCCCCGGTGCTCGACGGAGGGCTCGGCGGAGGCCTCGATGTGAGGCTTGGATCGGCATCCGGCGCCCTCTTGCAGGCGGTAGTCGACCTGCGTCATGGAGGGCCCAGCACGGTCACCCACGCCACCGTCGCCTACCCCCTCACATCCGCCAAGCTCAGCGCCGGGTGTCGGGCCGAAGGCCTCCGTATCGGGAGATACCTGCGTCCAAGATCTTTTTCTGTGATCTTTGTTTTGTAGTGATGAGTCTGACAAATGGTTCATATGGTGTCTATGGGTTGTACTGCTGTGATGTCATTTGATTGATCGTTTAGTGATGAATTTATGATCTTGGCGATTCATTGTTGTCATGGTTGTTGTCATGGTGGGCGTCGGGGGTGGCCGCTTCGGCCGTGCTGCTCGTCGCCTCTCCTGCCCTCGGCCGTGCGGCCGCTCTGGCAGGCTGGGCTGCCGTGAGCACCGACGAGCAGCATCCGGTTCCGGCGTCACGGCGCTGGGGCGGCCTGGCCGCCACCTGGGCCGGCTACCAGGAAGTCGAGCGGTCGTTCTTCTGCCGCGTCTGCCAGCGCGCCGAGCGCGGCCTGTGGGTGCCGGCGGGCTGGTATTTACTCGAGCGCGCGCCCGGTGGTAAAGGCCGTCACATCCGGCTGGGCCTGTATTGCAGCGTCGCCTGCCTGGTACGCGCGGGGGAGATGCTGGAGGCCGGCGCCGCCGAGCACGCGGCCCGGATGGATCTGCCCACCGAGGAAGACCGGCGCCGCGAACGCGCCCGCATCATCGAGATCGCCCAGACGTTGCTCTCAGGCGGGCTGACGATCCGCCAGGCCGCCGAGAACCTGAAGGTGGAGACCTTCACCCTGAAGACGTGGCTGAAGGAAGCCGGCATCCAGATCAGCCCGGCCCCGTCCCTGTCCGCGCCGGTGACGGCGAAGACGAAGACGACGGCGACAGGGGCATCGGGACCGTCGAGCGGAACGGATCCGGGCGAGCGTCATCCAGTGAGTGTGCTGAACGAGCAGACCCAGCGGGGTCGTATCGAGGCGGTCACCTGGACGGTGAACTCGACCGGCCCCTCGCATGCGCCGGACTTCACCGCGGCCGCCGCCACTCGCCTGCTCGCCACCGGCACGCCGGTCCGTGGCCAGGGGAGCGGAGCGAGTAAGGCGGCTGCCCGGGCGGCGGCCGCGGCCGCACTACTGGCCCGCCTCGACGCACTGTGACGGTGCCGGCAGCGGGCGCGGGTCGTGGTCAGAACTCATCGTCGTCGAGCTGGCGGCGTAGCTGCTCGCGTTCGGCTCGGACTGGGTTTTGGCGGTAGGGGTTGAGGGCCGCGTTCGGTGCGGGCGTTCATCTAACGGTCGGAGAACGTCGTCCCCGGCCGCCTGTACGAGATCCGCGACGTCGATCGCGTGACCTTTCTCCGCCGGGGGAGTGAGCGGCCAGGAGCTGCTCGACGCCCCCAGGCTCAGCTGGACGGCTACCTTGAGGAGGATCCGGCGTGTTCGAACATCGCGATGGTCGACGTGGCCGTGCTCATCCAGCGCCACTCGGTGTAGACCCGCCGTCACGAGCGAACTCCAGAACCTCGTCGCGCAGACCCTCCAGGACCTCGAAGTTGTGCCGCATGACGTCGAGGTCGTAGGTGTGGCTCACCTTCAGCCGGGCGATCCGATCCAGCACCTCCCCGTCTGTCAGCTGGGACAGCCAGGCCGTGATCTGACGGACGCTCGGGGAGCCGTCCACCTGACCGATCGTGTCGACGAGATCGACCCGGGCCGACGCCGCGCCCAAGCGTTGCTTGTGGCGCTCTGCGGCCGAAGTCGTCGACCCCGCCGACATCGCCCGACGCTCGTCCTCGTGCCCGACGGCGATTTCGTAGCGCGTCGGGAGCGCCGGCTCGGGTGGCTCCATGCTGCCCGTCACGAGGCGCGGCACCGCCCGGGTGCGGACCCAGTGGGAGATCTCGTCGAGCTCCTGCATCAGCACCGGCCACCGATCCGTGCCCGGCCGGTTGATCCCGACCGTCGGGAACAATGTCGTGGGGACCTGGGTGCCCATCGGGGTCTGGGCGATGACGTCGCCGACGCGCAGCGGCTCCTCGGGGCGCGGCGGGAGGTCACGGATCGAGCGAGGCCTCTGGTCTTCCTGGTACATGGCGGCTATGCGGACAGCCGTGATCGCCGGCGTCCTGTGCTTCGCATGGTTCGTGTGGAGGACCAGCCGGGCCAGAGGGTGCATATGAGGATCGCTCCGACGCTGGAAGGGCTGCAGGCCGTCGATCCGCCGCACGAGCTCGCTGCCAGCCCGCAATGACGGCGGGCCCTGCTTCGCGCGCCTCTTCTTCCACTCCTCGAACTTCTCGTAGGTGTCCGACGCGGGCATCTCGACGAGCCTGGCCGCCTTCTCGTCCAGCGGTGAGCCGTTCAGGAACTCGACCTCGGCGAACAGTGCGTGCTCGAGGGCAGCCCGCAGCGCCACCAGCGCGTCGGCCACGAGCAGTGGGATCTTGCGGGGGATTGGAGCCACGCGTTCGACGACGGACTGACTGAACGGGCCCGCTGGCACCTCCGCCAGGCCGAAGACACCGTCGGGCTGGGTCTGGTAGTCGAAGAGCAGGTTGGCGACTTGCCCGATCAGCTCGTCCGAGTGCGACAGCGTCGCGGCGACGCCGAGGTGGCGATCAGGGAGCCAGTGGTGCATCACGTCCTTCACGACGGGATTTTATGCGGCTGCGCGGCGCGCGCTCCTCCGCTCCTCGATCTTCCGGAGCCCATGGGCGGAGGACCCCGATTGACCGGAGTAGGGGTGCCGTTAAGGAACGTGTCACCAGCCGCCAACGAGAGAGAAGGTACAGGTCAGCGGCCTGCATCGGGGAGTTGCGGTGAGGTCGATGAGCCGAAGCCTCTAGGCGCCTTCGGCATCGCCGAGCGCAGTATGGCAACGCGAACCCAGCGAGCCAGAGCAGCGTCTATACCGCCGTGACGATCATCGCCGGTGATCGGTGAACTGAGGAGGCCAAGATGAACTATGTCGAGGACAGGGGAGAGGACGGGCACCCGCTGTGCTCTCGGTGCGACGCGAGCAGGATGGTCCCGATCATGTACGGATACCCGACCTTCAACGAAGAGCTGGAACAGGCTCTGCAGGCCGGGCTGTTCGTTCTCGGCGGCTGCACTCTTCGCCCGGAAAGGTGGGCGTGCCTGACGTGCCGCACCAGATACCGCGAGCTGCCGGAGCCGTGCTGGCGGTGGGGGGAAATCATCCAGGGGGTTCCCATGGAGATCGGCATCCTGCGCGACGGCGAGCCCGCACGCGCGGCGGTGACCGTCCGCAGGCATAAGCCGTGGACGCTGGCCTTCCAGATTGACGAGATCGGTGTCCTCGACTACTTCGACCAGCCACAGATCATCGCTCAGGGCGACGACTTGTTCGGGGCCCTTCAACAGCTGTGTCGGGCGGCGGCCCGGCTGAAGGTCCGCCTGCTGGTGAACGGGGCCCGCCGGGACGCCTATCGCTGCCAGGTCGACGGCCCGGACACCGAGCACCTCGTGTCCTTCCGCCAACCGGGCAGACCCGCCTCGCTCGCCGACACCGGCGCGATCTTCGATCCGGCTGACGCCTCGCTCATCGGCACCCCGGACGAGCAGGACCGTATCCACGCCGGCCGATGACGAGGCAGGGCGGAGCCTCTCCTCGGCTCCGAGAGCTGGCTCGCCGCCGCGCGAGCCGGTGATCCTCCCAGCTCAGTCCCCGCTCACGGAACGAGGAATGTCGGTGCTGCCCGAAATGATGAATCTATGAATGACGCACCCCCCTTCAACCGCTTTGAGGACCAGGCCGTCTACGCCGCCGCCGTACAGCTGGCCTGGCTTTGTAGGTGAGATCCGGAGCCACATGTTCGCGAGCGGAGAGCCATCTCGGCTGGAGCGTGGTCTCGTGTCGATGAGATTGGGAGCCACCTCGCCGAGGGTGTTCGGCGGCACCAGACCTGCGCCTCTCCTCGTTGACTCGTTGCCGCGGCCGGAGCGGAGCGGCAGGTCTCCGGCTCGCCGGTCATGGTCCATCGGGTCACGTCGAGCACGTCGGCCTCGACCACGTCCGCCGACCGCTGGCGGGCAGTAGTGGCCGGCTCCCAATCTCGCCGACATTTCTGAGCGAGGAAGATCGCCAAGTGGCCCTCGAAGTCGTCGACATCTGGCTCTCGAAGCCAGTGACGTAGCCACTGGCCGTTGACGCCGCAGCTACCTACTACGGCGCCGGCACCTCAGCGCTCGACGACGACGCCTATGACCGGCCGGTGCGTGGCATTGAGGCATACAAGGCTGAGCATCCCGGCGACATGCTGCCGGACTCGCCCACCGGTGGTGGAGCGAGCAAGGACAACCGGGGCGCGAGGGGTTCGGGCTGACCGTCACCGCCGACGGCCGCCAGCAGGTGTGGCTGGGCGAGCCGTCGGCGCCCGTGCCGCAGGCCGTGGCCGTGCGCTGAACCTCTGCGCTGATCACCGGGACGGTGTCGAGTGGGGGGCAGACCAAGTAAGCCGGAAAGGGCTAATAGGGCTGGTCGGGCGGTAGAGGCGGAAGTCGAGATTTCGGCTGTGGATAGCCGTGCCCGGCGTGGGGCCGGATTGGTTCCCGCAGCGGTTTCACTGCGCTGACCTGGTCAGACACCGTCTCGGGAACCGGACAGAGCTGATGTTCTGTCCTGTGTGCCGACCGCTATTGCCCTTTTCCGGCTTACTTGGTCTGCCCCCACAGGAGGGTGTTCATACCCGGGAGGAATGGGAAGCGGGCAAGACCAGCGTCGGACATGTGTCGGTCAGTGCAGACCGCCGAGATGCGGGCGGCCCGCGAGTACCTCGTTGCCGCGATCGGCAACGTCGACATCCTGCTCGGCGTCCTCCTCCCGAACGTGTCCCCAGCCGCCAACTGGCCTTCGGGGAGGATCGGTGCGGATTTTGGCGGTAGGGATGCGAGGAGGGGCCTTTCAGCAGCTCAGAGCATCCCGTGTTGCCCGTCATACCCTGCGGAATCCGATCGATGGTGGGTCTGGTTTCCGGAGCACCGCAGGTAGTGAGCTCTACCGCTAATTTCCGTACCGATCCTCCCCGAAGGCCTGGAGGCGCCCATGCCGAACAGGACGTCGCGGCCGGACAGGTCGCCGAGGATCTGGCAGGCTTCTTCGACGTTGCGGGCGAACCGGTCGAATTTGGTGACGGTGAACACGCTGCCGGGCCAGACGGCTGCGAGGGCCTGGTCGAGTCCGTTGCGGTTTCGGCGGGTGGTGCCGGAGAAGCCGTGGTCGATGTAGATCCGGTCGGCGTGGACGCCGAGCGTGGGCTTCCCCTCGTAACGTAGAGACATCGCCTTAAGGGGGAAACGGCGATGACAGAGACACGACGGAAGTTCGATCAGGACTTCAAGGACGGTGCGGTGCGGATCGTCGAGGAGACGGGCAGGCCGATCGTGCGGGTGGCCCGGGAGATGGGTGTCAATGCGGGCACTCTGGCCAACTGGGTGAACATGGCCCGGCAGCGGCACCGGGCCGGTGACGATGGCCTGGGTGAGGACGAGCGTGCCGAGCTGATCCGGCTGCGCCGGGAGGTCGCTGAGCTGGTGATGGAGCGTGATGTGCTCAAACGCTCGGTGGCCCTCTGGGTCAAGGACGCGATGGGCCGGTGAGCCTGGCCGCTTTCATCGCCGCTCAGAGGGCCGAGCACGGTGTTTCGCACGCGGTCGCGTGCCGGGCGCTGGGGGTGTCGCAGGCCTGGTTCTACAAGTGGCGCGCGCGGGGGCTGTCGGCGCGCGGGGCGCCGGCAACGATTGGACGCCGCGGTCGCGGCGATCTTCCGCCAGAGGGACGGCAGGGACGGCTCCCCGCGCATCACCGTGCGGCTGCGCCAGGCCGGATGGCGGGTGAGTGAGAACACCGTGGCCGCCTCGATGCGACGGCAGGCCTTGGCGGCCCGCCCGAAGCGGAGGCGTAGGAACACCACCCGGCCGGGCAGGGGACGCCGGCACGCGCCTGACCGGCTGGGGCGGAACTTCACCGCGATGGCGCCGGACATGCACTGGTGCGCGGACGGCACCGAGATTCCCACCGGTGAGGGCAAGCTGTATCTGGCTGCGGTCTCGGACCTGTTTTCTCGCCGGATACTGGGTTATGCGATGAGCACCCATCATGACGCGGCGCTGGCTGTCGCGTCGCTGCAGATGGCCGTGGCCGGCCGTGGTGGCGTGGTCGGCGGCGTCGTCTTGCACTCCGATCAGGGCAGTGAGTACACCGCCGGGCACTTCCGGGCGGCGTGTGAGCGGATGGGCGTGGTGCAGTCGATGGGCCGGGTCGGCTCCGCGCTGGACAATGCCGCCGCCGAATCGCTGTTTTCCAGCCTGGAATTTGAGCTGTTTCGCATCCTGGGCCCGTTCGACACTCGTGAGCAGGCCCGCCGCATGGTCGCGGTCTGGGTCGATGACTTCAACACGATGCGGCTGCACTCGGCCAACGGGATGTGCTGCCCGGTGGAGTACGAGCAACAGCGGGCCGCTACGCGGACCAAGAGGGAGGCGGCATGAGCCGCCACGACTTTCCAGCGAGCACCGCATCTGGCTGGGGGGCGTCGCGCAGCGTCCGGGGCCGCCTATTCCGGCCTCAAGGGTCGCCGGCGCGATCGCTGCGCGACGGCCTTCGGCCGCCCTTGCCCCCGGAGACCTCTGCGGCCCTGGGGGGCAGGAGCGCGGGCAGGCCGGGGCCTGCCCCGGCGAGGGCGCGCGGCGCACTGGCAAGATCCTAAAAACGCAAGATCACCACAGGGGATTGCCAACTGTCGAGCTTTCCATAATGGCGTGAAACTGATCGCCCCATCACCGCTTCCCCGCGACAAAACCGCCGGTTGCCGCACAATTCCGCGAGCTGGTCACGACTGCCAACTTGGGTTCTAAAAAAAGGCGGCGACATCGGTGTCACGTGGTCGAGGGTTCGGCTGCGTGACGCCAACGGAGCAGGTGGTGCCGGGGCTTATCGCTGGGCGTCTTGGAGAACTCCTTAACGAAGTAGATCGGCGGGGGTAGACGTGCGCGGCGAGATGGGTATCGAACAGATCCGATTTGCTTCTTCCTTCAGCGTCGAGCGCGGCTGCAGGTCTCGCACTCCACCGGAGGTCTGCCTCTGCCCGAATAAGTCAAGGGCTGTCGGCAGACGCGGCAGAGGCGTTCGGCGCCCTGGGCAGGTGAGGCGTCACTGCGGCCGGGAGTGAAGACCGGCAGGGAATGGACATGCAGCCGACCGGCGGGAAGCTCTTGCCGGGCGAGGTCGATCAGATGGGGATGATGGGTGAACACGATCATCTGGAAGCGGTCGGCCATCTCGTTCAAAATCGCCAGGGCCGCGCGGGTGCGGTGGTCGTCGAAGGTGATGAAGATGTCGTCGACGGTGAAGGGGAGTGTGCGGTCCTCTTCGGCGTAGCGCTCCAGGGAGGCCAGACGCAGGGCGAGGTAGAGCTGATCGGTGGTGCCTTCGCTGAGCTGGTTGACGCTCAGCAGTTCTGATGCTCGGCGGGCCAGCACCAGGGGAGCGTCGTGTTCGTGGTCGAGTTCCAGGCCGGAGAACCGCCCCAAGGTCAGGCGGGTGAATAGGTCGCTTGCCCGCAGCAGGATCGGATCCTGCTGCGCTTGTAGGTAGTCCTCCATGCATCGCGCGACGATGGTGCGGGCGACCTGCAGGCGCAGGTATTCCTCGCTCTCCTCTATCAAGGCCGCCACAGAGATCTCCGCTTCGGCCGCTGCCCGGGCGGCCGCGGGCGATCCGTCAAGCTGTGCCAGCTCGGTTTTCTTGCTGCCGGTGAGCTCGGCTTGGTTGGTTCGTTGCCTGTCGAGGTCGGTGATGCGGTCGGTGAGTTCGGCCAGCTGGGCTTCGAGCCGGCTGCCGTCGGCGTTGGCGGCCTCGCTGATGAGGGCATCGAGCTTGTCGCCTCTGGCGGGGATCGCCTGGATCACCTCTTCGAGGCTGGCGCTGAGAAGGGTATGGCGTTGCCGTCGCCGCACGGCCTCGGCAAGGGCGCTTGGGTCGTCCACCTTCGATGCTCGTGCCAGGGCAGCCAGCTCGGCCGCCAGTCGCTGGCTGGTTTGATGGAAACCCGCGACAGCGCTGAGAAGTTCGTCGTGCGTGCTGCGCAGGATGGCGTGTTGTTCGAAACGCGAGCGGTTGGCCTTGGCCTCGTCGTAGAGGGCGGCGACGAGCTGATCACGCTCGGGGGGGTTGTCGGGGAAGCGGCGGCCACACGCGGCGGCGGTCGTCTGCAGCAGGGTGTGGAAACGCTCGATCACAGCGGTGGCATGTTGCGACTCCTGTTCGCTGGTGAGAGCCTCAGTCATCAAGGCCGCGACCCTGTGGAGCCGTTCCAGGTCGGCCAGTGCGTCAGCGGTGTCGTGGTCGGCGGGCAGATCGACGCGGGTAAGCCAGGTGTCCATGCGGCCTGCCAGTCGGCCAGGTCATGCTCCTGCTCGGCGATCTGAGTCTCGACGGCGGCGAGTTCGGCCTGCGCCGAGGCCAGACGTTCCTGCATCGTGTTGCGCTCCCCGGCGGCCTTTTCCTGCAGGCTCAGCCGGGCTGCGGCGATCTCGCGGAGCTCGGGCAGTTCGACCAGGGCGTTGTGCGTGCCCAGCAAGGTCGAGCCGTGCGGTTCACGCAGCCCTTCCCGTAGCCGCTCGATGTGCTGGTGAGCCTGCCCAGTGAAGGAGGCGAGCCTAGCTTGCACCATGCTCAGTTCGCTGAGGGCTTCTCGGAGTCTTCTGACGTCGTCGAGGGTGATCAGGGCCGCGGCAGGCAGGGGGAGGGGACCGGGGAAGTCCTGCCACAGGCCGATCCATTCGGTTTCCAGTTTCTCGGCGTGCCGCTGAAGATCGGCTCGCTCTTCGTCCAATTCGCTCAGCTCGCGCTCATCGCTACCGATCTGGAGTTCCATTCGGTAGCGCTCGGCGATCCGGTGGGCGTCTTTGCGCATCTGGTCGGCAAGCCGGTCGGCGTGCACGATCGCCTGCTCGAAGTCCGCGAAACGGTCCAATTGACCGACGTTGATCTCCTGCCAGAGGGCGTCGCGCAGGGATCGAACACCGAGGAGGTCGTCCTCGCTGGGCGGTGGATCGTTGTTCAGTAGGGTCGCCAGGTTCAGCCGGTTGGCCGCCAGCTGCTTGGTGACGCTTTTGGTGCGTTTGGTCAGATCGCCGCGTTCATGCTTGAGGTCGCTCAGGGCAGCGATGTGTGCCTCGACCTGGGCGCGGGAGGGTACGGTGACGGCTGTCACCTCTTGTACGGTCAGCGGTTGCAGCCGCAGGTCATGCAGGATGTGCTCGGCGCTGCTTCGGATGCGTTGTGCGTCTTCGTCGATGCCGGCTATCTGGCCGAGCAGGTCGTGGGGGATGGCGTCGAGGATGGCCCGAAGCGGCCCGATGTCTTCGGCCACGGGAAGTTCGCTGAGCAGTTTGTCGGCGTCTTCGAGAGCGCGGCGTCGCTGCTCAAGCGCTTTGCGGCTCTGTTTCAGTGCGGCGTCTGCCTTGGTGCGTTCTTCCTGGAGTTCCGCGGCGCGGCTGCGCAGAGAAGCAGGCACGGTGTAGCGGGTGGTCTCGGTGAGCTGGGCGCCGGGGTAGACCTGCTGGAGCAAGGCTTGGGCTTCGGTACGTAGTTTGGTCGCCATACCGGCGAATTTGGCCAGCCGTTGGACGGCTTCCGCCGCAGCTTTACGATCTTGGAAGAGGTTTTCGATCGCGTCTTCGGCGCCGAGAAGGTCGTCGTCGACGATCAGCTCATCCAGCAAGACCGAGGCGCGCTCCGCGCTCGGGATGCGCACCATCATCGATGACTCCACCTTCCATGATCACCTGAAGCTGATGAGCCGATTCGTCCGGCTGGCCGGCTACGACGGCCTCCTGGTCTGCCTGGACGAGATGGTCAACCTCTACAAATTGGGCTCCACCCAGGCACGCAACGCCAACTACGAGCAGATCCTGCGCATCCTCAACGACACCCTCCAAGGCAGCGCCGCCCACCTCGGCTTCGTCTTCGGTGGCACCCCGGAATTCCTCGCCGACAACCGCCGCGGCCTCTACAGCTATGCCGCCCTGCAGTCACGGCTGGCCGAGAACACCTTCGCCTCCGGCGGCCTGGTCGACCGACCCCGCGGAATCCTGCTGATCACCCCAGAATCCCTGGAGGCACTGTTCGTCCTGCGCGGCTGGAAGATGGGCGACCTCACCGCCGCGCTGCGCTACATCGTCATCGACGAGCTGCACTCCTTCATCGGAACCGAGCGCGGCGCTCAACTGCAGTCGCTCATGCACCGACTGGACCTGGCCGCGCGCCGCCACGTTCCTCGCATCGGCCTGTCGGCGCCCCTCGGGGACATGAGCCAAGCCGCCGACTTCCTGCGCCCGGGAGCGGGGGAGCGGGTCACCTCGATTGGCCTCCCCGACGCCGCAGACCTGGCGAGCCTGATCCCCGACAAGAGGATCGACAAGTACGACGACGTCATCGGCGAGAGCCTGCTGACCCGCTCTTATGCCGCCCGCAAACTCGACGTCCCCGGCACCGAACAGGCGATCACCACCCTCGCCGACCAGACCGCTCCCGTACAGGCCGCGCAGACCAAACCTCCTGTCGTCGCAGCCGCGGCGTCGCGTCGGTACCGGCTGGGATCCCTTCCCTACGCCGTCGTCGACGTCGAGACCACCTCAACCGACGCCCGCAAGGCCCGCATCGTCGAGATCGCGATCATCCGCCTGCACCCTGACGGCAGTGACGACCGCCTCTACTCCACGATCGTGGACTCCGGAACGGGCCCCGGTCCCACGCACATCCACGGTCTTACCATCGGGGATCTGGTAGGAGCCCCGCGTTTCGCGGAGATCGTCGGCGACATCGCGGCCATGCTCGACGGCGCGGTGATCGTCGCCCACAACGCCCGCCACGACACCGAAGTACTCAGCGCCGAGTTCGCCCGCCTCGGAGCCGCACCTGACGACCTGCTGTCCCTGTGCACCCTGGCCCTGTCACGCCGCTTCGGCCCTCCACTGACCTCCCACCGACTCACCGACTGCGCCGCTGCCGAGGGAATCGACTCCGGCCTGGCACACAGCGCCGAAAGCGACGCACGTACCTGCGCCCACTTGCTGCGCCTGTACCTCGAGCGCGCGAAAGCTCAAGACCTGCGCTGGTTCCATCAGATCGGCACCGTCGGTAATCTTCCCATTACGCCATGGGTCTCATCGCCACCTACCGGCCGCAGTCACCGCCGTCCGATGCTGGATATCACGCCCGCGCCCCATTGGTGAGATCACCGACCGGGGGAGTGGTCCACCATCGGATCCAGAGTGACGTGCCGGTCGCGAGGATCTTCAGTAGCGCTGACCTGCCCATATTCATCCGTCAAAGCGAATATTTTGCCCTGACGGCCCAAGGGAGAGGTCACCTGGGCACTGATTTCGTGGACGCCAGCCACTGTCATTGAACGGCCAACGAAAGACACCCGACAGAGCAGTTCAAATCAGACAAATCGCTTGACCGGGCAGATCGCTCAAGATGACCATGCAAGATGACCATGATCGCAGAGCAGGTTGGCCGAGACGTGTGACCCGATCACATCCACGAAGCAGCTTTTACCGAACAGGCCGCCCGTGACAGGACAGTCCTGCGTGGCACGCACCAGCGGGACCTCTCTACCTCTTGATCATTTTGGACGATACGACAGCTTGTGGATCTTGTTCGACGAAACGCTCAAGCATGGCGATCATGCATAGAAGGAGTCTCCGGGCGCCATGACGCCCCCGGAAGGAATCACACCGTTCTCCGTCTTCTCGTAACGGGAAGCATCCGGCGGACAAACCTGCACGACATACCAAACGGGCCCTACCAGCACAAAATACCTTTAACCATACAGAAGCTTGATTCTGTATGGTATAAAACATGACTGTTTCAATGTCTGCCCAACCGGCGGCGGCCGGCTCCCGCCGCAGGATCAGGTTCTGATCCTGCGGCCGTTCCGGCGCCTGACGCGGTCCGGATCACCTCCTGCCGCTGAGCGCTCTCGAGCCGAGTGATCTCCACACTCAAGGCGAGAAACATTGTCCGTAATGTTCCTTATCGGCCTTGTCGATCGACCTGCTGCGGCGACAAGAACCGCTGGTGAAGTTGCTCGATGAACGCCCTGCGGACGGCGAGGTGACCGCCCTCCACGCCCCGTCCCCTTCCATGGCGGCGGTCTACAGCAGCGGCGGGAGGATGAGCAGGTCGTCGCTTCCGTGCTCGAGTCGTGAGGTGACGTCGATGACGCCTTCGAGCCGGTGGATCGCCTGGATGAGCCGGACGGCCTGTGAGCGGTGTTCGACCTTGCCTTCGAGTGTCACCACGCCGTTCTCGACGCCGATCGTCACGTCGGTTCCGGTCAGGTCGCGGGCGACGGCTTCGGCCTCGGCCCGTAGTTCGGCCTCGGGGCGGTCGAAGACGCGCAGCAGGTCCGACCGGTGCAGGATGCCGGCGATGCGGCCGGTCACCGGGTCGATCACCGGGAGTTGTTCGATCTTCTTGTCGTGCATGAGCCGCGCCGCGTCCCGGGCGGGCATGCCCGGGGTGACGGTGATGGCGGGTGAGGTCATCAGGTTCTTCGCCATGACCGCTGCGGCCTTCTCGTGTTCGCGGCGGCGGGCGGCGCTCTCGAAGATCGAGGTGCTGTGGCGCGTCGTGTCGCTCTCCTTGAGCAGCAGGTCGTCCTGGGACACCACCCCGATCGGACGGCGGTCCAGGTCGATGACCGTCACCGCGCCCACGGCGTAGCGCCGCATCACGTCCACGATGTCGGCGAAGCCCGCGTCCTGTCGCACGGCGATGGCGGTGCGCCCCATCACGTCACTCACTTTGATCGGCATCTTCTTCCTCCGTTCCCGTGATTGCTTTGGGTGTTCCTATGAGCGGACGACCGCCACGGCGCAGTGCGCGTGGTGCAGGACGCCCCGGCTGACCGAGCCCAGCAGCAGCGAGCTGAGGGCGCCGCGACCATGGGAGCCGACGACGATCAGGTCGCTGCCGGTGGAGGCCTTGGTGAGCGCTTCGACAGGGTGCGCGCACCGGATGTCCTCGATGAGGCTCACCTCGGGGTACTTCTGCTGCCAGGTGGCGAGCCTGTCGGCCACGACGGCGTACTGGGCGATGCGGATCTCGTCCATGTCGTAGGTGATCTCGGGGGCGTAGGCGTGCACGGGCAGCTGCCAGGCGTAGATCGCGCGCAGTGTGCAGCCGCGCAGCTTCGCCTGTTCGAAGGCGTAGGCGAGGGCGGGGTCGCAGGCGTCGGAGCCGTCGACGCCGACCGTGATCTCGCCATGTGCCGGTGCCTGAGCGGGGCGGACCACGACGACCGGGCAGTGCGTGTGCCCGGCGACGTGCATGCTGACGGAACCGATGACGGCTCCGGCGAAGCCACCGAGGCCTCGGTGGCCGATGACGATCTCCGTAGCCTGCTGTCCCTGGTCACGCAGGACCACTGGGGGCAGGCCCTCGACCGGAGCGGTGCTCACCTCGATGGCGGGTTGCCGGGTGCGCGCCGTCGCCTCGGCCTCGTCCAGTATCTTGCGGGCGTCCCTGGTCATCAGGTCCTCTCCGTTGGGGGCGACGAACCTGGAGAGGTCGTTCGGCCAGCGGTGCACGGCGGTGACGATGCGCAGCGGCAGGCCCGTACGAGCGGCGTCGTCGGCGGCCCATTCGACGGCGGCGGTCGCGCCGGTGGAGCCGTCGGTTCCGGCGATGATCAGAGCAGACATGATTGTTCTCCCTTCCTTTCCCATCAGACCTCGCCGGAAGGCCGGGCCCCAGGGCCACAGGTCCTGATCCCGCCGCGGGAGGACAGGGTCTTTCGCCCTTCGCCGTGATCATGTCCTGCGGGGGTGGGGCGATCACCGGCCCGAGAGCCATGGCGTGCTCTTCGGTGCTGCGCAGATCGCCTGTCCTGGCCTACGGTGGCGATCATGAGTCTGCGTTCCTCTGGTGAGGGCTTGCCCGTCCCGACTCCAGAAGTCGAGCGGAAGGAGACGTTCGATCTCGCCGGTTATGTTCAGCGGGTCAAGGGCGGCCCTTGCTTCGTCTGCGCCATTGTGGCGGGCGCCCCCGGTTATGACTTCGAACAGATCATCTTCGAGGACGAGCAGCACGTCGCCTTCCTGGACCGCTACCCCACGATGCCCGGCAAGGTCCTGGTGGCTCCCAAAGCCCATGTCGAGCATGTGGTCCGTGACCTCAAGGAGGAGGCGTATCTCCAGTTGATGCGGACGGTTCGCCGGGTCGCTCTGGTCGTCGAGGCGGTTGTTCCCTCCGAGCGGACCTATCTGCTTTCGCTGGGCAGTCAGCAGGGCAACATCCATCTTCACTGGCACATCGCCCCGCTGCCGCCCGGAACTCCTTATGCGAAGCAGCAGCATCATGCCCTGATGACCGAGAACGGTGTGATTCCCTGGTCCGCGCAGCAGGCCTTTGATCTCGCCGAACGTCTTCGTGCGGCCTTGGCCGAGGCGGGCGCGGATGGGTGACCTTCATCAGGTGCCGGTGTACTCCCCGGCGGGCGCAAGCGTTTGCGTGGATGGCGGTCTTCGGCTGGTGCGGGTTTCCGGAGTCCCTGAAGGCGGACGCCCGTGACGGACCTCGATCAGAGGCTCGCGTGGTCGTGCCTGGGTTTCGCTTCCGGCGCGCGGTGTCACCATCCTGCTGGCTTGTACGGTTTTTCCCCCTTTTTTTGCCTGGAGGAGATGGCGGTTCGCACCTGACACCAAAGGTATGCACTCTATAGAGTGAACGTATGCATATTAAGGATAAGCGGACCAGCTTCTCTCACACCAAGGAGCAGGCGGCCCAGCTCAAGGAGGCCGCCGACGAGTACGGCGTCACCGTATCGGCCTATATCGGCGAAGCCGTCACCGAGAAACTCCAGCGTGACCGCCGCATGGCCGCCTGGCGGCAACTCGTCGGCCACGACCTCGACGACTCCCCCGGCGACGTCCTCGCCCGTGTCCGCGCCATGTTCGACCGGATCGAGGAGAGCCACCGTCCGTGAGGTTCTTCGACACCGGTCTCGTTCTGGACCACTCGGCCCTCAACGACTGGCTGAGCAAGGACATCGAGATCGAAGTGATCATCGGCGAGGCCATCCGTCGCGGGTACCCGATCGTCGTGTCCGCCGTAGCGGCCGCCGAGGCCTCCCGTCAGGCGCTCACCGTTCCAGCTCGCGAGCGTCTGCACGGCCTTCTCTACTTGATCGCCCAGCATGTCGACGGGCTCGACGCCGACGGTGCCCTCATCATCGGCGGCCTGGCGGCCGAGCGCGAGGTCGTCTCCCTTGCCGCCGCCCACACCGCCCACTCGGCCTCCACGCGGGTCGCCGAGATCGGCAATGTCACCGACTGGCGCATCATCGCCCGTGACGCGGAGCCCTATCGGCGGTTGTGCCCGCGCATCCCGGTCAGCTGGCCGTAGCGGGCGTGGGAAGGCGGTGAGAGGCTCCGCTCCCCCGATCTCCGCTCCGGGCTCTCGGCGAAAGGCCGCGTGGGCGCTGCCCTGCTCGGTCTTCTGTGAGGGGCGGCCCGGGTGCGGGCGTTCGTTTACCGTGGGGATGGACATGATCGGTGATCTGGCGGGCAGGGCGGGCGCGGCGGTGTTCTTCCGCGTCGCCGTTTCGTGGCCTCGTCCTTACCGGTGCCGGTGCGAGGCGAGTGGCCGTTTCAGGGCGGCCTGGGCGCGAAAGGGGTGTTGTCGGGGTCATGCGGCCGGCTGATCTGAACCGTCTCAGTGTGGGTGAGTGCGCCGACCGTTATGTGGAGCTGGTGCGGGCCAGGACTCTGACCGGTGCGTTGTCGATGTCGACGGCGGAGGTGTACGCGCGTGATGTGACCACTTTTGTGCAGTTGGTTGGCGAGGAGGTGGTTTTGGATGATCTGACGGGTGAGGAGGTGGACGCCGTTCTGCTGGCCTTCGCGCGCAAGCCGGACGGGCGGCGGCGCTCGCAGCCGGAGGCGGCCTCGGGGGCGTTGCAGTCGGCCTCCTCGCAGGCGCGGTTTCGGCGGTCGGTGTCGGCGCTGTTCAAGCACGCGGTGCTGGTCGGGTGGGTGCAGGTCAATCCGATGGCGACGGCGACGGTCACGGCCAGGGAGCGCGGGGGGCTGCGGCCGGAGCGGCGGGCGCTGACCCGTGAGCAGGCGCAGGGGCTCATCGGTGCGGCGCGTGACCTGGGCGGCGGGCCGCAGGGTGTGGCGGCGAAGGAGACGGCCGGCTCGGGGCGCAGGCGTCGTCGTGACCAGAACACCGAGCTGCGCGACGGGCTGATCGTGCTGATGCTGTCGACGATGGGGCCGCGGGTGTCGGAGCTGGTGCGGGCCAATGTGGAGGACTTCTACACCAACGACGGGGTGCGTTACTGGCGGATCTTCGGTAAGGGCGGCCGGACGCGGGACGTGCCGCTGCCCGGTGATGTGGCGCTGGCGCTGGAGGCCTATCTGGCACGGGGGCGGATCGCCTCCCCCGACAAGGCGTTGCTGCTGTCGTGGCGGGGCCGGCGTCTGGCGCGCGGGGACGTGCAGGCGGTGATCGACCGGGTGCAGCGGGGGGTGGATCCCGATCGGCGTCGTTCGGTGACGCCGCACGGGTTACGGCACACCACGGCCACTCATCTGCTGGCCGACGCGGTGGACATGGACGCGGTGCGGCGGGTTCTGGGACACAGTGATCTGGCGACGCTGGGGCGTTACCGCGATGAGCTGCCCGGGGAGCTGGAGGTGGCGATGCGTTCGCATCCGTTGCTGCGCGGCCCGGCCGGCCGCGGCGCGAGTGCGTCGGGATCGGTCTCCGCCGAGGGGGTGGGGAGGTCCGGGCCCGCGGCGCCGGCGTAGCCGGTCGGGCGGGGTCAGGCGGCGCGTTCGCCGGCGCACATCTCGGCCAGGACGTCCAGGGAGACATTGAGGACGGCGGCGAGTGCGGCGATGGTGAAGAAGGCCGGGGTGGGGATGCGGCCTGTCTCGATCTTGCGGAGGGTTTCGGCGGACAGGCCCGCGGCGGCGGCGACTTCGGTCATGCTGCGGGTGCCGCGTGCCTGGCGCAGGAGCGTGCCCAGGCGGTGGCCTCGTTCGCGGTCAAGTTCGGTCAGCGGGGATCGCACCATGCGCATGATCCTAGCAAGCGTGATAATAATACCGCTACAAGTGTTGGGGCGATCAGGGATGTGACGCATGGTGGAGATCAAGACCGTGGCCGAGCTGGACGCGATGCGCGAGGCCGGCCGGGTGGTGGCGCTGGCGCTGGAGGCGGTGCGCGAGCACGCGCGGGTGGGTGTCGGCCTGCTGGAGCTGGACGAGGTGGCCGCGGCCGTCATCTCCGGTGCGGGCGCCAAGTCGGCGTTCCTGGGCTACAAGCCCGGTTTCGCGCCGACTCCGTTTCCCGCGGTGATCTGCGCCTCGGTCAACAACGTGATCGTGCACGGCATCCCCGACGGCTATCGGCTGCGCCCCGGTGACCTGCTGAGCGTCGACTGCGGCGTCTATCTGGACGGGTGGGCCGGGGATGCGGCGATCAGCTTCACCGTCGGTCCGCCCCGTCCCGGTGACCTGGAGTTGATCGCGGTGACCGGTGCCGCGTTGGGGGCCGCGATCGCCGCGTGCGTGCCGGGCGGGCGCCTGGGGGACATCGGCCACGCGGTGCACGCGGCGGGGCGGGCGGCCGGGTACGGCATCCCCGAGGACTTCGGCGGTCACGGCATCGGCCGGGCCATGCACGAGGACCCGCACGTGCCCAACCGGGGACGTGCCGGACGGGGCCTGGTGCTGCGGCCCGGCCTGGTGCTCGCGATCGAGCCGATGTTCGTCGCCGGGGGCGGCGACGGCTACCTGACCGCCCCCGACGGCTGGGCGCTGTCCAGCGTCGACGGCAGCCGGGCCGCGCACGTGGAGCACACGGTGGCCGTCACCACCGACGGGCCGCGCGTGCTGACCCTGCCCTGAGGGCGCGGGCGTACGGCGTCGCTGTCTGATCGATGTCGGTTTGCCCCTGCCCTGCCCTGCCCTGCCCGGTGCGGTGCGGTGCGGTGCGGTGCGGGCGACGCTAGCGGGCGGGTACGGCGGAGAACTCCCCGAGGCCGTCTTCCAGGTCTTCGCGCTGGTCGAACTGGGTGCGATACAGCTGCGCGTAGCGGCCGCCGGCGGCCAGCAGCTCGGTGTGCGTGCCGCGCTCGGCGACGCGCCCGTCCTCGATGACCAGGATCAGGTCCGCGGCGCGGACCGTCGACAGCCGGTGGGCGATGACCAGCGCGGTCCGTCCGGCCAGTGCCTCGGCCAGGGCTTCTTGCACCGCGACCTCGGAGGTGGAGTCCAGGTGCGCGGTGGCCTCGTCCAGCACCACCAGCTGCGGCCGGGCCAGCAGCAGCCTGGCGATGGTCAGCCGCTGGCGCTCCCCGCCGGACAGGCGGTAGCCGCGTTCGCCGACCACGGTGTCCAGGCCCTCGGGCAGCGCCGCGACCAGTTCGGCCAGCCGGGCGCGCCGCAGTACCTCCCACAGTTCCCCGGGCTCGGCGTCCGGCCGGGCCAGCAGCAGGTTGGCCCGGATCGAGTCGTGAAACAGGTGCCCGTCCTGGGTCACCATGCCCAGTGTCCGGCGGATCGAGGCCGCCGACAGCTCGCGTACGTCCACTCCCGACAGCCGTACCGCGCCGCTGTCGACGTCGTACAGGCGGGCCAGCAGCTGCGCGATCGTCGACTTGCCGGCTCCGGAGGAGCCCACCAGCGCGACCAGCTGCCCGGCCTCGGCGCGGAAGGACACCGCGTGCAGCACCTCCTCGCCGCCGCGCGCGTCCAGGGCGGCGACCTCCTCCAGGGAGGCCAGCGACACCTTCTCGGCCGAGGGGTAGGCGAAGGTGACCTGGTCGAACTCCACGCTCACCGGTCCGTCGGGCACCGCCTTGGCGTTCGGCCTGTCGGTGATGAGGGGGCGCAGGTCGAGGATCTCAAAGACCCGCTCGAAGCTGACCAGGGCGCTCATCACCTCCACCCGGGCGCCGGCCAGTGCCGTCAGCGGCGCGTACAGGCGGGTCAGCAGCAGTGCCAGCGCCACCACCGCGCCCGGCTCCAGTTGCCGGTTCAGCGCGTAGAAGCCACCCAGGCCGTACACCAGGGCCAATGCCAGCGCCGAGACCAGGGTGAGGGCGGTGACGAACACCGAGCGCACCATCGCGGTGCGTACCCCGATGTCGCGTACCCGTCGTGCCCGTGCCAGGAACTCGGCCGACTCCCTGTCGGGGCGGCCGAACAGTTTGACCAAGGTGGCGCCGGGCGCGGAGAAGCGCTCGGTCATCTGCGTGCTCATCGCCGCGTTGTGGTCGGCGGCCTCGCGTTCCAGCTGGGCCAGCCGGGCGCCGACGCGCCGGGCCGGCAGCACGAACACCGGCAGCAGCACCAGTGCCAGCGCGGTCAGCCGCCAGGAGATGCCGATCATCACCGCCAGGGTCAGGGTGAGGGTGACCAGGTTGCCCACGACCCCCGACAGGGTGTCACTGAAGGCGCGCTGGGCGCCGATGACGTCGCTGTTGAGCCGGCTGACCAGTGCGCCGGTGCGGGTGCGGGTGAAGAAGGCGACCGGCATGCGCTGGACGTGGTCGAAGACGGCGCCGCGTAGCCGCAGGATCAGTCCCTCGCCGATGTTCGCCGACATCCATCTGGTCACCAGGCCCAGCGCCGCCTCGGCCAGCGCGATCACCGCGATCAGCCCGGCGAGCCCTGCCACGGCGCCCGTCGCGGCGCCGCTGACGATCGCGTCGATCACCTGCCCGGCCAGCACCGGGGTGGCCACCGTCAGCACCGCCGAGACGACGCTCAGCGGCAGGAACCAGGCCAGCAGGGTGCGGTGCGGGCGGGCGAAGGCGGCGATGCGCCGCAGCGTGGCGGCCGAGAACGGCCGCCGGTCGCGCTGGGCGTTCATCGCGCCGTACAGCGAATGCCAGGCGGCCATTTCCATGCTCATCACACATCACCGTGCTTTCCGGGTTCCTGGTCTCCCGCGCTCTTGGGGTGAGAACAGCGGCGCGGTCACGGCACGACCCTAAAAGCTGAACTTAAGTTGAGGTCAAGAGGCGTTGTCTTCCGGGCTCTTTCGGCGCCCCTGTGCTTCCCCGGCGCTCCCCCGGCGCGCCGACCGGCCCTGCACCCCCCTAGGCTGAAGAGCATTGTCCGATCCGCACGGATATCCCAGTTTTGATTCCCCTCTTGGGAGAGGTGTACTTCGTCGTGCCGACTCTGCCGCTCACCCTGCGTCTGTTCCGTTACGTGGCCTTCGCCGAGGCGTGTTCGTGGACGGGACTGCTCATCGGCATGTACTTCAAGCACGTGGCCGCCACCGGCGACCTCGGGGTGAAGATCTTCGGGCCGGTGCACGGCGCCCTGTTCGCGCTCTACCTGGTCGCGCTGCTGCTCGCCGCCCGCCAGGCCCGCTGGAGCCTGGGCACACTCGTCACCGGCCTGGTGTGCGCGGTGCCGCCGCTGGCCACGCTGTGGTTCGAGCGGCGGATGTTCTCCCGCCGCGAACCGGCCACCGTCTGATCTGCGCTGCCTGATCTGCGCTGCCTGATCTGCGCTGCCTGGCCTACAGGTCCAAGATGGCGCGGGTGGCCGCCCGGCAGCGCCGCGGATCGGCCAGCAGGTCGGCGCAGTCGCCGAACTGGTCGACCGACCCCACCGGAGGCAGCGCCCGCACCCGGGCGTCGGTGATGGCGCCGCCGAGGGCGTCGGCGAACCGGCCGGCGTCGATGACCTGGAAGGGCCGCCGATGGTAGGACCGCAGGCTCCCCTCCAGCGCCGGACCCACCCCCATCCGGTTGTACAGAGCCGCCACCCGCCGGTAGACCATCCCCAGGTGCTCCTCGCGCTCCCGCCACCCGCCGGCCGCCACCGCCGCCGACAGCGCCTCCGCGAGCTCGGCCGTACCCGACAGGCGCGCAAAGGCACTGCCCAGCCATTTGGCGTACGGCGGGTAGCGGCGGCGCAGCAGCAGCACCAGGCGCATCAGATCGCGGGCCAGGCCGGCGGTGACCAGCGCCGAGCCCAGATCGTCGCCGACCTCCCCGCACCGCCCGGGGAAGGCCTCCTGCTGAGCCAGGCGCCGCCACTGCCCGGCCAGCACGTAGCGTTCCAGATCCGGCGGGTACCAGCGCAGCACGGCACGGGCGCGTTCCAGGACATCCAGGCCGTCGTGGAAGACCTCCCCGCAGGTGACCTCCGCCAGCCTCTGCCAGGGGGTCGACAGCCAGTCCAGCATGCTCACCCCCCGCAGCGGGTCGAAACCGAGCCGCCCGGTGAACCAGGACGCCGCGTCACCGACGTGCACACCGTGCCCACCGGGCCCACCGGCACCGGTCACGGCGGTGGGGTAGCCGCGAAAAACCTCCGGCAGGCCGCCGTCGACGGCGCGCCGGACCTGCTCGATCCGGTGCTCCTCGACGAAGAGGACCACCCGAGGACCCCAGTCATGGTCGGTGGAGCGTTCGGTGTCGAACGCCAGCACCTCAGAACCGGCGCCGACCAGCGCGGCACTGTGCGGCACCTCGGCCACGATCGGCCGCACGACCTGGGTGTAGAAAGTACGAGAAAGCTCCAGACCAGGTATGAAACCAGACATCATTTCGTCCACTCTGCCTGCCACGACCTCGCCCCGCACCAGGTTTTCCGGCCCCCGCCCGAGGGCCGGGCTCAGGCACCGCCCAAAGCCGCGGCGGCCAGCGGGCGAAGGCGCAGGCCCAGCCGCCCGTACAGGGCGAGAGCGGTGTGGTTGGCGGTGTCGACCATCAGCGCGGCACGGCCGCGCGAGGTAAGCAGGTCACCCAGCGCCAAGCGGCACACCGCCTCGCCGTACCCCGCGCCGCGGCGGCACGCGGCGGTGGCGACCCCGGCGACGAAACCCACCTGCGGGCAGGACCAGGCGTCGGCGGCCACCGCGACCAGGACACCGTCCTGGTCGCGCACACCCGCCCAGCGGCGTACGCCGGCCACCCCGGGCGCCGCCCACGAGGAGGGCGCCGCGGCCGCGAGCAGGGCGCTCACCTCCCCCTCCTCCTCCGGGCCCAGCCACCGCGCCCGCCCCGGCCCCGCGTTGAGGACGGGGCTGAGCCGGCGGGTGTCCATCCACTCGAAGGTGCCCAGCAGACGCAGCCCCGGTGAGCGGGCGACCACCTGCTCCACCAGTGCCCGGCTGCCCACCACCCGGTAGGAGGGGCCAAGGCGCCCCAGCGCCCACTGCGCCAGCGCGGCCACCTGCTCAGGCTCGCCGCACACCGTCAGGCGGTCGCGGCGGTTGAGATCGGGACAGGCCACCGCGACCGCCTCCCCCAGCGCCCAGGCCCGCACGCCCCGCACCATCCCCTGGGCACCCCACAGCACGAGCGGGTCACCGGCGCAGGCCTCGGCCACCTCGGCCACCTCGCGCAGTACCCTCGGCACCCCCGGCGCGCTGCTCAGAGGATCGCCCCAGGCCGGTAGGCGGCCGCCTGCGGATAGCGGGCCACGACCTCCTGCACCCGGGCCACGACCGCCGCCACCTGGGAGGTGGCCGCACCGGTGAAGGAGATCGGCTCGCCCAGCAGGCCCTCCAGCGCCGCCCCATCCAGTGGGAAACGCTCGTCGGCCGCCAGGCGGGCGAGCAGCTCGTTGCCGCCGGCGCCCTCGCGCATGGCCAGCGCCGAGGCCACCGCGTGCTCCTTGATCAGCTCATGGGCGCTCTCACGGCCCAGCCCCGCCCGCACCGCGGCCATCAACATCTTCGTGGTGGACAGGAACGGCAGGTAACGCTCCAGCTCGGCGGCGATCACCGCGGGGAAGGCGCCGAACTCCCCCAACACCGTCAACATGGTCTCCACCAGCCCGTCGAACGCGAAGAACGCGTCCGGCAGCGCCACCCGACGCACCACCGAACACGACACATCACCCTCGTTCCACTGGTCGCCCGCCAGTTCCCCGGCCATCGACGCATACCCGCGCAGGATCACCGTCAGCCCGTTGACCCGCTCACACGAGCGGGTGTTCATCTTGTGCGGCATCGCCGAGGAACCGACCTGCCCCTGGGCGAACCCCTCGGTGACCAGCTCGTGCCCGGCCATCAGCCGGATCGTCTTGGCCAGCGAGGAGGGCGCCGCGGCCAGCTGCACCAGCGCGGTGAGCACCTCGTAGTCCAGCGAGCGCGGATACACCTGCCCCACACTGGTCAGCCGGTGGGCGAACCCCAGGTGCGCGGCCACCTCGTCCTCCAGCGCGACCGCCTTGGCCGCGTCCCCGCCCAGCAGGTCCAGCATGTCCTGGGCGGTGCCGACCGGTCCCTTGACACCGCGCAACGGGTAACGGCCGATCAGCTCCTCCAGCCGGGCGAACGCCACCAGCAGTTCGTCGGCGGCCGAGGCGAAACGCTTGCCCAGCGTCGTGGACTGCGCGGCCACGTTGTGCGAGCGCCCGGTCATCACCAGCTGTGAGTGCTCGGCCGCCAGCCCCGCCAGCCCCGCCAGCAGCGCCACGCACCGGTCCCGCACCAGCACCAGGCTGTCGCGGATCTGCAACTGCTCGACGTTCTCGGTCAAATCCCGCGACGTCATGCCCTTGTGCACCTGCTCGTGCCCGGCCAGCGCGTTGAACTCCTCGATGCGGGCCTTGACGTCATGGCGGGTGACGCGCTCGCGGGCGGCGATCGACTCCAGGTCGACGTGCTCGACGACCTTCTCGTAGTCGGCCACCGCCTCGGGCGGGACATCCACCCCCAGCCGGGCCTGCGCGGCCAGCACGGCCAGCCACAGGCGCCGCTCGGCCACCACCTTGTACTCGGCAGACCACAGGCGGGCCAGTTGCGGTGAGGCGTAGCGGGTGGCAAGGACATTGGGGATACGCGGCTTGGCAGTCACGTTGCGTCAGTATATTCCGCCCGCCCCGCCCACCCCGCCCAGGGGTTCGCAGCCGGACGGGCCGGGAACGCGAAAAAGCCGGTCGTCGCGCGGTGCGCACCGCGCGACGACCGGCTCACAGGGTTTGCCCGGAACCTACTCCCCAGGACCTGCTCCAGGGTTCACTGCCTGCTCGGCGCCAGCTCGTCCTTGTCGTAGACCTTCAGCTCCGGCCGCGAGTTCCCTTCCCTGGGGGTACGCCGCAGCCGCTCCTTGAGCCGCTCCACCATCACATACAGGGTCGGCACCAGCACCAGCGTCAGCAGCGTCGACGACAGCAGCCCGCCGATCACCACGATCGCCAGCGGCTGGGAGATGAACCCACCCGAACCGGTCAGCCCCAATGCCATCGGAATCAACGCGAAGATCGTCGCCACCGCGGTCATCAGGATCGGCCGCAGCCGCCGCCGACCCCCCTCGACCACCGCCTCCACGATGCCCATGCCCTGCTCGCGGTACTGGTTGATCAGGTCGATCAGCACGATGGCGTTGGTCACCACGATACCGATCAGCATCAGCATGCCGATCAGGGCCGGCACGCCCAGCGGCGTGCCCGTGGCCAGCAGCAGCCCGATCGCACCGGTCGCCGCGAACGGCACCGACACCAGCAGGATCAACGGCTGCACGAAACTCCGGAACGTCGCCACCATGATCATGAAAACGATCGCGATCGCCGCGAGCATCGCCAGCCCCAGCTGCCCGAACGCCTCGGCCTGGTCGGCGCTGACCCCGCCCACGGTGAAGCTCGCCCCCGCGGGCATCGCCAGCTTGTCCAGCCTCGCGGTCAGCTCGGTGCTCACCGCGCCCAGGTCACTGCCAACAGCCGTGCCCGACACCGTCGCGCTGCGCGCACCGTCGATCCGGGTCACCTGCGTGGGACCGTCGACCTTGGAGACCTCGGCCACCTGCGACAGCCTGACCATGCCCGCCGCCGTCGGCAGCGTCAGCGCGCGCACCGCCTTGAGGTCCTCGGGAACCTCACCGGCCCGCAGCACCACCGCACCGGCACGCCCGTCCAGCGTCAGCTCGCCCAGCGACATCCCGCGGAACCGCTGCGCGACCAACTGCCCGATCTGCGTCTCGGTCAGTCCCCTGGCCGCGGCCTTCTGGCGGTCGACCCGCACCTCGATGCGCTGCGCACCGGCCTCCAGGTTCGAGCTCACGTCCCGCAGCTCGCCCAGGTCCGCCATCGCCGCACGCACCGTCTCGGTCGCGGTGCGCAGCGTCGTCACATCCGGCGCCTGCACGATCACCTGCAACTGATCGGTCGAACCGCCGCCGGGGGCACCCTGAGCGCCGCCCACGGTGATCTCCCCGACGTCGGAGAGCCCCTTCAGCCGCTCACGCAGCGTGTCCTGCAACGCCTCGGCGTCGGCACCCTCCTCGATCGTCAGCGAGTAGGAGGCCCGGTCGCCGCCGCCACCGCCGGTCAGCCCCTGGAGCCCACCGCCGGCACCCACGTTCACCTGATAGCCGTCCACCGCCTTCAGCGACCTCAGAACCTCCTCGACCTTCTTGGCCGCGGCGTCCGTCGTCGCCAGATCCGTACCCGCGGGCATCCGCTGGCTGATCGAGACCGTGTCCTGCCCCGAGGAGTCGATGAAGTTGGTCTCCAGCCGGCCGGCCAGCCCCATCGTCGCGGCGAACACCACCACCCCCACCAGCAGCGTCACCAGCCGCCGCCGGGTGGCGAAACGCAGCACCGGCAGGTAGGCCCGCTGCAACGGGCTGCGCAGCTCCTTGGCCTCGGCCTCCTCGCGCACCGCCCGCGCCTGCTCGGGCGAGAGCACCGGCGTCTTCAGGAACCAGTAGGCCAGCACCGGCACCACGGTCAGCGACACCAGCAGCGACGCCAGCAGCGCCACGCTCACCGTGATCGCGAACGGTGCGAACAGCTGCCCCACCATGCCGCCCACCACCGCGATCGGCACGAACACCGCGACGGTCGTCAAAGTCGAGGCCGTCACCGCGCCGCTGACCTCACGTACCCCCTCCAGCACCGCCTTGCGCTTGGCCTCGCCGTAGCCGAGATGACGCTTGATGTTCTCAAGCACCACGATCGAGTCGTCGACCACCCGGCCCACCGCGATCGTCAGCGCGCCCAGCGTCAGCATGTTCAGCGAGTAGTCACCCACCCACAGTGCGATCAGCGCGATGATCACCGACAGCGGGATGGAGGCCGCCGTCACCAGTGTCGAGCGCACCGACAGCAAAAAGACCAAGATGACCAGCACCGCGAACGCCAGCCCCAGCAACCCCTCGGTCGTCAGGTCGTGGATCGACCGCTCCACGTAAGGCGCCTGGTCGAAGACCACCGTCACCTGCGAGGAGTCACCGATCGCCCGCACGAAGCCCGGGATCTTCTCGCGCACCGCGTGCGAGATCGCCACCGCGTTGCCGTCCGGCTTCATCGTCACCACCACGCCCAGGCTCGGCTGCCCGTTGGTGCGCGTCAGCGAGGTGCCCTCGGCCAGCGACCGCTCCACCGTGGCCACCTCGCCCAGCCGCACCGGCTGGGGGGCCGGCGCCGGACGCTGGGCCTGAGCCTGCCGGCCCTGCGTGCCCTGCTGGGCACCTCCCGGCCGCGCCTGCGCCGGTGCCTGCGCGGGAACCTGCGCCGGCACCGCGGGGGTCAGGTAGAGGTCCTTCAGCTCCTGCAGAGTCGAGACCCGCGCGCCGACCTGCACCGTCAGCGACGCCTTGTCCTCGGTCAGGCTGCCCGCGGGAATCGGCTGCCCGTTGGCGCGCAGCAGGTCGGCCACCGCCGTGGGCGCCAGACCCAGCAGCGCCAGCTTCCCAAGGTCCGGAGTGATCGTCACCACCTCGTCGCGGGTGCCCGTCACCGCCGCCTCGCGCACTCCCTCGATGCCCTGCAGCTCCGGCACCACCAGCCGCTGCAGCCGCTCGGCCATGACCCGCTGGTCGCCGCCGTCGCCCACCGCCAGCTGCACCACCGGAATGTCGTCGGTCCCGCCCGTCAGCACCTGCGGGTCGACCTCCGCCGGCAGCTGCGTTTTGATCCGCGACAGCGCCTGCTGCATCTTCGAGACCGCGGCGTCGATGTCGGTGCCGTACTCGAACGCCACCTGGATCTGCGCCATCCCCTCCCGAGACGTCGAGGTCACCTCCGTGACGCCCTCCAGCCCCTGGAAACTGTTCTCGATCGGCTCGGTGACCTGCTCCTCGACGATCTCGGGAGAGGCGCCCAGGTAGGGGGCCACCACGAACGCCCCCGGGAAGGAGAGCGAGGGCAGCAGTTGTTGCTTCAACGACGGGATCGCGAAGACACCGAACGCGCTGAGCACCAGCGCGATCAGTATGACGAGGCTACGGTTGGCGAGGCTCAACCTGGCCAAGGAGGTCATGGGGGCGGGACTCCTCAATGGATGTCACAACAAGATTCGCCCCAGACTAACACTTCGCCTTATGCGAATATTTAAGGAAGCTTACCGTTCCTGATAACCTTCTCAGGAAGCGAGAGGTGAGCGTGAACGACAACCGCGAACGACTGATCGACCAGATCGGTGCCATCCAGCGCGACCTGGGACGACTGTTCGCCCAGCACCGCCCCTCCTCGCCCCTCTTCGACTCCAACCTGACCATGCGCCAGCTCAAGGTCGTCATCTTCCTGTCCTGCCAGGACTCCGCCTCCGGCCAGGACCTCGCCGGCCACCTCGGCGTCGGCCTCGGCACCGTCACCGGCATCGTCGACCGCCTCGTCGCCCACGGCCTCGTCGACCGCCGCGAGGACCCCCACGACCGCCGGGTACGGCGCGTCGGACTCACCCCCGCCGGCCTGGCCCTGACCGAACAGATCGCCGACGCCGGCTTCGCCGACTTCCGCCGCATCCTGTATCACCTCGACACCGCCACCCTGCGCGACCTGTCCAACGTCATGGAGAAGATCCAACAGGCCGCCTCCACCCTGCACGACCACCCCGCACACGAAAAGGTAGGACGATAGGTTTCATTGCTGTGACCACACCCATCAACGACCTCTTCCGCCTCACCGGCCGCACCGCCCTCGTCACCGGCGGCAGCTCCGGCATCGGACGCACCATCGCCCACACCCTCGGCCACGCCGGCGCGGCCGTCGTCATCGTCGCCCGCCGCACCGAACAACTCACCCGCACCCTCGACGAACTCCACGACCAGGCCATCAACGCCGCCGCCATCAGCGCAGACCTCGCCGACCCCGCCGACATCACCCGCATCCGCGACCAGGCCCCCACCCTCTTCGGCGACATCGACATCCTGGTCAACAACGCCGGCAACAACATCCGCCACCCCATGGCAGAGCTCACCGACGACGACTACCACCAGACCATGGCCGTCAACATCACCGCCCCCTACCTCCTCGGCCAGCACTTCGGCCCACGAATGGCCCAGCGCGGCTGGGGACGCATCATCAACCTCGGCTCCCAGCAATCCCACAAAGCCTTCGGCGACAGCGGCGCCTACGGCATCTCCAAAGCCGCCATCACCGGCCTCACCCGCTCCCAGGCCGAAGCCTGGTCCCCCCACGGCGTCTGCGCCAACACCATCATCCCCGGCTTCGTCCTCACCCCCCTCACCGAACCCGCCCAGGCCATCCCCGGCCGCGTCGAAGCACTCGCCGCCCGCTCCATGATCGGCCGCAACGCCACCCCCGCCGACTTCGCCGGCCTCACCCTCCTCCTCGCCTCCGACGCCGGCGCCTACATCACCGGCCAGGCCATCTGCGTCGACGGCGGCTTCTCCGTCCACTGAGCCACCCACCGAGCCACCACCGGCCACGCCATAGCGACCCCTGCCATGCCCCAAGCCATCAAAACCGCCCCCAGGCCGAGGTCGCACGGCCCGGCACCGAGGAGACCGGCGCGCCGCCCCTGCCGCAGCAGAGGATGGAACACCAGGCCACGTCGCCGACCGGGACGACCCCGCCCGTGCTACCGCCCGCCGTGACCAGGACGGCGCTCACGGACCTCCCCGCACCCCCAGGCCTAGCACTAACACCCACGAGCAGAATCCCAACCCCAACCCGGCAAAACCCACATACACCATCAGCCCGCACATCACCCACCATGATTGAATAACGCCCCGGATCCCAAACACACCCGGGGACGCTCATGACCACCACACACCGGCACCCCACCAACGCCCGACGAGCCGTCTCCTACTTCTTCATCCTCCTCGGCACCGTCTCCGGAGCCTGGGCCGCCCGCATCCCCGCCATCAAACACACCCTCGACCTCAGCGACGGCCAGCTCAGCTACGGACTCCTCGCCATCGCCATCGGACTCATCACCGGCATGCGCTTCGCCGGACACCTCACCGACCGCCTCGGCAGCGCCCGCCTCATCACCCCCGCCGCCATCGCCACCTCACTGACCGTCATCCCCCCCGGCTACGCCACCACCCTCCCCGCCCTCATCGCCACCCTCTTCCTCTTCGGCCTCGTCAACGCCTCCCTCGACGTCTCCATGAACGCCCACGGCGTCGAAGTCGAACGCGCCTACGGCCGCCCCATCATGTCCTCCTTCCACGGCATGTTCAGCATCGGCGGACTCATCGGCGCAGGCATCGGCGGACTCTTCGCCTGGCTCGACCTCAGCGCCGCCGCCACCCTCACCGCCGTCGGCATCCCCCTCGCCCTCGCCTCCCTGTACGCCCGGCGCCACCTCCTCCCCACCACCCCACCCCCGGCCACCCACACCACCACCCCACGCCGCGCCCCATGGACCAACTGGATCATCCTCATGGGAATCGTGGCCTTCGCCGGACTCGTCGGAGAGGGCGCCGCCAACGACTGGACCGCCGTCTACCTCTTCCAGAACCTCGGCGCCCCCCAAGCCGTCGCCGCCGCCGGATTCGCCGTCTTCTCAACCGCCATGACCATCGGCCGCTTCGCGGGAGACCACCTCGCCCAACGGTTCGGCCCGGTGCACCTGGTCCGCTACTCCGGGCTCGTCGCCGCCCTCGGCCTCGGCACCGCCCTGCTCGTCGGCCAGACCCTCGTCGCCTTCGTGGGATTCGCCCTGTTCGGTCTGGGCCTGGCCACCATCGTCCCCCAGGTCTTCTCCGCGGCGGGAAACCACGACCCGGCCCGTGCCGGGCAGGCCATCGCCCAAGTGGCCACCGTCGGTTACGCCGGGCTCGTCGCCGGCCCCGCCATCATCGGCGGCGCCGCCGAACTCATCGGCCTGCCCGCCGCTCTGGGGATTCCCGTCCTGCTCGCGGCGTTCATGGCGGCCTCCGCCGGAGCACTACGTCACCCGCAACCGTCATGATCGGTGAACAGGACGCCCCTTGTCTCCTGGAGAGAGTCTTTAGTCCACTTGTAAATGATCTTGATACGAAGCGGATGCCTTTACAATGTAGATTTATAAGAGAGGCCCGAGTCCGTACGACCACCGGTGCCGGTACACCTTCGCCCGCCGGCGCTCCACCGGAAGCCGCGAGACCGACCCCGTGGCCATCCCGCCCCGGCTGTGGCGGTGGGACCTTCCCCGACGTGCGTGAAGGCCCCGCCCCTACCTGCCCGCAGGCCTGGCTGGACGCCCCCCAGCCGATACGCGACTGCTCGTGCTCGACATCGGACAACACCCCCGGCGTCATCCGCACCAGGAGGGAAAGACCCGCCCATGACCGACCAGCCCACCCGCTCCGGCGGCGCGACGATCGCGGTCACCGGCGCCACCGGCCGTCTCGGCGGGCGTGTGGCCCGCCGTCTGGCCGCCGCCGGCATCCCGCAGCTGCTGCTGGTGCGCGACCCCGCCCGCGCCCCGCACCTGCCCGGCGCCGCCGTCGCCCGCGCCGGCTACAGCGACCGCGAGGCCGCAGCGGCCGCCCTGCGCGGCGTCGAGACGGTGCTGATGGTCTCGGCCTCGGAAAGCCCCGACCGTCTGGAGCAGCACCGCGCCTTCGTCGACGCCACCGCCGAGGCCGGCGTCGCCCACCTGGTGTACATCTCCTTCTACGGCGCCGCACCGCAGGCCACGTTCACCCTGGCCCGCGACCACTGGGCCACCGAGCAGCACATCCGCGCCACCGGCCTGGCCTTCACCTTCCTGCGTGACAACCTGTACGCCGACTTCATGCCCGCCCTGGTCGGCGACGACGGCGTCATCCGCGGCCCCGCCGCCCTGGGCCGAACCGCGGTCGTGGCCCAGGACGACATCGCCGACGCCGCGGTCGCCGTCCTCACCGACCCGGCCGGGCACACCGGGGCCACCTACGACCTGACCGGCCCACATGCTCTCACCATGGAGGAGATCGCCGCCGTCCTGTCGCAGGCCACTGGCCGCACCATCACCTACCGGCCGGAGACGGTGGAGGAGGCATACCGCTCCCGCGCCGCCTACGGCGCCCCCGCCTGGCAGCTCGACGCGTGGATCTCCACCTACACCGCCGTCGCCGCCGGCGAACTCGACGGCCTCGGCGACGCCGTCCCCCGCCTGACCGGCCATCCGGCCACCCCCCTGGCCGACGTCATCGGCGGGCGGAGCGGGTAACCCGAAAAAGGGACGGACACGTCAAACGACAAGTTCGCAGCTCGGTGCAGTTTCGGGAGTACCGGCCGAACCAGCGGGACGTCGGCGAGGAACACAGAGAGTTGACACTGGGTTATCGCAACCTCACAGTGAAGCCGGCAGACGCTCCCGCCGCGAGGGGATCCCATGAGCGCATCGCACGATGCTGACCGCCGTCTCCAGGCCCTGGAGCTGCTTCGGCGGGAAGGGGTCCACTCCCCCGACGACCTGGCGGGGCTACTGCTGGCCGAGGCCGACCGCACGTGAGCCTCTGAGGAGGACATCCTCTACCGCCGGGCCAGCGGCAAGCCGGTCGGGCTCGCCCAGCCCGCCTCCCCCGCGTTGCCTTGGCGGGCCGGGCGTACGCGGCACCGGCCCACCCAGCTGCCGATACTGCTGGACGACAAACACGAGATCGCACCCGGCGAGGTGGCCGCACTGGACGGCCTCGCGCTGGATTACGTATGGGACGACGCAGCCGCCGAACGCCAGGTCCTTCGCGCCTTCTCCGTAACCCAGGAAGCGCTGGACTACATGCGCGCCCAGCCCGTGCGGACCGCGTCCCCCGGCACCGGCACCCACTCCGCTATCCCGCCACCTACGGTTTGCCACCTGGATCCAAGCTGCACGTGCAGCCCTTCCAGAGCATCGCCGATCTGGGAGCCAAGGGGTTCAACGATCGCATCTCGGCTGTGAACCACCACTACTTCGCGTTCTAATGGTCGTTGGTGAGGATCGGCCGATCCTTGGGATCGGTCGCCGGGGTCGGCGACGCCCGCGACGTCGGTGCCCCCAGCACGTGAGGAGGCGACATCCGCAGGTGGGCGCTGTTCGACGATGTCCGACCATCGATCTCAGGGAGCCGCACCAGGCGGGCGGGCGGCCGTAGCGGGGCGGAGAGATCGGCCGCATCGCCGGACCGCCGTACCGTGAAGAAGTGACCACCGTGCCTTCTCATCAGAGGTCCGCGGCTCTGGCGCCGTTCGTGGCGGGCTGCCCTCGTCCACGATGTCGATCACGATCCCGGAGGCGGACTCATTGGAGATCGCATGGCTCGGGCGGCCCGGCTCGCGGGAACGATTCCGGGCCGTCGTCGCCGGGCTTCACCTGAAGGCAGCCGAGCTGAGGCAGGAAGGCGGCACGCGCGGCGTGTGGCGGTCAGCCTGGCGGCAGTGGCTGCGGCGTCGGGATTCGCCGACCAGGCGCACCTCACCCGGGAATGGCGGGCCATCGCCGGGTGCACGCCGACCGAGTGGTTACGCGCCGAAGGCCTGACCGCGCGGGGCCCATCAGCCCACGACAGCCGCCAGGCCATGAGGGTGCGTCCAGATGAAGCGGCCGGTACCGTCGCCCCGAACGGGGCGGCTTTGACAGGGCGGCGGGAGTGCTCGCCCACCGGCGACCACCAGAGACCTCGAGTCTGCCCGAACAGCCGACCCGACGGCTCCCATCAGGCGGCCTTGAGCACGGTGGCCAGGTCGTCGGGGATGGGCATGGGCCGGGTGAGGCCGGCGCGGGCGCGGCCGGTGTTGCCCTCGGGGTAGCGGCCCAGCGCCGAGCCGGGCGCCGCGACGATGATGCGCACAACCTGGCCCAGGGCCTCGCGGCGGTCGCGCTGGGCCACGGCGAGGGCGAACATCGCGAGGTGGTTGGCGGTGTGCGGCCACGGCCAGGGCTGGGAAAGGATGTGGGCGCGCTCCAGGTGCCGCCAGCGGGTCCGCGCCTGCGTGGCGGCGCGGGCGGCGCGCATCTCGGCCTGGTAGGCGACGCGCACGTGTTCAGGCATCCGGCCGATCATCATGCCTCCTGACCATCGTGTCGATGCTGACGGTGGCGGGGGCGTCGGCCTGGCAGCAGCCGTCGGCGCGGTCCTTCCCGCTCGCCGTGGCGCTCTGGCCCGCCTCACCGGTGGGGGCGCAGCAGGCGTCCCCGCGCCAGGCTTCGCGGCCTTCCTTGACCGCGACGGCGGCGATGACCAGGGCGGCGATCGGGTCGGCCCAGGACCAGCCGAACAGGCTGTTGAGCGCCAGGCCCACCAGCAGCACGCCGGACAGGTAGGTGCACAGCAGCGTCTGCTTGGAGTCGGCCACCGCCGAGGCGGAGCCCAGCTCGCGGCCCGCGCGACGCTGTGCGTACGACAGGAACGGCATGATGACCAGGCTCAGGGCGGCCAAGGTCAGGCCAGGGGTGGAGTGCTCGGCCTCGCCGGCGCCGAGCAGGGCGCGGACGGCGTCGAAGGTGACGTAGGCGGCCAGGGCGAAGAACGAGATCGCGATGACGCGCAGCGCGGTCTTCTCGCGGCCTTCGTGGTCGGCGGCGGAGAACTGCCAGGCCACCGCCGCGGCGGAGGCGACCTCGACGATCGAGTCGAGGCCGAACCCGATCAGCGCCGCGGAGGAGGCGGCGGTGCCGGCGGTGATGGCCACGGCCGCTTCGACCACGTTGTAGGTGATGGTGGCGGCGACCAGCAGCCGGATGCGGCGCTGCAGTAAGACCCGCCGCTCCGGGGCGGGCAGGTTCAGCGTGGTCATGACACGCCCTCTGCTTCGATCGCGCCTGCCTGCTCGGCGAGGCGTCCGAGATCGTGGTCGATCTCGGCCCGCAGAGCGCCGTGCGCGTCGGCCGGGCCCTGCCGGGTGCCGGACCGGGTGCCGTGGACGGGGCACAGCATCACGGCGTGGCCGGTGACGGCCAGCAGGTGCTCGGCCGAGGCCAGCAGGTCCATCAGCTCGGGCCGGGCCAGGGAGTAGAAGGACTGGCGGCCTTCGGCGCGATAGTCGACCAGGTCGCAGTCGCGCAGGCAGGCCAGGTGTTTGGACACCGTTGACTGGGCCAGCCCCAGCTCTGCGGTGAGGTCCACCACCCGGGCCTCACCGCGGGCGAGCCGTTGCACGATGCGCAGCCGGCTCTCGTCGGCCAGGGAGTGGAACAGCGCTGCCGCCGGGGAGACACCGGTCGCGATGTCGGCACTGACACACCGGCCACCATCAGAATCAATCGCCATATGACGATGATATCCCGATTTGCTTATGTATTGGGGAGAGGGTGCGCTACGCTCGGCGTTGACATCACGTCACGACGGTCGCAGACGTGGCGGCGCTCAACGCCGAATCGCCCAGCCCGGCGCCCAGGTCCCGGCGGCGTCGTGACCGGCGGCCGCGGCGGCGAGGTGGGCGCGCAGGGTGGCCAGCGCCGGGTGGAGGTTGTCGCGACGCCACAGGAGCGAGTGCGGGTAGACGGGCGTCGGGTCGGTCACCGGGATGCGGCGCAGGCCGTGGTCGGCGGGCCAGACCAGGCGGGTCTGCTCGCTCATGAAGGTGGCCAGGGCCGGGGTGTCGGCGATGGTGTCGAGGAGCGCGTCGGAGCCGAAGTTGGGGCCGGTCGCCTCGATGGTGAGGCCGAACTCGGCGACGAGATCGGCGTAGTAGGCGGCCCACTCGGTGCCGGGGACGATGCCGGGCATCCAGATCCGGTGCCCGGCGAGCTGGGCGACGGTCACCGACCGGGCGCCGGCCAGCGCGTGGGCGGGGCCGATGAGGAGCTGGAGCGGCTCGTCGAGCACCCAGGCGGACTCGACGTCCTCGGGAAGGGGCCGGCCGGGCACGACGACGGCGCGGAAGGAGGCGTCGATCGCACCGGACCGAACGGCGGCGACGGCCGTCTCGATGTCGAACAGCATCACCACGTCGAGCTCGATCTCGGGGTGCGCGCGGTGGAAGCCGCGCATCAGGCCCGACGCCGCGCTGCGCGAGGCGATCACGTCGACGCGCAGCGGACGGCTGCCGGGGAGCACGGACGCGACCGCCCGCTCGGCGACGCGCAGCAGCTCGCGCGCGTGGGGCAGGAAGGCCTGCCCGTCGATGGTGAGCCGGGCCCCGCGCGCAGCGCGAGTGAACAGCCGCACGGCGAGGTCCCTCTCCAGCCCGGCGATGCGCTTGGAGACGGCCTGCTGGGTGATCGACAGGTCTGCGGCGGCGTGCTGGAACTGGCCGGTGTCCACGACGGCGACGAACGTGCGCACAGCATCGAGATCCACACTGGCCGACCTTAGTGCACAACTCGTGGTTGTGTGACTTCGGTCGGCTGGTTGTTTGACCCGCCTGCTGGCTGCGCGTTTTGATCTCTCGAATCAACGGGTGGTTGTTTCCTAGAGATGGCGGGGTACGGGGTGGGAAGGTCGCTGGGGCGGCGGTTCAGGTGGTTCTGGGCCGCCTATGCGGTCAGCACGTTCGGCACGAGGTTCGCCTTCGACGCGTTCGCCCTGATCGCGATTCTCG
This sequence comes from Streptosporangium amethystogenes subsp. fukuiense, assembly GCF_042665875.1. NCBI lineage: Bacteria > Bacillati > Actinomycetota > Actinomycetes > Streptosporangiales > Streptosporangiaceae > Streptosporangium > Streptosporangium amethystogenes. Next base: position 1,907,184 of record NZ_JBHTEE010000001.1, on the reverse strand, counting down.
CTCTGGACGCAGGGCCCACCGAGGTGTCGGTACTGGCCGCCGCGGGGCTCGCGGTCGGGGCTGTGGTCGCGGTGCCGCTCGGGCCGTGGGTGGAGTTCCGGCGCAAGCGGCCGGTGATGATCGCGATGGACCTGATCCGGTTCGCGGCGCTGTCGAGCGTTCCCGCCGCCTACGTGCTCGGCCGGCTGAGCCTCGCTCAGCTCCTGGTCGTCGCGGTCGTTGTCGGCGCGGCCGACATCGCCTTCACCGCCGCGAGCGGAGCATGCCTGAAGGCGCTCGTCCGGTCCGAGGACCTGCTCGTCGCGAACGGGCGGCTCGAGGCCACGACCTGGACCGCCACCGCGCTCGGGCCGCCGCTCGGTACCGCCGCGCTCGGGCTGGTGGGCCCGGTGACGAGCGTGGCGGCCAACGCGGTCGGCTTCCTCCTCTCGGCCGCGGGGATCCGCGCCATCGGCGGGCGGGAGCCACGTCCCGCGCGAACCGCCGCACCGCCCCGGCCTGGAGCCGGCGACCTGCTGGAGGGGTGGCGGTACATCCTCGCCAGCCCGGCGCTGCGCCCGTTGTTCTTCAACACCGTCCTGGTCAACGGCCTGATCATGGCAGTCTCACCGTTGCTCGCCGCCCTCATGCTCGGCGACCTCGGGTTCGCCCCCTGGCAGTACGGCCTCGCCTTCGGAGCACCCTGCGTCGGCGGTCTCATCGGCTCGCGACTGGCCCGCCCGCTCCTGGCGCGGTTCGGGCAGCACAAGGTCATGCTCACCGCCGGGACGCTGCGCGCGTGCTGGCCGCTCGGATTGGCCTTCATCGGCCCCGGCCCCGCCGGACTTCTCCTCGTCATCGCCGTCGAACTCGGGCTGATCACCTGCATGGGCGTGTTCAACCCGGTATTCGCCACCTACCGGCTCGAACAGCTTCCGTCGGACCGGATCGCCCGCACACTGTCCGCCTGGTCGATCACCGGTAAGGCCACCATCGCGGCCATGACCGGACTGTGGGGCCTGCTGGCCGGCCTCACCGGCCCCCGCACCGCGATCGCGATCGCCGGTCTCCTGCTTCTGGCGACCTCGCTCCTCCTGCCTCGGCACGACCGCACATCCCAACTCAAGAACGCCGGCCAGGCGCCAGAGGCTCCCAGCCCGAAGTAGCGGGGCGGTGCGTGCCGACCTGCTGTGATCCAGCGCGCGGCGACGGGCGAGCGGATCGTTTTCGGCGGTGACGCGGGCGGCGGCAAGGAGTGCAGGGACGATGGAGCACGACGGGCCGAAGCCGCCGTTCCGCCGCACCGAGCACGGTCCGGATCCCGGCGTGGGTCGCCGGTCAGCCGCGTGCGTCGAGCGGGACGTGCAGCGAGAGGTGCGAGGACAGGGCGCGGAGGAAGTCCGGGGCGTCGAAGACCGCGCCCGCGGAGGCGACGCCGGTGATCCTGGTCCGGCCGGTGCGGATGCGGTCGACGGCCTCCACCGCGAGCGGCGCGCTGATGGCGTAGATGTCCTGACCGGCGGCGGCCAGGCGGCGTTCCGTGCCGCCGGAACGGACCAGGACGTCGACGAGGAAGGTCTGCGCGGAGCGGCCGCGCTCGTCGACGGCGGCCGGTGCCGAGGCGCCGGGAGCGGACAGGTCCGCGGCCGCCTCGGCGGTCATGTAGGTACGCACCTCCGGGACGGCCAGGTGGCTGGGAACGGTGACGACGTCGGCCATGGTGAACTCTCCGATGACGCTCCGGGGGCCGAGCGGAGCCGGGAAGGGCCACTCCAGGATCGGCAGAGCGTCGTCGTGGTACTCCAGCCGTCCGCCGGTGTAGCGGACACGGCGGCCACCCCGTCGCCGCCCCGAGACCACGCCCGAGGCGAGCGTCCCGGCGGTGGGATGCCAACTGCTCAGGCCGTAGGCGATGTGCGCCTCGTCGGCCGCCGTCCAGTCGCCCATCGCGGTGGTGACCAACAGGTCGCCGAGGCCGCCGTAGAAGGCCATCGCCGGGACCACCACGGTGCCCGCGGCGCGGGCGCGCTCCGCGAAGTGCGCGAACGTGTCAAGGTTCGCCTCGATCTCGGCCGCCACGTCGACATACGGGATGCCGGCGCGCAGCGCCGCCTCGACCAGCGGGGCGACGGTCGCGGCGAAGGGCCCGGCGCAGTTGATCACAGCGATCGCGCCGTTCAGCGCGCGATCGAGCGAGGCCGGATCGTCGACCGACGCCTGCCGCGCCTCGAGCCCCGGTTGGGCCTGCGCCAGCGCCAGCAGCTTGTCCTGGTCGCGGCCGAGGAGCAGCGGAACGTATCCGCGCTCGCGCAACTCCGCGACCACGAACCGCCCGGTATGCCCGTAAGCGCCGAACACCGCCACGTTTCGATCCGATTCCATGCCTGCTCCCGCGTGCTCGAAGTGATCCACTGCGGAAATCCTGTCCTCGTCGGCCCATCGGGGCCAGTGTCTGAAATGACATGACCCGTACAATTCCCGACATGAGTTCTGTCTCGCGTTCCGTCGCGGTCGCCGCTAGCGACGGGATGCTGCACTTCGAGCTGGCCCTGGCCTACGAGGTCTTCGGCTCCGCCCCGGCCACGCTGCCAGGCCCCTGGTACGACGTCAGGGTGTGCGGCACGCACGCCGTCCGGGTCGGCCGGTTCCTGCTGGAGCCGGACTGCGGCCTCGACCGGCTGGCGCACGCCGACACCGTGATCGTCCCCGCCTTGGCGGACGTCGACGAGGACCCGCCGGCCGACCTGGTCGAGGCGGTGCGCGCGGCCCACGAGTCGGGCGCGCGGGTGGTCTCCCTGTGCACGGGCGTGTTCGTGCTCGCCGCCGCCGGCCTGCTGGACGGGCTACGCGCGACCACGCACTGGGCCCACACCGAGGAACTGGCCGCGCGCCATCCCCGGGTGAAGGTCGATCCGGACGTGCTCTACGTCGACAACGGCAGCGTGCTCACGTCCGCGGGCAAGGCCGCGGCGATGGACCTGTGCCTGCATCTGGTCCGCCGCGACCACGGCTCGGCGATCGCCAACGTGGTCGCCCGCCGCCTGGTCGTGCCGCCTCACCGGGCCGGTGGCCAGGCCCAGTTCGTCACCACACCGGTGCCCGCCCAGGACGGCCATCCCCTGACCGAGCTGCTCCCCTGGGTGATGCGGCGGCTGGACCAGCCGCTCACCGTGGAGGACCTGGCCCGCCAGGCGAACATGAGCTCGCGCCACCTGACCCGCCACTTCCGCTCGGCGACCGGTACCACCCCGCTGCAGTGGCTGCTGACGCAGCGGATCCGCCGCGCGCAGGAACTGCTGGAGAGCACGGACGACAGCGTCGACGCCATCGCCTCGGCCGCGGGCATGGGCACGGCGACGACACTGCGCCGCCACTTCCACCGCACGATCGGCGTACCACCGGACACCTACCGTCGCACGTTCCGGGCATGAGGCCGCGGCCCTTTCCCGGTCAGCCGCTGAGGGTGATCGGGCCGGTGGCCACCGAGGGAGGACTCATCGCGACATCTGTGATCGCGTTCAGTCCCTGGACGACCGCGCTCGTCTGGTTCGCGGGCACGTAGGTGACACGGCTGTGCGGGGAGGTGAGGATGGCGTGCTCGCGGACCGGCATGCCCCCCGTTGGTCTTGGGAGCGGCCCAGGTCACCGGGTAGCGGCTCCTGCAACGCGGGCATCAGGATCGGCGACGGCGTCGTCGTCGACGGCCGGCTCGAGCTCACCCCTCGCGGAGTCATCACCAGCCCATGCCCCCGACCCGGGAGACATTCCCTGACCGCGCCCGGGGCCGCCGGGGTCTCGGCCGCCGGCCGGAACCGAGGTGTGGACGCGAGGTCAGCCGGGACCCGGACCGTACAGCACGGCCAGGTCGGCGACGGTGGCGGCCATCCGCTCGCGCAGCTCGGGCGGCTCCAGCACCTCGATGTCCGCGCCCAGGCGCAGCAGCAGCCAGTGGGCGTGCCTGACAGACTCGGTCGGCAGGCGCAGCACCACCCAGCCGCGTTCGTCGGGCGGGCCCGCGGCGGCGAGCGCGGCGTCGGCGACCTCGGCGCCCACCGTGTACCGCAGCATCTTCTCGGTGCCGGGCGCCATCCGCACCAGTGCCTCACCGGTGTACATCCGCTCGCGGAAGTCGGCCGTATAGCGCTGCCAGAACCTGGGCAGGTCGAAGTCGGCGGGGCGCTCGAAACGCCCCGCCAGGAGTTCGGCGCTCACGATCCGCGCCACCTTGTAGGTACGCGGCCCTCCCTCACCGGCGACGGCCACCATGTACCACGACCCGCCCTTGAGGACCAGGCCGTACGGGTGTGCCAGGCGCTCGACGTCGCGAGGTCCCCAGCGGCGATAGGTCATGCGCAGCGGGCGCTGCTCCCACACCGCCTCGGCGACCTCCCCCAGGAAAGGGGTCGCGTCGGCGTCGCGATACCAGCCGGGCACGTCCAGGTGGAAGCGCTCGCGCATCCTGGCGGCATGGAAGCGCGGCTCGGGGGGCAGCGCGGCGAGCATCTTCAGCTCGGCGTTCGCCGCCACCTCGGCCAGTCCCAGTTCGGCGGCGGGGCCGGGCAGCGCCGCCAGGAACAGTGAGGAGGCCTCCTCGGCGGTCAGGCCGTTGAGGCGGGTGCGGTAGCCGTCCAGCAGGCGGTATCCACCGGCGGGCCCGCGGTCGGCGTAGACCGGCACCCCTGCCGACGACAGCGCCTCGACATCGCGGTAGACCGTGCGGACGGAGACCTCCAGCTCCCTGGCCAGCTCGGTGGCCGTCAACTGCCCCCGCGTCTGCAGGAGCAGCAGGAGGGAGAGCAGACGACTCGCGCGCATGGCGGCCATTGTTCCGCACATTTGCCAATCTCACACACACCATGTTCAAATGAACACGTGGAAGGTAACAATCGCATTCGCGCGATCATGTCGGCGCTACGCGCCAGCGACGCCGTCTCCGTCGCGGAGCTAGCGGTCGAACACGCCGTCTCGGAGATGACCATCCGCCGCGACCTCGACGAGCTCGCCCAGCAGGGCGTGGTCAGGCGGGTCCGCGGCGGCGCGGTGAGTCTGCTGCTACGCGGGGAGGAACCGCCCTTCGTGGTCCGCGAACGCGAGGCGGTGGAGGCCAAGCGGCGGATCGCGAGCGAGGTCGCGGCCCTGCTCGCCGACGGCGAGGCCGTGCTGCTCGACAGCGGCACCACTTCCCTGGAGATCGCCCGCGCCATCCGTGACCGCCGCCTGACGGTCCTGCCGCTCTGCCTGCAGGTGACCGCCGAGCTCAGCACCGCCCCCCGGATCCGCCTGGTGCTGCCCGGCGGGGAGGTCCGCCCCGGTGAGCTGAGCCTCACCGGCCCGCTGACCGAGAACGCCATCCGCTCCCTGCGCTTCGACACCGCGGTCATCGGTTGCTGCGGCCTGTCCGCCGAACACGGCCTCACCGCCCACGACCTGTCCGACGTCGCCGTCAAGCAGGCCGCGATCGCCTCCGCCCGGCGCGTGGTCGCGGCCACCGACTCCGGCAAGTTCACCCGCACCGCGTTCGGCGCGGTCTGCCCGCTGGACCGTCTCGACATGGTCGTCACCGACACCGCGCTCCCCCCCGCCGAGCACGACGCCATGATCGCGGCAGGCGTCGCCGTCCGCGCCGTCTGACCCGCCCGGCCGGAGCCCCTGCCGCACGGCCCGAACCGCCCGACCTGATCCGCACCACTTGACTGGAGCCCTCCCCCATGCGCGTCACCCCCCTCGACCGGACCGCGCTGCTGCGCGGCCGGGTGGCCGTCTACCTGCTCTTCCTGCTCTCAGGCATGGCCATCGGCACCTGGACGGCACGCATCCCATCGATCAAGCAGGGACTGGGACTGAGCGAGGGCGAACTCAGCGTCGCGCTGCTCGGCATCGCCGCCGGGGCGATCGCCGGCATGCAGGTGGTCGGCCACCTGGTCGACCGCTACGGCAGCGTCAAGGTGATGCTGCCGATGGCCTTCGCCCAGAGCGTGGTGCTGGTCCTGCCCGCCCATATGCCGAACCTGGCCGGCCTCGCCATCGCGCTGTTCGTCTTCGGCGCGGCGCACGGCACCCTGGACGTCGCGATGAACGCGAACGCCGTCGAGGTCGAGCAGGCCACGGGCCGGCCGATCATGTCGTCCTTCCACGCGGTGTTCAGCATCGGCGGGTTTCTCGGCGCCACCACCGGAGGACTGCTCGCCCAGGCTTCGTTCAGCCCGGGAGCCACGTTCGCCGCGGTCGCCGCGGTGATCGCCGCGCTCGCGCTCTGGGCGGCCCGCTGGGCGCTCCCCCTGACCGCACAGGCCGTCCCCTCGGGAACGGAGCCGGCGTCCGGCAGAGGTGAAGGGGTGATGCTGCTGGGTGTCCTGGCCTTCTGCTGCATGATCGGAGAAGGCGCCGCGGCCGACTGGAGTTCCGTCTACCTGAACGAGAGCCTCGGCAGCTCCGACGGGTTCGCCGCGGCCGCCTACGCCGCCTTCTCGGTCATGATGACCGCCGGCCGGTTCGCCGGCGACAGGCTGGCCGCCTGGCTGGGACCGGTGAACCTGGTACGCGCATGCGGTGCGCTGGCCGCCTCCGGACTCGGCCTGGCTCTGCTGGCCGACCATCAGGTCGCCGCGGTGATCGGTTTCGGCTGCTTCGGGGCGGGCCTGTCCTGCATCGTTCCCCAGGTCTTCTCCGCGGCCGGCCGGCGCGACCCGGCTCGCGCCGGACAGGCGCTGGCCCGGGTGTCGAGCCTGGGCTACGCGGGATTCCTCACCGGACCCGTGCTGATTGGGGGTGCCGCCGAGCTGATGGGCCTGCCTCTTGCGTTGGCGATCCCCGCCCTGCTGGCCTTTCTTGTCGCTTTGGCCGCGGGAGCGCTCAGAGCCACGCCCTTTACAAAGTAGATCAAAATAGCGGGCGGGTCCCGCGCCAGGCCACCGGGACACGGCGTCGCCGACCGGCCGAGCGAGATACGGCCGGTCGGCGACGCCGTGTCCCGGGCCTTCGAAGGGGATCAGGCCTGGCGGAGCCAGACGGCGGTGTCGGAGGGGAGCCTGTCCCCCTCCAGCGGGCCGCTGGCCAGCAGGACCGACTCGTGCTCCGGCAGGGAGACCGACTCCGCGCCGAGGTTGACCACGCAGATCAGGCCCGACTCCCGGCGGAAGGCCAACACCCCCTCCCCCGCCTCCAGCCAGGCCAGCGTGCCGTCACCGAGCAGCTCACGACGGAGACGCAGCCCGGTGCGGTAGAGGGTGAACATGGACGCCGGGTCGGCGGCCTGCACCTCGGCCGTCAGCGCCTTCCACTCCGGCGGCTGCGGCAGCCACGGCTGCCCCGCACCGAACCCGAACGGCGGTTCGTCACCCGACCAGGGCAGCGGCACCCGGCAGCCGTCACGGCCGGGATCGGTGTGGCCGGAACGGGCCCAGATCGGGTCCTGGCGCCGCTCATCCGGCAGGTCCTCCACCTCCGGCAGCCCCAGTTCCTCACCCTGGTAGACGTAGAGCCCGCCGGGAAGCGCCATCGCCAGCAGCGCGGCCGCGCGGGCCCGTCGCTCGCCCAGCACCGGATCCGACGGCATGCCGTGCTTGCGGTCGGCGTGGTCGAAGGAGGTGTCGGCCCTGCCGTACTTGGTCACCGGGCGGGTCACGTCGTGGTTGGACAACACCCAGGTGGGGGGCGCGCCCAGCGGGATGTGCGTGGCCAGGGTCTCCTCGATCGACCGGCGCAGCGCGGCGGCGTCCCAGGCGCACGCCAGGAAGTCGAAGTTGAACGCGGTGTGCATCTCGTCGGGGCGCAGGTAGAGCGCGAAGCGCTCCTGGTCGGGCAGCCACACCTCGCCGATCAGGATCCGATCGTCGTACTCCTCGGCCACCCGGCGCCAGCCCCGGTAGATGTCGTGCACGCCGTCGAGGTCGGTGTACGCCTCCTCCCCTCCCTCGCTGTCCATCTCCTTGACCAGCAGGGCGGCCGAGTCGATCCGGATGCCGTCCACCCCCCGGTCGAACCAGAAGCGCAGCACGTCGTGGAACTCCTCGACGACCTCGGGGTTGGCCCAGTTGAAGTCGGGCTGCTCGGGGGCGAACAGGTGCAGGTACCACTGACCGTCGGCGACCCGGGTCCACGCGGGACCGCCGAAGATCGACTGCCAGTCGTTGGGCGGCAGCTCACCACTCGCCCCCCGGCCCTCGCGAAACAGGAAGCGTTCGCGCTCGGGCGACCCGGGCCCGGCCTCCAGTGCCCGCACGAACCACTTCTGCTGGTCGGAGCCGTGGTTGGGGACGATGTCGGTGATCGTTTTGATACCCAGGGCGTGCGCCTCGGCGATGAACTCCTCCGCCTCGGCGAGCGTGCCGAACGATGGCTCGATGTCCCGGTAGTCGGCCACGTCGTACCCGCCGTCGGCCATCGGCGAGGGGTACCAGGGATTGAGCCAGATCGCACCGATGCCCAGGTCGGAGAGGTATGGCAGGCGGGTGCGAAGCCCCGCGAGGTCGCCGACCCCGTCGCCGTTGCCGTCGGCGAAGCTCCGGAGGTAGACCTGGTAGATCGCGGCTCCCCGCCACCATGCTTCGGGGTCCGGGGTCGCTCCCGGGAAGGTGCTGCCGGACATGCTGGAACAACTCCTTGCGGTTGAAAGTGGGTAACGAGGTCAGCCCTTGAGACTGCCGGCCGTGAGGCCGGCCATGATGCTGCGTTGGAAGATGAAGAAGACCACCATGGTCGGGATACTCGCGATCACCAATGAGGCGATCAGCACGTTCTGCGGCATCTGCGCCGAGAGCGAGGCGATGCCCACACTGATCGTCATCTTGTCCCCGTCCGGCAGCACGAGCAGCGGCCAGACGAAATCCTTCCAGACGTTGACCACCGAGAGAATGGACACCACTCCGAGGATCGGCCGGGAGACGGGCAGCACGATCGACCACAGGATGCGGGCCGGAGAGGCGCCGTCGATCTGGGCGGCCTCCAGCAACTCCCGGGGTATCGAGTCGAAGAACCGCTTGAGCAGGAAGATGAAGAACCCGTTGGCCGCCGCGGGCAACCAGATCACCCACGGGGTGTTCAGCAGGTCCCAGCCGAAGATCGGCATGTCCTTGACCGTCAGGTAGGCGGGCAGCAGGATGACCATCGGCGGGATCATGAGCGTGGCCAGCATCAGCGCCAGGACCACGTTGCCCAGCACCGGCCGCAGCTTGGACAGCGCGTAGGCGGCCGAGACGTCGATGGCCAGCGTGAACAGCCAGGCGCCGCCGGCGTAGACGACGGTGTTGGTGAGGAAGAGTCCCAGGTCGAGCTGGTCCCACGCCTCGGCGTACACCCCGAAGTCGAAGGAGCCGGGAAAGAAACTCGGCGGGATCTGTGCCAGTTCCTCGGGGGTCTTCAGCGCGCCGGTGACCATCCAGTAGAGCGGGAACACGAACACGGCGGTGAAGATTGCCACCACCAGGGTCAGCGTGATCCGGTAGACCAGCCGCCCGCGCGGGGTGTTGAGCGTGTGCGGGGAGACCAGGCTGCGAAACTCCCTGGGCGCCTCCCTGGCCGCACGCGTCCGCCCGGCCTTCTTCCCCGAGCCCCGCTCCGGCGGCCGGGCGGGGGCGGGGCGAGGTGGGTGGACTGTGAGGTTCGACATCGGCTCGGCTCCTCCCTAGCTCTGGTTGTCCCGCGACAGGCGCAGGTAGAAGGCGGAGAACACCATCAGCACGACCATGAGCATCAGCCCGAGCGCGCCTCCGGCGCCGAAGTCGCCGAAGTTGAAGGCGTACTGGTACATGAGGTAGGCGACGGTGAGCGTCGCGTTCTCCGGGCCGCCGCCGGTGAGCAGGTACGGCTCGATGAAGACCTGCATGGTCGCCACGATCTGCAGCAGCAGCATCACCAGCAGGATCAGCCTGGTCTGCGGGATCGTGACGTGCCAGACCCTCTTGAAGAGCCCGGCACCGTCCAGTTCGGCGGCCTCGTACAGCTCACTCGGGATGCTCTGCAGCGCGGCGAGGTAGATCAGCGTGCCGGTTCCCAGGTTCATCCAGGTGGAGACGATCACGAGGGAGATCAGCGCGGTGTCCGTGGAGTCCAGCCAGCTCAGGGCCGGCAGGCGCGCCAGCTCCAGGATCTGGTTGAACAGTCCGGCGCCCGGGTCGTAGAACCACTTGAACAGCAGCACCCCGACGGCCGGCGGCAGCATCACCGGAAGGTAGACGATGAACCTCAGGTAGGCCCGTGCGTGTCGCAGCTCGTTGAGGACGATCGCCGCCACGAAGGGGATGACGTAGCCGAACACGAGTGCCAGGCCGGTGAAGGCGAGGGTGTTGAGCCACGCGTCGGCGAACGCCGAGTCCTCCGTCACGGTGCGGAAGTTCTCCAGGCCGACCCAGGTGGGCTCGTCGACGAAGTTCGTCTGCTGGAAGCTGAGCAGAACCTCCCGCACCATGGGGTACCAGGAGAAGAAGGCGAAGCAGATCAGCGCCGCGCAGAGGAACCCGTAGGCGGTCAGGTTGCGTTGCAGCCCACGCCGGAACGCCCCCGGTCCCCGCCGCCGTGCACCTTTCACGGTCATTGTGGTCATCGGTCGACTCCCGATTTCGACATGAATGCCGGGGTGCCGGCCGACGGACCGGCACCCCGGGAGGGCAGAAGATCAGCTCGACTTCGCCAGCACCTTGTTGGCCTTGGCCTCGGCGTCGGCCAGGAGCTTGTCGATGTCGGCGTCCTGCCTGGTCAGCACCGCCGACATGGGGACATCGAGGATCGCGTAGAGCTCCTGGGACTTCGGCGGCTCCAGCTTGTTCTGGATGGTCGCCGACCCCTCCACGAAGGGGGTGAAGTTCTCCACCGGCACCGTGGCGTTCGCCTTGCGCAGCTCGGTGATCTCCTTGCCCGGCGCGGCGTCGCCGTACAGGTCGGGGATCGGCAGGCCGACCGGGCGGCCCTGCTGCTTGCTGCGCGCGTAGTTGAACTGGCCCTGGCCCGGGGTCAGCTCATGGAACTCCAGCCACAGCATGGCGGCCTTGATCTTCTCGGGCGTGGCCTTGGGGTTGATCATGTAGCCGTCGCCGCCGTTGAGCGAGGCCCTGGCCTCGGGCAGGGCGGTGACCCCGTAGTCCTCGAACTTGCCCTTGAAGTCGTTGTTGACCGTCTGGACGACATCCGGGGCGCCGATCATCATGCCGAGTTTGCCGCCGCCCATCATCCGCATCAGGTCCTCCCACTGGAGGAGCTGCTTGGCGCCCATGCTGTCGTCGGTCCAGCGCATGGTCTTGAGGTTCTCCAGGACGGCCTTGCCCTCCGGGCTGTTGAACGCCGCGGTCTTGCCGTCGGGGGTGACCATCTCGCCGCCCCGCCCGTAGAGGGAGGCGGCGAAGTGCCAGCCGCCGGTGTTGCCGGCGCTGTACTCACCGAATCCGACATATCCGGCACCAAGTCCGGAGATCTTCTTCGCGGCCTCTCGCACCTCGGCCCAGGTCCTGGGCGGTGCGGCGGGGTCGAGACCCGCCTGGGTGAACAGCTTGCGGTTGTAGACCAGGCCCATGGAGTAGTTGTTCCTGGGAAGGCCGTAGATCTTGTCGCCTTCCTTGAAGATGCTCATGACGTCGGGCCGCAGGTCGCCCAGCCTGGTGACGCCGCCGACGTACGGGCTGATGTCGGCCGCCTGGCCCGCGGCGATGATCTTCTTGACATCGGTGTAGTAAACGTAGAAGACGTCCTCCATCGTGCCGCCGGCCAGCTTCGCCTGGAAGGTGTCCGGGTTGATGCAGGGGAAGGCGTCCTTGCTGTCGATCGTGATGTTCGGATGCAGTTTCTGGAACGCGGCGACGTCCTCGTCCCAGGCGGTTCGCTCCAGCGGGTTGCTCTTCGGCGGCTGGCAGCCGACGGAGATCGTGACCGGAGCATCGGCCCCAGCGGCGCTCGGACTGGTTTCGGCGGCCTTGGATCCGCTGTCGTCGCTGCCACAACCGGTGGCGGTGAGCGCGATGGCTGCGGCGAGCAGCATCGAGAGCTTGGGGGATTTCATCCGAGGCACTCCTTGGCGGGTCGGTTGCGAGAAACATATAGATACGTGCAGGAAGTAGCAAGACTCCGTCAGTTCAGATGCAAAAAAGTGACAGTGATTGGTCAGCCATCTTGCCGTAACACCTCGCCGCGAACCAAAACCCAACCTGACCTGCGGATATGTCGAGACGGCACAGAATGACGTCATCCAGCTGCAAGAAGATGCTTGATGACGTCGTTTTCTTGTCAGAACTTTCAGAAAGCGGTTGCCTGAAGCCGCACCGCACGGGGAGTTCGGGGGAAGAGCCCAGGCCGCGGGGAGCGGTGCCCGCTCCCCGCGGGGACACGCGTGGACACTCGAAGAAGCGCGCGGGCACGACGTGGCGAGATGGCCGTTTGAGCACATCACACAGTGGAAGCCGTAGCATCGACGGTCCACGAGGGGGAGACGATGACGGAGCGACTGGTGGTGATCGGCGGCGACGCCGCGGGAATGAGTGCCGCCTCCCAGGCCAGGGACCGGCGCGGGCCCGATGACCTGCGGATCGTCGCCCTCGAGAAGGGCGCGCACGCCTCCTACTCGGCCTGCGGGATCCCCTACCTGGTGGGCGGTGAGGTCACCGACGTCGAGTCCCTGGTCAGCCGGCGCCCGGAGGTGTTCCGCGACACGCTGGACATAGATCTGCGGCTGCGCACCGAGGCCGTCGAGATCGACCTCGACCGGCGCGCGGTGGCCGTACGCGACGAGGAGGGCGACCTCGGCTGGGAGCCGTTCGACCAGCTCGTCATCGCCACCGGCGCCGTGCCCGGCCGCCCCGACCTGCCCGGGGCCGGCGCCGGGGGCATCCACGGCGTGCAGACCCTGGACGACGGCATCGCGCTGCTGCGGGCCCTGGAGAGGGGGCCGCGCGAGGCGGTGGTGGTCGGCGGCGGCTACATCGGCCTGGAGATGGCCGAGGCGCTGGTGCGGCGCGGCCTGAAGGTCTCGCTGGTCGACGCCGCCGGCCAGCCGATGAGCACGCTCGACCCGGACATGGGCGCCCTGATCGCCGACGCACTGCGCGACCTGGGCATACGGGTGCACCTCGGCGAGCGCGTCGAGGGATTCGAGGAGTCAGGCGGGCACGTCACCGCGGTCCGCACCGAGAACCTGACCCTGCCGGCGGACCTGGTCGTCCTGGGACTCGGCACCCGGCCCAACAGCGCGCTGGCCGAGGCGGCCGGCATCGAGGTCGGCGAGACCTCGGGAATCAGGACCGACCGGCGGATGCGGACCCCGACGGAGGGCGTCTGGGCCGCCGGCGACTGCGTCGAGACCTTCCACCTGGTCTCCCGGCAGCCCGTCGCGATCGCGCTCGGCACCCACGCCAACAAGCAGGGACGTGTCGCGGGCATCAACATCGGCGGCGGCCACGCCTCCTTCCCGGGGGTCGTCGGCACCGCGGTGTCCAAGATCTGCGAGTACGAGGTGGCGCGGACCGGCCTGACGACCGCGGAGGCGGCACGGGCCGGGTTCGAGCCGGTCGGTGAGATCATGGAGTCCACCACGCGCGCCGGCTACTATCCCGGCGCCCGCCGGATGAAGATCAAAATGATCGCCGACCGGGGGACGGGCCGGCTGCTGGGTGCCCAGATCGTCGGCCAGGAGGGCGCGGCCAAGCGCATCGACGCCCTGGCCATCGCCGTCTGGCACGAGATGACCGTGGAGGAGATCACCGGCCTCGACCTGTCGTACGCTCCCCCGTTCGCCCCCGTGTGGGACCCCGTCCTGATCGCCGCGCGCAAGGCGGCCGAACACCTCGAGCGGCTCGGCCGGAGGGGCTGATCCGCCGGGACGGCCCGGACAGCGCGGCCACAAGAAAAACCAGGTGGATGGTTGGGCCGGATGAGAGCGGGCAAGGGCGAGGAATCCAAGTCCCGATACCGACAAGGAGTAGCAATGCTCACATTGACGGACACCGCAGCCCAGGTAATCCGGGATCTCAGCTCGCAGGTGACGGACTCCCCCGAGACCGGGGTCCGCATCTCGTCCCAGAGCGACGGCACCGGATCGCTCATGCTCTCGATCGCCGAACACCCCGAGTCCGCCGACAGGGTGGTGGAGTCGGCGGGGGCACGGATCTTCCTCGACCCGCAGGTCGTGGACATGCTGGACGACAAGTCCCTGGACGCCGACGTCGACGAGGGCGGCGGCGTCGCGTTTCTCGTCACCGAACAGCCTCACTGACCATCCACCGTAGATCCGGCACGCGTGCCCCGGCCCCCAGGGGGACCGGGGCACGTCCGTGTTCCCGGCGCGGGCGGGGCCGGGGTCAGTACGGCCAGGTCCAGTCCCGGATCTCGGCGGGATCCTCTCCGTACTCGCGGGTGTGGGCGCGAGCCCTCAGCCGGCGGTCCATCATGTGCTGACGCAGATGCGCCGACCGCTCCGCCAGTCCGGGAACCCGGTCGATGACATCCATGACCAGGTGGAAACGGTCGATGTCGTTGAGCATGGCCATGTCGAACGGGGTGGTGGTGGTCCCCTCCTCCTTGTAGCCGCGCACATGGAGGTTGTCATGGCCGTGGCGCCGGTAGGTCAGCCGGTGGATCAGCCACGGATAGCCGTGGAAGTTGAAGATGATCGGCTTGTCGGCGGTGAAGAGCGTGTCGAACTCCGCGTCCGACATACCGTGCGGATGCTCACTCGGCGGCTGCAACCGCATCAGGTCCACCACGTTGACCACCCGCACCCTCAGCTCGGGCAGGCACTCGCGCAGCAGGGCCGCCGCCGCCAGCGTCTCCAGCGTGGGCACGTCCCCCGCGCACGCCAGCACCACGTCCGGCTCGGTGCCGGCATCGCTGCTGGCCCACTCCAGGATGCCCAGGCCCCGGGTGCAGTGCGCGATCGCCTCGTCCATCGGCAGCAGGTCCAGCACCGGCTGCTTACCCGCCACGATCACGTTGACGTAGTCACGCGAGCGCAGGCAGTGATCCGCCGTCGACAGCAGCGTGTTGGCGTCCGGCGGCAGGTAGACCCGCACCACCTCGGCCTTCTTGTTCACCACCACATCCAGGAAACCCGGATCCTGATGGCTGAAACCATTGTGGTCCTGACGCCACACGTGCGACGACAGCAGGTAGTTCAACGACGCGATCGGCCGCCGCCAGTGGATCTTCCGGCAGGCCTCCAGCCATTTGGCGTGCTGGTTGAACATCGCATCGACGATATGGATGAACGCCTCGTAGCAGTTGAAAAGCCCATGACGGCCGGTCAGCAGGTACCCCTCCAGCCACCCCTGGCACAGGTGCTCGCTGAGCACCTCCATCACCCGCCCACCCCTGGCGAGGTTCTCGTCGGTGGGCAGGGTCTCGGCGTCCCAGGCCCGGTCGGTGACCTCGAAGACCGCCGACAGCCGGTTGGACGCCGTCTCGTCGGGGCCCATCAACCGGAAGTTGTCGGGGTTGACGGCGATCACGTCACGCAGGAACATTCCCAGCACCCGGGTGGGCTCCGTCGACACCCGGGCGGGAGCCTTCACCTCGACCGCGTAGTCGCGGAAGTCGGGCAGCACCAGCGGCCGCAGTAGCTCACCGCCGTTGGCGTGCGGGTTGGCGCTCATCCGCAGCGGCCCCTCGGGGACCGTCTCCAGGACCTCCGCCACCGGGTGGCCCCTGCCGTCGAACAACTCCTCCGGCCGGTAGGAGCGCATCCACTCCTCCAGCATCGCCAGGTGCTCGGGACTGTCGCGCACTCTGGTCAACGGCACCTGATGCGCCCGCCAGGTCCCCTCCACCGGCAGGCCGTCGACCTCACGCGGCCCCGTCCACCCCTTCGGCGTCCGCAGGACGATCATCGGCAGGCGGTCGGCCCGTCCCTGCCGGTAGTCGGCGATCTGGTCGAACACCCGATCCAGGGTCTCGGCCATCAGCGCGTGCATGACCTCGGGGTCCTCGCCGGAGACGAAGTGCGGACGGTAGCCGTACCCCTCCATCAGCTTGACCAGTTCCTCCTCGGGGATCCGGGCCAGCACGGTCGGGTTAGCGATCTTGTAACCGTTCAGATGCAGGATCGGCAGCACCGCCCCGTCGCAGGCGGGGTCGAGGAACTTGTTGGAGTGCCAACTACCCGCCAGCGGCCCGGTCTCGGCCTCGCCGTCGCCGATGACGCAGGCCACCACCAGGTCCGGGTTGTCGAACGCGGCTCCGTAGGCATGGGCCAGGGCATAGCCCAGCTCACCGCCCTCGTGGATCGACCCCGGTGTCTCGGGCGCGACGTGGCTGGGTATGCCGCCGGGAAAGGAGAACTGCCGGAACAGCCGCTGCATCCCCCGAGCATCCTGCCCCACGTCCGGATATTTCTCGGTATAAGAGCCTTCCAGCCAGGCATGCGCCACCGCCGCGGGACCGCCGTGACCGGGACCGGCGACGTAGATCATGTCCTGGTCGCGTTCGGTGATGATCCGGTTGAGGTGGGCGAAGCAGAAGTTCAGCCCCGGCGTGGTCCCCCAGTGCCCCAGCAGCCTGGGCTTGATGTGCTCGGGTCGCAACGGCTCGGTCAGCAGCGGGTTGGCCAGCAGGTAGATCTGACCGACCGACAGGTAGTTGGCCGCGCGCCAGTAGGCGTCGACGTGCGCGAGTGCGTCCATACATCGACAGTTCCTCCATGGAGGCGTTCCAATCTCGACCTGGCGGACGTGTTCGCCCCGTGTGCCGGGCACGAGCGCCCCCGCACCGGGCCGGAGCCGAGATCTCCACACCACCGTGATCATCTGTGTCCTCTGTCCCATTACCGTATTGAGGTGGAATGTACGAAGATCTCCGTGGCGAGCCGATGGCGCCGTGGCGGTGTTCGAGGATGCGATGGTTCCCCTCGCCGGGAACGTCGGGAGTGAACGATGAGATTTGTCGGGTTCCGGGATGGTCGTCAGGTCCGGGTGGGAGTGCTGACCGGCACCGACCGGGTGGCGCCGCTGGCCGAGGTGAGCGAGTTCTACGAGGACCTGCCCGGCTGGACCGCCAGGGCGCGCGAGCTCACCACCGGCGAGCCCGCGGGTGAGCTCGCGTTGGGCGAACTGAGCCTGGCTCCGGCGGTGACCGGTTCCGCACGGGTGCTGTGCGTCGGGTTGAACTACCGCGAACACGCCGCGGAAGGCGGTTTCTCCACCCCGGAGACACCGACGATCTTCGGACGGTGGACGACGTCGCTCGCGGTCGACGGGACACCCGTGCCGGTGCCGCCGGACGAGGCGGGCCTGGACTGGGAGGTCGAACTGGTCGCGGTGGTCGGTACGGCCATGCGGTGCGTGGACGCGGAGACCGCGCTCGCCGGGGTGTTCGGCTACGCGGTCTTCAACGACCTGAGCGCCCGGCGGGCACAGCGGCTGACCGCGCAGTGGACGCTCGGCAAGAACTCCGACCACAGCGGGCCGATCGGGCCCGTCGTGACCGCCGACGAGGTGGGCGACCCGGCCGGCGGCCTCCGGCTGGTGACCCGGGTCAACGGCGAGGTCGTCCAGGACGGCAACACAAAGGACATGATCTTCCCGGTCGGGCAGGTGCTGGCGCACCTGAGCCGGACGATGACGCTGCTGCCCGGGGACCTGGTGGCGACCGGCACCCCCTCGGGAGTGGGACACGCACGCACCCCGGCGTGGTTCCTGCGACCCGGTGACGTGGTCGAGGTGGAGATCGACCGGCTGGGCTCGGTGCGCAACCCGATCGTGGCCTGGCCGGAGAGCTGAAACGACGTCGCGGGCGTGTCGGCCGGTGCGCTTCCAGATCGCGGTGCGCCGGAACGAGACGCCGTTCGAGGAGAGGAACCCCTGAGTGAGAATCGCCATCATCGGCGGAGGCCTCGGCGGGCTGGCCGCCGCCCTGCTGCTGCGGCAGGCGGGTGTCGAGGCGGTCGTGTACGAGCAGACCGCCGAGCTGCGTGAGGTCGGCGCCGGGATCGTGGTGGGCCCCAACATGGTCCGTCCCCTGGCGCGGGCCGGGCTCGGCGAGCGGCTGGCGTCCTTCGCCGTGCCGCTGGAGGCCGCCTGGGAGTTCCGGCGCTGGCAGGACGGCCGGGTACTGTTCTCCCAGCCGATGGGCGAGGAGTGCCGCCGGCTGTACGGCGCCGACTGCTATGTCGCGCACCGGGCCGACCTGCTCCAGATGCTGCTGGAGGCACTGCCCTCGGACGCGGTCAGGGCCGATCGGAGGCTGGAGACCCTGCGCCAGGACGGCCCCGAGGTCGAGCTGGTCCTCACCGACAGCCGGGGCGAGAAGACGACGGTGACCGCCGACGGGGTGATCGGCGCAGACGGCATCCACTCGGTGGTGCGGCCCGCGGTCGTCGAGGAGGAGCCGCCGCGTTTCTCCGGGCTGTGCGCCTACCGGTGCCTGGTCGAGGCCGAGCACGCGCCGGAGCTGGCGCTACGCCGGGTGCAGACGCTCTGGCTGGGCCCGGGCCGTCACTTCGTCCACTACCCCATCAGGGACAGAAAGCTGATCAACATCGTCGCGATCGTGCCCGCCGGTGAGTGGCGTGTCGAGTCGTGGACCGCCGAGGGACGGATCGAGGACCTGGCACGCGAGTTCGAGACCTGGGACCCGCGGCTGAGGCAGCTGGTCGCCTCGGCCACCGAGACCAGGCGCTGGGCCCTGTACGACCGCAGTCCCCTGGAGCGCTGGACGTCCGGGCGGGTGGCCCTGCTGGGGGACGCCGCCCACTCGATGCTGCCCTTCTTCGGCCAGGGAGCCGCCCAGGCGGTCGAGGACGCGGTGGTCCTCGCGAGCTGCCTGCGCGCCGCCACCCGCGAGACGGTGGCGCAGGCGCTGGTCCGCTACGAGGAGATCCGCCGGCCCCGGGCCTCGCAGGTGCAGCTGATGAGCCGCGGCCGCGAGGTGCAGAACCACCTGCCCGACGGGCCCGCCCAGCTGGAGCGCGACGCGGCCTTCGCCGGCGGCGATCCGCTCCGGCAGAACGCCTGGCTCTACGGCCACGACCCAGAGACGATCATGGCTGGCTGAGGCGGCCGGTTCGCACGCTCCGGTACGCCCCAGGCCCGGCGTCGGAGCCTCCGTCGGGCGGCCGGGGCGCTCAGCGGCGCGCCCGGCCGTTCACGGTCCGGCCGCGACCTCGTCCCGGGGCTCGGTGGACGTCACGGTGGACGTCACGGTGGACGCCCTCGACGGCGGCTGCCTCTCGGCGGCGGTGAGCAGGTCGCGGGCGTGCATGATGGCGGCGGGGGTGTCGGGAAAGATCAGGCCGTCGTGCCGCAGATGGTCGGCCACACCGAGCGCGGCCAGTACCTGATCGTGACCGGGCCGGATGCCGGACAGCAGCACGGCGACGCCGCGGTGTTCCAGATCGGTGATCACCTCTCCCAGCACCCGCGCCCCGGTCGCGTCGAGAGTGGAGACCCGGGACATGCGCAGGATCACCACGCGCGTGTCGGCGACCTCCGACAGCTCCAGCAGGAAACGATGGGCGGCGGCGAACACCAGCGGCCCGTCGAACCGGTAGGCGACGATGTGCTCCCGCAGCAGCCGGTACTCCTCCTCGCTGTGGTCACCGCTCTCCAACGGCACCCGCTGCACCTGCGCGTTCCTGACGATGGCGCGCAGCGCCAGGACGATCGCCGTACCGATGCCGACGGCGACCGCGGTCACCAGGTCCACGGCGACCGTGACGACGAAGGTGAGCAGCATGACGAGCCCGTCACCACGTGTCGCGCGGGCGATGGCGCGCAGCGAGCCGACCTCGACCATCCGCACCGTCGTGGCCAGCAGCACACCGGCCAGCGCCGCCAGCGGGATGTGCCCGACGACTCCGGAGGCCGCGAGCACGATCACCGCCAGCACCACCGCGTGGGTGAGCGCGGCCAGGCGGGAGCGGGCGCCCGAGCGGACGTTGACCGCGGTGCGGGCGATGGCGGCGGTGGCCGGGATGCCGCCGAACAGCGGCACGGCCAGGTTGGCGATGCCCTGGCCGAAGAGCTCGCGGTCGGGGTGGTGTCTCTCGTTGACGCTCATCC
The DNA here is from genome assembly GCF_042665875.1 of Streptosporangium amethystogenes subsp. fukuiense. Taxonomy (NCBI): domain Bacteria; kingdom Bacillati; phylum Actinomycetota; class Actinomycetes; order Streptosporangiales; family Streptosporangiaceae; genus Streptosporangium; species Streptosporangium amethystogenes. Next base: position 1,887,238 of record NZ_JBHTEE010000001.1, on the reverse strand, counting down.
CGTCGGCCACGGAGGCGCACAGCAGGCTTTCCAGGGCCGCCAGCGCGGCGACGGCCAGCGCCGAGGGAAGCAGCGCGGCTATCGCGCCGGTGTCGAGGAAGCCCAGCGAGGGGGCGGGCAGACCTGTGGGAAGCGCTCCGACCTGGGCGACATCAAGGCCGGCGAAGACGGTGACCACCGTCGCCAGCGCCACACCGATCAGCGAGAAGGGCAGGCCGGGCCGCAGACGGGTGCCGACCAGCATGAGGGCGGCCACCGCCATGGCCATCACCACGGGCACCGGGTCGGGGGCGGCGGCGAAACGGGCGACGGCCTCGGCGGCCACCCGCCAGACCTGCTCCCCGTCCACTCCCGAGACCCCGAGGGCGGCGGGCACCTGCTGTAGCGCGATCACCACGGCGATCCCGGCGGTGAACCCCTCGATGACCGAGGTGGGGATGAACTGAACGTAGCGGCCGACCCTGGCCACCGCGAGCCCGACCAGCACCACCCCGGCCAGCAGTCCGACCATCAGCACACCGGGTGCGCCGAACTGGTGCACGATCGGCAACAGCACCACGGTCATCGCGCCGGTCGGCCCGGAGACCTGCAGGTTGCTTCCGCCGAAAACCGCCGCGAGCGCCCCGGCGACGATCGCGGTGACCAGGCCTGCCTGGGCCCCCATCCCCGAGCTGACCCCGAAGGCCAGCGCGAGGGGCAGCGCCACGACCGCCACGGTCAGCCCGGCCAGCAGATCCCGCCGCGGATCGCGACGTGCGGGTGTCCAGTCGGCGCGAGTGGGCAGCAGGTCCGACAGGCGGGCCCACCATCGTCCGGCGGCGGTGGACGCGCTCACCCGCGAGCCTCGGCGCGCAGTTCGGCGAGCAGCTCACCCTGCTCGGCGAGCAACTCGGTCAGGATGGATCGCGCCGCGAACATCAGGGTGGCCACATCCGGGGTGGAGAGCACGTACACGACGGTGGCGCCCTCCCGGGTGGCGGTCACGAGCCCGGCACGGCGCAGCACCGCCAGCTGCTGGGAGAGGTTGGACGCCTCGACGTCGATGGCGCTCAGCAGATCCCGCACCGGCAGGGGGCCGTCCTGCAGCAGCTCCAGCACCCGGACACGGACCGGATGGCCGAGGGTGCGAAAGAGCTCGGCCTTGGCCTGGTGCAGTGGCACCGGCATGATCACGCGGCCCCGGCGACTGGCCCGCCACCGGGGGGTCGTACATCGACGCCGTGCCGGGCGGCGATGCGCAGCAGGTTCTCCAGGCGACCGGTCAGGACCTCGACCGCGTAATCGTCGGAGTCCCGGCGCATGAGCTCCAACTCGTCGTCGACATCGGCTATGCGCGCCCTTAACTCCGCCGCGAACTCGCTCTCGCTCACGCCCCCCACCTCCCGTGGATCAGGTCATCCCCCGGCGCCCGGTTTACCGGCACACCCTTCCTGATGATGTGCCAAATTGCATAATTCTTCAAATCGTAATGACGTTGGCTATGATGGCGGGAGCCGTTTTCCACAGGTCCCCGGCCGGTCGGGCCCGATCAATGACGGATCGACCGCCAAGCGGGATACTTGGTGCGGCTACCGCGGGCTGACCTGCGGCGTCAGAGCGCGCCAGCCGGCGATGCGACAGTGACGAGAGGCCGAGCACGGCCTGCGTGAGGGAGTACAGCCAATGGGACGGGGCCGAGCCAAGGCGAAGCAGACAAAGGTTGCTCGCGAGCTGAAGTACAGCAGCCACAGCATGGATCTTGACCGGTTGCGTAAGGAGTTGGGCGCCGGTGACGATACCGCGCCGGAGAGCGAGGCCGACGACCCTGTCGGCGAGCCGACAGGCAGGTAGGGCTGGTTGCGCGGGACTTCGCGGATCGAGGGAACGGCCCGTGTCCCCGAGTACGACGGCGAATCCCGCGCAACATCCTGCAACATCATTGAGGCGACCTGGCAGAGCTGCTTACCGTCACGGTTGTGCGATACCGCCGCAACGGCGGGTCACACCCCCCGCACGGCGCGTCGACGGAGAGCTCTGGCGGGTTCCACCTCATCAAGACGGTGACCGGCTGCCCTTCCCCCCGGACGCCGGGATCCGCCAGTTCACACGCCGTGGCCCCGGGAAGAATCGCCGGCTCCCGCGAGGTCACGCCTCGCCGAGGCGGAAAGTCTCCCTGGGCCACGGCCACCACCCATCGCGTGCGCCGGAGAGTCCTTGACGAACCGCTACGGGGCCCAGTTCGGGCCCGACATCACCTTCCTCGGCGTCGGCCGGTGCTCACTGGACGACCCCGCCAGCTATGCGGGCGCCGACATCGTGATCGTGGGGGCGCCGTTCGACGGCGGTACCTCGCACCGGCCGGGAGCGCGCTTCGGGCCGCAGGCGATCCGGATGACCGACTACCTGCCGCACGACGGAGCGCGTCCCAGCCTGGCGCTGCGCACCGACGGGCTGCGCGACCTGCGCGTCCTGGACGCCGGTGACGTCGAGATGCCGCCCGGCGACATTCTGGCCTCGCTGTCCGCGCTGGAGGCCGCCGTCGAGAAGGTGGCCCGAGCCGGAGCCATCCCGGTGGTCCTGGGCGGTGACCACTCGATCGCCTTCCCCGACGCCAAGGGCGTGGCCAACGTCCTGGGGCACGGCCGGATCTCGATGATCCACTTCGATGCCCACGCCGACACCGGCGACATCGAGTTCGGCTCGCTGTGGGGGCACGGGCAGCCGATGCGCAGGCTCATCGAGTCGGGGGCGCTGCGCGGCGACCGGTTCCTGCAGATCGGCCTGCGCGGCTACTGGCCGCCGCCGGAGACGCTGGACTGGATGGCGGAGCGCTCGATGCGCTCGTACGAGATGACCGAGATCGTGCACCGCGGCCTGACGGAGTGCCTCACCGAGGCCTTCGCCATCGCGACCGACGAGTGCGACGGTGTCTTCCTGTCCGTCGACATCGACGTGTGCGACCCGGGTCACGCGCCGGGCACCGGAACGCCCGAGCCCGGCGGCATCACCGCGCGCCAGCTCCTCGACTCCGTGCGGCGCATCTGCCTGGAGCTACCGGTCGTCGGAGTCGACGTGGTGGAGGTCAGCCCGCCCTACGACCACGCGGACATCACCGCAGCGCTGGCCAACCGCGTGGTTCTCGAGGCGTTGAGCGCCATCGCCCGGCGGCGGCGCGACGCCCGGGACGGTACGGCGTGGAACCCGCTGCTTCCGCTGCTCGCCGACCGCCCGGACCGCTGAGAGGTCTACCTGGTTCTCGGGCGGTTGCCCCACCTGGGCTTGCGGAACAGGTCGCGCCGCTCCAGCAGGTAGACGAGCTTGGCGGCCGCGAGCCTGACGGCCTCCTCGTGCCGGTGACGCTTCTGCGGTACGGCGGCGCTCCAGCGCTCAAGCAGCAGGGCGATCTCCTCGGCGAGTTCGCCGATCACCCGGTAGCGGGTGCTGAAGGCGTAGAGGTCCCCGTGCACCGCGTTCACCAGGTCCTCCTCGACCCGGTGGGCGAGCGGCCTGACCCGGCTGAGGATCCCGGCCTCCATCGCCGGGGTGACCGGCGCCCGGCGGGCGTCGCCCTCGGGCACCATGATGAGGGCCCGGATCCGTGCGACGGCCAGGGCACGCTCGGCCTGTGGGGTCGCGGAGTGCTCGGCGAGGTCCAGGAGGCGGCGGAGGGTCTCCTGTGTCTTGTCGTCGAACATGGAAACCCAATCCGCCTTCGCGTCCGATGTTCTCGCCGGACCGGGAGACCGGGTCTCGGCGTCGGCATCCGCGCATGCCGCGCATGTGCGATCACATGCTATTCGACCCGATGGGCACGGGCGGCTCCCGGTGTGCTCCCTGCTTCCCCCGAAGGTGGCCGCGGCCTCTCGCTCGCGGTGTCCGCTCCCGGCCGCCGGAAGATCCTAAGGGGTGCATGGCAGGGTTTCCCACCTTTTGTCGAATCCGGTATCCGACAGCCCCTCAAGCCTGCTTTTTCCGTTAATAGCCTCACTTCTCGGTTTTTCTGCGAATACAGTCCAGCTCTATCGGACGGCGCCCCCTTCGCGGAAGGGCGGAGGAGAGTGGACGGGGTGGCTCACGGCCATGGATCCGATCGGTGACGATCTGCTCAGAATCATCAGACCGGAGATCGGGTACCGGGAGGGGCCCGGCCGGCACAGCAAGTTCGGCGAGTGGTACGCGGCCAACGTGGTCCAGGACCCGCAGTACGAGACGGCCCCGTGGTGCGCGATGTTCGTCGCCTGGGCCGCGGAACGGGCGGGCGTACAGCAGTACGTCGGGCAGTTCGCCTGGACCCCGTCACAGGCCCGCTGGTTCGAGACGAACGGCGCCTGGTCGCGGACGCCCGAGCCGGGCGCCCTGGTCTTCTTCGACTGGTCGGGCGGCAAGGACATCAAGGGGATCGACCACGTCGGTGTCGTCGAGAGCGTCGAGGGTGGAACGATCCACACCATCGAGGGGAACGTCGACCGGGTCTGGTTGAAGCGCAAGACCCGCGACCAGAGCAAGGTCGTGGGCTACGGCCTGCCGCGCAAGGTCAAGGAGCAGCTGGCGAAAAAGGACGACACCGCACCGCAGCAGAGCGGCCGGATCGAGGTCCGCCCGGCACTCGCCCCGGCCTCCACCACCCTGACCGACGCCTCGGGCACGCTCCCCGTCTCCATGGAGACGGCCGTGGTCGCGGGGCTGCTGACCTTCGTCCTCGGCACGTCGTTCGTCCTGTCCCGGCTGCGTCCCCGCGTCTCGGCGGGACGGCACCGCAGGAGGAACGGGCGGGCGGAACGGCGGACCGGTGGAGGGTCCCGGGGCGGGGCCTCGCTCTTTCCGGCCGGGGCGTCCGAACAGGATCGGGCCGGCGGCCCGAAGACGCTCCGGGTGAGCAGACCGGACTGGGCGCACGAGCCGTACCGCGCGGATCGCCCGCGGTCCGTCACCGGTCTTGCCCCCGAGACCCCCGCCCCCAAGACCCGAGCCCTCGAGACTCCGGCCCCCGAGGCGGAGGCGCGCCGGGCCGCGTGACCTCCCGGCCGGCGAGCACGGACCCGCGGTTGATTAATAAGGTTAGGCAAAGCTAAGTTACTGGGAACGGCACTTCCCAGTAAAGGCGGCATGATGACAGCGGGCGGCGAGCAGACCCTGGAGCGGGCAGCGGGGGTTCCGGTCTACCGGGGCCACCACGTGGAGGTTCTGCGGACGGCACGGCTCAGCCCGAGCTTCGTCCGGGTCACCTTTGGCGGCGAGGACCTGGCGGGCTTCGCCGACAAGGGCTTCGACCAGCGGATCAAGGTGATCCTCCCGCTGCCGGACGGCAGCCTCACCCCCCTGGGCGACGGGGACGACTGGTACCAGCGGTGGCGTGCGCTCCCGCAGGAACTGCGCAACCCGATCCGCACCTACACCGTCCGCGCCGTCCGGCCGGAGCGGCGCGAACTCGACGTCGACTTCGTCCTGCACGGCGAGACCGGCCCCGCGTCCCGGTGGGCGACCCGCGCGACCCCCGGAGACCGGGTCGTGGTGGTCGGCCCCAACGCCGCCTACCCCGGCCCCACCGGCGGCCAGGAGTGGGCGCCGCCCGCCGGGGCGACGCACCTGCTGCTGGCCGGGGACGAGACGGCCGTGCCCGCCATCACCACGATCGCCGAGTCGCTCTCCGGTTCCGTGCCCGCCACGGTGCTGCTGGAGGTCCCCGAGGCCGCCGACGCGCTCACCCTCGACGTCCGCCCGGGTGTGCGGGTCACCTGGCTGCCCCGCGACGGGGCCCGCCACGGCGACCTGCTCGTTCCCGCCGTCCGCGACGCCCTGGGCGCACTCGCCGTACCGGCGGGCACCGCCCCCGATGCCGCCGCCCCGCTGGAGGACGTCGACGTCGACGCGGAGATCCTTTGGGAGGTCCCGGACTCCTCCACGACCGGCGGCCTGTACGCCTGGCTGGCGGGCGAGGCGGGAATGGTCAAGCTGCTCCGCCGCCACCTGGTACGCGAGGCGGGGATCGACCGCTCCTCGGTGGCCTTCATGGGCTACTGGCGGCTGGGACGCGCGGAGAGCGCCTGACCCCGGCGGCAGAGGCCCCGCGGGGCCTTTGCCGTTCCCTGCCCGAAAACCTGCCGACTCCTTGACCCGGGACGGAGCCGACCGGGCGTCCGGGCCGCGTAGCTTGAGGGCATGGGACGCCCGGCTCGCGGCCTGGGAGGGCCGACATGACAGCAGCACGGCCCGACTTTCACGACCCGGCGGGAACCACCGGATACCTGCCCATCGCCGACCACGGACTGATCGGCGATCTGCGCACCGTGGCGCTGGTGGACACCGGCGGCACGATCGACTGGTACTGCTGCCCGCGCTTCGACGCGCCCAGCGTGTTCGGCTCGATACTGGACACCACCCGGGGCGGATCGTTCGAGCTGGGCACCGATGTGCCCGCGAGGACCAGGCAGTTCTACTTCCCGGACACCAACGTGCTGATCACCCGGTTCTCCGCGACCGACGGTGTGGGCGAGATCCAGGACTTCATGCCGGTCGTCGACGACCCCGGCGAGTGCGACCGGCACCGGCTGATCCGGCGGGTGAGATGCGTACGGGGATCCCTGCCGTTCCGGGCACGGGTGGCTCCCAGGTTCGACTACGGCAGGCAGTCCCACGCCCTGAGCATGCGGGACGGCCGAGCGATCTTCGAATCACCGTCGCTCCGCCTGACCCTCTCCTCCACTGCGACCCTGGAGGCGGACGGTCAGGACATACGCTCGGAGTTCAAGCTCAACGAGGGAGAGTGCGCGGTGTTCGCCCTCGACAGGCTCAGCGACGACCTGGCCCCGCGCCCGTGCCCGATCGAGGAGGCCGAGAAGCAGTTCACCGCCACCGTCGCGTTCTGGCGCCGCTGGCTGTCGGCGTCGCGCTACCGCGGCCGGTGGCGGGAGATGGTGCACCGCTCCGCGCTCACGCTGAAGCTCCTCACCTACGCGCCCACCGGCGGGATCGTGGCCGCCGCGACGACCAGCCTGCCCGAGCGGATCGGCGGGGAGCGCAACTGGGACTACCGGTACGTCTGGATCCGCGACTCGGCGTTCTGCGTGTACGCGCTGCTCAGGCTGGGCTTCGGCGAGGAGGCCGAGGCGTTCATGAACTTCCTGTCCAAGCACGTCAGCCACGACTGCGGCGGCCCCTCCGGGCCATTGCAGATCATGTACGGCATCGACGGGCGCACCGACCTGCCCGAGGTCGAGCTGGCCCACCTGGAGGGTTACCGGGGCTCGGCCCCGGTGCGCGTCGGAAACGCCGCCGTGGACCAGCTCCAGCTGGACATCTACGGCGCTCTCCTCGACTCGGTCTACCTCTACGACAAGTGGCACCGGCCGATCTCCAGTGACCTCTGGGAGGAGGTCCACCTCCTGGTGGACTGGGTCTGCGACAACTGGGACCGGCCGGACGAGGGCGTGTGGGAGACCCGGGGCGGGCGCAAGGACTTCGTCTACTCGCGGCTGATGTGCTGGGTGGCGATCGAACGGGCCATGCGGATGGCCGCCCACCGCGGCCTGCCCGCCGCCACCCAGCGCTGGCAGCTGGCCCGCGACGCGATCTACCGGCAGATCATGCGGCGCGGCTGGTCGGAGCAGCTGCGGGCGTTCATCCAGCACTTCGACGACGACGTCCTCGACGCCTCGGTGCTGATGATGCCGCTGACCAAGTTCATCTCCCCCGCCGACCCCAAGTGGCTGTCCACCCTCGACACGCTCGGCGCGAACCTGGTCTCGGACTCGCTGGTCTACCGCTACGACCCCTCGGTCAGCCCGGACGGGCTACACGGGCAGGACGGCACGTTCTCGATCTGCTCGTTCTGGTACGTCGAGTCGCTCACCCGCGCCGGGCGCCTGGACGAGGCACGGCTGGCGTTCGAGAAGATGCTCACCTACGCCAACCACCTCGGCCTGTACGCCGAGGAGATCGGGCAGACCGGCGAGCAGCTCGGCAACTTCCCGCAGGCCTTCACCCACCTCTCGCTGATCAGCGCCGCGTTCAACCTCGACCAGGCCCTGGGCTGACCCCCGGCCACGGCGGGCGGGCGCCGAGAGCCGGACCACCGAGAAGCCTCGGGCCAGCCGGGCCGCTCAGCGGGTGCCCTCCCGGACCGGCGGCTTGACCACGGTCCAGACCGTGACGGGCGCCATGGGCCGCCAGCCGGTGAAGCCACCGGCCGGGGCGGTCCTGCTGATCGCCAGCCGGACCAGGTCTCCCCCGAGTTCCCCCTGCCAGGAGGCCAGAACCGCCTCCGCCTCGACGGTCACCGCGCCGGCCACCAGCCTGCCGCCCGGTCGCAGCGCCTCCCAGCAGCCCTCCACCACCCCGGGAACGGTCACCCCACCGCCGATGAAGACGGCTCCCGGAGCCTTCAGCCCGGCGAGCACGGCAGGGGCGGCACCGGTCACCACGTCGAGACCGGGAACTCCCAGCGCCGCGGCGTTACGGGCGATCACGGCCGCCCGCGAGGGGTCTGACTCCACCGCGACGGCCCGGTTCTCCGGATGGGCACGCATCCACTCGACACCGATGCCGCCCGCCCCCGCACCGATGTCCCACAGCAGCTCGCCCGGGGTGGGGGCCAGCCTGGACAGGACGACCGCGCGTACCTCGCTCCCGGTGAGCCGGCCGTCGTGCTCGAACACCTCGTCCGGCAGGCCGGGCAGCCGGGGCAGCGGAACGGTCCCGGCATCGGCACGGCACTCCACCGCGACGACGTTGAGAGCGTGGGCCACCGGCAGGGACCACTGACCGGCCGCACCGGAGACCACCCGCTCCTCGGCGCCGCCCAGCCTTTCCAGGACCGTCATCGCGCTCGCGCCGTAACCTCGGGCTGTGAGCAACCCGGCGACCCCGGCCGGAGTGCGGCCGTCGGCGCTGAGGACCAGGACCCGGCGACCGTCCTGGACGGCGGGGTGCAGCACCTCGACGGGACGCGCCACGAGGCTGACCACCTCGACCCGGTCGACCGCCCAGCCGAGCCTGGCACAGGCCAGGGAGACCGACGAGGGGTGCGGCAGGATTCGGACCCGGTCGGCACCGAGCAGCCGTACCAGGGTCGCGCCGATGCCGTGGAACATGGGATCGCCACTGGCCAGCACGCACACCCGACGGCCCCGATGGGGCGCGATCAGCCGGGGCAGGGCGGGCAGCAGTGGGGAGGGCCAGACGACGCGCTCGGCACCGGGCTCGGGGAGAAGCCCCAGCTGCCGTGCGCTCCCCATCAGGACCTCGGCGGCGTGCAGCTCGCGCCGCGCCTCCTGGGAGAGCCCGGCCCAGCCGTCGGCTCCGATGCCGACGACGGTGACGAGGTCAGACATCACCCACCCCTTCCCGATGCCGTTCTACCGCTCCACCGGGCGACATGCTAGCCCGGTGCCGGGTCCGGCCGCGGATCACGGCCGGACCCGGCACCGGTCAGCCGTGCACCGGTGCGGCGGATGGGCGCGGGCACGCCGCGGCCACTCAGCTCCCCGGGCTGAAGATGACGTCGTCGGGTGTGATCCGCACCGTGACGCGCTGCTCACCCGGCTTACGGAAGGGATAGGACTCCACGCCGAGATACTTGTTCGCCAGGCCGTCGATGACCTCGTCCGCGCCCTCCAGCTCCAGCCGGGCCTTCCCCGAGACGCTGACCAGGTGATAGTCGTTCTTGGGATCCAGGACGCTCACCGACACGCGCGGGTCCTCGCGCAGGTGGCGCTCCTTGGCCCGGCCCACGGCCGTGTTGAAGACGACATCGTCTCCGTCGACGTCAACCCACACGACCGTGCTGTGCAGCGAACCATCCGGCCTGACGGTGGTCACCCAGGCATGAATCGGCTGCTTCAGCAGATTCTTGGCGTCTTCACTCAGTTTTCCCACGGGAACCTCCACCTCATGAACGATGTCTACCGAACTGTAGGCCAGTGCTCCGGCGTTCACGCCGGGGGTGAGGGCCCATGCGGGAGTGCCCGCCAGGGCTTGAGCGTGCCCTGGCCTTGCGTGCCCATGAGCAGGCCGGCCCACACGGGTCGTTTCCGCTGTTCGGTGTCCTGCTCAAGGACCGCAAGCGGTACGCCGCCCATACTTGCGGCGGAGGAGGAACCGGACCACAAATGCCCGCCCCACAGGCGCCGGCGGACGTGAGCACTGTATTCCTTAGCGCAGCATCCGCGCCCAGAGGCCCTGCGGATGACATGACGTCCGGCGCCTACCTCGGGGTTTGAATTCCACCGCAGTGACCTGAACCAAACGATACGATCACGGCGTGGAGCCGGTGAAGCGGACTCGGGCGCACGTGGCGCGACTCGACCTCAACGCGGAGCAGGTGGTGGTGCTGGACGCTCAGGCGCACACCGCTCGCGCGCTGTGGAACCTGCTGCATGAGTACTTCACCTTCCGCCAGGGCCGGTTCGCGACGGTGAAGGACTGCGACGCGGCGATCCGCACAGCCCGCCGCGAGATCGACTGGATGGGCCAACTGCCCGCCCAGGCGGCGCAGGCGGTGCTGAGAACGTATCGGCAGGCGTGGGCGAATTTCTTCAACCCCGACCATCCCGCCAGGCGGCCCACGTTCAAGGGCCGACTGCGGACCCGGTTGGCCGTGGACGTCCCTCAAGCCCGCGATCTGCAGATCAAGCGGGTCAACCGGCGGTGGGGGGCGATCAATCTGCCCAAGGTCGGGCGGGTGCGGTTTCGGTGGACCAAGGACCTGCCCGGCATCGCCAAAGGCGGCCCTGCTGGGCGGATCACCGGGGCGCGGTTGGTCAAGGATGCCCACGGCTGGCAGGTCGTGTTCCGCACCGAGGCCCTAGCCGAACCCGCCGCCGCCCACCAGGGCCCGCGGGTCGGCGTCGACCGGGGCATCACCGTCGCCCTGGCCCTGTCGGACGGCACCATGCGTGAGCACGCACCCTGGCTCACCCCGGGGGAGAAGGAACACCTGCGCCGGTTGGAGAAGACGTCGGCTCGTCGGCGTGTGGCCCGGCCGAAGAAGACCCGCCCCTCGGGGCGGGAGCAGCGCACCTATGACCAGATCGCCCGGCTGCGCGCGAGAGCCAAGCGCCGAGCCGTGGACTGGCAGCACCGGACCACCACCGAACTCGCCGCCACCTTCGCTGTGATCAAGGTGGAGAACCTGTCCATCGCGAACATGGTCCGCTCGGCCAAGGGCACGATCGAGGCCCCGGGCAGGAACGTCGCCCAAAAGGCGGGGCTGAACCGGTCGATCAGCGGTGAGGCGTGGGGCCGAACCGTCACCCTGCTCGAATACAAGAGCGCCGACCGGGGTGGACAGGTCGTCAAGGTTCCCGCCCCGGGCACCTCACAGACGTGCCACCGATGTGGTCACCGTGATGCGGCCGGCCGCGACAAAACCGTGTTCGCCTGTACCAACCCCGCGTGCGGTTGGGTCGGCCACGCCGACACCAACGCCGCGATCAATATCAAGAACGCCGTCGGAACGCCGGTGTCAGGACGTGGAGACCTCGGGGTTACCCGGTCTGCGAAGCGTCAACCCCCGCGCGCCGCCTGACCGCGACGCGACGGGAGAGTCTCCGGCCCCCGGGCCGGGGAGGAGTTCAAAGGGCAGTCGAACATCGATCATGCGTGATCGATTCCACCTCCTCGGAGAAAACCGCCGGTGGTTCGCGGAACCGGGCACGCGTGGGCGAGACCGAAAGGGTGACGGTCATCGCGGATTCACGGGCGGATCCGGCGCGGAATCCACGTCGGCGACGATCCTTTCACGGCAGGACCGCGCACCCGGTCGCCACCCCCTCGGCAGACGGCATCCTGGTAGACATGAGTTATCGCATATGCGTGGTGTGCATGGGAAACATCTGCCGGTCACCGATGGCCGAGGTCGTGCTGAGAAAGACCCTCGACGAGCACGGCCTCGGAGGTCGCGTCACGGTCGACAGCGCGGGCACCGGCGACTGGCACCAGGGGAATCCGATGGACGCACGGGCCGCCGAGGTGCTCGCCGACCACGGTTACGACGGCTCGCGGCACCGAGCCCGGCAGTTCCTGCGTGACTGGTACGGCCAGGTCGACCTGGTGCTGGCCATGGACACCCACAACCTGAGCGCCCTGCGCCGCCTTGCCCCCGAGGGCGCGGACGTGCGTCTGTTCCGCTCCTTCGACCCCGTGGCCCCGGAGGGCTCCGAGGTGCCCGATCCCTACTACGGCGGGCGCGCGGGTTTCGCCGAGGTACTGGAGATGGTCGAAGCCGCGAGCAGGGGACTGGTCGGGCATCTGTCGATCACTCTCAGATGAGACCTCCCGGGTACTGCTGTTCGATCTTGTCGGGAAGTCGCCGGAGCCATCGCCTTTACAAAGTAAGCCACAGACTCGGCATCCGGGGAGATCACACGTCCCTGCGGGTGAGTGCGACGGCGGCCGCGGCGAGCGCGACGACGACGTACAGGGACATCACCGCCAGCGCCGCGGGCGGTGACAGCCCGATCCCGGCGGTCGCGTCGCCCAGGCCGACCGCCAGCGGCGGCTCGCCCACGGCCTGGACGGTCAGGTCCTCCAGCAGCACCGAACCGATCCTGGCGTTCCACGGGTCGGGCAGCAGGAGCACGAACCTCGGGAGCACGTACAGGTACACGACGACGGCGGTGATCGCCCCTGCGGTGGAGCGCAGCACGGCGCCCGCGCCGAGCCCGACCATGGCGAGCACCAGCACCGACAGTCCCCCGGCGAAAATCTTCGGAAACTCCTGCGCCAGTGGCGTGCCGAAGCCCGGGATCGGGCGGGCACCGATGATCAACCGGCTGGCGAAGAAGGCGATGAAACCGCTCGCCTGCCCCACCGTGAACGCGACGGCGGCCACGACCGCGGCCCTGGCCGCCAGCACGACTCCCCGCCGCGGCAGCACCGTGAAGCTGGTGCGGGCCATGCCGGTGGCGTACTCGGAGGTGAACGAGAGAACGCCGAGCACGGCCATGCAGATCTGCACCGGCATCAGGATGATCTGCTCGGGGCGCGCCGCGCGCAGGGTGAGCCGCCCCTCGGGCGGCAACCCGTCCCAGAGGCTGCCCACGTACAGGGTGAACACGGCCGAGAGCACGACGAAGAACGCGACGGCCGCCAGGACGTACCAGGTGGAGCGGACCGTGCGGAGCTTCAGCCACTCCGCGGCCGGCACGTCGACGGCCGTCGGGCCCCCCGATCCCTCGCGCCGCGACAGGCCGGTCATCGCCCGCCCGCCCGGTACTCGACGCTGTCAGCGGTCAGCTCCATGTACGCCTCCTCCAGGGAGGCGCTGCGCGGGGTGACCTCGTGCAGGGCGAGGCCGCCCCCCGCGGCCAGGTCACCGATCGCCGCGACGGCCAGCCCCCTGACGACCAGTCCCCCGTCCGGCTCCGTCTCGACCCTCGCCCCGGCGGCCTCCAGTACTCCGGTGAGCTCGGCGGCCCGGGGGGAGCGCACCAGCACGCCCCGGTCATGGCGGGCGGCCAGCTCTCCGACCGTGGTCTCGGTGACCAGCCTGCCGCGCCCGATGATCACGAGGCGGTCGGCGGTGAGCTCCATCTCGCTCATCAGGTGGCTGGAGAGCAACACGGTGCGTCCCTCTGCGGCCAGCGAGCGCATCAGATGGCGGATCCATCGCACGCCTTCCGGGTCGAGCCCGTTGACCGGCTCGTCGAACATCAGCACCCCCGGGTCGCCGAGCAGCGCCGCCGCCGTTCCCAGCCGCTGGCGCATGCCGAGCGAGAAGCCACCGACCCGCCTGCGGGCGACTCCGGCCAGGCCCACCTGTTCCAGGACGTCCGTCACCCTGGAGAGCCCGATCCGGTTGCCGCGCGCCAGGCAGCGCAGGTGGTCGAGCGCGCTGCGGCCGCCGTGCACCGCGTTCGCGTCGAGCAGCGCGCCGACCTCGCGCATCGGGTGGCGCATCGTGGCGTAGCGGCGCCCGTTGACCAGCCCCTGCCCCGAGGTGGGTGCGTCCAGGCCGAGCAGGACGCGCATGGTGGTCGACTTGCCCGCGCCGTTGGGGCCGAGGAAACCGGTGACCAGACCCGGTTTCACCTGGAACGACAGCTCGTCCAGCACGGTTTTCTCACCGTAGCGTTTGGTCAGCCGCATGATTTCGATCATGTCGTCGAGGCTCTCGCGGAGCGGGCCGCGCCCGCGTCGGCCCATGGCGGGCAATTCGCGGTCGGCCCCGGGTCCGACGGCAGCGGCCACGGCCCGGAAAGGTGGGCCCCAGGGATGACGTCCCCGAGGTGGAGGCGGCGACACGACCCCTGCGGATACCGTTCCAGCGTGGACGACTCACTCTTCCTGCGCCGCTGGAGTCATGACCGGCTCGTCCGCCTCGATGTCGTGGCTGCCGCCGGATACGCGGTCGCGCTCCTGCTGTTCGCGGCCGAAGTCCCGGATCCGGCGGTGCCCGCCTGGGCGGAGTACCTGCTCCTGGCCGGGATGACCCTGCCGCTAGCGGTGCGGCGGCTGTGGCCGCTCACCGTCTTCTGCGCCGTCCTCGCGACGTCACTGGCATCCGTCCTTCTCGGCCTGGTGCACGACAGGTTCGCGGCGGCGGCTTTCGCGATCTACATGGTGGCACTCACCCGGCATCGGCCGCGCGGGGAGCCCACCCTCGCCATCGGCGTCTGCAGCGCGGTGGCCGTCCTGTTGCTGTCGGTGGCGGGCGTCCCCGGCCCGTCGCCGGACATCCCCGGGGTGCTGCTGGGAGGGGTGGCCTTCATCGGCGGCGCCTGGATCGCCGGCCGCGTCGTGCGCGAGCGCCGGGCGCACGCGATGCGGTCGGCCGAGCAACTCGCCGACCGGGCGGTCACAGAGGAGCGGCTGCGGATCGCCCGCGAGCTGCACGACGTGGTGGCGCACAGCATGAGCCTGATCGCCGTCAAGGCGGGCATCGCCAACCATGTCGCCGCGGCGCGGCCCGAGGAGGCCGCGGACGCGCTGCGCGTCATCGAGGCCACGAGCCGGAGCGCGCTGACCGAGATGCGCCGGCTGCTGGGCGTGCTCCGCTCCGATCTCGACGCGGGGCCCGGCCTCGCCCCCTCCCCCGGCCTCACGGATCTCGCCGCGCTGGCCGGGCAGGCGGCGATGGCCGGGGTCCACGTCGAGCTGGACGTCCGGGCGACCGGCCTGCCGGAGGGAGTGGAGCTGTCGGTCTACCGGATCGTCCAGGAGGCGCTGACCAACGTCGTCAGGCACGCCGCCCCCGCCCGTTGTCGGGTCTCGGTCGAGGCGTCGGCGGGCGAGGTCAGGGTCGAGGTCGCCGACGACGGGCCCGGCGAGCGGATGCTGCCCGGCGGCCGGGGACACGGGTTGGTCGGGATGCGCGAGCGGGTGGCCGTGTACGGCGGCAGCCTCACGGCCGGGCGCCGTCCTGAGGGCGGGTTCGGGATCTCGGCGCGCATGCCGTACGGGGAGGCACCGTGATCCGGGTGCTCGTCGCGGACGACCAGGCGCTGCTGCGCGGAAGTTTCCGGCTGCTGGTGGACACCGCTCCCGACCTGGTGACGGTCGGCGAGGCCGGGACGGGTGCCGAGGCGGTGGAGCTGGCGCGCGGTGAGTCGCCGGACGTGGTGCTCATGGACGTGCGGATGCCGGATATGGACGGCATCGAGGCGACCCGGCGTATCTGCGGCCCCACGGGCGTCCCGGGGGTGCGCGTGCTCATCCTCACCACGTTCGACCTGGACGAGTACGTCCACGCGGCACTACGGGCAGGTGCCAGCGGCTTCCTGCTGAAGGACACCCCGCCGGGCGATCTGCTGGCCGCGATCCGGGTGGTCGCCTCCGGCGAGGCGCTGCTCGCCCCGACGGTGACGCGCCGGCTCATCGCCGAGTTCTCCCGGCTCCCGGAACCGGCGCGCCCGGTGGCCCGCGAGCTCGAGGGGATCACCGGGCGGGAGCGCGACGTTCTGGCGCTCATCGCCCGGGGGTTGTCCAACGCCGAGATCGCCGAGCACCTGACCCTGAGCCTGGCGACCGTGAAGACGCACGTGGGCCGGCTGCTCGGCAAGCTCGGCGCGCGCGACCGGGCCCAGCTCGTCATCGTCGCCTACGAGACGGGGCTGGTCACGGCCGCGCGGCCGCCCCGCTGAGGCGTGTCCCGCGGGTCCTCGCCGTGGCGGGGATCCGCCGGCTGGGCGCCCGGCAAGGCGGAGGAGGAGCTCATGGCGGAGACGCCGCGAAGTGCCATCCGAGCGACCTCGGCAGGCGGAGGGATCCGTGGAAAACACCGTGTGGCCCCTCGCCATGGCGGGCGAGCCGGTCAGCGGTGTCCGGCGGTTCCGGTGGCGCGCTCCAGAACCTCCAGGACGATCCCGGAGAGCAGGGCGAGCTTGTGGGGGTTGCGAGCCGCCGGGGTACACCGGGCGGTGGCCAGCCCGGCCGCCCGGTCGAGAGGTTCCCCGGCCAGGAGCGCCTCCTCGACCTCGGGCAGGCGCACCGGGACGCGGGCGACGCCGCCCGCGGCCACCCTGGCGAAGGTGATCCCGCCTCTGTCCATGGCCAGCCGTGCCACCGCCTCCACCAGCGGCCACTCGGCCTCGGACCTGCCGATCGCCCGGTGGTAGGCGGCCCGCTCGCCCGGCACGGGCGGCGGCAGGACGACGGACAGCAGGATCTCCCCCGGCCCCAGCAGGTGGTCGCGGGTGGGGTCGGAGCCGTCCCCGTACAGGTCGCCGACCGGGAACGGGGCCGCACTGCGGACGTCATCGTGGGCACCGCCGTGCACCTCGGCCAGGGCGTCGCAGGCGAGCAGCGCCACCGCCAGCGACGACGGGTGCGGGGCTATGCACGGCCCGGTGTCGACGATCGCGGCGTTCGGGGCGAGCCCGGCGCGGGCCGGGCAGTGGTCGCCGCCGTTCTGGTGGCAGGAGAAGGACGGGCCGCGGAAGTACGCGCAGCGGTTGCGCTGCAGCAGGTTGCCCCCGACCGTGGCCGCCTCCCGGATCTGGGGCGTGGCCAGGCCCGCCGCCGTCAGCGTCAGGCAGGGGTGGGCGGCACCGAGGCGCGCGTCGCGGGCGACCCGCGCGACCGTGGTGAGCGCGCCGATCCGGACCGAGCCGTCCGGCTGCCAGGTGACGTCGGACAGGTCGGGCAGGCCGCGCAGGTCCACGTGTGGCCCGGCCGCGCGGCGGCCCATCAGGTCGGTGCCTCCGGCGCGGAACTCGCCCCCGCGCCGCACGGCGTCGCCGAGGTCGTCGAGGTCGGTGAGCGCGGTCATCGAACGCCTTCCGGTGCGCGGCCCCGGAACCGCCGTCCCGGGGAGAAGGTCGGCGGGACGGCTCCCTCGGGGAGCAGGCGGTACGGCCCTGTCGTGCGGGCGTCGGGGGCCTGCTCCGGGGAACGGGCCGGCCGGCGGCCGGCGACCGCGCGGATTTCAGGGTCCGGCTCCGGGGAGCGGGGAGCCGCCCCGGGGAGTCCGGGGGGCGGCTTCGGGGCGGAGGTCAACGGGAGATCCCTTCGAGGAGCCGGTCGGGGCGGATGGGCAGGTCGTGGGGGCGCCAGCCGGTGGCGTTGTGCACGGCGTTGCCCAGCGAGGCGGCCACGCCGACCGTGGAGACCTCGCCGACCCCGACACCGTGGCCGTTGACGTGCTCCCAGCCGTCGCGGTGGAAGTGCACGGTGATCTCGGGGGTGTCACCGATGCCGGGAATGCGGTAGTCGTCGAGGTTGGCGGTCAGCACGGTTCCGGTCACCGGGTCGACCAGGCGTTCCTCGTACAGCGCGTAGCCGATGCCCTGCACGACGCCGCCCTCGCACTGGCTGCGCGCCAGCCGCTCGGCGTAGATGTGGCCCACCGCGATCCCCGCCCACACCCGCAGCGGCCTGACGGCTCCCAGGCGGGTGTCGACCTCGACCTCGGTGACGTGGACGGCGCCGCTGAACCCCCGGCCGAGGGCCATACCGGCCACCGCGACCGGGGTCAGGTAGCCGCGCCGGTCGCGGCGGCGCCTGCCGACGACCCTGGCCCCGTCGCTCAGGCCCAGCTCCCGCAGGCGCCGCGCGGCGTCGCGTACGGCCGGGGCGACCGAGGCCGTGGTGCGGCTGCCGATGGAGGGCGGTCCGTGCACGGTGCCCGTCCTGCCGATCTCGACGCGGACGCGCTCGGCGGGCAGCGCGAGTTCCTCCCGCAGGACGCCGGCGATGACGCTGCGGATGCCGGTCCCGATGTCCTGGGTCGAGGTGGCGGCCACGACCACGTCGCCCTCGACGCGCAGCTCCACCTCGGTGGCGGGGTCGAGCATGTAGAGCCAGTTGGCGGCGGCCACCCCGACGCCCCTGCGGAAGCGGCCCGTCTGGGAGCCGGTCCGTGGCCGGTCGGCCCACAGCGGCAGGGCCAGTGCCCGGTCGTAGAGGGCGTGCCGTTTGCGGTTGCCGTCCCAGCGGCGGCGCAGTGCGATCGGGTCTTCGCCGCGACGGTGGGCGGCCTCGTCCACCGCCTGCTCCAGTGCCCAGAGCAGGGGTGGTGCCCCGGGTCCGCGGAACGGGGTGCCCGGCGGCTCGTTGGTGACCACGTCGTAGTCGCGGAGCCGCCGGGGCGCGGTGCCGTACATGAGGCGGGCCATCCCGGCGACCATCGATCCGATGGCCACGCCGCCGCGCCCGTGGACGTCCACGGTGAGGGCGGCGAGGTCGCCCCGGTCGTCGGTGAGCAGTTCGAGCGTGGTGCGGGTGCCGGGGCGGTTGCCCGCGTCGCTGAGCTCCTCGGCGCGGCTGAACACCACGCGCACCGGCGCTCCGCAGGCCCGCGCGAGTTCGACGGCCGCGACCGTCTCGACGGTGACGCCGGACTTGGCCCCGAAACCACCGCCGACGTGGTCGGCGACGACATGGACCCGGTCGGCGGGCAGCTTCCACCGCTTGGCGGCCTGTTCGGTGGCCAGTCCGATGGTCTGGGTGGACAGGTGCAGGTGAAGGTCGCCCTCGCCGTCCCAGCGGGCCACGCAGGCGTGCGGTTCCAGCGGGGTGTGGACCTGCACGGCGGTGGTGAACGTGCCGCTCACCAGGCGGGGGTCGGCGTCGCGCCGCGCGGTCTCGATCCGTTTGACGGCGGTGCGACCGCGCCAGCTCGCCCTGGTGAAGGGGCCGCGCACGTTGCCGTGCCAGTCGCCGGGCAGCTCCAGCCCCTCGCTGGAACTGGGGGCGCGCTTCCTGTCGGACTCGTCGTAGACGGGCGGGGCATCGGGCGTGTCGTCGAGCGCGGCGGGCATCGGGACGTAGCCGATCTCCGCGGCCTCCGCGATCGCCAGGGCCTCCCGGCGGGTGGCAGCGGCGACGGCGGCGACGGGCTGGCCCGCGTAGCGGACGGTGCGGTCGGGCGGCAGCAGGTCGATGACGTGTGCGGTGCCGGCGGTCACCGAGGTGACGCGGGCGTGTGCCCTGGTGGAGCGGATGACCACGCCTTCCAGCTGGCCGTCCAGGTGTACGTCGGTGGTGTAGCGGGCTCGGCCGGTGACCTTGTCCATCGCCTCCAGGCGGGCGGGTGTTCCCGCGGCGTCGTCGTGTTCTCCCCGGCAGGCGGCGGCGATCGCCGCGTGAATCCCCTCGTAGGCTCCGCACCTGCACAGGTGGCCCGCCATGGCGGCGGCGATCCGCTCGCGCGGCGGAGCGACATCGCCGTGCTCGGCGCGCCAGGCGTCGACGAAGGCCGCGGCCTCCACCACGAACCCCGGCGTGCAGTAGCCGCACTGCAGGCCGTCGTGGACCGCGAACGCCCGCTGGACGGGGTGGTCGAGGCCCTCCGCGGTGACGACCTCGCGTTCCTCCAGGACGGCGGCGGGCAGCAGGCAGCTCGCCTGGGGCGTGCCGCCCACCATGACCGTGCAGGCGCCGCAGACCCCGGTGCGGCAGGCGGCTTTGGCGCCGGTGAGGCCGAGCCCGTCGCGCAGCACGTCCACGGCGGCGTCGTCGGAGCCTGCGTCCACCGTGGCGGGGACACCGTTCACCGTGATCTTCATAGCTCTCCAGTTGACGTCGTCAACATCATGTTGACAGTGTCAACCAGCTACGTTGACATTGTCAACACGGGCTGCCGGGAAAGGTGCGGGCGCATGATGGACGACACCAGGACCCGCCTGGTCGAGAGCGCGCTGCGGCTGCTGCGCGAGGAGGGGCTCGACGCCGTGACGCTGCGCGCCGTCGGCGACCTGGCCGGCCTGTCCCGTACGGCCCCCTACCGGCACTTCACCGACAAGACCGCGCTGCTGGCCGCGCTCGCCGTCCGGGTCATCGCCGACCTCAGCGCGCACGTCGCCGCGGCGATCGCGCAGGAGGCCGACCGGCGCGACCGGCTGCGGGCCTTCTACCTGAGCTACGTCGAGTACGCCACGGCGCACCGTGAGGAGTACCGGCTGGTGTTCGCCTCGGAGTTCCTCGCGGGTCACCATCCGGAACTGGAGGAGGCGATCGACCAGGTGACGACGGCGCTCGGCATGGCGGGTGCCGGGGAGGGACCGGTGCCCAAGGCCCGGCTGATGGCCCTGCTTTCGACGGCCCACGGCCTCGCGGAACTCGCGGTGACAGGGCAGTTCGCGCACAAGGGAATCGGGTACGGGGACATCGTCGACGTCCTCGTGTCCACCCACGGGGACTGACGACCCCGGCTCACCGCTTCCCGCTGAGCTCCTCGCGGATTCCCAGCAGGATCTCGCGGGTGCGGGTGACCGGCTCGGCCTCGATGCACAGGCGTTCCATGACCTCCAGGTAGCTGTCGACGTCGTCGCGCTTCTCCAGGTAGACGGCGCTGGTGAGCTGCTCCAGGTAGACCACGTCGGGCAGGTCGGGCTGGGCGAATCGCAGGATGCTGAAGGGCCCTCCGGCCGCGGCGTGCCCACCCACGCTGAAGGGCACGATCTGGACCGTCACATTGGGCAGTTCGAGCGCCGTCAGGATGTGGTCGATCTGCTCGCACATCACCTGGACCCCGCCGAGCGGGCGGCGCAGCACGGCCTCGTCCAGCACCGCCCACAGGTGGGGCGGCGCGGAGCCGCGCAGCAGCCGCTGGCGCGCCATGCGCAGCCGCACCCGGCGGTCCAGTTCCTCCCGGGAGGCCGAGGGAAAGCCCAGTTGGACGACGGCTCTCGCATACCCCTCGCTCTGCAGCAGTCCCGGTACGAACTGGACCTCGTAGTTGCGGATGCCGGTGGCCGACTCCTCCAGCCCCACGTACGTCTCGAACCAGTTGGGCAGCACGTCGTTGTAGTTGTGCCACCAGCCGGTGAGGTTGGCCTTCTCGACGAGGGACAGCAGCGGCTCCCGCTCGTCCTCGCTGGTCACGCCGTACAGGGTGAGCAGGTCCGCGACGTCCCTGATCCGGAAGCTGACCCTGCCGAGCTCCATGCGGCTGACCTTCGAGTGCGAGGCCCGGATGGCGTTCCCCGCCTCCTCCAGGGTGATGCCCCGGTGCTCGCGCAGCCGGCGGAGCTGCGCTCCCAGGACGATCCGCAGCACCGTGGAACTGCCCCTCGGCACAGCCATGGGAGTCGGAACGACCGGCTGATCGTCGGCGTGAGGTGTGATCATCTACAGTCCTTTGGGCACGGAGTGCGAGCCTGTTCCAACTTTCCTGCGGCGATCGCGACCCTTCACGCTACTCCGCCCGCCAAGCCCAGACCATAGAGAATTTTATTCTTCAACCACCCCCTGCCGACGGTCAGGCGATCAGGTCGTCGAACTCCCCGCCCTTCACCCCGCGCACGAAGGCGTCGGCCTCGCGGCGCGTGTAGATCAGCGCGGGCCCTTCGGGATCGCGGGAGTTGCGCATCGCGACCCTGCCGTCGGGGAGCTCCGCGAGTTCCACGCAGTTGCCGCTGGGGTTGCTGAAGTGACTCTTGCGCCAGACGATGCCGCCCATCAGGGCTGCCGGCATGCCGTTGTACAGCTGGTTCATCCTCGCCTCTCACCGATTAGGGAGGGAAACAACACCACGAGCATAGAGCTTTTTGTGCAGATGCACGTGCATTTGTACTTGCCTATGCACATTACGGCGTGCAAGATGACTAGACGGATCGCCCTTGCCACACGATCTCCCACCCCCAAGGTCGTCGATGACTGGTTACCAGAGACATGAAGCCACACCCATCCGAGCTGAGATCGGAGGGTGGGAACGGTGGTTGTCGATGCTCGACCACCTACTGCCCCCGAGCGGCCTGCCTCCCTGGACCGGCGGCGAGAGCCATGTCAACCGGCTGCAGATGGCCGTACGCAGCTTTCGCCACGATCCGTGCGCCGCACGGACCGCCCGTGAGTTCACCGCCGGCGCCCTGAGGGCATGGGAGCTGGAGCAACTGATCGACGACACCGGTGTCGTGGTCTCCGAACTCGTGACCAACGCCGTACGTCACGGCACGCGGGGCGTCCAGCACTCCCGGGCCTGCCCCGAGGTCAAGGTGATCCTCTGCCACACCGAACGCTCGATGCTGTGCGCGGTCACCGACCCCAGCGACCAGGAGCCCTGCCTGCGCGAACCCGACTACGAGGCGGAGAGCGGCCGGGGGCTACAGGTGGTCGACGGCGTCAGCGAGATGTGGGGCTGGGCCCCCCTGGAGACCCGCGGCAAGGCGGTGTGGGCGGCCTTCGCCCTCCCCGGGAGAGGGGGGCGCCACCTGGAGGCCTGCCACTGAGCGCGACGCGGCCCGTCACCGGCGAAACGGCGCCCACCCGGAGCGCAGGCAGCCGAGCATCAGGAAGATACGTCCCTAGAAAGGGGTATTGATCGGAAATACATCATCTCGTGGCCTGAGGGCCGATAATGTCCGCTGAAAGCCGCACCGCCGGACGGAGGACATCATGGCGTCGCCGCAACCTGAGCGCCTCAGGTTCGACCCCACGATCCCGAACGCGGGCCGGATAGCCGACTACTTCCTGGGTGGCAAGGACAACTTCGCCGCCGACCGCGACGCCGCGCGGGTGGCACTCGAACTGGCCCCCGAACTTCCCGCCATGTCGATGGAGGGACGCAGGTTCCTCGGCCGCGTAGTGCGGTTTCTCGCCGAGACCGGCATACGCCAGTTCATCGACATCGGCTGCGGACTGCCGACCCAGGGCAGTGTGCACCAGATCCTGCACGGCATCGCTCCCGACGCGCGGGTCGTCTACGTCGACAACGACCCGATGGTCGTCGTGCACGCCCGGGCTCTCTTGAAGGAGGACAGCCGGGCCACGGTCATCGAGGCCGACGCCCGCGACCCGGAAGGTCTGCTGGCCCATCCCGGCCTCACCGACGTGGTCGACCTCGACCGGCCCGTGGCGATCCTCCTCTTCTCGTTCCTGACCGACTTCCCGGACGACGCCGAGGCCGCGCGGATCACCGCCACCCTAAGGAAGGCCATGGTCCCGGGCAGCTACATGGCCATCTCCCACGCCGTCTCGGACCTGTGTCCCGAGAGGACCGCGAAGCTCGCCGACCTCTTTCAGGACCGTGGGTCGATCACCGGCCCCCGCCGTGCGAACCTGCGGACCATAGCCGAGGTCGAGCCTTTCCTCGATGGGCTGGAACCTGTCGAGCCGGGCCTCGTCTACATTCCCCAGTGGCGGCCGGAGGGCGCGGTGCCCCACCGGCCGGACTCCGTCTGGGTCGTCGGCGGAATAGGCCGTAAGGAATAGACTGCCCCGAAAAAACAGCTTGGCCCCTCGATCGTTACCCACGCCCTGGCAGTCGGGTGTCACCGGACCCTGCCGGGGAGGACGTCAGAGGCAGCAGAGGAGAGAACAGATGAGCGACGCCGACCGGCGACCGGCGGCCGGCCTGAACACGAGCGTGCCCAACGTCGCCAGGATGAACGACTACTTCCTGGGGGGCAAGGACAACTTCGCCGCCGACCGTAAGGCCGCCGAGGAAGTGCTCGCCATCGCGCCGGAGATCAGGACCATGGCCCAGGAGGCTCAGGCCTTCCTGCGCCGGGTGACGAGTTATCTCATCGAGCAGGGCATGACCCAGTTCGTCGTCCTCGGTTCCGGGCTGCCCACCCGCAACAACGTCCACCAGGTGGCCCAGGCGATCGCGCCGGACACCCGTGTGGTCTACGTCGCCACCGACCCGGTCGTGCTCTCCCACGCCCGCGCCATGCTGGCCACCAACCCCCACACCACCATCGTCGAGGGTGACGTGCTGCACCCCCGCGAGTTGCTCAACGATCCCGAGCTGCGGCGTCTGATCGACCTGGACCTGCCGGTGGCCGTCCTGATCCTGTCGGCCCTGCAGTTCATCCCCGACGAGGACGACCCACACAAGAACGTGGCGATCCTGCGCGACGCGGTGCCCACGGGCAGCCACTTCGCCATCGGCCACGTCGTCTTCGACACGCGCCCGGAGGCGGCGGGTCCGCTGGTCGACATCTACCGGAAGGTCCTCAGCCGCCATGAGGACGCCTCCCGGCGCAGTGACCAGGTGCTGCGCTTCTTCGACGGGCTGGAGCTGGTCGAGCCCGGCCTGGTCTACGTCCGCCACTGGCGCCCCGACAACCCGCTGGCGACGCAGGGCCGGGAGAAGACCTGGACGATGGGCGGGGTGGCCCGCAAGACCGAGGACTGACCCACCACCGGCCCGCCGGGCCGCACCGTCCGGCCGTTCTCGGCCATCGGTCTTCGTGACCCGCACGGAACCGGCCCTCGCGCGGCCGGGCGATCGGAGCGCCCGGCGAGAGGTCAGCCCGTGGCCAGGAGGTCCTCGCGCTCGACGGCCTCCAGGGAGAGCGTCTTGTAGCCGACCTCGTCGAACAGCACGGTGATCCGGTCGCTCTCCCTGCTCATCACCACCCCCGCGCCCCAGGCGCTGTGCCGCACCCTGGCGTGCATCTCGAACGGACCTCCCGCCTCGGCCTCGGGCTCTTCGGCGACACCCGCCCTGCAGGTGTCGCAGGCCTCGCAGGTGCGTTCGCGCGGCTCGCCGAAGTACTCCAGCAGGAACCGGCGGCGGCAGCCCGTGGTCTCCGCGTACGCGCGCATCATGTCGATCCGCGAGTCGTCGATGCGGCGGCGGGTGTCGTCCAGCTCGACGGCGCGCGCCGTGGCCGCCTCGGGCGCGGGCCCGCCGGGTGCCGGGCGCAGGTCGCCCTCCCCGGTGACCTCGATCGCGTTCGCCCGCTCCAGCAGGTTGACCGCCCGGGTGAGCCGGGTGGCGCCGATGTCGAGAAGGTCGCGCAGCTCGCCGGCGGGTACGGTGCCGCCGTGCTCGTGGACCAGCGTCGCGACCCGCAGCAGGAGTTCCTCGTCGGCCCGTCCCCCCGCGAAGAACCTGCGCAGCCCCAGATCCTCCGGGCGGTAGAACAGCACCGCGGCGGCGGGCTCGCCGTCCCGCCCGGCGCGGCCGATCTCCTGGTAGTAGGAGTCCGGCGACTCCGGCGGGGAGGCGTGCAGTACGAACCGCACGTCCGGCTTGTCGATGCCCATACCGAACGCGGAGGTCGCCACGACGACGTCCAGCTCGTCGTCACGGAACATCTCGTGGATCCTGTGGCGCTCGGCCGCCTTCATCCCCGCGTGGTACGCCTCGGCCCTGCGACCGGCCTCGCGCAGCGCGGAGGCGTACTCCTCAGCGGCGCGGCGGGTGGCGACATAGACCAGCCCGAGCCCTGAGCGGGACGCGGCGTCCTCCACCAGCGCCCGCCTCAGGTCCTCCTGGGCGACGAAACGGCGCACCTCCAGGTCGATGTTGGGCCGGTCGAAGCCTCGCACGATCTGCCGGACGTTCCTCAGGCCGAGGACCGCGACGATCTCCTCGCGCACCGCCGGGGAGGCCGTGGCGGTCAACGCCACCACCGGAGGGTGGCCGAGCCGCTCGATGACCTGTCCCAGCCGCAGGTAGTCGGGCCGGAAGTCGTGGCCCCAGGCCGACACGCAGTGCGCCTCGTCGACGGCGATCAGCGAGGGACGCGCGGCGCGCAGCCGCTCGACCGTCTCCGGTTTGGCGAGCTGCTCGGGTGAGAGGAACACGAACTCGGTGGTGCCCGCGCGTACCGCCTCCAGCGACGCCTCGCCGCCGGACTGGGTGGAGTTGACCGCGACCGCCCCTCCCGCGTCGGCCTCGGCCAGCCCGGCGACCTGGTCGCGCTGGAGGGCGATCAGCGGTGAGACGACCACGGTGGGGCCGTCGAGCAGCAGCGCGGGCACCTGGTAGACGGCTGATTTGCCGCTGCCGGTGGGCATGACCACGAGGGCGTCGCCGCCGTCCAGCAGGTGACGCATGGCGTCAAGCTGTCCCGGCCGCAGGTCTCGCCAGCCGAAGACCTTGCGGGCCACCGTCCGCAGCCTTCGCGCCCTAGGCCCGAACCTGTCCTTGATGCCCATGACCTCCGCCTTCCCACCGTGTGACCGCCAGTTACCCGCGGATCGGGGTGCTAGTCACACGAGGTGGGCATGACCGAAAGGCGGACACGGGTGGGTCGCGCACGGGACGGGCACGCAGTGAGCGCCGGGCGGGTACGAGGCGGGAAGCGGTGAGACGAGGGACGGGCTCAGGTGAAGTCGAGGAATGGAGTGGGCGGGTGAGGGGCGCCCTCACGGACGCCCCCTCCGTCGGCCGGATCACGGCGTGGCCTGGTGGGTCGGTCGTGGCCCTTACCACCACTGGGCTCACTTGGGCTTGAGCACCCCGTCGATGAGGTAGACGACGGCGTTGGAGGTCTGGATGTCGCCGCAGACCACCTTGGCGTCGTTGACCGTGTACTCCTCACCGGAACCCTTGACCTTCAGCGTGCCCCCCTCCATCGTGGTCAGCTCGCCCTCCGCGAGGTCCTGTGGAGTCTTCTTCCCCTCGACGACGTGGTAGCCCAGGAGCTTGGTCAGCTTCTCCTTGTCGCCCAGGAGCTTGTCGAGCTTCTCCTTCGGGATCTTGTCGAACGCGGCGTTGGTGGGCGCGAACACCGTGATGTCCTTGGCGGAGTTGAGCTTCTCGGCCAGACTGGCCTGCTCGATCGCCTTGGACAGCGTGGACAGGTCGGGGCTGGAGGCGATGGCGGTGGCGACCGGCTGCGTCGCCATCTCGCTGGGACTTCCCGCCCCGCTGGTGGGCAGGGAGGCGCAGCCGGGACCGAACGGCTCGGTCATCATGGCCGAAGGCTCGGGCGATCCGCTCTCACCGGGCATCATGGATTCCGTGGGCGCGGCGGTCTCCTCGGGAGCCGGTGTGGGAGAGGTGATGCGCGCCGGAGCGGCGACCGCCTGCGCGGCGGGGACGGCGGACAGGGCGAGCACGGTCAGGGCCGATGCCAGAAGAGACTTCTGCTTCACGGTTATCTCCTTGCTTGGGCGGATGAGCCACCGGGGTCCGTCGGCCGGTTCCCGAGCCACTCATGTGCTGTATTGGAGATCAATTCCCTGAGATTTGGTGCTAAATGCCCCATTAGAAGACTCTTGACCACATATCTCCCGAGAAAGAGGGCCATTTTCCACCCGGCAGAGCGTTAATTCAGGCGCGCCCTATCCCCGTACAGTGGGGGGATGAGCCCAAAGATCGCGACCAACGAGGTCGTCTCACACGACCGGCTTCTGGATTTCCTCCGTGATCGCCACCACGCGCTGGTCATCACGACACGGCGCGACGGCAGGCCACAGGCGTCCCCGGTGACCTGCGGCGTCGATGCCGAGGGCCGCATCGTGGTGTCCACCTATCCCGAGCGCGCCAAGGCCTCGAACGCCCGCCGCGACCCCCGGGTGAGCATCGTGGTCCTGTCGGACGACTTCGACGGCCCCTGGGTGCAGGTGGACTGCGCGGCCGAGGTCCTCGACCTGCCCGACGCCCTCGAACCGCTGGTCGACTACTACCGGTCGATCTCCGGCGAGCACCCCGACTGGGAGGAGTACCGCGCGGCCATGACCCGGCAGGGCAAGTCGCTGCTGCGTCTCACCCCCGAGCGCTGGGGCCCGATCGCCACGGGAGGCTTCCCCGCCCGGCTGGCCTGAGCATCACTCCAGGCGGCAGGACGGCACCGGCCGTCCTGCCGCGGCCGGAGACCTGAGCGGCCTCCGGCCACGGGCCCCTACCCCAGCTTCACGGTGATCTCTCCGCCGAGCCGGAAACCGCCGGTCAGCTCGAGGTCGTCACCACTCCAGAACCGGCCCGGGTCGTACCAGTTCGGCCTGCGGCCGCCGGGCAGGAGCCCCATGGCCTCGTAGGTGACCGCGACGACCTCGGCGCAGTAGGCGCTCTCCAGAGCACTCTCCCCGGTGCCCCGCTTGAAGATCCTGGGCACCCGCCCCTTCGCCCAGCGACCGGCGAGCCTGGCCGTCGACGGGAACGGCGTGCCGTCCAGCCGGGCGACGGTGCGCAGAACGGCGTCCTCCATCTCGTGGGTGACCTGTGGCTCCAGCTGCCTCAGCCAGCCGCGCTGACCGTATCTGGTGGCCCAGACCGTGACCGCCTCCTGCAGGTCGTGCAGCTGCACGCCGCGCTGGTTGGTCCCCGACCACAGGTCGGGCAGGGACCGGCCCAACTCGGCGTGCCACATCATGGGAGGCATGTCCTCGATGACCACCGACATTCCCACATGGTTCACCGGGCTGTTCGTCACGGTCTGGATGGCTCGATCGGGCACCGTTCGGCCGCGGAACAGCCACACGTCGCCGGTGCGGGTCAGGTTCACTGCCTCG
The DNA here is from genome assembly GCF_042665875.1 of Streptosporangium amethystogenes subsp. fukuiense. NCBI lineage: Bacteria > Bacillati > Actinomycetota > Actinomycetes > Streptosporangiales > Streptosporangiaceae > Streptosporangium > Streptosporangium amethystogenes. The sequence goes on along the minus strand of NZ_JBHTEE010000001.1, from coordinate 1,858,687 downwards.
TCGAGGCTGATGCTCTTACCGGACATTCCGCTAGCGTAGGCACATGCGATGGTGGAAGGTACTCGGTCTGGCAGGTGTCGCAGGTGTCGCGGCCACGGGAGTGGTGATCGTGCGAGCCGAGCGCCGACGGCAGGCCTACACCCCGGACGAGATCCGCACCCGCCTGCGCGCCCGCCTGGCGGAGTCCTCAGAGGGCGGCCCCGAGGCCGTCGCCTCCGCCGACCGGAACCCCTGACCGTTCGGGCGCGGACGTCCGGGGATCAGCCGAAACGGATCTCGGCCGGATCCCACCCCTCAGGCAGCGGTGCGGGCACCGGGCAGGTACTGGCGATCTTCACGAACTCGGCCCGCTCCGCGGACTCCGCGACGGCGATCATCGTGTCGAGGACGTGCAGGCCCAGCTCACCGGTGGCGCGGTGCGCCCTTCCCTCCCGGATGGCCTGGGCCATGTCGAGCACGCCCAGACCGCGACCGGCCTCGGTGCCCGTCGTGGGAGCCGGCACCCATTCCTCGTCACCGGTCCGGCGCAGCCGCACCTCGCCGCCGAACGTGTTGGGATCGGGTACCCGCATGGTCGCCTCGGTGCCGGTGATCTCGATGAACCCGGCGCGGCGGAGCGGCGAGTCGAAGCTGAAGATCATCGTGGCCGCCTGGCCCGCGGCGAACTCCAGCAGCGCGGTCGTGTGGGTGGGAACCACCGCGGGAAAACGCGTGCCCGCCCTGGGCCCTGAGCCGATGACCCGCTCGTCCCTGGCCCTGCGGCCGACGGCGGCCACCCGTTCCGCCGGGCCGAACAGGGTCACCAGTGCCGTCAGGTAGTAGGGGCCCATGTCGAACAGCGGCCCGGCCCCCGGCTGGAAGAAGAACTCAGGGCTGGGATGCCACGACTCGGGGCCCGGACTCTGGAACAGGGTCAGGGCGGTGAGCGGCGTGCCGATGGCCCCCTCGGCCACGAGCCGGGCCGCGGTCTGCAACCCCGCGCCCAGAAAGGTGTCGGGGGCGCTGCCCAGGAGCACCCCCGCCGACGCGGCGGCCTCGACAAGTTCCGCCCCGGACTCCCTGTCCACCGTGAACGGCTTCTCGTTGTAGACGTGCCTCCCGGCCAGAACGGCGGCGAGCGCCACCTCGGCGTGCGCGGACGGGACCGTGAGGTTGATCACCAGCTCCACGTCGGGGTGTGAGATCGCCTCCTCCGGTGCGGCCGCCGTCGGCACGCCGTAGCGCGCCGCGACCTCTTCGGCACGTGCCCGGTCGAGGTCGGCGCACGCCACCACCCGCACGCCGGGGAAGGAGGCGAGGTTGCCCAGGTACTGGTGGCTGATGTTCCCGCAGCCGACGATCGCCACTCCGAGCGGTCCGGTCATGAGCTCACCCGCCCGGCGGCGACAAGGCCGGTCAGGTAGGCGTGGCTGTCGGCCAGCGCCTGGAGCATGTCGGTGGCACAGTGGTCGAGCTCCACGATCCGCACCGCGTCCGGAGCGGTGTTCAGCGCGTCCACGATGGGCACCTCGCCCGAGCCGACCGCGGTCATCGGGCCCTGGAGGGTGGCGGGCCCGTCCTTGACGTGCAGGTGGCTCACCCGCTCGCCCAGCCGGGCCAGCAGCCCCGAGGGGTCGACCCCGCCGGTCGCCGCCCAGTAGAGATCGACCTCCAGCAGCACCGAGGGGTCCAGCAGGTCGGCCAGCACCTCCAGCGCGGGACGGCCCTCCACCCGCTGCTCCAGTTCCCACCAGTGGTTGTGGTAGCCGAGCCGCAGGCCGTGGTCCGCCGCCTCCCTGGCCACCTCGCCGATGGTCCTGGCCGCCCGCTCCAGCTCCTGTCTGCCGGCGAACCACTCGGCGGGGGCGGCGGGCACGATGACGGTCGGGGCGCCGATGGCCACGGCGGCGGCCAGCGCCGTCGCGCGCCGCTCGTCCAGCAGCGGGGCGTGCACGCTGCACACCGCGAGCCCGGTCTCCTCCAGCTCCTCGCGGAGCCCATCCGGGTCGAGGTGCGCGTCGTACGGTTCGACCGCGCCGTACCCCATCTCGGCGATGCGGCGCAGCACGGCGCGGCGGTCGACGGCCGCCTGTTCGCGCACGGAGTACAACTGGACGGCTATCGGGCTCATCGGCTCTCCTTGAGGACCAGTGCCGCGGCGCCGTACAGGCCGGCGTCGCGTTCCAGACGGGTGCGCTCGACGTTCAGGCGGTGCAGGAAGCCGAGGCCCGCCTGCTTGGTGACCGCCTGGCGCAGCGGGGTGAGCAGGGTCTCGCCCGCCCCGGAGACGCCGCCCCCGATGACGACGTCGTCGATGTCGAAGAGCGCCGCCGTGGTGAGGATCGCCACGGCCAGCGCGTCGGCGGCCCGCTGGAAGGCCAGCTGGGCCACGGGGACTCCGCGGGCGGCGTCGGCCGAGAGCGTACGGGCGTCCGTCGGGGTACCGGGCTCGCCCCAGCCGTTCGCCAGCGCCCAGCGGACCATACTGGGGCCGCTGGCGATCGTCTCCAGGCAGCCGGTCGCCCCGCATGGGCAGAGCTCACCGCCCCGGTCCACGGAGATGTGCCCGATGTGCCCGGCGTTTCCTGTCGGTCCCAGGTACGGCACCCCGCCCAGAACCAGCCCGCCGCCCACACCGGTGGAGACCACGATGCCCAGCAGTGCCCGGGAGCGCGAGCCGTGTCCGCCCCGCCACCACTCCCCCAGCGCCATGCACTGCGCGTCTCCGGCGAGTGTGACGGGAAGGCCGGGAAGGAGCCCGCGCACCGTGCCGACCAGCGGGAAGTCACGCCAGGAGGGGATGTTCACCGGGCTGACCGTGCCGGCGACGGCGTCAAGGGGGCCCGCGGAGCCGATGCCGACCCCGCTCAGGCCATCTGTGCCGGTACCGTCGCCGACGCCCGCGCCGACGTCGCGGACCAACGAGGCCAGCGTCGCGGCGGGGTCGCTGCCGACCGGCAGTTCCACCCTGCGGACCATGGTGCCGTCCGGCCTGACCAGCGCGGCGGCGAACTTGGTGCCGCCGATGTCGATCGCGAGGGCGGTCACCGGCCGGCCCCTCGGGCGCGCCGGCGCGCGGGGGGACGACCGGTGGCCACCGGGAGCGCCACGTGGCTGTGCAAGGGGATCCTCCGGTGATCAATAGAACCAAAGAGTACGTTCCCCCAGCGACCGGGCAAACAGGCTGAAGGTACGACGCCACTGACAACGTTGTCAACGATGCGTGGGCAGCACCTGGCACCGGTCCGGCACATCGGCCGGACAGCTTGCGGAAACTGTCCGATTCAGGGGTAGATACGGTTAGCTCAGGAGTGACGTGAGGAGACTGTGTTGACGCACGAACGCGCGGGTCAGCCCGCCGAGCCGTCCGATCTGGTCGATGTGGCACGCCTGGTGACGTCCTACTACGCGCTGCACCCCGACCCCGGCGAGGTCGGCCAGCGGGTGGCGTTCGGGACGTCGGGACACCGGGGCTCCTCGCTGAACGTCGCGTTCAACGAGGACCACATCCTCGCGACCAGCCAGGCCATCGTGGAGTACCGGGCCGCCCAGGGCGTCGACGGCCCGCTGTTCCTCGGTGCCGACAGCCACGCGCTGTCGGAACCGGCCCGGGTCTCCGCCTTGGAGGTCTTCGCGGCCAACGGGGTGACGGTCATGATCGACAGCCGGGACGGCTACACCCCGACACCGGCGGTCTCCCACGCGATCCTGACCCACAACCGGAAACGCGCCGCGGGCCGCGCCGACGGTGTGGTGGTGACCCCCTCGCACAACCCGCCCGGCGACGGCGGCTTCAAGTACAACCCGCCGCACGGCGGCCCGGCGGACACCGACGCCACCACGTGGATCCAGGACCGGGCCAACGCGTTGATCGCCGGAGGGATGAAAGAGGTCAGGCGGCTTCCGTACGTCAGGGCGCTGGCCACCGACACGACCGGCCGCTACGACTTCCTCGGTCACTACGTGGACGACCTGCCCTCGGTGCTCGACCTTGACGCCGTACGGGAGGCGGGGGTGCGCATCGGCGCCGACCCGCTGGGCGGGGCGAGCGTCGCCTACTGGGGGGAGATCGCCGAACGGCACCGGCTGGACCTGACGGTGATCAACCCGCAGACCGATCCGACGTGGCGGTTCATGACGCTGGACTGGGACGGCAAGATCCGGATGGACTGCTCGTCACCGTACGCGATGGCCTCGCTCATCGCCGGTCGCGACGCCTTCGACGTCTCCACCGGCAACGACGCCGACGCCGACCGGCACGGCATCGTCACCCCCGACGCCGGTCTGATGAACCCCAACCACTACCTCGCCGTGGCCATCTCCTATCTCTACTCCCACCGGCCCGGCTGGCCCGCGGACGCGGGAGTCGGCAAGACGCTGGTGAGCAGCCGGATGATCGACCTGGTGGCCGCCGCGGAGGGCAGGCGACTGGTGGAGGTCCCCGTCGGGTTCAAGTGGTTCGTCCCGGGCCTGCTGGACGGCTCGCTGGGCTTCGGCGGCGAGGAGAGCGCCGGAGCCTCGTTCCTGCGGCGCGACGGCGAGGTGTGGACCACCGACAAGGACGGTCTGATCCTGGCGTTGCTCGCCTCGGAGATCATCGCGACCACCGGCCGTTCACCGAGCGAGCACTACACCGACCTGGTGGCCAGGTTCGGCGACCCCGCCTACGCCCGCGTCGACGCCCCCGCGACCCGGCAGGAGAAGGCGGTGCTCGCCAGACTCTCGGCCGAGCAGGTCACCGCCGACACCCTCGCCGGGGAGGCGATCACGCAGGTGCTCACCTCCGCCCCCGGCAACGGCGCCGCCATCGGCGGGCTCAAGGTCTCCACCGAGAGCGCCTGGTTCGCCGCCCGTCCCTCGGGCACCGAGGACGTTTACAAGATCTACGCCGAATCCTTCAAGGGAACCGAGCACCTGGCACAGGTCCAGCGGGAGGCACGCGACCTGGTCTCGGCGTCCCTGAGCAAATGATGACGAGGTGAACACGTGCCGGGCGGCCGAGTCGCGGGTGCGTCCCGTGAACCCGTCGCAGACCGTCGGCCGCCCGGCCGTGTCGCTCCTTCGCCTGGTCCTCCTGGTGATCCTTCCTAGGGTCTTCGCCCGCGGGGACCTCGGTCGCGCGGCCCCGCCCCCAGCCGCCGGCAGCGCAGCGCCACCCAGCACCCGGCCCCGACGCCGATCAGCGCGGCCAGCGCGTACACCACCTTGATGGCCGCGTCCGAGACGTAGCCGTTGCCGGCGACGAGGACGGCCATGAGCAGCGCCGCCAGCAACCCCACACCCGCGCCTCCCACGATGCCGAGCAGCCCCGCTCCCAGCGCGCGCGGCAGGCGGCCCCTGCGACGGGGCACCGGCACCATGACGGTCATGATCCGGCCCACGACGAGGGCGGGGTCGTCGTCGATCCCGCCGGCGACGAGTTGGACGGTCACCCCGCCCCGCTCGGGTTCGCTCAGGCAGATCCACTGGCGGTCGTCAAGGAAGACGGTGGCCCCGCCCGCGCCGGGAACGATCAGCCACAGGAACGGCGTGCCCTCGGGAAACGCCCTGACGCCGTGGCGGGCCGTCGGGGCGTGCAGGTCGAGCGCGGCGCCAAGGGCTCGCAGCGCCACCTCCTGACCGGATTTACCCACGGTGGCCTCCCTCCCCATCCCTTCGTAGCGCACGCCTGCCGCCTGCTCCAAGGATCCCGGCGGGGAGCGTTCAGGTGGAGCTCACACGGGGGACCTGCCACGGGGACGGGCCCCGGAGGGGGAACCGTCCACGGCGGAGAGACCGGCGAGGCCGTGCCCGCCACGAACCTCGGCGGCGCGGCAGCGGCGAACCTCACGCTCCATCACATTCGGGGCCTGCCCGCAGGCAGGGGCAACGAACGCGATGAGGTATGTCGTTCACGAAAGAACAGGCCATTTCTCCACAAAGAGCGGCGAGGGCGCGAGGGAAAGGCCCCCTCCCGCGCTAGGGGGCCTCCGGGAAGGTTCGGGGATCCGCCCGGTCCGTGACCCGTTTGAGCTCGAAGAACGCCTCCTCGGTGGCGAGCACCCTGAACGCGTCCCAGAGCCGCCCGGCCCGCTCACCGACCGGGATCTCACTGATGACGGGGCCGAACTGCCCGGCGTGCCCGTTCACCGAGATGGTCGGGACGCCGATCAGCGACTGGTTCTGCTTCCCGGCCGGCACCAGGGCGTGCGAGGCGTGGATCGCGTCGTCCCAACCGGGGTCGGTTCTCGCGGCGAGAAGCCCGGCGGGCAACCCGGCGTCGGCCAGCGCGGCGGCGATCACCGGCGCCAGACCCTCCATCGCGGCCCGCCAGTCGGTGAGGCCGCCCTCGCGGGACCGCTGGAACAGGCCGCCCGCGCCGTGGTAGCGGGTGCCGAGCGCGGTGTAGAGGTCGCCGACGGCGACGTTCCCCGCCGCCTCGCGCGCCGCGGCGAACACCCGGATGGTGCCCCGGCCGAGTTCGACGATCTCGCGGTACTCCTCCGACATCTCCTGTCCCTCGTTGAGCACCGCCAGGCTCATCTCCCGCCAGTTGACCGTGATGGGACGCACCTTGCCCACCTCCACGATCCAGCGGGAGGTGATCCACGCCCAGGGGCAGCCGGGATCGAACCAGAAGTCGACCAGATCCTCGCTCACGGCGATCCTCTTTCCTCGGAAGTCCTCACCTCAGGATGGGACCTCAACCGCGATGGAGGTCAATAGCGAGCCGGAGATCACCGGAGCGCGTGGAGAAGGTGGCCGCGTCAACGAACCCTGCCGTGTGCCACCCTTCATCCGCGGCGGCGTCACGAACGGCTGATCGGATCTGGGGGTACCGCACACCGGCGAGGCATGCCCGACGGCCGCGGAGCCGGCGGCGCGGGCCTCGATCGAGAGAATGACAAAAAGCTACTTTAAAAGCAGTCACTACGAAGAAAAGCGCCATCAATGGGTACCCTGCTCTGGGACGCCTCCCGCCGCCGACCTGTCCGAAGACGCCTCCCTCGACCGAGAAGGTGACCGCATGCCCCACCGCAGCCCCGATCTGGCCCGGCTGGCCATGACCGTCCTCCAGCCGGGCTTCGACGGCATCGAGCCTCCCGGCTGGCTGCGCCGCGCGCTCGGCGAGGAGGGCCTCGGCGGGACGGTGCTGTTCGCCAGGAACCTCACCGGCCCCGCCCACACGGCCGAACTCGTCGCCCGGCTGCGCGCGGAGAATCCCGCCGTGGTGGTCGCGGTGGACGAGGAGGGCGGGTCGGTCACCCGCCTGCAGGCCGCGAGGGGCAGTTCGTGGCCGGGTAACCGGGCACTGGGTGTGGGCGACGACGTCGAACGGACCCGGCTGGTCGCCCGGGAGATCGGCCGTCTCCTCGCCGCGGCCGACATCACCCTCGACTACGCCCCGGTGGCCGACGTCAACGCCAACCCCGCCAACCCGGTGATCGGCGTCCGCTCCTTCGGCCCGGACCCGGAGCTGGTCTCCAGGCACACCGTGGCCTGGATCCTGGGACTTCAGGACGCCGGGGTCGCCGCCTGCGCCAAGCACTTCCCCGGTCACGGCGACACCCACACCGACTCCCACCATGCCCTGCCGACCGTGCACGCCTCCCTGGAGCTTCTGGCCGAGCGCGACCTGCCGCCCTTCCGCGCCGCGGTGGCAGCCGGAGTACGGGCCGTCATGTGCGGCCACCTGCTGGTCCCCGCCCTCGATCCGGACAACCCCGCGACGCTGAGCCAGCGGATCATGACCGGGCTGCTCCGCGAGGAGATGGGCTTCGACGGCATGATCGTCACCGACGCCATCGAGATGCGCGCCGTCGCAGCCCTCCACCCGCCGGGGGAGATCGCGGTCCGCGCCCTGCTGGCAGGGGCCGACGCGATCTGCGCGGGCATCTCCTCCCCCGGTGGCGAGAGCGTCCACGAGTTGCGCGACGCCATCGTGGACGCCGTGCGGGAGGGCAGGCTCCCCGAGGAGCGGCTGGCCGAAGCGGCCTCGCGCGTGCTGGCCCTGTCCCGCTGGTACGCCGCGAGCGGCGCCGCGCGGGCACGGGACGGGGACGGCCCGGGAGACGAGGAACTCGGCCTGAGGACGGCCCTCGCCGCCATGCGCGTGGTCGGCACCCCACCGCCGCTCTCCGGACCACTGCTGGTCGTCGACATAGCGCCCCGGCTGAGCCAGGCGGTCGAGCCGGGTACGCCCACCGGCCTCATCGGCGCCTTCAGCGAGCTGATGCCGGACACCACCGGGTACGTCGTCACCGCGGACAGGCCCGAGCTGCCCGAACTGTCCGGCCCCGGCGGCGGGGGGCGCCCGCTGGTCCTGGTGGTACACGACGCCTGGCGTCACCCCTGGGTCAGGGACCTGCTGGCACGGGCCGTCACGCTGCGCCCCGACGCCATCGTGGTCGAGACCGGAGTGCCCGGCGAGCCCACCGGAGCCGTGTACGTGACCACCAACGGCATCTCCCGAGCCTCGGCCCGCGCCGTCGCCCACTGGCTGACCACTGACCCGGAAGGCGCTCGTTGACCTCCTCCCCGCGACCGAGTCCAGGAGATCCCATCCCTCATCGGCGGCCGTCCGCCCTGCCTGAGCCGGCCGGGTCCCATCTCTCCCCCACCGGCGTCCCGCCTCTCCGCCGGCCCGACGGCGAGAGCACCACGCGGCGTGCTTCGGTAGCTTGGTTATCGCCGGCGCCGAACACCCCACAGAACCATGCGGCACCGCGCCACCTTTCCTCCCCAGAACCAGAGCTCGGGGTCTCCAGGCCCAAGGAGATTTGATGAACGTCCTCGACGGCCCCACCCCCGTGAACCTGGTGGCCACGGTGAGGGCCGTCCTGCCCTCGCTCACCCCCGCGGCCCAGGCCATCGCCCGCCTCATACTCGACGATCCCGGCATGGTGGCCCGCAGCACCATCACCGAGTTCAGCGCGGTCTCCGGGACGAGCGAGGCCACGATCGTGCGCACCGCCAGGGCCCTGGGCTTCGCCGGATACTCCCAGCTGCGCTTCGCGCTGGCCGCCGCGGTGGCCAGGGACCAGCCAGAACGGCTGGTCCCCGGCGACCTCGGCCCCGACGACCCGCTGACCGACGTGATCGCGAAGGTGGCCAGGGCCGAGGCGGAGGCGCTGGCCGACACCGCGGCGCAGCTCAACCCCGACCGGCTGGGCGCGGTGGTGGAGGCACTGATCGCAGCACGCAAGATCGACGTCTACGGAGTGGGCGCCTCCGGGCTCGTGGCGGCCGACATGGCGCAGAAACTGATGCGGATCGGCCTGCCCGCCCACGCCTTCACCGACGCGCACCTGGCGCTGACCAGCGCGGCACTGGTACGGGCGGACGACGTGGCGGTGGTGGTGAGCTGCACCGGCGAGACCCCCGACGTGCTCGCACCGCTGCGCGTCGCGCAGCGGGCGGGTGCGACCACGGTGGCCATCACCAACAACCCGCGTTCCTCCCTGGCCGAGCTCACCGACCACGTCCTGGTCTCGGCCGGCCGGGAGACGGTCTTCCGTCCGGGGGCGCTGGCCAGCCGGATCAGCCAGCTCCTGATCGTCGACTGCATCTTCGTCGGCATCGCGCAGCGCACCTTCGAGACCTCGGACGCCGCGCTGCGGGCCACCAGGGACGCCATCGACGGGTTCAGAGCCGACCACCGCCGCCGGAGCAGGTAGCGCGCCGGGCCGGAGAGCCCGAACACGGTCGTGCCGGCCGCCGTCGTCTTCGCCGCGATCGCGGACGCGACGCGGGTTCAGGACAGGCGCAGGGCCTCGGCGGCGACGGCGTGGCGCAGGTCGCGGATGCCCGCGCGGCCGCGCGACGGATGGACGTTGTTGGTCAGCAGGACGACGGCGAGGGCGCGCCCGGGGTCGACGACGAGCGAGGTTCCGGTGAAGCCGGAGTGGCCGTAGGCGTCGGTGAGCGGGCCGACGATCGCGGGATCGCCGATGCGCACGCCCAGGCCGTGACGGAAGTCCGCACCCTGGACGCCGTGGTCGCGGGTGATCTCGGCGACCGTGGCGGGGCGCAGGACCGGCACGCCTCCGGTGCGCAGCGTCTCGGCGAAACGCAGGAGATCACCGGCGGTGGAGAAGATCCCGGCGTGTCCGGCGACTCCGCCCAGGCCGTGTGCGGTCTCGTCGTGGACCTCGCCGCGCACGCATCCCGGCCCCGGGCGTTCCGGCTTGTGCTCGGTGGCGACGGTCCTGGGCAGCAGGGCCGCGACCGGACGGTAGCCGGTGTCGGACAGGCCCAGCGGACCGGTGACCCGGGCGCGGGTGAGCTCGTCCAGGGGCGCCCGCCCGGCGATCTCCGCCACCCGGCCCGCCGTGATCAGCCCGACGTCGGAGTAGAGGTAGCGCCCGCCCGCGGGCCCGATCGGCGGTGTCGAGAGGATCCGCTCCATACGCCTGGCGTGGACCTCGGGGCCGTCGCCGGGAATCTCCTCGTGGGCCCTGCGGCTCGGCGGCAGACCCGCCGTGTGGGTGAGCAGATGCCGCAGGGTGGCCTCGGGGGCGCCGCGGTAACAGGCGGGCAGCCAGGCGGCGACGGGCTCGTCCAGGCCGAGGCGGCCCTCCTCGACCAGCGACAGGATGACGGCGGTCGTGAAGAGCTTGGTGACCGAGGCGAGATCGAAGATCGAGTCGTGCCTGGCGGGCGGCCGGTCGGCGGCGAGATCCTCAGAGGCCGACGAGTAGCGTACGGTCTCCCCCACGGCCGCGGCGGCCACTGTGACGCCGCCGACGGCGATCGCGGCCACCGCCGCCGAGCAGACGCGCGGCACCGCCGCCTCCAGAATCCCGGCCAGCCCGTCCCCCTCGTCGGGAGGGTCCGCCGAGGGCTCAGGCACCCCGGATCCGCCCCGCCGCCTCCAGCGCCGCCTCCAACTGGTCGCCGTGCCGCTCCAGCAGGACCCGTGCGCCGTCGGCGTCAAGGCCGTGCTCGATCATCAGCACCGCGACCTTCACGTGCCACTCGGCCGCCTCCAGCGCGGAGCGGGAGACCGGCAGGGCGGCCCCGGTGATGTCGCTGACCATCCGGGCCGCGCGGTCGGCCAGTTTGGAGTTCATCGCCGACACTTCGATCATGGTGTTGCCGTAGGTACGGCCCAGCCTGACCATCGCGATCGTGGAGATCATGTTGAGGACCAGCTTCTGCGCGGTCCCCGCCTTGAGCCTGGTGGAACCGGTCACCACCTCCGGGCCGACGACCACCTCGATGGGGTGCAGCGCGGCCGCCGACAGCGGGGTCGCCACGTTGCACGACAGCCCCACGGTCAGCGCGCCGCGGCGGCTCGCCTCGGCGAGCGCACCGAGCACGTAGGGCGCGCGGCCGCTGGCGGAGATGCCCACCACCGAGTCGAGCGCGCCCACCCCCTTCTCGGCGATGGCGGCCGCTCCCCCCTGCCGGTCGTCCTCGGCGCCCTCGACGGAACGGGTCAGCGCGGGAGGGCCGCCCGCGATGACCCCCTGCACGAGTTCGGGATCGGTGCCGAAGGTCGGCGGGCACTCGGAGGCGTCCAGCACGGCCAGCCGGCCCGACGTCCCCGCGCCCACGTAGAACAGGCGGCCGCCGGCCTTCATCCGGGCGACGAGCGCGTCGATCGCGGCCGTGATCTCCGGGATCGACGCGGCCACCGCCGCGGGCACCGTGCTGTCCGCGGCGTTCATCAACCGGGCCACCTGCTCGGTCGAGAGCAGGTCGATCCGGTTGTAGCGGGGATCGCTCTGTTCGGTGGAAAGCGTGGAGAGCGAATCACTCATGGCGTCCAATGTCATTGGAGTTCCTGTCTCGCTGCCGTCAAATAAATGATCTTCTGACAATGAAGGCGTTGTAGGCGTACGCCGGGCCGGGGCCGTCACCGCAGACCACGGCGGTAAAGCCAGAAGACCCGCTCGGCGTGCGCGCCGACCGCCCGGGCGTAGAAGTGCAGTGGCCCCACCCAGCCGATCTGGGCACTCGACATGCCCGCGGCCCGCTGTTCGGCCAGGCAGCGGCGCAGGAGCACCCGGCCGACGCCCAGGCCCCGCGCGGCCGGCGTGGTGCCCATCGGACCGAACCAGGTGGGCCTGGCCCCCCACGCCGCGAAGCCGAGGAGCTTCCCCTCCCTGACGGCGTAGTGGCAGCCGACGGCCTGCTCCGCCTCCCACGCCCAGTTGCCGTTCCACTGCTCCCCGACGAAGGCCGACACCGCGGCGCGGTCCCCGGGAGCGGCGGCGTGCACGGTGACCCCCAGGCCCGCCAGCCGCGCGAGGTCGGCGTCGACGGACAGGTCGCGGGCGAGGTCGACGGTCATGTTCCAGGCGACGTTGTAGCGCTCGTAGCCGAGGCTCTCGGCCAGGCAGGCCGCCTCGGTGTAGCGCACGTCGATTCCGGGCCAGGCGTAGGCGGGCGGGTTGCCCGCGAGGCGGACCTCGGTCGCCCCCTGGCCGCGCAGCCAGTCCTCGGCCGCGGCGACCAGCGCCCGGCCGAACCCCGCCCCCCGGACCTCGGGACGCACGGCGAGCAGGTCGACGTGGCCCGCGTACGGGTCGCGCGCCGACATGGAGACGAACGCCACACCGTCGAGGCCGCGCGTCACCAGCGCCGTCCAGCGCCGGCGCTCGGGCGGCTCGGCGAGCCGGGCGACCAGGCTCGCCGCCTCCCCGGCGTCCAGGGTGAGCGCGGACTCGGCGATCCCGGCGAGCGCCGCCGCGTCGGCCGCGGCGGCCTCGCGGATCCCGGACGCCTCGTGCGTCCCGTGACCGTTCCCCAGCGGGTTCACGACCGGCCGACCGGCATGGCGACGACGTCGCGGGCGGTGGGGTGGAAGCAGGCGTGCTCCTGGGGCGTGCCCCCGCCGTGACCGAGCACCGGCTGTTCGGACTCGCAACGACCGGTGCTGAACGGGCAGCGCCGGGCGAACAGGCAGCCCGCGTCCTGGCGGCTCTCGTCGAGCGCCCCTGCCGGCGTCACCCGCTGCTCACCCGGCCGTTCCAGGCCGTGCAGCACCGGGATGGCCGACAGCAGCGACTGGGTGTACGGGTGCACGGGGTCGGAGATGATCGTCTCGACATGGCCGCGCTCGACGACCTGCCCCCGGTAGATGACGTACAGCTCGCCGTCGTCGCCGATGTAGCGGGCGGTCGCCACGTCGTGGGTGATGAAGAGCACGCTCACCCCGAGGTTCTCGCGCAGGTCCTTGAGCAGGGCGAGGATGCCGAGCCGCAACGACACGTCGATCATGGAGACGGCCTCGTCGGCGACGAGCATCTCGGGGTCGACGGTGAGTGCCCGGGCGATGACGACCCGCTGGCGCATGCCACCGGACAGCTGGTGGGGGTAGCGGGGAAGCACGTAGCCCGGGTCGAGACCGACCAGTTCCAGCAGTTCCCCGGCACGCCCGTCCGCCCATGACCGAGAACGGCCGGTCTGCCCCGCCCGCAGCGACAGCGGCGCGTCCAGCGTCTGGTGCACGGTACGGGTCGGATTGAGCGCCGAGTACGGGTCCTGGTGGATGAGCTGGATGCGGCGGAAGTACGGCTCACGCTGCCGCGGGCGCAGCGACGACATGGGCGTGCCGTCGATGACGATCTCTCCGGAGTCGTGCCCCTCCAGCCCGGCGATGATCCGTCCGAGCGTCGTCTTGCCGCAGCCGGACTCTCCGATGAACGACGCCGCCCCGCCCTTCGGGATGGCGAAGTCGACGCCGCGCAGCGCCTTCACCTCCCGTCCGGCGAGCACGCTTCCTCGTTGCTTGAAGGTCTTCGTGATGTGCTGCCCCGTGATCACGCCTTCTCCTCCCTGGTCTCCGCGTCGCGGGCGGCGACGGCGTGGCAGGCCACGATCCACTCGCCGTACGGGACGGTGGGCGGCTCCTCGGTCTCACAGACGTCCATGCGCAGGTCGCAGCGCTCCCTGAAGACGCATCCCCGTGAGGGAACGGTCCCAAGCGTCGGCGGGCGGCCGGGCAGCGCCCTGGCCTCCCCGAGGTCGCCGACCAGGCGGGGGATGGCCCGGATCAGACCCTGGGTGTAGGGGTGGCGAGGCGCGCCGAGCACCTCGGTGGTCGGCCCCTGCTCCACCACCCGCCCGCCGTACATGATGGCCAGCCGGTCCGCGACCTCGGCCACCACGCCGAGGTCGTGGGTGATGATGAACGTGGTGAGCCCGCGTTCCTCGTGGACCTCCCTGACGATCCGCAGGATGGTGGCCTGAGTGATCATGTCGAGTGCGGTGGTGGGCTCGTCCAGCACGACGAGGTGGGCGTTGAGGACCAGCGCGAACATGATGCCGACTCGCTGGCGCATCCCTCCCGACAGCTCGTGCTGATGGGAGTCGAGCACGCGCGCGCCGTCCATGCCCATCCGGCCGAGCAGGTCCTTGGCGTCCCTGACCAGCCCGCGCAGGTCCCGGATCTCGTGCGAGCGCCCCAGGTCGAGCAGTTGCTTGCCGACGGTCTTGAGCGGGTTGAGGGAGTTCTGGGCGGCCTGGAAGACGTATCCGATGTGCCGGCCCCTCGCCCTGCGCAGGTCCTCGCCCCGCAACCGGGTGACGTCGCCGAGACCGTCGATCTCCACGCTGCCCGACCTGATCCTGCCGGGTGGCTGGACCGCGTTGAGCAGTGACAGCGCCAGGGTGGACTTGCCCGACCCGGACTCGCCGACCACCCCGGTGATCGTCCCGGGCGGTAGGTCCAGGTCGATTCCCGACACGGCGGGCAACTCTCCCGCGGCCGTCCGGTAGACGACGGACAGGTCCCTGACCCGCACTCCCGGCGGCCCGCTCCTGTCCGCGTCACGGGTGCCCTCGGCGGCGCCGCGGTTCCGGGCGGCCTCGACGCTCCGGTCGCTCCGGACGCCCACGGCCGCGGACAGCCGCTCGCCCAGTGTCATGGACACCTTCTCAGCAGGTACGAACATCGGTCACTCCTCCCGCAGCCGGGGGTTGAAGATCTCGTCCATGGCGTCGACGACGAGGACGATGCCCAGGGTGAGCAGCAGGATCGCCAGCAGCGGCGCCAGCATGTACGGCAGCGCGGCGGTCGTCGTCAGCGCGCCGCCGCCGAACACCGCGAGGTTGAGCATGACCCCCCAGTTGTTGGCGTCGAACGGCAGGACTCCCAGGAAGAACAGGCCCACCTGCGCGTACACCGCGCCGGTCACCGCGATGAGCGTGTTCATCGCGATGAAGGGGGCCATGCTGGGCAGCAGTTCCCTGCCGATGATGTGCCTGGTGGACAGGCCGAGTCCCCTGGCCGCCTCGACGAAGCCGCGCTCGCGCAGCGAGAGGGTCTGCGCCCGTACGGCACGCGCCACCCCTCCCCAGCCGAGGAGCCCGAGCACCAGGCCCATCTCGATCGCGCTGGTGAACTTCCAGACCGTCGACAGGACCAGCAGCAGCGGGAGCGCGGGGATGGTCAGCTTCATGTCGGTGATCCGCATGAGCACGGCGTCCCAGCGTCCGCGCCTGAACCCGGCGAACAGCCCGACGGCGGTGCCCAGGGCGACCGTGATGACCGCGGTGACCAGGGCGGTCAGCAGGACGTACCGGGCCCCGGTGATCACCAGGGCGAGCACGTCCGTTCCCTCGAAGTCGGTGCCGAAGGGGTGCGCCCAGCTTGGCGCGGCGTAGAGCGCGTTGTCGTCGCGCGGCAGCCGCTCGGGGTAGAGCATCGGCCCGAAGACGCCCATGAACGTGAACACGCCCAGGATGACCACACCCGCCATCCTGCTGGGCTTGCGCCGCAGGACCCGCCAGACGCCGCGCCGGAAGTTGCGTCGCAGCGTCGCGCGGGCGTCGCCCCCGGCGATGACCGGCGCGGTCATGCGATCTCCCCTACCGGCCGCCCGCCGTGGACGCGGCGCCTGTCGGCTGCTGTGATTCGCCCGTTCATGAAGCCTCCTGTCCGGAACGGACCCGTGGGTCGATCGCGGTGTAGAGCATGTCGGCCACGATGTTGGCGATGACGATCGCCACGGTGATCAGCAGGAAGGCCCCGCCCATCAACGTGTAGTCGCGGTCGGTGATGCTGTTGAGCAGCAGCAGACCCAGCCCGGGATAGGTGAAGATCCGCTCGATGAAGATCGCGCCACCGAACAGCAGGCCCAGTGAGAGGGCCAGGATGGTGAAGAGCGGCAGGATCGCGTTGCGCGCCACGTAGCGGAAGATGAGGCCGCGTTTCAAACCGCGCAGCTCCGCGGCCATGATGAAGTCGTCGCCCAGCACGGTGACCACGCTGGACTTCATCGCCAGGATCCAGCCTCCGTAGCCGGCCAGCGCGTAGGTCAGGATCGGCATCGTGGCGTACTGGATCAGTGAGCCGATGTAGGCGGCGTTGAGACCCGGCTCCAGTGTGACGTCGGCCGTGCCTCCGGTGGGGAAGATAGGCAGCAGGGTCGTGAAGACCGCGCTCAGCAGCAGCGCGAGAACGTACTGCGGCAGGCCGTGCAGGAGCGAACCGGAGACCGCCAGGACGTCCCCCAGCCTGCTGGAACGCTTGATCGCCGCGTAGACGCCCATGATGATGCCGACCGCGAAGCTGAGCAGGGTGCCGACGAGGACCGGCAGGATCGTCCAGGTGGCCGCGGCGGCGAGCAGCGTGGTGACCTCCGCGCCGGGGACGCTCAGCGACTGGCCGAGGTCGAGGTGGAGCAGTCCCCTCATGTAGCCGGCGTACTGCTCCCACAGGCTGCCCTTCGGCATGAAGCCGTACAGCGCGGCGGTGGCGCGCTCGGCCTGGTCGGGCGACATGCCCTGCTCGACCAGCTTCTCGTAGCGGGCCCGCATGGGGTCGCCGGGGATGCTTCTGATGATCACGAAGCTGATCGTGGTGACCACCAGGATCATGGCGAACCCCCGGGCGAGATGGCCCGCGAGGCGGCGTGCGATGACCGTCATATGTCGCTACTTCCTCTTGACCATGCCGAGTTGGAGCCAGACGCCCGAGGTGAGGCGCAGCGCGTCGCTGTCGTCACCGGGGAATCCGCTGAAGCGCGTGGTGTTCACCACCTGCGTGTTGACGTAGTCCCACAGCTGGATCACCGGAAGATCCTGGTTGGCGGCCCTGGCGAGAGTTGAGACGATCTTCTTCTGCTCCGCCTCGGGTGCGGAGTTCAGCTTGACCGTCAGCTCTCCGGGGTTGATCCTGCCCTCGCCCGCGAGCTGGACGGTCTCGGCACCGCCCATCCAGTTGCCCTTGGTGCCGGGGGCGACGTGCGTGAGTTTGCCGCCGAAGAGCTGCCAGCCGTTCTGGGCTCCGTACAGGCGCTGGTAGATGTTGTACGGGGCGGGTCCGAGCGCCACCAGCCAGAACCCGAGGTCGTACTTGCCCGCCGCCATCTCCTCCAGGTAGAGCGGGTAGTCGGCGGTGGTGACGACCTCGGCGTCGATGCCGGCGTCGTTGAGCTGGCTGGTGACGGCCTTCGCACCGGCCAGCCAGTCGGAGAAGGACGCGGGCACGTTGATGGTCATCTTCCACGGGCCGCCGTCCGGCATCGTCCACCTGCCGCCCTTCTTCTTCATGCCCGCGGCCCGCAGCTCCCGCTCGGCCCTGGCGGGGTCGGTCCGGTACGGCTCCAGTGCGGCGAGGCCGTCACCCAGCCACGCCTTCGCGGCCTCCTGGTGCAGGCCCGAGGTGGTGACCGAGGCGGTGCCGCCCTCGGGGGAGGCGACCTTGGTGACCTGCTCGCGGTCGATCAGGTAGGCCAGCGCCCGGCGGACGTGCACGTTGTCGTAGGGCTTCCTGGACTGGTTGAACGCCAGTGCCTCGCTGACCGGTGAGTAACCCCTGACCACGGCGTTGCCCGGGGTCTGGGTGATGCGCCTCATCACCCCGGCCGGGACCGCGGTGAACGGCGCGCTGTCCAGCCTGCCGGCGACCAGGTAGTTCCAGACCTGCTCGTTGCCCGTGTAGTTGAGGATGCGCACCTGATCGGCGGCGACGTTGGCCGCGTTGTGGAAGTACCTGTTCTTGACCAGCAACGCCTCACCCGGATTGACACGCTTCAGGACGAACGGGCCCGCGGAGACGTCCTGGGCCGGGGCGAAGGCGATGACCTTCTCCGCGAGGCTGGTGATCCCGGCCCGTGCCGCCTCGGCCCCGGGGGCGTCGCTCTGCGCGACCTTCAGCCTCTCCCAGAAGTCGGCGGGCAGCACGCCGCCCCAGATGTGCTTGGGGACGATGACGGTCTCCATGACGCCGCGGACGAAGGCGGAACTCGGGTTCTCCGCCGTCTGAGTGATCTTGATCGTCTTGTCGTCCACGATCTTGATGTCGGAGGCCGTGCCGGCCGCGGAGGGGTCGAGGGCATATGCGGTGCCGCCCTGGGTGTAGGCCAGGCCGATGGAGAACTTCACGTCCTCCGCGGTGATCGGCCTGCCGTCGGACCACTTTCCGTCCGGGTGGAGCCTGATGGTGATCGAGGATCGGTCCGGGGCGATCTGCCAGCTCTTCGCGACCCCCGGGTAGAACCGGTCCGGGTCCGTCAGGTGGTTCTTGGTCCACCCGAGCCACTCGGCGTTGTAGCCGCGGAAGGTGTTGCCCTTGGGGTTGTACGGGTTGATCGGCGCGTTCGCGTCGATGCCCGGCTTGAGCGTGTCGATCGTGGTGAAGACGGCGCTCCCCACGGAGGCGGAGCTGTCGGCGCCGCCCGCGCCGCCGCCGCAGGCCGCGGTGACGGCGGCGAGGCCGAGAGAGACCGCTGCCGCTACTAGTCGTTTCATGAACGCTCCGTGGGGTGTTCTCCGAGGTCAGGGCATCTGTGGGGAGGTATCAGGCGTTGTCCGGACCTTACGTTCACCTTGACGGTTGCGTCAATAAACTCCACTTTTGTGGAACATTTTGTAGCTTTCCTTCATTCCCCGTTTACCCTTCCGCGGCGCCGCCCTCGCGAGCCGGACGATCGCTCCTCGGCCGGGAACGCCCGCTCCCCCGGCTGAGGAGCGGAAACACCGGAGGGCCGGACGCCGGGGCGGCAGGACACCCGTGGCGGGCGGCTGAAAGTTACACCCTCGCCGGGGATCACGCCGCAGGTCAGGGCACTCCCGGCGGGCGGCCGGCTTCCCGCTCCCGCCCTGGGCCGCCTAGCATCGGGCCCCATCGAGGCGGGAGCGGAAAATGCGACGAAAGACGCACGGAAGCGGCACGATCCTGGCGGTTCTGACGGCCGCGATGACCGCGGTCGCGGCCCTGGGACTCCTCCTGGCCGCCACGGCGATGCCCGCGCAGGCGGCGGCCACCAGGATCATGGCACTCGGAGACTCCATCACCGGTTCCCCCGGATGCTGGCGGGCCCTCCTGTGGAACCGGCTCGTGAACGCCGGTCACACCAACATCGACTTCGTCGGCACCCTGCCCCCGCAGGGCTGCGGCGTCGCACACGACGGGGACAACGAGGGGCACGGCGGGGCGCTGGTCACCAACGTCGCCGACCAGAACCAGCTCCCCGGCTGGCTCTCGGCGACCACACCCGACATCGTGCTGATGCACTTCGGCACCAACGACGCCTGGAGCAACCGTGCGACCGCCACCATCCTGGCCGCGTACGGCAAGCTGGTGGACCAGATGCGGGCGAGCAATCCCAGCATGAAGATCCTCGTCGCCCAGATCATCCCGATGAACCCGAGCACGTGCGGTGAGTGCGCGCAGCGGGTCTCCGCGCTCAACGCGGCGATTCCCGGCTGGGCGGCGGGCAAGACCACCGCTCAGTCACCGATCGTCGTGGTCGACCAGTGGACGGGCTTCAGCACCGCGGCCGACACCTACGACGGCGTGCACCCCAACGCCTCAGGGGACCAGAAGATGTCCGACCGGTGGTTCCCCGCTCTGGCCGCCCTGCTCGGCTCGGGACCGTCCCCGACGATCACTCCCACCCCGACGCCGACCGTCACGCCCCCGCCGGGCGGCTGCACCGCCACCTACCAGACCACCAACCAGTGGCCGGGCGGCTTCCAGGGCGAGGTGACCGTCAAGAACACCGGCGCGGCGGCCGTCACCGGCTGGAGCGCGCGGTGGACGTTCGGCGGACAGCAGATCAGCCAGTCATGGAACGCGACGGTGACCCAGTCCGGCACCGCGGTCTCGGCGCGGAACGCCGCCTGGAACGGCTCCCTGAACCCCGGCGCGACGGCGACCTTCGGCTTCATCGCCTCGGGGACGGGCTCCCCGGCCCCCTCGGTGTCCTGCACGACCGGCTGACCGGTCCGATCGCCGTACGGCCGGGTTCCGACGCGCACACCCGGCCGTACGGCTTCCCGCGCACCCGGGACCGGCTCCGCGGCGCCGCACGCCTGTGCGGCGCCGCGGGCGCGTACGGCGGGACGCGGGCGCGCCGCGGAGCGCCACGCGCGGGCCGGCCCCCCGGCGGCACCCGTCGCGGAACCGGCTCGCGCGGCGGCCGGACCTGTTGAACCGCCGCTCAGTCCCGGCCGCCCAGCGCGCCGGGAAGCCGCTCCAGCAGGCTCTTCAGGTCGTCGGCGTGCTCCTCCTCCTGGGCCAGCAGATCCTCGAAGATACGCCGGGTGGTCACGTCTCCGTCGCCGAGCCAGTTGACGATCTCGGTGTAGGAGGCGATCGCGATCCGCTCGGCGACCAGGTCCTCCCTGACCATCTCGATCAGGTCGAGGCTGTCGTCGTACTCGGCGTGTGAGCGCGCGGTCAGCGTCTCGGGGTTGAAATCCGGCTCGCCGCCGAGCTGGACGATGCGCCGGGCGAGCCTGTCCGCGTGTTCCTGCTCCTCCGCGGCGTGCTCCAGGAACTCCGCCGCCACCACCCCCGCGTGGATGCCCGAGGCGGTGTAGTAGTGCCGCTTGTAACGGAGCACGCAGACCAGCTCGGTCGCCAGGGCCTCGTTGCACACCTGGATCACCCGGGGCAGGTCGGCACCGTAGGCGGCCGTTATCGGACCCTTGTCGATCTCCTGACGCGCCCGCGCCCGGATCTCCTTGATATCAGTGAGGAATTCAGCCATGCGCCTGCCCCTACCCGGAATCGGCCTCTTTTGACATCCTTCTTCGCGGGTAACGCTCGACGGTTCGAGCGTCGCCGCCCCAGGTGGCGGAGGGGCCGACGGGGGTGGCGGACGCCGATGGACCGTGCGGTCCGGCGCCTTCCGGGTCATGCCTGGACGCGGGGGCCGTGAATATTTCTGCCATTCACAAAAATTTTCCGCGCTCGAACCGGGTTCGGAATATCAAAGCGTGTGCGACGCGCCAGAAGAGGCTCGGCCGAAGGGCTACGAGCACGCCTCAGGCGTGGAGCGACACTCCGAAAGGTTTCGGATATGCTGCCGAGCATGTCAGGTAAGCCTCGGGTGACGATCGCCCGCATCGCCCAGGAGGCCGGGGTCTCCGCGCCCACGGTCTCCAAGGTGATCAACGGCAGGTCCGAGGTGTCGCCGGAGACCCGCAGGCGGGTCGAACGGCTCCTTCACAAGCACGGCTACGTCCGCCGCGCCACCGGCGCCGACGGCCCCGTCGGCCTGGTGGACCTGATCTTCGCCGAGCTGGAGAGCCCGTGGGCGATGGAGCTCATCCGCGGGGCCGAGAGCGCGGCCGCGGAAGCCGAGGCCAGCATCGTGATCTCCGTCCTGCACACCCACGCCGGTCCCGGCCGTGACTGGCTCGACCGGCTGGCGGCCCGCCGCACCGACGGCGTGATCATCATTGGCTCCCGGCTCTCGGCTCAGCAGTACGGCCAGCTCAACACCCGCTCGATCCCCTTCGTGGTGGTCGACCCCGAGGGCGAGCCGGCCCCCGGCGTGGCGTCGGTGGGCGCGACCAACTGGCAGGGTGGCCTGAACGCGACCCGGCACCTGCTGGAACTCGGCCACCGCCGGATCGGCATGATCGGCGGCCCGCCCGACGTGCTGTGCAGCCGCGCCCGCATAGACGGCTACCGTGCCGCGCTGGAGACCGCGGGCGTCGAGGTCGATCCCGCGCTGATCCTGCACGGCGACTTCCTCGTCGGCTCCGGTCACGACCACGGTCACGCCCTGCTCTCGCTGCCCGACCGCCCGACCGCCATCTTCGCCGGCAGCGATCTGCAGGCCTTCGGCGTCTTCGAGGCCGCCAGGCAGCGCGGACTGCGCGTCCCCGACGATCTGAGCGTCGTCGGCTTCGACGACCTGCCCCTTTCCAGGTCCGCCTGGCCACCGCTCACCACGGTCCGCCAGCCCCTGGAGGAGATGGCCTTCCTCGCCACCCGCATGGCACTGGGCATCTCCCGCGGCGAGGCTCCCGAGCCCCGCCGGGTCGAACTCTCCACCGACCTCGTCATCCGGGAGAGCTCCGCGCCTCCGGCGGGCTAGCGCGCGAGTCTCACCGGGCTTCACCGTCGGCCTGCCGTGGCCGCCTCCGGAGCACCGTCACGGAAGCACCGTCACGGAAGCGCCGTGCCACCGCTCCCGCTTCACGTCAATTACGACGCGCCTCTAATCCCGCCAACTCCTACGGCGAATTACCCCGATATTTCATGCGATCTCGCGATAATACTTCTCCCCTATTACCTTTTCTCATATGGTGACTCTGCCGGAAAAAGACCCCGAATAATACCGGTATGTGGCCACCAGTGACAGGGGAGAAGCCCATGGCCGCTTCACGATGGAGAATCACTCGTCTCGCACTCGTCCCGCTGCTCACCGGCGTTCTGATCGCGGGCCTCACCGGGACCACGACCGCCGCGGCGAGCGGGAACGCCCCGCTGAACGCCTCCGCCGCGAGGAACCTCGACGACATCAACCAGGACATTCGCAGCGCCCAGTACGTCGTCAATCGTTTCTGGGCGACGCACTGGTCCGAGTTCTTTTCCGGCTGGTATTCACCCCCGCGCGTTCTCGGCGGGTACGACGGTGCGCGGAGCAATGCGCCGAGATGCCAGGGGTCTCCTCTCCCCGATGACAACGCCCTGTACTGCTGGCCGCCCTACGACTTCATCGCGTGGGACGTCGACCTGATGCGAATGGGATACCGGCAGGGGGACGCCTGGGTCTACCTGATCATCGCGCACGAATGGGGCCATGCCGTCCAGGCTCGTATTCCACGGAGGCTGCTGTCCCGACGAGTCGAACTCCAGGCCGACTGCCTCGCCGGGGCGACCCTCTTCGGAGCCGCCGAGGACGGCATCCTGTTCTTCGAGACCGGCGACACCCAGGAGATCGCGGCGGCCCTGCGGCAGCACGCCGACGACACCCCCTGGACCGACGTGAGCGACCACGGCAGCGCCTCCCAGCGCCTTAGCGCCTTCAACCGGGGCGCGCGCCGGGGCGTGGGGGGATGCTTCACCTGACCAAAGGCTCTCCCGAGATCCCGGCCGTCCTCGCGAATCCGCCCGTTCGGACGCGCTCCCCGGCCCGCGCGGGGCCGGACCCGCGCGGGACGCCGACCCCGTCACGGGCCCGTGATCCCTCCGCGGCGGGTCCGTACCGGATCGAGACGGCCCCGCGCCGTGCACCACGGGTCCAGGGGCCTCTCCGCCGTCAGGCGGAGCTGTGTGCCGGGCCCCACCTCGCTTCGGCCGGGAATCCTCTGCCCTTGAGGCAGCGAAGGGGGTCGGCCCTCTTCCTGGAGAGCGACTCGGCGCCCCGCCGGTCGTCCGGCCGCACCTGCCAGATGGGATCACGCCGGATGACCGGCCGGTTCCGTTCCGGCTCCGCCTCCGAGATCGGCGTCCAGAGCGTGCGGACGCCATGCTCGTTGACGAGCCTCAGCAGGGTCCGGCACCCCGGGCAGCGGATCCTTCCGGTGCCGAGCTCCTCGCGCCGGGCGGTGAAGTAGCCGTAGTGGTCCACCCCTCGCTCGTCCCACGCCAGATCCATGTGCCGATCCCAGTCGACCTCCGCGACGGTTCCGCCCTTCGGAGCGCAGACCGGGCAGGGCACCCGCATCTCCTCCCAGAACCGCGGGCCGGCGAGTTCCGGATCGCGCCTGCCGACGTGCCTGACCGTTCCGGCGACGATCCTCCCTCCGTCCGCCGCTCGCCCGCGGATCTCCGGAGCGGTGGTGATCGGATCGGAGTTGTTGATGAGCCTGGCGAAGCGATCCGCGTGGACGTCACCCAGGCGGGGGACGCCCAGGACGGTACGGGCGGTCAGGTGCTCCAGTCGCCGGATGGCGCCCGAGGGCCGGGCGACGTACGCGGAGGTGATCATGGGAGGCGTGGAGCCGCGTGGCAGCAGCCACAACGTGGCCAGCAGTTCGCTCACCGCCCAGAACGACGTGAAGTAGTCGGCGGCGGGATGGACGATGACCCTGCCGGTCGCGATGATCTCGTACATCAGCCGTGCCACGCCCTCCCACATCTGCTGCCGCGTGACCACCTCGGCCGGGTAGGAGTACTCGCGGGGCGGCACCATCCGCACGGTGACCGCGTGGGCCTTCTCGAAGGTGGCACGCCACTCCTCCGCCTTCCGGCGCCCGCCGTCGTGGAAACTGAGAAAGTAGTCGGCCGGGTTGTCGAACATCCAGTAGTGCCCCGACGGGTGCGGCGACGGCGCCCGGTCCGCCCCCAGCGCGCGGCGCAGGTGCCGCTCCAGCCACTCGCCCAGCGCCGGGTTCTCCAGGGTCTCGCCGTGGACGGGAGCGTGGCTGGCGCGGGTCAGTACGTTGCGGGGCAACGGGCTGCGGCTGAGCACGATGCTGCCGGGGTCGAGCTTGGCGCGCGTGTCGAAGGCCGCGTAGACGTCCTCGGACCCCTCGACCGAGCAGTCCCACACGACGAAGGTCGACGTCCGCCGCGCCGCGAGTGCGACGGCCCCGCCGATGCCGGGAGGCACCACCACCAGACCGATCCCCAGCCTCGCGCAGATCGGCCGTATCCAGTCGTCCAGCAGGTCACGGCCGCTCTCGGTCGGCGGCACGAAGGCCGTCAGGGTGGCGTTCACCCGGCCGTCCCAACCGGCCCCGCCTGCCCGGCCGGTGCCGCCGGCACACCCTGCGGCCGGTGGTCCACGCGGCCCGTCGCCGGCCGGCGAACTCGCCGGCGTCGCCGGCCATCCCCCCCGAGGCTGTACCTGGAACCCATCTGATGCTCTCCCCTTGGCATGACGTTCTGTGAACGGCTCTCTCCGGCGGCGGAGGGTGCGCGGCGATCACCTGTCCAGATGGTTCTCCAGGAGGGTGACCAGCTCGATGACCCCGTGGAAGGGGAGAGGCGGCTCGGCCCCCTCGGCCTCGACGGTTCCGGCGATGTGACCGGTAGCGGTCCTCTGGACGTCTATGGTCAACCGCATTCCGGCCTCCCGTCGGCGGCGCCGCTCTCCTGGCGCTCTGGCAGGCGCTCACGGTAGTCGCGGGAGACGTGGAAGGCATCCGGGTGGCACCCCTACGGATCAACCGGCGGGCTTCGACGCGCCCTGCCTCTCCGTACGCCGGCCCGGGAAGTGGCGCCGCTCCCCGGTTACTCTCCGGGGTCGGACAGGACGGCGCGGAGCTCGATCCTGCTGGTGACGTTCAGCTTGGCGTAGACGCGGTTCAGCTGTGTCTCCACGGTGCTGATCGCCACCGAGCGCCGCTGCGCGATCTGACGGGTGGTCATGCCCTCGCGGACCATCGCCACGACCTCGCGTTCGGCCCCGGTGAGGCTGCCGAAGGCCGCGCTGGGACCGTCCACCGCCAGCCTGAGCTCCCCCGCCGTCTTCCGGGCGAGGTCGGCGTAGGCGACGGCACCGGTGTGCTCGAAGGTGGCCAGCGCCCGTCGCAGCAACCGCTCCGCCTCGGCGTGCCGGCCCCGGGCGTGCAGGGAGCGCGTCGTCACCAGGTCGATCCTGCCGGCCTCGATCGGCAGGCCCACCTCTCCGGCCAGGGCGAAGGCCTCCTCACAGTCCCGTACGGCACGCGCGTGGTCACCGCGGGCGGCGGCGATCTGGGCCCGCACCCTGGCGATGGACATCAGCGTTGAGCGGCGCCCGCTGGAGGCGGCCCGGTCGGCGAAGGCGCCCAGGGCGGCGTCCGCCTCGTCGAGCCGGCCGAGCAGGGAGAGCGCGTCGGCGCCGACCGGGCCGAACAGGTGGGTACCGGGCTCCAGCGAGTCGTAGTGGAGCTCGATGGTCTCGGCCGCGCTGAGCAGCCGCTGGGCGTCGCCCTGGGCCTGAGCGATCGCCGCCCGCGCGCCGGCCGCGTAGGCGAGGCTCACCCTGCTCTCGACGATCGGCGCCCACTCCGCGGCCTGGCGAGCGTGCTCGCGCGCCCGGCCCCACTCTCCCCTGGCCGCGCGGGGGTAACACGCCAGGGAGTGCAGGAGGGCGTAGTCCCAGACCCGCTCGTTCTCCTCGGCGTCGCCGACGGCGAGCCGAGTGAACCTGACGGCGTCGTCGAGCCTGCCCCGCCGGTATTCGACCTCGCCCAGGAAGCCGAGCGCCTGACCCACCCGCAGCGCCTCGCCGCGCGTGGCCCGCGCGACGCTGTCATGTAGGTCGCTGAAGGCTCCGTCGAGGTCGTCGGTCCACAGCCGGATCATGCCGCGGGCCACCAGACCGTCCAGCCCGGCCGCCGAACCTGGCAGGTCGGCGTCCGCCAGGGACCACAGCGCCTCCTCGGCCCGTCCGGCCAGGGTCCAGCCCAGGGATTGGGCGAACCAGGCGAACGCCCGCACCCACGGCTCGCGGCTGCCCGCCGCGACGGCCGCCGTGCCGTACTCGACCATCTCGGGGTAGGAGATCTCGACCACGCCGATGATCGCCAGCTGGGCCGCGATGCGCGCCCGCAGGTCCGCGGGCGCGTGCGGGCTCTCCGCCCCGCCGTGCCCGGCCGCGCCCAGTGCCTTGACCAGCAGCAGCCTGGCCTCCGCGACGCGTCCGGAGATCAGAGCCTGGTAACCGGCGACGTAGTCGCGCCAGGGGCCCGCCGGCGCGGCGAGGACCTCGCCCTCGTAGCGCCTGGCGACGGTGGCGTCACCGCAGACCAGCAGGGTCTCGGCGGCCATCAGTACGCGGGCGACCCGATCGGGCCCCGGCGGGGTCAGTTCCGCGGCGTGGCGGGCGTAGACGGCCGCCAGTGGCAGCCTGCCCCGGGACAGCTGGGCCTGGGCCTCGCCCTGGGCCAGCGCGGCGAGTTCACCGTCCGTACCGCCACCGGAGGCGGCGATCCCGTGCCAGAGTGCGCCCGGACCTCCCAGCAGGGCGGCGTCGCGGTGCAGGGCACGGCGGCGCTCGACGCCGGAGTCGTAGTAGATGCGGTCCCAGACCAGCAGTGTGGTGAAGGCGAACTCCTGCCCCGCCGTCCCCGGGATCTCCTTGAGCAATCCGGCACCGACGGCCTCCGTGAGAGGAACGGTGACGTCGGCGACGCCGGAGAGCGCACGCAGGTCGGCCAGGCGGAAGCGGCGGCCGAGCACGGCCGCCGCACCCGCGACCTCGCGGGTGCGGCGGGCACACGACGCCAGCCGCGCCACGACGGCCTGCGTCATACCGCGGGGGGCGGGCAGCGGGCCGTTGCCGAAGTTGATCGAGTGCATCTCCACCTGATCCAGCAGGAGGATCGAATGCTGCGCGTTGCCGTCGGTGTGCTCGTGCAGTCTCCTGGCGCCTGAGGGGGTGAGGCCGTCGTGGCCTGTCGCGACGGCGAGCCGTACGAGATCTTCGGCGGAGAGCCCCTCGACCTGGAGCAGGCGCCCCTGCGGCGAGTCGAAGATGCGCTCCCAGCCCTCGTGGAGTTCCAGGGGTGGCGCGTCCGGGGCCGCTCCCGGCGCGTACCCGGGAGCCTGGTGGAGGACCAGCAGCATGACCTGGGCGTTGCGCAGGCGCCGGGCCGCCAGGCGGAGCGCGGTCATCGACTGCCGGTCGCCGCAGTGCGCGTCGTCGACGACCACGATCAGAGCGTCCGCGGCGGCGAACTCCGCCGCGAGGGCCTGGCCGACGAAGGCGGCCTCGGCCTGGCCGGCCAGTGTCCGGGCGAGCGCCGGGGTCGGCAGCTGCTCGGCGATCTGTTCCAGCACTCCCCAGGGATGGGCGAGCGCGTCCTCGTCGCCGAAGGCTCGCACCGTCCGCACCCCGGGGACGGTCCGCAGGAAGCGCTCGACCAGCTCGGTCTTGCCGACTCCCGCCGTTCCCCGGACACCCACGATCCGTGCGTCGCGGCGTCTGGCCGCTCCCCACGCCTCCCCGAGGAAGTCGAGCTCCCGCTTCCGGCCGATGAACAGCGGAGAGGTTCTGCCGAGCAACGCAGCGCTCCCTTTTCACGTTTCACATGTTCTTGACGGTGATTATGAATCAGAGATCAACCCGTCGGCACTGATTTCACCTGAAGATTCTTCGCGGAGTGAATACGAATGAATTTCACATCGTCGGCGACGGGCGTGGATTCCGCCCAAGGTACGAACGCGAGGGCACGCCGGAAAGCGGGCCGCGATCGCGCCGACCAGCGGGGTCCGGCTCCGCAGGAGACCCGCTGCGCCCGGTGTCGCAGACTCCCACCTGCTCTTTTCCCGACCTCACCGGCTGATTTCCCGCGCGGGGAACGATCCACGCTCGGGAGGGGGAGCGATTCACGAATACGGTCGACCCTAAAACGACCGCCACCCTTGATTCCCACACACATGGTATGGATTTTCCGCGACCGGCGAGTCCCGCGCCCGGTGAGTTTACGATGACACGAGGTATCCAATGGCCCGCGTCATTACGCAGGGCACACCGCGGGTGATTCCCTCGCCACCGGTGGTCAGAGTCCCGCTCGCCGCCCGCCTCGGGTTCAGCGGCGCCTGGCCGGTGTCGCAGGTCGGTCGGCGGCGGCGCGGTAACGGGGTCGAACACCTCGAACCGCGTTCCCGGGTCGCCGTACGCCCCCGAGGGGGTCTCGATCACCCGCGCCCGTAGTGGGTCCCTCCCCGATCAGTCGAGGTGGAAGACCTCCTCGAGCGAGACCATGCCCTCGTCCGGGCGGCCGTCGAGGCTCTCGAAGAACGGCGCCATCTCGGCCTGCCATCGGGCGTTGACCTCTGTCGCGGCCATGGCCTCGCGGGCCGCCTCGAAGTCCTCGGTCTCCAGATAGCCGACCAGCAACCCGTCCTCGCGCAGGAAGAGCGAGTAGTTGTGCCAGCCGGTGGCGCTCAGGGCGTCGAGCATCTCCGGCCAGACGGCACGGTGGCGCTCGCGGTACTCCTGGAGGCGCTCCGGCCTCACCTTCAACAGGAAGCAGACCCGCCGCATGGGATCGCCCTTCTCGGATGTGGCCCGCGCCCGGACTCGCCGGGCACGGACCGTGCCGGTGGTGTCCGTCAGCACAGGCAGGCCTCTACTGAAAAACGATTTAACACATTGAAGCTGGACACTAGAACCAAGCTCCCGGGGGTGTCAATGGCACATGAACACGCTGTTTCCTTAGCGTTACCCGGCACGCGCCCCGGCCGGCCCCGCGTCTCCGAGGGCCCATCGCTCTCCACCGCCGCACATCCGGACCGCCATCTGTTGCCACGTTTTAAACATTTCGACACCTCGCGTGGCCTTCGCGACAGTGCCGGCCGCTCCGCGACCGCGGCTCGGCGGAGGCAGGTGATCGTGGCCCCCGGCGGGCGGACGCGTTCCGATGCCCGCGGCCGGTCACCGCCCGGATCACGCAGGCCCACCTTGGGCCGCCGGGCAGCAGGGGCACCGTCTGATCGGCTGTCCACCTCGCCGTCTGGTTCGGGGAGGAAGGCGACTCCATGAGCTGTTTCACCTGCCGTCTCTGACATATCACCCATATCAGGAAGGGCTTTCCGGCTACGCTTGGACCGTGCCCGTCTACGTGGCCGTGGATCTCGGAGCTGAGAGCGGCCGGGTGCTGACCGGCGAATTCGATGGTGAACGGCTCGCGGTGCGGGAGGTGCACCGCTTCGCCAACCGGCCGGTCCGCGTGCTCGACGGCCTGTACTGGGACGTGCTCGGGCTGCTCGCGCAGACGCGCGGAGGCATCGCGCTGGCCGCCGCCCGCGGTCGTGTCACCAGCGTGGGCGTGGACGCCTGGGGCGGCGACTTCGCCCTCCTCGACCGTGACGGGCGGCTGCTGGCCAACCCCCGCCACCACCTCGATCCCTACACCTCCGGGCTGGCGGGCCTCGTCTCCTGGCAGGACCACTACGAGCTGACCGGCATCCGCCCCGGGCCCGGCACCACGGCCTGCCAGCTGCTGGCGCACGCCGGATCGCCGCTTCTGGAGGCGGCCGACCACCTGGCGATGATGCCGGACCTGTTCACCCTCTGGCTGAGCGGCGAGATGGTCACCGAGCGGACGATCGCGAGCACCAGCCAGCTGCTGGACGTCAGGACCGGCCGCTGGGCGAGCAGTCTTGTCACCCGCCTGGGCCTGCCCCGTCACCTGTTCGCCCACCGGATCACCGAGCCGGGCACAATCGCGGGACCTTTGCGCGAGAAGGGCAGGGACGGCCCGGGTGGAGTCGTGGTCGTCGCGGTGGCAGGCCATGACTCCGCCTCCGCCGCGGCGGCGCTTCCCGTCTCGTCCGGCTCTGTCGGCTACGTCTCCTGCGGCACCCGCTCGCTGGCGGGACTGGAGCTCGACGCCCCGGTCACGAGCCGGGCGGCCAGGCTCGCGGGTTTCGGCAACGAGGGCGGCGTCATGGGGACCGTGCGATTCACCCGCACCCTCAACGGCCTGCTGCTGCTCCAGGAGTGCCGCAGATCCTGGGGCGTGCGCACCTCGTACGCGGACCTGGTCGCCGAGGCCGCCGCCGCGCCCGCCTTCGGGCCGCTGATCGACCCCGGCCACCCGTGGTTCCTTGAACCCGGCGACATGCCGGCGAGGATCGCGGCCTACTGCCACTCGACCGGGCAGGCGCCGCCCGCCGGCCGAGCGGAGACGGTGCGCTGCGTCCTGGAGAGTCTCGCGTGCTCCTACCGCTGGGCCCTGGAGCAGGCCGAGTTCCTCAGCGACCGGCGGGTGAAGGCCGTGCACCTCGTGGGGGCCGGGGCCTCCAGCGAGACGCTGTGCCGGCTCGT
This sequence comes from Streptosporangium amethystogenes subsp. fukuiense, assembly GCF_042665875.1. NCBI lineage: Bacteria > Bacillati > Actinomycetota > Actinomycetes > Streptosporangiales > Streptosporangiaceae > Streptosporangium > Streptosporangium amethystogenes. Next base: position 1,827,824 of record NZ_JBHTEE010000001.1, on the reverse strand, counting down.
CGCCGACTTCGCCGGACGGCCCGTGCTGGCCGGTCCCGTGGAGGCGACCGCCGTGGGAAACCTGCTCATCCAGGCCATGGCCGACGGCCGCATCGGCTCCCTCACCGAACTGCGCGAGGTGGTCCGCCGCTCGTTCCGGCCCCGGCCGTTCCCACCCGGCCGCGAACGGGAGCCGTACGAGATCGCCTACTCCCGATACCGGCAGCTGACCGGGATAGACAGATTCCACGTCGATGCGGGACCCGGGCTGGGCACCGGCCGGGAGCGCTGACCCGTAGACGGCCGATCGGCTTCTCGACCCCGTCCGGCGAGCGGTAGCCTACGTGCCCCGACACCCCGCACCTCCGGCCGTGCCCGGCGGCGCCGTCTGGAAGGTTCCGTTCGTGAGAGCGTTCGTCGTGACCGGGCCTCGCCGCTTCCCCGTGTGGGACGTCGAGTGAATGTATTGTCGTTTTATGCCTGCCACAGCCCCCTTGTCCGATCAGTGGGTGTGATGATCCCCGACCCGTCGGCCGACTGGGCGCGCAGCGGCGTCGTCCCGCTGACCGGCCGCGAGAGCGGCCCTCCGCTGGTGCCACCGGGTCGTGCCGCCACCGTGGCGCGGGAGCTGGCCGACCGTTTCGCCGAGTTCACCGGGGTGCGGGTGGACGGTGCCCGGTTGCTGTCGGAGCGTGCCGCCTTCACCGGCCACCGGCGAGGTGGGGCCGTGTCTACCGGAGGCGCGTGCCGGCTGCTGCGCACCGCCGACGGCTGGGCGGCGGTCTCCTGTGCCCGCCCCGACGACCCGGCGTTACTGGGAGCGCTGGTCTGCGCGGACGTGGGCGACGACCCGTGGCCGGCGGTCACCGGCTGGCTGCGCGAACACACCGGTGCCGAGCTCGCCGAGCGGGCGGCGCTCCTCGGCGTCGCCGCAGGCCCGGTCCGGCACCGGGCCGTTCCGCCCGCCCCGCTCACCCCGCCCGCGCCCGCGACGCCCCGGCCGCCGGACGGTCTGCTCGTCGTGGACTTCAGCGCGCTGTGGGCGGGCCCGCTCTGCGCCCACCTGCTCGGCCTGGCCGGTGCCCGGGTCGTCAAGGTGGAGACCCCGTGGCGGCCGGACGGCGCCCGGGGCGGGAACGCCGCGTTCTACCGGCTGCTGCACGCCGGGCACCGTTCGGTCATGCTCGACCCCCGCACCCCCTCCGGACGGCACGCCATGGCCGCCCTGGTCGGCGCCGCCGACATCGTCATCGAGGCGTCCAGGCCCCGCGCGCTGGCCGGTTTCGGGCTCGACGCCGAGGCCGCGGTCGCCGCCGGCACCGTCTGGATCTCGATCACCGCGTACGGGCGCGGGAGCGACCGGGTCGGATTCGGTGACGACGTCGCCGCGGCGAGCGGACTGGTCGCCCATGACGCCGACGGGACCCCGCTGTTCTGCGGCGACGCGATCGCCGACCCGCTCACCGGCCTGGCCGCCGCCGTCCTCGCCGCGACGGCGCCGCCGGACGGCACGGGCGCGCTGTGGGACGTCTCCATGTCCGACGTGGTCGCCGCCACGCTGGATCCCGCCGCGGCGACGCCCCCGAGCCCGGTGGCCACCCGGTCGCGAAACGGCGGCTGGGTCGTCGACACCCCCTCCGGCCCGGTCGACGTCGCCGTCCCGCTGCGGCGGGCGGCGTCCGGAAGGGCGCCCGGGAGCGGGGAGCACACCGCCGAGGTGCTGCGCGAGCTGGGCGTCGTGTCCCGGTGACCGGTCTGCTGCTGCGCGACGCCGAGCTCGACGGGCACACCGGGATCGACGTCCGCGTCGAAGACGGCCACGTCGCCGAGGTGGGCGTCGCCCTTGGCCGCCGGCCTGGAGAGGCCTGGTACGACTGCCGGGGCGGCGCGCTGCTGCCTGGGCTCTGCGACCACCACCTGCACCTGCACGCGCTCGCCGCCTGGAGCACCTCGGTGCGCTGCGGCCCTCCCGAGGTGACCGGGCCCGCCGCGCTGGCCGCCGCACTGGCCGCGGCCGTCCCCGACGAGCACGGATGGATCCGTGGCGTCGGGTACGCGGAGACGGTCGCCGGCGACCTCGACGCCACCGTGCTGGACCGCCTCCGTCCCGACCGCCCGGTCCGCGTCCAGCATCGCAGCGGCGCGCTGTGGACCCTCAACACCGCGGCGATGGCCGTGACCGGCCTGGCCGGGGCCGACCACCCCGGCGTCGAGCGGGACGACCACGGCTTCCCCACCGGACGGCTCTGGCGCGCCGACGGCTGGCTGCGCTCCCGGCTGCCGTCCGCCGGACCGCCCGACCTCACCCCGGTGGGCGCCGCCCTCACCCGCTTCGGCATCACCGCCGTCACCGACGCAACCCCCGATCTCGACGCCGGCGCCGTCGCGGCGATCACCGAGGCCGTGCGTGGCGGGGCGCTGCCCCAGCGCGTCCATCTGCTCGGCGTCCCGCTGGACACCCCGGACGGGCCCGATGACCCCGCGGGGCCACCGGGCCCCTCCGTCGGGCCGTACAAGATCGTGGTCGCCGATTCCGGGCTGCCCGCACTCGACGAGCTCACCGGCCGGATCCGGGCCGCGCACGCCGCCGGGCGCGCGGTCGCCGTGCACTGCGTCACCCGCGAGGCGCTGGTCCTGCTGCTGGCCGCGCTGGACGACGCCGGATCCCTACCCGGTGACCGGGTCGAGCACGCCGCGCTCGTACCGGCCGAACTCGCCCCGGAGATGGCCCGCCTCGGCCTGCGCGTCGTCACCCAACCGGGCTTCCTCGCGCACCGGGGCGACGACTTCCTGCGGGACCTCCCCGCCCGGGACCACAGGGATCTGTACCGCTGTGCCACCTTCTTCCGGACGGGCGTACCCGTCGCACTGTCCAGCGACGCCCCCTACGGCCCACTCGATCCCTGGGCCGTCATCGGCGCGGCGACCCGGCGGCGCACCCCGTCCGGGCGGGTCGCCGGTCCGGGCGAGCGGCTCACCTTCTCCCAGGCCCTCGGCGCCTACCTCGCCCCGCCCGGAGAGCCGGGCGGTCCGGCCCGGCGCGTCCGTCGCGGCACACCCGCGGACCTCGTCGTCCTGCGCACCCGCCTCGCCGACGCGCCCGCCGACCCGGAACCCGTCCGGGCGGTGCTGGTGGGAGGACGTCTCGTCCGGGACGATCCCGGCACGGGTCCCGCCGGCCGGTAAGGACCGTGGATTCGCCATGCGACGCCCCGAGGATGCCCCGGCCCCCAGGCGGGGAAGGACACCGACCCTCACCGGCCGCCGATCCGCGGGCGCGTCGAGCTCAGCCCTTCAGGCCGGTGTGGGCCAGGCCCTCGATGAACTGCCGCTGCGCGAGGACGAACACCACCAGCACCGGTAGCGCGGTCATCGAGGCGGCGGCGAGCTGGACGTTCCACATCGGCCCGCCGTAGGCGTCGACGAACTGGGTCAGTGCCTGCGGGAGGGTGAACCTCTCCGGCGAGGAGAGGTACACGATGGGTTCGAGATAGAGGTTCCAGCTGTGCAGGAAGGTGAAGATCGCGACAGCGCCGAGCGCGGGACGGGCCAGCGGCAGCGCGACCCGGTAGAAGGTGCCGAACCTGCCGAGCCCGTCGACACGGGCGGCCTCCTCCAACTCGCCGGGCAGGCTGATGAAGAACTGTCTCATGATGAAGGTGGCCAGCACGCTGGGCGCGCCGAGGATCGGCACCAGGATCAGCGGCCAGTGGGTGTCGGTGAGCCCCAGCCCGTGGAACATCTGGAACAGCGGGACGATCGTGACCTCGCTCGGGATGAGCAGCCCGAGCAGCACGACGACGAAGAGGACGTTCTGGCCGGGGAAGCGGATGCGCGCGAAGGCGTACCCGGCCATCGCCGCCACCGCCATCGTCCCCACCGTGACGACCAGGGCGATGTAGAGACTGTTGAGATACTGGCCCGCGAAGGGCTGCAGCCGGAAGACCTGCCCGTAGGCCGAGACGTCCCAGTCCGCCGGAAGCAGCCTCGGCGGGAAGGCGAAGATCTCACTTACCGGTTTGAACGACGAGGTGACCATCCACCAGGTCGGGAAGACGAACGGCACGCACAGCAGGCACAGCAGGCCGTACAGGAGCGTCTTCAGCCGCGTCGGCGTCTCATGTCTCATTGACGACCCACTTCCTGCGCATCCGCCACTGCGCGACGGTGAGCAGTGCCACGATCGCGAACAGCAGGACCGACAGCGTCGCGCCGTATCCGAAGTGATGGAACTGGAATGCCTGCTGGTACAGGTAGTAGACGAGGACCGTCGTCGACATGCCGGGGCCGCCCTGGGTGAGCACCGCGATCTGCGCGAACACCTGCAGCGACCCCACCACGGTGATGATCGAGGTGAGCAGGATGGTCGGGCTGATCAGGGGGACGGTGATCCGCCTGAAACGGGTCCACGCCCCGGCGCCGTCCAGCGCGGCGGCCTCGTAGAGCTGGGCCGGCACGCCCTGAAGAGCGGCCAGGAAGAGCACCATGTTGAGTCCGACGTTCTTGAGGACCTGAACGAGGATCACCGCCGACATCGCCGTGCCCTCGCCGCGCAACCAGTTCGGGCCGTCGATCCCGGCGGCGCCGAGCAGGCCGTTCACACCGCCGTCGTCCTGCAGCAGGAACTGCCACACGATCGTCCAGGCGACCAGCGAGACCACCACGGGCGAGAAGAAGACCGTACGGAAGAACGTGGTCCCGCGTAGCCGCTGGTTGAGCAGGATCGCCAGGAGCAGTGCCAGGGCGAGATTGAAGACGACCAGGCCGACCGAGAACACCGCGGTGCCGGCCAGCACCTCGCGCAGGTTGGCGTCGGCGAGCAGCCGGTCGTAGTTCTCCGTGCCGACGAACTCGAAGGTGCCGGCCAGCACGTTCCACTCGTGCAGGCTGTACCAGAGCACGAGCCCGAGCGGCAGGAGCACGAACAGCACACTGCCCAGGAGTTGCGGGGTGATGAGCAGGTATCCGACCAGGTTGTCGCGGCGGCGCACGGTCCAGAAGGGCCGGCCGCTCCCCCTGCCCCCGGTGGCGTTCCCGCCGGTGACCGGCCGGATGTCAATCCGGCCGGTCACCGCGGATCTCGGGTGTGAGACGGCCACGTCACGTACCCAGCATCGGCTGGATCTTGGCGCACACCCCGCCCAGCACCGCCTTGACGTCGGCGCCGGGCCGCCAGAGCGGGTCGAGTGCGGCCCGCACGGTCTGCGCGAGCTCCGCCTGGCCGGTGTGGCTGGGCTTGACCACGCCCTTCTCGATGCCGCCGATCACGACCTGCTGGAGCTGCTCGGGCTTGAGCAGCGGGTTGCTCTTGGCCAGGGTGTCCGCGGTGAGCTGGGAGGCCCGGGGCGGCGGGAAGTAGGCGGCGAGCCTGGCGGAGTTGGCGGGGTTGGTGAAGAAGGCCAGGAAGTCGACGGCCGCCGCGGCGTTCGCGGACTTCTTGAAGACGCCCAGGCCCGCCTGGCCGATCACCGAGTACTCACCCTTGGGGCCCGCGGGCAGCGGGACGAGATCCCAGCCGAACTTCGCGTCCTGCAGAAGCGAGGCGCGGGAGATCTGGGTGATGGTCATCGCCGCGTCGCCCGCGAAGAAGTCCGCCGTGGTGCCCGGACCGGGGAACGCCTTGTCCGTGAAGACCGCCCGGTGCAGGAACGTCATCGCCTCGGCCATCTCGGGACTGTCGAACCCGCAGGTCCTGCCGTCCTCGCTCCAGGCCTGGGCGCCCCAGCCACCCCACACCGAGGCGAGGTTGTCCCAGCTCTTGTAGTCGAAGTCGCGGACGACCATGCCCGCCTTGCCGGTCTTCGAGACGACCGCGGCGTTCTGGGCCACCACCTTCTCCCAGGTCCACGTACCCTCCTCGATCATCTCAGCGGGGGTCTTCTGGCCCGCCTTCTTGAGCAGGTCGGTGTTGACGAACACCCCGAACGGCGAGGTGGAGAACGGGTAGGCGTACAGCCTGCCCTCGGCCTGCCAGAGCTTGACCGCCGAGGGGGTGAGGTCGTCGAAACCGTAGCCCTCGGCCTTGCGCAGCGTGTCGTCGAGCGGCGCCAGCGCGCCCGAGGAGACGAAGTCGGGCGCCGAATTCTCCAGGATCCAGGCCAGGTCGGGGGCGTTGCCGCCGGCGATCTGGGTGGTCAGGGTGGTGGTGTAGTTCTCGAAGGGGATGGGGTCGAACGTGATCTCGCCGACGTCGGGGTGGGTCTTCCGGTATTCGGCGGCGATCTCGTCGAACAGCTTCAGATGTGCCTCGTTCGAGGTCCAGATCGTCATGCGCAGCGGTTGCGGGCCCTTCGCCACGCGAGTGGCCTCGTTCGCCCCGCCGCACGCCGTCAGGGTGAGCAGCGCCGCCAGCGCGACGGCCGCGGGCTTTCCGAATGGTCTCATGGTCCGATCTCCTTGCTGGGAATCCCCCGACGGTCGTGGTGGGTGCGCGGTCAGTAACCGGTCACCTGCGGCCAGCGCAGCTCGACGCCGTCGCGGGCGAGCCGGTGCTGGAAGGCGGCGAGCAGGCCCTCGTCACCGCGTACGGCGTGCGGGGTGGTGGCGTTGTCCAGGCAGAAGGCGGCGAGGGCGCCGGCGGCCTCGCCGACGTTCCACTCCACCGGGTGCAACCGGTAGGCCCCGTTGGTGATGTGGGTGGTGCCGATGTTCTTGGACGCGGGCAGCAGATTGGTCATCCGCTGCGGGACGAGCGCGCCGAGGGGGATCTCGAACGGCGAGCTGGCCACGTCTATGTAGTTGTCGCCCCCGGTGGAGGGGTGCAGGTCGATTCGGTACATCCCTACGCCGACCGAGTCTGCGTAGTTCACCGCGCCCTTGTCCCCGCGCACCGCGAGCGACAGGTCCTGCTCGGCCACGGTGTACAGGGCACGGATGCGGCGCGACTCGCGGATGTAGGGCGCCTGTGCCAGGCCGTCGTCGCCACCGCCGGTGACGTCGCCCCGCAGGCGCAGGCCGGGGAAGCCGGTCCCCCCGTCGGGGCGCGGCGCCTCGGTCTGCAACCAGTACAGCACCGAGCGGGAGAGCTCGCGGGCCCCGGCCAGGTGCCTGTCGGCGTCCGGCACGTCGATGACCGGGCCCTCCAGGTAGTCGATCATCGGCCAGTTGACCAGGGTGATGTCACTGGCGTAGGCGCCGTCCGTGAAGTTGCGCCGCGCGGCGATCCTGCGGAAGGTCCACAGGTTCGCGTCGCCGGGGTTGAGCCGCTGGTCGGCCTCGACGAGCAGCGGGTCGTCGTCGGGGTTGGGGGTGAAGGAGCGTTCCACGATCTCCAGGGTCCTGGGGTGCGGACAGCGCCAGGACAGCAGCCGGTCACCCCAGAAGTCGGGCTGGTAGCCCCGCCAGAACTCATAGGATCCGGGCCTGTCGATGATGTGGTCGCCGTCGACATGGTCGATCGCGAAGCAGACCGAGACCGCCTGCATGTTCGTCGGCTGGGCCTCGGCGGGCGCGCTCGGCTCGCCGGTGTCGCCCTGCGACTCGAACCCCGTCACGTACTCGGTGCCGGTCAGCGGCAGCAGCTCGCCCGTCTCGGTGGCGTCCAACACGTACGGCGCGACGGCGGTGACCTCCCCGCCCCCATCCCGGTGCTCCAGACGGACCGCCCGCACCCGGTCGCCGTCGACCTCCGCGCCGACCGGCCGATACGGCTGCAGGACGCGCAGCCGCCCCGAACCCCGGTACGGCGCGAGCATGGCCTCGATCACCGCGACCGCGACGCGCGGCTCGTGACAGAGCCGGCTCACGTGTCCGGCTCCGGGGTTCAGCTCCCGCCAGGCCCGCGACCGCTCGGTCAGCGGATAGTGGTCGCGGTAGTAGCGGCGGATGCCCTCGCGCAGCGCCCGATAGGAGGCCGTCACACCGAACCTCTCCACCCAGGAGTGCTCGTCGGGCGGCACCGCCTGGCTGGTCAGCTGCCCGCCGAGCCAGTCGTACTCCTCGGTCAGGATCACTGTGCGCCCGGCTCGCAACAGCGCCAGGGCGGCGGCGACGCCGCCCAGCCCTCCGCCGACGACCACCGCGTCCGCCGATATCTCAACCACGTCGGGGCTCTCTCCCATCGTTCTTCGGCCAGCTTGGAATCGGTGCGAGCGTGGATCCCTCGACCAGCTCGCAGGCCAGCAGTTCCTGCGGTGTCTCCCCGCCGCTCTCCAGCAGCTCCGCCAGCAGCTCGACGGCCCTGCGCCCCATCTCGCGGCGCGGGATGCGGAACCCGGTGAGGTCGACGTCGACCTGGACGGGCCTGGTCGGGGCGCCCAGCGCGAGGATCGACAGGTCCCCGGGGATCGTCAGACCCCGCTCGCGCGCCGCGTGCGTGATCGCCACGGCGTCGGCGGGTTCCTCGACGAAGGCCGCGGTCACCCGGGCCGCCGACAGCTCCTCCAGCAGTTCCCCGGGGGTCCTGCCGGTGACCTGGACATGCACCCCGTCGGCTCCGACCGCGGCCACGGCCTCGCGGAAGCCGCGCATGCGGTCGGCGGGCGACTCGGCGCCCGCCCCCGCACCGACGTAGGCCAGTCGCCGATGGCCGAGTCCCGCCGCCCGGTCGACCAGGGCGCGCACCGCGGGCGGGTAGTCGGCGCCCACGTACGGCACCGGCGCACCGGCGTCGTCGCGGCGGCCGATGGAGACGAAGGGTATGCCCTCCGCCAGCAGCCGGGCCAGGTCGTCGCGGTCGACCGTGCGCCCGAGGAGGACGCAGCCGTCGGCCAGCCGCACCCGGCTGTCCTCGTTGAAGATCCGGCGCCGCTCCCCCGCGGCCCTGGCGCTGGTGAACAGCAGCAGGTCGCAGCCCATCTCCTCGGCGCACTCCTCGATGCCGAGCAGGAAGGGATGGTAGAAGTCGGCGCTCGCGGTCGGGAAGACCGCCTCATAGGTGAAGACGCCCAGGATGCGGTTGCGCCGCTCGGCGAGTCTCCGGGCGACCGGGTCGGCGACGTACCCGGTCTCCCTGATCACCCTCAGCACCCGCTCACGCGTCTCCGGGGCGATGCGCACCTCGGCGTCGGTCCTGTTGTTAAGGACCAGCGACACGGTGGTCTGGCTCACTCCCGCGATGCGGGCGATGTCCTGCTGGGTGAGTCGGCGACCGGGAGCAGTCACGATCCGTAGCTTCCCATCTGGTGATAATGCGCATTAGCGCGGTTGGGCCGTCATCTTGCAAGTGACCGCCCCCTCCTGTCAAGAGCACGGATCCGGGACCGTCCCTAGGAAATATCACCCGTGATAATTCGTATTAGCGCCTTGACGTGCGAACGCGCCTGGCAGAACCTTTGCGATCAGAGAGATTTGCTCACCGTCACTCACAGTGAAAGTTGTCGCGAAGGGATCGTTGATGACCGAACCTCTCCTGGACCGCCGCGGGCTGCTGCGCACGGCGGTCGGCGCCGGTGTGGCCGGCGGCCTCGGCCTCGCCCTGCCACAGGCGGCCACGGCGTCGATCGTGGACACGGCCGCGGCCGCCCTGGTGGGACCCGCCGGTTTCCCCACCTACCAGTACATCGGCACTCCGTTCGCCAAGGCGAGCCTGCGCTACAACCCGACCAACGAGCTGATCTTCCCCTGTATCCGGGGCATGTACGACAAGATCGCCAACCCGCTCGCCCGCTACTACCTCTACTACGCCCCGCACGACGCGCCCGGCGGCATCTGCCTGGCCTACGGCGACTCGCTCGGCGGCCGGTTCACCGAGTATCCGAGCAATCCGATCATCTCCAACAACTGGTCACCGCACTACTCGGTCAGCCACGTCTCCTCGCCGCACATCATCTGGAACCCTGACAACCGGCAGTTCTACCTGTACTTCCACGGCGAGAACACCACCACCCGGATGGCCTGGTCCACCGACGGCGTGCACTTCACCTACCACGGCAGGGTGCTGCACACCGGGGTCATCCCCGGAGCGACGGAGACGTCCTACGCGCGGGTCTTCGAGCACGCGGTCCCCGGACTCGGCAACAAGTACGTCATGATCTTCATGGGCGTCACCAACGGCACCCGAAAGATCTTCTGGGCCTGGTCGTCCACCGGCAAGAACTGGCAGTTCGACCCGACCCCACTGGTCTCGCCCGGACCAGACGGGCAGAGCGACCTCTCCGGGCCCACCCTCGTCAAGCGCAACGGCACGGCGTACGTCGTCTACCACGGCAACAGCGGGAACATGTTCGTCACCGAGGTGGGAAACTCGTTCGACCGGGAGGTCCACCTCGGCGTCTTCCACCGGCCGCTGGCCGGGGCTCCCGACAACGGCCGCAGCGCAGCGCCCTCCTTCGGCACCGACGGCGGCGTGCAGTACATGTTCTACGAGGCAGGCCAGCGAAGCCGGTCGACGATCGCCGTCGCCCGCGCCGTCTAGGGACACGCGTTCCCTGACGGCGCGATCCGGGAACGCGAGGTCCTGGGGCGCGAAAGCGACATCCCGTACCGGGTAGTGGGGGTCAGGATCTCGATCCTGGTCTAGTCTCACGATCGTGACGATCAGGAACTCGCACTGCTCCTTCTGCGGTGCGGCCTTCGCCCCCGGCCAGTCCTGGCCGCGCACCTGTGCCGGCTGCCGGAACACCTCCTACCTCAACCCGCTGCCGGTCGCGGTGATGGTGCTGCCGGTCGACGACGGCCTGCTGGTGATCCGCCGTGACGTCGAACCGCACCGGGGCGGGCTCGCCCTGCCCGGCGGCTTCGTCGACATGGGCGAGTCCTGGCAGCGGGCGGCCGTCCGGGAGCTCCGGGAGGAGACGGGAATCGTCGTCGACGCGGACGAGGTGCGCCTCCTCGACGTGCTCAGCGCCCCCGACGGCACCGTACTGATCTTCGCTCTGGGGCCGAGGACCCGCTCGGCCGACCTCCCGCCGGTCACGCCCACGGCCGAGACGACGGAGTGGCTGCTGATCGACGGGCCGAGGGAACTGGCGTTCCCACTGCACACCAGGATCGTGGCGAAGTACTTCGAACGAAACGATCACTAGTGGCACGGACTGGCGGAGCGACCTGTCCGGCGGGCGACCGGCTACTCGGCGGGCTCCGGGACGCGCCAGGCAAGGCCGGTGCCCTCCACCTGGACACCGACCCTGGTGCCGGTGGCCATCGGGTCGGCCGGAGCCGGTATTCGCGCGGTGACGTGCGTGCCGTCGGGCAGGCGCACGGTGACCAGCGCGTCGTGGCCGTGAAAGTCATCGCCGGTCACGGTCGCGATCACGGCCTGCGGGGCCGGTGGCGCGGTGATCCGGACCTGTTCGGGACGTACCAGCACGGTGAGCGCCCCGTGGCCGGAAGGGAGTCCGGCCACCGCGACCGGACCGAGCGCGGTGCTCAACACCGCCGGATCATCGCGGTGCCCGGGCTCGGCCTGTGCGGGCAGCAGGATCGCGTCACCGACGAAGGTGGCCACCCAGGCGTCGGCGGGCCGGCGATAGACACTCGTGGGTGAGCCGTGCTGGACGATCACGCCTTCGCGCATGACCGCGATCTGATCGGCCGTCGACAGCGCCTCGCCCTGGTCGTGAGTGACGAGGATCCCGGTCGCACGGTCCGCGCGCAGCGCGGACCGCACATCGTGCCGCAACTCCGCGCGCAGTCCGGCGTCGAGCGCGCTGAACGGCTCGTCCAGCAGGATGAGAGAAGGCCGCGGCGCCAGGGCACGGGCGACCGCCACCCGTTGTTGTTGTCCTCCGGACATCTGATGCGGCATCCGCTCGCCGTACCCGGCCAGGCCGACCAGGCTCAGTGCCTCGTCGATCCGGCCACGACGCCGCTCGGCCCGGCTCAGCCCGTATCCCACGTTGTCGCGTACCGACAGATGAGGAAAGAGCGCGCCCTCCTGCGGCACGATCACGATCTGGCGCCGCTGGGGCGGCGTGTGCGCGGTGGGGCCGGCGACCACTTGCCCGTCGACGACGATCTCGCCCGCGTCGATCCGCTCGAAGCCCGCAACGCAGCGCAGCAAGGTCGTCTTCCCGCAACCGGAGGGACCCAGCACAGCCGTCAGGGTGCCGCTCGGCACGGTAAGATCAACACCGTCGAGAGCGGCGACGGTTCCGTAGCGCCGGACGATCCCGCGTAGTTCCAACCGGCTCACCGCTGAACCTCCTTGCTGAGAATCCCGGTACGCGCGGCCAGCAGCCACGTGGGCACCGACGACAACACCACGAGCAACACCGCGTAAGGTGCCGCACCGGCGTAGGCGGCCACCGCCGTGTTCGTCCACAGCTCGGTGGCGAGGGTGTCGACGCCGGTCGGGCGTAGCAACAACGTCGCCGGCAGTTCTTTCATGCAGGTGAGGAAGACCAGCGCCGCACCGGCGCCGATGCCCGGCAGCGTGAGCGGCAGGGTCACCGTACCCAGCACCGCCAGCGGCCCGCGCCCCAGGGATCGGGCGACCTCTTCGAGTACGGGCGGCGCCTGGGCCGTCGCCGTGGCGACGGCGGTGACGGCCAGCGGAAGGAAGAGCGCGGCGTAGGCGAGCGCGAGCAGCCAGGTCGTCTGATAGAGCGGGTAGGCGACGTTGATCCCGAAGAACACCAGGGACAACCCGATCACCACCCCGGGCAGGGCGTGGCTGAGGTAGCCGAGCCGTTCCAGCATCGCGGACAGGCGACCGGGCACACGGGCACTCAACACCCCCAGCGGCAGCGCGAGCAACATGGTCAACGCCGTCCCCGCCAGGGAGAGCCACAGGGAGTTGCCCGCGGCCACCATCACCTCCGGCCAGGTTCCCGGGCGGGAGACACCCTCGGCCATCCGCCGGGCGAGGCTGAACGCGGTGACGCCGAGAGCCGAAACCGCGACGGCCAGCAGCGCGGCCACCGCGGGCCAGCGTGCCCGGCCCAGGCCGGCCCTGCCCGGCGGGCGGCGGGTGCCGTTCAACCGGGCGTAGCGAGCCCCGCGCCGCCGGGTCGCGCCTTCCCCCGCCAGGACGAGCACGGTCAGTGCCACGAGCACGGTTGACAGCACCAGCGCGCCGGTCCGGTCGAAGCCGAGGTCGAACGCCAGGAAGATGGCGCGGGTGAAGGTGTCGGCGCGCACGATCGAGACCGCCCCGAAGTCCGACAGCACGTATAGCGCCACCAAGAGCCCGCCGCCGGCGATCGCGGGGCGGATCTGGCGCAGCGTCACCTGTGTGAAGGTGCGCCAGCCGCCGTGGCCCAGCGATCGCGACACCTCCTCCTGAGCCGGGTCGGCACCGGCCAGGGCCGCGGCCACCGGCAGCAGGACATAGGGATAGGAGCACAGCGTCAGCACCAGGGCCGCCGCCCAGAAGCCCTCGAAACCATCCACCGTGGACACCCAGGCGAAACCGGCGATGTAGGTCGGCACCGCGAGAGGTAGAACGGCCAGGACGGCGAAGACCCGGCGGGCCGGCAGATCGGTGCGCACGAGCAGGAAGGCCGAGCCGACGCCGAGCACCAGGCAGCCGGCGGTCACCACGGCCGCCAGGGCGAGCGTGCCCGCGGCCAGCGCCGCGACCCGCCCGGTCAGCAGTTCCTCGGCGATCCGGACGCCGCCCGCCTCGGCGGTCCTGACCGCGAGATAGACCAGCGGGATCAGGGCGACCGCCACGGCCACCACGGACGACGTGAGCAGCACGGGCCGTGCCGGCCGCGGCGACCGGCCACGGCCCCGTGGCCGGCTCGCGCTTTCTGTCGTGGGGCTACTAGGGGGTGGCGGCGGAGACCCGCCGCGCCCCTTCTGCCTCGCGGAGAGCGATGACGTTCTCAGGGGACCAGTCCCGATTCCTTGATGAGCGCGATCGTCGCCTCAAGCTGGTCGAGGTCGTTCAGGTCGACCGCGGGAACCTTCAGGTCCTTCAGCGCGGGCACTCCTGCGGGCGATGCGGCTTCGGCGATGACGGGGTACTCGAAGGTCTCCTCGGCGAAGTACTTCTGCGCCTCGGCGCTGAGCAGGTAGGTGACGAAGGCCTGCACGTCAGGATTCTGAGCGGCCTTCTTCAGCACGCCGACGCCCGCCACGTTGACCAGGGCGCCGCTGTCGCCGTCGGGGAAGAAGTGCAGCTTGGCGGTGAGCGTGTCAGGCGTCGTCCCCTTCTCCTTGGCCAGCTCGCCCAGGTAGTAGTGGTTGATCAGGCCGACGGCGAGCTTGCCGGAGTCGACCTCCTCCAGGATCGGGCCATTGCCTTCACGGATCTGCGGGTCGTTGGCCTTGAGTCCGGCCAGCAACTCCTTGGCCTTGGCCTCTCCATGTTGCACGGTCACAGCGGTGACGAACGCCTGGAAGGACGCGTTGGTCGGGGCCACCCCGACCTTGCCCTTCCAGGCCGGATCGGTGAGGTCGAACACCGAGGTGGGCAGCCGGTCGGCGGGAACCAGGTCGGGGTTGTAGACCAGCACCCGCGAGCGGGCGGTGACACCGACCCATTCCCCGCTCTTGGCCCGATAGGTGGCCGGCACCTGGTCGAGCACGGAGGCCGGCAGCGGCGCGAACATGCCCTTCTTGGCCACGGCGCCGAGCGCGCCGGCGTCCTGGGCGAAGAAGGCGTCCGCCGGTGACTTCTCCCCCTCTTCGAGAAGCTGGGTGGCCATGGCCGCGGTGGCGGCGTAACGGGCCTCGACCGCGATGCCGCTCTGCGCGGTGAACTTGTCCAGCAGAGGCTTGACCAGCGACTCGCTGCGCCCGCTGTAGACGGTGATCTTCTTCTCGGCCGTCGGGTCGGCGGTATCCGTGGATTCACCGCACGCGGCCAGCCCAAGGACGAGAACACCGGTGGCGGCCAGTGCGAGCACGGTTTTGGGGAGAAAAGTCGGCACTGCGGTACTCCTTCGGTCCCGGAGAAGAGCCCCGGCTACAACTACATCGCTGTAGAAGTTAGCAGAGGCTAACCTAAGGGTCTTCTATGGGGGCCCGATGGTCACCGTAGGGCATCCGGCCTGCGACGCTGCGACGCCACGCGCGGGTTCCCCAGGTGTCCGCGGTCGCCTGGGGACCACCGGCCACGCACGTTCCTCGCGGCGAGGAGAGCGGGTGCCCCGGCCTTCACCAGGCCGCTCGCGTGCAACGGGCCGGTCGCCTCCGGCGGCGGAAGGACGAGCGGGTCATCGCCAAACCCGCCCTGGTGAAGTCGGCGGCGAGTATCGACGCCCGGCGTCACCTCACCGCGGACGCTCGGCGCTGAGGCCACCGGTGCAGGGGCCGCCGGGCTGCGTCAGGTCGACGATGGCCTCTCCGGTCCACACCACCGATCCCGCTGCCACCAGGACGGGAACCACGAGCAGGAAGGCGCCGCGCGGGCCGGGCAATGGTTTGAGCAGGGCGGCGATCCGGCGCGGGACGGGCCCGGGACCTCGCCGGGCCAGGAACGGCACCGCCCCGGACGGCGCCCCGTCATCGTGAGACAGCAGGGCCGCCATGGCGATCGCCCGGGCTGTCGCCCTGCGGTCACCGATCTGCTCGGCGGCCTGTTCGTCGGCCCAGCGCTCGATCAGGTATCCCACCAGGTGGCGGACCTGCCACAGGAACGGGTGGGCCGCGACCGCCAACCGGCTCGCCAACAGCCACCGGTGATGATGCCCGGTCAGGTGGGCGTGCTCGTGCGCCATGACCACCGCGTGGTTCTCTTCGTCGAGAGCGTTCAACATGCCCTGGGTCACCACGATCCGGCCCGGCCGCCCGGGGAGGGTGAAGGCGGCCGGCCGTTCCTCGGCCACCACCACGACGACGTCATCACCGGGAAGAGCCGCGGCCTGTTCACGGGCCGCGCACAGCGATCGCCGCTCCCGCCGGGCGCCGCCGGCGAGGGTGGCGACAGCGGTCACCAGGAAGGCGAGAGCGACCCAGTACGGCCATTCCAGCGGTTCACCCTGGACGAGAAGCAGGACGGCATGGATCGAGACAGCCATCACGCTCACCGAACTCGCGGCCGCGACCACGACGGCGGAGGATATGAAGGCCACCGTCGCCGCCGCCGGTTGTTGCCGGTCGACCAGCGCGGCCATCGAGACGACCAGTGCCGCGGGGGCGACGAGCGTCGACAGGACGAAATGGTCGATCATCAGGCTCCGTTCCCGTCTTCCCCCAGCAGCAGTCGCCGGACCAGCTCCTCGTCGCCGGTCGAGAGCCCGGAGATGAAATGCGTCAGGACGGGTGCGTGGTCGGCCTCGGCATCGAGCAGCCGACTCATCCGCCAGGCGACCAGCCCCGAGGGGTCGGCGGGCGTGGCATAGCGATAGGCCCGCCCGGACCGCTCGCGCGTCACGATGCCCTTGTCGTACAACCTGGTCAGGGTGGTCACCACGGCACTGTAGGAGAGTTCGCCACCCCCCTTGTCACCGAGCAGGCCGCGCACCTCCCCCGGAGACAGGGCGCCGGACGCCTCGTGTAGCACGGTGAGAATCTCCGCTTCCAGGACACCCGGGGATCGGCGAGGGCTCATCGGATGAGCCTAGCGACCCCGTTCACCGGCCGAAGAGCGGCCTCGACGGCACGCCGATCGCCCCGGACACCCCTGCCTCCACGGAAGCGCGGAGGCGCCTGGCCGACGAGCCGGCACTCGTCCCGAGTCCGAAACCCGCCGCGTGCCACGACGCGATCCCGCGCCGGGACGAATCACCGGCCCCGATGCCGGACCTCGGGATCGTGTCGACCCGTACGCCGGGCCGACACCGCCACGGACGCGCTACAGCTTGACCTCGCCCGTGACACAGGTGATCGTGCCGCCGCCGACCCAGATCGTCCCGTCGGCGTCCCGGGAGACGTGGGCACGCCCGGCACGCCCGAGGACCGTCCCCTGGCTCGCCACATACGGTGCCTCGGCGCGGCCGGTACGGAGCAGCCACTGCGCGAGCGAGGCGTTCAGGCTCCCGGTCACCGGGTCCTCGGCCGTGGCGCCGTCCTTGGGGAAGAACGCCCGCACCTCGAACGCCTCCGGCGACCCCTCGGGGTATGGGCCGACCACGCCCACGTCGAGATCCACGAGTCCTGGCCGCAGCGCGAGCACCTCGTCCGCGCTCGCCAGCAGGACGGCCACCCAGCCGGGTCCGTTGTCCGCCCACTCGGCGTCCAGGATCTCGGCACGGCCGATGCCCAGCATCCGCGCGACGCGCTCCACCACCGGCTCCTCGACCGGTCCCGAGCGGAGCAGCGGCGGCGCGGCGAAGGCCAGCCCTTATCCGGTCCGGCGCACCGGCACCAGCCCCGCCCCGCACTCCTGGACGATCACGTCGGCCCCGCTCGGCGTCCCGCCCGCCGCCAGCCAGGCGTGACAGGTGCCCAGCGTCGGGTGCCCGGCGAAGGGCAGTTCCGAACCCGGTGTGAAGATCCGCACCCGGTAGTCCGCGCCGGGCACGCTCGGCGGCAGCACGAAGGTGGTCTCCGACAGGTTCGTCCAGCGCGCGAACTCCAGCATCTCCTCGGTGGTCAGCCCTCTCGCGTCGAGCACGACGGCGACCGGATTACCCCGGTATGGAGTGGTGGTGAAGACGTCGACCTGCTGGAAGGGGCGCGGCATGCCGCCGAGTATGCCACCCCGGGCCTCGAGTCCACACCTTGACAACGTTCACGGCGGGGGCTTGTAATGATCCACGTCGCGTGTCGCCGGCCGGGAGGACGGCGGTGGCATGGAGGCGCCGGAACAAGGGATGATGTCGTGACCTCTCACTTCACAGGCTGCGCCTGACCGCATCGCGCCCGCGCGCCGTTCCCGCATCCGGTGGTGCTGAGCACCGCTTTCGCATGTGAGCTCCTCTCGAATCCGACGGTCCACTGCCCCGGGTACCCCTTCGAGGCTCCATGCCCGCGGCGGACCCGGCCCCGGGGCTCTCCCCGCCGAGGCCGACCGGCCCACAGCGGAGCCGGAAGCACACCTGGACCACGAAGAACGGCGACCGGTCCCGAATCCCAGCGCGATGACCACCCGGACCACCCGGACCAGCCGGTGCCGGCCGTTCCAGTGGCATCGTGCCGCTCGCCGAACGCGCCGGCCGGGCCGCAGGAAGCGGGTCGCCAGCACGCTGCCATCGGTGCCTTCACCCAGGGCCGACCGGCCGCACGCCATCCGGTGACCGCTCTCGTCACCGGGTCTGTCCCGTCAACGAGCTTCATCCCGTCATCCGCACAGCGGAAGGATCGCGTTTTGAACGTCACACACATCCCCACCACGCCCGACGACAGCGCCGCGGCTCTGGCGGAGCTCGGGGCCCTGCGGTCCCGTCCCCCGTCCTGCCCGCCGACGCCGACCTCACGCCCGTCCTGCCGCACACCGGCGGCATTTCCGGCGCCTGGGTCAGCGCGCCCCGCCACCCGGCGGGCCTGGTGGCGACCGAGACGGGGGTCACGGTCTACCTCCACGGAGGCGGATTCGAATACAAAAACCCCCACATGGAACAGGTCATGGCTTATCGCTTGTCCCGAGCGACCGGCCGCCCTGTCCTGGCGGTGGACTATCGTCTCGCCCCCGCCCACCCGTATCCCGCCGCACTCGACGACCTGGTGACCGCCTATCGAAGTCTGCTGGACCAGGACGTGCCCGCCTCACGGATCATCCTGGCGGGTGAGTCCGCCGGGGGCACGTTGCTGCTGTCGGCGCTGCTCGTGCTCAAGGAGGCGGGCGATCCTCTCCCCGCGGGGGCGGTGGCCGTTTCCCCGCAGACCGACCTCACCCTGTCCAGCCCGTCCATCGACGCGAACGACGGCCAGGACTTCGTCAACCGGGCCGTACTCGACCACGTCCGTACCCAGTACCTGGCCGGAGCACAGCCGGGCCGAGCGCCTCAGTCCCCCCTGCACGGCGAGCTCGACGGGCTGCCGCCGCTGCTGCTCGCGGTGGGCTCGAAAGAGGTGATGCTCGACGACGCGCGGCGCTTCGCCGAAGCCGCCTCCGCCGCCGGAGGAAACGTCTGTCTCGACATCTACGACGGCATGCCCCACGCCTTCCACGCCACCGTGCTGTCGGCCACCCCGCTCCCCGTCGCCACCACCCTGCTGCGCCGCGTCACGGAGTGGGTCGACCAACGGGACCGATCACAGTGATCGTCCCAGGACTCCGAGTCAGATGAACGGGCCGACGAGGCCGGCGAACTCCTCAGGGTCGACGATCCGCACGCCCAGGCTTTCGGCCTTGGTCCGCTTGGAGCCGGCCTTCTCCCCGGCCACCAGCAGGCTGGTCTTCTTCGAGACGCTGGAGGAGGATCTGCCTCCGGCCCGTTCGATCAGCTCGTTCATCTGGTTGCGGGTCAGCTCCTCCAGCGCCCCGCTCATCGCACCGGTGACCACGACGGACATCCCGGCCAGCGGCAGCCCGGACGTGCCGCCCGGCTCGGCACCGGGGTCGGCGGGTGGCGTCCAGCCCGGCTCGGTCATGGTGACCCCGGCCTTGACCAGCTTGTCGATGAGATCGGCGAGTTCGACCAGCTCGGCCACCACTACCGGTGACTTCTCCGGGCCGATGCCCTCCACCGCCTGGATCGCCTCGGCGTCGGCCGCGCGGACGGCGTCCATGCTGCCGAAGTGCCGGGCGATGCGGCGGCTCATGGACCGGCCGGTGCCGCGCACGCCCAGCGCGCAGAACACCCTGCTGAGCGGCTGCGCCTTGGCCCGCTCGATGGCGGCCAGCAGGTTGTCGGTGCTGGTGGCGCCCATCCGCTCCAGGCCCAGCACCTGCTCACGGGTCAGATAGAACAGGTCGGCGAAATCGGCGATCAGCCCGGCGTCCAGTAGCTGCTGGATGCGGTTCTCGGCCAGGCCCTCGATGTCGAGCTGGTCGCGACCGGCCGCATATCCGATGGAGGCGATCGCACGGCAGGCACGCCCGCGTACGCACCGCCACCGCTCCTGGGAGGCGTCGATCGCGTCGCCGCAGGACGGGCAGACCTGCGGGATCGCGATCGGCCGCTCGTCGCCGGTGCGCAGGTGCACGACCGGCGCCTCGACCCGGGGGATCACGTCTCCGGCCTTGTAGACGACCACGGAGTCGCCGAGCATCAGGCCGCGGCGGGTGATGTCGGCGACGTTGTGCAAGGTCGCGTAGGTGACGATGCTGCCGTCGAGCTCGACCGGCTCCAGCACGGCGCGCGGGGCGATGACGCCGGTGCGGCCGGTGTTCCACTCGACACCGATCAGCTTGGTGATCTTCTCGGTGGCGGGCAGCTTGTAGGCGATCGCCCACCGGGGCGCGCGCGAGCTGAAGCCGGCCTGTGCCTGGTCGGCGGCGAGATCGCACTTGATCACGATGCCGTCGATGCCGAAGGCCAGATCGGCCCGCTTGGCGGCGATCTGCTCGACCCGCTGCTGAACCTGTTCCAGGGTGGCGGCGACGATCCCGCCGACGTCGGTGACGGCGGGAGTCTGCACGCCCTGTCCGGCGACCCAGGCCATGACCTCGCTGTGCGGCAGCTCGCGCAGCCGCACGGCCGGCTCGGAGGCGTCGTCGGGGTGTGGCAGCGCGCCGTAGCCGAAGAACGTCAGCTCGCACACGTACGGCCGGTCCTGGGCGCGCAGTGTGCCGGCGGCGGCGCTGCGCGGGTTGGCGAACGTGGTGCCGTCGTGCGCCTGGCGCTTGACGCACGCCTGCTCGAACTGCGACGCGGTCATCATCACCTCACCGCGCAACTCCACCGTGACCGGCTCGGCCAGCCTGGCGGGCAGCCCCACGATGGTGCCGATCGCGTGACTCACGTCCTCACCCGCGACGCCGTCCCCCCGGGTGACCAGCTGCGCCAGCCGCCCGCCACGGTAACGCGCGGCGATCGCCAGCCCGTCGAGCTTCGGCTCCACGCTCCACGCCGTGACCGGCCGGCCCAGCCTGCGCTCCAGCGACGCGGCCCAGTCGGCCAGCTGCTCGGCGCCGAAGACGTTGTCCAGGCTCAGCATCGGCACCGTGTGCGGCACGTCGCCGACCACCGCACCACCGGCCACCTTGCCCGTCGGCGAGGTCGGCAGCACCTCGTCCGGATGCTCGTCCTCATAAGCCTGGATGCCCCGGACCAGCCGATCGTAGGCGTCGTCGTCCAGCGCGGACGTGCCGTCGCCGTAGTAGGCCGCGGCGGCGTCCAGAGCGAGCTGAACGGCTTCGGCGTAGGCGGTCTGATCGGCGAGAAGAGTGCCGGGGAGTGCGTCGGTCATGATCCCATCATCGCGTCCGGCACCGACAGTTTCGGCTTGTGGACCACGGCCCCGGGGCACCCCTCCCGGGTTCGGCCGTCGAAAAGGTGCCGCACCGGCGGTGTGGCCGCCGTGCTGCCGCTGTCTGTCGCGCACCGACGGAGTGAATGCGAGCCGGGCATGGCGAGCGGCGGGGCAGGCGGTCGCCACCACCGGTAGGCGGGGTAGCGCGGGGTCGCCCCACTGCGTCCGACGATCATGCCGACGAGCACCAGGACGACGGTCGCGGCGACACTTGAAGGTCAGCGAAAACGCTTGATCATTCGAGCGGTCGCGGACCTGGCCGGACAGAGCGTGTCCGCCTGGCCCTCCTCACCGCGCGCGCCGATGGCCCCGAGGCCGGCTCGGCGCGCGCGTCGTGAGGATCAGGACCGTCGGCGGCTGCCCTTGACCGCGACGACGTCGATCTCCACGAGGATTCCGCCGAGGCTGGATCCGGCGGTCGTGCGAGCCGGGCGCGGTTCGTCGAAGAACTCGCGGTAGGCCGTGTCGAAGCCGTCCCAGTCGTTGTCGATGTCGGCCAGGTGCGCGGTCACCTTGACGACGTCCTGCAGGTCCGAGCCCGCGGCCCGCAGCGCGGCCGCGACGTTGTGCAGCGTCTGGCGGGTCTGCTCGGCGACGTCGTCGCCGACGATCGTCCGGGTCACCGGGTCGACCGGCCCGAAGCCCGCGGTGTGGACGAGATCTCCGACGACGACCGCCTGGGAGTAGGCGCCTCGGGGGGGCGGAGCCTGGTCGGTGTGGATACCCACCTTCATATGATCTGTCATGCCTGATTCCTCTCGATGGCCGACGCCGACTCCGAAGGTCGACCGGGTGCCGTCGCCGGGTGACCGGCGGTTTTCCCGGCAAGGGGTGTGTCACGGGTCCCTAAAGCACCAGGGAGATCGCGCCCTGAAAGCCTGTCCCGCCCGATCTGGGGGCGCTGGACCAGGGGTTGCCCGAGGTGGCGCCGTTGTTGGCGTAGATCGACAGTCCGCCGGAGGCGTCGCCGACCACCAGGTCCGGCCCGGAGCTCCCGGTCACGTGGCCCAGGCCGAGCGACCGCGTTCCGGTCCAGTCGCCCGGAATCACGATCGGATCGGTTGACGCGCCGGTCGGGAAGACCCACAGGGACCCGTCGTTCTCCAGGTCGACGAGATCGGCGATGCCGTCGCGGTCCATGTCACCCAGGGCGAGCCGGGTGGCCGTCTGCCAGTTGCTGCCGACCCACGCGCGCGGCGTCCAGGGGAAGGCGGTGGTGGATCCGTTGCCGGGGTAGGCGTACATGTCGCCGGCACTGTCGCGTCCGACGAGGTCGGCGCGGCCGTCGCCGGTGACGTCCCCGGCCATCAGGTGGTTGAAGATGTTCCAGCCGGTTCCGCCGAAGTGGCGGGTGGTCCAGCGCAGGCCGGTCGTGGACCCGTTGTTGAGGTAGATCCACAGGGTGCCGTTGGACAGGCGTTTGTCGACCGCGAGCACGTCCTGAAGGTGGTCGCCGTTGACGTCGGCGAGGAGGATCTGCGAGGCGAAGCCCCAGTCGGTGCCGGCGGTGACCCGGTCGGGCCAGGGATTGCCGGTGGCAGCCTTGGTGTTCGGCAGAAGCCAGAGGTCACCACTGCGGGCGACATGGGCGACCAGGTCGGGCTTGCCGTCGCCGGTCACGTCCCCGGTCACGACGTCGAGTGCGTACTCGAAGCCGGTGCCCGCGGCGAAGCGGGTGGTCGGCGACCACATCGAGCCCGCCGTGGCGCTCTGCCAGGGGTGGATCCACAGGGCTCCGGAGGGGTCCCGTGAGATCACGTCCGGACGCCCGTCGCCGGTGACGTCGTCCATGGACAGCCGGTCGGCGCTGCTCCAGCCGCCGGTGCTCCCGTGCACGATCGAGGTCCAGAAGTTCGACGTGGTCGACCCGTTGTGCGGGTAGACCAGGAGGGCTCCGGTGGTGTCGCGTGCGACGACTTCGGGTTTGCCGTCGCCGGTGACGTCGTCGAGCATCATCATCTGGGCGAGGTTCCACCCGTTGCCCGACCAGATCGGAGACCGGGTCCATGGGTTGGAGGTGACCGAGCCGTTGTTCGGGTAGACGTAGAGGGTTCCGCTGCTTTCGACGGGGTTGCGCGCCAGCAGGTCGGGTTTGCCGTCACCGGTGACGTCGCCGACGAGGATCCGGTCGACGATGTTCCATCCGGTACCGGCGGCGAAACGGCTGGGCCACGGGTTCGCCGAGCCGGAGCCGTCGTTGGGGTAGACGTAAAGCGTGCCGTTGTTCACCGAAGGGTCGCGCACGACGACGTCGACGCGGTTGTCGCCGGTGACGTCGGCGATGATCAGGGTGTCGGCGAACTCCCACTGCGGCGGAGTCGCGGTGTAGGTCGTCTCCCACGGGTTGGAGGCGGTGGCCCCGTTGCCGGTGTAGACGCGCAGCGCTCCGGCGTCGGCGCCGGACAACTGGGCGACCAGGTCGGCCCGGCCGTCGCCGGTGACGTCGTTCGCCGTCGGCGCCGGGGGCGCGGCGGCGCGGGACGCACCCGCGCGGGCGGTCGGCTCGGGGGCCGTGGTGAGCACCTTGGCGCGGAGGCCGCTGACATCCCACTTCTTGGTCCTGACTCTGCCCGGCTTGCTGGGCTTACCGGATTTGCCGGAGTGATAGGACTCGGTGGGAACGGGGGCAGGCCGCTCGCGGTCGTCGCCGGGCGCCGCGTGCGCGGCCGGGGCGACGGTAAGGACCGCGAGGGCGAGGACCGCGGCGACTGCGGTCGCCCGAATCGACGTCGTCATCAGAGTTCAATCCTTCTTCCGGCGC
Source organism: Streptosporangium amethystogenes subsp. fukuiense (assembly GCF_042665875.1). Lineage (NCBI taxonomy): Bacteria > Bacillati > Actinomycetota > Actinomycetes > Streptosporangiales > Streptosporangiaceae > Streptosporangium > Streptosporangium amethystogenes. The sequence continues at coordinate 1,803,955 of NZ_JBHTEE010000001.1, read as the reverse complement.
GGTACCTGTTTCCGTTCACGACGATCCACTTCAGTCCCGGTAGCGGCGGTGTCTCGACGATCACGCGCCCCGGCTTGTGGTGCCAGTCACCGCTGAACTCCACCTTGAGCGTGTCGTGGCCGCTACGGTCGTCGTCGCGATCGCGGCCGCCCTCCAGTTTGAAGCGCAGCGTGACCGGCCCGAACTTGGTCGGGACCTTCTCGAAGCGGGTCTGCTTCTTGCCCGACAGCCACTCCAGCGGGCAGAGCCGCAGCAGTTGCAACTGGTTCGGGACAAGGCTGTCGTCGATGACCGCGTGAAGGAGCGACCAGGTGATGATGGGGTGGGAGAAGAGGTTGCCGTAGATCGCGTTGCGGTGCTCGCTGGAGATGTAGGTGTCCTGCGAGAGGCCGCCGGTGAGCAGGCCGTACAACCCCTCGATGAAAGGCGCCCGCTCCCCCAGCTGCCAGGTGTGGAACATGTTCCAGCTGTAGCAGGGCTCGGCCGAGGACTGCTCGTGGTCGAGGACGGCACGGTCCAGCGCGTTGTGGTGCACCGCGTCGAACAGCAGGGTGTTGGGGCCGACCCGGAAGAACTCGACGAACGACTTCATCATCGGGTCGGAGGCCGGCATCAGCCCGGCCCACACCGACATCAGGGCGCCGGTGTCGAGCATGGTGAAGGCGTCCCAGACACCCTCGCCCGCGAACTGCGGCCGGAAGACCGGCCACTGCCTGCCCTTGGCGTCGGTCCACTTCGCAGACCGGTCGGCGAGGTCACGAACGGCCTGGACGAACGTCGTACGGAAGGTGTTCGCGAACGTGGCGAACTCGGCTGCTCGGGGGTGCTTGATCCGCTGCAGGAATTCGACGGCGGAGGTGAGCCCCTTGTAGGTGAAGCACTGGCTGATGAAGCCCTGGGTCTCGACACCCTCGTCGGTGGAGTGACCGGGGGGCATCAGGCCCTGGACGCCGCCGTGGTTGGTGAGCCCGCAGGCCTGGACGATGTAGTCGCAGGCCTTGACGATGACATCGGTCCACTTGGCGATGAACGCCGGCCGGTTGGTCAGCAGCGCGTGAACCGACAGGATCTCCAGGATCGCGCCGTGGTCGCTGATCCAGTCGATGGCCTGCAGCGTCTTCGGGGTCGACAGGTATCCCGGGTAGGTTCCCCCGGCGAAGACCGAGCCGGGCGGCGTCCGCGTTCCCTGGGTGGCCGCGTAGATCTCGATGTGGTTCTCGACGACGTCGTGGTAGCCGAGCCGATCCATGAACATGTGGCTGACCATGGAGGTCGGCGTGCTCCACAGCACGTCGTAGGCGTACGAGCCGGACAGGAACGTGAACAACCCGGTGTCGGGGCTCTTCTCCGCGACCACTTGAGCGAGTTGCGGACCGCGGCGCACGACCTGGTTGATGTAGTTCTCCGGAGTGTCGACCACGGCGATGGACGCCGCGTTCTCCTTCCAGAACGCCTGGCACTTGGCGAGCGCCGCGTCGCGGCCGAGCGCGGCCTCGGCCTTGGCGTCGGCGAGCGGCGCGGGAATCATCGGGATCAGCACGTCGACGTAGGCCCCGACCGTCGCGGGCAGGCCGAGCCGCAGGTCGTACACGCCCTTGACCTTGTTCTCGGTCATGGCGATGGAGCCCTTGTCGGCGGTGGTCACCATGACCTTGACGTTGCCCTCGTTGTCGGTGATGGGCACCGTGATGGGCTTGCCGGTCGGGTTCCACACCCGTCCCATCGTCAGGCCGGCGAGGATCGGCGCCGTCCCTGGAAAGACGGTGAGCGGCACACCGTCCTCGTCCTGATACGGCCCCGCGGGCTTCATGTACGAGCCACTGAGCCAGAGCTGGAACACGAAGTCCTTGACCGCGTTGACCGGGTCGACGTGGGTGACCTCGAAACGGGTCCAGGAGTAGATCGGCTCGGTCGCCGTCTGGACGGTCTGCTCCCCCGGGACGTGCGCGAACACCGATTGCTTGATGACCAGGCCCTCCTGGCGGCGGTGTTCGGTCCACAGGACCGGGGCGTCGCTGTCCTCCTCCCAGCCCTGCTTGCCCTGGCCGAGGTCGTCGTCCCAGACCTCGTACTGGAAGGTCGGGAAGGGCCGGAAGCCGCCGCCGCGCATGGGCATGACGACGGTCGTCTGGAAGTTCTTCCCGTGCCAGGGCTGGGTGTTGGGCTTGGCCGCCAAGACCCAACTGGGGTCGCAGATGAGCGCGCCGTTGTAGACGACGTTGAACCGGAAGAGGTGGCCCTTCCAGCCGATGGGCGTCCACACGTTGCGCTGCGCCGGCCACCAGTGCTTGGAGCGCTCGACGTTCGGCTCAGGGTCGGTCGCGGCCAAGGGGGTCGGCACGAACGTGTCGGCGTGCGCGGCCGGCAGTCCGGTCAGGGGGGTCGTGGCGGCCAACGCGCCTCCGGCGACGACGGCTCCGCCGGTCATCTGGAGCATTCGGCGCCTGGATGGTTCAGTCACTTGGACAGCCTCCTCGAACGGCACTCGCACAGCATCGGTGCCGGACGTGATGACAGGGGGGAAGGATTTTCGATATTCCGAAGATATATTCGGAGTATCGATAATTGGAAACTGTGACACCGGTATCCGGGAAAGGCAAGGGGGTGCGTCACGGTAAGCAACAATCCACCCGCATGGGATTTGTCAGACGGACGGCATGAAACTCATGCTGAGCGGTGTCAGGATCCGGTGGCAGCGGGTGGCGGCAGGCGGATCGGCGGCGCCGCGCGGCTGCCCTCCCCCGGCGGGCTTGAGGCACGCCATGTCGCCGGAGTCCGAGCTCACCTATGACGTGGACCCGCCTGCCCGCGGCCACCGGACGCCACGGTGTGCGCTACGTCGTGTGACCTGCCCTCATCGGACCGCCGTGCCGTCCGGCAGGTCGAGCATGGACAGCTCGGCGCGGGTCGGCGCTCCCTCCCAGTCGCCGTGACCACCGACCGCGAAGGCTCCCGTGGTGATCGCCCGCGCCAACCGTCCGTCCAGCGGCAGGCCGTCCAGCAGCCCGGAGAGGTATCCGGCGACGAAGGCGTCCCCGGCGCCGATCACATCGACGGCGGTGACGGGCCTGGCCGGAAGGGTGAGCGTCTGGTCGGCGGTGAACACCGTGGCGCCGGCCGGCCCGCGCTTGACGACGACCTCGGCCACTCCCCCGGCGAGCAGCGTCCGTACCCTGCTCGCCTCGTCGTCACCGGCCGCGGCGAGGGGGAGCTCGTCGTCGGAGGCGATGACGATGTCGGCCTCGGCGGCCAGTTCGGTCAGCACCTGGCGGGCCAGGGTCTCGGACCAGAGCCGGTTGCGGTGGTTGACGTCCAGGCAGACTCTCGCGCCGGCGGCCCTGGCCAGGCGCACCGCGGCGCGCACGGCCCGCTCCGGGCCCTCTCCGAGGGCCGGGGTCACCCCGGTGATGTGCAGGATCCGCGGTGGGGCCGGGATCGCCTCGAACGCCTCCGCCACGTCGGAGACGGAGAGCCTCGCGCCGGCCGAGCCATGCCGGTGGTAGTCCACCCGCGTCAGCCCGGCGACGCGCTGTTCGAAGACCACGATGCCGGTCTGCGCCGGGTCGGTACGGATCGCGTCAATGCCGACCCCCTCGGCGCGCAGGGTGCGCCGTACGAGCTCCCCGAGTTGGTCGGGCCCGACGGCACCGACGAACACGACGTCGTGCCCCAGCCGGGTCAGGCCGATGGCGACGTTGGCCTCGGCGCCCGCGACGCTCATCCGGGCGGTTCCCCCGAGCCGGACCTGGCCGTCGGCCCGCAGGCAGGCCATGACCTCACCGAGTGTCAGGACGTCAGGCATCTCGCCGTACCAGCCCTTCGTGCCACGCCGCGGCGAAGGCGCCCGCGCGTTCGGTCATCGTCTCCCAACGGCGGTCCGCAACGAGGTCCGCCGAGACGAGCGCGCCGCCGACGCCGACGCCGACACACCCCATCCGGGCATAGGGGACGAGGTCTTCCACTCTCACCCCGCCGGTCGGCAGCAGGGGAACGTCGTCGAGCGGTTCGCGCACGGCCCGCAGGTAGTCGACGCCGCCGAGGGCGGAGACGGGGAAGACCTTGACCGCGGCGGCGCCGTGCCGCCGGGCCAGGTCGATCTCGGTCGGGGTGAGCGCACCGCACGCCACCGGTATGCCGGCGGCATGGGCGACGGCCAGCACGTCCGGCATGGTCGTGGGGGTGACCAGGAAGCGGGCACCCGCGGCGATCGCGGCGTCGGCGTCGCAGGCGGTACGCACGGTTCCGGCTCCGACGAGAATGTCGGGGTGGGTGTTCCAGCGGCGGATGGCGGCGAGGGCCCCGGGGGTGGGCAGGGTCACCTCCATGACCTCCACTCCGCCGTCCAGCAGGGCGGTCGCGATGGCGTCGTCGGGTTCGTCCTCACGCAGGCGGATGATGGCTACGACACCGGAAACGGCCGGCCCCGGGTTCGTGTGTTCGGCGCTCATGAATCCCATCTTTTCGATATCATGAAACTATTATCGGAATATCAGAATATCGAACCCCGTTCCGAGGGGCAGCCACCGACGCCGGTGCCGCGAAGCACGGGAACGACGAGCCGAAAGGTAGGACCGATCGATGTCTGATGGTGGCAGTGGGGCGGAGCGCCCGGCGTCTCCGGGTGTGGACCGCACGCTGACCGTCCTTGAGCAGCTGGTGACGGCCGACGAGGACCTCACACTGACGGCGCTGGCCAAGGTGACCCGCATCCCGCTGGCGACCTGCGCGAGCATCGTCTACACCCTGGAGCACCGCGGGTACGCCACCCGCCGGGTGGTCGGGCGCAGTCACTTCTGGCGTCCCACGCTGCGGCTCTACAGTCTGGCCAGCCAGCTGGTGCGCAAGGTCGACCTGTCGCAGATCGCGACCGCCGAGATGCGCGCGCTCGCCGAGGAGCTGGGGATGCCCGTCCACATCGGGGTCCTGGACGGCGCGTCGGTGGTCTACGTGGCCAAGGCCGCGACCCCGGGTTTCATCCAGTTCGACACCTATCCGGGCAAGGTCGCCCCCTTCGACCTGACCGCGCTGGGCCGGGCCATCGCGGCCCACCTGCCCGCCGACGAACTCGCCACCCTGCTGCCGCGACTGGCGGCCGGACAGGGACCGCGGGCCCGGGAGTCCAGCTCGAAGGCGTTCATGGAACTGCTGGAGAGGGTGCGCGCCGACGGCTACGCCATCGAGGAGGAAGAGGAGCAGGCCGAGATCTCCTGTCTGGCCGCGCCGTTCTTCGACGCCGAGGGCCGGATCACCGGGGCCGTCGGAGTGACCGGTTTCGCCCGGGACTTCGTCGGCGACCGGCGTGACGCCGCCGCGGCGGGCGTCGTCCATCTCGGCATCGTGATCTCCCGGCGGCTCGGATGTCGGAACGGGTCATTGCCATCCGAGCTCGTCGGCTCCTAAGATTCGATGTATCGGAAATAAATACGATATATCGAAGGATGTTTGATGTGTCGGTAGCTCTGCGATGGTCCGAAACGGATCGTGACCAGCTAAGGCGGCACCTGCCCGGAGCCGTCGTCGTCATCCCGGTCGGCGCGACCGAACAACATGGGCCGCACCTGCCGACCTCGACGGACGCCCTCATCGCCGCCGCGGTCGCCGACGGCGCGACGATGGCGGCGGCCGGCCGTAGCGACAGGCCGCTGATCGTCACCCCCGCGATCGCCTGGGGTGCCTCGGATCACCACCTGCCCTACGGCGGGACGCTCTCCCTGTCACCGGAGACGCTGCTGGCCGTGATCTGCGACCTGTTGCGCTCGATCGCGGCGCAGGGTGGGCGGCGGGTGGTCCTGCTCAACGGGCACGGCGGCAACGTCGGGGTCTGCCACGCCGCGGCCGCCGCGGGCTCGACCCGGTTCGACCTGTCCGTCGCACACCTGGACTACTGGCGGCTCGCCGACACCGAAGGCGAGCCGCCGGTGCCAGGACACGCCGGGGAGTTCGAGACCTCGATGATCCTGGCCCTCCGGCCCGACCTGGTCGGCCCGCGCGCCCCCCGGCCCCAGGTGCCCGAGGTCGTGACCGTCCGGGGGGTGGACCTGCACTCCGAGTCCGTGTGGCGCCGGATCGACGGCTTCACCGACCGGCCCGAACTGGCTCAGGCCGACGAGGGCGAACGGCGGTTGGAGGACCTCGTCGGCCGGGCGGCGGACCGCCTGGTCGAGCTGGCGGGCGTCCTGTGATCGACTTCCACACCCACACCCCCACCTGGCGCACCACCAGCTGGCTGGGCGGCGTCACGTTCGGCGCGGACGAGTTCGTCGCCTTCATGGACTCGGCCGGCATCGACCAGGCGGTGGTCCTCAGCCACGACGGCCTCTTCGACGCCACTCCCGAGACCAATGACGACCTCGCCGCGTTCGTCGGGCAGTACCCGTACCGGCTCGCCGGCTTCGGGACCGTGCACCCACGCCGCGCGGACGCCCCCGAAGAGGTCGACCGCATGCTCAACGGGCTCGGGCTGCGCGGTCTCAAGCTGCATCCGTGGCTACAGGGCTTCAGCATGCACGAGCCGGCGCTCGATCCGATCTGTGACGTCCTCGCCCAGAGCGGCGGCATCCTGCTCAGCCATGACGGGACACCGCCCTACTCCACCGGCGGTCAGATCGCGGCTCTGGCCCGGCGGCACCCCTCCCTGCCGGTCGTCCTGGGGCACGCCGGTCTGCACGACACCTGGCGGGAGTCGCTCGCCCTCACCATCGAGACCCCGAACCTCTACATCTGTATCTGCGGCACGCCGCCCTACGCGGCGCGCGAGATCCTCTCCCGGGCGCCCTCCCACAAGGTCCTGTTCGGCACCGACGCCGGGCTGTCGGACCGCAAGAGCCAGGACTACGCGGTGGCCCGGGTGGCCGAGATCGACGGGTGGGGAATCACCGACGCACAGCGCCGGGCGATGCTGGTCGACAACCCCCGCGCACTGCTGGCGGGGCGGTGAGACCGACCGTCGCCGCGGTCCACACCGCGGCGATCAGCCTCCAGGTACATCCGGACCTGGTCGTCACCGGCGCCAGAGGAACCCACGCCCGTTCGGACTTCCTACTGGTCCGCGTGGTGACCAGCACCGGCGTCGAAGGGTACGGCGAGGTCAGCGCGACACCGCTGTGGAGCGGCGAGGACGGCGTCAGCTCCGCTCATTTCATCCGCGAGATCCTGGCCCCCGCCCTGGTGGGCCGGCCGCTCGCACCGGTCGGCGGCCTGGAGCTCCTGATGGACCGGCTGCTCGCGGGCAATCCGTTCACCAAGGCGGGCGTGTCCATCGCGCTGTGGGACGCGTTCGCCCGGACTCTCGACGTCCCGCTCACCGTGGCGCTCGGCGGCCCGTACCGCGACGAGGTCCCGATCAAGCTCTCGCTGTCCGGCGACGCCGCGGCGCTGGACTCGGTCTTCCGGGCGGCGACCGGGGCCGGATTCCAGGCGTTCAAGGTCAAGGTCGGGCTCGGCGTCGCCGGTGACGTCGCCCGGGTGTCCCGTGCCCGGGAGCTCGCCGGTCCCGGGGCCTTCCTGGGGGCCGACGCCAACGGAGGGTGGACGCGCAGCCAGGCGGCCCGGGCGATCCCCGCGCTGGCCCAACAGGGCGTCTCGTTCGTCGAGCAACCGGTCGCACCGGCCGATCTGGACGGCATGCGGCAACTACGAAACCTCGGCCTGCCGGTGATCGCCGACGAGTCGGTCTTCGGCCTGGCCGACCTGGCCGCGCTCGTACGGGCCGAGGCCGCCGACTGCGTCAGCCTGTACGTGGGCAAGAGCGGCGGGCCCGGGCGCGCCGTGGAGATGGGGCGGCTCGCCTCGTCCTTCGGGGTCGACACGCTCCTGGGCTCCAACGGCGAGCTGGGCATCGGCGCCGCCGCACAGCTCCACGTCGCCTGCGCGTTGCCGGCGTTGTCACCGGAGTTCCCCTCCGACATCATCGGCGCGCACTACTACACCGAGGACATCCTCGCCGAGCCACTGGACAGCGACGGACGCCGCGTCAAGCTCGGAGACTCACCCGGACTGGGAGTCCGGCCACGAGCGGACCTGATGAGGAAATTCCAATGATCGTCGATGTTCACGCCCACACTCCAACCCATCGTGACGCGGTGCCGGCCGAGGAGGCGTGCGTCTTCACCTCCTGGCGCACCGACCGTCCCGTCGTCACCACGAACAGCTGGGCCGACTTCGACAGCGCCATGTCCGCGGCGGACATCGCGATCGTGTTCAACATCGCGGTGGCCGATCCGGCCGCCGCGACCGGCATACCGCACGCTCCGGAACGTACCAACGACGCGACCGCGGAGTTCGTGGCGAACGATCCCGCCCGCCGCATCGGGTTCATGTCCGTCGACCCCACGTCCGCCGACTGTCTGGAGGAGGCCGAGCGATGTCGTGAGATGGGACTGGTCGGCGTCAAGCTCGGCCCGAACTACCAGAACTTCGATCCACTCGGGGAGCCCGCGCTGGCGTTCTACGCCTACTGCGAGCAGAACGCGCTGCCCATCCTCTTTCATCAGGGGGCGTCACCGATCCGTGCGGCGCCGCTGCGCTACACCTACCCTCTGGTGACCGACGAGGTCGCGCTGCGCTTTCCCGAGCTGCGCATCGTCATGGCCCACATGGGCCATCCCTGGGGTAAGGAGACCGTGGCGACGATCCGCAAGCACCCCCATGTCTACGCCGACGTCTCCTCGATCTATCTGCGGCCGTGGGTCTGTTACGAGTCGCTGCTGGCCGCGGTCGAGTGGGGGTGCACGCACAAGCTCCTGCTCGGCTCGGACTACCCGATCGCCAACACCGGCGAGGCGATGGCGGGGCTGCGCGGCGTCAACAGGATCCTGGAGGGTACCGCGCTGCCACGCGTGCCGGCCGAACTCATCGAACAGATCATCCACGCCGACGCGCTCTCCGCCCTCGGCCTGACCGTGGGAGAACCCGTTGATCGTTGACGCGCATGTACGGCTGGGGCAGGGACGTGAGGCCGGCCTGGAGGTCGATCAGCTGATCGCGACGATGGACTCACTGGGCATCGACGTGGCCCTGGTGGCACCGGACGAACGCTGTATCGCCTACGACAACCGGGTCGGCAACGAGCGGGTGGCCGCGGCCGCGGAGGCCTCGAAGGGACGGCTGATCCCGTACGCGGTCGCCAATCCATGGCGTGGGCGAGCGGCCGTGGAGGAGCTGGAACGTGCCAGGGACGCCGGTGCCCGCGCTCTCAACGTGGACAGCGTGCTTCAGGGATTCGATCTTCTCGACGGACTCCTGGACCCGTTGCTGGACTTCGCGGCCGAGGCGAACTGGCTCGTCTACGTCCGCACCGGCACTCCCCCGAGCGCGCTGCCGCTGCCTCTGGCCAGCCTGGCCCGACGCCGGCCGGAGACGCCGTTCGTGATGGGCCGCAGCGGTGCCACCGATTTCTGGATCGACGCGGCGCCGGCGTTGCGCTACGCGCCGAACCTCTACGGCGACACCAGTTATGCGCCGTGGGACACCGTCCTGGCCGAGCTGGGCCGGGATCCGCAGATCGGCCCGTCGCGGCTGGTCTTCTCCACCGACGCCCCCTACGCGGTGCCGCGCTCCGAGCTGGGCCGGGTGCTGGACTGGCCGATCGACGGCGACGCGCGACGCGAGGTGCTCGGCGGCACCATCATGCGCCTTCTGGGCCCTTCGCTCGGCTGACATCCGCCTCCTCCTCCCATGACCCCTTGTCGTGGGAGGACTTGGGCGTCTATCGTTCCTATTTAAGAAAATATTTTCGGTATTTCGTACATCAAGCTTCATTGAGACAGGAGGGCGAATGAACGTCCAGACGAGTGCCTCACCCGTGGCGACTCCTCTCGACGGCGGTGGCCTCACTGACGCCTCGACCCTGGTCCGGGGGATCTCGCCCGTTCTCGCGGTTCCGTTCACCGACGCCGGAGATGTCGACTTCGAGGGATTCGGCCGGGTCGTCGACCACGTCCTCGGCACAGGTGTGACGAGCGTGATGTTTCCCGGGTTCGCCTCGGAGTACTACAAACTCACCGAGGACGAGCGCCGCGAGCTGACCGGAATCCTCCTGCGGCGGACTGCCCACCGGGAGGACCTCGCCGCGATCGTCGCGGTGCAGGACCACACCACCCGGATGGCCGTCACCCGGGCCCGCGAGGTCGTGGCCGCCGGGGCGGACCTGATCAACCTGCTGGCGCCGCACTTTCTCAGCCCCTCGCGCCGCTCCCAGATCGAGCATGTGACGGCGGTCCTGGCGGCGGTCGCCCCGACCCCGGTGGTACTGCAGTACGCCCCGAACGAGACGGGGAGCAGCCTGGACGCGGCCACCATCGCCGACCTGGTGCGCGCCCACCCGAACCTCCGGCTGGTCAAGGTGGAGTCCAACCCGCCCGGGCGGCTCATCGGCGAACTGGCCGCCCTCGACCCGCCGGTGACCTCGCTTGAGGGCTACGCCGGAGTGCAACTCCCAGACGCCTGGCGGCGTGGTGCGGTGGGCAGCCAGCCCGGATGCTCCTTCACCGAGATCTACGTCGAGATCTGGCGTCGGCTCACCTCGGGCGACGAGGCGGGGGGCGAGGACCTGCACCGGCGGCTGCTGCCGTACATCTCGTACTGGATGCTCGACACCGAGCTCATCATCGCCGCCGAGAAGCAGATCTCGTTCCGCCGGGGCCTCATCGACAGCGCCCACTGCCGCAGGCCCGCCCACGTGCTCGACGCCGAGGAGCTCCGCCGGATCGAGGTGTTCCTCCAGGAGTTCGCGGATCTACTACCCGATCTGTCCAGACGGGACTGATCAATGGGACGAAAGCCTAGAAATACGGACACAAAACCCGATATCACTAAGAATGGAGGTCCCGCGGTGAAAATTGCACACAAGTTGCTGGCTGGTTTGGTCGTCGTTCCCTGCCTGGCTCTGACCGCGTGCGGCGGAGGCGGTGGAGACGGCACGAACCAGGCCACCGCGAAGGCGCCCGACGCCAAGAGCTGGCAGCAGGACATCAAGGGCGGGCCGATCGAGGTCGGCGTGCTCCCCGCCGTCGGCACCCCCTCCCTGAAGTTCATGGAGGACATCGCCGCCGGGATCGAGAAGGACCACGCCGGCGCCGATCTGAAGCCGACCTTCGCCAACACCAAGGCGCGCCCGGCCCTGGAGCAGAGGTGGCGCGCGGGCGACGGGCTGGACGTCGACTACACGATGTTCGACGGCACCAACCCGGCGCTGCTGGAGTGGGCCGACAGCGGCGCCCTGCTCGATCTCAAGCCCTACCTGGACCAGGTCGACACGAGCACCGGCAAGCCCTGGCTGGACCAGTTCAGCCCGGCGGTCATGCAGTTCATGGAGCACCCGGCGACCAAGAAGATCTACGGCGTCCCCTCCGAGCTGTCCCTGCAGGTGTTGTTCTACAACGCGGGGCTCTTCAAAAAGCACAACATCACCCCGCCCGCCACCTGGGACGACCTGACCAAGGCCGCCGACGGGCTCAAGGCCGCAGGCGTGGACCCGATCGCGGTCACCGGCCTGTTCGAGCCCTATATGGGCATGTGGAGCGACAACATCTGGCTGCGCACCGTCGGCTATGACAAGGCCCACGACATCCTCACCGAGGGCAAGGGGAACATCACCGACGATCCGGGATTCCTCAAGGGACTGCAGATGCTCCAGGACCTACGTGACAGGAAGGGCTTCCTCAAGGGCTTCGAGGGCACCGACTTCACCGCCGCCCAGGCCCAGTTCTTCCAGGGCAAGGCCGGCATGATCCTCATGGGCAGCTGGCTCGTCAGCGAGATGGCCGACGTGATCCCCGAGGACTTCGAACTGGGCGTCCTGCAGTTCCCGACCGTGGCCGGCGGGACCGGCGACCAGGCGAGCATGCTCGCCGCCGCCCAGCTGATGTCGGTATCCGCGAAGAGCGAGAACATCCCGCTCTCACTGGAGTGGATCCGCCGGGTCACCAGCGTGGAGACCCAGACCCGCAGGGCCAACGAGATCGGCGAGGTCTCCGGGGTCAAGGGGGTGGCGAGCCCTCCCGGCCTGCCGGGCATCTCCGACGTCGTGGCCAAGGCCGACCGGCTCCAGGCGAGCTACTACGGCCTGATGGAGTCCAAGGCCAAGGACATCGTCTATCCCGAGATCGCCAAGCTGCTCTTCGGCAAGCAGGACGCCCAGCAGGCTCTCGACAACCTCGACAGGGGACTGCGCCGGGTCCACGGCAACTGAACCCCGTCAACCGAACCCGCCTTCCGGGCTCCGCTCCCGTGGCGGAGCCCGCGGCGGATGTGAACCCCGGAGGTCACATGCTCAAGGCGGCCCAGCGACGCATCATCATCCCCTTCCTGCTACCCGCGCTCGCGCTACTGGGGATCTTCTTCCTCTACCCGTTGATCAAAACGGTGGACCTGTCGCTGAACGAGTTCTCCCGCACGGGGACGATGCGATTCGTCGGGATCGACCAGTATCGCCTGCTGACAGGTGATCCCGCCTTCTTCAACTCGCTCAAGAACACGTTCCTGCTCACCCTCATCGGCAGTGGCATGCTGTTCCCGCCCGCCATGGCGATCGCCTGGGCCCTGTCGCAGCGAATCCACGGCGAACGCTTCTTCAGGTTCGTGGTGTTCGCCCCGGTGGTCCTGTCGGTCGCCGTCGTCTCGCTGATGTGGAAGTTCCTCTATCACCCCACCCTCGGCCTGATCAACCCCACCCTGGAGTCCATGGGACTGGGCGCCCTGGCCAAGATCTGGCTCGGCGACCCCTCCACCGCGCTGGCCGCCGTGACGTTCGTGTCCGTGTGGCACGGCATCGGCATCTGGATCGTCCTGCTGTGTGCCGGCTTCGAACGGCTGCCCACCGACGTCCTGCAGGCCGCGCGCATCGACGGGGCGGGCGAGTGGCGGGTGTTCTGGAGCATCATGCTGCCGATGATGCTCGACCTCATGCGCATGCTCGCCATCTTGTGGGTGGTTCAGAGCCTGCAGACGTTCGCCTTCGTCTACATCATGACCGGAGGCGGTCCCTTCGGCTCGACCGACACCGTCGGCACCCTGATGTACCGCGTCGCCTTCGACCAGGCCGACTTCGGCTATGCCGCGGCCATCGGCGTCGTACTCGTGGTGGTCATGCTGACGGTGGCCAAGCTCCTCAACAAGGTGATGAAGCGCGATGACCTCCAGTACTGACCTGACCGAGCGCCCCACCCCGGCCGGCCCCGCGGTCACGCCCCACCCGCCCGTCCCCGCCCCAAGGCGCAGGGGTGGCCCATCCCGGCCTCGCGCCCCTTTCCGTCCACACCACCTCTTCTTCTACCTGCTGCTCGGCGGGGTCGCGCTGTCCTCGATCAGTGCCTACGCCTGGGTCTTCAACGTGTCGATGAAGACCAACCGCGAGTTCGTCTCCTCACCCCCCTGGCAGATCGCCGACGCCTGGCGCTGGGACAACTACGTCAACGCCTGGAACCAGGCCAACATCGGCCTGTTCTTCGGCAACAGCGTGGTCGTCAGCGTCGCCTCCACCGCGATCGGCGTCGTGCTGGCCGTGTTCGCCGCCTATCCCCTGGCCCGGATCACCTTCAGGTTCAGCGGCGTGGTGCTCAGCACGTTCCTGCTCGGGCTGATGATCCCATGGATGGTCACCTTCGCGCCGCTCTACCTGATCATGCAGGATCTCGGCCTCCTCGACAGCCGGCTCGGGCTCGTTCTCGTCTACGCCACCTACAACCTGCCGTTCAACGTCTTCGTCCTGGTCGGCTTCATGAAGACCCTGCCGTACGACCTGGAGGAGGCAGCGGCGATGGACGGGGCCGGCCCGGCCCGCACGTTCATCTCGGTGATCCTCCCCCTCATGGGGCCCGGACTGGCGTCGGTCGCCATCATCAGCTTCCTGCAGAACTGGAACGAGTTCTTCTACGCCTTGCTGCTGATCCACTCGCCGGAGAAGATGCCCCTGCCGCTCGGGCTGTTCCAGCTGGGCCAGGCCGCCGACTACGGCACCAACTGGGCCACGCTGTTCGCCGGGATGATGATCACGGTCACCCCCGTACTGTTGGGATTCGCCGTACTGCAGAAGCAGATCACCAAGGGGCTGACGGCCGGCGCGCTCAAGGGCTGAGCCACAGCGGAGAAAGGGAGATCCATGTCATCTGGTCCTCGGGACGCGACGTCACCGCGCCGCGCGCTGATCACCGGCGCCGGCGGGGGGATCGGGGCGGCGATCGCACGGGTCCTGCATACCGGCGGCGCCACGGTGATCGTCACCGACGTCGACCTGGACGCGGCGCGCGCGACCGCGGCCACCATCGAGGGCGCCGAGGCGGTCCACCTCGACGTGCGCTCGGAGAAGTCCGTCCGCTCGGCGATCGGCTCGATCACCTCGCGCCACGGCCCGCTGGACGTCCTGGTCAACAACGCCGCCGTCTGCAGCAACCTCGAGTTCGAGTCCGTGCCCGAACCGGTCTGGTCGGTCGACGTGGACGTCGTCCTCGGCGGGGCGATCCGCCTGTGCCAGGCGGTCCTGCCCGGCATGCGCGAGGCCCGGCGGGGAGCCGTGGTCAACGTGGCCTCGGTCAACGGCCACCGCTACTTCGGCAACGACACCTACAGCGCGGCCAAGGCCGGGCTGCTCAACCTCACCCGCGGCCTGGCCGCCCAGTACGGACCGTACGGCGTGCGCGTCAACTCGGTGTCGCCAGGCACCATCGCCACCCCGATCTGGGAGGAGCGGCTCGCGACCGATCCGCACGCTCTGGACAAGGCCGCCTCGTGGTACCCGATGGGACGGGTCGGCACCGTGGACGACGTCGCCGAGGCCGTCGCGTTCCTGGCGGGCGACCGCGCATCGTGGATCAACGGGATCGACCTGCCCGTGGACGGTGGTCTCCTGGCCGGAAGCCGCGCAATGGCCGTGGACATCGGCGCGGCCGTCGTCGACGCCGGTTGACCCCGCTTTCCGCACCTGCCGCGTCACTGCGGGTGGAGCTACCACTTCGACCCGGCCACGCTGGGCTTCTTCGACGTGGCCATCGAGGTGTGCGACGCCACGATGACATACGTCGAGGACCACCTCGACGAGGCGGGCGGCGCGTTCCTGCCCGGAAATCTCTGGTGTCCCTGGAGCTCGAAGCCGGTGAGGGAGGTCCCCGCGCCGTAACGGTGTCCGCACCGCCGGGGGTGATCACCACTCCGGGGAGAGGCGCGAGGGCCACGCCCACGACGGACAGTGGCCCGCCTCCTCGCGTACCGGCCTAACCGCGCAGCCGCTCCATCGCCGGGTCGTAGAGCGGCTCCTCGGCGACGACGGCACTCACCCGCCGGTCGAAGTAGCCGATGTGCAGCTCTCGCCCCGGCACGGACAGCTCGGCGGGCAGCCAGGCGTAGGCGATGCCCCTGCCTATCGTGTAGCCGTATCCGGCGCTGGTGACGTATCCGGCGCAGGACCCGCCGTCGTACACCGGCTCCTTGCCCATGACGACGGCGGCGGGATCGTCGACGGTGAGGCAGGTCAGCCTGCGCCGGGTCGCCGCGCCACGCTCGGCCAGGGCCGCGCGGCCGATGAAGTCGCCCCTGCCGGCCTTGCGCACGGCGAAGCCGAGGCCGGCCTCGTAGGGATCGTGCTCGTAGGTCATGTCGGTGCCGAAGGAGCGATAGCCCTTCTCCAGCCGCAGGCTGTTGAAGGCGCCCCGGCCTCCGGCGATGATCCCGTGGGCCTGGCCGGCCTCCCAGAGGGTGTCCCACAGCTTGGCGCCCATGTCGGCGGTCGTGTAGAGCTCCCAGCCCAGCTCCCCGATGTAGGAGAGCCGCAGCGCGGTGACGGGCACGGTGCCGACGTGGGCGCGCGCACCGCGGAAGTAGCGGAAGCCGCCGGGGCCGAAACCGGGACCGGCCAGCGGGGCCACGACGTCACGGGCCCGCGGACCCCAGACGCCGACGCAGCAGGTGCCCGGCGTGACGTCGGTGACGGTGACCGATCCGTCGGCGGGCAGGTGACGGTGGAGCCAGTCGAGGTCGAGGTTGCCGTTGGCGCCGACCTGGAACAGGTCGCGGCCCAGTCTGGCCACGGTGATGTCGCTGCGGATACCGCCGTCGTGGTCGAGCAGCAGGCAGTAGGTGACGGAGCCGACGGACTTGTCGACGTCGCCGGTGGAGATCCGCTGGAGGAAGGCGGCGGCTCCCCGGCCCGCGACCTCGATCCGCTTGAGCGCACTCATGTCGTAGAGCGCGACGGCCTCGCGCGAGGCCTGAGCCTCGGCACCGACGATCGGTGACCAGTAACGGGCGGCCCAGTCGTTCGGCCGGGGGATGTCGCGGCCTTCGAGCAGTGGCGCGTTGGCCTCGTACCACTGGGGGCGCTCCCAGCCGGCGGCCTCCAGGAAGTACGCGCCCAGCTCGCGCTGGCGGGCGTGGAAGGGGCTGGTGCGCAGCGGGCGCAGGTTCTCGGCCGGCTGGAGCGGGTGGATGATGTCGTAGACCTCGACGAAGTTCTGACAGTCACGGGTGCGCACGTACTCGGGGGCCAGCTGGTGGGCCTCGAACCGGTTGACGTCGCACTCGTGCAGGTCGAAGGAGGAGCAGTGGCCGTCGGCCAGCCATTCGGCCATGGCCCGGCCCACCCCCGCCGAGTGGGTGACCCACACGGCCTCGGCCACCCAGAAGCCCCGCACGTCGCGCGACCGGCCGAGCAGCGGCATGTTGTCGGTGGTGAAGGAGAACAGGCCGTTGACGCCCTCTTCGAGCACCGCCTGCTCGGTGGCGGGCAGCAGCGCCCGTGTCTCGGCCCAGGCGGGGGCGAAGTCGTCGCCGGTGAACGGCAGCACCGAGGGCATGACCTCGGCGTCGGAGACCGGGAGGATCTCCTCCGGGGTGATCGGCATCGGGCGGTGGCCGTAGTAGCCGATGCCGAGCCGCTCGAACCGCTCCCGGTAGTACAGGTCGGCGTCCTGGTGACGCAGGATCGGCCGGACGGCCTCCGCGCTCTGCCCGCTGAGCGCGGGGACGGGGCCGGTCCAGGCGAGCTGGTGGGCCAGGGGGGTCAGCGGCAGCGCCATGCCGACCATGCCCGCGATCCTGGGGCCCCAGATACCCGCGCAGCAGACCACGAGGTCGGCGGAGATCTCGCCCCGGTCGGTGACGACGGCCACCACCCGGTCGTCCTCGACCCGGATGTCCAGCACCTCGTGCCGGTCCAGCACGCGTACGCCCCGCTCCTGTGCTCGCTCCAGCTGGACCTCGACGGCGCGCACGGCTCCGGCCAGGCCGTCGGTCGGGACGAACAGCCCGCCGAGGACCCTGGCCTTGTCGAGCAGGGAGTGGTGTTCCACGCACTCCTCGGGGGTGAGCAGGCGCGCCTCGAGCCCCCAGGCGGTGGCCCAGCCGTGACGGCGGTGCAGTTCGGCGAGCCTCTCGGGCGTGGTGGCCACCTCCAGGCCGCCCACCTGGAGGAAGCAGTCGAGCGCGACGAGCTTTTCGACCGTGTAGCGGGCCAGCTCGGTCATGGTCTTGGACGGGTTGGTCTGGAACACCAGCCCTGGCGCGTGGGAGGACGATCCGCCGGTGGCGGGCACGGCACCCTGGTCGACGACCGTGATGTCGTCCCAGCCCTTCGCCGAGAGTTCGTCGGCCAGGGCCGCCCCGACGACACCGGCTCCGATGATGACAACGCGTTGGCCCGCCATACACACCTCCGTCGTTGCACATTCCGGAACGCGGTGCGCTTCCCGCAACAGATTCTCCCTTTGCGGGTGGCACTGTCAAGAACGTCGGAGCACGCCGCGGACGCTGTCGCCGTCCGCGCCGCGCCCGATCCGCACCGCTCCGTATGACGCCGCGCCCGAGGTGTGTCACAGTCCGCCGGGACCGTCGCCCGCTCAGCCGGTGGGGAGCCAGGCCTTCACCTTGTCGGGGTTGTCGCCGACCCACTTCTCCGCGGCCTCCTCGGCCGTCATCTTGTCCTCGGAGATGTACTTGGCCACCAGGTTCTGGTCCTCGTTCGTCCAGGAGAAGTTCTTGACCAGCTCGTACGCCGGGCTGCCGGAGTCGGCGAACTTCCTGCTCACGATCTTGTCGAGGTCGTAGAGCGGGTAGTCGCAGGCCACCTTCTCGGCATCGGCGTCGCAGCCCTCGGTGTACTCGGGCAGGTTCACCTTGACGAGCTTGACCTCCGCCAGGAACCACTGCGGCTCGTAGAAGTAGCCGAGCAGCGCCTTCTTCTCCTTCTCCGCCTTCCTGAACTCGGTGATCAGCGCCGCCTCGCTGCCCGCGTAGACGACCTTGTAGTCCAGTTTCAGGTTCTTCACCAGGGCCGCGTCGTTGGTCACGAAGGACGGGTCGCCGTCGAGCAACTGCCCCTTGTCGCCCGACTCCGAGGTCTTGAACAGCTCGGCGTACTTGTTGAGGTTCTTCCAGTCGGTGATGTCGGGGTACTTCTCGGCCATCCACGGCGGCACGTACCAGCCGATGACTCCCTTGTTACCCGTCGAACCCGCCGCGACGGCGACCTTCTGTTCCTCGATGTACTTCTTCTTCAGGTCGTCGTGCGCCCAGTTCTCCACGATGGCGTCGACCTGGCCGGTGGCGAACCCCTGCCAGGCGACCTCCTCCTTGAGGTCCTTCTTCGTGACCGCGCAGCCGAGCTCCTTCTCGGCCACCTGGGCGATGACCGCCGCGGTCGCCTCGTACCCGACCCACGGGTTGATGGCGATGTTGACCGCGCCGCAGGGCTTCTTGCCGTCCGCGCCCGAGGTGGCGGACGCGGCTGTGCCGTCGCCGCTCTCGCCGACCTTCGCCCCGCCGCACGCGGAGACGAGGAGGCCGGCGGCGAGCAGGAACGCCAACGTCCGTGGCCGCCCGGTCCTGGAAACTGTCACCAAAGTCCTCCTGTACATGAGGCCGCCGACGGCGGCCGTCCGGGATTTCCGTCTGTCCTGCTCAGCGGGCGCCGTGTGCCTCGGCGTCCGCCCGCCGCGCCGCCGTCCTGGTGATGCGCTCCAGCATGATCCCGAGTACGACGATCGCCACGCCCGCCGCGAGCCCCTTGCCCCGCAACTGCAGCTGGGAGAAGCCCGCCACCACGTCGTAGCCGAGCGCGCCCGCGCCGACCAGACCGCCGACGACGACCATGGCCAGCACGTAGATGAGTCCCTGACCGGCCGCGAGGGTCACCGCGCTGCGCGCCATCGGCAGCTGCACCTTGGTGATGAGCTGCCAGGTGTTCGAGCCCGCGGCCGTGGCGGCCTCCACCGCGCTCGGGGAGACGCCGCGGATGCCGTCCGCGACGAGCTTGATCGCGACCGGCGCGGCGTAGACGACCGCGGCGGTGATCGCGGTGACCCGGGTCGCGCCGAACAGACCGAGGATCGGCACCAGGTAGACGAACGGCGGCATGGTCTGCCCGGCGTCCAGGGCGGGCCGCACCAGCTGGTCGACACGGTCGCTGCGCCCCATCCAGACGCCGAACGCCACGCCGAGGACCATCACCAGGACCGTGGCCACCAGCGTCGAGGCCAGCGTCACCATGCTGTCCTGCCACAGGCCGAGCACCACGAGCAGGGCGAGGCAGGCCGCGGTGACGAGAACGACCCTGACGTTCGCCAGGACGGCGGCGAACGCGAGCACCACCGCGGCGATCAGCCACCACGGCGAGCCGGTGAGCAGGGCCTCGAACGGGTTGAGCAGACCGTAGGAGACGGCGTTCTTGAACACACCGGTGTAGGCCGCCAGGTTGTCCTGCACCCACAGGGTCGCCGCGTCGACGCCCCGGCGGACGTACGGCCCCAGGTTCGCCTCGCTCGGGAACTCCGCGGCCCACACGTAGGTGTGGGAGAGGTAGACCAGCACGCCGGTGCCCGCCAGGACGGCGCCGATCCCGGCACGGCGGCGGCCGGGCCTGCGCGGACGGCCGGCCCGGTACCGGGTCTCGACACGCCTGCCGGCGGCGGAGGTGACCCGGTCGAGGACGATGGCCATGATGACGATGGCCAGGCCCGCGTTGAAGGCGCTGCCGACGTCGAGGGTCTCCAGCGCCTTGATGACCGTCTTGCCCAGTCCCGGGGCGTCGATCAGCGCGGCGATGGTGACCATGCAGAGCGCGGCCATGATGGTCTGGTTGACGCCGACGATGATGGTCCGCTTGGCCAGCGGGAGCCGTACCTTGCCCAGCAGCTGCCAGGCGGTCGAGCCCAGCGAGGTGCCGGCCTCCAGGGTCGCGGGGCGCACCTCGCGGATGCCGTGCGCGGTGATGCGGATCGCGGGCGGTGCGGCGTAGACGACCGTCGCCACGGTGGCGCTTGCCGGGCCGATGAGGAAGAACAGGGTGAGCGGCGCGAGGTAGACGAACGTCGGCATCGTCTGCATGAAGTCGAGCACCGGGGTGACCAGACGGTTGAACCGGTCGTTCACCCCGGCCCAGACGCCGAGCGGGATGCCGATCAGCAGCGAGATCACGACCGCGGCCAGGGTGAGAGCGAGAGTGTCCATGCTCTCCTCCCACAGACCCAGCAGGCCGAAGGAGGCGAAACCGGCCGCGGTCAGCACCGCGACCCTGAGGTTGCCCCAGAGCAGCGCGGCCGCCGTGGCGACGGTGACCACGCCCAGCCAGCCGATGACCGGCAGCGGCCGCCCGAAGGACGGCCTGCTGATCAGCGCCTGGACGAACGTGACGGCCTCGTCGAGGAAGAGCCGGACGTAGTTGACGAAGTACAGGAAGAACGGGTTGTCGTTCCTGCTGTTGTCGATGACCTCGCTCGCCTCGTTGATCCGCAGGTGCAGCGGCGTCAGCTCCGCGCCACCGAGCTGGAAGGTGTCACGGCCCTGAACGAACACCCAGACGAGCACCCACGCCGCGACGACGGCGGTCAGCAGGTAGCGGCGGGGCCAGGTGGGCAGGCGCCGCAGGCCACCGGTCGTGGTGGCCGGGGTGGCCGTCACCCCTGATCCCCTGCCCTGGCCGACTCGGCGGACTCGCCCGTGCCCTTCTCCGGGATCTCCGCCTGTGTCTCCGCCGGGAGCGGCTCGCTGGACTCGCCGGAAGTCCTCCCGGTGAGTTCCCCGGGGGCCTTCTCCTCCGGGGGTTCGGCGCGCGTCACGGAGACCTCCGCAGGGGACGGCTCGGCGAGGACGCCGAGGAGTTCCTCGGCGGTGACGACGCCCAGCGGCCCGCCGCCGTCGACCACCCTGACCGGGCTCGTCGCACGCAGCACCGTGTGCACGGCGTCGCGTACCACGACGTCCGGCCCGATCTCCGGCCCGTCCAGCGGCTCGTCGGAGCGGGGCGGACGCATGATCCAGCGAGTGGTGAGCACGTGCGAGCGGGGCACGTCCCTGACGAACTCGCGCACGTAGCCGTCCACCGGTGCCCCGACGACCTCCTCAGGTGTGCCCAGTTGGACGAGCTCGCCGTCGCGCATGATCAGGATGCGGTCGCCGAGCTTGAGGGCCTCGCTCAGGTCGTGTGTGATGAAGATCATCGTCTTGCCCACTTCGCGGTGCAGCCGGATGACCTCGTTCTGCATGTCCCGCCTGATCAGCGGGTCGAGCGCGGAGAACGGCTCGTCGAAGAAGAGCACGTCGGGATCCACCGCGAGCGCCCTGGCCAGTCCGACGCGCTGCTGCATGCCGCCGGAGAGCTGGTCGGGGTAGGAGTCCTCGGAGCCGGAGAGCCCGACGAGCTCGACCATCTGCCTGGCCCGCTCGTAGCGGGCCTCCTTGCGCGTCCCGCGGATCTCCAGCCCGTAGGCCACGTTGTCCAGGACCCGCCGGTGCGGCAGCAGCCCGAAGTTCTGGAACACCATCGCGAAGCGGTGGCGGCGCAGCTCGCGCAGCCGCCGGCCGTCGGCCTTGCGGATGTCCTCGCCGTCGAACAGCACCTCTCCCGCCGTCGGCTCGACGAGCCGGGTCAGGCAGCGTACGAGGGTGGACTTGCCCGAGCCGGACAGGCCCATGACGACGAAGACCTCCTGGGGCCGCACGGTGAAGGAGACGTCGCGGATCGCGGTCACGCAGCCCGTCCTGGCCCTCAGCTCACTTCGCGAGAGCTCCGCCAGCGGAGTTCCGACGACCCGGTCGGCACGCGGGCCGAAGACCTTCCAGAGACCGCGCACGTCGAGGACGGCCCGCTGATTCTCCGCGACGAGATCTCTCCGGTCGCCGTCGAGGTGGAGATCTGACACGAAGGGGCATCCTTCCGGTCATCGCGTAGCTCGTTGCTCGTTGCGTATGGCGCATCGGACCGCTCAGCGAGAAACAGAATCGACCCTCTTATTCACGCAGTCAAGGCTCTACCGGCTTTGTTACCGTGCCAGCACAATCGCGGAAATCTCACCCCCGCCATTATCCGAATGGTGAACCGGCTTTTTTCAGCGAGAATTCGACATCCGGCACGTAAGCGGACCGCATGGCCGGATGGCTGGTCAACGCACCCGTGATCAGTGGGCCAAGCCGTCGCGATGGCGGTAGAAGTCGACGTGTTCGGCGGCGAGCGGGGTGTTGCCCAGGATCAGGTCCGCCGCCTTCTCCGCCACCATCATGACCGGCGCGTAGATGTTGCCGTTGGTCACGTACGGCATCACCGAGGCGTCCACCACGCGCAGCCCCTCAAGGCCGTGTACCCGCATGGTGAGCGGGTCCACCACGGACATGTCGTCGACACCCATCCGTGCGGTGCACGAGGGGTGCAGCGCGGTCTCACCGTCCCTGGCCACCCAGTCGAGGATCTCCTCGTCGGTCTCGACCCCGGGCCCCGGCGACAGCTCCCCCGCGTTGAACTCGTCCATGGCCGGCTGGTTGAGGATGTCGCGGGCGGCCCGGACCGCCTCCACCCACTCGCGCCGGTCCTGCGCGGTGGACAGGTAGTTGAAACGGAGCGCCGGGTGGACCCGGGGGTCGGTGCTCCTGATCTTCACCGAACCTCGGGAGTCCGAGTACATCGGCCCGATGTGCACCTGGTAGCCGTGCCCGCCCGCCGGAGCCGAGCCGTCGTAGCGGACCGCGATGGGCAGGAAGTGGAACATCAGGTTGGGGTAGTCGACGTCGTCGTTGCCCCGGATGAAGCCACCCGCCTCGAAGTGGTTGGTCGCACCGGGGCCGCTGCGCGCGAACAACCAGCGCGCGCCGATCCACGGCCGGTTGCGCCACTTCATCGCGGGCTGCATCGAGACCGGCCGCCTGCAGCCGTACTGGATGTAGACCTCCAGGTGGTCCTGGAGGTTCTCGCCGACGCCCGGCAGGTCGCACACGACGTCGACGCCGAGGGCGCCCAGCTCGGCGGCGTCGCCCACCCCGGAGAGCTGGAGCAGCTGCGGGGAGTTGATCGCGCCGCCGCAGAGGATGACCTCGCCCGCGCGAACCTTTCGGCCGTCGTACTCGACGCCGACGGCCCGCTTCTTCTCGAAGAGGATCCTGGTGACGTGCGCCCGCGTCCTGACCTCCAGGTTGGGGCGGTTGGCGACCGGGTGCAGGTAGGCGCGGGCAGCGGACAGCCGGCGTCCCCTGCTGATGTTGCGGTCGAAGCGGGCGAAGCCCTCCTGGCGGTAGCCGTTGACGTCGTCGGTCAGCGGATGTCCGGCCTGCTGCACCGCCTCGAAGAACGCCCCGAACAGCGGGTTGCGCACCGGCCCGCGCTCCAGCACGAGGGGCCCGCCCCGCCCGCGCATCGGGTCGGCGGGGTCGGCGGCCAGGCAGTTCTCCATGCGCTTGAAATACGGCAGGCAGTGGGCGAAGTCCCAGGTCTCCATGCCGGGGTCGGCGCCCCAGCGCTGGTAGTCCAGCGGGTTGCCCCGCTGGAAGATCATGCCGTTGATGCTGCTCGATCCGCCCAGTACCTTGCCCCGGGCGTGGTAGATGCGGCGGCCGTGCATGTGCGGCTCGGGCTCGGAGGTGTACTTCCAGTCGTAGAAACGGTTCCCGATGGGGAAGGGCAGCGCGGCCGGCATGTGGATGAAGACGTCCCACGGGTAGTCCGGGCGGCCCGCCTCCAGCACCAGTACCCGGTTGGCGGGGTCGGCGGAGAGCCGGTTGCCGAGGGCGCTCCCGGCCGAGCCACCTCCAACGATGACAAAGTCGTACATGTCCGCCTCGCCTCCCTCAAGCAGGAACAGTGTCCGAAATTGGAGCTAATAGCGCAATAGGGTGCACCATTCGCAACGGATGTCGTCGTCCCCGATGACGTTCGTTCCCTTTCCAGCGCCTACAGTTGCGCCATGGGCAACGATCGCACCGACAGCGGCGGTGGAGTCCAGTCCGTCGACCGGGCCATCACCATCCTGGAGATCCTCGCCGAACGCCGCGAGGCCGGGGTGAGCGAGATAGCCCAGGAGATATCGGTGCACAAGTCGACGGCGTTCCGGCTGCTGGGCGCGCTGGAGGCGCGCGGCCTGGTCGAACAGGCCGAGGACCGGGGAAAATACCGCCTCAGCTTCGGCCTCGTCCGCCTCGCGGGCGGGGTGGCCTCCCGGCTCGACCTGACCCAGCAGAGCCGCCCGGTCTGCCACCGTCTCGCCGAGGAGCTCGGCGAGACGGTGAACCTGGCGGTGCTGCGCTCCCACTACGCGGTCAACCTGGACCAGGTACGCGGCCCTTCCGCCGTCACCACGCACAACTGGGTCGGCCAGCTCACCCCGCTGCACGCCACCTCCAGCGGGAAGGTCCTGCTGGCCCACCTCGACGAGGCGCACCGGGCCCGGCTGCTCTCCGCGAGCGGCCTGGAACGCTACACCCCGAACACGATCACCTCCGTCGCCGCCCTGGAGGAGCAACTGGGAGAGGCCCGCGAGCGGGGTTACGCCGTCACCGTCGAGGAGTACGAGATCGGCCTGAACGCCGTCGCCGCGCCCGTCCGCTCCTACGACGGTGAGATCGTCGCCGCGGTCAGCGCGTCAGGCCCCGCGTACCGCCTCGGCGAGGACCGGCTGCACGAGCTGGCACCGCTCGTGATCGCCGGCGCCCGCGACATCAGCCACCGCCTGGGGTACGCCGGACGAGCCTGACCACGGATATTCAGCCGTCGGCGGGCTCCCGCCGGACGAGTCTGACCACCACGCTCTTGGAGGTGGGGGTGTTGGAGGTCTCCGCCACCGAGTCGAGCGGGACGAGCACGTTGGTCTCCGGGAAGTACGCGGCGCAGCAGCCGCGCGCGGTCGGGTAGGCGACCGCGCGGAAGGCCTCCGCCCTGCGCTCCCCGTCGGGCCACTCGCTGACCAGGTCCACCATGTCCCCGTCGGCCAGTTCCCGCTCGGCCAGGTCGTCGGCGTGCACGAAGACCACCCGGCGGCCGTTGCGCACGCCCCGGTAGCGGTCGTCCATGCCGTAGATCGTGGTGTTGTACTGGTCGTGGCTGCGGACCGTCTGCAGCAGCAGCCGCCCCGGCGGCACCCGCAGCACCTCCAGCTCGTTGACCGTGAAGTTGGCCTTGCCCGTCGCGGTCGGGAAGCGTCGCTCGTCGCGGGGCGCGTTGGGCAGCGCGAAGCCGCCGGGAGCGCGGATCTTGGTGTTGAAGTCGTCGAATCCGGGCACCACCCGGGAGACCCGGTCGCGGATCGCGTCGTAGTCGGCCGCGAACTCCTGCCAGGGCACGTGCGGATCGTCACCGAACAGCTCCACGGCCAGCCGGCAGACGATCTCCACCTCGGAGAGCAGATCGTCGGAGGCGGGCCGCAGTCTGCCCCGCGAGGCGTGCACCATGCCCATGGAGTCCTCGACCGTGACGAAACGGTCGCCGTCGCGTTCGGTCCGTCCCAGCGTGGGCAGGATGAGCGCCTCGCGCCCGCAGACGGCGTGCGAGCGGTTCAGCTTGGTGGAGACCTGCACCGTCAGCCTGGCCCGGCGCATCGCCTCCTCGGTCGCCGCCGTGTCGGGGGTGGCCGACACGAAGTTGCCGCCCATCGCGATGAAGACCTTCGCCCGCTCGGAGCGGAGCGCCCTGATCGCCTCCACGGTGTCGAAGCCGTGCTCGCGGGGCGGCTCGAAGCCGAACTCGTCGCGCAGCGCGTCCAGGAACCGGGCCGGTGGCTTCTCGTAGATGCCCATCGTGCGGTCACCCTGGACGTTGGAGTGGCCCCTGACCGGGCAGACCCCGGCGCCCGCGCGGCCCACGTTGCCGCGCAGCAACAGGAAGTTGACGACCTCCCTGATGGTGGCGACGGAGTTCCTGTGCTGGGTGAGCCCCATCGCCCAGCACACGATCACCGACTTCGCGCCCAGCACCTCCCGTACGGCCTCCTCGACGGCCGGGCGGTCCAGCCCGGTCGCCTCCTCGACCTCCGCCCAGTCCAGGGAGCGCAGATCCTCGGCCCATTCGTCGAAGCCGTGGGTGTGCGCCTCGACGAAGTCGCGGTCGATCACGGTGCCGGGGGCGGCCTCCTCGGCCTCCAGCAGCAGCAGCGACATCGCCTTGAAGAGCGCGAGGTCGCCGTTGAGCCGGATCTGCAGGAACCTGTCGGACAGCGTCGTACCCTTGCCCACCAGCCCGGAGGCCCGCTGCGGGTTCTTGAAGCGGAGCAGCCCGGCCTCGGGCAGCGGGTTGACCGCGACGATCCGGGCACCTTCGCGCTTGGCTCGTTCCAACGCCGAGAGCATGCGCGGGTGGTTGGTGCCGGGATTCTGACCGACCACGAAGATCAGGTCGGCCCGGTGGAGATCCTCCAGCGAGACCGTGCCCTTGCCGATACCGAGGGTCTCGGTGAGCGCCGAGCCGCTGGACTCGTGGCACATGTTGGAGCAGTCCGGCAGGTTGTTGGTGCCGAACCTGCGCACCAGGAGCTGGTAGGCGAACGCGGCCTCGTTCGAGGTGCGCCCCGAGGTGTAGAAGAGCGCCTCGTCCGGGCTGTCCAGCGCGCGCAGCTCCCGCGCGATCAGGGAGAAGGCGTCGTCCCAGCTCACCGGGACGTAGTGGTCGGAGCCGGCGGGCTTGTGCATCGGCTCGGTGAGCCGCCCCTGCTGGCCCAGCCAGTACTCGGTGTGCCCGGCCAGGTCGTCGACGGTGTGCCGGGCGAAGAAGTCACGGGTGACCCTGCGGACGGTGGCCTCCTCGGCCACCGCCTTCGCGCCGTTCTCGCAGAACTCGAACGGGCTGCGGTGCTCCCCCTCGGGCCAGGCGCAACCGGGGCAGTCGAAGCCTTCCTTCTGGTTGACCCCGGCCAGGGTGAGGAGGGTGCGGCCGACGCCCATCTGGGCATTGGCGGTCAGCAACGACCGGGTCACTCCCGGTATACCGGCCGCCCACTCCTTGGGGGACCCGATCTCGATGCCGTCCTCGTTGACGTCGTCGCGCGGAGCCTTCCTGGCCATCCTCGCGCCTCCTTCCTTGCCCTCCCCCCCTGAAACGGCGGGTTGCGCACACTATAGGCGCTCCCCTTCCATCAGTCCGGCCCGGTACCCAGCCTGTCGATCAGCCAGTCGTGGAAGCCCCCGATGTGGTGCTCGCTGGGCACCAGGACCCCACCCCGGGCGTACGCGCGGGAGTTCATCGCCGGCTGGCACCTCTCACAGGCCGCGAAGTCCTGCTCGTTGACCCGGTGGAAGAGCTCGACGGACGGACCGAGATCGGTGCCCGCCTCCACGACGTCCCTGAGGAAGAGCCAGTCGCACTCCACGATCGTCCGGTCGGCCGCCAGCGGGAACATCCGGTGCCAGATCACGTGGTCGGGCACCAGGTTGACGAAGACCTGCGGTTTGATGGTGATCGCGTAGTAGCGGCGGTCCTGCTCCTCGCCGACCCCCGGGATACGGTCCACTCCCGCCGAGCCGTCGACGGTGAACCCCCGGATCTCCTCGCCGAACTCCGCTCCGTGCCCGACGAAGGACTGCGCCGCGTAGCCGTCGGCGAACTCCGGCAGCACCTCGGTGAGCTCGGGATGGATGGTGGCGCAGTGGTAGCACTCCATGAAGTTCTCGACGATGAGCTTCCAGTTGGCCCGCACGTCGTAGACGATCCTGCGGCCCACCGCCAGGTTGGCGATGTCGTAGCTCTCGATGGCCCGCTCGTCGCCCAGCCGGGCCGTCGCCTCACCGATCACATCCGCCTCGAACGACGGCGGCTCGTCGGCCAGGCAGACCCACACGTACCCACTCCACTCGCGCACGGCCACGTTGACCAGCCCGTACTCGACCCGGTCGAGGTCGGGCATCCTCGTCAGGTTCGGCGCGGCGATCAGCCTGCCCTCAAGATCGTAGGTCCAGGCGTGGTACGGGCACTGGAAGGCCCGCCTGACCTCGCCGGACTCCTCGGTACGTATCCGGGCGCCACGGTGGCGGCACACGTTGAGGAAGGCCCGGATCGAGTCGTCCCTGGCCCGGGTGACCAGGACGCTCTCCCGGCCCACCTGGACGGTCCGGAAAGCCCCCGGCTTTCCCAGATCGGAGGCCCGGACCACGCAGAACCACATCGACTCGAAGATGCGGGCCTGCTCCAGGGCGAAGACGTTCTCGTCGGTGTAGTGGCCGCCGGGCAGGGTGGCGATCACGCTGGGCGGCAGGCTTCTCGCGGTCACGATCGCTCCCTGGTCTGCCATGTCGACGGGTTGGGGCGGCCGTTGCCGGGGAGGGCGCGCGTCGGCGTCATGCGGTACTCGCGCGCACGCCGGGCGGCAGGTTCGGCGGCTCCTCGGAGGGCACCACGTAGACGGTGTCGTCGGAGACCACCACCCGGTGGGTGCGCAGCGGCAGCTTGGCAGGGGGGCTGCTCGGACGTCCCGTCCGCAGGTCGAAGCTGGAGGCGTGCAGGGGGCACTCGATCTCACACCCCTCCAGCCACCCGTCGGAGAGCGAGGCGTCCTGGTGGGTGCAGGTGTCGTCCACGGCGTAGATCTCGCCGTCCTCGGTGTGGAAGACAGCGATGGGCGGGTCGACGTCGAGCCGATGGGCCTCACCCGGAGGAAGGGCCGCGAGGGGGCAGACAGGGATCATCGCAACAAACCCCGGTTTCGTAAAGCAGAACAAGCAGCGCTATACGCAACAGCGTGACCTCCGGAAATCCCACTGTCAAGGGTCTTCCCCATGGTCACGCGAAGGCCGAGTGGCGCACCCGCCATCGCCGCTCAACCGATCCGCACGACGTTCCCCTGACACACCAAAGGCTCCGCACGTAGCCTGAGGTTGTAAGGACCGTTACAGATACGTGTGGGGCCTGCTCATGCGCGACGGCAGTACGAATGGCCCAGCCGCCGAAGAAGCTGTCGGGCGGCGGATCGCCCAGGCTCGCAAGCTGCGCGGTCTGACGCAGCAGCAACTCGCTGACCGAGTGCCCTGTTCCAAGAGCCTGATCGCCCAGGTCGAACGGGGGCACAAACCGGCCACGCAGGCCCTTATCACCGCTGTGGCGCGGACCCTGCGGATCGAGCTCGGTGAGCTGACCGGCCAGCCGTACCGTGACCCCGGCACGCGAGAGGACCGGATCCACGAGTGCGTCCCGCAGCTCCGACGAGCACTTCTGTCCTGGGACCTGCCCGACGAGGACGTCCCACCGCCGCCGACAGAGCAGCTCCGCGCGGACGTGCGGCGCGCGTCCGCACTGGGCAGGCAGGCCCGGTACATCCAGCTCGGGGAGATGCTTCCGGGCCTGCTGGAAGAGCTGACGCGAGCCGTTC
This sequence comes from Streptosporangium amethystogenes subsp. fukuiense, assembly GCF_042665875.1. Taxonomy (NCBI): domain Bacteria; kingdom Bacillati; phylum Actinomycetota; class Actinomycetes; order Streptosporangiales; family Streptosporangiaceae; genus Streptosporangium; species Streptosporangium amethystogenes. The sequence continues at coordinate 1,774,421 of NZ_JBHTEE010000001.1, read as the reverse complement.
ACGCCAGCGAGGGAGCCCGACGTGACGAACTTTTCGGGCTGCTCTCCGAGGCGTACACCGGGGTGACGGCGATCGCCTACACGCTGGGCTACTTCGACCTGCGGGGCCTCGCCATGGATCGCGTGGCATGGGCGGCCCAGGCGTCACAGGACCCGCTGCGGGTCGCCCGCACGCAGTGGCAGCGTTCGACGCTGTTCCTGGCGACGGCCACCTACGACAAGGGGCTGATCCTCCTGGATCGGATACGGCGCGAGGTCGGCGAGGACCTCGGCCGGCTGACCGCCGCCGAACTGAGCGTGTACGGCGCGGCCCATCTCCGATCCGCGATCTTCGCTGCCCGTGCGGCTGACCGGCAGACCGCGTTCGACCACATCGAACACGCCCGCGAGGCCGCCCGCGTACTGGGCCAGGACGCGAACCACTACGGCCTGGAATTCGGCCCCTCCAACGTGATCATGCACGAGGTCGCAGCCGCAGTGGAGATGTACGACGGCGGCGAAGCAATCCGCCGCGCTCAGCACACAGCACTCTCTCCAGCGGTCGCACCTGTCCGGCTCGGCCACCACTACATCGACCTGGCGCGCGGCTGGCTCTACCACGGCAACCGCCAGAAGGCCCTGGAGACACTGCTCGCCGCCCGTCGGGCCGCCCCTCAACAGACCCGCAACCATCCGATGGTCCGCGAAACCGTCCGGATGCTCGTCAACCTCGAACGACGACGTCCCCGAAGCCTCAGCGGCTTCGCGAGCTGGCTCGGCCTACCGTAGCGAATTCGAGTTTCACGAACCTGTGATACTTCGCCGTCCCCCGCGACGGCCACGCTGTCCGCATGCACCACGCAGCGATGACCCCGTCTTCTTACCGGCCGCCCGGCCCGTACGACGCCCCCCTCCACACCCTCCTCACCTCACAAAACGGGCCTGTTCAACCATGCGAGCGACCGGACGGGCCCTTGATCGGATGGAGGTCCAATCAATGACCGATGCTGAATCCACCACCATTCCCGGTTGGCGGCTGATCCTCAGTGACGCCGGACGGCTGTGGGCCAGCCGGGAGAGGCCCTTCTGCGCCCTGGCGTTTCACGCCGAAGCCGAACGGACGGTCGGCGCCGACAGCCTTGAGGCCCTGCGCGCCGAGACCGACCGACAGGAGGCCATCGCACGACAGGCGCGGCAGCGGGCCGCCGGGCAGGTGATCTCGTGATCCGGCGACGCCTTGCCCGCCCTCGCGGTCGTCACCGCGACGGCGTGCCCCCCGGTTCGGTCCCGCACTACACCTGGGACCACGAAGCCCGCACCGAGGCCGCGATACTGCAGATCACCTGGCCTGGCTGGGCCGTGCTGTACGGCACCGGCAGCCGTCTCTTCCACGCCATCGCCACCTGGCCCACCCCCGAACCGCTGCTGCTCTGCGACCGCACCGTCGAGGGCCTCAAGGCGCAGATGCGCGAGGCGGAGATGACCGCGCTCACCGGAATTGACCACCCCTGAGCAGGCATGACGGCCTCTCCCTTCCCCGATTCAGGCCGCCATGCCGTTGACGACGTACCGTACGGGCGCGAAGAGGTGCCCGTACGGTACGTGAGACGGTCGGGCGTGCTCATCTGGTCGCCCACGTCATCCAGCCAGGAGTGCCCGCACCTCGGAGTTGGTCAGGGCGGTCAAGGTCCGCATCACTCCATGCCAAGGCCGCTCTGGGCCTCGTCCTCAGACTCACCAGCATGATCGTCCGGTCGGACTGGGTGAAAGGTGGATCCGGATATCCGGCCGGCCTGGATCACCAGACCGGACTGCACTTTTCCGCTGATGCTGTTGTACACGGTGCCCACGGGTGAGGTCGGAAGACTCCGCAGTTCCTCGATCAGGCCGGGGTCCGATCGCATCAGGTAGAGCAACCGGGATCGCCACTCGATCTCGATCTCGGCTGCTTTCTCGTCATCGCCGTGTGCGAGGGCGGCCATCAGTGTGGCCCGGGAAACCTCAAGGTCCCGCAGCAGGTCTTCCGAGTCCCCGGTACGACTGAATGCGCGCGCGAACCTTTCCTTCACCTGAGTCCAGGTATCCGAGACCATCAGTGCGATCAGCGTCGTGGCCCCAGAAGCCGCCAGCGCCGCCAGTTCGGCTTCCATGAGCGTGCTCAATCCTGTCCGGTCTCTTCGGGGACATCGTTCGGCCAGTCGGTCGGCGGATCCGGTAGGGGGCCGAAGGGAGAAGCCTCCGTGTCGAACCGGAGCATGATCTCATCAGCCACCTCCGGTCGGCCGTGCTTGCCGACCAGCGTGGCCACCTCGTGAGCGAAAAGTGTGCTCTGCGAGTCTTCCTCCTTGAAATCCAGTTTATGGAGGAAGGCGGTGAAGCAGTCGACCGCGGAGGCTCCGTTCCCGAAGGGGAGGCGGGATGCCTCGGGCAGGTCATCGGAGTCCGTGTCCGACTGGAGATGCCGGAAGCCCTCGGGTAGTTCCTTGTTGTTGGCCGCGAAGGACAGCCGGGTGAGAAGGCCGATGTCGTTCACCGCCTTTTCCACATGCTCGTCGTTTCTTGCCAGCCACCAGACCACGGCACTACCGGTGTCCTTGAGCACGTCCTCCCCCAGGTACTCGCGCTTGTTCTGTTCGTACTTCCGCTCGTGTTCCCAGACGGCTTCCTTCTTGCGTATCCTGGCGAGCTTCTCCAGTCTTTCCTGGTCATGGGCGGGAAGGGTGACCTCAACCGACTCGGCCATCGCCTGCACGCATCGGGTGTCATCGGCCTGCATTGTGCCCAGGATGCCCCCCAGTTCGTGTTGAACGAGCGAGGCCCGGCCCGGTTCTCGCTGCCTGGTGATCTCCTCTGCTCGTTTCAGTATCGCGTTGACCGCCAGGGCGGCCGCGTTGACCTTGTCCTCATCCGTCGTGAAGGCGAGCGGCGACCAGAGCACCGTCGCGGAGAACAGGAAGTCGTAGTCCTCCTCCTTGCTCGGTAGCGAAACTCGCTCCACTTTCTGTTCCCGGTGCTTCACAGGTGGCGGTGAAGGCGCGTAGCGGGGCGAGGGCTCCGGCGGAATATTCGATCGGCGCTGCCTGAAGGCTCTGATCAGAAGGAACGCCACGGCTATGAGCGCCAAGGCAAGGACCGGTCCCCATATCTGCCAGGGAGCGAAAAGGACGAGGCCGACCAGCAGGACCCCACCGATGGCGGCAAAGTAGATCACGACCGTGTCACGGCCCGTACTCATGGTGCCCTCCCCTGTTCCGTACTGGTGACGTGGTTGCTCATGCGATCCGGATGCCCTGGACGGCGCAGATTTTCCGCAGGACGATGTCGCGAAAGACGGTGTGACGCTCCTGATCGTCCGCTGCGGGCCGAGGCATATTGCGGACGGCGGCGTATAGAAGGCCCAGGATGTTGCCTCGCCCCTCACTGCTCTCGACGAGGATGTCGAGCAGCACCTCACGATTGCGCTCGTCGCCAAGAGCCACGTACAGCCACTGCCGTAGCGGTGCCCTCCACATCTCCTGAGTGCACCGCGTGAAAACGCGCCGCCAACCTTCGGCCAGCATGCCTCTCACGTCGGCGTCGGCGATGAATGGGTGGTTACGGCTTCCCCGATCGGTGAGTGCCGCCGGATCGGCGAACTCCAGGAAGAGGCCGGGGTCGACCTCCCATCTCCAGCCATCGGGAGAAAGAACAATGAGCCGGACAAGCATCTGCCGACGGAGCCGCGAATCACCGTTGACCAGTTGAACCAGTGCCTCACGGGCGATCGTGTTGCGCTCCTCCCTCCGCGCTCGATGATGAAGGCGGACCATGGCCTCGTCTGGGTGGTGGACAGCTATGACCTGGGCGCACATCACGGTGATCACCCGGGCGAGCCCCTCGGGTAGGTCTCTGTTGTGCGACCAGGAGTAGATCTGCTGACGGAAGAACCGGCCGTGCTTCTCTGCTGTGAGTCCACACCGCAGTGCGAGACCGGCAGCCCACAGCCGACGTTTGGTCGTGGATCCCCTGCTCCAGCGAAGCACCGAGCCCACCAATACTTGTCGGTACTCGTGGCGCAGGCACTGCTCGGCGAATCGGGTGACCAGCCTGCCGCAGTCTTCCTGCCCTAGGTCCGCGGAGTCGACGACCTTCTCCACCCACGTCTGAATGCCATCCCGTAGTTCCGGTATCTGGTTCCAGAAGTAGGCACGTACTCCCGAGTCGTATCCGAGTTTCCTGAACCGCACATGACGGTTGCCATTGATTTCAACGTCAATCTTCTGAAATTGCTCAACGAGATCGGGGCGTTCCAGCAGGGGGCACTCGTCCTCGGGATGTCCCAACGTGTTCAGCAGTGCTGTGGCTGCGCGATACACGTGATCCACATGGGCACCGTGCAGCATGGCCGCAGCCAGGAGCAGAGCACGTTGGGGACCCTCGGCCAATGTCGCTACGTCCTTGGCGACCTCCTGCTCCCTACCGGTCAGCGCCTCGTGCGCGATGGCGTACCAGTTGGCAAGGTCGCCCTCGGTGTTCGCCCATGCCTCAGCGACGAGTCCAGCGAATATGGCGATCTCTTGGATCGGCGGGTCGGCATCCAGATAGCCGGTCAGGAGCGGGGTCGTTGGACTGGTCACCGCACCCGGAACGGCCATCAACCGCAGATGGCGACGTAACACCTCCTCAGCCGGTGGGCGGTCGATCTTCGCGAGGTATGGGCCGAATTCTGGACGAAGCCTCTCACCTCTGTTACCCGGTAACACGACCACCAGATAGGCGCCGTGTTCGGCAACGGCGTTACGCACGGCGGACAGCTCGTTCTGAACGTCCCGCCAGATCTGCTCTTCAACGCCTGACAGGTCCAGCCACACACGATCGTCGTCACCAATGTGATCCGGATCCAGGCGGTGCTTGCCGTCACTCTCCTCCCACGACAGCTCACGAAACCGCTCATCGCCGGAGAACAGCTCATACAGGAGCGTCTTGGCAGCGGCAACCCTGCCGCTACCGGGTGCACCATCAAGGAGAACGATCCTGTACGTCTCCAGAAGCTCACGCGCACGGCCAAACCCCGAAGGGTAAACGAAACGCTGCCAGATTCTCTCCAGGTCATCGACAGCGTTCGCCCGAGGACTCCGTGTCGTTACGCCGGCCAGCACTGCGTTCTGGTAGTAATTTCCGATGTTAAGAGGAGCATTGCTCGTCTGAACAGGTCCGTTGACACCAGATATCTGAGTAAAAGAAAAATTGGTCAACGGTCGTCGTCCTCATCTCTGCGAGAGCCGCCGAAGTCGTGCCGGATTCCGCCCTGGTTATCGCCCGCGATATACGTCGCGCCGGGTCCCGAAGCATGCGGAGAATTATTGTTCAGGTCTCCGTTTCCGCTGTGAACCGGCCCCTGGTTGCCCTTGATGACGGTGCCCGCGTCACCGGTGAAATTACCGGTCTGCACGACGGTGCCGTGAGCTTCGTTCACCGAGTTGCTCACACTGTCGGCATCCTGCGGCTCACGAGTGGCCCGATCCACCTCCTTGAGTGACGGTAGTTTCCTGGCGAGTTGGTCGCCGATGCGCTTGAGCCCTGCCTCTTTCTCGTGCAGGTCCAGCCGGACCGACTGAACGTCGGCGAGCCTGACCAGTTCCTGAGGCAGGTCCGCGACGTTAAGGCGCTCGACCTTGCGACCGTCGAGAACAGGTATCACCTCTATGCCGCACTTGAATGCCTCCAGGATCTCCTTCCGCACCCAGTCGTCCTCGTCGTGTAGCCGGGAGTGTTGTGACCAGCCCTCACCGATCACTGCCAGCACGACACTGCTGCGACGTACCGCGCTGAGAAGTCTGTCCGGATAGGTCTCTCCGGGAGGGATGGACGCGCTGGCAAGAAAGGTCCGTTCACCCTCGAAACGCTTCGAGAGGTGCTCATGGAGCAAGGCCGCGATCTTCTCGCCGTCCCCGGTGCGATAGTTGATGAAGACCTCGTGTGCCATTGTGTTCCCCTTTCTCGGGGTTTACGGGATGACAGAGCGCAGGGTGTGGCTGAGTTCGGGGGTCAGCTCGCGCACCGCCGCATTTTTCGGATGACGACCCAGCGTCCGCGCCAAAGCCCGCATGTCCTCGGCGATGGTGGCCGAGCTCACCGTGACGGCGCTGCCGAGCAGTTGGCCCGTGAGGTGACAGGCATGGTCGATTTCGCCCGCCATGGCGTGCGCGAGTGCGCGTCGTACGCCATAGCGAACCAAGGTCCGCAGCGCCTGTGGCGGCACCTGAGCCATCTGCTTGCCGATGAGCTCGGCGGCTTCCCCTGGCCGACCCAGGTCGTACAGGCACCAGCCGGTGATCATCTCCACCGGGTCGGACAGGTTGGTGGTGCCGATGACGGGTGTGTCCGAGTCCAGAGCGCTGCTCGCAAGCAGCGCACGAGCCCGGTCAAGGCTGAACATGCAGGCGTTGTAATCGCCGGCGAGAGCGTGCCCCTGCGCCTCCCGCTGCGCCGCCAAGCCGCGAATTCGCGGTGGGAGCCCTCCTCCCTGCGCCTGCCTGGCCAGTTCGATCGTCTGCTCGGCGTCGTTTCGGTACAGCGTGACCAGCGCACGACGGACCAGCCCGTACGCGGCCAGATGATGATCGCCCCCCGAGGCCGCAAGGTCGACCGCTCGCTCTGTCCACCACAGGGCCGCCTGATCGTTCCCGGTCTCCTGCATCATCCAGCCGACGTACTCGGCGTACCGCGAGGCGAGGCGCAGCAGCCCCTGCCGGGTGCGCGGTCCCGCGTGTGCCGACAGCTCTTGCAGCGTGTGAGTCTGCGCGATCAGTGCGGGAAGCAGCAGGCCGGGGCCGGCCACCTGACCAAGCTGGCGATACTGGTCGAACAAGGACCGAGACATGCCGAGCAGCGTCGCGTCCTCGGTATGGGAACTGGTCCTCGGACTGCCGATGCTCATACCCGCCATCGACGTGGCGCCCGCCACCATCACCTGCCGCCGACTCACCGGCTGGAACCAGCTCTGCCCATCTCCGGACAAGTGCATCAGCCATACCTCCTCGTCTCCGCGGCTCGTCTTGGTGGCCCCTGTCGCCGCAGGCCGTGTGTCGACCAGGGCGGCGAGCACACCTCCGGCGTCGAGCGCGGTATCGCAGAGGCGCGCCAGCTCACGGCTGGGCGCTTTCAGACCTCTTTCGACCTTGCTCAACTGACCTTTGCTGTAATGCACCAGCCTGGACAGATCGGTGAGCGTGAGGCCGGCGGCGAGACGCCGCCTCCGTAGTTCTCTGCCGAAGGGGATCGGCTGCTGGACCACATGGGCCTCCCTTGCTGTCCGTTCGAACAGCTGAGAGCCATCGCTGACAAGCGTGCGGTAACCGGCGTCGAACGGACAAGAGCAGTTCTGGTGTTTCCCGTTTCCACCCTCGCAGAAAATAAGAAAAGATCACTCTTTTCGAGACCAAAAGCTCCAAATCCCCCTTTTGGGGTGCCCAAAACTGTTATCCGGTCAGGATTTCCAAAGCCCTATTAAGGACATTGGATACTCAATGGGAATCGAAAGCCTTTTGATGACTAGAGGTTTGATATATCGAAATTATGGGGTACTGGGAAGACGTCGTATTGACCGTCCAAGGTGACTGCTGCGCAAGGCGTGTGGTCGGTCACGTCCATGCATGTGGTGTACGAGCACCGGAGGGGCGCCAATGAGCACCTCTGTCTGCCCTCGGTGTGCTTTTCAGCACGTGCGGCACCGCACCCGAATACTGCCGGGTCACTCCCGGTGAAGCGGTACCGTCCTTGGGGAACCCGGCGTCGTCGATCACCCATGCCGCCGGTCCGGCTCGGCCACCACTACATCGACCTGGCGCGCGGCTGGCTCTACCATGGCAACCGCCAAAAGGCCCTGGAGACCCTGCTCGCCGCCCGCCGGGCCGCTACTCTCTGCGACCGGCCCATCGACGGCCTGAGAATTCAGGTGCGCGAGGTCGAGACGGCCGCGCTCCTCCGCCTCGGCCGGTATCGGCCGCTTCCGAGCGGGCACGGCGGCCACGCCTTCCCCAGGCCGAGCCGCCGTGCCGCGGACGACATAGCCCCCAGATTCCCGGACCGCATGGCGCCCGATATGGCGGATCCCTAGCATGAGGCAGCATGGAGATCATCGCCTCGGCAGACGACGTGGAGGAACTTCACTCACTACGGGGGTGGCTCGACGAGGACCCGGGGTTGGCACGATCCGTACGGACGGTGCACGGGGAAGCGCCGTCCGGGACGCTGAGCGGTGGCCTGCCGGTCCTGCTGCAGCTGGCGTTGGCCCCCGGTATGGCGGCAGGCGTGGCGATGGTGATCACCACCTGGATCCGCAACCGCAAGCGGTCGGTGACGGTGTCCCTGAAGCGGGCCAACGGCGAGGAGTTCACACTCACCGCCGAGACCGTGCGGGGGATGGACGCCGCACGCCTGGAACAACTCGTCGGCGAACTGGCGGGGTGGATGGGGAGCCAGGACGCCACGCCCGCCGTCACTCAGGCGGATGACAGCGCCCCGCGTTGACCTCGCCCGCGCCCAGGTCCTGCTGATCGGCACCGGCACGCACCTGGCCGGTTCGGAGCTGCGTGACGAGCCGGCCGTGGAACGGACCCTGCGCGATCTGAGCGAGGTGCTGGTCAAGCGGTGCGGGGTGCGCGGCGATGCGCTGACCCTGTGCCTGGACCCGCCCTCGGTGGGAGCGTTCGGCGAGGCGCTACAGCAGGTGACGGAGCGCGCGAGCCCCGGGGACGCCCTGCTGATCTGCTACACCGGGCACGGCATCCTCGGGCAGAGCGGCGAGCTCTTCCTTGGGACGCAGGAGAGCGGAGCGGGAGGCAGGACCGAGCACACCGCCTGGCCGTACGCCTATCTGCGCAGCTACGTCCGTGACAGCGCGGCCATGACGAAGATCGTGATTCTGGACTGCTGCTTCTCCGGGCGCGCGGTGGGGGCGCTGTCGTCCGGCGGGAGCGACATCGCGGCGCTGGCGGAGATTCACCGCTCCTATGTGCTGACCGCGTCGGGCGCCTCGCAGTTCGCCCTGGCCCCCGAGGGCGAACCCCACACCGCCTTTCTCGGCACGCTGATCGATCTGCTGGAGCGGGGTGACTCCCAGGGCGAACGGGAGATCACCATCGAGTCCGCGACCGAGCACGCCCGCAGGGCGCTCGGCCGCAGGGGTTTCCCGCTCCCCACCCTGACCAGGCAGGGGCTCGGCGGCGGTGTCGTCCTGGCGGCCAACCGCGCGTGGCGGCCGACCACCACCGTGCCCGGACCCGCGTCCCCGCCGAGCGACACGGACCGCTGCCCCTATCCCGGTCTCGCCGCCTTCACCGACGCCGAGTTCTTCCACGGCCGCGAGCGGCTGACCGGCGAGGTGGTCAGGGAGCTGGCGCGATGCCATGAGGAGCGCTCGCCGCTGCTGGTGATGGGCGTGTCAGGGTCGGGCAAGTCCTCGCTTCTGCGCGCGGGCGTGCTCCCCGCGCTCGGCAGGGGCCACCTGGGAATCACGGGTTCGGCGACCTGGACGCACCAGATGATCACGCCGACCGCCCATCCGCCTCTCGTCACGGCCGGTCCCGGCACGGTGCTGGTCGTCGACCAGTTCGAGGAGCTGTTCACCCAGTGTGCGGACGCGCGAGAGCGAGCGCGCTTCGTCGGCGCGTTACAGGCCGCGTGGAGCGGCGGCGCGCTCACCGTGCTGGTGGTCCGCTCCGATCACTTCGGGGCGCTCGCCGACTTTCCCGAACTGCGGCGAGCCATCGGCCGCACCACGACCGTGGTCGGCGCGATGAGCGCCGAGGAGGTGCGTGAGGCCATCGAACGCCCCGCCGCCGCGGTGGACCTCGCGCTGGAGCCGGGACTGACCGATCTGCTCCTCGCCGACCTTGACGAGCGCGTCGCCCCCGAGCAGGCCTACGAGGCGGGACGGCTGCCGCTGCTCGCGCACGCCCTCCGCACGATCTGGCGGCTCAGAGAACCCGGCCTGCTGACCGTCGCCGGGTATCACGCCAGCGGCGGCATCAGGCGGGCGCTGGCCGACAGCGCGGACCGGGTGCTGGCCTCGCTGGACGCTCCCGGCGCGGCCATGGCGCGGCACGTACTGCTGCGGCTGGTGAACGTGGGCGAGAGCGACGACACCCGCGCTCGTACGCCGATCACCGACCTGGTCGAGCACGCCCCCGACCCGCGGGCCGCCCAGACCGCGCTGCTAGCGCTCTCCGCCGACGACACCAGGCTGGTCACCTTGGACAGGACCGACGCGCAACTCACCCACGAGGCGCTGGTGCGGGCCTGGCCGACACTGCGTGGCTGGATCGACGAGGACCGCGACGATCTGCGGGTACGGCAACGTCTCGAAGCCGAGGCCAGGACCTGGGATGACGGCGGCCGCAGGAGCGCCGACCTGGCGACCGGCACGTCGCTGGCGCTCGCGCGGGACTGGCGCTCCGACCCGGTACGGCTGCGCGAGCTGGACGGCCAGGCTCAGCACTTCGTCCGAGCCTCGATATTCCGCTCGACCATGCGCCGCCTGCTGGTGGGCGGGCTGGTGGTCCTGCTGCTCCTCCTGCTGGGCATCACGGGGTACTTCTGGCGGCGCGCCGAGGACGGGCAGCGGCTGGCCGTCGTGAAGCAGCTGGTCGCGGAGGCCTCGACGACCCGGGCGACCTCCCCGCGGTCCGCCCTGCTGCGGAACCTCGCGGCCGACGCCCTCTCGCCGAAGGACGATCCCGCCGCCGTGGAGGCCAGAACCGCGCTGACCGCCGCCGTACTGGACGGTGGCCTGCCGGACGCCCAGTCGCCGCCCGGCGGGGTACGGGACCTGACGGTGAGCGCCGACGGCGCCAGGCTGGCGACGGCGGGAGGGGACACCATCACCCTGTGGGATTTCCGCGACCCGGTCCGCCTGCACTTCCTCGCGATGCTCAAGGGACACGGGGCGGCGGTGACCTCGGTCGCTTTCAGCCCCGACGGCCGGACGCTGGCCAGCGCGGGCGAGGACGGGCAGATCATTCTGTGGTCCGGTCAGCGGCGGATGGGCACGGTGAAGGGCAAGGGCCCGCTCGCCTTCGGCGACGGTGTGGTCGCGGGCCAGGACGAGAAGGGCAGAGCGACCCTGTGGGATGTCCGTGACCGCGCCAGGCCCGCTGTCCTGTCGGCCCTCGAAGGGGACGGGGTACGGGCGGCGGCTTTCGCTCCCGACGGCAGAACTCTGGCGATCAGCGGGGTCAACGGCACGATCACGCTGTGGGACGCCGCGACCTGGCGCGCACTGTCGGTGCTGCGCACCGACGATGACGACCTCCGCTTCGACAGCCTCGACTTCGACGCCGACGGATCCACCCTGATCGCGGGGGCCAACGCGGCAGTGGTCGTACCGTACGGCGGGGTGGTGGCGTGGGACGTCTCCAAGCCGAGGGAGCCCGCGTTCGCGGGCGAGTTCATCAAGGACATCCCCCGGATGACCGCCGTCGCCGTCAACCCGGGGGGCACCAGGGTCATCGCGGGCACCTCGGACGGGACGAGCTTCGTGCTGGACGGTCAGGCCAACAGGCTGGACACACTGCCGATGCCGATGACGGACGCGGCCTTCTCATCCGACGGGCGGACCCTGGTCTACGGGGAACGGAACGGCCGGCTGAGGGTGCTGGTCCTGACGGGGGATCTGGTTCCCCGTTCGATCGCGTCCCTGCCCATGACAGACGACATGGCCGTGTCGGGAGACGGCTCGGTGCTCGCCGGCCTGTCAACGGGGTCGGACCGTATCACGCTGTGGGACGGGATGGGCAAACAGCTGACGGCTCTTCCCACCCCGGGACCCAGCGGTGACACGCTGGCGTTCAGCTCCGACGGCGGTCTGCTCGTGGCGGACGCGGCCGAGGACGACGTCGTGTTCTGGGATCTCCGCCACCTCGCCAAACCGGTACGCCACGAACTGGCGGATGCGGGACGGGTGGTGGCCCTCCATCCCAGGCGCCCGGTGCTGGCCGCGGTGAAATCGGAGAAGGTGACCTTGTGGGACTTGAGTGATCCTGCCGCACCGGTCAGAGGCGCCTCGGTGACAGGCGCCGGAGACATGGGCATCGCCGCCTTCAGCCGCGACGGCAGGTGGCTGGCCGTCGCGGTTGAAGGCGGTGTTCTGCTCTGGGACACGGAGAACGCCCCCTTCACCCGGCAGACAGACCGGGTCACCGCCCTGGCCTGGGGGTCGGGCGACATGCTGGCCGTCGGTCTGGTGGGCAGGACGGTCGAGCTGTGGAAGCCAAGAGCCAAGGTCACGTCCTTCGTCAGCCCCAGGAACGTCGATCGGCTGACGTTCCATCCGCGAGGCGATCTGCTGGTCGTCGGGACAGACGACCTGAGCGAAGACCGGTACGGCCCCGCCGTCGTCGACGAGGAACTCTGGGGCAGGAACGAGTCCGTCACGTTCTGGCTGATCCGTGGCTCCGCCGCGCCGTATCGGGTGCGTACGGTGAGCGGGCCGTTCTCTTCTCCGTACCTGTTCACGCTCGACGGCCGCACGCTGTTCAGCAAGGGGGCCCGGTGGGACGCCTCCGCCCTGAATGACGCGCTGGCCGATCCCGTGAAGCGGGCGTGCACGCTCACCGGCGGTTTCACCGAAGCGGACTGGGCCGAACTCGTGCCCAGCCTTCCCTACCGGCGCCTCTGCCCCTGAGCGTGAGCCCGCCCGAGAGGGAGTCCGTCGGGAGAAGAGAGAACGCGCGGAGCGTTTTCAATCCTCCGCCCCGTACGGCCCGGCGACCTCGCTCATTCCGCCCCCTCGCCCTCGGGGTCGCCGGCGAGTATGCGCGCGGCCGCCACATCGTTCTCGTCCCAGCCCCAGTGACCGTCGCGTTCCCCGGCCTGTTCGTCGATCCATCGGTTGTGGGCCTCCCATGCCGCCTGCTTACTGGTTCCCAGCGCGGCACCGATCTGCGACCACGAAGCGCCCGCTCGGCGGGCGGAGCGCACGGAGAGCTGGCGCCCGTAGCCCGCCTTCCGTGCGATCACCTCGCCCAGCGCGAGAAGCTCCAGCGCCTCGCCCCGGGTCAGGGGCTCGGTGTCGGGGTCGGGCTGCGCGAGCTCGGAGTCGTCCTCATCGGCCGGTGCGGCCAGGGCGTCACGGGTGCGTAGCGCGTCGTAGCGCGCGGCCGCGGCCAGCAGCGTGAACCGGCGTTCCAGCTCGTCAGGAGTAGACATGGGTCCAGTATTTCGTCAGGCCACCTTGACGTCAAGGTAGCCTGACATATCGGGCTTTCCCGCTCTGATCAGCTCCGGCGAGACCGCGGTCGGCGTCGGCCGGACGCTTCCAGCGGCATCGTGGCCGCCCACGGTGTTCTCGATCACTGAGCTTTCCTCATCATGCGTTTCCACAGCTCAGCAGAGCGACCCTGAAGCCCGCTCGTACCCGGGACCGTTCGGCGCCTCACGACGCATCGGAACACTCCCTGACCGGAATGAAAAAGGCTCCATGACACCCGCACTCCCCGCTGTGACACGGCTGCTCGTCGGCGACGCGGCCGGTGGAAATGAACGTGCTCTTCACAATGCCCGATCTTCCCGGTACGCGCCGGTTCCGAGCGGCACCGCGTCTTTCGACGGTGACCGGCTTCCAGGGCGGCTCCCGGACTCTGGACGCTCGTACGGCAGAGACGGCTCACGTATAGACGTCGACGCCGAGTTTGAGCGCGACGAGCAGGCCGCAGGTGGCGGTGCCGAGGCGGAGGGCGCGGCCGGGCAGGCGGCGGGCGATAACCGGGCCGAGCCGGCCGCCCAGCAGGAAGCCCAGGGCGAGGGGCACCGCCGCCGACCACTGCACCGGCCCGAAGAGGGCGAAGCCGATCGCCGCCACCCCGTTGGCCAGGGCGGAGACGACGTTCTTCAGAGCGTTGATCTTGACGGGTGGCTGGTCGAGCACGGCCGAGAGCACCGCGAACATGAGAACCCCGCCGGCGGCCCCGAAATAGCCGATGTAGATCGCGACGGCGAACATGGCGGCGCGCGCCTTCCACCCGTCCTCGCCGCCGTACCCCGTCATCGTGTTCGGCGGGCGGAGCAGCAGCAGCGAGGCGAAGGCGACCAGCCAGGGCGCGATCGCCTCGAACGTGGTGGACGGGGTCACCAGCAGCAGTCCGGCCCCCGCCGCCCCGCCGAGCAGGGTCATCGTGCCGAGTCGCAGGACCCTCGGCCCCTGTCCGGCCAGCTCCGGCCGCGAGCCGAACGCCGCCCCCACCCCGTTGAAGGTCAGCGCGACCGTGTTCGTCACGTTCGCGGTCACCGGCGGCAGGCCGAACGCCAGCAGCACCGGATAGGAGATGATCGAGGCCAGGCTCACCACCGTGCCGACCACCCCGGCCAGCATCCCGGCTCCGAACAGACCCAGCACCTCAGCGACGTCCACGGAGGGACAGCCAACCACACCGCACCGTCCCGACTCCAAACGCCTCCTCCCCGCGCATCGCCGCGTGATCGCCTCCATGCTGCCGGCATGGCGGAGGAGCACTTCAAGGACGGAACCCTGTCAGGCAGGGGCGACCACTCGGGCGGTCGGCGAAGTGGGCCGTGGACGTTCTACTTCCGGAACGGCCGGTCGTCTCGTCCAGCCTGCCGAGCCCTTTCCAGGTAGTCGACCAGGTCACGCATCCGGGCCGCGGGCCACGGCAGGCTCCGGCCGATCTCCTCGCTGTTTTCCCGCCACATCCCCCGCGCCGCGGCTCTGGTCTGCTCCCCGTCTCGCCCGTTGGCATGGAACCGGTTCGCCAGGGCGTCCCAGCGGCCGACCAGGACCCGCACTCTCGGGTCGTCGACGGAGGTGTCGTCCTGTACGTGCCGTAAAAGCTCCTCGACGAGCCCGGCCCATTCGGTTTTGGCCGCCTCGACGGCTTCCTGGCCGAGTTCGGCCCTGCGCCGGGCCAGTTGCTCTCGCTGTTCCGTCGTGAACGAGGTCTCGAACACAGAGATCATCTCCAAGGTCATCATGAACTGGCCCGAATCGGGCATCGACCCGCTGCCGATCTGCTCCAGCAGCCCGCCGAGTCGGTGCGTCAGCCGCTGGATCCGTGCGGCGTGTGCTTCCAGTTCGCGTAGCTGAGCCGTCAGTAGGTCACGCATCGCCGCCAGATCGTCCGTGGAGTTCGCGAGTACGCCCGCTATCTCCTCCAGCGACAACCCGAGCGCCCGCAGTGCCCGCACCCGGTACAGCCGCCGCACATCGCGCCTGGTGTAGCGGCGGTGTCCCGATGCGGTGCGTTCGCTCGCGCTCAGCAGGCCGATCTCGTCGTAGTGGTACAGCGTGCGCACGGTCACCCCGCTCGCCTGCGCCACCTCGCCGATGCTCCACCTACGTCCGGCGTCGTCTTTCCCGATCACGCCCGCAACGGTAGGACCTCTCGCCACGGCAGGTTCAATCCCCTGCGCCTTTGGAAGTCGCGGGCCCCCGGTTTTCAAAGGGAACCTGACCTCGTCCAGCCGATCGAATGACCGTTCATCGGGCACAGCCACCAGGTGAACAGCAGACGGGAGGAGCCCGGCGCGTTGCGGGTGTGGCCACCGCCGGTGGGTCCCGTGGCGACGCGCGCGTCGAGGACGATGGGCGCGCTGGGCGCGGTGTCGCTGGCCGCGATGGTGGTGGCACAGGTCGCCTCGGGGCTGCAGCCTCGGCCGATCGCGCTGACCGGTGTGGTCGTCCTGCTGCTGGTGACGAGCGCGCTGGCCTTCGCCTCGGTGACCCACTCCCCCGCCGGGGCCGTCGCGGCGTTCACCGCCGTGGTCGCGATCGGGTACGCCGCGGAGTGGGTCGGGACCAGGACGGGGCTGCCGTTCGGCGACTACCACTACACCGGCGTCCTCCAGCCGGTGCTCGGCGGGGTACCGGTGATCGTGGCGCTGGCCTGGGGTGGCATGGGACTGGCGGCCCACGCGGTGGCCGCCGCGATCGCACCCGGCAGCCGGGCCGCACGGGTCGTGCTGGGAGCGCTCGCGCTCACCGCCTGGGACGTGTTCCTGGACCCGCAGATGACCCGGCTGGGCCTGTGGATCTGGCAGGCCCCCGGCCCCTACCGGGGCGTCCCCCTCGGTAACTTCGCCGGCTGGCTCGTCGTCTCGCTGCTGGTCATGGTCCTGATCGAACGCCTGGTGCCCGAGCCCGCGGCGTGGAGCGCCGGACTGGTGTCGATATACACGGCGATGGCGGTCATGGAGACCGTCGGTTTCGCGGCGGTCTTCGACCCGCCGGATCCGCTGGTCGCCGTCGCGGGAGGGACGTGCATGGGCCTGTTCGTCCTGCTCACCTGGGGACGCGGATGCCGGAGGTGACGGTGATCGGGGGCGGCGTCGGGGGCATGGTCTGCGCCCTGCTGCTGGCCCGGGAGGGGCACCGGGTGCGCCTGTACGAGCGGCTCCCCCGCCTCGGCGGCAAGCTCGCCGAGCACACCAGGGACGGCTTCACCTTCTCCCTCGGCCCCTCCCTGCTGACCCTGCCCGGCCTCTTCGCCGATCTCGGGCTGGAGCTCGACCTCGTCGAGCTCGACGAGCTGTGCCGCTACCTCTTCGCCGACGGCTCGACGCTGGCGGCGTACCGTGACCCGGCCAGGATGGCCGCCGAGGTCGACCGGCTCGCTCCCGGCGAGGGCCGAAACTGGCTGGCCTTCCACGACTGGGCACGGGGCTGCTTCGAGGCGTCGCGCCGTACCTTCTTCACCGGACCGCTCATCCGCCCACCCACCGAGGCCCGCCTGCCGGACCTGCTGGCGGTCGCCCCCGGCAGGACCCTGCACGGCCTGGCCCGCCGTTTCTTCACCGATCCGCGGCTGTGGCAGTACGTCGACCGCTACGCGACGTACGCGGGTTCCAGCCCGTACCTGGCCCCGGCCGCGCTGGGGTGCATCCCGGCGATCGAGCACGGCGAGGGCGGCTGGTACGTCCCCGGAGGGCTGCCCCGCATCGCCGACGCCCTTGCCCTGATGCTGGAGAAGGCCGGGGTGGAGATCGTCCTGGGCGCCGAGGTGGCGCGGGTGCTCGCCGACGGCGAACGGGTCAGGGGGGTGCGGCTCGCCTCCGGAGAGCGCGAGCGCGCCGACATCGTGGTCGCCAACACCGACGCGGCCGCGCTGTACGGGCGGCTGCTTCCCGACCGGCGGCGGCTGCGGCGCATCGCCGAACTCGGCACCTCCTCCTCGGTGTTCCTGCTGCTGGCCGGGGTGGACGGCAGGACCGAGGGGCTGGCGCACCACTCGATCGTCTTCTCCGCCGACTACGCGCGGGAGTTCTCCGACATCTTCCGGCGGCGCAGGCCACCCGAGGATCCCACCGTCTACATCGGCTGCTCGGCCGTGGACGATCCGTCACAGGCTCCGCGGGGCGCGGAGAACCAGGTGATGCTGGTCAACGTCCCGGCCCGCGACCCCGACCGGTGGCCGATGTCACCCGAGGCGTACCGGGACCTGGTGCTGGAGCGGCTGGCACGCCGGGGACACGACCTGTCCGGGCGGCTGCGCTTCGTCGACCTGTTCACCCCCGCCGACCTGCGCGACCGCTACGGCGCGTGGGGCGGCTCGATCTACGGCGCCGCCTGCTCGGGCCGGTTCGCGCCGCTGCGCCGCCCCGGCAACCGGGGGCCTCGGCGCGGTCTGTACCTGGTGGGTGGCTCGGCGCATCCCGGCGGCGGGCTGCCGCTGGTCACGATGGGCGCCCGCATCGTCGCCTCGCTCGTCGAGCAGGACTTCCCCACCGGTTCCCTCCGCCTGACCACCACCGGAGGCCACGGACCCGAAACCGCCCGGTGAACCATCCGCCCGAGACTGTGGAGGTGTCGCGATGAGAGCGCTGACCGTGCTGCAGGCCGCCGCCGCGCTGGCGGTGGCGGTGCGCCTGGCCCGGGGACGGCACCGCCTGCCCGCGTTGAACCCCGTGTCGGCCGACGCGCCGGCCCACGCGCCGACCTCGACGAGGACGGCGCCGCCGCGCGTCTCGGTGGTGATCCCCGCCCGCGACGAGGAGGCCCGCCTCGGCCCCTGTCTGTCGGCGGTGCTCGCCGATCCGGCCGTCGCGGAGGTCGTCGTCGTCGACGACGAGTCACACGACGGCACGGCGGACCTGGCCGCCCGGCTCGGCGCGAAGGTCCTCATCGGAGCGCCGCTTCCCGAGGGCTGGGTGGGCAAGCAGTGGGCCCTGAAGCAGGGGGTCGAGGCGGCGGTGGGCGAGGTCGTGGTGACCCTGGACGCGGACGCCCGGCCCGCGCCGGGACTGATCGGCGCGCTCGCGACGGTGCTGGACGGCTACGACCTGGTGAGCGTGGGCCCCAGGTACATGTGCGAGGGGACAGCCGAGCAGGCGCTGCACGCCTCGTTCCTGGCGACGCTGGTCTACCGCTTCGGCCCGATCGGGCCGCCCACTCCCCCGGCTCCGCACCGTGCGGTGGCCAACGGCCAGTGCATGGCCTTCCGCCGTACGGCGATGCTGAACGTCGACGGGTTCGCGCGGGTCCGCGGGCACCTGGCCGACGACGTGGCGCTGGCCAGGACGCTGGCGGCCCGGGGCTGGGCGGTGGGATTCCTGGAGGCCGGGAACCTGCTGGAGGTCGACATGCACGATTCGGCCGCCGGGGTGTGGCGGGATTGGGGGCGGTCGCTGTCGCTGCGCGACGTCACAGGGCCCGGCTGGCAGGCCGCCGACCTGGCCGTGGTCTGGCTGGCCACCGCGCTGCCCGTGCTGCGGCTGGCGAGCGGCAGGACCACCCGGCTCGACCTGGGCCTGCTGGCCGTACGGCTGCTGCTGGCCGGCGCGCTGCGCGGCAGCTACACGCGGCCGGGTCCCGGTGTGCTGCTCTCCCCGCTGCTGGACCCGCTGGCGGCGCTGCGGCTGACGCAGACCACGTTGCGCCCGGCACGCGGCTGGCGGGGCCGGGTCTACCCGGCTGCCACGACGGGCGTCCGCCTCGGCCGGGTCACGACGGGCGGACGATCGGCCCGAGCGACGGCGGACGGGCGAACGGGCCGGGTCACGACGGGCGGGAGGCCCATGCCGCCTGGCCGAACCGCAGCCCGACGAGGCACATGAGCAGGCCGGTCCCGATCACGTGCGTGACCGGCGCGAAGAACAGCTGGAACAGCGGGATGCCGAAGACACCGACCCGCGCCCCGATCGCGAAGGACCGGGTCACCACGGCGGCCGTGACCAGGGTGGCGACACCGAGCAGGAAACCGGGTGGGCAGATGACGGCGAAGCCTCCGGCGAGGGCCAGGATCGACCGTCCGCCCCTGAAGGCGGCGAAGAGCGGCCAGGCGTGCCCGACCATGGCGGCGGCCACCGCCAGGTACACGGCCGGCACGCTGTCGCCACGCACCCCGCCGGGCCAGGCGGGGGGCGTGCCACAGGCCACCAGGGCGAGCAGTCCGGCGAGGGTGCCCTTGAGCGTGTCACCCGCGAAGACCGGCACGGCGGCCCGCCAGCCGATCCGCTCCCTGACGTTCCAGAAGCCGGGATTGCGGTCACCGACCTCGCGGGGGTCGAACCCGTGCGCGCGGGCCACCAGCACGGCGACCGGCACGGACCCGAGAAGGTAGCCGCCGATGACCGAGACGAGCAACGGGCCCATCGTTTCCTTCCATCTCACGAGATACCCGGATCTGGGTGCCATGCGGCACATGGCGTTCGACCGGCCGGTGCTGGGGCGCACGCCGGGGCTGGTGTTCTGGCGGCTGCTCGGCTCCGGCCGCGGGGCGTCGACGAGCGCGGGGGCGGACCTGCGCCGCTGGGCACTGCTGGCGGTGTGGCGCGAGGAGCGTGCCCTGGACGGCTTCCTGAGCGACTCCCCGGTGGCGGCGCGCTGGCGACGCGAGGCACGGGAGTCCTGGCAGGTGCGGCTGGCTCCGCTGACCTCGCGCGGCAGGTGGAACGGGGTGGACCCGTTCGGCCCCCTCCTGCGGAACACCCGGGAACGCGACCCCTGCGGCCCGGTCGCCGTGCTGACCCGCGCGTCGATCCGGCCCCGTCGCCTGGTGGCGTTCTACCGCTCGGTCCCCGGCGTGGACCGCCTCCTGGCCGAGCAGGACGGCTGCCTGGCCTCGGTCGGCGTCGGCGAGTGGCCGCTGGCCCGCCAGGGCACGTTCTCGCTCTGGCGTGACGCCGCCGCGGTACGGGACTTCGCCCACCGGGGCCGGGCGCACCGGCAGGTGATCGGCAGGACGCGCGCGCAGGGCTGGTACTCCGAGGAGCTGTTCGCCCGTTTCTCCCCCTACGCGAGCGAGGGCACCTGGGACGGCGCCGACCCGCTGGCCTGACCTCGGCGCCGGGCCCACACCGGTTCGGCTCCGTCGCCCCGCCGCGACGAGACTCCGCCGCGCCGCTCAACGGGCGGCCTCCGGGGTGAGCCGGTCCGCGAACCGGGTGACGACCCCGCCCTCGGCGAGATCGTGCGCCACCGCGCAGGCGCGCGCGATCGTCGCCGCCCGCGAGGAACCGTGTGCGACGACGACGGTGCCGATCAGACCGAGCAGCGCCGCCCCGCCGTGGGCCTCCGGGGCGTAGCGGCGGGCCACCGCCCGTAACTCCTCGGCTCCGGCGGCCCCGGAATGCGCCACCAGGGTCAGCGCGGCCCGCACCGAACCCTCGACGTTCTTGAGCACCACGTTCCCGGTGAAACCGTCGGTGACGATCACGTCGACGGTGCCCGCGAGCACGTCGTGTCCCTCCACGTTGCCGCAGAAGCGCAACGGCAGCCCGGCGAGCAGCTCACCGGCCCTGCGGGTCAGCCGGTTGCCCTTGCCGGGTTCCGAGCCGATCGACAACAGGCCCACCGACGGATCGGCGACCTCCAGCACGAGCTGGGCGTAGGAGGCGCCGAGCAGCGCGAACTGGGCGATCATCTCCGGGATGGGGTCGGAGGTCGCCCCGACGTCGATCAGCACGGTCGCGCCGCCGGTGACCGAGGGCAGCGCGATGGCCAGGGCGGGCCGCAGGACGCCCGGGGCGCGCCCGATGCCGTGGATGGCGCACGAGACGACCGCGCCCGTGGAACCGGCCGACACGAACGCCGACGCCTCCTTCCGCCGTACGAGGTCGCAGCCGACCGTCAGGCTGGTCGTGGTGGAGAAGACCGCTCCCGCGCCCCGCTCGGTCATCGGGACGACGTCCTCGGCGTGCACCACGCCGATCTCGCCGACGGCGCCGTGGCGGGTGAGCTCGGCGCGGACGGCGCCGGAGTGGCCCACGAGCACCACGGGGATTCCGAGCTCGCGCCGGGCCACGACCGCCCCGGCGACCGTCTCGCCCGGTCCGTGGTCTCCGCCCATCGCGTCGACGGCCACAGGCTCCGACATCACACCCTCCCGACGACAGCATTGGACGACCTCGTGCCGGCCCCGCCCGGCCGGTTCACGGCACCTCGGCGATCAGCCGGCGTTCGGCGCGGCCGGCCGCGGACGCCGCGAGCAGGTGCCGCGCGAAGATCGCCAGTCTCCTCCGCCCGGGTACGGCCGCCCTGCCGCCGAGGACGTCGTGGCCCGCGGCCTCGATCCGGTCGAGGATGCCGCCGTACAGCTGGAAGGCCGCGCGGATGCACGGCCGGGAGGAGGGGGTCAGCATGCCGATCCCCTCGCCGGCCCGCGCGTAGTGACCCCTGGCCCGCCGGATCTGGAAGGCCAGCAGCTCGCGCAGGGCCGGGGTGGGAGCACCGCGCCCCAGGTCGGCCACCTCCACCCCGAACCTGTCCAGGTCCTCCAGCGGGAGGTAGACCCGGCCGCGTTCCAGGTCCTCGGCCACGTCGCGCAGGAAGTTGGTCAGCTGGAAGGCCAGCCCCAGCTGGCGGGCCGGCTCACAGGCCTTGTCCCGCATGCCCGGCAGCGGTTCGAGGACGGGCAGCATCATCGTGCCGATCACCGCGGCCGAGCCCTCCATGTAGGCGAGCAGGTCGTCGTAGGTTTCGTAGCGGGCCACGGTCAGGTCGGCCCGCATCGAGCGCAGGAACGCCGCCACGTCGCCGTGATCGATGCCGAAGGAGCGCATGGTCTGCGTGAACGCGGGGAGCACCGGGTCGTCGGTGGTGCCACCCTCCAGCGTGACGGCCAGTCGCGCGGCCAGGCCGTCGAGTGCCCTTGCCCTGTCGCCGGTCATCGTGAAGGAGTCCACGATCTCGTCGGCGTAGCGGGCGAAGCCGTACAGGGCGTGCACGTGCGGCCGTTTCCAGGCGGGCAGCAGCAGGGTGGCCAGGTAGTAGGAGCGACCGTGACGGGCGTTGAGCCTGCGGCAGAGTTCGTAACTCGCGGTCAGGGTCATCGGGAGGTCTCCAGTACGCGTTCCGCGGCGAGCCTGCCGGAGATCAGCACCGGGGGCACCCCCACCCCCGGCGCGGTGTACATACCGGCGAAGTGCAGTCCCGGGACACGCCGGGACACTCCCGCCGGCCGGAACCAGGCGGTCTGGGTGAAACGGTGGTCCAGAGCGAACGGGGTACCGGCCGAGTGGCCGAGCCGCGCCCAGGCGGGCGGGTCGAGGGTGAGCCTCGGCGCGCGGGACAGGTCGCCGTAGCCGAGGTCGGCGAGCCTCGCCAGCAGCCGGCCCTCCAACTCCGGGGTGAGCCGGTCCCAGTCGGCGCCGCCGCGCAGGTTGGCGGTCGGCTCCAGCACGGTGAGGGTGGCGTGGCCGGTCGGAGCGGCGTCGGTGTCGGACTCCGGATAGGTGACCAGCAGGTTCGGATCGGGCTGTGGCCGTCCGGCCCGCAGCGCGGCGAAGGTGGCGTCCCATTCCCTGCCGAAGTGCAGGGTGTGGTGCGCCTGCCCGGTGAGCCTCCGGTCCAGGCCGAGGTGCAGGACCAGGCAGGAGGGCGAGTAGCGGGGACGGCGGAGCCGCCAGTCACCCGCCTCCTCGGGGAGCAGCCCGGTATGGGCCCGGGGCAGGTCGCAGGCGACCACGACGTTCTCCGCCGCCAGGCGCTCCCCGGTGTCGAGCCGTACCCCGCGGACACCCGAGGACCCGGTCTCGACCCTGATGGCGCGCACCCCGTACCTGATCCGCGCGCCCGCCCTCTCGGCCAGCGCGGCCAGGGCCCACGGGATGGCCCGCATGCCGCCGTGTCGTGGGAAGAAGACGCCGCCGACGGTGTCCATGTGGGCGATGACCGCGTAGATCCCCAGCGCCCTGCGCGGCGGCAGGCCCACGTACAGGGCTTGGAAGGTGTGCGCCTTGACCAGCCGGTGGTCGGTGAGGTGGCTTCTGACCAGGGAGTCCAGGCTGCGGAAGCCGCCCAGGGCCGCCAGGCGGGCCAGGACGCGCGGCCGGGCGAGGTCGCGCAGCCGCGTCATGTCGCGGTCTATGAACGCGGGCCACTCGGCGTCGAAGAGTTCGCCGAGCCGGATACGGAAGCGCCGGTACCTGTCGGCCTCCGCGGTTCCGCACAGCGCGCGCACCTGCTCGACCATGGCGTCCTCGCCCGCCACCACGTCCAGGTGGGAGCCGTCGTGGTAACGCAGCCGGTAGTACGGGTCCAGCCGCCGCAGCGGGAGCAGGCTCTCCATGTCCTGCCCGGCCGCGGTGAAGACGTCGGCGAGGACCTCGGGCATGGTCAGCACGGAGGGGCCGGTGTCGAAACGGTACTCGCCGACGGCGGCCGTACCGCAGCAGCCGCCGGGTGCCTGGCCGGCTTCCACGATCGTGACGTCCCGCCCCGCGGCGGCCAACCGGACCGCGGCGGCCAGGCCGCCGAGACCCGCGCCGATCACCACGACATGGCGCACGCGCTCCTCCTCGTCACCAGGTCCGCGGGGTCCGCGCGCAGGCGTTCGGATGCGTTCGTCCGGCGGCGGGCGCACGGCCCATGATCAATGGTGTCGGACGACCCATCCCCGGGCCGGGCTGCGGATAAATCAACCCGTCGCGCAAGAAGGCGTAAAGACGGCGTCGGCTCTCCCACCCTTTCGGGACCGGGGAGCCGAGGCGCGGTGAGCTGCCGCCGGTCGTCCCGCGGGAGCGCGGACGAAGGTCAGAGGTCGAGCAGCCGCATCGCCTGCTCGCGCATCTCGACCTTGCGGATCTTGCCCGTCACCGTCATGGGGAACCCGTCGACCAGATGAACGTAGCGGGGCACCTTGTAGTGGGCGAGCCGCCCGGCGCAGAAGTCCCTGACCGCCTCGGCCGTCAGCGGGACGGCCCCCGGCCGCATGACGATCCAGGCCATCAGCTCCTCTCCGTACTTGGGGTCGGGGACGCCGATCACCTGGACGTCGTCGATGTCCGGATGACCGTGCAGGAACTCCTCCAGCTCGCGGGGATAGACGTTCTCACCACCCCGGATCACCATGTCCTTGATGCGTCCGACCACGTTGACGTAGCCGTCGTCGTCCATGGTGGCCAGGTCGCCGGTGTGCATCCAGCGGGCTGCGTCGATCGCCTCGGCGGTCCTGGCGGGCTCGTCCCAGTAGCCGAGCATCACCGAGTAGCCGCGGGTGCACAGCTCGCCGGGCTCACCGCGCGGGACGGTCAGGCCGCTCTCCGGGTGGACGATCTTGACTTCGATGTGCGGCATCGCCCGGCCGACCGTCTCGGTGCGGCGGGCCAGGTCGTCGTCGGCCCTCGTCATCGTGGACACCGGCGAGGTCTCCGTCATCCCGTAGCAGATCGCCACCTCGCGCATGTTCATCTCGGTGACCACCCGCTTCATGATCTCCACCGGGCAGGGCGAGCCCGCCATGATCCCGGTACGCAGGCTCGACAGGTCGTACTCGGCGCGGCCGAGCTCGCCGAGCTCGGCGATGAACATGGTCGGCACCCCGTACAGGGAGGTGCAGCGCTCCCGCTCCACGGCCCGCAGGGTGGCGGCGGGGTCGAAGCCCGGCGCGGGGATGACGACGCAGGCCCCGTGGGAGGTCGCCCCGAGGTTGCCCATGACCATTCCGAAGCAGTGGTAGAAGGGCACCGGCAGGCAGACCCTGTCGGTCTCGTCGTAGCCGACCAGCTCACCGACGAAGTAGCCGTTGTTGAGGATGTTGTGGTGCGACAGGGTCGCGCCCTTGGGGAAGCCGGTGGTACCCGAGGTGTACTGGATGTTGATCGGGTCGTCGAAGGTCAGCGAGGCCATGCGCTCGCGCAGGCTCTCGGGACCGACGCCCGTGGCCCCGGCCAGCAGGCGGTGCCAGCTCTCCTCGCCGATGTAGGCGACATCGGCGAACCCGATCCCGGCGACCATCGCGCGGTAGTCGCTCGTCTTGTGGCTCACCGCGCTGATCAGCAGCCGCATGCCGGACTGGCGGACGACGTAGTCGAGTTCGTGCCCGCGGTAGGCGGGGTTGACGTTGACCAGAATCGCGCCGACCTTCGCGGTGGCGTACTGGACGATCACCCATTCGGCGCAGTTGGGCGACCAGATCCCGACCCGGTCCCCCTTGGCGACGCCCCGGGCGATCAGGGCTCTGGCCAGCCGGTCGACGTCGGCGTTCAGCTCGGCGTAGGTCCAGCGGCGCTCGCCCGGCAGGTCGACCAGGGCCTCCCGGTCACCGAAGCGGGCCACGATCCGCTCGAAGTTCTCCCCGATGGTCTCGCCGAGGAGGGGGGCGCCCGAGACGGCGCATGAGTAGGACAGCATGTGGGAAACCTCCGGTCGCTGAGTAACAAGGTGCACGCCGCTCACGGCTCCCGCAAGAGGTGCCGCCGCGGTCGCAGCGGATCGTCGGCGACCTCCGACTCGGTATCGAAGATCATTACTTGCCTGCGGGAGCGGTCGAGCCGGGCCATCCCCGCGCGCAGCGCGTCCAGCGGTGCGGGGGGCACCAGGTCGCCGTCCACGACGGGCTGGATCGGTACCGCCCCGCTCATCTGAAGCTCCATCCCTCGGTGCCCTCGACGATGCGGATCGCCGCGCGGGTCAGCGGCACCAGGCTCGCCTCGTCGACCTTGTCGAGGGTGTCGGCGGAATCGAACAGGTACATGGGGGCCGCGAGGAAGTGCACCAGCGGCACCCCCTCCGGGTGGAAGAACGCACCATCGGTCGGCGGCATCGGCGAGAACACGTCGGGCGGCAGCACGAACGACCTGCGCAGGTCCTCGGCGACCAGCGCCCGCTCGACGAGCCGCTCCAGCTCGGGGCGCCGGGTGGTGAACCACCAGCGCGGTTCGGGGGCACCGGTGGGCACCAGCGTCCCGCCCTCCGCGCGGCACTCGCGGGCCGCGTGCTCCAGGTGGACCTGGAGCACGACCCGGTCCAGCAGAGCACGGTTCTCCTCGATGAACGCCCGGGTGCCCGCCGCGTGCGCCATGTGCCCGGCGGTCAGCAGGAAGAGCAGGTTGTGCGGCCTGTCCTCCTCCGGCACCCGCGACCAGTGCCTGGCGGCGGCCAGCACCAGCGCGACGCCGGAGGCGTCCTCCACCGCGGAGGCCCAGGGGGCGTCGTGGTGCGAGGCGACGATCACCCAGCCGTCGCCCCGCCCGGGCAGGGTGGCGATCACGTTGTGCGAGGTCGCGGTCGCGGTCTCCGACTCCACGGACAGCGTGCCGGCGCAGGGCCCCTCGTCCATCAGCGCCAGCACCCGCCGCGAGTCGGCCGCCGACAACCAGACCGCGGGTACGGACCGGTGCACCGCGTCGTAGGGCACGTAGTAGTCGCGTGTCTCCCACGGGACGCCGGTCAGCGCCCCGACGTACCCGGCCGCCCCCGAGGTGACCGCCCCGTCGAGGTCCTCCAGGTAGCCGGGCGCGAACGGCAGCGTCTGCACCAGGCCGTCGAAGTCGCCGTCGGGGTCGTGCACGGCGGTGGCGATCTCCCGTACCAGGGCCTGGGGCAGCTCGGCGAAGGTGTGCTCGCGCACCGCGATGCGACCGGGGGCCGCCGACCGGGTGAGCGGCGCGGTCACCGTCGCCTTCGGGGTGGTGTACGGCAGGGCGAACGCCTCCACCTCGACGGCGCGGGACGGATCGGCGTCCAGGTGGGCGCGGAGCGTGGCGGTGACAGGGTGCCAGGTGGGCACCTCGACCGGCGCGAGGCGCACGTCGAGCCCGAAGCCCGCCAGCAGCCCGGCCGCCCACCTCTCCGTCCACGCGTCGGCGGGGTATCCGGGACGCCGGATCCCGCTGGCCGTGATCGTCTCGATCCACGCCATGATCTCTGCGGTGTCCGGGACCGTCACTTGACCCCTCCGAAGGTGAGCCCCGCCACGTAGTAGCGCTGCAGCCCGGCCAGCAGCAGGAACGGCGGCACGGCGGTGGCCAGGGCGGCGGCGGTCATGAGGTGGTAGTTGAAACCGTGCTCGCTCTGGAAGTTGGCCAGTCCCACGGGCAGCGACCACAGTGCGGGGTCGTTGGCGACGATGAGCGGCCAGAGCAGGTTGTCCCACTGGGCGAGGAAGTGGATGAGGAAGAGCGTCACCAGTGCCGGCCGCAGCAGCGGGAGCGCCACCCGGAGGAAGATGCGCAGCTCGCCCGCCCCGTCGACGCGCGCCGCGAAGATCAGCTCTTTGGGGACGCCGAGGGCGAACTGGCGGACCAGGAAGACGCCGAAGGCACTGATCATGCCGGGGACGATCACTCCCTGGAAGGTGTTCACCCAGCCCAGCTCCTTGACGATCAGGAACACCGGAATGATCATGACCATCGGGGCGAGCGCGAGCGTGCCGACCACGAGCGCGAACAGCACGCGCCTGCCGGGAAAGGACAGCTGGGCCAGGGCGTAGCCCGCGGCCGAGGAGAAGAGCACGTCCATCGCCCCGCTGCCGACGCAGTAGATCACGCTGTTGCGGAAGTAGACGGGGAAACCCTCGCCCGCGAACAACTCGGCGAGGTTCTCCGGCAGGTGGAAGCCGTTGAAGACCAGCCCGCCGAGATCGGTGTCGTCGGGAGCGGAGGCGACCACGAGCATCACGTAGATCGGCAGCAGCATCGCGCCCACGGCGCTCAGCAGCCAGACGGTCCGAAGCACCCTCATTCGTCCCCACCCCGCAGGAAGCCGAACTGGACGATCGAGACGACCAGCATCGCGACCAGCAGCATCATGGCCAGCGCGGAGGCGTAGCCCATGTGCTCGTAGGGGAAGGCGTTGGCCCAGATGTAGTAGGGCAGTACCTGGGTGGCGTCGGCCGGACCGCCGCCGGTGAGCAGGAAGGCGGGCACGAAGGCCTGCATCGATCCGGCGACGGAGATGACCAGCACGAACAGCAGGGTCCTGCGGAGCAGCGGGACGGTGATCCTGCGGAACGTGGTGACGGGCCCGGCACCGTCGATCGCCGCGGCCTCGTAGACCTCCCGGGGCAGCGCCTGCAACCCGGCCGTCAGGATGATGACGAACAACCCCAGGCTCTTCCAGACGACCATGACGACCAGCGCCCAGATCGCCAGATCCGAGCTGGTCAGCCACGACTGCGGCTCGATGCCGACGGCGCCGAGCAGCGTGTTCGCCAGACCCCGGTCGGAGTAGATGATGACCCACACCATCGACGTCGCGGCCAGCGGCATCACCGCGGGCACCAGGACCAGCGAGCGGAGCACGCGGTTGAGGCGGCCGGGCCCGCTGAGCGGCACCGCGACGAGCAGCGCGAGCAGGATGGTCGGCAGGACCGTGAAGACCGTGTAGACGACGGTGATCCACGCCGAGTTCCAGACCCCGGGGTCCTGGAGCATCCGCGCGTAGTTGTCCAGCCCGATCCAGCTTGGGGCGCCGGCCATCTCGTAGTCGGTGAAGCTGAGGTACACGGCACCGCAGAACGGCACGAGCCAGAAGACGACGAAGAAGACGGCCACCGGGATCGTCAGCACGATCCCGGCTCCCGCCTCCCGGCGCGACCTGCCGCGCCCGTCCTTCCCCGGCCTCGGCGAGGGTGCGGGCACGGCCGCCTCGGCGGTCTTTGCGGCCAGGGTCATCGGGTGCTCACCACGTCACTTCGGCCCGTGTGCCGCCGGCCCGGACGGCCGGCCGGACGGTCCGGGCGCTCGGTGTCCACGTTCACAGCGCGAGCCGTACGGTGGCGTCGAAGTCCTTGGCCGCCTGGGCGGGCGTGGAGCGGCCGTGGGCCACGGCGTCGCAGGCGCTGGAGGCCGCCTTGGCCAGCTCCAGCGCGGCGGGGACGGCCGGGCCGAAGTCGGCGTCGGGGATGCCGGAGGCCGCGATCCCCATCAGTTCGGAGGTGCCGCGCGGTCCGGCGTCCCGCCAGCCGGTGGCCGGGATGACGATCCCGTTCTCCAGGTTGGCCGTGACCGACTCCCGCCCCTGGAGGTAGTTGATCAGGTGCCAGGCGGTGAAGCCGTTCTTCGACGCGGCGGCGACGCCCCAGCCCCACGTGTAGGCGGGCACGACGGCCCTGCCGCCCGCCCAGCGGGGCATGGGCGCCACGCCGTAGTCCTTGCCCGGCTTGAGGGTGTCCTCGCCGAGCCGCTCCAGCGCGGGACCGAGGAAGGTCCCGCTGACGACCATGGCGGCCTCACCCGAGTAGAACAGCCCGAGCGCGCCGAGCGGGTTGGAGAGCCGGGGATTGCCGATCCCGGCGAAGTACTCCAGGGCCCGGATGCCGTGCTCGGTGTCGAGGGAGGCACGGGTGCCGTCGGCGCTGACCAGCTCGCCGCCGCCGCCCTTGATGAGCGCGGTCAGCGTCATCAGCGCCCACTGCGGGTCGCCGTAGAGCCACTGCAGGCCCACCCGCCTGCCGTCGGCCGAGGTGAGTCTCCTGCTGTGGTCGGCGACCTCCTCCCAGGTCGTGGGAGGTTTGTCCGGGTCGAGACCGGCCTCCTCGAAGCGGTCCCTGCGGTAGT
The DNA here is from genome assembly GCF_042665875.1 of Streptosporangium amethystogenes subsp. fukuiense. NCBI lineage: Bacteria > Bacillati > Actinomycetota > Actinomycetes > Streptosporangiales > Streptosporangiaceae > Streptosporangium > Streptosporangium amethystogenes. The sequence goes on along the minus strand of NZ_JBHTEE010000001.1, from coordinate 1,744,734 downwards.
ACAGCATGGCGGGGTTGAGGTCGATCGGCACGCCGTACGCCTGGCCGCGGTAACTCAGCGGGGCGACCGTCCCCGGCTCGTACCGTCCCAGGACGGCCGCCACGTCCGGCGCGCCGAACGCCCGGGGGTCGATGGGCGCCAGCCGTTTCTTCCCCGCGTGGGAGGGGAAGCTCCAGTTCCCGATCTTGAAGACGTCGGGTGGGGTGCCGCCGCCGAAGGCGGTCAGCAACTTGGCGTCCAGCTGGGCGACAGGCAGGTAGAGGAGCTTGACGTCCACACCGAACTCGTCGATGTAGCGGTGCACCAGCTTCTCGAACTGCGGGCCCGTCTCCTGCGAGCCGTGCAGCCAGACGCTGACCTCGCCATGCGGCCTGCCGTCCTGGACCTGCCGCTCGGGCCGGTCGTCGCCGCAGGCCGCCAGCACACTGGGCGCGGCCAGGGAGAGCGCGCCGGCCGCGAGCAGCCGGCGCCGTGTCAGATCCGCCATGGCGGTTCTCCTGGGGGGTGATCCCGCACGGCGGGCACCGCGCGGGATGAGGTGGTCACGGGGGTGCTTGGCGGCCTCGCACCGGCGGGCCGCGTCGGCGTGGTGGTCACGGGAGGTTCTTGGCGGCCTGGTTCTGCCAGGCGGTGTTGGCGGTGAACTCGGGGGCGCTCCCGGCGAAGGCGCCTCGGGCGTAGGCGTCGTCCTGGAGGCGGTACATCAGCCAGGCCGTCAGGTAGCCGAGGAAGCCGCCGCCGGTGCCCTGGATGTCGTTGTGACCCGCGCCCTTCAGCAGCGCCATGGCCGCCGCCCCGGGCACCTGGTCGTAGTAGCCCCGCAGCGCCGAGGCCGGTGAGATCAGCCAGTCGTTGCTCCCGCTCAGGAACAGGACGGGGCAGGCCAGCTGGGAGACCTGAAACCGGTCGCCGGCCCCCACCCAGAGCTGCGCGGGCAACGCGATCGGCACGGCCGTGGTGACGAGCCCCGCGGAGAGGTTGGCCGCGTTGACCGTGCCACCCGCGCCCTGGGAGTGCCCGGCGGCGCCGACCCTGGTCGCGTCGAGCCTCTGATGGAACGGGCTCGCGGGGTCGGCGTTCCTCGCCACCAGGTACTGCGCGGCGGCGAGCATCTCGGTGCCCGTCCCGGTGGTCGTGTCGGTGGAGGCGATCACGGCGAAGCCCCAGGAGGCGAGCTGGTCGAGCACGCCGGGGTAGAGGGCGGGGGTGGCGTGGGAGCCGTTCCCCCAGGTGACGATCGGGTGCCGGAAGCCACCGGCGCCGAGGTCTGCCGGATGGTGCAGCCGGTAGGTTCCCGAGGCGTCGCCCGCGTCGGAGGCGGTGACCGCCCAGGGGCCCCGGACCGCGTAGTGCGACTCGATCGTGCCGGCCGCCACCGCCTGGGTGGTCCGCGACACGAGGCCCGCCGACAGCAGCCCGACCGCCGCCACGCGCAGCATCCGCCGCCGGGACATGCCCTTGTCTTCCATGGTCACCTCACCGATTCTTTGGAGACGTGAACGTCTCCTAACAGAGGGAAGTACGATCTGTGATTGATGTCAAGACAGGATCGGAAGAAAATTCCGGAGGGTGAGCCCCTCCCCCGCGGCCGTCACGGGCTGCCCCCAGAAGTGGTCCGCACCTCGCAGCGCGACCGCCTGATCCAGGCGATGCTGCTGCTGGTCGCGGCCCGGGGGTACGCCGCCACGACCGTGCCCGATGTGATCGCCGCCGCGCGGGTCTCGCGCAACGCCTTCTACGCCAACTTCCACGACAAGGAGGACTGCTTCCTCGCCCTGTGCGAACGGGACCTGCCCGGCGTGGTCGAGACGATCCTGTCCGCGGCCGAGGGCACCGGCCACGACTGGGTCGCCGCCGTCCGCCGGGGCCTGCACGCCTACCTGCGGTGGTGGCAGGACCGTCCCGAGTACGCCCGCGCCTACTTCGTCGAACTCCCCGCGGCGGGCCGGCGGGCGATGGAACAGCGCGACCGCGCCTACCTGCCCTTCCTGGAGATGCTGCGCGCCCTCGCCGCGCGGGCCAGGGCGGAGACCCCCTCCCTGGGGCCGGTCAGGGAGAGGGTGCCCTCCCTGATCGTCTTCGGCGTCACCGAGTTCATCGCCGCCGAGGTGCGCGCGGGGAACGCGCAGCGCCTGTCCGCACTGGAGGAGGACGTGCTGCACTACACGGTCACACTGCTCGCCGACCACGCGACGGCCGACCGGGCACTCGGCTGACCTCCGGCCCCCGCGCCGCGAGGGCGCGGGGGCCGCGTCCGGGTCAGGGCATCGCCCGCACCCCCTCCACCTGGACGTTCCAGCCCTCGGGGAAGCCGGGCGCGCACCTGCCGGGGCCGCCGTCCCAGCCCGCCGCCATCAGCGCGACGGCCGCCAGCAGGCCACCGTTGCCCGGCAGGTAGAGCGGCAGGATCCCGGGCCACTGCCGGTTGTGGCCCGAGACCAGATGCGCGTTCTTGGGCGTGTCCATCAACAACGCGTCGACCGCCTTGCCCGGCTCGCCCAGCCTGGCCGCGCACATGGCGAGCATCGGGTAGTCCCAGCCCCAGGTACTCGGCAGATCCCAGGTCTCCAGCACGTCGTCGAGGGTGGCCCGCATGGTCTCCGGATTGATCAGCGGCGTCGCCGGAACGAGGCCCAGGGCCCCGGTCATCGAGGGATGGTCCGTCCTGAGCGTGTACGGCTCCACCGCGACGGCCGCGTAGACGCCGTCCCTGACGCACGGCGCGGCCAGCCCGTCCCGTACCCTCTCCCACTCCGGGTCCCGGGCGAGACCGAGGCGCTCACGCCACCGCTGCGCGGTCTCCAGCCCCCACCACCAGTAGGCCAGCTCGAACGTGGGATTCCTGACCGTCGTCCTGATCTCCGCGTACGACTCCTGTGCCGGGATCAGCGGCGGCCCCAGCACATGGCGGCCGTCCTGCTCGACGGGAAAGGACGCCATGAACTCCGCGGTCTCGAAGACCAGGTCCCGGTAGTCGTGCAGCGCCTCCGGCCGGACCCGGTAGAGCAGTTCGGCGAAGTAGATCGGGTGCGGCTGCTGCCAGATCAGGAACGGCCCGATCGTGCTGGGGCTCTCCCTGCCCTCGGGGCCGACCTGCTTGGGCCAGCGGGCCCCGCGATACCCCTGCCCAGCGGCCGTGGCCCGTGCCGCGGGAAGGATGCTCCGGTACCACGGCAGGCTGCGCTCCAGCAGTTCCGGCCTTCCCCACAGCGGGAAGTGCGCCGCGTGCCACCAGTGCATCTCCAGGTGGAACTTGCCGCTCCAGGAGTTGCAGACCAGGCCGGTCTCCTGCGGCGGCAGCGAGCCCGCGCAGTTGACCGCGGTCAGGTACTGCGAGAGGATCACGCGCCGTTCCAGCTCGGGCGCGCGTGGATCCGAGCTGCCCTCGAAGCTCACCGCGCCGCCATCGGTCCAGAAGCGGGCCCAGTGCCGGGCGGCGGCCGCGCGGACCTCCGCGAATCCGGGAAGGCCGGGCCCCGCGGGGTCGAGCCCGAAGGCCACGACGAACTCGGTGGCGCCCTCCAGCCGGTAGCGGTGCTCGGCGATGGGCGTGAGCCGGGCCGGCCCCTGCCAGGCGAGGGCGACGTGGTGGCGGTCGCCGTCCAGTACCCGGGTGAAGTCGCAGCGCGAGGCGCCGACGACGTGGCCGGTGACGTGCCGCTCCGGGCCGTCCCAGTCGGCGGCCACGTTCCAGGCCGCGCAGGCGTACGGGAAGGCGATCGTCACCGCCGCCCCGCCGGTGACGCGCACCGCCAGCAGGTCGCGCCCGGGGTGGCAGACCGTCTCCACCTCGTACGGCACGCCGTCGAGTGTGAACGCGCTGTGCAGCAGCCCGCTCCACAGGTCGAGCCGCTGGTGGACGCCGACGAGGTCGGTGATCTCCACGTTCTCGCCGAGGTCGAGCCCGATCCTGCCCAGGTCGAGCCGCTGGGGATTGCCGTGCAGCCACGTACCGGCCTCGAACTCCGGCGCCACCGGACCGCCGAAGGTCATCCGGTGCCGGTCGGGATAGCGGGCCCGGCCGTAGCCGGTCATCGTGTCCTCCAGGACGAAGCCCCGGGGGTTGGGCATCGTGTGCCAGCCCCACTGCGACTGGGTGCCCAGCGGCATGCTCGCGGCGTGGAAGGCGGGGAAGGTCTGCAACCCGGTGACATCGGCGGTGAAGGCGAACTCGCCGTTGCCGACGGTCAGCGGGGACTCCGCGTCCGGTTCGGTCAGCACCACGGCGTGCCGCCCTACCAGGGACTCGCGGTCGATGCTCACGAGCACCCCGGCGTGCCCGAGGCACGCTGGGCGCGCATGAACGTGACGTCGCCCGCGACGTCCGCCTGTGACATGGTGCCGAGGTCGAGCACGACGTCGGTGAAGGCCAGCGACGCCCGGCGCATCGCCGCCACATCGATCGCCTCGGCCCCGAAACGCGGTGAGAAGAGCGTCTTGGGGGCCGCGATCGGCGCGATGGTCGGCAGCAGGTGCTGGTTGTACGGCGTGCCCTCGCCCCCGAAGCCGCAGTGGTGCGGCACGGTGCCCAGGTCGGCCGCCGACAGCCCCTTCAGCACGGCCGTGCGCCGCACGTCCCAGTACTGGACATGGCCCTTGACCAGCTCGCGCAGGGGCGTGCTCTCACTGACCGGGACCCAGAGCAGCTCGGTGAGCGAGGGATCGGCCACGAGCTCCAGCCCGGGCAGTCCTCCGGCGCGGGTGACCGCGTCGTAGCGCCGGGCGCCCAGGTGTTCCAGGACGACGACCGAGGAGACCTTGCCCTGGTCGTACTCGGCGTCCAGCATGGCCGCCAGTTGCCCCGCGCCTCCCTCACGGACGCCGGGTCCGGTGAGGTGCTGGTAGAGGTGGCCGGTGACGAAGGCGAACTGGACCGTACGCGGACGGCAGCTCACCGGCAGCGACGCCAGGTAGCGGGCCATCTCCACCATCGTGAGCGGGCCGTTGTCCCACACCGGGCTCATGCCGTCCGTGTGGCTCTCCACGACGATCTTCTGTTCGCTCACCCCGGGCAGGGTGGCGAGGACGGTGCGGGTCGTCTTCGGCGTCCACGCCGCGTCGACGGTCAGCACGGCCTCGACCGGCTGCCCGGCGGCGAGCGCCTGCTTGATCCGCTCACCCTGGTCGACGCCGAGATAGGCGCCGGGAACCTGGTAGGGCAGCCCCTCGTAGGGCGCGTACATCCCCTCGATCTGGGCGTGCGGCAGGCGGCTCACCTCCAGCACCCCCGCCGCGCCCGCCGCGGCGGCGGCTTTGAGGTCGGCGTCGGCCCCGGCGGGAGCCTCCATGGAGTCGGAGCCGAGCAGGTTGATCGTGAGGCCGGGGTCGTACATGTGGTAGCCCAGCAGGGGCGGATAGAAGAGCAGGTTGGGCACCGTCGACCAGGGCAGATCCCTGACGACGATCTTCCCCGCGGCGTTCGACGCGGTGATGGCGGTGCCCGCGGGCAGGTAGGTGAGCGGGGCGGTCACCCCGCCCGGCCCGGTGGAGGAGGAGAAGGGCACCGGCGCGGCGACCGCCACATCCTGGCCGTCGACGGTCAGCCCGGTGGCGAGGTCGTCCCAGCGGTCGATCTCGTAGGGCAGCGAGGAGAGCTGGACGCCGGGGACCGCGCCGATCTCGTCCTCCAGCCAGTCGATGTAGTCGTCGTGGGCGGCCGAACCGGTCGGCCGGGGACCGAAGTCCTCCTGCCGCTCGGCGAGTTCGAGCAGGCGGGCCTCTCCGGCGAAGCTCGCCGGGTCCACTCTCACCGGGCAGGTCGTCGCCTGGGCGGCGAGCGCGGCTCCCGGCAGGGAGACGGGGAAGGTGAGGGCGAGAAGCATCGGTCCGATGAGGATGAGACGTTTCACGGGGGGTCCTTCGCGTCGGAACACGGTGACATGGCGGTCCCTCGCGGGGACCGCTCAACGGGATGCTCGTGCCGGGGCGGGGTGCTTCGGGAGATCTCGGTCAACGGCGGGTCGACGCCGTCCGGTCACTCCCGTCCGGCCGGTGGGCCGGTGGTGCCGCGGACGACGAGGGTGGGTGAGACGGAGGACAGGACGGACCGCCCGCGGCCCTCGATGCGCTCGACGAGCAGGCGCGCCGCAGTGGCCCCGATGACGTGTCCGTCCTGGTCGACGCTGGTCAGGGAGATGGGATTGAGGGAGGCGATGCCGATGTTGTCGTATCCGGCGACCGACAGGTCACCGGGGACCGACAACCCGGCCTCGTAGGCCGCGCGCAGCACCCCGAGGGCCGCGACGTCCGCGCCGGCGAAGATCGCGGTGGGCCTGGCCGGCCGGGCGAGCAGCTGCCGCGCCCCCTCGTAGCCGCCCTCCTCGGTGAAGGAGGTGGCCACCACGTCGACCCCCTCCGCCAGGCCCCTGGCGCGCATGGCCTGGCGGTAGCCCTCGGCGCGGACGGCCTGCGGGGAGTCGGCACCGGAGGCGCGGCCCCGGTCGAGATGGGTGATGTGGGCGATCCGCCGGTGGCCGAGATCGGCCAGGTGGTCGACCACCAGGCGGGCACCGACGACGTCGTCGTCGACCACGGAGTCGTACTCGGCGGCACTTCCGTGACGGCCGATCACCACGATCGGCGTCGTGGTGGCGATGGCGGCGAGTTCCGTACTCGACATGACCGGAGATATCAGGATGATTCCATCCATGCTCCGGTCGATCATCGCGTCGGTCATCCTCGCCTGGCTCCTGGGCTCGTCCCCGCCCGGACCGAGCAGCACCTGGTACTCGGTGCCGACCAGCTGGCCGGTGACGCCCTCGATGATGTCGGGGAAGAACGGGTTCCTGGTGTCGGACAGCATCACACCGAGGGTGTAGGTACGGCCCCGCATGGCCCTGGCCGCGGCGTGCGGCCGGTAGCCGAGCTCGTCCATGGCCTCACGGACCTTGGCCCGCATGCCGGGACTGACCCCGTAGGCCCCGCGCAGCACCTTGGACACGGCGGCCGTGGAAACGCCGGCCCGGCCTGCCACATCGGCGATGGTCACCCGGCGCGGTGCTGATCCTGTGGTCACACGAGTCCTTCGGTAGGCGAAAGGCGGGAACGGCGCCGCGGCGAGCCTCGGGGAAAAGCGGGGCAAATCGCCGGATGGGCGCGGCGCTCGAGTGTAGAACGAAATACATTCTGGCAACGCAGAGGTGACGGTACCCGGTCGAGGCCATCCCCGCCAGACCCGAGTTTTACCACTTATTAACGAGTTGGTCACCTGGAACGTGGCCCTTGACGCCGCAAACGCCTCTGGTCTAACAATGGAGAACGTTCTACGAAACATGACGGAAACCCGCATGTCTTGTGGCCCGGAGGCGTGCAGGCGTCCGCCCGGAGGCCGGCTATCACCAACCCCGTGACGAACAGGAATAACGAGCATGAGGGTATCGAAACGACTGCTGGGAGCCGCGGCCTGTGCCGCCCTCACCCTCACCGCGGCGGGCTGTGGCGGCGCCGCCGAACCAGGCGGAACCGACGGCGGGAAGGTCACGCTGACGCTCTGGCACAACACCGCCGACCCCGCCCCGCTGGTGGAGATGTACAAGCGGTTCGAGCGGGAGTCGGGCCACACGATCGAGCTGGTCCCGATCCCCTCCGACGGGTTCGAGGACAGCACCCAGACCAAGTGGGCCACCGGCGAGCGGCCGGACATCCTCGAATACCACGCCACGGTGAGCAACCTGCTCGCCCTGAACCCGTCGGAGAACCTCAGGGACCTGTCCGGCGAGGCGTACGTCGCCAGGTCCGGCGACCTCTACAGCAGCGCGGGCGCCACGGGAGGGAAGGTCTACGCGGCCATCACCGGCTTCCCCCAGGTCTTCGGCCTCTACTACAACAAGAAGGTCCTCGCCGACGCGGGCGTCAAGCCCCCGGGAACGTTCGACGAGCTCTCGGCGGCCTGCCGCGCGCTCTCGGCCAAGGGCGTGACGCCCGTGTTCGAGTCGGGCGGGTCCATCTGGCCGGTGCAGATCCTGCCGCTGCTGTACGTCAGCGCCAGCAACGAGGCCAACGCCTACGGCAAGGCCATCGCGGGCCACACCGCCACGCTGGCCGACCCCGGCTCACCGTTCGTGGCGGGGCTGAGCGCCTACAGGAAGCTGCAGGACGACGGCTGCTTCAACAGGGACATCACCACCGCCACGTTCGAGAACTCGATGAAGGCCCTGGTGACCGGCAAGGCCGCCATGGTCGCCCAGCACTCCGACATGCTGCCGGCCATGCTCGCCGCCGCGGGCGGCGACCAGCGGAAGGTGGACGACACCGTCGGGTTCACCGGCCTGTCGAGCACCAAGGCCGTGGTGACGTACGCGCCGGGGCCGATCGGCACCTTCTACCTACCCAAGACGGGCGACGCCGGGCGGGAGAAGGCCGCGCTGGACTTCGTCCGGTTCATGACCGGCCCCGCCTACGCCGACTACGTGAAGTCCGCGAAGACCTTCCCCGTGCTCCAGGGCGTGGACGGTCCGCAGGACGTCTCCCCCGTGCTCCAGGACGTCAAGAAGGCATACGACAACGGCGCCGTCATCGCCTTCAACTCCGACATCCCCGGCATGGCGGGGCTGGCGCCACTGATGTCGGAGCTGATCGCCGGGCAGAAGGATCCGCAGAAGGCCGCCACCCAGCTGCAGGGCCAGGTCGAGCAGGCGGCCAAGGCCGCCGGGCTGCCCGGATGGTGACCTCGCTACCCCCGCGCGAGCACCCCCCGGGCAGCGAGGCCACCGGGGCCGCACCGGCCGCACCGCACCCCGCGAGCGGGGGCGGCGGCGAGACCGGGGACCCCGGCCGGCGGGGCTGGCTGCCCTGGGCGCTGCCCGCCGTGCTGCTGGTGGCGTTGTTCTTCGTGCTGCCGTTCGTGCTCAACGCCCGCTTCGCCTTCTCCGCCTGGACGGGATTCCGCTCGGAGATCACCTGGAACGGCCTGGACAACTTCCGCACACTCGTCGAGCAGGACCTCCTGACGAACGCCGTCACGGTGACCGTGCTCTACGCGATCCTGTGCATGGCCATCCAGAACACCGTCAGCCTGAGCCTCGCACTCGCCCTGCAGCGGACGGACCGGGTCAACACCGTGTTCAGGTCGGTGTTCTTCCTGCCGACCCTCGTCTCGCCGCTGGCCGCCGGTTACATCTGGCGGGGCATCCTCGATCCGGCGGGCCCGGTCAACTCCTTTCTCGGCGTCGACTGGGCCTGGCTGGGCGAGCCCGCGACCGCGCTGCTCACGGTCGCGTTCGTGGACGCCTGGAAGTGGAGCGGGCTGATCACCCTCGTCTACATCGCGGGCCTGAACTCGGTGCCCAGGGAGCTCATCGAGTCGGCCAGGGTCGACGGCGCGGGCCCCTGGACCCGCTTCGCCCGGGTGCGGTTCCCGCTGCTGGCCCCCGCGATCACCTTCAACGTCGCGGTCACCCTGGTCGGCGCGCTCAGCGCCTACGACGTGATCGCCGCCACCACCGGTGGCGGCCCCGGCGACCACACCAGGGCACTGAACGTCGTCATGCGCCAGCAGTGGGGCCAGGGGTTCTTCGGCTCCGCCAGCGCGCTCAGCCTCACGGTGACGCTGCTCGTGATCGCGACGGCGGTACCCCTCGTCTGGTGGCTGCGCCGCCGGGAGGTCACGGGATGAGAGTCGTCAAGTACACGCTGCTGTCGCTGTTCGCGATCCCCTGGGTGGTCGTGCCGTTCTGGCTGGTCGTGGTGAACTCCTTCAAGCCCGCCGGCGAGGCGGCCGAGCTCGGCCTCGGCCTGCCCCGGCGGTGGGCGATCGTCGAGAACTACACGACCGTCGTCGACACCGGCGACTACCTGGGCGGACTCGCCAACAGCCTCATGATCGCGGTACCCGTCGTGCTGGCCGTGCTGCTGCTCGGCGCGGCGGCGGCGTGGGCCTACGGCCGAGGCGACTCGCGGTGGCTGCGCGCGACCTACTTCGTGCTCAGCCTGTCGATCCTCATCCCGCCGTCGATCATCCCGACCGTCCACGTGCTGCGCGGGCTCGGCCTGGACGGCACCCCGTTCGGCTACGCGCTGGTCCTGATCGGCACCCGGCTGGGCATCGTGGTCTTCCTGGCCACCGGGTTCGTCCGGGCCTTCCCGCCCGACCTGGAGGACGCCGCCGCCATCGACGGGGCGTCCCGGCCGCAGATCTTCGCGCGCATCCTGCTGCCGCTGCTGCGCCCGGTGCTCTTCGTCGGGAGCGTCATCCTGGTCATCAACGTCTGGAACGACTTCTTCTTCGGGCTGTTCCTCCTCAAGGGGCAGGGCAACGCGACCCTGCCCCTCACCCTCTTCCAGTTCGCCTCCGGCACGCTGCAGACCCTGCAGTGGAACCTCGTCTTCGCCCACGTCCTGCTGACCACGCTGCCGCTGGTGGCGGTGTACGTGTTCGCGCAGAAGCACGTCCTCGCCGGACTCACAGAAGGAGCACTCAAAGGATGACCGACCAACCGTTCGCGCTCGCCGTCGAGTGGGTGAGGCGCATGGTCCGCGAGGGGAGACTCCCGTGCGCGGTGCTCGGGGCGGCCACCTCGCAGGGCACGGTGCTGCTGGAGTCCTTCGGAGAGCACGACGGACGCGCGACCCGCGCCGACGACCACTTCGCGCTGTTCTCGGTGACCAAGCCGCTGGTCGGCCTGCTGGCCATGCGCCAGGTGGAGCGGGGACTGCTCTCGCTGCGCCGCCCGCTCCGTGACGCGGTGCCCGGCTTCGGCGGGCTGCGCTCCGACGAGGTCACGCTCTGGCACCTGCTGACCCACACCAGCGGCATCGCCGAGCAGACGCTCACCCCGGACGACCTGGTGGAACATCTGATCGCCGCCCCCGCGCTGTTCGAGGCGGGCACGCTCAGCCAGTACTGCAACATCGGCTTCGCCGGCATCGCCGAGATGATCAGGGATGTCACCGGCAGGGATCTGGCCGACGTGATCGACACCGACCTGAACGCGCTGGTGCCCGGCGGCGGGCAGATCACCTTCGACCCGGCCTGCGACCCTGCCGAGGTCAGGGCCGTCGAACTGCTCGGCGTCGACTACGACAGGTTCGTCCGGCTCCGGCATCCGGCCGGGGGCCTGTTCTCCCGTGCCGAGGACCTGCTCGCGCTGGGCGGCGCCCTGCTCCGCGGCGACCGGGCGCCGGTCCACCCGATCACCCTGGCCGCCATGACGGAACCCCAGACCACGGGCCTGGTCAAGCTGCAGCCCGACCCGGTCAACGCCGGCCAGGACTGGGGGCTGACCTGGAACCTGCGCCACTCCGCGCCCGGCCTGCTGGAGCGGCGGCTCTACGGGCACGGCGGCGCCTCCGGGTGCCAGTGGTGGATGTATCCCGACCACGACGCCTGCTTCGTACTGCTGATCAACGTGATGGCGCCCAGCCTGCACGGGGTCGACATCGACGGACTGCACAACGCCTTCACGACGGGTCTCGGCGCATGATCCGCGTCCCGGGAACCCCCGGCATGGCACGGGCCGTCTCGGGCGGCCAGGTGCCGGTCGGTTCCTCCCCGCCCGCCGAGGCGGTCGCCTGCCACACCTGCGGGCTCGTCGACCCGGTCGGCGTCGACGACCCCTCCCCGCGCCTGTCCTGGGCGGCCAGGCTGCTCCGTTCCGAGCGGCTGACGGTGTCCACCGGCGGGCGCGAGGTGTGGGCACGGGACCTCCCGCCGGGTACCGGCTGGGCCGATGTGCCCCAAGAGGCGCTGGAGCCGCTCACCCCGTACACCTGGTCGGTCGCCGGGCACCTCGGCGGCACCTTCGTGACCGGGCTGCGCGCGGGCGGTGCCTGGAACGCCCCCTGGGTCGAGGACGGCGGGAACGAGAGCGGCGAGGGCGCCGTCCGCCTCGGCGGGACGTTCGGCTGGGAGCCTCGGCCGGGGCGGGTCTGGCTGGCGACCACCGCGCTGGGCGTCTACCGGGCGGTGCTGAACGGCGAGCGGCTCGGTGACGAGGAACTCGCCCCCGGCTGGACCGACTACGGCCGCCGGGTCCGCTACCGGCTGGCCGACGTCACCGCGCTGCTGCGTACCGGGGAGAACCTGCTGGAGGTCTGGCTCGCCCCCGGCTGGTACGCCGGCCACGTCGCGGCGGGCGGGCCGCGCCGATACGGCGACCGTCCCGCCGCCAGCGCGCGGCTGCTCCTGCGCGATTCGGAGGGCGTCCATCCGCTCGCGGCCACCGGCCCCGGCTGGACGGCCGAAGACCTGGGCATACCCCGCGCCGACCTGGTGATGGGCGAGACCGTCCGCTGCGAACCCCCGCCCGGCCGGGAACGGGCCGTGGCACTGCTGGAGCCGCCACCCGGCCTGCTGGTGGAGGCCGATCCCGCTCCCCCTGTGCGGGAGATCGGCACCCTGGCCGCGGTGTCGGTCACCGAACCCGTCCCCGGCGTTCAGGTGCTCGACTTCGGCCGCAACGTCGTGGGACGGCTCCGGCTGCGGATCGACACGCCGTACCCGGTCCATCTGGTGGTCCGTCACGGCGAGGAGCTCAGCGCGACCGGCCGCCTCTACGACGCCAACCTGCGCACGGCCGAGCAGCGCGACGAGTTCCTCCTCCCCGCCGGGCGGCACGTCGCGGAGCCCGCGTTCACCTTCCACGGGTTCCGCTACGTCGAGATCACCGGATGGCCCGGCGGCATGTCCGCCGGCGACGCCGAGGCGGTGCTCCTGTCCTCGGCGCTGCCCGTCACCGGCACCCTGACCGTCTCCGATCCCGCCGTCAGGCAACTGGTCTCCAACATCGTCGCCTCCGCCGAGGGCAACCTGCTCAGCGTGCCCATGGACTGCCCGCAGCGTGACGAGCGGGCCGGCTGGACCGCCGACATCTCGGTGTTCGCCTCGACGCTGAGCTTCCTCCGGCACACCCAGGCGTTCCTCTCCGGCTGGGTGACGACGCTGATCGACGGCCAGCGGCGGGACGGGGCCGTCCCGCACGTGGCTCCGGTACTGCCCGAGTACGGGTTCGACTCGCCGGTCTGGTCCGACGCGATCGTGGAGGTGCCCTGGCTGCTGTGGCGGCGCTACGGCGACGACCGTACCCTGCGCCGGGCGTACGGGCCGATGCGGCGCTGGGCCGACTACTGCCTGGCACAGTGCGACGACGGGGTCCGCCCCGGCCGGGCGCTGGGCGACTGGCTGGCCCCTGGAACCGTGGAGACGTCCAAGAGCCTGATCGCCACCGCCGCCCTCGCGCGGAGCCTGCGCCTGATCGCCGACGTCGCCGGCGTGCTCGGCGAGCCGCACGCCAGGGAGTACGGCGAGGCCTCGACCATGGTCTCGGGCGCCTTCCAGCGGGCCTTCCTCACCGAGCACCGGCTGCGCACCGAGACCCAGACGGGGTACGCCCTCGCCCTGGCCTGGGACCTCGTCCCGCCCGAGAACCGTGCCCGGACCGCGGCGGCGCTCGCGGAGCTGGTCAGGGCGGACGGCCACCGGCTCATGACCGGTTTCGTCGGCACGCCGCTGCTGCTGCCGACGCTCTCGGAGACCGGCCACCACGACGTCGCCTGCCGGGTCTTCAACCAGGAGGGGCACCCTTCCTGGCGCTACCAGCTGCGGGCGGGCGCGACCAGCATGTGGGAGCGGTGGGACGCCTGGCACCACCGGCGGGGCATGCACACCCCGACGATGAACTCCTTCAACCACTACGCCTACGGCTGCGTCGGCGACTGGCTCTTCCGCCACGTCGCCGGTGTCGGCGACGACCCGCGCGGGGTGAACGGCGGGTTCACCGAGCCGCTGCTGCGCCCGGGACCCGTCCCGCTGCTGCGGCAGGCGCACGCCAGGTACGACAGCCCCGCGGGCACCGTCGAGTCGGGATGGCGCGCCGGCCCTGACGGCCTGCAGTTCGTCTTCCGGGTCCCGCCCGGCGTGACCGCCCGCGCGGTGCTCCCCGTCCACGGCACCTGGGACGGCATGACCGTCAACGGCACCTTCCTGATGGGGCTGGCCGAGCGGCTCCCCACCAGGCGGCTGGCCGACGGCTCGTGCTCACTGGACCTGCCGCCGGGCCGCTGGTCGATCACGGCCCCGGCCGCCGCCGCGGATCCGCTGCTCTCCGCCTGGGACGAGTTGTGACGGCCTCCCCTTCCGTACGCCGAGAGCGCTCCGGCCGCCGCCGTGGCGGCGGCCGGACAGCCGGCCCGGGTCAGCGCACCGCCCGCAGAGCGTCGACGATCCCGTAGCCGTAGAAGCCGTTACCCGGACCGCCGCCCTCGCACGTGTGCGTCGTGGTCGCCGTGCCGCCGCCCGGCAGGTGCCTGGTGTAGGTGTGGGTGGCCGGGACCGGGCAGGCCGTCCTGGTCGCGGTGCCCTTGAGGACCATCTCCACCACGGCGGGGTGGAGTGTCTTGCCGCCGTGCACCCGGTCGGGCCGGCCGAACCTGGCGACGATCAGCGCGGCCACTCCTGCGGCGCGCGGCGAGGCCATCGAGGTGCCCTGAAGGTACTGGTAGTAGGCGCAGACCTGGCCCCGGCAGCTGCGGACCACGCTGGTCACGTTGGGCGTGCCGTCGGGGTTGAGCTGACCGCGTTCCTCGGCCAGCGCCTTGGGGTAGGCCGCCAGCGTCGCCCTGGTGACGTCGCGGGTGCCGTCCCCGGTGTCGTAGACGTCGCCGCCCGGGGCCGCCACGTCGACGTGACCGTCGCCGTAGTCGGAGTAGTACGACTTGCGCCTGCTGACGCCGGTCGAGGATACCGAGATCACGTGCCTGCCCTCGCTGGGCATGGAGACGCAGCTCGGGGGGATCGTGCGCGGGCGGGGCAGCTCGCCGGGGACGCCGGCGAAGTCGGGGCTGGAGCCGTCGGCGAGCTCCCTGGCGTAGTCGGTGGCGCCGTTGCCCGCCGCGGACACCAGGGTCACACCCCTGTTGTAGGCGTAGGTGAGCGCCCGTTGGGCGGCCTTGATGATCGTGGCCTGCTCCAGCCTCTCGGCCGGGGAGTCCGCCGGGTTGTCGACGCAGTTGAACAGCCACGGGTCGATGTAGTAGCTCATGTTGACCACGTCGACGCCGATGTCGGCGGCGTAGGTCAGCGCGTCGACGCTGGGCTGCAGGAAGAAGTAGCCGGAGTCCTGCCCGGCCCGCAGGTTCACGATCGAGACCTTGGGCGCCACGCCCGACATGCCGAGCCCGTTGACGGGCGAGGCGATCGACGACGCCACGTGCGTGCCGTGGTCGTTCTCGTCGACGTCCGCCGGGTCGTTACAGGAATGGTCCGGTTCGGCCTGGCAGGGGCCGTCGGCCTTGTTGCCGTCGGCGTCGACGGGGATGTCGACGGTGAAGTTGCGGCTCAGCTCGCGGTTGAAGTTCGGCGCGATGTCGGGGTGGGACCCGTCCACGCCGGTGTCGATGACACCGACCAGCACGCCCGGGTCACCCTGTTGATGACGGTAGGAGCCCCGCACCGTCGCGTGGATCTGCTTCATGTCCCACTGGAGCTCCGACAGCGGCTCCCCGCTGGGGGCGGCCCCGCCGAAGGTGGAGGCGGCGGGGGCGCCGTCACCGGCCTTCTCCACCGCCCTGGCCTGGACCGTCGCGCGGCCCGCGACTCCCCCGGCGGCCGTGGGCACGCTGCCGATGGACCGGTTGTGGGCGATGTCGTCGATCGAGTCGGCGTCGCGCACCGCCTCGGCGAAGCGGGCGTTCCTCGTCGTGACGGTGGCGACGCCGACCGCGGCGTTCTCCTTGAGGATGCTCCCGCCCGCCGCCCTGATGGCCTGCTGGGCGTCGGCGGGACGCGCGCCCTCGGTGTACAGGACGACGTACTCGACCTCCGCGCCCGGTTCGGCGGTCACCTGCCGGGCCCGCGCCGAGGGCATCGGCGCGGCTGCCGCGAGGGCGGTGACGGCCACGGCGACGATGACCCGTTTCACGCTTACCTCCAACATGGTCAAAAGCCCCCTCGCAACCCTGATTTCCCCCGCACCGGCAATCCGGGCATATAGCTGTTTGCCACCAGGATGTAATCTATCCAGCAAAAACTAGAAATCCTGCTGGCCCTGTGACCTGCACACATTGGCGAATTATGCCATCACCGAATCCGCACATGAGGATTCCCGCTCCAAAACCAACGAGGGCACGGAATTTCGCACTGCGAAATCCTCCCCAAAAGGGGACGAGGCGTCACCGGTACCGAAATTCGGCGCGGGATCCGCGACGAAGACCCTCACGAGCGCGGGGAGGAACATCGACAACCCGCGCATTCTGCGAGCGGGGTCAGCCGGGCGGGCCGATCCGCTCCTGCCTGCCGGGCAGCGAGGTCACGTACGAGATGAGCGCGCGGAGCGGGCCGGAGAGGTCACCCTCGCCGACGCGCACCGTGTGCGCCCGGCCGCCGTCCTCGACGGTCAGCTCGTAGTCGAAGCGGTCGGGCTGCCCGGCGGAGGCGCCGGAGCGTTCCGGCGCATCGGACAGCCCGGCCCGCTCCACCCTGGAGCGCAGCTCGGCGACCTCCTGCGACGCCAGCGCCGCGGAGTCGACCGTGGTGACCGTGACCAGACCGGCGATGCCGCCACCCCGGACGATCGACACCTTCATGAGCACGATCCTAAACCGGCCCCGCCTGGAGAACCCCGACCTGTTGCCAGGCGGCGCGTACCTTGCGCTGCTCGTCGCCGTCCGCGCCGAACAGTTCCCCGGCCACCTGCACCGTCGCCGCCGCGGCCTGCCGGAAGTCGGAGCGCGGCCGGAGTCGCTCGGTGAGGGCGACGTACCAGATCCGGCCGGCGCGCTCCCAGGCGTTGCCGCCGATGGCGGTGGCGGCGAGGTAGAAGGCGTGGTTGGGGATGCCGGAGTTGAGGTGGACGCCTCCGTGGTCGTTGGAGGGGTTGCCGTCGTCGGGCAGGTCCAGGTAGTCGCGCATGTGCGCGGGCTGGCGGTCGCGGCCACCCGTGGGGGTCGACCAGGCGGTCCCCGGCGCCTTCAGCGACCGCAGGGCCGTCCCGCGCAGGGCGCTGCCCAGGATGCCCTCGCCGATCAGCCAGTCGGCCTGCTCCGCGCTCTGCCCGAGGCCGTACTGCTTGACGAGGGACCCGAAGACGTCGGAGAACGACTCGTTGAGCGCCCCGGACTGCTTGCTGTAGACCAGGTGCGCGGT
Source organism: Streptosporangium amethystogenes subsp. fukuiense (assembly GCF_042665875.1). Classification (NCBI taxonomy): domain Bacteria; kingdom Bacillati; phylum Actinomycetota; class Actinomycetes; order Streptosporangiales; family Streptosporangiaceae; genus Streptosporangium; species Streptosporangium amethystogenes. Next base: position 1,727,657 of record NZ_JBHTEE010000001.1, on the reverse strand, counting down.
GAACTGGGTGATGCCGTGGGTCAGCTCGTGGGCGACGATGTCGACGGCCTTGGTGAGAGACCCCTTGTTGAAGATCTGCCCGCTGCCGTCACCGTAGATCATCTGGAAGCCGATCCAGGCGGCGTTGTCGTAGTCGTTCCCGTAGTGGACCGAGGAGACGATCTCCAGTCCCCGCCCGTCGATGCTGTCGCGCCCGAAGACGGTCCGGTAGAAGTCGTAGGTGGCCCCCGCCCCGTCGTACGCCTCGTCGACCGCCGCGTCACCGAACGGCGGATCGCCCTCCCCTCGCCGTTTCCTGCCGGGAAGGTCGAAGTCACCGCCGTTCTCCGCGTCGTAGACGGTGCGCACCATGCCGGGGGCCGGCGCCACGTCGGCGATGGTGAGGGTGAGCCGGCTCAGCGCGCCGGTGACCGAGGCGCGCTGCGCCCGGGAGTTCTCCGAGGTGGCCAGGGTACGGAGCGCGGCCTCCCGCTCCTCGGGGGTGCCCTGCTCGGCGACCGCCTCGAGCAGGTCGGGGGGCGCGATGCAGCACGCGGGCATGCTGTCGAAGGTAGTCATACGCCAAGAATCGTCGCTGTCTTCGGCAACCGCATGAGTATCGCGGTACTCATGCGGAATGCCCGGTTCCGAAGGTCTGGTCCGGTGTGCACGGCGAATTTGAAGCACTCCCCACGGACGAATCCGGGGGATTCCAGCCGTCCCAAACATGCGGCTCTGCGCATGGGCGCGACGCTGTTCGCGCGTCGTCGACCGATCAGGAAATGCGCCTGCCGACACCGACGCTTCGCTGAAAAAGTGCTGAGGCGATGGTCAGGAAACGGACGCTCTGGGCGATCCGTGGCTTCAAACGCCAAACCAGGGGTACGGCGTACTGCTATCGCCGGGCGCCGGTGGCCGGAACCCGTGCCACCGACGCGTCGGCTTCGTCATGTCCGAAATCAGTTCTCGAAGACGGTGGAGAGCCACTGCTGCCACGTCTCAAGGGGGGAATAATGGAAAAGTCTCGTCCAGCAAAGGGAACGGTTGACAAGATCGTCGACAAGGTGGTCGATGCCGTGTCCGACGGCGGGCCGTCCAACGAGATCCCCGGCAGGCCCGGCAGGGAACCTGCCCCGCTGGAGGAGCCGACCGAACCCCGGGCACCGCTCCCGCCCAAGCCCGACCAGGCCGGCCCGGAGGTCTTCACCGCCACGGGCCGGCTCACCGACGTGCCACCGACCGCATGGGCCCAGGGCGGCGAGTACCTGACGACGGCCCAGGGACTGCGGCTGACCGACACCGATCACTCGCTCAAGGCCGGTCCGCGGGGGCCGGTGCTGCTGCAGGACCACCACCTGCGCGAGAAGATCATGCATTTCGACCACGAGCGCATCCCCGAGCGCGTCGTACACGCCCGCGGGGCCGCCGCGCACGGCGTCTTTCGCGCGTACGGCACGGCCACGACGGTGACCAGGGCGGCGTTCCTCGCCAAGGACGTCGAGACGCCGGTCTTCGTGCGTTTCTCGACGGTGCTGGGGTCACGGGGATCGGCCGACACGGTACGTGACACGCGTGGTTTCGCGACGAAGTTCTACACCGGTGAGGGTGTCTTCGACCTGGTGGGCAACAACATCCCGGTCTTCTTCATCCAGGACGCGATCAAGTTCCCCGACGTCATCCACGCCGGCAAGCCGCATCCGGACCGGGAGATCCCCCAGGCCCAGAGCGCGCACGACACGTTCTGGGACTTCGTCTCCCTGCACACCGAGGCCACCCACCACACGCTGTGGAACATGTCCGACCGCGGCATCGCCCGCTCTTTCCGGATGATGGAGGGCTTCGGCGTTCACACCTTCCGGCTGGTGGACGCCAAGGGCGCGACGACGCTGGTGAAGTTCCACTGGAAGCCCAAGGCAGGTGTGCACTCGCTGACGTGGGAGGAGGCACAACTGATCAACGGGATGGACCCCGACTTCCATCGGCGCGACCTCGCCGACGCGATCGAGGCCGGCGCCTACCCGCAGTGGGAACTGGGCATCCAGACCTTCCCCGACACCCCCGAGCAGACCTTCCAGGGCATCGACCTGCTGGATCCGACGAAGATCGTGCCTGAGGAACTGGCGCCGGTCCAGCCGATCGGCCTGCTCACCCTCAACGCCAACCCGGTCAACTTCTTCGCCGAGACCGAGCAGGTCGCCTTCCACCCGGGACACCTGGTGCCGGGCATCGACATCACCGACGACCCGTTGCTGGCCGGGCGTCTGTTCTCCTACCTGGACACCCAGATCACCCGTCTGGGCGGCCCCAACTTCGCGCAGATCCCGATCAACCGTCCCCACGCCCCGATCAACGACATGCTGCGTGACGGCTTCCACCAAGACGCGGTGCACTCGGGGGTGGCGCCCTACAAGCCCAACTCGCTGGACGGCGGCTGCCCCTTCTTCGCCGGGCAGTCCGAGGGCGGCTACCGGGAGACGCCCGTGCGGGTGCCCGCGGCGGAGAAGGTCCGCGAGGCTCCGGCGTCCTACGCCGACCACTTCAGCCAGCCGCGCCTGTTCTGGCTGAGCCTGACCCCGGTGGAGCGCGAGCATGTCATCGCCGCCTACACCTTCGAACTCGGCAAGGTCTACGAGCAGGCGATCAAGGAACGCGCCCTGAGGACGCTCGCCGAGATCGACTCGTACCTGTGCGAGCAGGTGGCCCAGGGTCTGGGACTGCCGGCCCCGAAGCCGGTGAACTCGCTGCCGTCCGTCGAGCCCAGCCCCGCGCTCTCCCAGCTCGGGCGGACCTGGCCGACCACCGGCCGGATCATCGGCATCGTCGCCGACGACGGCAGCGACCTGGAGACGGTCCGTACCCTCCGCCAGGCGATCCTGGACGGCGGCATGGTGCCGCTGGTCATCGCCCCGGCGGGCGGCATGCTCGGAGCCGACGGCGGTGACCCCGTCACCGTGCAGCGCACGTTCGCCACGGCCAGGTCCGTCGAGTTCGACGCCCTGCTGCTGGCCGGCACGCCCGCGCCGGGCAAGGACGCCTACGGCGCCCGGGACGCCAAGGCCGGCAACGGCGTCACCGGAACGCCCACCGACCCGAGGGTGCTGCTGATGCTCGCCGAGGCGTTCCGCCACGCCAAGCCGCTCGGTGGCTGGGCGGACGCCGAACAGGCGCTCACCGCCGCGGGGATCGACACCGCGGCGCCCGGCGTGCTCGTCGCGGAGAGCGGCGACGCGGCGCTGGAGGAGATCGTCCGGCTACTGGGACGGCACCGGGTCTGGGACCGCTTCCCCCCCGCGGTCGGCATCGCCTGACCCACGCTGAACTGCGTCAGATCGGCGGGGAGGACGCAGGCCGCGACCGGGTGGCCCGGCCGATGCGCGGCCGGGCCCCCGGGATCTTTCCGCTTCATCCGTGCAGGTTGCGAAGTTGGTAAGGCTCCGGGCAAGCGCGCGTGGTCCCGATCACCGAGGGTAGGCATCGGCCTACCTGAAGGGAGAGTGGCATGGCCAAGCACGACACGATGCCCGAGACGATGAGCGAGAACGACGTCGTCGATTTGCTGCTGGCTCAGCACGCGCGGATCCAGAAGCTTTTCGACGAGGTGGAGCGAGCCTCCGGTGAACAGCTGGCGGAGTCCTTCACCCACCTGGTCCGGCTGCTGGCCGTCCACGAGACCGCCGAGGAGGAGATCGTTCATCCCTACGCCCGCCTTAGACTCGACGGCGGGGACGCGGTCGTGGACGACCGCCTGCAGGAGGAGAACCGGGCCAAGCAACTGCTCATGAAGATGGATCGGGCCGGCGTCGAAGCCACCGACTTCATGGAGAACCTGGCCGCGCTCCGGGCCATGGTGACCGCACACGCCCACAACGAGGAACGCCACGAGTTCACACAGCTGCGCGCCCACACCAGCCAGATCGAGCGACGCGGCCTGGCGGTCGGTGTCAAGGCGGCCGAGGCCCTGGCTCCCACCCATCCCCACCCGGGTACGGAAGGTGCTGTCAAGAACGTGCTCGTCGGCACTCCGATCGCGATGATGGACCGGGCCCGCGACGTGATCCGCCAGGCCATGGGCAAGCAACCCTGAGCCAGGACCACGATCTCCAGCTGTGGAGGGAGTCCATACCCTCGTCTCGTCTCGCAGTGCGGCGCTCCGGGCGGGACCATCACCGCCACCTCCTCCACCCGCGTCTCCGCCCTGGCCGACGCCCATGAGGCGTTCGTCGCCGATCCCGAACAGGCGGTACGGGCCGGCCGGGCGGCCCGCGTCTCCGCCCTGACCCGCTACGGTCTCGGCCGCTTCCCGGCGGACCGGGACCCCCTGATCGCCGGGATCAGCGGATGCGCCCGGAGCGTTTCGCGGAGAACGCGATAGTCCCGATCACGCGGGGTAGACGGGGCAGATGAAGGTTCGGAGCACGATGACGGTCGTGCCGACACTGGTGGCATGCCTGACCGGCTGCGCGGCGACGGCCACCGCGCCCGCCGAGCAGGCCGCCCGGCATTTCTACCTCGCAGTGGAGAGCGGTCAGGGGCAGCGGGCGTGCTCACTGCTGACACCGGAGGCGGCGGAGAGCCTGAGCACCGGCGGCCAGACCTGCGCCACGACCGTCCTCGGCCTCGACCTGCCCGGCGGCCGGGCGCGCGACGCCCAGATCTGGGGTGACGAGGCTCAGGTCCGGCTCACCGGGGACACGGTCTTCCTGCACCACTTCCCCCAGGGGTGGCTGGTACGCGGTGCGGGCTGCCGTCCCCGCGGCGAACGGCCCTACAGGTGCGAAGTGGAGTCCTGAGGTGCGCGCCATGTTCGTCACGACCGTCGCCGTCATCACGGTCGGCCTGATCTGTTTCCTCGTCATCGGCCTGCTGCACCGCTAGGGGGAAGGCGCATGAGACGTTTCGTCAGGGACAACTCGCTGAGTCTGTTCTTCCTGATCGCATTCCTGCTGGCGCTGGCCGGGCAGTCCGTCGCGGGCAACGCGGACGCCAACGCCCGGCGGCTCAGCGAGGGGAGCGCGCCGATCTCCTGGCCGGCCTACGTCACCTCCTCCGACTTCGCCGTAGACGTCGCCGAGAACTGGCAGTCCGAGTACCTGCAGTTCCTGCTGTTCATCCTCGTCACGGTCTGGCTGGTGCAACGAGGCTCGCCGGAGTCGAAGAAGCCCGGCGAGGAGGGCCGGGAAGGCGACGCCGAGCAGAGGATCGGACGACACGCCCTGCCCGGCAGTCCCGGCTGGGCCAAGGCGACCGGACTGCGGCAGACGCTGTACGGCAACTCCCTCGGCCTGCTGATGGGGGTGATCTTCATACTGTCCTGGCTGGGCCAGTCCGTCGCGGGCAACGCCGCCTACAACGAGCGGCAACTCGCCCAGTTGCAGGATCCGGTGAGCTGGGCGGGCTACGTGGTCTCAGCCGACTTCTGGAACCGCAGTCTGCAGAACTGGCAGTCGGAGTTGCTCGCCGTGCTGTCGATGGTCGTGTTCTCGGTCTATCTGCGCCAGCGCGGATCACCTGAGTCGAAACCCGTCGGCGCCTCGCACGACACGACCGGCACGGGGGGCTGAAAGCCCGCCCCAGCGCATGTCACCGCCCGCCGCTCCGGCTCCGGAACGGACCTGTCGCGCGAATCCCTGTCCTCGCCCACCCCGGCGACGGCGACATCGCCGGGGCGGCGGCCAGAAAGATCCGGTTCAGGCAGCTCGGAGCCGTCGCCGGGTTCAGCGTCTTCACTCCCGTTGACGGTTGATGATGAGACCCGTGCCGCCTTACCCGTCCCTTCGTAGGACGAAAGACATCAAATAATGACATTCAATAATAAAAAGGAAAAGATTACCGGTAAACGGCATGGTCCGTCGTGGTAGGGCGGAGTGCGCGTCCGGGGGCGATCGTGAGAAGGTTCCCTTGCTCGGCGATCACAGATTCGTGACCGCGCCCGGGGAACGGGCGGGACGGAGGCGGCGGTGTTTGTGAACGGGGAAACGCGGGAGTCGCTCCCAGGGCCGGTGCGCGGCCGGTGCGCGGCGGTCACCGGTCCGTTTTCGACAGGCCCGGTGCCGGGATGCGCCGGTCCGCGAAGGACGGGCCAGGCATGACATCACTGCTGGCCATCAGCGACCTGCACATCGGTTACCAGGAGAACCGGCGCATCGTCGAGGAATTGCGGCCCACCTCCGACTCTGACTGGCTGCTGGTCGCCGGGGACGTCTCGGAGAAGGTCTCCGACGTCGCGTGGGCCCTGGGACTGCTCGCCGACCGGTTCGAGAAGGTGGTCTGGGCGCCCGGCAACCACGAGCTGTGGACCCATCCCAGCGACCCCGTCCAGCTGCGTGGCGAGGAGCGCTACCGGCACCTGGTCGAGGTGTGCCGGAACCTGGGGGTGGCCACGCCCGAGGACCCGTACCCGATCTGGAACGGCCCCGACGGCCCGATCGCCGTCGCCCCGCTGTTCGTGCTGTACGACTACACCTTCCGGATGCCCGGCTTGGCGACGAAGGAGGAGGCGCTGGCCCGCGCGTACGACAAGGGCGTGGTCTGCACCGACGAGATGCTGCTCCACCCCGACCCGTACCCGACCAGGGACGCGTGGTGCGAGGCCAGGATCGCCGAGACCGAGCGGCGCCTTTCCGCCAGGCCGCCCGGCGTGCCGACGGTGCTGGTCAACCACTATCCACTGGTGCGCGAGCCCACCCTGATCCTGCGCCACCCGGAGTTCGCGATCTGGTGCGGCACCGAGCGCACCGCCGACTGGCACCTGCGCTTCGACGCCGCCACCGTCGTCTACGGTCACCTGCACATCCCCCGGACCACCTGGCACGACGGGGTCCGCTTCGAGGAGGTCTCGTTGGGCTATCCACGCGAATGGCGTCCCCGCTCCGCCAAGCCCGGCCAGCTGCGGCGCATCCTGCCCGGCCGGCAGCCCGTCGCATGATCGAGAAGATCCTGCCGCCGTGGGTGGCGAGCGCGGAGTCCTTCGACGATCCGCCGGGGGTGACGCTGTTCCCCGAGGAGGAGGCGGTCATCGCCCGTGCGGTGGACAAGCGGCGGCGCGAGTTCGCCACCGCGCGCCACTGCGCCCGCCAGGCCCTGGCCCACCTCGGGCTGCCGCCGACGCCGATCCTGCCCGGCGAGCGCGGTGCCCCCGGCTGGCCCGGCGGGGTGGTGGGCGCCATCACCCACTGCGCCGGGTACCGCGCCGCGGCCGTCTCCCGTGACGCGCTGACCGTCGGCATCGACGCCGAGCCGCACGAGCCGCTGCCAGACGGCGTCCTGGACGCGGTCTCCCTGGAGGCCGAACGGGCGGCGATCGCGCGGCTCGACGGCGGCGTGCACTGGGACCGGCTGCTGTTCAGCGCCAAGGAGAGCGTCTACAAGGCGTGGTTCCCGCTGGCCAGGCGCTGGCTCGGCTTCGAGGAGGCCCACCTTGTCTTCGACCCGTCCGGTACGTTCACCGCCCGCCTGCTCGTCCCCGGCCCCTCGGTGGCGGGCAGGGAACTGACCGGCTTCACCGGCCGCTGGCTGGTGGCCGACGGCCTGGTGGTGACCTCCATCGCCGTACCGGAAAGGCCACGCCCTGACCATGCCGCATGATCCGACGGTCCCGCCCTCCAGCCTGGAGAACACCGCGTTGTACTTCGCGATGCGACACCGCAACGAGGCCGTGGATCGCCTGGAAAGCACCGGTCGGCAGAGGCCGATCGTCGCCGGAGAGCGGCTTGCGGAAGTCCGGGCGGAGGTGGGCCTGCCCGGCTCGCGTCCATCGGCCCGTCGAGGGCGACCGAGCGCTGCCGTGAGTTGAACGCCCTTCAGAGGGGCGCGCCGGCCCAGCGCCGACAGATCGTCAGCGTCTGCTGCTCGGCGGGCCTCTCCACCAGCGGCGTCCTGCCCGGCGAAGCGCGCAGCCCGTCGAGCATGACCTGCAGATAGCGGCGGTACAGACTCGGGTGGACCTGGACGGAATGCTGCGCCAGGTCGGTCACCAGCCACAGGATCATCGTCACGTCGTCGCCGACGACACCGTCACGCAGATCTCCCTCGGCCCGCGCCCGGTCGAGCAGGTGCTTCATCACCTCGGCGACGAGCTCGACGGTGGGCCTGCCAAGCCGCCATCCACCACCGCCCAGCGCGACGTCCCGCAGCCCGAGGTTGTCCACCAGGAGCCCGGTGATGCTCTCCAGGAGAAGTTCGAGGCCGTCCCAGGCCCGCTCGGCCTGACCCGCTCGCTGCGCGACCTCCGCCAGCTCGCCCAGCGGCTCCGCCAGCGCCGCGTGCATGAGCTCCTCCTTGTCGGCGAAGCGCCTGTACACGGTGCCGACGCCGACGCCGGCGTGGTGGGCGACCTCGTTGAAGCCGACGGCTAGGCCACGCTCGGCGAAGAGTTCCCGGGCGGCGCGCACTATGCGGTCCCGGTTGCGCTCCGCGTCCCGGCGCAGGGCCCCACGCGACGCCGGCTCATGGGCGGCAACGGGTCGCGGCATCACGCCTCAAGCGTACCCCTAAGCGGATAGGTGGGATCAACATCACAGCCCATGCCCCCGATGAACCGGATGATCGCTATCCGCTTCTCGCTAGACTCCGGAATCGGATATGTCTTATCCGCTTAATCGATCCCCATCTCAGCCCCCCTATCACAACCAGAAGGCGAGTCCACGATGGCCGAACTGCTCTACCGACTGGGCCGGTTCACCGCCCGGCGGGCCTGGTGGGTGATCACGGCCTGGGTCGCCGTGCTCGCCCTGGCAGTCGGAGCCTTCCTGGCCTTCGGCGGGACCATGAGCTCGACGATGACCATCCCCGGCACGCCCACGGCGCAGGTGACCGACCGGCTCAAGACCGAACTGCCCGTGGCCAGCGGCGGCACCGGGCAGGTCGTCATCCACTCCAGGAACGGTGCGGAACTCACGGACGCGCAGCGCGAGGGCATCAGCGCCGCGCTGCGCAAGGTCGCCGACCTCGACGGCGTCGACCAGGTCGCCGACCCGTTCACCTCCGCCGAGGCGCGCGCGGACCAGGCGAAGAAGATCACGAACGGCCTGGCTCAGGTCGAGGACGGTCGCGACCGGCTCGCCAAGGGCCAGAAGCAACTCGACCAGGCCCGTTCACAAACCGAGGCGGCCATCGAGCAGGCCGGCTCCAACCCGCGACTCAAGGCGACCCTCGCCCAGCTCGACGCGCAGCAGGCCGAGCTCGACAGGCAGAGCACCACCCTGGAGAAGTCCGAAAAGCAGTTGCTCGTCGGACGCGACCTGCTGACCATGGCGGAGGACATCCGTACGGTCTCCTCCGACGGCTCGACCGCGACCGCGACCGTCGTCTTCGACCTGCCGCAGCAGGAGATCACCCCGGAGACCAAGGAAGCCGTCACCGAGACCATCGACACGGCTCTCCCCGAGAGCGTCACCGCCGACTACTCCGCCGAGATCGCGCAGGGCGAGATCCAGCTGGGCGGCGTCGGCGAGGCGGTCGGCCTGGTCGTCGCGGCGATCGTGCTCATCATCATGACCGGCACCCTCGTGGCCGCCGGGCTGCCGATCCTCAACGCGCTCTTCGGCGTGGGCGTGGCCGTCGCGGGAGCCATGGCCCTGTCCGGCACCATCGAGATGACGTCGGTGACGCCCATCCTGGGCGCCATGCTCGGCCTGGCCGTCGGCATCGACTACTCGCTGTTCATCCTGCACCGCCACCGCCGCCAGTTGAAGGCGGGCATGGCCGTAGAGGAGTCCATCGGGCTGGCCAACGGCACCAGCGGCAACGCGGTGGTCTTCGCGGGCAGCACCGTGCTCATCGCACTGCTGGCCCTCAACGTCACGGGCATCCCGTTCCTCGCGCTGATGGGAACCGTCGGCGCCGTCGCCATCGCCGTCGCGGTGCTGCTCACCGTGACCATGACCCCGGCACTGCTCGGCCTGCTCGGGCACCGGCTGCTCCCGCGGCGTGACAGGAACTCCGCCGCGAAAGCCGCAGGGAACGCCGCGACCCCGGCGGCGCCCAAGCAGGTGCGGCCGACGACCACCGGCCGTGCCGTACTGCGCATCGTGATCGGCGTCGGCGCGCTGGCCCTCATCGCGCTGCCCGCCGCCTCGATGCGCCTCGGCCTGCCCACCGGCGCGTCCGAGGCCGCCGACTCCACGCAGTACCGCGCCTACAGCGCCATCACCGAGAGGTTCGGTGCCGGCGCCAACGGGCCCCTGATCGTCGTCGCCGACCTCGGCCACGGCGTGACCGGGGACGGCCTCGCGCCGGCGCAGGCCGGCCTCGGCAAGCAGCTCATGGACGTCGACGGTGTGACCGCGGTCGCCCCCATCGGCGCCAACGACAAGGGCACCGTCCTCGTCTTCCAGGTCGTCCCGACCGGCGGACCGACCTCGGAGTCCACCGAGGGCCTCGTCCACGACCTGCGCGGTCGTACCCTTGACCTCGACTCCGACGACGTCTCCCTGTCCGTCGCGGGCAGCGCCAGCGCCAACATCGACATCTCCGAGAAGCTCGCCGACGCCCTGCCGACCTACCTCGTGCTCGTCGTCGGCCTGTCGCTGCTCATCCTGATCGTCGTGTTCCGCTCGATCCTGGTGCCTCTCATCGCCACGGGCGGCTTCGTCCTGTCGCTGTTCGCGGCGCTCGGCGGCGTCACGGCCGTTTATCAGTGGGGCTGGCTCGGCAGCGTCTTCGGCGTCACCGATCCCGCGCCGATTCTCAACTTCCTGCCGACCCTGCTGGTGGGCATCCTGTTCGGGCTGGCCATGGACTACCAGCTCTTCCTCACCTCAGGGATGCGTGAGGCCTACGCGCACGGTGCTCCCGCCCGGCAGGCGGTTACCGAGGGCGTGCGTGCGGGCAGGGCTGTGGTCACCGCCGCCGCGGTCATCATGATCTCGGTCTTCGGCGGGTTCATGTTCTCCCACATGACGATGATCCGGCCGGTCGGATTCGCCCTGGCCTTCGGCGTGCTCGTCGACGCCTTCGTCGTGCGCATGCTGATCATTCCGGCGGTCATGCACCTGGCGGGTGACAAGGCGTGGTGGCTTCCGCGGTGGCTCGACCGCGTCCTGCCTGACGTGGACGTCGAGGGCGCCAAACTGGAGCGCCACCACCAGGCTGCGCCGGTACGGATCCCTGAGACCGCTGTGCGCTGACGGCAGCCGCCCGACCGCGCGGTCGGGCCATCCGCCCCGTGCCCGCCGCCCCGTGCCCGGCGCGGCGGGCGGGTCACACGACTCCTGCCTTGTGCGCGAAGACGGCCATCTGCAGGCGGTCGCGGAGGTTGAGCTTGCACAGCAGGTTGGAGACGTGGAACTTGACGGTCGCCTGGCTCACGTACAGCCTGCTCGCGATCTCGGTGTTGTTCAGCCCGTCGGCGACCAGGACCAGCACCTCGTGCTCGCGCTCGGTGAGCGACTTGACGGCCTCGGGCGGGCGGTAGGGCAGCCCGTTCTCGAACCGTCGCAGGAAGCTGCTGGCGACCTGCGGCGCGAAGAACGCCTCACCCCGGGCGATCGCCCTGATCGCCCCCACCAGCTCGTCCTGGTCGCTGGAGCGCAGCAGGAAGCCACGGGCTCCGGCGCGTACCGCGTCGAACATGGTCTCCGGCTGCTCGGTCAGGATGACGCTTCGCACCGGACCGGCCAGCGAGTCGGCGCGGAGCCGCTCGGTGACCTGGATGCCGTCGAGTCCGGTGAGCCGCTCGTCGACGAGTGCCACGTCGGGCCGCAGGCCGCGGGCCTTGGAGACCGCCTCGAATCCGTCGCCGGCGTCCCCCACGACGCGCAGCCCCGGTTCGGCCGCGAGGATCGAGCACAGCGCCGTACGCAGCAGCCTCTCCGAATAGCAGATCAGAACCCGGATATCCGTGGTCGAGCTGTTCGTCACCGTCTCACCTCAGACGCGCGAGGGTGAGGTGCCTGGACGGGGCGAGCCCCACGAGCGGTTCCCTGCCGGTGACGACGACGGCGGTGAAGCCGAGCGTCAGCAGCGGCGGCAGGCGGTCGGCGTCCCGCGCGCCGTCGGCGTCGTCGACCAGCAGCAGGCACCGCCCGCCCGAGGCCGGGGAGGTCATGCGATCGATGCGCGCCAGCCGCACGGCGGCGCGCAGCCCGCCGGGGTCGCGCCGGTCCCGGCCGAGGTCGAGGAAGAGCACGTCCAGCGCCATCCGCTGGCGCAGCACGTGGGCGCACTGGACGGCGAGGGTCGTCTTGCCGACTCCGGCCGGGCCCGTGACGGTCACCAGCGCGGGTTCCCCGCCACCTGAGGCGACCGACACCACCTCCTCGACCTCCCGCAGCAGCGGGAGCCGGCTCAGCGCGACGGTGCCGCTCACCGAGGGCAGGCCCCACTCCGGAGGCGGTGCCACGGCGGGGGCGCCGAGCGAGCGGGGCGGCGCCGCCTCGAAGGTCACCCGGTCCTCACCGGTCAGTTCAAGGGCGGCTGCCAGGCGGCGCACCGAGGTACGGTGCGGGTAGCGGGTGCGGCCCCGCTCAAGGTCGCGCAGCGTGCGCACGCTCAGGCGGGCGCGTTCGGCCAGCTCCTCCTGGGTCAGCCGCGCCTTGTCGCGATGGGTGCGCAGTAGCTGAGCGAATCCCAGGCTGTCGGACAACAGTGCAGACCTCACGTGAATCCTCCCGGTGACGACCAGATGCCGTCAACGTAGGAAATGCCGACTATCGTCGGATATCGCCCCGATATCGCCGGTCATTCCTCCTGGTCACCCCCCATACGCGCTGGCAGCGTGAGATGCATGCTTCCGACAGGACGGATACGACGGGGCCCGGCGCCGCTACTGGACGACGCGGTCCTGACCCAGCGGTTCGACTGGGAGACGCGCACCCTGCTGCGGCACTACCGCTGGATCGAGCTGACCCACACCGGTGAGTACGCCCGCATGGGACTGCTCGACCGGGACGCGGCCGAGCGGATCCGCCGGGCGGTACTGGACCTGACGCCCGAGCAGGTCGGCGCCGAGCGTGCGGCGGCCATGTCGGATCCGCTGTTCGCCCTGGAGCGGTGCGTCCAGGCGCACGTACCCGAGCGCGCGCACGCCTGGCACGTCGACCGCAGCCGCAACGACATCCAGGCGTGCGCCCAGCTCATGCTCGGCAGGGAACGTCTGCTGGAGACCGTGGCCGCGGTGAGCCGGCTGGCCCGCGCCGCACTGGAGACCGCGGCCGGGCACACCGAGTCGGTCATGCCGGGGTACACCCAGCACCAGACCGCGCAGACCATGACCTTCGGCTTCTACCTGGCCGCGCTCGCCGAGGCGGTTACCGGTGCCGCCGAGTCACTGCAGGCGCTGTTCGACGCGGTCAACCTCTGCCCGCTGGGCGCCGGGGCGATGGCCGGTCTGGAGCTGCCGTGGGACCGGGGGCGAATCGCGGTCGCACTGGGTTTCGACGGCCCGCAGCCGCACGCGCTGACCTCGGTCGCCTCCCGCGCCTGGGTGCTGCGCACGGCCGGGGAGCTGTCGGTGCTCGGCACCACGCTGAGCCGCTTCCTGACCGACCTGATCTGGTGGAGCGGGTCGAGCTGCCGCTTCATCGACCTGCCGGACGAGCTCGCCGGCATCTCCTCGGCGATGCCGCACAAGCGCAACTTCCCGATCCTGGAACGGGTCCGCGGGATGAGCGGCCACCTGGTCGGGCTCTCGTACGACCTCATGATCGGCCAGCGCAACACCGGCTACACCAACCTCGTGGAGGTCTCCAAGGAGAGCACCCGCTTCCTGGAGGACCTCTTCGCGACCTGCCACACGATGCTGGCGCTGTTCGAACGGGTGGTCACGGACGTGCGGTTCCACCCGGAGCGGGCCCGCCGGGTGGTGCGGGACGAGCTGATGGCCGCCTCGACCGTCGCCAACCACCTCACCCTGGAGCACCGCGTGCCGGCCAGGGACGCGCAGGTGCTCGTCGGTGCGTGGATCTCGGCCGCCCTGGAGCGGCTCGGCCCCTCAGGCACCCTCACCCCCGACCTGCTCTCGGCGGCGGACCTGGCCGCCGCGGGCGAACGACTCGGCTTCACCCTGGCCCTCACCGAGGACGAGGTACGCGAGCTGCTGGATCCGGAGGCGGGCGTGTGGCGCAGGCAGACCGCCGGCTCGACCCGCCCCGAGCAGGTCCTTCTCCTCCTGGAGCAGGTCGGCGACCGGCTGGCCGCCGTCGACCAGGGAGCCGCAGAGCGGTCCCGATGGCTGCGAGACGCCTGGGAGCACACCACCGGCACGAAGGCGGGCGAGCTGACATGACCATCCAGATGCCGATCCGGGAGAGCGACGGCCGCAGCGGAGGGGTCGGCCGGGGACGCGCCCCCGGCACCTTCGGCGAACTGCTGCAGGGGATCCTGGGATCCGGTACGGACTTCCTGGTGACCTTCCCCGTCGACCTGTACGTGGAGGCCGCCTTCGAACCCGACCCCCAGCTGGACCAGGTGATCGTCTCACCGCCGCACAAGAACAAGGCACGGCGCCTCGCCACCGGGATCATGTCCCACTACGGGGTGCACACCGGCGGCTGGCTGATGCTCAACAGCGCGCTCCCCGAGGGCAAGGGCATGGCCAGCTCCACCGCCGACCTGGTCGCCACCGCGCGCGCGGTGGACTCGGCCTTCCGCCTCAAGCTCCCCAACCGGCTGCTGAAACAGATGATGGCCGAGATCGAGCCGTCCGACGGGGTCATGCATCCGGGAATCACCGCGTTCTTCCACCGGCAGGTGCGGTTGCACCGGCGGATGGGCACGCTCCCCCAGCTGACCATCGCCGGAATCGACGACGGGGAGAGCGTCGACACCGTCGCCTTCAACCGGTCGAGAAAGCCGATCCCCGCTCACTGGGCGGTGCGCTACGGCGAGCTGCTCGACCAGCTCACCCGCGCCGTACGTGACCACGACCTGACCGCCGTGGGCCAGGTCGCCACCGCCAGCGCACGGCTGTTCCAGACCTTCAACCCCAAACCCCACCTGGCGGCGGTGGAGGAGATCTGCCACGACGTCGGCGGGCTCGGCACGGTCGTCGGTCACAGCGGTACCTGCCTGGGCATCCTGCTGGCCCGGCACGATCCCGAGCACGGTCCCCGGCTGGCCCGCGCCCTCACGGAACTGGAGCGGCTGGGGCGGCCCCTCATCGTCTGTAGGAGCACAAGCCGGACATGACACTCAGAACTGATGCCATCGACGCCATCGGCCGTACTCCGCTGATGCGCCTGCGCGCGACCGGCGGGGCGACCGTCCACGCGAAGCTGGAGCTGGCCAACCCGTACGGAATGAAGGACCGCGTCGCCCGGCAGGCGATCCTGACCGCCAGGGCCGAGGGGGTGCTGGCCGACGGCGGCCTGATCGTGGAGAGCTCCTCGGGCACCCTGGCCATGGGGGTCGCGCTGGTCGGCACGTACCTCGGCCACCAGGTGCACATCGTCACCGACCCACGGATCGACCCGATCACCATGGCCAAACTGGAGGCGCTGGGCGCCACCCTGGACATCGTGCCCGCCATGACCGGCAACGGCTGGCAGAGTGCCAGGCTGGAGCGGCTGCGAGCCGTGCTGGCCGCCAACCCCGGCGCGTTCTGGCCCAGGCAGTACGACAACCCGGCCAACCCCGCCGCCTACGACCGCCTCGCCGAGGAGGTGATCTCGGAGATCGGCCGGGTCGACGTGCTGGTGGGCGCGGTGGGCAGCGGCGGCTCGCTGTGCGGGACGGCGCGGGCGCTGCGCCGGACCAACCCCGCGCTGCGGGTGGTCGCCGTGGACGCCGTCGGCAGCGCCATCTTCGGCCAGCCCGACGTGCCGAAGCGGTTGCAGAGCGGACTGGGCAACAGCCTGGTCCCGGCCAACGTCGACTTCTCGGTCATCGACGAGGTCCACTGGCTGTCGGACCGGGAGGCCTTCGCCGCCACCCTGGAGCTCGCCTCGCACGAGAAGGTCTTCGCGGGCAACAGCTCCGGCTCCGCCTACCAGGTGGCGCGCTGGCTCGGCTCGCGGCTCGACCCGGACGTGTCGGTGGTGGTGATCTTCCCCGACCGGGGCGACCGGTACGTCAACACCATCTACAGCGCCGCCTACCGGGCTGCGCACGGCCTGACCGACCTTCGCCCGCCGCTCGCCCCCGAACCGATCCAGCTCACCGACACCGCCGTGAGCTGGTCCTACGCGACGCTCCACCCGGCCTGGGAGTACGCATGAACCCCGTCCTCGTCTTCGTCGAGTCCAACACCACCGGCTCCGGGATGCTGGCCTTCGCCAGGGCCGCCGCGCTGGGGTTCACCCCGGTACTGGCCACCGCCGACCCGTCCCGCTACACCGGGCTGGCGGCCACCGGAGTGCGGGTCGTCACCTGCGACACGGACTCTCCCGCCACCCTGGCGACAGAGCTGCGCCGCGCCCTGGGAAAGATCGCCGGGGTCACCACGACCAGTGAGTTCTACACCGTCGCGGTCGCCCGGCTGGCCGCCGACCTCGGGCTGCCCGGCAGCCCGCCGGAGGCCGTGGCCGCCTGCCGGGACAAGGGGCGGACCCGCCGGATCCTGGCCGCGGCCCGGCTGCCCTCCCCCGCCTTCGAACTGGTCGGCCCCCACGACGACATCGACGCCCGGGTCGTGGTCGCGCTGTCGCGGATCGCGCTGCCCTGCGTCGTCAAGCCCGTCGACGACACCGGCTCGCTGAGCGTGGTGCTCTGTCACACGCCCGGGGAGGTGGCGGCCCACTGCCGCCGGATCACCTCGGCCGCCGTCAACGTACGGGGCCAGGCCACCGCGAGGACCGCGCTGATCGAGGGCTATCTGGCAGGCCCCGAGTACAGCGTCGAGACGGTCGGCTCCGGCGGGTCGCACCGCTGTGTCGGCGTCACCGCCAAACGGGTGACGGCGCCGCCGCACTTCGTGGAGCGCGGGCACGTCTTCCCCGCGCCGCTTCCGGCGGACGAGACCCGAATCCTCGTCGAGACCGCGTTTCGCGCGCTGGCCGCCGTCGGTGTCACCCACGGTGCCGCCCACATCGAGATGAAACTCATCGACGGCCATGCGTACGTGGTGGAGATCAACGCCCGCCCCGCGGGGGGCATGATCCCCGAGGTCATCGCGCGGGCGGGTGGCTTCGACCTGCTCGACGCCCACCTGCGGGCCGCGGTCGGCCTGGACCAGTTGCCGCTGCCCGAGCGGTTCGCCCCGGCGGGGATCGCCTTCCTGCTGCCCCCCGACCACGCCGTGGCCGGGCGGGGGAGGACCGTCCTGCGGGAGGTGGCCGGGATGCGGGAGGCCGGTGCCGTGCCGGGTGTCGACACGGTGGCCGTCACCGCGCCGCGGGGTTCCGAGGTGCGGCCGGCCCGCAGCAGCTATGACCGGCTGGGCTATGTGATCGCGCACGCGCCCGGCCATCGCGAGCTGGACGAGACGCTGAAGACCGCGCTCGGCCACCTGCGGCCGGTGCTGTTCCACGAGTTTCCGCCGATCGAGATCCCCCGCCAGGAGTACCGGACCTCGTTCTCCTGAACGTCCGCCCCCGGTCGTCCCTGGCTGTCCCTGTCCGTCCTCGGCTTCCGGGCGTTCACCGGCTTTCCCGAGCGGCCCCTGCCTCCGTACCCGGAACTCCCCCGATTGGAAATCCCATGACGAGCGTGCTGGACACCCCCCACCTGGTCGCCGGAGAGAACGACGGCGGCGAGATCGAGCTACGCAGCGACACCTTCACGCTGCCCACCCCCGCGATGCTGGAGGCCGCCGCGAACGCGCCGCTGGGCGACGACGTCTACGGCGAGGACCCGACGGTGGCCAAGCTGGAACGGCTGGCGGCCAACCTGCTCGGCAAGGCCGCGGGCTGCCTGATGCCGAGCGGTACCATGGCCAACCTCGCCGCGCTGCTCGCGCACTGCCCGCGCGGCGGCAAGGCGATCGTCGGCCACGAGTCCGACCTGTACGTCTACGAGGCCGGGGGTGCCTCGATGTGCGGCGGCATCGTCTACGAGCCGCTCGCCAACCTGCCCGACGGGACGATCAGCCTGGAGGACATCGCCGAGGCGTGCACCGTCGACCGCACCGACCCGCAGATCGCCCCTCCGGCGCTGGTCAGCCTGGAGACGCCGCAGAACCGGTGCGGCGGCCTGCCGCTCCAGCTCGACTACCTCGCCGAGGTGGCCCAGCTGACCCGCTCGCACGGTGTGGCGCTGCATCTGGACGGGGCGCGCATCTTCAACGCCTCGGTCGCGCTGGGCATCACCCCCGCGGAGATCGCCTTCTACGCCGACACCGTGCAGATCTGCCTGTCCAAGGGCCTGTGCGCGCCGATCGGATCGGTGCTGGTGGGCGATCGGGCGATCATCGCCCAGGCCAGGCGGATGCGGAAGATGCTCGGCGGTGGCATGCGGCAGGCGGGCATGATCGCGGCCTGCGGCATCATCGCCCTCACCGAGATGACCGGCAGGCTGGCCGAGGACCACGAGAAGGCCGCCCGCCTCGCCCGCGGACTGGCACGGCTGCCCGGCGTACGGCTGAACCCCGGCCCGCCGATCACGAACATGGTGTTCTTCCGGGTCCGTGACGAGCGCTACACCACCCGGTCGTTCATCGCCGCCGCCCGGCGCAGAGGCGTCCGGGTGGAGGAGCTGGGGCACGGGCGGATCCGGGCGGTGACCCACGCGGGGGTCAGCACCGACGCCGTCGACCGGGCGATCGGGGTCTTCGCCGATCTGCTCGCCCCCACCGGCCGATGAGAACCAACCGGGGCGGGGAAACCATGCGAACGGACGGGAACAGCACGTCGGCACAGCGGGCGGCGGCCACCGCCGAGGACGAGCCGACGGAACGACGAGGAGCGACGGACCTCTCTGACCGGGACCGGCCCGCGGAACGACAGGCGACGAGCAGCACGGCGGACGAAGCGCCGAAACAGCGGGCCGGGGGAAACACGGGCCGTCCGGGGCTGGGGCGCCCGTTTCATCACCTGTGGGCGGCGTCCGGCCTGTCGAACCTGGCCGACGGCGTCCTGCTCGTCGGCGTCCCCCTGCTCGCGGTCTCCCTCACTCGCTCACCGGCGCAGGTGGCGCTGGTCAGCGCCGCGACGACGCTGCCCTGGCTGCTGCTGGCCCTGCACGCGGGCGCGATCGCCGACCGCCTGGACCGGCGCCGGATCATGGTCCTGGCGGGCTGGTCCCGCGCCGCCGTACTGGCCGCGACGGCCGTCGCCGCCTGGCTGGACCTGCTGAGCCTGCCGGTGCTGGTGGCGGCGGTGCTGCTGGCCGGCGCCGCCGAGGTGTTCGCCGACACCTCGGCCCAGTCGGCGCTGCCGATGACCGTGGCCGGCGACCGGCTGGGCGCGGCCAACGGGCGGCTCATCGCCACCCAGACCCTCGGCAACCACTTCCTCGGCGCCCCGCTCGCGGGCCTGCTGGTCGGCGTCGCCACCACCGCCGTGTTCGGCACGGCCGCCCTGCTGTACGCGGCCGGCGCGCTGCTGCTGCTCGGCATGCGCGGCCGGTTCCGCCCGGAGGCCGCCCCCGCCCAGGCGCTGCGCGCCGACATCGCCGACGGCATGCGCCACCTGTGGGGACACCGCGCTCTGCGTGCCCTGGCCGCCTACTCCGGCGTGCTCAACCTCGCCTACGGCGCCTACTTCGCGGTCTTCGTGCTCTGGGTGACCGGCGACGGCTCCCGGGTGGGTCTCACCCCCGCCCAGTACGGCCTGCTGGCGGCGACCCTGGCCGCCGGCGCGCTGGCCGGTTCGGTGCTCTCCGGCTCACTCACCCGCCTGACCGGCGAGAACGGCGCCCTGGTGGGCGTCACACTGCTCAACGCGCTGCTGCTGGTGGTGCCCCTTCTCCTGCCCTCTCCCCTGGCGGTCTTCCCCGCCGCGGCGGGCATCGGCGCGGCCAACGCCGTCACCAACGTCGTCTCCGTCTCGCTGCGCCAGCGGCTCATCCCCGAGGGGCTGCTCGGCCGGGTGAACGCCACCTGCCGCCTGATCGGCATGGGCGCCATGCCCCTGGGCGCCGCCACCGCCGGCCTGCTCGCCACCCTGGCCGGCCTGCCCGCCGTCTTCTGGTCCGCCTGCGTGCTCTCCCTGCTCGCGGCGGCTCTCATCCTGCGTGACGGGCAGGCCAGAGGCCCGGCACGAGGCCACCGCGGGGCCGAGAGCCACGAATGAGGCGGCGGTCCGACACCGTGGCCGGCGGCCGGGAGCCCCTGATCCAGAAGAGGCTTTTAACCAGGCTCTGGTCGCCCTCACGATGAACAGGCCCATGCGCCAGGGGTGCGGATCAGACGCGGGTCCAGCGCTGGTTGAGGGCGCCGCTGCAGGACCAGATCTGGAGTTTGACACCGTTGGCGGTGGAGTAGCTGGGTGCGTCCAGGCACTTGCCTGCGCCGAGCGCGGTGATGCTTCCGTCACTGTTGAAGCGCCACTTCTGGTTGCTTTGGCCGTTGCAGTCCCAGATCTGCACCTGGGTGCCGTCGGCGGTGCCCAGGTTGGACACGTCCAGGCACTTGTTACCGTACACTCGCAGCTCACCCGCGTCGGTCTGCGTCCAGCGCTGGTTGACCTGCCCGTTGCAGTCCCAGATCTGCACCGGGGTGCCGTTGGCCTGCGAGACGTTGGCGACGTCCAGGCATCTGCCAGAACCCGCGCCGCGGATCGCGCTCATCGGCGCGGACGAGGGCGTCGGGCTGGGGACGCCGGGCTGGCCGATGCTGCCGGAGACCGACTGGAGTGCCGCGTACCAGGCGGCGGCCATCTTGTCGTAGCCGCCGGCGGTGGGGTGGATGCCGTCGATCAGGTCGGACGTGGTCAGCTTGCTGTGCATGTCGACCAGATGGACGCGCTTGCCGCTGTTCACCTTGTTCTGCACGATGCCGGGGATGGCCGCGTTGAAGGTGCGGGCGGCGGCCTCCTGGCTCGCCGACGACAGCGGGATGATGGTGGCGACGAACACGTCCGCGTCCGGCACGGTCGCGGTTATGCGGTCGATCAGGGTGGACAACCGCTGGGGCGCGCCGGCCACGTTGTAGTTCTGCAGTATGTCGTTGGTGCCGATGTGCAGCAGCACCGTGCGCGGATTGTAGGTCCGCGCCCAGCCGGCGATGTTCGCGTCGATCTGGTCGATGCGCCAGCCGGGGTGCCCCTGGTGGTCGTGGTCACCCAGGGCGGCCGGCCCGTTGAACTGCGACCCGACGAAATCCACCGTGTACCGGCCGGAGGCCAGCCGCTGCCACAGGCCGATGCGGTATCCGCCCGGCACCTGGGTGCCCTCGGTGATCGAGTCGCCCAGCGGCATGACCCGCACGCCGCCGTTGGACTCCGCGCCGGCGACGCTCGTCCGCGTCACCGCGCCCAGCGCGACCATGGTCACAGCCAGGAACGCCGCGGTGAACCACCGTCTCCACCTACGCATGCTCAACCTCTTTCCGGAAGCTGAGAGCAGTTACTGCTGACAGCTCGTGTAGCGCTGACGGTCTGTAAACGAATGTCATGTGGCGGCGGAAGCGGCGGCTCGGGCACATCGCGGGTGCTCGCCGGTCACAGGGCTGCGAGGTCCGATGTATCAGGCTGATCTGAAGTTCTCGCCGTGCGGAGAATCCTCCTGTCAAGAGGTCGTCGACCGTGAGGGTGAATCGCGGATGTGGTGTCTGTCCGGGATTCACGGTCGCCGAGCATGTCTTTTCGAGGGGCAGAGAGATGTGAGCGTTAACATTTTCTGCCGGTTGCGGCTTCTTGCCGCGCCGAACGATTGTGGTGGTGGAGCGGAGCAAACACGAGGCGGGGAGAGGCTGTCAAGAGCCTGAAACACGACGAGGCGGGCAGGGGTGGGAGCCGGAGACGGCTCATCTGGTGTTTCACGGGTCGCCGCACCGAGCGTGCCGGGGCGATGTGATGAAAATTTCACGGCCGACATTTCATCCCGGATGGCGAAACCACGACTTTCAAGGACCCGGCAGACGTTGAAGCAGGCGTGCAACATGTGTATCAAGCGATGAGACAGAACCTTCCTGAATGAGCTTGACACATTTTGTAATAGTTTCCACACTGAGTCCCCGAGACGGCCCCTATGCCAAGTCGGTGGTGCGCGGCAGGGGCCGTCGACCACGACGCCCGAGTGGTGTGTGTTCCCGATGACGGGACGCGGCGTCGATCCCGCGAGGTGTCGTCCCCCGCGATCATCCGGATCTCCAGGTGGCTCGTGAGAACACGGACCGCTCCCCCACGCCGAATCCACCTGTTGACATCGGGAGCCTGCGTGCTTGGAGGCTTCCGGCAATCGAAAGGACACGACATGAGACGAAGGCTCAGGGCCATACTGGCGGTCGCCGCGTTACCCCTGATGATCGCGAGCCTGCTCCTGGCGGTCCGGCCCGCCGCGGCCGCGTCGCTGACCCAGGTGACCGGCTTCGGCAACAACCCGACGAACCTGAACATGTACATCTACGTGCCGGACAGGGTCGCGGCACGGCCGGCGATGCTGGTCATGGTCCACTACTGCACCGGCACGGCCGGCGGGGTCTTCAACGGCGTCGGGCGTGACTACGTGACCGCGGCGGACCGGTACGGGTACATCATCGTGGTTCCCGAGGCCACCCGCGAGGGGCGCTGCTTCGACGTCTCCACCCCCGCCGCGCTCAGACGCGACGGCGGCGGCGACTCCACCGGAATCATGTCCATGGCCGCGTGGGCCCGGCAGCGCTACAACGTCGACCCCGCCCGCATCGTGGTCAGCGGCTTCTCCTCCGGTGCGATGATGACCAACGTGCTCGCCGCACAGTACCCGGACGTGTTCACGGCCGCCGCGGCGTTCTCCGGCGTCCCCGCCGGGTGCTTCGCCACCGCCAACGGGTCGCTGTGGAACAGCCAGTGCTCCGGCGGGAACCTCATCAAGTCCGCGCAGCAGTGGGGTGACCAGGCACGGGCGATGTATCCCGGATACACCGGCCGCTATCCCCGGATGCAACTGTGGCACGGCGGCACCGACACCACACTCGCCTACCCCAACTTCGGCGAAGCGATCAAGCAGTGGACCAACCTGCACGGATTGGGCCAGACCGCGACGTTCACCGACAGCCCCCGATCGGGTGTGACCCGGACCCGGTACGGCGCCACCACGCCCCAGGCTCCCGTCGAGGCGTTCAGCTTCGCGGGCTACGGTCACTCCCTGCCGCTGGACGGCATGTTCCCCCACGCCATCACGTTCCTCGGCCTCGACGGCGGCGGGAACCCGTCCCCGTCCCCCACGCCTCCTGCCGGGAGCGCGATCAGGGGGGTCGGCTCGGGCAGGTGTCTCGACGTGAGCGGCGTCTCACAGGCCAACGGCGCCCAGGTGCAGCTCTGGGACTGCAACGGGCAGACCAACCAGCAGTGGACGCCGACCGGCACGGGTGAGCTGCGGGTGTACGGCAACAAGTGCCTGGACGTGTACCAGAGCCCGGCCGGCCTCACCAGTGTGGTGATCTGGGACTGCAACGGGCAGGCCAACCAGAAGTGGAGGTTCAACCCCGACGGCACCATCACCGCCCTCGGTATGAACAGATGCCTGGATGTACCCAACAACGCCACGGCCAACGGCACCAGACTCTCCACCTGGTCCTGCAACGGCGGCGCCAACCAACGCTGGACCCGAACCTGACCTCACCTGGAATGCCCGGTGAGGTCACGGGCGGAGCGGCTCGAGGTTCAGGGCTCCGGAGCGGAAGACCGCCACCTCCACCTGGGCACCGGGGAAGCCGGCCTCGCGTCCGGCCGGCACCAGGCCCGGCAGTCCGGCGGCCCGGGGCATCAGGCCGGCGTCCGGCCCCACTCGCACCCGGTCGCCGATCGCGTACCTGTAGGTCGGTGACCGGCAGACCGGCCCTGGCCGGCAGGCGGCGCACCGCCACACCCCCTACCGATTGGAACGACCATGTCCGAGCACCCCCTGACACGAAGGCGACTGATGCAGATCGGAACGGTCGGAGCCGGCGCTCTGCTGTTACCGATGCAATGGACGGCGGCCGCCCGAGCCGCCTCGGCGCCGCCCGCGGCGGTGCTCGCCGCCAACGACCTCGCGCTCTGGTACGACGAGAGCGCCGGCACCGACTGGCTCCGCGCGCTTCCGATCGGCAACGGCCGCCTGGGCGCCATGGTGTTCGGCAACATCGACGTCGAGCGTCTGCAGCTCAACGAGGACACCATCTGGGCCGGTGGCCCTTACGACCAGAGCAACACGAGAGGCGCTGCGGCGCTGGGGCAGATCAGGCAGCTGGTCTTCCAGAACCAGTGGAGCCAGGCCCAGACCCTGATCGACCAGAACATGCTCGGAAGCCCCGCGGGCCAGCTGGCCTACCAGCTCGCCGGCAATCTGCGGCTCACCTTCGGCAGCGCGACCGGGGTCTCGGAGTACAACCGCTACCTGGACCTGACCACGGCCACCACCATGGTGTCGTACCTGCGGAACGGCGTACGGTACCAGCGCGAGACGTTCGCGAGCGCACCCGACCAGGTCATCGCCCTGCGCCTGACCGCCGACAGGCCCGGCTCGATCACGTTCTCCGCGACGTTCGACAGCCCTCAG
The DNA here is from genome assembly GCF_042665875.1 of Streptosporangium amethystogenes subsp. fukuiense. NCBI lineage: Bacteria > Bacillati > Actinomycetota > Actinomycetes > Streptosporangiales > Streptosporangiaceae > Streptosporangium > Streptosporangium amethystogenes. The sequence goes on along the minus strand of NZ_JBHTEE010000001.1, from coordinate 1,703,183 downwards.
CGCACGACGCGCACCAGCCCCGACAGCACGTCCGTGGCGCTCGACGGCGTCTCGGGCGACATGGAGGGCAAGACCGGCGCGGTCCGGTTCCTCGGGCTGGCCCGCGCCGTCGCCGAAGGCGGCACCGTCACCAGCAGCGGCGGCACCCTGCAGGTGACCGGGGCCAACAGCGTGACGGTGCTGATCTCCATCGGCACCGGCCACGTCAACTACCAGAACGTCGGCGGCGACTACCAGGGCATCGCACGGCGGCACCTCGACGCGGCCGTCCCCAGGACCTACAGCGATCTGCGCGGCCGGCACGTCGCCGACTACCAGCGGCTGTTCGCACGCACGACGCTCGACCTCGGCCGCACCTCGGCGGCCGACCAGCCGACCGACGTGCGGATCGCACAGCACGCGAACACCAACGACCCGCAGCTGTCGGCGTTGCTGTTCCAGTTCGGCCGATACCTGCTGATCTCCTCCTCGCGTCCGGGCACCCAGCCGGCCAACCTGCAGGGCATCTGGAACGACTCGCTGAGCCCGTCATGGGATTCCAAGTACACCGTCAACGCCAACCTGCCGATGAACTACTGGCCGGCCGACACGACGAACCTGTCGGAGTGCTACGAGCCGGTGTTCAAGATGATCAACGAGCTCGCGGTAAGCGGCGCCCGCACGGCCCGGGTGCAGTACAACGCCGGCGGCTGGGTGACCCACCACAACACCGACGGGTGGCGAGGCACGTCGGTGGTCGACGGCGCGTTCTGGGGCATGTGGCAGACCGGTGGCGCGTGGCTGGCCACCATGATCTGGGACCACTACGACTTCACCGGTGACGTCGACTTCCTACGGGAGTACTACCCGGCGATGAAGGGGGCCGCGCAGTTCTTCCTCGACACCCTCGTGGAGGAGCCGGCCCTCAGATATCTGGTGACCAACCCGTCGAACTCCCCGGAACTGTCCCACCACTCGGGCGCCAGTGTGTGCGCGGGCCCCACGATGGACAACCAGATCCTGCGTGACCTGTTCGACGGCTGCGCCAAGGCGAGCCAGGTGCTGGGCGTCGACGCCGACTTCCGCACGCGGGTCCTGGCGACCAGGGACCGGCTCCCGCCGATGAAGGTCGGCTCGCGCGGCAACATCCAGGAGTGGCTGTACGACTGGGTCGAGACCGAACCGTCCCACCGGCACATCTCCCACCTGTACGGCCTGCACCCCAGCAACCAGATCACCAAACGCGGCACCCCCGCCCTGTACACCGCCGCGCGGCGGACCCTCGAACTGCGCGGTGACGACGGGACCGGCTGGTCGCTCGCCTGGAAGATCAACTACTGGGCGCGGATGGAGGAGGGCGACCGGGCGCAGAACCTGATCCGCCTGCTGGTGACGCCGGCCCGGCTCGCGCCGAACATGTTCGACCTGCACCCGCCGTTCCAGATCGACGGCAACTTCGGCGCCACCTCCGGCATCGCCGAGATGCTGCTGCAGAGCCACAACGGCGAGCTGCACGTGCTGCCGGCGCTGCCCTCGGCCTGGCCGAGCGGGAAGGTGCGGGGACTTCGGGGGCGCGGCGGCTACACCGTGGACACGACGTGGAGCTCCGGCGTGGCCGGCGAGATCCTCATCAAGTTCGACCGCGCCGGCACGGTGAACGTGCGCAGCCAGGCGTTCAACGGAACCTACCAGGTGGTCGACACCGCGACCGGCGGCACCGTGACCGTCACCAGGCCCGAGGCCGGTGTCATCGGGCTGACCGGCCAAGCCGGCCGTACGTACCGCGTGACGGCGTCCGGCGGGCCACAGCCGACGGGCTACGTGCGGATCGCCAACGTCACCACCGGCCTGGTGCTGGACAGCGGCGGCAACGTCGCCTCCGGATCGAACCTCAAACAGTGGAACTACGACGGCAGCGCCAACCTGCAGTGGCGGCTCGTCGACCTGGGCGGCGGCTGGTACCGCGTCGTCAACCGCACCAACGGCATGGTCATCGACAGCTGGGGCAACACCGCCAACGGCGCCAACGCCAGGCAGGCGGCCTGGAACGGCGGCGACAACCAGCAGTGGCGCCTCAACAGCGTGGGCAACGGCCGCTACCAGATCATCAACCGCGGCACCAACACCGCCCTCGACGGCATGGGCAGCAGCACCGCCGGCTCCACCGTGTCCATGTGGGCGCCCAACGGCAACACCAATAACCACTGGACCGTCACGAGCGTGTGACGGCCGGCGACCTGTCGCCGGCCTGACCCGTACGCGCTTCGCCGTGACCGGCCACCGGTCGCGGCGAAGCCCATCCCGGTGTGCACGTCGTTGCCGGGGAGCCGACGATCCCATTGCTCACCTCGGCGAACCTGAAAAGGCAACGCTGATCACAGCGGAGCCCTGTCGTCCCGTGCGCACGATCGCGCTGTCGCGCCGCGACCACCACGGCGTCTTCGTGAAGGCGACGTCACGAACGTAGTGCTCGCGGTTTGCCACTCTTCAGTGTGGGCCGGTCCGGCCAGGTGGCCGGTAGGTCTGTGGCTGGAGGCAAGCGCGTACGGCACGCAGGAACGGGGCGGGGCGGACTTCGGGTCAGCCGGTGCGGCGGGAGCGGGCCAGCGCCAGCCCGCCGAGGGCCATGGCGATCAGCCCGACCGCCAGGGCCACGAAGCCCCCGACTATTCCGTAGCCGGTGCCGGGACCGCCGTCGGCGGCGGCCACGACCAGCCCGCCGCCGACCGCGCCGGCCAGCCCCGCCGCCAGGGCCACGATGGCTCCCCTCCGCCCGGTGCCGGTGCCGATACGACCGGCGGAGCGGGCCAGGGCCAACCCGCCGATGACCACGCCGGCCAGCCCCAGCAACGCGGCCACCAAGGACCAGAAACGCCCGGCGGTCAAGGTGTAAGCACTGGCGGGATCCGGCTGTGCGGCAAGCTCGACACCTTCGACCAGGGCGGCTTCGGCCACGGCGATCACGAATCGGACTGACATGCGGTGCTCCTTCTCTTCCTGCGAGTGGACATCGCCTGATCATGTCCGCCGGGCCCACCGCCGGTCGTCCGGCGGACGCAGGCAATTCGCACTACCGCGGACGCCGCAGCGGCCGCGAAGATACCGCGTGTGCGGTAGCCGGCCGATCATCCGTGCGCAGGAGTCGCCCACGCGGACATCCGGCTAGGGTGCGCGCATGAGTACAGGACGGGCCGGTGTCCGGGCCGGTGTCACAGACTGGGCGATCGCCGTCTGCGTGGCGGCGACGCTGCTGGTCACCGGGCTGTCCGGGCAGAACTCCGGCACGAACATCGACCTGTTCGGCTACGCGCTGCTGGCGGCCGGCGGCCTGGTGCTGGCAGCGCGCCGCCGGGCTCCGGTTCCCGTCCTGGCCGTCACCGGGCTGTGCGCGGTGGGTTACCAGGCGGCCGGTTTCGACGTGCCCGCCGTCGCCTACCTGTGCGCGGTTTACGCGGCCGTACGGGCGGGACACCGCACCGTCACGGTGGCGGTGAGCGTGATCATGCTGGCCGCTCTCCCCTTCGCGGCCCTGGCCTCGGGTCTGCACGACACGGGCGAGGCGCTCGCGCAGGCCCGAGACGCCCTCGAACTGGCCTGGCTGGTCGCGGCCGGTGCCGCGGGTGAGGCGCTACGGCAGGCCGAGCGGCGGGCGGAGGAAGCCGAGCACACCCGGGAGGAGACCGCGCGGCGCCGCGCCAACGAGGAGCGGCTGCGCATCGCACGGGAGTTGCACGATTCGCTCACCCACCAGATCTCGGTCATCAAGGTGCAGGCCGAAGTCGCCGTCCATGTGGCCCGCAAGCGTGGTGAACAGGTGCCGGAGGCCCTGCTGGTGATCCAGGAGGCCGGTCGTGAGGCGACCCGGGAGCTGCGCGCGACCCTGCAGGCGCTGCGCGACGACGACACGACCCCGCCGCGTGGGCTCGACCACGTCCCGGAACTGGTGGAACGGGCCCGCACCATCGGCCTGGACGCGACGCTGACGGTCGAAGGACAACGACACGACGTGCCGGCCGCGGTGAGCCGGACCGTCTACCGGATCGTTCAGGAATCGCTCACCAACATCGCCCGTCACGCCTCCGCCGCGACGGCGTCGGTCCGGATCGACTACCGTCCCGACGCCCTCGCGATACGCGTCGATGACGACGGCAAGGCCACGCCGGACACCGTCCCGGTGCCCGGCGTCGGACTGCTCGGGATGCGCGAACGAGTCACCGCCCTCGGCGGGCGCCTGCGGGCGGCACCGCGCGGTGAGGGAGGCTTCACCGTCCACGCCGAACTTCCCGTGGACCGAACGTCATGATCCGTGTCCTGCTGGTCGACGACCAGCCGCTCATCCGCAGCGGATTCCGCGCGCTCCTCGACCTCGAAGACGACATCGAGGTGGTGGCCGAGGCCGCCGACGGGAAGGAGGGCCTGGCCCTGGCCAAGGAACACCTGCCCGACATCGCGCTCGTCGACATCCAGATGCCGGTCGTCGACGGCATCGAGGCGACCCGGCGCATCGCCGCGGACCCGGCCCTGGCCGGGGTGCACGTCGTCATCCTGACCAACTACGGCCTGGACGAGTACGTCTTCAACGCGCTGCGCGCCGGTGCGGCCGGATTCCTCGTCAAGGACATCCAGCCGGAGGACTTCCTGCACGCCGTGCGCGTCGCCGCGCGCGGCGACGCGCTGCTCGCCCCGTCGATCACCCGCAAGCTCATCGACAGGTACATCACCCAGCCGCTCAACCCCGGCACCGACACGGGGCTGAAAGAACTGACCAACCGCGAACGCGAGACCGTCGCCCTGGTCGCGCAGGGCCTGTCCAACGACCAGATCGCCGACCGCATGGTGATCAGCCCGCTGACCGCGAAAACCCACGTCAACCGGGCCATGGTCAAGCTCCATGCCCGTGACCGCGCCCAGCTCGTGGTCCTCGCCTACGAATCCGGCCTGGTGACCCCGCGCAACTTCTGAGATCCACGGTCCGGGTGCGGGTCCGCCCGCCGATTAGTCGGCTTCTCACCCCTGAACCCTTTTCATCCTCGGGCGGGCTCGTAGTCCTTTAGGACGGCGATGGTCTTGCAGAGGTACCCGGCCTTATGTGGGCAGCCCGTCCGGTGATTGAAGGCGTACGGGTTATGTGGTGAGAGAGGGCACTGGGGTCTCGGTTGTGGTGGTGAGGTGATCGCGGAGGACGGCGTGACGGAACTGGTAGAACGGGCCGACCGCGCGCAGGACTCCGAGGCGGTGCATGTCGCCCAGGAACCGCATGAGCCGCAGGGGCAGGCGACCCGACAGGGCGGTGGGTAGCAGGCCGATCGTGGCCAGCAGCCAGGCCTGGCGGGTCTGCTGCACCACGCCGAGGGCGGCTCCGGTCAGCAGACCCCAGCCAAGGTCCCGCCAGAATTCCGTCTGCGATGGGCCGAGGTAGGAGGTGACGTAGTCGCCGGTCAACGCGATGACAGCCCCCACCAGCAGCCCGTTGACGAGCCGGAGCCCGAGCAAGAACCGATTGACCTTCCATGAGGTCAGTGGCGTGAGCGCGGCGGTGAAAGGCAGGAGCGTGTCCGTGGGCTCAGGTTTCCGTTTGGCGGAGGGCATCCGGTCGTTCATCACGATCACCATCCACATGACCAGCACGAGCACCAGCCCACTCGCTAGCGCCGCCTTGAAACCGACGGTCGTCGACAGACCAAGGACGACGAAGGTCGGCGGCCCCAGCAGGATGAGGAAAAGCCGGTGGCCGTGGTGGCTGATCGTGGCGGTGATCCGCCGGGCGACCGGGAGCTGGGTGAAGTCGAGAGCGTTCAGCGCCCTGCTCTGGCAGGCGAACCCGAACACCAGCCCCGCCGTCACGCCCAGAACGGGCCCGTCACCCAACCCGGCGGCCAAGCCGACGGGAAGGCCGTAAAGCAGCGCTGCGCAGAACTTCACCACCCACAGGCGGCCTCGCGTGGTCAGCTCCCACCAGGCCAGGTCCGGGGATCCTTCCCTGGACAGGGTGACCAGCCACCGCCGCACCCGCTCGGGGCGGGTGGTCCGCTGGTGGGCCTGGAGCAGCGCGGGGACGAGACCGTCCAGGAGATGCGTCTGCAGCGAGGCGGTGTCCGTATAGGTCGTGACCAGCGCCGTCGGATCCTGGGCTCGGTCGAGGTAGGTGGCCCTGAGCAGCCAGAGCCCCAGCGCCGTCGACGTCACAGCAGCGAGCGCGGGAGCACGCCCCGACTCCAGCATCTCCAGCACCGCCCCCCAGGCGGGCGAGGGACGCGGGCCGAGACAGCCGGACAGATACGCATGAGCGTCCCGAGCGGTCAACTCTCTGGGCACGATGACGGCCGCCGCCTTGAGCGCCCGGCGTGCCTCCTGCAACGCCCCGCCGTACTCCGTCGTCCGTGAGGTGACGATGACCTGGTCGCGGTCGGTGAGGGTCTTGCTCAGCGCGGCGATGACGCCCGCGCGGGCGGCCGGGGGCAGCTCGTCGAGCCCGTCGAGGATGGCCAGGACATGCCCGCCCGAAGCCAGCATCTCCGCCGTGTCCGGACCTCTCCTGGCGCGCATAGCCAGGTAGTCGGTGCGCAGGCGTTCGGCCACCCAGCCCGCCAGGCGGGGGTGGGTCTCGGTGTTCCAGTCCGCGACGGACAACAGCACCGGGACGGGCTCGTCGTTGGCGCGGTTCCTGGTCAGTTCGAGCAGCAGTTGTACGGCCAGCGTCGTCTTCCCGGTGCCGGGGCCGCCGGTGATGACCAGGCGGCGACGCCGTAGCCGACGGAACTCGCCCGCCAGGGCAGCGATCTGGTCCGACCGGCCGGTGAAGGAGAGCTCACCGTCGGTGATGAGGTGCGGATGGTCCATGAACCTGGTGCGGCGCGTCACCTGCCACGAGACCGGGATCGGTGGATCGCCGAGTGAACGCCTTGACAGCTCCTGGTGCCAGAAGGTGTCCACCAGGTCGGTCAACCGCTCCTTCGTCTCGGCGAGGGTACCCATGGGCTGAGGGGCATATTTCGCTTGCTGGCGGACCGCCCCCGCGGCGGCCAGCGTCAGGACCACGGTGCCAATGGTCCAGGGTTTGCTCCACTGGCCGTCGACCAGCACCTGGTTGACAGCGACGGCGACCACGGAAGGCCCCAGAATCGCGGCGAGGCTCCAGGCCCAGAAGCGGAACGTCATGCGGAGATTTTGATATTTCACCCCCAGACAACAGGGTGGAATTGTGCAAATCGTAATCAATCGACGAGGGGGCGGAGTTGACCTGTCCACTCTCACACCACCGGACATTCGATGATCGCCCTCTCGGCCGCCACATCAGCGGCCGTGGCGAAGTCCCCAGCGCCGTGGGATGTTCACGAGCAGAGCCGAGCAGTGGTGATACGAGGGCCGGGAAGATCGTTTCCCGGATCTTGCGTACCTGGAGCCTTTCCATCTTGATCACCGGCCGTCTCCCGCAGCCTGAAGGACGAGGATGACCTGCACGATCGCGGTGGCCCGATGTGGGCAGCAGCGCAGACGGTTCAGGATCCTCCAGGTCCTGAGGGTGGCCACGGCTCGTTCGCCGATGGCGCGGATGCGGGCGTGGGCGCGCGATGGCCGTGTGGAGGTCGTCGGCGAGGGTGGCGAGCAGGTCGACGGCTTCCCGGTCACATCTCCGGTGCACAGCCAGGGAAACGCGGGCCATGACCAGCTCGCCCCGAACGTGGCCTCAGCCTTTCAAGATCAGCATAAGCGACCGTTAAGAACGCTTAAGGCTTCTTAAGCGTCCGCGGATTATCGTCGGCACGAAAGGGCTCATCGGCGGTGAACCGGTGAAATGGAACCCCGGACTCCAGTGCCCGGGTGAGCATGGCCGTGACCGGCTGCCGCTTCGTGGCGAACGGCATCCGGCCTGCCGATAACAGCGTCCTCCGTCCCGGTCGTTTCGGTGATCGGCGAAAGTCAAGCCGAGAGTCGGGAACGCCTTGTCGTTCCTATCGAAAGTGGTTCATAAGTACCCGCCACGATGCTGTCCCGGTACGGCGAATTCGTCGTACCGGTACGGACCCGGAGCACGACCTTGGTCGAGGAACCCGCCCGCGCCGATGAAGCGGCATGGTAGGCACCACACCGAGTCCGACCACACAGACTCCGCCAGACGAGCCGGCGGTCACGGAGACCGCCGCAGTCTCGGTGGAGGTCCTCCCAACAAAAGGAGAAGAGCAGTGGAACTCGACATCAACTCTCTGGACATGCTCCCCAGCAAGATGGAAGCCGCTCTGTATCCCTGCAAAACCACCTGCGTTACTCTCGTCTCCCTGATCACGCTCACCCTCGACTGATGTTCACCGCAGGAGCGGCCGGATCGGACGCTCGCGGTAGGTGAGCGGTCGAAAGCGCGTCGCCTCGGCTGCGGAGGCATTCGTCGCGGGTAGGCGGCGGCCGGGGCGACACGCGATGAACGCCTGACCTTCGCCGTCCCGCACCGGCCCCGCCCCTCGACCGCCAGCGCGATCGCCCGCGACGCCTCCCCGGCCCGAGGCCGCGCCGGTCGTAACGGGGCTCCGGTCGGGAACCTGTTCGGCGAAGGTCCTCTTGGCGCAGGTGTCGTTACGGCAGGGGAACCGATGAACCTACTCCTGCGAAACATTCACACGTTCGTGGTGAATTAGCCAAAATCGGGGAGATGGATTCACATCGTAAGATCGCCGAACGTGTCGGAGCGGAGCTCGCCGAACGGGACGATGTGCTCGCCGTCCTGCTTGCCGGATCGGTGTGCCGTGGCGAGCATGTGGCCACCTCCGACATCGACCTGCTCGTCGTGACCACGGAGGACTCCGCACTGGAGGTGGGACCTCGACGGCTGGTCCAGGGCCTGTTGGTGGAGTGGATCGCGCGACCGGAGGCGGAATGGCTCACCCGTTTCGACCGGCCGAAGACCTCGTGGCTGTATTCGTTCCTCGAGGCGGAGGTCCTGATGGACACGGGGCCGGCCGCCCGCCTCGTACAGGCGGCCGCGAGGGTGCTGGAGACCTATCGCACGTCGGCACGGTTGCGTGAACTGCTCGTGACCACTCTCTGGCATGGTCAGGCGAAACTGGACCGCGCACAGGCGGCCGGAACACCCCGGGAGCTCGGGTTCTGGTCCGCGATCTGCGTGGAGACGGTACTGGACGGCCTGTACGCCGTACACGATGTTCCATTGCCCGCCGGTGCGCGCCGGCTGGCCTACCTGCATCGGGTTCCGTTGACCGAGGGCGAGAACGCACTCGTCGAAACGATGCTCACCGGCGATACCGCCGGCCGCTTCGAAGCGGCCCGGCACCTGACGGCGCGACTGCGCACAGAGCTCGGCCCAGCCGACCACGAACGCGCCTGACGGCCGCCCTCCCCGGAAGACGAGATTCCCGGCTGCCCCGGTTCCCTGACCGGGAGAACGGCGACGACGTCAGCGGGAGACCCCCGAGAAGGCCAGGGCCTTAGGGCACGTATCGAGTCGTGATCAATCTGCGGGATTCGTCCTCACGGCGGGGCCTGGGCTGTTAGATCGTCTTGTGTGACGCGTGTGCGACGATGGCTCCAGGCACCACCTTCGACCATCGCACTGGCGTGGAGACATCCCGGGAAGGAGGGGCAGTGGCGCGAGTACTGGTGATCGGTCTTGATCCCGCCAAGATCCAGGGCTGGGACCCGGAGCCGGTTCAGGCGGCGATAGCACGCGGTCAGGCCCGTTTCGACGATCAGGGCATCGAGTCCGACTATTGCCTGGTGGCACTCGATGAGAACCCCGAAGGAGCGATCGTTGAGGCGTTGACCCGCAAGGACTACGCCTGTGTGGTGATCGGGGGCGGTATCCGCACGCACGAGCCGTTGCTCGAATTCTTCGAGAAGGTGGTCAACCTGGTCCGGCAGCACGCGCCCGACGCCGCCATCGCCTTCGACAGCAGCCCCGAGGATTGCGCCGACGCCGCTGTGCGGTGGCTGCGTCAGGGCGTGTAACCGCCCCCAGGGCCCCTCTTCTTCCGGTTGGCGGCCTGGTCCCTCTTTTCCGGGATCACTGCCTTGATGCCGCGTCTGCACAGGTGGGTGCGGTTGCCACGGGACGAGTAGGCCTTATCCTCGGCGACCGCGTCCGGCCGGGTGCGGGGACGACCGACAGGCCCGCGGACCCGAACCTTCCCCAGCACGGGGATGAACGTCGCCCTCGGCCTGAACGCCTACGCCGCGCGTGCGCTGTCGGTTGCGGCTATGCCGGCACCTCGCTTCCCGCACCGGCGGCGAGGGTGAGCCGAGGCCACTCTTCGACGTCTTTGAGAAGTTGACGATCGTGACTGGACAACACGAGGGCAGCCTGAGTGCTGTGCAGTGCCTCCGTGAGTTCATCGACGAGCGAGATCGACAGATGGTTCGTCGGCTCGTCCAGCAGGAGCAAGTGCGGCCGGGACGCGATCGCCAGGGCGAGGTCCAGCCGTCGCCGCTGTCCCATCGACAGTTCCCCGATGCGCTTGTTCGCTTCGCGTGGGCGCAGGAGCCCGAGCGAGGACAGCCCGACCGTTTGTTCCGACGGGATCTGGCCGGTGGAGACGAGCATGGCCACGTGTGTCGTGTAGACGTCACTGGCGCGGCGTTGGAGCGGAAGCGCGGATTCCTGGTGGAGAAGCACTATACGTGCGCTCCGAGCCCGGTGGACACGCCCACTTGAGGGTTGCAGCTCACCTGCCATGACAGCGAGCAGCGTGGACTTGCCCGCGCCGTTCGGTCCTGTGACGACAAGGCGCGACCTGCCTTGCAGGGTGACCGATGTCGGCGAGGAGAGCCGCCCGGCCACTGTCACGTCCTCGGCCGTGAGCAGAGTGGTTCCCGATCGGGTACGAAGCTCCGGGAAACGCAGCGGTTGCGGCGGCGCGGGCATCGTCACAGCATGAGCTTCGAGCGCCGCCCGCCGGCGGTGAACGCTCCGCACGAGTCCCGGTGCGCGGCTTGCCCGCTGGTGCTTGCCGGTTCCCTTGTCGGGTCGCCATCCGGTGACCAACCGGTTCTGCGCCGCGCTGAGGTCGTCCTCCAGCCGGGCTCTCTCCGACTGCTGACGCTCGAAGTCCTGTTCCCAGCGCTCACGCTCGGCACGGCGACCTTCCCGGTAACCGTCGTATCCGCCACCGTAGACGCGGGGGCGGTCGTCAGGGGTCGGATCGAGGTCGACGATGGTCTGCGCCACGTCGCCGAGCAACGCCCGATCGTGACTGACGAGAACGATTCCACCGGTACGGGCACGAAGCTGCTGGGTCAGAAACTCGAGGCCGTTGCGGTCCAGGTGGTTGGTGGGCTCATCGAGCAGCAGGAAATCGGCGTCACCACCGAGCAGGCAGGCCAGGCGAACCCGATACCTCTGACCTACGGAGAGCTCCGACAGGCGTCGCGCCCAGTCGGATTCCGCGGCCAAAGCGTCGAGAGCGACGCGGACGCGGCGTTCCGCGTCCCAGGCACCAAGGGCCTCCGCGCGTTCCAGCGCGGCGGCGTATCGCTCATCCGCGGTCTCATCGCCATTTGCCAGGGCGATGCTCGCCGCGTCCAGTTCGCCGAGCGCGGCGAGGGAGTCCGCCACGGCATCGGCGACCACCTCTCCGACCGTACGCTCGTCAGCCGTTGACATCTCCTGCTCGGCGAGTCCGAGCGTCCCGACGCGAGAGACGGAGCCCTCGTCCGGCGTCAGTCTGCCCGCGAGGAGATAGAGGAGCGTCGACTTACCTCGTCCGTTCTCACCCACGATCGCGATTCGAGATGTGGGGGTCACGGTGAGATCTGCTCTGTGGAGAACCGGGGTCGCGCCCAAGGCGATCGAAGCCTCTGAGAGCACGATCTGTGCGCGCGAACGCGCAGGTACGACTGTTGGGGTATGCATTTGATTCCTCCGAGGAGGCGCGCTCACGTCTCGCCCTGTGAGGGCGCGAGGCACGCGATGTGACGGCGACCGTGAGTGGTCATGACGATATGACCGCCGCTAACTCGGAATGTCTCAACGAGCGCGGCAGGCCCGGTCGGCCGTCACAGGAAGTACAAATGCATGCCACCAACCTACCGCACGACGCCGCGGCCTCGGCTCCGCTACTCGCACCCCAGCAGGCGAAGTCGGCGACATCCAGAGCTGCCGGGGCTGCGATACTCGGAGATCCGCTCCGGGGGAGGAACACCAGGTAACGGTTGTCCGCCTCCTGACCGCCATCCTCAGCCATTCCGGGGCTGACGTGACCTTCGATTAGCGGCTCGCGAATCTCCTGTGGCCAGTCGGCCATCTCCCGGGCGAACAGGCCGCGGTAGAACCGGACGATCTCGTCGGGCAACTCCTCGGGCAACGCCTCGTCGGGGTCCCATGCCTGGTACAGCTCGTTCAGCTTCTGGGGCATGTAGGAGTCGTAGTCCTCGTGTTCGGGCTCCACCAGGACCAGGCCCGCCACCTCGTCGGGGAAACGGCCGCGCATAGTGGCGTGCGTAGAGGCCGCCGAGAGAATGACCGACCAGCAGGTAGGGAGCGGACACGCCGGCGACCGGCAGCAGCTCGCGCAGCTCGTCGGTGACCTGGGTGGAGGTGCGCGGCAGCTCGGCCCGGTCACTCCACCCCGTCCCGGCCCGGTCGTAGAGCACACTCGTGGTGAGTTCGGCGGCTCGCCGTTGAACGACGAAGCCGTCCATGCCGGACGAGCCGGCCCCGGGCAGGAACACCACCGCCGGACTCCCTTTACCCGACCGGTGAAGGAACAGTTTCCGGTCCCCGACCTGGTAGTGCCGTTTCACCGGGGGCGTCACCTCGGCCGCTTGACGTTGCATCGCTGACTCCCTCACTGACGGAGGAACCGGAGCGTCCCCGTGAACCGGGTCTCACATCCGCAGGCTGAGCGCCTTGCCCACCGGATCGAGAGTCAAGGTGACTCCGTGCGTATCGAAGGTGGCGTACGAGTTTCCCCAGCCGGATGGCATGGTTCCGCCTGTTCCACCACTCCAGCGGAGGCCCCGCGGTCGTCCGGTCCTGCCCGTGGCCGGTACGTCGGATCGGAACACGTCCATGCCCGGCACCTCGACGATCCACGGATCGGCGCCCCGGCCCTGTTTGTGGCCGGGCGGGATGAGGTGACATCCCGGCAACCGTGGAGAAAGCCGACGCCGTTCCACGACGTGGCTCACTCTCCGGCACGGGACACAGGCATCCACCGTGGTCCGCGTCGTCCGGCGAGGAAATCGCCGACGAGCCGCGTGCACAGTTCCGGGTGTTCGAACAGCAGCAGGTGACTCGATCCGGGGACGATCGCGAGGTATCCGTCGGGGAGAGCCCGATACAGCTCCAGGGTGTGCTCGAGCGTCACGATGTCGTCGTCCGCGGCGATCACGAGCGTGGGGCACTTCACCTGTGCCAGGGCCTCGGAAGTGAGTGGCGCACCGTCATCGACGGATGCTGCGATCTTGCCTGCGACGACGGGGAAGTGGGCCTCGCCATCGGGCGAGACCTCGCCATATGCCTCGATCAGCTGGGGCGGCCACTCTCCGCCGGCATCGGGTCGCACGATCAGGCCGGCCGGGTCGAACGCGCAGCTGATCAGCACGAGCTGCGACACGAGGTCGGGGCGCCGGGTCGCGACCCACAGGGCGACGGCGGCGCCCGCGCTGTATCCGACAAGAGAGGACGGGCCGCCGACCACCCGCTCAGCGAACGCGATCATGTCCGCCGCCATGTTGTCGATGGTGATGGGACCGGCGACATCCGCCGTGTGCCCGTGACCCCGGCGTTCGGGCAGCAACAGCCGCGAGTGCGAGGAGAGTGTGTCAAGGTTCCCTGCGAAGTCGCGAGAGTCACTGAAGTTGCCGTGCATCAGGACGACAGGCTCCCCAGCGCCCTTCTCGTCGTACCAGAGGTCGACCTCGCCAAGGCGTATGTAGTTGCTCATGCCAAGGTATACGAGGCGGCCTCCCGAAACTCATCGGGCAGACCGAACATCTCGAGCATCCGCGACGGCTGTTCGAGGAGCGACGCCATCCACAACCTCGACGGCGACCCCGTCCCGAGACGATCATCACCGGCTACGCCGACCTGGTGTTCGGGCTGTTCGCGATCTGCGGGTACCGGTTCTCCCCGCGCGTCGCCGGCCTGGCCGAACACCAGGTCGGAGGTGTCGGCGGATAAGAGCGGGGACGGCAGCGGTACAACCGGCCCTGCCGGGGTGCTAGGCTGCCGTTCGTTCGGTATTGGATCTTCGTGGGAGGGAGGTGAGGTTTGATGACCGCGGTGAAGACCGCTGCCATGCGCAGCGCCCGGACCAACCTCACGTCCCGGGCCCCGGTCTGACCCACTTCTTCCCCCGGCCTTGAGCCATCCGGCTCACCGGGCAGGGTGATGTCCGCGTCTCGTCGGGGCCCCTTCTCCGCAAGGGTCTCTCACGTTGCCACACACATACACCGATCCATCCGGCCTGTCCCGGTACGGGTGGACCGGCGCACTCGACCAAACCTTCACCGAACATCACGAAGCGGGCCTCTCGATGACGGGCCTGCCCTTCGCGGACGGGAGCCTCGACCTGATCTGGGCCGAAGGATCCGCGTACATCATCGGCTTCGACACCGCGCCGCGCTCCTGGCGGCGGCTGCTCGCCCCGGGTGGCCGGCTGGTCGTCACCGAATGTGAATGGAGTACCGACTCCCCATCCGCCGAAGCCCGCGCGTTCTGGGACCAGGTGTATCCGCTGCGCACCCAAGAGCGCAACATCGCCGCGGGCTACTCCGTCACCGCGCTGCATCCACTCCCCGACCGCGACTGGTTCGAGGAGTACTACACGCCGCTGTCGCAACGCGCCCACACGGCCGACCTGGCCGTACCCGGGATGCGCGAAGCGGTCGCGGCCACCCTGCACGAGATCACCATGCGCCGCGAGCACGGCGCGGACTACCAGTACACCGGCTACGTCCTGCACCCGCAGAAGGGAACGAACCCGACCATGCGCTCTTCCTGGACCACCCGCCCCGAGAACGCCGGCGACGTCGCCGCCATCCGCGACATCAACCTCGCCGCCTTCCCCACCCCACACGAGGCCGACCTCGTCGAGGCCCTGCGTGCCGACCCGCAGGCGTGGATCACCGGCCTGTCCTGGCTGGCCGAGGCCCCTGGCGGCGACCTCACCGGATACGCGCTGCTCACCCGCTGCCACGTCGGCGACTCACCCGCCCTCGCCCTGGGCCCGTGCGCCGTCAGGCCCGAACATCAGCGGCAAGGCGCCGGTTCCGCCGCCATCCACGCCGCTTTGCACGCCGCCCGCCAGCAGGGCGAGAACCTGGTGGTCGTGCTCGGCCACGCCGAGTACTACCCGCGCTTCGGCTTCACCCCGGCCTCCGGGTACGGCATCCGCCCGCCCTTCGACGTCGAGGACAAGTACATGATGGCGCTCGCCCTCGCCCCTGAACGGCCGGTCCCGAGCGGCGTCATCCGCTACCCGGCGGCGTTCGGCGTCTGATCTCCCGTTCTTCGAACGCGGCGAACGGCCCCCAGCGCGGTTGGGGGCCGTTCGATCGTCGCGATGGCCGACGGCGTGGTGCGAGACGTGGGACCGGCCTACCTCGGACGCGGTCACGAGCTCCCGTGGCGAGCAGCGAGCACGTCACCCTCGTCCCTCCCGACCTCCGCCACCGGTCATCGAGATGAACCGCATCCCGTCGGCCGGGCCGTCAGCGACCTGCGGCAGTGGAAATGGATCCTGACCTCGGTGACTTCCTCGCGAGCACCCTGGTGATGTTCCAAAGGACCAGTCCTCACCTCATCGGTGATGACGAGGTCAGCACGGTGGTCGAGGGGTTTGAGGCCTCTCGTGAGGACCACGCCGTCCGCGCCGTGGCCACCTACCCGCAAGTTCTGATGATGGCGACCAAGGAGAGTTGATCGTTGTGACCACCGATGCCACGGGTGATCTGTGACAAAAGGCCCTCACGGTGCACGCGATGATGCTGGCGTGCTATGTCGACGGCACCATGCACCCCGGCGAGATTGCCACTGTCGAGGCGTATGCGAAGACACTTCCCGAGTTCCACGGCGGGGACTTCAAGCTCTACTGTCAAGAGGCCAAGCTCATCGCGGAGGGCGTCGCGGGCGACATGAACGCGGCGGTGGAGTTGTTGTGCGAGATCGGTGACGATCACACGCGTATCAGGACCTACCTTGCCATGGTCGAGCTCGTCTACTCCTCCGGGGAGGTGGTGGGCGCCGAGGAGCACCTTCTCGATTCCGTACGGGTGGCCGGCGGGTCAGCCGGGTGTCCGCGGGCCTCAGCCGGGATGACCGAGGCCCGCGAACGTGTGATGGGTCAGGTCAGCCGCTGACGCGGATGACGCCGCTCACCGGTGAGGGCGAGGCGCTGTTGTCGTAGATGAGTTCTCCGTTCTTCTTCCAGACCCTGACCAGCAGCCGGTCGGTGCCATCGGCCGGCTTGCCGGAATCGACCGCGGTGATCTCGTAGGTGACCTCGACGCTCTTGTTGACCTTCCCGGTACCGCGCAGGATCGCGGTGCCGCCGGAGGCTGCGAGCACCGTGTGGGAGCCACCTCGCAGATCGAACCCCGGGGCGTCGTAGCGCAGCTCACCTGCGGGAGTGGTGTCCTTGCCGCGGTAGCGGGCGGTGGCCTCCAAGGTCGCCTTGCCCTCCTTGGCGCACTCGCCGCCGAGCGTGCACGCCCCGGCGGGCGAGAGCATCTGCCCGGCCCCGACCAGCGAGCCGGCCGGGTCGTAGACCAGCACGTACGCCGTCTGCCCATCGATGGCATCGGTGCCGGTCGCGCCCTTGTCGTCGGTGACCGTGACCGAGATCGGGTATCGCCCGGCCTTGGTGAACACGTGCGACCCGGTGACCGTGCCCGTGTTCTTGCCCGTGTTCTTGGCTGTGTTCTTGGCTGTGTTCTTGGCGGGGCCGGTGCTTTCGGCCACGGCCGCGGGCACCGGCGTGCCGCCGATGGTCCACACGGCGGTGTGGACGTCGGCGCCACCGGGGTCGGTGAACGAGGCGTTCAGCCTGACCTCGGTGCCCACCGCCACGGCCGTGACCGGCTGTGTGAGGGACACCTCGGGTGCGGCGTTGGTGATATGGACGGTGAGCCGGGCGGTGCCCGTGGCGCCCTTGTCGTCGGTGACCGCGAGCACGACCGTGTGGTCACCGGCCGAGGCATACACGTGCTGGAGCTTCAACTGCCCCGCGGTCAAAGGCAGCGGCCGCGGCCCGGCCCCGTCCCCGTAGTCGGCGCTGTAGGTCCAGGAGGTGGAGTCGGGATCGACGAACGAGCCCATCCCCACCCAGCCGCTGCCCGCCTCGACGGTGTCGAAATGCGTCTCCAACGTCACGACCGGGGCCTGGTTGGGGGTGTCGGCGGTCACCACGGTGGCGGTGAAGGTGGCGGTGGCCTCCAGACCACCGTCGTCCTTGACCGTCACCGTGACCGGATACGTCCCCGCAGTGGCCCACTGGTGCTCCAGCGTGATCTGCCTGGCCGTGTCAGGGGTGACCGGCCGGGGGCCGGCCCCGTCGCCGTAGTCCACGCTCGCGCTCCAGGAGGTGGAATCAGGGTCGGTGAAGGTCACGACGCGCCGCAGCCTCTCCCCTGCGGTCAGCTCGACGTCGCCTCCGACGTCCAGCACCGGGGCGGTGTTCGGCGCCGCCTCCTCGATGAGGTACGGCACGCCGGCCGTCCCGAGGGCGCCGCCGCTGTCGGTGACCATCACCAGCGCGGTGCCGGTGCGCGGGGCGGTGAAGGTGCGGGTCACCTCGATGGTGCCGCCACCGGGCCGCTGGGTCACCTCGGCCTCCACCGGGGGCCCGTCTCCCCAGGCCACTTTCGCGGTGTGGGTGTCACCGGCGTCGCCGTCGGTGAAGGGGATCTTCAGGGTGAACGGCTTGCCCACCGTGCCCCGCACCGGCGCGGCCGGCACCTGGAGCACCGGTGTGCCGCCGGCTTTGGCGCCCTGACCCGTCAACGACACGGTGAACGCCGCCTCGGCGCCCTCAGCGGTGGTGAACGTCAGCGCACCGCCGGCCGGACCCTCACCAGTCGGAGCGAACCTCACCTGGACCGTGCACACCTTCCCCACGGCGAGTTCGACGGGGCAGTCGTTGGCCTGGGTGAACGCCCCACTGACCGCGATCACCCTCAACGGGATCGGCGCGTTGAGCCGGTTGGTCAACGTCACCGTACTCGCGTAGCTGACCTGACCGACCTGCACCGGCTCCGGCCAGACGATCCCGGTGGTACTCAACAACGGACGAACCGTGGAGGTGACCTCCACCCCATTATTTTCGATCTTGGGGTCGGACACGGCCAGACTGTCCGCCATCGCGTGGGTCTTGAACTCGGTGCCGTCGGCGGTGCCGGCCGGAATGGTCGCACTCACCTCGACGGTGGCGCTCCAGCCCTTCTCCAAGACCTTGACCGTGTTACGGAACCCGCCCTTGATCGGCGCGCACTTGCCCCGCCAGGTATCACAGGCCGCGCCGGTGACGCCCGGAAGGGTGAACACGTCCAGCCGCACATCGGTGGCCGCGTCGTCGCCCTTGTTGGTCACCGTGGCCGTCCAGGTCACCGTCGAACCCGGCCCCGGCTCACTCGCCGACACCTCTGTGGTGACCGCCAGATCAGCCCGCGCCGTGGTCGGGCTCAGCAGGAACGACCGGGGAGAGGTGACGAAGTCGGAGGAACCGTCCGCGGAGGACCTGTCGCGAATGAATCCCTGCGCCACGATCTGGCCCGAGGAATTCACATCGTGCAACCAGTTCAGGCCCATACACGGCAGCCTGGTGTCGGCCGGCTCCTTCGGGCACAGCGGCCGGGGCAGCAGGTCCGCCAGCGGGTACTTCTTGTCCTCCAGCCATATCACCGGCTCGTAGATCTCCTTGACGGGGGTGGAGGCGTCCGGGTCGAGCGCGAGACCGACCACGAGCCCATGCTCGTTGACCGCACTCGCCTTACCCACACCAAGATCGACCGGCTTGCCGTCCCTCCACACGTACGCGTTGGAGGAGCCATGGATGGGGCACTTCAGCTCACCGACCGCCACACCCGCGGTGTTGACCGCATACACACCACCGCTCTTGTTCGGACAATCCGCAGGTATCGCGAGCTTGGTGGTCACCCCGTCCTGATAGACCGCCGGGCTCCAGGAAGTGGGCGTGCCGTCCACTCCCCGGTCGGTCACATAAGCGCCGGCCACAGCTCCCTGGGCGTTGATCCGCGTCCCCACATCGCCCGCGATTCCGCCGAACGTGCTTCCATACTTGTGAAACGGCGGGGTGGCCGGCAACCCGACCACGGTCCCCCGATCCCACATCACGTATCTGCCGTCAACGGCGCCGAACACCTGACCGTTGTCGTTCACATCGAATGCGAAGCCGCCCGTGCCGGACTTCTGCAGATCGGTGACCGAGCCATCCCGGCCGAACAGCACAGGGCGCTGCACGTTCCCGGACTCCGCCGAGGTGATCGCGTAACCCGAGACATCTCCGGCCTCGTTGATCCCCGTGGCATCCGCGTCGCAGTCTTCATGGGGACCTGTAGAGCTTTCGGTGCACGGCAAACCACCCAGGTCGGCGGACTCACCCGCCTGCCAGCGCACCGCACGATGCCTACCGTTGTCCTGCACCACCGTGGCCGCGACCTGACCACGATCGTTCACCGCAACCGCGTGGATTCTCCCCGCGTCCTCGCCACCGGTGCCATCCAGCTCGGTCACCGTGTAGGAACCGAACCGCGCCACCACCGTGTGCGGACCGTCCATCACCAACGTCAGCTTCCCAGCCGGCCGCTCCTGACCATCCACCGTCCACCCGATCGGGACACGCCCCGCCTCAGGAGCCGCGGTCAGCGTCACCGCTGACCCCACACGATAGACATCCTGCGCCGGCGACGCCGACACCGAACCACCCGGCTGCGCCGACAACGTCAGCTCGAACTCCCGCGTATCAGGCCTCTTGACCTCGACCGCATCAAGCGCGGCCCGCACCCCCTTGGCGGTGTCGGCCTTCACCACGACCGAATACACCCCATCGGCCAACGGCTCAGAGGTGGCACCGTACACACCGTCGCCGGCCGCGCCGTCACCACTGCCGCCATCATCGGTCAACGCCACCTCATGGCGCGTGCCGTCGGTCCCGAGCAGGATCGCCCGCACCGGCACCCCGGTCACCGGTTCACTGCCATCGGTGACGGTGCCCGTCACCACCACCCGGCCATCGTCGGCCGGCTGCTCGGCCGTGGTCGCCACCGTCACCGCGTTTCCGGCCACCCAGGCGACCAGGTCGGCCTTGACGGCCTCGGCCGCCGAGTTGGTGATCTCCAGCTTCCACGCCCCGGCCTGTGGCTTGGCCACACTCAACCCCTGGATCGGCTGCTTGGCCTCATCACCGCCCGCCGCATACTGCGCGGCCGGCTTCCCGGCCGGATCCCGCAACACCAATCCGACGGTCGACGGCAA
The DNA here is from genome assembly GCF_042665875.1 of Streptosporangium amethystogenes subsp. fukuiense. NCBI lineage: Bacteria > Bacillati > Actinomycetota > Actinomycetes > Streptosporangiales > Streptosporangiaceae > Streptosporangium > Streptosporangium amethystogenes. The sequence continues at coordinate 1,682,764 of NZ_JBHTEE010000001.1, read as the reverse complement.
CGCCCCGGTCACCCCGAACGCCGTGCCCTGCGGAACCTCCACCGGCACACTCACCGTCTGCCCCGGCTCCAGCATGCTCGACAACGCGGCGAACGCCGAAGCACCACCGGTTGCGGCGCCGCCGTCACCATCGGCCGGGCTTGCCTCCCCGGAGGTCACGGCAACGTCCTCCCGACCGGACGCCGGGGCGACACCCTTGCCGGGCGCGAACTGCGCACCATCGGGGTTGTCGGCGCCGGCCAGCACCGAGGCCAGCCGCGGCTGGACATAAGACAGGAAATCCGCCGCCGAATGGGTCATCGCGTCGTGATGCGTACGGGTGAAAGGGGTGTCGGTGTACACGTACCGCGCGCTCGACTTCGGAACCATTCCGTCCCCGGCTACGCCGCCTGCCGGGTCGAGGCAGGAGACGCCGTGCCCCACACCGACAAGGCTGGATACCTTCACACCCTTGAGGTTGGTGATGTTCTTGTTGAAGACACCGTCCATGTAGGCCACGGTGCTGTGCTTGGTGGCCGGCATGGCGGGGGGAGAGCCGCCCATCCCGATCGTCCCGGCCAAGAGCATGTCCGCACAGGGAGTTCCCCTGTTCGGGGTGCCCATCTGCAGCATCCGGCTCACCGCCGGCTTGCTTGGCATCTCGGCTTGGATGTAGTGCCGGGCGATCACACCGCCCGAGTCGTGGGCGACGATATCGACCTGGAACGCACCGTCCACTTCGCGCACCTCGTCGATGTAGTCCCCCAACTCCTTGGCGTTCCGCTCGATGGTGAAAGTGGGCTTGGACGGATCCTTCGGATCACCGGTGTTGAGCGTATCGACGGGGTATCCACTCAGCAGCGGGTGCGCTGACGCCAAAACAGACGTGTAGCCATTCCACGCCGTTTCCCTGTTGCTCCTGTAACCGTGCACCAGCACCACGGGCTTCGGCTGAATGGTTATCGGTGCGGCCAGGGTGGCGTCTACGTAGTTTTGGGTGTGGCTGACACGGAGTTCTGCGGACAAGGCTCGTTCCGACCGCCCTTTCCCCTCGTGCCAGGCGAAACCAGTTGTGTCCCAGACCACTCGCTTGGTGACGGTCTCGTGGGGGGCGAAGGTGAGGTCGCCCCCGCAGCTGGACACCCAGTCTTCAGACACCTTCTCTCGCAGCGCGCAGTCCACCCGCGCGGGGTAGTTGCTCGGGTTGGTGATGGTGACGGTGACGCGGACCTCGTTGCCATCGACCGTGCCGCTCTCCGGCACCGGTACCCACGCCTCAGAGGGGTACAGCCGCGTCTCAAGCGTCATCGATTCGATCTTGGGCGAGGCGATTTTCAGATCGAGTACAAAGACGTGGAACAGTCGGCTGACATTGTTCAGCATGAGGCCGGCGATCTCGCCGCGCTCGTTGATGCCGGTAGCCTGGGTCAAGGTGAAGGAGGTGTTCTCCGGAAGCATGGTGTTCAGGTCGATCCCCTGACCGTTCGCATACAGCGCGGCCCGCTGGTGAGCGGATGCGTCGGAGGGGGCTTTGTGCCACATCCAGCCCGCCCCGAGGCCGGCTTCGTTGATCGCCAGCACCTGGCCGCCGAGCGGGGTGTCCATCCGCAAGGGCTGGCCGTCCTCCTCCCAGATCAGGGGGACGTAGCCCACGCCGTCAAGATCCTTCCCATAACCGGCCACCTGGCCGCTGTCGTTGATGTCGTAGGCGTGGGTGTCGCCCGTGTACCGAAGAAGATCTCGTTTCAGGTTGACGGGCTCATCGGCTCTGGTCCGGAACGCGGTGGGTCTGGTCACCTTCGGATCAGGGTCTGCGTCGATGACACCGACCACCCGACCGTAAATGTTCAGCGAACTGGCCATGGTCGCGACGGACACGCCGGCTGGAGCAAGCTTCAGCGTCTCAGCGGCGAGGGGTTCGTATACCCAGTCCCCTCCCAGGATCTGCCCTACGTTGTTGATGGCCACCGCGGCGCCCGGGAGATTCGGCTTGGTCACCACGTCGCCGTGGACGGCAAAGGGCTTTCCTGAACCATAACCGCCGACCACGTCGCCGCGATCGTTGACGTCTACCGCGTAGCTGTGGCCATTCTCCCCAAGCCCCAGGCTCTCGTGGAACCTTTTGGCGGGTCGCCCAGGGGCGAGCAGCACGGCTCTACGGTTCGAGTTAAGGGTGTCCGCGATCTGGGCCGCGACCTGGCCGTGTTTGTTGATCCCTCCGGCGTAGCGAAACGAGTCGAGGCCCATATTGGTGCTACCGAGATCGGTAAGCGTGGGCGCGGCTGCCGCTGCAACGCCTGCCTGTCGCTCCGGCTGTGCCGCCGCCATCGTCGGTGTCGGCGCGAACAGGGAGCCGACCACCACGGCGAGCAGGGAAAATGCTACCCGCCGCACAAAGGCGCGGCTGCGTAACAAGTTCAATGAAGATCTTCTCCTGAATGGGGTCCATGCATCCGCACGGGATGGAAATGTCTGGTGATGCCGGAGTCGGGGTCTCCTGAGTGCGGGCCCATGGATCTGCGGGCCGGGCATGCGCGCCATCTCCGGGTCGGGTGTGGGTGCCGTCATCTCCTGCGAAGTGACTCGCTCCTGCCCGTGTGCGGTGCCAGCGCGCATGTCATGCATTAACACGACGTAGGCACCCTCCGTCAGGTGTTAACCCCCGAACGTGAGATCGATCACGAGATGATGATCGGTCGCGCTTGTAGGTCGCTTGGCCTGCGATTGCAGCGAACTTGTCGAAGGCCGGTCGTGCGGTGTGTGCCAACGCGAGGCAGACGCCGACGCGAGTGCGTTCCCGCGCGGGACCGCCCGCATGTTCGCCCTGCCCGGCGGCTACGCGGTGGCCAAGGACCCTCTCATGACGGCACCCACGCCCATCGCCGCCGCAGGCGCCGATTCACCACACGTACGACAGATCCCGCCCGTTCGGGGAACGGGCGGGATCTGCGCCCCGTTTCCGTGCCTGCTCAAGCGGCTGCCGGTGACCGGCGGGTGAGCCGGGTGTCCGCGGGCCGCGACCAGGGTGACTGCGGCCCGCGGACGTGTGATGGGTCAGGTCAGCCGCTGACGCGGATGACGCCGGTCACCGGTACCGGTGAGGCACTGGTGTCGTAGATCAGTTCTCCGTTCTTCTTTGTCCAGACCCGGACCGCCAGCCGGTCGGTGCCGTCGGCCGCCTGGCCGGAATCGATCGTGGTGATCTCGTAGTTGACCTCGATGGTCTTGTTGACCTTCCCGGTGCCACGCAGGATCGCGGTGCCGCCGGCGGCGGCCAGCACCGCGGGGGAGGTATCACGCAGGTCGAACCCGGGGGCGGTGTAACGCAGTTCCCCGGTGGGGGTGGTGTCCTTGCCGTGGTAGCCGGCGGTGACGTCCAGGGTCGCCTTGCCCCGCGGGGCGCACTTGGTGTTCAGCGTGCACGCCCCGGCGGGGGTGGTGCTCTGTCCGGCGCCGACCAGTGTGTCGGCCGGGTCGTAGACCAGTACGTAGGCCTGCTTGCCACCGCCGCCGGTGGTGGCGGTGGTGGTGGCGTGGTGGTTGTCGGTGACGGTCACCGCGATCGGGTACAGCCCGGCCTCGGTGAAGGTGTGCCACCCGGTGACGGTGCCCTTGCCGCGGTGTCCGGTCACCGCTCCGGGCACCGGCTTGCCGCCGATGCTCCAGGTGGCGGTGTGAGTGTCGGTGCTGCCCGCATCGGTGAAGGTGGCGCTGAGCGCCACCGCCTTGCCCACCGGCACGACCTTGGCCACCGCCGGCGCGGTCAGGGTCACCTCGGGGGCGGCGTTGGTGACATGGACGGTGAGCCGGGCGGTGCCCGTGGCGCCCTTGTCGTCGGTGATCGCGAGCACGACGGTGTGGTCACCGGCCGAGGCATACACGTGCTGGAGCTTCAACTGCCCCGCGGTCAGGGACAGCGGTTGTGGGCCGGCCCCGTCCCCGTAGTCGGCGGTGTAGGTCCAGGAGGTGGAGTCGGGGTCGGTGAAGGAACCGATGCCGACCCAGCCGGTTCCGGTCTCGATGGTGTCGAAATGCGTCTCCAGTGTCACGACCGGGGCCTGGTTGGGGGTGTCGGCGGATACCACGGTGGCGGTGAAGGTGGCGGTGGCCTCCAGACCACCGTCGTCCTTGACCGTCACGGTGACCGGATACGTCCCCGCAGTGGCCCACTGGTGCTCCAGCGTGATCTGCCTGGCCGTGTCAGGGGTGACCGGCCGAGGGCCGGCCCCGTCGCCGTAGTCCACGCTCGCGGTCCAGGAGGTGGAATCGGGGTCGGTGAAGGTCACGACGCGCCGCAGCCTCTCCCCGACGCTCAGCTCGACGTCGCCTCCGGCGTCCAGCACCGGAGCGGTGTTCGCCGCCGCCTCCTCGATGACATACGGCACGGCGGCCGTCCCGAGGGCGCCGCCGCTGTCGTAGACCATCACCAGCGCGGTGCCGGTGCGCGGGGCGGTGAACGTGCGGGTCACTTCGAGGGTGCCGCCACCGGGCCGCTGGGTCACCTCGGCCTCCACCGGGGGCCCGTCTCCCCAGGCCACTTTCGCGGTGTGGGTGTCACCGGCGTCGCCGTCGGTGAAGGGGATCTTCAGGGTGAACGGCTTGCCCACCGTGCCCCGCACCGGCGCGGCCGGCACCTGCACGACCGGTGTGCCGCCGGCTTTGGCGCCCTGACCCGTCAACGGCACGGTGAACGCCGGCTCGGCGCCGTCGGCGGTGGTGAACGTCAGCGCACCGCCGGCCGGGCCTTCCACGGTGGGAGCGAATCTGACCTGGACCGTGCACACCTTCCCCACGGCGAGTTCGACGGGGCAGTCGTTGGCCTGGGTGAACGTCCCACTGACCGCGATCACTCTCAACGGGATCGGCGCGTTGAGCCGGTTGGTCAACGTCACCGTACTCGCGTAGCTGACCTGACCGACCTGCACCGGCTCCGGCCAGACGATCCCGGTGGTACTCAACAGCGGACGAACCGTCGCGGTGGCCGAGGCGGTGTTGTTGGCCGGTTTGGGATCGGTCACCGCCACGCTGTAGCCGTGCGCCGAGGCCTTCAGCTCGGTGCCGCCGGCGGTGCCGGCCGGCACGGTCGCACTCACCTCCACCGTGGCGCTCCAGCCCGGCTCCAACACCTTGACCGTGTTGCGGAACCCGCCCTTGATCGGCGCGCACTGGCCCCGCCAGGTGTCACAGGTCGCCCCGGTGACGCTCTGAGGGATGAACACGTCCAGCCGCACATCGGTGGCCGCGTCGTCGCCCTTGTTGGTCACCGTGGCCGTCCAGGTCACCGTCGAACCCGGCCCCGGCTCACTCGCCGACACCTCTGTGGTGACCGCCAGATCAGCCCGCGCCGTGGTCGGGCTCAGCAGCAGCGCCCGGTCCTGCTGGATGAAGCCGTCGCGGTCCGGCGCGCGGTCACGCAGGAAACCCTTCACCAGGATCTGGCCCGAGATGTTGACGTCCAGCACGTGCCCTATACCCACGCACGGCTGGGTCGTCTTCGCGAAGTCCTCCGGGCACCACGGCCGAGACAGCGCATCGGCCAGTGGGTGTTTGGTGCCGTCCACCCACATCACCGGCGGCTTATACACGTTGAGATATGATCCCGGCTCGGAACCGACGATCAGCTCGTTGTCGTTGACCGCGGTCGCCTCACCCGCCCCCAGATCGGTCGGCTTGCCGTCCTTCCACACATAGGCGCGCTTGGTCGTTGTGTTCTCGTAGCGGCCGCACCGCAGAGTGCCGACCACCAGGCCGGTGTTGTTGAGGTCGGAGGTTTGGCCGGCCGTTCGGGCGCAGCCCTCGACCGTGCCCGCCAGTTTGGTGAGCACCCCATCGGCGTAGACCGCCGGACCCGTGTCCCGGGGAAGACCGTTGCCGTCCCGGCCGCCCAGCTCGTAGCCGCCCGTGACCGCGCCGTGATTGTTGATCCGCGAGTACCGGAACTGGTTCCACTCGTTGTGGTAGCCGCTCCAACCCGGGTCGTAGTCGGCGGGCATCGCAACCGCGGCCCCCCGATCCCACATCACGTACCTGGGCCCAGCCATCTCCCCGAGCACCTGACCGTTGTCGTTCACCGCAAAAGCGTTGCCCCACAGGTTCGCCGAGCTGTTGCCCGCGTGCAGATCGGTGACCGAACCGTCGTTGCGCCAGATGACGGCGTGCTGGGAGTTGCCGCCGTTCACCGACGCCACAGCAGAGCCGGCCACCTCCCCGGCCTCGTTGATGCCGTATGCGCCGGTCTCGCACTTGGTCTCGCCGTCGGTGCAGGCCAGGCCGCCCAGCTCGGTGATGGTCCCGTCCTGCCAGCGCACCGCGTGCGCCTTGCCGTCCTGGCCGGTCACCGTGGCCGCGACCTGACCGCGATCGTTCAGCGTGTGCACCACGGTTTTCGAGGCGTCCCCGCCGGGCAGCGCGCCGATCTCGGTCACCGTGTAGGTGCCGAACCGCGCCTCCACCGTGTGCGCCTCGTTCATGGTCAGCGTCAGCGGACCCGGGCCTCGCTCCTTGCCGTCGACCGTCCAGCCGATCGGGACACGCCCGGCCTCCGGCGTCGCGATCACCTTCACCGTGCTGCCGGCCCGGTAGACCTCCCGCGCCGGCGATGCCGCCACCGAACCCCCCGGCCCGGCCGACAACGTCAACGCGAACTCACGGGTGTCGATTTGCTCGACCGTGATGTCGGCACCCGTGACCCGCATGCCCTGAGCGGTATCGGCCGTGACCGTGACGATGTAGAAGCCATCGGCCAGCGCCTCGCTGGTGGCGCCGTACACACCGTCACCGGCCTCGCCGGCGCCATCGTCGTTCAGGGTCAGCTCGCGCGCAACGCCGTCGTCACCGGTCACGGTGGCCCGCACCTGCGCCCCGGTAACCGGCCGACCGGCATCGGTCACCGTGGCCGACACCGTCACCCTGCCATCCGCCGACGACTGCTCGGACTTGGCCGTCACGGTCAGCGGGTTGCCCGCGACCCACGCGCTCGCAAGAGCCTCGACCGGCCCGGACCCGGCGTTGGTGATCTCCAGCTTCCACACCCCCGTCTGCGGGTTGTCCACACGCAGTCCCTGGAACGGCTCCTTGGCTGCGTCACTGCCCGGGGCGTAGGAAGCGGCCACAGCACCCGACGGGTCACGCAGCAGCATCCCCACCGTCGACGGCAGCGCCGTCACGGCGCCGAACGCCGCACCCTGCGGCACCTCCACCGGCACGGTCACCGTCGCGCCCGCACCCACCGTCGCCGAAGGAAACGCGAACACCGAATCAGTCACAGCCTCAGCCTCGGCCGCGGTCTCGGCGCTCACACCGGACTTACCCGGCCCACTCGCTTCACCGGCCGGCTGCTTTTCCGGCGCCGATTCAGGCGCGACCGGTGAGGGCCCCTCGTACTCGGGGCTGGTGGAAGAGTCAGCCGAAAGTCGCGGCGCGATGTAGTTGCGGTAATCCGAAGTCTTCTCGGTCATCGCGGTGTGTTCGCTTTTGGTGAGCACAATGTCCCGCAAGTTCCAGCCACTATCGGTTTTCCAGCGGGCACTAAGGGTTTCAACGACTCCGTCACTGCTGTCTTCGAAGTAGTGAACCGGAGCCGGGGAGAGGGAGCACACCAGTTTTCGGCCCACACCGACCAGGTTGGAGATCCGCACACCCCTGAAGTTGCCATGTGAATAGCCGTCCTTTTCTAACATGCGGTTCAACCCCCCCACGAAGGCGCTGGTGTTCTCACGCAACGCCGGCGCCCACCAATTAAGGGCCGTTGAGGCCCTGGCCGCCAAGTCCGCGCATTTAGATCCCGTGTTGGGAGTGCCCATCTGCAGAACGCGATGCACCACGGGCTTGCGGTCCAGCCCGATCGGCATAAAGTGAGACATATAGTATTTGACTATGTTTCCGCCCATGGAATGGGCGACCACCACGACCTTGTCGAAGCCCTTTTCTTCACGCAGGCCCTGAACAAAATGGTGCAGCGCGGAGGAGTTCTCCAGCATGGGTTTGGTTGGCTTTGTCCGGTCATCCGGATCGCCAGTGTTCATGGTGTTGACCCGGTATACCTCCTGCAGCGGGTTTTCGCCCTTCGCGATCGCTTCGAACGCGTCCCATCGATCCGCTGTGCTTCTGAAGCCGTGAACCAGAACCAGAGGCATCGGCTTGACCGTGACCGGCCGCTTCAATTCTTTGTCCACAGTGGCGATATATGTGTTGCCGCTGAAGAGCCGGGCGCTCAAGGAGCGATTCGAGCGCGGCCTGTGATCAAGCCAGGAGTAGCCCTTGGTATCCCAGATAAATGACCGCTCGACCGTCTCGCCGGGTTGGATGGTCAGATTGAACGTCCCACCCGGCAGGGGTTTACCGGTCCCTTCCTCGATCACCTGTAGCGTCCTACGCTGAGGCAGGTCACCGGGGTTGCTGGCCTGGAGGTTGACGCGGATCCTGTTGCCCTCGTATACCCCTCCCTCCGGCACCGGGACCCATGCCGTGGAAGGGGGAAGCTGCGTCAACAAGTCGATCGAGCGGATCTCGGGTTCGGCGAAACCCAGGTCGAGCAGGAAGGCGTGATCGTTCTCGTCGGCGGGGTAGCGGCCGATAACGGCGATCTGGCCGTGGTCGTTGATGCCGGTGGCACGGCTGAGGTTCACGTCCCAGCCCTCCGCCCGCACCAGGGTGCTCAGGTTGATTGCCTCACCCGGCAAATACATAGCGGCTTGTGGCGCGTCATTAGCGTCATACATCACTCCCACGCCGATGCCGGAGTTGTTGATCGCAGCCACCTTGCCGTACACCCTCTCCCCGGAAGGGGTGGTGCCCTGTTCCTGGGGTGTGCCACTCCTATCCCAGATGATGGGGATATCATTGGTGTTCCCCGGGTTGTCCACGTAGCCGGCGACCTGGCCATGGTCATTGACGTCGGTGGCCTGGGTTTTGGCAGTGCCGAACGTCAGACGGTCTCGGCTCATGACGAGGGGCTCGCCGGGCTTGGTCCGGAAGGCGGAAAAACCGATGAGCGGACCAGGGTCTATGTCGGCGAAACCGACGACCGTACCGTCATTGGCCAGCGCGGTAGGCTCCAAGTACTGACCCTTGAACGCTTGGAGCTTCAATACAGAACCGTCGGGATCGTGTACCCCGCCAGGGCCCGCGATTTGACCGCTGTCGTTGATAGCCGTTGCCGGAAAGTTTAGGCGAGTCGCTTTGCCATCTTTGACGAGGAAGCTGCTCGTGTCGTCAGTACCGACAAGCACGGCGCCGTGGTTGTTGATGTCCCTGGGATCGCTCACGTGGAAGTCGCCGCCGAGGCTCGCGTGAAGATCCGTGACGGATTCACGAGCAAACAGCACAGCTTTGGGATTTTTCCCGCTGGGGGAAGCAGGGTTCGGGAGCGTCCCAATGACCTGCCCCCTGTTGTTCAACTTGCGAAGTAGGCCCGAGGAGCTCTGAAGGTCGACCAGGTGGATGAGCTCGACTTCGGGCTCCGCGGCCGCTGGTTTCGCGTCCGGAGACGGTGCCGAGCCGGACGCGGCCAGCGCGGGCAAGGGCATGGCGAGGGAGCCGGCCACCACGGTGGCCAAGCCGGTCACCACGGCGATCAGAGGAGGTGCGATCAGCGGAGCGCAGGCACGACTGAATAACCAGTGCAAGGGAGTGACTCCATGACTATGGCCGTGCCCTCCGGGCACGGCCAGGGAATTTCCGCCGCCGATCGTGCCCGGTCGCACTTGTAGGTCACTCGGCCCGCCCTTGCAGCGAGCATGTAGCAGACCCCGCAGCGCCGCCGTGGTCAATCGAGAGTGCTCGGAGCGCAAGCGGAGCAACCAGGAAACCGCGGATACCAGATTCAGGGCCGGATGGCGCAGCATCGGCCTGCCCAGCCGGCTCGTGACCCTGCCGCGCAGGCATCGCGAGGAACGGGAAGCGGACCGGGCGAACGCCCGGCAGCTTTGGGAAGACGGGGGATGGGTGTTCGCGACCGCGACGGGCGAGCCGCTCAATCCGAACACCGACTACCACCAATGGAAAGTTCTACTCGCGGCGGCAGGGCTCGGAGACGCCCGGCTGCACGACGCCCGGCATGAGGAAGGAGACACGGGTCGGCGCCTTGTATGGCCAGCGGTGTCCTGCCCGCCGCAGACAAATACATCTGTTCTTTCCAGCGCTGGTTACTCGGCCACCTGGCCGGCATTACCAACCCTGAGCACGTCAAGACGATCCGCCTGTTTGCGACCTGGCGGGTCCTTCCCGCCCTTCGGGACCGCGCCGAATGGAGCAACATAACGCCGAGCATTCGCCGCAACGCGGCCGATCAGATCAAGTACGCGACGACATTCCTCACCTGGCTCGACCGGTGCGGTCAACGTAGACGATCGCGTCCATGATGGTGCGCAGGTCGTGTTCGGGTGGGCGGCCGCGACACGGGCACACGGTGGCTTTCCAGCTCCGGCGTCCGTACAGCCACCGGCCGGCGACGGCGCACCGCCCGCGTCGATCGTCGTCGCGACGCTCTACCACCGTGACCGGCCGTTCGACGACGCGTTCGCGGACTTCTTCGACCGCTCCGTTCGGCCGGTGATGACCGAGGCCGGCGAGCACCCGGCGGTGGTTGCTCTGTGACGGCGGCCACCCGGGCTCCTCACATCGCCTCCGCGCGACGTGCCCCGGCCCTCAGCCCCACCCTCTTGTCAGCTGGTATGAGGTCCGCGGGGAGCCGGACGGTGAACACCGCCCCGGCTCCCGGGCGACCGTCCGCGGTGACGGTCCCGCCGTGGCCGTCCACCACCTCGCGGACGAGGGCGAGACCGAGACCCAGCCCCCCGCTGCGGGACCCGCCGACGAACCGGGTGAAGAAACGTTCGGCGTCGCGCGGGTCGAGGCCCACGCCGTCGTCGCGGACGTCGAGCCGGACCGTCTCCGGGCCGCTGTAGAGGACCACCCAGATGTGGCCGCCCACACGGGTGTGGGTGAGCGCGTTGTCGAGGAGCGCGGAGATCACCCTGCGCAGCGCGGACTCCGCCCCGCGCACGACATGGCCGTCCGGCCCTTGACGCCATACCTCGATCGTCACGCCGTGCGCCGCGGCACGGGGCGCCTCGGCCAGGACGAGCTCCTCGGCCAGCGCGGCGAGGTCGACCGGGCCGAACGGCCGGCGAAGCTGCCCGGCCTGGGCCGACAGCAGCAGATCCTCGACCACGTCGCCCAGTTGCCGGGTGCCGTTCACCAGCTGGTCGACCTCGGCCGCGGCGCGAAGCGGGTCGGTCTCCCGCCGTAACCGCCGGGCGACGATCTGGGCGCGGATGTGCAGGCGGGTCAGCGGGGTGCGCAGCTCGTGGCTGACGTCCGCGGCGAACCGGCGCCGGCGGGCCAGGGCCTCACCCAGCGGCGCGATCGCCCCTCGGGCGACGACCTGGCCGATCATCAGCGCGGCCAGCAGGCCGGTGATCTCCGCGACGGCGAGCGTGCGCAACAGCCGGTGCCGTTCCGCGGCCTGGTAGCGAAGGTTCATCGCCGCCTGGACCGCCACGTCACCACGCCGCTGGGTGCGTACGAGATAGGACTGCCCGGCGATCTCGACCTGGGTGACCTGGGGTTCGCGTCCGGCCGCGACCTGGCGCAGCGCGGCACGCACCGGCAGCACCGCCGGTGCCCCAGGAGAGCTCAGTACGGTGCCGCCCCGCAGTTCGAACAGCCAGACGCAGGGCGGGGGCCGCGACAGGAGCACGCGCTGGGCCGCGACGGCCAGATCACGCCGCGCGGAGACATCCTGGTCACTCACGATGACGCAGTACACCAGCCCTCCGACGAGCACGAGCATCACGGAGATCGCACCCGCCACCTGCGCGGTGATCCGGCGGCGAGCACGGGCCAGCAGGTATCGCTCCGGCTCGTGGGGCGGACGCCTCCTCACAGCCCGCCCAGGCGGTATCCCACACCTCGCACGGTGCGTACGACGTCCGCCCCCAGCTTGTTGCGCAGGTAGTAGACATAGGTGTCCACGATCGACTCCGTCTGGGCGCCGTCGAAGACACGCTGGCGCAGCGAGGCGCGCGTGTGCACCTGTCGCGGACGGGTCGCCAACGCGCGCAGCAGCCGGCACTCCTGCCTCGACAGCGTCACCTGTTCGCCGGTCGGCAGTCCCACGATGTGGGACTCGGGATCCAGCCAGCCCGCGCCGAGCGGCAGCAGCCCGGCGTGGTCGAGGTTCCTGCGGTGCAGCGCCCGCACTCTCGCCAGCAACTCCTCGATCTCGAATGGTTTGACCAGATAGTCCTCGGCGCCCGCGTCGAGCCCGGTGACCCGGTCGGCGACCGTGCCGAAGGCGCTCAGCACGAGCACCGGCACGGTGACGGCCCGCCGGCGCAGCCGGGTCAGCAACTCGATGCCGTCGACCGCCGGGAGGCCCCGGTCGACGATCATCACATCGTACGAGCGGCTCAGGCCCAGGTGCAGGCCGCGCTGTCCCTCCAAGGCCAGGTCGACCGTGTATCCCTGCTCGGTGAACAATCCGACCAGCATGTACCCGAGCTCGCGGTCGTCCTCGACGAGGAGCAGCCGACGAGCGGGCGGGCTGGATATCGCCGATGTCGCAGCCACCAAGCAACCGTGACATTCCTCCCAGCGAATTTCCAGCGTTTCCACAATAATTGAAAATTACATAGTTATGCCCAAAAGTAGTCGGGCGATCACAAGACGATATTCATCCTGCATTCACGGCGTGCGACGTATCCACGGTGTTCGGGCGTCACGAGGAAAGAGATCTCTCGAGCCGTTCCTCCGAGGAGCGCGCGGGCCCGGATCCGTGCGCGCGCTCGTGGCGCTCCGGCAGCGCCAGTTTGTACGGCGGCAGGGCCCCCGCGGTGGTGATGACGGCCACCAGCACGAGGATGGCGAAGAGCTCCTGCGTGATCATGCCCTGCGCCAGGCCGATGTTGATGAAGATGAGGATCATCAACCCTCGCGCGTTCATGAGCGCCCCCACCGCGCAGGACTCGCGCCAGCCGAATCCCAGGGCCCTCATCGACAACGAGCAGCCGAGGTACTTCCCGCAGAAACCCGCGGCGAGGATCGCGGCGAACGCCAGCAGCATGGGGCCGCCGGTGATGCCGTCGAGATGGGTGTTCAGCCCGGAGAAGGCGAAGAAGATCGGTAGCAGCAGCGTCGAGACGACGTCCATCATGCGCTCGTGCAGCGCCCGGCGGAACGCCGGGTCGCGGGGCATCGCCAGCCCGGCGACAAAACCGCCGAAGACCGCGTAGACCCCGATCCAGTCGGTGAGCCAGCCCGCGGTGAGCGGGACGAGGACGACGACGTACATGGCGCCGGGGCCGATCCGCCCGGTCCGCGCGACGCTCTCGCCCAGGGGCCGCAGCAGCGGCGCGACCACCTTCAGCATGACCACCGCGAACAGCGCCGCCAGGACGATGGTGCGCACCGCGTCGCCGGGACCCGCGTTGAGGCGGATCGCCGACAGCACGGCGAGGAGGCACCAGGCGAGGGCGTCGTCGATGGAGGCCGCCACCAGGGTCAGCCTTCCGAGGGGGGAGTTCTCCAGCCCACGCTCGTACAGGATCCTGGCCAGCATGGGGAACGCGGTCAGCGACAGCGCTCCCCCGAGGAACAGGGCGAACTCCCACCGGCTGACGTCGGGACGCGAGAGCATGTCCCACAGGAGCAGGCCGACGCAGAAGCCGAGGGTGAGGGCGGGGACGATGCCGGCGACCGCCAGGGTCGCCGCCCGGCGGCCCTGGCCGGGCGCCTCCGCGCCGTGCCCCAGTCCCGCCCCCACCAGGAACATGTACAGCGTCAGCCCGATGGTGCTCAACACGTACAGGACCGGCCTGACGTCGGCGGGAAACACGGCTGCCTGGGCCTCGGGGAACAACGCGCCGAACAGCGTCGGGCCGAGCAGGACGCCGGCGACCATCTCGCCGAGGACGCGCGGTTGCATCATCATGAGCGCCAGCCGGCCGCATACCGCCGCGGCCAGCAGGACGACGACCAGGGCGGGCAGGACCTTGAGGATCAGTTCGAGGTTCGGGTCACCGGCGGTGACCTGTGCCAGTACCGGCATGCTGTCTCTCCGCTCGTGGTTCGGGTGATCATCTGCTCTCCGTGGCGGCCAGGCGGTCGGCTTCCGTGAAGTGGCGCTCACACAGCCGCTGGCGGCGCGCGTCCCAGACCATGTAGGTGCCGAGGACGAGTTGCACGAGGCTGCGCCAGACGTCCTCCCAGCGGTCGCGGAACCGCATGAACACCAGCGTCGCCCGATGGGCCGCCCTCCTGGGGGCGCCCCGCGGCACGAGCAGGCACGGTCCCCGGTTGGGCATCGACCGGGTGTGGGAGGCGGAGGTGTCGAGGGTGTAGGCGCGCACGACCTCCCGCGCCGCGACCCGCATGGTGATCGGCGCCAGCCGCCAGGCGGGGCAGGGACGGTTGGCGGCGACGCCGAACGGGATGTGGTTGAGCTCCCGGACCGCGGGCCGGTCCTGGCGGGTACGGCCTGAGTCCTCCGGCTTCGGCGGGACCTGGTGTGAACGGTCCAGATGCGAGTAGTTCGCGTGCGAGCGGTCCGCGGCGAACCGGCCGGGATCGAACCGGCCGGGATCGGAGAAACCCTCGCGGTGGAAGGCTGGGTAGTCGAAGCACAGCACCGAGCCGGCCGGGATCGTCGTGCGCTCGTCGAGGGAGATGTCGCCGGTGGTGACCCGGTGGGCGATGCCGAAGAGCGGGTAGAGCCGCAGCGTCTCGGAGATGACGCGGTCGAGGTGGCGGTCGTCGCCCGTGAGCACCCCTGCCTGGGCGTCCGGGTGCTGGGCGAGGACCATCAGCAGGTGGGCCATGGCCTCCGACATCTGGACGACCGCGGTGTTGAAGAAGGTCCCCTGCAGATAGAGGACCTGCTCCCTGGCCGACAACCCCGCGGGGAGCCGGTCTCGCACCCGGGGCAGCAGGCCGGCGAGATACCGGGTCAGCCGGTCGCGCCGGTCCATGTGCCGCAGCCCGCAGCACTTGAGCGCGGTGACGACGTCGTCCGCGTTGCCCACGATCAGGTCACGCGCCGCCGGCGGGCACGGCTCACCGAAGACGAGCTCGTAGTAGAACTCCGCCCAGACCGGCATCATCAGGTCGCGCAGCCGGACCAGGCCACCCGCGTCCCGCAGCGTCCGGGCGACGCAGCGGCGGGTGAGCTCCTCGGCCTCCACCCGCGGCACGGACAGGAAGCCTCGGGTGGCACGGGCGACCGCGTCGTACCGCTCCCCCGCCTCAAGGTGTTCCTGGTGTATCTCCGCGCCGGGCGACAGCCAGTACCAGAACAGGTCCGACAGCGCGGCCCCCCTGCTCCGGCCGTCGGCCGCCGGGTGGGAGTAGATCTCCCTGAACCTCTCGACGCCGACCAGGTCTCCGGGAACGGTGATCCCCTCCTCCCCGTTGATGCGGGCGAAGACCCGCGTCCGCAACGCCACGATCCTGGCCGGGAGCCATCGGGGCAGGCTCAGCACGGCGGCGACGGCGACCGCGACCGCCACCCCCCTGACCGGCGCGGTCACCGACATGACCGTCGCACCATGCCCGGATCGAGGTCGTGGACCGACGCGCAGCCGCACAGGGTGAGCGCCTGCTCGACCTCCGAGCGAAGCAGGTCGAGCACGCGGGTCACGCCGCGCTCGCCGTCCGCGGCCAGACCCCAGATCACCGGGCGGCCGACCGCGACCGCGCCGGCGCCCAGCGCCATCGCCTTCAGCACGTCGGTACCGCGCCGGACGCCTCCGTCCATCAGCACGGGGACGGCCCCGCCGACAGCGGCCACGATCTCCGGCAGCAGGTCGACGGCGGCCGGGACCGTGTCGAGCTGGCGGCCGCCGTGGTTGGACACCAGCAGCCCCGAGACACCGTGGCCGAGCGCGAGACGCGCGTCGGCGGGATGCGCGACACCCTTGAGGATGATCGGGAGCGTCGTCATCTCCCTGAGCAGGTCGATGTGCTCCCAGGAGATCTCCGGCGACATGACGATCGGCCGTACCCGCCCGCCGTCGCGCAGGTTCTCGCAGGCCATCCCCTCGGGCAGGTCCCAGAAGCCGTGGCGCCGCTCCCGGTCCCGCAGGCCACGGGCCGGTGAGTCCACCGTGACGACCAGCGCCCGGCACCCGGCCGCCTCGGCGCGCCGCACGAGCGTCTCGGTGAAGGCCATGTCCGGCTGGACGTAGAGCTGGAACCACAGGGTGGCCTCGGGCGCCGCCGCGGCCACCTCCCCGACGGCGACGGTGGAGGCCATGCTCACGATCATGACCGTCCCTGCGGCGGCCGCCGCCCGCGCGGTGGCCCGCTCGCCCTCGGGGTCGGCGAGCCGGTGGAACGCGGTCGGCGCCACCAGCACGGGCATCGCCGCCCGGCCGCCGGGCAGGGTGACGTCGGTCCGGGGTCTCCCGGCTCCGCGCAGCACCCGCGGCACCAAGGAGAGCCTCCCGAACGCGGCCTCGTTGGCCCGTACGGTGACCTCGTCCCCGGCCCCGCCCGCGAAGTAGTCGTAGTGCTCCGGGGCGAGGCGCGCGCGGGCCGCGGCCTCGAACTCACGCGGGGTCCACGGGACTGCCGGGGCCGGGATCACCCGTGTGCCCGTGTCCGTCACGTGCGGGGACTCGCCCGCCATCCGCGTCGTTCCCACGCCTGTCACGCCGGTACCGAGGCGGTCTGGCGGGCGAAGAACGCCCGGAGCGGTTCGAGGTGAATCTCCCGGGAGGTCCAGTCGTTCTCCAGGTTCTCGGTGACGTGGTGTACGGCCGACGGCGCGCCGGCCCGGTGGTGCCGCACCACCGGGTGCAGATAGTGGCCCTCGGCGGCGCGCTCGGCGTCGTTCTGCCGGATCCGGCCCACCTCGACGTCGAACGGATCGACCTTGTCGTGCTCGGGCCCGTACTCCAATGTGATCGTGAAGTGGCCGCCGTCGCCGATCGGCGGTCCCTCCAGGTCGACCGGCAGCTCCTCCAGATAACGCGCCCCGCCGTGACCGTCGAGGACGACGACGTCGCCCAGCAGCCCGAACTGCTGCCACAGCGCCGAACTGCGGTTGACCCGCTCGAGCACCGCCGCCGCGAGCGCCTCCGGATCGGCCGGAAGCTCGCGGCCGGGCCACCCGGCATCGTGGTACCTGCTCTCCAGGATGCGGTGCAGTGCCCGGGTGCCGTACCGGAAGCCGTGGATGAACCCGCTGGTGCCGCGTTTGAAGTCGCGGGACTGCGTCAGGGTCCCCGCGAAGTAGAGGTCGGGCACGTTGACCGACTCGTAGGCGGGGGTGAGCGCGGGGAACCTGTCGTTGATCACCAGGTCCGGACGGCACTCGTCGGAGAAGATCGAGGCGTCGATCCGGAAGCCGGTGCAGACCACGACCCTGTCGTAGGGGATGTCCTTGGTGACCTCGTCGGCGCGGACGAAGCTCACCGTCACCAGGTACGAGCCGTCGGCCTGGCGCTCGATCCGCTTGACGTCGCCGTCCAGCAGCGCGTTCTGGGACTTGAGCTGGTAGGTGTCGAGGAAGTTGTTGTTGACCGCGCGCAGGTTCCCGACGAAGTGGGTACGCCACGCCATCCGGACGGACTTCGGCCCGGCGACGTGGATCACCGCGGCCGTCTCGACCAGGCTGTCGGCCGTCTCGAACGCCGAGTTGCCCTTGCCGATGACGAGCACCCGCTGGTTCACGTATTCGGACGGGTCGGTGGAGACGGTGCCGTAGGGTTCGGCCGTCTCGATGCCCGGTATCGGCGGCACGTTGGGCCGGCTGACCCCGGTCGCCACGACCAGCCGCCTGGCCTCGTGGGTCCGGCCGCGCTCGTCACTCACCAGGAAGTGGCCGCCGCCGGAGGCACGGGCGACCTGGCAGACCCGGGCGTCGTAGGCGACGCTCAGGTCGCAGGCCGCGGCGAAGTCGGCGAGATAGCGGACCATGTCGTCGGCGTCGGGAAAGTAGCGGTCGCTGTAGCGGGTGAACAGCAGGCCGGGATCGTCCGACAGCAGCGAGTTCCAGTCCATCCGGAGGTTGAGCTCCGGGTCGTCCGACCCGGTGTACCTCTTGTTGATCGAGATGAGCCGGCGGTGGCGCGGGAAGGTCCGGAAGAACGTGCCCGGCGCGGGGCCCGCCTCCAGGATCAGGTAGCTCCGCCCCGCCTTGCCGAGAAGGTATCCCAGCTGCAGCCCCGCGGGGCCGGCACCGATCACCACGTAGTCCAGGGCATTGTCCGGCACGTACAACCTCCGTCACAGCGATCCGGTCGAACGGACGCCATCAGTGTTGGCGGGCGATTCTCAGAGAACGATCAGAGAACCCGCCGGCCGGGCAGGTCCAGCAGCGCACGCTTGTCGGGCTTGCCGCTCGCGGCGATCGGGACGGAGGACACGATCGTGATCGTCCGGGGGACGCTGTTCTCGCCGAGTTCGGCGCGCACCAGCGCGGCCAGCGCGTCGCGATCCGGGACCCTGCCCTCGGCCGGCACGACGAACGCGTGGACGGCCTCTCCGGTCAGCTCGTCCGGGGCCCCGGCCACGTACGCCTCGCCGACGTCGGGATGGCCGCTCAGCACCCGCTCGATGGGCCCCGCGTACACCACCATCGCGTTGACCATGATCACGTCGCGGGTGCGGCCGACAAGGTGCAGGAAACCCTTCTCGTCCAGGTGTCCGAGGTCCCGGGTGCGCAGCCAACCGTCCCGCAGGGTGTCACGAGTCTCCTCCGGATCCCCCCAGTAACCCGACATCAGGTACGGGCTGCGCAAGTGGATCTCACCGGTGCCTCCCGCGGTCACCTCGCGGTTCCCCTCGTCGCGCACGCTGAGCTCGACGCCCGAGCACAGCCGGCCGACCGAGGACAGGGCATAGTCCGGGAACGCGGCGATGTCCCCGGAAGTGAGCACCGAGATCAAGCCCCCCTCGGTCTGCCCGTACCCCTGGTAGACCACGGGCCCGAGCCGGTCCACCGCCTCGGCCAGACGCCCCGGGCCGATCGGCGATCCGGAGACCATCAGCGCGCGCAGGCAGCCGACGTCGACCGGCTCGTCCCGAAGCAGGTCGAGCATCTGGCACAGCCGGGGCACGGTCACGATGGAGCCGGTGATCCGGTGACGTTCGATCGCGTACGGGAACAGGGGCCGCCCGTCGTCCTCGGGGATCACCGCGGTGCCGCCGCCCAGCAGGCAGAGTCCCAGGAAGTCCAGGACCACCATGCTGGCCAGGGTGCCGAACAGCAGGTAGCGCCCGAAGGCCGTGGCGAGCTCGTCGGTGACCGGGGACCACACGCGGGGCTGCCAAGACCAGTGCTCACCGAGCGCGCGATAGGTGATCGCGCAGCCTTTGGGGCGGCCGGTACTGCCGCTGGTGAAGCTCAGTGCGGCCACATCGTCCGGACGGGCGGCGCAGGCGAGCGGCCGCCCCTCGTCGGCGCCGGCGAGCAGGTCGATCGCCGCGAGGGGGGAGCGGCCGGGCACCTCGGGGCACGGCCCGAGCGACAGCAGCGTGACGGGTCCGGCGGCCCCGAGCAGTTCCGGCGTCACGGTGGACCGGTCGACGAGGAGCGCGTCGACTCCCATCCCGAGCACATGGGCGAGCTGGGCCGGCGGGTAGCCGGGCCGGACGCCCATCACCCGGCAGCCCAGCGCGTGGGCGGCCATGTGGGCGGCGAACGCCTCGGGGGTGACGTCCGTGCGGATGGCGACGGCCCTGCCGGGGCCCAGCCCGGCATCGAGCATCGCCCCCGCCAGTCGTCGGATGATCTCCAGTAGCTCACCTCGCGAGACGATCCTGTCCCCCTGCTCGAAGGCCGGGCCGCCGGGTGAGCTCCGCAGCGCTTCGAGAAGGGGGTGCGGGAACGGCGGCTCGGCGGGAACGTTCACGGTCGGCTCCTCTGGTCTCACGCGGGTCACCGCGGCGTCTCCGCGATTCCGAATCTCTTCTGGTGCCTGTTCCGGTCTCTTCCGAGGCGTTTCAGGGAGCCTCGCGGGTTCCTGCGGTGGCTTTTGGACTCGCCTGTAGCGGCCATGCCGCCGGATGACCGGCATGGCGCTCACCACGAAACTAGACAGCGCAGATCAGAGAATCATCAGAGATCCCGCCCGGCCGGCCGCCGGTCGTCGTGCTGCCGTCCGGCAGGCGCCGGGTGTGGGAGATCGGCCTGCCCCTGCTCGCCGGGGATCTCGTGGTAGACGCGGCGCTCACCCGGGCAGATCTGGGCGAGGAACCCTGTGGCGAGGCATGGCACCGACGATCGGGAGCACCAGAATGGCCAGCACGCCACCGATCCACAGCACACTCACCGTTGAGGCGGTGTCGACCGCCAGGCCGCCGACGAGGGCGCCCAGGGCGATGGACAGGTTGAACATCGACACGTACAGGGAGGACGCGGCCTCGGTGGCCGTCGGCGCGGCGTTCAGGATCCAGGTCTGGAAGGTGACCGGGACGGCGCCGTAGCCCAGACCCCAGACGATGAGTATCGCGGCCACCGAGAAGGTGTTGTGGTCGGTCACCGCGAGGGCGGCCATGGCCGCGGTGAGGAGTACGGAGATGCCGCACACGGTCTGCCGGAGACGCTTGGTGATCAGGGCGCCGGCGATGAAGTTGCCGCAGATGCCGGCGATGCCGAAGACCAGCAGCAGCACACTGATCATGCCGTCCGCCACACCGTCGTGCTGGAGGATGGGCCGGACGAAGGTGTAGGCGGTGAAGTGCCCGGTGATGACCAGGAAGGTCATGGCGATGCCGACGCGTACCGCGCTGTGCGTCCGGAACACCCGTGGCAGGGCCCCGAAGGTCATCGTGCGCTCCGGTGCCACCTTCGGCATCACGACGACCATGCAGACCAGCGAGATCAGACCGAGCACACCCACGACCGCGAACGCGGTTCGCCAGCCGCCGAGGTCGCCGACCAGAGTGCCCGCGGGCACACCCAGCACGGAGGCGGTCTCGACGCCGCCGAAGACGACGGCGGTGGCCCGCACGACGTGGTGCTTCGGGACCAGACGCAGGGCGATGGCGCCGGCCAGGGACCAGAAGCCGCCGACGCTGATGCCGATCAGAAAGCGGGCCAGCAGGACGACGGCGAAACTCGTGGCGAAGGCGGAGGCGAGGTTGGCCGCGCCCATCATCCCGATCAGCACGGCCAGCACCAGCCGGCGGTCGATCCTGGCGGTGGCCACGGTGACCAATGGTGCCGCGACGGCGGCGACCAGCCCAGGCACGGTGACCATGAGCGCGGTGGTGCCCTCGGAGACGTCCAGCGCGGTGCCGATCGGGGTGAGGAGTCCGACGGGCAGCAGTTCGGAGGTCATCAGGGCGAAGATTCCCAGCGTCACGGCGAGGATCGCGAGCCAGCCCCGGACCGGTGAGGGGCTCGTGTCCCGGGCCACGTCCGGTGGCGGGAAGTCGACGGATGTCATGCTGTCGGCCTTTCCTGGAAGTCGTGCGAAGGGCGGTGGCCGCGGGGACGCGGGCCACCGCCCGGGGGTGGAGGAGAACGAGGGCGCAGGCGTGGCTACTCGGTTCCGGGGGTCTTGCGCGTGGTCACGTTCATGCGGTTCCAGGCGTTGACCGTGAAGATCATCGCGATGAGCTGGGCGAGTTCTTCGTCGTCGAAGTACCGCGTGGCCTCGTCGTACACCGCGTCGGCGACCCCCTGGGGAAGCAGGGTCATCGCCTCGGTCAGGGCGAGGGCCGCGCGCTCCTTGGCGGTGTAGAGGCTGGACTCCTGCCAGGCGCTCAGCTGGTAGATGCGCGCCTCGCTCTCACCCGTCCGGCGGGCGTCACCGGTGTGATAGTCGATGCAGTACGCACACCGGTTGATCTGGGAGGCGCGGATCTGCACCAGCTCGATCAGGACCGGGTCCAGTCCCTCGCGGGCCACAGCGTCCAGGGCCAGCACGGCCTTGAAAATCTTGGGAGCGACAAGCGACAAGTTCATGCGTGCGGGAATGGCAACGTTCGTCATGCTCATGACCCTAAGGACACGATCGACCCAAGATATGGTGCATTCTCGTGGACATTCTGTGGGCCAATTTCGGGCACGACGGCCAAGGCCGGCGCAGGGTGAGGCGATGAGCGGCCTCCGTCCGGAAAGCGGCGGCGACCTGCACCTGGATCTCACCGGTGGCGGCGGCGCGCGCGTGCGGTTGATGCGGGCCCTGCGCGAGGCGATCCACTCGGGACGGCTGGCACCCGGTACCCGGCTTCCGCCCTATCGCACCCTCGCCCTCGACCTGGGAATCGCCCGCAACACCGTCGCCGCCGCGTATTCGGAGCTCGTCGAGGAAGGCTGGCTCACGTCTCGTCAAGGTTCCGGCACGCACGTCGCACACCGCGCCGCGCCTCTGGAACCCGGCCGTCGGCGCTCACCCGCGCGTCCGTCCCGCCAACGGGTCATCTACGACCTGATGCCCAGTTCCCCTGACGCCGCCGCCTTCCCGCGCTCGCCCTGGAGCGCCTCGGCCCGGCGCGCGCTGGCCACCGCTCCCAACGACGCCTTCGGCGTCGGCGACCCCCGTGGCCGGCCGGAGTTACGCCAGGCGCTGGTGGAGTACCTGGCTCGTACCAGAGGCGTGCGCACCAAGGCGGAGCACATCGTGATCTGCTCGGGTTTCGCGCACGGGCTGCGGCTGGTGTGTCACGTGCTGCGCGGTCTCGTCGCTGTCGAGTCCTACGGACTCGACTTCCACCGCTCCATCATCACCGAGGCGGGCCTGAAGACCGTGCCGCTCACCGTGGACACCCACGGCGCACGAATCAAGGAACTTCCGGCCACGGGCGCGCAGGCCGTCCTGCTGACACCCGCGCATCAGTACCCCACTGGAGGCGCACTGCACCCACAGCGCCGGGCCGCGGTGATCGACTGGGCACGCGCCACAGGCGGTCTGCTGCTTGAGGACGACTACGACGGCGAGTTCCGCTACGACCGCGAACCGGTCGGCGCCGTGCAGGGTCTCGATCCGGACCATGTCGTCTATTTCGGATCGACGAGCAAGAGTCTGTCCCCCGCGCTCCGGCTCGGCTGGATGGCACTGCCCGGCCGGCTGGTGGACGACATCGTCGCCGCCAAGGGCCCGCGCGAACTCTGGTCGGGCGTCATGGACCAGCTCACCCTCGCCGACTTCGTCACCGGCGGCGCCTACGACCGCCAGTTGCGCCGCATGCGCAGGATCTACCAGCGCCGCCGTGACCTGCTCACGGCCACGCTCGCCGAACGCGCCCCGCACGTCAGCGTCAACGGCATCGCCGCGGGCCTGCACGCCGTGCTCGAGCTTCCCCCGGACACCGAGCAAGCCACCCTCCGCGCCGCACGCCGCCTCGGCCTCGCCCTGGACGGCTTGGGCTCGTATCTGCACCCCGACAGCATGATGCCGCCACGCGACGGCCTGGTCCTCGGATACGGCACGCCACCCGAGCACGCGATCACAGCCGCCCTGGAAGCCCTCTGCCTCGCCTTACCCGGACCGCCGTAGAAAACCCCCGCCACCGCGCCGACCTGGGAGTACGTCGCCGTGGCCGCTGCCCCAGGTAGGCGACGTTGCCAGTGATGATGACGCGGTGCACGTTGGGCAGGTCGTGGAACCGTAGCGAGACGTTCTCTCGGTGCCGGCGACCTCGCGGAGGCATGAAGCGCACCATCTCCGTTCTCGTCGCCACCGGCGTCCTCGGTGCCACACTCACCGGCATCAGTCCCGCCTCCGCAGCCACCTCCGCAATCGACTGCTCTACCGGCGAGTACACCCGGGTCCTGAACAGCTACGTCCCCACCAACATCGAGAGGCCCGGGGTGGACGGTCGTAGCTACAACATCGGCGGGCCGTCGGCGTACACGTACGAGGTCTGCCTCGATATCCCGGACACCTCGACATTCACGATCGAGGTACGGATCTGCTCCAACGGGTCACAGAGCGTGTTCGTGGACGATCGGCCCGGGGACAAGGTCTTCCGCTACTCGCTCGCTCCCAACAGCTTCTGGCAGGTCTACGGCACGTTGACCGGGCCCGGCAGCACCTACCTCTACTACACCTGGCACGAGAAGCAGACCTTGGCCTGACGTGGAACGGGCAGGCCTCCTCGCTCGGCGAGGTGGCCGGCCCTGCCCCCTCAAGCGGCCCTCTCCAAGCGGTTCAGAAGGACGAGGCCGCATACCGCCGTGCCGCGCTGGAGCTCGCGAGTCGCATCTTCATGACACGCCGACCTGGTGCAACCCACCATGCTCTGCCAGAATGATCATGTGGTCGGTAAGTCGATTCAAAAGCTATTTGCAGATGCCGGTTGCGATGGATGGCTACTGAGAATGAAAGCTCGGCGTGACGCGCGATCATGCCGCTGACCTGCAGTGATAGATACCCTTCGGGTAACGTCCACCTTTGATCGTCAGTATGCGTCCTGGACATAGACGGCACCGCGGAAGTGCACGTCGGCGGCGATGACCTGGTGGTGGCTGCCTCGGTCTTCAAGGTCGCCATAGCCGTGGAAGTCTTCCGACAGGCCGACGCGGGCCATTTTGATCTACAAGACCGAGTCCGTATCAGGCCCAACGCGCGAACAGCAGGCCCGACAGGCTTTTCCACCTTCGCCGACGAAGTCGACACTTCCATACGCGACCTGACCAGGATGATGCTGGCCGTGAGCGATAACGCGGCCACCGACATCCTCATCGATCGTGTCGGCCTGGACCGCGTTCGAGCGACCCTGACCGAATTGGGGCTGAAGGTAACCGCGATTCCCTTCTCCCTACAGGGCATGCTCGACTCGATAGGCCAGGACGCGAGATTTACCGACTGGGCAGATCTGACTCACGCAACGGCCACAGCACGCTCGGCCGATGAATCCCAGGAACTTCAGGAACGGCTCTGGTCCTCCCGGGCCATGCAACCCGAACATGCGATCCGCACGACCGCCAGGGAAATGGCCCGATTTCTACGCCTGATCTGGCGCGACGAGGCCGGGCCCGCTGAGGCGTGCGCCCAGGTCCGCCAACTGATGGCTCAGCAGGTGACCAAGAATCGTCTGGCGATGGGCTTTCATCGTGATGTCCGCGTCGCGGCCAAGAGCGGAAGCCTGTTCGGAGTGATCCGCAACGAGATCGGAGTTCTGGAGACGACAGACGGGCACCGCTACGCGGCCGCAGTCTTCACCCGAGCACACCGGCCCTGGATCAATGAGAACGAGATCAACACGGTTATCGGCACCGCCGCCGCCCTCGCTATCGACCAGATCAACAGAAAGGCTCCGGGCTCTGAGGCCCTATAAAACCAATCTGTCGCCTGGACGACGATATCCGAGGACCATAACTGGAAATCCTTCACCCCGCACGGAATCACCACCCCATCGACGTACGACACCGGAGCGATACTGAACCTGAAGGCTCGACGTTACCTGTGATCACGTCTCTGGCCTGGGATGACAGGAGCTCTCCGGGTAACGCCTACCTTTGATCGTCAGTAGTCCGGAACACCGCGACACCAAAACAAGTCGTCGAAACCCCGGGCTGGGCCAGCGGAACAACAGGACAGGAAAGCAGCACTGCCAGACCTACCCGGTCATCACCCTCACCACCGCCACCCCCGGCATGGAAACCTTCGCCACCGAATGGGCCCCGACCGCATAGTGCGACAAGCATGTCCTCTGGGGGCGCGGAAGTGGCGCCGGGAACTCCCCGGCGGAATCGGGAGCCCGGCGTTCGCGCTTTCTCCGGTTATGCCTCCGGTGTTTCGTGGTTACGGCAGCGGGGGTGGGTAGCGGTGGATCTCCGCTCGGTGTCCCGTCGCACCGGCGAACTTGGCGTCATCGGTCAGCAGCGGCATTCCCAGCAGTTCGGCGAGGGCCACGTACATGCCGTCGTAGGCGGTGAGATTGTTGCGCAGTTCCAGCACCCGCGACTGCAGAGGCAGCATCGGATGCCGGACGATCCGCAGCTGGGCGTAGCGCTCCAGCATGATCCGGCCCCGCGCCTCGGAAATCCGCACCTCCGGCTTACTGGTGATCACATGCCCGCGCACCACCGAGGCGATCTCCACGTCGATCAACGCCGGGGCGTGCACCTTGCGCGCCAACCGCCGACGAAGAAGATCGTCACCCTTCACGTTGGCCAGCAGGCGGAAAACGATCGAGGCGTCCACGACCAGACTCACCGGTGGCCCTCGCGCAGGGTCTCGCGGACGAAATCGGGGTCGTACGGCACCGGCTCATCGGCGGCGATCTTGGCCATCACCTCGTCCAACGCCGGGGTGGCCGCCTCCTCGTTCAGCAGGTCACGCAGGTAGGCCGTCAGTGATTTCCCCTCGCGCTCGGCTCGCGCCTTCAGCGTCCGCTCGGTCGCTTCGGGGACATCTCGAATCTGAATGGTTCCCATCCTTCCACGCTAGCATGCAGCTTGCATGCAAATCCGCTGCCAGTTGCCGTTACGGTGTTGCCTCGATCCATGAGACGTCTCTCCAGCCCGCCTCTGGCGCCTTAGGCGGATCCATCTGGTGGCTTGGCGGGCGGTCCGGGGTGCTGCCGGGCCGAATCCGCTCCGGGCGGGCAGCCCTTCCCACTCCCCTACGACATCGGACCCGGCCTGATCGTCAGGCGGCGAGTTCGTGGTTCAGACAGTCGCGGAAACGAAGTGAACCACCAGGCGAGACCTGCCCACCGAACGACCACCCTCTTCAACCGCGCCCGCACGGCCTCGAGTTCTTGAGGGGTCATCTTCCCTCACCCCCAAAGCAGGTGACATACCGTCTCCTACCCGAGTGAGAGCGGTCACGTGGAACTCTTGATCGGCGGACAGAAAAGTCGCGGCTGACGGACACCGGTTCCTGGTGGGCGGCCACCAAAAGTCTTGGTCAATGGCCAGGCCGATCTCCTGATCTTGTCCGTGTGTCACAGCTTGGGTTCCCCTCCGCGGGGGCTTGGGTTGCGGGTTGTCGAGACCTTGCACCCCAGACCCGCGGAGGGGGCCCGTGACGAAGTCTGGCATGGAGCTGATGGAGATTTACGAGGCTTACGACCTGACCGGGTGCGCCTGGTCGGCGGCGCAACTGGCGGGGTGTGACCCCAAGACGGTGCGCCGGTATATCGCGATCCGCGCGGCGGGCGGCAACCCGCACCAGCCGGCGCCGCGACCTAAGGCGATCGACGCGTTCCTGGCGAAGATCGAGGAGAAGGTCGACCGGTCGAAAGGGAAGATCCGCGCGGACGTGGTGCACAAAGACCTGGTCGCGATGGGATTCGCCGGGTCCGAGCGGACCACGCGGCGGGCGGTCGCCGAGATCAAGGCGGCCTGGAAGGCCGGACGGCGGCGCGTCTACCGGCCCTGGGTGCCTGAGCCGGGGATGTGGCTGCAGTGGGACTGGGGCGAGGGCCCGCGGATCGGTGAGCGCCGCACGCAGCTGTTTTGTGCCTGGCTGGCCTGGTCGCGGTTTCGGGTGGTGATCCCCGCCTGGGATCAGACGCTGGCCACGTTGACGTCGTGCCTGGACGCGGCGCTGCGGCGGCTGGGCGGGGCGCCGACGTATCTGCTGACCGACAACCCCAAGACGGTCACGATCGAGCACATCGCCCGCATCGCGGTGCGCCACCCGCAGATCGTCGAGCTGGGGCGGCATTACGGGTGCGTGGTGACTACCTGCGAGCCGTTCGATCCCGAGTCCAAGGGCGGGGTGGAGGCAACGGTGAAGATCGCCAAGGCGGACCTGGTGCCCACCCACGCCAACCTCCGCGCCGCCTATGGGAGTTTCACCGAGTTGGAGACCGCGTGTGCTGCCTGGAGTGAGCACATCAACGGCCGCCGCCATCGCGAGACACACCGGCCGCCGATCGAGATGCTGGCCGAGGAACGCGCTCGCCTGCACGTGCTGCCCGCCGATCCCTACGTGCTCGCGCTCGGCGCCGAGCGCCTGGTCTGCGACGACCGGACCGTCCGCTGGGGCGATGTGCGCTACTCGGTGCCGCCCGGCCACGAGGGACAGACGGTCTGGTGCCGCGTCCACGGCGACGAGTTGGTCATCGTCGGCCGCTCCGGCACCGATGAGCAGCACGGTCAGCACGGTCTGAGGGAACTGTGGCGGCATCGGCTGTCGGTTCCGGGCCGGCCGCGGATCGTCGATGCCCACTATCCCGAGCACGAGGGCGGCAACGGCCCCAAAGCGCCCCGGCCTCGCCCGCGGACCAAGGCCGAAGAAGCGTTCCTGGCGATCGGGCCGGGTGCGCAGGCGTGGCTGATCGAGGCCGCCGCCACCGGAGTGGTGCGGATCCGCACCAAAATGGCCCGCGCGGTCGAGCTGGCCAGTCTGCTGGGCGCGGCCCGGGTGGATGAGGCGCTCGGCCTGGCCGCGATCAACGGCCGGTTCGCCGAAGCCGATCTGGCCTCCATCTGCGACCACCTCGCGTTGCATGAGCACGCCGGTGAAAACACCCGTGTCGACGAGGCTCACTCGGTCCAGCCCGGCACCGCTTCCTGGGCTGCCTTCAGTAACACCAACAGCGTCAAAGGAGATCACTCGTGAGTGTCACCCTTCCTGCGGCCCCACCGGTCCCGGCCGAGTTGGAGGCCCTGTTTCGCCGGATGCGTTTTCCTTACGCCCGCAAAGCGGCGCCCGAGGTGCTGGCGACCGCCCGCGCGCAACGCTGGGACCCAGCCGAAGTCGTGCGCGTCCTGCTCAATGAGGAGGTCGTCGGCCGCGACCAGGCGACCCGCCGCAACCGGCGCAAGAGCGCGGGCTTTCCCTCCGGCAAGACCTTTTCCTCCTGGCGGCGCGAGGGCTCCACGATCAACGAGGCCACCCAGAACGCGCTGATGACGCTGGAATGGGTCAGCCGCGCGGAGAACCTGGTGATCGCCGGACCGTCCGGCACCGGCAAGTCCCACTTCGCTGAGGCACTGTCGCATCTGGCGATCGAAAAAGACCTGCGGGTGGCCTGGTTCACTCTGGAGTCTCTCAGTGCCACGGTCGGCCGGGCCAAGATCGACGGATCGGTCTCGCGCGCCATCGGCCGCATCTGCCGCAGCGACGTCATCGTTATCGATGATATCGGGTTGCTGCCGGTCGGCCACGAGACCTCCGAGGCGTTCTACCGCGTTATCGATGCCGCCTACGAGCGCCGCTCGGTCGTGGTCACCAGCAACATCCACCCGTCGGGTTTCGACACCATCATGCCCAAGACGCTCGCCACCGCGACCGTCGACCGGCTGATGCACCACGCCCACCTGGTGGAGACCAGCGGCGACTCCCATCGCCTGGCCGAGGCTCTGTCCGGGCGTGGAGTGATCCCGCTGACCTGACCGCCCACCCGGAGATCGACCTGGCCACCCACCGGGATTCCCAGTGGCCACGCCAGGAATTTTGATGGCCATCAGCCAGGAGAAATCTGGCCGCTCAACTGGAGAACGGCGTGTCCGCTAGCACCCGAGATAACCAAGTCCTACTAGACGGCTGCTATGAGCATGTGCCGCTCGTGCCCCGTCGCACCTCGACAGCGCTCATGGACGACACACCGACCTCAGGTCAGTGACCACACCGCAAACCCCCTGCCGGCTCCACAGATCCGGTGGTGACGGAATCCCCCTTTCCCGTCACTGAAAAGGATCTTTACATGAGATCGCAACACGTGTGATGATCACTCCGTTTTGCCATATATGTTCGAAAGGGTCGAGTGAATCCATCACGAACAGCGTCCGGCTCATCCAGCCGGACGCGCCGCCGCGCTGCCTTGATCGCGGCCCTGACCATGCCGCTCTCACTGATGAGCGCACCCGCGATCGCCCAGGGCCCCACGCCACCCCCCACCACCTCTCCCACCCCCGAGACGCCGCCGAGTGCCCCCGCCACGCCCACGAGTAAGGCGCTGGCGCAGGCCAAGAAGGACAACCGGCGCATCGAGATCGAGTCACTGCGCTCGGAGACCGCCACCTACTACGCCAACCCCGACGGCAAGACCTTGCGGCTGGAGCAGTACCTGGAGCCCATCCGGGTCAAGAACGCCGGCGGCGACGGCTTCACCCCGATCGACACCACCCTCGTCAAGGCAGACGGAGTCATCAAGCCCAGGACGGCCAAAGGCGGCCTGACGCTGTCCTCCGGCGGCGACACCGAAGCGATCAAGAGCAAGAGCGGCGACATGGCCGCCCGGATCGACGCTCCGCGGACGTTGCCCAAGCCCACGCTCAACGGCAGCACCGCCACCTACTCCTCCGCGTACGGCAAGGGCGTCGACCTGGTCGTCACCGCCACCCCGACCGGGTTCCGCCAGCAGATCGTCATCCGCCAACGCCCCGCCGGACCGGTGACCTTCCGCGTCCCGGTGGATCTGCCCAAGGGCATCGCCTTCGGCAAGAACGCCAAGGGGCAGCCGGCGCTGAAGAGCGAGGACGGCAAGCGCAGCCTCGACATCCGGCCCGCGGCGCTGCTGGACGCGGCCGCAGCCGACGCGAACGCCGACCTCGGCGCCGTCCGGGTCGGCAGGGCGCAGGTGAGCCTGGACGGCTCGGCGCTGGTCTACAGTCCCGACCCGGCCTTCCTCGCCGACCCGGCGACGACCTACCCGGTGACCATGGCCGCCGTCGACGACGACTGGTACGAGTGCACCCTCGGCACACCTTGTCCCCCCGGCGATCCCATGGACACGTACATCAATGACGTGGACCTCACCGACAGCTGGGACATGCACTACCGCGACCAGATGTGGGTCGGCAAGTCCTACTCCAGTAACATCGCCAAGCGCTGGCGCGCCTACATCCAGTTCCCGCTCCCCCAGGCAGGCGACCCGTTCTGGGGCTCGGTGATCCAGAACGCCGACCTGGAGCTGTGGAACTACCTGTCCAACGACTGCGGCGAGTTCGTCGGATCCGGAATCACCGCTCGGCGGGTCACGTCCGACTGGGACCATCTGACCCTGCAGTGGAACAGCCAGCCGTCGGTCACCAGCGCGGGCGCGGACAACGAGCCCGGGGCCTACAGTCCCGACTGCTCCGGTTCGATGAACTACGAGCACGATCTCATCCACTCGGTCGACACCATCGTCCAGGCCTGGGCAGACGGAGAAACGAACTACGGATTCCAGCTCACCGCAGGTGACGAATCCGAATTGCGAAACTGGCGCCGCTACCGCAGCCGGGAACAGACCAGTGGCTATCCCGCCCACGGCCCCAGACTCAAGGTCGACTTCGAACCGCCGACACCCCCCTGGCAGGACACGGTCGTCATCACCTCACGTGAGCCGCTCACCTCGTTTCCTGAATACGAGGAAGCCCTCACCAGGTCGGTTCATGTGCCGGAAACGATCGAATCGATTGCATCGCTGGCGATGAGCGAGGAGGACGTGGCCGCCAACGGACAGTATCGGGACGGTGAGGGGTCCTTCATTGGAACCGACAAGATCTCTCCCAGCGTGCCGTATCCCGGCGATGGCGACGACACCGACGATTCAGACGGCGAGGACACGGCATCGCCACGGGTGCGGACGACAGAGCCGGCCAGCGAGGCCGCCGACGTCCCCCTGGACTCCCAGATCCGGGTGACGTTCACCGAGGAGGTCGACGGACCGACCATCTCGGTGAAGAGCGCGCAAGGTGCCGACGTTCAGGGCACCACCGCGCTCGACAGCACCGGAGAGACCGCCACCTTCACCCCTGCGCAGCCGCTCCGCCCCGGCACGAAGTACACCGTTGAGGTCTCGGAAGCGACCGACGCGTGGGAAAACGTGATGATGTTTCCCTACACGTGGTCCTTCCGAACAGTCGACCAGGCGGCCGCTCACTGGACGTTCGATGAGGGGAACGGCCGTACGGCTGCCGACTCGTCAGGCAATGATCATCATGCGAGTTTGAACGATACGGCGGCGTGGATTGCCGGGAAGAACGGGGACGCGGTCTCCAACGTGCCGTCGCAGGCGCGGATCGCCACCTCCCGGTCGGCGGCCAAGCAGGGCAAGGCCGTCGAGGTCGCCGACGAGACGACCGCGACCAGCATCACCTACGCCCAGCCCGACGGGAAGACGTTCCAGACCGAGGTCACGGCCGGTCCGGTGCGGACCAGGCAGGGCAGCGTGTGGGCGCCGATCGACACCTCGCTGGCCGAGCAGGGCGGGACGCTCAAACCCAAGGCGATCGACGCCGAGGTCGACGTGGAGGTCTCCACCGGCGGCACGGGCGCGTTCGTGAGGATGACCGCCGACGGGCGGCGGTACGCGCTGACCTGGCCGGCCACGCTCCCGAAGCCGACGGTCAAGGGCAACGTGGCCACCTACACCGACGCGGCCGGCAAGGGCGCCGACCTGGTGGTCACCGTGCTGCCGACCGGGTTCCGGCACGATGTGGTGCTGCGTGAGCGGCCCGCCAAACCGCTGGAGATCCGCATCGGCGTGCAGACCGAGGGCCTGACCTTGTCCGAGGGCAAGGGCGGGCGGCTGCTGCTGACCGGCGGCAAGGACAAGAGGCTGGTGGCATCCGCGCCGCAGCCGGTGATGTGGGACGCCGGTGCCAAGAGCCGTCTGACCAAGGGCCGCCTGCCCAAGGCTCGGTCCGCGAAGATCGCCACCGACGTGGTGACCACGGGCGGCCGCACCGAGCTGGTGCTCAAGCCCGACCACGCGTTCCTGTCCGACCCGGCCACCGTGTATCCGGTGCGGGTGGATCCGACCACCACGCTGCCGTTCAACCACGACGTGGAGGTCTCTACCAACGTCGACTTGCCGACCGACCCGACCGCTGCGTTCATGATGGCCGGCACCCAGATCGGCAACCAGAAGTTCCGGGTGCATCTGCGTTTCGACACTGCCGCGCTGACCGGTGCCACGGTGAGCGACGCCAAGTTGTCGCTGAACAACATCGACGCACCCGCCTGCGGCGCCGCGGTCGGCGCGGGTATTCAGGTGCGCCGCCTGACCGGCGCCTGGGATGAGAACAACCTGTCCTGGACCAACAAGCCGGCCTCCACCACCGAGGACGCCCAGATCAACAGGGCGGGAATCAACGAGAGCTGCGCCACCTGGCCCGGCTCTATGGACTGGAACGTCACCGGCATCGCCCAGGACTGGGCCGTCGGCGCAGCCAACCACGGCCTGGTGTTGCAGTCGCCGACCGAGACCAACGTCAACAACTACCGGGCGTTCACCTCCTCCGAGGACACCGACTTCAACAACCCGCCGAAGCTGACCGTCACTACCACCGGCCCGGCCTCGGCCCCGGCCGTCAGCAACCTGACCATCACCCCGGCCCAGGCCGCGGGCGGGGTCACCACGGTCACCTCGCTCACCCCGCAACTGGCCGCGACCGTTTCCGACACCATCGGCGGCACCCTGACCGGCGAGTTCGAGATCGAGCACGACCCGGCCGCCACCGAGCAGGGCACCGGCCAAATCTGGACCGGATCCTCGGCCCCGGTCGCCTCCGGCAACCAGGCCACAGCGGCTGTCCCGGCCGGGAAACTGACCGACGGATGGAAGATCCGCTGGCGCGCCCGCGCCGCCAACACCACCGCCACCACCGTCTCGGCGTGGTCGGCCTGGCAGACGGCGACCGTGGACGTACCCAACCCAGCGGTCGGCGCCTTCCAGGTCACCCCCTCACAACAGGTGAACGGCATCACCGTCACCACCAGCCTGACCCCGACCCTGCACACCATGGTCACCGACCCGGCCGCCCAACCGCTGCGCGCCGAGGTCGAAGTCGAACACGACCCCACCGCCGCAGGGCAGGGCAGCGGGCAGATCTGGGCAGGGAGCCTCGACAACGTCGCCTCCGGCAGCCAGGCCAGCTTCGCGGTTTCGGCCGGGAAGCTGACCGATGGGTGGAAGGTGCGCTGGCGGGTTCGGGCGGTGAACACCGCCACCACGGTTGGCTCACCGTGGTCGGACTGGCAGGCCCTGACCATCGATGTGCCGGACCCGGCCTCCGAACCGGCCGTAGGCGCGCTGCAGGTCACCCCGTCCCAACAGGTGGACGGCACCACCGTCACTCCCACCCTCACCCCCAGCCTGCTGGCCCAGGTGAGCGACCCGGCCAGTCGGCCACTGCGGGCCGAGGCCGAGATCGAGCACGACCCGGCCGCACCGGATGGGCAGGGCACCGGCCAGATCTGGGCAGGGAGCGCCGCCAACGTCCCGGCCGGTACCCAGGCGACCATCGCCGTCCCGGCGGACAAGCTGGCCGATGGGTGGAAGGTGCGCTGGCGGGCCCGCGCGGTCTCGGCCACCGCCGCCTCCGCCTGGTCGGACTGGCAGTCCTTCACCGTCGACCTGCCCAAGCCCACCGCCACCGGCCTGACCGTCACCCCGTCGAAGGTGGTGGACGGCGTGACGGTGACCACCACGCTCACCCCCACGCTGCAGGCCACCCTCACCCACCCCACCGGCCAAGCACTACGCGCCGAAGCCGAAATCGAGCACGACCTGGCCGCACCACCAGGGCAGGGCACCGGCCAAATCTGGACCGGCGGCGTCGACGACATCGTCTCCGGCACCCAGGCCGGCATCGCCGTTCCGGCGGCCAAGCTGAGCGACGGCTGGTTGGTGCGCTGGCGCGCTCGCGCGGTCGCCGGGCAGGTCTCCTCAGCCTGGTCGGACTGGCAGCAGGTCACCGTCGACGTCACCCAGCCCGGCGAGGAACCTCTGGCGCAGACCGCCGGATCGGTGATCCGCACCGATGAGAGCTTTACCGCCGCCGCGTGGCTGCGCTGGAGCGACAAGGACGGCGACTACACCGTCGTCGAACAGAAGGGCACCCACCAAGCGCCCTTCCGCCTGGGCAACACCCCCGACCACGGACTGGTGTTCACCCTCACCAGCGCCGACACCGCCGACGCCGCCGTCCAGGGCGTGCAGTCCGACGTCGAACCACCGGTCAACGAATGGTTCCACCTCGCCGGCGTCTACGACGCCGAAACCGACACCGCGACGCTGTACCTCAACGGTGTCCAAATCGGCACCGCCCCGGTCGGCTTCCCCGCCTGGAACGCCGCCACCGCCATGACACTGGGTACCAGCGTTCTCGGTGACCTCGACGAAACACGGGTCTACCAGCGGCCCTTGAGCGCCGCTGATGTCGCGGGCATGGTCGCTTCGGCCACGGCTCCGGCAACGCTTGCGGCTGCGCCCACGGTTCAGAAGGAAGCCGGGCCGATCCCGGCCGCAGCTCAAGCCGGAGGATTCGATTACCAGCACCCCAAACTGGAGGACTGCACGGTCAGCGGCAGCGAAACTGGCTATGCCGAATATGACGCCCGCATCCAGGAGCGGCCCTACTCCTCTTGCTGGTCTGCCTACCTCTACATCCAGCATTACGTGGAAGAAGAAGACGACGACGGCGTCAAGCGGAAGAAGAAGGCGTTTAAGACGGGCCCGGTTTGGTTTGCTCTGGCACAGAGCGTGGCAGATGCCGCGATCGCGGTCCAGAACGATGACACTCTCCGATTCCGCGCTACTTGGGTGGCTCACAGCTATCTGGGTAACGAAAACGGGACCGGAGTTGTGGACGGCGGAACAACCGGCGTCAAACCGCACGACATCAAGGTGTTCACCCGCCTCGACGAATTTGCCATCGTCGACAATGGCGGGCGCGTCAAGGTTCCCGGAAATAAGCTGAGGGGCCTTTTTATGGACATGCTCGTCGATGCCGACGCGAAGGACGAGGGCGACTGTGACACCGGTGACCCAGGGGGAATCCGGGATATTTCGGGGTGGGTCGCCAATTCGGACGAGAATTTTCTGATCCAAGCAGAAGGCTCTCCCACGCATAATACAATATGCTCGTTCATTCCCCAGATCAGCCTGCACGCCAATGGCCCTGGCAACTTCATGAACATGCCACTGTACAGTCAAAAAGTATTTGATGGGAGTGGCAAGCTTATCGGCGTACTCCGTAAAGGCAGCGAGCCGGGCGAGAATAAACGCTGGGTGCCGAACTTCCGGTGTGACTGGAGGATTTTTGGCGACAACAATCCGGACGTTCCGGATCGCAAGTATGCCTGTGTCAACACGCGAGCCAAGCAAGTATTCGTCATGTCCAAGAGCAGGGATACAGATTGGCCGGAGGTCACCAGGCACATCGAAGCCGCGCTGAAGATCGACAATAAGGGAACCTTCCCTCCGCTCAGACCGGGCCATGATTGGACGAAGCCGTCATACCCGCCCACGCGCGACATCTTGGGCACCGAGCAGAACAAGGTAATGCCCGGAAACTGGGGCGCTCCCGGAGGAAATAACCCAGCAGGCGCGCCACTGACAAGAGGCATAACGGCGGTCACTAATACCGAGAACCGGCTGCATTTCCAGCAGATCGATCTGTATATGGACCAGGGAACATCCAAAGCGAACGCATGGCTGCTCGCTAACGTCTATAAACCCTATAGCATAAACACATGCAAGTACTACGAGCGTGATAAGTATCCAAACCCGGGAGATCCCCTGGTGTTGCCTTACAGAAGGGATCTGAGCTGTGACGAATTCCCATTCGCTAGCTCAATGGAGGGCGCCAAAAGGGCTAAGGGAAACTACTCTCTGCGCGTAGTGAACACTTTGCAGAACGGCCTGCACGGGACCCAGATCTGGAAGTTCTATGCGGACTTCCGTGTGGGAGATGGCAACAAGTTCTGGGTGCTCATCGAGGATTAAGCTAGAGAGCGTTTTAAAAGTGCTACTCATCGTGGGCGCAGATCCAGATGAATGCATCGCAAGGCATAAGAGAAGCTCGTAGCGGAGCTACGGGCGATGACAGTGCGGCGAGGCGCTGTCTGGATTCGCGCGCAGCAGAGCATGGGCTTTTGAACACTCCTAGGCGCTAACCGTTGCGATCGGCGGGGTGGGGATCGTATAATCCGATTCCCGCCCCGCTCGCCTCTCGAAAACGAGCTGAACTGAATGGAGCTATCTACGTGAAAACTTTCCCTACCGAAGGACAGAAAGATCTTATAGTTGAGTATGGCCTCTATAATTCGTTCTTTGCGACATGGGTAAGCATCGAAGACGTCAATGCCGTGGCCATGCACCTCGAGGTCGCACCAGAAGCAAAAAAGATATGCGATTTCCAGGCCGCCGTGCGCTCATGTGAACCCAGCCCCGGGACGCAATGGTTCTGGATAACCCGACATGCGCCTGGTTGGTCCCATATTCTCACCCTGAGCGGGGCAAGTCCGAGCTCAGATACCCTTAGCCTCAATCGCCAGCGTGTTTTCGAGCTTGCGTATATCGGGGGAATCGAGGAACTCTATCCTCTGGCCTACACCTGCGACGGTAAATCCGATGCTGAATTCTTCGACGTTCTCGAATACGCCCCATATTGGGAGGATTTCAATTCTTCTCACCGTATCTCGGTAGATGAAGAGTTCGAGCAGGAGCTGATCATTATGGGTAGAATCACTGGGCGATTCTACGACCGGGAGTTTTTCTCCTCACAAGGGCTGCTGTGTAGGATTTCCTAACACTCCGAGATGTTGCCGCATTTTCTTTGAGCGTATTCTAAAATGGTCTTTCATGTGAGAAGGCGGCCTCTGAGCTTGCAGTGTCAAGCCTCGCTCAGCTCGCGGGGCGCGGGAACCAAACTCGACCCATTCCAGCTCGGTGAACAGACCTCTACCCAGATCGTCACAGGGCGGCGAGTCCGCCTCCGGAGCGCAGCAGATGTTCGGCCAGGTGCTGCGGGCTGATGTATCTGCCCTCGGAGACCAGCAGCCGCTCGGCCAAAACGGCCCGCTCGATCTGTCCGGCCAGCGCCGCCTCATACGCATAAGGGTCTTGGCCGGGCAGAGTGGTGCACCGCCTGCAGCACCAGGGCGTTGTCCTGGACGGTCCGCGACAGCTTGAACACCTCCACCGCCAGACCGGCCCGCGTGGCGAGGCCGGTCAGATGGGTGCGCATCGTGCGCGGAGGTGGGGCCGTTGCCCCAATGCAGCACCCACTACTCGCCCTCTCCGTCAGACTCTCGTGAGATATAGGACATGTAAGTCCACTTGATACAAAGTAGTGCGAGACGGGACGATCAGGCAACGAGTTCGCGGTTCAGACAGTCGCGGAAACGGAGGTGAACCAACCGGTGAGACCCGCTCACCGGTTGCAGCTCCGTCCCGCAGGTGCTCAGGCGGCGAGTTCGTGGTTGAGGTGGTCGCGGAACTCACGGACCATCATGCTGCCCTTGTACGGCTCAAGCCGACCGGCGAACTGCCGGATCAGGTCGGTCGAGCGGGCGGAGGTCAACGCCTTCGTCGCCGGGATCGCGGCTCGGGCGGCGGCGAGGGCCTGCTCCAGCTCGCCCATCTCCAGGTATGCCTCCGCCGTGTGCAGCCTGTTGCGCTGGGCGGATCGAGGGAAACGGTTACCGAACTCCGCCACGGCCGCTTCCGCGCAGTCCGCAGCCCGCCTATGCTCGCCGAGCATGCTCCAGCAGCGGCCTATCTGTGCTTTGAACTCCGCCTCGTCGTACCTGGCGATCCACGCCGGGTCGCTGTCGGTGGTTCCCTGGGCGTACGCGCGTTCGGCATCGACGAGCAGCCGCTCAACCTGCTTGGCACCATGCCTGTCATGAGTCTCGGCCGCCTTGCCCTGCTGGGCCGTAGCCCATGCCTCCCTGGCCAGCATCAACGCCATGACGCGCGGAGACGCCTGTGCGCGGCGCGCGGTGTCGGTCCCGGCTCTGGCCAGCCATACCGCCAAGGTGGCCTGGTCCAGATGAAGCGCCTGCAAGGTCATCGTCGTCAACACCCAGGCGCCGGTCAACGGGTCGTTTCCCGTCTTCGCCAGCCGTAGCGCCTGGCCGAAGTGCTGCTGAGCCTGACCGTGCTGGTTCAGATCGAAGGCCGTCCAGCCCGCCAGCCAGGTCAGACCGGCCGCTGCCGACATCAACCCTGCCCCTACCCGGTCGTCGTAGCGGCCCCGCAGCAGAGGTGTCACCGTGCTGTCGAGATACCGCACCACCGTCGGGCGGACCAGCCCGGCCCCGAACTGGTCGTCCAAACTGCTGAACACCTTGCGGGCCTCGTTGATCTGGTCGATGTCAGCCTGACCCACCGTGTGCCTGTTCCCTCGCTGCGCGATCGCCTGGGGAGGGCTTCCGTAGTTCCAGGCCGTCAGCCACCCCGCCAGCACCGAGGGCACGAACGGCAACGCCGCCAGCACATGACGCCGGGACTCGTCCATCTCATACCTCCACAGCAGCGCGGCTGACTTCACGCTAGCCGCCGTCGATGTGTCGCCGTACTCCGCGACCGGCCACGAAGATGTCTCCCCGAGGGCCCACCCTTCTATCCACTGCTCGACCTCGGCGGACTCCGCCTCGAACACCGCCGCGATCTTCCTGCGGCTGTGCGGCCGGATCCCCTGCTCGCTCCGCTCCCACCTCCCCCACGTCCCCACGGCCACCCCGACCGCGTCCGCCGCCTCCTCCTGCGTCATCCCCCGCTCCAGCCGCGCCCTCAGCAGATCCGGACGCCCCTTCCCGCCGCCTGCCTTCCCCACGATCACTCTCCTTTGGTAGTCGAATCGCCACTCATTGTGATGCCCGCAGGCCTTCGGCCACCATTCCCCCAGCCAAACGACAGATTTTCGCCCACCAACGCTCGATACGACCGGCTGACACCCAGCTACGTTCGCCGTTGGCCGGGTCTCATCGGACAGTGATCAATGATCAGGTGTCGACCTTCACCCTCTCCCCATGCTGGCGTTTCCTGCTGGGCACAGCCCCACAGCGAACGGAGCACGCCCATGCCACCAGCCGGCGACATCCCCCCAGGTGCCCCACACCACTCCGCCGAAAGCCCAGCCCTCCCACCCGGAACCACCACCCCACCGACCTACAGCACTGGAACAACGATCCGGGACACCACGACACCGGGCCTGGGTGTTCACCCCCCAAGCGGAGCCCCCGGCACGACGGGACAGGAAAGTAGCGCGGCCGGGCCACACAGCGGTGCGGCGGGGCGAGACAGCAGCACGGCCAGGTTGGAAAGCGGCACAACGGGACGAGGAGACAGCATGGCCGAGCTGGACAGCGGGACGACGATGGGACGAGACAGTGGTGCGGCGGGGCGGAGCGATGTCCGCGCGCTGGTCAAGGTCCTGCGACCCGGATCCGCCTCACGACGGGCCCGCGCCATCCTCCGCGACGTACTCCAGCACGCGGGACTGCCCGGCGACGACATCGACACCGCCGAACTCATCGTCGCCGAACTCGCCGCCAACGCAGAGAAACACGCCTGTCCCCCGTACGAACTGCGCGTCTTCAGCCTGGACGGCGTCCCCACGTGGTGCGAGGTCGTCGACGGCGACCCCGACACCCACGAGATCCGCCTCATCTTCAACCTGCTGTACTCGGTGACGGAGATCGGCCTGCCACTACTCGCCGAGAACGGCCGTGGCCTGCTGCTGGCCCACCGGCTCTCGTACGGCAACTGCCGGACCTATCCCGTCACCACCCTGGCAGGCACCCCCGGCAAGGCCGTCGCCTTCGTCCTGCCCACCTGCTCGGGCGACCGCCTGATCCTCTCGTCCCTCCCCGACCTCTGCCGCCGGTCAACGGGTTGAACCACCTTCCCGTCGGCCGGGTCGTCAGCGGCCCACGGCACCGGCCGACGGTTCGGATCACTCGGGGTCGTAGGCCAGGTTGGGCCGCAGCCAGCGTTCGACCTCCGAGAGGTCGAGGCCGCGCCGCAGGGCGTAGTCCTCGACCTGGTCCCTGCCGAGGCGCCCCACGGTGAAGTACCGTGACGACGGGTGGGCGAAGATCAGCCCGCTGACGCTGGCCGCGGGTGTCATCGCGAAGGACTCGGTCAGCCCCATGCCCAGCCGGTCGGCGCCGAGCAGGTCGAACAGGTCCCGCTTCTGGCTGTGGTCCGGGCTCGCGGGGTAGCCGAGCGCGGGACGGATGCCGCGGAAGCGCTCGGCGTGCAGGTCCTCGAGGCGGGGATCGGCGTCCGGCTCGAACCAGGCCCGCCGCGCCTCCAGGTGGATGTACTCGGCGAACGCCTCGGCCAGCCGGTCGGCGAGGGCCTTCACCATGATCGAACGGTAGTCGTCGTTCTGGGCCTCGTAGCGGGCCGCGAGTTCCTCGGCGCCGTGGATCGCCACGGCGAACCCGCCGAGGTGGTCTCCGGCCGGGGCGATGTAGTCCGCCAGGCACCGGTTGGGCCGGCCGTCGGGCTTGGCCGTCTGCTGGCGCAGCATCGGCAGGCGGAGGCTACGCGTACCCGCCGCGCCACCGTCGAGCGCGCCGGGGAGCGCGGTGTCGATGACGGCGTCGATCACGATGTCGTCGCCCTCGGAGTGGGCCGGCCAGTAGCCGTAGGCGCCCTTGGCCTGGAGGCTTCCCTCGGCGATGATCTGGTCCAGCATGGTGTTCGCGTCGTCGAAGAGCTCGCGGGCCACCGGCTGGTCGAGGATCGCCGGGTACTTGCCCCTCAGCTCCCAGGCCAGGAAGA
The DNA here is from genome assembly GCF_042665875.1 of Streptosporangium amethystogenes subsp. fukuiense. Lineage (NCBI taxonomy): Bacteria > Bacillati > Actinomycetota > Actinomycetes > Streptosporangiales > Streptosporangiaceae > Streptosporangium > Streptosporangium amethystogenes. The sequence goes on along the minus strand of NZ_JBHTEE010000001.1, from coordinate 1,641,418 downwards.
GGAACTGCCAGTCGATCATCTCCCGGAGGGCGGTCAGGTCCGGCTCCACGACGCGGACGCCGGTGAAGTCGGGGACGGGCAGATCGTCGAACGGGACCCGTTCGGGGTTCGCCCGGGCCTGGTCGACGGTCAGCAGGGGGGTGCGCTGCTTGCCCGCGTACTGTTCGCGCAGGCGCTCCTGGTCGGCGCGGTTGCTCGCGTCCAGTTCCTCGGCCCGCTCGGCGTCCAGCAGGTCGGAGACCACGCCGACGACGCGGGAGGCGTCGAGCACGTGGACCGTGCTGTGGTCGTAGGCGGGGGCGATGCGGACCGCGGTGTGCTGGCGCGAGGTCGTGGCGCCGCCGACCAGCAGGGGCAGCTTCAGCCCGCGGCGTCGCATCTCCTCGGCGACGGTGACCATCTCGTCCAGCGACGGGGTGATGAGGCCGGAGAGTCCGACGACGTCGGCCTTCTCGGCGACCGCGGTGTCCAGGATGACCGAGGCGGGGACCATCACCCCGAGGTCGACGACCTCGTAGTTGTTGCAGCCCAGGACGACGCCGACGATGTTCTTGCCGATGTCGTGCACGTCGCCCTTGACGGTGGCGAGCACCACCTTGCCCTGGCCCCGGCCGGTGTCGAGACGTCCCTCCAGCCGCGCCTGCTCCTTCTCCGCCTCCATGTAGGGCTCAAGGTAGGCGACCGAGCGCTTCATCACCCGCGCGCTCTTGACCACCTGCGGCAGGAACATCTTCCCGGCGCCGAACAGGTCGCCCACGATCTTCATTCCGTCCATGAGCGGCCCCTCGATCACCTCCAGGGGGCGCTCCCGCTGCTGCCTCGCCTCCTCGGTGTCGGCGTCGATGAAGTCGACGATGCCGTGCACCAGGGCGTACGACAGGCGCTCCTCCACCGGGGCCTCGCGCCAGGACAGGTCCACGACGCGGCGGGTGCCGGACCCGCTCACCGTCTCGGCGAAGGCGACGAGCCGGTCGGTGGCGTCCTCGCGCCGGTCGAAGATCACGTCCTCGACGAGTTCGAGCAGGTCGGCGGGGATGTCCTGGTAGACCGCGAGCTGTCCGGCGTTGACGATGCCCATGTCGAGGCCGGCGCGCACGGCGTGGAAGAGGAACGCCGAGTGCATCGCCTCGCGGACGACGTCGTTGCCTCGGAAGGAGAACGACAGGTTGGAGATGCCGCCGCTGGTCCGCGCCCCCGGGCAGCGCTGCTTGATCAGCGGCAGCGCCTCGATGAACGCCTTCGCGTATCCGTTGTGCTCGCTGATGCCGGTGGCGACGGCGAGCACGTTGGGGTCGAACACGATGTCCTCGGCGGCGAACCCGGCCTTCTCCGTCAGCAGGTCGTAGGCGCGGGCGCAGATCGACACCTTGCGCTCCACGGTGTCGGCCTGTCCCTGCTCGTCGAAGGCCATGACCACCACACCGGCCCCGTAGCCCCGGATGATCCGCGCCTGCTCCAGGAACGCCTCCTCGCCCTCCTTGAGGCTGATCGAGTTGACGACGCCCTTGCCCTGCACGCACTTGAGCCCGGCCTCCAGCACGCTCCACCGCGAGCTGTCGATCATGACCGGGATGCGGGCGACCTCCGGCTCGGTCGCGATCAGGTTCAGGAAGGTGGTCATCGCCCGCTCGCTGTCGAGCAGGTCGGCGTCCATGTTGACGTCGAGCAGGTTGGCCCCGCCGCGCACCTGTTCCAGGGCGACGTCGACGGCGCCCTGGTGGTCGTCCGCCTCGATCAGGCGCCGGAAACGCGCCGAGCCGGTGACGTTGGTGCGCTCCCCGATCATGACGAATCCGGTGTCCGAGCCGATCTCGAAGGGCTCCAGGCCGCTGAACCGGGTGCGGGCCGCCGGCGCCGGGATCTGGCGAGGCGGGAGGCCGGACACGACGGCCGCGATCCGCTCGATGTGCCCCGGCGAGGTCCCACAGCACCCGCCGACGACGTTGACCATGCCCGCCCTGGCGAACTCGTCGAGCAGCGCCGCCGTCTCCTCCGGGGTCTCGTCGTAGCCGCCGAACGCGTTGGGCAGGCCGGCATTGGGATGGCAGGCCACGTAGGTGTCCGCCAGGCGCGACAGCTCGGCGACGTGCGGGCGCGCCTCCTTGGCGCCCAGCGCGCAGTTCACCCCGACCACGAGCGGTTCGGCGTGCCGGATCGCGCTCCAGAACGCCTCGACGGTCTGCCCCGACAGCGTGCGCCCGCTCAGGTCGACGATCGTCACCGAGATCCACAGCGGCAGGTGCGGGGCGACCTCGCGCGCGGCGGCGATCGCGGCCTTCGCGTTGAGCGTGTCGAAGATCGTCTCGATCAGCAGCAGGTCGACCCCGCCGTCGGCCAGCGCCTGGATCTGCTCGGCGTAGGCGGCGCGGACCTCGTCGAACGTCACCGCCCGGTAGGCCGGGTCCTCGACGCGCGGGGAGAGTGAGAGGGTGACGTTCAGCGGGCCGATCGAGCCGGCCACGAAGCGCCCGCCCGCCTCGTCGGCGGCCTGACGTGCCAGCTGGGCGCCCCGCAGGTTCATCTCCCGCACCCACGGCTCCAGCCCGTAGTCGGCCTGGCCGACGCTGGTCGCGGTGAAGGTGTTCGTGGTGGTGATGTCCGCGCCCGCCGCGAGGTACCGCCGGTGGATGTCCAGGATGACGTCGGGACGCGTCAGGTTCAGCAGGTCCGGGTCGCCGGTCAGGTCACGCGGGTGCTCTGCGAACCGCTCGTCGCGATAGTCGGCCGGGGTGAGCGAGGCTCCCTGCAGCATCGTGCCCCAGGCCCCGTCGAGCACCGCGATCCGCCGCTCCAGCAGCTCCCGCAGTGCCCGTACCCGGTCGTCCGCTCCCGGCGCGCCGTGCCCGTGCTCGTCGCTGTGCCTCGAAGAATCGTTCATCGGACCACCTCCCGTTGTGGGAGGCGCCCTTGGTAGAAGATCGCGGTCGAGCGTGGCGGGCCTGAGCCCGTTGCAGCGCCTCTCGACCTGAAGATCGAGCGTACCCAAAAACGAATGAGGACGCCAAGGCCTATCCGCCGCCGGCGCCCTCAGCCGGCGAGGAAACGGCTGATCAGGTCGACGTGCGGGGCGCGGAGAAGTTCGTGGTGCTCTCCGGGGATCTCGTGGACGGTCAGGTCGGAGACGGTCTGGCGCCACCCGGCCTCCTGGACGGCCCGCAGCCTGGGCGGGTGCAGCTCGCTGGTCAGGAGGGTGACGCGCCCGTGGAACCAGCCGGCCCGGTAGCCGGCCAGGCCGCGCAGGCTGTCGCGCCAGAGCCGCAGCAGCTCCGGCCCGTACGCCTCGTGGTAGGCGGCCACCTGGGAGGGCGTCATGCCGAGCCCGGCGAAGAAGCCCACCTTGGAGTCGAGCAGGGCCTGCCGGGCCTCGGCAGCGCCCAGCGGGGCCAGCCGGTCGATCAGCGCCTCCAGTTCGGCCAGCTCGCCCAGCAGGTCGGTCACGAACACCTCGGGCAGCACCGAGTCGATCAGCACCACCCGGTCGACCTGGTGGCCGAGTTCCTGTAGCCGCCTGGCCGTCTCGAAGGCCAGCACACCGCCCGCCGACCAGCCGGCGAGCGTGTACGGACGCGCCAGGTCCAGACCCGAACCGGCCAGCTCCCGGGCGTACCTGGCGGCCATGTCCGGCAGCGAACCGGCCTTCACCCCCGACTCCAGCGCCTGCAGCGCGTAGACCGGCCGGTACGCGGCGAGCCTGGCCGCCAGTCCCGCGTAGCAGCGCGCGGAGCCGCCGAGCGGATGGAAGCAGTACAGCGGGGCTCCGGCGGGTGCGGAGACGGCCAGCGGGGTGATCACGGGGAGCGAGGCGGCCGGAGCAGCGTCACTTCCCGGCTCGGCGCCGTGGCCGGGCTCCCGGGCGGGACCGGAGCCGTTCTCCTTGCCGTGACCGGGACCGGAGGGGGCGGAGGCGGGGCCGTGCGCGGAACCACGGTCCGCGCCGTGCCCCGAAGACCCGCCGGAGGCGTGCCCGAAGCCACGGTCGGCGCCGGGGACGGCCGCGGACACCAGGGCGGCGAGGCCGCTGACCGTGGCGTCGGCCAGGAACCTGCGGAGCTTGACCTTCACGCCCAGCCGCTGCTCCACACTCGCCATCAGCCGTACCGCGCCCAGGGAGTCGATCCCCCTGGCGAACAGGTCCTCGTCCGCGCCGACGTCGTCGGAGCCGATCCCGAGCAGTCCGGCGATCAGGTCGGCGATCTGCCCCTCGACGGCGGTGCGCGCCCGGCGCGGGGCGGGCTCCTGCCCCGTGTCCCACGCGGTGTTCACCTCCGGCAGCGCGGATCGGTCCACCTTGCCGTTGCGGTTGAGTGGGATCGCGGGCAGCGGCACGAAGACCGAGGGCACCATGTACTCGGGCAGGCTCCTGGCGAGACCCGCGCGCATCTCGGCCGCCGTCGCGGTGCCGACGACGTAGGCGACGAGCCTTCGCCCTCCTCCGGAGCCGGGCCGTGGTTCGGGAACGGGTACGGTTCCAGGTCCGGGCCGGGGCCCGGGGACGGGCGCGGTTCCGGATCCTGGCCTGGGTTCGGGTACCGGGGCGGTTCCGGGTTCGGTTCGGGGGTCGGGTACGGGGGAGGCGACGACGACCGACTGGTCGACGCCCGGCAGTTCGTCCAGGGCGGCCTCGACCTCTCCCAGCTCGACACGGAATCCCCTTATCTTCACCTGGTCGTCGAGCCTGCCGAGGAACTCGAACTCCCCGTCGGCGCGGAGCCTGCCCAGGTCCCCGGTGCGGTAGAGCCGCGAGCCCGGCGGGCCGAAGGGGTCGGGCAGGAAGCGTTCGGCGGTCAGCGCGGGCCTGCCGTGGTAGCCGCGCACCACGCACTCGCCGCCGATGTAGAGCTCGCCAGGCACCCCCATCGGGAGCGGGCGCATGGCGTCGTCCAGCACGTACATGGCGGTGCCGGGAATGGGTCTGCCGATCGGGACCAGCTCGCCGCCGATCGGGCCGGTCACGGTGTGCACGCAGTTGGCGACGGACGCCTCGGTCGGGCCGTACTCGTTGAGCAGCACCGGCGCCGGGTCCAGTGCCTGCCAGAACGCCAGCGCCCGGCTGGGGAAGGCGTCGGCGCCCACCACCAGGACCCCGGCCAGACCCGCGGCCTGCTCGGCGGAGAGCTGCCCGGCCAGCACCTCCAGGTGTCCGGGGGTGAGCTTGACGAACCCGTACGGCCGGGCCGACAGCGCGGCGCCCAGCTCGTCCAGGGCGGTGTCCTCGGCGGCGACGTGCAGGCTCTGGCCCACCACCAGCGGGGTGTAGATGTTTGGCACGACCATGTCGTAGGCGACCGAGGAGAACAGCGGGGCCCCGCCCACCCCGCCGACGGCGTAGGCCGACACGCACCAGTGCAGGAAGTTCACCAGGCCCCGGTGACCGACCATGACGCCCTTGGGCCGCCCGGTCGAGCCCGAGGTGTAGATGAGATAGGCCAGGTTGCCGGGCGCGGCGGCCGGGTCCGGGTCGGCGGAGGGATACCCGGCGGTCTCCGCTTCCAGGGCGGCCGCGTCGTCCAGCACCAGCCGGGCGCCGGAGTCGGCCATCATGTACTCCAGCCGGGCGGCGGGTAGACCGGGGTCGAGCGGCAGGTAGGCGGCCCCGGCCTTCCAGACGCCGAGGAAGGCGGCGACCAGCCAGTCGGAGCGCCGCAGGCGGACGGCGACGACGCTCTCCGGGCCCATGCCCCTGCCGCGCAGCCAGTGCGCGATCCGGTTGGCCCTGGCGTTCAGTTCCCGGTAGCTCAGCCGGATCTCACCGAAGGTCAGCGCGACGGCCTGCGGGGTGCGCCGGGCCTGCCGCTCGAACAGCTCGTGCGCGCAGACGTCCGGCGAGCCCGGCGGTTCCGGTCCCCGGCAGGCCGCGAGCAGCGCCTCGCGCTGGGCGGGCGGGAGGATCTCCAGCGTGCCGAGCGGCGCGTCGGGTGCGGCGGCGATCTGGGCGAGCAGGTGGACGAAGGAGTCGGCGAGCCGCCGGGCGGTGCCGGTCTCGAACAGGTCGGCGCGGTAGGTCAGGTGGCCCAGCAGGTGGTCGTCTTCCGGCATCAGGGACAGGGCGAGGTCGTACTTGGCGGCGGTGTCGGGGAACTCGAACGGCTGCACGGCCAGGTCGCCGAGCCTGGTGGCCCCCGGCAGGCCGGCGTGCAGCTCGTACAGGACGCGGAACAGCGGGGCGCGGCCCTGGGCGAGCATCGGGTACGGCAGGTGCTGGTGGGTGAGGGTGTTCAGGCAGTAGGCACGGACCCGGCGCAGCAGTTCGGTGAAGCTCGGATCTGCCGACAGGTCGGCGCGCATCACCACGGTGTTGAAGAAGGCGCCGACGAGGTGCTCGGAGTGCGGCACGGCGCGGTTGGCGACGGTGCTGCCGATGGCGACGTCGTCCTGGCCGCAGTGGCGCGACAGCAGCGCGGCGAACGCGGCGAGCCCGGCCATGTACGGGGTGGCCCGGCAGCGCCGGGCGACGGCGCCGAGCGCGGCGGCGGTGGCGGCCGGCACGGTAAAGGTCACCACCTCCCCTGCCGCCGAGGTCTCCCCGGAGGTCTCCGCGGCGGGGGCGCGGTCGGTGGGCAGGTCGAGCGCGGGCAGGCCGGCCAGGGCGCCGCGCCAGTGCGCCAGGGCGGGTGCCAGATCCACGGCCCGCTCGGCCGCCACCACCTCGTCGTACCCGGCGGGCAGCGGGGGCAGCGGGTCGGGCAGACCGGCGAGGCGGGCCCGGTAGAGGGCGTCGAGCTCGCCGAAGAAGACGCCCATGGACCACTCGTCAAAGGCGATGTGGTGCACGGTGAGCACCAGGACGTGGTCGGCGGCGGCCAGCCGGGCGAGCCGGGCCCGCAGCACCGGCCCGGCGGCCAGGTCGAACGGCCGCCGGGCCTCGGCGACGGCCGTCCCGCGAACCTCCTCCTCCGAGGCCACCGGGTGTACCGGCAGCTCGACCGACGCCGGTGGCAGCACCGAGGCCACCGGCCGCCCTTCGACGTTCGGGTAGACGGTGCGCAGCGCCTGGTGGCGGGCGACGAGGTCGCCGAGCGCCCCGGCGAGTGCCGGGACGTCCAGCGGGCCGCGCAGCCGCAGCGCCAGGCAGACGTTGTACTCCGTCCCGGCGGGGTCCAGCTGGTGGCCGAGCCACATTCGTTCCTGGGCGTACGAGAGCCCTCCCCCGAACGGCCGGGACGTCCCGGGGAGCGTGGACTCGGGCGTCGGCGTCCCGGCGGGGGACGCCCCGGACGAGGACGGCCCGGGTGGGGACGTCTCAGGCGCTACGACCGGCACCTTCCACCTCCAGCGGTGAGTGCGGTGAGTGCGGTGACGCTCCGTCCTCCAGCAGGCCGAGGACGACCTGCGCCAGCTCGCCCACCGTCGGGTGGGTGAACACCTCGGCGACCGGCACCTCGACGCCGTGCCGCGCCCGGATCCTGGCGACGAGCTGGATGGCGACCAGCGAGTGGCCTCCGGCCTCGAAGAAGTCGTCGTCGGAACCGACGGCGTCCAGGCCGAGCAGCAGCGCCCAGTCGTCGGCCAGCGCCTGGTGGACGGGGGTGTGCGTGTTCATCGTGGCCTCCTGGCCGCACCCGCGGGTGCGAACTGGTCTTCGGCCCCCGGCACCGGGCGGGCGGGGTCGTGGTCGATGTGGACGATCCGGTTGGACCCGTCCACGTGGACGACCCGGGGCCGGTAACCTCGCAACTCCGCCCCCGAGTACTGGCCGTAGGAGATCAGGATCACCATGTCCCCCGGGGCGACCAGGTGCGCGGCGGCTCCGTTGATGCCGATCACCCCACTGCCGCGCTCCCCCGTGATGACGTACGTCTCCAGGCGGGCGCCGTTGGTGATGTCGACGATCGCCACCTGCTCGCCGTCCAACAGGTCGGCGGCCTCCATCAGCTCCTCGTCGATCGTCACCGAGCCGACGTAGTGCAGGTCGGCGTGGGTGACCGTCGCTCGGTGGATCTTGGATTTGAACATCGTGCGCAGCATCTCGGACTTCCGTTCACGCATGGGGGACCGGTGACAGTGCCGAGAGCGGCGCGTGCGGGTCACGCACAGCCGCTCCCAGCAGATGCAGCCATGCATCCACCAGGCTCTCGACGGTGGATCCGTCGAACAGACCGGTGTTGTAGGCGACCTCGCCGATGATCGAGTCCGGGGTCTCCGCGACCGAGCAGACGAGGTCGGCGACCGTGGTGCGGGTCGCCAGGTCGATGGGGGTCACCGTCAGCTGTGGCAGGCGCACGCCCTCGGCGCCGGTGAGCGCGCTGAGCGGGACGCCGTTGAAGATGACGTCGAAGAAGGGGGAACGTCCGGGGGCGCGCGGCGGGCGCAGCGCCTGGACCAGACGCTCCAGCGGGACGTCCTGGTGGGCGTAGGCGCCGTGGACCACCTCACGGACGCGGCCGAGCAGTTCGGCGAAGGTCGGGTCGCCGCCGCAGGGGGTGCGCAGCACCAGCGTGTTGACGAAGAAACCGATCATCTGCTCGGTCTCCGGGCGGGTACGGCCGGGTACCGGGGAGCCCACCGCGACGTCGGCGCCGCCGGACGCCTGGAAGAGCGTGGCCTGGAAGGCTCCGAGCAGGGCGGCGAAGAGCGTCGTGCCCGCCTCGCGGCCGAGCCGGCGCAGCTCCTCGGTGACCCGTTCTTCGATCATGAAGGAGACCCTGGCGCCCGCGTAGGTCTGCACGGGCGGGCGCGGCCGGTCGATGGGCAGCTCGGCCGGGGTGATCCCGGCCAGCTGGGCACGCCAGTAGTCGAGCTGCTCGCCCCCCGCGGCGTGCGCACGCTGCCAGGTGGCGTAGTCCACGTACTGCGCGGCCGGCTCGGGGAGCACGGCGGGCCGCCCGGCCAGCGCGGCCTCGTACAGGGTGGCCAGTTCCTGCCAGAGCACCTGCTCGGAGGCGGCGTCGTAGGCGACGTGGTGGACGACCAGGGAGAACACGTGCTCGTAGTCGTCCAACCTGGTCAGCCTGGCCCGCACCGGCGCGGCGGCGGCGAGGTCGAAGGGGGTCTCCCAGTCGGCCTGCAGGGCGTCGGAGGCGGCGCTCTCGCGGGCGATACGGGTCTCGCCGGGCGCGACGCCGAACCTCAGCCGGGGTCCGCGGGCGTCGATGCGCACCTCGGGGATGCCTTCGGGGCTCTCCACGTACCGGGTCCGCAGGATCTCGTGCCGGGCGATGAGTTCGTCGAACGCCTGGCGGAACGCCGCCACGTCGAGGTGGCCGCGCAGGCGGCAGGCGGTCGGCACGTTGTACGCGGTCGAGCCGGGCGCCAGCCGGTGCAGGAACCAGAGGCGTTCCTGGCCGTAGGAGAGCGGCAGTGTGCCCTCTCGGGACACCCTCGGCAGCGGCGGGAGCTGCTCGGCGCGGGTCTCGGCCACCTCCTCGGCGAGCTCCTCCAGCGACTCGGCGGAGAAGAGCAGGTAGAGCGGGAAGTCGATGCGCAGGTCGTCCTGGATGCGGAACATGACCTGGGTGGCGAGCAGGGAGTTGCCGCCCAGCTCGAAGAAGTTGTCGTCCAGGCAGACCGTGTCCAGGTCCAGGACGTCGGCCCAGATGGTGGCCAGCGCCTGCTGCACGGCGGTGACCGGGGGCCTGCCCCCGGCCCGCTCGGCGGGCGCGGCGATCTCCGGCAGTGCGGCCCGGTCCACCTTCCCGCTGCTGGTCAGCGGCATCCGGTCGACCACCGCGAGCTGCGCGGGGATGAGGTAGGGCGGGAGCCGGTCGACCAGGTAGGCCCGCAGCTCCGCCGGGTCGGGGGCGGCACCGGAGGCCACCACGTAGCCGAGCAGGCGCTCCCCGGTCACCGTGACGGCGGAGCGCTCGACCCCGGGGTGGGCGTCCAGGGTGGCCTCGATCTCGCCCAGCTCGACCCGTACCCCGCGGATCTTGACCTGGTGGTCGGTGCGGCCGAGGAAGTCCAGGGCGCCGTCGGGGCGGCGGCGCCCCAGGTCGCCGGTGCGGTACAGCCGCGAGCCCGGCGGGCCGTACGGGTCGGGGACGAAGCGCTCGGCGGTCAGCGCGGGCCTGCGGTGGTAGCCGCGCGCCAGGCCGATCCCGCCGATGAACAGCTCGCCCGCCTCGCCGTCGGGTACCAGATCTCCCGCCTCGTCCAGCACGTGCACGGTGTTGCCGGTGAAGGGCGTGCCGATGGAGACGACCGGGCCCGCGTGCGGGTCGTGCGGGTCGTAGGTGTACAGGGTGGAGTCGATCGACACCTCGGTGGCGCCCCACTGGTTGTGCAGCCCGCAGCCGTACACGCCGATCTGCTCGTGGAAGGCGAGCGCCAGGGGTGCGGTCAGCGCCTCTCCACTGGAGATCACGTGGCGCAGGTGCGGCAGCGGCGGCAGCCCGGCCCGGCGGTGCGCCGCCAGGAACAGCGCGAGCATGCTGGGCACGAACTGCACGACGGCGGCACCGAAGCGCATGGTGGCCTCCAGCAGCGCCACCGGGTCGCGGTGCTCGCCCGGCGGCAGGATCGCCACCACCCCGCCGATCGACAGCGGCCAGAACACCTCCACCGCCGAGTCGTCGAAGCTGAGCGTGGTCTTGTGCAGTACGGCCTCGCCCGGTTCGAGGCGGTGCTCGGCCTGCATCCACCGCATCCGGTTGACCCAGCCCCCGTGCGTGCTGGCGACCCCCTTGGGGGTGCCCGTCGAGCCGGAGGTGTAGTAGAGGGAGACCAGGTTCTCCTGGCGTACCCCGGAGCCGACCGGGGTCGTCGGGTGGCGGTCGATCAGCGCGCTGTCGCGGTCGAGCAGCACGACGCGGGTCAGGTCGCCGGGCAGCAGGTGGGCGAGTGCCTGCTCGCCCACCGACACCGGCGCCGCGCCCTCGGTGACCATGAGCCGCCCCCGGGCGGGCGGCGCGTCGGGGTCGATCGGCAGGTAGGCCCCGCCCGCCTTGAGGATGCCGCACAGCGCGATGACCAGGTCCAGCCCCCGGTGCACGCACACCGCCACGGGGGTGTCGGCGACCACTCCCAGCTCGCGCAGGTGGTGGGCGAGCTGGTTGGCGCGCCGGTCCAGCTCGCGGTAGGTCAGGGTGTGGCCGTCGGCATCGATGACGGCCACGGCGCGCGGGGTCCGCTCCACCTGGGCTTCGACCAGCTCGTGCAATCCGGCCACGACTTCTCCTAACGGTTCGCCGACGCCAGCAGGGCGACGCGGTCGATCTTCTTGGTGGGGGTCAGCGGGAAGGCGCCGCGCACCTCGATCCTGGACGGGATCATGTAGGCGGGCAGGTGGGCGGCCAGGTGCTTGCGCAACGCCCGGGGGGTGACGTCTCCCTGGGCGAACAGCAGCAGGCCCTCGTCCACGACGTGCGCGGCGGCCAGCTCGACCAGCGGGTGCTCCTGGGCCACGCACTCGATCTCACCCAGCTCGATCCGGTAGCCGCGCAGCTGGACCTGCCGGTCACGACGCCCGGTGAACCAGAGCCGGCCGTCGGGGCGCAGCCGGCCCAGGTCGCCGGTCCGGTAGAGCCTGCCGTGCTCGGGATGGTCGACGAACCGTTCCGCGGTCAGCTCGGGGGCACCGCCGTAGCCGAGGGCCACGCCGGGCCCGCCGACATGGATCTCGCCCTGCTCGCCGTCCGGTACCCGCTCGCCGGCGTCGTCGAGCAGGACGATGCGGTAGCCGGCCAGCGGCCTGCCCACCGGCAGCGGGTCCGGCTCTCCGGCGGTGACGAGCCCGGCGGTGCACCACACGGTGACCTCGGTGGGGCCGTAGAAGTTCCAGACGCGTCCGGCGCGCCCGGCCAGCTCGGCGGCCAGCCGGGCGGTCAGCACCTCGCCGCCGCAGACGGCCTGCAGCTCCGCACGCCCCGGCGTCAGGTACGGCAGCAGGAAGTGCCAGGCGGTGGGGGTGGCGTGCACGACGGTGACGCGGTGCCTCTCCAACCAGCCCACCAGCCGTTCCGGGGCGGCCTGCAGCGTCTCGGAGGTCACCAGGGTCGCACCGCCGTGACTGAGCGGGACGAACATCTCCAGCAGCGCGATGTCGAAGGAGAAGGTCTGGTTGGCGGCGTACCGGTCGGCGGGGCCGGGGTCGAGCAGTTCGGCGACGGCGCGCACGCAGTTGTGCAGCGAGGCGTGCGAGACCAGCACCGCCTTGGGCCGCCCGGTGGAGCCGGAGGTGAACATCACGTACGCGCACCGTTCCGGCTCGGCGTCGCCGGTCCGCAACTCGGCCGTGTCCTCGGCGTCCTCGGCGTCCTCGGCGTCCTCGGTGTCCTCGGCGCCCTCGGTGTGCGGTACGGAGTCGAGGAGCAGGCTCATGCCCGCCTGGCGCTGCTGGAAGCGCAGCCGCTCGGGCGGCAGGGCCGGATCCAGTGGCAGGAAGACCGCGCCGGCCTGCCAGATGCCCAGGATCACCGCCACGTAGTCGGCCGAGCGGGGCAGCGCGACACCGACCACGTCACCGGGGCGCGTTCCTCTCTCCCGCAGCACGTCGGCCACCGCGTTGGCACGGGCGGCCAGCTGCCCGTAGCTGAGTTCGGAGGCCGGGTCGAGGGCGGCGACCGCGCCGGGCGCGCGTCTCACCTGCCGGGCCACCTCGTGCAGGACGGTGTTCACGCGACCATCTCCTGAGGAACGGTGCCGATGTGACCAGGCGCGGGCGGCGTGGACCATTCGCGGGACCAGGGCAGCAGGGGGATGGAGGCCACGGCCCCCGGCGGGTTGAGCGCGGCCCAGTCGAGGTCGTGGCCGAGCTCGTAGAGGCGGATCAGCACGCCGGGCAGGTCGCCGGCGTCGGCGCAGCGCACCGCGCGGGCCTGCCTGCCCCCCTGGGCGCCGCGCAGCCGGGGACCGAGTTCGGCGGCACCGATCTCCACGAAGGTGCGCACCCCGCGGTCCAGCGCGACGGCGAGCGCGTCGCCGAGCAGGCTCGGGGCGGCCAGGTGCCGCGCCCAGTGCCGGGCGCCCTGCGCGCGGCCGTCGACCGGCCCGCCGGTGAGCGTCGACAGCGCCACCGTCTCGCCGGCGTTGACGGGCAGCCCCTCCAGGGCGGCCTCCAGCTCGGCGGCCAGTGGTGCGGCCAGCCCGCTGTGGTCGGCGGTGGCGGGTCCCAGGTCGCCGCAGAGCACGTCTCCCGCGGTGAGGGTGGCGGCCAGGGTGGCCAGCGCGGCCCGGGGGCCGACGATGACGCAGGTCTGCGCGTCCTCCACGGTGGCCACCGCGAGCGCGGGACCGATCCGCGCGCACAGCGCCTCCGCCAGCCTGCGCGCCAGCCGCACCCGCAGGGCGTGCACCGGCGCCGGCCCGGCCAGCAGCCTGGCGCGGTGCCCGGCGACGGTGTCCGAGGCGGTGGGCGACAGCACGCCGCGGTAGCGGGCGGCGGCGACCTCCCCCGCGCCGTGGCCGATCACCAGGTCGGGACGGACGCCCGCCCGGCGCAGCTCGGCGGCGAGGTCGGCGTGCGCGGCGGCCGTCCCGGCGCCCGGCTCGTCGGCGAAGACCAGGGCCAGGCCGCCGGGTGCCGCGCCGCCGGGTGTCGCGGCGGTCAGGTCGGTCAGTGCCCTGTCGAGCTCCCGGCTCAGCTCGGCGGCGTCGGCGCCGGTCACCCCGACCCGGTAGGCGTGGTGGTCGCGCCGTTCCCCTGCGGTGTGGCAGGCCGCCACCAGGTCCAGCTCCGGATCGTCCAGCGCGGCCCGCCAGCGCACGACCAGCTCCCGCAGCCCGGCGTGCGTGTGCGCCGACAGCGGCAGGTAGCGGCGGGGGTGCGAAACCGCCGCCGGTGGATACGACCGCGTCTTCGCGAACGGTCCCCCCTCGCGGTCCTCCCGGCTCCGCCGGGCGGTGACGCCTGCGGGTGTGACGGGCGTGCGCCGCTCGGGTGGCGCCTGGAGGATCAGATGGGCGTTGGTGCCGCCGAAGCCGAAGGAGCTGACGCCGGCCAGGCGGCCGGTCCAGGACTCCAGGCTCCGCTGCACCCGCAGGCCGCCGCCGGACCAGTCGAAGTCCTCGGCGAGGTCGGTGGCGTGCAGGCTGGCCGGCAGTGCGCCGTGGAAGAGCGCGAGCGCCGCCTTGGCCAGGCCGGCCGCGCCGGCCGCCGCCTCCAGGTGCCCCAGGTTGCTCTTGACCGAGCCGACCCGCAGCGCGGCACGGCGCGGCGCCGTGCCCAGCACCTCCGACAGGGCGCGCAGCTCCATCAGGTCGCCCAGCCGGGTGCCCGAGCCGTGCGCCTCGACGTAGCCGACGTCACCGGGGTCGACTCCCGCGGCGCGGCACGCCGCGCGCAGCAGCCGTACCTGCGCGGGGGCGCTCGGCGACATCAGGCCGTTGGTGCGCCCGTCGCTGTTGACCGCGCCGCCGAGGATGAGGGCGTAGATCCGGTCTCCGGCGGCGAGCGCGTCGCCCAGGCGCCGGAGCGTCACCATGACGGCCCCCTCGGAGCGGCCCATGCCGTCGGCCCCGGCGCCGAAGGACTTGCACCGGCCGTCGGGGGCCAGCACGCCCGCCGTGCGGAAGCACAGGCCGATGTCCGGCGAGAGGATGGCGTTGACCCCGCCGGCGAGGGCGGTGTCGCACTGGCCCGTCCGCAGTGCGGTCACCGCCTGGTGGACGGCGACCAGCGACGACGAGCAGGCGGTGTCGACGGCCATCGAGGGGCCGTGCAGGTCGAAGACGTAGGAGATGCGGTTGGCGGCCACGCTGTGCGCCACGCCGGTCGGGGTGTAGAGGCCGGGTTCGGTCTCGGCGAGCCCCGGGCTGAAGCTGTGGACCAGGAAGTCCCCGCTGCTGATGCCCGCGAACACGCCCGTCTGGCTCCCGGCCAGATCGGCGAGGCGGAGCCCGGCGTCCTGCAGGGACTCGTGCGCGACCTCCAGCAGCAGCCGCTGCTGCGGGTCCATCGCCTCCGCCTCGCGGGCGTTGACCGTGAAGAACGCCGGGTCGAAGCCCTCCACGTCCGGCAGGAACCCGCCCTCGCCCACCCCCGGCTCGCGCCAGCCCGGGTGGCGCGCGGCCCGCTCGCCCGGCACCGTGCCGACCGCGTCGACGCCGTCCGCCAGCAGCCGCCAGAGCCGTTCGGGGCCGTCGGCTCCCGGCAGGCGGCAGCCGATGCCGACGATCGCCACCGGTTCGACGACCTCATGCCCACCCGGGGCGCGGGAGGTGTCGTGCCCGGGGGTCCCGCGGTCCGGCCGTCCCACGGCTCCCGCCAGGTGTTCGGCCAGGGCGCGCGGGGTGGGGTGGTCGTAGAAGACCGTGTTCGGCAGCGGGATGCCCAGCCGGGCCTCCAGTTCGGCGGCGAGGGCGACCGCGTCGGCCGAGCCGATGCCGTAGTCGATGAACAACCGGTCGGCGTCGACGTCGGCCAGGCCGGCGCGTTCGGCGACCAGGGAGGTCAGCAGGTCCAGGACGCTCATCGCCCGGCCGCCACCGGGTCGGCGTCCGCGAGGGCGGGCGAGGTCCATCCGGCCAGCACGGTGAAGCGGCCTTCCGCCAGCATGGCGCGGCACTCGCGGCGCCGGATCTTGCCGCTGGTGGTCTTGGGGACGCTGCGCGGCTCGACCAGGAACACCCCGTCGAGCAGCACGTCGTGCTCCCTGGCCACCGCAAGGCGGATCTCGGTGATCAGCTCGTCGAGGTCCCCCGCGGTCGAGGCGGTGACCTCGGCGACCACCACCGCGGCCTCGGCCTGCGGCACGTCGCCGGTGGGCTCGGTGGCGAAGGCGGCGCCGCAGCCGCCCCGCACGGCGGGGCTGACCCGCTCGACGGTGTACTCGACGTCCTGGGGATAGTGGTTGACCCCGTTGATCACGATCAGGTCCTTGTGCCGGCCGACGATCACCACGTCGTCGCCGTCCAGCACCCCGAGGTCCCCGGTGCGCAGGAAGTTCTCCTCGCGTCCGGGCAGCCGGGCGTGGAAGGTCTCGGCGGTGGCGTCGGGGCGCTGCCAGTAGCCGGCCGCCACCGAGGGCCCCGACACCCACACCTCGCCGACCTCGCCCGCCTCACATGCCAGTCCGGTGACGGGGTCGGCGATCTCGACGACCATCTCGTCCAGCGGGGTGCCGCAGCGTACGTAGTGGCGCTCCCCCACCCGCACGCCGGGGTCGGCGGCCGACAGCGGCCCGGCGGAGACGACCAGGGTGGCCTCGGCCATGCCGTACGCGGCGTACAGGCTCGCGGCGTCGAGCCCGGCGGGAGCGAACCGCTCGGCGAAGCGCCGCAGGGTGTCTCGTCTGAGCGGCTCGGCGCCGTTGAGCGCCACTCGCCAGCGGCTCAGGTCCAGGGTGGCGAGCTCGGCGTCGGTGACCTTGCGGACGCACAACTCGTAGGCGAAGTTGGGCGCGTAGGAAAGCTGCCCGCCGTGGTCGGAGATGGCTCGCAGCCAGGCGAACGGCTGCGCGGCGAACGCCTGCGGTGACATCTTCACCACGTGCGCGCCCCACAGCAGCGGCGACAGCAGCGATCCGATGATCCCCATGTCGTGGTAGAGCGGCAGCCAGGAGACCGTGGTCGTCTCGTGGCCGGCCCCGACGGCGGCGGCCACCACGCGGGCGTTGTGCGTCAGGCCACCGTGGGTGACCATGACGCCCTTGGGGTTGCCGGTGGAGCCCGAGGTGTACTGCAGGAACGCCAGGTCTTCCGGGGTGGGAAGCGCCCAGTGGTCGGCGGCGTCGCCGCGGAGCAGGTCGGCGAAGTGCAGCCAGCCGCGGAAGCCGGGCAGGGTGGCCGGCGCGTCCGCGCCGGGGAGCGGTTCGGGGGCGATCGCGTAGGCGGCGCCGGAGTCGCGGGCGATGGAGGCGATCTTCGACCAGGCGGACCTGAAGTGCGCGAGGGAGGGCAGGTAGACGGGCACGGGCAGGGCCCCGGCCAGCATGCAGCCGTAGAAGACGGGCGCGTACTCGGCGGAGGAGGGGCAGACCAGGAGCACCCGCTCGCCGTACGCGCCGGCCTCGGTGAGGCGGGTGGCGACCTGGCGGGCGCGCAGGGCCAGCTCGGCGAAGGTCCACCGGGTGCTCTCGCCCCTGCCCAGGAAGGTCAGCGCCGGGCGCTCGCCGTGCTCGTCGGCGGTGCTCAACAGCGACGCAAGCACCGAATCATGAAAAGTCATGCCACACCTCCGATGTGGTCGTTGAGAAGCTCGTCCAGCAGGGCGTCCACCTGGGCGTCGGACAGGGCGTCCAGCCGCGCCGCCATCGGGTCACGGGTGTCGGTCTCGCCGGCCGGCCGCTCGTCCAGATGGGCGCTCACCCGCCCGGCCAGCTCGGTGACGGTGGGACCGTCGAGGAAGGCCGGGGCCGGCAGCCGCACCCCGAGCCGGGCCTCCAGGAGGTTGCGCAGTTCGACGGCCATCAGCGAGTCCAGTCCCAGCCGGGTCAGCGACGCCTTCGGGTCGATCGCGGCCGGTGAGGTGCGCAGCACCCCCGCCACCCACTCGACGAGCGCCCGCTCCAGCTCCTGGGGGGTCGTGATGCTCAGCCGGCCGGTCCCGGTGTGCCCGGCCGCCAGCCCGGCGAAGATCGACCAGTGCTCGTGTCCGGGGTTGTTCGCGAACCAGGTGGGCGCGTCCAGCGGGACGACCGCCACCTGGGCCGGCTGCTCGGCGAGCAGTTCGGCGAGGATCCGCAGGCCCGACGCGGTGTCGATGGAACCCATGCCCCGGTCGGCCAGCCTGCCCGCCCGGTCCGGGCGGGCGGCGAGCCCGGTCTGTGACCAGACGCCCCAGTCGACGCTGGTGGCGGGCAGGCCCCGGCTCCTCCGCCAGTGCGCGAACCCGTCCAGGAAGGCGTTGGCCGCCGCGTAGCCGGCCTGGCCGCCGGAGCCGAGCAGCCCGGCCGCCGAGGAGAACAGCACGAACAGTTCCACCGGGTCGCCGCAGGTCAGCCGGTGCAGGTTGCGGGTGCCGGCCACCTTGGGGCGCAGCACCTCGGCCACCTCGTCGAGGTCGACGGCGGCGACGGTGCGGTCGCGCAGCACCCCGGCGGCGTGCAGGACGCCGCGGATGGGCGGCGCCTGGGCGCGGAGCCCGTCGAGCGCCTTCTCCAGCGCGTCCGCGTCGGCGACGTCGGCGGCCAGCACCACGACCCGCACGCCCTCCTCGCGGAGTGCGGCGATCCGCTCCCGTGCGGCCTGTCCGGGCTCGTTCCTGCCCAGCAGGGCGAGATGCCTGGCTCCCTGCCGTACCAGCCCCTCGGCCGCGGCCAGGCCGAGACCGCTCAGACCACCGGTGACCAGGTAGGTGCCGTCGGCGCGCAGCCGGGGCCGGTCGAAGGTGAGCACCACCTTGCCGATGTGCCTGGCCGAGGCCATGTGCCGGAACGCAGCCTCGGCCTCCGCCGCCGGGAAGGCCGTCACCGGCAGCGGGCCGAGATCGCCCGCCGCGACCGCGTCCACCACCTCGCGCAGCATCGCGCCGGCCAGCGCCGGGCGCCGTCCGGCCAGTGAGAACGCCTCCACCGCGTGAAAGGACAGGCTCTTGGCGAAGGGGGCGAGCGGCAGCGGCCGGTTCTCCGCGATGTCGCGCTTGCCGAGTTCGACGAACCGGCCGAAGGGCGCCAGGATCCGCAGCCCCTCGTCGACGGCCGGTCCGGCCAGGCAGTTGACCACCATGTCGACCCCGGCGCCGCCGGTGACCTCCAGGACCTGGTCGGCGAAGTCCAGCGAGCGCGAGTCGAAGACGTGCCGGACGCCCTGTCGCCTGAGCCAGGCCCGCTTGCCGGGCGAGCCCGCGGTGGCGAGGACCTCCGCGCCCGCCCGCCTGGCCAGCCGCACCGCCGCCTGGCCGACCCCCCCGGCCGCGGCGTGGATCAGTACCCGCTCCCCCGCCTCCAGCCGGGCCAGCCGCTCCATGCCGTAGAGCACGGTGACGTACGCCGCGGGGAGCGTCGCCGCCGCGGTGAAGTCCAGATCGCCGGGGATGGGCACGGCCAGCCGGGCGTCCACGGTGACATGCGAGGCCATCGCGCCGATCTCGGCGACCAGGGCCACCACCCGGCTGCCCACGGCCAGGCCCGTGACGCCGTCGCCGACGCCGGTCACCTCGCCCGCGCACTCCAGGCCGTAGCCGAGTGGCTCCGGCTGCTCGCCCAGCATGCCGATCCCGCGCAGCACGTCGTTGAAGTTGAGCCCGGCGGCGTGTACCCGGATCCGTACCTCTCCCGCGCCCGGTTCCCGGGGAGCGTCCTCGGCCAGGCAGAGGGTGGCCAGGTCCTGCCGAGCGCGCTGGACGAGCCGGTGCGGGCCGCGCGGCCCGGCCGGTCGCGGGGTGAGGCGCGGCGCGAACGGCCTGCCGCCTCGCAACGCGACCTCGTTCTCACCCGCGAGCCTCCAGGCGGGGCGCCCGGCACCGGCATCGGCGCCGAGGTCGGCCGGGGTCCAGGACGGTCCCGGCTCGGCGTCCAGGTCGATCAGGGTGCAGCGCAGCTCGGGGTGTTCGTGCCTGATCGTGCGCGCCATCCCCCACACGGCGGCGGCGTCGGGGTCCACCGGGTCGCCCGGCTCGACCGGCTGGGCGTTCCTGGTCACCACCCACAGCCGGTCCGGCTCCGGCCGGGCGATCAGTTCCCGGGTCAGTTCCAGCAGCGACCGCAGTGCCTCCTCGGCGGGCCGTCCCGATTCGACCCGGTGGACCACGCCGCCGAACGGCTCGTCCACGCCCGTCTGCACCGGCACCCAGCGCGTGCTGTAGGTCCAGCCGCCGGCCCCGGCGCCGCGCGCGATCCGGTGCAGCCGCACCCCGCGCAGCGCCAGTACCACCCGGCCGTCCTCGTCGCAGGCGTCGATGTCGAGCGTCACCTCCGCCCCGTCACCCGGGTCGTCGCCGGTGCCCGTCGCGGACACGACCCTGGCGTGCGCCCAGCGGGCCGCACCGACCTCGCCGAGCGCCGACACCCGGGCCACCGCCCGGGGCAGGTAGAGGTCGTCGCCTTCGGCGAGGGCGGGCGCCGCCGCCTGCAGGCAGGCGTCCAGCAGCGCCACGTCGAGGCGGTACGGCCAGGGACCGGAGGCGGGTTCGTCGTCGCGGGCCCGCGAGAGGGGGGAGGCGGCGCGCAGGCGGGCGAGGGACTCTCCGGGGGCGGTGAAGACCTCCTCGATCCGCTGGAAGGCCGGACCGTACCGCATCCCCCTGGCGGTGAAGCCCGAATACAGCTCCTCGGCTCCGATCCGGGTGGCGCACCTGGACCTGAGCGGCGACAGCTCCAGGTGCGCCACGGCCTGCGGGGTCGCGCGGGAGGCCGAGGCGTGGGTCCGCCCCTCGACGGTGAGGTCGATCGCGTCGCCGTCGAGCCGGGTGGCCAGGCGGCGTGGCGTGTCCAGGAGCAGCGGGGCGTGGAACTCCACCCCGGCCAGCGCACCGTAGTGCTCCAGGGCGGCCGCCAGGTATCCGGCGCCGGGGAAGACCGGCCGGCCCTCGACCCGGTGGTCACCCAGGGGGCCGTCCGCGGTGAGCTTCACCTCGCGCAGGCGGGCGAGCGAGCCCGCGAAGACGGCGCCGTCCTCCTTGTGCACGGACGCCAGCAGCCGGGCGTCGACGTCGCGCAGCCCGGACAGCAGGGTGGGGTGCGGGCTGAGCTCGACGAACGTGTCGTAGCCCGCGTCCAGGAGTTGCCGGATCACCGGCCAGAACAGGACGGGCTCGCGCAGGTTGCGGCACCAGTAGTCGGCGTCGAGCACCGCGCCGGGGCGGCCGGTGACGGTCGACCAGAGCGGGATCCCCGCGCGGTTCGGCACCAGTGCGGCCAGTTCCTCGCGCAGCTCCGGCAGCAGGGGGTCGACATGGTGGCTGTGACCGGCGACGTCGGCGCCGACCAGGCGGCAGAAGACGTCCTCCCAGCGGAGCTGCTCGACGAGCGCGTGGACCGCGTCGTGGTCGCCCGCCACCACCGTCGAGCCGGGCGCGTTGGCCGCGGCCAGGCAGATCCGGCCGGCACCGGCGGCACCGGGGAACTCGGGTGCGGCCCCGCGGTGGCCGTTCCGCTCGGCGACCAGGGCGGCGGTCTCCTCCCAGCCGAGGCCGACCAGCGCCATGGCGCCCGTCCCGCTGAGCCTGCGGTAGAGCCGGCTGCGGACGCCGACGGCCCTGGCCGCCTCCGCCAGGGTCAGGGCGCCCGCCACGTGGGCGGCGGCGATCTCGCCCAGGCTGTGCCCGACCACCGCGGCGGGTACGACGCCGTTGGCCGCCCAGAGCCTGGCCAGCCCGATCTGGAGGGCGAAGAGCGCGGGCTGGACCACGTCGATCCGGTCGGCGTCGGCCCTGCCCGCCAGCACGTCGGTGACCGATCGGTCCGTGTACGGTTCGAGCGCGAGCTCGCACTCCCGGATCGCCGCGGCGAAGACCGGTTCCTGCTCCAGCAGGGCACTTCCCATGCCACGCCACTGGGCACCCTGGCCGGGAAAGACGAAAACGACACCGTTCATGCCGAGAAGCATCGCCAGGCGCGGCTCCGGCGTCTTCCGTCGCGGGACGCGGACGGTACCTAGCCTCCCGGCCTGGTCGCCGGAAGAAGCCTAGCCCGCCGACGAATACCCATATGTCGTGCTATTGGAGATCGTCCTGATCTGTGGACGAAGAATTCGGCTCCCTGGCCTCGGCCTTCTACGAGCACGTGCGGCGGCGGCCAGACGCGCTCGCCGTCACCGACGAACACCGATCCGTGAGCTACGCGGAACTGGCGGGCGCCGCCTCCGAGATCCGCCGCTCGCTCGACGAGCTGGGGCTGGTCCCCGGCGACCGGGTCGGCATCTTCATGCGGCGCTCCTGGCGGGTCGTCGCCGCCATCGTGGCGGTGATAAGCCACGGCTGCACCTACGTCCCCCTGGACCCCGACTACCCCGCCGAGCGGGTGCGGTTCATGGCCGGCGACAGCGAACTGCGCGCCATCTGCGCCGACCCGGACGGGCCGTGGCCGTTCGCCGCGATGCCGAGGGTCGAGGTCACCGGGGCGACCGGAGACGTGCTGCCGCCCGTCGAACGTTCCGGTGAGATCCCCACCCACATCATCTACACCTCCGGCTCGACCGGGACCCCCAAGGGCGTCGCCACCCCCGAGGGCGCGGTGCTGGAACTGTTCCGCTCCGCCCGCGAGCGGTTCTCCTTCGGCCCCGGCGACGTGTGGAGCTGGTTTCACAGCCACTGCTTCGACTTCTCCATCTGGGAGATGTGGGGGGCGCTGCTGCACGGCGGGCGCGTGGTCGCCATCCCGGTCGCCGCCGGGCGCGACCCACGGCTGCTGCTGACCACACTGGACGCCGAGCGGGTGACCGTACTCTGCCAGGTGCCCAGCATGTTCAAGTACCTGGCCTGGGCCATGGAGCAGAGCCCCCGGCCGCTCGCGCTGCGCTACCTGATCTTCGGCGGCGAGGCCATCGACCGCGACACCATCCGCGCCTGGATGGACCTGACCGGCGGGCGCGAACAGATCGTCAACATCTACGGCCCCACCGAGACGACGGTCTTCTCCACCTGCACGGTCGTGGACCGCGCGACGGTGCAGGACACCTCGGGGCCCACGAACATCGGCCGGGCGCTGCGCCACGTCCGCACCGCCGTCGTCGGCGCGGACGGCCAGGCGGTGCCCACCGGCGCCGAGGGCGAGCTGTGGGTGGGCGGCACCGCCCTGGCCACCGGCTACGTCGGCCGCCCGGCGCTCAACGCCGAGAAGTTCCCCCTGGCCGACCTGGGCGACGGCCGGCGGCGCTGGTACCGCACCGGCGACCTGGTACGGCAACTTGAGTCGGGGTCCTTCGAGTATCTGGGCCGCATCGACTCACAGGTCAAGATCCGCGGCTTCCGCGTCGAGCTGGGCGAGATCGAGGCCGTGCTGCGGCGCACGCCCGGCGTGAGCGACGCGGCCGTGATCGTGCGGACCCCGCCCGGCGGCGAGCCGCTGATCGTCGCCTACCTGGTCGGCACCCCGCTCTCCCCCCGCGAACTGCGCGCCCTGTGCGGCGAGCGGCTGCCCGCGCACATGGTCCCCGCCCGGTTCCGCACCGTTCCCGTCCTCCCCCTGAACCCCAACGGCAAGCTCGACCGACTCGCCCTGGAGGCAGCGCGATGACCACCGCGATCCGAGACGCGATCCTGTCCGGCGAGAACGCCCCCGGCCACTTCGAGGCGCTGGCCGTACCGGAGTCCTACTGGGGCGTCACCGTGCACGCCGACGAGGTCGACATGTTCGCCGGGATGCGCAGCGAGGACAAGGACCCGCGCAAGTCGCTGCACGTCGAGGAGGTCGCCACCCCCGAGGTCGGTCCCGGCGAGGCACTGCTGGCGGTGATGGCCAGCTCGGTCAACTACAACACCGTCTGGTCGGCGATCTTCGAACCGGTGCCCACCTTCGGGTTCCTGCGCCGCTACGGCCGCCGCAGCGAGCTGGCCCGCCGCCACGACCTCCCCTACCACGTGCTCGGCTCGGACGTCAGCGGCGTGGTACTGCGGGTGGGCCCCGGCGTCACCAAATGGAAGCCCGGTGACCGCGTCGTCGCACACTGCCTGTCGGTGGAGCTGGAGGACCCCGAGGGGCACGACGACACCATGCTCGACCCGCAGCAGCGGATCTGGGGATTCGAGACCAACTTCGGTGGCCTGGCGGAGCTGGCGCTGGTCAAGGCCAACCAGTTGATGCCGATGCCCGCCCACCTGACCTGGGAGGAGGCCGCCTGCTCCGGGCTGGTCAACTCCACCGCCTACCGGCAGCTGGTCTCGCGCAACGGCGCGGCCATGAAGCAGGGCGACACCGTGCTGATCTGGGGCGCCTCCGGCGGGCTCGGCTCCTACGCCACCCAGTACGCGCTGAACGGCGGCGCCACCCCGGTCTGCGTCGTCTCCTCCCCCGAGAAGGCGGAGCTGGCCAGGAGGGCGGGCGCCTCCCTGATCATCGACCGGTCCGCGGAGGGGTTCTCCTTCTGGCTCGACGAGCACACCCCCGACGTCGCCGAATGGCGGCGCTTCGGCAGCCGCATCCGTGAGCTGACCGGCGGCGACGACCCCGACATCGTGTTCGAGCATCCCGGCAGGGAGACCTTCGGCGCGAGCGTCTACGTCTGCCGGCGCGGCGGGACGGTCGTGACCTGCGCCTCCACCACCGGGTTCATGCACTCCTTCGACAACCGGTACCTGTGGATGAGCCTCAAGCGCGTCGTCGGCACGCACTTCGCCAACTACCACGAGGCCTGGCAGGCCAACCGGCTCGTCGCCCAGGGGCGCGTCCACCCGACCCTGTCGCGTACCTACGCCCTGGAGCAGAGCGCCGAGGCCGTGCACGACGTCCGCCGCAACACCCACCAGGGCAAGATCGGCGTGCTCTGCCTCGCCCCCGCCGAGGGGCTCGGCGTGCGCGACCACGAACTCCGCGAACGGCACCTGCCGGCGATCACACGTTACCGGTCCTCCTAGGAGACAGCGATGACCTCGACGATCCTCCAACCCGGCGCGGGTGTGCGCGGGGGTGGCAAACCACTGGAGATCTGCGTCTTCTGCGGCGCGGGACGGAGCAACTCACAGGTCATCGTCGACATGGCCAGGGCGACCGGCAGGCTCATCGGGCAGCGGGGCCACCGCCTGATCTACGGCGGTGGCGGCTCCGGCCTGATGGGCGAGGTGGCGTGGGCCGCCTCGGAGACCGGTGCGACCATCCGGGGGATCATCCCCCGGTTCCTGTACGAGCGGGAGCGGGCGATCGCCGCGCCGGCACAGGAGACGCACCTGACCGACAGCCTGCACCGGCGCAAGGAGCACATGCTGCGTGGCGCGGACGCCTTCATCGCGCTGCCCGGAGGCTACGGGACACTGGACGAGATCCTTGAGGTGATCTCCGCCACCTACCTGGGCATGTCCGAGAAGCCGCTGGTCATCGTGAACGCCGAGGGCGTCTGGGACGGCTTCATCAGCCTGGTCGAGACCCTGCGGCGGTTCGAGCTGATCTCCCTGGCCGGGCAGCCGACGTTCCACTCCGTCGCCTCCCCCGAGGAGGCCGTCTCCCTCGTCGAGCGGCTGACCGTCCCGGCGACCTGACCCCCACTGGAGGACTTCGATGGAGACCCGAGCGCCGCTGTCCCAGGCCGACAAGCGCGCCCTGCTCGCCAAGCTGATGAAATCGGGCGCCGCACCCTTTCCGCTCTCCTACGGCCAGCAGTCCCTGTGGTTCATGGACCGGATGCGCAGGGAGGCCAGCGTCGCCTACAACATGCCGTTCGCCTGGACGGTGCACGGCGAGGCGGACCCTGAGGCGCTGCGCGGCGCGTTCGCCTGGCTGGTGGCGCGGCACCCGATCTTCCGCACCACCTACGGGCACGTCAAGGGCACGCCGGTGCAGCGGGTCGCCCCGGAGGGGGAGCTGGACTTCCGCGTCGTCGCCCTCGCGCCCGAGGAGGACCTCGCGGCCCTGCTCGGCGCCGAGGCGGCCCGCCCGTTCGACCTGGAGCGCGGCCCGGTGCTGCGGGTCGTGCTGGTACGGCGCCCGGCGGCGGCGCCGGTGCTGCTCTGGGTCACCCATCACATCGCGATCGACGGCTGGTCGCTGTTCACGCTGCTGGAGGAGCTGGGGCGGGCGTACACGGCGCTGCGTGGCGGCTCCGAACCCGCCTGCCCGCCACCCGCCGCGACCTACGCCGACTTCGTGGCCTGGCAGGCGGCGATGCTGGCCCGGCCGGAGGGCGCCCAGATGGCGGCCTACTGGACGCGTCTGCTGGCCGACCCGCCGCCGGTGCTCGCACTGCCCGCCGACCGGCCGCGCCCTGCCGACCAGACCTTCCGGGGCGCCTCGCACGCCTTCCGGCTGGGCGCCGAGCGGTCGGCGGCGGTCGGGGAGCTGGCCGCGAGCGGCGGGGCCACCCTGTACACGACGCTGCTGGCCGCCTTCCAGGTGCTGCTGGGCCGGGCCTGTGACCGGCGGGACTTCCTGCTCGGCACCTGGACCTCCGGGCGCAGCCGCCCGGAGTTCTCCGACGTCGCCGGCTACTTCGTCAACCCGGTCGTGCTCCGCGCCGACCTGTCGGGGAACCCCGGGTTCTCGCAGGTGCTCGACCGCACCCGGCGGGCGGTGCTCGACGCCCTGGACAACCAGGACTACCCGTTCCCGCTGCTGGTGGAACGGCTGGGCGCGCACCGCGACCCCAGCCGCTCCCCGCTGTTCGACGTGGCGTTCACGCTGCGCGCCTCGCACCGAGGGGAGATCGTCCGCAGCGAGTCCGCCGAGGCGGCGTCGCCGCTGGGCGCCCCCTCGGCGGGCGAGCGGGGCATGCTGCTGCGGTTGGGCGAGCTGGCCCTGTCGACGTACCCCCTCGACCAGCGGACCGTCCGCTTCGACGTGGAGCTGGAACTGGTCGCCGCGGACGGCGAGATCTCCGGCCTGCTGCGCTACAACACCGACCTGTTCGACGCGGACACGATCGCCTGGCTCGCCGAGGGCTACCTGCGGGTGCTGGACTTCGCGGCCGGCGACCCCGGCCGTCCGGTGACGGCCTTCCCGTGGGAGCCCCGTCCCGGCGCCGGGGCGGGAAGCGAGGAGCCGGCCACCGCGGCGGTGAGTCCCCCGCCTGTCCCGCACGGCCCGGCCCCGCACGCGGGCGCCCCGGCCGAGCTGCTGGACGTCGTCACCGCCGTCTGGAGCGAGGTGCTCGATCTGGAACCCGGCGAGATCGGCCCGGACGACGACTTCTTCGGCCTGGGCGGCCACTCGCTGGCCGCGGTCCAGGTGGCGATGCGGATCCAGGACCGGCTGGGCGTGCAGGTGTCGATCTCCGACGTCTTCCACCACCTGACGGCCGCCCAGCTGGCCGCCTGGCTGGCCGGTCCCGCCGGGGCCGGGCCCCGCCCGCTGCCCAGGACTCCCGGCGCCGGCTACCCGCTCTCCTACGCCCAGGAGAGCCTGTGGGTGCTGAACCAGCTGGCCCCGGCGAGCCTCGCCTACAGCGCGCCGCACGCGTTCCGGCTCCGTGGCCCCCTGGACGTCGAGGCGCTGGAGTGGGCGATCGGGCGGGTGGTCGCCCGGCACGAGTCGCTGCGCACCACGTTCACGATGACCAGGCAGGGGCCGGTGCAGCGGGTGGCCGACCCGGCTCTGGTGCCGCTGCCGGTGGTGGAGACGGCCGACGCCGCCGGGCTCATCCTGGACGAGTACCGCAGGCCGTTCGACCTCGCCACCGGCCCGCTGCTGCGGCCCGTGCTGTACCGGATCTCCCCCGCCGAGCACGTGCTGCTCGTCCTGGCGCACCACATCATCTTCGACGGCTGGTCGACCGCGATCTTCTGGCGGGAGCTGTGCGCCCTGTACCGCAGCAGGGTCGAGGGCTCGGCCGAACCGGCGCCGCCCGGCACCCATTACGTCGACTTCGCCGTCTGGGAACGCGAGTCGCTGACCGGTGAGCGGCTGTCCGGCCTGCTGGACTACTGGCGAGGGCGGCTGGCGGGCGCACCGCGCACCGCGCTCCGCACCGACCTGCCCCGCCCCAGACGGCCGCTGTTCCAGGGCGCCCAGCACGCCTTCGAACTGCCCGTCGACGTACGCGGGCTGTGCCGCGCCACCGACACCACACCGCACATGGTCTACCTGGCCGCCTTCAAGGTCTGGCTGGCCCGCCGCACCGGCGTGCAGGACGTGACGGTCGGCTCGGTGGTCTCCGGCCGCTCCAGGAGCGAGGTCGCCGACCTGATCGGGCACTTCGTCAACACGGTGGCGGTCCGCACCCCGCTGGCCGGGGCGCACACCTTCACCGAGGTCGTCGGCCGGGTCCGGCAGAGCCTGCTGGGCGCCTACGAGCACCAGGAACTGCCGCTGTCGAAGCTGACCGCGGAGCTGGGCAGGGACCGCAGGACCCCGTTCGACGTGCTGTTCACCCTGCACGACCGGCGCCTGCTGGAGTCGGCCGACGACCGGCTGCCCGGGGTGACGGCCGACCGGCTGGTCATGCCGCTGGGCACCTCGCAGTTCGATCTGGCCCTGGAGGTCACCGACCTGGGCGGCCACGCGCGAGCGGTCCTGGAGTACGACACGGCGCTGTTCCTTCCGGAGACGGTCGCCGCGATGGCCGGCGAGCTGGAGCGGTCGATCACCGCCCTGGTGTCCGGCCCCGGCCTTCCCCTTGCGAGATGACACGGCGTACCGCGCGGGCGGCGCGCACCTTTCGGACGCACGCCGTGCGGGACGACTCGACCACGATCGGTGACCTGGAGGTTCTGACGTGAGCACCTACGTAGTGGTGGTCAACCACGAGGAGCAGTACTCCATCTGGCCGCACGACCGGGCCCTGCCCGCCGGGTGGACCGCCACCGGAGTCCTCGGCGGCCGGGACGACTGCCTGGCGCACATCGAGCGGGTCTGGACGGACATGCGCCCCAGATCCCTGCGTACGCCATGACCGTCCTGCAGGGGACCCGGCCCCGTGTCAACGCCGGGCGTCTGGTGGAGCAGGTGGCCGGGCTCGGCGCCATCGGCGCGGTGCCCGGCGGCGGAGTGACACGGCTGGCGTTCACCCCCGGGGATGTGGAGGGCCGCGCCTACGTCGCGCGGCTCATGGAGGAGGCCGCCCTGGCCGTACGGATCGACGCGGCCGGCAACCTGATCGGCCACCGCCCCGGCGCCGTGCCGGGAGCGCCCGCGCTGGTCCTGGGCTCGCACATCGACACGGTGCCGGACGGCGGCGCCTACGACGGGGCCTACGGGGTGCTGGCCGGCGTCGAGGTGGCCAGGACCCTGCACGAGGAGGGCGTGCGGCTGAACCACCCGCTCGCGGTGGTGGCCTTCTGCGACGAGGAGGGCGCCCACGGGACGATGGGCATGCTGGGCTCGCACGGCTTCGCCGGGGTACTGCCGCCCGGCGCGGCACGCGTCCTGGACGATCGCGGCATCCCGGTCGCCGACCTGCTGGCCGCGGTCGGGGGTGACGCCGAGCGGCTGGCCGAGGCCGCCTGGTCACCCCGCGACATCGCCGCCTACCTGGAGCTGCACATCGAGCAGGGAGCGGTGCTGGAACGCCTGGGCGTACCGATCGGGGTGGTGGAGACGATCACCGGGCGGGTGAACGTCTCGGTCACGGTCGACGGCGTGGCCGGGCACGCGGGCACCACGCCCATGGAGCACCGGGCGGACGCGCTGGACGGCGCCGCCCGGCTGGTGCTGGCCGTGCGGGCCATCGCCGCCGACGAGCGGGTGGTGCTGCGCGCCACCACCGGGACATGCGCCGTCGAGCCCGGCATGTGGAACGTCGTCCCCGGCAGGGTCCGGCTGGGGGTGGAGTTCCGCGACACCTCGGCCGGGGCGCTGGAGGCGGCACTGGCGCGGCTGGCCGAGGCCGCCGCGGAAGTGGCCGGCGCGACCGGCACCCGCGTCACGGTCGTCCCCGGTGCGCGCACCTCTCCGGTCGACTGCGACGCGGACCTGCGGGAGCTCATCGCCCGCGCCTCGGCCGAGCAGGGCCTGCCCTACCACCGCCTGCCCAGCGGCGCCGGCCACGACGCCCAGATCGTGGCGCGGATCGCGCCCGTCGGGATGATATTCGTGCCGAGCAGAGACGGGGTGAGCCACGCCCCCGGGGAGTACACCGCCCCCGAACACCTGGCGTGGGGAGCGGACGTGCTGCTCACGGCGGTGCTGATGCGCGACGCGACCCCGGATATCAAGCGGTAGCCGATGTGATATCGACTCGATCGCGCCTCATTCTACGTTTGTCGCAGAACGGAAGAAGGAAAGAAAACACCACGAATGAATGAGGTTGAAAATGTCTCGGTGGATTACCTGGGTCGCGAAGGTCACCGCCACTGCCGCACTCCTCACCCTGCCTGTGGCCGTCGTTCAGGGTACGATCACCGCAGCCTCGTCAGTCGCTCACATCACTGGCGACAGCACATGGACCTGATGATTCAACGGAAATTCCCGATAAAGTAGCCAGTCGCGCCCTGATCAGCCGGTAATCCTCGGAATCGGTATCGGTACAACAATCCAGGGCGCGATTCAGCGCATCGGAGGCGGCGGCCTCGTCCCCTTTGAGGACGAACACCTCCCCCAGCGCGGACAGTGCCCTGAACTGCCACAGCCGGGTATCCAGCTCGGTGGATATCTCGAAGGTCTCGAGCAGATAGGCCACCGCCTCGTCGAACCGGCCGCGCCGGGCGTGCAACTGGCCGAAGGCCAGGTGGATCCGCGCCTCCACGAAGCGCTCACGCACCCCCTGGGCGATGGCCAGTGCCTCGTCGAGACTCTCCACGGCGGCCTCCAGCCGGTTCTGGCGGACCTGTATCTCCCCCAGCCCACACAGGATGTACGCCTGCCCGATGTCGTCCTGCCGCTCCCTGACCAGGGCGAGCGCGGCCCGGGAGGTCGCCTCCGCCTCCCCCAGCCGCTCCTGGCGCAGCAGTGTCTCCCCCAGCCTGTTGAGTATCTGCGCCTGCCCCCGCTCACTGCCCAGCTGCCGGAAGACCTCCAGGGCCTGTCTCAACAGGGGTTCGGCGAGCTCCACTCTCCCCTGGTCGACGTGGACCTGGGCGATGCCACCGAGCACGTGGGCCTCGGCGAAGCGGTCCCCGACCGCGACGAAGATCCTCTTCGCGGTGAGGAACCCGTCGAGCGCCGTGTCGAAACGGCCCGCGAGCCGGTCCAGCAGCGAGATGTTGCGCAGCGCCAGCGCCATCCCGTACGAGTCCTCAAGCCGTTCGAACAGCTCACGCGCCGCCCACAGGCACTCGCCCGCCCGCTCCGGCATCTGCTGGAAGAGGTGCATGCTTCCCGTCGAGCAGAGAACGGCCGCCTCACCGCGCAGATCGCCGGCCCGACGAGCGGCGGCGAGCGCCGTCTCATGGGTGGTGCGCCAGTCGTCGAAGTGGCTCCGGGCCTCGAACAGGGTGGTGGCGGTGACGGCGAGGTCCCAGCACAGCTCGGACGCGCCGATGTGGGCGGCCTGTGAGATGGCGGCGACCAGAGCGCCGCGTTCGGCGTCCAGCCAGTCGAGTGGCCGCTCCAGGAGCTCGTCCGCCTCGGCCGGCCGCCACCGGGGCACCGTGCCGTGCAGCTGGGTGAAGGCCCCGCCGTACTCTCGCTGGTGTGCCTCCTCGGCCAGTACGAGCCAGCAGCTCAGGGCGCGGGTGACGGCGGCGAGCCGGTCCTCGGGCGGCTCCTCCTCATCGGCCCGCTCCCTGGCGTACAGCCGCACCAGGTCGTGGAAGCGGTAGCGGATCTGGTCGGCGCCGTCGGGGCCGAGCACCTCGACGAGCTGGGCGTCCACCAGCTGGTCGATCAGGTCCTCGGCGTCGAGGCCGTCGATGTCGAGCAGCGCCGCGCCCGCCCAGGAGGCGAAGTCGGGCGCCTCGAGCAGCCCCAGCCTGCGGAACATCAGCGCCGCCTCGGGGTTCAGGTCGCGGTAGCTGAGGGCGAAACTGGCCCGTACGGTCAGCTGGCCGTAGCTCAGCTCGTCCAACCGGCGCCGCTCGTCGGCGAGACGCTTGGCCAGGCGGGCCGGGGTCCAGTACGAGCGGGTGGTGAGACGGGCGCCCACGATCCGCAGTGCCAGCGGCAGCCCGTCACACAGCTCGCCGAGCAGTGCGGCGGCCTTGGGGTCCTCGTCCATGACCACGGAGTCGGCGACCCCGGCGAGCAGCGCGGCGGAGTCCGCCGCGCCCAGCACCTCCAGATGGATCACGCTGGCGCCCTCCCTGGCGGCCAGGTCGCCCAGTGGGTCCCTGCTGGTCACGATCACACAGCAGGTGCCGGAGCCGGGCAGCAGCGGCCTGACCTGGTCGATGACCCGGGCGTTGTCCAGCAGCAGCAGCACCTGGCGCCTGCCGATTACGGTGCGCAGCAGGCCGGCGCGCTCGTCCAGGTCCTCGGGGATGCGCTCCCCGGCGATGCCGAAGGCCCGCAGGAAGCGGTCCATGACCGCGCCGGGGGTCAACGGCTGGGCGTTGAGGTCGTAGCCGCGCAGGTTCACGAAGAGCTGGCCGTCGGGGAACCGGGAGGCGACCCGGTGCGCCCAGTGCACGGCGAGTCCCGACTTGCCGACCCCGCCCACCCCGGTGATGAGCGCGATGGTGAGCAGCCCCTGGCCGATCCGTTTGTCCAGCAGCGCGTCCAACTCGGCGATCTCGGTGGTCCTGCCGACGAAGTAGGGCGCGTCCGCGGGCAGCTGCGCGGGCACCACCCCGTGCTCGACCGGGGCCGCCGCGACGGGCTCCGCGGGCACGGGCTCCGGTCCGGCGGCGGCCTCGGAGGCGGGCATGCTCACCCGGACGGGTGCCGGGGTCAGCTCGGGGGCGTCGCGCAGGATGGCGTCGTGCAGGGCCTGCAACTCGGTGCCCGGCTCGATGCCGAGCTCCTCGACGAGTTGCATCCGCCCGATCCGGTAGGTGTCGAGCGCCTCCGCCCGGCGCCCGCACCGGTATCTGGCCAGCATCAGCTGGGCGCGCAGCCGCTCGCGCAGGGGGTTGGCGTCGACGAAGACGGCGAGGTCGTCGATCAGCTCCCGGTGTCGGCCGAGGGCGAGCTCCAACTGGACGCGCTCCTCGGTCAGTGTCAGCTGACGGTCGTCCAGCCGTCGCGCCTCGGACTCGACGAACGCGCTCTCGATGCCCGCCAGGACCGGGCCGCGCCACAGACCGCACGCCTCGGCGAACAGCCGGGCGGCGCCGGAGAGGTCGCCGGCGCTCTCCGCGGCCCTCGCCTTGGTGGCGAGGCGCTCGGCGAGCAGGACGTCGACCTGGGAGGGGTCGGCCTGCAGGATGTATCCGGGCGAGGAGGTGCCGAGCAGATTCGCCGGGGCGCCCGCCTCCAGGAAGGCCCGGCGAAGCCCGGAGACACAGATGACCACCTGGCTGCGGGCGGTGGGCGGTGGGTGCTCACCCCATATCGCCCCGGCGAGCAGGTCAACGGGGGCGACCCGTCCCGCGCGCAGGATGAGGGTGGCGAGAATAATTCGCTGGCGTGACCCTCCGATCGAGACCCGTTGCTCACCTACCAGGACTTCAAGTGGACCGAGAACGCGAAACGACAGAGCAGTGTCCATGCGCCACCATCAGGGAGTGTCCGACTGCCCCTTGCGTAGGGTGAATTACCTATTCACGAAAAACACCATTTCAGCAGCATTTATCATGAGATGTCCAGTCTTATTTTGCGGGCGCGGCCCAACACGGCACCACTTGCGGGATTGTTGGAGATTACCGCGGCCGGACATCCGTATTCACACCGAACGACGCAGCCGGAACCACGAGGGGCCAGGCCCGGCGTGCGCGCACCGGCGAAACGGGAACCCCGGAAACGGGGACGCTCCGGCGCGAGCCGGAAGCCGCCTGTGAGCGCGCTCACAGGCAACGGAACCGGAAGAACGCGAAGAGACACGACAGAGCAGGGCGCCTCCCCGAAACCCCGCCCTCCGAAGCGAAGCGATCACCTGGCGGGGCGACCCTCCCGGCCCGAGGACAGCCGGCGGTTCGTCTCACCTTCCACCGGAGTCCCCCAGCCCGGTCACGGCTTGAGGGACTCCGATATGTGTCATCCGATCAGGCTCAGGCCGAACCCTCAGGCCAAGCCGGCCTGAAGGCACTTCTTGAGCGCGTCCCTGGAGCTCTGGTGCAGGGGCGCGACCTTCGAAAGCGCCGCGTCACGCGCCTGCAGATACTTGGCCCCGGCGGCGTTGTACGCCTCCAACGCCTTCTTGGCCGCGGGATCCGCCTCCGCCGCCCCCGCCCCGAGCGGTTGCGAGGGCGTCTTCTGCGAGAGCTTGCCCACGTCCGCGGCGGCGCCGACCTTCACCAAGGCCTCGTGGGCGGCCTTGACCTCCGGAACGGCATCGACGCCCGCGATGGCGTCCTCGGCGTCCAGCAGCGCGAGATGCTCCTGGGCACACGCGGTCGGCGCGGGAACGGTCGCGCCATCGGTGGCGGCGGTGGCGATACCGGCGGTGGCCAGGGTGGCGAGCAGGCCGACGACGGCGAACCCCGCCGCGGCGATGCGGATGTGCATGGGTACTCCCATTGGTGCTGAGGGTTGATCTGCACGTGACCTCATGCGCCATGATGACCATGAGTAATCGCCGGGACACCTCAAGTTCACCCCAAGGATCGTGAGCACCGCGCACTCCCACGACCCCAGCCGGGACATCGGCCACAATCCGCCGCCCCGCTCATCCCGATCACGGACCGGGCCGCCACCACCGGGGCGAGACGACGGGAGGATCAGGGCAGGCCGTTCCTGCTCTTGTAGTCGTTCCAGACCTGCACGCAGTAGGCGTAGCGCCAGTCACCGGAGGGCAGATGGCGGCAGGCGTAGGCGGCGCTGATACCGGCGGCACCCCCGCCTCCGGCGCTCGGATCCGGCGGCCCGCTCCTGGACGCCGAGGGCGAAGGCCTCCTGGCCTCCGGGGCACCCGTCCTGGCCGTACGGGGCTGCGACCTGGCCTTGCGCACCCCGGAGCGCGACCGCTCCGATGCGACACCTCCGGCGTTCCCTCGGCCGCCGGTGGCACTTCCGGTGGCACCGCCCGCCTCCCGTCCGACACCTTCGGTCACCGGCGTGGCGCTCCCGGCCTCGCCCGGCCCGGCGCCGGTCCACGTCGAACCTCGGCCCTCCCGGCTCTCGCCGCGCCGCTCCACCCGCTTGACCCACTCGTTCCCGGGCCTTCCGGCAGGGCCGAAAAGGGGCCGCTCCAGATCGTGGCGCGGCGTCTTCCGCCGCCCTGCCACCCTCTCCCTGCCCTCCAAGGTCTTCCGCTCTCCCGCGAAGCCCCCCGCCCCGGCCACCGGGGCTCGCGGTGACGTGAACACCGTGTCGTGATCCGCGACGAGACGCCCCGCGGGGGACGCGGGCACCATGCTCGCGATGGGCGTACCCGCCCACGGGGACCAGCCGGACGACCAGACACCGACCCCCGCGGCGACGAGGAACCCGGCGACCAGTGCCGGCCCCAGGAGCTGGTCGCGCGAGAGCCTCGACCACGGCCGCAGCCAGGGGCTGGGCGGCGGCGGCATGGAGAACGGCCTGCTGTCGAGGTATGTCCAGGAGCGGCGGGCCGACGGCCAGACGGTGTCGTCACCCGTCTCCTCGTCCTTCCTGTGCCGCGCGGCCCTGTGGGGTGCCGGTGGCCCATCGGGCTCGGGGAGGGTCGCGGGCCCGGCGGAGCGCGGCGAATCCGGCGGGCGGAGCCACGAGTCGCTGTACGGCATGCGCCCTCGCGGTCTGGCGTTGAGGCCGTGGCCGTGAGTCCGATCATGCTCACCGTACATCTCGCCTCCCGTATCGCGTCCGACCTCCCCCAGCCTGGCAAAAATCACACACTGTATGCGGCCCATGACAGTACGGTCTTACCGATCTGTTATCAGCAGCAGGCCGCAAAGATAAGGAAATGCGGCGAAAGACCGGCCTCGCCGGTAAAGGCGAGAGCCGCCCACGCCCTTTACAATGTAGATTCCTAAAATCTCCAGCGCCCCATCGGCCATCACGCCCCGAGCGGCGGCTCAGGGACCGGTCCAGCCTGTTTCCAGCAGGTCGAAGACGGCGTCGAGGGCACGCCGGGGGTCGGGCTCGCCGGCGGCGAGGTCGGGGACCTCCAGGACATAGCGGGCCAGCGCGCGGACGGTCATGTCGCCGGGATCGCGCCCCGACTCCGCCGCGATGATCTCGGCCAGGGCATCCTGACTGCGGTTCCAGAGTCTGCGCTGGTAGCCGCGGAGCGCGGGGGTGCTCATGACCAGTTCGGTACGGCGCCTGAGCTGCGGGGAGAGGGTGGCGGCGAAGGGGCCGCGGGCGGCCAGGAACTCACGCAGCGCCCGCAGGATGGGCTGCCCTTCGGGCCGGTCGCGGACCGCGGCGACGATGCCGTCACGGCGTTCGCTCCCGTCGTCGAAGATCAGGCTCTCCTTCCCGTCGGGGAAGTACGCGAAGACGGTGGCGATGGCGGTGTCGGCCTCTTCGGCGATCTGGGCGATCGTCACGCTGTCATAGCCGTGCCGCAGGAACAACCCGATCGCGGCGTCACTCAACGCCTGCCGGGTCTGGGCCTTTCTGCGCTCGCGGCGCCCCATGGTCTGCACGCCGCCCAGGCTACCCAACTCCAGAACGATACAAAATATGAACTGATTTCAAATTTAGAGTCATTCTGGATATAGTCGCGACAGCAGCCGGCGGACCACCAGAAGGTGATCAAATGACTGCATTCCGTGACGACTGATGCGAATAGGAGGACAGCATGGCTACAGCGATCGTCAACGCGCGTGTCTTCGACGGGGAACGGGTGCTGGGCGAGCCGACCGTCGTGATCGACGGAGGGATCATCAGCTCGGTCGGGGAACAGGCCCCCGCGGGGGCCGACACGGTCGACGCGCGCGGCGCCACGCTGCTACCGGGCCTGATCGACGCTCACGTGCACACCGGCGAGCAGGCACTGGCACTGGCGTTGCGGTTCGGGGTGACGACCGAGCTGGAGATGCAGGGCACCAACACCGGGAACAACCGGGCGCACATCACCGGCAACGACGCGATGGCCGACGTCCGCTCGTCGGGTATGGGCATCACCCCGCCCGGCGGGCACCCCAGCGAGCTGATCCCCAAGGATTTCGACCCCCGCGAGCACAGCGAGAACGCCGGAGGCCGGAAGCCCGGGGGCGAACCACCGGTGATGCCGTTCTCGACCACCCCCGAGGAGGCCGTCGCCTTCATCCCCCGGCTGGTCGCGGGCGGCTCGGACTACATCAAGTTCATGATCGACGATGGTTCCGTCGAAGGCCACCCCGGTCTGCCCATGCTCGACCAGGCCACGCTGAACGCCGGGGTCGCCGAGGCGCACCGGCACGGCATGCTGACCGTCGCGCACGCGCTCACCGTGGACGCGACCAGGATGGCGATCGAAGCGGGCATCGACGGCCTGGCACACCTGTTCATGGACCGGCCGCACACCGGCGAGATCATCGACCTCATCGCGCGGGCGGGGATGTTCGTCGTCCCCTGCGTGGTGCTGAACGCCTCCATGATGGGCATCACCGGCGCCGAGTTCGCCGCCGACCCGCGCGTGTCCTCCCGCCTGGACCAGGCGTGGCTGGAGACGTTGCGCTCCAGCTTCGACCGCTACCCCCAGGGCGACATCGACGACGTCCTGGCTTCGGTCAAGGCCCTGCACGACGCGGGAGTGGACATTCTCACCGGCACCGACGCGTCGATACCGGTGCCGTTCCTGGGCGGTCTCGCGCACGGAGCCAGCGTCCACCACG
Organism: Streptosporangium amethystogenes subsp. fukuiense; assembly: GCF_042665875.1. Taxonomy (NCBI): domain Bacteria; kingdom Bacillati; phylum Actinomycetota; class Actinomycetes; order Streptosporangiales; family Streptosporangiaceae; genus Streptosporangium; species Streptosporangium amethystogenes. Next base: position 1,604,304 of record NZ_JBHTEE010000001.1, on the reverse strand, counting down.
AACTGCGCTACCTCGTCCAGGCCGGTCTCACCCCCACCGAGGCGTTGCGCTCGGCCACCGCCACCACCGCGCGCCGGTTCGGTCTCGACGACCGCGGCCGCATCGCGCCGGGGCTCCGCGCCGACCTGCTCCTGGTCGACGGCGACCCCACCGTCACCATCGCCGACACCCTCAACACCCGCGCCGTCTGGCGCCGCGGCACCCGCCTGCCCACCCCACGACCGGCCCCCCACCCGGCCGGGTGAAGCTCCCGGGCCGTACGCTGCTTCCTGTCCTCTGAGGGAAACGATTCGGGAACGTCGAGGAGGGGCCGGCGGGCCTGCGGCGGGTGCCCGGAGCGGAGCTGGGTGTCACCCTTGAAGCAGGCCAGGCGAAGGGAGGAGAACCAGTCGAACCATTCCGCCGGGGTGCTCCCAGGATGTCCTCGGCGTGGTTTCCGAGCCCACATCGGTATCTACGACCTCCGCCTGACGGTCGGCTCTTTCGCTCAGCGGCGGAGGCGCGCCTGCCAGGGGTGGGTTCCGTGTTCGGTCGCCAGAGCCTCGTCCAGCCATGCCCTTCGCACGTCGTCAAGCCGGGGCAGGACCTCGTCGAAGTCGAGTTCGTCCTTGGGACGTGGCGACTTGGCCTTGTACAGGAGCTGGATCTCCGGTGCGATCCGTGAGAAACCGTCCTCGGCGACCGTGAACGACGCCAGCGGACGGCGAATCCTCGGATCTCGCCGGTACACCCAGTCCTGCCCGTCGGCCTCGTCGAGCATCAGTTGGATCCGCCACGGACCGTCGGGGTCCTCGCGGACCCAGACGTCATGGACGCCCGGCGGGAGGATCTCGCCCTGTGGCCAGTGGCGCAGCGTACCCGGCGGGTCGGCGGCCCAGCAGTCCCATCCCGCGAGCAACCGGCGCGCTGCGGCCTGGTCCCGGCGGAGGATCCCGACGTCGATGTCCGCGTGCTCGCGGTAGGCGCGGCCGACCTCCAGCTCGATCGCGTATCCTCCGCCGATCCACCAGGGCGTCTCCAGTCCGCCGAACAGCTCGACGACCTCGGCCAATGGAGCCGGCTCCCATGCTCCCCACGGTGTCTGCGTACGCGGCATGTCGTCATTGTCACCGAGCCTGCCCCTGTGGGAAAGCCTCATGCCGGGTCGGGGGCGGTCAGGTGCCAGCTGAGCCATTCGACGACGTTCTTGACGAAGGTCACCCGGTTGGCGAGCTGCCGGATCTCGTGCCCCTCGTCCTCGAACAGCAGCAGCTCGCAGGGTATGCCACGGGCCCGCGCCTCCCGCAGCACCTGCTCGGCCTCGTACACCGGGACGTTGGTGTCGCGGGCGCCGTGCACGACCAGCAACGGGGCGGCCAGCCGGTCGAAGGAGTGCAGGGGCGACAGCACCCGCAGCAGGTCACGGTCGGCGACCGGGTGGCCGTACTCGCTGACGGCCGCCGCGGCGATCCACGGCTCGGTCCGGTCGTAGAAGGTCTCGAAGTCGGCCATGCCGCAGACGTCGACCCCGGCGCGGAAGAGGTGGGGGTGGGTGACGAGGGCGGCCAGCGTCAGGTAGCCGCCGTAGGAGCGTCCCATGCAGGCGATCCTGGCCTCCTCGGCGACACCCGACCGCGCCAGTTCGACGGCGCAGTCGGCGACGTCGTCGATCGCGTCGAAGCGGAGCCCGTGGTTGTCGGCGTTGCGGAAGGCCCTGCCGAACCCGGACGAGCCGCGGACGTTCGCCGCGAGCACCCCGATACCGGCGGCCAGCAGGTTCTGGAACAGCGGGTTGAAGGTGGGCCGTTCCTGGCTCTCCGGACCGCCGTGCAGGTAGACGACGAAGGGCATCGGGCCCCGGGCTCCGGGGACCCGGTAGAGCCAGCCGGTCAGCTCCATGCCGTCGCGCGCCTGGAAGCGCATCAACTCCGCCTCGGCCGCCCCGGCGACCGGGGAGTCCCCCGCGATCCGCCGGTAGCCGCCGTTCTCCAGATCGCAGAGCACCACGTGGGAGGGGGCGCCGGGCCCCTCGACCGCCAGGACGGCCAGGCTGCCGTCCAGGGAGACCCTGATCGAGGAGACCACCTCGGCGGGCAGCGGCGGGAGCGGACGCACCGCACCGGTGTCCAGCTCGATCACCTCCAGTTCCGACCGTCCGCTGTCGTTCCACGCCAGGACGGCGCGGTGGCCGTTGGCACTCAGCGCGAACTGGTCGAGTTCGGCGTCCAGTCGCTCGGCCAGCACGACCTGCGTGCCGTCCTCACCCACCGCGAGTAGCGCGGCCCGGTCGCGGCCGACGTCGGACAGCAGGTAGGCGACCGTCCCGTCCGGAGAGAGGATGCCGTAGTCGGTGGAGCCGTTCAGCCCCGCCAGCAGCGGCTGTTCCCCGGGTCCTGGAAGATCGCCCGCGGCCTCGTCGGGCAGCCCCGAGGGCAGGCCGGGCGGGAAGTCCTCAAGATGGCCTTCGGGAAGGTCGGAGCGGAGCCCGGCCGGAGGGGCGGCGGACGGACCGGAGCACAGGCCGGGAGTGAGGTCCTCGGGAAGTCCCGCGACGAGGTCCCCGGTCTCCAGGGGGCCGGGGGCGAGATCTCCCGGAGCGGACAGAGCGGACGCGAGTGCCCCGGGACCCGCGGAGCCGTCGGGACCGGACATGCCCGAGGTGAGGTCGCCGGGATGGGCGGCGGGAAGGCCGGTGGGATCACCGGGGAAGGCGGGAAGGTCGGCCGCGTACATCCGGCGCACGCCGCGCGGGCCGCGCCGCAGCAGCATCCGGCGGTGGTCACGGCTGATCGCCGCCGGGTGCATCAGCGCGCCGCCCGCGACGACCTCCCGGCTGCCGGAGCTCGCGTCGATGAGCACCGCGTCCGTACGGCCGGACGCGGAGACCTCGGCGACGAGAAGGATCTCCCCCTGCCCGGTCCAGCGTACGAACGACGCCGATCCCCCCTCCGGCGCGGCCAGCGGGCGCAGGTCGCTCCCGTCGGGCCTGACCGTCCAGACCTGGGTGTGCTCCCCGCCGCCCGGCACGACGAGGACGGCCAGCCGCCGGGCGTCGGGAGACCAGCTCACGTCGGCGGCGGGCTCAGGACCGGTGTCGAGAGACCACGCCTCCGCCTCTCCCCCGGCCGGCCCCCCGGCCGACCCTCCGGCCGACCCTCCGGCCGACGACGTCTCGACGCCTCCTCCCTGGAGCAACGCCTCCAGATCGCCGCCCAGAAGCTGGACCCAGACGCGCGGAGAGCCGTCCCTGTCGGCGATGAACGCGACGGCGCTCAGGTCGGGCGCCAGCGCGGGCGCCCGGCAGTTCCAGGCGGTCAGGCCGGTGCCCGCCGAGGGGCGGGCACCGGCTCCCGGCATGTCGGCCATCAGACTCCCTGTGCCTGCAACCACAGCTCCAGGAGTCCGAGCTGCCACAGTGCGTTCGCTCCCAGGGTGGTGCGGTGCTCGTCCGGTGCCGCGAGCAGCTTGTCGACGTACGGCTGGTCGAACAGGCCGCGTGACCGCGCGGCCTGCCCGGTCAGCGCGTCCCTGACGAGTTCCAGGAACGGACCGTGGATGTGCCTGATGGCGGGGACCGGGAAGTAGCCCTTGGGCCGGTCGATGATCTCGGCGGGCAGCAGCCCGCGCGCGGCGTCCTTCAGGACGCCCTTGCCGCCGGAGGCGATCTTGAGGTCGGGAGGGCAGGCCGCCGCCAGCTCGACCAGCTCGTGGTCGAGGAACGGAGTCCTGGCCTCCAGCCCGAAGGCCATGGTCATGTTGTCCACCCGCTTCACCGGGTCGTCGACGAGCATGACCTCCGTGTCCAGGCGCAGCGCCGCGTCGAGCGCGGTGTCGGCACCGGGCGCCGCGAGGTGGCGCCGGACGAACTCGCCGCTGACGTCCCGCTCCGGCATGTACTCGGGCGACAGGATCCCGGCCAGCGTCCCGTGCGAGCGGTCGAAGAACTCCCCGGCGTACGTGACGGCCGCGTCCTCGCGCGACACGCCGGCCAGTGGCGGGTACCAGCTGTAGCCGGCGAACACCTCGTCGGCGCCCTGGCCGGACTGGACCACCTTGACGTGCCTGGAGACCTCCTGCGACAGCAGGTGGAAGGCGACGCAGTCGTGGCTGACCATCGGCTCGCTCATCGCCCGCACCGCGTGTTCCAGGGCGGGCAGCAGGCGGGTGTCGTCGACGGGGATGCGGTGGTGGTCGGTGCCGAACTCATCGGCGACCAGGTCGGAGTAGGCGAACTCGTCGCCCCGCTCCCCGCCCGCCGCGGAGAACCCGATGCTGAAGGTCGACAGGCCCGCCTGCCCCTCTTCGGCCAGCAGCGCGACGATCAGGCTGGAGTCCAGGCCGCCGGAGAGCAGCACGCCCACCGGCACGTCCGCGACCATGCGCCTGCGCACGGCCACGCGCAGCCGGTCGAGCACCGCCTCGCGCCACTCGGAGGGGGACGGTCCGGCGTGGTCGGGCAGGGCCGAGCGGGTGTAGGGCGGCTGCCAGTAGCGGCGGTCGGTGACGGTGCCGTCGGGCTCGACGGTGCGCACGGTGGCCGGGGGGAGTTTCCGCACACCGGTCAGGATGGTGCGCTCGACCGGCACCACCGAGTGGAAGGTCATGTAGTGGTGCAGTGCCACCCGGTCGATGCCGGTGTCCACTCCTGTTCCGGCGAGCAACGCGGGCAGTGTGGAGGCGAACCGGAGGCGATCGGCGTCCTGGGAGAGGTACAGGGGCTTCACCCCGAGGCGGTCACGGCCGAGGGTCAGCCGGCCGGTGTCCCGCTCGGCGACCGCGAAGGCGAACATGCCCTTGAAGTGGTCGACGCAGTCGATCCCCCAGCGGTGGAAGGCCTTCACCAGCACCTCGGTGTCGGAGGTGGAGAAGAAGCGGTAGCCCCGGCCCTCCAGCTCCTCGCGCAGCTCACGGTAGTTGTACAGGCACCCGTTGAAGACCGCGGTCAGGCCGAGGTCGCTGTCCGTCATCGGCTGGGCGCCCCGGTCCGACAGGTCGATGATCTTCAGGCGCCGATGGCCCAGCGCGACGGGTCCCAGCGACCACAGGCCCGACCCGTCGGGACCCCGATCGCTCATCACCTCGCTCATCCGGGCCACCGCGGCGACGTCCGCGGGACGGCCGTCGAACCGGATCTCACCGCTCAGACCGCACATCGGCACCTCCCGATGACCCGCTCGTCCCGCAGCCGGGCGGACTCGGCCCTGAGGTCACACATCGGCGTCCCCTCCCGGCAGCCAGGTGTCCTTGGAACCGCCGCCCTGGGAGGAGTTGACGATCAGGCTGCCGGCCGGTGCGACGCGGGTCAGCGCCGCCGGCGGCACCGTCGCCGTCTCCCCGAGGCAGACGAAGGCCCGCAGGTCGACCACGCGCGGGCTCAGCCGCTCCCCGTCAAAGGTCGGGTGCGTCGACAGCTGGACCGTCTCCTGGGCGACCCATCCCTGGGGCGCGGCGAGGATCTTCTCCCTGATCCTGCCGAGCTCCTCGGCGGACGCCTCGGGACCGACGACCACGCCCTGGCCGCCGAATCCGTCCACCGGCTTGACGACCAGCTCGGCCAACCGGTCGAGCACCTGCTCGCGGTCCGCGGCGTCGCGGCACAGGTAGGTGGTGACGTTGTCGATGAGCGGCTCCTCGCCCAGGTAGTACTCGATGAGGCGGGGCACGTACCGGTACAGGCACTTGTCGTCGGCGACGCCGTTGCCCGGCGCGTTGGCCAGGACGAGCGTGGAGCGTTCGACGGCGTCCATGATCTCCGGCCCCAGGGGGCCTTCGAGCAGCTCGTTCTCGTCGACCCGGCGGTAGAGCACGTCGATCCTGCGCCCCGCGGCCTCCAGATGACCGTTCCCGATCTCCAGGTCGGCCGGGACCACCAGGATCGCCCCCATCTCCTCGGCGAGCATCCGGTGTTCGTAGTAGGCGGAGTCGTCCGGTCCCGCCGAGACCACGGCGATGGCCGGCGAGTCGGCCGTGCCCGCCGCCGTGCCCGCCGCGAGCAGTGCCTCCCGCAGTGTCCGCAGGCTCTGCCGCGGATCGGCGATTCCCTCGCCGGGGACGAGTTCCGGCAACAGCTCGGCCATCAGGTGCCTGTTGGTCACCGCGTATCCGAGGCCGGAGGGCACCCGCAGGTTGTCCTCCAGCACCGCCCAGCGGCCGACGTGGTCGCGGACCAGATCCAGCCCGGCCACGGCGCAGCGCACGGTACCCGGCGGCACCCTCCGCCCGTGCTCGCGGTAACCGGGGGACTCGTCGACCACCCAGGCGGGGAGCACACCGTCCCCGATGATCTCGCGCTCACCGTACACGTCGCGCAGGAACGCCTCCAGCGCCCGCACCCGCTGCGGCAGCGCCCGCTGGATCTCGGCCCACTCGCCGGGCGGGACCAGCCTTGGGATCAGGTCGAACGGGAAGATCCGGCTCTCGCTGCCGCCCTCCACGTGGAAGGTCATGCCGTTGCGACGCTGGTAGTCGTCGCGGATCCGCTCCCTGCCGCGCAGGCCGCGGGCGCCCAGCCGGTCCAGGGCCCGCAGCACCGGCTGGTAGGACTCGCGCACCGTGCCCTCGATGATCGCCTCGTCGCCGGGGGCGTCGTAGCCGTCGAGGAGACTGGTGTGCATCCTCGGTGTCGGCCCGCCGAAGGCGGTCTCCCAGTCCTCGGACCGGGTCTCGGCGATGACGAGGTCGACCACGTCGGCCAGCCGGCCGTCGCGGGCGAACGCCTCGCGCTGGCGGGCCGAGGAGCTTCCCCGCGCCAGCGACTCCCGGACCAGGGACGCGACGAGCTCGAGGTCGCCGGACTCCTCCAGCTGTGGCCGCAGGCCGTCCACCATCCTCCAGATCACCTCGGCGGCCGGGCCCGGGGTGCCCTCGACCGGGTCGACGAGCTCGCCCTCCAGCCCTGAGCGCGCCGCCCGCCACGTCGCGGCGCGGACCATCTCCAGCCGGACCGAGCGCTCGGGGCCGTGCTGCACCGCGTCCAGCTCCCTGGCCACCAGCGCCCGGAACAGGCCGGCGATCAGCACGATGTCGCCCACCCGGGGGCAGGCGTCGCACACTCTCAGCTCGACGGTGGGCAGGTGGGCCGAGGGCCGGATGTCGAAATAGATCATGCCGGGGTCGGTGATCACACCGGAGCTCACCAGCTCCCGCACCACCTTGTCGTACTCGGCGGCCGACTCGAACCTGGCCACGGGCCCCGCGGTGGGCCAGCGCTGCCAGAGCAGCGGACGGTAGCTGGCGTACCCGGTGTCGGCTCCCAGCCAGTACGGCGAGCTGGAGCTCAGGGCGAGCAGCGGGGGCAGCCAGGGGGCCAGGCGGTGGGCGACGGCCACTGCCAGGTCACGGTCCTCGACCTCGGCGTGGAACTGCGTGCCGCAGATCAGCTGCTCGCGGGTGAGCAGCTGGTAGTCGGCGAGCATCTGCTCGTAGCGGGGGTCCGGGGAGATCTTCAGCGCCGCCAGGTCCACCAGCGGCACGCTCCCCGCCGCCACGATCCCGAGCCCGAGACCGTCCGCCGCCTGGATCACCGTGCGGCGCAGCGCGGTCAGGTCGTGCCCGAGGTCCTCCAGATGCACGAAGGGCCTGCTGTTGGCCTCCACCACCGAGCGCTGCAGCTCATGGGTGAACCGCTCCGCCGGTAACTGCTCCAGCAAGACACCGGCCCGTGGGACGAGGTGCCGGGTGTCGACATCGACGACGTGGAACTCCTCTTCGACGCCGACCGCGATCGGCCCCGCCAGACCCGCCATTTCATCACTCCTGAAGTACGCCGACTCACCGGAATTTTTTGTCCTTTGCCCGAAAAAAGCAGTTCCGCACTTCACGGGCCGTTCCGGAGAGAATCGGAACCATGAACTCACTCTCCGTGATCGGACGGGGCCCTCCCCCGCGACCCCGCCCGGTCGTCGGCGGTGAGTCGGAGACGCCTGGCGAACTTCCCTCGGCCAAGGCCGAGGAGTCTCACCGAATCTCGGGCGGATCCTTGGGCGACGGGCCGAAGGTGTCGGGAAAGGCACGGTCTCCGAGCGTCTCCGGATCATCCGGCGTGCCGGACGGATCGAGGAGGTGCCGCACGGGCGGCCTGTCGAGGAATGTGGAGACGGCCTCGACCACCCCCTCCCCCAGCGGGCGGAACGCGTCGACCACTGCCTGGGCGGGCGGGCCGAGGCGGCTGCCGACCTCCTGGAGAAGATCTTCCAGCACCTGCGGCAGTGGCGGCACCGGCAGGCCCAGCTGGGACTTGGAGTGAGCCTTCTCCGGCGGCGTCCAGCGCATCGAGTCGTCACTCATGGCGAGCCATTCGTCGACGGCCCCGTCGATGGAATCGAGCACGTGATCGGAATCGTCTGGCATGGCGGCTCCCCTCACCGACCGGGATCCGATAAGACGACGGTACCTCGCCACGCCATTACCGGGCAGAGGCGGGTCGGCGGCGGAAGCCTCGCGGACGGCTTCCGGGCCGTCCATCCCCGGTACCGCGGAAGTTCGATCATCAAAGCCCGCTAAACTGGCATAACCCCCTCAGCTGGGGGAATGAGCTGTCGGTGCTCTCTCAAACTCGTCCCGCCGGCGGGGACACGCTCACCTTCCTCCGTGCGATCATGCGTAACCCCCAGCAACTGGGCGCGATCGCACCCAGTTCGAAGGCCGTCGCCCGCCTGGCCGCGTCGGTGGTCCCGGCCACTCCCGGAGCCGTGGTCGTCGAACTCGGCGCCGGCGGCGGGGTGATCAGCGACGCGATCCGCGACCGGCTGCCACCCGGAGGGCGACAGCTCGCCGTGGAGGTCAACGAGGGCATGGTGAGCCATCTGCGACGCAGCAGACCCTGGCTTGAGGTGATCGCCGCCGACGCGGGGGACCTGGGCAAGCTGCTGAGGCAGGCCGGCCTGTCCCACGCCGACGCGATCGTCTCCTCCCTTCCCTGGACCCTGTTCGAGGAGGCGCGGCAGAGGCGCGTCCTGGAGGAGATCTCGGCCTCGCTCGTCCCCGGCGGCACCTTCAGCACCGTCACGACGCTGACCGTGCTGCCGCTACAGCGCTTCCGGCACTTCCGCGGCCTCATGGAGGGCACCTTCGCCACCGTCGGCACCCTGGGCCCGATCTGGCGCAACGTGCCGCCCGCCCTGGTGTACACCGGGGCCCGGGCAGGTGAGCGGCCGGTGGAAGACCTCCCCGGCGAGCCGGGCGCGGGCTGACCGCCGTCGCCCCCCGGAGTGACCCCGGCGGCGCGACGACCACCGGCCGGCGCAGGCTCATCCCTGGTCCCGCTGGAGGACCTGCGCGTCGAGCAGGTCACGGGTCAGCGGGTGCCGGGGGCGGCCCAGGACGCGTGCCGCGCTGCCCTCCTCCACGATCCTTCCCCGCGAGAGGACCGCGACCTGGTCCGCCAGCCGGGCGACGACACCCATGTCATGGCTGATCAGTATGAGGGTCAGACCGAACGCGCGGCGGAGCTCGCCGAGCAGGTCGAGAACGCCCGCCTGGGTGATCGTGTCCAGACCGGAGGTGATCTCGTCGCAGACGAGCACGTCGGGGGAGGCCAGCAGTCCGCGGGCGAGCGCCGCGCGCTGGAGTTCGCCGCCGGACAGCCCGGTGGGCCTGCGGGCCGCCGGAAGCGGGCCGAGCCCGACCCTGCCGAGCATCTCCAGGGCCGCGTCCGCCGCCTCGCCGCGCCCCATGCCGCGCAGCCGTACGGCGGTACGGCTCACCTGGTCGAGCACCGTCCGGTTCGGGTCGAAGGAGGCGTGCGCGTCCTGGAAGACGTACTGCACGCGGGCCAGGTCCGCACGGCGGCGCCGTGACGGTGACCGGGCCAGCGCCCGCCCGTCGAGCAGCACGGTTCCGCGTGTGGGCTCGTGCAGCCCCGCGACGCAGCGCGCGAAGGTGCTCTTCCCGCTTCCCGAACGCCCGACCAGTGCCACACACCGCCCGGCCGCCACCTCCAGCGACACGTCGTGAAGCACCGGCACCGAGCGGTGTCCCGCCGCCAGGTCCTTCACGGCGAGCCGGACCGGCCCAGGCGGGACCTCACAGGAGGCGGGACTCTCCGCTGTGACGGACGGGCTCCTCCAGCGGATCCCGTCCATCCGGCCGGCAGGCGGGCCCACCCTGGCGGGGGGCGAGGTCACCGGGGCTGGGGGCTGGCTCGCCGGGAGCCGGGCGGCGAGCAGACACCGGGTGTAGTCGTGCCGGGGCCGGGTGAGCACCTCCCCTGCCGGGCCGCTCTCCATCACCCGGCCTCCGCACAGCACGACGACGTGATCGGCGAGTGTGCGCACCAGCTCCAGGTCGTGGCTGAGCAGGACCACGGCGATGCCCCGCCCCACGAGGCCCTTCAGCTCGTCGACGACCTCCCGCCTGGTGACGGCGTCCTGACCGGTGGTGGGCTCGTCCGCCACGATCACCGACGGAGCCGTCAGGAGCGTCTGGGCCAGCACCAGGCGTTGCTGCTGGCCCCCGGAGAGCTGGTGGGGGTAGCGGCGCAGCAGGTCCTCCCCCCCGGGCAGTCCGGCACGGCGCAGCACGGACGAGATCCGCTCCGCCTCCCCCCTTCCGGATGCGCGCCGGTGTGAGAGCCCTCCCTGCCCGTACCTGGTCTCCGGCGGCGCGTGCCGCCGGGCGATCTCGCGCAGCACCGCGCCGACGCGGCGGACCGGGTTGAGCGCGGACGCGGGATGCTGCGGCAGGTAGCCCACCGTCCCGGCCACCTCGACCGTCCCGGACAGCACCACGCCGGGCGCGTGCTCACCGAGCAGCGCCCTGCCGATCGTCGTCTTGCCGCTGCCCGAGGCTCCGACCAGGGCGAGCACCCGTCCGGCGGCCAACCCGAAGGAGACGTCGTCGACCAGCCTGCCACCGCCGGCCTCGGCGCGCAGTCCCACGACGCGGATCACGCCGCCTCCCCTCGGCGTCCCCGCACCCCGTCGAAGAGCAGGTTGAGCCCGACGGACAGGCCGACCAGGAGCAGGGCGGGAACGACCACCGCCCAGGGCTGGAGGAACATGCCGGCGCGGTTGCGGTCCACCATCACCGCCCAGTCACCCGCGTCCGGGGGAACGCCGACGCCCAGGAAGCTCGCCGTCGCGACGAGATAGAGCGCGCCGACGGCGCGGACGCCCAGGTCGGCCAGGAGGGTGCGGAGCATCGACCGGCCCACGTACCCGATCGCCCGGCGCCACCAGCCCTCGCCCTGGAGCCACATCGCCTCCATGGCGGGCCTGGCGGCGATCTCCAGGGCCGCCGCGCGGGAGATCCTGGCCACCTCCGGCAGGCTGATCACGGCGACGATGACCGTCAGGGCCGGCGGTCCCGGCGGGGCGGCGGCGGCGAGCAGGATGAGCAGCAGCAGCGAGGGAATCGCCAGCAACAGGTCCAGGGGCCGCATCAGCAGCTCGTCGAGCCACCGGCGCCGGGTCGTCGCGGCCAGCACGCCAAGCGGCGTGCCGACGAGGAAGGCCAGGACGGTGGCGGCCAGGGCCACCAGCACGACCGTCCTGCCGCCGACGAGCACCTGCTGCCACACGTCGCGTCCGACGAAGTCCGTCCCCAGGAGGGATCCGGAGCCGAACGAGACGCCGCGGGGGCTCGGCTCGCCCGCGAACCAGGGGCCTGCGAGGGCGATCACCAGCGGCACGCCCAGCAGCGTCCCGCCCAGCGCCCACCTCGGCACAGGTCTCATGCCGTGCCTCCCGCGCGCGGGGCGAGACGGAACGCGACGACGTCGGCGAGGAGGTTCACGACCACGGTGGTGACCGCGAAGACCAGGGCGAGCCCCTGGATCACCGGGATGTCGCGCGCGGAGATCGCGCTCATCAGCGAGGTGCCGAGGCCGGGGATGACGAAGACGGCCTCGACGGTGATCACGCCGCCGAGCAGCCAGTCCGTGGTCCTGGCGAGCTGCTGCGCGGCCGGTGCCACCGCGTTGGGCAGGACGTGCGCCAACATCACCCGCCTGCCGGAGAGACCGAGCCTGCGAGCGTGACGGACGTACTCCGAGCCCAGGGCGTCGATCATCCCGGCCCTGACCAGTCTGCTGATCGAGCAGATCGGCCGGGCGAGCAGCGCCAGCAGCGGCAGCACCAGTACGGCCGGCTGCGCGAACAGGTTCGTGCCGACCCCCACCGCGGTGGGCGGAAACCAGCCGAGCCGCAGTGCGAACAGCGCGACCAGCACCACGGCGAGGGCGAACTCCGGCACCGAGTACAGGGCGACACCCGCCGCGGTCAGGATCCGGTCGGGCAACCGGCCCTCGCGGAGCGCGGCGACGACCCCGGCGGCCACGGCCAGCGGCACCAGGAGCAGCAGGGTGACGGCGGCGAGCTGAACGGTCGGCCCGGCGGCGTCGGCGAGGAACCCGGTGACCGGGCGCCCCGCCGTCAGCGATACCCCGAGGTCACCGTGGAGCAGGCCGAACAGCCAGTCGGCGTAGCGCGCGGGTGCGGGCCGGTCGAGCCCCAGTTCCTCGCGGATCCGCTCGATCCGCGCCGGGTCCGGCGCGTCACCGGCCAGCACCACGGCGGCGTCCCCCGGCAGCGCCTCGGTGAGGGCGAACACCAGCGCCGTGACCGCCACCACCTGCGCGAAGCCGAGCGCCAGGCGACGGGCGGCGTACCTGGGCAGGCTCGTCCGGTGTGCTCCGGCGGAGAGACGGGGTGCCGCGCGCGGGATCCGATTGCCCGTCAAGCCAGCCAGACCTTGTCGAAGCGGGCCCAGTCGAGGGTGTTGGCCGGAGCGTCGACGACGCCGCCCACTCCCGGTCTGGTCGCGACGAGCCAGTCGGCGAAGCCCCAGACGAGGTAGCCGCCCTCGGCGTGCTGCATGCGCTGCATCTCCGCGTAGACGTCGCGGCGGGCCCTCTCGTCGGCGAGCGAGACGGCCTTGGCGTAGAGCGCGTCGAACTCCGGGCGTCTCCACTTGGTGATGTTGGTGGTGGACGGGGTGAGCAGGCGCTGCGCGAAGTGGGACTCGATGGGCATCGCGCCGGAACGGAAGCAGCAAAGGCTGCCCCTGTCGAGGACGTCCTTCCAGTAGGTGTCCTTGTCACCCATGGCGACCTCGACATCGAACCCGGCCTGGCGCATCTGGTCGGCGAAGACGCTCGCGGACTCCACGAAACCGCCGGCCGCCGCGGAGGTGTCGAGCCGCACCTTGAGTCCCCTGGCACCGGCCTTGTCCACCAGCCACTTCGCCTTCTCCAGGTCGTGGGCGCGCTGGGGGATCTCCTCGGCGTAGTACTGGTAGCCCCTGCCGAACAGGTCGTTGCCGACCTGCCCGGCCCCGGCCAGCACGGTCTCCACCAGTTGCTCCCGGTCGGCCAGCAGGAACATGGCCTCGCGCAGGTTCCGGTCGTCGAAGGGTGGGCGGTCCAGTTTCATGGCGAAGGCCTGCATACCGCTGTTGGTGAGCCGCGTGACGGCCAGCCGGTCGTTGCCCCGGTAGGTCCGCGCGGTGGTCGCGGTGATGTCATGGGCGTAGTCGGCCTGCCCGCCGAGCAGGGCGTTGACGCGGGCCGGCTCCTCGTTGGCGATCAGGTACTGCAGTTCGTCGAGGTGGGGCGCGCCCTCCCAGTAGTCGGCGTTGCGCCGCAGCAGCAGAGAGCGGCCGGGTTCGAAGGAGCCGAAGCGGAACGGACCGGATCCGACCGGTCTGGTGAAGTCCTCGACGCCCTCGGGGACGACGAAGACACCGAAGGCCGCCAGGATGTTGGGGAACTCGGCGAACGGCCGCCTGAGCGCGAACTCGACGGCGCGCTCGCCGACGGCCCTGCTCGCAGCCAGGTCGATCACCGCCAGGGTGGTCTTGGCCCGGAAGGCGCGGGCGGGGTCGGCGATCCTCGCGTAGCTGTACAGGACGTCGTCGGCGCGGACGGGCCTGCCGTCATGGAAGGTCGCCTCGCGCAGGGTGACCCGCCACCTGGTGAGGTCCGCGGAGGGTTCCCAGCTCTCGGCGAGGCGGGGCAGGACGGACAGGTCGGGGCCGTAGTCGGCGAGCTTGTCGAACAGCGCCTTGGACCGGGAGGCCTCGACGAACAGGTTGGACAGGTGCGGGTCCAGGGTCTCCTGGGCCCCGCCCCCGGCGAACGCGGCGCGCAGCCGGCCCCCCTTCCGGGGCCCGCCCGTCGCGGCGGTCCCCGGCGCGGGGCCGGTGCCGCATCCGGCGAGCAGGGCGGCGGACAACCCGGCGGCGGTGCCGAGGAAACCGCGGCGGTTCAGGGAGTGCATCGGAAGGGGGTCCTTTCATCGGCCGAACGATCGGTCGGGTGATCTGCGGGACGGACCTCGGGACGGCCCGCCGGATCTCGCAGCCGGGCCACGAGGTGGAGCCGGTCGCCGGACAGCCCGGGCCACAGCGGCGCCCCGGGAGTCCAGGAGGGCCGGGTACGCGGCCCCGGCCCGTCGAACAGGGCCAGCACCTCGAATCCGGCGACGTCGAGGAAGTACTCCAGCTCCCGGGGAAAGAGCAGCCGCCAGGCCGAGCGCTGGTGCAGCGGCCCGGCACGTCCCGGCCACTCCCAGGTGCGGTGGCGACGGAGCAGCTGGGCGGCGTGGTCGATCCACAGGCGGGTGTGTGAGGTGTAGGCCACGCCCTTCCAGAGCACCGACGTGGTGACGGTGCCCTCCAGCAGCCCGGTGTCGCCGAGGAAGAAGGCGCCGTTGCGCATCTCGGCGACGAGCAGCCCGCCCGGCACCAGGTGCCCCCGGCAGCGGGACAGGAAGGCCGTCAGGTCGGCGTTCTCCTGGCAGTAGAGCAGCGCGCTGTCCAGGCAGGTGATCACGTCGAACCGGCGGCCGAGGTCGAACGACCTCATGTCGGCGTTGACGAACTCCACACCCGGGTGCCGGCCGCGCGCGTGGGCCAGCATCGGTTCGGAGAGGTCCAGGCCGGTGACGGTGTAGCCGTTGCGGGCCAGGTGACCGGCATCGCGGCCGGTGCCGCAGCCGATGTCGAGGAGCCGGCTCCCGCCGCCGAAGCGGCGTGCGACGTCGTCGGCGAAACGGGCGGCGAGGTGGTCGGGGTCGGGGAAGCGCAGCTCGTACAGCTCGGGATTGTCGGTCAGGAGGTTCACGGCCACACCGCCCCCTCCGATGCGGGGATGTTCATCCAGATACCGTCCTTTCCGGTACGCCGACCTGGCGGACCGCGAGCGCGGCGCCCAGACCGATCACCGCGCAGAGGGGCCAGGCGAGCCGGCCGGCCGTGTCGCCCGCCCAGCCGACGGCGACGTTGCCCACCGCGGCGACCAGGCCGGAGGCGAGGTAGAACATCCCGAAGTAGGTTCCGGTGACGCCCTCCCCGCCGAAGGCGGGGATCAGTTCGAGCACGAACGGCTGCGCGATCATCACGCCCATGGCCAGCCCGAGCGCGGCGAGCAGCACCGGGACCAGGCCGGGCAGCAGCGGAAGCAGGAAGGCCGCGCCCATCGTCGCCAGGCCGAGCGCGATGGCCGTGCCACGGCTGAGGCGGTCCTGCAGCCATCGGGTGACGCGCACCTGCAGCAGCAGGGTGGCGACGGTGGACACGAGGAAGAGCACCGCCACGGAGGCGGCGGAACCGGTGACCTCCGCCGCGCGCATCGGCAGAATGAGGTAGAGCTGGTTCTGCAGCGCGAACATCCCGCTCAGCGCCAGCGTGAAGGCGACGAACCGGCGGTTGGCCAGGCACTCCCGCCAGTCGGCGAGCACCGACCCCCCGGCGACCGGGACGCTCCGGGGCGGCAGCGTCAGCGCCTGCGCCACCGTCAGCCCGGCGAAGATCAGCGCGGCGACGACGGCCGCCACGCGGAAGTCGACCAGCAGCAGCGCGCCGCCCAGCAGCGGACCGAGCAGTGCCCCGGTGTTGGCGAACACGTTGAACAGGGAGAACGCCTCCGCGCGGCGGTCGCCCGCCTCGGTGGCCAGGTAGGAGCGTACGGCCGGGTTGAACAGCGCACCGGCCAGCCCCGACAGCACGGAGGCACCGAGCAGCACGGGCAGCGAGCCGTCGATCGCGAAGAGGCCGAAGCCCGCGGCGCGCAGGGCGCACCCCGCGATGATGACGGTCCGCGCGCCGAGCCTGTCGGAGGCGGTCCCGCCGATCAGGAACAGCCCCTGCTGGCTGAGGTTGCGCACGCCGAGCACCACTCCCACGACCGTGGCCGACAGCCCCAGGTCTCCGCCGAGATAGCCGGCGAGGTAGGGGACGAGCAGGTAGAACCCGGTGTTGACCCCCATCTGGTTGACCAGCAGGAGGCGCACCGACAGCGGAAAGGAACGGAACGCCCTCATGTCGCCGGCCTGACGCCGAGACCGGGGCGGCCGGAGAGCCGCAACACGCCGTCCTCGCCACCGAGGCCGGTCCAGGGGTCGCGGGCCAGCAGCAGGTGTCCGTCGAGGTCGACCCAGCGGGCCTGCCCGGCCAGGTGCGCGGCCGGGGCGATGCCGAGCGAGCTGGAGACCAGGCAGCCCAGCATGACGTCCATACCACCGCGCCGTGCCGCGGCGATGGCGCCGAGCGCGGCCAGCACGCCGCCGCACCTGGCCGGCTTGATGTTGACCCCCTGGACGGCTCCGGCCAGCCGCTCGACCTCGGCCGCTCCCCCGGCGTCCTCATCGGCGATCACCGGTATCGGGGACCTCGCGCCGATCCAGGCCAGCAGGTCGGGACGGCCGGGCGGGATGGGCTGCTCGACCGCGTCCAGGTAAGGCATCCGCTCCAGCAGCCCGACGGCCCGCTCGGCGCTCCAGGCGCCGTTCGGGTCGAGCAGCAGGCGCGCGCCGGGAGCGGCGGCCCTGACCGCGGCGACCCGCGCGACGTCGTCGTCCGGGTCGGGCGACCCGGCCTTGATCTTCAGCACGGTGAATCCGCGCGCGTGCAGGCGACGGGCGGTCTCGGCCGCCCGCTCCGTGCCGCAGATCCCGATCGTGTACGCCGTGGGCACCGGCTGCCAGGAGGGAGACCCGGCGAGCCGGTGGACGGGCAGCCCGTCGCGCCCGCCTATCAGGTCCAGCACGGCGGCGTCGAGACCGGCCAGCACTCCCGGCGGGCACGGCAGGCCCGGCAGCTCCGCGAGGAGCGTCTCCGGGTCCGGCCAGGTGCCCAGCCCGTCCAGCGCGGCCGTGACGCGCGGCACGTCCAGGCCCAGGTGGACGCTGGTCACGATCTCGCCGTACCCGGTCACCCCGTCGTGATGGAGCGCGACCCTGACGGTGTCGCGCGCGGACATCGTCGAGCGGGAGATCCGGAAGGGCTCGCGCAACCGCAACGGGACGATCTCCCAGTCGAGCCTCATACCGGGACCTCCATGGCGCGCAGCGGGTCGACGACCCGGCGGCAGCGCGCCCAGCCCGTCACCTCGACGGCACCCGGGTGGCTGATCTCCAGGGGGCGGGTCGCCGGCCGCCCGGCAAGCCTCCGGGCGCGGAGGTAGTCGTCATTGAAGATCGAGTCGAGGTAGCGGTGCGGCCCGTCGGGGAACACGGTCACCACGCGGGCGCCCGCCTCCACCCGCGCGGTCCAGGCCGCGACGAGCGCGACCGCCCCGGTGCTCCAGCCTCCGGTGACGAAGGTGTGCCTGGCGAGCCGGTGGCAGGCGTCGGCGGCCTCGGCGGGTCCGACCCAGTGCACCTCGTCGAACTCCTCGTAGGCGACGTTGCGCGGGTGGATGCTGCTGCCGAGACCGCGCATGAGGCGGGGACGCGCCGGCTGCCCGAAGATCGTCGAGCCGACCGTGTCGACACCGACGAGCCGTACCCACGGCCAGTGACGGCGAAGCTCGGAGATCACGCCCGCGCTGTGCCCGCCGGTGCCGACGCTGCACACGAGCACGTCGGCCGCGTCCAGCTGGCCGACCAGCTCGCGTGCCAGGGAGGCGTATCCGGCACGGTTGTCGGGGTTGTGATACTGGTCCGGCCAGTACGCCCCGGGCAGCCGGTCCACGACCCGCCCGAGCCGGTCCAGCCGGGCCCGCTGCCACCCTCCCACGGGGTGCGGCCGGTCGACCGTCTCCAGGCGTGCGCCGTACGCCCCCAGCAGGGCGCGCATGCTCGGTTCCAGCTCGGCGTCGACGACGAGCACCACCGGATGCCCGAGGGCCTGACCGGCGAAGGCCAGCCCGATGCCGAGGGTCCCGCTGGTGGACTCCACCACCGGCGCCCCCGGCCTGAGCTCGTTCCTGGCCCGTGCCCCGAGGAGCATGGACACCGCGGCCCTGGCCTTCATGCCACCGGCGCCGAGCCCTTCGAGCTTGGCCCAGAATCCGGGATGCGGGTGGGGCAGCGGGGTCCTGATCCGAGTGACGGGGGTGTTGCCCAGCAGGGCGAGCAGCTCCGGTGCGGAGGTCATCGCGCCTCCTCCGCCCGGTAGCGGTAGACGGTGGTCGGGCCGCCGTCCAGCCAGAAGAACGGGTACGGCTCCGCGGAGACGGCGGTGACCCCGGCGCCGACGAACCGCCGGAGCACGGCGCTGCCGGTCTGGGCGAAGAGCACCAGGGGTTTGCCGGTGCCGCGCGCGTGGCGCAGCAGCGGCTCGAAGGTTCCGTTGCCCAGCGTCATGCCCGAGGCCAGCACCGCGTCGCAACCGTCGAGGGCGGCCTCGGCGTCGGTCACGTGCGGTTCGCCCCACTCGGTCTCGCCACCTCGCAGGTCGCACGGCACGTAACGGATGCCGCGTTCCCGCAGACGCTGCAGGAGGGAGTTGACCACGCCGACCACCAGCACACGTCCTCCGGACCGTACCGGGAGGAGGTCCACGACCGCGGCCGCCCTGGCCAGGGACTTGTCCAGGGAGGAGCCCGCGGGCACGGTCACCGCGTCGGCGGGGTCGTGGGGTCGCTCGTGCATCAGATAGGCGTCCAGGGCGGCCGTGCGCACCGCGGCCAGCGGGTGCGACAGCAGCGTGGCCACGTCTCGGCCCACGCATTCGTACACCGCGTCGTCGGGTATCCCGCCCGGCTCCACCGCACAGGACCCCACCGCCCCGCCCAGCCGAAGACTGATCACGTGGTTGCGGTAGCCGCGGCCCCGGGTCGCGTGGCGGGCCCCCTGCCTGGTCACGAACCCGACACTGATCCGCTGCCGCGCGGGGTCGGAGCCCACCCGGCCCGCCAGCACTTCCGCCACCAGGGCGTCCAGGTCGCTCACGGTCGCCGGCTTCACGCGTACTCCACGGTCAGGGCGGCCACGAGACGTTCGGCCCGGGAGCGGGCGCCCAGGCCCGCGGTGTCGGCGACCATCACGTGCCCGAGGTAGCCGTTGTTGCTCGTCGGCTCGCTCGTCGGGAATCCCGGGGCCTTGACCTGCCATTCGACGACGTCGCCGGCCTCGGCGAGCCGCCCGGTGCCGTGGATCGCGGAGAGCGTCCCCGGCCGCCGGGAAAGCAGGAAGGCGATGGCCGCGCTGCGCACCCCGGTGTCGGCGGGGGCCGGCCGGGGCCGCTCTCCCAGCGCGAGCTGGGCATAGGCCATCGGTATGTCGACGCCCGTCACCCGCCGGACCAGCTCGGTGATCTGGTTTCCCGCGGGCCGGGGGTTGATCTCGACGACCCGGGGGCCGTCCGGGGTCAGTTTCAGCTCCGTGTGGGCCACGCCGTGGTCCAGACCGACCGCCGCCAAGGCCGAGAGTGCCGCCTCCCGCGCGGACCGCGCCGTGCCGGGGTCGAGCGCGGCGGGGAACATATGGCCGCTCTCCACGAACCATGGCTCGCCGGCGAGGCTCTTGTCGGTGATCCCGATGATGGAGGTCTCACCCTCGAAGGTGATCGACTCGACGCTGATCTCGGGCCCGGTCAGTACCTCCTCCAGCAGGACGACGGGCAGCCGCCGCTGCCGGCGCGCGTTGACGGGGAAGCCCTCCAGCGCCAGGTAGGCCTCGCGGAGCTGCTCACGGTCGTCCACCCTGCGCACGTACATCCCGGCGCACAGGTCGACCGGTTTGATCACCAGGGGGTAGCCGATCTCTCCGGCGCGCGCGGCCGTCTCCGGCCATCCGCTCGTGACGGCGAAGGCGGGCCCCGGCAGTCCGGCCTCTCTCAGCGCCTGCCTGGTGAGGTCCTTGCGGTAGGCCCGCTCCACCGCCTCCGGCCCGACCCCGGGCAGTCCCAGATGGGAGGCGAGGCGCGCGGCCGTCGCGAGGTAGTAGTCGCACGAGGAGATCACACCGTCGAAGCCGAAGACCTCGTGAAGCCGCTCGACGCGCCTCAGGAGCGCGGGGACGTCGTTGGTCTCGGCGGTGACCACGTTGTCGGCGGCGAGCAGGGGGTGCGCGCAGGCCCCGGACGGAACGCGCAGGTAGTGGTGCAGATCACGAGTGAGGAAGGTGAACCGGTGGCCCGCCTCCCGGATCGCCCGGGGAAGTAGGGAGCTCATCGCCCCCACCCAGCTCTCGACCATCAGCAGATGCCCCAAAACGCCTCCTTAGCCATAGGCCGGACAAAAGAGAATGATAATGACTTTCATTTTCTTTGCAACCCCATGGGGGGCGCCCACCGGCCTCTCGCATCTGCGCGAACAAAACCCCCGATCTCCACCGAATCTGCACGGAAGACCGTTACGCTCCGGGTTCATGATCAGATCGAGATGGGCGGGCCTGCTGATCTGGCCGATGGTGCTGCCGTTCGCGGTGTGGGCGGCGCTCAGGACCAGCGGCTGGACCCCGGTCTGGCAGTGGGTCCCCCTGGTGGCCTTCACCCCGTACGCGGCGGTGGCCTCGGTGATCCCTCTGCTCCTGGCCCTGGGACTGCGCCGCTGGGCGGCCGCGGCCCTCGCCCTGGTCACCGGCGCGGTGCTGGCGACGGCCGTGCTCCCCCGCCACTTCGCCGACGGCGACCAGCCCGCCTCGGACGGGCGGCTCCGGGTGCTCGCCGCGAACCTGGCCGTCGGCGCGGGAGACACCGACGCCCTGATGGATCTCGTGCGCTCCCTCGATCCGGACGTGCTGGCCCTCCAGGAGCTCACTCCCGCCGCGCGCGAGCGCCTGGAGGCGGCCGGCCTGCGCAGGCGCATGCCCCATGTGGTGGATCGCGCGGTCGGCGGGGTGCACGGCTCCGGCATCTACTCCAGGCATCCCATCACCGAGAAACCCCTGATCGCACTGGGCAGGTTCCGGCAGGCACGGGGGGTGATCAGGCATCCGAGCGGCCACGAGATCGAGGTCGTCTCGGTCCACCCCTGCGCGCCTAGGTACGACTACAAGGTCTGGTGCTGGGACCAGGGGCTGCGGGCGCTGCCCAGGGCGGGCGGGCAGCTGCGGGTACTGGCCGGCGACTTCAACGCCACCCTCGACCACGGGCTGGTACGCGACCTGCTCGGCAGCGGCTACCGCGACGCGGCCGACGTCACCGGGCACGGCCTGGTCCCCACCTGGCCGCAGCAGGGCTGGGAGCCCCTGCCCGGCGTGACGATCGACCATGTGCTCGCCGACTCGCGCATGGCGGTCAACAGCTTCGGTGTCCACCCCCTGCCGGACAGCGACCACCGCCCGGTCTTCGCCGAGCTCGGCCTGCCCCGGTTCACGGGCCACTGAGCCGGGCCGTGCCGCGATGGGCCCGGCCCGGCTCACCCGGGTTCACGGACCGCCGAGCGGGACCCGCCGAGGAACAGCACCAGGGCGAGAAGGGCGTACGGCACCGCGGCGGCCGTGAAGATCGTGGCGTGATCGGTCAGCGCCGAGGCCGCGGCGTAGCCGCCGTAGACGAGGATGGCGCCCACCTCGGTGCCCAGCCCGGCCAGCGAGGTCACGGTGGCGCGGGCCGGGCCGGTGATGCTCTCCTGCAGCCGCGCGTCGGCCAGCACCCCCGCCATCTGAAAGGCGCAGAAGGCCACCGCGACCGCGACGAACCCCGCCGCGACCCCGCTGACCGCACCCGCGCCGAGCGCCAGCGCTCCGAACGCGAGAAGGGCCGCGAACTCCCCGCCGGTGAAGCTCCGCCCGGTCACCGCGAGCACGCCGCCGACCGCGACCCCCGCGGAGACCAGGAGCACCACGAGTGGCACGGCCTGCGTGGCGACCCCGGCGCCGGCCGCGAGCAGCGGGACGTACTCCTCCAGCGATCCCCACAGTGCCGTCACCGCCGGCACCAGCAGCAGTGCCCGGCGCGTCGTCCGGTCGGCGCGCGCCTCCCGCAGCCCGGCACGCAGGGTCGCGGCGTAGCCCCCCCGCGAGGTCTTCCCCCGCCGCCCGGGTACGCGATGTTCGGGAAAGGTCAGCGCGACTGCCGCGGCGAGCAGGCAGGCCAGCACACTGCCGGCGCCGACCAGCCGGTAGCCGCCGAAGGCGAACACCGGGGCGGCGACTGCCATGGACGCCATGACGGCGCCCGTGCCGATCGCGCGGGCCCGGCCCATGATCGCGGCATAGCGGCCGGCGGCGCCCAGCCGGTCGAGCTCGGTGTAGACCAGTGCCTCCAGCGCACCCGACTGCAGCGCTCCCGAGGTGCCCCACAGGACGAAGCCCGCGGCGAACACCCAGTAGGAGGGGGCGGCGACCCACAGGCCGAAGCCGAAGGCGGCCACCAGCGGCGCTAGGGCGAGCAACCCGCGCCGCGAGACGGTGTCGGCCCACACTCCTGACGGGACCTCCATCACGACGGAGGTCAGTGACCAGATCACCAGGAGCGAGGAGATCTCAGCGGTCGACAGGCCCGTGTCGACGAAGAGCAACGTATAGAACGGATAGAGCAGGACGAACTCATCAAGAAAGGTGTAGGCGTAGAGCGTCGCGGCCAGGTGCTTCGCGCGCCCGCCGGGCACCCGAAGAGAAGAAGCGGTCATGGGGTCCTTCTCGCGGAGACTGTACGGACTCGGGATGCTCGGCATCTCCGGGGGTCCGCGGCAGCTCGCGCCGGACCGGCCTCTGGTTCAGGATCAATGTCGCCAGGTCATGCCGCCGACCCTACAGCCGTCTCGCCGGCCGCCGCCTCCCTTTTTCCCGCCGTCTCCCGTGGGGTACGGGCTCCCGCCCTCCCGGCTGAAAGCCGGAGGACCACCGTCCTCGCCCGGGATATCCGGCCGCCGAGACGGCACGGCTCGGGTTCGCGGTGACCGGGCTGGGCATGAGCCGCACGTTCGTCGAGATCGCGACCGAGAGGGCCCGCCGGACAGGCGTCCACGCCGACTTCCAACGGGGCGACGCGGCCGACCCTCCCTTCGACCCGGGCTCCTTCGAACTGGTCGTCTGCCAGACCGCCTTCAAGAACTTCGGGCGGCCCGTCGGCGCCCGTGACCGCCGCCGGCATCGTCGTGGCCCTTCTTCATCTCATCGGCCTTTCTGACCCGGCGGTTACAGGATGGGAGCCGTCACATCAATTGCCGACCCCGTACTCGGGCACGGAAACTGAATGGTCGCCCGCGCCGTGCGGGTGAGGGTGATCCGACGGGGCGTCCACCTGGAGCGGTGGTGCGGTAGAACGGTTGAGCGGGGATGTGCCTCCGGTTCGCCATGCCCTCGAACGGCGATCACCTGGTGTGAGCACCGTGAGGAGCGTGCCGCCTGTTGATGCCTCCTGATACTTCGGACACCGAAAACTCGGACACGGAAACAGAGTCCCCGACCCGACAGTCCCCACCCCTCCCCCGCCTCCGCGGGGCCCGCTCCCTGTGGCGGTTGAAGTCCTACCTACGCCCCTACGCCACCCGCCTGGTCGTCGTCTGGGTGCCGGCCTTCGCCGCGGTCGGGATCGGCATCACCATCCCGCTGATCGGCAAGGAGATCATCGACGGCCCCGTCGCCCGGGGTGACAGCGAGGCACTGCTCCCCCTCGCGCTGCTCGCCCTGGGCCTGGGCATGACCGAGGCGCTGCTCGTCTTCCTGCGGCGGTGGCTGCTGGCCGACGCGGTCCTGGGCCTGGAGACCGGCATCCGCGACGATTTCTACCGCCACCTGCAGCGGCTGCCGATGGGGTTTCACGCCTCCTGGCAGTCGGGCCAGCTGCTGTCCCGGGCGACGACCGACCTGTCGGCCATCCGGCGCTTTCTCGGTTTCGGCCTGCTCTTCCTCGTCCTGGTCACCGTCCAGATCGTGACGGTGACCGGGCTGCTGCTCCGCATGTACTGGCCGCTCGGGCTGCTGGTCGTCGTCTCCGCGGTGCCGATCGTGCTCACCTCGCTGCACTTCGAGCGCAGGTACATCCTCATCTCCCGCCGGGTCCAGGACGAGCAGGGAGACCTCGCCACCGTCGTCGAGGAGTCGGCGGCCGGCATCCGGACGATCAAGGCGTTCGGCCGCGGCCGGCACGTCTCGGGGATCTTCGAGGAGGGAGCGGTGAAGATCTACGAGACCTCGATGGAGAAGGTCCGCCTGTCGGCGAGGTTCTTCACCTTTCTTGAGGTGATCCCGAACATCACCCTCGCCCTCGTGCTGCTGCTCGGCGCCCTGGCGGTCGGCTCCGGCACCCTGACGCTGGGCACGCTGGTGGCCTTCGCCACCCTGATGCTGCAACTGGTCTGGCCCATCTCGGCGCTCGGCTTCATTCTGACCACGGGCCAGGAGGCGATGACCGCGGCGGACCGGGTGATGGAGGTGCTCGACACCGAACCGGAGATCGTCGGGGGCATCCGCGTGATCGAGCGGCCCCGCGGCCACCTGCGGTTCGAGGGCGCGGGGTTCCGCTTCCCCGGTGCCGCCGAGCCGGTGCTTCACGATGTCTGGCTGGAGGTGCGCCCGGGGGAGACGGTGGCGGTCGTGGGCGCGACGGGGTCGGGCAAGACCACTCTGACCTCCCTGGTGCCGCGCCTGTACGACGTGAGCACGGGCCGGATCACGATCGACGGCGTCGACGTCCGCGACCTGCCGCTGCCCGAGCTGCGCTCGCTGGTCGCCACCGCCTTCGAGGAGCCGACGCTGTTCTCGATGAGCGTCAGGGAGAACCTCACGCTGGGGCGGCACGACGCGGCCGAGGAGGAGATCGCGGCCGCGCTGCGGATCGCCCAGGCCGGATTCGCGTACGAGCTGCCCTGGGGCCTGGAGACCAGGATCGGCGAGCAGGGCATGTCCCTGTCCGGTGGCCAGCGTCAGCGGCTCGCACTGGCCAGGGCGGTTCTCAGCCGTCCCAGGATCCTCGTTCTGGACGACACCCTGTCGGCCCTGGACGTCGAGACCGAGGCCCTGGTCGAGCAGGCGCTGCGGCACGTGCTGCGCGAGGCGACCGGCATGGTCGTCGCCCACCGGGCCTCCACGGTGCTGCTCGCCGACCGGGTGGCCCTGCTGCTGGACGGCACGATCGCGCACGTCGGCCGGCACCACGAACTCATGGCGAGTGTGCCCGAATACCGCGCGCTGCTGTCCGCCGACCCCGACGCGGAGGAGGCGCGGCTGTGAACGGCACGACTCCCCCGGCGGAGACCTCCGCGAAGATCCCGGCAGAGACCGGGAACGGCTCCCGGGAGTGGCGCGGGGTCGCCGCCGAGAACCAGGACGAGTTGTCGGAACACGTGTCGTTCCTGCTGCGCAGCAGGTCCAGGCGGCTGCTGGGCGAGCTGCTGCGCCCGTACCGCAGGAAGATCGTCCTGCTCGTCGCGATCATCGTGACCTGCAACGTCGCCTCGCTCGCCATCCCCTACCTGGTCAAGGTGGGCATCGACGCGGGCATCCCGCCGATGGTCGCGGGCGCGGGGCCGGGAGCGCTGGTGACCGTCGTCTCGGCGATCCTGGCCGCGGCGGTCATCCAGCTGGTGACCCGGCAGATATTCCTCAGGATGGCCGGACGCATCGGCCAGAGCATCCTGCTGGAGCTGCGGCGACGGGTCTTCCGCCACTTCCAGAGGCTGTCGCTGTCGTTTCACGACGACTACACCTCGGGCCGGGTCGTCTCCCGGCTCACCTCCGACATCGACGCCATCTCCGAGATGCTCCAGTCGGGCTTCGACGATCTCGTCACCGCCGTGCTGACGCTGGTCGGCACGGCGGTCCTGCTGCTCGTCCTGGACGTCCACCTCGGCGTGGTCGCGCTGCTGCCGCTGCCGGTCCTGGCGCTGTTCACCAATTGGTTCCGGCGGCAGTCGAGCATCGTCTACCGCAGGACCCGGGAGGCCGTGGCCCTGGTGATCGTCCATTTCGTGGAGTCGATGGCCGGCATGCGCGCGGTCCAGGCCTTCCGCAGGGAGCCGCGCAACCAGGAGATCTTCGCCCAGCTGAACGCCGACTACCGGGACGCCAACCTGCGGAGCATGCACCTGGTCGCGATCTTCTCACCGGGGGTCAAGCTGATCGGGAACGTGACGGTCGCGGCGGTCCTGCTCTACGGCGGCATGCTGGCGATCCAGGGCGAGGTCACGGTGGGCGTGCTGGCGGCGTTCCTGCTCTACCTTCGCCAGTTCTACGAGCCGATGCAGGAGATCAGCCAGTTCTACAACACCTTCCAGTCTGCGGGGGCGGCGCTGGAGAAGCTCTCCGGCGTGTTGCAGGAGCGGCCCGTGGTGGCCGAGCCCGGCGACCCGGTGGTGCTGGAGCGCCCGCGCGGCAGGGTCGAGTTCCAGCATGTGGAGTTCTCCTACCTGGACGGCACCCCCGTGCTGCCCCGGCTGGACCTGCTGGTCCCCGCCGGGCAGACCGTGGCGCTGGTCGGCACCACCGGGGCGGGCAAGACCACGTTGGCCAAGCTGGTCGCCAGGTTCTACGACCCGGTGGCGGGGCGGGTGCTACTGGACGGCATCGACCTGCGCGACCTCGGTGAGGAGTCGCGGCACGCCGCGATCGTCCTGGTGACGCAGGAGAACTTCCTGTTCAGCGGCTCGGTGGCGGACAACATCAGGTTCGGCCGGCCGGGCGCGAGCATGGCCGACGTGATGGCCGCGGCCCGTTCGATCGGCGCCGACACGTTCGTCTCGGCGCTTCCCGAGGGGTACGACACCCAGGTCGGCAAGCACGGCGGCCGGCTGTCGGCCGGGCAGCGGCAGCTGGTGGCGTTCGCCAGGGCGTTCCTGGCCGATCCCGCGGTGCTGATCCTCGACGAGGCGACGTCCAGCCTGGACGTCGCCGGCGAGCGGCTGGTGCAGCGGGCGATGCGGACGATCCTGGCGGACCGGACCGCTCTGATCATTGCGCACCGCCTGTCGACCGTCGAGATCGCCGATCGGGTGCTGGTGATGGACGGCGGCAGGATCGTCGAGGACGGCCCACCGGGCGAGCTCGTCGGGCGGGCGGGCCGCTACGCCGGCCTGCACCGCGCCTGGCTCGACAGCATCTCCGACCGGCGCGACCTTCCCGGCTGACCGGAAACGGCGCTGTGATGGCCCAGGTGTGGGCCATCACAGCGCCGTTTCAAGGCACGAACTCGCATCCTGGCATGGCTGACACCGGGTGGACGGGGGCATCGACGTGCTCGGCCCCGACGAACCCCCACCCCGACCAGCTTTCCTTTCCCGGCTCCGAGCGGTCCCCTCGGGTGTAGTACCAGATGTTCCCGCCGTCGCTCTGGACCCGTCCGAAGGCCCAGCAGACGAACCAGCTCTTCGGGGTGTCCAGGATCGCTATCTTCTCGGTCGTGTCCACGCCGAGGTACAGCGGGGCCTCAGGCCGGTTGGCGCACACGAAATCCGTGCTCCACACGTGGCCGCCCTGCCGGGCGTCGACGTGCCTGACGCCCCGGCGGATGATGCAGGAGTGCGCGCCGACG
Source organism: Streptosporangium amethystogenes subsp. fukuiense (assembly GCF_042665875.1). Taxonomy (NCBI): domain Bacteria; kingdom Bacillati; phylum Actinomycetota; class Actinomycetes; order Streptosporangiales; family Streptosporangiaceae; genus Streptosporangium; species Streptosporangium amethystogenes. The sequence goes on along the minus strand of NZ_JBHTEE010000001.1, from coordinate 1,576,746 downwards.
GTCACCGAGGCGACCGACGCCTGCTCCGCGGCCTTCGCTCCCCCATCCCGGCCGCTCTCGAAGGGCCACACCAGGAGCGCGGTCAGGGACAGGACGGCAAGGACGGTCAGGACGACCTGTACGGGCCGCGTGCGGCTTCCGCCTCCACGGAGGATCGTCGGGCGCCCACCCGTACCGATCGCCGCCGGCGGGTCCTCCGGCTCCGCGGCGACCAGCAGGCTCCGCACCGCGTCGGGCTCCTCCCGCTCCGGCTCTCCCCGCTCCTGGTCCTGCCTGGCCACCCTGGACTCCGCCTCGGTCGCCTGGGCGCGTACCCATCGCCGATGCAGCTCGGCGAGCTCCTGCCGGTTCGCCCGGCACTCCTTGGCGAACTGTTCCAGGACGGTGAAGCGCGGTGGTACACCGTCTCCCGAGCAGTAGCGGTGAAGCGCGGACTTGCTGATACCGAGCCGCTTGGCGAGCGCGTCGTAGCTCCGGCCGGTTTTGGCCTTCAACTCGCGTAGATATGAGGCTAGATCCTCAACGGCGGACGGTTCCGACATCTTCGCTCCCCAAGCCCGGATCCCCCCGAGTTTGACGCCCGCAGGCTAACAGGAACGACCACTCGTTGTCCCGTACGCCACCTCCGTCCCACCCATGTCCCACGACGCCTGGGATTCCGCTGGTCAGCATGCCTCCATGTCCCATTCTCCCGTCCTGTCCCATATTCGTTGCCGCCGGGCGGCGGGCCGGTCACGGTGATGACCAGCAACCACGCCGAGATCGCCACCTCGGCTCGACCGGCTCCGGCCCCATGGGCCGGAGCCTGACTCGTCAGGGGGACACATAACTATGAATCCACTCGTTTCCACCGATCCGCGACGGCCCAGAACATCCCGCCTGTCCTGGATGAGGGTGGCGATGGTGGCCGCGCTGGTCGTGCTCACCGGCGGCACGGCGACCCCGCCGGCGCACGCCGCCGCGGCCCCGGCCTTTCAGACCCCCTTCCCCTGCGGGATGGCGGTCGACCTGACCACCGGCCCCACTCACGACCGCGCGCGGGGCAAACTCCTCGACATGTACCGCGCGCCCTGGAGCAACAGCCAGATCCAGTCGGGCACGCCGATCATGGCCGCGGCCGGGGGCGTGGTCACCGCGTCACATTTCGAGTCGGGCGCGGGTCACCTGATCAAGATCAACCATGGTGACAACTACTACACCTTCTATATGCATCTGAAGACGAAGAACGTCACGGTGGGCCAGCAGGTGACCGCCGGACAGCAGATCGGCGAACTGGGCAACAGCGGGACGAACTCCGGCGGCACGTTCCACCTGCACTACGAGGTGTTCCGCGACACCAACGGCGACGGCAGCGGCGCGGTCTCCGAGCTGATCTATCCGACTTTCAACGGGGTCGAGTACCACCTCAGCGAGGGCGGGAACCCGTACGTGACCACGGTCACGAGCCGCAACTGCGGTGCCACCCCCAATCTCGGGGTTCTGGACTTCTACCTGTCGGACAACCTGACCTCCGGCGCCCACACCCAGCCCGTCGTCTCCTACGGCAACAGCCCGATGATCCCGATCAGCGGCGACTGGGACGGCGACGGCAAGGACACCCCCAGCGCCTACGACCCCACCACCGGACGATTCCTCCTCAGCAACAACCCCGCAAACGGCGCCGCCCAACACATCGTCACCTACGGCAACCCCAACGCCGACCCCCTCGTCGGCGACTGGGACGGCGACGGCAAAGACAACATCGGCGTCCGCATGGGCTACACCTTCTGCCTGCGCACCAGCCCCATCACCACCCCCACCGAAACCACCCAGCTCATCGCCTACGGCGACGCCCCCATGCGCCCCCTGGTCGGCGACTGGGACGGCGACGGCAAGGACACCCCCAGCGCCTACGACCCCACCACCGGACGATTCCTCCTCAGCAACAACCCCGCAAACGGCGCCGCCCAACACATCGTCACCTACGGCAACCCCAACGCCGACCCCCTCGTCGGCGACTGGGACGGCGACGGCAAAGACAACATCGGCGTCCGCATGGGCAACGCCTTCTCCTTCCGCACCAGCCCCATCACCACCCCCACCGAAACCACCCAATCCATCTCCTACGGCGACGGCAGCCCCCACGACCTCCCCATCACCGGCGACTGGAACGGCGACGGCAAGGACACCCACGGCATCGTCCGCTGACCCCCCACCCGACCCCGGGTCCGTCCGGCAGGGCGAGATCCGGGGCGAGCCGTGAACGGCGGAACCACCATCCGCCCCCGTCCGGTCCGGCCCGCAGGTTCAGCGGGCCGGGCCGCGACGGCTCCGACACCCGCCACGCCCACCGCGGCCACGGTCCCACCCGACCCGTATGTCCGGCCGATCGCCGGAGCACGCACGTCCCTGCCGGTCAGCGGCCGGCCGGCGTGACCACCCCTCAGGAGAAACCATGAACACCGACCGTCCCCGTACGGGCGCGGCCCCCCGCATATCCACCGTCCGCTCCTTGACCGTGCTGGCGGCCATCGCCGGAAGCCTCCTCGCAGCCGGCACCGGCACGGCGGTGGCGCAGGATCCCACCCCCGCGCCCACCACCCGCGTTCCCGGACCTGCCGGTCCTCCGGTGCCCTCCGAGCTCGCGGCGGCGCTGGCGTACAACCCGTGTACGCCGGGCGGGGAGACCGCCGCGGACACCGCCGTCGCCAACCAGGTGCGCTCCCAGATGAACGGCCCGCGCCTGGGACGGAGCGTGAACGCCTACAACGTCTCGTGCGCCCGGATCATCACCACCACGGCCAAGAACCGGGGCCTGGACAAGAGAGCGGCGGTGATCGCGGTGACCACCGCGATCACCGAGAGTACGCTGCACAACTACACGGTGGCCGTCGATCACGACAGCCTGGGGTTGTTCCAGCAGCGCCCCTCGCAGGGCTGGGGCACTCCGGCCCAGTTGATCGACCCGGTGTACGCCACCAACGCGTTCCTCAATGCCATGATGCGCAAATTCCCCGGCAACGGGTGGATGAGCGGAGACATCGGTGCCATCTGCCAGGCCGTGCAGGTCTCGGCGGTCCCGGACGCCTACGCCAGGGAGGTGCACGACGCGCAACTGCTCGTGGACGCCCTGTGGCCGGGCTCGGCGAATCTCGGGGTTCTGGACTTCTACCTGTCGGACAACCTGACCTCCGGCGCCCACACCCAGCCCGTCGTCTCCTACGGCAACAGCCCGATGATCCCGATCAGCGGCGACTGGGACGGCGACGGCAAGGACACCCCCAGCGCCTACGACCCCACCACCGGACGATTCCTCCTCAGCAACAACCCCGCAAACGGCGCCGCCCAACACATCGTCACCTACGGCAACCCCAACGCCGACCCCCTCGTCGGCGACTGGGACGGCGACGGCAAAGACAACATCGGCGTCCGCATGGGCTACACCTTCTGCCTGCGCACCAGCCCCATCACCACCCCCACCGAAACCACCCAGCTCATCGCCTACGGCGACGCCCCCATGCGCCCCCTGGTCGGCGACTGGGACGGCGACGGCAAGGACACCCCCAGCGCCTACGACCCCACCACCGGACGATTCCTCCTCAGCAACAACCCCGCAAACGGCGCCGCCCAACACATCGTCACCTACGGCAACCCCAACGCCGACCCCCTCGTCGGCGACTGGGACGGCGACGGCAAAGACAACATCGGCGTCCGCATGGGCAACGCCTTCTCCTTCCGCACCAGCCCCATCACCACCCCCACCGAAACCACCCAATCCATCTCCTACGGCGACGGCAGCCCCCACGACCTCCCCATCACCGGCGACTGGAACGGCGACGGCAAGGACACCCACGGCATCGTCCGCTGACACCCGAGCCGACGCCGCGGTGGAACCTCGCATCGCCGGTGATCTCGGGCCGGGGACGCCACGTCCGGATTCGGTGATCAGGTCGAGGGGCGCGAGAAAGCGCTTGCGCAGTGGCTTGCCCAGGTTGCCACGCGGCAGGCCGAAGGTCGTGAAGCGGATCGGAGAGTAGACACCCGGCGCTCGACAGCGGCGTCCAGATGGCCGGCTCTGGGAAACCACCGGCCGACCGGCCGCCCAGCCGGTGAAAGGCTCGCGCGCGCCCAGACCGGGCGAGATCGACAGGAAGCCGGCCTGGGCCACCGTACCGCCGAGCGGCGGGCCGCGAACGGCCCGCCGCTCGGCGGCAGGCCGCCGTTCGAACAGTACGGCGGAGGGCAGCGGCACGGGGGCACGACCAGATCGCGGTGACGCCAGGCGGCGCCGGTACCGTGATCGGATCCCCCACCGCTGGAGGCCCCCATGAAGACAACCGCAAGACGGCCCGTCCTCGCCGACTCCGTCAGGATCACCGACGACGCCGTGGAGATCCTCGACCGCCGCGTCTATCCCTTCGAGCACCGCTGGGTGCGCTGCGCCACCAGCGAGGACGTCGCGGTGGCCATCGAGCGGATGGTCACCCAGAGCACCGGCCCCTCCTTCGCGGCGACCGCAGGGATGGTCCTGGCCGCCCGCGAGTCCCGTGACGAGCCGCCGGTCCTGGCGGCGGCCCGGCTGCGCGGGGCGGGCGACCGGCTGATCGCGACCCGGCCCACGAACAACCACATCCGCGACGCCGTCCACGCGGTCCTGGCCGCCACCGTGGACGGGCCGCTTCCCGAGGCGTCGGGAGCGGAACTGGTGGAGGCCGTGACCCAGGCCGCGACCGGGCACGACGCGGCCTACCGGGCGAGCAGCGCGGCCCTGGGCAGGCACGCGGCGACGCTGCTGGAGGACGGCGCCCGCGTCCTCACCCACTGCTGGGCCGACACCTATCTGATCGCGACGGTCGAGGCCGCGCAGCAGGCGGGCAAGCGACTGGAGTTCGTCTGCACCGAGACCCGGCCCTACCTGCAGGGAGCGCGGCTGACCGCGCCGACGCTGGTGGAGATGGGCTACCGGCCCACCCTGATCACCGACGGGATGGTCGCCTCGGTGCTGGCCGACGGGCTCGCCGACGTGGCGCTGACCGCGGCGGACCGGGTGACGATGGACGGCCATGTGGTGAACAAGGTCGGCACCCTGGGGGTGGCACTGGCCGCCCGCGCCTTCGACGTCCCGTACTACGTGGTGATCCCGGCGCCCGACCCCCGGGCGCCGGGAATCGGCGACGTCGTCATCGAACGGCGGGACGGCGACGAGGTCCTGCACGTGCTGGGGAGGCGTACCGCGGGCGAGGGCGTCACCGGCCACTACCCGGCCTTCGACGCCACTCCCCCGCACCTGGTGACCCGGATCGTGACCGAGCGCGGCGCCTTCAGGGCCGAACGCGTGTCGGAGCACTTCGAGGTACCGGGGAACGAATGAACAGGGCCCGCCTCGTCGTCGTGGACGGCACCTGCACGTCGCCGCCGTGACGCCTGTGCTTCCCCGACCGTCACAGATCGGCACCGTTCGGGCCGGGCCCGGCGATCCGGCCGGTGCGGGTCACCGTCCCTCGTCCAGGTCGAGGTGCGTCAGCCCCGCCTCCTGGGCCTCGATCAGGGCCGGCCATGCCCGAGCAGGCCGTTGAGCGCCGGAAACGCGGGGCCGCGTACGGCGGTTCGGTCTCGTCCTCGACGCCGGAGGCGTGCCGCAGGACCGGTTCACTGTCAGCTTCTCAGCCGTAAACGACCGAGCTTGCAGCTCCTCGCCGTCGATGGCTTCGACGGTCCGGTCCGCGTCAGGCAGCGTGACTCACTGCCCAGCCCGTCTCACCGCGTGCGGCGATGTTGCGGGCTGCGTTGACGTCCGCGTGCTCAGCGAAGCCGCACGACGTACACGAGAAAGAGGCTTGATCGAGCCGGTTCTTGCGGTCCACCTGCCCACACGACGAGCACTGCTGGGAGGTGAAAGCCGGATCGACGTAGATGAGGGCGACCCCGGCCCGGGCCGCCTTGTAGCCGAGGAGGCCACCCAGCTGGTGGAAGCTCCAGGAATGCAGCGTGACCCGCTGGGGCTTGCGAAGCCGTACCCGATCCCGGATGCCCTGGAGGTCTTCCAGGGCGATGCCGCGTCCGGTGCGTGCAGCCTCGGTCACGATGCTTTTGGAGATGCGGTGGTTGACGTCCCGGGCGAACCGGGACTCCTTACGACGGCGGGCCTTCAGCAGGCGTTTGGCGGACTTGGTCTGTTTGGCCTGCAGGCGGCGGCGCAGTTCCCGGTTGCGGTGCCGGACCGCGTTCAGGTGCCTGCCCGAGTGTCGTTCGCCGTCGCTGGTGGTGGCGATGTTGGCGATACCGAGGTCGACGCCGAGAAAGGCGTCGGGTTCGGTGACGTCGACATCGGGGACGTCACAGGTGGCGATCAGCAGCCACATGCCGTCGCGGTGGATCAGGTCGGATTCGCCCTTGCGGTAGGCGGCCAGCGCGCGGGCCTGGTCGTCGGAGCAGGCGAACCGGATGCCTTTCATCCGGCCGCCGGTGGTCCAGATGCTCACGGTGCGGGCCTCGACCTGCCAGGACAGGCACCGATCGTCGAACGGCTGGGCAGCGTCCGGGCGGAAGGCGATCGGCTTGGCCAGAGGCTTGCGAAGCTCCGCGCTCACCTGGGCTTTCACCGTCGTGTAGGCGTCGGAGACCTTCTTGATGACATGCTGGGCGGGCTGGGCCGACAGGCCCATGGCCTTCAGCTCGCCGTAGGAGTGCACCCGCAGGTCGTAGTTGCGGAACACCTTCCTCTCCCACGCGACGCGAGAGACGAGATTGGCGGCTTCGTTGCACAGACGCAGCGTGTCCGCCAGCGCCGCCTCCTGGGCGGGCGTGGGGAACAGTCGGACCTGCACAACGAATTTCACATTGTGAATTTTAGCGTTGATTCGCCGAACGCGCGGCACCGTATGCGATTCTCCTCGGGCCTGAAGGCCCGAGGTTCCTCGCAAGCACTACTGAAGGCTGCCCAGCAGGATGTGCGCCAGCAGCTCTCCGTCCAGGTCGGGACGTCGCGCGGCGATCAGCGCGCTGGTGTGGCCGTGCCAGAACCGGTAGACGGGGGGTCGCCTTCGCCCCGGTGCTCGTCGTGCTCCTTCCACTCCGGCCTGGGGGTCGAGGGGAGACTGCGCGCCAGACTGCACGCCCGGCTGTCGCTCGACGAGGCGGCCGAAGCGCACCGGGTCATGGAAAGCCGCTCCCAACTCGGCCGCGTCCTCCTCGTCCCCTGAGTCTCCTCGGTCATCGGCGCGCACCAGGCCCGGAGCCGCCGACGGGGCCGTTCGCCTACGGTCCGGAGACGGCCGGCCTTTTGGAGGTCTCGTCGTCCGATGACCGTCCGCTTCTCCCCCGAGGCTTCCGCGCTCAGGGGATGAGGGCGATCTTTCCGGTGACCCGGCGTCGCAGGAGGTCGTCCATGACCTGCGCGCCGGCCTCCAGCGGGGCGGTCGCAGGAATGGCCGGGGTGAGGAGGCCGGCGGCGACGAGGTCCAGGAGTTCGGTGAGCAGGGCGTGCTGACCTGCGGCGTCCGACATCGACCAGGCGCCCCAGTCGACTCCGACGACCGATCGGTTGCGCAGCAGCACCTGGTTGAGCGGCAGCGACGGGATGGCTCCCGAGGCGAACCCGATCACCAGATAACGGCCGCCCACCCGCAGCGACCGCAGGGCCGGATCCGCCAGGTCGCCGCCCACCGGGTCGTAGACCAGGTCGACCCCGCCGTTGGAGAACTCGCGGGCCGCATCCTTGAGGCTCTGGGCGCTCGTGTCGAGCACGGCGACGGCGCCCGCGGCGCGTGCGGCCCGCCGCTTGTCCTCACTCGACGCCCCGGCCAGGACCGTCGCGCCAAGCGCGGTCGCCACCCGCACCGCCGCCAGCCCCACTCCGCCGCCCGCGCCCAGGACCAGCACGGTCTCCCCCGCGCTCAGTCCGCCCCGGTCCCGCAACGCGAACATGGCCGTGCAGTGACTCTGGGCGAACGTCGCCGCCTGGGCCGCGTCCAGGGTGTCGGGGATGCGCACCACGCCGGCGGCCGGAACGACGACCTGTTCGGCGAAACCGCCCAGCCCGCACACCGCCACCACTCGCGTTCCGACCGTCGGCCAGGTCACGCCGGGGCCGACGGCACTGACCGTGCCGGCGACCTCACCGCCCGGTACGAACGGCGGCGGCAACTTGATCTGGTAGCGGCCGTGGACGAACAACCCGTCGACGTAGTTCACCCCGGCGGCCTCGACGGCGATGACGATCTGGCCGTCGGCGGGCCTCGGGACGTCCGTCTCGACGACCGCGACCGACCCCAATTCCTCACACATCAGAGCGCGCATCAGGTCACCCTACGGACACCGAAACGGTTCGGCCAGCGGATGCGGGCCCGTGCGCCGCCGGGCGGTCACCGTGCTGGGGCCGCGGTGGTCCAAGCCCTTCAACGCCGGGGTTTCGCCCGGCTCCCGGCACCGGCGGTGGCCGACCCGAACCCGGAACGCGGAAGGCCCCCTCACCATGGGAGGGGACCTTCGCACGGAAGCACGGCCGGATTCGCGCCGCCGGGCTCAGCTGGGGGAACCGGCGGTCTCCTGCTCCCCGGAGCGCTTGAACTCCGCCTCGGCCAGCTCGTTGTCGCGGTCACGGCGGTACTCACGGAGCGAGTAGGCGATGGCGGCGGCCCAGATGGCGGCGATGGTGATGTAGGCGACCGTCTGGACACCGCCGGAGGCGCCGACCCAGTCGCTGCGCAGCAGGGTCCGCACGTTGGTCAGGACGATGACACCACCGACGGCGGAACCCAGGATGCGCGGCGGGATGTGGCGGACCAGCCAGGCCGCGATGGGGGCCGCGATGACGCCGCCGAGCAGCAGGACGGCCACCCAGGAGAAGTCGATGTTCTCCGAGCCGATGCCGACGAAGAAACCGATGCTGGCGGCGATGGCGACCAGGAACTCACTGGCGTCGATGGAACCGATCACCTTGCGCGGCGCCAGGCGGCCGCTGGCCAGGATCGCCGGGGTGCCGACCGGACCCCAGCCGCCACCGCCGGTGGCGTCGATGAATCCGGCGACCAGGCCGAGGGGTGCGAGGAAGCGCTTGCGCAACGGCTTGCCCAGGTTGCCGCGCGGCAGGCCGAAGGCCGTGAAGCGGACCAGGACGTAGACACCCAGCGCGAGCAGGATGACCGACATGACCGGGGCGGCGACCTCGGTGGAGAGGCCGGACAGGAAGGTGGCTCCCGCGAACGCGCCGACGGCGCCGGGGAGACCGATCTTGGCGACGACCTTCCAGTCGATGTTGTCGAAGCGCCAGTGGGACACACCGGAGGCGAGGGTCGTGCCGATCTCGGCGAGGTGGATGGTGGCCGAGGCGGCGGCGGGGTTGGTGCCGATGGCCAGGAGCAGCGTCGTCGAGGTGACACCGTAGGCCATGCCGAGGCTGCCGTCGACGAGTTGCGCCGCGAAGCCGACCAGGCCTAAGAGGATGAGCGCACGCACGACGCCTCCTTCCCATTTTCCCTACTATGTTGATAGGAAACATGGTTATTGAACTTCACGGCGACGTCAAGTCACGTTTCGCGCAAGGTGTCTCAGGTCGTGGACATCTTCGTCTCACACGGGCCGTCAGTTCGGTCGACATCCGCTGTCAGGCTCCGCGTCGCCTGCCGTTCTCGGCCACCGGCGACAGGAGCGCGGCCAGACTGACGGTGTCGACGATGGCGTTTATCGAGGTCTCGATGTTCAGCCACACCGTGCGCAGTCGTACCGCCTCTCCGAAGTAGGCCACGTCCCCGGTCGGCAGACCCCGCACCGAGGTCAGCTCGCCGCCGACGGCACGCAGGACGTCTCCGACCGAGATGTCCACCGGCGGCCTGGTGAGCGTGAAGCCGCCCTCGTGGCCCCGCTGGGCGAAGACGAGGTCGGCACGGCGCAGGTCGGTCAGAATGCCGCGCAGGAAACTCGCCGGGATCCCCTGCGTCTGGGCCATCGTCTCCGACTTGACGGGGGCGGGATCGCTCAACGCGATGACCAGCATCGCCCTCAGGGCGTAGTCGCTCCGCGCCGTGACGTGCATCAGGCAGCCCCCCGACAGTGCGTCTCCAGATGGCCTCATGTGGGTCGGTGCCGATTAATCTACTATCTCTACAGGTTAACTGTGAATTATTCTCGGCTGTGGGACACTCCCTGCGCCCCCGAGGTGCCGCACTCCCCCGCCGGAAAAGCGGGGGCCACCCCACACGGAGGAGCCGACGGTGAACACCTGGGTCACCACCCTGCTCGGCGCGCTGACCGGGCTGGTCCTGCTGTGGCTGGCTCTCGTCGCCGCCCTCGCGGTCGCGCGCCCTCGCGGCAACGCGCTCGGCGAGGCGCTGCGGCTGCTCCCCGACCTGCTCCGGCTCATCCCCCGCCTGGCCCGGGACGGCTCCCTGCCGCGCGGCGTCCGCGTCAGGCTGTGGCTGCTCCTCGGCTATCTCGCCATGCCCTTCGACCTGGTCCCCGACTTCGTCCCGGTCCTCGGCTACGCCGACGACGCGATCGTCGTCGCCCTCGTCCTGCGCTCGGTGGTCAGGCACTCGGGCGAGGCGGCTCTCACCCGGCACTGGCCTGGCACCGCCGAGGGCCTGCGAGCCGTACGGCGGCTGGCCCGCATCCCCGCGGAACCGGATGCCGGGGACCCCGAGACGGGACACCGCCCCTGACCCGGTCCCGACCGCCTCAGAGGGCTCCGATCCGCCCAAGGCGGCCAAGCCACACCCCACCTTTACCGGAACCGGCAGGTGAAGCGTGATTAGTCAGGCGATACCTCGCACAAACCTGCGGCACAGGTACTGCCGCATATTTTGGGCAGCTCTTCAAGAGTTGATTGCCGATCTTTGATTTGCCAAGCTCTGCACTGTGTCGTCCTGACTGGGGAGAGGGGGCGGCACCTCGAAAATCGGAGGGGTCTGTCGTGCTCGTCACGCTCGCGGCACCAGTGGCGCCGATCGCCGCACATCAACTACTCGTCTTCTTACTGCAGGTGGGACTGCTCCTGCTGCTCGCCCTCACCTTCGGCCGCCTGGCCGGGCGACTCGGCATGCCCGCCGTCGTCGGTGAACTGTTCGTCGGGGTGGTCCTGGGACCCTCCTTCCTCGCCCATGTCGCACCCGGCCTGTCCACCTGGCTGTTCCCGCAGGACAGCGCCCAGTTCCACCTGCTCGACGCGGTCGGGCAGATCGGCGTGCTACTGCTCGTCGGCATCACCGGCATCCACATGGACATGGGGATGGTCCGGCGCAGGGGCGCGACGGCGGCCGGAGTCAGCATCGGCGGCTTGCTGGTGCCGCTCGCGTTCGGCATCGGCGCCGGATTCCTGCTCCCGGCCACACTCATCCCCACCGGAACCGAGCCGCTGGTCTTCGCGCTCTTCCTCGGCGTCGCGATGTGCGTCAGCGCCATCCCGGTCATCGCCAAGACCCTGATGGACATGGGGCTGCTCCACCGCAACATCGGGCAGCTCACGCTCACCGCGGGCATGATCGACGACGCGTTCGGCTGGTTCATGCTGTCGATCGTGTCGGCCATGGCCACCACCGGCCTGCGCGCGGGGAGCGTGCTGGTCTCGCTGGCCTGCCTGCTGGCGGTCGTGGTCTTCGCGCTCACCCTGGGCCGCCCCCTCGTGCGGCACTCGTTCCGGCTCACCTCCCGGGACGAGGACTCCGGCTCGTCCGTCGCGACCGCGGCCGTGCTGATCCTGCTCGCCTCGGCCGCCACGCACGCGATGGGCCTGGAGGCGGTCTTCGGCGCCTTCGTCTGCGGCATGCTGATCGGCACCGCGGGCGGCGTCGAACCGTCGCGGCTCGCCCCGCTGCGCACGGTGGTGCTCTCCGGCTTCGCACCGATCTTCTTCGCCACCGCCGGACTGCGCATGGACCTGACGTCCCTGGCCGACCCGATGGTGCTGCTCGCCGGGCTCGCCATCCTGGTCGTGGCGATCGTCGGCAAATTCCTCGGGGCCTACGCCGGAGCACGCGCCAGCAGGCTCAACCGATGGGAGGCCCTGGCCCTGGGCGCCGGACTCAACGCGCGGGGCGTCATCGAGGTGGTCGTGGCCATGGTGGGCCTACGGCTGGGCATCCTCAGCGTCGAGGTCTACACGATCGTGGTGCTGGTGGCGATCGTGACCTCCCTCATGGCACCGCCGATCCTGCGCTGGGCCATGGCCAGGGTGGAGCAGACCACCGAGGAGGAGTTGCGCAGGAACGAGCAGCTCGCCTGGTCGAACCAGCCCCAGACGAACGGCGCCGACCCGCTGTAGCGGTACGCCGACCCGGCCGCTGGCCGATCACCCCGACCTTGTCGGGGTGATCGGCCAGCGGCGGCCGGGAAGCGGGTCACGAGCCCTCCTCGGCGAGGGGCGCCCGCGGGCCCGGGAAGACGGGAAGTGTCAGGACCATGGTGAGACCGCCCCCGGGCGTCTCCTCAGGCAGCAGCGTGCCGCCCATCGCCTCGGCGAGCCCCCGGGAGAGCGCGAGGCCCAGGCCGACACCGGTGTGGTTGTCGCGGTCACCGAGCCGCTGGAAGGGCATGAAGATCCGGTCATAGGCCTCGGGCGGTATGCCCGTACCGCGGTCGACGACGCGGATCTCCACGTGGTCGCCGTGCCCGCTGGCCGTGACGAGGACCTTCATGTCCTCGGGGCTGTAGCGGACGGCGTTCGACATGAGGTTGACCAGGATGCGTTCCAGCAGCACCTGGTCGGCGACGATCTCGGGCAGCCCGGCGGAGACGTCACCCTCGATCCGCCGGGACGGCTCGCCGAGATCGTCGATGGCGCGCGGCACGATCTCCTCCAGCGCGGTCGCCTCCAGGGCCACCCCGAGCACCCCCGCCTGCAGCCGGCTCATGTCGAGCAGGTTGGCGACCAGGCGGTCCAGCTTGACCAGGGACTCGTCGGCGGTGGCCAGCAGCTCCGCCCTGTCCTCCGGGGACCAGTCGACGTCGGTGGCCCGCAGGCCCTCCACGGCCGCCCTGGCCGAGGCGAGCGGGGTGCGCAGATCATGGCTGACCGCGGCGAGCAACGCGGTGCGCATCCTGTCGGCCTCGGCCAGCGGCCTGGCCTGCTCCGCCTCCTCCTCCAGCCGGTCCTGCCGCAGGGCAACGGCCGCCTCGGCGGCGAAAGCCTCCAGCACCCGCCGGTCGGAGGCCTCCAGCAGCCTGCCCCGTACGGCGAGGACGAGCCGCTCGTCGATGACCACGTCGGTGTCCGCGGCGCCGGGCGAGGTGCAGGGCACGTCGACGCCGGCGGCGGCGACGATCCGCCACGCCTCGGGGTCGGCCTGGTCCTCGGGCACCGGCTCTCCGGTACGTTCCAGCAGGGTGACCGAGGACAGCCCGAAGGTCTCCCTCAGCCGGGCGAGCAGCGAGGCGAGCACGTGCTCGCCGCGGAGCACGTGTCCCGCCAGGGTGGAGAGGATCTCCGCGTCGGCACGGGCGCGGGCCGCCTCCCTGGTCCTGCGGGCGGCGAGGTCGACGACGGCGCTCACCATGACGGCCACCAGCACGTAGACGCTCAGCGCGAACAGATTCTCCGGGTCCGCGATGGTGAAGCCGGCGAGCGGCTCCGTGAAGAAGTAGTTGAGCAGCAGGAAGCCGAACACGGCCGCGGTGACGGCCGGCCACATGCCGCCCACCAGGGCGACCACGATCACCGTGAGCAGGAAGAGCAGTATGTCGCTCGGCAGGTTCACCCCGTCGCGGAGCAGGCGCAGTCCCAACGCCAGGACCGGCAGCCCGAGCATCGCGAGGACCCAGCCGGTCACCCGCCTGGGGCGGGTCAGCGCGGCCCGCGACGGGGCTCGGTCGCGCCCTTTCTTCATCTCCTCGTGGGTGACCATGTGAACGTCTATGGACCCCGACTGCGCGATCGTGGTCACCCCGACCCCCCGGGAGAGGATCTGGGCGAACCTGCCGCGCCGGGACGCCCCCAGCACCAGCTGGGTGGCGTTGACGCCGCGCGCGAAGTCGAGCAGGGCGCGCGGGATGTCGTCGCCGACGACCTGGTGGTAGGTGCCGCCCAGGTCCTCCACCAGCGTGCGCTGGCGGACCATGCTCGCCGGATCCACTCCGGCCAGCGCGTCGGCGCGCGTGACGTGCACGGCCAGCAGGTCGGCTCCCTTGCTCCTGGCCGCGACCCTGGCGGCCCGGCGCACCAGCGTGTCGCCTTCCGGGCCGCCGGTCAGCGCGACCACGACGCGCTCCCGTGCCTCCCAGGTGCCGGAGATGCCGTGCTCGGCGCGGTAGCGGTCGAGCTGCTCGTCGACCTTGCCCGCGACCCACAACAGGGCCAGCTCGCGCAGCGCGGTCAGGTTGCCGACCCGGAAATAGTTCGACAGCGCCGCGTCGACCTTCTCCGGCGCGTAGACGTTGCCGTGCGCCATCCGGCGGCGCAGCGCCTCCGGGGCCATGTCCACCAACTCCACCTGGTCGGCTCGGCGCACCACCTCGTCGGGCATCGTCTCGCGCTGAACCACCCCGGTGATCTCCTCGACCACGTCGTTGAGCGACTCCAGGTGCTGGATGTTGACCGTGGAGATGACGTCGATGCCCGCGTCGAGGATCTCCTCGACGTCCTGCCAGCGCTTGGTGTTGCGCGAGCCGGGCACGTTGGTGTGGGCCAGCTCGTCGATCAGCGCGACCTTGGGCCTCCTGGCGATGACGGCGTCCACGTCGAGTTCGGTGAACGTGCACCCGCGGTGGTCCATGCTCCTGCGCGGGACGATCTCCAGGCCCTCGAGCAGTTCCGCGGTACGGGGACGGTCGTAGGTCTCGACGAGGCCCACGACCACGTCGGTGCCTCTGGTGAGGCGGCGGTGGCCCTCGGAGAGCATCATGTAGGTCTTGCCGACCCCCGGGGCGGCTCCGAGGTAGACCCGCAGCCGCCCCCGTCTTACGTTCATCACATCTCCTTGAGTGTGGAGACCCCGGTCCCCGGCCCCGGGGCGGAGGTCAGCCTCCGTCGAGCGCCAGATTGAGTGCGAGGACGTTCACCGCCGGTTCGCCCATGAAGCCGAGGAAACGGCCCGTGGTGTTCTCCGCGATCAGCCGCCTGACCCTCTCCACTGGTACTCCGCGCTCCCTGGCCACGCGGGCCGCCTGGAGTTCGGCGTAGGGGACCGAGATGTCCGGGTCAAGGCCGGAGCCGCTGGCGGTGACCGCGTCGGCGGGCACGACCGCCCGGACCGTCGTACCGCGGACCGGAACGGTGCGGCCGGCCGCGTAGCTCTCGCCGGGTCTACCGCACTCGACCCTGACACCACGGTACTCGGCGACGAACGGGGGCGCGGGGCAGGCCTGGTTGACGCTGACGGCCCTGGTCGGGGTGCCGGCCGCCGGGAAGACCTTCAGCACGGCACCGACGCCGTCGGGTGTGCAGTACGGCCGGGCACCGCTGACGCCCTCCAGTTCCCCGACGGCCCTGGAGCGGGCGCAGACCTGGGTGAGCAGGCTCCGTCTGCCCTCGCCCCCGGCACCCGGAACGGGCAGGACGTCCACGACGTCCTCGGGTCCCAGGTTGCTCGCGGCGGTGGAGAGCATGTCGTAGCCGTCGCCGGCCATGGACGGCCGGCTCTGGAAGTACCTCCCGACGGGCCTGCCCGCCGCGTCCGTGAAGTTCTGGCCGACGAGCGCGCTGCCCACCTCCCGTCCGTCCTTCTCCACGAGGGAACCGTTGGCCCCGTCGTGGAAGGCGAGCTGAGCGATGCCGGTGACCACCAGCGGGTAGAGGGCACCGGTGAGCAGGGTCAGGACGAGCAGCGCGCGGAGCGCGGCGAGATACCTGTGCATCCAGATGGGCATGTGTTTCATTTACGACATTCCCGGAAGGAGGTGGATGAGAAGGTCTATCAGCTTGATGCCGATGAAGGGCGCGACGATGCCGCCCAGACCGTAGACGTAGAGGTTGCGGCTGAGCAGCTTCGACGCGCTGGAGGGGCGGTAGCGCACACCCCGCAGGGCGAGCGGGATCAGCGCGATGATCACCAGGGCGTTGAAGACGACCGCGGACAGGATCGCCGACTGCGGACCGGCCAGACGCATCACGTTCAGCGCGTCCAGGCCCGGGTAGACCGCCGCGAACATCGCGGGAATGATCGCGAAGTACTTGGCGATGTCGTTGGCGATCGAGAACGTCGTCAGCGCGCCGCGGGTGATGAGCAGCTGCTTGCCGATCTCGACGATCTCGATGAGCTTGGTCGGGTTGGAGTCGAGGTCGACCATGTTGCCGGCCTCCTTGGCGGCCGACGTGCCGGTGTTCATCGCCACCCCGACATCGGCCTGCGCGAGCGCGGGCGCGTCGTTGGTACCGTCACCGGTCATCGCGACCAGCCGGCCGCCCTCCTGCTCCGACCTGATCAGCGCGAGCTTGTCCTCCGGAGTCGCCTCGGCCAGGAAGTCGTCCACCCCCGCCTCGTCCGCGATCGCCCTGGCCGTCAGCGGATTGTCACCCGTGATCATGACCGTGCGGATGCCCATCCGGCGCATCTCGTCGAACCGCTCACGCATCCCCTGCTTGACCACGTCCTTGAGATGAACCACCCCCAACACCCGCGCCCGGCCGTCGGCGATCTCACCGACGACCAGCGGGGTGCCACCGGAGCCGGAGACGGCGTCGACGATGCCTCCGACCGCCTCGACGGGGTGGCCGCCCTGCTCGCGGACCCACTTCATCACGGCGGTGGCGGCGCCCTTGCGGACCTGGCGCCCTTCGAGGTCGACGCCGCTCATCCGGGTCTGCGCGGTGAACCCGATCCACCGGGCGCGGGCGAGCTCTCCCGGCAGGCGCTCTCGCAGGCCGTGCTGCTGCTTGGCGTAGACCACGATCGAGCGGCCCTCGGGGGTCTCGTCGGCCAGGCTGGCCAGCTGCGCGGCCTCCGCCAGCTCCTCCGCGGAGACTCCGGGGGCGGTCAGGAACGCCGACGCCTGCCGGTTGCCCAGGGTGATGGTGCCGGTCTTGTCCAGCAGCAGGGTGTTGACGTCCCCGGCGGCCTCGACCGCGCGGCCGCTCATCGCGAGCACGTTGCGCTGGACCAGGCGGTCCATGCCGGCGATGCCGATCGCCGACAGCAGCGCCCCGATGGTGGTCGGGATGAGGCAGACCAGCAGCGCGACCAGCACGACACCGGTGACACCGTCCTCGGTCAGGGCCGGTGAGTCCGGGACCCCGGGGTTCTGGGCCTTGGCGTAGATCGCCATCGGCTGCATGGTCGCGGTGGCGACCAGAAAGATGATCGTCAGGGCGGCCAGCAGGATGTTGAGGGCGATCTCGTTGGGCGTCTTCTGCCGTCCGGCGCCCTCGACCAGGGCGATCATCCGATCGATGAAGCTCTCGCCGGGCCGCTGGGTGATCTGGACGACGATCCGGTCGCTCAGCACCTTGGTGCCCCCGGTCACCGCCGACCTGTCACCGCCCGACTCGCGGATGACCGGGGCCGACTCACCGGTGATGGCCGACTCGTCCACCGAGGCGATGCCGTCGACCACGTCGCCGTCACCTGGAATGATCTCTCCGGCCTCCACCACGACGAAGTCTCCCCGCAGCAGCTCGGGAGCCCCGACGACGTCCCACTCGGCGGAGTCGCGGCCACGCAGCCGCCGCGCCGTGGTCTCGCGCTTGGCGGCGCGCAACGCGGCCGCCTGCGCCTTGCCGCGCCCCTCGGCGACGGCCTCGGCCAGGTTGGCGAAGAGCACGGTCAGCCAGAGCCACACCACGGCGGCCCAGGCGAAGAACGAGGGGTTCACCACCGCGAGCGCCGTGCTGAAGGCCGCGCCGATCTCGACGATCAGCATCACCGGGTTGCGCCAGAGCGTGGCCGGGTTGAGCTTCCTGAACGCCTCGGGCAGCGATGTGACCAGTCGCCCGGGATGGAGGAGGCCGCCGCCCACCCTGCCGTTTCCGGGGGTGGGGGTACGGCCCGGCAGCTGGAACGTCCGGATGAACATCACTGGATTCCCTCCGCGAGCGGGCCGAGTGCCAGGGCGGGCAGGAAGGTCAGCCCGACGAGGATCACCGTCACGCCGACGACCATGCCGACGAACTGCGGCCGGTAGGTGGGCAGGGTGCCCGCCGAGACGGGCACCGGCGCCTGCACGGCCAGGGAGCCGGCCAGCGCGAGCACGAAGATGATCGGCAGGAACCGGCCGAGGACCATGCACAGGCCGAGAGCCACGGTGTACCACGGCGTGTCGGCGGTGAGGCCGCCGAACGCGGAGCCGTTGTTGTTGGCCGCGCTGGTGAAGGCGTACAGCACCTCGGAGAAGCCGTGCGGGCCGCTGTTGAGCATGCCGGCCCGCCGCTCGGCCGAACCCATCGCCAGTGCCGTGCCGGTCAGCACCAGCACCGGCGTGACCAGGAAGTACATCGCGGCGAACTTGATCTCCCGGGAGCCGATCCGCTTGCCCAGGTATTCGGGGGTACGGCCGACCATGAGCCCGGCCACGAAGACCGTGATCACCGCGAGGACGAGGATGCCGTACAGACCCGCGCCGACGCCGCCGGGGGCGACCTCGCCCAGCATCATGCCGATCATCGTGATCATGCCGCCGAGCGCGGTGAACGAGTCGTGGGAGGAGTTCACCGCGCCGGTCGAGGTCAGGGTGGTGGCGGCGGCGAAGGCGGCGGAGCCCGGCACGCCGAAGCGCACCTCCTTGCCCTCCAGCGCGGCGCCCACCGCCTGCGGGACCGTGCCGCCGTGGGCGGTCTCCAGCCCGGTGAGCAGCGCGACGCCGGTCAGCGCCAGGATCCCCATGACCGCGACGATCGCGTAGCCCTGCCGCCTGTCGCCGACCATACGGCCGAAGGTGCGGGGCAGCGCGAAGGGGATCAGGAGGATCGCGAAGATCTCCACCCAGTTGGTCAGGCTCGTGGCGTTCTCGAAGGGGTGCGCCGAGTTCGTGTTGTAGAACCCGCCGCCGTTGGTGCCCAGCTCCTTGATGATCTCCTGGCCGGCCACCGGGCCGCCGGTGATCGCCTGGGCGCCGCCGGTCAGGGTGGTCACCTCGTGCGGGGAGGCGAAGTTCTGCACCAGTCCGCCCGCCAGCAGCACGACCGCGCCGACGAGGGCGATCGGCAGCAGGACGCGCAGGGTGCCGCGGACCAGGTCCACCCAGAAGTTGCCCAGTTCCTCGGTCTTCTGCCGGGCGAAGCCGCGGACCAGGGTGATCGCCACCGCCATGCCCACCGCGGCGGACACGAAGTTCTGCACCGCCAGGCCGGACATCTGCACCAGGTGGCCCATGGTGGACTCACCGGAGTAGGCCTGCCAGTCGGTGTTGGTGACAAAGCTGACCGCGGTGTTCCACGCGACGTGGCCGGTCACCGGCGGCCGGCCCAACGACAGGAACAGCCTGTCCTGCAGCCGCTGCAGCCCGTAGAGGAAAAGGACGGAGACCGCCGAGAACGCCAGCAGGCTGCGGGCGTAGAGCCCCCACCTCTGCTCGGCGTCCGGCCGCACGCCGGCGAACCGGTAGATCATCCGCTCGGGGGCGAGGTGCCCGGTGTCGTGGTAGACGCGGTACATGTAGTCGCCCAGCGGCCGGTGGACCACCGCGAGGGCGACGACGAGGGATCCGATGAACAGGATTCCGGCCGTGGTCGACGTCATCAGAAGCGCTCCGGGAAGAGCAGGGCCACGACCATGAAGACCACCAGGCCGACGACCACGACCAGACCGGCCGCGTTGACGGTACTCACAGCCGTTCCACCGCCTTGACGACCAGCCCGAGGAACGCGAAGACCGCGATCGTCAGGGCGACGAAGATGACGTCTGTCATCCCACTCCTCGCATCCAGGGTTTGTTCTCACCACCGCCCGACGGGCAGGGCACATGCAAGGAAAGCGCTGCTTTCCGCGCTTATTGCGCCTCTTGACGGTTTCCATACGCCCCGGCACCCAGGCTTGACGCCTCCCCCGGACGGGGCCCGGCATACCTTGACGACCGCTTGACGTCCGATCACCGGCTCCCGCCGGTGGCGGCTTCCGTACGAACGACACCGTGGGCGAGAGGCTTCTATGATCGGGAAGGTGGCTGCCCCGATCTCCCGCCCCAGCGCCCGTATCCTGCTGGTCGACGACGACGACCGCCTCCTGCTGTTCCGGTTCCAGGCTCCCGCGCACTGGCCCGCCGAGCACTTCTGGGCCACCCCGGGCGGAGGGGTGCACGAGGGGGAGAGCCTGGCCGCCGCCGCGGTCCGCGAACTGCGCGAGGAGACCGGGCTGGACGTCGCGGAGGAGCGGCTGGGGCCCGTCGTGGCCCGTACCTCCGGCCTCGCCGAGTTCGGCGACGTCCTGGTCGAGGCGACCGACTCGTTCTTCTTCCTGCGCGTCGCCGGCCACACCGTCGACGTCTCGGGGCAGGAGGAGCTGGAGCGCTCGCAGATCTCGGCGCACCGCTGGTGGCCGCACCGGGAGTTCCTGACCACCCGGGAACTGGTCTTCCCGGTCAACCTGTCGGCCCTGCTACCCGGCCTGCTGGCCGGAGACCTTCCCGCGGAACCCGTCCTGCTGCCCTGGCGGAGCGGCGGATAGCCGTCCCTGCCGTCTCCGGCGTCGTATCGCGTGCCGCCCCGGGGATTCGAACCCCGAACATCCGCGTCCTGAGCGCGGCGCCTCTGCCGTTGGGCCAGAGCGGCCTGGCGCGCCGTGCGGCGCGCCGGTGGTGCCGTGTTCGATGCCGCGCCGCCGTGCTGCGCCGCCGTGGTGACACGGTGTCGTCGGAACGGCAGGACTCGAACCTGCGGCCTTCCGGTCCCTGGCCGGATGCTCTTCCTGCTGAGCCACGTTCCGTCACGCGTCCGGGCCGGTTGGCGTGGGCCGTACCGGACGCGCTGCGGGCCTGCCGACCGGGCGGGGGTCGCCACTCCCCTCGCCGAGTCCCAGTCCCATGGCCCTCTTCTTTCAGGGCGGAGCCGCAGCGGGGACTCGAACCCCGTCCTGCCGGGTGGAAGCCGGCTGCCTTACCGGTTCGGCCTCTGCGGCGTGTCCCCCGGGAATCTCCCGGAGGTGAGTCCTTTCGCGCCCTCCGGAAGGGGAGCCCGAACGAATTCGCGTTCAACGTGCTGCACTGTGGAGTTGTCCATCTCGGAAACCGGCCGTCCGGTTATCGCTGCGAAAGAGGAAATGAAGAAGCCGCCTGCGACGGAGTCTCTGGCGGCCCGGCGGTTTCCCTTTCGGGGTTTATCCGCCTGACCATCCTGGAGCCTGACCAATGCTTTTGAACAGGGCGGACGCGGGGAGCCTCACCTGCCACACCGGCGACGCACCGTGGTTCACGGCCACTCCTTTCCCTGGGCCGGGGGCGAGTTCCCCTGCCTTTGTTCATTGAAGGGCAAAACCAGCCTCGGCGCCAATTATTTTTGTCGGGTTCGTTTCTGGTGACGGATTCCGCGATCGGTACGGAATTCACCTCTCCCTCCTCACCCGTGGATCCGGGCCGGCCGGGTGGGGCCGGCGGTGCCCTCGTCTCGGCCATGTCGCGGTTGTGAAGGGGGCGCGGGTTCACGCATGATCGACGGAAGGGACCGATCTCATGGGAGTGATATGGCATTTCATCCGAACCTTGATCCCGGACTGGCCGCCGCCCTCGAGGCGACCCCCCTGCCGGTCGCGGACCTCGGTGCCGTACGGCTGGAGGACCTGCCCGGCCTCCGTCTCCAACTGAGCGCGGCGCGCGCCGCGTTGGCTCCGCTCGCGCCGGACGAGCGGGTCACGATCGAGGACCGGACGGTGCCGGGCCCGGACGGCGATCCCGACATCCGGCTACGGATCTACCGTCCGGCCGGGCGGCGGGAAACCGTTCCCTGCCTGTACTGGATCCACGGCGGCGGGATGATCCTCGGCGACGTCGAGATGGAGGACGCGCGCCTCAACGACTACGTCGCCGAACTGGGATGCGTGATCGTCTCGGTCGACTACCGCCTGGCTCCCGAGCACCCTGACCCGGCGCCGGTCGAGGACTGCTACGCGGGCCTGGTGTGGACCGCCAAGAACGCCGCCGAACTGGGGGTGGACCCGGATCGCATCGCGGTGGGCGGGATCAGCGCCGGAGGTGGCCTGGCCGCGGGAACCGTACTGCTCGCCCGCGACCGGGGCGGCCCGGCCCTGGCGTTCCAGCTGCTGATCTGCCCGATGCTGGACGACCGCAACACCACCCCGTCCAGCCTGGAGTTCGCCGAGGCGATCGTGTGGAACCGGGCGGCGAACCTCCTGGGCTGGAAGGCCCTGCTGGGTGAGCGGGCAGGCGGCGACGACGTCTCCCCGTACGCGGCCCCGGCCAGGGCGGCCGACCTGTCGGGCCTGCCCCCGGCGTACGTCGACGTCGGTGAGCTGGAGGTCTTCAGGGACGAGTGCGTCGACTACGTCCTGCGACTGGTCCGGGCGGGTGTCTCCACCGAGTTCCATCTCTACCCGGGTGCCTTCCACGGCTTCGACGGGATGCTCCCGCAGGCGGAGATCAGCCGCCGTGCCTCCGCCGAGCGGGTGGTCGCGCTGCGCCGGGCCCTGTTCAGCTGACGGCGTTCGACTGACGGCGTTCGGCCGACGGCGTTCGGCCGACGGCGTTCGGCCGACGGCGTTCGGCCGACGGCGTTCGGAGCCCGCTCTCGGGGAGCGGCGGGCTCACCCCGGGGGGTCCGCCTCCCCGGGCGGCGAAAGGAGCGCCAGCGCGTGCAGGAGGGTGTCGCGCTCGCCCGCGGCGCGTCTCAGCATGTGGCGGCAGATCCCGCAGATGCCGGAGAACTCCCGCTCCGCGAGGTCGCGGTAGCGGGGCAGGGCGGTCAGCGCCTCCGTCCCCAGGGAGCCGAGGACCGCGAGGAACGGGTCGGCGGCGAGATCGGCCAGGGCCCGGCGCACGCCGTCGCGGTCGCGGGCGGCGCGGTGCAGGTCGGGCGGGCCTGCCCCCATGATGACGTTCTCGTCGCAGCAGGCCGAGATCCGCCCGTCGTAGCGGACCGTCGGGGTGTGCGCGATCGCGCACCGGCCCAGCCGCGCGCCGGGCACGCGACGTACCTCGGGGAACAGGCCGCGGGCGCGGCCGTACGGCAGGGGCGGGACCGGGTGGATCTCGGCGAGATCGCGCCAGCCCTCCCCCAGCGCGCCGGAGAGGAGGTCCCGGGCCGCCTCGATCTGGGCGGGATCGTCCAGTACCTGCGCCACCAGCCACGCCCCCTCGGCGGCGACGGCACGGGCGGCGGCGGCCACGGCGGCGCGCGGGCTCGGGTGGTGGGCGTCGACGCCCAGCACGACGCAGGCCGACAGGCGCAGCACGGACCGGATCCATCCGGGGGGATCGCCGCCCGCGCCCCAGTAGCCGCTGGTGTAGGGGACGAGTGCCTTGCCCGAGGCGTGGATCCGCCGGGCCGCGTGGGCGAGGGCGCGCCGCTCCACGAACGGCTCCCCGCCTGAGACACCGACGACCCGCAGTGCCTCGTCCGCGCAGAGCCCTTCGACGATCTCCGCGAAGAGGGCGTGGTCGGTGACGCGCGGGCCGTCCGGGCGGGAGTCGACCGAGCAGTGCGCGCAGCCGACCGGGCACCGGTCGGTGATGAGGAGCAGGGCCGACCTTCCGCGTTGCCGCCGCAGGGCGTCGAGCTCGGCGAACCTGAGCATGCCCCCGACGCTACGCCGCCTCGCGCCGCGGTGGCCGCCCCCGCCCGCGCCGCGCGCCGTTTACGCCACACCGGCGGGGATCTAGGCCACCGCGTCGGACGCGTAGGCCATCGCACGCGGCCGGACAGCCGGCCCGAGACGTGCCCTCCGCCTCCCGGCGGCCCCGGAATACGCCTGCCAGGCGGTGGTTCGGAGTCCGCCGGATTCATACCTTGATCGCGTGGGAAGCCCGACCGGCCCACGAAACCCCGTCCCATGGGAGGGACCAATGAGCGACTCGTCTCCACGCGTTCGCGATCTCGTGCAACGCGCCGCCTCCGACCCCGGGTTCGCCGAGCAGCTGCTCAGTGACCCCGAGTCGGTCGCCACCGAGTACAACCTCGGCGCCGACCACATCGACCAGATCAAGGAGCTGGCCGGCGCCGGCCTGCTCAAGCCCGCAGTCCAGGCGCACACGGTCCCCGTCAAGGAGCCCGGCGGCGGCGGCTACTACTAAACATCTCTGGGGGTGTCGTGCACTTCAACTCGATACTGGTCAGCGTCACCGAGATCTGCACGGTGGGCTGCCGGCACTGCGGCTTCACCGGCTCCACGCGGGACCGCCAGCCGACCGCGGACGAGATCGGGCGCTGGGTGGCACAGGCGTGCGACAGCGGCATCCCGGAGATCATCTTCACCGGCGGCGAGCCCTTCCAGCGATTCCGGATGCTCAGATC
This sequence comes from Streptosporangium amethystogenes subsp. fukuiense, assembly GCF_042665875.1. Lineage (NCBI taxonomy): Bacteria > Bacillati > Actinomycetota > Actinomycetes > Streptosporangiales > Streptosporangiaceae > Streptosporangium > Streptosporangium amethystogenes. The sequence goes on along the minus strand of NZ_JBHTEE010000001.1, from coordinate 1,552,452 downwards.
CGGGGTCGGGGCCGCCGCCGGCCACCCCGGCAGGCCGCGGATCTCGGTGTTCACCAGCAGCTTCTGGGGGCGCTCGGCCGCGACGGTGGACAAGATCCTCGGGCAGTTGCCCGGCCTCACCCGGCTCTTTCTGAGCACCGACGTCTACCACCAGGAACGCGTCCCCACCCAGCACGTGGTCAACGTGATCGAGGGGGCGATCGCCAGGGAGATCCCCGAGATCAGCCTCTGCATCACCATCGCCGAGGACCACGAGGAGGAGCGGATCCGCGGGCTGTACCGGCGCTTCGAGGATCGGGTGCGGGTGCATGTGGACCGGGTGATCCCCACCCCGTTCATCAAGACGGCGCACCAGGTGGGCCTGCCTCCCGACCCCGAGCACTTCTCGGCCTCGTGCTACCTGGAGACCCCGCTGATCAACCCGAACGGCGACCTGTCCGCCTGCCACATCGGCAAGGCCGGGGCCTACGTCACGCTCTCCGACCTGGCCTACTTCATGGGCAACCTGCACGAGAAGTCGTTCCAGGAGATCCTCGCCGACGCCGACCGCAACTACGAGTACCAGTTCCTGCGGGTGTACGGGCCGCAGGGCGTGGCACGCATGGTGGCCTCCTCCCCCGCGGTGCGCGGGCTGTTCAAGGGGGCGACCTTCACCAACGGCTGCGACCTCTGTTACAAGATGCTCCGCTCACTCGACGGGCGGGCCCGGTTGCGTGAGATCGCGGCCGACCCCTTCCAGCGCGAGCTGATCGACGCCATCCGGCTGGTCCGGTTCGGCGAGCGACCTCCCGAACCACGGCCCGCGCCCGGCGCTCCCCCACAGCTGAGCGGCGCTCCCCAACCGGTCGCTCCCCAACCAGTAAGGAGTGGCACTTGACGAGCACGGACTTCGTCGGACTCGTACCCGCCGCCGGCCGGGGCACCCGGATGGCCCCGCTGCGCTACCCCAAGGAACTGCTGCCCATCGTGTACGAGCAGGCCGAGGGAGGCGCCCGGCTGCGTCCCGTCGCCGAGTACGCGCTGGAGTCGCTGGCCGGTGCGGGGGTCGGCAGCGCGATCGTGGTGGTGGCCCCGTGGAAGCTGGAGGTGGTCGGCTACCTCGGCGACGGGCGCCACCTCGGCGTCGACATCGCCTACCTCCTCCAGGAGGAGGCGCGCGGCCTGGCCTGGGCACTCGACCTGGCCCGGGAATGGACCCGGGGGCGCGACGTCGTGTTCGTCATGCCCGACACGATCTTCACCCCGCCCGACGCGCTGACCCGGCTGCGCCGCGTCTACGAGGAGACGGGGGCCGACCTCGCGCTCGCGGTCTTCCCCACGCCGGACGCGCACCGCCTCGGCCCGGTCATCCTGCGCGGAGACCGGGTACACCGGGTGTTCGACAAGCCCGCCGACCCGCCGGTCATGAACACCTGGGGCGCGGCGATCTGGGGGGGCGCCTTCACGAGGCTCCTGCACGAGGGGCTGATCCAGGACACCCGGGAGAAGGCCCCCCGGAACGGCGAGCCGGTGCTCGGCCACTACTTCGACCTCGCGGTCCGCAGCGGCCTGCGGGTCCGCGCCGTCGAGTTCCCCGGCGGCACGTTCCAGGACGTCGGGACACCGCTCGCCGTCCGCCGGTCCATGGAGGGCCCCTCACTTCTGGCGGTGGGTCCGTGAGACTTCTCTTCTTCGCGATGAGCAGCGCCGGATACGGCGAGACGCTGATCGGCATGTCGCTGGCCCGCCAGCTCAGGGTGGCCGGAATCGAGAGCTTCTTCATCGTCGAGCCCACGTCGGAGAGGCTGCTGCGTGGCAGCGGTTTCCCGTACCTGGTGCTGAACAACTCGATGGGCTCCTTCGCCACGCTGCTGGTGGACGAGACGGTCCGCGACTTCCGCCCGGACGCGATCGTGCTGTCCGACTACTTCACCTACTGCGGCGTGTTCCCCAAGCGCTACGGCATCGACCCGTGGTTCATCGAACGGTACGGCCTGCCGATCATGCCGATCGACATCTGGGAGTGGGCCAACACCGAGTTCGCGGTGGACGTCTTCCAGGGCAAGTCGATGGGCGTCACCCGGCGGATCATGGACATGCCCACCCACCTGCGCCCGGTGCCGATCTGTCATCTGGACGAGGAGCCGGGAACGTACCCCTTCCGGCTCTGGGAGGGCAACGAGCGGGTCAGCCGCCGTACCCGCCACCACCTGCGCGAGACGTTCGGGATGGCGCCGGAGGACCGGATGGTGCTGCTCGCGGTGGCCGGATGGCAGCAGGACAGGTACGCCGACGAGAACGGCGACCGGATCGCCGACCAGGTTCCCGAACTGCTCGTGCACTACCTGCGGCAGCTGCCGCCCAGCGCCCGCTTCGTGCTGGTGGGCAGCGTGCCGCCGGTGCTGGCGGATCTGGCCGACCGCGCCCATGTCATTCCCGCCTGCTCGCCGCACCGGTTCAACGTGCTGCTGGGCTCGGTCGACCTGGTGCTGACGCTCAACCTGGGCGCCACCACCCTGGCCAGGGCCGTGCTGTCCGACATCCCCGGGCTGGTGCTGACCAACCGGTTCGACGTCCCGGAGAAACCGGACATCGACCGGGTCGAGGCGGAGCTGTCCGGCCTGTCGGAGGACGTCCGCTCCTGGCTGTCGCGGACCCTGCCCATGTATCCGTTCCGGATGTGGCCGCTGGGGTTCCACAGCTTCCTCGATCCCATCGTGGCGAAAAATCCCTATATATCGACCTTCGCTCACGCCGAGCTGCTCGACGAGCCCGCCGTGCTGTCCGCGCTGCACGGCGTGCTGTACGACCGAGGGGTCCAGGACGACCTGGCACGCGAGCGGGCCGCGTACCTGGAGACGCTGACCGATCATCCCGGCACCCCCGAGGTCTTCGCCTCGGCGGCGCGCCGCCTGGGCCTGGTGTGAGGTGGACATGAAACAGCTGAGCATGCACGTGACCGACCTGTGCAACGAGAAGTGCGGCTTCTGCGTCGTGGGGTCGCCGCTGGCGAAGTCCGACAGCGTGGAGTACGGCGACCTGATCCGCTTCCTCGCCGAGAACTCGGGGCAGGGGTACGCGTCGGTGAACCTGCACGGCGGGGAGCCGACGATCCATCCGCGCCTGTTCGAGCTGCTGCGTACGATCCGGCTGCTGGAGTACCCGCGGGTGGAGATCCAGACCAACGCGCGCCGCCTGAAGGACCCGGAGTTCACCCAGCGCCTCGCCGAGGCCGGGGTCGAGCTGTTCGTGGTCTCGCTGCACGGTTCCACCTCGGTGATCCAGGACTGCCTGACCCAGACGCCCGGCGGGTTCGACGAGACGATCGAGGGCATCCGCAACGCCAAGCGCTCGGGCGTCGCCGTGCGGACCAACACCGTCATCACCCGGCTCAACATGGGCCGGCTGATGGACATCTGCCGGCTCTGCGTCGAGCTGGGGGTCGACCACGTCAACATCTCCAACCTGCACCCGGTGGGCAGCGGCTTCTTCGCCCTCGACATGCAGGCGCCCACGGTCGCCGAGACCCGTGATCACCTGCTGCCGGTGATCGAGATGATGCTCGCCTCACCGGCGCGGCTGACCCTGGAGGGCTTCCCGCTCTGCGTGGTCACCCCGCACGAGGCACTGGCCATCGAGGACGGCACGCGCTCGATCCGGATGATGTACCAGGGCAACGTCCTGGACGACTACGACGCGTTCATGGACGAGCAGATGCGCTCGTACGGGCCGCCCTGCGACGGCTGCCCGCTGCGGACGCAGTGCGGCGGGGTCTACAACGAGTACGCCGAGCGCCGCGGCTGGGAAGAGTTCGGCCTGCGCCAGCCGTACCCCATCGGCGGGTGAGCGGGATGTCCCGGCGGATCGCGATCTGGGCGGGCAGCAGCCTGCCCAACGTCGGCGACCGGCTGCTGGCGGCGGTGACGGAGACCGAGCTCTCCCGCCGCCTGCCGGATGCCGTATTCGGGCACTTCTGCCCGTGGAGCACGGCGGCGGAGCCAGCGCCGCTCTGGGTGGACGGGGTGGGGAACTGGCCCGGCACGGGATCGTTCGACGCCGTCGTGATGGCGGGTGGCCTGTGGAGCGGCCCGCCGTTCCGGCACCCGATCATGCAGGTGTTCTGCCTGGGAGGCGACCCTCGGGCGTTCGACCCCGGCGTGTGGGTCGCCTGGCACGGCGTGGGCCTGCAGGACGACACCCCGGCGGCGGCGCGCGACGACTGGCGCGGCTACCTGAGGGCGGTCCGGGAGCGGATCGACCACCTGACCGTGCGCGGCGCGGCGGCCGCCCTGCGGATGGGCGAGGCGACCGGCGTGCCGGACACGACCCTCGTCCCCGATCCCGCCTTCGCACTGGAGCCGCTGTCCCGGCCACCGCGCCCGGGACGGCGCCGGCCGCTGATCGGCGTCGCCGTCGGCGCCCCGGGAGTGACCTCGCAACTGATCACCCACCTCGTCGGCCGCAACCTCGCCGGGCACGGCGCGGCGGACCTCGCGCTGTGCGTGCCACCCGAGCAGGTCATGGCCGAGGCGACGAGTCCCGGGGAGCGGGCCGCCGCGCTGGGGTTCGTGACGGAGCTGGGCCTGACGCTGATCGAGCTGGCGGGCTTCGCCGACATCGAGTTCATCACGGTGCCCAACATCTACGGGGACGAGGAGGTCGGCACCCGGTTCGCCCGCTCGGTGCCGGGCGCCCGCATCCGGGAGATCCCCCTTCGGAGAACCTCCACCGGGGCCGGGGAGCTCACCGAGGCCCTTTCCCACTGCGACCTCGTCCTCGTCTCCCGCTACCACAGCGCGATCCTCGCGCTGCGCGGCGCCACCCCGTTCGTGGCGGTCGACCCGTTCTGGAGCCGCCGCAACGGCACGAGCAAACTGCACGAGCTCACCGGCGAGCTGGGCATGGCGCACCGCTACTGGAACGCGCACACCGGCGAGAACCTCATCGAGATCGTGGAACGCGCGCTGGACGAGGAGCCGATCGAGGCCGTCGCCTACCGGGAGGCGCACGCGCGGGCGACGGCCGCCTTCGACGGGCTCGCCGAGGCACTGCGCTCCGCGCGGCCGAGAGTGACGCCGAAAGCGACAGCGGGGAGATCGTCATGACCCTGAAGGCCGTACTCGTCTACTCCAACGACGACGGGTTCTCGCTGGGGGTGGAGCTGATCCGGGCGGCCGTGGCCGACCGCCTCCCCCCGTCGCGGGTCGAGCACCGGGTCTGGTTCCACGAGGACGTGGGCAACCTGGCCGAGGACTACCTGGGGCACTACAACGCCTTCATGGCGCGGCTGTTCGACTACCGGCCGGACGTGATCTCCTTCTCCGCGTTCGTATGGAACCACGATGAGTTCACCCGGATGGGACGCATCGTCAAGCGGCACCTGCCGGACTGCCGCGTCGTGTGGGGCGGCGCCCAGGCCAACTCCCGGCGGATGGCCGCCCACCTGCTGCGCGAGTACCCGTGGCTGGACCTGGTGCTGCGCGGCGAGGCCGAGGATGCGTACCCTGACCTGCTGGAACACCTGGCGCGGGGTGGCGACCTGGGCGCGGTGGCGGGCCTCACCCGGCGCGTCGACGGCGAGCCCGTGCACAACGACGACCCGCCCGACGTCGACCTGGGCGCGCTGCCGCTGGTCTTCACCGCCGACAGGCTCCCCCTGGAGCCGATCCTGCGGCGCAGGCCCGGCGCGGTCCTGGCCTACGAGACGGGCCGGGGGTGCCGGCAGAAGTGCAGGTTCTGCCTCTACAGCGCGCCGAAACTCCGCGCGTTCCCGATGGAGCGGATCGAGCGCGAGCTGACCTACCTGCTGGCCGGAGGCATCCCCTACCTGCGGATGTGCGACGCCCACCTGGGCATCTCGCGGCACCGGGCCATGGGGATCTTCGAGATCGTCGCCGAGCACAACCGGGGGACGGTGGTGGACGTCTACCCGGATGTCAAACACGTCGACCTCGACTACGTACGGGCGATGAACCGCGCCGGGTGCCGCGTGATCACCCTGGGCATCCAGTCGTCCGACGCCGACACCCTGCAACTGGCGGCCCGCAGGTTCGACCGGCAGCGGTTCGCCCAGGCCGCCTCCCTCATCCGCCGCCACCACAACCACGCCCTGGCCGCGGACATCATCATCGGCATGCCGGGGGACAACGCGGACAAGGTCCGCGACAGCGTGCGCTTCGCCTACGCGAGCGGGGTGGAGAAGGTGCACTTCGCACCGCTGATGGCCTTCCCCGGGACCGACTTCTTCGAGTACGCCGAGCAGTACGGCATCGAGTTCTTCGACTTCCAGCCCCCGCTCGTCGTCAGCTCGCGCGGCTTCGGCACCGAGGACTACCGGCGGGCGATGGTCTTCGCCGGGCGGATCGAGGCGCTGCAGGACATCGCGCCCACCCTGCTGCGCTGCATGATCGCGATCGCGGACTGCGACGTCGCGGACTGGGCCGAGCGCCTGGACCTGGGCTCCGGCGCCGACCCCGCGCCCCTCATCGAGGAGGCGGAGCTGCCCTCCGGGGCGCGCCGCCTGCTGCTCGACGGGCTCGCCTGGGACGCGGCGGTCCAGGCCCAGCGGGCGACGACCGCGCAGGATCCACCGGGGCTCGCCGACGGCGCGCTCGTCGCGGGCGTCGCGCCGGACGCCGTGCACTGGGCCGACCACCCCGTTCACCTGCTGCTGCGCGACTTCACCCTGACCTTCGACGCGCTCGCCCGCGAACGCCAGGGCTACCTGTTCCCCCGGGGCGGCGCGGTGGGCTACCCGCTGACCGGCCCGCTGCTGGCCGCCTACGAGGCGGCCGCGGTGGGGATCACGGTCGGTGAGTGGCGGGACAAGACGCGGGCCGGCTCAGCCACCGAGCCGACCCGTGAGGTATGCGACGCGGCCTTCAGGATCCTCTGCGCCACCGGGGTCGTCGCGCTGCGCGAGGAGGGGTGAGTCCTGCTCGCGCAGGGATCTGGCCCGCGAGTCGTACTCGCGGGCCAGATCCCTGCGCGAGGACAGGCCGAGCTTGGCGAACACGCTGGACAGCTGGGCCTGGACCGTGCGGGGCGACACGAAGAGCTTCGCGCCGATCTCGCGGTTGGTCAGCCCGCCGGACGCCAGCAGGGCCACCTGGCGTTCGGCCCTGGTCAGCGCGGCCCAGCCGACCCCCTGTCCGCGCGGCCCCCGGCCCCTGCCCGCGTAGACGACGGCCTGGCCGACGTCCAGCCCGGCGCCCTCGGCCCACGTGGCGGCGAAGGCGTCGGCGCCCAGCGCGGCGCGCACCCCGGCCAGGTCCGCCTCGTGCTGCGGCGCCGCCGCCGGGGGACGCGACAGCCCCAGCCGGTCGCGCAGCGACTGGGCCGCGCCGAAGAGCCTGGCGGCGTGCTCGTGGCGGTGGTGTCCTGCCGCGAGCCCGGCCATGGCCTCCAGCGAGTCGGCCGTCTGGGCGCGCAGGCCCATGGCGGCACCGGCCCGCAGCGCCGAGTGGTGCGCGGAGGCGGCGCGCGCCGGGTCGGCGCACCGGGTGACGCGGCCGAGGGTGAACAGGCACCGCCAGCTGAGCGGCCGGTCGTCGGTCTCGCGTGCGCGCGCCATGGCCTCCTCGGCGAAGGTGAGGGCCGCGGAGGCCGCGGGGGCACCGCCCGAACCCAGGATCGCCGCGCCGAGACCGGCCAGCCCCATCGCCGCCAGCCGCGCGGCGGTGCGCTCGCCCACCTCGGCGACCTCCGAGAACACCTCCCTGGCCGCCTCGTACTCGCCGATGTCGAGCAGCATCCTGCCGAGCGTGTCGAGGCAGTCGCCGAGCAGCGGCGGGGAGCCCGCGGAGCGCGCGATCTCGACCGCCTCGGCGAGCCGCTCACCCGCCTGGCCGTACCGCCCCCGGCAGGAGGCCACCTCCCCCAGCCCCCTGAGCACCGCGGCCCTTCCCCAGACATCGCCCATCCGCTCGGCGGCGGCCAGGCTCTGTCCGAGCGCGTTCTCCGCCTCCGCGTACGCGCCCTGGTAGACGGCCACCTGCGCGATGGCGAGCAGGCCCATCTCCAGGCTCAGTTCCGAGCCGTGCCTGCGGCCGATGTCGACGCACCGCTCCAGTGCCGCGCGTGCCCCGGCGAGGTCTCCCGCGGCGACGCGGGCGTGTCCGAGCAGGACGAGCGGCGCGCAGTTCCACGCGTGGCCCGCAGGCGCCCGGCCCCGGGCGGCGAGTTCGGTGAGGGTTCGGCTGGCCGAGGCGGGCTCGCTCATCGTCCGCAGGCCCGCCAGTACCGCGAGGGCCCGGGTCTGCCCGGCCTCGTCTCCCAGCTCGCGGAACATGGCCAGGGCCCGGCGGCAGGCGTCCGCGGCGTCGGCGTACTCACCGAGGGCGCAGGAGAGCACCGCGGTGCTCAGCGCCGCGGCGGCCGGCACCTCACCGTGGCCCAGCCCCCCGGCGGAGACCAGCGAGGCGAGCCAGCCGCGCCCCTCTCGCGGGCGGCCCCGCACGATCCAGTACGTCTCCAGCGCGCTCGCCAGCCTGGCCCCGACCGTCGCGGGCCCGCCGGAGACACACCAGCGCAGCACCGCCCGCATGTTGGCGTAGGCGGCTTCGACGCGTTCCAGGTGCGGCGTGGCGGCGCCCGTGGTGAGCGCCTCCGCCGCCCGCTCGGCCAGCGCCGCGTAGTACTCGGCGTGGCGCGCCCGCACGGTCTCGGCTTCGCCGCCGGCGCGCAGTTCCTGCCCCGCGTAGGCGCGCACGACCCGCAGCAGCCGGTAGCGGGTCACGGTACCCGTGGTGTCGCACTCGACGAGGGACCTGGACACGAGCCTGGCCAGGAGGTCGACGACGGCGTCGGGTCTGATGCCCGCGCCCGCGCAGACCCCCTCCACGTCGTCGATGACGAAGCCGTCCTCGAACACCGCGAGCCTGCGCAGCAGCAGCCGCTCCCGCCCGGGGAGCATCTCGTGGCTCCAGCCGATCGCCGCCTCCAGCGACCTGTGCCTGGGGTGGGCGGTGCGGCTCCCCCCGGCCAGCAGCCGGAGCGGGTCGTCGAGCCGCTCGGCGATCTGCGCCGGCGACAGCATGATCGAGCGCGCCGCGGCGAGCTCCACGGCCAGCGGCAGGCCGTCGAGGCGGCGGCAGATCTCCTGCACCGCCTCCGCGGTCTCCGGGCTGGCCGGCCGCCCCTGCGCCGCGGCGCGTTCGGCGAACAGGCGCGCGGACCTCACCACGTCAAGCGGGGCGAGGCGGTAGGTCACCTCGCCTGGAACGCTCAGCGGCTCCCTGCTGGTGGCCAGCACCCGGAGTCCGGGGTGGGTGCCGAGCAACTCCGGAACGGTCACGGCGCACCGGTCGGCGACGTGCTCGCAGGTGTCGAGCACGAGCAGCGCGGGCCCCTCGCCGGGGACCACGGCAAGGGCGTCGAGGCCGGTGAGGTCGCCGGAACCGGCGGTCAGATCGCGGAACCAGATCCCGCCGGGATGGGCGCCGGCCCAGGTATGGGCGTACGCGTGCGCCAGCCGGGTCTTGCCGACCCCCGGCGCGCCGGTGAGCGTGACTAGCCGCGCCGAGCCGAGCAGGTCCCGCAGGCCGGCGAGTTCGACGTCGCGGCCGACGGGGTCGCCGGACCATCGCCGGGGCAGACCGCCGTCCACCGCTAACCCACCAGACGCCGCGCGAACGACCGCAGCGACAGCGCGCCCGTGACGAGCGTCCCGGCGGCGAGCACGCCCAGCGCGACCACCTCCGGCATGTGCGGGACGGCCGGGCTCAACGCGCCGCGCAGCGCCTCGCTCACGTAGACCAGCGGATTGACCAGGACCGCGGTCTGCAGCCAGGGCAGTGCCTCCAGCGCGGACCAGGGGTAGTACACGCAGCCGAGCATCATGAGCGGAACTATGAAGATCGCGAACAGCGCGCTGAGCTGCTGGGGCGGGAGCAGCGTGCCGATGAGCAGGCCCAGGCAGGCGGTCAGCAGGGACGACAGCACCAGCACCGCGATCAGCAGCGGCCAGCGGCCGAAGTCGATGTTCGGGGCCTCGCCGGGACCGTGCACGAACAGCACGGCGAGGAAGACGACCACCGCCGCGATCACCCCCTGGATCGCCCCCGCGACGATCTTCTCGACCCCGACGGCCCAGACCGGGATCGGGGCCAGCGCCCTGTCGTCGATCTCCTTGGTGTAGGACAGCTCCATGACCAGCGGGGTCGTCACGGCGAAGATGCCCTGCAGCACGATGCCCGAGGCGACCAGGCCGGGGACCAGGATCGTGGCGAACGTCTCCGCGCGCCCGGCCTCGGAGAGTCCCTGCCCCGCCCCGTACCCGATCCGCGGCAGGACCACGGCGAACACGAATATGAACAGGACGGGCTGGACCACGGTGCGGGCCATGAAGGAGGGCAGGTCCCGCCGCAGCACCCGCAGGTCCCTGGCGAGCAGCGCGCCGAAGGTGCGCGCGTAGCCGTGTGACGCGGCCGGCGGCGCGATGGTCGATGCCGTCATCGCATCTCCTTGAGCGGGGAGATCCCGGGCTCTGGCCCCGGGAGAGGGGGGCGCGGCGCGACGCCGCGGGGCGGAGGTCAATCCCGGTACTCCCGCCCGGTCAGGGCGAGGAACACCGTTTCGAGGCTGGGCCGGACGACCCGGACGTCGGCCAGCGCCAGCCCGGCGTCCTGGCCCGCGCTCACCAGGGCGGCGAGGATGCCCTCCGGCGCCAGGGTGAAGACGCGCAGCCGGTTCTCCGAGACCTCGGCGTCCGCGACTCCGGCCAGCCGCCGGGCCTGCTCGACGATCTTCTCCGGGTCCCCGTCGTAGGTGAGGGTCAGCACGGTCCGCAGGCCGGTCGCCGTCTTGAGCTCGGCGAGCTCCCCGCAGGCCAGGACGGCTCCGCGGTCGATGATCGCGATCCTGTCGCAGAGCTCCTCGGCCTCCTCCATGTAGTGGGTGGACAGCACGATCGTCTGGCCCCCGGCGCGGATCTCCCGCAGGATGTCCCAGAGGTTCACCCTGGTCTGCGGGTCCAGTCCCGAGGTGGGCTCGTCGAGGAAGAGGATGTCCGGCCGGTGCATCAGCGCCCGTGCGATCATGACGCGCTGCGCCTGGCCGCCGGACATCTCGGTGATCCTGGCCGTGGCGCGGGAACCCAGGCCGAACCGCTCCAGCAGCTCGATCGCCCGCCGCCTGGCCTCCTTCGCGGGCAGCCCGGCGTACCGGCCGCGGAACTCCAGGTTCTCGCACGCGGTGAGCTGCCGGTCGAGGTTGTTGTACTGGGCCACGACACCGATGTGGCGTTTGACCGCGATGGGCTCGCGCACCACGTCCGCGCCCCCCACCCTGGCCACACCGCCGGTGGGGACGATCCTGGTGGTGAGCATGCCGATCGTCGTCGTCTTTCCCGCCCCGTTGGGCCCGAGGAGGCCGAACATCTCCCCCGCGCCCACTCGCAGGGTGAGCCCGGCCACCGCCTCGGTCACCCCGGACGAGCTCACGTAGGTCTTGCGCAGTTCGCTGGTCTCGACCGCGACGTCCGCCATGTCCGGCTCCCTCTTCGGCACGTGGCGCCCAGTGTGCGAGCACCCGGTTAAAGCGCGCCTTGATCGTGGTTGGAATCCGGTTTGAGGCATGGCAGCGCCCCTGGCAGGGCGCGGCACCAGGTACTTCCATACCGGCTTTCAACCGTTATCCAACCGGCGGAGCCGACACTTCGTTCAGACGACGGGAGCCCGATGCCACCCCCCAGCGCCATCCTGCGGGCGAAGATCGACCTGGCCGGCCGCGCGCTCAGGAGCGCGGAGAGCACGCTGTGGCGCGCACCCGGTCCTCGACGGCGCTACCGCGACTACCTGTGCGCGATGCACATGGTCATCAGAGCCTCGGTACCGCTGCTGCGGGCCGCGTCGGCCAGGGCGGCGGAGCTGGGCGAGGAGGAACTGGGCGAGTACCTGGACCGGCACGCGGCCGAGGAGGCCTGTCACGACGACTGGCTGCGCGAGGACCTGGTCTCGATCGAGCCCTCGGCGGAGGAGCTGCTGCGCCGTACGCCGCCCCCGTCGGTGGCCGAACTCGTCGGAGCCCAGTACTACTGGGTGCTGCACCACCACCCCGTCGCGCTGCTCGGGTACGTCGCGGTGCTGGAGGGCGAGGCGCCCTCCCCCGCCCTGCTCGAACACCTCGAACGGGGCACCGGGTACCCCCGGGCGGCCTTCCGCACCCTGTGGCGGCACGCCGCGCTGGATCCGGGGCACCGCGACGGCCTGGACCGGATGCTCGACGGCCTGCGGCCGACGCGCGAGCAGCAGGCCGCCGTCGGCACCAGCGCCCTGCACACCGTGCGCGCCGCGGCCGCGCTCCTGCGCGAGCTGGCCGGGGAACCTCCGGAGGTGCTCCCGTGCACCTGATGGACATCCTGGCGCTGCGCCCGGTACCCGCCGCCGCGGTGCTCATGGCGATCACCCGGCGGTGCCCGCTGCGCTGCGGCCACTGCTCGACCGGCTCGCTGCCCGGCTCCGAGGAGCACCCCGGGGAGATCTTCCAGCGGTTCGCCGGGACGTTCACCCCGGCGAACCGGCCGGAGCTGGTCATGCTCACCGGGGGCGAGCCGCTGCTCCGGCCCCGCCTGGCCCGTTCCCTGGCCGAGACCGCCGCCCGCAGCGGCGCCCGCACGATGATCCTGTCGGGCATGTTCTTCGCGCCCCGGATTCCCGCCGCGATCGCCGGGGCGATCGAGGCGGCCGACCACTTCTCCGCCAGCCTGGACGCCTTCCACGAGGAGGAGGTGCCCAGGAGGAACGTCTTCGCGGTCATGCGGGCGCTGCTGGCGCGGGGCAAGGACCTCAGCTTCCATCTCACCGGGAGCGGGCCTGACGACCCCTACCTGCGCGACGTCACCGCGGAGATCCGGCGGGAGTTCCACGACCGGATCCCGATGCTGGTGGGGCGCGTGCGGCCGGTCGGCCGGGCCCGTGCCGGCGCGCCCGTGCCCCTCCCCGTACCGGGCGGGGGCAGCGCGGCGGGCGAGAGCGCCGCGCCCGGCGCGGAGACCGGGACCGCACCGGCCGCCGGGAGCGCCGGAACCGTGGCGGGCTCCGGGGCCGCGCCCGCGCTGCCGTGCGCGATGGCCGCCTGGCCAACCGTCGGGTTCGACGGGACGATCACCGCGTGCTGCAACCAGGACGTCGTCGACCACCGTCCCGTCCCCGGCCACCTGCGCCTGGGGCACGCGGGTGCCGACGACTGGAGCACGGTCAGGGAGCGCTGCCTGACCTCCGGCACGCTGCGCGCCCTGAGAACGTACGGCCCGCTCCGGCTGGCCGGCGCCCCGCCGGGCCGGGGGTACTGCGAGACCTGCCGAAAGCTGGAGACCCCCCCTCCCCCGCCCACGCCCGCCGCCGCCTTCCTGGAGCGGCAGGTCCGGGACATGCAGCTGGCCGGCGGCGGGGTGGGCTTCGCCGGGAGGTACGGCTGCCCGCCCTACGGCGACCTCGTCTCACTCGGCCACCCCTGGAGGAAACATGACCTTTGACCCCCTCGACGAGCTGGCTCGGGCGGGAATCGACCTCACCCTCGCCGGCCCCGAGCAGCGCGAGGTCGTCCGGTCGCTGAGCGAGGCCGAGGTCGCGCTCCTGGTCTCCATCCACGGGCAGCTGCGAGAGGGCTCTCCCGAGGTCGAGGCCCACATCGTCGGCGGACTCCTGTTCTGATCGGGGATGATCATGCGATGCCCGTCCTGCCTGGCCGAGACGCCGGGGCACCCCCGGTTCTGCCCGTCGTGCGGCACGCACCTCGCCGCGCCGGCGCCGGTGGAGGTACGCAAGATCGTCACAGTGGTCTTCTGCGACCTGGCCGAGTCCACCGCGCTGAGCGAGCGCCTCGACCCCGAGTCCCTGCGCGCGGTCCTGATCCGCTACTTCGCGCTCATGCGCGACCAGCTCGCCTGGCACGGCGGCACGGTGGAGAAGTTCATCGGCGACGCCGTCATGGCCGTCTTCGGCGTACCGGAGCTGCACGAGGATGACGCGCTGCGCGCCGCCCGGGCCGCGCTGGACATGCGGGCGGCGCTCGAACGGCTCAACGACGACCTCGACCACGATCTCGGGATCCGGCTCAGGGTCCGGATCGGCGTCAACACCGGCGAGGTCGTCACCTCCGGCCTCGCCCGCGGTGATCAGGCCCTCGTCGCGGGCGAGACGGTGAACGCCGCCGCCCGTCTCCAGCAGCTCGCCCGGCCCGGAGAGATCCTGCTCGGGCCCGAGACCTGGCGCCTGGTCGGCCCCTCCGCCGTGGGCACCGCGGCCGGCCCCCTGATGCTGCGCGGCAAGCGGCATCCGGTCACCGCGTGGCGGCTGGTCTCGATGCGCTCCGACGACCCGGCCGTGATCCGGCGGTTCGACATCCCGTTCGTCGACAGGCAGGAACCGCTGCGCGAGCTGGACCGGGCCCTGGACGGGATCATCAGGCACCGCCACTGCCGCATCGTGACCCTGCACGGCGAGGCGGGGGTGGGCAAGACCCGGCTGGCACGGCTGTGGGCGGAGCGCGCGGGGCAGCGGGGCGTCCTCGTCGGTTCCGGCCGCTGCCGCCCGTACGGCGCGGGCGGCACGCTGCTCGGGGTGGCGGACGCGGTGCGCGAGCTGGTGACCGTGGGCACGCCCGACCCGCGGGCCCTCGCCGTGCTCCGCGACGGCCTGCTGAAGGACGGCACGCCCAACCCCTCGCACCAGGAGACCTCCTGGGCGCTGCGCAGCGTCCTGGAGGGACTCGGACGCTCCACGTACGTGCTGATCGTGCTGGACGACGTGCAGTGGGCGGGCGGCCCGGTCTTCGACACCCTCGGCCATCTGGCCGAGGAGCTGAGTGAGGCGGCGGTGATGGTGCTCTGCGTGACGCGCTCCGACCTGTTCGACCGCATGCCCGGCTGGCAGGTCGCCTCCCGGCTGGCGCTGCCCCGGCTCGGCCCGGCCGACTCCCGGCTCCTGGCCTCCGGGCTGGCCGAGGTGACGCCGCACGACGACGCCCTGCTCGACCGGATCGCCGGCCGCTCCGAGGGCAACCCCCTGTATCTGGAGCAACTGGTGGCCATGCTCGGCGACGGCGGGGAGCCGCACGGCCTGCCGCTGACCGTGCACGCTCTCATCGCGGCCCGCGTCGACAGGCTCGGTCCCGCGGCCAGGGAGGTGCTGGAGTGCGCCGCGGTGGTCGGCAGGGAGTTCACCGCCGGGGAGCTGCGGGCCGTCTCGGGAACCGGCGAGCCCGGCGCTCCGCTGGAGGAGCTCCGGCGCAAGTCCTTCGTCGAGCATCGTACGGAGGCGACGTTCCGGTTCACCAGCGGCCTCATCCAGGAGGTCGTCTACGGCGGCATGGCCAAACGGCGGCGGGCCGAGCTGCACGAGCGGTTCGCCGGCTGGCTGGCCGCCGGAGACGGCGGGGACGAGGCGGTCGGCACGCACCTGGAGCAGGCGTACCGGCACCGCGCCGACCTCGGCCCTCCCGGCGAGCACACCGCGCGGCTGCGCGACGGGGCGGCGGCCCGGCTGTCGGAGGCCGGCACCCTCGCGCTGCGCAGAAGCGACCTGTCCAGGGCGGAGAACCTGCTCAGCAGGGGGGCCGCGCTGCTGGGGCCGGCCCACCCCGGCTGGCCGCGGATCAGCGGGCGCGTCGCGGAGGCCCGGATCACCCTGGGTGACGTCGAGCGGGGGCGGCTGCTGCTCACCGAGGTGCTGGAGCGCGCGACCGGTGACGCGGACGCGGTGGTGGCCGCCCACGCCTCGCTCTATCTGAGCCACTTCGACCCGGCAGGCTCCTCCGAGGTCGCGCGCCGTGCCATACCGGTCTTCGAGGCCGCCGCCGACGACCTCGGGCTGGCCAGGGCCTGGACCGTGGTCGCCCAGGAGGCGCAGGGGCGCGGCAGGTTCGCCGAGACCAGACAGATGTTGCAGCGTGCCCTGGAGTACGCCACGCGGTCCGGCGCCGAACTGGAGCGCGCCACCATCCTGGGCAACCTGGCGGCCTCCCTCTGGCTGGGCCCGGAACCGGCGCCCGTCGCCATCTCCAGATGCCGTGACCTGCTGGCCGCGCACGGCAGGGACCGGGGGATCGTACGCGCCGTCGTCGGCTGTCCCCTGGCCGTCCTGCTGGCCACGCGGGGAGGCTTCGACGAGGCCAGGACCACCCTCGCGACGGCCGGGCGTTCCCTCGCCGACCTGCGGCACGCCTACGCCGACGCCTTCATGCCGATCTTCTCCGCGGCCGTCGAATCGCTGGCCGGGCGCTGGGACCTCGCCGAGGACCTGCTCCGCCAGGCATGCGCCAGGGCCAGGGCGCTCGGCGACACCCAGCTCCTGGTCACCGCCTCGCGTGACCTGGCCGGCACGCTGCTGCGCCGGGGAGACCTGGCCGGGGCCGAGCTGTGGGCGGGCGCGGCCCTGGAGGGCTCGCCCCGGGACGCCCCGATGAACACGGCCGAACTGCACGCGATCCGGGCCGAGGTGCTCGCCGCCCGGGGCGCCGCGGAGCCCTGCCGGGAGCTCATGGACCTGGCCGTGCACGAAGCCGGCGGCACCGACTCCCCCGTCTGCCGCGCCACGGTGCTGCTCGGCAACGCCCGCGGCCTCGCCGCCCTGGGCGCCCACCGGGAGAGCGAGGCAGCGGCGCGCGGCGCGATGGCCGAGTTCGCGGCCAAGGGGCACCTGGTCGGCAGGGGATGGGCGCTGGCGCTGGCGGGCCGGCGATGACCGCCCACCCCGAGCTCACCTGGCGACTCGGCGCCGAGGACGACCTCGCCGACATCACCGTGTCCGCCGCGGGCAACGCGGCCGTCACCCCGGAGTGGGCGTGGCAGGGCGCCACCGGGCGCGGGGTACGGGTCTGCGTGGTGGACAGCGGGGTCGACCGCGACCACCCGCTGCTCGCCCCGGTGCAGGCGACCCACGCCGTGGTGACGGGCCCGGGCGGTAAGGCCGTCGTGCGGGAGAGCGACGCCGCCGACACCTGCGGGCACGGAACGGCGTGCGCCGGGATCATCCGCTCGATCGCGCCCGAGTGCGAGCTGCACAGCGTCCAGGTGCTGGGAGCGGGCTTCTCGGGAACCGGTGACGCCTTCGTCACCGGGCTCCGCTGGGCCATCGAGCAGGGCTTCGACGTGGTGAGCCTGAGCCTGTCGACCAACAGGAGGCACCTGGCCGAACCGCTGCGCGAGCTCGGTGACCTCGCCTACTTCCGCCGTACGGTGCTCGTGGCGTCCGCGCACAACCTGCCGGTGGAGAGCTTCCCCTGGCGGTTCTCCTCGGTGATCTCCGTGGGAAGCCACGCCGGGGCCGATCCCGGGCTGATCCTGTACAACCCTCGCCCGCCCGTGGAGTTCTTCGCCCACGGATCCGACGTGGAGGTGGCCTGGCCCGGCGGCGGACGCACCCGGTGCACCGGGAACAGCTTCGCGACCCCTCATGTCGCGGCCCACTGCGCGCTGATCCTGAGCAAGCACCCCGGGCTGACGCCCTTCCAGGTGAAGACCGTCCTGTACCTGACCGCGCAGAATGTGAGGAAGCTCGATGATGGTGAACGGTGAGATGATCGCGGCCGTCTCGGCGGCGGTCGCCGGCTCGGAGGCGGAACACCGCCTCCTGCTCCAGTCGATCGTCGACACCGCACGCGTGATCTTCGGGGCCAAGGCGAGCTCGATCTTCCTGGTGAACGAGGAGCATGGGGACCTCGTCTTCGAGGCGGTCTCCGGCGAGGGCGAGAAGGTGCTCGTCGGACGGCGCTTTCCCGCCACGCGGGGTATCGCGGGGTGGGTGCTGAGCGCCGGGGACGCGCTGATCGTCGACGACCTGTCGACGAGCACGGTGTTCGCCCGCGACATCGCCGAGTCGACCGCGTACGTGCCGGGCGGGCTCATGGCGGTGCCGCTCGTCCACGACGACGAGGCGCTGGGCGTGCTGGAGGTGCTCGACCCTCACCCGCAGGCGCGGGCGGCCATCGACGAGCTGGCCCTGCTGACGCTCTTCGCCGCGCAGGCGTCGGCGGCGCTGCGGATCGTGCAGCGCAACCGCCACGCCCTGCGGGTGCTGGAAGGCACCGGGTCGGAGTTCGGCGACCTGGTGTCCATCGTCTCCGCGCTCGCGGGCGGGACCGAGGAAAGACGGCGGGCCGGGCTGCGGCTGCTCGGTTCACTTCACGAGCTCCTGGTTGACAATCAGAGCTGACTACTTCAGGCAGAAATCACCGGTTTACTAATAGATAAGCGCATATATCATGACAATTCTGTGAGCCCGCCTCCGCATAACCCGGTCAGATTTCCGTAGCCGCCTGGACAGCCAATGGAGAATCCCCCGTGGGTGCAACCGTAGTGCGCGAGAAGGCGGAGGCGGGAGAGACCACCTTCGCCGTGCTCGGCCCTCTTGAGGCCCGCCGCGACGGCGGCCTGGTCCCGCTCGGGCCCTTCAAGCAGCGCGTGCTCCTGTCCCTGCTGCTCTGCCACGCCAACAGGATCGTCCCGGTGGACCAGCTCAGCACCGCGGCGTGGAGCGAGGAGCCCCCCAGGACCGCGCTGAAGAACGTCCAGGTCTACGTGTCCGCGCTGCGCAAGAACGTGCTCGGGGAGGCCGACCGCGACCGGCTGGCCTACCGTCCTCCCGGCTACCAGCTACGGCTCGGTCCCCAGCAGCTCGACGTCCTCCTCTATGAGACCCTGGCCCGCAGGGGCCGCCAGCACCTGCGCGACCGCGAGATCACCAAGGCGGTGGGCCCGCTCCATGAGGCTCTGCGACTCTGGCGGGGCGACCCCCTGCCCGACATGGCGCACGTACCGCTGATCAGCGACGAGCTCTCCCGGCTGCGCAGCGAGCGCATGTCGGTCTACGAGGACTGGGCCGAGGCGGAGCTCAGCCTCGGACACCACACCCACATCATCGGCTCCCTGGAGGAGAACGTCCGGCGCCACCCGCTCAGGGAGCGGCTGCGCAGCACGCAGATGATCGCGCTGTTCCGCTGCGGGCGGCAGTCGGAGGCCCTGGCGCAGTACGAGGACATGCGTCAGACGCTGGCCCGGGAACTCGGCCTCCAGCCCAGCCCGGTCCTCGAACGGCTCTACCGGGCGATCCTCGCGGGTGACCCGTCCCTGGACGGCCCGTCGGCCGGGGGCCCGCCACACCTCGGCGGCGCGACCGTGATCAGGCCGCACCCCACCGCGGGCCACGGCCAGGAGGTGATCGCCCACCTCAGCCAGCTCCCCCGCGACCTGGCCGACTTCACCGGCCGCCGCGAGAGTGTCCAGGACATCCTCGACGTCTTCCGTACCCGCCGGCACAGCCCGCCGGTGGTGATCTCCGGCCCGGCCGGAGCGGGCAAGACCGCGCTGGCCGTGCACTCCGCCCACCTGCTGCGCGAGCGCTTCCGCGACGGGCAGCTCTTCGTACGGCTGCGCACGGCGGGCGGCCGGGAGCGCTCGATTCCCGACGTGCTGGCCGAGATCCTGCGTACCTGCGGCTTCGAGGGCGACCCTCCGCGCCGGGCCGGCGAGCGGGTCGCCGCCTGCCGGGCCTGGCTGGCCGAGCGCAGCATCCTGCTGATCTTCGACGAGGCGTCCACCGCGGCGCAGATACGGCCCCTGCTCCCCGGTACCGGGGACAACGGAGTGCTGATCACGAGCAGGAGGAGACTGAGCGCCCTGGAGTCGGCGCACCACGTGGCGCTGGAGACCTTCACCCCCGCGGAAGGCGTCGAGTTGCTACGGCGGACCGCCGGTGCCGAACGCGTCGACGCCGACCCCGCGGCCGCCCTGCGGGTGGTCGGCACCTGCGCCAACCTTCCGCTCGCCGTCCGCATCGCCGGGGCGCGGCTGGCCGCCCACCGGCACGTCAGGCTCTCCCTGTTCGCCGACCGCCTCGCCGACGAGCACTCGCTGCTGGACGAGCTGTCGGTGGACGACCTGTCACTGCGCACCTGCGCGGCCACCTACGAGCGCGACCTCGGCCCCGAACTGTGGACCTCGCTGCGGCGCCTGGGCGCGCTGCCGAGCGGCGAGTTCACCGCCGACGATCTGGCCGCACTGCTCGACTCGGACGTGCGGCTGGCCGCCGACGTCGCCGACAGGCTCGCCGAGGCCCACGTGGTCACCGCGGAGCCCAGACCCTCCCCGGTCTATCTGATCGCCGACTGGCTGCGCCTGTACGCGCGGGAGCGGCTGCAGCGGGAGGAGTCGGCACCCCAGCGCACCGCGGCCGGGGAGCGGCTACGCCGGGCCCGCGCCCGCGCGTAGCCCGGCACGGCGCCCGCCCCGCCAAGCGCGTCATACGATGAATGGGCGGATAAAAGGACTTCCCCTATTTTGCCTAACGGACCACCGGCGAACTCCCCGGCCAGAGAAAGGGAATTCATCCGGCGGCCAAAAACCCCGGCCACTCCCTCCCGAATTCCACTTTTCCGGCTAACCCGATATCTCCCGGCGGCCCCCGATACGGCCACGCATAACCGGCCGATTTACAGATCCACAAAAACCTGCCGACGAGGGCGGGGTCCCGGTGGCACCCGGCCCTCGTCATCCACGGTGGCTCACCGGCGCCGGTGGACCTCCAAGGAGCGCCGGATCCAGAAGACCACCACCGGCACCCTCCCACGGCGGCTCACCAGCGCTGGTGGACCTGGGAGCGGATCAGCTCGTCATAGATCTCCCGCACACCCTGGAGAGTGGCCTCGGGCAGCGCGTCGAACGCGGCGGCGGCCGCGTTGGCACGGGCCTGGGCGGGGTTGCGCGCACCGGGGATGACCACGGAGACACCGGGCTGGTCGATGATCCAGCGCAGCGCGAACTGCGCCATGGTGATCTGGGGCGGCACCAGCGGGGCCAGGCGGCGCACCGCCTCCAGGCCGGTGGCGTAGTCGACCCCGGAGAAGGTCTCGCCGACGTCGAAGGACTCGCCGTGCCGGTTGAAGGTGCGGTGGTCGTCGGCGGCGAAGACCGTGGACTCGTCGTACCTGCCGGACAGCAGGCCGCTGGCCAGCGGAACGCGGGCGATGATGCCGACCCCGGCCGCGGCCGCCGCCGGGAGCACCTTCTCCAGCGGCTTGAGCCGGAAGGCGTTGAGGATGATCTGAACGGTGGCCACGTTCGGCCGGGCGATCGCGGTCAGCGCCTCCTCGCAGGTCTCCACGCTCACCCCGTAGGCGGCCACGCGGCCCTCGGCCACGATGGTGTCGAGGGCGTCGAAGACCTCGTCCGAGGAGTAGACCGGGGTGGGCGGGCAGTGCAACTGCACCAGGTCGAGGGTGTCGACGCCGAGATTGGCCCGGGAGCGGTCGGTCCAGGCCCGGAAGTTGTCCAGGGTGTAGGCGGACGGCTCCTGGACGACACGGCGGCCCATCTTGGTGGCCACGGTCAACCCGGGCCTGTCCTTGATCAACTGCGAGACGATCTGCTCGCTCCGTCCGTCGCCGTACACGTCGGCGGTGTCGACGAAGGTGACCCCGGCGTCCACCGCCGCGTTGAGGGTGGCCAGTGCCTCGTCCTCGCCGACCTCACCCCAGTCGGCCCCCAACTGCCACGCGCCGAGTCCTACGACGCCGATCCGCCTGCCGGTTCTACCCAATTCACGCTGCTGCACATCAGCGATCGTAGTCCGCGCGACGCGATGGCATCGCCGGTGTCCGGGGCGGAGCGGCCCCGGCCGCCCCGCCATGGGTAATTCTCACCAAACGGGCTTGAGACGCCGCCTACTCCGGCGTCTTCGACACCACATGGGCGTCAGGCCCAGGAAAGACGAGGCTCTCGTGCTGGTCGTCCTCCCAGCGGACCAGGTAGGGCGGGCTTCCGTCCTGGTGATGGAGTTCGACGATGAACCCGACCTTGCGGGGGTCGCCGCTGTGGGTTCCCTCCACGATCAGCTTGTCACCTATGGTTGCCTTCACTGTGGCCTCCTGGATCACAGGTGCCGGTTCTCCGGGCATCCCTCTCCTCCCATGGCATCATCCCGTGGCGCATACGTCCAGGTGGGAGGCATATCGAGGCGGCCGAACGGTTCGGTCCGCCGTGGAATTCCCCCATCTTGGCCGACACTGGGATAGTGAGGCCATGCACGCACTCGACGTTCTCGGTGACCCCGTCCGGCGCCGGATCCTGGAGTTGCTCGCCGACGGCGAGCGGGCGGCCGGCGAGATCGGCGCCGTGGTGCAGGAGGAGTTCGGGATCTCCCAGCCCGGCGTCTCGCAGCACCTGCGCGTGCTGCGGGACAACGGGTTCGCGACCGTGCGCGCCCAGGGAACGCGGCGCCTGTACGCCGTCGACCCCACCCCGCTGCGGGAGGTGGACATGTGGCTCGACCGCTACCGGCACTTCTGGACCCAGCGCCTCGACGCGCTGGGCACCGAGATCACCCGGGGAAAGCGGGAGCGCCGCGCCGGAGAGGCCCGCTGAGGCCGTCCCCGCCCGGAGGGCCGCAGGAGTACACAGGCGTAACGGAGGGCGAGATGACATCTCTATTGACGGAACCTTTGGGACCGGTCTAGCGTGGCGGGAGAACCACCAGCCGCAGGAGAGAACCATGACCCAGGTAGCCGCGCCAGGCTTCGGGTCCAGCCTGCCCTGCCCCAGGGATCCGATGCGGATCCGCCCGCCGCGCAAGGGCCTGCGCCCAGGTACCGCCGCCGGGGATCCGCAGACCCCCTTCTGACCCTGGCGTCGCGGCGGGCTCCGCCGCACGACCGGTTCGTGCGGCCTCTCCCGTCGCGTTCCCGCCCGGATCACGTGTACCGCCCCGGCGAGCACTTTCTGAGACGACCCCGAGCACTCGGAGCGCATCATGACCACAGACCTTTCCTCATCCCCCATCACCGGTCCCTCCGCCTGGCGCGGTGACGAGCTGGCCGGATCGACCGAGTGGATCTACCTGCTCAGCGACGCCGAGCGCGAGGAGCTGGAGACCCTGGGCCGCCGGTTCGTCGAGGACGACCCCGACCTGCGCAAGGTGACCGCGGAGAGCTACCCGCTCGTCGCCGCGCGCGACATGATCGAGGAGTGCGCGCGGCAGATGGACGCCGGACGCGGCTTCATCCTGGTCCGCGGCCTGCGCACCGACGAGTACGGCGACACGCTGTCCGGCGCGATCTTCTTCCTGATGGGCCTGCACCTCGGCACGCCGATGGAGCAGAACCAGCTCGGCAACGTGCTCGACCACGTCATCGCGACCTCCAACAAGACGCTCGACGACCCCGGAGCGCTGCCGTCGCGGGTGCGCGACCGGCTGCCCTTCCACTCCGACAGCTCCGACGTGGTGGCGCTGATGTGCCTGCGCGCGTCCAAGGAGGGCGGCTCCAGCAGCCTGGTGAGCGGCACGACGATCTACAACGAGATCCTGCGCCGCCGCCCCGACCTCGCTCCCCTGCTGTTCGAGCCCTGGCACTGGGACTGGCGGGGCCAGGACCCCGACGCCCTCTCGAACACCTACGTCTCCCCGATCTGCAGCTACGTCGACGGGATCTTCAGCACCTACGCCGGCAGCACGATGATCTTCTCCGCCCAGAAGTACCCCGGCGTGCCGAAGCTCACCGACGCGCAGATCGAGCTGCTGCACCTCTACGACGAGATCAGCCAGGAGCAGGGGCTCCCGATCGACATGGACTTCCAGCCCGGCGACGTCCAGTGGCTGCTGAACTACGCCGCCCTGCACTCGCGGACCAGCTACGTCGACTGGCCCGAGCCGGAGCGCCGCCGGCACCTGCTGCGCCTGTGGCTCAAGCGCGATGTGGGCCGTCCGCTCGTGGAGGGGTTCGGCAAGAACGTCGTGAAGGCGAGGGATGAGGAGGACAAGAAGCCGCTGCCGGGCGGCAGCTTCCGCATCGCCGAGGCGGTCGTGCCCAACCAGGACTGGGGCAACTGACCCGCACCACACAGAAGAGACGGCCGGTGGGATTCCTCCCACCGGCCGTCTCGCGTTCGGCGCCCTTGCCGAGGCCCAGAAAGCCCTCAGGGGGCCGTTGAGCATCCGTTCCGGCTCCAACGGCCCCCTGCCGCCCACCAAACCGTCACGGGCGATTTAGGAACGTTTGTAGGCTTGATCGACTTAAAGGGCGTTTAGGGTCAGGCGTCGAGTTGTCGTCGTACCTCGCCGCTGTCCCAGTAGTCGGTGCGGTGCGCGATCAGGCCGTCGGCGTCGACCCGGAACCTGAACACCCCGCGCACCGCCACCGGCCTGCCGCCCGCCGAAGCCAGCCGGAACGACATCCGGTAGGCGAGCGACGCCCGGTCCCCCTCGACGAGGAGGTCCTCGACCTCGTAGCGCAGGTCCACGAAGTCGGCCAGGAAGCCGGTGAGGTTGGCGCGGTAGCCGTGCCTGCCGGTCACGCTCCGCCCCAGCGCCGAGGTGTGCTCGTTGACGAAGTCCTCGCTCACGCAGGCCGCGATCGCGTCGGCGTCGTGCGCGTTGAGCGCCTCGACGTACCGTGCGACCGCGGCCCGGGTGAGCTGTCCGCTCAGGAGGGGTCCGCCCACAGCTTGCGCACCGTGTTGAAGACCTGCTGGTTGTGGGAGATCTCGATGACGTTGCCGTCCGGGTCCTTCAGCGCGCAGATGTAGCCGACCGGGTCGGGCATGTCGCGCGGCTCCCAGTGCAGGCAGCCCAGCTCGCGCGCCTGCTCGGCGATGCCGTCCACGTCGGTGCGCTCGGGCACCTCGATGCCGATGTGCGCGAACGGCGTCAGCAGCCCCAGTTGCCCGCCCTTGTCCTTGTTGAACGAGACGAGCACCAGGACCATCGGGGTCTCCACCTGCTTGTCGTTGGAGAGCCAGGCGCTCTCACCGTCGGCGTCGCGGAAACGCTCGACGACCACCAGCGGCGTCAGCGAGGTGTAGAACTCGATCGCCTTGTCGAGGTCGCCGGTGGGCAGCGCGACATGCGTCCATCTCGCCTGGGTCAGATCACTCATTGATTCCTCCAAATATCGTGTGTTTCACTGCGGATGGTCATCGAGGCTCGGCCCACTCGTCAGGTGGACCCCCGTTCGAAGGGTTGGCCGAGCGCCCTGGGTTCACGGTTCTGGTTCGCGAACAGCAGCATCGCCAGCAGCGCGAGCAGGTACGGCGCCACCACGAGCAGCTGCGAGTTCATCGTCAGGCCCAGCGCGGGCAGCGCCAGGCGCATGGCGTCGGCCAGGCCGAAGAGCGCGCAGCCGATCAGGGTCCGCCGCAGCCGCCAGGCACCGAAGATCACCGCCGCGATGACGATGTACCCGCGCCCGGCGGTCATGTTCTGGTTGAACGAGCCGACCTCGCCGACCGCCAGGTACGCGCCCCCAAGCCCGGCCAGCGCGCCGCACCACAGCAGCGCCTGGCGGCGGCGCAGGTTGACCCGGATACCGGTGACGTCGGCCGCCTGGGGCTGCTCACCGACCGCTCGCAGCTCCAGGCCCCACCTGCTGCGCTCCACCAGCCACCAGGTCAGCGGGACGAGGACGATCAGCAGGTAGACCGGCCAGCGCTCGACGAACAGCGGGTGGCCGATCAGCGGGATGTCGCGCAGCCAGGGAATGCTGACCTGCGACACCTGGTGCGACTCGAACGAACTGATCGTGATCAGGTAACTGGTCAGCCCGAGCACGAGGGCGTTGAGCACCAGGCCGACCACAAAGGTGTTGATCTCCAGCCGGTGCGAGAGGTTGCCGTGCACGAACCCGATCACGAGTCCGATCAGCACACCCGCGACCAGCCCGGTGGTGGCACTGCCGGTGGCGCTGGCCGTGGCGACCGAGCCGAACGCGGCGCCCAGCATCATCGCCTCGACGGAGATGTTCATGGCGCCGGCCCGCTCGGCGAGGTACTCCCCGCACGCCGCGAAGGCCAGTGGAACGGTGAGCCTGATCCCGCTGGACAGGATGGTGGAGATGTCGTCTACGCCGATCACAGCGCGGCCCCCTCTGCGACGGGCGCGGGCCGGGGCTCGGCGCGCGCGGTACGGACGCCGGCCCTGCGCCGCCGGATCATGGCGACGATGACGGGCGGGGCGACGAAGGCCAGCACCAGCAGGGCCTTGACCACGTCCACGAGGAACGGGGGCACACCGGTCGCGGCGAGGAAGCCGCCGCCGGAGCGCAGCACGCCGAAGAGCAGGGCGACGGGCACGGTCAGCAGCGGCCGGTTACGCGCGACCAGGGCCACCAGCATGCCGTCCCAGCCGATGTTCATCGCGATGCCCGGCTGAAGCCGGTTGACTCCCACCGGGCTGGTCAGCAGCACTGCCCCGGCCAGGCCGGCGAAGGCACCGGAGATGGCCAGCGCCATACCGCCCAGCGCGTTGACGCGCACCCCCGCGTGCTTGGCGGCGAGCGGGTTGAGGCCGAGCATGGTGAGCCGGAACCCCCACCGGGTGCGGGCCAACGCCACCGCGACCACCACGGCGCCGACCAGCGCCAGCAGCAGGCCCCCGTTGACCTGAAGGTTGGGGTACTCACCGGCCGAGCCGAGCAGCGCGCCGGCCGGCAGCGGATTGGACTGCGGTGAGACGATGGCATCCCCGACCCGCGACTCCTGCAGCAGCCACGGCGTGTTCACCGCGAACGCGACGACCTGCTGGGCGATGAAGATCATCAGGAGCGTGCTGACCACGATGTTGACGCCGCGGATCCGGTACATCAGCGCGCTGAGGGCCGCCCAGGCACCGCCCGCCAGCGAGGCGGCCAGCAGGACGATCACCAGCAGCACCGGGCCCGGGACCGCCAGGCGCAGGCCGACCCAGGCCCCGAAGAGGGCGCCGATCAGCACCTGGCCCTCCTGGCCGATGTTGAACGTGCCCGACCGGGCGCTGACACAGGCGCCCACGGCGACCAGCAACAGCGGTGCCGCGTACAGCAGCGTGGAGGTCCAGGCCGTCCAGTTGGCCATGCTGCCCTCGAAAAGGGCCTGCACCGACGCCAGGGGAGATCCCCCGGTGACGGCGATCAACAGTGACGACAGGGAGAGCGCCACGAGTACGCCCACGGCGGTCGCCAGGCCGATCTGCCAGCCACCCGCACTCGGGGTGAGGAAGGCCAGCAGGCGACGCCCGGAGGTGTCGTCCGTGCCGGGGACCGGATGGGGCTTTCGCCCCGGCTTCTGGGGGGAGTCCCGGCGGAGGTCCTCGCGGACTTCGTTCACGCGGCCACCCCGCCCACCAGCATCCCGAGCCGCTCGGCGGTGGCCTCCCCGGTGGAGAGCACACCGGTGATCTTCCCGGAGGAGATCACCGCGATCCTGGAGGAGAGCGCCATGACCTCCTCCAGTTCGGTGGATATCAGCAGCACGGCCACTCCTCCTGACGCGACGTCGCGCAATCGCCGGTACATGTCCTCGATGGCACCCACGTCCAGCCCGTGCGTGGGCTGCGCGGCGACCAGCACGAGCGGTCCCGCCGAGAGCTCGCGGGCGAGCACGACCCGCTGCTGGTTGCCGCCCGACAGGCTGCGCACCGGGGTGTCCATCGACGGGGTGACGATGTTGAACTCGGCCGCCAGGCGGCGGGCCAGCTCCTGCGTCTTCCTGCGGCTGACGAACGCGCGGCCGCTCACGGTGTTCAGCGACTTCATGACCAGGTTCTCGGCGACGCTCATGTCCAGCACCACCCCGGATGCGTGCCGGTCCTCCGGCACGATGCCGAGTCCGGCCGCGTGCAGCGCCCCCGGGCGGTTCAGGTCCACCTGCCTGCCGGAGATCTCGACAGACCCGGAGTCCGGTACGACGAGCCCGGACAGCACGTCGCCCAGGTTCGACTGGCCGTTGCCCTCGACCCCGTACAGGCCGACGATCTCGCCGGGGGCGATGTCCAGGTCGAAGTCGGACAGCACGCGCACCCCGTCGATGGTGACGGTCAGGCCGCGCAGCCGCAGTGCGGCCACCGAGGCCTCCGGGTCCTCCGCCTTCCCCGTCCCGGACTCATCCGCCTGCGGGGTCTCGACCGGCAGCAGGCCGAGCGCCGCGGCCTCGCTGCCCAGGGAGACCTCCCTGCCCACCATCTGGCGGGCCAGTTCCTGCGGCCCCGTCTCCGCGGTCGCGCTCTGGAAGACGACCTTTCCCTTGCGCAGTACGGTCACCCGGTCGGTGGCAGCGGTGATCTCCGCCAGTTTGTGGCTGATCAGGATGACCGCGCGGTTCTCCGAGCGGACCACGTGGCGCAGCACGCCGAACAGCTCGGCCGACTCCGCCTGGGTCAGCACGGACGTCGGTTCGTCGAGGATGAGCACCGACGGGTCCCGGCGCAGGCATTTGATCAGCTCGACCCGCTGCCGCTCGCCCGCGGAGAGCCGTTCGACTCTGGCCAGCGGGTCGATCGGCAGGCCGTAGCGTTGGGAGACGTCCCGCACCTGGTCGCAGGCGGCGGCCTTGTCGATCTTCCCGGTGTCCCCCAGGATGACGTTCTCCCAGACCGTCAGCGGATTGATCAGGCTGAAGTGCTGGTGCACCATGCCGATGCCGAGAGCCACGGCCTCCTGCGGGCTGCCGATGTCGACCGGCCCGTCATGGTGCAGGATGGTTCCGGCGTCCCGCTGGACGAGGCCCAGCAGGATCTTCATGAGCGTCGACTTTCCGGCCCCGTTCTCACCGAGCAGACCGTGGATCTCGCCCTGGTGCACGGCGAGATCCACGGCGTCGCAGGCGACGACCGGACCGTAGCTCTTGCTGATTCCCCGCAGCCGCAACGCGGGCGCCGATGGCGGGGTGAGCTCCCTCGCCCGTTCGTCCTCTGTCATATCAGGAACCGAGCCTCTTCACCGTCTCCGTGGTGTCGATCTTCTTGCTACCGACGTCGGCGATGAATGCCTTCAGCTTCTCGTTCTGCTCGGGGGTCCCGTTACAGATCCTGACGGTCGGGAACGGGTCGACGCCGAGCGTCCAGACCTTCTCCACGCCCATCTGCAGCTTCGCGGCGGCGAGTTCCTCCAGCGCGGCCTTGAAGTAGTCTCCGGGGCTGAAGAGCACCGAGATGTCGAACTTGGGCTTGGTGGAGTCGCACCGGTCGGTACCGGGGGTGAGGGTGAGGACCCCGTTGGCGTTGGCCAGCTCCGCCGACGCGTCGGTGGCGCCGCCCAGATAGGGGTAGATGACCTTGATACCCTGGCTGATCTGCGCCTGGGTGGCCTCCTTGGCCTTGGCCGAGTCGTTGAGGTCTCCGCTGTAGGTGGTCGTCAGCGTGGCCTCGGGAACCACCAGCCGGATGCCGGCCTTGAACGCGGCGGACGCGGTGACGGTGAAGTCGGCCTCTGGGCCGGTCACGAACCCTGCCTTGGTGTCGCCGTTGTCCTTCATGATCAGACCCGCCGCGTAACCCGCGGCCAGCATGCTCTGGTCGGCCCGGTCGGTGGAGAGCATGATCTTCGGGGTCTGCAGGATGTTGTCGGCGGACGGCACGTACCAGGCGGTCTTGGCGCACACCGGCTCCTCCGAGGCCGGGATCGCGTCCCGAAGCTCCGAGGCGCCGAGGGCCACCATGTCGACCTTCTGCTGGCAGAGCGCCCGCGCGGCGTTGAGCGCGTCACTGGTGTTGACGCTGCCGCGCTTGATGATCGTCCAGCCCTTCTCCTTGGCGAACGCCTCCGCCGTGTCGACGAAGCTCTGGTAGTAGCCCTTGTCGTTGATGTCACCCGGGCTCAGCACCCCGATGACGACCTTGCCGTCGCCGTTGATGTCCGGCTGGCCCGGCAGCACGCCGCCTTCGGTCTTCGCGCTCGCGTCGGCCGGGGCGGGGGCCGAAGCCTGGGGCGCGGTGGCGTCGTTACTCGCGCACCCGGCGAGCGCCAGCGCGCTCAGGCAGGCGGTCAGTGCGGCCGTGGCCCGGCCCCTTCGATAGTATGCGGCCATGACGATCCTCTCGATCTGAATGCTCTCGCACCGCCCACGGTGCGCGAGTGGGGGATGAATCTTGGTCGCCGGCGGGGGTGCGGGCTTTAGCGGAGCCCCTCCCCTGCCCGCGTGGCAGGTCAGGCGAGCACCTCCTCGCCACCCGGCAGGTCGGCGTAGGCGATACGGTCCTGGCTGAAAATGGACTCCGGCGACGCCGCGACGAACCAGGGAAAGCCCATCCTGCCGACCGCGTGCACCCTGGTCGGATCGATCCTGGTGGGAGACGCCATGATCGACTCGTCCGCCGTTATGCAGACCACCTCGGCCAGCACGATGTGCACGCCCGAGAAGCAGGAGGACGAATCCCCCCGGTCGATGACCTCGCGTACCCGGCATTCCAGGTGCGCCGGGCTGTCGGCCAGCGACGGGGGCCGGACGACCTGCGACGGCACGGTCCGCCAGCCGACGAGACCGGCCTCGTCCACGCCGGCCGGATACTCCCTGGCCACCGTCTCGATATGGTCGGCCAGGGCGGTCGTGGTCACGTTGATCACGAACTCGCCCGAGGCGTTCAGGTTCACCCAGCTGTCCTTGGGCTCGTCCGTCGCCTCCCTGACCGAGCCCACCGTGACCGCGACCAGCGGCGGTTCCCCGGAGACCGGCATGTAGTAGCTGAACGGGGCGACGTTCACACCGCCCTTGGCGTCCAGCGTGGTGATCATCGCGATCGGGCGCGGCACGACGAGCTGGGAGAGCAGTCCCTGCTTCTGCGCCGGTGTCCTGTCTGCGAGATCGATGATCCTCATCCGCGTACTCCTTGGATGTACTCTTCCGCCGACAGGGCCTGCCAGCGGTGGGGAACGTCGATGCCGGTCCTGCGGAGCAGCGCGGCGGACCGTGCCCGCGCCTCCTCCGACAGGGCTTCGAGATCGACGGTGGTGATCCGGCGGTCGCGCACGACCACCTGACCGTCGACGAGGACATCCCTGACCGTGTGACTCGGGGCGCCCCAGACGAGGTGGGTCGCGAGATCACCGCGCGGTGCCCAGACAGGGTCCCCGGTGTCCAGGACCACGAGGTCCGCGGCCTTGCCGACCTCGATCGAGCCGACGAGGTCGCCCAGGCCCACCGCGGCGGCGCCGTCGATCGTGGCCAGCGCGAACACCTGGTCGGCGCGGAGGACGGGCCGCACGTCGCGGTCGCGCTCCAGCGCGGCCAGCAGCCACGCGGCCCGCAGCAGGTCGGGCACGTCGCCCGCGTTGTGGGAGTCACACCCCAGGGCGACCCTGCCGCCTCGGCGTACGAGCTCGGCGTGCCGACCGGCGCGGCTGTAGCCCTGGCCGAGGCGCAGGTACGCCCCGGGGCAGGACGCCACCGCGGTCCGCGTCCCGACGAGGGCGTCCAGCTCCGCGTCGTCGAGCCAGACGGCATGGCCGAGCACCAGCCTCGGGCCCAGCACGCCCAGCTGCTCGAAGTGGAGCACCGGCCGTCTGCCCGCGCGCCGCGCGTAGGCGTGGACGTCCGCCTCGCCCGGTGAGATGTGCCAGGTGAGGCCGACCTCCAGCCGCTCGGCCAGCTCGGCGGCCCCGGTGAACAACTCGTCGCTCGCCAGGTCGTGCCCCACCAGGGTGACCCAGCCGGTGACGGTCCCGCCCGGCGGCAGCGCGCGTACCGTCTCCTCCTGCAGGGCCAGGGTCTCGGCCGCGGGCAGCGCGTGGAGGGCGCCGGGCGTGTCCCAGCCCCACCGGCCGACCCGGCCGCGGATACCGGCCGCCCGGAGCCCCGCCGCCACCCGCAGCGGGTGGGCCACGGTGCCCGGCTCCAGGATGGTGGTGACCCCGCGCAGGAGCGATTCGGCGGCGGTCAGGGTGGCGGACAGCTCGTCGTCGTCACCGGTGACCTTGCCGTGCAGCGGGACGATCCAGTCGAAGATCGCCTCCTGGGAGTCGATGTCGTCCGGGATCATGCTGCGCACCAGCGGGTCGGCGGTGGTGTGCTGGTGGGCGTTGATCAGGCCCGGGATGACGACGCAGCCGCCCGCGTCGAGTTCGGCGGCGCCGGGGAAGTCCTTCCGCAGGGTGGCGGCGGGACCGATCGCGGCGATGCGCCCGCCGGCGACGGCGACGGTGGCACCGGTGACCACCTCGCGGCGCGGCGACATCGTCACCACGTCCCCGCCGACGATCAGCAGGGCGGCGTCATGCCCTGCCTGCTCCGGCCGCTCCGCCCGCTCCCCCGTCATGGCCGCACCAGCACCCTGCCGACCAGATCGCGCGAGCGCTCCAGCCCGAAGCTCTCGTGCAGGTCCTCCAGGCCGCACTCGGCGGCGCGGAGGGTGCGCATGCCTCCCGCGAAGTAGGCGTCGAGCATGGCGGTGAAGTCGGCCGGGGCGTAGGCGCCGGCGCCCAGCAGGCGGAGCCCCCGGTGGTAGATCTCGGCGAGGGAGAGGGAGACCTGGTCACCGCTGGTGTTGCCGAAGGTCACCAGCCTGCCGCCGATCCGCAGGCAGCTCAGGGAGTGCCGCCAGGTGGCGGCGCCCACGTGGTCGAGGACGACGTCGGCGCCCCTGCCGCCCGTGTAGTCGCGGACCGCGTCGGTTATCGGGGCGTCGTTGCGCAGCAGCAGGTCGGCACCGAGCCCGGCCGCGACGGCGAGCTTCTCGTCGCTGCCGGCCACGGCCACCACCTGGGCGCCGGCCCGCTTGGCCAGCTGGACGGCGGCGATGCTGACGGAGCCGGCCGCGCCCTGGATCACCACGCAGTCGCCGGCGGTCACCTTCCCGACGGCGTAGGTGGCGTTCCAGGCGGTGCTCCACGGGGTGGGCAGCGCCGCGGCCTCGTCGAGGTCGACGTGGTCCGGCACCGGGTGCGCCAGGTCGGCGGGGACCGCCACGAACTCGGCGTAGCCGCCCGGCATGTTCCCGCCGATGACCCGCAGCCGGGCGCAGTGGCCGCGCTCACCGGCCAGGCAGTGCGGGCACGATCCGCAGCCCACCGTAGGATCGACCACGACCCGGTCTCCGGCCGTCAGGCCGGTGACCGCCGATCCGGTCGCCACCACGCGGCCGGCGATGTCCATGCCGGCGATGTGCGGCAGGCTGAAGCCGGGGAGCACTCCGGGGCCGCGCCGCTGGAGCAGGTCGAGCCGGTTGAGGGCGCAGGCGCCGACCTGGACGACCACGTCATACGGGCCGGGCTCGGGGTCGGCGACCCGTTGCACGCTCACCGCCTCCGGGCCTCCGAAGGCCGTCTGGACCAGTGCTCGCAACTCTAACCCTCCAAGCGATCGTTATTCACGATGGCGTCTCGCATTGTGATTCATCGCCCGCAATGCGTCGTACTCTGCCGCCGCTCCGATAGGCGTGTCAATGCCTCTGAAGCCAACTGCCCCGCGCGTCACATGCTTGTTACATGCGGGTCGCGTGGCGTGAATATGCGCAGGTTGGAACGCTGCCATTTAACAGCCGCCCCGTCACTGCCACGTTCATTCCACGGATGACCGGTCGAGCAGGCGTACCGCGACAGCCTTCTCCTGCGTGTACTCCCGCATGGCGGCGTACCCGCCGCCGCGGCTGAAGCCACTGTCCTTCTGCATGTTGAAGGGGAAGCCGATGACCCCGGCGTCGGCGAACTGGTTGACCGAGACCTGCCCCGAGCGCACCTCCTGGGCCAGGCGCAGCGCCCGGGAGACGTCACTGGTCCAGATGCACGCCAGCAGGCCGAAGTCGGTGTCGTTCATCATCTCCACCGCCTGCCGGGCGCCGGAGAACTCCTGCACGGCGAGCACCGGGCCGAACACCTCCTCCCTGGACAGCCGGGAGCGCGGGTCCACGCCGTCGAAGAGCGACGGCTGGACGAACCAGCCGCCGTCCGCCCGCTGCGCGGGACCGCCCCCGGTGACCAGGCGGGCGCCCTCGGCCGGAGCGCCCTCCAGGAAGCCGAGCACCCGGTGGTACTGCGCCTCGTTGACCAGCGGCCCCATGTCGAGGTCGGCGTCCCACGGGCCGACCCGCACGGCGCGCATCGACTCCGCCACCCGCTCCACGACCTCGTCCCTGATGGACGCCTCGACGAGCAGCCTCGATCCCGCGTAACAGTTCTGCCCGGCGTTCTCGGTGATGGAGCCCACGATCGCCGGGATCGCGACGTCGAGATCGGCGTCGGCGAAGAGCACGTTGGGCGACTTGCCGCCCAACTCCAGCTTGACCGGCACCAGGTTGTCCGCCGCGGCCCGCATGATCGCGCGGCCGGTGGTCGTGGAGCCGACGAAACTGATGTGGTTCACACCGGGGTGTGAGGTGAGCGCGGCACCGGCGTCGGCGCCGACTCCGGCGAGCACGTTGAGCACGCCCGGCGGGAAACCGGCCCGCCGCGCCAGCTCCGCCAGCGCGAACGGCGCCAGCGGCGCCACCTCCGAGGGCTTGAGCACCACCGTGTTGCCCGCGGCCAGCGCGGGGGCCACGTTGGCCGCGGTGAGCACTGCGGGAACGTTCCAAGGGAGGATGACCGCGCAGACGCCGTACGGCTCCTGCAGGGTGTAGCCAAGGTAGTCGGGGGTGCGGGTGGGAAGGGTCACGCCGGTCAGCTTGTCGGCGGCGCCCGCGAAGTACTCGATGATGCCCTGGGTGATGAAGATGTTCATCCGGCCACCCGACAACGGCTTGCCCACGTCCCGGGCCTCGAAGCGGGCGAGGTCCTCGACATGCTCACCGATCAACTCCGACCAGCGGCGCAGCAGCCTGCCGCGCTCGGAGGCCGAGGTCGCGGCCCAGCCGGGAAAGGCCCGCCTGGCGGCCCGCACGGCGTCGTCCACGTCCGCTCGGCCCGCGCAGGCCACCGTCTGGATGGTCTGGCCGGTGGCGGGGTCGGTGACACGGAGCTCACCGGCGTCACGAGCGGCTGCCCACTCTCCGTCGATCAGTTGCTGGGCGGAAGGGATCAGAAGTTCGGCCATGTCGGAATCCTTGACCCCCCTTGTTCTGCATGTCAAGATGCCATCTCGTTTTATGAAAATAGCTGTGGAGGATCCGTGCGTATCACCGCCGCCGTTCTGGAAACCTCCGGAGGGTCCTTCGCCCTCCGGGAGACAGAACTCGAAGAACCCCGCCCCGACGAGGTGCTGGTCCGGGTGAGCAGCACCGGCATCTGCGGCACCGACCTGGAGTTCGCCACCTTCTTCCCCACCCCCGCGGTGCTCGGCCACGAGGGTGCCGGGGTCGTGGAGCGGGTCGGCTCGCGGGTGACCTCGGTGGCCCCCGGCGACCACGTGGCGATGAGCTTCACCTCCTGCGGGACCTGCCCCCTCTGCCTGACCGGCTCCCCCGCCTACTGCCGGAGCTTCGACGCCCTCAACTTCGGCGGCAGGCGGCCCGACGGCTCCTCGGCGCTCTCCCTGGACGGCGCGCCGGTCAACGGCCACTTCCTCGGGCAGTCGTCCTTCGCCACGCACGTCGTGGCGACCGAGCGCGCCGTCGTCCCCATCGACAGGAACATCGACCTGACCCATGTCGGCCCGTTCGGCTGCGGTCTGCAGACCGGCGCGGGCGGGGTGTTCAACGTGCTGCGCCCGTCCCCCGGCTCCTCGATCGCCGTCTTCGGGGCCGGCGCGGTGGGGGTCGCGGCGATCATCGCGGCGGCGATCAGCGGCTGCTCGGTCGTCGCGGCGGTCGACGTCAACGCCGCCAAGCTGGAGGCCGCCCGCTCCTACGGCGCGACGCACACGGTCGACTCCTCCGTCTCGGACTCCGCCGAGGCGCTGCGCGAGATCGCACCGCACGGCTTCGACTTCGTCATCGACACCACCGGCCGCCAGGACGTGCTGCGCACCGCCGTCGAGGCGCTCGG
Source organism: Streptosporangium amethystogenes subsp. fukuiense (assembly GCF_042665875.1). Lineage (NCBI taxonomy): Bacteria > Bacillati > Actinomycetota > Actinomycetes > Streptosporangiales > Streptosporangiaceae > Streptosporangium > Streptosporangium amethystogenes. The sequence continues at coordinate 1,516,884 of NZ_JBHTEE010000001.1, read as the reverse complement.
CCCGCTCGGCCGGTGCGGCGTGATCGGCGTCGGCCCCAGCCAGGAGATGAGCTTCGACTGGCGCAGCATCCTCAACGGACGCACCGTCACCGGGATCATCGGGGGCAGCAGTCTCCCCCAGGTGTTCCTGCCCAGGCTGCTGGATCTGTACGCCGCGGGACGGTTCCCGGTGGACAGGATGATGACGTCCTACCCCTTCGAGCGGATCAACGAGGCGATCGCCGACCTGCGCGCCGGTAAGACCGCGAAGGCCGTCCTGACCTTCTGAGCTCCCGGTCCTCGCCGGAGACCGCGTGACATCGCTGCGATATGCGAGACATTGTCTCGTGATCCGCGCATGAGTAGACTTCCGGCACCCAGACACCCAGTGGCGCGGCTGGGCAACACCGCGCATCGTTCGTATGGATATGGGGCCTGTGCGCCATGACCCAGCAGATTGACTTCGACCACCACTCCGCGGCGTGCACCGCGGACCCGGTCGCCTACTACGACTCCTTTCGCGAGCGGTGCCCGGTCGGCCGGACCGCGGCCCACGGCGGCTTCGTCTACACGACCCGCTACGCGGACGTGACCAGGATCGCCCGCGACGACGACACCTTCTCCTCCTCCAGGGCCTCCTCGGGCGAGGACCGGGTCGCGATCGTCATCCCCAGCGGGCCGGGCCTGGAGCAGTACCCGATCGAGTTGGACCCTCCACAGGCCACCGAGTACCGCGACCTGATCAACCCCCTGCTCACCCCGGAGGCCGTCGACCGGCTACGGCCGATGATCGCCAGGCACGCCACGCGCGTCGTCGACGCGTTCATCGAGCACGGCTCGGCCGACTTCGTCCGTGATCTGACCAACCCGCTGCCCGCCGCGGTCACCCTGGACTGGCTGGGTTTCCCCGAAGAGGACTGGGCCCTGCTGGCCGGGCCGATCCACGACATCTTCGCCGCGCCCGCCGACAGCGACAGGGCCCGCAGGGGCGCCGAGGGCCTCGCCTACATGGAACGGCGGATCCGCGAGATCGTCCGGCTACGCCGGGCCGAACCCACCTCGGACGCCACCAGCGTCCTGGCCTCGCAGCGCCGTCCCGACGGACTCCCGTACGACGAGGACGAACTGGTCTCGGTGATCGGGCTGCTCATCGCGGGCGGTGTCGACACCACCACCTCGCTGACCGGCAGCGTCCTCGTGCATCTGAGCCGCCACCCCGAACAGCGGCGCCGCCTGATCGAGTCGCCCGACCTGCTCGACACGGCCACCGAGGAGTTCCTCCGGGCGTTCGCCCCCTCGCAGTCCATGGCGCGCACCGTACTCGCCGACACCGAGATCGGCGGGTGCCCGGTGCGGGCCGGCGAGCGCGTGCTGATCCCGTGGGTCGCCGCCAACCACGACCCGGCCGTCTTCCCCGACCCCGCCGAGGTGCGCCTGGACCGGGACGCCACCAGGCACCTCAGCTTCGGCATCGGCACGCACCGCTGCGCCGGCGCCCACCTGGCCCGCGCCATGTTCCGCGAGATGATCACCCAGGTGCTGACCAGGCTGCCCGAATTCCAGGTGCTCGAAGACGGGCTCGTCGCCTACCCCACGCGGGGGAACCAGTCCGGCTGGGACGCGATCCCCGCGATCTTCCCACCGGGACCCCGGCTGGGTGCCGGTTCCGCGCCCGGCACCCAGCCGGCCTTCACCTCCTCTTTCACCAAGGCCGCCTCCTTCGAGGCGGTCGTCACCCGGGCCGAGCCGGTCGCCGACGGTGTGCTGGCGCTGACCCTGGCCAGGGCGGGCGGCGGCGAACTGCCCGCCTGGGAGCCCGGCGCGCACCTGGAGTTCCGCCTGCCGTCGGGCCGCGTCCGGCAGTACTCCCTGTGCGGCGACCCCGAACGGCTGGACAGCTACCGGGTGGCGGTGCTGCGCGAGGAGAACGGCCGCGGCGGCTCGGCCGAGGTGCACGAGATCGCCCGTGAGGGTGTCACCGTCGGCGTACGGGGACCGCGCAACCACTTCCCGCTGGTGGCCGCCGAGGACTACCTGTTCATCGCCGGGGGTATCGGCATCACCCCGATCCTGGCCATGGCCCGCGCCGCCGCCCGCCGGGGCAGCCCCCTGCGCGCCGTCTACGGCGGGAGATCCCGCGCGTCCATGGCCTTCGGCGACGAGCTGGTGGAGTGCGCGGGTGAGCGCGCGGAGCTGGTGCCACAGGACGAGTTCGGCCTTCCCGATCTGGACACGATCCTGGGCTCGGCGGGGCCCGCCACCGCGATCTACTGCTGCGGCCCGTCCGGGATGATCGAGGCCGTTGAGCGGGCCTGCGCGCGCCTGGGCATCGGCGACCAGCTGCATGTCGAGCGCTTCACCGCCGGGGACGCCCCGGAGGTGCTCTTCGATCCGGCGGCCAACACCGCCTTCGACGTCCACCTCGCCAGGACGGGGCGGACCGTGCGGGTCGAGCCCGACCGGCGCCTCATCGAGGCGATCCGCGAGGTCGCCCCCGGTCTCTCCTACGACTGCGAGAAGGGATACTGCGGGGCCTGCGAGACCCGGGTGCTCGCGGGAACGCCCGAGCACCGCGACTCGCTGCTGACCGCCGAGGAGCGGGAGGCCGGCCGGACAATGATGATCTGCGTCGGCCGCTCGTCGTCACCCCGCCTGGTCCTGGACCTCTGACGGTCCGGCGAGGCCCATAGGAAGCTCACAGGAAGCGAGGAGGAGGCGGAATCACCCGCGAGTGACCCGCCTCCGCCCCTCGCACCTGTACCGCTCGCGCGGATCCGTCATACGATGCCGCACATGCCGAACATCGGACCCGCGGAGCTGCTGGTCGTCGCCATCCTGTTCGCGGTGGTCCTGATGATCGTCATCGGGATCGTCATGGCCGCCAGGAAGGGCAACCAGATGCCCATGCCGACGCCCATGCCCACCCCGCAGGGGCTGCATGAGCTCGTCACCGGCCTGGTCCGCGCGGGACGCAAGATCGAGGCGATCAAGGAGCTGCGCCGCCACACCGGGCTCAGCCTGCGGGACGCCAAGGTCGCCATCGACGGCGTGGCCATGGGACACGACCTGTGGAGCCACCCCGCCATGACCCGGTTCAAGGCCGCCCAGCCCACCGCTCTGCCGCACACCGGCGTCGCGGGCCCCGACCTGGCCACCCGAGTGCGCGAGCTCAAGGCCGCCGGCCGCGCCGAGCAGGCGGTCTATCTGGTACGCGGCGAGACCGGCATGGGCGAGCGCGAGGCCGAACTGTTCGTCGAGGCCCTTTGAATCCGGGGCCCGCCCCAAGTGACCATCGGCCGGTGATCTGCCGCCTCACCCCGCCCGGACGCGGGATCCGGCGGCGGCGACGAACCGCTAACCCGTCGTGCCGAGCACGCCGTTGGGGTCGAGCACGAACTTGGAGGCGGCGCCCTGGTCGAAGTCCTCGTACCCCTGGGGTGCCCGCTCCAGCGGGATCGGCACCGCGTTGACCGCCTTCGCGATCTGCACCCTGTCGTGCAGGATCGCCTGCATCAGGTAGTAGTTGTAGCGCATGACGGGGCACTGGCCCGTGGTGAAGGAGAGTGACTTGGCCCAGCCGAGGCCGAGCCCGATGGAGAGCGACCCCTGCTTCGCCGCCTCGTCGGAGGCACCCGGGTCACCGGTCACGTACAGGCCGGGGATGCCGAGCGCGCCGCCCGCCCGGGTGACGTCCATGAGCGAGTTGAGCACGGTGGCCGGGCGTTCCCGCCCCGCGTCCGCGCCGTGGCCGCGCGCCTCGAAGCCGACCGCGTCGACGCCGCAGTCGACCTCCGGCACGCCGAGGATCTGCTCGATCTGGTCCTTGGGCTCGCCCCGTGACACGTCGACGGTCTCGCAGCCGAAGCTGCGGGCCTGTTCCAGGCGATCCTTGTTCAGGTCGCCGACGATCACCGCGGCGGCCCCGAGGAGGAACGCCGAGACCGCCGCGGCGAGCCCGACCGGACCCGCGCCCGCGATGTAGACGGTCGATCCCGGCTTCACCCCGGCGGTGACACAGCCGTGGAAGCCGGTCGGGAAGATGTCGGCGAGCATGGCCAGGTCGAGGATCTTCTCCATCGCCCGGTCCCTGTCCGGGAACTTGAGCAGGTTCCAGTCGGCATAGGGCACCAGGACGTACTGGGCCTGCCCGCCGACCCAGCCGCCCATGTCGACATAGCCGTACGCCGAGCCCGGCCGGTCGGGGTTGACGTTCTCGCAGATCCCGGTCTTGCCCTCCTTGCAGTTGCGGCAGCGGCCGCAGGAGATGTTGAAGGGCACCGAGACGAGGTCGCCCACCTTCGTGAACTCCGCGTCCGGACCCACCTCGACGACCTCTCCGGTGATCTCGTGGCCGAGCACGAGGCCGATGGGCGCGGTGGTACGGCCACGGACCATGTGCTGGTCGCTGCCGCAGATGTTCGTCGCGACGGCCTTGACGATCGCCCCGTGCGGCACCTTGCGGCCCACGTTGGCGGGGTTGACCCCCGGGCCGTCCTTGAGCTCGAACTCGGGATAGTCGATGTTCCGGACTTCCACCTTGCCCGCCCCCTGGTAGGAGACGGCTCTGTTGCTCGGCATGACGTCCTCCGTGTTTCCTCGTGGCGCCCTTCCGCGTGATGCCCGGTGGAGCAGCCGGTCGTCGTCCGCGAGGAGGCTACGAGGGGGCTGTGACGGCCGAATCCGGGCCGGAGACAATGGCTCTCTGTCCGTTTTCCACCATATACCCGCCGTTTTCGGCGCCACCCGGGAGCCGTTCTCCCCACGAAGGGCACGGCAACGCCCGGTCCTCCGATACCGCGGCAGCCGCCCGGGATCTCGTAGCGGCACCGCCGGTGGTCGTCGTACGACTGACGCGGTGGTCCCGGCATCGTGGAGATCGACGTGGACCTGCGCGAAGGCGGGACGGAACCGGTTCTCATCCGTCGTCGACGCTCTCGCGCGAAGATCAGGCCGAGGTGAGCGGGGCCAGTCGCCGGCTGAGCCGGAGGACGGCCTCCGCCATTCGGGAGTCGGCGACGGGGCGGAAGGGCGCGACGGGACGAGCCTTGGGTCCGATGACCAGGCCGGTCCGCCCGTCCAGTGAGGCGTCGGCCGCCGCGAGGACCGACGACCGTGCGGCCAGTGACGCGGAGCCGGACGTGGCACGTTCGAAGACAAGCCGGACCAGCGGCCAGAGCAGCCGCAGCCCCGGCGAGACGATCTTCGGCAACCGCATGGTGCCGTCGGTCATCGTGGTGGCCGCGCCGCCGGGATCGGCCGCGAAGACCGAGATGCCCGTGCCTCGCAGCCGCTCCGCCAACTCCAGCGTGTAGGCGAGGTTGGCGAGCTTGGCTCGGCCGTACCAGTGAAAGCCGTAGTAGCCGCCCGGGGGCTCGACGGCGTCGAAGGAGCGTTTGGCCACCCGGACCGCGCCCGAGGTGACATTCACGATCCGGCTCGGCCCTCCGGCCCGGAGCGACTCCAGCAACAGTTCGGTCAGCAGGTACGGGGAAAGGTGGTTGACGGCGAACGACGCCTCGATCCCGTCCACCGTCTGCTGCCGATCCGCGAACATCGCCCCGACATTGTTGACCAGGACGTTCAGCGGGCCCTCTCCCGCGAGCCGGGCGGCCAGCCCTCGGACGGAGTCGAGCGACGCGAGGTCGGCGGCGACGAACCTCGCTCCCTGCCCTGTCGCCACCGCGTCGATTCTCTCGACCGCGCGAGCACCCCGTTCGGCGTTCCGGCCGATCACGGTCACCGCGTGACCTGTCGCCGCCAGCCCCATCGCGGTCTCCAGGCCGATTCCTCCGGTCCCCGCCGTCACCACGGCTCGTTTGCCCATGGTCCCGCCCTCCACTGGTCGAACGCTACCGGATAGCTATCCGTTTCAAGGCTCACACCGTAACATAAATGGATAGCTATCCGGTTAATCGAGATGGGCATGCTGCGACGAACTGCCAAGCCGCGGGTTCCAGACCGTCGTCAGCGCGGGGGGCGCAGGCCCTCAAGGAGGACGTCGAGGTAGATCTCGGCACGCTCGGCGTCGTTGCCACCGGAGCGGACCGCGTGCTCGATGCCGCAGAGCAAACGGCGGACGTCGTCCGCCTCGATGCCCCGCCGGACGGCGCCCGCGCGGCGGGCACGATCGAGCAGTTCCGCGACGGCACGGTCCAGCTCGCCCTTCATCGCCGAGGTCCGCACATCGGCGTCGCCGGCGGATTCGAGCACCGCCGCGAACCCGGCGTCGTCCAGTATGCGTCCGAGAATGAAACGCAGAAGACGATGCAGACCCGAAAGGGCGTCCTCCTCGGCCGCCGCGGCCTGCGCCTCGTCGACGAGCCGCTGGAAGCGTTCCGCCAGCAGCGCCTCCAGCAACGCGTGCCGGTTGGGGAAATGCCGGTACACGGTCCCGACGCCCACTCCCGCGAGCCGGGCGATGGTGTTCAGCATGAGCGAGTCGTCGCCCATGGCCAACTGCTCGCGGGCGACCTGCAACACCCGTGCGCGGTTGCGTGCGGCGTCCGCGCGCAACACCGCCCCCCGCTCAGCACTGGGTGTCATGGGCACAGCCTAACGGCTTGCCGGCCAAGGGCCGCGAGGCACCGATTCGAACGATGAATCCTCATTCAGCCGCCTTCGACCGGGACGGAAGGGACACCACCGCGTCAATCCACGCCGCCGAACGCCATCTCCCGGTCCGGCGAGGAGAACGCGCGGTAGCCCCCCGAGTGGAAGAGCAGCGGCTCGCCCTCCGCCCGCCGAAAGTGCTCCACCTCTCCGACGAAGATGAGATGGTCACCCCCGTCGTAGGTGCTCACCGTACGGCAGGCGAAGTGGGCCAGGGTTCCGGCGAGCAGCGGAACCTCACCGGTCGCCGGGTGGATCTCCACCCCGGCGAACTTGTCCGGCAGCGGCGTGGCGAACCGCCGGGACAGGTACTCCTGTCCGGCGGCCAGGACGTTGACCGCGAACCGTCCCGCCTCGGCGAACGCCGGCGCGCTGGGAGCCCGCCGGGACAGGCACCACAGGACCAGCGGCGGGTCGAGCGAGACAGACGTGAAGGAGTTGACGGTCACGCCCAGCCGGTCACCCCGCCGGGTGACGGCGGTGACCACCGCCACCCCGGTGGCGAACTGCCCGAGGGCGTCGCGCAGAGATCTCATGGCCCCTTCTCACTTCCCGAACCGCGCCAGATACTCGGCCGCCCCGGCCGGGTCCATGAACCAGCTCGCGTAGTCCGACGGGTCGTCGAAGCCGTTCACGAAGCGGGAGGCCACCTCGGGCAGCCCGCCCGCGGCGCCCAGAACCTCCAGCACGTGCGGCGGCGGGGGCGCGAGAAGCGCGTTCGTCCACGCGGTGACGTGCCGGGCCTCCTGCCAGTAGCGCTCGAAGGCCCGCTCCATCCACGCCGCGTCGAACGGCCGCTCACCACGCTCCAGGATGTCGGACAGATAGGAGGCCGCGCACTTGGCGGCGTTGTTGGCCCCCTGCCCGGTGATCGGGTCGTTGAGCACGACCACATCCGCCACGCCCATCACCGGGGCGCCCGACGGCAACATCGCGACCGGCCTGCGCACGGTCGGGGTGAAGCCGCCCGACAGGACGCCCCCCTCGTCGGTGAGCTCGACATCGCCGCAGCGATCCGCCTCCCACGGCAGGAAGGTCTCCAGCACCCACCGGCTCCTGGCCAGGTGCTCGGCGGGGGTGCGGACGTCCGCCCAGCAGTCCATCGGCCCGCCGGGGACGCCCTCGAACACCATGATCTCGCAGGGGCCGGTGACGGTGAGCGCGGGGAACACGAAGTACTCGCCGATCCCGGGAATCACGTTGAAGCACACCGCGGAATGCCCCGGTCGCGGTACGAGACCGTTGACGTAGGTGAGGGCCAGGGCCCGCTGCGGGGCGCGGTACGACGAGCGCGACTCGTCCCGCTCGAAGAGCGAGGAGATCGCCCCCTTGCCCGCGGCGACCAGGACCAGGTCGTACCGGGCGGCGTAGTCCTCCAGGTCGTCCACGGTGGCGTCGTGTATGACGATCTTTCCGCCGAGCCGTTCCACCTCGGCCATCCACCCGGGCATCTTCAACCGCTGGTCGACCGAGCGGGCGGGCGTGTCGAGCCGGGCGGCCCAGTGGATGGCCGGTTCGCCGTCGGGACCGGCCACCGCGAACTGGATCCCGTCGATCGGCGGGCAGTCGTCCGCCCACAGGTCCAGGCCAAGGTCACGCTCGTGGCCGAGGGCGGTGCCGAACATGGCCTGGCTCGACATGACCCGGCCACCGCGAATGTCGTCGGGGGTCCGGTTGGAGACGACGGTGACGTCGTAGCCGTTCCGCAGCAGGCCGAGGGCGAGGTGCAGGCCCGCCTGACCGGCACCGACGACCAGGATTCTGCGCATGACGATGTCTCCTTTTCAAGGAAGGGGGAGGATTGAGCGGCGCCTGATGAAAAGGTACGGCCGGGGCAGCCGGCCGGGCCATCCGCTCAGCGCGGGTTCCATCCGCCTGGCGCGGGATCCTCCCCGGGCCTCGCCACACGGCGGCGGGACAGCGGCGGCAGGGTGGGGCACCCGGCGCCGGTCGGGTCCGGACCGTCAGCCGTCGCGCAGCGTCCGCGACGGCGCCTGACCGTAGCGCGCGCGGTAGAGCGCCGCGAACCTCCCCTGATGCGGAAAACCCCACCGGGCCGCCACGCCCGTCACCGTGCACCTGGCGGGATCGCCGGCCACCAGGTCGTCGTGGACCCGGCCCAGGCGCACGTCTCTGAGATAGGTCATCGGGGTCAGGCCGAGATGACGCCGGAAACCCTCCTGGAGCGAGCGGCCGCTGACCGCCACCGCGCCCGCGATCTCGTCGGTGGTCAACGGCAGATGGGCGTGGCCGTCGACGTACTCCATGGCCCGGCGCACCACCTTGGGCAGCGCGGGAGGCTGGGGCGCGCTCAGCCGCGCCAGGTAGTTGGACGGCTGCCCGGTGATCAGGGAGGAGAGCATGGCGTTCTCCAGGTGAGCGACCGCCAGCGGCTGCGCGGCGAGCCCGTCGTCGTGCTCGGCCTCGCCCACGATCAGGTCGGCCATCGCCTTCCAGGCCCGTGCCCAGCCCGTGGTCATGTCCATGCCCAGACCGAAGACGATCGGCCTGTCGAGCGGCTCCCCGAGCATCCGCTCCAGGGCGCCCTCGACCGCCGACCGGTCGAACTTGACGATCAGTTGGGGACAGCCCGCCGCCCAGCGCATGTCGAGGTGCTCCGACGGCGACGGCAGGGAGGCCAGGCGGGGTGTCGACACGATCTCCTGCCCGCCGCACCGGATCAGGCTGCTCCCGGCCAGCGGGATCTGCACCAGGAAGAAGGAGCCCAGTTCCCCGGGTTCGATGCGGACGTCCGCCCCGTAGTCCAGGTAGTTCACCCGTACGGCGCCCAGCTGTACCGAGTTGAGCCGCGCGGCCAGCCGCGAGACGTCCCCGGCCAGTTCCAGCCGGTGGGGGCAGAACACGCGGGCCACCCGTTCGCGGGCCTCGTCGAGGTCCGCGGTGTCGAAGACCGGCCTGTTGCCCAGCGGGACACGCCCTCGCACCTCGCCCATCGACGCTCCCACCCTCGGGTGCCCATCGCACGCGTACGACTGATCCCGACATGATCGGTAGAGCCAGTGTGTCCGACCACGTACAAATACACAGAGACCTACGGAACGGGTGTCCGATATCGGACAGCGGAGCCGGTCAGGACCCGTACGCCCGCCGGTCGTCCCCGCGAACACCTCGCCCATGTGGAGGCCGCGCACGGTGACCCGCGCGCCTCCGCCGCACCCTCCTTCCGAAACCACACCAAAGGCGACACCCGGCATGAAGCGGCCGGGACCGGGCTGGCAGGATCGGGCCGTGAACCATCGCACGCTTGGCCGCACCGGCATTCAGGTAAGCCCGCTCTGTCTCGGCACGATGATGCTCGGGGCCTGGGGAAACACCGACTACGACGAGTGCGGGCGCATCGTCGACACCGCGCTCGACGCGGGCATCAACTTCATCGACACCGCCGACGTGTACGCGTTCGGCGAGAGCGAGACGATCCTGGGCAAGGCCATCAAGGGCCGCAGGGACGAGATCGTGCTGGCGACGAAGTTCCACAACCAGATGGGCGACTCGCCCAACCGGCGCGGCAACTCCCGTCGCTGGATCATGCAGGCCGTCGAGGACAGCCTGCGCCGCCTGGACACCGACTGGATCGACCTCTACCAGGTCCACCGGCCCGATCCGCAGACCGACATCGACGAGACCCTCGGCGCCCTGTCCGATCTCGTGCGCCAGGGCAAGGTGCGGGCGATCGGTACCTCCTCCTTCCCCGCCGAGGAGATCGTCGAGGCCCAGTGGGTCGCCGGCCACCGGCAGCGCGAGCGGTTCTCGACCGAGCAGCCCTCGTACTCGATCCTCGCCCGGCACGCCGAGGCCGCGGTCCTGCCGGTGGCCGAGCGTCACAACCTGGGGGTCATGGTCTGGAGCCCGCTGAACGGCGGCTGGCTGACCGGCAAGTACCGCCGGGACGCGCCGCTGCCCGCCGGCTCCCGGGCCTTCAGCAACGGCGACCACTTCGACTTCAAGGTCGAGGAGATCCGCGCCCGCAAGCTCGACGTCACCGAGAAGCTGGCGGTCCTGGCCGACGAGGCGGGCATCTCGATGATCCACCTGGCCCTGGGCTTCGTGCTCTCCCACCGGGCCGTCACCTCGGCGGTCATCGGCCCGCGTACGCTCGAGCAGCTCACCAGCCAGCTCGGCGCGGACGAGGTGCGGCTGTCGCCGGAGATCCTCGACGCGATCGACGAGCTGGTCCCGCCGGGGACGAACATCAGCCCCGACGACGTCGGCTACGTGCCGCCCGCCCTGACCGACCCGGTCCTCCGCCGCCGCTGACGGAACCCGTCACCCCGGGGGACGTCCCGCCGGGGTGACGGCCGGGCTCAGCTCACCTCCCGGGCCGCCCGCTCGGTGGAGATCCCCGCGGGCAGGCCGGTCACGACGACCTCCCCCTCCCGGTCGACGGCCGCGCCCACCTCGGCTCCGGCGATCCGTAGCCCTCGTACCGAGACCGGTCCCAGCGGAGCGCCCGCGAGCGGCCGCAACAGTACCCGGCCGACGGGCACGTCGGGATAGAGGCCGAGCGCCGCGTGCACGAGGGTCACCGCGGCGGCGGCCGACCACGCCTGCGGGCGGCAGGCCGCCGGATAGGCCACCGGACGCCCGAGCGCCGCCCGGTCGTCACCGCCGAACAGCTCCGGCAGCCGGTAGCCGAACGTCTCTCCGGCCGCGAGCAGCCCCTCGGCGAGGGTCGCCGCGTGCCCGGCGAACCCGGCGCGGGCCAGCCCGGCGACCACGATCGCCGTGTCGTGCGCCCAGATCGACCCGCAGTGGTAGGAGAGCGGGTTGAAACCACCGGCCTCCGCGGACATCGTACGGAGCCCGAAGCCACCGGCCATCTCCGGTGCGACCAGCAGGTCGGCGACGGCCGCCTCCTCCGCCCCGGTGAGCAGGCCGGTGCCGAGCAGGTGGCCGATGTTACTGGTCAGCGCGTCGACGGGACGCTTGTCCCGGTCCAGGGCCAGTGCCGGGAACCTGCCCAGCGGCCCGTCCGTCCAGAAGCGGACGCGGAAACGCTCGGCCAGCCCCGCGGCGTACTCGCGCCAGCGCGCGGCTCCCGGGCGGCCGAACGCCTCCAGCAGGTCGGCGCCCTGCCGTGCCGCCTGGTGGGCGTAGCCCTGCACCTCGACCAGGGCGATCGGCGGCCGGGCCTGGCGGCCGTCATGGAAGCGCAGCGCGTCGCCGGAGTCCTTCCAGCCCTGGTTGGCCAGGCCCCGGCCGCCGGTGTCGAGATATTCCACGAAACCGTCCCCGTCGGGGTCGGCGTGCTCACCGAGCCAGCCGAGAGCCGCCCGCAGGCAGGGCAGCAGCGCGGCGACCTCCTCGGTGGGCGCGCCCCAGCGCCAGGCGTCGTGCAGCAGGCCGATCCAGAGCGGCGTGGCGTCGATGGTGCCGTAGTAGGCGGCGGGCAGGCGCAGGCCGCTGCCCTCGACCGCGAACTCGTGCCGGCGCAGCTCGTGCATGATCTTCCCGGGGGCCTCGCCCGAGCCGGCGTCGATCCTGGTTCCCTGCCTGCGGGCCAGCACGCGGAGGGTGCCCATGGCCAGCTCCGTGCCGAGTGGCAGCAGCATCCGGGCGGCCCAGATGCTGTCACGTCCGAAGAGGGTGAGAAACCAGGGCACTCCGGCGCCGAGGAAGGCGTCGCCGGGGGCGGCGGTCTCGGCCAGCCTGAGCGAGCGCAGGTCGTCAAGGGAGCGCTCGAACAGCCTGCTCAGCCGATGGTCGGCGGCGGCGATCCTGGGCTCACCCGCTCCCGGGGCCCATTCGGCGGCGCGGGCGGGCGCGGTCACCACGGCCCCCGGGTCGTGCACCTCGACCTTCCAGGACAGCGTGACCCGGCCGCGGGGCGCCAGCTCGACCGGCCAGCTCAGGAAGGCCGTACGCGCGTGCCCGGCGGATTCGGCCCGCGCGCCCTCGCCCGTCACGGTGACCCGGACGCCGTCCGAACTCCACGAGATCTCTCCGGGGGCGGTGCGCTCCGCCTCGGCCTCGACGGTGTCACCGCCGGACTTCACCACCTCGATGGGGGCGAAGTCGCAGCCCAGTTCCAGGGTCACGGTGGCGGCGACGGGCACGGTGGCGCTGGAGACGATCTCGACGCGCTCCGCCATGCCTCCCGGCTTGACCTGCCGGACGCGCTCGATCCTTACCGTGGGATCGAGGACGGGGTCGCCCAGCCATCGGGCCAGCGCGACGAACCTGCTGCCGCCCGGCCCCCGTGGCGCGTGGCCGACGGCCTCGGGCTCCCGGCCGCCGATCGTCAGGGTGGCCTGTGACAGGGCCCGGGAGTCGGCGTGGAACAGTCCCTGGACACCGGCAGGACGGATCTGCCCGTCGCCGCCGCTCAGCGCGACGGTCGGTGCCAGCACGGTGCTGACGAGATCGTGCAGCAGCGGCTGAAGGCGGTGGGACGCGGCGGGGAGGGCCGTCGTGACGGCCTGCGGGGCGGAGGGCGAGGCGTCGTCGAGCACGACGGGCTCCTGAGATCGTGCCGAGCCGATGACGCCTTGACAGACGACGGCAGGGAAATATGAATCGCGAAACACCCTACCTAAACGGTTCAATCATGCCGTCCACCCTTTCGAACGTCCGTTTCAGCCGGTACGCCGCACGCGGATGCCGTGGGCGTCGGCGCGCTGGAGGCCGCCGGCGTCCACGTTGGAGATCGGGATCAGGCCCTTGACCACACCCTCCCTACCGTTTCCGGTCAGCTTGACGATCAGCATTCCCGGGTCGGTCCCGTGGGAGGAGTGCGGGTCGCCGGAGAGCGGGATCGGTCCTCGCGTCGAGGCGAAGGCCCAGTCGCGGTCGGGCGAGACGGCGAAGAGGTCGACCGTCGGGTCCGCGCTGAACCGGGAGACGAGGTCGACGGTGCCGACCCGGGCGCCGGTCGCCCCGTCGAAGACCTCGGCGACGTTGGCGGCGCGGTCGCCGGCCCAGACGTAGCGCTCCTCGTCGGAGGCGAGGACGCCGTGCGCGTCGCGGTCGGGCGAGTCGTCGTCGAAGAGCGACTGGACCGCCGGGGTGTTCGGCGGGTTGGCCGGTGAGTAACCGCTCCTCGGCAGCCGGAAGACGCTGAACTGGTCGAGGTTGTCGTGTGTGCCACCGCCTCCGTTCCCGAAGACCTTCCCCTTGGCCTCGATGAACCCGCAGCCGTTCGCGGGGATCCTGCTCGCGTCGTACTCTCCCACGATCGACATCGGCGTCGTGCGCCAGTCGACCACGAGCATCCCGCCGCCCCGGAGGCTGACGAAGACCGGGCCGTTGTCCGAGGCGATGAACGGGCAGATCGGCGCGTTGTCCGGGCGGAGCCGGGGTGCCTGGCACGGCATCCCGTTCGGGGTGGTGCATCCGGCCAGGTCGATCGTCGCGGCCGGTTGCTGGACGAAGGTGCCGGACGCGTAGTCGGTGCCGATGCGCTCCAGCTTCTTGCCGTTCTGGTTGGAGATGATGAGGTACTCGTCGTCCTCGGTGGGCCAGAGGGCATGGGCCTGCCGGGCCCCTCCCGCTCCGGCCTCGGTGAGGAAGCAGGCGAGCGGCTGCCGGGTGGCGGCGTTGAAGACGACCACGTGGCCGCTGGCGACGAAGGCGAGCGCGGCGTGGGTGTCGGCCTTGTTGAAAACCAGCATGTGGGGACGTACCGGGACGCTGCCGGTGCTCGCCAGGCAGAGGGACGAGGCCGCACCGCTCAGGTCTATGACGTGGACGGGCCGCGCGGCCGACAGCCGGCGGGTGACCTCGGCGCCGGAGTACACGTTGACCGTGCCGCCGTAGGAGAGCCCGTCGGTGTTGGACTGGTCGACCAGCCACACCTCGTACGACTGCCCTGCCTGCGCCTGGGGCGGCGCGGCCGCTCCCAGGACGAACAGCACCAGCATCGCGACGATCGCGATCCGCCACTTCCCCATACGCCCTCCAAGGTCGTTCCAGCCGGAACATCTCCATATCCCTGCGAAGCAGGCTGCTTTCCACCTTCAATCCCAGACCGCCATAAGTCCAGGAATTGCTTGAATTAAACAAATATAGACAAAAAAACTCCATATTACAGATATTGGCCATAAGTCTGGCAATAAATGACACCCGCCGGCGATCCGGAATTGCATATATGGATATTTCGGTATATAGCCAGTGGTCCGGCAGCACCTCATGCGACGACCTCCGGATCTGGCGGCCGATATATTGGCGGCCATGAACTCGCTGGTCCGACGCCCTCTGGGCCAGACCGGCCTGGCCGTGACACCCGTCGGTCTCGGCCTGGCCGCGCTCGGCCGCCCCGCCTACATCACGCTCGGCCGCGCCGAGGATCTCGGCGACGACCGCGACATCGCCGCGATGCGGTCACGCACCTGGGCCGTACTCGACGCCGCCTGGGCGGCGGGGGTGCGTTACCTCGACACGGCGCGCTCGTACGGGCGGGCGGAGGAGTTCCTCGCGGGCTGGCTGCGCGAGCGCGAGATCGCCCCGGGAACGGTCACGATCGGTTCGAAGTGGGGATACGCCTACGTCGGCGACTGGCGTCTGGACGCCGAGCGGCACGAGGTGAAGGAACTCACCGCCGACCGGCTGCGCGTCCAGCTGGAGCAGACACGCGCGCTGCTCGGCGAGCACCTGTCGCTCTACCAGATCCACTCGGCGACCGTGGAGAGCGGCGTGCTCGACGACGAGGACGTGCTCGACCGGCTGCGCGCGCTGCGGGCCGAGGGAGTGGCGATCGGTCTGTCGACGAGCGGGCCGCGCCAGGCGGACACGATCGATCGGGCGATCGGAGCCGGGCTGTTCGACACGGTGCAGTCGACGTGGAACCTGCTGGAGCGCTCGGCCGGTGAGGCACTCGCGCGGGCGCACGAGGCGGGGCTGGGCGTGATCGTCAAGGAGGGCGTGGCGAACGGCCGGCTGACCGCCCGGGCGGCACCCGCCGCGCTCCTGGCCGCCGCACGCGAGCGGGACACCACACCGGACGCGCTCGCGCTGGCCGCCGTACTGGCACGGCCGTGGGCCGGGGTGGTGCTGAGCGGCGCGGTCTCGGCCGGGCAACTGCGCGACAACCTCGGCGCGGTCGAGACCGGCTGGGACCCCGAGCTCGAGGAGCGGCTCGCCGGACTGGCGGAGACCCAGGAGAGCTACTGGTCCGAGCGCGGCGCGCTTCCCTGGAGCTGAACTCGGGCGCCCGTGCGTCGCACGCGCGGGCATGACCGGGGCACCGGTCTCAGGGAGGCGCGCGCAGCGGGGTGCGCCCGAGGTTTTCGATCAGTTCGGGGAGCGAGTCGAAGACGTGGGCCGCCCCGGCCGCGCGCAGTTCCTCAGGGGAGAAGCCGCCGGTGCGGACCGCGACGCCGGGCATACCGGCCTTGCCCGCGGCGAGAAAGTCCCAGGTGGAGTCACCCACCGCGACCCCGGACGCGCCTTCGACCTTGGCCAGCGCCGCCTTCATCAGGTCGGGGGCCGGCTTGGTCGCCTCGACGTCCTCCGAGGTGGTCCAGGCCCGGCAGCGCGAACGGCCGTCGACGAGGTCGATGAAGTGCTCGACGTGCTGCGGCCTGCCCGACGAGGCCAGCACGACGGTGAAGCCGCGCCCGCCGAGCGCGTCCAGGAGTTCGGTGGCTCCCTCGCAGGGCCTGATCTCGTCGAGGAACACGTCGAACTCCTCCACCCACGCGTCACGCAGCGCGTCACCGTGCCGCCGCTCGACGTCGTCACCGGCGAGGGCGGAGACGATCTGATCTCCGCCCATGCCGATGTGCCGGTGGATGCGCCACAGCGGCAGCCACACGTCGTAACGCCCGAACGCCCGGAACCACGCGAGCGCGTGCTGGTAGTTGGTGTCGACCAGGGTGCCGTCGATGTCGACGATGGCGGTGTCTGCCATGGGAGGGGATGTGCCCGGCCCGCACCACACCATTCCGGAGAACGTCACCGGGCTTGTTGAAAAACCTGCTTGCCGCGCTTTACGAACCGTCGAATCACCGAACCACCGGGGCAGGGCCAAGGCCAGGTCGCGTCGCCCCGGACAGCGCGATCGGCGCCGTGACCGCGGTGGAGCCGGCTCGGTCCTCGGCACCTGGCCGGTGAGGAGGCCGCCTGAAACGAGCGGAGAATCGAGTTTATCCAGGACGCTCCGGTGTAGTCCCATACTTGTCCGGTCGTCGCCCCGAGACGACCCGTCATCGCATGGTCCTTGGTCAGTGCCCGCACCCGATCTCGAACACCGCCCGCCGACCGTCACCAACCCCGTCAGGCTGTCGCACAGAGCGACATGGGAGGCCCTCCTATATGAACCCCGCTGAGGATTCCGCCGTACCGGCTCCTGGAACCGCGCTACTCGTCGTCATGGGCGTGACCGGTTCCGGCAAGACCACCGTGGGCGCCGCCCTCAGCCAGCGGTTACGGGTGCCGTTCGCCGACGCCGACGACTTCCACAGCGAGGCCAACATCGCCAAGATGTCGGCGGGCATCCCCCTCGACGACGACGACCGGCTGCCGTGGCTGCGCGCGATCGGCGCCTGGCTCGCCGAGCACGCCGCCGGCGGCGGGGTGGCGAGCTGCTCGGCGCTCAAGCGGAGCTACCGCGACATCCTGCGGGAATCCGCGCCGACGGTGAGCTTCGTCCATCTGCACGGCGAGATCGACGCCGTACGCCGGAGGGTCGCCGGCCGTCCAGGGCACTTCATGCCCGCCTCGCTGGTCGACTCGCAGTTCAGGACCCTGGAGCCTCTCGGGCCCGACGAGCACGGGATCGTTCTCGACTTCGCCAGGCCCGTCGGCGAGCTCGTGGACGCCTACGTCGCCGCGGCGGCCGGCCCCCGGACCCGACCGGACCCGCACCCCGCCGGCCCAACCGGTCCCGCCGATCCCGGTGGACCCAGAGGGGGCGGAGAGGCCGGGAGGGCGAGGTGAGCACCGTTCTGATCACCCTCGCCGAGCCCGCCACGACCTCCCCCGGCCGGCTCGTCCCGGCCGCGCTCATCGGCATCGCGCTGATCGTCCTGCTGATCACGTACTTCAAGCTGCATCCCTTCCTGAGCCTGGCCCTCGGCTCGCTGGTCGTCGGGGCCGTCGCGGGCCTGTCGATGACCGACACCATCGCCGCCTTCACCGACGGGTTCGGCAGCACCGCGGCCGGGGTCGGCACGCTCATCGCACTCGGCGCGATGTTCGGCAAGCTGCTCGCCGACTCCGGTGGGGCCGACGAGATCGTGGACACGATCGTCGGCAGGTCCAGTCCCCGATCCCTGCCCTGGGCGATGGCCGCCGTGGGCGCGCTGATCGGTCTGCCGATGTTCTTCGAGATCGGCCTCGTGCTGCTGATGCCGGTCATCTTCCTGGTCTCGCGCCGCTCCGGCGTCTCCCTGATCCGCATCGGCATACCCGCGCTCGCGGGCCTGTCGGTGATGCACGGGCTCGTCCCTCCGCACCCGGGACCGCTGGTCGCCATCGACGCCCTCAAGGCCGATCTCGGCATCACGCTGGGTCTGGGCGTGCTCGTCGCCGTTCCGACGGTCGCCATCGCCGGACCGCTGTTCTCCAGGTACGCCGCCCGGTGGGTGGACGTCCCGGCGCCCGAACTCTACGAGTCCCGGTCCGAGACGGAGGGCACCCGCCGGCCGTCGTTCGGCGTCACCCTGGCCACCGTGCTGCTGCCGGTCGCGCTGATGATGGGCAAGGCCCTCGCCGACATCCTCACCGCCGAGGGCACCGTGGTCCGCGGCGTGCTCGACTTCCTCGGCACGCCGCTGGTGGCGCTGCTGATCGCCGTCGTCGTGGCGATGTTCACCCTCGGCCTCGGCGCCGGCATGGACCGGAAGGCGATCGCGAAGTCCCTGGAACAGTCGCTGCCGCCGATCGCGGGCATCCTGCTGATCGTGGCCGCCGGCGGCGGTTTCAAACAGACGCTGATCGAGAGCGGCATCGGTGACCTCGTCGCCACCTGGGTGGAGAACAGCGGACTGTCTGTGCTGCTGCTGGCCTGGCTGGTCGCCGTGCTCATCCGGCTGGCCACCGGGTCGGCGACCGTCGCGACGGTCACCGCCTCCGGAATCCTGGCACCGCTGGTCGCCAACCTCAGCGTCGGGGAGACCTCGCTGCTGGTGCTCGCCATCGGTGCGGGCTCGCTGTTCTTCTCCCACGTCAACGACGCGGGATTCTGGCTGGTCAAGGAGTACTTCGGGCTCACCGTGGGGCAGAACATCAAGACCTGGTCGCTGATGGAGACGGTCATCTCGGTGACCGGCCTGCTGCTGGTCCTGGCACTGAGCCTGTTCCTGTGAGCCCTCGCGCGGCCCGGGGCAGGGATCAGCCCCGGTGGTCTCCCGCCATCGTGTCGCGCAGGCCGCGTACGGTGGAATCGACCCGCTCCAGGGTCTCGTCGGCGCATGTCCCGGGTTCGCCGGGTATCCGCCCCGCACGGACGTCACCGGCGATGTGCTCCAGGGACTCCGCCAGGGCCGCCACCGCCGCCCGCGACGGAGGCGGCGCGCCGCGCCCGGTGCGCGCGACGGTGGCGGCGGTCGCGTCGGCCACCCGTTCCAGCGCGGTCATCGCGGGCATCCAGGTGGTGACGCGCCTGCTGATCACAGATGGCTCGGTCATCGCCCGCTGGAAGACCGTCCGCAGGTCGGCCAGGGCGTCGTACACCCTGCGAAGGAGCAGCGCCCTGCCGGGGTACTCGGGCTCGAAGGCGTACCTGAGGTAGTTCGCGGTGGCCGACACCGCGTCGGCGAACCGGGGCCCGACCGGCGCCTCCCAGCTCCCGGCCCACGGCAGGTATCCCAGCAGCAGGACGATCACGCATCCGACCAGCGTGTCCACGATCCGGATCCCGCCCAGCTCCGGTCCCCCGCGGGTCAGTAGATCCACCAGTAACAGGACCAGCGGCGCCTGGAAGGTCGACATCAGGCCCCAGTTGCGCTGCATGCCGTAGGGCAGGAGCGCCGCGAACACCGCGATGGGGATCAGCAGCAGTGGGCCGTACGGCACCAGGAGAAGGATCAGGGTGCCGATCAGCGTGCCCGCGACGGTCCCGAGCGCGCGCTGTACGGCGCGCGCGAACACCGACCCGAAGTCGGGCTTGAGCACCAGCGCGACGGTCAGTGTCATCCAGTAGGACCGATCGAACCAGCCGAGCCGGCTGACCGCGGCGGCGACGCCCATGCAGAGCGCGAGCCGGACCGTGTAGACCCGGACGAGTTGGCCGTACCACACATCTTCTCCAGGACGGCCCGGAGCCGGGAGCGGTAGCCCACCGGTTCGTACGGCAGTTGGTCGGCCGCGACGTCACCGCCGGATGCCAGGTCGACCGCCCCCTGGACGGCGGAGAAGAGGGCGCGTACGGCGGGTGAGTCGCCCTCGTGGCGCACCGCCGCCGGCGCGGGTCCGCCGGTGAGCGACGCGGCGACGCCCTCGACGGCGGACGCCGGCTCCTGTGGCGGCTCGCGCTCCTCGTGGCACAGCGAGAGCAACGCGTTGCGGATCAGCGAGGCCTGGTTCAGCAGGGCGACCAGCCGGGTACGCCCGGGATCCAGCTCCCCCACCGGGGAGCGGGCGCCGAGGACGGTGTCGTAGGCGTTCCTGAGCGCGGTGTCGAACGCGATCAGGGAGTCGGCGGCGCGATCGGTGAACAGCAGGCCGAGGGCCCGGTAGACCTGGGCCACCGAGGTCTCCTCCGGCGCACGCGGGTGGAGGGGCCAGTCGGCGACCCCCAGCGCGATCACCCACAGCACGCCCAGCAGGAACGTCAGCGCGTTCGGGCCGGGCGGTCCCGGCAGTGCTATGCCACTGGCGATCACGGTCATCACCAGCAGTTGCAGCCCGGCCGCCGAGCCCGCGCCCCCGCCCGCGCTGATCAGTGCGGACAGTACGGAAACGGCCACCATGACCGGCACCACCCACCAGCCGTGGTCGCGGACCGCGGCGCCGATGAGATACCCCAGCGCCCCGGCGGCCCCGGTCGCGCCCATCCGGATGATCCTGGCCCGGTACGGGCCGTCCCGGTTGGCCATCCCGGCGTTCATGGCGCCCATGGCGGACAGCAGGCCGGCCGTGACGTGCCCGGCGGCGACCCCCGCGAGGAGCGGGACGGTCACCGCCACGGCCATGCGCAGCATCGGCCACCATCGAAGCGCCGCGGGTGCCGGGCGGACCGTCTCGACCAGCCAGCCCGGAGCGGCGTCGATCAGCCGGTCGGCGGCCCGCCGGAAGAGCGGGGGCATCGCTCGCCGTGCTCAGTACGCCTCCGGGCCGGACGCGTCCGGCCCGGAGGCGGTCTCTTCACGGTCCACGGCGCAACCCCTACCCGGCCGCCCTGTCCGGTTATCCCGGTATTCACCGACGAAGTCTTGACCACCGCGTGCCAGCGGTCAGGGGAGGATGGCGTCGACGTAGCCCCCGTCGACGCGGAGCGCGCCGCCGGTGGTGGCGGAGGCCTGCGGCGAGCCGAGGTAGACGACCATGTTGGCGACCTCCTCCGGTTCGATCAGCCGCCGCAGCAGGGACTGCGGGCGGTGCTCCCGCATGAAGACGCGCTGGGCCTCGTCCCAGGGCAGGCCCCTGTCGACGAGTTCGTAGACGAAGTCCTCCACGCCTCGGGTGTGGGTGGGGCCGACGATGACGGAGTTGACGGTGACACCGCTGCCCGCGGCCCTCTTGGCGAAGCCGCGCGAGACGGCCAGGAGCGCGGTCTTGGACATGCCGTAATGGATCATCTCCGCGGGGATGACGATCGCGGAGTCGCTGGCGATGTACTGGACGCGGCCCCAGGAGCGCGCCACCATCCCCGGCAGATAGGCGCGGGTGAGACGGACCGCCGCCAGGACGTTCACCTCGAAGTAACGACGCCACTCGTCGTCGGTGATCTCCAGAGCGTCCTGGACCCCGAAGACTCCGAGGTTGTTGATCAGGATGTCGACCTCCGGCAGCATGTCGACGACGCGGTCCGCCCCCTCCTCGGTGGCGAGGTCGGCGGCGACCGGGACGATCCGCGCGCCGGGAGTCTCCGCGCGCAGCGCGTCGCAGGCGCTCTCCACCTTCTCGGCGGTGCGGCCGTTGACGGCCACCGTCGCGCCCGCCCGTGCGAGGCCGGCGGCGATGGCCGCCCCGATCCCCTGCGTGGATCCGGTGACCAGTGCCGTCTTACCGGTGAGATCGATGTGCATGCGTCATGTCCTTGGATACCTGTCATGGAACCGCTCCCCGTATGGGCGGGCACTCACGACCGGATGACGAGGTGGAGCGGTGCTCCACCGGGCGCCTTCCCGCTGATCCGCTGTTCGTTCCCGGGTCAGGCGGTACGGAAAGCCCGGATGGTGATCATTTTGGAGAAGCGCGCACTTGCCACGAAGATCTCCGCACCGGGCGGAGGCGTCCCGGCGGTCCGTCGGCGGTCGTTCCCGCTGTCCGGCCGCCTGGTCACCGAGGCCGGCGCAGGCAGGAATAACCCGTCCGCTGAGACGTTAAGAGTAGTTGAAATTTCAAACGAAACGGAGGACGGTGAGCACGATGCAGTTCGGGATCTTCACCGTAGGCGACGTCACCACGGACCCCACCACGGGCCGGACGCCGAGCGAGCACGAGCGGATCAAGGCGATGGTGGCCATCGCGCTCAAGGCCGAGGAGGTCGGCCTGGACGTCTTCGCCACCGGCGAGCACCACAACCCGCCCTTCGTCCCCTCCTCACCGACGACCATGCTCGGCTACGTCGCCGCGCGGACCGAGCGGATCATCCTCTCCACCGCCACGACCCTGATCACCACGAACGACCCGGTCAAGATCGCCGAGGACTTCGCGATGCTGCAGCACCTGGCCGACGGGCGCGTCGACCTGATGCTGGGCCGCGGTAACACCGGGCCGGTGTATCCGTGGTTCGGGCAGGACATCCGCCAGGGCATCCCGCTGGCCGTCGAGAACTACGCGCTGCTGCACCGGCTGTGGCGCGAGGACGTGGTCGACTGGCAGGGCCGCTTCCGCACTCCCCTGCAGTCGTTCACCTCGACACCCCGCCCGCTGGACGGCGTCCCGCCGTTCGTCTGGCACGGCTCGATCCGCAGCCCGGAGATCGCCGAGCAGGCGGCCTACTACGGCGACGGGTTCTTCGCCAACAACATCTTCTGGCCCAGGGAGCACTTCATCCGCCTGATCGAGCTGTACCGGGACCGCTTCGCCCACTACGGCCACGGCACCCCCGAGCAGGCGATCGTCGGCCTGGGCGGCCAGGTGTTCATGCGGAGGAACTCCCAGGACGCGGTGCGCGAGTTCCGCCCCTACTTCGACAACGCGCCCGTGTACGGCCACGGCCCCTCGCTGGAGGATTTCACCGACCAGACCCCGTTGACCGTGGGCAGCCCGCAGGAGGTCATCGACAAGACCCTGACCTTCAGGGAGTCCTTCGGCGACTACCAGCGCCAGCTGTTCCTGATGGACCACGCCGGGCTCCCGCTCAAGACGGTGCTGGAGCAGCTCGACATCCTCGGCGAGGAGGTCATCCCGGTACTGCGCAGGGAGTTCGCCGCCGGCAGGCCGGCCGGGGTGCCGGACGGCCCCACCCACGCGGCCCTGGCGGACGCCTACTCGCCGTCGCCGTCCCAGGCGTAGGCCTGGAACGCCGGGTCGAGAGGGGCGTCGATCAGTCGGTTGGCGAACGTGGAGATCGTGTAGACACCGACACCGAGGACGACCTCAAGGGCGTTCTGCGGCGTGTAGCCGGCGTCGAGGAACGCCCGCATCTCCTCGTCGCCGACCGCGCCGTGGTGGTCCATCACCGCGAGGGTGAACGACCGCAGTGCCTCCGAGCGGGCGTCCGGAAGGGGCTTCCGTGCCCGCAGCCCCTCGATGACCTCGGCCGGCGCCCCCAGCTTGACCAGCGTGGCGGTGTGCATCGCCACGCAGACGTGGCAGCCGTTGCGGGTGGCGACCGTCAGGATGACGATCTCACGCTCGACCGGGGCGAGGGAGGTCTGCTCGAAGCCGGCGCTGGCCGTCAGGAACCCCTTGAGCAGATGCGGGGAGGTGGCCATCCGGCCGACCGGCGCGGGGATGAAGCCGAATTTCCGCTCCACCGCCTCGACCGTGGCGCGGGCGGCGGCGGGGGCGCTCTCGACGGTGTGGGTGACGAAGACGTCGTGGGACATGGGGCCTTCTCTCTGGATTCTCCGGGCACGCGGAAGACGCGCCAGGTGGTCGCACGCCGAGGAATATCGTCAACGTGGTTGTCTATATAGTAAACACAGTTGACGACTTTGGCAATGACCGAGGCTGGGCGTGGAGCAGGTCGCCGAACGAACGCGTTCGGCCCGTGACGCGTGGCACGACTTCCTCCAGCGAACGCGGCATCCTGATCCGGCGGGCCCACGGCACCCGGTAGGCGACCGCTCCCGGTCCGCTACCGGATCGTGTCCGCTCTCGGACGCCGCACGCCCCCGGTCCGGGCGGTCCGTGCCGGTATTCAGGACGAGACCGTTCCCCTGCCGCGAATCCACCCGGTTTTCACCGGGCCCCGGAGAAAACACGTTGCGGTCGATTCCGGAGATCCAGCATCCTCAGATCAGGTCGGTCGAGCTTCACCAGGAGGGATCATGCGCCGCCATCACGGTCAGGGCCGTCGCGTCACGCGTGCTCGTCGCCGTATGCGCATGTCCCGGGAGGCTCGTGTGTGACGCCCGCCGTCACGACGCGAGCCGTCCTTCGGACCACACGGTCCGAGACGGCTCTTTTTTTGGAGCGGGTGAGGGCGCTGGTGTGCTCGGCGGTTTCATAAGCCGCTGTGGGCGGGTTCGATTCCCGCACCCGCTACCAGGCCTCTGTGGCGCAATGGAGAACGCGTCCGCTTGCGGAGCCCATCGCCGCACGGATCGTGATCCTTCTCGAAAAGATGATGTTTCGGGAACGTCGTCTTCGCAGTTGGTCGCGCCGACCTGAGGGGTTACCGACAGCAATCGCCGAAAACCCCACGAAGCTGTCCCTGACCTGCGGAAACAGCGATCCTGACAGGCCAGGGGGCCGGAGTGGCGGGCTCGCGTCGGACACGAAACCCGGCACGGCCGTCCGCAGCCGAAGCCTCTGCCGGCCGTGCGGGGCCACCCCGCACGGCCTGTTCCGAGGTCCCGGCCGTCCTCGACCTCCGCAGGGAATCGTCACCGCAGGTCACGGACAGGTTGGTTGGATTTTCGGCGATCGCCACCGGGACCCCGGTTCGGTTCCGGGTGCTCGCCCGGATCGTGTTCGGGGGATGAGGATGGTCGGTTCCGTGGGCGCGAGTCAGGCCGGTGGCCTGCCGGTGAGCCTGAAACTGCCCGGGATCGTGCTGGGCGTGGGATTGGGCGGGTTCGTCGACGGGATCCTGCTGCACCAGCTGTTGCAGTGGCATCACATGCTCACCGGCACCGACAGCGACAACATCGGGGTGAAGTACTACTCGCCGTACACGGTGCCGGGATTGGAGATGAACACGGTGTGGGACGGCATCTTCCACACGGTGTGCTGGCTGGCGGTGCTGTGCGGGCTGGCGCTGCTGTACGGACGGCTGGCCCACAACCGGCGGCGGGCTTGGACGTCGCGGGTGCTGTGGGGCTGGATCCTGGTGGGATGGGGGTTGTTCAACCTCGTCGAGGGCGTGATCGACCACCATCTCCTGGCCATCCACCACGTGCGCGGCGGGCCTTACCGGCTCTGGTGGGACCTGGGCTTCCTCCTTCTGGGCGCACTGTTGGTCGCCGGCGGCCATCTGCTGCAGCGCAGCGGCGAGCCCCTGCGACCGCGCGACGCCGACGACGAGGGCGGTCTCCGGTGAGTCCTTTGCCCGCCCACGGAGTGCACGGTCATGGGCATGACAGCGGATCGGGCGAGCTGCTCGCGCTGTTGCCGGTGGCGGCCGTGGCGCTCCTGGCCGCCTGCTACCTGCTGCTGTGGCGGCGCGCCCGCCACCGCAACCTCGCGCGCGCTCCCCGGGGTGCGAGGGCGGCGCTGTTCGTCACCGGCTGCGTCCTGCTCGCGGCGGCGCTGTCCGGGCCGTCGCACGCGTTCGCCGAACTCGACTTCCGCGGCCACATGCTCCAGCACCTCCTCATCGGTATGTACGCGCCGCTCGCCCTGGTGTTGGGCGCGCCGATCACGGTGCTGCTGCTTGCCCTGCCCGCCGCCCGCGCCCGCCGCCTCATCCGTCTCCTGCGCGGCCGCCCCGCCCGCGCACTGACCCGCCCTTGGGTCGCGCTGCTGCTGAGCACCGGCAGTCTGGGCGTCCTGTACTTCACCCCCCTGTACCAGGCGACCACCGTCCGCCCCGCCCTGCACACGCTCCTGCATCTGCACTTCCTGGCCGCCGGATGCCTGTTCGCCTGGGTCATCGCCGGCCCCGATCCCACACCCGGCCGCCCGAGCGTCCCGGCTCGCCTCGTCGTCCTGGGCGTCGCGATCGCCGCCCACGCCATCACCTCCCAGCTCCTGTACGCCGGGTTCCTCATCGGCGTCCACGCCCCCATCACCCAGATACGCGGCGGCGCCGAACTCATGTACTACGGCGGCGACGTCGCCGAACTCCTCCTGGCCGTCGCCCTCGTCACCACCTGGCGCCCCCCGCCACACGCCTGGGTGCGCGTGGCGGAGCGACACCCGCGCGGTTGACGACTTCCATCAGTCCTGCTCCCCACCGGAGGTGATGATCGTCCCACCGGCGTCCCCGGCGAGTGCGCGGCTGATGACCAGGCGCTGGATCTGGTTGGTGCCCTCGAAGACCTGCATGACCTTCGCTTCGCGCATGTAGCGCTCGACCGGGAAGTCGCGGGTGTAGCCGTACCCGCCGAGGACCTGCACGGCGTCGGTGGTGACCTTCATGGCGTTGTCGGTGGCGACCATCTTGGCGATGGACGCCTCCCGGCCGAACGGCAGGCCGAGGTCCTTCAGGCGCGCGGCGTGCAGGGTCGTCGCGCGGACACTCTGGACGGCCGCCTCCATGTCCGCGAGCAGGAAGGCAAGGCCCTGGTGCTCGATGATCGGCTTTCCGAAGCTCTCCCGCTCCTTCGCGTACGCCACAGCCTGGTCAAGCGCCCCCTGGGCCAGGCCGGTGGCGACCGCCGCGATGCCCAGCCGGCCGGAGTCGAGGCCGGCCAGCGCGATCTTGAGGCCGTCGCCCTCGGCGCCTATCCTGCGCGGCCGGCGCTCGATCCCCGTGGACCTGAAGGAGCCGGAAGGGCGGGCTCTCGTCCTGGATCTCGCCGAGCGCGCCGATGTCATGATCGAGGGCTTGCGGCCCGGCGTGGTGGAGCGGCTCGGTGTCGGGCCACAGGAGTGCCTGGCGCGTAACCCCCGGCTGGTCTTCGGGCGGATCACAGGATGGGGTCAGGACGGGCCGTTGGCCGGGGACGTCGGTCACGACATCAACTACATCGGGCTGACCGGCGCGCTGCACGCCATGGGCCGGGCCGACCAGGCGCCCGCTCCCCCGCTCAACCTCGTCGGCGACTTCGGCGGCGGATCCATGCTGCTGCTGGTCGGCATGCTGGCCGCGCTCTGGGAGCGCTCACTGTCGGGCAGGGGGCAGGTGGTCGATGCCGCGATGGTGGACGGGACCGCACTCCTGAGCCAGATGGCCATGGCGCTTCGCGGCATGGGAGTGTGGCGTGACCGGCGGGAGAGCAATCTGCTCGACGGCGGTGCCCCGTTCTACGACACCTACGAGTGCGCGGACCGGCGGTACGTGGTGGTGGGAGCTCTGGAACCCCAGTTCTTCTCGGCGCTGCTGGACGGGCTGGGCATCGACGCGAACGACCTCATACGTCGAGGTGGACGGGATGGTTCAGGCGGCGCCCGCGCCGAGGTTCTCCAGAACTCCCAACGCGCGACCCGAACCGGTCGACGGCCGGGCGCTGACCGCGGCGGAGGCTCTCGCGCGGTGGGCGTAGCCGGTGCGCCGAACCCCCCGCCGGGTGTCAGCCGGGTGGCGTGGCGGCGTCCTCGATCCGCTCGGTCAGCAGTTCGGCGAGCACGGCGACCCGTTCGACGGCTTCGACCGCGTTGGCCGCCGGAACCGAGATGCTCAGCCGGGTCGCGCCGGCCGCGACGTACTCCGCCAGCCAGGCGGCGATCCGGTGGTCCTCCCCCACGCCGCACAGGTGGAGCAGGCGAGGGGCCGCGGGGCCGAACCAACGGCCGAGGCTCGACTCCAGCTCCTGCCCGGACTGGCCGGCGGACGCGCACCAGGCATTGAGCCCGAACCAGTCCGGAGCAGGACGGCCCAGGGCCGCCGTACGCCGGACGATCTCCTGACGGGTCTCGCGATACCGGCGAGGCGTGCACAACAGTCCCAGCCAGCCGGATCCATAGGTGGCCGCGCGCTCGACAGCCGCCTCCCCCGCCCCGGCGATCACCAGGGGCGGAGCGGGCCCCGTCGTCGCGATCGACGCCTGCTCCAGGTCGAAATGCACGCCATGGTGATCGACCACCTCGCCGCGCATGAGCCGGCTCAGCACGTCGAGACTCTCGTTGAGACGCTTTCCGCGGCTTCGGGGGTCGACACCGCAGTTGGCGGCCTCCCTGGGGTCGTCACCGCCTGCCCCCACGGCAAGGACGAGACGTCCAGGTGCGAACGAGGTCACGGTGGCGAGCTGACGGGCGGCGATCAGCGGGTGCCGGAGCGCCAGCTGGAAGGCGCCGACGACCACGCGGAGTTCGGGCCCGGCCGCCAGGAGCGCCGCCGCCGCGAGGAGGCCGTCGATGCCCTGACCTCCCCGGTAGCTGACGTGGTCACCTACCGACACATGGTCGAGGCCGGCGTCGCGGACCGCCCGGGCGAACCGGGCGAGATCGGTGGCGGGCGCGGTGAGCAGGTCCGGCTGGATCGCGATCCCCACCGCGCAGGTCCTGCGCGGCGCGGTCGTCCCCACGGCCGTCACCGGTCGGCCTGAAGCGGATCGAGGCCATAGAGCTCGTTGTGCTCGCCCAGCGCCGGGACATCGGGGCACGCCGTGATGGCCTGTCCGTCGAAGAGCAGCGGTTGCCGTACGGACCGGTGGCCTGACGGGAGGTCGAGCAGCAGCCGGCGCGCCTTGACCTGCGGATCGTCGAACACCTCCGGGACACGGCGAACGTGGCCGCAGCTGACACCCCGTCGTTCCAACCGGCCGATGACATCATCGGACCGCCGCGCGGCGAGCGCGCGGGACAGGAGTGTTCGCAACTGGTCGGCGCGACTCTCCCGTTCGCCGGTGGAGAGGCCGCCCAGGTCGCCCAGCCCCAGCTCGTCGCAGAGCGCGGCCCACTGCCGGTCCTCCCCGGCGATCGCGAGCGTCACCGCACCACCGTCCCCGCACCGGAACATCCCGTACGCCGGTTCCCGTGGCGGATAACCCGTGGTCTCCTCGCTCGCCAGGTGTCCCCCCATCCGTACCGCCTGCCAGGCCACCAGGCAGTCGAGCATGGAGACATCGACGTGCGCCCCACCGCGAGCCTGACGTGCGAGCAGGCCGCTCAGTACCCCGATGACGGCGAAGGCTCCCGCCACGAGGTCGGCGGCCGGAACCACGCCGACGCCGTCCCGCGCCCCGTCCAGCAACCCGGCCCGCCCCTGCACGGTGAGGTCGTGGCTGCCGAGTTCACGATCCGGCCCGCTCTGGCCGTAGCTCGACACCGACACGACCACCAGGTCAGGGAAATCCAGCCGAAGCCGCTCCGGGGAGAGACCCAGTCGTTCCAGAACGCCGGGCCGGAAGCCCTCGATCAGGACGTCGGCGTCGGCCAGCATGGACCGGAGGGCCGCCTGCCCCGGCGCCGTCTTGAGATCGAGCGCGACGGACCGCTTGTTGCGGTTCAACGCGCGGAAGAGGGCCGGATGACGCCGGGTGGGGTCCCCGGTCGGCCGCTCGACCATGGTCACCCGCGCGCCGAGGTCGGCCAGCACCATGGTGGCGAAGGGCCCGGGGTACTGCTCGGCAAGGCTGACGACGACGATCCCCGCCAGAGGTCCGGAGCTCATCCGACAGTCCACCGGGGCTCACGGCGCTCGGCGAACGCGCGGGGGCCCTCGACGAAGTCCGGATGCGACCAGTGGGACCGCACCAGCGACCAGCCGTACTCGGCGGACTGCGAATAGGGCATCTCGGTCGACGCCCACACGGCCTGCTGGGAGAGGGACACGGCCTGCGGCGAGTTGGCGGCGATGTCCCTGGCGATCTGCAGCGCCGTCTCCATGAGCTGGTCGGGCGCGGTCAGCTCTTCGACCAGGCCGAGCTGGTACGCCCGTGCCGCGGGCAGCCGGAAGTTGCGGCCCTGGAGTGTCATGCGGAGGGCGGTGCCGAGCGGAAGCCGCCTGGCCAGGCCGGTGTTCTCGATGCCGCCCACCTGCCCCACGTTCACGTGGCTGTCGAGGAACTGCGCGTGCTCGACGGCGACCACGATGTCGCTGTCCACGACGAAGTGGAGGCCGGCGCCGGCCACCAGCCCGTTGACCGCGCAGATGACGGGCTTCCACACACGGTTCTGACGGGAGGTGAAGTGCAGTTCGTCGGTGATGTTGCCGCTGCCCATGGCGACCTGCCCGCTCTCCGCGACGGAGTCGACGTCGACCCCGGTGCAAAAGTGCCTGCCGCCCGCGCCCGTGATGATCACGCAACGGATGTCGTTGTTCATCCGCACCTCCTCCCAGACGGCGCGGAAGCTCGGGAACATCGACACGGTGATCGAGTTGCCCCGGGCGGGACGGTTCAGGATGATGCGCGCGATGCCGTCGGCGACATCGAACAGCAGATCGGCGTCGACCCCCTCGGGCAGGTCACCGAACGGCACAGGCATGGGGAACTCCTGGGACTCTCTGGGGTGATTCTGGGTGGCACGGACCGGTCACCGGCCACCGGCCGCCCTGGAGTGCGTCAGGGGCGTGACCGGAAAGTCCCGCCCCTCCTCCAGGACGTGGTGGTGCAACGCAAGGGAGTGGGCGCGCATCAGCGTCGTCGCCTGGTGCCGGTCGCCCGCCGCGATGGCCGCGATGATCATGCGGTGCGTCTGGAGCACGCGACGCTGCTGCTCCAGCGCGGGATAACCGGAGGTGATGGCGACGACGTCGGCCCACTCCAGTTCCTGGGTCGACCAGAGGCCCGCCAGGGCTCCGGCCGTCAACGTGAGCGTCGCGTTGCCGCACAGCTGGACGAGCGTCTCGTGGAACTCCCGGCCCACGAGGGTGAACTGGTGGGCGACGCCGAGCGCGCGTTCCTGCTTGTCCACCAGGTCGTTGAGCTGCGGGACGACCTCGTGATGCCGGTCGGGGCGGGACGCCGCGACCCCGGCACAGAGTGGCTCGATCTCACTGATGGCGTCGGCCAGGTCGCCGACGGTGACCTGGTTGAAGCGGAGCAGGAGTCCCAGGCTGTAGGTGGTGCCGATCTGGGAGGGCGCGTGGACCACCGCCCCGCCCTGGTTCCCGCGGCGCACCGACACGAGCCCTTCGGCCTCCAGGATGCGCAGCGCCTCCCGATAGGACGGCCGGCTCACGTTGAGCTCGCGCATCATCTCCTCCTGCCTCGGCAGGAGCGAGCCCTCCGGCAGTTCCCCGCTGATGATCCTGTTCCGGATCGCGTCCGCCACCATCTCCGCGATGGCGGGCTGTGCCATCTGCGGAAGGGTTCCGGCAGTCTGCCGGACTAGATCGGAGTCGCTGCTCACGCAGCCTCCTTCGGCTTTCCTCAGTCTTCCACCGTCACGGAAACTTACTGTACAAAGATAACACAGATTGCTGTTCGGGGCTGATCGGTTAGGAGACGATGATGACGACTGAAGGTTGCACTCCGATGACCTTCGCGCACGCGTTCTGGCAACGCTCCCGCGAGCGCCCCGACCAGCCGGCACTCGCCACCTCCGAGATAGAGCTCTCCTACCGAGAGCTCTACCACCGCGCCGAGGTGGTGGGCCGGGCGTTTCGCGAACTCGGGGTCGAACGCGGCGATCGGGTGGCGGTGCTCGCGCCGAACCGGCTCGAGGTGGCGCTGCTCATGGTGGCCGCCGGCACGGCCGGCGTCGCCGTCGCGCCGGTGAACTGGCGGCTCTCCGCCGAGGCGGCCACGGCGGTGGTGGCGGATCTCGCACCGAAGGCGGTCTTCGCGACCGGCGCGTTCGCCGAGGTGGCGCGGGCCGCCACGGACGTGCCGGTGGTGGACCTGGACGACGGGGATCCCCGGTGGCTGGGGCTCGGGCCCACCGGAGGGATCGCCCCCCACGCGGTCCGCGGCGCCGATCTGATCGCCATCATGTCCACCAGCGGATCGACCGGGCGGCCCAAGGGCGTGGCGATCTCCCAGCACGCGATGGTGTCCCGCGCGCTGGTGCTCCACGCCGAACTGGGCGTCCAGCCCTCCGACGCCTTCATCGGCTGGGCACCGCTCTTCCACATCTCCTCGTCCGACTACCTGTACGCCACCCTCGTCCTGGGCGGCACTTTCGTACTCCTGGAACGCTTCGACGCGCAAGTCATCGCGAATGAGCTGGTCGACCGCGAGGTGGGCTGGCTCTTCCTGATTCCCGGCGTGATCGACGAGGTGCTCGGCGCGCTGGGGGACCGGCGTCCCCGCTCGCTCAGATGCGCGGGCGCGATGGCGGACCTGGTCCCCGCCGAACAGCTCCGCGAAGCCGAGCGCCGGTTGGGCGCGCCCTACCTGAACACCTTCGGAAGCACCGAGGCGGGCCTGGTCCCCGGCGCTTCGGCGGTCACCTGGGCCGGGGACCGGCCACTGCTCGACAAGCGCCCGACGCCGTTCTGCCAGCACCGGGTGGTGGACGCCGACGGCAGGGACGTCGACCCCGGCTCGGCCGGTGAGCTGTGGCTGCGCGGCCCGACGCTGTTCAGCGGTTACTGGTCGGCCGGCGGCCTGTCCAGGGCGGAGTTCACCGACAGCTGGTTCAGGACCGGCGACCTGGTCCGGAGCGGGGACGGCGGCACGCTCGCCTTCGTGGAACGGCGCGGGCGCATGTTCAAGTGCGGCGGCGAGAACGTGTACCCCGCCACGATCGAGCGGGCCCTGCTGGGCCATGCCGCCGTTGTCGAGGCGACCGTGGTGCCGGCCTCCCACCCGCGGTTCGGGCAGGTGCCCGCGGCTTACCTGGCATTGGCGTATCCGGCCGACGCACGCGAGGTGGTGGAGGCCGCGACGGCGACGCTGGCCCGTTTCGAGCGCCCTCAGGCGGTGCACGTGCTGACGGCGGAGGAGTTCCCCAGAGGCGTGACCGGCAAGGTGGAGCGCGACCTGCTCGGTTCCGCGCACCCGGTCTGCGGGCCCGGGTGCTTCGCCGCCAGCCGTTGACTATCTTCTAAAAGATAGCTTAGATAACCGTCACCAACCTCACAAGCCAGAGGAGCCACATCGTGATATCCAGGCCCTCGTCGACCTTCGTCCACGTCGAGGTGGCGGATCGTGTCGCGTGGCTGACGCTCGACCGCCCGCGGGCGAAGAACGCCCTCAACCGCGAGATGTACGCGGCGGTGCGCGACGTGGCGCGTGCCGTACGCACCGACACCTCGATCGACGCCCTCGTCGTCCAGGGCTCCGCGGGGGCCTTCGCCGTGGGCGGCGACCTCAAGGAGATGCTGGCGCTGCTCTCGTCCGCGGACCCGGCGGCGATCCTGTCGTACGAGGACGATCTGCCGTTCGAGGCGCTGCGGCAGGTGCCCAAGCCGACCGTCGCGGTCATCGACGGCCTGTGCATGGGCGGCGGTCTCACCCTGGCCATGATGTGCGACCTGCGCCTGGCGACCGCGACGTCCACCTTCGCCATCCCGGAGGCCCGGGTGGGGATCGTGGACGGACACCTGCCGCGCCTGCTCCGGGGGCGGGTTCCGGACGCCGTGCTGCGGCGCTGGATGTACACGGGCGCGCCGTTCACGGCCGAGGAGGCCATGCGCGCCGGACTGCTCTCCGAGGTCGCCACGGACGCCGGCGACCTGGAGGGCAGGGTGCGCACCCTCCTCGGCCAGCTCAAGGAGTCCTCGGGGACGGCCGTCGCGAAGCTGAAGTCGATCTTCAACGAGGCGATGCCCCTGCCGTCCATGAGTGATGCCTACGACTCGCTCCTGAGCGAGGAAGCACGACTTCATCTCCAAAGGTTCGGGGCGAGAGTGAAGCCGGATGTCCCAGAAGTTCCACAAGGTGATGAAGGGATCGACCAGTGATTCACAAGAAGACGAGGACCGCCGCCGCGGTGGTGGGCGGCCTCGTGGCGACGATGGTTCTGGCGGGCTGCGGCGGCGGCGCGGCCGAATCCTCGTCCGGTGACTACCCCATCGGGATGTCCATGGACCTGTCCGGCGCGATCTCCTTCAACGGTAAGCCGGCGGCGGCCGGATTCCAGGCCTACGTCGCCGACCTCAACAGCCGGGGCGGGGTGAACGGTAAGAAGATCGACCTCAAGGTCCTCGACGACGGCTCCGACGTCGCCAAGGGCCGGGCCAACGTCCAGCAGTTCGTGTCCGAGAAGCGGCTGGCCACGTTCGGCTTCATCCTCTCCAACCTAAGCCTGGCCACCCTGCCCGTGGCCACCCAGGGCAAGATGCCGATCGTCGGGCTGGGCGGGCCGGCCAGCCTCTTCGACCCGGTCCAGTCCTACTACTTCTCCTACGAACTCAGGGCGGAGCGCCTGGAGTCGGCCATTCTGAACTACCTCGCCACGCGCGCGCAGGAGGACGGGATCGAGAAGCCGCGTATCGCCGTCTTCTCCGTCGACACACCTTCCAACCGCGACATGGTGAAGCTCGCCACCCAGGACGTCACCGACCGGGGCTGGACGGTCTCGACGGTCCAGTACATGCCCGTCGCCCCCACCGACGTGACCGCGCAGGCCTCCGAGATCAAGGGAAGCAAGCCCGACTACGTCCTGATGAGCCACAACGACGCCGGGTCGCTCGTGGCGGTGCGCGGCCTGCGCGCCCAGGGCGTGGACGTGCCCGTGGTGAACCAGTGGGCGGGCTCCTCCGACGCCACCCTCAAGCAGCTCGGCGACAGGTACGCGGCGTTCCGCACCTACGCGAGCCCGACCGAGACCGGCAACGCCGCCGTCGACGCGATGAAGGCGGCGGCGACCAAGGCCGGCGAGGCGAAGAACATGACCAACCCCTACTTCACCCAGGGCTGGGTCGCCGGTTCCCTGCTGGAGAAGACCCTCCAGGCCTGTGGCGCGGAGTGTTCGACCGGGCAGAGCTTCCGGGACGCCCTGGAGAAGCTCGGCGAGATCGACACGAACGGCCTTTCCGGGCCGCTCCAGGTGAGCGCCGAGAGCCACGAGCTGGTGAAGACCGTGCGCTTCTTCAGCTGGGACCAGAGCACCGACCAGGCCAAGCCGCTGACGGACTGGGTCAAGGCCGTCTCGTGATCGCTCTCCTCCCGCCGCGGAGGGTCCGCCGATGCTGACCCTCCTGCTCGGCGCGCTGACGCTCTCCGCCGTCTACGCCCTGGTGGGCTTCGCCTGGGTGCTGCTCCGGCGCACCAACGGGATTCTCAACCTGGCCACCGGCGCCCAGCTGGCGCTCGGCGCGTTCATCTTCAACCAGTACGCCACCAGCTGGGAGTTGCCGTGGCCGGTGGTGGTGCTCGGCACCCTGGCCACCGTCGCCGCCCTCGGCGCCGTGACGCACTGGGTGGTGTTCAGGAAGCTGTCCGGACAGCCCGAGTTCGCGCTGGTGGTGGCCACACTGGGCCTGGCGAGCGCGCTCAAGGGCGTCAGCTCGCTCATCTGGGGCACCGAGGCGCGCGTCATGCGGGAACCGGTGCCGAGCCAGGTCATCGCCTTCGGCGATGACATGTCGACCACGCTCTACGGCCTGTGCGGGCTCGGGGCCGCCGTCCTGGTGTTCGCCGCGGCGCACACCTTCTTCAAGTTCTCCTCCGTCGGGATCCGCATGCGGGCCGCGGCCGAGAACCCCGTGCTGTCCGCACAGGGCGGCATCGCCGTCGACTGGGTCTACGTCCTGGGCTGGGCGATGGCGCTCACCGCGGCGGCCGTCGCGGGGATCATGTACGCCTACCAGACCGCGCTGAGTTTCCACGGCGTGGAGGCGCTCGGCATGCGCGGTCTCGCCCCGGCGCTGATCGGCGGCCTCACCAGCATCAGGGGGGTGATTCCCGGCGCCCTGATCGTGGGCCTGGCCGAGACGTTCGGCACCAAGTTCTTCGGCGGACCGGTGCAGGACGTGGCCGCCTGGATCGTCATCCTCGTGGTGCTGCTGATCCGGCCCCAGGGACTGTTCGGAGACAAGCAGGTGCAGCGGGTATGACGACGGTACGGACCCTCTTCGACGCCGCCGCGACCACGAGCGAAGGACGGGGCCTCGCGCTGCGGCGCGTCGCGATCCTGGCCCTGGTCTGCGTCCTGCCGGTCGCCCTGCGCGACTACCAGCTCTCCCTGGTGACCACCGCCCTGATCGCGGCACTCGGCGCGCTCGCCCTGACGCTGGTCACCGGGTTCGTCGGCCTGGTGACCGCGGGCAACAGCGCGCTACTGGCGCTCGGCGCGTACGGGGCGGCGATCGGAGCGGTGCAACTGGAACTGCCCTTCCTGGTCGTGCTCGTCGGCTCGGTGCTGGTCGGCGCCGCGGTCGGGCTCCTCGCGGGCCTGCCGGCGCTCCGGGTGTCGGGGATCTACCTGGCCATCGCCACCCTCGCCCTGCACTTCATCCTCATCTTCGTGTTCAACGAGTACCAGACCCGGGCGGTGGGGTCGGCGGGATTCTTCCTCCCGGCGGCCTCGATCGGCGGGCTGACCATCGACACGGCCATCGAGTGGTACGTCGTGCTCGTCGTGGTGGTGCTCGCCACCTGGCGGCTGGTCGAGAACCTGAAGAAGAGCAGGTTCGGCCGGGCCTGGATGCTGATCAGGGACACGCCGCTGGCGGCGGCCAGCCAGGGGATCTCGCTGCCGGCCTACAAGCTGGCGGCCTTCGTGGTCTCCTCCGCGATCATCTCGATGTCGGGAACGTTCCTGGCCTACTTCCAGCAGGCGGTCTACATCGAGAACTTCACGCTGGAGCTGGCGATCCAGTACATCGCGATGATCATCATCGGCGGGATGGGATCGAGTGGCGGGGCCATCGCGGGCGCGTGCTTCGTCGTCCTGCTGCCGCCCATGTTGTCCCGGGCCATCGCGCTGCTGCCCTCCGACGCCGTGGTGGCGGGGTTCCTCCAGCAGAACCTGGGCGACTTCCAGCTGATCATCTACGGCACCCTGGTCGTCGTCTTCCTGATCTGGCGCCCGGACGGGCTGGCCGGTCTCGGCCAGAGGCTGGCGGCCCTGCGGGTGCGGTCTGGAAAGGGGGCGCGATGAGCAGCCCGTTGCTGGAGGTCCAGTCCCTCACCGTCTCCTACGGCGGCGACAGCGTCGCGGTGGACGGGGTCAACCTGGTCGTACGCGAGGGGGAGGTCTGTCTCGTGCTGGGCGCCAACGGAGCGGGCAAGACCTCGCTGCTCCGGGGCATCGGCGGATTCGCCTCCAGTGAGTCGGGACGGGTGCGCGGCGGACGGGTGAGGTTCGGCGGCGCCGACGTCACCGGCCTGTCGCCGCGCGCCATGGCCAAGCGCGGGCTGGTGCTCGTCCCTGAGGAGGCCAAGGTCTTCGCGAGCCTCACGGTGGACGAGAACCTCCGGGCCGTTCCCATGGCCGGTGGCAGGGCGGCGCGCAAGGCGCTGGTGCACGAGGTCACCTCGATGTTCCCGTTCATCGCCGAGCGCATGGGACTGATCGCCGGTCAGCTCAGCGGCGGGGAGCGACAGCTACTGGGCATCGCACGGTCGCTGCTGCTGAAGCCCCGGCTGCTGATGGTCGACGAGGCCTCGCTGGGCCTGTCGCCGATCGCCGTCGAGATGGTCTTCGACATGCTGCGCTCGGTGGTGGCGTCCTGGGGGACGACCCTGCTGGTGGTCGAGCAGAACGTCCGCGCCGCGCAGGGCATCTCGGACAACGCGTACGTGATGGAGACCGGGTCGGTGGTGCTCAGCGGTCCCGCTCACGAGGTGCTCGGCAGCGAGCGGGTACGGCAGACCTACCTCGGCCTGGAGATGTGAGAACGATGTCGGCGGAATCGAAGAACATGTCCGGCTCCTCGGCGGTGCGGACCGAGGCCCTGAACGTCTGGCTGGGCGGCACGCACGCCGTGCGCGACGTCACCGTGGCGTTCGCGGCAGGCGCGACCTCGGGCCTGGTCGGCCCCAACGGCGCGGGCAAGAGCACCCTGCTCAACTGCATCAGCGGCCTGGTCCCGGCCGGCTCGGGCGAGGTCTACCTGTACGGAGACAGGACGACCGGGATCAAACCACACCAGCTCGCGATCCTGCGGATCGGCCGGTCCTACCAGGGCGCCCAGCTCGTCGCCGAGCTCCCGGCGGTGGACAACGTGATGGTGGGCGACCATGTGGGCCTGCGCACCGGCCTGGTCTCGGCCGCTCTCGGCCTGCCCGGTGCCCGCAGAGCCGAACGCGCCGCCCGAGACCGCGCGTTGCACGCGCTCGAACGGGTCGGTCTGTCGCAGTACGCCCAGCGGCCGGTCAAGGAGCTTCCGTACGGCGTCCAGAAGCGGGTGGACCTGGCCAGGGCGCTGGTCAGCGACCCGCGGTGCATCCTGCTGGACGAGCCGATGGCCGGGCTCTCGCGCGCGGAGAAGGAGGAGGTGGTGGAGGTGCTCGCCGGTCTCCGGGTGGACGGCGGGCCGACCCTGGTCGTCGTGGAGCACGACATGCGGGTGATCAACCAGCTCTGTTCGGACGTGGTGGTGCTGGCCGCGGGGGCCGTGCTCGCGGCCGGGCCGCCGGAGACCGTCCTGAACTCGCCGGAGGTCGTCGCGGCCTATATCGGACGTGGCGACAGCCGCTCGGAAGAACAGGCGGGCAGCGAGTGAATCCCATTCCGCGGCTTCTGGACACCTGGCTGGGCGGTGGTGCCGCACTCCGGGTGGACGGCGCCGACGTGCCGGAGGCGTCGCTGCTGCACAGGGTGTGCGCGGTCGGCGAGCAGTTGCGTTCGCTCGGGATCGACAGCTCGTCCCGGGTCGCGACCCTCATGGACAACAGCGAGGAGGCGATCGCCGTCTGGTTCGCCTCGGCGTTGCTCGGGTGCCTGGAGATACCGCTCAACACCAACTACCGCGGCGAACTCCTCACCTACCTGCTGCGCGACTCGAAAGCGGAGGTCGTCTGCTGCGACGCCCAGCACCTGGCCACCGTGCTGGCGTGCGTGGCGGGCACCGATGTCCGCCACGTCCTGGTGTCCGGCGGCGCGGCCGAAGACGTCCCGGGGAGGGCGACGGTCCACGCGCTGGCTCCCCCGTCAGGTGCGATGGACTTCGGGAGGCTCGTTTCGGCCACGGCGTCGGGTGTGGTCCTCTACACCTCCGGCACCACCGGGCCGTCCAAGGGCGTACATCACTCGCAGGAGTCGTGCGTCGAGCTGGCCCGCGCCGTCGCGCGGCTCAACGGCTACGGTCCCGGCGACACCCTGCTCAACTTCTTCCCGCTGTACCACCAGAACGCCCGGTACACGGGCGTCGCCGCCGCGCTCGTCGCCGGGTGCGGCTTCCAGCTCGACCGCACGTTCAGCAGCTCGCGGTTCTGGGAGATCTGCCGCGCGGGCGAGATCACCGCGTTCAACTACCTGGGCTCGGTGCTGGGGATGATCCTCAAGTCGTCGCAGGAGCTCGGTGACGCGCAGGCGCGTGACCACCCGGTCCGGCTCGCCTGGGGCGCGGGCGCGCAGCGCGAGGTCTGGGCCCGGTTCGAGGCCCGCTTCGGCGTGGCCATCACCGAGGTGTACGGGCTGAGCGAAGCGCCGATGGCGACGATCAACCGCTCCTCCGACCCCTCCCCCGTCGGGTCCGTCGGCCGCGAGGGGGACCTCTTCGAGGTGCGGGTGATGCGGCCGGACGGCCGGCAGGCGGACCCGGGCGAGGTCGGCGAGATCTGCCTCCGCCCCAAGCGGCCCGACATCTTCATGCGGGGGTACCTGGGCAGGGACGGGGACACCGTGACGGCCACCCGGGACCTGTGGTTCTGGTCGGGCGACTCGGGCTGGCTCAATCCGGACGGGGATCTGTTCTTCAGCGACCGCATCAAGGACGCGATCCGGCGCAAGGGGGAGAACATCTCGGCCTGGGAGGTCGAGACCGTGCTGCTCGCGCAGCCCGGCGTCATGGACTGCACCGTGTACGCCACCCGCCCGGACGCCTCCGGCGAGTCCGGCGAAAACGACGTCGCCGAGGAGGAGGTCATGGTGGCCCTGGTGCTGGCGTCCGGTGCCGACCTGGACGAGGTGATCGCGCGTGCCGCCGAGGACATGCCCCGCTACGCGCTCCCCCGGTACTGGCGGGTGCTGCCCACGCTCCCCCGGACGCCGACCCACAAGGTGGAGAAGGCGCGCCTGCGGGCGGAGGGACTGACCTCCGGCGTGGTGGACCGCCTGACAAGCAACGATTCAACGGACAGGTGAGTGAACCAAGTGGACTTGGACATCAAGGGCCGGGTGGCGATCGTCACCGGCGGTAGCAAGGGCATCGGCCTGGCCGCCGCCGAGGAGCTCGGCCGGGCCGGCGTCAGGCTGCTTCTGTCGGCTCGGGGGGAATCCGAACTGACGGCCGCGGTGGACCGGCTGCGGAACGCCGGGATCGACGCCGTCGCGCACGTCGCCGACGCCGCCCGGCCCGGTGCCGTCGACGGCGTGTACGAGGCCGCGGTCGCCGCGTACGGCCAGGTGGACATCGCGGTGTGCGTGGCCGGCGGCGGGCACGGCCCGCTGCGCACCTTCAGCTGGGAGGAGTGGATCCGGCTGTACGAGCTCAACGTGCTCAGCGCGGTGGCTCTGGCGATGAAGTGCGTACCGGCCATGCGTGAACGGAAATGGGGCCGCGTCCTCTTCGTGGGGTCGACCGCCGCGCGGGAGGCCGACCCGCGCTGGGCGGCGTACGGCGCGGCGAAGGCCGCGCTCCTGCACACGGCGAAGTCGCTGGCCCTCGCCTACGCCAAGGACGGGGTCCTCACCAATTGCGTGCATCCAGGCCTGACCAGGACCGAGGGCATCGTGGCGGGCTACCAGGCACAGGCGGAACGCCTCGGCTCGACCCCCGAGGAGGTCGAGCGCCGCATGCTCGAACTCCAGCCCATCCCGGCGGGACGGGTCGGCGAGGCCCGCGAGATCGCGGACGCCATCGCCTTCCTCTGCTCGGAACGGGCGTCGTGGATCGCGGGCGCGTCGCTCCAGGTGGACGGGGGGACGATTCGTGTCACTCCCTGAGCAGGGTACGGATCTGGCCGGCGAGGTGCGGGACTGGTGCCGGTCCCAGGACGCCGCCGACTGGCGCGACCGCATGAGCGCGGCGGATCCGGCGGAGCGGGCCCGGTTGCAGCGGGCGTGGTTGCTCCTGCTGGCCGCACAGGGGTACGCCGTCCCGCACTGGCCCGCGGCCTGGGGTGGCGGCCGGTCGCGAGCCGATCAGCTCACCATCGCCCGCGAGCTCATCCGGGCCGGCGCCCCCCGGCTGGACATGCACTTCGTCGCGCTCCACCACGCCGCGGCCACCCTCGTCATCGCCGGCTCGGACGAGCAGCGGGAGGCGTACCTGCCGGCGATCCGCGACGGGCAGCGGTGGTGCCAGGGGTTCTCGGAGCCCGGCGCGGGCTCCGACCTGGCGAGCCTGCGCACCCGCGCCGAGCGGCGCGGCGACCACTACGTCGTCAACGGCCACAAGACGTGGTCCAGCAGCGCGGAGTTCGCGGAGATGTGCCTGCTGCTCGCCCGCACGGGCGGTCCGGGGCGGTCCGGAATCTCCTACTTCCTGCTCGACCTGTCCTCGCCCGGCGTGTCCGTCCGGCCGATCCGGAACGCGAGCGGGCAGGACGAGTTCTGCGACCTCTTCCTCACCGACGTCGAAGTTCCCGTGACGGCCCTGGTCGGCGCGGAGAACGAGGGCTGGCGGATCGCGAACGCCACCCTCGGCGAGGAGCGCGGGCTCACCATGCTGGAGCGTTCCGAGGAGATGGTCGCCGGCCTGCGGTACCTGACGCTGGCGGTGGCCGCGCTGCCACCCGGGGAGCGGGGTGCCGCCCTTGAGGCGCTTGGGGCCTATGCCGAGCGGGTGGAGTCCTTCCGGCTGCTGGTCGCCCGCGTCCTGGACGCCTCGGTCGACGGCACGGACACCGCCGCGGCCTCCATCCTCAAGCTCGTCTACAGCGAGCTGCTGCAGGACATGAGCAGGGAGGGACTGGCCGTGGCGGGACTCGCCGGGCACGAAGGACGGCACGGCTGGTCGGGCACGTGGCAGACCGGGGACTGGTTCGACGACTACCTGCGGTCCTGGGAGTGGACCATCGGCGGCGGCACCAACGACATCCTCCGCAACGTCGTCGGCGAGCGCATCCTGGGCCTGCCGCGAGGAGGCTCCCGATGACCGACGAGCGTTCGAGTTTCCGGCAGGTCGTGCAGCGGGTGCTGGCCGACTCGTGGCCCCCGCTGGCCGAGTACGCCTCCGGTGCGCTCCCGCCGAACGCGGAGCGGCTGCGTAAGGTGTCGGACGAGCTGGGCTGGTGGGAGCTGGAGGACGAGGACGGCGGGTTCGAGTTCGCCTCGATCGCCGTCCAGGCACTGGGCGGCGCCCTCGGCCCGGGCGAGCTGCTGCAGGGCCTGTGCGTCAATCCGGTGATCGCGGGGTTGGCGGATCCCCGGCGGGTGGCGTGCTCGTGGAGCAACTCCGGTCCGCTGCGAGGCGGTTTGGCGGGTGAGGTCTCCTGGTGCCTGGCCGCGGGGGACGACGTGGAGCACGTGCTCGTCTTCGCGGAACAGGCGGGCGAGCCCGTGGCCGCCCTGGTCAGGCCGCGCGGAGAAGGCGCCCGGCTGGAGCCGATGACCGGCTCCGACCCGACGCGCGGGTTCTGGCGCCTCGTCATGGACGGCGTTCGGCCCGGCGAGCCGGAGATCCTCGCCCGAGGCGACGAGGCGACCGTGCTGATGCGCGCGGTCGAGCGGCGTATCTCGGTGGGCCTCGCGCTCGACAGCCTCGGGATCGCCAGGAGCGCACTCGCGCTCACCGTGGCGTACGCGAAGCTCAGGGAGCAGTTCGGGGCGCCCATCGGTTCCTTCCAGGCGGTCAAGCACCGCTGCGTGGACATGTTCGTCCTGGTCGAGACCGCCGACGTCCTGGTGGAGGCGGCGGTGACGGCGGTGGCCTCCGGCGAGCCGCTCGGCCCGTCCGGCGCCGCGTCGGTCGCCATGGCCAAGGCGGCGAGCTGTGACGCGGCGGCCGAGGTCACGCGGCTGGCCCTGCAGACCCACGGCGGCATCGGTTACACCTGGGAGCACCCCTGCCACCTGCTCGTACGGCGGGCCAAGCTCAACCAGGCCCTCGGCGGAAGCACCCGGTCGCTGCGGCGCGCCGTGGCCGACGGTCTGCTCCTGAACATCCCATCGCATGGTGAGAGGAGATGACTGCCGTGCTCGACTTCACCACGGGAGAGTCCGCCGCCGGGCTTCGCGGCAGGTTGCGGCGGATGGTGGCCGAGTTCTTCCCGCCGGACTTCCTGGGGGCCTTCACCGACGATCCGGCCGACCTGGCGATGACACAGCGCTTCTCGCGTCTGCTCGCCGACGAGGGACTGCTGACGGTGGCCTGGCCCCGCGAGTTCGGCGGCTCCGACGGATCGGTCTGGGAACAGACGGTGGTCCGCGAGGAGATGTGGGCACACCACGAGCCGCGGGGGGCCCAGTACATGGGCCTGAACTGGGTCGGGCCCGCGATCATGGCGTACGGAACGGCGGAGCAGAAGGCCCGGCACCTGCCCCCCATCGCGACCGGTGAGACGATCTGGTGCCAGGGTTTCAGCGAACCCGAAGCCGGATCGGACCTCGCCTCCCTCCAGACGCGCGCGGTGCGGGTCGGCGACCACTGGGAGATCACCGGGCAGAAGATCTGGACCTCCTACGCCGGCATGGCCGGCTGGTGCGTGCTCGCCGCCCGTACGGGGGCCAAGGACAGCGGCCGGCGGGGCATCTCGCTCTTCCTG
Source organism: Streptosporangium amethystogenes subsp. fukuiense (assembly GCF_042665875.1). NCBI lineage: Bacteria > Bacillati > Actinomycetota > Actinomycetes > Streptosporangiales > Streptosporangiaceae > Streptosporangium > Streptosporangium amethystogenes. The sequence continues at coordinate 1,473,310 of NZ_JBHTEE010000001.1, read as the reverse complement.
ATCCCGATGGACCGCGAGGGCATCACGGTCCGGCCGCTGCGCGCCATGCTCGGCCCGCACCACCTCAACGAGTGCTTCTTCGACTCCGTCGTCGCGACCGACGGCGAGCTGCTGGGCGAGCCCGGCGCGGGCTGGAGCGTCATGAAGACGGCTCTCGCCCATGAGCGCGTCGGTATCGCCAGGTACGCGCGTTGCGAACGGCTGCTCTGGTCGTTGCGGGACGTACTCCGCCACGAGTGGGGAGAGCTCGACGAAGGGGTCAGGAACGACTGGGCCGGTGCCCTCGTCCAGGTCCGGGTGGCGCGCCTGCTGGCCTACCGCGTCGTCGAGCGCCAGGAAGGGAACAACGTGGTCGACCTGGAGGCCAGTCAGGCACGGATCGCGTCCACCGCCTGCGACCAGCTGGTGGCCGAGGTGATGTCACAGCTGCTCGGGCCGCGTTCGCTCCTCGGCCCGGCGGCCGGCGCACCGTCGTACGGGGCGTTCGAAGACCACTGGCGGTACGCCCAGGCCGCGACGGTCGCCTCGGGAACCACTGAGATCCAGCGCGAGATCGTGTCGCGTGAGCTGCTCGGCCGCCAGGCGGTGGGTTGATGCGGATCGAACTTCCGGAAGCCGCGCTGGACTTCGGCCGTGTCGCCGACGGCGCGCTGCGCGACCTGGGAGGCGTGGATCTGGCGCGGAGCGCGGAGTCGGACCGGGGCGCCGCGACCAGGGCGCGGGAGTGCCTGGCGAGCATCGGGCTGTACGACATCGACCCACGCGGCGGCCTCGACGACGCCGTGGCCGCCGCCGAGCTCTGCCGGGTGGGTGGGAGCCACGCCGTACCGTTCCCCCTGGCCGGGGTCCTGCTCCGGACGTCCGCCGAGACGCCTTTCTCGCTCGTCGACGCCCGCCATCCCATCATCGACCACGCCCGGGCCGCCGAGACCTGGACGGCCGCCACCATCGAGGGGGACCTGTTCGACGCGGAGCCCGTCGCCGCCGTGGAGTCGAAGGTCGCGCCGTTCGCGATGACGGTCCGGCTGCGGCCCGTGGCGGGCGGCGCGGCCTCCGTGCTCGACCGGCGACTCGGCCTGGTGCTCGGGGCCTACCATCTGCTCGGGATCGGGCAACGGGCGCTCAGGGTGGCGATCGAGCACACCAAGGTCCGCAAACAGTTCGGTCAGCCGCTCAGCGACTTCCAGGTGATCCGGCACAGCCTGGCCGATCTGTCCGTCGGGCTGGAGGGGCTGGACCTGCTGTGCCGCTTCAGCCTGTGGAGCACGTTCACGGACACCTCCCCGTCGCTGGTGGACGCCCTGAGCGTGCGCCTGGAGGCGCAGCGGGTCGTCAAGCACACGCTCCGCACGGCGCAGCAGTTTCACGGCGCGTCCGGTTTCGCCGACGAGTACGACATCTCGGTTCTGGTACGCCACGCCCAGCCCGGGCTGCGGCTCCCCACCGACCGCGGGGCGACGATCGCGCTGTTGCGTACCGCGATCGAGGAATTCGGATTCGCCGGGCCTTTCTCCCCGGCGGAAGAGCAGACCGCGCGCTGAGCCGGTCCGCACCCGGGTGGCGTGTCCTCGCAGGCTCCTGCGCGGGGTTCTCCTGCCGCCCGGGATCTCAGCTCAGTTCGTTGTGGTTCACTGAGGAAAGGTCGACAACGGTGAATTCGTTCCATGCGGAACTCGCTCGGGTGTGCGCCGAGCTGGGGACGCCGCTCTTCGGAGTGACGGGTGACAGCAACCTGTTCTTTGTCGACTCGTTCGTGCGTCGAGGGGGACGGTATGTCGCCGTGACCCACGAGGGCGCCGCGGTGCTGATGGCGGCGGGGTATGCCAGCGTCTCGGACCGGGTGGGCCTGGCCACCGTCACGCAGGGGGCCATCACCAACGCCGCCACGGCGCTCGCCGACGCGACGCGGTCCCGCCTGCCGCTCGTGCTGTTCGCCGGGGAGACGCCGTCCTGGGACGACGACAACGTGCAGCGCGTCCCCACGGACGCGATCGTGCGCTCGTCCGGGGCGGAGTATCTGCGGCTCGAACACCTGGCGGACGCCGACGACGTCCTCTCTCTCGCCTTCCGCCGCGCCCGCCGCTCCGCGCGGCCCGTCGTCGTGGGCATCCCCACGGACCACACGCACGAGCCCTGCTCCCTGTCCGGGGCACTCTCCGGGTCCCTGTCCGGGTCACTGTCCGGGCTCGCGCAGGAGGTGGTGCCCACCCGAGACGCGGTCCGGGCCGCGGTGGAGGTGCTCCTGCGGACGCGTCGCCCGCTCATCCTGGCCGGGCGCGGAGCGATCGCCGAGGCGGACCGTACCGCGACGCTCGCCCTCGCCCGCCGTCTGGGCGCCCGGGTGGCGACGACCCTCCGGGCGAAGGAGCTGTTCCGCGGCGAACCCGCCGACCTCGGAATCTTCGGGGGTCTCCGGTCCGGCCGGTCGGCCGTGTACTTCGACGCGGCCGACGTGATCGTGGCCGTCGGGGCAGGTCTGAACTCCTACACCACCCACCAGGGGACCGCGACGCACGGCAGGCATGTCGTCCACATCGACGTCGACGCGGCGAAGGCCCGCTCCACTCCCTTCGTTCACGGCAGTGCGGCGGCGACCGCGCGCGCCCTGCTGGAGGAGCTGGCGGCGCAAGGCGTCGATTCCGACCGGCCGCTCTGGGATGTCGCCGGCTCCGCCGAGCCGGAACCGGCACGCGCGGAGGTCTCCGCCGAACCGTCCGGTGATCGGCGTCCCGGCACAGTCGAGTACATCGAGAGCCTGGAGCTCCTGGAGTCGCTGTTGCCCCCGGATCGCCTGCTGACCGTCGACGGCGGCCGGATCTTCTTCGAATCGGTGCGGCGCATCTCGGTCGCGTCGCCGAGGGACTACGTGCACACGATGAGCATGGGATCCATCGGGCTCGGTCTCAGCCTGGCGATGGGGGCAGCCGTCGCCGCCCCGACCCGGCTCTCGGTCGCGGTCAGCGGTGACGGGGGCTTCATGCTCGGAGGTCTGTCGGAGTTCACGACGGCTGTCCGCCGGCGACTCAAGCTGCTCGTCGTCGTGTTGAACGACGGCTGTTACGGCGCCGAGCACCACCATTTCGTCAAGCGAGGTCACGACCCCGCCACGACCTACTTCGACTGGCCGGACTTCGCCCCGGTCGCGCGCAGCCTCGGCGGACACGGGGTGGAGGTCCGCCGGCCCGCCGACTTCCAGCATGTCGCGGACGCGATCGCCGCCGGATCCTGGCCGCTTCTGGTCGACGTCAAACTCGATCCGAACCGGATCCCGATGGATTTCCACCGGGTCCCTCCCGCCGCGCGCGCAGGAGGACACCCGTGAGAATCGGCATGCCCATCAACTACGCACGCGACTTCCACGAGACGGTCGAGGCCCTACGGGAGTACGAGGCGGCCGGCCTGGACGTCGTCTTCCTACCCGAGGCGTACACCTTCGACGCGGTGAGCCAACTGGGTTACATCGCTGCGAAAACCTCGACCCTGCAACTCTGCTCCTCGATCCTCAACATCTACTCCCGCACCCCCACGCTGCTGGCCATGACCGCCGCCGGAATCGACTACGTCTCAGGCGGGCGCTTCACGATGGGCGTCGGCGCGTCCGGCCCCCAAGTGATCGAGGGCTTCCACGGGCTACGACACGACGCCCCGCTGGCACGAACCCGCGAGGTCGTGGAGATCTGCCACCGGGTGTGGCGGCGCGAGCCGGTCGAATTCCACGGCAGGCACCACGACATCCCCCTCTCCCCCGAAAAGGGCGGCTCGGGTCTCGGAAAGCCGCTGAAGCTCATCAACCACCCGCTGCGTGACCGGATCCCCCTCGTGCTGGCCGCCCTCGGCCCGAAGAACGTCGAGTTGGCCGCCGAACTGTTCGACGGCTGGGAACCGCTCTTCTACCTCCCGGAGCGGGCGAAGGACACGTTCGCCGACGCGCTGCGAGCAGGGCGATCGAAGCGATCCACGAAATTGCCGCCGCTGGACGTCATCGTCGACACCAAGGTGCTCATCAGCGAGGACGAGGCCGAACTGGCCGCGGCCCGGCAGCAGGTGCGCGAGCACCTGGCCCTCTACATCGGCGGCATGGGCGCAAAGGGAAAGAACTTCTACAACGACCTCGCCGTACGCTTCGGCTTCCCCGAGACCGCCTCCAGAGTCCAGGATCTCTTCCTGTCCGGCCGCAGGAAGGAGGCAGCGGCCGCGATCCCCCGGCGACTCATCGACGGCGTCGCCCTCGTCGGCCCTCCCGGCTGGGTATCCGAACGCCTGGCCGCATTCGCCGAGTCCGGCGTGACCACCCTCAACGCCACCCCACTCGCCACCACCCACCGGCACCGCGTCAAGGACATCACCGCCCTGCGAAGATCCGCAGGATGAGGCGGGCCTCCCCATCGGACGGACCTCCTCAAGTGCCAGGTTGACCAAGTCCGCGGGGTCGTCACAACGATCAGCCTGAACGATTCTCACCCCGCGCGGGCCGCGGTGACGAAATCCCTGATGAGCCCGGAGTCCTTCTCCCCGGGCGCGACCTCCACGCCGCTCGACACGTCGACCCCCCAGGGCCGGGCCGCGGTGATCGCCTCGGCCACGTTCGACGGGGTCAGGCCCCCGGCCAGCATCCAGCGGCCCTCCGGGCGCCCGCGCACGGCCGCCCAGTCCCACGGCTCCCCCGAGCCCGGCCTGGGCGCGTCCACGATGAGCAGGTCCTCGTCGAGGGCGCCGCAGCGCAGATCGGTGCTCGCGGCCCCGGCGCGGACCAGCGTGACGCCGAGGTCCTTCAGCGCGGTGAAGTCCGCGTGCGGGTGCTCGCCGTGCAGTTGGACGGCGCGTACCCCTGACTCCAGGGTGGCCGCCCTGACCTCCTCGGTGGGCTCGCCGGCGAACACCGCCACGGTCAGCACGTGCGGGGGGACCGCCGAGGCCAGCTCGCGCGCCCGCGCCGGGGTGACCCGCCGTGAACTCCTGGTGAGGACGAATCCGATGGCGTCGGCGCCCGCCTCGACGGCGGTCGCCACATGTCCGGGCTCGCGCAGCCCGCAGATCTTCACATACACCCTCGTACGTTAGCCCGTTCTCCAGGCCGGTTGCCGCCTCCGCCGTCAGAGGGCGTTCAGGAATCTCGCGGCGATCGGCGCCGCGACCGTACCCCCGGCGCCGCCGTGCCGGACGAACACCGCGAAGGCCAGGGAGCCCCGGTAGCCGATGAACCAGGCGTGGTCCTCTCCGCCCTCGACCTCGGCGGTACCGGTCTTGCCGGCGGTGTCCGGCGGGAGGCCCGCCCCGGCGGCCGTACCCCGGCCGACCACGGCGCCCATCATCGTCCGCAGGCCCGAGGCCACCTCATCGCCCAGCGGCACCGGCGACGGCGAGTCCGCGGGAGGCTCGGCGGTCGTGATCGCGGGTCTCCACACGCCGCTCGCGACCGCGGCGGCGACCTCGGCCATGCAGAGCGGGCTGGCCTGTACCGAGTTCTGGCCGATGGCGTCGGAACCCAGCTGGTCCGGGCCCTCGTAGGACCGGATCCGGCAGTAGCTCAGCCCCTGCTTCTCCCGGAACCCGAACCGGTCCGCCGCCTCGGCACGCAGCCGGTCGTCGCGCAGCCGCTCGTACGCCTGCTGTGCGAAGGTGGTGTTGCAGGAGAGCGCGAAGGCCGTGGTGAGGCTCACGGTGCCGTGGTCGACACCGTCGGAGTCGGTGAAACTCCGGCCGTTCGGAATCGTGTAGCCCGCCGGGCAGGCCACCTGCGACTCCGGAGTCAGGCCGTTGTGCAGCAGCGCGGCCGCGGTCACCACCTTGAACGTCGAACCCGGCGGGTAGAGGCCGTTGAACGCCTCCCTGCCGCCCAGCCCGTCCGCCACCGCGCGCACCTGGCCCGTCCTGATGTCCATCGCCACGATCGCGGCGGGCTGCCCGACACCGTCCAGGGCACGGGCGGCGGCGGCCTGGACCGGCTGGGAGATCGTGGTCTTCCTCCCCGAGGGCGGTCGGGGCGAGGAGGCCATCAGCACCCGGCCAGAGCCCTCCTCCTCCAGCTTCACATCGAGGACCGTGTCGCCCAGCCCGGTGAAGTAGTCGCCCGCCCTGCTGTCGCGGGGGAACGGCAACCCCTCGCGGGTCAGCGTGGCCGGGCGCCGGACCTCGGTCTCCTTCAGCACCAGGCGCCCGCCGTCCTTGAGCGCCGGGTGCATCGTCTCCGGGCTCCAGAGCACCTTCCAGGTGTCCGCCCGCATCACCAGGCGCAGGACCGAGGTGAACGGCCAGCGGCCCAGACCCGCGACCTCCCTCACCCCGGTGAAGGACAGCTCGGCCGCCTCGCTCTCGCGGTGCAGCTCGCCGGGGGTGAGGGAGGACAACGAGGCCCGCAGATCGGCGTCGAACCTGCGGTGCCGGTCGGCGAAGTCGGCTGGGGGGTCGGCGACCAGGTCCGCCATGGCGGCGAGATCACCGGCCTGCCAGGCGGTGAGGTATCTCGCCCCGGCCTGCGCGGGACCGTCCTGCGGAGTCGGAGTCGGAGTCGGAGTCGGAGTCGGAGTCGGAGTCGGAGTCGGTGTCGGGGTGGCCGCTGCCGGATCGGACAGGGTCAGCTTCTGGCCGGGCCGCGGCTCCCCGGTGGGGGTGGACTGCGGCGAGGCCACCACGGCCCCAGGTGCCGCCATCACCCCGTACACGCCGAAGGCGACGATCGCGACCGCCAGGGCGGCCAGCACGAGGAGCCGTCGATCCCGCATAACCGTTTGCTCCCCTGGGTTTCCACGGTTGCCAACCAGCAAAAAGATCGTAAAGGTGATGGGCATCGGCGAACCAGGCTTTCCGGACTTCGGTACCGCAGTGTCATGTCGCGGCCGGGAGAGTGGACCCGACGAGGCGTGAGCCCGCCACCTGGTCCGTGACGTGCTCCAGGATCTGCAGGGCGACCTCGGCCTTGGTCACGGTGAGGGGCGGGAGGAGTTTGACCACCTCGCCACGCCTGCCGCAGGTCTCGACGAGCAGGCCCTGGGCGAAGGCGAGCGTCGAGACGAGATCGGCGACGTGGCGGTCGGCGCACGGCAGGCCCAGCATCAGGCCACGGCCGGTCGGCGGGGCGAGCCAGTCGTGGCGGGCGGCGCTGGCGGCCCCGCGACGCTCGTCCTCGACCAGGTGCGGGAGCGCCGGCTCGGCGGCTCCTGGCTGCAGGCGGGCACGGAGCCGTACGGCGTCTCCGGAGAGATCGACGCCGACGATCCGCTCCCGGTCAGGCTTGACATCGACGTGCCGAAAGGCCCCGCGAGGTTCACCGGCTCGATCTTCTCCCGCCCGAAGAACGCGCTCGCGGGCTGGATCGACACCACGCTCGCCTGGTGGAACACCCTGAGCTGGGCGAACTCGTGGCCGGGGAGGCGCGGCGGATCCTCGACGAACCCGGCTGAACCTCATGGCACGCGGTATTTCTCGCAGAAGTACGGGCACTCCTTCTCCGCGCAGCGGGAGGTGCCCTGCCGGCGCTCGAACCACCCTTCCGCGACGTTGCCGATGAGCTCGGCGGGACCGCAGCGGTAGATCGCGCCGTCGGGCATGATCCGGACGAAACGGTTACCCGCCTCGCACAGGTCGCCCCGATAGGCAGGGCGGTCGCGCAGGAAGAGCGGGCCGTCCATGAACGGGTTGATCGACGGTGGCTCACCTCTTCGGGAGAACCACCCCGCGTAGGATTCCGCGGCGCGCCGGGAGTAGGTGAGAAACAGCTCGCGTTCCTCGTCGGAGTAGTCGCGGCCCGCCTAGGGACCGCGCAGCGCCTTCGGAATCGGAAGCACGCCTCGGTCGGCGTATTCGTTCCACATCTCGCCGAATTCCGGGAACAGCAGGACGAACGTGACCCGCTCGGTGGTGGAGGAACTCCCAGGTGAACTCCTCCTCGGCGTCATCGGCGAAGGTGGCGACGTGCGCCCCGGCGACGGAAGCCCACGGCCGTAGACCGCCCCGACGGGCAGCGGCGCTCCGAGCACGACCACGCGCCCGCCCTCCTTTGTGGCGGCGACCGCGACGGCGAGCCCCTCCGGCGTACCGGTCACGTCGAGAACCAGGGGGTAGGCCATGGCCGGTACCGAGGTCCCGGTCGTTAAGCGGGTGTGCTCCTCGGCTCGCGCCGCCCAGGACCTGACCGCCGACTCGCCGACGGCCAGGCAGTCGCTGCTCACCCTGGCGGCCGCGATCCCGCCGTCAAGACGCGCCCCCGGGCCGGGCGGCCCGGCGAACATCCCGCCATCCGGCTGGAGGAAGAGGCACACCACCTCGCCCGGGTATCCCGCAGATCACTGTGACCCGGTCCGCGGGCCGGACCGGGTCACCCCGCTCATGACCGGCCGGAAGTCCCCTGGCGGAGACCGTCGAAGAGGTCGTCCTCGCGATCGGCGGCGGCCGGGACCCGGTTGAGGTGGCGGATGAAGGACTCCTGCGCGAACGCCCGGTGCTGGGCCTCGGCGGGCATCCGCAGCAGGAAGATGTTCTCGCCCTGGCTCGCGTGCGCCTCCAGCGCCTTGCGTTTGCGCTCCACCTGGTCGGCCACGTCGATCACGGCGGTGATCTGCTCCTCGGGGACGCCGAAGTCCTCGGGGAGCTCCAGGTCCTCGGGGGCGGCGCCGGTCGAGCGGAGATAGGCGAACATCTCGGCGATCCGCTCGCGGGGCACCGCCGTGTAGTAGAGCTTGCCGGGAATCCCGCTGGCCTCGGTCGCGGCGACCGCGATCCGGTGTGCCTGGATGTGGTCGGGGTGACCGTAGCCGCCGTTCTCGTCGTAGGTGACGACGACCTGCGGGCGGTAGCGCTCCATCAGCGCGACCAGCCGGCCCACGGCCTGCTCGAACGGCACGTTGGCGAAGGCGTCCTCGGCCTCGTTTCCGGCCCAGCCGACCATGCCCGAGTCCCGGTAGCCGAGCAACTCCAGGTGGGAGATGCCAAGGTGGGCCGCCGAGGCGCGGAGCTCCTCCAGCCGCAGCGCGCTCACCGCCGCCTCGTCGTGACCGGGCTCCCCCGGCTTCGCCCCGCCGGGCGCGTCACCCTGCTCGCCGTTCGTACAGGTGACCAGGACGGTGCGGATGCCCTCGTCCGCGTATCTGGCCAGGATCCCGCCGGTCCCGATCACCTCGTCATCGGGATGAGCATGAACCGCCATCAACGTCAGCCCGTCACTCACCGACACCGCTCCCTCCGTAGGAAAACCCAGCGAACCGCCTCACCTTACGACGCCCCGCCGACACTCCCAACCGGCGGTCGTCCCGCCGCGGGCCGGAGACACCGCGTCGCTCTCCGCGGGACCGTCCACACGTGCGCGGGGATGGTCCCGGCATGGGCATCGTCAAGAGTCGGTCCGGGACGGCGGTGGTACCGGTGTCAGGCGGGACGGCGCGGGTAGCGGAGTGGTAAGGCAGAAGTGAACGATGCGAAGAGGTGATCGCCATGCCGCGTGGTTCCAATTCCAAGCGCGAGCGGCAGTACAGGCACATCAAGGAGAGCGCGCGACGGCGCGGGGAGAAGGAGAGCCGGGCCGAGGAGATCGCGGCCCGTACCGTCAACAAGGAACGTGCCCGCGCCGGGGAGTCCCGCACCGCAAGCCGCACCTCGACCCAGGACATCTCCTCGTCTCGGCGCGGCGGGCTGCGCTCGCACTCCGGAGCCGGTGGCCGTACCAAGGAGCAGCTCTACGCGGAGGCCAAGCGCCGCAACATCAAGGGCCGCTCGACCATGAGCAAGGCACAGTTGGAGAAGGCCCTCCGCTGAGGATCCGGCGGGCGCGCCCCGCACTCGGAGCCTCATGGCGACCGGGGGCGGCGGGGTCGCGTCCGGCCGGGTCCGTCTCCGGCCACTGATCGGCCCTACCGCCCGCGTTACCTACCTCCGGCGCCGCCGTCCCGATCTGGCGGCCCTGCCGGGCGTCGGTACCGATGGTCCGGCCCCTGGGCGGCCCGTAGTTCGGCGCGGGTGGGCGGGTTCGCTCCCGCGCGCCGGCAGGTGAGGCCCGCCACCGTGGCCGCCTGGTCGAGGATGCCGGTCAGTTCCGCCTCGGACAACTCGCCGATCAGGGCCGGGGTGGCGTGACCGCCTCGCAGCAGCCCGTCGAGCAGGCCGGCGGTGAAGGCGTCTCCGGCACCGACGGTGTCCACCACCTGGACCGGGATCGCCGGTCTCCGGAGCGCGTGGCCGCCTCGGGTCAGCCCCAGGCAGCCCTCGCCTCCGTAGGTGACCACCACCAGGTCGGGGCCCAACCCCAGCCATTCCCGGGCCACCTCGCCGGCCGGCCGGTTCGGGTAGAGCCAGCTCAGGTCCTCCTCGCTCACCTTGACCACGTGGGCGAGGGTCACGTACCGCTCGATGAGCGGGCGTGCGGACGCCGGGTCATCGAGCAGGGCGGGCCGGATGTTCGGGTCGTAGCTGATCAGTACCCGGCCTTCGGCCCTCGCCCGCGCGACGGCGCCGGCGATCCGGTCACCGCCTGGCGGCCGCCAGGCGGCCACGGACCCGGTGTGGACCACCCGGGTCTCCGCCGGCAGGTGCGGCTCGCCGTCCCCCCACTGCCAGTCGGCGGTGCCCTCGACGTAGAAGTCGTAGGCGGCCTGACCCGCCTCGTCGACGGAGACGATGGCGAGGGTGGCCGGCTCGCTCGCCGGGACCGCCCAGCGCAGGTCCACCCCGTTCGCCGCGGCGTGCGCGCGCAGCGTCCGGCCCAGCACCCCGGTGGAGAGGCGGGCGACGAACGCGGTGGGATCGCCCAGGCGGGCCAGGCCGACCGCGACGTTGAGCGGGCTGCCGCCCGGATGCCCGGTGTAGGCCCGGCCGCCGCCCTCCGCGACCATGTCGACGACCGACTCGCCGATGACGGTGATCATTGCCGGCCCGTCCCCGCGGGAGGGGCCACAGGAGTCCTCGAACATGTCACCCACCGATGGATCGTCTCATCGGGAACCGCGCCGTGCATCCGGTGGTGCCGGATGACCGGTCCTCGTGCGCCGACCTCGATCGAACCCACTCGCCGGCGGGCCCGGTCACGCGCGGCGCGCGTACCGCCCGCTGGGCTCGCCCACGACCGCACCGTCACGGAAGCGCACCTGACCTCCGACGACCGTGGTGACCGGCCAGCCGGTCAGGCCGACTCCCTCGAACGGGGAGTGGTCCTGGCCCGACAGGCACAGCTCGGGGGTCACCGTCTGCGCCAGTTCGGGGTCGACGACGGTCAGATCGGCGTCGAAGCCGACGGCGAGGCTGCCCTTGCGGCCCCACAGGTTGTAGGCCTTGGCGGGGTTGGCCGAGGCCAGCTCGGCGATACGGGCGAGGGAGAGCCCGCGCTTGAGATGCCCTTCGGAGAACAGGACCGGATAGAGCAGAGCGGTTCCGCCGAATCCCGGGCGCGCCGGCCAGAGCCGCTCGCCCTTCTCCGCCTCCATGCAGCAGGCATGGTCGGAGGCCACCCAGTCGATCGTGCCGTCGGCGGCGCGCTGCCACAGTGCCTCGCCGTCGGCCCTGGTGCGAATCGGGGGGTTGACCTTCCCGCCGAGGCCGCCCACCGCGTCGAGGCCGTCGTGGTCGAGGCAGAGATGGTGCAGCGTGGTCTCGGCCCGCATGTCGGCCGCGCCGTTCACCTCGCGAGCGAGCACGACGGCCTCGATCGCCTCCCTGCTGGACAGGTGCAGCAGGTTGACGCTGGTGCCGGTGTGGTTCGCCAGCGTGGTCGCCTCGCCGATGGCGACCCGCTCGGTCAGCGGCGGACGTCCCTCGTGATAGGCGCGGAGCGTCTGCGGGTCGCCCTGCGAGCGGACCCGGTCGATGAACACCCTCATCAGCTCGGACTGCTCGCAGTGCAGCGACAGCGACAGCCGCAGGCCGGGATGCGCGTCCTGGACCCGGGCCACCTGCTCCAGAATGAGGTAGAGATGACCGAGGTCGTACTCGTCCCCCATGGTGAAGGCGCGGGCGTCCCGGCTGTTCGCGGCCAGGTCGAAGCCCTTGTAGAACATGTAGTACTTGAACGACGTGACGCCGTGCTCCGCCACCAGGTAGGGAATCTCGGCGATCTGGTCCACGGTCATCGGCGCGAGGTGGAAGCCGTAGTCGGTCCAGGACCGCCCGGAGACCGCTGCGAGGACCTCCGGGAAGATCTCCTCGTAGGAGCCCGTGCGGTCCAGGTAGTGGGAACCGGTACGGAAGTACGACAGCACGGTCGTGGCGCCGCCGACGAGAGACGATCGGGTCTCCTCGAAGGCGTCGGTGGCCAGGTCGCGGTAGATGCCAAGGTGGAAGTGGGCGTCCACGGCCCCGGGAAGGACCACCTTCCCCCGGGCGTCGACCACCTCGCCGGCCTCCGCGGCGGCGATGTCGTGGGCGATGGCCGCTACCTTCCCCTCGGAGACCGCCAGATCGGCGCGGATCTCTCCGTGGTAGGGAAGGACGACGGTGCCCCCCTTGATCAACAGGTCATATCGGGACATACGCGCGACAGCCGGCCCGTGGGGCGGCCGTCACCCCCTTTCCGGTGTGGTCCACCCCATCTGGGCGGACAGTCGTGCGGTGGATTCCAGAAGCGCCTCGACGCACGTGTCGACCTCGGTGCGGAACCGCTCCAGCGGCCCGCTCGACCGCGGCGACGGCCTGCCTGCCGCTCTCCTGGACCGGCGGGTCGGCGACCACGGGGCTCCGGTCTTCCTTCGGCATGTGTTCCTCCAGGGAAAAGGGGCGCTCCCCCTTCGGAGCTCGAAGTCTTCACCAGAACTTGTTCCGCAGACGGTAACGCTGTTTCAATAGATTGTGAAGCCCCCGGGGATGCGCTTCGGACGGGCCGTAAACGCAACACACTTCGAGGAGGCCGATCTCGTGGAGGCGGAGCAGATGCCCGGGCCCTCCGGGAGCCCTGCGGGGCCACTGGCCGGCATCGTGGTCGTCGGCGCGGCCACCCTGTTCGCCGGGCCGCCGGCGGCGACGACCCCCGGTGACCACGGCGCCGACGTCGTCAAGGTGGCAGACCCCGAACAGCACGTGCTCTTCGGGCTCTCGGACACACCGGGCCCGATCCGGTGGACAGGCCGCGTGCGCGGCACCGACAACGCGGGCGTCCGGGGTGACCTCGGCGTGAGCGCCGACGAGCTCGACGCCCCGCGAGAGAGGAAGGTGGCGTGATGTCGTTGTGGCGGCACCTCGACGGCTCCAGGATCGTCGATCTCGCTCAGCCGATGCGCACGGGCATGCCCCAGTCGCCGAACCACCCGCGTTTCAGGATGGTCATCGAGCGGCGGCACGGCGACATGGTCCGCGAGGACGGCGGCTCGGCCGCGAACGAGGTCATCCTCACCGGCGGGCACGTGGGCACCCATGTCGACGCCCTCGGACACGTCTCACAGGACGGGTACGTCCACGGCGAGGTCGAGGCGGCGGGCATCCAGTCACACCAGGGCCTGTCCCGGCTCGGGATCGAGACCTTCACCCCGTACGTCGGGCGTGGCGTGCTGCTCGACGTGACCGCCGTGCACGGGGTCGACGTTCTGCCGCCCGGATACGAGGTGACCCCGGAGGATCTCGAAGCCGCGGCGCACAGGGCGGGCGTGCGGCCGCGCGCCGGTGACGCCGTGCTGATCGGCACCGGCTGGTCACGCGAGTGGGACCGGCCGGCCCGTTTCACCGGTGAGGAGGGCGGTGTGCCCGGTCCAGGGCCGGACGCGGCTCGCTGGCTGGTCGAGCAGGGCGTCGCGGTGGCCGGGGGCGAGACGATCGCCTTCGAGCACATCGCGGCGGGCCGCGGACACTCCACGCTCCCTGTACACCGGATCCTGCTCGTGGAGGCGGGCGTGCACATCGTCGAGACGATGCGCCTGACCGAACTGCTCGGCCTCGGGACGCCCGAGTTCCTGCTGGTCCTCAATCCTCTCCCCATCGTGGGCGCCACCGGCGCGCCCGTGCGGCCGCTCGCGGTGCTCACCGCATGAGCATCGTCTCGGCTCTGGCCGAATTCGCCGCCGCCGGCCGTACGGGCCTGCCTCCCGCGGTCGTCGCGGACGTGACCGGCCGGGTGCTCGACACCTTCGGCAACTGCCTCGCCGCCCAGGAGCTCACCGATCCGGCCGAGCCGCACGAGGCGACCCTGCGGATGGCGAGCCGGTGGGGCGGCGTCGGAGAGTCCTCCGTGCTCGGCCACCGGCTGTCGCTTCCCGCGCCCTCCGCGGCGCTGGTCAACGGCACCCTCGCGCACGCGCTCGACTTCGACGACACCCACCTGCCCTCGGTGCTTCACCCGTCCGCCTCCGTCGTGCCCGCGACCCTGGCCGTCGCGGAGTCCGTCGGGGCCTCGGGCACCGAGCTCTGCCAGGCGGTGGCGGTCGGCGACGAGATCACCAACCGGCTGGGCATGGCGTCCTACATCCCCGAGTTGCGCAACTCCCTCTTCTTCGAGAAGGGCTGGCACGCCACGTCGATCTGCGGGACCGTCGGCGCCGCCGCAGGGGCGGCCCTGCTGATGGGCCTTTCCGCCGACGGCATCGCCCATGCCATGGGAATCGCCGCCAGTATGGGAGCGGGGGTCATCGAGGCCAACCGCACCGGCGGCACCGTGAAACGGGTGCACTGCGGCTGGGCCGCCCACTCGGGCGTGGTCGCCGCCACCATGGCCGCCGAGGGGGTGACCGGGCCGCCGACCGTTTTCGAGGGACGTTTCGGCTTCTTCCAGGCGTTCCTCGATGGGCGCTACGACGAGGCCGCGATCACCGACGGGCTGGGCGAGCGCTGGGAGCTGCTGCGTACGGTGTACAAGCCCTACCCCTCCAACCACTTCACCCATCCGGGCATCGACGCCGCCCTCGCCCTGCGCGCCGGAGGTCTGCGGCCCGAGGACGTGGCGGAGATCGAGCTCGGCGTGGCGGCCGCCCCGCTGCGGACGATCGGGGAGCCGCACGAGGAGAAGGTCCGGCCCCGGACGCCGTACCACGCCAAGTTCTCCGGCCCGTACACCGTGGCCAGCGCCCTGATCGGAGGGGGCGGCCTCGGACTGCACCTCGACGACTTCGCCGAGTCCGCCTTCCGTGACGAGCGGCGGCTGTCACTGGCCGCCAAGGTGCGCGTCGTGGCCGACCCGGAGTGCACCGAGGAGTTCCCTCGGGCCTTCTCCGCCGTGTTGCGGGTCCGCACCAGGGATGGACGCCGTCTGGAGCACCGGGTTCACTCCTCGCGCGGCGGGCCCGAACATCCGCTGACGATGGACGAGCTGCAGACGAAGTACACCCTCAACGCCTCTCGTGTGCTGCCGGCCGAGGCGGCCGAGGCACTGGCCCTGGAGGTGCGCGGCCTCGCGACGCGCCGCAGCGTCGCGGGCCTGCTCGACGCGGCGCTGATCACGCACGCCTAGGCGTGGACGCCTCAGCCGCCACCGATCGCGGAAGGCGGCGGCCGAGGCGGTGTCATCCGGCCCCGGTGCGCCGCGACTAAAGGTCAGACTGTTCGAGGAACAAGCATTATCATTCCATCCGCAACCGCATCTCTCCGGGAGTGCGGCCCGGGTACCGGCCCATGCTCCCTGGCCAGGTGCGTGATCGCGTGCTCCGATCGGCTCTGATCCAGGTATAGTCGATGTCTGATGTATTCCTGACCAGAGGCGTGATCACGGGCAGGACCTGCTGTCCCGGCTCGTTCGCCGACGGCTCCCTCCGCAGGACGGCACGGACCGCCAAACGATCGGTTGAGAAGGCGAAACCATGGGGCAGGGCAGCACGCCGTCCACGGCGGGACAGAACGACGCCACGCGCACGGCCCCTCCGGCGGTACCGCCCCCGTTGCCGGTCAGCCGGCTGCGCCCGGCGTACCAGCAGGTCGCCGACCAGCTGCGCGAGCTGATCCTCAACGGCTCGCTCGTCTCGGGACATCGCCTGCCTCCCGAGGCCGATCTCGGCGGCAACTTCGGGGTGAGCCGGAGCACCGTCCGCGAGGCGCTGCGCGTTCTCGCCTCGCAGGGGCTCGTCAGGACGGTTCGAGGCACCACCGGCGGAACCTTCATCGCCCATGTCGAGCCGGACCAGGTCAGCGACTACCTCGAGACCAGCATCGGCCTGATGTCGGGCTCGGACACCCTGACCCTGGCGGACATCCTTGAGGCGCGCGAGATGCTGGAGGTCCGCGCCGCCGGGCTCGCGGCGAGGCGCCGCGAGCCACGACACGTCGACGCGCTGCGGGCCGCCATGGAGCGCGAGAAGCACAGTCGCGGCCGGAGCGTGAGGTTCAACGAGCACCGGCACTTCCACGGGATCATCATCGAGGCGACCGGCAACGGCCTGCTGACCGTGATGACCGAGCCGGTCTTCCGGGTCCTGCAGTCACGGTTCCTCAGCCCGGACGTGCCGCGCGAGTTCTGGGCGCAGGTCGACCGGGAGCACGAAACGATCGTGGATCGCATCGACGCCGGCGACGCCGAGGGCGCCGGCGAGGCCATGCAGGTCCACCTGAGCAGAATCCGTGACGCCTACCACGACTGAGCGAAGGTCCCGGGGACGGACTCCACCGCGCCGAGGACCTGCGAGACCGGACGCCTCCGAGAGTTCGGGCCCGAGTTCCCTCCGGTTTCCACATGCCCGGAGAGGAAGGCTCGCTTGAAATATCTGATGTATTCGCCACAGGCGCTTTTCCCGGCACTTCTGCCGTCGGGCAGCACGGCGGCCTGACTCGATGAGCGCCCCTGTTCTGCCTGTTGAACGATGTGAACGGCACCTCACACCGGCGGCACCGGGGCATCGGACACCTTGGACAGGGCCACCTCATTGCCCTACGCTTCATACGTCTGACATTATCTACCGACGCGAGCATCCGGGGAAGGCAATGGCGATCAAAGAGGGCTGGAAGGGCCGCTTCTTCGAGGACTTCGAGGTGGGTGACGTCTACCAGCATCCCCTGGGCCGGACGGTCACCGAGTCCGACAACACGTGGTTCACCTTGCTGACGATGAACACCAACCAGACGCACTTCAACACCGAGTACGCCGCGCGGTCCGAGTTCACCAGGCCGCTCGTCGTCTCCACCCTGACCGTGGCGATCGCGGTCGGGCAGAGCGTCACCGACATCACCCAGAACGCGTTCGCCAACCTGGGCTGGGACGAGATCAGGATGACCCACCCGGTCTTCGCGGGTGACACGTTGTACAGCGAGTCGCTCGTGCTGGAGAAGCGGGAGTCCGGCAGCCGCCCCCACGCGGGCATCGTCACCGTGCGCACCCGGACGCTCAACCAGGACGGGGACGAGGTCTGCTCGTTCAAGCGCACCTTCTACGTCTACAGAAGGGGCGCGCCCCAGCTGGAGGGCCTCTTCCCGACCGGCAAGAAGCCGCTCACCGGCGACCAGGGGCCGTCCCACCCATGAGGATCACTTTCGCCCCCTGGGGTGAGTCCCTCGGGGAGCTGACGGAGGTGGCCCGCAGGGCGGAGGCCGCGGGCGCCGAGGTCATCTGGGTTCCCGAGCTGCATCGCAGCGCCACCGTCACCGCGGCGGCTCTCGCGACGGCCACCAGGCGGGCCAGGATCGGCACCGCCATCGCGCTCGCCTTCACCCGCAGCCCGATGATCACCGCCCTGGAGGCGCTCGACATCGACGAGCTGTCGGACGGGCGCTTCGTCCTGGGGCTGGGAACCGGTGTGCGGCGGCTCAACGAGGACTGGCACAACGCCCGCTTCGGCAAGCCCGCCGGGCACATGAGGGAGACCGTCCGGAACATCCGCCACTTCTGGGAGACCTGCACCACCGGCGCCGAGATCGCCCTCACCGGCGAGTACGAGCCGATGCGGATGCGGGGCTACGAGCGGCCCTTCGGGGTGCGGCGGACGGACATCCCGATCTACCTGGCGGCGATGGGACCGGTGATGACCCGGCTGGCCGGGACGATCGGCGACGGCTGGATCAGCCACGAGCTCTGCTCCCCGCGCTACCTGGACGAGCTGGTCCTGCCGGAGCTGGAGGCGGGGATCGCCCGGGTCGAGGGTAAGAGGCGCGCGGACTTCGACGTCGTGGTGTCCGCCTGCTGCTCCGTCGCCGGCGACCGGCGGACAGCCGTCCGTCGCGTGTCGGGGGTCGTCGGCTTCTACGCCAGCGTCCGCACCTACGCCGACTTCTTCGGTTTCCACGGCCTGGCCGACCAGCAGCGGGCGGTCGTCGACGCGTTCCGGCAGGGCCGGGGCGCGGACTACCTCGCCGGCTCCGTCTCCCCGGAGATGGTCGACGTGCTCACCATGACCGGCACCCGCGACCAGGTGGCCGAACGCATCGCCGGTTACGCGGGGAAGGCCGATTCGGTGAAGCTCAGCCCGCCGACCCACGGGCTCACCGCCGCCGAGATCCGCGCGGCTCAGAACGAGATCCTGTCGCTCATGGCAGACATCGCAGGGAGCACCTCTTGAAGCCTCTGGAAGACATCCGGATCATCGCCGTCGAGCAATACGGGGCCGGTCCGTTCGGCAGCGTGCACCTCGCCGACCTCGGCGCCCAAGTGATCAAGATCGAGGACCCGAGGGTGGGCGGTGACGTCGGCCGCTACGTGCCGCCGTACGGCGAGGGTGAGGACTCGCTGTTCTTCGAGACCTTCAACCGCAACAAGCGCAGCCTGTCCCTGGACCTGTCCTCGGCGGCCGGGCGCAGGGTCTTCGAGGACCTGGTGAAGGTCTCCGACGTGGTCTACTCCAACCTCCGCGGCGACGTCCCGGCGAAGATCGGTATCGTCTACGACGACCTCAGGCATCTGAACCCGGCCATCGTCTGCTGCTCGCTCACCGGTTTCGGGATGACCGGCCCGCGCCGGAAGGAGCCTGGCTACGACTACGTGCTCCAGGGTCTGGCCGGTTGGATGGATCTCACCGGCGAGCCCGACGGGCCGCCCACCAAGTCCGGGCTCTCCCTGGTCGACTACTCGGGCGGGCTGGTCGCCGCCCTCTCGCTGCTGGCCGGCGTGCACGCGGCACGGCGCGACGGGACGGGCATGGACTGCGACGTCAGCCTGTACGACACCGCGATCGGGATGCTGACCTATCCGGCCGCCTGGCACCTGAACGCGGGCTTCACCCCGGCCCGTACCCGCCACTCGGCCCACCCCTCGCTGGTGCCGTTCCAGGCGTTCGAGGCCAGTGACGGCTGGCTGGTCGTCGGCTGCGCCAAGGAGAAGTTCTGGGCCCGCCTCGCCGACGTCGTCGGCCATCCCGAATGGGCCGAGCCGGACTCCCCCTACGGCTCGTTCGCGGGCCGGCAGCGAAACAGTGTGGAACTGCTCGGACTCCTGGAAGAGATCTTCCGGAAGCGCACCGTGGCCGAGTGGCTGAAGGTCCTGTATCCGGCCTCGATCCCCTGTGCGCCCATCAACGACGTCGCGGCCGCGCTGGCGGAGGAGCACACCAGGGCGCGCGGGTTGCGCGTCACCACCGAGCACCCCCGGTTCGGCACGGTCGAACAGGTCGCCTCACCGGTGCGGGTCGGCAGCGAGCCGCCGACCTACCGCCGTGCCCCGCTCCGCAACGAGGACTTCGACCTGGTGGTCCGTGACATCGTGGGATACGACGACGCGACGATCGACGAGCTGAAGGCCCAGGGCGCGTTCGGCGAGGTGACCGGGGCGGCCGCCCGATGATCGCTCGGGAACTGGCCGCCTGGGCGCTCGGTCTGACCGACGTTCCCGCATCGGTCCGCCAGGCCGCCACCCGGCACCTGCTCGACGGGATCGGCACCGCGCTCGGCGCGTACCGGACCGGAGCCGCGGCCCCCGCGCTGACCGTGGCGCGAGATCTCGGCGGCCCCGCCGAGGCGACGGTCCTCGGCACCGGCCACCGGCTCTCGGCGCCCGCCGCGGCCCTCGCCAACGGCACGCTCGTGCACGCCCTCGACTTCGACGACACCCACGCCGGCGGCCTCGTGCACGCCACCGCCGTCGTCCTGCCCGCGGCGTTCGCCGTCGGCGAGCAGGTCGGCGCGTCAGGCCGGGAGGTGCTCACCGCCGCCGTGGCGGGGTACGAGACCGCCTGCCGGGTGGCCGCCGCCGCCCCGCACGGATTCCACGCGCGCGGCCTGCACGCGACGATGGTCGCGGGCGTCTTCTCCTCGGCTCTGGTCGCCGCGCGGCTGCTCGGCCTGGACGTCGCCCGGACCACCGACGCGCTGGGCATCGCGGGCAGCCAGGCGGGGGGCCTGCTGGCCTTCCTCGGCACCGGGGCCTCCACCAAACAGCTCCATCCCGGGTTCGCCTCGCAGTCGGGCGTCATCGCCGCCCGCCTGGCGGCGGCGGGTGCCACCGGGCCGGAGACGGTCTTCGAAGGGCCGCACGGCGTCTTCGACGCGCTCGCTCAGGGTGGCGTGGACCCGCGGTCGATCACCGCCGACCTCGGCGACCGGTGGGAGACCACCCGGATCGGCATAAAGCCATACGCGGCCTGCCAGCTCTCGCACGCCACCATGGGGGCGACCCTCGACGCGATGGCGCGCGAGCCGTTCGGCCCCGAGGACGTCTGCGAGATACATGCCCAGGTCCACCCCGACTCCGCCTCGGTGGTCTGCGACACCTCCCGCGACCTGCTGCGACCGGCGAGCGCCTACGCCGCGAAGTTCTCGCTCCCCTGGACCGTCGCGGCACTGGTCGTCGACCGGGGGGTGAGCCTGGACACCTTCGAGCCGCGCTCGATCGCCCGTGCCGAGGTGAGCGAGCTCGCCGCCCGGGTCCGCTGGGAGGTCGCCGAGCCCTCGGGGCTCGTCGCCGCCGACGCGCCGGGACGCGTCTCCGTCAGGCTCCGCGACGGCCGGGTCGTCGACGGTTCCGTGCGGCGCAGCGAGGGGGGCGGGGCCAACCCGCTCAGCCGGGACGCGCTGATAGCCAAGTTCGAGGGCAACGTGGGAGGCCGGGCGACCGGGCTCGTCGACGTCGTCGAGGCGCTCGACCGGCAACCGGACCTCACCGCCGTACTGAGCGCCGCGGCCGCCGCCGCAGCCGAGTTCGCCCAGCGCAGTCAGGAGCAGAGATGACGTTGCGAGCTGTCAGACCCGCCGAGTTCCCCTGGTTCCCCTACGAGGGCTTCACCTTCTGCCTCGCCCTGTCCGAAGGCGACAGCGCCTGGTCGTCCGGGCACACCGCGGCCGCACGGGACGAGGCGCTCGGCAAGATGGTCGTCTCCGGCACCATGGAGGAGCAGGCGCGGATCGCCTACCGGAAGGTGCTGACGATCATCGAGGCCGCCGGCCTCGGCCCGGACGACGTGGTGCACGTGACGGAGAACGTCACCCTCGCGGGCCTGCCCGACTACGAGGCCGCGGCCGCCGTGCGCGAGGAGGTCTTCGGGGCGCACCGGCCCACGCTCTCCACGGTGGTGGTGGAGCGACTGGTCCGCTCGGCCGCGTTGCTGGAGATCGAGATGCACGCCGTCAGGGGCGGCGGCACCGAGCTGCCGGCCGCCGGCGGGTGGGCCGCCTCCCCGGTGCGCGAGGGGCATGACGGCGCGGTGTACCTGCCGACCGTCGTGCCCGTCGACGAGTCCGGCGACATCGTCTGCCCCGGCGACTTCGTGGGCCAGTACGCGTACTGCCTCGACCGGGCGGACGCGCTGCTGCGCCAGGCGGGACTGTCCCTGGACAACGCCGTCACCACCTACGACTACTCGACTCCCGCGTCCCGCGGCGTCTACCGCAAGAGCCACCGGGTGCGCAAGGAACGACTCGGCGGAGCGGGGGTGTACCCGGGGGCCGGGGGCATCCTGATGAGCCGCCTGCACCACCCGGAGTCCATGGTCGCGATCGACGTCACCGCCTCCAGGCATCCGCTGGAACCGGTGAACCCGGGCTGGTCCCGGTACGACACCCTGACCTACTCGCCGGGCGTCCGGGCGGGCCGCACGCTGTTCATGTCCGGTTTCGCGGCGCTGGACATGGAGACCCAGGAGGCGCTCCACCCCGGCGATCTCAGGGCGCAGGCCGAGGAGACCTACGGGGCGATCCGGCAGCTGCTCTCCCACGCCGGTCTCGGTCCCGAGAACCTGCTCTCGACCGTCGAGTTCTGCGTCGAGTCGGCCCTGCCGGACTACCGCGTGGTCGCGCCGGTCCGTGAGCGCCTGCTCTCCCCCCCGTGGCCGGCCTCGACCGGAGCGATCTGCAAGGAGTTGCTCCGTCCCGAGTTCCTGCTCGAGGTGTTCCCGACCGCCCTCTATCCGAAGGACCCGTCGTGACGCTGCTCACCGAGGAGATCCGCGCGCTCGTCGGGCGCAGGCGGGTCTACACCGCGCCGGAGGAGCTCGGCGCCGCCGCGTGCAGGTACTTCGGCCTGGCCGTCGGGGACGACAACCCGCTGTACTCCGATCCCGAGTACGCGCGCGCCCAGGGGCTGGCCGGGGTGACCGCTCCGCCCACCCTGATCTGCGAGACGAACCAGTACGCCGGCCTGCCGATAGGCCCCGACGGCGACGCCGGGCACAACTGGGGGATCGAGATCCCGGGCACCCGCAAGGTCCGCGGCGGCAACTCCTACGTCTTCCACCGCAGGATCCGCCCCGACGATGTCGTCACCGCCACCTGGGAGATCAAGGACGCGACGGAGAAGACCACCAGGTCCGGCGCGGAGATGCTGATCGTCACCTCGCGGGCGGCCTACACCGACCAGCGGGGCGAGCTGCTCGCGGAGAACGAGGAGACCATCATTTTCGTATCGCTGGAGGCCGGGGCATGACCCACGAACCCGGGGAGGTCGTCCCCCCGCTCGAACGCAGGATCGGGCTCGCGGACATGGTCGCCTACGCGGGAGCCACCTGGGACTGGTACCGGCTGCACTACGACTCCGAGTTCGTCGCCAGGCAGCGGGTTCCCGCGCCGGTCGTCGACGGCCAGGTGTTCGGGGCCCTGCTGGTCGAACAGATCCAGGACTGGCTCGGTCCGCGGTGTTTCGTGCGTGAACTGGACTTCGCTTTCAGGTCACTGGTCTTCGCCGAGGAGACGGTCCGCTGCGAGGGCACGGTCTCGGAGGTCGGTGACGACTTCCTGGTGCTCAGCCAGCGGGTGGTCGTGATCGGTGCCGACGGCGGGGTCGACCGGGTCGCCGCGGGTCCCGCGCGCGCCCGGGTCCTGCTCGGCGTCGCCGACGGACCGGGGGCGAGACCCGGCGTCGCCGGCGGACCGGAGGTGAGATGAGGACCGGTGTCGCGATCGTCGGGGCCGCCGAGTCGGATCTCGGGGTCACCAACCGGTCGGTTCTCGGCCTGCAGGCCCAGGCGATCGGCCGGGCGCTCGCCGACGCGGGGCTGACCCTGCGTGACGTCGACGGGCTGGCGACGACCGGGGTCTCCCGGTTCTCCGCGACCCAGCTCGCCGACCACTTCGGGCTCCAGCCGCGCTGGACCGACTCGACGTACGCGGGCGGCTCCGCCTTCGAGATGTTCGTCGCGCGGGCGACCCAGGCCATCCAGGCGGGTCAGGCCGAGACCGTCGTGATCAGCTTCGCCTCCAACCAGCGGTCGGCCCGTTCCCGCTCTCTCGGGGGCGTGGTGGAGGACCACACACCGGAGGCCCAGTTCGAGACGCCGTACGGCCCGCTCTTTCCGCTCTCGTACTACGCGATGGCCGCGCGACGCTACCTTCACATGTGCGGCGGGACGCGGGAGCAGCTCGCCGAGGTCGCCGTGGCGGCGCGGGAGTGGGCGCTGCTGAACCCCGCCGCGTTCCGCCACGGCACCCGGTCGCTGACCGCCGAGGAGGTGGTCGGCTCCACGATGATCTCCAGCCCGCTGACCGCTCTGGACTGCTGCCTGGTCACCGACGGCGGCGGCGCCATCGTGCTGACCTCCTCCGAGCGCGCGAGGGACCTGCGCAGGAAGCCGGTGGAGGTGCTCGGGTACGGCGAGCGCACCACCAACACCTCGATGACCGCCGTCGCCGACCTGACCGTGACCGGCGCGGTCGGCTCCGGCGCCGACGCGTTCGCGCGGGCCGGCGTCACCCCGGCCGACATCGACGTGGCGCAGGTCTACGACTCGTTCACGATCACCGTGGCGCTCACCCTGGAGGCGCTGGGCTTCTGCGGCCGGGGCGAGGCGCTGGATTGGATCGCGGACGGCAGGATCCGCCCGGGTGGCGACTTCCCGCTCAACACCTCGGGCGGTGGCCTGTCCTACTGCCATCCCGGCCAGTTCGGGGTCATGTTGCTGATCGAGGCGGTGGCGCAGCTGCGCGGCGAGGCCGGTGACCGGCAGGTTCCCGGCGCGCGTCTCGCGCTGGCCCACGGTACGGGAGGAATCCTGTCGACGCACGCCACCGTGGTGCTGGGGGTGGACACGTGATCGCCCCCGAGGTTCCGCCGCCCGACGAGATCACCCTGCCCTGGTGGGAGGCGACCAGGGACCGCCGGCTGCTGGTTCAGACCTGCGCCGGCTGCGCGGGAAGGCAGCACCCGCCGCGCGCGCTGTGCGTGCACTGCGGCTCTGACCGTCTGGACTGGGGCACGTCGGCCGGGACCGGCGTGGTGGACTCGTTCACCGTCGTACACCGGGCGCCGCGCCCGGAACTCGACGTTCCCTATGTCATCGCCCGCGTCCGGCTGGCCGAGGGAGTCATCCTGCTCACCCGGCTGGAGGGCCGGCCGGAGGAGGAGTGGCGCATCGACGACCCGGTCCGGCTCACCTGGGTGGGCCTCGGTGACGGGCGTGCCCTTCCCGTCTTCGTTCCCGCCGACGTCTCCTGAACAGCTTCCGAACACCGGAGTCTACGGAGGCTCCGGTCAAGAAAGGCAGTCGCAGTGGATTTCCAGCTTGACGAGGACCAGCGCGAGTTCCGCGCCGTCCTGCGCGACTTCGTCGATCGGGAGATCATCCCGGTCGCCCGTGAGTGGGAGCAGTCCGGCCGCTATCCGACGGAGATCGTCGACGGGATGCGGGAGATGGGCCTGTTCGGGATGACGATTCCCGAGGAGTACGGCGGCCTCGATCTCGACCCCGTCTCGTTCGCGCTGGTCTTCGAGGAGATAGCCCGTGGCTGGATGGGCATCGCCGGCATCCTGGGCAGCCACTCCCTGGCCTGCCGGATGATCGCGATGCGCGGCACGGAGGAGCAGAAGCGGAAGTACCTTCCCGACCTCGCCGCCGGCGTCCGCCGTACCGGCATCGGCCTCACCGAGCCCGACGCCGGCACCGACCTGCAGGGCATCCGCACCACCGCGACGCTCGACGGTGACCACTACGTCGTCAACGGCACCAAGATGTGGATCACCAACGCGCGGTACGCGGATCCGCTCCCGGTCCTGGTCAAGACCGACCCGAGCACCTCCCCCGCGCACAAGGGCATGAGCGTGCTCCTGGTGGACTCCTCCCTGGAGGGCTACCGGGTCACCAAGGACATCCCCAAGCTCGGCTACAAGGGCACCGAGTCCTGCGAGGTGGTGCTCGACAATGTGCGCGTCCCCAGGGAGAACCTGCTCGGCGGCGTCGAGGGCAAGGGGATGCAGCACGCGCTCTCCGCTCTGGAGTGGGGCCGGGTGAACATCGCCGCGCGTTCGGTCGGCATCGCCCAGCGCGCCCATGACGAGGCGTTCGCCTACGCCAGGCAGCGCAGGGCGTTCAATCAGGCCATCGCCGACTTCCAGGCGATCCAGTTGCAGCTGGGGAACCTGTCCACCCAGGTCCAGGCCGCTCGTCTGATGGCCTACTGGGCCGCGGACGCGGTCCGCAAGGGGCGCGCCGACGGGGAGACGGGCATGGCGAAGATCTTCTGCTCCGAGGTCGCCCTGGCGGCGTCGATCGACGCGATGAAGATCCATGGTGGCTACGGCTACTCCACCGAGTACGAGGTGGAGCGCCTCTACCGCGACTCGATCCTGATGAGCATCGGCGAGGGCACGAACGACGTCCTGCGCACGCTGGTGGCCAAGTCCGTCCTCCGCGGCGAGACGGCCCTCTGAAACCGCCGTCGACCGGCTGGTGATCACGCCTTGACGCCCCACCCGGTCGATGGAAACACTGTTCCTATTATGGAAACACACTTCGCGGCCGAGCGAGAGACACGCGTGGCGTCCGCCCCGGGAACGCGCCCCGCCCGGTCGCCCGCCACCGGCGTCGACGCCGAGGGCGCGCGACCAGCGATGATCATCGTGGGGGCCGGGCCCGGCGGCCTCGCCTGCGCCATCACCGCCGCGGACGCGGGGGCCAGGGTGCTGCTGCTGGAGAAGGCGCCCGACGTGGGAGGCGCGCTGCCCTACTCCGGCGGCCACCTGTCCGCCGGAGGGTTCTCCGCACAGCGTGAGCGCGGCATCGACGACGATCCGGAACGTCACTTCGAGGACATCCGGCGCATCAGCCGGGGCACCGCTCGCGAGGATCTGACCAGGCTGTCACTGCGCGAGCAGCCGGCCGTGCTGGAATGGCTGATCGCGTCCGGATTCGTCCCCGACCCGCAGACCCCCCGCATCGTCCACGGTCACGAGCCGTACCGCACGCCACGCACCGTCCACGCCACCGCCCTGCCCGGCGGCCCGGCGATCCTGGCCGCGCTGCGCCCGCTGCTGGACGCGCACCGCGCCGCCGGCCGGATCGACCTGCGCTGCGGGGTACGGGTCACCGAGCTGCTGGTCGAGGACGGCGCGGCGACCGGGGTGATCACCGAGGACGGCACCCGGTGGCGGGCACCCGCGGTGGTACTCGCCACCGGTGGATTCGGGTACGAGCCGGAGCTGTTCGCCGAGCTGGAGGGCGCGCCGCTGACCACCTCGGCGGCCCCCACCTCCACCGGCGACGGGCTGCTGATGGGCCGGCGGGCCGGGGCGGGCCTGCAGGGTTCCGGCATGTACATCCCGACCTTCGGCGGGCTGCCCCCGAACGACGGGGACCTGCGGGTGGACTGGTCGCACCGGCCCCAGCTGGTGGCCGTCGAGCGGCCCCCCTGGGAGATCTACGTCGACCGGCGTGGCCGCCGCTGGATCGCCGAGGACGAGCCGAGCATCGACCGCAAGGAACGGGTGCTCACCACCGTCGAGCAGATGACCTTCTGGATGGTGTTCGACGCGCGGGCGCTCCGCGAGTCACAGCCGATGGTCCACGGGTGGAGTCCAGCCGAGCTGGTCGCGCAGTGCGGGCAGCGCCGCGGCGTGCACCAGGCCTCCGACCTGGCCGGACTCGCCAAGCAGGCGGGCATCGACGCGGCCGGGCTCATCGACGAGGTGACCCGGTACAACCTCTTCGTGGCGGCTGGGCGGGACCCCGACTTCGCCCGCGCCCACCTGCCCGCGCCGATCGCCGAGCCGCCGTACTACGCGATCGAGAACCACCCGGTCACCCTGATCACCTTCGTGGGACTCGACGTGGACGCGCGGCTGCGGGTGCGTCGCGGCGACGGGCAGGTCATTCCCGGCCTGTACGCGGTCGGTGAGGTGATCGGCTCCGCCGCCGTCAACGGCAACGCGTTCTGTTCCGGCATGTGCCTCACCCCGGCCATGGCATTCGGCCGGCTGGTGGGCCGCCGGCTCGCCATGGCCGGGAGGTGACCGGCCGTACGGCCAGGGGCGACCGAGCAGTACCGGAAAAGAGCGACCCGGCTCGGGTGAGTCAGTGCGCGAAGCGGAAACCCGCCGCCCGCAGCCTGGCGGAGCTCACCGGTACCGACGGGGTCTTGATCTCGGCGCGGTAGCTCAGCTCCGGCCAGCCCTGCTCGGCGCAGATCCGGCCGAACACCTCCTCGTTGGCCGGCGGCACGACTCCGTCCGGGACCGCGTTGAAGACCCCGACGAGGTCATGGCTCACCACGAAGTCGAGCGCGGCGGCCGCGTCACGGTAGTCGACGCGGTACAGCAGGGCGTCCGCCGCGAACGGCACGCTGCCGCCGAGCATCTCGTGGGCGAGCTTCACCCGGGTCACGTAGTCGATGTCGCGCGGGTGCCCGTACACATCGGGGATGCGCACCACCGCCCCGCGCGGCGTGGCCAGGACGGCGTCCTCGGCGGCGACGAAGTTGCGCGGCGACGCGTCCGGATCGTCGGTCGTCGGGCTCGACTCGTCCAGCGGTCGTCCGTCACCGGAACCGTAGACGGACGTCGAACTGGTGAAGACGACTCGCGGGTGCACGGCGGCGGCGGTCCGCGCGGTGGCGGTGAGGGTGTCCGCGTACTCGGCGATCCGGCCGTTCGCGTCAAAGGAGCGGGCGATCCGCGGGCTCACCGTCAGCACGACGGCGTCGGCGTCGCGCGTCGCGTCCCGCACCGCCGTGCTGTCACTGCCCCGCAGGACCGCCACGTCGGCACAGACGGCCTTGAGCTCGTCGACACGCTCGGCCGAGGTGGTGGTGCCGGTCACCTGATGACCCGCGGAGGTCCAGCGGCGGGCGAGTTCCATGCCCACGTTGCCACAACCGATGATGACGTAACGCACAGCGCGACCTCCAAAAGGGAAACAGAGTTTCACTCTGCCGCATCGATGGTCCGCCGCCAAGCGTTCCGGGCCCCGTGCCGAATGATTCCTCCCGGATCGCCCGGCCAGGCGACTCCGGCGCGGCCTTCCGGTCACCTTTCCCCGTCACCGTTCGTCATTGACATGACACTCACAGTGACAGAGAGGGGGCCTTATGATCACCACCCCGGCCGTCGAGGAACCGGCCACATCCTTGCTGCACCTGGATTCCAGTGCCGCCCGTTTCCATGACTCGGTCAGCAAACAGCTGACCGCGTTGTTCGCCGACACCTGGCGAGGGCTGCACGACGGCGCCGGATACCGCTACCGGGACCTGGCCGCCGACCCGGTGCCACTGGTGACCTCCGCCTTCGTCACCCTCGGCCAGCGGGTGCAGCGGCACGGCGGCGTCCCGCCGGCCGAGGTGTCCGTACTGGTCGAGGGCCCGGCCGAGGAACGGGAGTGGACACTGACCCGGCCGCTGATCACAGAACTGCTGGCCACGGACACGGTGCTGATCGGTGTTCCGATGTACAACTTCTCGGTCCCCGCCGCGCTGAAGGCATGGATCGACCGGGTGACATTCCCGGGGGCGTTCACCGACCCGGGTACCGGGGACAGCCTGCTGCGCGGCACGACGGTGGTGGTGGTCACCGCGCGAGGCGGCTGCTACCGACCGGGCACGCCCCGGGACGGCTTCGACTTCCAGACGCCCTACCTGCGGGCGTACTTCGGTGACCTCGGGGTGGCCGAAGAGGACCTGCACTTCGTCCACGCCGAGATGACCCGAGCCGGGGACGTGCCGGGGCTGGCCCGTTTCCGGGCGCTGGCGGCGAGCTCGCTGACGGCGGCCCGGGCCGCGGTGACCGAGCTGGCCGCCCGGCCTCCGGCCGGCCGGTCGGTCACCTCTGGCCGTCGCGGTTCGTCATAGGAGTGAAGAGATGGACCGTACGAGAGATTGACAAGGAGATACGCCTCATGAGTGAAACCGTCATCCGTGTCGGCGGTGCGCCGGTGACCCTCATCAACGTCTTTGATGTCGACGCGTCGAAGCAGCAGGAGCTCATCGACCTCCTGAACGAGGGAACCGAGAAGGTGATAAAGAACCGGCCGGGCTTCGTCTCGGTGAACATACTCGCCAGCGTCGACGGCACCCGGGTCGTCAACTTCGCCCAGTGGCGCAGCCAGGACGACGTCAAGGCCACCATGGCCGACCCGGAGGTGCAGTCCCTCGGGAAGAGGACGGCCGAGCTGGCGAAGCCGGCACCGCACGTGTACTCGGTGGTCTCCATCCACCATGCCTGATCTCTGAGGACTCTCCGACCGGGAGTCCCGAGACGACCGCGGATCGCCCCGCCGACCGGTCCGGCCGGCGGGGCCGATCGCCGGATTCCATGGCCCGAGCCCGCCGCAGATCATCGACGCGCGAGGAGCACAACAGTCACCATGACCACCGCCAATACCGCTGACATCGTGATCACCGGCGCGGGGATCGGGGGGCTGAGCACAGCCCTGGCCCTGCACGCCCGGGGGATCGACGCGATCGTGCTGGAGGCCGCCGGCGAGATCCATCCGCTCGGGGTCGGGATCAACATCCAGCCCGCCGCCATCGCCGAGCTGGTCGGCCTCGGACTCGGCGACGAGCTGGCGGCGACCGGCATTCCCACCCGCGAGCACCGCTACCTCGACCACACGGGCACCACGCTGTGGGCCGAACCCCGGGGTGTCGCGGCCGGGCACCGGTTCCCGCAGTACTCGATCCATCGCGGGGAACTGCAGATGATGTTGCTGGCCGCGGTCCGCGACCGGCTCGGCCCCGGCGCGGTCCGCACCGGAACCCGCCTGCACACCTTCGAACACACCCGTGACGGCGTCCGTGCCCACACCCACGACCGGGCCACCGGCGGCACGACCGTATTCGAGGGCGCCGCACTGGTCGGCGCCGACGGGCTGCACTCCGCGGTCCGCTCCCAGCTCCATCCCGACCAGGCCCCGCTGTCCCCGGGCGGGGTGCACATGTGGCGTGGCCTGACCGAGCTGGACGACTTCCTCGACGGACGCACCATGATCGTGGCCGGCGACGAGCAGGCCACCCGGCTGGTCGCCTACCCGATCTCGGCACGCCACCGCGAACGCGGCAAGGCCCTGGTCAACTGGGTGTGCCTGGTCACCGCCCCCGGAGCGGAGGTGTCCGGCGACCCCGACTGGGACCGTCCCGGACGACTCGAGGACGTGCTGCCCCACTACCTGCACTGGGACTTCGACTGGCTCGACGTCCCGGACATGCTCGCCCGGAGCGGTCGGATCCTGCACTACCCCATGGTCGACCGCGATCCGCTGGCCGATTGGGGGAACGGCCGGGTCACCCTGCTCGGCGATGCCGCCCACCTGATGTACCCGATCGGCGCCAACGGTGCCTCGCAGGCCATCCTCGACGCGGCCTGCCTCGCCGCCGAACTCGCCCACCACGGCGATGCGGCCACCGCGCTGCGGCGCTACGAAACCGCCCGGCGTCCCGCCACCACCGCGATCACCCACGCCAACCGGAACATGGACCGCACCGAACGTGCCATGGCCCCCCGCACCGACCAGGACAAGAGCACCGCCCTGGCAGCGCTCACCAGCGCCTACCGCAGCACCGTCGAACGCCACTACTCCGCCGACGGCGATGTGAACTCGCTGCTGGAATCAGGTAAGTAGTCCCGTTCCCCCGCCGGATTCACCGACGCCGGCATCCGCCCCAGGCGGATGCCGGCGTCGGTGCTCGCCGCGCGAGCTCTGTCGCCTCGATACGGCCGTGGGCCCCGGTGGCCGGGGCCCACGCCGGTGCTACGGCACCGTTCTCAGGACCGGGTCGGTGACGAGTCGTCGTGCAGGACGAAGCCCTCGTAGCCGGCTCCGGCCACCTCGCGCAGCTTCTGGCGGTACGCCGCCAGCCCCGCGAAGTAGAACATGACCCCTCTCCTCTTACCCGGGATGTTGCCGCCGTTGATGAAGGAGTCGACCTTCGGGAAGAGGGTGTGGCCGGCGAGCTCCTCGCAGACCGCGGTCCAGGCGTCCTCCGCGCTCTTGGTGGCCTCGACCGAGGGCCGGTCGTACTTCCGCGACGCCGCGATCAGGTCGGTGATCCACTCGACCTGGGTCTCGATCGCCGGCGGCAGGTTGCTGAAGACGGTGTTCGGACCGTAGATCATGAACAGGTTCGGGAATCCGGGGGTGGCGATGCCCAGGTAACTGCTGACCCCGTCCTGCCAGTGCTGCCGGATGGTCTCGCCGCCGCGGCCGCGGATGTCCATCCGCCGGTAGCTGCCGTCGACCGCGTCGAACCCGGTCGCGAAGACCAGGACGTCGAGCTCGTGCTCGACACCGTCCTCGGTGAGCAGGCCGTTCGGGGTGATCTCCCTGACCGGATTCTCCTTGAGGCTGACCAGGGAGACGTTGTCGCGGTTGAAGGTCTCGTAGTAGTCCTCGTTGCTGATCGGGCGCCTGGCGTAGTAGTCGTTCGGGGTGAGCTTGCGCGCGGTCTCCTGGTCCTTCACGATCTCTCTGATCTTCGACCTGATGAACTCGGCGGCGGCCTCGTTGGCGGCCGGGTCGCTGGCGATGTCGGAGAACGTGCCCAACATGAAACGGAAGGCGTTCCCCCTGTCCCAGGCATCCTGGAACACCCGCCGGCGTTCCTCCTCGGAGACGCTCATCGCGGGAACGTCGCTCTCCTGGAACCCGCATCCTACGTAGGAGTTCCAGACCTGCTCCCAGACCTCCTCGTAGTTGGCCCGGTACTTCGCCTTGAACTCGTCGCTGAGCGGGCCGTTGCCGGACGGGACGACGTACTGCGCCGACCTCTGGAACACCGTCAGGTGCCCGGCCGTCTTCGAGGCCGCGCAGATGAACTGGGTGCCGGTCGAGCCGGTGCCGATGACGCCGACCCGCTTGCCCTCGACCGAGAGATCCTCGGGCCAGGCGCCGGTGTGGACCAGGCGGCCCCGGAAGCTGTCACGTCCCTTGATGTCGGGAAGGTTGGCCGCCGACAGGACGCCCAGCGCGGTGACGAGATAGCGTGCGGTGAGGCTCTCACCGCTGTCCGTGGTCACGGTCCAGACGCTGCGCGAATCGTCGAACACCGCGGATTCGATGCTCGTGTTGAGCTGGATGTCCCTGCCCAGGTCGTACTTCTCGACCACCGACTCGAGGTAGGCCCGCATGTCGGCCTGATCGATGTAGCGGTTGTTCCCGATCGGCTCCTGGAGCGCCTCCTTGTCGAACGCGTACCGGTAGACCAGGCCCTCGCTGTCCGACTTGGCGCCCGGGTAACGATTCCAGTACCAGGTGCCGCCGACACCACCTGCCCGGTCGAAGGCCCGGGCGGCGAGGCCGAGCTCGTTGCGAAGCTTGTGCAGCATGTAGATGCCGCCGAACCCGGCCCCGATGACGATCGCGTCGAGGTCGGTCTTCCTGTCGATCACGGGTGAACTCCTTCGTGTCTGTGTCCCGGGTTCATGTGGGCGACCGGATCGGCCGCGATGCCGGTCGCACGAATCTCGGTGTCTAGCCGTGGCGAGCCCTCACGGCTGGAGCCTGACGGCGCTCCAGCCCGCCGGCGTCCGGTCGTAGCGCAGTCTCCGATGCAGCCTGCTGGCGGCGGCGGACCAGAATTCGACGGTGACCGGCGCCAGGCGGTAGCCGGCGAACCTCGCCGGTCTGGGCAGGGGTGAGCCGCACGCCGACAGGCGGTCCGCCTCCAGCCGCAGCCGGGAGACGTCGTCGATGGGTTCGCTCTGCCTGGAGGCCGTCGACATGGCGTGCAGCGGCACCGGGCGGGCGGCCCACAGCCGATCCGCCTCAGGCTCGCTCAGCAGGACCGCGGTGCCCGAGACGATCACCTGTTGCGCGGTCTCCCGCCAGTACAGCAACCCCGAGGCCCAGCCGGTCTCGGCGAGTTCCCGCCCCTTCTGGCTGGTGCTGTGGCTGGTGAAGACCACCCCCTGCTCGGAGACGTCGACGATGCTGACCGTCCGGTTGGAGGCGCGGCCTCGACCGTCCGCGGTGGCGAGCGCGAGGGCCAACGGCTCGCGCACGCCCGCCTCGACCGCCGACGAGATCCACCGCTGCACCAGCCCCATCGGTTCGGCCGGGGGCCTGTCGTACTCGGGGAACGCCCTGTCCATCACGCCGGTCAGGCTCTCGAACCTGCTGCTCATCTCTGCCTCCGGGACTCTGTCACTGACGGGTGGCCGCCGGCTCCCCGTACGCCCTCTCATCAGACGTAGATCACTCCGCGGGCGATGGTGACGCCCGATCCTCCGACCCGCACCGAGGTGACGCGGTCCGCGGCGCGGTCCGCCCAGGCCCGCATCAGGGAGGGCCGGCCCATCTCGACCCCTTGGTGGATGTCGATCCACTGGCCGAACCCGATACGCCCGTGGCGGGCGAGATGGACGGCGAGCGGACCCGCCGCCGAGCCCGTCGCCGCGTCCTCGGTCACCCCGTAGGCGGGGGAGAACATGCGGCTCCGCCAGCTCGTCTCGGAACCGGCGTAACAGTTGGTCGCCATGTCCGGGAACACGGCCAGTGCGCGGTGGTCGGGATTGACGCGGGACAGTGCCGCCACGCTCTCCAGCTCCACGAAAACGTGCCGGGGACCGTTGGAGTAGATCTCCACGGGAAGCTCCGGGGTGGGCACGCCGAGCGCGGCCAGCAGTTCGTCGGCGCGGTCGAACTCCTCCCAGGTCGGGATCGGCTGCTCCATCTGAGCGGCGACGGTCCTCCCGCCGACGCGCTCCAGGTCGAATGTGATGACTCCCATCGCCGTCTCCAGCAGGAGCCTGTCCTCCGTGAACGACTCGCCGAGCGCGATGGCCGTTCCGAGGAGCGGATGACCGGCGAAGGGGAGTTCGTTGACCGGAGTGAAGATGCGGATGTGCGCGTCGCCGCCCTGTTTCGGCGGGAGGACGAACGTGACCTCCGAGAGGTTCATCTCCCTGGCGATGCTCTGCATGCGGTCGGCGTGGAGGTCTTCTGCGTCGAAGAAGACGGCGACGGGATTACCCCGGAGCGGCGTGTCGGTGAACGAGTCGATGACCACGTACGAGTGCGTCTCGTCTGGTGCTACCTGGTGTGCCGTCATCCGCTCAGCACCCTTCCGATGAAGGAGCCGAGGATGCGCGGGCCGTTCTGGGTGAGCACGGACTCGGCGTGGAACTGGAGCGAGGAGAAACGCGGGCCGCGCAGCGCGTGCACCTCGCCCGTCTCCGGATCCCGGCAGACGTCCACCGCGCCGACGCCGTCGATCTCACTCCTGTCCCGGTCCGACCGGGCCGCGAAGGTGTTGTAGAACCCCACCCGCTGCCGATCGCCGAAGAGGTCGATCTCCCGCTGTACGCCCTGGTTGGGAGCGTTCCGGCGGCGTAGGTCGAACCCGAGCCGGGTGCTGAGGATCTGGTGGCTCAGGCAGACGGCCAGGAACGGGCGGCGTTCGGCCAGCAGGGCGTCCACGGCCGACCGCAGGTAGGCGATCTTGGGATGCTGGGACTGGCGGGGGTCGCCGGGGCCCGGTCCCAGCACGACGAGGTCGTACCCGTCGAAGGGAGGGATCTCGTCGTGGCGGCGTACCGTCACCGACATGTCCATGGCGCGTAGCTGGTGATCGAGCATCGAGGTGAAGGTGTCCTCGGCGTCGACGATCAGTGTCCGGCACCCTGCCAGCTCCGGGAACGACGCCGCCCGTTCGGCGCCGGTGCCCAGCCAGAAGCCGGCGATGGTCGCGTTGCGCCGTTCCAGCGCGTCACGCACGTCGGGGTGCGTCCCGAGCCTGGCGGGGTCGGGGGTCTCCAGCGCCGCGAGCAGCCCGGCCGCCTTGGCTCGGGTCTCCGCGACCTCCGACACCGGATCGGAGTGGCGGACGAGCGTGGCGCCGACACCGATGTGCACCCTGCCCGCGCCGTCGATGTCGGCGGTGCGGATGAGAATGGAGGAGTCGAGGGTCCGGCCGCCGGACGCGTCACGTCCGATGAGGGCGACGATCCCGCTGTAGTAGCCGCGGCCCTGCGGCTCGTGCCTGTCGATGACCCGGCAGGCGTTCTCCAGCGGGCTTCCGGTGACGGTCGGGGCGAACATCGTCTCGCGGAGGATGTCGCGGACGTCCCAGTCGCTGTCGCCCTCGATGAAGTACTCGGTGTGCGCGAGCCGCGCCATCTCCTTGAGCCGTGGGCCCACCACCCGTACACCGGGCCGGCAGATCCGCGTCATCATCTTGAGCTCCTCGTCCACGACCATGTAGAGCTCGTCGGACTCCTTCCGGTCGGCGAGGAAGTTCATGACCTCGGGCAGCGTGGGGCCGGACCTCGGGTAGCAGTAGGTGCCGCTGATGGGGTTCATCGTGGCGACACCGCCGTACAGGGTGACGTGCCGTTCCGGGGTGGCGCCCACGAACGTCCGCTCCCCGGTGTGGACGATGAAGGTCCAGTACGCGCCCGACTCGACTTCGAGCAGTCTCCGGAAGAAGGCCAGGGCACTGTGCGGCGTGTAGTCGCCGATGTCGGCGACAAAGGACCGCTTGATGACGAAGTTCGCGCCCTCGCCCTCGCCGATCGCCTCCTTGACCACCCTGCGGACGGTCTCGGCGTAGTCGTCGTCGGCCACGTCGAAGTGCCCGCCGGAAACGGTGACGGGGACGTCGGGGATCTGGGCCAGCGCCTTGGCGACGGGCACCGTCCGCTGCCCGGTCACGGTCATCGTGAACAACGGGGCGTCGTCGTCGACGCACACGAAGCCGCGTTCGCGGATCTGCCGGTACGGGATGATCGCCAGCACATCGTGGCCGGCGGCGCCTCCGGCCTGCCCCGCGCCGGGCAGGAGGATGTCGGCCAGCTTGGCGACCTGGGCGACCTCTCCGACCAGGACGTCCAGCAGTGCCGGACCGTGCGCCTCGGGGCGGTGGAGCAGCGCGAAGGCCGGCGGCCGGGGCGCCAGCACCAGGTCGAGCAGGTCGTCGCCGATCACGCCCGGTCCGGTCACGAGAACACCTCCTTCGCGGTGATGACGACCGCGCAGCGTTCGGCCGCGTACTCGAGGGTCATCCGGTGGTGGTCGGCGGTGAAATCGGCGACGGCATCGGCGACCAGGAAGGTCTGGAGATCGTTGGTGAACGCGTCGATCGCCGTCATCAGCACTCCGACGTGCGCGTACACCCCGCAAACGATCAACTGGTCGCGACCGCCCTCCCGGATGCGGTCCAGTAGGTCGGACCGGAAGAACGCGCTGTATCGCAGCTTGTTGAACATCCAGTCGCCGGGTGAGGGGGCCAGTTCGTCGACCACCAGCTGGTCGGCGGGGGCTCTGCGCATGCCCGGCCCCCAGAAGTCCTTGAGCAGCCCTCGTTGCTCCTCGCTCATGTCACCGGGCTGGGCCGTGTAGCCCACCGGAACGCCGAGCGCGACGCTGCGATCGCGCAGCAGCGCGATGTTGCGAATGAGTCCGTCCCGCACCGAGCCGGGGAAGGGTTTGACGAAGTAGCGCTGCATGTCGTGGATGAGAAGGACCGCGCGGGCGGGGTCGGGAACCCACTGGGCGGTGCTGGGAGGCAGATCGCCTGCCGTGGGAATCAGATAGGGCTCAATAGGGGGTATACCAGGCATGATCGTCCTTTCTCATCGGATCGTTCACGTCAGTCGCCCCAGGCCGAGATCACCGAGACCGCCTGCCAGAGGGTGAGCCTTGGATCGCAGAAGCTCGTGTACCGCTCCCCCACCCGGCCGAAGTCGGCCTCGTCGGTGACGCACTCGGTGACGTCGTCGGGGGTGGTCTCCAGGTGCAGGCCGCCTGCGACGGCGCCGGCGGCCTCGACCGCGCCCACGAAGTCGCGGACCTCCCGCATGAGCGTCCCCACCACGCGGGTCTTGCGCCCGTCCGGGGTGACGACCGTGTTGGCGTGCATGGGGTCGCACAGCCAGATGACCGGATGCCCCGCGGCGCGAACGGCCTCGACGAGCGATGGCAGCCGGTGGGCGACCAGCTCCGCGCCCATCCTGGCGATCAGGGTCAACCGGCCGGGCTCGCGTTCTGGATCGAGCCGCTCGCACAGGGCGAGCAGCTCGTCCTGCGTCATCTTCGGGCCCACCTTGCAGGACACCGGGTTGGCCACCTCCGCGAGCATGGCGACGTGCGAGCCGTCCACCTGCCGGGTCCGCTCCCCGATCCACGGCCAGTGCGTGGAACCGAGGATCAGCGTCCCCGCCGCGTCCCGGCGGAGCATCGGGACCTCATAGTCCAGGAGCAGCACCTCGTGGCTGGTCCACACGGGCGGGTCGATCTCGGGACGGCGATACGAACCACGCCAGCCCAGGTGTTCCATGATGTCGCTCGCCGCCATGTACCCCGTGAGGATGCGGAGCGGATCGGGGCGTCTGCTCTCGGGCGTCGGCTCCGGGCCGTTCACCAGGTGCCCCCGGAACACCGGGAGGGTGACATCGCCGACCTGTTCCGTGGGGTTGGACCGCGGCTTGGCGAACTGGCCGCCGATACGCCCGACCCGGAGCACCGGCTTGTGCGTGACCATCTTGAGCGCGCCGGCCAGCACGTCCAGCGTGGCGCACTTGCGGGTGACGTGCTCTCGCGTGCACTCCTCCGGATCCTCGGCGCAGTCCCCCGCCTGCAGGACCAGGGCCCCGCCCGCCGCGACATCGGCGAGAAGAGCGCGCAGGCCACGCACGTCCTCCGCCCTGACGAGCGAGGGGCGGGACGCCAGCGCCTCACCGACGCGCTGTACCTGCGAGACATCGCTCCACTCGGGCTGTTGTAACGCCGTGCTCAGCCTGATATCGGGCATGACGAGGTCACCAATCTCCATCGGTTGAAGGCGCCCTGCGCGCCGGGATCGTCCTTGACTCGGTGGGGGATGTCCAGAGATGGTCGCCTGGCTGGTGGGCTGACCATGGATCCTGATCGGCTTTCCGGCCGCCGCCCTGACACGGCAACCGCCGACGACCGTGAGTCATCGAAGCCGGTGAAGGGAGCGGTCGCCGCTAGGTGGGGATTCCCTCACGCTTGACCTCGGGGACGGGGATGCCCAGCGCGCGCAACTGCTCGAACGGGTTCATGAACTCCCGCTGCTGCCTGATCTTTCCGTTCTCCAGCAGAAACGAGTGCAGGAAGTGGTTCTCGTATCGGCCCTCGGGATAACCGGGGAAACGAATTGCCCCGGCACCGTCGCACTCGACCCAGAAGAAGTTCGGGTCCTGAGTTTCGAAGATCTCGACGTTGAACCAGACCCAGTCGGGAAAACACTTCAGTGACCATACCGCGTGCTCCCCGAGCCGGTCGCGGCCGTGAATGGCGATCGGCTGTCCGGTGTCATTGGTCCACAGGCCGCCGACGCCGTCCTCGGTAAAAAGCAGGTGCCGCCGAAGACGGTCCTGACCCCTGGTGTTCATATAAATTTCAACCGTTGCTCGGTTGATCTTCCGAAGCTCTGCTTCCGCGCTGTTTCCCGGGAAATGAGAACTGTCCGACATGACAAACCCTCCGATGATTGCCGTCTTCGCAGACGGTATTCCAGCCCTCCGGCAAACGGAAGGGGTGTACTGTCATCGCCTGAACAATTAGCGGTCAGCCGGCTTTCTCGGACTTCCGCGACACCACGCTGGCCAGCTTTTTCCAATCCTCACAGCGCTTGAGCACCACGGCGTGGATGAGCGGCACGCAATGGATGGGGACCGCCTCGGCGATCTCCTCCCACTGGGATTGCTCCATCTCGGTGAGCAGGAGCATCCGCAGCAGCGTCCGCCCGGACTCCGTCGACCGCAGGGACGGGTCCCGGACGAGCTTCTGCACCACCGACACGGTCTCGACCGCGGTGGCTTTCATCTCCCCCCTCGGCGACCTCGTCCCGTTCCGGGGTGGGGCGACGGCGGCCGCGCCCTCCTCCGGACCGCGCAGCCGCTCCGGGATCGGGTTCTGGCCGTGGTGGAGGCGTTGGCGAACGTCCCGAACCGTTCCCACCGAAAGGCCGGTCTTCCTCGACAGCTCGCGCAGCGAGATCTCGGGATTGGTCGCCATCAGGGCCGCGGCGTTGTAGCGTCCCTCGACGCTGCTGACCGGCCGGGCCCTTCCGTCCTGCCCGAGGCGGCTGTCCAGATGCGAAGCCGCCTCACCCGCCCGGCTGCGGACCTTGCCCACGGTCTTGGGGCTCAGTCCCGTACGTTCCGCGATGGCACGATCCGACCAGCGCGGGTGGGAGCCGATGATGCGCTGGGCGGCGGCCTTGCGCTCATCCAACGTCAGCGGCAGGCCGTGCCTGACATTGAGCTGTACGGAAAGAACGAACGCATCCGCCTCGCTTCCGTCAAAGAAATGAACTGTGATTTCCGTCACACCTCTCATTGCGGCGACGCGCAACCGGTGCGCGCCATCGATCACGCGCATGGTCGGGCGGTGCACAAAGATCGGGTCCGTACTGTTTTCGGTCTCCGCGAGACGGCGAATATGCGCAGGGTCTTCCGCTTGTTTGCGGGGCAAAAGCGAGGGCATGAGATCGCCTATGGAGACGACCCCTTTCGGCAGATCCCGGAGCAGATCCGATACCTCGGGAAGATGCTTCTTGTCATTCCGATCGGTGTCGGCTGCGACGTGAAGTGTCACGGTGATACCTTCCTTCATGAAGGAGTGACGGTAAGGTGAATTCTTCGCAAGAAGCACACCTAGGCACCAACCTGGTTGTCAACACCTTAATTTCAGAGAAAAGCGGTCCTTTTGGGACAGGAACAAACGAACGAAAGCGGGCCCACGCAACGGCGCACCCGGCCGGACGGCAGGCCTCTCCATTGAGGCTCAGCGGATCGGTGACAGGTGTGGCGACCAGCGCTTTCGCGGATCTATGAAGTTGACGATGAACATCGGGACGGGTCGGGCAAGGTGCTATACGAGTTGGTGGCCGGTGTCACGTCCTGGCCGGCCGGTGGCGGTCGAGCGACCGGGTCCTGCCGGCGGGAGCTCTGCGGGACGCCCCTCCACCGCGGCCTCGAACAGCTTGACGCGGTCGTGAACCCACCGGACCTCGATGGCGACGGCGCCGGTGGCGATCCGCTCGTCGCGACGCCGTCCCAGCGGCGTGTCCGACCTCATGTCGCCGCACAACCACTCGGCCTCTTCCCACGAACACCCCGTCGCAGGGCTCACGACCATCACCTCGAAGCCTCTCGGTCCGGACAACGAGACCCCCTGACGGCCGACGGATGTTCATCCAGGACCGGTAAAGTGAGCGGTGCGAGGGTGAGCGATCCAATCGATCTCGCGCCGTCCGTCTCGTCACTTTCATATGACGAAATGCGACGACGAAAGGTGACCGATGAACGATCAGGCCGTTTTGGTGGAGCACTTCAGCCGGTCTCGCGACCATCTGCGATCCGTGGCGTACCGCATGCTCGGATCGGTGGACGAGGCGGAGGACGCCGTACAGGAGGCCTGGCTGCGAGCACATCGCGTCGGGGCGGACGCCGTCGTCAACGTGACCGGATGGCTGACCACGATCGTCGGCCGCGTCTGTCTCGACATGTTGCGCTCACGCCGGCGCCGGAACGAGGAGTTCACCGAAACAACCGAGCTGGAGCTGCTGGGCGGCCACAATGAGGCCACCGATCCGGAGAGGGAGGCGGTGCTGGCCGACTCCGTCGGGCTCGCCCTGCTCGTGGTCCTCGACAGGCTCGGGCCGGCCGAGCGCATCGCCTTCGTGCTGCACGACCTGTTCGCCGTGCCGTTCGACGAGATCGCCGAGATCGTCGAGCGGTCGCCGTCGACCACGAAGAAGCTGGCGAGCCGAGCCCGCCACCGGGTGCACGGCGCCGCCTCCGTTCCGGCCGCCGACCTCGGCCTGCAGTGGAAGGTCGTGGACGCCTTCCTCGCCGCATCACGCGCCGGCGACCTGGACGCCCTCCTCGGCGTGCTGGCTCCCGACGTCATCAGGCGAGCGGACCTCACCGCGCTACGTGGAGACGGGCAGACCGAGGTACGCGGCGCCCGCGCCGTCGCCACGGAGACGCTCACCAACTCCGGCCTGGCGCGCTTCGCCCGGCCCGCTCTCGTCAACGGCGTCATCGGAGCCGTCGTCGCACCACGCGGGCAGCTGACGCTCGTCCTCGAAGTGGTGATCGACGGCGGCCAGATCACCGCGATCAACGTCGTCGGCGACCCGGCCCGGCTGCGCCGCCTCCACCTCGCCGTCGCCGAACCCACCTCCGTTCTTCTCGCACACGATTGAATTCCCGCCACCGGTTCACGCACTATCCTCCCTGCGGCTTCGACGACCGCTGAGAGGGAGACCAATGATCATCAATCCCCGGCTCACCGTGCTGTACGTCAGCGACCAGAGCAGGACCCTGGAGTTCCTCACCGAGACGCTCGGCTTCGAACTGGCGGCCGACGTTCCCTACGGTGACGATCGGCGCTGGGTCGAGGTCCGCCCACCGGGCGCGCA
The DNA here is from genome assembly GCF_042665875.1 of Streptosporangium amethystogenes subsp. fukuiense. Classification (NCBI taxonomy): domain Bacteria; kingdom Bacillati; phylum Actinomycetota; class Actinomycetes; order Streptosporangiales; family Streptosporangiaceae; genus Streptosporangium; species Streptosporangium amethystogenes. The sequence goes on along the minus strand of NZ_JBHTEE010000001.1, from coordinate 1,431,484 downwards.
GACCTGCGTGGCGCTCGCCGCCGTCGAACCGGCCGTCCTGGAGACGCTCCGCGCGCAGGCCGGACGGATGACGCACGGCTGGTTCGACTGCGACGATCTCGACGCCACCTGCGCGGACCTGCGTACCCGGGGTGTCGAGATCGTCGTGGAGCCGCAGGCCGCCTCCTGGCGGGAGGGCGGCCGATGGGCACAGATCGCCGGTCACGACGGCAACCTCTACGGGCTGACCGAACACGGCCGCTGACAGCCGGACGGCGTCGGGCACCCTCGACCGCCCGGCGCGCAACTGAGCGCTTTCTTCAGTTGCACACCCGCGCGATCGGGCTCGGACGGACACCGTCCGAGCCCGTGGACTAGTGCCTCAGCGGACTGTCGTCCCCGGACTCGACGGCGGCGTGGCCATTGTGTCCCTCGTCGAGAGGCACCTTCTCTCCTCCGTACGTCGTGGACATGCGGACTCGCAGCCTGCCCAGGGGGCCGCGCATGCCCTTGGGCGGGATGCCCGCACCGTCGTGGGCCGACAGCGTCGGCACCGCCTCCTTGCCACGCAGGTGCGCCTCGGCCTCCTCCGACGGCGGCGCGTGGACCTCGATGAACCTGCCGTCCGGCAGACGCTTGATCACACCGGACGCCACGCCGTGCCCGATGATGGCCGCGTCGGAACGCTGCAGTCCCAGACAGACACGGTAGGTGATGATGTACGCGAGTACCGGCCCGACGACCACCAGGACGCGGCCGGCGTAGGTGGTGGTGTTCAGGCTGATATGGAAGGTGGAGGCGATCTCGTCGTTGGACGCCAGCAGCCACAGCACGCCGTAGAACACCACGACCGACATGCCGATCGAGGTGCGGTGGGGATTGTTACGAGGGCGGTCCACGATGTGGTGCTCGCGGTTGTCGCCGGTGATCCACCGTTCGGCGAACGGGTAGAGGATCATCCCGGTGATGATGAGGCCCAGCGGCACCAGCGCCGGGATGATCACACTCAGCGGCAGCGTGCCCGCCTGGTCGGTGCCGAAGAGGTTGACCTCCCACGCGGGCATCAGCCGCAGCGCGCCTTCCAGGAAGGCCATGTAGAAGTCGGGCTGAGAGCCGGCGGAGATGTCCGCCGGGCTGTACGGGCCGAAGAGCCAGATCGGGTTGATCTGGGCGAAGGTCCCCAGCCCGGCCAGCACCGCGAAGGTGAACAGGAAGTACGACCCGGCCTTGAGCATGAAGGCCGGGTAGAACGGCGCACCCATCACGTTCTGGTTGGTGCGCCCCCTTCCCGGCATCTGGGTGTGCTTCTGCACCCACATCAGCACCATGTGCGCCGAGACCAGCGCCAGGATGATGCCCGGAAGCAGCAGGATGTGGATGGAGTAGAAGCGCGAGATGACATCATCGCCCGGATACTCCCCGCCGAACAGGAAGAACCTCAGATACGTCCCGATCACCGGCAGCGAGATGATCGCCCCCTCGGTGACCCGCATGCCCGCGCCGGACAGCAGGTCGTCGGGGAGCGAGTAGCCGGTCAGCCCTTCGAAGAGCGCCACCGTGAGCAGCAGCACTCCGATGATCCAGTTGAGCTCGCGCGGCTTGCGGTAGGCGCCGGTGAAGAACACGCGCAACGCGTGGATCATCATGCCGGCTATGAACAGCAGGGCCGCCCAGTGGTGGACCTGCCTGATGAGCAGGCCGCCGCGTACCTCGAAGCTGATCTCCAGTGCCGAGGCGTAGGCCTCGGACATCCCCACACCCCGCAGCGGGGCGTAGACACCGTCGTAGATCACATGGCTCATGCTCGGTTTGAAGAAGAACGTCAGGAACGTTCCGGTGAGCAGCAGGATGACGAACGAGTAGAGCGCGATCTCGCCGAGCAGGAACGACCAGTGGTCGGGGAATATCTTCCGCATGTTGCGTTTGATGAAGTCGCCCGCCCCGATACGGTCGTCGAGAAAACTCGACGGGCCGGCGACGGCCTTGGGAACCGTCTTCGGTTCGGTGCTCATGCCGTACCTCCCTTCTGCCTGACCTCGGCCTCGGCGTCACCGCGCTCCCAGTAACCGGGGCCGACGGGCACCGAGAAGTCGCCCCTGGCGATGAGACAGCCCTCGGCGTCGACGGTGATCGGCAACTGCGGAAGCGGCCTGGCGGCCGGGCCGAAGACGACCTTGGCTCCGTCGGCGCCGCTCGCCTTCGCGCCCCACAAGAAGGTGTCGGCGACCTCCTTGCTGTCGGCGAAGCCGTCCCGCGAGGGGAGGTCGTCGCCCCAACCGGTCGCGAGCGCCATGTCAGCAGGCCTGCCCACCTGGGAAAACCTGCCGTGGACCGTCCCGGCCAACTTGCCTTGCAAAGACATCCGTGCCTTCACCAGCTCTCAGAAGGGGGCATCTCTCTCTAAGGAAGACGTTCGCCGCCACCGGAACGTGACATGCGCCCCCTCGCACTGCGAGCGATGTCACGTCGCCGCTCCGCGGTGCGTCTTACTTGGTAACCGAGCTTGAATCCGAGCACCGCGTCCGTATCGCATAACGGGGTGAATCCTCTTGGTCTCCGTTCCAGACGACTCCTACATCGACCCCAGTGCCTGGCGGGTTCCCATGGACGCCATCGGGGGGACACTGTCGATGAACACGTCGAAAGGTCCGCGGCTCCTTTACGAGCTGCCCTGTTTCCACGGCTCCTTCTACCTGCGACCGAGCGGAGTGCTGGCGGGATTCGCGCTGCAGCTACCGCTGCCGTCCTGCCCGGCGTGGCTGCGCGACGACGAGGCGCCGGTGCTGTTCTGGGAATCGGTGGACCTCGCGGCCGACGGGTCCTCGAACGGGGTCGACGGGCAGGCCCGGCTGCGGCTCGGCCGGCAGGAGGCCTTCACGACCGTGTCCGGTCTGTGCACCGAGATCCCCGTCGGCCGCTCGGGCCGCTCCTACCTGAAGATCATATTGGAGACGGTGTTCTCCTCCCTGCTTCTGCGCTGGCCGGCCGAGGCGCAGAAGCGGCTGCGCCCGGCGACGCTCAAGCTGTTCGGCGAGATCCGCCCCGCCCGGGTCGCGCCGGGCTCGGTTCCGGACCAGCCGCGCTGAGAAGGCGAAGCTCCGGAAGGTGTCCTCCGGTGGGTCCGCGGCGCTGCCCGCGTCCCGCACCGCGCAGCGGGCCACGGTGCCGAGCGGTACGCCCCCGTGCGGGCCCGTGCGGATTCGCCACCGGGTCCGGTCACCGCTCCCCTTCGATGCCCCCCAGCTTGTCCTGGTTGGCGATGATCCAGATCTGCGTGATGCGGTCGGTGACCGGATCCAGATCGACCACGACGACGGCGACCGTCTCACCGGCGGCGACGATGAGCGCGGCGGGACCTCCGTTGACGTCCACCACGGACCCGCCGCCGCGTTCGCCCGGCGACGCCCCGGCCGACGGCCGCAGCACCTTCTGGATGCCATGGATCAGCAGGCGGCTGACCTTCTGCGCCCCCCGTACCGAGGTCCGGGGCACACCCCGCAGGCCGTTCCCGTCGCTCCACAGCGTGACCTCGGGGGCGAGCAGGTCGAGCAGCCTGTCGATGTCGCCGCCCAGGCACGCGGCCAGGAAGCGCTCGGTGACCTGCATGCGGACCTTGCGGTCGTAGCGGAACCGGGGCTGTCGCTCACGCACGTGCGCGCGAGCGCGGCGGGCGATCTGCCGGACCGTGGGCTCGGAACGACCGAGCACGGCGCCGATGTCGGCGAAGGAGAACTCGAAAGCCTCGCGCAGCACGAAGACGACTCGCTCCAGCGGGGAGAGGGTCTCCAGCACCACCAGCATGGCCATGGAAACCGAGTCGGCCGTCTCGGCCCCCTCTCCGATCTCCGGCCCGGTCGGCAGCGGTTCGGGCAGCCACGGCCCCACGTAGGCCTCCCGGCTGGCCTTGGCCCGCCGCAACCGATCGAGAGCGAGCCGGGTCGAGACCTGGATGAGGAAGGACTGCGGATCGGTGACCCGGGAATGGTCGACGCGGTTCCAGCGCAGCCATGACTCCTGAACGACGTCCTCGGCGTCGGCCACGCTGCCCAGCACCCGGTATGCCACTTTGAACAACAGCTTCCGGTTCTTCTCGAAGTCTGCGACCGACCTGGCGTCCGCATCAGTCACTGCGGCTTTACCCTCCTCGTTGTCGGGTTCCCCTACTCATGTAGACGCCCCGGACGTTCGAGAAGTGACATCCTCCGCCGACTCCACCACCCGCTCCCGGTGGCGGCCGCCTCTGCCGCCGCACGCCAGGCGTCCGCCGTCGAACGCGCCGACCGGAATTCCGGTCAGGCCGGTACTGGGGTTTCCTCACCAAATCACGAGCGGCGGACCGCCGTACCTCGATCCGGCTACACGGTGATGACGATCTTCCCTTGGGCCCTGCCCCCGGTCAGACGGCGGATGGCCTCGGGGACCTCGCCCAGCGGGTACGTCCGGTCGATGACCGGCGTGAGCTTCCCTGTCTCCAGGAGCTCCCTCAGAACGGCCATCGAGTCCTGTCTGCTCGGCGTCGACGAACTCGGCGTCGGCAGTTGACTCCGGAACACCGAGAGCGCCATCAGCTTGAAGAAGTGCGGCAGGCTTCCCAGCCAGCGGCCACCCACATCCCCGAAGCGATCGTGCCCGATGAGCACGTAGGTCCCCTCGGGCGTGAGGGCGTGCCGGCAGTCCGAAAACGAATGGTTTCCCGGAACGTCGAATATCAGGTCGTAGCGCTCACCACTCCGGGTGAAGTCCTCCCGGGTGTGGTCGATGACACGGTCCGCGCCGAGCGAACGCACCATGTCCAGTTTCGCCTTGTCGTCGACACCGGTCACCGTCGCTCCGTACGCTTTGGCGAGCTGTACGGCGAAGGATCCCACGCCGCCGCCGGCACCGTTGACCAGCACACTTTGTCCTGGCCGCAGCCGTCCCTCCGGAAGGTTCTGCAGGGCGATGAGCCCGGAGGTGGGTACGGCCGCGGCCTGCTCGAAGGTGACGTTGCCGGGCTTCGATGCCAGGGCGTCCTGTGAGACGGACACGTACTCGGCGAAGGCGCCGCCGTTCTTCCACTGGTTGCCACGGATGGTCTCGCCGAACACCTCGTCACCCGGTCGGAACCGCGTCACGTTCTTGCCCACCGATTCCACCTGGCCGGCCACATCCGTTCCCGGAACGCGGTTCTTCGGTCTGAGCAGCCCGGCTCCCATAAGACGGAGGACGTACGGCCGGCCACTCACGACGTGCCAGACATCCGGATGGACGGAGGCCGCGCGAACGCGTACCAGCACCTCGTCTTCCTTGACCACCGGCTTGTCGATCTCTCGAAGTTCGAGAACCTCGGGTGAGCCGTACGCGTCCTGGACAACCGCCTTCATGAGGTCTCCTGCGTCGTCGCGGCACTGCGGCAATTCACGACATCATAGGCGCGGCCTCATCGAGCGGAGAGGCCGATTTCCCGGCCGATCGGGGAGGCGTGACACCCGGGATCCCGGCGGACGCGCGGTTCAGCGACCGGCTCCCGGGACGACGTGCCCCGACTCGTAGGCGAAGACGACGAGTTGCGCGCGATCACGGGCGCCAAGCTTGGTCATCGTCCTGCTGACGTGCGTCTTGACCGTGGCATGGCTGATGACCAGGTGGCCGGCGATCTCCTCGTTGGACATGCCGGCCGCCACCAGCGCCAGGACCTCGCGCTCCCGCTCGGTCAGTCGCTCCAGCCCCGGACCGGCCACCGGGCGCGGCGGTGTGGCGACGTACTCCTCGATCAGCCGCCGGGTGACGGACGGCGACAGCAGCGCGTCGCCTCGGGCGGCCACCCGCACCGACTGCAGCAGTTCGGCGGGCTCGATGTCCTTGAGCAGGAATCCACTGGCGCCCGCGCGCAGGGCGGCGAAGACGTACTCGTCGAGGGCGTAGTTGGTGAGGATCACCACCCGGACCCCGTCGAGCTCGGGATCCGCGCCGATCCTGCGGGTCGCCTGGATCCCGTCGAGCAGCGGCATCCGCACATCCAGCAGCGTGACGTCCGGCAGCAGCCGCCGGGTCAGCTCGACGGCCTCCACCCCGTTGCCCGCCTCGCCGACCACGACGATGTCGTCGGCGAGTTCGAGCAGGGCACGGAAACCGGCGCGCATCAGCGCCTGGTCGTCGGCCAGCAGCACCCTGATCACGGCTGCCCGGCCAGCGGCAGCTCGGCGCGGACGGCGAACCCTTGCCGGTCGCGCGGCCCGGCGGTGAGCGAGCCGCCGACGGCCACCGCGCGCTCGCGCATCCCGATCAGGCCCATCCCGTGCTCCACGACGCCCGTGCCGGACTCACCGTCGTCCTCGACCCGTACCACGATCATGGCGGGATGGTATTCCAGCGTCAGCGCGATCGACGCGTGCCCGGCGTGGCGCAGCACGTTGGTGAACGCCTCCTGTGTGATGCGGTAGGCCGCCCGGTCGATGTCCGGGGGAAGCCCGCGTGGCACTCCCACGGTGGTGGACCTCACCGGTAGCCCCGCCGCCTCGGCCCTGGCCACCAGCCTCGGCAGGCGTTCCAGCCCCGTCTCCGGACCGTCCGGCTCCGCCTGCCGCAGCACCCCCAGTGTGGCGCGCAGTTCCCGCATCGCCTCGTGTCCCGAATCCTTGATCGCGACGAGCGCCTCGCGGGCCCGCTCGGGCTTTCGGTCCAGCAACTCCAGGGCGACCGACGCCTGAAGGTTGATGACCGAGATGCTGTGGGTGAGCGTGTCGTGCAGTTCCTGGGCGATCCACAGCCTTTCCTCTCCCGCCCGGCGCAGCGCGGCCTCCTCTCGGGTGCGCTCGGCCTCGATCGCACGCCGCTCGACCTCCCGCACGGAGGCACGGCGGTTCCTGACGACCTCGCCGATGACCACCATCGCCACCAGCCATCCGCTGAGCAGACTGAACCCGTCGCCGGGCGCGGGGTCGGAGTCGGACAGCGCGATGAGGCCGTAGACACCCACGGCCAGCGCCACGGCGAGCGCGACGGCCAGCCTGCGACGGCCGAGGGTCGCCGCAGTGTAGATCGCCGTCAGCGCGGGCGCGGCGACGAAGACGCCCGGATACCGCCCCGCGTAGTAGGCGACGCCGCACGCGACGGCGACCACCCCGACGACCATCGGCGCCCTTCGGCGGAAGGCCAGTGCCAGCGACGACACCGTGATCAACGCCAGACCCGTGGTGTCCAGCGGCCGCTCGAACGGCCCCGACCAGGACAGTCCGCCGTAGGTGCCCGCGACGATCCCGGTAAGCGCGGCCAGCGCGATCAGCGTGTCCGTCCTGTGGTTCCTCACCTCTGCCACGGTAGGCCACCGGATCCGGCCGGTCCTCCCGCCGGCCGGGGAGGTCCGGCGTACCTCCCCGGTGGCATCCCGGGGCCTCGGATACATCCTGGGGTGTAGCGCGAAACGCCGTCTTCGGGGCGACGATCGTCAAGCCCCGAATCGGAAGCATGGCACGCATGGACTCCCCACCCTTCCCTGGCTGGGTCATCCGGTCACTGCGCCTGTTCGCCACCGCGCACCTGCTCGGAGTGCTCGGGCAGGCCGCGCTGGCCGGGCTGTTCGTCACCGGTGATGTGGACATGCTCACCTGGCACCGGAACAACGCCGGCGTGACGCACGTCCTGCTCTACCTCCAGCTCGGGGCCGCGATCGGACTGTGGCGGCCCGGCCGTGGCCCGCTCTGGCCGGCCGGGGCGAGCGCCGGGCTCGTGACCCTGGAGACGGCGCAGGTCGCCCTGGGCCAGGACCGGGTCGTCGCCCTGCACTTCCCGCTCGGCATGGCGATCTTCGGCCTCTCCGCCGTACTGTGCGCATGGACGTGGCGGGGCCTGCGGACGGCCGCGGCATGACCTCCCGCAGAGCTTTCCTCGGCCTGCTGGGCGGCGCGGGCCTCGCCGTCGCCGGATGCGGGGGTCTGACCGGCGAGACCGCCGGCGAGACCCTTGCCAGCGCGTTGCCGCTGCCCAGGCCGTTCACCGTCCCGCTGCCCGTCCCCGCACTCGCCCGGCCGACGCGGCCGGGCCACTACGAGGTGGTCCAGCGCGCGGCCCGGATGGAGATCATCCCCGGCACCACGACCGAGGTGTGGGGGTTCGACGGAACCTTCCCCGGGCCGACCTTCGACCTGCGCCGAGGCGGCCGTACCACCGTCAGGGTGCGCAACGAGTTGCCGGTGCCCACCTCCACCCACCTGCACGGCGGCGTCACCCCGCCCGACTCCGACGGTTACCCGACCGATCTCGTGGTGCCCGCGGGCCAGGGGTTCGGGCCGCCGCCGGGGGGCCACACCCGGCATGGGACGGGCGCGGACCTGTCGTCGTGGACGTTCCACTCCGGGGCCAGGGACTACCTCTACCCGCTGGACCAGCGGGCCGCCACGCTCTGGTACCACGACCACCGGATGGACTTCACCGCGCCGCAGGTGTGGCGGGGGCTGGCCGGGTTCCTGATCGTCCGCGACGACGAGGACGACGCTCTGCCGCTGCCGAAGGGCGAGCGTGACATCCCGCTGATGATCTGTGACCGGTCCTTCGAGGAGGACGGCTCGTTCCGCTACCCGTCGCTCGACCCGAGCCTGCGGGTCACACCGGGAGTCGAGGACGCCTACATGGAGGGTGTCGAAGGCGACGTGATCCTGGTCAACGGCGCCCCGTGGCCGTTCCTGGAGGTGTCGGCCACCCGCCACCGGCTGCGCCTGCTCAACGCCTCCAACGCCCGGCGATACCGGCTGGAGCTGTCCCCCGGCGGCCGCTTCACACAGGTCGGCAGCGACGCCGGGCTGCTGACCGCGCCGGTGACGCACTCCGCGGTCGTCATCGCCCCCGCCGAACGGTTCGACCTGGTCGTGGACTTCTCCGACTACCCGGTGGGCAGTGAGGTGACCCTGCTCAACACCCTGGGAAGCGGCCCCACCAGGAACGTGATGCGCTTTCTGGTCACCAGGCGGGCCGTCGACGGCAGCGCGATCCCGAAACGGCTCTCGCGGCCGGAGCCCGCCGACCGCTCCTCGGCGGTGACCACCAGGACGTTCGACTTCCGCGCCACCAGGCGGGGACCGGGTGCTCTTTGGACGATCAACGGGCAGCCGTTCCGGCCGGGCAGGCCGCTGGCCCGGCCGCGTCTCGGCACGGCCGAGATCTGGCGGTTCACCAGCGACTTCCACCACCCCGTACACGTGCACCTGGCCCACTTCCAGGTGCTCTCCCGCAACGGCAGGCCGCCCGCCGCCACCGACGCGGGCTGGAAGGACACCGTGGACGTGCGACCGTACGAGGTCGTGGAGGTGCTCGTCCGCTTCGAAGGTCACCGAGGCCGCTACATGACGCACTGCCACAACCTCGAACACGAGGACATGGCGATGATGGCCGACTTCGAAGTGGTGTGACCGCTCCCGGCCACCACCCCGGAGGGGACGACCGGCCACAGGTCGTCGTCCTCGCTCACGGAGCGGCGTGCTCGCGCCCGCGGACGATCTCCTCCGTGGTGGTCGTGGTGTCCGGCGAATCCGGTTCCTACGATCGCCCCCTGGAATCAGGTCATCGCCTTCAGCCTTCCACCGGAAAGTTGGATCGGAAGAAGCGGTGGCCTGATCCTGGAGTCGGGTTCTGCGCGGACCCCCACCGCGACCCCGCGCCTCAACATTTCACCCGCTCTCCCCTGGAAGATCACCTGATCAGCAGGTTCACCCTGGGCGAGGGAAAACGTGTGCGTTGGGTGTCCTTCCCTGTTCGAGGAGTGATGGCGGTGGCCAGGGACGGCGAGCTTTCCGGGTGGGTGGTGCGGGTGCGCGCCGAGCGCAGGACGCGGGGATGGGACGTGCCGATGATGGCACGGCGACTGCGCGCCGCCCTCGGAGACGGCGACGGCCCTTCGGCCACTTGATCGTTTCGGTGGTGGCTCGCTAGGGTTGGGCGCCTTTGCTCGGAATCCTGTCCGCTCGTGCCCGAGGGGGTTCCCGTGCGCCGCTACCGTTTCGGCAGAATCGCCACGCTGTTCGCCGCCGTCTACGTGACCGTGGTCGTCGTGGCCGGTGTCCACGCGCTGGCCACCGGCGATCCCGCGCTGCTGCGCGAGATCGTCACCGGCGGTTGGGACTCGGACTTCGTGCCCTACACCTGGTGGGTGGAGCTCCTCATGGTCGCGGGCGGAGTCCTGCAGGGATGGGCCTACTGGCAGGTGCTGCGCGGGCGTCCGGCCGGGGCGGCGGCCGTCAACGCCAGGCCGGTCCGGCTGCTGCGGGCCGCCCTGTACCTCAGCCTCGCCTGCACGCTGCTGTACCGGCTTCCGATCCCCTACCAGTGGTGGTCCGGCCTGCCTTTCGACCTGCTCCAGGTAGCCGTCGTCGGGCTGTTCTTCGTGGTCCTCGCCGGGGTCCTGCCTCGATGGCTGCGGCTGCTCGGGCTCGTGGCGGGGCTGGTGAACGCCGCCATGGGCATGGCCTACACCGTCGCCTACGGCCTCGGCCACTACTCCGTTCTGCAGTTCGTCTCTCCGTACCAGCTCGGCAACGCCGTCTACCTGCTGTGGCTGGTGCCGATCCTGGTCGGCCAGGCCAGGGACGCGCGGTGGAGCCGAGGCACCGTGCGGCTGGGCAGGGCCTCGGCCGTGCTGTCGCTGCTGTCGTCGGGAGGTGGTTCGTTCATCTCGTTCGGCGGTTCGGGCATCGACTACGACCTGCTGCTGCTCATGCTCCTGGGCGTTCTGGGCGTCTTCGGGACGGTGTGGCAGGCACGCTCCGCCCACGAGTTGGGCGCCCTGACACCCGCACCGTCTCCGGCGCCTGCGGTCCGGGGAGCACCCGCGCGGGCGTGGCCCCTGGCCGCCGTGGCCGTGCTGCTCCCGCTGATCCCCGCGGCCGTCAACCTCGCGGACGGCATGCCCGCGTGGATCGGCCCCCGGGGCGCGGTCGACGACCTCTTCCACGGGCACGTGAGCTATCCGGCGACGGTGCTCTGGGTCGCCCTGGACCTGCTCATCGGGGTCGGCGCCCCGGCCGTACTGGTCCTGGTCGCGGTCGTACGCAGGACCAGGCGGCTGCTGCGTGCCACGATGCTGACCCTGACCCTCGCCGCGGCGGCAGGCGTCGCCACCGCCCTCACGACGACGTCCGAGGCGGATTGGCGATTCGTCCCCGAGATGACCGAGCAGCGGCTGGCCCTGTACCCGGACGGGCTGTTCGACCAGAACGAGAAGGGTGAGATCCTTTTCGGGCTCTCCCCGCTGTGGTACAGCGCCGCGCTCACCGCCTCCGCTCTCGTCCTGTTCCTCCTGTACCACGTCCCGTCTGCCGCCCGCCCGCGCCACCACGTGCTCGTGGCGGTGCTGGCCACCTTCATGGCCCTGTGCCTCCTGCCGGTGGCCGACCAGGCGCGCGGTCCGGTCACCACGGCCGAGGACTGCTCGCCTCCCGAGCCTTGGGAGATGGACGGCGAGCCCGTGCAACCCCCGCCGCCGACCGGCCCGCGCGCCTTCATCTGCGCCGTACGCCAACAGCAGGTGCTCGCGTTCGCCGCCACCGCGCCCGACCAGGTGCTGCTCGACCGTGGCCGTTACCTGTGCGCCGCCTACACCCGCAACGATCCGCGCGAGCTGGCCCGCCTGAGGGAGGTGGAAGGGGTGAACGTCCGCGACCTGAGCGGGGTACTCGCCGGGATCTGCCCGGCCGCGAACGCGAAGGTCACAGCGGAAGCGGCCGCCGAGGATCGCGAGTTCAACGAGTTCATGGCCGAGGAGCAGCGCAAATGCGACGCCACCCCGCGTCACCGCCCCCTCGTCACGCCCGCCAAGGCGATCCGCCTCAAGGAGCCGGAGTGGCCCGAGGCAAGGCTGGAGCTGTACGGCCAATACACCGGTGAGGGCAAGAGCACGAGCGCCGGTCCGGTCACCGCCGGACCCGGCTACGTGACGGTGAGCACACATTCCGACTTCCACGTCTGCGTCACGCTGGAGACCTACACGCGCCGCCCACCGGTCGAGACCAAGGGCTGGGACAACGTCGTCGAGGTCGGCTACACCAACCAGGACGGCGAGATGATCTTCATGGACGGCCTGAGCGGCACCGAACTGCCGGACCTGTCGCTCAACGGCCGTAAGGGGCACTACCGCATCCGCCTGCACTTCGCCTGGTTTCCCTGGAAGGGCGAGAAGTACGGCACCCAGCGGCTGCTGATCATGGCGTACCCCGGACCGGGTGACAAGGTCGTCACCTATCGCAGACCGCCGAAGCGACGTTGACGAAGTCCTCATCACTCGTGCCGATGTCGGTCGCGGTCACGGCTCGAAGATCAGCCCTGTCGTTGACGAAGCTGACGAAAGGCACTTGAGGATCGTTATCCGTGGTCAGCGCGCTTCAGCGTTATCTAGCGAGGAACCCCGGGCGTTCACGCCCGGGAGGAATCGCTTCCCGGTCCTGGGGTTGTGAACGTCCGGTCGTTGGTCCGGGCGCTCCTGGTTTTCGATGTATTTCTTGACAAGGCGCAAAAGGGCGCCGCCGCGGGAGGCGGCGACGTAGGACGGAGACCGCAAGCGGCCGCCCCGCAGATACCTGCGGACAGCGGGATACTCCTTGCGCAGCAGGCGGGCCGAGACGCCCTTGAGGGAATCGACCAGGGCCGCAAGGACGACCCTTGGGCGGGCAGCCGACGAGCAGGCGGACATGGTCGTACTCGCCGTTGAACTCAACAAGCCGCACACCTCGATCATGATTTCTTCGCAGCGGCGCGGCGGTGCGCCGGTGAAGACCCCGCACCGATACCCGGGTGTGAAGACCGAATACGCGCAGCGTGCGGACAACGGTTCGGCCCCGGCCCCGGCACAGGTCGGATTCCTATCACGGTGACATGGGCCAAAGGATAGTTTGGGCGTTGTGAAGCTGGTGGTGCAGGTGAGACTCCTGCCGACGCCCGAGCAGGCGGCGGCGCTGGAGGCGACCTTGCGCACGGTCAACGCCGCGGCCACCTGGGTCTCAGCGCTCGCCCACCACCGGCGGGTGTTTCGCAACTACGACCTGCGCCGGCACGCCTACGGGCAGATCAAGGACGACTACCGGCTGGCGGCCCAAGCCGCGCAGCATGTCATCAAGAAGGTCACCGACGCCTACGCCACGCTGCACGCCAATATCCGCAACGGCAACCTGGGCAAACCTGGCTCCGTCCGGCGCGAGCGGGCCCTGGCCACGCCGATCGTCTTTCGCCCCGGCGCGGCCCACCCGTTCGACGACCGCTGCCTGTCCTGGCAGATGGACACGCGCACAGTGAGCATCTGGACCACGCGCGGACGAATGAAGAACGTGGCGTTCACCGCCTCTGCCGAGCAACTCCAGACGTTGGCCGCCCACCGCAAGGGCGAATCAGACCTGCTGTATCGCGACGGTATGTGGTTCCTCATCGCCACCTGCGACATTCCCGACCGGCCGGTCGCCGCCCCGGACGGATTCCTGGGGGTGGACCTGGGGATCGCCAACATCGCGACCACAAGTGGCGGAGTTCGCCACAGCGGCAAGGCCCTGAACGCGGTCCGCCACCGCCACCGCGAGCTGCGCCGCCGCCTGCAGGCCAAGCAGACCACATCCGCCAAACGGCTGCTGAAGCGGCGTCGCCGGGCCGAGGCCCGGTTCGCCGCGAACACCAACCACATCATCGCCAAACGCATCGTGACCGAGGCTGCACGCACCGGGCAAGGCATCGCCCTGGAAGACCTCCAGGGCATCCGTGACCGGGTACGGCTCCGCAAGCCCCAGCGGGTCACGCTGCACTCGTGGAGCTTCCACCAGCTCGGCTCCTTCATCGCCTACAAGGCCGCCCGCCAGGACGTCGCCGTTGTTCACGTCGATCCGGCCTACACCTCGCAGGCCTGCTCGTCCTGCGGGCACGTGGACAAGAGGAACCGGCCCGATCAGGCGACCTTCTCCTGCACGTCGTGCGGCTTCGCTGAGCACGCCGACGTCAACGCGGCCCGCAACATCGCCTCACGCGGAGTGGCGGGCTGGGCAGTGAGTCACGCTGCCGACGACGCGGCCTGAACCGTCGAACCCATCGACGGCGAGGAGCTGCAAGCTCGGTCGTTTACGGCCGAGAAGCTGACGAAAGAACCGGCATGCGGTGAGGACGTCGGGTGCGGTTGTCCGGCGGGGTCTGCACCTGGCGAAGTCGCCGGGTGGACGCGCCAGACCCACCGTGAACGGTGTCGGCCATCTTACTCGAAGAGGGACGGGTCTCCGGTGCCCCGGCGGAGGATCTCCGGCTCGCCCTGCGAGAGGTCGACGACCGTCGTCGGGGTGGCGCCGCACTCACCGGAGTCGATGACGGCGTCCACCACATGATCGAGCCTCTCCTTGATCTCCCAGCCCTGCGTCAGAGGCTCGGTCTCATCGGGCAGCAGCAGGGTGCTCGACAGCAGTGGTTCACCGAGTTCGGCCAGCAGCGCCTGCGTGACGACGTGGCCGGGGATCCGGACGCCGACCGTCTTCTTCCGCGGGTGCAGCAACCGCCGCGGCACCTCCTTGGTCGCGGGCAGGATGAACGTGTATCCGCCGGGGGTCGCCGCCTTGACCGAGCGGAACAGCGCATTGCTCACATGCACGAACTGGCCGAACTGCGCGAAGTCTCTGCAGACCAGGGTGAAGTGATGGTCGCTGCCCAGGTGGCGGATCTCTCTGATCCGGTCGACGCCCTCCTTGTTACCGAGGCGGCACCCCAGCGCGTAGCACGAGTCCGTCGGATATGCGATCAGCCCGTCCGCACGCAGAAGTTCGACCACCTGGCCGATCAGCCGAGGCTGCGGATCCTCCGGATGCACATCAAGGTATTTCGTCACACCTTGAAGCTTAGAAGCGGATATTCCATCACATGACATGCGGGCTGCCCGCAGGTGCCGATGGCCACCGGCGCCCGGTCGTACGGCGGTGGCCGTATCCGTCTCCGTGCCGGCCCCCGCCGGCTAGATCTTGATCCAGTAGCGCCGTGCGGGACCGTACCCGGTGTCCCGTACGCCTTCGAGGACGCCGCCGTTGTGCTCGATCGTCTTCACCGAGGCGAGGTTGTCGGCTTCGCAGACGATCAGCACCCGGTCCAGACCGAGCTCCCGCGCCTCGCCGAGCATCCGGCCCAGTGCCCAGGTGGCCAGCCCACGCCGACGTGAGGACGGTCGGACACCGTACCCGATGTGGCCGAACCGCAGCACATAGTCGTTGAGCCCGTGCCGCAGCGCGATCCCGCCGTGCACCCGGTCGCCCTCGACGATCCACCGATACACGCAACCCATTCGGCCGGCCTCCACCGGCTTCGCCGGATCCGACCCCTCGGCCAGTCGCGCCACCCAGGCCGCGAATCCGTCCGGCGAGTCGACCTCGTCGGACGGCCCCAGCCCGAATCCGTCCTCGTGGAGGCCGGGACCCCACTCGTGATGCGCCTCACGCCAGGCGGAGTGCAAACGCGTGGTGGGCGCGATCAGTTCAGGCATACGACGACGATACTCACCCGGACCATCACGATCTACGGCTGGAACGTCGGGAACAGGCCGATCACGGCAGGCAGCCGGAGGGTGAACGCCTGGTTCGGACGGCCGCGGCGAGGCGGGCCGCGACGGGCTGCCCAAGGAGGATTCCGAGGAAGGTCAGCACCAGCCCGCAGAACTGCTGGACGGTGAGCACCTCTCCGGCGATCGTCGTGCCGAGCAGTACCCCGGTCACCGGGTTCAGCAACCCGACGAGTCCCACCGTTCCCGCCGGCAGGTGCCGCAGTCCCGCGAACCAGGCGGCGAAGGCGAGAGCCGTCGCGACGACGCTGACATAACCGAACCCAAGGATCGCGGATCCCCCCAGGTCCGGCGGCGGACCCTCCACCGCGACGGCGAAAGGCACCAGGACGACTCCTCCGGCGATGAGCTGCCACGAGGTCGACGACAGCACGTCGACGTCCGTGCCCCATCGCTTGGCCAGTACGTAGCCGACCGACGACATCACCATGGCCGTGACGGACGCGAGTACGCCGAGAGCGTCGACGGCGGCCGCGCCGGCGAACAGCATGAGACACACGCCCGCGACGCCGATGCCGGCTCCGGCCAGGTGCGCGATCCGCGGACGTTCCGAGAGCAGCGACCAGGCGGTGAGCATCATCGCGACGGGTGACGTCGCCATGATCATCGAGGCGATGCCCGTCGGGAGCAGCTGAGCCGCCAGGTAGATCAGCGCGAAGAACGCGCCCATGTTGAGCGTCCCGAGAACCAGGGATTTCCACCACCACGACCCGTGGGGGCGCTTCCCGCCGGCGAGGAGGAGCAGCAGCCCCGCGGGCAGCGCCCTGATGACCGCCCCGTACAGCGGGTAGCCGGGCGGGAGGAACCGGTGGGTGACGAAGTAGGTCGTCCCCCAGGCGATCGGGGCCACCGCCGTGACCAGCACCCAGCGAAAATTAGCTTCCATGGAAGACAATATAACTTCCCTGGAAGCTATATTGTCCTCCATGAGCGAATCCCTGGATCACGTCGCCCGCATCCAGCAGGAATGGGCCCGCGAGCGCCCGGACCTGGACGTGAGCCCGCAGGGGGTGATCGGACGGCTCCACCGCCTCGCCGGGCACCTCACCGAACAGCTCTGTGTCGTCTACCGGCGATACGGGCTCGGGGAGGGGGAGTTCGACGTCCTCGCCACCCTCCGGCGCGCCGGCGCGCCGTTCGAGCGCGCGCCCGGGGAACTCGCCGCCTTCACCATGGTCACCACCGGCGCGATGACCAAGCGCATCGACCGGCTCGAACGCAACGGGCTTGTCGCCCGCCGCCCGAGCGAGAGCGACGGCCGCGGCCGGGTGGTCGCGCTCACCCCCGCCGGCAAGGAACTGATCGACCGGGCGTTCGCCGAGCACATGCGCAACGAACGCCGCCTCCTCGACGAGCTGACCCCCGAAGAGGCCGCGCACCTCGAATCGCTCCTCACCACCTGGCTGGCCTGCTTCGAGACACCGCTCACCGGCTCTCAGGATTCGTCGTGAGGTCGACCTCCCAGCCGAGTGCCTCGGCCCACCGGTCGGCGAGCACGTGGGGTTCTCACGCGTCGACACAGACCTGGAAGTCGTATGCCATGCCCCGGATCCCACGGATCTTCGATGGTGCTCACGCCTGGGCTCCCGGGCGGACGATCATGAGGACCACGACGGTCGCCCACAGCAGGTTGTAGATTCCGGCGAGCATGCTCAGGGTGCGCAACCGCTTGCCGTCGCCGGGGGCGGCGAGGGCCTCGCGTTGCTCCGGACAGATTCGCAGGGCGAGCAGAGCACCCGCGGCGGCGGTGAGGACCATGGAGATATTGATCCAGATCTCGCCCATCCGGCCCTGGGTGACGGCCAGAGCGATCCCCACGACGGGCACGACGATGCCGAAGACGCCGTAGCCGCGGGTGATGCGGTGCAGCGCGACAGCCACGGCCCGGTCGCGGTCTCCCGAGGTTTCCGGTTGTGGGGCGACGGGCGCGCCCGCGGCCGGGCTCGCCGCGACACTCGTGGCGACCGGGGCATAGCGGGAGAACAGGCTTGTCGCGACGGCCGAGCCTCCGATGAACACAATGCCGGCGAGTACATGGACCGACAGCAGCAAGCCTTCCACGAGTTCCCCTCTCCACATCCTTCAGGCAGCCTGAAGCTTAGCAGATGCTTCAGGCTGCCTGAAGGTAATGGCGAAGGCATGGCGCTCCCGCCGCCCGAAGCGGCTCGCGCCTCGGATCAGGACCTGAAACGCCCTTCGAACGCGGCGCGTACCGCGTCGGCGATCTGACGCTGGATCGGGTCGGCGTCCGAACCGAACAGCCGCTCGTCCACCCCGTTCACGGCCTTCATCGCCTCCCGCATGAGGCTCGCCCCCTCGGGTGTGATCTCGATGGCCGAAGCGGACCCGGCGCGAGCGGTGTTGTCACGAACGAGCCCGGCCCCAGACAGCGCCTTAACCGCCGCATGAACGCTCTGGACGGTGATTCCGGACATTCGCGCCAAGTCACTGAACGACGCGCCGGGCACGCCGGAGATGTGTCCGAGCAGGCCGAACCTGCTCACCGTCAGCCCGAGCGGCGCGAGGGCGGCGCCGAGCTCGGACTCGATCCGATGCGCCAGCGTGAGCAGCACGATGGAGGGGCTGGTCTCCGGCGGACCTGGGCGGGCGTTCTCGATTGTCACCTTCCAAGTCTCCCGCACCGCCCCTCGGCTGCGGCAATGCCGGGACGCCCCGGATCGAGCCCGAACCCGACGCCGCCTCCCAGGGGTCCAGGCCACCAAAAGAGGCACCGGCCATGCTCGCCCCGGTCTTCCTGTCCGTCACCCGCGCCCAGCCGAGGAGCGAACACGCGGACAGCGACGGGACCTCGCAGGTGACGCTCCACGGCGGGAATCTCACAAGTCGGCCCCAACGACACCCCAAGTGCCCACAAGAGCATCCCAACTTCCCCCGAAAGCATTGATCACAAGCCAAGCGGGGCGTTCTGAATTACCGCAGTATCGGGGGGAAGACGACGTGGCGACAGTCGCCAACGGTGTGATCGGGGCACTGTCCGTTACGGCCTCGAAGGATGACAAGTCGACCCAGGGCGCCGGGGGGCGTGTCCTGATGATCGTCAACCGGGGTGCCGGGAGCGAGCGCCTGGAGGACGAGTTCACCGGCCGGGGCTGGCAGGTGCGGATGACCGGTGTACCGGCTGGTGACCTTGACGCGTGCATCGGGGGGATCACGGATTTCCTGGCGGCGCCGGACAGCCCGGATCGCGCTGTGCTACTTGGCTACGGTGCGGCCGGATCTGCGGCGATGGAGGTCGCGGATCGTCATCCGGAGCGTGTGGCCGCGGTGGTGGTCGTGGGCTCACCGAGTGATGGGAGTCCGGCATCCGGAGACTCCGCCCCGGATCTGCTCTGCCCGGTCCTGGTGCTCTCCACCGCCGCCCCGGAGACGGTGATCCCGGCGCTCGTTCCCTTCCTTACCGATCTGGACCGGCAGGCGGGCGAGGCGGGCGCTCACCTGAAGGCCCCGGCAAGGCTCCCGGTACTCACCCCGGCGATCTTCAACGATCCCGACGCGCTCCGGCAGTGGCGGGAGCTGGGGCCGATCCATCGGGTCAACGCGTCCGGCATGGCGACGTCCTGGCTGCTGACCGGGCACGAGGCGACCACCACGACCCTCGCCGGCCCGGGACTGACCGGGGACGCGGAGATCACGGCGGGGTTCCGGCTCCAGTCGGCCGATCCGGCTCTCGCGCATCAAGGCGAACTGGATCTGATCACGATCGAGGGGCAGGAGCACGCCCGGCTGCGTCGGCTGATCGAGCGGCACCTCACACCGCGACGGGTGGAGGCGCTGCGTCCGCGCATACAACGTGAGACCGACGCGCTGCTGGACGCGATCCCCGCCCACGAGGTGATCGACCTCCTCCCGACGTTCGCCTACCCCCTGCCGGTCGCCGTCCTGTGCGAGCTGTTCGGCGTGCCGGAGCAGGACCGGGGCTACATACACGAGTGGATCCTGGAAAGGCTTGTCTCCCCGCCTCCCAAGGCGCACAGCGACATCGACGACTACCTGCGCGCCCTGATCGCGGCCCGGAAGAACCGCCCCTCGGATGACCTGCTCGGCTGGGTCGTCGAAGCCGAGAGAGACGGACTGTCCGAAGAGGACCTCATCTCGGCGGCCAGGTTTCTGATGGTGAACGGGCATCGGGCGCCGACGACCGTGCTGGCGAGCGGTGTCGCCGCCCTGCTACGGCGCGGGCAGTGGAAGCGGCTCGTGGACGACCCCACGCTGATCGTCACCGCGGTCGAGGAACTGCTGCGACTCATCACACCGTTCCCCGTGGGCATCGCCCGTCACGTGACGGTCCCGATCGATGTGGAGGGCACGCCGATCCCGAAGGGCGACCTCCTCAGCGCGTCACTGGTGGCGGCCAACCGGGACCCGTCGTTCTTCACCGATCCGGACCTGCTGGACATCGAGCGGGCGAGCAACCCCCATCTCTCCTTCGGGCACGGCCACCATCACTGCCTGGGAGCGGAACTGGCCAGGGCCCAGACGCAGATCGCCATCGGCACGCTCGCACGGCGCTTCCCGGACATGGAGCTCGCCCGTGACTCCCAGAGTCTGCACTACCGGCAGAGCAGCGTGCGCTACCTCCTCGGACTGCCGGTCGTTCTCGAACCGGACCGTCCCCGGCGGCCGGCGACCGGCGTGTGATGTCAGAAAACACGATCTCGTGCGAATAGTTCCCCTCGCGCCTTCAGCATCCTGGAGTTCGACCAGATGAAAGAGACACTTCCCCAGCTTGTGACCTACTGCCAGGCCGATCCGGTGTTCTTCGAACCGGTCTGGCGTATACCGGACGACGACAACCGGTTCCCCACGGCGCGCCGACCCCTCCCCAGTGGGTGGCGCATCGGCGAGAGCGACCTGTGGGTCGTGCTGCTCCCGCCCGAGATCGCGCTTCCGGAGCAGGGATGGAAGATCCACGTCTCGGGAACCGACGCCGACGCCGGCACCGTCTGCGATCTCGTGGTGGACTTCTGCGTCAGCCGGAACATCGCCGTCAAGTTCCTCAGAAGCAAGATGGCGATGCGGCTGCTCAACAACAAGTACGCCGAGCGAGGCGGCAGCGGCAAGCTCATCACGCTGTACCCGGTCGACGAGGATCAGTTGAGCGAGGTGCTGCCGGCGCTGGCCGAGCTCCTGCGGGACTTCACCGGCCCGTACATCCTCAGCGACCTGCGGTATGAGGACTCACCGGTCTACGTGCGGTATGGCGCGTTCCAGCCGATGACCTACACGAAGTCGGACGGCAGCCCGGGGTACGCGATCCGCACACCCGACGGGCAACTGGTCCCGGACAAACGGGATCCGGCGTTCACCGTGCCGGAGTGGGTCTCCATCCCCGAGGTACTGCGCGAGTCGGTCGCGAAGCACGGTTCGGGAACCGAGGAGGAGTTCCCCTGGCAGATCGAAAAGGCACTGCACTTCTCCAACGGCGGCGGGGTGTACCTCGCCCGTGACGAAGCGTCCGGAGGGTACGTGGTGCTGGTGGAGGCCCGCCCGCACGCGGGCCTGGATGCGGGCGGTGTCGACGCGGTCACCAGGCTGGCACACGAGCGCGACATCCTGGAGCGGCTGAGCGGTCTCGACTGCGTACCCCGGCTGCTCGGTTACCGCACGATCTGGGAACACCACTTCCTGGTCGAGGAGTACATCGAGGGCAAGACCCTGCTGGACGAGATGTTCGAGCGCTATCCGCTGGCCAGTCCCGACCCGAGCGCCGAGACGCTGGCGGCGTACACCCGGTGGGCGACCGACATCCTGGCCAAGGTCGACCACGCGCTCATGTCCGTCCACGCGAGGGGGGTGCGATTCGCCGACCTGCACCCGGAGAACATCATCGTCCGCCCGGACGGGCGCGTCGCGCTGATCGACTTCGAGATCGCGTCCGACCTGACGGACCCGCAGATCCCGGGCCTCGCCGCGGCGGGATTCGCCGCGCCGAAGGAGCTCTCCGGCCGCGCCGCCGACGACTATGTCATGAACTGCCTGCGGCAGTGGATCTTCCTCCCCATCGCTCCCCTGCAGGACCGGGACCCGGTCAAGCTCATCAGCCTCACCGACGTCATCACCGAGCACTTCCCGGTGCCGCCGGCGTTCGGGACGCGTCTGGTCCGGCAGTTCAGCAAGGCCAAGGGGCCTCTCGGCGAGGACAGACCGGCCCAGATGTTCAGTGTCGAGAACCCCGACTGGCCGGCCATCCGCGACTCGCTCGTGGCGGGAATCACCGCGAGCGCGACGCCCGACCGCAAGGACCGGCTTTTCCCCGGAGATCCGCAGCAGTTCGCGACCGGCGGGTTCACCGTGGCCAACGGCGCCGCCGGCGTGCTCTGGGCGCTGCGACAGGTCGGCGCCGAGGTGCCGTCCGACTATGTGGACTGGCTCGTCACGGCCACCCGCCGGGCCTCCGACCCGCTCCCCGGCCTCCTGAACGGGTTGCACGGTGTGGCGGCGACGCTGGAGTCGCTCGGACGCCGCCGAGAGGCGGCACCTGAGCGGGGGGAATCGCCTCGGCCTGGGGATCGACTGTGTCGTGGTCAGCAGCAACTTCCACCAGCTCGAAGACTTCTGCACCGTCATCGCGCCCAGGTTCCCCCAGTTGGAGTCCATCGCGTTCGGGGTGGCGATACCGGAAGGGCTCGCCAGCCGTGAGGGGTTCGCACAGCACGAACTGCTCTCCGACTCCCAGGTCGAGCTGCTGGGAGGTCACGAGTACGGAGAACATCTGCGGTCCTTGGCGCCGTCGTCCGTGCACGTGGCCACGACCGACAACCTGGCCTTGCAGATGCACCCCGACCGTGTCCGCGGCGGAACGTTCTTCCCCGTCCTGCAGATCGAGCCGGACGGAGCCGCGCGGGCGATGGCCGCCTACGAGGGAACGGTCGGCAACGTGCTCACTGACCCCCCGGAGGAGCTGTGGCGACGAGCCGTCGAACGCTGGCACGACCCGTTCGTGGTCGAGACGCTCACCCCCGTGCGCACGATGAAGCAGTGGGCGGAGGCGACCCGGAAGATCGACTATCACTTCGGGTCCGAGGCCGACCGCACGCGCATCGACCGCCGACCGGAATTCGTGCCCACCGACTCCGGGGCGTCCCCTGCCCGGCGGTGAGACACGCCCGCCATGGCGATCTGAACGGGAGTTACGGTATGGCGCGTGACCGTTACCGTGTCGGCCCTCACATCCACGGCGCCGGTGCTGCTCTCGCTCGTCGTCACCTTCGCGCTTCTCCCGGCGTGGCGCCCAGTGCCGCCGGCGATTCCCGACACCGTCGCCGGCATGGCATTTCCGATCGCGGCCACGTTCCTCATCGCACACCGGCTGCGCCTGGTCACGGCGTGGCTCCCGCTCTGCTGGTTCGGCTCGTCAGGGCGGCGTAGTACGCCCTGAGCACGATGTCGCGGTTCGGCTCGCGGTACCGGCAGGTGACCACGGCGGTGCTGTGGGCCTTCGGCAAGCTCGCTGCAATCGAGGCCAAGCGACCCACAAGCGCGACCGGTCATGATCGGCGACCGACATCCCCCAGCCGTGCCCGGAAGGCACGACCATAGTCACGGAGTCACTCCTGTGCACTGGTTATTCAGTCGTGCCTCCGCTCAGCGGATCCGCACTTCCCCTGATCGCCGCGCTGGTCGGCTCCCTCACCACACCCTTACCCGGGCCGGCCGCGGCCGGCCCGGCGTCATCTCGGGACGCAAACCCAAGCCGGCGGCAAGGGGGTCCACAAGTCGGCGGCAAGTGACGACCGCCATCGTTCGATGCGCTGGAACAGCAGGCTGCGAAGACGCGCGGCCTCTTCTCCGGCCGCAGTGACTCCGCGCTGCTCGCTCAGGCAGGGGCGCGGAGTTCCCGGCCTTCCGCCCAAAAGCAGTGACAGGAACACCGCAATGAGCTTGAACCACGAAACCACGTCCTCGCCAGAGCCGATCGCCGTCGTGGGGATGGCTTGCCGGCTGCCCGGCGCCAACTCCCCGGAAGAACTGTGGGAGCTGCTGTGCCGCAGTGAGAACACGATCTCCGAGATCCCATCCGGCCGGTTCCCGGTCGAGGAGGTCTATCACCCCGTGTCCGGCGTACCGGGCAAGATCGCCTCCAAGTACGGCGGTTTCGTCTCCGGTATCGACGAGTTCGACGCCGAGTTCTTCGGAATCTCCCCCCGTGAGGCCGCGGCGATGGACCCCCAGCACCGCATGGTGATGGAGGTGGCCTGGGAGGCCTTCGAGGACGCCGGTCTCGTGCTGGAACGGATGCCGGAGCTGACCGGCGCGGTCTTCATGGGAGTGATCACCAGTGACTACTGGGACCGGCAGTCGGGGGTACTCGAAGAGCTCGACGTGCACACGGTCGCGGGAAGCACCCGGGGGGGGCAACGCCGGCCGCATCTCCCACGCCCTGAACCTCAAGGGGATGAGCGTGGCGCTCGACGCCGCCTGCTCCTCCTCACTGGTCGCCATCCAGCTCGCCGTCCAGTCACTCCGCACGGGGACGTGCGACCTCGCCTTCGCCGGCGGCGTCAACGCCATCCTCACCCCCGACCACGGTATTGGATTCTCCCAGGGCGCGATGATGGCCCTGGACGGCCAGTGCAAGGCGTTCGACGCCCGCGCCAACGGCTACGTCCGCAGCGAAGGTGCGGGCATCGTCGTGCTCAAGACCCTCTCTCGAGCGCTGGCCGACGGGGACAGGATCCACGCCCTGATCCGCGGGGCCGCCGCCAGCAACGACGGGCACTCGGACAGTTTCATGACCCCCCAGGTCCCTGGACAGCAGGCGGCCCTGAAAGCGGCCTACCGGGACGCCGGGGTGGACCCGGCGAGCGTCGCGTACGTGGAGGCCCACGGTACCGGCACCAGCGCCGGCGACCCGGTGGAGATCGCCGCACTGGACGGGGTACTCGGGCAGGGGCGGCCCGAGGACCGGCCGCTTCTCGTGGGCTCGGTGAAGACCAACCTCGGCCACACCGAGGGCGCCGCCGGTATCACCGGACTGATCAAAACCGTGCTGTGCGTGCGGCACGGGTGGCTCCCGGCCAGCCTCAACTTCACCTCGCCCAACCCCTCCATTCCCTGGAACGAGATCCGGGTGCGGGTGTGCGACCAGGGACAGCCCTGGCCACAGGTGGGCGGCCCCCGCAGGGCCGGGGTCAGCAGCTTCGGCATCACCGGCACGAATGTGCACATCGTCGTCGAGGAGCCGCCCTCCGCCTCGCGGCCGGACGAGTGGAACCGGCCGGAGGAGCGGCACGAGGACGGCGACCGCGCGGTGCTGCTGCCGATCTCGGCGCGTACCCCCTCCGCGCTCAGCGCGCTCGCCGCGCGCTACCGGGACCTGCTCCCCTTCTCGCTGCACCAGATCGCCGGCGCGGCGGGAGCACGGCGCAGCCACCACGACCAGCGGCTGGCGGTCGTCGCCGGCACGAGCGAGGAGGCCGCCGCCAGACTGGACGCTTTCGCCGCGAACGGCCACGCGGAGGGCGTGTACGTCGGCGAGGCCGATGACGTCCGCGATCCCGGCACCCCGCACCGGACGGCATGGGTGTTCCCGGGCCAGGGGGCGCAGTGGGCCGGCATGGGTCGCGACCTGCTCGACGAGGAGCCGGTCTTCGCCGCGGCGATCGCCGATTGTGAGAACGCCATGCGCCCCTACGTCGACTGGTCGTTGACCGCCGAGCTTAACGCCGCCCCGGATACCTCCCGCCTTGCCGAGATCGATGTGGCCCAGCCGACGATCTTCGCGGTGCAGGTCGCGCTCGCCCGCCTGTGGCGGTCGTGGGGGTTCGAACCGGACGCCGTGGTCGGGCACTCGATGGGAGAGGTGGCGGCCGCACACGTGGCCGGAATCCTCGATCTCGACGACGCCGCGCGGATCATCTGCGGCCGCAGCCGGCTCATCCGGGCCACCAGCGGACGGGGGGCGATGGCCGCGGTCGAGCTGTCGTCCGAACGCGCCCAGGAGCTGATCATGAAGCGGCGCGGAACCACGGTCCTGGCGGTGAGCAACTCCCCGGTCTCCTGCGTGCTCGCCGGCGAGCCCGAGGAGATCGACGCCATCCTCCGCGACCTTGACGCCGAAGGCGTCTTCGGGCGCCGTGTACAGGTGGACATCGCCTCGCACAGCCCGCAGATGGACCCCCTCCGCGAACCGCTCCTCGAACTGCTCGCCCCTCTGCGTCCCCGGTGGGGCGACGTCCCGCTGTGTTCCACGGTCACCGGCCGCCTCCTGGACGGGCCCGAGATGAACGCGGCGTACTGGGCGGACAACCTTCGCGAGCCGGTGCTGTTCGCGGACGCCGTCCAGCATCTGGTGGAGGCGGGGTTCGACACCTTCACGGAGTTCAGCCCCAACCCGCTGCTCGCCCGGGCCATCCAGCAGAACCTGCGCCACGCCGGCGAGGACGGGGTGGTCGTCACCGTGCTCGCCCGCGACACGCCCGGTCGCACCGCCCTTCTGGAAGCCGCGGCCGAGCTGTACGTCAAGGGGCGGACGATCGACTTCCCCCGGATGCAGCCCGACCGTGGACCCCACATCCCCCTGCCCTCCTACCCCTGGCAGCGCGAGCGTTACTGGAGGGAACCGGTCAGGCGGACCGGGGCCGTCGGGGACGGCGGCGGGCACCCGATCATCGGCACCGGCCTCACGCTGGCCCCCGCCGGCACCCTGGTGTGGGACTTCGACCTCGACGAGGAGCGGCTGCCCTACCTCAGCCACCACCGCGTCCATGAGATGCCCATGCTGTCCGGCACCGCCTACCACGAGCTCGCCCTGGCCGCCGGTGCGGAAGTGTACGGCGACCGCTCCTTCGCCCTGGAGGAGCTTCACCTGGAACGCGCCGTGTTCTTGACCTCCGGAACGCCCCAGCGCCTCCAGGCCCGCCTCGAGCCGGATGAGGACGACCAGGGCCGCCGCTGGACGTGTTACCTCGCCGAGATTACCGGCAGCGGGACGACCGAATGGACCCCGATCGCAACAGCCGTTCTACGTCCCGACAGTTCCGCTGGTGAGGCCCCCTGGAGGAGCAGTCCCGACCTGACCTGTTATCCGCAGACAGTCAACGTGGCGGAGCACTACGCCGCGCTGCGCCGTCGCGGCATCGAGCAGACCGGCCCCTTCCAGTCGATCGTCGCGCTCCACCGCACGCACACGGCGGTGGCCGCCGAACTGCGAGTCGATGTCGGCATCGCCGCCGACCTGCACCGCTACCTGTTTCATCCGGCGCTGCTCGACTCGGCCCTTCAACCGGTGATGGCCCTGCTCGACAGCACTCGGGCCGTACAGGACACTTACCTGCCGGTGCGCACCGGTCGTTGCCGCGTGCACGCACGCACACAAGCAGGCACTCGCCTGTGGTCGACCGCCGTGCGGACATCAGCCGTACAAGAGCCCGACCTGGTCGAATTCGACGTGCTGATCAGCGACGACGAGGGGCGCCTGCTCGCCTCCATCGACGGGTTCCAGATCAAGCGGCTGCGCGAGGAGCCTTCCGAGGTCGTCGAGCGAAAGGCCGGCCGTCTGCTGTACGGCGTCGAGTGGACGGAACTGGAGCCTCTCACCGACCCCGCACCCGAGCGGTCTCCCTGGCTGGTGGTGAGCGACTCCCCCCTCGGCGCCGAACTGTGCGCCTCGCTGGCGGCCGCCGGCGGCGAGGCGCTGCTGGTCCAGCCGGGTGCCGGCTACCAGAGGCTCGACCCTCAACGGTGCGTGCTCGACCTCGCCTCCACCGAGGACTGGACGATGCTCATCAAGGAGCAGGCGGAGAGCGGGGCGTGGCCCCCGAGAGCCGTCGTGCGCCTGTCCACCGCGCGCCCTGTCGAGGAGGTGACCGGACCGGACGCGCTGGAGCGCTCCTACGAGGTACTCGCGTTGGTCAAGGCGCTCACGAGTGATCAGCAGGTTGCTCCCCGGCTCTGGCTGGTCACCACCACCGCCCAGACTCCGGACGGTACCGGTGACGTCAACCCCGCGGAGACCGCCGTGTGGGGCATCGGCCGGGTGATCCCCTATGAGCATCCCGAACTGCGCTGCTCAATGATCGACCTTCCCGAGGACCCGGACTCCGGCATTCTCCGTGCCCTCTCAGCCGAGATCAGGAACGACGGGACCGAGACGGAGATCGCCCTGCGGGACGGTCGCAGATACACCACGCGGCTCCGCCGCCGACCGCTTGCCTCCGCGAGCCCGGTCCCCGTACGGCCGGATGGGACCTACCTGATCGCCGGCGGCTGCGGCGGGGTCGGGCTGCTCACCGCGGAGTGGCTCGTCAAGAACGGCGCGCGCCATCTCGTCCTGGTCAGCCGCAGCGGCGCTTCGGAGAGCGTGACGGACCGGATCGCCGCGATGCGGTCCGCCGGCGCGCAGGTGCGCATCACCACGGCGAACATAGCGTCCCGGGCAGCGGTGGCAGATCTCCTCGACGACATCGCCCGGCGCATGCCTCCCCTGCGAGGAGTCGTCAACTCCACCGTCGTCCTCGACGACGGGACGTTGGCACAGCTGGACCGTACCCGGTTCCTCGCTCCCATGCCTCCCAAGGTCCACGGGTCCTGGCACCTGCACGAACTCACCCGCCACCTGCCCCTCGACTTCTTTCTCCTCTACTCGTCCGCGGCTTCGGTGATCGGCTCGCCCGGGCAGGGCAACTATGCCGCGGCCAACGGCTACCAGGACGGGCTGGCCTGGCACCGGCGGGCCAACGGGCTCCCGGCCCTGACCGTCAACTGGGGACAGTGGTCCGCCACCGGACAGGTCGCCAAGGCGAGCAAGGACCTCCGGCTGAACGAGCGCGGCTTCGCCGGCTTCGCTCCCGCCGAGGGCCTGACCGTCCTCGGCCGCCTGCTCCCCTCCCCGCATGCCCAGGCGTCCGTCATGTCGTTCGACCCCACCGCCTGGACCCACTACTTCCCCACCCTGCGCACCTCGTCCCTCCTGCGGCACCTTCTGGAAGACGGTCCGGGGGGCGCCGCCCCCATGGCGGAGCTCGCACCGGCCACCCTTGCCGGTCTCGGCGACGAGCAGGCCGAACAGCTCATCACGGCGTACCTGTGCACGCAGGTCGCGGCCATCGTCCAGCTCCCCCGGGAGAAGGTCGACCCGGCGCAGCGCCCGCACCGCCTGGGCCTCGACTCCCTCATGACAGTTCAGCTGCGCAACCGGATCGCGGCCGACCTCGGCGTCACCCTGCCGGTGGCGGTCTTCCTGCAACGCCGCACGATCAGCGATCTCGCCACCGTCGCCCTCACCCACCTGAAGGAATCCGAAGCCGTTCCAAGCGACTCCGATCGCTTGACGGCAGGAGGCCCCGCGGTCACGAACTCCGGCGGACAGTAGAAATGACTCCGGGAGGAGACGGCGGTTGATCTGACATCACGTACCCCACCACATGACGGACTCCGCCTTGCCTGATGGATCTGGCGGAGTCCTCGTCCTGCTCGCCCGCCTGCTCAGGGCGGGCGAGCAGTCACCACTACTTGCCGTTACCTGCGAGTGTGCTTTGGGGAGCGCGCCCCCTGGGCAGCCCACACCTTACGACATGAGCGTTCTTCCTGGCGGAAGTCGTCACTTCACCGCCAATCGCCCCGCCTTACGGCCGGATCACACATCGGCTGCACGAGCGTTTGGCGTCTCCCCGCGACTCCGGGCGGTGTGATCGTGAGCACGATCGACTCTCCAGGAGAGTGACCCCCTGCCGGCTACGGCAAGGCATGACCGAGCCGTGCCGTCGTGACAGCACATGACGTCTTTTTCACTTCCGGTCGGGCGGGCACGAAGGCGTTGCCGAGAATGCCCGAGATCAACATTCCGCGATCTTTCCGTTACGCGCGGCGGTGATCGCGGTGAGAGGTGCCGTCGTGCCGCCCTGGGTGTGCGGTCGGCTTCCCCCTGCCACCGTCCGGCGCGTTGCGCGTTCCCCATCGACGATCCGCATGTGCACCGGCTCCGCACGGATGGCTTCTCATGGCCGCCGTCACCTGGGCGTACTCTCCGTGAGACCGGCGGTCACCATTGACGTCGCACCGATCAGTTCCGGCTCCGAAAATCGGCTTCGTGATCCACGACACATACCCCCTAAGATGCAGGTATCGGATTTCGGTGGATTCGGCATCACGCTACGAGGGGCGAGCTACGGCAGAGCAGGCAGTCACTATGCATCGGATGTCACAGAGCTTTCTTCCCCAGAAGGCACTCGATGTGAAACAAGGAAGCAGAGTCCCCAGCAAGGCGCAGGGGCCGCCGTTCATCGGGTTTCACGAACCCATGGACATCCTCGTGGCGACATGCCCACTGAGATCGTAGGTGGTAATGGTGGAGTTTCGGGTTCTCGGCCTGGTGGGGGCCTACAACGATGACGGGGTCCAGGTCGATCTCGGCGGCCCGCGCCCGCGTGCGGTGCTGGCCCGGCTACTGCTCGCGCAGGGAGTGGTCGTATCCGCGGACACGTTGATCGATGACCTGTACGGCGGGGCGCCTCCGCCCAGTGCCCTGTCCAGCTTGCACTCGTATGTATCGAATCTCCGCCGGGCCATTGAGCCCGGCCGCAACCCCCGCACCCCTCCCCTGCTGCTCATCGGACGGCCTCCCGGATACCTGCTCGCCACCACGAACGTCGACGCGATCCGGTTCACCGAACTGGTCACCCGCTCGGAGTCATGTCCTCCCGGCGAGGTGCTCGTCTCCCTGGACAAGGCGTTGCGGCTCTGGCGCGGCCAGCCGTACGGCGAATTCGCCGATGAGACCTGGGCCATCGCGGATGTCAGCCGCCTTCGCGAGTTGCGCCTGGTCGCGATCGAGCGGCGCGCCCAGGCCCTGCTGGACCTCGGCCGCCCACAGGCAGTGATCACCCATCTGGAGACCGAGGCGCTCGCGCACCCGCTACGCGAGCGGCTGTGGTGTCTGCTGGCCGTAGCCTTGTACCGCACCGGGCGGCAAGCCGACGCGCTCGCCGTACTCCGCCGTGCCAGGGACCTGCTCACCGAACAGCTCGGCCTCGACCCCGGCCCGGAACTAAGGGCGTTGGAGGAGGACATCCTCCGGCACTCCGACTCCCTGACAATCCCGCCCTTGACCGCCACCGCGGTGTCGGTACCCATACCGCCGCAGTCGCCACCGCGACTCCTTGTCGGCCGGGAGCGGCAGCTTTCGGAGTTGAAGATGCTGCCAATACGTGCGGGCCGGGACGGCGTAACCATCGCAGCGGTGAGCGGTGAGCCCGGCATCGGCAAGACCCGGCTGTTGGAGGCGTTTCGCGACCAGTGCGCCAGCCTCGGTTATGTGGTGCTGTGGGGCAACTGCCACAGTGTGGAGGGAACCCCGGCCCTGTGGCCGTGGCTGCAGGTGCTGCGCGCGCTGGATGAGATCTGGCCGCCACCGGACCGTCAGGCGCTGGCCGGACTCCTCGATGAAAAGATGCCCAGCGGCTCCACTGAGACGGCGCTGCTCCACCGCAACCAAACCATCGCCCGTTGGCTCGCCGCGACCGCACAGACCCAGCCATTGGTGATCGTTCTTGACGACCTGCACTGGGCCGACCCGGCCTCACTCGAACTGCTCAGAGATGTCGCCATGCTGGTGGGCAGCGAGACGGCGAACGTCCCGCTGACGCTGGTCGCCGCATTCCGCGAGACGGCTTTCCATGAGACGGCGATCCATGGCACAGCACTTCCCGGTGGCTCGTTCCGTCTCTCATTAGATGGTTTGCTGGGCCATCTCGCCCGGTATGACTTGCTTCGCATCCGGCTGACCGGCCTGGGGGTGGAGGACGTGCGGGCGGTCGCTTCGGCTATGGGCGTTGAGCTGAACGAGTCCTCCGCCGAGCGCCTGTCCGAGCGGACCGGCGGCAACCCCTTCTTCGTGCGGGAAAGCGCTCGGCTGCTGGCCCAGGGACGAGATCTGGGCGCAGTTCCCGAGGCGGTGGCCGACCTGATCCGCTGGTGGCTGAGCAGACTGGGTGCGCGGGCCGGTGAGGTTCTGGGTGTCGCCGCACTGATCGGCCGGAACTTCGACCCGGGCGTGGTCGCCGAGGTGTGCGAGGCATCTGAGATCGGGTGGGTGGAGGTCTACGACGCGCTGGATCGGGCCGCCCAGGCCGGGTTGATCGTTCCAGGTGAGGGTTCCATGGCGTTCGCGCACGACCTGGTCTGGGAGACCCTCGTCCACGAGATCCCGCCGCTGCGCAAGGCGGTCACCCACCAGGCGGTCATGACCGCCCTGTCCTCCCGGCCAGGCGTGGACATCACTGTCATCGCTCATCACGCGGTGGAGGCCGGCCCGGCCGCGTACGCCGATGCCACACGCTGGGCGACCGCCGCCGCCGAACAGGTGAGCCTGCGCCTGGCCTACGAGGAAGCGGCTGTCTGGTGGGGCCGGGCGGTCGCCGCGCACGGCGCCTGCGCGGGTGACCCGGTAGAGCACGTGGAGCTGCTGCTACGGCATGTCCGTGCGCTGTTGGAGGCAGGGGACGCGATCGGTGCGCGACAGGCCCGCTCGGAGGCCGTGCGTGCCGCCGACCGAGCCGGAGCGAGCTCGGAGCTGACCGCCCGCGCCCTCACCGCACTGGACGCCCCGGCGATCTGGACACTGCGTGACCCGTACAGCGCGACGGAGTTGCGGCTGGTGGATCGGTTCGAGGCCGCGCTGCGAGCGCTGCCCGAGGCCGACGGCCACGAGCGAGCCCTGCTCCTGGGCGGACTGGCACAGGAGCTGTACGGGACCGATGACCCACGCGGTTACACCTTTTCCGCTGAGGCCGTGGCGATCGCTCGTCGGCTGGGCGAGCCGTACCTGCTGATGCGGATGCTCAACGCCCGGCACCTATCGTTGCCTCAGCCGTTGCATATCCCAGAGTTGCTGGAGCTCACCGAGGAATTGCACGAGCTCGCACTGCGCACCCGGATGCCGGAATTCGAACTACTCGCCCAGATGATGTTCACCCACCACCGGTTGGAGCTGTTCGACCTGGCCGGTGCGGACGCGGCCGCCGCCCGCTGCGACGCCATGCTGGAACGGCTGTCATTGCCATGGCCGCGCTTTCAGCACACCATATGGCGGATCAACCGGCTCGTTCTGGCTGGCCGGTTCGACGACGCCGAAATCCTGTACGACGAGGCAGAACGCCAGGCCACCCGAATCGGCTACTGGTATGCGAGCGGCGCGGTGGCGATCGGGCGTCTCATGCTTCACTATCACCGGGGCACCATGACGGAGGCAGGGCCGCCGATCGACGCGATCACCGGTGCTCATCCCAGTGTGGATCACGATGCCCGGGTGCTGCAATTGTGCGCACAGGGCCGCCCGGAGGAGGCCCAGGCCTTGGCCGCGAACGGCTGGCCGGCACCTCCTCTGGACTGGTCATGGCTCTCCGCGACCTGCCTGCAAGGCGCGGCCCAGGCCGCCGTTGGTGACCTGCCGGCCTGCCAGGTGACCTACTCGGCGCTGCTGCCGTATTCCGAGCGGATTTCAACGGTTTCGGCGGTGCTCTGCATGGGGCCTGTCGACTGGTACCTGGCCCTGCTCGCCTCCGCCATGGGTGACAACGACACCGCGTCTCAGCATCTTGAGAAGGTGGCCCGGCTGGCAGGCCGGAACGGGCTCACGTGGTGGCGGGACCGGGCAAGGTCGGCAAGTTTCGTGAAACCTTTCCCCACGCACCTTGATACTCCAGCTGAGACCCGCTGACCTCATTATTGATCTCCTCATCGGCTCGATGACGCGACACGGCGGCGACAGATTCCGTCCGTGCACTGAACGGACGGGATCAGCGCACCGTTTCGGTGGCTGTTGGTCCGCTTCGCGGGTGGGTGGGGTTTGAGCTGGTCTGTTCGCGGGCCTCGGGCGGGGGTCCGAGGCCCGCGAACGTGTCGGGTTCAGCCGCTGACGCGGATGACGCCGCTCACCGGTGAGAGCGAGGCGCTGTCGTCGTGGATGAGTTCTCCGTTCTTCTTCCAGACCCTGACCAGCAGCCGGTCGGTGCCAGGCCGGCTTGCCGGAATCGACCGTGGTGATCTCCAGCTTCCGCGCCCCGGCCTGCGGCGACGCGGCGAACACCGAAGACCCACCACCCGCATCCGCATCCGCAGCCGTCACGGTCGCCCCAGCACCCGCGGCATTCGCGGCCGAGTTCTTGCCGACCCCCTCGGCCAGCCCCGGCAGACCCGGGCCAGAGGCCTTCTCCGGCACCGGCGCCAGCCAGAGAGCCCATCGCCATGACGAGCAGGGGAAGTGTGATCCGCTGAGCGGAGGCACGGCTGAATAACCAGTGCACAGGAGTGACTCCATGACTATGGTCGCGCCTTCCGGGCACGGCTGGGGGACGTCGGTCGCCGATCATCACCGGTCGCGCTTGTGGGTCGCTTGGCCTCGATTGCAGCGAGCTTGCCGAAGGCCCACAGGCCCGTGACGGCAAGATGACGTGTCGTAACCGCCCGCTGCTCACGGACGGCCCGGTGAAGGCCGCCGCACCGCCATCAACGATTCGAACGACGCAAGGAGGGCGGAAGTGGCGGCTGGTGCTGTGCGCCCCAGTCCCATGTGCTCGGAGACCGGCTGACCGCCGATGAGCGTGACGGCCACCTGATCCGCACCGGGGCGCCCTAACCACCCACCCGTCCCAGGGACGCGACCGTCTCACCGACCGGAGAGCTTCGACCCTGCAGTACCGGCTGACGCCGTTGAACGGCTTCAGCGCCGGAACCGGCCTGATCCTCGACGCGTCGTGACCCTGACCACTCAAGGTCGGCATCCGAGACCAAAAGTCCCGGTTCATGTACCACAGAAGTTGTAGACGGCCTACCGCCAGGGGTGCAGAAAGGATCAGATTCAGGCGGTATGTTGATCCGTCAATTTGGTAGATACACTAAGAATTCAACTCGTTGACCGAACGGTTTTTTCCATTCTAATTACGGAGACATCTGCACGGGCACCCGGAAAGCGAAGACGGCAGGAAAAAGTTTCAACAAAAAGAAGATGATCCTGGCGTCCATCGACACAGGACCAGGTTCACCCCTACTGCACGGCGTGCCCGCACCGGACAACGAACATATTGAGATCCTGGCACGCGCCCCGGATCATACCATGGGATGGGTGAACAACGACACAACCCCCTGAACCACATACACGCAGAATCAATGTGGTCACGCGATGCGCCCGAAAATCATCTAGACGTGCAGCGCAGACGGAACATGTTTCCGGGTAGAGCATCAAGGGACCATATCAAGCCCAGGACCCCGGCAAGTTAGGGATTCCTCCCGGTTCGCACTGAGGTCCACATCGCGGCACCGGTCGCCGACCAGGCACGACAGGCCGATGTGGTCATGCTCGCCATGGGAGCAGAACAGGTTAAATCGAGAACTTGCCGGGGCCCTGCCGCCGGAGATCAACCATTTTCGTTCACGGCCACGCGTTTCCAACGGCAACCCGTATTCGGGGACCGGGGTAGCCGACCCCTCACCAAGACCGCTCGGCTGTGCTGTGAATCCATCAGCGAGCCACTTGTCCATCCAGACGATCAGAACGTTCTGCATCGATTTGATCTCGCCCTTTGGCTCGGCTCGGCCGATTCCCGCATGATTGCCCAGCCCGCAGGGATATCCCACATCTCACAGTCATCCTAATTGATCACCCGTAACAGAATATTGATCTTGCGGATTTCCGGTTTCCCCAATATCTATTTAGAGAATTTTTATTCCTTGACCGTTTCGAGGTATGGAATGACGCAAAACGCGCGCGGGAACCCACCCGTGAGACGCCCGTCTCGCCGACCTGGGTTCCGGTTCATCGTTCAGGCCACCGCGTTATCCGTCGGCCTGTCACTACTGTCAGGAGTGCCCCAGGCACCCCCTGCCGCTGCGGATCCGAAGCCGAAGGCTGATCAGCTGACGGCCGAACGGCCGGATCGAGTGTCGGCGGTACTGACGGCACGTCAGCAGAAGTCCCGGGTGGAGATCACCGGTGAGCGGACCGAGACGTCCAGCACATGGGCGAACCCGGATGGGACGCTGACCACGGAGGTGTTCTCCGGCCCGGTCCGGGTCCGCAACGACATGGGTGATCTGGTCCCGATCGATCTGAGCCTGGTGGCCGACGGCAAGGTGCTGCGGCCCAAGGCCGGCCCGGCAGAAGTCGGGATCTCCGCCACCGGCGGGAAGGACCCCTTCGCCACACTGGAGCAGGACGACAAGTCTCTGTCGGTCTCCTGGCCCTCCGAACTCGGCGAACCCGAAGTCTCGGGGAACACCGCCACGTTCAAGGATGCCGTGCCCGGCGGTGACCTGGTCGTACAGGCGCTCAAGAGTGGTCTGCGCTACGACCTGGTCCTGCGTGAGCGCCCGACGGGGCCACTGGAGCTGCGATTACCGATCAAGACCAAGGGCCTGAAGCTGGCTCAGGCCAAGCACGGCGGCCTCACCGTGACCGACGGCAAGGACCGCAAGGTCGCCTCCGGACCGACGCCTCGCATGTGGGAGGCCGGCGCGGGCAAGGCGGCGCTGAGCCCCGCGGCGGAAGGCCGCAGCGCCAAGATGTCCACCAAGGTGGAGACCGGCCAGGACGGCCAGGTCCTGGTGCTGAAGCCGGACGCGGGGTTCCTGGCCGACCCGGCCACGCAGTACCCGGTGACGGTCGACCCGACCCTCAACCTGGCTCCCGTCGCCGACGCCGCCGTCTACTCCTTGGAACCCAACACCAACTACGGCTCGGCTGCGACGATGGACGTCGGGTCGTGGACCAACATGCCGTGGCGCGGGCTCGTCAAGTTCGACGCCTCCGCGCTGACGGGTAAGAAGATCCTGTCGGCGAAGCTGAACATGCGCAACCTCTACGCCAAGCAGTGTGCCGACACCGGAGCCGGCGTGCAGATCCGCCGGGCCACCTCCAGCTGGTCGGCCTCGACCGTCACCTGGAACACCCAGCCGACCACCACCGCCGACGGCGCCGCCGTCTCCACCGACTCCCACGGCTTCGACTCCTCCTGCCCCTCCGGGGTGATGCCGTTCGACGCCACCGCCATCGCCCAGGCATGGGCCGACGGCCAGCCCAACCACGGCCTCGCGCTCCAGGCCACACCGGAGACCGACCCGACCGGGTTCCGGGTGTTCACCTCCTCGGAGAACACCAACCCACCCGCGCTGCAGGTCACCTACAACACCGCACCGGCCACGCCGACGGGCCTGGCTCTGACCCCGTACAAGGTTTGGAACAACACGAACTACAGCGGCACCAATCCCGAACTGCTGGCCGTCGCCACCGATCCCGAGAGCGGGGCCGTCCGCCTGGACTTCGAGGCGGTCAAGGCGGACGGGACGCCGCTGTGGTCGCGGTCAAGCTCCTTCGTCCCCTCCGGTCAAGAGGCCGCTGTCACCCTTCCCCCCGGCCTGCTGTCCAACGCCATGCTGTGGAAGTGGCGGGTTCGTGCCTTCGACGGCCACACCTACAGCGCCTGGACCTCCTACTCCGACCACCGTGTCGACGGGTTCGTTCCCCACACCCCCACCATCTGGTGCGAATACGAGTACGGGGTGTGGAACGCAGCGAGAACCGACGAGGTCAGATGCACCGTTGACACCATCAGCGATGACGGTGAGGGCTACCAGTGGTCCATCGACAACTCCAACCCGACCGAGGCCGTCACCAACAACGGCGGCGGCTCGCCCGGTGAGTTCTGGATCACACCAAAGGACGGCTGGCATGCCATCTACGCTCAGGCCCACGACGGGCTGGGCAACCTGTCGGCAACCGCCTGGTACCACTTCGGCGTCGGCATCGGCGGTCTGGTCACCCCCGTCGATGACGACCGCACCCAGCGATTCGCGCCGCTGACCGCTTCGGCCGTCCCTGCCAAGACCGGGGTCACCTACAAGTACCGGCCCGCCCACCATGACCAGACCACCTGGGGTGAAATCCCGGTGGCGGACATCACCGTCCCCGGCACCGGACAGAACCTGTCTGCCTGGCCGTTCACCCGCAGTGACACCGGCAAGGACTTCACCCAACTCGATTGGGACGTCACCAAATCCCTTGCCCGCTGGGGCAAGGGTGACGGACCCGTTGAAGTCAAAGCCTGCTACTCGGGGAACTCAAGTGGCATGGAATGTACCGCCCCCAACACGATCATTGTCGAACGGACGTCCTTCGGCGCTTCTCAGGCCGTAGGGAACATCGGGCCGGGCCAGTTGTCCCTCCATACCGGAGACTTCTCCATAGACCAGACCGACGTGAATGTCAATGGCCTGGCCGTTGATCGTGGTCACACCACGCTTAACCCGGGGATCGTGGCATCGGGCCCGTTCGGCCCGGGATGGTCCCCCTCTTTCCCCGACCCGGTCGGTGGGGTCGGCGGTCTGAAATTCGAGGATCACAGTGCCGAAGGGTACGTGAATCTCGTTGAGACCAATGGTTCGATTTCGACGTATGTCATAGATGCCAATGGAAAATTCACTGGCATCGCGGAGGCCGCGGACACCGGCGAGCTTGTCAAGAACTCAGCCACCCAGTTCACGTTCACCAGCCCCGACGACGTCAAGACCGTCTTCATTGCGGTCAATGGAATCTGGTCCGCCGCTAGCGTCGATGCTCCGGGTGATGAGGTCGAGCAGACCTACCATCGGGATACAGCCGGTCGTGTGGTGAAGATCCTGGGCGCGGCGCCGCAGGGAGTCACCTGCACCACGAGCACTCTTAATCCGGGCTGCGTCGCGCTGACACTGACTTACGCCACGTCCACCACCGCGACGGGCCTGGGTTCCGGCTGGGGCGCCGTCAACGGCCAAGTATCCAAGATCGATTACACGGCCTACGACCTCGAGACCGGTTCCATGAGAACCGTTACGGTCGCTTCTTATCTTTATGACTCAAGCGGTCGACTGCGTCAGACTTGGGATCCGAGGATCTCACCGAACCTGTTCACGACCTACTACTACAACGGTCATGGGCGTCTGTCCCAGGTCACACCGCCGGGGCAGTCCCCCTGGACACTGGAGTACGACTCGACCAAGAACCGGGTCGCGCATATCTCACGCGTCGACGATCAGAATCGTGAGATCAGGCAAGCCATTGTGTACGACGTGCCCATCGCAGGTCAGACGGCACCCATCAACCTGTCTGCGACACAGACCGGGACCTGGGCACAGACCAGTGACCTTCCAGTCGAAGGTAGCGCTCTGTTCCCCCCGTCCCATGTCCCCCCGCGCAACGGTGACGGAAGTTATCGGGCGGAGGCCGGTGACTGGAAATACGCCAGAATCGCCTACCAGGATGTCAACGGACGTACGGTCAACGCCGCGAAGTTCGGCGCCGGCGCGTGGCAGATCTCGGCTCGTCGCCACAATTCAACGGGCGAGGTGGTCTGGTCGTTGTCCGCTGAAAACCGAGCTCAGGCACTTGTGCCGACCGATTCGACCGACGTCTACGTGCGGGGTCGCAACACGAGCGCGGAGCGCGCAGACCTGCTCGCATCAGTAACCGAGTACGGCAGCCGCGGCGAACCACTTTCCGAGACCGGTCCGGCACATCGTGCGGTCCTTGACTCGGGTGCCACGGTCTCGGCGCGCAATACGACCACCTATACGTACGACGAAGGCCGTCCGAAGCCCGGGCCGGCTCCAATCGTCACGACGATGAAGGTGTTCCCGACCGTGATCGACGGGACCGCTGTCTCGGTCGCCGCCGATACCAAGACCACCGTGACCGGATACGCCCCGATCGTGGGCACTGACCCGTCCGGGTGGGACCTCGCCATGCCGACGACCATCACCACCGTCGTGCCCGGCGCCACCGATATCGTCAAACGCACCCGGTACGACTCTGACGGCCGGACGATCGAGATGCGTATGCCTGCCTCTGGCGGGACCGACGCCGGCACCACGCTGACCTACTACTACACCGCAGGCACCCATCCACAGGTCCAGTCATGTGGTCTGAAGCCGAACTGGGCAGGGAAAGTCTGCAGGACCGTACCGGCGGCCCAACCCACTGGGAATCCTCTGCCCACGACCACCTTCACCTACGGTTACTACGGCCAGCCGGTCAAGGTGACTTCTACAGCCGGTGGGACCACTCG
Organism: Streptosporangium amethystogenes subsp. fukuiense; assembly: GCF_042665875.1. Lineage (NCBI taxonomy): Bacteria > Bacillati > Actinomycetota > Actinomycetes > Streptosporangiales > Streptosporangiaceae > Streptosporangium > Streptosporangium amethystogenes. The sequence goes on along the minus strand of NZ_JBHTEE010000001.1, from coordinate 1,391,920 downwards.
TACGTCCGTGAGCTCCTTCGACGCGGCAGGCCGACCGACCCGCAGCAGTCTGCAGGTCACACCCGCCCAGGACGGCGGGACTGCGATTCCGGACACTGTGGCCGGCTATGACCAGCAGAACGGCCTGGTTTCAACCACATCCGCAGGCGACAAGACTCTGTCCACCACTCATGACAGCTTCGGCCGGGTCATCTCCTACACCGATGCCGGAGGTAACACCGCCACCACCACGTACAACGTGGACGGTCAGGTCGCCACCCTCAACGACGGAAAAGGCACCTACACCTACACCTATGACGGCGCCGACAACCGCGGCCGGGAAGAACGCCGTGGATTGGTCACCGCAGTTGACATGGGAATTCCCAACAACAGCGGCGTCGTCACCTTTGCATACAATGGCGACGGCCAAAGCATCGGCGAGTGGTACGGATTCGCGCAGATATGGGCGGGCCACACTTATGACGCCACCGGAAAAGAAACTCAGCGCGCGTACGGAAAAGACAGCACCTCATGGCTTTCGTTCGGCGCGGGGACCTTCTTCAACGGCCAGAAGGCATGGTCCAGCGGCCCCGCGGGACGCGTGGACTACCGCTACGACAAGGTCGGACGGCTGAGCGAGGTCTACGACACCTACCAGGGTGAGTGCACCACGCGTCTCTACGCCTTCAGCGTCAACACCAACCGGACGGCGAAGACCACCCACGGTCCCGCCGCCAACGGTGAGTGCACCACGAGCACCACTCCGATCAGCGAGAACGACACCTACGACGCCGCGGATCGTCTTAACTCCGCCGGCTACACCTACGACAACCTGGGCCGGACCCTTACGGTTCCGGGCACCGATGTCAGCGGCGGAGCCGACCTGCAGATCGGCTACCACTCCAACGACATGGTGTCCACGCTTACGCAGGGCACCCAGACCCGGACGTTCAGCATCGATCCTGCCAACCGTATTCACTCCATGCAGAGCGGCCCCGGCACCGAGGTCGTCAACCACTACTTCGGGAGCAGCGACAGCCCGGCCTGGATCGCTGAAGCGGGTGGCGCTTGGACCCGGAACCTCACCGGATCCTCGGGGCTTTCCGCGATTCAGAAGAGCGATGGCACCGTGACGCTCCAGCTCTCCAACCTGCACGGGGATGTCGTCGCGACCACGGCGAACTCCCCGACCGCCTCCCTCGGCGGTTATTGGGAGCAAACCGAGTACGGGGTCCCCCGGGCCGAGAACACCACGAATCCCACCCGCTACGGCTGGCTCGGCAGCCACCAGCGCAGCAGCGACGCGCTCGGTGGCCTGATCCTCATGGGAGTCCGGCTCTACAACCCGACCACCGGACGGTTCCTGTCTGTGGACTCCGTCCAAGGGGGCAACGCAAATGCCTACGAGTACGGATTCGGAGATCCGCAGAACAACCTCGACCTAGACGGCAGATTCAGCTACACCTATGAGTTCCCGGCCGGTTACCGCCCAGAGCTCAGGCCGGCCAACGCCATGAGGTGGATCCTTACCCACTTCAATCGAGCCTTCCCCTTCAAAAACGACTGCGGCCAGAATCTTCACCTTAATGAAGTATGCAGGCTGGACATTAAAAGGGGTCCCGACGCGACTGTCAAGACTCACGGGATCGGCCAAACATATTTCAGGTTCGTCGCACTGGGCAGGCATTTCGAGCCGAAGGGCTCCAAGATCAGCTTTAAAATCTTCAGGAAGGCTGGAGACAAGAAGAACCTCTATCTCAGAATTCACGCCTACGGCCCGAACGCAGAAATACACGGGAACGGCTTCACCTCCCCCATAGCCAAGGGGTTCGCCTTCTCCGCATGGGGAAGATTCGCCGAGAACCTTCGGCGCTACCTACCGAGAAGGGCGACGGCGTACGGATGGGAGTAGCCGTATAGGCATCCCTTGATGGGTCCGCTCCGAGCTCGCCGACCAAGCAGAGAGCTCGGGGCGGACCCTGGACGATAAGCGGTAAAGATCGCAGCGACGCCTCGCCGAAGAACCACGGCCGGAACGGTGAAGTCCGAGGGCCGTATCGAGGACCTGGTTCAGGCGTTCCCCCGGTCGGCCATGCCCCCGAGGGGGACGTCACGCAGGCTGAGCAGCATGAGCAGGGCGCAGCTTCCCACGAGAGCGATGTCGGCGACGTTGCCGACGAACAGGCCGCCGTAGTCGATGAAGTCGACGACATGCCCCCGGCCGAACCCGGGGGAACGCAGGAGGCGGTCAAGCAGGTGGGAGAAGGCGCCGCCCAGAAGCCCGCCCAGCGCGACGGTCCAGGCGGGCGAGCGTAGCCGCCGCCCGGTGTACAGGATGCCGACCACCGCGACGGCCGCCGCCAGGGCGAACACCCACGTCGCCCCTGCCCCGATCGAGAACGCGGCACCGGGGTTGTACAGCAGTCGTAGCTGGATCAGCTGTGAGATCACCGGGATGCGTTCGCCGTCCGAGAGCGCCGAGATCGCCCAGACCTTCGAGGTCTGGTCCGCGAGAAGAACCACCGCGGCCAGCACGATCATCCAACCGTACAGCCGTGGCTCTCCCCTCGCCGTCTGCGGATTCCGTCCGGCCGACACACTTACCCCGCAATCTGCGACTTTCTCGCATCGAATTCATGGGGAGCGTCCCTGCCCCAGAGCGTCGCGGCCGGGAAGCACCATCTTGAGTGACGTCAGCCTCGCACCCGAGATGGGGGCTGCGTCCGGCCCGTGAAACACCGGCCGACACGGTTCACCGGGTGCCGGCCGATGACAGGGTGGCCGTCGCGCTCGCCATGTACACAGCGACCCGACCGCTCGGTTCAGGCGGGGGGCGGGTAGAGGTCGAAGCCGTACAGGCCCTGGTCTCCTCCGGCGACCAGGCCGAAGCCGCTGGGGAACCAGGCCAGGCAGTTGAGGCCCGCCTCGACCCTGGCTCCGGCCCCCGCCGACTCTCCGTACCTGTCCCACAGCCGGATGGTTCCGTCGTCCGAGCAGGTGGCGAGCAGGTTGCTGTCCGGGGAGACGGCCACACCGCGGATCCTGCCCGACTTCGCGGACAGCGTCGCCCGATCCCTGCCGCCGGCCGACCAGACGCGCGCGGTGCCGTCCTCGAAGCAGGCGGCCAGCCAGGTGCCGTCGGGGGCGATCACCACCTGCCGGGCCGCTCCCGGACATCCCTTGAGCGAGGCCCGCGCCTTTCCGTCGGCTCCCCACAGGCCCGCCGTCCCGTTGACCGAGACGATGGCGAACCACCTGCCGTTGGGTGCGACGGTGATCTCTCCTATGGCCTCCACCCTGCTTTTCAGAGTGGCGTACCTGCTGCCGTCCGGTTTCCAGAGCTGGATTTTTCCGTAGATGGACAGGGTCGCGAGCCAGGCACCGTCCGGGGAGATGAGGATGTGCGCGGTCGCCCGGATGTTCGCGACCAGTACTGCCCGCTCGGTGCCGTCGGCCCACCAGATACGCGCGGTGCCGTCCTCCGAGCAGGTGGCCAGCCAGCTGCTGTCGGGGGCGATCACCACCTCGCGCACCGGCCCGGTGTGACCGGCCAGCACCGCCCTCCTGCTGCCGCCCGCACCCCAGAGCCGTACGGTCCGGTCCGCCGACCAGGTGGCCAGCCAGCTGCTGTCGGGGGCGATCGCCACTCCCCGCACACGTCCGGTGTGCCCTGTCGGAATGGCCCTCCTGCGGCCACCGGCTCCGCGTATCCGGATCACGTGATCGCCGGACCAGAGGGCCAGCCACGTCTTGTCCGGCGAGACCGCGCCGTAGTGGCTGGTCTCGATGGGAACGGTGAGGGTCGCCCCTTCTATCCTGTCCTCGTTCCAGAGCTTCACCGAGCCGTCGCCGGAGTGGGTGGCGATCCAGTTCCCCTCGGGGGAGATGGTCACCTTGCGCACCATCCCGGTCCGGCCCCTGCGACTCTGCCGTCCGGAGCGCTCCGACTGCCACATCCGGACCTCCCCGTCCTGCGAGCAGACGGCCAGCCAACTGCTGTCAGGGGCGATCACCACCTGACGCACCACCCCGGCATGCCCGGACAGGGCTGCCCGTTCGCCGCCGTCGGACTCCCACAACCGCACGCTCCGCTCTCCGGAGAGGGTCGCCAGCCAGCTGCTGTCGGGGGCGATCACCACCTGACGTACCACCCCGGCATGCCCGGTCAGAACGGCCCGCTGCCTGCCGTCGGACTCCCACAGCCGCACGTTTCGATCCTCGGAGAGGGTCGCCAGCCAGCTGCCGTCAGGGGCGATCACCACCTGACGTACCACCCCGGCATGCCCGGTCAGAACGGCCCGCTGCCTGCCGTCGGACTCCCACAGCCGGACCGAGCCGGTGGACGTCCAGGTGACCAGCCAGCTGCCGTCAGGGGCGATGCGGATCCCGGGTGCCGCTCCGACGTGTCCCGTCAGGACGGCTCTCTCGTCGCCGTCGACTCCCCACAGGCGCACGCTCCCGTCTCCGGAGAGGGTCGCCAGCCAGCCGCCGTCCGGCGAGACGGCCATCTTGGAGACCTCGCGTATCGGCCTGTTCCGGCCGGAGACCTTCTCGTTCTCCTGGTTCCAGCCGCGCATCAGCAGGGTGTTCCTCAGGGTTCTCGGCTTGGTCCTCACCCTGACCGGGCTCCTGAGGGTCAGGCGCTTCCTTCCTTCGGGGTTCCACAGAACGACCCTTCCCCGCGCGGAGAAGGTGGCCAGCCACGAGGCGTCCGGCGCGGCCACCATCCCGGCGAGCCTGCCGACCCCGCTCTTCAGAACGGCGCGCCTGCTTCCTTCGGGGTTCCACAGAACGACCCTTCCCCGCGCGGAGAGGGTCGCCAGCCACGAGGCGTCCGGCGCGGCCACCATCCCGGCGAGCCTGCCGACGCCGTTCTCCAGGATCGCCCTCTGGGTGCCGTCGATCCCCCAGACCTGCACTCTCCGGCGTCCGGAACGGGTCACCAGCCACGAACCGTCCGGCGCGGCGGCGACCTCGTGAACCGGCTTCCGGTGAGTGGCCAGCGTTGTCCGGGTAGTGCCGTCGGTCTTCCATATCTGCACACCATCGCGGCCGTGGACGACGAATCTCGATCCGTCCGGTGTGATCGATACGTCCCTCAGCCGTTTCGTCGTCGAGGTCAGCACGCCCAGCAGACAGGTGGCGCCGATGTCGGGCAGCGGCCAGCGGGCTCTCAGGAAGGAGGTCTCGGTCTCCTGGCTGTAGCGCTCGATCGACGCCCGCATCGGCGGGAACGCGTACAGGCGGGCCAGCAGGTTCGCGGTGGAGACGGCATCCGATTCGAAGGGGGTGAGCAGGTGTGCGCTCCGGGCGATCAGCTGCCGGACCCCGGCGACGGAGCGGGAGGTCGACAGCATCAGATCCGACTCCGCCGCGGCCACCCCGAAGGCTCGTACCCGGGTGACGAACCATCGCACGTCGTGCAGGATCGACTCCAGTTCCCGATGCCTTCTCCCCTCGGCGAGGTGGAACAGCAGATGGTCCCAGAGGTAGGGCACCTCCCTGGGCAGCCTCCACCATTCGGCGTCCGCCGCGAGGTCGTCGTCGGGTATCAGGTTGCGGGCCTCGTCGAGGAAGTCGCGGTTGACCGCCTCGACGCGCTCTCTCCCCAGCCCGTACTCCGAGCGGAGGTGTGACCGGATGACGTCGTGGATCGTGACCGACGACACCGTTCCCTCCGTCCGGTGCCTGCTGATCAGTGACAGGTCGTGCAGCCTCGCGCAGAGGCGCTCGGTCTGCTCGGGGGTGAGTCCGGCGGTGGCGCGCCAGAGAAGCTCGACGATGCCGACCGGTATGTCGGCGTCCTGCGGAAAGACCCCCAGCTCGAGGAAGCGGGCGCGGTCGAACACGCCGAGAGCCTCAAGGCTGTGCTCGACCGTCACGCGCACCGCGGTCTCCCGCTGGCGGGGAACGGTGACGTCCAGGGTGGCGGGTCCGGCCCGGCCGAGCCGCTCGACCGCCCGGCGGGCGGCGACGTCGGGGTTCACCCCGCCGCCGTACTCGTCACGCAGGCGCGCGTTGACGAGGTCCAGTAGCAGCGGCCATCTTCCCGTCAGGCCCATCAGGCTGTTGACGGCCCCGGGGTTCATCGGCGGCAGCCCACGGCTCAGCAACTGGACGGCCACTCGCGGTGCCATCTCGTCGACGATCATCGCGATCGCGTTCGGGGGAAGGGCTCTGGGCAGGCGGGTCGTCACCAGCACCCGGGACCGCACCGCCGCGGCCAGGAAGGGGCTCAGCTGTGACAGGCTCCACACGTCGTCGACCACCAGCAGCGTCCGGCCCCGCTCCGCCAGGATCTCGGCCATCCGGTGGCCGGCCTGCTCCGGGCTGGAGAACTCCGGCCGGGTGCCCGTCACGGCCTCCGTGACGTCGTTGGCCAGCGCCGCGAGGTCGACACCGGCGCGGTCGCGGCCCACGGTGACCCAGATGACGCCGCCCTTGAACCGCTTCCGCACCTCATCGCTGTGGCACGCCTCCACGGCCAGGGACGTCTTACCGAAACCGCCCGCCCCGGCGATGCCGGTGGTCAGGCCGACCGTTCCCGAGCCTCTCATCGTCAGGGTGGAGACCACGTCGTCCAGCTCGGTTCTGCGGACCCATCCCGCCCTTCTGTCGGGCACCTGGAAGAGCCCGCCGCGAGCGCGCGACTTCATCAGTTCCGGTGTCAGCCGGGTCAGCAGGACCGTGAGGAAGGCGGTCAACCCGAAAATCGCGACCCATGTGATCCGGTTCTCGGCCACCGTTCCCGGAAAATATTCTCCGACCATTCCGATCGGCAGTCCGACCAGGATTCCAACAATTACCAGAAGCGCCGTGGCCATATCGGCGAATTTTTTTGTGCGACGAGCCAACGATCACCTCGACAGTGCCGACCCCTGCCCCGACGGGCGCCGGGACCCCTGGACGCACGATATCCGTTCCCCATTGCCGTGGCGTTGAATCACCGAGGTTCGGGCAATTAAAGCGTACCCAGAAAGTCGGGTTGCACGCTTTGGGACGCTATGCCCACAAAGTCTACGCAAGCCATTCCGATTCATATTCAATGACGATCTTTTTCGCGATGACATGACCACTCCGAGTCACCCTTCTGGGATCACCCAGCGAGTCCACCGGGCCTGGAATGATCATCTACCCCGCCGCGATCGCCGGCAACCAGGGACTCCAGGTCACGAACAACGGTTCGCCACGCCCGTTCCTCCCGGCGCCGAATAAGACCACGGGGAGCACAGAAAGCTACCTGCCCGAATCGATGTTTAGTGTCGATAAAAAAGGGGGCGAAATCAAGGCGTCCGTCGCACTCGACGGCCGAGCGGTTTAGGATCTTAGCCGATCCGGACCTCTCCGGATCGGCTCGGACCGACAAACCCCCTCAACTCACCCCACAGCAACATCCTCGAGACGTCGCCTCTCTAGACCGCACTCCGCAACGTTCCTTCACTTACCGGTACCTATTTGCGGCACAGCTGTTTGAAAGCCCGTCATTCACATCGTCGAACAGGCAGTGATGTCCATGTCCGGTTCCTCCCCTTCCCCGTCCACCGACGGCTCGCGGGAACCGGATGCCGACCCGCCCGGCGGCCTCTCGACGAAACTTAAGGAGACCGCCGCGACCGCCCTGGTCGCCAGCGGCATCGCCGGCCTGGTCACGGTGCTGACGGACGGCGTGCGGGCACTCGGCGCCGGCCTGGCCCTGCTCGTCTGCGCGGTGATCGGCCTGGCCGTGGCCGTCCTGCTGACGCTGGGCAGGTTCGCCCGTTTCCTGCGGCGGCGGCTCGAACCGGCCAGGCGTCGCCGCGCGGCGAGGAGGCCCGCATCCGCCGCGCCGGGGAAGAGGCTCCTGCGGCTGAGACGATTCATGTCCAAGCTGTCGGCCGGCTACATCAGTGTCCTCCTTGGTGTCTCGATCGTCACGATCCCCTGGGGGGTCGTCCAGGGCGGAACGTGGCTGAGCCACCGGATCTGGCCTCCCGACTGCGACCGGCCGCTGGAGTTGCGCGTCGTCACCGCGCCGGAGAACATGACCGTCCTGCAAGAGAGCATCGCTCACTTCACCCGGGAGCAACTGCTGAACGGCTGCGCCCCGTACGCGATCTCGGTGGGAGTGGCGCCCTCGATCGGCGAGTTGACCTACGCCTTCGGCGACAACTGGTACCGCGACGACGCTCGGCAGGAGGGCGACGAGCCGTTTCGCCGGCTGTACGGTCCCCGGCCCGACGCCTGGATCGCCACCAGCACCGGCGAGGCCGAACTCGTCACCAACTATGTGGGGCCGGGCGGCGCCACCCTCGACATCGGCTCATCGGTCGCGTCCGACCGGCTGGTGGTCGGCATGATCAGCGGGCGAGCCGAAAGGGTGAGGAAAGAGCTCCCTCCGGGGCCGCCCGACAGCCACAGTCTCCCCGACCTCTGGGAGGTGATCCGCTCGAAGTTCGCCATGCCGGTGAACTACCCACAGCCCGAACTCTCCACCGCCGGGCTCGTCGCGGTCTCCGACCTGATGCCCCTGGGAAACGTCCTGGGGGCGGAGCAGCTCGGCCTCGTCGCCGAGAGTGTCAGCTCGCTGCTCTGCCGGGTCAGGATCGCGACCCGCGGGGCCGACGCGGAGCTCGACCAGAGTCCCGCCCTGGTGATCCCGCTGCACAGCCTGAGGGAGTACAACAACGGGCGGTTCGACGACCCCCGCTGCCCGGAGGGGGCGCCGAGTGGGATGACCAAGCTCAAGGAGTTCCTCTCCCCCGGACTTTCCGGGCTGGACTACCCGTTCGTCAGGATCGACTGGCCGAACGAGCGGAACAAGGAGCGCACGGCCGCGCTCGACCTGTTCCGCGCCTGGCTGGTCGCCAACCCGCTCTTCGGCGCGGGCCCCGGGAAAAGGCAGCCCGTGCGCACTTTCCAGGAACTGGAAAAGGCCCAGGGCCAATTCTTCGGCCGGCTGCCCCGCGTCGACGCCGAGATCGCCCTTGACGTGTCCGGTTCGATGGCCGAACCGCCCCGGTCCCTGCTCATACGACTGCGTGAGACCTTTCCCGACATCAAGCCGCTGATCACCCCACGGGATGATTTCACGCTGAGCTCCTTCTCCACTGTCAAAGACAGGACCCGGTTCAGGCAGCTTCATCAGGCGGTGGGCCGCGCGGAGTTCGACAGTCTGACCAGGATGGTCACCGGCGCGACACCTGACGGCTCCGACGCCCCCATATCGGACATGATCATGAACCTGAACGGGCGTGCCAGAGCCCCGGGACGTGCCCTCGTCGTCGTGACCGACGGGGGTGTCTTCAACGACGAGCCATCGGGGAGGAGCATCGGCGCGACCCTCGCCCGCGCGTCCAACGTCAGCGCCCTCTACGTCCTGGCTCTCGGTGACAACGGCTGCGACCGCTCTCCCCCGCGCCAGGGGAAGTACCGCGAGTGCGTGGAGGCAGGAGCCGACATACGGCAGGCACTGAGACATCTGATCTCCAGCCTGCGGGGAAGGGATCTTCGATGAGCCTGATGCGCCGCCCTGTCGCCCTGGTCAGCGGATTGACCCCCGCCCAGCGCCGCTGGGGTGGCGCCGGAGTGCTGGCGGGAATGGTGCTGGCCTCGCTGCTCATCTCCCTCACCACCAAGGTCCCCTCGTTCCCCGTCGGGGAATCCAGCGACTGCGGGAGGTCGGACCGGCTCACCGTGGCGACCGGTTCCGACATCACCGCGGGCAGCTTCCGCCGCGACCTGATCGAGGAGTGGAACCGTACACACACCACCCAGGTCATGCTGGTCGAGGTGGCCGACCCCACCGACGAGCAGCGGGTCGAGATGGCCGGCCGATCCCAGTTCGGGAGCTGCGCCTACGACGTGCTCTCGGTGGACGTCGCCTGGATCACCGAATTCGCCCGAAGTGGCTACATCCTGCCGTACCCACTCGACCCCCAGAAGGCGAACCTGTTCGTGGACACCGTCCTGGAGACCGGCCAGGTGGACGGGGTCCAGTACGCGGTGCCCTTCGTCACCGACGTGCCCCTGCTGTTCCACCGCCGAGGCCTGCCGGTGCCCACCACGATGGAACAGCTCTGGAAGTACGCCGCCGGGAGCGGCGGGTACGCCGTGCAACTCGGCGACTACGAGGGCGGCACGGTCAACCTGATGGAGGCGATCCTCTCCGAGGGCGGGAGGGTCACCGACGGTGACCGGATCGTGGTGGACGAGGAGGCCAACGGCGAGCGGGTACGCGAGGCGCTCGCCCACTGGCAGGCGCTGCTGGGGGAGGGCACCCTGGCACGTGGTGCGGAGGAGTTCTCCAAGCAGGACACCTTCGACGCCTTCAAGGACGGACTCCTGGTGCGAGGCCCGAAGCACTCCGCAGAGGAGAACAGCCTGCACGCGTTCCGCGACGAGGGCGCGGGCTACATGCGCAACTGGCCGTTCGCGTTCCACCGCCTGGCCACGGACAGTTCGATGTACGACGACCAGCGGCGCCTGCGCTTCGGCCTGGCCGCGCTGCCCAGTACCGGCATCCTCGGTGGTTTCAATCTGGCGATCTCCGCGCGTTCGAAGAATCCGGACCAGGCACGGATGCTCATCGACTTCCTGACCGGCCACCAGGCACAGGCCCGGCTGTTCGCCTGCAGCGGCTATCCGCCCGTGCTCGAATCCGTCTACGAGGAGTACCGGCGCGCCCCGCGCAGCTGTGACCAACTCTCGGTCTCCCCCGGGACGGAAACGGGCTTCTCCGGGAGAACGGACTGCACGCCGGGGGCGGGAGCGAATCCCTCGACGGGGGCGGCCATCGCCGCCGGCCCTCCCGGCGAGGACCCTGAGATCACCGCTTCCATGCTCCAGGAGCTGGCCGGGAAGATCCACCAGGCCCTGTGCAAGGCCGAGTCACGCCCGCAGTACTCCTACTACTCCGCTTTCAGCGAGGTGTTCCGCGGGTGCGCCCGCGCGGTGGTCAACGGCGACCTGCCCGCCGGGGAACTGGACCTCGCCCGGTTCGCCGACGCCCTGCGCGCCGCCCGGCAGGGCAGGGCGCCGGAGGACGCCGGGTCGCTCGCTCACTGCGGGAAACCCGAGCTGCGATCAGGATGACGGGAACCGCTCCCGCCCCACCGGGGCGCGGAGGGAGCGGGAGCGGGCCGGACGGGTCAGCGCTGCAGGTCGACGCAGGAGTAGAAGGCGTTGGCGGTGTCGGCGATGTTCCAGACCGCGAGAACCTTCAGACGGCCGGTCCTGCCGCCCAGGCTCACGTTGTGCGAGACCGTGGCGCCGGGCTGCCTGCCGCCGTCGTTGAAGACCGCGATCCGGGTGTTGCCGATGTAGTACTCCCAGGTGCTGGTGGCGTGGCGGGCGGTCAGCACCCAGTTGAAGGTGACCGAGTTGCCGACACTCGTGGCCGGCCAGCCCTTGCTCTCGTCGCTGAGCTGGGAGAACCGACCGACGTTTCCGTGGCAGTTTCGCAGGCCCTTGGGGCCCTCCACGCTCTGCGGTTCGTAGATGATGTCACCGCAGTTGGAGACGCGGCCCTGGGCGCACATGGCCTGACGGCTCGGCGGCGACGAGATGTAGCCGTGCGCGCTGGCCGGTGAGGCGACGAACACGGTGGCGGCGATGGCGATGATCGCCGTCGCGAGGAAGGTGACCGTTCTGCGCATGTACTGCTCCTTGGCTGGGGGGGGTGACTCGAATATAAAAGAAACTTTCCTAACGGTAAATATTCGAGTCAGTGGATTTCCGAAGGCATTGTCAGACTTTCCGCCGGCCGACGGCCCGAACAGAAGGCGAGCGGCCACCCGGGCCCCGACAGAACGCCGCACGTCAGCCGGCGGCGCGGGTAGCACGTCCGGAACGCGAAGCGATGGCCGAACCCGGCGCGAACGAGCACTGAGAGCGCTCTCTTGCTTTTTCCGACTCGGGTGTTGACCCTGGCTTAACCTTCGCGTAACAGTGGTATTAATCGGTCTTTATGCTGCAGCGATGGTCGACCGTCCGCTTTATTCGCCTTGTGAGAGGTTCCGAATGAGCCACCCCTCAGAAAGAAAGCGCTCTCTCGGATGGATCTCGGTCATCGTCGCCGCGCTGGTGCCGATGATGATCGCCATCACCGCCCACGCCTCCGTCCCGGCAACCCCCTCCGGCTGGTCCCTGGTCTGGAGCGACGACTTCACCGGCGGCGCCGGGTCGCTTCCCTCCTCCGCCAACTGGATCGTCGACACCGGCCACGCCTACCCGGGCGGTCCCGCCAACTGGGGCACCGGTGAGATCCAGCGCTACACCGACTCCTCCGCCAACCTGAGCCTCGACGGTGGCGGGAACCTGCGCATCACCCCGATAAAGAGCGGCAGCGAGTGGACGTCCGCCCGCATCGAGACCCGCCGCTCGGACTTCAAGCCCGCCGACGGCCGCATCCTGCGCATCGAGGGCCGTATCCAGATGCCCAACGTCACCGGTGACGCCGCACTGGGCTACTGGCCCGCCTTCTGGGCACTGGGCGCGCCGTATCGCGGCAGCTACTGGAACTGGCCCGGCATCGGCGAGTTCGACATCATGGAGAACGTCAACGGCATCAACTCCGTCTGGGGCGTGCTCCACTGCGGGGTGAACCCCGGCGGGCCCTGCAACGAGACCACCGGCATCGGCGCCAGCCGGACGTGCCCCGGTTCCTCCTGCCAGTCGGCGTTCCACACCTACCGCTTCGAGTGGGACCGCAGCATCACCCCGAACCAGTTGCGCTGGTACGTCGACGGACAGCAGTTCCACAGTGTCAGCCAGTCCCAGTTCGACGCCGGGACCTGGAGCAACATGACCGGCCACCAGGGCTACTTCATCCTGCTCAACGTGGCCATGGGCGGGGCGTTCCCCAACGCGCTGGCCGGGCAGACCCCGACCGCGGCGACGGTCTCCGGCCGTCCGATGCTCGTTGACTACGTGGCCGTCTGGCAGAGCGGCTCCGGTTCCACTCCCACCCCGACGATCACTCCCCCTCCGGGCGGGGTGGACGCCCGCTCGACCATCCAGGCCGAGCGCTACCAGGCGCAGGCGGGCACGTCGCTGGAGACCACCACGGACACCGGTGGCGGGCAGAACGTCGCACAGATCGGCAACGGCGACTGGCTGCGCTTCGACGGAGTCAACTTCGGCGGCGCGGCGGCCACCCAGTTCAAGGCCCGCGTCGCGTCCGGGGCGGCCGGCGGGGTCAGCGGGCTGGTCCAGGTGCGCCTCGACAGCCTGACCGCGGCTCCGATCGGCGACTTCGCCGTCGGCAACACGGGCGGCTGGCAGAGCTGGCGTACGATCCCGGCCAACATCGCCTCGGTGACCGGAACCCACACGGTCTACATCACCTTCACCAGCGGGCAACCCGCCGACTTCGTCAACCTCAACTGGTTCTCGTTCGGCAACTGAACCCGGGGGTCCGCGTGTCCCGGCGGACGCGCGGGCCCCATCACCCGGGATCGTCCCGCCGCGGCACGCGTCATCGGGCGAACGTCAGGAAACGCCGTCCGACCTGCCCGATCCGGACACCCGTCGGCATACTCAAGGAGCGGCCCGCAGGACTTCGCCGACGTACCGGAGCACGAGGACCTTCAGACACGCATCCGCCCCGCGATGTCGCGCACCGCCGCGGCCAGCAGGTCGACGTCGTCACAGCCGGTGAAGAGCGCCGGTGTCACCCGCACGCAGTCGCCCCTGGCCGGGCCGCCGCGGTTGACGGTGAAGATCCGGTGTCGCTTCATCAGGTCGGCGGCGATCGCGACGTTCTCGGCTTCCGAGGTACGTCCGGTGATCCGGAACGCGGTGATCGTGCCGTACATGGCGGGCTCCTCGGGAGTGAGGATCTCCAGGTTGTCGATGTCGAGCACCTGGCTCACCCAGCGGTCGCGCAGGAAGCGCAGCCGCGCCTGCTTGGCGGCGGCGCCCAGGGCGTCGTGGAAGTCCAGTGCGACGTCGGCGGTCAGGACGGGGGCGACGTTCAGAGTGCCGGTGTGCACTCGCGAACGGATGTCGTCGCGGGGGAAGGTCACATCATCGAAGGCGACGTCGATGTCGGCCAGGCGATCCTTGCGGATGTAGAGGAAGCCCGCCCCCAGCGGCATGCCCATCCACTTGTGCAGGGAGAATCCGGCGAAATCCGCCTCCAGGTCGCCCATGGTGAAATCCAGGTGCCCCCAGGAGTGGGCGGCGTCGACGATCACGTCGATGCCCCGCTCGCGGGCCATCGCGACGATCTCGCGCACGGGCACCACCAGCCCGGTGCGATTGTTCATGTGGCTGAGCAGCAGCAGCCTGACCCGAGGGTGCTCCCGGAACGCCTGGGCGTAGGCGTCGAGCACCGCCTGGCGGGTCGCCGGCTCGGGAATGACCAGCCGCTCCACCTGGACGCCACGCCGGTCGCGCAGCCAGTTCATGGAGTACTGCATGCTGTGGTAGTCCAGGTCGGCGTACATCACCGAATCGCCGGGGCGCAGCCGCAGATAGCCGGCGATCAGCAGTTGCAGGGCCTCGGTACCGCCACGGGTGAGGGCGATCTCCTCCATGGAGACCCCGAGCATGGTCGCGATGCGTTTCCTGACCTGGTCCGCCTGCCCTTTGTAGGTGTTGCGCAGCAGGTAGGAGCTCACCTCGTTGAGGTGGTCGGTGTTGCGCTGGTAGGCACGGCGCACCGGCTCGGGCATGATCCCGTAGTAGCCGTTCTCCAGGTTGACGAAGTCCCGGCTGACCCGATACTGCCGCGCCACGGTGCTCCAGAAGCCCTCGTCCCGGGCGAGCCGCCCGGGATCGGCACCGGCGGGAACGACCGGCAGCGCGGCCGTCGACCGGGACTCCGGTGAGGGCGAGGCCGTCGGCCGCGGGGCGAGGGGAACGGCCAGCACACCCAGCCCTGCGACCATCTCACGCCTGGACAAGCTCATCGAACCACTCCACACCGATCAGCGAGAGGCCGGCGGGCCCGGCCTGTTCCAACGGATCAGTCACAGTGTGCGCGAAACGGACTCCCCAGGCGGGCATCCGCGCTGCTCAGGCGTGGCGTGGCGGCACCGGCCCCCACGCGGGAGATCCGGGAACGGCCCGGTGGCCCGGCTCGAAATCGCCATCCGCGTGGCGTCCGGTCCCCGTGGCCGTGACCGGCGACGGCTGAATTAGAGTTGTATCACCCGTGTCGCGTCACCAGTCGCAGATGCGGGGTCCCCTCAGGTCCGGAGAAGCCGGAGTCGAGGAGAGGCTCATGTCCCGTAGGCACATCGTCACCGCAGGGTGCGTCCTGACGCTCACCGTGCTTACCTCGTCGGTCGTCCCGGCAGCCGTCCCGGTTCGGGAGGCGAGCGCCTTTGCCGCCTCGTCCACCGGGAAACGGAAGCCACCGCCCGATCCCATCAAACAGCTACCGCCGGGCGTGATCGAAGCGCTCCAACGCGACTTCGGCCTCACCAGGGCACAGGCCGAGACCCGGCTGCGCAACGAGGCCCGGTTGACGGTGGTCGAGGCGAGGCTCCGTGACATGCTCGGCGGCTGCTTCGGCGGATCCTGGCTGATGGGAACCCTCTCCGAGACCCTGGTGGTGGCCACCACCCGCGCGGCCGACGTCCCCCGCATCGTCGCGGCGGGCGCCCAGCCCAAGGTCGTCGCCGCGTCGCTCGCGAAGCTCAGGGCGATCAAGCAGAAGCTCGACGAGTCCCTGCCGAACCACCCGACCGGCGGAAGCGTCCGCTATGTCGATGTGAAGAGCAACAAGGTGGTCATCCTGTCCAGGCACGCCGAGGCGACCCGGCTCCTGGTCGCCTCCATCCCGGTGGACAGGTCCCTGGTGGTCGTACAGCCCTCCACGGAGACCCCTCGGCCCTTCTGACGCCCGTCGGGACCGGTGCCCCGGCGATCTCCGCCGCACCGCTCGGCCCGCGGCGCGAGAAGGACGGCCCACATCACCCTCACCGGCGCGTCGGCCGGTTCTCGTTCGGCGACCGAAGCGGCCGCGGCCCGCGCATCCGGGAGGACGCGCGGGCCCCACGACAGAGGTGTCAGTCGTCGACCCAGCCGTGGGATCGGGCGAACGCCAGAAAATGCCGCCGGACCTGCCCGATCTGCGCACCCGTCAGCGTGGGCGCGTTCTCGATGAGCAATTCGGTGACCGCGCCACTGAAGGACTTCGCCGACAGCACGTCGCACACGCCGTCGTCGTCGCCGAACTGCGGGGAGGCGACCGAGGAGGACGTCACCGACGGCGCCGTCACCGCGACCGGCCGGCGCGCCGACGGCGGGTCCACCAGGCTGACCGTCGACACCTTCAGGCCGCGCTCACTCTCCATGACCTCGTACTCCACCCGAAGGCCCGGCTGAACCACATGCCGGTTCTCACCGAAGTCGTTGGCGTGGAAGAACACATCCTCGCCTCCTCCGACAGCGGCGATGAAACCGTATCCGCGCACCTCGTCGAAACGGAGGATCGTACCGACTGCCACCACAACACCACCTGCACAGAGAATCGCGACGCTCTACATGATCTTGCCGGATCCCTCCGGCCCAGGGATCCGGCCCGCCTGTCGCGCCGGATCACCGCTCTCCTCCTCATCGCTCTGTCACCCACCACCCGACGGCCCGGGCACCTCGCGGCCGGATCCAGAACCCGATCCGTGTGCGTTCCCGGCACCGGCCGCCTGCCGGAGCCCGCCGAGGGAGCGGGCCGGCACCGTCCCCGTTCAGGCCGGACGACCCGATGCTAGCCCGGACGGCGCGCCGCGCGCACCGATCCACGACCACCTCGACCGCTTTCGCCGTCCGTTCACCGGCTCCCCCGGCCGACCGGTGCGTCAGAGCTCGCTCGACGCCTCAGCGGCCGGGGCGGTGTAGGCGGCCATGACCTGATCCGCCGCCGCCTTCGCCCGGGCCTGGTCAGCACCCGCCGCGACGTCCGCCTCGTACCACCCCAGGCTGCTGAGTTCCATGAACCGCCTGCCCTGGTCGGACGCCACCCATGCCTCGGCCTCCTGCGGGTCCACGGCCTGTGCCGACGACAGATGGATGGCCAGGCCCACGAGCCCCAGGTCCCAGCCGACGCCGAGCGCGCCGGGCCCGAACTCCTCCCACCTGTCGTCGACATGAGCGATGTGCTCGAGTTCGAAACGCGCCCCGCCCCCGGGCTCGGCCGTCAGCCGGACTTCGATCCAGCTGATGTCCCCGCCGTACTCCCAGGTGGCGGCGTAGCCCTTGGGCGGGTCGCAACGCTCGATCCTGCCGCCGGCGTTGCCTTGAAGCTGGTAGCGGCCATGGAGCCGCAGGTCACCGGAGATGGGCAGGAACCATCGGGGGATGCGCTCGGGGTTGGTGCAGGCGTCCCAGAGGTCTTCGATCTCGGTGTCGTATGTCTGGCTGATGGTCACGACACGCGCCTCACCCGCCTCGAGCACGCGGCTGCCGACCTGCCGCCGTACGGCGCTGATCTGCCGGGTGACATCGATCATACGGTTCTCCTCTGGTCTGGTCCCTCGCCGGGATGGTGGAGGCGACATCGCGCAGCGGTTCGGTGCTCACCATGTGGAGGCGCCCCGGAGCGTGCCAAGAAATATTAGAACGTGCTTGAGTGGTGAACGGGTGGTTCGGTAAACACGTTCGACAGAGCAAGCCGGTCACCACGGCAGGCGGCAGCGGCGCTTTCCGCGCTCTGGGTAGGATCCTGCCCTCGCAGGAGGAGTACGGATCACCCAGGCCCCGGGCCGCCGAGATCGTGGCCCCGGCCGTGTCCAACAGAGAAGAGCCAGCCGATGTCCCAGTCGCCGACCTACGACGACGTCCGGAGCGCCGCCGCCCGCATCGCGTCACAGGCCCACCGCACCCCGGTGCTGCGCTCGCGGCTGATCAACGAACGCGTCGGTGCCGATGTGGTGTTCAAGTGCGAGAACTTCCAGCGTGTGGGCGCGTTCAAGTTCCGCGGCGCGTTCAACGCCCTGTCCCGCTTCACCCCCGGGCAGCGCCGCTCCGGCGTGATCACCTACTCCTCCGGCAACCACGCCCAGGCGATCGCCCTGGCCGCCCGGCTGCTGGACATCCCGGCCACGATCATCATGCCGCACGACGCGCCGGCCGCGAAGGTGACCGCCACCGAGGGTTACGGCGGGCAGGTCGTCCGCTACGACCGCTACACCGAGGACCGGGAGGAGATCGGCCGGGCGCTGGCCGCCGACCGCGGCCTCACGCTGATCCCCCCGTACGACCACCCCCACGTGATCGCCGGTCAGGGCACCGCGGCCGAGGAACTGTTCGACGAGGTCGGCGAGCTCGACGCGCTCTTCGTACCGCTGGGCGGCGGCGGATTGCTGTCCGGCACGGCGCTGTCGACCCGGGCGCTGTCACCGGACTGCGCGCTGTACGGCGTCGAACCCGAGGCGGGCGACGACGGCCGGCGATCACTGCGCCAGGGAACCATCGTGCACATCGACACCCCGAAGACCATCGCCGACGGCGCGCAGACCCAGCACCTGGGCACCTACCCGTTCGACATCATCCGCCGCGATGTCAACGACATCCTCACCGCCACCGACGCCGAGCTCGTCGAGAGCATGAGGATCTTCGGGTCCATCATGAAAACGGTGGTCGAGCCCACCGGATGCCTCGGTTTCGCCGCCGTCCGCAATCTCGCCCCCCAGCTGCGCGGGCAGCGGGTCGGTGTGATCATCAGCGGGGGAAACGTCGACCTCGACCGTTACGCGGCGCTGCTGACCTCTTGACCCGGCGAGCATCGACGCGACGCTCGCCTGCCGCACCGGGACGGGGAGGCGATTCACCTGCCCGGCAGCCCGCCCGCCGCACATGACCTGATCCGGCGGCGGGCTCCGTCCCCGGAGTCCGGATCCTCAGGGGTCGGCAGGCGATCGGCGAGACGGTCGACCCCCTGCCTGATCAACTGCCCGTACCCGTCGTCACCGAGCGCGTCGACCGAGGCGCGTCCGCGCCGGTGGCCCAGCTCCATTCCTTGGCCGATCCTGACCATCGTCGCGTCGGGCGTCGCGAAGCAGTGAACCGAAGGCAGATGTCAACACCCCGTTGATATGGAGACGGCGTGCTGTGATCCCTCCCGGGAGGCTCACCGTGTCAACGAGTCGTTGACACGGAAGGGTGACAGTGAGGGCCAGGCGGATGGAGCGCTTTCATGCTTGCTCAAGCGATTTGAGTGTGATTGGGGGTTTGAGCCGGATGTCCGCGGGCCTCAGGTGGTCTGAGGCCCGCGGAACTGTCAGGTTCAGCCGCTGACGCGGATGACGCCGGTCACCGGTGAGGTCGAGCCGGTCGGCTGGTTGTCATACACCAGCTTCCCGTTCTTGTCCCATGCCCTCACCCGCAGCTGGTCGGTGCGGTCGAGGGGCTTGCCGGAGTCGACAGCCGTGATCTCGAAGCTGACATCGGTGCTGTCGTTGACCCGTGCCTTTCCGCGCAGGATCGTGGTGCCGTCCGCCGCGGCGAGCACCGTGTAGGAGGTGTCACGCAGCTTGAAGTCGGGGGCCTGATAGTTCAGCGCCCCACTGGGCGTGGTGGCCTTGCGCGGGTAGCGGGCGGTGACCGCGAAGGTCGCCGTGCCCTCCTTGGCGCAGGCGGTGCTCAGCCGGCAGGCGCCGGCGGGCGAGGTCATCTGACCGGCGCCCACCAGCGAGCTGACCGGGTCGTAGACCAGCACATACATCGTGGCCCCGTCGACGGTGTCTGCGCTGGCCGCGCCGCCGTAGTCGTCGGTCACCGTCACCGCGATCGGGTAACGGCCGGCCTTTGTGAAGGTGTGCGAGCCGGTGACCGTGCCCTTACCACCGTCTTCGGCCACCGCCGCGGCCACCTGCTGTGTGCCGACTGTCCAGGTGGCAGTGTGGGTGTCGGCGGTGCCCGGATCGGTGAAGGAGGCGTTCAGCGACACCGGGGTGCCCACGGCCACGATCTTGCCGGCGGCCGGCGCCTTGACCGTCACCTCGGGTGCGGCGTTGGTGACATGGACGGTGAGCCGGGCGGTGCCCGTGGCGCCCTTGTCGTCGGTGACCGCGAGCACGACCGTGTGGTCACCGGCCGAGGCATACACGTGCTGGAGCTTCAACTGCCCCGCGGTCAAAGGCAGCGGCCGCGGCCCGGCCCCGTCCCCGTAGTCGGCGCTGTAGGTCCAGGAGCTGGAATCGGGATCGACGAACGAGCCCATCCCCACCCAGCCGCTGCCCGCCTCGACGGTGTCGAAATGCGTCTCCAACGTCACGACCGGGGCCTGGTTGGGGGTGTCGGCGGATACCACGGTGGCCTGGAAGGTGGCGGTGGCCTCCAGACCACCGTCGTCCTTCACCGTCACCGTGACCGGATACGTCCCCGCAGTGGCCCACTGGTGCTCCAGCGTGATCTGCCTGGCCCCGTCGGGCGTCACCGGCCGGGGGCCGGCCCCGTCGCCGTAGTCCACCCTCGCGCTCCAGGAGGTGGAATCGGGGTCGGTGAAGGTCACGACGCGCCGCAGCCTCTCCCCTGCGGTCAGCTCGACGTCGCCTCCGGCGTCCAGCACCGGGGCGGTGTTCGCCGCCGCCTCCTCGATGAGGTACGGCACGGCGGCCGTCCCGAGGGCGCCGCCGCTGTCGGTGACCATCACCAGCGCGGTGCCGGTGCGCGGTGTGGTGAAGGTGCGGGTCACCTCGATGGTGCCGCCACCGGGCCGCTGGGTCACCTCGGCCTCCACCGGGGGCCCGTCTCCCCAGGCCACTTTCGCGGTGTGGGTGTCACCGGCGTCGCCGTCGGTGAAGGGGATCTTCAGGGTGAACGGCTTGCCCACCGTGCCCCGCACCGGCGCGGCCGGCACCTGCACGACCGGTGTGCCGCCGGCTTTGGCGCCCTGACCCGTCAACGACACGGTGAACGCCGGCTCGGCGCCCTCGGCGGTGGTGAAGGTCAGCGCACCGCCGGCCGGGCCTTCCACGGTGGGAGCGAACCTGACCTGCACCGTGCACGCCTTACCCACCGCCAGCTCCACCGGACAGTCGTTGGTTTGGGTGAACGGCCCGCCGGCCGCGATCACCCTCAACGGGATCGGATCGTTGAGCCGGTTGGTCAACGTCACCGCGTACGGTTGGCTGACCTGGCCGATCTGCACCGCATCGGCCCAGTTGACCCCGGCAGTGTTCAACAACGGACGAACCGTGGAGGTGACCTCCGCCCCATTGTTTTCGATCTTGGGGTCGGACACGGCCAGGCTGTCCGCCATCGCGTGGGTCTTGAACTCGGTGCCGTCGGCGGTGCCGGCCGGAATGGTCGCACTCACCTCGACGGTGGCGCTCCAGCCCTTCTCCAAGACCTTGACCGTGTTGCGGAACCCGCCCTTGATCGGCGCGCACTTGCCCCGCCAGGTGTCACAGGCCGCGCCGGTGACGCCCGGGGGGGTGAACACATCCAGCCGAACATCGGTGGCGGTGTCCTCACCGGTGTTGGTCACCGTGGCCGTCCAGGTCACCTTCGCCCCCGGGCCCGGCTCGGTGGCCGACACCGCGGCGCTGACCTCCAGATCAGCCTGCGCCGTGGTCGGGGTCAGCAGGAACGACCGGTCCCGCTCGGGGAAGCCTTCGCTGTCCGGCGAGCGGTCGCGCACGTAGCCCTGCACCAGGATCTGGCCTGAGGAGTTGATGTCCTGTACCTTCCTCACGCCCATGCACGGCTGGATCGTCTTCAGGGCGTCCTGCGGGCACAACGGCCGAGACAGCACACCCGCCAGCGGGTACTTCGTGCCGTCCACCCACATCATCGGCTGCTTATGCCAGCCGAGATAAGGCTCCTGCTCGAAACCGACGATCACACCGTTGTCGTTGACCGCGGTCGCCTCACCCACACCCAGATCGGTCGGCTTGCCGTCCTTCCACACATGGGCGCGCTTGATCGTTTTGCCCTCGTCGCGGCCGCACCGCAGGGTGCCGACTACCAGACCGGCGTTGTTGATGTCGGAGGTTTGGCCGGCCGTCGCCGCACACCCCTCCACCGTGCCCGCGAGTTTGGTCAGCACACCATCGGTGTAGACCGCAGGACCCGAGTCCTGGGGGAGACCAGCGGCGTCCCGGCCAATCGCGTAGCCGCCCGTGACCGCACCGCGGCCGTTGATACGCGGGAGGTGGTTGGAGTACGGGTCGTCGTCGTAGCCGAGGCCCTCAGCGTACTCGGAAGGCAACGCAACCGCGGCCCCCCGGTCCCATATCACGTACCTGCGCACACCCGCATCACCGAACACCTGGCCGTTGTCGTTCACCGCGATGGCGGCGCTCACCGTGTTCGTCGCACTGTTGCCCGGCTGCAGATCGGTCACCGACCCGTCGTTGCGCCAGATAACGGCGTGCCGGGAGTTGCGGCCGTTCACCGACGCCACCGCCCAGCCGGACACATCCCCAGCCTGGTTGATGCCCAAGGCGCCGGCCCCGCACCTGTCGGTACTGCTGGAGCCGTCGGTGCAGGCCGGACCCCCCAGCTCGGTCACCTGCCCGTCCTGCCAGCGCACCGCGTGCGCCTTGCCGTCCTTGGTCACCGTGGCCGCGACCTGACCGCGGTCGTTCAGCGTCTCCACGTAGGTCCTCGAGGCGTCCCCGCCGGGCAGCGTGCCGATCTCGGTCACCTTGTAGGTGCCGAACCGTGCCTCCACCGTGTGCGCCTCGTTCATGACCAGCGTCAGCGCACCCGCGCCCCGCTCCTGACCATCGACCACCCACCCGATCGGAACACGCCCGGCCTCGGGGGTCGCGGTCACCGTCACCGTGGTACCGGGCCGATAGACCTCCTGCGCCGGCGACGCCGCCACCGAACCACCCGGCCCGGCCGATAACGTCAACGCGAACTCCCGGGTGTCCGGCTGCTTGACCTCGATGACATCAAGCGCGTCCCGCACGCCCTTGGCCGTGTCGGCCTTCACAGTGACCGCATACACGCCGTCAGCCAACGGCTCAGACGTGCCGCCGTACACGCCGTCATCGGCCGAACCGTCCCCGCCGGCCCCGTCATCGCTCAACGTCAGCTCAACACGGGTGGCGTCCTCCGCGAGCAGGACGGCCTTCACCGGTGCCCCGGTCACCGGCCGCCCGTCATCGGTCACGGTGGCCGACACCTTCACCCGGCCATCCTCTGACGGCTGCCGGACCTTGACCGCCACCTTCACCGGGTTACCCGCGACCCAGGCCACCACACCGGCCGTGACCGGCTCGGTGCCCGTGTTGGTGAGCTCCAGCTTCCAGGCCCCGGCCTGCGGCTTGGCGACCCTCAACCCCTGGATGGGCTGCTTGGCGGCGTCACCACCACCGGCGTACGACGCGGCCGGCTTGCCTGAGGGATCACGCAACAGCATCCCCACCGTCGCCGGCAACACCCCGGTGACACCGAACCCCGTGCCCGAGGGAACATCCAGCGGCACGCTCACCGTCTCACCCGGCGCCACCGTCACCGTAGGCGTCGCGAACGTCGAGGCAGCGTTGACGACGGCATCGCCATCGCCTTCGGCTGCGGTCGCGAGTGCGGTGCCCTCATCACGCTCCCCGGCGACGTCCTCAGCCGACTTCGCGTCCGGCCGCATATTCGGCCCGAACTCCACACCACCCGGATTGCTGGTGCTAGCCAGCACCGACGCAAGCCGTGTCTGAATGTAGGAGAGGGAGTTCGCCGGCATCTTCGAGTGACTAGTCAGGGTGTAGGGGATATCGGTATATGTGAACTTCGCGCTCGATTCCGGAACGTATGAGTCACCGTCTTCGGTCGGTAAGGTGACGTCACCGTCTTCATCAAACCCGGTGCAGTATACGCCGTTGCCCACGCCCACGAGATTGGAAGCCGTCACACCCTTCAGGTCGGTGACGTACTTGTTGAGGACTGTTTTGGCGTAATGCTCGCTCGTTTCGAGCAGGGCCGGCCAGTAGGACATAGGGGCGTTCACTTTGCCCAAACCGGCGATGATCATGTCCGCACAGGGAGTTCCCCTGTTCGGTGTGCCCATCTGGAGCATGCGATTCACCGCCGGCTTGCCGTCCCACGACTTCGGCATCAGGGTAAAGATGTATCCCCGGGCGATCAGGCCGCCCATGCCATGGCCGATGAGGTCGACATGGTTCGCGCCCTCCTTTTCGCGCACCTCCTCGACGTAATCTGCGACTTCCTTGGCGTTATCAAGGAGGTTCAGGGTCCCCTTGAAAGGGAGCCACACATTACCGGTTTCGAGTGTGTCGACCGCATATTTCTTCAGTCCCGGGTGAGCGGACGCCAGGATAGACGCGTAGTCGCCCCATGTTTCTTCGGCGTCGCTCTTGAAGCCGTGCACCAGAACCGCCGGCTTCGGCCGGACGATGATCGGCTCGGTTCTGCTGACGCTTCGATCACCGCCGGTGAAGAGCTGCGCGGTCATGGCGCGCTCCGAACGCGCTCGGCCCTTGTGCCAGGCGAAGCCTGCGGTGTCCCAGACCACCTGCCTCGTGATGGTCTCGTTCGGGGCGAAAATCAGGTCGATCCTCCCCCCGGGCAGGGTCTTAGCGGACACGTCCTCGACCAGCTGCAGCTGCGCGGACGCGGGCTGGTCGGTGCGGTTGACGGTCTCGACGGTGATGCGGACCTCGTTGCCGTCGACCGTCCCGTTCTCCGGCACCGGCACCCACTCCTTCAAGGGGTACAGCCGCGTCTCAAGTTTGAGCGACTTGATGGTGGGCGGAGTGAGTCCCAGGTCGAGCAAGAAGGCGTGGTCCTCAAGCGACGAGTCGTACCGGCCGACAACGGCGACCTGGCCGAGGTCGTTGATACCGGTGGCATACCTGAGGTTCACGTCCCAGCCCGCCGCTCGAACCGGGTCGGTCAGGTCGGTTCCGTGACCGTTCACATATATAGCGGCTCGTGGCCCGCCGTTAGAGGCGTACATCATTCCCGCGCCAATGCCGGAGTTGTTGATCGCCTCCACCCTGCCGCCGAAAGGGGTCGTCTGCTCCACGGCCCTGCCGCCTCCATCCCAGATGATGGGGATGTCAACGCCACCGTCCTTCCCGTAGCCGGAGACCTGGCCCTCGTCATTGACGCCGGTGGCCCGGGTGTCGGTACCGGCGAACTTCAGAAGGTCTCGGCTCATGTTGAGGGGCTCGCCGGGCTTGGTCCGGAAGGCGGAAAAACCGATGAGCGGACCAGGGTCTATGTCGGCGAAACCGACGACCGAACCGGAATTATTCAGCGAGCTAGGCTCAAAGTACTGATCCTTGAACGCTTGGAGCTTCAATAGAGAACCGTCGGCATCGCGTATCCAGCCCATGCCCGCGATTTGACCGCGGTCATTGATAGCCAGTCCCCGCCCGTCCAGGGGAGTTGCTTTGCCGTCTTTGAAGAGAAAGGAGCGCGTCGTGTCGCCGGTGGTGACAACCACCGCGCCGTCGTCGTTGACGTCCCAGGCGATACTCGCGCCGATGTCGCCGCTGAGGCTCCCGTGAATATCCGTGACGGATCCATCGGAAAACAACACGGCTTTAGGAGGCCTACTGGGATAATTAACGTTCCCGATCGCCCCAGCGACCTGGCCTTTGTTGTTGATGCTGTTAAGGTAGGCACTATTGCCCTCGAGGGAGCCGAGATCGATAAGCTTGACTCCGGACTCCGCGGCCGCCACTTTCTCGCCCCAAGATGATGCTGAGCCGGACGCCGCCAGCGCGGGTAAGGGTATGACGAGGGAGCCGACCAGCGCGGCTATCAGGGGAAGTGTGATCCGCTGAGCGGAGGCACGATTTGATAACCAGCGCAAAGGAGTGACTCCATGACTATGGCCGTGCCCTCCGAGCACGACTGGGGAATGTCGGTCACCGATCGTGACCGGTCGCGCTTGTGGGCCGCTTGGCCTCGATTGCAGCGAGCTTGTCGAAGGCATGCGGCACCGCCGTGGTCGATCGAGAGAGCTTCACACTCCGCACCTTCGACCCGGAGACAGGCGAGCCGAACGGACCCATCAGCGCGCACGACTTCGCGCGTGAGCTGATCCATGCCTTGGATCTCTGCGAGGACGCCCGGTGCTACGTTCCTCAAAGGCAGTGGCTAAACCGGCGACGTAGCTGTCCGGGGACCGCTGGTGGGCGTCCCCAGCCCCAAGGTTTGGCCCGCTGGTTGAGCTGGGCGGTGGCGATGCGGGCGGGGACGCGGGGGTCAGCGGAAGAGGGCGCTGTAGGCGTTGACGGCGGGCTGCCCGCCCAGGTGGGCGTAGAGCACGTTGGAGTCCGGGCCGATCTCACCGCTGCCGACCAGGTCGATGAGCCCGGCCATGGACTTGCCCTCGTACACCGGGTCGATGATCATTCCTTCCAGGCTGCCGGTGAGCCGCATCGCCTCCAGCGTCGAGGAGACCGGGATGCCGTAGAGGTCACCGGCCCAGCCCTCCAGCACGGTGATCTCGTCCTCCCGCAGGTCACGCCCGAGACCGATCAGCTCGGCGGTGTTGCGGGCGATCCTCTCCACCTGCGCCCGGGTCGCCTCGATCTTGGCGGAGGCGTCGATGCCGATCACCCGGCGGGGACGGTCCTGGCCGGCGAACCCGGCGATCATCCCGGCGTGGGTGGAACCGGTGACGCTGCAGACGATGATCGTGTCGAAGAACACGCCGAGCTCCCGCTCCTGCTGCTGGACCTCGTAGGCCCAGTTGGCGAAGCCGAGGCCGCCGAGGCGATGGTCGGAGGCCCCCGCCGGGATCGCGTAGGGCACGCCACCCGCCTGGCGCACCTCCGCGAGAGCCTGCTCCCAGCTGTCCCTGAAGCCGATGTCGAACCCCTCGTCGACCAGCCGCACCTCGGCACCCATGATCCGGGAGAGCAGGATGTTACCGACCCGGTCGTTGACCGAGTCGGGCCAGTCGACCCAGCTCTCCTGGACCAGCAGGGCCTTCAGCCCCAGCTTGGCCGCGACCGCCGCGACCTGCCGGGTGTGGTTGGACTGCACGCCGCCGATGGAGACCAGGGTGTCGGCGCCCTGGGCGAGTGCCTCGGGGATCAGGTATTCCAGCTTGCGGGTCTTGTTGCCGCCGAAGGCGAGACCGCTGTTGCAGTCCTCCCGCTTGGCCCAGATACGCGCTCCGCCCAGGTGCGCGGTGAGCCGGTCGAGCGGGTGCACCGGGCTCGGCCCGAACAGCAGGGGATAGCGGGGAAAGTCCGCGAGGGACATGTCGTACTCCTTGGGTTTCCGGGGCGATTCAGCTTGAAAGTCCCCACGCGCCGCCGGCCGCGTCCCCGGTCGCCGAGTCCAGCAGTGGTGCGAGGGTCTGCCAGTTGGCCCGCGCGGCCAGCGCGGCGCCGTCGGCGTCCCCGGCCGCGCACAGCGCGATGATCTCGTCGTGCATCTCCACGGATCCCCGGCCGGTGAGCGAGGAGAAGCGCAGCCGCTCGACCCGGCGCAGCGCGGGGGTGACCTGCTCGAGCACCGACCTGACCACGTTGTTCGCGCACGCCGTGACGGCGACCTGGTGGAAATCGTCGTCGGCGGCCAGCGCCCCGTCGACGTCACCGCGCCGCAGCGCCACCGCGAACCGCTCGTTGGCCTGACGCATCAGGTCGAGTTCCTCGCCCGACAGCACCGGCACCGCTTCGCGTACGGCCAGTTCGTGCATGGCCGCGGCGACGGACTGGGCGTTGCGGGTCTCCCTGTCGTCCAGCGGGCTGACGATGGTGAACCGGCCCGGTTTCGTCTGCACGAGACCTGCCTGTTCGAGACGGGCCAGTGCCTCGCGGATCGGCGTGCGGCTGATGCCCAGCCAGCTGATCAGATCGGCGTCGTTGAGACGTTCGCCGGGCGCGAGGGTGCCGTCGACGATCGCGTCGCGGAGGACGCGGTAGGCGTCCTCCCGCAGCAGGGACCTGGCGACGAGACCTTGGTTCTTCGGGACCGGCATGCAAAATATTGCACATCACACTTTGCGTATTGTCAATCGGCCCCGAACGCCGGACGCGCCTCACCAGGACCGAAAGACCACCGATGAAGGACTTCCGACCCTCACCCCGGGACGCGTCCCGCTGTCCAATGGAGGAGAGGCCTTCCCCCTTCGAGGAGGAAACGATGCGCGTGAAGGTGAACGAGGTCATGACGCGAGCTGTCGCGTCGGTCAACGGCAGCACGCCGTTCAAGGACGTCGCCGAGGTGCTCATCGCCCACGGGGTGAGCGCGGTGCCGGTCGTCGACGCCGAGAACCACGTCCTCGGCGTCGTCTCGGAGGCGGACCTGCTGGCCAAGGAGGAGTTCAAGGAGCAGTACTACCGCGAGGGCTACCGGCCGCCGCTGCGCGCCCGGCTGCGGTACCGGCTCAGCCGGGAGGGGCGTTCCGCCCAGGAGAAGGCCCGGGGCGACACCGCGGCCGAGCTGATGACCGCGCCCGCCGTCACCATCACCCCGAACGCCCCGGTGGTGTCGGCGATGCGACTGATGGACGAGCGCGGCGTCAAACGCCTGCCGGTGGTCGACCGTGAGGGCAGGCTGGAGGGCATCGTCAGCCGCCAGGACCTGCTCAAGGTGTTCCTGCGCACGGACGACGAGATCGCCCGCGAGATCAGGGAGGACGTCCTCGATCACTCCCTGTGGGTGGACACCTCCCAGGTGAAGGTCACCGTCAAGCAGGGCATCGCGAAGCTGAGCGGTCACATGGCACGGCACAGTGACGCGCTGATCGCGGCCCGGATGGCGCTGCGGGTCCACGGGGTGGTCGACCTGATCGACGAACTGGAGTGGGACGAGGACGACACCCCCGCGTGGCAGGGCCGGTAGGAGTACCCACCCGGACGTCACGTCGGCGACCGGGGCCGGCGGCGCCTGGAACCTGCCTCCTCATCAGCGGGCACGGAGAAGCCGCCCGCGCCGACCAGCGGCGCGGGCGGCTTCTCCGTGCCCGCACCGGCCCGCCGGGAGGCGAGCCACGCCCCGGACGACAGCTGGAACGTTCCCCGGAAGATCAAGCGATTCCGGGCATTGCATCGCGCGGACCTGAAGCCATACTGTGCGAAACAACGTTTCCATTTTTGCGAAACGGTGTTTCCATTTTCTCTGCCCGGAACCCGTGAAGGGGTGCCTCTTGACGCGTATCGATCAAGGCGTGATCTAACCCCGCGCTCGCCCCGGCCGGTGCGTTCACGACCGTGCCGGACGGCGTCATCCCGGGTTTCGGGAGCATCGCCGGATCTGCCGGCCCCGCCGGGCCGGTACCACCCCCCACCGAGCACACAGGGAGAAAAGTGAAGGTCAACGTCAACAGACGTCCCCGGAGGATCATGGCCGCGTTCGCCGCCGTGATCGGCGTGCTCCTGACGACCACGATCATGGCCGCCCCGGCCGCGCAGGCCGCCACGGCGTGCGGCGGCTACTCCTCGAGCACCACCACGTGTGTCACCGACTCCACGACCATCGCGGGAACCTCGTACAACCTGACCTGGTACCTGCCGAACGGCACCGCCACGGCCCTGATGCTCGCCCAGCACGGATTCAGCCGCAACTGCTCGCATCTGCGCAACACCAGCAAGGCGATCGCCGAGAAGGGCGTCATGGTGTTCTGCGTGGACGCCGACATGAGCAACGGCAACCCCGCACTGGGCAACCAGCTCGGCGACCTGCTCGGCTCTCGCGCGATCACCCCGCCGAACGGCAAGGCCCTGCCGGTGAAGTACATCGTCGGCGGGCACTCGGCCGGTGGCCACTTCGCGAGCGTCGTCGGCGCCCGCCTGGCCGGCAACGGCTACTCGAACCTGAAGGGCGCGATCCTCTTCGACGCGGTGGCCGCCTCGGGCTTCACCGAGAACCTCCTCGCCGTCTCGGCCGGCAACACCCGCCCCGTCCTCCAGATCGCGGCGCGGCCGAGCGTCATCAACCTGTTCAACAACTCCTTCGGCGCGCTGGCGGCGCTCGGGTCGAACTTCGTCGGCATCCAGCTCGTATGGACCAAGTACACCCTGGGCATCCCCTCCGGCGGCAGCTGCCACATCGACTCCGAGGGCGAGAACACCGACGCGATCGGCATCCTCGGCGCCACCTGCTCCCCCAACGCCACGCAGACCTCCTGGCTGCGGGACTTCGCCTCGACCTGGGCGCGGGACCTCGCGACCGGCTCGTACACCGCCTCCCACTACTGCACCGACTCCGACAACCTCTCGACGTGCGGCACCAAGGCCAACGTCGTCCTCGGCGGCGGCCTGCCGCTCGCGGCGGTCATCCCGAACTCCTGACACCGGGATCCGCCAGACATGAACGGTGCCGCCGGACGGAAACGGTCCGGCGGCACCGTGCGTCGAAGGGCCCCGTTCGAAAGGGGCCGGCTCTCCCCGGCCCGCCCCCCTTTCCCATCGTGTTTCGGACACTGTAACTTCGTTTCCAAACTTGACGATTAAGGGAGTGTTGAGTGGGACCTCATCCGCACGGCTGGTGGATCGTGCTCCACCTGGTGCTGTTCGTCTTCTGGCTGGGCGGGGACCTGGGCGTCTTCTACTCCAGCAGATCCGTGCTGAATCCGGCACTGACCCCCGCCGCTCGCGCCACCGCACTGAAGATCATGAGCGGCCTGGACCTCGGCCCGAAGATCTGCCTGGTGCTCTTCCTGCCCAGCGGGGTGACGCTCATGGCGCTCGAACCGCACGGGGCCGAACTCTTCGGCGTGCGCCTCTTCCCGCTCTGGTCGGTCCTGCTCGTCTGGGCCTTCGCCGCCCTCTGGCTGGTGCTGACCGTGGCCGACCACCGCACCCACGGCCGATTCCCCCGGGTACGGCAGGCCGACTGGGCGATCCGGATCGCGCTGGTCGCCGCGATCGTCGGGGCGGCGGGCTACACCCTGCTGGCCGACCGTCCCTTCGGGGTGGACACGAACCCCCGATGGCTGGGGGCCAAGCTGCTGCTCTACGCGCTGGCCCTCGCGGCCGGACTGGGCATCCGGCTCAAACTCCGCGCCTTCGGCCCCGCCTTCGGCACCCTTGTCAGCACGGGATCGACTCCGGAGGTGGAGCGCACGTTGCGCGGCTCCGTCGACGGGTGCCTGCCCTATGTCTGGGTGATCTGGGGCAGCGTGCTCGCGGCGGCCGTGTCGGGCGTGTTCAAACCGGGGGCGCTTCTCTGAGGGCGCCCCGCGCTCGCCCCGCCTCACCGTGACGGCTCCGGGAGAGAACCCGGCCGGCACGGGGGGCGGGGCACCTCACCGCCGCGGACGAATCAGCGGCGGTGACCGAGCTGGGCCGAAAGACGGTCGGCGGCCTCGACCACCAGGGGCGCCGACTCCTGCAGGTGTGACTTGAACCGGGTGCTCGGCCCGGACACGCCGATCGCCGCGATCACGCCGCCGCCATGGTCGAACACGGGGGCGGCGATCGATGTGGCGCCCTCCTGCCGCTCACCGTAGGAGGTGGCGTAACCCCGGCGCCGGATCGCGGCCAGCTCGGTGTGGAGCTTGGCCGGATCGGTGATCGTCTTGTCCGTGAGCGCCTCCAGGCCGTGCCGGCTCAGGTAGCCCTCGACCTCCTCCTCACGCAGGAACGCCAGGATGGCCTTGGAGGGACCACCGGCGTGCAGCGGGTAGGGGATGCCGAGCGAGACCTCTATCCGCAACTCCTGCTCGGGGACCACCTGCTCCACATAGAGGCGGGTGTCACCACGCCGTACCGACAGCGTGGCGGTCTCCTTCGTGCGGGCCGCCAGCCCGCGCAGCTCGGGGCCCGCCATGGCGCGCAGGTCGGTGCGGGCCAGATAGGCCCGGCCGAGCGCGATCGCGGCGTGCCCCAGTGAGTAGCGCCTGGTGACCGGGTCGGCCGCGATGAGCTCGCGGCTGCGCAGCGCGGTCAGGATACGGTGCACGGCCGCCTTGGTCAGGCCGAGCTCCGCGGCGATCTCGGTCACCCCCAGATCCGGACGGTTGCTGCGCCCGAACAGCAGCAGCACGTCCATCGCGCGTTCCACCGCCGCGATCGACCGGCTCTGGCCGTCGCCCTCGTCCGCAGCATCCGCCGGTCTCACGCTGGTCCTCGCTGACACCCGGCCCTCCTCTCCTCTTCGCAGGAGTCCACTCTACGGCGAGAGATTTCCCCATTGGAAACACGATCAGCTCCGCCTGGAAACACGGTCACCCCCGCGTTGACACCGGCCACGCAATCTCGTTACCTTCAGCGGTACAACGTTTCCAACAGTGAAACAGCGAGGGGCAGTGGCTACTGACGGTGTTTCCTTCCGCGCGGTGCTGGCGCAGTGGCCGAGCGGCGTGGTCATCGTGACGACCGGCACCGCCGGCGGCGAGTGGCACGGCATGACGGCCAGTTCGTTCTCCAGCGTCAGCGTGGATCCGCCGATGGTCCTGGTCTGTCTCGCGAAGACCAGCCGGACCCACCGCCTGGTCGAGGAACGGGGAACGTTCGCCGTGAGCATCCTCGGCAGGGACCAGGCGGCGCTCGGCCGCCGGTTCGCCGGGCAGGAGCCCGCGCCGGACGGCCTGTTCGCCGACGCGCACTGGGGCACGTGGGTGACCGGCTCCCCGGTGCTCGCCGACTCGATCGGCTGGCTCGACTGCCGGGTCGCGCACGCCTACCCGGGCGGCGATCACACGATCTTCGTCGGCGAGGTGCTGGCCGCGGACACGCCCCGGCGGGTGGCTCCCGTGCTGTTCCACTCCAGGGCCTGGGGCCAGCTCGCCGACCCGCTTCCCGACGAGGTCGCCGTCGCCGACACCGGCCTGCTGTCGATCCTGCGCACCCGCGGCTACGAGGAGGCCCGGCTGGCCAGGATCTCCCGCGCGCTGCGCGCCGCGGGCACCAGGGTCCGGCTGTTCGACCCGTACGGCGATCCGCTTCCCGCCGACGACCTCGACCCGGTCACGGCCTCCGCGTTGATCGCGGAACCCACCCGGGTCCAGTCCGCCGTTCGCGCGGGTGCCGGGGTGGTCGAGTTCGTCGTCTCGGCGGAGGAGTACAGCGCCTCCGCCGCACGTGCGGGCGCCGGCCCGCCGGCCCTGGAGAGCGCGGCCGCGACCGTGGAGGCCGCCCGGCGGGCGGGTCTGACGACGGTCGCGCACATAACCGAGTCCTTCGCCGAGGATCGCGCGGAGGCCGTCGTGTCCGCGGTCGGACGGCTGGCGGACCTCGGCTGCGACGAGATCGGGCTGGAGGAGGGCAGGCTCCCCGCCTCCCCGCTGCGGGTGCGCGAACTCCTGCGGGACGCCTCCGCCTCGGCCCGGTCCGCCGTCCTGCGAGTCCGCCTGCGAGAGCGGAACGGGATCGGCATGGTCAACGCGCTGGTCGCGATGAAGAGCGGGGTAGGACACTTCGACACCACGCTCGGCGGAGTGGACGGCTCACTCCCCGGGGAGGACGTGCTCTTCCTGGCCTCCCAGCTGGAGGTCGCCAGCTCCGTCGACCGTACCGCCCTGGTCGCCGGCGCCACCGAGCTGGAGAGCTCCTGGGGTTCTCCCCTGCCCGGACGCACCTACCGATTCGTCAGTTGAACCCGTACCACCCGACTCCACCTGCCTGAGGGGGCACAACGTGACCGACAAGCTGACCGGCGAACGTCTCGTCGACGACATGACCGATGCCGAGCGCGCCCGCGCCGCCCGGGTCGAGGCGGTGCTGCCCGCGCTGCGCGCCGCCGCGGCCAAGGCCGACGAGGACGGCCTGTTCCCGATCGAGCACCTCGCGCTGTTGCGCGAGGCCGGGCTGCTCGGGCTGGTGGTTCCCGAGGAGTACGGCGGGCTCGGCGGCACGCTGCGCGACCTGGCCGCGGCCACCTTCGCGATGGGTACGGCGTGCCCGTCCACGGCACTGGCCTACTTCTTCCACAACACCAGCGCCTCCCGGGGGCTGCTGCCGCTGGAGGCGATCGAGGCGGGCCTGTTCACCGATGAGGAGGTCCCCGTGGTGCGGGCCTTCGCCGAGAAGGTGCTGACCCGGATGGCGTCCGGGACGTGGCTGGCCAACTTCGCCTCGGAGTCGGTCAAGAGCTCCGGCGCCAACATCACCATCGCCACCACCGCCCGCCGTACCGAGGGCGGCTGGGTCCTGGTAGGCGAGAAGTCCTTCGGCTGCGCCACCGGGGTGGCCGACTACTACCTGACCACCGCCAAGCTGGAGGGGTACGACA
Organism: Streptosporangium amethystogenes subsp. fukuiense; assembly: GCF_042665875.1. Lineage (NCBI taxonomy): Bacteria > Bacillati > Actinomycetota > Actinomycetes > Streptosporangiales > Streptosporangiaceae > Streptosporangium > Streptosporangium amethystogenes. The sequence goes on along the minus strand of NZ_JBHTEE010000001.1, from coordinate 1,357,903 downwards.
CGGCCGAGGGCCTGGTCACCTTCTTCGTGCCGCGTGACGCGCCGGGGGTCTCCGCCCGCGCGCCGTGGGACGGTCTGGGCATGCGGGCCACGGCCAACAACGGCATCCGGCTCGACGGCGTGTTCATCCCCGACGACGAGGCGCTGACGATCCCCGGGGCGTTCACCCGGATGCTGCAGATGAGCCGGGGCAGCTTCGTCGGCAACCAGCTGGCCATCTCCGCCGCCTACACCGGGTGCGCGCAGAACGTCTACGACGTCGTGGTCGAGGAGCTCACCAAGAAGACCTTCGCCGACACCGGGCGGCCGATCGCCTCCAGCCCGATGCACCAGGTGCTGTTCGGCGACATGACGGTGAACCTGGAGACCGCCTACCTGTGGCTCCGCCGCCAGCTGCAACTGGAGACCGCCGAGCCGCCGCTGCGGTCCAAGCCCGAGGTGTTCCGGCAGTGGCGGATGGGCAAGGGCTCGGTCACCGAGGCGTGCTTCCAGGTCGCCCTCGGCGCGTTCAAGGCCTCCGGCACCTCCGGCGCGATGATGGGCGGCGTGGTCGGCCGCGCCCTGCGCGATCTCGCGATGGGGCTGGTGATGACCTTCCCCGCCGAACGCGGCAAACTTGAGGCCGCCCAGATGGTCACCCAGGCCAAGGAGAACGAACTGTTCGCCACCGCGGACCGTCCGTGACACGACCGGGCGCACCCGAGAGCAGCCCTGGAGCATCCATGATCGACATTCCCGAAGTCCAGGACCTGGTCGACGGCACCTGGACCACCTGTACCGACGACCTGGGCTTCGACCTGGAGGACCCCGCGACGGGCAAGCCGGTGACCCGGGCGGTGGGCACCTCCGCCGCCCGGGTCGGCGCGGCGCTCACCGCGGCCGAGAACACGTCGGCCTCCTGGGCGGCGACCTCGCCTGAACGCCGGGCCGAGATCCTCGGCTCCGCCGCCGACGCGCTCGAAGCGCGGATCCCGGCGATCGTCGCCCTGGAGTCCTTCGCCACCGGCGTGCCGATCCGCCAGACCGCCCCGCTGGGAATGATCATCGGGGGCGCGTTCCGGCTGGCCGCGGGACAACTGCGCGAGGGCCTGCTGCTCAGCACCGAGACCCGTGAGGACGGCCGCACGGTGGAGGTGCACCGGCTTCCCCTGGGCCCCGCCCTGTGCCTGGTGCCGTGGAACGCCCCCGCGCCGATGGCGGCGCACAAGACCGCCAGCGCGCTCGCCGCCGGCTGCCCGGTGATCCTCAAGGTGAGCGAATACGCCCCCTACGGCTCCCAGCTGCTCGCCCGGGTCCTGCATGAGACGCTCCCCCCGGGTGTCTTCCAGCTCGTCCAGGGCGGCCCGCGGACGGGCGAGCGGCTGGTCGGCGACCCGCGCGTCCGCGCGGTCTCCTTCACCGGCGGCCTGGCCGGGGGCCGGTCGGTCGCCGCCGCCTGCGCCGCCGGCCTGCGCCCGGCCCAGCTGGAACTCGGCGGCAACAACCCCCTGGTGGTCCTGCCCGACGCCGACACCGAGACCGCCGCCCGGGCCGCGGCCGACCTGCTCACCACGCTCAACGGCCAGTGGTGCCGGGCACTGGGCCGCCTCATCGTGCCCCGCGACCGCCTCGGCGAGCTCGTCGAGGCCGTCGGCGAGCGGCTGCGCGCGCTGCGCGCCGGCCCCCCGCTGGAGGAGGAGACGGACTTCGGCCCGCTGATCCACTCCGTCCATCTGCGGCGGGTCCGCGACGCGATCGCCGCCGCGGGCGGCCGGGCCGTGTCGTACGGGACCGTACCGGAGGACGGCAACTTCCTGGCCCCCACACTGATCACCGGCACCGACCTCACCGACGAGATCTTCGGCCCCGCCGCGGCGGTCGTCCCCTACGACACCGTGGACGAGGCGGTCGGCCTGGCCAACGCCACGCCGTACGGGCTGGAGGGGTACGTCGTGGGAACGGACGAGGAGCGGGCCCTCACGGTCGCCCGGCGTGTCCGGGCCGGCGAGGTGAAGGTCAACGGCTCCAGCGTCATGAGCCTGCACCTGTCCACCCCGCGCCCGGCCTGGGGCCTGTCCGGCCTGGGCGAGGAGGGCACCCACGAGACCCTCCGTTTCTTCACGGGCGCCAGAGTCGTCGGGGTGGAGGGCGGCTTCGCCCTCCACGGAAGACGGCGACCGTGAGGAGTGTGCCGCCGGCCGGGACAGGCCCGGTGGGCCCTGCCACGGCGCTCGCGCCGGCCGAGCTGACGGCCGCGCGAGCGCGCCCGCCGCGCACCGGCCTGATCTCCTCTCGTGACGCCCGCTGACCGGGGGCGGGGCGCCGTGCGGTCACGGGCCCGGGGCGGGCCCCCGTCTCGTCCGTACCACCGCGGGACAAGAGCCCGCGTAGGGAGATCCGATGCGTGAGACCGTGATCGTCAGGGAGAACCCGGCTCGCGTCGACGAGCTCGTCGGAAGCGTGCCGGTCACGGACCCCACCGGGGTGGACGAGGTCGTCCGCCGGGCCGACGACGCGTTCCGCGAGTGGTCGCGGATCCCGGTCGCGGAGCGGGTCGCCACCCTGCGGCACGCCGCCGACGCCGTGTCCGCCCGGCTGGAGGAGCTGGCGACACTGCTGGCCCGGGAGACCGGCAAGCCGCTGGCCGACTGTCACGGCGAGATCGGGTTCGCCGTCACCTTCCTGCGCTGGGCCTGCGACCGCGCCCCGGCGGCGCTGGCCTCCCTGGAGGTCGACGACGACGCCGGGCGGCTGGTGGTGCGGCGCAAGCCGTACGGGGTGGTGGGCTGCGTGACCCCGTGGAACGCCCCGATCATCCTGGCGATGCTCAAGCTGGGGCCCGCGCTGGTGGCGGGCAACACGGTCGTGCTCAAGCCCGCCCCGCTGGCACCGCTGACCGTCACCGAGATCACGGCCATGCTGCCCGCCGCCTGGGTGATCCACGGCGGCGCGGAGACCGGCCGCGCGCTGGTCGGTCACCGGCTCGTCCGCAAGGTGGCGTTCACCGGCGGTGAGGCCGCCGGGCGGGAGATCGCCGCGACGGCCGGGGCGATGATCACCCCCTCGGTGCTGGAGCTGGGCGGCAACGACCCGGCGGTCTTCCTGCCGGACTACACGCTGACCGACGCCGACTACGAGCGGCTGGTCATGGCCTCGTTCGCGACCAGCGGGCAGGTGTGCATGGCGGCCAAGCGGCTGTACGTACCGCGGGCGCGGAGCGCGGAGTTCACCGAGGCGTACGTCGCGGCGGCCGAACGCGTCCTGGTGGTCGGCGACCCCCTGGATCCGGAGGTCACCATGGGGCCGGTCATCTCGGCCACCGCGGCCTCCCGGATCCGCGCGCTGGTGGCGACCTCGGTGGCCGTCGGAGGCGGGAGGGCGGTGCCGCTGGGCCGATCCGCCCCCGGCCATGACCCGGGATCAGGATATTTCGTGACTCCGCAGCTGGTCATCGGCCTGGACGATCACGCGCCGCTGGTGGCCGACGAGCAGTTCGGCCCGGCGGTACCGCTGCTCGTCTACGACGACGAGGACGAGGTCCTGGCCCGCGCCAACGCGGGCGAGCTGGGCCTGGGCGCCTCCGTCTGGTCCGCCGACGAGGAGCGCGCCTTCGCGCTGGCGGACCGGTTCGAGGCCGGGTTCGTCTTCGTCAACACGCACAACCGCACCGGCATGTCGCTGCGCGCGCCCTTCGGCGGGGTCAAGCGCAGCGGCTACGGCCGCGAGTACGGCGAGGAGGGACTGCTGGAGTACGTCCAGTCCACGGTCGTCCACGCCCCGGCCGCGTTCCGTCCCGGCGGAGGCGGTATGGCCGCGGGCGCCTACCCCGGCTGACCACACCTTTCCGAAGACAGGCCGCGAGCGCCCGGGGCGGCCCGGCGGGCATGCCCCCGCCGCGCCGCGGCCGTCCAGCGGTCTCCGCGTTCCCCGCGTTCCCCGCGGCCCGCACGGCCTCCGCGACCTCCGGCCATGACAGGTCATGACAGGTTGCGGATGTTCGAAGCGCACCGCGGGAGAAGTCCCAGGGATCTCCCCCAGCCACGGGGCCGCACCCCTTGACGATCTCCCAATCCCCTCCTAGGTTTCCTCTATCGTAACGGCGTATCTCATAGAGATACAGGAAAGGTGGCGTCGTGGAACTCACTCGCCGAAGGATCCTGCAGATGGGCGGGCTGGCTGCCGCGGCGCTCGCCACCGGGTGCGCGACCACGCCGAAGACGGCCGGAACGGGAACGGCCGCGGCGGGAGCGGCCGGCGCGCCGCTCGTCGTCGCCTCCCCGGCCCTGACCAACTCCCTCGACCCGGCCGCCGCGCTCTCCAATGTGGGAGCCACCTTCAGCGCCCAGGTCTACGAGCCGCTGCTCACGTTCGGCGCGGACGGCAAGCTGGAACCGGCTCTGGCCACCGCCTGGCGCGTGATCGACGAGCTCACGGTGGAGTTCACGCTCCGCCAGGGTGTGAAGTTCCACCGCGGCGGCGCCTTCGACGCCGCCGCGGTCAAGGCCAACGTCGATCGGCTGCTCTCCGGTGACCCGGCGTTCGCCTTCCGCGTCGGGCAGATGGGCACGCTCTCCGGCGCGGAGGTGGTCGGCCCGGACACCGTGCGGATCACGACGGACAAGCCTGACCCCATCCTGCTGAACCGGCTGGCCAGGCTGGCCATCACCGACCCGGCGATCTTCAAGGAGAAGCCGGGCAGCGTCGCCTCGGGCACCGGCCCCTTCAAGGTCACCGCCTACGCCCCGGCCAAGAGCATCGACCTGGAGGCGTTCCCCGACGCCTGGCGGAAGTCCGAGAGCGTCAAGTCCGCCCGCATCGTCTCCATCCCCGACCCGGGCACGCTGACCACCGCGCTGCGCACCGGCGAGATCGACGGCGCCTACGGCCTGCCGCCCTCGGTGGCGGCGGAGCTGGCCGGCTCGTTCGTCGTGAAGCCCGTCCCGGCCGGATCCTGCGCGATCCTGAGCATGATCGGCGAGGTGGAGCCCAAGCTGCGCGACAAGCGGGTGCGGCTGGCGCTCAACCTGGCCGTCAACAAGGAGGAGTTCGTCGCCTCCGGGCTGTCGGGCTACGGCGAGGTGCCCAACGGGCAGCTGCTCCAGCCCGGCTACCTCGGTCACGACCCCTCGCTGGAGGCCTTCCCGCACGACCCCGAGCGGGCCAGGGCCCTGCTCAAGGAGGCCGGCGCCGAGGGCCTGACCCTGAACATCGCCACCACCGCCCTCTTCAAGCAGCAGGCCGAGATCACCGCCGGCTACCTCGCCAAGGTCGGGATCAAGTGCGAGGTGGTCATCCAGGACCTGTCGAGCTTCATCACCTCGCTGCTGAAGAAGAGCGAGACCCCCCTGCTGTACTGGCAGACCGACTACGTCGACCTGCACGACATCTCCGGCGTCAACCGCCTCGGCCCGCAGCCCAAGGGTGTGCAGCGGCACGTGGAGGACGAGGAGTACATCAAGCTGTTCGCGAGCAGTCAGACCGAGATGGAGCCGGCCAAGCGGGAGACGATCATCAAGGCGATGGCCAAGCGGCTCCATGACGAGGCCGGGGTGGTCTTCCTGGCCTGGCCGCAGACGGTCTACGTGCACTCGTCCAAGTCCGACCTGACGCTCAACAGCGACGGCAACGTACTGCTCGCCGAATCCAGGAAGGGTGCATGAAGACAGACCGTACGGGCCCGCGCGTGCTGCGCGCGGGCGCGGTATGGCTGGTCCGGCTCGCCGTGACGGTGCTGGGTGTACTGACCCTGCTCTTCTTCCTGCTGCGTCTGTCCGGTGATCCCGCCGCGGTCCTCGTGGGCCCCGGCGGCACCCTGGAGGACATCGAACGGGTCCGCCGCGAGCTCGGCCTGGACCTGCCGCTGTGGACGCAGTACGGCGCGTTCCTCGGCGATGTCGCCCGGCTCGACTTCGGCGTCTCCGCCTACACGGGGGAGCCCGCCATCTCGGCGGTGCTGGTCCGGCTGCCGCTCACCCTGCAGGTCGTCGGTGCCACGCTCGCGCTCGCGCTGCTGATCGGCGTCCCGCTCGGCATGCTCGCCGCGGCCCGGGCCCGCCGTCCTTCCGGCCGGGCGATCACGGCGGGCGCGGCGGCCGCCCAGGCGGTCCCGAACTTCGTGCTCGGCATGCTGCTCCTGCTGGTCTTCGCGCTCTGGCTCGGCTGGCTGCCGAGCTACGGATCGGAGAGCCCGCTGCACTCGGTGCTCCCGACGTTGACCCTGGCCGCCTTCACCGTCGCCCGCGTCGTGCGGCTGGTGAGGGCTGGCCTGCTGGAGGCGCTCTCGCAGGACTTCATCCGGACGGTCCTGGCCAAGGGCGGCAGCCGCCTGCGCGTGCTGGCGCGACACGCGCTGCCCAACGCCTTCCCGCCGGTGCTCGCCTTCCTCGTGGTCGACAGCGCCTACCTGTTGTCCAGCACGGTGATCGTCGAACAGCTCTACGCCTACGACGGGATCGGCAAACAACTGGTGGACGCGATCTTTCAGCGGGACTACCCGATCGTGCAGGCGACGGTGTTCGTGGTGGCGGTACTGGTGGTCGCGGTCAGCGCGGTCGGCGACGTGCTCGGCGCGCTCGCCGACCCCAGGGTCAGAAGGGAGGCGGCCGGATGAGGCCGTCGGTGCGGATCGCGTTGGCGGGACTGGTGCTGATCGCGCTCGCCGTGGCGGTCGGGCCGCTCCTGCTCGGCGTGGACGCGCTGGAGCAGGATCTGCCGGCCAAACTGGCGCCGCCGTTCTGGATGGAGGGCGCGCTGGCCGGCCACCCCCTCGGCACCGACCAGCTCGGCCGCGATCTGCTGGCGCGCGTCCTGGTCGGCGGGCGGACCTCGCTGCTGGTGGGCTTCGCGGCCAGCACTCTGGCCTGCGCGGTGGGAATCGTGGTGGGGCTGCTCTCGGGCTACCTCGGCGGCTGGATCGACCGGTTGATCATGGGCCTGGGCGACCTGTGGATCGCCTTTCCCTTCCTGGTGCTGGCGATCGCGACCATCGGTGTCGTGGGCTCCTCGACCCCGATCCTGGTCACACTGCTCACCCTGGCCGGCTGGGTCACCTCGGCCAGGGTGACCCGGACGATCGTCAAGCAGGTCAGGGGAGAGGACTACGTGGCCGCCTCGGTCGGTGCGGGCGCCGGTCACCTGAGCGTGCTGACCCGGCATCTGCTGCCCGCGGTGGCCAGTGCCAACCTGGTGATGTGGACCTTCGTGGTCGGCACGATGGTGCTCGTCGAGGGCGGCCTGTCCTTCCTCGGTCTGGGCGTGCGTCCCCCCGCCCCCTCCTGGGGCACGATCCTCAGCGACGGGCGCGAACTGCTGGAGACGGCCTGGTGGATCCCGCTGTGGCCGGGACTGGCGCTCACCCTGACCGTGCTCCTGGTCAACCTGCTGGGCGACGGACTCCGTGACGCCCTCGATGTTCGGATGGACGACCATGCTTGAGGTGAAGGACCTGGTGGTGACCGCCGGCGGCGTGCGGATCGTGGACGGCGTCTCCTTCGAGGTACGGCCGGGCGAGGTGCTCGGCATGGTCGGCGAGTCGGGCTCCGGCAAGACGATGACCATGCTCGCGGTGGCCGGTCTGCTGTCCGGCCCCGCCAGGGTCGCCGGGGGGACGGCCGTCCTGGACGGCACCGAGCTCACCGAGGCCAGGCTCGAACGGCTCAGGGGACGCCGGATCGGCTTCGTCTTCCAGGACCCCGCGACGTCGCTCAACCCGCTCATGCGGGTCGGCACGCAGATCTCGGAGGTGCTGCGGATCCACGGCGTGAGTCGCGGCGAGGCGCGACGGCGGGCCGCGGAGCTGCTGGAGCAGGTCGGCCTCGGCCCGGAGCGGGCCGGGAGGTATCCGCACGAACTCTCCGGCGGGCAGCGGCAGCGGATCGTGATCGCGATGGCCATCGCACTCGGGCCGTCGCTGCTGATCGCGGACGAGCCCACCACCGCTCTGGACGTCACGGTCCAGGAGCAGGTCATGCAGGTGCTGCGTACCGCGCAGCGGGAGACGGGAGCGGCGACCGTGCTCGTCAGCCACGACCTCGGCCTCGTCGCCGAGGCCGCACACCGGATCGCGGTGATGTACGCCGGCCGCCTGGTCGAGACGGGAACCGTGGAGGAGGTCCTCGGCGCGCCCCGCCACCCCTACTCCGCCGCGCTCATGCGGTCCCGGCCGCGGGTCGGCACGGGCCGGGGGCCGCTGCCGGTGATCCCCGGGTATCCGCCCGCGCCGAAGTCACGACCACCCGGCTGCGCGTTCCATCCCCGCTGTCCCGTCGCGCTCGACCGCTGCGTGAAAGAGACCCCGCCGCTCGTCGGCGGCGTGGCCTGCTGGGCGGTGCAGGATGGCTGAACCGCTGCTCCGCGTCACGAACCTGCGCAAGAGCTACGGCGCGCTGCACGCGGTGGACGGTGTGACGTTCGAGGTCGACCGGGGCGAGACGCTCGCGATCGTGGGCGAGTCCGGCTGCGGGAAGTCGACGCTGGCCCGGTGCGTCGCGCGGCTGACGCAGCCCACCGGTGGGAGCGTGCGCCTGGACGGGGTGGAGCTGGCCCCCCTGTCACGGCGGCGGCTGCGCCCGCTGCGATCCCGTTTCCAGCTCGTCTTCCAGGATCCCTCGACCTCGCTGAATCCGCGCTGGACGGTCGGGGAGATCGTGCGGGAGCCGCTGCGCCTGCAGGGCGTGCGCGGGGACGTGCCCGGCCTGCTCGCGGAGGTGGGCCTGGACCCGGGACTCGCCGACCGCCACCCGCACCAGCTCTCCGGCGGGCAGCGACAGCGGGTGGGCATCGCGAGGGCGCTGGCCCTCTCCCCCGACCTGCTGGTGCTCGACGAGCCGGTCACCGCCCTGGACGTCTCGGTGCAGGCCCAGATCATCAACCTGCTGCTCCGGCTGCAGGAGGAGCGCGGCCTGGGCTACCTGTTCATCTCGCACGACCTGGCCGTGGTGAGCGCCGTCGCCCATCGGGTCGCGGTGATGCGCGCCGGCCGGCTGGTCGAGACAGGGCCGGCCGAGCAGGTGCTCGGCCGGCCCTCGCACGACTACACCAGGGCACTGGTCGCGGCCGTCCCCGGCACCTGACCGCTACGCGTGTGCCACGACCGGGCGCGCGAGACCGTAGTGCCCGCGAAGGGTCCGGCCCTCGTACTCGGTACGGAACAGGCCCCGGCGCTGCAGTTCCGGCACCACGTGGTCGACGAAGTCGTCCAGGCCGCCGGGCAGCGTCGGGGGCATCACGTTGAAGCCGTCGGCGGCGCCTTTGACGAACCATTCCTCGATCTGGTCGGCGATCTGCTCGGGGGTGCCCGCCACCACGCGGTGCCCCCGGTTGCCGGACAGGCGGCGGATCAGCTGTTCCAGCGACAGGTTCTCCCGCCGGGCCATGTCGACGATGACCCCGGCCCGGCTCCGCTGGCCCTCGACCACCCCGGGGATGTCGGGCAGCGGCTGGTCGAGCGGGTGCTCCGTCAGGTCCACGCCGAGCATCTCGGAGATCGTGGCGACGGTGGACTCGGGAACGACCAGCGCCCCGAGCTCCTCCTGCAGCTGTGCCGCCTCACGCTCGGTGGAACCGACGATGGCCGACAGGCCCGGCAGGATCGCCACCTCGTCGGGGTTCCTGCCGTGCTTCACGACCCGCTTCTTGAAGTCGGCGTAGAACGCCTGGGCCGAGTAGATGACCGGCTGCGCGGTGAAGACGGCATCGGCGTAGCGGGCGGCGAACTCCTTGCCGTCCTCCGAGGAGCCGGCCTGGACCAGCAGCGGCCGGCCCTGCGGCGAGCGGGGGATGTTCAGCGGCCCGCTGACCTTGAACCGCTCTCCCTGGTGTTCGACGGCGCGGACCTTCTCCTTGTCCGCGTAGATGCCCTCCGTCTGGTCGCCGAGGACGGCGCCGTCCTCCCAGCTGTCCCAGAGCTTGGTGACCACGTCCACGAACTCGGTGGCCCTGGCGTACCTGACGGCGTGCGGCGGAAGGCTCCCGCCGAAGTTGCGCGCCTCCGACTCGCTGGCCGAGGTGACGATGTTCCACCCGGCGCGGCCGCCGCTGATGTGGTCCAGCGAGGCGAACTTGCGCGCCACGTTGAACGGCTCGTTGTAGGTGGTGGACATGGTGGCGATCAGGCCGATGTGCTCGGTGACCACCGCCATCGCCGCCAGCATCGTCAACGGTTCCAGTCCGCCCAGGGTGTGGTACTTGATGTCACCCCAGAAGGACAGGGAGTCGGCCAGGAACACCGAGTCGAGTTTGCCCCGCTCGGCGGTCCTGGCCAGCTCCTGGTAGTGCCGGATATCGGTGACTCTGGATGGGTCCGCGCCCGAGGTGCGCCAGGCGGCCTCGTGGTGACCCACCCCCATGAGGAAGGCGTTCAAGTGGAGCTTTCTCATCTCATCCTCCAGCCCCGCGTGGTGTTTCTCATAGAGAAACTTTGTTTCGAAGAAGGAGACTAGCAGGATTGGATCACGAATCGTGGTCCACCACGGCACGGGCTGCGAGCCTCGGGTGGAGCCAGGCCGCCACCTCGAGATGCGCCGGGTGCTCCTGGTATCCGCGCAGTTCCTCGGCGGACTCGTGCCGCGTGATCAGGCACAGGTGGTAGGAGACCGGCGACCCGATCACATCCAGGCCGACGACGAGATCCCGGATCTGCTCGACCCGGCCTCCCATGCCTTCCAGCAGCTCCCCGGCCTTCGGCGCGTCCCTCGGGTCGGCGAACTTCATCAGCACCACGTGGGTCAGCACGATTGCCTCCTAGACATTTCCTCCGGTTTCGCGAGATCCTATGTCTCGGAAACACCGTTTCTCTAGACGTAACAATCGAGGAGTGCACATGGTACGCGTCGCCGCGGCGCAACTCGAGACGGGCCAGGACCCGGCCGCCAACCTGGCCGCCTGTCTGCGCGCGATCGACTCGGCCGCAGCCCAGGGAGCCGAACTGATCGTGCTGCCCGAGTTCTGCAACCACCTGTCCTGGTACGAGGACCGCGCGCACGCCCGGCGGCTGGCCTGCCGCCACGGGGACCCGTTTCTCACCGCGATCTCCGAGCGGGCCGCCGGGCACCGCGCGTATGTCAAGATCGGTGTCACCCTCGCCAGGGAGGACGGGCGCACCACCGGCGCCTCCCTGCTCTACGGCCCGGACGGCGCCCTCCTCGGCGAGGCCGACAAGCAGACCCTGATGGGCGCGGAGAACGACCACCTCGATCCCGGGACGGCCGTGGGCCCGGTGATCTCGACCGAACTCGGGCGGCTCGGCATGTACGCCTGCATGGAGGGCGTGATCAGCGAGGTCACCCGCGGGCTGACGCTGCGCGGCGCGCAGGTGCTGCTCAACAGCCTGAACTCGTTCGCGGTGGACGAGGCGAGCCTGCACATCCCCGTCCGCGCCGCCGAGAACAAGGTGTGGGTGGTCGCCGCCAACAAGGTCGGGCCGCTGATCCCCGCCGACATGCTGGAGTCCGTCGGCGCCGGGCTCGGCGTCCCGCCGGAGTGGCTGCACGGCGCGGGCGAGAGCCAGATCGTCGCCCCGGACGGCACGGTCGTGGCCAGAGCACCGCGGGCCGGCGAGGCCGTGGTCGTCGCCGACATCGACGTGACCCTCGCCGACTCCAAGCTCCGCCCCGACGGCACCGACATCCTCGCCGCCCGCCGCCCCGCCCTCTACCGGCCGATCGCCGCCGAGCCCCGCGGCCGCCGGGCGCCCGCCGGAGCCGAGCGCCTGACCGCGGCCGTGGTCAGACCCCGCGACGAGCCGGGCACCGCCGAAGAGCTCATCGGACAGGCGGCCGCGGGCGGAGCGGAACTGATCGTGCTCCCCGAGCTGTGCGGGGTGAGTGCCGAGGAGGCGGCGCGAGCCGTCCGCGGGACCGCGGCGCACGTGGTACTCAGCGAGATCCGCCAGGGGGCGCACGAGGGACTGCTGATCTCTGGCGAGGGGGTCGTGGGACGGCAGCGTGCCCTGCACCCCGTCACCCGGCACGCCGGGCGGGTCACCTCGCTGGGCGACGGCCTGGAGATCTTCGAACTGCCCTGGGGCCGGCTCGCCGTCATCGTCGGCGACGATGCCCTGTTCCCCGAGACGTTCAGGCTGGCGGCGCTGGCCGACGCGGACGTCGTCGCGGTGCCGTTCACCCCCTCCGAAGCCTGGGAGCTGGAGTACGGCCTGTTGGAACGGGCCGCGGAGAACCGGCTCAACGTCGTCGCCGCCGGCCACGACGGACCGGCCGGCCTGGCCGGGGCCATCTTGGCCACCCCCCGGGACTTCACCCTCTGGACCGCCTGGGAAGGCCCGTTCAGCGGCCGCATCAGCCACCCGATCGTCACCCCGGTCAAGAACGGTGACCGCTCGGTAAGCGCCGATCTCCACCCGGCGCAGGCCGTCAACCGACACGTCTCACGCGGCACCGACCTGGTGGACGGCAGACCGTGGCGGCTGGTGGACGCACTTCAGAAAGGAAACCGATGAAGGAAACGTTGCAGTACGTCGAGCAGATGCTCGACGAGTCCCCGGTCATCGACGTCACCGAGACCTTCGAGCAGCTGCGCACGATACTCGCCGAGCTCAAGGCGAAGATCGACGCCAGGTTCGAGCTGACGCGCGACCCCTCCAGCGACCGGTTCGACAGCTACGGCACCTATCCCGACGGGCCCGGCGGCCGGATCGAGGCCTACACCGGGCCGGAGATGGACTGGATGGTCCACTCCTGGCTGGGCAACCCGAAGGCGAGCTTCACCAACCTGCACCTGACCGCCTGGCTGGGCCCGCAGATCGACGTGCCGCACCTGGGCATCGCGCTGCTGGTCTGGCCGGAGGGCTGGTTCTACCAGGACTTCATCCCGCGGGTCAACCCGGTCGAGCACGGCGACTACCACGACCGCTACTACGCGCCGCTGGACGCCGACTGGGTGCGGTTCAAGGAGGAGAACCCGGACTTCACCTGGTTCACCAGCCGGGCCGGGTTCGTTCGCGCGAGCCTGTCGTCCAACGCGTACTGCTACTCCTTCCCGCGCGCCCAGCAGCACATCGACGTGGTCCGCGAACTGCTCCACGCCCGCGTCGACCGCTGGCTGCGCTGGGTGGACGAGGCCGACCCGGTGCCCGAGGCCGACCGGCCCGCGCTGGCCGCGACCGACCTGGCGATCCGCCGGAACATCGCCGACCGCGACCCGGCCAACGTCATGGGCGTGCGCTACTTCGGCGAGGAGACGACCGACAAACTGGTCCGGGCACTGTGGGGCGGCGACCGCGTGCTGCCGAGGCCCACATGATCCGATCGCTGTGGTGGGCGGCGAAGACCGGGGGCGACCCTCCGTTCGACACCTCGCACCTGAAGGTCTACTACCCGGCGGCGCCGGACGGTGACCGGCTGACCGGGGTGTTCCGGCCGGAAGGCGGGCCGTACCCGGTGGTGCTGTTCCTGTCCGGGATCAACGTGGGTCAGGACGCCTACCGATGGCTCGCGACCGAGATCGCGGCCGCCGGGTTCGTCTGCGTGACCTTCGACCGGGTGGGCGAGTTGTTCGGCGGCGAGTACGGGCTGACACCCGGCGTCGACCTGGACGCCGCCCGGCCCGGGAGCTACGGCTCACGCCCGACCTGCCCGGCGATCTCGGAGATCCTGTCCGCGCTGGCCGAGATCGACCTGCTGAAGGGCGCGATCGACCTGGAGCGGGTCGCGCTCGGCGGGCACTCGGCGGGCGGCTCCCTGGTCCTGCAGTCGGCCCGGCACTTCCCCGAGGTGAAGGCCGTGTTCGCCTACGGCGCGCACACCATGGTGGCCACCATGCTGGGCTGGCCCGCGGGGACCGTGGTGCCCGCCCAGGTGGACTGCCCGGTCCTGCTCTCGGTCGGCACCAGGGACGGCGTGATCATGGGCAGCTCGGACCGGTACGGCCAGGAGGAACACCCGGCCGATCCCGTCACCCGGACGTTCGACGAGGCACTCACCGACCGGGACGGATCCCACCTGCTGGCCGTCATCGAGGGGGCCAACCACTTCGGGATCGCCGACCCGGTGGACCCGACCGCCGCGCGGGCCTTCCTGGACCTGCCGGCCGAGGCCGAACCACAACCGGTCCTCGCCGGACTGATCACCATGTTCCTGCGAACACACCTGTGCGGTGACGACCACGCCCGGTCGGAACTCGACGGCCTGCCTGGCCTGCATCGCCGTTAGGAGGAGAAGTGCTGAAGAACTTCTGGTACGCGGTCGAGTTCGCCCACGTGGTCGACAGCAGGCCGCGACGGATCACCTGCCTCGGTCAGGACTTCGTGATCTGGCGCAAGCGCGACGGCAGCGTGGCGTGCCTGTCCGACCTGTGCGTGCACCGCGGCGGCGCACTGTCGATGGGCAAGGTCGTCGAAGACCGCGTCGTCTGCCCCTACCACGGCTGGGAGTACGAGTCGGACGGCGCCTGCATGAAGATCCCGGCCAACCCGCCGGGGCGGGGCATCCCGAAGAAGGCGCGGGTGGACGCCTACCCGGTGGTCGAGAAGTACGGCATGGTCTGGGCCTTCCTCGGCGACCTGCCCGAGGAGGAGCGGCCGCCGATCCCGCACATCCCCCAGCACGACGACCCCAGGTACCGCGCCGTCTACTGGGAGACCGTGCTGGAGGCCAACTACGAGCGCGCCCTGGAGAACGTGGTCGACGCGGCCCACACGCCGTTCGTGCACGGCAGCGCGTTCGGCGACCCGGGCAGGCCGGAGATCCCCGACTACGAGGTGACAGAGACCGAATGGCACGCGGAGGCCGACGTACAGTTCAGCCCGCCGCCCGCCCCCGGCATCTGGGGCATGCTCTACCGGACCAAGGAACGCCAGCCCGTGGTGGTGAGCAACGGCTGGTACCTGCCCAACATCGTCAAGCTGCACGTGCGGCTGCCCTTCGGCGACCTGATCCTGTACGACCACAACATTCCGCTCAACAGGGACCGGACCCTCGTGAAGATCGTCGGTTACCGGACCTTCTACACCGGCAAGTGGGCGGACGCCAGCGCGGCCAAGCGGATCGGCAAGATCTTCGAACAGGACCGGCCGATCGTCGAGAACCAGCGGCCGGAACTGCTGCCCTTCGACCTCTCCGCCGAGCTGCACATCCGCAGTGACGCCCTCCAGGTCTCCTACCGGCGGCGCCGCCAGCAGCTGATCGACCGGGGCTGGTGGATCGGCGAGGACGACGACGCCAACAGTGCCGCCGCGCGCCGCGAGGCCACGGTGATCCCCTCCCCGGCCCGCCGCGACAATCCCGAACTCGCCCGCGCCTGGGTGCACAAGCCCCGAGGAGAGAACACCGATGAGCCTGCCCGCCGCGCTGAATGAGCGTGTCCTCGACCGCCTGCTCGCCGCCACCGAACTGTCCCCCATCGCGGACACCGATCTGACCAGCCCGATGTCCCCCGCCCCGGTGGGCCGGCTGCGCACCTTCGGCCCTGCCGCCTCGGAGCCCGCGGGCGACGCGCGACCGGCGAAGGTGGTGGCGGTCAGCCTGGTGGTGCCGATGATCGGGCTGGACAGCCACATGATCTTCGCGTTCACCCGGCCGGAGTCGGCCGTGCCGCACTTCACGCTGGACGCGGTCGCCTCGGCCGACTATCACGCCATGCACCTGGACCTGATCCCCCGCCTCGAACTGGCGACCCATCTGGGGTATCTGGACGCCTGCTTCCTGCCGCTGACGGAGCCGCTGGAGGCCGCCTGGAGGATCGACGGCGTCTCCCCCGCCGCGATCGGCCCCCGCCAGCGGGCGATGATGTCCCCCTGGATGGTGGTCTGCCGGGCCACCGAGGATGCCTTCGCGAAGCTCGGCCCGACCGTCGACACCTACCTCGACCACTGGCTGAGCCTGCTCGAGGCGGGTGTGCCGGATCCGGGCGACACCGACCTCGCCGCCCGGGACACGGCCAACCGGGCCAACCTGTTCAGCCCGGAGGTGGACCCGGTCTGGCACCAGGTCACCCGGCTCATCGGCGCGGAACAGTCCGACCTCGTACGTGGAGAACTGATCTCGTGACCGACACGACGCAACCCAGCGAATGGCAGCGGCGCATCGCCGGAGAGTGGCACGGCCGCCCCTCCCTGTTCGACGCCACCGGCACCTGGCAGGGATACGAGGACATCCGCCGCTCCTCGGACTTCGTCGACGGCGTGACCACCTACTACATGGACGGCGGCCTGGAGGGCGGCGGCCCCATGGCCGGAAGGTTCCGGCTCGGCGCCCCGTTCGCGTTCGGCGTCGTCGACTCCGACGCCAACCGCGTCTACACCGGCCCCGACTTCTACGGCACCGGCCAGCCGTACGGTTCCTTCGTCGACTCCCACTACTACGGTCCCGGCTGGCAGGTGGACCTCAACACCTGGAACCAGGTCCTCGCCGACGACGACGTCCAGGTCTACTCCTCGATGCTCTACCAGGGTCCCGCCGTGGTCGGCTGCTTCAACGGCCTCTACACCCGAGACCCCGCCAAGGTGGCGGACTGGCTGGCGGCCGAGACCCGGAACGGGCCGGTGCCCCACATCCTGCCCACCAAGACCCCGGGAGCCTTCTCCGGCACCTGCGAGGTCTTCGGCGCCGACCAGAAGCCGCGCGGCACCGTGGACGTCACGGTCGAGGTGGAACCGCTGGACCTGCTGCGGGCCCGCCACCACGTCACCTGGTCCGGAGCCCTGGACCGCCGCCACACCGTCGAGGTGCGGCGTGACGGCTTCCGCTCCTTCTACGAGGGTCCCGAGGCCTGGGGCAACGCGCAGGCGTACGGCCGGGCGAACTACTCCAGCCTGCACTTCCGCGACGTCTGGAAGCTCAAGGGGCGCGAGTTCATGATCGACGCCACCCCGGGGATGAGCGCCGGCAAGACGATGGCGGTCGCCTACGAGCTGTTCGACGGCAACGTGCTGTCCGCCGTCGTCCACGGGGTACTTCGATGGTCGTAGTCGTGACGGGCGGCACCAGGGGCATCGGGCTCGGGCTGGTCAGGGAGTTCCTCTCCCGCAAGCAGCGAGTCGCCTTCTGCGGCCGCAGTGACGAGTCCGTCAAGAAGGCGCTGGCCGCGCTGGACAGCGATCAGGTGCTGGGGATGGCGGCGGACATGGCCGACCGCGCCCAGGTTCAGGCGCTGTGGGACGCGGCCGTCGACCGGTTCGGCTCGGTCGACATCTGGATCAACAACGCCGGGATCTCCCAGACACGCGGGCCGCTCTGGGAGCTCCCGGCCGCCGAGGCGGCGGCGGTCGTCGACGTGAACCTGACCGGTGTGGTCAACGGCAGCGCGGTCGCCATCAGCGGGATGATCGAGCAGGGTCGCGGCCACGTGTGGAACATGGAGGGTCTGGGCAGCGACGGCCGTACGGTCGCCGGTCTGTCCGTCTACGGCGCGAGCAAGCGGGCGGTGACCTACCTCACCCTGGCACTCGCCAAGGAGGTGCCGCCCGGTGTCTCGGTCGGCCTGCTCAGCCCCGGCATGGTCGTCACCGACCTGCTCATCCACGACTACACGCCGGACGAGCTGGCCAAGGCCGCCCGGATCTTCAACATCCTGGCCGACCGGGTCGAGACCGTCACCCCGTGGCTCGCCGAGCAGGCGCTGACCCGGATCCGCAACGGCGCCCACGTCCGCTGGCTGACCCAGGGCAAGATCCTCGCCCGGTTCGCCTCGGCCCCCTTCTCGAAACGCCGGGTGATCCCGTGAGCGAGTATCCCGTCCCCCTCGCGGTGGAGGACTTCGTCCCGGTCGTGCTGACGACGTGCGGTGTCATCCTGCTCACCCGGCATGTGGACGCCAGATACCGGCCGGGTGTGTTGCTCGCCGCGGTTCTCATCGGTGCCGGCGGGCTGGCCAAGGCGTCGTGGAAGCTCACCGTCGCGCTCGGCGGCCCGGACCTGACCTGGCTGGAGCAGCTGCTGTTCCCGCTGCTCACCGCCGGGTTCGGGCTGCTGGCCTGGATCCTGGTCAGCCACCACCACTCCCGGACGCCCCGCTGGGTCCCGCCGCTGGTGATCGGCCTGTCCCTGCTGTGCGCGGGTGGCGCCGCGCTGGCCGGGGGCATGTTGCCGCTGCTGGTCAGCACCACGGTCTTCGCCACTCTCAGTGGCGTCCACCTGATCCTGGCCGCCCAGCGGAACCGCGACCCGCTCACCGCCGCCCTGTTCGGCCTGCAACTCCTGGGGTTCTTCATCCTCAGCCCGCTGGCCGCCCGACCCGACCAGACGCTGGCCCTGCAATGGGTCGAACAACTGTCCAACAGCGCGGCACAGGCCGGATTCGCGATCGCCGCGTTCCGGCTGTGCCGCCCCCGACGGCTGGAGGCCGTACGATGACCGACGCGCTCGGCTGGCGCCGCAAGTTCGGCGTGATCGCCCCGTCCACCAACACGATCGTGGAGCCGGACTTCTACCGGATGACCGTTCCCGGGGTCACCGCGCACTTCAGCCGCATCCACATCCGCGACCAGAACATGGCCGGGAACGAGGGCATGGAGCGCCTGCTCGACCAGATCCGCGAGGAGATCGGCTCGGCCTGCGAGCGGGTGATGACCTGCGAGCCGGACTACATGGTGATGGGCATGTCCGCCGAGACCTTCTGGGGCGGTGTCGAGGGCAACCGGCAGTTCGTCAAGCAGATCCACGACCTCACCGGCCTGGAGGTGGCGACCGGCGCGGAGGCGTGCGAGCGGGCGCTGAACCTGTACGGCGCGCGCAGGCTCGGCGTGGTCACCCCCTACCAGCCGGTCGGCGACGAGAACGTGGTGCGGTTCTTCTCCGAGATCGGTTTCGACGTGGTCGCCATCGAGGGCCTGAAGTGCCCCACGGCCGTGTCGATCGCGCACGTCACCGAATCCACCCTGCGCGAGGCGCTGATCGAGGTGGACTCCCCCGACGTGGACGCGATCGTGCAGTGTGGCACCAACCTGTCCATGGTCGGCCTGGCCGACGAGGCCGAGCGGTGGCTCGGTAAGCCGGTCATCGCCATCAACGCCGCCACTTGGTGGATGGCGCTGCGCGACAACGGCGTCGAGGACAAGGTGTACGGCGCGGGCCGGCTGCTGCGCGAACACTGAGGGCCCGTCCTCGACCACCTCACCCCGGCCGCGCGAACACCAGAGGCCCCGCCTCCCTGCCGTCCCACTCTCGCCGCGCGAGCACTGAGGGCCCACCCCGGCCGCGCGAACACCGGGGGCCCGCCTCCCCGCCGTCCCACCTCTCGCCACGCGAGTGCCGAGTACGGTCCTCGACCGTTTCTTCCCCATGCCGTAAATCACCCCCACTGGAGGAAGCATGCCTATTTCCACTACGTCCACTCGGCGGATTCGCGCCGGGCTGGTCGCCGCGGCGCTCACCGTGGCGACCGCGCTGACGCCGTCGGCGGCCCTCGCCAACGGTGCCGCCGTGTCCACCGCGTCCACCGCGTCCACCTTGACGTCGCCCTCCTGGGTCGGCCAGTACGAGACGCAGATCGGCAACGACCCGGCCACCGTCTACTACCCGGCCGCCCAGACCCCCCTGCCGGTCGCCCTGCTCCTGCAGGGCGCGAACGTGCCCAGGGAGAGCTACAGCGAATTCGCCAAGATCGTCGCCGGCTTCGGCTTCGCCGTGGCCGTCCCGAACCACCAGCGCGCCGTCGGCCCGATCTCCGGGCTCTTCCCCGAGCAGTCCCAGACCAACGCCGCCGTGACGTGGGCGGCGGCGGAGAACACCCGCGCGGGCTCCCCGGTCGCCGGACGGCTGGACGCCAACCGGCTGGTCCTGCTCGGGCACTCCTTCGGCGGGGCCGCCGGGCTGTTCGCCATCGGCAACACCTGCACGGTCCCGTTCTGCTTCGGGCCCGTCTACCAGCGTCCCGCGGCGCTGCGCGCGGCGGTCTTCTATGGCGCGAGCACGACGACGCCCGGCGGCGGCGCCGTCCCGATCGCCAACGCCGGGGTACCGGTCGCCCTCGTCCAGGGCGGCCTGGACGGCAACAACCTGCCGGCGGCGGCCCTGGCGACCTACAACGGTCTCGGCGCGGCGCCCAAGGCGCTCGTCACGGTGACCGGCGCCAACCACTTCGGTCTCACCGACACCCAGACCCCGGCCGGCGCCGTTCCCGACGCCACCCCGCAGACACTGACGCAGCAGGAGAGCATCGACGCCGCGGCCAAGTGGAGCGGGCTGTTCCTGCGCGCCTCGCTCGGTGACACCCTGGCCGCGGCCTACGTCTACGGCTTCGGCGACGCCTCCGACCCGAAGGTCACGGTGATCTCGCAGCGCTAGTTGCATACAATCTGCTGACAAAATCTCAAAAATCATCGTATATGTAGATTCATTGCATACAACACTGATACACCTGGAACATGTCTTCTCCCCGCATGAACATCGTTGAGGTGGGGCCCCGGGACGGTTTGCAGAACGAGGCCGTCCCGGTCGGCACCGACGCCAAGGTGGCCTACATCGAGGCACTGGCCGACGCGGGCCTCACCCGCATCGAGGCGGTCAGCTTCGTCCACCCCCGCCTAGTCCCCCAGATGGCCGACGCCGAGCAGGTGATGGCCCGCGTCCCCCGGCGCGACGGGCTCAGCTACATAGGTCTGATCGTCAACGGGCGCGGCCTGGACCGGGCCCTGGCCGCGGGGGTGGACGAGGTCAACGTCACGATCGTGGCGACCGAGACCTTCTGCCGGCGCAACCAGGGCATGACGGTCGCGGAGGCGCTGGACTCCTTCGCCGGGATCGCCGCCCGCGCCCACGCGGCCGGGCTGCGGGTCACCGCGACCGTCGGGGCGGCCTTCGGCTGTCCCTTCGAGGGCGAGGTGGCCCCCGGCGGCGTGGCCGAGCTGGTGCGGCGGTGCGCGGACACCGGGGCCGACGAGATCGCGCTGGCCGACACGATCGGCGTGGGCGTGCCCGCCGACGTACGGCGGCTGACCGGGGCCGTGCGCGAGGTCACCGACCTGCCACTGCGGTTCCACTTCCACAACACCCGCAACACCGGCTACGCCAACGCGCTGGCCGCGGTCGAGGCGGGCGCCACCGCGCTCGACGCGAGCAGCGGCGGAATCGGCGGCTGCCCGTTCGCCCCGGCGGCGACCGGCAACATCGCCACCGAGGACCTGTCCTACGCACTGCGCCGCTCGGGCATCGCCACCGGCGTCGACCTCGACCGGCTGCTCTCGGCCGCCTCCTACATCGGTGAGCGGCTCGGCGCGCCGCTGCCGGCCCTTCTCGGGCGCGCGGGCGACTTCCCGCCCGCCTCCCCCACCCCGGCTCTCCGTTGACGAACGCGCCTCGCGCGCGACATGCTACCAATAATGGAAAGCCGTTTCTCCATGCGAAACATGAGGATCTCATGCAGCTCTCCATCGCAGGCGGAATCCGCGAGCTCGCCGCGGCCGCTCCCACGACGGTCGCGGTGGTCGACGGCGACCGGAGACTGACCTATCGCGGCCTGGACGACCGGTCCAGCCGCCTGGCGAACGCCCTGCTGGCCGCCGGACTGCGGCCGGGCGAACGGGTCGCGCTGCTGCTCGGCAACCGGATGGAGTACCCGGAGGCCGCGGCGGGCATCGCCAAGGCGGGGCTGGTCATGGTGCCGCTCAACCCCCGGCTGACCCCCGGCGAGACCGCCTACATCCTGGGGCACTGCGCCGCCCGCGCCCTCATCCTGGACGAGGCGCTGGCGGCGGCGGTGGACGGCGTCGAACTGCCCGGCACGGTCCTGTCCATGGGCGGCAACCGGCTCGGGCCGTCCTACGACGCGGCCCTGGCCACAGTGGGCGCGAGGGACCCGCGGATCGAGGTGGACGAGCGCGAGCCGTTCTGCGTGGCCTACACCTCCGGCACCACCGGCCGCCCCAAGGGCGTGGTGATCAGCCACCGGTCGCGGTCGCTCACCTTCTACGCCTCGGCTCTGGAGTGGGGCCTGGGCCCCGGCCGCCGGACGATCGCCGTGGCCCCGATGTACCACGGCGCCGGGTTCGCCTTCGGTTACGCGCCGGTGCACACCGGCGGCACGGTCGCGATGCTGCGAGGCTGGGACCCCGAACGGCTGCTGGCGATGATCGAACGTGAGCGCGCCCAGTCGGTCTTCCTGGTGCCCACCCACGCCCACATGCTCCGCGCCCTGGGCGAGAAGGCGCTGCGCGACCACGACCTGTCCTCGCTGGACACCCTGTACTTCAACGCCGCCGCGCTACCGCGCGCGCTGAAGGAATGGGTGCTGGACACCTTTCCCGGCGTCGGGGTGCACGAGCTGTACGGCTCGACCGAGGCCGGGATCATCAGCGACTGCCGCCCGGCCGACGCCCGCGACAAGATCGGCTCGGTGGGCCGCCCGTGGTTCATGACCGAGGTCAGGGTGGTGGACGACGAGGGGAACCCCGCCGACCGGGGCGAGCTGTTCAGCCGCTCGCCGTACCTGATGAACGGCTACCTGGACGACCCGGCCGCCACCGCCGCCTGCACCACCCCCGACGGGTTCCTCACCAGCGGCGACATCGTCGAACGCGACGAGGACGGCTTCATCTACATCGTCGACCGCAAGAAGGACATGATCATCTCTGGCGGGGTGAACATCGCCCCGCGCGAGGTCGAGGAGGTCCTGACCTCCTTCCCCGGCGTCGCCGACGCCGCCGTCGTGGGCCTGCCCGACGAGCGGTGGGGCGAGCAGGTGGCCGCCTTCGTGGTCGTCCTGCCCGGCGCCGCGGTCGACGCCGAGGCACTGGCGGCGCACTGCCGCACCAGGCTGGCCGGCCCCAAGCTTCCCCGGCAGGTCGAGTTCGTTCCCGCACTACCCCGCAACGCCGCAGGAAAGATCCTGAAGCGCGAGTTGCGTGACAACCACTAAGGAGAACCGTTCATGCGGCCGCATGTCGAAATGATCCACGAGGACGACTACATCTGGCACGCCGCCGAACTGCCCGGCGGCGAGGGCAGGGCCAGCGAGCGACGGCTGTCGGCCGACGAGGAGGACGGCTCCGGCTCCCTGCGCCTCGACTTCCACACCGACTGGGGCCGCGGCCCCGGCATCCACCATGCCAACACCGAGTACTACGTGCTCGACGGCTCGATGACGTACGGTGGCCGCCGCATCGGCAAGGGCGGCTACCTCTACCTGCCCAAGGGCGTTCCCGCCGACGCCGTCACCTTCGCCGAGGGCACTCGGATCCTGCACTACCGCGAGTACGGCGACGCCGGCTTCGACCCCATGCAGAGCCTGGCCGCACCTCGCTGGGAAGGGGCTCGCGAGGACGTCATCGTCATCGACTCCGAGGCCATGCGGTGGGACGCGGTGCCGAACGCCGGGCCGATGCCCGGCCTGTTCATCAAGTACCTGCACGTCGACCCGGTCACCGGTTTCTACACCCGCCTCGTCCACGCCCAGGAGGGCTGGGCCGACCACCGCCTGGCCCACCACCCCTGCTACGAGGAGGCGTACACCGTCCAGGGTCACATGGAGTACAACTTCGGCACCCTGGACCTGGGCACCTACTTCTTCCGCCCCGCCCGGGTCAAGCACGGCCACTTCACCACGATGGAGGGCGGCGCCACCTGGCTGCTGCGCTCCGACGGCGAGCTGCACAACTGGTACACCGAGAACGAATGGGTGCGCTGGGGCGGCGAGGCCATCAACTACGGCCCGGAAGGCGGCCGGATGCGCTGGTCCCAGTCCGCCCACGACCTGGGCCGGGGCCCCTCCCGCCGCACCGAGCAGGACCTGGAGATGCTGCGGGCGTCCCTGGCGTACGCCCGCGAGCAGGGCGCCGTCGACACGGACGTCCACCCGCACGGCCAGGGCACCGACAAGAGCCTCATCGCCATCGCCAAGGCCGTCGACGCGGCCCGCCTGCAGGGCGGTCACGGCGACCACGACCACCCGCACGACCACTCGCACGACCACGAGGAAGGGCACGCGCACGGAGCGCCCGCCCTCGACTGGGGCGCCGATCCCGCCACGCTGGAACACCCCGACGAGCGCACCGACACGGGCGCCCACGACCGGGGACATGGCCGGGCCTGGAAGTCGGGCGACCCCATCCCCGCCCCCATCATCTCAAGCCTTCCCGTCCGCTCCCGCTCCCGCGGCTACTGGGACGGCGAGGGTCTCTGACCGCACAGCCGTATCCCGGGTCAGCCCCTTCCCGAGCCGACTCCGGCCGCCCCTCGTCTGCCATCGCGGTCGACCGTCGCCGCGATGGCCGCGAACAGTACGGCCTCACCCGCGTTGCCCAGGATGGGCAACGCCACGGCGGCACCCGCGGTCGCCAGGAGCGCGGCCGCGCCCAGGAAAAGCCAGGGCGTGCGCCACCGCACCCACAGCACGATCCCCACGACCAGCAGGATCACCGTGGTGATCAGCGCCGGGATCGGCGGGCCCGACGGATCCACGGAAACGTAACGCAGGGTGTCCGACCACCATCGGGGCTCCAGCCGCAGATCCGCCAGGCCCACCACCTCGAAGACGATCAGAACGCCGGCCAGACCCCACGCCGGAACGACCGGTCCGCGACGCACGAGGGCCGCCCCGTGGACGATGAGGAGCGGGGTGAGAACGGCATGGACGGCGAAGCGGCCGGTGTTGAGCGCCTCCAGCCCCGGCCCCTCGCCGATCAGCCGCCCGGCTCCGACGACCGCCGAGTCGTAGGCGACCCCCATCCCGACCACGAACGGGATCCACCGGCCTGATCGCGCCAGTTGTACGGCCAGAGCCAGCTGGATCAGGGCCAGCCCGCCGTACAGGACCGAGATCACGGCTCGTGGCCGACGACGGCTCCGGCGGCGACCGTGAGCGGGATCCGCCCCTCAGGTCCCTCGGGCGGTCCCTTGGCCGCCGAAACGGCCCCACGGTCGACGGACTCCATCCGCGCGCCCCTGTCCGGCACAGTCGCCTCCTAGACGTTTCCTCTGGTTTCGCGAATCCTACTTCTTGGAAACATTGTTTCTCTAGAGGTAACATGAGTACACATAGATCTCGATCGAGGGCGGCTCTCCTCCGGCGCCCACCACGCGGGCGATTGACGGTGGCGGCCCGCCCGCGACATGCTCTTGAACAGCCGACGACATGTGGCCTTCGATCCCCGCGACGCGAATGAATCCGTTCGGAGGAGACCAGCTATGGTGCGGTCATGAAGGGCCGGTACCAGGTGTATTTCGAGCGCGCCTGGATCCCGATCACAGCGGTGGACAGGCTCGGCAGGGTCAGGGAGAGCAACCCCGCCTTCCATGCCGCGGTGGCCCGCACCGCCGAGGAGCTGGACGGCCTCCCGGCCGAAGAACTGCTCGCACCCGGCGAGATCGACACACAGCGGCCCTACTGGCAGATGCTGGCCCTCGGTCGGCTCGACGTCTACCGGACCCGGATACGGCTCGTCCGCGGGAACGGCACCGTGATCCGCGCCCGGATCAGCGCCTCCGTCGAACACCGCACCGACGGCCTGCCCTGGCGGGTGGTGACCGTACTGGACGAGATCTCCTCCGCCGCGCCCGCGCTGAGCCCGCTCCAAAGCACGGTGCTGCAACTGGTCACCGAAGGCGCGTCCAACGCGCAGATCGCCCGGCGGTTGTACCTGACCCGCCAGGCGGTGGACTATCACCTGGTACAGCTGCGCATCAAGCTCGGCGCGGAAAGCCGATCGGCGCTGGCCGGACGGGCCTTCGTGCTGGGCCTGTTCGTGCCCGGCATCTGGCCGCCGACCCTGCACCCGCCCCGGACCGCCGAGGCGGGTGCGCCGGAGGCCCGCTACCGGACGCCGAGGAACTGAACGTCCGGGTCGGTCTGTGCGGCCGTGCCCCAGACCGCGTCGTACTGGGCGGCGTCGTCTCGGAGGTAGTACAGCAGCCAGGCGGTGGTCACCCGGCGGGTGATCGTCTGCTGGGCGGCCCGGGTGATCGAACCGCTGTCGCAGCCGAGGCCGCCGGAGTCGGTGAAGCCGCAGTGGAAACCACCGGCGATCGTGCGCAGCTGCTTGGGAGCGAGCTTGGCGTTGTAGATGGGGATCTGGTGACCCGACGGGCCCGCGACGGTGTCGCCCGCACCGGCGACCAACTGCATGGGAACCGCCGTGGTGGCCGCGGCGGCCACGGCCGAGGGGTTGGTCTCGGCCGCGGCCAGGTTCGTCACCGTCCGCACCGCCGGGTTGCGCGCGGCGGCCAGCACGCTGGCGCCGCCGCCCATCGAGTGCCCCGACAGCCCCAGCCGGTCGGTACGCACGTGGGCGTTGAACCGCGACCCGGCGACGGTGTTCTGCGCCACCATCCAGGTCAGCGCGGCGTTCAGGTCATCGGCGAAGGCGCTGTGACTGGGGAGCAGGCCGCCCTGCGAGGTCGGCATGACCGTGATCACGCCCCAGGAGGCCCAGTGGCCGCCCAGAGAGGCGTACTTGCTGATGCTCTGAAAGAACCCGTGGCCGAAGGCCACCACGGGGAACTGCCCGGCCGCGACGGCCGTGTTGCTTCCCGCCGAGGTCGCGGGGTAGTAGACCCGGGCACTGAACGAGCGACCGGAGGCCGAGACGCTGACGTCGGAGTAGCCGACCGGGTGGGAGCCCGGGGCGGACAGGTCGGCGGCGAGGGCGGGGGCGGCCGTGAGGAACAGGAAGGGGATCAGGAGGATCGCACAGACCCTGATCGTCCAGGAGCGCATGATGCTTCACCAGCTTTCACGCGGGGGGTTGTTACCTGAATTTTGGAAACTTCGATTCTCCTATGGCAACAGTGAGAGATCCGGACTAGGCAAATGCCAAAAGGGTCCAGGGAACACGTCCGCGAGGTCGTCGCAGGACGGCCCGCCCGTACGTGGGGACCGGCGGCCGGTCCCCGCGTACGGACAGGCCGTGGACCCGGCCGGGTGGGTGATCCTCATACGGTCGGCGGACCGAACCGTTCCAGCACCGCCGCCTCGTCCCACACCTCGCCGTACTTGGCCTGGATGTCGAACAGGTTCGCCTCGTGCGGCCGGGGGTCGCGGTCCCCGACCGCCTGCCGCACCACGACCGGCACGAACCCGTGCTGTATCCCGTCGACGGCGGTGGCGCGCACGCAGCCGCTGGTGGACACGCCCGCGATGACGAGCGTGTCCACCCGCAGCGCGTTGAGCGTCGAGGCCAGCACCGTACCGAAGAAGGCGCTCGCGTACTGCTTGACGATCACCGTCTCCCCCGGCCCGGGCGCGACCTCCGGCATCAGCTCGCCGAGCGGCCCGCCACCGTCCACCAGGTGGCGCAACGGGGCCACCTTGCGGAAGAACAGGCCGCCGTCGACGCCGCCGGGGCCGAAGGCGACCCTGGTGTGGATCACTGGAACGCCCGCCGAACGGGCGGCGGCCAGGACCCGCGCGGCCGAGTCCAGGCAGTCGCGCGAACCCATGTAGAGCTCGGCGCCCGGTTCGAAGTAGGCGCGCATCAGGTCGATGAGGATCAGCGCCGGACGCTCCCCGAAGGGCAGGGAACGCCCGTACACCTCGTCGTGGTCCCTGATCACACGCGGCTCCGGAGCCGGCGGGCACCCGCCGCGCGGTGCGCGAGAGGTTCCTCGGGCGTGAGAACGCGGACGGTGGGCTGGTGGGGCATTGGGGGGGCTCCTTTTGGTGTCAGATGACTCCGGCGGCCGACAGGCCGGTGAACTCCGCCTCCGTCAGGCCGAGAAGCCCGCGGTAGACCTCTTCGTTGTGCTGCCCGAGCGCGGGCCCGGCGCTGCGCACGCTTCCGGGGGTGTCGGAGAGCTTGGGGACCACGTTCTGCATGGCCAGCTCGCCGAAGTCCGGGTGCGGGACGCGGACGATGGCCTCACGGGCGGCGAAGTGCGGATCGGCGAACATGTCCTTGGCCGTGTAGACCCGCCCGGCCGGGACACCGCCCTCGTGCAGCGACCGGAGCAACTCCTCCGCGGGGATCCCCGCGGTCCAGGCCGCGATGATCTCGTCAAGCTCGGCCATGTTCGCGCCGCGCGCGCCGTGGGTGGCGTAGCGCTCGTCGGCGGCCAGCTCGGGCCGGCCCATCAGGGTCGCCAGGCGGGTGAAGACGCTGTCCTGGTTGGCGGCGACGAGGATGGTGTCGCCGTCCTTGGTCGGGTAGACGTTGCTGGGCGAGACGTTGGGCAGCACGGTGCCGGTGCGCTCACGCTGGTAGCCGGCCTGCTGCCATTCGGGCACCATCGACTCCATCATGGCGAGCACCGCCTCGTAGATCGCCGAGTCGACGACCTGGCCCCTGCCGCTGCGCTCGCGCTCGTGCAGCGCGACGAGCGTGCCGACACAGGCGTGGGTGGCGGCCAGGGAGTCGCCCAGCGAGATGCCGGCACGCGCCGGCGGCCGGTCGGGGTCGCCGGTGACGTGGCGGATGCCGCCCATGGCCTCGCCGATCGAGCCGTATCCGGCTCGGGGGGCGTAGGGGCCGCTCTGGCCGAACCCGGTCACCCGGGTGATGACCAGGCGGGGATTGATCTCGTGCAACCGGGCCGGGGACATGCCCCAGCGCTCCAGGGTGCCGGGCCGGAAGTTCTCCAGCAGCACGTCCGCCCGCTCCACGAGCCTGATGACCAGGTCCTGCCCCTCGGGGGTGCGCAGGTCGCAGGTGACCGACTTCTTGTTGCGGGCCACGACCGGCCACCACAGCGACTGGCCGTACGGCTTCTCCCGGCCCCACTGGCGCATGGGGTCGCCCCTGCCGGGGTCCTCCACCTTGATGATCTCGGCGCCGAAGTCGCCGAGCAGCTGGCCGCAGAACGGCCCGGCGAGCAGCTGGCCGAGTTCGACGACCCGGATGTCTCCGAGCGGAAGGCCTCTCACGTCTTGTTCTCCTGACGACGGGGACCGAGCAGGGACGCGCGGGCGGAGAACAGGTGGGCGCGCATCACGGCCTCCGCCCATTCGGGGTCTCCGGCGCGTACGGCCGCCACGATCTCGATGTGATGGTTGACGCTGCGGCGCATGGCCTCGGAGTCGAAGGCTCCGTAGGTGCGCAGCAACACGGGCGAGTGGACCAGCGAGCTGATCGACTGGGCGAGCACCTGACTGCCGCCGAGCCTGACCAGTGCCTGGTGGAAGTCGGCGTTGAGGCGGTAGACCGCCTCGACGTCGCGGCGCTCCGCGTGCTCGGCGAGGGTCACCGCCAGCTCGTGCAGGCGCGCGATGTCCTGCTCCGTCGCGACGGCCGCCGCCTGCCGGACGGCCAGTCCTTCGATCCTGGCGCGCAGCTCGAAGATCGTCTCTAGGTCGGCGCGGGGGTACACCACGACTCTGGCGCCCTTGTTGGCCGTGATCTCGACCAGCCCCTCGGCCTGCAACCGCCGCAGCGCGTCGCGGACCGGGGTCCGGCTGACGCCCAGCGCCTCGGCCAGCTCGACCTCACCGAGGTGGTCGCCCGGCTCGTAGTGACCGTTGAGGATCAGGCTACGCAGGCTATCGACTGTCGACATGTATACACCCTTACCGAATATTCCCCAAGAATGGCACTTGGGGAGGAAAATGACAAGATTTTGCATACAACTTGAGAAGTGTCGGTACGGTGATCGAGAACAACGGCTTCCCCGGCGGACCGAGCCGGAGATCGGCCCCGCACTCCCGCAGTCGCCCCCGGTGAACGCGGCCGGACGACGCACCGCCGAGCTTCGCCATGTGACGCCGTCGACGACGGACGGCCGGGCCGGGCCGGGCCGGGGAACGGACGTCGCCCGAAGGCCACCACTCCGTTCTCTCCGCCCGCGTCCCGGCACGCCGCCGCACAGAATGGAGATCATGACTCCACGACGGCTCTACCAAGGCACAGGCCCTGGACCGATCACCCCGGACGGCTGCTCGGTCGAGTACTACACCACCCTCACCCCCAGGGGCGAACCCGAACTCGTCCACGACGCGATCCCGGCCGGGGCGAGCATCCTCGAGCTCGGCGCGGGCGTGGGCCGGATCACCCACCGCCTGCTGGAACTCGGGCACGAGGTCGTCGCGGTCGACGAGTCGCCCGAGATGCTCGCCCACATCCGCGGCGCCGAGACCGTGTGCTCCCCCATCCAGACCCTGGCCCTGCCCAGAACCTTCGACCTCGTGCTGCTGATGTCGTTCGTCATCGAAACCGCCGACGACGACCTGCGCGCCGCGTTCCTGCGCACCTGCGGCGCGCACGTCTCCGCCGACGGCTGCGTCATCCTGCAGCGCCAACCCCCCGAGTGGTACGACACCGTCCAGCCGTTCGAACGCGACGCCGGCCCCGGTCACACCGTCAGCATGACGCGGGTCAGCCGCCCCGCCCCCGGCCTGCTCGACGCCACCATGGAGTACACCATCGGCGAGCGGCGCTGGACCCAGACCTTCGTCAGCCACCGCCTCGACGACGACCGCCTGGAACACGAACTCAACCAGGCGGGCCTGACCGTTTCCGGTTTTTTGGACGGCGACCGCGGGTGGGTACGCGCCACACCTCTGTGACACCCGCCTCTTCCCGAACGGCCGGAGCAGAGCCGGCAGCGGCCCGCCGGTGACACCGGGCACCAGGCCGCCGCCTCACCGAAGCGGTCGTCGCGAGCCCGTCCGGGGAGAGCCCCCGTCTCACCCTTGCCCCGGCCCGTCCGCGAACCGTGCGGCGCTCATCCGCCGGAGACGGGCCGGGGCTCGATTCCGTGGCGGAGCAGCGCCCACACCCGCTCGGCGGTCGTGCGCCGCTCGGCGGCCGGGAGCCTGGCGAGCAGCCCGGCGAGCATGCCGACGGCCAGTACCAGGTCATCGGCGGTGACGTCCTCGCGGAGCCGACCGGCGCGCCGGGCCTCGGCGAGCGTGCCGGCCAGCAGGCCGGCCACCCGGTCGCGCACTTCGACGACGCGGAGATCACCGGCCGAGGGCACGCTGACCATGTCGATGAACGCGGTCGAGGCGATGGTCTGCTCGGTGAGCAGAGCCAGCATGTCGGCAAGGGTGGTGCCGGGTTCGGCGGCCAGCGCCTCCAAGTCGGCGACACTGTCCTCGAACACGGCCAGCGCGAGGCTGACGCGGTCCGGAAAATGCCGGTAGAGGCTTCCCTGGCCGACTCCGGCCACGCGGGCGACCGTGGTGAGCGGTGCGTCGTATCCGGCGTCGGCGAAGACCTCGCGGGCGGCCGCTATCAGCGCCGCCCGGTTCTCCGCCGCCGCACCGGGTCCTCTGTTGGGTCGACGCGTGACAGTCACAGCGGCTATGTTAGCAACCGGACGATATAGTCCGGTTATTTCCGGAAGTGCCATGAATCATGACGCCGGTCCCCCGCCACAGGTACGGCGGGGCATGCTCGGCCGTCGCGATTCGGCGCGACACGACCACCACGGCAACAGCACCGCCTTGACCCCGGGCCGCACCGCCGGAGCCCTGGCACCACCGCCGCCCCCACCGAAAGGACGCCCCCTTGACCACCGGCACCTTCGACGACCGCGTCGCCCTCATCACCGGCGCGGGCTCCGGGATCGGCAGGGCGATGGCCGTCGCCTTCGCCAAGGCCGGCGCCCGCCTCGTGGTCTGCGACATCGACCCCGACAGCGCCAGGCGAACCGCCTCCGACATCGGAGACGCCGCCGTCCCCGTCACCGCCGACATCTCCGACGAGGCGTCGGTCGCCGCGCTGGTCGAGACGGCGATCAGCACGTACGGACGCGTCGACGTACTGTGCAACAACGCCGGCATCGTGGACACCATGGCCCTGCCCGCCGACATACCGGTCGAGTTGTGGGAGCGGGTGCTGCGCGTCAACCTGACCGGCACCTTCCTGGTCACCCACGCCGTCCTGCCGCACATGCTGCGCCAGGGCGGCGGCGCGATCGTCAACACCGCCTCCGAGGCCGGCATCCGCGGCGGCGCGGCCGGCGCGGCCTACACCGCGTCCAAGCACGGCGTCGTCGGCCTGACCCGCAGCCTGGCCTGGGCGTACGCCAAGGACGGCATCCGCTGCAACGCCATCCTGCCCGGCCCCACCATGACCGGCATCGCCACGAACACGACCTTCGATCCGACGGGCACCGCCCGGCTCGGCCCCGTGCTCGCACTCGGCGAGCGGATGGCCCAGCCCGAGCAGATGGCCGACGCCGCCCTCTTCCTGGCCTCGGACGCCGCCTCGTTCGTGAACGGCGCGATCGTGCCGGTGGACGGCGGCTGGTCCGCGGCCTGAGACATACCGGCCCGTCCGCGCACCGGCATCTCTGTTGACTCGGCGAGCACTCATCGCAGAGACTACGACCTCAACCGGACGCAACTGTCCGGTTCTGTGGGAGTTCACCGACAGAGCCGTCGCCCGCAATCCGAAGGAAGTCGCGATGACAGATCAGTGGGACAACCTCGTCGACGTACTCGTCGTGGGCTCGGGCGCGGCGGGCCTGACCGCGGCCATCGCGGCGGCCGACCGCGGGATGGACGTCCTGATGGTGGAGAGCACCCCGAGATGGGGTGGCACCACCTCGGTCTCCGGAGGCGGGCTGTGGATGCCGGCCAACCCGCTCATGATCCGGGCCGGCGCCCGGGACTCCGCCGAGGAGGCCCTCCGGTACATGAACGACGTCATCGGCGACGCCGGACCGGCCTCCTCGCACGAGCGCAGGACGGCCTTTCTCCAGACCGTTCCCGAGGTCGTGACCTTCCTCGGCCGCCGGGGCGTCAGGTGGAGGAGATCCCCCGACTACCCCGACTACTATCCGGACCGGCCGGGCGGCAAGGTGGGTCGCTCGATCGAGGTCGCGGCCTTCGACACCAAGCTGCTCGGCGACTGGTACGCCACCTCCCGCGCCAAGGACAGCATCCCGCTCCCGCTCATGACCGACGACGTGTGGTTGCTGGCCCGCGCCTGGTCCACCCCCGGCGGCTTCGTCCGCGGCGCACGCTTCGTCTTCCGCTCACTCGGCGCCTTCGCCGGCGGAAAGCGCCCGGTCGGCATCGGCGGCGCACTCGCCTGCTCGCTCATGCACATCGTCCGCACCCAGCAGACCCCCGTCTGGCTCTCCGCACCGCTCGTCGACCTGATCCTGGAGGACGACGGCGTGGTGGGCGCGGTGGTCGAAAAAGACGGTCGGCAGCGGCGGATCCGCGCCCGGCACGGCGTCGTCCTGGCCGCCGGAGGCTTCGCGAACAATACCGAGTGGCGTCTGAGGCATCACGGCGTCCCCGGCTACTCCTCCGCCCCGGAAGGCGATCTGGGCACCGCCATCGAGCTGGGCGCCCGGGCGGGCGGCGCGCTGGAACTCATGGACGACGCCTGGTGGGGCGCGTCCCTGGTCGGCCCCGACGGCACGGCCCGCTTCCTCGTCTCGGAGCGGTCCTTCCCCTTCTCGATCATCGTGGACGCGAACGGCGAGCGCTTCACCAACGAGTCGGCGTCCTACATCGACGTCGGGCACGCCATGCTGAGTCACGACGTGACCGGCCCGATGTGGATGATCACCGATGTCCGGCACACGCGGCGCTACCTGAACTCCGCCCTGATCGGGCAGGCCAGGAAGTGGAGCCGCGCCGGCCTCCTCGTTGAGGCCCCCACCATGGAGTCGCTGGCCGCGAAGATCGGCATCGATCCCGCACGGCTGCGCGCCACCGTCGGGCGCTTCAACGGCTTCGCCCGCACCGGCGTCGACGAGGACTTCGACCGTGGCCGTACCGTCTACGACAACTACTACGGAGACCCGCGGGTCAAGCCCAACCCCAACCTCGGCCCCCTGGAGAAGGGCCCCTTCCGCGCGGTCCGCGTCTACCCCGGCGACCTGGGCACCAAGGGCGGCCTGCTCACCGACGAGCACGCCCGCGTCCTGCGCGAGAACGGCTCGGCCATACCGGGCCTGTACGCCGCGGGCAACACCACCGCCTCGGTCATGGGCCGCACCTACCCCGGCCCCGGCTCGACCATCGCCCCCGCCGTCGTCTTCGGCTACCGCGCCGCACGGCACGCCACATCCCGCTGACCTGGGCACCACGACCCCGAACACGGCGGCGGCCACCGGCGCGCGGACAATGCCGGCAGCCGGCGACGTGAGGCTTTCAGACAACGAGGTATCGTTTAAGACATAAATGTCGCAAAAGATACGGAGTTGACTGATGGCTGTGAGTCGCGATCAGATCATCGTCGCCGCGATCCAGCACCTCAACCACGACCCTGCCGCCTCGATGGCCGACATCGCCGAGGCGACCGGAGTGAGCCGCGCCACCTTGCATCGGCACTTCAGCGGTCGAGAAGAGTTGCTGCTCGCGCTCGGCCACCGCGCGCTGGATCGATGGGAGGAGGCCCAGGACAGGGCCGGGATCGAGCAGGCCGCCCGCTCCGCGGAACCGGTAGTGATCACCACCGCTCTGCGGGAGATGCTGAGTGGGCTGATCGACGAGGCCGAGGAGTACAACTTCGCGCTCACCGACCTGGTGATGTCGGTGCCCGAACTACGGGAACGCGGTGATGAGCTGGAGGGCAGGGAGATCCTGCTCTACCAGGCGGCCCAGCGCGCCGGGGTCCTGCGGACCGACCTGCCGGTGCGCTGGATCAGCAACACGGTGTACGGCCTGCTGCTCGCCGTACGGGAAAGCCTGAACCGGGGCGACGTCGCCCGGCGCGACCTTCCCGGGATGCTGCACGAGACCTTCTTCCGCGGCGCCGGCGAGCACGATCCTCACCATGGCGGAGATGATTCGCAGGGCAGTGCCGGGGAACATGGCCCGCAGGGCGGGAGGAGGGCATGACGCGCACCTCCTACGCACCGTCGACGGAGCCCGGTGTGTCGCGGCGGCGGCGCTGGGCCGGGCTGGCGGTACTGTCGGCGAGCCTGCTGCTGGTCGTCATGGACATGACCATCCTCAATGTCGCCCTGCCCGCGATCTCGGCCGACCTGCGCCCCGGCGCGGTCGAGTTGCTGTGGATGGTGGATGTCTACGCGCTGGTGCTGTCCGGTCTGCTGGTCACGGTGAGTGCACTCGGCGACCGGTGGGGCCGCAAGAAGATGTTGCTCACCGGCTTCGCGCTGTTCGGACTGGCCTCCACGGCGGTGCTCTGGGCCGACTCACCCGGCGAAGTGATCGCGGTGCGGGCGATGCTCGGCGTCGGCGGCGCCATGATCATGCCCTCCACACTGTCGATGATCCGCACCCTGTTCACCGACCCCAGGGAGCGGGCGACCGCGCTGGGCGTCTGGGCCGCGATGGCCGCCCTGGGCGGCGCGCTCGGGCCGATCCTGGGCGGGCTGCTGCTGGAGCACTTCAGCTGGCACGCGGCGTTCCTGGTGAACGTTCCGGTGATGACGGCGGCGATCGTCGCCGGCCTCTTCCTGCTCCCCGAGTCACGCAACCCGCGCCCGGGCCGCTGGGACGTGTTCGCCACGGCACTGTCGATCACCGGGATGGTCGCCCTGGTCTACTCGATCAAGCAGTTCGGTAAGGAGGGTCCGGCCGACATCGGCCCGTGGGTCACCCTCGGCCTCGCCGTGGTGACCCTCACCTGGTTCGTCCGGCGTTGCCTGAAACGCTCCGATCCGCTGCTGGAGGTTCGCCTGTTTCGCAGCCGGCCGTTCACCGCGGGCACGATCGCCGCGCTGAGCACGTCGATCGCGATGGCGGCGATGATGTTGCTGATGGCGCAGTGGATGCAGCTCGTAGGCGGCTACTCCCCGCTGGAGACCGGCGTGCGGCTGCTGCCGACCGCGCTGGGCGCGCTGGTGCTCTCGCCGCTGGCGCCCTCGCTGGCGGTGCGCCTCGGGACCCGCCCGGTGCTGGCCGGAGGGCTGGTGGTGTCCGGGCTGGGATTCGGCGTGCTGTACGCCGCGCCCGCCACCTATCCGTGGATCGCCGTGTCGCTGCTGCTGATCGGGCTGGGTATGGGCTCGCTGGCGATCGCCTCGGCGGTCATCATGGCGGGTGCGCCTCCAGAGAAGGCGGGCAGCGCCGCCGCGATCGAGGAGACCAGCTACGAGCTGGGCGGCGTACTCGGCGTCGCGGTGCTTGGCAGCGTCGCCGCCGCCGTGTACCGGGAGGCGTTGCCGGCCACCGCGGGTGATGCCGCCCGCGAGTCGCTGGCCGCCGCGATCGAGGTCGCCCGCCAGGCCGGAGCCACGGGGAGGCACTTGGCCCAGCAGGCCAAGGCGGCGTTCACCTTGTCGTTGGAGATGACCGGGCTGGCCGGGGGCGTGCTCATGCTCGCCGCCGCGCTCGCCGTCTGGTGGCTCGTCCCGCGCGACCTCGACGTCACCGCCGGGCACAACTGATCGCCACACACCGCCGACCAGGGGTCGAACGGTGTTGACGCTCCGGCCCGCAAGGCAGGCACCGCCGGACGGAGCGGAGTTGCGCGGCGGTCCGGGCGAGATCGTGGATTCGCCCCAGACGCTGTTACCGCCGACGCGCAGGACGCCGCCGCCGTACGGGTCGGCGGTCAGCGTGATCTGGGCGATCTGGGCGCCGTTGACGTACCGGCGTGGTCGCCGCCACCGTCGCGCTGTCCCCCATCCCTCAACGCCTCTCAGTGGAAACCGGCATCTTCAGCGAACGGGCAGGCCGGTCACGGCGCGACCGATGATCAGGCGCTGGATCTCACTCGTCCCCTCGAAGATGGTGTAGATCTTGGCGTCGCGGTGGAAGCGCTCGACCGGGTGGTCGCGGGTGTAGCCGGCTCCGCCGAGGATCTGGATGGCCTGGTCGGTGACCCAGACCGCGGTCTCGCCGGCGACCAGCTTGGACATGGAGCCCTCGGCCTGGCCGAAGGTGCGGTTGTTGCGGGCCATCCAGGCGGCACGCCAGGTCATCAGACGGGCGATGTCGACGCGGGTGGCCATGTCGGCCAGCAGGAAGGCGATGGCCTGGTTCTCACCGATCCTGCGGCCGAACTGCTCGCGCTCGCGGGCGTAGTCGCGGGCGTACTCGTATCCGGCGCGGGCGATGCCGACGGCCATCGCCGCCACCGAGGGGCGGGTGGTCTCGAAGGTCCGCATCGCGCCCTGCTCTCCGGCCCGCTCGCCGGAGCGGACGCGGGCGAGCCTGGCGTCGAGCTTCTCCCTGCCGCCGAGCAGGCAGGCCCCCGGCACGCGCACGTTGTCCAGGACGACCTCGGCGGTGTGGGAGGCACGGATGCCGTGTTTCTTGAACTTCTGGCCCATCGACAGGCCGGGGGTGCCGGCCGGGACGACGAAGGACGCCTGGCCGCGGGCGCCCAGGGAGGGGTCGACGGAGGCGACGACGACGTGGACGTCGGCGATGCCGCCGTTGGTGGCCCAGGTCTTCACACCGTTGAGGATCCAGTCGCCGCCCGAGAGGACGGCGCGGGTGCGGATGGCGCCCACATCGGAGCCGGCCTCGGGCTCGGAGGCGCAGAACGCCCCGAGCCTGACCTCCGAGGGGGTGCCGAACATCTGCGGGAGCCACTCGCCCAGCTGCTCGGGGGTACCACTGGCCGACAGGGCCGCGGCGGCGAGGCCGGTGCCGACGATGGACAGGCCGATGCCCGCGTCTCCCCAGAAGAGCTCCTCGAAGGCCACGGTCAGGCCGAGCCCGCTCGGCTCGAACCACTGCTGGGCGAAGAAGTCGAGGGAGTAGAGCCCGATCTTGGCGGCCTCCTGGATGATCGGCCAGGGGGTCTCCTCGCGCTCGTCCCATTCGGCACCGGCCGGGCGGACCACCGAGCGGGCGAAGTCGTGCACCCAGTCACGCACCTCGCGCACGTCGTCACTCAGCTCCGGGCAGAAGCCGCTCTCGCTCATCGTCCGTGCCTCCTCAGCGTGCGTTACCAACGGTAACACCCAAACTTTACCGGCGGACGGACCGCTCCGCGCAACCGCAGGACCGCCCCTTCTGCGGCAACGACCGGCGAGCGGCCCCGCTTTCCGAGATCTCCTTCACCGCCGCCGGCCTTCCCGAGGCCCGGCTCACCGCCGTGCGGGAATGCCACCGGGCCGCGCACTCCCGAGCATCGCGGGCTCCGTACGCCGCCCGGGATCACGCCCGCGCGACGTGGTCAGCGAGCGGCGCGGTAGGCGGGAACAGTGATCATCGGCGGGCGTTCGGCGACGGCGACGTCCCGGACGCTCACCTGGTGGCCGCTCGCGCCCCGGCGGAACTGGGCCAGGCGGGGCGAGGGGCTGTGCAGGGAGACCATCATGTTCTGGCGCTCCAGGCGCGACCAGGAGGTCTGCAGGATCTGGGCGGCCATCCCGCCGAGCGCCTCCGTCGACTGGTGGGAGTGGACCCGGCGGCCCAGGTCGACCTGGGCCAGGGCGTCCAGCCCGGCGAGGTCGAGCAGGTCGATCAGCAGGCCGAGCTCCACACCGTAACCGGTGACGAAGGGCACGCTCTCCAGCACGGACCTGCGCCCGGCGTACTCCCCGGCGAGGGGTTGCACGAATCCGGCCAGCAGCGGCCAGTGCAGGTTGAGCAGGGGACGCGCGACGAGCTCGGTGACCCGGCCGCCACCGCTCTGCACGTTCTGCAGGGGCCGGTCGTAGCAGCCCTTGACGTAGACCACCGCCTCGTCGGCGAGCAGCGGGCCGAGCAACCCGGTCACGAAGGAGGTGCGGAACTCGCGCAGGTCGGCGTCGATGAACACGAGCAGGTCACCGGAGGTGGCGGCGAGGGACTTCCAGAGCGCCTCGCCCTTGCCGTCCAGCGGTTTGAGGTCGGGCAGGACCTCGTCCTGCGCGATCACCGTCGCTCCGGCGCGCGCGGCGCGCACCGCGGTGTCGTCGACGGAGCGGGAGTCGATGACCACGAGCTCGTCGACGAGCGGCGCGGCCTCCATCAGGTCGCGGCGGATCGCGGTGACGATCTCCCCGACCGTCTCCTCCTCATCGCGCGCGGGCAGCACGACACTGATCGTCGTCTCACCCTTGGCTCTCAGCAGCTCCGGCAGCGACCAGTCGCCCGAGGATGAGGTGCGCTCGCGTAGCCATGCCTCGACCTCAGGCAGCACAGCCCACCCTTCCCATCACCTCGGTACTTACGGGTATCACCTTATGTGGCGCTGATTCCGCGCAAGTACCGGCTCCCGTCCCCACCGCACGGGTGGGAAGATCAGTCCAGTCCGGCATGAGGAGGGGAAGGCATGGACCCGGTAGCCGTGCTGCGGGCGGCACGCGCCGTCCGCGACGAACTCGACAGCTTGATGGGTGGTGCCTCCGCGGAGCTTCGCGATCGGCTGGATCCGCTGCTGGCCGAGGCCGGCAGCCGGCCTCCGGGGCAACTGGCCGACGCGATCGTCATGCTGATCGCCCAGTACGGCCCGGCCTGGAACCGGCTCTCCGCGCTGCTGAACCTGGAGCACGGCCTCGCCGCCGCACAGGCGGTCCCCGTGCCCACCGACACGGGCCCGCAGGATCTGGGCGGGGCCGGGTACGGCAGCGGATACCACGATCCGCCCCCCACAGGTGCCATGAGTCTCGACTGGATGCGCCCCGACCAGGCGCCGCCGTCCGAGACACCGCGGGCACCCTCCCCGCAGGCACCGCCGGCGCCGCCCGCCGGGAGCCGAGGCTCCTCGATGCTCGGCCGGCTGACCGGGGCCTTTCGCAGGCGGCGCGGGGACTCGCCCGCCCCGGCGCCCGAGTCCGAGTGGGAGGGGATCCCGCTGATCGAGGCGCCCACCGAGTCGGTCTCGGGCTGGGGCACGGAGGTGTCGATCGGCGTCGCCCCGGGCCGGGGGCAGGACGGCGGCGCGGCACCGCGCGAGCCGGTCGAGCTGGACATCCAGCTCGTCGCCGAGGGCTTCGACGCACCGGGCGGGTGGCAGGTACGGCTGCGCGTCGACGCGGCGTCGCCCTACCCCCGCGCGACGGTCAGCCTCGTCGCCCTCGCGCAGCAGGAGCCCGAGGTCGCCCGGCAGATCCAGGCGATCTGTTCGGTGCGCGGCCAGGTGGTCGGGTTCGGCCTGCGCTCGATCACGCTGCACGGCTCGCCCGGCAGGCTCGGCCGGGAGGAGCCGCCCGAGCCGGTCGCCGGCACCCGGATCCGTCCGGCCCTCGTGGGCGAGCCGGCGGACGTCACGGTGGCCATCGTCCACGGTGACGAGCCGGGACGGCTGTGGTGGACCTACCGGTCGCCGCACTTCGTCACCCCCGACCGGGCCGAGCTCTGCGACCTCGGCATGCGGGCCTCGGAGTTCGGCCGGCAGCTGACCGGGCAGGGTCGCCTCTCCGAGGAGCTGGGACGGAAGGTCGGCTCGCGCGTGCCCAGGGGGTTCTGGGAACTGCTGAACGCGGTGGCCGGCCGGGTGGCACCGCGCCGCCCGAGCGTGCTGATCCTCTCCCAGGAGCCGCACGTGCCCTGGGAGCTGGCCGTGCTGGAGCATCCGTACGACCCCTCGCTCCCCCGCTATCTGAACTGCCAGGCGGTGACCGGCCGCTGGCCCCTCGGTGGC
Organism: Streptosporangium amethystogenes subsp. fukuiense; assembly: GCF_042665875.1. NCBI lineage: Bacteria > Bacillati > Actinomycetota > Actinomycetes > Streptosporangiales > Streptosporangiaceae > Streptosporangium > Streptosporangium amethystogenes. The sequence continues at coordinate 1,317,655 of NZ_JBHTEE010000001.1, read as the reverse complement.
CGGCGCCCCGAGCTGCCGCCCCCGGTGAGCGCGCGGGCGGATCATGTCGCGGTGGTGTACGACGAGGCGCAGGCGCACCCGCTGGTGACCGAGTACGGCGCCACGCAGGTCTCCTCCGCGCTCGGCGACGTCCTGGGCGTGCTCGGCCAGGGGCCGGACGTCGTCCACCTCACGGCCGGCGGATCCGCGGCCGAGGCGCTGGGCCGTGACCTGGCCGGCGCCCCGTTCGTCTTCCTGGAGGAACCGGGGGACGCCCAGGCGTTCCTGCTCGCCGGCGCGAGCGGGGTCGTCGAGCCGCTCTGGCCGGTCGGCGGGGGCCTGGCCCGGGAGTTCTACCGGCGCTGCCTCAGCGGTGAGCCCCCGGCCGAGGTGCTGCGGTCCATGCGCGCTCAGGCCCCCGACAGCGCGGGCGCCTACCGGTTCCACGGCCACCCGTCCCTGACGCTGCGCCGGACGCCCCCGCCCGCGGAGTGAGCCACCGGGCCCGGACCGCGTGCTCAGTGGATGGCGTGGCGCTCCAGGAAGGTGTAGACGTCGGCCTCGTCGACGCCGGGGAAGGATCCGGGCGGCAGCGCGGCCAGGATGTGGGAGTTGCCCCGGGCCGAGGGCCAGGCGTATCCCTCCCAGCGCTGGGTCAGCTCGGCGGGCGGGCGGCGGCAGCAGTCGCCGTTGGGGCAGTCCGACTTGGTGCGATTGACGGTCTCGCGCCCGCGAAACCAGCGTGACTCCCGGTACGGGACACCGAGGGTGATGGCGAAGTCACGCTCGCGCGACGGGTCGACGTGGGCGACGCAGAAGTAGGTGCCGGTGGGCGAGTCCGAGTACTGGTAGTAGACGGAGAAGCGGTCGGGAGACAGGAAGACCTGGCGCCCGGACCACTGCAGGCACATGCGCTGGCCCTCGATCGCCCCCTGCTCGTCGGCGGGAAAGACGATGCCGTCGTTCTCGTACGCCTTGTAGATGATCCCGCCGGCGTTGTTGCGGACGAAGTGGCAGCTCAGGTCGAGGAAGTGGGTGGCCAGGTTGGTGAAGCGGTGCGCGGCCATCTCGTAGGAGACGGCGAACACGTCGCGCAGGTCCTCCACGCTCAGCGCCCGGTCCTTCTTGGCCTCCCTCAGGTACGGCACGGCGGCCGTCTCGGGCACCAGGATGGCGGCGGCGAAGTAGTTGGCCTCGGTCCGCTGGCGCAGGAAGTCCGCGAAGTCGCGGGGCTTGTGGTGCCCGAGGGAGAGGTGGCCCAGGGTCTGCAGCAGGATCGTGCGGGGGGTGTGCATGCCGACCTGCTCGTGCTTGACGTAGATGCGCCGGTTGCGCAGGTCGGAGATGGAGCGCACGGTGCGCGGCAGATCCTGGACCGTCTGCACGGTGTAGCCGAAGTGGCTGACCAGCGCCTGCACCGTGCTCTGCGACAGCGCTCCGGAACGGTAGCCGACCGCGGCGAGCGCCTCGGCGGCGGCCCGCTCGATCTCCGCGAAGTAGTTGCCCTGTTCACGCTGCTTGCGGCGGAGCTCGGCGTTCGCGGCACGGGCCTCCTCGGGGGTGGCGGTGCCCTTGGCCTGGCGTGAGCGCAACTCCCCGTAGAGGCCGAGGATGTGTTCGAGCACGTCGTTGGGGACACGCGCGGAGACCTTCAGCCTGGCCAGGCCGAGCCCGGCGTACAGGGGGTCGCGCTGCGCCTCCTCCAGGGCCATCTCCAGCTGCGCCCGCCGGTTGGGGGCCTGCCTGCGCAGTAGTTCCTCGATCGGCACGCCGAGCGCGGCGGCCAGGGACTTCAGCAGCGACAACTTCGGTTCGCGCTTGCCGTTCTCCAGCAGGGAGAGCTGGCTGGGCGCCCGGTTCACCCGTTCGCCCAGGTCGGACAGGGTGAGGCCGCGCTGCTTGCGCAAGTGCCTGAGACGCTGGCCGAACGCGATGAGATCGAGCTCCTGCGTCAAGGAAAGCGGTTCTTCACCCACCAAAGATGCCATAGCACGATGCTAAACGAAATTTCCTAGGAAATTTCACAGCCCCACGCGCCACCTGGGAGAACGTCGCCGCACCCACGCCGGGAATTCCGATCTGCCCCGTGGGACGGAGGAGGCGGGGCGCCGCCGCGGCCTCCGGGGCACCGCGGAGACCGGCGCCGAGGTGACGGTGTGACCGATGGTGACCGACGGTGACCGTGGGGCCGGATTCCGGAGCCTCGGCCTCCGGCGCCCCACGACCGGCAAGCCGCAAAGCGCACTACCGGAATTGGTCTAGTCCATAGCGAAAACTATGAAGTTCTTCCCATCTGAATACCGATGAGTATTGATGATAAAGGAAGAATCTTCATTCTTTCGTTGGAGTCGGCCTTGTTCGACCGTTTTGTCGGGGCACACACTCGGACTAAGGCACCCAGGGGACGAAAAGGAGTTACACCATGAGTGATCGCCTCAAGGGAGCCGCAGACGAGCTGCGGCGCGAGTGGGAGACCAACCCTCGCTGGAAGGGCACCGAGCGGACGTACACGGCCGAGGACGTGGTTCGACTCAGAGGGTCCGTCCAGGAGGAGCACACTCTCGCCCGGCTCGGCGCCGAGCGGCTGTGGGACCTGCTGAACACCGAGGACTACGTGCACGCCCTTGGCGCGCTGACCGGCAACCAGGCAGTGCAGCAGGTCAAGGCCGGTCTGAAGGCGATCTACCTGTCAGGCTGGCAGGTCGCCGCCGACGCCAACCTCGGCGCGCAGACCTACCCCGACCAGAGCCTCTACCCGGCCAACTCGGTCCCGGCAGTGGTCCGCCGGATCAACAACGCGCTGCTGCGCGCCGACCAGATCACCTGGTCGGAGGGCGACCAGGACGCGCCGCACTGGCTGGCGCCGATCGTGGCCGACGCGGAGGCCGGCTTCGGCGGCGTGCTGAACGCCTTCGAGCTGATGAAGGGCATGATCGCCGCGGGTGCCGCGGGCGTGCACTGGGAGGACCAGCTCGCCTCGGAGAAGAAGTGCGGCCACCTGGGCGGCAAGGTGCTCATCCCCACCGGCCAGCACATCAAGACCCTCAGCGCCGCCCGCCTGGCCGCGGACGTGCTGGGTGTGCCGACCCTGGTCATCGCGCGGACCGACGCCCAGGCCGCGACGCTCCTGACCACCGACGTCGACCCCCGTGACCAGGCGTTCACCACCGGCGACCGCACCGCGGAGGGCTTCTACCGGGTCCGCAACGGCGTGGACGCCTGCATCGCCCGCGGCCTGGCCTACGCGCCCCACTCCGACCTGCTCTGGATGGAGACCTCCACCCCGGACCTGGACGTGGCCCGCGAGTTCGCCGAGGCCATCAAAGCCGAGTACCCCGACCAGATGCTGTCCTACAACTGCTCGCCCTCGTTCAACTGGAAGAAGCACCTGGACGACTCCACCATCGCCAAGTTCCAGCGCGAACTCGGCCACATGGGCTACAAGTTCCAGTTCATCACGCTGGCGGGCTTCCACTCGCTGAACCACTCCATGTTCGACCTCGCCAGGGGCTACGCCGAGGACGGCATGACCTCCTACGTCCAGCTCCAGGAGGCCGAGTTCGCCGCCGAGGCACGCGGCTACACCGCCACCCGCCATCAGCGCGAGGTCGGCACCGGATACTTCGACCTGGTCAGCACGGCCATCGCGCCGGACTCCTCCACCACGGCCCTGAAGGGGTCGACGGAGGAGGAGCAGTTCGCAGAGGCTCACTGACTCTCCGGACCGCGCTCGCCCAGACGACTTCCGGGGCATGGAACGGTTCCCCGGGCGAGCACGACGACCAGGTCGTCGACCGAGGCCCCGCCGTACGGATCTCCCCCTAATCCGTGCGGCGGGGCCTTCCCGTACCCGTGGCGCGCCCTGAGGCGACCACGCGGGGGCGGTCGCCTCAGTGGCCGACGGCCTCGATGAGCTTGCGGCGCTGCTGGGCGCCGAGACCGCCCAGCCTGCGTGCCTCGTCCACGTCGGCCTGCGCCATCAGCTGCGCGGCCTTGACCGTTCCGACTCCGGGCAGCGCCCGGAGAGCCTGGGAGACCTTGATGCGCTTGGCGATGTCGTCCTCGCGGCCAAGCAGCTGCTCCAGGCTGAGAGCACCGTTCTTGACCTCGGCGAGAAGCTTGGCACGGGCCGTACGGGTCTCGGCGGCCTTGACCAGGGCGGCCTGACGCTGTTCGGGGGTGAGCTTGGGCAAAGCCATGGTGTTTTCTCCCTGATGACGGTAATTCCAGCGTCCTGTTACCCAAAGCGGCTGGGTTAATCATCGGAGAGCCTACGGATAGATCCACAGGACCCGTACTGTGCATCACGATATGCCCGTTTGGTTACCCCGCCCTTACCCGGCCCTCCGTAGCCTCGGGCTCATGGGTATCTGGCGAAGCCCTCAGGGCATAGAGGTTGAGGCCATCGTGGTTCACGACGGCCCCTGTCTGCTGGTCACCCGCCGGATCGACGGGCGGCGGGTTCTCGTGGCGTACTGCATGAACATCCGCGAGGTCGGAGAGCACGTCGATCTGGCGGAGCTCGCCCCCGCGTAGGCGAACGCTCAGGATCGGACCACGACCGAGTCCAGTTCGGTACGGCTGTCAACTTCTGCGGCCACTGGGGCGTCAGACTGGTCAGGGAGGCTCGATGGATGTTCTGGTCGGCCTCGTTGACGAAGATCTCCGCCTGGAGCTCATCCTCGTCGAGGCACTGCACACCGAGGCGGAACGGCTGGCCGCCCAGCCCGACCGCTGAACGGGGACGGGGCCCGCCCCACGAACCGGGCGGGTCCCGTCCCACCGGCGACCGATGGAGGACGGGGCTCGATTCCTCGGGCGGGGATGGCGTTAACTTTCTCCTTGACCTCCTCCCCACGGCTTGAGGCCCGGGGTCTCCACGCTCAAGGAGATGTGATGAACAAGCGCGAGCTGATCGAGAAGGCCGCCGCCGAGGCCGGGCTCACCCGACGGCAGACGGCCGCGGCTCTCGATGCGATCCTGGGGACGATCCAGACCGCGGTGGCGGCCGAGGACAAGGTGGCGATCCCCGGGTTCGGATCCTTCGAGATCGTCCACAAACCCGCACGGACCGGACGCAACCCGCAGACCGGCGAGCCATTGGAGATCGCGGAGACCTGGACGGCGAAGTTCAAGCCCAGCCCGGGGTTCATGGGCCTGATCCGCCAGCGCAAGAAGGACTGACCATCCCGGGCGTGGCCTTTCGGACAGCTCACCATCGCAGGCCGCCCGGCCCCTCACGCCTCCGCCGCCGAGGTGGACGAGGCGATCGCGCGACCCTCAGCCGCGTACCGCGCGGGCGGACCAGCGGCCATCGAGGTGGTCGACGCGCAGCGGCCGCCCGAAGCACTCCGAAAGGTTCTCCGCGGTCAGGATCTCCGCCACCGGACCACCCGCCTGGGTCCGGGCGTCGCGCATCAGCAGGGCGTGGGTCGTGGTGGCCGGGACCTCCTCCAGGTGGTGGGTGACGGTGACCGTGGTCAGCACCGGGCGGGTCGTCGCCAGGTCCTCCACGGCGGTGATCAGGTCCTCTCTGGCGGGCAGGTCGAGCCCGGCGAACGGCTCGTCCAGCAGCAGGATCACCGGGTCGGCCATCAGGGCTCTGGCGACACGGACGCGAGCCCGCTCGCCCTGGGAGCAGACGCGAAAGAGCCGGTCGGCGAGGTCCTTGCAGCCCATGTCCGCCAGCAGACGGTGGGCGCGCTCGTGCTCGGCGGGTCCGTAGCGGTCCCAGAGCGGGACGCTGGACCCGGTGTAGCCGGTCAGGACCACGGTGTGCGCGGTGGCCCCCTCCTCCTCCAGCAGTTCTTCGTCGACGAGCCGCTGGCTGGCCGCGACGAGGCCGATGTGGCGGCGCAACTCCCGCAGGTCGACCCGGCCCAGCCGCTGGCCGAGCACGGTGACGGCCCCCTCGGTGGGATGCCGGACGGCGGCGGCCAGTGACAGCAGCGTGGTCTTGCCGGCCCCGTTGGGGCCCAGCACCACCCAGTGCTCTCCGTACCCGACCCGCCAGCCGATGCCGTCCAGCAGGGTCCGGCCGACCACCCGGACCCCGACACCGCTCAGCTCCACCGCACCGGGCACAGGCTCGCCCATCGGTCTCCCCCTTCGCCTCGATTCGCGGCGCTCACTTTAACCGATCCAGCGATATTTCCTGATAAATCGTCTGAACAGGTCATTCAGCCCATCTGTACGGAAGGGCTGGGCATGGGGGTGATCGTCGTCCCCGAGGGAGCGGGAGCGGTGGGCGTCGGAGACGGGCTCTCCCCGTCACCGGTCTGCGGGATCTGGGTGAAGGAGGGCCTGGGGCTGCTGGAGGCCGTCTGGCAGTCCCGGTTTCTCCCCCTGCCCTTCGCGGTCGCGTCCGCGCAGTCCTGCCGGTCGTCACCGTCGCCGGGCGAGCCGCCCGAGCCCCGCGGACGCTCCGGCACCGGATCCTCACGACCGTCGTGGCCGTCATGACCGTCATGGCCGGTGATGGGCAGCGAGACAGTCCTGGTGGTGGTGATCTGGACCGTGGCGGGAGTGGCCGGAAGGACCGTCCGTGGCCTGCCCGCGGGCGGCCGGGTACCGGCGCGGAAGACCGAACCGGAGGGCGTGCCGTCGGCGGGCAGGACCAGCGGCGCCGGCTCGGGCATGCCCGAGCCGGCGCCGGAACCGATCCCGCCGCCACCGGCCGCGGCGGCCACGGTGACCGCCGCCATGGAGACCGTGGCCAACGCCGCGAAGCCGGCCTGCGACAGGTGCGCCCCCCTGCCCGGCCTGGCCCTGCGCGAAGCCCTGGCGGGGATCTCCACCGGGACCGAGGGCTCGTCGTGGAACGAGGGCGGCGTCGCGAGCCGCACCCTCCCAGCCCCCGGCGCGTGGGGCACCGGGGTCCAGATCTCCGCCAGCACCTCCGCGACCGCCTCGCGCAGGTCCCACGGGTCGCCCACACCACCCGCGGCGAGCAGCGCGCCGAGCAGGTCCGCGGCCCCCGGCCGGTCGGCGGGGTCCTTGGCCAGGGAGGCCTCGACGACCGGGCGCAGCAGCGCGGGCACCGAGGCCAGCCTCGGCGGCTCGACCATGATGCGCCGGGTCAGCACGTCCGCCTCACCCGTGCCGAAGGGATGGTGGCCGCAGGCCGCGTAGGCCACCAGGCAACCCCACGCGAAGATGTCGGAGGCGGGCAGCGCGAGCCCGCCGGTGAGCCGCTCCGGGGCGACCCAGCCGGGACTGCCCATGACCTGCCCCGCCTGCGTGTGCGCGGCGAGAACGTCGATGTCCCTGGCGATACCGAAGTCGATCACACGCGGACCGGTGTCCGACAGCAGCACGTTGCCCGGTTTCAGATCCCGGTGGACCAGCCCGGCCTCGTGCACCGCGACCAGCGCGGCGGCCACCCCCAGGGCGACCCCGTAGGCCAGGTCGGGGGTGAGCGGGCCGTGCGTGGAGACCACCTGGGAGAGTGCGGGGCCCGGAACGTACTCCGACACCAGATAGGGGCGATCCTTGTCCGTGCCGTCCTCAATGACCGCGGCGGTACAGAAAGGCACCACTCTCCGGGAGAATCTCACTTCCTCGGCGAAACGGGCGCGGAGCGTGGCATCGTTGAGGTGCATCGGGTGCGGAGTCTTGATCGCCACCACTCCGCCCCGCGGGTGTTCGGCCAGATAGACGATCCCCATGCCGCCCGTTCCGAGGCGGCCGAGCAGAAGGTAACGGCCGATGATGACCGGGTCCCCGACGGTCAGCGGCCGCACACCGGCCGGCAAGCCGCTCATCGATTACCTCCAGCGTGAAAACCCAGTCCTTCAGAGCCGGGAGGAAATGCGGCACGGCGCCGCGCTTCTGGTCGGGTGGTGTAGCCGTAGCCGTCGGCTCGCTGGAGCAGACGCACATGGCGGTGGCCGATGCCCTGCGCGGTGCCGTGCCTGGTGGTGATGTTGAAGCTGCCGTTAGAGCGGACCGCGACGCGGCCGGTGTGGACGCCCGCTTTCTTGCCGCTCGGCACGACGGCGCGGACCAGGTCGCCGGTGGCGAACCCCCTGACCTGCTTGATCCGGGGCAGCCGCAACCTCGGAAAGCCGTACTTGTCGGTGCGGGTCCGGCAGTAGGTGCCGCGCCCGGTCGCTCGGACGACCAGGACCGTCGACGGCCAGACGGTGACGGCCTCCAAATCGCCGACGTGCAGCGCGTCCAGGGTGTGGGACTTCGATGCGCCGGTACGGGACCGGTTCCACTTTGTGCGACCACCCGACGCCGTGGCTACGGGCAGCCCGGTGGCGGTCAGGGCCCGCCACAGCGCCCACCGGGTGGCATTGACCGCCGCGGCGTCCCGCAAAGGAGCCTTCGCCTGCCGAAGAATCTTCGCCAACAAGACAGGGTCCTCCTTGAGGAACTCCTGTACCACGGTGGCGTTCTTGGTCTGATTGCACGAGATGCAGGCCAGGGTGAGGTTGCCGATGCGGTCGGAGCCGCCCCGGCTACGCGGGTGGATATGATCGATGTTCAGCGGCACGCCGATCGCCCCGCAGTAGGCGCACGCCCGCCCCCACTTGGTCAGCAGGTACTCGCGCACCTCGCAGGCGACCAGGGTGCCCCGCTGGTACTCCACCCCTTCCAGCGGCCTGCCGGCCGACAGGGCGTGGGTGTCGAACGCGACCCGCTCCACCTGGATGGCCCGCACCGGCGCCCAGCAGGTCAGCCGCGACACCCACGACAGGGTGGTGTCGACACGGTGCCGCAGCGACGGCGCCAGCCACCCCTGCGGCTTGGTGCGGTTGTTGAAGCGGGGGGCGCGGTAGCGCAGGTTCCGCGACCGGCGGCTGCGCCGGTAGGCGGCCCGCGCGACGAGCCGGTCGCGGATCGCCGCGCCCCGATGGTCGAGCTGGATCGCATACTTCCCGGCCCGGCTGCCGTGGTGTTCGGTGAACACGGCGATGCCGGTGTGCCTGCTGCCGGGGTCGATGCCGACTGTGACGCCTTGGACGGTGGAGTTGACGCGGGTGCGGTCCTTCAGCCGGATGACGAACGGGGTGTGCCGGACCACCGCCGCCCGGCCGGATGCCAGCAGGCGGCGGGCACGGGCCGGATGGCACGGATCGAGCGGGTAGCCGTGGGCGTCCAGGACGAACACGGCCACATGGCCCTCACGGGCCGCTCCCTCAGGCGCCGAGACGCCCTCGGGGTGACGCCGGCCCAGGTGGGTGCCGCCCGGACCGGTCTCCCCTCGCCCATGTTCCACGCCGGTGCCCGGCGATGCCGGTAGTCCGCAGGCCGTTTCGTCCCCACCCTCGGGGTTGTCTGCTCCTGCGGATTCCAGAGCGGCAGGCTGAGGAAGCACCTGCCGGTGGGTCTGCTCACCTACGTGAAACGTAGTCATCAAAACGCACCTCCTTGAGCTGATGACTCGGGCTGGTCAACGCGGGGCTTCAAAGCGCATCGCTGCACCTCAAGCCCCCTCCTTCAGGAGGGGGTCGTTGACCCTCATTGAGCCTCTCGTGCGCGGGCTACGGCAAGCACACTGTGACGGGCTTCAGGCGCCCTTCGCTGCCGACAGGCCAGAAGGGATATGAGAGGTAAGGCGAATGATCCCCGGGGGTAAGAAATCCGTGGTGCGCAGGATGCCTTTGAGCCTGGACTGGACGGCGTGACCGGCGGGAGGGGCCCGCGCGGCCGGACAGGTCACCAGACCCCGAAAGCGGCGGATCCGCCGCTCCGGCGCGCTCAGGCGACCGCGGAACCGGACTGCGCCGGCGGGATCCCCGGAGCGCAGGCGTCCTCCGCGGGAAGCCCGGACACGGAAAGATCCGGAGCCGTGAGGTCCTGGTCGGCGAGGTCCTGGTCGAGTACGTCCCGAGGGAGGGCCTCTCCGGCAGACCGGTGCTCCTGCGCGGCGGCGAGGAAGCGGGCGATGTGCGAGTAGACCTTGCGCGCCTCGGGGACGATGTCGGCGAGGATGGCGAAGACATGCGGCATACGAGGCCACTCCTCGTACATGACCGGCACTCCGGCCGCGCGGGCCCGCTCGACCACCCGCCGGCCCTCGTCACGCAGGACCTCGGTGGAGCCGGTGACGACCATCAGCGGCGGCAGGCCGGTGTAGTCGCCGAGGACCGGGGAGAGCAGGGGGTCATGGGGGTCGAGACCGGCCGTCCAGCGGCGGGCGAGCCAGTCGACGCGGCCGGCCGGGATCATCGGATCGAGCATCCGGTTGACCCTGCGGGGCGCACCGGTGAGATCCGTCCACGGCGACAGGCACACCGCGGCGGCCGGCAGCGGCATGCCCTGGTCGCGAAGCGCCAGCAGCGTGGCCAGGGTGAGGTGGCCGCCGGCCGAGTCCCCGCCGAAGACGATGTCGGCGGGGTCGTAACCCTGCCCCAGGAGACACCGGTAGGCGGCGATCGCGTCCGCGAGCGCCTCGGCCGGCCTGTGGACCGGCCCCTGGCGGTAGTCGACCGCCAGCACCGGCCGCCGGGTCGCGGCCGACAGGCGCCAGGTGATCGACCGGTGGGTGACCGGGGAGCAGACGAAGTAGCCCCCGCCGTGGAAGTAGAGCAGGACCTTGCGCTCGTCGAGCTCCTCGCCCGCGCGGACCCACTCTCCCGGACACGGCCCGGCCTCGTCGGGTGTCACGCGCACATGGACGGGCAGGCGGAGCGGAACCCGGCCCGCCAGAGCCACGATGCGCGAGGCCGCGACGAAACCGATGTCGGTTCTCAGCAACAGCTGGGAGGCGGGTTTGAAGGTGCCGCGCATGATCGCGTTGAGGGCCGCGGCCTGCCAGCTGAAGGGGTAGGCCGGACTGACGTCCACATTTATCTCATAACGCATGGGGGACCTCCACAAAAGGACATTCCCCTCAGAACATGCTTCTACTGGCGATTGTACATATCGACCAGATTGCAACTATGTATCGCACCGGTATCCAGCACACCGGGGGACATGACCGAATCCACGCGACATCCCAGCGAAAGCCCGCCATCGGACCGGGCCACCACGCGCCGCCCGGATCCCGTGACCGGCTCGCACCCGCTCATCGCCAAAAATCCATTGCCCCTCCCCGGACCACCCAGGAGGATGGGAGGACCGTTCTGACGCCCACCGGGAGGCAGCCTTCCTGCTCTACGCGCGTATCGCTGGGTACGGCTTCCGCCGCCACTCCACCTACCGCGCCGCCGCCGGAGCCTTCACCTGAACTACAGCGTGGAGGCACCGTCGTTCACGGCGGGGAGGAAACGCGGGAAAACGGTGCCGTCCGGTAGCGGTGAGTGACAGGATCGGTGCGTGCTGGTGACGGAGCTGCTGAAACTTGCGCCCTCCCCCGAACAGGGGCGGGCCCTGCTGGCGACGATGCGTGCCTGTAACGCCGCCGCGACCAGGGCCGCCGAGGTCGCATTCGCTCACCGCACCGCGAACAAGATCGCCCTGCAAAGGCTCGTCTACGCCGAGCTGCGCCACGAGTTCGGGCTGTCGGCGCAGATGACCGTTCGCTCCATCGCCAAGGCCTGCGAGGCCTACAAACGCGACAAGACCATCAAACCGGTCTTCCGGGAGTTGGGGGCGGTCGCCTACGACCCGCGCATCCTCACCTGGAAAGGCTCCGAGGCGGTCAGTCTCCTCACGGTGAGCGGCCGGGTCGTCGTCCCTGTCCTCTACCGGGGCCGGTGGCTACAGAGTGCGGGGGCGACCTTGCGGGGGCAGGCGGATCTCGTCTACCGCGACGGGGTGTTCTTCCTCGCCGTGGTCGTCGAGGTCCCCGAACCGTCACGGCAGGAGGAGCCGCAGGGGTGGCTGGGGGTGGATCTGGGGATCGTCAACCTCGCCACCGACTCCACCGGTGAGCCCTACAGCGGCAAAGGGGTGCGGGCGGTGCGGCGGCGCAACGCCCGGCTGCGAGCCAAGCTCCAGGCCAAGGGCACCAAATCGGCCAAGCGGTTGCTGAAGAGGCGCCGTCGTAAGGAGTCGCGGTTCGCCCGGAACGTCAACCATGTCATCGCCAAGAAGCTGGTCGGCAAGGCCAAAGACACCCGGCAAGGGATCGCCCTGGAAGACCTTCAGGGCATCCGGGATCGGGTCACGGTTCGCAAGGCTCAGCGTGCCGACCTGCACTCGTGGGGTTTCCATCAGCTGCGCACGTTCGTGACCTACAAGGCCGCCCTGGCCGGGGTGGTCGTGCGGCTGGTGGATCCGCGCAACACCTCCCGCACCTGCCCCGGGTGCGGCCATATCGACAAACGGAACCGTCCCACCCGGGATGAGTTCTGTTGTGTTTCCTGCGGGCTCGCTGGCCAGGCGGATCACATCGCGGCGATCAACATCGGTCGCCGGGCAGTGCGTCACGCTGCCGACGACGCGGCCTGAACCGTACCTGCCAGGTACGGCGAGGAGCTGCAAGCTCGGTCTCTTTCAGGGCCGAGAAGCTGACCAACACCGTCTTCGGCATCCTCCGCGCCTACGTCCTGATCGCCCTCTGGCAAGCCCGCCCCGGCCTCGCCGGGTACGACCTCGCCGGCGCCGTCACAGCCGGCCTCATCCTGGGGGTGGCCGTCAGCTTCGCCCTGCGCTACCTGGTAGCGCTGTCCGCCTGCTGGATGGTCAACGACCGGGGCGTGCAGTCGCTGTCACAACGCTCTTCTTCAGCGGCTTGGTCCTGCCACTGAACCTCTTCCCGGGCGGCTCGGCACCCTGGCCGAGGCGCTCCCGTGGTCGGCCATGGTGCAGGTACTGCAGGTACCCGCCGACCTCTACCTCGGTAAGCGAGACGTCCTGGAAGCCCTGGGGTTCCAGCTCGCCTGGGCGGTGGCACTACTGGCCCTGGGAACCCTGGCCACGGGCACCGCCCTCAGGAAGGTCGTGATCCAGGGTGGTGTTCGGTCAGCGGACGACCCTGTGGTGGGATCTGCCACTGCGGGACAGTTTTGAACTGGTCCGACATCTTTACAAAGTAGATCAGAAAGATTTCCGGCGGCGGCTGACCGAGCTGACCGAACTCCTCGGCCTCGCCGGATTCATGGGCACTCCGGTCCGCCAGCTCAGCCTCGGCCAGCGCATGCGCGGCGACATCACCGCCGCGCTCCTGCACGACCCCGTCGTGCTGGTGCTCGACGAGCCCACGATCGGCCTGGACGTGGTCAGCAAGGCCGCCATGCGCGACTTCCTGCTCCGCCTCAACGCCGAGCGCGGCACCACCGTCCTGCTCACCACCCACGACCTGGGCGACATCGAGAGGCTATGCCGCCGCGTCATGCTGATCGACCACGGCAGCCTGGCCTTCGACGGCACCCTCGACGGCCTGCGCGCCACCGCCCCCGGGGAGGTCTCCTTGGGGGACGTGGTCGCCCGCCTTTACTCCGCCTGATCCCCGGGAAGGCCGGTGGCCGGAAGCTCAGCGGTAGTCCTGCTCGCCGGACTCCTCGTACTCCTCCTCGTCCCGGAACCGCGGGGCCCAGCGGGAGGGCATCAGTACCGGCAGGAACAGCAGGACGCCGAGGAGGGCGTAGACACCGGTGGTCAGCAGCAGTCCCATGCCGCGTCCCGCCTGCAGGAGCAGCTGGTGGAAGGTGGGGTCGTCGGGAACCAGGCCCATGGCGCGGCGGACGTCCAGGGCGTAGACCACGGTCCAGGCGAGCAGCACCATCGACGGAACGAAGGTGGCCAGCGGGGAGACACGGCCGGCGACCACCAGGCCGACCAGGAGGCCGATCGCGGCCATCACCCCGAGGGCGATCCAGATCCTCGAGCCGCTCTCCGCGGCAAGGGGCGCCGGCCCCACCCCCGCCTCCTGCACCGCCCAACCGGCGCCGAAGAGCAGCACCGCCGCCATGACCAACCCGACAAGCACCCCGGAAACGTGCCGCATCCCTACCACCTCGGATTGAAGGATCTGTCAGGATCGCGGCAACCATAGCGACAAAAATCTTAAAACGGCAGACACCTCAGCGGCATGAGAACATATGGGGCACCATGCGCGCCCACCTCCCGCTACGCCTCATGCGCGCGGCCGCCTTCTCGGCCGTCTGCGTGACGCTCGCCGCCCTCGGCCACGTGGTCGCGGGCGGTTCCGGCCCGGAGCCGTGGGCGGTGGCGGGCGGCGGAGCCGCGGTCATGGCGGTGAGCGTGCTGCTCGCCGGGCGCGAGCGGTCCACCGCGGCGATCAGCACCGTGCTGTCCGTCCTGCAGCTGTCCTTGCACGAGTTGTTCCTCCTCGGTGACGCCACCGGGATTCCAGTGGCCCCGCACCCGCATGTCAGGGGGCTGGGCGAGAGTCTCGGCATGCTCGTCGCGCACCTCACCGCGACGCTGGTCACCGGATGGTGGCTGGCCCGCGGCGAGACCGCCCTGTGGGCGCTGCTCCGCTCGGCCCGGCACCGCCTCGGCGCGATGTTCCGGCTGCTGCGGCTCCCGGCCGTGGCCGCGGCCCCGCCGCGTTCCGCCCGCACCCCGGTCACGCCCGTCCTCGCGCGTGCCGTTCTCCGTCACTCCGTCAGCCGGCGCGGCCCTCCACTCCCCGCCGCCTGACCCGCCCCCGAAATCCTGAAATCCCGAAGTGGAGAACCCCCATGCCGCTTTCCCATGCCCGCCGTCTGGCCACCGTCACCGCCGGTGTCGCCGCTCTCACCCTCGGTCTCGCCCTGCCCGTTCTCGCGCACGTCACCATCAATCCCAGCAGCGCCCAGCAGGGTGGCTTCACCAAGGTCGCCTTCCGGGTCCCGAACGAGCGTGACGACGCCTCCACGAACAAGCTGGAGGTGACCTTCCCCGTCGACCACCCGCTGGCGTTCGTCTCGGTCAAGCCGGTACCCGGCTGGAAGGTCGAGGTGATCGAGGGCAAGCTGCCCAAGCCGGTCACCACCGAGTACGGCGAGCTCACCGAGGCGGTCACGAAGGTCGTCTGGTCGGGCGGAAAGATCGACCCCGGCCAGTTCCAGGAGTTCGAGGTGTCCATGGGCAAGCTGCCCACCGACACCGACCAGCTCGTCTTCCCCACCACCCAGACCTACACCGGTGGCGAGGTCGTCAAGTGGGCGGACGAGCCCAAGGCCGACGGTTCCGAGGCCGAGCGTCCGGCCCCGGTGCTGAAGCTCACCCCCGCCTCCGCCGAGGGGGACGGTCACGGCACCGCCACCTCCACGGCGCCGTCGGCCGCGGCCGCGCCGACCACACCGTCGGTGGCCCCCGCCGCCTCCGCGTCCGAGAGCTCGGACGGAACCGCCCGCCTGCTCGGCGGGGCCGGCCTGGTGCTCGGGCTCGTCGGGACCGTGGTCGGCGCCCTCGGCCTGCGCCGTGGCGGCCGCGCCTCCTGATTCCACGGGACGGCCCCGGAAAGGTCCTTTCCGGGGCCGTCCCGCGTTCATGCGCCAGAGCAGGCCCGGCCCCGCCGGAGCCGGAGTTCAGGCGGTGATGTCCTTGCCGGTGAAGCGGGCCCAGGCGATGGAGCAGAAGACGGCGGCGTAGGCGGCGAAGACCAGCAGGCCCTGCCCCATGTCACCGGTGGCCACCGGGTCCCGCAGCACGCCGTCGAAGCCGCTCCACCACTCGGTGAGCAGGTACGGCTGGAGCACGGACAGCTGCGGAACGGCTCGCAGGACCTGGGCCGCGATGACGATGACCACGGTCGAGGCGATGGCTCCGACGGACACCTCGGTCAGGGTCGACAGGGCCAGCGCGACGGCGGCCAGGGCCGCCATGCCTGCGGTGACGTACAGCACGACGACACCGATCCGCAGCACCCCGTCGAGGAAGGGGATCGTCCCTCCCGACAGCAACGTGATCGGGCCCGCCGGGAACAGCAGCAGGCCGACCAGGAGCGCGGACAGCGCCACCGCGGTGACGGCGGCCAGGCAGAAGACGACCACGCACACGTACTTGACCGCCAGCAGGCGGGTCCGGCCCGCCGGGGCCGCGAGCAGGTAGCGCAACGTGCCGATGCCCGCCTCCCCCGCGATCGAGTCCCCGGCGACGACCGCGACGCAGACCGGCAGCATCAACTGCACCAGCAGCGAGAGCGCGGCGAAGGTGAGGAACAACCCGTTCCCGGTGATCCGCTCGAAGATCACCGGAGCGCCGGCCCCGTCCCCGCCGGTCCCGGCGAACATCCGCAGCGCGATGCCGATCAGCACCGGGATCACGGTGAGCACCCCGAGCATGGCGAGGTTTCTGGGCCGCCGGAACGTCAGGCCGATCTCCGAGCCGAGCAGCCGCAGCCACGCCCTGGGGGCGCTCACCGCCCGCGGCGGGGGAATCGGGCGCCCGGCCGTGGCCTGCCCCGCCGGCAGGGCCGGATCATGGCCGGGGACGGCGCGTGCGACGTTCCCGATGGACACGGCTTCCCTTCCGCTAACCGTCGACATCGAATCCCTCCCCGGTCAGGCCCACGAACACGTCCTCAAGGGTGGGCCGCTGGACGGCCAGGCCGCGGACGGCGACGCCCCCGGTGACCAGGGCGGCGCACACCCGCTCCGGCAGGCCCGCTCCCAGCGCCGCGCTGACGTCGCCGTCACCGAGACGGATCTCCGGCAGGCCGAGCCCGGCGAGCACCGCCGCCGCCTCCTCGACGTCGGGGGTCTCCACCCGGATCCTGACCGTCTCCGATGCCCGCAGGTCGGCGATGGGCCCCTGCGCGACCAGCCGTCCGGCCCGCATGACCGCGACGTGGGAGCACATCTGCTCCACCTCGGCCAGCAGGTGGGAGGAGACGAAGACGGTGGTCCCCTCGGCGGCGATCTCCTTGACCAGGCCGCGCACCTCGCGGGTGCCCTGCGGGTCCAGCCCGTTGGTCGGCTCGTCGAGGATCAGCAGTTCCCTGGGACCGAGCAGGGTGGCGGCGATGGCCAGCCGCTGGCGCATGCCGAGCGAGTAGGCCCGGTAGCGCTTGCCCGCCGCGGCGGCCAGGCCCACCCGTTCCAGCGCGAGCCCGATCCTGGCCGAGACGGTGCGCGGGTCGGCCGACGGGTCGGCGGCGTCGTAGCGGCGCAGGTTCGCCTCGCCCGACAGGTAGGGGTAGAAGGCCGGCCCCTCGACCAGCGCCCCCACCCTCGACAGCACGCCGCCCACCCCGCCGGGCATCGGCGCGCCGAGCAGCCGCCACTCGCCCGCCGTCGGCGCCACCAGGCCGAGCAGCATGCGGATGGTGGTGGTCTTGCCCGAGCCGTTGGGGCCCAGGAAGCCGAACACCGACCCGCTGGGCACCGCGAGATCGAGGGCGTCCACGGCCACCTGCCCGCTCCCGAACCGCTTGGTCAGCCCGCTGGTGACGATGGAGAGCTCCGCGCCGGGCGCCTCTCCCCGGGCACCGCCCCCCGGATCCCCGCCGCGGGATCCGGGGACGTCCACCGCGAGCCCGGCGTCTGTCGGCGTCCGGCTCATTTCCGACCGGCCGCCTCGGACAGTTTCTCCGGGGTGACGGCGCCGACCAGCAGGCGGCCGTCGTCGGTCAGCAGCGCGGAGATCAGCTTGGTCTGGATGACCTTGCCACTGCCCCAGGTCCCGCTGATCGGCTTGGCCGACTTCAACAGGGCGTCGCCGATCGCGCCGATGCCCGCTCCCGAGGGGCCCTCGCCCTGGCCAGATCCCTGGCCGGTGAGTTCCTGCTCGGAGACGGGGATCACCGCGACCGTGGTCCAGCCCTCGCCGACGGTGCCGACCTCACCCCTGAGCTTCTCCGCGTTCTCGAAGCCCTCGCCCGGCTCCGGCCGCCGCTCCTTGAGGAGCTCGGCGAGCGACGTCTCCTCGACCTTGGCGCCCGCGGGCGGGGTGAAGGCGAAGTTCTCCGCGGCGGGCGGGGAGAAGGTGACCGAGGTGAAGCCGACCTCGAAGGCGGGCTCGGCCGCGCTCCTGGCGTAGACCTGGACCCGCAGCGGGACCAGGGTCTCCCCGTCCAGCGCCAGCTTGACCTCCTTGACCAGGGACGAGGGGTCCTTGGGGGCGAACGCGAGCTGGTAGGCCGCGCGGTCGGCGACCTTCTCGGTGTTGCTCACGCTGACCACCGTGTCGGCACCGACCCGCCGCAGCAACTGCTGGGCGAGCTGCTGCGGCGTGGTCGCCGTGGGCAGCGCCTCATGGGCGCGGGCCGCCTCCTCGCCCTGTTTCCCGCTCCCGGCCTTGACCCGGGTGGCCTTGTTCTCGTCGCTCTGCCACAGCCAGACCTGGTCGCCGTTGGTGATCAGGTCGGTCTCGCTCATCCGGCCGGGAAGGGCGAAGCGGACCTTGTCCGCCCCTCCGTACCAGACCTTGAGCTCGTGCGAGCCCGAGAGCAGGGCGACGGGCGAGGATCCGCCCATGCCCGGCACCTCCGGCAGTCCGGGCAGCCCGAGTGAGGCGGTCTGCATGACGGTGCCCGACATGGGTTTCAACCCGGCCCGGCCTGCCTGGGCCGCGCTCGCGAGCAGTTGCTCGGCGGTACGCTCGGGCAGGACGGGATCCCCCTGGACGGCGGCGATGACCGGACCGGCTCCGATGGCTCCGGCGATCAGCGCGATCGTGGCGGCCGGCACGGCCCACCTCACCGCACGTCCACGTCTCGCTCGTTCTGACATCTCATTCCTCCACGCTATGCCGTCGGTGCCTGTGAACAGCAGCCTGCGGGACGGCTCCTGTGCCGAGGCTGAGACAGACTGAGAGGGCTCACAGGATTCTCAGCCACCTCTCAGGCCGGGTGGTCGAGGATGGGAGCGTCCAAGGTGGGAGAAGGGGTGGATCATGCGGGTTCTCGTCGTGGAGGACGAGCGGCGGATGGCCGCGGCCCTGCGGCGGGGTTTGCAGGCCGAGGGGTTCGTGGTCGACCTCGCGCACGACGGGGAGGACGGCCTCCACCAGGCCAGGCACGGCGAGTACGACGTGGTGGTGCTGGACATCATGTTGCCCAGGATCTCCGGCTACAACGTCTGCAAGCAGCTGCGGGCGGAGGAGAACTGGGTGCCGATCCTGATGCTGTCCGCCAAGGACGGCGAGTACGACATGGCCGACGGGCTCGACCTCGGCGCCGACGACTACCTGACCAAGCCGTTCTCGTACGTGGTGCTGGTGGCCAGGCTGAGGGCGCTGCTGCGGCGCGGCGCGCACCGGCGCCCGTCCGTGCTGAGGGCCGGGGACCTGGCACTGGATCCGGCGCGGCGGCGCGTCACCAGGGGCGAGACACCGGTGGAGCTGACGCCCAGGGAGTTCGCGCTGCTGGAGTTCCTGATCCGCCACCACGACGAGGTGGTCTCCAAGACGGAGATCCTGGAGCACGTCTGGGACACCTTCGACACCGACCCCAACGTGGTCGAGGTCTATGTCGGCTACCTGCGGCGCAAGATCGACGTGCCGTTCTCCAGGAACGCGCTGCAGACGGTGCGGGGAGCGGGGTATCGGCTGGCCGGCGATGGCGGCTGACGTGGCGGCTGACATGGCGGCTGATCCCGCGCCCCGGCCCCGCCCGGCTCCCCCGGCCGAACCGCCCCCGGCGACCGGCGCGACCCCGGGGGGAAGGGGTCGCGCGGTCGGCCTGTGGCGGCGCCGGAGCCTGCGCTTCCGGCTGACCGCGGTCGCCTCGGCCGTGCTGGCGGTGGCACTCGTGGTCTCGGCGTACGTGATGATCGGCGTGCTCCGCAACGCGCTGCTGAGCACCATCGACGACTCGATCTACCAGCGGGCCAGGGAGGCGGTCTCGCTGGCCGACGCCGAGCGGCTGCCCAACGAGATGACCTCGCCGGACGGCACGCTCCTGCAGGTGGTCGACGGTACCGGGCGGATCACCCACACCACCGCCGGCACCGACAGGCTGGTGCCGCTGCTGAACACCGCCGGCCGTGCCGAGGCGATCGGCGCGGCCGAGGCGCGCTTCCTGGACGGAAAGCCGTACGGCATCCCGCACGTGCTGCGAGTCCGGGTGCTCAGCGCCGACCGGGGAAGGACGGTGATCGCGGCGCGCCCCTTCAGCGAGGTGCAGACCAGCATCTCCACGGCCGGGCACGTGCTGCTCGTCGGCACACCGCTGCTGCTGATCCTGCTCGCCGGGGTCAGCTGGGTGATCATCGGCGGGACCCTGCGGCCGATCGCGGCACTGCGCCGGGGCGCGGAGGAGATCACCGACACCGCCCGCTCCCATCGCCTGCCGGTGCCCGAGGCGCGCGACGAGGTGCACAGCCTGGCCACGACGCTGAACGCGATGCTGGCCCGGCTGGAGAAGGCGGACATCCGGCAACGGGCCCTGGTCTCCGACGCGGCGCACGAGCTGCGCAGCCCGCTGGCGAGCATCCGGCTCCAGCTGGAGGTGGCGCTCGGCCATCCCGAAGGGCAGGACTGGCAGGAGACGGCCGAGGGCGTGCTGGAGGACACCATGCGCCTGTCCCGGCTGGCCGAGGACCTGCTCGCGCTGGCCCGCCTGGACGAGCGCGGCGGCACACCGGCGCGCAGCGAGCCGGTGGAGCTGGACCAGCTGGTCCAGCAGACCGTCGAGCGGTACGGCCAGGCCGTCACCGTGCGGATCGGCGACGGCCCGATGGTGACGACGGGGGACGCACTGGATCTGGGACGGGTGCTGGTCAACCTGGTCGACAACGCGCTGCGGCACACCCGCACCGTTGTGCTGGTCGAGTTGCGGGACGAGGGAGCCGACGCCGTGCTGACCGTCACCGACGACGGGCCCGGCATTCCCGAGCTCGACCGGGAGCGGGTGTTCGACCGGTTCACCCGGCTGGACAGCGCGCGCAGCCGCGACGAGGGCGGGGCCGGTCTCGGCCTGGCGATCGTGCGCGAGACGGTGCACGCCCACGGCGGCGCGGTCCGTCTGGAGGACGCCGCACCGGGTCTGCGGGCGGTCGTACGACTTCCGCTATCTTGACCAAGGATTGTCGATCGCCTCCTTGGTCAGGTGATCGATCAGGATCTAACGTCGCATTCATGACTTCCGGTGACGGCAGCGGGCGAGAGCCGATCCTGCGGGTCGCGACCAGCCTGTTCGCCGCCCTGGGATACGACAGCACGACCACAAGCCAGATCGCCGAGGCCGCCGGGCTGAGCGTCGAGGCCCTCACCGAGGAGTTCGGCGGCAAGCGGGAGCTCTATCTGGAGATCATGGAGCGCACCTACCGGGCCGAGCGGGCGTCGCTGGAGGAGGTACTGACCGGCGCCTCCACCGCGACCCCCGAGCAGACGGCACTGCTGATCCACCGGATCGCCGACCACTACCTCGACTTCTGCCTGGCCCATCCGGAGTTCCCCTCGCTGTGGATGCACAGGGCGCTGTCGGACGCCAGCGACCTCACCGAGCTGGAACGGAGGTACATCCGGCCACAGGTCTCCTACGTCCAGAGTGTGATCACCCCCACCGTCGAGGCGAGGCACCTCGGCCCCGACGTCGACCTGGAGTACGTCTTCTGGTCGATGGTCTGGTCCGTGCACGGCTTCTGCCAGGGCGGGGTGCTCGACGAGAACGGCGACCGTCAGGGTCCCGAGGACCCCGACGCGCTGCGGCGGTTCCGTATCCACCTGCACCGGATGATCCATCGTGCCGCCGCCCTGCCCGGCTCACCTCCCTGACACCTTCCGGCGCGCCCGCGGGGCGAGAGCCCGGCGCCACGATCCGTATGATCCTGGGGTATTCCCCTGCGGCCTCTGCGGGCCGCGTCCCTTCCGGCACGCGAGCCGTGCGAGCCGTCCCCCGAGGAGACCGATGAGCCTGCCTGACAAGGGCCGCAGCACCGAGGAACTGCTCGCCGAGATCACCCGCCTCAGACGGGACGACCTGCCGGTGCGCGGCGGCAAGGTGACCGCGTACGTCTACGACACCGGGCGCCCCGAGGTGCACGAGGCCGCCGCCAGGGCCTACTTCGAGATGCTCGAGGTCAACACCCTCGACCCGACGGCGTTCCCCAGCGTCGTGGAGATGGAGAAGCAGGTCGTCGGCGCGGTCGCCGAGCTGCTCGGCGGAGGTTGGGGCATCTTCACCAGCGGCGGCACCGAATCGATCATGCTGGCGGTGAAGGCGGCCCGGGACTCCGGGAAGACCGCGGGCCGCCCCCGGATGGCGGTCCCGGTGACCGCGCACCCGGCCTTCCACAAGGCCGCGCACTACCTGGGGGTCGTGGTGGACGCGGTGCCGGTGGACCCGGTGACCTTCCGGGCCTCCCCCGCGGCCGTCGAGGCCGCGATCGGCGAGGACACCGTCCTGGTGGTCGCCTCGGCTCCGTCCTACCCCCAGGGCGTGATCGACCCGATCTCCGAGATAGCCGCGATCGCCGCCGCGCGCGGCGTGCCGTGTCACGTGGACGCCTGCGTGGGCGGGTGGCTGCTGCCGTGGCTGCGCGAGGCCGGGGCGAATGTTCCGCCCTTCGACCTGTCGGTTCCCGGGGTCACCTCGCTCTCGTGCGACCTGCACAAGTTCGGCTACTCCCCCAAGGGCGCGTCGGTCGTGCTGTTCGCCGACCCGGCGCTGCGGCGCCGGGCGTACTTCGCCTCGGCGTCGTGGCCCGGCTACACGGTGATCAACGCCACGGTGCAGAGCTCGAAGTCCGCCGGCCCGCTGGGCGGCGCGTGGGCCACTTTCCAGGCCCTGGGCAGGGAGGGCTACCTGGAACTCGGCCGCACCACCCTGGCGGCGGCCCGCACGCTCCGCGAGGGCATCGCGAAGATCCCGGGGCTACGGGTGCTCGGCGACCCCGAGTCCGCGCTGGTCGCCTTCGGCTCGGACGAGGTGGACGTGTTCGTGCTGTCCGACGAGGCCAGGAAGCGGGGGTGGTTCCTGCAACCGCAGCTGTCGTACGCGGGTATCCCGGCCAACATCCACATCACGGTGACCGGGGTGACCCTGCGGGGTGTCGAGGCGATGCTGGAGGTGATCGCGGAGGCGGCGGAGGCGGCCCGCGGGCGCGGCCCCGCACGGTTGCCCGAGGGGCTGGTGGAACTGATCGCGGAACTGGACCTGGACACGCTGGACGACGAGACCTTCGGCGAGCTGGCGGCCTCGGTCGGGGTGGATCTGGGCGGTTCCGGCCAGCCGGAGATGGCCGTGGTCAACGCTGTCCTGGACGCCCTCCCCGCCGACCGCCGGGAGGCGGTCCTGATCCGCTTCCTGTCCGTCATCTACTCCTGACGCGCCGGCGTCATCGCCGGAGCCCGGCGACGGTGGCCAGGGCCGCGCGGGCGGACGCGGCGTCGTGGACCCGGAACACCCGGGCGCCCTGCCAGGCGGAGACCGCCAGCGTGGCCATGGTCCCCGCGTGGCGCTCGTCCACCGGGAGCCCGCCGAGGGTCTCACCGACGAAGTCCTTGTTGGAGACCGCGACGAGCACCGGCCAGCCGGTGGCGACCATCTCGTCCAGGCGGCGGCTGATCTCCAGGGAGTGCCAGGTGTTCTTGCCGAAGTCGTGCGCCGGGTCGATGAGGATCGACTCCCTGGAAACTCCCGCGGCGACGGCGCGTTCGGCGAGGTCGACGGTGTAGCCGATGACGTCGGCGACCACGTCGGCGTAGGCGACACGGTGCGGGCGGGTGCGGGGGGCGACCCGTCCCGCGTGCGCGCAGACCAGGCCGATGCCGTGCTTGGCCGCGACGGAGGCCAGGTTGGGGTCGACCCCGCCCCAGGTGTCGTTGAGCAGGTCGGCGCCCGCCTCCGCGACGACCTCGCCGACCTCCGCACGCCAGGTGTCGACGCTGATGACCAGCCGGGGGTGGCGCCGCCTGACCTCGGCGACCAGGTCGGCCACCCTGCGGATCTCCTCCGCGGGGTCGACCTCGTCACCGGGACCCGCCTTGACACCGCCGATGTCGACGATGTCCGCGCCGCCGGCGACGGCACCGTCCACCGCCTCCAGGGCCGCCGCGAAACCGTAGGTCCTTCCCCGGTCGAAGAAGGAGTCGGGGGTGCGGTTGACCACCGCCATGATCGCGAACTCACCGGGCCGGAACTCACGGCCTCGCAGGTGCAGAGTAGTCATCGAGACCGAGCCTATAGCCCGGTGTCGGAGAGGACGGCGCTCCCACCTGCGCCGCCTCTGGGGGAAACTTGGAAAACTGACGAGCCTCGGGGCTCCTACGCGGCCGACCCACTTTCGGCCACGGACAGGAACTCCTGGGCGATGGCGGGCAGCCGCCGTCGCGCGTGAACGATGGCGATCACCCGGCGGACCGAGGGATCGAGGGTGCGGACCACGAGTCCGGCGCGGGCGGCCTGCTCGGCCATCCCCCGGTACCAGAGCATCGAGGCCGTACCCGAACGGACGGTGTTCAGCCAGTTGCCGCGCTCGTCGAGCTGCGTCGCCGCCACGGGGGCCACACCGTGCTTGGCGAAGAGCGCGTCGAACTCCCTGCGCCGGGTGCTGCCGGGGACCGGCAGCACCAGACGCATGCCGTTGAGTCTCCTCACCGGCACCGGGTCGGGCAGGTCCACGCCGGGCGGGGAGATCAGCACGATCTCCTGGCGCTCCAGCGGGTGGCTGACCAGATCGGTGGGGACGGGCAGGTCCGTCAGGCCGAGGTCGGCCCGCTGGTCCCTGATGGCGCTCACCACGCCGTCCCGTCCGTCACAGCGGACAATCTGAATGCGTACCCCGGGATGTTCCGCGGTGTACGCGGGGAGAAGGCGTCCGGCCAGCCCCGGTTCGAGGCTGGGTATCGAGGCGATGCGGAGCTCCGCCTCGGAGGTGTGGCCGTGCGTGGACAGTGCCTCGATCTCGCGAACGGCATCGAGTGCCTCCCTGGCCAGCTTGACCACCCGGCGCCCCTGTGCCGTGACGACCACGCCACGTCCGGAACGCGCGAACAACGTCATGCCGAGCTCTCGTTCCAGATCCCTGATCGCACGGGAGAGCGCGGGTTGCGCGATGTACAGCGATCTGGCCGCGTCGGTCATGGTGCGATGCTCCGCCGTCGCGACCACATAGCGGAGCTGCTGCAGATTCATGCCTCGAAGCTAGGTCACGAGCCCCGGATCGGTCCGGCACATCGCGGAGATCACCTCGGCTGATTTCGGAATGTAATCGAACGCAGCGACATCCGTGACGGATGATAAATCAGTATGCTTACGCCCCAAATTCGGCAAAGGTCCCGGCCGGTAGCGCGCATCGGGGCCCGGGTTCGCGGGGAGACAGCTTGGCGGCCGGCGGGCGGACCCCCTCCGACGCGGGGTTGGACGGCCCGCGAGGGCGGCCCGGGACCGTCCTCGGCCTTCACCGCACCGGCCCGGTGAGCCCCGCCCCGACCTCCCGGCACCCCCGTGACCACGGCTTTCCGGCGAGCGACGACCGGCGTCCGCACCGGCAGGGAGAAGCGCGGGGCGTGGCGGTGATACCCGGCCGGCACCGACCCCGTACTGGCGTCATAGGTTAAGGGGCCATTTACCGTAGATTGGTCATCTGTCTGTCGTGTCCAGGTATGGGGACTAGAATCCTGGCAAATTCCGTTCAATCGGGGAGCCTTGGCTGTTTTGCCAGGTGGACCGGGGCAAAACGTAGTAGGAAGCGGTGTGACGATGCACCTTGGGCAAGACTCGGGGGATCTCGCCGGCGAAAGCGGGAAACGGCGCCCCCGGCGCCGCGGCGGGAGCCGCGGCGGGGGTCCCGGTGCGGGCTCCGGTGCGAGCCACGGCGGCGCGCAGGGTCCGGCCGAAACGCAGCCTCCCCCTCCCGCGCCCCAGGTCCACAACGTGTCCGACGGTCCCCAGGACGCTCCCGACGGGCGGGGGACGCTCCCCCCACCGGCTCAGCCCGGCACTCAGCCCGGCACGCGAGGCCTCTCCGACGGGCAGGGGACGCCCCTCCCGCAGGCCGGGGCCGCCTCGGGGCCCGCCGGACCGTCCCGCCCGGCCGGGGGACGGCCCCGCTTCGCCAGGCCGCTGACGGTCGGCGCGCTGATCGGCTGGACCGCGCTGTCGGTGATCCTCCCCGGCGCGGCGCACCTGCGGTCGGGACGCCGCCGCGTCGGATACATTCTGCTAACGATCTTCGGTGCGCTGCTGCTCGCCGCTCTGGTCGGCGGGCTCGTCATCAGCAGCGACGGGAACACGGGCTTCGTCGCCCGGGACAGCACGCTGATGACCGGGGCGGCCCTGGCCATCGCCGGCGCGCTCGCCTGGTTCCTGCTGGTGCTCTTCTCCTACATCTCCCTGGGGCCGGAAAGGCTCAGCGGCCGGGGACAGATCGTGTCGGGCATCGCGGTGGGCGTGCTGTGCGTGTCGGTGATGGCGCCGTTCGCGCTGACCGCGAGCACCGTGCTGACCCTCAAGGAGGCCGCCAACACCATCTTCGAGAGCAACGCGGGCAATCCCACCGCCGCCCCGGTCAAGCACGAGGATCCGTGGGGCGGGCGCGATCGGGTGAACTTCCTGCTCATCGGCGGCGACGGGGCCGGGAACCGGGAAGGCGTGCGGACCGACAGCATGAACGTGGCCAGCGTGCACGTCGCGACCGGCAACACCGCCATGTTCAGCCTTCCCCGTAACCTCCAGCACGTCCGCTTCACCCCGGGCACCGCGCTCGCCAAGCAGTTCCCCAACGGCTTCATGCGCGAGTTGCCGAACGGCGGCCTGCTCAACGAGGTCTGGCAGTACGCCGAGGACCACCCCGAGGTCGTGCCCGGCAAGAAGACGGGGCAGCGAGGCCCCGCGGCGCTCATGGACGCCATCGGCTACACGCTCAACCTGAAGATCGACTACTACGCCCTGGTGAACATGTTCGGTTTCGCCCACCTGGTCGACGCCATCGGCGGCCTGAAGATCAAGGTGGAGCGCGATGTCCCGTGGGGCGGCCTCTACGGCACCGCCGGGACCATCAAGGCCGGATACCAGAAGCTCTCCGGCGAGGAGGCGCTCTGGTACGGGCGCTCCCGCGTCGGCAGTGACGACTTCTCCCGGATGGCCCGCCAGCGCTGCGTCATCGGCGCCTTCGCCCAGCAGGCCACCCCCTCGGTGGTGCTCACCAACTTCGCCAAGATCGCAAGTGTGGCCAAGAAGTCCGCCAAGACCGACATTCCCCGCGAGTTGCTTGAGCACATCACCGAACTGGGGCTGAAGGTCAAGGACGCCAGGATCGTCAGCCTCCAGTTCGTGCCGCCGGAGTTCTACACCGGCTCACCGGACTGGCAGAAGATCCGTGCCGCGACCGCCAAGACACTGCGCCAGTCGGTGCGGCCCGCCCGCCGCCCCCAGGCCGCGGGGGTGACCGCCTCCCCCGGCGCGAGCGGCGCGACGCCCACCGCCACGCCCAAGCCCTCCAGGAGCACGACGGTCCAGCCGAGCCAGACCCCCACCCAGAACGGCAAGTCCGCCCAGTCGCTGGACGAGGCCTGCGGGTTCTGACCGGTCCGGCGACCACCCCGCGCGCGGCGGCCCGTCCTCCTCGGAGAGGAGGACGGGCCGCGCTTCTTCCTCGACCCCGTGCTCTTCCGGGGCCGTCGCGTCCCCGGCTCAACCGGCCCCGACGGTCCTGGCGGTCCTGGGCAGCAGGGCGAAGGCGCCGAGATAGACCAGGCCCGCCACGATCAGCAGTGCCTGGTAGCCGATGACCAGCGCCAGATACTCCAGGCAGCCGCCGACCATCGCGCCCAGCAGGTTGGCGCCGAAGGACACGGTGGCGTCGGCGGAGTCGGCGAAGCGCTTGGCGAAGACCACGTTGGCCGCGAAGATCGGCAGGAACGCCACGACCACGGCAACCACCGCGCGCAGCGGCAGCGGCAGGCCCAGCAGCCAGGAGTTGGGCACCAGCCAGGCCAGGACCAGCCCGGCGAGCAGCACACCGTACATCACGGGCAGCGACGGCACCCTGAAGCGGCGGGTCACCTCCACCGCGGCGAGCACGGCGATCAGCACCCCGCCGAACACGATCGCGTTCACCACCCAGGTGGTGCCGAACAGCAGCGCGAACCCGGTGACGCTCTTGGTCTCCAGCAGCAGGAACGCCACGCCGAGCAGGAAGAGGTCGGCGTACGGGCGCATCCGGCGGTACGGACCGGCGACGGCGCGGACCGCGAACAGGCTGACGAGCAGGATCAGCCCGAGGGTGATGAGGTAGATCTGCGGGATCGTCCGGTCCTTCAGGTAGAGGAAGGGCCGGTCGTCACCGCTCGGTGGCGGAGTGTCGGCGGTCGCCCCCGCCCACTCGGTGCCGCACGCCTGCGCCTCGGTGGTGAGGCCCGCGGTGATCACCGCCTGCTGCCCGGTCTCGCTGACGATGTCGACGCAGGGCTTGTGGCCGAAGGCGGCCTGCATGGTCGCGCCGAGGCGGTCGACCAGCCAGGTCTCGCGGTAGTAGTTGTACATCGAGAAGGCGCCGCCCGGCTTGAGGTGGTCCCTGGCCGCCTCCATCGCCTGCTGGGTGAACAGGTAGCTCTCCAGTCGCAGCGAACTCGCCCCGGAGACCAGGGTGAGCGAGTCGGGCAGCGCGAAGAGGATCAGGTCGTACTTGCCGGACGTCCTTTCCAGGAAGGCGCGGCCGTCGGTGACGTGGGTGGTGACCCGGGGGTCGTCGTAGGGCCTGTCCGGGTGGTAGGAGCGGCCGAGTTCGAGCAGCTTGGGGTCGATCTCCACCGCGTCCACGTGCTTGGCGCCCTTGGACAGCGCGATCGACACGTCGGTGCCGCTGCCCGCACCCACGATCAGCACGTCGTCCAGCCTGCCGGAGGCGGCCCGCTCGTACGGCAGGGCGTATTGGCGCTCCCACTCCAGACGGCTTTTCGCCGGGGTGGCCTGCTGGTGCGGGATGCCGTTGACGTCGATGTTCATCAGCGGCACGTCGTTCCAGTAGCCGCGCACGTAGGTCACCTTGTAGTAGGGCGACCACAGCGCTCCCGCCGTCAGCGTCTCCGTCGCGAGGGCACCGACGATGACCAGTGACGGGACCAGCAGCGCCACCCGGGCCCAGACCCTGCGGGGCCGGAGCAGCACCGCGTAGGCGATCGCGGTGATCGTCCCCCACACCACCGGGGGTGCGCTGAGGAACGACAGCGCGGTGAACAGCCCGATGCCGCTGAGGCTGCCGATCAGGTCGTAGCGGTAGGCCTCCAGCCGTTCGAGTTCGGGGAAACACCGTCCGACCAGTTCGGCCGGGCCCATCAGCACGATCGCCGCCGCGGCGAAGATCACGGGCAGGATCAGCCAGGGCGGCGGGCCGCTGGCGCTCAGGCTCGTCCAGTACAGGACGCCCTCGGTCTGGCGGTCCACGGTCACCGGGAAGAGCAGCACGACCAGGACCAGGACCGCCAGCACGATCGGCGAGTAGTAGGGCTGCCGGGTGCTGCGCCCCACCCGCAGGAAGCCGAGCCCGATACCGAGGAAGGACCCCAGCAGGACGAAGTTGGTGAAGTAACTCAGATGAACGATGTTCGACCCGGTCCACCGGATCAGGGCCAGTTCCAGGAAGAGCATGAAACCACTGGCCACGATCAGTCTGGGACGGGTACCCAGCCAGTGCGTGTGCCGGACATCGGAATGGGAGGTTGGCGTCGTCTCCGCCGCTGCGGTCATGCCGTCCAACGCTAGTGACCGGCACCCGCTCAGGGAAGGAAATCCAGGCTCACCGTTTGCACCGGTTAAGTGGCTTGGAGCCTGATAGAAGGTGATTTCAGCGGCTGGACGCGCTCCAGGTGGATGCAGGAATGTGGTGGGATCCGATCCCCCGACTCCCGGTGGTGCACATGCGAGTCCTGCTCCAGCTCCGCCCCTCCCCCGACGTCGTCGCGGCCGTCGCCGACCCCGCGGTGAGCACGGCGGCGGCCGACGTCGCCGACCCGCTGCCGGGGGTCGTCGTGGACCCCTCCTTCTCGCCCGTCGTCGTACCCCGCCCGGTGCCCGGCGCCGGAGGCGATCCTCTCTCGCTCAACCAGCCGCTGACGTTCTCCTTCGCCGCCGACGAGGCCTCCGTCCTGGTCCGCGGGGAGATCTCCGACGACGAGCTGTCCACCCGGATCACCCTGCTGCCCACGCTCCGCCCCGACGTCGTGGGGGTCTTCGCCGACCCGACGATCGAGCGGGGCCTCACCTGCGGCGGCACGCCCCCGGTGGGCGACTGGCGTGACGTGGAGCGACTGCTCCACGTCACCGAGCTGGCCGGTGACGGCCTCGACGGCTCGGGCGTCGCGCTCGCGGTGCTCGACACCGGAATCAACTCCGCGCACGTCGCCCGGCACCTCGGCCGCGACGTCACCGTCGACGGGCGGCGCAGCTGGAAACCGTCGGGGGTGCAGGGCAGGGCGGGTGAGTTCCCTGTCGACCACGGCACGATGTGCGCCTTCGACGCGCTCATCGCCGCCCCGAAGGCGTCACTGATCGACGTGCCCGTGCTGCTCTCCCGGCGCCCCGGTGGCTCGGCCCTGGACGGCCTGCTGTCGGACGCGGTGGCGGCCTTCGCCCACCTGCGCACCGTCCTGGAGGCCCAGCCCGCCGCTTCGCGGTCCCTGGTCGTCAGCAACAGCTGGGGCTCCTTCTCTCCCAGCTGGGACTTCCCCGTCGGCCACCCCGGCAACTACTCCGACAACCCGGCCCACCCGTTCAACCTGATCGTCTCCAGCCTGGAGCGGGCGGGCGCCGACGTGTTGTTCGCCGCGGGGAACTGCGGGCGCGACTGCCCCGACGGCCGGTGCGCGTACCCGGACCGGCCGATCACCGGCGCCAACTCCCACCCGCGCGCCCTGTCGATCGGCGGCGTCGACACCCGCGGCGAGCGGGTCGGTTACTCCTCTCAGGGGCCGGGCCGCCTTGTCGCCCGCAAGCCGGACCTGTGCGCCTACACCCACTTCTCCGGCTCCCGGGCCTTCGGCGACGACGAGGCGGACTCGGGCACCTCGGCCGCGTGCCCCGTCACCGCCGGCCTGGTCGCGGCCGTGCGCACCCGGTGGCCCTCCTCCCGCCTGTCCCCCGCCCAGCTGCGCACCCTGCTCCGGCGCACCGCCGACGACCGGAGCGACATCGGCTTCGACCACGATCACGGCTACGGCGTCGTCGACGCCGCCGGGATCCTCGCCTCGCTGCGACGCCGCGCCGAACGCGCGCTGTGAGGTCAGGCTCCTGATCGCCGTACGGCTGCCCGACGCGACGCTCACGCAGGCCAGGCGGTATCTGGAGCCGCCGGAGAAGGAGAACCCGAGAATTCCGTACGGTCCCCCGGCCGGCCTTTCGTCAGGGGGTCTCACGGGCGGCCGAGCCATGCCTGGCTCACGAAGAGGCCGCGAACACCGGGCTCGGGCGTCCTGGTGCCGGACGCCCGGGCCCGAAGGTTGACCTAGCACTTGCTACGCCTTACGGTGGGGCGCACGCCGGATCGGGGCGAGAGATTGCGAGATCGCTGTGCGCCGACGCCTCATCGGGATGCTCAGGCCGTTCGTCCAGTGGCTGTCGGCGACGGACGCCTTCGCCAGGATCGCGCCCGGGATCGTGCCCAGAATGGACCGGGCCGCGCACCGCCTGACCCGGGGCAGGGTCGTGCTGAGCGACCAGATGCTGCCCACCCTCATCCTCACCACGACCGGCAGCAAAAGCGGCGAGCCGCGCGTCGCGCCGGTCTCCTGCCTGCCCGAGGAGGACGGCGGCTTCCTGCTGGTCGGCTCCAACTTCGGCCGCCCGAACCACCCCGCCTGGAGTGGCAATCTCATCGCGACCCCGGAGGCCACGGTGAGCTTCCGGGGCCAGGTGTCACCGGTCACCGGCCGCCTGTTGACAGGCGACGAACGGGCCGACGCCTGGGCGCGGCTGGTCGGTGCCTGGCCGGTCTACGACCGCTACACCGAGCGGGCGGCCGACCGCGAACTGCGCGTCTTCCGCCTCTCCCCTCGCCTCTGACCGGCCACGCCTACGGCGCCGTCGACACTCCCGGGATCCTCGCCTCGTTGCGGCGCCGCGCCGAACGCGTACCGTGAGGTCATGCTTCTGATCACCGTACGGCTCCCGCCCGACGCGACGCTCGCGCAGGCCATGCGGCACCTGGGGCTGCCGGCGGAGGAGGTCGACACCGGCTACGGCCTGGTGCCCATCGATCCCGATCAGGGCCTGTACGGGCTGCGGGTGACCGAGGCCGCGGCCCGCCGCGTCGACCCCACGGCGGGCGAGGGCCCCTACGCCGATCCGAGGATCGAGCCGTACGGCCCCCCGGCCTGATCCCCGAAGGTCGTCGTGTGCCGGGGCGGGTCGGGGGCGCGGCGCGTGCCGCCAGGCCCGGGTCCGTGGCGGAGGACCGGAAGGCGCGGTCGGCGCGGTATCCGGCGGTCTCGGCGGTCAGGCGTTCTCGCGGTTGAAGACGCGGGTGCCCACCAGGACACAGACCACGGAGAGGACCGCGGTCACGGCGACGCCCGCGACCACGGTCATCGTCGCGTAGCGGCCGACGAACAGCTCGCGTATGGCCTCCAGCACGTAGCGGAACGGCGTGAGGCGTGACAGCGCGTCCAGCCAGCCGGGCGCCATCGACATCGGCAGGAACGCACCGGACAGCAGGACCAGCGGGACCACCGCCGTACTCATGACCGGCGCGAACGCGTCGGGATCCATGACGAGCGCGATCGCGTTGGAGAGCGCGGCCAGGCCGACCCCGAGCAGCGCCATCAGGGCGAGCGCGAGCAGCACTCCGGGGAGCGTCGCGCGCAGACCGAACGCGTAACCCACCGCGATCAGCGTGATCGACTGGATCAGCAGGGTGAGCGAGCCGGCCAGCACCCGGCCGAGCAGCAACGAGACGCGGTGTGCCGGGGTGACCCGCAACCGGTCCAGCACGCCGGCCTGGGCGTCGAAGACGATGCCGAAGCCGGACAGACCCGCGCTGAACAGCCCGACCTGGACCAGCAGGCCGGGGATCAGTGTCTCCCAGGTGCCGATCGTGGCGAACAGCGGGCCGAACAGCACCAGGTAGAGCAGGGGTTGCAGGACCCCGAAGACGATTCCCGCCTTCTGCCGCAGGGAGATCCGGACGTTGTGCCGGAAGATCAGCCAGGTGTCACGGACGATGCCCGTCAAGCCGTTCACCGCTCCTCACCCGCCGCGCCCGGACCCTCGGTCGTTCCGTCGGCGACCCGGGCTTCGAAAGCCGTTACGCCTGCCGGCCGGGAACCACCGGGCACTTCACCGCCCGGCGGATCGTCTCTCAGAGAGCGGCCGGTGATGGACAGGAAGACGTCGTCGAGGGTGCCGGTGCCCCCCTTGAGCTCGGCCGGGGTTCCCTCGGCGACGATCACACCGTGGTCGATGACGAACAGACGGTCGGCGAGCGTGTCCGCCTCTTCGAGATAGTGCGTGGTCAGGAAGACCGTGAGGCCGGCACCGTCGCGCAGGTCCCTGATCCGGTCCCAGAGAGCGGCCCGGCTCTGCGGGTCCAGGCCCGTGGTGGGCTCGTCGAGGAAGAGCAGTGACGGGTTGTGGACCAGCCCGAACGCGAGGTCGAACCGGCGGCGCTGGCCACCGGAGAGAGCCCCGCCCGGCCGCTCCCGCAGCGCGGTCAGCCCGAGTCGGCCGAGCACCTCGGCGACCCGGTCCCGCGCCTCGGCCGGGCGCATGCCGTAGAGCATCGCGTGGAGTTCCAACTCCTCCCCCACCGGGTTCGCCGGGGCGATCCCGCCGCTCTGGGACACGTAGCCGATGCTCCGCCGCACGCCCTTCGGATCGGTGATCAGGTCGTGCCCGGCGACCGTGGCACTGCCCCCGGTAGGACGGAGCAGTGTGGTCAGCATGCGCATCGTGGTCGTCTTTCCCGCGCCGTTGGGACCGAGGAACCCGACGATCTCCCCGGTCTCCACCGTCAGGTCGACGCCCCGGACGGCCTCGACACCGCCGGGGAAGGTCTTGCTCAGAGCTGATGTCTTGATCATTTGATCGCCTCCATTCGTAAAGTAACACCAAATTTGGTGTCACTGCAAAATTCACCCGACCCCATAGGATGACCTCATGAGCGAGGGCCTGCGTGAGCGCAAGAAGCGGGAGACCAGGGAGCGCATCTCCGACATCGCCACCGGGCTGTTCATGACGCGAGGCTTCGACAGCGTGACGGTGGCCGAGGTCGCCAGGGCCGCCGACGTGTCGGTCAACACGGTCTTCAACTACTTCGGCACCAAGGAGGACCTGCTCTTCGACCGGCGGCAGGAGGTGGAGGAGCTGCCGAGCCGGGTGGTGCGGGAGCGCGGGCCGGGAGAGAGCGCACTGGGCGCACTGCGCCGCGACTTTCTCGACGCGCTCGACACCCGGCACCACCGCTACGGCTTCCACGAGGGCAGCGACGCCTTCACCCGGATGATCGCCGAGAGCCCCTCACTCAACGCCCGGATCAGGGAGATGAACGAGGCACGCGAGCAGGTCCTGGCCAGAACGCTCGCCGACGAGGCCGACGCCGACCCCGACGACCTCACTCCCACGTTCGCCGCCGCCCAGATCTGCGCGGTGCTGCGCGGGCTGACGGCCCACGCCGTCCAGCGCATGCTCGCGGGCGAGAGCCTCGACGACATCGCCCCTGACCTGCGGCGGCAGGCCGAGCGCGCCTTCGAGCTCCTGGAGTCCGGCATCGGTGACTACTGCGTCAGGTCACCGAGCGTCCCGCACTGACCCGGCCCGGCTCCCCTGGCGGAACCGGACCGCCGTCAACGCGTTACGATCTTGGCTTGTCCTCGGCCATCCGATCCCCTCAGGAGCCACCCGTGCCGACGCGCGAGCGTCTCCGCGCCGTGCTGGAAACATCCCGTTTCCAGCACTTCATCACCACCGTCATCGTGATCAATGCGGCTACACTCGGGCTGGAGACCTCGGCCACGGCCGTCGAGCGGTACGGCACGGTGCTCACCGTGATCGACCATCTGGCGCTCTACATCTTCGTCGCCGAACTGGCCGTCAAGCTCTACGCCCAGGGCCCGCGGTTCTTCCGCAACCCGTGGAACCTGTTCGACGCCGCGATCGTGACGGCCTCGCTGCTGCCCACCGCGGGCGGGCTCTCGGTGCTGCGGGCGCTGCGGATCCTGCGGGCGCTACGGCTGATCTCCGTGGTGCCGAGCCTGCGCAGGGTGGTGACCGCGCTGCTCACCGCGGTGCCGGGGATGACCTCGATCGTGCTGCTGCTGGGACTGGTGCTCTACGTCGCGGCGGTGATGGGCACGAAGCTCTACCACGCCACCGCTCCCGAGTATTTCGGTGACCTGCCCACCTCGCTGTTCACCCTGTTCCAGATGATGACCGGGGACGCCTGGTCCGACATCACCCGCGAGGTGATGGACGAGCACCCGGAGGCGTGGGTGTTCTTCGTGGCGTTCATGCTGGTGTGCACGTTCGTGGTGCTGAACCTGTTCATCGCGGTGGTGGTCAGCGCGATGGAGGAGGAGCACGCCGAGGAGTCCGTGCAGGCGACCGCGGAGTTGGGCAGAACGGTGCTCGCCGAGTTGGCCGCGCTCCGGGCCGAGGTGCGGGAGCTGCGAGAGCAGATCCCCGCGGCGCGCGGCAGCGGTCCGGGTACGGCCGCGAACGGCAGGCCGGGAGGCGACGGCGCGGGGAGCAACGGCGCGAGAGGCAACGGTACGGGTGCCAACGGCGCGGGTGCCAACGGCGCGAGAAAGCCCGCCACCCGGAAGGTGGCGGGCCGACGCCGCTGACAGACGTCAGGTCAGCGCGAGTAGAACTCCACCACGAACTGTTCGTCCACCGGGACCACGACCTGCTCGCGCAGCGGGCGACTCAGCAGGGTGAACCGAAGCTCGGCGTGGTCGACCCCGAGATAGGCGGCGACCCTGTCGTCCGCGTACACACCCTCGGAGGCGGCGACGAAGGGTTGCATCCGGCGTGACTTCTCACGCACCGCGACGACCTGGCCCGGCCTGACCAGGTAGCTGGGAATGTCGACCTTGCGGCCGTCCACGGTGATGTGACCGTGGGCGACGTACTGGCGGGCCGCGTAGATGGACGGGGCGAGGCCGGAACGTAGCACCAGGGAGGCCAGCCGCGTCTCCAGCAGCACCACCAGCTCGGCGCCCGCACGGCCACCGCCGCGCAGCGCCAGGTCCCAGTAGCGGCGCATCTGGCGCTCGGAGACGTCGTAGTACCAGCGCAGCTTCTGCTTCTCCATCAATCGCAACCCGTAGTCACCGGTCTGCCGCCGGTTGGTCTTGCGACCGTGCTCACCCGGCGGGTAGGGGCGCTCCTCGAAATATCGGACGGCCTTGCGGGTCAGCGGCACGCCCGCCCGGCGGGACAGGCGCACCTTCGGTCCGGTGTAGCGCACGCTCGCTCCTCTATGGTTAGGTTTACCTTAGTTAGGCAAGGCTAATCTTATACAGCAGTTTCTCCCCGACCTCAAGGAGAGCCGGTCCATGCAGCCAGTCACCGCTCCGCCGATCCCCGAGCGGGTCCGCACCCTCGCCGCCGGCGCCGCTCCCACCCACGTGTCCGTCGCCGGAGGCGCCAGCCCCGCGATGCCCGCCAGGGGGGGTGTGGACGGCGCCGGCCGGCCGGTGCTGCTCGTCCTGCCGGGCGATCCGCTCCATGGCGCCCGGGATGAGCCCGTGGTGACCGTGGACCTGACGTCGAATCGCTCTCTGGGGGAGCACGAGCTCTCGCGCGGCCTGCTCAAGGTGCAGGGATGGGCACAGCCCGTGCCCGCGGCCGAGGTGCGACGGACCGCTGTGGCGATCGCCGAGCGCTGCCCCGACGAGGCGCTGTTCGAGGTGCTGGAGGGGACTGACGGCCCCAAGCTGCTACGTGTCGACGTCGGCAGGGTGATCTATCTGACCGGCCCCGAGTCGGGTGTGCTGGACGCCGAGGAGTATCTCGGCGCCACCCCCGACCCGCTGATGAGCGAGGCCGAGCGCATGCTCCAGCACGTCAACGGCGCCCATCGCAGGCAGCTGGAGACCGCCCTGTGCTCCCTGCTCGCCGAGCCGGTGCCGGGAGCCTGGCTCTGGGAACTCGACCGCTTCGGCGCGACGGTCCGCTGCGGCGTCGAGGACCCGACCCTGATCCGGCTCCCCTGGCCCTCGCCCATGGCCGACGCCGAGTCTCTCGAACAGGCCGTACGCTGCCTGCTCTGCCACCGCTGACGGAGCGGCCGAGTAGGCCCGGTCAGCGGCTGGAAAAGGCCGGCCGAACGGCCGGGGAAGAGCGAGGAAACGAATACCCGCGACCATAGTCCGGTTCGGAAGCACGAATTCCGTTCGTTCGCTGTGCGCGCTTTTCGCTGGAAGCGGAGAACCGATCGTTTCGTTTTCACGCCGGGGCGGCGGTCTCATTCGCGAGGCGTGGATGTTTCGCCCTCGTCGCGCGACGCCCGAGGGCGGACACGATCCCGCCGCACGTGATGCTCACCACGCCGTCTCCACCCCTTCCCTCAGACCCGCGCCACGGACCGGATTCCAACGGCCCGCCCGTGCCGCGGGGGCGTCGCCACCGGCCGGTCGGCGCCGGGTCCGGGCATCGGACATGTTTACTCCCTTCCACAGCGGAGAAAGGGACTGCGTGGGCTAAATTCCACAAAACGGGAGGAACTACACCATGGGTGCCGACGACAAGCTTTCCAACAAGGCGCAAGAGGCCAAGGGCAAGATCAAGGAAGGCGTGGGCCGCGCCACCGGCGACGAGCGCCTTGAGGCCAGCGGCAAGGACGACCAGGCCGGAAGCCGCTTCAAGCAGGCCGGAGAGAAGGCGAAGGACAGCGCGAAGAAGGTCAAGGACGCCTTCAAGAGCTGACCCACGATCGCCCCGTGGCGGGGGTCCCGGCGTTCCGGGACCCCCGCCGCCATGTCCGGTCCCGTTTCGAGGGGGACGAACCGGGCCTTTAGGAGACGGGGCCGACCTCCGGCTCCGGGGACCCGGACCCGTCCCTGCCCTCCACCTCGTCCTTCGCGTCCTCGACGCCCCGCTCGGCCTGGCTCGCCCCCGCTGAACCTTCTTCTCCCGGGGTACGGCGCACATCGTCCGGGTCCGCCAGAAGCGGCCGCTCGGGGAAGGTGGTGTCCGCTCCCGACCGTTCCGCCACGATCCTGCTCTCGCCGTCGGCGCCTCGTGGACCGGCGGGAGGCAGGCCCTCTTCCGAGACGTCGCGCTCCACCGTGTTCTCGTTCACCTCAGGGTTGTCGGTCATGCCAAACCTCTCCCCTGGCCGGGTCCGAATATGTCGCCGGACAGGACATCGAGCCGGTGAGCGGGGTAGTGGGAACCTCGACGAAGGGAGCAAGGTCATGACAGTCACCCAATTCCGTGATCTGCCGCTGGCCGACCACGACAGGGAGTGGGACAGCGAAGCGGCCGACAGGCGCGTTCGCACGTGGGCCGGCGCGGAGGAGGAGCCCAATGCCCGCTACCGGGAGGCCCACCTCTGGTACGACGGTGACGAGCCGGACAACTTCGGAAGCTACAAGCTTCCCGTCGCCGACGTGATCGGCGGCGAACTCAAGGCGGTTCCGCATGCCGTGCACGCCGCGGCGGCGATCATGAATGGGGCGCGAGGCGGGATCAAGGTGCCGGCGGAGGACGTCGGCAGGATCAAATCCCACCTGGCCAAGTACTACGCGAAGATGGGCGAGACCCCTCCCTGGGAGCACTGACCCTGGGAGCATTGACCCGATCTCGCGCCTCACGTTCGGTTTCGGCCCGGCCCGACGGACACCGCCGCCACTCCGAGTCGGCCCCGGCAGTGCCTTCGACGTACGCGAGGGCGGGTTCGCGGCCCGCTCCGGCCCATGGGCCCATGGTCACCGCGCACGCCCGCCCCTGCCCGGCCTCGCCGGCACCACCGTGACGGCCCGTACGCGCCGCGGCGGGGCATCGGGCCGCGGCGACCGGATCGGGAGCGCGCGTCCGGTTCCGCGCACCGGTGTCCGCCCCGATTCCAGGCGGGTACCGGTGCCGCCCGAACGCCCCGACGGCGTCCGATCCCGCGAAGCCGGAACAGAGCGTGAAATACGAGCCCGGACGCTTGACGAGGCGGTATCCGGGTACAGGGAGCGTCCGCGACCAAGGAGAGAGTGTGACTTCCGAAGAACAGCTGCCCGAAGAGACCTCGGCGACCGGGAAGCCCATGGTCGGTGCGACCCCGCGCGATGTGGTCCACATTCGCCTGGGCTCGTTCGCCCTGGTAGCGGTGATCGCCCTGGGAGCGCTCGGTCTCGTGGCCGGTATCACCTGGCTCACCGTCGTGATGGCCGTACTGGCCGTGGCGGTGGTCGTGGACATCGCCCTCGCGGTGCGCCGCCAGTCGCGCACCGCCCCGAACAGGACGACGGAAGCGGGCTGAGCCGCCGCACGCGATCCGGGGGCCCCGCCACGCCCGACCTCGTGAGGCCGTGCTGACCCATGCGCGGCGACGGCATCGGCCGCGTCCCGGTGACGGCGGACGGCGGCCGCCTCGGCGCAGCCGATGATCAACCGGGCGAACGGGCACAGCTGAAATCACCCTCCGCGTGGCGCGCGGCATTGAGGCCCTGACCGGCAACGGCTGGATTAGCATGGCGTCGCCCACATCGCATGATCAACCTGCGATACGTGGTGCTCTCCCCCCTCACGCCCGGAAAGCCGAGGTCGAGGAGAGACCCATGTCCCGCAGACACGCCATCACCACGGGATGCCTCCTGGTGATCACCGCGCTCACGTCGGCGCCCGTCCCGGCCGTCGCCCAGGTCCGAACCGCGAACGCTCCCGCCGTCCCGGTCGCCTGGAAACCCCCGGCGGGCATGATCGAGGCACTCCAGCGCGACCTGCACCTCACCAAAGAACAGGCCCAGACCCGCCTGCTCAACGAGACCCGCCTGGCGACGGTCGAGGCGGACCTGCGCGGGAGACTCGGTGCGCGCTTCGCCGGCGCCTGGTTCGTCGGAACCGTCGCGCAGCGACTCGTGGTCGCCACCACCTCCGAGGCCGACATCCCCCAGATCGTCGCCACCGGCGCCCGCGCCGAGATCGTGAGCCGCTCCCTGTCGGACCTGGCCGCCATCAAGGAACAGGTGGACAACACGCCGGCCGCCCGCAAGGAGACCGGAGCCGTGCGCTACATCGACGTGCGGAGCAACAAGGTGGTCGTCCTCTCCAAGGACGTCGTGGTAGCCTCGAACGCCCTGGAGGCCTCCGGCGCGGATCCGGTCGCGGTGAAGGTCGAGCCCTCCAACGAGACCCCTCAACTCCTCGACGACCTCGTGGGCGGCAACGCCTACTACATCGGGACCACCGAGCGCTGCTCGATCGGCTTTCCGGTGACCCGCGGAACCCAGAACGGTTTCGTCAGCGCCGGCCACTGCGGCAAGCGGGGCGACACCACGAGCGGCTCCAACTGGACCGCCCAGGGTGTCTTCCAGGGATCGAGCTTCCCCGACAGCGACTACGCCTGGGTCTCCGTCAACGCCAACTGGACCCCCAAGCCCGCGGTGAACAACGGCTCCGGGGGCACCGTGCCCGTCGCCGGCGCCAGGCCGGCCATCGAGGGCGCCTCGGTCTGCCGGTCCGGCTCCACCACCGGCTGGCACTGCGGCACCATCCAGCAGCGCGACACCAGCGTCACCTACCCCCAGGGCACCGTCTACCAGTTGGCCCGCACCAGTGTCTGTGCCGAGCCGGGCGACTCGGGTGGCTCGTTCATCTCCGTGGACCAGGCCCAGGGAGTCACCTCCGGCGGCTCCGGCAACTGCACCGCCGGGGGCGTCACCTACTTCCAGCCGCTCGACGAGATCCTCTCCGCCTACGGCCTGACCCTGATGACCGTGGGCGCCACCACCACCCCTCCCGGCACCACCCCGCCGAGTACGATTCCGCCGGGCTCATCCCCCTGCAACGGCTACCCGAAGACCGTCGCCGGCAAGCTGAACGACGGCCAGTCCGTCTACCAGCCGAACAACAGGTACTACCAGACGGCGGCCCCCGGCCAGCAGTCCGCCTGCCTGGACAGCGATGACAACGTCGACTTCGACCTCTTCCTCCAGAAATGGAATGGCACGAGCTGGGTCACCGTCGCCACCTCCGACAGCCCCGGCCCCGACGAGCAGGTCGGCTACACCGGCACGCGCGGCTACTACCGCTACCGCGTGACCTCCGCGAGCGGCTCCGGCTCCTACACCCTGAAGTACAAGACGCCCTAGAGTCCGTGCGGTGGACGCCCCGTCGCGACGGGGCGTCCACCCGGTGTCCCGCTTCCCGGGAAACCCCACCTCACGGATGACCCGACCTCACCGATGACCCGCGAAGGCCTTCCCCCGAGGAGGAAACGATCGCCTGAACCCGTGTCCGGCGGTCGTCACCTCGGCGCAGCCGACGATCAACCGGGCGAACGGGCCACGAGCGGAACACAGCGACAGACCTCGGCCGAAATCACCCTCCGCGTGGCGCGCGGCATTGAGGCCCTGACCGGCAACGGCTGGATTAGCATGGCGTCGCCCACATCGCATGATCAACCTGCGATACGTGTTGCTCTCCCCCTCACGCCCGGAAAGCCGAGGTCGAGGAGAGACCCATGTCCCGCAGACACGCCATCACCACGGGATGCGTCCTAGTCATCGCCGCGCTCACGTCGGCCCCCGTCCCGGTCGCCGCCCAGCCCCGGAAGGCGAACACCTCGGCCGCCTGGAAACCACCGGCGGGCATGATCGAGGCACTCCAGCGCGACCTGCACCTCACCAGGGAACAGGCCCAGACCCGCCTGCTCAACGAGACCCGCCTGGCGACGGTCGAGGCGGACCTGCGCGGGAAGCTCGGTGCGCGCTTCGCCGGTTCCTGGTTCGTCGGAACCGTCGCGCAGCGACTCGTGGTCGCCACCACCTCCGAGGCCGACATCCCCCAGATCGTCGCCACCGGCGCCCGCGCCGAGATCGTGAGCCGCTCCCTGTCGGACCTGGCCGCCATCAAGGAACAGGTGGACAGCACTCTGGCCGCTCGCGAGAGTACGGGAGCCGTGCGCTACGTCGACGTGCGGACCAACAAGGTGGTCGTCCTCTCCAAGGAGGTGACGGTGGCCACAGACGTCCTGGAGAACTCCGGCGCGGATCCGGTCGCGGTGAAGGTCGAACCCTCCAACGAGACTCCCCGCCTGCTCGACGACCTCGTGGGCGGCAGCGCCTACTACATCGGGACCACCGAGCGCTGCTCGATCGGCTTCTCGGTGACCCGTAGCCCCCAGAACGGTTTCGTCAGCGCCGGCCACTGCGGCAAGCAGGGCGACACCACGAGCGGCTCCAACCGACTCCCTCAGGGCGTCTTCCAGGGGTCCGTCTTCCCTGGCAGCGACTACTCCTGGGTCTCGGTGAACGCCAACTGGACACCCACCCCCACGGTGAACAACGGCACCGGGAACACCGTGCCCGTCGCCGGCGCCAGGCCGGCCATCGAGGGCGCCTCGGTCTGCCGGTCCGGCTCCACCACCGGCTGGCACTGCGGCACCATCCAGCAGCGCGACACCAGCATCACCTACCCCCAGGGCACCGTCTACGGGCTGGTACGCACGGACGTCTGTGCCGAGCCGGGCGACTCGGGCGGCTCGTTCATCTCCGTGGACCAGGCCCAGGGAGTCACCTCCGGCGGCTCCGGCAACTGCCTGGCGGGCGGTGTCACCTACTTCCAGCCGGTCAACGAGATCCTCTCCGCCTACGGCCTGACCCTGACGACCTCCGGCGCCACCCCACCGGCCACCAACCCGCCGGGCACGTCCCCCTGCAGCGGCTACCCGAAGACGGTCACCGGCAAGCTGAACGACGGCCAGTCCGTCTACCAGCCGAACAACAGGTACTACCAGACGGCGGCCCCCGGCCGGCAGTCCGCCTGCCTGGACAGCGATGACAACGTCGACTTCGACCTCTTCCTCCAGAAATGGAATGGCACGAGCTGGGTCACCGTCGCCACCTCCGACAGCCCCGGCCCCGACGAGCAGGTCGGCTACACCGGCACGCGCGGCTACTACCGCTACCGCGTGACCTCCGCGAGCGGCTCCGGCTCCTACACCCTGAAGTACAAGACGTCGTGACGTTCCCCCCGGCGTGAAGCCGTACCGCCTTCGCGGCACCTCAGAGGTCCCCGCGTAGCGGGCGGTCCGGCCGGGGGACGCCCCGTCGCGACGGGGCGTCCCCCGGCCGGACCGCTCCCCAGGGGGCACCTCACGAATGCCCCACACCTCCCTCTCCTCCGTGTTACCAAAGCGTTTCTCAAGGGGACTGAACTTTTTTCACACCTTACATTATCCTCCGTTGCACCCCCCGACAGGAGGAAGAAATGATCAGGAGAGTCACAGGGGCCGCGACGGGTATGGCACTGCTGGCCGGGCTTGTCGCATGCGGCGGCGGCAACGGGACGGCCTCGGAGGCCACGACACTGACCTACTGGATGTTCCAGGACCGCACCCCTCAGGCGGGGGAGGTCGTCGAGAAGCTGCGCACCGACTTCGAGAAGGCCAACAACGTCACCGTCAAGATCGTCAAGATCCCCAAGGACGACTACAACACCAAGCTGGGCAGCACCGTCGCCGCCGGCACCGTCCCAGACGTCGGCATCCTGGACCAGCCGCTGGTGGCCAGGTACGCACTCGACGGCACCATCAGCGAGATGCCCGCCGGCACCGTCGACGAGAAGGCGTACTACCCGGGCGCCCTGAACACCAACAAGGTGAGCGGCAAGATCTACGGCCTGCCGCTGGACCACACCGCGGTGGCGCTCTTCTACAACAAGAAGCTGGTGCCGACGCCGCCGAAGACCTGGGACGAACTCAAGCAGACGGCCGCGAAGGTCCACCAGGACGACCCGAAGATCGCGGGCATGGTGGTGCCCAAGGGCGACGGCTACGGCGGCTGGATGTGGCCGGGCTTCCTCGCGGGCGCCGGCGGCTCCCTCGTCGACGAGAAGGACAAGAAGATCCTGTTCGACCAGCAGCCCGGTGTCGACGCGCTCCAGCTCTGGGTGGACCTGCTGCCGTCCTCCCCCAGGGCGATCACCGACTCGGACAAGGCCTTCGAGAACGGCCTGGCCGGCATGATGCTCTCCGGCCCGTGGGACGTGGCCAACATCAAGGAGCAGTTCCCCGACCTGGAGTTCGGCACCGCCCCGCTGCCGTACAAGACCGAGCCCGCCGGCAACATCGGCGGTGAGAACGCGGTGGTCTTCAGCAAGGGCAAGAACGCCGAGCTGGCGTGGAAGTGGCTCACCTACCTGACCAACGCCGACAACAACACCGCGCTGGCGCAGGCGCTGGGGGGCTTCCCGACCAACGTGGCGGCGGCGGAGAGGGACGCGGCCACCTTCGGGCCCGACCAGGCGGCCTTCCTCGAGCAGCTCAAGGTCGCCCATGCCAGGCCGGCCCTGCCGGAGTGGATCCAGATCAACGACGAGATCATCGCCCCCGCGATCGAGTCCGCGCTGAGCGGCAAGGCCACCTCCCAGCAGGCGCTGACCGAGGCGGCGACCAAGACCCGCGCGCTGCTCGGCTGGAACGGCTAACGCGAAAGCGAGGCAAACGTGGCATCTCCGGTGCTGGCTGACAAGCCCGCCGTGACGCCCCTCCCCGGGCGGCGCCGCCGCCCGGGTTTCGGGCGGCGCGACCACGTCATCGGGTGGCTCCTGATCGCCCCCGCGGTGGTCTATTTCGTGATCTTCCTGCTCTACCCCGCGCTGGCCGCGCTGTACTACAGCTTCACCGACTGGAACCTGCGGTCGGCGCCCAACTGGGTGGGGCCGGCCAACTACTCCGACCTGCTCTTCGACGACGTACGGTATCCGCACTTCTGGA
Source organism: Streptosporangium amethystogenes subsp. fukuiense (assembly GCF_042665875.1). Lineage (NCBI taxonomy): Bacteria > Bacillati > Actinomycetota > Actinomycetes > Streptosporangiales > Streptosporangiaceae > Streptosporangium > Streptosporangium amethystogenes. Next base: position 1,273,082 of record NZ_JBHTEE010000001.1, on the reverse strand, counting down.
AGTCGATCCGGGTCACCCTGCAGTACACGCTGATCGCCGTACCGCTGACGCTGGCCACCGCGCTCGCCCAGGCACTACTGATCAACACGATCCGCCGTGGTTCCAACGTCTTCCGGCTGCTACTGTTCCTGCCGGTCGTGACCGCCGAGGCCGCGGTGGGCGCCATCTGGCGCTGGCTGTACGACCCGCAGTACGGGCTGGTCAACAGCCTTCTCGGCCTGTTCGGCGTCCCCGGGCAGAACTGGCTCAACACCCCCGAGCTGGTCATCCCGGCCCTGTCGTTCATCGCCGCCTGGCAGTGCGGCATCTCAATGATCATCTATCTCGCCGGGCTCAAGGGCATCCCCGACTCGATCCGCGAGGCCGCGATCATCGACGGCGCCGGCCCCGTCCAGCGATTCTGGAAGGTCGTCGTGCCGATGCTGCGTCCCACCACCTTCTATCTGCTGGTCACCGGCGTGATCGCGGCGCTGCAGGTCTTCGGCCTGGTGTACGTGATCTTCTCGGGCGGCGGCGGCAGGAGCGTCACCGGCGGCCCCGAGCAGTCGGGCCTGACCTACGTCCTGCACCTGTACCTGTTCGCGTTCCGCTACGACGCGATGGGCGCGGCCTGCGCGATGTCGTTCATCCTGTTCCTCTTCATCATGATCATCACTGCGCTGCAGTTCAAGTTCGTCAGGCAGGAGGCGTCGTGAGGACGGCCGGTAAAGCGCGGCTCGCGCCCGTCTACATCGCCCTGGTGCTGCTGGCGGCCATATCGGTGATCCCGTTCCTGTGGATGCTGGCGACCTCCTTCAAGCACGGCCCGGACGTCTACACCAAGGTGCCCAGCCTGCTCCCGCTGGACCGCAAGACCGGTGAGTGGTCGGCCACGCTGGAGAACTACGAACACGTCCTGCAGGTCGGCGGGCTGGGCCAGGCGTTCCTCAACAGCGTCTGGGTCTGCCTGATACTGGTTCCCGGCAAGCTCCTGGTGGACGCGCTGGCCGCCTACGCCTTCGCCAGGATCCCCTTTCCCGGCCGGGACAAGCTGTTCGTCGTGCTGCTCGCGGGCATGATGGTCCCCACGATCACCCTGCTGGTGCCACGCATCCACGTCACCCAGGCGCTCGGCATGTTCGACTCCGGATGGGGCCTGATCCTGCCCAATGTCGCCTCGGTCCTGGACATCTTCCTGCTGCGCCAGTTCTTCATGTCGCTGCCCGGCGAGCTGGAGGAGGCGGCGCGCATCGACGGCGCCGGACGAATGCAGATCTTCTGGCGCATCATCGTCCCACTGTCGAAGCCGGTGCTCGCGGTCGTGACGATCACCAGCTTCATCTTCCACTGGAACGACCTGGTCTGGCCCCTGGTGGTGCTCAACGACCCCGAGCTCTACACGCTGCCGCTGGCCCTGCAGCAGCTGGCCAGCAGCGAGTCCGGACGGGCGTACTACATCATGGCCGGCGCCGCCCTGGCGGTCATCCCGGTCATCGTGGTCCTGCTGATCTTCCAGCGCCGCATCATGCAGGGGATCGCGTTCACCGGGCTCAAGAGCTGACCGTGCACTCAGCGCGGATCCGGCCCGGGCGGCCACGGTCACCGATCATCGGAAGGGGGTCCGCGGCGGTGGAACGACCAGCCATGTCATCGGCGTCGCCGGGGCCGGACGGGAGCGGGGCGCCGCATGACCGCGAGGACATGCGCCGGCTCGTGACCGAGCTCGTCCTGCCGCTGCTCCCCCGGCTCAGTCCGGGCCGGGCGCGGCTTCGGCTCGGGAGCAACACGGCCCACTACGGCGACGCGGCCGCCGAGCTGGAGGCGTTCGCCCGCCCGCTGTGGGGACTGGCGCCGCTGGCGGCCGGAGGTGGGTCCTTCGAGCACTGGGAGCTCTGGCGCCGGGGTCTCGCCGCCGGGACGAACCCCGGGCACGAGGAGTTCTGGGGGGCGGTGACCGACGTCGACCAGCGGCTGGTGGAGACCGCCGCGATCGGCCTGGCACTGGCCCTCGCGCCCGAGGCCGTGTGGGACCCGCTGAGCGGCCGGGAACGCGACGACCTCGCGGCCTGGCTGCTCCACTCGATGAGCGTCGAGGCCGTCGACAACAACTGGCGGTTCTTCCCCGTCATGGTGGGGCTCGGCCTGGACCGCGTCGGGGTGCGCTTCGACCCCGGGCCCAACCTCGCCCGCCTGGAGCGGCTGGAGTCCTTCGCGCTGGGCGGCGGCTGGTACAGCGACGGCCCCACCGCCCAGCGCGACTACTACGTCCCCTTCGCGATGCACTACTACGGCCTGCTCTACGCCACCCTGGCCGCCGACCGCGATCTGGGCCGCGCCGGGCGCCTGCGTGAGCGGGCGGCGGCCTTCGCGCTGGACTTCCAGCACTGGTTCACCTCCGACGGAGCCGCCGTGCCCTTCGGCCGGAGCCTGACCTACCGCTTCGCACAGGGAGCCTTCTGGGGTGCCCTCGCCTTCGCCGGAGTCGAGGCCCTGCCGTGGGGTGAGGTGAAGGGCCAGCTGATGCGGCATCTGCGCTGGTGGTCCGGGCGGCCGATCCGCGACTCCGCCGGCCTGCTCACTCTGGGATACGGCTACGCCCAGCCCGCTCTCGCCGAGCAGTACAACGCCCCAGGCTCCCCGTACTGGGCGCTGAAGGCGTTCCTGCCGCTGGCACTCGCCGCCGAGCATCCCTTCTGGACGGCGGGGGAACGGGCGGCGCGGGAGCTCGCCGCGACCAGTGTCCAACCGGAGGCGGGGGTCGCGCTGATGCGGTGCGAGCGAGGGCGGCAGGTCGTCATGCTGAGCGCGGGGCAGCACCACACGTGGGTGCGGCACGGCGCGGCGAAGTACGCCAAGTTCGCCTACTCGACGGCCTTCGGGTTCAGCGTGCCGGGCGGCTCGTGGGGGCTGGAGCAGGGTGCCTTCGACAGCACCCTGGCGGTGAGCGACGACGGGACGCACTGGCGGCCCTGCGAGGTGCCCGATTGCCTCTCCTCACGCGGCGGCCTGCTGCACGCCCGCTGGACGCCATGGCCGGACGTGGAGGTCGACACCTGGCTGCTCCCGCGTCCTCCGTGGCACATACGGGTGCACCGGCTGCGGTCGGGGCGCGGGCTGTCGTCGGCCGAGGGGGCGTTCGCCGTCGACCGAGATCCCGCCGCGTACCGCGCGGCCGAGGGCCCCGGCCACGCCCGCCTCGACTCCCCCGCCGGGCTGTGCGTGATCGAGGACCTCTGCGGGGCCCGGAGCGGGGAGCTGGTCCTCCCCCTGCCGGGTACCAACGTCATCGTGCCGCGTACGGTCATTCCCACGCTGCGCGGCGAGCACGAGCCGGGCGAGCACTGGCTGGCCTGCGCGGTCCTCGGCCTCTCCGGTCCGTGCTCTTCCACCCCCGCCCCCTCCGGCACCGGGCCGGCCTCGGGCTGGCCGGAACCGCCCGGCCTGGAGGAGATCTCGGCGCTTCTCCCCGGCGGCCACCCCTTCGGGGACCGCTGACGACATCGCGCGGCACGGCGGCACGGCCGGGAGCACGCGGTCTCCGGCCCGGTCGCGGAACGCCATGGCGGGTGGCCGGCCGACCAAGGAGGGAAATGTGTCGAAATCGCCCATAATGGGAACTTTCCCTCTAGAAGCACCATCACTTTCCTGAGCATCCCACCGGACATGGCACCGCGATGCCCGAGGGCCGGAACAGAGCGCCACACCGTCGTGACTCACCGATACCGCCCACCCCCTGAACATCACACAAGTCTGTAGATCCACAGATAAATGTTGAAAGGGGACGGGGATGACTGGTCTGGCGACCGAGAACACGCTGATCCGGAACGCCTCGGACGTGGAGGCCTTCGCACGGCAGTGCTTTCTCGCCTCCCCCGGCGAGCAGGTGGGGGTCGAGCTGGAGTTCCTGGTCTTCGACCGCACGGCTCCCGCCCGCCAGGTTCCGTGGACCAGGATCGCCGAAGTCCTGCCGCCGCTACCCGGCGGGAGCGTGGTGACCTTCGAGCCTGGCGGCCAGCTGGAGCTCTCCGGGCCGCCGGGCCCGCTGCCCGACGCGATCACCCGCCTCACCGCCGATGTGGACGCCGCGCGCGGAGCGCTGCGGGACGCCGGCCTGGTGCTCGCCGGGGTGGGACTCGACCCGCTGCGGCCGGCGTGGCGGCAGCTGCGCCTGCCCCGGTACGAGGCGATGGCGGAGTTCCTCGGCAGGCCGTACGGGGCGCTGATGATGTGCTCGACGGCCTCGATCCAGGTCAACCTGGACCTGGGCACCAGACCCGCGACCAGGTGGGACCGCACCCACCTGCTGGGTCCCGTCCTGGTGGCGGCCTTCGCCAACTCGCCGCTCAGCGGGAGCCGGCCATGCGGGTGGATGTCGGGCCGCCAGGCGGTGTGGGATCGTCTCGACCGCACCCGGACGGCCGCTGTCCCCGCCGGCGGCGACCCCGCCGCCGACTGGGCCGAGTACCTGCTCGACGCCCGCCTCATGGCCGTGCGCGAGGCCACCGGGAGCCCGGGGAACCCGGAGAGTTCCGAGGACGCACGGTATCGCCCGGTCCGTGATGGCTCGACCTTCCGCGACCGGCTGGCCGCGTCCGCGCGGCCGCCGACCCTGGCGGATCTGACCTACCACGCCACGACGCTCTTCCCGCCCGTACGGCCACGCGGCTGGCTGGAGATCCGCTACCTCGACGCCCAGCATCCGGCGAGCTGGCCGGTGTGCGCGGCGGTGACCCACGCCCTGGTGACGGACGACCGCGCGGCCGACGCGGCGCTGGCCGCGGCCGAGCCGTGCGCGGGAATGTGGCAGCGGGCGGCACGCCGCGGCCTGGCCGACCCCCTGCTGCGCAGGGCCGCCGAGTCCTGTTTCCGCGCCGCCCTCGCGGCGCTGCCGAGGCTGGGGGCGACACCGGCCCTGGTCTGCGAGGTCGCCGCGTTCGCCAACCGCCACGTGAGCCCCGGCCGCTCCCCGGCCGCCGACCTGCTGAACCTGGCCGGCGGGCCGGAACGGCGCCTGCCCGACTGGCTGGCCCAGGAAGGACGGATCTGACGCCCTCACCAAGGCCGGCCCGGGACCTGCCCGGGGCCGGGGAGCGGAATCTCCAGCACGGAGGTATCTGATGAGCGACCTCAAGGAACGGATCGCCGCCGGGCTGACCGCCGCGCGGAGCCGGTCCACCGCCTACACCGACGCCGAGGAGGACCTGCTGGTCAGGCAGCACTCGCCGCTGATGTCGCCGCTGGTGTGGGATCTGGCGCACGTCGGCAACTACGAGGAGCTGTGGGTGCTGCGGCAGGCCTGCGGGATCACCCCGCTCCGCCCGGAGATCGACGACCTGTACGACGCGTTCCGGCATCCGCGCGCAAGCCGCACGACCCTGCCCATCCTGGGGCCGGCGGAGGCGCGCCGCTACATCGAGGGCGTGCGCGGCCGGGTGCTGGACGCCCTGGACGCGATCGACCCGTACGGCCCCGACCCCCTGCACCGTGGCGGTTTCGTCTTCGGCCTGGTGATCCAGCACGAGCATCAGCACGACGAGACGATGCTCGCCACCCTGCAGCTGTCCGGCACGCCCGGCCTGGTCCGCGACGGCGAACTGCCGCCCGGCCGGCCCTCGGGTGCCGACGAGGTGTTCGTTCCCGCGGGTCCCTTCACAATGGGCACCGACACCCTGCCGTGGGCCTACGACAACGAACGCCCCGCCCACCGGATCGACCTGCCCGGCTACTGGATCGACAGGTTCCCCGTCGGCAACCGCGCCTACGCGGACTTCGTCGCCGACGGCGGCTACGACGACCCCCGCTGGTGGTCCCCGCAGGGCCGGCTCTGGCTGCAGCGGAGCCGCGCCTTCGCCCCGCTGTTCTGGATCTCCGACGGCGGCGCCTGGTGGCGCACCCGCTTCGGCCGGACCGAGCCCCTTCCCATGGACGAGCCCGTCCAGCACGTGTGCTGGTACGAGGCCGACGCCTACGCCCGGTGGGCCGGCAGGCGGCTGCCCACCGAGGCCGAGTGGGAGAAGGCCTGCGGCTGGGACCCCAAGGCCGGGCGGGCACGGAGATATTCGTGGGGGGACGACGATCCCGGGCCCGCCACGGCGAACCTCGGGCACCGGGCGGCACGGCCCGCACCGCTCGGCGCCTTCCCCGCGGGCGCGGGCGCCTACGGCGTCGAGCAGATGATCGGGGACGTGTGGGAGTGGACCGGCTCGTGGTTCCTGCCCCACCCCGGCTTCCGTAGCTTCCCCTACCCCGAGTACAGCGAGGTGTTCTTCGACTCTCGGTACCGGGTGCTGCGCGGCGGATCCTGGGCGTCCGACCCGGCCGTGGTCCGCACCACGTTCAGGAACTGGGACCGTCCTGCCCGCAGGCAGATCTTCTCCGGCTTCCGGTGTGCCCGCTCGGCCTCCCCCGAGGACTCGCCGGAGGAATCCCCGGGCCATTCACCGGAGCACTTCTCCGGGCGCTCACCGGGGCAGCGGTAGATGTGCCGCCACGCGGCCTGGCTGGGCGCCCCCCGTCCGCTGGCCTCACTGATCCACGAGCCCGGCCACGGCCTGCTCCGGCAGGCCCACGCCCCGCGCCTGCAGCGCTACGGCACCGTCAACGCCGACGGCTTCGGCATGGGCTGGTACGACGTCTGCCGCGCCGAACCGGTCCGCTACCGCCGTACGATCCCCATCTGGGCGGACGCCAACCTGACGGATATCGCCCGGGTCGCCCGCTCCGGCTGCCTGCTGGCCGCCGTACGGTCGGCCACCGCCGGGATGCCGATCGAGGAGAGCGCGACCGCGCCCTTCGCCGACGGGCCGTGGCTGCTCAGCCACAACGGCCGCGTGGCGCGGGAGGCGGTCAGGGAACTCGCCGAGGACGCGGAGAGCTCCTGCGACTCGGCGTGGCTCGCCGCCGCGGTGTTCACCCGGCGGCGCATGGGCGACCCGCTCGGCGAGGCCCTGGTGGAGGTCGTCACCCACGCCGGGGTGAAGGATCCCGACGCCCGGCTGAACCTGCTCGCCTGCGACGGCCGGTCGATCGCCGCGACCGCCTGGGGCGACACGCTCTTCCTCCACCTCGGGGACCACCCGCGCGACGGCGTGCTCATGGCGAGCGAACCGCTGGACGACCGGCCCGGCTGGCAGGCCGTACCGGATCGGACCCTGGTCCTCGCCGCCGCGGACGGCGTGCACGTCCAGCCGCTGTGACCAGGCAGCGGCGGCACCGCGGCAGCACCGCGGCAGCACTATGGCAGCACTGTGACGGAGAGGAGCCGGACCGCAGGAGAACACAGCACCCCGGTCACGGACCGGCGAGCGGGACCCGTGACCCACGGACCCAGGAGGCCTCGTGTCAGTCAGCCAGTCAGCCGTACACCTGGTGGACCATCTCGGCCGTGACCATCTTCACCAGGCACTCGAACACGACGTCCGCACCGGGCTGACGTCGACGCCCAAGTGGCTGCCGCCCAAGTGGTTCTACGACGAGGCCGGCAGCGAGCTGTTCTCCCGGATCACCCGGCTGCCCGAGTACTACCCCACCCGCCGCGAGCTGGCCATCCTGCGCCGGCACTCCCTCGACATCGCCACGCGCTCCGGCGCCGACACCCTGGTCGAGCTCGGCTCGGGGACCAGCGAGAAGACCGTGCTGCTGCTCGACGCCCTCTCCGCTACGGGAACGCTGCGCGTCTACACCCCGGTGGACGTCGACGCGGCGACCCTGGCCGACGCCGCGCACTGGCTCGCCTGGCGCTACCGCGGCCTGACCGTCCGGGCGATCTGCGCCGACTTCGAGGCGCACCTGGCGCTGCTGCCCCGTACCGGACGGCGGTTGGTGGCCTTTCTCGGCGGCACCGTCGGCAACCTCGCCCCGGCGGCACGCGAGGTCTTCCTGAAGGAGCTGCGCGCCACGCTACGCCCCGGCGACACCTTCCTGCTCGGCGCGGACCTGGTCAAGGACACCGACCGGCTGGTCGCGGCCTACGACGACGGGAGCGGGGTGACCGCCGCCTTCAACCGGAACGTCCTGCACGTGATCAACAGGGAGCTGGGCGCCGACTTCGACCCGGACGCCTTCGAGCACGTCGCACTGTACGACGCGCGGCACGAGTGGATCGAGATGCGGCTGCGCGCGAGCCGCGCCATGCGCGTGCGGATTCCCGATCTCGGCCTGCGGGCCTCCTTCGTGGCCGGGGAGGAGATGCGCACCGAGATCAGCGCCAAGTTCCGCCCCGAGGGGCTGCGCCGGGAACTCCTCACGGCCGGTTTCGGGACGACCCGCCAGTACATCGACCCCACCGGCGACTTCGTCCTTCTGCTCGCCCACCCGTGATCCGTGGCCGCCGCGATGTGCACATGCCACCTCCTCGCCCGGCGCGGCTCCTGGGACCATCGGGTCACGACGGGGGTCGACGGCACGGGCCCGGCCGTCGTACGCGGTCACGGTCAGGACAGCCGCCCCGAACTTGGGACGGCGAGCCTCCGGAAGAGCGGACGCGGTTCGGGAAGTCCACCGTTCCGGGCCGTGAACCGCGCGGCCGCCGTAGGGATGGTGACCATCAGCCAGGGCATGCCGGCGATGCCCTTCTTGGAGTGGCCGAGGAGAGAAGCCGTGCCGCGGGGTGTGAATCCGCGGGTCAGATGCGCGCGCCGACGTCGGCGCCGTTGGACGGGCGCAGGAAGGAGGAGGACGGGATCGAGCCGTCTGCCGCGCGGGGTCCGGTTATCGTGCTCGGATCGGTGCCGACGAAGGCCCAGGTGCCGCCGAGGTTCCAGGAGTTGCCCGGGCCGGAGGACGACGAGCCGAGCGAGGCCTGCGTCGCGTTCGCCACCGACAGGTTCTTGGTGAGGGTGGAGCTGGAACGGGCGAAGTCGAATCCGGTGCCGCCGTTGCGCCACGCGGTGTTGCGGTCGGCGGTCAGCCGGCCGGGGTTGCCGTTGTCGATGAAGCCGCCGACCGCGTTGTCGAACGCGATGGAGTTGCGGATCAGGTGGTCGGCCTGCGGGTCCGGGTCACCGCCGCCGAGCTTGAAGCCGTTGCCGTCTCCGGTGTAGTCGGGCAGGTTCCACCGGTTGAATCCGTTGCCCCACGCCACCGACGACTCCACGGTGATCGGGGACAGGAACATCCAGAAGTCCAGGCCGTCATCGGAGTTGTTCCACAGCCGGGCGCCGCGCACCACGTTGCCGCTGCCCGAGCCTTCCTTGATGGCCAGGCCGTCGGCGCTCTCGCCGTTCTTGCGCGGGTCGCGGTTGCCGTGGGCGTCCAGGTTGATGATCTGGTTGTTGCCGGAGGCGCCCTGAAGGTGCAGGCCCGACTCGTAGTTGTCCCGGGTGATCAGACGGTCGAAGACGTTGTCGCTGGTGTCCAGGCCGAAGATGCCGTACGGACCGTGGATGATCTCCAGGCCGGTCAGGCGCCACCAGTCGCCCTCGATGTGGATGGCCCCCCGCTCGGGGCGGGGGATGGAGGAGCCGACCGCGCCGGGCGTGTAGGGCATGTTCTCACCGTCGAGGATGACCCTTTCGCCGTTGTGGTTGCGCATCGTGATGGGCCGGCTCGGCGTGCCGTCTTTGAGGATCTGGATGTTGGTGCTCGGCGCGTACGTTCCGCCCCGAATGACGATGGTGTGGCCGGGCTGGGCCAGATCGACCGCCCGCTGGATGGTCTTCAGCGGCGCGCTGAGCGTGCCCGGATCGGCGTCGTTGCCGTTGGTCGCCACGTACAGCTCGTTGGCCGGTTGCGGCTGGCCCCCGGTCTCGACGTCGAGGTAGTCGATGTTGGGCAGCCCGGCGGAGGTGGTCGGGGTGAGCCGGATGGTGTTGCTGCCCGCGTCGACCGGTACGGCCAGGGTGCTGGTGACCCAGGCCGTCCAGGCGCCGGTGCCTCCGAACGACGGGGTCGCCACCGTGGATCCGTTGACGATCAGGCCGGCGGGCCGGGCGGTGGTGGTGCCGTTGGCGAAGCGAATCCCCAATGTCGCGACACCGGCACCGGAGGCGTTCACGGTGAACTGGGCGTAGGCGCCGGTGGCGTTGTCTCCGTTGCAAAAACCGCTGCCGGAGTAGCCGGACCAGTTGGAATCGATGGTGCCGGTGCAGGCCGCGGGCGAGGTCTCGGCCTCATAGCGGATGGGCGCGGCGTGCGCCGCGTTCCCGGACAGCGCGACGAACAGGCCGGCGAGCAGGCCGGCGCACGCGAGGAAAGGCGTCAGGCGCATCGTTGGTCTCCAGGATCGTTGCATCGTCGGACGACGAGTGGAGGCGGGACCGCCACAGGTTGGTCTCTCCGGCGCCTTGGCCCGGCTCCGGCGACGGACACGACGCGAGAAGCCGCCACCGTTGCACGTCTGGGCGGTCGATGTGGTCTCGTGGTCGCGGCCAAGGTCGTCTTTCGGGAACGCCGGGCAGGCGGGCGGGGACGTGCCCGCCCGCCTGCCCGGGATCTCTAGCGGCGGGTGATGTCGGATTCGGAGTACAGGCAGTGCGTGCCGTCCGGGCCCTCACCGATCTTGGTGGGCTCACTGCCCTTCGGCACACCCTTGTAGCGCTCGCAGATGGTGGCGCTGCCGTAGACGGTGATCCGGCCGAAGCGCGCTGTGTCGCCCCAGTTGGAGTTGATCCCGGCCAGCACCTTGGTGGAGCGGGCGGTGACACCGTCCATCACCACGTGGCGCGTGTAGGAGGTGGAGCAGTTGCCACAGGCCCGGTACAGCTTGCCGGAGCTGTGCACCTGGAAGTTCCTGATCGTGAGCGTGCCGGCGCCGTTGTGCTGGAAGACCTTGTCGGCGCCGGACTTGGCGCCGCCGCCGTCCACCAGGTAGGTGGCCGAGGAGCTGGAGGACTTGAACGTCGCGGCGTCCTCGCCGACGTCGTTCCACCACACGTTGCGGATGGTGCAGGAGCCCTCGCAGTGGATGCCGTCACCGGCCGGGGCGTCGAGGATGACGTTCTGGATCGTGCCGCCGTTGGCCACGACGAACATCGGGTCCTGGCTCTCGCCCTGGCCTCCGTCGCCGATGCCGTAGTAGCGCTTCATGCCGCCGTCGAAGAACGTGCCGGCGTTGCGGGTGGTGGTCTGGTGCACGCTGCCGGTGTTCGAGGGCCACGGGCCGCTGCCGTCACCGTTGCCGGAGGGGGGCGGCGTCACGGTCGGGGTGGGCTCCGGGCTGGGGCCGGGCGTGCCGCCTCCGGCGGACTGCAGCGTCCACTGCTTGGTGGCCACCGAGTCGCAGGAGTTCTGCTGCAGCAGGGCGCCGGAGGAGGTGGAGTTGTCCTGGACGTTGAGGCACTTGCCGCCGTTGCCGTTGACCACCCGGTAGTTGGACCCCGAAGCGGTGAGCTGCCAGGTCTGCGACGCGGCCCCGGTGCAGGACTCCTGCTGGACCGCCTTGCCGGCGCTGGTGGAGGCATCCCGTACACCGAGGCACTTGCCGCTGTGCGCCGCCTTGATCTGATAGCCGCTGCCCGAGGAGGTGAGCGTGAAGACCTGCCCGGCGGCGTTGGTGCAGGCACTCTGGGCCAACTGGACGCCGTCGCCGGTGCTCTGTCCCGGCACGGCGGCGCACAGGCCGCTGCCGGCGTTGGCCAGCGTGTAGTTACCGTTGGAGGGGGCTGCCGAGGCTGGGGTGGAGAGCACGGTCACCAGCCCGCTGCCCGTCACGAGAGCGGCGGCCAGCGTGACCACCAGTCTTCGGTCTTTGCGCATCGTAATCTCCAGTTCGGTTGGGGGTGCGAGCGCTTGGCGGGGTCGAAGCGCGTCAGGGGGTGATCTTCTCGGCGGCCGCGCCGACGACAGCCCACGTGCCCTGATCGTCGCCGTCCTCGTCAAGCTCCCTTCGCCAACAGGCCGGCCTGCCGGCCACCATGGAAGAGATCGCTCACCTTCGGCCGGTAAGCGCTTTCCCGACATGTTCGGAGTGAAGCACAAGGCGGACGGAGACGAGAAGCCCCGATGGGCGAAACACCTCGACGGCTCGACATCGGGGCAGGTCAAAGCGATTTTCTGAAGGTCACCCGAGTTGGGGCATCCCTGAAACTTTCATTTGCCGCCGTCAAGGCCCGCCGGTTGAGCCGTTCCGATGACTCCGCCGACGGGACGTCCGCCCCGCAGGCCGGCGCCCCGCCCTGCGCCCGTCCAGGGCCGCTTCCGCCTCGACCTCGCAGGCAGGCAACGGCCGCTCCCGGGGACGGCAGGGCGGGCAGTGCCCTCCCGCGGACGATGTCGCCGCATCCGGCGATCCCCATCTCGGTCCCGGTCCGGACAATGGCGATCTTGAAGGTTCGAGGCGGCGGAGTCTGGAACAGCGCGGCGCCAGGCGCGGAACCGGTCAGGCCAGGGAGCGGACGGAGCGGACCGCCTGCCAGACGGCGGAGTCGACGGCCTCGGGCGAGAGGATGTGATCCAGGACCATGTGGGCGCAGCCGACGATCCCGGCGCCCGGGCCGAGGCGGCTGCGCTCGATGCGCAGGTTACGGGTCGCCAGGGCCGTCGAGCGGCGGTGGATCACCTCGCGGACCCCCGAGACCATCGGCTGGAAGGTCTCCGCCACGTCGCCGCCGAGTACGACCACGGCGGGGTTGAGCAGGTTGACCGCGCTGGCGACGACCTCGCCGAGCATCCGGGCGGCGTTGCGGACCACGGTCATGGTCTCCGCGTCGCCGGCCCGGACCAGGCTCACCACGTCGGCCATGGTCTTGACCTCGTGCCCCCGGGCGCGGAGCTCGCGCAGGATCGCGGTGCCGCTGGCGACCGAGTCGACGCAGTCGATGTTGCCGCAGCGGCAGAGCACTCCCCCGCCGTCGCGGACCGGGATGTGCCCGATCTCCCCGGCGGCGCCCAGTGCCCCCCGCAGGATCTCGCCGCCGGCGATGACACCGGAGCCGATCCGGGTGGAGACCTTGATGAACAGCAGGTCGTCGGCCTCACCCGCGTAGATCGCGCGGTGCTCGCCGATGGCGATGACGTTCACGTCGTTGTCGAGGAGGACGGGAACGGGGAAGCGCTCGGCGATGATCGGCGGGATGGCCACCCCCGTCCAGCTGGCCATGATCCGGGCGCTCTCGGTGCGCCCGGCCGCGAACTCGACGGTGGCCGGGACCCCCAGGCCGACGCCGCGGACCAGGGAGACGGGGCGGTCGCCGAGCAGTTCACTCCAGGTCTGCATGACCAGCGGGAGGACGACGTCAGGGCCCTCCTCCACGTCCACGGACAACTCCGCGCGGGCCACCACCTCGCCCGCCAGGTCACAGACGGCGACCTGCGCGCGGCTCGCGCCCAGCGAGCCGACCAGGACGAGGCCGCCCGAGGCGTTCAGGACCAGCCGGGTGGGCGGACGGCCTCCGGTGGAGGGGCCCTCGCTGTCCTCCACGACGAGGCCCTGCTCCAGCAGCTCGGTGACGCGCAGGGACACGGCCGGCCTGGACAGGCCGGTGACGCGCCCTATGTCGGCGCGCGTGACCGCCTCACCGGAGCGGATGAGGCGCAGCACCTCACCGCTGGTGGCCAGCGCGGCAGCGGGACGTCGAGGCATCGGTTAAGTGAACCACACCTGCTTATGAAATGAAAACGTCGTACTTTCTCATCTCAAATTACAAAACTCGGCTTGTGTAGAGCGCAAGATATGGCTACTGTCCGATCTATCCCCAATTTCGGTAGATCATCACGGAGCGCTCCCCCATGTCCGAGACCCCGCAACCCGCCGACCTCATCGTCTTCGGTGGCACAGGTGACCTCTCCATGCGGAAACTCCTCCCGGCGCTCTACCACTCCGACCGCGCCGGCCTCCTCGCCCCCTCCACCCGCGTCATCGCGATGTCCCGCGGCGGGCTCGACGACGCCGACTTCCGTGGCAAGGTGGACGCGGAGGTGCGCGGCTCGGTGCCGGTGGACGACCCGGGCACCTGGCAGCGTTTCCTCGGCCGCCTGCACCACGTCAGCGTCGACATCGGCGGCCAGGACCCGACCGGGTGGGCGAGGCTCACCGGGCTGCTCGCCGGGTACGAGCACCGCGCCCGGGTCTTCTACCTGGCCAGCCCGCCCATGACGTTCGGCCCGTTCTGCCGGGAGGCACACCGCGCGGGTCTGGTCACCCCCGCCTCACGGGTGGTGCTGGAGAAACCCCTCGGGCGCGACCTGACCAGCGCACTGCGCATCAACGACGAGGTCGGCGCCATCTTCGACGAGCGGCAGGTCTACCGCATCGACCACTACCTGGGCAAGGAGACGGTCCAGAACCTCCTCGTGCTCCGGTTCGCCAACGCGTTCCTGGAGCCGATCTGGAACTCCCTCTGGATCGACCACGTCCAGATCACCGTCGCCGAGACCGTGGGCACCCCCGGCCGGCGCGGCTACTACGACCACGCGGGCGCGCTCCGCGACATGGTGCAGAACCACCTGCTCCAACTGCTCTGCCTGGTCGCGATGGAGCCCCCCTCGCGCAACGACCGCGAGTCGATCCGCGACGAGAAGGTCAAGGTCCTCCAGTCGCTGCGGGCCGTCACCGGCGGCGAGGTCGACCGTTTCACCGTACGCGGCCAGTACACGGCGGGCGAGTCCGGCGGCGCCCGGGTCCCCGGCTACCTCGACGAGCCCGACCGCACCGCCCCCACCGAGGCCTCCCGGCGGGTGGAGACCTTCGCCGCGATCCGCGCCGAGGTGAAGAACTGGCGCTGGGCGGGGGTGCCGTTCTACCTGCGCACCGGCAAGCGGATGCCGTACCGCTGCTCGGAGATCGTCGTGCAGTTCAAGGACGTGCCCCACTCGATCTTCCCGGGCAGCACGCCCAACCGGCTGGTGCTGCGGCTGCAGCCGAGCGAGGGCATCCAGCTGAACATCATGGCCAAGGAGCCCGGCGCCGGCGAGGTCACCCTCAAACCCGTCCCGCTCAGCCTCAGCTTCGCCGAGACCTTCACCGGCCGGGTTCCCGACGCCTACGAGCGACTCCTCATGGACGTCCTGGCGGGCAACCCGACCCTGTTCATGCGGCGCGACGAGGTCGAGGCCGCCTGGCGGTGGATCGATCCGATCATCAGCGAGTGGGAGTCGCGGGGCACGGCCCCCGAGCCGTACCCGGCGGGCAGCGCGGGCCCCGCCTCGGCCCACGAACTCGTCGGCCGCAGCGGCCGCACCTGGCACGGGGAGGGACTGGCGTGAGCGGCCGGGAACAGCACACAGACCGAACCGACCGCGACGCAGGAGACCGGATGCATCCCGTGATCCAAGAAGTGACAGACCGCCTGGTCGAGCGGAGCCGCCCCAGCCGTACCGCGTACCTGGCCCGGCTGCGCTCCGAGGCCGAGGCGGCCCGCCGGCGCGGTCCCGCCAGGGCGAGCCTGGGCTGCGCCAACCTGGCCCACGGTTTCGCCGGCGTGGGAGAGAACGACAAGCGCGACCTGCGGGCAGGCGTCAAGCCCGGCGTGGCGATCGTGTCGAGCTACAACGACATGCTCTCGGCGCACCAGCCCTACGAGACCTACCCGGCGATCCTCAAGGCGGCCGTCAGGAAGGCCGGCGGTGTCGCGCAGTTCGCCGGCGGCGTGCCCGCGATGTGCGACGGCGTCACCCAGGGCCGGGCGGGCATGGAGCTGTCGCTCTACAGCCGCGAGGTCATCGCGATGGCCACCGCGATCGCGCTCTCGCACGACATGTTCGACGCCTCCCTCATGCTCGGCGTCTGCGACAAGATCGTTCCCGGCCTGCTGATCGGGGCGCTGCACTTCGGCCACCTGCCCGCGTTGTTCGTCCCCGCCGGGCCGATGACCTCCGGCCTGCCCAACAAGGTCAAGGCCCGCACCCGGCAGCTGTTCGCCGAGGGCAAGGTCGGCAGGGACGAGCTGCTCGACGCCGAGGCGAAGTCCTACCACTCCCCCGGCACCTGCACCTTCTACGGCACCGCCAACTCCAACCAGGTCATGATCGAGGTCATGGGCCTGCACCTGCCGGGTTCGACCTTCGTCAACCCGCGCACCGAGCTGCGCGAGGCCCTGACGAAGGCGGCGGGCAGGCGGGCGGTGGAGCTGACCGCGCACGGCGACGAGTACACCCCGGTGGGCGAGGTCGTCGACGAGAAGGCGATAGTCAACGCCTGCGTGGCGCTGCTGGCGACCGGCGGCTCGACCAACCACACGATGCACATCGTCGCCATCGCCGCGGCGGCGGGCATCGAACTCCTCTGGGACGACCTGGCCGCGCTGTCGAAGGTCGTGCCGCTGCTGACCCGCATGTACCCCAACGGCCAGGCGGACGTGAACCACTTCCAGGCCGCGGGCGGCATGCAGGTGCTCATCGGCGAACTGCTGGACGCCGGGCTGCTCCACGGCGACGTGCTGACCGTCGCCGGGCGCGGTCTGGACCACTATCGCTCGGCCGCCGAGCTCAAGGACGGCGAGCTGGTCTGGGCGGAGCGCACCGAGGGCAGCACCGACCTGGACGTGCTGCGCCCGGTCTCCGACGCGTTCTCCGCCGACGGCGGCATCCACATGCTCAACGGCAATCTGGGGCGCGCGGTCAGCAAGGTCTCCGCGGTCAAGGACGAGCACCTGGTCATCGAGGCCCCCGCCAAGGTCTTCGACGACCAGCTGGAGCTGCTGCGCGCCTTCGACGCGGGCGAGCTCGACGGGCAGGACTTCGTCGCGGTCATCCGATACCAGGGACCGAGCGCGAACGGCATGCCCGAGCTGCACAAGCTCACCCCGCCGATGGCGGTGCTGCTCGACCGGGGACAGCGGGTGGCGATCGTCACCGACGGCCGCATGTCCGGCGCGTCGGGCAAGGTCCCCGCCGCCATCCACCTGTCGCCGGAGGCCGCCGACGGCGGCCCCATCGCGCTGGTGCTGGACGGCGACCCGATCCGCCTCGACGCCGCCGCCGGCACCCTGGAACTGCTGGTCCCCGCCGACGAGCTGGCCGCCCGGTCCCCGCATGGCGCGCCGCTCACCGACGCCCAGTGGGTGGGCACCGGCCGCGAGCTGTTCGGCTCCTTCCGCCGCGCGGCGGGCCCGGCCGAGCGCGGCGCGGGCATCTTCGCCCTGAACGGCCACGCCGAGGCCGTCGCGAACGGCGGCCGGGCGTGATCGCGCACACCGTCTCCCCGGTACGGCCCGCAAAGGAGATCATGTGAGCCTTCCCTGGCTCGTCGCGGACGTCGGCGGCACCAACGCCCGGTTCGGGCTGGTCACCGAGGCCGGTGGCCGGCCCGGCACGGTGGCCGTGCTCGCGGGCGCGGAACACGACGGCCTTCCCGAAGCCGTAGCCGCCTATCTCGCAGACCATGCGGGCGGAGTTCGGCCGGGAGCCGCGTGCATCGCGATCGCAGGCCCCGTGGACGGTGACCGCTACCGGCTCACCAACGCCGGGTGGACGGGGTCGGTGGGCGAGCTGGGCATCCCGAACGCCTGGCTGCTCAACGACTTCGAGGCCCTCGCCGCGTCCCTGCCGTACCTGCGGGGCGAGGACCTGGTCTGTCTGGGCGGCCCGGAGCCCTCGCGCGGCGTCAAGGCCGTGCTCGGGCCCGGAACCGGCCTCGGCGTGGGCGGCCTGGTGCCCGCCGCCGAGGGCTGGGTGCCGATCCCCGGGGAGGGCGGCCACGTCACCATGCCGCTCCTCGACGAGCGCGACCACGAGATCGTCCGGGCGCTGCGCGCGGACGGCATGGAGCACGTGGTGGCCGAGCACCTGCTCTCCGGGCCGGGGTTGTCTCGCCTGCACCGGGGGCTCGCCCTCGTCCGCGGGGTGGACGCGCCGAGGCTGTCGGCCTCCGACATCGTGGCCCGGATGGACGACTCGCTGTGCGCGCAGACCATCGAGGTCTTCTGCGCCATGCTCGGCACCTTCGCCGGCAACGTCGCACTGACCCTCGGTGCCCGGGGCGGGGTCTACCTGGGCGGCGGCGTGCTGCCACGTATCGTGGACCGGGTCCGCTCCAGCGACTTCCGCCGCCGCTTCGAAGCCACCCCCACCCTGAACGACTACCTTTCCGGCATCGCCACCACGCTGATCGTGGCCCCACAGCCCGCCCTGGTCGGCGCGGCGGCGTGGCTGAACCAACACCTGTCCAACCTGGAGTACGTGTGAGTAGCCTGCTCGACATCGCCCCCGTCATCCCGGTGGTCGTGATCGACGACCCGGAGACCGCGGTCCCCCTGGCCCGCGCCCTGGTGGCGGGCGGCCTGCCGGCCATCGAGGTCACCCTCCGCACCGCCGCCGCCCTGGACGCCATCGCGCGCATCGCCGCCGAGGTCCCCGAGGCGGTGGTCGGCGCGGGCACCGTCCGCACCCCGGCCGACGTGGCCGCCTCGGTGGCGGCCGGTTCCGCCTTCCTGGTCAGCCCGGGAACCACTCCGGGACTTCTCGACGCCCTTGAGGCCGGCGGGGTGCCGTTCCTGCCCGGCGCGGCGACCGCGTCCGAGGTCATGGCGCTGGCCGAGCGCGGGGTGACCGAGATGAAGTTCTTCCCGGCCGAGGCCGCCGGCGGCCTGCCGTATCTGAAGGCGCTCGGCGGCCCGCTGCCGCGGATCAGGTTCTGCCCGACGGGCGGCATCAGGCTCGCGACCGCCCCCGACTACCTGGCACTGCCGAACGTGGGCTGCGTGGGCGGTACCTGGCTCACCCCCGCCGACGCGCTCGCCACCGGTGACTACCCGCGGATCGAGAAGCTGGCCACCGAGGCGGCCGCCCTCCGCCGCTAGCTCGCCGGCAGGACTCCGCGGGCGTGCCTGTCCTCCCTTGGCCCGCCCGCGGTCATGAGCCGGCCGTGACCCGGTGTGACGCTCATGAGATCCGGCCCATGGCCGCCCTACCCGGCGGCCATGGGCCATTCCTTTTCGCCCGGCCGGCTCCTCGCCGCTCCCGGCCACCGGAAGCGGGCTGAACCCCGGTAAGGACCCCGCGCGTATCTCGCGGCGAAAGGCACTCCCTCACAGAGGAGCCATGAATGCGAGTACGCATCGTCACGATCTGCGCCACGGTTCTGGTCATGGGCGCCGCCGGTACGGCGTCCGCCGGAACCCGGCAGGCGCAGAACGGAGCGAAACAGGCCCGAGCCGGAACCGGCCAGGCGAAATCCTGGACCGGCCACGCGCAGACCGGAACGCGACGCACGCAGAGCCGTTTCTCGGTCACCAACCTGGTCTCGGACGTCAGCGGGCGGGCGGCGGTCACCGACCCCACACTGATCAACCCGTGGGGACTGGCCATGGGCAGGACCCTCTGGGTCTCGGCCGCGGGCAGCGGCCTGGCCACGGTCTACTCCGGCGGCGCGGGCACCGTGAAGCAGGAGAGGACCCGGGTCCGCGTCCCCGGCGGCAGGCCCACCGGGCAGGTCGTCAACCCGGGCGAGGAGTTCGTCGTCGAAGGACCCGGCGGTTCGGGGCCCGCGACGTTCATCTTCGCCAGCCCCAGCGGGGCGATCACCGGCTGGAACGCCGAGGCCGACCCGGACGACGCGATCATCAGCGCGTTCGTGAAGGGCGCCGACTTCAAGGGCCTGGCCCTGGCCCAGACCAACCGGGGGCCGCTGCTGCTGGCCGCCGACTTCGCCGGCGGCCGGATCCACGTCTTCGACGGCGACTTCGAACGGATCATGACCAGTCGCCGCGCGTTCCGCGACCCGGGCCTGCCTGACGACTACGCGCCGTTCAACGTGGAGGTCGTGGGCCGCTCCATCCTCGTCGCGTACGCCAAGCGCGACCCCGAGACCGGCAAGTCGGTGGCCGGGCGGGGCAAGGGGTTCATCAGCCGGTTCAACGGCTCCGGCCGGTTCGTCGGCCGCTTCGCCGCGCGGGGGGCGCTCAACGCGCCCTGGGCGATGACGCCGGCCCCGAGGGGG
Organism: Streptosporangium amethystogenes subsp. fukuiense; assembly: GCF_042665875.1. NCBI lineage: Bacteria > Bacillati > Actinomycetota > Actinomycetes > Streptosporangiales > Streptosporangiaceae > Streptosporangium > Streptosporangium amethystogenes. The sequence goes on along the minus strand of NZ_JBHTEE010000001.1, from coordinate 1,253,290 downwards.
TTCGGCGCCCACTCCGGAGCCCTGCTCGTCGGCAACTTCGGCGACGGCCGGATCAACGCCTACAACCCGCGCAACGGCCGCCCGCTCGGCCCGCTGCGCTCCGCCGACGGCAGGCCCATCTCCCTGGGCGGCCTGTGGGACCTGGAACCCGGCACAGACGCCGTCGGCGGCACCGACTCCCTGTGGTTCAGCGCCGGCAGCGACGGTGGCACCCACGGCCTGCTCGGCCTGATCCGGCCCGCGGGCGCCGCCACCCCGACGACCTCTCCCTCCAGCGGCGCCTCCCCCGCGCCTTCGCCCTCGCATCCGAGCTCCCACAACTCCGGTTCCGGCAACTCCGGCTACGGCTACTGACGGGCACGAGGGCCCCAGGAGAGCCCCGGGGCTCGCAGGCGGCGCCGGCACCCCACCGCCGAAAAAGGTGCCGGCGCCGCGCGTTTACCGGAGAGTCTCCTCCCGGTGACCGCGCCACCGCCCGGATTCCCCTACCCTTGAACGAACGAGGGGAGTACTTCCCAAGAGCCGCCCCGGTCAGTACGGACGTCCTGTGGCGTCCCCGGACGGCTGCCCGCGAGGTGCGGGTGAAGGAGACCTCGAATGACCGAGCGCATTCGAGGAGTGAGCATGCCCACCGACGGTCTCCCGCAGGTACCACCTTCCCGGCGTTCCACCGTCCGGGCGCAGTCCCCTCCGGCGCCCTCCGGATCGGCGGCGAACCCGATCCCACCGCGGCAGTGCCCCGAGACACATGATGGTGGGAGTCCCCTTTCCTGCGAGGTGCACGCGATGGCCACCACATCGGCCGGCCAGTCCTCCGACGAGGAGCTGCATTATCCGGCCGGGACGCTGGTGCTCCTCGCGGGGCTTCCCGGCGCGGGCAAGAGCACCCTGCTCGACCGGCTGTACGGGCTGCGCGGCGACGAGAGGGAACCGGTCCGCGCCGGTGAGGTCCGCGTCATCGACTCTCGCCAGTCCCGCAACTGGTGGGCCCGCTATCTCGGCCCGATCCCCCCGCGAGCCCGTACCCCGATCGTGCACACCACCCATGTGGCACGGATCGCCCGCGCCCTGCTGCAGGGGCACGGTGTCGTCGCGCACACCCGGGGCACCTGGCCGCACATCCTGTACGGCTTCGCCTGGCTGGCGCGCGGGGTCGGCAACGAGATCCATCTGATCCTGCTCGACGTGGAGCCGAGCGCGGCCCGTGCGGGACAGCTCTCGCGCGGCCGGGTCGTCACGAGCGCCACCTTCGCCCGGCACTGCCGCCGCTGGCGGGTGCTCGTCGAACGCGCCCGCGGCGGCGTGCTCCCCCCGGCCACGGGCGTCACGATCCTCGACCGTCCCGCCGCGGACCTGCTCCGGGCCATCCGCTTCGACGAACGGTCCCCCGCGCGGGACGGATGACTTTACCTTCGTCTGGCACTGGGCATTCCTCACCCAGGGCAGGTTCAGAACGACCGGGAGGAAACCTCAATGATCGACGTACTGGCTCTCGCCGGGGAACATCTCGCCCTCGCCAGGGAGAGCGCGCACGGCCGTAGCGCCCACACCTACCTCAACGAGGGCACGCTGCGCCAGGCGGTCATCGCGCTGACCGCCGGGACGGCTCTCGGTGACCACGAGGCCGCGCCGGCCGGGAGCCTGCACGTCCTGTCCGGGCGGGTACGGATCGTCGAGGAGGGGCGGAGCGTCGAAGTCGGCGCGGGGCAGGCCACCCCGATCCCGCAGCGACGTCACTCGGTGGAGGCGGACGAGGACTCGGCGGTCATCCTCACCAGCGTCGTCAACATCTCCGTATGAGGCCTGCCCGGGGCACGCCCGGCGGATGACCGCCGTCCTCGCCCGTTCGACCCCGACGGTTCCCGTTCCCCGGACGCGGCGCTCCGCCCGCGGCACGTCCGCCGGTGACCGGCCCGCCGCCGCCCTCCGTCAGGCGAGGGACGAGCAGAGGCGGGGGACCGCGACACCGATGGGGTCGCTGATCACCTCGTCGGCCAGGTGGTCGTAGGGGGTCGGCTCGGCGTTGACGATGACCAGCCGGGCGCCCGCTCCGACGGCGACGCCCACCAGGGAGGCGGCGGGCTGCACCTGCAGCGAGGTGCCGACGGCGACGAACATCTCGCACTTCTCGGCCGCCTCGATCGCCCGGGTGAGGGTGACCCTGTCGAGGGCTTGGCCGAACATCACGGTGGCCGTCTTGAGGATGCCGCCGCAGTCATGGCAGGCGGGGTCGTTCTCGCCCGCGAGGATCCGGTCGACCGCCTCCCGCGTGGTGGAGGCGGCACCACAGGCGGTGCACAGGGCGTCGAACATGTTGCCGTGCAGCTCCAGTACCCGCTCGGGCGGCGATCCGGCCCGCTGGTGCAGGCCGTCGACGTTCTGGGTGACGATCCACGCGTCCGGCAGGCCGGCCAGGGCGCGGTGCGCCGCGTTCGGCTCGGCCCGCCAGGCGGGGTTGTCACGGCGCATCAGCCACGAGCGCCGCCGGATCTCCGGATCGGCCATGTAGTGCTCGTAGGTGACGAGCTTCTCGTGGTCGGGGTCCTTACGCCACACACCGTTCGGTCCTCGGTAGTCGGGAATCCCGGACTCGGTGGAGATCCCCGCGCCCGTCAGCACCGTCAGCGTCATGGGTCGATGGTAAAGCCGTTCCCGTCCGCGGAGCGGTTCGACGGCGAGCCGGGCGCCCGACGCGACGAGGAGGACCGCCGCCGGGATCCGCGCGGTGCCCGGGCCCGCGTGGAGCTTCCGGTCGGAGAAGGGTCACCCGGCACGGTCGAGGAGGTCCGGCTCTCCGATGGGGTTCTCGTGGGTGCCCTCCGACGTGCAGGCGTGGGCTCCGGCGTGGGCCCCGAGGGGGATGGAGTCGTCGAGGGAGCGCCCGGAGAGCAGGCCGTACAGTACGCCGGAGACGAACGCGTCCCCGGCTCCGTTGCTGTCGACCACCGGTCCCGGCAGCGGTGCCGCGGGGAAGCCCCGCAGGCCGTTCTCATCGAGGACGTGGCAGCCCTCCGCGCCCTCGGTGCAGACCACGGCCCTGGCCCGGCCGCGCGCCAGGATGTCGCGCATGACCTCGTCGCGGCGCGGGCCGAGGGCGGTGGCCGACAGGAAGACCAGGTCGGAGGAGTAGGCGAAGTCTCTGTGGTGGTCGTTCTCGCCGTCCCAGTCGTGCAGGTCGGTGGAGACGGACCCGGGGCCCAGGTCCGGGTAGACGTGCCGGGAGAAGTCGGTGATCGACACGTGGACGTGCCGGGCCGCGCGGACCGCGTCCAGGTAGAGCTCCCTGGGCAGCCGCTCGCCCGCCACGGCGCGCGGGTCGAACAGCGAGGTGCGCCGCCCGTCGGGGCCGACGAGCAGGATGCTGCGCCGGGTTCCCTGCGGGGCGAGCGCCCAGCCGGCCTCCACCCCCCTGGCCTCGAAATGGGCCCGGATGAAGCGGCCCTGCGGATCGTCGCCGATCAGGTCGACCAGTCTGACCCTCAACCCGAGCGCGTGACAGCCGAGGGCGACCCCGCTGCCGGTGTTGCCGATCCGGTCCACCACCGGAGGGACCGCGTAGGTGTCGGCGTACGGCAGGGGCAGCGAGGGCACGTAGGCGGTGGTGTCGACCCCGGTGCCGCCGATGACGACGACGTCGTGACCGCTGTTCATCTCGAACCTTTCACCGACGAGTGGGCTAGCGGTTGACCAGCGGGCCTGAACCGGTGGAGCGGCGCACGACGAGCTCGGGCTGGAACATCAGCTCGACGTGCTTGGCGCGGACTCCGTTGATCTCCTCCAGGAGGGTGGCCACCGCCGCCGAGGCCATGGCGCCGATGGGCTTGCGCACGGTGGTCAGCGGCGGGTCGGTGAACGCGATCAGCGGCGAGTCGTCGAACCCCACCACCGACACCTCCCCCGGCACCGAGAGCCCCCGATCCCGGCAGGCCCGGATCGCCCCCAGCGCCATCAGGTCCGACGCGCACACGATCCCCGTACAGCCGCGCGCCAGCAGCTGCGCCGCCGCAGCCTGCCCGCCCTCCACCGAGAACAGCGAATGCGAGATCAGCTCGTCGACCTCCGTCGCCCCCAGCAACTGCGCCATCGCCCGCCGGTACCCCTCGATCTTCCTGATCACCGGCACGAACCGGCGTGGCCCCACGGCCAGGCCGATCCGCTCGTGGCCCAGGTCGACCAGGTGCTGGACGGCCAGCCGCGCCGCGGCCCGGTCGTCGGGTGAGATGAAGGGGGCGGGGACGTCGGCGGCGTGCCCGTTGAGCAGGACGATGGGCACGCCCTGCCCGATCAGCTGGGTGTAGCGGTCCGAGCGCGCGGTGACGTCTGCGTGCAGCCCGGAGACGAAGATGATGCCGCTGACCCCGCGCTCCACGAGCAGCTCGGTGAACTCGTCCTCGACCGCGCCGCCGGGCAGCTGGGTGCAGAGCACCGGGGTGTAGCCGTACTGGGTCAGCGTCTTCTCGAACGCCTGGGCGAACGCCGGGAAGATCGGGTTGTCCAGTTCCGGGGTGACCAGGCCGATCAGCCCGTTGCTGCGCTGGCGCAGCCGCTGCGGACGCTCGTACCCCATGACGTCCAGCGCGGCCAGCACCGAGCGCCGGGTGACGGCGGAGACCCCCGGCTTGCCGTTGAGCACCCGGCTGACCGTGGCCTCGCTGACCCCGGCCTGCGCGGCGATGTCGGTCAGCCGGGCGGCGCCGTTGCCGAGCGGGCCGACGGCACTAGGAGGCGTCATCGCGTTGCCACCAGACGGCGGAGTCGGGCGCGAGCCGCGCGACGCCGCCCTGGACGACCGGCTCGGCGCTGGCCAGCAGGACCCGCCCGGGGGCGGGCAGTTCCACGTCCTCGCCGGTGAGGTTGACGGTGCAGGTGAAGCCGGCGTCGCGGGTGAAGGCCAGCGTTCCCTCCGGGGAGTCGAGCCAGGCCAGCGGCATCTCGCCGAAGGCCCTCCGCTCCCGCCTGATCCGGAGCGCTTCGCGGTACAGGTTCAGCGTGGAGAGCGGCTCCTCCAGCTGGGACTCGACGCTGAGCGGGCCCCAGGAGGACGGTATGGGGAGCCACGTCCCGTTGACGCCCGGCAGGCTGAAGCCGAAGTGCGGCTCGCCGTCGGACCAGGGGAGCGGCACCCGGCAGCCGTCCCGGCCGTCGTCGGGGTTGCGGAGCCGCTGCGGGTCGCGCAGGAACTCCTCGGGAAGGTCGAGGACCTCGGGCAGGCCGAGCTCCTCGCCCTGGTAGACGTAGGCCGAGCCGGGCAGGGAGAGGGTCAGCAGGGCCGCGGCGCGGGAGCGGCGCAGACCGACCTCGCCGCCACCGTAGCGGGTGAGGTGCCGCTTGACGTCGTGGTTGGAGAGCACCCAGGTGCTGGGCGCGCCGACCAGTCCGGCGGTCGCCAGCGACTCCTCGATGACCGCGCGGAACCGCTCCGCCTCCCAGGGGGTGTTGAGGAAGTGGAAGTTGAACGCCTGGTGCAGCTCGTCGGGACGGACGTAGTTGGCCAGCCGCTGCGGGGACGGTGCCCACGCCTCGGCGACGCCGATCCGCTCTCCGGGGTAGGAGTCGAGCAGCCTGCGCCAGGCGCGGTGGATCTCGTGCACACCGTCCTGGTCGAAGAACGGCACCACGTCGGTGCCGATCATCCGGATCTGGTCGCTGTGCCCGATGTCGGGCAGCCCCTCGGCCTTGACCATGCCGTGGGCGACGTCGATACGGAAGCCGTCGACCCCCAGGTCGAGCCAGAACCGCAGGATCGACTCGAACTCCGCGTGAACCTCGGGATTCTCCCAGTTCAGGTCGGGCTGCTCGGGCGCGAACAGGTGGAGGTACCACTCGCCGTCCGGCAGCCGGGTCCACGCGGAGCCGCCGAAGACCGACTCCCAGTCGTTGGGTGGCAGCTCTCCGGTCGCCCCCCGGCCCTGGCGGAAGATGTAACGCTCGCGCGCGGGGTCCCCCGGGCCCGCCGCCACCGCCTCCTCGAACCAGACGTGCTGGTCGGAGGTGTGGTTGGGCACCACGTCCACGATGATCCGCAGGCCATGGCCGTGCGCGTCGTCGATCAGCGCCCTGGCGTCGGCCAGCGAGCCGAAGATCGGGTCCACGTCCCGGTAGTCGGCCACGTCGTAGCCGAAGTCGGCCATCGGCGAGGTGAAGAACGGGGTGAGCCAGATCGCGTCGACCCCGAGGTCCGCCAGGTACGGGAGCCTGCCACGCACGCCGAGCAGGTCGCCCACACCGTCGCCGTTGCCGTCGGCGAAGCTGCGCACGTAGACCTGGTAGATCACCGCGTCGCGCCACCATCGGGTGACGGTCCCGGCGGCATGGTCCGCGTAAACCAGCTCAGTCATGTTAAATTCCCCGATCAGATGACATGTCAGGACGTGATAGCACGGTGGTGTTACGACTTCGTGGCACCGGCGGTAAGTCCGGCGACCAGGTGCCGCTGGACGAGCAGGAAGACGATCGCCGCGGGCACCGCGATCAGCACCGCCGAGGCGGTGAGCAGGCCCCAGTCGGACCAGTGCTGGCCGACGAACTGCTGGAGGCCGATGCCGAGCGTGCGCTTCTCCTCCTGCGACATGAACACGGTGGCGTAGGCCACCTCGCCCCAGGCGGTCATGAAGGAGTAGAAGGCGGTGACCGCCAGGCTGGGCCTGGCCAGCGGCAGGACGACCCGCCAGAACGTGCCGAACGGGGTCAGGCCGTCGACCAGTCCGGCCTGGTCGATCTCGCGCGGGATGGAGTCGAAGTAGCTCTTCATCATCCACGCGCAGAACGGCACCGCCACGGTCATGTAGGCGATGACCAGCCCGGCGATCTGGTTGAGCAGCCCGAGGCCCGCCATCAGGTTGTAGAGGGGGACGATCAGGATCGCCACCGGGAACATCTGGGTGATCAGCAGCGTCCACATCACCCCGCGGTGGCCGGGGAAGCGGAAGCGGCTGATCGCGTACCCGGTCGTCGAGGCCAGGAAGACGCCGATGACCGTGGTCAGCCCGGCGACGATCACCGAGTTGAGCAGCCAGGTCGGGAACTGCGTCTCGGTCAGCACCCGGACGTAGTTGTCCAGCGAGGGCTGGTTGAAGATCTCCAGCTCGCTGGAGAGCCAGCCGTCGCGCGGCTTGAGCGAGGTCAGGACCAACCAGACGATCGGGAACAGTGAGATGGCGACCGCGGCGAGCAGGGTCGCGTGCAGCAGTATCGACCTTCCCGCGCTGCGTTCCCCGCGGCCGCGGGCGTGCCCGGTGGTGACGGTGCTCACCAGACCTCCCCTTGCTTGCGCAGCGAGCGCCGGTAGACCACGGCCAGCACGACGAGGAGCAGCAGGACGATGACTCCCCAGGCCGCGGAGTTGGAGTAGTTGCGAACCCCGGTGAACGCCTCGCGGAAGGCGTAGGTGACCAGGATCTCGGTGGAGCTGCCCGGCCCTCCCCCGCTGATCAGGTAGATCACCGGGAACATGTTGAAGGTCCAGATCGTGCCCAGCAGGACGACGGTGCTCGACACGGTGCGCAGACCGGGGACGGTGATGAAGCGGAAGCGCTGCCAGGGGGTGGCGCCGTCCACCTCCGCCGCCTCGTAGAGCTCACCGGGGATCGACTGGAGCCCGCCCAGCACGGCGACCATCATGAACGGCACACCCATCCAGACGTTGACCGCGATGACCGCGATCTTCGCCGTGGTCGGGTCGTCGAGCCAGCCGACCGCGCCGAGGCCGGCGGCCTTGAGCATCGCGTTGATCACGCCGAAGTCGCTGTTGTAGAGGTAGCGCCAGATGAACGCGGAGACGAACCCGGGGATCGCCCACGGCAGGATGAGCAGCAGCCGGTAGGCCGAGCGGAATCTGAGCCTGCGGTTGAGCAGCAGCGCCAGGCCCAGCCCCAGGCCGTAGTGGAGCGAGACGCAGGCGACGGTCCACACCACGGTCCAGACCAGCTTCTCCCAGAACAGGCCGCTGGTCAGGATCGCGATGTAGTTGTCGAGCCCGACGAACTCGTAGGTCGAGGGGATGACGTTGACGCCGATGGTGCGGCCGATGTTGGCCTCGGTCGCGTCGGTCAGGGACAGGTAGACGCCTCGGGCCAGCGGCCAGCCGATCAGCAGCCCGGTGACCAGGATCACCGGGGCCACCATGGCCCAGGCGTACCAGTGCCTGTCCACCGTTCGCCGGAACGGGCCGGTGCCCTGGTGGCGGCCCTGGCCGCGGGCGCCGTCGGCGCCCGCGGCCCGGTCCCTGGCCGTGCTGTTCACACGTCCAGTCGAGAGCGCCACGGATCAGCTCCAGTCCTTGAAGATGCCGCGGTACTGGTCGTCCACCTTCTTGAGCATGTCCTCGGGGGTCGTCTTGCCGCCGACCAGCGACTGGTAGCCCTCAAGGAGCGGCTGGAAGAGCTGGCCGCCCTCGGGGATCCACGGCCGCGCGGTCGCGGTCTCCATGATGGGCTTGAAGACGGCGACGTCCTTGTTGGCCTGCACGTCGGGGTTGTCGTAGGCGGAGACGCGGGTCGGCAGGAGGCTGATCTCCTTGGCGACCTTGGCCTGGGCCTCCGGGGTGCTCATGAAGCGGACGAACTCGTAGGAGGCGTCGATGTTCTTGGAGCCGGCGTAGATCGCCAGGTTCCAGCCGCCGGTGGGGGCGCCGGCCTTGACCGAGCCCGCCGGGACGGGGGCGATGCCCAGGTTCTCCTTGTCCTTGAACTCCTTGCCCTGGTAGATCTCCGACAGCGCCCACGGGCCGTTGTAGATCATCGCGGCCTTGCCGTCCTTGAGGGCGGTCATCGCGTTGGCGTAGCTGTCCTGGATCGCCGGCTTGGGCGCGGCTCCGGAGGTGACCAGATCGGCCACCGAGGCCATCGCCTTCACGTTGGCCGGGGAGTTGACGGTGATCTTCTTGTTCTGCACGTCGAGGAGGTCACCGCCCTCGCCGTACATGAAGGGCAGCAGGAAGTAGGAGTCGACGTTGAGCGCGAGGCCGTTGACCCCGGTCTTCTCCTTGACGTCGAGCGCGGCCTGCTTGAGCTCCTCGACGGTGGCGGGAGCCTTCTCGTGGCCGGCCTCCGCCAGGATCCGCTTGTTGTAGATGAGCGCGAGGGTGTCGGTGACCTGCGGGACCGCGTACGTCTTGCCGTTGTACTTGGTGCTGCTCAGCGGGCCGGCCAGGAAGTCGGACTCGTTCTCCACGGCGCGGCTGCCGTCCAGCGGCTGCAGGTAGCCCAGGGAGGCGAACTGGGAGGTCCAGGCGACCTCCGAGCGGATGACGTCCGGGGCCCCCGTACCCGCCTGCGCCGCGGTCTGGAACTGGTTCTGCGCCTGGTCCGAGGGGACGTTGACGTACTTGACCTTGATGTTCGGGTATTTCGCCTGGAACTCCTTGATGAGCGCCTGGAACGTCGGACCCTCGCTGTCCGGCCGGACGGTGTCCCACCAGGTGATCTCGCCGCTGATCTTCGACGGGTCCGTCGCCGCGGACTGGGCGGGGGCCGCCGTGCCGGCGTCACCGCCACCGCAGGCGGAGACCGCCAGGGCGAGGGCCGCGACGATCGTCGCAGCCGAGAAGGCTCGCCGCATGTGTTTCTCCTCAGGTTCAAGGGGACCGGCCAGGGGCGGGGGAAGCCGCCCGGCCGGGTCTGGAGTACGCCGGACGTTACGCCGACGTGAACCCCATTGGAAGAACTTTCTGCAAGAGTCTGCAAAGTCGTTACAAAGTACTCCAAAACCGGGGGCCGAGACACCTCCGGCTGGAGACCCTTACGGAGGCGCCACCATCCCCCGGAGGGCAAAAAGTGGCATTTATCCAGTTTTGTCCCTTGATTACCCCTCGGCGCCCCTGTCCGCAGGGAGTCGGATTCAGAAAATTGCCGCAAGGGATTGCATAGAGCAATCCCAGTGAGTAACTTCCGGGCAACACCCTCGAAACAACTCCCGTGGAGGCCCCCCGTGGTCTGGCCACTCCCCCCACGGCGCGCGAGAAACACCTTTCTGCAGGGTGCCGCGCTCGCGGCCGCCCTGGTCGTCACCCCCCTCGCCGCCACCCCCCTCCCCGCAGCCGCCTCCGCCACCGGTACCTCCGGATTCGCGGCCTCCGCACCATCCCCCGGGCCGACCGCCCTCTCGGCCCCCCTCCCGCAACGCCCCGCCGAACCCGTGGTCTCCGCGCTGAGCCGCACCGCCGAACCCTCGGACAGGGACCTGGCCCGCGACGCGCTCCGCGCCGACCTGAGCCGCGAGCGCTTCTACTTCGCGATGACCGACAGGTTCGCCAACGGCGACCCCGGCAACGACCGGGGCGGCCTGTCCGGCGACCGGCTCACCACCGGCTTCGACCCGACCCACAAGGGCTTCTACCAGGGCGGCGACCTCAAGGGGCTGCTCGGCAGGCTCGACTACATCAAGAATCTGGGCAGCACCGCGATCTGGATCACTCCGGCGTTCGTCAACCGCCCCGTGCAGGGCACCGGCGCGAACGTCTCGGCCGGCTACCACGGCTACTGGATCACCGACTTCACCAGGATCGACCCGCACCTGGGCAGCAACGCCCAGATGAAGGAGCTGGTGCGCGAGGCGCACCGGCGCGGGATGAAGGTCTTCTTCGACATCATCACCAACCACACCGCCGACGTGATCGACTACGCGGAGAAGACCTCCTCCTACCGGTCCAAGGGCGCCTACCCCTACGTCGACACCGACGGCGTGCCGTTCGACGACCGGGCCTACGCGGGCAAGAACACCTTCCCCAAGGTGGACACCGGCTCGTTCCCGTACACCCCGGTCGCGCCCGAGAAGGCCAAGACCCCGTCCTGGCTGAACGACCCGACGATGTACCACAACCGGGGCGACTCCACCTTCAGCGGCGAGAACGACCAGTACGGCGACTTCTTCGGCCTCGACGACCTGTGGACCGAGCGTCCCGAGGTCGTCAAGGGCATGACGGACATCTACCAGACGTGGGTGCGCGAGACCGGCCTCGACGGCTTCCGCATCGACACCGCCAAGCACGTGAACATGGAGTTCTGGGAGAGGTTCTCCCCGGCCCTGCGCGGCTACGCGGCCCAGCACGGCAACAAGCGGTTCTTCATGTTCGGCGAGGTCTACTCCAGCGAGCCCGCCTTCACCAGCCGCTACTCCACCCGGGGCCAGATGAACGCCACCCTGGACTTCCCGTTCCAGGAGGCAGCCCGCTCCTTCAGCGGCGGCACGGCGGGCGCGGCGCGGCTGGCCCAGCTGTACGCCGGCGACGACCACCACACCGACGCCGACAGCAACGCCGCGTCGCTGCCGACCTTCCTCGGCAACCACGACATGGGCCGCATCGGCCGTTTCATCTCCCAGGACAACCCCGGCGCGCCCGACTCCGAACTGCTCCGCAGGGACCTGCTCGCCCACGAGCTGATGTACCTCACCCGGGGCCAGCCGGTCGTCTACTACGGAGACGAGCAGGGCTTCACCGGCAAGGGCGGCGACCAGGACGCCCGCGCGTCCATGTTCGCCTCGAAGACCGAGAGCTACCTGAGCGACGACCTGATCGGCACCGACGCGACCCACGCGCGCGACAACTTCGTCCCCTCCCACCCGCTGTACCGGGGCATCTCCGCCCTGGCCGCGCTGCGCGACGCCCACCCGGCCCTGGCCGACGGCGCCCAGATCGAGCGGCTCGCCTCAGGCGGCGTCTACGCCTTCTCCAGGATCGACGCCACGCGGCAGGTCGAGTACGTCGTGGCGGTCAACAACGCCGAGCAGCCGGCGAGCGCGAGCGTGCCCACCTTCTCCGCGGGCGCCGCCTTCACCAGGGTGTACGGGGAGGGCGCCGCCGCGCTCACCACCGGCTCGGACACGAAGCTCGCGCTCACCGTCCCCGCCCTGTCGGCGGTGGTCTACAAGGCGTCCGCGAAGCTCGCCACCCCGGCCGCGGCCCCGGCCGTCTCGATCGCGCTGCCGGGGGCCGAGATCAGGGGCACCGCCGAGGACGGCCGGATCCCGGTCGCCGCGACCGTGCCCGGCGGCGGCTTCGACCAGGTCACCTTCGCCGCCAAGGTCGGCGAGGACCCCTGGCGGGTGATCGGCACCGACGACGCGCCGAACGCCTCCGCCGCGGGCCGTGTCTTCCGGGTCTTCCACGACCTGCGCGGCATCGCGGCGGGCACGAAGATCTCCTACAAGGCGGTGGTGAAGGACTCCGCGGGCCGTTTCGCCTCGGCGAGCGCGGCGGCGACCGTCGGCGCCGAGCCGGCCCCCGAGGAGCCGGGCGCGGTCAGGCGCGACTGGCTGGTCGTGCACTACCAGCGCGAGGACTACGACGGCTGGGGCCTGCACGTCTGGGGCGACGTGGAGAACCCCACGGAGTGGGCCGAGCCGCTCAAGCTCACCGGCGAGGACTCCTACGGCCGTTTCGCCTGGATCAAGCTCAAGCCCGGCGCGTCCAACGTCGGGATCATCGCCCACAAGGGTGACGAGAAGGACGGCGGCGACCGGGTCGTCAACCCCACCAGGAACGGCGAGGTCTGGCTCGCGGAGGGGAAGGCGGAGACGCACCTGTCCCGCGCGGCCGCCCAGGGCCACGCGACGATCCGCTACAGCCGGCCGGACAAGAACTACGACGGCTGGGGCCTGCACCTGTGGGGTGACGGGCTCGCCGACGGGGTGCCCACCGAGTGGGCCACACCGCGCCCGCCGGACGGCACCGACTCCTACGGCGCGTTCTGGAAGGTCCCGCTGAAGAACGCCTCGACGCCGGTGAACTTCATCATCCACAAGGGCGACACCAAGGACCCCGGCCCCGACCAGTCGTTCACCCCGGCACTCCAGCCGGAGGCCGCCGTCGTCTCGGGCGTGGCGAAGGTCCACCAGAGCCGGGCCTCGGCCGAGAACGTGGCGATCCTGCACTACCACCGTCCCGACGGGAAGTATGAAGGCTGGGGACTGCACCTGTGGGGTGACGTGGCCCAGCCCACCGAGTGGGCCACCCCGCTCCAGCCCGCGGGCGAAGACGCCTTCGGTGTCCATTTCCGCGTCCCCCTGACCGAGGGGGCCAAGAACGTGAGCTACATCCTCCACAAGGGCGACGAGAAGGATCTTCCCGACAACCAGGCGCTGGACCTCACCGCGACCGGCCACGAGGTCTGGCGGATCGCGGCCACCGAGGGCCACCTGCTGCCGCAGCCGGCGGCACGCGGCGCGGACGCCGACCTGTCGAAGTCCGCGGCGCACTGGATCGACCGCGGCACCGTGGTGTGGAAGGTCGAGCCGTCGTCCTCGCTCCGGCACTCCCTGGCCTTCTCCGAGAAGGGCGACATCGCCTACGCCAAGGGCGAGCTGACCGGCGACCTCCGGATCATCCGCCTGCTTCCCGGAGCGCTCACCGAGGCGCAGCGGGCGAAGTGGCCGCACCTGGCCGGGCACGCCGCGTTCACGATCGACCCGCGCGACGCCGACCTCGTCGGGAAGGCGCTACGCGGCCAGGTCGTGGCCGTCGAGCGCGACGCCTCGGGCGCGTTGCTGGCCGCCACCGGCGTGCAGCTGCCCGGCGTACTCGACGACCTGCACGCCAAGGCGGCGACCGCCGGGCTCGGCCCCTCGTGGAGCGGCGGCACGCCCGCTCTGTCGGTCTGGGCGCCGACGGCGCGCAAGGTCGAGCTGGCGCTCTACCGCGCCCCCTCCGGCGGGGCCCGCACCGTCCACGCCATGCGGCGCGACGACGGCACCGGCATCTGGTCGGTCCGCGGGCAGCAGGGCTGGAAGGACCGCTACTACACCTTCCTGGTCACGGTCTACGCGCCCGCCGAGGGCAGGATCGTCACCAACGAGGTGACCGACCCCTACAGCCTGTCGCTGGCCGCCGGCTCGGGCCGCAGCCAGCTGGTCGACCTGTCCGACCGTTCCCTGCGGCCCGACGGCTGGTCGTCACTCGCCAAGCCCAGGGCGGTGCCGCAGGAGAAGGCGTCGATCTACGAGCTGCACGTGCGCGACTTCTCCGCCTCCGACACCACGGTCCCCGCCTCCAGGCGCGGCACCTACTCGGCCTTCACCGGCGACTCGGCGGGGATGAGGGAGCTGCGCGGGCTGGCCAAGGACGGCCTGACCCACGTGCACCTGCTGCCGGTCTTCGACATCGCGACGGTCCCCGAGCGCAGGTCGGAGCGGACCGAGCCCGACTGCGACCTGGCCTCGCTGCCCCCCGACTCCGAGGAGCAGCAGGCCTGCGTCGCGCGCACCGCGGCAGGAGACTCCTTCAACTGGGGCTACGACCCGCTGCACTACACGGTGCCCGAGGGCTCCTACGCCGCCGACCCCGAGGGGTCCTCGCGGATCAAGGAGTTCCGGAGCATGGTCGGCGGGCTGAACGGGGCGGGACTGCGGGTGGTGATGGACGTGGTCTACAACCACACCCACGCCGCCGGCCAGGACCCCACCTCGGTGCTCGACCGGATCGTGCCCGGCTACTACCACCGGCTGCTCGACGACGGCACCGTGGCCAGCTCCACCTGCTGCGCCAACACCGCGCCCGAGCACGCCATGATGGGCAGGCTCGTCGTCGACTCCGTCGTCACCTGGGCCCGCGAGTACAAGGTGGACGGCTTCAGGTTCGACCTGATGGGTCACCACCCCAAGGCGAACATGCTCGCGGTCCGCGCCGCCCTGGACAGGCTGACCGTGGCCCGCGACGGCGTGGACGGGAAGTCGATCATCCTGTACGGGGAGGGCTGGAACTTCGGCGAGGTCGCCGACAACGCCCGCTTCGAGCAGGCCACCCAGGCCAACATGGCGGGCACCGGGATCGGCACCTTCAGCGACCGGCTCCGTGACGCGGTCCGCGGCGGCAGCCCGTTCGACCCCGACCCGCGGGTCCAGGGCTTCGGCTCGGGGCTGGCCGGGGCGCCCAACGGGTCGCCCGCCAACGGCGACGAGGCGCAGCAGCGGGCCCGGCTGCTCGGCTACCAGGATCTGATCAAGGTCGGGCTGGCCGGCAACCTCCGCGACTACACCTTCACCGCCTCGAACGGCAAGGAGGTCAAGGGCTCGCAGGTCGACTACAACGGCTCCCCCGCCGGATACACCGCCTCGCCGGGCGAGGTCGTCACCTACGTCGACGCCCACGACAACGAGACGCTGTTCGACGCGCTGGCCTACAAGCTGCCGCAGGCCACCACCATGGCCGACCGGGTGCGCATGCAGTCGCTCTCGCTGGCCACGGCCGTGCTCGGGCAGGGCACCTCGTTCGTGCACGCCGGCAGCGAGCGGCTCCGCTCCAAGTCGCTGGACCGCAACTCCTACGACTCCGGCGACTGGTTCAACCGGCTGCTCTGGGACTGCTCGGCGGGCAACGGCTTCGGCGCCGGGCTCCCCCCGAAGGCCGACAACGAGGACAAGTGGCAGTACGCCAGGCCGCTGCTCGCCGACCCGGCGCTGAAGCCGGACTGCGCGGCGATCGGTGCGGCCCGCGCCCGCTACGGCGAGCTGCTGAAGATCCGCTCGTCCTCCCCGGCCTTCGGCCTCGCCAGCCTGGCCGAGGTGCAGAAGCGCCTGACCTTCCCGACCAGCGGCACCTCGGAGACCCCGGGTGTGGTGACCATGCACCTGGACGCCTCGGGGATCGACCCGCGTTGGAAGTCGATCACCGTCGTCCTCAACGCGACCCCCGAGACGCGACCGCAGACGGTCGCCGCGCTGAAGGGCGCCCAGGTGACGCTCCACCCCGTCCAGACGACCGGCGACGACGCCGTCGTGAAGCAGTCGACGTTCGACCCCGCCACGGGCACGCTGACGGTCCCGGCACGCACGGTCGCCGTCTTCGTCCAGCCCTGAACCCGCATACCCCGGAAAGACGGCCGGGCCAGGTGTTGCAGCACCCGGCCCGGCCAGGGAACCCGTCCATCGATCCTGGAGGCCCCCACTCATGAAACCCTACAGAGCCATCGTTGCCACGGCGTTAAGCGCGCTGGCAACCGCCGCGGTCGTGGTGCCCGTCGCACTGAGCACCCCCGCCCAGGCGGCACCGCCCACCCCCGGCCCGATCGTCAAGCTGTGGAACTGGAACTGGAACTCCGTCGCCAGGGAGTGCACCGACGTCCTCGGCCCCGCCGGATACAGCGCCGTGCAGGTCTCGCCGCCGAGTGACTCGATGTCCAAGGGCGGCTCGGTCTGGTGGGACATCTACCAGCCCGCCCGCTACACCCTCACCAGCAAGTTCGGTGACGAGAACGCGTTCAGGAACATGGTGAACGCCTGCCACGCGGCGGGCGTCAAGGTCCACGCCGACGCCGTCATCAACCACATGACCGGCCAGGGCAGCACCAGCTACGGCGGCTACGGCTTCGGCAAGTACAACTATCCGGGGCTCTACTCCTCCTGGGACTTCCACACACCCACCTGCGGGATCAACGACTCCGACTACAGGAACGACGGCTGGCGGGTACAGAACTGCGAGCTGGTCGGCCTGTCCGACCTCAACACCGGCTCCGAGTACGTCCGCAACCAGATCGCCGGCTACCTCAACAAGCTGACCTCCCTGGGGGTGGACGGTTTCCGCATCGACGCCGCCAAGCACATCAACCCGGGCGACCTGGCCGCGATCAAGGGCAAGCTGACCGGCTCGCCCTACATCCACCAGGAGGTCATCCAGGGCGATCAGGAGGCGATCACACCGAGCCAGTACACCGGGATCGGCGACGTGCACGAGTTCGTGTACGGGCGCAAGCTCAAGGAGCAGTTCTCAGGGCAGATCAAGAACCTGCAGAGCTTCGGGCAGAGCTGGGGGCTGTCGGTGCCCAGCGACAAGGCCGTGGTCTTCATCGACAACCACGACACCGAGCGTAACGGCTCGACCATGAACTACAAGTACGGCGACGCCTACAAGCTGGCCAACGTCTTCATGCTCGCCTGGCCGTACGGGACGCCGAGGGTCTACTCCGGCTTCACCTGGAGCAACAGCGAGGCGGGGCCGCCGTCCGCCAACGGCGGCTTCGCCACCGACGCCAACTGCGGCAACGGCCAGTGGACCTGCTTCCACCGCCAGATGAGCGGCATGGTCGGCTTCAACCGCGCCGTCGCCGGCACCTCGGTCGGCAACTGGTACGACAACGGCAACAACGTGATCGCCTTCAGCCGCGGCAACAAGGGCTGGGTCGCGATCAACAACGAGGGCGGCAGCGTCACCCGCACCTTCTCCACCGGCCTGCCCGCCGGAACCTACGCCAACGTCGTGGGCGGCGGCTCGGTGACCGTCGGCTCGAACGGCTCCGCCTCGGTGACCGTCCCCGGCAAGAGCGCGGTCGCCATCCACACCGGCGGCGTCAGCCCGTCCCCGACGCCGACGGTCGACCCCGGCCAGGTCGCCACCTCGTTCAACGCGAACGTGACGACCACCTGGGGCCAGAACGTCTTCGTCGTCGGCAACGTCGCCGAGCTGGGGTCCTGGAACCCGGCGAACTCCATCGCCCTGTCCTCGGCCTCCTACCCGGTCTGGAAGGCGACGGTGAACCTGCCGCCCAGCACGACCATCCAGTACAAGTACATCAAGAAGAACCCCGACGGCTCGGTGGCGTGGGAGAGCGACCCCAACCGGTCCTTCACCACCCCGGCGAGCGGCACCGCGACACGCAACGACGCCTGGCGCTGACCTTCGGGCCGTATCCGGCCCATCCGCCCCGGGCGTCCGCCGACGCCCGGGGTTCCCCTCTCCGCCTCGCACAGAGGAATCCCCATGCGTTCATCCCCCCAACGCGTGCTCAGGCTGCTCGTCGTCGCGATCTTCGGCCTGGCCTCCGCCCTCGTCCCGCTGTCCGCGGCACTGGCCGCCAACAGCGTCACCGTCTACTACTCCACCACCTGGACGACCGCCAACATCCACTACCAGCCCACCGGCGGCGCCTGGACCACCGTCCCCGGCGTCGGCATGAACGAGACCGCCTGCACCGGCTGGAAGAAGAAGACCATCGACCTGGGCACCGCCACCGGGCTCAAGGCCGCCTTCAACAACGGCTCGGGCACCTGGGACAACAACGGCGGCGCCGACCACACCATCGGCACCGGGGTGGTGACCGTCTCCGGCCGCACGATCGGCTCCGGCAACCCCTGTGACTCGGGCTCGGGCAACACCGCGACCGTCTACTACTCCACCACCTGGACGACCGCCAACATCCACTACCAGCCCACCGGCGGCGCCTGGACCACCGTCCCCGGCGTCGGCATGAACGAGACCGCCTGCACCGGCTGGAAGAAGAAGACCGTCAACCTTGGCACCGCCACCGGACTCAAGGCCGCCTTCAACAACGGCTCGGGCACCTGGGACAACAACGGCGGCGCCGACCACACCATCGGCACCGGGGTCAGCACCGTCAAGAACGGCGTCGTGACCGGCAACGCCGCCGACCCCTGCGTCCCCGAGGCCCCGGACACCGAGAAGCCCAGCACGCCGACCGGTGTGACAGCGGCCGCGACCGGCGTCTCGATCGCACTGGCCTGGAGCGCCGCCACCGACAACGTCGGGGTGACCGGCTACAAGGTCACCCGCACCGGCGGCACCGGGGGAACCAAGGTCGTCGACGTGACGGCCACCGCGCACTCCGACACCGGTCTGGTGGAGAACACCCTCTACCGCTACACCGTCCAGGCCAGGGACGCCGCCGGCAACCTCTCCGGGGCGAGCGAGGAGGCCGGCGCCACCACCGGGAAGAAGCCCGAGGCGCCCGAGGGTGGCACCCCGCTCGGCGGCGACCCGCGCGAGGACTCCATCTACTTCGTGATGACCGCCCGGTTCGCCGACGGCGACACCTCCAACAACCGGGGTGGCAGCCAGCACGTGAAGTCGGGCAACGCCGCGAACAACGACCCGATGTTCCGCGGTGACTTCAAGGGCCTGGTCGACAAGCTCGACTACATCAAGGGCCTCGGCTTCTCCGCCCTGTGGATCACCCCGGTCGTGCTCAACCGCTCCGACTACGACTTCCACGGCTACCACGGCTGGGACTTCTACCGGGTCGACCCCCGCCTGGAGTCCGAGGGCACGTCGTACCAGGACCTGATCAACGCAGCCCACGCCAAGGGCATCAAGATCTACCAGGACGTCGTCTACAACCACAGCTCCCGCTGGGGCGCCAAGGGCCTGTTCACCCCCACCGTGTGGGGCGCGCGCGACGATCAGTGGAAGTGGCTCTACAGCGAGAAGGAGGCGGGCCGGGAGTACAACCCGATGCAGGAGCATCAGGGCAACGACCCGAACCTGACGGCCGCGCAGAACGCGATGGCCAAGGGCAGGCCGTACAACGGCGACCAGTGGTCCACCACCGAGCCGGCGGGCAACACCTGCCGTAACTGGGGCACTCCCACCCAGTGGAGCAGCCCCGAGGGGTACCGCATCCACAACTGCCAGTGGCCGAACCCGACCTCCGGCATGTTCCCCGCGAACTACTACCACCAGTGCTGGATCGGCAACTGGGAGGGGGAGGACTCCCGCAGCTGCTGGCTCCACGACGACCTGGCCGACTTCAACACGGAGAGCAAGGCCGTCCAGGACTACCTGATCGACGTCTACAACAGGTACATCGACATGGGCGTGGACGGCTTCCGCGTCGACACCGCCGTGCACATCCCCAGGGTCACCTGGAACCGCCGCTTCCTGCCCGCGATCCGCGAGCACGCGACCGCGAAGTTCGGCGCGGAGAAGGCCAAGGACTTCTACGTCTTCGGCGAGGTCGCCGCGTTCGTGCACGACAAGTGGAACCGCGGCTCGGTGAACCACTCCGCCCAGTTCTTCACCTGGAAGGAACGCAAGGAGTACAGCGCCGACGACGTCCGAGCGGCGATCGAGCAGTACGACTACGAGAACCTGATGGGCTCGGGCAACCAGCCCACCAGCACCAACGCCACGCTGAACGGCAACACCTACCACGCGCCCGACCACAGCAGGTTCTCCGGCATGAACGTCATCGACATGCGCATGCACATGAACTTCGGCGAGGCGTCCAACGCGTTCCACAACGGCAAGGACTCCGACGACAGCTACAACGACGCCACCTACAACACCGTCTACGTCGACTCCCACGACTACGGTCCGAACAAGTCCTCGGTCCGCTACGACGGCGGCACCGACGCCTGGGCGGAGAACATGAGCCTGATGTGGACCTTCCGCGGCATTCCGACGCTCTACTACGGCTCGGAGATCGAGTTCCAGGCGGGCAAGCCGATCGACTGCGGGCCGACCTGCCCGCTGGCCACGACGGGACGCGCCTATTTCGGTGACCACCTGGCGGGATCGGTCACCGCCTCGGGTTTCGGCACGGTGTCCAGTGCCTCGGGCGCGGTGGCGCAGACCCTCGACAAGCCGCTGGTCAAGCACGTGCAGCGGCTCAACCAGATCCGCAGGGCCGTTCCGGCGCTGCAGAAGGGGCAGTACTCCACCGAGGGTGTCTCGGGTGGCATGGCCTACAAGCGTCGCTTCACCCAGGGGTCCGTGGACAGCTTCGTGCTGGTCTCGGTCTCCGGGAACGCCACCTTCACCGGCATCCCCAACGGCACCTACGTCGATGCCGTCACCGGTGACAGCAAGACCGTCACCGGCGGAACGCTCACCGTCTCCCTGAGCGGCAAGGGCAACATGCGGGCCTACGTGCTCGCACTGCCCGGCAACCCCGCTCCCGGCAAGATCGGCTCCGCGGGGCCGTACCTGAGGTAACCGCGCCCGGCGGCACCGCCCGGACCGGCTCGGGGCCGGATCCGGGCGGTGTCGCGCCTTTCACCGCACTCTCCCCAGTCGAACAAGGCGCGCACCCCCTTGGCTCTCCGGCGCCGGGGCCCGGATACGGTATGCCGAGTGCAGGCGGTTATTGCGGCTTTCGTCCCGATATGGTGCATCGGTGCCCTCGGCTGGCTGGCCGCCCGTTCCGGATCGGCGAGCGTTCAGGTCCGGCAGGCGCTGACGAAATTCGCGTTCACCATCGCGATGCCCTCGGTGCTGTTCACCACGCTCAGCCGTACCCCGCTCAGCCAGGTCCAGCCCGGCCCGCTGCTCGCCTTCGCGATCAGCACCTTCACCGTCGGCCTGCTGGCGCTCGCGCTGCTCCGCGGCAAGCTGCCCGACCGGGTGACCGGCGCGATGGCGTCGTGCTACGTCAACGCCGGCAACCTCGGCATCCCCGTCGGCCTCTACGTCCTGCACGACGCGACGTTCGTGGTGTCGGTCCTGATGTTCCAGGTCCTGGTGGTCTCCCCGCTGCTCTTCCTCGGCCTCGGGGCCGGCGGCTCGTCCTTCCTCGCCCCGCTGCGGACGCCGATCGTGGCGGCCTCGATCCTCGGCCTGGGCGTGTCCGCCCTCGGCTGGCAACCGCCCGACCTCGCGCTGCGGCCCCTGGAGATCCTCGGCGGCGCCGCGGTGCCCCTGGCGCTCTTCTCACTGGGCATGTCCCTGAGCGGCTCGGCCGTCGCCTGGCGCGGAATCGGGCCGGTGGTGGTGCTCAAACTCCTGCTCCAGCCGCTGGTGGCGCTCCTGGCCGGACGTTTCCTCCTCGACCTCGACGGCCCCGCACTCTTCGCGGCGGTCCTGTTCGCGGGACTTCCCACCGCCCAGAACACCTATATCTACGCCGCCGAGCACGGCCGCCCCACCGAACTGCCCCGCGACGCCATCCTCGTCTCCAGCCTCCTGTCCCTGGTGACCCTGTCCGTCATCGCCCTGCTGGGAGCCGGGTGATCCGAGGTCACCCCCGCCGGGGCTCGCACCGTGAGCCCGTACCGGGATCCGGCCTCACTTCCACAGAACTATGAGGGGTGAGCGGAGGCCCGCCGAAGTGCTTCGATCACGGTCGTGATCGCGGGCCGCCGCGCGCTGCCGGAGCGAACGGCGGCCACGATCCTCCGATCGGAGAGACCGACGATCGGGCGGGCGACGACACCGGCCCTGGGCTCGACCGCGAGCTCGGGGAGCACCGCGACGGACAGTCCTGCGGCGACGTGGGAGAGCAGCACGCCGTAGCTGGAGAAGCGGCCGGCGACGATCGGCTCGAATCCGGCGAGCCGGCAGTGCCGAGGAACGAGCTCACCCAGGTACGTGCCCGAGTGGTCAAGCGCCCACCGCTCCGCGGCGAGATCGGCGAGCGAGACGACGTCGAGCTTCCCCACCTCGTGGGCCGCGGGCGCGACGAGCAGGAGCGGGTCGGTCGCGAGCGGGATCACCGTGATGGTGGGGCTCAGCAGCGCGCCGTCGGCCTCGTCGACGGTGACCACGAGATCGCAGCGGCCCTGATGGAGCGCCGCCATGCTCTCGCGCGGCTCGATCTCGAGCAGTTCCAGCCTCAGCCGCGGGTGCGCGCGCGCCACAGCCGTCACCGCCTTGATCAGGATCGGGGCGATCGAGCTGGCGAACCCGCCCACGCGTAACTGTCCCGCGGGTTCGGTCGTGACCTCGGCCAGCTCCGCCTCGATGGAATCCATGTGGTCGCGCAGCTCGCGCGCCCGTTCCACGAGCGTCGCACCGGTCGGCGTGAGGGTGAGGGTTCGGCCGACCCGTTCGAAGAGCTGCGCTCCCGTCTCGGCCTCCAGCACCGCGAACTGCTGCGACACCGTCGAGGGGCTCAACATCAGTTCCGCCGCCACGGCGCGCACGGTGCCGACCCGCTCGAACACATCGAGAAGCCGAAGTCGCCACGGGTTCAGGGTCATGACAGGCAGCCTACTGTTCGATGGAACCGAACAGAATGATGGAAATGCTGCGATGGACATGCACAGTCTGGCGTCAGTACCGTCGAACCATGTCGCCCATCGCCTCCGATCCCCCGCTCGCCTCCGATGCTGCGTTCTGGTCAGATGTTGACAAGCACGTCATCCGGTACGGCGCCCCGTTCGTGCCGGAGATAATCGCGCGCGCCGAGGGGAGTTTCGTCTACACCGAAAGGGGACGGAAGATCCTCGACTTCACGTCGGGGCAGATGAGTTCCATCCTCGGCCACTCGCACCCGGAGATCGTGGCGACCGTGCGGCGCCAGGTCGCCGGTCTCGACCACCTCTACAGCGGCATGCTCTCCAGGCCGGTCGTCGAGCTCTCACGACGCCTGGCCGAGACGCTGCCCGCCCCTCTCACCAAGAGTCTGCTGCTGAGCACGGGTGCGGAGTCGAACGAGGCGGCGATCCGGATGGCGAAGCTTGTCACTGGAAAGCATGAGATCGTGTCGTTCGCGCGGTCCTGGCATGGCATGACCCAGGCCGCAGCCGGGGCGACCTACAGCTCGGGACGCCGAGGATACGGGCCGGCCGCCCCGGGCAACATCCCGATCCCGGTCCCCTATGAGTATCGGCCCGATTTCGTCGACGCGGCGGGACGACTCGACTGGCGGCGTCAGCTCGACGTCGCCTTCGGGCTCGTGGACGCGCAGTCCACGGGAAACCTCGCCGCCTGCATCGTCGAACCCATCCTGAGCTCCGGGGGGGTCATCGAACCGCCGCTCGGCTACCTCGCGGCACTCAAGCGCAAGTGTGCCGAGCGCGGGATGCTCCTCATCCTCGACGAGGCTCAGACCGGGCTGTGCCGTACCGGTACCTGGTACGCCTTTCAGCGCGACGGTGTCGTTCCCGACATCCTGACCCTGTCGAAGACGCTCGGTGCCGGCCTGCCGCTTGCCGCGGTCGTCACCTCGGCCGAGATCGAACAGGCCGCCGCCGAACGGGGGTTCCTCTTCTTCACCACGCACGTCTCCGACCCCCTGGTCGCCGCCGTCGGCAACACCGTGCTCGACGTGCTCGAACGTGACGCGCTCGATGCGCGGGCGGCCGAGCTGGGGGCGTTCCTGCGCGCCGGTCTGCTGTCCATCCAGCACCGGCACGCCGTCGTCGGCGACGTGCGGGGCCGCGGGCTCCTCCAGGGAATCGAACTCGCGCCCGCCCCCGGCGCCGAGGAGAGCTCGGACGAGCTCGGAGCGGCCATCACCCGCCGCTGCCTCGAACTCGGCCTCCACATGAACATCGTGCAGCTGCCGGGAATCGGCGGCACGTTCCGGATAGCCCCCACTCTCACCAGCACCGAAGCCGAGATCACCCTCGGCCTGGAGATGCTCGACCAGGCGATCGGGGAAGTGGTCGCACGAACGCACCTCGCTGCTTGACCAAGGGACAGGCTCTGGGTTCCCGGGCGCCCCTCCAGCCCATGGCGCCCGGGACCAGGGCGTTCTCCGTATGGAGCTCGCCACGGTGGTGGCCGGTCAGCCCAGGCGCCAGATCCTGACCGTGTCGTCGCCGCCGCCGGTGACCGCGACGGGACGCCCGTCCAGCTCGGCCACCGCGGCGCCGAACACGTTGTGGTCGTGGCCCTTGAACGGCCGCCCGGCCGACGCTCCGTTGTCGAGGTCGTGGACCTGCGCGGTGCCGTCGTTGCTGCCGGAGACGACGACGGTGAGCGACCCCACCCTCCCGACGGCCAGTGAGTAGATCCAGCCGCTGTGGTCGCGGATGGGCGGGCGTGCCTCACCGGCGCCGGCGGCGTCGTCGATGTGGATGTCCTGCGCACCGCCGGCGGACAGCACCACCAGCCTGCCGTCCAGCTCGGCGGTGGTGACCACCGATACCTGAGCGCGCTGGGTGGCGATCGTCTCGCCGCGGCCCGAGCGGAGCGGCCAGCGGCGCACCGTTCCGTCCCCGCTCCCGGTGAACACGACGGGCTCGCCGTCCAGTTCGGCGGTCGCCAGGCCGAACAGCGCCCCGCTGGAGGCACGGCGGACCTTGCCGATCGCGGCGCCGGTTCTCAGGTTCCACAGCCGCAGGCCCCCGTCGCGGCCGCCGGTCACGACCACGGGCTCACCGTCGAGGGTGGCCACGGCCAGGGAGAAGACGGGCTCGGCGGCGGCGATGGGCTTGCCGACCGCCTTCCTCGCGGCGAGGTCCCAGCGACGTACGGTCCCGTCGTCACCGCCTGACACCGCGATCGTCCTGCCGTCCAGCTCGGTGACGGCGACGGAGCGCACCCAGTTGGTGTGCCCGGTGAGCGTGGCCAGCGGCCTGCGGGTGGCCAGGTCCCAGAGGCGGACGGTGCGGTCGTAGGCGGCGGAGACGATCACGGACCTGTCGCCCACCCTGGCGACCGCCACCGCCTGCAGGTCGTCGCGGTGGCCCCGGAGCGGGCCGCCCACCGGCGCGCTCTTCCAGTCTCCGGTGACCGAGGTGGGGGTGGCCGCGGGAGAGGGCTGCCCCGTGCTCTGCGGGGGCGACGACCCGCCCCCAGACGGGTACCCGTCTGGGGACGGGGAGACGTCCGAGACCGGCGGCGGAGAAACCGATGGCGGGGAGCCGGTCAGTGCCACGGGGGTGGGGTCCGCATCCCCCTTCTCGCTTCCCGACAGCAGCGGCGGGAGCACGAAGGCTCCCGCGGAGATCACGAGGGTGGTGGCGGCGATGACGGCCCCGATCCACCACAGGCGCGACCGACCGGCCGCTACCGGCACGGTCACGGCCGGGGCGCCGCCTCCCGGGCCGCCCTGCCCGGCGGGCACACCGGTCCCGGCCGGGACCGGCCCAGCGGGTGCGGGCGCCCTTCCGTGACCGGCCGGCTCCCACTGCTGGGGCGCCGTGCTCCGGCCGGGTGGCGGCTGCTCGGCACGAGAAGGGCGCCACGGTGGCGGCTGGGGGGACGGCGGCAGGTCGTGGGCGGGCGGTCGCCGGGACTCCGGCGACCGCTCGGCCTGCGACGGCTGCCGGGGCGGCGCGGCGGCGGCGCCCGTCGACGGCTGGCGGATCAGCCTGAACAGCACCTCGGATGCCACGGGACGGTCGGCGGGTGACTTGGCCAGGCAGTCGCGCAGCAGCGGCCGCAGCCCTTCGGGCACCCCGGACAGGTCGGGCTCGACGCTGAGGACGCGGTGCAGCACGGCCGGGATGGTGTCCTGGCCGAACGCGGGACTTCCGGTCGCGGCGAACACCATCGTCACGGCCCAGCTGAACACGTCCGAGGGGGCGGCGGCGGGCTCGCCGCGAATCTGCTCGGGCGACATGTAGGCCGGGGTTCCGATCGCGCCGCTGGTGTGGGCGGTCGCGTCGAGCGTCTTGGAGATGCCGAAGTCGATGACCCGCGGGCCGTCGAAGCCGAGGAGCACGTTGGCCGGTTTGAAGTCGCGGTGCACGATGCCCGCCTGGTGGATGGCGACGAGCGCGGTGACGGTGCTGATCGCGATGCGCTGCAGGGCGGCGCCGTCGCGCGGCCCCTCGCTCTCGACCGCCTGCTGCAACGACGGCCCGTCGACGAACTCGCTCACCACGTAGAGGCGGTCGCCGCTCTCCCCCGCGTCGAGCACCCGGGCGGTGCAGAACTCGGCGATCTGCCGGGCGACGGCGATCTCCCGCTGGAAGCGCGTCCTCGCGGCCTGGTCGGCGGCGAACTTCGGGTGCAGCACCTTGACCGCGACGCTCCCACCGGCCGGATCGCGTCCGAGGTAGACCGTTCCCTGCCCGCCCTCACCGAGCCTGGCCTCGATCGCGTACGGCCCGAAGGCCGTGGGATCGCCGGATCTGAGCTCCGTACCGGCCATCGTGCTCCTCCCCCGTCACGAGCCCGCCCGAGTGGTCCGGCGGCCAACGCCCTGCCGTACGCGCCGGGTTCCGGGCAGCCGAGTCCCGGAAAAGAGCATGCCAGTATCGGCAAATTAGACCAAATGCCTACTAAATATCAGTCGAGGATGTTGGCGTGCAGGGCGCGCAGCACCGCGTTGGTGCGGTCGCGCGCCCCGAGTTTGAGCAGCATGGTCGAGACGTGGTTCTTCACCGTGCCTTCGGCCAGGAACAGGGCCTGGGCGATCTCACGGTTGCTGTAACCCTCCGCGACGAGCCGCAACACCTCCACCTCTCGTTCGGTGAGCTGCTGGATCGCGGGCAGGTCGCCGTCATCCGCCGGCCGGCGGCGGTGCACCGCGCGCAGTAGCCGATCGGTGATCGACGGCGAGATCAGCGTCCCTCCGTCGGCCAGGACCCGGATGGCCCGGGTCAGCCGTTCGAGCGTCACGTCCTTCAGCAGGTAGCCGCATGCCCCCGCCCGCATCGCGTCCAGCACCAGGGTGTCGTTGTCGAACGTGGTCAGCACGAGCACCGGTGGCGCGTCGTCCGCGCGCTCCTGCAACGCCTTGAGCACCCAGATGCCGTCGTGGCGGGGCATGCGCAGGTCGAGCAGGACGACGTCGGGGGCGTGCTCCTCGATCGCCGCCAGCGCGGACATGCCGTCGTCGGACTCCCCCACCACCTCGATGTCGTCGGTCAGGTCGAGCAGGCTGCGGATGCCCTGCCGCACCAGGGTCTGGTCGTCGACCACGATCACCCGGATCACCGCGCGGGCACCCTGGCGGTGACGCGGAAACCGTCGCTGCCGTCGAGCCGCACGTCGCCGCCGATCGCGTCGATCCGCTCGCTCAGGCCGCGCAGCCCGTTGCCCGGCCGCAGCTGGGGGCTGCCGCGCCCGTCGTCGACGGAGGTGAGCTTCACGGCCTGGTCCGGTGTGCTCTCGATCCGGATGCGCAGCGAGGTCGCGTTCGCGTGCCGGATGGTGTTGGTGACGATCTCCTGGACGACACGGATGAGCGTCATGGTCACCTCCTCGGTGGGACGTACGTCGTCGTCGATCCACACACCGATGTCGAGGCCGGGAATGTCGCGCACCACGGCGCTCAGGGACTCGCGCAGATCGGGCGCGTCGACGCGCAGCTGCCCGACGGTCGCGCGCACGTCGCGGAGCAGGTCCCGCGCCACCCGGTCGGCGCGCTCGATGTGCACCCGCGCGCCGGGGCCGTCGTGGTGCCGGGCGACCTCCAGCTCCAGGGTGAGCGCCGTGAGCTGGTGCCCCATCAGGTCGTGCAGCTCCCGGGCGATGCGCAGGCGTTCGTGAGCGCGCGCGGTGTCGGCCAGGATGACGCTCGCCGCCCGCAGCTCCAGATGCGCCTCGCTCAGCTCACGGCGCATCCGCTGCTCCCGGAGGCTCGCCAGTGAGCTGAGCAGCGTCGCGGTCTGGATCAGCAGGTACAGCAGCGCGCTGAGACCGATCTCGGTGAAGGTGGCGCCGGCGAGGCCCGCGGCCACGGCGATGACGACGGTGTTGAGCACGACCACCACCGGGCCCGTCCACCGCGGCGCGACGTACGCACTCAAGGTCGCGGTGAAGACCAGCAGGATCGGCAGCCACCCGGCGCCGGGCGCCGTCAGGATCGTCAGCCACCCCAGCACGACGGCCGCGCCGTAGCAGACCCACGTCGGCCTCGGCCGGCGGTCCTCCAAGACCGCGGCGGTCAGCGACGTGGCCAGCAGCGCCACGAACAGCACACCCCACACCGGCCGGGGCACCCGTGTCTCGGCCACGCCGAGCAGGGTCGGGGTGCCCACCGCGAGGCACACCAGCAGTGCCGCCAGCCCCGCCCACGCGTCCGGCTCGATTCGCCGCATACCGTCACTCTACTGACGCTCCCATCCGCGCTGAGGTGCCGAAAGTCATGGGTGCCGATGCTGACCATCGGCACAGGCGCCAGAGGCTCGCCCTTCCTAACCTCGACGGCATGCATGCGACAACGTCATCTCCCGCCGTCGAAGCGGACCGCCTGCACAAGCGCTACCGCTCCAAGGTCGCCGTCGAGGAGGTCAGCCTTTCGGTCGCCGTCGGCGAGATCTTCGGCATCCTGGGACGCAACGGAGCCGGCAAGACGACCACCGTCGAGCTGATCGCCGGGCTCAGGCGGCCCGACCGCGGCACCGTCCGCGTGCTCGGCCTGGACACCCGGCGCGACCGGGCCCGGCTGCGCCAGGTCCTCGGAGTCCAGCCGCAGGAGGCCACCCTGCACTCCGCGCTCACGGTCACCGAGCTGGTCCGCCTGTACGGGAGCTTCTACCGCGACCCGCTGCCGACCGGCGACCTGATCGAGTCGGTCGGCCTGACCGCCTCCCATCGCACCCGCTTCGAGAACCTCTCCGGCGGCCAGCGGCAACGGCTGTCGATCGCGCTCGCCCTCGTCGGGCGACCCCGGGTGGTGATCCTCGACGAGCTCACCACCGGGCTCGACCCCGAGGCACGCCGCCAGATGTGGACGACCCTGGAGCGGCTGCGCGAGTCCGGCGTGACCGTCCTGCTCGTCAGCCACGCCATGGAGGAGATCGAACGGCTGTGCGACCGGGTCGCGCTGCTCGACGAGGGACGGGTCGCCGCCCTCGACTCGCCCTCCGGGCTCGTGCGAAGGGCCGGTTTCGCCCAGCGGGTCATCTTCCGCGCGGCCACCCCCGTGCCGGACGGGCTGCTCGAAGGACTCGACGAGGCCGAGCGGGTACGCGCCGACGGCGACCGCGTCGTCGTCGAAGGCCGCGGCGACCTGCTCCAGGCCGTCAGCGTCGCGCTCGTACGCGCCGGCGTAGTGGCGACCGAGACACGCAGCGAACAGGCCGGCCTGGACGACGCCTTCGTCGCCCTGACCGGACACCGGCTCGACACCGAGGAGACGATCCGTTGACCGACATCACCGTCCACCGCCCCGGCCCGCGCGCCTGGGCCGGACTACTGATCTGCGAGCTCAAGATGGTCGCCCGCGACACCGCCGGGCTGATCGTGCCGATCGGCCTGCCCATGCTCATCCTGGTGATGAACGCCTCGTCCGCCGGCCGGGAGACGATCGCGCACGGCCGCACGGCCTTCGACGTCTACGTGCTGCCGCTGGTGTTCACGATGGTCGCGGCCACGACCGGCATCGTCAACATGCCGAGCTTCCTGGCCTACTACCGGCGCAGCGGCATCCTGCGCCGCCTCGGGGTGACGCCCGCCTCGCCCGCGTTGGTCCTCGTCGCCCAGGCGGCCGCCGGTGTGCTGCAGATCGCCGTCGGCATCGCGGCCGCCTGGATGCTGGCCATGCTGGCGTTCGACGCCAACCCTCCGGTGCGCGTCGGCGCGGCGCTCGGTGTGCTGTCGCTGACGGTGGCCACCATGTACGCCGTGGGCCTGATCGTCGCCGCACTGTCGCCCACCCCGAACTCCTCCGTGGCGATCGGCCTGAGCGTCTTCTTCGCCCTGGGCGCCACCGGCGGCATGTTCGGCGGGCGTGACAGCCTCCCGGAGATGATCACGACGATCGGGCAGTGGCTGCCGTTCGGCGCCGGGAGCCAGGCCCTGTCGGCCGCCTGGATCGGTGCGCCCATCGAGGCGTCCAACCTGATCGGCCTGGCCGCCAGCCTCGTGTTCGGCGGCGTCGTCGCGGCCGTGTTCTTCCGCTGGGACTAGCCGGCCGTGCGCCCGCCCCGGGCGGCCGGGGCGGGCGCACCGCCCGCCGTTTCGCCCGGGGGCGGCCGTCCGCACCGGGACATCACCCGAAAATCCCGCTCAGAGCGTTGGCGCGTTGGCGTCCTGGCTCACCACCGCGAGCACCCCGTCGATCTCGGAGAGCACGGTGGTCAGCTCGGTTATCAGGCCGGCGCCGCGCACGGTGAGCCAGAGCGAGACGGTCGCCGGGGGGCGGCGCTCGCCGCGCTGGTCGATGGAGAGCTCGTCCACGACGAACCCCCGGCGCGTGCATTCGGCCAGCACCAGCCGGAGCACGCCCCGCCCGTCGAGGTAGGTCAGATGGAGCCGCGAGGGTGCGTGCCTGGACCGGGGGAGCCGGTCGGCCAGTGGGGTGAGCACGAACACCGTCGCGAAGTGTCCCACGGTCACGGCCACCGCCAGCAGCCACAGTCCCGCTCCCGCCGCCATGCCCACCGCCGCGGTGAGCCAGATCGCCGCGGCGGTGGTGAGGCCCCGGACCGCGTCACCGCGGACGAATATCAGGCCGGCGCCGATGAAGCCGATGCCGGAGACGATCTGGGCGGCCACCCGGGACGGATCGAGGGAGACGTGCTCTCCCAGCACATCGGCGAAGCCGTGTTTCGACACCAGCATGATCAGGGCGGCGGCGAAGCCGACCAGGGTGTGGGTGCGCAGTCCCGCGCTCTTCTGGCGGATCTCCCGCTCCAGGCCGATCGCGGCCGAGAGCACGAATGCCAGGGCCAGCTCGCCGAGCTGCGTCCAGCCCTGTCCTGCCAGGTCACCGAGAGGTGCCAGCGCCACCACCTCCAGGTTGGGCCGGCAGGTCCGGTCCCCGGCCGCTGTCCGCCGGGACGGGCCGGGCCGCCGCTCGGCGTCTCTGTCCTCGCTACGCCGCCTCCGCGGCCTGCCCGGCTTCCCGCAGGAAGGGGGAGAACCGCTGTTCGGTCAGATAGTGACCGATCCCGACGACGAGCACGAGGGGCCATTCGACGACTCCGAGCGCGCCCAGCACGCCCAGCACGCCGTAGAAGACCAGTCGATCCGGCGGCGGCACGGCCAGCGTGCCGATCACCGGCAGGCTGATGTGCGGCCGCTCCGACCCGCCCGCTCTGCCATCCAGTGCGGTGGCGGTTCCCTTGACCATGACAGCCTCCGTGAATTACGACGTACTATCGCAAATCCCCGGCCCTATACGGCCCGTAACGCCGTTTGGCGAGAACTTTGCCCGCCCCGGTTCCTCAGCTCCGGGCCAGGCGCCAGATGTGGAAGGCCGGGCCGTCGGCGGGCAGCGTGACGGTGCCGTCGGCCTCGGGGGACAGTTCCGCGTCGCCGTACACGGGCAGGCACCGGGCGCCGAGCGGGAGCCGCACCGGCCGGTGGGCGGCACGGGCGGCCAGGATCAGCAGGCGTTCGCCCGCGCGCTCCCGGAGGTAGACCACGGCGTCCTCGGAGACGTGCAGCCAGCGCAGGCCTCCGTGGCGCAGGGCGGCCTCGCCCCGGCGCAACGCGATCAGGTCGCGGTAGACACCGAAGGTGCCCCGGTCCCACCTTTCCGGCCGGTCCCAGGGCATGGTCCGGCGGGAGTCCTCTCCCCACGCGCCCTCCAGGCCGATCTCGTCGCCCGCGAACACCATGGGCGTGCCGGGCAGGGTGAGCATCAGCCCGGCGGCGACCTCCACCAGGGCGGGATCCCCTCCGCATATCGTGCGGATCCTGGCGGTGTCGTGAGAGCCGAGGATCGACCAGGAGTGGACCAGCGAGCGCCACGACATGTGGCCGGAGAAGGCACGGATCGTCGCCACCGCGTCGCCGCCGCCGATCCTGGGCACCTCCGCCGGAACCCCGAGGAACGGCAGGTGGACCTCCGGGCCTCGCAGCCAGCTCCACACCGGGCGGGTGAAACCGGCGTAGTTCATCGTCCCCTGCCAGCCGCCGACGTCGAGATCGCCGGTGGCGTCGTGCGCGTGCTCGGCGACGAGCAGCCTGTCCGGGCACTCCTCGGTCATCGCCCGCCGGATGCGCCTGGCCACCTCGTGCGTGTGGTCCGCCTGGCGGAGCCTGCCGGTCATGTTGGCCACGTCGATGCGCCAGCCGTCCAGGCCGAACCGGAGCCAGCCGCGGACGACCTCCTCCATCGCCCCCGCCAGCCGCTCGCTCGACCAGTCGAGCTTGG
This sequence comes from Streptosporangium amethystogenes subsp. fukuiense, assembly GCF_042665875.1. NCBI lineage: Bacteria > Bacillati > Actinomycetota > Actinomycetes > Streptosporangiales > Streptosporangiaceae > Streptosporangium > Streptosporangium amethystogenes. The sequence continues at coordinate 1,220,903 of NZ_JBHTEE010000001.1, read as the reverse complement.
GCAGGGAGGGAACGCCCATCCATGCCTCGTAGCCCAGGTCGTCGTCGGTGAAGAAGAACATCTCCCGTTCGGCGGCGCCCTTGTCCCGCAGCGCCGCCTGGAACCAGGCGTGGGTGTCGCCGCAGTGGTTCGTCGTGAGGTCGCCCAGGATGCGCATGCCCCTGCGATGCACCTCGTCGATCAGCGCGCGATAGGCCGCGTCGCCTCCGAGCAGCGGGTCGACCTCGGCGAAGGAGGAGGCGTTGTAGCGGTGGTTGGAGGCCGCGGGGAAGACCGGCGTCAGGTAGAGGATGTCCGCGCCGAGGGCGGTGATGTGGTCCAGCCTGGAGCGCACGCCGTCCAGGTCGCCGCCGAAGACCTGCCGCGAGGTGTCGGGCCCGCTCCCCGCGACGGGGTCGTCCCAGCCGCGGGGGATCGCCCACGGCGGCAGGTCGCGTGCCGTGCCCGAGGAGGCGAACCGGTCGGGGAAGATCTGGTAGATCACACCGCCGGCCGCCCACTCGGGTGGGGCGGCATGGGTGACCAGCTTGAAGTCGGTGGTGTCCGGAACGTCGTGGGCGGCCAGGCCGGAGGCGGTCAGCCAGCGGTAGCCGTCCGGGCCGCCGATGAGGAAGCGGTAGCCGGTCACCTGGTTGCGGGCCACGATGTCGGCCCGCCACCAGGTCTCCCGCTCGGTCTCGCGGTCGATCACCGCCTCGGTGAAGTGCGGTTCGCCGTCCGGCGTGGTCCGCACGTGCACGCCGGAGCGGTGGCCTCGCGGGGTGCGAACGAAGACGGTGACCGTCTCCCCCGGCTCCGGCGCCGCCGTGCTGACGTGGTCGGGCGAGCCGTCGTGATGGAATCCCCGGTCTATCATGATCAACCTTTCACCGCGCCCGCGGTGAGCCCGTGGACGATGTATCTCTGCAGGAACTGGAAGACGACGACGGTCGGGATCGCGGTGAGCAACGTGCCCACCGCGAACATGCCGAAGTTGGCGTTGCGCTGGTCGGCCAGCAGGCTGAACAGCCCGACCGCGAGGGTGCGGGCGTCGTCGCCGGTGAGGAAGACGCTGGCGATGAGGAACTCGTTGATCGTCCCGATGAAGACGAGCAGCGCGCTGATCGACAGGATGGGCGCCGAGAGCGGCAGGATCACCTTGCGGAACGCCTGGGTGGGCGTGCAGCCGTCGATCAGCATGGCCTCGTCGAGCTCCCGGGGGATCGTGTCGAAGAACCCCTTGATCAGCCAGGTGTTCACGCCGACCTGGCCGCCGATGTAGAGCAGGACCACGCCCCAGATGCTGTTGAGCCCGAAGACGGGCCAGTTGTCACTGATCACGCTGAAGATGACGTACAGCGGGACGATGGCCAGGAACTGCGGGAACGCCTGGATCACCAGCAGCGCCACCAGGCCGGTACGGCGACCGGCGAAGCGGAAGCGGCTGAAGGCGTAGGCGGAGACCGCCGACACCGTCACCGACAGCACGGCGGTGAGCCCGGCGATCAGAACGGAGTTGAGGTACCAGGTCGGGAAGGCCGTGGTCTCGAAGAGGTCCGTGAGGTTGGCGAGGCCGGCGCCGCTCGGGAACAGGGTCGCCGAACTGAGCGTGCCGAGCGGGTTGAGCGCCGAGGAGACCACGAACAGGATCGGCAAGAGGGCGAAGGCGGTGACGGTGATCGCCACCAGGTGCCGGAGGACCAGTCCGCTTCTCATCGGTCCACCTCCTGGAAGGCCCGGGTACGCCGGAAACTGATGATCGAGAGCACCGCCACGATCAGGTAGACGTAGATGGACATCGCGGAGGCCAGGCCGTACTGCGCGCCCTGCTGCCCGAAGGCGAGCCGGAAGGTGTAGGTGATCAGCAGGTCGGTCGCGCCCACCGTCGGGTTGTCGGCGGGGAACGGGCCTCCGGCGGTGACCAGGAAGATGCCGTTGAAGTTGTTGAAGTTGAACGCGAACGACGAGACCAGCAACGGGGCGAGGGCGAGCATCAGCAGTGGCAGCGTGACCTTCACGAACCGTTGCCAGGCGGTCGCGCCGTCCACCTGGGCCGCCTCCAGATACTCCGACGGGATCGTCTGCAGCGCCCCGGTGGCGATCAGGAACATGTAGGGAAAGCCCAGCCAGAGCTGGACCAGCAGCACCGACAGGCGGGCGGTGAGCGGGGCGCCGAGCCAGTCGACGTCGAGCCCGAACATCTTGTTGATCAACCCGAAGTCGGTGTTGAACATGTCCCGCCAGACCAGCAGCATCGCGAAGGCCGGCATGGCGTACGGCAGCACGATCAGGGTCCGGTAGGCCCGTACGGCACGCATCCGGGGATGGTGCAGCACCAGCGCGACCGCCACCCCGAGCGCGGCGGTCAGCACCACGACGGACGTGGCGTAGACCAGGTTCCAGCCGAAGACGCCGAGGAAGTGCGCGTTGATCTTCGGGTTGGTGAGCGCGGCGGTGAGGTTGGCCAGGCCGACGTCGACCTTCCAGCCCTGCGCCAGCGCCTGCCCGTCGGCGGAGACGAACCTGCCCAGCTTCTCGTCGGCCCGCCAGATCCTGTCCTGGCCGGTGACACAGTCGCAGCCCGCGTCGTAGGCGAGCGTCGCCGTACCCCGATAGGCCCTCGACAGGCCCTGGCTGCGGATCGCCCCGCCCTCGACGGGCACGACCAGCTCGGTGATCTCCGAGCCCCTGGCGGAGGCCTGCGCGGCGGTCAGCACCGTGTAGCCGCCGGCCGCGGTGATCCGGCCGCCGGCACCGAGGGTGGCGCCCTCCAGGGGGCGCAGCCCCTCGGCGGTGCCGGTGTAGGCGCGTCCTCCCGCCGCCAGCAGGAAGACCAGGTCTCCGTCCTTCTCGGCCACGGTGAGCCGGTACTCGGCGGAACCGGGCCGGCGCTTGACGGAGGAGGTCTCGATCGCGGTGATCGCGTCCTGCTTGCTCCCCAGGTGACCGTCGCCGATGTTGGTCAGCGCCAGCGACATCGTGTGGACCACCGGGAACACCTGGAAGGCGAGGACCAGGAGCGTGGTGGGCAGCAGGTACTTGGCGGGCAGCCGCCGCGGCGTCAGGTAGACGAGGAGGCCTGCGGCGGTGACGACCGCGACGATCCCCACCCCGATCCAGTTCTCCGCCGCCACCAGCGGCGCGACCGCCCAGAGCGCGACGGCGACGATGAGCCCGAGCACCAGGACCCGCAGCGCGATCCCGCCCGCGCTTCCCGGCCACGCCCCGGTCGCCACGGCCCACCCGCGTCCGCGGCGGGGCCGTTCGGGTGGAGGCGCCGCCTGGCGCGACCGAGCCCCCCGGCCCTCCTGGGCCGCGCGCCCGCGCCCGATTTCGAGGACATCCCCCTCGCGGGGAGGGCGGCGCCCCTCCCCGCTCCGGAGTCGTCTCGTGTTCACTGCTCGAGCTGCTCGGCGATGGCCTTGGCGGCCGCCTCGACCGCCGGAGGCACCGGCTCGCCCTTCACCGCGGCGTGGATGAGCGTGTTGAACGGCCCCCAGATGGCCACCATCTGCGGGATCGCGGGCAGCGGCGTGCCGTTCTCCGCGGCGGCCTGGAACTTGGCGACATCGGGGTCCTTGCCCGCCGCGTACGTCAGGGCCTCGTTCAGGGCGGGCATCCGCGGCTCGGCGTCGAACAGTGCCCGCGCCACCTCGGCCGAGGCCAGGGTGCCGGTGACGAACTCCTGGGCGATCGCCTTGTTCCCGCCCTTGCTCGCCACGAAGAAGGACTGCACGCCCACGAACGGCTTGGCGGGCTCGGCCCCCTTGAAACCGGGCACCGGGGTGACGTCGTACTTCACACCCGCCTTGCGGGCGTCGGCCAGCCGCCACGGCCCGGCGACCATGAACGCGGTCTTTCCCTCGTTGAAGGCGGCCGCCGAGTTGTCGGAGGTGAAGGAGCGCTTGAGCGCCCCTTCCCCCTTCTCACCGAGCTTGGCGATCCGCTCGAAGGCCTCGACGGACTCCTTCTCGCCCACACCCAGCTGGGACGGGTCGGGGTCGCCGCTCGGGGTGGTGCCGAACAGGTGGGCGCCCGCCGAGGTGTAGAGCGGGTACAGGTGGTAGGTGTCGCCGGACTGGCCGTCCTGCTGGCTGACCGGATAGCCGACGATCTGCTCGACCTTCCCCGCGGCCTTGAGCTTCTTGCCCGTCTCGACCAGTTCGTCGAAGCTTCCCGGGGCCTCCGGCGCCAGCTCGGTGTTGCGGAACAGCGCCAGGTTCTCGACCGCGTACGGCACGCCGTACACCTGGCCGTCGTAGGTGACGGCCTTGCGGGCCACGTCCACGTACCCGGCGAGTTGGTCCTCCGTCATCTGGATCGGGTCGATGAGGCCGTTCTGCACCAGGTTGCCGATCCAGTCGTGCGCGCCGACGACCACGTCGGGGCCCTTGCCCGCCTGGGAGGCGGTGGTGAAGGTCTGCTGCTGGTTCTGGGCCACGACGACGACCTCGGCCTTGATCCCGTTCTCCTTGGCGAAGGCCTCGGCGAAGGGCTTGAGGGTGTCCGAGCGCATCTGGTCGGCCCAGATGAGCAGGGTGGTGTCGCCTGCGGCGACCGGAGCCGAGGAGGGCTGCCCCTGCGCCTGTGTGTTTCCACCGCAGGCGGTCAGAACAAGGCCGAGCGCGAGGGCTCCGGCAAGGGTCTTCATGGGTCTGCGCACGCTTGAGCTCCAGGTGGGAGGGGGTTTTCAGGGGGTGCACCGTGATGTGCGCCGAAGTTAACAGAGGGTTCATCCAGCCTGGAATGTGTTGCAGGAAATTGCGGCAATGTTTCAGGATGTCTTGCAGAGTTTCAGAAAGCTGATCCACAATCACTGACCATGGCGGCACGACTCGACGAGATCGCCCGGCAGGCCGGGGTCAGCAAGGCGACGGTCTCCCGGGTGCTCAACGAGCGCCCCGGAGTGAGCCCGAGGGCCAGGAGCGCGGTGCTCACCGCCATGGACGTGCTCGGTTACGAGCGTCCGAACGGGTTGCGCCCGCGAAGCTCAGGGCTGGTCGGGCTGATCACCGCCGAGTTACAGAATCCGGTTTTCCCGTTCTTCGCCCAGGTGATCGAGACGGGACTGGCACGCCACGGGTACACCGCGGTCCTGTGCACACAGACCCCCGAGGGGGCCGGTGAGGACGAATACGTCGGGATGCTGCTGGACCGTGGCGTCTCCGGCATTCTCTTCGTCTCCGGGCTGCACGCCGACACGACCATCGACCGCTCCCGCTACCACGGCCTCAGGCGGCGGCGGCTGCCCATCGTGTTCGTCAACGGTGACATCCCGGGCCTCGGCGTTCCCTGCGTCTCCTGCGACGACGTCACCGCGGGCCGTATCGCCGCGCGCCACCTCGTCGAACTGGGCCACCGTCGCATCGGGTTCCTCAGCGGCCCGTTGCGCTACTCCACGGTCCAGCGGCGGCTCGCCGGATTCCGTGCCTCGCTGCGGGAACTCGGCCTGGGGCACGACACCGACGACCTGGTCGAACTGTCGCCCTTTGACGTCGAGGGCGGTCAGAGCGCCGCGTCCCTGCTGGTGCGGCGGGGCGCCACCGCCCTGGTCTGCGGCAGCGACCTGATGGCGCTGGGCGCGGTGCGCGCGGTACGGCGGCACGGTCTGCGGGTGCCCGAGGACGTCTCGGTCGTGGGCGCCGACGACTCCCCGCTCATGTCCTTCACCGACCCGCCGCTCACCACGGTCCGCCAGCCGGTGCAGGCCATGGGGGTCGCGGCCGTACGCGCCCTGCTCGACGAGATCAAGGGGCGCCCCGCCAGGGCCGCCGAGTACCTCTTCCAGCCCGAACTCGTGGTCCGCGCGTCCACTCGGGCCCGATGGGCCTCCCCTGACCGGAACGCTCCATCGGGCCCGGTTCTCTGAGCCGGCGCCGGACGGCCCGGTGGATCATGACGTACCCGCCGCCGCTGCCCGTCGCAAAAGTGGCCTGTGCCCCCGTTCGCGGGGAACTTTGTCCGTCCCACCGGCCCTCGACGCGTCGAGTGGGCTTCACGTGATCGGCGGGAAGCGGGAGTATTGGCGGCGTGAACCGCACAGCTGTACGTCTGGGAGTGTTCCTGCTGGCCGCCGTGGCGGTCGTGGCGGTGCTGATGGCACTGCTGCCGCCGTCCTCGCCCGGCAGCCGTGACAGCGGGTCCTCGCGAACCCCCGCCGTCGCGGTGAAGAAGCTGGGCGGCCGCGACCACGAGCTCACCGTGACCTCCACCGCGCTCGGCCGCGAGGGCATGGTCCGGGTCCTGCTGCCCGAGGGCTGGACGCCGGACTCGGGTCCGTGGCCGGTGCTGTACCTGCTGAACGGCTGCTGCCAGTCCGACTACGACACCTGGGTCACCAAGGGGGAGGCCGCGAGCCTCACCTCCGGCTATCGGGCGATCGTGGTCATCCCCGAGGGCGGCGCCGTCGGCTTCTACTCCGACTGGCGCGACGGCCCCGGCTGGGAGACCTTCCACCTCACCGAGGTACGGCGGATCCTGGAGCGCGACTACGGCGCCGGGGACCGGCGGGCGGTGGCGGGACTGTCCATGGGCGGGTTCGGGGCCATGTCGTACGCGGCCCGCCATCCCGGCATGTTCCAGGCGGCCGCCTCCTTCTCCGGGGTGCTGCACACCCGCGACGGCAACGGCGGCGTCGACTGGCTGCTCGACCGGAACGGTGAGGACTCCGCGAAGCTCTGGGGTCCCCCGCGAGACCCCGAGTGGGCCGCCCACAACCCTGCCGATCTCACCGGCGCGCTGCGCGGGGTACGGCTCTTCGTCTCCAGCGGCGACGGCTCCCCCGGCCCGCTGGACGGCGCCTCCGAGCAGCGCGACGAGGGCGAGGCCGCCCTGCTCGGCCAGGCCGTGACCTTCGCCGAGCGGGCCAGGGCCAACGGCGTCGACGTGACCGTCGACTTCTACGGTCCCGGTACCCACAGCTGGCCCTACTGGAGCCGCGGCCTCGAACGCGCGCTCCCCATGCTGATGGGCTCCATCGGCGCCGCTCCCTGACGACCTGGGACACCTTCTCGGAGGTGTGCCCACCCGGGTGCCGGGGCGCCGAAAGTTAAGGCTGATGACTCTGGGCGTTCAGCTCAGGCACCCCTGGCCGGTCACCCCCGTGACTAGCGTTCGTCAAACACCCCAGTTCAGGGGCGTTTGTCGTATGTCACGAGGAGCCACCTTGCGAGTCCTGGCCGTTGTCCCCGCCCGCGGAGGTTCGGTGGGCGTTCCCCTGAAGAACCTGGCCCCGGTGGGCGGCAGTCCCCTGGTCGCCCGCGCGGTACGGGCCTGTGTGCGGGCCAAGCTGGTCGACGAGGTCGTGGTCAGCACCGACCACGCCGGGATCGCCGAGGTGGCCCGCGCCGCGGGCGCGACCGTGATCGACCGGCCGGAGGAGCTGAGCGGCGGGACCGCCTCCAGCGAGTCCGCGGTGCTGCACGCGCTCGACCACACCCCCGACGTCCCCGACGTGGTCATCCTGGTGCAGTGCACCAGCGCGTTCATCGACCCCGCCGATCTGGACGGTGCCATCGCCAAGGTCCTGGACGGCAGCGCCGACGTGGTGTTCTCCGGGCTGGAGACGCACGAGTTCCTGTGGAGCGTGAACGGCGCGGGCGTCAACCACGACCCCTCCCACCGGCCGCGCCGCCAGGACCGCGAACCGCAGTTCCGCGAGACCGGCGCCTTCTACGTGATGCGCGCCGAGGGTCTGCGCGAGCACGGCCACCGCTTCTTCGGCGCCGTCGCCGTGCAGCGGGTCTCCCCTCACCACGCCGTCGAGGTGGACACCCCCGAGGACCTGGAGATCGTACGGGCGCTGGCACCGTTCGTGGACCGGCCCGAGCCGATCGACGTGGACGCGGTGATCACCGACTTCGACGGCGTGCACACCGACGACCGGGCCTACGTCGACCAGGACGGCCGCGAGATGGTCGCGGTCAGCCGCTCCGACGGCATGGGCATCTCACTGCTGCGCAGCTCCGGCGTCAAATTGATGATCATGTCCACCGAGCACAACCCGGTGGTCGCGGCCCGCGCCCGCAAGCTCGGCGTGCCCGTCCTGCAGGGCCTGACCGACAAGCGGACCGTGCTGCGCGACTGGCTGGCCATCGAGGGAATCGACCCGGCCCGCGTCGCCTACGTCGGCAACGACGTCAACGACCTGGGCCCGATGAGCGACGTCGGCTGGCCCGTCACCGTCCCCGACGCCCACCCGAAGGTCCGCGCCGCCGCCAGGACCGTGCTGACCAGGCCCGGCGGGGCCGGGGCCGTACGGGAGCTGTGCGACCGGGTCCTCGCGGCCCGCCCGGCGGACGAGAAGGTCACCGGAGGGACCCCGCCCCGCGCCGAACTGAGGCTCGCCCCGGTCGCCAGGCCCGTCCAGATCGGCGACGCGCTGATCGGCGCCGGACAGCCGGTCTACGTGATCGGTGAGATCGGCATCAACCACAACGGCGACCTGGACATCGCGCGTCGGCTCATCGACGTGGCGGCCGAGGCGGGCTGTCAGGCCGTCAAGTTCCAGAAGCGCACACCGGAGATCTGCGTGCCGCTGGAGCAGCGCGACCAGATCCGGCAGACGCCGTGGGGCGAGATGACCTACATGGAGTACAAGCTCAGGACCGAGTTCGGCCTGGACGAGTACTCCCAGATCGCCGAGCACTGCCGGAAGCGGGGTCTGCACTGGTTCGCCTCGCCGTGGGACGTACCGTCCGTTGACTTCCTGGAGTCCATGGACGTGGTCACCCACAAGGTCGCCTCGGCGAGCGTGACCGACCTGGAGCTGCTCCGCGCGCTCGCCGCGACCGGCAAGCCGATCATCCTGTCCACCGGCATGTCCACACTGGAGGAGATCGACCGGGCGGTGGAGCTGCTCGGCACCTCCAAGCTGGTGCTGATGCACGCCACCTCCACCTACCCCCTTCCCCCCGAGGAGGCCAACCTCCGCACGATCACCACACTCCAGGAGCGGTACGGCGTGCCGGTCGGCTACTCGGGCCACGAGCGCGGCCTGCAGATCTCGCTCGCCGCGGTGACCCTGGGCGCGGTGACCGTGGAGCGGCACATCACGCTCGACCGCACCATGTGGGGCTCCGACCACGCCGCCTCGCTGGAGCCCGCCGGGCTTGAGCACCTGGTCCGTGACATCCGCATCATCGAGACCGCCCTGGGCGACGGCGTCAAGCGGGTCTTCCCGGGCGAGCAGGCGCCCAAGTCCCGTCTCCGCCGCGTTGGTGTGTGAATGGCGACGCTGTGTCGATGGCGACGCTGTGTTGACTGCGACGCTGCGCGTCGCGGTGAGGCCGCTCTTGTCCGGCTCCTTCCCTCGTCGACCGGGGCCGCTCGTTCCTCGCGACCCCGCTCTCCTCGGTCCAGTCGCCGGCGCGGCCTCACGGGGAGTCCCTCAAGGGGGAGCTTGGGGCACGCCCCCAGAGGGCTCCTCGGTCCGGTCGCCGGCGCGGCCTCACGGGGAGTCCCCCGGAGGACAAGGCGAGGGGGTTCGACATGGGCCTCTTGGTTCGTTCATCTGAGTTCGGGATGGGAGGGCGAAGTTGATCAAGTTGTCGGTGGTGGTTCCGGTGCGGGACGCGGAGAGCTACGTCGGGGACGCCTTGGCGTCGCTGGCCAGGAACGCGCGGCGGGACTTCGAGTTCATCGTGGTGGACGACGGGTCGGTGGACGCCACCGGGCAGATCATCGAGGACTTCTGCCGTGATCTGCCCGGTCTGGTGGTGGTCCGCAACGACGCCCCGGTCGGACTGGCCGACGCGCGTAACCTCGGGATCTCCCTGGCCTCCGGCCGCTACCTGACGTTCATGGACGGCGACGACTGGCTCGCGCCCGGATATCTCGGGGACCTGGTCGGCGCGATCGAGCGGCTGGACTGCGACTTCGTCCGGGTCGACCACGTACAGGTGGAGGGCCGCAAGCGGACGATCCACCGGGCCCCGCTCGCCACCCGCGAGGTGGTGCTGAAGCCGCGCGACCACATCCTGCCCGATCACGCCAAGACCATGGTGGACTACCCCTACGCCTGGGCCGGAATCTACCGCCGGGACCTCGGCGACCTGCTGACCTTCCCAGGGCACCTGCACACCGCCGAGGACAGGCCGTGGATCTGGCGGCTGCACCGCGACGCGGATTCGTTCGCGGTGGTGTCACTGGCCGGGCTGTTCTACCGGCGGATGGTGGCGGGCTCGCTGACGCGGACCGGCGACGCCAGGCAACTGCACTTCTTCGACGCCTTCGACCTGGTCTTCGCGGACCTGGAGGAGGAGTTCGTGCCCAAGGCGGTGCGTACCTTCCGCGCGTTGCTGGCCCACCACCTGGAGCTGGGCGAGCGCCTCTCCCCCGAGCTTCGAGCCCGCTTCGAGGAGCGCGGTGCCACGGCGCTGAGGCGGTTCCCCGCCGACCTGCTCGCCGGGACCGCCCTGGACCCCGAACGCGATCAGATCCTGTTCGATCTCCTGGAGCGCCGATGACGCAGCTGTTCTACGCCTCGACCCTGTTCGGCGCGATGACGCTGGCGGCGGCGATCGACGACGGCCGTTTCGGTCCCCGCCGGGGGCGCCGGATCCTGCTGGTCTCCAACAACGCGGCCATCCCGGAGATCACCCCGGCTCTGGACGAGACCCCGGGCTTCGCCACGCTGCGTCCGCGCTTCGACGAGATCCACTCGTGGAACGAGATCGTGGCCCCGCTGCATCCGGCGGACTGGAAGGCACGCGTCGTCGAGGTGCCGATGCTGGGCCGCCTGCTCCGCTCGCACCTGTCCCTGGGGGCCGGGCCCGCCGAGCTGGTTCTGGAATCCGTCGTGGTTCCCCCTGCCAGGACGCTGGCCGGGCTGGTCAGGGACTGCCCGATCTCGGTCTACTCCGACGGCCTGATGAGCTACGGCCCGACCCGCGACCCGCTGCCGCAGGAGATCCACGGGCGGATCACCCGCCTGCTCCATCTCGACCTGGTGCCCGGTCTTCGGCCGCTGCTGCTCTCCGAGTACGGGGTGCCCGCCGAACCTCTTCCCGACCGGGCCTTCCTCGACGTGGTCGGCCATCGGGCCGACGACCCGCCCTCGGGCCGGGCGATGATCCTCGGCCAGTACCTGTCCGCCCTCGGCATCCTCACCTCCGAGGAGGAGGCGGAGCTCCACGCCGACATGCTGCGCGGCCTCGTCGCCCGGGGGTTTTCGCGCGTGCTGTTCAAGCCGCACCCGGCCGCCGGGCGGCGGCACGCCCGGCGGCTGCGCGAGACGGCCGCCGAGCTGGGCGTCGAGCTGGACGTGGTGGCGGAGACCGTCCCGGCGGAGTCGTGCTTCGCCACCCGCGGGCCCGAGCTCGTGGTCGGCTGCTTCTCCACCGCTCTGATCACCGCCGGACGGTACTTCGGACTCCCGGTGGCGACGGTGGGCGGCGAGCTGATCCTGGAGCGGCTCTCCCCGTACGAGAACAGCAACCGGATCCCGGCGACCATCACCGACGCCCTGCTGCCCCGCCTGTCGACGGACGGTTCGCTGTGGGAACCCCCGCCGGTGGACCTCTCCGCCCTGGTGGGCGCGGTCGGCTACTGCATGCGGAGCGAGGCGTATCCGGGGCTGCGCGAGCAGGCCGCGGCCTACCTCCGGACCTGCGGTCCCGACCGCTACTTCAAGCACCGGCGGCTCACCGCCCTGGAGCTGATCACCGCCCCGGCCCCCGCCCCGGTCGCCGCCCCCCGGGAACGGAGCCCTCTCGGCAGGCTCCGCAGCCGCCTGTCGAGAACGTCCCCCTGAGCCGGAGGCACCGTGTCGGGGCGCCTCCGGGCCACCGGTCCCAGATCAGCTACGGCTCGCCCCCGTCTCCCCGACGCCCGGCTCACCGTCGAGCTCGTCGTCGGTCATCGCCTCGATCTCCAGGTAGATCTCGGCGACCTGAGCGGTGCGGTCGTCATGGACCTGGGCGGCCAGCCGCGCCACCGTCGGGTACCGCAGGACGTCGTGAACCGAGACCGCGTCGGTGTCCAGCGCGTCCCGTAGTCTGCCGACGATCACGGTGGCCAGCACCGAGTCGCCGCCGAGCAGGAAGTAGTCGTCGTCTCTGCCCACCTTCTCCAGCCCGAGCGCCCGAGCCCAGACGAGGGCGACCACCCGTTCCAGCGCGGTGACCGGCTCGGCCTGCCCGGGGGCCTGCGCCCGGGCGGTGACCAGGGCGGCCAGCGCACGGCGGTCCACCTTGCCGTTGCCGGTCAGCGGCAGCGCGTCGACGACGACCACCCGGTCCGGGATCATGTGCGCGGGCAGCCGTTCGGCCGCGTGCGCTGTGATCTCCTCCTCGGTGAGGCCGCCGGCCGCGGCCACGACGGCGTGCAGCCGCGGTGCGCCGGTCCTGAGGACCAGGGCGGTGGCCTGGCGCACGGCGGGGTGGGCGCCCAGGGCCGCCTCGACCTCGCCGAGTTCGATCCGGAAACCACGGATCTTCACCTGGTGGTCGGCGCGGCCGAGGAACTCGATCGTGCCGTCCTGCCAGTACCTGGCCCGGTCACCGGTGCGATACCAGCGCACACCGCCCAGGGAGACGAACCGGTCGGCGGTGCGCTCGGGGTCGCCGCGGTAGCCGTCCGCCACGCCCGCGCCGCCGATCCACAGTTCCCCGGGCACCCAGTCGGGGCAGTCCCGGCCTTGGGCGTCGACCACCCGGCAGCGCACGTTCCGCAGCGGCGTGCCGTACGGGACGCTGGTCCAGCCGACGGGGACGCGGCCTGCGGTGACCTCCTGGAAGGTGGAGTGGATCGCGGTCTCGGTGGTGCCGCCCAGACCGGCGAAGCGGCAGCCGGGCACCTGGGCGGCGAGCCGGGCCGGCAGGTCGACGCCGACCCGGTCGCCGCCGAGCAGGACCGCACGCGGGCTCGGGCCGAGCGGGTCGCGTTCGGCGGCCGTCAGCAGCATGTCGAGCAGGCTCGGCACGCAGTTGAGCACGCTCACCTGGTGCGCGCGCACCTCCCGCACCCAGGAGGCGGCGTCACGGCGAGCCTCCTCCCCGATGGTGACCACGGCGCCGCCGGTGGACAGCGGCGCGAAGATGTCGAAGACCGACAGGTCGAAGTCGAGCGCCGACAGCGCGAGCGTCCGGTCGGCCGGGCCTAGAGCGAACCTGTCGGCGAGATCGGCGACGGTGTTGGCGGCGGCCAGGTGGGAGACCTCCACGCCCTTCGGCTCGCCGGTCGATCCCGAGGTGAACAGCACGTAGGCGATCGCCTCGGGTGCGGTCGCGGCCGGCTCGGCCAGCGGCTCCGGCCAGCTCACCGCGTCCCGGTAGGGCAGGCTCTGGCCGAGTACCACGGCGGCCCCGGCCCGGACGGTGATCCGTTCGGCTCTGGCCTGCGGCTGCTCGACGCCGATCGGCACGTAGTGGCCCCCGGCGGCGAGCACGCCGAGGACGGCCACCACCTGTTCGGGGCCCTTGGGCAGGCGGATCGCGACCGGGTCGCCGTCGCGTACGCCGTGCGCGCGGAGCGCCCCCGCCACCCGCAGGGCCTGTTCCGCCAGCTCGCCGTAGCCGACCGGCCCTCCGGGGCCGAGCAGGGCGGGCGCCTGCGGGGTGCGGGCGGCCTGGTCGAAGAAGAGCCGGTGCAGCGGGAGGGTGGGCAGGGGACCGTCGGTGTCGTTGGTCTCGGCCCGGACCTTCAGGGCGGCGGCGGGCAGCAGTGGCCCGACGGGCTCGTCCCAGGCTTCGGGGTCGCCGATCCTGGCCAGCAGCGTGCGGAAGGCGGCGAACATGTCCTCGGGCAGATTGTCGGGAAACGCCCCGGCGCGTACGTCCCAGTTGGCGAGCAGCCCGCCGTGGAACTCGGTGATCTGCGCGTCGAGCAGCACCTGCGGCCCTTGGGAGACGATCCACACCGACTCGCCCAGGCAGGATTCGACCTCGGGGCCGAACAACTCGCCCAGATCCAGGGCGCTGGTGAACACCACGGAGGCCAGCACCGGCGCGCCCTGCTCGCGGGCCAGGTCGCGCAGGACGTCCAGCCCCGTGTAGGAGGAGTGCGCCGCGGCCTCGTGCATGCGTTCCTGGACCTGGGCGGCCCGCTGCGCGAAGGTGCGCCGCTCGGTCAGGTCCACCTCCAGCATGATCGAGCTGGTGAAGTCACCGACCAGGTTGTCCACATCCGGGTGCAGCGGACGGCGGTCGAACAGCGGCACGTTGAGCAGGAACCGCGGTTCACCGCTCCAGGCCCCGACGACCTCGGCGAACACGGTCGCCACGGCGACCGCGGGGGTGAGGCCACGGGCGCGCGCCAAGGTGGTGATCCGGTCGCGCTCGGCCGGAGAGAGCCAGTGGTGCAGCCGGGTGACCCGGTCGGGCTCCGCGGAGTCGGCGCGCAGGGGCAGGGCCGGCGCACCGGGCAGGTTCGGCACCCGCTCGCGCCACCAGGTGACGTCGCGCTCGGCCGGGCGCTGGGCGCTGCGGACCGCCTGGTAGCCGGCGAAGGTGCAGCCGATCTCGGGAAGCCGCGCGGCGGGGTCCCGGTACAGGGCGACCAGGTCGGACAGCAGCACCCGGTAGCTGCGGGCGTCGGCGGCGAGCATGTCGACGTCCACGTGTACCCGGGTGCCGCCGCCGGGCAGCAGGGTGATCCTGATGTCGAACATGCGCCCGGCGGCCACGTCGAGGAGCTGGTGGGAGAGCTGGTCGCGCAGTTCCGCCAGGCGGCGTTCGGCTTCCTGCGGAGGGGCCTCGCGCAGGTCGAGAACCTCCAGCTCCTCCCCTCGGCTCCATGCTTCGATCACCTGCCGGCCGTCGTCGGTGATGCGGGCGCGCAGCATCGGGTGCCGGTCGGCCAGCGCGGCGACCGCGGCACCGAGCCTGGCCGGGTCGACGCCGTGGCCGTCGAACTCGGTGTAGAGATGGGCGGCGACCGCGCCGAGGTCGGCCGATCCGCCCCGGCCGACCCAGTAGGCGTGCTGCATCGAGGCCAGCGGGAACGCATCGCTCGCGTCCACGAGCACCGGGGCCGGTCCGGATTCGGGCTCGGGTTCGGAGGCGGAGCCGGGCGAGGGAGCGATCAGGCGTGCCCATTCGGCCAGGGTGGGGGTACGGGCCAGGTCGCCGAAGCCGACGGTCAAGCCGGCTTGCCGGCAGCGGTTGGCGATCTGCATGAATCGGATCGAGTCCAGTCCGAAGGCGATCAGATCCTCGTGGTCGCCTGGCGGGGTGGTGCCTGGACCGAGCAACTCGGTGGCCATCTGCCGGAGATCGTCGATCGTCAGCATGAAGTGAGGTGTCCTTTGCTTGCTCGATGGCGTGGACGGGCCGGGGTACGGTCGCGCTCCGCGAGGAGGCCGAAGCAGCGTCGGCGGTCGTGGCTCCACAGGCGGTGCGGAGAAGGCCCGCGCCGACGGCCGCTTCCCCCGAAGGAACCTCCGCCGGCCCACCGGGGGGAGGGGGAAGGACGCTGGGACATCTGGAGACCTCCGGGCGACCACAGGGCAGATTATTATTCGGGTAGGCTAACCTAAATAAAGTTTGGTTAGCCTGACCTAACTTAATCTTGCGGACCCGTGCCGCACAATCGGGCGGCGCGAATTCCCGCCGGAAACCCTGCCCCCGCCGGCACGGCGAGGCCCGCGAACCGCCGTCTCGCGGGCCGTACCCGCCGCGCGGCCACTACCGGGCCGCCGGGCAGCACGCCACCGCCCTCGCCTCCGACGGCCACCGCCGCTCCGGCGACCCGGCGACCCGGCCTCGGAGACCGAACACCACCGAGCACTTCCGCGGCGGCCACACGACCACGGTCATCACCGCGGCCACACCGCCCTCAACGGCCGACCACCCGCCGGCCGCGCACCTGACCTCTCCGGGCCGTACGGCTAGCCCAGCGCCCTCAGGTAGCGGCGCATCCGGCGCTTGGCGCGGTAGCCGGCGCGCAGCACGTTCGGCGGGACCTCCACGCGCATCCGGGCGCGACGGCGGGCGGCGGCGTACTCGGGGCCGTCGAGCAGGGACCTGGCAGGGACGAGGCGCCCCGAGCGTGCCTGCCCGACCAGGGAGACCATCCGTGAGACCCAGTCGCTCTCGTCACCGGGATGGAAGTAGTTGTCCCTGCACCAGGCGGCGTCCGGCTCCAGGAAGCGCCCCGCGGAAAGATCGTCGAGGGTGCCGAGCAGGCCGCTGCCCTCGAAGACCAGGTTGATCATCTCGGCGCCCACCCCGAAGTCCGACAGCACCAGCAGGGGCACCTGCTGGGCGATCGCCTCCAGCGCGGCGGTCGAGCTGACGGTGACGAACCCGGCCGCGTGGGCCAGGTGCTCGTGCATGGGCCCCGCCGCGAAACGCACGGTCCCGGCGCGCACCCTGCCCTCCGCCACGAGCGACTGCCACAGGCGCTGGTAGTGGTGACGCTCGTTGTGGGTCTGCCGCTCGCCGTCCAGGGCACGGAGCTTGACGACGACGTCCAGATCCGGCCGCCGCCCGGCCAGCTCGGCCAGGGCGAGCAGGACGCTCTCGCGCTCCTGCCTCCGCCTGGGCACCTTGGCCTGGGTGGCGAACACCACCCGGTCCCGCGGCCCGATGCGGGCGACCTCCTCCTGACCTCGCAGAAACGGCAGCCGGGCCAGCCCCACCTGGCCGCCCCCGCCCAGCTCGCGGCCCATCGCCGAGAACTCCTCGACCTCCCGCCCGCTGTGCAGCACGAACAGCTCGCATCCGCTGCGGAACAGCCAGGCCTTCTCGGTGGCGGGGACGGAGATGCCCGGCAGGCCCGAGACGAACACCGGCCGCGGCCGCAACCCGGCCAGCACCTCGCCGACCAGCACGTCCACCACGGGCCCCGTGCAGGCGGCGAGCACCACGTCGGGCCCGAACCGCTCGGCGGCCCGGCGCAGCGCGCGGGCCGAGAGCACGGGCGGATCCGCCGCCGAGCCCGCGACCGCGGCACTGATCTGCCCCGGGGACGGGGTGATGGGGGTGCGGATGACCGCCAGCTCCCTCGTGCATCCCGAGGGCAGGTCCCGCAGCAGGCAGGCCGCCCACTTCAGGTAGGAGTCAGAGTCGGCCACGGCCAGGACCTTCAACGAGAACCTCCAACGGGAATCCCCCGCTTCATATCCGATTTCACATGGGCGGACCCGGCACGGCTCGCGTCCCTGGGCGGCACGCCGCCGGCCTCCGGCCGCGGGGTCACGAGTTCACGAGGTCATGCCCCGGTGGCTCCCGTGTCGTGATGGGCGAACATCGACAGGTGGGAGCGGAGCGAGGGGGCCGCCTCCCCCGTCCACCACTCGTCCGGGACGTCCACCGTCTCGACCGGGACGCCCCTGGCCGAGAGCAGGACCCGCAGGGAGGTGACCGCGGTGGACGGCAGGCTCAGTACCCGCTGCCCGGCGGCCAGCCCGCGCAGGGTCATCTCGGCGGGGACCCCGCCGCCGTAGACGGTGATGCCGGGCTGCTCCCCGACCCTGACGAGATCGTGGGGGTCCTCCCTGCGGTGCGGGAAGTAGGCCACCGGCCCGGCCGAGCCGAGAGCGGCCAGCCAGCCGAGGTAGTGGTCGCGGTGGATCAGGCCGTTGCGGACCAGCGAGGTGCCGAGGACGACCGTGAGCTCCTTGGGACGGGGCACGCGCAGCGGCTGCGACCGCAGCCAGGCGAAGTCGTGGGTGACCAGCTCGGCCCCTCTCGCCCGTACGGCCTTCGCCAGGTCCGCCGGAACGGGCAGCGCCGTGAAGATCGACAGCCGCCCCGAGCGGGCCGCGGCGCGCAACCTGAGCCCGGCCGCCGCGCCGAGGGCGGTTCTGAGCCGTCCCGCTTTCCCCCGGGCCCTCAGCAGGGGCGTACCCACGTGGCCGACGAGCAGTTCCAGAAGCCTGATGGTGGCCAGCCCGTCGTCGACGATCACGATGCGACCGGGACGCCCGGTGAGCCAGCGGAACTGGACCTTGCCGGAGAATGCGTCGCCCACCACCCAGGTCACGCCCCGGCGCGGCCTGGGCATGTCCGGCCGCGCGGCGGTGAGCTCCAGGCCCGGCGGCAGGGTGAGACGCCCGAGCTCGCGCCCGGTGGCGGCCAGCGGGCGGAGGCTCGCCCTGGGCACGAGGTGGCTGCGGGCACCGAGCAGCCCCGCGTGGTGGGCCTCCACGGCGCAGAGCATCTGCAGCGGGGATTCCACCCAGGCGATGGCCGAACCCTGATCCCGCGCGTGGTCTCGACCGTCCTCCACGCCGGGTGATGACCCGTTCACGACTGACCCAAGCTAACCCGGTGGCCTTAAGCGCCGGGGAACCACGGGTGAACAGCCGCCCACGCGTGCTCGCGCGGCCTTTCCGAACCTCAGGACATCAAGGCGCCGGCGTATCACCGGATCGGGAGTTCGTCATCGGAAGCCCGTCGAGGACACGGCCGGCTCCCGATCCGGCTGGGAGCCGAGGGCTCGCCCTCCCACCGGCGGTCGCCGAGCCTCGTTCGGGCTTTTGGGGTAGAGGGACGCACTCGCTCCATACTTTTTACCATCGAATGTTTGTTCTAAGTAATTGGAGTCGAACGCTCTCGCCGGCGAGCCTCTCGGATCACGACATATCATCCCAGGTCAGGCGATCCATCAGCGGGTACCACTCGCCCGGATCGCCGAGGGAACAGGGGATTCCGCCCGCGGCGAGATCGCGACCCCGGCCGCGGCGGCCGGCCGGAGGACGGGCGCACCCCACCCCCTCCCCGGGCCAAGCGACCCCCCGTCCTACCCCCTCGATCTGGACGTACTACCAAGTCAGGGCAATGTGTCCTACTTGTAATCGTCTGTCCGAGTGACGTACGTTCGTCCTGTTCGTGGCAAATGTCTGGGTCTGTATAGGTCTAAGCATTGCCGTCACATTGCCCGACCGTGTTCCACCTGGGCGGAGCCCCTCCGCCCGCGGTGAGCACGGCCGCCGAATCCGCGAAGTCTGCGGAACCGGGGAACCACGTTCCTGGGGTGAATCAGCGCGTTCTCGCGCCGTAGGGCACTTCCCAGCCCGAACCCGTCAGCTAACCCGGTAGGCGGTATGGAAGCGAAGCAAGGAGTCGACCCCGGTATGACCAAGCACCGCCTCACCCCCACCCTCAGCGCCCCCCGCGTGGCGAGCGCCCTCCTGGGCGCCTGCGTCGTCCTGGCGACCGGCTCCGTGGGCTCCGCCGCCCTGGCCGACAGCCGTCCCGCCCTGAACACGCCGCCCGCCGACGCGAAGGTCTCCGAGGTCTCGCAGAACAGGCCCGCGAGCACCCCGCTCGAGATCGCGGCCGAGAGGCTGCCCAAGGTCTCCGCCGCACAGGTCCTGGACCTCGCCGCCAAGCAGATCGGCGTCCGCGAGAACTCCCAGGGCGGCGGGACCAAGTTCCACTCGTGGTACATGTCCTCCCCGCGCGCCAAGGAGACCGTCGCCCGTGACGGCGGCAGCATCCAGGGCTACGCCAACGCCCCCTGGTGCGCGATGTTCGTCTCCTGGGTCGGCGAGATGGCCGGCATCCGGCCCACGATGGGCTGGGACGCCTACACCGTCACCCACGCCAAGTGGTTCAAGAACAACCAGCACTGGGGCACCACCCCCACCCCCGGCGCCGTCGTCTACTTCGACTGGGCCGGTGGCAAGGACCTCGACGGCATCGACCACGTCGGCTTCGTGAAGAAGGACAACGGAGACGGCACGATCACCACGATCGAGGGTAACACCGGCAACGGCAACGTCGAGCAGCGCGTCCGGCCCACCTCGCAGGTCGTGGGTTACGGCTACCCGGTCTACGCCGACTGATCCACCCCTCGCCCGCGCCGTCCCCCGGTGACGCGGCCACTCCGCACCGCCTGGACCCGCCCGATCCAGGCGGTGCGCGCCGTCCGGCGACCACCGGACGGCTCGAACGCCGTCAGGGGCGCCGCTCGACCGAGCGGCGCCCCTGACGGCGTTCCGCCCCCGGCGCCCTGCCGCCTGACCCGGGCACTAATGCCCCGACTGTATGTCCGTGGGATGGGAGCGCTCCCAAATGCCCTCATGCGAGGTATATCACCTTTTCAAGCTCTTAGTCCCCCGCAAACCAGTCAGATGTAACGGTTGAGTTTCGGCATATTGACGTCCCGGTTGCCCATCGTCCACTCTTCGTGGGAGCGCTCCCAAAGCACATTGAGGAACTACCGCACCGCGAGGCCGTGTTTGTCGGGGACCGGCCCCCGGTGTCACCTCCCAATGATTCGGGCGACCACCTGAGAGGGGTCCGGAAATGTTGAACGACAAGCGGCACGGCAAGCTCGCCGCCGTAGCGGTCATGGCGGCCACCGCCCTGGCCATCACCTCGTGCAGTTCCAGCGAGCCCGCCAAGCCCGCCGCGGGCGACGGCGGTGCCTCCGCCGCGGCCGAGCCGGTGACCATCACCGTGCACACCTTCGGCGGCGGCGAGAACTTCGGCTACGACAAGGCCGTGGAGACCTGGAACGCGGCACACCCGAACATCCAGGTCAAGTACCAGAACCTGACCGACCGGTTCGAGGACGTCTACCTCCCGCAACTGCTCCAGCGCCTGCAGGCCGGCAGCGGCGCGGCCGACATCATCGCCCTGGACGAGGGCGCGATGGGCCTCATGAAGGCCCGCCCGCAGTTCTTCACCGACCTGGCCGAGTACGGGCTGGAGAGCCGCAAGGCCGACTTCCCCGCGGCCAAGTGGGACAACGGCATCAACGCCGACAACAAGCTCTTCGCTCTCGGCACCGACATCGGCGGCATGACCATGTGCTACCGCAAGGACCTGTTCGAGAAGGCGGGCCTGCCCACCGAGCGCGACGAGGTCGGCAAGCTCTGGCCGGACTGGAACGCCTTCAAGGCGATCGGCGAGAAGTTCAAGGCCGCCAACCCCGGCAAGAGCGACCCCAAGTTCCTCGACGGCCCGAACACGCTCTACAACGTGATCCTGTCGCAGGAGGCGCCGAAGAACGGCAACATCGCCTACTTCGACAAGAGCAACCAGCTCGTCCTTGAGAGCAACCCCGCCATCAAGACCTCCTTCGACACGGTGAAGGACTTCAGCGAGGCGGGCCTGACCGCCAAGCTCGCCTCCTTCACCCCGCCGTGGAACGCCGCGATCAAGAAGGGCGGCTTCGCGACCATGGGCTGCCCGGCCTGGATGCTCGGTGTGGTCTCCGGTGCGGCCGGTGACGACAACAAGGGCAAGTGGGACGTCGCGTCCGTGCCCGGCGGTGCGGGCAACTGGGGCGGTTCCTACCTCGCGGTTCCCAAGCAGAGCAAGCACCCCAAGGAGGCCGCCGAGGTCCTGAACTACCTCACCGGCAAGGAGGGCCACGTCATGGCCTTCCAGGAGGCGGCGGCCTTCCCGAGCTCCATCCCGGCGCAGCAGGACCCGGCGGTCGCCGACCTGAAGAACCCGTTCTTCAACGACGCGCCGACCGGCCAGATCTTCGGCGCGTCGGTCAAGGACCTGCTTCCCGTCTTCCTTGGCGAGAAGCACGCCCAGGTCAAGACCGCGGTGGAGAAGGTCCTCGAGGGCATGGACCAGGGTTCGGTCCCCTATGACCAGGCCTGGACCAAGTTCGTCGAGGCCGGCGTCAAGGCAGCGGGCTGATCCCCGTACCGACCCGCACCGGCCCGGCGGCGGTGATCCCGCCGCCGGGCCGGTCGCCTGCCCCCGCTGAAAGGCTCCGTTGATGACACTGCACGTCGACTCCCCGGCCGCCCCTCCACAGCCCGGCCCCCGCCGGTCGGCGGGGGCGCGCGGACCGCAGCGAGGCGGTGGATGGGCCCGG
The DNA here is from genome assembly GCF_042665875.1 of Streptosporangium amethystogenes subsp. fukuiense. NCBI lineage: Bacteria > Bacillati > Actinomycetota > Actinomycetes > Streptosporangiales > Streptosporangiaceae > Streptosporangium > Streptosporangium amethystogenes. The sequence continues at coordinate 1,199,195 of NZ_JBHTEE010000001.1, read as the reverse complement.
TTCGACCTCCGGGCGACCCCCTACTTCCTCGTCTCCCCGTACTTCCTCCTCTTCGCGATCTTCGGCGTCTTCCCGCTCGGCTACACCCTCTGGGTCTCGCTGCACGACTGGGAGCTCGCCGGGGACAAGTCCTTCGTCGGCCTCGAGAACTACATCGAGCTGATCACCGACGAGGCCTTCTGGAACGCGGTGATCAACACTCTCGGCATGTTCGTCATGTCGACGATCCCGCAGCTCGTCCTCGCCCTCGTGCTGGCCAACGCGCTCAACAAGCGCATCCGGGGACGGCTCTTCTTCCGCCTCGGCGTGCTGCTGCCGCTGATCACCTCCGTCGTCGCCGTCGCCGTCGTCTTCACCCAGCTGTACGGGCGTGACTACGGCATGATCAACTGGTTCCTGGGCCTCTTCGGAACCGACGCGATCAACTGGCAGAACGAGAAGTGGTCCGCGTGGATCGCGATCTCCACCATGATCGACTGGCGCTGGACCGGCTACAACGCGATCATCCTGCTGGCCGCCATGCAGACCATCCCCAAGGATCTCTACGAGGCCGCCTCCATCGACGGCGCCACGGCCAGGCGGCAGTTCTGGCAGATCACCATCCCGATGCTGCGCCCGACGCTCATCTTCATCGTGTTCATCTCCACCATCGGCGGCCTGACGCTGTTCACCGAGCCGGTCATGTTCGACGGCAACCCGACGATGAGCGGCGGCGCCACCGGCCAGTACCAGACCGTGGCCATGTTCATCGTCAAGGAGGCGTTCCGCGACTTCGACTTCGGCTACGCCTCGGCCGCCGCGTGGATGCTGTTCGCACTGATCCTGGTCGGGACGCTCATCAACTACTCCTTCACCCGCCGTATCGGGGGTTCCAAGTGACGGCCATCCAGTCCAGGCGGCCCCCGGCGCATTCACGACGGTCTTCCGGCCAGCCGGCCGCGCGCAACCGCATCTGGGACGCCGGCCCGCTGACGAAGGTCGTCCTGGCCTTCGCGCTCGTGCTGTCGGCGTTCCCCATCTACTACATGTTCATCATGGCCACCCGGACCAACGAGGAGGCCATCGACGTACCGCCGCCGCTGCTCCCCGGCGGCCACCTCGGCGAGAACGTCTCGCGGCTCCTGTCCACCGAGGACGCCTACTTCATGACCGGCCTGGTGAACTCGGCCATCGTCTCGGTCACCGTGACCCTCTCCGTGGTGCTCATCTCCACCCTGGCCGGCTTCGCCTTCGCCAAGCTGCGCTTCCGGGGCGCCAAGATCCTGCTGGGCCTGATCCTGGTGACGATGATGGTCCCGCTCCAGCAGATGGGCGTCGTGCCGCTGTACGAGCTCATGGTCACGCTCGGCTGGACCGGCCAGCTGAAGGCGGTGATCCTGCCCTTCCTGGTCAACGGCTTCGGGGTCTTCATGATGACCCAGTACGCCACCCAGGCGGTGCCGGACGAACTGGTCGAGGCGGCCCGCGTCGACGGCGCCTCCACCATGCGCATCTACGCGAACGTCATCCTGCCGGCGCTACGACCGGGAATGGCCGTGCTGGCACTGCTGGTCTTCATGCAGACCTGGAACGAGTTCATGTGGCCGTTGATCGTGCTGAACCCGGACAACCCGGTAGTCCAGACGTCGATCGCGGCGCTCAACCAGGCCCACGGCACCGACTACGTGATGCTGTTCACCGGCACCGCGGCATCGGTCCTCCCCCTGTTCATCGTTTTCATCGCGTTCGGCCGTCAGATCGTCGGCGGACTCATGGAAGGTGCGGTTAAAGCGTGACCACGCAAGAGACGCAGATTCAGACCTCGGATCTGGTGTTCCCGACAGGTTTCGTCTGGGGCGCGGCCACCTCCGCCTACCAGATCGAAGGCGCCGTCTCGGAGGATGGCCGCGGCATCTCCATCTGGGACACCTTTGTCAAGCAGCCGGGCCGGGTGGTGAACGGCGAGCACGCCGACGTCGCCATCGACCACTACAACCGCTACCGGGACGACGTGCGGCTGATGGCCGAACTCGGCCTCGGCGCGTACCGGTTCTCCATCTCCTGGCCCCGGATCCAGCCCGAGGGGCACGGCCCCGTCAACCTCAGGGGCGTCGACTTCTACAGCCGCCTGGTCGACGAGCTCCTCTCCCGGGGCGTCGACCCGTGGGTGACGCTCTATCACTGGGACCTGCCCCAGCCCCTGGAAGACGCGGGCGGCTGGCCGTCACGGGAGACGTCGAAGCGCTTCGCCGACTACGCGGCGGCCGTGCACGACGCGCTGGGCGACCGGGTCCGCAACTGGAGCACCGTCAACGAGCCCTGGTGCTCGGCGTTCCTCGGGTACGCCTCGGGTGAGCACGCCCCCGGGCGGCGCGAGCCCGACAAGGCGGTGTACGCCGCCCACCACCTGCTGCTCGCGCACGGCCTGGCCGCGCAGGCCATGCGGGCCCAGCGCCCGGAGACCGTCATCGGCGGCTGCGTCAACCTGTACGCGATCACGCCGCAGACCGCCTCCGAGGCCGACCAGGACGCCGCCCGCCGCATCGACGGGCTGCAGAACCGCTTCTTCCTGGACGCCCTGCTCAAGGGCGAGTACCCGGCCGACGTGCTGGAGGACCTCGGCCGACCGGCCGGGCTCGTCCAGGACGGGGACATGGAGATCATCTCGACGCCGCTGGACAAGCTGCTGATCAACTACTACAGCCGCTTCACCGTCTCCGGTACCCCCGGCGGCGCGGCGTCGGCCGCGGCGGCGCCCACCGACACCGGGTCCCCCTGGGTCGGCAGCGAGCACGTCTCGTTCGTCGAGGGCGGACGTCCCGTGACGGCCATGGGCTGGGAGATCGACGACTCGGGGCTGCTGGAGATCCTGCAGCGGCTGGCCGCCGAGTACCCGCGTGTCCCACTGGTCATCTCGGAGAACGGCGCGGCCTTCGACGACATCGTCGGACCCGACGGCGTCGTCCACGACCGCGACCGGGTGGACTACATCGACGCCCACCTGCGCACCTGCCACGCCGCGATCGAGGCGGGGATCCCGCTGGAGGGCTACTTCGCCTGGTCCCTGATGGACAACTTCGAGTGGGCGTGGGGGTACGGAAAGCGGTTCGGACTGGTGCATGTCGACTATGAGACGCAAACTAGAGTTCCCAAAGAGAGCGCTCTCTGGTATGCCGGGACCATCAGGCGCGGAGGCCTGAACGGTCCGACAGAATAGAGGCCGGCGAATTCACCACGGGGGGCTGAAACACATGAACGGCGACCGTCGTCCGACGCTTGAGGCGGTCGCGGCCCTGGCCGGAGTCGGCCGAGGAACGGTGTCACGGGTCATCAACGGTTCACCGAAGGTGAGCGAGAAGGCCCGTGACGCCGTGCTGCAGGCGATCCAGGAACTGGGCTACGTGCCCAACCGGGCTGCGCGCGCGCTGGTCACCCGGCGTACGGACACCGTGGCGCTGGTCGTCTCGGAGTCCGAGCTGCGGGTCTTCGACGAGCCGTACTTCGCGGGAACCATCCGCGGCATCGGTTCCGCACTGTCCGAGACCGGGCTGCAACTGATCCTCGCGATGGCCCAGTCGAAGCAGGAGCACGAGCGGCTGGAGCACTATCTGACCGGACAGCACGTCGACGGGGTGCTGCTGATCTCCCTGCACGGCGCCGACCCGCTGCCGGGAAGGCTGGAGGCGATGGGCGTGCCGACGGTCATCGGAGGCCGCCCTGTCGGCCTCACCCCCTACAGCTACGTCGACGTGGACAACCGGGCCGGAGCCAGACAGGCGGTCAAGTACCTGCTGGGCAGGGGTCGCCGCCGGATCGCCACCATCGCGGGAACGCAGGACATGGGCGTGGGCGTGGACCGGCTCGCGGGCTACCGCGACGCGCTGCTCGCGACCGGCCTGAGCGAGATCGTGGCGTACGGCGACTTCAGTGAGGAGAGCGGCATGGCCGAAATGCGCAAGCTGCTCGCCGAGAACCCCGACCTGGACGCCGTCTTCACCGCCTCGGACCCGATGGCGCTGGGCGCGATGCGGGTGCTGCGCGAGGAGGGCAAGAGCATTCCCGGCGACGTCGCGGTGATCGGCTTCGACGACTCGCCCGCCGGGGCGCACTCCTCCCCCGCCCTGACCAGCGTGCACCAGCCCACCGAGTCGATGGGCCGGCAGATGGCCCACCTCCTCGTCTCCCGCATCAACGGCGAGCACCTGGAGCAGCCGGTGGTGATACTCGACACCCACCTGGTCGAGCGGTCCTCCGCCTGAGGCGGCCTCCTTCGGCGAGCCGGGCGGGACGGAGTCGGAGTCGGGCCTCGGCCGGTAGCACGACGACGCGGGCGGGGCCGTGGGATTCCACCGCCCCGCCCGCGTCCCGGCGGCTCCGCGCCTCACCCTGACCCGGTCACGGCCCGGTGCCCGTGTCCCCGGGCGGGTTCCCCGCGGCGGCCGTGACCGGCCGGCCTTACCCGGCGTCGGCGGGACCGGCGGTACGGTACCGATCGACCTCCGACCAGGCGGACGACATGCCGGCCAGCGTCCGGTCGAAGACCTGCGAGTGCCGCAGGTACGCCTCCCGCCGGGGGCCCGGCAGCACGCACAGGTCGTCCTCGTCACTGACCGACCACGGCTGGAGATCGTGGCCGAGCGCGGCGGGCAGCAGCGACGCGACGCCGCGTGCTCCCAGCTCGCTGGTGAGCTGACGGCGGACCGGCCGCCCCAGCACATCGGCGAAGATCTGCGCCCAGACCTCGGATCGGGCACCGCCACCGGCCAGCCGCCACGGCCGGTCCCCGATGTCGGCTCCGCTGGCCAGGACCCGGTCGAGCTGGACCCGGTGGTACTGGGCGACCCCCTCGATGACCGCGCGGGTGAGATGCCCGCGGCGGTGCACGCCGGAGATGCCGAGGAACGTCCCCGACGCCGCGGGGTGTTCGGGGGCTCCGTTGACGAAGGGCAGGAACAGCAGGCCCTCCGCGCCCGGCGGCACCATGGCCGCCTCCCTGAGAAGGTCCACCGCGAGCAGGCCGCCGACCTGGTCGTGCGGCGCCGACGCGCACGCCAGCCATTCGAGGTTGGCGGCCGAGGTCGGCGCGACCTCCATGGCCAGCATCGTGGCCGGGTCGGGCATCAGCGCGCTCAAGGTGACCTCGGGGGCCGGGGTGCGGGCGGGCACCACGGCCCCGTTGATGGCCCATGTCCCGACGATGATCGTCACGTCCCCGAGGCCGCGTCCCCCGGCGCCGAGCGTCGCCGCCACGCAGTCCATGCAACCGGCGATCACCGGCAGTCCCTCGGGGAGTCCGGTGCGCGCCGCGGCCGCCGCGCTCAGCCCGGCGACCACGTCACTGGACTGGCGCAGCGAGGGGAACCGGTCGAGGTCGCTCGCCGGCAGCCCCACCAGCTCCAGCGCCGTCGGGGTGTAGGCGCGGGTGTCGAGGGCCACCATGCCGAAGGCGCTGGCGTCGCTGTAGTCGGCGCTCGGCACGCCGGTGAGCTGCGCGGTGACCCAGTCCTTGCAGGACAGTGCCCACCGGGTGGCCCGGTAGCTCTCCGGCTCGACGTCGTGCAGCCAGCGCAGCAGCACGGCGGGCTGCGCGGCCCACGGGATGGAGCCGGTCTCCCTGGCCAGCCGTTTGGCCTCCCGCTCCGGGATCGCGTCCACGATCCGCTGGGCCCGGCTGTCCGACGACGCGATGGCCGGGCCGACCGGCCTCAGCGCGGCGTCGACCGGATACAGTCCGTTACCGTGGGCCGCCACTCCGATGCCCGCCGGGATGTATCCGTCGGCGGCCAGCTTCCCGGTGAGCTCGCCGAGCAGCGAGATGACCGTGTCGGCCAGCCCGAGCATGTCGACGTCGTGGCGGTGCGCGGTCACGCTGGTGCGGGGGGTGCGGGCGTGCACGACGCCGAGTTCCCGCCCCTCGGTGTCGAAGGCCGCGACCTTCGAGGCCGTCAGGCCGATGTCGACGCCGATGTAGCACGTGCCCGGGGCTGTCACGAGGTCCTCCTGTCGCTGCTTCCCGTCCTGACCGGCGTGTCCAGGACCCTGGGCCTGAAGCGCCGCAGTTCGGCCTCGTAGCCGGCGACCTCGGCGCGGGCCCGCCCCTCGTCCCAGCCGAGGTGGCGTACCGCGATGTCGGCGCAGGCCGCGGCCGCCTTCAGGCCCATGTCGGGACCGAGTCCAATCAGGGTACGTCGTAGCAGGATGTCCCCCAGCGTCACGGCGCCCTCCTCGCGCACCGCCAGGACCACCTCGGCGGCGAGCGCGCCGGTCTCCTCGTCGACGACCTCGGCGAGTGTGTCGTCCGTCTCAGCGAGTTCGAGCACCCTGCGGGCCCGTACGCCGTAGACGTCGAGCAGCCGGCGCGACTGCGCCGGGGTGAGCGGCGAGGAGCGCATGAAGTCCGCGCTGAAGGTCGGCCAGTCGGCGGTGTCGGCTCCGGGGAAGGCCCGGGAGCGGGTGAGGCAGCGCCGGCGCGTGCGGCCGAGCACGCGCAGCACCGCGTCGGTGACGTCCTCGGCGAGGGCGCGGTGGGTGGTCAGCTTGCCGCCGATGACCGTGAACAGCCCCGGGTGGGCCGGGGCGTGGCTGTGCACCGTGTGCCCACGACTGATCTTGGCGTTGTCGGAGACCCCGGCGGTGTACGGCAGGGGCCGGACGCCGGCCACGCTGTAGAGCACGTCGCCGGGGGTGAGGCCGGCGCTCGGGAAGATCCGGTTGGTCTCGGCGAGCAGGTAGTCGATCTCCTCGTCGCTGGTGACGACCTCGTCGAGATCGTCCTCGTAGGTCAGGTCCGTGCTGCCCAGCATGTAGCGGCCCTCCCAGGGGAGGACGAAGATCGGCCGATGGTCGGCGGCCGCCTCGAAGAAGATGCAGGTGTCGGGTGCGCCGGGGAAGGCGTCGACGATGATGTGGCTGCCCTTGGTACCGCCGTTGAGGCGCCGGCTGGCCACCTGCCCGTCGAGGATCCTGTCGATCCACGGACCGGCCGCGTTCACCGTGATCGCGGCCCGGATCTCGGTTCGCGCGCCGGAGGTGTTGTCCTCGGCCCGTATCCCGACGACCCGGTCGTTCTCCACGACCAGCCCGGTGACCGTGGTGTGGGTGAGCACCCGCGCGCCGAGCCGTCGGGCGTCGAGGAGCAACTCGACGCAGAGCCGCTCGGCCCACGGCACCTGCGCGTCGCGGAACAGCGAGGCCCCGCGCAGGCCACGCCTCGACAGCGTGGGCCACCTGCGGGCCACCGTGCGGAGGGGCACGCTGCGGCTGCGGCCTTTCCTGCGCCCCGCCGACAGGACGTCGAACGCGGCCAGCCCGAGCCGGATCAGCGGGCCGGGCCTGCTGTCACCCGCGTAGGAGGGGATCAGCATGGGGTAGTCGCGAACGAGGTGCGGGGCGTTGCGGAACAGCAGGTGCCGCTCGCGGATCGACTCCCGCACGAGGTTGAAGTCGTAGCGTTCGAGGTACTTCAGCCCGCCGTGAATCAGCCGGCTGGACGTGCTTGACGTTCCCGAGCCCACGTCGGCGCGGTCGACGACGACGACATGCAGGCCACGGGTGGCGGCGTCACGGGCTATGGCGAGCCCGTTGATACCGGCTCCGATGACGGCGAGGTCTACGACGTCGTCAGATCCGGCTGGTTGTTGCGACATGGGAGCTCCCGGGAGATGACGGGACCGGGCCCCGGCGGTCTCACGCCGGGGCCCGAGCCCCAGAGAGGGTCAGGACGCGGTGCCGGCAGCCGAGTGGTCCTTGAAGAGCTGGTAGGCCTCTTCGGGCTTCACCTCGTCGTGCACGACGGCGCGGATCGCCGCGAGCATGCCGGCCGGGTTCTCGCTCTGGAAGATGTTGCGGCCCATGTCGACACCGGCGGCACCCTCCTGGATCGACCGGTAGGCCATCGTCAGGGCGTCGAGCTCGGGCAGCTTCTTGCCACCCGCGACGATGATCGGCACCGGGCAGCTCGCGGTGACGGTCTCGAAGCCCTCCTCGACGTAGTACGTCTTGACGATGTGCGCGCCCATCTCCGCGCTGATCCGGGTGGCCAGCCGGAAGTAGCGGGCGTCGCGGACCATGTCCTTGCCGACGGCGGTGACGCCGAGCACGGCGACACCGTGCCGCTGGCCGGCGTCCACCAGCGCGGCGAGGTTGGCGATCGACCGCGACTCGTTCTCGCTGCCGACGAAGACCTGGATGGCCACGGCCGCGGCGTTGAGCCGTACCGCGTCCTCCATGTCCAGGGCGATGTGCTCGTCGGAGAGGTCGCGCAGCACGCTCGGGCCGCCGCTGGCGCGCAGCACGATGCCGGCGTCGGTGGCCGGCGGGATGCTGGTGCGCAGCACGCCCCGGGTCAGCATGATCGCGTCGGCGTCGGGCACCAGCGGGGCGATGTTGACGTCGATGCGCTCAAGGCCGGCCATCGGGCCGAGGAAGTAGCCGTGGTCGAACGCGAGCATCACGGTCCGGCCGGTGTCGGCCTTGAAGATGCGCGCGAGCCGGTTCTGCAGGCCCCAGTCCTGGGCCTGTGCGCCCTTGACGTGGAAGCCGCCGGTCCCGGAGGCGGCGCCGCCGAAGTCGCGGGCGTCGAGCAGACCGTCGGTGTCAGCCATGGGTGTTCTCTCCAGTGGTTGTGGTGGTGACGGCCGCGGGTCGCGGCCGTCGTCGGAAACGGGAGGGTGCGCCGGCGACACGGTCACCGCCACCGGCGAGGAAGAGGACCAGCAGCACCAGACCGCCCTTGAGGATGTTCTGCGCCGCGCTGCTCCAGCCGACGAGGTTGACCAGGCCGTCCAGCAGGATGAAGAAGAGTGCGGCTCCCCAGACGCCGACGGGCACGGCCCGTCCGCCCGAGATGAGCGTTCCGCCGATCACGACGACGGCCACCGAGTCGAGCAGGTAGCGCGTGCCGAGGTCCGCGGAGGGTGCGATGTAGGCGGCCAGCAGGGCTCCGGTCAGGCCGGCCAGGGCACCGCTGGCCAGGTAGGTCACCGCGATGATCCGCGCGACGGGGATTCCGGCGCGCTCGGCCGCCCGGCGGTTCTGTCCCACCGCGATCAGCGAACGGCCGTAGGTCGTGCCGCGCAGCAGCGCGATGACCAGGACGGTCACGACCACGATGGCCACGGCGAGGACGGGGATGCCCGCCGGTCGCAGGTTGAGCAGGCTCCGCAGCCCCGGGTCGGGCACCGCGCTGAAACCGTTCGCCAGCGACAGCGTGCCCGAGGAGGCGATGAGCCCGGCGGCCAGCGTGGCGATGATCGGCGGAACGGACAGGCCGAGGATCGCCACCGTGCTGATCGCCGCGATGACGAGGCCCGCACCGACGCCCGCCAGGACGCCCACCGTCGCCGAGCCGGTGGAGAAGGCCGCCAGCACCGAGACGAATCCGGCGAGGGAGATGATCGGCGCCACGGAGACGTCGATGTTGCCGGGGCCGGCGGTGACGACGAGCATCTGCCCGAGTCCCACGATGACCAGGTAGGGCGCCAGGGACAGAGCCAGGGAGACCGTCTGGCCGCCCCCCTGCCCGGAGATGGCCAAGATCATCAGCCAGACGAGCGCCGCGGCGGCGAACCCCCAGATCCACGGACGCGCGACGAGCGCGCGGATGTTCATCGCAGCACCTTTCCGACCAGGACACGTCCGGCGAGCACGGCCAGGACGATCACGCCTTGAACCGCCGACTGCATGTTGGTCGGCACATCGAGCAGGCTGAGGACCACGCTGACCAGGCCTAGGGTCACGCCGCCGATCACCACTCCCCACGGCACCGCGCTGCCGCCGTAGAAGGAGCCGCCGCCGAGGATCACCGCCGCCACCGTCATGAGGGTGTAACTGGAGGCCGACGACACGTCGCCGCCCCCGGTCTGGGAGGCCAGCACGAGACCGGACAGCACGCCGAGCGCGCCCGCGGCGGTGTAGGCGATGGCCCGCGACGCCAGCGGGCGCAGGCCCGCCCGCTCCAGGGCCACCGGGTTGCTGCCCAGGGCGCGCATCCGGACCCCGAGGGTGCTGCGCGCGCTGAGCAGGTAGACCAGCGCGGCGACGAGGAGGATCGGCAGCAGCGGCGCCGGGAACCCGGCGGGCTGCCACATGCCGAAGGCCGCCAGCCACTCCGGGGTCGTTCCGCCGGGTGTCGGCAGGACGAACATGCCCAGCCCCAGCCAGACGAACGACGCGCCGAGGGTGGCGATCAGCGACGGCACCTTGCGCAGGTGGATGAGAACGCCGAGCACCGCGTAGGAGGCGACGAGCCCGAGCAGGATCAAGCCCCCGACGAGCGGGTCGGTCACCAGCTTGGTCGCCGTGATCACAGTGATCAGGCCGACGAAGTTGCCGATGCCGAGGTCGATGTCACCGACCGCCATCAGCGTCATCTGGGCCTGGGCCGCGATGACCAGCGGCACGGTCGCCGAGAGGACCAGCGACAGCCCGGACACGCTCAGCACGTCCGGCTGCAGCGACGCGCAGACGGCGATCATCGCGATCATGGCGACGGCGCTGACCACGGCCGGGGCCGTCCGGCGCATCCGCGCCCGGCTCGGCAGCAGGGCCGGCACGAGGGTCTCACTCATGGTTCTGCGCTCCATCGGACTCGGCGAACGAGACGGCGATGATCCGTTCCTCGGAGATCTCCGCCCCGGTCAGTTCCGCGACCACCCGGCCGGCCCGGAAGACGTAGACCCGGTCGCAGTGGGCCATCTCCGCGTTCTCGCTCGAGTACCAGACAACGCTCCGGCCCTGGGCCGCCTCCTGGCGGATGAGGCCGTAGAGATCGGTCTTGGTGTGCACGTCGACCCCCCTGAAGGGGTCGTCGAGCAGGACGAGGTCGGCCGCCGAGGCGAAGGCCCGCGCGACGATCACCTTCTGCTGGTTGCCGCCGCTGAGGTCGGTCATCGCCGCGTCCGGGCCGCCCCGGATCGCGAGGCGCTCGACCCAGTCGCGCACGACCGCGCGCTCCTCGGCGGGGCGGCGCAGGCCACGGCGCGCGATACCGCGCATCGCGCTCACCACGAGGTTCTCCGCCACGCTCCACAGCGGCAGGACCCCCGAGCGCTGCCGGTCACCCGGCACGTAGGCCCGGGTGCCGCGCACTTTCGTGTCGCGCCGTACCGGGCGCCACAGGCGTTCGAGCACCTCCTGCTGGCCCTGACCGGCCAGCCCGGCCAGGCCCACCACCTCGCCCACGCCGACCTGCAGGGAGACGTCGCGCAGTCCGGGAGCGGTGGTGCCGCGCATCTCGGCCAGCACCGGCCGGTCCCCGGCGGCGCCCTCGGCCGTGACCCGCTCGTTTTCGGTCTTGGCGGCGACCTCGGCCCCCATCAGGGCCAGTACGTCGTGCTCGCCGAGTCCGCTCGCGGGCCGTTCGGCGATGACCGCCCCGTCGCGCAGCACGGCGACGCGGTCGGCCACCGAGAGGACCTCCCGGATGCGGTGCGAGATGAGCAGCACGGCGACACCGTCCGCGGTGAGGGTTCGGACGTAGTCGTACAGCGAGCGCGCGGCGTCCGGGCCGAGGGACTCGGTGGGCTCGTCGAGGATCAGCAGGTCGAGCCGGTCGACCAGGCTGGCCCGGACGATCTCGACCATCTGGCGCTGGGCCAGTGACAGGTCCTCGACCCGGTCGCCCGGTGTCACCCCGTGGCCGGGGAACATCTCGTCGAGCCTGCGCCGGGCGCCGTTACCGGCCGCCCGCCGCCAGCCCATCCGGGGAAGGCAGTGCCGTGAGGAGACCCAGATGTTCTCCGCGATCGTGAGATCGGGGCAGAGCGACGTCTCCTGGTAGGCCATCCGCACGCCGCGGAAGTCCCCGGCCCGCGGCCCGGCCTCGCCCGAGGAGGCGTCGCGCCCGCACACCGTGACCGTGCCCTCGTCGCAGGCCTCCAGCCCGGCGAGGACCCGCATCAGCGTGCTCTTGCCGGCTCCGTTGTGGCCGACGAGGCCGAGCACCTCGCCGGCCCGGACCTCAAGGTCGACACCGGTGAGAGCCCGGGTGCGCCCGTACGTCTTGGTCACGCCCCTCGCGATCACGACGGGCCGCTGCCCGGACGGTCTCCCGCCTTCCTTCCGCGAGGCCGCGTGCGGCTTCGCGGCGAAGTTGTCGACGTGCATGAGGCAGCCTCCCCTGTGCCTTCCCCGCCTATCCGGCGGCCGTCGGGATCGGCGGCTGCACCGGCGCTCCGCCGGTCTGCACGGCCTTGACCTGCTCGCGGAAGAGCTCGCGCGTCCAGGGCCAGGCGGCGTACTCGTCGGGCTTGAGGATGCTCGCCCAGGTGTCACGGTCCTTCTGCTCGACCAGGACGATCGGGAAGGTCATCTGCTTGGGGATGTCCCGCTTCTCCAGCAGGTCGAGCGCCTGCCACAGCGCGGCGACCGACTGGCCCGGGTCGGACATGACCGCCACCGAACCGTTGTCGATCTTGTTGTCCTTCCAGTAGTTCAGCGCGCGGCCGTTGGTCTCGAACGTCACCGCGGGAACCGGCTTGCCCGCCGTGGTGAAGGCCTGGGCGACGCCGTAGCCGTCGCCGCAGCCAACGACGCCGTCGACCTTCGGCACGCTCGACAGCACACCCAGCACGGCCTTCTGCGCGGTGGCGCCGTCACACATCCCGTTCACCGTCGCGACGGTCTTCACGCCGGGGTACTCGCCGAGGATCTTCTTGGTGGTCTCCAGCATCTCGGCCTCGGGCTGCGAGCCGACGACACCCCGGCTGACGATGACGTTGCCCTTGCCCCCGATGCCCTCGAGCAGCGGCTTGGCCGCGTAGGTGGCCCAGTCGACGAAGCTGTTCTGCAGCACGTAGGCGCACTCGGAATCGATGGCGGAGTCGAAGACCACGACGGTGACGCCCGCGGAGCACGCCTGCTGGATGACCGGCTTGAGCGCGGTGGGCGAGGCCGGGTCGATGAGCAGGGCGTCCGGCTTCTGCAGCAGGAGGCTCTTGATCTGGGCTACCTGCTCGGTCGCGGAGTTCTCTCCCGGCGCGTTGACGACCTTGTACTTGCTGATCAGGCCGTCGGCCTGGGCCTTGCCCGCCGCCTCCTCGAACTTGGCGATCATCGTCTGGCGCCAGCCGTTGCCGATGAAGCCGTTGCTCAGAGCGATGAAGGGCTTCTCGCCGGCGGTCTGCGCGGCGGCGGTGTCGGAGGTTCCGGAGGTGCCGGAGTCGTCGGCGCCGCAACCGGCCGCCAGGACCGCGAGGGCGGTCAGTGACGCCGCCGAGGCCGCACGCCAGTGCCGGGATGTGGGACGGATACGCATCATGGTCTCCAGAGAAGGCAGGTCCGCCGAGGCGGTGCGAGTCGAGGCCGTGAACTCATCGCTCAATAGGGGGCGTAGCGGCGTAGTCATTACAGACCTGTAGTGACAGGTACGCTAAATCCACGTTACGTGGATGTCAAGGGCCTCTTTCGTTCCTGCTCAGTAGATAGATAGACGGGAATCTGCGCGGCGCCGCCGGATTCCTGTCATGACAGGATCACCACCCTGTCATGACAGGTCTGCCCATATGAAATGCTTTCCTGGACGCCCCCCGAGGAGGTTTCCGTGACGATGACGTATCCGCGCCTCGACCGCGACGGAACGGAGCCGCTGTGGATGCAGCTGATGCGCGCACTGCGGGCGACCATCGAGAGCGGCGAGTTCGCCGCGGACCGGCCGCTGCCGTCGGAGGCCGAGCTCACCGACATGTTCGGGGTCTCCCGAACCGTCGTCAGGGAGGCCCTGCGCGAGCTCGTGCAGCAGGGCCTGATCTATAAGATCAAGGGACGGGGCGCCTTCGTCTCACCGCGCAAGACCGAACTGAACTTCATCGGGTCGATGTCCGGCTCCGCCGACGACCTGCGGGAGTCCGGCCGCCGCGTGACGACCCGGACCATCCGCCAGTCGCTCGGCGAGGCCGACGAGCGGGAGGCCGCCCTGCTGCGGATCCCGCCCGGGGAACAGGTCGTCAGGCTGCGCAGGCTCCGGCGCGTCGACGGGCAGCCCTGGCTGCTCGTCGACACCGCTCTGCCCGCCCGTCTGGTGCCCGGCCTGGAGCGCGCCGTGCTGGAGAACCAGTCACTGTACGACCTGCTGCGGCGGCGCTACGGGATCGAGCCCGCCGCCGCCGACCGGTGGATCGAGGCCGCCTTTCCCAACCGCGAGGACGCCGCGCTACTCGAGGTCTCCATCTCGACGCCGCTGCTCGGTATCGAGTCGGTCGCCTGGATGCCCGACGGCACACGGTTCGAGGCCTACTACGCGCTGCACCGCAGCGACCAGACACGGTTCTACGTCGGCATTCGCTGACCGGAGGAGATCCCGGCCGGCGCGCCGAGGCGGAACATCTCCAGTTCGACGCCGTAGAAGCGGCCGGTCCGGCCGACCGTGGTCATGCCGAGCCTGCGGCAGACGGCCATGGAGGCGTCGTTGCCCGGCATGACGAGGGCGTGCACCTCCTTGATTCCGGAGGCGAAGCCGCGTTCCACCGCACCCCTGGCGGCCTCGGTCGCGTAGCCGTTCCCCCACGAGTCGGGATGGAGGTGCCAGCCCACCTCGATCTCACCGTCCCCGCCGACGATCGGCTGGAACAGAACGGTTCCGACCGCGACCCCGCTCCGCCGGACCTCGACGGCCCAGACCCCGAACCCGTGGTCCCGCCGGTTCAGGGCGTGCCAGCGATCCACCGTCGCCGTCGCCTCGAAGTCTCGGGGCGGCAGCCAGCGGGTGACCTCGTCACGGGTGTAGATGTCGGTGATCCGGTCGATGTCGGCCCGGTCGTGGGTCCACTCGCGAACGACGAGGCGTTCGGTCTGATAAATGGTCATATGCCAACTTTGGCCCAGCCGGACCGGCCGCGTGCCCACGAGGAAAAGACCACGCCCGCTGTTCTCTTCGGCGGCATCCCGTGCCAGAATTTCATGGGGTGATGAATTATGGCTCGGAACACATGTGTGATCGCCGGTGGCGGTCCCGCCGGGGCGATGCTCGCGCTACTGCTGGCCAGGGCCGGCGTCGAGGTGACGCTCCTGGAGAAGCACGGCGACTTCCTGCGCGACTTCAGGGGCGACACCATCCATCCGTCCACCCTGCAGATCCTCGACGAGCTCGGCCTGGCCGAGGAATTCCACCGGCTCCCCCACCGCAAGGCGTACGGGCTGGAGATCCAGACCGACGACACCACGGTGCCGATCGCTGACCTGTCAGGACTTAAAGGCAAATATCAGTACATCGCCTTCGTGCCACAGTGGGAGTTCCTCGACCTGCTGACCGGTGCCGCCGCCAGGTATCCGAACTTCCACCTCCTCATGGAGTCCGAGGTGCACGGAGTGATCCGCGAAGGCGACACGGTGCGCGGGGTGCGCTACCGGGACGCCTCCGGCGAGCACGAGCTGCGCGCGACGCTCACCGTGGCCGCCGACGGCCGCCGCTCCGACGTGCGTGAGGCCGCCGGGCTGGTCCCCGTGGAGCACGGTGCCCCGATGGACGTGGTCTGGTTCCGGCTGCCGCGCGAGCCCACCGACTCCGAGGCGACGTTCCTGCGAATGTCGGCGGGTCACCTGATGGTGTCGATCAACCGCGAGACCTACTGGCAGCTCGCCTACGTGATCCCCAAGAACGGCTTCGAGGCACTGCGCTCGGCGGGGATGGCGACGCTGCGCGAGCAGGTCGCCAGGCTCCTGCCCTTCCTGGCGGACCGGGTCGGACTGCTGTCCGGCTTCGAGGACGTCAGTGTGCTGTCGGTCGCGCTCAACCGGCTGCGCCGCTGGCACCGGCCGGGACTGCTGGTCATCGGCGACGCCGCGCACGCCATGTCGCCGGTCTTCGGCGTCGGCATCAACCTGGCCGTGCAGGACGCGGTCGCCGCCGCGAACCTGCTGGCCGGACCGCTCGCCGCCGGGGCCGAGATCCCCGAGTCGCTGCTCGCGAGGGTCCAGCGGCGGCGCACCCCGCCCACCGTGATCACCCAGTTCGCCCAGCGTGTCGTCCAGAACAGGCTGATCCGGCCGGCACTGACCGAGCGCACCCGCCCGGTGCGGCTACCGCGCGACGTCTCCCGTCTTCCGGTGCTGGGCCCGCTGGCCAGACGCTTCATCGGCCTGGGCGTCCTGCCCGAGCACGTCGCCGATCCCGCCGGGTCTCACCAGGCATAAAGACCTTCTCACCATGTGGACAATCGGGTCCGTTCGCACAGCCGGTTGCAATAGCCTGGTATGTCGTGAGCATCAACCTCGATTCCTGGCGGCAGCTGCCTGCGGCGCAGCAGCCCGTGTGGCCTGACCGTGGCGAGCTGGACAAGGTCGTCACCGAGCTGAAGGGACTCCCGCCCCTCGTCTTCGCGGGCGAGTGCGACAACCTCAAGGCGGACCTGGCGGCGGTGACACGGGGCGAGGCCTTCGTCCTGCAGGGCGGAGACTGCGCCGAGACCTTCGCCGGCGCCACCGCCGACGACGTGCGCAACAAGCTCAAGACACTGCTCCAGATGGCGATCGTGCTCACCTACGCGGCCAAGGTCCCCGTGGTGAAGATCGGCCGCATGGCCGGGCAGTTCGCCAAGCCCCGCTCGAAGAACACCGAGATCCGTGACGGCGTCGAGCTGCCCGCCTACCGGGGCGACATGGTCAACGGCTTCGACTTCACCGCCGACTCCCGCATCCCCGACCCGGGGCGGCTGTTGCGCGCCTACCACTCCTCCGCGGTGACGCTCAACCTGGTCCGCGCCTTCACCAAGGGCGGCTACGCCGACCTGCGCCAGGTGCACGCCTGGAACCAGGACTTCGTGGGCGAGTCCCCGGCCGGCAAGCGCTACGAGCAGCTCGCCCGCGAGATCGACCAGGCGCTGGCCTTCATGCGCGCCTGCGGGGCGGAGCCCGAGGAGTTCCACACCGTGGAGTTCTACTCCTCGCACGAGGCGCTGATCCTCGACTACGACCAGGCGCTCACCCGGATCGACTCGCGGACCGGCCGGCCGTACGACGTCTCGGCGCACATGGTCTGGATCGGCGAGCGTACCCGCCAGCTCGACGGCGCGCACGTCGAGTTCTTCGCCAGCATCCGCAACCCCATCGGCGTCAAGCTCGGCCCGACGACCAGCGCCGAGGACGCCCTCGCGCTGATCGAGAAGCTCAACCCCGACAACGAGGCGGGGCGTCTGACCTTCATCACCCGGATGGGCGCGTCGAAGATCCGTGACCACCTTCCCGAGCTGGTGGAGAAGGTGACCGCGAGCGGCGCCCAGGTGGCGTGGATCTGCGACCCCATGCACGGCAACACCTTCGAGGCGCCCAGCGGCCACAAGACCCGCCGCCTGGACGACGTCCTGAACGAGGTGGCGGGCTTCTTCGAGGTGCACCGCGCGCTCGGCACCCACCCGGGCGGCGTCCACATCGAGTTCACCGGCGACGACGTCACCGAGTGCGTGGGCGGCGGTGCCGAGATCGTCGAGGACGACCTGGCCCGGCGCTACGAGACGGCCTGTGACCCGCGCCTCAACCGCGGCCAGTCACTCGACCTGGCCTTCCGGGTGGCCGAGCTCTACCGCTCGGTCTGACCCCCGCCCCCGCGCGGTCCCGGCCTTCTTACGGGGTCCCGGGCCGCGCGGAGGTCGAGGCCACCCGAACGATCGAGAAACCGCGAGGCCGTTCCCGGCCCGCGGAGGCGGTCTTCGAGCAGAGGCGAGTCCCGCGCCGCCGGACGGGCGCGGGGCTGTCCCGTGTCGTGTCAGCCTTTCTGGACGCCGAGTTCGTTGGCGAGCTCGGCGCGGATCGCGTCCATGTCGAGTGCGCGGACCTGGCCGATGAGGTCCTCGAGAGCGGGCTCGGGCAGCGCGCCCGGCTGGGCGAAGACGACGATGCCATCCCGGATGGCCATGATCGTCGGGATCGACGTGATCTCGAATCCCTGAGCGAGGGCCTGCTCGGCCTCGGTGTCGATCTTGCCGAACTTGATGTCCGTGTGCTTCGCGGAGGACTTCTCGAAAATCGGCCCGAAGGTGCGGCACGGTCCGCACCAGGCCGCCCAGAAGTCCAGCAGGACGATCCCCTCATCGGCGATGTCGTTGAAGTTCTTCTCGGTTACCTCGATGGTGGCCACCGGTGGCTCCTTCTGTCGTTCACGTCTGTGTGGCTGGCATAACCACTTCCCGTCCACGCGCATTCCATCCCCGCGGCCTGCCCCCCTCTCGAACCGGGTGAGCCGGGAGGTCGCCGCCCCAGGTGCTCACCGACAGCCGCTCCCCGCGCTTCGCCGAGCTGTACGGGAACACGATGGTCGCCGCGGAGCTGTCCGGCTCGCCGACCTCTCGGGGGTGAGAACGGACGAATGGCCCGGTGCCGATCGGCACCGGGCCACCATCCGCCGGTTCCCTCCGGTCTACAGGGTGAGGCCGACGATCACGGGGTCGTGGTCGGAGGCGCGGAAGGCGTCGGGCCTGTACAGGCCCGGCGGGTTGTACTCGAGGTTGTAGTCGTAGATCCGGCTCTCATCGGAGTTGATGTGCCAGATCGTCGCGCTGGTCACCCGCTTGAGCAGGTCCTTTCCGACCAGGGCGTGGTCCAGCTCACCGAGCTGGCCTTCGTACAGGTAGCTGTAGCGCAGCGGCTCGGGGACGAACCTCTTGGTCGTGCTGCTGAGGCCACCGGCCTCCAGGACGTCCATCGGGTCCTCCTCGCCGTAGGCGTTGAGGTCGCCGAGCACCATCGGGTTGGTCAGGTTCAGGTCCTTGATCAGCCCCAGCGTGGCCCGTGCCTGGCGTACCCGCTCGTCGTTGTAGCAGCTCTGCCCGTCGCCCTGGTCGGCGTCGGGCCCCACCGCCTCTTCGTCACAGCCCTTGGACTTGTAGTGGTTGACCAGCACGGTGAAGGACTTACCGCCCTGGACCCGGCGGAAGGTCTGGATCAGCGGGGGCCGCCGGAAGACCGGGTCGGTGGAGGACTGCGCCGCGCCCACCAGCTGGACCTTGGCCGGCTTGTAGATCATCGCGACCTGGATCACGTCGGTGCCCGGGTAGGGGTGGCTGAGCGCCGCGTAGGTACCCGCGCCGACCTCGGCGTTGAGCGCGTCGACCAGGGCCTGAATCGCGGTCTGGCCGTTGTTCTGGATCTCCATGAAGCCGACGACGTCCGCGTTGACCCCCTTGAGGGCGGCGACCAGCTTGGTGAGCTGGCGCTGCTGCTCCTCCGGACTGCTCGCGCCGCGCGAGCGGAGGGTGGTGAACCAGTTGAGCGCGTTGAAGCTGGCCACCTTGACGTTGCCGATGACCGGGAACGGGGCGGGCAGGCGCGGGTTGAGCGGCAGGAAGTTGAGCGGTTTGGTCGGCTGGAGGCGGTACTTGCCGAAGCCGTACCCCATGACGCCGGTGACGCCGAAGGCGGTGTCACCCAGGCGGAGGCGCCGGTCGACGTAGGGAATCGTCTCCGGGTTCTCCGCCGTGGAGGCGTCGTCCACCAGCAGGCTGCGCCGCGCGTTCTTGTCCGTGGTCACGTCCGGCCGGTCGGTCGGCTGGAAGATGCGCCCCTCGGAGGAGACGGTGATCTCTCCGTACCTGCCCAGGTTGTAGTGGTCACTGAGGGAGAGGGGCTCGGGGAAGGTGACGAGCATGTTCTCGACGGACTCGAAGGTCTTGCCCTCGGCACGGGGCAGGCTCTGCTTGGCGGGTGCGATGCGGCCCGTGCCGCAGATGTCCACCGCGGTGACCGGTGACAGCTCGGTCCAGCCGTTGAACTCCACGGCCCTGCCGGTGACCAGGACCCGGTCGCCGACCTTGACGTCCTTGAAGGAGCTGCGGGCGAAGGCGAACAGGCCCTCGGAGGTGGCCGGGTCGGCGTCCGGGGTCGGGTCCTGGAAGAAGAACCCGCTGAGCTGGTTCGACTCCTGGAAGTCGGCGGTCACGACGCCTTCGACGCGGACGACCTGGCCGGCCAGCGGGCTGACGTCACCGCTCCCCTGCACCTGGGCGATCTGGTGGGTGGCCGGGGTCTCACACGGCTCCCCCGTCGGGGTGGGAGTCGGCGTGGGCTCCACCGTCGGGGTCGGAGTCGGAGTCGGGGTCGGGGTCGGGGTCGGGGTCGGGGTGGGCTCGACGTCACCGCACGGCGCGATGTCGGTGGCCCGGTTGCGCGGCGCGGGTGCCGCGGCCTCCACGTCGGCACCGTTGACGTCGGTGTCGGCGCAGCCGTGGTCCTTGCGCAGCCCCGCCGTGGTGGCCGAGAGCCCGGGGGCCACGGTGCCCTCGAAGTAGTTGGCGGTGCCGTAGCCGATCAGGTCGGCGATCAGTGCCGTCTGCTCCGGGGCGCACGGGACCGAGCCGCCGTTGCACGCCAGGCCCTGGTCCGAGCGGACAAGGGCCACCTTGCCCGCGGAGCCGCTCATGTTGATCGTCCCGGTACCGTCCGAGGCGGGCAGCGGTGAACCGTTGGTGCCGCCGGCCAGCTGGAGGAGGTGGTACTGGCCGGGCGCGAGCGTGCCCGTCAGGGGGACGACCGGGTTGGCTCCGAAGTTCCCGGTGCCGGTGGCGCTGGCGTACTGGACGGACCAACCGTCCAGGACCACGGGCGCGGCGCTGCGGTTGAACAGCTCGACGTAGTCGTTGGTGAGTGGTGCGCCGGCGCTACCGCCACCACCGTAGACCTGGCTGATGACGACGGTGCCCGGCTCCGCCAGGGCCGGGGATGAGGTGAGGGTCGCGACGCCGGTGGCGGCGAGGCCGACGGTCACGAGGGCGGCGAACGCCCGGGATAAAGCACGCATGACCGGGAGCGTAGAGCGGGATGGATCCCAGAACATCCACCCAAAAGTGGATAGGAGGCGAATTCATGAATCTTGACACTTCATGTCTATCCAGCCCGGTCAGATATGGCTTTCCTTGACCTAGAAGTCGCTTGCCTCGGCGCCTGCGGGTATCACTGCGGGTATGAGAACTCTGGACGTGGGTTGGGACACCTGCGCCGCCTCCCTGGAGTGCGCCGGATCCGCACGGCAGCCCTACGGGCGCTGCCTGGCCCATCTGGACGCCGCCGAACTCGACGAGGTCGTCCGCGGCCTCTCCCCCGGTTCCGCGATCGACCTGCGGGCCACCGTCGTCGGCCAGGATCTGCTGGACCGAATCCTCTCCGCGACCCACGGACGCCTGGGCCGGGCCCGGTTCGACTGGGCGACCTTTCCCGAGAGCGTGCGATTCTGCGACATCGTGTTCGGCGGGGACGTCTCCTTCGACCACGCGCGCTTCCGGCGCCTCGCCTCGTTCTTCAACGCCAGGTTCACCCGCAACGTCTCCTTCAGGGAGGTCAGGTTCGATCGGGAACTCTCCCTGCACGGTGTCGCCATCACCGGGCACGCGGCCTTCGACCGGGTGTCCATCGACGGCGACGCGCTGTTCGGAGGAGCGCTTTTCGACCGGACCGCGTCCTTCGAGCAGGCCGACTTCCATGGTTTCGTCACCTTCGACGGCACCGGATTCACCGGCGACGCGACTCTGAGGGGCTGCCGGTTCCGCCGTACCGTGTCGTTTCGCAAGACGAGTTTCGGTGGGCTGGCCGGGTTCGACGGGGCACGCTTCTCGGCGGGCGGCTACCTGGCCCCGATCTCGGTCGGCCGCCACCTGACCCTCGCCGGAGCGTGGGCGGGCAAGGGTCTCGACGTGGCCACCGGCGGATGCTCGGTGGACCTGCGGCGCCTGGAAGTGGGCGGGCGGCTGACCGTCAGGCTCGACAACGCGCGGGCCGACATGGAGGGAGCGACCCTGCGCGGCCCGGCCACGGTGCGGGGCCGGGACGGCGCCCGGGTGACCTCGCTGCACGAGGTGGACGCCGAGCAGCTGGAACTCTCCGACCTGGATCTCAGCACCTGCCTCTTCACCGGAATCCGCCATCCCGAGGGGCTCCGGATGAGCGGCTGCGCACTCGCCGTCGTTCCGCGCAGGCCATGGCCTCCACTGCGCTGGTGGCCCCTGCGGCGTGCCCCGAATCATGGTTGAGACCCGCCCACGGGTGGCCGGCCGCCGATTCCGGGTCTTCTCAGGGTGATCCCCGATGCGAGGTCCCGGACGGGCGACCAGGATGGGAGGCCCGTACCCCGAGCGGGGATCGGGCCGCGGGAGATCATCTGGAGAGCACCATGGCAGGCGGCGGGGTCATCGACGACTACGTGACCGGGCTCGGCCGTGCTCTCCGAGGTCCCAGGGGACCCAGGCTTGACATGATCACCGAGGCCCGCGACAGCCTGCTCGACACCGCCGAGGCGCTGCAGGGCGACGGCCTGGGGCGCGAGGAGGCCGAACGGGCCGCGGTCGAGGAGTTCGGGACGGTCGGTGAGATCGCGCCGGGCTACCAGGAGGAGCTGTCCATCGCGGCGGGCCGCAGGCTGGCCGCGACGCTGTTCCTCACCGTGCCGCTCACCACGGTCATGTGGAGCGTGATCTGGAGGATCTTTCCCACCGCCCCGATGGCCTACGAGACCAGCCCCGACTGGTTCGTCCCGGTCGCCCGGGGTCTGGACATCCTCCAGATGCTCATCGGCGTGCTCGGCGGAATCGCGCTGTTCGCGCTGGGCCGGGGGCTGCGCAGGATCGGACGGCCCCGGCTCGTCACCCGATTCCTCGGCCTACTCGTCTGGGCGATGCTGCCGGTCATGCTCACGCTGTCCGGGGCACTGATGTTCGGCTCCCACGGGCCGGTCGGCTTCGGCGGCTACCCGCCGGGGATCGGGATGGCGCTGGTGAGCCTCCTGTTCTGGGGCCTGCAGCTCTACTGCGCCTTCACCTGCCTGAGCCTCACCCGCCGCGCCCCCTTCCCCGCCTGCGCGTAGCCCTCGCTCCCACCGGGCGTCAGCGGGTGGTCCGCGGCTCCAGGACGCTGCCGATGGCTCCGGCGAACCGCTGCCAGGCGGAGCGCTCGCCGGCGAGGGCCGTGCGCCCCGAGGAGGTCAGCCGGTAGGTGCGCCGCTTGCGCCCGCCCACCGTGGCCCACTCACTGGCCAGATATCCCGCCTGCTCCAGCCGGCGCAGCGCCGGGTAGACCGTGCCCGTCGGCACGTTCAGCGCGCCGCCGCTGCGCGCCTGGAGCGCCTCGATGATCGCGTAGCCGTGCAGCGGTTCGTGCTCCAGCACGGAGAGCAGCAGGGCGTCCATGTGGCCGCGGAGCGCGTCGGTGTTCACGCGATCACCTCCGTGGACCGGACGGATCCCTCGTCGCCGCACCCGGCGGCCCGTTCGCTTCGCTCACTCACGTCGTCAGCCTACCTTTCGCATAGGCATCCTACATGTAGGCGTCCTACATGTAGAGTGTCTATAGGTAGACAGACACAACAATGGAGGTGAGAGTGTGGACGTGCTCGACCTGGCCCGAACACAGTTCGCCGTGACGGGAAGTCTTCACTTCCTGTTCGTCGTGCTGACCCTGGGCCTGGCCCCCCTGATCGCGATCATGCACACCCGCTACGCCGTCACCGGCAGGCCGGTCCACGAGCGGGCGACCCGCTTCTGGGGCCAGATCTACGTGATCAACTACGCGCTCGGCATCCTCACCGGGCTGGTGATGGAGTTCCAGTTCGGCATGAACTGGGCCGGCCTCTCGCACTACGCCGGCGACGTCTTCGGGGCACCGCTCGCGATCGAGACGCTCGTCGCGTTCTTCCTGGAGTCCACCTTCCTGGGCCTGTGGATCTTCGGCTGGCACCGGCTGCCCAAATGGCTCCACCTGGCGTGCATCTGGGTGGTGACGCTGACCGCCTACGCCTCCGCCTTCTGGATCATGGTGGCCAACTCGTTCCTGCAGAACCCCGCCGGGGCCGTGGAGCGGGGCGGCCACCTGGCACTGACCGACTTCGGCGCGCTGCTCACCAACCCGATGCTGACCCTGGCATTGCCGCACGTGCTCGGCGCGGGCCTGTGGACCGGCGGTTTCGTGATGATGGGGGCCAGCGCGTACCAGCTGTTCAGGCGCACCGCCGAACGGGAGTTCTTCACGAGCTCACTGCGTACCGGAGTGATCGTCTCGCTGGTCGGCTCACTGGTCACGGTCGGTTTCGGCTACGCGCAGTTCGGCCCGATCTCCCAGTTCCAGCCGGACAAGTTCGACGGCGAGGTACTGCCGGGGCTGGGACTCGGCTTCATGATCATGATTGGCCAGCTGCTGCAGTTCGTCATCATGTTCGCGCTGGCGCCGACCATGTACTGGCTGCCGCGCTGGCGCTGGGCGCACCCCCTGCTGATGGCGATGACTCCGCTGCCGTTCCTGGCGGCGATCCTCGGCTGGCTGGCCAGGGAGTCGGGACGGCAGCCCTGGATGATCAATGGCAGGCTCACCGTCGCCGACGCCATGTCCCCCGGGCTGACTCCGGGGATGGTCACCGTCTCACTCATCGCCTTCGGCGGCGTGCTCGGCCTGCTCGCACTCGTCGACTACCTGCTGATCGCCCGTACCGTACGACGCGGGCCCGCCGCCGCCATCCTCGGCGCGAGCGCCCCCGCCGATCCCAACGAGCGCGCACACGCGCTCAGCTACTAGGGAGCCGACCGTGGACATCCTCTGGCTGGGCGTGTTCGCCCTCCTGCTGATCGGCTACTTCGCCCTGGAGGGCTTCGACATCGGGGTGGGCATGCTGCTGCCCGTGCTCGGCAGGACGCAACGGGACCGGGACGAGATCGTCACCGCCGTGGCGCCGTTCGTCCTGGCGGGCGAGGTGTGGCTGGTGGCCGTGGCGGGCGTGCTGTTCGGCGCCTTCCCCGCGATCGAGGGAGAGGTGCTGTTCGGCCTCTACCCGCTGGTGGTACTGCTGCTGGTGTCGTGGATCCTGCGCGACGCCGGGCTCTGGTTCCGCCGCCGTGCCGACGGGAGCGCATGGCGTACGACCTGGGACTGGGCGATCTGTGCCGGCTCCTGCGGCCTGGCACTGAGCTGGGGCATGGCACTGGTCGCGCTGGCCGGCGGCCTGTCGGGGCCGCCGATCAGCCTGCTCGGGCTGGTGGGCGCCCTGGTGACGGCCGCGCTGTTCGCCCTGCACGGCTGGACGTTCCTCTCCTGGCGGCTGCCCGGGCGGGTGACCGGGGCGCGCCGCACCGGATGGGCGCTCCTGGGCTCGGCGTGCGCCGCGGCCGCGCCCGTCGCGCTGCTGCTCGCCGTGCTCGCCCCCTGGCTTCTGGACCACATGGCACCCGCCGGTACGTTAAGTGTGCTGAGTGTCATGATTCTGCCGTTCGCACCGATCATGGTGGGTGCGCAAGTATGGGTATGGCGGACGTTCGGTCCGGGGCGTGCCGCCGATCGGATTCCGTCGTTCTTCTGAGGTCTCTAGGGTTGGCATGCACAAGGATCTGGTACGGCTGGCGTTGGGCGAGCGGGCGGTCCGCCGCCACCTGGCCGGGTGCCTGGCCGCCGCCGTCCTGGCCGGACTGCTCGTCCTCGGCCAGGCGGAACTGCTCGCCGGGGTGCTGTCCGGGCGGTTCGAGACCTCCGCTCTGATCCTGCTGGCGCTGGTCGTCGGCGTCCGGGCGCTGTTCGCCCTGGTGCAGGGGGTCAGCGCCGGACGTATGAGCAGCGGGGTGAAGTCCGCCCTGCGGCACCGCCTGCTGGCGCGGTTGCAGGCACTCGGCCCCGCCAGGCCGGCCTCGGTGCGCTCGGGAGAGCTGGTGACCCTGACCGGCCGCGGTCTGGACGCCCTCGACCCCTACCTGACGGGCTACCTGCCCGCGGTGGCGGTCGCGGGCGTCGTGCCGATCGCGGTGCTCGTCCGGCTCTTCACCGCCGACCTGGCCAGCGCGGTGATCGTGCTGGTCACGCTGCCGCTCATCCCGATCTTCGGCGCACTGGTCGGCATGCACACCAAGGCCGTCACCGAACGCCAGTGGAGGGCCCTGTCCCGCCTCGGCGGGCACTTCCTGGACGTGGTCCGGGGCCTTCCCACGCTGCGCGCCTTCGGCCGGGCCCGCTACCAGGCCGAGGTGATCCAGCGGGTGGCCGACGCCCACCGGGTCGCGACGATGCGCACGCTGCGGGTGGCCTTCCTATCCTCACTGGTGCTGGAGCTGGCCGCGTCGCTCTCACTGGCCCTGGTCGCCGTACCGGTGGGCCTGCGGCTGCTGTCGGGCTCTCTCGACCTGTCGACCGCGCTGCTGGTCCTGCTCCTGGCGCCCGAGGCGTACCTGCCGCTGCGCAACATGGGCAGCAAGTTCCATGCGGCGATGGAGGGCGTCGCCGCCGCCGACGAGGCGTTCGCCGTGCTCGACGGCCACGCGGAGGCTCCGCGCGGCGCGCCCGCCACCGGGCACCCGGGCCCCGGAGCGGCGACGGCGCCGGAGATCCGGCTGGAGCGTGTCACGGTGCGCTACCCGGGCCGTGCGGAGGCCGCACTGGAGGACGTGTCGCTGGTGATCGCCCCGGGTGAGCGGGTGGCCCTGGTCGGCGAGAGCGGCGCGGGCAAGAGCACCCTGCTCCACCTGCTGCTCGGCTTCGTCACCCCGGCCGAGGGCCGGGTGCTCGTCGACGGCGCCGAGATCGGCGACCACGACTCCTGGCGGGCGCGCCTGGCCTTCGTACCCCAGCGCCCGCACCTCTTCGCCACCTCGGTGGCCGACAACATCAGGCTCGGCGCCCCCGGCGCGACGATCGACGAGGTCAGGGCCGCGGCACGGGCCGCGCAGGCGGAGGAGTTCATCCTGGCGCTGCCCGAGGGCTACGACACGGTACTCGGCGAGCGCGGGGCGAACCTGTCGGCCGGGCAGCGGCAGCGGGTCGCGCTCGCCCGCGCGTTCTGCCGCCCAGGAGCCGGGCTGCTCCTGCTGGACGAGCCGACCGCACGGCTCGACGGCCGCAGCGAGAGCGCGGTCGTGAGCGCGACCCGCGACCTCGCCGAGGGCCGCACCGCCGTGATCGTCGCCCACCGGCCCGCGATGATCGAGCTGGCCGACCGGGTGATCCGGATCGCCGACGGCCGCGTGGTGGCCGGGGCACGAGAGGAGATCGCCTCCCCATGACCGATGTCAACGAGGTCCTGGCGGGCAGGACCCGAGGGCGGATGACCCTTGCCGTGGCGGCGGGGGCGGCGGCCGAGCTGGCCGGGCTCGGGCTGATCGGGTCCGCCGGATGGCTCATCACCAGGGCCGCCGAGCAGCCTCCGCTGGCCGCGCTGAGCGTGGCGATCGTCGGGGTCAGGGCGTTCGCGACGACCAAGGGGGTCTTCCGGTACGGGGAGCGGCTGGCCGGACACGATGTGGCGCTGCGAGCCCAGGCGACGACCAGGGAGCGGCTCTACCAGGCGCTCATCCCCGCGCGACCGCTGAACCAGCGGGGAGCCGACCTGCTCAGCCGCATGGTCGACGACACCGACGCGGTACAGGACCTGCTCGTACGGTGCCTGCTTCCCGCCGCCGCGGCGCTGGTCACCGGTGTGGTCGCGATGGTGATCGGACTGTTCCTGCTCCCGGCCGCGGCGCTGGTGCTGCTGGCCGGGCTACTGGTGGCCGGGGTGCTGATCCCCGCCGGCACGGCCGCCGCCGCACGGCGCTGGTCGGCGCGGATCGCCCCCGCACGGGCCGACCTGGCGGCCCGGGTCGCCGACCTGGTGCACGGCGCGGCCGACCTGGCCGCCTACGGGGCGAACGAGCGGGCTCTGGCCGCCGCCGCCGAGGCCGACGGCCGGCTGGCGGCGCTGGAGCGCCGGCAGGCACGGGCGAACGCGGTGGCCTCCGCCCTGGGCGTGCTCACCCAGGGCCTGACCGTGGCGGCGATCGTCCTGGTGGCGCAGAACTCCGGGGCGGGCTCCGTGGCCACCGCGGTGCTCGCGCTGACCTCGCTGGTCTCCTTCGAGCCGGTGCTGCCGATGGCCTCGGCCGCCGAACGGCTGACCGGGGTGCTCGCCGCCCTGCGCCGCCTGCGGGAGGTCGGCGCGACCGCTCCGGCGGTGACGGAGCCGGCCACCGCGGTCGAGGTGCCCGCCGGGGCGCCGACCATCGAGATCAAGGACCTGGTGGTCCGGCACGACGCCGGCCGCGCCCCCGCGCTGGACGGGGTCAGCCTCACCCTCACTCCCGGCAGGCGGGTCGCCCTGGTCGGCCCCAGCGGCGCCGGCAAGAGCACCCTGCTGTCCGCCCTGATGCGCCTGGTCGAGCCCGAGTCGGGGACGATCAGGATCGACGGGGTGGACGTCCGGGAGCTGGCGTCCGACGACGTCCGGCGGGTGATGACCGGGCTGACGCAGGATCCGTACGTGTTCCAGGCCTCGGTACGGGACAACCTGCGGCTGGCCGGCCCTGAGGCCTCGGACGAGGAGCTCACCGAGGCCCTGCGGCGGGCGCGCCTGGAACGCTGGGTGGAGCGGACCGGCTGGGACGCCGTTCTCGGGGAGGACGGGCGGACGGTGTCCGGTGGGCAGCTGCAGCGGCTGGCACTGGCTCGGGCAGTGCTGAACGACCCGCCGGTGCTGCTGCTGGACGAGCCCGCCGAGGCACTGGACGAGACGACGGCGGACGCGCTCATGGCCGACCTGCTGGACGCCACCCACGGCCACACGACGCTGCTCGTCACCCACCGCCTGCGCGGGCTGGAGCGGGTGGACGAGATCGTCGTGCTGGAGAACGGCTCGGTCACGCAGCGGGGCGGCCACCAGGAGCTGCTCTCCTCCCCCGGCTACTACCGCGACCTGTGGCACTCCGAGGCGCTGACCGCCGGCCGATGAGGCCCTGCTCACCCACCGGCCACCCGCGCCGCCTTCCCGCCGTCCCGGTCGCCTCGGCCCCGGGGCGGAACAAGCGATCTTGGCCGAATGGACGAACAACGCGCCGCTCTTAGGAGAGCCGGACGAACTCCGCCACCCCCAACCTGTCATACCGTCGCGGTAACCACGCATCGGAGGGCTGGCACGTGTCCGTTGAGCTCCACCACCGCGCCGTCGTCGCGGACACCCACAACGACCTGCTGATAGCGGTCACCGCCAGACCCCCTCGGCGGTGGGCGTCGTTCTTCCGTGAGCGCTGGCTGCCGCAGCTGCGCGAGGGCGGGGTGAACCTCCAGGTGCTGCCGGTCTTCGTCGACGACCAGTACCGCCCCGAGGGCGCGCTCCGGCAGACGCTGCGCATGATCGAGTGCGCCCATGTGCTGGCCGAGGGCAACGCCGACGCCGTACGGCTCTGCCTGGACGGCGCGCAGATCGACGAGACGCTCGCCCAGGGCAGGATCGCCCTGGTCCTGGCGCTGGAGAGCATGCCCGGCCTGGATGCGGCCGTCGAGCTGGTGCCCACGCTGCACCGGCTGGGCGTGCGGATCGCCTCGATCGCGCACTGGGGCCGTACCGCGCTGGCCGACGGCAGCGGCGAGGACGCCACCGGCAGCAGGCTCACCGCGGCGGGAGTGGAGACGGTCGGTGAGATGGAACGGCTCGGCATGATCTTCGACATCTCCCACCTGGGCGCCTCGGGGGTGGAGCACGTGCTGGAGCTGGCGAGCAGGCCGGTGCTGGCGACCCACTCCTCGGCCCGCGCGCTGCGCGACCACCACCGCAACCTGACCGACGAGCAGATCCGCGCGGTCGCCGCCACCGGCGGCGTGGTCTGCGTCAACTTCGTGCCGAGCTTCCTTTCCGCGGACCCTGCGGAGTTCACCGTGGACCGGCTGGTGGACCACATCGAGCACATCGCGCGGGTCGGCGGGATCGACCACGTCGGCCTCGGCCCCGACTTCGTCCGCGAGGTGCTGACCGACGTCACGCCGCCGTGCTGCGAGGATCTCGGATACGGCGAGGTCGACCCCCTGGCCGTCCTGCCCGGACTGTCCGGCCCGAGCGGCCTGCCCCTGGTCACCGGGGCGCTGGCCGGTCGGGGCATCCCGGAGGAGGACATCCTCAAGATCCTCGGCGGCAACGTCCTGCGGCTGTTCCGCGCGGAACTGGGGCGACCACGGTGAACCTGGACGTCATGCTTGAGGATCTGGAGGAGCTCGTCGCGTGCGAGTCGTTCTCCGCCGACCACGAGGCGGTGGCCCGTAGCGCCAAGGTGGTCGCCGACCAGGGGTTCAGGAGGCTCGGCGCACGCCCCGAGACGATCGTGATCGGCGGGGTCACCCATCTGCGGTGGACCTTCGGCACGCCCCGGGTCCTGCTGGTCGGCCACCACGACACGGTCTGGCCGCTCGGGACGCTGGCCGAGCGGCCCTGGTCGGTGACCGGCGGGGTCGCCCGGGGACCGGGGGTGTTCGACATGAAGGCCGGGCTGGTGCAGGCGTTTCACGCACTGGCCGCGCTGCCGTCGCCGGACGGGGTGTGCGTGCTGGTCACCGGTGACGAGGAGGTCGGTTCACCGTCCTCACGTGCGCTGATCGAGGAGTCCGCGCGCGGCCGGGTGGCCGCGTTCGTGCTGGAGGCGAGCGCCGACGGCGGAGCGCTCAAGACGGCGCGCAAGGGGACGTCGATCTACGAGCTCGTGGTGCGCGGGACGGCCGCGCACGCCGGTCTGGAACCCGAGAGGGGAGCCAACGCCGGGATCGAGCTGGCCCACCAGATCCTCGCCGTCGCCGGGATCGCCGACCAGGTGAACGGCGGTCCTTCCGGCGTGCCGGCGGCGGAGACGTCGCCCGGACCGGCCCTCTCCCCGGGCCGGTGGCCGGGCTCCGCGACGCCGGGGACGCCCTCAGGCCCGGCGGCGCCCGGCGGACCCGCCGGCCTGGGCCCGGCCACCGTCACGCCCACGGTGCTGTCGGCGGGGACCACGGTCAACACCGTGCCCGCGCTGGCCCGCGTCTCGGTGGACGTGCGGGTGCCCACCCGCACCGCGCAGGAGCGGGTGGACGAGCTGATGAGGGCCCTGTCCCCCCGGATCGCCGGGACCCGGCTGGAGGTGATCGGCGGCCCGAACCGCCCTCCCCTGGAGGAGGCCGCATCGGCCGGGCTGTTCGCCCTCGCCCAGCGGATCGCCGCCGACCTCGGGCTCGCCCCGCTCTGCGGCGTCGGAGTGGGCGGAGCCTCCGACGGCAACTACACCGCCGGAGTCGGCTGCCCCACCCTCGACGGGCTGGGCGCGGTGGGCGGCGGCGCGCACGCAGACAGTGAGCACGTGGTCGTGGCCGAGATGCCCGGCCGTACCGCGCTGCTGACCGGCCTGGTCCGGGCGATGCTCAGGTGAACGGCCTGGTACTGCGCGAGCTCCGCTCCATCGAGGAGCTGGAGGAGGTCTTCCGGCTGTTCGACGGCATCTGGCACCCCGACCCCGGCGGCGAGCCCATCACCGTCGAGCTCATGCGGGCGCTGGCGCACACGGGCAACTACGTGACCGGCGCCTACCGGGGCGGCCGCCTGGTGGGCGCCTCGGTCGGCTTCCTCGCGACTCCGGCCGGGCAGGTGCTGCACTCGCACGTCACCGGCGCCGCCATCGGGCACGGGATCGGATTCGCGCTCAAACTGCACCAGCGCGGCTGGGCACTCGACCGGGGCCTGGATCGCATCACCTGGACCTACGACCCGCTGGTACGCCGTAACTCCCATTTCAACCTGGTCAAACTCGGCGCCCGCCCCGAGGAGTACCTGCGGTCCTTCTACGGCGTCATGGGGGACGCGATCAACACCGGCGACGAGTCCGACCGGATGCTCGCCGTCTGGCGGCTGACCGAGTCACGGGTGATCGCCGCCGTACGAGGCGAGCCGTGCCGGCCCGAGATCCCGCCGGACGCGGTGACCGCCCTGGCCGAGCGCGACGGCCGCCCGGTCGCCGGCCGGACCGACGCCCGGACGCTGCTGGTCGCGGTCCCGCCCGACATCGAGGCGCTACGCCGCACCGACCCCGGCACGGCCAGGACATGGCGGCACGCGGTGCGCGACGTGCTGGGCGCGCTGATGGGGGAAGGTGCCCGGGTGACCGGGTTCAGCGGCGAGGGCCACTACATCGTGGAACGGACCGTATGACCGCCCTGACCGGCGAGACCACCGGGAGCCGGCCGCCCGGCCGCCCGGCCGCCCGGTCGGCCGGGCGGCCGGGCGGCCGGGCGCGCGGAGAAGGACGCGGCGCGAGCCGCGCGACATCCTGTAACGGGCCGTCTGACCGACGGCGCTATCGGAGGGAGACGCGGCCAAGGCCGCACGCCATCATGAAGATCACTGGAATCGAACTGCGGCGGATCAGGATGCCGCTGGTCGCCCCTTTCCGTACCTCGTTCGGCACCGAGACCGAACGCGACATACTGCTCCTGCGCGTCGTCACCCCCGACGCCGAGGGCTGGGGCGAATGCGTCGCCATGTCCCAGCCGCGCTACTGCTCCGAGTACGTCGACGGCGCCGCCGAGGTGCTGCGCCGCTTCCTCGTCCCCGCCCTGCCCGCGCACATCGACGCCCACACCGTCGGCCGCGCCCTGCACCCTTTCAAAGGCCACCGCATGGCCAAGGCCGCCCTGGAGACCGCCGTCCTGGACGCTCAGCTCCGCACCGACGGCCAGTCCCTGGCCACCTTCCTCGGCGCCGGCACCGACCGCGTGCCCTGCGGAGTGTCGGTCGGCATCATGAACTCCATCCCCCAGCTCCTCGACACCGTCACCGGCTACCTCGACGAGGGCTATGTCCGGATCAAGCTGAAGATCGAACCCGGCTGGGACCTCGCCCCCGTCCGCGCCGTCCGCGAACGCTTCGGCGACGACCTCCTGCTCCAGGTCGACGCCAACGCCGCCTACACCCTCGCCGACGCCCCCCACCTGGCCAGACTCGACGACTTCGGCCTGCTGCTCATCGAACAGCCCCTCGCAGGCGACGACATGGTCCAGCACGCCCGGCTCGCCACCCGGCTGACCACCCCCGTCTGCCTGGACGAGTCCATCGAATCAGCCGAACACGCCGCCGCCGCCATCACCCTGGGCGCCTGCTCGATCATCAACGTCAAACCCGGCCGGATCGGCGGCTACCTCGAAGCCCGCCGCATCCACGACCTGGCCCGCGCCCACGGCGTCGCCCTGTGGTGCGGCGGCATGTTGGAGACCGGCATCGGCCGCGCGGCCAACCTCGCCCTGGCCGCCCTGCCCGGCTTCACCCTGCCCGGCGACACCTCCGCCTCCCGCCGCTACTACGCCACCGACATCACCGCCCCCTTCGAGCTGCACGAAGGCCATCTGGAGGTCCCCACCGGCCCCGGCATCGGCGTCGACCCCGTCCACGACATCCTGGACGAGGTCACCGTCTCCACCGAATGGATCACTGTCTAGCGGGCGCCTTCCGCCTCGCCGGGAAGGGGCCGCCCTTCCCGGCGTCACGTCGTACGGGCGCGGCTGAGGCGGGGCACCGCCTCAAGCAGGGAGCGGGGGTAGTCGTCCCGGGGCGACCCCACCACCTCTTCGGTCGCCCCCATCTCCACCAGCCCGCCCCGGTACATCACCGCGACGACATCGGAGACGTACCGGACCACGGCGAGGTTGTGCGAGATGAACAGCATCCGAGCGGACCAGGTTGAGCACCGAGCCCTGGACGGAGACCTCCAGGGCCGAGGTGATCTCGCCGGCGGCCGGCGGCTCGGGGCGCGCGCCCAGTGCCCGGGCGACCGCCACCCGCTGGCGCCGGCCACCGGGCAGCTCACGCGGGTAGCGCCCGGCCAGCGAGACGGGCAGCGACACCAGCGCCAGTAGCCGCTCCGCCTCCGCCTGACGGAGAGTCCGCCGTACCGCCACACGCGGCCGCGAAAAGGCTGAGGGCGCCGAGCACGGCCGCCGCTCCTGCTTTTCTCATCGGGACTCCAGGGAGGTGGGGTGATGCCGCACAGTTCCCTTTTCCTGGCGATCCTGCTTCGTCCTCCGCCACGAAAAGCCCGTAATTCATCGCGCTACTGTCCGAAAAGCCGCATCTGGAGCATCACGGTCAGTCGCGCGTCGGGATCGGCCAGATCCAGGCCGCTGATCTCGATGAGCCGCTTCAACCGGTAGCGGAAGGTGTTGGCGTGCACGTGCACCCTTGCCGAGGCGGCGTTGACGTCGCCGAACGCGTCCAGGTAGGCCCGCAGGGTGGCGACCAGCTCGCTGCCGTGCTCGGCGTCGTGCCTGACGAGCCGTTCGTAGGGCCCGGTGGGAACCTGTTCCTCGGCCTCGACCAGGTCCGACAACTGCAGCAGCAGCGCCTCGAAGTGCACCCCGGTGTAGCCGGCGACCACGCCGGACGCCTTGCGGGCGCGCAACACCCGCAGCGCCCGGTCGGCGTCGGCCCGGGACCTGGCCACCTCGGCCAGGTTGCCCGCCAGGCGCCCCACGCCGATGTTGGCCGCGTGCCGGGAACCGACCCGGGCGAGGAAGCTCTCGGCGACCCGCACGGCCCGTGCCTCCTCGTCACCGCCGGCATGCAGGGGCAGTACGGCGTAGGCCACCGAGCCGACCAACGCGGCGGCGGCCTTGGGATGGATGGCTCCGACGTGCAGGGCGAGCGCGTCGCAGAATCGCTGCCGGTCGCTCTCCCGGTGCGCGGCGTCGGCGTGGGATCCGCCGCTGAGCTGGGCCGCGAGCACGCACAGCCGTCCGCTGGCGACGCCGAGCCGCCCGGCGGCCTCCGCCGCGTCCCTGCCGCCCGCCAGCACGGTGGAGAGCAGGTCGGCGCGGAGCCGCCGCCTGGTGTCCGCCCCGGCCCGCTGCCTGAGCAGCTGCAACGCGACGATCTTGGCTGCGTCGGCCAGGGCGCGCTGCCGCTGGTCGCTCAGCGGCTCCCGCACGGCGGCCCAGATGGAGCCGAGGATCTCGTCGCCGGACCGGACGGCCACCGCCGCCCGGTTGATGCTGTCGTCGTCCAGCTCTATGTAGATCGGCTCGCGGCTCTGGTAGAGCCGGCGGAAGAATCCGCGCTCCTCCAGCATCCGCCGGTACCGTTCCGGCACCTGGCGGCCGAGCACGGTCTCCACCCTGCCGGGATCGGCTTCGTCCTGCCGCCCGGAGTACGCCAGCACCCGCGACGACCGGTCCTCGATGGTGACCGGCGCGTCCAGCAGCGCGCACACCGCGTTGGCCAGCGCGAACAGGTCGTCCGGCGGGGTCTCCCCGGGTTCGGCGAGGTCGCCCTCGGCCAGCAGGGAGCGCAGCAGCGCGGCCACCTGGGCCCACGAGGCGGCGCGGGTGAGACCCAGCACCGCCACTCCGGTCTGGCGGACCTTCGCGCGGACGAGCTCGTCGACGTCCACCGGTTGCTTGACGACGACGCCCGCCGCCGGGCCCGCCGCGTCGAGCAGGGCGCAGATCTGCTCGGCGCGGTCGACCCCGACCGCGAGCAGCAGGCCCCCCTCGGGGAGCAGCAGCTCGTCGAGGGGGTCGTAGATGTGCACGCCCGTGACCTCGGCGTCGAGCTCCCCGGGGGAGGCGGCCACGTCCAGCACGGTGCTGCCCAGATCCTCCAGGATCCGCTGCAGGCTTGCCCGTGGCCGATTGGTCATCCGCTCACGATAACGGACATAAAGCGACATTATTCTCTTAGATCATCGATAGCCATACGGGCCGCCCGGCCGATCACCCCGCCGGCCTGGGCGACCGGAGACGCGGGAAAAGCGCGGACGTCGAACCCCTCACGCACGGGGCAGCGCCCTGCCGCCGCGCCGCCTCGTCGAAACGCTGCCGCAGGTTCCCAAGCACGCCGGCTCCTCAGGCGACCCTGGGGGTGGCGCGCACGCCCAGGTGCATGTACCGCGAGCCGTCGGCGAGTTCGTAGAACACGGCCGACAACCACTGCGGCTCTCCTTCCGGGCGGCCGACGAAGGTGACGTCGTCCACCGGCACCAGATCGAACTCCATGGGCGGCCGCAGCCCGGCGAGGGCTCCGGTGGCCTCGCCGTACAGCGAGAGCCCGCCGTCGCGGACCGTCAGCGTCATCCGGCTGCCCGTCCGCTCGTACACGCCGGCGTACCGCTCGACGTCGGTCTCGAACGGCTCGGCCGGGGGTCGCAGCACGGGCGGCACGGCCAGGCCGATCAGCTCGTCGAAGAGCTCGGTGGCCAGGGCGTGCTGGAACGCGGCGGTGTGGCCGCCGTTGGCCAGCACGCACACCACCGTCTCGGTGTCGGGGACCACCCAGAGCATGGCCGCCTGACCGATGGTGTTGCCGCCGTGGGAGATGATCCGGCGCCCCTGCCACTCGTCCAGGATCCAGCCCAGTCCCCACTGCTTCCCGAGGGTGTGCGGGTTGGGGATGTCCACCTGCGGCTCCCACATCGCCCGGGGATCGGCGAGCAGCCCGGTGCCCAGATGGGCGCGGGCGAAGGCGACGACGTCGGCGGGACGTGCGCAGATCAGCCCCGCCGGGCCGCAGGAGCGCATCAGGCCCCAGGCGGGGGCGGGGGCCCCGTCGAGGTGCCCCATGGCGCCGCGGAAACGCAGCACGTCCTCCGGCAGGGTCCAGGTGTGGGTCAGGCCGAGCGGCTCGACGATCTGCTCGCGCAGCGCGGTGTCCCACCCCTTGCCGGTGAGGCGCTCGACGATACGCCCGGCGACGATGAAGCCCGAGTTGCAGTACGACTGGGTGACACCGAGGGGATGGTTCTGCGCGAGGCCCGCGCAGGCCTCGACGTACCTCTCGATGCAGTCGTCACCACGGCCGGTGTCGAGAAACAGGTCCCCGTCGATGCCGGAGGTGTGCGAGAGCAGGTGCCTGACGGTGACGGCCTTGGTCACCTCCGGATCGGCCACCCGGAACTCCGGCAGGACCTCGGCGACCGGGGTGTCCAGCGTCAGCTCGCCCCGCTCGACGAGGAGCATGATCTGGGTGGCGGTCCAGACCTTGGTGACCGAGCCGATCTGGAAGAGCGAGTCGGTGGTCGTCTCCACCCCGGTCTCCACGTTGAGCACGCCCGCGGCGAACTCGTGCACCTCCCCCTCGTGCAGGAAGGCCAGGCTCGCGCCGGGAACCTCGTACTCGGTGATCAGCTCGGCGAGACGGGCGTGCCGGCGACCGGGATCCACTGCTCCAGCCATTGGACGATCCTTTCGTTGTAGTCCATCCGGTGGGACGGACGGCCGTTGAGGAGGAAAAGGTGAGAGCCGCCCGGATAGCGAACCAGCCGTACCGGCACGTTCCGCTCGCGCAGCGCGGCGAACCACTGCTCGGCCTGGCCGACGGGGCATCGGTCGCCGTCCTCGCCGTGCAGGATCAGGGTGGGCGTGGTCACCTGGGCCACGTGGCTCATCGGGGACTGGGCCGCGAGGTCGCCGCGGCACTCGTACGTCTTCAGGAGGTGTCCCGCGTCGGAGGTGCCGGCCATGCTGACCAGGACGGCTCACCCGCGTGGAAGTCGCCCGTGGTGAGCCGCCTGGTCTCACCCGTCGCCACGTCCACCACGAACAGGTGCGTGGTGAGGCCGCGCAGCAGGCCCACGCCGCCGGCCTTGTACTCCAGGCTGTCGGTCACGACCGGGGCGTTCCGGTCGGGGTCGCCACAGGGCGCGCCGTAGGCGATCCTGGTGCCGTCGGGGGACCAGACCGCCGGGCCCCCCGGTCCCGCAGCGGTGAGGACGCGGGGCTCTCCGCCGTCCATCGGCAGCAGGTGAAGCTGCGGTCTTCCCTCCACCGGGCGCAGAAAGGCCGGCGAGCCTCCGTCCGGCGACCAGCGTGGGGAGGAGTCGCGAGGGCCGCCCGTCAGACGGCGCGGCTCGACACCGGGCGCGGCCAGCCGGAGTTCGGACCGGTTCTCGTCGGATTCCCGATCGGCGATGGTGATCACGTAGGCCGTGGCGCCTCCTCCGGGGTGCAGCCGGGGATCCGCCGGTATCGCGAGGTGATACAGATCGCTGAGGGAGAGGCGAGGCATGTCCGAACGTTAGGCCCACCCGGACGACGCTTCTTCGGTCTCCACGACGAACCGGACCCGATCCGTTGTGTCGTTCTCCAGTTCGCCTCGCGGGAGCAACTGCCTCCCGGCCCGTCGAGAGACGCGGCCAGGGAGGCTCCGGAGCCGCGCGGGGACCGCTGAGACGGATGTGCCGCCGGAGCCGTGGCGACCCGGCGGCACATTCGTCGGCGACCCCTACTCGCCGGTCTTCTCGGCGAGGGTCACCGTGACGGTCTGGGGCTGCCCGTCCCTGACGTAGGCGACGGTCACCTGCTGGCCGGGCTTGAAGCCGCGGACGGCCCCGACCACGGTGGCCGCCCCGTCCACGGGCGTGTCGTTGATCTTGGTGATCAGGTCGCCCTGCCTGATGCCCGCCTTGGCCGCGGGGCTGCCCTCGGTGACCTGGCCGACCAGGGCGCCGCCCGCGTCCCCGGTGGCGTCGGTCACGCTCACGCCCAGGAGGGCGTGGGACACCTTGCCGCTCTTGATGAGCTGCTCGGCGACGTGGTTGGCGGTGTTGATGGGAATGGCGAAGCCGACACCGATGCTGCCCTCCCCGCCGTTGGTGGCGATGGCGGTGTTGATACCCACCACCTGGCCGGCGGCGTTGACCAGCGCGCCGCCCGAGTTGCCGGGGTTGATCGCCGCGTCGGTCTGGATGGCGCCACCGATGGTGGTGGGGCTCTGGGCGCTCTGCTGCGGCCTGCCCCAGCCGGGCGGGAGCTGCCCCTGTCCCTGGTCTCCGCCGACGGTGAGCGTGCGGTTCAGCGCGCTGACGATCCCGGCGGTGACCGACCCCGACAGGCCGAGCGGGCTGCCGATGGCGAGCACGGAGTCGCCCACCTTGAGCCGGTCGCTGTCGCCGATCGAGGCCTTGGTGAGGTCGGAGACGCCCTCCGCCTTGATGACCGCGAGGTCGGTGGCCGGGTCGGTGCCGATGATCTTGGCGGTGGCGGTCCTGCCGTCGCTGAACTTGACGGTCACCTGGCTGTCCTGGCCCCCCTGGCCGCCGGCCGCCACCACGTGGTTGTTGGTCAGGATCAGGCCGTCGGCCGACAGCACCACCCCGGACCCCTCGCCCCCGCCCGCGGCGGTCCTGATCTCGATGGACACCACGGAGGGCTGGACCACCTGGGCGATGTCGGCGACCGTCGTCACGTTGCCGACCGGGCTGACGATCGGGCTGGACGACGAGGCCACGGTGGCGGAACCGTTGAGGCTCGTCGCGACGAAGGCTCCCGCGACCCCACCCCCGACGGCCATGGCCGCCAGCGCGAGACCGGCGCCGATCTTCTGCCCGGCGGTGAGCCTGCCGCGCTGAGCGGGGACCACCGCCGGTCCTCCGGCCTTCTCCGGAGCCTCCGCGGCGAGTTGCTCCGGCACCGGGTGGATCAGCGTCGGCTGCGGTCCGGTGTCCTCACCGGCGCGATAGGCGCCGGCGCGCGGCGGCACCTTGCCGAACTGGGTCCAGCCGTCGTTCCCGGGGGTCGCCTCGGTCGGTGTGTCCTGCTGCTCGTTCCTGTTCGGGTCCATGTCTTCCCCCACGTCCAACATCCCCCCGGTTCGACGGGGTGGAAGCCGGTGCTCACCGGTTGACACAAACGATGCCCGACGGCGTGTAAGCGCAGCTTAAGAGGTTGATCCTGGTGATCGGGATCTCCTGACAACGGCTTTATCAGCCATGCTCAGCCCCTGGATGGCAGCTCGAAAATCTTTCTCGGCCACTCTTGCGGGGCTTGGACGTAGGTGATTGAGCCAATAATCGGCCTCCTCTTCGGATGCCTGATCCTCGGCAAGGAGCTTCCCCCATGTCCGAAAACAACGTCGTCCAACTGCACGCCCTCGACCGGCCGAGGAGGTCCACCCCGGTGGAGCACCACCATGGTTACCCCCGCTTACGCCTTGTCCCGTTCGTGCAAGAACTCCGCAATGGAGACCCACGAGTCGGCAAGACGCTCAAGCCGCTCCATCAGCGCCAGATCTGTGATCGTCTCCGCGTTGTAGAGCAGGCGGGCAGCATTCGCGATGGCGATGTCCACTGTGGTGGCGATGTCTGGCTGGTTCACCGTGCGTTCCGTCCGTCTTACTGCTAGGGATGGCCGACGGTTCGCCGCGGCATGAGGAGCATAAGTCACGGTCATGCCGTAGTTCGTCGGGTTTTTGACCTTGGGCTACGACCAGCTTTCGCGCGTGTGCGTCATTGCGAGGGGGCCTCGTGGCGGTGGATCAGGACCTCCTCGACCAGATCGCCGGCACCGTCGCCGACCTCTACCGCGAAGTCGAATCCTCGCTGGTCACGGTCATCGCCGACGAACTCCGGAAGGGCCTCGACGCGCCCACCGCCGAGGTCAAGCTGGACGCGATCAGGCGCCTGCGCGCGGCCGCCGGGGCCGTCCAGCAGCGCCTGGCCAAGACCAAGTCCGCGGCCGCCCGGGAAGCAGCCGAGCAGGCCGAGGCCGACCGCCTCGCCCAGGAGGCGAAGGAGAAGGCCGAGTCGGGCTGAACTCCGCCAGGGCGGCCAACTGCTCGGTCTTGTGTGGACCGACGACCGCGAGGCCGCCGGATTCCTCCCCCACGAGGCCACCGGGCCTGACGGGGTGCGCGCGCAGGCGGCCGTGTGGACGATCCTGCATGACCTGTACGAGGCAGGCGTGCAGGCCACCGACGTGCTCGATCCCGACTTCTTCGAGGGCTTCGAGCTGCGCGTCTAGCTGGGGATCTTCGCCTTGTGCCGGGGGCACAGGCTGACGATGGCCGCACCCGCCACGTACGCCGACGTCTCCAGCCCGAACGCCTCGACACCGCTCGTTGCGACCTGGGCGAGGCTGCCGCCGTCGTCCAACGCCTTGCAGATCGACCAGCCCAGCTTCACCAGCTCCGCGTCGTCCGCATCCTTCACCCGCTGTTTCACAGTAAACAGGAACATTACTTCACGGTCAGTGCGCCTCAACGCCGTTGAGGTCGGACTCGGCTTGACCTTCTCCGCGCTCTCCTCGGTCGGCTCCGCGCCGGCCGATGGCTTGGCCGTGGCCGCCTGGTCCTCGCCGCCACCTGTGAGCTTGACCAGGCCACCGAGCAGGGCGAGCACGACCAGCGCACCGACGAGCACGGCGACCGCCTTCCCTTTCCCGCTCTTCTGCGGAGGCGGGGGCGGGAATGGGGGCAGCTCCGGCCGGTACGGGCCTGGGGGCGGCTGCCAGCCGGGCGGCGGTCCGGGCTGCGTGTACTGCTGAGTCAGCGGACCGTACGGCTGTTGCGGGGGCTGGCCTGGCCACTGCTGCGTCGGCTGGCCAGACTGCCCCGGCTATTGCTGGGGCTGCTGCGGAGGGTGCATAACCGCGCACCATACGCCCCACATCTGATGATCCACCCGAATCACCTGGGATAGATGCCCGAAAAGGGCCGCCCGGAGCGGTCCAAAACTCCTCAGTCGGCCAGGTGCCGACCTTCCACTATCGCGCGCTCCCCAGGAGGGTCCGCATGACCATGCCCACCCCGCCGGCCCCAGCACCTCAGCCCGGACCGGCCCCGACCGACCCCGGCCAGCAGCCGCCCGCACAAGGCGCGCCCCCGCCGACCCTCAGGGGCAGCAGCCCCCAGCAGCGCCCCCCGCGCCCGCCTGGACACTGCCCCGCCCAGGCCGCCGGTCCCCGGCCCGCCACCCGGCTACCAGTCGCCGGCACAGGGCGACGGTTCTCGCGACATCTCCCGGCTCCCCCAGTGGGCGCAGAAGGAGATCCAGGACCAGCGCTCCGAGAATGCCCGGCGCAGGATCAGCGAGCGCACCGCCACCGTGTCCATGCACGCCTTCGCCGCTGCAGCGACCCTCGGTGTCAACGGCCAGGCGCTCCTTGCCGGCATCCCTTTTCAGCAGGTAGCCGCCGAGCTGGACCCCGCTGCGCCGGACTTCAACGAGCAGCTATCAGCCATGCTCAGCCCCTGGATGGCAGCTCGAAGATCTTTCTCGGCCACTCTTGCGGGGCTTGGACGGTCGAGGGGGGCGATGAGCATCTGTCACCCATCGGGGACCGGGCCGCCCGAGAAGTAGCCGCACACGATCTGCG
Organism: Streptosporangium amethystogenes subsp. fukuiense; assembly: GCF_042665875.1. Lineage (NCBI taxonomy): Bacteria > Bacillati > Actinomycetota > Actinomycetes > Streptosporangiales > Streptosporangiaceae > Streptosporangium > Streptosporangium amethystogenes. Next base: position 1,157,435 of record NZ_JBHTEE010000001.1, on the reverse strand, counting down.
CGCAGCGAGACACGCGCACCCTCCACCGGCGTCGCCTCGCCGTATCCGTGCGGGCGACGCCGCGAGGAGGGGTGCGGGGGTGGGTCAGACCGAGTACTTGCAGATCAACGCCTGGCTGCCGCCCTGAGCGTGGCCAATGTAGGCGTAGGTGGGGTGGAAGTAGGCGCACGCGGCGGAAGGGCTCCCGCTGCCCACGTAGGTGGTCTGAGTGCCGTTCCAGCGGTAGCAGCCCAGGCTGCCGTTGTAGAAGCCGACAATGGACGAGGAGTTGACGTTAGCCGCGCAGTACTCACCGAGCGAGAGCGGGCTGTACACGATTTCGAGAACGGCCGCGGAACGGGCGGCCTGCGCGGGGACGGTGGAGACGGCAAGTGCGCCGAGGCAGGCGAGCGCGGCGGTGGCGAGCGCGACGACACGACGAGGCATGAAGGACCTCCGGGATCCAGGAAGGCGTGCGACACGGAGAGGGGGGCTGAGCGTGACGAGGTGCAGCGCCGAGCGAGGTGGAGTTCTGCGCGATAGGGATACGCTGCGTCGATCACAGTATTAAATAGGAAACCTTCCTATGCAATAGGCGGTAATACGCCTTTCAGCGAACCTTCTCGTGGTGCGGCGACCGGCTGGAGAGAGGCGTGGCGACGATGTCGTCGTCGCGGCCGGGCGGGTCAGGAGCCGGCGGGCCAGTACTCGTCGCGCAGGAGGCGCTTGTAGAGCTTCCCGGTGGGGTGCCTGGGCAGTTCCTCGCGGAAGTCGACGGACTTGGGACACTTGTAGGGCGCCAGCTGGGAACGGCAGTACTCGATCAGCTCGGCTTCCAGCTCCGGGCCCGCCAGGTCCATGGAGGCCGGCTGGACGACCGCCTTGACCTGCTCGCCCATCTCCTCGTCCGGAACGCCGAAGACCGCCACGTCCGCCACCATGGGATGGACGGACAGGACGTTCTCGGCCTCCTGCGGATAGATGTTGACCCCGCCAGAAATGATCATGTAGGAGCGGCGGTCGGTGAGGTAGAGGAAACCCTCCTCGTCGAGGTAGCCGATGTCGCCGAGGGTGGTCCAGCCCCGTCCCAGCGGGTCGCGGGACGCCTCCGTCTTGGCCTCGTCGCCGTGGTAGACGAACTGGGGGCCGTCCGAGAAGTAGACGGTGCCGTGCTCGCGCGGCGGCAGCTCGTTGCCCTCCTCGTCGCAGATGTGGGTGACGCCGAGCAGCGGGCGGCCGACCGTTCCCTTGTGTGCCAGCCAGTCCTGCGAGCCGACGTACAGGAAGCCGTTGCCCTCGGTGCCCGCGTAGTACTCGTGGATGATCGGCCCCCACCAGTCGATCATCCGTTCCTTGACCGGGACGGGGCAGGGGGCGGCGGCGTGGATCGCGCAGGCCAGCGACGACAGGTCGTAGCGCGCGCGGGTCTCCTCGGGCAGCTTGAGCATCTTGATGAACATGGTCGGCACCCACTGCGAATGGGTGACGGAGTACTTCTCGATGAGCGCGAGCGCCCGCTCCGGGTCGAACCTCTCCATGACGACGATCGTGGCGCCCATCCGCTGGAAGCTCAGGCAGTAGCGCAGCGGGGCGGCGTGGTAGAGCGGAGCCGGGGAGAGGTAGACGCTGTCTGCCGAGGGGGCGAACAGGAACTGGATGAGCTGCAGCAGCGGCCCCGGCTGATCCAGCGGCGCCTTGGAGAGCAGGGGCTTGACACCCTTGGGCCGCCCGGTGGTGCCCGAGGAGTAGAGCATGTCCATCCCCTGGCACTCGTCCTCGACGGGCGTGGCGGGGTGGGCCGCGACGGCCTTCTCGTAGGACTCGAAGCCAGGGGCGACACCGTCCAGCATGAGCCTGAGCCCGACCCCGGGGGTGAGATCGGTGATGGAGACCGCCACGTCCGCGAGGGCGGCCGAGGAGATGAAGACCCGGGCGCCGCAGTTGTCGACGATGTAGGCGAGCTCGTCGGTCTTCAGACGCGAGCTGATGGCCGTGTAGTACAGGCCCGAGCGGTGCGCGGCCCAGGCGACCACCAGGAAGAGCGGATGGTTCTCCAGCATGAAGGCGACGTGATCACCCGGCCTCAGCCCTGCGGCACGGAAGAGGTGCGCAAGGCGGTTGGATTCCTCGTCCAGCTCTCGGTAGGTGACGACCCTCCCGGAGCCCGCCATGATCACGGCGGGTTTGTCCGGCGAAACTGCTGCGATGGCTCCCGGGTGCATGGAGCAGAACATTACTCGGTTTCAGGTTTGGTGAGAAGTACCCGAACACGGCAGGGCCGCGACCTCGCGGACGAGGTCGCGACCCGGTGGACGACGGTCTTTCGCGGCCCTGGAAAGGCTCCCGGCTCACCCCGGCGTGGCCGCGCGGCGGAAGGCCATCGGCCCGGCCGGTCAGTCGCGCGCAAGACGGCGGGCGACGGTGTCACCCAGGCTCTGCACCAGCTGCACGACGGCGACCAGCACGACAACGGTGACGATCATGAGGGTGGTCTCGAAGCGCTGGTAGCCGTAGCGGATGGCCAGGTCTCCGAGCCCGCCCCCGCCGATCGCCCCGGCCATCGCCGAGTACGAGATCAGCGCGACCACGGTCACCGTGAGCCCCGCGATCAGGCCGGGCATCGCCTCGGGCAGCAGCACCTTGCCGACGATGGTCGCGCGGCCGGCTCCCATGGCCTGGGCCGCCTGCACCTTGTCCCTGCCGACCTCGCGCAGCGCGGTCTCCACCAGGCGGGCGAAGAACGGCGCCGCGCCGAGCGTCAGCGGGACCACCGCGGCGATGGTGCCGATGGTCGTGCCGACGATCAGCCTGGTGAACGGGATCACCGCGATCATCAGGATGATGAAGGGCAGCGAGCGGCCGAGGTTGACGACCAGCCCCAGCACCCGGTTGAGCACCGCGGAGGGGAACAGCCCGCCCCTGTCGGTGGCGACCAGCGCCACCCCGAGCGGGAGCCCGAGCAGCACCGTGAACAGGGTCGACCACAGCACCATCTCGACGGTCTGGCCCGTCGACTCCAGCAGCATCGGGAACATCTCGTCCCAGGTCATCGGGCCTCCTCGACCAGCAGGCCGCGTTCGGCCAGGTAGCTGAGCGCGGCGGCGCGCTCGTCACCGGTGACGAGCAGGCGCAGCCGTCCGGTCGAGACGCCCGCCACCTCCTCCAGTGCCCCGCCGAGGATGTTGACGTCCACATCGAACTTGCGGACCACCTGTGACACCACCGGCTCGCCGGCCTGACCGGTGAAGGTGATCGTGACATTGCCCGGCTCCGGCTCGGGGAGGGGGAACAGCTCCGCGGCGAGCCGGGAGCCGGGCCTGGAGATCAGCTCGGGGATGGTCCCGGACTCCTCGACCAGGCCGTCGCGCATGACCGCGACCGAGTCGCAGATCGACTTGACGACGTGCATCTCGTGGGTGATCAGCAGGATGGTCAGGCCGAGCTCACGGTTGAGGCTCTTGAGCAGGGCCAGAATCGACTGCGTGGTGCCCGGGTCGAGTGCCGAGGTGGCCTCGTCCGACAGCAGGACCGGGGGGCTGCCGGCCAGCGCGCGGGCGATGCCGACCCGCTGCTTCTGTCCTCCCGACAGCTGCGCGGGGTACGCCCCGGCCTTGTCGGCCAGCCCGACCAGCTCCAGCAACTCGGCGGTCCGCCTGGCGCGCTCGGCCTTGGCCATCCCCATGACCTCGAGCGGGAAGGCGACGTTGCCCGCGACGGTGCGGGAGGAGAGCAGCGCGAAATGCTGGTGGATCATCCCGATCCGCTGCCTCGCCCTGCGCAGGTCCCGCTCGGCCAGGCTCGTCAGCTCCTGGCCCGCCACCGAGACGGTGCCGGAGGTGGGCCGCTCCAGGAGGTTCACGCAGCGCAGCAGGGTGCTCTTGCCGGCGCCGCTCTGCCCGAGTACGCCGTATATCTCACCCTCGCGGACGTGGAGGTCCACGCCGTCGACGGCGACCACCTCGCGCCCTCGATCTCGATAGACCTTTCGCAGGTCCGACACGTCAATCACTGCTGTACCTCATATGGAACGGATCTCGGCAGGCTTCCGGGGAGGGAGCCGACGGGCACCCCGGAAGGAGGGCAGGTGGCCCGGACGGCGCGGGAGGAGATGGCCCACCGGGCAGATCATGGTCTCCGGCCCCGGTACACCCCTGGCCCAACGCAACCCTTATTTACCGTCATTCCCGACATGTTATGTTAAACCGATCGGCCCTTACGAACACCCGTGCCCGGAGTCATCCGGCGGCCCGCTCCCCCCTCGTTCGCACGCCGGAATCGACCGGCGCCTCTCCGCCCGGGAGCCCGGAGCCCGGCCGCACGGGTGCCCTCGGAGCGGTCCTCGAAAATCGGCTCCGGTCAAGTCTCAGCCGGGCCGTACGCCCTCCGCGGAAACGGAGGACCCCGTACCGTCATGGCGGTCAGCTCAGATCGGCGAACTCCCCACCCTTGATCATCCCGAGAAAGGCATCCCACTCGGACGGGGCGAAGGACAGCACCGGCCCCTCGGGGTCCTTGGAGTCACGGACCAGGACGAGCAACTCCTCGTCAGGGTGATCCACCTGAAGCCTGTTGATCCGGTTGGACATGGCCGACCGAAGTGGAGCAGGTGCCCCGTCGCCGAGCCTCGCCGCCGTCGACGTCGTTTCACCGGCCCACTTCAAGACATCCGATGGGCGGGGTGCGTCAAGTCGGTCCGGAGTGACCGCCGACGCGATCGGCGGGTTGTGGGCACGGCAACGAAGCGCTAGTCGTGCCGGTACGGATCCCGCAGCGGGACGATCCGCCGGGCGAAGTCCTCCTTGATCGCCCGCATTCTCGCCCCGGGCGCGTAGAAGCGGCCCTTGGTCTCCCCGTACGGAGCGAGCCAGCCCTTGGCCGCCAGGTCGCGCAGGTCCCTGGCCGCCTGCCCCTGGCTGAGCGACTCGTCCAGCTGGTACCTGCTCCGGCGCAGCCGCCGGTTGACGAACACCTCGTAGAGCGCCGAGACGGTACGGGTGTTGAGCCCGTCGGCGTCGACCCGCTCCTCCAGCAGCATCCACACCTCCCCCGCCTCGGCGAGCCTGCGCCGGACCTGCTGGGCCTGCAGGTGGTGGGCGCGCAGGCAGAAGCGCACCCAGTGCAGCGTGTCCCCGTGCGGATTCCAGTTCCGCCTTCCTCCCGCCGACAGAACCCGGTAGTAGTCGACGGTGTTCTCGGCGCCGCCGAGCCACTCCTCGATGGAGGAGAACTCCGGGGTGGTGATCCGGTCCCTGCCGAGCACCAGCGTCTGGAGCGCCCGCGACATGCGGCCGTTGCCGTCCCGCCAGGGGTGGATGCTCACCAGGTTGAAGTGGGCCATCGCGGCCCGCACGTAGCTCGGCGCCTTCAGGTCGCCCTCGTTGAGCCAGGCGACCAGCTCGGCCATCAGCTCCGGCACCCGCTCGGCGTCCGGCCCCTCGTAGACGACCTCCCCGGTGGTGGAGTTGCGGACGTAGATGCCGCCGGGCCGCACCGTGCCCGGCGTCTTGTCATGGTGATGGCCGATCATCATGAAGTTGAGCGCGTGCAGCAGACCGGCGTCGAACGCGAACACCGGGGCGCGGGAGAGCGCCTGGATGTAGGTCAGTGCCTGCTGGTAGCCGGAGATCTCCCTGGCGACCGCGCCGGAGGTCTCCAGGGGCTCCTCACCGGCCATGATGGACTCGATGTCCTCGACGCTGGCCCGGTAGCCCTCGATCGAGTTGGACCCCTGGATGGCCCGCGCCTGGAGCTGGCGTCTGAGCTGACCGTCCCAGCGGTGGGTCTCCGCGAGGCGGTACTTCAGGTCGCGGCGCATCTCCTCGATCTCGCCGAGGACCGCTTCGTCGATGGCCTCCAGGGGAGGCGTTCCGTACAGCATGGATCCCATGTCACCATGACCGAATCATTCGGTCAATCAACTTTATGATTCGTCCATTTATATGCGATGAGCTTGTTTCGTCCCGCGACGCGCGGATTGCCGGAGTTTGACGATCCGGCATCCACCGGGCAGCCGGACGGCCCGCCCCTTCCGGTGAGGGGGCGGGCCGTGCTGCGGGCCGCACGGGTCAGGCGGCGGCGTGTTCGGCCACCTTGGCCGGGGTGAGCGCGATGTCCAGAACCTCGCGCACGTCGCTCACCGCGTGGATGGTGAGCTCGTCGCGGACGGCCTGCGGGACGTCGTCCAGGTCGGGCTCGTTGCGCGCCGGGATCAGCACCGTCGTGATGCCCGCCCGGTGGGCGGCCAGCAGCTTCTGCTTGACCCCGCCGATCGGGAGCACCCGCCCGGTGAGGGAGACCTCACCGGTCATCGCCACGTCGGCGCGGACCTGACGGCCCGACAGCAGCGAGGCCAGGGCCGTGATCAGGGTGACGCCCGCGGACGGGCCGTCCTTGGGGACGGCGCCGGCCGGGAAGTGGACGTGCACCGAGCGGTCCTTAAGGGAGGCGACGGGCAGCTCCAGCTCCGCACCCCGCGAGCGCAGGTAGGAGAGCGCGATCCTGGCCGACTCCTTCATCACGTCACCGAGCTGGCCGGTCAGGGTCAGGCCGACCTCTCCGGTCTCGGGGTCGGCCAGGGACGCCTCCACGTAGAGCACGTCACCGCCCGCTCCGGTGACCGCCAGGCCGGTCGCCACCCCGGGCACCGCCGTACGCTGGCTGGACTCGGGAAGCGAGGACTCCGGCACGTTGCGCGGGCGGCCCAGATAGGGGACCAGGTCCCCCACCACCACGGGCAGCTCGCCCTCGCCGAGCGCGACGTTGGCCGTCACCTTGCGCAGGATCCTGGCGATCGAGCGCTCCAGGGACCGGACCCCGGCCTCCCTGGTGTACTCGCTCGCGAGCCTGCGCAGCGCGTCCTCGTCGAGGGTGACGTCCTCGGCGGTGAGGCCGGCCTTGTCGAGCTGGCGCGGGAGCAGGTGGTCCCGGGCGATGGCGACCTTCTCGTCCTCGGTGTAGCCGTCGAGCGTCACGATCTCCATACGGTCCAGCAGCGGGCCGGGGATGGCCTCCAGCACGTTGGCGGTCGCCAGGAAGAGCACGTCGCTGAGGTCGAGCTCCACCTCCAGGTAGTGGTCGCGGAAGGTGTGGTTCTGCGCGGGGTCGAGCACCTCGAGCAGCGCCGCAGTCGGGTCGCCCCGGTAGTCGGAGCCGACCTTGTCGACCTCGTCGAGCAGCACGACCGGGTTCATCGAGCCGGCCTCGCGGATGGCCCTGACGATCCGGCCCGACTGGGCACCGACGTAGGTGCGCCGGTGGCCGCGGATCTCGGCCTCGTCCCTGACCCCGCCGAGGGCGACGCGGACGAACTTGCGGCCCATCGCGCGGGCGACGGACTCGCCGAGGGAGGTCTTGCCGACCCCGGGGGGGGCCGGCCAGCGCGAGCACGGCGCCGCTGCGACGGCCGCCGACCACGCCGAGCCCCTTCTCCGCCCTGCGCCCGCGGACGGCGAGGTATTCGATGATGCGGTCCTTGACGTCGTCGAGACCGGTGTGGTCGGCGTCGAGGACGGCGCGGGCCGCGGCGATGTCGTACAGGTCCTCGGTCCGCTCGTTCCACGGGATGTCGAGGACGGTGTCGAGCCAGGTGCGGATCCAGCCGGTCTCGGGAGACTGGTCGGAGGTCCGCTCCAGCTTGTCGACCTCCTTGAGCGCGGCCTGGCGCACCTTTTCCGGCAGGTCGGCGGCCTCGACGCGGGAGCGGTAGTCCTCCTCCTCGGAGGCGGAGGTGTCGCCGTTCAGCTCGGCGAGCTCCTTGCGGACCGCCGCGAGCTGCTGGCGGAGCAGGAACTCGCGCTGCTGCTTCTCCATGCCCTCCTGGACGTCCTTGCGGATCGTCTCGGCCACGTCGATCTCGGCCAGGTGCTCGCGCGACCACTCGACCAGCTTCTCCAACCGGTCCGCCGGGTCGGCGGTCTCCAGGATCTCCGCCTTACGCGAGGTGCTCAGCCAGGGGGCGTAGCCGGAGTTGTCGGCCAGGATCGAGGGGTCGTCCATCTGGTTGACCGCGTCGACGACCTGCCAGGCGCCCCGCTTCTGCAGGATCGTGGTGGCCAGCGCCTTGTACGCCTTCGCCAGCTCGTGGGCGCGCTCGTCCGCCGCGACGACGGGAACGCGGGTGGCCTGCACCCACAGGGCCGCGCCCGGACCGGTCGTGCCGGTGCCCACCCGGACCCGGTCGACGCCGCGCAGCACGGCGGCGGGCTCGCCGCCGGGCAGCCTGCCCACCTGCTCGACGATCGCCCGCACGCCCACCGAGCCGTATCTTCCGTCGATCCGGGGAACGAGAAGGACTTCGGGCTTGTTGTCAGCGAGAGCCTGCGCCGCGTCGATCGCGGCCCGGACCTCGGTCTCCGACAGGTCAAGCGGGACCACCATGCCCGGCAGCACGACCTCGTCGTCGAGCGGCAGGACCGGGAGGATCAAGCTCTCACTCATGTGAACTCCAAAGGTTGAGTTATACCCACTCAATTAATGGGAGCCTGAGAATGTTCCCAGGGTTGAGCCTGTTCGCTGTGAGCGATCGTAATCGTGTAATCGGAGTCATCGGCCCCCTCGCACGGCCTAGGGACACCCGGAGTGCGCCCCGGACGGCGCGGGAACATCACGTCGCCCGGGAAGCCGGGCGCGCACCGCCAGAGCGTCCGGCGAATCGGACAGGTCAGGCCGGTGCCGCGGGAGACCGGCCGCGGTTTCGACGGCGCGACAAAAGTTAGCCGAGGCTAACCTAAGGGTAGATTGGCGGCGGGAGCATCGGCCGAGGCCCCCTGCGGCGCACTCCGCCCGCTCGCGCCTGACCGAGAACCCCACTTCGCGCGTCCCGCCCGCACCTGACGCGAGGGCGGCCGGTTTAATGACAGAGTGTCGTCATCGACTTGACGGGGTGGCGCGATTTTTGTGACACTGTGTCATGAAAAGTTTCCTCGCCGCGGAGTGATCATGAGTGAGCCGCCGTTCTCCGAAGTCCTCAGGAACGCCACCTGGGGCGACCACGAATCCGCCGAGGACGAGAGCTATCTCAAGGCCCTGATGGCGGGCCACCTCACCCCCGAGGCGTACGGCGAGATGGTCGCCCAGCACTATTTCGCCTACGTGGCCCTGGACGGTGCCGCACGGTCGCTCACCGAGGACCCCGTCGCGGCCCCCTTCGTCTTTCCCGAGCTCTATCGGGAGGAGGCACTGGTCCGCGACCTGGAGACGATCTACGGGTCCGGCTGGCGGTCCAGGATCGAGCCCTCCAAGCCGACCCTGACCCTGGTCGCCCGCATCAACCAGGTGGCCACCTGGCCGGCCGGCTACATCGCCCATCACTACACCCGCTACATGGGCGACCTGTCCGGCGGGCAGTTCATCCGGATGGAGCTGCAGAAGATCTACGGCTACCAGCCGGGCGGGGGTATCGACTTCTACCTGTTCGACGGGATCGGCAGCCTGCCCCGCTTCAAGAACGAGTACCGGGCACGGCTGGACGCACTGCCTCTGGACGAGGCCGAGAAGCAGCGTCTGATCCGCGAGACCAGGCTCGCCTACCAGCTCAACACCGAGGTCCTGGGCGAACTCGGCCGGGTGGCCCGGTCCGAGGCCGCCGCCTGAACCCGGTCGCCCCACAGTACGAGTGAACGCTCCGGCACGGACTCTCCGTACCGGAGCCGGTCTTGGTGAACCGCACGGTCCCGACAAAGGCCCTCGAAGACGTACGACGCTCAGAAGGCGTACGGCCCGAAACGGCCCCAGGCCACGAAGGCGGCCAGCGCGAGGAGCAGCAGGTTCATCACGAGCGCCGAGTACTCCTTGCGCCGGACGTGCACGACGATGGCACCGATCATCGTGATCACCAGGCCGGCGGCGGCGAGGGGGGTCAGCACGGGCAGGATGCCGGTGAAAGCGGGCAGGACCAGCCCGATCCCGGCCAGCACCTCGAGTATGCCGATGCCCTTGATCTGGCCGGCGGAGAAGTCCTCCACCCATCCCCCCAGTCTGGCGATCAGGTTCTCGCGCGGCTGGGTGGCCTTGGTGAGACCCGCGATGAGGAACATCACGGCGAGCAGAATCTGCGCGCCCCAGAGGGCAACGTTCATGAGGCACTCCGAAAATAAGTGAAGGCACGCCTTCGTCTGTCGCACCGTAGCATAACCGCAAGGAAGCCTTCACTTTATAGAATCGGCTCATGGACGCGTGCAAACGGCGGGGATTGCGCAGGGACGCCGAGATCAACCGGGAGCGGATCATGACGGCGGCGCGCGTCGCGTTCCGCGAGCGCGGGCTCGACGTCCCCCTGGAGGAGATCGCCCGCCGGGCCGAGGTGAACATCGCCACGCTCTACCGGCGCTTCCCCGACCGCGAGGCGCTCATCGAGGCGATCCTGGCCGACCACATGGCCGATTTCGTGGAGGCCGCCGAGGCGGCGGAGCGCACCGACGACCCCTGGGAGGCGTTCGCCGAGCTGGTCGAACACATCTGCGGGATGCAGGCCGCCGACCAGGGGGTGACCGAGGGGTTCACCGTCTGCTTTCCCGGAGCCGCCCTGGAGGCGCCGAGGGCACGGGCGATGGCGGCGGTCGAGCGGGTGATCGAGCGGGCCCGCCGCGCCGGGACGCTGCGCCCCGACTTCACCGGCCAGGACCTGATGCTGATCATGATGGCCAACGCCGGGGTGCTCGGCTCCACCCGCGGCGCCGCCCCGCAGGCGTGGCGGCGGCTGATCGCCCTGATCCTCGGCGCCTGTCGCACCGACCGCCTCGGCCCTCCGCTCCCCCCGGCTCCCAGCACCGCGGACCTGCATGCCGCCATGAGCTCGGCCCGCCCCCAGCGCTGACCTCGCGGCCGGACACGGAACGACCTGCCGGCAGGCGACGGCACTGTGCGACCATGGGACCATGCCCCGGATTTCGGCCGCGACCATCGGCGAGCACCGCGCCCAGACACAGGACCGCATCCTGCGGGCGGTCTCGCGTCTCTCCCGGGAGCAGGGCATCGACGCCATCTCCATGACCGATGTGGCGAGCGAGGCCGAGATCACCCGCACTGTGCTGTACAACTACTTCCCGGACAAGGCTGCGCTGCTGCTGGCCTTCACCGAGCGGGTGACGCACTACTTCATCGACAGCTACGAGCGGGAACTGCCCGAGCGGGCCCTGCCCGCCGAGCGGCTGCGGGTCTTCGTCAGGCTCCAGCTCGACGGGCTGCTCGCCCACCCCCATCCCGGCCCCGCCGACCTGTCCGCGGCGCTGGGCCCCGACGCCTACCAGCGCCTGGCCGACCATGTCGAGCCGATGCAGCGCATCCTGACCGGCATCATCGACAGCGGCGTGGCCTCGGGCGACTTCCACGCCCCCGACGTGGAGGTCGCCGCCCGCTTCATCCTCGCCGTCATCGGCGCCGAGCGGGTCCCGCTGCTCAGCGGCGCGGTGACGCCCGAGGAGGCCGCGGAGACGGTCTCCGGCTTCGTGCTGCGCGGCCTGGGCACGGTCTGAGCCCACTGGCGGACACCTCGGCCGTATCCCGCCACCCGCAGGAGGGACATGGGAGATCACTCCCTGGTGGGACGCGGACCACGGCCGCGCCGCCTACGCTGATCCGGGTGACCCCCACCCCCGCACGGCGCATACGGCCGGTACGGGAGGCCGCCGCGCGACTGGCCCACCCCCTCGTCGAGGCGCTGGTGACCGGGGCGGCCGACCCTGCCGGCCGCCTCCGGTCACGCCGCCTCCGCCCCCGCATGCCGAGGGCGCTGGGGCTGCTGCCGTTCCGGACCATCGACCTGGTCCTGCTGGCCGACCTGGCGCTGACCTTCACGCTGTTCGACGCCGGCCTCTCCCTACTCAGGGACGAGGCGATCCGGGCGCACCTCCCGCTCGGCGGGGAGCTCACATTCACGGCCCTGGCCTTCTCCCTGCCGCTCGCGTTCCGTGGCCGGTGGCCGCTGGCCGCATGGCGGATGGCGATCCTCCTGATTCCCCTGGGTACGGTCGTCTCACGGCAGTTGTCCGACCCCCCGTACAGCACGGCTGCCGCGGTCATGTACGTACTCGTGGTCTACGCGGTCGCGGTCCGCTCGGAGCGGCACATCACCGTGGGCGTGTGGATCGTCTCGGTCCTCGTCGCCTGGGTGATCCACCCCGGCTCGCTGGCCGTCGTCACCGGCATCGTCACGGTGACCGTCCTGTTCGGCCACAACGTGCGTGCCCGGCGGCTGGCCGTCGGCCTGCTGGCCCAGGAGGAGCGGCGCAGCCGGCAGGCACTGGCCGGACAGGCCGTGCTGGAGGAGAGGGCCAGAATCGCCAGGGAACTGCACGACGTCGTCGCCCACCACATGTCGGTGATCGCCATCCAGGCGGAGGCCGTTCCGCTGCGGGCGGCCGGGGACGCGGAGCATTTGGAGGAAGGACTCAGGGAGATCCGCGCGCTGTCGCTGGCGGCCATGACCGAGATGCGCCGCGTACTGGGCGTGCTGAGAGAGGGTGACGGACACGCGGACATCGCACCGCAGCCGGGACTCGGCCGATTGGAGGAACTCGTCGACACCGCGCGCTCCGCGGGGCTCATCGTGACGCTCAAACTGGGCGGTGACCTGACGGGGCTGCCCACGGCGGTGAGCCTGTCCGCCTACCGGATCGCCCAGGAGTCGCTCAGCAACGCCATGCGGCACGCCCCCGGTTCGGCCGTCTCGATGAGGATCGCCCGTTACGGCGCCGAGTTGCACGTCCAGGTGACGAACGACGCCGGGCGCCGTTCCACCGGGGAAGGCGGGCACATGGGGCACGGTCTGATCGGGATGCGGGAACGGGTGTCCGTACTCGGCGGAAGCCTGTGGGCCGGGCCGGTCGGGACGGGCTTCGCGGTCACCGCCATACTTCCGATCACGGAGGACGCTTGACCTCCTCCCCTGGGCCGGAGCCCGGGGTCTCCACGCTCAAGGAGATTCGATGACGATCCGGGTGCTCATAGCCGACGACCAGGGCATGGTACGGACCGGCTTCACCGTCTTCCTGAGCTCGCAGCCGGACATCGAGGTCGTGGGCGAGGCCGCCGACGGGCGCGAGGCTGTGGCCAGGACGGCCGAGCTGCGGCCCGACGTCGTGCTGATGGACGTACGGATGCCGGTCATGGACGGTCTCGCGGCGACGCGGGAGATCATGGAGTCCACCGGTCCCGTCCCGAGGATCCTGATCCTGACCACGTTCGACCTCGACGACTACGTCTACGAGGCGCTGCGGGCCGGGGCCGGCGGGTTCCTGCTCAAGGACGCCTCGGCGCAGCAGCTCGCCGAGGCGGTACGGGTGCTGGCGGCCGGGGAGGCGCTGCTGGCGCCCTCGGTGACCCGGCGGCTGATCGCGGAGTTCGCCCGCGTCGGCCCGCGCCGCCCGCGCGGGCGCCTGGACGACATCACCGAGCGCGAGACCGAGGTGCTCGCACTCATCGCGCGGGGCAGGTCCAACCAGGAGATCGCCGCGGACCTGATCCTGTCGGAGCAGACCGTCAAGACCCACGTGGGCCGGATCCTCGCGAAGCTGAACCTGCGCGACCGCGCCCAGGCGATCGTGCACGCCTACGAGACGGGCCTGGTCCGCCCAGGCGAATGAGTCCGCGGCGTCTCAAGGCTGCCGGAGTCATCCTTCGCCCCGCCCGCCGGGCACGGCCCTGGACAGCGAACGGTCGCGGAACATCCGCGCTCTGGCCGGCGCTCCTGGCCGGGTCCTCGTCTCCGCTCTGAGGGTTCCGGTGGCGCCGGCCTCGTTCGCCGGGTGAGCCCGCCTCACCCCCGAGAGTGATCGCGAAGACGACTCCCCGGGGTGATGCGATCGACGAACCGCGGTTCCTAACGTCCTGTTCGATCCCGCAGATCGGACAGGAGGCTCGTATGTTCCGCCGTACGCTCGTCGTGGCCGTCGCCACGGCGCTCGCCTACGTGACGGTCCCGCCGCCCGTGGGCGACCGGGTGGTCCGGGTCTACGGTGATCTCGCCGCGGCCGAGTACGTCGCGGTCATCGTCCCCGGGGCCGACACCACGGCCGCCACCTTCGACGGCGGCAGGGCCAAGCGGTACAGCACACCGGGAGGAGGGGCGCGGGCGGTGCTGGCCGAGGCCCGGGCGCTGGATCCGGGGGCGAGGCTGGCGGTGGTCGCCTGGCTCGGCTACGACAGCCCGGCGACGCTCAGCCTTCGCGTGACGACCGGCGGGGCCGCCGAGCGGGGCGCGGTGGAGTTGCGGCGCTACGTCACCGGAGTTCTGGGGGGCAAGCGGGTCAGCCTGCTGTGCCACAGCTACGGCTCGGTGGTGTGCGCCGGGGCCTTACCCGCCTCCGGCGTCGCCGACACGGCCGTCTTCGGCAGCCCGGGACTGGGCGTCTCCTCGGCTGCCGAGTTGGGCGGTACCCGTCTTTGGGTGGGCAGCGGCCCTCTCGACTGGATGCGCGAGGTGCCCAAGCTCCGGATCGGCCCGTTCGGCTTCGGCCCCGATCCCGCCGCCCCGGCCTTCGGCGCCCGCCCGTTCGGGACCGAGGCCGCCGGGCACAGCGACTATCTCAAACCGGGCACCGAGTCACTGCGCAACCTGACCCTGATCGCCCTCGACCGGGGCGGCGAGGTTTCCGGTGGCTAGTCTCACGGCCGGGATCGAGGCGGCCACCCCGGCGGGCCGGGACAGGGGGGTGGACGCGCTGCGGGCGCTGGCGATCCTGGGTGTGGTGCTGGGGCACTGGCTGGTGACCGCGTGGGCGCCGGGCCCGGCGGGGGCGGTGTACCTGGCCAGCCCGCTCAGCCACCTGCCGGCGCTGACACCGCTGTCCTGGGTGTTCCAGACCCTGGCGGTGTTCTTCTTCGTCGGCGGCTACGCGGCGGCGCGTGGCCTCCGCTCGGCGGCCCTCAGGCCGGAAGGCGCTCCAGCGGGGGCGTGGCTGCGGGCCAGGATGGGGAGGCTGCTGGGGCCGGTGGTGCCGCTCGCCCTGATCTGGACGGGAATCGCGACGGGGATGGCGCTACGCGGGGCGCCGGTGGGGCTGATCAGGTCGATGGTGCTCCCGGCGGTGGGGCCGCTGTGGTTCCTGGCCGTCTTCGCCGCGCTGACCGCGGCCACTCCCCTGCTGCTGCGGCCGCATCCGGCTGTCACGGCCGCCGTGGCGTTCGCGGTGGTGCTCGGGGTGGACCTGGCCAGGTTCCGGCTCGGCGGTCCCGCCTGGCCGGGATGGGCGAACCTGGTGGCCGGCTGGCTGGTGCCGTACGCGCTGGGGATCGCCTGGGCGCGCGGCCTGCTCGGCTCGCGCCGGGTGGCGGTGGGTCTGCTGGCCGGCGGGGCGGCCGGGGCGGTGCTGCTGGTCGCCGGGTTCGGGTATCCGGCGAGCATGGTGGGGGTGACCGGGGCCGCGGTCTCCAACCTGGCGCCGCCCACCCTGGCGGCGGTCTGCTTCGGGCTCGCCCAGGTGGGGGCGGCGCTGCTGGCCCGCGCTCCGCTGGCCCGGCTGATGCGGCGTCCCCGGCTGTGGGCGGCGGTCGCGCTGGCCAACCTGTCGGCGATGACGCTCTTCCTGTGGCACCAGACCGCACCGGCCGTGATCGCCGTCGCCGCCCTGCGCCTCGGCGACGTTCCCGGCCTGCTGGCCGTGCCGGACGAGCCGGTCTGGCTGCTGCACCGGCTGGCCTGGTTTCCGGTGTTCGCGGCGGTTCTCGCGCTCGCCTGGCTGCCGGGAGTCATCCGGAGGCGGCTTGAGGACAGGGGGCGTCAGCTGCTCGCCGAGGCGGCGCGGCTCCTGCGCCGCCGTCGCCGCCGTTGTCTCTGACACCATGTCATGCCCGGCCGTTCGTCACCCGACCTCAGCGGGCGGGGATGCGTTCCAGGACTCCCCCGGCGAAGACGTCGTAGAGGCCGGTCGTCTCCAGGTGCACGTAGCCGATGTGGCAGTCGCAGATCGCCGCCGGGCACGCCGTGGCCTTCGGCCTGAACGTGCCCTCGTAGAGGTTTCCTAGCACGGCCGGGACGAAGTGGCAGCGCCGCACGGTGCCGTCGCCGTCGACGGAGATCACGCTGTCGCCGGTGCGGCAGGGCAGCCCGGCGCTCCGGTGCGGTGTCCGGCTGTACCGGAAGAGCGGATCGATCGCCGTCCAGTCGGCGGCCTCGTCGTCGGTGTAGGCGGCGCCCTCCGCCGCGTTCACCCAGACGTAGACCTCCGCGGGCAGGTCGGCCCGGATGCGGCGGGCGTGGCCGAGGTGTTCGGGCAGCCCGACGACGCCGACGCTGAAGCGGACCCCGCGCGCGACCAGGTCGCGGCAGCGGGTGAGAAAGCGCTCGTGGGTGACCTGGCCGGGGTGGTAGGTCGCCCAGAGGGCGAGCGTGTCCAGGTCGGCCTCGGCCAGCCAGCCGGACCGGTGGCTGAGGTTGGTCTGGATGGCGACCCGCCGCACATGCGGGAGGTGGCTCAGCTCGACCATCGCCCGGCGGTACCACGACCGGACGAGGCCCTCGCCCCACGGGGTGAACAGCACCGAGACCGGATGGTCCCGTCCCGCCACCCAGGCGGTGAACCGTTCCAGTGCCGCCCGGTCCCGCCTCAGCTGCTCCGGGTTGTCGCGCCGCTTGGCGAACGGGCAGTAGGGGCAGTCGTAGTCGCAACTCGCCAGCGGTCCCCGGTAGAGGATCGTCAGGTGACCGCGACCCCGGTCATCGGGCCCGCCCGGCAGCAGCGGCAGGCGCCGGGTTCCGGCGGCGGATGAGCCGGCCAAGCCTGTCACCGTCCCTCGTACCGGGCCATCAGCGCGCGGACCCTGCCGGAGAACAGCGCGGGGCCGATCGCGTCGGAGCGGGCCAGCCCCTCGGCGGTGAGCCGGAGCCGTCCGGGCCGCGCCCCTTCGCCGCCCGGCGGCGGCGCGTCACGCTCCAGCAGGCCCCCGGCCGTCAGGCGCTCCAGCTCCTCGCCGAAATGGGCCTCGACCCCGGCTCCGAAGCGGGCCCGGTAGGCCGCGTGGTCGAGCCCGTCGGCCTGGAGCAGCGACTGGATGAGGTGGCGGCGGCGCCGCTCCTCCTCGTCCAGCCGGAAGCCCACGTTGGCGACCGCGAACTCCCCGGGAGCCAGGCGCACGTAGTCGTCGATGATCGCGCGCACCTGGCCGGCGCCGACCGCGTACTCGTGGGAGTAGTGCAGATGAGAGGTGTAGGAGCGGGCACCGCAGCCGAGGCCGACCATGCCGTCGCTCTGGCAGCTGTACTCGGCGGGGCTCGACCGCCCCGGCAGCCGGAACATCCGCATCGAGATCTGCTCGTACCCGGCGGCGAGCAGATGGTCGCGGCCCTGGCGGTAGAGGGTGAGCCGGTGGTCGTCCCAGTCGCGGGCACGGCGGCCGAGACCGGTGAGCGGGCGGACGTACAGGGGGTAGAGGTAGATCTCCTCGGGCTTCCAGGCGAGCGCGGCGTCCAGCGAGTAACGCCAGGACGCCTCCGTCTGCCCGTCGATGCCGTAGATCAGGTCCAGGTTGAGCGTCTCGAACCCGGCCTCGCGGATCCGGCCGAGCGCCGTCTCCACCTCCTGCCTCCTCTGCGGCCTGACCGCCGCGCGGGCCTCGGCGTCGACGAAGCTCTGCACGCCGATCGAGATCCGGGTCGTCCCCCGTTCGGCCAGGACCGCGAGCCGGTCGGCCGTCGCGGTGGCCGGGGAGGTCTCCACCGCCATCGGGACCGCCCGCAGGTCGGCGCCCATGACCCGCTCGGTGAGGTCGAACATCCGGGTGAGCTCGGCGGCGTCGAGGTAGGTCGGCGTGCCGCCGCCGATGGCCGCCGCCACGAAGCGGGGAGCGTTCAGGGCGTCGCGTACGGCACCCGCCTGGCGTTCCAGCGCACCGAGATAGGCGTCGACCAGCTCGGCGGGGGCGCCGGTGCGGGTGAACAGGTTGCAGAATCCGCAGCGCATCTCGCAGAACGGGATGTGCAGGTAGAGGAAGAGGCGGTCGACGGGCTCCCCGGCCCACACCTCCGCCAGTGGCGGACGCGGATCGAGCGGCCGGTAGGCGGTCTTGTGCGGGTAGGCGTAGACGTAACCCTGGTACGGCCCCGCATCGGGTGAGGTGGCGTCCGGCGGCGACGCGGGTGCGCCCGGCCCGCCGTCCACCACCTCCGGTGTCCGGCCAGAACTCGGAGTCAACGCCACTCCCCCCGCCGCATCGTGAACTCACCGTAGGGCACGGTCCAGACGACCTCGTGACCGATCCGGTGCCCGACATATCCATCTTCACCGTAGGCGGTGCCGTGATCGGAACAGACGATCGCGAACCCCGGCCGCCGTTCGCTCATCAGCGAGAAAAGCCTGCCGATGTGCCGGTCGACGTGCTCGAGCGCCGCGGCGTGGCTTCGCCTGCTGTCACCGTGCTCGCGAGTGGCGCCCGGCAGGTGGAACCAGTTCGGCTGGTGCAGGGCCGACACGTTGACGAACAGGAACACCAGGCCGTCCACCCGCGCGACCACCCGCTCGGCGCACGCGATCTGCGCCTCGAACGAGTCCGGCGAGGTCACCCCGAATCCCGGCTCCCAGTGGCTCTCGGCGAACATCGCCGGCAGCGCGGCCCCGAGCGGGGTCAGCTTGTTGAAGAACCCCACCCCGCCGACGCAGACCGTGTGGTAGCCCGCACCGGCCAGCCCGCCGGGCAGATCGGGCGCGTCGAACACCCAGGTGCCCGGGGCCGTGGTCTCGCTCCCGGGGAACGCGGCGGCGAACGGGCGGGGATGCGGCCCAGGCCCGGCGGGGGTCGGCAGGAAACCGGCGAGGATCGCCGCGTGCGCCGCGTAGGTGAAGCTCCCCGGGCTGTGCCTGCGCTCCCAGCGTCCGCCGGGCAGCGCCCGCGCCAGCGTGGGCAGCCGCCCCGCGGCCAGCAGTTCCTCCGCCACGTCGTACCTGAGCGTGTCGAGTGTCACCAGCAGCAGGTCGTGGCTGCCCACGATCTCGTTCATGTCGCGCATCGGCCCCTCCTTCGCCCCCGGGTCACCGGACCGCCCGGGTCGCGGTTCTCCCCGCCCCCTGCGGCGAGTGCCGGGCGAGGATCGCGCGGACCTGGGCGCCGTAGGTGTCGAGGCCCTCCGCGCCACTACCGGGCAGGCCCTCCAGCCGAGGCAGCAGGTCGCCGAACGCGTTGACCTCGGCCACCGCGAGATCGTGCCAGTCGGCCCCGACCATCAGGTCGACCCCGACGGCCAGGCTGCCGGGGAAGCAGGCCGCCGCCCGCGCGCAGACCTCCAGAACCCGCTCCCATCCCTCGGGGCCGAGTCCGGCCCTGACCTCGCCGAGGTCGCCGCGCAGACCGCCGAGGTGCAGGTTCGTCATGGGCCCCCGGCTCGCACGGACGACCGCGTGAGTGGGCCTGCCGTCCACGACGACCACCCTCAGGTCGATCGCGCGCCCGCCGAGGCTCGCCTTGGGAAACCATCGCTCGACGTGCAGCCCGTCTCCGGCCAGCGCCTCGACGATCGCCACCAGGTCGGACTCGTTCTCGTAGCACCTGACCCGCAGGGAGTTGCGCAGCCCCCCACCGGTCAGCTCCGCCGAGGTCACCGCCCTGACCCGGTCGCCCGACGCGTGCAGGGCGACGATCCCCGAGGCCGACGAGCCATGGGCCGGTTTGACGAACACCCGCCCCCAGCGGGCCTCGCCCATCCGCTCGCGCAGCTCGGCATAGCCGCGGATCGGTCCGGGCAGCGCGGGCGGCACCGGCACCCCGGCCTCCGACAGCCTGGCGTGGCAGCGCCGCTTGTCGAACATCACCGAGACGTCCTCGACGTCGGCGAGCAGCACGGCCCCCGGAGTCCGGGCGACGGCCTCGCGGACCCGCGCCGCCCCGGCGACGAACGCGGCGTGCCAGCGGGCTCCGCCGCCGACCCGGGACGGCTCGCCGGCTCCGCGCAGCAGTTCGTCCGTCTCCGCGTCCTCCCCGGGCGAGTCGATCCGGACGAGCGTCTCCGGCTCGATCCGGATCTCCGCGCCGCGCAGCACGGACGTCCACGGCAGCACCGCGGGCTCGCGCAACCCCTGCCGGACGCAGGCGTCGGCGAACATGGTCACCCGCCGCTCCCCCGGCGTGCCGACGACGGCGAGCGCGGTCATTCGGAGACCGCGACGTAATACCAGTCGTCGTCGGGCTTCTCCTGTTCGGAGAGGTCGAGCTCGACGCCGGAGAACGCCGTCCTGAGGCGCTCGACCATGGCGTCGCTCAGGAAGTGGTGGTGCAGGTCCAGCCGCCTGAGGTGGGCCGGCGACCCGCTCTCCAGCAGCGCCTCGGCGCCCGCGTCGGTGAGCGTGCCCATCGACAGCGCGAGCGACTCCAGCCGGGCCAGCACCGGGGCCGAGGCGACGGCCGCGGCGATCTCGTCCTGGATCTCGCTGTCCTGCAGACCGAGATGCCTGAGCGCGGGCAGCCGCTCGCCGGACAGGATGGCCTCCAGGTCGGCCACGGTGGTGTCTCCGCCGTAGTTCTCCGACCCGAGCCAGAGCTCCAGGTATTCGAGCGCGGGAAAATCGCTCCCACCGACCGCTCTGGCCACGGCCGGAGGCAGGCCGCCGGTCTCGAACCGGAGGATTTTGAGGTTGTCATGCCGGACGGGCCGCAGCTTCAGCTCGGTGCCGCCGCGCACCTCCAGCCGCTCCAGCAGCGGGAACGCCTCCAGCAGCGGGGTGACGTCGCTCTGCACGATCCAGGAGATCTCGCACTCCTCCGACGGCATCGCGCCGAAGAAGAGCGAGCGCAGCTTGGGAAGGCGCGCCGCGTGCTCGGCCAGCAGCCGGATGGGGCCCGAGGCGTCGACCTCGTAGGCCTCACCCCAGCCACCGACGATGATCGCCCTGACCTCGGTGGTGTCGACGGTCTCGACGAAGCGCGCGAAGTGCTCCTCGAAGGTCTCCTTGGCGTCGTGGACGCGGACCGAGAGTCGCCACGCCGCCTCCCCCGCCGCGGGCATGGGCGCCCCCGGCGGGCGCAGGCTCACGATGGGCAGGCCCGCGTACTCCCCACGGTAGAGACCGTCGACATCGTCGTTGAACTCGCTGTAGTCCATCGGAGACTCCCGTCAGGCGTGACACGACAGAACCTGTCCTATCAGAGGTGCACGACACTTCAAGAATCATGTGCGCAGGTCAGACAGATGTGAAAGCTCGGCGATGATGGACCGCATGGACAACGGTCACATCCGTCTCAATTCCGCGGCGGGGCGCTGGGTTCTGCTCACCACGGTGCTCGGTTCCGGCATCGCCCTGCTGGACGGCACGGTGGTCAATGTGGCACTGCCCGCGCTCGGCGCCGATCTCGGCGCCGACATGGCCGGTCTGCAGTGGACCGTCAACGCCTACACCCTCACCCTGGCGGGCCTGATCCTGCTGGGCGGCTCGCTCGGCGACCGGTACGGCAGGCGCAGGATCTTCCTGATCGGCGTCGTCTGGTTCGCCCTCGCCTCCGCCCTGTGCGGCCTGGCGCCCAACGTGCAGACGCTGGTCGCGGCCCGCGCGCTGCAGGGCATCGGCGGGGCGCTGCTGACCCCCGGCGCCCTGGCCATCATCCAGTCCTCCTTCGGCCGTGAGGACCGCCCCAGGGCGATCGGGGCGTGGTCGGGGCTGGGCGGGGTGGCCTCGGCCATCGGCCCGCTGCTCGGCGGGTGGCTGGTGGAGACGGCCGGCTGGCGCTGGGTGTTCCTGATCAACCTGCCGCTGGCCGCACTCGTCGTGCTGGTCGCCCTGCGGCACGTCCCGGAGAGCAGGAACACCGAGGCCGCCGGCCGGTTCGACGTGCTCGGCGCGGCGCTGGCGGCGCTGGCACTGGCCGGGATCACCTACGGCCTGATCGGCCTGGAGGTCGTCCCGATCGTGGTGGGCGTGTCGCTGGGCGCCGCGTTCGTCTGGCTGGAGATCAGGCGCTCGCCCAGGGCGCTGGTCCCGGTCGAGGTCTTCGCCTCCAGGGTGTTCACCGCCGTCAACATCGTCACGTTCGTCATGTACGCCGCGATGGGCGTGGTGTTCTTCCTCCTGGTGGTCCAGTTGCAGGTGTCGTCGGGCTTCTCCCCGCTGCTGGCCGGGTCCGCGATGATCCCGGTGACGATCCTGATGCTGCTGCTGTCGTCGCGCGCGGGCGAGCTGGCCAGGCGCGCCGGGCCGCGGCTGCCGATGACGGCCGGCATCCTGGTCTGCGCGGGGGCTTTGCTGCTGATGTCGCGGATCGGCCCCGGCTCGTCGTACGTGGTGGACGTGCTGCCCGTGACGACCCTGTTCGGCCTGGGTCTGTCGGCGGCGGTCGCGCCGCTCACCGCGACGGTGCTCGCCACCGCCGACGAGCGGCACGCGGGGGTGGCGAGCGGGGTGAACAACGCCGTCGCCAGGACCGGCGGGCTGCTCGCGGTGGCCGCGATCCCTCCGCTGACCGGGCTGACCGGTGACGCCTTCGACTCCCCCACGATCTTCACCGCCGGATTCCACACGACCATGCTGGTCAGCGCGTCGATGATGGGCCTGGCGGCGTTGCTCACCTTCCTCACCGTCCGGGAGAACGTGCTGATCCGCTCGGAGCCGAAGACCGGCTGCCCGGTGACGGCTCCCCAGCCGGGCAGGTGACCGTCCTCAGAAGGTGAACGCCTGGCTGCGGACACTGTTGTCGAAGTTGGACACCAGCAGTTCCGGCTCGCCGACCGAGCGGATCTCGGGCAGCCGGGTGAGCAGCTCGCGGAACATCGCCCTGATCTCCTGCCTGGCGAGGTTGGCTCCCAGGCAGAAGTGCGGTCCCGGACCGCCGAAGCCCACGTGGGGCTTGGTGTCCCGGGTGATGTCGAACCGGTCGGCGTCCGGGAACACCGTCTCGTCGCGGTTGGCCGAGCCGTAGAAGAGCACCACCTTGTCGCCCGCCTTCAACTGCAGGCCGCGCAGGTCGTAGTCCTCGGTGACGGTCCGGCGGAACTGCATGATGGGTGAGACGTAGCGGACCATCTCCTCGATGGCGCCGCCGATGTGGGCGTCGAAGTCGTCTGTCAGCAGGCGCCGCTGCTCGGGGTTGTCGGTCAGCAGCTTGATACCGTGCGCCATGGTGTTGCGGGCCGTCTCGTTGCCCGCCACGAGCAGGAGCGTGAAGAACGATCCCAGCTCCCTGTCGGTCAGCCTCTCACCGTCGACGTTGGCGGTGACCAGCGCGGAGACGAGGTCGCTGCCCGGCGCCCCCGAGCGTTCCCTGCCCAGGTTGATCACCAGGCGCTGCAGGGCGAGCAGCGCGAGCGTGTTCTGGGCGGCCATCCTGACCGTGTGCGCCAGGCTGGGCCGCACGCCGGAGTAGGCGGTGGAGATGTCGACGTGCTGGTGGACCCTGGCCCGCACGTCGTCGGGGATGCCCATCATGTCGCAGATGACGTGGATGGGCAGCCGGGCGGCCACCTGGGTGACGAAGTCGCCGCCGGGCCCCGAGGCCGTCACGTCGTCGACGATCCGCGCGCACGCGGCGTCGATGTCGCCCTGCAGGTTGCTCAGCATCTTCGGGCTGAACGCGCGGGAGACGATGCGGCGGAGCCGGGCGTGCCGGGGATCGTCCATGTTGACCATGGACTCGCCGAACACGTGCTTGACCCAGCCGGGCGGCTCGGGGCTGGTCACGCCGGGCTCGCTGGAGAACACCTTGGCGTTGCGGCTGGCCTCCACCACGTCGGCGTGCCTGACCAGCGCGTAGAAACCCCTGCCCGAGCGGAGCAGCGGCACCCGCTTCTCCTCGAAGAACACCGGCCGGTCGAGATCCCGAAGCCGCGCGAACGCCTCATGCCGCTCCTTGAGCGGCCGCCGCCAGAATCCCAGGTCGGCCAGGTCGATTTCCATGCTTCCAATCCTGGCACGTTCTTTACCCGTACCGGCCACGTGAATTTCATATCCTTGTGGGTCGCGTGTCCGAATTATCGGAAATCATCGCGGTTATGAGAGCCGTGTTTCTCGTCTCCATCGCCTTCACCTCCCTTCTGGTCTCCGCCTCCCCCTCCTCGGCCGTCTCCGGCGCGAGCGCCTGCTCCGGTGTACCCTCCGACTTCGACGGCGACGGACGGGCCGATCTCGCGGTCGCCGCGCCCCACACCCGCTCCGGCGGCCACGCCCGCGCGGGGGCGGTCACCGTCCTGTACGACCTGCGCACCCCCCACAGGCTGACCCAGGACGAGCCCGGCGTGCCCGGCGAGAGCGAGACCGGGGACGCGTTCGGCTCGGCGCTGGCGACCGGCGACTTCGACGGCGACCGCTGCGCCGACCTGGCCGTGGGCGTCTCCGAGAAGAACCGGTCCCGGCCGGGAGCCGACGGCGACGGAGTGGTGCTGTTGTTCCACGGCTCGCCGGGCGGCCTGCGGCCCGGCAGGGTGATCGACGCCGGGGATCTGGGCCGTGAGCGCGACTCCGGCCGGTTCGGGGCCGCGCTCGCGGCGGGGGACCTGGACGGAGACGGGGACGACGAGCTGGTGATCGGCGCCCCGGGGCTGGGCGGCGGCGCGGTCGGGGTGTACGGGTTCGGCGGACGCGAGCCGTACACGATCACACAGAGGACCGGCTGGGTGGGACAGCCCGAGAAGGAGACCGACCAGTTCGGCGCGGTGCTCGCCACCGGCGACTTCGACGGCGACGGACGGGCCGAGGTCGCCGTGGGCGCGCCCGCGGACACGGTCCTGAGGAACGGCCAGGGCTCGGTCACCGTGCTCGACGTCCGGCGGCGGAAGGCGACCCTGCTCACCCAGGACAGCCCGGGGATCAGCGGCCGCGCCGAGGCCTGGGACTTCTTCGGTGAGGCGCTGGGGGCCGGGGACTTCGACGCCGACGGCCACGCCGACCTGGCGATCGGCGTACCGGGCGAGGGCCTGACCGAGAACCAGCGGGCGATGGACTACGGCGACGGCACGGTGCACGTCGTCTACGGCTCCCGCGCCGGGCTGCGCACGACGGTCTCGGAAGCCTGGTCGCAGCGCTCCCTGAAGGGGGAACCGCGCTACTTCGACCGCTTCGGCGCCGCCCTCGCCGCCGGAGACCTCAACGGCGACGGCGACGACGAGCTGGCGATCGGGGTGCCGGGCGAGAACGCCGTCCAGGTGCTCGCGGGTACCCGCTCCGGCGGGCTCACCAGGAGCGGCAACCTGCTGATCACCGGCGAGGGCGGCGACTTCGGCGGGGCCCTGGCCACGGTCGCGGGCCGCGGTCTGGTCGTCGCCGCCCCGCGCGACGGCAGGCTCACCCTGCTGCGCGGGACCGTGCGGAAAGGCCCCTACCCCGGTATCCGCCCGTCGACGGCGAGGACACTGGCCACCGCCGCCAAGGACACCCTGTTCGGTTACGCCCTCACGAACTCGTCCTCGCCCCGGTAGACGACCGTTTTCTTCGACGCGCTACCTAAGATGATGGTCATGTTCGACGCACAGCACAGGACCGTCCGCGACCTACGCCGAGGCAACCGGGCGATAGTGCTGCGCGCCCTCTACTTCGAGGGACCCGCCAGCCGCCAGGAGCTCAGCGAGACCATCGGGCTCAGCCCGGCCACCGTGAGCAACGTGACGGGAGACCTGCTGGCGAGCGGGACCATCGTCGAGGCGGGCCTGGCCGACTCCGACGGAGGCAGGCCGCGCGTGCTGCTACGGGTCAACACCACCCACGGCTACGCCATCGGCGTCGACGTCGGCGAGACGCACGTGCACGTCGAACTCTTCGACCTGGACATGAACCGGCAGGCCAGGGCGGAGTACGCGCTCCGCCCGACCCGGCACGACGTCGATCTGGTCGTCCGCCACATCATCGAGGGCATCGAGGTGGTCCTGAACGAGAGCGGCGTGCCCGCCGAGCGGGTGCTCGGCGTGGGGGTGGGCGTTCCCGGCGTCGTCGAGACGGGGCCCGACGCCCTGATCCACGCCCCGACCTTCGGGTGGGACGCGGTCCCCCTCGGCAGGCTCCTGCGGGCGGGCACCGACCTGCCGCTCTTCGTGGACAACGGCGCCAAGTCGATGGGGCAGGCCGAGCTGTGGTTCGGCGTCGGGCGCAGGGCCAGGCACGCCGTGGTGGTGCTGATCGGCTCGGGGGTCGGGGCGAGCATCATCACCGACGGGACCACGTACCTGGGGGCCAACAGCAGCGCCGGCGAATGGGGCCACACGAAGATCATGGTCGGCGGGCACCGGTGCCGCTGCGGCGGAGCGGGCTGTCTGGAGGCGTACGTGGGGGCCAGGGGCATTCTGGAACGTGCCGGGGTCTGGACGGAGAGCGTCGACGAGCAGGCCGCGCTGGCCGAACTGGTGGCCGGCGACTCCCCCGTCATCGACGAGACCGTCACCTACCTGGGCGTCGGCCTGGCCAACCTGATCAACCTGTTCAACCCCGAGCGGATCATCATCGGCGGCTGGGCCGGCGTGCTGCTCGGCGAGCACCTGCTGCCGAGGATCAGGAAGGTCGCCGCGGACAACTGCCTGGCGCAGCCGTACAAGACGGTCTCCATCGGCCTGGGCCGCCTCGGCGTCGACTCCGTCGCACTGGGCGCGGCCACCCTGGTGATCGAGAACTTCCTGCAGACCGGCACGACGTCAAAGCCGAACGGCACTCCCACCCGTCCCCGGAAGCGCGCCGGGATCTGACCGTTCGCTCCGGCGGAAGGCGGGTGGCGGCGCCGGCGCCGGTTCCACGTGACGGGTCCCGGGGCCGGGAGGCCGGAGAGCCCGGCCGCACGCCCCCGGTCCACCGGGAGGCTAACGGATACGCGTTCTGGTCTTGATGGTGTAGCGAATCTCCTTGTGGAGCTTACGGATGTCGGCCTTCCCGTCGGTGGTGACGATCGCCCCGAATTTGGCCGTGGCGGTGCCCCGGCGCGAGCCCGCCCAGGCGCGGACCTGTACCGTCGTCGAGTCGCCCCTGTCCAGGGAGGTGACCCAGCACGACAGGTCACGGCGCTTGACGGAGCACTTGACGCTGCGCGGCTTGGAGATCACCTTGATCTTGCGGAACCGGGTGGAGAAGTCTCCGACGAGCGCCACGTAGTGCTGGCCCTTGGCCTTGGCGTTGCGGACCTTGATCGTGTAGACGAGGGATCCGCCCCGGCGGACGTGCTTGGGGAAGGAGATCACGTACCTGAAGTCGTTGGGCGCCGCGGTGGTCGCCACGGCGGATAGGGCGGATCCGGCGGCTGGGGCGGGACTCTGGACGAGGAGGGTGCCGCACAGCGCCACGGCGAGAGCCGCGGCGCTGAGCCTCGTGGTGAGGGGACTCATAAGCGGCATCATCCAACAACTTTGCAGAAATTCCTCTGGCGCTTTAGGTCAGTGCCGTCTGTCCTGCCGGAATGGTGAACCGGGCGCCGGTCTTCGCCGGAGCGCCGCGCCTGCTGATGTGGTCGAGCGTGCGGAAATCGGCGTGCAACTCCTGTGCCGTGACCCGGCAGACGATGTAGCCGCGCCGCTGGTCGAGGTAGGAGATGTGCGGGTTCTCGGCGATCGTCGCGGCGATCCGGCTCTCGTCGCGATAGCCGTCGCCGTCGCTGGCGATCGAGGAGGTGACGAGCTCCACCGCGACCCGGGGCGAGTCCGGGTCGTCGAAGTCGAGCCTCAGGTCCGCCGCGTGGTGCATGTGCGCGTCTCCGGTCAGCACCACCGGATTGGCCGCGCCCGAGTCCCGGAATCCGGTCAGCAGGCGGGTGCGCTCGGCGGCGTAGCCGTCCCAGGAGTCCATGTTGACCTCGGTGCCCGGCCCGACCTTGGAGTCCCGCTGGGCCATCAGGATCTGCTGGCCGACCAGGTTCCAGCGGGCGCCGGAGCTCGCGAGGCCGTCGAGCAGCCAGTTCCGCTGGTCCGCGCCGAGCAGGGTGCGGCCGGTGGCCAGCCTGTCGTCGCAACCGGACCTGAGCCCGTCCTCACAGGCCTGGTCGTCGCGGAACTGCCGGGTGTCGAGCAGGTGGAAGCGGGCCAGCGGCCCCCAGTCCACCCGGCGGTGGACCCGCATCGACGCCCCGCCGGGCACGCTCGCCCGGCGCAACGGCATGTTCTCGTAGTATGCCTGGAAGGCGTTGGCCCTGCGCCGGGCGAACGCCGGGTCCCCGGAACTGGAGACCTCTCCCGCCCAGTTGTTCTCGATCTCGTGGTCGTCGAAGGCCACCAGCCACGGCGCGACCGCGTGCGCCGCCTGCAGGTCGGCGTCGCTCTTGTACTGCGCGTGCCGCGTCCGGTAGTCGGCCAGCGTGGCGCAGGTGCCCGAGGTGTGCTGCCGCACGCTCCCGGCGAGGGCCGTGTACCCCCGTGGCGCGTACTCGTACATGTAGTCGCCCAGGTGGACGACCAGCTCGGGATCCTGCTCGGCCAGCCTCCGGTATGCCGTGTAGAAACCGTGCTCGTAGTGGGCGCAGGCGGCGACGGCGAAGGTCAGCGGGGACGATGAAGACACAGTGGACACGGCGGACGGGGCGGTGCGGGTGCGGCCGGTCGGCGACAGGTGGCCCTCGGCCCGGAAGCGGTAGAAGTACTCCCGGCCGGGCTCCAGGTGATCCACCTCGACGTGGACACTGTGCGCCCGCTGCCGGCGCGCGGTCTCGGTACCCGCGCGGACCACCCTGGCGAACCGCTCGTCGGTGGCGAGCTGCCATTCGACGTCCACGTCCCTGGTCGGCATCCCGCCCCGGCCGTCCGGGCCGAGCGGGTCGAGGGCGAGCCTGGTCCACAGCACGACGCCGTCCGCCGACGGGTCTCCGGAGGCGATGCCGAGCGTGAACGGGTCGCGAGCGAGGGTCCGGGCCGGGCCGTGCCCGGCCCCGGTGAGCAACAGGCCGCCCGCACCGGCGGCGGCGGAAAGAAACACTCTGCGTGACAGCTTCTGCTCCACACCCCCAGTGCAGCCGCTCCAGCTTTCCCCGCCATGACCTGCGCATCAAGGCCGGATGAACAGCCGTCGCACAGGCGAGTGCGCTACCCGCGATGGTCGAGCGGGGGACATCGAGGCGAAGGCCGGGCTCCCCATGGTGGCCGCGGCGGTCGGCTCATCCCAGGTAGGGCTTGAGGTGGGAGTTGAGGGCGCCGCAGCCCAGGTATTTCTCCGCGGTGTGGAAGTCAAGCCAGTCGAGGTTGACCAGCGCCTCCTGGTCGACGCCGGTGAAGCAGGTCCGCAGCCCCGGCGGGATCGCCGCGATGTCGTCCTTGTCGGCGATGTTCACCCACCGCCTGACCTTGCGGGGCCGCTCGCCCCAGCCGTTGACCGGTGCGGGCATCAGGCGCTCGAAGATCACATTGCGCATGCCCAGCGGGCTGCCCAGGGTGATCAGCAGGTCGACCTCCAGGTCGGGGTTGGCCCAGAGCGTCTCGTAGGTCACCACGCTGCCCAGCGAGTGCGCGATCACCACCTTGGGCCGGTTCCGTCTGATCACCTCGGCCACGGCCGCCCTCGACTTCTCGCGCGCCTCGCTCCCGGCCGCCATGTAGGCGGCGACCTCGGGACAGAAGAAGTTGGCGAAGTCGACGGCGTTGCTCTGCAGCCGGTCCAGCAGCCAGCCGGTCATCCGGTGCAGGGCGCCGGTCAGCCCCTCCCCCACCGAGTCGAGTTGCTTGGCCCAGGCGACGAAGACCTCCTGGGCGCCGACGTTCATGCTCCGCACCGCGCGTGGAGAGTCGTCCTTGCTCTCACCCAGCAGGTGGGCGTAGTAGGCGATCTCGGTGATGTAGCGCTCCTTGGCGTACGGCTTGCCGCCGGTCAGGCCCTTGTGCAGGTAGCGGTCCCACTTGTCGCGCATCGCGGCGGCCGCGCCGCCGACCGAGTTACCCGCGTCGCGGTAGTAACGGTACTTACCGATACCGTGCACCCCGACGATCGTGTCCATCCGCCCCCGCCTCCTGTGTTGGACGCCCGGTTCTCCCGGGTGTCGGTGACATACGCCCCCGCGAGCAACTGTGGCGGAACCGGGCCCCGCACCACAAGACCGTGGCGGCACCGCCGAAAGCCGTCACCGGACCTGTGGTCCGTAGGTCGTCGCTTCGGGTCCCGCCCGCCCTGTTCCGCCGAACCCTGGAAGAGCACCACGCCCCGGCGTCACCCGCCGGAGACCGGTGGCGACGGCGTCCCGGTTTGCCGACACCGTGCTCGGGTCACCGGTGACGCTGGAATGTAAGCGACGGCTCTGTTACCGGCAAGTTTCATAAATCTTGCTGAAAGCTATTGAAATCCTTGCAGGGATCAAAGATTGTTCTGCTACACGGACGGCCGTCCTCCGCCTCAAAGCGCACCTTCGTCCTCGGAAGTAGGTCCATCCCCCCATGGAACGATCTAGGTCACGCCTGCGCAGCAGAATCCGTCATGTCCTCCTCGCCGCCGCGGTCGCCATGTGCGGCGTCACCCCGGTGACCGCCGTGGTCGCCGTGCCTCCCGCGAACGCCGCCGTCACGTTGAACGACAGCGAGGTGACGGCCAACCTGTGGGAATGGAACTGGAAGTCCGTCTCCGCGGCGTGCACGAACCATCTCGGACCTGCCGGGTACGGCGCGGTCCAGGTCGCGCCGCCGCAGGAGTCGGTCAGCCTTCCCAACAGCAGTGACGGGGTACATCCGTGGTACGAGGTGTACCAGCCGGTCTCCTACAAGCTCGACTCCCGGTTCGGTGACCGGGCCCAGTTCGCCTCGATGGTGACGGCCTGCCACAACGCGGGCGTACGCGTCTACGTGGACGCGGTCGTCAACCACATGGCGGGGACGAACAACCCCGGCGGCGTGACCGGCTACGCCGGAACGTCCTTCACCGGCTACAGCTACCCGGCCGTCCCGTACGGCAACGGCGACTTCCACCGCCCGGGCGACAACTGCCCGACCGGCGGCGGCATCAACGACTGGAACAACGAGTCCCAGGTGACCAGCTGCGAGCTGTTGTCGCTGTCGGACCTGTACACCGAGAAGGAATCCGTCCGCAACAAGATCGCGGCCTACCTGAACGACCTTGTCGGGCTCGGCGTCGACGGATTCCGCGTCGATGCGGTCAAGCACATCAAGAAGGAGGACTTCGCCGCGATCCTCAGCAAGGTGAACAACACCGTCGCCGAGAACAAGCGCCCGTACGTCGCCCAAGAGATCTTCGACGGCGCCGGCAACGACAACCTCAAGGCACGGGCGTTCATCGGCAACGGCGACGTCCTGGACTTCGCCTACGCCAAGGGCATCAGGGCCAACTTCCAGGGATCGATCTCCAACCTCGCCGGCATCGGCAACTGGAACCTCGACGCCCCCAGCGCCAATGTCTTCGCCATGGTCACCAACCACGACCTGGAGCGAGACGGCGTCGTGCTGTCCTACAAGAACGGCAGCGACTACACCCTCGCCAACTACTTCGTGCTGGCCTACCCGCACGGCAAGCCCTCGGTCTACGACAGCTTCACCTGGTCCAACCGCAACCAGTCCCCGCCGGCCAACGGCAGCGGATACGTGACCGACACCTCCTGCGGAAGCAACTGGAACTGCCTGACCCAGTCCACCGGCATCAAGGGCATGGTCGGCTGGGCCAACGCCGCCAAGTCCGTCAAGTCCGTCTCGGACTTCAAGGCCGTCAACGGCAACGTCATCGGCTTCCGCCGCGGCGACCGCGCCTGGATCGGCATCAACGACTCCGGCAGCGCCGCCACCGCCGAGTTCACCACCGGCCTGGCCGACGGCGAGTACTGCGACGTCATCTCCGGCGCACCCACCGGATCCGGCTGCAGCGGCACCACGGTCACCGTCTCCGGCGGCAAGGCCACCGTCACGATCCCCGCCAACAACGCGGTCGCCGTCCACGTCAACGCCAAGGCCACCACCAGCACCGTCAAGGTCGCCACCACGTTCACCGTGACGGCCTCCCTGTCCGCCGGCCAGACCCTGCACGTCGTCGGCAACACCCCGGCGCTCGGCGGCGGCGACCCCGCCGGCTCCGTCGCGCTCACCGCGAACGGCGGCGGCCACACCGCCGAGGTCCAGCTCCCGGCCTCGACCGCGATCTCCTACAAGTACCTGATCAAGAACGGCTCGACCGTGGTGGAGCAGGAGAGCGCGAACCGGACCTTCACCACTCCCGCGAGCGGCACCCACGCCCGCACCGACACCTACATCCCGCCGTCGGCCACCGACGAGATCGCCACCACGTTCACCGTCAGCGCCACCCCGGCGAGCGGCCAGGACCTCTACGTGGTCGGCAACCTCGCCGCCCTCGGCTCCTGGGCCCCGGCCGACGCGGTCAAGCTGCCCGCCCAGGGCGGCAACGTGTTCAGCGCCGTGATCGACCTGCCCAAGTCCACCGCGGTGGAGTACAAGTTCATCAAGAAGACCGCCGCGGGTGCCGTGACCTGGGAGTCGGGTGCCGACCGCACCTTCACCACCCCGGCGAGCGGAACCCACACCGTCGCCGAGACCTTCCGCGGCGACACCGTCACCTCCCAGGTCGTCACGTCCTTCAACGCCAACGTCACCACCTACTACGGCCAGAACGTCTTCGTCGTCGGCAACATCCCCGCCCTCGGCGGCTGGAACCCCGGCCAGGCGATCGCCCTGTCCTCGGCCGACTACCCGATCTGGCGGGTAGCGGTCAACCTGCCTCCCAGCACCGCCGTCGAGTACAAGTACATCAAGAAGAACCCCGACGGCACCGTCACCTGGGAGTCCGGTGCCAACCGGACCCTCACCACCCCCGCGAGCGGAACCCACACCAGCAACGACACCTGGAAGTAGTCTCCGGTCAGACCGGCGGCGGCCGGACCTTTAAGGTCCGGCCGCCGCCGGCGTTGACAGCACGGATCACCCAGGACCTGTCGGCCTGTTCACCTATGGGCACAGCCGGGGCAAGCGGTGATCGAGGCGTTCGCTGACCACATGCTCGATGCCGTTCGGACGCCAGTAGTGCTTTGTCAGGCGGTTAGGGCGGTCTTTGCCGGCAGGTGAGGCGTCGGCCTGCGCGAGGGGCGGAGCAGGAGGCCGGCCGGAACGGCGGGAGCGCAGGCGGTCGGGACGCCGTTGGTCTTGCGGCCGGGACCAGGGTTGTGGACCCTTGGACAGTGGCCGAGAGCGTAGAGGCAGTGTGCGATCACTCGTACGGAACCTCCTGGATCCACCGTACGGTCGAACAGAGCCCTGTGGTCTCCGTGTCCACCGACCTCGTGCCGAGGAAGGATCGCCTGGAGTGGTGGGCGCACATGTCCGGGCACGAGATCGTGCCCACGTCGCTTTCCACCGAACACGCCGACGACTTCCACGGCAGGGCGCACTCCGTCGACCTGGCGGGCGCGCGGGTGTCCGAGTTCACGGTGTCGCCGATGACGGGCCGGCGCACGCCGACCCACGTCAGGCGGCACGACCCCGAGAGCTACCAGCTATTCCTGGTCCACGGCAGTCCGGTACGGCTGGAGCAGCGCCGCAACGTCTCCTGCCTGGAGGCCGGCGACATCGCGCTGTTCGACACCTCCTACCCCTTCGCCACCGACTTCCTCGACGTCGGCCGGCTCACCCAGGTGACGTTCCTGTTCATACCGCGGGACGCACTGCCCCTGCCCCGGAGCCATGTGGGGCGCCTGCTGGCGCACAAGCTCCCCGCCCGGACCGGTACCGGGGCGATGCTGGCCCGCTACCTCACCGGCCTGCGCGAGCACGCCGCCGACTGCGACCCGGCGGAGTTGCCCCGGCTGGGCACGATCGGGCTCGACCTGGCCGCGGCATTCCTCGCCGGCCGCCTCGGCGCCGACCACGCCCTGCCGGCCGAGAGCCGTCACCGGGCGCTGGCCGCGCGCATCGACGCCTTCATCGACCACCATCTCGGCGACCCCGACCTGGGGCCCTCGGCCATCGCCGCGCACCACCACATCTCCGTGCGGACCCTGCACGTGCTGTTTCAGCGACAGCCGGAGACCGTGAGCGCCACGATCCGCCGGCGCAGACTGGAACGCTGCCACGCCGACCTCACCCACCCGCGGCTGCGGAGCCGGCCGATCGGCGAGATCGGCGTCCGGTGGGGGTTCAGGACCGCAGCCGAGTTCAGCCGCGCCTACCGCGCCGCCTACGGCATGAGCCCGCGAGACCGTCGCCGGCAGATCATCGCCGAAGACGAGGACGGGGTGAGGCGTTCTACCCGGTCGCGGGATGCGTGAGCCGGCCTTCGCCGGCTTCCTCGACCATGCCCCCGGTACGCGGTCAAGCGTGTCGCCCCACGGGCGTCCCCGGACGCCGAGCGTCCGGGGACGAAGCTGTTACTTGATCTGCTCGTACCCGCCGCCGGAGTCGGCGGTTTTGGTGCCGCCGGAGAACTTCACCCAGGAATTGGTCGGGGCCGCATGGTAAACGGGCACGGTATGCAGGGGCGTGATCTCCTCGTTCTTCACCACTCCCGCTCCCTTTACGTCCACCGCCGACCAGACCAAGGTACGTGTGCCCACGTCCTTGGTCTTGAACGTCACCGCGCAGGCGTTCTGCTTGCTGGAGTTGTAGAGCAGGTAAGCGACACCACCGGTGAACGAGGCCCGGCGCTCGACCTGGTAACCCGGGCCGCAGACCGTGGCGGGCGTTTCGGTCGTCTGACGGGAAGCCGAGGCGGTGGTGGCGGTGAAGATCACCGCGGTGCCGAACGCGGCCGCGATGACCGCGCCGATCGTCGTTTTTCTGAGACTCATGATCTTGATCTCCGCGTGAAATGCCGTGCGTGACAGTTGTTCATAAGGTGACGCGCAGGCAATTTTGCGACGCCGGATTCCCCATGTCGTTAGCGCAGAGCGCAGGATGTATTGGCGATGGGCGCAGGCCGCCCCGTCGGCCGACGGCTGGGCCGTGTCGCTACCGTTGCCGATCCTGGCCGACTTCATGATCGGCGCGGTGGCCTGCGTGCCCCAGGCACCGCTGCCGCCCGGCATGGCCGGCCGCCCCGCCCTCGAAGCGGCAGGTCACCTCTGCGCCAACGAGCCGACCCCCGATAAGGACGCTCAACCAGCCGGCGTGGTCTTCGAGGCTTGGCACGCCGAGGCGGATGAGCCTGCGAGAAGGTCGCCGCCTGGCCGCGCCGTGTCTAGCGGTCGGCTTCGCCCGACCAGGCCTGCCAGAGTTCGGTGTACGGCCCGCCGTGGGCGAGCAGTTCGGTGTGGGTTCCCTGCTCCACCACGGTGCCTTCGTGCAGAACCAGTATCCGGTCAGCCGTCTCGGCCTGGGTGAGCCGGTGGGCGATGACGAGGGAGCCTCGGCCGTCTGTCGCCGCGAGCGCGGCTTTCTCCAGGTCGCGGGCGCCGGCGGAGCCGGCTTCCGCGGTCGCCTCGTCGAGGACGACGAACCAGGGGTCGGCGAGCAGAACCCTGGCCAGCGCGATCTGTTGTGCCTGGTTGGGGGCGAGCGGCTGCCCTCCGTCGCCGATCCGGGTGTCGAGACCGCCGGGGAGTGCCGCCGCCCAGCCGTCGGCGCCCACGGCCCGTAGCGCTTCGAGCAGTCGCCGGTCGTCCAGGTCCGGGGCGGCCAGGGTGAGGGCGTCTCGCAGGGTGCCCGCGAAGACGTGGACGTCCTGGCTGACCAGGGCGACCCGGGTGCGGATCGCCCTGGGGTGCATGCTCTCGTAGGGACGGCCGGCCAGCGAGACCGAGCCGCCTGTCGGTGTCAGGACACCACGGGCGATCGCTCCGAGTGTGGTCTTGCCCGCGCCGGTGGCGCCGACCACGGCGATCCGTTCGCCGGGGGCGATGGTGAGCGAGGTCGGGGCCAGCACCGGGCGCCCGGGTGTGTAGGAGTGGCTGACGGAGTCGAGCGCCAGCGGGCCTGGCTCAGCGGGAGCGCTTTCCCGCTGAGCGGGACGCGGGAGTCGGGTGACGCCCACGAGGCGGGCGAGGGCGGCGCCGGTCGACTGCAGCGAGTCGAAGATGAGCAGCAGCGCGCCGATCGGGTTGAACAGCCGGTGGAAGTAGAGCGCGGCCGCGGTGACCGCACCGACAGATGCGGCGTCCGCGCGCACCAGCAGGAATCCGGTGGTGAGAACCGAGCCGAGCCCGATGAGCTCGGCCCGGTTGGACCTGCCGAAGAAACGGGTCAGCAGCCGGAACACCGTGAGGCTCAGGTCCTTGGCCCGCGCCGAACGATCATCGATGATCTTGAGCTGACGGCCCTCGTGGCCGAAGGCCCGCAGGGTCGCCGCACCGTGCAGGCCGCCGACGAGCGCTTCGGTCAGCTCGCCCCGGGCGATGCGTTCCTCGCGGTAGAGCGGACCCGAACGGGGCAGGTACCAGCGCAGGCCCAGCACGTAGAAGGGCGCCGCGACAAGTCCTGCGAGCCCAAGCCGCCAGTCCAGGGCGAACAGGCCCACCGAGGTGAATCCGACCAGGACCACCGAGTTCACCAGCAGGGGCACGATCTCGCCCAGGGAGTCCGCCACGGCGCGGGCGTCGTCGCCGACCCTGGAGATCAGGTCACCGGCCCCGGCGACCTCAAGCCGCTGGGCGTCGAGGTGCAGGGCCGTGTCCAGGACCTCCTCGCGGAGCTCGGCGAGCGCCGGCTCGCCCGCGCGGGCCAGGAACGCGATCGAGGCCGTGGTGAAGAGGGCGCCCAGCACCGCGGCCACGGCGATGGCCGCGGCGTACGGCGTGATCGACGCCTCGCCGGCGACGACGGCGTCGACGATCCGGCCGAGCATCCACGGCGGCACCAGGGCACACAGGCCGACCAGGACGAACGAGACCGTGGCGGCGGCCAGCGGCCGTCGGTGCCGGGACACCAGCCGCAGGGCGATCCGGAAGGTGTCGCGCCAGGACGCGATGGGGAGCAGTTCGTGGGTCATCGCAGCACCAGCTCACGGTAGTCCGGTTCCGTGGCCAGGTCGCGGTGGGCGCCCTCGGCCGTCACTTTGCCGTCGCGGACCAGCAGGACCCGGTCGCACTGT
Organism: Streptosporangium amethystogenes subsp. fukuiense; assembly: GCF_042665875.1. NCBI lineage: Bacteria > Bacillati > Actinomycetota > Actinomycetes > Streptosporangiales > Streptosporangiaceae > Streptosporangium > Streptosporangium amethystogenes. The sequence goes on along the minus strand of NZ_JBHTEE010000001.1, from coordinate 1,120,635 downwards.
GCCAGGAGCGCGGGTGAGCAGGTCACCAGCCAAGTGGTCAGCCGGGACCCGGGCCGGTGCCGCAGGCCGCGGATACCGGCGGCGATCCGGTGTTCGGTGACGGCGTCCACCGCGGTGGTGGGATCGTGCAGCACCAGGATCGGTGCCCGGGAGGCCAGAGCACGGGCGAGCGCGATGCGCTGGCGCTGCCCGCCCGAGTAGGCGGCCCCGTCGGAGGTGACCGGCCGGTCCGTGCCCGCGGGGTCGAGAGCGGCGACGTCGGCGGCGGCGGAGGCGGACAGGGTCGCGTGGAGCTCGTCGTCGTCGAGCGCGAGGGCCGGGTCGATGTTGCTGCGGAGGGTTCCCTCGAACAGGTCGACGTGGTGGGGACCGGCCACCAGGTGCGCGCGCCGGGCCGGGATCGAGAGCTCGTCGAGCGGGACGCCGTCCAGTGTGATCGAGGCCGAACCGGTGGCGAAGGCGTCCATCAGCTCGCCCGCGCACGCGGGGTCCTCGATCGCCAGGCCCAGCAGCTCGCCGGGCCGGGAGAGGACGCTCAGATCCGACAGGTGCCGACCGGTCAGGCTTTCCAGGCGCAGCACGGCGCCGGTGGCGGGAAGGGTCCGGGCCCCGGTCTCGACCAGGGGCGGGCCGGCGAGGTAACCGGCGACGCGTCCGGCGGAGGCGTGGGCCTGGGCCACCTGGGCGCCGATGCCGCCGACCACCTCGATCGGTTCGGCGAGGTACTGGGACAGGCCGACCACCATCACGAGCTCACCGACGGTGATCTCGCCGGCCAGCGCGAGGTCCCCCGCGAGGAACGCGACCAGGGCCAGGAACGCCATGCTCAGCAGGGTCGTCAGGCCGAGCATCGCACCGTGGGAGTCCGCGCCGCGGATGCCGGCGATCCGCGCCTGACGGCTGACCCGCCGGCGGCCGTTCACGCGGCGTGCGAGCGGCTCACGCCACCCCTCTATGTCCTGATTAATCGTGACACAGAGGGGTTCGATAACCGTCAGGCGCCGACCTTTAACTGGTGGACGCGCTGCTTGGACAGGCCCATGACACGTGCCGCGTCCGGCTCCGACCAGTGGCTCGTGAGCACCTTTGCAGCCTTGACGGCCAGTTCCGCGACGCGCTTGGTGTGAGCTTCGGCCAACTCCTTCTCACGGCTGTATTCGGCCACCACCGCGGCCACGTCCTCGGGCAGATCGAAGACGAACTCCACGCCAGGGGTGTTCTCAGGCCAGGCCCAGGTGTGAATCTCCGCCAAGTCACGCTCCAACTGCGACAAGGAGCGGGCCACACCGACTCCTTCCACCTCCCCGGTGGGGCAGCGCGAGACCCATCGCTCGTTCTCAAAGGTGACGACATAGGTGATCGTCTTGCTCATCGGCTCATCCTTTCTGTGACCGCCTCTAGGCGCTTGAGGGCTTCACGGAAGAGCTCCGGGTCACGATCCGGGTCGGCAGGGATCATGACGGGAACCGAGATGATGCCATCCTTGATCACACGCAGCGCGCACATGTCGCCCTTGAGGTGGTACAGCCAATCAGCTGTGGCGCCTACGGCGGCCACAATCGCTGCTACCTCGGCGAGCTGGCGCATGTGTGGTGGAGGAACTTCGGTCACGCCTGTGAGAATACTCCACTAGGAGGCAGGCTCCTAGTGGAGTAGGAAGTTGCATCGTGTCGAGGCCCTCTCACAGTCGTCGCGATCGTCCTGAACCAGAAAACGATCAACGCGAAGAGGCGCACCGAACGAGACAACGAAGTCTCTCATGCCAGGGAGCGCGTCACCGCGTCGTGCAGACGGTTCCGTTGAGGGTGAAGACGGTGGGAAGGACGTTCGGGCCGCTGTAGTTGCCGACGAAGCCGATCGTGGTCGACGCGCCGGTGGGCAGCGAGCCGTTGCCGGGCTCGTTGACGACCTTGACGTTCGAGCCGTTCTGCGTCCAGACCGCGCTCCAGCCGCTGCCCAGGCTCTGCCACGTCCTGGGCCAGTCGAAGTTCAGGGTCCAGCCGTTGATCGGCGCGCCGTTGTTGACGATGTCGATGGCGCCGACGTAGCCGCTGCCCCAGTCCGACTGGTCGGTCAGCCGGACCGCGCAGGAACTGGAGGCGGGCGTGCCGGTCGTGAAGGTGAGAGGCGGCGAGGCCGGCGAGACACCGCCGCCGCTGTCCCGCGCGATCACGTTGACCGTGTAGCGCGTGCCCGGCTTGAGGTTGCCGACGGTGAAGGAGTTGCCCGCGGTCTCACCGAGCTGCTCGCCGACGGCTCCGTTGTGGCGGTGGACCTCGTACTTCACGACCGGACGCGTCCCGGCGGAGGCGGCGGGCCAGGAGATCACGGCGGTCCTGTCCGTCACGTTCGAGACCGTCGGCTGCCCCGGCGCACCCGGCAACCCGGTCTGGGCCGAGGCGGGACGCACCACGATCGTGGTCAGCGACAGCGGCGGCAGCGTCCGGCTGGTCGCGCTCCCCGAGGTCGAGCCGGCGATGTCGGTGGCGCCGTTGGTGTGGGTCAGCACGGCCGGCGCCCCGGAGGCCGGGTTGAAACCGGAGTAGTCGATCGTGACGGGGAGCGACGTGTCGGACGAGGTGTTGATCAACAGGACCGCCAGATCGCCGTTGGGGCGGCGGACGGCATGCGCGCTGACCTTCGCCTGGTCGCTGGCGGCCCCGACGAACCGATCGCCTGGCCGGGCGAACACGCTCATCATCCGCAGCGCGTAGTAGGGCGCGAAGGGCGTGTTCAGCGCCGGCTCGCACACGCTGCCGTCGGAGGTGCACGTCCCGCTCGACAGCAGGCCGAAATCGCCGTAGTCGGTATGTCCCTCGACCTCCGTGACCTTGCCGATGCCGTTGCGGGTGTTCCACCAGTCGACGGTGAACACGCCGTTCGCGAGAAGCGTCGCGTAGGCGTCGGCGGCGGCGAGCGCACCGGGCTGGGTGTTCGTGCCGTTGCTGTTGCTCCCGGTGTTGAACTCGGTCATCGAGATGCCGATCCGCTCCGACCCGGGCCCCGCGTACTCTGCGATCTGTCGGCGGGTGAGATGGATCATGTCGGGGACCTGGCCGGCCTTGTCGAAGCCGCCGGGGTACCAGTGCAGGATCACAAAGTCGATCTTCGGTCCGGCGATCGACAGGACCACCTTGTTCCAGGTTCCTTCGTCGCCGCCGCCGACCAGCCCGTCGGGCCAGTTGGCGGGCGTGGTCAGAACCGCACCGATCTTGATGCCCGGGTCGACCGCCTTCATCGCGTCGGCGTACGCGACGACGTGGCGGGCGTACTCGGCCGGGCTCTTGTCGGCGTGGTCGTCGGCCTCCCAGGGGTCGCCGTAGTGGCCGTTGCCGTAGTTCTCGTTGCCGATCTCCCAGTACTTGACGCCGTAGGACTTGGTGACGTTGGCGTAGCGGACCCAGGCGGCGGCCTCGGCGGCGGTGCCGGTGCCGTAGTTGGCGGTCACCATCGCCTGCGCCCCGGTGCGCCGCACACCGCGCATGAAGGTGTCGAAGTCGGTGTTGGGAGCCACGTAGCCGCCGGGAGCGGTGTGGTCGGCCCAGTGGTAGATGTCGGAGTAGGAGCCGCCGGGATAGCGCAGCAGCTTCACACCCGCGCCCTTGAGCAGGTCGGCGGTCTCGTCGGTGCCCAGCTGGCTGTCCCAGATCGCATGGTTGGTACCGATACCGGTTTCGGGGACGGCGGCGAGTGCGGCACGTGCGTTGACGGTCACCGTGACCGGGGTGACATCGTCGGCGGCGTACGCGGTGGGAACGTTCAGGGCGGCCAGCGTCAGCAGGACGGCGGACGCGATCCGTAACGGGACTTTGGGCATCGGCACACCTCGTCATGGGTAGCGATATTCAATCGACGCCCCCTCCTGACCAGGGAGGCACCATGATCTTGTGGGCTGGCGCCACGCGCGTCAACCGCCGGTGAAAGTTTCAGTCGGTACGGCTGTCATGGCGCTCACCGACCCCGCGCGACCTGCGGTTTCTCCGATCCGGGAGCGGCGCCGAGGGACGGGCGATCATCGACCACGGAGAAACGGGGCATAAAACCGGTTGATCCACGCTTGTGACTCCTCGGTACGCTGGAAGCACACCCCCGTGAGAAGGAAGTCATCGCCATGCCCGGTCCGCTCCAGGTCAGCGGTTCGGTCTCGGTCCCCGAGGCCGAGCTCAGCTGGCGCTTCTCCCGTTCCTCGGGCCCCGGCGGTCAGGGGGTCAACACCACCGACAGCCGGGTCGAGCTCAGCTTCGACCTGGCCGCCACCGAGGCGCTCGGAGAGGCCCTCAGGACCCGGGCCCTCGAACGCCTCGCCCCCCGCCTGGTGAACGGCGTGATCACTATCGCCGCCTCGGAGTTCCGCTCCCAGCTGCGCAACCGCGAGGCCGCCCAGATGCGCCTGGCCCAGCTGCTCCGCGAGGCGATCGCCCCGCCCCCCAAGAAGCGCCGCCCGACCAAACCGAGCAGGGGCGCGATCGAACGGCGGATCACCGCCAAGAAACAACGCTCCGACCTCAAACGCCTGCGCAGGGACCACCACTGACCGAGTAGGCACGCTGAAGCGGTCCGGTTCGATGCAGGCAGGGCTTACCACGACTTCCATCGAGTTCGGCGCGGTCACACCGTAGCTGCCGTTACAAGCAGCGCCCCGCTCACTTCTCCAAGCCGGCGCGTTGTCTCATCTCCGCGACCGACTCGTATGGCTGATCGCCGCGAGCATCGGGCCGAGCCTCCAGGTGCACAGCCACTCGAGCACCGGCATCGGCAGGGTTTCCGGAGCTTCAAGCAAAGTGCGGCGAAGGTCCGCGACAACGGGTAGTTCACTCGGCCGGGCGTCCATCGCCCGCCGGCACCGCTCACCGTCCCGCCACGCCTCATGGCTACTGTCCTCGATCATCGCGCAGACCGTGGCCACGATCGCAGGCCACGCCGGCATGCCCTTATGGTGAGTGCCGGAGAACAGCGCCTTGACGATTAGGTACGCGAGCAGGGCCTGGCGGCCGAAGTTCCCCTCCAACCCCATGAGCGCATTGGTGCGCCCCTTGACGTGCTTGCTGAAGGCACCGAGATACCCGTAGCCCATCTCTTGAAGCGTACGACCGCCTCCCGCCCAAGGGCGGTGGCGGTCCAGCACATGGTCTTCGAACTCCAGGAGTGCGAACCGGTCACCGGATCTCAGTGCCGCCACGGCCTGGCGGTGCAGGGCGGTGCTCTCGGCGAACATCTCCGGGTCATCCGGCCCCTTCCCGCGCATCCCTCCACCGGCATGCATGTCCTCCAGCGGAGAATTCCGCCACACATCGAGCACCAGACCCACAGCCGCCGCCGAGATGATCGATTCCCGGTCAGGGCCTATACCCTCGCGCTCCCACTTCGGCCACCTCTCCGAAAGATGCGCGACCATCGCGGCCAAATCATCCGATCCGGTCGCCCGGCTACTGGATTCCTGCTCTTGTCCAGTCATACTTTCCTCTCACCACGAAGGGCTGCACCTAGAATCGCCCACTATGAGAGATACCAATATCATCTGTCCATCGGGAAACATGCGCCGATTTCCGTGAAAACCCTTTTACCAATAAAAGCTAGGCATAAAGGCATGGCTACGGTTTCAGGGAGTGTTCGGGCCACCAGACGCGCAGGTGCTCGGCCAGCGCGGTGATGCGCCGCAACGGCCCCAGGTCCAGCGGTGGCAGCGGACGGAGACTGGTAAGCGCATCGGCGGCCTCGCGGATGGCCGTCCGCAGCGGGGAGTCCTTGATGACCTGGTCGTGTAGAACTTCGTCGTCACGTTCGGCGACGACGCGATGGTGGTTGCGATCCAGCTGCCATCCGTCAGCCGTGGTGACCGGGTCGAGGTGAACACTGATGCGGATGCGTCCGACGTGGACGGTGAGGTACCGGTGCCGGTCGTCAGCGAGACGGACTCCACGCCGCCACCCGCCCGTCACACCATCGGGGGTACGGCCCAGAACGACTGCGGAGCCGGTGATGCTGGAATGCAGCTCCACAGGAACCAAGGCGTCGCCGACGCGGAGCGTGGTGTGCTCGGTAAGGGTCGACACGAATAGCCTGGGATCGCAGATAGCGCGCAGCGTCGCCTGCCGTGGATCCGTGGCCAGATAGGCGGCTAAGTCGTCAGCGGGCAAAAGGCGGCGAAGCACGGCAGCATATGTAGCCACTCGTAACCGAGCACTCCGTAAGAGCGGTCAACGAACCGACCGTCGGCAATGTCGGCGCTTCAGTCCTTGGTAAAGGTGATCCCGATGTGGCGCAGCGAGGCGCCGGGCTCGTACGCCTTGATGAGGTCAGCGACGACGCCGAGCGCGCGAGCATGCCGGTACTGGTCGATGACCATGACACGAGCGGTCGGGTGCTCGTCGAGCAGGCGGATGAGCGCGTCGATCTCATGGCTCTGACAGGCGGGTTTCTCCAGCAGGACCCGCGCGCCCGGGTCGTGAGTAAGGATCGAGCGCAGCACCGGCAGGTGGTCTGCGGTGGGGCAGCACACCGACCACAGATCGACGTCGGCTGCGACCGGCCGCGGGAGTTCGTCGACGCCGTGACAGAAGGTGCGGCACCCCTTCGGCAGGTCCTGGTGTTTGGGGTCCAGAATCATCAGTTGGGCGCCGGCGTCGGTGAGGAACTGGGCGTGCAGGCGTCCGGCGGCGCCGTAGCCGATCACACACGCCGTCATTCCCGCCAGTGGCTCGGATCCGATCGGGGCGAGCTGGGCGGGTGCGCCGATGGTCAGGTAGGTGTCGTAGTAGGCGTCGTACAGCCCCGAGGAGGTGATGATGTCGTCAACGAGGTCAGTGTGCACTCCGGCCGGGATGGTGCCGACGCGGGCGCAGAGGGCTTTCGCGGCGAGGAGTGTCCCGGCCCGGTAGGCATCGTAGCCCTGGTTGGGGATGGCATCGGCTTCGAACAGGTTGAGAGAGCGGCCGTCGCCGAGGACCGTCACCTGGGCGCCGTCCCGCAACCGGTAGCGTCGGCCAATCCCAGGAATCTCCGTCGCCGACTCGGCGAGGGCGGGGTCAATCGCTAGGACTGCGAAGTCTTTTGTGGCGTAAGGGGCGAGGACCACACCATCGGGCAGGGCGCCCACCGCTTCCGCTGTTAGCGCGTCTTCGCCGGTTGTGCCAATCAGCAGGAAAGGCCGCACCGCGTGCAATGCGTCCACGGCGGTGCGGTAGGTGGGGTGACCGGCCTCGGCGGCGGCGATGAGGGCGAGCGGGTCGGGATCGACGGTGTGAACCTGGCAGCCTTGGGCCCGCAATGCAGCCGCCAGCCGGGAGCCGAGGGTGCCATAGCCGAGGACGAGGACCGTACGACCGATGACTTTCATCGCGGGCAGCAGTGCTCGCAGCCGCCGCAGGCACGAGTCAGCGATCTCCGGGTAGCCGAGGTTCGTCTTCAGCGCTGAGCGGGCCAGATTGAGAACCGGGATGCCGAGCGGCCCGGCCGCGGTGATGCGCTTGAGGCCGGAAACGGTCAACTCCAGCGCCGCGTCCACTCGGTGGGGTGAGTCGGCGCGGCCGTACCCGTGAGCGAGCAGGCCGCCATCGTCGATGACGAGCACCTTCCGACTGGCAGCGTGGGCGGCATCGATGAACGCGTCCACGTCGGCGAAAGCTTGGGCGAGGTCGTCGGCATGGCTGTTGGGCGCGTTGATCGCGGTGTTGTCAAGCAGGCCGCTGCGGCATCCCTGGGCCAGGAGCGTGGCGTGGACGCGGTCGCGGTTGTAGGTGCGGTCGCCTTTGGCCAGCGCATAGATCCACTCGGGAGGCACGCCGGCTTGTTGGACCGCCATGAGGAAGGCGAGGGTGTTCTCCACGAAATGATCGCGGAAGATCACGGCCCAGCCGCCGAGGTGCGGGGCAGGGGTGGCGTAGCGGGCGAGCAGCGGCATGCTCGCGATGATCTGTTCCAGCTCGGCCGGGTCGTAACAACGTAGCCGGGCCCGCAGCCACACCCGTAGATCTGCGGCGGCCTCCTGCCCGCCTGGATGCACGTCGAGAAGGATCTCGACCGACTCCTGGGCGGGCAGGACGTGGCTGAGCGTGTTGGGCCGGTCCGGGATGTAGGGGTGCCAGCGCATGGCGACGTGAGGGGTGTCGTCAGTGCCGGCCAGGAGCATGCTGTCCGGACCTGTCTGATGAACGCGCAGGCCATGGCGTTCGGCGAGCCCGGCCACGCCGAGGAGTAAGGCTTCGGGCGGGATCGGCCCACGGAGGATGTCCCAGGTCGCTCGGGTAACGGGCGTGGGCACGGTGTCCATGGTCACGGGGATCTCCCTTGGTGTCGTGGAAATTCAGATTCGCGTCGCCAATGTGGGTGGCGAGTATCGATCAGGTGCCGACCAGTTCGGCCAGGAGCGCGTCTATCGCGGCTAGCTCGGACAGCAGAGTGTTCGCCGCCTGGTGGCGCAGTAACCAGAAGTCATCCAGATCGTCCTGGAACAGGCCGGGCTTGAGGTAGTGCTGTTTGACCCCGTACAGGCTTTTCAGCAACTGCAGCAGTGCGACCCGGCCGCAGGCGCGCACGTCCACGCCCGGCACGCCCAGGTGTGCCTGTCGGTAGGCACTTACGAAGGTCGCGGCGGCGTCCAGCCAGTTGTCTTCCCCAGTGACGATGTTGGGATAGAAGGCCATGCGGCCCAGGTCGTAGGCGAGTAGGAACGGGTCGGGCGGCCGGAAGTCCAGCACCGCCGACAGCGTCTCCCCGGTGAACAGGAGGTTTACCGGGGAGTAGTCACCGTGCAGGACCTGCATGGTCAGCTCCCCGGGAAGGTCGGCGAAGAGTTCCGGAATGCGAGCGAGCATGTCGCGGCGTTCCAGAAGGGTGCGTTGTGCCTCGGCATCGAACCTGTCCCCGATCCCGGCACGGACACGGTCGGCGATGATGTCGAGAAGCTGGTCGATTGTCGCCGCGAGGTCGTCGATATCCATGCCGCGCCAATGTTCCACGGCGGGCGCGGCCGGGACGGGATAGTCGGCGAACAGGGTATGGATACGGCCCAGGGCGGTGCCGGCGGCGGCGAGCTGGGCGGACGACAGGCGCGTGACGACCTGGCCAGATGCCCATTCCCACACCGACACCGACAGCGGCCTGCTGCTGTCGATGACGTCGCCTGCCTGGTTGAGCAACACCTGCGCGCCGGGGATACCCGCTTCCAACGCCCGGGCCGACAGCGCGATGGCTTCTCGCTCGGCGAACAGATCGGTGCCGCCGGGGTAGTTCTTAACGAACACCTCTTGGTCGTCGTCGCACACGACACGAAAATTGATGGTGCCCTGTCCGATGGGCAGCTGCGTGATGGTGCGCGCTGCCAGCCCGTAGGCACCGGCTAGGGCGGCGGCGACGTGGTCGCCCCGCTCGGACTCCGGGTTACCGTTCATGGAATTGAGCACGATGAGGTCTCCTTATGGGGTGGCGGGACAAGCGGCCGCGAAATACGGTGACGCGGATCGGGGAGATTAGTCACGGTGTCCGAGTCCGGCCCGCTGAAGGGGTCGTTCGGGCCGATGAGTTGCTCGAAAATCCGCTGATAGGTCGCGGTAACGAGCCGCCACCCGGCGGTGCCATCACCTGGTGACCGCCGAGCACGGGGCCCGGCTTGGCGACTTGCGTTCTCGGCGGCGGCCAGGACTCGGCCAGGACCTTCACCCGGTGGGTAGAGCCACGCTGGGGAGTTCGCCGTCATCTCGGCGATGGCGGGCAGGTCCGGGGCGACGACAGGGGTGCAGAACGCCAGTGCGGTGCTCACCGAGCCGGGGTACAGGACGCGGGTGAAGACCTCCCACGATCCATCGACCCGGTAGGGGCACAGCGCGGCATCGGCAGCTTGATACAGGCGATGCACATGTTCAGGCGGTATCCGCTCCGGATGAACGTGGACGCGGCCTCCGCTCGTGACCACTACGGCTGCGAGGTCAGCGGCCAAGGCGTCGTCGCGACACGGCCCGGTGATGAGCAGGTGCGCCCTCCGAGTATGCGCGGTGAACGCCTTCACGACAGCGGGCAGCCCCTTATAGGGGACCAGGTTTCCCACGACCAGCACCGAGAATGGGGCGTCGCGTAGCCGGCGGACCAGGGCACGTACCGGCTCCGATGCCGGGGGGACGCTCTTAGGGACGCTCAGCCCTGCCCACCCGGCCACGACGATCGGCGCCTTGGTGAGCCGGGCCAGGTGCAGCGCGTCAGAGCGGGTGTGGGTGAGCACCGCGTCCGCGATGCCAAGGACACCGAGCGCGGCGCACCAGTCGGCCTCCCGTGGCGCCCCACCGTCGATGGGCAGCAGGTTGTGGACCGTCCACGCGATGCGCCACCCGCCGTCACGCAGTGCCTGCAATTGCTCAAGCAGAGCCTTGGCCGCAGTGAGGGTCCGCTGCCCGTCTGGATCCCGGCACAGGCGCTTGAGCCGGTGCAGGTTGATCACTCCGGGCTGAGCAGGGTGTTCGGGCAGGGCGTCGAGGGTGGAGACGAACCCGAGTGGGAGGCCAGGCGGGGCGTTCCGGTGTAACTCGGCGAAGTACGGGCTCGGCCAGGCCGGATAGTCGGTGACTGCCACCCACCCTCCAATCGGTGAGCTGCTCACTGTGGCTCCAGGGCTGCGGTCAGCCGCGCCCACCAGGCGATGGCAGCCCGGTAGCGGATCAGGCATTCGGCTGGACTCCGGTCTGGGCCGGTCCACTCCACGGCGACCTCCAAACACTGCCCGGACCGGATGCGGTCGGCGGCCATGGCCGCGATAACGGCGTGCCCTGGCGCGTCCAGTCCGGTTCCCGGATCGGACAGATGTAGTACCTCTGCGTGATCGAGGACCGGCCCCAGCCATGCGGGGAACCGGGTGTCAGCGGGGAGCGCGGCGGCGAGCTGCGCGGTGTCGGCCAGCAGCCTCACCGAAGGGCAGGATTCCACCAGGTCGATCAGTGGCCGGAACGCGTCCGGGGCCAACCATCCGGGATGGTGCGGCTCCACCAGCAGCCGTATCGGGCTGTAGGCCAGGACTGACAGGTCCGCTCCTCCTGCCAGTACGGGTGCGGTCAGTGGGGTGCGGGCCGGTAGCCGCACCCAGCCCGCACCGAGCATGACCGCTGATTCGGCGAGCTCGACCAGGTCGCGAGCTGCCCGGGTGCGGGCGGAAACGTCACCGGTGAGCAGATCAGCCAGGTCGACATCGGCGGTGACCCCGGTGATCGGCACCGTTGCCTCGGCGGCCTTCCGCCACCGCCGTATCATCGCCGTCGGCTGGGCGGCCAGGTCAATGCCGCGGGTGCCGCCGCGCAGGTGCAGGAACGGGATCTTGGTGCGGACGGCCCAGGTCAGCAGATTGGGGACGTTCAGGCCGCGAACCGAGATGCTATACAGCCCGATCGGCGTGGCGTTCATGATTGCTCCCACGAGAAGATCACAACGGGTTCGGCGGGGCGCCCGGTGCCGTCGAGAGTGGCGTACACGGCGGGTGCGGCCTCGCCGGGCACGATCCGGCACCAGCCGTCGACCAGGTGCGGGTCCAGATGCCACATCAGCCAGGCCACCGCCGTGGTGTACGCGTCCCGGTAACAGGCAAGGCCCCCGGTGAGCTCGTGCATGCCGACGACCGTCCACCCGGCTCGGTGCAGGCCGAGCGTCGACAACTGCGACATCGGGTCAGGGGCGCCGAGCAGGCCCAGGATGCCGCCCTTCGCAAGCAGGCCCGCAGCGCGGTGCGGTATCCCGGCAGCATCCACGACCATGCCTGCGCTGTGCTGCTCGACGGCGGCGACGCACTCCACCCTGGGCACGCGGCCGATCGGGGCGTCTGGCCGGGAGGTCAGCACCCGAATCCGAGTGGCACCCCGACGACACAACTCCAGGGCGCAGCCGAGCGCGACCGGCCCGGAGCCGACCAGCACGACGTCGTCCAGGTCGGTCCGGTCGGGTAGCCGGTCCAGACCGAGCACCGCCAGTTGCTGGAACCTCGCCAGCGCGGCAGCCTGTGGGCGAGTGCCGGGCGGCGTCGTGAGCACACCGTCGGCGGAGGTGTCGAACGCGGCACCATGCGGCACGGCCGCCAGCACCCACCCGCTCGACAGGTCACCGCCGAACGTCATGTATCCAGCGTCGCGGGAGCCGACGGACCCGCAGGTGGCACGGAGGTGACGGCGTTCGGTGCCTGGACTGAGCACGCTGAACCGAGCCGGGATCATCCCATCCGGAACAGCGGTGGCAGGCAGCAGATGAGCTCGACCGTCGGTGAGACGGATCCGAGGACTCGCGCACCGGCACCGTGCGGGGTGGGTGAGATCAGTGGGCATGGAGACTCTCCAGGTAAGCGGGCAACTCGCTCAGGTGAGCGATCACACCAATGCGTGGGTCCAGCCCGGATGGGCGCCCATCCGGGCTGATCAGGACCGCGCGCATCCCATGGGCGAGCGGGCCGACGGCATCCTTGGCCTGGGTGTCGCCGACGAACAGAATCTCCTGCGGCGGGCAACCGGCAGCCTCAATCACGGCGGCGTAGAACCACGGGTGCGGCTTGCGGACACCGAGTGTGCTCGACAGCACCAGCACCTCGAAGCAGTCTTCGATGCGGGCTCGTCGCAGAGTGGCGCGGCGCACGCTCTCAGGACGCTGGGTGTCGCAGGCCAGCAAGCACACCAGGCCCGCCTCGTACAGGTTTCGCAGCGTGTGAGCAGCCATCGGATCGATGTCGGCGTCCGGGAGGGTGGTAAACACCGACTGCGCGAGAGCCACCGGGTCGTCCAGCCGTACCCCGCTCTCCAAGGCGGCCAGACGCAGCAGCTCGGCGAACGACGTCTGCTCGTGGCGCGGCTGGTCAGCGATGCGCGCCCGGCGTACCACTTCCTCAAAGGCAGTGGCGAACCCGTCGGGGATCACTGGACCGCTCAGCTCGCGCAGGATCCAGGCCACGGTCGCGGCGTCCGGGCTGGGTCCTGGACAGGCGACGGTACCGCCGAAGTCCACTGCCAGCGCGGTCACTTTCACCGGCTTCGTCTTCCTCATGCTGACCACCGATCCTCGAACAGCTGCTCGATGCGAGAGGCGATGTCGTGCGGGGTACCGCGCACGGCGTAGAAGCCGACCGAGCTGGTCAAGGCGTGCGCGTACCCGATCCGCTGCCGCTGGGCGTGCTCGTCCTCCAGCATCCGCAGCGGCTCCTCTCCAGCGTCGAGGAGCCGGTCGAGCAGGTGCCCGCTGGTACGCAGCCACGCCGTGGCCGCCGTATGCCGGTCCACTCTTTCCAGCACGCCACCTACCGCGAAAGGGTCTGCGTTCATGGATACGAGCACCGCAGCCCTGACCGGTACTCGCCCCGGTCCAGCGGTCACCGTGTCGCTTCGACGCAGGTCGACGATGTCTGGACCAATCTCGGGCAGGTCCAGATCAGGAAACCAGCGACGCACCGCGCCTCGTCGTCCGAGGATGGCGCTGGTGCCGCCTCGCACGGCGGGCCCGCTGTCGGCGGTGACGTCGACCAGGGTCACGTCACCAGCCAGCCACCGCCAGCCGCGAGCCGCGAGCGCCAGTCCTGCCAAGGTCTTGCCCGCGCCGTGGCCGCCGAGCAACAGCACCGCCCCCTGACCGGACCTGGCCGCCGCAACCGCATGCACGCACACGGTTGCGGCGGCCAAGTGGACCACATGCAGGTGTGCGTTGATCACCCGGCGGGCGTCTGGCGGGGTGTCCGGGACCGCCACCCCCTGGACCACTGGGCGATCGCCGGGGTGCAGCAGCTCGATGGAGGCACCGGGTACGTGTGGCGCGATATGCGGCCACGCCGCGATGACGTTGTCACTGGCGGCAACGGCCAGAGAGCGACCGGCACTGGACACGATCACCACACGGCGAGCGGTGGTTTCCGTCCTCACTGGACCGTCACCTCCAGCAGCGTGGCCAGCGACTCCCACACCGGGGCATGCGGCAGATCCCGCAGGTGAGGAACCATCAGCCGAACGACGGATGCCTCGGTCGGCACTGCCCTCCATTCCTGCGCAGGTCCGCCGGCCCTGCCCGGGGTCGGACCGTCGGTCAGCCCGAACAGGTCGCTGGAGTACAGCCGTTGCCCTGGAACATCTGCCGCCCACGCCAGCACCGCCTCCGCCTCGGCCTGCTCCAGCCGGATGGCGCGCATTGGCCGGCCCTTTCCCTCGACGGGCTCGGGAACCACGTGCACCACCGCGCCCAGCCGGGCCGGTGGCGCCCAGTCAACGACAGCCCGGTGCTCGCCGGGAGTGAACAGCACTCGCCGTCGCCACGTCCCGGCCACCATCCGCCGCTGCTCCACCCCACCGGCGGGTGCGGCCAGCTCCGTGGGGATGCCGACCTGGGTCGGCCATCCGGCGACGATCCCATCCGGCCCGACCATCACCAGGTCGTCAGCCATGAACTGCGCCCAGCTCATCGCAGGCGCGGTATGCCAGCGTGGACTTGCCGCCACGGCTACCCGCCACGAACAGCACCACCACCCCGTTCAGGGTCACCGCGGAGGCATGCAGCATCCGCCATCCGCCATCGAGCATCCGCGAGGAGAAGAACAGCCGGGCCAGCCAGTCGGGCCAGCGCCGGGCCGTACCCTCGTCAGGGACGACGACGCGGGTGGTACGCCGGGCCCGGTCGACCTCCAGCAGTGCCGCGGCGCTACCGGGCCGGTAACGTACCGGGCCGGTAACGGCCCAGCAGGCGCAGCAGACCGTCCCCCGTGCCGACCACAGCCAGGCGGGGGCCGCCATGCGGGGAGGCCAGCACGGGCCGATCGGCGAACAGCGCGTCGACGTCGCCCTGCAGTTGGTCGTGCTCATCGCGTTCGACAAGGATCGTCCAGTCCACCCCTGGGCTGGCAACATCCACCGCGCACGGCGGCACCATAACCGTGGTCACGCCCGCCACCAGGTTGGGGTCGCCGACAACACGCAGCCGCCACGGGGCCAACAGCAGATCCACCGCCCGCTCTGGGGCTGCGGCCACGGCTCCTGGCAGCCAGGGCGCCCCCGGGAAACCTCCAGTGGGATGCTTACCGGTCTCGGGCGTGAAGGCAACTGCACTGACCTGGGGGTCTACCACGGAAAACTCCTTCCCTGGCGGGCGCGAAGCGACGAAGGATGGCCACCACCCGCCACCTCGCGTTACACTTCGCGCTCAGTCGATTACGTTCCGATCCCAGTGAAGGGCGTAACCGTTCGCCCGGGTAGGGCTTTGGATATTGGATGGTTTTGGAACCTCGATGCGTGTTGAGAAGTAGCGCGAGGGGATGGACATGCCGAGACAACGCCGTCATCCGGTGAGCAACATCGCACTGCAGGAGGCAATTGCGGCCGCCGGAAAGCCATACGCGAAGGTCGCTGAAACAATCAATGCCGTCGGGGCGGAAAACGGCCGGGCTATGTACTACGACGCGGCCGCGATCGCACACTGGCTTTCGGGGACAGTCCCGATGGCGGGGACGATTCCCATCATCGTCGAGACATTCACGCGGCTGCTCGGCCACGACCTCACCGCGCCTGACCTCGGATGGCCGCACATCGAAGCGGTATCCGAAGAACCTTGGGGCGGCGACCCTGTGACCTGGGTGGCTCGTCTAGGGAAGGACGACATGCTCAACCGGCGATCATTGCTCACCACCGGCCTTTATTCGCTCGCTGCGCTGAACTTGCCGACCGAACCGCACATCATCACCGCCCGCTCCGGCGAACCACGCCGAGCAGGCGCCTCCGACGTGGAGCGGATCCGCACGATGTGCGGCCAGTTCTCCACCGCCGACGACCTGTTCGGCGGCGGGCACGCGCGTGCCGCAGTGCTGGCCTACCTCATCCACGAGGTCGCACCGCTGTTGCACGGCACCACCGGCCGAGCACGCCCCGAACTGTTCACGGCCGCATCCCAAATGACTTATCTGGCCGCTTTCATGGCCTCCGATGCCGGAGACGCCGCCGGGCTGGCCCAGCGTTACTACATTCAGGCCATACGACTCGCCGAGGAAGCCGGCGATCCGACCGCGAAGGCGACCGCCCTGCGAGGACTCGCAACCCAAGCCGTCGAACTCGGTCACCCCACCCGGGCCGTCGACCTCGCCGAGGCCGCAGCCTCAACATTAAGCGGCGGATGCCCGGCCCGTGCCCGTGCGTGGATGGCGGGTATGTGCGCCGACGCACATGCCGCCAACGGCAACACCAGAGCCGCGCTCAACGCGTTACGCCAGGCCGAAGTGAATCTGGATCGCGCCGACTCCGTTCCCGAAGCCCAATGGACAGGCGCCTACCGTCGCGCCTCCCTGGAGCACCAGACCGGGACTGCCCTCGCCCAGCTCGCGGATCTCCCCGCTGCCGAACGACACCTCAGCAACTCCGTTCGTGCCCGCCACGGTGGAGAACGCCGCTCCCGTGTGCTCATCGCCTCCCGGCTCGCCGGCCTGCAGGTCCGACGCCGCTGCCCCGACACAGCCGCCGCCACCATTTTGGAACTGCGGGAAGATCTTCCGCTGCTCACATCTGGAAGAGTCAAGAACGAACTCACCCGGCTGCGGTCTGCCTGGGTTCCCGCCAGAACCAACCCCGCCGTCGGCAGAGCCGACCGGCTCATCTCCTCCCTGGCCAATCGCTGATCTCGCCACGGCGTGCCGGGCTGATCTACATCTTCGCCAGGACAACACCACCATCTGCGTCCGCCACCGGATCACCACCGCCCCGATACCTCGGCAGATGATCAGCAGCAGCCGCAGCCCCTGGTCATCCTGTGTGTCATGGACCCGTGTTCATTCAGCATGCGCTCTTCATGACGGCACGATGTTGTCCGGCGCAGCGGCCGGCTCAAGTCCCTGCCCTGGCGCCAGGCCTTCCTCAACGACCGCACCGACGAACAGGCCCACGGCCGCCGCGAGATCCGCCGCATGAAGATCTGCACCGCCCGGCCCGATCTGCCCTTCCCCCACGCCGCCCAGGCCATCCAGATCAAACACCGCCGCACCGACCGCACGACCGGCAAGACCACCATCGTCACGATCTACGCGATCACCAGCCTGCGGCCCGACCGGATCACCCACACCCACCTCGCCGCACTGATCCGCGGCCACTGGAGCATCGAGGCCCTGCACCACATCCGCGACGTCACCTACCGCGAAGACGCCTCCCGTGTCCGGACCGGCGCCGCGCCCCGGATCATGGCGAGCCTGCGCAACCTGGCCGTCGGCCTGGCCCGCCTGATCGGCTGAACCAACATCGCCGCTGCGACCGACCACTACCGCAGCCACCCTGCCGACGGTCTTCAGCTACTCGGTCTCACAACATGAGAACGCTTCGGCCCTGCCTCCGCATGGCTAGCGCCGATCGGGTCACTTCGAGCCCCCGCCGCTAAAGACATGCTCCCGAGAATGACAGCTGAGGCCAGGGCCACTCGAGAGGCCCCGGCGGTCAGGGGGTCAACACCACCGACAGCCGGGTCGAGCTCAGCTTCGACCTGGCCGCCACCGAGGCGCTCGGAGAGGCCCTCAGGACCCGGGCCCTCGAACGCCTCGCCCCCCGCCTGGTGAACGGCGTGATCACTATCGCCGCCTCGGAGTTCCGCTCCCAGCTGCGCAACCGCGAGGCCGCCCAGATGCGCCTGGCCCAGCTGCTCCGCGAGGCGATCGCCCCGCCCCCCAAGAAGCGCCGCCCGACCAAACCGAGCAGGGGCGCGATCGAACGGCGGATCACCGCCAAGAAACAACGCTCCGACCTCAAACGCCTGCGCAGGGACCACCATTAGGGGCTGTCCTGGACTCCCTTCTCCCACGCGCGCGGGTAATCTGCAGGTTCGCATCGCTTTTCTCGCCATCGGCGGCCGGAGTGTGAGGTTCACAGGCCGAGCGACACCGGCCTGCCCGGAACCCCACCGGCGATCAGCGCGGCCAACGGTGAGGCGAGGTCGCGGGGCGAGAACAGCTCGGTACCTCGGTAGTCGGCGATGTCTCGCAGCCGCCACCAGCGGAAGCCGTCGATGTTCTCGGTGGCGAGTTCGTCGTCGGACATCGCGCCTCGGGGCTGGAACGACGCGGTGCGGACCAGGAAGTAGTCGTTGACCACGCCGTCGTAGCCTGCCGCATGTCCGGGTGCGACGACCCGCTGGTGCCATACATGCGGCGGGTCGGAGTCGACCGCCAGCCCTATCTCTTCACGCAGCTCGCGGCGCAGTGCGGCAAGCGGGGTCTCGTCGCGCTCGACGCCTCCGCCGGGAGCGGCCCAAACGACCGTTCCGGCCGGCTCGGGAATGGTCAGGCGACACAGCAGGATGCGGTCGTCCCTGTCGAGAACGACCGCCCTGACTGAGTGACGCAGGTTCAACGAAGACATCCGGGCAGGCTATCCATCGGCCAGTGAACCGCACGATCCCTTGGAATCGATCATGGTGGTGTGCTGTTCAGGCTGCTGCGGCTTCGAAGTCGGCGGGACTACGCTCGCGAGGTCATCCGTTCCGGACCCCGGATGCGGATCGCGTCGCCGGGTCGGTGACACAATGGACCCCATGCCTGAGGTGCCGAGTGTTCGCGCCGTCCTCCTCGACGACGACCGGCTGGTGGTCTTCCGGCGTACGGTCCCCGGTAAGGAGCTCTACTGGTCCGTCCCCGGCGGCCATGTCGAGCCCGAGGACGCCTCGCTGGAGCACACCCTGCACCGCGAGGTCATGGAGGAGCTGGGCGCCGTGGTCTCCGGCGTCACCCCGCTGACCACCCTGGAATGCGTGCGCGACGAGGGGATCAAGACCCAGCACGTCTACGGCTGCCGCCTGGTCTCGATGGATCTCGCGCTGCGCTGCGGCCCGGAGTTCGAGGACCCCGCCCGTGGCCGGTACGAGGTGGTGCGGCTCCCGCTCGACCCGGCCGAGATCTCCGCCATCAACCTCGTCCCCCCGGAGCTCGGCACCTACCTCACGGACACCGTCACCCTGCTGCCCGGCCTGATCGCCTGATCCTTCCCGTCCTCGGAGCGGATCGGGCCGTGGCGGAGGGCTTCTCACGAACGTTCGGGGGGAATCCGGAACGGGTGACGGTGCCCGCCGAAGGTCAGGGCCGGCGGTCCTCCATCTCCCACAGGTGGTCGAGGACGTGCCAGGCGACGCGACGGGCGGCGTAGCGGACCGGCCAGCCGCCGGGGGCCGGTGGCCGTCCGTCGGAGGGCCGGGACAGCACCTCGGCGAGGTCGGCGCGCATCGCCGCCAGGTCCGCGGGCTCGCGCAGTGGCTTGTGGCGGACGCCGACCTTGCGGGCGTACGCGCGCTCGGCCTCGACCACGTGGGAGACCATCTTGTCGCGGTCCCTGCCACCGCCGCGCGGCCCCTTGCGCAGCTCCTCCGGAGAGACGGCGGCGGCCTCGTCGAAGAGCTTCCAGGCCGCCTCGACCAACGCGACGGCCCGGGCTGCCTCCGCCTCGCCGACCGGTTCGGCGTCGAGCGAGGGGATCGCCTCGATGGCCCCGAAGTCCGTGGTGGTGCCGCCCCTGGCCCGCTCCACCACCACCGGGTCCGCCGGTTCGAAGAGCAGCCCCGCCCGCTCCGCGACGACCCGGTAGCGCGGCGCGTACGTCACCAGCGCCTCCAGCGCCTCCTCCTCGGATCTGCCGATCCGGCACCAGCCCGGCCACTCCGCCGAGCAGGCGAAGACCTTCTTGGCGCCGATCTCCAGGTAAACACGTGTCATGCGCGACAGCATGGCATCCATACCTGACAGATCACGGCAGGAATGTGCGCCGCTGGACGCCCCACCCGGCGGACAGGCTCTAGTCGATCAGCTCGATCAGGTCGGCGATCGAGTCGACCACCCGGGAGGGGCGGAACGGGTAGCGGTCGATCTGGTTCCTGCTGACGACCCCGGTGAGCACCAGGATCGTGTGCAGCCCCGCCTCCATGCCGGAGACGATGTCGGTGTCCATCCGGTCGCCGATCATGGCGGTGCTCTCGCTGTGGCCGTCGATGGCCCGCAACGCGCTGCGCATCATCATCGGGTTGGGCTTGCCCACGAAGTAGGGCTCCACCCCGGTCGCCTTGGTGATCATCGCGGCGACCGCGCCGCAGGCGGGCAGCGATCCCTCGCTGGACGGGCCGATCGGATCGGGGTTGGTGGCGATGAACCGGGCGCCGCCCTCGATCAGCCGGATCGCCCGGGTGATCTGGGTGAAGCTGTAGGTGCGGGTCTCGCCGAGGACCACGTAGTCGGGGGCGATGTCGGTCAGCACGTAGCCGATCTCGTGCAGGGCCGTGGTCAGGCCCGCCTCCCCGACCACGTAGGCCGAGCCCCCGGGACGCTGGCCGTCCAGGAACCTGGCGGTGGCCAGCGCGGAGGTCCAGATCGACTCCGGCGGGACCTCCAGACCGGCCGCGCGCAGCCGCACGGCGAGATCGCGCGGGGTGTATATCGAGTTGTTGGTCAACACCAGGAACCGCTTGCCGGACTCGCGCAGCCGGCGGATGAACTCGTCTGCACCGGGGACCGGACGCCCTTCATGGACGAGGACCCCGTCCATGTCCGACAGCCAGCACTCGATCGGCTTGCGCTCGTCCACCGTTCTCCCCTGTTCCGGCCGTACATGTACGAGAACCAGGATGGCAGGACAAGGCCGACAATGCGCCATCAGGCCCGTACATTGGAGCATCGCGCAGTTGAACGGCCCCTACCCGTTCCGGCTCCGGCCCCTGTCCACTGAGTCTGCCGTGGCGGGGAACGGCGGGCGAAAGGCCCAGGGGCCGTGGCCTAGCACACGGTCCGCCAGGTCTGTTCCTCGATCAGTTCTCTGCTCCGCCAGCCGTACATGGTGCGGACCAGGCGGTGGTGGTACCAGCCTCCGCCACGGACGAGCCCTGCGGCGTCGGCGGCGATCATGTCCCTGGACGGCGCGAGCGTGTCGGTGAACGAGGCGGTGACCGCCGCCTCGTCCCCGTCGAACCTGATGGTCATCGCCCCGATCAGGTGCTGGCGTCCCGGCCAGGTCGGCAGCACCTCGGCGAGCCATCGCCGCGCCTCGTCCCTGCTGCCCCTGATGCCGCCCGCCGAGGTGTAGTCGATCACCGCGTCCGGGGTGAAGACCAGGTCGAGCCGTTCCCAGTCCCCGGTGTCCACCGCGTAGGCGTATCTGGCGAGCAACTCGCCGATCTCCAGCCGGTCCGCCATCTCCTGTGCCCTCATGCCCCTATCGAACCAAACGCTTGCTCAGGGCGCGAGTGCCTCCAGCGCCGACTCCGCCCTGCGCATCGACTCCTCGGGGTCGGCGTCGGGCGATCCGATCTCCGGATCGAAGTTGAGGTCGTGGAAGACGTCGGTGACGCCCTTGGCCGCGAGCCTGTCCACGTCCTGCCTGATCTCCTCGAACGAGCCGGTCAGCGGCTCTCGGCCGGCCGCCCCCGAGGGCCGGATGCGGGTGACGCCCCGGGTGACGAAGCGCAGCGCCTCCGGATCGCGCCCGGCGTCACGAGCCGCCTCCCTGACGATGGAGATCTTCTTGTCGATCTCGTCGAGGTCCTCGCGGCTCGAACTGATCCAGCCGTCCGCCAGCCGCCCGACCCGCCTCAGCGCCACCTCCGCCGACCCGCCCAGCAGGATCGGCGGCACGGTGGGCGGCTTGGGCTCCTGGTACGCGGCCGGCAGCTGGTAGAACTCGCCGCTGTGCTCCACGACCTCCTCGGTCCACAGGCGCCGCAGCAGCGGGACGAACTCCTCCCCGCGCCGTCCGCGCCGCTCGAACGACGCCCCCGAGGCGGCGAACTCCTCGGGCAGCCAGCCCAGCCCGAGTCCCACGTCCAGCCGCCCGCCGGAGACCGCCTGCAGGCTGGCCAGCTGCTTGGCCAGCAGCGCGGGCGAGGCGAACGGGATGTTGAGCACCGCGACCCCGAGCCTGATCCGGCTCGTCAACCCCGCCAGGTAGGCGAGCGTGACCACCGGGTCGTGCACGCTGCGGTAGATCGGGCCCATCTGGTGGCCCTGCGGATAGAGCAGACGTTGAAAGGTCCACACCTCGTGGTAACCGAGTTCCTCGGCCCTACGGGCGACCCGCGTCATGTTGCCCGGCGTCGCCCATGATCCCGACACCGGCACCGCAAAACCGATCCTCATATCCCGTACTTTATGCGGCTGCCCGGCAAGATCCTGGATCGAGTGGTTCACTTGCCCGGTGGACAGCGATGACCTGATCGACACATTACGCCGGATCGGCGTCGAGTACGGCGGTGTGGCCGGCACCGTGCTGCCGACCAGACCAGACGTGATCATCATGCGGGCCGGCTCCGTCGTGGTCAAGGCGCACGCGCCGGGGGCGGAGCGGGAACCGCTGGTGGAGCGGATGCGGGCCGCCGCCCACCCGGCGCTGCGCCAGATCATGCTCCAGCCGGTGACCGAGGAGGTCATCACCGCCGGGGATCGGCTGGTCACCGTCTGGCCGGCCGGGACTCCGGTGGATCCCGAGGATCCGGACGCGGCGCCCTGGGAGGCCGCCGCCCGGCTGCTGGCACGGCTGCACGCCGTACCCGCGCGGACCCTGCCCCCGCTGAGGGAGGCGGGAGGGCCGGGCCGGGTGGCCGCGACCGTCGCCCGCCTGGGTGACCGCTCCGCCGCCGAGCTGACGGTACGCCGGGCCTTCACCTGCCTGCCCTCCCCCTCCACGGGCCCCGGTGGCCTGACCCACGGCGACTGGCACATGGGCCAGATGGTCCGCGCGCCGGACGAGTGGATCCTCATCGACATCGACGACCTGGGCGTCGGCGACCAGGCGTGGGACCTGTCCAGGCCCGCCGCCTGGTTCGCGGCCGGGCTGCTGGAACCGCAGGTGTGGCACCGTTTCCTGGACGCCTACCGCGCCGCGGGCGGGGTCGCCGTCCCGCCGGACGGCGACCCGTGGGAGCGGCTGGAGATTCCGGCGCAGGCGATGACCGTACAGCTCGCGGCGGCGGCGGTGTCCGCCGCCGGGCGGGCGGGGCGCCCGCTGGACGAGGTCGAGGAGATTCTCGTCGAGGCGTGCCTGAGAATTGTCCGGCACAGAAGCACCTGCCATGCTGTGCCCACGCAGTAGGTTGTGGTTACTCGGTAATCACGCCCGAACAAGGAGACCAGCCAGATGCAGTGCCCCAAGTGCCGGGGCGCCATGCGCACCTACGAGCGCAACGGCGTCCACATCGACCAGTGTGAGAGCTGTCGCGGAATCTTCCTGGACTACGGCGAGCTCGAGACGCTGACCCGCATGGAGAGCCAGTGGTCACAGCAGTCCCACGCTGCTCCGCCGCCTCCTCCGCCGCCGCCGCCCGTGCACGGCGCTCCCGGCTACGGCGCTCCCGCCTGGGGTGCACCGCACCACGGTCACTACGGTCACCACCGCCAGCGCAGCTGGGTGGGAATGCTCTTCTCGACCTGATCTGAGCCGGGGAACACAGAGACCGCGATCTCACGACGAGATCGCGGTCTTCGCGTCCGTGGGGGCCGGCGGGGCGAGTGTCAGCTGGGGAAGTCGCCCGGCTTGATCCGCTTCGGCTTCACATTGCCTCCGGTGACGGAGTGCAGGGTGATCTTCCAGTTGGTCCAGCGGGTCTGGGCCGCGGTGTAGACGGTGCGGAACCGTACGGACTTGCCGAACTGCTCGAACCGGCACGACCTGGTGAAACTACGGGCCTTGGAGTCCCAGTCCTCGCCGAAGGTGTAGTAGACCTTGTAGCTGCCGTCCCGCACCCCCTGGATCTTGAAATTCGACTTCTTGCGGACGTACACGGTGACGGCCTTCCGCTTGCCGCGCACCAGGACGATGACGGCGTCCTGCCGGGTGCCGTTGCTCAGCTGGAGATAGGCGCGACTCGGACGGCCCTCGGAGGCGATGAACCTGCCGTTGGACAGCCGGCGGGTGCGCTGCTTGGGCGCCTTGACCGAGATGACGCTCGCCGGATAACCGCTCAGCCCGTCGGCCGCCTTCTCCACGTCGGACAGCTTCCCCGCCCTGTCCATGCCGGTCAGCACGGCGGGTCCGGTGCAGAACCGCTGTTCCTCGGCGTCCTGGCGGGCGCCTCCGAAGTCGGTCGACAGGGTGCGCAGGGCCTCGACGTAGTCGTCGTGCTGGACCTTCACCTCCGGAGGAGGGGCCAGCTCGGCCAGTCGGGTCACCGCGCCGTCCACCGCGGCGGAGGTCTGCTCCAGCCGCTTGTCGAGGGTCTTCAGCCCGCCGGTCGCGGCCAGCTTCTTCACCGCGTCACGCACCGGGCCGCGCGCCTGCTCCAACTCGGCCCGGTACTCCTCGGGCGTCAGCGTCACGGGGGCGGGTGAGCCGGTGGGCGGCGCGGAGACCTGGCCGCCGGCCCCCTGGCCCACCCCTGCCACACCACCCGCGGTGGCCGGGCCGGACACCTTCTCATCCGAGGAGGCGGTGCAGGCGGTCAGGGCCACCAGGGTTGCCACGGCACAGGCGAGGAAACGGGGGGTAGTCACTCACCAAACTATTGCCGTATCGCTCATTGTCCGTCAAACCGCGCCAAGGAACGGCAGGTCATGGAATCCCGAACCGGTTTCGGGTGCTTCGCGGTGGCCGATATGGCGGCGCGAGGTCATGTCCGCCACCACGGACGGGACAACATGATCTACCCCCGCCCCACCTGAAGAGCCGGAGGTCGATATGTCCCTTCATACCGACCAGTACGGGTGAACATCCTCGCCCCGGCTCCCGCCGGAATGCACGGAAGAAACTCCGGGAAGCCCGGGTGCTTACCTAAACCAGGTTTTTCACCTCCGAAGGCCACCCACCCCGTGAGGAGTTCCCGGAAAACCATGCCGCCGGATCAGGAGACCTTTGGAAACAACTACCCTCGTCACCGGAGGCGTAGCTCAGAGTGATTAAACGCCTTTGATTAATTCTTGTCAGGAACCCTAGAGCAATCAGACTGAACCGCTACCTTTGCCTCCCTGAGATGACCGTTCTCGCACTTCGCACCTAGCGTGAGTCAGATCCAGACGCCGTACGGGTGTCGTCCCAGATACCGGTCAGGCGTCTCACCAACCCGGGTATCTCCCAGGGTTCCACCGATTCGGCAGGGAGTGATCTCTCATGATCATCCTTAGGAACATGCTCGCAGCTGGCGCGATGGTCGTCTCAACCCTCGCCGCCCCCGTAGCGCTGTCGGCCCAGCCCGCCAGCGCGGGCACCGTGGCCCAGAAGGCCGTCACGACCACCCTCGTCTCCGCTGAGAAACCCTGCAGGTTCCATAACAATCCCGCGAGATGCTTCGCCAGGCGCGGCGGCGGTGGTGGAGGCGGCGGCGGCGGAGGTGGCGGCGGTGGCGGCGGTGGCGGAGGCGGTGGCGGAGGCGGAGGCGGCGGCGGCGGCGCCAATGTCAGCAACGTCAACACCAACACCAACGTCATCGGCGGCGGAGGCGGAGGCGGCGGCGGAGGCGGCGGCCCCCGTGGCGGCGGAGGCGGCGGCGGAGGCGGCGGCAACACCGGCGGAGGCGGCGGTGGTGGTGGCGGAGGCGGCGGAGGCGGAGGCGGCGGCGGTGGCGGCTGATCCACGGAGAGCATCGCCAAAGGCACCCGGCACCGTACGTGCCAAGCGATGAATCACTGAGAACCTCCCCGGCCCGAAGGCCGGGGAGTCCTCCATCGCGTCGGATCAAGCCGCGGGGGAGGGCGGAAACACCGGCCCCCACGACCGGGCCGGTTCCGGCCGCGGGGGCGTCGGCGGATCGGAGGCTTCCGCGCCGGCCGCCCTGGGCGCCGACGCCCGCCGCCGACGGCGGGGATCCCGATCACGGTCGAGACGTCACCCGGATCTCAGCCGGACGGCCGGACCACGAGGAGCGAACGCGGGCGCTTGGTGAACTCCGCCTCGCCCGTGACCGTGAACGTCTCACCGTCACGCGCCAGCGACAGCCGGCCCGAGGGGGCGGAAAGGCACAGCGTGTCGGCCTGCCACTGCTGGTAGTGGCGTGAGAGCTTCACCCTTGCGGCCAGCAGGCTGAGGAACACCCGTACCCGGGGCAGCCGGTCGGCGGCGGCGAGCACGCGGATGTCCAGCAGACCGTCCTCCAGACGCTGCCGCCTGGCGGGGGCACCACCGCGTGCCTCGTAACGGCAGTTGCCCACGAACACCGTCCAGACACGTCTGGGCACACCGTCCACGATGAGATCCACCGGCCGCGCGCCCCCGGGGCCGAGTACCTCGGCCAGGGCCCAGAACAACGCGGGCCACGTACCGATCCGGCTCTGCCGTCGCTCCCTGCTCTCCGCCAGTGCCTGATAGAGGCCCACACTGACGGAGTTGACGAACGTCCGGCCCGCGACCTCACCGACGTCGACGGCCACGAGGTCACCGTTGCGGTACGCCTCGGCCGCCTCCTGCGCGGTCTCGACTCCGAGTGCGCGGGCGAATCGGCCGCGGACGCCCGTGGGGACGACCAGCAGCGGGGTCGCCGCACCCGCCGCCTCCTGTGCCGCGAGGTTGACCACGGCGTCCCCGCCGGCCACCGCGAGCACCTTGGCCCGCGAAGCCGCCTCCCGCACGGCGGCCCCGAGGTCGGCACCCGGCGCCACCTCGACGACCTCGGCCCGGGGCAGGGCCGCGCGTAGCGTCTCCGCCGTTCCCGCCACGGCGTCGGCCGCGCCGTCGACCACGGCGACCGTCCCCTCGCCTGCCGGGTCGAGCAGCGCGGAGGGCGCCGTGAGGGCGGCGCGGGCGTGCCCCGCCTCTGCGGCGTCGGGCCAGATGCGGCGGGTGACCAGTCCCGCCGCCACGCCGATCCCGGCTCCCGCGAGCACGTCGCCCGGATAGTGCACGCCGGTGTAGACGCGGGAGAAGCAGACGGCGGCCGCGAGAAGCGCGACGGGGACCGCGACCGCGCGAGGCGCCTCCATGGCCACGGCCGCGGCGAAGGCGGCGGCCGAGGCGGAGTGGCCCGAGGGGAACGACGCCGAGGTGGGCATCTTGATCAGCCGGGCGAGCGGGAGTCCTTCCGCCGACGGCCGGCTCCGGCGGAAGGCCTGCTTGCCGACCAGGTTGACCAGCGGGCTGGCCAGGCTGACCGCGAGCAGCCCTCTGGTCGCGGCGCGGCGCAACGGCCGGCGCCCGCTGACCGCGAACGCTCCGGCCACCCCGGCCCACAGCAGGGAGTTGTCCGCCGCGCGTGACAGCGCGGGTACGACACGTTCAAGACCGGGCAACCTCGCGCTCGCCACCATGGCGAACACCCTCCGGTCCAGCCTGCTCAGCCGCGAGCTCAACCGCATGCGTCACACCCTCCCGCGACGACGAAGAACGACGACAGACGAACGGACAGTCATTCGATTCTGCCGCCTACCCCGACAGGCGGTGCTCGGCACGCACCCACCGCTTCCATACTTCTCGCCAGAACGGTTTTAACGACACGGTCCCGCTACTCGCCCGCCGCCCCGGGCACGGGCACGGCTTCGGGCACTGCGGGGATCACCGGTTCGTAGCCCCGGGCGGCGAGTTCGGCCTCGATCGCGGCGCAGACGGTCTCCACCACCGTGACGCGGGCCAGGCGTTTGTCGTCGCCGGGGACCACGTGCCACGGCGCCTTCGGGTGGTCGGTACGAGCGAGCATGTCCTCCACCGCGGCCTCGTACAGCGGACGCTTCTCGCGGTTGCGCCAGTCCTCGTCCGTGAGCTTCCATGCCCGCAGCGGGTCACCGGCCCGGTCCTGAAAGCGCCGTAGCTGCTCGTCCTCGGAGACGTGCATCCAGAACTTGACCAGGATCATGCCCTCGGCCGTGAGGGTCCGCTCGAACTCCACGATCTCCCCGTACGCGCGGTCCCACTGCTCCTCGGTGGCGAAGCCCTCGACCCGCTCCACCAGCACCCGGCCGTACCAGGAGCGGTCCAGCACGGTCATCCCGCCCCAGCCGGGCAGGACCGGCCAGAACCGCCACAGGAAGTGGTGGCGTTTCTCGTCGTAGGTCGGCGCGGCGAACTGCGCGACGCGAACGTGGCGCGGGTCCAGCGGGCGCACCAGCCGCTTGATGGCGCCTCCCTTGCCCGAGGCGTCCCACCCCTCGAAGACCACGCACAGCGGCGGACCGATGCGCTGCTCGCCGATCTGACCTCCGAGCGTGAGCCGCAGGTGGAGCAGGCGTTCGAGAGCGGCGTCGAGACGCCCGGAGGCCTCGTTCTTGGTGAGCTTCCGTGACAGGTCAACCTCAGCCAGGCGATTCATGCTGACAAGCCTCGCATGCCCCGTCCCCCGCGCGGGCTCCGGTCGCGCCGTCAGGTCAGGCGTTCCCGGTAGACCTTCCTGGCCCGGCCGATCAGGTCGAGATGGTCGGTGAGCTGCCCGGCCGTCTCGAAGACGCCCTCCTCGCGAAGGAGTGTCTCCAGGGCGTCCAGCCACTCCAGGCACCAGGCGACGTCCTCGGCCCTGGCCACGTGCCGGCCGTCCACGTCGAGGTAGACCGGGCTGGTGTGGGCGTACACCTCGTCGGTGAAGGACCGCTCGTGCGGGCCGCCGGTGGCGAGGGCGACCACGTAGGTGGGGTCTCCGGCGACCAGTTCCGCGGTCAGCTCGCCGGGCGGCCCCTCGGCCAGCACGCCGTCGGCTGTGCGGATCTCCAGCCGCTCCACCTCGGGACCCACCGACCGGGCGGTGATCGTGATCCGCTCGCCCGGCGACAGGTCCAGAGTGGCGCCGGGGCCGCGGCCGCCGGCCGACAGCTCCAGCCAGGGTCCGGTGGTGCCGAAGGTGCGTCCCCGCCTGATCGCCTCGGCGAACGACGTGGCGGTCAGCTCTCCGTCCACCCGGGCGTAGACGCGCGCCCAGCCGGGCGGGTTGGACTGGTTTCCCCGCCGGGCGAAGGAGACCATCGCATCGGTGCCCGCGGTGACCGCGATGCGGTTGCCCGCCCCGATCAGGTGCCGGTAGACGACGGCGGTCGCGGTGATCGAGGTCTGGCTGAGCACGTCGAGGGTGTCGACGAGGCCGAGGGCCGCGTCGGCGACGATCTCCCTGGAGGAGCAGTTGCGTCCCCACAGCAGTGCCTTGTCCGGTGCGTCGGCGTCGGCGAACGGCGTGTGAAAGGGATGGCTGTAGCCGGTTACCGCGCCGAGGCCGCGGAGCTCCTCGCAGGCGACGCTGTTGGGCGGCCAGTCGGCGGTGCCGAGGAAGCCCGTGTGGAACCGTGAGGGGGGAGCCGAGACGCCGAAGGCGTAGAGGTGGCCGAGCAGGTCGTTGCGGTACTCCACGCCGATCCTGGCCAGGTGCGAGGCGTCGGACCAGGGCAGGTCACGTCCCGCCCAGTGCTCCAGCGCCTCTGAGTCGTAGACCCGCTCGGAGGAGACGTTCCCCGCGACCAGGTTGAGGACGTGCAGGTCCTCGCCGTGCTGCATGGCCCCCGCGAGCTCGGGCGTGCCGACCATGTCACCCGCCCAGTTGAGGTGGACGTGCATGTCCCCGCCGTACCAGCCGCGGGCCGCCGCGTCGTAGAGCCGTTCGGGGGTCAGTTCGACAAGGGTCTCCTCCCCCGCCGCCGGGGTGAGCGTGACCTCGGCGGAGCCGTACTCCATGCCTCTGGTGACCCGGACCGTCAGCGCCTCGGCCGGGACGTCCAGGACCAGGTCGTCGCCGTGGAAGTAGGGCATCACGTGGTAGTCGTGTCTTTCGGGGGCACCTTCGGGGTACCAGCCCTGCCCGTGCTCGCCGTACACGCTCCACTTGCACGCCAGGCCCGCGCGCACCCGCAGGCGGGCCGCGGGGGCACGGCGGGCCAGTGACGACAGGTCGACCGGCAGGCCGTCGGCGACCACCTCGCTCCGATTCGTGATCTTGATGAGCCGGGCGCCGCCGGGGCCGACCACGTGTGCCCGCCCGTCCACCAGCACGGTGACCGCCTCCGGCCTGGCGGAGTCGACCAGCAGCGTCGTGCGCAGCGGGATGCCGTCCAGCACGGCCCGCGTCCGCGCCTCGACCGTGACGCCCTCCTCGCCGAGACGGAGCGCGGCGAGGTTTTCGAGCACCCTGCCCGCCAGGACGCCGCGGACCACCTCGTCCATGTCCAGCTCGTCGAAGCGTTCCCTGAGCGCCTTGAACGACATCCCCGGGTAACGGGCGCCGAGCATGCCGTAGCAGACCTCCCAGAAGGTCGTCGTGCCCATCAGGTAGGCGTCGGTGGCCATCGATCTGACGTAGTAGATGGGGTCCTCGCCCCAGGTGACCCCGTGTTCGGCCAGCAGCGCCCGGTACTCTCCGAGCGCCCGCGCCACGGTGAGAGGCATGTTCGGATCGTCACACATAGGGCTCTCCGCGCGGTAGGACTCCCGGTGATCGCCGCTATCGTGACACGCCGGACACGGGGCATCGCGTACACCCGTTCCAGGGGGAGGAATTCATCCCTGCCGGAGGGACAAAAGCGCTCCCGAGGCGGTGACGATCCGCCCCGAAGGCGGGCGTGCCCACGGGGCGGACGGTCCAGGTGGATCCCGTCCGCCCCGGAATCAGCGGGTCCCGGTCCGCTCCGCGGCGGGTTCGGCGCTCCCCGAGGAGGCCGGCGTGCCCAGCCGCATCCGCATCGCGTGCTCCACGAGGGCGATGAGCACCTCCTTGCCCGACTCCCGCTGCCTGGCGTCGCACAGCACGATCGGGATGTCCTCGTGGAGGGTCAGCCCGAGCCTGACCTCGTCGAGTTCGTAGCGGCGAGCCCCATCGAAGCAGTTGACCGCGACGATGAAGGGCGTCTCGCGCCGCTCGAAGTAGTCGAGCGAGGGGAAGCAGTCGGCCAGCCTGCGGGTGTCGGCGAGGACCACCGCGCCCAGCGCGCCCAGCGCCAGCTCGTCCCAGAGGAACCAGAAGCGCTCCTGCCCGGGCGTGCCGAACAGGTAGAGGCGGTAGTCGTCACCGATGGTGATGCGGCCGAAGTCCATCGCGACGGTGGTGGTCTGCTTGGTCTCCACGCCCGACAGGTCGTCGACACCGATACCCCGGTCGCTCAGGGTCTCCTCGGTGCGCAGCGGCTCGATCTCGGAGACCGCGCCGACCAGCGTGGTCTTGCCCGCGCCGAACCCTCCGGCGACCAGGATCTTGATCGCCTTGGGCAGCTTCACGCGCCCGGCGTCGCGGTTAGAGCGCACGGAGTCCATCGAGCACCGCCCTGTACAGCATCTCGTCGTGCATGTCCGTCTCCGAATGCGGTTCTTGCATGGCGATGAATCCCTGGTCGAGCAGGTCACTGAGCAGGACACGGACCGTGCCTGCCGGAAGGTTCGTGTGGGCGGCGATCTCCGCGACCGACTGGGCCTGCCGGCAGAGCCGGACGATGGCCAGGCACTCCGGGTCCAGGCCCGGCTCCCTCGACGAGACCTGCCGAATGGTCACCACCAGGGTGATGAGGTCGAACCTGCCGCGAGCCGGTTCGGTCCTGCCCCGCGTCAGGACGTACGGCCTGACGATCGGCCCCGCCTCGTCGCCGACCCACTGGGCCTCGGGCTGCTCGTCGAAGATACTCATCGCGTCCCGTCGCCTCTGAAGGAGGAGTCGACAGTCCGGGTGGGCGAGGTGAGGTACTGGCCGACGCGGGTGACGAGCATGGCCATCTCGTAGGCGACCAGGCCGACGTCGGCCTCGGCGCCGCAGAGCACCGCCAGGCACGCTCCCTGCCCGGCGGCCGTCACGATCAGGTACGCCGTCCGCATCTCGATGATGGTCTGGCGCATCGGCCCCCCGCCGACCCGGTCGCTGACCCCCCGGCCCAGGCTCTGGATCGCCGATCCGACGGCGGCCAGATGTTCGGCGTCCGCGGGGGGGAATCCCGCCGACGCGGCGAGCAGCAGGCCGTCCGTGGAGAACACGATTCCGTGCTGAGCTTCCTCCACCCGCGAGACCAGGTCGTCCAGCAACCAGGCCAGGTCCGTGAAAGATCCTGTTCCCTGCACCACTCGTTGTCCTCTCCTTCTGCCTGCCGATGTTCCGTCGCCGGCTCTCGGCGCCTCGTCGGCACCGGCCCGGCACGCGCTCACATACTGGGGTCACACGGCGGTCCCGCCCTCGTCCACGGGGTCGCCTGCCTGCCTGGTCAGCTGGGCCGCGTCGTCACGGCCGCGGCGCGTGCCCAGCTGAAAGGACGTCATGGCCGCGCGGATCATCTCCGGGGAGCGCTCGTCGGCGCCGTCGTCGTCCGGGGACACCGGTGCGGCCACCTCGTCGTCCTGCAGCGGGGCGGCGAGATGCGTCTGGGGAACACGCCTCGGGAGGCCGCCCGGCGTGTGGCTGCTGTCGGGCGGGGGCAGCACGGGCGGCAGTGCCGCCCCCGGGCCGCCCGAACGTCCGGGAGCGGGGGGACCGGGGTTCGTGAGGTCGGGCAGGCTCACAGGTGCTCCGGAGTCGGGCAGTCGCCTGGGTGCCGCGGGATCGGCGAAGCGGCCGGGGGCCGCCGGATCGGCGAGATCCACGGGAAGGTCCGGGTCGGCGACGCGGCCGGGAGGGGCGGGTTCCCACGTCTCGGGCCAGGCCCCCGAGACGGGCTCGGCGACGGGCTCTCCCTCGGCGGCGCCTGTCCGCACGGGGCCACCCGCGATGCCCAGGGGATCGCCGGCCCGGCCGCGGACCGCGGCGACCGCGGAGGTGGTGCCGTTCATCTCGCCGCTGCTCGCCGGGCGCGCCTGCGGCACGCCGACGCCGACGGAGGGTTCCGGCTCCTCCTCGTTGATCAGCTCCTGCGGGATGAGGACGACGACGGTCGTGCCGCCGTACGGGGACGCCTTGAAGGTCACCCGGATGTCGTGCCGCTCGGCCAGGCGGCTGACGACGTACAGGCCCAGCCTGGCGTTGCCGGAGAGCTTGAGCTCCGGGGGGTTGGCGATCCGCTCGTTGGCGCTCGCGATGTCCGCGGCGCTCATGCCCAGCCCCCGGTCCTCGATCTCCAGCGCGTAGCCGTGGGCCACGAGTTGGCCGCCGACCTGGACCGTGGTGTAGGGCGGGGAGAAGGACGCCGCGTTCTCGACGAGCTCGGCGATCAGATGGATCACGTCGCTCACGGCCCGGCCGTCCAGCGCCACCTCTCCCAGGGGCATCACGTCGACCCGGGTGTAGTCCTCGATCTCGGCGAGCGAACCGCGGACCACGTCGATCATCGGGACCGCGTCGCGCCAGGCCCGGCCGGGCGCGGCGCCGGAGAGCACGAGGAGGTTCTCCGCGTAGCGCCGCATCCGAGTCGCCAGGTGGTCGAGCCGGAACAGGTCGCGCAGCTCCTGCGGGTCGTTCTCGCGCCGCTCCATCACGTCGAGCACGCTCAGCTGGCGGTGCACGAGCGACTGGGTGCGGCGGGCGAGGTTGCGCAGGATGTCGGCGATGTCGCGACGGAGCTGGGCCTGCTCCGCGGCGACCTTGATGGCGGTCCGCTGCACGGCGTTGAACGCCTGGCCGACCTGGCCGATCTGGTCGTCGCCGAACTTGAGGGGCGGCGCCTCGGCCGCGACGTCCACCACCTGCCCGTGGCCGATCCGCTCGACCACGGAGGGCAGCCGCTCGTTGGCGAGCTCCCAGGCGGCGGCCCGCAGCTTCTCCAGTTGCTGGACCAGCGCGCGGGCCGTGGTGATGGCCAGGACGACCGAGGCGATGACGGCCACGAGGCCCAGGCCGCCGGCCAGTGCGAGCCGCACTATGACGCCGGTGGCGACCGGACCCGACCGCTCGACCACACCGCTTCCGGCCGTGAGCACCGCCTCCGTCAGCTTGGTCTGTGCGGCCTGGGCGTCGGAGCTCCACCGCGTGATGTCGACCGCTCCGGTCGACACCACGCTCGCGTCCCCGATCAGCTGCTCCTCCATGGCTCTCAGCCGGGTGAAGTGCTCACCGGCGGCCAGCTGCCGATAGGCCTCCTGGTCGGCCGCGGGCAGCTCGGCCACCGCCTCGGTGAGAAGGAAGCGCCGCGTGCCGACGATCTGCGTGAACCTGACCTGCTCGCCGTCGGCGAACCGGCCCGCGGTCAGGGCGCCCATCACCAGGGCGTCTCCCTGGGACAGCAGGTCCCGGGCCCGGTTCATCCCGATGAGCGTGCGGGTGTCCTTGGCGAGTTCGTCGTCGTCCAGCGTGGCCAGCGAGTCGTAGACGCGGTAGACGGAGTCGACGATGTCGGTGAACTCCGTGGCCGCCCAGGTCCGGCCGCCCCGGCCCGTGTCGATCGCCTTGCGCACGGTGGCCAGCTCGTCCAGCAGCCGGCGGGTCTCGGCGATACGACGCCCCAGGGCCGAGCTTCCCAGCAGCTGCACGCTGCTGTTGGCGGTGAGTTCCCGGAAGTTCGCGCCCGCGGCGTCGGTGCGCCCGCGCTGGGCGGCCAGCACGTCGCGCCGCCGACGTTCCATGCCGCCCGCGCCCAGCGTGATCGCGGTGAGCCGTCGTTCCGCCTGCAGTTCGACGATGAGCCGCTCGCCCGGCTCCGCCACGTCGGTGTTGAGGGTCGCCACGCCGAGCATGTTCAGTCCGTCACGCACCGTCACCCATGCCGTGAACGCCCAGAGCGCGGTGAGCGACACCAGAAGTGCCGTGACCTTGGTCCGCAAGCTCGCGTTACGCAAGCGCATGGTTATACACCCCGGGAAGCAGAAAGAAAAATAGACGGCATTTTCTTGTGGCAGTCGACGCAAGTAGTTCAAACGGTCGCCACATCGCACGGATCAGCGGGACAACCCACATCACACCCGCCGAACCCTAGCAATGTCACTAAACACACTCAAGGCGGGACAGAGTAGATGCACCCTTCTGTCCTGTTTCGAATTCACAGTCAATTTTCAATACGAGCCGTCCCCAGGAAGTGAGAGTGCGCGCCGTGCCAGGTGAAGCGCGCCCAGAACGGCCGCCCTGACGATCGCCACCGGCAGGTACAGATCCTTGTCGACCCAGAGTGACGGCGCCTCACCGTCCCGGATGGCCGCCAGGCGGCGGTATCCGCGCTCCACGGCCTCCCGCCACCGCTCCTCCCCCCGCGCCGCGCCGGTCAGCAGCAGGGTCTGCAGCGCGTAGGCGGTCTCCTCCGCGCTGCCCTCCCACCGGCCCCACGACCCGTCGGCGCGCTGGGTACCGAACACCCACTCCACGGCCCCGCCCACCGCGCCCGCCGACTCCTCGCCGCCGAACTCGTGCAGCGCGATCGCGCAGCAGGCGGTGGCGTAGTACGGCGAGACGTGCCAGCGGTCCGTCCAGCTGCCGTCCGCTCCCTGGCGGCCGCGCAACCACGCCGCCACCTTGGTCACGACGGCCTCGTGGCGAGGTTCTCCCCCGCACCCGCGCAGGTACTCGCCGAAGGCGTCGAGCACGTGCGCGTTGGTCGTCGGGGACATCCCCTCCTCCCCGCGCCAGGTGCAGAAGTGCGTCTCCATCTCGAACGGCCACAACCCCTCGGGCTCGTGCGGCTCGCCGATCAACGCCAGCGCGTACAGGGCGACGGAGGTGGTGTCGGCGTCCTCGGGAAGGCCGGGCCCCGTGGCGGTCCCCTCGGGGCCGAGCCCGTCCCGCAGGCTCGCGGCCAGCTCCGGTGGCACGTCCACCGGGATTCCCGCGCGCCGCAGCCAGCTCAGCGTCCAGCCGCGTTCGAACACGGTGATGGGCAGGGCGCAGGGCACCGGCCCGCCGGTGGAGGCCACCACCGCCTCCAGATAGCGCCGTACCGCCGCTTCCTGGCCCGGCCTGGACCCGGGCGACGCGGCCAGCCAGGCGGCGCCCGCCGCGGGCGAGGCGCCGACGGCCGCCATCCCGCCGGGCATCGGCGTGGGCAGGATCCCGGAGGCCGCCGTCGTCTCCGCTCCCGCGACCTCAAGGGCGTGGACCAGCTTCTGCGGAATCTCCGCGCCCGACGTCAGCCACGCCCTGACCGCGGCCAGCTTGGCACCGTTCACGCCCGGGGGCGGTTTCGGCCCCTCCCCGCCGAGGTGGCCGTCGATCAGGGAGAACAGGGAGGACACGATGAGCTCGATCGCCGGGGTGTCCGGCGGGGAAGCGGCGGAGCGGGAGTGGTTCCGCACGGCCTCCAGCCCGCGACCGGCCGCCTTGACGAGCGGGCCGGGATCGGCGGAGGTGCCGCGCCCGATCTCGGCCAGCAGCGCCTCGACCGCGCTCAGGGTGGGGACCAGGGCGTGGTCGCCGGACGACTGCCAGCCGCCGTCCGGCCGCTGGGTGGCGAGCAGGAACCCGATCCGCTCGGTGTGCCCGGCCAGCCACGGGGCCAGGCTCACCAGCCTCCCCGTCTCGTACGGGGAGGCGGACACCTGCCCCCAGGGCCGGGCCAGCAGCCCGGCGACCAGCTCGCGCGCCTCGGCGGCCGTGTCGATTCCGTCGCCTACCCCGGTGCCGCTCTTCGTGCCGCTCCCCGCGTCGTACCCGTCGAGGGTTCCCCGGCCGATCGCCGACGCGACGCCGAGCACCGCGGGGGCGAACAGGCGGTCGACGCTCACAACGCCCCCCAGTAGTCGCCGACCTGGTAGAAACCGGCACAGAAGTCCATCTGCCGTTCCATGTAGCCCGCCAGCTCCGGATGTTCCTCCCGGAGCGGGGCGACCAGCCTTCTGCTCCGTGCCGCCAGCTCGGCGATCCGCCGCTCCACCTCGGCGCGGCCGACGTCGAGCAGCAGGACGTTGAGGTCTCCCCAGGCGACGTCCCGCTGGTAGGTGCCCAGGTCGTTGAGGAGGCGGATGACCCGTTGCACGGCCCGGCCCGCCTCGCGCAGCGGACCGACGTCCGTGACCGCGCCCTGGTCCGTGACGTGGATCCAGTGGGCCGCGAACACGAAGGAGAAGCCGAGGTTGTCGGCGTTGTCGAGATACTCCTCGAAGGTCGGCGTGACCTTGTCGTTCTTCCAGCGCCACTCCGCGAGCATCCCGTCCAGCATGCGTTCCAGCTCGTCGCGCCAGATCGGCCCGAGCTCACCGAAGGCGGGCGAGGAGGCGAGCTCGTCGCGGATGTCGGCGAGCATGCGGGTGAGGTCGTCGCCGGGGACCGGCGGCCCCCCGGCGGCCACGTCCAGGCACCGCCGGGCGATGTCCGCCACCTCGGCCGGCGAGGTGGCGACGTAGTCGACGAGCCAGTCCAGGCCGAACGCCCACAGGGAGGTCCTGTTCGCCATCCGCAGCTGCTCGGGGGTGAACCAGGGCCCGCCGAACGCCATGGCCAGCGACAGGGTGCTGTACAGGGCCGCGTCGAAGGGCTTCGCGGAGAACAGGCCGGGATAGCTCTCCGCCCACTCGCGCATCTCCCGCTGGGAGTGGCCGGCGCGGGCACAGATCGCCCCGGCCTCCATCGCCTCCGGCCGGACACCGGGGTCGGGTCGCCCCGTCATCGCGGGTCCCCGGCCCGATCGTGCCGGGACACGCCCAACGCGACCTTGTACTTGGGGCGCAGCGAGGCGGCCCACCCCGTGACGAACGGCACAGGCGTGCGCACCGACATCCGGAACCGGCTGAGGATGCTCGCGACCACGAGTGGCGTCTCGATGTAGAACAGGGGCTCGCCCAGGCATTTGTGCGGTCCGCCGCCGAAGGGGAAGTAGGCGTACTTGTGCCTGCGCTCCTCGCTCTCGGACCTGCCGGGCGCGAACCGCTCGGGGTCGAACTCGTCCGGGCGCTCCCAGAACTCCGCAAGCCGCTGGGTGGCGTACGGGGCGATCAGCACCGTCGAGCCGGCCTTGATCCGCACGCCGCCGACCTCCGCGTCCTCCATGACCACGCGGGGGAGCATCCAGCCCGCCGGATACAGGCGCAGGGTCTCCTGGAGGACCATGCGGGTGTAGACGAGGTGGGGGATGTGCTCGGGGCGGGCCGGTCCCTCGCCCACCACCTCGTCGATCTCCGCCTGGAGCCTGGCCTTGACCTCCGGGTGCTCGTCCAGCAGCAGCCACAGCCAGGTGAGGACCATCGCGGTGGTCTCCGACGACGCCGCGTACACGCTGACCAGGGCGTCACGGATCTGCTTCTCGGTGAGCCGGTCGCCGTTCTCGTCGACGGACCGGCAGAGCACGGAGATGATGTCGACATTGTCGTCGGGGGCGGCCATCGCCTTCCTGACCACGGGAAAGACCACATTGTCGATCTTCTTGACCGCCTTCAGGAAGACCCGGTCCCCGGGTATCCGGAGGTAGTACGGCATGAACGGCATCAGAATCCGGTAGACGAGCGAGTGGGACGCCCGTTCGAAGGCGGGGATGATGCGGTCCCCGTCCTCCCTGTTCAGCTTGTCCCCGAACAGCACCCGGTTGACGATGTAGCTGAGGATCCTGGACATCTCCGTGGCCGCGTCGAAGGTACTCCCGGAGTCGGCGTACTCGTCCCACTCCCGGACGCGTCCGGCGACGCGTCTGGCCACCTCCTCGGTGATCGTGGCGACGTACCGCGTGGTGAACAGCGGCTGCAGGACCTTCCGGCTGTTCTGCCAGTGCTCGCCGTCGCTCATGATGCTGTGCCCGAAGATCCGCTCCAGCGGGCGCCAGAACATTCCCAGGCGCTGGTAGTTCGTCCATTCGACGCGCATCACCTGCTGGACGTGGTCGGGATGGGTGACCAGGTAGGGGCGGAACGGCCCCAGCTCCAGTCGGACGACCTCCCCTCCGGCCTCCCGGGCGAACTCGGCGAGCGCGGCCGCCGGTTCGCGGTACAGCTTCGGCAGAGCCCTGCGTATCGAAACGGACCTCACTCGGCGACCGGGACCGGCATGCACGTCGATGGCCATGGACAAACGTCTCCCGCCTCCCGTGATGTGAATTCGCGCAGCATAAGACAACCGCCCGCGCGGGTGAGCGCGGCGGTGTTCGGAAACGGGACATCCCACTCGTCCCACTCTCACTCGGCGCGCACATAACGACTGGTCAACCGGCGAATCAGGATCGACCAGCCGACAATCGTTCTGGGGCGCTCCGAGTCTCCTCTCCTGTCTCATTACCTGCTTTAAGCACTAAAGTGCATCACATCGCAGCATTGGTAAATCTTCGCACGAAGTATCACATGATCTACCAGAAGTGATCAAGCTCGTATTCGATATAAACCTTGCTAGTTCCGGACACAGACCCCGTTAACCTGCGCTTAACGCGGTCGCTTAAATGGCGGGTCGGTCTCTCGTCGGCGCCATCGCCCGAGGTCACCCAGGGTTATCTGAGGCCCGTGCCCGGAGTCGTCAGTCGCCCCTGTCGAAGGCCGCGAGGATGCGGTCGGCGGCCAGCGAGGGGGTGACCTCACCCTCGGCGACCTCGCGTTCCACCTCGGTGACGATCGCCACGACCTCGGGGTGCTCGCGGAGCCGGGCGAGCAGCCGGTCGGTGACCATCGCCCAGGTCCAGCGGACCTGCTGGCGACGGCGGCGCTCGGCGAGCTCCCCCGAGGCCTCCAGCGCGTCACGGTGCCTGACGACCTGGTGCCAGACCTCCTCCAGGCCGTTACCGGTCATCCCGCTGCAGGTGAGCACCGGAGGCGTCCGCTCCGCGCCCAGCAGGCGGAGCGCTCCGGCGAGTTCCCTGGCGGCCTTGCGCGCGTCCAGTTCGTGAGAGCTGCCCTCGGCGCCGTCGGCCTTGTTGATCGCGATCACGTCGGCCAGCTCCAGCACGCCCTTCTTGATGCCCTGGAGCTGGTCGCCCGTCCTGGCCAGGGTGAGCAGCAGGAAGGTGTCGACCATGTCGGCGACGGTGGTCTCCGACTGGCCGACGCCGACGGTCTCCACCAGGACGACGTCGTACCCGGCCGCCTCCACCACGACCATCGCCTCGCGGGTCGCCCTGGCCACCCCGCCCAGGGTGCCCGAGGTGGGCGAGGGGCGGATGAAGGCGGCCGGGTCGACCGCCAGGCGGGACATCCTGGTCTTGTCACCCAGGATGCTCCCGCCGGTACGGGTCGAGGACGGGTCGACGGCGAGCACCGCCACCCGGTGGCCCGCCCCGGTCAGCCGCGTGCCGAGCGCGTCGACGAACGTGGACTTGCCGACACCGGGCACGCCGGTGATGCCGACCCTGCGCGCCGCGCCGGCCAGCGGGGTCAGCTCGGCCAGCAGCCGCTGGGCCAGTTCCCTGTGGTCGGCCCTGGAGGACTCCACCAGTGTGATCGCCCGCGCGATCCACACCCTGGAGCCCTCCTTCACCCCCTGGACGTAGTCGTCAAGCGTTCGCGTCATGGCCCAGCCGGGTGAGCAGGTCCGCCAGCAGTCCCTTGGCCGCGTCGGCGATGACGGTGCCGGGCGGGAAGATCGCGCTCGCGCCCGCGGCGCGCAGCTCGTCGAAGTCGCCCGGCGGGATGACCCCGCCGACCACGATCATGACGTCCTCCGCGCCCAGCTCGGCCAGCGCCTCGCGGAGCGCGGGCACGAGCGTGAGGTGGCCTGCGGCCAGCGAGTTCACGCCGACCACGTGCACGTCCGCCTCGACCGCCTGCCGGGCGACCTCCTCGGGCGTCTGGAACAGCGGGCCGACGTCCACGTCGAAACCGAGGTCGGCGAAGGCCGTGGCGATCACCTTCTGGCCCCGGTCGTGACCGTCCTGGCCCATCTTCGCCACCAGGATGCGGGGGCGGCGGCCCTCCAGCCGCTCGAACTCGGCGCACGCCTCGCGGACCGCGTCCACGCCGGATCCCACCTCCTCGCGATACACGCCGGTGATCGTACGGATCTGTGCCGCATGCCGCCCGAACACCCGCTCCAGGGCATCGGAGATCTCCCCGACCGTGGCCATGGCACGGGCCGCCTCGATCGCCAGCGCGAGCAGGTTCCCGTCGCCCGCGGCCCCCTTGGTGAGTGCCGTCAGTGCCTCCTCCACCCGCCCGGGGTCGCGCTCGGCACGCAGGCGGCGCAGCTTGTCGAGCTGCTGGGCGCGTACGGAGGTGTTGTCGACCTTGAGCACCTCGATGGGCTCGTCGGCGTCGGGCCGGTACTTGTTGACGCCGATGACCGGCTGGCGCCCGGAGTCGATGCGCGCCTGGGTACGGGCGGCGGCCTCCTCGATGCGGAGCTTGGGCAGCCCGGCGTCGATGGCCTTCGCCATGCCCCCGGCGGCCTCCACCTCCTCGATGTGGGCCCATGCCCTGGTCGCCAGCTCGTGGGTGAGCCGCTCGACGTAGTAGGAACCGCCCCAGGGGTCGATCACCCGGCAGGTGCCCGACTCCTGCTGGAGCAGCAGCTGGGTGTTGCGGGCGATCCGCGCGGAGAAGTCGCTGGGCAGGGCCAGTGCCTCGTCCAGCGCGTTGGTGTGCAGCGACTGGGTGTGGCCCTGGGTCGCGGCCATCGCCTCGACACAGGTGCGGACGACGTTGTTGTAGACGTCCTG
The DNA here is from genome assembly GCF_042665875.1 of Streptosporangium amethystogenes subsp. fukuiense. NCBI lineage: Bacteria > Bacillati > Actinomycetota > Actinomycetes > Streptosporangiales > Streptosporangiaceae > Streptosporangium > Streptosporangium amethystogenes. The sequence goes on along the minus strand of NZ_JBHTEE010000001.1, from coordinate 1,079,429 downwards.
GGCGGTGAGCGACCAGCCGGAGGTCTGCGAGTGGGTCCGCAGCGAGAGCGACTTGGGGTTCTTGGCTCCGAAGCCGGACACCAGCCGCGACCAGAGCAGCCGGGCGGCCCGCAGCTTGGCGACCTCCATGAAGAAGTTCATGCCGATGCACCAGAAGAACGACAGGCGCGGCGCGAACCTGTCGATGTCCATGCCCGCCTCGACACCCGCCCGCAGGTACTCCACCCCGTCGGCGAGAGTGTAGGCGAGCTCCAGGTCACAGGTGGCCCCGGCCTCCTGGATGTGGTATCCGGAGATCGAGATCGAGTTGAACTTCGGCATCCTCTCGCTGGTGTACGCGAAGATGTCGGAGATGATCCGCATCGAGGGGCCCGGCGGGTAGATGTAGGTGTTGCGGACCATGAACTCCTTGAGGATGTCGTTCTGGATGGTCCCGGCGAGCTGCTCGGGCGCCACCCCCTGCTCCTCGGCGGCCACGACGTAGAGCGCGAGCACCGGAAGCACCGCGCCGTTCATGGTCATCGACACGCTCATCCTGTCGAGGGGGATCCCGTCGAACAGCTGCCGCATGTCGTAGATGGAGTCGATGGCCACGCCCGCCATGCCCACGTCCCCGGCGACGCGCGGGTGGTCGGAGTCGTAGCCCCGGTGGGTCGCCAGGTCGAAGGCGACCGACAGCCCCTTCTGCCCGGCCGCCAGGTTACGCCGGTAGAAGGCGTTGGACTCGGCCGCGGTGGAGAAGCCGGCGTACTGCCGGATGGTCCACGGCTGGTTGACGTACATGGTCGGATACGGACCGCGCAGATAGGGCGCGGCGCCGGGATAGGTCTCCAGGAAGTCGAGACCGTCGGTGTCGGCGGCGGTGTAGAGCGGCTTGACGTCGATCCCCTCGGGCGTCTCCCAGACCGGGCCACGAGATCCGTCCCCCGCGGCGGGACCGGGCACCGCCGGTCGCGCACCGAGTTCGATCTCGGAGAAGTCGGGAATCATCGAGCCACCCCCAGGTCGTCGAAGGTCGTCCGGAGCGCGCCGAGCGCGTCACATCCGGTGTAGAGATTGGCGTCCACGCCCTCGAACCCGCCCTTTCCCGCCAGCCAGATCCTGCGCGCCCCCGCATCCCTCAGCGCGGCGGCCACCGCCTCGGCGTGTTCGGCGTACAGCCGGTCGCTGGAGCACAGGCACGCGACCTCGGTACCGGCCGCGGAGAACGCGGCGGCGATCTCCGCGGGGTCCGTCGCGGCGCCACCGGCCACGGTGGCGATACCGCCCGCCTGGAACAGGTTGGCCGCGAACGACGCCCTGGCGGTGTGCGCGGCCACCGGGCCGATGGTCGCCAGAAAGACCTTCGGCCGGCTCGCCTGAGCGTCGGCCAGGTCGCGCAACGACTCGAACTCCTGCGCGTAGTGCACCCCGGTACTCCCGGTGGGCCGGGCCTGCCTGACCAGGGGCCGCTCGGCGAGGTCGGGGAACTCGCTGACGCCGGTGATCGGGTCGAGGCGCCTGGCGATGTCGGCCGAGCGCCGCTCCCAGGTGGCGGCGAGCCGTTCTGCGACGAGCGCGGAGCCTTCGGCCGTCCCGGCGCCCCCGGCGCGCTCGATCTCCTGGAACCACTCCCAGGCGCGCGCGGCCAGGTCCTCGGTGAGCCGCTCGACGTACCAGGAGCCGCCGGCCGGGTCGATCACCCGGGCCACACCGGCCTCCTCGACGAGCAGCGACTGGGTGTTGCGCGCGATACGGCGGGCGAAGGCGTCCGGCAGGCCGAGGCGGGCGTCGAAGGGCTGGACGGTCACCGCGTCGGCCCCGCCGGTCCCGGCCGCGAAACAGGCGAGCGTGGTGCGGAGCATGTTCACCCACGGATCGCGGGCGGTCATCATCGCCGAGCCGGTCACCGCGTGCTGCCGCTGCCCTCCGTCGGGGGCGCCGCACACCTCGGCGACACGCGCCCAGAGCCTGCGGGCGGCCCGGAGCTTGGCGATGGTGAGGAACTGGTCGGCGGTGGCCGCGTACCGGAACTCCAGTTGCCCGAACGCCTCGGGCACGGTCAGGCCGGCACCGGTCAGGGTACGCAGCGCGGCGACTCCGGCGGCGAGGGAGCAACCGAGCTCCTCGGCGTCACCGCCTCCCGCGTCGTGATGAACGGTGGCGTCCACCGTGACGGCCCTGAGGCCGGGGTGGTCCCGAACGCAGCGGCGGGCCAGCTCGATCGCGGTCTCCGCGTCGGCGAGCGCGTCGGCTCCCAGGTTCCCCTTCAGCGTGCCGGCGTTCTCGCCCGCCAGTCCGAGGAGCACCTCGGCCGCCTCGCGGGTCCGCTTGCCCGCGTCGAGCGTGACCGAGATCAGATCCAGGTGGACCCGCTCCAGGGCTCGCGGCAGGTCCTCGGGGGCGAGGGTGAGCCACAGTGAGGTGACGCCGTTCTCCAGGTCCGTGAGGATCGCCGCGGAATCGGGCACTTCGTGGCGCTGGCGCACCTCCCAGCCCCCCTCGGGGGCGGAGCCCCTGATGTAGGGGGCGGATCCGGGAAGGCCGGGATCGCCGGGCAGATCGGACGCGTCGTAGAGCGGTGCGATCGTCACACCGTCGTAGGTGGTGGAGGCCAACGCCTCCTCCGGGGAGCCGGTCTCGACCCCGGACTTGCGCAATACCCCGAGCGCCAGCTCCCGCCATCGCTCACGCGTGGTCGGTGGGAACTCGGCGGCCGGTCGGGGTTCCTCAGGCGACACCGTCATGCACCGGATACTAAAGGTTGCCTTTTTTCGAACTCTCCCCGGGCTCTGGACAAACCTCAGCAGGAGGGGCGTCGGAGGGAGCCGAAGGGGGATTCCCGGACCATGCGGAAGAATCCTTACGCAGCAGTCTGAGATAGCCGTACGAGAAGGCGACCAGCACGTCGACCGCCTCCTCCAGGTCGGGGTAGCGCCCGTCGATGTGGCCGATCGCCATCGCGTTGGTCAGCGCGCCGACCCCGTCGGCGATCATCTCCAGGCGGCGCCTGTCGCTCTCCCGCTCGGTCGGGAAGCCGAACGAGGCCAGGTCCGCGACCAGGTGTGCCCGGTAGGCGGCGGCGGTCTCGACGGCGAACTCCTGCAGCGGCGACGACGGGTCGTGCCGGGCGCGCAGGCCGAGGCGGAAGAGCGCGGGGTGCCTGCAGATGGCCTCCAGCGGTATCCGGAAGGCCTCGCGGTGGCGCTCCCTGTCGCCGGGGACCTCGCGGGCCCGGTGCCGCGCCTCGCGCATCGCCCCCCGCAGCCGCTCCCCCGCCTGCTCCCCGAGCGCCCGCAGCAACTCCTGTCTGTCTTTGAAGTGCACGTAGAAGCTGGACTGGGCGATTCCCGCCGCTTTTGAGACCTTGACGGTGGTCAGCCCCGCCTCACCCTCCTCGTCGAGGATCGCGAACGCGGCGCGGATGAGGCGGCGCCTGGTCAGATCCTTGGCCTCGCTCCTGCTCAGGGGTGTGCTCGTCACTGCCGCCTCGCTTTCCGTCCACCGATAAGCCTACCGGCGAACTTCCGCTCGTACCCGGTGCAAACAACTCCCCTCAGGGACTTGTGCGATTTTTCACCGATAGTACTATCGGTGAATCACTCGCGGGGGGCCTACCTGGAGGAGATACACGTGAGACGCCTGACGTTTTCCACGGCGTGGCTCGCCTCGCTGACACTGGCGCTGACACCGGTGCTGGCCGCCTGTAGCGGCGAGCGGCCCACCGCGCCCTCGGACAAGGCTCCGGCGGCGACCGGCGCCTCTCCGGTACGGGGCGGGCGCCTGGTCTACGGCCTCAGCGCCGACGCGGCGGGCTTCAACCCGGTGACCGACCAGTTCGCGACCACGAGCTACAGCATGGCCGGAACGATCATCGAGACCCTGGTCGGCGTGGACGCCGACGGCGACTGGAAGCCCGTCCTGGCCCGGTCGCTGACCCCCAACACCAACGCCGACGAGTGGACGATCAAGGTACGCCCGGGGATCACCTTCTCCACCGGGGAGCCGCTGGACGGGCGGACGGTCAAGGCCAACCTGGACGCGCAGAAGGCGTCCCCGCTGACCAGCACGGCCCTCACCCCGGTCGACTCCTTCGAGCTGATCGACCCGATGACCGTGAAGGTGAAGCTGAAGGGCCCGTGGGTGGCCTATCCCTACCATCTCGCCACCCAGATCGGCATGATGATTCCCCCCTCCGCGCTGGCCGACCCCAAGGCGGCCAGCCGCAAGCCGGTGGGAACCGGGCCCTTCCTCTTCAAGGAGCACACGCCCGGCAGCCGCATGGTCGTGACCAGGAACCCCGGCTACTGGCGCAAGGGGCTTCCCTACCTCGACGAGGTCGAGTTCCGCATCCTGCCCGACAGCCAGACCCGGGCGCAGACGCTGGAGGCCGGCGGGATCGACGCGATGGGCACCAGCCGCGACGACGACATCACCAAGTTCGGCGCGCTCAAGGACGCCTACACGATCAGGCGGACCACCGGTATGGCGGTTCCCGAGTACATGTTCATGCTGAACACCGCCGCGCCGCCCTTCGACGACCTCCGGCTGCGCCGGGCGCTGGCCTACGCCACCGACCGCAAGGCGGTCATCTCCACGCTGCGCGGCGGGCTGACCGAGGAGGCCGACGGCCCCTGGTCGAAGGACTCCAGGTGGTACGCCCCCGGCGGCGACTACCCCGCCTACGACCTGGCCAAGGCGAAGGCCCTGATCAGCGAGGTCGAGGCGGAGAAGGGCGAGATCACCTTCGAGGTGATCACACCGCCCGACCCCAACACCATGCAGGGCATCGAGCTGGCCCAGGACATGTGGCGCAAGGCGGGAGTGGAGGCGCGGATCAAGCAGGTCGACCAGGCGGACCTGGTGAACCGGGCCGTGACCGGTGACTTCCAGGCCACCGTGTGGACACAGTTCTCCGCTCCCGACCCCGACGGCGAGTACGTCTGGATGCACCAGAACTACGCCATGCCCGTCGGGAGCATCTCGCTGAACTTCAGCCGGCTCAAGGACTCCAGGCTCAGCCAGGCCCTCGACAGCGGCCGGAGCAACCCCCAGGACGACGTCCGCAAGGACGCCTACGCCACGGTCCAGCAGCGACTGCGCGAACTCGTCCCGTACGTCTTCGTCGACCACCTCAACACCGGAGCGGTGATCGCGAAGACCAAGGTCGGCGGCATCGGCGACTACCTCCTGCCCGACGGCGAGGCGGGGGTGCCGCTGACCGGGGCGCCCATCCCCTCCCATCCGTTCTCGCAGGTCTGGATCGGCAACCCGTGATCCTGCTCCGGCTGGTCCGCCTGCTGGTCGTGCTGCTCGTCGTCACCTTCCTGTCGTACGTGCTGCTCAACCTGCTCCCCGGCGATCCGACCACGCAGATCCTGGGCCTGTCGGCGAGCGAGGAGGCCCGCGCGCAGTTGCGCGCGGAACTCGACCTCGACCAGCCGCTGACGGTCAGGTATCTGGGCTGGCTCGGCGGCCTGGTCACCGGCGACATGGGAACCTCCTACATCACCAGCGTCCCGGTCGCCGAGGCTCTCGCCGAGCGGCTGCCCGTCACGCTGGAACTGCTGGTGGCCGCGCAGCTGATCGCGCTCGGCCTCGCCGTGCCCGTCGGGGTCGCGGCGGCCCGCCGGGCGGGGCGGACGCTGGACCAGGTGCTCACCACGCTGAGCTTCGGCCTGCTGTCGACACCGGTGTTCGTGCTGGGCGTGGTGCTGATCCTGGTCTTCGCCGTCAAGCTCCAGGTGCTCCCCGCCACCGGCTGGACCCCGATCTCCCTCGACCTGGGCTGGAACCTGACCTCGGTGCTGCTGCCCGCCGTCACCCTCGGCTGCGGGCAGATGGCCGTCTACGCGCGGCTGCTGCGCACCGATCTCATCGCCACCCTCCAGGAGGACTACATCACCCTGGCCCGCGCCCGGGGCCTGTCGCCCCGGCGCATCCTGTGGCGGCACGCGCTGCGGCCGTCCGCGATATCACTGGTCACCGCCGTCGGCCTCAACCTCGGGGCGCTCATCGGCGGAACAGTGATCATCGAGACGCTCTTCGGGCTGCCCGGCGTCGGACGGCTCATCGTCGACTCCATCTTCTCCCGCGACTATCTGACAGTGCAGGGAGGCGTCGTGCTGATCTCGGTCGGCTACGTGCTGGTCAACTTCGTCGTCGACCTGGTCTACGCGGCCGTCGACCCCAGGATCCGGCATGCCTAGGCGGCTGGGGTGGGGGTTCTGGCTCTCGGCCGCCTGGATCGCCCTGGTGCTCGGCGCCGCCCTCGCCGCCGACCTGCTGCCACTGCCACGCTACGACGAGACCCTGGCGGGGCCGCCCCAGGCCGGACCGAGCCTCGCGCACCCGTTCGGCACCGACGGCCTCGGCCGCGACGTGCTCAGCAGGGTCGTGCACGGCGCGCGGGTCTCGCTCGGCGTCGGCGTCGGGGCGGTGCTGCTCGGTCTGCTGGTCGGCGCGCCGCTCGGCGTCCTGGCCGGCTACCGCGGGCGGGCGACGGACTCGGTGATCATGGCCTTCAACGACATCGCGCTCGCCTTCCCCTCGCTGGTGTTCGCGCTGGCCGTGGTCGCCTTCGCCGGGGCGAGCCTGACCAACGTGCTGATCGTGCTGGGCGTGCTGGGCGTGCCCGCCTGGACCCGGCTGATCCGCGGCGCCACCCTGTCGTTCGCCGGCCGGGAGTTCGTGGTCGCGGCCCGCGCCTTGGGCGCGCGGGATCGGCGGATCCTGCTGCGGGAGATCACCCCCAACGTGGCCGTACCGGCCGCCTCCTACGCCTTCATCGGCATGGCGATCGCCGTGGTGGCCGAGGGCAGCCTCGCCTTCCTCGGGCTGTCGGTCCAGGCCCCCACCCCGACCTGGGGAGGGCTGATCAACGAGGGCCGCGCGGTGATGGACAACGCCCCGTTCGTCGTGCTCGCCCCCTCCTTCGTCATGTTCCTGACCGTACTGTCGTTCAACGTCGTCGGCGACCGGCTCCGGGCACTGACCGACATACGACAGAGCGGTCTGGAACCCGGGCGGCGCGTCCCCGCTCTCGCGCCCGCCGCCGGGAGCCGCACCACCGCAGCGGAGGACCGGGCAGGGGACGCCCTGCTCCAGGTCCGCGACCTGCGCACCCACTTCGTGACCGGGCGCGGCGTCGTCAGGGCGGTCGACGGCGTCTCCTTCACCCTGGAACGTGGCCGCACGCTCGCCGTGGTGGGCGAGTCGGGCTCCGGCAAGACCATGCTGATCCGCTCGGTGCTCGGCCTGCTGCCCGGCGCGGGCGTGCTGCGCGACGGAGAGGTCCTTCTGGAGGGACGCGACCTCACCACCCTGCCTCCGAAGGAGTTGCGCGGGGTGCTCGGCACCCGGCTGGCGACGGTCTTCCAGGACCCGATGACGGCGCTCAACCCGGTCAGGACCGTGGGCACCCAGGTGATGGAACCGCTCAGGGTACATCTGGGCATGAAGCGGAGGCAGGCGCGCGCCGCAGCCGCCGAACTGCTCGCCTCGGTCGGCATCCCCGAGCCCGCGCGGGTACTGCGCCGCTACCCGCACCAGCTCTCCGGCGGCATGCGGCAACGGGTGACGATCGCGATGGCGCTGTCCTGCGGCCCCGACGTGCTGTTCGCCGACGAGCCGACCACCGCGCTCGACGTCACCATCCAGGACCAGGTGCTGCGGCTGATCCACCGCCAGCGCCAGGAACGCGACATGGCCACGGTGCTGGTCAGCCACGACCTGGCCGTGGTCGCGCAGTGGGCCGACGAGGTCATCGTCATGTACGCGGGCAGGGTGGTCGAGCGCGGGCCCGCGGAGGCGCTGTTCGAGCGCACCCGCATGCCGTACACCGAGGCGCTGCTGCGGGCCGTCCCGCGGCTCACCGACCCCGCCCACCAGCCGCTCCGGCTCCTCGGCGGCCGCCCGCCGGACCTGGCGAACCCTCCCTCCGGGTGCGCGTTCAGCCCTCGCTGCCCGTACGCGCGGGAACGGTGCGGGGCCGAGGCACCTCCACTGGCCGAGGCGGAGACCCCCGGCCACCTGTACGCCTGCTGGTATCCGGAGCTGGTGGGCCGGGAGCGCGAGCTCGACCGCGGAATCGACATCGAAGGGGTGGACACCCGTGGCAGGTAGCGGAAGCGCCCATCTCCGTGCCCCCGAGGAGGTGCTGCTCCGGGTCGAGGACCTGGTCGTGGAGTTCCCTGCCGGCCACGGCCGCCGCGTGCACGCGGTCTCCGGAGTGAGCTTCGACGTGGCCAGAGGGGAGACGCTGGGCATCGTGGGCGAGTCGGGCTGCGGCAAGTCCACCGCCGCGCGGGCGTTGATGCAGCTTCCCGCGCCGCTGGGCGGCTCGATCAGGCTGGACGGCGTGGAGCTCACCGGCCTGCGCGGCGAGACGCTGCGCAGGACCCGCAGGCGACTTCAAATGATCTTCCAGGACCCGATCTCGTCGCTCAACCCCCGGCGGCGGGTCCGCGACATCGTCGCGGAGGGGCCACGCGTCTGGGGGACCGGGGAGGAGCGGGTCGACGAGATGCTGGAGGCGGTGGGCCTGGACCCGGCCACCGCCTCGGACCGGCGCCCGCACGAGTTCTCCGGGGGACAGTGCCAGCGGATCTCCATCGCGCGGGCGCTGGTGCTAGACCCGGAGGTGGTGATCTGCGACGAGCCGGTCTCCGCGCTGGACGTGTCGGTGCAGGCCCAGATCCTGAGCCTGCTGGAGGAGCTCAAGAAGCGCTACGGGCTGACGCTGGTGTTCATCGCCCACGACCTGGCGGTGGTCAAGAACGTCAGCGACCGCGTCCTGGTGATGTACCTCGGCAAGACCTGCGAGCTGGCCTCGGGCGACACCCTGGTCAGGCGGCCCGCCCACCCCTACACTCGGGCGCTGCTCGCCTCCGTCCCCCGGAGCGGCCTGGCCCTGCCCCCGGCGGACCGGCTGATCAGCGGGGAGCCCCCGTCCCCGGTGACGCCGCCCAGCGGGTGCCGCTTCCGGACCCGTTGCCCCGCGGCGGCGCCCAGGTGCGCCGCGGAGGAACCGCTCATGCGGCGGATCGGCCCCGACCAGTGGGTGGCCTGTCACCATCCGCAGACACCCGGGCGGGAGGAGCCACCGGTCAGCTGACGGGTTCCTGCCAGGCCGCGTCCCAGGTGGCGCGGTCGACGGCGCCGGTGACGGGCAGCCCCTTCTCCTTCTGGAACTTCGCGCAGACATCACTGGAGGCGGGGCCGTACAGACCGTCGACGTCGATGTTCCAGCCTCGGTCGCGCATCCGCCGCTGCCAGGTGCGGACGTCCTCACCCTTCATGATCGGCGGCTGCTTGAGGGTGCGGCCGGGGAAGGAGGGGTGCGGTTCCGGCGGGTTGGTGGTCCCTCCGCCGGGACGGGGGGCACCCCGCTTGACCCACGCGTACAGGGGCTCGCCGGGGCAGCTGGTCGAGTAGCCGTCGCGATGGCCCTTGATCTCCTTGCCCGCCCCGCCCTTGTCCCTGAGGTATTCGATGGCGTCGAGGATGCCGTGCAGGATGCCGTCGGTCGGCTTGGTGAGCCCCGACGAGCCGACCAGGCCGAGCACCGCGTAATGACCGCTGTTGAGACCGGCGCCGTTGGCGGCCGGCACGCGATTCGGACCTCGCCCCTCAAATACCTTCCGATGTGGACAAACCAGCATGGAATAACCAACGTCAATCCAGCCATTGCCATCCATGTGATGGTTCTGGATGGATTTCACAAGGGCAACGCACTTGGTGTGGTCGTTCACGATGTCCGGGCTGACCTGGCCACCCGTGTAGTGGACCTTCACTCCCCTGGTGGAGCTGAGCCTGCTGTAGGAACCGCGCGGCTGGCGGGCGCCCCACTCCCGGCGCGTAACAAGATCGATGGCCATGGAATGTCTCCACTGTCTGGGGGATACTGCCCTACCGGAGCGTAATGGCTGACACAACACCGCATGACGCTGTTAATCAACTGATCTTCCACCACATCAGGACATGGGAACACTCCAGACGGTCATCGGGCAGCGAAACAACCGCCTCCTAACCGCAACCAAGCGCCCTAAACCAGAAAATCACCAGCACTCCTCTCGTTAGCCCCACCCACCTGCATTACCTCCCATTTCAAGCGGACGTGGATAGCCTTTCCCTCATGGCCCTGATCCCCCTCACCCCTGACGACCCGGCCCGGCTCGGGGTCTTCCGGCTGGCCGGAAGGATCGGCGAGGGCGGTCAGGGCGTCGTCTATCTCGCGCACGCCCCCAACGGCGAGCGGGTGGCGGTCAAGGTGCTGTTCCGCGGCGACGGCGAGTCCCGGGCCCGGCTCGCCCGCGAGTTGTCCGCGCTGGAGAGCGTCGCGCCCTTCAGGGAGGGCGACGGCGGAGCCGACTGGGCGGAGCCGGTCAACGACTGCGAGGGACGGATCGTCCTGACCGGGGTCGAGGCCGACGAGCTGACCTTCGCCCTCGGCTCCGGCACCGGCCGCCTTCCGGGCACCGTGTGGCTCAGGCGCAAGGGCAACGCCCTGACCTACACCTGGAAGGACGTCCCCGGCCCCGGCCTGGTCACCGAGACCGGCGATCTGACCAGGAGCTGAACACGCCCTGGCCGGTCATGATGCCGACGATGACCACCACCGCGCCCAGCGGCTGATTCCACGTCAGCGCCTCGCCCAGGACGAGCACCCCGAGGACGACACCCACCAGCGGGGTCAGGTACGTCACCGTCGAGGCGGCCGTCGCCCCCCATCGGGCGATGACCGCGGTGTTCCAGATGTAGGCGAGCCCGGTACCCAGAATGCCCAGGGCGGCCATGCTCGCCACGACGGGCGGGTCCAGGCGCACCGGACCGCCTGCCAGCAGCGGGCTCAACGCGAGCATGACCAGGGCCGCCACGCTGATCTGGGCGGCGGCGACCGTGGGGGCGTCGTAGCCGTAGGAGACCACGAAGCGCCGCGTGTAGGCGAAGGCCAGGCCGTAACAGAACGTCGCCCCCAGGCAGGCCACCTGCGCCCACCCGGGGCCGGCGGCCCCGGTCAGGTTCCACGGGGCCAGGACGACGACGACACCGGCCGCGCCCAGCAGCAGGCCGAGCATCCCCGCCGCGCCCAGGCGCTCCTGGCGGAGCGCGGCCAGGGTCACGAACATCGTCATCAGCGGCGTCGTGGCGTTGTAGATACTGGAGAGCCCCGAGGGGATGTGCTGCCCGGCCCAGGCGAACAGCAGGAACGGCACCACGCACAGCAGCAGTGCGACCACTCCCAGGTGCACCCAGAGTCTCGCCTGCCTCGGCCATCTCCGGCGGGTGACCAGCATGATCGCATTGAGGGTGAGTGCTCCCAGCGTGAGACGGCCCAGCACCGTCTGGACGGGGGACAGGCCGGTGAGAGCGACCTTGATGAACAGAAAGCTGGCCCCCCAGGTCAGGGCCAGCGCGAGATATTGGGCGAGCACGGACCGGCTCGCGGCCGTCCGCACCTGTGGAGATGCCGGGGAGGTTCCTTCACGGGTCACCGGAGCAGTCTCATCAGGCCCGGACCATGTGTCCAATGAGTTTCCCCGCCAGTGTGATGAGATGTCCTCATGAGTGCCACGGTCGCGCAGCTCCGAGTCTTCACCGCCGTGATCGCGAACGGCGGCTTCGGCGTGGCCGCCGAGGAGCTCGGCATGTCCCAGTCGGCGGTCTCCCACGCGCTCGCCGCACTTGAGCGCGCTCTCGGCGCACCGCTGGTGCTGCGGCACGGAGGCGTGGGACCCACCGCCCTGGGGGCGACGATCCTGCCGCACGCCCAGGCGGCGCTCGCCTCGGTGGCCGCCATCGACGAGGCCGTCTCCGCACACCTGGGGCAGCACACCGGGGTTGTCCGCGTCGCCGCCCCGCCCACGGTCTGCTGCGGGCTGCTCCCCCAGCTCATGCGGACGTGGCGCGCGGAACTCCCCGGTGTCGAGGTGCAGGTCTTCGAGGGTGACGACGACGAGCTGTCCCCCTGGCTGGAGACCGGAGTCGTCGACGCCGCGATCCTCGTCGATCCACTGCCCCCTCCCCCCGCGCATGTGGTGGTGGGCCGCGACGCCTTCCACGCGGTGGTCCGCGCCGACCACCCCCTGGCCGGCCAGGAACACATCACGATGGCCGAGTTGGTGGAGGATCCGCTGCTCGTCTCCAAGGGGGGCTGCGAGCCGCAGACCCGCGTCCTGTGTTCCCTGGCGGGCGTCCCCTACGCTCCGGCCCAGCATGTGCGCGAACTCGGCACGCTCATCGGCATGATCGCCGCCGGTATCGGCGTCTCGACGGTTCCCGACCTCGGCCGCGGTCTCCTCACCCCCGGGCTCGTCATGATCCCGCTGAAGCCGTCCCTGACCCGCGCCCTCGTCCTCACCGGTCCGCTGACCCGCCCGCCGAGCCCCCTGGTCGACGCCCTGCTCCGCACCGCCCCCGAGGCTCCCGCGCCGCCGGCGGCCCCCTGAGCCCGGTCCCCTTGCGAAAACCCGTCGACCGGCGGACACCCCAAGAGGATCATTACCGCCATGTCCGTACTCAAGGAGGTCCACTTCTCCCCGGAGCCCCGCCCGGTGGAGCTGCCGATGAAGATCTGGCTCGACGACGCCGACTCCGCGGTGGACGTGATCGACGCCCTCGCGCTGTCGCCGTTCGCCACCGGGGTCCAGCCGTGGTCGTGCACCGCGAACCTGGAGCGGGTCCGTCCCGACGCCTCCCTCACCCCCGCCTCCGGGACGCTCCTCCGGGCGGCGACGGAGAAGGACGGCCGTGACTCGCGGCTGCTGCGCGGGGAGGGCTGGACGCTGCGCGTGGTCCGCCACCGCAACCGCGCCGCCACGGTCAGCGTGACCGCGGTCGACGAGGAACTGGCCCGCTCGGTGATCGACGAGATCATCAAGGACGCCGAGGAGCCCGCCCCCGAGAGCGACCACGTCGAGATGGGCTTCTGGTGGCAGGGGCCCCACGGCAGCCGCCGCTCGGAGAAGCCGATCACCGCCTCCCCCTGGGCGGAGATCTCCGGCAACTACGCCAGGTCGGTCAGCGAGCGGCTGTCGCGGCTGATGTCCGTCACCGCCTCCGACGCACACGGCAGGCTGGTCCTGCTGCACGGCCCGCCGGGCACCGGCAAGACCACGCTGCTGCGCACGCTCGCCCACGAGTGGCGGTCGTGGTGCCAGGTCGACTGCGTACTCGACCCGGAGCGGCTGTTCCACTCCCCCGGCTACCTCATGGAGGTCGCGGTCGGCTTTGACGAGGACGACGGTAAGCGGTGGCGGCTCCTGGTGCTGGAGGACTGCGACGAACTGATCAGGTCCGGCGCCAAGGAGGCCACGGGACAGGGCCTGTCACGCCTGCTCAACCTGACCGACGGGCTCCTCGGCCAGGGCCGTGACGTCCTGGTGGCCATCACCACCAACGAGGATCTGGCCCGTCTCCACCCGGCCGTCACCCGTCCGGGCCGCTGCCTCGCCCAGATCGAGATCGGTTCTCTCCCCTACGACGAGGCCGCCCACTGGCTCGGCGGCACCGAGGGGCTCTCTCCCGCCGGTGCGACCCTCGCCGAGCTCTTCGCGCTCCGCGACGGCGCGTTCAGCCGCACGGCCGTTCCCGAGAACACCGGCCTCTATCTCTGACGGGGGTGAACCGAGAGTGGTTCGCCTGGTCAGGCGGACTCGGTTCGGTGAGCCTCCGCCAGGTGAGCACTGTGAATCTCCGGGCCGTTGAGCCCTGGGGTCAGACCGTGCCCCTGGCCGGTAGCCGGAGCCGGACGACGTGGCAGGCGGCGCACGGCGCCGTCCTGGGCGAGACGGTACGAGGCTCGGCGGCGCGCGGTTTCCTCCGTGCGCAACAGAACGGGACGAGGCCAGGCGACATGCCCGCGGGAGCGGGCAATGCCCGTATCACTCTCCGGCCGTTACCCGAACAATTCGGGGAACGCCGCTTGTTGGTCCGCCCGGACGGCGGAACGGGCCAATGGCGGTCAAGGAGCAAACGGGGTCCGCGGTCCCGCTCGCCCACAATGCGAGACGCCCGAAATCATACGGTCCGCACAGCACGCCTTGCCTCACCCGAGAGTGTCGAGACCACACCCCAATGTGATCGACCATGTGTCGGTGACCACCTTCGAACGCGCCCGGATCTCTGGCGTGCCGACAAAACCGGGGACACGCGGCTCGCATTCCGGAGCGCGAGGAAGCCATTTTTCCTCCGGAAATCCCGCAACACGTTCGGTGACAGACACCGGGCATGTGTGAATTGTCCGACGAACCTCCGGAGCGGGTCTCACGGCACTCCTCCGCCGCCGTCCTCCTCCCGGCGGACCCGGCCCGCTCGCCGCTCTCCGCCGGAGTCTCATCCCAGTAGCTGCCACGACCAGCGGAAACGGGGCAGGGGGCGCGCCCGCACCCCGGAAGGACGTCACGGCCGACACGATGAAGCCCTCGAAACGAACGGCAGCGGAACGATGGACCGGAACGCCCCCAAGTGGCCGAAGTCGATTTTTTCCCAGCGACCGGGGTGGAACCCACCCGGAGGTCACGAAACTCCAAAGCGCTCGGACACCTCCATCCGGAAAACCCGCCAGGGGTAACCGGCAGATCCCGGGATACAGGACACCAAGGGGCTTCCGGCGCCGCCGCCGTTTTTAATCCCTCGCCGGCGGGAAGCATTTCCCAATGACGTGGAGACGCCGGAGTTCGGCCTTGGGTAATTAACCCGAGCAAGTGGATCTCCGGCGGACAGGGTTTCCCGGCGCGACGGCGAAAGGAGGGGCTAGAGTTTTACTACCGGGGAAGAGACGCGGGAGCCATCGTCGGCCGGGTTCACAGCCGCACACTCTGGCGCCAAGATTAAGGAGTGACACAATGGCACGTCAGCAAGTCGTCACGTTCACCGATGACATCACCGGGAAGCGGGCGGACGAGACCGTCTCGTTCGGCCTGGACGGGACCGCCTACGAGATCGACCTGAGCACGAAGAACGCCACAAAACTCCGCGAGGCCCTCAAGCCCTTCCAGTCCGCCGCTCGCAAGGCGAGCACCTCCCTGGGCCGCAAGGGCAGGGCGAAGGGTTCCGGCGGCAACCGCGAGCGGAGCGCCGAGATCCGGGCGTGGGCGAAGTCCCACGGAATCGAGGTGAGTGAGCGCGGGCGCATCGGAGGAAAGGTCGCCGAGGCCTTCGCGGCGGGCGACCCCAGTGTGGCCAAGGCGGCGACCAAGAAGACCCCGCAGACCACGTCCGGCCAGTAGTGGCCAGGCTCCCGGCCCCTTGGAGGTAGCGGCGTCACAGCCGACCGGGAGTACGTGGAGCGACCCCGAGGTGCCCCTCATGCTCCGGAGGGGTATGCACTCTTGGTCCTGTATTCGGGCCATCATCTCCAGGGGGCGTTCTTCGATGAGTGAGGTCACACAGATCTGCTCGGACCTGATCAGATTCGACACCACCAATCCCGGCTCCGGCGAACGCCCGGCGGCCGAGCACGTCGCCACCCTGTTGTCGGAGGCCGGCATCGAACCTGTGGTGTTCGAGTCGGCCAGGCACAGGACCAGCGTGGTCGCCAGGATCCCCGGCGACTCGTCCGACGCCCTGCTGATCCACGGTCATCTCGACGTGGTCCCCGCCCACGCCCCCGACTGGCGGGTTCATCCGTTCTCCGGGGAGGTCTTGGGCGGCTGCGTCTGGGGCCGGGGCGCGGTCGACATGAAGGGCACCCTGGCCATGACGCTCACCCTGGTCCGCGAGTGGGCGCGGCGCGGGGTACGGCCCGGGCGGGACGTGGTGCTGGCGTTCCTCGCCGACGAGGAGGCCACCGGCGAGTACGGCGCGCGATACGCGGTGCGACACCACCGCGAACTGTTCGACGGCTGCACCGAGGCGATCAGCGAGTCAGGCGGTTACAGCGTCGAGGCTCCCGGAGCACGGATCTACCCGGTCGCGGTGGGCGAGCGCGGCACCGCCTGGATGAGACTCACCGCGACCGGCGTCGCGGGCCACGGCTCCCGCCCGCCGGCGGACAACGCGGTGGCCGAACTCTGCCACGCCATGTCCCGGATCGCCTCTCACCGCTGGCCGGTGCGGCTGACGCCCGAGGTGGCGACGCTGATCGAGAGCCTGTCGGACATCCTCGGCGAGCGCATCGACCTCGACCGGCTGGAGGAGGAGGCCGAACGGCTCGGCCGGGTCGGCTCCCTGTTCGGGGCGCAGATCCGGAACTCGGCGAACCCGACGATGCTCCAGGCGGGCTACAAGGTCAACGTGGTTCCCGGCACCGCCGTGGGCCACGTCGACGGGCGGTTCCTGCCGGGGGGCCGGGAGGAGTTCCTGGAGACGATCGACCGCCTGCTCGGCCCCCGGGTGAGGCGGGAGTTCGTCAACCTGGAGGACGCCCCCTCCGCCCCGATGGACTCACCCTTCTTCGAGCGGCTCGGCGCGGCCCTGGTGGCCGAGGACCCGGCGGCGCGGCCGGTGCCGTACGTGATGTCCGGCGGCACGGACGCCAAGTCCTTCGCGGGGCTCGGTATCAGGGGTTACGGCTTCGCCCCGCTGATGCTCACCCCGGAACTCGACTACTTCGGCATGTTCCACGGCGTGGACGAGCGCGTTCCCGTCGAGGGGCTGGAGTTCGGCGTCCGCGTCCTCGATCGTCTTCTCACCTCTCCCGCCGCCTCAGCGGGCCACAGCACCGATCCCGGATAAAACAGGGCGCTCCCCATCACGATCGAGCCCTGCCGGGCACTTCCGGATACATGCCGGACACGGCCCGCCTGAAACTGGGGCATCATGGCTCACGTGCCGATTCTCATATACCCCTCGGTGACCGGCCGGTCTGGTGACGGGACGCGAACGCTGGCGCGGCGCCATCCCGCCCCCCTCGGGGACGCCACCGAACCATCCCGTGCGAGCGACGGGCGGGCATCCTGCACCGCTCCGGAGAGTGGTGCGGATCGGGAGCGTCACGGTGAATGAGAACGGCACGGGGCTGCCCGCCTGGCACGAGGGCGGCACCCCCCCGCCGGGCGCCCTGCCGGACCTGCCGGGGACGCGACCGGACTCGGCCACCGGCCTGCGTGCAGCCGACGGCAAGGTCGCTGCAAGCGCTCCACCCGATGATGACGAGGTGACGCGCGACGGAGGCGACCAGGCGATGGGCCGGACAGTGACCGAGGAGCGCAGGACCGGGCTGATGGACCGCCTGCGCAAGGATCTGAGAAACCCCCTGTTCCTACAGGGCTACGCACTGATGATCAATACCGGGATCACCGCCGTGCTGGGCCTCGGCTACTGGTTCCTCGCCACGCACCTGTACACCGCCGCCGCGTTCGGTGAGGGCCAGGCCGTGATCAGCGCGATGCGGCTGTTCGCCTCTCTGACCGGGCTCGCCTTCGCGGGCGCGCTGGCCAGGTTCATCCCGGTGGCCGGCCGCCGCACCGCCGAGTTCGTCCTGCGCGGCTACGCGATCGCCGGGGCCACCGGCCTGGTGGCGGCGTTGGGGTTCCTGCTGACGTTGCCGGTGTGGGGGGCGGTCTACGCCGACCTCGCCGGGTTCGGGCCCGGACTGTTCTTCCTCGTCTCGGTTCTCGTCTGGACGATCTTCACTCTCCAGGACGTGACCCTGGCCGGGCTGCGCAAGGCCGTCTGGGTGCCGGTCAACAGCCTGGCGTTCGGCCTGGTCAAGATGGGCATGCTCGCCGCGCTCGCGGTCGCGCTGCCGGAGGGCGGCCTCTTCGGCGGGATCTTCGTCTCGTGGATCGTGCCGACGGCCATGGCGCTGATCCCGATCAGCTGGTTCATCTTCGGCGTCATCATCCCCAGGCACGTCAAGAACACCGAGGAGAGCGCCGCGAACCCGCCGCGCCTGCGCGAGGTGGGCCGTTTCCTGGCCGGAGACTTCCCCGGCGCGTTCTCCATCCTGCTGATCCTCTATCTGGTCCCGGTCATCATCGCGGGCTGGCTCGACGACGCGCCGACGTTCGGCTACTTCTCGATAGCCCACACGCTGGGCTCCATGATCGGGCTGCTGGCGGCCAACATGGCGGTGTCCCTGACGGTCGAGGGATCCTTCAACGCCGCCCAGCTGGCGCAGAGCGTGCGCAACGCGCTGCGCCGCACCTTCCTGATCGTCGGACCGGTCATCGCGGTGGTCGTGGTCGGCGCGCCCCTGATCCTGAGCGTGTTCGGCCCCGGGTTCGCCGAGGCGGGCACACCGCTGCTCCGCCTGATGGCGATCGCCGTACTCCCCCAGACGGTGATCGAGATCTGCCTCAGCATGCTGCGCGCGCAGAGCGAGGCCCGCAAGCTCGCACTCGTCCAGATCGGGATGGCGGTGCTGGTCCTCACCTCGATCGTCTTGCTGTTCCCCCTCTTCGGGATCGCCGCGGTGGGCTACGCGATGCTCGGCAGCCAGCTCCTGGTCGCGCTACTGATCCTCCCGAACATCCGCAGAGTGATCAACCACGGCAGGGCGTCCCAGGTCGTCGCAGGTTAGGGACGGCGTGGCTCTGTTTGCAGTCTTGATCTCGTACGTGATAGACGGTCTCCAGTGACTCCTGAGCACATTGTGGCGAAGCGGACAGGCCGCCGCTGCCTTCCGCTGCCCTCCAACCGTCTGGGGCTGTATCTGGCCCTGCGGCACTGGTGCAGCCCCGGCCAGCGGTTGCTGATGTCGCCGCTGTCGGCCGACGAGATCCTCTTTCTCGTGCTCGCCGCCGGACTGCGCCCGGTCATCGCCCCGCTCTCCGCCGACGACGGCAACATCGACGCGGGCGCCGTCGACCTCGACGCGGTCGACGCGGTGCTGACCACCAACCTGTACGGCCTGCCGGACCGGGTGAGGGCGTTCACGGGCAAGATCCTGATCGAGGACGTCGCGCACGCGATGGAGACGAGCGTGCACGGCAGGCCGCTGGGCACCTTCGGGGTGGCGGGCGTGTTCAGCCTGTCCAAGCACGCCGGAGCGGGTTCCGGTGGAGTGATCGCGGTCGAGCGCCTGGAGGACCTGCGCACCCTGGAGCGCGACCGTGACCGGCTGCTGCAGCCGGGTGCCTTCAGGAAGGAGGTCCACAGCGTGCTGACCTCGGTGGGCCGGCACACCGCGCTGCGCCTGAACATGGTCCGCCCGGCGCTGAGGGCGATGCGCGCGTTCGGCATGGAGGAGGAACGCGAGGGCTACCGGATCGCTCCGCGTCCGGCGGACCTGGTCAGGGCGCTGGAGTACGCGCCGCAGCTACCGGCGTTCGACTCCTGGGTCCAGGCCGACCTGCACGACTACCGGGCCAGGCGCGGCCACCTCTCAAGCTGGTACCAGTCCAGGCGCCTGCGGACGCTGCCCAGGCAGCGGTCGCGGCGGATCGCCGGCGTCTCGGCGCTGGCCGCGCTGCCCACCGTGGCGCCGGCCGTCCACCGGCACCTGGATCAGCCGCTGTTCCGGGTCCCGCTGCTGGTCTCGGGCCGGGACGAGGCCATCGCCGAACTGGAGCGACACGGGGTCGCCACCGGATACCTCTACGACCCGCCGTACGACAGCTACCTGCCCGGGTTCACCAGCCCCTCGCCGGAGCCCGAGATCGCGCGCTGGTGGGGCCGGCACGTGCTGCCGGTCGATCCGCTCTACGCCCACCGCGCCCTGCCGGTCGTCGAACGGCTCGTCCCGGCCGTCCCACCGCCCCATCCCCAGGTTTCCCCGGTGCTGCCGAGTCCGACCATTTTCGATATCGCTTAGCAGGTAAGGTAATATTTAGGTAGATTTACTGCATCGGGTGGCGGCAACAGGGGGCGCCGCCCGGTTCCGGGACGGTTCCCTCGCCCCGTGACGCACGCCACCCATGTCCACGGGTCAGCCGGATCGCGCGTGCTCCGCCCCGAGGACGACGTTCGGTTCCCCAACCCGGGCTTCGAGAAAGGATCGCCTCCTCGTGAACGGTAGGTTGACGCGCACCGCAGGCACGGTCGCCGGTCACCCCGGCGCGACGGGAGGGGTCGCATGAGGGTCAACGTCATCCGGCCCGCGGAGCTGGGCCCGGACGAGGTCGCGGCCTGGCGCGAGATGCAACGCTCCAGCCCGCACCTCGCCAACCCCTTCCTCAGCCCGGACTTCACGATCGCGATGGGTGAGGTCCACACCGGGGCGCGGGTGGCGGTGATCACCGAGTCGGACGGGCCCGTCGGGTTCTTCCCCTTCGAGCGGCACGGTGGCGGAGTGGGCGCCGCCCTGGGCGGATGGGTCTCGCTCTCCCAGGGCGTGGTCCACGTGCCCGGTGCCGAATTCGACTCCAACACCCTGCTCAAGGAGTGCGGGCTGAGCGTGTGGGAGTTCGGCTGCATGGTCGACCGGCAGCCCTGGTTCCAGCCGTTCGAGACGCTCAGGCAGGATGCCGTGGTCCTCGACTTCGCCGACGGCTACCCGGCCTTCCTCGACGAACTGCGCGAACGCTCTCCGAAGTTCGTCAAGAGCACCCTGTACAAGGAACGGAAGCTGGGCCGCGACGTGGGCGAGATCACCTCCGAGTTCGCGGTGCGCGACACGGAGCAGTTCCGGCTGCTGCGGGAGTGGAAATCGGCCCAGTACCAGCGGATGGGCCGCCCCGACCGCTTCGCCAGGTCATGGGTCGTGGAGCTGACCGAGCGCCTGCACGCCGTCGACACCCCCGACTTCGCCGGGCCGCTGTCCATGCTGTACGCGGACGGCAGACCCGTCGCGGGCCACTTCGGGCTGCGCACCGACACGATGATGATCGGCTGGTTCCCCGCGTACGACCCCGACTACGCCAAGTACTCCCCCGGCCTGATCCAGCACCTGCACATGGTCGAGGCCGCCGCGAAGATCGGTGTCAGCTCGCTGGATCTCGGCATCAGTAACGGCTCGGAGTACAAGGACGCACTGTGCAGCAGGACCGTCCCGGTCACCGAGGGCATCGTGCGCCGCCGTTCGGCCGGCGCGGCGGCGCACTGGCTACGCACCGCACCGGTCCGCCGCGTGCGGCGCTTCATCCTTGACAGCCCGGCCCTGTACGGCGCCGCCGACAGGGCCATGAAGCGGTACGGGCGGCTGCGCACCCGAGGGAAGGCCCAGTGAGCGGTCAGAACGGCAGCCGCGAGCTTGAGGCGGCCATGCGAGACCGGATCGGCCAGGAGTGCCTGCACGTGCCCTCCGCCAGGTTCGGTCTGCTCCTGGCGCTGCGTCACTGGTTCGAACGCGGCGACAGGGTGCTCATCTCACCGACGAACTGCGAGACCGTGCTGTTCGTCGTGCTGGCCGCCGGGCTGGAACCGGTGATGGCGCCGGTCTCCTGGCGTGACGGCAACATCGACGTCCCCAACATCGACTGGAACGGCCTGGCCGGTGTCGTCACCACGCACCTGTACGGCCAGCCCGACCGGGTCACCGAGCTGCGGGCCGAGTGCGACCGGCGCGGCGTGATCCTCCTCGACGACGCGGCACACGCCATGCAGACGACGGTGGGCGGCCGCGCCGCGGGCACGTTCGGCACCGCCGGGGTGTTCAGCCTCGCCAAGCACGGGCGGGCGATGTCCGGCGGGTTCCTCACCGCGCGGGACCCGGCCGCACTGCCCGAGCTGGCCCGGGCCAGGGACGAGTCACTGCTCCCCGGCGGGGCGCGCGCCCAGTTGCTCGGCACGCTGCGGCCCGTGCTGCGCGAGACGATCTACCGCACCGGGCTGGTCCGGCCGATGTGGCACGCCCTCAAAGCGCTCGGCCTCGTCCAGTGGACCGGGCACCGCTGCCCGCCCCGCGAGAAGGAGCTGCGCGCGGCCCTCGCCGGCGATCCGGTGGACCTGCGTGCCCTGGACCACTGGCTGCGGATCGACCTCGACGACTGGCGGATGCGCCAGGGGCCGCTGCTCCGCCGCTACCAGCGCTCCCGCTTCCGGGTGATCGACCGCGAGCGCGGTCGGCGGGTGGCCGGGGTCGAACTACTGCGTACCCTGCCCTGGGCGGCCGAGGGCGTCCGCGACGCGGCGCCACAGCCGCTGCTGCGGGTGCCCCTGCTGGTCGAGAACCGCGACGAGGTGGTCGCCCGGCTGGAGAGCCGGGGCGTGGTGCCCGGCTTCATCTACGACCCTCCGCTGGACGACTACCTGGAACTGGTGCCCGAGGGGCCGTCCTCGGAGATCGCCCGCTGGTGGACCGGCCATGTCCTGCCCGTCGACCCGCTCCGCGCCGCCCGGATGGCCGGCCTGCTGACCGAACTCGACGTCCGCCCCGCCCCCCGCCCGTTCACGGCCTCGCAACAGCCGGCCTGAGCAGGTCGCGGGCCTCCTTTCTCGGAGGAGGCCCGCCATGTCGCCTGGGGTCTCCACGGCACGGCTGCCGGCAGGGTGCCGAGGGTGGCTGCGCCTCCGACTCGTCCCGGCCCGGTACCGGCCCCCTCGACGTCCGGCCGAGCCCCGAACTCTCACCTGGCGCCTGCCAGGCTGCCCGCGCGCATCCCGGCCAGTTCGAGCACCAGCTCGAACCAGACCTTGTTGGCCCCCGCCTCCCTGACCAGGCCCCAGCGGTGGGCCAGCGCCTCCAGCAGGGGCAGGCCGCGGCCCCCCGTCGCGTCCGCCGAGGCGCGGCAGAGGCAGGGAGCCTCTGAGGAGCCCTCGTCCTGGACGCAGACCCGCACGCCGGTCGCCGAGTAGGCCACGGTGACCGTGAACGCCCCGCCGTCCCCGGAGCGGGAGTGGATCACCGCGTTGGTGGCGATCTCACTGGTCAGCAGGACACAGTCGTCATGGAGGGGATGGTCTCGCCCCAGGGTCATCGAGACCAGGCGGCGGGCTCTGACCACCTGGTCCGGGGAGCCCGCAAGGCGGAGAACCCATTCGCTGCCGTCGTACTCCGACGAGTCCATATGCCCCCTCCGATGCCGTTCCTGCCTTTGGGAAGACGCGGAGCTCGAAAGGGAAGATGTCTCGGAAAAGTAGGAATGCGATCACTTACCGGATAGACAGGTGGGGCTTGCCAGACGGGCCTTCCGCTGCATGCCCGCACCTGCCGTACCGTGCGGTTTCACCCGTCACATCCGGTGCCAGCGGGCCTCGAAGAAACAGTAGACCGCGAACAGCAGCAGGCCGATCGCGACGACCCCGAGCAGCCACGGACCGGCCGGGGTGTCGGCCAGCGAGCGCAGCGTCGAGTCGATGCCCTTGGCCTTGTCGGGGTCGTAGGTGATCGCGGCCTGGATGACGAAGACGCCGGCGACCGCGGCGATCACACCGCGGGCGAGGTAGCCGGCCATGCCGAGTTTCTCGGCCAGGTCACGCGCCTTCGGCGGCATCTCGCCGGTGCGCAGGTCCTGGAGGAACTTCTTCTTCCAGCCCTTGTGGATCCAGTAGGCCCCAAGGGCGATGACGCCCAGTCCGACCAGGCCCACGATGAACTGCCCGCCGGGCAGTTCCATCAGCTTGGCCGTGAGGTCCTTGGACTGACTGTCCGTCGAGCTTCCCGAGTCTCCGCGCAGCACGACCCCGAGCAGCGTGGCCACGATCAACCCGTAGACCACCGTGCGCGCCGCGGCCTCCACCCGGTCCTTGGTCTGGCCCCGGCCGATGACGGCCTCGGACAGCTGCCAGAGGACCAGGGCCGCGAAGCCGACGACCATGAGCCAGAGCAGCACCATGCCGAACGGCTGCTCCGCCACCGTCTCGATGGCCCCGGTCTTGTCGGCCTCCTTGCCACCGCTGCCACCGCCGAAGGCGATCTGCAGGGCGAGAAAACCGATCAGCCCGTAAAGGACCCCCCTGCAGGCCAAACCGACCCGCGCCAACCTGTCCAGCGTCTGACTGTTGGCCGCTCTGTGAGCGGCACCTGCCACCTGAGTCTGAGGGCTGTTCATGGCTATGCGCACTAACCCGCGGAAGGCCGGATAAACCTTACTACTCGGGCATTGCGTCCAGCCTGCGCAGGATGACGCCCTCGCGCAACGCCCACGGGCACACCTCCAGCTGGGCCACTCCGAACAGGTCCATGGTGGCGTCGGCGACGATGGCTCCGGCGGGCAGTTGCGGCGCCCGCCCCTCCGACACCCCGGGCAGCTCGGCCCTCTCCCCCGTGCTCATCCTGGCCAGCCGGTCGGTCCAGCCGACCAGGTCCGCGTGCCCGAGCACCCGGCGTACGTTCACCCCCTCGTGTGAGGGTGCCGCGCCGGCGATCCTCGCGAGCTGCCTGAACGTCTTGGACGTCGCCACCGCGTGATCCGCCTGGCCGTACCGCGACACCTTGCCCACCACGCGGGCGATCTCGGCCCGCACGTGCCTGCGCAGTGCCCGCACCTCGTCGGTCGGTGGCGGGTCGGCGGTGAAGTGGTCGCGGGTGAGACGGCCGGCCCCCAGCGGCAGCGACACCGCCACGTCGGGCTCCTCGTCGATCCCCGAGGCGATCTCCAGCGACCCGCCGCCGATGTCCAGCACGAGCAGCCGCCCGGAGGACCACCCGAACCAGCGGCGCACCGCCAGAAACGTCAACCTCGCCTCGTCCTGGCCGGACAACACCTCGATGTCGACCTGCGTGGCGGCCTTGATCCCGGCGAGGACCTCCTCACCGTTCACCGACTCCCTGATCGCGGAGGTCGCGAAGGCCATAAGGTCCTCGACCCCCTTGTCCTCGGCGATCCGCAGCGCCTCCTCGACGAACTCCCGCAACCGCGTCGCGCCCTCCGCCGACAGGCGGTTGCCCTCGTCCATGTGCTCGGAGAGCCTCAGTTCCTCCTTGTGGGAGTACGCCGGTAGCGGCCGGGCCCCCCGATGTGCGTCCATCACCAGCAGATGAACCGTGTTGGAACCGATGTCGAGAACGCCCAGTCGCATGGGATGAAGCTACTACCGTTCGAAGTCCCGTTCGCCCGGGGTTCGTACGTGGACGCTCACCGCGTATCCACCACCGTCGTAGGGTGCGCCGTCCCAAGTCGCCAGGCGCCGCAGCGGGGCGAGCCCCGAGGCCCGGCACCAGGCGTCGTAGTCGTCCAGGGTGACCGTGGCGGAGGCGAGCGGAAGGTGCGCTGCGTCCAGCCCGAACCCGCTCACCAGCAACCCGCCGGGCCGCAGCAGTGCCGCGAGCCCGGCGACGGTCCGCGCCTCGGTCCCGGGGGCCAGCAGGGGGATGACGTTGCCCGCGGCGACGACCATGTCGAAGCGCTCGCCCCGCCCACGCCGCTCGCCGGACACGGCCCGCTCCGCCGGCTCCGCGAACTCCGCGGAGCCGGCGAGATCACCGAGGTCGCTGAGGTCGGCCAGGATCCAGGGCAGCTCCGGTGCGGCCCGCCGGGCGACCTCCAGCATGGACGCGTCGAGGTCGACGCCCACGCAGTCGTATCCCAGCTCCGCCAGCCGGATCGCCACCCGCCCGGTCCCGCACCCGGCGTCCAGCACCCGCGCGCCCGGCGGCAGCAGCCCCGCGCACAACCGTGCCTCGCCGTGCGTGTCCGCCCCCGACTCGGCCAGCCTGGCGAACCTCGCCGCGTACCGCTCCCCGGCGTCGTCTCCCGCGATGTCCGCCCAGCGGCTTCTCTGTTCCATCGAACCAGGGTCCCATCCCCGGCAGGAGCCGCTCACAGCGGCCGGGCCGGGCATGGGCCCGCGACGGCGTTCGCGGACACCACCGCACGCCACCTGTCCATAGGGCTGTCCGGATGCGGCCACTATAAGAAATAGATCTTGTCAATATGGGCAATTATTGCGAATACTTGCGATTTGCTCTTATTCGCGAGAGAGGTCGGTAATGAAGCACGTTATTGTTCACAAACCTGGCACCGTCACGCTCAGTGGTACCGCAAGCGCCAAGCATGTCGGCTGAGAGGAATCGCAGCACCGGCGTCCAGCAGTGGGCGCCGGCCCCCAGCACGCCATAGCCATATATCATCAAATATCATCTAAATCGACTTAGAGGAGTCCGGTGAGTCGGGGAGCCCAACCGCCAGAAAACCCGTCTCTTCCCGTGTCGCCGCCGCTCGTGGTGGACGCCGACCGGCACCTGCGCGGTCCTTACACCGCGGGGGGCGCGCTCGTCGCCGCCCTGGTGCCCACGGCCCGGCCCGAGCTTGTCGCCCGCTACGACATCGAGTTGCGCGCGGCGGCCCCCGACCTGCAGGACCTAGTTCCCGACCGGCGCCGCTCCGTGGCCGCGAGCCTGCCCAGCGCGGAGCGGATCCTGGTGCACGCGCCGCGGCGCACGCTGCGCCTGGCCAACGGCCTGGCCGAGTTCGTCCGCGAGCACCTGGCCGAAACCGGTCCGCGGACGCTGGTCGTCGAGAACGTCGACCGGGCCGACCCCACCGACCTCGAACTCCTGACGGTGCTGCGGCGCCGTGTCCCGGCGGAGTCGCTGACCGTGGTGACCCGCCGGGGGACCACCGTCGAGGATCCGCTCGGTGAGGAGGAGCACCGCGCCCTCGCCGACAGGCTGGAGCGGGAGGGGACGATCGGCGCGCGGCTTGGAGCGGTCCCCTACCACCGCGAGCGCGGCGGCGACACGTCGAAGGCGGTGGAGGCGTTCCTGTTCGCGGTGCAGTGGTGCCTGGACACGGGCTGCCATGACGCCGTGGTGGATCTCGGCAGGCGCGCCCTGCGCCTCGCCGATCCCGAAGGCGACAGCGGGACCTGGTGGCGGCTCCTGCACAGCACCGCGACCGCGCTGGCCGCGCTGGGCAGGGAGGACGAGTCCGAGGACCTGTTCGACCTGGCCAGGCGAGAGAGCGTCTCCCCCGCCGTGCACGCCTCGGTCGCCTACGCCACCGGAATGCTGAAGGTACGCCACCACGACCAGGCCCGGCGTGACCCGGACGCCGCGCTCGCGCTGGTCAACCAGGCGATCGCCATCTCCTCGCTGCTGCCCGACCCGCGCGAGCGGGCGTTCAAGCTGGGGTTCGACCTCAACGGCCGGGCACTGGTGGAGGTACGGCGAGGCCGCCCGGCCAAGGCACTGGAGCTGGTCTCCGAGGCCGTCGCCCTGGCCGACCGCGACCTGCGTCCCGGCGAGCACCCGATACACCGGCTGGTGCTGCTGGCCAACAGGGCGCAGCTCACCGTGATGCTGGGCCACCCCGAGGAGGCGCTGGAGGACCTGGACGCGGTGATCGCAGCCGACCCCGGATACCCCGACTACTACATCGACCGGGGCAACCTGCTGCACCGGCTGGGCCGGATGGACGCGGCGATCGACGACTACGAGACGGCCATGCGGGTCGGCCCGCCCTTCCCCGAGCCCTACTACAACCGGGCCGAGATCCGCTTCTCCCGGGGGGACCACCGGGGTGCGCTCAGCGACCTGGACCACGCGCTGGAACTGGACCCGGAGTTCGTGGACGGCCTGGCCAACCGGGCCGGGCTGCTGGCCGCCCTCGGTGAGTACGGCAAGGCCAGGGTGGACGCGGAGACCGGGCTCGCCATCGATCCGGCCAACCCGTACCTGCTGTGCGCGCTGGGCCAGGTGGAGACGGCGGAGGGGCGCTACGACAGGGCGCGTACCGCCTTCGACCGGGCGCTGGAGCTCGCCCCCTCGCTGGCGGCCGCCTGGGCGAACCGAGGACTGCTGGCGTTCGAGACCGGTGACCCCGAGGGCGCCGTCGCGGACTTCACCCGGGCCCTCGAACCCGGAGCGGACCCCGCGCTGCTGTTCAACCGGGCGATGGCACTGCGCGCCGCCGGGCGGGAGACGGAGGCGGTCGCCGACCTCACCCGGGCGCTTGAACTGGCACCGGACGACGAGGACATCAGACGCGAACTCAAGTCCTGACCTCGCAGTCCCGGCCCCACCGGACCGCCGCCCGCGGCCACGGTGACGAAGGCTGCCGGAAAACACCCGGATTCGACGAAGGGGGCGGAAAACAAGGGCCGGGAGATGGAATCCCCGTCGCGGAAATCCCATTATCGGATTACGCGTTACCCGCACGGCGACGCGGGCGCCGACGCGTATTCACCACCGCGGACCCGCCGTGTCCCAGGAGTGGGTAGGGACGATTTCCCGATGCGCGATCACAGCGCGCCACTTCGCCGAGCGGCCCGTACGAGAACGCCGCGAGTGCCACCGGACGGACCTGGTCAGCGGAGCGAGCCGCCGAGATAGCGCTCGGCCAGCTCGCAGGCGCCCTCGGTGTAACCGGAGCCCAGCTCGACGGCGATGTCCGCGCCGGTATGGGTGCCGATCCAGGCGACCAGCAGCAGGCGGCGGAACATGACGAACGTCCAGATCTCCGCCTCGTCCTCGGCCGGAAGGTCCAGGACGGTCCGGTAACCCCGCACCCACGCGTCGAGCAGTTCGGGGACCTCGGGGAGGTGCTCGATGAAGCTGACCGCCGCGGCCAGGTCGTAGAGGTGCCAGCCGAAGCCGCAGTCGTCGAAGTCGATGACGCTGGGTGGTCCCTCGCCCGCCACGAGCAGGTTGGCGGAACGCAGGTCGGCGTGGACCAGGCCGTAGCGCTCCGGCCCCCGGCCGAAGCGGTGGAGCCGCTCGCGCAGCTCCTTGTCCAGCCGCCCCAGCACGGCCCGCGCCTCGGCCTCCATGCCCAGGCCGTCCTGCCAGCGGCCCCATCGCGCCCCGGCGCCGAGGGCCGCCTCGTAGTCCCAGTGGAAGCGGGTGAACCACTCGGGCCGAGACCAGCGGCGCGCGTGCCGGTGCATCCGCGCCGTGAGCGCGCCGAGCCGTTCGAACCCGGGCACCGGGTTCTCCAGGGACGGCTCGGCACCGGGCAGCAGCTCGAACATGACGCACTCCCGGGGCTCGGCGCCGGGGACGGTCAGCACCCGGGAGCCGTCGGGGGCCTGGAGCACCCGGGGGGTGCGGATCCCCTCCTGCTCGCGGAGCGCCTCCAGCCAGGCCAGCTCGGACAGGATCGCCGGGATGGAGTGGTAGCCGAGGCGGTGCACCCGCAGGATGGAGCGCCTCCCCGTGACCGGGTCGTCCACCCGGTAGGTGGCGTTCTCCGACACGTTGATCAGCGTGACCTCGGCGTCGGGCAGTCCGTGGATCCGCGCCGCCGCGCGGGCCACGTCATGCGCGCGGGCCAGCACACCGCCCCCGGCGGACAGGTCGTGGGCCCGCATCGGTTCCTCCAGCTCGGTCGCACAGGGCGCCAGATCCTATCCGAGATCCGACATCGCCTGCCCGGCTTCGCGGTCCAGGTCTCTCCGGCGATCCGCCTCGGACCGGTCCTGATCACGTACGGCGCGACCCGCCGAGGGCTCGGGCCCGGGAAACCTGATGCGGATCTTGGACTGCCGGTGCGGGAGCAGCTCCCAGTCCTCCATGAGAGTCGCCTGCAGGCCGTATCCGGAGGCCAGGTCGAGCAGGGTCTCGGCGCGGTAGTAGAAGTCCTCGCCCAGGACCTGGTGCTCCCTGCCCTCGGTGCGGTCGAAGGTGAAGTCGAACCAGCCTCCCGGCTTCACGACCCGGCCGATGTGCCGGAAGCACTCCTCGATCACCGGCAGCGGGGAGTGGGAGAAGACGCTGTGGGCGTGCACGACGTCGAACATCTCACTGGGCAGGGCGGCGAAGCGCAGGTCTCCGACCAGCATGAGATGGGGGAGTTTCTCCCGCAGGTCGTAGGAGACCAGGGTCTCCTGGGCGGCGATCAGGATGTCCGGGGATATGTCGAGACCGTAGTAGTTTCCGGCGTCGAGGTAACCGATGAACAGGCGCCCGGCCCGCAGGTTGCCACAGCCGATCTCCAGCATGCGGTGCCCGGGTTCCAGCCCGTGCCGCACCAGGTAGTCGAACTGCATCTTTCCCAGGACCGTCCAGCGCCGGTAGGACTTGCTGCCCACGGCCGCGTGGGGGCTGCGCGCGGTGTCGGACCTCATGATGGCCCGGTAGTAGGAGACATGGTCACGGGTGCTCAGGCGCAGCCACATGTTCCTGCTCAGCCGGCTCAGGTGCCTGGGGACTCGCCCCGGATGGTTGAGGGCGTATTTGAGCTGGTGAACGATGTTCGCACGGTTATGACTGCGCATGCCTCTCCCCACGTCGAGACGGCACCTCAACGATTCCGCCAGTGACGAGATCGTAGCTTGGAGTAAGATAAACATCACTCTTGGTAAGAGTCATCGGAATGTCGCCGCGTGTGATCCTCTCCGCACCGGGCGACATTCCCGGCTCACCCCGGTCCTCCGAAGAGCGCACACGAACGTCGGATCGTTAATGGCATCTCGCATCCCCCGACCGTCCGCGCCGAAGGTTTTCGAAACATTGAGGAGTCCGGTGAACCTGGAACTCGCGCTGCGCATGTGTGAGGCCGCGGTGCGGCAGGCCGTGCGAGAGGGAGCGCTCATCTCGGTCGCGGTGGTCGACGCGGGCGGACACCTGGTGGCGTTCCAGCGGATGGACGGCGCACGGATCTCCGGCCCCGTCCTCGCCCCCGGCAAGGCCCACACCGCGGTGGCCCACCACATGCCGACCGCCGACCTCGCGCCGCTGGTCCTGCCGGGAGGTGAACTGCACGGCCTGGCCGGCGACCGGTACGTGTGCTTCGGCGGCGGCATCCCGCTCGGAGAGCCCGGTGACGGCCGCGGGGTGGTGGGCGCGGTCGGCGTCAGCGGCGGCACCGTCGGCCAGGACGTGGCATGCGCCGAGGCCGCCGCCGCCCTCTGGGAAGGGGCATAGCGGGAAATATCAGGAAAAGGCGGGCTGGCCGAAGTTCCCGCTCCCATGAAACGGGGGCACGACGTGTTACCCCCGCTGCGCGCGGGGCAGTGAGGGCTTGCCCCGGACAGTGATCGTCCGGGGGCCGACCCTTTGGAGGATTCTCGTGGACGTTCTCGTGCTGCTCGCCCTGATCTGCTTCCTGGCCGCCACGATCTGGTCCGCCATCAGCCGCTCCTGGGCGATCGCGCTGCTCTCGGCGGGAGCGTTCCTGCTCACGCTGTCGGAGACCTCCCTCATCAGCGGCTAGTGCTCCCGCACCCGAGATCGGCCGGGAGGTCCCCGCCGGGTGTCAGCACCGGAGTGTCAGGCACCGGCCGCGGAAAGGCTCCGGTCGATCTCGGCGCGGGTGGGCATCGAACTGCTGGCGCCCGCGCGCTGGACGGACAGGCCCGCCGCCGCGGTGGCGAAGCGGACGGCCTGGTCGGCGGGCTGCTTCTCGACGTGGGCCACGGCGAGGGCCCCCACGAAGGTGTCGCCCGCGGCCGTGGTGTCCACCGCGTTCACCCTGGGTGCCTCGACCCACACGGCGGCTCCGTCGTCAGAGGAGGTGAGCGCGCCGCGCGCCCCCAGGGTGACGATCACCCATCCGACCGTGCCCCTCAGTTCCTTCAGGGCGCGCTCGTGGTCCGCCTGGCCGGTGATCGCGACGGCCTCGTGCTCGTTGGCCACCAGGATGTCCACGGCCTCCAGCAGCTCCGCGGGCAGGGGCTGGACGGGGGCGGGGGTGAGGACCACCGTGGTCCCCGCGGCACGGGCGGCCCTGGCGGCGGCGGTGACCGCCTCGATGGGAAGCTCCAGCTGGAGCAGGAGCACGTCGGAGCGGGAGATGACCTCGATCTCGGCCTCGGTGGGGGCGGTCACGGCCCCGTTGGCACCGGGCACCACGATGATCGAGTTGCCACCGCCGCCGTCCACCACGATCTGGGCGATGCCCGAGGGCCCGGGGACCGTGCGCAGGTTCGTCACGTCGACGCCCGCCTCGGCGAGCGTCCCGCGCATCTCGGTGCCGAAGTCGTCGTCGCCCACCGCCCCGAGGAAGGCCACCCTGGCACCCGCCCGCGCGGCGGCGATGGCCTGGTTGGCGCCCTTGCCGCCGGGAACCGTGCTGAAGGCGCGGCCGGTCACGGTCTCGCCGAGCGCGGGTGCGGCATCGACATAGGCCACCAGGTCCATGTTGACACTGCCGAACACCGAGATCATGATTCCTCCACCCCCAGGGCCAGCGTACGGCGGGCCAGTTCGTCCAGGCCGATGCCGTCGAATCCGCTGATGCTACTGGACAGCCGATTCTGCAACGCCCACCCCTCCGGGATCCGCGACGCGCCGCGCAGCGCGCCGACGATCGAGCCCACGGTCGCCCCCGCCGAGTCGGTGTCCCAGCCGCCCGCCACGGCGCCGGCGATCGAGGCGGTGAAGTCACCCCGGCCGTGGACCAGGGCCGCCGTGATCAGTGCGGCGTTGTTGACCGTGTGAACCCAGTGCAGCTCCCCGTGGCGTGCGTGGAGCCGGTCGACGACCCGTTCGAAGTCCGGTTCCCGGCGCGCGTCCTCGGCGGCCTGCCGTACGGCGGCGGCCAGGCGGGAGTCCGGCGGGATCACGGCAAGACCGGCGGCGACCACCTCCTCGGTGGAGGAGGCGGTCAGCGCCGTGGCGCACATCGCCGCCACGAACATGGAGCCGTAGATCCCGTTGGCGGTGTGGCTGAGCCGCGCGTCGCGCCAGGCGAACTCCGCGGCCGTGGCCGGATCGCCGGGATTGACCCAGCCGTAGACGTCGGCCCTGATCAGCGCACCGATCCACTCCCGGAACGGGTTGCGGAAGGTCGCCGTGCTGAGAGCCCGCGGGTCGTCGGAGGTGGGCGGTTCCAGACCGGCCAGCAGGTTGCGGTAGGCGGCGCGCTCGGCGGTGAAGACCCGGCCGCCGGGCAGCTCGTCCAGCCAGAGCCGCGCGACGTCGTCGGTGCCGAATCCCCGGCCGTGCCGCTCCAGCAGGGCCACGGCGAGCAGCGCGAAGTTGAGGTCGTCGTCCTCGGGAACGCCGTCGATGTTCTCGGCGAGGCTGTTGACGGCGCTGCGACGGTTCCACGGCCAGCGCCGGCCGATCTCGGCGGGAAGCCCCCTGGCGGTGAACCATCCCCGGATCGGCCAGTTCCCCGTCGCCTCGGCGATCGCCCTGATCCCCTCCCGGGGGATCTTCTCCACCGGCTTGCCCAGCACGCAGCCCGCCGCCCGGCCCAGCCACGCGCCGAGCATCCGGTCCATGTCCTGTGTGCCCGAGGTGGCCGTGCCCCTTTGTGACGGCCACCTCGGGCAGGCTGTGACGATCTCGGCCAGGGTGGAGGGCTCGGCGAGCGGGGACGGGATCGCGGCCAGCTCGTCGAGCAGCTCCTCGGCCAGGCGGCGCAGCCGTACCGGAGGGGCCTCTGGCGAGGCTCCCGCCCGGGCCGGGGCGCCGTGTCCTCCCGCGGCCTGCCAGCGCGCGGCGATCTCCGTCACCTCGCGGCCGTCCTCGGTGGCCTGGCGCAGCTCGTGGCCGACCAGGTCCTCCGGCTGCACCCAGGTCAGCCTGATCATCCGGCGTCCCCGGCGAGGGCGGCGAAGGCGGACTCGTGGGCGCGGCGGCGTGCCAGGTCCGCGCCGTGGATGCGGCGGGCGACGCGGGCCAGGTTCAGGCCGGGGGTGAGGAGGTCGGTGCGGCTGGCTGCGGAGATCTGCTCCACCCAGTCGGCCGGGACGGCTCCGCGCCCGCCGAGGGCTCCGGCGACGGCGCCGCCCATGGAGGCGATGGAGTCGGCGTCGCGGCCGTAGTTGACGCCACCGAGGACGGTGTCACGGTAGTCGCCCTTGGCGATCAGCAGGAAGGCCAGGGCGAGCGGGAGTTCCTCGATGCTGTGCAGGCGGCTCGGGCGGCGGGCGCCGAGACCCTGGTCACGGTAGGTGTCGGCGACCGTGTCGTAGGGCTTCATGGCGGCGCGCAGCCTCTCGAAGGAGCCGTCCCAGTGGCCGAGGTCGCGGGCCACCGAACACACCGCGTCGATGGCCGCCCTGGTACCGTCCCGTGCCAGCCGCAGGCAGGCGGCGACCACCGAGTCGGGTGTCGCGCCCGGGCGCATGGCCTCGGCCACCGCGGCGGCGAGCACCCCGGCCGCCTCCCGTCCGTAACTGGACTGGTGGGCGCCGGCAAGCTCGATCGCCTCGGCGTAGGCGGCGTCGGGGTCGGCGGCGTTCACCACGCCGACCGGTGCCATGTACATCGCGGCACCGCAGTTGACGATGTTGCCCACGCCTGCCTCACGCGGGTCCGCATGACCGTGGTGCAGCCGCAGCACCAGCCACTTCTCCGCCAGGAAGACCCGCTGCAGCAGCAGCGCCTCGGCCTCCAGTTCCGGGATCCAGCGCTTCTCCCCCAGCATCTCCGGTACCAGGTGCTCGGCCGCCGCGTAGGCGTCCAGGTGTCCCCCGACCCGCTCGTAGACCCGGATCAGCGCGTGGGTCATCAGGGTGTCGTCGGTGATGTGGCCGTCGCCCTTGTGGTAGGGCGCGATGGGGCGGGCGTTCCGCCAGTCCTCGAAGTACGGCGGGACCAGGCCCTCGACGTACCCGCCGTAACGCTCGTGGATCTGTTCGGGCGTCCAGCCCTCGGTGGCGCCGCCGAGGGCGTCGCCGACCGCGGCACCCGCCACGCATCCCACGGCCTTGTCCTCGAGCGTGCCCCTGCCCGCTGTACTCATCCGATCCGTCCCCTCACGATGTCCAGTAGGTCGATTCCCGCCAGTTCGGGTAGGCAGCAACCCGTAAGGGTGGTGCTCCATCCCCGCGGCAGCGCACCATGGCCGGTGAACGCGCCGGTCAGCGCACCGGTCAGCGCGGGCGCGGAGTCCGCCACGGTGGCCAGGCAGGCGGCGGCCGGTACGGCGGTGCCTATCGAGCCGCCGGAGACCTCCGCCAGTGCGAGGGCCACCGGCAGCGTCTCGGCGGCGGCCACCCCGTAGCTGTAGACGTGGTCGAACAGCGCCGCGTCCAGCGCGGGCACCGCCGCGAACGGGTCGCCCGCCTCGCGGGCGACCGCGAGCGCGATACGGGTCGCGCGGCCGATGACGGTGTCATCGGGAAGCGCCTCCAACGCGGCCCGCACGGCGTCGCCCATCGGACCGCCGTCCACCAGGACGCCGATCGCCCTGGCCATGGCGACGGCTCCGAGCACGCCGTCACCGGCGTTGGTGACCTGGGCGTCGGCCGTGGGGTCCAGCCCGACGGCCCCGAAGGCGACCGCCCGCACGGCCGCGGCGTCGTCGAAGAAGTGCGGGTTGTCGTGCCCGCTGGCGGGAGGGCCGAGACCGCGCGCGAGGTTGTCCAGCGCGGTCCGCACCGAGATCCGCGCCCTGACGTCGTCCCTGCCGGTCAGGCCGGCGAACGCCTCCGCGCGGTCCTCGTCGATGGTGAGCACGGTCCAGGCGAGCCATTCGGCGTCGTCGGACGGCCCGATCACCAGCGGCGCGACCGGCTGGTTGAGCGCGAACGGCACCGGCAGGGTGGTCACCCGATGCTCCTCGGCGAAGGCGTCGAGCTCGCGGTGGAGGCGTCTGCTCCACGGTGCGTGCACCCCCGCCCTGTGCCGCGACGACGGCCATCCCGCCGCGTCGCCCGCCGCCAGACCGGCGAACGCCCCCAGGATCCTGTCCCCCGACGTCATCGCCCTACGTCCCTTCCACGAGTCGATCGGCCACGTCGAGCACGTGCCGTCCCGCGGTCACCGGCAGGCAGCGCCCCTCGACCGGGCCGATCTGCCGTGCCCACCGCTCAGGCACCGCCGCCTCGCCGCGTCCCGCCCCGGCGAGGGCGCCGGCGATGGCCGCGGTGGTGTCGGCGTCCCGTCCCAGGTTCGCCGCGATCACCACGGACTCCTCGACCTCTCCCCCGCCCATCAGGTAGGCGGCGAAGGCGAGGGCGACGGCTTCGGGAGCCAGATCCGTCCACGGGTAGTGCCGGACCACGACCGCCTCGTGCAGCCGCCCGGCGACGTCGCCGGCTCCGGGGCCGAGGGCCTCGCGGGCGCGGTCGACGCTACGGGCGGTCCACGAGTCCTCGGGGATCACGCCGAGACCGGCCGTGACCGCCTCGTCCGGGGAGGCGCCCGCCATCGCGGCGGCCACCGCCCCGGCGACCGCACGGCCGCCGAGGATGCCCTCCCCAGAGTTGCTCACGCTGCCGTCGACCTCCACCAGACGGGCGGCCTCGCCGGGGTCACCCGCGGCGAAGATCCCGTACGGTGCGGCGCGCATGGCCAGGCCGTCCGACCAGCCGTGGCGGTGCCACTGGCCGGTCAGCGGTGGCCGGAGTCCCCGCCGGAGTGCCTGGACGGCACCGAGCTCGGAGAAGCCCGCGCCCTTCATCGGCCCGTCGATCAGCGGGATGATCTCCTGGTGGTAGGCCTGGACGACGTCCTGGGAGGTCAGCGCGTGCCCGTGCCGGATGAGCAGGGAGGCCGCGAAGATGGTGTACTCGGTGTCGTCGGTGCCGCCGCCGTCGATCTCGGTCAGCCTCCCCCAGCGGGCGGCGATCTGTTCGGGCGAGAGGTTCTCCGCCGGGCGCCCGAGGGCGTCGCCGGCCGCGAGGCCGAGCAGACATCCCCGGGCGCGCCCCCGATGTGTCAACGTCACTGGTTGTACCGCTCCAGCACCTTGTTGCCCTCGTCGACCAGCTTCTTCGCCACCTCGTCAATGGTGATCTTGTTGGCGAAGTACTGCTGCAGGGTCGGCGTGGCCACCTTGCTCTTCCACTCGTCGAAACCGTTGACCTTCAGGAACGGCGCGACCACGAGGTTCTTGGCCGATGCGGTCGCCACGTTCCATCCGTTCTCCTCGGCCGTCATGGCGGGATCGCCCGCGGCCTTGACGGAGGTCGGCAGCAGCCAGTCGCCCTTGGCGAGCTTGACCTGGTTGGAACCGTTGAGGAAGAAGGAGACGAACTTCAGCGACTGCTCGGGATACCTGCTGTCCGCGGCGACCGACAACGTCTGCGAGACGGCCCCCTGCTCGGAGCCGACGCCCTTCAGCGGCGGGAGGGTGATCCACTCGAAGCCGTCCGGCGCCTGCTCCACGACCTGCTGGCGCAGGTAGACGCCGACGGGCAGCATCGCGTACTTGCCGGCGTAGAAACCGGGCAGCGGATCGGCCGAGCCCATGCCGAGCGCGGACGGGTCGGCGGACCTGTCCTTGTAGAGCTGGTCGTGGATGCGCTGGAGCACCTCGCGCTCCTCGGCGCCGACCTTGACCGTCGTCCTGCCGCCGGCGTCGGTCTGGAAGAAGGTGCCGCCGAAGTTCAGGGCGAGGTTGAGCACCTTGTTGACCGGCGACTTCATCGGCCAGGCGACGCCGTAGGTGTCGCCCTTGGTGAGTTTCTTGGAGATCTCGGCGAACTCGTCCCACGTCCACGGATCGTCCGAGGTCGGCATCCGCACGCCCGCCGCCTCGAGCAGCTTCTTGTTGGCGATGGTGACCTGCGACTCCTGCAGGAACGGCACGCCGTACACGCCCTGGCCGCCCTTGCCGTCGCCGAAGGTGACGGTGTCCCAGGCGGGCTGCGGGATGTCGCTCTTCAGCTCGGCCGGGATCTTGTCCTTGATGTCCATCAGGTAGCCGCGGCTGGCGAATCCGGACAGGGCCGGGGAGTCGTCGTGGATGACGTCCGGCGGGTCACCGGCCTCGAAGGAGGTGACGAGCTGGTCGTTGACGTTGTCCCAGCTTCCCTGGATGTACTCGACCTGGATCTTGGGGTTGGCCTTGTTCCACTCGGCGACCAGCTCCTTGTTCGCGGCGATCGACTCCTTCTGCCAGGCGAGGCTCTGGAACTTGATCGTCACCGGCTCGTCGGGGGCGGCCGCGGGCGGTTCCGAGCCGCATCCGGCGACGAGCACGAGGAGGCCTGCGGCCAGCGCGGTCCTCATACGCATACGAGTTCTCCTATCGGGGGGGTGAAGTTATCCCTTGACGGCGCCGGCCATGAGGCCGGACTTCAACCGCCGCTGGATGAATGCGAAGAACAGCAGGCTCGGGATCGTCGCCAGGAGTGAGGCGGCCGCCAGCGGCCCGAGCCGCACGACACCCTCGGCGCCGGTGAACTTCACCAGCGTCAGCGGCAGGGTCGCCACATCCGGATCCTTGAGGACGATCAGGGCGAACAGGAACTCGTTCCAGGAGGAGATGAACGAGAACAGCAGGGTCGCGACCACTCCCGGGGCCAGCAGCGGGGCGACGACGCTCACCAGCGAGCGCACCCGCCCGGCCCCGTCCATCGCGGCGGCCTCCTCCAGTTCACGCGGTACGGCGCGCACGTAGCCCTGGAGCATCCACAGCGCGAACGGCAGCGTGAAGGTGACGTGCACGACGGTCAGCCCCGGCAACGTGTTCGCCAGGTCCAGCCCGCGCAGCACCATGAACAGCGGGATGATGATCAGGATGAACGGGAAAACCTGGCTGACCAGCACCCATCCGATCGCGATCCGGTTGACCAGCGAGCGGTGGCGGGCCAGCGCGTAGGCGGCGGGCAGCGCCAGGACCACGGTGAGCACCGAGCTGGCCGTCGCGACGACGAGGCTGCGCAGGCCGCTGCCGACCAGGTCCTGCTCGCCGAAGGCGTCGGTGAAGTTGGCCGACGTCGGCGCGCGCGGGATCCACGTCGGGTGCAGGCTGGCCAGCTCCTGCGGCGTCTTCAACGCCGTGGACAGCAGCCAGACCAGGGGGAACGCCAGGAAGACGAGGTAACCGGCCAGGGCCAGATAACGCAGTGACCTGCCCATGTCAGCTCGCCTCCCGCATCTGCCGCCAGAGGTAGGCGCCGAGCACGGCCAGCACGACGATCACGATCGCCACGCCCAGGGTCGCCGCGTAACCGAAGAAGCCGTAGCGAAAGGCCTCCTCGTAGGCGAAAAGCATGGGCAGGCGTGTCTGCCCGCCGGGGCCGCCCTGGGTGAGGACGTAGATCAGCCCGAACTGGTTGATGTTCCAGACGAAGTCGAGCGAGGTGATGGCCACGATGACCGGGCGGAGCTGGGGCAGGGTGATGCTCCAGAACTTCCGCCAGACCCCCGCGCCGTCCACCTCGACGGCCTCGTACAACTCCTTGGGAACGCCCTGCAGCCCGGCCAGCAGCACCACCGTGGTCTGTGGCATACCGGTCCAGATCCCGACGACGATCACCGCGGGCAGCGCGACGGAGAAGTCGTTGAGCCAGTCGATCTCGGTGCCCAGCATGCCGTTGAGGATTCCGGCGTCCGGATGGTAGACCAGTCGCCACATCAGTCCGATGACCACGGGCGGCATCGCCCACGGCACCAGTGCCAGCACCCGGGCGAACCCCCGGAACCGCAGATCCTGGTTGAGCAGCAGGGCCAGCCCCAGCGAGGCCAGGAACTGCAGCACCGTCACCGAGACCGCCCAGATCATCCCGATCCGGAACGACGCCCAGAAGTCCCCGTCGGAGAGCAGGTCCCCGAAGTTCGACAGCCCGACGAACGAGGTGACCGAGTTGCGCCCTGAGCGCGCGTCGGTGAACGCCAGGAAGATCCCGTAAAGCAACGGCCCCACGCTGAACACCAGCACGGGCACCAGCGCGGGCAGCATCAGCAGCAGCGCCTCACGCCCCTGCCGCCCGCCTCTCCGGGGTTTCCTCGGACTCGCCGTCCTGACCGCCCGGTCCGCGGTGAGGGTCATGGCGTCTCCTCTCCTGTGGTCGAGGCCCTGACCACCAGGCGGGGCGGCACAGTGACCACTCTGGGCTCCCGCTCGCCGTTGCCCAGCCGGTCCAGAAGCAGTTCCGCCGCCGCCCTGCCCCGCTCGGCCGAGCCCAGGGAGACGCTGGTCAGGGCGGGCCAGGCGGCCGCGGCCATGTCGATGTCGTCCATGCCGGCCACCGCCACGTCCTCGGGCACCCGGCGGCCGGCCCGGCGCAGGACCTCCAGGGCGCCGAGCGCGATCAGATCGTTGGCGCACATGATCGCGTCCAGGTCGGGTGCCCTGGCCAGCAGCCGGCTCACCGCGGCCGCGCCCTCGGCGCGGTAGAAGTCACCGACCTCCACCAGGTTCTCGTCATATGGCAGGCCGAGGGCGGTGAGCGCCTCGGCGTAGGCGGTGGACCTGGCCGAACCGGGGACCGTGTCCAGCGGGCCGTTGACGAACCCGATCCGGCGGCGTCCCAGGGAGTGAAGGTGGTCCAGCGCCAGCCGTACACCGGTGCGGGAGTCGGCGCGGATGTTGTCCACCCGCGTGCCGTCCGGTACCGAGCCGATGATGACCACGGGGGCGCGGGCCGCCTCGACGGCCTTCAGATGCGCCTCGCTCACCCTGAGCGGGATCATGATCAGCCCGTCCACGTAGCGCTCGCCGAGGCCGCGGAGCACGTCGATCTCGTCGGCGACGTCCGCGTCCGTGGAGTGCAGCACGAGACGGTATCCGGCGGCCTTCAGCACCGGCTGGATCTCGCGGATCATCGCCAGGTAGACCGGGTTGCCGATGTCGGCCATCGCGAAGGCCACCTGGTTGGTCCGGCGTGACTTCAGCGACCGGGCCACCGAGTTGGGGACGTACCCCAGTTCCTCAGCCGCACTGAGCACCCGGCGCACGGTGTTCTCGCGGGTCGGCAAACCGTTGAGGACGCGGGAGACCGAGGCGATCGAGACGCCCGCCCGTTCCGCGATCGTGGTGATCGTCGGCCCGTCGCTCACAGGGACCATGCCTTTCTGTAAACGTTTACCATGATCTTGAGGCTTACTGAAAACGTTTACGGGGTTAGAGGCATGTAACTCGCACGTAATAGAGATCGTCAAGTCACGATCGAATAACAGCAGGCGCGGTGGGTGGCGTCCCGACCGGCGGCGAGGGCCGTCAGGAACGCAGGTAGGCCAGGACCGCCAGGACGCGGCGGTGCTGGTCGCCGTCCTCGGCGTACAGGCCGAGCTTGGCGAAGATGCTGCGGATGTGCTTCTCCACGGCCCCGTCACTGATCACCAGCTGACGGCCGATGGCGGGGTTGGATCTGCCCTCGGCCATCAGGCCGAGCACCTCGCGCTCGCGCGGGGTGAGCTGGGCGAGGGGGTCGTCACGGCGGCGCCGCACCATCAGCTGTGCCACCACCTGGGGGTCGAAGACCGTGCCGCCGGCCGCGACGGTGCGCAGGCCCGCCATGAAGTCGTCCACGTCCACGACGCGGTCCTTGAGCAGGTATCCCACCGCGCCCCTGGCGTCGGCGAGCAGGTCGTCGGCATAGGAGACCTCCACGTACTGGGACAGGATCAGCACCGGCGCCCCCGGCACCTTCCGGCGCGCCTCGACGGCCGCCCGCAGCCCCTCGTCCGTGAAGCCGGGCGGCATCCGCACGTCCACCACCGAGACGTCGGGCCGGTGCTCGGCGACGGCGGCCACCAGCCGGTCACCGTCCCCCACCGCGGCGACCACCTGGCAGCCGAACTCCTCCAGGAGCCTGATCAGGCCCTCCCTGATGAGCACCGCATCGTCGGCCACGACTACCCGCACGGAACCTCCGCCACTATGACCGTCGGCCCTCCGACGGGTGAATCGACAGCCAGCTCGCCGTCGACCGCCTTCAGGCGGTCACCGAGACCGGACAGGCCATGCCCCTTGGCGACATGTGCGCCGCCGACCCCATCATCCCCGATTGTCAGCATCAGGAAGTCACCCGTCCTGGTCAGCGTCACGGTGCAGATCGTGGCGTGGCTGTGCTTGGCGACGTTGGTGAGGCACTCCGCGACGACGAAGTAGACGCTGTTCTCCACGGCGGCGGGGAACCGTCCCTCCACCTGGACGTCCAGCTCGACGGGGACGGTGCAGCGCCCGGCGAGCGCGGCGAGCGCGGGAGCCAGGCCGCGGTCGCTGAGGACCGGGGGGGCGATGCCGCGAGAGAGGGCACGCAGCTCGTCCAGCGTCTCGCGGGTGGAGGTGATGGCCTGGCCGAGCATCTGCTCGACCCCCGCCGGGTCGCGCCTGAGCTGGCGCTGTGCCCGTGACAGGTCCATGGCCAGGGAGACCAGGCGCTGCTGCGGCCCGTCATGGATGTCGCGCTCCAGCCGGCGCAGCGCGTTGGCCTCGGCCGACACCGCGGCGGCCCGGCCCTCGGCCAGGTCGTCGATGCGATCGTGCAGCTCGGCCACCCCGGTCAGCAGGGCCCTGCCGAGCCCGGCCTGGATGAGCGCGGCGCTTCGCACGACCGGCGAGAGGGTGATCGCGAACAGCACGCCGATGACCGTGTTGATCACCACCTCGACCCAGAGACTGTTCCCCAGGCCGAGGAGCGGGCCGAGCCCGCCGTCGTTGCCGGGGATGGCGTAGACGATCCACCCGTAGAGCGGGTAGGTGAGGCCGAGGATCGTCCCGGCCCACCAGACCACCGCGAAGACGAAGGTCACGATGGAGATCGGGAAGGCCACGATGCCATAGAGCAGGTCGAGCCAGGACTGGCCGTTGGTGAGCGGGTTGATCATCTTGCGGAACCATCCGGCGTCCTGCGGGGCAGGCCGGTACCTCGGCCTGGCGACGGGGCGGCCGAGCACCTCGGGCAGCCAGCGCCGCTCGACGTCCGCGAAGCCCCGGGCGACCAGGAGTGTCGTCGCGAGGACGGGCAGGCCCACGAACACCACGACCAGGCCCGTCCCGGCGGAGAAACCGGCCACCATGAGGACGAACCAGATGACGGAGAGGGGAAAGCCCACGACCAGGTAGCGGGTGTCGGAGCCGATGCGGCGGAGGAGGGTTCTCATACCGCCAACGCTATGAGTACGGGCCACCGCAATCGACCCTGCGCACCCGCTTACCGGGGTGGGGCCAGCACTACCCCCGAGGGTGGGGAGATCCGGCGAGAAGACTGCTGCGTGCGTCACTGCGCCGCCGGGGTCCCGGCGGGAGGCTTTTCACACAGCCTTTCCCGAGGTTTCCAGCTCGCCCTCCCGAAGAATCGAGACCCCCTTGACCGCCGTGATCCCCGGCCCGGCAACACGTCCGACAGCCCGCACGGCACCGGCGCCCGCCGGTCGTGACCCGTTCATCGACGTGCTCCGTGTGTTCGGCATGGCCCTGGTGGTGCTCCAGCACTGGAGCATGCCGGTGCTCTCCTTCGCCGACGGCCGGATCACCACCGGCAACGCGCTGGCCACCGGGAACGGCTGGATGATCACATGGATCAGCCAGGTGATGCCGCTGGTCTTCTTCGCCGGGGGTGCGGCAAGCGCGATCAGCAGGCGCGCCGCCGTACGGCGCGGTGACACCGCTCCCGCCTGGCTGGCGACGCGCCTGCGTCGCCTGGCCTGGCCGGTGGTGCCGCTGGCGGCGGTCTGGCTGCCCCTCCCCCACCTGCTCCTGACGCTCGGCATGCCGGAGCAGCCGGTCATCACCGCCTCGCGGCTGGCCGGACAGCTTCTCTGGTTCCTGGCGATCTATCTTGTCGCGGTGGCGCTGACCCCGCCGATGCTCAGGCTCAACATGGCGTACGGCTGGCGGGTGCCGGCCACGCTGGCGGCGGGGGCGGTGGCGGTGGACCTCCTGCGCTTCACCAGCGGTCTGGACGTGGCGGGTCTCCCCAACATCGTGCTGATCTGGCTGGCGGTGCACCAGCTCGGCTTCCTGTACGCCGACGGGCGGCTGGGCCGCCCCTGGATCCTGGCGGCGGCCGGGTACGGTCTGG
Source organism: Streptosporangium amethystogenes subsp. fukuiense (assembly GCF_042665875.1). Classification (NCBI taxonomy): domain Bacteria; kingdom Bacillati; phylum Actinomycetota; class Actinomycetes; order Streptosporangiales; family Streptosporangiaceae; genus Streptosporangium; species Streptosporangium amethystogenes. The sequence goes on along the minus strand of NZ_JBHTEE010000001.1, from coordinate 1,036,148 downwards.
CCGCGGCGCTGGTGACCTTCGGCCCCTACCCGCTCAGCATGATCGGGATGCCGGGTGCCGCCGTCTCCAACATGGCACCGCCCACGCTCGCGCTGCTCTCGGTCGGGGTCGGCCAGATCGGGCTGGCGCTGGGGCTGCGCCGCTGGATCGTCTCATTCGCGGAGTGGCCCGGGGTGGCGAGGATGCTCGGCTGGGCCGGCGGCCGGATGATGACCCTCTATCTGTGGCACATGAGCGCGCTGTTCGTCATCGTCTCGATGGTCGTGGTCGGTCTGGGAGTCTCCACCCCCCAGCCGGGCACCTCGGCCTGGGTCTCCGGCTGGCCGCACTGGCTGCTCATGCTCGCCCTGGCGATGTGGCCGCTGCTGCGGGGTCTCGCGCGGTTCGAGGCGCCCCCCTCGGCCAGGCCGTACACCGGGGGGATGGCCAGGATCGTCGTGGCCACCGTGCTGGTGGGACTGGGGCTGCTCACACTCACCGCGCTCGGCTTCGTCCCGGGGACGGCCCCGCTGCTCGGGGCGGGCGCGATCGTGGCGGGCCTGGCGCTCACCGGCCCGTCCTTTCGCACCTCGCCCGCCTCACGGGCGGACGTTCCCGGACCGCGTCCGCTCCCGGATCACCCTCGGCACGCCTGACGGCTCCGGCACCTCAGCCGACATCAAGTCCTTTTAGTAGCTGTTTATGCCAAAAAAAGTGATCATAACTACATAACGTTACATATTTTACGCGAAATGTAATGCCGACCATCGCCGCCCCCGGTTCGACCACCACAAGTTCTTCGGCAGTATTGGAACTGTGAGCCTTGTAGACCGCCTGCCAGAAGAGATCGACGCCGATCCCGATGCCATCTTCGACGCCTTCGTCGAATGGAACTCCGAGCGAGGGCTGACCCTCTACCCCGCACAGGAGGAGGCGCTGATCGAGGTGGTCTCGGGGAACAACCTGATCCTGGCCACCCCCACCGGCTCGGGCAAGAGCCTGGTCGCCGCCGGAGCCCACTTCACCGCGCTGACCAAGGATGTCCGTACCTTCTACACCGCCCCGATCAAGGCACTGGTGTCCGAGAAGTTCTTCGACCTGTGCGAGGTCTTCGGCACCGAGAACGTCGGGATGATGACCGGCGACGCGAGTGTGAACCCCGGGGCACCGATCATCTGCTGCACCGCGGAGATCCTCGCCAACGTCGCACTGCGCGACGGCGCACAGGCCGACATCGGCCAGGTGGTGATGGACGAGTTCCACTTCTACTCCGAACCCGACCGCGGCTGGGCCTGGCAGGTGCCACTCCTGGAACTGCCGAACGTGCAGTTCGTTCTGATGTCGGCGACACTGGGCGACGTCACCAGGTTCGAGGAGGACCTCACCCGGCGCACCGGCAGGCCCACCGCCGTGGTGAAGAACGCCGAGCGCCCGGTCCCGCTGGTCTACTCCTACCGGATGACCCCCCTCCACGAGACGCTGGAGGAGATGCTCACCACCAACCAGTACCCGGTCTACGTCGTCCACTTCACCCAGGCCTCGGCCATGGAGCGGGCGCAGGCGCTGATGAGCATCAACATGTCGACCAAGGCCGAGAAGGAGGCGATCGCCTCCATGATCGGCCACTTCCGGTTCACCACCAGGTTCGGCAAGGCGCTCTCCCGCCTGGTGCGGCACGGCATCGGCGTACACCACGCCGGGATGCTCCCGAAGTACCGCCGCCTGGTGGAGCGGCTCGCCCAGGCAGGCCTGCTGAAGGTCATCTGCGGCACCGACACGCTCGGCGTCGGCGTCAACGTCCCGATCAGGACCGTGCTCTTCACCGCGCTGTCGAAGTACGACGGCAACAGGGTGCGGCGGCTGCGCGCCCGCGAGTTCCACCAGATCGCCGGACGGGCCGGGCGAGCCGGATTCGACACCATCGGCTACGTCGTCTGCCAGGCCCCCGACCACGTGGTGGAGAACGAGAAGGCACTGGCCAAGATCGGCGACGACCCCAAGCGGCGGCGCGGATTCGCCCGCAAGAAGCCGCCGGAGGGCTTCGTGGGCTGGAGCGAGGAGACCTTCGAGAAGCTGCAGAGCGCCGAACCGGAGCCGCTGAACTCCCGGTTCAAGGTCAGCAACGCCATGCTCCTCGCGGTGATCAACCGGCCCGGCGACTGCTACGCGGCCATGCGCCACCTGCTCACCGACAACCACGAGGACCGCAAGTGGCAGCGGCGGCACATCAGCCAGGCCATCGCGATCTACCGGTCGCTGCTGGCCGGAGGCGTGGTGGAGAAGCTGGACGAGCCCGACGAGCACGGCCGGATGGCCCGCCTGACCGTCGACCTGCAGGAGGACTTCGCGCTTAACCAGGCGCTCTCCACCTTCGCGCTGGCCACCCTCGAACTGCTCGACATCCAGGCGCCGAACTACGCCCTGGACATGGTCTCGATCATCGAGTCGATTCTCGACGACCCCCGCCAGATCCTGTCCGCGCAGCTCAACAAGGCGCGCGGCGAGGCGGTGGCGCAGATGAAGGCCGACGGCATCGAGTACGAGGAGCGGATGGAGCTCCTCAACGAAGTGACCTATCCGATGCCGCTGGCCGACATGCTGCTGGGCGCGTACGAGACCTACCGGCGCGGCCATCCCTGGGTGGGCGACTACACGGTCAGTCCCAAGAGCGTCATCCGCGACATGTACGAGCGGGCGATGACCTTCGCCGACTACGTGCAGTTCTACGAGCTGACCCGGTCCGAGGGCACGGTCCTTCGCTATCTCGCCGACGCCTACCGCACCCTGTCGCGGACCATTCCCGAGCACCTCAAGACCGAGGACCTGGTCGACCTCATCGAGTGGCTCGGCGAACTGGTCCGGCAGGTCGACTCCAGCCTGCTGGACGAGTGGGAGCAGCTGCAGAACCCGACCGGGGAGCTGGAGGCGCCCTCCCTGGAGGAGAGCACCAAGCCGGTCACCGCCAACACCCGCGCGTTCCGCGTGCTGGTCCGCAACGCGATGTTCCGCCTGATCGAGCTGGCCGCCCTGGAGAACGAGCAGGAACTGGAGCAACTGGCCCCCGACGTCGACTGGGGCGCCGCGCTCGACGCCTACTACGAGGACCATGAGGAGATCGGCACCGGCCCGGACGCCCGAGGGCCCGGCCTGCTCCGCATCGAGGAGGAGAAGGAGTTCTGGCGGGTCCGCCAGGTCGTCTCCGATCCGGCCGGCGACGGCGACTGGGGCATCGACGCCCAGGTCGACCTGGCCGCCTCCGACGAGGAGGGCCGCGCCGTGGTCCACGTCATCGGCCTGAACCGCCTCTGACATCCCCGAGGCGGGCCCCCGCTCGCCGTGCTCGTCCTGGCTCCTCGATTGCCCGAGAGCGCGGAAACACCGGGCTCGACCGGCGAGAATGACGGGATGAGCGACGAAGCGATCAGGCAGGTGCTCGGCCTGCTCTACCAGGAGGACACGCTACGGGTGCTGGCGACCCTGGCACTGGGCGGCAAGCCCGAGGAGGAGTCCGGCCTCGACGGGGAGGCGGTCAGGCGCGCGCTGGACCGCCTGGAACGCGGCGGACTCGCCGTTCGGGGGGAGGGCGGCGAGTGGCAGGTGCGGCGCGAGCGGTTCCGCGAGCTGCTGCACACCACGGCCAGGCCCGCGTCCCCGGTCTCTCCCGAGGAGAAGGTGCTGCGCTCCTTCCTCGTCGAGGGGCGGCTGCGGGCGATCCCCAGCAAGCGGGACAAGCAGTTGGTCGTGCTCGACTACGTGGTCCAGGTCTTCGAGCCGGGGGTCCGCTACCCGGAGAAGGAGGTCAACGTCGCACTGCGCGCCTTCCACGACGACTACGCGGCGCTGCGCCGCTACCTGGTCGACGAGGGCATGCTCAGCAGGCAGAACAACGTCTACTGGCGCAGCGGCGGCTCCGTCGAAGCCTGAATCAGCCGTAGTACCTCCTCGCGCCGTCGTGCAGGGGCACCGGCTCGGTCTTCCGCGCGTTGTCGCGGCTGATCTCCCCGGCCACGGGATGGATCTTCTCCAGCTCCGCCCTGCGCTCGAAGAGCAGCCTCGTCAGGCTCTCCACCAGGGCGGGGTCCATCCTCTCGTGCACCACGAGCAGGTTGGGCACCGAGATGGTCGACACGTCCGAGGGGGTGTCGTAGACGTCCTTGGCGATCGTGCCCGGGGCGTACGCCGAGCCGTGCTCGGCGCGCATCGCGGGCAGCACCCCGTCCAGCGGTACGAAGGCGACCTGGCCTCTGAGCGAGGTCAGCAGATCGGTGATGCCCGGTGTCGGCAGGCCACCCGACCAGACCAGGGCGTCGAGGTCACCGTCCTTGAGGGCCTGCACGCTCTCCGGCAGTCCCAGCGACTGACGGGTGATGTCCTCCTCCGGGTCGAGTCCGGCCGCCTTCAGCAGGCGTAGCGCGATCACCTCGGTGCCGGAGTTGGGCGAGCCGGTGGAGACCCGTTTGCCCCTGAGATCTGCGACGGACCTCACTCCGGAACCGGTGGTGGCGACCACCTGCGTGTGGTTGTCGTAAAGGCGGGCGACGGCGCGGATCGGTTGGGGCGCGCCGAAGGAGCCCTTGCCCGTGACGGCGTCGGCGGCGGAGTCGGCCAGGGTGAAGGCGATGTCGGAGTCACCCCTGACGATCCGCTGGATGTTCTCCACCGAGGCGCCGGTCGCCTCGGCCGTTGCCTGATAGCCGGGGATGTTCTTGCCGATCTGGTCGGCCAGCCCCCCGCCGAGGACGTAGTAGACGCCCGTGGTGTTGCCGGTGGCGATCGACAGCCTCTTGCCCGTGGCCTGGTCGGCCGACCTGTCTCCGCCACAGCCGGCCAGGAACAGCAGCCCCGCCGCCAGCAGGGCGATCCCGCGTCTGACTGTCAATGCTCCGCCTCTCGTTCGCGTGTCACCAGATGGAGGGAGACGGCCACGATCAGAAGCACCGCTCCGGCGAGCGCGGGCAGCGGCGACAGGAACAGCAGCAGGATCGCCGCCACCGCGCACAGCACCCGCTCGACCGGCCCTGCCGGACCGAGCAGCCGCCCGCCGGTGGCGGCGGCCAGCGCGGCGACCGCCACCGCCGAGACCGCCGTGGCCGCCAGGATCTCCCCGAACGTGCCCTGGGCCAGCAGCCCGGCCCCACCTGGGGTCAGCACGAAGGCGAAAGGCACCAGGAACGCGGGAAGGGTGTACTTCCAGGTGGTCATCATGGTCCGGTAGGCGTTGCCCCCGGTGATGGCCGAGGCCGCGAAGGCCGACAGCGCCGTGGGCGGACTGACCTCCGACAGCACCGCGTAGTAGAAGATGAACATGTATGCCTCGGCCTGACTGACACCGAGATCCGTCAGCGCGGGTCCGATGACGACCGCCGCGATGACGAACGACGCGGTCACCGGCACCGCCAGACCGAGCACGAGCACCGCGACCGCGCACAGCAACGCGGTGACGGCGAGGAGCCCGCCCGAGGCGCCGACGATCAGGGAACTCGCCTTGAGACCCAGCCCGGTGAGCGTGACGACGGCGACGATCAGCCCGGCGGCGGCGCAGGTCGCCGCGACCGGCAGCACCCCGGTCGTCCCCGCGGCCAGGGCCCTGGCCGCCCTGCGGGGGGTCAGGGCGTGCTCGGAGTCGAGGAAGGAGAGCACGAGGGCGAGCAGCGTGGCGTACACCACGGCGCGGAACGGCGACTGGCCGAGTGCCATCAGGACGACGATCACGAACAGCGAGCTGAAGTGGTAGCCGAACCGCCTGATCAGCGGCCAGAGGCTCGGCGCGTCCACCTCGACCGCCCGTGTCCCGTACCTGCGGGCGTCCATCTCGATGGCCAGGAAGACGCCCAGGTAGTACAGGACGGTGGGAATGGTGGCGTAGAGCAGCACCGTCAGGTAGCTCACCCGCATGTACTCGGCGATGATGAACGCCGCGGCGCCGAGGGTCGGGGGCGACAGGATCGCTCCGATGCCCGCCGCCGCGAGCACTCCGCCCCCCTGCTCGGGCGGGTATCCGGCCCGGCGCAGAATCGGCCAGGCGACGCTGCCCACGCTCACCGTCGTCGCGACGCCGGAACCGCTGACCGTACCGAGCAGGAATCCGGCGAGGGTGACCGTGCGGCCCGGCGCCGAGCGCGAGCGGCGGAACGCGGCCAGTGAGACGTCCACGAAGAACTTCCCCGCCCCGGAGTGGTCGAGGACGGCACCGTAGACGGTGAACAGGATGATGTAGGTGGCCGCCACGTCGAGCGGCACGCCGTACACGCCGTCGGTGCCCATCACGAACGAGACGACGATCCGGTCGAGGTCGTAGCCGCGGTGCCCGACGGCCCAGTCGAAGGGCAGGTAGCCACCGTAGTAGGCGTAGGCGGCGAACCCGACGCAGACCGCGGGCAGTATCCAGCCGACGGTGCGCCGGCAGGCCTCAAGCACCAGCAGGACGATGACCGCCCCGGCCGCCACGTCGAGGGTCGTCGGCTCGAAGGCGCGCCGGATGAAGTCGTCGAAGACCGCCAGCGGGTAGAGGCAGGCCACGAGCGCCAGCGCGGCGAGCGCCCAGTCGTCGGCGCCCGGCCGGTCGGTGCCCCGCCGCCCCGGCTTGTAACAGACGAAGGTGAGCGGCAGCACGACCGCGAGGAAGAGCATCCGGTACGGGAGAACGGGGCCGGGCCGGAACGCGCGGTAGAGGACGTACAGCGACAGGCCGAGGGCGACCAGCGTGACGGCCTGTGCCACCCGGCCGGAGAGGCGCCGGGCGGGCCGTTCCGCGTCGAACTCCGCGATCAACTCATCCGCTGATGTGGTGTTCGTCAACCGTCGTCTCCACGTGTGAGCCGCGATATTCGACTGCAGGTTATCGAGAAGGTTGACTCTTATCTGTCAGAACGGGTCACAGTCGCGTCACGCCCGCCCCGCGGGAGACCTCTGCTCCGACGGCGAGGCGAGCGTCAGACGGCAGGATCGGGACGCGCGACCACCGATGGCGGCCGGCCGAGGGAGGGCGCGGTCAGCCGCCCGAGGTGTCGGTCTCGGCGTCGGCGCTGGGAACCGCGAGATCGTAGGGGTCGTCGAGCCAGCCGGCGGGCAGGTGAACGCGATCGCGCGGATTGGTCTTGCCCCGGGGGACGTCCACGCCCTCGGGCCAGGGCTGGTCGGCGTCGAGTTCGGCGAGCCCCTCCCGCAGACCGGCCAGGGTCTCGGAGGTGGCCAGGCGGCGACGGAGGGCGGAGCCGACGGTGAAGCCCTTGAGATACCAGCCGACGTGCTTGCGGAAGTCGGCCACGGCGTGCGGCTCGCTCTCGAAGCACTCGGCCAGCAGGGTGGCGTGCCGGTCCATGGTCGCGGCGACCTCGCCCAGCCGGGGACGGAGCCGCGCGTCGCCGCCCTCGCACATGGCCGCCAGGTCGGCGAAGAGCCACGGGCGTCCCAGGCACCCCCGGCCGACGACGACGCCGTCACACCCGGTCTCGTCCATCATGCGGCGCGCGTCGCCGGCACTCCAGATGTCGCCGTTGCCGAGCACCGGGATCTCCGGCACGCTCTCCTTGAGCCGCGCGATCGCCTCCCAGTCGGCGGTTCCGCCGTAGTGCTGGATCGCGGTGCGGCCGTGCAGCGCGATCGCGGAGACGCCCTCCTCCACGGCGATCCGCCCGGCGTCCAGATAGGTCAGGTGGTCGTCGTCGATGCCCTTGCGCATCTTCATGGTCACCGGCAGCGTCCCGGCGTTGCGCACCGCCTCGCGCAGGATCTTCCGGAGCAGGTTCCGCTTGTACGGCAGGGCGGAGCCGCCGCCCTTGCGGGTCACCTTGGGCACCGGGCAGCCGAAGTTGAGATCGACGTGGTCGGCCAGGTCCTCCTCGGCGATCATGCGGACGGCCCTGCCGACCGTCACCGGGTCGATCCCGTAGAGCTGGAGGCTGCGGGGACGCTCGTCGGGCTCGAAGCGGATCATCTTCAACGTCTTGGGGCTACGTTCCACCAGCGCCCGTGTCGTGATCATTTCGCAGACGAACAGACCGCCGCCCTGCTCCCGGCAGAGGGCGCGGAACGCCGTGTTGGTTATCCCGGCCATCGGGGCGAGGACGACCGGCGGCCACACCTCCAGCGATCCCAGCTTCAACGACTCCACCTGGCTTTTCTACCGCACCGCGACGGACGGGACGAATCATCCGCTGGATATGGTGTACCTGGCGTAACCCGACGTGACATGGGAGGCCGCGGATGCTGCTGCGACTGCGGATCGCACTGCCCGACCAGCCGGGCTCGCTGGGGAAGGTCACCCGCGTCCTCGGCGTCGCGGGCGCGGACATCACCCAGGTGGTCGTCCTGGAGCGCGGCGAGGGCCGGGCGCTGGACGACATCACCGTCTACTGGCCCGACTCCGCTCCCAGGGAAACCCTGGTCGAGGGGTTGGAGAGCGTGCCGGGGGTGACGATCGAGGGGGTCTGGAGCACGCGCGAGGCACCGGGCACCTACCCGGAGCTGGAGATCCTCAAGTACATCAGCACGGCGGGCGATCGGGCGCTGGCCACCCTGATCGACTCCATGCCCGTGCTGTTCAGCGCCGACTGGGCCGCGGCGGCGACCGAGAAGCTCCCTCGCGCGACCGTCCACTCCAGCTGGCGGGCTCCCGAGCAGGTCCCCTTCCCCGCCGAGACCCCCGCCCGCCCGACTTCCTTCACCCTCGACTCCGGCCTGCACGTGATCGCCGCCCCGCTGCCCCCGCTGGCCCTGACCTTCCTGCTGGCCCGCGCCGACGGCCCCGCCTTCCACCGCATCGAGGTGCACCGCCTCACCCGCATCCTGGAGATCTTCCTCACCCTGCCCGCGGTGGAACGCGCCGTCGTCCGTCAGTTGCGCCACCAGACCGGCTGAGCCGCCTGCGGCCACCGGGCGGGCGGCCGAACGTACGGTTACGCAACCGCGCGGAAAACCCGCTAGAGTTCTCTCGTCGCCACCGGGAGCGAAACCCGGAGGAAACACGCGGAAGTGGCTCAGTGGTAGAGCATCACCTTGCCAAGGTGAGGGTCGCGGGTTCGAATCCCGTCTTCCGCTCGAAGGGTCTTCGGGCTCTCACTCCGGTGGAGTGGCCGAGAGGCGAGGCAACGGCCTGCAAAGCCGTCTACACGGGTTCAAATCCCGTCTCCACCTCTGGTCCTTCCCCATGCGGACGATTAGCTCAGCGGGAGAGCGCTTCCCTGACACGGAAGAGGTCACAGGTTCAATCCCTGTATCGTCCACCCACATCAAAGGCCGTTTCCCCCAGCGGGAAACGGCCTTTTTTGATCTTCTGAGCGACCAGGCCGCCTTGTCCCCGGCGGCGAGGGCCGGATCCGGTCGCCGCGCTCCGGGGCCTTGGCCCGCACCGGCCTTCGGCGGGCACACCACCGCCGTCAGCCCGCCGGGGCGGCTTCCGCGGCATGGCGTCGCCGTGGCCGCCAAAGGCGGGTCCTTCCGCGTGCGTCAGCCCGGACACGGACGGGTGGACACCTCACCGAGCCCACAGGAGTCCCCCGGCAAGGGCCTTTGGCCGGCCGTCGGCGGCGACGCACACCCGGCCGATGACGCCCGCGCCCGTCTGCTTGAGGTCCCTCGTGGCCGTTGACATGCCGGTCCAGTAGCCCACAAGTCACCTTCAAGACGGTCACGACACGCTCACCCCGAGTTGACCACGACGGATCTTCGCCGTCATCCCGGCGAACGTGGTCGCGTCCAGGTGTCCGTCCCATTCACGGGGAGACAGAATCATGCGCAGGAGACACGGCGGCGGGGGCGGCTCCCATGCCGGTCCGCCGGCATGGGACGTGGGCCGGCACGATGCCCCGGCGGACGCCTGGCAACCGCCGCCCTCTTCCTCGCGCGAGGTGAGCCGCCGATGAAGACCGCCGAGATCGTGCGCGTGACGTTGGGCAACGGGCTGCGGGTGGTCGTCGCGGAGGAGCGCTCCGCGCCCATCGCGGGCGTCGCCGTCCACTACGACGTCGGCTTCCGCGCGGAGACCGAAGACAGATCGGGCCTGGCGCACCTGTTCGAACATCTGATGTTCCAGGGGGAGGCGGGCAGCGAACTCGACCACTTTCAGCAGGTCGAGAGCATCGGGGGCTTCTGCAACGCCTCCACCCGGCAGGACTACACCGACTTCTACAACGTCGTCCCCGCCGAGGCCGCCGCCCAGGTGATCGCGCTGGAGGCCGCTCGCATGCGAGCCCCGAAGATCACCGAGCGGGCCATCCTGGCCCAGACCTCGGTCGTGCGGGAGGAGGTCCTGGGCAAGATCCGCAAGCCCTACGGCGGTTTCCCCTGGCCCAGGCTGTCACCCGTGCTCTTCCGCGACTTCGCCAACGCGCACGACGGGTACGGCGACTACACCGCCCTCCAGCAGGTCACCCTTCAGGACTGTGAGGACTTCTTCGACCGCCACTACAGCCCGGCCAACGCCGTGGTGACGGTCGCGGGCGACGTCGAGGCCGACGCGGTGCTGGAGGTCATCGGTCGCACGTTCGGGGAGATCCCGCCCCGGCCCGCCCCCACGCTCACCTCCCGCTGGGAGCCGGAACCGACCGGGCGACCGGAGGCCGGGTACACCGACGCTCTGGCGCCGCTTCCCGCCTTCGCCATCGGCCACCGGGTGCCCGACCCGGCCACTGACCCGCGAGCCCACTTCGCGCTGGCCGCCCTCGCCGACGTGCTGGCCGGAGGCTCCCAGCCGCGGCTGCGTGAGCGACTGCGGCGTGAGACGGGGCATACCATCATCTTCTCCACCCGTGTCGGTCTGTTCGACTTCCTCGACGCCCGCGACCCCGACATGTGGATCCTCACCGCGGTCCATCCGAAGGAGTTGCCGGCCGAGCAGGTGCTGGCCGCCGTGGACGCCGAACTGGAGGCGATCGGCGCGCTCGGGCCCACCGACGAGGAGGTGCCGCGCTGGCGCACCAGATGGGTCAACTCCCATCACCGGTCCATGGACCAGCTCGCCAACCGGGTGCGCATGATCGGGCGCTTCGAGCTGTTGTTCGGTGATCCCGGCCGCGTCGCGCGGCTGCCCGAGCTGTGTGCCGAGGTGACCGCCGCCGATGTGGCGGCGGCGGCGCGCGGCCTGCGCCCGGATTCCCGTGCGCTGCTCAGGGCCGTTCCCGAGGAGGGGCGATGAGTAACGCGGTCGTGGATCGCACCCTGGGGAACGGCCTGCGCCTGCTGGCCCTGCGACACGGCGTCACCCCCCTGGTCGAGGTGCGTCTTCACCTTCCCTCGCCCTGTCCGACCCGGGGCGCTCTGGCCGAGTCCGTGCTGCTGGCGGCCTGCCTGTCGCAACGGCAGGGCGCGGACGACGGCGTGGAGCTGAGCGTGGTGGCCGACGTCCACAAGATGACCGTCACCGCCTCCTGCTCCGTGCACGCCCTGGACTCCCTCATGTCGGCGCTGACAGAGGTGGTGGAGGGGGTGCCCGCCGAGGTGGAGTCGGTGCGTGGACAACTGATCGCGCAGCTCAGGATGGTCAGGGCTCACCCCGACATCGCGGTCAGGTCCGAGCTGGCGCGGCACCTGTTCGGCGACCACCCGCTGGCCTTCCAGATGCCGGAGGATGACGAGCTGGCCGGGATCGCAGAGCTGCGGCGCCGACCGTTCGACCCTCGCGGCGCCGTCCTGATGATCCTCTCGCCGGACGACCCCGAGCGGATGGCCGACGCCGTGGAGAAGGCGCTGGTCGGCTGGCGGCCGCTCGCACGGAGCGCACCGCCGCTGCCGCCGCCTCCCAGGATCGAGGGTGGCCGGCTGGCGCCGCTGCCGCGGCCGGGCGCGCAGCAGTCTCGCATCCGGCTGCGCGCGCAGGCGGTGACCGCGGAGCACGAGCGCTATCCGGCGCTCTTCCTGGCCTGCAACGTCCTGGGCGGCTACCTCTCCTCCCGGCTGTCGAGAAGCCTGCGTGAGGACAAGGGCTACGTGTACGGCGTCACCACGTTCTTCGACCTCCAGCACGGCAGCGGGCTGCTGGCGATCGAGGCCGACACCGCGGCCGGCACCACGAGCGCCGCGATGGAGGCGCTGGCCGCCGAGCTCTGCGGGATGCGGACGCGTCCCCCCACGGGACAGGAGATCCAGGCCGCCCGCGCCTACGCCCTCGGTTCGATGGCGACCCGCCTGGCCCCGCGCGCCGCCTTCGCCTCCTCACTCGCCGACCTGGCCGCCAAGGGCATGGACCCGCTCTGGCTGCTCGGCTTCTCGCGCCGCCTGGCCGCCGTGACGCCGGACGCCGTGGTGGCGGTGGCCGAGGAGTTCCTCGCTCCCGAGCGCTTCTCCGGCGTGGTCGTCGCGGATCCCGAAGCGCTCCCCCGCCCCCTCACCCTCACCGAGGTGGAGTAGGGACACGACGGTCAGGACCGGGCGGGCGCCGCGCCCGCCCGGTGGACGGTGCCCGGCGGCGCGTCACCGGTCGGCGGTCACCACCTCGCCAGGGGCAGCGCCGAACCGTTCATCGAGCCTTCTGGGCTGTAGACCACGCACATCACGTCGCGGTCGCCGTCGGCCCAGGTCTTCCGGGTCGGCATGACCGGGTAGAAATCCAGCCCCGAGGCCGACTCACCGCTCCAGTTGCCGTCGAACCCCCGTCGGCAACTCTCCCGGGCGAACGTGGTCAGCGCGGCCGGATCCCACGCACCATCGGGGGCGTGCACGAAGCCGTACGACTGGTTGGCCGCCTGTTCCTTGCAGGGTGTGTAGAGCACGACGACCTCGGCCGCCTCCGGGGAGTAGGCCGGGTCGGTGAAACACTCCCCCGCCTCGATGTGCAGGAGCCCGCCGGTCTCCGCGGTGATGAAGGTCTCGTCCTTGACCGTCGGTCCCGCCGGCCCCACCGTGGACGGCGGCAGGAAGAGCGTGCCGAGCACCACGAAGCCGGGAAGCAGCGTCCAGCGGCGGGCAGGTCGCCGGTCGGCGGCCTGCCGGGGGCTCGTCATCAAATACCTCCCGTTCGGGGATCTCGGCCTCGGCCCGGGAGGGGACGCGACGCCCGCTCGCACGATGTTAGGCGCGCGCCACCGAACGCGAGGGCAACGGAAAGTGTCGAGCGCACGGCCTTCCGGCCACATCAATGGTGCGTTTGGGGCCAGAGATACCAGGGAGACGGTGTTCATCCGGACGTAATGCCCTATATGGGTTTTTGTCCATCTTTTCTGGATCAATACCGACGTCCACCGCACTCCCTCGGTGGAATGTGATCCTCCCTGGAAAAGAGCTCATGATGGGCAAAGTCAAGCTGCCCCGATCCGCCGGATCCCGGCGTACCAGGCTGACGGCGGTCGGCGCTGGCGTGCTGATCGTCGGCGGCCTCGCCTTCAGCCCGGTGGCGTTCGGCGCGGCCGCGCCGCCGAAGTACCCCGCCGCCGATATCCACAAGCCCTCCCCCATGCCCGACCGGGTCATCCTCACCCCGACCACCACGCCGTCGGCCAGCCAGAAGGTCACCTGGCGGGCCGTGACCGAGGCCGAGTCCGCGCAAGCCGAGATCCTTGAGGCCCCCCGCGCGCTCGGCGGGGTCGCACCGCCCGCGGGCGCGGTCGCCAACGTCAGGGCGATCAGCACCACCCCGGTCAACACCACGCTGGGGTACGCCTCCGTCTACCACACCGTCGAGTTCACCGGCCTGAAGCCGAACACCCGCTACAGCTACCGGGTCGGCGACGGCACCAACTGGAACGAGTGGAGCGACTTCACCACCGCGGCGGCCGACCTCCAGCCGTTCTCGTTCATCTACTACGGCGACGCGCAGAACTACATCGACTCCGCGGTGCCGCGCGTCTTCCGCCAGGCGTTCGCCGAGCGCCCGCAGGCCAAGATGATCGTCAACGCCGGTGACCTCATCGACTCCGCGAACAGCGAGGAGCAGTGGGGCCAGTGGTACAAGGCCGCGGGTTTCATCGACAGCCAGGTCAACAACCTCTCGATCCCCGGCAACCACGAGTACAGCGGCGGCCTGTCCGCCTTCTGGCGTCCGCAGTTCCCCTATCCGGACAACGGACCGGGTAACCCGGAGCTGAAGCAGACCGCCTACACCGTCGACTACCAGGGCGTGCGCTTCATCGGCCTGGACTCCAACGTGCAGAGCAACGCCGCCCTGATGGCCGCGCAGGCCACCTGGCTGGAGGGGCTGCTCAAGGACAACCCGAACAAGTGGACCGTGGTGACCTTCCACCACCCCGTCTACTCCACCACCGGCACCCGCAACAACCCCGCCGTACGCGACCAGTGGGGCCCGCTGTTCGAGAAGTACGGCGTGGACCTGGTCCTCCAGGGCCACGACCACTCCTACGGCCGCGGCAACGTGGCGACCGCCCGCAAGTCGGTCACGGTCAACAACGGCGTCGCCTACGTCGTGTCCGTCTCCGGCGGCAAGATGTACGCCCTCAACAACGGCGAGAACTGGACCGGAAACGGCGCCGAGGTCGTCAGCAAGAGCCAGAACACCCAGCTCTACCAGCTGATCGACGTCGAGGCCGACAAGATCACGTTCGAGGCCCGTTACGCCAACGGCGAGCACCACGACGGCTTCGTCGTCCGGAAGAACAGCAAGGGCGAGCGCACCGTCAACGAGGTCCGCACCGCGGAGAACACCGTCGGCGAGCAGGTCGGCGTCGACAAGACCACCGTCGACCACCGCGGCGAGCTCACCGTCTCCGCGTACGGTTACGACCCGGCCGAGCGCGTCTCCGTCTCCCTGCGCAAGGCCGACGCGAACGCGCGGGGCAAGGACAAGGACAGCGTCTCGGTCGGCGTGCGGGACGCCGATGAGCTGGGCCGCCTGACCTACACCTTCCGGCTTCCGGCCAACGTGAAGAAGGGCGAGACCTACGTGGTCCACCTGGACAGCGCCAACCAGAAGATCACCAGCCCGGCCGTCACGGTCAACAAGTAGTAAGCCCGCCGGGGGCGGGGCCGCCGTTACCGCGGCCCCGCCCCCGGACGTGCCGGAACCTTGTCGGACAGGAAATCCATTGAAAATCCATGCCCGCACGCTGGCGGGCGCGCTGCTCGTCTGCGTCCTGGCCGGCTGGGCCACCCCGGCCGCCGCCCACCCCTTCGGACCGCCGTCCACCGCGCGGATCGAGGCCGACGGCTCGCGCGTGACCATCTCGTGGCTCCCGGCCGAGGACGACTGGGTCGCGCTCGGCCAGTCGCTCGGCGCGTTCGAGGACCCGTCCACCGGCACCGTCTCGACGGAGCTGACCGGCGAGCAGAAGCTGGAGCGCTCAACGGCTCTCCGCGACTACCTGCTGGAGAAGATCACGGTCGCCCAGGCCGGCCGGCCGTGCGAGAGCCGGCTGGAGGAACTCCGGGCACTGCTCGTCGACGGCGCCCGGTTCGTCTTCGACTGCCGGAGCCCGGTGACCGAGGTGGACGTGACGATCGCCGCCCTGACCGACCTCAACACGGCGTACCGGACGATGCTCATCGCGGGCGATTCCGCCACTCCCCGGCAGACACTCTTCACCGAGGCCGTCAGTACCCGGCGCCTGAGCTTCTCCGGATCGGGCGGGAACGGCGGGTCCGGGCAGACGACGAGCGTCGCCGTCGGCACCGCCGTACTGCTGGCCGGGGCGGGCGCGTTCGTCGTGCTGCGCACCCGGCGCAGGGTGAGTACGACGGGTACCCGGTCGTGACGGAGCTCAGCGGCTTCGAGAGCCGGTTCATCTCGCTCTTCGACAACAGGGGCGTCTTCTGGGTGGTCCTCGCCGTCGCCCTCGTCGCCGGAGCGATGCACGCGGTCGCCCCCGGCCACGGCAAGAGCGTCACCGCGGCCTACCTGGTCGGCACCCGGGGCAACCACCGCGACGCGCTGCGCCTGGGAGTCATCGTCGCGTTGATGCACACCTTCTCGGTGCTGGTACTGGCGTTCGCCTGGGTGGGGCTGAGCAGCGCCGCGAGTTTCGGCACGGAGAGCGTCACCGCCTGGATGCAGGTGCTGGCCGGACTGGTCACCGTCTGCGTGGGCGTCCACCTGACCTACCGCCACCTCCGGGGACGCCGACACCGGGCGCAGCACGGCCACGGTCACGGCCACGGTCACGGTCACGGTCATCAGGTTGAGGACGGGCCGGATCCCTGGTCGCGCCGGGGCCTCGTCGCGCTGGCCCTCTCCGGTGGGCTGCTGCCCTCGCCGTCGGCCTTCGTCGTCCTGATGAGCGGGCTGCTCACCGGCCGGGCCTTCGACGCCGTCGCGCTCGTCGCCGCCTTCGGCGTGGGGATGGCCCTCACCCTGACCGGTGTGGGCGTCGTGACGATCCGGGGCTACACCCTGCTGGCCCGCGGAACCCACAGGTGGTCACTGGCCTCCACCGCGATGGCCTGGGCCCCGGCCGCCGCCGGCCTCGCGGTCTCCTCGGCCGGCGGCCTCTACCTCGTCGCGGCGATAGGCACCTTGACCGGCTGACACCTCCGGGCAGGAAGCCTCAACCGGCTTCGCCCATGTCTCCGGCGCCTACCGGGGTGGAAGCAGCGAACGGACGGCCTCCTCGGTTCGGGCGACGACGGCCGGTCCGTCGTCGGCGGTGATGATGGGGCGCTGGATCAGAATCGGATGGGCGGCCAGCGCCCGGATCCAGCGGTCGCGGCTCTCGGGGGTGCGGGGCCAGTCGGCCAGGCCGAGCTCGACGGCCGCGCTCTCGCCCGTCCGGGTGATGTCCCAGGGTTCGAGGCCGAGCCTGGTCAGCACCTCACGGATTTCCCGCTCGTCGGGCGGGTCCTCCAGATAGCGCCGGACCGTGTACTCGGCCTTCTCCGCGTCCAGGACGGACAGCGCGGAGCGACACTTGGAACAGTCGGGATTTATCCAGATTTCCATGCTGCCTTCCTTCGGGGACTCGGGCGACGGGCGAGAGGAACCCACTGCGGGAACCGTAATAGAACAGTCCTCATGAGTCACCTTCGGGAGGACAGACGGCGGAACCGGCCGCCGGGGGGACGGGCCCCGTCCTCACAACCAGGAGTTGACCGCGGCGACCAGGGAGACCACCAGGATGACCGCCCCGACGGTCAGGAACAGCACGCCGTGGAGCACACCTTTGCCGCCCACCCCGTCCAGACGGGCGCGCTGGGGTCGCTCGGGGTCGTAGGC
The DNA here is from genome assembly GCF_042665875.1 of Streptosporangium amethystogenes subsp. fukuiense. NCBI lineage: Bacteria > Bacillati > Actinomycetota > Actinomycetes > Streptosporangiales > Streptosporangiaceae > Streptosporangium > Streptosporangium amethystogenes. The sequence goes on along the minus strand of NZ_JBHTEE010000001.1, from coordinate 1,019,077 downwards.
CACCATGACCTGCTGGCCCGGATAGACCGGCGAGGGGTTGGAGCCCAGATCCGACTCGGTCTCCACCACCGAGCCCTGCATCGTCTGGAACTGCAGCGTGGGGTAGTACACGCCGCTGTCGTTGCCGTTGCTGCTGGACCAGCGCAGCCCCACGACGACGCCCGGCACCCGCACCCCGTGCCGCCGCAGCCGCTGCCCGATGGTCATCACCCGGATGCCCATCCCGGCGAACACCGCTCCGAACAGGATTCCCACCAACGGCATGGTGTTCATGTCCACCACCGCCTCCTTCTCGTCTCTTTCAAGGGCCGCCGTCGCAGTCCCGTTCGGGAGCCTGCGCCGCGCCGAGCCGCTCCCGGCTCAGGAGGACCGCGGATGAGGTTAGAGGCCGACACTGGAGAACGACTTGTAGATCATTGGGACGCCCTGGCCGCGGGTGCCCACCGCCGACGAGACTGGTCTCCGCTGAAAAGCCCGGTGTCGCGCACGGCAGAAAACACAGCGAGGGCAGGTGCGGTTTCAGAGCCGCTCATCTGTGCGGCCTGTTCGGGATAGAAGGTCAAAGGCGCAGCGAGAGCAGGTGAGGGTTCGGGGACCGCCCCCGCCGCCTCCGGTGGTGACCGAGCCCGGACGTGACCGAGCCCCACCCCCGGGTACCCGTACGCCACATTCGCCGACGTGCCCAGGTCACTGAAGCCCGCCACCAGGTTCGATAGCGGAGCGATAAGGCATGGATGTTGGGCGGTCCTACGTTTCGGACATGAGCACTCCGATTTTTGCGCTTTGCGATGAGTACGTCACCCGCTGGGCGGCTCTCGACCCGATCGCGGCAGGTGCCGAGGGCATCGTGTCCGACTTCGTCGCCGCCACCGACCACAGCCCCGCCGGGAGCTCTGCCCGTGCCGAGCTGATCCGTACGACCCTCAAGCGTCTCGACGAGCTGGTCCCGACCGGGGAGTCGGACGTCCGGGCGGCCGCCCACCTGCGGGAGCGGCTGGAGGCCGAGCTCGGCTGGCACGACATGGGTGAGCCGCTCCGCTGGGTGGCGGCGCCGTACGGGCTGCCCTACCGGGTGCGCTCCAGCGTCGTCCTCCTCCCGCACGGCAACGATGACGAGTGGCGCGACGTCGCCGCCCGCCTGGCGGCGATCCCCACGATGCTCGCCGGATGGCGGGAGAGCCTGGAGGTCGGCCTGGCCTCGGGCCTGCGGGGCGCTCGCAGGCAGGCGCTGGCCATGGCCGACCAGGCCGACCAGTTCGCCGGCGCGGGCGGGACTCCCCCGGCGCACGACGCCTTCGTCGCCACCTACGGCGAGGGCCCGGTCAAGGAGGAGCTGCTCAGCGCGGCGGCGGCGGCCCACGCCGCGTACGCCGACGCCGGGCGCTACCTGCGCGAGGAGTACGCCCCGAGGGCTGACGAGGCCGACGCGGTGGGCCCCGAGCGCTACGCGGTCGCGGCCAGGATCAGCCTGGGCTCCGACATCGACCTGCGCGAGGCCTACGAGTGGGGCTGGGCCGAGCTGGAGCGCATCGGGGCCGAGATGGCCGCCGAGGTCGAGCGGATCAAGCCGGGCGCGACCATCGAGGAGGCCACCGAGATCCTCAACGAGACCCAGGCCGTCGACTCCCTGGAGGAGTACCAGGCCTGGCTGCAGGAACGCCACGACTGGGCCATCGAGCAGCTGAACGGCACCCACTTCGACATCCCCGAGCCGCTGCGGCGGATCGTGGCCGAGGTCGACGTGAGCTCCACCTCCGGCGCGGCCTCCTACAACTCGCCCAGCGAGGACCTGTCGCGGCCCGGCCGCACGCTGTGGCCGGTCGGCGGGCGGACGCGCTTCGCCACCTGGAGCGAGCTGACCACGATCTTCCACGAGGGCGTTCCCGGCCATCACCTGCAGTTCGGCGCGATGCGGATGGCCGAGGACCGCCTGTCCAGGTTCGCCAAGGTCTCCTGGGTGGACGGCCACGGTGAGGGCTGGGGCCTGTACGCCGAGCGGCTGGCCGACGAGCTGGGCTGGTTCACCGACCCCGGTACCCGGCTGGGCATGCTCAACTGGTCGGCGCTGCGTGCCGCCCGGGTGGTCATCGACCTGGGCGTCCACCTGGACCTGCCGCTCCCCGACGGCTCGAAGTGGACCTTCGAGAAGGCCTGCGAGGTGCTGCGCGACCGGGGCCGTTGCGAGCCGCACCGGGTCGAGGCCGAGGTGGTGCGCTACTTCGGCTGGCCCGCCCAGGCCATCGCCTACAAGCTGGGCGAGCGGGCCTGGGTGCAGGCCCGCGAGGAGGCCAGGCTGCGCCAGGGCGACGCCTTCGACCTGCGTGCCTGGCACACCGCCGCGCTGGAGCTCGGACCGGTCGGCCTGTCCAGCCTGGCCGACGCCCTGCGCCGGATCGGCTGATCTTCGGCCCCGCTCCTCGTGTGATGTCGCCGGGCGGCATCACACGAGGGCCACCGGTGAGCGCCCGCACCGCCCACAGCGACGACGGCCACTCGATCAGGGCCGGTGACCGACCCGCCGCACCACACGTCCGCGCCCCGCCCAGGGGCGTGGCCGCGCCGTCTCCGCCGCCTCCCGCCGGGCACGGCCGGGGTCAGCCGGCGGGAGGATCCGCCAGCTGGGTGCGGATCTGGGCGGCGATCGCGGGGGGCATCGTGTCGGCCAGTTCGAGTGCCTCCTCCGAGACGCTCAGCGCCGCCTCGGTCTCGCCGACGGCCGAGTACGCCTCACTGAGCATGACCAGGACGCGGACCACGTGGAACGGCGCGTCGATCTTGTGGAACAGGCCGAGGGCCTGGTGGAAGCGGCCGATGGCCTGTTCGGTCTGGTCGGTGGCCAGCGCCAGCTCACCGAGGCCGAGCACGACCCGCGCCTCGGCCAGTTTCTCTCCCATGGTGCTCGCCAGTTCCAGGGCGCGCTGGAGCGTGAGGTCGGCCTCGGTGAAGTCGCCCTGGCGCAGCCGCGCGATGCCCAGGCCGTGCAGGGCGTACGCCTCTCCGGTCGGGTCCCCGATGTTGCGTACCGTGGTGAGCGTCTGTTCGAAGACCTCGGCCGCCGACGGCAGCTCTCCCGAGCGGAGGTAGGTCTCGCCCAGCCGGTGCAGGACCTGTGCCTCCACGCGGCGGCTGCCGCCGACCCTGCTGAGTTCCAGCGCCTCGCTCAGCAGTAGCTTGGCCGCTTCGAGGTCCTCGCAGTCCAGTCTGATCTGGGCCACACTGTGCAGCACGTAGGCGGAGGCGACCTGGTCATCGGTCCTACGGAAGATCGCCAGTGCGCGTTCGTAGCGTTCCACGGCGTCGTCGAGCCGGCCGCTGATCCGGTCCAGGAAGGCGATGTTGCGGATGACGAGGGCCACGCCGAGGTCGTCGCCCGCCTCCTCGAACAGTTCCGCGGCCGCCTCGAAGTCGCGGCGCGCGTCTCCGAACCGCTGCTCGGCGATGTAGAGCGAGCCGATCGAGTAGAGCATCGCCGCCTGCCCCCTGCGGTCCCCGGCCCGCCGGGCGGCGGCCAGCGCGACCTCGTGGGTCTCCCGCCAGTCGTCGAAGTAGATCCTCGACTCGAACAGGGTCACGGCGCTGATCGCGAGATCCCAGCAGAGCTCGACGAACCCGGCCTGCGCCGCCTGGCGGATCCCCGCGACCAGTGTCAGCCGCTCGCGCTCGTACCAGGGCAGGGGGGCCATGACCAGCTTCTCGACCAGCCGGTCGGGCAGCGACCAGCGCGGGGCTTCGCTGTGCACCTGTACGTAGTCGCCGCCGTACTCGCGGCGGTGCGCCTCCCCGGTCAGGAAGAGCAGCCCGCCGAGCACCCTCTCCAGCGCGGCCTTGCGGTCGGCGACCGCCTCCTCGGTGGCGAGGCGCTCGCGGGCGAAGACGCGGATCAGGTCGTGGAAGCGGTACTGGCCGTGCACGCCGTATCCGGTGTCCGTCGCCTCGATCAGCTGGGTGTCGGCCAGGTCGTCGAGCAGGTCCTGGGCGTCGGAGGGGTCGCTGTCGAGCAGCGCGGCGGCGACCCAGCCGGAGAAGTGCCGGAACTCCAGGATGGCCAGGCGCCTGAACAGCCTCCGCGCGTCCTCGCTGACGCTTTCGTAGGTCAGGGAGATGCTCGCCCTGATGCCCAGGTCCCCGTGTTTGAGCTCGTCGAGCCTGCGGGTCTCGTCTTCGAGCCGGCCCACCAGCTGGTCGATCGTCCAGTGCGGCCGGGCCGCGAGCCTGGCGCCCGCGATGCGCAGCGCCAGTGGGAGGTGGCCGCAGAGGTCCGCCAGCCGGGCCGCCGCCTCGTGCTCGGCCTGCACCCGTTCGATACCCGCGATACGGGAGAGCAGGTCGACCGACTGCCGCGAGTCGAAGAGGTCCACGTCGAGGTGGGCGGCACCGGGCAGGCCCGCCAGCCGGGTCCTGCTGGTGATTATCACCGCGGCCTCGGGATTGCCGGGAAGCAGGGGCAGCACCTGGCTCTCGCTCCTGGCGTCGTCCAGGACGATCAGCATCCTGCGTCCGGCGAGCAGCGCGCGGTACATCTCCGCCCGCTCGTCCACCCCGTCGGGGATGGCGGCGCCCGGCACGCCCAGCGCCCGCAGGAAGCGTTCGAGCACCTGCCCGGAGCCGAGCGGGCGCGACTCCCCTCCGTGCAGGTCGGCGAAGAGCTGACCGTCCTCGTAGCGGCCGGCGACGCTGTGCGAGACGTGCACCGCGATCGTGGACTTGCCGATCCCCGGCTTGCCGACCACGGCGATGATGGGCACGGCGAGTCGCTGCCGGTCCTCCGCGGCGAAGGTGAGCTGGCTGCGGATGGCCTCGACCAGTTTGATCCGGCCGGTGAAGTCCGCGATGTCGGTGGGAAGCAGCCGGGGTACGGCCCGGTGGGCGACCGGCGCCTCGTTCGCCTCGCCGTGGCGCTGGAGCTGCTGCGGTTGTTGCTGCTGCCGCTCCGGCGGGTCAAGGCTCTCGTCGGAGGTGAGGATCGCGTACTCGAGTTGCTGCAGGCTCTCGTTGGGCTCGATGCCCAACTCGTCGATCATCGTCTGGCGGGCGCGGCGGTAGACCGTCAGCGCCTCCGCCTGGCGCCCGGAGCGGTAGAGAGCGAGCATCAACTGGCCGCGTAGCCGCTCCCTGAGCGGGTGTTCCTCGACGAGCTCGCTGAGCTCGCCGACCAGCTCGTGGTGCCTGCCGAGTTCCAGTTCCAGATCGACGCAGTCCTCGTTGGCGTTGATCCGGCGCTCGGTCAGCCTGCTGACCGCCGCCTGCACGAGCCTGCTCTCCTGGCCGTCGAGGGCGGGGCCCCGCCAGAGGGCGAGCGCGTCCCGGTAGTGTCTGACCGCCTCCTCCGGGTTGCGGTTCTCACGGGCCTGGCGGGCCTGGCTCAGCAGGTTCTCGAAGTTCTGGGAGTCGAGCTGCCCCTCGGTGACCCGCAGGGTGTATCCCTGGGAATGGGTCGCGATGACGTCGAGGTTGCCGTGGGCGGCGAACAGTCGCCGGAGTGAGGAGATACAGATCTGCACCTGCGCGCGCGACGTGCTGGGAAGGTCGTCACCGTAGATCGCGTCGGTCAGTCGCCCGATGGTGACCATGCGATTGGCCTCCAGCAGAAGGCAACCGAGAACCACCTGTTGCCGGGGTGCTCCCAGATCCAGGCGCTGGGAACCGGCCACGACTTCCAGAGGACCGAGGATCCGATACTCCACCCGAATCTCCTTACAGAGTCGCGGCCTGTCCAGGAAATCACCGCATGGTTTTGCGTAAGAGAGACGTCAGGCACCTGACCATTAACTTAAACTCAGGAAAATATATCGAATTTCGGCCGACCGTAACCTCAGACATATAACTCAGTGATCACGACGGGTGATTTTATGTGCATGAACCGCTGTCTGCCCGGGATCATACAACGTCGCTGAGTGGAGAACCAGGGGGTTTTGTTAAGGTCTGGCCTGACTTGCGACTAACGGGTGGGTTTGAGACGCGAAGAAGCGGCCGGGCCTTGGACGGCTCCGACCGCTCCGGCGAATCCCGCCGCCGGCGACCACCGGGCGGGGTGCGGTTCAGCCCCAGGGGGTGTTGCTGGCGAGCACCACGGTCTCCGGGGATCCGCCGGCGGCGACTGCGGGGAGGACGGCGGTGAGGCCGAGGCATCCCAGGATGGCGGTGGCGGCGATGATGGACCGGAGAGCGTTGGAGCTAGCGAATTTCCGCATTTTCTGCACCTCTTGTTCGTGTCTTCCTGGCTGCTGTTCGCCTGTCTGCTTCAAAACGTAGGCAGCCCCCCTATCCAGCCTTTATCCGATCTCTTCTGATCCGACATCCGCCCCATTCGCCGGGAAAAGATAGGGAGCGGTAGCCGATGGATAGCGGGCCGAAAGCGGACGGATAACGCTCCGGTGGAACCTGATGGGACCGAGGTCGCGTGATACAGGTCAAGCGGCCCCGACCAGAAGATGGGTATCCTCACCATGAGCATCGCCACGCAGGCACTTGACGGCGTCTACGGCCGATCCGCGGCCGGTGTCCGAGCTCGCCTGGAGCGAGCCGTGGGCGCGGACTGGCAACAGGTCTCCGAGGGAGAGACCGACATCGAGGGAAACGTAAAAGAATGGATGGACGAATTCATGGAGCGCGGGCTCTATCGTCTCGTCCTCGCCACCGACCACTATTTCGCCGGGCTTGGCATGACCACCTCCTACCCGGAGGTCACGGTGATGTTCAGAATGCACGACGAGTGCATGCCCTATCACATCCAGGTCGTGCTGGCACCGCACTCGTACACGACGTATTTCGGCGTCCGCGGTTGACTCCGCGAGCGGCGGAGTCCGTTCTCCTGAGGGAAGCGAACATGCCTGTTCAACAATTGGCGGTACCTGGCCCCCACAACTCCGGAGCCGACGAGGGCACGCCCTCGGTCGTCGCCCGCTGCCTGAGCAACTTCCGTCTGGAGGTCGACGGGCAGGCCGTGTCACACTGGCGCGCCGGCAAGGCCCGGGCCCTGTTCCAGTACCTGCTGGTCAACCGTGACCGGTTCGTCCACCGGGACCGGCTGCACGAGGTGCTGTGGCCGGAGAGAGCGGACCACCACTCCAGCTCGCTCAAGGTGGCCGTGCACGGCGTACGCCGGGTGCTCAACGAGTTCGAGGACCGGGACGGCTTCACCCTGCTCCACCAGAACCACGGCTACCTGCTGCGGACGAACAGCGCGTGGGTGGACATCGAGGAGTTCCAGCGCGCCTTCGACCGGGGCCGGGACGCCTGGGTCGCCAAGGACCACGACACCGCGATCGCCTGGTTCCAGCGCACCGCCGACCTCTACATCGGTGACTTCCTCACCGGCGAGACCGGCGGCTGGATCAACGAGCAGCGGCAGTGGATGCGCGGGACCGCCCTGCGCGCGCTGTCCGCGCTGCGCAGCGAGTCGCTGGAGCGAGAGGACTGGCCGGCCGCGATGCACTGGTGCCGCCGGACCCTCGACGTCGACCCCCACCACGAGGCCACCTACCAGACCCTGATGATGATGCACGGCGAGCTCGACGAGCTTGGCCGCGTCCTGAGCTGGTACGAGGTGTGCCGTCACCGGCTCCGCACCGACCTCGGGGTGGAGCCGAACGAGCGCACCGAACGGCTGCTGGCCGCGCTGATGCGGGGCCGGAGCCGGCCGCCGCTGACCGGCCGGTGACCATGACGACTCCATCGTGGGAGATGGGATCGCGTTCCGCCGCCTCCGGCCCGGGAGGCTCCGGCACGGACGGGGGGCCCGACCTGGAGCGCCTGCGCGCGGCGGTCGGCGAGTTCGCCGGCTACACCGCGGCCGAGCGGTCCTGGGAACGACTGCTGCTGGCGACCGGGCCGTGGGTCGACCCGGCGCTCGCGGCCCATCGCCGGGCACTGCTGACCTGGTTGAACGCCTGGGGGTGCCGGCTGCGCTACCCGCGCGAGGGCGAGCCGGACGTCTTCTGCGCGGAAACCGGCGCCTGGTGGGAGCGCTGGCGGGATCGCCTTCCCGGCCGGGACGTCGCACTCGCCCAGCTGGGCGACGCCGAGATCGACGCGGTGGGCGAGTGCTACGCGGACCTCGCGGCGATGCGGGCGGCCCCCGGATCCAGACCCCGCTCGCTGGGGCCGACCGCGGCGACCAAGATGCTGCACGCCCTGCGCCCGCGAGCGCTGATGCCCTGGGACGCCGCCATCGCCGACGCCCTGCACGGTGCCCGCGGCGCCGACGCCTACCGCGCCCACCTGCGGCTGGGCCGCCGGTGGGCGCGGCGCCTCCTCGCGGAGGCCGGTCTCGACGAGGAGGCGCTGGCGGTGCGGCTGGGCCGGCCGGGCCGGCCGCTGGCGAAGATGCTGGACGACTACTGCTATCTGGTGTTCACCGCGACGACCTGACCGGGTGCCGCGGTGACGTTCACCGCGCCCCGGCCAGGCCCTCCTCCCGCCGGTCAGCGCAGTGACCTGACCAGGCTTCGCGCGGCCGTGCGGCTCGCGGCGAGCACCGTCTTGCCCGCGCCGCCGCTGCCCCCGGTGAAGGTGTAGACGCCCTTCGCCAGGGGGCGCAGCGACAGCCCGCCCGTGGGGTGGTAGCACTCGACCGCGGTGACGGCCCTGACCTCACCGCCTGGCGGGCGGTACCCGATCCTGGACTCGGCGACATCCAGGATCCTGCTGGTGAGGGCGGGGTCGATCGGCACGGTTCCAGGGGTGATGTCCCATCTGTCGGTGGGCAGCCCGAGCAGGATCCTTCCCTCCGCGTACGTCCTGCCGTACAGGCCGGACGTGTCGTCGACGAACGCGCCGGGATTCCTCCCGGCCGCGGGCCCGAGCACGTACTGGATCACCTTGGTGCGCAGTCCCGCGTCCGACAGGCCGGTGCGGGCGAGCAGGTCCTGGGTCCAGGCCCCCGCCGCCACCACGACGGCGTCGAACCTGGCCGGGCTGCCCTCGGCGGGGCGGACCTCGGCCTCCGCCGTGATCCCGTCGACCTGCCCGTCGGTGACGAACGCGCCCGACCGGGCGAGCTCGACCAGGAGCCGGTCGCGGAAGGCGTTCGGGGAGAGGTAACCCGCGCGTTTCTCGACGACGGCCACGCTTCCCTCGGGCAGCTCGCGGAACGTGCCGCGGCTGCTGAGCTCCTCGCCGCCGATCAGGGAGATCGAGCCGGGCAGCCGACTGCGCACCAGTTCCACCAGGCCTTCGGTGCCCGGCCCCAGGCCGGGGAGCAGGTACACCGAGCCGGTCTCCCGGTAGGAGGCCCACTGGCGCAGCTCCGGACTCGACTGGAGCTCGGCCAGGCTGTCGGCGGCCTCCAGGCAGAGCGCGGCGTCCGGTTCGAACGCCCTGGTCAGGCCGCCCGAGGCGGAGCTGGCGTCGGCCCGCCTGTGCGGCTCTCCGGTGTACAGGTGGACGGCGCTGCCCCTGATGACCTCGCACAGCCGCCAGGCCAGCATGGCCCCCGCGATCCCACCGCCCACAACGGCGATTCTGAGCATCTCACTCCTCCGTTCATGTCGCCGAGGCGGTCGCAGGCCGCGACTCTTCGGCCTTGTGCGGGTCACGCATGCCGATCAGGCCCGCCACGGTCGCGATCGCGGAGACCAGGGCCGCCCACAGCCACACCGAGCGTCCGACCTGGAACCACACCAGGGTTCCGATCACCGGCCCGATCGCGGTGCCGAGCCCGAAGACGCTCTGCATGGCGCCGATGTAGCGGCCGCGGAGCCGCTCGGGGCCGGCCAGCGCGGGATAGGCGAACGTGGTGGGCCCACCGATGATCTCCGAGAGCGTCCAGACCAGGGTGCCGATCATGAACCAGATCGGCAGCGGGGATATCGCGTAGATCGCGTAACCGACCGAGACCAGGCCGAGGCCGAGCAGCGCGGTCAGCCGGATCGGCCACTTCTGCACGACCTTCGTCATCGCCAGCTCGCAGGTGATGACGATGAAACCGTTCAGCGAGACGGCCGCGCCGTACCACCACAGGCTGATCCCGGCGGCGGAGATGTCCAGCGGAAGGGTGGCCGTGTACTGGCAGTAGACGATGGAGGTGAGCAGCATCGCGAGCAGGTAGACGCTGTAGCGCCAGTCGGCGAACACCGCGAGGTAGCCGGAGCGGCCCTGCGTCGCCTCCTCCGCCTTCTCCGCCACCGCCTCCTGCTGCTTCGCGACGTACGCGGCGTGTGCCCCGCGCCTGGGCAGCGCGAACATCACGGTGACGCCGAAGATCAGTGCCGCGGCGGCCTCTCCCCAGAAGAGCGCGTTGTAGGAGACGGAGAGCAGCGCGGCGCCGATCAGCGGGGCGGCGGTCATGCCGAGGTTCAGGCCGAGCCGGTACATCGCCGTGATCATCACGACCCGGTGCCTCGGCGTCAGCTCGGTCAACATGGTCTGGGCCGCCGGCCGGTAGAACTGGCCGACCGTGCTGACCATGAAGACCGCGGCGAGCAGCAGCGTGTAGGTCGGGGCGTAGAGGATGGACACGATCAGGGCCGCTGAGCCGCCCATGCTGATCAGCGTGACCGTCCGGGCGCCGAGACGGTCGGAGAGCGATCCGCCGACGAACGAGCCCACCACCGCGCCGGCTCCGTACACGCCCAGCGCGAGCCCCGCCTGGGTGGCGGAGAAGCCCCGGTCGGTCAGGAAGAGCACCAGATAGATCTGAATGAACGCGGCGAGCCTGCTGATGAAGCCGCCGAAGAGCAGCGCCTTGACGGCGCGCGGGGTCTCCCGCAGGGTGACGAACACCCCGTCGTCCGGCTTGTCCGGAGGGCCTGGAGGCATGTTCTTCTCGTTCTCGACAACGGCGGTCACGCGGTTGACCTCACCTTCAGGACGGCCTCGGCGGCGTCCAACGCCGCCCGGCACTCGTCGACGGTCTCTGACAGCGCGGTGGCGTAGGCGATACGCCCCCACAGGGTGCCCTTGGGCGGTGGCGAGACGGTCGCCCCGGGGGCGACCACCACGACCGCCCTGTCGATCTCCGGGGGCAGGCCGGCCTCGTCGAACTCGATCGACTCGATCGTGGTGTCGTCCTCGGCGACGTAGAAGAAACGCACCCCGCCCACGAGCTTGCGCTCGGGGGCGAGCGCGGGGGTACGGCCGCAGGCCACCGCGGCGGCGGCCAGGCCGGGGTTGATCCCGGTGGTGAGCAGCCCGAGGTAGGGGATCATGTCCCCGCCCAGGCGTGCGTTCACCTCGATGACGCGCAGTCCCCTGGAGGAGAGCTTGATCTCGGTGTGGGTGAACCCGTCGGTGAACCCGAGAGCGGTGTGCGTGTCCTGCAGGACGCGGCAGAACTCCGCGTCCTGCAGGAGCGCGTCCTGGGCGTCGACGAAGTGACCCACCTCCTCGCAGTACGGCTCGTAGCCCAGGACCTTCCTGCCGAGGAAGAGCGGGGTCACCACGCCGCCCTGGACGACGGCGTCCACGCTGACCTCGGGGCCGTCGGCGAACTCCTCGACCAGGACGGGGATCTCGTACGTCGCCCCGTCGGGGACCGTCAGCTCGCTGACGAAGGCGAACCGCTCCGCCAGCTCCGTGGGATCCTCGACCCTGATGACGCCCAGGCTGCCGCCGAGGCCGCGCGGTTTGAGGATGGCCGGATAGCCGACCTCCTCCGCGGCCCGCAGGGCCTCCTCCAGCGTGGCGACGGCCAGCGACCTGGGCTGCGGCACGCCGAGCGCGTCGAGCGCGACGCGGGTGCGGTGCTTGTCGCGGCAGCGGCGCACCATCTCGGGGTCACCGCCGGGCAGGCCGAGGGCCTCGGAGACGTACGAGGCGGCCAGGATCCTGGCCTCGTCCCAGCAGAGCACCCCGTGCACGGGTTCGCGGGCGGCCAGCTCCAGTGCGACGCCTGCCATCGCGGGGCCGTCGGTGGTGTCGGCGACCACGGTCCAGCCGGTGACGTACTCCTGCTCCCAGCCGGGTTCGGCGGTCACCAGGAGGTGGATGCGGTATTCGGTGGCGATGGAGCGCAGCAGATACTCGCGGTAGTGCCGCATTCCCGTCGCGACCACCAGGATCAGCGGCCTGGTGTCGGTGGTCATCTCACGCCTCCTTGGCGGTGGTCACGAGCTCCCGGTCGGAGCCCTGCAGGGTGTCGAAGAACTCCTCGCGGACGGACTCGTCCTCGGTGGGGGCGATCCGGGAGGCCGCGTAGCGGAGCAGGGGCGGCGCCATCATCGAGGTCACGACCGCGACCAGGACGATGACCGTGTAGGACGCGGTGGTGAGCACACCCAGGCGGAGGCCGACCATCGCGATGATCACTTCGATCACGCCCCGGGAGTTGAGACCCGCGCCGAGGGCCAGGGCCTCCCACTTGGTGCGCCTGGCGATACGCGCCCCGAGGTAGGCGCCGGCGAACTTGGCGGCGATGGCGACGGTCAGCACCACGATCCCCGCCACCAGCACGGGCGGCTTGGCCAGCTCGGTCAGGTCCATCCGCAGGCCCGCCGTGGCGAAGAAGATCGGTGCCAGCACCGCGGCGACGAGCGTCTGCAGGGGGGCCAGCCTGGCGACCTTCAGGTCGGGTGAGGAGCCGACGAGCGCGCCGCAGACGAAGGCGCCGAGGATGGCCTCGAATCCCATCGCCTGGGTGGCCGCGGCCGAGAGCAGGATCATGATCGTCACCGCGGCGATGGTGGTGGCGCTCCCGCCTCGGTCGGCGGCGCGCAGCACCCTGGCGACCACCCGGCGGCCGAGCAGGACGGCCACCAGGACGAGCGCGGCGAGCAGCGCGATCGCGGTCAGCGCGGCCTGCCCGGTGCGCGCCCCGGCGGTGGCGAGCGCGGAGACCACCGAGAGCAGCAGCCAGCCGACCACGTCGTCGACGACCGCGCTGCTCAGGATGAGCTGGCCGATGTCGCGGTGGAGCAGGCGCATCTCCATCAGCACCTTGGCGATGACGGGGATGGCGCTGACGCAGAGCGCGACGCCGAGGAAGAGCGCGAAGACCGTGTGGTCGACGCCCTCGGCGATCATCTCGGCGGGGGCCAGGAAGCCGATCCCGACGCCGAGGAGCAGCGGGATGATCAGTCCCATGCCGCTGATCCAGGCGGCGGTCCTGCCCTGGCGGCGGATGAAGCCGAGGTCGAGGTGCATGCCGGTCAGGCCCACCAGCAGCAGGACACCGAGCTGTCCGACGGCGTCGATCATGTGGAATCTGGCCGGGTCGGTGGGGAGCAGCCAGGCGGACAGGTCGGGGGCGACGTTGGCGAGCAGCGAGGGCCCGATCAGGATGCCGGCGCTGAGCTCGCCGAGCAGGGCGGGCAGCCCGAACCTGACGGCCAGGCGGCCCAGGACGGTGGCCAGGCCGAGCAGGAGTCCGAGTTGCAGCAGGAGAACCATGAGGTTCTGCGCGGGGATGACGGCGACGGGCGCCGCGGCGATCACCATGGGGTCATTCGCCGTTCTCGACGTAGTACCAGTTCTCCGGGCTGATCATCCCAAAGGGGTTGATCGGCTCGAAGCCCCGGAGGTTGTTGGCCACCTCGAACAACCGCAGCGAGAAGTTCGGGATGAAGATGACGGGGACCTGCTCGGCGATGTAGTCCTGGTACTCGTAGAGCGCGGCCGGGTCGTCGCTGGTCAGGGTGCGGTCGATGAGCTCGTCGGCCTTGGGGTCGGTGTAGTGGCCGAAGTTGCCGCCGGCGTCGGTCCGGAACAGGATCTCGCCGCTCGGGTAGTGGTACACCCAGCCGCCGCCCCAGGTGCTCAGCTCCCACAGGCAGGGGCTGTCGGGCCCGGCGACACAGGGGGCGTCCTCGGCCACCAGGACCGAGCCGTAGACCTCCTGCAGGCGCAGCTCGATGCCGGCCTTGACGGCGTCGTCGCGGAACTGCTCCATCAACCGGGTGAGCGCGGGCCGGCCCTCGGCGTACCTGAGGGAGAAGCTGAGCTTGGTACCGCCGGGGATGCCCGCCCCGGCCTGGCCTGGCCCCTCTCCGGGGTTGACGCAGACGGCGGGCGTCACGCTGGTGTCCCAGCCGTTGGCCTCCAGCAGCTCGCGGGCCCGGTCGGGGTCGAAGGGCAGGATCGGCGCGCCCTGCAGGGTGGGCGAGACCAGGTCGCTCACCGGGTAGCGGGGCACCGGCCCGTCCTGCCGGTAGGCGTAGCCGTGGTAGATGTCGCGGGCCGCCCGGTCCTGGTCGAGGGCGTGCTGCATCGCCTGCCTGATGTAGGTCTGGGCGAGCATCTTGCCGGCGACCGTCGGGTTGTTGTAGTTGAGCGGGATGTAGCGGATGCAGAAGGCCGCCTGCGGGACCAGCGTGTAGTTGTCGCCCAGCGGGTTGGGGCCGCCCTTGGTGGGGTCGTCCGTCGGCTCGGCGCTGAAGCTCAGCGGCAGGTAGCCGACCTGGATGCCGTCGGGTCCGCCCGGCCCTTCGAGCAGTTTCTGGTACTCCTCCCCGTCGGACATGAAGGGGATCTGCCGGAACTCGTCCAGGTGCGCCTTGTTCGGTCCCGAGTAGTGCTCGTTGGGGACGAAGGTGACGACGCCCTCCATGGTGTAGCTCTTCAGCCGCCACGGACCGCTGACCACGCTCCACACCGGGCTCGTCGCCCAGTGCACCCGGTCGGAGTTGTCCTCCTCGATGACGCCGCCGTTCTCCCCCATCAGGAAGTCGTAGACCGCGGCCACGTTCTCCAGGCTGTAGGAGGCGTCGGAAGGCCCTTCCGCGGTGCGGTCCCACGCCTTGGGCATCGGGGTGATGGTGCTGAGCTGGTTCATCAGCACCCAGCGCTTGGAGTAGACCTTGTCGAAGGTGAAGTAGACCTTGTCCTCGGCGAGCTTGCCGTAGGAGACCAGGTTGTCGGGGAAGCAGCCCGGGACGTACTCGCCGTAGCGCTCGCCCTTGACCGCCATCATGTTCACCCAGAACAGCACGTTGTCCGCGCAGATCGTCTCGCCGTTGGACCACTTCCAGGGCTTGACGGTGACGGTGACGGTCAGTCCGTCCTCACTCCACTGCGGCGGCTCGCCGATGCTGAGGTCGTAGTCGACCTCGGGGGTGCCGTGCGTGCCGAAGAAGTAGAGCGGCCGGTACATCAGGATCTGGAACTCGAGCAGGTTACGGGTGCCGAAGCGCTCGGGCGGGGTGAAGGGGAAGATGATGGACGGGGGGAATCCCGGCGCGCAGGCCCAGGTCACGGTGCCGCCCTTGACGGGCTTCTCCACGTTCGGGCGGGCGATGGTGTTCAGGGTCATGGTCAGCTCTCAGTCCTCTGGTGGGGCAGCGTGAACGTGTTGGGGTCGATCTCCTCAAGCAGGGACACACCGCTGTCGGCGTGGGCGCCGTAGCGCTCCCACGTCTCGTGGAGCAGCACGCGGCCGTCGGGGAGCAGTTCGGGGGTGCTGCGGCAGTGGCCCGACACGACGGCGCCGTTGTCGAGGACCATGGTGTAGGCGAAGTCGAGGGTGCCGTCGGGGGCGCAGAGCCCGGTGAGGGTCCCCCTGCGGGCGTGCCCGCCGGAGAACTCGCCCCACAGCAGGTCCCCGTCCTGGCGGTACAGGGCGATCGGGTGCCTCTCGGTGGGAGGGACGCCGCCAGTGGTGAAGCGGCGCCCGTCGTAGTCGATCATGATCGGCCCGCCCTGAGTTCGAGGGTGCAGCACTTGGCGCTGCCACCGGACTTCAGCAGCTCGGAGAGCTCGACACCGATGGGCTCGTAGCCGCGCTCGCGCAGCTCGTCCATCAGGTGGGTGGCCGAGGGCGGCATCAGGACGTGGCGGCCGTCGGAGACGGCGTTCAGCCCGAACACCTCGGCGTCGGCCTCGGTGGCGATGATCGCGTCGGGGTACAGGACGCGCAGCACGCCCTGGCTCTCCTTGGAGAAGGCTCCCGGGTAGTACATGATCTGGTCGTGGTCGAGCACGGCCAGCGCGGTGTCGAGGTGGTAGAAGTGCGGGTCCACCAGGCGCAGCCCCGCCACAGGCATCCCGAAGAACCGCTCCGCCTCGCGGTGCGAACGGATGTCGGTGCGGAACCCGGTGCCTGCCAGCAGGTACCTGCCGGCGTGCAGGTAGTCGCCCTCGCCCTCGTTGACGTGGACCGCCTCGCGGGTCTCGTAGCCCCTGGCACGGAACCACTCCAGGTAGGCGGGGCCCTCCGCGGCCCGCTCCTCGTACCGGAAGCGGGCCGACAACACCTTCCCGTTGATGACCGTCGCGCCGTTGGCGGCGAACACCATGTCGGGGTAGCCGGGCAGCGGTTCGATGAACTCCACCTGGTGGCCCAGCGCCAAGAAGGCGCGGAGCAGACCGTCCCACTGGAGCCTGGCCAGCGCGCCGTCGACCGGCTTGTCCGGGTTCATCCAGGGGTTGATGGAGTAGACGACATCGAAGTGGGTGGGCGGGCACATCAGGTAGCGGCGGGTGCGCGCCACACGCCGGGTCCGCTGCGACGCCTCTGCGGCCAGCTGTGTCATGTCAGCTCTCCTTCCTGGACGAAAGTGACGTTGATCTTGGATGCGTAGTCGAGCATCGTCTCCCTCGCGTCCTCCAGGGATGTGCCGGTGGTGCCGAGGAAACCGAGGATGCTGTTGCCCTCCGGCGGGCGCCGGATGACGTCCCCGGGCCTGGCGGTGACCTTGAGGAAGAAGACCCGGTCGGACTCGGCGACCTCGGCCGGCACCTCGATCGAGGCGATCCGGCCGGCGTCGCAGAGCAGGCACATCGCGGTGACGTGGACGCCGGTCGGCCGGTAGTGGCGCACCCTCGGCGTGGCGCCGCGCGCCACGTCCATGACCGCGCGGATCGGGTTGTGCGTGGCGGTGATCCCGGCGATGAGATCCAGCCCCCCGCCGCCGGGCCGGATCGCGATCTCCAGCAGGTACGGCTCGCCCCGGTGGAAGCGGACCTCGGCGTGCAGCACGCTGCGCCGCAGCCCCTGGGCGTGCGCGCCGGCCCTGACCACCCGGTGGACCGCGGCCACCTGCTCGGTGGTGAGCGAGGTCGGCGCGTGGTGCACGTCGTCGTCGAAGGTGCCGCCCTCGACGGTGATCCGGTCCACGATGGAGCCGAGGTAGACCTCGTCGTCCCAGGCCACGGCCTCGATGAGGAACTCCTCGCCGTCCAGGAACGACTCGATCAGCAGGCCGTGCGGGCCGAGGTCGAGGCCGTGCGCCTCCATCTCGAACCACGACATCCCCTCGATGCCCTCAAGGGCCTGCGGGAACAGCTCCGTCATCTCCTCGCGGTCGTCGACCTTGAACACGAAGTTGCTCGCGGCGCCCAGCGTGGGTTTGAGGATGACCGGGTAGCCGAAGTCGTCCGCGGCCCCGAGCGCCTCCCGCAGGTCGGTGACGAAGCGGAAGTCCGGATGCGGGGCGTCGTACCTGCGGTGCGCCTCGCGCATCAGCAGCTTGTTACGGCTGGTCCTGGCCGCCTCGACGCCCACGCCCGGCAGGCCGAGCGCCTCCGCGACCGCCGCGACCGTGGTCACGGCCGACTCGGAGAAGGTGATGATCCCGTCGAAGCGCTCCTGCTCGTGCCAGTTCTTGGCCTCGGTGATGAGGTCGTCGATGCGCTGGGAACCCACGACGCGGTAGCGGTCCTTCGGCCAGAAGTCCGGGGTGCCGATGCCGTTGAGCACATAGAGCTCGGCACCGAAGTCCTGAACCTGCTGGTAGCGGGACTGGTAGTAGGTGGCGTTCTGTCTGGCTTCGATGGCGAGGAGTTTCATCGGGGACTCCCGGGCAGTCGCGGTAGTGAGAAGGCGTCGATCGTCTCGGCGGAGGTGTCGAGGGTGAGCTCGACGCCGGCCGCCTCGGCCTCGGCCGCGACGTCGATCAGGATGGGCGCGGCGCAGGCCAGGAAGGCGCGTACCTCCATCAGCAGGTCGCCGGTCTCGTCACGCTCGGCGGTCAGCAGCCTGCCGAGCTGGGTGACGATGCCGTCCGCCGCCCTGGTCAGGCTGAAGGAGGTGAGGTCGTAGCAGAGCCTGAACCTCTCGACGATCACCGCGGCCCGGCGCCGGCCGGCGGCGGTGACCTTGAACTCCTCCCCCGGGTCGGTGACGAGGGTGTCGAGGCGGTCGGCGAGCGCGTTCCACGGCTCGCGCAGCCGCCTGCCGGCGACCTTGTCGAGTCCCTCCCTGGTGAAGTTGGCCCGCTGGTCCTCGGGGCAGGTGAGCGCGAGGTAGAACCGGACGAGGTCGCGCGGCACCTCGGCGACCAGGTCGGCGCCGCGGATCAGGTGGTTACGGCTGGTGGAGAACTTCTCGTTCTCCAGCTCGTAGAACTCGTTGCAGACGTTGGCGTCCGGGGTGATGTAGCGGTCGCCGTGGGCCAGCAGCATGACCAGGTCGACCATGCCCCAGAAGTAGACGTTGTCGAAGCCGTGGAAGTAGACCAGCTGGTTGCCGCTCTCGGCACGCCAGGCGCTGTCGACGGGGCCCTCGGGCCCGCCGGCCGCCTTCCAGGTGCTGTAGATCGAGGCGGGCATCGCCTCGACCCACGGGTAGAGGATCTGTCCGGGGGTCTCGGCGAACGGGGCGTCGATGCCCCACCCCGGTGACGGCACCGTGATCGGGATCTCCGGGAGCGGCCGGGCCAGGATCTCGCGGATGAGCTGCCTGCTGTGCCCACGCCAGGTGCTGGTCCGGGCGGCGTAGTAGGCGGTGAGCTCCTCCCGGTAGTTCTCGATGGGCAGGACTAGGACGGTGACCTCGCGCGAGGTCACCGGGTCGTCGGGGTCCAGGACCGAGCGCGGGTCGCCGAGGTCGTCGAAGTGGTTGGGGTGGCCGCAGCCCTCGCACGACCCGCCGCAGCTCTCGGTCAGGCAGGCCGGGCACTCGCCCTTGACCAGCCCGTCGAACAGGTGGGTTCCGGCGTTCTCCGCGTACGGCATGCGCACGGTACGGAGTTCGAAGCGGCCCTGGCGGTGCAGGGCCGAAGTCGAGCACGGTCTGCCGGTAGGTGTCGTCGACGGGCGGCAGCGGGGCCAGCGAGATGCCCATCGCCTCGACCGACCGCTGGATGGCCGCGGTGGAGGTCGCGCACAGCTCGGCGGGCGTGGTGCCGTGCTTGCGGGCGGTCGAGATCATGTAGGACTGGCTGTCGTCGGTGCAGGTGTTGTAGTTGACGGGGCGGCCGTCGGCCCGCAGGTAGCGGGCGTAGACGTCACCGGCGATGTAGGGGCCGGCCATGTGGCCGACGTGCAGGTCGCCGTTCGGCGTCGGGGTGGCGGCGATGACGATCGTCCCCGTCATTTCTCCTCCAGGTGCCGGGTCTCGAACGTGCGGGTCATGTCGTGGTCCCACCAGATGCCGTACATCTCGAAGTCGGCGCTGCCGTCGTTGACCACCTGGTGGTCGGTGCCGGGCGGGAAGTAGGCGACGTCCCCGGCGGCGAAGCGGGCGCGCTCGCCCTCGCTCTCCAGGACCGCCTCGCCGGAGACCGCGATGAAGATCTCGTACTCGTGGTGGGCGTGCCGGGTCGAGGCGGTACCGGGCGCGATGACGCACCAGGCCCCCTCGAACGGGGCGTTCAGCGTCTCCCAGGGCAGCAGTCTCTTGGCGAGCAGGCCGTTGTCCGGGCGCAGGTGGGCAGGGTCATAGGAACGGAGGTCCACGGGGATTCTCCTCGGTGGGTTTCAGGGGGGCTGGGGGATCAGGAGGCGACCGGGAGGGCGAACGGGGACAGGAGCTCGGCGGTGGCCCGGCTCTCCTGGATGTCGCCGACGATCTCTTCGGCCCGGTTGGCCAGCGTGCTGAGCAGGGAGTCGGCGATGCCGTGCGTGTCCTCGTTGACGCCCTGCAGGTAACAGGCGGCGCTCGACCCGGCGGGCAGGGCCAGCTTGTAGGCACGGTCGACACCGATCTCGCCGAGGCCGGCCCTGGCGGCCAGGTCACGGATCAGCGAGGGCATCCGGCGGTCGAAGCCGGTGCCGAGCAGCAGGACGTCGCAGGGCAGCTCGTCGTGACGGCCGCTCTTCCTGTCCTTGAGGGTGAGGACGATCTCGTCGCCCTCGATCCTGGCCTGGGAGATCTCGGCCATCGTGATCATCTGGATCCTCTCCTGCCCGGTGAGGCGATCCAGGTAGATCTGCCGGTAGAGGTTTTCGAGCATGCCCGGGGAGAGGCCCGCGTAGTTGGTCCGGTGCATCTCGCTGAGCAGCTGGCGGCGGGCCTCGGGGCGCGACTCGTAGAACTCGTCGACGAAGGAGGCGTAGAAGAGCTCGTTGGTGAACTTGCTGCTCTCGTAGCCGTTGAGGCCGATGGAGCGCATGATCATCGTGCACTCGGCGTTGGGCATGCTCTGGTGGGTGGCCCACAGCATCTCGGCCGCGCTCTGCGCGCCGCCGATGACCGCGACCCGGTGCGGGGCGGCGTGGTCGAGTCCGGCGACCTTCTGGCTGAACTCGGTGCTGTGGATGATCCGCTCGCGAGGGAGCGTCTCGAACACCTCGGGGATGTGCGCGTCGCGGCCCGCGCCGACCACCAGGGTTCGGCAGCCGATGGTCGAGCCGTCGGCGAGCCGGGCGATCCAGCGCTCGACCTGGCCGTCACCGGACAGGACCGGCTCGACCGCCACGCAACGCCGGCCGTACTCGATGCGCACCTGGGCGAGCGACTCCGCGACCCAGAGCAGATAATTCGAGATCTCCATTCTGTACGGGGTGAAACTACCCAGGTTGACGAATTCAGTGAGCCTTCCCACCGAGTGCAGATGATTCACAAAGGAGAATCTGCTCTGCGGGTTCCTCAGGGTGACCAGGTCCTTGAGGAAGGAGACCTGACTCTGCGTCCAAGGCAGCAGCATTCCCCGATGCCAGGCCACGTTCTCGTGCTGTTCTATGATCAGCGTTCTGGTTGCCAGTTCCGGAGCGAGCTCTTCGAGAGCCACGGCGAGGGCGAGGTTGGACGGCCCTGCGCCGAGAGCGAGTAACTCGACTTCCTGGTGCTTCACGGTGGTCGCCTCCCGGACGACTTCTCGGGCATTGTGCCCGTTACGAATGGGTTTCTCCTGGTCGGCTCACTGCCAGCCGGCTCCGCCGGCCAGGATGAGGGCCGTGGTCGCCGCGGGGCCACCGGCCTTCTCTCCGGTCGCGGCCGCGGCCGCCACGGCGGTCGTGAGGATGGCGGTGAGCGAGAGGACGCCGATTACGAGGGCGGCTGGACGGATCGCGGCATTCATCGTTCTTTCTTCCTTTCGGCCGGTAATCATCGGCGCCCTTTTGCTGTTCCCCGGGTGATCTTCCGGATTACTTTCACCGGACATTTCCCGTTTTGTTCTGACACTTCGATTCTTGGTGGATATCCGGGTATTCCGGAAGGCCTCGGGGCTGTCAGCGCGCTGCAATGGCAGGACGCTGACAGACCTGGCCACCGGAGGTCTCGAAGCGGGCGAGGGCGAGGACGAGGTCGGTGCCGCAGCCCAGCAGCGACCAGCCCGCGAGTTCGGGCACGCCGTCGAGACAGCGCCCGCAGAGTCGGGCCGCCGCGCTCTCGGCGGCGTCGAGGTTGGGTCTGCGAATGAAGAGGCCGAGGTCCACACCGCCGGCGCGTTCCTCGCCGTAGACGTGCTCAAGCCCCTCCTCGGGCTCCGCCAGCACCAGGAGCAGACGCCGGATCTCGCGCGCGGACATCCGGCCGCCGGGTGGGGCCAGGCGGCCTTCGATCTCGGGGGCGCGTAGGCGCACGTTGATGAGATACATGAATCGACAGTGGTCGGCACGCGGCGAATAGACCAGGTGTTTCCGCTGGCAGGTCCCTAACGTGGCAGGGTCATGCCAGCGTGCCGCGGACCGGCCCGGGACCGGATCCGCCACCCCCGGCGTGCCCGGAGGCGAGCGCATAACCCCGTCGTCACTGCGTCTGGCTAGTTTCAGGCTGAGACCATCGTGGGTCCTGCCCGCAGATCGGGTCTTGGTCATGCTCGAACCGTGGAGGGGTCGTGCTCATGCTGCTTGGCATCGGGTCCGCCGAGGAAACCGTCTACCGAACCATCCTGGAGAATCCCTCCTACGGCGTGGTGGAGCTGAGCCTTGAGCTGGGCTGGCCGGTCCACCAGATCCGCGACACGCTGGACGAACTGGCCAAGCTGTCGCTGCTGCGCCCCTCCTGGGAGGAGCCGGACGTGCTGCGCCTGGTCCGGCCGGAGGTGGGGCTGGCCGCGCTGCTGGCCCGCGAGGAGGCCGCGCTGCTGGCCAAGCAGCAGGAGATCGAGCGGAGCCGGATGGCCGTCGCCCAGATGATCGCGGCCTACGCCGACCAGAATCCGGCCCGCTCCGGCGAGGACTCCGAGTCACTCGTCGGCATCGACACGATCCGCGCCAGGATCGAGGAGCAGGTCGCCGAGTGCCGGCAGGAGTTGCTCGGGTTCGAGCCGAAGAGCGCCCAGACACCGGACAACATCGCGGCGAGCCGTCCCCTGGACGAGGCGCTGCTCGACCGGGGGACGGCGATCCGCGTCGTCTACACCGACAGCATCCGCAACGACCAGCCGACCAGCGCGTACGCGGCCTGGCTCACCGAGCGCGGCGGCCAGGTGCGCACCACTCCCGGCCTTCCGCTCCGCATGCTCGTCTTCGACCGCCGGGTGGCCCTGCTGCCGACGGACCCCGAGGACAGCAGCGTCGGCGCGGTCCTGCTCCGCGGCGCGGGCGTCGTCACCGCCCTGGTCGCGCTGTTCGAGCAGACCTGGGGTGCCGCCACCCCCCTCGGCGAGGAGCGCAGACGCGACGAGAAGGGCCTCAGTCACCAGGAGCGCGAGGTGCTCCGCCTGCTCTCCGCGGGACTCACCGACGAGGCGGTGGCCCGCAGGCTCGACGTCTCGGTCCGCACCCTGCGCCGGGTCACCGCCGACCTGATGGAGCGGCTTGAGGCCCGCAGCCGTTTCCAGGCCGGCTACCTCGCGGCCACCAGAGGGTGGCTGCCCCGTCCGTGACGGCGGCTCCGCCTCCCACCTGACCGGGGATCAGGGACGGTAGGCGCGCGTACGGGGCCACCAGCCGGGCACGGCCGCGCGGTACCTCTCGTAGTCGGCGCCGAACCTGCGGCGCAGACTCGGCTCCTCGTACCAGTGGACGAACGCGACGACGGCCGCGGCCGTGACGGCGCCGTACGGCAGCAGGACGGGGCGGCCCAGGAGCAGCGCCTGCCCGCCGATCGCCGCGAGGACGGCCACGTACATCGGATTCCTGACGTATCCATACAGACCTCCGATGACCAGGCGTTCGGGCGGGGCGATCGGGGCGGGAGTGCCCAGCCCCTCCACGACGAACCGGACGAACGCCCTGACCAGCACCACGGCCCCGGCGACGACGAGTGACGCGCCGACGAGACGTAGCGAGACCGTGACCCAGGACGGCACCGCCGGCATCGAGTCCGCCGTCTCCCACCGGGTGATCCACCAGGGCACGAACCCGGCCACGGTGCCCGGTGCCAGCGCGAAGAAGATCGTGCTTCCGAGGGCCGCGGGTCTCCTGCGCACAGTGTCACACTCCCCTGTCACGACCGGCCGGCGACGGCGGCGAGGGGGCCGCCCGCGGTACGGCCGTTCGCCGCAGTAAATTCACTATGCGATGAGTTTAAGTTCGCACCGGAGGGGCGTCAACGGGCGCGCCACCCCTCCCGGCCTCCACACATCGGACCACTGCTATAACGGTCTACAACTTCATGGAGGTACGAGATGCGCGTCGCGCTGCACACCCGGGTCAAGCCTGGCAGGGAGTCCGAGTACGACCAGGCGCACCGGGAGGTGCCCGCCGAGCTGGTCGAGGCCATCAAGCGGGGCGGCGCGCACGAGTGGACGATCTGGCGCAGCGGCCAGGACCTGTTCCACGTGATCGAGTGCGACGACTACGAGGCGCTGCTCTCGTCGCTGGCCGGTCTGCCGGTGAACATCACCTGGCAGGCCCGGATGGCCGAACTGCTGGAGGTCACGCACGACTACTCCGAGGACGGCGCGGGCAAGGGCCTGCCCGCGGTGTGGCGGCTGCCCTGAGCCCCGCTCCCTCCGGACGGTGTCCGGCGGCGCGGCCGGGGAGCGTGATCGCTATCGTGGGTGGATGCCGCCCGCCCTCCGCACCCGTCTGCTCGCCGCGCTCGCCGCGGCCCTGACCGTCGCCGCCGGGCTGACCGTCCGCGCGGTCACCGGCGGCTGGTTCGGCAAGTACGCGGGCGACGCCCTCTACACCGTGCTGGTGTACGCGCTGATCGTGCTGGTGTGGCCCCGGATCACGCCGGCGCGGGCCGCACTCGGCGCGCTGGCGTTCAGCTGGGCGGTCGAGCTCGCCCAGCTGACACCCGTCCCGGCCGCGCTCTCAGAGGTGAGCGTGGTGGCCAGGCTGGTGCTCGGCAGCACGTTCGGCGCGGCCGACCTGGTGGCCTACGCGGCCGGGGCAGCCCTCGCCGCCTCGGCCCACGCCCTGCTCGGGCGACGGCGCGAGCACCGCCCCGAGCCGGTGACCACGCCGCCCTGACCGTCGGTCGAGCTGTCAGCTCCAGGCCACCGGCAGGTGGGTCGGCCCTCCGACGGCGTGGCCGATCTTTCGGGGGATGTCCTCGGTGGCCACCGTCAGGCGTAGCGTGGGCAGCTCGCGCAGTAGCAGCCCGATCGCGGCGACGACCTCCCCGTGGCCGAGGTGACGGCCGATGCAGTGGTGAATGCCGTAGCCGAACGACAGGTGCCGCTCGATGTCGGTGTCGGTGGCGGCACGCGCGAAACGCGCGAAGTTCATCGTGTGCGGGTCGGCGAACGCGCGCGGGTCGTAGTTGGCGGCGTTGACGGAGGAGATGACGAGCTCTCCCTCCGACAGGTGCGTGCCGCTGGGCAGGGTGGTGTCGGCGGTGACGTAGCGCGGCATGGCGTCGGCCGCGGTGGTGGAGAACATCCGCTCGAGCTCGGTGATCGCGCCGACGAGGTCGTCGGGGTGGTCGACGAGGTAGCGGTAGGCGCTGTCGTACCCGCCGTAGGGGTGGGTGAGCAGGACCTGGGTGAATGTGCCGATACTGCTGGCGGAGGTCTCCCAGCCACCGACGATGAGCGCGATCGGCAGCATGACCAGCTGGTGCTCGGGCAGGTGCGCGCCGTTGACGGCGATCTGCGACAGCAGGTCGCCGGCAGGCGCGCCGCGGCGCTGCTGCAGCAGGCCCGCCAGGTAGCCGTACATCGCGAACAGCGAGGCCTCGGCCTCCTCCTGCGACAGGTTGCTGTGGGACAGGAACGCCTCACTCCAGCGGTGGAAGTCGGCGCGGTCGGCCTCGGGCAGGCCCAGCAGGTCGCAGATCAGCTCCAGGGCGAACGGCAGCGCGAAGTCGGCCAGCAGGTCGGCGGGCGCACCGCGGCCGATCATCACCTGCAGCTGGGCGGCGGCACAGCGCTCGATCTCGGTACGGCGGGCCTCGATGGCCCGAGGCGTGAAGTGGTCCTTGACCAGCCCGCGCACGGCCGCGTGCGCGGCGCCGTCCAGGCCGAGGATGGTGCCCTCCAGGCCGGAGACGTCGTCGAAGGGCAGGGCCTTCTCCCGGGAGAGGAGCGGATCGCGCAGTGCCGCCTTGACGTCTTCGTAGCGGGTGACGAGCTTGGCGTCGGTGCCGTTGGCGCGGACGACCGGGACCACCCCGTAGGCCTCCCGGATCTCGTGGTAGAGCTCGTTGAGGTACAGGCCGGGCCGGTTGACCCCGTCGGGGCCCAGGTCGAGTGGGTGGCGGATCGGGCAGGTCGCGGCAGCCGGGTCTTTCATGACGGTCATCGGCGGGAGGGGTCCTTTTCTGGGATCGGCAGAGGAACTGCCGCGTATGGAGGTATCGGCGCATGCCGGTGGCCATGATCTCTGCAGGAGCGGTCCCACGGCCACCAGGTCACGACAAAAGGATCAACGTGCCACGGCGGGATGGTCAAGATCACTCGGGTGAGGCGAAGAAGCTCTCGGTGATCGCATCGTCGGAACACGTCCCGACCTGGCCCGCCAGGGGGCGGGACATCGGCCTGTCACAGCGGCCGGCGAGACAGGCGATGATCTTCCCGGCATACGTTCACTGATCTTTAACTCGCGGAGTTCGACAGCCTGAGGGCGTCATGGGGCCGTGCGGGTATGTCCTGGTTATGCGGTATGCGCAAGGTGGCGGGTTGACCGCCGCACAACGGACCAAGCGAGAACAGGTACGGCTGCGCGCGGCGGAGCTGTTCGCGCAGGGATACACCGATGCGCAGGTGGCCAAGGAGTTGCGGGTCACGCGGATGTCGGCGAACCGATGGCACCGGGCCTGGGCCACGGGCGGTGGTAAAGCGCCGGCTTCCAAGGGGCCGGCCTCGGTGTCGTGGCTGAGCGAGGCGCAGTTCGCCCGGCTGGAGGTCGCACTGAACCGGGGCCCGGCCGCGCACGGATGGCTTGATCAGCGCTGGACGCTCGCGCGGGTCAAGACGGTGATCGGGCGGATGTTTCACCTCTCGTACTCCTTGGCGGGGGTGTGGAAGCTGCTGCGGCGGCACGGCTGGTCGTGCCAGGTGCCGGTACGCCGGGCGATCGAGCGCGATGCGCAGGCGATCACGGTCTGGAAGGAGCAGGTGTGGCCGGCGGTGGGAAAACCGCGGCGGACCTGGGTGGCCGGGTCTGCTTCGAAGACGAATGCGGCCGTACGCTGAGGCCGCCCAGAGCTCGTACCTGGGGGCGGCGCGGTATCACGCCGGTGGCCTTGGTCTCGGGCAGGGCGGGCGGCCGGGTCTCGATCGCGGGGATGGTCTGTTACCGGTCCGGGCACCGATCCCGTATGATCTACCGGCTGCACCGCTACCAGCGGCGCGCCGGTGAGGTGGCGAGCTTCACCTGGATGGATTACCGCGCACCGGCAACTCGATGCTCCGATCGTGGTGATCCGGGACAACCTGAACCGGCATATCTGCGCCGAGATGCAGCGGTTCATCCAGGCAAACAGCGACTGGCTCACCATTGTCCGGCTGCCGTCGTATGCCCCCGATCTCAATCCGGCCGAAGGCATCTGGTCTCTGCTGAATCGGGGTGTGCTGGCCAACCTCGCGGTATGCAACCTCGACCACCTGATCCGCGTCATCAAACACGGCCTGAAGAAGATCCAGTACCGTCCGCATCTGATTGACGGCTGCCTGGCCGAGACCGGCCTGCTCCTCAAACCACCGTAACTTCACGCATTAAAGATCAGCAGCGGTCAGCTTAATCGTCTATGGATGTCGGGCCACGGCCCCGGCATCTTGAAGTTTTGACCGGGTTTGATTCCTTGCGTGCGAACGGCTGTGCCTCCGACGCTGGTGATAACTGATCCAATTTGGACATGGAAACGGGCACGACTCCCGAAGATCGAGGTTCTCACACCAGCCGATCCGGGAGGAAGCCGTGCCCGTGGCCCTATCATCGCTGATCAGCCCGATCGAGAGTGGCAACACAACGGGATCGGTGCCCGATCGGGTGACCCGCGAAGGGCTGCTGGCCCGCTTCCGCCGGATTTCCGACCACCGGTCCACCCGAAACGTCCGGCATCCGCTGGCCTCGATCCTGGCGCTGGCCGCGTGCGGGGTGGCCGTGGTCGGCGGAGACTCGATCATCGCGGTCTGGCACTGGGCCTTCGACGCCTGCCTGCAGGAAGTACTGGCCGAATTGGAGGTGTGGCGTGATCCGTTCACCGGACTGCATGTGCCGCCCAGCGAGCGGACCTTCCGCCGGGTCCTGGGCGAGATCGATGGTGACCAACTGGATCGCGAGGTGTGCGCTTATCTGGCCGGGCAGGCACCCCGCCCAGCCAAAGCACCCGGCCGCCCCGATACCCCCGGTACGGCTCGGCCGGACACCGCCGAGCGGGCCGAGCGGGCTGAGCGGGCCGAGCGGGCATGGTCGAACGAGCGCGAAGCCCGCCGGGTCCGTCAGCGTGACCGGGAACATCCCGCCATGGCGGGGTTGCTGCCCGCGGCTGCGGCCGATGGCAAGGCCATCCGCGGAGCCCGCCGCCCTGACGGCCGCCGCCCCCAACTGCTGTCGCTGTTCTGCCACACCCGCCACACGACGCTCGCTCAGCGGGCCATCGACACCGAGACCAGCGAGGTGCCCGAACTCAAGCCACTGATAGCCGAAGTGGATCTGGCAGGCACGGTCTTGACCGCCGACGCGCTGCATACCGTCCGCGAGACCGCCCGACACCTGGCCGAGGACCTCGGCGCGTACTATGTCCTGATTTTGAAGCACAATCAGCCCGCGCTTCTGGCCACGGCGATGGCCGCACTGGCTGATGGGACCGACGCCGAGCACGAGCGGGCCGGTACCGGGCACACCGAGACAGACCGAGGTCACGGCCGCAGCGAACGCCGCACCATTCGTACCGCCCCCGCAGACGGCGTCGACTTCCCCGGCGCGGTCCAGGTCATGCGGATCGTGCGGCACGTCGCCGATCTGCGCGGCTCGGGCGGTAGTAAACAGGTGGCCTACGCCATCACGAACCTGCCCGCTCACCTGGCCGGACCCGCCCATCTGGGCACCTACGTCCGCGGGCACTGGGGAGTGGAAACCCGTGCGCATTACGTGCGAGACGTCACTTTCGGCGAAGATGCCGGCCGGATCCGTACCGGTGCGCTACCCCAGGTGATGGCGACCTGCAGAAATCTCGCCACCGGCGCATTCCGCCACGTCGGACACGTCAACATGGCCTACGCCCGGCGACACTACCGAAACGACGCTCGCCGCCTGCTCACCCTGTTCGACCTATGAACTCAAATCACCCACGAGCGAGTACATCTTCAACATGCCGGGGCCGTGGATGTCGGGCTAGATGGTGGCTTGGCTGCCATTGCGTGAGATGAAGAAGCCAGTATTGTCGCCATGGCAGCTCATGCAACAAAATCTATGGATCAGTTTTGCTGATTGAACCGAGAAATTCTGGCAGCGCTACTGCTGGCGTTGCCAGAGGACCACTAAGGACGAAGCTATGCTTTGGGAGGGGCGACCATACTAGGCCCTCGTGAAGCTCGGCTTGGACGAATCTTTCCAAGGCTGAGATACAGGCGTACTTCCAATGGGCGACATTGATGGAACCACCAGCACCGCGTCCGCGTTTTTGGCCTGCATGGCTACGGACAGGAATCCTTTCGTTGTCGAAGCGTGATCCGGCAAGGTAGGGGTCGAGGGCGGACGTGTCCCATCCAATCCTCTGCTGGAGATTACCCGACGGTTTAAGAGCGGACAGTAGGCGGCCCTCGGCGGCGAGTGCGAGCAGGTTATGCCAGCCCAACCAGGCTGGGCTGAGGCTTCTGTCATGCCAGCAGGCGGTCAGCACTGAGCTTCCGGCGACTGCAAGGGCAGCCAATGCCTCGGGCTGGGCACCCCGAATTCCGTAGCTGGGCTCAGAAACGAGGATGCCATCCCCCCATTCAGAAATCACTGCATCATCATGTGGATCATCCCATCCAAGAGGCGAGGAGTCACTGGACTCGGAGGCTCTTTTTGCTCCGAGGATTCGACAGACCGAGTCGATATCATGACCTTTTATCGCAGTAAAGCAGGCGGAGTCAAGGCTGGCAACATTAAATGTCATCCGAAAATCCAATCTTTCCACTATGTTGCAAAATAGGATGACGGGAAGGGGTGACCCCCTTCCCGCCAAGATAACGCTACTAGAACTGGCCGTTGGTGCTGATCACAAGCCAGAACGGGTCATTGTCGAGAATTCTGTAACGCCAGAAGAACCAGTTTAGAGAGCCCCCCGCCGACCTGTTCTTGTGTAAGTCTACACGTTTGACAGAAAAGTTGTCCGTAAGTGCCCCTGTTCGCCATACGCGGCCGCCACCTTCATAAGTAGAATTGAAGGGGTACTCATCACAATCATGATCCACGATGACGGGAAGAGTTGCGCAAACGTCGTCTTTGCGGTCCTCGGTGACGTCGCGCAGGTCCTCGTCGATGGTTCTGTGGAGAGGTTTACCCTGATCGCTAGTGCGACTTGCGCTGAAGTTTCCCGGCACTATCTTATTTATCATCAGAGGCTTGGTGATGCTGGGGTTATAAAAGGCCTCCTTAATATGCTGTGCGACTGGTGCGTGCTTTGCGCTGGTCGTGTCGTAGACCATGATCTTGCTGGTCTTCTCAAAGACGCAGCCACCAACATGACTGGGGTTGTCGGATGCCGTATCGCAGCTAATCTGTTGCGGATCATTGAACATGTCGAAGTCCTCATCGTCGACCTGAGTCACGAGTTCAACGAAAGGACTGATAGTGCATGTCCCTACATAGTCTGGCCCCTCATCGCCCTTGTAAGAGCGAATTGTGAACTTCGCATACTTATTGCTATCCCACTCTGCCAGCGAGGACTTTCTGGAAGTCGGAGAGTTTGGCATGCACTGGGCCATCGCAGGATCACCAGCAAGCTTGACATATGTGCGGATGTATACGCCCGAAGTGGTTCCCGTATACCGAAGATTGTTGATCTTCGTCCATACGTCGATGTCGCGGCTATTGCGGGTAGCGTCATCCCACGCTACATCGCTATTCTTTCGACCGATACGGGTGTTGATAACTGTTGACGCGCGGTACTGTACCCAACCGGCCACAGATTTTGTTTTCACCCCGTCGACCCAGAGGTTTACGTACAAGGTAACACCGAACCAGCGGGTGTAGCACCACGAGAAAGCCAGCGGTACATCGTTCCACAGCCGACGGCCATCTGGCAGCAGATCACTTTCACAATTTTCCAGAGTGAGATGGTTAAAGCTGAATTCCGGAGGCTCGGTGGTCATTGCACTCGCGTCGGCCTTGGTAGCCCTCAAGGCCTGGGAGGAGATGGCTACTTCAAGGTTTTGCCATATGGACCAAGCACCATTAACGCCGCCAGAGGTAATACGGACGCGCCATCTCACCTTCTCGCCGTCCCGCAACTTGCCCTTGGGGACTTGCAGAGATACCTGGTTATCGTCGGACTTGGCGGTGACCTCGCCCGACCAGATCAGCCGCTTGTCCGTGGTTACCTTGTCCCCCTTGACGGACTTGGTGGGCTTGCTGGCGACCTCCACTTCCACCTTCGCCTCGCCGTCGCGCCTAGCGGGCAACCAGGTGGTCAGGCGGGGGGTGAGGGTCGAGGTGACGCTGACACCGTTCATCGTGCGGGCGTCGCCCACTGTCGATTTGCTGATCGAGGGAGCAGCGTCCGTAGCGGCGTCCATGTGCCGCTGTTGAGCCGCCACGCCAGTTACGGCGGCGCCGACAGGGGTATTCATGTCTGCCTGGATCTCGGTCGGCGTCTGGGCGCGGTTGTAGACGCGTACCTCGTCGATCAGGCCACTGAAGAATTCACTCCAGGCATTGTTGCCGCCGAGTCGTAATACACCGCCGTCGTCGATGAGGTCGCCGATGATCGCTTCCTGGTTGAGCAGAGTGCCGTTGACGTACATGGTGGCCGTGCTGCCGTTGTAGGTGACTGCCAGGTGGCTCCACTGGTTCAGTGGCAGCGGGCTTTCTCCTGCCACCGTCCCGCCGCTGTCGGCCAGTTGCAACCAGCCCAGTGGAACCGAACCGTCGGAAGAGTACAGACCATAGCTGCCGCCTTCGGCGAGCTCCTTCATCAACACGGTGCGCCAGTTGTTGTTTGCCGCCGGCCGTACCCATGCCGAGAGAGTCAGTGCGTCCGTCAGGCGTAGTGACTCGGCGTGCGGGACGGTCACCCAGCTGGAGGAGCCGTTGAACGACAGCGCCGTACCATGTTTGCCGGTCGTCCAGGTGGTGTCGGTGGCCGCTCCGGTGTTGTTCTGCCCCGAGGAGTCTCCGACGGTCGTGCCCGTGCCTTCTTCCATGCCGTAGGCGGCCACCAGTCCCGGCACCGGGGTGGGGGTGGGGTCAGGCGTGGGAGTCGGTGTGGGGGTGGGCGTGGGGGTGGGTCCTGGGGTGGTGGAGCCAACGGGGGTGTTCATGTCGGTCTGGATCTCGGTCGCGCTCTGGGCGCGATTGTAGACGCGTACCTCGTCGATCAGGCCGTTGAAGAACTCGTCCCAGGCATCGTTGCCGCCGATCCGCAGCGGGCTGTCGTCACTGTAGAGGCTGCCGGTGAGCGCGCTCTGGTTTGCTTGCTGGCCGTTGACGAACAAGCGCAGGACGGCGCCATCGTAAGTGAGCGCCACATGGCTCCAGGTACTGACCGGCAGCGGCGCGGTTCCGTTGATGGTCGTTGGCAATACCCTCGAACCGTAGAGATCGTTGTTTCGCTGCTGATCTTTAACTCGCGGAGTTCGACAGCCTGAGGGCGTCATGGGGCCGTGCGGGTATGTCCTGGTTATGCGGTATGCGCAAGGTGGCGGGTTGACCGCCGCACAACGGACCAAGCGAGAACAGGTACGGCTGCGCGCGGCGGAGCTGTTCGCGCAGGGATACACCGATGCGCAGGTGGCCAAGGAGTTGCGGGTCACGCGGATGTCGGCGAACCGATGGCACCGGGCCTGGGCCACAGGCGGTGGTAAAGCGCCGGCTTCCAAGGGGCCGGCCTCGGTGTCGTGGCTGAGCGAGGCGCAGTTCGCCCGGCTGGAGGTCGCACTGAACCGGGGCCCGGCCGCGCACGGATGGCTTGATCAGCGCTGGACGCTCGCGCGGGTCAAGACGGTGATCGGGCGGATGTTTCACCTCTCGTACTCCTTGGCGGGGGTGTGGAAGCTGCTGCGGCGGCACGGCTGGTCGTGCCAGGTGCCGGTACGCCGGGCGATCGAGCGCGATGCGCAGGCGATCACGGTCTGGAAGGAGCAGGTGTGGCCGGCGGTGGGAAAACCGCGGCGGACCTGGGTGGCCGGGTCTGCTTCGAAGACGAATGCGGCCGTACGCTGAGGCCGCCCAGAGCTCGTACCTGGGGGCGGCGCGGTATCACGCCGGTGGCCTTGGTCTCGGGCAGGGCGGGCGGCCGGGTCTCGATCGCGGGGATGGTCTGTTACCGGTCCGGGCACCGATCCCGTCTGATCTACCGGCTGCACCGCTACCAGCGGCGCGCCGGTGAGGTGGCGAGCTTCACCTGGATGGATTACCGCGCACCGGCAACTCGATGCTCCGATCGTGGTGATCCGGGACAACCTGAACCGGCATATCTGCGCCGAGATGCAGCGGTTCATCCAGGCAAACAGCGACTGGCTCACCATTGTCCGGCTGCCGTCGTATGCCCCCGATCTCAATCCGGCCGAAGGCATCTGGTCTCTGCTGAATCGGGGTGTGCTGGCCAACCTCGCGGTATGCAACCTCGACCACCTGATCCGCGTCATCAAACACGGCCTGAAGAAGATCCAGTACCGTCCGCATCTGATTGACGGCTGCCTGGCCGAGACCGGCCTGCTCCTCAAACCACCGTAACTTCACGCATTAAAGATCAGCAGGAGCGGAAACCACACGGGGGTGGCAGTGGTCGCCATGAATTACGCTCTGTGGAATGCCTGAAGGACACACCATTCATCGACTGGCCGGAGAGCACCGGCGGGCCTTCGGCGGCCGTGAGGTCCGCGCGGAAAGCCCCCAGGGGCGGTTCGCCGCCGGGGCGCTACGGATCGACGGGCGGGTGCTCACCGAGGCCGACGCCCACGGCAAGCACCTGCTGCTCGGCTTCGACGACGAGCGGTGGCTCCACGTCCACCTGGGCATCTACGGCAAGTACGC
Source organism: Streptosporangium amethystogenes subsp. fukuiense (assembly GCF_042665875.1). Lineage (NCBI taxonomy): Bacteria > Bacillati > Actinomycetota > Actinomycetes > Streptosporangiales > Streptosporangiaceae > Streptosporangium > Streptosporangium amethystogenes. Next base: position 985,522 of record NZ_JBHTEE010000001.1, on the reverse strand, counting down.
CTTCGGCCCCGTCCCCGTGCCCGCGCCGACCGGGATGGTGCGGCTACGCCTGAGCAACACCGGCGAGTACGCGGACCTGCGCGGCCCCAACACCTGCGAACTGCTCGACCCGGCGGGAAAGGCCGCGCTGCACGCCAGACTCGGGCCCGACCCGCTGCGCGCGGACGCCGATCCCGAGTCGGCCTGGCGGCGGATCGGCCGCAGCCGCACCTCCGTGGGGGTCCTGCTGATGGACCAGTCGGTCGTCGCGGGCGTGGGGAACATCTACCGGGCCGAGGCACTGTTCCGGCAGGGCGTCGACCCGTCACGGCCCGGCCGCGACCTCACCCGCGAGCAGTGGGAGGCGATCTGGGCGGATCTGGTGCTCCTGATGACCGACGGTGTCCGGGTGGGCCGCATCGACACGGTCAGGCCCGAGCACACTCCGGAGGCGATGGGCCGTCCGCCCCGCGTCGACGACCACGGCGGCGAGGTCTACGTCTACCGGCGTTCCGGCATGCCCTGTTTCCTCTGCGGCACCGAGGTGCGCACGCAGGTGCTCGCCGGGCGCAACCTCTTCTGGTGCCCGGTCTGCCAGACCGGCTGACGGCGCCGCACCGGGCGAGATCGAGTAGCCTCCGGGGACTCGCAGGCCCCGGTCGGGCGCGCTCACATCAGGGTGCGGGCCGTCCAGAGTTCGGGGAAGACCTCCCGCCGCATGCTCCGCTCCAGCCAGCTCAGGCCGCTGGATCCGCCGGAACCGGGCTTGGCCCCCATCGAGCGGCGCACCGCCATCAGGTGCCGGTAGCGCCAGTCGGAGAACTGCTCGGCCAGGTCGGTCAGCGTCTCGGCCAGCGGGGCGAGCGGCCCGGCGTAGACCTCGACCCAGACCGCCTCGACCTCGGCGCTCGGCTCGTACTCCGCGGCGAGGTCGCGTTCGAGCACCGAGGCCGGGATCGGGTGGCCCGCGCGGGCGAGCATGGCGAGTACCGAGTCGTAGAGGCTCGGCCGGTGCAGCGCCTCCACCAGTTCCCGGTGCGCCTCGGGGTTGCGGCGGTGCGGCCTGATCAGCGCCTCGGACTTGTTGCCGAGCAGGAACTCCACATGGCGGTAGAGCGCGGACTGGAAACCCGATCCCTCGCCGAGCGCGTCACGGAAGGTGTTGAACTGCGCCGGGGTCAGCCAGCTCAGCGCGGCCCAGGCGGCGTTGAGCGCCTCGAAGTGCCGTACCGTGCGCCTGATCGTCCACGTCGCGGCGTTGACGTCGTCCTCGTCGAGCTGCCGCTGGGCCAGACGCCACTCCGAGCGGAGCAGCCCGAAGTAGAGCTCCATCACCTGCGTGGTGACCAGGAACGCCAGTTCCTCCGGGGCGTCGGTGACGGTGTGCTGAAGATCATGAAGGGCGGCGGTGCCCACGTATTCGTCGTAGGGCGTGCCGGCTTCGAAGCCCAGCGTCGGCAGACCGTCGTTGGCCTCCGCGCGTGCCTTACGGTCCTGCTCCGTGAGCTGCTTGATAGCGGTCATCGCTCCTCCTACGCCTGTACACCCCCATGGTGCTCCGTATCGGTCTGTACGAAAATAATGCGAGAAAGGTGATTATTGGGTTGCGCCTTCGGAACGGAAGGCATCCGGCAGATCAACTTACGGCATGACGGAGCGTGATCGTGGACGCGATGGACTGGGCACTGCTGGCCGAGTTGCAGCAGGACGCGCGACTGTCCTACAGCGAGCTCTCCCGGCGGGTGCACCTGTCCGCCCCGGCGGTGGCGGAGCGGGTACGGCGGCTGGAGGAGACCGGGGTGATCACGGGCTACCACGCCAGGGTCGATGCGTCACGGGCCGGGCGCGGGGTGGCCGCCCTGATCAGGATGTCGTGTTACGGCCCCCGCTGCGTGCTCCGCGACGAGCAGGCACTGGCCTGGCCGGAGATCCTTGAGGTGCACCGGGTGACCGGTGACGCCTGCTGCCTGCTGCGGGTCGTCACCTCCTCGATGACGACATTCGAGGAGATGATCGACCGGCTCGCCCCGTACGGCCACCCGTCGAGCATGATGGTGCTGTCCAGCCCCGTCCCCTGGCGCCCCCTGTCGTCCGGCTGAGACCCACCGTCGCGTCAGGTGACCTTGCCGTGCTCGGCGATCGCCCCCGCGGTGGCCCGCCAGATCGGTGACGCGGGATCGATGACGTCGAAATGATCACCCGACATTTCGAGATATATCACCTGATCGCCTGACTCCTGAGCGGCTCGCGCGTAGCGACGGCTGAAGTCGACCAGGTCCAGGTCGTCCCCACTCCCCTGCACGACGAGCTGGGGCACTCCCAGCGGGAGCCGTTCCAGCGGCCCCGACCGCAGGTAGGTCTCGGGCACCTCGGCGGCGGATCCGCCGAGCGCCGCGGCGACCGCGCCGGAGCTCATGTGCCTGCGATCCCCCTCGGCCAGGTCGAGCACCCCCGCCAGGGAGACCGCCAGGGTGATCCGCCGGTCGTCGGCGGCGGCGCGGAGGGCGAGCTGCCCGCCCGCGGAGTGACCGATCACCACCAGCGGGCCGCGGGCGCCCTGTGCCGCGAGGGCGATGCCCCGGGCGACGTCCGCGGTGGTCGCGTCCCAGCCGTGCAGGTCGGGGCGGCGGTATTCGAGGTTCCAGGCGGCGAACCCGCGCTCGGCGAGGTCGATGGCGAGCGCGTCCATCAGATCCGCGCCCCAGACCGAGCGCCAGAAACCACCGTGTAGCAGCACCGCGACGGGTGTCCGTCCGTCGGCCTCGGGCGAGGGCGCCTGCCCCGGGGTCCCGTACGGCGGCCGTATCTCCGCCCACTGCTCGGGGTGATCACCGTAGCCGACCCGGTGCGCCGGTCGGCGCAGCCGGTGTACGGCGTGCCTGATCGCCCAGGTCAGCCCCCAGACTCCCCGCCCGTGCAGGTGGGTACCCGACGCGCCGTCCGCCGCCCCGGAGAGCGGGGCCTCGGACTTCGTCAGGTCGAGCCAGACCGCCTCGGGATACTCGGCGAACAGGCCGCGGGCCCCCGGATCCGGACCCGGCACGACGACCAGGGCGCCGGGCGACTCCAGCGCCGCCCGGAAGCCTGGCAGGTCCGAGGTCATCGACACCGTCCCGCCGACCCCGAGGGCCGCGAACTCACGGTCGGCCACCTCGGTGAGCAGGCGAAGGTCCGCGACCAGGCCGGGACCGGTGACCACGAGCACATGCAGATTCGAGGGAATCATTCGCCCATTCTGCCGCATTACTCCGTGATTACCGTCCGCGGATATACGCCCGTACCAGCACCTCCTCCGCGTCGTCCAGACAGCTCCCCAGGACCCGCTCGGCCTCGGTACGACCGTCCTCGGCGAGCCCGATCGACTCCGGGTCGCAGGCCACGAGGGGCTCGTGGAAGGCGCGCGGGTTCTCATCACGTGGAAGGCCGGGCTGAGGTCGGCCGGCAACGGGCGCATCGCCCGAAGCTCTTCCACAAATCACCGAACTCACCGGCTCACCGGTCCGTCAAACCCATCAGAACCCACCACGCAGGGAAGCCGGGTGGGTCGGTGGCCGGGGACGGCCATCCCCCGCCACCGCCCTCCGGTGCCCGTCCCCCGGAAAGGACCGGCATGCGCCTTGGCAAGAGCATCATCGCCGTGGTTTTCGCGGTCGCCGCAGTGGCCGTTCTGATCGTCGTCGGAGGCGGTTTCAAGCGCACCGACCCCGGCCAGGTGGCCGTCGTCAGGGACGGCGGCCCGCTGGACGACACCGGGATCCGCCAGGTCATCCCGCCCGGCTCAGGGCTCACCTGGGTCGGCCTGTGGTCGTCGCTGCACTCCTATCCCGCCCAGCAGCGGATCTACACCATCACCACCGACGCCAAGCGAGCCAGCAGCAGCGGCGTGGACGAGGTGACCGTGCCGAGTGCCGACGGGGTGAACCTCGGCATCGAGGGCACGCTCTACTTCACACTCAACCTCGACACCGAGATGCTCAAGCGCTTCGACGACAGGTACGGCACCCGCACCTACCTGGGACAGGACGGCGAGTCCCGCTACGCCTGGGACGGGGACGAGGGCTGGAACGCGTTCTTCATCCAGTCCGTGCGACCGGTGGTCTACAACGCCCTGCGCACCCAGATCGGCGCCGCCGACTGCGCCGACCTGCTCTCCTCCTGCGCGCTGGTACAGCCCTCGACCACCAGGGCCGATCCGGCCGGCGTCGACAGCAACGCCTCCATCACCCGGGCCCAGGACGGCATCAACCGGCTCCTGGAGCGCGATCTGGAACAGCTGCTCGGCGGCCGTTTCTTCACCGGGTTGCGGTTCACCCTGGTCCGGGTGACGCTGCCGCCCGAGATCCAGACCGCGGTGAACAGCGCCCAGGTCGCCCAGGCGGGGATCGCCGAGGCCAAGGCGAAGGCGTCGCAGGCCGACGTCGAGGCCGAAACGAAGATCAGGCAGGCCGAGGCGGACGCGAAGGCGTCGATCGCGCTGGCCACCGGCAAGGCCCAGGCGAACAAGAAGCTCCAGGAGAGCTATCGGAAGTGCCGCGCCTGCGTCGAGATCGACAAGCTGAAGGCCCTCCCCGGGGGCATCACCGTCTACGCTCCGGGAAACTCCGACGTCGTCGTCCCGTCGAGGTGACGTCCACGCCCCGGGGCGGTGCCGAGATCACCTGGCGCCCCAGGCCTGGGCAGGCGCGAAGCGGTACATATAAGATCATTAAATGATGGTATGTCCGCTTGTTGGATTGATCTCTGGTCCTGGAACTCCCGAGAGGTTAGCGTCTGCGCATGCGCCACGTTGAGATCTCGGGCAGGAGACTCCGATTGAGGGAGGTCACCATCGAGGACGTGGACGCCCTGCACGCGGTGTACGGCGACCCCACTGCCACCGAACACCTGCCGTTCGACCCCCGCACCCGCGAGGAGGTCGAAGAGTCGATCATCGAGGCGATGAAGTCCTCGGAGACCGAGCCCCGGCGTCTCTACGTACTGGCGGTGACCGACCTTGACGGCCGCGAGGCCTTCGGCGTCGCCAGGCTGCACATCGAGGCCGACCACCCGCACAGCGCGGAGATCGGCCTCGGGCTCCGCCCCGACCACTGGGGCCGGGGCATCGGCACCGACCTGATCCGGCTGATCCTCGCGTTCGGCTTCCGCGACCTGCGCCTGCACCGCATCTGGGGTGCCCGCTCCCCGGCCAACACCGCCGCCCAACTGGCGATGCTGGTCGCCGGAATGGTCGAGGAGGGCAGGATCAGGCACCACGTCCGGGCCCGCGGAGCCTGGCGCGACTCCATCGTGCACTCGGCCCTGGAGGACGAGTGGGAAGGCCACCGCGATGTCTGATATCGAAGGGCCCCCGGCCGCGCGCCGAGGGCAGACGCCGGGAGACCCGTCCCGGATGATCCCGCGCACCTCACCTTTCAGAATGTTGTGACGGAAATGCTGCCGTTTCCGGTCACGGGAAGAGTCAAATGGCCCTAGAGTCCGCGCATGTGAGTGAGAGTCCCATCCTCCCCGTACGAGGGCGCCCGGTACGGCCCTCCGGCAGGCACCGCAGGCCCGTGCCTTCCCAGCTCCCGCCCGAGGCGCCGGCACTGGTGCTGGCCGCGCTCGGCGACGCCACCGGCACCGCCGCGGAGCTCGCGGCCCTCATCCGGGTGGACAACCCACAGATCCAGGTCAGACTGGCCGGACTCGGCGAGGACGCCAAGGAGCTGACCTCCGAACTGGAGTCGGCGGCCAGGGAGCGGCCCGAGAACGCCACAGCCGCCATCGTGGTGCCGCTGCTGACCGGCCCGCACCCGGTCGCGGACCGGCTGATCTCCATGGCCGTCGCGGCCAGCGGCGTGCCGGTGACGGTCACCGACCCGCTGGGGCCGCATCCGCTCCTCGCCGAGGCCCTGCACATCCGGCTGTCGGAGAAGAGCCTGGCCCGGGCCGACCGGATGCGGCTGCTCAACATCTCCAACCCGGTCGACACCCCGGTCGACGGGGTCATCCTCGCCACCGTCGGCGGGGAGAGCGCGGCGGCGGAGGCACAGCCGACGGCCGTGCTGCTGGCCTCTCGGCTGACGCTGCCCGTCCTGGTCGCCTCGCTGGACAGCGCGCCCACGGTGGCCGACGCCGCCGGACGGCTCCGCGGCATCGGCGCCCAGCGGATCGCCCTGTCCCCGTGCGTCCTGGGTCCCGAGGCGGCCCCGGGGCTCGCGAGCGCGGCGGCCGAGGAGATCGGGGCCGAGTGCGCCGACCTCCTCGGCCCCCACGACCTGATCGCGGATCTGGCCGCCCGCGCCTACGGCAGCATCCTGTCGGCGGACTGAGCGGCCCGACGTGACGGATCCCCTCTGACGGGTAATGACCTGCGTAAGTCGTCAGAGGGGACAGGTCATGCTGTACGGAAAAGAACATGTCGCGCGGTACCAGGCGACCGATGGTGCGGAAGGACACGAGTGGCAGGGCACCACCACCCTGATCCTCACCACCACCGGCCGCAGGAGCGGCGAACGGCACCACACCCCGCTCATCTACCAGCGCCACGGTGACGACTTCCTCGTGGTGGCCTCCAAAGGCGGCGCCGACAACCCTCCACTGTGGTATCTCAATCTCCAGGCCGACCCCGAGGTCGGGGTCCAGGTGCTGGGCGACCGCTTCACGGCCAGGGCGCGCACCGCCACCCCGGAGGAGAAGCCAGAGCTGTGGCAGATCATGACGGCGGCCTGGCCCGCCTACGACGAGTACCAGACGAAGACCAGCCGGGAGATTCCGGTGGTCGTGCTGGAACGCGTCACCTCATGACCGGCGTCACGGCGACCGGCCGGGTTCCACCACCTTCGGTCGCGCCGGAGCGCACCCCCTGTGAGGCGGGACCGGGGTGAGAGCCGGGTCAGGGCTCCAGCCAGACGTAACCCGCGAACCTGCCGGTCGTGCCCTCCCTGCGGTGCGAGAACAGGTCGGCGGTCTCGATGGTGCAGCGGGTGTCGTGGGTGATCTCCCCGACACCCGCCCTGCCGAGTTGCGAGGTGATCGCGGCCCGCAGGTCCAGTGCCGGAGTGTCCCTGGAGGTGATCGACCAGGCCTCGGGGAGGTGTACCGCGACCTCCTCGCGCAACTCGGCCGGGACCTCGTAGCAGGTGCCGCAGGCCATCGGACCGATCAGGGCGGTCATCCTCGCCGGGTCCGCACCGCGCTTGGCCATCTCCTCGACCAGTGCCGTTACCACGCCGGACACGGTGCCGACCCTTCCCGAGTGCGCGGCCCCCACCAGGCCGGCCCGTGGCTCGGCCAGCAGGACCGGCGCGCAGTCGGCACAGAGCGCGGCCAGGCCGAGACCCGGCACGTCGGTGCAGATCCCGTCCAGCGGCGGCGGGTCGTCACCGAACGGCTCGGTGACGTAACGGACGTCGGCGCTGTGAACCTGCCGCATGAACACGACCCGTTCCAGACCGAACTCGGCGGCCGTCCTGGCCCTGTTCTCCGCGACCGCGGCCGGCTCGTCACCGCACAGGCCTCCGAGGTTGCGGCTGCCGTACGGCTCGGCGCTGACGCCGCCGTGACGATCGGTGATCCTCATCTGAAAGTGCACGGCCCCGACCTTACTCGCCCAGGAACCTCGTTCCCCGGACGTTCGTTTCACAGGAGCACGGATCCCCCGAGAGATTGCGAGCGTCATGGCGGAGGTTGTGTACGACCGCAAGGAGCAGTACCAGCAGATCGCGAGCGGTCTCATGCCCGGCGAGCAGATCATCGCGGTCTACGACGCCATCGGCACGGGCACCGGCTTCCTGGGACTCACCGACAAGCGTGTGATCGTGCAGGACAAGTCGTTCGTCGGCAAGAGGATCGCCATCACCAGCATTCCCTACTCCAGGGTCTCAGCGGTGAGCGTGGTGAGCAACAAGTCACTCGCCGGTTCCTTCTTCTCCTCCGGTGCCATCGCCATCCACGTGGGCACCCACACCTACGAGGTGGAGTTCCGGGGCGACAACAAGGCACACCACGTGCACAACGTGATCTTGCACTTCATCTCCGCCTAGTGCTGTGAGGCGACTCGGCTCGGCCTCGGTCTGCCGCTGAGGTTCTTCGAGCTCGAAGCGAGGTTTCCTCGCCGGGAGGACCTGTCTCGCCCAGCGGTGGAGTTCATGGCGGGACAGGTCAAGGTGGACGCGGAGTTGTTCGCCGCCTACGACTGGTCCGGGCGCACGATCGAGTACCACCCGGCGCGGATCAGGAAGTTCCACGACTTCCGCGAGCCGACGGTCGGCGATGAGGACAAGCTCGCCGACCGGCCGGCCACCAAGATCTGTCCGGCGGAAATCGGCAGGCAGCCCGCCCGCGACCACGAACCCACCATGCCGTTTGCTGAACTCGCGCCTGGCCGGCCTGCGCAGGACCACAGCCGCGCGGGCGGGGCGGCCGCGGCCGATGGCCACCAGGTCGAACAGAAGACCACGAAGGACAAGCAGCCAGAACCACACAGCAGAATCACGGGATGCTCCCGTCCTGGTGAGGGCATAGAAAGTGCTTGACCCGCCCTGTTTAGGGCGTATGGTCCGATCAGGATGATTTCTTACCGGTTCGCCGGTGAGGTGGCCACGCCGGGGGTGTAGCCGGACTGCTCGTCGACGAGTGGCGCGATGAGGTGCAGCGCATGCCGAACGCCAGCCAGTGGGTGGCGCGGGACCCGATCACTGGAGAGATATGACATCGACGCCGGTAACCATTCATTGACCAGCCCCATGGAGTGCGTACAGCGGATTGTCGTCGGCCGCACGGATGACCTCCCGGCGTGGTTACTCACCGGCATGTTCCGCCTCCGCTACGAGGTGTTCCACGAACGCCTCCGCTGGGACGTCGGCAGCCTCCACGTAATGGAGCGAGATTCCTACGACGACTGCGATCCGGTCTACGTGATCAGCCATGGGGAGGTCTGCCGGGAGGTCACGGGGTGCTGTCGGCTCCTGCCCACCGACGGTCCTTATATGATCCCCGACGTCTTCTCCGAGACGTTGCGCGGCGCCTCCGCTCCTCGCGATCCGAGCATCTGGGAGCTCAGCCGCCTGGCCACCGGCCGAGCCTGGCCCCGCACTACGGCAGCGGGTTTCGGCCCGCTTGCCCTTGCGCTGCTCCGGGACGCGTTTCGCTGGGTTGATCGGTACGGTGACACGGTGGTCGCGGTCTCAGGCGTGGCCCTGGAACGGCGCCTGCATGTCATGGGTGTTCCCACCCGGCGTTTCGGTGACGGCAGGGCGACGCGCCTTGGCCGGCTTCTGTGTTCCGCCTATGCCGTCTCAACCCAGGCCTTCCTTGAGAACGCGCCTGCCGCGCCGACTGCGGCGACGATTCCCTGCCAGGACAAGCCCTAGTGCTGTGACCACATACGTTCACCGGGTTGCTGCCCCACGAGCAGCAACCCGGTGAACCTTTCCGGTCACAGCACTAGGGAATCCCTCACCCTCCGGCGGAGGCCGGCGTCCGGCCGTCCGCGACCTGCCGGTAGAGCTCCATGGTCCGCTCGGCGATGCGCTCCCAGGAGAAGTGCTCCACCGCGCGCAGGCGCCCGGCCTCGCCCATCCGGGCCGCGAGGGCCGGGTCGGCCAGCAGCCGGTTGACCCGCTCGGCGAGGTCGGCGGCGAAGACACCGGGGTCGTGCGGGGTGCCGTCGGCCGCCTGGTCGATCGGGACCAGCAGGCCGGTGGAGCCGTCGGCCACCACCTCGGGAATGCCACCGGTGGCGGTGGCCACGACCGCGGTCTCGCAGGCCATGGCCTCCAGGTTGACGATGCCCATCGGCTCGTAGACCGAGGGGCAGACGAACACCGTCGCGTGGGTGAGAATCTGGATCACCTCGGGGCGGGGCAGCATCTCCGAGATCCAGACGACCCCCTCACGATCGAGCCCGCGCACCAGCCCGGTCACCTCGGCGGCGATCTCCGGAGTGTCGGGCGCGCCCGCGCACAGCACCAGCTGGGCGTCGGGGTCGAAGTCACGCGCCGCGTGGAGCAGGTGGACGAGGCCCTTCTGCCGGGTGATGCGCCCGACGAAGACGACGTACGGCCGGCTCGGGTCGATGCCGTGCCGGACCAGGGCGCCGGTGCCGCGGTCGGGGGCGTACTCCGCGGTGTCGATCCCGTTGTGGATCACCGTGACCCGCTCCGGCGGGATCTCGGGGTAACTCGCCAGCACGTCGCGGCGCATCCCCTCCGAGACCGCGATGATCGCGTCGGCGCCGGCCAGCGCGCCGCGCTCGGCCCACGACGACAGCGTGTAACCGCCGCCCAGTTGCTCGGCCTTCCACGGCCGCAGCGGTTCCAGGCTGTGCGTGGTGACCACGTGGGGCGTTCCGTACAGCATCTTGGCCACGTGACCGGCGAAGTTGGCGTACCAGGTGTGGCTGTGGACCAGGTCCGCGCCCTCGCATCCGGCGGCCATCTCCAGGTCGACGCCGAGCACCTGGAGCGCGGCGTTGGCCGCCTCCAGGCCGCCGGGCACCCGGTAGGCCGCGACGCCCTCCTCCTGCCGTGCCGCTCCGAAGCAACGGACCCGGGTGTCGGCGAGCCTGCGCAGCTCCCGGGCGAGGTACTCGACGTGGACTCCCGCACCTCCGTACACGTCGGGGGGATATTCACGGGTCAGCAGATCCACTCGCATACGATCAGCCTAGTGTTTCATCCCTGTTCATCAGGTTAGGGTCCACCTATGAGAGTCCTCGCGATCGTGCTCGCCGGCGGAGAAGGCAAGAGGCTCATGCCTCTGACAGCTGACCGGGCGAAGCCCGCGGTGCCTTTCGGAGGGATATACAGGCTCGTCGACTTCGTGCTGTCCAACCTGGCCAACGGCCACTACCTCCAGATCGTCGTGCTGACGCAGTACAAGAACCACAGTCTCGACCGGCACATCTCCCGGACCTGGCGCCTGTCGGCGATGCTCGGCAACTACGTCACCCCGGTCCCCGCCCAGCAGCGTCTCGGGCCGCACTGGTTCTCCGGCTCCGCCGACGCGCTGTTCCAGAACCTGAACCTGATCTACGACGAGATGCCGGACCACGTCATCGTGTTCGGCGCCGACCACATCTACCGCATGGACCCGCGGCAGATGGTGGCGCAGCACATCGAGACCGGAGCCGACGTGACCGTGGCCGCGATCCGGCAGCCGATCTCCCTCGCCGACCAGTTCGGGGTCATCGAGGCGGATCCGGCGGGGCGGCGGATCGTCGCGTTCCGCGAGAAGCCGAAGGACGCGGTGGGCCTGGCGGACGCGCCCGACCAGATCTACGCGTCGATGGGCAACTACGTCTTCAAGACCCAGGCGATGATCGACGCGCTCAGGGAGGACGCACTCGACCCGACGAGCAAGCACGACCTGGGCGGCAACATCATCCCGATGATGGTGAAGTCGGGCAGCGCGGAGGTCTACGACTTCGCCGACAACGTCGTGCCCGGCTCCACCGAGCGCGATCGGGGCTACTGGAGGGACGTCGGAACGCTCGACGCCTACTACGAGGCCCACATGGACCTCATCTCCGCGCATCCGGTCTTCAATCTCTACAACAGCCACTGGCCCATCTACACCGGCCACGATCCGCTCCCCCCGGCCAAGTTCGTGCACAACGAGGGCGACCGGGTGGGCCGGGCGATCGACTCGCTGGTCTCCTCCGGCGTGATCGTCTCCGGTGGGCTGGCGGAGCGCTCGATCCTCTCCCCCGGCGTGGTGCTGCACTCCCACTCCCAGGTCGAGGACTCGGTCCTGATGGGCAACGTGAAGGTGGGCCGGGGCGCCATCGTCCGCAAGGCCATCATCGACAAGAACGTGATCATCCCGGATGGTGCCAGGATCGGCTTCGACCTCGAGTACGACCGCAGCCGGTTCGCGGTGACCAGGGGCGGCGTCGTCGTCATCGGCAAGAACGAGATCGTCGAACGCTGATCCGGCCCCGCCCGGTTCAGCCGACGTTGACGGCCGGACCGGGACGTGAGGCGACTGCGCCGGGCGACGGCCATCGCCCATCCCCCGGCCTCGGGAGCTCCACAGACCGTCACCGGCCGCCGGCGGCTTCACCGCACCTGGACCCCGCACCGGAACCGCAGGTTGACAAGTCCCACCGCAGTGGAGATCGTTTTCCCGGAACGGATCGGCCCTTCCCCGGGTCGGCAGCGGAAAGGTATCGCGGCCGATGCCAGGATGGCGGACGTCCACGACATCGTCGAGGCACTGCCCCGGGGCTACGACACGCTGCTCAGCCGGATCTTCTTCGGGGACGAGGAGGAGGGCACGCAGACCGGGGTGCTGCTCTCCGGAGGCCAGTGGCAGCGTCTGACCCTGGCCCGCACGATGGTGCGCGAGCGGCGCGACCTGCTCATCCTCGACGAACCCAGCTCGGGTCTGGACGCGCGGGCCGAGTACGAGATGCACCGGCGGCTGCGCGAGCATCGCATGGGGCGCACCAGCCTGCTCGTGTCGCACCGGCTCGGTTCCGTCCGCGACGCGGATCTGATCGTCGTACTCGGCGACGGGCGGATCGTCGAACAGGGAACGCATGACGACCTCATGGCCGCGGGCGGAGGCTACTCCCAGCTGTTCGAGGTGCAGGCCAGGGGCTATCGCGGGGATGCCGACGTTCAGTGACCGGGCGTCTCGTCGAGGCCGCCGACGCGATGCGGGCGCACATGGCCCGGGTCGGCACCGTCATCGCCGCCCTGCACGCCTCCGGGCGCCGCTCCCGCGACCGCTCCGGCGTGCGCCTTCCCCCGCGGGGTCCCGAGTCGACGTCCCGGGACCCCGCGGGCGCGCCCTCTGCGCCGGAGCAGGCGGCCGGAACGCCCGCCCCGGACCGGGAGGGAGATCCGTCACCGGAGCGCGAGGAGGCGGCCCGGCTTGACCGGGAGTCCTCGTTCCGGGAGACCCGCACGGCGCTGGCCGAGCTGTTCGAGCCCGACCGCGACTCCCTCCGGCTGCCCCCGGAACGCCTGGCCGCGCTCTTCCTCGCCATGGTGTTCTCCAGCACCCGCCGGCCGGAGGGCGCCCCCGAGCCGAGCGCCGACCTCGTCGACGTGTTCGTCCACGGTGCCCTGAGCTGACTCTCCGTGGGCCGCACAGGCTCACCGACACCCGGGCCCGCCGCCTCGGAGCGTCACGACCGGAGGAGGGCATCGCGGCCTACCGGCTGCCCGGCGGCCGCCTCCCCTGCCCGCCCCGATCTCGCCTGACCGCACCCGTCCTCGAACGATCTCAGAAGACTCCACCGAAAGGCCCGGCAGTGACGATCACTTTGAACCACACCATCGTGCCCGCGCTCGACAACCAGGGGGCGGCCGACTTCTTCGCGGGCATCATGAACCTGGAGTGCCTGCCACTCGCCGGAGCACACGCCCACTTCGCCCCGGTCCGGGTGAACGAGTCCCTCACCCTCGACTTCATGACCGTGGAAGACCCCGAAGGGCACCACCTGGCCTTCGACGTCGACCCGGCCACCTTCGACGGGATCCTCGCCCGTCTCAAGGACCAAGGCGTGCCGTACGGCAACCACCCCGCCCACCACGACAACGGGCGGATCGACCATCCACTTCGCCCGCGCGGCCTGTTCTTCACGGACGAGACGGGCAACCTCTACGAGGTCATGTCCGACTGACCGCGGCACCCCCGGTCCAGGTGAAGCGGGGCGGGCGACGTTCGAGGAAGGCCGCGACGCCCTCGGTGACCTCCTCGCGCGCCTCCTTCTGCCACAGCAGGAAGCGCGCCTCGTCGGCGCGGCCGTCCACGATCTCCTTCGCGGCGGCCACGGTCAGCTGGGAGCGGCCGGCCAGGGTGCGGGCGAGGCCGTACACGCGCTCGGACAGCTCCCCTTCCGGCAGGACCTCGTCCACCAGGCCGGTGCGCAGGGCCCGGTCGGCACCGATGAGCTCCGCGGAGAAGAGCAGGAACTTGGCGGTGGACGGGCCGACGGCGGCGGTGAGGCGGCGGGTGGAGCTCGGCGGGTAGACGATGCCGAGCTTGGCGGGGGTGATGCCGAAACGGGCTCCCTCGGCGGCCAGGCGCAGGTCACAGGCGAGGGCGAGCTGGCAGCCGCCGCCCACGCAGAAGCCCTCGATCATCGCGATCACCGGTTTGGGGAACTCCGCCAGCGCCCGCTCCGCGGCGACCGTCGCCCCCGTGTCATCGCCGCTCTCGTCGCCGTTGCCGGCGAGTTCGGCGAGCTCCGAGATGTCGGCCCCGGAGCAGAAGGTACCCGCCGCCCCGGTGAGCACCAGCACCCGCACGGCCGGATCGTCCGCCAGCGGCGCGAGCAGCGTGGGCAGAGCCCGCCACATGGCCGCGCTCAGCGCGTTGCGCTTCTCTGGACGGTTGATCCTCAATGTGGCGACATACCGGTCAACGGACAGTTCAAAGCCTTCGGAGATCTGCACGGGATAGATTCTCCCGGTACGTCTTATGACCTTGTCATCAGACCACCCCAAATCATGAGAAACCGCATGTTCAGCATCATTTGCCTCTGAAGTGAGCAATCCTGCGCGGCACCGTGCCCGAACGGCCGCGGCGGGTGCGGCCGCGACCGCGGCATCTGAGACATCCGAGACGTCTCCATGTCGCACCCCCGGCCCGGCCGGCTCAGGGAACCGGTCGCCTCAGGACGGAACCGGCCGATCGCCGTCCTCATCGCCGGAACGCCTCGCCGCCGGCGCCGTCAGGCCGGTGAGTGCCCCGGGAAGGGTGGCGGGCACGAGCGGATTCTCGACCCGGAAGCGGGGCAGGGCCTGGGGGTACCTCTCGCGGACGAAGGCCACCAGATGCTCACGGATGTCGCACTTGAGATCCCAGGCGCTGGCGGAGTCGGCGGCGCTCATCAGGGCGCGCAACTCCAGCAGCCCGTTGGGAAGGGTGTCGGTGACCTGGAGGGTCCAGTCCTTCTGGTCCCACAGCGGGTGCGCGCGCAGGGCGCGGTAGAGCTCGGCGCGCAGTTCCTCGACCGGCACCGACCAGTCGACCCGGATGAACACGTGGCCGATCACCCTGCTGCTGTGCCGGGTCCAGTTCTCGAACGGGTTGGCGGTGAAATAGGAGACCGGCAGGACCAGCCGGCGCTCGTCCCACAGCCGCAGCACCACGTAGGTCAGGCTGAGCTCCTCGATGCGGCCCCACTCGCCCCGCACCACGACGACGTCGTCCAGGCGGAGCGCGTCACTGAAGGCCAACTGGAGTCCGGCGAGCAGGTTGCCGAGTGTCGACTGGGCGGCGATGCCGACGACGACGCCGGCGATCCCGGCCGAGGCCAGCAGTCCGGCGCCGAGCGCCCGTACCTGCGGAAAGGTGAAGAGCATCGCACCCAGCGCCACCACGATGATCACCGCCGAGGCCACCCTGCGGACCAGGGTGATCTGGGTGCGGATACGCCGGGCCTTGCGGTTGCCCTCGCCCTGGACGGTGACCAGGCGGTCCAGGACCACGTCGGTGACGGCGTAGGCGGCCTGGATGACCAGCCAGGTGGCGCACCCGATCATCGCCACGCTGAGGCCGCGGTCGATCACCTGGCTGACCGAGCCCTCCGCCATGCCCGGCTCGTAGACGGTGTAGGCGGTCGCCACGGCGGCCGTGGCGAACCCCGGCCAGGTGCAGCGGCTCACGACCGGACCGGCGAGCGCCCACTTCTCGCCGATCAGCCGTGAGCGCAGTACCCTCCGCACCGCCTCCACCGCCACGATCGCGGCGGCCACGGAAACGACCATGATGATCCAGCTGGACACTGACGACTTCCCCTCGTCGCTCTCTTCCCCGGACCATCAGCCAATCAGAAGGACTCGTCGAAGGTGACATTCCCCTCGACGGCTATCTGGTAGGCAGAAACCCGCCGCTCGAAGAAGTTGGCCAGCTCCTGCACGTCCTGCAACTCCATGAACGCGAACGGGTTGGCCGTACCGTACCGGACGGGCATCTGGAGCCTGACCAGCCGCTGGTCGGCCACGTACTCAAGGTAGCGCCGCATCTGCTCCACCCCCATCCCCTGCAGGCCGTCGCCGCACAGGTCGGCCGCGAAGGCCAGCTCGGCCGCCACCGCCTCCTCGATCATCCGGGTGACCTGCTCGGTGAGTTTGTCGTCGAACAGCTCGGGCTCCTCGGCCCGTACGGTCTCCACGACGCCGAAGGCGAACTCCATGTGCATGGACTCGTCACGGAAGACCCAGTTCGTCCCGGTGGCCAGGCCGCTGAGCAGCCCCCTGGAGCGGAACCAGTAGACGTAGGCGAAGGCCCCGTAGAAGAACAGACCCTCGATGCACGCCGCGAAGCAGATCAGGTTGAGCAGGAACGCCCGCCGGTCCTCCCTGGTCTCCAGCCGGGTCAGCCCGCCGAGCGAGTCGATCCAGCGGAAGCAGAACTCCGCCTTGTCACGGATCGAGGGGATGTGCTCGACCGCGGCGAACGCCTTGACCCGCTCGTCGGGGTCGGGCAGGTAGGTGTCCAGCAGGGTCAGGTAGAACTGGACGTGCACCGCCTCCTCGAACAGCTGCCTGCTGAGATAGAGGCGCGCCTCGGGGGCGTTGAGGTGCTGGTAGAGGTTGAGGACGAGGTTGTTGGCCACGATCGAGTCGCCGGTGGCGAAGAACGCCACGAGGCGGTTGATCAGGTGACGCTCCTCGGAGGTCATCCTCGCCAGGTCCGCCAGGTCGGAGGCGAGATCCACCTCCTCGACGGTCCAGGTGTTGCGGATCGCGGCCCGGTAGCGCTCGTAGAACTCGGGGTAGCGCATCGGCCGCAGGGTGAGATCCATGCCGGGGTCGAGCAACATCGGGAGAACGCCTTTCGGGGTGGCCGAGGGGTGGCTGGGAGGGACGGGGTGCCCTTGGACGGGCCGCCGGCAGGTCTACTGGCAGGCGTCGCAGTACTCGGGGTTCTCCAGGGAGCAGGCGACGGCCTCGGGGTCGAGGACGGGGACCTCCCCGGCCGCCGGTGCCGCCACGGTGGCCTGCGCGATCCGGGTGGCCGGGCGCGAGCGCAGGTAGTAGGTGGTCTTCAGGCCCGACTTCCAGGCGTAGGCGTACATCGAGGAGAGCTTGCCGATGGTCGGCGTGGCCATGAACAGGTTCAGCGACTGCGACTGGTCGATGTACGGGGTGCGCGCGGCGGCCAGGTCGATCAGCGCCTTCTGCGGCAGCTCCCAGGCGGTCCGGTAGAGCAGCCTCAGGTCGGCGGGGATCTCGGGAATGTCCTGGACGGAGCCGTCGGCGCGCTTGATCGCGTCACGGATCCGCGAGGTCCACAGCCCCCGGGCCCGCAGGTCGGCGACGAGATAGCGGTTGACCTGGAGGAACTCACCCGAGAGGGTCTCGCGCTTGAAGATGTTGGAGACCTGCGGCTCGATGCACTCGTAGCAACCGGCGATGGAGGCGATCGTGGCCGTGGGCGCGATCGCGATCATCAGCGAGTTACGCAGCCCCGTTCCGGCGATCCGCTCCCGAAGCTCCGTCCACGCGGCCGACGTCGCGGCCCCGTAGTGGTCGGGGTGGAGCACCCCGGCGGCGGCCCTGGTCTCCTCGTACGAGGGATGGCGGCCACGCTCGACGGCCAGGTCCGAGGAGGTCCGGTAGGCGGCGAGCGCGATCTCCTCGGAGATCCGGGTGGACAGCTCCAGCGCGCGCGGCGAGTCGAAGGGCAGTCGCAGCGCGAACAGCACGTCGGCCAGGCCCATCAGGCCGAGCCCGATCGGACGCCACTTCCGGTTGGCGGCCCTCGCCTCGGGGGTCGGGTAGAAGCCCAGGTCGATGGTGCGGTCGAGGAACCGCACGGCGGTGCGGACCGTCGCACGCAGCCGCGCCCAGTCGATCCCCTCTTCGGAACCCGGAGACAGGTGGGCGGCCAGGTTGATCGAGCCGAGGTTGCAGACCGCGGTCTCGGCGTCGCTGGTGACCTCAAGGATCTCGGTACAGAGGTTCGACAGATGGATGACGTTCTGGGGCCTGGCCGTCTGGTTGGAGGTCCGGTTGGCCGCGTCCTTGAAGGTCATCCAGCCGTTGCCGGTCTGCGCGAGTGTGCGCATCATCCGGCCGTACAGGGTGCGGGCGGGGAGCTGCGCGGTGAACCGGCCCTCGGCCTCGGCGGCCCGGTAGGCGTCGTCGAACGCGGCGCCGTACAGGTCGGTGAGGTGCGGGACCTCCTTGGGGTCGAACAGTGACCACACACCGTCGGCCTCGACCCGGCGCATGAACTCGTCGGGGATCCAGTTGGCCAGGTTCAGGTTGTGCGTGCGGCGGGCCTCCTCGCCGGTGTTGTCGCGCAGTTCGAGGAACTCCTCGACGTCGGCGTGCCAGGGCTCCAGGTAGACGCAGGCCGCGCCCTTGCGGCGGCCGCCCTGGTTGACCGCGGCGACGCTCGCGTCCAGGGTGCGCAGCCAGGGCACGATGCCGTTGGAATGGCCGTTGGTACCGCGGATCAGCGAGCCCCGCGAGCGGATCCGGCTCCAGGCGATCCCGATGCCCCCGGCGTACTTCGACAGCCGCGCGACCTGCCCGTAGCGCTCGTAGATGGCCTCCAGCTCGTCGCGGGGCGAGTCGAGCAGGAAGCACGAGGAGAGCTGGGGTCTGCGCGAGCCTGAGTTGAACAGCGTGGGCGAGCTGGGCAGGTAGGACAGGGTGGCCATGAGCGCGTACAGCTCGGCGGCCTCCTCGACGGTCTCGGACAGGCCGCAGGCCACCCGGAGGAAGAAGTGCTGCGGGCGCTCCAGCACCTTGCGGGTGCGCGGGTGACGCAGCAGGTAGCGGTCGTAGACGGTACGCAGCCCGAAGTACTCGAATCTGGCGTCGGCGTCCGGCTCGATGAGCGCGTCCAGGACCCCGGCATGGGCGGCCACGAACTCCGCGAGCCCGTCGGCGATCAACCCCGCCTCGTGCGTCGCGGCGACCGACTCGGAGAAGCCGCGGACGCCGTGCTCGGCGGCCTCGTCGGCGATCAGCTCGGCCAGCAGCGCGGCGGCGACTTTGGAGTTCTCGGGGTCGGTGATCACTCGGGCGGCGGCCTCGTCGATGGCCTGCCTGCGATCGACCGGCGCGTTCCCCGCGCTCTCCGCCGCCGTCTCCGCCAATACCTGTGTCACGTGGTGTCCCTCGCTCGCTCGAACTTCCCCCTGTGGCTCCGCCGGAGGGGCACGCGTCCGCGAGCGATCCCGGGCACGCCGGACCGCCTCGTTCCGCGGGCCCTCCCACGAGGCCCTGGACAATCACGTCACCGGCAGGTCTTCGGACTCACGGGCGCCCTGCGCGTGCCTACCGGCCGTCGCTTCCCGGGCATGGTTCACCCAGTGCTCACATGACGGCTTTCGTTCCCGTTCACCGCTGCGGGGCAGTCCCGGAATCTCACCGGGTTCCCTCTTGCCTCGCCCCTCCCGGGGCGAACCAGCAACGAGCAGGATCCTACATCTAGGGGCGTCTGACGCAACTACCCCAACAAGTTGTGTCGGAAGACTTCAGCAGTCCGAGCTCGTGGAGCACCCCGCGGGTGCGGGCCGTCTCGGTGAAGAGCCACTGACGGAACTCGTCACCGCTGAGGTAGACCCGGCTCCATCCATTGGCCGCGCACAGGGCGCGCCAGCGCGGCGCGGCGTCGATCCTGTCACACAGGGCGATCGCGGCGTCCCGGTCCGCCTGGCCCATGCCCTTGGGTCCCAGCAGGCCGCACCAGTCGCTGTACTCCAGCCGGACCTCGACCTCCAGGAGCGTCGGCGCGTCGATCCCGTCGAGCCGGCTGCCCGAGGAGACCACCAGGGGACGCAGGCGGCCCGCGGCGATCTCGGGTCGCAGGGCGCGGGCCGACCCCAGCAGGGCCGCGACCCGTCCGACCTGGAGCGCCTCGGCCGCGTCCTCGGCACCGTGGAACCCCGCGTACTCCAGCAACCGGGTGTCCACCCCGAGGCACTTGCCGATCATGCCGTAGAGCACGTGGTCGGAACCGCCCTCCGGCCGGCCGCCGACCGTCAGCGCCGCCGGGGTGCGGCGCAGCTCCGCGGCGAAGTCCTCGAAGGTGCGCAGCCGGGAGTCCGAGGGGACGACCAGGACCGTCCAGTCGCCGACCAGGCGGGCGAGGGGGGTGGTGGCGTCCACCACCGCGGCGGTGTTGGCGATCTCCGCGGCCGTCACCATCGGCATCGCGGCGACGAGCAGCCTGCCCTCGCGCGCGAACGAGCCGCGCACGGCGCCGAACGCGTCACGCGGGACGGAACCCAGGGGCCCCGGCCGCTCGACGGCCATGGCGGAGCGTGCCAGCCCCGACAGGACCAGGACGGAGGCGAGCCTGCCCGCGATCCCGTCCCAGCCGTGGCCGTCGGCGGTGGGTTCGAGGATGCTCAGGCGGCCCACGGCCGAGTCGGCGGAGTCACCGTTCAGGTCGCAGCCCGCGACGACCATGGCACCCGCGACCAGCGCGAAAAACCTCCTACGGCGCATAAGCGCCCCTTCCCCCAAGAACCCCCTATACCATAGGTTACCGCCTTATCGCTATCTGTTACCAGTCGGGGGTCGCCGCGCCCCCGGCCGGGGCGACCACCGTCGGCGGCCGCCCCGGGAGCCCTCTCACTCCACCGTGACGCTCTTGGCCAGGTTGCGGGGCTTGTCGACGTCCCGCCCCAGCGCCACGGCGGCGTGGTAGGCGAAGAGCTGAAGCGGGATCGACAGCAGGATCGGGTCCAGCTCGATCTCGTTCCTGGGCACCACCACGCAGTCGTCGGCCAGCTTGAGGTCCACCGCGCGGTGACCGACCATGAGCACCCGGCCGCCCCGGGCGCGGATCTCACCCAGCGTGGTGAGGTTCTTGTCCAGCAGCTCGTCGTCGGGGACGATCGCCACGGTCGGCATGTCCGGGCCGATCAGCGCCAGCGGCCCGTGCTTGAGCTCGCTGGCCGGGTACGCCTCGGCGTGCACGTAGGAGATCTCCTTGAGCTTCTGTGCGCCCTCGCGGGCCACCGGATACCCCCGGACCCGGCCTACGAACATCATGCTCGGCGCCTCGGCGTACTTCTTCGCCAGCTCCTGGAGCTGCGGCTCCAGCGCCAGGATCTCCTTGATCTGGTCCGGCAGCCTCCGCAGGCCCTCGCAGATCCGGCGGCCGTCGGCGGGAGACAGGTCCCGCACCCGGCCGAGGTGCAGCGCGAGCAGCGCGAAGGCCACGGCGGTCGAGGTGAACGCCTTCGTGCTCGCCACCGAGACCTCGGGACCCGCGTGCAGGTAGACGCCGCCGTCGCACTCGCGGGCGATCGCGCTGCCCACGGTGTTGACGATGCCGAGCACCCGGCCGCCCTTGCGCTTGAGCTCCTGGACGGCGGCGAGGGTGTCATAGGTCTCCCCCGACTGGCTGATCGCCACGTACAGGGTGTCCGCCTCCACCACCGGGCTGCGGTAGCGGAACTCGCTGGCCGGCTCCGCGTCGGCCGGGATGCGCGCCAGCTCCTCGATGAGCTGCGCGCCGATCTGGCCCGAGTAGTACGCGGAACCACAGCCGATGATCTTCACCCGACGGAATGAGCGGGTCTCCCGCGCGTCCATGTTGAGGCCGCCCAGGTGGGCGATGTGGAAGCGGTCGTCCAGACGCCCGCGAAGCGTCCTGGCCACGGTGTCGGGCTGCTCGGAGATCTCCTTGAGCAGGTAGTGCTCGTAGCCGCCCGTGTCGTAGTGCCCCGCCTCCCAGTCGACGGTCAGCGTCTCCTTGGCCGTCTCCCGCGCGTCGCTGGCGAAGGTGTTGAACCCGTCCGCCTTGAGCACGGCGATCTCGCCGTCCTCCAGGTGGACCACCTGGCGGGTGTAGCGGACCAGCGCGGCGACGTCGGAGGCGGCGAACATCTCCTTCTCCCCGATGCCCAGCACGATGGGGCTCCCGTTGCGGGCCACCACCACCTCACCGGGGCGCTCGGAGTCGATCACCGCGATGCCGTACGTGCCGACGACCCGCTTGAGCGCGGTCCGGACGGCCTCCTCCAGAGAGTCGGACTCCTTGACCGTACGAGCGATCAGGTGCGAGAGCACCTCGGTGTCGGTCTCCGACAGGAAGATCGCGCCGTCGGCCTCCAGCTTGGCGCGCAGCTCGTCGGCGTTCTCGATGATGCCGTTGTGCACGACGGCGATGCGCTCGTCGCCGGACAGATGAGGATGGGCGTTGACGTCGCTGGGCGCGCCGTGGGTGGCCCAGCGGGTGTGGCCGATGCCCAGCCCGCCCTTGAACCGCGCGGGCACGACCGCCGCCAGGTCGGCCACCCTGCCTTTGACCTTGCGCATCTTCAGGCCCTTGTTGGAGACCACCACCCCGGCCGAGTCGTAACCTCGGTATTCAAGACGCTGCAGACCCTCCAGCAGGATGGGTGCCGCGTCCTTGGGCCCTACATAGGCCACGATTCCACACATGTAACCGTTCCTTATCCGTAGACAATCCGGCGCAGCTGACGCAGGGAGAGTTCAGGTGCGGCGACACGGCGTACCGCCAGCTCGGCGATCAGCCTGGGGAAGATCTCGTCATTGACCAGCCCTCTCCCCTTGAGCTCCGCGTGACGCCGCCTGACGAAATCCTCAACGGGTTCGGAGAAGTAGGCCAGCACATCGGCGACGACTCGCGCCGCCTCCCCCGGGCCGAGCGCGCTCGTCCGGGTCAGGTGAGTGATCAGATCCTCATACGGATGCCGTGTCGTGGGCACAGAGCAGGACCATACGCATCCGGGAGAGAGCACACCAAGTTTTCTGCCCGATTTCGGGCAGAGAATCTCCACAATGCCGCAACCCCGCCACAACGCGCGACAATCGGCAATCTCTGATAACTCTAAGTAGCCATCAGAGGGGGAGGAACCATCATGCGCCGTCTGCCGGGGATCACCGTCGTCACCGCTCTCGCCGTACTGGTCTCGGCCGTCCCGGCACAGGCGGCGTACCCGGGGGATCGGCCGACCTGGCCCCGGAAGCGCCCGGCACCCGCCACGGCCGCGGCCTCCCCCGGCGCTGTCGCCGGCCCGTCGTCATCGGCGGGGACGGGTGCGCGGTCCGGCAGACAGGCCGCCTTCGCGAAGGCGGCGCGGACGTACGGGGTACCGGAGAGCGTGCTGCTCGCGGTCTCCTACCTGGAGTCCCGCTGGGAGGGCCACCGCGGGCTGCCCAGCGTCTCCGCCGGTTACGGCCCGATGCATCTGGTCGACGGCCGGGCCAGGCCGGGTCGGCCCCACGGTGTCGGCGAGGACCCGCGCGGCGACGAGACCCGGCCACGCGTGATCGCCCTTCCGACCACCGCGGCGGCGCCACCCCGGGACACCCTGCGACGGGCCTCGGAACTGACCGGCCTGCCCCTCCGCCGACTGCGCGAGGACCCCTCCGCCAACATCATGGGCGGTGCCGCACTGCTCGCCGACTACCGGCGCCGCACCGGCGGGAGCCCCGACGCCGGCCCGGCGGGCTGGTACGGCGCGGTGGCCCGCTATCCCGGCGTACCGGAGGAGGGCGCCGTGGGGACGGAGGCGGCACGGTCCTTCGCCGACGAGGTCTACGCGACGATCCGGGCCGGTGCCGCGCGGGTGACCGATGACGGCGAACGGGTGGTACTGCCCGCGACGCCGGGCCTCCCCACGCTGCGGGCACCACTCTCCGAACCGCCCGCTCCGATGGCACAGCGCCGCGCGCACGGCCCCACCCCCACCCCCACGCCCGAACCCGTCACGGACATCGTCGTGAAACCCGCGACGGAGCCTGCCACGAAGATCACCACTGTGCTCGCCTCGGCCCCCTCCCCCCTGCCCACGGTGATGCCGGCGGCCCTCGCGGCGGCTCCCGCCGCGGGAAGCATCGCGGGAACCACCGCAGGAACCACTGCGGGAACCACTGCGGGAACCACCGTGGGGCCCGACTGCCCGAGGAACGTCTCCTGCGAGTGGCTCCCCGCCGTCTACCGACGGCTCAAGGGCGGCGGCTACGGCAACCATGACCGCTCCGACGGCCCCCGGAAGATCGACTACATCGTGATCCACGACGGCGAGACGAGCTACGACGCGATGACCCGCCTGGTCAGGAACCCCGAATACCTGAGCTGGCACTTCACCATCCGCTCCAGCGACGGCCACATCGCCCAGCACCTACGGGCCAGGGACATCGGCTGGCACGCCGGAAACTGGTACGTCAACTCCCGCTCCATCGGCCTGGAACACGAGGGCTATCTGGCCAGGGGCGGATCCTGGTTCACCGAGGCGATGTACCGGGCCTCGGCCAGACTGGTACGCCACCTCGCGGCCAAGTACGACGTCCCTCTGGACCGGGCGCACATCCTGGGACACGACAACGTGCCGGGCACCACCCCGGAGACCGTGAGCGGCATGCACGACGACCCCGGCCCGTACTGGGACTGGAGCCACTACTTCGAACTGCTCGGCAGCCCGCTGCGCGCCTCCGGCGGTGACGCCGCGCGCTCGGTGCTGATCAAACCCGACTACGGCACCAACAGCCCGAACTTCACCGGCTGTCCTGGAGGGTGCCGCGGCCTGGGCGCCTCCTCGGTCTGGCTGCACACCCGCCCCTCCCTCACCGCGCCGCTGGTCTCCGATATCGGCAAGCACCCCACCGGCGACTCCACGTACAGCGTCTACGACCACGCCGCCCGCGCCTCCAGCGGCCAGCGGTACGCGCTCGCCGAGCGCAGGGACGGCTGGACCGCGATCTGGTACCTCGGCCGGAAGGCGTGGTTCAGCGACCCCGCCGAGGCCCCCACCTCCCTGCCCGCGTCAGGCCCCCTGGTGACGCCCAGACCCGGCCGCGCCCCGATCAGGGTGTACGGCAGGGCCTACCCGAAGGCGCACGCCTACCCGGTGGGCGTCCCCGTGCAGGCCCTGACCCCGCTGCAGTACTCGATACCCGCCGGTCAGGTCTACAGTTCCGGCCCGACGACCCGCGCCTCCTACCTGCGGGCGGCCGCCTTCGATCCCGCCGATCACCGCGTCGTCAGGGGCGAGACCCGCTACCGGCAGATCCAGTTCGGGCACCGGATCATGTTCGTCCGGGCCTCCGACGTCCAGCCGGCCGGCAGGTGAAGATCCGAGCCTTGCGCGCATCCGCCCTGCGGAGGCGCTAGAGTTTTCACGTGCCCCGGAGTCGTCTCCGGGGAGCACGCGGAAGTGGCTCAGTGGTAGAGCATCACCTTGCCAAGGTGAGGGTCGCGGGTTCGAATCCCGTCTTCCGCTCCGGCAGGTCCTTTCAGGGATCTGGCTGGTGGAGTGGCCGAGAGGCGAGGCAACGGCCTGCAAAGCCGTCTACACGGGTTCAAATCCCGTCTCCACCTCAGCGCACGACCTTCGGACCCCCCGGGATCCGGTAGGGTGGTGCGAGCGCCGAGGGGAAACCCGAAGCGAAATGCGGAAGTGGCTCAGTGGTAGAGCATCACCTTGCCAAGGTGAGGGTCGCGGGTTCGAATCCCGTCTTCCGCTCTGGTGGTGCCCGAGGACGATTAGCTCAGCGGGAGAGCGCTTCCCTGACACGGAAGAGGTCACAGGTTCAATCCCTGTATCGTCCACCAGAGAAATCCCAGGCCCTCGGCCTGGGATTTTCTGTTTCCCGGCGCCGTGCCGCCCGCGCGGAGCGACAGAAGCGGCTCCGCGGATCAGCCGCCGGGTCCCACCTCGTTGTTCGGCGCACCGTCGCCGCTGGTCGGCAGATCGCCGCGCTCCACCGGACCGGGCGGCGGTGAGGGCGTAGCGGAACCGTCCGGGACCGCGTGCCGCGCTCCGGCCACGGCCGCCTTCAGCGCGGCCCGGTCGACCTCGTCGACGCGGCCGTTCAACCGGATGAAGTGATCGGCTCGGACCGCCGTGTACTCATGGCGGCCCCCGCCCGATCGGTACCAGCCCACCTCGTCACGCTCGCACCTCACCGGCGCCGACGGCGGTTCCGCGTCCATCAGCGGCGTGTCCGCGCACAGGGCGTCGCTGAACGTGCCACGGTCGACCCTCAGCTGAACGCGCGCGCCACCGGAGAAGTAGAAGGCTCCGAACCCGTCGTTCCCGATCACCCCGGCCGACTGCTCGGCCAGCCGGTACCCCGGCAGATCCAGTGCGTAGATCAGCTCCGGAGCCGCTCCCTGCCGCCGCGCCTGCTCCAGCACACCCTGTCCGAGTGACGCCTCGGAGCCGCACCCGGACACGACCAGCCCGAGGACCGCGACGGAAAGGAGTCGTTCCTTCATTTTGACCACTTTGTCGCACCCGGTCCTCATCCGACAACCCCGGCCTCGCGAGGTCCGCCAGAGCGCCCCGGAAAGGCCCTACCTGCCCGCTCGCCTCCGGACTTCCCCGGCGAACCCCGCCTGACGCGGCCTCGGGTCCGGAACAATTGTCACGATCACCTTTTTGGCCCGCGTCACCGGCGGGCAAAGAGGCACCAAAAGAGGCACCATGGGAGGACGCATGACCTGAAACACCGTTAATCGCTATGCTTTTGAAACGTGGCAAAGGGGGCGAGCCTGTGCAGCGCGTGGTGGTCGATCCTGAGGTGCCGAGGGACGTCGCCGAACTCCTTCGTCATAACGGGCCCCTGCTCTACCGCCTTCGCACCGGACGTGTCCCAAGGGGGAACGACGAACCCCGGGTTCCGGGAGTGCTCATCGGGCTCTTCGGCGGCTCGGCCGCGGTCGCGGCGGCCGGACTGGCACTCGGCGGCGTCCCGCTCCCGGCGTCCGCGGCCGTGCTCACCACGCTGATCGGTTTCTACCTCCTCATCCTCACGGTGATCTACATCGCCAGGAAACCCTCACCCGCCGACTCCGTCGAGCGGGTCCTGTACCGGCACTCCCTGCAGTGGCAGGGGCGCTTCCTGATCCTGGAGGACTTCGACCACGACGCCAGGAACCTGCTCGGCCGGGTCCAGCGGGCGATCGACTTCATCGTGTGCTCCCGGGTCAACGCCATGGGCATGCTCGACAGCGTGCGCAACTCGGTGATGCTCCCCGCCGAGGAGTGGGAGATCGCCCGGCTGCTGACCAAGCTCTCCGCGCTGCGGGCCAGGCACCGCCATCTCGCCAGGGGCGGCAGGAGTCCCGAGGTGGCCGCTGCCATGGCGCCGCTGGAGCGTGCCCTGGCCGCCAGCGAGGCCGCCGTGCTCGCGCGGGTGGAGGCGTTGGAACGCTACGCGGGCCACGTGTCCGAGGCCGAGCGCGCCCTGCTCTCCCAGGGACAGATCGAGGCCCTGCGAGCTCACCTGCCCGAGTACGAGCAGCTCGTCGCCGAGACGGGCGCGGCCAGGTTCTCCGCACCGGAGATCGGGCATCTCAGCGATGACGCCGACATGCTCCGGCGGGCGCTCCGCGAGAGCGTACGCTCGGCACACGAGGCGTTCCGCTATCTCGACCGATGATGTGAGAATCCGACCGGATGGAGGGGCGAGCCTGTGCGGCGAGTGGTGGTCGATCCCGAAGTTCCCGCCCGGACCGCCGATCTCTTTCGCCAGCACGCGTCCCTGTTGGCGCGCATCCGCGCCGGTTGGAGTCCCGAGCCTGCCGAGCCCGCCTCGCGGCTGCCCGTCCGTTTCCTGTGGTTCGGAGGGGCGGTCTCGGCGCTCCTGCTGGCCTGCCTGCTCCTCCTCGCGGACGCCGGACAGCTGTTCTTCTTCGTGCTCGTCCTGCTCGCCCTCGTGGTCCTCGTCGGTTTCCTCACCGCCCGCGAGCCGCTGGAGCCGGAGGCGACCGAACACGACCTGTACCGCGAGGCCCGCTGGTACGAGGGCCGCTACCTGCTGCCCGCCGAGGACTTCGACCACAACGCCGGCCGGCTGCTCGAACGGGCCCAGCGGGCGATCGACTTCATCCTGCGCTCCCGGGTCAACGCCATGGGCATGCTCGACGACGTGCGCAACGCGGTGATGCTCCCCTCACAGGAATGGGAGATCGCCCAGCTGCTGACCAAGCTCTCCGCACTGCGCGACGAGCACCACGAGTTCGGGTACGGCGGCAGCACGCCGGAGGTGGCCGCGGCCATGGCACCGCTGGAGCGTGCCCTGGCCGCCAGCGAGGCCGCCGTGCTCGCGCGGGTGGAGGCACTGGAACGCTACGCGGGCCACGTGTCCGACGCCGAGCGGGCGCTACACGCCCACGAGCAGATCGAGATACTCCGCTCACGGCTTCCCCGCTATGAGGAACTCCTGGCGGAGTCGGGCGCGGACGCCTTCGCCGTACCGGAGATAGAGAAGCTGACCGAGGACGCCGGCCACCTGGAACAGGCGCTGCGCGACAGTGTCCGTTCGGCGCACGAGGCCTTCCGCCACCTCGACAGGTCCGCCGACGAGGCTGCCGACGGGGCCGCCGGCCCCTCGTCCTCTCCGAGCGGGCCCGTCCGCCCCCCGAACTCCGGGGGCTCCGGGCAGGAACCTCCGGCGCTCTGAAGACGGATTTCCCTCCCTGGACGGACCGCACCTTGTCATGCGTCACAAAGAAGGCGAGGATAGCTCGCGTTCTTTGGAGGTAGCATGCGGATCCGCCTGGACACAACCCTCGGCGTGGTCGTGCTGGTCGACGTGTTGCGGGTCTTCCTGCCCTCGCTGATCACACTCTTCGGCCGGGCGGGAAGCACTCCCGCGGAGATGATGGGCCTGTACGCCCTCTCCTGGTTCGTCCTGGCCTTCCTGACCGTCCCGCTGGCCAGACTCGTCCAGCCGCGGCTGATCGCCCTCGGTGCCGGATGCCTGCTGCTCCTGGCTCGGCTGGCACTCCAGCTGACCGGGGGCGGGGACCCGCAGCTGTACGTGGCCAGCCTCGGCCTGCTGGCCGGCCTGGTCTGGCTGGTGGCGACCGCGATGGGCGGCCGGGACGCCCGGCCCGTGATGGCCGGGGTGATCGCCGGCCTGGCGGCCTCCACGGTGATCCACGCGGCGCTGGACGGCATCGACCTGATGTGGCGGCCTGGAGCGATCCCATGGGCGCTGCTGGCTGTGGAACTCGGGCTCTTCGGCCTGTTCCTGATCCGGGCGGACCCCTCGGACGAGGAGTACTCCGGCGCCCCCCGCGCCTGGCTGGCCATCGGCCCCGCCCTGCTGCTCTGGGGTCTCTACACGGGCAACACCGCGCACGCCCAGGCGGCGACCGTCTCCGCCCAGCAGGCCGCCGCCGTGATCGTGGCGGCGTTCGCGGTGGTGTCGGCGGCGCCCGCCGCGCTGCCGGTACTGCGCCGCCCGCTCCCGCCCGCCATCGCCCTGGTCGCCTCGGCGGTGGCGTTCACCCTGGGCAGGGCCACCGTGGGCGGCGTCCACGGTGTGGCGCCCGGCTGGACGATCGCCGCGCAGATCATCGGCCAGCTCGCGCTCGGCGCCTGTCTGGCGCACGCCGCGGCGGCCTTCGGCCCGGACAGGGCGGCGCGGCGCGGCCTGGCCGCGGCGGCAGGCATGCTGCTGTTCGTCGTGTTCGTCTTCGGCTACTACGCCGCCTACGACCTCTACCTTTCCAACCAGTGGGTGCCGATCGGCGCGGCGCTCGTCGTCGCGGTCCTGGGTCTGGTCGGCAGCACGGGTCTGCCGCGCCGCTCCTACGACCGGCGGTTCGCGGCGGCCGCCGTGGCCGCGGTCGTGCTGGTGGCGGCCGTTCCCCTCTGGCAGGGGGAGCGGCCCCGCTGGGAGGCACCGCGTGACGGGCTGCGGATCGCGGCCTACAACATCAGGATGGGGTACGGCGAGTCCGGCAGGCTCTCCCTGGAGCAGCAGGCCGACGCGCTCAGGGAGTTGCGGCCGCACGTGGTGGTGCTGAGCGAGGCCGACCGGGGCTGGCTGCTCAACGGCGGCCACGACGGGGTGCGGCTGATCGCCGAGCGGCTGGGCATGCACTACATCTGGGCCCCGGCGACCGACGAGGTGTGGGGCGACGCCCTGCTCACCACGCTGCCGATCACCTCGATAAGGAACCACGTGCTGGTCCAGGGCGGACCGACCGGCGCGCAGGCGCTGGAGGTCGGGCTGCGCTGGCAGGGCGGGGACATCACCGTGATCGGCACCCACCTGCAGCCTCCGCCGGGCTGGCGCGAGCTCGACCAGGTCGAGCAGCTCGGCGGGATCGTCAGGGAGGCCTCCAGGAACGGCGCCCCGGTGATCGTGGCCGGCGACCTCAACCTTCAGCCCGGGGAGCGGGCCTGGGAGGTGCTGACCGGCGCGGGCCTGACCGACCCCCTCGCCCCGGCCAGGCCGTTCAACACCGTTCCGTCCCGAGGACACGTCGTCGAGCAGATCGACCATGTGCTCGTCACCCCGGGTTTCACCGGAAAGGACCAGGCCAACCCCGATGTCCCACACTCCGACCACCGCCCGATCGCGGTCACCCTGGTCGCCGGGCCTTGATCGGGTTCCGCTGGGTAGTGTCGGGTGCATGACAGGACGACCTGTACTGATCTTCGACGGCGACTGCGGTTTCTGCACGACGAGCGTCAGGTTCGCCGAGCGCCGCATCGGGGTTCGCGCCCTGGTCGTCCCCTGGCAGTTCGCCGACCTTCCGGCGCTGGGCGTGACCCGCGAGCGGGCCGAGCGCGAGGTGCTCTGGGTCCAGGGCGGCGGGGTGTACGGCGGGGCGCAGGCGGTGGCCAGGCTGCTGATCGCCGCCGGTCTCCCGTGGAGCCCGCTGGGGTTCGCGCTGCGGGTCCCGCCGTTGCGCTGGGCTGCTCAGGGCCTCTACCGCCTGATCGCCGGCAACCGGCACCGCCTGCCCGGCGGCACCCCCGCCTGCGCCCTGCCTCAGGACCGCCGATGAAGGGCGTACTGCTCACCGGGTTCGAGCCGCTCGACGGCGGTGGCAACTCGTCGTGGGAGGCGATCGCCCTGGTGCCCGGGGTGCGGACCGCACTGCTCCCCTGCCGGTTCGGCGAGATGCTCGAGCGACTGCGCGCGGCGGTGGCCGAGCACGACCCGGCGGTGGTCGTGTGCGTCGGGCAGGCCGGGGGGCGGCCGGACGTGACCGTGGAGCGAGTGGCCGTCAATCTCGACGACGCGTGCGTCCCCGACAGCGCCGGGTCGCAGCCGATCGACGAGCCGGTGGTACGCGGCGGCCCTGCCGCCTACTTCGCCACGCTGCCGGTGAAGGCGTGCGTGGCGGCGGCGCGGGCGGTCGGGGTGCCCGCGAGCGTCTCGCAGAGCGCCGGCACGTTCCTGTGCAACCACCTCTTCTACGGCCTGATGCACCTGATCGCCACCGAGCGGCCGGGGGTCCGCGGAGGTTTCGTGCACCTGCCGTACAGCCCCGATCAGGTCCTCGGCGAGGCCAGGCCCTCCATGCCCGTCCCGGTGTCCGCCCAGGCGCTCACCGCGATCGTGACCACCGCCGTCTCCGTCTCGCTCGGCGGTGATCTCCGCCTGGTCGGTGGCTCCCTGCACTGACCGGGCGCCCCGCGCCGGGGCCACCCGCTCCCGCGTCCCCGTTCCCGGGAAAGGCGGCCCGCCGGTCAGAGCGGCACGCCGTACACCACCCGGCGGCCCACGAACTCGGTCACGCTCCACAGCGTCTTCTTGTCGCGGACGCAGGTGAGGTCCTCGGGCCCCACCGGGTAGGGCCGTCTGCGCACCGTGTCGCCGACCAGGACCAGGGTGCCGTTCCCCGCGGCGCCCGCGGTCTGGCTGAGGTACCAGGTGCCGTTGTAGGAGAGCGCGCCCTGGACCTTGCTCACGGGGAGCGCGTGGGCGTCCACGGCCTGGACGACGCCGCCGGCGGGGGCGTTCAGCGTCTCCTGCGCGGTCAGCGACCAGCGGGCCACCCGTCCGACCGTGCCCGCCGTGTCGACGTACTCGCCGCAGATCAGGGTGTGCGGGGTGGTGCTGCGGTCGACGGCGGTGTAGGAGAAGCGCACCGAGCCACTGGTGGTGGTCCAGGCGTCGGTCTGCGGCATCACGTACCGGTAGCCGAACGCCTCGTACCTGCCGCTCTTCCTGCCGATCGTGGCCGCGCCGTCCCCGTTGACCTCGAAGATCTGCCGGGTGTCGAACACCCGCAGGCCCTGTGTGGTGTCGACGACGTACAGCAGGCCGCCGTACCAGGCGACGCCGCCGGCGTGGATGTTGATCGGCGTGATGTTCCCGTCGGCGGCGACCCGCACCAGCAGGACGTGCCGGTACCGGAGCGTCGCGGTGTTCAGGAAGCTCAGGCGCACGCCCCGCTCGGCCCCCGAGGTCGGCGAGTGATACCAGCTCACCACGAACGTGCCCCCGGCGATCCCGGCGTCGGAGGCGGAGGTCAGGCCCTGGGGATACCACTCCCTGGCGACGTTGTCGTCCGCGTCGAAGCAGTACCAGTCGACGGGTTTGGGGGTCATCTTGGCGAACGCCCCGGCACCGGTCGACCCCTTCCTGACCGCGACGCGATTGGCCTTGGCCAGCACGGTGTCGAGGGAGACCCGTTGGAGTTCCTGCTCCAGGACCTTGATCCCGGCCGCGAGGCCGCCGGCGTCCCGTTTCAACCCGAACGGCTCCGCCGGCGCGGCCTTCATCTGACTCATGTGGGGGTCTCCTCGTCCGGTCTCGCCAGGATCGGCGGATCAAGATACGGAGTTCATGAGTATGCCTCTACTCAAATCCCTTTTGTAGCTAGAAGGGCCAGGTGTGGACGGGCTCCCCGGTCTGTGACAGTTCCCGGTACCGGCTCACCAGGCGCGCCCGTGCCGCCTGGTCGCCCCCCATTCCCGCCAGCGCCTTCCGTTGCCAGATCGCACCGGTACGGCGGCGCGTGACGCGTTCCCGCACGATGTCCAGCGCCCACCGGATCTCGGCCGGCTCCACGCCCATCCTGCCGAGACCGGCCTCGGCGACCGGCAGCAGGTCCAGGGCGAGCCGCCAGGCCGGGACCTCCTCGCGCAGGCCGGGCCAGCTCAGCGGCGCGTCCAGGCCGTGGATCGCGCCTCGGTAGAAGTTGCGGTAGGCCCCGGCGAAGGGGAACTCCTCCACCGGATGGAGGGCCAAGGCCGCGGTCAGCCCGAGCAGGAACGCGCTGTTGGCCGCCATGTCCGCCGCGCTCGGCCCGGCGGGCAGGGCGCGCATCTCCACCCGAAGGTGGCCGCCGCCGACCGGGTCGTAGACCGGCCGGTTCCACTGCCACACGGTGCCCTGGTGAAGCCGGAGCTCGGCCAGTTTCGGGACGCCGCCCGCGGGCACCTCCTCCGGCACCGAGCTCATCGGCAGCACCGGTTCGTAGTCCCGGACGCATGTCTCGAACAGTTCCTGGGCACTTCGCGCCCAGCCGGAGCCGAACCCCACCCGCCGGTCCCTGCGGTCGAGCCGCTCGACGTCCCGGTCGTCGGCGGCCTCCTCGAACAGCGCGATCCTCGTCTCCTCCCAGAGCTGCCTGCCCAGGAAGGCGGGTGAGTTGCCACTGACCGCGAGGACCGGGCCGATGGCCAGCTGGGCGGCGTTGTAGACGCGGGCGAAGTCGGCGGGAGGCGTGCGGAGATGGACCTGCCAGGAGGTGTTGGCGCTTTCCAGGATCACCCCCTCGACCTCCAGCTCCAGCAGCTCGACCCCCTCGATGCGTACCCGGAAGGGCTCCGTGCGCAGCCGCCGCATGCCCCTGGCCAGCGCTCGGTAGCGCCCCTCACCGCTCAACGCCTCGTGGGTGAAGTCGAACTCGCTCAGTGAGGGCAGGATCCCGATCATCACGACCTGCCCGCCCTGCGTCTCGGCCGCCGTGTCCACCACGGCCATGATCTCCCGCATCTCGCGCATCATGGCGGTGAACGGCCGCCCGGCGATCGGCAGCGGGGTCAGGTTGGCCTCCAGGTTGAACCTGCCCAGCTCCAGCGTGAGCCGGTCGTCGGCGGCGACCGCCCGCACCTCCTGGTTGCGGGGCAGCGGGCGGCCCTCAGGCGTTACGAGGAACATCTCCAGCTCAGCCCCGATCGTCACGGGACCGTCCCCGAAACCGGGCCGTGCGAGTACCTCGCGGAGAGCGCCGAGCTGCTCCGCCAATCTCTCCCCGAAGCGGAGGAACTCCGCCTCGGAGTAACGGTCCTTGTCGACTTTCTGCCCCATCACACCGTCCGATCAGTTGGTCCTCGTGCTCCCTCCTCTCTCCCAGCTTGCGCCTTCTAATCAGGGCTTTCGTCACAGCCCTCCGCGGACGAGGGCACGCGGCACGCCCGGGGCCCGTTGTGCGTCTCCCCTGGCTTCCCACGATGCCTCGCGGGCACCGGGAAGGGAACGGTGTCCGAGGCCGGATTGAGTAGTGTTCAGGTTCGAGTGGGGCCGGAAGGGAGTGTGGGCGGGTGCGAGCGGTGGTCTTCGACGACTTTGGAGCCGAGCTTGAGGTTCGGGAGGTGCCCTCCCCCGAACCCCCGCCCGGTGGAGCGGTGATCCGGGTGGAGGCCACCGGGCTCTGCCGGAGCGACTGGCACGGCTGGCAGGGGCACGACCCGGACATCCGGGTCCTGCCCCACGTGCCGGGGCACGAGCTCGCCGGGGTGGTCGAGTCGGTGGGCGCGGGCGTCGCCTCGTGGCGGCCCGGCGACCGGGTGACCGTCCCGTTCGTCTGCGCCTGCGGTTCCTGCGCGGCGTGCGCGGCCGGTGAGCAGCAGGTCTGCGAGCGCCAGACCCAGCCTGGGTTCACCCACTGGGGCTCCTTCGCCGAGTACGTGGCGATCGATCACGCGGACGTGAACCTGGTGCGGCTCCCCGAGGAGATGAGCTTCGGCACCGCCGCGAGCCTGGGCTGCCGCTTCGCCACCGCCTACCGGGCCGTGAACGCCGTGGGCCGGGTGCGGCCCGGCGAGTGGGTGGCCGTGCACGGCTGCGGCGGTGTGGGCCTGTCCGCCATCATGATCGCGGCCGCGGCCGGGGCCAGGGTGATCGCCGTGGACGTCTCCGCGGGCGCCCTGGAGATGGCCGGGGCGTTCGGCGCCACCGCCTGTGTCAGTGCCACCTCGGCCGAGGCCGACGTCCCCGCGCGGGTCGTGGAACTCACCTCGGGGGGCGCCCACGTCTCCATCGACGCGCTCGGCAGCCCGGGGACGTGCGCGGCGTCGATCGAGAGCCTGCGCCGCCGGGGACGCCACGTCCAGGTCGGTCTGCTGCCGGGGCTCACCGCGGTTCCGATGGGCCGGGTGATCGGCTACGAACTCGAACTTCTCGGTAGCCACGGCATGGCCGCGCGCGCCTATCCGGCGATGCTGGCGGCCGTCGCCGACGGCACCCTCCGCCCGGACGCACTGGTCACCCGCTCCATCGGCCTCCAGGAGGTGGGAGGCGCGCTCGCCTCGATCGGATCCGTCCCCGGCGTCACAATGATCATTCCGTCCCTGCGCTGACGGCGGACCCCAGACCAAAGGAGAACGCGTTTCAGTTTTTCGTTGACCAAGACCTGGACACGTGTCTAGTTTGAGGGTCCCGGCTCGGCGAAGGACACAACGTGACAGTGCTGCCCGACTACTCAGGCCCCTTCGATCCCGGCTTCCGGCTGGAACGCCTCTCTCGCGGGGCGCTCGCCGTCCTCGGCAGAGAATGGCTGCTCCACGGCCACCTGCAGGACCGCGTCGGCGTCCCGATGGTCCTGGAGCTCGGCGGCAGGCAGGAGGCCGAGCGGGTCGCCATCGAGGAGTGGGCGGCCGCCAGCCCGATCTACTCGGTCAGGATGCAGGAGGCCCTGGGTTTCCGGGGTGACACCGTCTCGGCCATCCTGAAGAATCTCCAGCTCGACATCGGGGCGCCGCCGCAGTTCATGGACTTCCGGCTGCGGCTGATCGACGAGCGGCACGGTGAGTTCGAACTGGCCCACTGCGGCGCGCTGCTCGACGTCGAGCCGATGGGCGAGGACTGGGTCCGCGGCATGTGCCACACCATCGAGGACCCCACCTTCGACGCGACGGGATCGGCCACCAACCCCCGCGCGAGGTTCCTGCCCGTGCACCGCCCGCCCCGCGTGCCACCCGGCCGGACGCCGCACTGCCGCTGGCGCGTCGAGATCTCCGACGCCGCCGAGCCCCTCGCGCCGCACCCCAACCAGGCCTCGGTGGCGGAGTCGCTGCTCGCCCGGCTGCCGATCACCTCGGGCAGGATCTCCGCCGAGCCCGGCGGGCTGGACGGCTACGACGGCCCCTTCGACACCGACTTCCAGCTGGAGGACCTCTCGCACGCGGCACTGCAGGCCGTGCTGGAGGAGGTGGCGATTCAGAGCCACCTGCTCTTCCGCGGCTACCTGCTCAGCATGAGCGACCACTACGGCGAGCCGGCCGCCCGTAGCGCGGGGTCCCGGGTGCTCGTCGGACTGGCCGGCCTCACCTCGGGCAGAGTCCGCGCGGCCATGAACGTCCCCGGCGACGACGCCGCCGCCATCGGCAGGGTGCTGCAACTGCATCCGACCTTCCAGCCGGGCTCCTACGTCGGCCTGGAGGTCGAGGTCACCGGACCGCTCCGGGTGAGGTTCGGCTTCACCGACTCGCCGATCTTCCGGGAGACCGATCCGCTCACCTGGTTGGCCGAGCTCGGCGGCGACGGCGACCGCGCCCTGGACGCGGTGGTCCAGGCGGTCAACCCGCGTGCCCGATGCGTCCCGGTCCCGCCCCGCGAGGGAGAGCGCCACGCCTACGAGGCCGTGATCGACCCCGGCGCCGAGCCCGCGCGTGAGGAGCCCGAGGTGCGCCTGGCCCGCTTCAGCGGCGGCGCCGGCTTCGCCTTCCACCGGTTGAGAGCACGGTAGGGGATCGGCGGGTCATGAGCACGGAGCCCGGCGGGCTCCGTGCTCATGACCCGCCGATGGCGACGGACCGGGAGGAGCACCAGCCGATGGCCCGTCCCACCCGTCGCCGGCCGGCTGGAACCGGGTTCTCCGGCAAAAGCGGCACCCCCATCAACGACCGGCCTGTCCTTTCACGCAATGAGTCCTGATAAAGAATCCTCCTCTCCGAAGAACAGGGCACAGCGCGACGACCAGCCAGAACGGGGCAGCCGCAGAGCTTTGAACGCTCATATAAATGATCAAAACGGTGATAGCGTCGTTGACCATGCGTCCAGAAGATCTCGCCTTGCTCAACGTGCCCGGCAGTGTCACCCGCCACGGCGATCTCCTTCTCGTCGACGTGGCCCGGCCCGATCTGGAGACCGACGCCTACTCCGGGAGCCTGTGGCGGGTGCCGCAGGACGGCCCGCCCGTCCGGTTCACCTTCGGCGACCGCGACAGCGCGCCGCGCATCTCCCCCGACGGCGCCTGGGTCGCCTTCCTGCGCGCCGGCGACGGCAGCCCGCAACTGCACGTGATGCCCACCGGCGGAGGTGAGGGCCGGCCGGTCACCGACCTGCCGCTGGGCGCGGGCGTCCCGGTCTGGGCACCGGACTCGCGCCGGATCGCGTTCGTCGCCCGGGTCGCCGAACCGGGCCGGTACGGCACCGAGAAGGGCGTGAGCGCCGAGGCCGAGGCACCGCGCCGGATCACCGGGCTCCACTACCGGACCGAGGGAATCGGCTTCACCTTCGACCGGCGGCAGAGCCTGTTCGTGGTCAACGCCCTCGCGGACATCCCGGTGCCGGTACGGCTGACCGAGGGGCCCTACGACGTCGACTCCCCCTACTGGACACCGGACGGCGAGCATGTGCTGGTCTCGGCCCCCCGCGACCTCGACGGTGAGAGCCTGCACACGGACGTTTACGCCGTCCCGGCCGGCGGCGGCGCCCCGGTCCTCGCGGTGCGCAGCGACGGCTCCGCCGAGCATCCCGTCGCCCTGCCCGGCGGGGAGGTGCTCTACCTCGGCACGGAGTTCTCCGGACTCGACGCGGTGGCCCACAACGTGGGCCTCTACCGCGCACCACTGCGGATCACCGGCGAGGCAGCGGCCGAGACGGCGGCTGAGACGGCGGCCGGGACCCGGCTGACCGAGGAGGAGTCGGTGGACTGCGAACCACTGCCTCCCGTACCGCTGCGGGACGGCGTCCTGGTCGCGGTGCGGGTACGCGGCGCGGTCGAGTTGCGGCTGGTCCCCTCCGGCGCCCTCGACACGCCACTGGAGAAGCTCGTCCCGATCCTGGGCGAGCGGGCGAGCGTCAAGTTCTTCACCTCCTGCGGCGAGCAGGTGGTCGCGGTGGTGTCCACCCCCGCGAGCCCCGGCGAGGTGGTCACCCCTGACGGGCCGCTGACCGACTTCTCCGGCACCCTCGCCGGGATCAGCCCGCTGCTGGAGATCACCGCCGTCTCCGCCGACGGCTACCCGGTCCACGGCTGGCTGGCCCTGCCCGAGGGCGAAGGCCCGCATCCCGTCCTGCTGAACGTGCACGGCGGCCCGTTCCACCAGCACGGGTGGGCCTTCCTGGACGAGACCCAGGTCTACACGGGCGCCGGATACGCGGTGGTCCTGCCGAACCCGCGCGGCTCCTCCGGATACGGACAGGCGCACGGCCGGTCGGTGATCGGCGCGCTGGGCACCGTGGACGCCGACGACGTGCTGGCCCTGCTCGACGCCGCGCTGGAGCGGCCCGAGTGCGACGCCGGGCGGGTGGGCGTGATGGGCGGTTCCTACGGCGGTTTCATGACGAGCTGGCTGGCCACCCGGCACGGGGACCGGTTCAGGGCCGCCTGGAGCGAGCGCGCGGTCAA
The DNA here is from genome assembly GCF_042665875.1 of Streptosporangium amethystogenes subsp. fukuiense. Lineage (NCBI taxonomy): Bacteria > Bacillati > Actinomycetota > Actinomycetes > Streptosporangiales > Streptosporangiaceae > Streptosporangium > Streptosporangium amethystogenes. Next base: position 947,044 of record NZ_JBHTEE010000001.1, on the reverse strand, counting down.
CGCCTGGGACTCCTTCACCGGCTCCTCCGACATCGGCTGGTTCTTCGCCGAGGCGTACTGCGGTCCCGACATCGAGGCGCAGCGCGCGATGAGCCCGCTCTACCGCGCCGATCGGATCACGTTGCCGTTCGCCGTGGTCCACTCCGAGGAGGACATCCGCTGCCCGGTCGAGCAGGCACAGCGGATGTTCGTCGCGCTGCGCCGCAACGGCACCCCCGCGGAGTTCCTGCTCTTCCCCGGCGAGGGACACGAGCTCAGCCGCGGCGGGCGCCCGAAACACCGCCTGCAGCGCTTCGAGGCGGTATTGGAATGGTGGTCTCGCCACCTGTCCTGACCGGACGCACTCCCCGGCGGTGAGACGCCGGGGGGCTCCGCCGTGCCGTTTCCCCCTGCACCCCGAACGCCGGAGCAGAGAACACTCACTCGGCCTCCCGCATCGAATGCCCGGTACGGCAACAAAGCAGGCGCGGTGCGCGTCCAACGGACCATGAAACGATCCATCGGCGCCGGACTGCTCGCCGCCGCCTCGGCACTGGCCGTGCTGGCGGCCACGACCGCGTGCGCCCCGCCCGTCACCCGCGACCGGGGCGCCGCCCCGGCTTCCGGCGGCGCTCCCGCGAGTCTCTCCCCAGCCACCGCCTCCTCGTCTCCGGGCTCCGCCCCCGCGCGCCCCGCCGTCGCCGTCCAGGCCGCGGGCCTGCGGGTGGCGGACAGCGGCACCGCCGCCGGACGCTGCCGCACCGAGGCGCTCGCCGCGCGCGTCGGCAGGGTGGACGCCGGAGCGGGACAGCGGTACGCGCCGCTGGTGTTCACCAACACCTCCGCCAGGGCCTGCTGGGTGTACGGCTTCGTCGGCCTGATCATGATCGACGGCAGCGGCGACGCGATGCGCACCAGGACGCGCAGGGAGAGCGTCCAGCCCCGGCGGATCACCCTGCGCCCCGGAGCGAGCGCGCACGCCAGACTGCACTGGAGCGAGGTGCCCGGCGGGAGCCGCTCCTGCCCGGCCTCCGCACGGCTGATGATCATCCCGCCGGACGAGGTCGCGCACCTGGAGATTCCGTTCAAGGCGACCGTCTGCGACGACGGCCGCCTGGACGTGACCCCGATGGCCTCCGGGGCGCGCCTGTAGCTCCTCGGACCGGGTCCGGGAAACGGAACCGGGGCCTGTTTCCCGGACCCTGCCTCGCTCCGGCCGCTGTGCCCTCGGCCGGAGCGGACCGGCGGCGTGTCCAGACGGTCGCCGGTACCTCTAGGGGCGTCTCCGGTAGACCTGGGTTTTGATGTCCACCCCGATCTCACATTCCACGCCGAAGTAGTGGTCGCGCGCCTCCAGGAAGCTCTCCTCGATACCGCGCTGCGACCTCACGAAGGAGAGCAGGCTCCACGCCTGCTCCCTGCCGAGCCGGATCTCATCGGGACCGAACCCCGGTTCGGCGTCCACCACGTAGCCGAGCGTGGTGGAGAAACTCCGGACGGGCTGGAAGCCGAACTCCGCGGCGCGCTCCGGGAGGTCGTTGAGGATCGTACGGTCGGCCGCGTACTCACGGTCGTAGGTCTCCAGCATGCGGCGGACCACGTCCGGGCCGCGGAAGGCCGCGTCGTCGACGTCGACCACGTACAGCAGCCCGCCGGGCCGCAGCACCCGGCGCATTTCGAGCAGGGCCAGATCCGGACTGCGCAGGTGGACGAAGAGGAAGCTCGCCGTGACCACGTCGTGCGACGCGTCCGCCTCACCGGTGGCGTACGCGGTGCCCTGGTGGAAGGTGAGGCCGGGGAAGTTCGAGCGGGCCCTGGCGAGCAGCTGGGGTGCGGGTTCGACGCCGCACACGCGATAGCCGGCGAACGGGCTCTCCTCGGTGACCGCCGCCAGATAGTCCCCGGGCCCGCTGCCGACGTCGAGCAGCGACGCGGGCGCGGGCGGGAAGGGCGTCGAGGCCAGGCGCGGCCGCTGCTCGGCGAGTACCAATCGGCCCTGTGCGCTCAGCCGCGGCGCCTCCTCCTGCAGGGACAGCAGGTCCAGGTAGAAGTTCTCGGCGCCGAGGCGCTCCGCCGCCAGCAGGTCACCCCGGCCCTCGTCGGCGAGAAACCGGACCAGCGAGGGGATCGCCAGCCGTTCGTCATCGGACCGCGACTCCCAGGTCAGCTCCCGATGCCTGAGGTAGAACCTCTCCAGGGCCTCTCCGCCCTCCACGGTCATCACGGTGACCGCGTCGTCGCCCGAGCCGACCTCACCGCGCACCACGAAGTCCCGCTTCGCGTACCGATCGAGGAGGTGGTCGTACTGGCTCGGCCGGACGATGAGGAAGAACCGGGACGGGCAGAGCGACTCGCAGAGCTGCCGCACCATCGAGTTGGCGATCCGCGTGCTGATCAGGCGGCCCCGATGGGTCTGCAGGGCCACCCGCTTGCCGATCTCGACGGTCGGCCCGTCCAGGTCGGGCAACTCCAGGGCTGCCGTCCCCGGCGCTCCGGGACCGTAGACGTACGCGGAGATGGCGGCCACGATCTTCCCCCCGGACAGGGCGCACAGGTGAAGACCCTCCGGATCGCTGTCGTGGTGCACCCTCTCCTCACTCCACCCCAGCTCGGACATGAACACCCGCCGCCGGAGGTCAAGGATCTCCTCGGCGGCCTCTTCCCACTTCAGCCAGCGGACCTCGATGTCACTTCCGTTGTGCATGCTCAAAGACCTCTCAGTGGATGTGTCCGAACCGCTCACGCGAACTGCTCACCCGAGGTGGCGGTGTCCGGCGGCGGGCCGGCCGGGGGCGCGGGAACCCCCGGATCGTGACTACCGGTGAGGACGTCGCCACATTGCAAAAGAACTAGGAGGACAGGGGGAGGTAGGGGCGGACGGTTCACCGCCGAACATGGTCAGGACCACGCCGGGGGGCGGTTCACGTCTGCCGGGCAGGCCGTTGGCCGCAATCTAGGACAGCGGACTTGCGACTTTCTTGGTGTCCAGCCAGACGGCACGACACGCCCCGCGGGAGCGGTCAGCACGCCTCAGTTCACGATCCCCGGCAGGATCACCTCGTCGAGTACAACCGAGGCGGTCGGCTGATCGGGCCTGTCGTACTGGCCTGCGCTGACGGCGACCACGAGGTCCAGCGCGGGCGCCACGTAGATCCGATGGCCACCGTTTGACGGCCGCCGGAGTCGCCGGGCTTGTTCACGCGGCCTCAGACGGCGCAGGCCGCGGCGGCGCCGTCCGTGAAGGCGGACCCGGCGCCTACCGCACCCGCCACGACGATGGAAGCCTCGTCCACCGCCGGCGACGACTTCTACAGCCGGGCTGAGGTGAGATGAGGCCCCCGGTAAGGCAGCGGTCGACCAAGACGAGTCATTAGAGGTCGTGTCCCCCGACTGGGGTGTCCGTCCTACGGGTGGTAGAGCTCCTGGGCGCGGGCGGAGTCGACGGGGCGGTCCTGGGGCAGGTGCAGGAAGTGGTCCAGTTGCCACGCCTGAGCAGTGCCGGCCTGGCGGTTGGTGGTGGTCACCCAGGGCGGGTAGACGCGGAAGGCTCGTTTCCCACCGGAACCGTTTGCCGATACGACACCGTGTCGGCGGAGCGCGTCCATGGGAAAGACGAACTGGCCGAAGTGGTGACGGTCGCGGGTGCTGACGACGAAGAGGTCGACGGGGTCGGTTGCGGCGAAAGGCCGGATGGGCCCACCCGGGGACCTCTTCCATACGGTGACGAACTGGCCGACCTTGGTGGGGGTCGTCTTGGCTGCGCGGAATCGGATGGCGAGCCCGTCAAGGGTGAAGGCGTGGGCGGCGTACGCGGCCCCCTCGGCTTCCGGGACCGGCTGCGAGCAGGTGAACCCGCAGGGGTCGTAGACAAGCGCTTTCGCCGCGAGGAGATCCCTGTGGGCCGGAGTGGTGTCCGGCCACGGTTTGAATCCGGTGGGGTGGAGATGGAGGGAGTGCTCGCGGTTCGTCGCCATTCGTTCACCCTGTCACGACTGCCGACTCAACCGGGGGCATATCTCTCGTCGAGACATTCGAATACCGACGGTGTCCGGGAACGCGGACAGGATGTCCAAGATCATTTTATGCCGAACAACCTGGACGCCCCGCCGACCGCACTGTAGGTGAGGAGCGACGACGAGACTCGGCGTTCTCTTGGGGCGGTGGATCGAGGCGGGGATCGCACCGCAGGACGGGCGGGGGCGCGAACCGGGCGGAGTCGGCGGTCGTATCGTGGGGCCCAGGGTTGTGAAGATCTGGAGGTTCGACATGGAGTACGTGCGCCTTGGGTCCACCGGCATGAAGGTGTCGAGGGTCTGCCTCGGCATGATGAGTTACGGTGATCCCGCCAAGTGGGGCGAGTGGGTGCTCGACGAGGCCGCCGCCGAGCCGATCGTGCGCCGGGCCGTCGAGGCGGGGGTGACGTTCTTCGACACCGCCGACGTCTACTCGCTCGGCGACAGCGAGGAGGTCACCGGCCGCCTGCTGAGCAGGATCTTCGCCGACCGGGACGACTACGTGCTGGCCACCAAGGTGTGCATGCCGATGGGCAAGGGCGCCAACGACCGCGGTCTGTCGCGCAAGCACATCCTGTCCTCGATCGACGCCTCGCTGCGTCGGCTGGGCACCGACCACGTGGACCTGTACCAGATCCACCGCTGGGATCCGGAGACCCCGATCGAGGAGACCATGGAGGCCCTGCACGATGTGGTCCGCGCGGGCAAGGCCCGCTACATCGGCGCCTCCAGCATGTACGCCTGGCAGTTCGCCAAGGCCCAGCACGTCGCCGAGACCCACGGCTGGACGAGGTTCGTCTCGATGCAGAACCACTACAACCTGCTCTACCGCGAGGAGGAGCGGGAGATGAACCCGCTCTGCCTCGACCAGGGAGTGGGCCTGATCCCGTGGAGCCCGCTGGCCCGGGGACTGCTCGCCCGCGCCGGAGCCGAGGAGACCACCACCCGCGCGGGCAGCGACCCGCGCATCGACGCCCTCTATGACGACGCCGACGACAACCGGCTGATCCTGGAGCGGGTCGCCCAGCTGGCCGGGGAGCGCGAGGTTCCTCCCGCCCAGGTGGCGCTCTCCTGGCTGCTCCACCAGCCTGGCCTGTCGGCGCCGATCGTGGGCGCGACCAAGGACAGGCACGTGGACGACGCGGTCGCCGCGGTGGACCTGGCCCTGAGCGAGAAGGAACTCACCTTCCTCGCCGAGCCGTACCGCCCCCGGCCCTTCAGGAACTGACCTTTCCGGCACGCCCGCATGGGCCCCCGAGATCCGGGTGGCCCACGCGGGCGGCACGGTGCTCACCTGCCACCGGCCGGCATCACGACGTCCTGGCGGGGCGTTCGCATCCGTACCGGGTGGGACGGGCCAGGTGCGGCGGGTGTCCGATCGGCCGTCGTGCTCAACAGGGCTACGCATGACCTTTTGTCATGATTTACCGCCTGTGGCGCTATATCTCCATAGATACGCGCATATGAGGAGGAGATAGCAGTTCCGACCGTGGATTGATCGACGGAGGATCCGATGATTCGAAAAATGATCATCCTGGTGGCCGTCACCGTGGCCACGATGGGCGGCACGGCCGGCGCCGTCGTCTCCCCCACCCCCGCTCCATCCCCCTCCCCTCAGGCCGTCAGCCAGCAGGACAGGGACTTCCTCGTCCAGGCGCACCAGTCCAACCTGACCGAGATCGAGTCGAGCAAGGCCGCCCTTGAGAAGACCGCCGGCCAGCAAGACCAGAAGACCACCAAGATCGTCCGGAAACTGGCGAAGCGTTTCATCAAGGATCACAAGAAACTCGACAAGGCCGTCCGCCGGGTGTCCGATCAGCTCGGCGTCAAACTCCCTGACACGCCCAACACCGAGCAGCGCAAGCAGCTCGACGAGCTGTCGGCCCTCAGTGGCGCGGAGTTCGACAGGGCCTGGATCAGCGCGGAGCTCCACAGCCACCACGAGACCCTCGCCGCCATAGAGCAGGAGATCGAGAACGGCTCCTCCCCCGAGGTGAAGAAGCTCGCCACCGTTGCCAAGCCCGTCGTGCAGGAGCACATAGACCTGCTGCTCAAGGCCGAGAGGGTCTCCACCCCAAGCCCCACGGAGAGCACCGGCCCCTCGGAGAGCCCGAGCCTGCCGGAGAGCCCCAGCCCCTCGGAGAGCTGAGGCGGGCGGCACGGCGCTCCGGACGGCTCCCCACTCGGCGAATTCCGCGAGGCCGGGCGCGACCTTACCCGGGTGGCCGCCGAACGACGGTCACCACGGCAGCGGCAGGTACTCGAACCAGTCGAAGGCGGCCGCGTTGGTGCTCGGGTGGCCGTTGGAGGTGGCGTACAGGCCGATCATGGCACCGGTGAAGCCTCCGGCCACGGTGGAGCTCAGGACCCGGCCGTCCACCGGATCTCCGAGGTCGGTCCACTCGCCGGGCCGTAGCGCGTACCGGGCCTGGTAGTCCTGGCCGTGCGCCTCCACGCCGAGCCAGAGCGGTCCTGGCGGTCCGGGCGGCCCTGGCGGGATGTCGGCGCCGGCCAGGAGGGTGTCCGCGCCCCCGGCCCTTCGGGTGAGTTCCAGGCCGCGCGCGGTGCGGGTGAGCGCGAGGTGGAAGTCGTCGTTCTGGAGCAGGACGAGCCCGGCGCGTTCCTCCCCCTCCGGACGGAACTCCATCACCGTGTGGGCCGCGAAGGCGATGTGCTGCTGCCGCCGGGCGATCAGGCTGGGCGCGGCCCGCTCGCACACGGTCTGCGGGAGCGCCCGGAGGGTGAGGCGGCTGTCGGCCAGACTCCAGTACGGCTCCCTGGGCGTGCGCAGGTGATTCCAGACCGGCGCGAGGCGTCCGGCGTCGAAGTGGTCGCAGGCGGGAGCCGCGGGCCAGCGGTGGACCGGCGTCGAGGGGGCCGGCATACGCGGTTCGACCTGGTCGAACACCGGCCAGTCGTCCTCCCAGCGCACCCGGGTCAGGAAGGTCTCGCGGCCCAGGTTGTAGCCGCCGGCGGCCCGGACCGCGGCCGTCGTGAGCCGGCCGTCCGGGGAACCGCCGGCGAGGTGATCGTCAAAGGAGCCGCCGCCGGACGGGTGGCCGTCACGGGGGCTGCCGTAGGGGCGGGTGGCGAGCAGCACCGACCACCACTCGCCCTCCGCGTTCCGGACCAGGTCGGGGTGGCCGACGCTGGTGATGGGGTGGCGCAGCCCGAGATGGCGGTGGGTGAGCACGGGGTTGCGCGGGTTTCCCCGGTAGGGGCCGGTGATCCGCTCGGAGCGGGCGACCATGACCGCGTGGTCCTCGGCGGTTCCCCCCTCGGAGGTCAGCAGGTAGTAGTGGGCTCCGATCCGGTAGATGTGCGGGCCCTCGGACCAGATGCCGCCGCGCTGCACCGGTTCCCAGATCACGTGCTCCTCGCCGACCGGCTTGAGCGTGGCGAGGTCGAGTTCGCGCAGCCAGATCTCGGTGTCGCCGTCATAGCGCCTGGCCGCCTTCTCCCGGGTGCCGGTCATCCAGGCGCGGCCGTCGTCGTCGAAGAACAGCGAGGGGTCGAAGCCCCGGGTGTCGGGGAACCAGACCGGGTCGCTCCACGGCCCGGCCGGGTCGGTGGCGGTGACCAGGAAGTTGCCCGGTTCGTCCATCAGCGTGGTGATCATGTAGAAGACGCCGTCGTGGTACCGGAGGGTGGGAGCGTAGATGCCGCCGGACGGCCGTACGCCGTCCAGGTCGAGCTGGGAGGGCCGGTCCAGCACGTGACCGAGCTGCCGCCAGTGCACGAGGTCCCGGCTGTGGAAGATCGGGACCCCGGGAAACCACTCGAAGGACGAGGTGACGAGGTAGTGGTCCGCGCCCACCCGGCATACCGAGGGATCGGGGTGGAAACCGGGGATGACGGGGTTGGCGTACACGGGTCCTCCGTTGGCGTGTGCGGATCCTTCGCCCGCGCGACCTCCTGGCCGGGGCAGGCGGCCTCTTCCGGAGGTCCGCGTTCCCGAAAGAGGGGGCACCGGGCCCGCACGCCGTGTGGCGTGCGGGCCGGCGGCCCGGGGCGCTACCTGACGAGCCGGAGCACCCCCCACCTCGACGTGTCGACGTAGCCGCGCCCGGTCGGGTCGTTCCAGGTCGCGGCGGCCGCGCGGGTGGCGCCGACGGCGTCGTTGACCTGGATGTCGAAGCCGAGCAGGGCGTCCTTGGCCAGGGTGACCGTGGGCAGCCTGATCGCCGCCTCCACCAGGTAGCCGTCCGGGGTGCGGGTGACCGCGCCGGTCAGGTTCTCCTTGACCGCGAAGGCGTCGAAGGTGCCGCCGACGGTCCGCCTGCCGGTGAAGCTGATCCGGTACTGGCCGTCGTCGTCGTCGTAGCCCTTGGTCTTGTTGTTCTGCGGGTCCACGAAGATCTCGACGGAGTCCTGCTCCCAGGCGTTGGGCGACTCCTCGCTGAGCTCGGGGTCGGTGACACGGGCCAGCACGTAGAGGGTGCCGGAGTTCCACATCGCCCGCACCTTGGCGGTCGCCCCCGAGGTGCCCTGGATCCGGGTGCCGGTGGTGATCTCCGGCGCCTGGTGCCACGCGGCGTCCACGACGCCGTCCACCACCGGGGTCCTCTTCGGCGCGCGGGTCGTCCGGATCGCCGGGATGGGAGCCAGCTCACCCGCCCAGGAGGTCTCCTGACCCCCCGCGTCGGCCACAACGACCTTGACACCGGTGGCCGTCCCCGAGGGGAGCAGCGCCTCCACCCGGTAGCCGGTGGCGGTCTTCCTGGTGTGCGCCCTGAAACCGTGGGCGTGCGTGCCACCTCGCTGGACCCGGTACGGCGTGCCGCCCACGGTGAGGGTGACCGTGTCGTTCCTGTTGTCGGTCGGGTCGTTGACCTCGGCCAGCACGTACAGGCCGGCGGGTGTGGTGCGCGCCTGCCAGCCGGCGGACAGGTCGCCGATCCTGGCGATGGGCGCGTCGGGCAGCAGGTTCCACTCGTCGTCCCGCTTGCCGTCCACCGTGACCGTGCCGGCGGGCGCGTTCAGGCTCCGGGTCAGCGGGGGCAGCCTGCCGGGATCGGCGATGCCCCAGTAGGCGGGCTTGGCCTGGAGCTCGTCGTCGAACGGCAGCGGCGGGTTGGTCCGGGTGATCGGGAAGGACGACAGCCAGGTCGCGTCGTCGGCGACGCCCCAGATCGTCACCGACGACAGGTGGTCCGCCTGCCGCCGGAAGACGTCGAAGATCTCCCGGTACCGGTGGCCCTGCAGGGCCAGGATCTCGGCGGGCACCGTGTCGTAGGAGGTCACGAAGTCGGTGTAGACGCTCACGTCCAGCTCGGTGACCTGCTGCTCGACACCTAGCCCGGCGAACTTCTCGATCGTGTCCTCGATGAACGAGGTGGGCGGCTGCTCGACGTTGACATGCAACTGGTGGCCGACCGCGTCGATCGGGACCCCCTCGGCGCGCAGCTTCTTGACCAGGTCGTAGAGCGCCTGCCGCTTGCGCGGGAACTCGGTGTTGTAGTCGTTGATGACGAGCGTCGCGTCCGGGTCCACCTCGCGGGCCACCCGGAAGGCGGTCCTGATGTAGTCGAGACCGGCGATCTCGAACCATGGGGAGCGGCGCAGACCGTCCGGCCGGTTCTCGTCGATGACCTCGTTGACCACGTCCCAGGTGCCGATCCTGCCCTTGTAGCGGCCCATCACGGCGCGGATGTGGTTCTCCATCCGCTGGAGCAGGATCTCCTTGGTGGCGCCCTCGAACACCCAGTCGGGGGTCTGGCTGTGCCACACCAGGGTGTGGCCGCGGAACTCCAGGCCTTCTGCGGTCGCCCAGTCGACCAGGTAGTCGCCGTCGGCGAAGGTGAAGGTACCCTCGGCCGGCTCGGTGGCGTCCCACTTGAGGCTGTTGCCGGGGGTGACGCTCTCGTAGTGCTTGGTGATCAGCTTGGCGTGTTCGCCCAGGGTGGCGCCCCGGTAGAAGGCCGCGCCGACGGTGAACGGCACTCTGTCCTTCAGCGAGGGGATGTCGGTCTGGACGGGCTTGGGCTCGACGTAGGACAGCTGGAAGTCGTCGATGGCGAACGGCTCCGTCCCCGCGGCCGACTCGACGTAGACGCTCAGGAAGTCCACGTCGTGGGCCAGGGTGTAGGTGCCCGCGAGCCTGGTCCACTCGCCGGTGGCCGGTGCCCTGGGCGCGGCCACCCGCTCGTAGGCGGGGGTGCCGTCCAGCCTCCGTTCGACGGACAGGCCCAGGCTCTGGGCGCTGTCGGTGCGCACCCACACCGACAGCTCGTACTTCGATCCCTTGGCCAGCTTGCCGAGGACGGTCCGTGCGGGACCGTCCCAGGAGGCCTGCCGGTTCGTCACGCCCAGGCCGTAGGCCCCGGTGTGCGCGAAGCCGTCTCCCGGGGTCAGGGTGGCGCCGCCGCGCGCGGTCCACTCCTGCGCGGTGCCGGTCTCGAAGTCGCTGGTCAGGCCGGACCGGGTGGGGTCGGTGTCGGCGGTGACCACGATGTCGTCGAGCTGGAAGGCGACGGTCTCGTCCGAGCTCTCCGCGTACAGCGACAGGGCCGAGTCGGTCGCGTAGGTGTAGGTGCCGGACAGCCGGACCCATTCGGAGTCGGTGACGGTGGCCGCCGCGATCCGCTCGTAGACCGTCGTGCCGCCTGCCGGGGTGCGCTGCATGGTGAGCGCGATCGTCGAGGACGGCTGACCGGCGGCGGCCCGCGCCCACGCGGTCACCTGGTAGCCGACGCCCTTCTCGAAGGGCGGGGTCACGGCCGCTCCGTGCCAGGTCGCGCTGCGGCCGCCGGTGAGCAGGGATCGGGTTCCGCCGTGCGCGGAGTCCGTGGTCGCGGTGACCGAGACCCCGGAGCCCCGGGGTTCCCAGCCCTGCGTGCCGGACTCGAAGTCGTAGCCGACGACGGTGGCGGCCGCGTGCGCGGCGGGGACGGTCGACGCGCCTGCCAGGAACGACAGTGCGAGGGACAACAGGGCCAGGACCGCTGTTCGCGGCCGGGGGGTGCGCATCTCCTGGGCTCCTCGGTCAGGTAGGAGTGGGTACTCAGACGTCACCGCCTTACGGCTTCGTCAAGCGTCGCCGCCCGGGTTCCCGGCGAGCAGGTTCTCGGCGAGCAGGTCGAGCAGCGGCTGCCGCCGGGCGCACCGGGCGAGTGCGAAGGAGTCGGCGAGGGCGGTCAGTTCCTCGTCGGAGCAGCCTCGCAGCAGCTCGGCGTACTCGGGAACCAGCGCCTGCGCGATGAGGATGTGCCGGATCAGGTCGTCGGTCTGGTAGCGGGCACCCCACGGGTAGGGGTTCCAGGAGGGGAACTCGGTCTCCACCAGCCGGTGCAGCGGCGCCAGCTCACTCGCCGACTCCTCCATCGTCGAGCCCCACCGGTCCGCGCCCAGCCGTCCCTTCTTGGCGATGAAGTCGCCGAACCGGCTCATGTACGGTTCACCCGCGCTGACCAGGCCCTGCAGCCCGACGTCCTTGTAGGTCCACAGCGACCAGCCGGCCTGGTGGGAGTCAAAGATCTCCAGCTGGTCGCGGAGGATCTGGTAGCGCTGCCGGTCGACCTCCGCGTCGCCGGTGTAGACGGGACCGAACTCGCCGACCCACAGGGGGGTGCCCGTCTCGCGCTGGAAGACGGTCCGCCGCTCGAAGGACTTCTCCAGCTGGGCCCGGTCCACCCACTCGCCTCGGGTGTGGCCGGGGTAGGGGCCGCCGTGTGCGAAGCCGGCCAGGGCGTAGTCGTGGCAGACGAAGACCGTGTTCTCGTACACCTCGCGGAAGATCGAGAAGTCGGTGGAGTAGGTGTTGCCGTCCAGGAACAGCACGTGTCCGGGGTCGACGGCGCGGACCGCCTTGACCAGGCGGTCGTAGAAGGGGCCGACGACCTGCCCGCCGGAGTCGCCGGGCTCGTTGACCGGGTTGTAGCCGGCCACCCACGGATTGTCCCGGTAGCGGTCGGCCACGGCCTCCCACAGGTGGACGACGCGGTCCTGGAAGTGCCGGTGCTGCCAGAAGGCGGCTATGTGCGTGGGGTTGTCGGAGTGCCAGTGCTGGTTCTGCGCGCCGGGCAGGGCGTGCAGGTCGATGACGCTGTAGATGCCGCGCTCGGCGAGCAGGCCGATCACCCGGTCGAGGTGGCGGAAGCCCTGCTCGATGATCTCGAAGGGGCGGTCGTCGGACTCCAGGTGGCGGTAGTTGATCGGGATCCGGACGCAGTTGGTGCCGAGGTCGGCGAGGAGCGAGGCGTCGTCGGCGCCGAAGAACGAGGTGAGCAGGCGGTCGAAGAACAGCTCGGCCCGGTCGTCGCCGAGCACCTCCCGGACCGCGGCGCGCATCGTGGCCTCGTTGGCCGGATATCCGGTGATGAAGTTCTCCATGTTCAGCCAGCCCCCGAGGCCTACTCCGCGCAGCCGTACCGGGGTGCCGGCCGAATCGACGAGACGGGATCCGGCGACACTCAGGGTCATGTTTCTCACTCTCCACAACGGTCGTTCGACACAGCGATGAGGTCCCGGCTCAGCCCTTGGTGGCGCCCGCGGTGAGGCCGCTGATCAGCTGGCGCTCGGCGACCGCGTAGAAGGCCAGGGCCGGGACCATGGAGACGATGACGTAGGCCAGGATCTTGGCCGTGTCCGCCGCGTACTCCCCCTGGAACTGCTGGACGCCCAGTGGCAGCGTCCACAGGTTCGGGTCGTTGAAGACCACCAGCGGGAGGAAGAAGTTGTTCCAGCTCGCCACGATCGCCAGCACCGAGACGGTGGCCAGGGCGGGCCTGGCCATCGGCAGCAGCACCCGCCAGAAGAACCCGAAGGGGGTGCAGCCGTCGAGGGTGGCGGCCTCCTCGACCTCGTTGGGGATGGACCGGAAGAAGGTGCGCAGGATGATGATCGTCAGCGGCAGCCCGAACGCGGCCTGCGGCAGGATCACCCCGAGCGGGTTGTCCAGCAGGCCGAAGGTGCGCAGCAGGATGAACAGCGGCAGGATCGCCACCGCGAACGGGAACATCAGCCCGATGGCGAACAGCGTGAACAGGAACTCGCGGCCGCGGAAGGCGAACCGGGCGAAGGCGAAGGCCGCCATCGCCGACAGGAACACCACCAGCACGGTGGTCGCCACCGCGATGAACAGGCTGTTGAGGAGCTGGCGCCAGAACGCGCCGGTGGCGATCACGTCGGTGTAGTTCTCGGTGACCCATGGGGAGGGCAGGCCGAGCGGGTTCTCCGACAGCTGGGCGGTGGTCTTGAAACCACCGAACAGGCCGTACACGAAGGGGACGACGATGAAGACCGCCGCCACCCAGACGATCACGTGGATCGGGACCGTCCGGAACCGGGCGATCATCGGTGGTCTCCCATCGTGGTACTGGCCCCCTCCAGGTCCCGGCGCAGCACGAACCGCTGGTAGCCGAGGGCGAAGACGAGGCTGATCAGGAACATGGCGACGCTGATCGCGCTGGAGTAACCGATCTGGGTCCGTTTGAAACCGTATTCGAACATGCTCACGGCCATGGTCTCCGAGGCGTGCGAGGGGCCGCCGCCGGTGAGGATCCAGACCAGGTCGAAGAGCTGGATCGTGCCGATGACGGACAGGAACACGCTGACCCTGACGGTGGGGCCGAGCAGCGGCAGGGTGACGTACCGGAACACCTTCCAGCCGCCGGCGCCGTCGATCCTGGCCGCCTCGTGCAACTCCTTGGGGATGCCCTGCAGCCCGGCCAGATAGATGATCATGTGGAATCCGAAGTACTTCCAGGTGATCACCAGAAACAGCGAGAACAACACGGTGTCCGGCTCCGACAGCCAGCTCCACGGCTCCAGCCCCCAGGAGGTCAGCAGCCGGTTGGCCAGACCCGCCTCGGGCGAGAGGATCAGCGAGAACAGCACGCCGGTGATCGCCTCGGAGAGCATGTACGGCGCGAAGAACAGCAGCCGGTAGAGGGCGCGCCCCCGGATCCGCTGGTTCAGCATCACCGCCAGGCCCAGCGAGAGCGGCAGCTGCACCACCAGGGAGAGCAGGACCAGGATGCCGCCGTTTCGCAGGTCGCCGATGAAGATGTCGCTGTTCAGCAGCCGGGTGAAGTTGTCCAGGCCGATGAAGTCGCTCGGCGGCCCGATGCCGTTCCACTTGTGGAGGCTGGTGTAGCCGGCGACCAGGATCGGCGTCAGTACCAGCAGGGTGAACAGGACCAGGGCGGGGAGCACGAACAGGATCGCGGTGATCCAGCCCTTTCCCCGGCGCCGCCCCTCGCGCCGTCCTCGCCGCTCGGCGGGTCTTCTTCCGGGAGGGGCCGGACGTGCGTCCGGCCCGGTCATCGTCGTCACCGACCTCGCCCCTTCACCGTGCTCACCGTCGGTTCCCTGGCCTCGATCGGCTCTGTCACCTTCATGCGGACGGCTACTCCGACTCCGACTTCGCCGTCTCGGTGATGACCTTGACGACCTCCTCCGGCGTCTTCCTGCCCGCGATCAGTTCGGCCACGGCGTCGTTGACCTCCTGGCCGACGGCCGGCGGGTACGCCTGGTCGAGGTAGAGCTGGAAGCCGGTCGCGGCCGACAGCGCGTCGGAGACCACCTTGATGTTGGGGTCGGTGACGGCCGACTCCTCCCCCTTGAGCACCGGGAGCACACCTCCCGCGGCGACCGCCTTGGAGTGGTTCTCCTTCTTGAGCGCGAACTTCAGGAAGTCCAGCGCGGCGGGCGGGGCGTTGACGCCCACGGCCAGGCCGCCGCCGCCGCCGAACGCGTCGCCCGCGGAGCCCTTGCCCCCGTCCACGGACGGGAAGGTGAAGAACCCGAGGTCGTCCCCGAGGCCCTTGCCGGAGTCCTTCTGCACGGACGGCGCCCACTGGCCCATCAGTTCCATGGCGGCCTTGCCGTTGCTCACGGTCGCGGCCTGCCCGTCGGGGGTGGAGTAGTCGGCGTTGAGGAAGCCCTTCTGGAAAGGCTGCAGGTCGACGAGTTCCTTGAGCCGCTGCCCGGCGGCGACGAAGTCGGGGCCGGTGAAGTCGTTGGTGGTGCCGGCCTGGCTGAGCGCGTCCAGGCCCGCCACCCGCATGGCCAGGTAGGCCCAGTAGTAGTGGCCCGGCCACTTGGCCTTGCCGGCGAGGGCTATCGGGGTGATCCCTGCCGCCTTCAGCTTCTTCACCGCGTCCAGGAACTCGGTCCAGGTGGCGGGCGGGGCGGAGATGCCGGCCTTGGCGAAGTTCGCCTTGTTGTACCAGAAGCCGACCATGCCGATGTCGGTGGGCAGCCCGTAGGTCTTCCCGTCGAACTGGTAGGCGGCCAGGGAGGCCGGGGTGAAGTCGCCGAGGATGTCACCGGCCTCCGACGACAGGTCCTTCACCAGGCCCGCCTCGATGTGCTGCTTCAGCACACCGCCACCCCAGGTGGAGTAGAGATCGGGCGCCTTCCCCGACTGGGTGAGGGTTGCGAGCTTCGGCTTGTAGGAGTCGTTCTCGATACCGATGTTCTTGATCGTCACATTCGGGTTGGCCGCCTGGTACTCCTTGACGCGATCCGCCCAGAAGGACTTGAGCGGTTCGGCCGTCGCCAGGTTCCAGAACTCGAAGGTGACCTTCTCCGAGCCGGCGCTCGCGCCCGGTTGCGCCCCGTTATCGTCCGCGCTCGTACCGCAGGCTCCAAGAAGCAGCACCGATGCCGCCAGCGCCACCACGCCTCGCCGACTCAGCATGGGGGTTCCCCTTTCGGGAGTGGGTATGAAAAGTTTCACATGTTCCCCGAACATTTCGTGACCCGGAGGATAGGTAAATTGCCGGTTACGCGTCAATAGCCGTCGTGGTAGCGAGCTCGAACAGCAACGAAGACGGGCCCCCCGCAGGCCTCCGAAAGTTTTCGGTTAGTATTCGCCGCATGCCATCCAACAGGCGGGTGACGATCGCCCTGATCGCCGAGGAGGCCGGGGTTTCCGCGCCCACGGTCTCGAAAGTCATCAACGGGCGGCCCGAGGTCGCCTCCGAGACCAGGCAGCGGATCGAGCGCCTGCTGCACAAGCACGGCTACATACGCAGGACCGGCCAGGGCGACGAGCCCGTCGGCCTGGTGGACCTGGTCTTCACCGAGATCGAGAGCCCGTGGGCGATGGAGTTGGTGCGCGGCGTGGAGACCGCGGCCCGCGAGGTCGACGCCGGCGTGGTCGTCTCGGTACTGCACAGCCACGCGGGCCCGGGCCGGGACTGGGTGGAGCGGATCGCCACCCGGCGCACCGACGGGGCCATCCTGATCGGCTCGCGGATCAGCGCCGCCCAGCACGGCCAGCTGGCCGCCAGGTCCATCCCCTTCGTGGTGGTGGACCCGGAGGGCGAGCCGCCGCCGGGAGTCGCCTCGGTCGGCGCCACCAACTGGAGCGGCGGCCTGGCCGCCACCCGCCACCTGCTGGAACTGGGCCACCGCCGGATCGGGATGATCGGCGGCCCGGCCGGCATGCTGTGCAGCCGGGCCCGCATCGACGGCTACCGCGCCGCGCTGGAGACCGCGGGGATCGCGGTGGACCCCTCGCTCATCGGGTACGGCGACTTCCTGGTCGGCTCGGGCCGCGACCTGGGCCACGCGCTGCTGTCGGCGGCGGACCCGCCCACCGCGATCTTCGCCGGCAGCGACATGCAGGCGTTCGGCGTCTTCGAGGCGGCCAGGCAGCGCGGCCTGCGGGTGCCGCAGGACCTGTCGGTGGTGGGCTTCGACGACCTGCCGTTGGCACGTTCCGCCTGGCCGCCGCTGACCACCGTGCGCCAGCCGCTCCAGGAGATGGCCGCGCTGGCCACCCGGATGGTGCTCGGCCTCGACCGCGGCGGGCACGAGCCCCGGCGGGTGGAGCTGGCCACCGACCTCGTGGTCCGCGACAGCACCGCGCGCCCTGACGGCTGTTGACTGCCGCCATCCGAAAGATTTACGGTGATCGACACGAAAAGTCTCGGTAATCTTGTGAAACTTTCGGAAAGCGGGTTCCCGCATGTCACGACGTCACAGGGCACTACTGACACCGATCCTCCTGTTCCCCCTTCTCGGGCTTGGCCCTGCCGTCAAGGAAAGCGCTTCCCCGATCCGGGTGGAACAGCACGGCGTTCTCCAGCGGATCGACGGTTTCGGCTTCTCCCAGGCATTCCGCCGCAACGAACTGGTCCGCGCGCTGCCCGCCGCCAAGCAGCGGGAGATCCTCGACCTCTGGCTGAGCCCGGAGAAGGGCGCCGGGCTCAGCATCCTGCGCCTGGGAATCGGCTCCTCCCCGGCCGGCAGCCCGTACGACCTGATGACCTCCATCCAGCCCGAGGATCCCGGCGGCCCGGACGCGCCGCCGAAGTACGTCTGGGACGGCGAGGACGGCGGCCAGGTCTGGCTGGCCAAGGAGGCCAAACGCTACGGCGTGAACCGTTTCTACGCCGACGCCTGGAGCGCCCCCGGCTACATGAAGGACAACGGCTCCGACAGCGACGGCGGCACCCTGCTCCCGGCGTGGCGACAGGCGTACGCCGACTACCTGGTGCAGTACGCGAGGTTCTACGCCCGTGAGGGCATCAAGATCACCGACCTCGGGTTCACCAACGAGCCCGACCTCACCGTCTCGTACGCCTCGATGCGCTTCACCCCGGACCAGGCCACCGAGTTCGTCAAGGTCCTCGGCCCCACGGCGGCCCGCGCCGGCCTCAGGGTGATCTGCTGCGACGCCGCCGGCTGGTCCGAGCAGCGCGAGTACACCCGCGCCATCGAGGCCGACCCCGCTGCGCGGCGGTGGGTCGCCACGCACGCCGGCCACCCCTACGTCAGCCCGGTGGACGGCCCGCTGCCCACCGGCCGGCCGGTCTGGATGTCGGAGTGGTCGCCCAACGGAAGCACCTGGAACGAGGCGTGGGACGACGGCAGCGGCTACGACGGCCTCGCGGTCGCCCAGCAGATCCACGACTCGCTCACCCTGGGCAGGGCGAACGGCTACGTCTTCTGGTTCGGCGCCTCACGCGGCGCCACCCGGGGCCTGATCCAGATCGACGAGGCCACCTCGACCTACCACGTCTCCAAGCGCCTGTGGGCGCTGGCCGCCTACAGCCGCTTCATCCGGCCGGGCGCGGTCCGGCTCGCCGTCACGGCCGCCGACCCGGCGCTGAAGGTCACCGCCTTCCGCAACGCCGGGGGCTCGGAGGTCGTGGAGATCCTCAACACCGCCACCGTGCCCGTCTCCACCAGGATCACGACCCGGGCGGGCCGGGCCACCTCCTACCTGACCGACGGAGATCACTCACTCGCGGCCACGCCGCTCGCGGGTCTGCGGCCGGACCGCACCCTCACCCTTCCCCCGCGTTCCCTGACCACGGTCGTCGTACGTTGACGCGCCCCGTACCGGAGGCGGCCGCCACCTGGAAGGGACGCGGATGATCCGGGTGGCGGTCGTGGGCACCGGCGGCATCGCGGGGATCTGCCATCTGCCCGCGCTGCGCGCCCAGTCGCACCGGGCGCGGGTGGTGGCCGCCGCCGACGTGGACGAGGCCCGGGTCAGGGCGTTCTGCGCCGAGCACGCGATCCCGCGGGCGTACCCCTCCCTGGAGGCGATGCTCGACGCCGAGCGGCCCGACCTCGTCCACCTGTGCACCCCGCCGCACCTGCACGCCGCCCAGGCGAGGGCCTGCCTGAAGGCCGGCGCCTGGGTGTGGATCGAGAAACCCGCCTGTCGGTCGCTGGCCGAGTACGACCTGATCACCTCGGCCGAGGGGCCCGGCTACGCCTCGGTGGTCTCCCAGCACCGGTTCGGCTCCGGCGCGCGCCACCTGCGCGCCCTCGCCCCCGAGCTGGGCCGCCCGCTCGTCGCGCTCTGCGTGACCGCCTGGTACCGCGACCACGCCTACTTCGAGGCGCCCTGGCGCGGCCGCTGGGAGACCGAGGGCGGCGGTCCCACCATGGGGCACGGCATCCACCAGATGGACCTCATGCTGTCGATCCTGGGCGAGTGGTCGGAGATCCGCGCGATGGCCGGCACGCTGGACCGCCGGATCGAGACCGAGGACGTCTCGATGGCCGCCGTCCGCTTCGCCTCCGGAGCCATGGCCTCGGTGGTCAACAGCGTGCTGTCCCGGCGCGAGGAGAGCTACCTGCGCTTCGACTACGCCGAGGCGACGGTGGAGCTGCGCCACCTGTACGGCTACCGCAACGCCGACTGGAGGTCCACCTCGGCCCGCTGGAACCCGCCGGTGGACCTGCCGAGCTCGCACGAGGCGCAGCTGGCGGAGTTGCTGGACGCCTACGAGCGCGGCGAGCGCCCGCCCATGAGCGGCCCCGAGGGGCGCCGGTCGCTCGAACTGATCACCGGCCTGTACGCCTCGGCGTTCACCGGCCGGCCCGTGCTCCGCACCGACCTCACCCCCGATCACCCCTTCTACCGCCGCCTGGACGGACGCGCATGGAGCTGACCTTCACCGAGCGCGGCGTCGAGATCCTGCGCTACGTCCACCGGCCGGAAACGCCGGTGTTCGAATCTCCCAAGCCCTACTTCCACCCGATCAGGACCCTGGCGGGCGACGTGGTCAGCGCCTACCGACCGCACGACCACCGCTGGCACCGGGGCCTGCAGCTGACCGTCTCGGACCTGTCGGGGGAGAACTTCTGGGGCGGCGGCAGCTACGTCCGCGAGGCCGCCGGATACGTGGACCTGCCGAACAACGGGACCATGCGGCACGAGGAGTTCCCCGCCCCCGGCGTGGAGCGGCTGACCTGGCACACCCAGGGCGGCGAGCACTGGGTGGACGAGGTGCGGACCTTCGAGGTCGGCGACGTCGGCGACGACTCGTGGGCGCTGGAGCTGTCCACCGCGATCACCAACGTACGCGGAAGGGATCTGGTCTTCGGTAGCCCCACCACCTCCGGCCGCCCGATGGCCGGGTACTGTGGCCTGTTCTGGCGCGGGCCTCGCTCCTTCGAGCACGGCCAGGTGATCGCCGAAGGCGGCGAGGGGCCGGAGATGATGGGCCGGGAGTCGGCGTGGCTGGCCTACAGCGGCACCCACGACGAGGTCGACCGCTCCTCCACCCTGCTGTTCCAGAGCGCCCAGCCCACCGTCTGGTTCGTCCGCACGACGCCGTTCGCGGCGGTCAACCCGTCCATCGCGTTCCATCGCGAACTGATCCTGCCGCCCGGCGCGACGCTGCGGCTGCGCTACCGGATGGTCGTGGCCACCGGCGCGTGGGACCGCCCCCGGCTGGAGGCGTACGTCCGGAGGCACCCGTGTCCGGCACCGGCATGAGAGACCCAGGGAGCACCCGTGTTCGGCACCGGCGTGAGCGATCTGACCGTCTACGACTGGCCCGCCGCCGACGGCCTGCGCGGCGGCTCGCCGCACCTGCACACCCTGTGCGCCGAGGCGTACGCCGTGGTGGCCGGTTCCGGCAGCGTGCAGACCCTGACCTGGGAGGGTTACCGGGAGACGGCGCTGGCCTCCGGCTCCGTCGTCTGGTTCACCCCCGGCACCGTCCATCGCCTGGTCAACGACGGTGAGCTGCGCATCGTGGTCCTCATGCAGAACAGCGGCCTGCCCGAGGCCGGCGACGCCGTCCTGACCTTTCCCCCCGAGGTCCTCGCCGATCCGGCCGGGTACGCCGGGGCCGCGCGTTCGGCCCCGCGCGAGCGCCGCGACCTGGCCGTCGAGGGGTTCCTGCGGCTCCGTGCCGCGGGCCGCCCCGGTTTCGCCGCCTTCCTCGAGGCCGCCGCCCGCCTCGTCGGCCCCCACCTGGACGCCTTCGAGTCCCGCTGGCGCCAGGGCCCGCTGCGCGCGGCGGAGACGACGGGCGCCCGGCTGGCCGCGCTCCGCGCCGGCGACCTGGCCCACCTGCGCGAGGCGGCGGTCACCCCGATGCCCTCCGTGCCCCGCGACGGCATGTGCGGCCACCTGCTGACCTACCCGGCGGACCCTCCCGGTCGGGACGGGGCCTGAGGTCGGCCGGGGGCGCGGCGGACCGCCGGGAGCGGGAACTGTCGGTGCGATCTTCTAGGCTGGCCCCATGGCACGAGCTAACGACGACGTCGCGGCCGCTCTGGAGGAGTACGCCGAGCTGTTCGCGATGACCGGCGGCGACGCGTTCCGGGTCCGCAGTTACCAGAAGGCGGCCAAGGCGATCGCGGGCTTTCCCGAGGACATCACGGCCGTGCCCGTGCGAGGCGTGCCGGGGGTGGGCGAGGCGATCGCCAAGAAGGTCGAGGAGTACCTGGAGCGGGGCAGCTTCCGCCAGCTCGACGATCTGCGGGGGAAGGTTCCCCAGGGAGTGCGGCGGCTGACCCGGGTGGCCTCGCTCGGGCCGAAGAAGGCGGTCTTCCTCTACCAGGAACTGGGCATCGACTCCCCCGAGGCCCTGGCGAAGGCCATCGGGGAAGGGCGTCTCGAGGGCGTCAGGGGCTTCGGCGCCAAGACCGTGGAAAACCTGCTCAAGGGGGTCGAGAACCTGGCGGAGAACAGCGCCAGGATGCACACCGGAGTCGCCATGGACCTGGCGGAGCGGGTCATCGCCTCGCTGCCGGGTGCCGAGCGGATCGCCTACGCCGGGTCGCTGCGCCGGATGAAGGACACCATCGGCGACGTCGACATCCTCGCGGTCGGCCCCGAGTCGCTGATGGACGACTTCAAGGCCCAGCCCTACGTCGCGGAGGTCATCGCCTCGGGCGACAAGAAGACCTCGATCCGCACCGCCCAGGGTGTCCAGGTCGACCTGCGCCTGGTCCCCGCCGAGTCGTGGGGCGCCGCGCTGATGTACTTCACCGGCTCCAAGGAGCACACGGTGCACCTGCGGGAGATCACGGTGAAGAAGGGCTGGAAGCTGTCGGAGTACGGCCTCTTCGAGGGGGAGCGGGTGATCGCGGCCGCGACCGAGGAGGAGGTCTTCGAGGCGTTCGGCATGGCGTGGATCCCGCCGACCCTGCGCGAGGACACCGGGGAGATCGCCGCCGCACTCGCCGGTGAACTGCCCGAGCTGGTCACCCTGGAGGATCTGCGGGGCGACCTGCACACCCACACCGACCTGACCGACGGGATCGCCTCGCTGGAGGACATGGTCGCCGCCGCCCACGCTCGCGGCTACTCCTACTACGCGGTGACCGACCACGCCCCCGACCTGGCGATGCAGCGGATGACGCTGGACAAGGCCCTGGAGCAGCGCGAGCGGCTGCGCCGGCTGCAGGAGAGATACCCGGGGATGCGGCTGCTGCACGGCAGCGAGCTGAACATCGCCCCCGACGGCTCGGTCGACTGGCCGGCCGAGGTGCTGGCGGGCTTCGACGTGTGCGTGGCCAGCATCCACTCGCACTTCACCCAGTCCCGCGAGGAGATGACCCGGCGCCTCGTCACCGCGTGCGAGAACCCCCACGTGCACATCATCGGCCACCCGACCACCCGCAGGATCGGCGCCCGAGGACCGGTGGACGCCGACTGGGACGAGGTGTTCCGCGCCGCGGCCCGCACCGGCACCGCGATGGAGATCGACTCCTTTCCGGACCGCTCCGACCTCCCCTCGGACCTGGTGCGGCTGGCACAGCACCACGGCGTGAGATTCTCCATCGACAGCGACGCCCACGCGGTTCCCCATCTCGACAACCAGCGGTTCGGCATCGGTGTCGCCCAGCGCGGCTGGCTCACCGGTGACGACGTGATCAACACCTGGCCCCTGGAGCGGCTGCTGGCTTTCCTCGGTCGTTGAGGGGATGATTGAGAGCGGCGAGGGCGTGATACCCATCGCATATTACATAGTTTACTGGTAGGAAATAGGTGTAGAGAGGAGCGGTGCCGGATGCCGTACGAGAACCTCGACGACGAGGCCGTCCGCCGGCGCGCCCGAGCCGGGCGGACTCCACAGGAGGCCCCCGACCGGCTCCGACTGGCCACCGTCGACGGCAGGACCCTCGACGACAAGGACCTTGATGACAGGGACCTTGATGACAGGGCCGGCGACGACCCGTCCGCCTCGGGGATCGTCAAGCCGCTGCCGCCGGAGCTGTTCGTCGAGCACGAGACCAATGCCGAGATGCGCTGGGACGCCATGGGCGACGTCGGGTTCCACGTGCCCAACGACCGGTTCTTCGTCCGCAACCACACCTCCACCCCGATCGTCGACGCGGCCACCTGGCGGCTGCGGCTGCACGGCACGGGCCTGAGCGCCCCCCGGAGTTTCGGCTACGAGGAACTACTCGCGATGCCCTCGGTGACGCGCGACGTGGCGATCGAGTGCGCGGGCAACGGGCGGAGCCTCTTCACCACCCAGCAGCACCAGGAGGTCGCCGGCACCCCGTGGCGGCTCGGCGGCATCGGGGTGGCCCGCTGGCGCGGGGTGCCGCTGGCCACGGTGCTGGAACGGGCCGGGATCACCCCGGACGCCGTCGACGTCATGGCCCGCGGACTCGACCCCGCCTACGTGGCCGACGGGGTGGACCACGGCCGGGTACGCCGCCCGATCCCGGCGGCCAAGGCGCTGCGGGACGTCATCCTCGCCTACGAGATGAACGACGAGCCGCTCCCGCCCGACCACGGCCACCCCGTGCGGCTGGTCGTCCCCGGCTGGATCGGCCTGGCCTCGGTCAAGTGGGTCGGCGACATCGAGGTGTCCACCTCGCCGCTGTCCTCGCCCTGGAACACCGAGTTCTACCGGATGTTCGGCGACGCCTACCCGCCGCAGGGCGGCGCCCCGCTGACCACGCAGGGGGTCAGGAGCGCCTTCGAGCTGCCCTGGAACGCCACCCTGGTCGCCGGGCGCCCCTACCTGCTGCGCGGGCGGTCGTGGTCGGGCAACGGCCGGATCGCCGACGTGGAGGTGAGCCTGGACGGCGGCGCCACCTGGCAGCGCGCTCCGCTGCGCGGACCGCACGTGGCATCCACCTGGACCCGCTGGCAGGTCACCTGGAAACCCGCGGAGACCGGCCGGCACTTCCTGCTCGCCCGCGCCACCGACGAGACCGGCGCGGTCCAGCCGTCGCACACCACGCACAACGACTTCGGCTACCTCTTCGACGCCGTCGTCCGCCACCCCGTGACCGTGGTGAGCGGTTGACCGGGAGCCCGATCGGGCCGGACGGCCCGGCCCGCGGCTCCGGATGCCCGCACCCGGGTATCACCTTCGGAAAGAACCGCCGGGACACCTCCATCCGACAGGCGTGACTACCGAGTGAAATGGGAATATCACCGAACGCGATGATCGGCTGGGCCTCCGGACCTCGTCGGAAAGACATCCGCGGTCCCACGGAGGAAACGAGAGGGAAACGTGCCGACCTGATGATGGCAATACGTGTTCTCCCATCTTCCGCCAGGAGGCTCGACCGATGCGCCAGCTGACCGCGCTCGACGCGCAGTTCCTTCACGCAGAGTCGGCGACCACGGCGGCCCATGTCGCGGGGCTCGCCATCCTCGACCCGGCCTGTTCCCGGGCGGGGGCCGTCACCCGCGAGTGCCTGATCGGGCTGCTCCGCGAGCGGGTGCACCTGGCCCCGGCGCTGAGGCTCCGCCTGGCCACCGTGCCGTTCGACCTCGACCGGCCGTACTGGACGGAAGACCCCGATCTCGACGTCGCCGGCCACGTCCACGAGGTGACCCTGACCGCGCCGGGCGACGACGCCCAGCTCGCCGAGGAGGTGGCCCGGATCCACGAGCGGCGCCTCGACCGGGGCCGCCCGCTCTGGGAGATGCATCTCATCCAGGGACTGACCGGTGGCCGGGTCGCCCTGTACGCCAAGGTCCACCACTGCGCCATCGACGGGGTCTCGGGAGCGGAGACGCTCGCCGCGCTGCTGGATCTGACGCCCGAGCCTCGCGTCGTCGAGCGGCCCGCGCCCACGCCGCGGACCACCGCCCCCGGTCTGGCGGGCATGCTCGCCGGAGCCGTGGCCAGGTCGGTGATGCAGCCCGCCAGAACGCTGTACTCGCTGGGTCGCATGGCGACCGAACTCGACACGATGCCCCTGGCCTCGGCGCTGCCGGGTGCCCGGCAGGTGGCCGCCGCCACCCGGATGATCACCGGAAGAGGGCGGGAGTTGCCGGAACTGCCCATGCTGACGGCGCCGCGCACACCGTTCAACGGCCCGATCGGCCCCGAGCGGCGCTTCTCCTACGGGTCGATCCCGCTGGCGGACGTCAAACGGGTGGCCAGGAGCTCGGGGGCCAGTGTCAACGACGTGGTCATGACGCTGTGCGCCTCGGCGCTGCGCGCCTGGCTGCGCGAGCGAGACGCGCTGCCCGATCGGCCGCTGATCGCCGCGGTCCCGGTCGCGGTCCGCACCGCGAGCGCCCAGGACGTGGTCGGCAACCAGATCTCCGTCATGGTCACCCCCATCCCGACCGACCTGGCCTGTCCCCGTGAGCGCCTGCGCGTCATGGCGCGGACGATGCACACCGCCAAGCGGCGGTTCGCCGGCTCCCCCGCCGGTTGGCTGGGCGAGCTGTCGTCGATGCTGCCCGCGGCCGTCACCGCGCTGGCGACCTCCACGGTGTTCCGGCTGGCCTCGATCATGCTGCCGCCGATCAATCTGATCGTCTCGAACGTGCCGGGACCGCAGCTCCCGCTGTACCTGTGCGGGGCCAGGGTGCTCGCCTACCACCCCATGTCGGTGCTGACCGACGTGAGCGGCGGGGTCAACATCACCTGCTTCTCCTACGACGGCTCGCTCGACTTCGGCATCCTGTCCTGCCCGGACCGGGTGGCCGACGTGTGGCGGCTCATGGGCCACCTGCAGGAGGCCATGGACGAGCTGATGGAGCAGATCGAGCCCGCCGGGCGGCTCACCCCGGTGGGCAGCCTCCCGGCCAGGCAGATGGTGCCCGCCTGAGGGCCCCGCGCCGAGACGCGGCGGGCGATCAGCCGATCCAGACCGTCTTGGCGCCGCAGAACTCCCGGATGCCGTACGCCGACAGCCCGCGCCCGTACCCGGAGCCCTTGACACCACCGAACGGCAGTTGAGGGTAGGCGGAGACCATCCCGTTGACGTACACCATGCCGGCCTCGATCTCGGAGACGAGGCGTTCCTGCTCCGCCACGTCGCCGCTCCAGGCGGCGGCGGCGAGCCCGAAGGGGGTCGCGTTGGCCAGGGCGATCGCCTCGTCGATGTCCGCGACCCGGTACAGCGCGGCCACCGGGCCGCGGACCTCCTCGTGGAACACCCGCATCTCGGAGGTGATGCCGGTGATCACGGTCGGTTCGTAGAACCAGCCGGGCCGATCCGGGCTCACTCCCCCGCAGAGCACCCGGGCGCCGAGCCCCGCGGCGTTGGCGACCTGTGACTCGACGTGGTCGCGGCCCTGCCGGGTGGCGAGCGGTCCCACGTCCGTCGCCTCGTCCGCGGGGTCGCCGAGCCGCAGCGACTCCATCAGCGCCACGAACAGCCCGGCGAAGTCGTCGTAGACCTCCTCGTGCACGATGAACCGCTTGGCCGCGACGGAGGACTGGCCGTTGTTGCGCACCCGCGAGGTGACCCCGACGGCGGTGGCCTCGCCCAGGTCGGCGGAGGGCATGACGACGTAGGGGTCGGAGCCGCCCAGTTCCAGGACCGTCTTCTTGATCTCCCAGCCCGCGATCGCGGCGACCGGGCGGCCCTCCCGGTCGGCCCCGGTGAGGGTGACGGCCGCCACGCGCCGATCGCGCAGCAACGGCTCGACCTGCTCGGGCTCGATCGGCAGGACCTGCGCGCATCCCTCGGGAAAACCGGCCCTGGCGAACAGCCCGCCCAGGTGCAGCGCCGTCTGCGGCACGTTCGGCGCGTGCTTGAACAGGCAGACGTTGCCCGCCATCAGGGCGGGCGCGGCGGACCTGACCACCTGCCAGAGGGGAAAGTCCCACGAGGTGATCCCGAGGACGGCGCCCAGCGGCTGGTAGCGCACGTACGCCTGCCGCGCGCCCACGGCGGGCCCGTCCGCCGACTCGTCCGCGAGGAACTCCTCGGCGTGGTCGGCGAAGAAGCGCATCTCCCGCACGCACATGTCCACCTCGCAGTGGGCGGCGGCCAGCGTCTTGCCCATCTCGGTGGTCACCAGCCGTGCCAGCCGGTCCTGCTCGGCCCGGAGCAGGCCGGCGGCGGCGTGCATCCAGACCGCCCGCTGCTTGAAGTCGACCGCCCGGTACTCCTGGAACGCGGAGGCGGCGAGTGCCAGCCGCCGTTCCACCTCCTCCTCGCCGATCGGGTCGAACGTCCTGAGGGTCTCGCCCGTGGCCGGGTTGATCGTCGCGATCGCCATCGGTGCCTCCCGGAGAATCGCCGTCGGTGCCTCCCGGAGAAACATCGCCGCCGGACGGCGAAGCGTTCGGGCGACCTTCCCCTCTTCCTTTATGCCCCCTTATGTCCAATATCCGTCCTCGCGGTCGGCGGGAGCAGCCGCAAAGGGCTCATCGGGCTCCGACAGCCTCCAGGAGCATGGGCAGCGCCCGGCGGAGTTCCCGGTTCCAGTAGGTCATGTTGTGGCGCCCCGAGTAGAAGTGGGGCTGGAAGGGAATGTCCAGCGACTGCAGGCGACCGGCGAAGGCCAGTGTCGCCTTGTTGGCGAGTTCCTCGGTGATGTCCCCGAAGAGCTCACCGTCCCTCTTGCCGCCGTCGCCCGAGGCCAGGTAAAGGCGGACCCCGCGCAACCTGTCCGCCAGATGGTACGGGTCGTGCCGCTCCCACACCTCGCGGTTCTCCCGCGGATCACCCCAGATCCGCTTCCAGTCGGTGCCGAAACAGCCCGCCGTGGTGCCGAGCATGACCGCCAGGTCGACCCCGGGCATGAGGATGTGCACCGCGCCGCTGAAGGAGGCCGCGGCTTTGAAACCACCGGCCGCCGCGTACAGCATCGCGCCCTGGCCGCCCATGGAGTATCCGGCGATGGCCCGCTCCCTGCCTGCGGCGTACCTGCTCTCCAGCAGCGGAAGCAGCTCCTTGAGGTGGTAGGTCGCCCACCTGGGCGGCCCGCCCTCGCCGCCGTTGTACCAGTCGGAGTAGCTGCCGCACTTGCCGCCGTCGGGCATGACCACGATGACCTGATCGTTCTCCGTGAACCTCTCGACGTCGGACTTCGACCATCCCGCGTAGTCGTCGAGCCCCCCGTGCAGCAGCCAGAGCGTCGGCCAGGTCCTGCCCGCGTCCCTGGACCAGCCCTTGGGCAGCAGCAGCCGCACCCGGGTGACGTCGTCGAGGGCCGCCGAGCGCAGGGTCAGGTCCATCCGGCGGCCACCGGACCGCTTCTCCCCGACCACCTCGACACCGTCGGGAACACCGTCGGGAACACCGTCGGGAACACCATCGGGAACACCGTCGAGACCCCCTCCCGGTCTCCTGGACGCGTCCGGCGTGCGGGGCCGCTCCGAGGTGGAAGGGGCCGGCGGGTCCGCGACGGTCCCGCGCTGGTTGGAGATCAGGGCGATCGCGGCGGCCACCGCCAGGACGAAAAGACCGCCCGCGATCACAGCACCGACGAGGAGTCCGCGTAACCGTGAACCGGGTGCCATGGGAGCCTCCGACAGTCTTATTGACGCCGCACATAATAGTGCTCCGACGGCTGTCACCGATGCCCCGTACCCGCGCGATTACTCGAGAAATAGAGTTAGCCCATGAGCTTTTCTGAGCTGAACCTGTTTCCTCTCTGTCTCGGCGGCAACGTATTCGGCTGGACCGCGGACCGGAACGACTCCTTCGCGGTCCTGGACGCCTACGCCGAGGCGGGCGGCAATTTCATCGACACCGCGGACGTCTACTCCGCGTGGGCGCCCGGACACGTCGGCGGTGAGTCCGAGACCGTCATCGGCGAGTGGACGGCCTCCCGCCGCAACCGTGACCGGATCGTGGTGGCGACCAAGGTGGGTTCACTGAACGGCCGCACCGGGCTGTCGGCGGCCAACATCCGAGCGGCGGTCGAGGACTCGCTCCGGCGGCTGCGTACCGACTACATCGATCTGTACTGGGCCCACATCGACGACGCGGCCACCCCCCTGGAGGAGACCCTCGGCGCGTTCGACGACCTGGTCACCGAGGGCAAGGTACGGAACATCGGCGCCTCGAACTACAGCGCCGAACGGCTCGCGGAGGCACTGGAGATCTCCGAACGGGACGGCCTGGCGCGGTACGGGGTGCTGCAACAGCACTACAACCTTCTCGAACGCGACTACGAGGGGGCACTGCGAGACGTGGTGGCCGAGGCCGGGCTGACCAGCACACCGTACTTCGGCCTGGCCCGCGGCTTCCTGACCGGCAAGTACCGGCCGGGGATCACGGTGGACAGCCCCCGCGCGGGCCAGGCGTCGCAGTACCTCCACTCCGAGCGCGGGCCAAGGGTGCTCGACGCCCTGGACAAGGTCGCCGCCTCCCATGGAGCCGCCCCGGCCACCGTCGCCCTCGCCTGGCTGGCCGCCCAGCCCACGGTGGCCGCACCGATCGCCAGCGCCCGCAACGTCGAGCAGCTTCGGCCGCTGCTCGCGGTCGCCGACCTGACGCTGTCCGAGGACGAGCTGGCCCTGCTGGACGAGGCGTCCCGCTAGAAGGACACGACGGGGCCCGGCCGCGGTGCGGCCGGGCCCCGGTCAAATTCAGGCTGTGCCACATCGGAACCTAGTCGGTACTGGGCTCCAGCTCAGGGTCGGTACCGGGCAGCCGCTGGACCCCGCCGACAGGCTGGTGCGAGGTGGCCTGCTCGGCGCCGATGCCGGTGAGCGAACGGACCTCGATCTCCGCGTACTTGCCCGCGCTGTACTCCTTGCTGAGGCGCGCGCCGACGAACCCGGCCAGAAAACCGAGCGGGATCGACACGATACCGGGGTTGCTCAGCGGGAACCAGGCGAAGTTCGCGTCGGGGAACAGCGCGGTGGCACTGCCCGAGACGACCGGCGAGAAGACCACCAGGACCAGCGCGGAGACCAGGCCACCGTAGATGGCCGAGACCGCGCCGGCGGTGTTGAACCGCTTCCAGAACAGGCTGTAGAGGATCGCGGGCAGGTTGCCCGAGGCCGCCACGGCGAAGGCGAGCGCCACCAGGAAGGCCACGTTCTGCCCCTGGGCGAGGATGCCGAGCCCGATGGCGACCGCGCCGATGACGAAGGCCGAGATCCGGGCGACCAGCACCTCCTCCCGGTCGGTGACGTTGCCGCGCTTGAACACGTGCGCGTACAGGTCGTGGGCGAAGGAGGAACTCGACGCCAGCGTCAGCCCGGCGACGACCGCCAGGATCGTGGCGAAGGCGACCGCCGCGATGACGGCCAGCAGGATCGTGCCTCCGACGTCGCCGAAGATGGCCTTGCCGACCGCCTCGGCGAGCATCGGCGCCGCCGTGTTGCCCGCCTTGTCCTGCGCCGTGATCGCCTGGCCGCCGACCAGCGCCGCCGCGCCGAAGCCGAGCACCAGGGTCAGCAGGTAGAAGACGCCGATGATGCCGATGCCCCACAGCACCGACTTACGCGCCTCCCGCGCGGTGGGAACCGTGTAGAAGCGGATCAGGATGTGCGGCAGGCCCGCGGTGCCGAGCACCAGTGCCAGGCCCAGGCTGATCAGGTCGATCTTGCCCGCGATGCCCTGCGCCTCGGTGCCGTACTTCAGGCCGGGCTCAAGGAACGCCTGACCCTTGTCACTCTGCGCGGCGGCGTCGCCGAGCAGGCCGGACAGGTTGAAACCGTAGTGGCCGAGCACCAGCAGGGTGACCAGGGTGGCACCGCCCATGAGCAGCACCGCCTTGACGATCTGCACCCAGGTGGTGCCCTTCATCCCGCCGACGACCACATAGACGATCATCAGGACGCCGACACCGACGATCGTGAGCGCCTTGCCCGTCGGCGAGGTGACACCGAGCAGCAGACCGACCAGCGCGCCCGCGCCGACCATCTGGGCCAGCAGATAGAAGATCGACACCGTGATGGTGGAGACACCCGCCGCGGTACGGACCGGACGGGGGCTCATCCTGAAGGCCAGCACGTCGGCCATGGTGAACTTGCCGGAGTTGCGCATCAGCTCGGCGACCAGCAGCAGCGCCACCAGCCAGGCGACCAGGAAGCCGATCGAGTACAGGAAGCCGTCGTAGCCCGACAGCGCGATGATCCCGGCGATGCCCAGGAAGCTCGCGGCCGACATGTAGTCGCCACCGATGGCGAGGCCGTTCTGCACACCGCTGAAGGACCGGCCACCGGCGTAGAAGTCGGTGGCGTCCTTGGTGTTGCGGCTGGCCCAGAAGGTGATCCCCAGCGTTCCCGCGACGAAGAGCAGGAACAGGATCGTGGACAGGGTCTGGTGGCTCATTCGGTCTTCCCCTCGGCCTGGTGACGGATCTCGTCAGCCAGCGGGTCGAGCTTCTTCTCGGCGAAACGGGAGTAGGCCCAGGCGATCCCGAACGTCGACACGAACTGGAGCAGACCGAAGATCAGCGCCACGTTGATGTTGCCCAGGACCTTCGTGCCCATGAAGTCACGCGCCCAGCCGGAAAGGACGACGTAGAGCAGGTACCACCCGAGGAACGCCGCGGTCATCGGGAACGCCCAGGCCCGAAAACGCCTCTTCAACTCCTGGAACTGTTCACCGGCCTGAATCTCTTCGTAGACCGATGAGTCATGTTGCCTGGCGGTCACAAGACCTCCCACAAATGTGATCTGGATCACGGACAACGTAGGAGGAGACGCCACCCCTCGTGGAGACCCGCTCGCGGACTCTTCGCCGAGGCGCCGCCGCGTCGCGTTCAGCTGGACGCGGCTTGCGGTGAAAGGTCTGTCCCGCGCGACGAACGGTCGCCGCCGAAGAGACCCCGGCCGGGCGGCTCGCCGGACCCGTCAGGAGGAGCGGGGCCGCCAGTCACCCCGATCCAGGTTGAGGATCTCCGGGGTGTGCAGGCGCACCATCGTACGGGCCACGTTCGGCGGGATACGTCCCGGCGTCAGCAGCGAGACCAGCACCATGACGAGAAAGGCGATCGGCACCGTCCACGCGGCGGGCTGGGCCAGCATGGCACCCACCAGACCGGGATAAGGCCCCCCTCCGATCGTCATCAGAACCGCGCCGCAGGCCAGGCCGCCACCGACGAGCAACCCCGCCATCGCCCCGGCCGGAGTCAGCCGCCGCCACCAGATGCCCAGCACCAGCAACGGGCAGAAGGAGGAGGCCGCCACCGCGAACGCCAGGCCGACGACGTCGGCGACCGGCAGCGAACGGGCCAGGACCGCCAGGCCCAGCGGAACGATCACGGCGAGCACCGCCGCCGCCCGGAACGACCGCACCCCTCCCTTGAGAATGTCCTGCCCGATGACCCCGGCGACCGAGACCGTCAGCCCGGAGGAGGTCGACAGGAACGCCGCGAACGCCCCGGCCGTCACCAACGCCGTCAGCAGGTCACCGGCCACACCGCCGATCAGCCGCCCCGGCAGCGTGAGCACCACCGTGTCACTGCCCTCCAGCTCCGGGACGTAGATCCTGCCCAACGCGCCGTAGACGGCCGGCAGCAGGTAGAAACCCCCGAGCAGCGACAGGACCACCAGCGTCGTACGGCGGGCGGCCCGGCCGTCGGGGTTGGTGTAGAAGCGGACCAGCACGTGCGGCAGCCCCATGGTGCCCAGGAACGTGGCCAGGATCAGCGAGTAGGTCGAGTAGAGGCCGTACTCCCTGCCACTGGAGAGCGGCAACGCCCAGGTCGCCACATCCCGCTCGCTCAGCCCCGGGGCTCCCCCGCTCCGCCACGCCAGCAACAGGAACGCCAGCGGCACGGCCAGGGCCGTGAGCTTCAGCCAGTACTGGAAGGCCTGCACGAACGTGATCGACCGCATGCCCCCCGACATCACGTTCACCGCGACCACGGCCGCCACCAGCAGGCCCCCCGCCCACTCCGGGGCGCCGGTGATGGCCCGCAGGACCAGGCCCGCGCTCTGGAACTGCGGCATCAGGTACAGCCAGCCGATCAGCACGACCAGCACCCCCGCCATCCGCCGCACCGCCATCGACTCCAGCCTCGCCTCGGCGAAGTCCGGCAGCGTGTAGGCGCCCGAACGGCGCAGCGGAGCCGAGACCAGCACGAGCAGCACCAGATAACCGCCCGTCCAGCCGACCGGCAGCCAGAGCATGTCCGCGCCGTAGGTGAGGATCAGCCCGGCGACGCCCAGGAAGCTCGCCGCCGACAGATACTCCCCGCCGATGGCCGAGGCGTTCCACAGCGGGGAGACCGTGCGGGAGGCGACGTAGAAGTCGGAGGTGGTCCGCGACAGCCGGATCCCGAAGGCGCCGATCAGCACCGCGGCCAGCACCACCAGCACGACCGCCGTCACACCGTACGCGGTGCTCATCTGACGCCTCCCGGTGTGGAGACCTCGGGCTCCCGGCCCTGAAGGGGGGTCAACGGGCCCTGTCCACCAGCTCGGCGAAGTGGCGCTCGTTCCGCTCCGCCTGCCGGACGTAGAGCCAGGCACCGATCACGAACGCCGGGTAGATCAGACCGGCCAGCACCGCCCAGGGCAGCGGGATCCCCAGCAGGCGGACCGCGTGCAACTCGGGCACCAGCAGGAACAGCAGCGGCAGCCCCACCACCACGCAGCCCAGCACCGTGCAGACGAACAGGGCCAGCCGGAACTGGGTGCGGACCAGCGAGTGCATGTAGATCTCACCCAGCCGGGTCTGCTCGTCGATCTCCCGGGTGACCGGGTAGCGGGGATGGCGGGGGGCCATGGTGCGAGGACTGGTCACCACCTCGCGCCGCGGCCGCTCGGACTCCCTGCGTGAGCGGTCGGGCTCCTTACGCGACCGCTCGGCATCCTTGCGCGACCGGTCGGTGATCCACCGGCGCGGCTCGGCCTCCTCCCTGGCCCCCGGGTCCCGGCTCACTCCTGCCTGCCCTTGCGCGCCCGGCGGACCAGGAGGTCGCGCAGCTCACGGGTGTGGCGGCGGCTGACCGGGATCTCGGTCTCACCGATGCGGACCACGCACCGGCCCGAGTCGATGTGCAACTCGTCGATGTGCTTGACCGCGACCAGGTGGCTGCGGTGCACCCGGACGAAACCCGCCAACGACCAGCGCTCCTCCAACGTGGCCAGCGAGATGCGCACGAGGTGACTGCCGCCCGCGGTGTGCAGGCGGGCGTAGTCACCCTGCGCCTCGACGTAGCGGACCTCGGTGCTGGCCACGAACCTGGTGACACCGCCCAGTTCGACCGGGATGGTGTCGGGGTCGGCACGGCCCGCGCCCTCGCTCTCCGGCAGCTCCGCCGAGACGAACACCCGCCGGATGGCCTCGGCCAGCCGCTCCGGCCGCACCGGCTTGAGCAGGTAGTCCTCCGCCTTGATCTCGAAGGCGTCCACCGCGTGCTCCTCGTAGGCCGTCACGAAGACCACCCGGGGCGGGTTGGCGAACTGCGAGAGCAGGCGGCCGAGCACCACCCCGTCCAGACCGCGCATCCGGATGTCGAGGAAGACCGCGTCGATCGGCCGCCCGTCGGCGATCGCCCGGTCCAGAACGCGCAGCGCGGCGGCCCCGTCCCTGGCCAGGGAGACCTCTCCGATGCGGGGGTCGTCCCGGAGCAGGTAGGCCAGGTCCTCCAGCGCGGGAAGCTCATCGTCCACCGCAAGGACACGCAGGCCGGTCACGGTCACTCCTCCAGGTCGTTCACGCGGGAATTTCTAGAGGGTGATGAATTAGACATCGCCTGTCAACTTTTTCATATTCCGGGGGAAGACTTAATCGGATTCGGAGGGCCGGTCACGCTGGAGAGCCCGGCGGCCGGGCGGGCGACCGGCGGACGGCACGGCGGGCCGACGGGCAGAGCACCGAGGGAACCTGACCGCGAGCCGGGCGGCCGAGCGGGCACGGTTCAACGGACGGAGACACCCGGGTGGTACTTCGGCAGGCGGACGCTGACCTTCGTACCCGCCCCCTTGGCCGTCTCCGCCACCAGGCCGTACTCGTCCCCGTAGACCTGGCGCAACCGCTCGTCCACATTGACCAGCCCCACTCCTCCCGCCCCCGAGCGCTCGTCGGCGTCACCGGCCAGGATGCGGCGCAGGCGGTCCGGTTCCATGCCGACGCCGTCGTCCTCCACACTGATCCGGCATTCCGCCCCGGCGTCCTCCGCGACGATCGAGATGCGCCCTATCCCGGGCTTGCTCTCCAGCCCGTGCTGGACCGCGTTCTCCACCAGCGGCTGCAGGCACAGGAACGGAACCGCGACCGCGAGCACCTCCGGGGCGATGCGCAGCGTCACCTGAAGCTGGTCGCCGAAGCGGGCACGTTCCAGGGTGAGGTAGCGGTCGATGGAACGCAGTTCCTCGGCCAGCGTGGTGAACTCCCCGTGCCGCCGGAAGGAGTAGCGGGTGAAGTCGGCGAACTCCAGCAACAGCTCACGGGAGCGGTCGGGATCGGAACGGACGAAGCTGGCGATGGTCGTCAGCGAGTTGTAGATGAAGTGCGGGGAGATCTGCGCGCGCAGCGCCCGGACCTCGGCCTCCATCAGGCGTGTCCTGGACCTGTCGAGTTCGGCCAGCTCCAGCTGCGAGTCGACCCAGTTCGCGACCTCGTGGGCGGCCCTGACCAGCCCCGCGGAGGCGTGCCCGCCGTACGCGGCCAGGGAACCGACCACCCGCCCGTCGGTGGTCAGCGGCACCACCACGGCGAACCTGATCGGGCACTCGGGAAGATCGCACCAGACGACTTCGGGGCCGAGGACCCGGGTCCGGCCCCCGGTGAGCGTCTTGGCGGCGTGGGTGAACGCCTCGCGGGCGTGATGGTCGTCGCCCTCGCCGTCGTAGACCAGCAGCCTCTCCTCGTCGGTGACCGCCAGCGCCGGGGAGCCCAGCAGTTCCCGCAGGTGCCGGGACGCCTTCTGCGCCCCCGCCTCGGTCAGCCCGGCCCGCAGCGGCGGCGCGGCGAGGGAGGCGGTGTGCAGGGTCTCGAACGTGGCCCGCTCGGCCGGGCTGCTGCCCAGTTCCCTGCGTCCTCGCAACACCCGCCACAGCACCAGGGCGGGTACCCCGATCAGGGCGACGACCAGCAACACGGCGATGACGGGTTCCACGCTCCGGACCTTATACGCCCGGCCCCACCCGCGCCCGGCCCATGCGGATCACACCGACCTTCCGTATCCGGTCAGAACGGGGACGAGCTCCACCTGGCGGCGATCCGGCCCTCCTGTGGTGTGCGGCCGGCGGCCGTCCCGAGCGCCTTTACGATGTAGATCAAATAGCGTGGCAGGCCTCCCCGGACGACCGGCCCTCGCTCTCCGGACAAGCCCCCGTCCCGGGCGGACCCACTCGGGAAGCCCGCTTCGGCGAGCGACGCGGACGGGTACCCGCGAAACCCCTCGCCACCGCCCCCGAGGCCGGAAGGGGTCGTTCAGGAGGCCGGCGGGGCGGGGCCGAGGGCCTCACGGACGCGGCGGGCGTAGGTCTCGGCCTCGGCGGGGTCGTCGTATCTCGTACGGGGCCAGAAGAAGCCGCGCAGGCCGTCCTTGCGGTTACGGGGGACCACGTGGACGTGCAGGTGCGGGACGCTCTGGCTGACGCGGTTGTTCGCCGCGACGAACGTGCCGGCCGCCGCCAGGCCCGACTCTACGGCGGCGGCGACGGCACGGACGCGTTCGAAGAACGGGCCGACCATCGGCACCGGCAGGTCCGCCAGCGTCTCGACGTGGGTCAGCGGGACCACCAGGACATGGCCCTTGAAGACCGGGCGCGTGTCCAGGAAGGCCGCGGCCACGCCGTCCGCGAGAACGACGTGGGCCGGGTGCTCTCCGGTCGCGATGGCGCAGAACAGACACCGTTCACCTGGCATCACGTCAGGATAGGAGGCGGCGGGCGGCCCTCACCACCGCCTCGTCGACCATCTGGCCCCTGGCGTCGGTGACGACACCTGATCCGGATGCCTCGAAGCGGGCGATCAGGTCACGAGCCCGGTCGAGCTCTTCCTCCGAGGGGGTGAAGACCTCGTTGACGACGGCCACCTGGGCGGGGTGGATGCAGGCCCTGCCGCGGAAACCGAGGCGTTTCAGGGCGAGGGTGGAGACGCGCAGGGCGTCGAGGTCGCGGAAGTCGGTGCTGACCGGGGCGAGGGGCGGGGCGAGCCGGGCGGCCGCCGAGGCCAGGACGACCTGGGAGCGAGCCCACAGCAGCTCGCGCTCGTCGGGGCCGGTCTCGACCGCGAGGTCGGCGCGCAGATCGGCCTCGCCGATCTGCAGGCGCGAGACACGGGGCGCCCTGGCGATCTCCGGGGCCGCCAGGATCGCGGCGGCGCTCTCCAGCAGGGGGCACACCACGATGGAGCCGCCCGGCAGTCCCTGGGCCGCCTCCGCGGCGGCGAGCACGGCGTCGACGGCCTCCAGTTCGGCGGCCGACTCGGTCTTGGCCACGCAGACTCCGCGCACCCCGGGCAGGGCGACCGCCCGAAGGTCGTCGTGTCCGGCCGCGCCGGGATTGATCCGTACGTAGATCTCGGGGGTGTCGGGGCCGAGCCCGCGCAGCCACGCGGCGACGGCCGCGCGGGCCGCCTCCTTGTGCACGGGCAGGACCGCGTCCTCAAGGTCCACGATCAGGCTGTCGGCTCCCCTGCCGAGCGCCTTGGCGAGTTTTTCGGGCTGGTCACCTGGGACATAAAGGGCAGATCGCATCACCATCCGACTTTAGCGGTACCCGAGATGAGAGCTTTCGCGATGACCATCCGCTGGATGTCGTTGGTGCCCTCACCGATGGCCATCAGGGGCGCGTCACGGTAGAGGCGTTCGAGGACGAACTCCTGGGAGTAGCCGTACCCGCCGTGGATCCGCATCGCCTCCATGGTGGTGCGCAGCGCCACCTCGGACGCGAAGTACTTGGCCATCGCGGCCTCGGAGTTCACCGCGCCGTTCTCGGAGCGGACCGCCGCCCAGTAGGTCAGCAGCCGGGCCGCCTGGATGTCGGTGGCCATGTCCGCGAGCTTGAGCTGGATGGCCTGGAAGTCGGAGATGGGCCGGCCGAAGGCGTGGCGCTCGCGCGAGTAGCTCAGCGCGGCGTCGTAGGCGCACTGGGAGACGCCGACGGCACGGGCCGCTATGTTGACCCGGCCGAGTTCCAGGGCGGAAAGCGCCTGCTGCATGCCCCGCCCCTCGACCCCGCCGAGCAGCGCCGAGGCCGGGACCCGCACGTCCTGCAGCACGATCTCACAGGTCTCGGTGCCCTTGTAGCCGAGCTTGGGCAGGTCGCGGCTGACCGTGTAGCCGGGAGTTCCCGCCTCGACCAGGATGATGGACATGCCCCGGTGCGCGGGATCGGTGAGGGAGGTCTTGACCAGCACGGGCATCGGGTCGGCGTGCCGGGCGTTGGTGATCCAGGTCTTGGTGCCGTTGATCACATAGTGGTCGCCGTCACGGACGGCCCGCGTCTGGATGCCCTGCAGGTCGGTGCCGGCCGCCGGCTCGGTCAGCGCGATGCCGGTACGGCGGACACCGGTGGCCAGGTCCGGCAGATAGGCGCTTCTCTGCTCCTCCGTACCATGGGTGGCGATCATCCAGGCGGCCAGGGAGTGCGAGCCGAGCACCCCGGCCACGCCCATCCAGCCGCGGGCGATCTCCTCGAAGACCAGGGCGAACGACACCCGGTCCAGGGCCAGCCCGCCGTACTCCTCGGGGATCGTGATCCCGAACAGCCCCATCCGCTGGAAGCCCTCGACGATCTCCGTGGGGTAGCGGCCGGTCCGCTCCCACTCCGGGGCGACCGGCACGATCTCCTTGTCGACGTACTCCCGCAGGGTCCGGCGGAACAGCTGCTGTTCCTCGTTGAGTTCGAAGTCCATCACGAGGTCCTTTCGGGGAAAGCGGTCCCGCAGGGGGGTGAGCGGGCCGGTCCTGGCCTGCTGGAGGTACTTCACCAGGTGCCGCAGGGACATGATCTCGCATCGCCCCGGCCGGGGCCACGGACCCCCGTCGGAACTCCCCGGCGACCACGGGAAGGCCCTGCCCGGGGCTTGCCGCCGCTCCGGCGGCGGGTGTCTCAGGCCCGGTCCCGCCCGGGAGCGAAGCCTGGGGCCGGTCCTGATCGGTAGACGCCCCCCGGGCCCACCTGGGTGGCGTGGACCTCCTCGTCCGGGGCGTACAGCCGGATCTGGACGCCGTCGGGGTCGACGAAGCCCAGCGCGTGACCGGAGGAGGCCCTGATGATCGGGCTGTGCGGGACGCCGAGGTCGTCGAGGTGGGCGACCCAGGCGTCGAGCCCGGAGGAGGTGACCTGGAGCGCGAAGGGATCGGCGTCGAAGAGCGCCCTGGCCAGGTCCGGGTTCTGGCGCAGCGCGATCTGGAAGGCGGCGCCGGGAACCTCGAAGCTCATGCCCCTGATCACGCCGTCCTCGTCCTCGAAGCTGGTGTGGTGCTCCAGCCCCAGGACGCGTTCGTACCAGGAACGGCTCCGCGCCAGGTCGCTCACCCAGATCTTGAGGTGGTGCACATCGGTCAGTGCGGCGCCCAACTCGTCTCCTCAGGAGTCCGGCGTCGTGGTGACGGTGGTGACGGTCGCGGTGAAACGGTGGTTGCAGAATCGCGCGCGCGCCTCCCGCCGGCTGAAGCGCCGCTCGGACTCCTTGCGGTCGAGCTCCTCGAAACTGTCGAAACCGAGTCTGGTCACGCCCTTGCCCCCGGTACGGGCGGTGAGGACCACTCTCCCCCGGTGCGGGATGTGGCTGCCCGCGGCACACCAGACACCGTCGGAGTGCTCGCGGCAGCGCAGGACGGCGACCCGCTTACCGGTGGCGTCGAGCAGCACCGCCCTGCTGGGGCCCCGCCCCGCGGGAAAGCGGCCCCCCACCCAGAAGGTGCCCCAGTAGGGGGCGAAGGACGGGGTCAGGGTCATGGCGTAGTCAAGGGTGTAGGAGACCTGCCCGCCCGAGGCCGCCGGGGACGTGGCCCTGGCCGCCACCTCGATACCGATCAGCGGTTTGGCCTGGCATTTCCTGGCCGCGCTGACACAACTGGCCTGGGCCTGGGGTAGCGGGGAAAGGGCCGCCGCGATGAGCGCGAGGCCTGCGGCGATCCCGAGAGCGTGGCGCATGAGACCTCCCGTGTGTCCCCCGAGAACATGTCCTGCCCGAGAACGCTACATGCGCTCGGCCACACATGTGCCTGAGTCCGGATACTTCGCCTTTCGCTATGAAAATACGGCCTGGTCGGTGCAGGCCGCTGCGAAGGTCCGGGCGGAGCGAAGGCGGTTCCGCGGGACATCGGCGGCGGGAAGGTCCGGGCAGGCGGAGAGGAGGGGGTCCGCCGCCCGCCCGGAAACGGTCAGATTACCCCGGCAGACCTGAGTTTGGCTCGCCTGAGCGCATGGCTATTGGCCGGATCTCCGGAGATCCGGCGGTTCGCGTCACCTCGTCGGCCCCGCCAGGGTGGTTCCGAGGGCTTCGGGCCGCCCTCCGTGAGTCGTCGGGGACGGCCCTGCCGGTGTCGCCGGACGGCTACCGCTTCCTTCCTCTCCGCAGCATCCGGAAGACGACCAGGGCGAACGCGGCCACCGCCGCGACCGTCAGAACGGGGCGCTTGCCCGCCTCGGCCGTGACCTTCTCCGCCGCCTCCTTGATCTCGGCGGGGGTCGCCTCCTTGACCCGGCCGACGACCTCGGGAGTCGCCTCCTTCACCCGCTCGACCATCTCGGTGGCGGTGGTGGCGGTCGCCGCTCTCGCTCTGCGCAGGTCCTCACCCACATGGGCGGCGGTCTCCTGAAAACGGCCCTTCACATCGGTCTTGTGCACCAGTGCCTCCACAGTGTCGCCAAGTTCGCGGCGGGCGTCCTCGATATCCCGCCGCACGGTTTCCACGTCGTTCTCGTCTTTTTTGATGATCTTGCCGGTCTTCGTCTCGCCGACACCGGTGTCGGCGGTGTCGGCGTGGGGGGTGGCACCGGCGGCCACGCTCGGAGGCCGGGGCGTGCCGTCGCGCTCGGACTCCGGGACGTCGAGATCCCCGCCGGGCGTGCCGTACGGCTGCTTCGGCGGGATGTTCAGCGACTCCCTCTCCTCCGGCGTTATCGGGGCACCGACCCTTTTCCTTCGGGATCCGGTGATTCCAGCCTCGGCCCGGGGCCGGTCGGATCCCCCCGGGTCTGTCTCGGTCATCGGTGGGCCCTCTCCTTCACCGCGTAGATGTCGTCCCTGACGCTCTCGATGGTCCGCGCGGGGGTCGGCGGGGCCGCCTCGGCGACCTGGCGCTTGCCGGAGAGCCCGAGCACACCGGCCAAGGCCAGCAGCACCACGCCCACGACCGCCGCGGCCACCCAGGCGGGCATTACGTACGCGAGAAGCAGGATCACCGCGGCGACCATAGAGCCTGCCCCGAACAGGGCCACGACTCCTGCCCCGCCGAACAGCCCGGCGCCGATTCCCGCGTGTTTGCCCTTTTCGGTGAGTTCCGCCTTGGCCAGGCGGAGTTCGTCCCTGACCAGACGCGAGACCTGCTCCGACATCTGCCGGATCAGCTCGGACGTCGGCAGTGACTCCTTGGTGTTGACCATGGACTGCCTCCTCCCTTACAGGAAAGGACGCCTACCCTGTCCCACCGCGGCAAACATCGGCCCGGCGGCGATGCCCACGGAAGCCACAGGGGTAACACCGCCCCATCACCACGGCCCGCGGGAGCCGCGGCGGGCGAGGAGGGCGTTCGGCCTCCCGACCGGCCGCGACACCCCGCCTGCCACCCGAGATCCGACGGACGCCCGACGTGCCGAACACGCCGATCACGTCTCCCGGCCAGGACTAGGCCATGATCATAGGGAGGCCCGCGTGTCCGAGTGGTGGAAAAGTAAAGGTACGGGCGAAGATGAGCCTCTTGAGATACTGCGTGACACGATGAGCACGATCAGGAAGGCGGCACGCTAGAGATGGCACAGATCGTCGGCGGCGGAAGCCCGGTCAACGACGCCGAGCGACGGGTCATCGCACACCTGCGAGACAGCGCCCCACCGGACTGGCTGCTGCTGCACAACATCGAGGTGCCCCGCGGCGACGACACCTTCGAGGTGGACGTGATCGTCCTGACCGGCCACTCACTCTGCGTCATCGACGTCAAGGGCACCCGGGGCAGGATCGAGGTCGCGGGGAACCGCTGGTTCCCGCTGCGGCGGGAGGCGTTCGGCTCCCCCGTCGCCAAGCTGCGCGGCAACGGGCGCGCGCTCAAGGGACTGCTCACCCAGGAGCGGCGCGAGCTGGACCGGGTCTACGTCGACAGCCTGGTGGTGCTCACCGGGGCCGACGCGGAGCTGGTCGACCCGGCCGGCCGCGACTCCCGCCACGTCACCGACCTGGCCGGGCTTGTCGGCACGCTCAGTGACGTCTCCCGCGTCAGGCGCGGCCACACCACGGACACCGCGCCGTACGGCACCGCGATCATCGAGGCGCTCAACGGGAGCGTGCGACGCTCCACGGCGCCGCCGCGTTTCGGCAGCTGGGAGGTGGAGGAACAGCTGGGCGGCGACAACCGGGTCACCGAGTACCGGGCGATCAACGCGACGGTTCCCGGCAGCGAGACGGTCCTGCTGCGCGTCTACCGGGCCGACCCCCTGGCGGAGGAGGAGCCGAGAGCGGCCGAACGACGGCTGATCACCAACGCCTACCAGGCTCTCACCAGGATCCCGGCGCACCCGTGCGTGGTGCGCGCCCGTGACTTCTTCGCCATCGACGACGAGAGCCGGTTCGTACTGGTCCTCGACGACGTGCACGGTCAGGCGCTGCACCTGCACCTCACCGCCTCCCCCCGCACGCTCTCCACCGCCGCCCGGCTGGACGTGGTGGAGGACATGCTGCTGGGCCTGGCCCACGTGCACGCCAACAACGTGATCCACCGGGCGCTCAGTCCCGCGTGCGTGCTGGTGACGGAGAACGGCCGGGCGATGCTCACCGGGTTCGACTACGCCAAGCCGGGCCCCCGCGCGCACACCGTCGCCAACGAGCTACCCAACGTGCTCGACACCCATTACGCGGCCCCCGAGTGCCAGGCCATGCCCGAGCGGATGACCGCCGCCTCCGACGTGTACGCGGCCGGGGTGATCGCCTTCCAACTGCTGACCGGGGAGCTCCCACCGGCCAATCCCGACGCCGAACCCGCTTCAAGTGAGGCGTCCGCCGAGATCATGGACCTGCTCCGGCGCATGCGCGACCATGCGACGCACAAGCGCCCGGACGCCGCCGAGGCCCTGTCCGACCTGCGGCGGGCGCGGCGCCCCCGCCCGCCGGCCCTCACCGCGCCGGATTCCGGCGCACCGGCCCCCCGTCCCCAGGCCCCCGACGCGACGAACACCGGCGTGGCGGCCCCCGAGCGCCCGGAGCGGCGCGAGCCGCGAGACGCCCACGCGCCCGCGTGGAACGGGGGCGGGCGCGAGGAGAGCCCCCGTGGCGGGAGCGGGCCGGGACAGAAACCACTGCTCGACAGGCTCAGGATGAGATTCCGGCGGATCACCGGAAAACAGCCGTGAAGGCGAACCGGGCCCGCGGCGGGGCAGGGGTCAACCCGCAGCCCGGCACATGGCCGCCTCCCCCGGTGCGCCGTCGAGGATCGACGACGCTGGGCTGATGGCACGGTCGCGACGCTCAACGCGGCTCAGGAGTCGACGAAGTCCTCGGGGACCATCACCCGCAGCCCGTTGGGGACGGTGCGGATCGTGATCGGGGTCATCAGGCGGACCTCGCCGTCGACGTCGGCGGCCAGCGGCGGGTCGGTCTCCAGGTGCATCTCGCGCCCCACGACGAAGGGACCACCCGCGAGGCTGCGCCAGCGGCCGCTACCGGCCCGGATCATGGTCTCCACCAGCAGGCGCAGACGCTTGCCCGAGCCGAGCTGGTAGGCGACCAGGCGACCGTTGTCGATGCTGATGTCCTTGGCGACCTGCCAGCCGCCGTGGAAGCGGCCGTTGGCGATGTTGAGCTGGTGGGTGAGCAGCTCGTGGCGGCGGCCGTCCACGGTGAGGAAGGCCCGGAAGGGCCGGTGGCCCGGGAGGATCGTCAGTGCCGTGAGCGGGTAGGCCGCGCGGCCGAGAAGGCGTTTCACCCCGTGCCTGACCTTCCCCGCCACCTCCACCGACACCCCGAAGCTGGCCAGG
Organism: Streptosporangium amethystogenes subsp. fukuiense; assembly: GCF_042665875.1. Classification (NCBI taxonomy): domain Bacteria; kingdom Bacillati; phylum Actinomycetota; class Actinomycetes; order Streptosporangiales; family Streptosporangiaceae; genus Streptosporangium; species Streptosporangium amethystogenes. The sequence goes on along the minus strand of NZ_JBHTEE010000001.1, from coordinate 903,120 downwards.
TTGGCGAACTCGCGGTCTCCGGCGATGCCCAGGTCGATGTCCGCGACCTTGCCGGTGCGCAGCACCTCGACGGCTCCGGCGAGGTCGAGGGGGACGCCGAGGCTGCGGACGAAGTTGTTGGTGGTGCCCAGGGGCAGCACGCCGAGGGCGACGTCGCGGTGGGCGACGTGCTTGACGGCGGAGCTGAGCGTGCCGTCGCCGCCCCCCACGACGAGCAGGTCGGGCCCCGTGGCCAGGGCCTCCTCCAGGGTGGCGCGCAGCCGCTTGGGATCGACCACCGGGAAGAAGCGGATCGCCCCGAACCCCGCGGCCCGCAGCGCGCGGACCACCTCCGGGTAGTGGCGCCGGCCTCGGCGCGAGCGCGTGTTGACGACCACGCAGACCCTGCCCTCGGTCCTGATGGCCTCGGTGTGCTCGGCCTTGCTTCGAAGCTCTCCCACGCTGCCCCTATCCGATCGGGTGTTCGCCCGTTCAAATGGTATGGCCCCGCCGTCGGTGACGGCGGGGCCATACTCCTGCGGGGGGTTACTCCTTGGGCGGGGTGACCTGAACGATCGCGCCGAGGTTACCCGGCAGCGGGGTGACGAGCTTGAGCTTCACGCCCAGCGCCTTGCCCTCGTCACCGGGGTTTCCGGAGCCGAGGACGTGGCCGCCGCCCATGTCGGTCCCGTACCAGTCGTTGGCGGGGGTGCCGTCGGCGTTGACGACCCGGGTGCTGTACATCTGGTCGCCCTTGGAGGGAACGACCACCGAGGCGTCGAAGTCCCGGTAGTACAGGCTGGTGCCGCGCGCCTCGAAGCCGGGGTACCAGGTCTTGGCGTCGGTGAACTCCGAGACTCCCTTCAGCCCGTCCACCTTGGTGCAGTACGTGCTGAAGGGCTCGTCCGGCCCCTCGATGCAATCGGTGAAGGGGTAGGTCTTGGCGAAGGAGAAGGCGGCGTTCGAGCTCTGCACGCGTCCCGACATGTTCTTGAGCGTGGTGGGATCCTTCGTGGCCGCCACGCCGGTCCGCCGCAGCGGGTCGAAGTGGGAGTCGACCAGGATCAGGCTGCCCTTGGAGCCGATGCTCGGCGCCAGTTCGAGGTTGTTGGCCACCGAGTTGTTGGTGTAGTTCGAGTCGCGGTACCAGACGAGCATGCCGGGGGCGTTGTACTTGACCTTCTCCACCTTCCACGCGCCGTCACGCGAGTAGTTGGTGGTGTAGGTGTACTGCAGGCCCTTGTCGAACCCGTCGAGGTTGCGCCACTCGGCCAGGTAGAAGCGGGAGACCTCCCGCTTGCCGTCGTTGAGGGCCCAGCCCTGGCCGTTGGTGTTGTTGAAGCTGCCGCCGGTGGCCGTCCAGCCGTTGAGGCCGCCCTCCAGGTCGTCGCTCCAGACGGTCTGGGCGCCGTTGGTGAGGGCGAAGTCGTCGGCGTGCCAGCCGCGCGGGGTGTAGGCCGCGTCGGTGTTGTAGGTCAGGCGCAGCTTGACGGTCGTGCCCGCGAAGGGGGTGAGGTCGACGTAGTCGTGCCGCCAGCCGTCGGTGGCGCCGGTGAGGCCGTACTTCTTGTCGCCGAACGCGGCGAGGTTCCCGTTGGGGTCGGTGTAGTCGTCGTCGGTGGAGACCAGGGCGCCGCCGTCGGTGTAGACCTTCTGCTGGGTCCAGGTGGTGCCGCCGTCAACGGAGGTCTCGATGAAGCCGAAGTCCCAGTCGTCCTCGATCTCGTAGTTGTTCCAGAGCCAGAACTTCAGGTCGGTCCCCGCGGGCACCTGAACGTCGCGGGCGATCTTGACGTTGGCCCACTCCTGGTCGAAGTTGGACCAGAGCGTCTTGGTGCCGCTGTGCGGCTCGATCATCGTGACCGGCGAGCTGGTCAGGTTCACCCGGACGCCGTCCTCGGTGAGCTTGGGCGTGCGCGAGGCCTGGCCGACCGTCACCGCGCGGGCGCGGTCACCGGGGTTGAAGACCTTGGGGTTGGCCCAGCCGAGGACCCACTTGCTCCAGATGCTCATGTGGGTGGGCATCGACTGGAAGATCGGGCCGCTGTGCGATCCGCTGGACATCAGGTCCCAGAAGTCCACCGCGGAGGACGCCTGGCCGCTGGTGTCGTAGAGGTCCGGAAGGCCCAGGTCGTGGCCGTACTCGTGGGCGAAGACGCCGACGCCGGAGTCCTCGGGCTGCACGATGTAGTTGGAGATCTTCACGTTCTTGCCGGGCACCTGGTAGCCGCCGGCCACCGCGCTGGAGTGCGCCCAGATCGCGTAGGTGCCCTCGGCGCCGCCGTCGGAGGACTTGTCCTTGCCCGCGTGGACCAGGACCAGGTGGTCGATCACGCCGTCGGGCTCGGCGAAGTTCCCGTCGCCGTCGGCGTCACCGACGTCCTCGAGGTCGTAGTCGGCCCACGGGAAGTTCGGGTCGGCGGCGGCCAGGGAGTTCACCGCGTCGATGGCGAGCTGGCCGGCTCCGCGCGGGTTGTCCGGGTGGCCGCTCATGTCCTGTACCGGCTGGCCGCAGGCGCGCGCGCCGTAGTAGGCCTCGGAGTGCGGGACCTTGATCCACGGACTCGCCTGCCCGGTGACCGTGTAGGCGCCCTTGGACATCTCCTCGTACATGTTCTTCATGGTGTGCTTGGAGATGTCTATGCCCTTGCGACCGTCCCGCGGGTCGGTCAGGTCGGTGCGGACCCGCTGGGTGATGCCCTCGGTGCTGTAGAGCATCTTGTTGAAGTGGTCAGGGCTGAAGTCCGGCACCCAGAAGCTGTTGTTGTCCTTGTGGGACAGCGTGGCCGGATTGGGGATCTTGTTGTGCAGCGGGCCGTTGAGCCGCGTGCCCGGCGGCTCGGTGACGCACTCGGCCGGGTCCTCGCTGGTCACGCTCGCCGGACGGGAGAACCCGGAGAAGTCGTCGTTCGCCTGGTCGTTGAACTCCACCAGCAGGGTGAGGAGCTTGGCCGTCTTGGGGGTCTTCGCCTTCTTGAAAAGGAGATCGGCGGGGTTGAGCCCCGTCCTGATCGCCTCCGCCTCGCGGGCGGCCAGCACCCGCGCGGCGACGGGGTTGCCCTCGGAGTACTTCTGGTCGATCTTCCTGGACGGACCGGTCTTGCGCGCCTTGGCCGACGGCACGGCCGGGTCGCCGACCTCCGGCTCGTCCCTGGGCGGCGCGTAGTTGATGTAGTAGTCGGCCGCGGTCGGCTGGTACCGCGCGACCGAGGAGTCGCTCTCGGCCGACGCACCGCCCACAGCCAGTCCCGTGACGGCCAGGCCGAGCACGGGAACGATCGCGAGAAGGCGCCGGGGAGCGCCTCCTCTGCTGAGTCTGCCCGACAACGTGTCCCCTCCCTGCGCCTGGGTTTACCGGGCGCGGACATTTCCGGCGCGCCGGATGAGCGCACCGAACCGGGACGTTAGACGAGAAGGTAAAGCAAGAGTCAGGGCACCAAATGATGTTGCAAAAATGAAATAAAGTGTCTTTTGCTGAGAATGGTGGTGATTTTCACTACAGTCCGGCTCCATGCCGCCTGGAATCGCCGCCAAAGGCCCTATGAGGTGCGGAATTGGCGTACGGGGGTTCGGCGTACCGCCGAACGCCCGCCCGGGGCCAGGCCGTACAGTCCACTTGTGACCGCTATCTCCGAACTCGTCGCCGCGCTCGCACCGGAGAAGGTGCTGACGGACTCCGACGTGACCGACTCCTACGCCCGGGACCGAACCTTTCTTGAGCCCGGTAAACCACTGGCCGTAGTGCTCGCGCACACCAGGGACGATGTGGTCGCCGTAATGAGATGGGCCACCCGGCACCGGGTTCCCGTGGTGCCCCGGGGGGCCGGTACCGGCCTGGCCGGCGGGGCGACCGCCGTCGAGGGGTGCGTCGTGCTGGCGCTGCACAGGATGGCGGTCATCAGGGAACTGTCCCCCGACGACGAGATAGCCGTGGTCGAGCCGGGGGTCATCACCGCCGACCTGGACCGGGCCGCCCGCGAGCACGGGCTGATGTACGCCCCCGACCCCTCCTCCTACGAGATCTCCACCATCGGCGGCAACCTGGCGACCAACGCGGGCGGCCTGCGGTGCGTGAAGTACGGCGTGACCCGCGACTCGGCGCTCGGCCTGGAGGTCGTGCTCGCGGACGGGCGAGTGATCAACACCGGCCGGCGCACCGTGAAGGGCGTGACGGGGTACGACCTGACCAGCCTGTTCGTCGGCTCCGAGGGGACGCTCGGGGTCATCACCGCGGCGACGGTGCGGCTGCGCAGGGCGCCGTCGGTCTACCCGGCGACGATCGCGGCCGAGTTCACCTCCCTCAGGGAGGCCGCCGCCGCCGTCTCCGCGATCATCGCGGCCGGATGCCAGCCGTCCCTGCTGGAGTTGCTCGACCGGAACACGCTCAAGGCCATCGACGACTGGCGGAACATCGGGCTGGAGGAGTCGACCCGGGCGATGCTGATCGCGCAGTCGGACGCGGTGGACGGCCCGGCCGTCTCCGAACGCATGGCCGAACTCTGCACCGCCAACGGCGCGGCCTTCGTGGCGGTGTCGTCGTCGGCGCAGGAGGCCGCGCAGCTGATCGAGGTCCGGCGGATGGCGTACGAGGCCAAGGAACGGCTGGGCAAGTGCCTGGTGGAGGACGTGTGCGTACCGCGTTCCCTGCTGCCGGACATGATCGAGAAGATCGAGGCGATCGCGGTCAAGCACGACGTGCTGATCACCACGGTCGCCCACGCGGGCGACGGCAACCTGCACCCCGTCTTCGTCTTCGACAGGGCCCTGAGCGAACCGCCGCCCGAGGTGTGGGCCGCGGCCGACGAGCTCTTCAGGGAGACCCTGAAGATGGGGGGCACGCTCACCGGCGAGCACGGCGTCGGGTTGCTGAAACAGCGCTGGCTGGCCATGGAGACCGGGCCGGTCACCGAGGAGATCCACCGCGGGATCAAACAGGTCTTCGACCCGCTCGGCATCCTCAATCCCGGCAAGGCCATCTGAGCGGATTCCCGCTTTCCCGGATCCCCTCCTAGCAGGGAGAGAGGTGGGATCTTCGCGGATTCCCGTCAGGCCGAGCACGGGATTCCGCGGCTCCCCGAATCCTCATGGCCGTTCGCCCCGCCTCTCACACTGGTAGCGTTCTGCTCCACATAAACCATTTTTTCGGGTTTTGTCGGGGGGAATCTGGTGGGACCACTAACAGCGGAGGATCCCCCACGCCTGGGGCCGTTCGAGCTGACCGGGCGGCTTGGAGAGGGCGGACAGGGGATCGTCTACCTCGGGCGGGGGCCTGAGGGCGAGCAGGTCGCCGTCAAGCTCCTCCACCACGGACTGGTCAGCGACCCCGAGGCCAGGGCGCGCTTCCTGCGCGAGGTGTCGGTCGCGCAACGGGTGGCCCGGTTCTGCACCGCCTCCGTGCTCCACACCGACCTCGCCGGCAGCCGTCCGTACATCGTGAGCGAGTATGTCCCCGGCCCCTCCCTGCGCCAGCTGGTCGACAGCCAGGGGCCACGGCGCGGCGCCTCCCTGGAACGTCTCGCCGTCAGTACCGCCACCGCGCTGTCGGCGATCCACCGCGCGGGCATCCTGCACCGTGATTTCAAGCCCGCCAACGTGCTGATGGGTCCCGAGGGCCCGGTGGTGATCGACTTCGGCATCGCCAGGGCTCTGGACTCTCCGGGGATGACCGCGACCGGGGTGGCGATGGGCACCCCCTCCTATCTCGCGCCCGAGCAGCTCGGGGCGGGCGAGGTGACCCCCGCGGCCGACGTGTTCGCCTGGGGCGTCACGATGGTCTTCGCCGCGACCGGCCGGCCCGCGTTCGGCCAGGACTCCATCCCCATCGTGATCAACCGGATTCTGAACGCGGAGCCGGAACTGAGCGCGCTGGAGGGAGAGCTGCGCGAGCTGGTCGCGGCCTGCCTGTCGAAGGACCCGGCGCTGCGCCCCACCGCCGAACAACTCGTCAACCGCCTGATGGGCACCGCCTCCACCACCCCGGTCCGGCGTCCGGCGCCCCTCCCCGGCCCTGTACCCGGCCCAGGTCACAGTCCTGTGCCCGGTCCCGGTCACGTGTCCGCGGCGGCCACGCGGCAGAGCGGGCAACGTCAGGACGGACCACCGCCGGACGGACCGGGAGGCGCCGCACCGGGACACGGCGGGCCGGGACAGGACGAACCCCGGCGGGCCGGGGAGCCGGGTGGGAGGAAGCCGCGCGGACCCGTGGGGCTCCTGCTCACCGGGGTGGCGGTCGTGGCCGCGCTCGGCGTGACCACCGGGACCGTGGTGGCCCTGCGGAACGACGAGAAGGCCGCGATAGCGCGAGCCGGAGCGGCGTCCATCGCGGCGGAGACCCCGGGTCCCGGCTCGACGACCGTTCCCGGCGATCCGCCCACGGCGGGGAAGGAGTCTTCCCTGCCTCCGGAGGGCAGGGAACTCCTCACCGGCACGCCTCACCCGTCCCGGCGGATCGCGCGGCCGTCATCCCGGCCGGCCGAGAATCCGAGCCGCGCCGCGGGAGCGCCGACGGGGAAGCCGAGCACGCCCCCCTCCCGGGCCTCCAGCCCGGCGGCCACCACCGCCAAGCCCACCCCGCGGGCGGAGCTGCCGGGCTCGGCGGAGCCGAGCGGCATCGTCAACCCCTCATCGGCTCCCGAGCCGACGTCCAAGCCCATCGCCATCGTGCCACCGACCTCGACGGCCAAGCCGAGTCCGAAGCCCACCCCCCGGAAACCCAATCCCTACACGGCCACCGGCGTCTGCGGCAGCGGCTACAAGGTCGTCAACTCCAAGGCCCTGGGCAGTGTCGCGACGATCTACCTGCTCTACAGCTCCGCCGCGGGTAAGAACTGCGTCGTCACCATGTCCAAGTACGTGATCCCCGCCAAGATCTCGATGAACGCGATACTCCAGGTGAAGGGCGGCTCCAGCGGTAGCAACCCCGGCAAGTTCACCGTCTACGCGGGCCCCGTACGCCTGTCCGCGGCCAAGAAGTGCGTCATCTGGGGCGGCACGTACGGGTCGCTGTCGTGGAAGAGCGGCTGGAGCCACTGCGGCTGAGGGGCACAGCGGATCACAGCGCGCCGACCGGTTCCACCGCTCGACGCGCGGGCCAACCGGCCCGCATGGCATCCCCGTGGGGCGGAGCGCGGGGCTCGCCCAGCCCTTTTCCCGGCCGGCCGCGGCCTCGAGGACCGCTCACGGGCCGGCGCCGACGGCGATGCGCGGCGATGCCGAGGGGGAGGTCGGCCGCGGCCTTCGACATGCCGCCTGACGTGTCTTCCATGCGCTGCCGCCTCCCCGAACCGGGTGGAAGACGCGCCTTCTTCCTCTGCCCCCATTCCGTATCGGCCGCCCGGAATCCGGGCACGGCTTTCCCTCGGCGCGACTCCGTGAGATCACCGGGACGTGGGCCGAACGGCCGCCTCCCCCGATCAGGCTCGGCCCCTGGCGGGAGTGCCGGTTGTGGGCTACCGTAATTGACGTGATCGTCAAGTCTGAGACGCTCAGCAGCCGGGGCCGCCGCACGCGGGCGGCGCTCGTCCAGGCCGGACGGGAGATGTTCGAGGAGCGAGGCTACGACGCCGTGCGCGTCGACGACGTCTGCGCGCGCGCCGGCGTCTCGCACGGCACCTTCTACACCTACTTCGGCTCGCGCGAGGAGCTGTTCCGTGAGGTGGCGGCCACCGTGGTGGGCGAGATGTTCACCGCCAGCGTGGTCGGGCCCGCCGCTCCCGACGACCCGTACGCCCGCATCGAGGCCGCCAACCTGCTCTACCTGCGCGCCTGGGCGGCCAACTCCCGGTTGGTGAGGATGCTGGAGCAGGTCGCGATCGCCGACGAGGGGTTCCGCGGCCTGCTGCTCGAGTTGCGCGAGGTCTTCGTGCGGCGCGGCGCGGAGGGGCTGCGGCGCCTGCAGGAGCAGGGCCTGGCCGATCCGTCGCTGGACCCCCGGCTGACCGCCGTGATGCTGGGCGGGATGGTCGAGCACTTCGCCCACGTCTGGCTCGACCTCGGCGAGCACGCCGACGAGCGGACCGCCGTCGTCATGCTCTCCACGCTCTGGGCCCGGGCCATCGGCCTGACGCCCGCGAGCCAAGGCGGCAACATGACGCCGACGTCAATCAAGGAGGCGGATTCGTGAGCCGGCTGGACACCTCCGGTGACGACTACCTGGCCCGGCGCGAGGCGATGCTCGCCAAACTGGCCGAGCTCGACGCCGAGCAGGCCAGAGCGGTGGCCGGCGGCGGCGAGAAGTACGTCGACCGGCACCGCGCGCGGGGCAGGCTGCTGGCCAGGGAGCGGATCGAGCTGCTCGTCGATCCCGACTCGGCGTTCCTGGAGCTCTCACCGCTGGCGGGCTGGGGCAGCGACTTCCCCGTGGGGGCGAGCGTGGTCACCGGGATCGGGGTGGTCGAGGGCGTCGAGTGCGTGCTCGTCGCCAACGACCCGACGGTGCGGGGCGGCTCGTCCAACCCGTGGACGCTGCGCAAGACGCTCAGGGCGGCCGACATCGCCTTCGAGAACCGGCTTCCGCTGATCAATCTGGTGGAGTCCGGCGGGGCCGACCTGCCGACCCAGAAGGAGATCTTCATCCCCGGCGGCCGGATCTTCCGCGACCTGACCCGCCTGTCGGCGGCCGGGATCCCCACGATCGCCCTGGTCTTCGGCAACTCCACCGCCGGCGGGGCGTACGTACCGGGGATGAGCGACCACGTGGTCATGGTCAAGAAGGGCGCGAAGGTCTTCCTCGGCGGGCCCCCGCTGGTCAGGATGGCCACCGGGGAGGAGTCCGACGACGAGTCGCTGGGCGGTGCCGAGATGCACGCCCGGGTCAGCGGGCTGGCCGACTACCTGGCCGCCGACGAGCATGACGCGCTGCGGATCGGGCGGCAGATCGTCAGGGGCCTGAACCGGCGAAGGCTCGGCGCCTCCGCCGGGACCGCGCGTGAACCGCTGTACGACGAGGACGAGCTGCTGGGCATCGTGCCCGAGGACCTGAAGATCCCGTTCGACCCGCGCGAGGTGATCGCGCGGATCGTGGACGGCAGCGAGTTCGACGAGTTCAAACCCCTGTACGGCGGGAGCCTGGTGACCGGGTGGGCCCGCCTGCACGGCTATCCGATCGGGATACTGGCCAATGCCCGGGGGGTGTTGTTCAGCGAGGAGGCGCAGAAGGCCGCGCAGTTCATCCAGCTCGCCGACCAGGCCCGCACACCGCTGGTCTTCCTGCAGAACACCACCGGCTACATGGTCGGCAAGGACTACGAGCAGGGCGGCATCATCAAGCACGGCGCCATGATGATCAACGCGGTGTCCAACTCGACGGTCCCGCACCTCACGATCGTCATGGGCGCCTCGTACGGAGCGGGCAACTACGGCATGTGCGGCCGGGCCTACGACCCTCGTTTCCTGTTCTCCTGGCCCAGCGCAAAGTCCGCGGTGATGGGGCCCGCCCAGCTCGCAGGGGTGCTGTCCATCGTCGGCAGGGCCGCGGCCCAGGCCCGGGGGCAGGTCTACGACGAGGAGGGCGACGCGGCGATGCGCCGGATGGTCGAGGCGCAGATCGAGGCCGAGTCGCTGCCGTTCTTCCTCTCCGGCCGCCTCTACGACGACGGGGTGATCGACCCCCGCGACACCCGGACGGTCCTGGGCCTGTGCCTGTCCGCCGTACACAACGCCCCCGCCCCGGAGCCCGCGGGCTTCGGCGTCTTCCGGATGTGATCATGCCCGTGACCGCCTCGCCGATCCGCCGCCTGCTCGTCGCGAACCGGGGTGAGATCGCCCGCCGCGTCTTCCGTACCTGCCGTGACCTCGGCATCGAGACCGTCGCGGTCTTCTCCGACGCCGACGCCGACGCCCCGCACGTGGCCGAGGCGGACCACGCGGTGCGGCTCGGCGGTGTCAGACCCGCCGACACCTACCTGTCGACGGAGAAGATCATCGACGCGGCCCGCAGATCGGGGGCGGACGCGGTCCATCCCGGCTACGGCTTCCTGTCGGAGAACGCCGCCTTCGCACGGGCCGTGCCGGACGCGGGCCTGACCTGGGTCGGTCCGCCGGCCGAGGCCGTCGCCGCGATGGGCTCCAAGATCGAGGCCAAGGAGCTGATGGCGGCCGCGGGGGTCCCGGTGCTGCCGGGATTCACCACGGGTCCCGGCCACTCGGCGGACGACCTGGAACGGGACCTGGAGGCCGTGTTCACCTCGATGGGCGGCCCCCTTCCCCTGCTGGTGAAGGCGTCGGCCGGGGGCGGCGGGCGCGGGATGCGCGTCGTGCGGCTGACCGGCGACCTGCCGGAGGCGGTCGAGTCGGCGCGCGCCGAGGCCGCGTCCGCGTTCGGGGACGGCACCGTGTTCGTCGAGCCCCTGCTGGAAGGCGCCCGGCACATCGAGGTGCAGATCCTGGCCGACGGGCACGGGACGGTGTGGGCGCTGGGCGAGCGGGAGTGCTCGATCCAGCGGCGGCACCAGAAGGTGATCGAGGAGACCCCCTCCCCGGCGATCTCCCCGGCGGCACGGGCGCGGCTGCGCGACGCGGCGGTCACGGCCGCGCGGGTCATCGACTACGTCGGTGCCGGAACCGTCGAGTTCCTCGTCAGGGGCGACACGGTCGCCTTCCTGGAGATGAACACCCGCCTGCAGGTGGAGCACCCGGTGACCGAGTGCCTCTACGGTGTCGACCTCGTCGAGTTGCAGCTGCGGATCGCCGAGGGCGCCCGGCTGCCCGCGGCGCCGCCCGAGCCGTCCGGGCACGCCGTCGAGGCTCGCCTGTACGCCGAGGACCCGGCCCTCGACTGGCTCCCGCAGAGCGGCACCCTGCACCGCCTGGAGATCCCCGGCGTGGACTCCCGCTTCGCGCCCGTACCCGGCGGGCGACACGGGCTGCGGCTGGACTCCGGCGTCGAGGACGGCTCGGCGATCGGGGTGCACTACGACCCGATGCTCGCCAAGGTCATCTCCTACGGCGCGAGTCGCTCCGACGCCGTGCGGAGGCTGGCCTTCGCGCTGGCGGGCGCGCGGATCCACGGCCCCGTCACCAACCGGGACCTGCTGGTCGAGGTCCTGCGCCATCCGGCGTTCCTCGCCGGGGAGACCCATACGGGTTTCCTGACCGAGCACGGCCTCACCGGGTCGGCGTCCGGACGGCGGACCGCCGGAGCCGAGCCGGGGGCCGTGCGCCTGTCCGCCCTCGCCGCCGCGCTCGCGCGGGCGTCGGCCAACCGCGCGGCGGCGACGGTGCAGGCGGGACTGCCGAGCGGATGGCGCAACGTGGTGTCGCAGCCGCAGCGCACCGCGTTCGCGGAGGCGGAGATCTCCTATCGGATCACCAGGGACGGCCTGCGCGCCGAGGGGTTCCCCGATACCGTCCTGGTCGGCGCGACGCCCTCGCTGGTCGTACTGGAGACCTCGGGCGTGCGGCACAGGTTCGCCGTGGCCCGCTACGACGGCGTGACGCACGTGGACTCCCCGCTCGGTTCCGTGCGGCTCACCCCGCTGGAGCGCCTGCCCGCACCGGTGGAGCAGGTGCCACCCGGCTCCCTGCTGGCCCCCATGCCCGGCACCGTGCTGCGGATCGACGTCGAACCCGGCGAGAGCGTCGGGCAAGGGCAGGTGGTCGTGGTGCTCGAAGCCATGAAGATGGAGCACCGGATCACCGCCCCCGCGCCGGGCACGGTGGCGGCGGTGAACGTGACGCCGGGCCGCCAGGTCGAGGCCGGGTTCGTGCTGGTCGTGATCGAGGGGCAGACTTGATCCCCTCCCCGGGCTCTCCGGAGCCGGAGTACGGGGTCTTGCGGCTGGAAGGATTCAGATGAGAACCGATGGGGGTTGGCCGGTGGAGCGCCTGGTGCACGGGGAGGTGTCCGGGGGGGGTGGCGACGATCACCCTCGACTCCCCCCGCAACCGCAACGCCCTGTCGGTGCGGTTGCTGGGCGACCTGGAGGACCGGCTCAACCGGGCGCTGGCCGAGGAGAGCGTCCGGGTGATCGTGCTCACCGGGACCGGGCCGGTGTTCTGCTCGGGCGCCGACTTGAAGGAGCAGCGGGTTCCCCCCCGCGGCGCGCACGAGGCGCCGGTGACCGCGTCGTTTCCGGAGATCATGAGCCTGATCTGGGAGAGCCCGAAGCCGGTCGTGTGCAGGCTGAACGGCACCGCGAGGGCCGGGGGGCTCGGTCTGGTGGCGGCCTGCGACTTCGCGATCGCCCCCGACTCGGCGTCGTTCGCCTTCAGCGAGGTGCGGCTCGGCGTGGTGCCCGCGATGATCTCGGTGACCGTGTTGCGGCGGCTCGACCCGCGCGCCGCCGCCGAGTACCTGCTCACCGGGGAGACGTTCGACGCCGCCCGCGCCAGGGAGATCGGGCTGCTCACCCGCGCCGTGCCCGAGGAGGAGCTGGACGCGACCGTCGCCCACTACACCGGCATGCTGCTGCGCGGCGGCCCCGAGTCGCTCGCTCTCACCAAGCAGCTCGTGCGGACCGTGCCCGAGCTGAGTGTCGAGGAGGGCATGCGCCAGATGGCCGAGCTGTCCGCCCGGCGCTTCACCTCCGCCGAGGGGCAGGAGGGGATCGCCGCCTTCATGGAGAAGCGGCCCGCGTCCTGGATCCCCGTCCCCGAGGTGGGCTGACACCGCCTGCCGGACACCCGCCCGAGGAGATCCGATGTTGCGTATCGCCAACTGCTCCGGCTTCTACGGCGACCGGCTGTCGGCCGCCAGGGAGATGGTGGAGGGCGGCCCGATCGACGTGCTCACCGGCGACTGGCTCGCCGAGCTGACCATGCTGATCCTGGCCGGGAACCGGCTCAGGGGCCGCCCCGGCTACGCGCCGACCTTCCTCAAGCAGCTGGAGGAGGTCCTCGGGACCTGCCTGGAGCGCGGCATCAGGATCGTCTCCAACGCGGGTGGATTGGATCCCGCCGGGTGCGCCGGGGCGGTGACCGAGCTGGCGGCGCGCCTCGGGCTGCCGGCGCGGGTCGCCCACGTCACCGGTGACGACCTCACCGGCCACGACCTGGGCGGAGCGCCGAACGCCGACACCGGCGAGCCGCTGCCCGCGCCCGCCCTGACCGCCAACGCCTACCTGGGAGGCCGCCCGATCGCCGCCGCCCTGTCCGCCGGGGCGGACGTGGTGGTGACCGGCCGCGTCACGGACGCGGCCCTGGTCACAGGGCCGGGAATCTGGCGGTACGGATGGGGGCCCGGCGATCTCGACGCGCTGGCCGGCTCCGTGGTCGCCGGGCACGTCATCGAGTGCGGCTGCCAGGCGACCGGCGGTAACTACGCGTTCTTCGACGAGGTGCCCGACCTGGCGCACTGCGGGTTTCCGCTGGTGGAGCTGGAGGCGGACGGCTCCAGCGTGGTGACCAAGCACCCGGGGACCGGGGGGCTGGTCTCGGTCGGCACGGTCACCGCGCAGCTGCTGTACGAGATCGCCTCCCCCCGCTATCTCGGCCCCGACGTGGTCGCGCGCTTCGACACGATCCGGCTGGAGCAGCAGGGTCCCGACCGGGTCCGCGTCTCGGGGGTACGCGGCGAGGCCCCGCCCAGCACGCTCAAGGTCGCCGTCAACTACCTGGCGGGCTACCGCAACACCATGACGCTCGTGCTGACCGGCCTGGACGTCGAGGCCAAGGCCAGGCTCGCCCAGGAGGCCATCTGGGCCCGGGTGCCGAGGGAGTCGTTCGACGAGGTCCACGTCGAGCTCACCCCGCTGGCGGGCACCGCCCTGCTGCGCGTCACCGTGATGGACGCCGACCGGCGCAGGGCCGGACGCGCCTTCTCCTCCGCCGTGGTCGAGACCGGCCTGGCGAGCTACCCCGGCTTCTACGGGCTGACCCCTCCCGGTGACGCCTCGCCGTACGGGGTCTACTGGCCCACGCTCGTCCCGGCGAAGGCGGTGCGGGCCCGCGTCTGGCTCGACGGCCACGAGCTCCCCACCGCACCGGACGCGTCGGGGGACGGTGGCCGGGAGCGGTCCGGGCAGGCGCCCCCTCCCCCGGTCACGCGCCCCGGAGCGCCGGAGGAGGCCGCACCGGGCGGCCCGTGGGGCGCGGACGGCGACGGCGGGACGGTGCGAGCCGCGCTGGGCTCGATCGTGGGTGCCCGGTCCGGCGACAAGGGCGGCAACGCCAACCTGGGGGTCTGGGTCCGCACCCCCGAGCAGTTCGGCTGGCTGGAGGACCACCTGACGGTCGAGCGCCTGGCCGAGCTCCTGCCCTGCACCGCGGAACTGAACGTCGAGCGCTTCGAGCTGCCCAACCTGCTCGCCCTCAACTTCGTCGTCCACGGCCTCCTCGGCCGGGGCGTGGCCGCCAGCCCTCGCCTCGACGCCCAGGCCAAGGCCCTCGGCGAGGAACTCCGCGCCGTACTCACCGACATCCCGCGGCGCCTGCTGTGATCCCCGTGTGATCCCCCGATCGTAACGGCCGTCGCGGTGCGGACGGTATTGACCGTCGCGGGCGGGGATCATAGATTCACCCTGACTAGAATATAATTCGGTTGAGGAGGGTGCATGACGGCCACGCACATCGACGTCAACGTGATCGACTTCGGCGTGCTCGGTGCGTGGATGGACGCGCAGGGGCTGCCCCGCGGGCCGTTCGAGCGGGTCGCGCCGGTGGCGGGCGGAACGCAGAACGTCATGGTCCGCTTCGAGCGGGGTGGATCTCGGTACGTGCTGCGCAGGCCGCCGCTGCACCCGCGCGCCAGGAGCAACGAGGTACTCCGCCGGGAGGCGAGGGTGCTGGCCGTGCTGCGCGACACGCCGGTGGCGGCGCCGCGCCTCGTCGCGGCCTGTACCGACGAGAGCGTCATGGGCGCGGTCTTCTACCTGATGGAACCGGTCCAGGGTTTCAACCCCACGGTCGGGCTGCCCGAGCCGCACGCGAGCGATCCCGCGATCCGGCATCGGATGGGCCTGGAGGCGGCCTCGGCGCTGGCCGACCTCGGGCGGGTGGACCACGGCGTGCTCGACGGGTTCGGCCGCCCCGAGGGGTTTTTGGAGCGGCAGGTACCGCGCTGGATGGGCGAACTGGACGGCTACGGGGCCCTGGACGGATATCCGGGACCCGACATCCCCGGACTGGCGGAGACGGCCGGCTGGCTGGAGCGCAACCGGCCGAAGGAGTTCACTCCGGGGATCATGCACGGCGACTACCACCTGGCCAACCTCATGTTCGCCTGCGACGGGCCCAGGGTGGCCGCGATCGTCGACTGGGAGATGTGCACGGTGGGCGACCCGCTGCTGGACCTGGGGTGGCTGCTGGCGACCTGGCCGACCTCCGACGGCGTGGGCGTGATCTCCGGCGGCGTCACCGGGCTGGCCCCGGCCACCGAGCTCGTCGAGTGCTACGCGGCCCTGTCCGACCGCGATCTGTCCGCCGTCGACTGGTACGCGGTGATGGCCTGCTTCAAGCTCGGCATCGTGCTGGAGGGCACACACGCTCGCGCGTGCGCGGGCAAGGCGCCCAGGGAACTCGGGGACCTGCTCCACGCGACCACGCTGAACCTGTTCGCCCGCGCCCGCACGTTCATGTGACATAAGGCGAAATAAGTGGAATGTGCGTTATCTGGTGCTTGAAACCTTCATGCAACCTTCCAAACTCTAGGATTGCTCGCAATTGCTCCAAGAGTGTTGCTCGGGGAAGGATTCAGTCATGCGCCTCCGGTTCCTTGGTTCCACCTCCGAAGCGGGCGCCTGCCCCTCCCTCTACGAGACCGATCGCGGGACCGTCGTGGTGCAGGGCCTTCGGGTGACCGACGCGGAGGCGCTGGCCGACCTGCGCCACGTCCTGGAGGGGGAGACCGCCGTCGAGGTGCCCCGCGAGTTGCTCGTGGACATCGCGCGCCGAGTACTTTCTGTAAATATTGGTCACGATTAGGAGTGCTCTCTGGCTTGATCCACATGCTCGGGTCTAGCGTCGTGCGCACCACGCGGGGGGTGACGTGAACCCGCGGGAGGAGCAGGCGGGCGAGAGCGGCCAGGGAGATCGTGTGGGCGGGTTCCAACAGGCCAGAACCGAACTCGGCGCGCGGTTACGGCACCTGCGGGAGACCGCCCACCTGTCGGGCAAGGAACTGGCCGAGCGGCTGAGTTGGCAGGCCTCCAAGGTCTCCCGGATCGAGAACGCCCGCCAGACCGTCACCGAGGACGACATCGTCCAGTGGGCGCGGGCCACGGACGCCTCCCCCGAGGTGGTCGAGGAGCTGGTGGAGCAGGTGCTGGGGCTCCCGGATCGCCAGGACTCCTGGCGGCAGCGGCACCGCGGCGGACTGGCCGCCCTGCAGGAGGACGTCCTCGACATGGAGGCACGGACCACGCTGCTGCGGGTGTTCGAGCCCGGCGTGGTCATCGGCCTGCTGCAGACCACCGAGTACGCCCGGAGCATCTTCACTCGGATCAAGCGCCTCTACCGGTCCCCCGACGAGATCGACGCGGCCATCCGGGTCCGCATGCGGCGCCAGGACATCCTCTACGACCAGAGCAGACGGTTCAGGTTCGTCCTGCCCGAGGCGGTGCTGCGCTACCGGCTGGCCCCGCTGGACGTGATGCGCGGGCAGCTCGACCGGTTACTGGCGGTGACCGCGCTGCCGAACGTGGAGTTCGGCGTGATCCCCTTCGAGGCCCCCCTGCCCTCGGCGCCGCTCAACGGTTTCTGGATGTACGACGACGCCCATGTCACGGTGCCGACCAGGACGAGGGACCTGCTTCTCCGCGACCCGGACGACGTCGCCTTCTACGCGCGGACCTTCGAGGAACTCTACGAGGTCGCGGTCTTCGGGGAGGACGCCAGATCGGTGATCGTCCGAGTACTCAACGATTTCTCCGGGCAGTCAAGGGACTAAACACCGCAATTGCTTGATTAGCATCCCAAGATCGTGCAATTCTCTGTCGAGACGGAGGTGACGCACGATGCTGGACACGCTGTCTTGTCTGGAGAGGTTCGTTGCTGCGATACGGCTGCACGCCGACCTTTCCGTACAGCGGATCTCGTTCGGTGATCCCGCGTACGTGTACGTCCGCAACCGTTTCAGCAGCACCCTGGCCGAGACCGTGACCTGCTCCCAGGACGGCCGTTTCATCACCTCGTGGGGTTACCGGCTCGGCACCAGCGAGAACATCGACGGCGCCGCGGCGCGACTGGCCTTCCTCCTCGCGGCCCTGCCCACCCCCCAGGTCTGACCCGGCGGCCCCGGGGTCTCCCCGTCCGCCCGCCGCTACGGAGCCTCGGCCGGCTCGTCGGGAAAGTCCGAGAGGCGCAGGCCGACCTCCCTGGCCGCGGCGACCCTGGCGTGATGGAGCATCCGGCTCCGCGACATGTTGCCGGTGTGCAGGGTGTACCGGACCACGAGGCCGTCGAGCATGCCGTCGATCCGCTCGGCCGAGCCCAGGGGGTCGTCGCAGGTGAACTCGCCCGAGGCCACGCCGGCGGAGATCACCTGGCTGAGGATCTCGATCCAGGCGCCCTCGAGCTCCAGCAGGATGGTGCGGACGTGCTCCTCGCGCACTCCCACGGCCCAGGCGTCGACCCAGAGGATCCAGCTCTGGTCGGAGCGGGAGGCCGGGATGTAGAAGCGCAGGACACGGTCGAGGAGCTGGACGGCGGTGCCGGGGCCCGCGACGATCTCCTTCAGCCGCTGGATCTCCGAGTCGCTGGTGCTGCGGAGCATCTCGGTGATGAGATCGTCCTTGGTGGCGAAGTGGTAGTGGATCAGGCCACCGCTCACGTTCGTCGCCTTGGCGATGTCGGCGACACGGGTGCTGGCCAGCCCGCGCTCGAGCACGACCCGCCTGGCGGCCTCAAGGAGCTCCGCTCGGCGCTGGTCGGCCTGGTCGGCGCGGCTGCTGCGCGCTCCTCCTCCGCTGTGCACGGCGCAAGACTACAGCAGCGCGGGCACACCGCCTCCATACTACTGATTGGTCAATCAGTCAATGAATTCACCCCCGTCGCACGGGCGAGGAGAGCGGGACCGGAAGCGGCCCGGGTGGGCGGGTCAGCCGAGCTTGAGCAGCAGTTCGGTGAGCTCGGCCGGCATGGTGATCATGCAGTCGTGGCCCGTCTCCAGTTCCCACACCTGCGCCGGGCTGCCGTTGGGCTGTATCGCCGGGACGGGCCGCCGCTCGATGCCCTCCGGTACGCCGACGACACAGTGAACGTGCGTCCGCGGAATCGTGCGCACGGCCGGATTGTCCAGCCGGACCGGTTGCCGGAGGCAGAGCACCGGCTGATCCGACAACATCGTCCGCAGCCACGCCACGTCCGCCGGGTCGGTGACCCCGAACAGGCCCAGGGGCGGCGGCAGCTCGGGCATCGGCGGGACCCGCCAGCCGACCTCGGACTCCGCGGCGCGGTCGATGAGGTCCTGGGTCACGGGATGCACATCCACCGCGCTCTCGCCGTCCCTGGGGACCATCGCGTCGAGATAGACCAGATGGGCGATCCGATCCGGGATCCGGTTGGCGGCGGACGAGATGACCAGCCCGGCGTAGCTGTGGCCCACCAGGATCACGTCGGTGAGGTCCGCCTCGGTGATCAGCCTGACGATGTCGTCGACGTGCGTGTCCAGCCCTACCTCGGGGCCGAGCAGATGCGCCTTGTCGCCGTGGCCGGTCAGCGACGGCGCGACCACCCGGTGCCCGGCCGACGCCAGCAACGGGACCACCCGCTCCCAGCATTGCCCGCTGTGCCAGGCCCCGTGTACCAGCAAATATGTCGACATGGTGTAACTCCTCGCTCGCAGAAGGGATCCCCGGCCGATTTCGCCGGTGTTCATTACGGAAGTGAGGTTTCCGCTCACCCGCTGACGGAGCCAGAGCCCCCGCGATCCTGGGGGTGACAGGACCAGGCACGCACGAGGGTGCGCGAACTACCGTGGGGACATGAGCGACGAATCCAACTTGCTGGGCGACTACGTGCGCGCCCGCCGTGAGCTCGTCACTCCTGAACAGGCCGGCATCCCCTCCGTGGGCGTACGGCGCGTGCCGGGCCTGCGACGGGAGGAGGTCGCGATGCTCGCCGGCATCAGCGCCGACTACTACCTGCGCCTGGAGCAGGGCCGCGACCGCAACCCCTCCGCGCAGGTCCTCGGGTCCCTCGCCCGCGTGCTGCTGCTCGACGACAACGCGACGGCCTACCTGCTACGCCTCGGGGCGGGAAAACCTCGGCGGCGACGGCGGCCCCGGAAGGAGACCGTCCCGCCGGGCGTCGCCAAGCTCGTCGTCGCGCTTCCGCTCCCCGCGTACGTGGAGGGCCGCTACTTCGACGTCCTCGCCGCCAACGCGCCGGCGACCGCTCTGTCGCCGCGACTCGTGGCGGGGGGCAACCGCCTGCGGGACGTGTTCCTCGACCCCGCCGAGCAGGCCCTCTACCCGGACTGGGAGGACGCCGCGCAGGGCATGGTCGCCGGCTTCCGCGAGTCCGTCGGCACCGACACGGACGACCCCCGATTCATCGAACTCGTCGGCGAGCTCTCCCTCGCCAGCCCTCGCTTCAGCAGGCTCTGGGCCCGCCACGACGTGAACACGTGCGAAGGCACCCCCAAGCGCATCGACCACCCCCAGGTCGGTGGCCTGTGGCTGAACCGGGAGAGGCTGGGCGTCAGCGGCGCGACAGGCCAGACGCTCGTCGTCCTCCACCCGGACCCCGGCACCGACAGTGCCGACAAGCTGGCGCTCCTCGCGTCCGTCACGCGGACATGACCCCGTCCGTGCTCAGCCGCTCTGCCGGGTGGCCCAGCCCGAGGAGATCGCCGAGGCGCCCTGCTTCCTCGCCTGGCCGCGCCCCAATCTCAGCACGGACACCGGTGGCCGCGGCGGACGGCGGGTCGACCGCGGTCCAAACGGCAGACCTGCCCGGTGCCGTGCCGGACGTCGCCCGGACCCGTACAGAAGCCGGTGGCCTGAGGCGGATCCGGCGCAGAGGACTTCGGACGTCCGGTGCGGGCGCCTTCGGAAACCGGCACCGGCCGCCCGGGAGGCGGTCCGTCCCGGACGGCCGGCGTGCGGGCTCAGCCGCAGCGGTACAGGGACCGGTCGGTGGAGCCGCCGTACTCCGACGCCTTGACCGCCGCGCAGTTGGCCCGCACCCACTCGGTCACCTGGGACCCGCCCCCGTCGGGCCCGCCCTGGCCGCCTCCGGTCATCACGTACCTGAGCCGCCCCGAGGAGACGAGCCCGTCGAGCCGGTCCACGGTCATGGCGGGGTCGCTCCCGGTGAAGCCGCCCATCGCGATGACGGGCAGCCCCGTCGACAGGATGACCGAGGAGGCGCCCTGCGCGCCGCTCACCGCCACCAGCCAGGTCGCGCCGTCCAGGTTCCTCCTCAGGTATTCGATCATCTGCTGGTCCATGGCACCGTCGGGACCACCGCCACGTACGCCGTCGGCCGGGAGGCCGTAGCGCGCCCCCGGAACGGCGTCGCCGGTCGTCCCCTGCTGCGAGTTCTGTCCCGGTGTGCCACCGGGAGGTCCGCCGTCGCCCTCGGGACCCCCTTCTCTCGCGCCGCCGGGGAAGCCGCCCCGCATGCCGCCGAAGCCGCCGCTCCCCGCGGGACCCGCGGTGGGGTTGGTGCCGTTGACGGCCGAGCCGAGCGGGGTCAGCGCGTAGGCGGCGGGACCGGCGAGGCCGGCGGCCAGCCCGGCGGCCAGCGCGACGGCGGCGACCCGCAGCCGGAGCCGCGGCCCCAGGCGGGCCAGGAGCAGCCCGGCGACCGCCGTCACCGTGATCGCGGCGACCGTCCAGGCCAGCCAGGGCACGAAGTCCGTACTGCGGCGCAGCACGGTGAACGCCCACGCCCCGGTGACCGCGATCCCCGCGGGCAGCACCCACGACCACGCCCTGGAGCGCCGGTAGGCCCTCCAGCCGAGCACCCCGCCGAGACCGGTCAGCGCGGCGACGGCCGGGGCCATCGCGGTGGAGTAGTACGGGTGGAAGGTGCCGCTGGAGAAGCTGAACACGACGTAGTGGACCGCCAGCCAGCCGCCCCACAGCAGCAGGGCGATCCTGGTGTCGCGGAGCGGGCCGCGGGCGGTCAGGGCCAGCCCGGCGACCAGGGCGATCACGGCGAAGGGCAGCAGCCAGGAGATCTGCCCGGCCATGATGTCGTTGAACAGGCGCCAGGCGCCCGCCTCGCCGCCGAACCCCATGCCGCCCCCGCCCCGCCCCCCGCCGCTGCCGAAGATCCGTCCGAGGCCGTTGTAGCCGATGACGAGGTCCCGGACGGAGTTGTCGGTGCTGCCGCCGACATAGGGGCGGTCCGACGCGGGCCACAGGTCCACGATCACCATCCACCAGGCGCTGGAGACCACCAGCGCGGCACCCGCGGCGAGCAGGTGTCCGAGACGGCGGAGCGACGTCCCCGGAGCCATGACCAGGTAGAGCGGGGCGAAGGCCGGGAGCACCAGGTAGGCCTGGAGCATCTTGGTGTTGAACGCCAGGCCGACGAGCACCGCCGAGACGACCAGCGCGCGCATCCGGCCGGTGCGTACCGCCTCCTGGCAGAACCAGGCCGCGAGCACCAGCAGCAGGACGAGGAGGGTGTCGGGGTTGTTGTCCCGGTTGATGGCCACGGTGATCGGGGTCAGCGTCATCGCCAGGGCCGCGACCAGTGCGGCGGCGTGGCCGTACCCGCCGGGCATGGCTCTTCGCACCGCCGAGTGGAGCACGGCGACGGCGGCGACCCCGGCGGCGGCCTGTGGCAGGAGCATGCTCCAGGTGCCGAACCCGAAGATCCTGGCGGGCAGTCCCATGACCCACAGCGCGAGCGGTGGCTTGTCCACGGTGATGAACGACCCCGCGTCCAGGGCTCCGAAGAAGAACGCCTTCCAGCTCCGGGTGCCCGACAGGATCGCGGCGGCGTAGTACTCGTTGGCGTGGCCGTTGCGCCCCAGCGCCCAGACGTACAGGACGGCGGCCAGCGCGAGCACACCCCACAGGCCCGGCCGCGCCCAGCGGGGGTCGCCGGGCCGGCCGAGAGACACCCGGCGCGCGACGCCGCCGAGTCCGCCGTCCCGGCCCGCGCGTCCCGGCCCGGCGGCGTGCCTGCCGCCCTGAGGCTGCGCCGGTGCGTCGGGCCCCGCCGCCGGCGAGGTGTGGGTGCTCATCGGGTGCTCTCCTTGGCGCGGCGGGGATTGAAGACCCAGGTGCGGAGCATCAGGAAGCGTACGAGGGTGGCGACGGCGTTGGCCGCCACGAGCGCGGCGACCTCCGCGGCGGTGGACGCCGCGGGTGCCACGAGGTCGAGCAGGGCCAGGCCGCCGGTGCTCAGCAGCAGGCCGACGAGGAAGGCCAGGCCGCCTTCGAGCTGGTGGCGGAGGGCTCCGGTGCGGCCGGTGAGGCCGAAGGTGAAACGCCGGTTGGCCGCGGTGTTGAGGACCGCGGTGACGAGCAGGGCCACCCCGTTGGCCACGGCGGCGGGCGTCACCAGGCGCAGGGTCACGAACAGGGCCAGGTATGCCAGGGTGCAGATCACCCCGATGACGGCGAAGCTCGGCAGCTGGCGGGCCATGCCCCCGGGCAGCCGCGCCGCCCGCACCCGAGGCGGGACCGGGATCCTGGCCGCCCCCGACAGCGTCTTCCGCGCCACCCTCGCCATCCCCCTGAGGTCGTCCCTGACGGTTCTGACGATGTCGACGCGGCTGTCCGGGTCGTCCACCCAGTCGACGGGCACCTCGTGGATGCGCAGACCGTGCCGCTCGGCCAGGAGCAGCAGCTCGGTGTCGAAGAACCACTCCTCGTCCTCGACCGCGGGGAGCAGCGCCTGCGCGACCTCGGTGCGCACCGCCTTGAAACCGCACTGCGCGTCGGAGAACCGCGCCCCCATCGCCGAGCGGAGCAGCAGGTTGTACGTCCGCGAGATGAACTCCCGTTTCGGCCCGCGGACGACGTTGGACCCCCGAGAAAGCCGGGTGCCGATGGCCAGGTCGCTGTGACCGGAAAGCAGCGGGGCCACCAGCGGCAGGAAGGCGTCCAGGTCCGTGGAGAGATCCACGTCCATGTAGCCGACCACGTCGGCGTCGCTGGCCGACCACGCCCTGCGCAGCGCCCTGCCCCGGCCCTTGGCGTCGAGGTGCAGGGCGCGCACGCCGGACAGCTCGCGGCTGAGGTCGACGGCGATCCGCCAGGTGGCGTCGGTGCTGGCGTTGTCGGCGATCGTGATGCGGAAGCCGTAGGGGAAGGTTTCCGTGAGATAGGTGTGCAGGCGGCGGACGCTCTCGCCGAGCACCCGCTGCTCGTTGTGGACGGGGACCACGATCTCGACCGTTCGGGTGCGCGCCGGCGCTGTCGCCTGCTTCACGCTGCCCCCCGGTGACGGCGGCTCGGTTCTGTCATGGCCTCAGGGTCATAAGGTGATCTTGAGTGATCCTGAGCCGGCCATTAACACCGGGTGAGAAAAGGACGGAGCCTCCCGGCGACGCCGGAAGGCTCCGTGTTCACACCCGTAGCGGCGGGCGGGGGGCGGGCAGGCCGGTCTCCTCCTCGCAGCGGGCGAGGACCTCCTCCAGCGGCGGCCCCATGTTGAACACCGCGGGTTCGGGCCTGGAGGCGCGCAGGGACTCGCGGAGCCCGGCCGTCGCCTCCAGGTCCACCGTTCCCGCCTCGTCGCAGGACACTCCGTAGCGGCGGGCGCCGCCGGGGGTGACCAGACCGCGCCGCACCTCCAGCCCGACGAGGTCCGGATCGCGCTCCAGCGGGTCGCCCCACCCGCCGCCGCCCCAGGTGACGAAGTGCAGCAGGTCTCCGGGGGCGACCGGGACGTCGTGCACCTTGCTGGGCAGCACCTCCACGGTCCCGTCGGCCCGCTCGATCCACTTGCGTCCCCGGGCGCCGGGGTCACCGCCGTTGACACCCCACGGGTAGGTGAGCCAGCGGTCGTCGTGGATGGCGATCGTGCCCGGCTCCAGGAACCGGTAGGCGACGTCCACACCGTTGCCGCCGCGGTGCAGCCCCGCCCCGCCGGTGTCGGCGACGGTCTCCCAGCGCTCGACGCGCAGGGGATAGTAGGACTCCAGGAACTCGCACGGGATGTTGGTGAACGAGGGCCAGAGCGAGTGCCCGTCGGGGCCGTCGCCGATCGGGCGTCCGGGGATGCCGCCGAAGCCGATGGAGTAGAGCTGGAACCACTCTCCCGTACCGGTCTTGTGCCCTGAGTACATGAAGTGCGGGGAGGAGGAGAAGCCCGCGGCGTTCAGCAGTTCCGGCGTCTTCTGCCCGAGCAGCCCGCCGAACAGGTCGAAGATCCGGCCGATGCCGTGGTTGCGGGCGTTGAGCGCGGCCGGGTACTCGGGCCTCCAGAAGCTCCTCTCCGGGATGCGCACGTCCACCAGCGGGTAGAAGCCGTCGTTCCACAGGATCTGCGGGTCGGCCACGGTGATCAGGTAGATGCCGAAGAACATCCGGGCGAGGTTCTCGTTGATGTAGTAGTTGATCGGCCCCTGGGCCTGCGGGTCACTGCCGGAGAAGTCGAGCAGCACCTTCTCTCCGGTGCGGGTCAGCGACAACGTCAGCCGGTACGGCCCGTACCCCACCCCGTCGTCGCAGATGTAGTCGGAGAAGGTGAGGGTCTCCCCGTCCTCGAACAGCGTCGCCAGCAGGATTCTCATCGCGTCGTGGTTGCGCTGGAGCAGCGCCTCCAGCGCCGAGGTGTAGGTCTCGGCCCCGAAGCGCGCGCACAGCTCCTGGATCCGCCGCGACGCGGTGCGGCAGGCCGCGATCAGGCCGTTGAGGTCGGCGCGGTTCCAGTCGGGCTGGCGTACCTGGTTGAGGATGATGCGCAGCGCGTCCTCGTTGAGCACGCCCCGGGAGTAGAGCTTGAAGGGCGGGATGACCACGCCCTCCTCGAAGATGGTGCGCGCGTCGGTCGGCATGGAGCAGGCGGTCTTGCCACCGACGTCGGACATGTGGCCGAACATCGACGCCCAGCCGACGACCCGGCCCTCGACGTAGATCGGCATGACGACCAGCCAGTCGTTGGCGTGACTGATCGCGCCGTCACAGGAGTAGGGGTCGGAGGTGAGCAGCACGTCGCCCTCCTCGATGGTCCCGTCGAAGCCGTCGAGCAGTGCCGGGATGGACAGGCCGAACTGTCCGACGACCATGCGGCCCCGCGGGTCGCCGATCAGCGGGAACTCGTCGTGCTGCTCCCGGATGCCCGGAGAGAGCGCGGTGCGGAAGAGCACCTCGTCCATCTCGTGACGCGCGTTGCGCAGGGCGTTCTCGATGATGTCGAGGGTCACCGGGTCGACGTCCACCGCGGCGAGCGGCACGGTGGCGGTCTCGATGATCTGGGCCATCATGCCTCCAGGGGACGGATGAGCAGGCTGCCGCTCTCGTGGACCGTCGCGGCGTGACCGGGCAGTACGAGGGTGGTGGAGTCCATCTCGACGACGATCGCCGGGCCGCGCACCACGTTCCCGGCGAGCAGGGCGGAGCGGTCGTGGACGGCGGCCTCGGTCCAGCCGCCCTCGACCCAGATCTCATGGGTTCCGGTGACGGCCGCCGAGGGGTCCTCCCCGCCCGGGGCCAGCGAGACGGCCTGGACGTTGGGGCGCGGCCCGCTGACGGCCGCGCGGGCGCTGACCAGTTCGTGCTCGTTGTCCAGCAGGAACGAGAAGAGTCGTTCGTGCTCGGCGTCGAACGCCTTGCCGAGGGCGTCGAGCCCGGTGTCCGGGGTCAGCGGGATCGGGATCTCGAATCCCTGGCCGTGGTAGCGGACGTCGACGTGATAGGTCGCGCTCTGGTCCGCGCGGTCGACGCCCTCGGCCTCCAGTGTCCGTGCCGCGGTCTCGGCCAGCTCGGTCAGCAGCTCGCCCAGTTCGGTGTCGGTGAGCTGGGAGAAGCGCCTGATGTAGGTGCGGGCGGCCTCGTCGCGCAGGGACGTGGTGGCGTCGCCGTACGCGCAGAGCACGCCCGGCGAGGGCGGGATGACGACCGGCCAGGAGCCGGTGAGCCGGCCCAGCGCGTTGGCGTGCAGCGGGCCGGCGCCGCCGAAGGCGACCAGCGCGAAGTCACGGGGGTCGAAGCCCTGCTGCACGGAGACCAGGCGCAGCGCGCCGAACATGTTCTCGTTGACGATGTCGACGATGCCCTGGGCCGCGGCCTCGACCGACGGCAGGCCCATGGCCTCGGCGACCCCGGCCACCGCGGCGCGCGACCGCTCCCGGTCCAGGACGATCTCGCCACCGGCCAGCCGGGCGGGCAGGTAGCCGAGCACCACGTTGGCGTCGGTGACGGTGGGTTCCTCCCCTCCCCTGCCGTACGCGGCGGGGCCCGGGTCGGCACCGGCGGACTGCGGGCCGACGCGCAACGCCCGGGTCAGCTCGGGGACGTGGGCGATGGAGCCGCCGCCCGCGCCGACGGTCCGCACGTCCACCGAGGCCGAGCGGACGGTCAGGTCACCGACCCTGGTCTCGCGGCCGACGCGCGGGCGCAGGCCCTGGACGAGGGCTACGTCGGTGGAGGTCCCGCCCATGTCGAAGGTGAGGAAGTCCGGGAAGCCGGCCTGCTCGGCGACCCAGGTCGCGCCGGCGACTCCGCCGGCCGGTCCGGACAGCAGCAGGTTGACCGGGCTGCCCGCGGCGGCGGAGGCGGAGGCCAGGCCGCCGTCGCTGCGCAGGATGTTCAGGGAGCCCGTCACACCGCCCTCGGCGATCCTGCCGGCGAGGTTGTCCAGGTACCTGGCGACCTGGGGCTGGACGTAGGCGTTGGCGACGGTGGTGATCGTCCGCTCGTACTCGCGCAGCTCGGGCAGGACCGCGGAGGAGATGGAGACCGGCACGCCCGGCAGCTCCTCCGCGGCGATCTCGGCGACCCGCCGCTCGTGGCCGTCGAAGGCGTAGGAGTTGATCAGGGAGACCGCGAGTGCCTCGACGCCGCGCAGGCGCCCGAGGGAGGCACGCAGCGCGTCCTCGTCAAGGGGCGTGACGACCGACCCGTCGGAGGCGACCCGCTCGACCGCCTCGACCGTGTCCTCCAGCGCGGCCAGCGGCTCGGGCTTGGGCCAGATGATCCAGCCGGCCAGACCTCCGGGAACGAACGAGCGGGCGATCTGCAGCACCTGCCGGAATCCGGCGGTGGTCACCAGGCCCACCCGCGCGCCCTTGCCCTCCAGGATGGCGTTGGTGGCGACGGTGGTCCCGTGCAGGAGCTGGCCGATCTCCGAGAGGGGGATCCGCGCCTCGGCGCGGACCTTCTCGATACCGGCCAGCACGCCGACCGACTGGTCGTGGGGGGTGGAAGGGGTCTTGGCGCGGAAGGTGCGCCCGGTAGCGGGGTCGATGAGAAGGATGTCAGTGAACGTCCCTCCGACGTCCACCCCGAGCCGGTAGTGCATGCCGTGCTCCTTGGTCGAATGGTCCCCACCGTGACGAGCCGTGTGATCTCCTCGCCGATCGGACCGAGCGGCCCGCCGTGGACCTCTTCACCGCGCGCCGGGCACGCTTCCCGGGGCGGTCGCAGAGTTCGGGGACCCCGTTCCGCGCGGTCGGCTCGGCCTCAGGGGCGTACCGCCCTCCGAGGATCCGCCCGTACGGGCAGCCATCCGTAGATATGTGTACATTCCTCCGGTTGATCTGCCACCATGATGGAGATGTGATCATCCAATGACAAGAGATTGCACACAATTCATGGAAATCGACGTCGCCGGGGCGGCTCACGGAACCAGCCGGCGATCGGGTCCACGGGCGCCGGCGGCGACCGTGCCGCACCGCGTCGAGCCACCCCGGAACGTCGGGGCGGGTCCTGTCGTACCGGGCGCAGGTCGCCACGGGTGAGCCGTGGCTCACGCCCCGGCGGGCCGGGCGAACGAGCCGGGCAGGCGGACGCGCGCGAGGGTGCCGCCCCCCTCGGCGTTCTCCAGCTCCACCTCTCCCCCGGCGTCGCGCACCGCCTTGGCCACGATGGCCAGCCCCAGCCCCGACCCGGGCATGCTGCGGGCCGAGGACGACCTCCAGAACCTGTCGAACACGTACGGCAGCTCCCCCCGGGGAATGCCGGGGCCGTGGTCCCTGACCGTCAGCTCGCCGTCCCGGAGCCTCACCCGCACCGGCCCCTCCCGCCCGTGCGAGAACTTCACCGCGTTGTCCAGCAGGTTCACCACGGCCCGCTCCAGGGCGGCCTGATCACCTCGCAGGTACCAGGGGCGCAGCTCCACCTCGATCGGGGTGTCGGGGGCACGCAGCCGGGCCCGGCGCACCGCCTCCTCGACGACCTCGTGGAAGGCGACCTCGACGTACGGCTCGTGCTCGTCCTCGGCACGCGAGAGCTGGAGCAGGTCCCCGACGAGCGTGGACATCTCCTCGAACTGGGCCTTGAGGTTGGTCAGCAGCCTGTGCTTGGGAGCGGGGTCGAGCGGCCGCCCGGTGTTCTCGCTGCGCAGCAGCAGGTCGATGTTGGCGCGCAGGCTGGTGAGCGGGGTGCGCAGCTCGTGTCCCGCGTCGGCGATCAGCCGCCGCTGGCGCTCGCGGGACCCGGCCAGCGCGGCGGTCATCGCGTTGAAGGAGACGCCGAGCCTGGCGATCTCGTCGGTGCCCTCGACCGGGATCCTGGTGTCGAGGTCCTCGGTCCTGGCGACGTACTCGACGGCCTCGGTCAGCCGGCCGACCGGGCGCAGCGCGGTGCGGGAGACCAGCAGCCCCGCCGAGGCCGCGCAGAACACGCCGAGCGCGGTGACCCCGGCCAGGATCCAGGCCAGGGCGGCGAGGGTGGCCTGGACCTCCTCCAGCGACCGGGACTCCATGATCGCGATACCGGGCCCGACGTTCCTCGTCATCACCCGGACCTCCTCGCCGCCGTCGGTCACCCCGTCCCTGAACCTCCTCGTGCCGGGCGGGGCCTGGGTCAGGGCCAGGTCGGCGGGGGTGACCTTGACGGGGGCGGTGCCCACGACACACCTGCCGCCCCCGGTGTAGATCAGCTGGACCGACGGGATGCGGAACGGCGGCCTGTGCTCGCTGCTCTCCCTCGGCCCCGCCGGCCCCCCCGCGCAGTACGACTCGATCCACTCGACGCCCTGCGGCCCCTTCGGCACCTCCAGGGAGCGTTCCACCTGTCGCAGCAGTTCCGCCCTGACGACGAACCAGCACAGCACCGCGCAGACCGCGATCGCCAGCGCCACGGCCGCCGCCACCAGCAGGGTCAGCCGCGAGCGCAGCGAACGGCGACCGTTCACGCCGAGTTCCGCAGCACGTAGCCGACTCCCCGGACCGTGTGGATCAGCCGGGGACGCCCGCCGGTCTCGGTCTTGCGGCGCAGGTACATGACATAGACGTCGAGGGAGTTGGAGGAGGGCTCGAAGTCGAAGCCCCACACCTCGCTGAGGATCTGCTCGCGGGTGAGCACCTGGCGTGGATGGATCATGAGCAGCTCCAGCAGCAGGTACTCGGTACGGGTCAGCTCCAGCCGCTCGCCCGCCCGGGTGACCTCGCGGCTGGCGGTGTCCATCCGCAGGTCGCCGAAGGCCAGGCAGGCGTCGTCCGCGGCCGCGGGCGCGCTCAGCGCGCCGCGCCGCAGCAGCGCCCTGACGCGCGCCAGCAGCTCGTCCAGCTCGAACGGCTTGACCAGGTAGTCGTCGGCCCCCGCGTCCAGGCCCGACACCCGGTCGCCCACGGCGTCGCGGGCGGTGAGCATGAGCACCGGCAGGTGGTTGCCCGCCGCCCTGAGCCTGCGGCAGGCGGTCAGCCCGTCCAGCCGGGGCATCATCACATCCAGCAGGACCAGCTCGTACGACTCCCGCTCCAGCGTCTCCAGCGCCTCCTGGCCGTCCGAGGCCACGCCGACCCGGTAGCCCTCGAACTCCAGGCTGCTCTGCAACGCCTCCCTGAGCGCGGGCTCGTCGTCCACGACCAGCACCCGCGCCGCCTCACCGTCACCCATGGCCCTCACGTTAGACGCTCATCATGAGAACCCGATGAACACCTCAGGCCGTCTTCGCCCAGGCCGGACGGGCTCAGCCGAGCAGCGCCATGGCGGCGTTGTGGCCGGGGATGCCGCTGACGCCACCGCCGCGCCGGGCACCCGCGCCGCAGAGCAGGACGCGCTCGAGGTCGGTCTCCACGCCCCAGCGCCCCGGCTCCCCGTACGGCCAGGACAGGTCGCGGTGGAAGATGTGGCCGCCCGGCAGTCCCGCCTCGGTCTCCAGATCGACCGGGGTCTTGGCCTCCAGGCAGAGACCGCCGTCCGGGGCGCGCAGCAGGCAGTCCTCGACGGGTTCCGCGAGCACCCGGTTCATCGAGGCGAGCGTGGCGCGCAGCGCGGCCTCGCGCGCCCCGGCCGGGTCGTCGCGGAACAGCCTGGCCGGCATGTGCAGGCCGAACAGCGTCATCGTGTGGGCTCCGGCCTCCCGCAACCCCTGGCCGAGGATGGAGGGGTCGGTCAGCGAGTGACAGTAGACCTCGGCCGGGGGCAGCGTGGGAATCCGCCCGGCCGACGCCTCCGCGAACGCGCGGGCGAGCTGGTCGCGGCCCTCGTTGATGTGGAACGTACCGCTGAACGCGGCCTCGGGGTCCACCGCGGGGTCCTTCAGCCGCGGCAGCCGGGACAGCACCATGTTGACCTTGAGCTGGGCCCCCTCGGGGGCGGGCTCGGTGCCGCCGAGGAGCCGGGCGAGCACGGCGGGCGGCACGTTGGCCAGCACCCGCTCGCCCACCACCGCGTGTTCCCCGCCCGCGTCGCGGAAGGCGACCTCGCCCGAGGCGTCGACCGCGAGGACCTCGGCACCGGTCAGGATCTCCGCCCCCGCGGCGCGGGCGGCTTCGGCGAGCGCGCCGGAGACCGCGCCCATGCCGCCGACGGGGACGTTCCAGTCGCCGGTCCCGTCGCCGATCACGTGGTAGAGCAGGCACCGGTTGGCCAGCAGGCCCGGATCCGAGGGGTCGGCGAAGGTACCGATGAGGGCGTCGGTGAGGACCACCCCGCGTACGGTGTCGTCGGCGAACCGCTCGTCCACCACCTCACCGATCGGCCGCTCGAACAGGTCGCGCCACGCCTCGTCGCCGACGAGGCGCCGCATCGCCGCGCGGTCGGCGAGAGGCTCCAGCAGTGTCGGCGCGACCCTGCCGGCCACGTCGGCGGTCATCCCGTAGAAGCGCCGCCACGCGTCCAGCTCACCGGTGCCCCCGGTGATCCGGGCGAAGGAGGCGGCGGTCCGCGCGGCGTCGCCGTTGTCGACCAGCAGCCCGCTCTCCCCCACCGGCGTGTACGAGGCGTACCGGCGCCGGCGCAGCGTGACCCTGAGCCCCAGGTCGGCCACGACCTTGGCGGGCAGCAGGCTGACCAGGTACGAGTAGCGCGAGAGCCGCGCGTCGACCCCGGGGAACGCCCGCGCCGACACGGCGAGACCACCGACGTGGTCGAGGCGCTCCAGGACGAGGACGCGCCGGCCCGCGCGGGCGAGGTAGGCGGCGGCGACCAGGCCGTTGTGGCCGCCTCCGACGATCACTGCTTCATAGCGAGAGCGGAGCACGAGACTTCCCTTTGACGTCCTCCCGCGGCTTGAGGGCCGGGGATTCCAGCACCCGACCTGCCGGCCGGATCTGCCGGTCCGCGGTTCACCGGCCCGGACGTCCCGAAGCCTCCCCGCGCGGACACGGCACGCCCTGCGGCGTTCGGAGAAACATGCCCCGCTTGGTCGTCGCGGAACACCCCGACCCTACCGAGCCGCACCCGCGCCCGCACAACGAGCCGAAGCAGGAAGGGGCGTCCGCCCCGGACGTCAGTGGGCGGACGGCGGGGCCGGGGGCTCCGGCCGCCCGGCGGCGGAGAGGGTGATTCTCAGCAGGGTGGCGGCCGGGCCGCTGGGGGTGCGACCGCGGCGCCAGACCGCCCGCAGGCGGCGCGCGAGATCGATGTCCTTGGTGGGCACCTCGATCAGGCGGCCGGTGGCCAGCTCGGCCTCCACGGCGTAGCCGCTGAGCACGGCGGGGGCCGCGCCCTCGCGGGCGGCCCCCTTGACCGCCGCGTTGGAACCGAGCTCCAGCCTCGGGGAGGCGACGGTGTAGCCGGTCAGCGCGACGTCCAGCGTCTCGCGGGTGCCCGATCCCCGCTCCCGCACGACCAGCGGGGTGGCGGCCAGCTCGGCGGCGCGCAGCGGGGTACGGCGGCGCGCCCACGGATGGCCCGGCGCGACCACCACCACGAGCCGGTCCGTGGCCACCACCCGCGACGCCAGCCCCGGCGGCACCGAGGGGCCCTCCACGAAGCCGAGCTCGATCTCACCGCCGATCAGCTTCGCCACCTCCGCCGAGTTCTGCACGTCCAGGCCGACCTGTACCTGGGGCTCACGGTTCTGGAGCTCTCCCAGCCAGCGCGGCAGCAGATACTCGGCCACGGTCATGCTGGCGGCGATGTGCAGGTGGGCGGCCCGGCCGTGCCGTACCGCCTCCACTCCCCTCATGAGCTCCTCGGCCGCCGCCAGCACCTGCGCGGCCCAGGCGGAGACCATCGCGCCCTGCGGGGTGAGAACGGAGCCGCGCGGGGTGCGTTCCAGCAGTTCCAGCCCGAGACGTCGTTCCAGCAGCGAGATGCGCTTGCTCACCGACGGCTGCGCGACGCCCGCCGCCCTGGCCGCCTGGCCGAGGCTGCCCAGGCGCTCCACATCGACGAGCAGGCGCAGGGATTCGATGTCGGGCAGCTCACTCATAGCCCCAGGCTATGACCTACCAGCAAGACGACGGGTACCGGCCCCGCCGGGCCGCGCCGACACTCGGACAATGCCCTCCTCCCCGCCCGCCCGTTCACCGGGACCTACCCGGCACTCCCCTCCGGGGTCCGCCGAGACAGCGCTCGGGACGCTCGCGCCGGGGCTCGGGGCGGTGGCCGTCGCGGTGGTGCTGGCCACGGCCGCCACCCGGATCGTTCCCGAGGTGAGCGCCGCCGTGATCGCGGTGGCACTCGGGGTCGCGCTCACCAACCTCGGCGGCCTGCACCGTTCGCTGGCCCCCGGGCTGAGGTTCGTCTCCCGCCGGGTGCTCCGCCTGGCGATCGTGCTGCTCGGGCTGCAGATCGCGCTGCCGGAGCTGCTGGCGCTCGGCTGGCCGGTGCTGGCGGTGGTCGCGGCGGCGACCGGTGTCACGTTCGCGGCGACGCGGTGGATCGGAGGCCGGGTCGGGGTGAGCCCGCGCAGGTCCCTGCTGATCGCGACCGGCGTGTCCGTCTGCGGGGCGGCGGCGGTGGCCGCCATGCACGCGGTCGCCGGAAGCGATGACGACGACGTGGCGTCCGCGGTCGGCGTGGTCGTCCTGTACGGCAGCGCCTCGATCGTCGCACTGCCGCTGCTCGCGGGATCCCTGGGCCTGACACCGCACCAGCTGGGCATCTGGGCCGGCGCCTCGGTCCACGAGGTCGCGCAGGTCGCCGCCATCGGCGCGGCGGCCGGCGCGGGGGTCCTGGTGAGCGCGGTGGCCGTCAAGCTGGTCCGGGTCGTCCTGCTGGCCCCGATCGTCGGCCTCACCTCCGCCGCTCTGCGCCCCGCCTCGACGGAGCCTCCGGAGAGCGGGCGGGCGGCGGGCCGGCCGCCGGTGGTGCCGTTGTTCGTCGCCGGGTTCGTCGTGGCCGTGGCGGCGCGCAGCCTGGGCCTGGTGCCATCCGAGGTCACCCGGGCCATCCCCGGTCTGACGGCGACGCTGCTCGCGGCGGCGCTCTTCGCCCTGGGCACCGGTGTCGATCTCCGAAAGCTCGTGCGGGGCGGGCGGTCACTGCTCCTGGGCGGGATCGCCACGGCCATCATCGGCGGGATCTCACTGATCGGAGTCCTACTCATTAGCTGATCTTTAAGTGGACGTCTCCCGGCAACCGCCGTAACGTGCTCTTTTTGGGGAAGACGGTGTCGTTTACACCGTTCCAAAAGCAAGCAATGATTACGACCTCGGACAAGGAGACAGAACCAGCTCATGCGTACCACCCGACAGTCCCTCACCGGCGGCCTGCTGCGCCCCTCGACCGAGGTGGCCGAGGCGCTGGAACAGGGCGCCCCGATCGTGGCCCTGGAGTCCACGATCATCTCGCACGGCCTGCCCCAGCCCCGCAACCTCGAGGTCGCGGTGGAGCTGGAGCAGCTCGTCCGCGAGGCCGGGGCGGTGCCGGCGACGATCGCGGTGCTGGACGGCGTGGCGTGCATCGGTCTCGACAAGAGCCAGCTGGAGCGCATCGCCGGCGAGCCCGGACTCCGCAAGCTGGGCTTCCGCGACCTGCCCGCCGCCGCCGCACTCGGGGCGAGCGGTGCGACCACGGTCTCCGCCACCTCGTTCCTGGCCGCCAGGGCGGGCATCCGGATCTTCGCCACCGGCGGTCTCGGCGGGGTGCACCGCGGGTGGACCGACAGTCAGGACGAGTCGGCCGACCTCGACATGCTGAGCCGGACCCGCATCACCGTGGTCTGCGCGGGCGTGAAGTCGATCCTGGACGTCGAAGCCACCCTGCAGCGGCTGGAGACCCGCGGCGTCACGATCTCGGGGTTCCGTACCGACGAGTTCCCCGGCTTCTACCTGCACACCTCGGGCGAGCCGATCGACTGGCGGATCGAGACCCCGGCCGAGGCCGCGGACATCATGCGGGCCCAGGACGCGCTGGGCGGCCCGGAGAGCGCGCTGATCGTCGCCAACCCGGTGCCGCTGTCGGAGCAGCTCGACCCCGAACTGCACGACCGGGTGCTCGCCGAGGCTCTCGCGGCGGCCGAGGAACAGAAGGTCACCGGCCAGGCCATCACCCCGTTCCTCCTGGGCTACCTGGTACGCGGCACCGCCGGCGCCTCGCTCGAGGCGAACCTGGCCGCGGTGCGGGGCAACGTCCGCCTCGCCGGGCAGATCGCGGCCTCCTGGAGCCGGGGAAACTGAGGAAACCATGACCGGAACGGGTCTACTGGTCATCGGCGACGTGGTGACCGACGTCGTCGCGCTGCACGGCGGGCCGGCCAGGAGCGGCCTGGCCGTCGGCACGGACACCGCCGCCGACATCGTGCTGCGGCCCGGCGGCTCGGGGGCCAACACGGCCTCCTGGGCCGCCCGGCTGGGCACCGACACCCGCATCCTGACCCGGGTCGGCTTCGACACCGCCGACTGGCACGCCGCCGAACTGCGGCGCTTCGGGGTACGGCCGCACCTGCGGGTCGACCCCGACCGGCCGACGGCCGTGGTGATCGCCATGGTCGACGTGACCGGGGAGCGTTCCATGCTCACCAACCGGGGCGCGGGCGGGCACATCGGCACGGGCGACTGGGACGAGAGCCTGCTGGAGGGGGTGGGCCACCTCCACCTGTCCGGATACACGCTGTTCGCCGAGCCAGGGCTCCAGCTTTCCCGGCTGGCCATGGCCGAGGCGTCCCGGCGCGGCGTCTCGATCAGCGTGGACCCCGCCTCGACCGGATTCCTGCGCTCGTTCGGCGTCGAGCGGTTCATCCAGGAGACCCTGACCGCCCAGCTGATCATCCCCAATCTGGACGAGGCTCTGCTGCTCACCCGCGAGACCTCGGCCGAGGGCGCGGCGGAGACTCTGAGCCTGCGCTACGGCGCGGCGGCGGTGAAACTCGGCTCCCGCGGCGCGCTGATGGCCAGGAACGGAAAGTTGGCCGCCCGGGTTCCCGCACTCACCACCGAGGTGATTGACTCCATTGGGGCGGGGGACGCGTTCGCCGCGGGGTTGCTCACCGCCCTGCTGAGCGGGGCCGACGACGAGGCCGCGCTGGACGCCGGACGCCGCGCCGGAGCGGAGGCCGTGACGGTACTGGGGGGCCGTCCGCGTATCCTTCCGTCGGAGTTGGGTACGAACGAGCTTTACCCTCTTAACACCAATTGATAGCTTGCGGCGTAAGCTGCACCATTAGCCACACGCGTCACTTTGGGGAGGTTGCGGTCCGCCGATGGATGCCGAGTCATCGATCTGCCTGAGTGATCTGGTCCCAGCCCTGCGCTGGAGCCGTCCCCAGCAAGTCGCCGAAGCCCTGGCCGACCCCCGGCTGCCCGCCGGCTGGTGGTCCTCGGTCACCCTGCCCAAGGCCCTCGGTTCCGCCGGGCTCGACTGGGTCTGCGACAGGCTGGCCCGGCTCTCGCTGTCGCGCTGGGACCACCTTCCGCTGAGCGACGTGCTGCCCGCCCTGCACGTGCACACGGTCGACCCCACCCTGCCAGGCTGGCCGGAGCCCGCGCGCCTGGCCATCACCGGGCTGGGCGGCTGGAGCCGCCTGCGCCGCCTGACCGCGGGAGACCTGAGCGGGCCCGCGCTGCCCGCCTCTCCCGAGGTCCTGGTCACCGCCATGTTCCGCGAAGTGCTCAGCCACATCCCGGGGCTCGCCGAGCAGGCCGCGCCGGCCGCCCAGGCTCAGCCCCAGGTGCCGGAGCAGACCCCCGCGCAGACGCCCGCGCCATCGATCCCGGCCCAGCCGCCCGCGCCGCAGGAGCAGCACCGGTCGCCGGCCCCGGAGCCGGTCGCCCCCGCCGCCGACCCCCCCGCCGCCACCCCCCCGGTACGCCTCAGCGACTATCCGCTGGTGCGCCTGGTGGACAACATGTTCCGCGACTGGAGCCCGCTGGAGCGCGCGGTCGCCGTGGAACGGCTCTTCGCGGTCGACCCGATCAGCCTGCGTGCGCTCGCGCACAAGCTGAACGCCGACCGCGACGCGCTCTCCGCGGCCCAGCGCACCGCCGAGGAGCGCATCCTGCTCTGGCTGCGCTCCTCGGAGTCCGCACCGCTGACCGGGCACATGTTCGGGCTGACCGAGTGGCTGGGCGCCGCCGCCACCAAGGACCAGCTCATCGGCGCGGATCCCGCGCACCCGATCGAGGTCCCCACCCTCCAGACCCCGCTCTGGCGGGTGCTGGTCACGCTCATGCCCGATCGGCGGCTCCAGGACGACTGGCTCGTCGTGGGCGATCTGGGCGGCCTGCGCGACAGGACCCGCCAGCTCCTGGCGAACAAGCCGATCGACACCGACGCGGTCGCGCTCATGGAGCACCAGCTCGGCATCCGGGCCCACTCGGCCCAGGCCTGGCTGGACGCCCTCGCCGCGAGCGGGCAGGAGACACCTGCCCAGGAGGCCGCCTCCGAGGCGACCAGGCAGCTGCCTCGCCGCACTCCGGGGGCCAACGGCCACCACCACCGCGGCGGCCAGCCGATACCCCAGGTGAACACCGGCAGCATCGATCCCCGCGCCGCCCTGGCCACGCTGTCGGCCCTGTCCGGCGGCAACACCCGGCCGCACCTGATCACCAGCCAGCGGGCTCCGCTGCACCCGCCCGCGAGCCCGTCGGCCGACCCGAGCCGCTGGCAGCGCATCGAGGTGACCAGCGACCACCTGCGGGGCGGTCCGGTGGCCGTACCCGAGGGGTACGCCACCCGGCTGGGCATGCGTCCGGGCACGCTGCTCTCGGTCACCGGCCCCGGTGACAACGCGGTGGTCCTGGTCTGGCGGGACCACCCTGTCTTCGACTCCCTGCAGCCCGTCCTGATGCGCCTGAACGCCCGGCCGGGTGACCAGGTCTACGTCACCGTGGACGGCTACCGCCTGGACGCCCAGCTGCCCGCCTGAACCTCCGGCCTCCTCGGGGTGATTTCCGCCCCCGAGAACCGGCCGTCCGCGGTGACCGAAACCGGTATAGGCGGCCCCCATTCCCGGGGGCCGCTCAGCGGTCGCGTCGATTCGGCCGCCGAGCGCCGTCGACGACCTGTAATTTCCACCAAGGATTCCGAAACGTCCCTTTTCTCGGCATGGGAATGACCAACCTTTCCCGGCTGCTCTTTTTCGGCGCTATGCTTTTGGGACTCAAGTGACTTAGCGACACCGCTGGGGCCCGTTTCACCGAAACGGGCTCTCGTTGTTGTTGAATCCTGCGACCTTTCGTAAGGAAACGCCATCTGGTGGGAGTCGGGATAGCTCTATCCTCCGTCGCCTTGTGAAGTGTCCCCAGGGACGCGAACGGGGACGGCGGGCGGCTAAGTCGTGATATGGCCAGGGATTAGAGAGCGACTTCGAACTAGCCGATGAGAAAATTCGCCCGTGTCTGGCTGGGACTGACGTTCTCCACCGTGGGATCACGAGCCGTGAGCGTCGCCTATCCCCTCCTGGCACTGGCCTTGACCGGATCTCCGGTGCAGGCGGGCTGGACCAGCTTCGCCCTGACGTTTCCGGTCCTGATCTTCTACATTCCGGCGGGCGTCCTGGCCGACCGGGTGAACCCGCGCTCGCTCATGCTCCTCACCGAGACCCTGCGGGGGCTGGCCGTCTTCAGCGTGTTCCTCGCCCTCGCCCTCGACTGGCCGTCGCTCCCGCACCTGCTGGTGGCGGCCTTCCTGGAGGGCACGCTGTGGGTCGTCTACTCGCTGGCGGAGACGGCCTTGATCTCGTCCCTCGTCTCGAGGGAGCAGGTCTCCGTCGCGATGGCCAGGAGCGAGACGATCTCGCACGTCGCGGTGCTGGCGGGCAGGCCACTGGGCGGGTGGCTTTTCGGGATCATGCAGGTGGCGTCCTTCGCGGTGAACTCCGCGCTGTTCTTCCTGGCGCTGCTGTCCCCGCTGAGCGTGACGGGCGGCGGGAGAGGGCGCCGGCCTCGGTCGCACGCGATCCGCGAGATCGCCGGCGGGCTCGTCGACGGGCTCAGAAGCCTGGCGGGGCGGCACCTGCTGCGGGAGATCGCCGACGGCTTCAGCGAACTGGCGAGGCACCCGTTCCTGCGCAAGGCCATGGCCCTGACCATGGTCACCAATCTGATGATCAACGCGCTCATCATGATCTTCATTGCCGGGTCGGCGAACCTGCCCTCCTACGAGGTCGGCCTGGTACTGGCCGCCGGGGGGATGGGCGGGGTGGCGGGATCGAGCCTGGCTCCCTACCTCAAGCTCAAGCCGAGAAACTCCACGCTCTTCGCCCAGCTGTGGATCTGGGTGCTGGCGCTCCTCATCGCGGCGTACGGTGCCGGGCCGATCTTCTTCGGGCTCGCGATACTGCTGACCGGGTGCACCGGGGCGCTCAGCAACGTGGCCATCAGGACCTTCGAGGTCGACACCGTCGACAAGAGCAGGCTCGGGCGTGTGATGAGCGTGCACCGGCTCGTCACGTACAGCGCCGTGTGCGTCGCGGCCCCCCTCGGCGGGACCCTGGTCGCCGTGGCGGGCGTCCGGATGGCGGCCGTCGTCCTGGCCGGCCTGATGTTCTGCGTCGCCCTGGTGGTGACGCTCGCGGCGCTGCTGAACCTCTGCGCGCGACTCGGCATCGCCGGGACGGCCAGGGAGGTCCGGGCGACCGGGGCCCACGCGGCCACGCGGGTGCTCACGACGTGGCGACCAACCGAGCCGCTTCGGCAGCGAGATGGGCAGGGAGGGTGGGCGCCCGCGCCGTCCCCGCCCTCCGGGCCAGATCGGCCGCCGCCGAGGCGTCGCCGGCCAGAGCCTCGATCCGGGCGGCATACAGCAGCACCGGACCGTGATCTCCCCCCTCGGCCAGCACAGCCCTGATCTCCCGCCTCGCCTCGGGGAAGCGCCCCAGCAGAGCCAGCGCGAGGGCGTGGGCGGCCCGGGTGGAGGGCCACTGCAGCGGCCTGACCCGGTCCAGGTCGCGCAACGCCGCTTCCGCCCGGCCGAGCCCGGCCAGGATCTCGCCCCGTGCCCGCAACGCCTCGGTGAGGTTTCCCTCCCTTCCCAGAACGTCGTTGAGAACGTCACGCGCCGCATCGGGATGGCCGTCGTACCAGAGCGCCCAGGCGAGCTCGGTCTGGATGCTCATGTCGTTGGGGACGCGGCGTATCGCCGAGTACAGCTCCCGCACCGCGACCGAGGGGCGCCCCTGGACCAGCCGCAGCCGGCCGATCCCGGCGAGCAGGCCGCCGACGGCCGACGTCGCCCCCAGTGTCTCGAAGAGGACCGCGGCGGTGCGGTAGTGCGACACGGCCTTCTCGAAGTCCTCCCGCCGATGCGCCACGTTGCCGAGAAAGGACTCGATCTCCGCGCGGATCCTGGTGTTGTCGCCACACCGCTCCAGGGCCTCCTCGGCCTGTTTGGCGGCCAGCGCGAACTCCCCGTCGCGGAACGAGAGCTCGGCGGCCCGCAGGTAGTCGTCGGGAAGGGCCCGGCTCTCGGCCTGCACGACGAGGCGGTCGTTCTGCAGGATCGGCTGGATGAGACGCTCGTGCGACAGCTCGCACCAGCGCGTGCCCGCCTTGATGTCCTCACGCAGGATGTGGCGGTCCACCAGCGCCCTGACCACCGCGTTCGGCATGCCGGCGGTGACGGTCTCCCCCTGGTAGACGACCTCGCGGGTGCCGAGTTCGGTGATGAAGCAGCGGCGCAGCCAGCTCCTGAGCTCGGCGACGTCGTCACCGAAGTGGTCGTGGGCCACCTCGGCGATCATCCGCTCGGAGAAGCCGGTGAGGGAGCGATCGGCGTTGGCGAACCTGCGGACGTGGTCCAGGGAGATGACCCGCACGTCCTCGGGCAGGGAATGCCACATGGCCGAGCACACGACCTGCAACTGGACGGGTTCGACCACCTTGGCGTCGGCGACGACCTCCTCGCCCAGTGCCCTGCCGACCCTGATCATGCGGAGATCGTCGACCAGGCCGCGCGCCGCGCCCGGGGCGAACGAGCGTCCCGTTCCCTCCAGCGGGCCCTCGGTCGCCCGGACCGCGGCGGCCGTGTCAAGGGCGGTCAGCGAGAAGCGGCTCCTGGCCATGCCCGCCAGCTTCGGCTCGTGGGGAAGGATCGCGGCGAGGTAGTCCTCGCGGATCGAGATGAGAAGGCGCAGGTTCGGGTCGTCGTCCAGCGCCTCGACGAGCTGGCCGATGAACCACTCCCGGTACGGCTGGCGGTGGGCGAAGTCCCCGAAGAGCTCCTCGGCCTGGTCGATCGCGGCCAGAGTGAGGACCGGGTCGCCGTAGGGATCCTGGCGCGGCGGGCGCCGGCTGAGGAACTCACGGATCGTCAGCCCCGCCAGCCGGGTGGGCGTCTCGGTGGGAGACCACGACGACAGCAGCGCGAACACGTGCGGGTTGTGCCGGGAGAGCGCGGCCGAGGGGAAGGGCGAACCGTGCGACACCCTGCCTATCGGCAGGACGTCGGTCCTGCCGATGTCCAGCAGCGGGAGCACGCCCGCCTGGATCAGCGAGGTCTTGCCCACGCCCGACGGTCCGTACAGCACGGTCAGGCGCCCGGCCTGCCACAGGTCGGAGACCTCGTACGCCTCCCTGTCGCGGCCGAAGAACTTGGCTCGGTCCTCGCGGCGGAAGG
Source organism: Streptosporangium amethystogenes subsp. fukuiense (assembly GCF_042665875.1). Taxonomy (NCBI): domain Bacteria; kingdom Bacillati; phylum Actinomycetota; class Actinomycetes; order Streptosporangiales; family Streptosporangiaceae; genus Streptosporangium; species Streptosporangium amethystogenes. The sequence goes on along the minus strand of NZ_JBHTEE010000001.1, from coordinate 861,964 downwards.
CCCGCAGGCCGACGTACGGCTGGCCGGCCTCGTCCGGCCGGACAAGGTCGGAGGTCACGTCAGAGGTCACGGCACCGGTCCCATCCGCCGGCGCAGCTCACGGCAGAACTCCTCCGCCGTCCCCCAGAAGATGGAGATCCGCCAGTCTTCGTAGTATCTGGCCAGCTGGCGCTGGACTTCCAGCACGTCCGCCTTCGTGCTGGCGAGCGAGGGGGCGAGCTGGACGCTCACGTGCCTGCGGCGGTTGATTCCGGGAACGGCTTTCAACAACCCATGGAAAAGCACGCGAAACGTCCAGTCCTGCAGGCTGTATCCGATGAACAGCAGGGGCCTCCTGGTCAGCGCCGCGAGAATGGAGGTGGGCAGCATCCGCTGGCCGCCCGCGACACCGTCCACCGCGAGGTTGGTGAGAAACTCCAAATAGTCGTCCTCCGCCAGCACTATCGACGCCGGATCCTGCAGGCTGCCGTGCAGGTGGTAGATGAGCGGAGCCTCGGGCCTGGGATTCCAGCCCGCCTCGCTGCTGAACAGATCCTCGGCGTAGGCCAGCCCTTTGTTCCATGGACATACAGCCACATTCGGTCTTTTTCCCACGGCTTCGAGCGAGCGCAGGATGAAGTCGTCGTAGTTCGTCGTCAGATATACCGGAAGCGGGAAACTCGCGAGCAGACCGTGCGGTTCCAGGGGGTCGAGGAAGTCGGGCGCGCCCCCGGCGTCGAGCTCGTCGCAGATCCGTCTCTTCACATATACCGAATCCCCATATCGCATCACCGCGAACTGCGTCACCCGCGGGAGATCATGGTCGTCGTCGAACGGATAGTCCCATCGGCGCGCCATGTCGCGGCTCAGCGCCGTCCCGGTCGGCAGAGTGCCCACGCACGCCCCGGACCCCAAGAACGGCGTGCAGTCCCCGCTGTTCAACTGGTCGAGCAGGCGTTCCCACTCGGCCTCCCCCATGTCATGCACGCAGGGCACCACCTCACGGGCAAGAGGTCCAATCGGATCATGGACTCGATGCCGTACGACTCTATTGGCATGGTCAATCCCTCCGGCGAGGGAAGGCACCTCTTGTCTCGCCGACGTTTGTCCCGACGGCACGCCCGGAGCAGGCGAATGATTCACGATCACCTTTCTGCCGTGACCCGCACGAAACGGCAGGGTGACCGTTCAGATCGAGCTGGTGAATCCGGCCGTCGGCTCCGCCGTCTCCAGAAACAACGGCTCCAGCGCCCTCCGCAGGGAGTGGTCCTCGATCTCACCGAGCATCTCCAGGGAGAGGCCGCCGAGGTCGACGAAAATGTTTGATCTTGAGCCGTCATCGCGCATGCGTGCTCCCCTTACATCGCTCCGGATCCGGCCTCGACCACCACCCGGGTTTTGGGACGTCCTAAAAAAATGCGAAACGACGTCCTTTTCGAAAGCCTCCAGGCCGTTTTCTTCTTACTATGCGATTCTGTAATACCCCACCCGCCGAATCAACCTTTAGGATGACCGTACGATCCCTTTGGCTAAAAAAACGGAGGCCCGAGGTGGTGGAGCTTTCACACGCGGCGAACACGGTGCCGGAACGGCAGCCCGAGGTCTGGGAGAAGGTGCCGCCCCGCAACAGGAACTTCACCGGGCGGGACGACCTGCTCGTCAGGCTCCGCCAGGGCATCAGCACCGTCACCGCCGTCGTGCCCCAGCCCCAGGCACTGCAGGGGTGGGGCGGTGTCGGCAAAACACACCTGGCCATCGAGTACGCCCACCGCTACCGGTCGCACTACGACCTCGTCTGGTGGATCCCCGCCGACCAGCGCGTGCTGGTGCCGTCCGCGCTGGCCGCGATGGCGCCCCACCTGGGGCTGCCTCCCGCCTCCGCCACCGGTGTCGAGGAGGCCGCCGAGGCCGTGCGCAGGACACTGCAGAACGGCAACCCCTACCGCCGCTGGCTGCTGATCTTCGACAACGCCGAGGATCCGGGACAGGTCGAGGAGTTCATCCCGCGCGGGCCGGGTCACGTCCTGATCACCTCGCGCAACCCCAAGTGGGAGGACCACTTCGAGACCCTCCAGGTCGACGTCTTCACCCGCGAGGAAAGCGTGGCGTTCCTGAAGAAACGCCTGCGCCGGGAGGTTCCCGACGACGACGCCTCGCGGCTGGCCGAGCAGCTCGGCGATCTCCCGCTGGCTCTGGAGCAGGCCGGCGCGCTGCAGTACGAGACCGGCATGTCCGTCGACGAGTACCTGGAGCAGCTCGGCGAGCAGGCGAGCAGGCTGCTGGGCGTCAACAGGGCACCGGGGTATCCGCTGTCGATGACCGCGGCCTGGAAGGTGTCGGTGTCGCTCCTGCAGGACCGCCTTCCCGAGGCCATCACGCTCCTGCGGTGCTGTGCCTTCTTCGGCCCCGAGCCCATTCCGCGCGACGTCTTCCGCAGGGGCAACAAGGCCGTCGTCCCCCGGCTCAGCAAGATCCTTTCTGATCCGATCCTGCTCGCCACGGCGCTGAGCGAGCTGAGACGCTTCGCCCTGGCCAGGATCGAGCCCACCACCCGCACGATCCAGGTTCACCGGCTGATCCAGGCGCTGCTCCGTGACGACCTGCCCGAAGAGGATCAGACGGACATCCGGCACGAGGTGCACGTGCTGCTGGCCGGCAGCGCCCCGAACGACCCCGACGAGACCGACAGGTGGCGCAGCTTCGAGGAGCTGGTCGCGCACGTCACCCCCTCCGGTCTGGAGGAGTGCACGGACCCCGCGGCCAGGCAGTTCGCCCTCAACGTGGTCCGCTACCTGTACATGTCGGGCAACTACCAGTCGGCCCACTCCTTCCTCACCAGCTTCATCAGGAGATGGAGCGAGGTCAGCGGGCCGAAGCACCTGGACGTGCTCGTCGCGCACCGGCACCTGGGCAATGTCCTGCGGGCGCTCGGCCAGTACGCCGCGGCCTACGAGGTCGACCACCAGACCCTCGACGACATGCGCGCCATCCTCGGCCCCGACCACCGCGAGACGCTCCTGACGACCAACGGGTACGGGGCCTCCCTGCGGGCCCGTGGCGACTTCGCCGCCGCCCGCAAGCTGGACGGCGAGTCCCGGGACGCCCACATCGCCAACCGGGGGCCCAGCGACCCCGCCACGTTGCGCGTGCTCAACAGCCTGGCCCTCGACTACGCGCTGACCAGTGACTACCAGGCGGCACGACGGTTGCACCAGGAGACATACCTGGAGATGAGCGACGCGATGGGGGGCATCGGCAAGAGCACCCTGCTGCTGTCCTGGAACGGCCTGGCCAGGGCGGTACGGCTCTGCGGCGACTACACCGAGGCCTGCGACCTGGGCGAGGAGGCCTACGCCTACGGTGTCCAGGAGCTGACGCTCGACCATCACTTCACCCTGCTGACGGCCAAGGACCTGTCGATCGCGAAGCGCCGGGCCGGAGAGATCTCCGAGGCGCTGGACCTCGCGCGTGACACGCACACCCGGCTCCAGCGGCTCTTCGGAGACGAGCACGCCGACACGATGGCGGCCGCGATCAACCTGTCCAACTCCCTGCGGGTGACCGGCGAGCTCGAGGAGTCGTTCGCGATAGCGAACAGGACGGTCGCGCTGTATCCCCGGGTGTTCGGCGAGGAGCACCCCTACGGCTTCGCCTGCGGCGGCAACCTGGCGATCCTGCACCGCCTGCGGGGCGAGGTCGAAACGGCCCGCCGGCTGAACGAGCAGGCGGTGCGCGGCCTGATCGCCAAGGTCGGCAGGGATCACCACTACCCGCTGACGTGCGCCATCAGCCTCCAGACGGACCTGGCGATCCTGGGAGAGTTCACCCAGGCGTGCGAGCTCGGCAGGGAGACGCTGAACAGGCTGCAGAAGCTCTTCGGCGAGAACCACTTCCTGAGCCTGGCCTGCGCCGGCAACCTCGTCCTCGATCTGAGAGCCGCCGGCGCGGAGAAGGAGGCCGAGCTGCTGTACCACGACACGATGCGGCACTATGAGCGCCCCCTGGAGGCCGGCCACCCCGACGCCATCCTCGCGAGTGAGGGCCGACGCATCGACTGCGACTTCGACCCCCCGCCGATCTGACCACGCCGAGGTCAGGTGTTGCGCCTCCGCCAGGCGTCGAGGTGCCGCTCCGCCTCGCGGAGGGCCTGTGCCTCCGCGAGGTCGTCCACCGGTTCGGCGGCGCACTCTTCGAGGGTTCTCCTCATGCAGGCCACGAACTCCTCTCCGCGCTCGTTCAGGCTCCCGCTGGCCAGCAGCGTGCCGGTGACCTGGTAGGCGCCCCGCCTCCACCGGGCGAGCTCCACGCGTGCCCGGAACGCCTCGGCGTCCCGCTCGAACCTGTGCTGCCTCCGCCAGAACTCCGCCACCCCGAGATAGGCGTACGAACCCTGCAGCAGGCCGTAGGCGGGGCGCGGGTCGTCCCGCCAGGGCGCGTAGTAGCGTCTGCCGTCGTCCGGCAGGGTCAGCGGGATCACGTCGGTCAGCGCCGTCAGCTTCGCGTGCTGGATCTCGTGCGCGAGCGTGGCGGCGAGCCCCAGGCCGTGCCACGGGTCGGACATCGCGACGGTCCCGAACGCCTCGCGGGTCGAAGCGCTGTTCTGCCCCCTGTCCGGCGCCTTGACGGGGGTGAGCACCGACACCGTGGAGCTCACCTCCTCCGCCACGTGCCGGTGGTGGGCGGTCAGGACGCGCCACGCGTCGTCCAGGTGCGCCCGCCACGCGCGGAGCCGCTCGCGGCCGAGCCGCGGCTCGGCGACCCCTTCCACGGGCCACCGGTACGGGTCGAGGTCGTCGACGACCAGGTCGAACCCCGGGATCACCGACCAGCCGCGCAGCGCCTGCCAGCCGGGCCGGTCGCCCGGGGGGGCGACGCGGACCGTCAGGCCCCCTGCGTCGAGTTCGGCGCCGTCCCCGTCCGGCCGCACCTCGACGTCGACCGTGGCCGGCGCGCCGGTGGGGAGAGTGAGACGCCCCAGGGACGGCAGCATGATCGTGCTGTCGCGGACGGGCAACCGGACCCGGCACCGGACCCGGGCCCGCACCGCGACCACCACGGCCAGTGCGCCCAGCTGCGCGGGATCGTCGCGGCTGTCGTCCCCGCTCCGCAGGGACCGGTAGGTCCGCCACGCCCACGCCCCCACCGCCGGATACCTCAGCAGGCGCTCGACCTCCTCGTCCGCCTGCCCCTCCAGTTCGGCCAGCAGGCCGTAGGCGCGCATCGCCAGATCGGCGCCGGGATGCCCGGCCGACCGCGCCTCGCCGACGACAGCTCGCACCAGCACCCTGTTCCTGGCGCGCTGCGCGGCCCGCAGCTCGGCCACGGCGCCGGCACCGCCCTCACCGGCCGCCAGCGTGAGAAACGTCTTGTCGGACACCTGCTGCGAACCGTGCCTCATCGGCTTCCCTTCAGCCTGGCGACATCCCGCGCGAGCCGGGTGCGGATATGGGTGATCAGCCGGTACAGGTCGGGGCAGTAGACCGAAGGTCCCAGAAAGCCGGCGGCCTCGCTGTACCTGTGCGCGTACAGCCCGCCGCCGCAGACCGAGTGGATGTCACAGGCCAGGCAGACGGGTGCAAGCGCGAGCTCGCCGATCTGCCTGGCCGCCATGGACGGGTGGGTGAGCGCGGCGTCGAACGAGTCGCGGAGCAGGTGCAGGCGGGTCGCGGCCGCCCCGTGGTAGCTGGACTTCAGAATGTCCGACTGCTCGATGCTGCCGTCGGTCTCCACGACGGCCATCCGGGCGGGTGAGAGTCCCACGGTCTCGCTGCGCGAGGCGCCTCCCGTCAGCAGGCGCATGATCTCGCGGAACAGCCGGACCTCCGTCTGGTCGGCGACCGATCCGTACCAGCGGTCGAAGATCGGGATGAGCCAGTCGGCGTACGGCGTCACCCCCGCCTCCGGAACGCGGAAGGGCGGCGGGGTGGACCAGTTGCCGTGCGGGAGCAGGAAGTCGACGGCCGGGGGATCGAACTCCAGAAGCGCCTCGTAGGTCGCCAGCGGATCGTTGCGGACGTCGATGGTGCACAGCAGGCCACTGAACAGGTGGTGGAAGGGACCGCCGGTCAGCCTGCGGAGCGAGGCCGCCACCTTCGCGTGACTTCCCCTGCCGTCCGCGTGGCGCCGGTGCCGGTCGTGACCCTCCGCGTAGCCGTCCAGGCTCACCCCGACCCGGATCTCCAGGCTGTCGAAGAGCCGCAGATAGCTCTCGTCCAGGCGCAGCCCGTTGGTCTGCACGCCGACGTGGACGCGGGTCCCGACGTCGGCGGCGGCCCCCCTGATGGCGCGCACGGCGTAGGAGATGAGATCCGGCCCGGCCAGAAGGGGCTCACCGCCGTGCAGGACGACCTCCACCTCGGCCAGCTCGTGGGTGAACGCGTGCTCGGCTATGCGCTTCGCCGTACGGTCGACGATCGCCTCCGACATGCGCCTCGGCTGTGCCCTCCAGGACTGGTCCGCCATCTCGTAGACGTAGCAGTGGCGACAGGCGAGGTCGCACCTGCTGTGGATCTTCAAAATGAACTGCCGGAAAGCCGCCGGTCGCCACCCTGATTCCAGCAATCCCCTGACATCGAGCGTCGCCGGGAACACGCTTCTGGGTGACGGGATTATGGGGTCAAGTTTCTCAGGCAAACGCGGCACACCTCTCTTGCGCCATTTCCTATCTGGCATGAGTTTGCCCAAATAGTCAAGTTCCAGGCTTACAAACAGTGGGCTCCGCGACATGGCCGAAGGGTTTCATCCGTCTCTGGAACGGCGGTCGGCCATCATCTATCGTGGAAGCATCTTTCGGGCATCACATAACGTGGTCTCATCAGGGGGCTGATCAGCGGTGCGCGAGTGGCCGTCGACTCTCGACATCGGCAGGCTGATGGCCGACGGCTGGAGACCGACGCCGTTCCGGCAGTTCATCTTGAAGATCCACAGTAGGTGCGATCTCGCCTGCAAATATTGCTATATGTACGAAATGGCCGATTCGTCGTGGCTGACACGCCCGAAACAAATGTCACGGGAGATCGTCGCCGCCACCGCCGCGAGAATCGCCGAGCACGCCCACCGTCACGGCCTGCGCGACATCGAGATCATCCTGCACGGAGGCGAGCCACTGCTCGCCGGCCCCGAGGCGATCCGCGAGACCGTCACCCGGATCCGTTCGGCGGCCGCCGGCACCCGGGTCAGGGCCAGCCTGCAGACCAACGGGCTGCGCCTGGACGAGAGCTACCTGCGACTCCTCGACGAACTGGACATCCGGGTCGGGGTGAGCCTCGACGGTGACGAGACGATGCACGACCGCAGCCGCAGGCGCGCAGGCGGCCGCGGCAGCCATGCCGAGGTGTCCCGAGCCCTCCGGCTGCTGATTTCGCCCACCTTCAGGCATCTCTTCAGCGGCCTGCTGTGCACCGTCGACCTCAGAAACGACCCGATCGGGGTCTACGAGGCGCTCCTCGCCTTCGATCCCCCGGCCGTCGACTTCCTGCTCCCGCACGGCAACTGGTCGGCGCCCCCGGCCGGCCGGCTTCCCCACGAGGAGACGACACCGTACGCGGACTGGCTCATCCCGATCTTCGACCGGTGGTACGGCGCGGCACGCAGGCCCACCCGGGTCCGGATGTTCGGCGAGATCATCCAGGTGCTGCTCGGCGGTTCGTCGTCGAGCGAGCAGATAGGCCTGTCCCCCGCGGGGATGGTGGTAGTGGAGACCGACGGCGGCATCGAGCAGTCGGACGTGCTGAAGTCGGCCTACCAGGGAGCCCCCGAGACCGGGCTGCACGTGACACGTGACTCCTTCGACGACGCCCTGCTCCTTCCCTCGATCGCCGCCCGCCAGATCGGCGAACTGGCCCTGTGTCCCACCTGCCGGGCCTGCCCGGTGTCACGGATCTGCGGAGGGGGGTTGTACGCCCACCGCTACCGCTCCGGCCACGGTTTCGCCAACCCCTCCGTCTACTCCCCCGACCTGCTCCGACTCATCAAGCACGTCAAGAGCACTGTCGAGGCCGATCTGCCGGCTCGATCGAAACGACGGGGAAGGGACACGATGAACCTGCGTGAGCACCGGATCACGGCCGGGGTGTTCTCCAAGCTCGCCGCCGGCGGTGGCGGCGCCGCCGCGGTCGCCAGGCTCTCCGCGGCGCAGCACAGCAAGCACGTGCTTCTCGTACGGGGAGTGCTGGAGGCCGCGCGCGCGAACGGCCATCCGGACGCCGCCGTCACCCGTCGTGCCTACGACCTGCTCGCCACGGTACAGCGCCGTCATCCCGGCGCCGTCGACACCGTTCTGCGCCATCCCTCGGTGGGCGCCTGGGCGCGGCGGACGGTCAAGATGCTCGACGCTCACGCCGAGGACGCGGCACCGGGGCAGCTCGCCGCGCTCGCCGCCGCGGCGGCGATCCGCTCGGGCACGGCCTGCGACATCGACGTACCCGCGGTGGAGGGGGTCGTCACGCTGCCCTCCCTGGGCCAGGCGATCCTGTCGCCGACCGTCTCGTGGGCCACGGTGGAGTGTGCCGAGGGCGGTGCCGAGGTCACCGCGGACGGGACCATCGTCACCGTCCCGCGCGACCCCGGCCGGGACGCCCCCGGGTGGAAAGGCCTGCGATCGCTCTCCACCGAGGTGGACGGCGTGCCGCTGCACCTGGTCATCGACGACCTCGACCCGTACCGGATGCCGGAGACCACGAACATCGGCGGGCGTCTGACCGAGGCCGAGACCGAGCGCTGGCAGTCGACGCTGGAGGAGGCGTGGCATCTGCTGGTGCGCCACCACCGCGCCGTGGCCGATGAGGTCGTCACGGCGATCACGGTCCTCACCCCGCTGGTCGCCCCGGCCCGGGGCCAGTCGAGCTCGACATCCGGCGAGACGTACGGCTGCGTGGCCCTGTCGACGCCGCCGGACGCCTCCACGTTCGCGGTCACCCTGACCCACGAGACGCAGCACGCGAAGCTCTCGGCCCTGCTCGACCTGATCCCGCTGACCCTTCCCGACGACGGCAGGCGCTACTACGCTCCCTGGCGCGAGGATCCCCGTCCTGTCCCCGGCCTGCTCCAGGGGGCCTACGCCTTCCTGGGCGTGGCCGGCTTCTGGATGCGCCAGCGCCACCTGGAGACCGGGGAGGCGGCCCTGCGCGCGAGTTCGGAGTTCTTCCGCTGGCGCGAGGCGGCTCGCCTGGTGACCGGCACCCTGCTCGGCAGCGGGCGGCTGACCCCGGCCGGCGAGAACTTCGCGACCGGAATGGCCCTGCGCCTGGACCGCTGGGCACAGGAGAGCGTGCCGGCCCGCGCCCGGGCCCTGGGCCGCGCACGCGCCGACGACCACTACGCGCGCTGGCTCGAACGCAACGGTTAGGCCCTGCCCGCCGGATCCTGCCGTGGCGAGTGTCGGCCGGGCGTCCGCGGCGGGCAGGAGATCCAGGCGACAGGGTCTAGAGAGCGGGCGGGTCGAAGTCGAAGTCGAGCCGTTCACCGCGCATGGCGACCCTGGTGTCCGGATGGTCGTTGCCCAGCACCCGCTGGTAGCGCTCGAAGGTGTCGGCCTCCAGCGCCTGGGCCTCCTCTAAGGCCCCCTCCGCCCGCAGGTCGATGACCAGGTTGTTCGCGCAGGCGAGAGTGAGCGGGTGGTCCACCCCCAGCAACTCGCGCAGCTGGGCCAGCGTCTCCTGCCCCAGCCGCCTGGCACTGGGGGCGTCCCCCTGTGCCGCGAAGTCGCTGGCGAGGTTGATCGCACAGGTGAGGGAGTAGTGGTGCTCGCGGCCGAGCGTGCGGTCGAAACCCTCCAGGGAGCTCAGATCGAGCCGGCTCGCCTCCTCGATCTGCCCGTTGACCCGCAGCAGCAACGCCAGGTTCATGTCACAGCCGAAGGTGAAGGGGTGCTCGTCGCCGTACATGCGGGGATAGCGAGCCGTCACGTCCCGCAGCAGCTCCAGCGCCTCGGCGATCTCACCTCTGGTGCGTTGCGCGTTGGCCAGGCACAGTGCCGCCGCGAGCGTGTCGTGGTGGTCACGCCCGAAGATGCGCTCCTCTCGCTCGTACGTCGCCTGCGCGAGGTCGAACGCCTCGTCGATCTGCCCGACCCGCCGTTTGGCGATGGACAGATCCTTCGCCGTGCGCAGGGTCCAGGGATGGTCCGGGCCGAGTTCCTGCACCCCGAACTCGTACGCGTCCTCGCCGAGGTCACAGGCTTCGGCGTAGTCACCTCTGAGCCGCACGATACGTGAGAGACCGTTGCCCGAGGTGAGGATGTTCTGTTTGCTGGATCCCGAGTCGGGACGGCGGTGCAGCCTGTAGGTGGTCTCCTGCAGCTCGAACGCCTTCTCATAGTCGCCGAGCAGCAGATAGTCGATGGCGAGATTGTTCATGGCGCGCAGCGTCCGGTGGTGCTGGGGGCCGAACACGCTCTGGTGCCGCCGCAGCGACTCCCTGTCGTGCGCCAGGGCCGCCGTGAAGTCACCTCGCATCCGCAGGTCCCCGCCATGACTGTTGGTGAGCAGGAGGGTCTCCACGTGGTCGGGTCCCAGGACCCTCCTCATCCGCGTCAGGGTCTCGCGGTTGAGTTCGAAGGAGGCCCGGTAGTCGCCGAGCTCGCGAAGGACGATGCCGAGATGCCGCTGCGCGGAGAGCACGTGCTGGTCCTCGTCCCCGCTGTCGGCCCGCCATCTGGCGATGAAGCCCTTGACCAGGTCGCTGGCCGACTGGTAGCCCCCGGACGAGTAGAGGTAGCGCACGACGTCGAGGGCGAAGCGACGGATGCGGGGATCCTCACCGGCCTCCACCATCGCGGGTGTCATGTGGCTGAGCAGCTCGGCGTAGCGCGGCCACAGGACGGTGTCGTCCGGAAGGCCCGGCGCCGCCGCGGCGAGCATGAGGTGCACCTCGTGCCGGAAGGACACGTGCTCCTCCCAGCCCAGCTCGGCACGGAGCAGTGCCTGGACCAGCCGGTGCACCTGGATGGTCCGGTTCTCCGAGTCGATCCGCGCCAGGGCGTATCGGCCCAGCTCCCTGATGGCCCGGCTCAGCAGGATCGGATTGTCGAGGAGCGGGCCAAGACGCGACCCGGCCGCGAGGTCGTCGGGAAGTGCCCCGAACACGTCACGGGGTATGGGGTCGGGTCCGAAGAAGGCGCAGCAGCGCAGGAGCTCCACGGCCTCGGGCAGCTTCGCCTTGAGCTGTGACACCGACAGCGACCAGGCAGCCGTCATGGACAGCGGATAGTCCGACGCCTTGTTGGCGTCGAGCAGCTGGGCCGTCTGCTCGTCGAGCAGCCGGAGATACTGCTCGACGGACATCCCGGTCTCCGTCTGCAGGGCTCCGGCCTGCTCAAGCGCGAGCGGGAGGTCGCCGAGCTGCTCGGCCAGCCGGTTCATGTCCTCCTGGCTGGTCGAGCCGGGAACCCGCCTGGTGAGGAACTCGATGCTCTCCGCCCGGCTGAAGACGTCGACGGGCACGGTGTCGACCACGCTCTGCCAGGCGTAGTTGCGTGAGGTGATCAGGACGTGTCCCGGGCCCCGGGGGATGATGTCGTTGATGTCCTCCGGCTGCTCGGCGTTGTCGAAGATGAGCAGCCACCGGGAGTACGGGTCACCGCGGCGCAGGGCGTCCAGCACGGCGGCGGACGCGTCCTCCACTCCCATCGCGGCGGAGGAGGGCACGCCCAGGTGCGGGGCGAGCGCGGCCAGCGAGGAGCGCACCAGCATCGGCTGGTCCGCGGGTATCCACCAGACCAGGTCGTACTCGTGCCGGAAGCGGTAGGCGTACTCGATCGCGACGTGGGTCTTGCCGACGCCGCCGAACCCGTGAAGGGCGTGCGGCACCACGGCGGTGACCTCGGACGTGACACCGGTGTGAAGCTTGTCGAGGAGGCCTTCACGACCTGTGAAGTTCTTGTTCTGCTGGGGGACCCTGCCCCAGATCTGGGGCTGGCGTCCCGGCAGGCGGGAAGTCCCCGAAGACTGTGAAATGGGCACGCGACGGCCTCCACTCGCCCGATTGGGAATCAGCTTATGGCTCCGGGCCTCCGCAAGCGCATAAGCGAAGGGGTCAGAGTCTCATTGCCACACCTCAACAGCGGATCTCTGTCACACCCTAAAACGTCTATTTTCCGGTCAACTATATAGTTCCACCCGCCAAATTATCTTCCCGAGTACTCGCCTGAACACCGAAAGGATGTAATCATCAAGGCGTAGGCGAGGACGCTCGGAGATCCGGGGACGCGTGCGTCTCGCCGTGGGCGCAAGGGAGTCCGCATGAGCGAGGAAGCCGCCACCGCTAACATCGATTCCGGCGAAGGTCTGATCGACCTGACGGGTCTGAACTTGGCCGATCTTGACAAAATCGGCGATTCCATCCTGGACCTGGTCCGTCGGCGAATAACCGCCGACGGGGACGCGGGGCCGGTGGCCGGATTCGACTCCTCCATATAGAAACCTTGGTGATAACCCACCAATGTGCGACATTGGAGTGCGAGACTGGCACTTTCTGTCGACAACAATGGTGGGACCGTGGACGATCTCGACTGGCAACGGTTGATCGACCAGCTCCACAGGGGTGACTGCACCCCTTTCCTCGGAGCGGGTGCCTGCGCCGGGACGCTCCCCACCGGTGCCGCCCTGAGTAACCGGTACGCCCTCCACTACGGCTATCCGTTCTCCGACCCGGGCAATCTCGCCCGCGTGATGCAGTACGGCGCGGCGGTGGTGCGGGATCCGGTGGATCTCAAGGAGGGGGTCTGCAGGCTTCTCCGCTCTCACGGGGGACCTGCTCCCGGCGATCCGGAAGAGCCGCACCGAGTGCTGGCCGGCTTCCCCGTGACCACGTTCCTCACCACGAACTACGACGACTTCCTGGCCGAGGCGCTGCGGGCCGAGGGCAAGGAGCCCCACGTCGCCGTCTCCCCCTGGTGGGAGGCCGATCCCGCCGCCACGCCTGTCCTGCCAGAGCCGACGGTGGAATGTCCCCTCGTCTACCATCTGCACGGAAGCTGGTCCGAACCGGCGTCGCTGGTGCTGACCGAGGCCGACTACCTGACCTACCTCGTCAACATGGTGGACGTCGTCGCGACCGGCGGGAGGCAGCCATTGCCGACCCCGATCCTGCGGGCGATGACCGCCCGGCCACTGCTCTTCATCGGCTACAGCCTGCAGGACTGGACGTTTCGGGTGCTGTTCCACGGCCTGATGCGCAGCACGCCGCGCAGTAACAAGCGGCGGCATGTGAGCGTACAGCTGATGCCCGAGGTCAACGGATCGGCGAGCGACGCGGAGAGCAAGGCCAGGCGCTACATCGCCCACTATCTCGACGGCTGGAACATCTCGATCTTCCTGGGGACCGCCTCGGAGTTCTGCGCGGAACTCCTGCGGAGAATGGGACGGGCACCATGACGGACGCGGTTCACAGGGTCGACAGGGCCACCCAGCCGTACGTGGGGCTACGCCCCTATGACCGCGACGAGCACGTGCTGTTCTTCGGGCGGGAGCGCGAAGGCCGCGACATCGCCACCATCTGGCAGGCCACCGGTCTCACCGTGCTGTTCGGCGCCTCGGGGGTCGGCAAGACGTCCCTGCTGCAGGCGGGTGTCCTGCCGCGCGTCGAGCCCGAACGCGCCGACGTCCTGCCCGTGGCCCGCGTGTCGCCCCGCGGCATCGTCTCGCTGCGCCCGAGGGTCACCGGCAACCCGTACGTGCTGGCGCTGCTGTCGTCCTGGGCGCCGGAGGAGCCGCTGTCCGTGCTGGCCGGGCTGACGGTCTCGGACTTCCTGGCCCGGCGCCCGGAACGCGTGGACCGGTACGGCGACCCGGTGCCCACCCTGGTCGCCGTCGACCAGGCGGAGGAGCTGTTCGGCGGCCCGCCCGACCGGGAGGAGGAGCGTCACGCGCTGCTGCGCCAGCTCGCGAGGGCCGTCGAGGAGCACGACGGGCTCCACCTGCTGCTCTCGCTGCGCGAGGAGTATCTGGCCTCCGTGCTGCCGTACGAGCGCCCGCTGGGCCGGGGTTCGCGGGCGCGGTTCCAGCTGCTGCCGCTCTCGCGCGCGGCGGCGCTCGACGCCACGACGAGACCCCTTGAGCGCACCGGCCGGTCCTTCGCCCCGGGGGCCGCCGAACGACTCGTCGACGACCTGCGCACCGTCCCCTTCCTCAACGACGAGGGGCAGACCACCACGGTGACGCTCAACACCGTCGAGCCCGTCCAGCTGCAGGTCGTCTGCTCCGCGCTGTGGGACTCGCTGCCGCCGGGCCTGCACGAGATCACCGCCGAGCACGTGAACCTGCACGTGAACGTCGACCACTTCCTGACCGGTTTCTGCGAGCGGATGCTGGCGCAGGTCGCGGCCGAGTCGGGGGTCACGTCGAGCGAGATCCGCTCCTGGCTGCGCAGGACCTTCGTCACCGAGCACGGGACGCGCAACACCGTCTACGAGGGCCTCCGTGAGACGGCGGGCATGCCGAACGCCATCGCCGAGGCGCTGGAGGACCGTCACCTGCTGCGGGGCGAGCACCGGCTGGGGATCCGCTGGTACGAGCTGCAGCACGACCGCCTGATCGGCTCGGTGCGCCAGTCGCAGCACCCGGCGACCTACCTCGATGACGCACGGGCGGCACTGGCCAGGCGGAGCTGGGAGACGGCCCGCGGCCTCGCGGAGGAGGCGGTCCGCGCCTCGGGGCCCGGTGAGACGTGGGTGCGGGCCGAGGCCCTGGTCGTCCTGGGAGAGGTCGCGGCGGTGGGAGGCGAGGTGGAGAGTGCGCGGCACCTCCTCGAGGAGGCGGCCGACGTGTTCGCGACGCTCCAGCGGTTCAACGGGGTGGCCTCGGCGCTGACCGCGGAGGGACGGCTCTGGCTGGCCCAGGGCCAGTACGCCAGGGCGGTGGAGCAGTTGCGGGCCGCTCTCTCCTGGGTTCCCAACGACCTTCCCGCGCAACTGGCGCTCGGGGAGGCCCTGTGGCATCTGGGACAGCCGCGCGCCGCACTCGCCCTTCTCAACGGCGCCGTGGCGCTGGCCGGCGAACCCCCCGCCGAGGCGCTGGCGCTGCGCGGAGAGATCCTCGCCGATCTCGGAAGGCCCGGTGAGGCCCTGCGCGACCTGGATCGGGTGAGACGGCACCAGCGGCCCACCACGATCGCCGCCAGGGCGCTGGCCCTCGCCCTGGCCCAGCGGTTCGACGCCGCGGGACAGGAGATCCTCGACGCGACCGCCGACGAGTCGGACAGCGGGCCGGTCCTGCTGCGGGCCGCGCGCGTTTATGCCCTGCTGGGTCAGCACGCGACCGCCGAGGAGTTCGCCTCGCGGGCGCTCAACGCGGTCACTCCCGGGCTTCCACCGCATCTCCGGAAGCAGGCTGAGGAGTTTCTCCGGAGAACGGCGTGACATCGGATCTCGCCGCCTCCCATATGTGGTTGAACTGCTCCACCCAGTAGGTGTACCAGCGCTCGTCGCGGCCGCGGGTCAGCTCCAGGTGCATGCGCGACGAGGTCGAGGGATTGTGAAAACCGTGAATCTCCACGATGACCCGGCCCCGCGGGGTCTCCGGGTCGAGAAGCACAAGGCTGAATCCCGGGCTGTAGGAAAGGAGTCGGTACTCGAACTCGCCCACGGTCTTCCAGCCGCTCATCAGGCGGAGGCGCTCCATGGTGCTCTCCAACGCGGCGGGAAGCCTCTGGACGGGAAACTCGATCGAGTCGTCCAGTTGCCTCGCGGTCTGCTGGACCGCCCCCTTCTCCAGGGGGTCGAGGATGACGATCCTGACGCGTCCCCTCTCCCGCGCGAGCACCGTGTTGCGCATGATCTCGCAGGTCTGCGCGGAGAGCAGGTTGACCGCGGAGGGGGCGAACACCCGGACGTCACGCGCGTGGGCGAGCAGCGACGACAGCGGTGCGCTGTCGTACACCGACCGGTCGTTCAGCAGCCCGTCGGGAGATTCGGCGGGCTCCGCGGGAAGGGTGATCCGGTAGAGCAGCAATCCCACTCCCGAGAGCAGGACCGCCCATCTGAGGTCGTCGTCCAGCGCGTCGCTGACGATTGACAGGAACGCGAAACCGAAGACGACGATCGTGAGAGCGTACGCGTCGATGTGCTGCCGAGCCTTGAAATCGCTGCCGATTCTTCGCAGCCACCGCACATCGACCCCCAGCCATTCGGCACCGTCGAAACAGCTATGCCCATTGTCGGCGGTCCGGACCTCATGGCGCGCGATGTTCCGCCCGGCGGACGGGTCCTAGACCGTGACCGGCCGGCGGCGCCCCTGACGGAGACCGTCGACGGCGAGGGCACCGCCGCCGCTGAAGGCGATGGCCAGGGTGCCGGCGGCGAGGGCCAGGACGAACTCGTAGCCGCCCTCACTCACCGAGAAGCCGGCCGCGGCGTGGGCGAAGACGATCGCGCCGAGCATGTTGAGCACGAGGAGGGTGCCGAAGACCGGCAGGGCCGCGCCCAGGATGAGCGCCACGCCGCCGACGACTTCGAGGGCGGCGACCGCCGGAGCCGCGACGTTCGCCAGCGGGATGCCCAGCGAGTCGAAGAAGGCCGTGGTCTGGGCCAGCCCCATCGTCACGAACTTCTGCAGCCCGTGGACCAGGAAGACCACGCCGATGCCGACCCTCGCCAGCAGCAGGGCGTAGGGGCGCACTTGGTCAAGCATGATGACTCCTCGTTGTCATTCGAATTTGAACTGAACCATAGTGGTTAGTTCAAATTTGAACAAGCCATAGGATGTTCTGGTGAGCGAGACGAGATGGCTCGGCGAGAGCGAGATGGCCATGTGGATGGCCTACCTGTCCGCGACGCATCTGCTGGAGCGCCGTGTCGAGGATCAGCTGAAAGTCGACTCGGGTCTGACCCACGCCCAGTACGAGATCCTGGCGAGACTCTCCGAACACCCCGACGGGCGACTGCGGATGACCGAGCTCGCCCGCCGGCTGATCATTTCCAAGAGTGGTCTCACCTACCAGATCGGACAGCTGGAGCGGCGGGGACTCGTCGCGCGGACGACCTGCCCCTCGGATGAGCGGGGCGTGTTCGCGGTGCTCACCGAGGAGGGCTCGCGCTGCCTGGAGCGGACCGCCCCGGGGCATGTGGCCGTGGTCCGCGCCTTCCTGATCGACCGGCTCACCCCCGAGGAGGTCGAGACCATGCGGCGGATCATGACGAAGGCCGTCGCGGCCATCGAGGCGGCGCCGGCCGGTCCGCTCCGCGGCTCCCCGCCGGGCAAAAGACCAGGCTAGCGCGCGGGGCGGGCCCAGACCCCCGGTTCTCGCTTTCGGCCGCGGAACCCCGGGGAAGACGCGAGAATCCGGTACGGCTCGCACGGGGGGCATACCGTGCGAGCCGCACCGGGTTCAGGGCCGCACCACCGGGTCAGGCGGCGGTGCAGCTGACCGAGGCGGGCACGCCGTTGGTCCCGGACCAGCTGCCGGTGAACCCGAAGGACGTCGAGGCGCCCGAGGAGAGGTTGCCGTTGTGGGACACGTTCCGCACCGAGACACCGGCGCCGCTCTGGGTGTGCTGTCCGTTCCAGAGCTGGGTGATGCTCTGGTTACCGGGGAACGACCAGCTCGCCGTCCAGCCCGTGATCGCCTGGGTGCCGCTGCTCTTCACGGTCACCTCGGCCTGGAAACCGCCCTGCCAGGAGCCGACCAGCTTGTAGGTGGCCGTGCAGGCCCTGCCGCCGGTCGGCGTGACGGTCGGGGTGGGGGTCGGGGTGATGGTGGGAGTGACGGTCGGGGTGGGCTGCGGAGCCGCCATGGCCAGGTCGTAGGCCCGCTGCGGCACGAACTGCCCCGCCCCGGCGATGCAGCCGTCCGCCTCGCCCGGCAACTTGATCCAGAGGAACGCGTCGATCGCCGGGTCGCCGGTGGCGTTGGTACTCGGGGTGCCGATCGCCCGGCCTCCCGGGTCACACCACTCGCTGCCCTGCGGGCCGTTGCCGTTACGGCTGGTGTCGATCACCGCGCGGAGCCGGGAGACGCCGGTGGCGGAGATGACGTTCTTGGCATAGGCGACCTCGGTGGAGCTCCACCGGTAGTTGGAGACGTTGACGGAGATGCCGTCCGCGCTGCCTCCGACGTCCGCGGCGTTCAGCCGGGCCGCGGCGTCGGAGGCCGACAGCCATCCCGAGTGCCCGATGTCGTAGTAGACCTTGGCCGAGGAGGAGGCGGCCTTCAGCTTCTTGCCGGCGTACGCCATGGAGGCGTTGGTCTCCTGCTGCTGGGCGGAGCTCATGCAGTTGGTCATGATCGGGAGCACGTCGGGCTCCAGGATGATCGACGCCGGGCGCCCCTGGAGGCCGGCGGCCAGCTCGTCGATCCACTGCCGGTAGGCCGTGTGGTTGGGCGCCCCGCCGGTGCTGGCACCGCTGCAGTCACGGTTGGGGATGTTGTAGACGACGAGGATGGGGATCTTGCCCGCACCGGCCGCGGCCCCGACGAACGACGACACCTGGCCGCGGATGGTGGAGGTGTTGGTGGTGGTGTACCAGCGGGCCTGCGGCACGGAGGCGATCCGGTCGCGGATGACCGGCGCCCTGTAGTCCCCGGCGTTGGCCGCGACCCATTTGGCGGCGCCGGTCTCCGGATCGACGTAGAACGGGGAGTCGGCCGCGGAGGCGCCGGAGGCGACGGCGACCGCGGCACCTGACGCGATCACCAGAGCCGCGCAGAGCGTGGCCAGAACTGACCTTCTTGGCATGGATCGACTCCTTAGGGGGGATGCATGGGAGCGCTCCCACCATAGGCGGCCGACCGCCCCCGCATACAGCAGGCGCCCCTGCCCGCTCACATCAGGACGCGCTGACCTGTGCGAACACCCGTCACAGTGGATGAAAGTTTCAATCTCGCGGCTCACATCCGATCGGTGGGTGCCAACACGGGGAACCGGCGCAGTGTCGGGCTGAGCAGCGTACCCAGCGCGACGAGGGCCAGGCCGGCCGCGCAGACCGGCACGGCGACCGGGCCGCCGCCGGCCGTCATGAGGAAGCCGCCGGCCATCGGTCCCAGCGCGCCGGCCCCACCGGAGAAGAGCCCCGCGATGCCGGACAGGCGGCCGCGCAGGTGGTCGGGGGTGACCGTGAGCTGGTAGGTCAGAACCGTGGTGTTCGCGACCGGCGCGAGAAACGCGGCACCGCCGAGAAGCACCCCGAGGAGGATGCCGCTCGGGACGAGCGCCATCGCCGCGGTCATCACCGCGGCGACGAGCGGAAAGCCGACGATGGTCAGGACCGGCGGAAGGGCGGCGTGCAGGCGGGCCGCGGCCAGTGCGCCCAGCAGGCCCCCCGCACCGATGCACGCCATCGTCAGGCCCACCTCGCCGGCGCTCACCCCCTCCCCCGACATCGCCAGGACGATGATGACGAGCGCGCTGAAGACAAGGTTGGAGGAGACCATCCACACCAGCGTCGCCCTGATGACCCGGTGTCCCGCCACCCAGCGGATCCCCTCGGCGACGCCGCCCACGGCCGCCCCCTCCCTCGGGAGCGCGGCGGGGGCCGCCCGCCGCGGCAGGCGCAGGAGGAGCAGCGTGACGAAGGAGAGGCCGAGCATGATCGCGTCGGCGCCGAAGGGCGCCGTGTGGTGCAGGGTGAACAGGAAACCCGCCAGCGCGGGACCTAGCAGGGTGGCGATGAAGGGGCGCGCGGTATTGCGGGCGACCGCCTGCGGCAGCTGCGACTCGGGCACCACCTGGGGAAGCGCGGCGTGCTCGGCCGGCTGGAAGACAGAGCTGAAGAAGCCCTCGACCGCGGCGGCCAGCAGGATGTGCGGGAAGGCGTAGGTGTCCAGGAGCAGCGCCACGACCACACTGCCCATCGCCAGGGCACGGGCACCGTGGCACAGCAGCATGACCTTCTTACGGTCCCACCGGTCGGCTACCACCCCGGCGGGCACGTTCGCCACCATGTGCGCCACCGCGAGCACCGACGACGCCAGGCCCATCTCCAGCGGAGAGCCCGACATGGCCAGGATCAGCAGCGGGAAGGAGACGAAGGTAATCTCACTGCCCAGTTCGGAGAAGAGCTGGCTGGTCCACAGGATGTTGTAGTCACGGTTGCGGGACAGGCGGATCGGCCCGCCGGCCACGTCACCGGCCACGTCACCGGCCATGTCACCGGCACCTGCCTGCGCGGTGCTCATCGCGGCGTCAGCCTTCCCCGCCGGGGGCGTCGTTCTCGTCGCGCGCCCGCCTGGCCAGCCGTCCGGTGACCTGGATGAGATCGATCCCTCCCGTCTCCGGGTCACGCAGGAAACGGCCGGTGTAGGTGGTGCGGCCACCGGACGTTTCCCGCATCGTGAAGCGCAGGCCCTCGAAGCAGGTCAGCTCGAACCGCTCGGCCTCGCCCGTCGTCAGGCGGAGCCCGCCCGCACCGTCCGCGACGACCGTGAGCTCCATCTCCCCGTTGACGTACCGGCCGACGCATTCCGGTGGTCCTGACGTCCGCAGGGCCGGGTCCGGCGGCGCCGACAGGCCGCGGCCTCCCACGGCCGGCCCCACCGACCGGAGTTCCGCCAGCAGGTCCTCCCAGAGCGCCGGTCCGGTGGCGGCGTTCGCGGTCAGTGCGACGACGGTCCCGCCCGCCGGTTCGAACCGCAGATGGCAGGAGGTCCCCTCCCCGGTGCCGTCGTGCCCGAACCAGTCGGGCCCGGCGTCGTGGTACACCGCCCAGCCGAGCCCCCAGGAGTCGGCCATGCCGAACGGGCCGGCCGTCACCCCCGCGAGCTGGTCGCGGCGCATCTCGCGGGCGGAGTCGCGGTCGAGCACCGGCTGGAGCGCCGGGTGGGCCAGGTGCATCAGTGCGAACGTGACCAGATCGGCGGCCCCGAGGGCGAGCCCGGCACTCGGCGCCGCCACCTTCGGCAGGGTCTGCCAGGTGACCGGCAGCATCCGGTCCCCCGGCTGCCGCACCGTGTGGCCGTCCACCACCGGCCGGAACCCCGACGGCGGCCCGACGACGAACGCCGGCGCGATGTCCAGCGGCTTCAGCAGGACCGCCTCCATCGCCTCCCACCAGCTCATCCCGGTGACCACCTCGACGAGGTGGCCCGCCAGGATGTAGCCGATATTGGAGTAGGAGAAGACGGTCCCCGGCGGGTGCGCGGTGCCGGACTCGCGGCAGTGGCGCGCCACCCACCGCCGCCGGGCCCCGGAGTGGTCGCCGCCCTCGTCGAGGTTCGAGGCCAGCCCGCTGGTATGGCTGAGCAGCCGCCGCGCCGTCATCCTCGGGCCCGGCCCGCCGCGTCCGGCCCCCACCTCGGGCACGTACTCGGCCAGCGGGGCGTCGAGATCGATGTCGCCGCAGGCTGCCAACGTCATCACCAGCGTCGCGGTGAAGGGTTTGGTGAGCGAGCCGAGCGGAAAGGCGGACCGCCGGGTCACCGGCTCGCCGGCCGCGTACGTCTCCTCGCCGGTCTCGGCGGTGACGGTCTCACCCTCGTGGTGCACGGCCAGCTGCGCCCCCGGCACACGGTGCTCGCGGGCCAGCCGGGCCAGCCGGGCGGGAAGGTCGACGTCCACGCTCACTCCCTCTCCGCCCGGCCGACGGCCGGATCGATGTGTGCGGCGACCGCGCGCAACGCCTCCAGCAGGTCCTCCGCCAGGCGCTCGACCGTGGCCCGGTCGTGCACGCCGACCACGTGACGCCAGTCGAAACGCAGCCTGCCGTCCGCCAGGTAGGCGGTGATCTCCAGGGGCCGGATGCCCGGCGCGACCGGCTCCGCCCGGCGGGCGGGCGGCGGGGAGTGGAACGAGCGGTAGAGAACGCTCTCGCCCGGGTCGACCGGCTCGTGGAAGGCGAAGGCCACCCGTGGCCGGTCCCCTCCCGGCGGTCGCGAGGCGAGGTGGCGCAGCGCCCCATAGCCCAGACCGGCGCTCGGAACGGCGCGCAGTCGACCACGTACGGCCCTGACGATCGCGGGCCAGTCGGGCGGGGCACCGCCGGGCGTGCCCCCGAGCACGACAGGGAACGTGCCGGCGAACCGGCCGACGGTGCGGGAGAGGTCGACCCCGTCGAAGATCTCCTCCCTGCCGTGCCCCTCCAGCTCGACCAGCACCCGGTCAGCGCCCGTCCAGCGGCACAGCACCCGCCCCAGCGCGCCGAGCAGTACGTCCCCGGTCCCGGCGCGGAACGCCGCGGGCGCCGCGCGCAGCAGCGCTCCGCTCTCGCCCTCCCCGAGGGAGACGGACACCTCTCCCGCGACCGGCGGCGCCTCACCCGGCCCCTCGGGCGGCGCGGTGTCGGGCGGCGCGGTGTCGGGCAGCGCGGTCCAGTAGGCCAGTTCCTCGTCGAACCCTCCCGCCGCGGCGTGCCCGGCCAGCAGCCCCGCCCAGTGCTGGAAGGAGGAGGGCTCCGGCCCCAGGTCCACCTGCGTTCCCGCCACCGACTGCCGGTAGGCCCGCTCCAGGTCGTCGAGCAGGATTCGCCAGGACCGGGTGTCGGCCGCCAGCGGGTGGACGGTGAGGCAGAGCCACGACCGCCGGCCCGGCCCGAAGTCCAGCAGCGAGGCCCGGAGCGGCTCCCCTGCCGGATCGAGGCCGCGGGCCGCCTCGCCTGCCGCGAACCTGTCCACGACCTCCCGCAGGCCGGACTCCGCCTCCTCTCCCACCCCGGCCTCGCCACGCAGGTCGAACCGGCGTAGCGGGTCTCCGGCGGCGGCCGGCGGCGCGGCCCGCTGCCACCAGGAGCCGTCCGCGTGCCCGAAGCGCGAGCGCAGCGCGTCGTGCCGGGCCACCAACGCGGTCAGGGCCGCGCGCAGTCCCTCCTCCGTGGTCCCCTCGGCCAGCTCGACGAGGACCGGCCTGGCGAGGAGGTGCGGGGAGGCCCCCCTGGTCTCGACGAACTCGCGCTGGCCGGGTGTCAGGGGTACCGGGCCGTCCACCCGCGGGCCGACCGTCTCCCCCGGCCCGGCCGCCGTCGCGAGCCGCGCCACGGTCTGGTGCAGGAAGAGATCCTTGGGCGAGAGGCGCAGCCCCGCGTGCCTGGCCCGGTGGATGACCTGCATGGTCAGCAGCGAGTCGCCGCCGAGGTCGAAGAAGTTGTCCTGTACGCCGATCCTGGCCGCCTCGACGCCGAGGACCTCGGCCCAGATCCCGGCGAGCAGCCGCTCGGCCGCGTCGCGCGGGGCGACACGCTCGGCGCCCGCGTCGCCCTCGGGAGCGGGCAGCGCGCGCCGGTCGGCCTTCCCGCTCGACGTCAGCGGAAGCTCCTCCAGCAGGACGAAGAAGGCGGGAACCAGGTAACCGGGCAGCGAACGCCTGGCGTGGTCGCGCAGCTCCGCGACCGACGGCGGCGTGTCCCCCGCGGGCACCAGGTACGCGGCCAACCGCCGGTCGCCCGGCCGGTCCTCCCTGACCACCACCGCCGCGGACGCGACGCCCGGGTGGCCGAGCAGGACGCTCTCGATCTCACCGGGCTCGATCCGGAACCCCCGGATCTTCACCTGGTCGTCGACCCTGCCCAGGAAGGTCAGCACGCCGTCGGCCCGCCACCGGACCATGTCCCCGGTACGGTACATCCGCGCCCCGGCGGGGCCGAACGGGTCGGCGACGAACCGTTCGGCGGTCAGCGCGGGCCGGCCCAGGTAGCCGCGGGCCACGC
Organism: Streptosporangium amethystogenes subsp. fukuiense; assembly: GCF_042665875.1. Lineage (NCBI taxonomy): Bacteria > Bacillati > Actinomycetota > Actinomycetes > Streptosporangiales > Streptosporangiaceae > Streptosporangium > Streptosporangium amethystogenes. Next base: position 838,418 of record NZ_JBHTEE010000001.1, on the reverse strand, counting down.
CGTCCCCGGCGATGTACAGCTCCCCCGGCACGCCCGGGGGCACCGGCTGGCAGAGCCGGTCCAGCACGTACACCCGGGTGTTGGCGATCGGCACTCCGATGGGGGGCGCCACCGCGTTCCCCGCCTCGACCGCCGCCGTGGTGGACCAGATCGTGGTCTCCGTCGGCCCGTACAGGTTGGTCACCGACCGCGCCGAGGCCGCCAGTGTCCCCGCCAGGTCCGCCGGCAGCGCCTCACCGCCGACGAGGACCCGCACGCCCGCGAGGACCTGGCCGGCCTCCCCGGCCACCGCCCGCCAGAGGCTGGGCGTCGCCTGTATCACGGTCACGGATTCCTCGGCGATGACCTGCCGCAGCCGCCAGGGGTCGTGGACCAGCTCGCGGCCGGCCAGTACCACCGCCGCGCCGCTGATCAGCGGCATGAACAGCTCCAGGCCCGCGATGTCGAACCCGACCGTCGTCATCGCCAGCAGGCGGTCGCGCGGGCCGAGGCCGAACCGGTCCCGCATGTCCACCAGGAAGTTGCGCAGGTTGCCCCGGGAGACCACCACCCCCTTGGGCCTGCCGGTGGAGCCCGAGGTGTAGATGGTGTAGGCCGCGCTGTCCGGATGGAATCCGCCGACGGGATCGGTGGTGGGGCAGCCGTCCAGCGCGGCGAGCACCTCGGGGTCGTCGAGAAGGATCCGGGGCACCCCCTCGAAGACGCCGGCCGGGATCTCGGCTCCGGCGGTCAGCACCAGCGCGGGGCCGGCGTCCTCAAGGAGGAGCGCGACGCGCTCCGGCGGGTGTTCGAGGTCCAGCGGCAGGTAGGCGGCGCCCGCCTTGAGCACCGCGAGCACCGCCACCACCAGGTCCGCCGTCCGGGGGAAGGCCAGCCCCACCAGTGTCTCCGGGCCGACACCCCGCGAGCCCAGGTGGTGGGCGAGCCGGTTGGCGCGCGCGTTCAGCTCCGCGTACGTGAGCGTGAGGTTCCCGCAGGCCAGCGCGGTCGTGTCCGGGGTGGCGGCGGCCTGGTCCTCGAAGAGCCCGGAGAGGTCGGCCTGCGGGATCTCCCTGCCGGTGTCGTTCCACTTCACCAGCGACCGCTCGCGCTCGGCACTGGTCAGCAGGCGAACCTCCGACAACCGCCGCTCCGGATCCTTCGCCACGGCGTCGAGCAGCATCACCAGGTGCCTGGTCATGCGCTCGATCGTGGTCTCGTCGAACAGGCCGGTGCTGTAGGCGACGGCCACGGTCAGCGCGCCCCGCCGCTCGTAGAAGTTCACGATCAGGTCGTGGCTGACCTCGGCGCTCGTGACCGGCAGCGTCTCGGCGCGCAGCCCCGGCAGGTCCATGCCCCGCGCCGGGGTGTTCTCCAGTACCACCATGACCTCGACCAGGGGGGTGCGGCTGGGGTCCCGCTCGGGCCGCATGACCTCCACCAGCCGTTCGAACGGCACGTCGTCGTGGCTGAACGCGTCGAGCACCGTCGCACGGACCTGGGAGAGCAGGTTTCCGAAGGACGACGACTCGTCCACCAGGGAGCGCAGCACCACGGTGTTGACGAAGAAACCGACCAGCCCCTCCAGTTCGGCCCGGTTGCGGCCCGAGGTCGCCGTGCCCACCGCGACGTCCTGCTGGCCGCAGTAGCGCGCGAGCAGCACCTGCGTGGCGGCGGTCAGCACCATGAACAGGGTGGCGTCGTGTCCGCGCGCCACGGCCCGCAGCCGGTCCACCGTCTCGGGCGGCATCTCCACCGTGTGCGTCGCGCCGGCGGAGGCGCGCACGGCGGGCCTCGGCCGGTCCACGGGCAGTGCCAGCGGGGCGAGCCCGTCCAGCCGCCGCTTCCAGTAGCCGATATGCCCGTCGAGCGCCGCCCCCTCCAGGTGCTCCCGCTGCCAGGCGGCGTGGTCGGCGTACCGTACGGGGAGCGGCGCGGGTTCGCGCCGCTCGCCGCGCGTCTCGGCGGAGTAGAAGGCGGCGAAGTCCCCGGCGAGCACCCCCATCGACCACCCGTCGGTCACGATGTGGTGCATGAGCAGCGCCAGCACGTGGTCGGCGGCGTCCAGGCGGATCAGCACGGCCCGGAACAGCGGGCCGCGCCGCAGGTCGAAGGGGCGCGACGCCTCCTGTTCGAGCCGCCGCCACATCGCGGCCTCGCGCTCGCCCGCGGGTGCCCCCTCCAGGTCGACCGTCTCGAAGGCCGCTTCGAAGGCCGCCTCCGAGGGCGGGTGGATCGTCTGCGTGCCCCGTCCCCCGGCGTCGCCGAACGTGGTGCGCAGCGACTCGTGCCGCCCTACCAGCCGCCGCAGGGCGATCCGCGCCGCACCGGCGTCCAGCTCGCCGCGGAGCCGCAGGGCGAGGGCCGTGTTGTATCCGGTGCCCCCGGGTTCGAACGCGTCGAGGAACCACAGCCGCTGCTGGGCGAAGGAGAGCGGCAGGTCGTCGTCGCGGTCCACCACCTCGATCTCGCGTCGGCCGCCGTCCGGGTCGGCGCCCGGGTCGGTGTCGCCGAGCAGGGGGGCGAGCGTCGCGATGGTCGGCGTGTCGAAGAGCTGCCTGGGCGGCGGCGCCGAGCCGAGCGCGGCCCGGACCCGCGAGACGATCTGGATGCTGAGGATCGAGTCGCCGCCGAGGTCGAAGAAGTTGTCGTCCACCCCGACCCGGGCGGCGTCCACGCCGAGCACCTCGGCCCAGATCGCGGCCAGCAGGCGTTCGGTCGCGTCGCGGGGGGCGACGTACGCCGTACCGGTGTCGGCCCCCCTGCCGGGGTCGGGCAGCGCGCGGCGGTTCAGCGTGCCGCTCGGGCTCAGCGGCAGCGCCTCCAGGGTCACGAACCCCGAAGGTACGGCGTGTCCCGGCAGGACCCCGCTGAGGAACGTCCTCAGCTCCCGGGCGTCCGCCGGCTCGCCCTCGGGCACCACGTAGCCCGTCAGCCGGACGCGGCCGGGGGCGTCCTCCCAGGCGGCGACCGCGGCGGCGGCGACGCCTGGGTGGCGGGCCAGCGCCGACTCGATCTCGCCCAGCTCCACCCGGAAGCCCCTGACCTTGACCTGGTCGTCCGCCCGTCCCAGGAACTCCAGGTTCCCGTCGGCGCGGCGGCGCACCAGGTCTCCCGTCCGGTACATCCGGCCCGTACCGCCGGGGGCGAACGGGTCGTTCAGGAACCGCTCCGCGGACAGCTCGGCACGGTTCCAGTAGCCCCGCGCCACCCCGTCGCCGCCGATGTAGAGCTCTCCGGCGACGCCGAGCGGCACCGGGCGCGTCTCCCCGTCCAGCACGTAGACGCGGGTGTTGACCAGTGGCCGTCCGATCGGGACGAACGCCGCCTCACCCACCGGATCGCCGCCCAGCTGGAAGACCGTGGAGTCCACCGTCGTCTCGGTCGCACCGTAGGCGTTGACGACCACGGTGTCCGGCCCCACCCCGCGCAGCACCTCCTCGGAGTCGCCGACCGGCCAGCCCTCCGAGCCGACCATGAGGACGCGCAGCGAATCCAGCCGCACGCCGCGCCGCCCTGCCTCCTGGACCAGTGCCCTGGCCAGCGACGGGACCGTCACCAGGATCTCCGCCCGGGTGCCGGCCACCGCCTCCAGCAGGGCGGGCGGGTCCGCCACCGCCTCGGCGGGGCACACCGCCATCGTCCCGCCGAACAGGGCCGAAAGCAGGAAGTCGCCGAAGAACAGGTCCACCGACAGGCTCGACACCGACAGGGTCCGAGGCCGCGTCCCGGACAGTCCGTAGCGGGCGTCCCAGGCGCGCACCATGTGGTGGACGTTGCGGTGCTCGACCATCACCCCCTTCGGGCGGCCGGTGGATCCCGAGGTGTAGACGATGTAGGCCAGGTCCGCCGGGGTCACGGCGACGTCCGGCGGCGACGCGGGCAGGCCGTCGAGGACGGCCCGGTCCCGGTCCAGGCAGACGAAGGACGCCGGGGACCCTGCCAGCCGGTCCAGCAGCCGCCGCCGGGTCACCACGACCGGGGCCGACGCGTCCTCCAGCATGGCCGCCAGCATCCGGGGCGGGTAGCCGGGATCGAGCGGCACGAAGGCGCCTCCCGCCTTCAGCACCCCCAGCAGCGCGACCACGGCGTCCACGCCGCGCTCGACGCACACCCCCACCGGCACGCCGGGGGCCGCCCCCAGCTCCACCAGGCGGTGGGCCAGCCGGTTGGCCCGCTCCTCCAGCCCGGCGAAGGTGAGCTCGCTGTCACCGCAGCTGACGGCGACGGCGTCCGGGGTGCGCCCGGCCTGCGCGGTGAAGATCTCATGGACGCAGCCGGCGGGCGGGAACTCCACGGCGGGTCCGTTCCACTCCCCCAGGAACCGCTCCCGCTCGGGCGCGGTGAGCATCGGCAGGTCCGCCACCGGGCTCTCGGGGGCGGACACGATCGCGGCGAGGACCGTCTCCAGGTGCCCCGCCATGCGTTCCACCGTCGGCTCGTCGAACGAGGCGGGGTCGTACCCCAGCGCCAGGGTCAGCTCCTGTGCCGCGTGGGCGGTGAGCGTGAGCGGGTAGTTGGTCTGCTCCTCGCCCCGGTGGTCGCGCACGCGCAGCCCGTGCCCGGCCGCCGCGTCGGCGTCGTACGGGTAGTTCTCGAAGACCACGACGCTGTCGAACAGGTTGGTGCCCCTGGGCACCTCGGCGCACGCGTGGATCCGCCCCATCGACAGGTACTCGTACTCGCGGGACGCGGCCTGCGCGTCCTGCAGGCGCCGCAGCCAGGACATCACCCGCTCGGTGCCGTCCACCTCCGTCCTGACCGGCACCACGTCGACGAAGAGCCCGATGATCGACTCCGAACCGGCGAGCCCGGCCGGCCGGCCGGAGACCGTCGCGCCGAAGCAGACGTCCCGCTCTCCCGCGTAGCGGGAGAGCAGCAGCGCCCACGCGCCCTGCAGCAGGGTGTTGACGGTCAGCCGGGCGTCCCTGGCGCACTCGTACAGCGCCCCGGACAGTTCTTCGGGCAGCCGCAGCCGCACCTCCCGGGAGGAACGCGCCCCGTGGGCCCGCGCCACCGGCCTGTCGAACGGCAGCCGGGTCGGCGCGGTCATGCCCGCGAGCACCCCCCGCCAGTGCCGCTCCGCCTCGGCCTGGTCCTGGCGTGCCAGCCACCCGACGTACTCCCGGTAGGGCGGGCGGCGCGTCACCGTGCCGGTCCGCCCCGTGGTGAGGGCGGCGTACTGTTCGAACACCTCCGACAGCACGTGCGAGGAACTCCAGCCGTCCAGTGTCATGTGGTGGGCCGCCCACAGCAGTCGCACCTCGGTCTCGGACAGCCGCACGAGGTCCAGCCTGGCCAGCGGCGCGACCGCCAGGTCCAGCCGCCGCTCGGCCCGGCGTTCCCACAGCCGCCGCACCGCCTGCCGCCGCTCGGCCTCCGGCAGGTCCCGGAGGTCGTGGTGGGTGACGGGGAGCCGCACCCCGCGGTGGACCACCTGCACGGGCTCGGGGACGCCCTCCCAGATCACCGCCGTACGCAGGGCGGGCGTGCGGTCGACGACCCGCTGCCATGCCTCGGCCAGCGCCACCGGATCGGTGACCCCCTCCAGGACCATCGAGTAGTGGCCGGCGTAGATGTCCGACTCGGGCTCGGCCAGCGAGTGGAAGAGCATGCCGTGCTGCATGGGCGTCAGCGGGTAGACGTCCTCGATTCCCCTGCCGTCGCCGGCCAGCCGGTCCACCGTGGCCTGGTCCAGCCCGGCGAGCGGGAAGTCCGAGGGGGTGCAGCCGCCCGCGCCCGGCTCCGCGCAGTGCTCGACGATCTCCTCCAGCGCCGACATCATCCGCTCCGCCAGCGCCTCGACGCTCTCCCCGCGGTGCACGGCCGCCGAGTACGTCCAGCGGAACTCCAGCTCGTCGCCGTCGACGAGCCCGGTGATCTCAAGCAGGTGCCGCCTGACCTGCCCCGGGCTCCGCTCGGCGCCGGGGTGAGGCAGCCGCCCGCGCAGCAGCCCGCCCCGGCCGCCGGATCCGGCCTCGACCCGCCCGAGGTAGTTGAACCCCACCTCGGGAACGCGGCCCGGCGGCCGGCCGCCGGGCACGCCGAGATAGCGCAGCGCGCCGTATCCCAGCCCCTGGCTCGGCACCGCGCGAAGCTGCTCCTTGACCGACTTGAGCGTCTCCCCCCAGCCGGGCGCGGACGGAAGGCGCAACGCGACGGGGAAGACCGTGGTGAACCAGCCGACGGTCCGCGACAGGTCGACACCGGGGAACAGGTCGCCGCGGCCGTGGCCCTCCATCTCGACGAGGGCGGTGTCGCCGCCGGTCCACTCGCACAGCACCCTGCCCAGCGCGGTGAGCAGCACGTCGTTGATCTGGGATCGGTAGACCTCGGGCACGTCGCGCAGCAGCGCCCGGGTGCTCTCCGCGCTCAGCCTCGCGGTCACGGTACGCGCGGACGCGACAGTGTTCTCGATGTGCCCGCCGTGCCCGCCGGTTCCGCGCTCTCCGGCGACGTCCACCGGCAGCGCGGCGGCCCCGGCCGCGACCTCGTCCAGGCGGGCCCAGTGGTCCAGCTCGTGGTCGAGGCCGCCCGCCGCCACGTGATCCGCGAGACGGTGGGCCCACTCCAGGAAGGAGGTCGTCTTGGCGGGGAGCCGGATGTCCTGGCCCGCCTCGGCCTGCCGGTAGGCGGTCTCCAGGTCCGGCAGCAGGATCTGCCAGGAGACGGCGTCGACCACGAGGTGGTGGGCGGTCAGGAACAGCCGGGGGCGGTGCCCGTCGCCGAGCACGAAGAGCAGCGCCCGGAAAAGCGGGCCGACGTCCAGCCGGAACCCCTGCTGCGCGGCCAGGATCTCCTCACGCATCCGCTCCTCCCGGTCGGCGGCGCCGGTCTTGGACAGGTCGATCCGCCGCAGCGGCTCGCCGTCCTCGGCGGCGGCGTTGTGCTGCCGCCACCGCCCACCGTCGTGCTCGGCACGCAGGCGCAGGGCGTCGTGGTGGGCGGGCAGCGCGGCCAGGGCGGCGCGCAACGCCGCCTCGTCGGGCTCCTCGTCGAGTTCGACGAACACCGCCTGGTTGAACCGGTCGACGCTGTCGGCGAGGTTTTCGAAGAACCAGTGCTGCACGGGCGTGAGCGGGACCTCTCCCGACACCGCCCGCTGCTCGGCGCGCGGCTGTTCCTCGGCGACCGCCTCCGCGGCCAGTTCGGCGACGGTCTGGCGCAGGAAGGTCTGCCTGGCCGTCACCCGCAGCCCGGCCTCGCGGGCGCGGGCCACGACCCGCAGGCCCAGGATGGAGTCGCCCCCGAGGTCGAAGAAGTTGTCGTCCGCTCCCACCCGGTCCACGCCGAGCAGTTCCGACCAGACCTCGGCGAGGATCCTCTCGGCGGGGGTGCGGGGCCCGACGTAACGTGTCCCTGCCTCGCGGTCGCCGGTGGGCTCGGGCAGCGCGCGCCGGTCCACCTTGCCGTTGACCGTCAGCGGCAGGCGTTCCAGCGTGACGAACGCCGAGGGCACCATGTGCTCGGGCAGCCTCGCCCGCAGGAAGGCGCGCAGCCGGGCCGGGTCGGGTCCGCCGGAGGCGGCGGGGACGAGATAGCCGACGAGACGCGGGGCGCCCCGGGTGCCGCCGCTGACGGCCGCCGCCGCCGTGTCCACCGAGGGATGCCCGGACATGACGGCCTCGACCTCGCCGAGCTCGACCCGGAAACCTCTGATCTTGACCTGGTCGTCGGCGCGGCCCGCGTACTCCAGCTCGCCTCCCGGCAGCCAGCGCGCCCGGTCGCCGGTGCGGTACATGCGGGTGCCCGGCGGGCCGTACGGGTCGGCGACGAACCGCTCGCCGGTCAGCCCGGGACGGCGCAGGTAGCCGCGGGCCAGGCGGGGCCCGGCGAGGTAGATCTCACCGGGGACGCCGACGGGCGCCGGACGCAGCCGGTCGTCCAGCACGTAGGCGCGGACGCTGCGGAACGGGCGGCCGATGGGCACCGTCCCGGTGCGGGCGTCGTCCGGAGTCAGCGCCCGCGTCATGGTGGCGCCGATCGTGGACTCGGTCGGCCCGTAGCCGTTGAACATCCGCCGCCCGGCCGACCAGTCCCGCACCAGGCCCGGCGGGCACGCCTCGCCCGCGACGACCAGGGTCGTCCCCTCGGGGACGGCGTCGGCGGGCAGCACGGTCAGCGCGGTCGGGGGCAGGGTGAGGTGGGTGAGACGCTCGGAGCCGATGAGCTCGGCCAGCGGAGCTCCCGGCGCCCGTTCCTCCGCGGTGGCGACCACCAGCGTGCCACCGGACAGCAGGGCGAGCATGAGCTCCCAGAAGGCTCCGTCGAAGCTGAAGGACGCGAACTGCAGCACCCGCGTCCCCGGCCCCGCGCCCAGCCGCTCGCGCTGGGTGAGCACCATGTCGTACAGGCCGGTGTGGGGCACCACGACCGCCTTGGGGCGCCCGGTGGAACCGGAGGTGTAGATCACGTAGGCGGGATGCGCGGGGTCGGAGCGGAGCGGCCGGGGCCGCTCGGCGAGCGGGGCCTCGGTGTCCGGCTCGTCCAGCGTGACCAGGGGAACACCCTCCGGCAGCCGCTCCGCCACCTCCGCGGTGGCCAGGATGAGGATGGGAGCGGCGTCCTCCACCATCGTCCGGACGCGCTCGGCCGGGTGGTCGAGATCCAGCGGCAGGTACGCGGCGCCGCTCTTCAGGACGGCGAGGATCGCGACGACGGTCTCGGCCGACCGGGGAACGGCCACGGCCACGATCCGTTCGGGACCCGCGCCCCGCCCGGCCAGCAGCCTGGCCAGCCGGTCCGCCCGCCCGTCCAGCTCGCCGTAGGTGACGCTCCGCCCGGCGTGGACGACGGCGACCGCCGAGGGATCGGCCGCGACCTGCTCGGCGAACAGCTCGGGAACCGTGCGCGGCGCGGGGCCGCCGCCCTCGCCGCACCAGGTGGCGGTCAGCAGGCGGTGTTCCGCGGTGTCCAGGAGGGGAAGGTCGGCGATCGGCCGGTCCGGGTCGTCCGCGATCGCGGTCAGGAGTGTCAGCAGGTGACCGGCCATCCGCCCGGCGGTGGCCGCGTCGAACAGGTCCGTGCTGTATCCGAGGTGGGTGACGAGCGCGCCGTCACGCTCGTAGAAGTCGAACGAGACGTCCATGGGCGCGACCAGCACCGGCGGAGGGATCTCCTCCACCCGGAGGCCGGGCAGCTCGACGGCCCCGCGCGGCGCGTTCTGCAGGTTGACCGCGACCTCGGCGAGCGGGAGCCGGCTGGGGTCGCGCTCGGGCCGCAGGACCTCCACCAGCCGCTGGAAGGGCACCTCGTCGTTGTCGAAGGCGTCCAGGACCGTGGAGCGCGCCTCGCCCAGGAAGGCGGTGAACGGCAGGGACTCGTCGACCTGGCAGCGCAGTACCAGGGTGTTGACGAAGAAACCGATCAGTCTCTCCAGTTCGACCCTGCCACGGCCGCTGGTCGCGGTGGCGACCGCGACGTCCCGCTGCCCGGAGTAGCGCGCGAGCAGGATCTGCACGGCGGCGACCAGGGTCATGAACAGGGTGGCGCCGTGCTCTCGGCTCGTCTCCCTCAGCCGCGACAGCACGGCCGGGGGCACCTCGAAGACATGGGCCGCGCCCGCGGAGGTCCTGACCGGCGGCCGCAGCCGGTCGGTGGGCAGATCCAGCGGGGCGAGCCCGTCGAGCCGCTCGCTCCAGTGGGCGAGCATGCCGTCCAGTGCCGTACCGGCCACCCGGTCCTGCTGCCAGGAGGCGAAGTCGGCGTAACGCAGGGGCAGCGGCGGAAGCGGAGACGGCTCGCCCGCGACCCCCGCGGCGTACAGCGCGTTCAGCTCCTCGGCGAACACGCCCATGGACCAGCCGTCGGTGACGATGTGGTGCGTGCTGAGGGCCAGCACGTGCTCGTCCGGCCCGAGCCGCAGCAGTCCGGCCCGGAACACCGGGCCCCGGCGCAGGTCGAAGGGGCGCTTGGCCTCCCGTAGCAGCCAGTCGCGCACCGGGGCCTCGCGGTCGCCGTCCGCGGGCACGCGTGCCCGCGTGACCTGGATCGGCACCTCGGCGGCCGGCTGTACGGTCTGCACGCCGTGGCCGTTCACCGATTCGAAGGTGGTGCGCAGCGACTCGTGCCGCTCCACCAGGCGGTCGACGGCACCCCTGAGCACGTCCAGGTCCAGGTCACCGGTCAGCCGGAGCACCAGCGGGACGATGTACTCGGCGCTTCCGGGGTCCAGCTCGTACCTGAACCAGAGCCGCTGCTGGGCCGGTGACTGCGGCGACGTCCGCCGCGCGGGGGTCCGCGGGATCTCCTCCCGCTCCGGGGAGGCGGGGGCCTCGCCGGCCAGCCGCCGGAGCATCGCCTCGCGCAGGTGGTCGGGCAGTGCGGCCACCCGGCCGTCACGCGAAGAGGGGGCGTTCAATGTGTTCTCCCGTCCGGGTTCCACTGGCCTGTTCACGAGCCCTGGCTCTGGGCGACCCGTTCGAAGGACGCCAGGATCCGCTCCTGCACCACCTCGGCCAGGGCACCGATGGTCGGGGCGGTGAAGAGCTCCCTCGGGGAGATCTCGACGTCGAACGCGCGCCGCACCCTGGAGGTCACCCGCAGGCTGGCGATGGAGTCGCCGCCCAGGTCGAAGAAGTCGTCGTGTGTCCCGACCCGCTCGACCGCGAGCACCTCCGCCCAGATCCGGCCGAGGGCCTCCTCGGTCGGGGTGCGCGGGGCGGCGTAGGCGGCGCGCACGGCTCCCCTGCTCTCCGGGTCCGGCAGCGCCCGCCGGTCCACCTTGCCGTTGGCGTTCAGCGGCAGCCGGTCCAGGGACACGAACGCGGAGGGGACCGTGTAGGCGGGCAGCCGCTCGGCCAGCGACCGGGCCAGGTCCTCGGACGAGAGCCGCGTGCCTTTCTCGACCGGCACCACGTAGCCCACGAGGTACCCGCGCCCCGGCGCCTCCTCACGCGCGACGACCACCGCCTCGGCCACGTCCGGCCGGGCCCGCAGCGCGGCCTCGACCTCGCCGGTCTCGATGCGGAACCCGCGGATCTTCACCTGGTCGTCGGTCCGGCCGAGGAACTCGATGTCGCCGTCCGCGTTCCAGCGGGCCCTGTCCCCGGTGCGGTACAGGCGGCCTCCGGCGCCGAACGGATCGGCGACGAACCGCTCGGCGGTGAGCGCGGGCCTGCCGAGGTAGCCCCTGGCCAGACCGCTTCCCGCGAGGTACAGCTCGCCGGGGGCGCCGGGCGGTACCGGGGCGAGATCGCGGCCCAGCACGTAGGCGCGCGTGTTGTCCATCGGGCGGCCGATCGGCGCGGCACCGGCCCCGGCGAGCTCCGGCGTCATCTCCCGGCAGACGGCGAAGGTCGTGGCCTCGGTGGGACCGTAGCCGTTGTGCACCTCTGTCCCCGGGCAGCGCGCCATCACCCGCGATATCGCCGTCGGCGAGGCGGCCTCGCCTCCCGTCCACACCTCGCGCAGCCCGGCGAAGCACTCGGGCGACTCCTCGGCGAAGAGGTTGAACAGCGCCGCGGTGAGGAACATCCCGGTGACGCCGTGCCCGGCGACCAGGCGCCGCAGGCTCCGGGCGTCCAGCTCGCCCGGGGCGACCACCACCCGGCCGCCGGCCAGCAGCGGGACCCACATCTCGTAGGTGGCCGCGTCGAAGGCGTGCGGGGAGTGGAAGAGAACACGTTCGTGCCCTCCCGAGCGCCACCGCCGGTCCGCCGCCAGGCTCACGATGTTACGGTGGGTGACCGCCACCCCCTTGGGGATCCCGGTCGAGCCGGAGGTGTACATCACGTACGCCAGCCGGTCGGGGTCGGCCGCGGCGGCCGGGCCCGCGAGCGGGGGACCGTCCAGGGTCGTGTCTCCGTCGTCTCCGTCGTCTCCGTCCACCACCAGCACCCGCGTCCCGAGCCCGCCGGTCGTCGAGACCGCCGCCCGGTCCGTCAGCAGGGCCACCGCCGCGGTGTCCCGCAGGATCCAGCGCAGCCGGTCGGGCGGGTAGCTCGGGTGCAGCGGGACGTAGGCGCCGCCGGCCTTGAGCACCGCGAGCATCGAGACCAGCGCGTCGGCCGTGCGCCCCTGCAGGACGGCCACCCGTGACTCCGCGGTCACTCCCAGGGACGCCAGGTGGCGCGCCAGCCGGTCGGCGCGCTCGTCCAGCTCGGCGTAGCCGAGGCTCTCCCCCTCCGACACCACGGCCGGCTCGTCGGGAACGGCGCGCGCCCGCTCGGCGAACAGCTCGTGCACGCACCGCGCGGGGATGTCGCGGGCCGTGTCGTTCCACTCCACCAGCATCCGGTGCCGTTCGCGCCGGGTCTGCGAGGGCAGCGCCCCGATGGTCCGTTCCGGGTCGGCCGCGATCTCCTCCAGCAGCGCGGCCAGGTTCTCGCCGAGCCGGCGTACGGTCGCGGCCTCGAACAGCGTCTCGTCGTGGAGCAGCACGAAGGACAGCTCCTCACCCGGATAGACGACCAGGTTGAGGGGGTGGCCGTTCACCTCGGCGGCGTCGACGTCCCGCAGCCGCAGGCCGGCGGCGTCGGCCGGGGCGTGGTCGACCGGGTAGTTCTCGAAGACCACGACGCTCTCGAAGAGCTGGGCACCGGGCCGCAGCTCGCTCCAGGAGCGCACCTGGGGCAGCGACCCGGCGTCGTACTCGCGCGCCCGTGCCTGCTCCTGTTGCAGCTCGCGCAGCCAGGGCAGCAGTGCGCGGCGCTCGTCCACGGCGACCCGGACCGGCAGCGTCTCGATGAATATGCCGATCATGGACTCCGCGTCGGCCAGGTCCGCGGGACGGCCGGAGACCGTCGCACCGAAGCAGACGTCCGGCTCGCCGCCGTAGCGGGAGAGCAGGATCCCCCAGGCCCCCTGCAGCAGGGTGTTGAGCGTGAGCCGGCCGCTCCTGGCGTGTTCGGCGAGCCGCCGCGAGACCTCGGCCGGCAGCTTCACGTTCACCCGGCCTGCCGCCCTGGGCCGGTGGTCCGGTGCGGGCGGCCGGTCGTACGGCAGGGGCGTCGGCTCCGTGAACCCGGCGAGCGCCCCGCGCCAGTACGCCTCGGCGTCGGTGTCGTCCAGGCCGAGCAGCCGCTCGACGTGGTCGCGGAAGGGGCGGCGGGCGGCCGGCCGCCAGGCCCGCCCCTCGCGGCGCGCGGCGTAACAGGAGAGCACGTCCGCGAGCAGCCGGTGGACGCTCCACCCGTCCAGCAGGATGTGGTGCAGGGTCCAGACGACCCGCACCCGGGTGTCGTCGAGCCGGATGATCGCCAGCCGGGTGGGCGGGGACGCGGCGAGGTCCAGCCCGGCCTGCCGGTCCCGCGCGAGCAGCCGCTCCAGCTCCGCTCCCTGCTCCTCCTCCGGCAGGTCACGCCAGTCGTGATGGGCGATCGGCAGCCGGGCCCTGTGATGGACGACCTGGAGCGGGTGGTCGAGCCCCTCCCAGGCGACGGAGGTGCGCAGCACCGGGGTCCGCTCCGCGACGAGCCGCCACGCCTCGCCGAGTTCCTCGGGGGCGGCCACCCCTTCGACCACCATCTCGAACCGGGCCGTGTAGACGTCGGAGCCGGGTGCCATCAGGCAGTCGAAGAGCATGCCGCTCTGGGTGGGGGTGAGGGGGTAGACGTCCGCCACCGTACGGCCGGTGCCGACCAGCGCGTCGAGGCTCGCCTGGTCCAGACGGGCCAGCGGGAAGTCCGAGGGGGTGCGGCCGCCCGCGCCCGGCTCCGCGCAGTGCCCGACGATCCGCTCCACGGTCGCGGCGAACTCGTGGGCCAGGCGCTCGACGGTGGCGGGCTCGTGCAGGTTCGGCGAGTAGTACCAGGCGACCTGGAGCCGACCGGACCTGACGGAGCCGACGACGTCGAGTACGTGCGGCCGGTTGTCGCGCGGATCCTGGAACAGCTCGATGCCGGAGATCTCCCGGTAGAGGTCCCCGTCCCCGGTCTCGGTGTCGAACCGGCCGAGGTAGTTGAGGCAGATCTGGGGGACGGGATCGCCGGCGAGCGCGGACCCGTCCCGGTAACGCAGCGCGCCGTACCCCAGACCGCGCCGGGGAACCGCCCGCACCTGCTCCTTGACCGACTTGAGGAGGCCGCCCAGATCCTGTTCGCGGGGGACGTCCAGCGCCAGGGGGAAGTAGCTGGTGAACCACCCGACCGTGCGGGTGAGGTCCACGTCGGGGAAGATCTCCTCCCGTCCGTGGCCCTCCAGGCCGAGCAGGACGCGGTCGCGCCCGGCCCATCCGGACACGACCCGGGCCAGGGCGGCCAGCAGCACGTCGGTGATCTCGGTGCGGTAGACGTCGGGAACCTCGCGGAGCAGCGCCCGGGTGGTGGTCTCGTCGAGCTCGACGGACACCTCGCGGACGGTCTCCACGGTGTTCGGGCCGCGTCCGCCGGGGGGGGCCGTCGAGGGGGAGGACCGCCGCGGCCTCGTCCCGGCTCACCTCCGCCCAGTGGCCGAGCTCGTCGTCGAAGCCCCCGGCCTGGACGTGCCCGGCCAGACGGAGGCTCCAGTCCTGGAACGAGGTCGTCCCGGGGCCGAGGTCGACGCTCTCCCCCCGCAGGATCTGCCGGTACGCGGTGCGCAGGTCCTCCAGCAGGATGCGCCACGACACGCCGTCCACCACGAGGTGGTGTGCGGTCAGCAGCAGTCGCGGCCCGCGACCGGTGCTGAGCAGTACCGCCGCGATCAGCGGCCCGTCGCCGAAGTCGACACGGGCCTGCGCGGCCGCCGTCTCCCGCTCGACGGCGGCGTCGAGTTCGGCGTCGGCGACGCCGGACAGGTCGGCCCCGCGCAGGATCACCTCGTCCCCCGCCGCCACGACACGCTGCGACCACTCTCCCCGGGTGAACTCGAAGCGCGACCGCAACGCGCCGTGCCGCTCGACCAGTGCCGCGACCGCCGCCCGCAGGACCGTCTCGTCGACGTCGTCCGCCAGTTCCACGGTGACGAACTGGTTGAAGACCTCGGGAACCGTGAACCTCTCGAAGAGGAAGTGCTGGATGGGGGTCAGCGGTGCCCGGCCGCCCGTTCCCGCGCCCTCTGTGCCCTCTGTGCCCTCCGTGTTCCCGGGGCTTCGCACCTCGGTCACGTGCGGGCTCAGCGCCGCGATCGTCTGCCGGTGGAACAGGTCCCTGGAGGTGAGCCGCAGCCCCGCCCTCCTCGCCCTGGACACGAGCTGGATGGCGAGGATGGAGTCGCCGCCGAGGGCGAAGAAACCGTCCTCGACACCGACCCGGTCGACGCCCAGCACCTCGGCCCAGATCCCGGCCAGTTCCCGCTGCACCGAGTCGCCCGGCGGGACGTAGCCGCCGCCTGGGTCCCGGGTGGCGCCGGGGACCGGCAGGGCGGCGCGGTCCACCTTGCCCCGCACGGTCAGCGGGAACTCCTCCAGGACGACGATCGCGGCGGGCACCATGTGGTCCGGCAGCATCGTGCCCACGAAGGCTCGCAGGTCGGCGGGATCCGGCTCGGCGTCACCGGCGGGGACCACGTATCCGGTCAGTGCCAGGCGCTCGTGGCCGGGCCTGGCCTCGGTGGCCACGACGACGGCGCCGGCCACGCCCGGGTGGCTCTGCAGCGCGCTCTCGATCTCCCCCGGCTCCACCCGGAAGCCGCGGATCTTCACCTGCTGGTCGGTGCGGCCGAGATACTCCAGCTCCCCTCCGGGCAGCCGGCGGACGAGGTCCCCGGTGCGGTACATCCGGCTGCCCGGGGCTCCGAACGGGTCGGCGACGAACCGCTCGGCGGTCAGGTCCGGCCGGTTCAGGTAGCCCCTGGCGAGACCGGTGCCCGCGAGGTACAGCTCACCGGCGACCCCCACGGGCACCGGGTTGGCGTAGCCGTCCAGGACGTACGCGGCGGTGCCCGCGACGGGCGAGCCGATGGGTGGCGACCCCCCGGCCCGGCCGGCGTCCTGCCAGGTGACGTCGCCCGCGGTGGCGACGACCGTGACCTCGGTCGGACCGTAGTTGTTGACCAGCCGGTACGGCGCCCCCCGGCGCGGGCGGCGGCGGAGCACGTCCCCGCCGGTCAGGACCGCGCGCAGTGCGGTGGCGGCGAAGCCGGGCTCGTCCAGGACGGAGTCCAGCCGGGGCGTGGGCAGGAAGCAGATCGTGGTGCCCATCCCGGCGAACCAGTCCACCAGCGCGGCGGGGTCGTCCAGCGTCTCCCTGTCGGGCAGGGCCACCCGGGCCCCGGCGCAGAGGTAGGGCCAGACCTCCCACACGGCGGCGTCGAATCCCAGCGACGCGACCTGCGAGGCCCGGTCCTCGCTGACCACCTCGAACTCCGCCACATGCCAGGCGCACAGGTCGGACAGGTTCCGGTGCTCGACCATCACGCCCTTGGGACGGCCCGAGGAACCGGAGGTGTAGACGATGTAGGCCAGGTCCCCGCCGGCCACGGCGACATCCGGTTCGGTGATCACCTGGCGGGTCTCACCGGGGCCGCCCGCGTCCAGCGGCACGACCGCGGCGTCCAGGCCGCGGGCCCGGACCTCCGTCACGCCGTCGGCCAGCACGACCGGTGCTCCGGTGTCGGCCACCACGTAGGCCAGCCGCGCGTGTGGGGTGTCCGGGTCGAGCGGCACGTACGCGCCTCCGGCCTTCAGCACGCCGAGGAGCCCCGCCACCAGCTCGGGGCCGCGCTCCGCGCACGCCACGACGGGCACGCCGGGACCCACGCCGAGGGTGCGCAGGCGGTGGGCCACCCGGCCCGCGCGCTCGTCCAGCTCGGCGTAGGTCCACCTTCGCTCCCCGCACTCCAGCGCGACGGCGTCCGGTGCCCGCCGGACCCGCTCGGCGAACAGGCGGTGCACGGGGAGGTCCGAGCGGCGGTCCCTGACCCGGCCGTTCCATCCGGCCAGGGACCGCCGCTCGGCCTCGGTCAGCAGGGGCAGCCGGGCGAGCGGCCGGTCGGGGTCCTCGGTCACCGCGGCCAGCAGGACTTCCAGGTGACCGGCCATCCGCTCGGCCGTCTCCCGGTCGAACAGGTCGGTGCTGTACTCGATCATCACGTCCAGCGCCCCGTCACGCTCGACGAACTCCAGGGTGAGGTCGAAGATCGCCGACACGTGCGGGAGCCGGAAGCCCTCGGTGCGCGCGCCGGCGAACTCCAGTGGCCTCTCCGGTACGTTCTGCAGCGCCACCATCGCCTGGACCAGCGGGGTCCGGCTCGGGTCGCGGCCGTCGCTCAGCTCGTCCACCAGGCGTTCGAACGGGACGTCCTGGTTGCCGAAGGCGCCGAGCACGGTCTCGCGCACCCGGCCGAGGAAGTCGGTGAAGGACAGGCTGCCGTCGACCGCCGACCGGAGCACCAGGGTGTTGATGAAGCAGCCGACGAGCGGTTCCAGCTCGGGGCGGTCGCGCCCGGAGATGGGGGTGCCGACCGCGATGTCCCGCTGGGAGGAGTAGCGGGCGAGCAGTACCTGGCAGGCGGCGACCAGCGTCATGAACAGCGTGGCGTCGTTGCGCGCGGCGAGCCCGTTGAGCGCCGCGGTGAGCCCGGGAGGCAGGGTGAAGCGGTGTGCCGCTCCGGCGGAGGAGCGCACCGCCGGGCGCGGCCGATCGGTGGGCAGTTCGAGAGGGGACAGACCGGCCAGCTGCTCCCGCCAGTAGCCGAGCTGGTCCCGCATGGCCTCCTCCGTCCAGCGTTCGCGCTGCCAGACGGCGTAGTCGGCGTACTGCACGGCCAGCGGCGCCAGCTCGGCCCGGCCGCCCTCCCTGGCGGCGCCGTACAGCCTGCTCAGCTCGTCGGCGAGCACGTTCATGGACCAGGCGTCGATCACCGAGTGGTGTACGGCCAGCACCAGCAGATGCTCGCGTTCGGCACGGCGCAGCAGCGTCATCCGCAGCACGGGGCCGCGTCCCAGGTCGAACGGGAGGCTCACCTCCCGGCGCAGCAGGCGTTCCAGTTCCTCCTCGCCGAGCCCGGAGGCGTCCACGACGGTCAGCGGGACCTGAAGGTCCTTCGCGGGGTGGACGATCTGGACCGGCTCGCCGCCGGTCGAGGAGATGGTCGTCCGCAGCGACTCGTGCCTGGCGACGAACTCGCGCAGGGCCGACTCCAGCGCGGCGGGATCGAGTTCGCCGAGCAGCCGGTAGCCGAACCGGACGTTGTAGTCGGCGGCCTCGGGGTCGAACTCGTGGAAGAACCAGAACCGCCGCTGCGCGAAGGAGAGCGGCAGGTCCCCGGTGCGGGGCACCGGCACGACGGCACCGTCGGTCCCGGTGCCGGTGCCGGTGGCGGCCGGGGTGACCGACGCCGCCAGCGCGGCGATCGTGCGCAGCTTGAAGACGGCACGGGCGGGAAGTTCGGCGCCGAGTGCCGCCCTGATCCGCGGGAGCACCCGGAAGGCGAGCAGGGAGTTCCCGCCGAGTTCGAAGAAGTCGTCCTCGACACCGACCCGCTCGACGCCCAGCACCTCGGCCCAGATGCCGGCGATCGCCCTCTCCGCGTCGTTGCTCGGGGGCCGGTGGCCGCCGTCCGTGCCGTCCTGCCGGGTCGGCGCGGGCAGTGCCCCGCGGTCGAGCTTGCCGCTGGCCGCCAGCGGCAGCCTGTCCAGGGTGAGGAACACCGAGGGGATCATGTGCTCGGGGAGTGTCCGTGCCAGGAACCCGCGTAGCTCGGCCGCCGCCGGGGCCGCCTCGCCCGCCGGGACGAGATAGGCCAGCAGGCGCGTGTCCTCCGAGCCCTCGGCGGAGGGCACCACGGCGACCTGGGCGATCGCGGGATGTCCGGCCAGCGCCGACTCGACCTCGCCCGGCTCGACGCGGTGGCCCCGGATCTTGACCTGGTCGTCGGTGCGCCCCAGGTATTCCAGGTCCCCTCCCGGCAGGCGCCGCACCAGGTCTCCGGTGCGGTACATCCGCTCGCCCGGCCCGCCGTACGGGTCGGCGACGAAGCGCTCGGCGGTCGCTCCCGGCCTGCCGTGGTAGCCGCGGGCCAGCCCGGCGCCCGCCACGTACAGCTCTCCGGGTACGCCCTCCGGGACGGGTCGCAGGGATCGGTCCAGCGCGTAGGCGCGGGCGCCGCGCATCGGACGGCCGATCGCGACGGGCCCCCGGAGCGGCCCCGCCTCCGGCTCGACCCGGAAGGAGACGCAGCCGACCGTCGCCTCGGTCGGGCCGTACTCGTTGACCACCGCCACCCCGGGGTGCCGTGCCCGCCACCGGTCGAGCACCTCGCCTTGGAGCGCCTCCCCGCCGATCACCAGTTCCGCCGTCGGCGAGCGGTCCTCCGGCAGGTTCTCCAGGATCGACAGGTGACTGGGGGTGATCTTCAGAAACGACGGCCGGTCTCCGGAGCCGCCGTCCAGCTCGCCGGCCTCGATCCGGCCGCCCGCGGCGAGGGTGCCCCACAGCGCGGTCACCGTCAGGTCGAAAGACATCGACGAGTGCAGCAGCGCGACCCCCGCCAGCCCCGGGTAGTCGCGCTCGCAGCAGGCCAGGTAGCTCGCGAGCTGCCGCCGCTCGACCAGCACGCCCTTGGGGCGGCCCGTGGAGCCGGAGGTGTAGATCGCGTATGCCAGGTTCATCGGGCCCGCCTGGCGGTCGGGCGCGGTGACCGGCCGGTCCGCGATCATCGGCCCCTCGTCGTCCAGGCAGACCACCCGCGCGGCCGTCGCGGGCAGCCGAGCTCGCAGGTGCGCCCGGGTCACGACGGCGGCCGCGCCCGCGTCTCCGATGGCGAAGGCCAGGCGGCCGGCCGGGTTGTCCGGGTCCAGCGGCAGATAGGCGCCGCCGGCCTTGAGCACTCCCAGCAGCGCCACGACGAGTTCCACGCCGCGCTCCGCGAAGACGCCGACGAGCGTGTCCGGGCCGACGCCGCAGGCGCGAAGGTGGTGCGCCAGCTGGTTGGCCCGCGCGTCGAGCCGCCCGTAGTCGAGTGTCTCCCCAGCCGAGGCGACGGCCGTCGCCCGGGGGGCACGGCGCACCCGCTCGGCGAACAGTTCGAGCAGGCACCGGTCCCCCGGTGACTCGGCACCCTTACCGAACGGCGGTGTGGCGGCGCCCTCGGGCGCGGGTACGTACGGTGCGTCGTGGGTCACGCTGACTCCTGCCTTCGAGGACGTGTCCGATGACGGTTCGGCTAGTAGATGACGCGGGAGGAGGCGCCCAGCCTGAACTCCCTGGACTTGCGCAGGTCCCTCGCCACGTTCAGACGGCGCAGCCAGCGGTCCGTCCCGTCGAAGCGGGCGCTGAAGGGGCTGCGCCCGTGGACGGCCCTGTAGTTGTCGATGAGGCAGATGTCACCCGGCTTGAGGACGACCCCGGTCATCGCGGAGTCCAGCGCCGTCCCGAATGCGGCAAGCGCTTTACCCGCGTCCTCTTCCTGGATCCCGTCCATGTAGTGCGGGTCGATACGGATATACGGGTCGTCAGGATCGCCAAAAAGGACCGCGACAGGCTCGGGAGTGTCCAGGGCCAGGTCGACCTGCCGGTAACTGCGTTTCCTTAGATCCGCGACCTTCGTATCCTCGTCGGTCACCGCGGCCCGATTCTCCGGGCGATGCGAGTCGTCTGGAAGAATGTAGAAGCGTTCCTGCGACAGAATGGCTCTGGCGGCATCGTCGATACGCACGTCGGAAACGTCGGCATAGGTCGTCTCGACCTCGTCGGGATTGCGCAGGCACAGCAGGCCGAGATAGTCGGTGCGCAACGGATGGAAGGCGTCCTCGGTGTGCCAGACGAGTGTTTCCGCACTGCTCCAGCCGATCTGCTCGTGTTCGTAGCCCTTGATCGGGAAGACGTCGTGCATGATGTAGCCGCCCTGCTGCGTGGCCCATCCGATGGGGTCTCCCAGCAAGGACGCGATGAGGAAGAACGCGATGTCGTGCCCGATGGTGGGCGAGGGCACCGGCTTGTTCTTCCAGTCCGCGGGGGTCGGGCCGATGCTCGCGTCGTCCACCGGAAGCCCGGAGATCAGCAGGATTCCGGACGGCTCCGCGAGGCGGAACTCGTTGAGCGCCCTGCGGAGACGTCGCGGAAGTTCCTCGGCATACGTCCGGCTCTCGCGCTGGAAATCAGCGGACTCGACGGTCTGGTAACGCTGGGAGAGATCCCGGACGATTTCTTCGATCACCATGACGTCGTCGTCCAGCAGATGTATTGACAGCACGCTTAACTCCCTCTGCCAACGGCAATCGGTTCCTCGGAATCACCGTGCCCGGGGCGGCCATTCGCCCCCGGCCCTAATCGAGCCTCCGACATGCCGGGGCCGGGTTCAACGTCTTTGACTTAGGGGCTAAACAGCGCAGTCAGAGCGGGCTTCGTGCTAACGTCGTATTTGGTTCTAATCCTCCGGACCGGCCTTTTCCAGGTCGCCGCCCTGTCGATCCGCCGACGCGGGACACCGTAGGTCAGGCATCTCCGGAGCCGAGGCCGTCACCTTCGCGGCCGGCAGTTTCCCAGAACGCCATCGGCAGCATTAGGGAGAACTACATTGCGCCTATCGGGCCTCACCCGGGTGACCAGCGCCGCCGCGCATCTGCAGGTTTTCGCGATATCCGGGATCAGCGCGGTGCTGTTGACCAGGGCCTATCTCCAACGGGCCGGTTATCCCCAGCTCGGCGGAGGGAGCCTGCACATCGCCCACGTCCTGTGGGGCGGCCTGCTGATGACGGTGGGCATGGGCGTCACGCTCGCGTTCCTCGGCCAGGCCGCGCGGACCTGGGGTGCCGTCCTCGGCGGGGTCGGGTTCGGGCTGTTCGTCGATGAGGTCGGCAAGTTCGTCACCCAGACGACCGACTACTTCTACCGGCCGGCCGCGGGGATCATCTACCTGACCTTCGCCCTCCTGGTCGTGCTCTCCCAGTGGCTGAAGGGCCGGACCGACTTCTCCCGGCGCGAGCGCACGGCCAACGCCGTCTACGCGGCACTCGTCGGAGTGACCTCGGGACTGACCGTGCAGCAGAGGCACGCCGCCGTGCGACTGGTCCAGGGCTCCGACGACGCGCTCGACGCGGCGGCGGTCCGGTTGCTGGGCATGGTCCCGGCCCGGGAGACGGCTCCAGGGCCGCTGCGCACCGGCCTGGCCCGCGCCCGCGCCGCCCTCGACGGCCTGACGCGCCGTCCCCTGCTCGTCGCCCTCGCGGTGGTGTATCTCATCGTCCAGGCGCTCCTGCCCCTGGTGGGCCTCGGGCTGGAGAACGCCTACGGCATGCTCGACGGCGAGCGGGAGTGGGGGGCGGTGATCGGCATGGCCGTCTCGGCGGCGATCACGGTGGCGCTGGGCCTGTGCGGCGCGGTGCGGCTGCGCGGGAACCGGATGGCCGCCTTCCGGCTGCTCAACGCCGCGCTGCTGGTCGACATCCTCTTCGGCCAGGTCTTCGCGTTCGTCATGAACCAGTTCTCCGCGGTGCCCGGCCTGGCGGCCGACCTGCTGCTCCTGGCGATCATCTCCGCCGAGGTCCGCCGGCTGCGCGAGCCGGCCTGAGGGGCGCGACGGCCGGCCACCGTCGAATCGACCGCCGAATCGGCGGTCAGGTCGTCGACGACGGCTCGGCCATCGCCACGGCGATCTTCCGCGGCCCGGTGAACGGCTCGCGGCCGTGCGAGGTCAGCATGTTGTCGATGACCAGAACGTCGTCCTGACGGTAGTCGAACCGCACGGACGCCGACCGGTAGCAGTCTCGCAGGTGGCCGACGACGGCGTCGGGGATCGTCCCGCCGTCGCCGTAGTAGGTGTTGCTCGGGAGGTTCTCCTCCCCGCACATCTCCAGCAGCCCCAGCCGCACCCCTTCGGGAAGGGTGCTGAGGTGGAAGAAGGTCGCGTGGTTGAACCACACCGGGTCGCCGGTGACCGGGTGACGGTGCACGGCCTGGCGGACCGCCCTGGTCCGCAGCCGGTCGCCGCCGAGCCATTCCGTCCGCACGCCGTTGCCGCGGCAGTAGTCCGTGACCTCGTCCTCGCTGTCGGTGTTGAACGCCTCGCGCCACGACATGCCGAGTTCGTCGCTGTAGTTACGGACCACCATCCACCCTCGCCGCGCGAACTCCTCGCGGATCGACGGGTCCATCCTGTCGTGGACGGCACGGGTGGAGGCCAGGGGCGTGGCCCCCTGGGACGACGGCGGTCGCAGGCAGTGGAAGTAGAGCACCATCGGCCATACCGTCTGGTAGGAGTTCTCGTTGTGCAGGAAGATCTCCTCCTGCGAGGGGTAGTCGGTCGAGGTGTAGACATTGCCCTTGATCACGCTGCGCGGGGACGAGCGCTCCGCGTAGGTCAGCGGCGCCCCCGACAGCTCGCGTACGACCTCGTCGAAACCGTCGACGCCGCCGACCTCGAAATCGCGGAACAACACCGCACCGTGCGCGGTGAGGCTCTTGCGGATCTCCTGCCGGTCGGACCTCACCAGGCCGGAGATCCGGGCACCCCCGCCCTCGATGACAAGGGGCAGTTCGTGGCCGGTCACGGCCGGTCCCCCATCGCCTCGGCCAGGCTCCTCGGACGCATGTCGGTCCAGTTGTCCGTGATGTAGTCCAGGGCGGCCTGCCGGTCCGTCTCGGGCAGGACCACCGTCCAGCCCGCCGGCACCTCGACGAACGCGGGCCACAAGGAGTGCTGCCCCTCGTCGTTGACCAGCACGAGGTAGGTGCCTTCCGGATCTTCGAAGGGGTTCGAGTTCATGGCGCTCTCCTTTTTCGGAGGTTCTCCGTGCACCAGGCGTGCCGGAGCGGGGGTCAGTTGCGCTGGGGAGACAGGAAGAGCTCCCCGTGCAGCAGCGCCACCCCCAGGGAGGTGAGGGTGTGCAGTGCCGTGTTGCGGTTGCGGGCAGTGGTGATCAGTCCGGCCTTGCGCAGTACGGTGGCGTGCTTGCTGGCCCCCGCGAGAGAGATGCCGAGCCGCTCGGACAGGCCGCCGGTGGTGCAGCTCTCGGCCAGCGCCTGGAGCGCCGCCGCCCTGGTGTGCCCGACCAGGGCGCCGAGCGCCTCGTCGTCGGGCACCGGCGCCCCGGCCAGCTCGGCCAGGAAGGCCGGGGTGCACGGCGCCGAGACCACCAGGGCGGGCAGCCCCGTCTCGTGCTCGGTGTCGAGGAAGAGGTAGTTCCTGCCCTGCAGGAACAGCGAGGGGCTCAGCAGCAGGCCGCGCCCGCGCAGGTGGACGTCACGGTCCTCGCCGTCGGGGATCTCCAGCACCGGCGGGTTCCAGCACAGCCTGGGGTGCAGCGTCTCAAGCAGGCACTCGACGCCATTGCTGATCGTTATCCGGCCGTACGCCTCGCGCTCGGACTCCAGGTGACCTCGCACCCTGCTCCAGTACGGCAGCACCGCCACCTGACAGAACCCCAGCACGGTGGCGCTCACCCGCCGGCCGGCCCACTCGTCGGACGCGGAGCGCGTCTCGGCTCGCCCGGGAGAGCGCTCGACCAGTTCCAGCAGTTCCGTCGGCGCCCGGCGTTCACGTACCAGCTGTTCCACGCTGCCGACGCCCTCGCCCAGCCGATCACGCACATGCTTTCGCCACCCGTTCAGGGCGGCTCCTCCGTTGCGACCGAAGATGTCCAGCGCGAACACGCTCTCGGCCACCGGCCCGAGGCTCGCGACCATGCGCAGGCGTGCCAGGTCCTCAACCGTGAAATGAATCCTCAACACCGCGGCCCCCAGCGTTGTAGAAAGATTGGCTGTTCTGTGTTGTTGAAAAGCAGGTCACGCCTCTCCGCGGAGGCTCCGGCAAATGACGGCCCGCCCTGCGCGCAGACTATTCGATCTCGGCGGGCGCCGGGCAATGCCCAGGGCCGTCCGCGAGGATCCCCCAGGAAACCGAGAGTGATATTCTCACCACTCTCCCATTGGCTCTGTCAATAAGATCAACCTAACTCCGACGCCGAGTGGAAGTCAACTCTCATTGCCGAAAGCGCCAAATCTCATACATGCCAGTTGATGTGCTTACCTTCAAAACAGCCGCTGAGCTGCGACGATCTCTGAACCCCTCGATCACTGGGAGCATGGCGGCACCGGTTCTCGACAGCCGGACAGCCGGGAAAACATCTCCCTCGAATCGGCGACCGGCCCATTACTCAGCGTACCGAAAGCGCGCCTGACCGCCCTGTTTAGCTATCAAGTCAATGATGTGGAGCCGGACCGCACTTTTGGTACAGGCTTTCAACAATGCCGGGGTGGATGACACGCCGAGCCGCGCCTTTCACATCACCCGGCGTTCACCCGGTGTTCCGTTCTCACGCGCAGGGATAAGGGTTCAGAATGGTCAAAAGCGTAGTTATCGTCGGAGGTGGCACGTCGGGCTGGATGACCGCCTCGTACCTGCGGGCGGCTTTCGGCGACCGGATCGACGTGACACTGGTCGAGTCGAAGAACGTGCCCACCATCGGGGTCGGAGAGGCGACCTTCAGCACGATCCGCCACTTCTTCAACTATCTGGGCCTGGACGAGCGCGAGTGGATGCCGGAGTGCCAGGCCACCTACAAGCTGGCGATCCGGTTCGAGAACTGGCGCTCCCAGGGCCACCACTTCTACCACCCGTTCGAGCGCCTGCGCGCCGTGAACGGATTCCCGCTCACCGACTGGTGGCTGAACGAGCGCCCCAGCGGCCGGTTCGACAAGGACTGCTTCGTCATCGCCTCGCTCTGCGACGCGAACCGGTCTCCCCGTTATCTCTCCGGAGCACTGTTCGAGCAGGACTTCACCGAGGGTGGCGCGGAGCGCGGCTACCGCACCACGCTGACCGAGCAGGACACTCAGTTCCCCTACGCCTACCACTTCGACGCCGCGCTGCTGGCGAGGTATCTCACGAGGTACGGCACCGACCGCGGCGTCCGTCACGTGCTCGACGACGTGGTGAGCGTGAACCTCGACGAGCGCGGCTGGATCAGCGACGTCGTCACCAAGGAGCACGGCGCGCTGGCAGGCGACCTGTTCATCGACTGCACCGGCTTTCGCGGGATGCTGCTGAACAAGGCACTCTCGGTGCCCTTCATGTCCTACCAGGACACCCTGCCCAACGACCGGGCCGTGGCGCTGCGGGTGCCGGTGAACATGGCCGAGCGGGGCATCCGCCCCTGCACCACGGCCACGGCTCAGGAGGCGGGGTGGATCTGGACGATCCCGCTCTTCGGCCGCGTCGGCACCGGCTACGTCTACGCCAGTGACTACTGCACGCCCGACGAGGCGGAGCGGACCCTCCGCGAGTTCGTCGGCCCGGCCGCGGACGACCTCGAGGCCAACCACATCCGCATGCGGATCGGCCGGAGCGAGAGCTCCTGGGTGAACAACTGCGTCGCCATCGGACTGTCGAGCGGGTTCGTCGAGCCGCTGGAGTCCACCGGCATCTTCTTCATCCAGAACGCCGTCGAACAGCTCGTCAAGCACTTCCCCAGCGAGCGCTGGGACGACCGGCTGCGCCAGTCCTACAACCGCCAGGTCGCCAATGTGATGGACGGCGTGCGCGAGTTCCTGGTGCTGCACTACCACGCCGCGGCGCGAGCCGACAACGACTACTGGAAGGACGCCACGACCCGCCAGGTACCCGACGGGCTGGCCGAACGCCTGGAGCAGTGGCAGGTCAAGCTGCCCGACTCCGAGACGGTCTTCCCCCACTACCACGGGTTCGAGCCCTACTCCTACACCGCCATGCTCCTGGGGCTGGGCGGCCTGCCCGTGCAGGCTCCGCCGGCGCTGAGGCTGTTCGACGGCGCCGCGGCCTCCAGGGAACTGCGGATCGTCCGCGACCAGTCCCGTGAACTGGTCGGCAGGCTGCCCAGCCAGTACGAGTACTTCGCGCGCCTGCACGACCTGCCCCCCGAGCGGCGGGTCGCGCACGGAGCGCCGCGATGAAGGATCCGCTGGTCGGCCTCTCCCCCTTCGACATCCCTTTCGAGCCCTCCTTCGAGCCCCCCTCGGCGCCGGCGGTCGATCCGGCGCGGTTCCGGTCGCTGATGTCCGCCTTCCCCAGCGGGGTCGCCATCGTGACGACCGCCGAGCCCGGCGGCAGGCCATGGGGGATGACCTGCTCCTCGGTGTGCAGCGTCGCGCTGGACCCGCCGACCCTGCTCGTGTGCGTCCGCAGGCTCAGCCCGACACTGAAGGCGATGCTGAGGCTGTCGACCTTCACCGTGAACCTTCTGCACGACCGCGCGCGCTACGCGGCGGAACTCTTCGCCTCGGGGACCCCGGACCGCTTCGAGCGGGTCAGGTGGCGCGCGGAACCCTCCTTCGGCGGGCCGCACCTCGTGGACGAGGCCCACGCGTTCGCGGACTGCCGGGTGACCCGGGCCGTCGAGGTGGGCGACCACACCGTGGTGTTCGGCCAGGTGTTCCGGGTGGAGCAGCGGGCTCGGGCGGTA
This sequence comes from Streptosporangium amethystogenes subsp. fukuiense, assembly GCF_042665875.1. Lineage (NCBI taxonomy): Bacteria > Bacillati > Actinomycetota > Actinomycetes > Streptosporangiales > Streptosporangiaceae > Streptosporangium > Streptosporangium amethystogenes. The sequence goes on along the minus strand of NZ_JBHTEE010000001.1, from coordinate 811,201 downwards.
CCGCTGCTCTACGGGCTCAGGGAGTACTCCTCCTGGTCGCCCGCCCCCCGTCGTCCGGAGGGCCCGTGGCCGACCGGCGGCATGCCTACCTGAGACGCCGCGGACGGCGCGCGCCGGCTAGCCGGGACAACCGCCACGCCCGTCGCGAACGGCGGTAGGCACGGGCGACGTCGCAGAGGAAGGCGACGTCGCCCGCCAGGTCGTCCCCGCCGGGCACCGTGTCCCGGGGCGGCTTCCCGGCGGGCGCCTCGTCTCCGGAGAGGGCGCGCAACGCGGCCGACAGCGTCGCCGCCTCCACGACGGCGTCCAGTTCCCGGCCGGTGATCCCCGCGGCCGCGGCGCGCTCCCGCGCCGCGGCCGCGACAGCGGGGTCCAGGTGATGCCGTATGACCGTCCGGCCGTCCCGGATCTCGACGACCCGCCGGTACAGGCGCAGGCCGAGGTCGCGCGGTGGCAGCAGGCCGGCCAGCCGGTGCGGCGGCCGCAGGAGGGCGATCTGCGGGCTGACCCGGTACAGATCTTCCCAGAGCGGTCGCAGCACCGTGTAGACGCGGTAGTGACGGAACCACTCCAGCAGGGCGGGCACCCGCAGGAACGCCCCCCACACCGGCATGGTGGCGCCCAGCGGGACGCATGCCAACGCGACCAGGGCAAGCCCGGCGTCCAGCGCGTGACCGAGCGGCCAGGCGTGGTCGTCCCCCATGACGGCCGCGGCCGACAGCATCGCCTTGTTGACGTGGTGTGCCAGGGCCGCGACCAGGCCGGCGACGATCAGCTTCTGCCCGATCCCGGCGGAGACGTCGCCGGTCGGGGGGAGCATTCGTCTGGATCGCCGCATGATGAGCGAGGCGAGCAACTCCGCCTCCCGTTCCTCGACGACCGAGTAGGAGTCGCGGCTCAGGACCCTGTGCACCATCCCGGAGTCCAGACTGGGCATGAGCAGCCGCACCTGCTCGGCGGCCGACAGGTCGGTCACGTCGTGCCCGCAGAGCAGATGGCTCAGCTCGTGGAGAATGATGTGTTCCTGGTGCGGTGGCGTGGTCACCTGCTCGTAGAAGATCAGATCGGCGCCGTCGACGGCCACCCACAGCCCCATCACACCGCGCCGGCTCCTCATGGGCTCCAGCCGGATGGTGCGGCTGCGCCTTCGGGCCACCGTGTCGCACAGCTTTCCGGCGTCGAACGGCATGGGCAGCGGGAGTTCGCCCAGTATCTCGTCGCATCTGCGGCGCAGCCGCCTGAAACTCGCCCCCGGACGGATCATCGTGATTCTCGAAAAAGGACGAGAACGGACCGGCCGCGCCACCCTGGGGATGATTTCCGCCCCCGGAGAACCACGGTCAGAATTCCAGAACGGTGACGTCCGCGGGCTCTTCGAGCCCGCGGACCGACGTCTTCATCGACTGACCCACCCCCGTGAGGTCTCCATGTCATATCCCGGCCGAGCCTAGCAGGCCGGAAATCGGGTCGTGATCTCAGAATGTACCGAGCCAGCGCAGTTCAGGCCATATCCGCGACCACGGTTCACGGGGGTCGCGGCACACCAGGATCTCCTTCCCCTGCTCGAAATGGGGAAACTCGAAATCGAGCGTGCCGCCGAGCTCGCACCGGCCGAACAGCCTGGAGAACGAGGCACGGTCCACACCGACCGCTATGACAACCGTTTTATCGTCCGCCGGACGACCGAAATCAGCATAGGAATTGTTGCCGCTGTACTCCCGCGGCAGTCCGTAACCGGGGCCGTACAGCGCGACGGCACCCGCCTCGCCGTAGTTGTGGCCGTAGACGACGGCCCGTGCCCGGTCGGCCTCCGGCAGCGACCGGTAGACCGCGGCCACCTGTCCCGCCAGGCCCTGCCAGCCCGTCTGGCCGAACTGCTCCTCACCCAGTGCCGCCAGCACGGGATCACGGGCGTACACGGCGGCGGGAAGGACCGGCATCACCATCACCATCGCCAGCAGCGTGTTCCCCGCCACCGCCAGCCCGACCCAGATCCGGCGCGGGATCGTCGCCGCCCAGGTCGCGGCCCTGACACATCCCGCCACCAGCAGCACGGTCAGCAGGCCCTCGGTGTACCGGGGGGCGCCACCGGCCAGGAGCAGGATCACCACCATGACCGGATAGGCCACGGCGAGCGAGCGGTAGGCGCGCCATTCGGGCCGGCGCAGCAGGGCCAGCAGTCCCACGACCCACACCGGGGTGAGGAACGGGCCGATCATCAGTATCTGTCCCACGAAGAAGTTGATCACGCTTCCGACCCCGAACGGCTCGGACAGGCTCCCGGCCACCGCGAACTGGGGCCAGCCGTTCAGCGCCTGCCAGACCAGGCCGGGCGCGGCGACCAGCGCGGCGACCCCGGCGCCGGCCAGGAGATACCCGCTGCGCAGCACCCGTCTGGGCCCGGTGACCAGCAGTCCCGCCGCGAGGCAGATCACCAGCAGCACCACGAGGTACTTCGCGAGCAGCCCGATCCCGACCACCGCGCCGGCGACCGGCCAGAGCCTCTTCTCGCCGGTACGGATGACACGGATCACCAGCCAGCACGCGGTCACCCAGACGAGGTGGTCCACGGCGGTGGGGTGGAGTACGTGCCCGGCGGCGAACGACGCCAGCGAGCCGGCCGTCGCGCACGCCGCGAGCACCTGTGCCCGGCCGCCCCCGCCGAGTTCGCGGGCGATGAACCCGGCGACCAGCACGGCCACCCCGGCCAGCAGCGCCGGCACGACGCGGATCGCCACCAGGTTGTCGCCGAACAGCGCCATCTGCACCCGGGCCAGCAGCGGGATCAGGGGCGGCTGGTCCACGTATCCCCAGTCGAGATGCCCCGCGGCCACCCGGAAGTAGAGTTCGTCGACGTAGTACCCCTGCCCTCCGGAAAGCAGCAGGAACACGGCGGCCGCTCCGCCGGAGACAGCCGCGAGGGGTCCCCGGCGGAGCGGCGACAGCGCCGCCCCGTTTTTTTCCGCGGCCGGTTCTGGAATGGCGGTAACGGTCGACATTTAAGGGCACCTCTCATTCTCGATCCACGACCCGCCACGGCATGCCGGACATTCTCATCCGTAAAATAGGCGCTCCACACTGAATCATCCTGCCGACAGTACAGCCGCTGGTGACAGCATGACGGGGGCATCGCGGACGGGCAACGACATTGAATCCTCGGGAAAATATGCAGCTCGCGTATTGAGCGACCAGGTGCTTGCGAACATTCTTTTCATGCATTATTTTTCCCTCAACGCCCCTGTCGTTTTGTGTGATCGATACCCGCATTCCGCGGAGCCGGTCGACCGGTGGTCCACGAACGGTCATCCCGGATTCGACAGGGATTTTTCGAGTGCCGGAAAACAGATGTCCCCGGCCGCCCCACACTCCCGAACCACCCATGCGAGGTGAACGGAATGCAGGAAACCCGAACGGTGCCCGCCGGTCCAGGGCCGGATGTCGGTAATCTCACCCAGTTCGAGTATCTGGCCCTGAACAGCCCGCTGAACATCGCCGACGCGCACGCCCGCCAGGAGCTCACCGCGGGGCAGGCCCGGATCATCGACGACCTGCCGAACCTGTTCCTCAAAGCCGCCGAACTCCCGGTCGAGGAGGTGGAGCGGGAAGCCCATCGCGCGTACTTCGGGCTACTCGGCCAGCACAGCTACCCGGGCGACGACGGCCGTGTGCTGGCCTGCTACTCCTCCTCCGTGGCCATGGAGATCCTCGCCCGCTCCCTGGCCGGCGCGATGAGCTCGGTCGCGCTGATCCACCCCACTTTCGACAACATCCCGGACATCCTCCGCGGTGTCGGGCTGGACCTGGTGCCGGTGGCCGAGGAACGGCTGGGGGAGGACGACCTCGACGACGTCCTGGGCTCGGTGGGCTGCGTCTTCGTCACCACACCGAACAACCCGACCGGCCGGGTGCTGTCCGAGGAGGGCCTGAGCAGGCTCGCCGGTCAGTGCGCGGAGCGCGACCTGGTCCTGGCGCTGGACACGTCGTTCCGCGGGTTCGACCCCGCCGGCCACTACGACCACTACCGGGTGCTGCGGGACAGCGGGTGCCGCTGGGTCGTCATCGAGGACACCGGCAAGCTGTGGCCGACGCTCGACCTCAAGGTCGGCTGGCTGGTGACCGCGGCCGACCTCGGCCTTCCGGTGGCCAAGATCTACTCCGACATCCTGCTGGGCGTGTCCCCGATGGTGCTCGCGCTGGTCCAGCGGTTCTCCGAGGACGCCGCGGACGGCGGCCTCGCCGACCTGCACCGCTTCGTGGCGGAGAACCGCGCCGTGGTACGGGAAGGGCTGGCCGGGGTGCCGGGGATCCACTTCCCCGATCCGCACAGCAGGGCCAGCGTGGAACGGGTGCACGTCGGCGCGCGGTCGGCGCTGGAGGTGTGGTCCAGCCTGCGGGACCACAACGTGTACGTACTGCCCTGCCAGAAGTTCCACTGGGCGAACCCGCCCGAGGGGAACAGCACCCTCAGGATCGCCCTGGCCAGGTCCGCCGCTCCCCTCGGGGAGGCGACCCGGGCGCTGCGCTCCGTACTGCTCGCACGTTGAGAACCGACGCGGGCGCGGCCCCGGTGACTCCGGCGGAGAGCGCGGGACCCCTGTCGCACGTGCGCTCCTGGCGGGCGGGGGTCGTGCAGTCGCTCCCCCCTCCCGGCGTGTTCGACCTGGGGCCGGGCTACCTCGAACCCGGCCTGCTCCCGGTCGACCTGCTGGGAGCCGCCTACGCGCGGGCACTGGAGGAGTACGGCTCGGCCGCGCTCGGCTACGGCGACGACCGCGGCGCGCTCGACCTCCGCGCCGCACTGGCGGAACGGACCGCCCAGGCGGACGGCATCGCCTGCGAGCCAGGAAACGTGCTGGTCACCGCGGGCATCTCGCAGGCCCTTCAGCTGCTCGCCACCACCCTGGCGGAGCCGGGGGATGTGGTCCTCGTCGAGGAGACCTGCTACGACCTGGGACGTCTGATCCTCACCGACTGCGGGATGCGGCTGCGCGAGGTGCGCTCGGACTCGGCGGGCATGGATCCGGAGGCGTTGCGCGAGGCCCTGGCCGGGGAACGGGCGGCGTTCGTCTACCTGAACCCCACCTTCCACAACCCCACCGGCCGGGTCGTCCCCGTCGCGCGGCGACATGAGCTGCTGTCCGTCGCCTCCGGCCACGGGACTCCGGTCGTGGAGGACGACGCCTACGCCGAGCTGAATCTCGGCGAGGCTCCCGCTCCCCCCTCCATGGCGGGGCTCGCGGGCTACCACGGGGTGATCCGGCTGCGCACCTTCTCCAAGACGCTCGCCCCCGGGCTGCGCCTGGGCTGGCTGCTCGCCGGGACCGAGACCGTCGACCGGCTCGCCGGTCACGGGCTGTTCCGCAGCGGCGGCTGCCTGAACCACACCGCCGCGCTCGCGGTGGCCGCCCTGGTGCGCGCCGGCGACTACGACCGTCACCTGGACTGGCTGCGAGCCCGGCTGCGGCAGAGGCGTGACACGCTCGTGGACACCCTGCTGGCCGAGCTGAACGACGGTTTCGAGCTCGACCGGCCGGACGGCGGCTTCTTCGTCTGGCTCCGTGCCCGCCACCGGCGGCGCGAGCCCGACCTGCTCGGCGCGGCGAGCGGTGCCGGGGTCGAGGTGGCCGCGGGCTCCCGCTTCGGCGGCACGGCACGGCCGGCCGTCCGGCTGGCCTACAGCTTCAACTCCCCCTCACGGCTGGCCCTCGCCGCCCGGCGGCTGGCCGCGGCCTGGAACGCGTTACCGGCGCACACGGATCGGACCTGACGCATGCGATCGATCGAGACGACCACCCCTGCCACTCCGATGGCGGGTCCGCACGGCTACACCCTGCCGCTCTCCCCCTCCGGGGGCTCGGCGATGGTCACCCCGCCGCCCTGGCACTTCTCCGGCGACGTCATCATGGTCGACTATCGCGTGGACCCGGCCGCGGCCGCACGGTTCCTGCCGCCCGAACTGGAACCGGGACCCGACCCCGGCGAGGCCGCCGCGATCTTCGCCGAGTGGCAGTGGTGCTCGGAGTCCGGAGCCGAACTGGCCGACCCGGCGCGATGCCGGTTCGCCGAGTTCCTGATCCTGATCTCCTGCCGGTACCGGGGGCGGCATCTCGCGCGATGCCCGTACGCCTGGGTGGACAGTCCGGTCCCGCTGATGCGCGGCTGGATCCAGGGCATGCCCAAGCAGTTCGGCACCGTGCACCAGATCCGGCCGGTGGCGGTCGGCCGCGCGGGTCCCCGGCTGGCCGGCGGGGGACGGTTCGGCGGGGTCCTGTCCGTGGACGGACGGCGTACCGCCGAGGCGACCGTCACGCTGGACGGCCGGATCGACCGGCCGCCGCCTCTGCACACGGTCCCGCTGGTGCACACCCGGCTGTTCCCCTCCTGGGTGCCGTCGGAGGCGCCGCTGAACCGGCTCGTCGTCTCGGAGGTCACCGACATCGAGTTCTCCGACATCTGGGCGGGATCGGCCGACCTGCGCCTCCTCGACGTGCCGGACGCCGACCTGGCCGGCCTGGCCCCCGTCGAGGTGGGCAGGGGGTACGTGTTCTCCTACGCGGAGACGCTGCATCACGGCCGGCCGCTGACGGATGACGACAGGTGACGGCCCCCTGCGAAAAATCAAGATATTTCATCTGATGTTCGCCCGGCGGACCTCTCGGCGACCGATCCTCCGGAACAACAAACTGTTGTTGGCCCATATACACACCGCTATCCATCCCAGTTGACGCCCTGGTATCCTTCGAGCTGCGACCCGAGCCTGCCCAGGCCGGTCCGCGCGGGAAGGACACATGCCAGACACCTCGCCGGCCGACTCGCCGGACACCCGGCGGACCCTCGCGGCGAAGCTGAATCATCTCTTCCACACGGTCCACCCGCGCGACGGCGGCGAGTACAGCTTCGAGGAGGTCGCCGAGGCGCTTCGCGCGGCCGGCGGCCCGACCATATCGGCCACCTACATCTGGCAGCTGCGAAAAGGCATCCGCGACAACCCGACCAAACGACACCTCGAAGCCCTGGCGGGATTCTTCGGCGTCCCTCCGGCCTACTTCTTCGACGACACGGCGGCCGAGCGGATCGACGCCGAACTCGCGCTGCTGACCGCCATCCGGGACACGCACGTCCGGCAGCTCGCGCTGCGCGCGGCCGGTCTCTCCCCCAGGAGCCTGAACGCCATCACCGAGATGATCGAGCGGGTACGCGAGCTGGAAGGACTGCCCGACACCACGGAGAAGTCGTGAGCGCCCGCCCTCCTCGCGGAGGCAGGCAGGCCCGCGGACGCCACCCTCGCCTTCGCCCGCTCATCCTCCGGTATTCCGCACCGCTCCCGCCGGGCGGTCGACGACGCACCGACCTGTTCGGACCGGTGTCCAAGTAAAGTTTAAGTCGCACCCAAGATCGTGTGAGAAGACTTCTCCGGGAGATCTCCTGAGGGAGAAATCATGGTGACCGGATACGACGGCGCGGAAAACTGCGGTCTCGCCCGCTCACGCTGTTCCGGCACGACTTTCCCCGCCCTCGGGCAAGGAAGTGAAGGAGAAAGTCATGAGAACACGCGGAATCATCGGTGTGGCGGTCGCCGCCGCCCCGGCCGGTGGGCTCCTTGTCCCGGCGCTCCCGGCCTCGGCCGCCGGTCGTCACCATCAGGACCGGCAAGATCCTAGAACCACGGACCGGCACCAACCTGTTCCTCAAGTGCCCCGACACCCACCCGTGGTAGACGACCGCGGGGACAACCGGCCACTACACCCGATGAAGGAACACCGGCGGCAACCGCCCGTCTTCTTCAGGAACGAACCCCGCTTGACGGACATGCCGGCGAGCGCACTCCGGTCAGGCCGTTCCAGGGCCTGACCGGAGTCCGGAAACCGCCCTCACCTCATAACGCTCCGCGACGATCCGTTGGGCGCGCTCTCGACCTGCCTGGTGTTTCACCAGGTCGGAGACATCTCCTATCGCTCCGCGCAGCCGAGCCCAACGATGTCGAGCAACCGGTCGACCGCGGAATCCACCAAGACGCGAAAAGTCACTTCAGTTCTGCGTCGATTCAGAAACGACGTCGGCCGGAAATCGCGTAGAGTTGCATATTTTTCCGAATTTGATAAAAAGCGGAGGTTTCCAATGTCAGGGAATACGGAAGTTACCGATCAAGGCTCTTCGGCGCGGCATTCCGAAACGAGGTCGGCTTCCCTATCCGATACGCCCGCCGCTCCTGCCGCCTTCTCTGTGACCCCTGGGCCTGCCCGGGGCCTGCCCGTGCTGGAGCCGCATACGGTACTGACGGCATCCGAGCTCTACTCACGCATCTGCGTGAGAGACCCCTACTTCGCCCTCAAGGACGTCACGGTGATAGGGCAGGGCGAGGTGGCGGCCGGGGTGCCCGTGCAACAGGACCCAGACATGGAGGCCGGCTGCATCGGCATTGCCGAAGCGGGCCGCCACCTGGCGATTCTTGGCTCATGCGCCGCGGCCGTGGTGGCGCCTCGGGAGGGCCAGCACTTCTACCTGGCAACGGGCGCCCGCGGACAGTGGCTGAACCCGGAGCCGCAGGCGCGCGCCTCGGAGTTGCTCCGGGGCTCGGCGCAGGCGGAGCACACCGGCGAGCGCACCGCCAAAGCACACACGCTGCTGTCCTCGCCCGACGGCACTCCACTGATGCGCTTGGATGTGGACTACGACGTGCTGCCGGCCGCCACCTTCACGCGTCTGTTCGCCAAGGCGCGTGTGGACATGCGTCGCGAGCCGCGCCTCGACGACGGAGTCCGGCGCGCGCCCGAGGAGTGGGCCGAGCTGCGGCAGAACCCGTACGGCAAGCCCCTGGCACTGCGTGACTGGCACCCGGACGGCGAATGCCTCAGTGCCGCACTGGGCCCGGTGACAGCGGACATGTGCAAGGGCCACTTCGCCCTGCACCCGGCGATGCCGGTGGCCGTTGTCGCCGGTGGCATGACGCGAGTGGCCACCGCACTGCTGCGCCGGCTGGAGGGTGCGCCATCGGCTCGCTGCGTGACGAAGGGCGTACGCCTGGTAGCGCATAGCCTCGCCTACGCGGGGCAAACGGTGAGGTTCAGCGCGCACCGCCGTACCCGCGAGGGCGCTGACCATGACTTCCGCTGCTGGGCCGAGGTGGGCGAGCGCGTGGTGGCGGAGCTCGACATCACCTTCACCCGTGTGGACTGAGTCGCCTCGGTCCTGGGCGATCGTCAACCCGTCCGGCTTCGTCGAAGCGGGCCCGGTCCCCTCACCCGCGACCGGGCCCGCCGCCTTCCAGCACTCAGAGGTCGCCGAGTCCCAGCTCCCGGGCGATCAGCATGCGCTGGACCTCGCTGGTGCCCTCGCCGATCTCCAGGATCTTGGCGTCGCGGTAGAAGCGGCCGACCGGGTATTCGTTCATGAACCCGTAGCCGCCGAAGATCTGGGTGGCGTCGCGGGCGTTGTCCATGGCGGCGTCGCCGGCGACGAGCTTGGCGATGGCCGCCTCCTTCTTGAACGGCTCCCCCGCGAGCATCTTCTCCGCGGCGTGGTGGTAGGCCAGGCGGGCGGTGTGGGTGCGCACCTCCATATCAGCGATCTTGAACTGGATGGCCTGGTAGTGGCCGATGGGGTGGCCGAACGCCCGGCGCTCGCGGACGTAGCGCAGCGACTCGTCCACGCAGCCCTGGGCCAGCCCGGTGGAGAGGGCGGCGATGGCGATGCGGCCCTCGTCGAGGGTCTGCAGGAACTGCGCGTAGCCGCGCCCACGCTCGCCGAGCAGGTTCCGCGCCGGGACCCTGCAGTCGTCGAAGGAGAGCCCGCGGGTGTCGGAGCAGTTCCAGCCCACCTTGGAGTACTTCCTGGCGACGGTGAGGCCCGGGGTGCCCGCCGGCACCAGGATCGTGGAGATCTCCTTCTTCCCGTCGGCCCGCTCACCGGTGATCGCGGCCACCCCGATGACGCCGGTGATGTCGGTGCCCGAGTTGGTGATGAACGCCTTCGTGCCGTTGATCACCCACTCGTCGCCGTCCAGCACCGCCGTGGTACGCATGCCGCCCGGCACGTCGGAGCCGCCGCCCGGCTCGGTGAGACCGAAGGCGCCCAGCATCTCGCCCGACGTCAGCCTGGGCAGCCACTCGGCGCGCTGCTCGGCCGTGCCGAACCGGTAGATCGGCATGGCGCCCAGCGACACCGCGGCCTCGACGGTGATCGACACGCTGGAGTCGACCCTGGCCAGTTCCTCCAGGGCCAGGCAGAGCGCGAAGTAGTCGCCGCCCATACCGCCGTACTCCTCGGAGATCGGCAGCCCGAACAGGCCCATCGCGCCCATCTGCCGCACGATGTCGTAGGGGAACTCCTCGCGCTCGTAGAGGTCGCCGATCACCGGGGCCACCACGTCGCGGGCGAACGCCTCGACGGTCTTGCGTAGTTCCTCGTACTCGTCGGTCAGCTTGGGCATGGTCACTCCTTCTCCACGGGGGTGCGGGACGGGCTCCCGGCCAGGGCCTGGACGACCCGCGACGGGCTGGGGCGGCCGAGCCTGCCGGCCAGCCAGGTGCTGGTCTCCACCAGCGACGGAAGATCAAGGCCGGTCTCGACGCCGAGACCGTGCAGCATCCAGACCAGGTCCTCGGTGGCGAGATTGCCGGTGGCGCTCTCGGCGTACGGGCAGCCGCCGATGCCTCCGGTGGAGGCGTCGACCACGGTCACCCCCTCCCGCAGCGCGGTGAGGGTGTTGGCCAGCGCCTGGCCGTAGGTGTCGTGGAAGTGGACCGCGAGCCGGGAGGGGTCGCCGAAGGCCTCGATCAGCGCGGCGACGTGACCGGCGGTGCCGACCCCGATGGTGTCACCGAGCGACAGCTCGAAGCAGCCCAGGTCGAGCAGCCTGCGCCCGACGGAGACGACCTGGGCGATCGGCGTCGGGCCCTCCCAGGGGTCGCCGAAGCACATCGACACGTACGCCCTGACCTTCAGCCCGTGCGCCAGCGCCCGTGCGACCACCGGCTCGAACATGTCGAACTGCGACTCCAGCGTCCGGTTGAGGTTCCGGCCCGCGAACGTCTCGGTGGCGCTCGCGAAGACCGCGATCTCCTCGACGCCGTGTTCGAGCGCGCGGTCCAGGCCGCGCTCGTTGGGCACGAGCACCGGGTAGCGCACACCGGGGACCCGCTCCATGGCCGTCAGCAACTCCGAGGCGTCGGCGAGCTGCGGCACCCACTTGGGGTGCACGAAGCTGGTGGCCTCGATCACCCGGTGTCCCGCGGCGGCCAGCCGGGCGATGAACTCGGCCTTGACCCGGGCGGGGACCACCGCCGCCTCGTTCTGCAGCCCGTCGCGCGGCCCGACCTCGTAGATCGTGACCCGCTCGGGCAGTCCCTCCGCCCCGATCCGCTGCGGCTCGCGCATCATGCCCCCTCGCCCCTCCGACGTCCCGGTACGGCGTGCATCACCGCTCCTGTCCACCGACCACGGCCAGCACGGCGTCCATGCCGACCGCCTGGCCCGTCCGGACCCGCAGCTCGGCGACGACCCCGTCGATCGGCGCGGTCACGGTGTGCTCCATCTTCATCGCCTCCACGATGAGCAGCGGCTGCCCCTCGGTGACCCGGTCACCGGCGGCCACCTTCACCAGCAGAACGGTGCCCGGCATCGGGCTGCGGACCAGGCCGTCCCCCGGACCGCCCGTGCCCGCCCGGTCGCCGGGATCACCCAGGTGCCGGTGGGTGAACGCCCAGGCGTCGCCGTCGCGGCCGAGCCACACCGTGTCGCCGTCCCTGGCGACGGCGTAGCGCCTCGCGGTCTCGCCCAGGGTGACGAGCAGGTCGTCGCCCTCGTCGGCCAGCAGTGCCCGTACCGTCTCGGCGCCGGCCCCTGCGCCGTCGCCGTCACCGGAGGGGACGCCGGAGAGCAGGACCTCGGCGCCGGAGGCGGGCAGGCCGCGCACCCTGAGCTCGTGGACCCCGTCGCGGCTCTCCAGCCGGTAGACGGTCCACGCCGCCTCGCCCAGCCGCCAGCCGTCGGGGACGTCCCACGGGTCGGCGTGTCCCGCGGGGACGTGCTCGCGGTGCAGGACCAGGGCCGCGGCGGTCAGCACGTCGTCGGGGACGCCCGCACGGGAGACCAGCTCGTCGAGGTGGCGCTCGACGAGGCCGGTGTCGAGGTCTCCCGCGACCACCGCGGGATGGCCGACCAGGGCGCGCAGGAAGGAGATGTTGGTGGGCACCCCGAGCACGGCGGTGGCCGCGAGCGCCCCGTCGAGCCGCCGCAGGGCGCTCACCCGGTCCGGTCCCCAGGCGATGACCTTCGACAGCATCGGGTCGTAGTCGCTGCCGACCACGCCCCCGGCCAGCAGGCCGGAGTCGACCCGCACGCCGGGCGGCTCGCGCAGTGCGAGGACCCGGCCTCCGGTAGGCAGGAAGCCCCGGAAGGGATCTTCCGCGTAGACCCGGGCCTCGACGGCGTGACCGTCGAGCCGCACCTGCTCCTGGGTGAGCGGGAGGGGCTCGCCGGCGGCGACCCTGAGCTGGAGCTCGACCAGGTCCAGGCCGGTGACCAGCTCGGTGACGGGGTGCTCCACCTGCAGGCGGGTGTTCATCTCCATGAAGTAGTAGTCGCCGGTTGCGCCCTGGACGATGAACTCCACGGTGCCGGCGCCGGTGTAGCCGACGGACCTGGCGGCCTCGACCGCCGCGGCGCCCATCGCGGCCCTGGTCGCGGCGTCGAGAAGCGGGGAGGGCGCCTCCTCGACGATCTTCTGGTGGCGGCGCTGCAGGCTGCACTCGCGCTCGCCCAGGTGGATGACGCCGCCGTGGGCGTCGGCCATCACCTGGATCTCGATGTGCCGGGGGTTCTCCACGAACCGCTCGATCAGCAGGGTCGCGTCACCGAACGCGGCGGCGGCCGTACGGCGGGCGGACGCCAGCGCCTCCGGCAGCTCCGCCGCGGAGCGCACGAGCACCATGCCCTTGCCCCCGCCGCCCGCCGAGGGCTTGATCAGCGCGGGGAAGCCGATCCGCTCGGCGGCCTCGGCCAGGTCGTCGCCCGGTTCGGCTCCGCCGGGAACGACGGGGACGCCGGCCGCGGAGACGGTGGCCTTGGCACGGATCTTGTCGCCCATGGCCTCGACGGCCTCCGGCGGCGGGCCGACGAAGACGAGCCCGGCCTCGGCACAGCGCCGGGCGAAGGCGGCGTTCTCGGCGAGGAAGCCGTAACCGGGGTGCACGGCCTGGGCTCCGGTCGCCGCCGCGGCGGCGAGGATGCCGTCGACGTCGAGGTAGCCGCCGGCGAGGCGTACCGCGACATCGGCCTCGCGGACGTGCCGCGCCCCGGCGTCGGCGTCGCTGTGCACGGCCACGGAACGGATGCCCAGCCTGCTGAGCGTGCGGGTGATCCGCAGGGCGATCTCGCCGCGGTTGGCGACGAGGACGGTGTCGAACATCCGGCGGGGTGCTGATGGGTGGGTCATGGGTGCGGTCACATCCGGAAGACGCCGTAGCCGACAGGGTCGAGGGGGGCATTGGCCGAGGCTGACAGGGCCAGGCCCAGGACGGTTCGGGTGTCGAGGGGATCGATGACCCCGTCGTCCCAGAGGCGGGCCGTGGAGTAGTAGGGGTTGCCCTGCTCCTCGTACTGCCCGCGGATGGCGTCGGGGTCGGCGTTGCCGACCGTGGACAGGACGTTGGCGGCCTGCTCGCCGCCCATCACCGAGATCCGGGCTCCGGGCCACATCCACAGGAACCGGGGCGAGTAGGCGCGCCCGGCCATCGCGTAGTTGCCGGCCCCGAACGAGCCGCCGACGACCACGGTGAACTTGGGCACCCGGGCGCAGGCGACGGCGGTGACCATCTTCGCGCCGTGCTTGGCGATGCCGCCCGCCTCGTAGGCCCGGCCGACCATGAACCCGCTGATGTTCTGCAGGAAGACCAGCGGGGTGTTGCGCCGGTCGCACAGTTCGATGAAGTGGGCGCCCTTGAGCGCCGACTCGCCGAACAGGATGCCGTTGTTGGCGATGATCCCGACGGGGTGGCCGTGGATGCGGGCGAACCCGGTGACGAGCGTGCTGCCGTACTCGGCCTTGAACTCGCCGAACCTGCTGCCGTCGACGATGCGGGCGATGATCTCACGCACGTCGTACGGGGTGCGGGTGTCGGCGGGGACGATGCCGTACAGGTCGCGGGGGTCGCAGACCGGCTCCTCCGACGGCAGGCGCTCCCACGGGGAGGGCGTGCGCGGCGCGAGGGTGGAGACGATGTCCCGGACGATCCTCAGCGCGTGGCGGTCGTCGTCGGCCAGGTGGTCGGTGACGCCACTGACCCGGGCGTGCAGGTCGCCGCCGCCCAGGTCCTCGGCGCTGACCTCCTCACCGGTGGCCGCCTTCACCAGCGGCGGGCCACCGAGGAAGATCGTGCCCTGGTTGCGGACGATCACCGCCTCGTCGCTCATCGCCGGGACGTAGGCGCCGCCCGCCGTGCAGGAGCCGAGGACCGCGGCGATCTGCGGGATGCCGCGCGCCGACATGGTGGCCTGGTTGTAGAAGATCCGGCCGAAGTGCTCGCGGTCCGGGAAGACCTCGTCCTGCTTGGGCAGGAACGCGCCCCCGGAGTCGACGAGGTAGACACAGGGCAGGTTGTTGTGGAGGGCGACCTCCTGGGCCCGCAAGTGTTTCTTGACGGTGATCGGGTAGTAGGTGCCGCCCTTGACGGTGGCGTCGTTGGCGACGATCACGCACTCGCGGCCGGAGACGCGGCCCACCCCGGTGATGATCCCGGCGGCGGGCGCCTCGTCCCCGTACATCCCTCCCGCGGCCAGCTGGGAGAGCTCCAGGAAGCGCGAGCCGGGGTCGAGGAGGGAGTCGACGCGGTCGCGGGGCAGCAGCTTGCCCCGGGAGACGTGCCTGGCGCGTGACTTCTCCGGACCTCCCAGCCTCGCGGCCGCGACGCGTTCCCCGAGGTCGGCGACCAGCCGCTCGTTGACCTCGGCGTTGCGCTTGAAACCCTCGCCACCCGGGTCGCAGGTGCTTCGCAGCACCGGCCAGCCACTCATGCGGGCCCTCCTGTCCGGCTCCGTCGCCGCTGGGTTAACGATCACTAACTCACCGCAGATGTTAGTCATTATTAACGTTACCGTCTACCATACGGAAGGTGATGACTGCCCAGCCCGCTACCCGCAATCGCGGTTCGCGGCGCGCCGAGATCCTGGACGCCGCGGCGAAACTGTTCGCGGCGCGCGGCTTCCACGGTGTCTCGATCGAGGACATCGGCGGCGCGGTCGGCACCTCGGGCCCGGCCCTCTACCGGCATTTCAGCGGCAAGGAGGCCCTGCTCTCCGAGATGCTGCTGGACGTCAGCGAGCGCCTGCACGCCTCGGGCACCCGCCGCGTGACCGAGGCGGCCGGCGCCGAGCAGGCCCTGAACGCCCTGCTCGGCTGCCAGATCGAATTCGCGCTGAACCACCCGGCGCTGATCACGGTGCACGACAGGGAGCTGGACAACGTACCGGAGCCCGCCCGGCGACGGATCCGCAGGCTGCAGAGACTGTACGTCGAGGAGTGGGTCACCGTGCTGAGCGAGCTCTACCCGGGCCGCTCCCAGGCCGAACTGCGCGCCGCGACCCACGCCGTCTTCGGGCTGCTCAACTCCACCCCGCACAGCGCCGGGGAACTGCCGCCCGCAGCGATGGCCGAACTGCTGCGCGGCATGGCCCGCGCGGCGCTGGCCGCCCCCCAAGGTTAGCGACCATTAACTCATGATGTGAGCACCCTTGCGCGGGGAGGTGAGCCACGCCTGCGAGGGGTACACCATGACCGTGCACGGCGCCTCGCGCAGCAGCATCTGGCAGGCCGGGCCGATGGCGAGGCCCGGCGGGTCGTCGTTCTCCCGGTCGGCCACCACCATCAGGTCCGAGCGGTCGGCCGCCTGACGGAGCACCTCGACGTGGGATCTCGTCTCGATCATGGTCTCCACCTCCAGCTGCGCATACCTCTCCTCCCACAGCGCGACGTTGGTGTTGAAGCGGACCGCCACCGGCCGGATGTCGTCGGTGTCCTCGGGGCAGAGGCAGATCACCAGCAG
Source organism: Streptosporangium amethystogenes subsp. fukuiense (assembly GCF_042665875.1). Taxonomy (NCBI): domain Bacteria; kingdom Bacillati; phylum Actinomycetota; class Actinomycetes; order Streptosporangiales; family Streptosporangiaceae; genus Streptosporangium; species Streptosporangium amethystogenes. The sequence goes on along the minus strand of NZ_JBHTEE010000001.1, from coordinate 795,161 downwards.
CGTCGCCCTGCGCAGCGTCGCCTCCTCGAAGGCCAGACCGAGCTCCGCCGACTCCAGATGCGCGTCCTCCACGGCGATCGCGACGCGGTCGGTGCGGAGGTGGCCCGGCTGCCTGACGACGGCCACCGGGCAGCGGGCGTGCGAGGCGACCTGGACCGTCGTCGAGCCGATCTTCAGCTCGTCGAAACCACCGGAGCCGCGCGGGCCGATCACGACCAGCTCGGCCGTGTTCGACACGCCCACCAGGGCCGCCCCCGGCGACCCCTCCACCAGCTGGCCGCGCACCTGTGCCCTGGGGGCCAGATCGTGCGCCAGGGCCAGCCCCCTCTCCAGGATGTGCGAACCCATGCGCCGGATGACCGCGGTGGTCTCATGGGTGACGGAGAGCATCGGGTAGGGCCACTGCCAGGCGTGACAGATCAGCAACGGAAGGAACCTGAGGCGGGCCTCCTCAAGGGCCCAGCGCAGTGCCCGCCGGCTCTCCACGGAGTCGTCGTATCCGACCACCACCGGCCGCTCGTCGTCCTGTACCAGCATTGCGGCTCCCCTCCCGCGTCACTCCTTCCATACTTCACTGATCCGCACGCTCGGTAAGGCGACCATTCACAAGTCTTGCCTCGTTTTCCGGCTCGCACCGGCAAAGGCACCCCCTTGCCCATTGTTTCCGATAATCAGCGGTAAATTCTGACAACCTGTCATGGAAAATTGTTGAATGAGGCCGATCCATGACCCCGCCGCACCAAAGATGTCAAGGTTGAGGACGGCGCCCGCCGGGGAGGACATAATCGGGCTGTGGCGCGCGACACTGTTGAGACCCACTTCACCGAGACCGTGGCCGCCCTCTCTCCCGGGGCGCCGCGCGATCCCGGCCTTCCCGTACGGGAGGGCACGACCCTGACCGGGGCCCGCTGCCGCGAGCTGTTCGAGTTCCAGCTGGGCAGCAGGCTGCTGGACGTCACCGCCCGCTGGCTTCGCGAGCAGGGGCAGGGCTTCTACACCATCGGCTCGGCCGGACACGAGGGCAACGCCGCGATCGCCGCCGCGCTGCGCGTCACCGACCCCGCCCTCCCGCACTACCGGTCCGGCGCCTTCTACCTGACCCGGTCGGCGATGGCGGGACGGCTGCCCGAGGAGGGGATGCGCGACGTGCTGCTCGGCCTGACCGCCTCGGCCGAGGAACCGATGGCCGGCGGGCGGCACAAGGTCTTCGGCCATCCCGACCTGGCGGTGATCCCGCAGACCTCCACGATCGCCAGCCACCTGCCGCGCGCGGTGGGTGTGGCCTTCGCCATCGAGCGCACCCGCCAGTTCGGCCTGCCGGGGCCGTGGCCGGCCGACGCGATCGCGATGTGCAGCTTCGGCGACGCCTCGACGAACCACGCCAGCGCCCTGTCGGGACTCAACACCGCCGCCTACGGCTCCTACCGGAAACTGGCGCTGCCGATCCTGTTCGTCTGCGAGGACAACGGCCTGGGCATCAGCGTGCGCACCCCCGAGGGCTGGGTCAAGGCCGCCCACCACCCGCTGTTGCGGTACTTCGAGGCCGACGGCTGCGACCTGGCCGACGTCCACGACGTGGCACTGGCCGCCGCCGACCACGTCCGTTCGAACCGCGCACCGGCCCTGCTGCGCGTCGGCACCGTCCGGCTGATGGGCCACGCGGGCTCGGACGTGGAGCTCTCCTACCGGACCAAACGGGAGATCGACGCCGACCTCGCGCGCGATCCGCTCGTCGCGACCGCCAGACTGCTCGTCGAGGCCGGTCTGATCACCCCCGACGAGCTGCTGCTCCGCTATGAGACGACGCGCGAGCACCTGTTCAAGATGGCCATGGAGAGCTCACGGCGGCCCCGGCTGGTCTCCGCCCTCGACATCGTCGAACCGCTGGCCCCGCGCACCCCCACCGCCGTCGCCTCGGCCAGCAGGAACGTCGCGGTTCCCGAGGCCAGGGCGAGGGCCTTCGGCGGCAGGCTCCCCGAGCAGGAGGGGCCGCTGACCCTCTCCCAGGCCATCAACCGCACCCTCACCGACGCCCTGGCCGCCCACCCCGACGTGCTGGTCTTCGGCGAGGACGTGGCGCGCAAGGGCGGCGTCTACGGCGTCACCCGCGGCCTGCAGAAACGTTTCGGTCTCGGCCGGGTCTTCGACACCCACCTCGACGAGCAGGCGGTGCTCGGCCTGGCACTCGGCTCGGGGGTCTCCGGCCTGCTGCCGGTGCCCGAGATCCAGTACCTGGCCTACCTGCACAACGCCCTGGACCAGATCCGCGGCGAGGCCGCGACGCTCCAGTTCTTCTCCCGAGGTGCCTTCCGCAACCCGATGGTGCTGCGCGTCGCCTCCTACGCCTACCAGAAGGGCTTCGGCGGCCACTTCCACAACGACAACTCCGTCGCCGCGCTGCGCGACATCCCCGGCCTGGTCGTGGCCTCCCCCGCGCGTCCCGACGACGCCGCCTCGATGCTGCGCACCTGCCTGGCCGCCGCGCGTACCGACGGCAGCGTCTGTGTCTTCCTTGAGCCCATCGCGCTGTACGGCACCCGCGACATGTTCGAGGAGGGCGACAACGGCTGGCTCTCCCCGTACGCGCCCCCGGCCCGCTGGGCGGAGACGCACATCCCGATCGGGCGCGCCCGCAGTTACGGCGACGGCCGCGACCTGACGATCGTGACCTTCGGCAACGGCCTGCGGATGAGCCTGCGCGCCGCGGTCAGGCTCACCGCCGAGGGGCACAGCTGCCGGGTGCTCGACCTGCGCTGGCTCTCCCCCCTGCCGGTGGAGGATCTGATGCGGGCCGCCGAACTGACCGGGAGGGTGCTCATCGCCGACGAGACCCGCCGTACCGGCGGGGTCTCGGAGAGCATCGTCACCGAGCTGATCGACGCGGGTTTCACCGGCAGGATCGCCCGGGTGACCTCCTCCGACAGCTTCATCCCGCTGGGCGAGGCGGCCAGGCACGTGCTGCTCTCCGAGGCCGAGATCGAGGCCGCCGCCCGCAAACTGCTCAGCTGATTCCGCCGGACCGAAATCCCGGAACCCGCCTCCACCATGTCATCCGTACGTGTTCAATTGGATGCGCGCTGTTACGGACCGTGGCTCCGACCCGAAGCCGGACAGCCCTCCGTTTCCCCCTGAGCAGGAGGTACCATGCCCGGAGTCGCGATTGGAAACACAGGTCAGCGCCTGACGGAGTTGGAGGCCCATGCCTTCAAGACGAGCGCAGACCTGGCGTACATCAAGGAGACCCTGAATGATCTCCCTAAGATCGTCCGCGAGGAGGTCATGACCTACACCGCGCCGATGTTCGAAGAGATCATGAACAGGATGGCCACCAAGGAGGACCTCTCCGCGCTCTCCGCCAAGGTCGACAGCCTCGACACCAAGGTCGACGGCCTCGACACCAAGGTCGACGGCCTGGAGACCAAGGTGAACAGCCTGGAGACCAAGGTCGACAGCCTCGACACCAAGGTGAACAACCTGGAGACCAAGATGGATGCCCGGATGGGGGCCATGGAGGGCCGGATGGACTCCATGGAAGGCCGGATGGACTCGATGGAAGGCAAGCTGGACCTGATCCTGGCCAAGCTCGGCTGACGATGCGGATGAGCCCGGGCACCTCCCGGGAGGTGCCCGGGCTCAGAGCCAGTCTCGGCGTTTGAACACCAGATACAGGGTGAGACAGACGCCCGCCATGAGCAGGACCGCGAAGGGGTAGCCCCACGTCCAGTGGATCTCGGGCATCACGTCGAAGTTCATTCCGTAGATGGTGCCGACGAGGGTGGGGGCGAACAGGATGGCGGCCCAGGCGGAGATCTTCTTGACCTCCTCGTTCTGGGCGTTGCTCGCCTCGGTGAGCCTGGTCATGTGCTCGTTCTGGGCCTGGGCGACCATGGTCGAGTTGACCACGAGGATGTCATGGAGCATCTGGCGGAAGCCGCTGACCCGCTCCGCGACGGTGATCGCGTGGTCGGCCACGTCCCGCAGGTATCTCTGCAGTTCCTCGTCCACCCCGTACTTGGCGGCCCCCGCGATGAAACCCTCGATCATGCCCAGCAGCGGCTGGGTGGCCCGCTGGAACTCGATCACCTCGCGCGACAGCTCGTAGATGCGCCGGGAGACCCCGGGTTCGTTACCGAAGACCTGCACCTCGATCTCGTCGATGTCGTTCTGCAGACCGGCGACCACGGGGGCGTAGCCGTCCACCACCGCGTCGAGGATGGCGTAGAGCACCGCCTGCGGCCCCTGGCCGAGCAGGTCGGGGTCGTGCTGCATCCTGCGGCGGACCTGCGACAGGTCGGGGGTCTCGCTGTGCCGTACAGTGATCACGAAGTTCTGGCCGACGAAGACGTGCAGTTCGCCGAAGTCGACCTCCTCGGCCTCGTCGAGATACCTGGCGGGGCGGAGCACCACGAACAGGGTGTCGCCGTAGCGGTCGGCCTTGGGCCGCTGGTGAGCGACGATGGCGTCCTCGACCGCCAGCTCGTGCAGGTCGAACTTCTCGGCGACGTCGAGGATGACGCTCTCCTCCGGCCGGTAGAAGCCGATCCAGGCCATGCTGCCCGGGGTGTTCTTCAGGCACTCGAAGGCGTCGGGAAGAGACTCGGGGGTGGCGGCGCGGTGCCCGTTGACGTAGATCGCGTTGTCGATGACGCGCGAGCGGGGTGGGACCGGCAGCCCGTCACCGGCGGATCTGGGGTCCATCGAACGCTCGGGGGACTCCCCACCGGCGCCGGAACGCCCACGCATCAGGCTTCGCAGGCCCCGCACTCGCCGGTCGGTCACACATGTCTCCTTATCGGGTGGTCATGAACTCTTGCAGCGACTGCATCGCGGTGTTGCGGATCTTGGCCCTGAGCATCGGGGTCCAGCCGAGGATGATCCCGGTCGGCATGCCCATGGCCATCTTGGACCAGCGCCGCAGATCGAAGTCGTCGTGGTGGCGAACGATGAGTCCGTCCTCGAAACGGAAGAGGGCGTCGATTTCATTGACGACCCTCCTGCCCGTCTTTCCGAAGGTGTAACTGGCGGTCCAGTGCGCGGTGCCCTCGTGCCGGCGGACGGCGATGTCGCGGACCTTCACCCCGAGGTCGGCACTGCGGCCGAGCAGCATCCGCCACATCCCCATGACCCTGTCGCGTCCTTCGAGATCCTGGAAGACGGGATCGCCGAACGTGACGTCGGGGTGGTAACAGCGCTCCATCTCGTCGGCGTCACGGCGTGCGAAGGCGCCATAGAACGTCTTGATGAGCTCGGCGTTTCGGTCGTTCACGAGTCTCTCCCGATCATCAATGTCCTGCTGACCGAGTGTAGTGCGCCGAAAGGTCAAGGAGATTGTCCGCGTTGTTCCAACACACCGCACGGAGCCAGTCGTCGCCCAGGTCGAGCCTGTCCAGTGCGTGGAGCTGGTGGGCGTAGGGGTGGGGGATGTTGGGAAAGTCACTGCCGAGCAGGACCTTGCCGGCCAGCCCGAGGTCACGCAGGCGCGGCCGGAGGCGCGCGGGGAACGGCGCGCCGCGTTCGGCGAAGTCGGTGAAGGTCATCGTGGTGTCGAGCCGCACGTTCGGGAAGGTCTCGGCCAGCTCGAAGAACTCGTCGTACTCCGGCATGCCGAGGTGCGCCACGACCAGCGGCAGGGTGGGATGGCGCGCCAGCACCCCGCCGACCGGCACCGGCCCCGTGCAGCGGCCGGGCAGCGGGATCGAGCTGGCGTGGACCACGACGGGAACGCCCCGCTCGGCCAGCAGCCCCCACACCTCGTCGATCTCCTCACTCCTGGGGTCGAAGTCGCCGACCTGGAGGTGGACCTTGAAGATCCGCGCCCCACGGCCGAGCGCGTCCCGGACATAGCCAAGGACTCCAGGTTCGGGGTAGAAGGTGGCCGAGGGCAGACATTCCGCCGTACGGCGGGCGAAGTCGAGCGTCCATTCGTTGAGGCTCTCGGCCATGCCCGGCCGGTGCGCGTAGGCGAGGGCGGAGAAGGCCCGCACCCCGAGCGCCCGCAGCCGATCGACCCGCGCCTCGGCGGGCAGCCGGTAGTGGATCCGCCACCCTTTCCCCATCAGCGGGCCGCCATGCTCGAAGTGGTGCCAGACCCGGCGCTCCATGCGCTCGGGCAGGAAGTGGACGTGCACGTCCGCCAGGCCGGGCAGACCAAGCCCACGCCACCAGGCGGGGACGTCGGCGTCCGCGAGTTCCGGAATCATGTTCTGCACGACCTCGACTTTATCGCCAGCACACCGGCAGTCGTGGGACGCTTTGCTCTCATGCCGCGAAGGAGAAGTGAGCGTTGTCCGACCTCTGGGTGACCCTGACCACGGCCCGTTCCGGGCCGCCCCTCTGGGTCGTGCTGCTGTCCGCGCTGGCCGCACTGGGCGTGGTGTCGTGGTCCACCTCGTGGCAGCTGTCGCGAGGGCTGATCACCATCGCCCACGAGGGCGGACACGCGCTGATGGCACTGCTCACCCGGCGCAAGCTGGAGGGCATCCGCCTGCACTCCGACACCTCCGGTGTCACCCTGACCAGGGGCAGGCCCCGCGGACCCGGCATGATCCTGACCGCCGCCGCCGGATACGTCGCGCCGTCCCTGCTGGGGCTGGGCGGGGCGTGGCTGACCTCCTCCGGCTACGTGGAGGTGCTGATCGCAATAGTGATCGTGCTGCTGTTCTGCATGCTGCTGCTGATCCGCAACCTGTTCGGCGTGGTGAGCCTGCTGGCGACCGGGGGCGCGATCTCCGCCTTCACCTGGTACGCCGAACCCGACATGGACGCGGCCCTCGCCTATCTGGCCGTGTGGTTCCTGCTGCTGGGAGGCGTGCGGCCGATCGTGGAGTTGCAGCGCAAGCGGCGTTACGGCCGGGCGCCCGACTCCGACGCCGATCAGCTCGCCCGGCTGACCTTTCTGCCCGGCGGGTTCTGGGTGTTCCTCTTCCTGGTGGTCGCGGGCGCCTGCCTGGTGGCCGGGGCCTATTTGCTGCTGCCTCCGGCGTTCAAGCTCTCCTGGTGAGCACGCCTCCCGACGCCACGCCCTTCCCCAGGTCGGTCCGGGTGATTTCGCCATGCTGCACGACGCGCACCAAAAAGCTCCGACCAGCGGCCGGACCCCCTGTCACCCGGTTTATGTCACCGTATTCTCAGCCCATTCATCACCATTGTTTCCCTCTCGGAAGAAAGCAGCAACCACCCTTCTCGGTTGACACTTAACAACTTTTTTGAGTTTATTAGAAGGGATATCGTTCCCTCAGCGAGAGGCGCTTCATGCCGCACCCCGCCTACCTCGTCGGAACGGCCGGGGCGGGCATCCTGCTGATCTCTCTGGGCGTCACGCTCGCCCTCACCCTGCGGATCAGACGCCTGCGCGTCGAGCGGGAGCGCGTCCTCGCCAGGGCCTACGAGGGGTTCGCCCGCGACATGCACGACATCGTGGGGCACTGGCTCTGGCTGGCGTCCGTCAAGGGGGAACTGGCCCATCGGCGGGCCGCCGGCGACGCGCGCCTGCGCGAGGATCTGGAAGAGGTGCTCCAGGCGGTACGGCAGGCCGCGCACGCGGTACGGAACGTCTCCGCGGCCCGCCACCGGCTTTCGTTCCCCGGCGAGGCCGCCCGCGCCAGAGCGCTGATGGAGGGATTCGGGGCCTACTGCTCGGTTCGGGTGGACACCGACGAGCTGCCCGAGCCCGTGAGCACGGCGCTGGGCGCCGTGGTTCGCGAGGGCGTGACGAACATGCTGCGGCACAGCCAGGTGAAGCGGTGCGCGATCGAACTGGTCGAGCACGGCGGCCTGCTACGCCTGACCGTCGTCAACGACGGGGCACCCCGGCGGGAGGCGCCCTCCCCCCGCGGCGACACCGGCAGCGGGGTGGGCAACCTCCGCCACCGCCTGGGCGAGCTGGGCGGCACGGTACAGGTGGCGGGCGGTGCGGACGGGTGGTTCACCCTGATAGCCGAGGTTCCCGGCAATTATTCCGAATAACCTTCATGTCTCTCCCGAAAGCGCAGGTAGCACCCGCATGCACGGTCGACACTGTGCGTTTCGCATATACGAGTGGTTCAGCTTGTAACTAGTGGTTTCTCGGGTTATCCGTAATTCTCTCTTCTGGAAGACAGCAGGGGAGAATGCCGTGGATGACCAGTATGAGCTTTATTGCCTGGCGGACCCGCTTTTTTATGACACGCTTGACGGCCGACGGAGCGACCACCCCGATTTCGCGCTCGCGGCCCGGGAGGTCCCGGACGGCTGGCAGCACCAGGCGACCGACACCTGGATGCACTACGCGCCGCTCGCCGGCCGCATCCCCGCCCAGGGCTGGAAGATCCACGTCTCGGCCCGCACCGAGGACGCCGAGCGCGCCATGGAGACGGTCTGGGACTACTGCGTCCCCCGCGGCATCGCGTTCAAGTTCCTGCGCAGCCTGCCGGTCATGACCATGCTGAACTCCAAGGCCGCCCCCCGCGGCGCCAGCGGCAAGCTCGTGACGATCTACCCGGTGGACGAGGCACAGCTGGAGCTCACCCTGAAGGAGCTCGACGAGCTGCTCGCGGGTGTCGAGGGGCCGTACATCCTCAGCGACCTCCGCTACGGCGAGGGCCCGCTCTTCGTGCGGTACGGCGGGTTCGCCGGGCGGCGCTGCCTGGCCGGCAACGGCGAGCTGGTGCCGGCCGTGGAGGACGGCGAGGGGCGGCTGGTCCCCGACGTGCGCGAGCCCTCCTTCGGCGTGCCGTCCTGGGTGGCGCTGCCCGCCTTCCTCGAACCCCACCTGGCCGCCCGCAACGCGGTCACCACCGAGAACCTGCCGTACCGGATCGAGAGCGTCATACAGTTCTCCAACGGCGGCGGCGTCTACCTCGGCGAGGACCTGCGCACCGGGGAGCGGGTCGTGCTGAAGGAGGCCCGCCCGCACGCCGGTCTCGACGCCGCCGGCCGGGACGCCGTGGCACGGCTGGCACACGAGCGCGACATGCTGGAGCACCTGTCCGGGCTGGACGCGGTACCCGCACTGATCGACTACTTCACCCTGGGAGAGCACCGTTTCCTGGTCGAGGAGTTCGTCGACGGCAACCCGCTCCAGCGGCAGCTCGTCCAGAGATACCCGCTGACCAGGGCCACCTGCGACGAGACGGCCCTCACCGAGTACACCGCCTGGGTGCTCGACACGCTTCCCAAGGTGCGGCGGGCGATCGAGTCCCTGCACGGACGCGGAGTGGTCTTCGGCGACCTGCACCCGAACAACATCCTGGTGACCGAGGACGGCCGCCTGGTGCTGATCGACTACGAGGTGGCGACCTTCAGCACCGATCGCGGCCGCGCGGCACTCGCCCATCCGGCGTTCGGCGCGCCGGCCGACCGGCAGGGCACGGACGTCGACCGCTACGCCCTCGCCTGCCTCTGCCTCGGCCTGTTCGCCCCCCAGCTCACGATCATGCTGCCGCTCGACCGCGCCAAGGTGGCCGACCTGGCCAGGCTCATCACCGAGACCTTTCCCGTGCCGCCCGAGGTGATCGACGAGGCGGTCCTGACCGTCGCGGGCCCCGCTCCGGCGGCGGTCACACCGTTCCCGAGGCCGGGTCACGACGGCTGGCCCGAGCTCAGGGAGGCGATGACCCGGGCCATCCTGGCGAGTGCCACTCCCGAGCGCGACGACCGGCTGTTCCCCGGTGACGTCGCCCAGTTCCAGCCCGGCGGGGGCGTCAACCTCGCGTACGGCGCCGCGGGCGTGCTCTACACGCTGGCGGTGACCGGGGCCGAGCGCCTCCCGGCCCACGAGGACTGGCTGCGCCGCAGGGCGCTGGCCCCCGCTCCGGGAACAGGTGTCGGTTTCTACGACGGACTGCACGGCGTGGCCTACGTCCTCGACCTGCTCGGGCACCGCCAGGACGCGATCGACACCGTCGACCTGTGCCTGCGCGAAAAGTGGGAGGCGCTGGAGCTGGGGCTGTTCGGTGGCCTGGCGGGCATGGGCCTGAACCTTCTCCATCTGGGCGCCACCGCCGGCGAACGGGCCTTCACCGACCTTGCCCTGCGGATCGTCGACATCTGCTCCGACAGGCTGGGCGGGCCCGACGACGTGCCGAAGACCAGCGGCGGCAGCCATCCCCGCGCCGGGCTGATGTACGGCTCCTCCGGGCCCGCCCTTCTCTTCCTGCACGCCTACGAGCGCACCGGCGACACGTCGCTGCTCGACCGGGCGGCCGCGGCGCTCCGGCAGGACCTGCGGCGCTGCATCACCGGTGAGGACGGAACCCTCCAGGTCGACCAGGGCTGGCGCACGCTGCCCTACCTGGACGAGGGGTCCGTGGGCATCGGCGTGGTGCTCGCCCGCTACCTGGCCCACCGCGACGACGCGGACCTACGTACCGCGCTCGACGGCTGCCGGCTCGTCACCCGAGGACGGTACTTCGTGCAGTCCGGCCTGTTCACCGGCAGGAGCGGCGTGCTCGCCGCCCTCGGCTGGGGCCTGGGACCCGAGACCCTCCATACCGACCACCCAGACCTGGCCGCGCAGCTGCGCGGGCTCGGCTGGCACGCGCTGCCCCACGGCGGCGGGCTGGCCTTTCCCGGCGACCAGCTGCTCAGGCTCTCCATGGACTTCGCGACCGGCACGGCCGGAGTCCTGTTCGCGATGAGCGCCGTGCTGCACGACCGGCCGGCGTTCCTCCCCTTCATCGAGCCGCCCGGCGGCACGAACGCCCCTGCCTGGGCGTCCGCGCACGGACCCGCCGGACGGTTTGGCACCTACGACCCCTCGAAGGAGGTGTAACGACATGGTTCTTCTCGACCTGCAGTCCCTGGAGACCCCCGGCGGCGGCCACGGCGGCGGCGGTGGCAGCACCCTCACCGTCCTCGGTTGCGAGTCCGGCCGGCCCAGCAACCTGAGCCTGCTGCTCTGCCACTAGTCCTCCCGTTCCACGAAAACCCAGACAACCCAGAAACGGAGCCATTCCCATGGTCCTTCTCGACCTGCAGTCCCTGGAGACCCCCGGCGGCGGCCACGGCGGCGGCGGTGGCAGCACCCTCACCGTCCTGGGTTGCGAGTCCGGCCGGCCCAGCAACCTGAGCCTGCTGCTCTGCCACTAGTCCTCCCGTTCCACGAAAACCCAGACAACCCAGAAACGGAGCCATTCCCATGGTCCTTCTCGACCTGCAGTCCCTGGAGACCCCCGGCGGCGGCCACGGCGGCGGCGGTGGCAGCACCCTCACCGTCCTGGGTTGCGAGTCCGGCCGGCCCAGCAACCTGAGCCTGCTGCTCTGCCACTAGTGAGACCCCGTGCCCGGGACGGCCAGCGACGGCGGCCGCCCCGGGCACACCCGTTCCAGGAAGGAGGGACCGTGCGGGCAGCCGACCGGCTGGTGACCGAGACCGTACGGCGTGGCGGACCCTGGCTGGCCGTCCTCGCGGTCACCTCCGTGCTGGGCGCGTTCGCTCAGCTCGCGCTCCCCCTGGTGCTGGGCAGGACCGTCGACGAACTCGTGGCCGACGGCACGGGCGCGGCGACCTGGCTCGGCGCCTGCGCGGGCGTGGTCATCCTGACCGTGGCCTGCGACACCCTCGGCGTCTGGGCCTCGGGATCGAGCGGCGCACGTTCCTCGGCCTGGCTCAGGGAACGGGTGGTGCGCGGCGTCCTCGGCATCGGGCCGACGATCACCCGCCGGTTCCCCGAAGGGGACCTGGTCACCCGGATGGGCCTGAACACCGAGGAGATCGGACACGCCCCCGAGTCGCTCGTCACCGGGGCGGCGCTGGTCATCCCCACCGCGGGCGGCATCGTGGCCCTCACCCTCATCGATCCCCCGCTGACCGCGACGCTGGTCGTCGGGCTCGTCCTCATCGCGCTCGTCCTGCGGGCCTTCCTCACCGTGAGCACCGCGATCGCGGGTGACTACCAGGCGGCGCAGGGCGACATCGCCGCCCGTCTCGTCGACGCGCTCGCCGGGGCCCGTACGATCGCCGCGGCCGGTACCGCCGATCGGGAGCGGGCACGGGTGCTGACCGCGCTGCCCCTGCTGCGCAGGCACGCCATGGCCATGTGGCGGGCCAACGCGCGGGCCGGTGTGCAGGCCGGCGCCGTGGTCCCGCTGCTGGAGGTCGCGGTGCTCGGGGTGGGCGGGCTGCGACTGGCCGCCGGAGACCTCACGGCCGGCGAGTTGTACGCCGCCGCCCGCTACGTCGTGCTCGGCGCCGGCCTCGGCTCGGCACTTGGCTACATCGGCCGCCTGGCCCGGGCGCGGGCCGCCGCCGCCAGGGTGGACGAGCTGGTCGCCGAGAGCCCCCGGGCCTACGGCACACGGCCGCTGCCGCCGGGCCCCGGCAGGCTGGAACTGCGCGGCGTGGACGCGGGCGGCCTGCGCGAGGTGGACCTCGTCATCCCCGGCGGGCAGGCGGTGGCCGTGGTCGGCCGCTCGGGCGCCGGCAAGTCACTGCTCGCCGCGGTCGCCGGACGGCTGGTGGACCCGCGCCACGGCACGGTCCACCTCGACGGCGTGCCGCTGCCGGAACTCTCCCGCGAGGCGCTCCGCCGGGCCGTCGGGTACGCCTTCGAGCGCCCGGTCCTGCTCGGCGACACCGTCGCCGCCGCGATCGCCCTGGGCGTCGACACCTCCGCTCGCACCCCCGGCACCGGCCGCCGCGGCCGCCGCCGCACCGGGGAAGGCCAGGCCGAACGGCCAGGCGCGAACAGGGAGGTCGTCCGGGCCGCCGCGCGGGCGGCCCGCGCCGACACCTTCGTCCGGCGCCTCCCGCTCGGATACGACACACCACTGCAGGAGGCACCCATGTCCGGCGGTGAGCGGCAAAGGCTCGGCTTGGCCCGCGCCTTCGCGCAGGGGCGGCGCCTGCTCATCCTGGACGACGCCACCTCAAGCCTGGACACCGTCACCGAGCGCCAGGTCGCCCGGACGCTGTCCGGGGAGCTGCGCGACCGCACCCGCCTGATCGTGACCCACCGGGTGGCGACCGCCGCGGCCGCCGACCGGGTGATCTGGCTGGACGACGGCAGGGTACGCGCCTGCGGCAGCCACCGTGCCCTCTGGGCCGACCCGGCCTACCGCGCCGTCTTCCAGGCGGGTGCCTCATGACCGCCACCGGCCCGCACCGGCTCCGGGACGGCGCCGTCTTCCGGGTGGGCGCCCGGTGAACCGGCCCATCCGGCGGGCGCTCACCAGGGACCCGTACCAGCTGGTCAGGCTCGCGGGCTGGTCCGTGGCGGAGGCCGCGCCCGCGCTGGTCATCGGCCTGGCCATCGCGCGGGCGATCGACGACGGCTTCGGCGCGGGGCGCCCCGCGACCGGGTTCGCCTGGCTGGCCCTGCTCGGCGGTGCCTGGCTGCTGGCCGCCGTCGGCGCGCGTCAGGTGGTGCTGGCCGTCGCCGCGATCGTGGAACCGTTCCGCGAGGAACTGCTCGCGCATGTCGTCGACGACGCGCTGCGCCACTCGGCCACCTCCGGACAGGGACCGGGGGCGGGAGCGGTGGCCCGCGCCAACCTCCAGGTCGAGCTGGCCCGCGACGCCTTCGCCTCGGTCATCACCGTGGTCAGGTCGTTCGCGTTCACCGTGGTGAGCGTGGTGCTCGGGATGGCGACCCTCGTCCCCGGGGTGCTCGCGCTGGTGCTGCCGCCGTTCTGCGCGGGCCTCGTCCTCTTCTCCCTGTCACTGCGCGCCCTGGCCAGGCGGCAGCGGGACTTCATCCTGGCCGACGAACGTACCGCCGGAGCACTGGCCGACATGGTGGGCGGGCTGCGCGACATCACCGCCTGCCGCGCCGAGGAGCGGGTCGCGGGTGACGTCGGCCTCCGGGTGACCGAGCAGGCCCGCGCGGCCAGGTCGCTGGCGCGGGTGACCGCGCTGCGCACCGCGTCGCTGGCGGTGGGCGGCTGGCTGCCGGTGCTGCTGGTGCTGGCCGGGACCCCCTGGCTGCTCCGCGAGGGCGCGGGCGCCGGGGTGATCCTGGGCGCGCTGGCCTACGTCACCCAGTCGCTGGCGCCCGCACTCGGCAACCTCGTGGAGGGGCTGGGGATCAACGGCGTCCGGCTCCGGGTGGCACTCGACCGGCTACTGCGCGACGGCGACCCGCCCGTACGGGCGCGCGGGCGGCTCGCGGCCGAGAGCGGCGGGGCCGAGCTGCGCGGCGTGACGTTCGCCTACGGCCCGCACGCCGAACCGGTGATCGACCGCCTCGACCTGTCGGTCCCCGAGGGGGACCACATCGCCGTGGTCGGGCCGAGCGGCATCGGCAAGTCCACCCTCGCCGCGCTGCTGACCGGCGTGCTGCTGCCGGGCTCCGGCCAGGTCATGGTGGGCGGCGTGCCCGCCGACCGCCTCGACCCCGCCGACCGGGTGCTCATCCCCCAGCAGGCGTACGTCTTCCGCGGCTCCCTGCTGGAGAACCTGACCTATCTGTCCGGCGCTCCGAAGGAGGCGGTAGACGAGGCCGTGGACGAGGTCGGCCTGACGAACCTGGTGGCGCGGCTGGGCGGCTACTCCGCCGAGATCGACTCCGGCCTGCTCTCGCCCGCCGAGCAGCAGCTGGTCGCCCTGGCCCGCGCCTACCTGGCCCCGGCCCGGATGGTGATCCTCGACGAGGCGACCTGTCATCTGGACCCGGCGGCCGAGGCCCGCGCGGAGGAGGCGTTCGCCCGCCGGGGCGGCACGCTCCTCGTCATCGCCCACCGGCTGACCTCCGCCCTGCGGGCCCGGCGGATCCTCGTGATGGACGGCACCAGCGTCCGGCTGGGCACGCACGAGGAGATGCTCGCCGCCTCCCCGCTCTACGCCGACCTGGCCGGACAGTGGAATCCGTCGAGCAGCCAGGAGCTGGTGCCTTGACTCTCCCCGAAGCCAGAGCCCTGGGTGTGCACGCCGAAGGAGATTCGATGATCTATCCTCCCGCCGAGCGGCAACCGGTCGTCGACCACCTGCACGGCCACCCGGTGCCCGACCCGTACCGCTGGCTGGAAGACTCCGGCAGCCCCGAGACGCGGGGCTGGATGTCCGCCCAGGAGAAGCTGTGGCGCGGCCACGCCGCCGCGCTGCCCGGACATGACCGGTGGCACGCGCGGGTGGCCGCGCTGACCGGCGCCGGGATGGCCGGCGTGCCGATGTGGCGCGGCGGGAGCCGGTTCTTCCTGCGCCGTACGGCTGAGCAGGAGCACGCGGTCCTCTGTCGCATCGGCCCCGACGGGGCCGAGGAGACGCTGATCGACCCGATGGAGCTGGACCCGAGCGGGCTGACCACGCTCGACCGGTGGCAGCCCGACTCGGACGGCCGGCTGGTGGCCTACCAGCTCTCCACGCACGGCGACGAGCGCTCGGAGCTGCGGGTGATGGACGTCGCCACCCGGCGGGTGGTCGACGGCCCGATCGACCGCTGCCGGTACTCCCCGGTGGCGTGGCTGCCCGACGGGAAGGCGTTCTTCTACGTCCGCGCCCGCCGGGTCCGCCTGCACCGGCTCGGCACCCCGGCCGAGGACGACGCTGTGGTCATGGGCGAGGACCGCTCCTACGGGCTGGGGATCAGCTACAACGGGCGCTGGCTGACCGTCTCCGCGGCGGCGGACGACGGCAACGACCTCTGGCTGGCCGACCTGTCCGCCTCCTCCCCCGAACGCCCCGACCTGCGGGTCGTCCAGCGGGCGGCGGGGGCGGTGACGGTGCCCGCGGTCGGCCGCGACGGGCGCCTGTACCTGCTCACCACCCTGGACGCGCCACGGGGACGGCTCTGCGTGGCCGACCCGGCGCGCCCCGGCACCGAGCACTGGATCGAGTTGGTCGGCGAGGACCCGGAGGCGGTGATCGGCGAGTTCGCGATCGCCGGGCAGGCGCTGCTCGTCGGCTGGACCCGGCACGCGATCGGCGAGATCAGCGTCCACGACCTGGCGACCGGGAAGCGGCGCGGCCTGGTGCCGCTGCCGGGGCTCGGCTCGGCCGGCGCGATGACCACCCGTCCCGAGGGCGGCCACGAGGTCTGGTTCACCTACACCGACAGCGTCACCCCGCCGAGTGTGCACCGCTACGACACCCGTACCGGGCGGACCTCGCTGTGGGGCGCCGCGCCCGGCGCGGTGCGGGTGCCGGAGCTGGAGGCCCGGCAGGTGGTCTTCGCCTCGGCGGACGGCACCCCGGTGCGGATGGTCGTACTGGCGCGGCCCGGCTCAGGACCCCGGCCCACGATCCTGTACGGCTACGGAGGCTTCGGGCTCTCGCTCACCCCGTCGTACTCCAGCTACATCCTGCCCTGGGTCGAGGCCGGCGGGGTGTTCGCCCTCGCCCAGCTGCGCGGCGGCGGCGAGGAGGGCGCCGCCTGGCACCGGGACGGCATGCTGGAGCGCAAGCAGAACGTCTTCGACGACTTCGCGGCGGCGGCCGAGGCGCTCGTCTCCGGCGGCTGGACCACTCCCGCGCAACTGGGTGCCTGCGGCGAGTCCAACGGCGGGCTGCTGGTCGGCGCCGCGCTGACCCAGCGCCCCGACCTGTTCGCCGCCGCGGTCTGCTCGGCACCGCTGCTCGACATGGTCCGCTACGAACGCTCGGGGCTCGGCCCGGCCTGGCGTTCGGAGTACGGCTCGGCCGACGACCCCGAGCAACTGGCCTGGCTGCTGTCCTACTCCCCCTACCACCGCGTCGCCGAGGGCGTCGACTACCCGGCGACGCTGCTGACCACCTTCGGCGGCGACTCCCGGGTCGATCCCCTGCACGCGCGCAAGATGTGCGCGGCACTGCAGTGGGCGACCTCGGGCTCGCGGCCGATCCTGCTCCGCCACGAGGAAGGCGTCGGCCACGGCTCCCGCGCGACCGGCCGCGCGGTCGCCCTGGCCGCCGACATGCTCACCTTCCTCGCGGCCCACACCGGCCTGGATCTCCATACGTAAAGCCCCTGGTCACCGCCACCGGCCCTGAGGTCAAGAAGGCGGGCAGTGGTCGAGGAAGGCCGGTGCCCACGGTTGCGTGGGAAGGTGGGCACCGGCCTTCTGGGGCGGTCCGTCATCCGGCACGGGGGAGCTCGGACACGGACCGGTCTTGGTGGGCAGCGCGAACCCGACGGCCTTACCTGGGGTCCCGGTGGCGCACATCCGGGTCACATACGCCCGGCAGCGGCCCTTGGACAGTGCGTGCACCAGCAGCAGCCCGCGCCCGCGTTCGGCGAACAGGCTCAGATCGGGTTCGTCACCGCAGGCGCGCAGCCGATCGAGGATGGCGGGGATACCGTCGAGGTCCCGGTCTGCGTCGATGACCTCGCACCAGGACGGCTCACCGTCCACGAAGACGACGCGCAACTCGAAGGGCTGCCAGCCGTGCTCCTCGGCGTTGGCTGCCAACTCGGCAACGGCGCTCTCGGCGTCGCTGAGTTCCTCACCGTCGAAGCCCGCGTTCTGGAGCACCTGCCTGACGACGGCTCGGGCCCGATGAGCGGCGGAGCCGGGCCGCAGGGTCTTCACCAGTACGCGGTAGTCGTGGAGCCTGATCGAGGGTGCCACGCCGTACCTCCCGGGTCTCGTCGACAGGCCGTATACCGTCCCGCCGTCCGTCACCCAGTGGACCAGCGACGCGACACAGAGTGATGAACTTTCCGCTGTGAAGGTCGTGAACCTCCCGACCACCCCGTGAAGGTCGTGAAGGTCAACAGCCCTGACCTCCAAGACCATTCACATGCTGTAGCCATCGAGCTACCGTTCGCTGGAGACAGGGAGGCCCGGATGACGCACACGCCCACGGCACTGGCCGAGATCCTGCAACGCGCCAAGATGAACCCGCGCCAGCTCGCCGCCGCGATCAACTCCTGGCTGGAAGGACGCGGCCTCGGTACCCGGCGTATCGACCCCACCGCCCCCTACGCCTGGGTCCGGCACGGCTACAAGCCCTACGACCCCATCCCCTCGGTGGCGGCCATCGTGCTCTCCGAACACCTCGGCTGCACGATCCGGGTCGAACAGCTCTGGCCGTCCCGGCAACCCTCGCCTCTGCCCGCCGTCGCCACTCTCGGCCCGTCGGCGAACGTCGAGGACATGCTCCAGTCGCTCAGCGACCTGACGAGCCTCAGCACCGGAAAACACGCCGACGTCGCCGCCGCCTCCGGACCCGACCTAGCCGCCGCCGTACTCGACGGCCTGCACGCCACCGTGTCACAACCCCACCGGCACACGGGCCGCGACCGCGTCCTGCCACCCCAGGTACGACTGATCGGCGCGCACGTCGAAGCACTGCGCAAACTCGACGACCAGCACGGCGGCGGTGCGCTCAGCCTGCGCTACATCACCAGCGAACTGCGCAACGTCCTCGACCTAGTGCAGTGCGCCGACTACGAGCCCGCCGTCGGGCACCAGCTCCTGACCATCGTCGCCGACCTCGCCCAACTCGTCGGCTGGGTCCACTTCGACGCCCAACGCCCCGGCGCCGCCGAACGCTACCTCCTCCTCAGCGAACGGGTCGCCCGAGGACTGGGCGAGCTGGGCCGGGCCGCCAACGCCATCGGCATGCTCGCCTACATCTCCGCCTTCGCCGGCCACGGCCAGGAAGCCGTCCACATCGCCTCGGCGGCCGAGCGCTGCTGCCCGGCCGACCCCGTCACGCGAGCCCGGATCACCGGCCGCGTCGCCACCGCCGCAGCCGCCGCCGGAGACCTCTCCACATTCCGCAAGGCCTCAGAGAAGGCCCGGCAACTGCTGGACTCGGCCGAGGTCGCCCCGACCTACCTCTACTACCTGGAGCCCGACCAACTGGCCGCCGAGACCGGGCAGGCCCTTGTCGTCCTGGGCGAGCAGATGACCGTTTACCGCAAACCCCTTCTCAACGAGGCCATCGATCTCCTCGCTCCGATCTCCGGGATCGGTGCCCGCCCCGACTACCCGCGCTCCGCCCTCCTGCACACCACCTTCCTCACCCACGCCCACCTGCTGCGCGGCGACATGGAAGCGTCGGTCGACGCGGGCCGGGCCGCACTCACCCGGCTGGATGAGGTCCAGTCAGTCCGCGCGCTCACCTACCTGCGCCGCCTACGCCCCGCCTTCGCCCGCCGCAGCCGCTCCCCGGCGGTCGCGGCCTTCCTCCCCCACCTCGACACCGCCCTGGCCCAGACATGATCGCCGCCCGCTTCCTCATCCGGCCCCGCCCCTACGACCACCCGGACGCCACCCGCCTGGTCCGCGCCCTCTTCGACGACCAGCAACAGCGCTACGGCTACGCCGACCCCTTCGAAGCCGACCCCGCCTCCTACACCCCACCCCACGGCCTGTTCCTCATCGGCTACCTCAACACCGCCCCGGTGACCTGCGGCGGCTACCGCACCTTCGACGAACCCACCCACACCATCGAGATCAAGAAGATGTACACCGTCCCACGCCTACGCGGCCTCGGCCTGGGCGAACGCATCCTGACCGCGCTCGAACACCACGCCACACGGAGTGGCGCCCAGCGCTCCATCCTGGAGACCGGCGTACGCAACGCCGCGGCCCTCGCCCTCTACACCGGTATCGGCTACCAACCCACCGCCCGCTACGTCAACGGCCGCGACCCCGCCATCAACCGGGCGTTCACCAAGAGACTCACCTGTTCCACTCCCTGAACAGCTCGACTTCCCGCTGGACAGACCGACCCCGCACGGATCATGTGCGAGCCACACCCCCTGGGTGAGCTTCGAATCCGATGGACTGCCACAAGAAAATCCATGCCCGCACGACGTCGCACCTCGGAATCGGAGCCGTCCGTCGGCACCCAGGCATCATCCATGCGAGCTACCGGCCGTATCCCACCGGGCCACTTCGATCACCGCGAGCAGCCGTCAACGCGTGCGCGGGATAACGAAGCGCTCGTGCGGGGAATCCAGCCAGGCCGCGTGGATCTCCTCACCGGTCACCCGGCCCGCCAGGACAAAAGCCGACGAGATGCTCTCCTCGATCGACTCGCCGTACTCGTCCAGCTCGAACCTCAGCCCGTTCATGAAGGGATCCAGCGCGGTCATATCCGTCCCGGTGCGGTGTTCGGGGAGGATGAAGGAGAGCCTCACCGCCACAGTGCCGTTCACCGCGTAGTGGATTTCCTCGTTACCGCCGATGTCCCAGCTCACGCTCAGGGCCCGGCGGCCGTCCTCGGAGAGTCGCATGAGGTTTTCTTCGAGCACGACGGTAAAACCCGCGACCTGGAGGATCAGGGTCCACGTACCGGCCTGCCCGGCCAGGATCACGCCGTCACCGTACTGGATGTCCAGGTCGTCGCAGACCCCGGCGAGGGTGCACATACGGGCAGAGCCGAGATCGGCACCGAGCAGGGCGGCGATCGACCGCGGATCCCGGCCCTCGCACCAGAGGGCGGCGAACTGCTCGAACGGGCTGGTCTCGTCGTCGTATTGCTCGACGTGCGAGAGAAGCAGGTCGTACAACCGCGTATCAGAGCTCACGAATTCTCTTTCCGCCGACATCGGCAAAGCGTAGTGGCCGAAGTCGTGCCGCTCGCACTCGATGCCTACTCCTCTAAAGGGAGTCGAGGCGGGTCATCTCGTCCGGTGAGAGCCGCAGGGCGCCGGCGGCCACGTTGTCGGCCAGGTGGTCGGGGTTGCCGGTGCCGGGGATGGCCAGCACGTGTGGCCCGCGCTGCAGCGTCCAGGCCAGCCGGACCTGCGCGGCCGTCACACCGTGCGCGCGTGCGACGGCGAACACCTCCTCGCTGTCGGTGACGCTCGCCCCCGCCTCGCGCCCGGCACCGGCGATCGCGAAGAACGGTACGAACGCCACCCCCTGCTCCCCGCAGATACGTAGGAACTCGTGGTCCTCGGGCCGCGCGCCGATGCCGTAGGCGTTCTGCACGCAGACCACCGGTGCGATGGCCTGGGCCTCGGCGAGGTGCGCGGGCGTGACGTTGGAGATGCCCAGATGCCGGATCAGCCCCGCGTCGCGCAGGTCGGCCAGCGCACCGAAATGCTCGGCGATCGAGCCGGTCGCCTGGCTCCGCGGGATGCGCAGGTTCACCACGTCGAGGTGATCCCGGCCGAGCTGACGCAGGTTCTCCTCGACCTGGCCGCGCAGCTGCTCCGGCCTGGCCCACAGCCACTCACCCGACGGATCCCGGCCCGGCCCGACCTTGGTGACGATGACCAGGTCATCGGGGTACGGCGCCAGCGCGCGGTTGATCAGCTCGTTCGCCGAGCGCAGCGCCGAGAAGTAGAAGGCCGCGGTGTCGATGTGGTTCACCCCGAGCTCGACCGCGCGGCGCAGCACGGTGATCGCCTGACCGCGATCGCTCGGGACGCTGTTCCCGAACACCGTGCCGTGCTGCGCCAGACGCATCGCGCCGAACCCGATCCGGTTGACCGGCAGGTCGCCGAGCTCGAAGCTGCCCGCGGCCGCGGCGGTGATCGTCTTTGCGGTCATCGAATCTCCTTGAGCGTGGAGACCCCCGCCTTCAGGTGTGAGGAGAAGGTCAAGGTCGAAGTCTGCCAGCTCCATCGACGGGACAGGGCTTCGATGATCTGGCTCATGCTCGATGGTCAGGGGGCGGAGAAAAGCCGTCTCACCGACCATGAAGGACCGGGGTGCACGGCCTTGGCGCAGGGCTCGATCCTGGACCTGCCCTCCCGCGAGGCGGCGCTGGAGTGGGCGAAGAAGATCGCGGCCTCCTGCCGCTGCTCGCAGGAGGTCCGGGCGTTCCAGTACGACCCGCTCACCTGACGGCGTACGGCCACCCCCGCGCCGCCCGCATGCCCCGCCTTCTCACACGCGGGCGGTGTGGCCCCGGTCAGTCGGCGTCGATGCGGTCGAGGAAGTCCTTCAGGGCGCCGCCTGACGGCCCCCGGATCAACAGGGGTTCCTCCCTTGTTAGAGCGGTGCTCTAAATCCCCTCCGCGGCTCTGGCGGTCGCAGCGACGTGCTCGTCGGCGGTCATGCCGAGGCCGGGGTCGTGCCGGTTGAGGTCGTGCTGGTCGTCGGCCCACCGCCGGTAGTCCCGCCGGACGGTGGGCTCGTCGGAGTCGACGATGCGGGCGATGTCGGCCCAGGTGACCCCGGCCAGTAACGCGTGGTGGACGTTGGCGGGATGACGCACGGTGCGTGCGATGCATTCCGCCAGCGCCAGCAGCTCGACGTGCTCGGCCACGGTGAGCGGAGGACGGTCATCGGCTCCATGCCGGACGGGGTCATAGATTCCCCGGTCCACCAGCTCGATCCGGGCGCGAGCCGACGCGTGCCTGGCGGCCAGCTCGTTGTAGCGCTCCAGCTGCCGGCTGACGGGCATGTCGTAGCGAGCGTCGCGCCAGGTCGCGATGTGCTCGGGCATGGTCATGACGACTTCTCCAGGGCGATCGGGTGCCGGCTTCCAGGGGTCACCGATGTGGCGAACCGCACTTCAGCGATCATGCCTCAGATCTGTGAGACGAATGGGCGGATATCTCAGATCGCTGAACGACTTCCCGTGCTCCGTGGTCGGCTCGACCGTCACGGCGAGCGTGCCGGGAGAGGCGCCTTGTCCTGTTGTCGCCGCTGTGACAAGACCGCCGCCCGGGGGTGGGCGGCGGCGATCGGCCCTGTCAGCCCGCGAACGTCACCGTTCCGTACTGGTAGTACGTCTTGCCGTTCTCGTCACCGCTGTGGTTGCGCCCCGTCATGACCTGGTTGAAACCGGCCTGCGTGGTGTGGCCGCTCTCCGTGTAGGAACCCGTCCACGTCCGGTCGGTGATGCGGACCTGAATCCCCTGCCAGTAGAGAGCCCCGGTCTTGTAAATGGTGGAGCCGTTCTCGTCACCGTGGTGCCAACGCCCGACGATCGCCTGGTCCAGCGGTGCGGAGAAGTTCGACCTGCTCTCCTTCGCGTAGCCGTACCAGTCGCCGGTGAACACCTCCACCTGCACGCCGTCGATGAAAATCCAACTGCACTGGTAGGTGGTGTCGGCGTTCTCGTCCCCGTAGTGCGACCGCCCGGTCATGACCTGGCCCTCTGGGCAGGAGGCCTCGCCCCCCGACTCCTTCACGGTTCCGCTGTAGACGTACTCGACCTTGATCGTCGCCGCCGAGGCCGGGACCGGGATGTTCAGCGCCGCGACGGCGGCGACCGCCAGCGCGGCGAACGCGAACTTCTTCATGTCGTCTTCCTTTCCGGGGTCAGGCGTCGATGGTCACGTAGGCGTGCTGGTAGCGGGTGTTGCCGTTCTCGTCCCCGGAGTGCGCGCGACCGATCAGAACCCGCTGGGTGCCGGTCTGGTAGTTGTGGTTGCTCTCCTTGAGGTCGCCGGTCCACAGGGGATCGATCAGCCGCACCGTCTGTCCCCGCCACGCCAGGGAGGCGGAGCGGTACCGGGTCCAGCCGTTCTCGTCGAGGATGTGCCGACGCCCGACGAGCGCCTGGTTCGGCGGGGAGGAGTAGTTGGAGTTGTTCTCCCGGTATTCGAGGCTCCAGTCGCCGATGCTCACCTGCACCTGCTCGTCGTTTATGAAAATCCAGCTACAGGTGTACGTCGTGTCGGCGTTCTCGTCCCCGCGGTGCGACCGCCCCGTGAGCACCTGGTTGGTGGGGCAGACGAACCAGGAGGAGGATTCCTCCTGGGTCTCGGAATAGGCCGGTACGACCCTGATCGTCACCGCCGCCGCGGACGCGGCCGGTGCGGGCGAGACCACGGCCAGGGCCGCCGCCGAAGCGGCCACCACCGCGGCGTGTACCGCCTTGCTGTACGTCCTCATCTTGTTGGTTCCTTTCCCCGTGCGAATACGGCCAGGGAGGCCGCGTGGTGCGGGCCAAAGTATGAGTCGCGCACAGTGGAGACGGCGTCCGCCTGACGGATGATCAACTATCCGCCCGCTTGCGGACGACTCCTCGCCGACTACCGACAGGACGAAGCCCCGGCCCCCTCTTCTGCAGGGGCCGGGGCTTCGTTGTCACACTCCCGCTCAACTCGGCACTGCGGGGGATGGCTGTGTCCGCCCCCAGATGCGGTGGGAGTCCGGTACGGGATAAGCGGTGTCGGTGGGGGTGGTGTCCCAGATACGGGTGGAGCCGAGCCGGGTGTCGAAGGGCGGCCAGCCGGGGTCGCCGGTAGCGGCGAAAGCGGTCCATGCGGTGCGGATCCGGTGGGACAGGGCGGCGAAGCCGGCGGGGGGCGGGGTGCCGAGGAAACGGGCGGCGTAGCGGGTGTGCGGCAGGCCGAAGACGAACGGAAGGTCGATGCCGTGGGCGGCGCCGATCGCTCCTTGCCAGGCGAAGTCGTACAGCCAGGTGCGGCCGCCCGTCCTGGCGTGTGCTTCGGCGGTGAAGGTGGTCGGCATGCGCACCAGGGCGTCGGACATCAGCGTGGTGAACAGTTCGGTGACGGTGCTGTCGGGGTAGGCGGCCCGATAGGCCGGGGCGGCGTCGGGGGCGAGGCCGAAGCCGGTCGCGACGGCCGCCAGGTCGATCCGCGCCGGGTCGGCCGGGGGCGGGAACCCGCGGTATTCGTCGTGGGTGAAGCCGCAGAGCAGGTCGATGTGGCGGGCACGCCCGTCGGCGAGAGCCTGCCAGGGAGGCGCGGTGACCAGGTCACCGTCGATGACGGGAGCGAACGCGCCGCCGGGGCGCCCGCCGGTCAGCTGGGCGTCCGGCACTTCCAGGAGGGCTTCGGCGGGCAGCGCGGCCAGAGCGTCTCGGGTAGGGGCGGTGCCGACGGCTGCCGCGAGCCGTTCGGTGACCCGCTGGGCTTCGGGGGCGCCGAGGTGGCCCGCGGGAAGGCTCTGCACGATGCACCGCCGGAACAGGCCGGCGGCGGCCGGCGCTGCGGCGAGCAGGGCGGCGGACGCGCCGCCGGCGGACTGGCCGAAGACGGTGACGTTGCCGGGGTCGCCGCCGAAAGCGGCGATGTTGTCCTGGACCCAGGCGAGCGCGGCGAGCTGGTCCAGCAGGCCACGGTTGTCGGGTACGCCGGGCAGGTGACCGAAGCCCTCGAATCCGGTGCGGTAGTCGAAGGTCACGACGACCACTCCGGATCCGGCCAGGACCGAGCCGTCGTAGTGCGGCATCGCCGCGGCGCCGTGAGTCCACTGGCCACCGTAGATCCACACCATCACCGGCAGGCGCGTGTCCCCGGGGGCCGGGGTCCAGACGTTCACCGTCAGGCAGTCCAGGCCGTCGCCGGGCTGCCACACCGCCGGAACCCCCGGCGCCGGCGGTCGTTGCGGTGGCGCGCCGCCGAAAGCGCCGGTCTCCCGTACTCCGTTCCAGGACGCGGCCGGTCGCGGCGGCAGGAAACGCCGCGCGCCATCGGGTGCGGCGGCGTACGGGATGCCCTTGAACGAGACGACGCCCTCGTGGGTACGGCCGCGGACCAGACCTTGCTGGGTCTGCACCGTGTCGTGCATGTGTTCCTCCTGACAAGACCCCAGGCGTCGATCGGCTCTGGGGGCGCGGTTGGATCGAGGCGCTCTCCGTCAGCGCGGGGACTGCCAGGCGCCGGTAGGGCCGTCCTTGGCGAGCTTGGCGAGCAGACCGTGCAGGGTCTGCTGCTCCTTGAGGGTGAGCGGGCTGAAGAACTCCGCCGAGGCCTGCTCGCTGAGCCGCTCGACTTCCCGGATCTTGTCCAGGCCGGCGGGAAGGATGTGTACCTCCATCGCGCGGCGGTCGCCGATGTGCGGCCGGCGCTCCGCCAGATCCATCGCCTCCAGCTCGTTCACCAGGGTGACCATGACGGGCTTGAACACCCTCAGCCGGTCGCTCAGCCGGGCCTGGATCATCGGGCCGTGCTGAATCTGGGTGAGCACGCCTAGGTGCTGTGGTTTCAGCCCGACCTGCGCCGCGACCTGCTCATAGGCCTCGCGGGCGTGGGCTGCGACCCAGTTCAGCAGGAAGCCGGTCCACCTGGTCAGGACTTCGGGCGGTCCGTCCGCGGTTTCAGTCCTGGATTCGTTAACGTTCATAACGTTAATAACCTTAACGTTTTTGCGGGGTGCGGCCAAACCGCGCCGGGGCCGACGTCGGGCCGGCCAGGCCTCTGCGGTGATCGAGACCTCGCCCGCCCTGTCGGCCCTCCGTCCGGGTTCGCGTGACGAGCCCCGGAGCGGACCGTCCTTGTCCTGCGGCTCGTTGAAGAAGGCCGTTACCGAGGAGGAGAAGGCCCAGTGGTCAACGCGTCCCCGGAAGGGCTTGAGGTCGGCGAGTCGTCAGCCGATCGCGGTGCGCGCGGTTGGCGTCGATGAGCCGGTCGAGGGCGTCACGGGCGCCGGAGAGCTCATTGATGTGCCGGTCGATCCGGTCTCGCTCCTGTACCAGCCGCTCGAACGCCTCGTCGGAGTTCTGCTCGCTGGGCGAGTCGACGCACGGCAACAGCTCGACGATCGTACGACTGGAGAGCCCGGCGGCGTACAGGCGCTGGACGAACCTCACCCGCTCGATCTCGTCGTCGGTGTAGTGACGCTGGCCGCTGGTGCTGCGCGTGCTGGCGAGCAGGCCCTGCTCCTCGTAGTAGCGCAGGGAACGGACGCTCACCCCGGTCCGCGACGCCAACTCCCCGATCCGCATCGCACCTCCCATCGAAAATCCTCGACTAAACGCTTGCATCTGACGTCAGTGTCAGGTCTTAGCTTAGTCCTCGCATCCAGCCGACGGACGCGACCATCCGCAGGAACCCCGAAAGGCGCGCAGAAATGACGACCCTGTTCGACCGCTACCAGCTCGGTGCGCTGAGCTTGCCCAATCGCGTGGTGATGGCCCCGATGACCCGGGTCCGCGCGGGTGCGGGCGGCCTGGCGACACCGTCGATGGTGACCTACTACGCCCAGCGCGCCACTGCCGGGCTCATCGTGACCGAAGGGGTGCAGCCCAGCCTTGTCGGGCAGTCCAACCCCGGCACCCCGGGGCTGTACACCGACGCGCAGGTCACAGCCTGGCTGCCGGTCACCGATGCGGTCCACACCAACGGCGGGCGCGTCTTCGCCCAGATCATGCACTCAGGCCGGGTCTCCCACCCCGACACCACGGGGATGCGGCCGGTGGGTCCCTCGGCCGTTCCCGCCGCCGGGGAGGTGTTCACCCCGACAGGCCCCAAGCCCGCACCCGTGCCGCGGGCGCTGGAGACCGCCGAGGTGCCCGAGCACGCGCGATCCTACGCCGAGGCCGCCCGCCGGGCCGTCGACGCCGGCTTCGACGGCGTGGAACTGCACGGCGCGAACGGCTACCTCATCGCCCAGTTCCTCTCCAGTACCGCCAACCTGCGCACCGACGCCTACGGCGGATCGATCGCCAACCGGATCCGATTCGCCGTGGAGGCGGTGTCCGCGACCGTCGAGGCGGTGGGAGGCCACCGGACCGGCATCCGACTCTCCCCCGGCGCGGGCATCTGGGGCGCGCAGGACACCGACGTCCCCGCCTTGTACGGCGCGCTGCTCGCCGAGCTGGCCCCCCTGGATCTGGCGTACGTCCACCTTGAGGCCAGCACCGACGAGGACGTGCTCGTCGGGCTGCGCAAGGCCTGGCCCGCCGCGCTCATCGTCAACCCGGTCTTCCCGATGGCCCCTCGGCAGACGGACAAGACAGCCGCTGATCACTGGCTGGGGCTCGGCGCCGACCTGATCAGCTTCGGCCGCGCCTTCATCGCCAATCCCGACCTGGTGGAGCGGCTGCGCCAGGGGCTCCCGATCGCACCGCACGACGAGTCCACCTGGTACCAGGGTGGCGATGCCGGCTACCTCACCTACCCCGCCTACCGGCACACAGCCTGACACTGAGCGGCTCGCGGTCTCCACCTGTTGCCCGCCCAGGCCCGGACCTGTCGCCTGCTTGCACCTTGGAGCATCACCCAGGGGCGATTACCGTACGTGCCCAACCGGGTGACATCTGTGATATCTGACTGGTGAGACAGTTGAGACGGGGGACACCACAGAGAACAGGCCCGGCAAGTGGGCCCTCTCCCCCGAGGAGCGCCAGTGTCCGTTTCTCTCAAGTCTCGCCTGAGATTCACTGCCCTTGTGGCCGCAGGTGCCACCATGAGTTTGCTGGGGACCCCGGTCCCGGCACAGGCCGCCACCGGCGAGGTGGTCGTCTTCGAGGTCGAGCCCATACCGCTGAAGGTCTACACCGATCCCAGCGGCTGCGTGAAGCTGCCCCCCGCCGCCCACGTGCTCATCAACCAGACCGATAAACCTGTCCGCACCTACTCCGACCCGCTCTGCCTCGGCCCCTCCCTCACGGTCCAGCCCGGCTACGGCACCCACGTCGCACCTGGGAGCGGAAGCTTCTCCGTTTAGGTGACCCGGAGACGTCCACGCGAAGAGGCCCGCCACCAGGCGTTTGGTAGCGGGCCTCGCCACGGTGCCGGATGCCTGAGACGACCCCGGCGACCGGCGCAGCAGGCTTTCAGCCGGGCAGACCAACGGGCCGGTCGCCGCTGGATTCGAGTGCGCCATGAGTGCGGCCGGGTGTTGCATGGGTCAGATGATCGACGAACCGCTGGAACGACTCCGTACCGCCGCCCGACGTACCCGTGAACTGGCTCTCGACCGGGCGGGCACCGGCCTGGGCCACGAGGACGCCGACGACGACGTCGGCACGATCGGCACCGACGGTGCCCTCGGCTTCGACCCGTTCCCGCTGCTCGAAGCCCTCCACCGCCACGGCGTCCGAGCCGTCGTGATCGGGCAGGTCGCCGGCATCATGCATGGATCCACCGAACTGACCGGCGATCTGGACCTGCTCTGGGATGGCGTGCCGGCTCACGCTCCGGCCCTGGCGGCCGCCTTCACCTCCGTCGACGCTCAACTCGCCGACGAAACAGGCAACCCCGTAGCAACTCACCCGGATTCCTTTCTCCGCCCCAAAGTGCAGTTCACCTCACCCGGAGCCGGCGGCGACTGCTGCACCCCGGCGCTCCCTTGGGGCAACCTTCACGTCCGAGAGTGCCTCGACCACGCGATCACCGCAGTCGACCCGGGCGGCCTGGAAGTGCACTACGTCTCCCGACAGGACCTGATCCGGATGCGCCGCGCCCTCGGCCGCCCCAAGGACCTCCGGCGAGCAGACGAACTGGACTCGCTCACCTCCGACTCCGCCGAAGATCGTTCGACGTCCGGCGGAGCCGAGGCGGCCGGAGACCGCCAGGAGCAGGCGAGTGAGACGTCAGCGGACGACGATGACGACTTCGACGCGCCGGCGTTCATCAAATCCGCGCCGGCCCGGCGGCGTCCGCGGAACGGAAGAAAAACATGACACAAGTCGTCGGGTTTCAGAGCGACCATGGGTTCACCGGTCGGCGCCGACGGGGGTGGTGAAGCGGCCGCTCAGCGCCATTGTGACGAGCGGCCGCCGGGTAGTGGCTTGATCGGTTTGTTCGGCATGGGTGGCGGCTGGCCGCCCATGTTCTGCCGTGTTGCGAGAGGGTGGACGAAGGTTGACTGCGTTCGTACGGGATGTCGCCAGTATGGGGTGCGAGGCCATCGAGGTGGTGGGGGCTCGTACCAACAATCTGCGGGACGTGTCGGTGAGCATCCCCAAGGGGTGGCTCACCGCCTTCACCGGCGTGAGCGGCAGCGGCAAGACCTCGCTGGCCATCGACACCCTGCACAACGAGGCCCAGCTGCGGTATCTGGAAGGGCTTTCGCCGTTCGTACGGCAGTACATCACCCAGCGCAATCGGCCGAAGGTCGACCGCATCCTGGGACTCGGCGCGACGCTCGCGGTCGACCAGCGCCGTCTGAACCGCAACCCCCGGTCCACGGTCGCGACGATCACCGGCATCGACGGGCATCTGGGGCTGCTGTACTCGCGCCTTCCGGGGATCGACGCGGACCCGGCGACGGAGAGTGGGGACGGGCATCTGACGACCGCTCATTTCAACCGCGATACCCCGGAAGGGAGCTGCGCGGACTGCCATGGGGTGGGCGGGCGCTGGCAGGCGCAGGAGGACCTGGTCATCACCCATCCGGAGCTTCCGCTCTTCGAGGGGGCCTCGCCCTGGTACGCCAAGTGGCGGTCAGGGGAGCACGCGTTCGTGCCGGCGCTCGCCGAGAAGCGCGGCGTGGACCTCGGCCGGCCGTGGCAGTCGCTGCCGGAGGAGTTCCGCCGCTGCGTGCTGTACGGCACGGGTGAGGAGAAGGTCAAGGCGACCGTCGACGTGCCCAACAAAAAGGAGACGGTCTCGGTGACCTACACCTTGAGCCAGCCGCTGCGGGGCGCGCTCGCCGAGGTGGAGCGGGTGTTCGTGAACGCCCAGACCTCCAGCGCCAAGCAGCGCTACCTGCCGTACATGCGCAAGCAGCCGTGCGGCACCTGCGGCGGCAGCGGGTACGACCAGGTGGCCCGGTCCGTGCGGCTCGGCGGGCTGACCTATCCCGACCTGCTCGAGGTGGACGTACGGGAGGTGTGCGGCTGGGCGGAGCGTGTGGCCGGCGACCTGGGCACCCGGCAGCGCGAGGTGGGTGAGCCGCTGCTGCAGGACCTTGGCCGCAGGCTCGGGATCCTCGACCGGCTCGGCCTGTCCCATCTCCAGCTGTCCCGGAGCGCGGTGACGCTGTCCGGGGGTGAGTTGCAGCGAACCCGGCTCGCCGCGCAGCTCAGCACCGAGCTGAGCGGCATCGTCTTCGTCCTGGACGAGCCCGGGACCGGGCTGCATCCGGCGGACAAGGCGCACCTGCTCGACATCGCCCTGGAGCTCCGCAAGGCCGGCAACACGGTGCTCCTGGTCGAGCACGACCCCGAGCTGATCGCCCGGGCCGACTGGGTGATCGATATGGGGCCCGGCGCGGGCCGCCTCGGCGGTGAGATCCTGGTGTCGGGGCCTCCCGCCGACGCGGCCGCCCACCCGACGTCGCTGACCGGACGCTATCTGGCCGGTGAGGGGCCGCGGCTGCGCCGGACCCGCCGTCCGGCCGGGGATGACACCGGCTGGGTGGAGCTGCACGGCCTGCGTGCGCACAACGTGACCGCGGACCTGGTGCGTTTCCCCGCCGGTCGGCTCACCTGCCTGACCGGGGTGAGCGGCAGCGGCAAGAGCAGCCTGCTCGGCGCGCTCGCGGCGAACGTGGAGGCCGCCCTGAACGGGACGACGACCGACACGGTGCGACAGGTGACCGGCCTGGAGGGGGTCGACTGGGTCGCCGTCGTCGATCAGGAACCGCTCGGGCGGACACCGCGGTCCAACCCGGCCACCTACAGCAAGGCGTTCGACATTGTCCGCAAGCTGTTCGCCGAAACCGACGTGGCGCGCGGACGCGGGGTCAAGGCCTCCTGGTTCAGCTTCAACACCGCGGGTGGCGGCCGCTGCGAAACCTGCACCGGCTATGGCCGCAAGCTGGTCGACATGCACTTCCTGCCGGATGTCTGGGTGGTCTGCGACGCGTGCGAGGGTCGGCGCTACAAGCCGGAGGCCTTGGAGATCAGGTATCAGGGGTTGGCCATCGATCAGGTGCTGGAGCTGACCGTCGCCGAGGCTGTGGAGCGGTTCTCCGAACCCCGGCAACTCGCGGAAACCCTGGGAGCCTTGAACCAGGTCGGGCTTGGCTATCTCCAGCTCGGCCAGAGCGCCACAGAGTTGTCCGGCGGCGAGGCGCAGCGGCTGAAGCTGGCGTCCGCGATCCAGCGCGGTGCCGCGGGCCGCAAGGCCGGCCTTGTCGTTCTCGACGAACCCGTCTCGGGCCTGCACCCGTCCGACATCCAGCGTGTGGTGGATGCGCTCGATGTGCTGCTCGACTCGGGCAACACCGTCGTCGTGGCCGAACATGACATCCCCGTCGCCGCGTCCGCGGACTGGGTGATCGACCTGGGGCCGGGAGCCGGTCCGGACGGGGGCGCGGTGATCGCGGAGGGCACCCCGGACGCCGTCGCGACCGCGGACACCCCGACCGCCGGTTTCCTCCGGCGGTACGCGGCGGGTCTGCCGCTCCTGGAAGTGCGAGAAGGTGCGCACTGCCGGGAGGGCGGGGCGCGTCTTGCGTCACGTCCCGCACTGTCGTCCGCGCCCGCTCCGAGGACGAGCGTCCGCCGCTGAAAGTCGTCGTCTTCGGCGGGTATCTCGCCGGCGGTCGCCGGCTGCCGGAGCTCTCGTGTGGCTTTCATCGTCGATGCCGATCGACAGCATGGCCTCGTCGACGACGGCCGCGCCGCCGACGCTCTTGCCGCGCTGCCCCGCGGCGGCAGCGCGGCCTCGGCTCCGAGGGCGGTTACAGAGCGGTCATCTCAAGGCTGACCACGTACGAGTATTCCGTCTGCTCGGTCCCGGTGAGGGTCCTCGTGATGGTCCTGGTGGCGCCCGTGGCGAGCCCGGCGCACGTGCTGCCGAAGGCGGTCACCGTGCCGAGCCGGTCGCCCTGTCCCCAGATCGGGCCGTCGACCTCGCGCAGGTCGAAGACCACGTCCTGGGTGCTCAGGATGATCGAGGTCGGGTCTTCGAAGTCGCCGGGATCCCCGTCGTCACCGGCGTTCATGCCGAAGTAGTTGGCGTTGATCCTGGGGAACAGGTTCCCATCGACCAGGAACCGGAGCTCGTCCCGGCCGTCCCGGTCGGCCACGTTGCCGGCGTCGATGTCGTACAGTTCCACGCGGCACGAGCCGGCCATGGCGGCCGCCGGGGTCGCGGCCAACGCCATCGGCGCCACCAGACCTCCGGCCAGGGCGAGTGCGGCGATCACCTTACGAGAATGCATGCTGCTCCTCCTGGAGACGCTGACGTTTCGCGACCGTCGCGAAACGCGGTATCAGAGTCGCGGACGCAGCGTGAGCGCATCGTTAGATCGCAGGTCAATGGCATAGAGCACACGCTCTCCGTGTCTTCTGACATAGTCGGGCGGCAGGCACGTGCCTACTATCTTCGTATGGGAGACTCCTTCAGTCTGCTGCTGCTCGGCACGCCCGAGCTGGCTGTCGGGGGAAGACCGGTGCGGATCCGTTCCGCCAAGACCCGGGCACTCCTCTGCTACCTCGCCACCACGCCGGGGGCGCGTTCACGGGCCGAGCTCGCGGGGCTGCTGTGGGGCGAGCGCCCCGACGCCAACGCCAGGGGCAGCCTGCGGCTGGCGCTGTCGGAGCTGCGCAAGGACGTGGGCGGCTGGCTCGACATCACCCGCGACCACGTCGGCTTCCGCGCCGACGACGACTGCTTCGTGGACTACTGGCAGCTCACCCAGGGCTCGACGGTGGCGGGGGCGCTCCGGTTGTGGCGCGGGGAGTTCCTCGACGGCCTCTCCTTCGGGGACGCGCCCGCGTTCACCGGGTGGCTGGAGTGCGAGCGGCAGCGGGCCCGGCTGGTGCTGCGCGAGCTGCTCGTACGCGCTGGGCCCGCCGCCTCCGAACACGTCGTACGGCTGGCCAGGATCGTGACGGGGCTGGACCCGTACGACGAGGAGGCCCACCGGGTGCTGATCGCCTCCCTGGCCAGGACCGGGAACCGGGCCGCGGCCCTGGCCTGCTACGAGGAGCTGCGCCTGCGGCTGGCGCGCGAGCTGGGCGTCGATCCCGTACCCGAGACCCGCGCGCTCCGCCAGGACCTCACGCCCCGGCCCGCGACCGCCCGCCGGGCTGCCCTGCCGGTCCCCGGGTCGGAGCTGGTCGGCCGCGAGTCCGACATCCGCCGCCTAAGTGCCCTGCTGGCCCGGGAACGCCTGATCACCCTGTCGGGCCCGGGCGGCATCGGCAAGACCCGCCTGGCCATCGCCGCGGCGGAGGTCGGGCGCCGGGATGCCGCGTCCCTCGCCTCCACGGGGATCAGGAGGCACGACACCGCGTCCCTATCCTCCGTGTCCTCCGCGCGAGCCGGCGAGCGCAATGCCCCCTCTCCCTCCTCCGCGAAGCCCGGTGAGCACAACGCCGCGTCCCCTTCCTTGGCGGATGTCGCGTTCGTATCCTTTGCCGGGGTGCGGGCGGAGGCGGCTGTGACGACGCTCGCGCGCCGGCTCGGCGTGGACCTCTCGCCGCCACGGCCCGCCGCCGAGCTGCTGCTCGCCGCCCTCGCCGGTCGTTCGACGCTGCTGGTGCTCGACAATCTCGAACATCTGCCGTCCTTCGACAGGGTGATCGCGGAGATCCTGCGGGTGGCGCCGGGTGTGCGGGTGCTGGCGACCAGCCGGCGGCGGCTGGACGTGCCCGGGCAGGTGATCGTCCCGGTGGAGGGGCTTGCCGAGTCGGCCGCCGAGGCGTTGTTCGTCGTGCGGGCGCTCAAGGCCCAGCCGGGGTTCGACGCCGAGCGCGAGGCCCCGCTGGTGGCCGCGATCTGCGCCGCGACCGGCGGGCTGCCGTTGGCGATCGAGCTGGCGGCCGGCCTGCTGCGTGCCGTGCCCTGTGCCGACCTGGCCGAACGCCTCGGCGTGGACACGGGGCTGCTCTCCACGGCCGGGCCCGCCGCACGGTCCAGGCACGCGAGCATGCGTACGGTCTTCGAGACGTCCTGGCGGCTGCTCGACCCGGCGAGGCGGTCGGCGCTGGCGTCGTTGTCGGTGTTCGGCGGCGGCTGCACCCTGCGCGCGGCCCTGGAGGTCGCCGAAACCAGCCCCGAGGTGCTGGTCCACCTGGTCGACCACAGCATGCTGCAGCTCACCCCGTCCGGCCGGTACACCCTCCACCCTCTCATCCAGCGGCTCGCCGCCGCCCATTTGGAGGACCCGGGGGTACCCGAACGGCACGCCCGCCATTACGCCCGCCTCCTCGACCGGCACGCCACCGCGCTCCAGGACGGCTCGGACGCCGAGGTCGTCCGCGTGCTCGGCGCCGAGATGGACAACATCCGCCTGGCCTGGCGGGTCTCCGGGCAGCCGCGCTTCCTGGACCACTACTGGACGTTGTGCCTGCGATTGCGCCTGTACGAGGAGTCGGTGACGATCGTCCGCGAGCACCTCGACCGCCCTCCGGAAGACCTGCGCCTGCGGGCCCGCCTGCTCCGGATGGCTGCGGTGAGCTCCCACCAGCTCGCCAGGGAACGCGCCGCCACCCGCCTGGCCCGCGCCGCCCTCGACACGCTCGGCGAGCCACTCCCCACCACCCCCGCCGACCTCGCGACCGCTCTCCTGGCCGCCGCCACCCGCCAGGCCGCCCACCGCCTCCTGCCGACCACGGCCGCCCGCCGTCTTCTCCCCGTACCCCGTACGGACGAGGCCGAGGCCGCGCAGGCGCTGACCTTGCTCGCCCGGCTCGCCTACCACCAGCAGGACCTCCCCGTGATGCTGGTGACCTCGCTGCGTCAGCTCAACGCCGCCGACCGCGGCACCGACCCCGCCCTGCGCGCCGAGTCCTACGCGAACTTCGCCACCATCGCCCGCCTCGCCGGCCGCCACCGGATCGCCACCCACTACGGCAACCTCGCCGACCAGGTACTTTCCGTCATCGACCACCCGGATGAGGCCGTGCACCGGGCCCGGCTGGCCCGCGGGATCGACCTGCTCCACGCGGGCCGTTTCGAGGACGCCAGGCGGTCGTTCACGGAGGGACGGTCGCGGACGATCGACCCGCGGGTGGCCGAGAACTGCGCCGGCATGCTCGCCGAAACCGCGCTGTGGCAGGGCGAGTTCGCCGCGGCGGCCACCGGGTACGCGGAGACGGAGGAGCTGGCGGTCGCGCGGGTGGGCGGGGACGACATCGGCCGCCACTGGTGCCTGACCGGCCGGGCGGAAGCGCTGTTGCGCCTGGACGGGGTGCCGGTGGAGCGGATCCGGGAGCTGCTGGCGGCCGCCCGCGCCTCGCACGAGCGGCGGCGTATGCACGCGAAGGAGATCGGCCTGCGCGACAGCCCGGCGAGCCGCACGATCCAGGAGCTGCGCCTGCTCACCATCGCGGCCCGCCTGGATCCGGCGCGGGCGCCTGCGGCGCTGGCCGAGGCGCTGACGCTGGCCGAGCGGCTGCCGGCGGTGCAGCTCGGCATGCTGGAGTGCTGGACCGGCCTCGCCGAGCTGCTCGGGGACGCGGGGCAGGACCGGACCGTGGCCCCCCTCCTGCTCGGGCACCTCTCCCGGTACGCCGCCCGCAACCCCGGCGCCGCCGCCCGGATCGGCTGGGCCCTCGCACTGATCCTGGCCGCCCTGGGCGGGCGCAGGCAGGCCAGGCGGGCGGCCGAGCAGGCGATGGCGACCGCCGAACGCCTGGCCGCACCGTACGACCACCGCAGAGCCGAGTCCCTGGCCCGCGCCCTTGGGTGAGGGTTTCACCGTCGTCAAGGACGGATGGTGCGCACGCGGCCATCATCCTCACGCTGCTGGGTGCCGGCGTCCGTGCTGAGGAGTACGCGCCTGCGGCTCGACGACGGTCTCCATCACCCCTCGCACCGGTGTCGTCCGCCTGTTCGACAAGGACGACCAGATGCGCACGGAGGCTGCAAGAACAATTCGGCAATTCTCAGCGACGCTTGCCGCCCCGCCGGTGAGCGTTCTCGTCTGCGCCGGACCGGGCCTTGCGGTCCAGGTCTTTCTTGGCTCTGGGGCTGTTCGGGTTCTTCGCGGTGGCGGGCATGGTTCGGCCAGTACGGCGTCTGCCTGGTGCGCTTCGGCAAGGCCAGCAGGTCGGCCACGAGCACGCCTCGACCACGGCGATCTACACCTGTGTGTCCTCCGACTTCCGGACCCGCACCCTGAGACGAGCCTTGGACACCACGGTGGCGCAGGCGCTGGCCGCCGTCGCCGCGAAGGGCGGCCCGTCGTGAAGCGCAAGGTCACCTACTCCTGGCGGCTGCGAGAGATCATGGCCGCCCACGGCATGTTCGCCACGACCGAGCTGGACCCGCTGCTCGCCGAGCGCGGAATCAAGCTGTCGGCCTCCCAGGTCCACCGGCTCGTCACCGGGCCCCCCGAACGGCTGTCCCTGCAGCTCCTGGCCGCATTCTGCGACATCTTCCAGACCACGCCCACGAACCTCGTCCCGGTCGAGGCGCAGAACGCCGGAGTCCGCAAGACCGCCGACGGCGACGTCCCCACCCCGCCGCCCCCTGCCCATCTGCGGCCCCGACGAGCCCGGATCACCCCCGAAGGATGAGCGTGAAACGGACCTGCACCCGGTGCCGGCGGTTGTCCTACCCCGCCGGGTGGTGGCCCGATGGGCCTGTCTGCCGGACCTGCGTCGACCGGGGGCTGCGGCTGCGCGGCACCTGTCCTGCCTGGCCTGCGGCCCGAGGACGGGAAGCCGATCTGCAGCACTTGCGCCGGGTTCAAGCCGTGCTACCGCTGTTCACGCCGCGGCGAGGAAGGCAAGCTCCACGCCCGGCGCCTCTGCACCGGCTGCACCCTCATCGATCGGCTGACCGAACTGCTCGACGACGGCACCGGCCAGATCCATCCCGTCAAGCCCTCCAGCCGGAGCTATGCCGGACAGCAGATCATCTACGCCACCCGCTTCCTGACCTGGCTCGCCGATCGGGACCTCACCCTGGCCGACTGCCGTCAGGCGCACCTCGACGCATGGGTCACCGAGCACACCGCGGACGAACGAAACGCGTTGCGCGCCTTCCTACGGTGGTCTCAGCGCAACAAGCTGGCGCGCCCCCCGAAGCTCATGCCGCACACGGGCCGGCGCGCCGCCCCGCTCACCTCCAAGCAGCGGCTCGCTCTCCTCCGCGAGATCCTCATCGACCAGACCGGCCCTCCCCACGCCCGCGTCGCCGCGATCCTGCTGCTCCTCTATGCCCAGCCGGTCAGCCGCCTGGTCCGCCTCACCTATGGCCTCGTCAGGGGGTCGCCGGATTCGGCAGACAGGCCGGAACGGAGAGTTGTGATCGCGGCGAGGACACGGGGGTCATGGGAGCAGACGATCTCAACGCCGGGCTCGGTGTTGAGCTGGGCGAGCCGGCGGTGATTGGCGGCGATGGCACCGGGATCGATGGCGGCCTGCTGTTCGAATTGCCGGAACTCCGGCCAAAGTTCCAACGGGCGTCCGGTGTGGTCTGTGAGGTTCGCGCTGCTGCCGTCGAAGAGCGCGTCGCCCGCGTGCAGGAGCAGCCTGCCGTCTCCGACGTCGATGGCGACGGCGGCGTGGCCCCGGGTGTGGCCTGGCATGGGAATGAGCGCGAATCGGTCGTCGAGCCCGTTGACCTGGTAGGCGCCGGTGAAACCACGCCATGGCTCGCCTGGGCCTTCGTAGAGCGACATGATGGGACGATGGGCCCATTGGACCGGCCGGTAGCGTTGTTTCTCCACCTCGTCCGAGGTGATCATCGCGGCCTGCTGTTCAGCGGCGGTGGTGTGCACGACCGCGCCCGGAAAGTCGGGCAGTCCGCCGATATGGTCAAAGTCCATATGGGTCAGCACGATGTGTCTAACGTCATCGGCGGTGTATCCAAGCGACCGGATCTGGGTGATTGCAGTTTCGGCGGGTGAGCACGCCGGGTTCAGGAGGAGGCGGAGCGGCCCGAGCCTCCCGGCGGGGTCGGCGACGTCGGCGGTGCCGAAGCCGGTGTCCACGAGCACCAAACCTTGGTCGGTCTCGACGACCAGGATGTGGGTCACGAGTGGGATGCCTTGGACATTCAT
Source organism: Streptosporangium amethystogenes subsp. fukuiense (assembly GCF_042665875.1). Classification (NCBI taxonomy): domain Bacteria; kingdom Bacillati; phylum Actinomycetota; class Actinomycetes; order Streptosporangiales; family Streptosporangiaceae; genus Streptosporangium; species Streptosporangium amethystogenes. The sequence continues at coordinate 756,806 of NZ_JBHTEE010000001.1, read as the reverse complement.
CGTGCCGCAGTTGAGGTGGTGTACGCGCATGTGTCCTGTGTCTCCTGACGATAGAGGGCGTGCTTAGAACCGGAAGTCGTGGCCGCCAGGCCCGGTGTCTCCTGCCGAGCCGCGTGTGGTGATGCCTGTGGCCTCATGCCCCAGGACGCGCGGCAGCTCGCCCAGGTCGTTGATGATCGCGTCGGGGTGGGCGGCCTGGAGGAAGAATTCCGAACGGTAACCACCGGTGACGGCGATGGCCATGTAGCCGGCGGTGCGGGCGCAGGCTATGTCGTACTCGGTGTCCCCGACGTAGACGAGCCTCGCGTGATTCGCGCGGTGGGCGTCCAGATGTGCGATCTTGTCGTCGGCGTCGGTGACGATGACGTCCAGGTAAGGGGCGAGTCCGGTGCGGTCAAGGTCGCCATGGACGGCTGAGGCGGCCGCGGCGGAGACGACGCCCACACGGGCGCCGGCGGCGCGCAGGCTGCGAAGAAGACACTCGGCCCCGGCGCGGGCAGGTGCCTCGCGGTCGGCGATGGCACGGTTCCACTCCTCGAGCGCGATGTCGGTGTCGGGAACGCCCAGGTCGGTGAGGAAATCGAGCAACGGCAGGCGGAACCGGTCGAGGAACTCCTTCAAGGACAGAAGAGCGAGGCGCCTGCTGGACAGGACGTCGTTGGTGGCGGCGTGCGCGCGATGGGTGTCGTCCATGAGCGTGCCGTTCACGTCGAACAGCACGAGCATGTCGCTGAGGTGGGTCATGAGGTGCAGAAGCTGCTTTCGAGGAGGGGAAGCTCGGCGACGGTGCCAAGGAAGCGGTCGTCGAAGGCCAGCAGATCGCCGGGGCCGCAGGAGAGCGTGACCTGCCGGCCCGCCGACGGTGCCCGCCGGCCACGCGCCCGGCACGGCCGAGGTCGAGATGGACGACGTCATAGAGTCCTGCGGACTCGACCAGCGCGACCTCGGCGCGCGCGCCGTCAACGGTCCGTCCGCGGACAGCCGCAGGTGCTCGGGCCTGATGCCCAGCGTGTTGTGACCATGGCCGGTGGGGGCTAGGGCGATCGCGGATCCGACCGGCAGTGCGGCGGTCACCCGTTCGTGCGGCGGCACTGACGCATAGGATGTCATCCCAGCACCCGCCGGTCGATCGCGAGCACGCCGCCGTCGACGCCGACGGCCAGCAAGGTATCCCCCGTCACCGCCAGGGACGCGGCGATCGGAACATCCAATTCGATGTCGTCGCGACGCTCTCCGGTCTGCGCGATGACCACGTGGATCCGCCCATCGAGGCCGGGTACCAGCAGGAGCTCCGTACCATCCACGGTCACCTGTGAGGGAGAGGCGAAGACCGGGTGCGGTGTGACCGCGTAGCTGGTCATAGAGAAGGGGCCGGCGGCCTGGAAGGTGGTCCGCCAGATTTCCGCGCCGTCCCTCCTGTTCAGCAGCACCAGGTCGGTGCCCCCGTCCACGACCGCGATGCCGTGCGGCACCGCCACTGGAGTCGTCGGCACGAACCCCCTGCGGTTACGCACCTGCCACAGGACCTCGCCGCTTCCGCCGTCCACTTTGACGACGCCTTTGCTGGTCGGGATGTACAGGTCGCCCTTGTCGAGGAGCGGCGTGCCGACCGGGGAGGCACCTTGCCGCAGCCGGTCGGCGAGCGAGGCGGTCGAGTAGCCGGTCGGCCAGACGGTGGCGCCGGTGTCGACCTCCAGGCAGATCATGGTGGGCGGGACGCCCAGGCTGCCGACATGGACGAGGTCTCCGGACACGACTGGGGCCGCGTTGCCGACCAGGTTGATGTGCGGGGCCAGGTCCACGCGCTCCCAGCGCGGCTCGCCTGTGCGGGCGTCGAGTGCGCGCAGGTGCGCCAGGTCACCCACGATGACCAGGTCGCCGGCCACGACGGGCGGAGTGAAAGCGAACCTCCGCAGCGGATCGGGTGAAGTGGTACGCCACCGCTCCGTCCCGTCGGCAAGATCCAGGCCGACGACGTCGCCGGACACCTCGACCGCGATGACCACGTCCGCGTGGACCGCGGGCGTCCCCTTGACCGCCGAACGCAGTGCCGTACGCCATCGCAGCGATCCGCAGGCCAGGTCGATCGCGTCGACCCCGCCCGCGGCTCTGTCCTCGTCGACGACAGCGGACAGGACCAGATCTTCGGCGACGCGGACGGCGGCCCGCTGTCCGGGGCCGGGAAGCTGGTGCCGCCAGCGAACCGGGCGGGGCACCGCCACGGCATGGATCGGCGCGGAGAAGGTGGAGCGTTCAAGACCTGCGGGGGCGACCGCTCGGGTCTCCAGCGTGATCCGCTCGCCGTCCCAGGTCACCACCCGGTAGGACGGCGGGCTGTAGTCCAGGCCCGCGAAGAGCGGCGTGGGCGTGTTGACGTGCAGCGTTCCGCCGACCTCAATGACCCTTGAGGTGTGCCAGTGGCCGGAGAAGGTGGCCAGCGGCTGGTGGGGCAGGCCTTCCAGGATCGACAGGCCGGGCTGGTCGTGGCTGAGCAGGATCCACGGCGTCCCCGCGGCGAGCGACTCCAGGTCGGCGCGCAGCCAGGCGTCCTGGAGTTCATGATCCAGACCCAGTTCGTGGGTGTGCCAGTCGAGCGCCGCCACATGCAGGCCCGGCAGGTCGAAGGAGTACCAACGCGGGCCTACGTTGCGCTCGTAGCCCGAGGGGTCTCCGGTGTTGATCAAGTAGTTGTTGCGGGAGGTCTCGAACCCGTGCCTTCCCGCCATGTGGTCGTGGTTGCCGGGCAGCAGATGCACGGGAACGGGGCTGTCGTGGACGGCGAGGCGGAGCGCCTCGTACTCGGCGTCCACTCCCGAATCGGTCAGGTCGCCGGTGGCGATCACCGAGTGCAGTCCCGGCACTCGCTCGGGCAGGCTCCTCAGGAACTCGGCCAGCCCGTCGCGGCTGCCCATCTCGACTGGTTCCTGGTAGAGCCTCGCACCGTTGTCTGTGCTGATGTGCGTATCGGAGATATGAACAAACCGGTAGAGGTCGGGCTGGTTGTCGGGTGTCAGCGTGAAGGTCACCTCGGCGGCCGTGGCGGGCACGAACCAGGGCGCGCAGGTCCAGCCTGCCGGACGGGTGAGGAAGACGAACGGACCTTGGGGAACGATATGGAACCTTCCGTCGGCGGAGGTGGTGGTGAGAGTGATCCCGTCGCTCAGGGTCACTCCCGCACGCGGACGGCCCAGATGGTCGACGACATATCCGATCATGGTGATCCTTCAGATCCGATGGTCGGTGAGGGCATCGGCGGTGGCTGCCAGAGCCTCATTGCTGGTGCGGCTTCGCAGTGCTATCAGGGTGAAGATCGCGTCCAGCACGACGAGGTGGACGACCCTGCTGGTCATCGACTCGATGCGGTACGCGGTCTCTCACTCCCCGCGACCAGCAGGTGGTCGACGAGCTCGGTCAACGGGGAGCTGGCGAAGCTGGTGAGCGCGACGGTCGTGGCCCCGCTCTGTCGGGCGGCGCGCATGGAAGCGAGCGTCTCGGTGGTCGACCCGGTGTGGGAGATCCCGAAGCAGACGTCGCCTGGGCGTAGCATGCGTGACGTCACGTGCTGAACATGCACGTCGGCCGGAAACGACGCGGGCAGGCCGATCGTGGTGAGCCGGTAGGCCACATCGGCGGCCAGCGGGGCGGAGGTGCCGACCGCGATGAACAGGATCCGCGGCGTCCCCGTGAGAAGCTCCGCGACCGCGCCCAGCCGGTCGGTGTCGACGGTCTGCGCCGCGTCTTGAAGGGCGACCGCCGAACCGGTGAGTACCTTCCGCGCGACCTCGGCCGGCCCGTCACCGGAGGCTACTTCTGCCAGCAGCTGCCGCTCGGCCGGGATGGACTCGCGGGCTAGCCGCAGTTTGAGGTCCTGGAAACCTCGCAGCCCGAGGCTCTGGCAGAAGCGCATGACGCTCCCCACTGAGCTGCCCGACTCCTGAGCCATCTGGGTCACCGAGCGATGGATCACCTCAAGGGGTGCGGCGAGCACCGTCCGTGCGACCCGCTGCTCCGACGGCGACAGGTCCGGCGCCGACGAGCGGATAAGTTCAAGCACGTTCATGCTGGTAGCAGTTGTTTCAACCACGCAGGGGACGTTAGGCGGCCCAAATGAACCGGCGAGGAACACAACGCGAAGAACGGAAAGATAATCCAAACTTAGCGGCCTGCTGGAACATCGCTCCATTCGCCGCGTGTCACACGTTGGCGGTGTCGGGGTGGTGAAGCCGAGGAATCGTGTGCCGGCCCCGGTCGGGGATGACTCGGTCCGGTGCTGGGCGCCGCCCTGGCAGAGGGGCCTGCTCACGCGGGGGTGGCGCCATACACCGGCTCAGGCGCCTCAACCGCTCGCCGGGCCGGAGTGGTCTCGCGGCGACGGGTCCTGGGCGCCGCCCGGTGCCGCTCCGGGAACGGCTGACCGTAGACGACCTCGGGTTCCGGCGAATCCACGGGTACACCGCCCTGACCTGCTCGAACAGCCCGTACCGCTAATGGCTGTCCCGGCGTTCCAAGCGCCGCAGACCGCCCATCTCACCGCCGAGGCCGGCAGCCCCTGGAGCCGCTACGCACCAGGCTACGACCACATCCGGTGACCCTTCGCAAACCGAACATGCGACAGTCGATCACGCGAGGTCCCCGGCGTCTCACCTCCTGAGGCGAAGATGGTGTTATGACAGCATCCTCCGGGCCACGCTCCCCTTCTGAGATTCGTGACTACCTCGTCGGCCGGCTCAACCAGGCACTTCGCCGCCCTGGATTGTTCGGCGGGGAGATGGCTCTGCAGCTGCTACTCGATCACCTCGTCTACGTCGAGCGCCAGGACGAGGCGTGGACCGAGGAGCGGCAGGCGCTGGAGTCTCGCGGAACCCTCACCTCGATCGGCGTGACAGGAGCGTTCAGGGCTTTGGTGCCAGGTGATTACGAATACGGCGTTGCGTCGGTCTATGCGGAGTTTGTCCGCGCTCGTGGGTGGCTGGAAGCAGACAGGGTGCTTACGGCCGACGAGCATGAGTCCATGCGCCAGAAGCTCAGCACCTGGGTTGCCCAGGATCGCCTGCTCAGCGAGGTGCTTGAGACCTTCGGTCCGCCTTCGGTGCTCTTCGGCGGCAACAACCCCCTCTACGGCAAGACACTCGGCTACCTGACCGAGCAGGCGAAGAAGCCGATGCTCTTCTTCCACCTCTGGAACGGAACCGACCTCGAAGCCGAGTCGACCTGGCCGCCGATCTATGGCGAGCCCATCCTCCTCGCCGTCCGCTGCGGGAAGGGGCCATTCAGGGACACCTTCACCTTCACACCGGAAGGGAAGAAGCGCCGCCCTGCCGCTGAATGACCTACGGCCAAGCCGCAGCCACTATGCCCCATCGACGGCTACGTTCGGTGAAGCTGACAGCCCTCCGCCAGATCGAATACGCGACGGTTGATTACGCGAGGTCACCAGTGCGGGCCCCCTCTTGAGGTGCTGGAGTGATCCACAAGCCGTTTACCAGTACCGGCCCCTAACCTCGTCATGGGCTCTGGTATCTGGCGCGACCAAGGCCAAGCCTGCGGACGCCGGTAACGGCAAAGGGAGGAGATGGTGAGCCCCGAAGACAGCCGGTCGGCCACCGCCGCGCGGATCAGCGATTGCCCGCGAGGCGGATCGGCCACGCGTGACCTGTCCGATCTCCGTATGGAGAGGATTGAGCGAGCGATTCGGGGCGGGCGGCTGGATGCGTTCCTGTGGAACGGTGCTCGCCCTTTGATCCATGCCGATCCCGATCGGTTGTTCCCGACGCTGGACAAGGTCGGTGGCCAGTGGGCCAAGTGCTACCGCACGGCCTACCTGGCCTCGGGAGAGGAGTTCTCCCGGGCCGTTCCCGATGTTCGCAGGTGGCTGCTGCAGGTGCACGCGGCCCGCTACGGCGCGACCGGTGAGCCGCGCCTGGAGTCGGAGCACGACGCCTGGCGGGTCGCCTGGGCTGGCGGCATGCAGTGGAATGAGCAGGTACGCCCCTCTTGGGACAACCAGACGGGTGGGGTGTGCAGCGTGGCTGCGGGAATGGTGGGCGGGATGCCCGTCGCGATCACCGGCAGCGACAACGGCGTGCTGCGTTCTTGGGATCTGCGTACGGCCCGGCCGCTGCGCGAGAGGCGGCTCGGGCGGTACCCGGTGGAGACGGTGGCGTTCATGGGCGACATCGTTCTCGTGCCCTACCACGGTCGCCTGGAGGCGTGGAATCCGGTCACCGGCGAGTCGTGGACGTTTGACGCCGTTCACCAGGCCTGGCCCCTGGCGACGGTCAAGGATGTCGGGAGGTTCCTCATCCTGACCGTGCGCTACGACACGGTGCGGGTCCGCGGTGGGCGGAGGGTGTGGACGGTCGGGCACGGTGCCGCGGTCAACGGCGTGGCCACGGTACGGCTGGACGGCCGTAAGCGAATCGTCACCTGCGGCGACGACGCAACGGTGCAGATCTTCGACCTCCGCACCGGGAAGCGGTATGGCGAGCCGCTGACCGGCCACGTCGGACCGGTGCGTGCGGTGGCGACCGCTCATGTGGCAGGGCGCCCCGTCGCCGTCACCTCCGGTGAGGATGACACGTTGCGGATCTGGGACCTGCGTACCGGCAGACAGCGTGGGAGATCCGTGCCCGGCCGGGTCACGGCTGTGGCCACCGCCGAGGTGAACGGTCGTTCCGTCGCGGTCGCCGGGGCCGCCGGAAGGCGGGGGCGGGTGTGGGACCTACGCACGGGCGAGGAGTGGGGCAAGCCGCTCGGCGAGTCCGGCCGGGGCATCGCCACGGTGGGGCATCTGGCCGTTACCTGCGCCTCCTCCGGGGCCGTACGAGTATGGGACCTGCGCACCCGCCGGAGCAGGCCCCTCCCTGGCAATCCCCGGGTCGGGGCCGTCGCGCTCGGCGTCGCCTACGGGCGGCCCGTCGTCGTCTTCGCGTACGAGGAAGGCCGCTGGTTCGGCGTCAAAGATCTGGCCGATGGCACGCGCCATTCCGGAAAGTTCACAAGCCAGGGCTCCTTGATCACGGCGGTGGCAACCGCCACGGTCGACGGCCGGTGTATCGTCCTCGCCGCCGGAGGGAACGACGGCTTGATCCGGACGTGGGGCATGGAAACCGGGGAAATCCAGGTCCTATCCGGCCACGTCGGTGCCGTACACGCGCTGGCGGCCACCGGCTCCACCGCCGTCAGCGGCGGGGAGGACGGCCTGGTCGGCATCTGGGACCTGCGGACCGGCGAGTCACGATGCGCGGTGTCCCCCTGCGCGATCGACGCGGTCGCCGTCACGGGCCGGACGATTCTCACCGGTGGCTCCGACGGGACGACCCGGCTATGGGACGTGCGCACCGGTGAGCGGCTGGGGAGTCTGCCCACCGGCGTGGTCCACGCGGTCGCGGTAGAGGGCGACCTCGCCCTCGTCGGAGGCGGAGGCCTGCGGCTGTGGGACCTGCGCGACGGCCGGGACCGGCCGTTGGCGGGCCACGCGGGCGCGGTGACAGCGGTGGCGATCCGAGGGCGGCAGGCCGTATCCGGAGGCTGGGACCGGACCCTCAGGATGTGGGACCTACGGACCGGGAAGCAGACGGCGCCCCCGGTGCGATTCCCCTGGCCGATCTCCGCTCTGGCCTGGCATCCGGACGGGCAGCTCGTAGTGGGCATCTCCTGGGAGATCGCTGTCCTTGAGCCCGGCCCGGCCGCTGCTTTTGGGAGCGAGCCGGAAGCCGGTTGATCAGCCGACCGAACGGTTCGGATGGATCATTCGACAAGGCGACGGTTACCGCCAAGGCCGGGCGGCGCTCGTCCGGGAGCGCGCCCCCCGCCGAAAACGGACACGAACTCCAGGTTCACCGACAGGAACGTGCCCGATCATGGTCCGCGCAAGCCCCCGTCACCCGTGCCCGGTCTCCGTTCGTGGCCGTGCCGCTTCCGGTGGTGGGCGTGACCCGGCCTCAGGGTTCGCGGGCGCGGAGGTAGGCGTCCAGGTCGGCGGCGCCGGTGAGCATGGCGCGGCCCCGGGCGGACAGGCGGGCCTGCCAGTCGTGCAGGGTCGGCTCCGGCGGAGCGGACCTGGGCGATCAGCGGGGCGATCTGCTCCAGCAGGTGCCGCCCCGCCTGAGCTGGTGGGCCAGCCGGACGTCCCCGCCGCTGCCCGGTAGCTCGAAGACGCCGGCAGCCACCTTCCCAGCGACCAGTAAGGCACCGTTGGGCTGGGCGTACTCAATCGCGTGTACCTGGCGGCGCGACTCCTACCGACACTTCCACGCTGTGCACGGAGGTCCTTGGGGGAACTCTGACCTGCATATCCGTTGAGAATTTCGCCGATACCACCGGGCTCCGGAAAAGGGACGACGACCGATGCCACGAGGCCCGTGGTGCCGCTCGGTGAGAGCGGGTTTCGGTGATCTGCCACCGGACGATCCACGAGACCGGATCGGTGAGGAAACCGGCGTTGAAACGTTGACCCGGGGTGACGCCGGGTGACCGGCCAGAGTTGTCGTTCTGTCCTGTGCGCTCACCGCCGTTGCCCTTTTCCGGCTTACTTGGTTTGTCCCTCATATTGGGTGTAAGGCTCCGCCTAGATCGATACGCTCCGATAACCGGATCACGCGGAGGTGGAGAGCATGGCGAAATGCAACGGCTGCGGCAATGAGGTGTCAGAGGGAAGGCTCTGCGCATTGTGCGCCGCGAAGATGATCAGCTACCACGACGGGGACTACAATGACGAAAACGACCCCGCCGTAAAGCTCTACCGCGAGACCGCCGCCAAAATGAACTCGCCGAAACCTCCCTCGGGCGGGTGCGCTCTCGTCTTGCTCGCCATCACGTCCCTTTCCGCCCTTCTCGCCGCCGCGGGGATCGGTATGGAGAACTTCATCGGTTAAGCCCGGCACCGTTCAGCCCCGGTTCGGGGGCCTCGATCTGGGCGCCGCTGGGCGTGGCCGGTGCCGGGCAGGTGCCCGACGTGGAGACGGTCAAAGAGCACGTCGGCTCGCTAGCGCCACTTCCCGTTCCGTTGCCGATCGAGCCTCGCGTCCAGCACCCGCGGCATGGCCGACGGCGGCGTGAGCTCCGCGGTGTGCAGCACGCCCAGCCGCCGGGTGGCACGGGTCAGGGCGACGTACAGGTTGTTGAGCCCGCGCGGCGACTCGGCGACGATCAGGCCCGGCTCGACCACCAGCACCTCGTCGAACTCCAGGCCCTTGGCCTGCCTGACGTTCAGCACGACGACGGGGCTGGGCGCACCGGGGTCCTCACCGACGGACACTTCCGGCACACCCGCCGCGATCGCGAGGCCGAGCGGCTCCAGCAGCGAGTCCGGCGTGATGACCGCCAGCCGCCGGTCGGTCAGCCCGGCGGCCTCGATCGCGACGACCTCGATCAGCCGGTCGGCGAGTTCCTCCGGTGACACGCGAAGCCCCCAGGGCTCGACGCCGCTCTCCCGTACCGAGACGGGCGCCTCAAGGTCTGCGCCGATCTCCGCCAGCACCTCGGTGGCGACGGCCATGATCTCAGCCGGCACCCGGTAGTTCCGGGTGAGGTTCTCAAGCCGCCAGCGCCCCTTGACGTAGGGGTCGAGCACCCGCCCCCAGGACAGGGTGCCGGCCAGGTCCCCGCTCTGCGCCGTGTCGCCGACGACGGTCATCGACTTGGCCGGGCATCTCCGCATCAGCAGCCGCCAGGCCATCTCCGACAACTCCTGGGCCTCGTCGACGATCACGTGGCCGAACGTCCAGGTCCGGTCGGCGGCCGCGCGCTCGGCCGAGGTACGGTGGTCCGCCTCCTGGTGCCGCTCGGCGAGCCTGTCCGCGTCGACCAGGTCGTTGACCGTGAGTATCTCGGCCTCCTGGTCGTCCTCCAGATCGGTGGCCCGCGACCCCATCGCGACGTCCAGCACGCCCTGGGCGTAGGAGACCCGCTCGCGCCGTTCGTACTCCTGCCGGATCCGCTCCGCCCGGGTGTCCTCACCGAGCAGTTCGGCCGCCTCGTCCAGCAGCGGCACATCGGCGGGCGACCAGCCGCCGCCGGGCTCCCGCAGCAGCAGCGCCCGATCCTCGGGGGTGAACCCCGGCGCCGCCGAGGCGATGCGGTCCGAAGAGCCGAACAGATCCGTGAGCAGCCGCTGCGGCGTCAAGTCGGGCCAGAGCTCATCGAGTGCGGCCAGGACCGCCTCGTCGGTGAGCATCTCCCGGCGGATGCTCTCCACCTGGCCGTCGTCCAGCAGACGCTCACCGTCGAACGGATCGGTGCCGACACGTTCGGCGTACTGCTCGGCGAGGACCCTGCTGATCTCCCGGACCACGAGCGGTCTGGCCGGGTTGTGCGGGGACAGCGAGCCCCGCGCCAGGTCGCGTGCCCGCTCGCAGGTCCGCCGGTCCAGGCGCAGCGTCTCTCCCTCGTACTCCACCTCGAGGTGGTCCCCCGGTACCCACTCGCGATCGCGTACGGCGGCGGCGACCACCTCGGCCATCGCCAGCCGGCCCTTCACCTCGGCGGTCTCGGGCGTCTCCTCCCGTTCCGCGGTCACCCCGGGATACAGCCCGCCGACGGTCGACAGCAGCACGCTCGTCTCGCCCAGTGCGGGAAGCACGTTCCCGATGTATCGCAGGAACGTGGTGTTCGGTCCGACCACCAGCACCACCCGCCGCGCCAGCTGCCGCCGGCGGGTGTAGAGCAGGTAGGCCGCCCGGTGCAGCGCCACCGCGGTCTTTCCCGTCCCCGGTCCCCCCTGCACGACGAGCACCCCGGTGTGCTCGGACCGGATGATGCGATCCTGCTCGGCCTGGATCGTCTGGACGATGTCGGTCATCCGGCCGGTCCGGCCGGCGTTCAGGGCGGCCAGCAGGGTGGCCTCGCCCGCGAGCCCCTCGTGCCTGGCCCCCGCCGCGGATTCGAGGTCGAGCAACTCGTCATGGATCTCGGTCACCGTACGGTCGCGGTCCTTGATGTGCCGGCGCAGCCGGACGCCCTCCGACGTGACCGCGGTGGCGAGGTAGAACGGGCGGGCGGCCGGGGCCCGCCAGTCGATGAGCAGCGGGGCCGTGTCCTCGGCGTCCTCGGCGTCCTCGGCGTGCCCGGCGTCCCCGGTTTCGCTGAGCAGGCCCATCCTGCCGATGTGGCGGCACTCACCGTCGAGCATGTCGAGCCGTCCGAAGCACAGGCCGTGCTCGGCCGCGTTGAGCCGGGCGAGGCGTTCGGCGTAGGCGGCGTGCGCGGCGTCCTTCTCGACACGTGCCTGGGCGTTGCCACCGGAGGTCGCGAGCACCCGCGCCAGCCGTCCGGTGACGTGTTCGCGGAGCTCGTCGAGCCGGCCGTACAGCATCGACACGTACTCCTGCTCCGCACGCAGCGCCTCGCTTGACAACAGCACTCCTCGTGGTATCATTAACCGATAGACGTGTGTGTTTTATGGTTGCGAACGATCAGTAGCGTAGCTCTCGTCGGCACGCCCGTCCAACCTCTCCCGCGCTCGTCACCGGACAGCGGTTCTTCCCGCCCCCATGCCTCGAACGTCATCGCGGGTTCTGCGGACCGCCGCTGATCGTCGAACCCTCCCCGGGCACTCCCGCCGTCACGCGGACCACCCGCCACGGCCTCGATCGACCCGGCCCCGGACAACTGAGCGCCATCACCGAACCCCGCGATTACCGCATTTCACACCATCCATCTGGTGAACAGCCGACCAGAGCGGCGACGCAAGCAGCCTGAACAATTAGGCTATTTGATATTTAATGGCAATTATTCCGTTGGTCGTATTCGACCTCTTCGGCCGCCAATCACATCGCAAACATCCGGGTCATCGCCCGGCATGGTCGTGTACAGTCGGAGCCCTGTTCTCGGCCCTCATTGCGAGTGGCAGCCAAAGAAAGGCAACAGGAGATGCAGAAAGCAGCCATCGATCGGGTAAAACTCATTTTCGTCCTGCTCGACGCGGACGGCACCGGCCACCTCGAAGCCGAGGACTTCGAACTCATGGCGACCCGTGTCATCACGGCGGCCCCCGATTCCGACGACGCGACCAAAGCCGCCATGCTGGCCGCTTTCCGGCGCTATTGGACGACCCTCGCCGCCGAACTGGACGCCGACCACGACGGCCGTATCAGCTTCGAGGAGTACGCCGCGTGCGTCCTCTCCCCTGAGCGGTTCGACCCGGCGATCACCGACTTCGCCGAGGCACTGGCCGCGCTGGGCGACCCGGACGGCGACGGGCTCATCGAGCGGCACGTCTTCATGGCGCTCATGACGGCCATCGGCTTCGAGCGTGCGAACATCGACGCCCTCTTCGACGCGTTCGGGCCGTCGGACGCCGACCAGATCATGGTCTCGGTCTGGGCCACCGGCATCAAGGACTACTACCATCCGGAAAAAATCGGAATTCCGGGCGATCACCTGGTCGGTGGGCCGATCTGATCGGAATTACGGCAGCTGAAACGTCCGGCCTTCGAGGTAAGGAATAGAGGAGGACTCGTGCCGGGTGTCGAAAGCGGTGTCGGCCTGACCGCCCTCATGGTCGCCGCCGCGCGGGCGATCGAGACTTACCGGCCCGACGCCCTGGCCGGCGACGCCTACGCCGAGCACTTCGTACGCGCCGCCGAGGTGTCCGCGGCCTGGCCGGTCCGCCCGGCGGAGGTGCCGGACGGGGACGCCAACCCCCTGTGGGGCAGGCTGGGGCGTTACTTCGGCCTGCGCACCCGAGTCCTCGACGACTTCCTGATCCGCTCCGTCCACGCGGGCGCCCGGCAGGTCGTTCTGCTCGGCGCGGGCCTCGACACGCGGGCCTTCCGGCTCGACTGGCCGCCGGGCCTGGTCGTCTACGAGATCGATCGCGAGGGCGTCCTGGCGTTCAAACACCGGGTGCTCGACGACCTCGCCGCCGCCCCGGCGGTCACCCGCCGCCCGATCGCCGCCGATCTGCGCGAGGACTGGGCCCGGTCGCTGCTGAACACCGGCTTCGACCCGGCCGTGCCGACCTCGTGGCTGGCCGAGGGCCTGCTGCTCTATCTCCCACCGGCCGCCGAGCGGTGTCTCATCGACACCGTGAACCGCCTGAGCGCCGAGGGAAGCACCCTGGCCTTCGAGGTCAAGCTGGGGGTGGAGTCCCCGGAGGTCCGCACCGGCCCCGTCTACCTCGCGACCAGGCAGCAGATCGGCATCGATCTGCTCGCCCTGTTCGACAGGGAGCCGCGCCCCGACTCCGTCGGCCACCTGCGGGAGTCGGGCTGGTCCACCGCGACCCGCACCCCCTTCGACTTCACCCGCCACCACGGTCGCGGCCCACTACCTGAGCCGAACGACGCCCTGGCAAGCAACCGCTGGGTGTTCGCCAACAAACCCGGCATGCACCTCTGATCGGCTTCTCGGCCGTGAACGCCTGATGTCACACCGCTGATGCCCGGGCCACAAATCTCTGGAGTCAACCTCCAGCGAGTACCGCAACGTTTTCGTGGGCAAGCGTTGGACGCGTCGCTGCTGATCGATCGGCTGGCAGGTCGGCGCCGACGCGCTTCCCATGGTCCACGCCTTGAAAGCCGGCAGATCACCTCCGCAGAACCGGTTCTTCACCCTCAACGTCGAGGAGCCGACAACCGCGGGGAGTGTACGGAAGCGAACCTTTTCCTTGGTGACGTGTGCCTCTGATTCGTACTCCCACCCTCAACTCACAGAGGTGACACACCATGCTGATCCTGCTCTTGCCGCTCAGGCAGTGACGACGCATCGCATCCCTGTTTGGCGGGGCCGTGTTCGAGGTGGTCCTCGTACACGCCGACCTTGAAGGTGATCAGGTCCAGGCACCGGGTCAGCCTGTCCATCTGGGCGAGCACCTGCTCCCGGTGCCGGCGCAGCAGCGCGAGCCGTTCTCCCTCGGTGCCGGAACCCTGCCTGACGAGGTCGGTGTACCGGCGGATCTCGGGGAGGGGCATGCCGGAGGTGCGGAGGATGACGCAGAGCCGCAGCCACTCCACGTCGTCCTCGCTGTAGAGACGACGTCTGCCGGGGCCACGGCTCACGGGATTGGCCAGGACGCCTTCACGCTCGTAGAAGCGCAGCGTGTGCACGCTCAAACCGGTGCGTTCGGCGACCTGTCCGATGCTCAGATCCTGTTCGACTTTCGGCATGCCCTTCACCTTAGGGGCTTGCCCTAGAGCCGACTCTAGAACCTAGAGTACGCCGCATGATCACCCCGGTTTGCGACCACTAAGGGAGTTTGACCATGCACTACCGCGTTCTCGGTGGTACCGGCATCGAAGTGAGTGCCCACTGCCTTGGAACCATGATGTTCGGCGCTGTCGGCAACCCCGACCACGACGAGTGTGCCCGCATCATCCATACAGCCCTCGATCAGGGGATCAACTTCGTCGACACCGCGGACATGTACTCAGCGGGCGAGTCGGAGGAGATCGTGGGAAAGGCGTTGCGCGGCCGCCGTGACGACGTCGTGCTCGCCACCAAGGTGCACTTCCAGATGGGCGAGGGCCCGAATCGCAGCGGTAACTCCCGGCGCTGGATCGTCAAGGAGGTCGAGGAGAGCCTCAGGCGCCTGCGCACCGACTGGATCGACCTCTACCAGATCCATCGCCCCGACCACACGACCGACATCGAGGAGACGCTCGGCACGCTGAGCGATCTGGTGCACCAGGGCAAGATCCGCGCCTTCGGCTGCTCCACATTCCCGGCCGAGGAGATCGTCGAAGCGCATCACGTCGCCGAGCGCCGCGGCCTGCTGCGCTTCAGGACCGAGCAGCCGCCGTACTCACTGCTGGCCAGGGGCATCGAGACCTCCGTGCTGCCGGTCTGCCAGCGGCTGGGAATGGGGGTGCTGACCTGGAGCCCGCTGGCCTCGGGCTTTCTGACCGGCAAGTACCGCAAAGGCCAGCCCATCGATCTCACCACCGGTCGTGCGGCACTGACACCGGCACGCTTCGATCCCTCGCTTCCGGTGAACGCCAGCAAGCTGGACATCGTCGAACAGCTCGTGGAGGTCGCGGACGGCATCGGCTGCTCGCTGCCCGAACTGGCCGTGGCCTTCACCGTGGCACATCCCGGCGTCACCTCGGTCATCGTAGGGCCGCGAACGATGGACCAGCTGGAGACGCTGCTGAAGGGCGCCTCACTCACCCTCGATGACGCGACCCTTGACCGGATCGACGAAATCGTGCCGCCCGGGACCAACGCCTACCAGCCGGACGGTGCCTGGCGCCCACCGGTGCTGGCCGACACCGCCCGGCGCCGCCGTCCGCTCGCGAACCGTTCCGCGGCCTAGACCGACTCCTCCGACCCGGTGCGAGGGCACCGTCGCCATCGGCGACCGTCCCACCTCACTTCTCGGCCCTGTCCTGAACACCCACGTCCGCGTCCTCGGACAGTGGTGATCGGTCTATCCGAGGGTGTGGACGGCGACGTAAGATCAACGCCGATGCTCAGCTGTCCGCCTCCCTTCCGGCTGCCGCGCACCGCCCCTGCGGGATCGCGACCGGTGCGGCGGGGAGAACGTCTTCGGGAGTGGCCATGCGGAAGGCAGTCGTCACCGGCAGCACCAAGGGAATCGGTTTCGCGCTAGCCCGCGAACTGCTCCGGCGCGGGCACTCCGTACTCGTCTCGGGCCGTACCCAGGCGGCGGTGGACGACGCCGTCGAGCGGCTGCGCCCGGAGGCGTCCGGAAAGGCCACGGTTCACGGGCGCGCCGTGGACGTCACCGATGCCGAGCAGGTCGAGGCGCTGTGGAGCGCCGCGGTGGAGGCGCTCGGCGGGGTCGACCTGTGGATCAACAACGCCGGCGTCGCCCACACCACCCGCCCCATCATCGAGACCACACCCGACGACGTCCGCGCGATGGTCACCACGAACATGCTCGGCACCGTGTACGGCGCCCAGGTCGCCGTCCGCGGCATGCTCGCCCAGGGCGGCGGCCAGGTCTTCAACGTCCTCGGCGGCGGCAGCGACGGTAGCGTCCGTCCGGGCATGGGCGTCTACTCGGCCACCAAACGCGGCCTGGACTCCTTCACCCGGGCACTGGTCAAGGAGGTGGCCGACACCGGCGTACGAGTCGGGCAGGTCAGACCCGGCATCCTCATCACCGAGGGATGGCTCCGGGAGGCCGCCGCCGCCCCGGACCAGGTGGACAGACAGCGCAGGATCCTCAACATCCTGTGCGACCACGTCGACGACGTCGCCCCCTACCTGGTCGAGCGGATGCTGGCCGGCACCAGGAACGGCGACGCCATCGCCTGGCTCACCACCGGCCGGTTGACCCGGAAGTTCCTCATCCCCCGCAGGCGAGACATACTCGGCCGCTACGGGCTCTGAGGCCGGCGGCTTTGGATGCCCCAGAGCCGCCACACTTTCCGTGCCCTCCTCTGGGAACTTCCGGGCAGGGCTAGCGAGTCGCCCCTCGCGAACCAAGGACGACGCGCAGCGGCGTTGGTTCCACGGATAGCCATCTGACCGCGCATCTACCCGCAAGCATTGGTTGTGAATAGCATAAACAACTGATTTACTTATTTATGGCACCAAGAGGGCGGCAGTCCGGAGTGGCCTTTCGGTGGCGAGATTGAAGCTTCATCTATGTAACGCTCCGTGTGATGCGACGACTGAGCTTCCCCCCGTAGCACGGCCACCTCACCTGAGTTGACCCTGTGTCGGCTGGGAAGGAAGTGCTTCGCGCCTGCACCTCACTCGTCTGAGTTCCGTGAGCGCGCCATCGCGCTGGCTCGACTGCGCAGGAGGGCCGCGACGGCGTTCTCCCATGGTTCCGCAAGGGGGTGGACTCGATTGTGGCGCGAGCCTGCCGGCCGAGGCCGCGTTCCATCAGTGACATGATCGTGATTTGGCGACCATCGAGGAGGCGATTGCCGCCCCCGCGGTGCGCGGCCATGGTTTCAGCGGCCTCGGTCCAGGGGCCGATTCGTGCCAGGGCCCTGGCGCCGTGCGGCCGGTGATCGAGTTGATCTCTGTTTGGCGACGGTACCTGCGGATGTCGTTGCAGAGTGGGTGCATAGGATCGCCGGCATGGCACTGCGACCTGTTCAGGTGAACATAAAGGCGCTTGATGACTCGGCGGTCGGCCGGTTCTGGGCGGAGGCGCTCGGCTGGAGTGCTTACAGCCCCGGCGTGACCACCTACGTTGGACCCGTCGGCGACTTCGTCTGGCCGGACCCGGTCGCCGTCTGCGTCGACATCGTTCCCGTCCCGGAACCCAAGACGACAACAAAGAACCGCGTGCACCTCGATCTCGCCACCACCTCCGCGGACCATCAGGCGGACCTGGTCGCGCGTCTGCAGGATCTCGGCGCGACGCTCGCCGATGTGGGCCAGGGCGACGTGCCGTGGACGGTTTTGGCCGACCCGGAGGGCAACGAGTTCTGCGTGCTGGAGCCTCGGGAGACCTACCTGGATACCGGGCCGATCGCCGCGGTGGTGGTCGACTGCGCGGATCCGCGGGCCATGGCCCGCTTCTGGGGCGAGGCGATGGACTGGACCCTGCACGAGGTGACCGACGATCATGCGGTGTTGCGCTCCGCCAAGGGGGTCGGCCCGTATCTCGAGTTCCTCCGCACGCCCGGCGTGAAGACCGTGCCAGACCGCGTCCATCTTGATCTGCTGCCCTACCCCGGTGACGACAAGGCAGCGGAGGTGGCTCGGCTGCGGGCCCTCGGCGCCACCGACCTCGACCTCGGCCAGGGCGACGTCCCGTGGACGTGCCTGGCCGACCCGGAGGGCCACGAGTTCTGCGTCCTCGCCCCGTCCTGACGCGGAGCCTAACGACACCCCGACACGTGAGCCTTGTGTGCTCATGTGCCCTCCCCGGCGCCGGCGGTCGCCGTCAGATCACATCGCGGCTGTCGTAGCCCACCCCCTCGATCTTCCAGGCCACGATCCGCCGTGGGTGGATGCGGACGGTCTCCCTGTCGAAGACCACGAGCATGGGCGGGTCCAGTTCCACGATCTCGGCGTGCCCGCGCACTTCGATGCCTCAGCCGCGCTGGCCCAACGCGTTGGGTGTTTCCGTTTCGTCGTCGACCACGAACGAGACCCGTGCGTCACGCTGAGCGTTGCGGAACTTTCTGCTCCGTGTGAATGCCGGGCCGCCTATGTCAATGGTTCCCGTGTCCAGGTTGATCCTGAAGGTCACGGGATTGACCTGTGGCGCACCGGTGGGGTCAATGGTGGCCAGACGGCCCAGAGGCTGGTCGACGAGGTACTTCAGCTCGGCGTCTGTGAAGATCATGCCCTTCACTGTGCAACCTCGACCATGATTGAGGTCAAGCGAATCCCGCATACGGGGATTCCCAGAGGCTTCGCCAGGGGTGGCCGACTACGCGACAGGCGTGATGATCCCCCTTGTCGCTATCGAAAGAAGTCGTCGTAAGAACAAGCCGCAGCAGTAATTCGGTTGGCTGAAACGGGTGGGCAGGTTAGGCTCTCGCGCGTGATCTATTTTATTCGCCTGCGCTCGGCCTGACACGGCGCGACCGCCGGGCCTGCCCGCCGTCGGGCGGCCCCTTTTGAGCGACCCTGCCCTTCGGGTCTTCTCCTGCGCGCCGTCGGAACACCTCGTTCGAGAACCGACAGGACATCATGCGTACCCGCGAACACATCGCCATGATCGGCTGCACCGCGCCGAGTCACATCTATCCTTCGCTGGCCCTCATCACCGAACTCGTATCCCGTGGACACCGGGTGAGCTACGCGGTCGGTGAGGCCCTGACCGGGCTGGTGGAACCCACCGGCGCCGAAGTCGTCGCCCATCCCTCGCTGCTCCCGACCAGCGAGGCCGACTGGCCGGACGACCCCGCTTCGGCCATGCACGTCTTCCTCGACGAGGCGATCGCGGTGCTGCCGCACCTCATCGACCGCTACGACGACGACCGGCCCGACCTCCTGCTCTACGACATCGGCGGGCTGCCCGCACCCGTGCTGGCCGTGCGGTACGGCATCCCCGCCGTGCAGCTCTCCCCCACGCTCGTCGCGTGGGACGGCTACGAGCAGGATCTGGCCGAATCCCTCGACGCGATGCGGACGTCGGAGTCGGGCGAGCGCTACCACACGGCGCTCACCGCCTGGCTCCGCGACAACGGCATCGAGCGGGACGCCTGGGACTGGCAGGCACGCCCTGACCACGCCCTCTCCCTGATCCCGCGCGCGATGCAGCCCAACGCCGACCGGGTGCCGTCGAATGTCCGGTTCGTGGGGCCGTGCCTTTCTCCCCGGCGGCTGGCGGAGACCGGTTGGACGCCGCCCGCCGATGGCAGGCGGGTGCTGCTCGTCTCGTTCGGCACCACCTACAACGACAGGCTCGACATCTACCGGGCGTGTCTCGAAGGTTTCGCCGGTTCGGACTGGCACGTGGTACTCGCGGTGGGCGGATGCGTCGACCCCGCGGATCTCGGTCCGCTCCCGGACGGCTTCGAGGTGCACCGCACCGTGCCGCAGCTGGCCGTACTGGCCGAGGCCTCGGCGTTCATCACCCACGCGGGAATGGGCGGATGCGTCGAGTCGCTGTGGTTCGGCGTGCCGACCGTGGCGATCCCCCAGGCCGTGGACCAGTTCGGCAACGCGGCCATGCTCGAACAACTCGGTGTCGGAAGGCATCTGCCCACCGAGAAGGTCACGTCGGCGACCTTGCGCTCCACGGTCGAGGAGGTCGCGGGATCGGCGGAGGTGGCCGCCCGCCTGGCGGAGATCCGTGCGACCGTACGGGCTGACGGCGGCGTCGACCGGGCCGCGCAGGCGGTGGAGTCGTTCCTGAGTTGACCTCTCGGCCTCGCGGGGCAGGACCGCCCCGCCCCGCGAGGCCGGCGTCACGACGGTGCGGTGACCCGGAACCGCGCCGAACACCTCCTCACCGCCCGGCGGTGACCTCGGA
Source organism: Streptosporangium amethystogenes subsp. fukuiense (assembly GCF_042665875.1). Classification (NCBI taxonomy): domain Bacteria; kingdom Bacillati; phylum Actinomycetota; class Actinomycetes; order Streptosporangiales; family Streptosporangiaceae; genus Streptosporangium; species Streptosporangium amethystogenes. Next base: position 736,951 of record NZ_JBHTEE010000001.1, on the reverse strand, counting down.
CAGCGGACGACCAGCGCGGCACTCGGCCGCCGTGCTCAGCGGCTTCTCCGCGAGGTGCGGGAGCGGTCGGCGCCGGCAGGCTCGATGCAGCGGGACTGGACGTGCTCGTAGACCGTCGCGGTCTGCACGTCCACGACCTCACGGCGTTCGGTGAGGCGATCGATGACTTTGGCTCTCCCGTCTCGTCCTTCTCGCCCCGTTCGCGCCGCAACCTCAAGGAGCTCTCCGGTGTCCACTCCGCAACTGTCCAGTGCGGACATCCGTACCGACCTGTCGACCCGGCAGGCGAAACTCAAGTGGGTCATCGTCGTCGACGAGACCCTGCCCGCCGGCCGCCTGGTGAACGCGGCCGCCTGCGTGTCCGCGACCGTCGGCAAGATCCTTCCCGACCTGGTGGGGCATGACGGCAAAGACGCCTCCGGTGGCCGCCACCCGGGCCTGCCCTGGGCGGGCTGCTCCATCCTGGCCGCCGACTCGGACACCCTTCGCGCCGTTCGGGCCAGGGCCGCGGCCCAGGGAGACGAACTGCTGATCGTCGACATGCCCCAACTCGCACAGACCTCGCGCGTCTACGACGAATACCTCGACCGGCTCGCCGACACCGGGGGCGAGGAGCTGACCTACTGCGCGCTCAGCCTCGTCGGCCCTCGCAACAGGATCGACAAACTGGTCGGCAAGCTCAGCCTGCTCCGCTGAGCCGCATCGTGACAACCACCCGTCGAACACCGCGTCCTCCGCCAGGCAGCGCACCTCTCGCCGGCTCAGCTGCCGAAGAACCGATTGATCAGCGGTTTGCGAGATACGTCGGCCGGGCCATACGCTGCCGCGAAAAGCACCGGCAACGCCACTACCAGTGGTCTGTTAAATCCGGGTGTAGAGGTTGAGAGCGCGCCCGGCTCCGACGGCGGTGAGCAGGCGCTGGAGTTCACCGGATGACCGCCTGGCGACTGCCTCCCGGTAACGCGGCCCGGCAGGCCCGGGAGCCGTTCCGCACCGAGCCGCCCCCCGATGCGGGCGGTTGCCGTCAGATCACATCGCGGCCGTTGTAGCTCACCCCCTCGATGTTCCAGGCCACGATCCGCCGTGGGTGGATGCGGATGGTCTCCCTGTCGAAGACCGCGAGCATGGGCGGATCCAGTTCCACGATCTCGGCGCGTCCGCGCACTTCGATGCCTCGACCGCGCTGGCCCAGCACGTTGGGTGTTTCCATTTCGTCGTCGATGACGAACGAGACCCGTGCGTCGCGCTGAACGTTGCGGAACTTTCTGCTCTGTGTGAATGCCGGACCGCCTATGTCAATGGTTCCCGCGTCCAGGTTGATCCTGAAGGTCACGGGATTGACCTGTGGCGCACCGGTGGGGTCAATGGTGGCCAGACGGCCCAGATGCTGGTCGACGAGGTACTTCAACTCTGCGTCGGTGAAGATCATGCCTCCACCGTGCAACCTCGACCATGACTGAGGTCAAGCGAATCCCGCATGCGGGGATTCCCACACGATCAAGATCGTCGCCCGTGTGCCCTGTCACCGAGACACGCCACCGATCCCACATCGGCCGGTCTCGGGGGTGACGGGTCAGACGGGTTGCCGCCGTGGATATTCCGTGGCGGCCCCGGCCGCTGACGGTGAGGATCGGGGCATGCCTGTCTTCCTGGAGACCGAGCGGCTCGTGTTGCGTGCGTTCACCGAGGCCGACGCCGACCACCTGCTCGTGCTGGACAACGATCCCGGCGTCATGCGCTTCATCAACGGCGGCCGGCCGACGAGCCTTGAGACGATCCAGGCGTGGACCCTGCCACGGCTCCTCCATGTCCACCCGGGCTTCGGGACCCGTGGCTACTGGGCCGCGGAGGAGAAGAACACCGACGCTTTTCTGGGCTGGTTCGAGTTCAGGCCCCTGGCCGACCACAGCCCCACCGTGGTCGAACTCGGCTACCGCCTGCACAGGGCCGCCTGGGGCAGCGGCTATGCCACGGAGGGATCGCGGGCCCTGATCCGCAAGGGCTTCACCGACCTCGGGGTGGAGCGGGTGACCGCGAACACCATGGCGGTCAACACGGGATCCCGGCGGGTGATGGAGAAGGCGGGCCTGTCGTTCGTCCGGAGTTTCACCGGGGACTGGCCGGAGGCGATCGAAGGCTCCGAGCATGGCGAAGTCGAGTACGAACTCACCCGGACCGAGTGGGAGCAACGGCGCTAAACGTCAGCCGATCCATCCGGCCCCGCCGCCCACGACCGAGGATCCTCAGACGTCACCACATCCGAAACGCGCCAAACCGCAGACAGAAGCCATGTGTACGATCGTACACATGCTGCTGTAGGTTCGTTCCGTGACTGACGCACCCGCTCCGTCCCGCGACTACTTCGCCGGTGATTCCCGCAGCAACCATGAACGCATGCTCGCGGGTGATCTCTACATCGCCGACGATCCCGAGATCTTCGAGCAGCAGCAGCGTGCCGCGCAGCTGTCGGCCAGGTTTCTCGCGGCGTACGGCGACGACGGACTCGCCGCGCAGGAGATCGCCCGCGAGTTGTTCGGCAGCCTCGACGAGACCGCGTTCGTGCGCGCACCGGTCTACGTCGACTACGGCAGCCACATCACGGTCGGCGCGCGCACGTTCGTCAACGCGGGCCTCACCGCCCTCGACGTCGCCCCGATCACGATCGGAGCGGACTGCCAGATCGGTCCGCATGTTCAACTTCTCACCCCGACCCATCCCGTGGAGCCGCAGCCGCGCCGTGACAAGCTGGAGGCGGCGAAACCGATCACGATCGGGGACAACGTCTGGCTCGGCGGCGGCGTCATCGTCCTTCCCGGGGTCACCATCGGCGAGAACTCGGTGATCGGCGCGGGAGCGGTCGTCACCAGGGACGTTCCCGCGAACTCACTCGCGGTCGGCAACCCGGCGCGGGTCGTGAAGTCGATCTAGTCCACGAGGAGGCCAGGTGACGGTCCGGCGCACCGAACCCGACCGGCGGAGTCGGCTGATCGACGTCACGTTGGACCTGATCGCCGAGGCCGGGGTGGCCGGCACGTCGCATCGAAAAATCGCCGCCCGGGCCGGCGTACCGCTGGGCTCGATGACCTACCACTTCGACGGCATGGACGAGTTGCTGTTCGCGGCGTTCTCCCGCTTCGCCGAGACGATCATCACGCGCTTCGAGGAGCGGCTCAGCGCGGCGACAACGATCGACGAGGCCGAGGAAGCGGTGGTCAGCCTCATCCACGACGACCTCACCGGGCCGCGGGCGGCACGCGACCGGGTCCTCACCTTCGAGCTCTACACCCTGGCGGCCCGCGAACCCCGCTTCCGCGCGATCACCCACGAGTGGATGCGCCGCAGCCGCGTCGAACTCGAACGTCACTTCGACCCCGACACCGCACGCCAGGTCGACGCCCTCATCGAAGGGCTCACGATTCATCGCGGCCTCGACCCTGAACCGCCCAGCCGCGGTCTTACCGAGGACGCAGTGGCCAGGATCACTGCCCGCAACGCCAGGCGATAGGTCTCTCATCCTGAGCGGCAACCTGTTTCCACCACTGACCGAACACGATGTCGGGCTTCCGCCCGCCTGAGTGGCGACTGACGACCGCGCCGAGCAGATGAAACCTGCGTGCCGAAGAGAAAGCGGGAAAGGCGAAGCTCGAAACCGGCCGCGCTCGTGCCCGCAGGGGCGGCGGGCACGACGCTCGGCGGCCAGGTTGACCATCGCCGCACACCAGATGAGCGACCTCGGCACGTACAGGGCCGTGCCCCCGCAGCCGGCGGCGCTCACCTGGCGGCGGCCTATCGAACCGAGTTCGCCCGGCCGGGCGGCCCGCTCGTCCCCCGGTAGCGGATCAGGCCGAGTTCGGTCAGGTCGTCGGACCAGAGCCAGCCCGCCTCCTTGGCGATCCTGACCGCCTCCACGCGCGTGCGGGCGTCGACCTTGGCGAGGATCCGTGCCAGGTAGTTGCGCACCGTGCCGCCGGACAGGCAGAGCCGGTCGGCGATCTCGCCGACCGGTGCGCCCTCGGCCGCGGCCTGCAGGACCTCCAGTTCGCGCGGGGTGAGCGGGTTCGGTTTCGCGTTGAGGGTGGCGACGGCCAGCTCGGGGTCGACGACCCGCTGGCCGGCGGCCACCCGGCGTACGCAGTCGGCGAGCTGGCTCGCCGGGGTGTCCTTGACCACGAAGCCGCGCACCCCCGCGTCCAGCGCGCGGTGCAGCGCGGCCGGGGTCGCGAGCCCGGTCAGGATCACCGTGGCGCACTCGGGGAGCCTTCTGTGCAGTTCCGCGGCGGCGGTGAGCCCGTCGGTGCCGGGCAGGCCGATGTCGAGGAGTGCGACGTCCGGCCGGTGGTGCAGGCAGGAGTGGACCACCTCGTCGCCGTGACCGACCTCTCCCACGACCTTGATGTCGTCCTCGGTGGAGAGCAGGGCGACCATGGCCCCCCGGACCAGGTGCATGTCCTCGGCGATCAGGACGCTGATCATGAATCGTCTCCCCGTCGTCTCACGGTGTGCTCGCGCCTGGCCCGGGACCACTACCCACCCGCGAGGAGACTACCCACAGAATTCAGCCGATTACTCCGCACCAGCGTTAAACACCGAAACGCCCGACATAGGGCTATCCTCCTTACGAGGGAGGATTGCCGTCACCGACGCCATCCGAACCACGCTCCGTGGGCCCTGTAATGGTGTGGACATATAGCTCGAATAAGTGCCGACTGTTTCAACACCCCGTCGACTTGTCCTCCACTGACGACTCCTTGAGGGTGTTCACGGACGCGGTGTACGGGCATCCGGATCCGGTCGAGTGGTTTCCGGACAGGCGGTCACCGGCCCCCGGGCGACAACGACCCGGCTGAAGGCCCGAGGAGGTCGACCTCGATGCCGAGGCCGCGGCGCTCGGCTTCCCGGTAGGCGAGCCAGGCCAGGGCGAGACGGAGCAGCGGGGCGCGCGACCAGGTGGCGACCAGGACGATGTCGGCGCGGGCGGCGACCTCTGCGGCCGTGCCGACGCTGTGACCGCCGTGCCGGGCGGCGAACGAGGCCGCGCGGGCCGGATCGATGTCGTGTACGACCAGGCCGCCCACGCGACGGAGCCGTCGCAGACCGAGGACCATCAACTCCGCCTGGGCACCCGCGCCGATGACGCCGAGAACCGCCCCCTCCCCGGAACCGGCGGCGGCCAGGACGTGGGTGCCGAGCGCCGCGGCCAGCCCGGTTCGCCAGGCGGTGACGGTCGCCGAGTCGAGCAGCGCGAGCAGTTCGCCGTCCTGGCCGCTGTGCAGGCAGATGACCCCGCGCAGAGCGGGCCGGGCTCCGGGAAACTTGGCGTTGACCTTGACCGTGTAGGCGTCGATCCCGGGCAGCAGCCCCGGGATCAGCGCGGTGGCCGTGCCGGGGAACGGCAGGTCGGTGTGGATCCGCTGCCCCGGGACGGCCGCGGCGCCGCTCCGGACGAAGCCCTCGCGCAGCGCCTCGATGCAGGCGTCCGGGTCGAGCAGGGCGATCAGGTCACGGTGGGCGAGAATCCGGGTCATGTGGACGATGATCCCGGTTCGCCATGAATTGCCCGGATCCGGACCCCGCCCTCGTCGGCAACCCGATATGCCGACAACTTTTATCTCATACCCCTAGATCACTCCAATCTCGCACTCAGCCTCCTTATGGGACATATGCCAATATTTCAAGCTATAAAGGATGGGTAATACTCGAACACCTCGGCCGTGAGTTGCGAAGTTGAGACCGTTGAAGAGCCCTCATCTCTTGGGAGACGCGTCTAAATTGACGGCAGGCGGAAAGGCGGTGAGGAATCGTGGACGTATCCGTACGGGCGGAGGCCGACCAGCTTCGCGATCTCCACTCGTGGCTGATCGAGGAGCCGGAATTCCGCGGACGTGTTCGACTTCTCGAACGGGACGGGGCACCTCACGAACTCGGTCCGACGACCGACCTCCTCCAGGTGGCCCTCGGATCGGGAGGCGCGGTGGCGGCCCTCGCCGGCATCGTCATCGCCTGGTTGAACAGCCGCCCCGGTGAGGTCTCGATCCGGATCTCACGCGGCGACCAGGAGGTCGAGGTGACCGCCAAGGGGGTCAGGTCGCTGACCCCGGAAGGCGTGCGGGCGCTCACCGGCCAGATCTCCGAAGTGGTCTCCGGTCCCTCGGAGCTCGAGCGGTGAGCCTGCTGTCCCACGAGGGGACGCGCGTGCTGATCGTCGGTTCGGGCGACTACGTGCCCGGTTCACGCCTGTCCCCCGTGCCGGCGAGCCGTACGACGGTTGCCGACCTCGGGGACTGCCTGGTGGACCGGGCGGGCCTGGATCCCGCGCGGCTAACCAGGTGCGTCGACCCGGCGGATCCGCAGCACTTCGCCGGCCTTCTCGACGACGCGGCCCGGCAGGCGACCGAGGTGCTGGTGTTCTACTACGTGGGACACGGTCTGGTCAGCCCGGCCAACGAACTCCATCTGGCGACCCGGGCGACGACGGATCTGACGGTTGGCACACCTCCCGAATACCAGGCCCTGCCGTACTCCACGGTCCAGAGGCTGCTGCTGCGCAGCACGGCCCGACTGGTCCTCGTCGTCCTTGACTGCTGCTTCTCCGGTCGCGCCCACGGGGTGTCCGGCAGCGCCGCGGACGACGCCTTCACCATCACCAGGCAGGCCGGCGCCTACCTGCTGACCTCGACCAGCCGCACGGAGGCCGCCTGGGCCCCGGTCGGGCAGCCGCACACGGCCTTCAGCGGTGAGCTGATCAGGCTGCTGGCCGAGGGAGAACCGACAGGGCCCCCAGGGCTGACCCTCGACTACGTCTACCGGTTCCTGGCGCGTTCCCTGCCGGACAAGGGCCTGCCCCAGCCGCGCCGCCAGGCGGCCGACCTCGGCGACCAGGAGGTGCTGGCCCCCAACCCCGCCTACCGGCCCCCGCAGGCACCCGCGACACCGGAACCGTGGCCCGCCGACGACACCGAGAGCCCCTACCGAGGGCTGGCGTCTTTCGGCCCCCAGGACAGCGCGTTCTTCTTCGGCAGGGAAGAACTCACCCATACGCTTCTCGAACGGCTGCGTGCGCAGCAGAGGACCGGTGGGCCCCTGCTGGTGACCGGCCCGTCGGGAGCGGGCAAGTCCTCCCTGCTGCGTGCCGGGTTGATCGCCGCCCTGCCCACCGCCTCGCCCCGCGTCTACCTGACACCGGGTTCGGATCCGATGGGAAAGCTCGGCAGGCTCGTTCCGGAAACGACTCCCGAGCGTCGGCCGGTCGTCGTCGTCGACCAGTTCGAAGAGGTCTTCACCGCCTGTCAGGACGAGGAGCAGCGGCTCGCCTTCATCCGGGCGCTGGCCGCCCTGTGCGAGGCCGGGAACGGCACACCACCCGCCGCGGCCGTGGTCATCGGCCTGCGTGCGGACTTCTTCGGTCACTGCGCCGCCTACCCCGAGTTGCTGGACGCCACGAAACGGCCGGAGATCGTTCCTCCGATGGGGGAGGACCAGCTTCGCGACGTCATCGAGGGGCCGGCCACGCTGGCGGGGCTCACCATCCAGCCCGGTCTGGTCGATCTGCTGCTGGAGGACCTCGGGATCGGGAGAGCCTCCTCGGAGGCGGCGTCCGGGCCCGGCGGCGGCCTTCCTCTGCTGTCCCACGCCCTGCTCACCACCTGGCAACGTCGTCAGGACGGGGTGCTGACCTTCGCGGGATACCGGGCGTCAGGCGGCATCGCCCAGTCGCTCGCCCAGACCGCGGACACCGTCATGCGGGTCGTCGGCCCGAGCGGAGAGCTCATCGCCCGTGAGATGCTCCTGCATCTGGTACGCCTCGGCGACGGCACCGACGACACCCGCCGCCGGGTGCTCATCGACGACATGCTGCCCGATCCGGACGACCCCGAGTACCCGGTCACCCGCCGCGTCCTCGACACGTTTCTGCAGGCGCGCCTGGTGATCGTCGACGAGGACTCCGTCCAGCTCACCCACGAGGCCCTCATTCGCGGGTGGCCGCAGTTGCAGGGCTGGATCACCGCCGACCGCGCGCGGCTGCTGGTACGGCAACGGCTGTCCGAGGACGCGGAAACATGGCGGAGACAGTCTCGTGATCCCGCCTACCTCTACGTGGACAACCGCCTGGTGGCAGCCCAGGAGGCCGTCGGAAGCGGCCGCCAGAGTGAGCTCGGTCCCCTCCAGCACGCCTTTCTCGCCGCGAGTGTGAGCCGAGCCCGCCGGAGGAGCAGGATCACGCTCAGCGTCATCGTGACCCTCGCCATGCTGCTGGTCGCCGCCGTGGGAGCGGGCGGCTACGCACTGCGGCAGAGCGCCGTCGCCCGGGAACAGTCCCGGATAGCCGACGACCAGAGGGACCTGGCCACCGGCCAGCGAGACGCGGCGATCTCACGACAGGTCTCGGACGCCGTCGAACGGCTCAACGACACCTCGCTCTCCGGGCAACTGGCACTGGCCGCCTACAACCTGTCCGACACTCCGGAGGCCCGGGGCGCGATGGTGGACTCGCTGGGTTACACCATCGGTGCCAGGCTGCTCGGCCACTCCGGCTTCACCGGAACCGTCGCGATCAGTCCCGGCGGCAGGCTCGTCGCCTCCGGCTCGGCGGACAGGACCGCGAGAATCTGGGATGTCGGCGACCTCACCCGGCCTGCGCAGCTGGCGGTGCTCGAAGGACATGGGAAGGGAGTGTCCTCGGTGGCGTTCGACCGATCGGGATCATTGCTGGCGACCGGTTCAGCGGACGACACGGTGCGCCTGTGGGACATCGGAGATCCGAAGCACCCGGCCCTCACGGCGACCGTGCACCGGCGGGAGAGCGCTGTCAGCGAGGTCGCGTTCGATCCGGCGGCGGACGTGCTGGCCATCGCGTTCGCCGACGGTGCGATAGAGCTCTGGGACACGAGCACCCCCGGAACACCAAGCCGCCTGGCGGAACTGACCGGACACGAGAAGCAGGTCGAGTCGATCGACTTCAGCGCGGACGGCAATGTCCTGGCCTCCTCGTCCGAGGACCAGACGGTGCGGCTGTGGGACACCGGGGACAAGCGGCGACCATCCTTCCTCGGGGGCGTGCGCGTGCACCCGGGCGGTGCGCTCCACGCGGTGAAGTTCAGTCCCGACAGGAAGATCCTCGCGGTGGCCTACGACGACAACACGGCGAAACTGTGGGATGTGAGCGATCTCAGCCGTGCCCCGCTCGACGGCGCGACCCTCCAGGGAGCCGTCGCTCCCGTTTCCGATCTCGCCTTCAGTCCCGACGGACGTACGCTGGCCGTGTCTTCGACGGACAATTCGATCACCCTGTGGAAGGTGAAGGACTACGCGCACGTTTCGCAGCGGCAGGTGCTCATAGGCCACGGCGAGTCTGTCCAGTCAGTGGCCTACAGCCCGGACGGGCGCTTCCTCGCCTCGGCCGCGGCAGACCAAAGTGTCCGGCTCTGGGACGTTCATGATCCTGACCGTGTCGAGTTCCAGCCGAAGCTGGAGTCGCACAAGGACCTGGTGTACGGCGTCGACGTCGCCGCCGACGGGCGGACCATGGCATCCGTCGCAGCGGACAGCACCGTGAAACTCTGGGATATCAGGGACTTCTCACATCCCACGCTGTTGAGCACGACGAAGGCGGGAGACGTCTACCTGCTCGACGTGAAGTTCAGCCCGGATGGTCACACCCTGGCGAGCACGGTCAGAAACGAGATCTGGCTCTGGGACATCACCGCTCCCGCCAAGCCCGTCAAGCTGGCCGCGCTGAAAGGGCACACCAAGACCGTCATGGCCGTGGCCTTCAGTCCTGACGGTCGCACGCTGGTCAGTGGCGCGGAGGACGACACCACCCGAGTGTGGGACGTGCGGAGTCCTGCCAGGCCGAAGGTTCTCACCGTCATCCGAAAGCATTCCGATTCCGTGCTGGACGTGGCCTTCACCTCGGACGGCTCCCTGCTGGCCACGGCGTCGGGGGATCGGACCGTACGGCTGTGGGACATGTCGGATCCCGCGCACCCGGACGAGCGAGGCGTCATCGAAGGTCATTCCGCGCTGGTGGACACCGTCGACTTCTCCGCGAACGGAGATCTGCTGGCGACGGGTGCCGGTGATGGAACCGCCCGGATCTGGGATGTGCGCGATCCGGGCCGCCCCATCCCCTCGGGGATTCTCAAGGGACACACGGACCTTGTCTGGGACGTCGAGTTCAGTCCGGACGGACGGAGTGTCGTGACCGGGGCCGGGGACTCCGTGACCCGGCTGTGGGACGTGTCGGATCCCGCCAGGCCGATCCTCACCACGATCCTCGGACTGCACTCCTCCAGGGTCGCCGCGCTGACCTTCACCCCCGACGGCCGTGGCCTGGTGACCGGTTCGCACGACAACTCCGTCCGGCTCCGCGTGATCGACATCCCCACCGTGGTCAAGCGCATATGCGACACCACGGGTATGGCCCTGACGCGGGAGGAATGGGGGCTGTACATACCTGACATCGGCTACCGGCCGCCCTGCCCGGCCCGCTGAGCGGAGGTCCCGGCGGCGTCAGACCGGGGCGACGGCCGCGTGGTGTTCCAGCAGGACGTCGGTCAGCAGGTAGCCGCCGCCTATCAGGTGGGTCAGCGGGTGGGCCCGTATCTCCCGGTAGTGGGCGGCGATCCGGAACGCGGCCGCGACCGGGGTGGCGGCACTCGTCCACAGCGGTCTGTGCCGGTCGGTGAAGGCCGGGACGACCCACCAGAAGCGGCAGGCGTCGTCGAGGCGGGCGACCAGCCCGTAGTAGACGGAGACGACTATCTTGCCGGACGGCAGCCGGTGGACGTCCGCCGGGATGTTGTGGGACCGGGCCAGCAGGGCCGCCAGTTCACGGGCTCGGAGTTCGGCCGGGTGAGGCGCGAGATCTTCGGGGGATGTGTGATCAACGGTCACGCTCGCGAGATTAGAGATCATGAGATGCCTGCCTCAACGGTGTTGCGCGATGTTGCGAGTTCACCTCTCGCCGAACGCGGCCGCCGCGGCCCGCAGCAGGACGCGGGCCTCCTGCCCGTAGGCCGCGGCACCGCTCAGGGCCCGGAACGCCTTCTCGTACACGCCCACGTCGCTCGGGGCCTTGTGCTGGATCTGGCCCGGCACGGTGTCGACGCGGACCCGGTTGGCGTCGTATATCCAGAAGTTCTCCGGTGGCATGAGCGGCGGCCTGATCGTCGCGGGGACGATGCCGAAGGACACGTTCGCGACGCCCGAGGTCAGCTCCGCCAGCCGGTCGAGCTGGGCGGCCATCTCCGCCGGGCCGACCAGCGGGGTGCGGAGTGCCTGCTCGCCGACGACGAACGCGAACCGCTTGTTCCCGTTGCGCAGGATCTCCTGTTGCTTCAACCTCGCCGCGACCGCGGCGTCGATGTCGTCGGGGATGCCGCGGAAGTCGATGATGGCGCGCAGGTGGCCGCGGGCGTAGTCGCCGGTCTGGAGCAGGCCGGGGACGGCCGAGTGCTGCCAGACGCGGAACTGGCGGGTCCTGTCGTACAGCGGCTGGAAGGAGCGCTGTACGTGGCCGAGGCCGCTCTCCTCAAGGCGGCGCCAGTCGGTGTACATGGCGTCGATGTTCTGGGCGGCCGCGATCAGGTCGACCACCTGCTCGTCCGCGTCGCAGGCCTCACACCACGTCCGGATGTCGGCCTGGTTGGGCATCTGGACCGCGTTCTCGATCTTGGAGATCTTGGTGTGGTCCAGGCCGGTCTTGGCCGCCAGCGCTCGCCCGGTCAGCCCGGCGTCGGCGCGAAGCGCCCTGAGCCTGGCGGCGAGAATGCCTTTGGCCTCGTCGATGCGTGCTGTGGAGGTCGCCATCTCCGTCACCTCGTCACCGCGGGGGGTTGATCCTCCGACCGTACGTCGGATGTTGCGATCTGTCCTGAAAGTTGCGAATAGTTGCGGAACGATGATGAGCACGCTCCCGCTCCGTTATCCGGGACCCCTGCGACAGGCCGTGAGAAGGTCGGCGAGAGAGTTACGGTCGGCCGTCCCACCTGCGCTTTCCGCTGATGCGGGTCGGGGATGTCGGATGCAAGCCTTACGGTAGGGCGCGTGCCAGAGACGAACCATGAGCTCACGCTCGACTCGGCCCTCACCGAGGAGGCCGTGCTCTCGACCTACCGCCGCATGTTCGCGGCGCTCGCCCGCGACAGCGGCGCGGTGGTGGACGACCCCGCGCTGGTCGACATCGCCGAGACCCTGTTCGCAGCGTTCGCCGAGGCCGGCGAGGAGTGGCTGACCCACGAGCAGATGCGCCACGTCTGCCGGGCCTATCCGCTCGACCGGTTCGAGAACCGGCTCCGGGTCCTGCGGGGCCTCGGCGCGATCCGCGAGGTGTTCCCCAAGCCCAACCAGCTCCGCTACCGCGCGTCGTTCACCAGTGTGGTGGGGCTGATGTTCATCCGGCGGATGATGGACGACGGCGGCCAGTCGGAGATGCACCGGCTGCTCGCGCTCGAAGACCTCAACGTGGCCGACCCCCGCACGACGATGGAGGAGGCCCGCACCAGCGCGCAGAACCTCTCGCGCGCCTTCCGGCTCTGGGCCCTGGAGCTGATCACGCTGACCGGCGGCACCATCGAGGAGTTGCGCGAGCAGGCGCCCAAGCTGTGGGGCACCGAGGAGATCGCCCGGCGGGCGCAGAACCTGCACGGCACCATCCTCACCCGCTGGCCCGACCTCGACCGCACCTGTACCGAACTGCGCGCCGCGATCTACTCCTACAGCGACGCCTCGCGCCGCGCCGCCGGGCGCCTGGCCGACTCCGCGGGTACGACGAGGAACCTGACTCTGCTCCCCGCGGAGCTCTGGCGCACCTTCGCGCAGACCGCGAGCAAGGAGCGGCTGGCCTCGGTGCTCGACGGCTTCGTCTTCGACGCCCCAGCCCCCTGGCACGACCCGGCGGCGATCGTCAGGGCCGTGGACGAGAGCCCCCGCCCGGCACCCGCCCAGCCCACTCCCCCGCGCTCGGCCCTGCCCGACGCCGGCCCCGTCGACGCCCACGCCCCCGCCGCCGACGGCCTCGACCATCTGAGCACCGTGGCCGAGGCCGCCCTCGCCGGGCGCTCCACCGCCCGGCTGGAGGAGCTGCTCACCGCCGACGGCGAGTGGGTCTCCGCCCGCCGCCTGCTGGCCGACCTCGTCTCGGCCGACCTGCGCCCCGACTCCCCCTATCGCCTGCGCTGGTCCGACGGCCTCACCGCCACCCCCGGCGCCGAGCCTGCCTGGCTCTCCCACGGCCGTCTGGAAAGGACCGGCGGTGTCGGCTGATCCGCGACGCGTACCGGCCTTGGCGACCGAACCGGCGAGCACCGGCCCCGAAGACCCGGTGACGACCGGGGAGACCGGACCTGAAACGTCCGCGACGGCGTCCGTCCGTACTGCCGAGGCCTACCCGCGAGCCTCGGAGGCCGAGCCGCCCGCGACGGCACACGTCCGGGCCAGGTCGGTCGGGCCTCTCGCGCTCCGCGCCGGGCAGGCGGCCCCGGCGGGGATGGCGCGGCTGGGGCGCGGGGACGGGACGGGCATGGCGCTGCCGGTCTGGCCCGACGGGGCGACCCCCTCGCTCCTGGAGGAGTACCAGGTCGCGCCGGTCCCGGTGGAACGATCCGGCGAGACCCGGCGGGTGCTGGCCGCGGCGCTGCGATGCTGCTGGAGCGACCTGACCACCGACCCGTGGCCCGGCACCCCCGCCCCGATGGACGACGTGCTGTCGACGTACCGTGCCCTGATCGGGCGCGGCGACGATCTGATGCGCAACTGGGCGATCGGCGCGCTGCGCCGCCTGCACGACTCGGCCTGGCTGGAGGTCGCAGACGGGTTCGTCCGGCTCGGCCCCCGGTGCGCGTCCTGGCCCCCCGCGTCCCACGCCCAGCTGCGGGAGCTGATGCGCCGCCTGCCCACCGCGGAGGAGACCCCGGGCGGCACGGAGGTGCTCCCGGTCGTCGACGACGGCCTTGCCGGTGCCCCTGAGAACGCCGACGCGGGGGCGAGCGTCACGATTCCCGACGAGGTGGACAGCGATCTGCTCGGCCCGTTCGACGAGCGTCGCAGGGCCGAGATCGTGGCGGCGTTCATGGCGGTGGAGCACGCGGCCGAGCCGGTGCACGAGGCCCGCTTCTCCGCACTGCGCGACCCGGTGCTGCGCCGCACGCTCACCGAGATGCTGGAGCGCCGCGGCCGGGTCCTGATCCACGACCGCGAGTCGTGGATCTCCGGCTACGCGGCCGAGACACTCGGCACGGGCACGGCTTCGAAAACGGTGATGGCGCCAGGAGCGGGCGCGGTGTCGCAGGCGGGCTCGGCGCTGGACGAGGCCGGGCGGGCGGTGCTGGTGCTGGTGCTGATCCACTCGGTGGCGATTCCCAGGGCCGACGGCCTGCTGCCCACCGACAGCTGGCTCTCGCCGTTCCCGGCCCAGATCGACGAGTTGCGGCGGCACACCAAGCTGCCGATCGGCGAGCTGGAGGCCGCGCTGCGCACCCTGCGTCACGCGGGTCTGGTGACCCAGGTGAAGGCGGGCGAGGAGGCCGGCGGGTACGTGCCGGGGCCGCAGTTCCACCGGCTGACCCCGCAGGCCAGGCGGCGCCTGCAGGAGGAACTGATCCTCGCGGCGGGGCCGCACACCCCGCTGGCCGCGGCCGTACGGGCCAACCGGCGGTGAGCGGGAGTGAAGCGACCACAGTACGCGATGAGTCGGCCCCGGCGGGGGGTGCCGAGGACGCGGTGTCCCCGGTATCGGGAACGGGACGGAAGAAAGGAACGACGGGGTTGACCGACCAGCGGAACCAGGCCGCGAAGAGTTCACGGGGGAGCCGCGTGAAGGCCGCCGGCGTGGGAACGGGCACGGGCGAAGCCGTCCAGGCCGGAGCCGGGAACACCTCGGCCAAGGGCGGCCGGGGTGCGAACGCTCCGGCCGGGGACACGCCGGCCGGAGGAAGCCGAGCCGAGACCTCTGTCGGGACGCAGGCGAGTCTGGTCCCCGTGGAGATCCGTGCCACCGCTCCGACCGAGAACGTGGTGGGCGACCGGGTGCTGGTCGCCGTGCAGCCGGTCAACATCTCCCGGCTCTCGACCCACCCGGTGCCGACCGTGCCGGGCACGCTGATCGTGGTCGCGGGCGCCGGTCCGAAGGACTCCAACGGCGCGGGCAAGTCGTCGTTCATCGCAATGATCACAGCGCTGCTCGGAGACGAGCAGTGGCGTTTCGCCTCGGGCGCCAAGTCGGTGTCGGAGCTGCTGTTCAACGCCGAACTCGCCGCGGGCGGGGGCGGCCGGACCTGGGCCAGCGCCGACCACGGCTACATCGTCGGTGTCTTCGCGCCGACCGGCTCCGTGCACACGGGCTCCGCGGGCCCCCGCCTTCCGGACGGCGACTCTCCGGGCAGCGACTCTCCGGACGCCGATCCGGCGCGCACCGGTTCCCTGGGAGACGCGGTGACCGTGTGGCTGCGGGTCAACCAGGAGGCCCCGCACCTGGAGATCAGGTGGGCCCCGGGGGTGCACCTGGCGTCGGCGGCCTCGGAGGCGGAGCGGGTGACGCGGGCCGACGCGCTGTGGGCGGCACTGCCCCGCTCGGCGGGACGACGTGACGTGGTGGCGCGCGACCTGACCAGGTTCCTGTACGGCGACCGGGTCAGGTGCGTGTCGTTCCTGTCCACCTCGGTACGGAGCAAGGTCGCCACCAACCTGCTCTCCCAGCCGCTCAACGAGATCTCCCCGGAGCGGGTCTTCGAGGCGATCGCCGCGCTGACCGGCCTGGACGCCGAGCTCGACCAGGAGCGGGAGGCACGCCGCGACGAGCACGCCAGGCGGGTACGCGCGACACGGGCCATGGAACTGCTGCGGGAGTTCGAGGACGAGTCCCGTACGCTCCTGGAGACCTTCGACCGGCGTGACCGGGCCCGTGTCCGGCTGGCCGAGGCGATGCGCCGCTGGCGGGGACGGCTGGCGCGCAGGCTCGCCGACGCGGGGCAGCGGGACGAGGCGCTGGCGGTGGAGCTGGAACGGGCCGGCGCGGCGGCCGAGCGCGCCACGGAGGCGATCGGCGAGATCAGGGCGGAGATCGCCACCCTCAAGGACGACACGCTGGAGCGCGGCCTGGCCGAGGCTCGCAGGGAGCTGGCCACCCTGCAGGCACGCGCCGCGAAGCTGGACGCCGACCGGGCGGTGGCGGAGAACTCGGTGGACGACCTGCGCGGCTGGATTCCCGGGCTTGAGGAGCAACGCCGCCTGGCCGACGGACGCGACACGGCGGCGGCGGGCGCGGAGCTGGCCGAGGCCAGGACGCGGCTGACCGAGGTGCTGAAAGCGCTGGGCGTGGCCGACCGCGAGGTCGAGGGGGCCAAAGCCGCGCTGGACGACGCCGAGGGCGGGCCGGCGGCGGCCCAGCTCAACGCGCTCGCCGAGGCGAATGTCGGAGCGACCGGCCTGCTCGACGCGATCGACGTCGCCGAACAGGCTCGTGAGGACGAGGCCGGGCGGAAAGCACCCGCGCTGGGCTCTCGCGGGTGGCCGCACGAGCACGCGGTGATCGTCGACGCGGCCGACCTGGAGGCCGCGTCGCGGGCGCTGGACGCACTGCCCGGCTCGGTGCTGGTCAGTGCGGCGGGAGTCACCGTCGTGGGGTCGTTCGAGGTGGCCGTCACCGGCAGGGAGGCCCGGATCAAGGCCGCCGAGCAGCGGCTGCACCGGGCACGCGACACCCAGGAGAGCGCCGCGGCGGCCGTACGGGCCGCCGAGGACGCCGTGGCCGAGGCGGGCAGGCGGCTTGAGGGGGCCAAGGCGTCGGTGCAACTGGCCGACATCGAACGGCGGCTGGCCGAGCGGCGGAAGGCGCTCGGTGAGCTGATCGAGGCACTGGCCGAGGTCGCGCCGAAGGTGGGCGAGGCCGAGCGCCGGGCGAGCACCCTGGACTTCCGTGCCCGCACCAGGAGCATGGAGGTCGAGCGCCTGGAGGGCCGCAGGGCCAGGCACGAGTCCGACCGAGACCAGGCCACCGAGCAGGCGGCGAGAATCACCGCCGACCGCGAGGCGCTCAGGCTTGACACGCTGGCCGGCGACTGGGGCGGCCCCGTCGACGGTGCCCGCGAGTGGCTGGGTGCCCTGGACGAGCAGGAACGCCCGCTGACGGCCGAGGAGTGGTGGCGGGCCGCCGAGCGCAGCCTGGACGAGGCACTGCGCGACACCTTCCCCGGCGAGTCCCCCGGCGCGGACGAGGAGATGCCCGAGGAACTGCGCTTCCTGGTCCGGGAGCGGACCGCGCCCGGCGCCGGGCGCACCGCCCGCGAGCAGGCGACGTTCCCCGGCGTGTGCTCGGCGCTCGCGTCCTACCTGCGCGGCCAGGAGGAGTACGAACGGCATCGGCGCCGCCAGATCGAGACGCAGATCACCACCCGGCAGCGTGACCTGACGGCCGCCGCCAAGGGCGCCGAGGAGGCCGCGCAGTCCACCGCCGTGCACCGGGCCGCGCTGACCGCCGCGATCAAGGCGCGGCTGACCCGGGTGGCCGAGGAGTTCGACAAGCTCGACACCTCCTACGGAGGCTACGGCGCGACGCTGGAGTTCCCCGTGCCGCCCGCGCCAGCCGACCCCGAGCAGCGCTGGGCGTGGCGGGTGACGCCCAAGTGGCGCAGGGGTGAGGGGCAGGGGTTCGTGCCGTACAACCGGCGGGCCAACACCGCGCTGATGGACGAGAAGGCGGTGAAACTGGTCTGCGCGGCGGCGATCGCGTCCTCCGGTGGCGGGCACCTGTGCCTGGTCCTCGACGAGCTGGGCCGCAACCTCGGCAAGGAGCATCGCCGGGAGGCCGTGGCACTGTTCCGCCGGATCGGCGAGACGTACGGGATCACGGTGATCGGCGCGCTCCAGGACGACATGGAGCCCTACGCCGTCGACGCCTGCGGCCAGTACGTCAAGTTGCGCCGCTCCTCCGACGCCATGCCGTACAACGAGCCACCGGTCGTCATCGGCCACGACCAGAACGCCGAGCGGGTGCGCGCCCTGGCTTCCGCGGTGAGCAGGTGAGCGGGGAAGACCGATGAGATGAGCGGGGTGAGCCGGCCCGGGGTGACCGCGGGCCGGCCTCTCCCCGCGGCCGGGTCCTCCCTGTCGCCGGCCTTCCGGCTAGGCGGGAAGGCTCACGACGCTCCGCATCGTGAGCTCCGCGTCCTGGAGGGAGAGGGAGACCCGTACGGAACCCAGTTCGGAGGTCCGCGAGACATGCGTCCCGCCGCAGGGAATTCGCGCCTCGCCCTCGGGCAGCGAACAGTGCCACATCCGCCGCGCGGACAGGGACGGGGACGGGCTGTCCACCGTGATCGGCGCGTCGGCCGCGATCCACGCGCCGAGCTGGTCGTCGATCCGCCGGGTGAGCTCGGAGAGGTCGAGGCCTTCGGCGTCGAACCCCTTCCTGCGCAGCGACTTGCCCAGGCGGTAGACGTCGTCGCTGCCGTGTTCCACGATCCGTGACGTGGTGATCGCCGCCTGGTCGAAGTCGGGCCGGCCGAGCGAGTCGGGCGCCACCTCTTTTCGCCACCGGTCGGCCAGCGCCGCGTTGAGAGCCAGGGCGGCGAGGTGGCACGCGCTGTGCCCCGCGGAGAGCGCCGACCGGTACGCCTCGTCGACGGCCAGTTCGGCGTCCCCGGCGATCGGCTCCTTCAGCACGTGGACCACGAGCCACTCCCAGCCGTCGGCGCCGCGGCGTACCGGGATCTCCTTCCCCAGGTAGAGCCGCTCACCGTCCGACGCGCCGGTCACGCAGTCGACGACCGGCAGCCCGTTCACGGTCCCCCGGTCGGCGGGCTGGTCCGGCCAGGTGTGGTCCAGGGGATGGAACGGTGTCTCCGCCGTCACCACGCCGTAGCCGCCGTCCAGCGGTGTGGCCGAGAGCACCCTCGAAACCCCGTGGACGCCGCCGTGTGGGTAGGTGACCTGTGTGTCCATAGCTGATCTTCGCTTCCCATCGTTCCGTGTCAATCCGCAAGCGACCGAGAGGATCGCGCCAAACACGATATGGCCTCGCGATCCCCTCACCCCGGACTTCGACGGTCAGGCGGTCTTCGCGGCAGCGGCGGCAGCGGCGCTGGAGGAGACACGTCCCGCTATGCCGTCCCACAGGGCATGGCGTGCCTCCAGCGCCACCCGCAGCGTGGTCGCGCAGTCGTTCCACTTCCGCCGGTCGTCCCCGCAGAGATCGACCAGCATCTGCATGGCCATCGGCGTGTGCTGCTCGCCGTCGACCTCGATGTGGCGACAGAGGTAGTCGCGGAACTTCTCCAGAGCCTCCGCGTGCCGGTCCGTCCGCAGCACGCGGTCGAACATCTCCGGAATGAGGTCCTCCCTGCCGAAGGCGAAGGTCGCCGCCTGGGCGTGCAGGGGAGCGGACTCGATGATCTTCCAGGTGGTCCTGACGAAGTCGGCGGACGCCGGTGGCACACCGGGGAGCTCCAGCCCTCGCTGGACCGTTCCACCGTCTCTCAGGTGGCCGACGAACGACTCGATGGGCCGCGCGTCGGCACCCGCCTGCCGCATCCCCTCGACGTACAGCTCGAAGTGGCTGATGTGGCCCTCTCCGAGTTCGTCGCTCTCCTCCACGAGCACGATCTCGTTGATCAGGCGCCGGCTCGTCCGGGGGCCCTGCGGGATCCAGGGGACCCGCACGCAGGTGAGCCGCCGCTGCAGGTTCTTCAGCAGCGACATGAAGTCCCAGACCGCGAAGACGTGGTGCTCCATGAAGACGACCACGTCGTCGAGCTCGTTCAGCGAGTTGTAGACGTCGTGGGCGAGGATCTTCTCCCGGATCGGTTCGATGGTTCTTTGCAGCTCGTGGAGACCGGGGTGAGAGACGTTCCAGCTGTAGCGTGATTCCGACATCCTCTGACTCCTTAGTAGACGCCGTAATCCCACGACGTCGGCCTGTCGTGCTCCAGGAGATCCGCCTTGGTGCGCCGTTTCTCGTATCGTGCCAGCTCTCTCTGCTTGAGCAGGGGAAAACACAAGACGAGGCATTCGCCGGGGATCCGTCGGCGGACCGCCCGTTCCAAGTCGATTGCAAGATCGTTCGTCTAGTGTGACCGGTGGCGAGAGGTGATCGTCGCGGGTGTTCTCATCGCGGCCCTGAGCGGCCGCGCGGTCGAAGGTGGGGAGCGGATGACGGGTACGGTCGACGCCGGGCGGGAGGCCGGGGTGCTCAAGGGGCGGGTCGTCGACGCGGCGGGCAGGCCCGTCGCGGGCGCGGAGATCGTCGCCAACAACCAGCTGCTGTACAACAGCAACCTGATCGTGGCCACGGACAGGGACGGCCGCTACCGGGTGAGCACCGACGTGGCCGTGGCCACGTTCCGGGTGACCGGCACCGTGGCCCGCCGCTTCGAGGGCCGTGCCTACACGATGGAGCTGACCCCCCACGACGACGTCCCCTTCGCCGGTTCGGACGGCGCGATCCGCGACTTCACCTGGCGGCTCACCGGTGAGCGGTCCGACGGGCTGGGCTTCTACGGCGGCATGCTCCTCTTCCATCTGGAGTCCTACGACCCGCGGGCCCCGGAGACCTTCCTTCGGGACGAGGACGTCACGCTCACCCTGACCCCGCAGGGGCCGCTGATCGACGGCTCGGTCGGCGAGGTCATCACCCGCCGTGCCGAGCGCGGCGGCGACGGCTCAGGGGTGCTGGACGTGCCCATCGGCCGCTACCGGATCACCGCCGAGCATCTCGGGCGACCCCTGAAGATCCGGGTCCGCGACACCGGCGAGTACGGCGAGGCGGTCGTCACCGGCTTCGAGCGCTTCCTGAGCACCGTCCATCGCATCCGACTCGACCTCAAGCCCTAGGTGACCACGTCCTGGCGGGAGGGGGACCCGCTCGCCAGGCTGAGCAGGCCGGTGCCCCGGTCTTTCCCCTCCACCACAGCGGCCTGGTCGGATATGCGCGGGAGGCCGGTCGAGCGGGGAGAGGCGCGTGCGGTCCCCGGCCGCCGCAGGCCTGCCGGTCACTCCAGGTCGCCGTCCCCTGCCCAGTGGATCGTGGTCCACATGGCACCGCACTGGCAGCGTTTCAGCTCGACCAGTTCGCTCCTTTCGTTCATGGTCAGGCCGTGGTCGAGACGGACGTGAACGTGTGCACTCATGATGGATCGACTTCCGATTGATCATTCGATGCCCCGGCCCGACGCCGGGCGCCGACACTCCGGCGCCCAGCGGGCGAAAGCCGGCCGACGAGATGGGCCGGACGGGGGGCCTTCATTACTGTCTACTTGAAGTAAGGACCCGGTTGGTACGACTCCCGCGATGTTTTACCCGAGGTCAAGGCGTCGCCCGGGCGGGAGTCGCAGGCAGGACAGGGCTCACGCCACGGTAAAGGAAGTGGCAAGGCGGGCCTTGAGCCGGCCTCGCCGCCCGCTCTCGTCCCGGGCCCGGCTGCGTCCGTGGGTTCACGGGAGATCCCCTGGGCCGACGGTACCGCCGTACGCGGCGCGCCGCCGCTTCGCGAGGAAGGTCGTCCGTCAACAGCGGACGACGAAGGGGAAAGGGGAGTATCCACGCCTTTCCACTTTCAACGTATAGCGCACCGGGGGGCTTGCGGCAAGACCCGGGTCATGCCGCAGAATCGTCGGCCGAGACCGGAAACCGCGGAAACGGGGGCCGCGACGTGCGTGTGTCGTTGTCGACGGGTGGGCCACCCGGGACGTCGAACCACCGGTGGGACTCGCGGCGCGGTTGCGCGCCGCCGGACGAGGAGTTCGCCGAGCCGCTACCCGATGGGCTCGATGGCGCGAGCGTCGTCGGCACGGTCCGCACCGGCGGGGCGATTTCTCGTTCCCATTCTCAGCAGAGTCCAGCCGCGCTCATGAGCGCCGGAATCTGGATCTAAGGTCGCGAACCTCAGATCGGAGCCAACGACGTGAACCCACTGACCACCAGCGCGTTCGACCTTCCCGAACACCTCTCCCCCAAGGCCGACCCGGCGCTGATCGCCGGCGACGAGCAGCACTTCGCGGCCATCGCGCAGAGCCTCGAGCAGTCGATCGCCGACCTGTCCGGCCGCCTCGACGCCGAGCGCAGGGCGCCCGGCGGCATAGGCCGGCAGGCGATGGACCGGGACCTGCAGATCCACCGGCTGACCGCTCGCCTGCGCGCACTGCGTCGCTTCGGTCTGGACCTGTGCCTCGGACACATGGTCGGCGCGGACGACCCCGAGCCCGTGTACGTCGGTCGACTCGGCCTCACGGACAGCGAGGGCCGTCGGCTGCTGCTCGACTGGCGCTCCCCCGCGGCCGAGCCGTTCTTCGGAGCCACCCACGCCAACCCGATGGGCCTGGCAAGCCGCCGCAGGTATCGCTGGACCCTCGGCCGGATCAGCGACTACTGGGACGAGGTGTTCACCTCCGACGGGTTCGACGGGCACGCCGCGCTCGACGACCAGTCCGCCTTCATCGCCGGCCTGGGCGGCAACCGGTCGCCCCGGATGCGAGACGTGCTCGCCACCATCCAGGCCGACCAGGACGCCATCATCCGCGCGGGATCGCGCGGCGCTCTCGTCGTCGACGGCGGTCCCGGCACGGGGAAGACCGTCGTCGCCCTGCACCGTTCCGCCTACCTCCTCTACTCCGACCCTCGCCTCGGTCACCGCCGGGGCGGCGTGCTGTTCGTCGGCCCGCACCAGCCCTACCTGGCCTATGTCGCCGACGTCCTCCCCAGCCTTGGAGAGGAGGGCGTGCAGACCTGCACCCTGCGGGACCTCGTCCCCGAGGGAGCCGCGGCCGCGATCGAGTCCGACCCGGAGGTGGCCCGCCTGAAGTCGTCCGCGGACCTGATGAAGGCGATCGAGCCGGCCGTCGGGTTCTACGAGAATCCGCCCACCAAGGGGATGACGGTCGCGACCCACTGGTCCGACATCTGGCTGAGCGCCGACGACTGGGCCGAGGCGTTCGAAGCACCGGAACCCGGTACCCCGCACAACGAGGCGCGCGACCAGATCTGGGAGGCGCTGCTCACGATCCTGGCGGACAAGCACAGGGGATTGAGGCGAGAGAAGCGAGAGCTTGCTCTCGCTTCCGAGCCGATTGAGCCTGTTGACCGCAGGGAACACGACGGCGAGGTCTCGGCCGACCTGCTCCGCAGGTCGCTGTTGCAGGACAGGGAGCTGCTCACCACCTTCAACCGCGCGTGGCCGCTGATCGAAGCGGCCGACCTCGTCGGAGACCTCTGGTCGGTACCCGCCTACCTGCGCAAGTGCGCTCCCTGGCTCAGCCTCGACGAGGTCCGGCGACTGCAGCGCGCGGACGCCCAGGCCTGGACGGTGTCCGACCTGCCGTTCCTGGACGCGGCACGGCAGCGGCTCGGCGATCCGGAGGCGTCACGACGCAGGCGCCGCCACGAGGCCACTCTCGCCGCCCAACGCGAGCGCATGGCCCAGGTCGTCGACAACCTGATCGAGGCCGATGACGACGGCGAAGGCCTCGTGACGCAGTTGCGCCGAGCGGACCTCCAGCGGAATCTGGTTGACGAGTCCGAGCTGCCCACCCTCGACCCGGACCTGCTCGCCGGCCCGTTCGCGCACATCGTCGTGGACGAGGCTCAGGAACTGACCGACGCGGAGTGGCAGATGTTGCTGCTCCGCTGCCCGTCCCGGAGCTTCACCATCGTCGGGGACCGCGCCCAGGCCAGGCACGGGTTCACCGAGTCGTGGCGGGAACGGCTTGAGCGGATCGGGCTCGACCGGATCGACCTGGCCTCTCTGAGCATCAACTACCGGACGCCGGAGGAAATCATGGCGGAAGCCGAGCCGGTCATCCGGGCCGTGCTCCCGGACGCCAACGTGCCGACCTCCATCCGCAGCAGCGACGTCCCCGTCGTACACGGATCCGCCTCGGACCTGTGCTCGATCCTCGACGCCTGGCTCGCCGCGCATGCCGACGGGATCGCCTGTGTCATCGGCGATCCCACGTTCCGGGCGACGCCCCGCGTCCGGTCGCTGACTCCGGAGCTGTCGAAGGGGCTCGAGTTCGACCTGGTCGTCCTCGTCGACCCGGAGGCGTTCGGCGACGGTGTCGAAGGAGCGGTCGACCGCTATGTGGCGATGACCCGGGCGACCCAGCGACTTGTCGTCCTCACGAGCCCCTGACGTCGGGGCGATCGGCGGCACGGCGGCCGGCAACGCGGCCGCCGCCCGGGTACGGACTCCGGATGGGCCGTCGCGGAGGACTACCCCTCGGCGGCCGTATCGGACGATCCGGTGAGCGGGCGTTCCCTGAGCAGCAGCGCCAGCACCAGACCCGCCCCGAACACCACCGCCAGCCACAGGAACATCGGCACCAGCCCGTCGGCGTACGCCCCGGCGACGAGCGCGCGGGTGGCGGGAGGCAGCGCGGCGGCGGCCTCGGGTGTCAGGCGGTACGGGTCGCCGGCGCCGGCGAGCGCGGGGCCCAGCCCGGCGGCCACCCGGTTGGCGAACACCGAGCCGATCACCGCCGCCCCGACCGTCACGCCGATCTCCCGTACGAAGACGACCGTCGAGGTGGCGGTGCCGACCGAGGACTGGGGCACCGCGATCTGCACCGCGGTGATCGAGACCTGCATGAAACAGCCGACCCCGAGGCCGAGCAGCACCAGGTAGGCGGCCAGCAGCCACGAGGGCGTCTGCGTGGTCATCGACCCGAGCAGCAACATCGCGGCGGCCGCGAGGGCGGTGCCGGCGATCGGGTAGATCTTGTAGCGCCCGAACCTGCTGATCAGGAGACCGGTGCCGATGTTCGTCGCGAGCAGGCCGAGCGTCAGCGGCACCAGGAACAGGCCCGCCGCGGTTGCGCTCATCGAGTAGACCATGCGGACGTACGACGGCACGTAGCTGACCACGCTGAACAGCCCGGCGCCGACCACGAGGCTCAGTCCACCGGCGACCAGGACCGTACGGTCGGCGAGGATGCCGAGCGGGATGAGCGGGTCGGCGGCGCGGCGCTCGGCGAGCACGAACAGGAACGTTCCCAGCACCGCGAACGCGCCCAGGCCCAGGATCGTCGGGGACGCCCAGCCGTGGAGCGTGCCACCCCAGGTGCCGATCAGGACGAGCGCGGTCGTCGTGACGGCCATCAGAACGGTGCCCGTCACGTCGAGGGGGGCCGAAAGGCGCCGTTTGGGAAGGTGCAGCGAGGTGGCGGCGAGGGCGAACGCCACGATGCCGAGCGGCAGGTTGAGCCAGAAGATCCAGCGCCATCCGGCACCGTCGGTGAGCGTCCCGCCGATGAGCGGGCTGACCACCGTGGCGACGCCGAAGACCGAGCCCAGCGGTCCGAGGAATCTGCCCCGGTCGCGCGGCGGGACCAGGTCGGCGACCACGGCCTGCGACAGGATCATCAGTCCCGCGGCGCCGAGCCCCTGCAGGGCGCGGGCCAGGACGAGTTGGACGATGTCCTGGGCCACGCCGCACAGCACCGACGCGACCAGGAAGACGACGATCGACCCGAGCAGCAGCGACTTGCGCCCCAGGGCGTCGCCGAGCTTCCCGAAGACCGGCATCGCGACCGCCGCGGCGAGCGCGTAGGCCGCCACGACCCACGACATGTGTTCCAGGCCGCCGAGCTCGCCGACGATGGTGGGCAGGGCCGTGGCGACGATCGTCTGGTCCAGCGCGGACAGGAAGGTGACCAGCAGCAGGGCGACGAAGACCCTTCCGAGCCGGGGGGCGGGCGCCTCCGGCCGGGCGTCTGAGGAAGCGGAGGCGGGGGTCTCGGACAGGGATGAGGAAGAAGGAAGAGCCCTGGTCTGCGCAAGGGCGTTGGGCGTGACAGGGGGGTGATCCACGAGAGGCTTCTCCGCGGGTCTCCGCTCGCGCTGTGCGGCGGTGACGGCGGCAGGAGGCGCGGCACGGGGCATGATCGTCCCGGGCCGACGGGCTGCGATGTCAACAACGCGCCCCGTCGTCCTGACAAGTGTCCCATGCCCCCTTCCGCATCATCCGCCCCGGGTACGCCTTCCGCCGCCGCGCCGTGGACGGGCATGGTTCCGTGCCGGAGCCGGGACCACGCCGGAACCGTCCCGCGTCGCGGCCCCGATTCGGCGGCCCGTACGGGGAGACCTCACGCGCCGGACGGACACCGGGGAAGGCCTTTCCCCGAAGGCGGTGGCCGCCGCGGCGGGAAAGGGCCTCACGCGTCAGGTCACCGGTCTCGGCCGTCTCCGTGATTCACGTCTCCGGATTTTACAAAACAGCGCCATTCACCCGATAAACACTTTGTTTGTTAACTCTATGTTCTCCGGGAATTTCGAGCATGCCGGGCGTTCGTCACCTCGACGGCGGGCGCCCCTCCACGCCGCCATTCCCGCACCGTGCATTTGACCTGGAAAAACGGACTCCCGCCCGCCGGCGACAGCACCCCTCTCCACCGTGCGGATGATCGGTGGCGGCCCTCCCCTCCCCCGCACGGGTGATCCGGCGTCCGCCTGGAGAGTGATGCCCGGTGGGCGAACGGATGATGAATATGTCGTTAGATATCGCGTTGTCCCGTTAGATATCCCAATGCTCCATTTCCCGGGGGGGAACAGTTATGCTGAACACCAGAACAGATTCGGTAAGCGAGCTGACCGTGGCCGAATTTCTCCTCGAGCAGCTCGACGTCCTGGGGGTGGACTCGGTTTTCGGCATTCCCGGCGGAAACATATCCGCGTTCATTCAGGCACTGCGAGAACATCCGAAGATCAAATTCATCATCGCCTCTCACGAGGGAGGAGCCGCCTTCATGGCGGACGGATACGCGCGGTCGACGGGAAAGCTGGGCGTGTGCCTGGTCACCGCGGGCCCCGGCGCCCTCAACGCGCTGACCGGGGTCGCCTCCGCCCACCGTGACCAGGTTCCGCTGCTGGTGGTGGGCGGTCAGGTCCGGACGGATCTCTTCGGCCTCAGGGCGCTTCAGGACAGCAGCGATCTCGGCACCAACATGACCGCGATGTACTCCCACGTCTCCGGGTTCTCCACCGGCCTGAGCGACCCGGGCTCCTTTCCCCGAATCCTCTCCCAGGCGATCAACGTCGCGACCGGTCCCCGCCCCTGCGCCGCGTACCTGTCGGTTCCCGCGGACATCGCCCGGATGCCGGTCGGGGACGAGAAGCCCACCGTGGTGGCCCGGCGGCCCGGCATGGAACTCGACCCCGCCGAGGCGCGGCGCGTCCTCGGAGCGCTCTCGCAGGCACGACGTCCCCTGATCTTCCTGGGGAACGGAGCGCGGCAGGCGCTGCGCTCGGATCAGTCGGCGCTCCGGGAAATCGTCCACACACTGGGGGTTCCCGTCGTGACCAGCATGCGTGCCAAGGGCGTCTTCCCCGAGAGCGACGACCTCTGCCTCGGCGTGCTGGGGACGGCGGGCAGCGAGCGGGCGGCGAGTTACGCCGCGGCGGGGGTCGACGCCCTCCTGGTGATCGGCAGCGGTCTGGGGGAATGGGCGACCAGGAGCTTCGACCGCGATCTCGCGGCCGTCTCGTCGTACTTCCACGTCGACCTGGATCCCACGGTCTTCGGTCAGTTCCTCAGGGGCGGCGAGCATGTTCAGGCCGACGCGGAGGTCTTCCTGCGTGGTCTGCGCCGCGAGCTGCCCGGGCTGGGCGAGGTGAAGCGGGCACCCACGCTCTCGCCCTCCTCCTCGCGGCCGACGCCGGTGCCGCTTCCCCGTGACAGCGGGATGGGCGTGTCGCCGGCGGCGGTGATGCTCGCCCTCAACGACCTGCTCACCGGTCAGGACGACCTGTACATCGACATGGGCAACTGCACGGCGTGGGCCACCCACCATCTGGTGATCGATCCGCCGACCCGCGTCTTCTACCCGTGCGGCCTGTCGTCGATGGGCTGGTCGTGCGGCGCGACCGTCGGCGGGAGGATCGGTGACGGCAACCGTGTCGCGACCGCGCTCGTCGGCGACGGCGCGTTCCTGATGAACGGCAACGAGGTCAGGACCGCCGCCAAGAACCGGGTGGGCGCGATCTTCATCGTCCTCGACGACGGCTACCTGGGGATGGTCAACCACGGAGAGCACGCGCAGAACGGTGGACGTTTCTCCCTGGATGACGACTTCTACGGGCTGGGGGCGGTGGATCTCGCCCAGTTCTCCCGCGCGCTCGGCGCCGACGCCTACGTCGTCGAGAAGGCCGAAGCCCTGCGGGGGACGATGGGCGAGGCCAGGTCGGCGGCGGCCAGGTGGTCGCGACCCCAGGTGGTCGTGGTCAAGATCGACTACCGGGTGAGTCCCCCCTACGGTGAGCGGTTCGCCGCGGTCGCGGGGGACGCCCGATGACCGGGGAGACGCGTTCCGGCATCGGCGTCGCGGGACTGGGATCGGCCCTGCCGCCGACGGTCGCGGAGGCGGTCTCCACCGGGAGCGGGCCCTCGGCCGAGAGCGGGCTGTTCAGCGGGGCCCGCAGCCGCCGGGTCCTGGCGGACGGCGAGGCGATCGAGGATCTCGCGGTGTCGGCGTGCCGCGGGGCCCTGGAGGAGGCCGGTGTCCGCGTGGACGAGATCGACAGCCTGTACGGATACATAACGGTCTCCGAATTCCTGAGCCCGAACGGGCTGTTCCGCGTGCATCGCGACCTGGGACTGGGGAGCCACGCGCTCGTGGTGCCGGTCAACTGCGAGTTCGGCACCTTCGTCATGGCGCTCGCGCTCGCCTGGGAGTCCATGCGGGCCGGGCGTTTCACCCACGCGCTGGTGAGCGTCGGGACGAACTGGAGCCGTCACGTGGACGCCCGAAACCCGCACGCGGGGATGATCGGGGATGGCGCGGGTGCGGCCGTGCTCCGCCGGTCGGAACGGATGGTGATCGTCGACTGGATCCACGAGACGCGCAGCACCGAGTACGGCGCCATGACGATGGCCGTCCGCCGGGACGCCGGCGACACCGGCGACACCGTCCGGCCCGTCTACCGCATCGAGCCCGACGCGGGGGTGGGAGCGTTCCGGTCCACGGGGATGGACGGGCCGCCGGACCTGATCCGGAGGCTGCTCGGACGTCACGGGATCGACCTCGGGGAGGTGACCGTGATCGGCCACCAGGCCTCCGACGTCCTGTTGGAGCACTGGCGGGATCTCCTGCGTCCGGCCCGCTACCACGACACGCTGAGCGACTACGGCAACCTCACCATCGCCTCCGCGGCGGTGACGCTCGCCGCCGCCGCCGACGTCGTCGACACGCCCTACCTGGTCTTGTTCGGGGTGGGGATCGGCTCCTACCAGATCGCGTTGTTGATCAGGAGGTGAGAGACGGGCGGCCTTCCCCGGCCGCCCCGGCGAGCACGTCCGCCACCGCCTTGGGCACTTTCGCCCATGTGGAGATCGTCACACAGGACGCCGGCCCCAGGGCTCCCGCGGCGGCCCCCACCGTCGTCGCAGGAGTCCCAAGGCCGACGTCCCATGCGCGGCCCGGGGGGAAGCCCCGTCGTCAACCCGCCGTGGTCGGCAAAGGCTCGTCCGGCCGCCCGAGTACGAGGACCTCACGGGTGAACGCCATCCGGTACGTGCCGATGAAGACGTGCTCGTCGGGCAGCAGGACGTCCTGGCGGGCCTGGAGCAGCGCCATGTGGTCGGACACCGGATTGTCGACGGCCAGTTCGGCGATGCCGTCGTAGGCGGAGGCCTCATAGGGCGACCAGCCGCGGAAGTCGGCGGCCAGGCCGACGTTGGTCGTGTAGCGGACGAGCGTGTCGCCGAGAACGTCCCGAACGAGAGGCATATGCCGCTCGCGCCAGTGGGCCGCCGTCTGCGCCGGGGTCATGTCGGGCCGGCGCGCCAGCATGAACAGCACCTTGACGCCTCGGTGGGCACGCGCCCTGTCGACGTGGACCTGCTGGTCGGTGGCCATGTGCTGGAAGGTGCCCATGAAGTCTCGCTCGCCGTCGCGCAGCCGGTCGGACGTCTCGCCGACCAGAGCGGCGAGCTCGGCCGGGTCGTCGACGTCGTACCAGCCCTCGGCGACGCCGTCCCAGGCGGGGGCCTCGTCCGGGGCCCAGCCGGAATAGTCGGCGGGCATCCCGACATTGCACGCGTAGCGCAGCAACCGTTCACCATGCGCCTCCACCACCTTCGGGGCGTGCACCCGCGTCCAGTAGTCGACGGCCTCCCCGTGGGTCTGGTCGAGACGCCGGTTCCACAGCGTGAACAGCTTGATCACATCGCACTCCTGTCGGTGTTCGCCGGCGGGGACGGCACGGACGGTCTGGATACTTCCCTGTACCGGGACACGCGGGCGGCGACCGGCTCGACCGGTCGCCGCCGGCACGTGCTCACGACCGGTGCGTCCGCTCCCCCGTGAGCCGTTCGCGCAGCCGGAACTTCTGCACCTTGCCCGACGCCGTGAGCGGCAGCGCCTCGACGACGGACCACTGCTTCGGGACCTTGTGGCGAGCGAGCCGGGCCAGGCAGTACTCGCGCAACCCCGCCACGTCCGGCGTACGACCGGGCGCCGGGCGGACGAAGGCGGCGACCTGCTCACCCCACGTGTCGTCCGGTACCCCGACGACGGCCACGTCGGCCACGTCGGGATGCTGGAAGATGACGTTCTCGATCTCGCGGGGGTAGATGTTCTCGCCGCCTCGGATGATCATTTCCTTGAGGCGTCCCTCTATACGGCAGTAGCCGCGCTCGTCCATGCTGGCCAGGTCGCCGGTGTGCAGCCAGCCGTCGGCGTCGATGGCCGACATGGTGGCCACGGCGTCGTCGAAGTAACCCGTCATGACGTGATACCCGCGGGTGCACAGCTCTCCGACGGTGCCGACGGGGAGGGTCGTGCCGTCGGAGGGATCGACGATGCGCACCTCGGTGTGGGGCAGAGGACGGCCGAGGGTCTCCATCCGGTCCTGCCCGCCGTCCTCGGACGAGGTCGCGGTGATGACCGGCGACGCCTCCGTCTGGGCGAAGAGGACGCTGACGACCGCGGGGGTCCGG
Source organism: Streptosporangium amethystogenes subsp. fukuiense (assembly GCF_042665875.1). NCBI lineage: Bacteria > Bacillati > Actinomycetota > Actinomycetes > Streptosporangiales > Streptosporangiaceae > Streptosporangium > Streptosporangium amethystogenes. The sequence goes on along the minus strand of NZ_JBHTEE010000001.1, from coordinate 706,035 downwards.
GTCTCGATACGCCGGACGAGTTCGGGCGGCACCACGGCTCCCCCGGAGATCACCCGGGTCAGCCCGGACACGTCAGTGCGGGTGAACTCCGGGTGGTCCAGCATCCCGATGAGCATGGTGGGCACGCCGATGAGCGTGTCCGCCCTCTCGGACTCGACGAGATGCAGCATGAGCGCCGGGTCGAAGGCGGACGGGAGCACGAGCGTCCCGCGAACGGCGAGCGCGCCGAGCACGCTCACCACGCAGCCCGCGGTGTGGAACAGCGGCATCGGGCTCACCTGCACCCCGCCGGGAGTGAGCCGGCATCGCTCGGCGTAGAGGCGGGCGTTGTTGACGATCCCGCGATGGTGCAGCACCGCGCCCTTCGGGGTCCCGGTGGTTCCCGAGGTGTACTGCACCTGCGCGGCGCTGCCCGGGGCGACCCGGGGAAGCGGGGTGTCCGGCCGCCCGGCCGACAGGAACCGGTCCCAGTCCGCGAAACTGACGACCTCCCGCAGGCCGGGCAGGTCCGGGCGTACCTTCGCCAGGATCCCGGCGAGATCGGAGCCACGGTAGCCGGGAACCAGGAACACCCCGGCCGCCCGGGACTGCCTGAGGACGTGACGCAGTTCCTCCGCGCGCAGCGCCGGGTTGACGGTGACGATGGTGATGCCGGCGAGCGCGGCGCCGTACTCGAGGAGCACCCACTCGGGCAGGTTGTCGGCCCAGACGGCGACTCGCTCGCCGGGCCCGAAACGGGCGAGCAGGCCGCGGGCGACGGCCTCCGCCTGCTCTAGCAGTTGCGCGAACGTCCACCGGCGGCGTCGTGCCGCGTCGGGTACGCCCTCGACGAGGGCGACGGAGCCGGGGCTGTCCTGCGCCGCGGCGCGAAGCGCGGCGCCGACGGTGAGGTCGGCGAGCGGCGACGTCACCTCGGCGGGCCACCAGGATCGGGTCAGCGGCGGCCTCGGCTCTCCCGCCTCGCCGACCGGGTGCGCGTACGGTGTGGGAGTCATCGCGGAATCTCCATCTGAGTCTGGCGGGCCTGTTCGAAAGGCAGGGGTGGTGGGGATTCGTGGCCGCCATGGCCACGACCGTGGTGGTGCGGGGATCTCTCGCGTCAGGAGGCGAGCGACTCGATCAACCCGGCGACCGTGGCCGGCATGACGCGTACCGCGTCGTGCGGGCCGGCCAGCTCGTAGTAGTCCCAGTCCGGCGACTCGCGCGCCGCGCTCGCGTACGGTTCCACGATCCCCAGAGGGCGGGCGTTGCAGTAGACGAAGGTACGGCGGGCGGCCGGTTCGGCCGGCGCCCGTACCGGTTCCTCCATCGTGCCGATGGGGTGCGAGGTCAGCCTCCGCGCGATCGCGGCGGCGCGCTCGCCGGACCAGCCGGTGGTGTCCTCGACGGGGAACATGGGCGGGATGAGTGAGGGGGTGCCCGCGGCCTCGGCCAACGCCCGGGCGGCCGCGGTGAAGTCCGGGCCCAGCAGGTCGCCCACGGACTGGCCGTCCTGGGGCACGAAGGCGTCCAGGTACACCAGCTCGGCCAGCCGATCGCCCCGCTCGGCCGCGACACCGGTGATGACCATCCCTCCGTAGGAGTGGCCGACCAGTACGACGTCGTCCAGCCCGTGCTCGTCGATGACGCGAACGACATCGGCGACGTGCGTCGACATGTCGGTCCGGGCGGTGGCCTCACCCGCCCGCTCGGCCAGACCGGTCAGCGTCGGCGCGTGGACGTCGGCGCCCGCGTTCCGCAGCCTCGCCGCGACGTCGTCCCAGTGCCAGCCGCCGTGCCAGCCGCCGTGTACCAGCACGCAGGTGCGAAGGGTCATGTGAACCTCCTGAGATGGCCGCGGCCGTGGCTTCGACCAGCGAGGACTGGCCGCCCGGAGGCGCGGCGGGTAAGGTGGGCCCACTATCACTCGAACGGTGCTCGTGTGTCAATATCATTGTTCCAGAAGCACGATCAGCGTTCCCAAACGGCGGCCGGGCGACCCCGGCGCCGCTTCCACGGAGGCACCGGCGGGTGCTCTCGCTTGTTCGATCAGCAAGGAGCGGTGACGCTCCCCATCGCAGAAGAGGAGTCCGATGAACACCCTGGCCACCCCTGACGACCGCGCGTCCCTTCTCGACCACGACCGGCGTTTCTTCGACGCCCTGGTCGCCGGCGACGCGGCCCGCCTGAGCGAACTGCTGGCGGACGACTTCATCCTGGTCAGCGTCAATGACGGCGCGGCGGTACCCGGCTCCGTCCTGCTGGACGCGGTGTCGTCGGGAGCCGTCCGGTTCCCGGCCGTCCAGTCCTTTCCCGACGAGGCCGTCGTGCGCCGGATCGGCGATGTCGGCATCGTCGTCGGGCGGACCGGGATGAACTTCACCAACCCCGACGGCAGCACGTTCACCGGCGGCAGCAGGTACACCCATGTCTTCGTCGCCGGCTCCGGCGCCGGATGGCGCCTCGTCTCCGCCCAGGGGACGGAGATCAGGACCGGGGCCTGACCTCGCCCCGTCTCCGTGCTCTCCTGGCCACCCGGGTACGGAGACGGACCCGGGTCGCCCCCCGGCAGAGGCCGCCACGACATGATCGCCGAGAACCGGATCGAGTGACAGTACACTGCTCGTGTGTCACGAGCAGAGTTCGAACCAGAGCGGCGCCGGTCGGATTCGGCCCGCGCCAAAGGCCGGCTGACGTTCACCCGCATGGACGTGATCAGGGCCGGAACCCGGCTTCTCGACACGGAGGGTGTCGAGAAACTGTCCATGCGCAAGCTCGCCAACACACTGGGCACCGGCTCGTCGACGCTCTACTGGCATGTCAGGGACAAGGACGAACTGCTGCTGCTCATCCTCGACGAGACCCTCCGTGAGGTCACCGTTCCCGCCGCCGGCACCTGGGACGTACGGTTGCTCGAGACCCTCGTCCGTTGCCACGAGGCACTGCTGCCGCGCCCCGCGCTCGTCGACGTGCTCTGGCGCGCGGCCTGGGAACTCGGGCCCGAGACCTTGAGGGTGGCGGACGCCCTCGTCGGGCTCGTCGCGGAGAGCGGCCTGCCGGATGACGAGGTGGGCGACTCCTACATGGCGCTCATCACCTTGCTGTTCGGGTTCGTGGCGGGCGAGCGCACCTCGCCGGGAAATCCCCGCTACAGCGAGGCTCGGGCGGAGGGTGAGACCGCGGGTTCCGTGCCGCCGTACCCCAACCTGATGCGATACGCACCGGGTGCGGGTGTGCAGACGATGGCGCGCCAGTTCCGCTACGCCGTCGAGCGATTCATCACCGGAATCAAGCTCCGCGTGGCCGAGGCCGAGCACGAGCGGGCGGCCGGCGCCCCTCGGAGCTCGTGACGAGACCGGGCACCCGATCGGGTCGGCGGGCCGCGATGGCGACAACGCGGCCCGTCGTCCCGGCGAGTGCCCCCGTGCCGGGTCCCCGTCAGCCGGTGGCCACGGGCCGCTCGGGGTCGTTGGACCACTGCGACCACGACCCGGCGTACAGGGCCGCGCGGATCCCGATCCGCTCCAGTGCGAAGACGGTGTGCGCGGCGGTCACCCCCGAACCGCAGTAGACGCCGACCTCGCTGCCCTCCTTCACCCCGAGGGCGCCGAAGCGGCCGGCGAGCGCCTCCTTGTCGAGGAAGGTCGCATCCGGCGTCAGGTTCTCCCCGGTGGGGGCGTTGACCGCGCCGGGGATGTGCCCGGCGCGCGGGTCCACCGGCTCGGTGTGGCCGAGGTAGCGCTCGGCGGCCCGCGCGTCGAGCAGCACGCCGGTGCCGGCGAGCTCGGCCGCGGCGTCGGCGTCGAGGACGGGCAGGGCACCGGAGGCCAGCGTCACGTTCCCCGGTTCGGGCCGGACCTCGCCGGTCTCCACCGGATGGCCCGCCTCCGTCCAGCCCCGCAGGCCGCCGTCGAGCAGCCGCACCGAGGACACCCCCGCCCAGCGCAGCAGCCACCACGCGCGCGCCGCGGCCAGGCCGCCACCGGCGTCGTACGCGACGACCTCGTCGCCGTCGTCCAGCCCCCAGCGGCGGGCGGCGCGCTGGAGCGCGTCCGGGTCCGGCAGCGGGTGGCGTCCGGCCTCGGCGGAGGGCGGGGCGGCCAGCTCGCCGTCGAGGTCGACGAAGACGGCTCCCGGCAGGTGCCCTTCGAGGTAGGCGCGGTGGCCGTGCGGGTCACCGAGCTGCCATCGAACGTCGAGAAGCCGGACCCGCGCCCCAGACCTGAGCCGTTCGGCCAGCTCGTCCGCACCGATCAGTCCGGTCGGGCTCTCACTCATCAAATACCCCCAGCGTGGAGACCCCGCCCTTCAGGGCGGGGAGGATGTCGACGTTCCGTCCTTCTGACATTCGAATACGGCGTGGATCAGACCTTGCGGCCTGTTTCCTGAATCTGGCCGGGACTTTGGAACCAGTGGGTCACCCAGGCATCCGGGTCACCGGCGAGTTCGCGAATACGGCCGGGCAGTGTTCCCCCGGCGATGTCGGCGAGTGTCACCGATTCGAGGATGGACCTGAGGGTGGCACGCATGGCGATCCACACGATTTGCAGCCCTTCCGAGGGCGGGCCGTACTCGATGTCCTGAGGACATTCTCCGCGAATGACGGTGAGCGGCCCATTGAGGGCACGGATGACGTCGGCGATGACGACCTGGTCTGCGGGGAGGCGGAGCCGGTGCCCGCCTCCGGTGCCGCGCTGGCTGGTGATGAACCCGGTGCGCCGGAGCTCCGCCATGATCGCTTCGAGGAACTTGTGCGGGATCTCCTGCCCTTGCGCGAGTTCCTCGGAGCTGACCGGGCGGTCCGCGTGCGCCGCGAGCTGCGTGAGGGCGCGCAGGGCGTAGTCGGTCTTGGCCGAGATTCGCACCTGGGCCTCAGCGAGCCCGGTCGCACGCGGACGGCTGTGCCTGCGGGTGTTCAGGCATCCGTGACCGCGCCGTCATGGGGGTGTGTCGCAAAGCCCTGTTCCTTCCATGCGCTGAACCCGCCAAGAATATGGGTGACGTTGGTGTACCCCAACTCCGCGAGCTTCTGAACGACCGGCCCCGAGCCGCGTTCCGACGAACAGAAGACGACGATCTCCCGGTCCGGATCTGCGGCGTCGGCCAGCAGTTCCGGAGATTCCCGGTCGAAACTCCTCAGGACGTCGACCTTCTCCACGGCGACGGCCGTGGGCAGCAGGCCGTGTTCGGCGCGCGCCTCGGGGCGGCGCACGTCGACGAAGAGCGCACCGGCGGCGAGTTTTCCGGTGGCCTGCTCGGGGTCGATGAGCAGGTCCTCGGGCGAGACGGTCATGGTCTTCCTCTCAGTGAAGTGGCGACGGGGTGTCGAGGGACAGGTCGAAGTGGGAACGCAGGGTGGCGCCCTGGTAGCCGGCGCGCACCAGGCCGCGTTCCCGCAGGATCGGCACGACGTGCTCGACGAAGGACTCGATGCCGCCGGGGGCGATCGGCATCATCAGGTTGAAGCCGTCGGCCGCCTCGTTCTCGAACCAGTACTGGAGCTGGTCGGCCACCTGCTCCCCGCTGCCGATGAGCGCCCACATGCCCAGCGGGGCGAGGCCGCCGAGGCGACCGGCGAGGCGGCCGAGGGTGAGACCCTCGTCGACGGCCATGGTGCGCAGCTCGACGAAGCCGGTGACCGAGCCGTTGAAGTCCTCCGGAGCGGGGAGCAGGTGCACGGGGACGGCGTCGTCCGGGGAGTATCCGGACAGGTCGATGCCGAGCATCACGCCGAGGGCGGTGAGGGCGTTGGGGTTGGTCACCAACCGGGACTCGATCTCCCGCACCAGCCGCCTGGCCTCGGCCTCGGTGGCCGCGACGTAGGGCACCACGCCTGGCAGGACCCTGATCGAGTGCGGGTCCCTGCCCAGCTCGACGGCCCGCGTCTTGATGGAGCGGTAGACACCTCGCGTCTCGTCGATCGACATGGAGCGGGCGTAGACGGCGTCGGCGTGCGCGGCGGCCAGCTCGATCCCGGCGGGCGAGGCCCCGGCCTGCACGATCGGGGGGCGTCCCTGCGGCGAGGGCGGCACGGTCAGCGGCCCGGCCACGGAGAAGTGCTCGCCGACGTGGTCGATCGGGGTGATGCCGCCGGGACGGATCATGGTGCCGGCCTCGCGGTCGGCCAGGACCGCGTCCGGCGCCCAGCTGCCCCACAGCCGCTCCAGCACCTGGACGAACTCCCGGGCGCGGGCGTAGCGGTCGGCGTGCGGGATGTGCCGCTCCCTGCCATGGTTGCGGGCGACGTGGTCACCCGCGGAGGTGACGAGGTTGACCCCCGCCCTTCCCTTGCTGATCAGATCGAGGGAGGCGATCTGGCGGGCGACGGTGTACGGGTCGCTGTAGCTGGTGGAGACGGTGGGGATCAGACCGATGTGGGTGGTGCGGGTGGCGATGGCCGACAGCAGGGTCAGCGGTTCGAAGGGGGTGTTGGCCAGGGCGTCGTTCAGGTCGCCGCGCAGCGCCGGGGTGTCGGCGATGAAAATCGAGTCGAACCCGCCGCGCTCGGCGGTCCGGCAGAGCCGCACGTAGTACTCGACGTCCAGGGCCTGGTCGGTCCGGCTGTCGGGGTGGCGCCAGGCGGAGGTGTGGTGGCCGACGCCGCTGAGGTTGAAGTTCAGCGACATCGTACGGCGGGACGGGGTCACGTCCAGGTGCCTTTCTCGTTCAGTCCGAGGGCGGCGCGGCCGACGGCGTCGATCACGACGTCCTCGTTGGGCGGGTTGAACAGGGCGACGCGCAGGTCACGGAAGTGGCGTCCCAGCGGTGAGGCGTTCCAGACGGAGGCTCCGCCGACCAGGCGGCAGGCGTGGTCGACGGCGTCCGAGGCGTGCCGGTGGACCAGGAGCTTGGTGGCGGTGGCCTGGACGACGTCGGCGGGTTCCGGGACACCCTCGCACCGGCGTGCGGCGTCCTCCAGCAGCAGACGCGCCTGGAGCAGGGCCAGCTCGACGCGCGCGGCGTGTTCCTGGGTGCGGGGCTGCTCGGCGCGGCTGCCCGGACGGCCGTCGCCTCGGGGACCGGTGGCGAACACGAGTGCCGCCTCGCGAGCCGCCTCGGCGATGCCCAGGTGGATCGAGGCCAGCAGCAGCGCCCACCAGGCGCCGAAGGTACGGGTGATCTCCGGGGCCACCTCGGGGTCGTACGCCTCCGCGACGGCGTCCGCGGAGACGGTGACGCCGTCGAGGATGACGTCGTGCGAGGCCGAGCCGCGCATGCCGAAGGTGTCCCAGGTCGGCTCGATCCGCACCCCGTCCGCGTCGGCCGGGACGACGAAGGTGCGCGCCACGGGCTCGGCGGCGGTGTCGTCGCCGTCGTCGTCCACAGTGGCCGACACCAGCAGGTGATCCAGGGCGATGCTGCCGGTGACGTAGCGCTTGTGGCCGCTCAGCAGCCACGACCCGTCGTCCCCGCGAGTGGCGCGGGTCTGGACGGCGCCGCCCCTGCTGGGGGCGCCGCTCAGCCGCTCGCTGCTGGCGAAGTTGACCAGGCCGTCGGTGACGGCGAGGGTACGGCCCAGCTCGGCGGCTCCCCGGCCGGGGACCTGCGGCGAGAGCAGGCGCGTGCCGTGGATGTAGTGCATGGCGAGGACCAGCGCGGCCGAGGCGTCGGCGGCGGCGAGGGTCCGGATCACCCGGCTGGCCTGGGGCAGGGTGGCGCCCCCGCCTCCGTACGCGGCCGGGATGACGAAGGAGGGCAGGCCCGCCGCCCTGAGGTCGGCGAAGGTCTCCGCGTGCGGCCGGTCCTCCCTCGCGACCCGGGCGGAGATCGCCGGAACCAGTTCCTGCAGCGCGGCGAGGACCTGCCGTTCGGTACGCGCGCCGGTCAGCGGGCTCACCATCGGGGGCTCGCGTCCGTGCCGTGGTCCAGCTGTCCGGGTACCGCCATGAGAAGTTCCTTCGTGTAGGAGTGGTGCGGGTTGTCGAAGACGCGCTCGGCCGGACCGCTCTCGACCACGGATCCGGAGCACAGGATCGTGACCTCGTGCGAGATCTGGCGGACGACCGCCAGATCGTGGGAGATGAACAGGTAGCTCAGCCCCAGCCGCGCCTGCAGCTCGACGAGCAGCCGCAGGATCTGGTCCTGTACGGAGACGTCCAGTGCCGAGACGGGCTCGTCGAGGACCATCAGCTCGGGGCGGAGCGCCAGCGCCCTGGCGATGGCCACCCTTTGCCGCTGGCCGCCGGACAGCTCGGTGGCGTGCCGGTCGAGAACCGACGAGGGCAGGGCGACCTGGTCGACGAGCTCGGCGACCCGGCGGCGCCGGGCGGCGCGGTCCCCCTCGCCGAACGCGTCCAACGGCTCGTCGACGAGCGCCGCGACCGAGAGCCTCGGGTCCAGGGAGGCGAACGGGTTCTGGTAGACGGGCTGGAAGCGCCGCCGCAGCGGACGCAGCTTCCCGCGGGTGGCCGTGGTGATGTCCACCCCGTCGAACAGGACCCGCCCCCGGGTGGGGGTCTCCAGCCGCAGCGCCATCCGCGCGGTGGTGGACTTGCCGGAGCCCGACTCGCCCACCAGGCCGACCGTGCGGCCCCGGCCGACGACAAGGTCCACGTCGCTGACAGCGACGGTCACCGAGGCGGCGCGCTTGAACTCCTTGGTGACACCCCGAAGCTCCAGCAGCGGCGCCGTCTCCGTATCGGTCTCCGAACGCGTCTCCGGGTTCGGCCCCGCCTCGGCGCGCGGTCGCGATTCCAGACGCGGCTCCGAGGCCGTCTCCGTCTCGGAGCGTGCGCCGGGGACCGCCTGACCCGGCGACGAGGTGGCGATCAGCGTCGGCCCGGTCAGGGTGGGGACCGCGCCCAGCAGGCGGCGGGTGTAGGCGTGCCGAGGGCCGCCGAGAATCCGCTCGGTCGGCCCCTCCTCCACGACCTGGCCTTCCCGCATGACCACGATCCGGTCCGCCCGGTCGGCGGCCACCCCCAGATCGTGCGTGATCAGCAGCACGGCGGTGCCGTTCGCCGAGGTCAGGCGCTGGATGTGGTCCAGGATGCGGCGCTGGACGGTGACGTCGAGCGCGCTGGTCGGCTCGTCGGCGATGACCAGCCGGGGCGCGCAGGCCAGCGCGATACCGATCAGCACCCGCTGGCGCATGCCGCCCGACAGCTCGTGCGGGTAGCGGCGGGCGTAGTCGGCGGGGTCCGGCAGCCCGGCCTCCGCCAGGACCGCCTCGACCGGTCCCCGGACGTTCCTGCGGGTGGCCCGGCCGTGCAGCAGCAGCACGTCGGCCACCTGGTGCCCGATGCGCCGTACCGGGTTGAGCGCGACCGCCGGATCCTGGGGGATGAACCCGATCTCGGCGCCGCGCAGGTGGCGCATCGCGCGGTCCGGCCATCCGGTGATGTCCTGCCCGCCGAAGTGGACCCGTCCCGCGCTGATCCGCCCGGTGGCGGGTAGCAGCCCGTTGACGGCGTGCGCGGTGGAGGACTTGCCCGAGCCGGACTCGCCCACCAGCGCCACCACCTCCCCCCGGTCCACCCGCAGGCTGACGCCGCGTACCGCGTCCGTCTCGTGCCGGTCACCACCGCGCCGGGCCGGCCCGTACCCGACCCGCAGGTCGGTCAGGCGCAGCAGGGGCTGTGTACTCAACGGTCGTCTCCCCTGCCGGTGTCCAGGGCGCGGGCGACCCGGTTGGTCGCCAGCATGGTCAACACGATCACCGCGCCGGGCAGGGTGGTCAGCCACCAGGCGCTCACCAGGTAGTTGCGCCCCTCGGAGACCAGCGACCCCCACTCGGGAGCGGGCGGCGGCGCGCCGAAGCCGAGGAAGCTCAGCGAGGAGACCGCCAGGATGGCCGTGCCGAACTCCAGGGCGGCCATCACCAGCACCGAGCCCACCGCGTGCGGCAGCACATGGCGGATGAGGGATCTCCATCGGCCGACGCCCAGTGCCTCGGCCGCCTCGACGAACACCTGGGTGCGGGCGCGCAGCACGTCGGCCCGCATCACCCGGGCGAAACCGGCCACCGCGGCCACACCGACCGCGACCGCCACGTTCAGCGTGCCGAAACCCAGCACGGTGACCACGGCCAGCGAGAGCAGCAGTCCCGGAATCGACAGCAGTACATCGACGCAGCGCATGACGGCGTCGTCGAACCGGCCGCCCAGGTACCCCGAGAGCAGGCCCAGGGACGACCCGGCGAGGAATCCGACCAGCACCGCCAGGGCGGTCGCGGTCAGCGAGAGCGAGGCCCCGTGCACGACCCGGGAGAACAGGTCGCGCCCGAGGTGGTCGGTGCCGAACCAGTAGGTGCCGTTCGGGGGCAGCAGCTTGTCCTTCGGCGAGCCGACCAGCGGGTCGAAGGGGGCGAAGGCCCCGGGTGTGAGCGCCCAGGCCAGCACCAGCACCAGGAACAGCACGGAGAGTGTCAGTCCGGGGCGCCGTATGATCGCGCGTGCCCCGCCGGTGCCACGGCGCGGCCGGCCGGGGCGGGAGGCGGTGTCGGGCCTGAGATCGGAGCCGGAACCAGGCTCGGAGCCGAGCTCGGAGACAGGAGCGAATCCGAGGCCGGAGTCGGGGCCGGGCGGGAGGCCTGGCGCCCCGGGATCGGATGGCTCGTGCGGCGCGAGGCCGCCGGGGAGGGTCGTGGCGGGATCGGACACGCTCAGCTCCTTCACGTGGCCGCCCGCGACGGCCGGATGCGCGGATCGAGCAGCGGGTAGACGGCGTCGACCACCAGGTTCACCACCACGAAGACGAGAGCCGACAGCACGACCAGGCCCTGGATCATCGGGATGTCCTGCGCGGAGACGGCCTGCTCGACCAGGCGGCCCACCCCCAGCCGGGAGAAGACCGTCTCGACCACGATCGCCCCGGCCAGCATGTTGCCGACCGTCATGCCGACCAGGGTGAGGCTCGGCAGGCTCGCGTGACGCAGCACGTCGACGAAGAGGATGCGCAGCCTGGAGGCGCCCTTGGCGGTGGCCGTGACCACGAACGCCTCGTCCCAGGTCTGGCGGAGGCTCTTGATCAGGACCTGGGCGATGATCGCCGCGGTGGGCAGGGCCAGCGTCACCGCGGGCAGCACCACCGAGGCGAAGCCCCGGTTCCCGATCGCGGGAAACCAGCCGAGCCGGAACGAGAAGACCTGCAGCAGGATCAACCCCGCCCAGAACGAGGGGATCGACACCAGCAGCGGGGGCAGCGACAGCAGCAACCGCCGCAGCCGTCCCCCACGCAGGTAGCCGGTGAGCAGGGCCAGTCCCCCGCCGAGCAGCACGGCGATGGCGAAGGCCAGCGCGGCCAGGCCCAGGGTCTCCGGCAGCGCCTGGCCGATCAGCTCGGTGACCGGCAGCCGCTGGGGAATGGAGGTTCCGAAGTCGCCCTGGACGAACCGCCACAGCGCGATGCCGTACTGGACGTAGAACGGCTCGTCGACGTGGTATTCGGCGCGCAGCGCGGCCACCGCACCGGGATCGAGCTCGCCCATGGATCCGGTGGAGGCGAGCATGATCTCCACCGGATCACTGGGCAGCAGGTAGAGGATCACGAAGCCGGCGGTGAAGGCCGCCCAGAGCACGAAGGCGCCCTGGGCCGCGCGGCGCAGCAGGTAGCGGGCCATGGTCAGCCGGCCAGCCAGGTGTCGTGGAAGAAGTGCGCGGCATAGGTGTCGAGGACGTAGCCCTTGACCCGCGGGGAGACCGCGACGACCTTGGTCTGCTCGCGCAGCGGAATCCAGTGGCCGTGGTCGATGACGTACTTCTGCAGGTCGTCCGCGGCCTTCGTGCGGGCCTCGGGGGTGGCCGCCTCGTTCAGCGCGTCGGCGACGGCCTCCAGCTCGGGCTGCTCGGCGTTGAGCAGCGCGGAGTTGCTCTTCTTGAACAGCCCGGCGAGGAAGTCGATGTCCTTGCTCGCGCCCGAGCCGGTGAGGAAGTCGTAGTCGGCCTTGGAGATGTCCTTGAGCATCGCGGCGTTGTCGGCGGGAGTGTTGGCCTTGATCTCGACCTTCACCCCGATCCTGGCGAGCTGCTGCTGGGCGAGCTCCAGTTCCTGCTGGGTGGCGCCGAAGAAGTTGCCGATGATGTAGGTGATCTTCGGCTCCAGCCGTACGCCGTCCTTCTCCCGGACCCCGTCGGCACCCGGCTTCCAGCCCGCCTCGTCAAGGATCTTCTTGGCGCCCTCGGGGTCGTACGCGAGGTCCGCGCCGAAGTCCTTCCACCCGGCGGTGCCGGAGGAGACGATGCTGGTCGGGGCCTTGTAGATCTCCGGGTAGAGGGTCTCGGTGATCTCCTTGCGGTCGGTGCCCTTGAGGATGGCCCGCCTGACCGCGTCGTCGGAGCCCAGCGGGCTGTACGGGTTGGGGCGCATGCCCGGGACCAGGTTGGGCACCACCCGCGAGACGATCGTCTGCCCGGCCGAGCGCAGCTGCGGCAGATCGGTGATCGGGATGTCGTCGCTGATGTCGAACTGGCCGCTGACCAGGCCGCCGACCCGCACTCCCGATTCGGGCACCGCCTCGAAGACGATGCCCTCCAGGTACGACGGCCCCTGGTGCGCCACCACGCCCTCGGCACCCCAGGTGTAGTCCGCGCGGCGCTTGAGGGTGATGGACTTGTCCTTGACGATCTGGTCGAAGACGAAGGGTCCGGTGCCGACCAGCTTGCCCGCGCAGCGCTCCTCGGTGGTCGTGGCCAGTGTGGACGCCGACAGGATCGCCAGGTAGGGGTCGCTGGCGTTGCGCAGGAAGCCCAGCTCCGGCAGCTTGAAGTTCAGCCTGACGGTCAGCGGGTCGACCACCTCCGCGCCGGAGAAGCTGTTGAGCGCGTTCAGCGTCAGGGTGTCGGTCTTGCCCTCGCCGACCAGCGCGGCGAGCGTGCTGAAGTTGTCGGCGACCACCTTGGCGTCCAGAGGGGTGCCGTCGCTGAAGGTCACGCCCTCGCGCAGGTGGAAGGTGAAGACGGTGTAGTCGTCGTTCACCTCCCACTTGGTGGCCAGCCGCGGGATGATCTCGCCTGTCTTCGGGTCCTGGTCGGTGAGGGTGTCCAGGATCTGGTGGGTGACCGTGCTGTTGCGGCCGCCGGTGAGCGAGACGTCCAGGCACGGCTGAAAACTGGAGACCGCGATGGTCAGCTTGCCGCCCTGCACCGGCGCGCCGCTGTCGGCGCCGCTCGCGCCCGCGGTGGCCGCACCGCCCGAGGAGCATCCGGCGGCCAGCAACGCGAGTGCGGCCCCTGCGGCTGCCGCCCGAACGGGGGAAGTCGAGAACAACGAATATCCGAACATGAGAAACCCTTGTCAAAAGGACGACCTGGAAAGGTCGTTGTAGGAGAGAAAGGCCGAGGTCAGAACAGTGACCGGTCGGAGGACCGGACGGAGGTCCGGTCGGGGATCAGGGCGTGGGCGAACTGGCGGCAGACCGCCGCTACACGGGATTCGCTCGCGCCGGTCAGGCTGACCCCGCAGGAGTGCCGGACGATGTCGGTGTCGAGCACGAACGCCCCCTGCCCCACCTGCGGACAGCCCAGCGCGCTCAGCACCGGCCGCAACGTGTAGTCGACGGCCAGCAGGTGCGCCCGGCTGCCGCCGTTGGCCAGCGGCAGCGCGGCCTTGCCCGCCAGCGCGCCTGGAGGCAGCACGTCCAGGAAGGTCTTGAGCAGCCCCGAGTAGGACGCCTGGAAGATCGGGGTGGTCACCACGACCCCGTCCGCCTGCTCGATCAACTCGATCGCGGAACGGATCTGCGGATCGGCGGAGTCCCCGGCGATCAGCGCCGCGGGCGGCAGGTCCGCCGGGCTGATCAGCACCGTGGTGTGGCCCTCCAACTCCAGCCGTTCGGCGACGTTCTCGGCGAGGGCCGCGGTGGCGGAACCCGGGGCCGGGCCGCCGATCACTGCTACCACAAGGGCCATGCGAAAGATCTCCTACGGCGTGCTCGCCAGACGGGTGGAGAAAGAGACGAGGTGCCCCCGCGACGTCGCCGTCGAGGCGAGGCAGGACGGGCCCACGTGGGCCGTCATTGACGCTCGGTGATGTGCGGCCTCAGCGACAGATGGCGCCGTCGGTCCGTACGAAGTCGACGAACAGGCAGCGCACCAGCATGATTTCCGGCACGCGACGCCTGTTGTACGTGGTCAGTGCCGCGAACATAAAAACCATAGTTCCATACTGGTTTAGTAGGTTTCAAGTCACGGCCCGCCCCGGATCCACGGACAACCGTGACGGAACGTGTCCACGACGACCTCGCCCCACCGCCGAACGACCCGCACGGGCGCCCTCCAGGGAGCGACCACCCGTCCCGTCGAAGCCGGACTCACCCGGGTCGCCGACCTACCGCGGCGCGCACAGGGCCTGCCCCCACCCTGACGGGCGCCCCGCGGAACGACGCGGGTTGACACCTCGGCAGGCGGCGGAAAGACCCCCGCCGGGGAGAGTGTGATCTTAAGGAAGGTCCACGATGTCACTACGCCAGTCATGGACGACGGACCATGACCCACTGTGCCTGGGGTACTCGTCGGGTGACGACCTGGCTCTGCCCATCGAGGAACTCAACCTCACGGTCCGTGCGTACAATCGCCTCAAGCGCGTGGGCCTCCACACCTACGGTGAACTGGTCGCCCTCGGCGAACGGGATCTGCTGGCCATCGAGGGCTTCGATTCCGAGCTGGCCGAAGAGGTCAAGCAGAGGCTTGCCGATGTCTGCCTGTCCCCGCGAGCCGCCCCGCCCGACGGCGTCCGGAAGCACTCCGCCTTCATCCGGCACAGCTCCTGGGCGTCCGTCCGCGCGGTGGCCTTCCACCCCGGCGGCCACCTGCTGGCCACCGCGGGCCACGACAGCGCGACACGACTCTGGGACATCTCAGCGCCACATCCGTGACCCGTCAGAGCGGAGAGTCGAAACGCACCGGGCCCTGCCTGGCGGATCTCGCCGTGGCGAGGATCGGCCAGGTGGTGCCTCGCGAGACGGAGGAGGGAACCGCGACAGGGGCGGGGCCTGGAGAGGACCTCACAGCTACGCCTCACCCGGCGTGGAGGCGGCGGCCCCGCCGATTCAGGTTCGGGGCTGCTCTTCCCAGGGAAGACGTACACACCACGCCTGTCGAGGACCGGGTTTTGAGCGCATGCCGCGCTTGAAGAAAATCACCGAATGCTACGCCTCCGGCTGGACGGCGGGAATGGCATACGTATCCATGGGAATTTCATCGGAGCCTGAGGGATTCGCCGGGATCGCACACCATACCGTCCGGCCACCGGCCCCGAAGTCGCGAATGCCCCAGTTTCCCGATGAAAGCTGGTTGACAATGAAAAGCCCTCGCCCGTCTTCCGCATTCGTGGATTGATTCTCCCGTATGTGTGGTTTGCTGGACTCGGAACCGGGGTCGGTGACCTCTATCCGCACGAAGTCGTCGACCACCTTCAGGACGACCATGACCAGGTCCCCCACCGGTCCGGACTCCGAGTGTTCGACGGCGTTCGTGGTGATCTCGGAGACGGCCAGCCGCACCTGCTCGTAAGCCGGATGATCGGCACCCAGGAGATCGAGAACCAATTCCCGTGCGCGCGAAACCGATTCGACTTCTCTGCGCAGGAAGATCTCCGCTGACTTTCCGATCGGCTGCATCACGATGCCCTTTCCGCCAACCCACAGATCCGCCTTTCGGACTTTCTCGCCATACATCCCGGAGACTGCCCGATGCCATTCCGAGATTCCCAAAAAAAGGCTACGCTCGGTAGTAACCCCGGACTCACGGTCACTACACAGATATATGTGGAGGGCCGTGTGTTGATGAAAGGAAGGGAAATGTCCATCTCCCCGAGCATTAGCCCCACAGTCTCCCCAAAGGAATATTTCGCCGCAGAGCTCCGCAAATACCGCAAGCAAGCGGGGCTCAGCCAGAAGGAGCTGGCGGACCTCATCGGCTGGTCGACCAGCCTGGTCAGCATGGTCGAGCTCGGACATCGAAAGGCGCCCCGGGAGATGGCCCAGAAGATCGACGAGGTCCTGGAGCTCGGCTCCGCCCTCACGGATCTGTGGGACCTGCTCAACCACGTGGGCAGCCACCTGCCCGACTGGTTCCGTCCCTGGATCGAGATCGAGCGGGAGGCCGAGACCTTGAGGGCCTGGCAACCTCTCGTCGTTCCGGGCCTGCTTCAGACCCGTGACTACGCCGAGGCCATGCTGCGCGGCGAGCCACGCATCACCCCCGAGCAACTGGAGGAGTACGTGTCGGCCCGGATGGACCGCCAGACCATCCTCAGCCGGCCGACCCCTCCCATGCTGTGGGCGGTCATCGACGAGAGCGTCCTGTTCCGTCCCGTCGGCGAGGACCACGTGATGGCGGCGCAGCTCAAGCACCTCGCCGAGGCGGGCGAACGTCCTGACATCGCGATCCAAGTCCTCCCGACCCAGGCCCGCACGACGACCGGCGTCAGCGGAGGTTTTGTCATCGCGCAGGCGCACCGGGGAATGCTCAACGCGGCCTATGTCGAGTCGGCCGGTGCGGGTCAGGTAACCGATCGACCCGACGAGGTCGCCGTCCTAGCATTGAGGTACGAGACGATCCGCGTCGAAGCACTGTCCCAGCGCGAATCCCTGAAACTCATCAAGGAGACGATCAAGCGATGGACCTGAACCGGGAACTGGCAGCGGCGACGTGGACCAAGTCCACCCGATCGGCGAGCAACGGCGGCGAATGCGTCGAGGTCGCCAGGCTGTCCGGCGGACGCCACGCCGTCCGCGACAGCAAGAACACCGCCGGCCCCGCTCTCCTCTTCACCGCCCCCGCATGGACCACCTTCATCGACGGCATCAGGAACGGCGACTTCGACTAGGGGTCGATCATGAGCGGGTCCTGCGCCGCCGGCGCGGGACTCAGCCATCCAGACGGACGACGAACAGAACCCGGCAACCCCACGACACGCCGACCTGACGAAGCACTACCGGTCCAGGTGCCATGCGCGGACGAAGCCCGCGTGGTCGACCGACAGAAGGGTGCGCTCGTCGGGCGAGACGAAGAAGGCCGACACCTCCTCACCGTGGCCGACGAAGTGGTCGAGGAGTTCGCCGCTCGTGCGGGCGACGACGACGCGCCGCGCGTCGCGGTCCCACCCGATGACGCGGTCGGCGCCGATCTCCCGGTGCCAGTGGACGGCGCCGATCGGGTCGGGGAACTGACGGATCCTCGGCGGAGCGGCCGGGTTCTCCAGGTCGATCACCGCGTAGCCGCCGGGGATCCGGTGCAGCACGTGGCGGCCGTCGTGCGGGTCCCGGCCGATGTCCCGGGGCAGTTCGTGGAGCAGGAGGCACCGCTCGGGATCGATCAGGAACGCCCGTTCCGGGCGGGAGTAGGTCTCCAGCACGATGTGCGGCCCGATCGCGGAGATCCTCGGCCAGTTGACCGGAGCGATGCTCAGGTCGATGGACGCCTCGTCGATCGCGAAGTTCTGGGGGTCCGTCCTCTCCCGGGTGTTCAGATCGATTCGCAGCAGGGGGAAACCGGGCCGGGGGTGGTAGTGGCCGTCGACCATGTAGGCGGTGTCGCCCGCGATCTGCGGCGGCCCCGGGGTCTGGGCGTGCCACACGAGCCGTCCCGTCGCCACCTCCCAGGCCCGCAGCGTGTCCCAGGCCGTGTGCCAGACGAGGTCGCCGCGGAAGAACAGCGTGGCCTGGCGCTTGACGAACCTGTCGAGAGCG
The DNA here is from genome assembly GCF_042665875.1 of Streptosporangium amethystogenes subsp. fukuiense. Taxonomy (NCBI): domain Bacteria; kingdom Bacillati; phylum Actinomycetota; class Actinomycetes; order Streptosporangiales; family Streptosporangiaceae; genus Streptosporangium; species Streptosporangium amethystogenes. Next base: position 688,427 of record NZ_JBHTEE010000001.1, on the reverse strand, counting down.
GGGAAGTCCTCCAGGGCCACCCCCCGCATCCGATCCGGCCGCTCGAAGTCGAGCCTGGCGAGCGTGCCCTCGCGGACGATCCAGTGCTCGCCGTCACGAGCGCCGTGCGCGACGCCTTCGGCCCAGCGGGTGATCGCCGCACCTCGCGGAGGTGCCAGGAGTCGGGGCTCGCCGAGGCGTTCGATCGCTCCGGTCACGGTGTCGCAGCGGTGGACGACGCCGTCGCGTCCGCCGAGGGCCACCATGGCGCCCCGTTCGGCGACCGCGAGGGCAGTCACCGCCGCGTCGCGGTCGGGCTGGCGGCGGCTGCCCGTCCGCCTGAGGACCCCCTGTCCCGCGGATGCGAACTCCGGGACGCGGCTGAGCGAGGCCAGCACCTTCTCCTGGGAACGGTCGGCCACCGGTTCCACGTAGAAGACGGCGGCGTCGGCCTCCAGGTCCCAGACCTGAACGTCACAGCCGGTCTGCAGGACCGCCAGATGCCCGCGGTCCGGGCTGAACGCCAGCGGGCCCGCCCATGCGCCGGCCAGTTTCCGGTGGTCTCGGTCTTTGGTCTGCCGCCCGCTCTTCGCGGAGACACGCCGCAGCCGCCAGCTTGGATTGTCGGCCTCCCACAGGTGATCGGGCTTGTCGGCGAAGCGCACCGACACCTGCCGGACTCCGTCCCTGCCCCCGCGGTTCCAGACGTGGAGTTCGGCGCCGGTGCGGGCGTCGTGAACACGGACGCGGAGGCGGTCCTTGACCACCACGAGGCGCCGCCCCGAGGGATGGACGTCGAAGTCGGTGGTCTCTCCGTCGGCGATCGGCGTCCATGTCGACTCTCCCAGCTCGCGGTCGAGCCGGGCGACGTACGAGTCGCCCGCCAGCCACACGTCGCGCGGTGTCACCGTGACGAAGTGCGCGGGATGGTCGAGCACATGGTCGGCCTCGACCTCCATTGCCGTATTCCAGGCGATGACACGCCGCGCCGACACGCCCAGGATTCGCGGGCCGTCGGCCACCAGGTCCAGCACCGGGTCGTCCGAGTCGTCGCGCACCACACGCACCGTGCTGGGGGATCCGAGGTCCCAGGACTCGATCCGCCCGTCCTCGCGCGCCACGACCAGGAATCCGGCCTGCCCGAACGCCATCGCGGTGATCGCCGCAGCCATCCGCTCTTCCTCCCGGTGTCACGTGTAGGTCTGTATCTGCTCCCGCCGCGCCGCTTCGAGCGCGCGGGATCAGAGAGAAGTTAGAGACCGCGACTGGTGAGCGACTTGTCGATCAGTGGGAGGCCACGGGCCGGTGACGAGCTCGATGATCCAGCTGCGTGGCCGAACCGGTCGGCCGGGTGCGGAATGCGGGTCCGCTGGAGAGCGATCGTGAACATCGGAAGGCGCCCGCCCGTGTGTGACGGCCCGCACAGGTTCACCGCCCGTCCGGCGGCCACCTATGGCACGGTCGTGGTCGAGAACCTCGACTCAACCGGCGCCTGGCCCGCGCGGTCGCCGACACGGGACTCAGCCGTCCAGCCGGACGGTGACGGTGACGCGGCCCGCTTCGTCACGTCTTGCGACCGCGTGCCCGGTGTGGTCGCTCCCATCCAGCTGTAGCGATATCGGGCCCCCCTCGTCCAGGAAGTTGCGCCACCACACCTTGGCGTCGGGAAACTGAACGCCGATCGTGACGGTGTCGGCCGAACGCCGGAAGGCGACGGGTGTGCTGAAGGTGCGTCCCGAGCGGCGTCCCGTGTAGGTGACGACCGTGAGGTGTCCGCTGATGAACCGGCCCCATCGAGGCGAGGAGCGCAATGTCAGGACACAGGAGTTGAAACGGCCGATCGCTCGCTTCGGAAGTGCTCTCCGGTATCGCACAGAACCTCCATCATGACGGGTGTCTCCTGCCGGCCAGCGTAACCCGATAAGTGGAGAGCCCCATCCACTTGGCCTAAAGTGAGAGACATGAGCGCTGAGACCTCTCGTATGCCGACCGTCCCCGACGCGGCCGCGGGGTTGCGCGCCGACGCGCGGCAGAACCGCGACCGCATCGTCGAGGTCGCCCGCGAACTGTTCGCCGACCGCGGACTCGATGTGCCGATGGCCGCGATCGCCCGGCACGCCCAGGTGGGGATCGCGACGCTCTACCGCCGTTTCCCCACGAAGGAGTCGCTGGTCACCGAGGTGTTCGCCGATCAGTTCAAGGCATGCGTGTCGGTCCTCGACGACGCGCTGGCCGATCCGGACCCGTGGCGCGGGTTCTGCACGGCCATCGAGAAGGTGTGCACCATGCAGGCCGTCGACCGCGGCTTCAGCACGGCCTTCGTCGCGGCGTTCCCCGACGCGGTCGACATCGAGCAGGAACGCGACCGCGCCATACAGGGGTTCGCCGAGCTGACGCGACGCGCCAAGGCGACCGGGCGGCTGCGCGCCGACTTCGCGCAGGACGACCTCGCCCTGCTGCTCAAGGCCAACTGCGGCGTCATCACCGAATCCGCCGAAGCGGCCCTGGCCGCGTCCCGACGGCTCGTCGCCTACCTGCTCAGCGCCTTCCGCGCCGAACAGGCCGGGCCTCTCCCGCCACCCGCCGCGCTCGATCTGCACGACGTCCTGAACTCACCGGCCTCCACCACTCGTCCCGCACCAGACCCGGCGACCTGAATTCCTGAGGCCAGAGGCAGACCGCGGGACCGCCGGCCGCTCGCCCATCCGAACTCAGCACAGGCCCCACCAGCCTTCCCAGCGGCTCACAAGCGTCTTCCAAGGAAGATCACACACTCTGCCGGCAGGACGTCACGTGTTCGGGACGCGATTCTCGCGGGAGTCGTATTTCAGTTGGCACGTGTTTCTTCACGAAGGGCAGGAAGAAAATGAGAGCTCGTCGTCTGGCCACAGCGGCACTGGTGGCCGGTGGACTTGTCTTCGGCGCCATGGCCGGCCCCGCCGCGGCCGCCACCACGGCGGCCTCCGCGCAGGCCGCCCCATCCTGGCACCTCGCGGGCTACTACCAGTACAAGAACGACTGCAACAGGACCGGTTTCACAGCCATCACCAACGGCGGCATCGTCCAGGCTTACAGGTGTGACCTCGAAGGCTCCCGCTTCGCCCTTTATCTCTACTACTGAAATAGCCTGAGAAAACGTCGGCTCGGGGCGGATCTCTCCGTGAGTCCGTTCCGGGCCGACCGTGCAGGCCGCCCGTGGCCGTGCTCCGCTCCTCAGGCGTCGAAGCGGCGGCGGGATGCCTCGATGTGACCGAGGTAGCGGCTGGTCCAGCCGCACATTCCGTCGACCGTCGCCCGCAGGGCCTGGCCCGGCTCGGTGAGGGTGTACTCGACCCGCGGCGGCACGGTGGGGTACACGCGCCGCTCGACCAGGCCGTTGCGCTCCAGCATGCGCAGGTTCTGGGTGAGCATCTTGTGGCTGATGCCCTCGACCTCGTTCCGCAACTCGCTGAAGCGCAGGGTGCGTTCACCGAGAAACTCGATGATCAGGAACGCCCACTTGTTAGCGACGTCCGAGAAGATCTCCCTCGCCAAGGAGTCCGCGCGCGTCAGGTCCGCCTCGTTGGGCGAGCCCTTGAACTGCTTGGTCACCATAAGGTTCCCCAGTCACTGAATAGTGCGTTCTTCCATGTCAGCGGCCACTCTCCTACAGTTCCCGAGTAACCACAAGAGACCAAGAGCGTCTCGGTTGGTAGAGGCGAGCCCACGCACGGGCTCTCATGACGAGGAGGCGGGCAGCATGGCCATCACCCTGGTGAACCCCAGCGGATTGCCGGAGATCGATGCCTACCGGCAGGTGTCGATCGCGACCGGGTCGAAGCTGGTCTTCATCGCCGGACAGGTCGCCTGGGATGCCGACGGGGTCACGGTCGGCGAAGGCGACCTCGCCGCCCAGGTCGAGCAGTGCTATCTCAACATCGGCACCGCCCTGGCCGAGGTCGGCGGTTCCTTCGACGACGTGGCGAAACTGACCGTCCACGTCGTCGACTGGACCTCCGACAAGATGCCCCTGCTCCTGGAGGGGATCACTCGGGCGGCCGCGAGGCTGGGGGTCACCCCGGTCCCGCCGGCCACGCTGCTGGGCGTCGCGGCACTGGACGTACCCGACCATCTGGTCGAGGTCGAAGCCACCGCGATCATCGACTGAGCGGAGGTTCTTCGCCCCGAGCCTGTTCTCGACCTCGGGGCGAAGAACGGTGTCCGCTCACCCGGGCATCCGCCGGGCCGATCAGTGCTCCTCGTCGGTGAGCAGGAAGTCGGGCCGGAAACGATCCCAGCCCGGCACGTTCAGCGCGTTGAGCGCCGAGACGATGCGTTTCTCCTACCCGTCAACGCAGGTAGAGGCGGAGCAGGTCCTCCTCGGTCTCCCGGCGCACGATCGCCCTGGCGACCCCGTCGCGGACGGCGACCACCGGGGGCCGCGTCACGTGGTTGTAGTTGCTCGCCATCGACCGCTGGTAGGCCCCCGAGGCGGGGATCGCCAGCAGGTCGCCGGGCCGTACGTCGGCGGGCAGCGGAAGGTCCCGGACGAGCACGTCGCCGCTCTCGCAGTGCTTGCCGACCACGGTGACCTCACGCGGGGGGGCGTCCGAGGAGCGGGAGGCCAGGAGCGCGGTGTAGGCGGCGCCGTACATGGCGGGGCGCGGGTTGTCGCTCATCCCGCCGTCCACGCTGACGTAGGTGTTGACGCCGGGGATCTCCTTGACGGTGCCCACCTCGTAGAGGGCGACGGCGGTGGGTCCGGCGATCGAGCGGCCCGGCTCGACGGCGAGCCGCACCTGGGCGGGTACCGCCTCACGCAGCGCCGCGACCACCTCGGCCGGGCGGGGCGGGACCGGGTCGCCGGGCCGGTAGACGATGCCCAGGCCGCCGCCGAGATCGAGCTTGGGGATCGTCACGCCGTGCTCAAGCTCGCAGGCCAGCAGGAAGTCGGCCATCCGGCGGGCGGCCAGGGTGAAGCCGCCCAGATCGGTGATCTGCGAGCCGATGTGGGAGTGCAGCCCGGTCAGCTCCAGTGAGGTGGTGGCCAGGACCCGGCGGACCGCCTCGGCCGCCAGTCCGGCGCCGAGCGAGAACCCGAACTTCGAGTCGTCGCCCCCGGTGGCGATGAACTCGTGGGTGTGCGCCTCCACCCCGGGGGTGACCCGGATCATCATGCGCTGCCGTATCCCCGCCTCGTCCGCGAGGGCGGCCAGGCGCTCGATCTCGGTGAAGGAGTCCACGACCACGCAGCCGACGCCCCAGGTGACGGCGCGGCGCAGCTCGGCGACCGACTTGTTGTTGCCGTGGAAGACCACCCGCGCGGGGTCCATGCCCCCGGCCAGGGCCACGGCCAGCTCGCCCCCGGTGCACACGTCGAGGCAGAGTCCGGCCGCCTCCAGCCAGCGCACCACCTCGGGGCAGAGGAAGGCCTTGCCGCCGTAGTGCACCTCCCCGTCGGGGAGTGCCTCCCGCCACTCGGCGCAGCGGCCCTGGAACTCCTCCTCGTCGAGGACGTAGGCGGGTGTGCCGAATTCGGCGGCGAGCTCCCGTACGCCGATCCCGCCGATGCGGAGTTCCCCGCCGGTCCATGCCGCGGTGCGCGGCCAGCCGTTCTCCATCACCAAGGTCATGGTGTCGAAGGTAGAGACTGATGGCTTTTGTCCGGTCTTAGCGGCGAAGTTTTCGATGCTGAGACTCGCAAGCATTCATGTGTGTTGGGGCCGTTACCTCCCGTCGACACCATAAACTCAACTTTTCGCAAACTAGGAGATTTCGTGACAAAGCGCCTGTATTCGGTCATTGCTGTCGCGCTGGCGGTATCGGCATTCGCCGGCGGTTGCGGGCGCTCGTCGTCGGGAACCGACGCCGACGCGGGCGCCACCTCGGCGGCCGGCAAGACCGCCAAGGAACTGGTGCCCGAAGCCGTCCGCGAGAAGGGCGAGCTCCGGATGGCGACCTCGGAGGGCTACCCGCCGATGGAGATGTACAAGCCGGGCACCCAGCAGCTCACCGGCGTCGACCCGGACCTCGCCGAGGCGATCGCGGCCAAGCTCGGCCTGAAGGCCAAGGTGACCAACGCCGCCTTCGACGGCCTGATCCCGGGCCTGCAGGCGGGCAACTGGGACGTGGTGATGTCCTCGATGAGCGACACCGAGGAGCGCCGCGCGGCCGTCGACTTCATCGACTACTTCAACGCCGGCGGGGCCATCATGGTCAAGAAGGGCAACCCCGAGGGCATCAAGACCCTTGAGGACCTGTGCGGCCGTACCGTCGTGCTGGCCAAGGGCAGCTCGAACCTCGCGATCGGGCAACGGCAGGACGAGAAGTGCGCCAAGAAGATGCAGATCATGCAGAGTGAGGACGCGCCGACCGGCCTGCTGAGCATCGACTCCGGCCGCGCGGTCGCCACCATCGTGGACTCGCCCGTCGCGGCGATGTACGCCAAGGAGACCGGCAAGTACGAAGTGCTGCCCGAGCAGTACGACGCCGGCCCCTGGGGCATCGCGATCGACAAGCGCAACACCGCGCTGCGCGACGCCGTGGCCAAGGCCATGCAGGAACTGAGCGCCGACGGCGGTTACCAGGCGATCCTGGAGAAGTACGGCGTCGCGAGCAACGCGGTGTCCGAGGTGACGGTCAACACCAAGCCATGGAAATGACCAGAACGGCCGCGGACACCGAGAATCCGCACCTGCCGATCGACGCGCTCCGCCCGCCCCGGCCCGGCCGGTGGATCACGGCGGCGGTCGCCGGACTCGTCCTGGTCTGGCTGGCCTACACGATCATCGTCAACGAGAACCTGCACTGGGACGTCATCGCCGCGTACCTGATGGACGGCAGGGTCCTCGGCGGCCTGTGGGTCACGATCCAGCTCACCGTGCTGTCGATGGTGATCGGCCTGGCGCTGGGCGTCCTCGCCGCGGTGATGCAGCTGTCCGGCAGCCCCGTGCTGCGGGGCGCCTCCGGGCTCTACACCTGGTTCTTCCGCGGCACCCCGCTGCTGGTACAGCTCATCTTCTGGTTCAACATCGGGCTGGTCTTCCCCACCTTCGGCATCGGCCTGCCGTTCGACGGCCCCAAGCTGATCGAGTGGCAGGCCAACGAGCTGATCACGCCCTTCACCGCGGCCCTGCTCGGTCTGGCGATCAACGAGGGCGCCTACATGGCCGAGATCGTCCGGGCGGGCATCCGCTCGGTGGACCCCGGCCAGCGTGAGGCGGCCGAGGCGCTCGGCATGTCGCACCGGCAGGTGCTTCGCCGGGTGGTGCTCCCCCAGGCGATGCGGGTGATCATCCCGCCCACCGGCAACCAGTTCATCTCGATGCTCAAGACCACCTCGATGGTCTCGGTCATCGCCGGGGCCGAGCTGCTGACCGTCTCCCAGCGCATCTACCTCGGCAACTTCGAGGTGATCGCGCTGCTCATCGTGGCCTCCATCTGGTACATCGTGCTCACCACCATCGCCAGCGTCGGCCAGCACTTCATCGAGAAGCGGTTCGAGCGCGGCCACCACGCCCTGCAGGTCAGGGTCCGCCGCAACCTGCGGCCGTTCAGCAGGGGGAACGTCTGATGGCCGAGCCCATGGTGAGCATCCGCTCGGTGCGCAAGTGCTTCGGCTCCGTCGAGGTGCTCAAGGGCATCAGCCTGGACGTGCCGGTAGGCGGCGTGGTCTGCGTCGTCGGCCCGTCCGGGTCCGGCAAGTCGACACTGCTGCGCTGCGTCAACCGGCTGGAGACCATCGACTCCGGCCGCATCCGGGTGGACGGCGACCTGATCGGCTACGCCGAACAGGGCGACCGGCTCCACCACCTGAGCCCCGCCGGGCTCTGCCGCCAGCGGCAGGACATCGGCATGGTGTTCCAGCGCTTCCACCTCTTCCCGCACCGCACGGCGCTGGAGAACGTCATGGAGGGCCCGGTGGTCGTCAAGGGCGTCTCCAAGAAGGACGCCAGGAGCAGGGCAGTGCAACTGCTGGAACGGGTCGGCCTGGCGGACCGCGCGGACCACTACCCCGCCCAGCTCTCCGGCGGCCAGCAGCAGCGCGTGGCGATCGCCCGCAGCCTGGCCATGGACCCCAAGCTCATGCTCTTCGACGAGCCGACCAGCGCGCTCGACCCCGAGCTGGTCCAGGAGGTGCTCGCGGTCATGCGGGATCTGGCCGCCAGCGGGATGACGATGATGGTCGTGACCCACGAGATGAACTTCGCCCGCGAGGTCGGCGACAGCCTGGTCTTCATCGACGGCGGGGTGATCGTCGAGCAGGGCCACCCCCGCGACGTGCTCGCCAACCCGCGCCACGAACGCTTCCGCGCCTTCCTCGGGCAGGTCCTGTGACCCACTTCGACCTGCTGCTCCGGGGCGGCCTGGTGGTCGACGGTACGGCGGCGCCCGATGCCGCCCGCCCCGCCGACGTCGGCGTCCTCGCCGGTCGCCTCACGTTGCTGCCCCCGGGAACCCCGGCCGGCTCCCGCCACACCGAGGACGTGACCGGCCTCGTCGTCGCCCCCGGCTTCATCGACGTGCACACCCACTCCGACGGCGTCACCCTGATCGACGGGGAACCGGGCGGCGACCTGGCCTGGGCCGCCGTCCTGCAGGGGGTCACCACGGAGATCTGCGGCAACTGCGGCTCCAGCCTCTTTCCCGCCCTGCCGGAACGGCTGGCCGCGATGCGCGCGGAGAGCCGGGTCTACTTCGGCGGCGACGTCGGGATGTACGAGGGCTTCGCCGAGTTCGCCGCCGCGCACGCGGCCGTACCCCGCGCCAACCATCTCACCTCCCTCGTCGGGCACGGCACGCTCCGCGCCGGAGTGATCGGTCCCGTCGATCGGGCCGCCACCCCCGGCGAGCTGGAGACCATGTGCGCGCTGCTCGACCGGGCGCTCTCGGCGGGCGCGGCCGGGCTCTCCAGCGGGCTCATCTACACCCCCGGCACCTACGCGAGCACCGACGAGGTCGTCGCGCTGGCCGCCGTCGCGGCCGGGCACGGCAAGCCGTACGTCACCCACCTGCGCGATGAGATGTCACGCGTGGAGGAGGCGCTGGAGGAGGCCGTCGAGATCGCGCGCAGGAGCGGCGCCCCGCTGCACATCTCCCACCACAAGACGGCGGGCAAGTACGCCTGGGGACGCACCGAGCGCACCCTGCCCAGAATCGCCGGGCTGCGGGCCGAGGGCATGGACGTGACCTGCGACGTCTATCCCTACACCGCGGGAAGCACGGCGCTGGGCGCGATGCTCCCGCCCTGGGCCTCGGACGGTGGGCTGTCCGCGCTGATGGCGCGGCTGACCGACGCGGGCCAGCGCGACCGGATGCGCCGGGCCATCGCCGAGGGCGTCCCCGGCTGGGAGAACACCGTCGGCAACGGCGGCTGGGACCGCATCTCGATCGCCTGCGCGCCACGCCACCCCGAGACGGAGGGGCACACGATCGCCGAGCTGGCCGCCGCCCGCGGCCAGGACCCCCTCGACGTGGCCGCCGCCCTGCTCGTCGCCGAGCGGGGCGAGGTCACGATCATCAGCCACTCCATGGTCGAGGACGATGTACGGCGGGTGCTGGCCGCGCCGTACTCGATGATCGGCTCCGACGGCGTACCCAAGCCCGGCGGCCGCCCCCACCCGCGCTGGGCGGGGACGTTCCCCCGGGTGCTCGGGCACTACACCCGGGAGCTGGGACTGCTCGGCCTGGAGACGGCGGTGCACAAGATGACCGGCATGGCCGCGGCCAGGTTCGGGCTGACGGGGCGCGGCGTGATCAGTGACGGCGCCCACGCCGACCTGGTCGTCTTCGATCCCGGCTCGATCGCCGACGGCGCCACCTTCGCCGCGCCGCTGGTCCCGCCGACCGGAGTCCACCTGGTGATCGTCGCCGGTGAGAGCGTGGTCCGCGACGGCGCCGGGACCGGCGCCCGGCCGGGGACGGTGCTGGCCACGTGATCGACGGTATCGACGGCGACGGTGACGGTGACCACGGAAGGATGAGGCGATGACAGGGTTCGGCCCGCGGGATGGGAGCGACGCCACCGCGGCGATCACCAGGGTGGCCGTGTCGGTGCCGGGGCTGATCTCCGTCAACGAGGACGTCGAGCTGACCCTCGCCAGTGCCGGCAAGCTGCTGTTGCTCGCCGTGGTGGCACGGGGGATCGCCGAGGGGGAGCTCGACCCCGCCGAGATCGTGGAGCTGCGGGAGGACGACCGCTGCGGGGGTTCCGGTCTCCTCGGCGTCCTGTCCGGCCGCCGCTGGGCGATCGGGGATCTCGCCATGCTCACCGCGTCGGTGAGCGACAACACCGCGACCAACGCGCTGCTGCGCCGGCTCGGCCTGGACCGGGTCGCCGAGGGCGCCGCCGCGCTCGGCTTCGCGCGGACCCGGATCCTCGACCGGATCCGCGAGCCGCGCCTGGCCTCGCACCCGCCGACCTTCGCCGTCGGTACGGCGGGTGAGCTCGCCCGGTTCGCGGCCGGGCTCGACGGCCGGCGGGAGTGGACCCGGCTCCTGCTTGGTTGGATGGCCTGCAACACCGACCGGAGCCTGGTTCCCGCCCTGCTGCCGAGCGAGCCGGAGGCGCGGGAGATCCCCGGCTCCGTTCCCGCCGGGACGGTCTGGGTGGCGAACAAGACCGGCACCGACGTCGGCGTGCGGGCCGACGTGGGGGTGATGATCGGCGCCGGAGGCCGGATCGGCTACGCCGTGCTGGCCAACGGTCCCGCCGGCGGCGAGCACACCCTGGTGGGGCGTGCCCGCCAGGCCGGCCTGGCCATCGGCCGCCTGGCCGGCCTGCCTCTCGACCGCTGACCCGGGACACGCCGGCCGGCCCCGGCCATGCCGGCGTGTCCCCCGGCACCTCGACGACGACGGCTCCGCCCGCGCGGGCGCCCGCGGCGCCGCTGGAAGCCGGTGCCGCTCCACTCGACGGCTTCGGCGACTCGCGGGAGCTCCGCCGTGCTCGGCGCCGCGGGTCCTATCCCGGGTCCGGCCGGGTCGTCGAGGAGTCAGCGCAGGGCGTTGCGGATCTGGGCCGAGGCGTCGCGCAGGTAGTCGATGAAGGAGCGCAGCGCCGGATTGGGGTTGGTCGGACGGGTGGCGGCGCCGATCCTGCGATAGAGGCGGGGCCCGTCCAACCTGCACACCTGGATGCCCGAGGCCCCCTGCGCGCCGAGGCTGGGCACCAGCGCCACCCCCAGCCCGGCCCTGACCAGTCCGAGGGTGACCTCGTAGTGGTCGCTGCGACAGCGGATCATCGGGTTGAACCCCTCCAGCGCGCTGGCACGCTCCAGCACCGAGACCGGGGTGTCGGTGCCGTACGTGGTGATCCACGGCTCGCCGGCCAGGTCGGCGAGCCGTACCCGCTGCCGCTGCCCCGCCGGATGGCCCGGCGGCACGACCAGAAGCTGCGGCTCGTCGAACAGGTGGATGACCTCGACCCCCTCCGGCGGCTTCCAGGGATCGAGCGCGTGCTCGAAGACGACCAGGACGTCCAGCGCGCCGCGCTCCAGGTCGGGCAGGAGCTCGTGCGGCTGGCCGAGCACCAGGTCGAGTTCCACGGCGGGGTGGCGGGCGGTGAAGGTCGACAGTGCCAGCGGCAGCAGCCGGTATCCCGCGGAGGCGAAGAAACCGATCCGCAGTTGCCCGGCGTCGGCCCTGGCCTGCGCCAGCAGATCCTTCTCCGCCGCCTCGATGATGTCGAGCACCTCCTGCGCCCGGGTCGCGAGCCGCCGCCCGGCCGCGGTCAGCCGCAGGCTCTGCGCGCCCCGCTCGACCAGGCCCATGCCGGCCTCCTCCTCCAGCTTGGAGAGCTGGTGGGACACGGCGGAGGGCGAGAGCCGCAGGGTTCGGGCGGCTCCCGCGATGCTTCCCGTCCTGAAGATCTCCAGAAGCACCCGCAGGCGTTGGCTGCTCAGCATCGTTCCAGTATCGGCACCGGCGAGGCGGCCGGACAGCCGGGGGTCACGGGGCCGTTCCCACCCCGTTTCGCTCCTGCGATGCCGGGATGCCGGTGCGATCCACGTACAAGATCGTGTTCGTCACGGAGACGGCTCTCCGGGTCCGGCGAGACCGACGACCTCGTCGGCCCAGCGATCCAGCAGGACCGGGTCGTGACTGATCGCCAGCACTCCCGCCCCGGTACGCTCCCGGTAGGCGTTCACCACCCCGACCAGGTGTGCCTGCGTGGAGGCGTCCAGCATGGTGGTCATCTCGTCGCAGAGCAGGTAGCGGGGTTCCAGGGTCAGTGCCCTGGCCACGCAGGCCCGCTGCAACTGCCCGTCGGAGACCTCGTGCGGCCACCGGGTGAGCAGTTCGCCGGTCAGCCCTGTCTCCCGGGCCAGTTCGGTGACGCGCCCTTCGTCCGGCCGGCCGTTCGCGGCCAGCGGCTCGCCGATCACCTCGGCGAGTTTGAGGCGCGGATCCACCGAGAGCCTGGGTTGCTGGTAGATCAGGGCCACCCGGGTGCGCAGGTCGCGGGCCGCGCGCTGCCGCCAGCGCGTCACGACCGCGCCGTCCACGGTGAGCGTGCCCGACACCGGACGCAGCATCAGCGCCATGACCCTGGCCAGCGTCGACTTCCCGCAGCCGCTCGGCCCGGCCAGGCCGGTCACCTTACCCGGCGTGATCGTCAGGGACGTCTCGTCCAGCGCGGTGTGCCCGCCGTACCTGACGGTGATTCCGGACGCCTCAAGCATGCCTGTCCTCCAGGGCGTGATGGCAGGCCACGCCGCCGTCCATCGGCGGCGGCACGGCGCACCGCCCGGTCTCGTGGCCGCAGCGCGACCGGAACGCACACCCTTCGGGCAGCCGGGTCAGCTCGGGCGGCAGGCCGGGGATGGGGACGAACGCCCGATCCGGCTGGGCCGCCACCAGCCCCGCCGTGTACGGATGACGGGGGCGCCCGAGCACCTCGGCCACCGGCCCCACCTCGACCAGGCGGCTGGCGTACATCACCGCGAGGTCGTCGGCGACCCGTTCGGCGGCGCGCAGGTCGTGCGTGATCAGCAGTACGGCACGTCCCTCGTCGCACAGCTCGCGCAGCGTTCCCATCGCCCGGTCCACCAGCGGCCGGTCCAGCCCGCTGGTCGGCTCGTCGGCCAGCACCAGCCACGGGTCGCCTGCCAGCGCGATCGCGTTCGCCACGCGCTGGGCCATGCCGCCCGACAGCTCGTGCGGGTAGCGGTCCAGCTCCCGCGGGCGCAGGCCGTACCGCGCCGCCAGGTCATCGGCCGTGGCACGCGAGCCGAGTTCGCGTACGGCCTCCTGGAGTTGCGCCCGTGCCGTGCGCACGGGCGTGAGGTGGGTGGCCGGGCTCTGCGGGATGAGCCCGATCTCGCGCCCGCGCACCCGTCTGGCCAGTACGGTCTGCGAGGCGCCGAGCAGTTCCACCGGCTTCTCGCCGCACTCCAGCCATGCCTGGCCGGAGACGGTCGCGTTGTCCGGCAGCAGGCCGAGCAGCGCGTGCGCGAGCACCGACTTGCCGCATCCGGACTCGCCCACCAGGGCCAGGCAGCTACCGGGTCGCACCTCGAAGGTCGCCTCGCTGACCGCCTGCACCCGCGCGCCCGGGATGCGGAAGCTGACGCTCAGCCCCTGCACCCGTAGCCGTCTCCTGCCGGTCACAGTTCCAGCTCCGATCTCCAGCGGGGGTTGTGGCGGTCGCGCCAGTGCTGGGCCAGCACCGACACCGCCAGCGTGGGCGCCAGGATGAACAGGCCGGGCATCAGGCTCGACCACCAGTCGCCGGTGAGCAGCGAGCGCTGCCCATCGTTGATCATGTTGCCGAGTGAGGCCAGGTGCGGTGGGAGTCCCAGGCCGAGGAAGCTCAGCGCGGTCTCGTGCCAGATCGCGTGGGGCATCATCAGCACCGTCGCCAGCATCAGGTGAGGGAGAAGGTGCGGCAGGAGATGGCGGCGGACCACCCGCGTCCTGGTCGAGCCTCCGGAGATCGCCGCCTCCACGAACGGGCGCGAGCGCAGCGAGAGCACCTCGGAGCGCACGATCCGCGCCGCCGTGGTCCAGTGCGTCACACCCACGGAGACCACCACGGCGGCGGCGCTCGGCGCGAACAGCGCGACGATGAAGATGCCGAACAGCAGGTGCGGCAGGGCGTTGAAGCCGTCCACCACCCGCATGAGAAGACGGTCGGGCAGTCCTCCCAGAGTGCCCGCCGCCAGGCCCACGAGTCCGCCGATCACCATGCTGACCAGCGCGGCCACCAGGCCCACGAGGAAGGAGACCCGCAGGCCGTAGATCGACCGGATCAGCACGTCCCGCCCGACCTCGTCGGTGCCGAGGGGGTGCGAGAGCGAGGGGGGCTGCCCGGCCGCGCGCAGGTCCACCAGGCTCTGGTCGAGTTGCACGACGGGCGGCACCAGGAGTACGGCGAGCGCCAGCAGCACCAGGGTGCCGATCGCGAATCTCACCGGCATTCAGCCCACCCCCAGCGTGCGCACCCGCGGATCGGCCACGGTGTAGGCGATGTCGGCGAGCAGATTGCCGACCAGTACCGCCGCCGTACCCAGCAGCGTGAGCGCCGCCAGCAGCGGGAAGTCCATGGCCAGCGCCGACTGTACCGAGGCCGCGGCGACGCCGGGCCAAGAGAAGATCGTTTCGACCAGGATCGCGCCGGTGACCAGCTCCGGCATCCGGGTCCCGAGCAGGGTGAGAAAGGGCAGCAGCGCCGACCTCAGCGCATGCCGCAGGATCACGGTTCGCTCACGCAGGCCACGGGCACGCGCGCCGATCACGAAGTCCTCCCGCAGCACCCCGATGACCGACTCCCGCACGTAGAGCACCAGCCACGAGGACTGGGAGATCGCCAGCACCGTGACCGGCAGGACCAGGTGCGCGGCCACGTCAGCGGGGCTGGTCGTGGTCGACGCCGCGTCGGTCAGGCCCCCCGCCGGCAGCCAGTCCAGCTGGACCGCGAAGACCCAGATGGCCAGCAGCCCCAGCCAGAACACCGGGGCGGCCTCGTTGGCGAACGCGCCGCCGGTGATCACCCGGTCCATCCAGGAGCCACGCCGCCAGGCGGCGAGGGTGCCGGCCACCAGGCTGCCGGCGAACATCAGCACCAGCGCCGAGCCGGTGGCCAGCAGGGTCCAGCCCAGCCGCTCCCCGATGATCTCGCTGACCGGCCGGTGGAAGGAGCGCGACTCGCCCAGCTCGCCGCTGACCAGATTGCCGAACCAGGTGGCGTACTGCTCGAGGAACGGCCGGTCCAGGCCCCAGTTCCGCCTGATCGACTCGATCACCTCCGGAGAGGTGACCAGCGCGCGTTCGCCGAGGTACTGCCTGACCGGGTCGAAGGGGGACGCCTGGGCCAGCGCGAACATGCCGATCGTGACGGCCACCAGCAGCGGCACCGCGAAGGCCGTCCGCCAGGCGACCATCCTGAGTATCGCTCTCACGCGACCGGCTTCCAGGTGTGGATGCCGGCGAACAGGCCGCCGGTGGCGTGCTCGTGGCCGTCCACGCCCGGCACGATCCCTTCGTACCTGCCGCGGATCACGTACACGTGCTTGAGGAAGACCAGGTACGAATAGACCTCGTCGTCCCTGACGACCTTCTGGAAGTCGGCGTAGATCCGCTCGCGTTCCGCCTGCTCGCCCGCGGCCCTGCCCTGCTCCAGCAGCCTGTCGGCCTCG
Organism: Streptosporangium amethystogenes subsp. fukuiense; assembly: GCF_042665875.1. NCBI lineage: Bacteria > Bacillati > Actinomycetota > Actinomycetes > Streptosporangiales > Streptosporangiaceae > Streptosporangium > Streptosporangium amethystogenes. The sequence goes on along the minus strand of NZ_JBHTEE010000001.1, from coordinate 672,831 downwards.
GGGTTGTCGTAGCGGCCCGGGTTGAAGAAGCCCTGGCCCTTGAAGTCGGAGTGGAACAGCTCGTAGTTGACGTAGTCGGGGTCGTACGGGCTGCCGAACCCCATGACCGCCGCGTCCCTGTCCAGTCGCGCCTCGATCGCGTCCCAGTCCAGGCCGATCGGCTCGACCCGCAGGCCGATCCTCTTGGCGTCGGAGGCGGCGGCCAGCGCGAGTTCCTTGCGCAGCGAGTCGCCCGCCGGATACATCAGGGTGAACTCGGCGTCCTTGCCGTCCTTCTCCCTGATGCCGTCCCTGCCCATGGTCCAGCCCGCCTCGTCGAGCAGCCTGCCGGCGGCTTCGGGGTCGGTGCCGCCGGTCACCTCGGGGTTGTGCCATCCGGTGTCGGGCGAGATCGGCCCGTAGGCGGGGACGCCCGCGCCGGCCAGGATCGTGTCGACCATCGCCTGCCGGTCGAGGGCCAGGCCGAACGCCCTGCGTACGGCCAGGTCGCCGGTCACCGGCCGGGTCATCGGGAACACGATCGCGCGATAGTCGGCGCTCGGCACGTCGTACACGGTCATGTCCTGCCTGCCGCGCAGCCCGGCGGCGGCCTTCGGCGGCAGCACGGTGGCGTCGAACTCGCCCGCCCGGACCCGGGTCGCGCGCACGTTGTCGTCGGGTGCGAAGGCGAGCACCAGCCTGGAGATCGCCGGAGCGCCACCCCAGTACTCCTTGTTCGCCTCCAGCACGATCTTGTCTCCGGGCGTCCAGGAGACGAACCGGTAGGGGCCGCTGCCGACCGGCCTGGTCTTCTCCATCGTGCCCGCCGGCACGATGCCGAGCGTGGTGCGCTGCACGAACGGCGCATAGGGGTAGCGGAGGCCGAACACCACGGTCCGCGCGTCGGGAGCCGCCACGTCCTTGATCGCCGAATAGTCGCTCCTGATCGTGGAGTTGTTGCCGGGATCGAGCAGCGCCTCGTAGGTGTACTCCACGTCCTTGCTGGTCAGCGGCTTGCCGTCGTGGAACTTCAGCCCCTCTTTCAAGGTGAAGGTGACGGTCGTCCCGTCCTCGGAGACGGTGGGCGGCTCAGCGGCGAGCGCGGGCTTGATCGTCAGGTCGGGTGCCCGGCTCATCAACCCGTCGAAGATCAACGAGCCCCCGTCAGGGGAGAACCCGAGCACCGGGCTCAAATTGTCGAATTCCGAGCTCAGACCGATGACGAACGTGTCATCCGGCGGGTCGGCCGGCCCCTGGGGAGCGGAGCAGGCCGCACCGGCCAGGGCGAGGACGACGCACAACGTGGCGGACTTCTGGAGAAGTTTTGTCACAAGAGAACTTCTATCACTTGCAACTAACTTGCAATAACTTGGGATGGACTTCCCGTGGAGCTCAGGTTGCGTTCACCCCTCACCCGACCGGGGCGGCAAGGGGCCGCGCGGCGCTATCGAGGAGGTCTCGCCGCCCAGCGGCGCGAGTGGGTCGTGCCCTCAGGACGGCTGCGGTTCTCCGCGGCACCCGCCTTCTGGTTTCACGGTGTTCGGTGGGAAGATCGATTGTTCCCACGAGAGGATGGGCGCGGAATTGAAGATCGTAGTTGATGACCTCTCCGGTCCGGAGATCGCCGGATTCCTCGACGAGCACGTCCAGGAGATGCGGTCCATCACTCCGCTGGAGAGCAAGCACGCCCTCGACCTGGAGAGCCTGCGCAGGCCCGAGATCACGTTCTGGTCGGTCATGGACGGTGACAGCCTGGTCGGCTGCGGCGCGATCAAGAGGCTGGACGCGGGCCACGCGGAGATCAAGTCGATGCGTACCAGGCCGACGCGCAAGCGGAGCGGAATCGCCTCCCTCCTCCTGGAGCACATCGTCACCGAGGCCAGGCGCATGGGATTCACCAGGCTGAGCCTCGAGACCGGGGCGACCGAGTTCTTCCTGCCCGCTCGGAAGCTGTATGAGAAGTTCGGGTTCGAGTACTGCGACCCGTTCGCGGACTACGCACCCGACCCGAACAGCGCGTTCATGACGAGAGCGCTCTGAGGACCTGACCGCCGGCCTCCCGCGAGGACGCCCGGCGCGAACGCCTCACCGCCGTCGTGCCGTCCGGAACCCGCACTCCCGGAACTCCTCGGCGGCCTCGCGGGACCACTGCCGTTTTCGACGCATTCCCGGTTGTGAGAGGTCACCGGGCGTTCGAAGCGGCGTGGCCACGAACGAACGCGACCGGGCCCCGCTCTTCGAGCGGGGCCCGGCGTGCAGGAACCGGTCAGGCGATGCCGGTGGGGCGGTGGATGTAGCGGCCCACCGGGTCACCGACGATCTTGCCGCCGTCGAGGACCCGGTTGCCGCGGACGAAGGTGTCGGTGACCCGGGCGGTCAGCTCGAAGCCCTCGAACGGGGTGTACTCCTGGGTCGACTCCGAGTCCGCGGCCCGGACGGTCCAGGTCCGGTCCGGGTCGACAAGGCACAGGTCGGCGTCCAGGCCGACCGCGATGGCGCCCTTGGTGCGCAGGCCGTAACGGGTCGCCGGGTTCCGCGAGGTGAGCGCCGCGATCCGCCCGTAGGACAGGCCGCGGCGACGGCCCTCAGTGATCATCCCTGAAAGCAGGTACTCGGCTCCGCCGAAGCCGGACTTGGCGACGAAGATGTCGTCACGCGGCTCGCCGAACTTCGTCTCGTCCCGGCAGCAGGCGTGGTCGCTGACCACCCAGTCGACGGTGCCGTCCAGCACGTACTCCCACAGCGCCTCGACGTCCTCGCGGGGCCGCAGCGGCGGGTTGACCTTGCCGCCGAGGCCGTGCGCGGTGGTGATGTCGGCCAGCAGGTGGCCGACGGTCACCTCGCGCCGGAAGTCGATGTGGGGGAACGCGCCGGCCATCCGGACCGCGGCGTCCACCGCCTTCCTGGACGACAGGTGCAGCAGGTTGATGGTGGGCAGGCCGGTCTCGTGGGCCAGGTAGGAGGCGATGGAGACCGCCAGCCCCTCGGAGTGCGGCGGCCGGGAGGCGTGGTAGGCGGCCAGGCCGCTCAGGTCTCCGGCGTCCTCCACCATCTTGGTGTACGCGCTCATGATCTCGGCGGTCTCGCAGTGCAGCGACAGCGAGATCTCGTCGGCGAGATCGGGGAAGCGCTCCCTGGCCGCCTGCACGCCGCGCATCACGAACTCGAAGTGCGCGTAGTCGTAGCGCTCCCCTGGCGAGATCATCAGGAAGGAGTTCTGGTCGGCGGAGCGGCCGTGCAGGCCGTGGCTGCCGTAGAACATGAAGACCTTGAACGAGGTGACGCCGAAGCGCTCGATCAGGTCGGGGATCTCCCCGATGTGACCGCGCGACATCGGCGCGAGGTGGAAGCCGTAGTCGACGTAGGCGCGGTCGGCGGCGGCGTCGAGCACCTCGGGGAAGAAGTCGGCGTACTCGCCGCCCTTGTTGAGGTAGTACTGGCCGGTCCGCATGTAGGTCAGCGCGGTGGTGACACCGCCCTGGGCGCTCGCCCTGCTCTCCGAGACGGCGTCCTCGCCCAGCGGGTTGTAGATGCCCCAGTGCTGGTGGGCGTCCACCACGCCGGGGAAGGCGAGCTTGCCGGCGCCGTCGACGACCTCGCGGGCCGCCGAGGCGTCCAGGCCGGGCTCCACCCTGGCGATCCGCCCGTCCTTGATGGCGATGTCCGCCTCGACGGGCTCGTCGCGGTCGTGCGAGACCACGCGGACGTTCTTCACCAGCAGGTCATACTCAGTCACGGCCGTCTCCTGTCGCGTGCTGCGGCTCCGCCACCAGGCGGAGCAGGTCTCCGATGTCGTCCAACTCGTCGAGCCGTGCCACCCGGTCGGTCACGGCGTCCATGGCGGCGGCCGACAGCCGCCCTTCGGCGTTGTCGCGGAACTTCGCCGCCAGCTCGCCCGCCGAGAGCGGCCGCTGGGGGCCGCCCCTGTTGGTGAGCACCTCCTGGCTCCACTCCCGGCCGTCGGCGTCGCGGGCGCGCAGCACCGCGGGGAACTGGTGGGGGAAGATCTCGGTGGCGCGCTCGTCCGCCACCACCTCGACCTTGGCCATGAGATCCCTGCGGAGCGGGTCTCGGGCCAGCTCGTCGGTGAAGTCCGCGAGCCCCACACCGAGGCCGCCGCCGCCCAGCAGCCCGGCCGCGACCGCGTACGGACCGCTGAACTGCGCCTGGTAGCCGGTCTCGGGAGTGCGCTTGCCGTCGATGGGCTCGCCGATCGTCCGGATGACGGGCGCGGGGACGCCCAGCGTCAGGCTCTCCACCCGAGAGGGGTCGAGCCCCTGCTCGCGCAGCCCGATCGCGGCGTCCACGGCGGTGTGCACGAAGTGGTTGGCGGGGTAGGGCTTGAAGAAGATCCCGGGGGCCGCCCAGTCGGTGCCGAGGCCGGAGGTGATCTCCGACGCCTCGTAGCGCCCGTGCAGGAACGCCTGGAAGAAGCCGAACCTGCCCTCAAGCACGGTCGGCGGCCCGGTGAAGCCACGCCTGACCAGCTCGGCCGAGGTCACCGCCGACTGCGCCGCCCAGCCGCAGTGCAGCCGCTTGACGGTGCCGCCGGTGCGGTTGGCCTCGATGATGCCCGAGGCGGTGGAGGCGGCGACGCCGAGCGCGTCGAGCACGCCCTCGCGCGGCAGGCCGAACAGCACGGCCGCGGCGACGGCGCCGCCCAGGGCCCCGCAGATGGACGTGGCGTGCTGGCCGTGCTCGAAGAACGTCGAGTTGCCGGCCTCGCGGTCGTAGCCCGCCATACCGACCCGTACGCACACCTCCAGGCCGACCGCGATGGCGTGGATCGTCTCGCGGCCGGACGCCCCGGCCAGTTCTGCGGCGGCCAGCGCGGCCGGGACCACCGAGGCGCTGGGGTGCAGTACCGAGGGCAGGTGGGTGTCGTCGTAGTCGAGGGAGTGGGCGAGCACCCCGTTGGCGAGGGCGGCCAGCGGTGCGGGTACCGCGGAGCCGCCGCCCACCACGTGGGCCTGGGGGCGCCCGCCCTGGTCGCGGACGTACTCCACGATGGCGGTGCTGGTCGGCAGCCGGTGCGCGGCCACGCACAGCCCGATCACGTCGAGCACCCGCTTGCGGACGCTGTCGACGACGTCGGCGGGCAGCGTCGAGTAGGAGGTGTCGACGGCGAAGTCGGCCAGTTGACGGCCGAGCGTCGGCTCAGCCACGGCGATCCGCCTCCCCGGCGGCCTCGGCGCTCCGGCCGACGATCGCCAGCGGCCGCACCGGCGAGCCGGTGGCGCCGAAGAGCGCCAGCGGCGACAGCACGAAGGTGAACTCGTGCACGCCGTGCAGGGCCGCCTCCTCCAGGTTCATCGTCTCGATGATGTAGACGCCGGACTCCACCAGCAACACCCGGTGCGCGGGCAGCACGCTGTGCCCCTGGCCCGGGGCCAGGCACTCGAAGGCGATGGTGTCGGCCCCGGCGGCGCGCACCCCGCGCTCGGCCAGCCAGTACGCCCCCGCCTCCCCCACCCCTGGGACGCCGGACTCGGAACCGATGTAGACCGTGCGGTCGGGATCGGAGAAGCGACCGCCCCACCCGCTGCGGATCAGCACGACGTCACCGGCCTCGACCTCGGTGCCCTGCTCCCGTACGGCCCGGTCGAGGTCGGCCGGGGTGATCTCGTAGCCCGGCTCGCAGGAGGCCACTCCCAGCGCGGCGGGCAGGTCGAGCAGCACGCCCCTGCACACCATCGGCGCGACCGTGTGGATGCCGTGCTCGGGGTAGCGACCCCCGACACAGGCCGCCGCCGCGTCCGCGCCGCCGTGCAGCAGGCCGTCCTGGGACACATGGGCCAGCGCGTCGATGTGCGTGCCCACGTGGGTGCCCATGACGAGCATGTCGTTGGCCGCCGACCCACCGTCGGGGCGCACCTTGTCTCCGTGGCGGCGCGGGAGCGTGTGGGTGTACGCGGGGTGGTTGGGCGACTGCGGCATGCCCGCGTAGAACGGGCGGCCCAGGTCGTACACGGTCACGCCGCCGCGTACCGCCTCCAGCAGGGGGTCGCGTACCGTCTCTCCCGGTGGGGTGGCCAGGGTGGTGGATGTGCTCACGTCGTCTCGTCTCTCCCGATGTCCGTCTGTCCCCCGATCGGCGCGTCACCGCGCCGTCGCGGATCAGGCGATGATCTTTCGTTCTCGTAGGTCGCTCAGGGTCGCGGGGTCGCAGCCCAGTTCCTCGACGAGCACATGGTCCGTGTCGGCTCCCAGGTCGCGGCCGGTGAACCGGATCCGGCCCGGTGTCCGCGACATCCGCCACATCACGTTGTGCATCAGCACGGAGCCGAGGTCGGCGTCGTCGACGGAGGTGAGCATCCCGGTCTCGCGGACGTGGGGATCCTCCACGAGGTCCCGGGCGTCGTAGACCGGGGCGACCGCGGCGCCCGCCGCGGTGAACTCCGCGACGACCTCCTCCCGGGTGCGCTCGGCGACCCAGTCGCCGAGCAGCCTGTCCAGCAGCTCCACGTGCCGGACCCGGCCCGCGCCGGTGGCGAACCAGGGCTCGTCGATCACCTCGGGGTGCCCGACCAGGCGCATCACCCGCTCGGCGATCGTCTGGGCACTGGTCGAGACCGCCACCCAGTGGCCGTCGGAGGTGAGGTAGGTGTTGCGCGGCGCGTTGTTGGTGGAACGGTTGCCGTGCCGGTGCGCGATGGTCCCGAGCTGCTGGTAGACGGTCGGCGAGGGGCCGACGGCCGTCATGATGGGCTCCAGCAGGCTCATGTCGACGACCTGACCGCGCTTCTCCGGGTCACGCTCGCGCTCCCACAGCGCCATCATCGTCGCCGACGAGGCCGCGATGCCGCAGATGCTGTCGGCCAGCCCGAAGGCGGGCAGCGTGGGCGGTCCCTCGGCCTCGCCGGTCAGGTGGGCGAAGCCGCTCATCGCCTCGGCGAGCGTGCCGAACCCGGCCCGCCCCGCGTACGGTCCCGTCTGCCCGAAGCCGGTGATCCTGACGACGACCAGCCCGGGGTTGACCTCGTGCAGCCTGTCGGGGCCCAGCCCCCAGCGCTCCAGGGTGCCCGGCCGGAAGTTCTCGATGAGCACGTCGGTGCGTTCCATCAGCCGCAGGAAGAGCGCGGCCCCCTCGGGCGCGGACAGGCTGAGCCCGATCGTCTGCTTGTTTCTGGAGATCTCCTTCCACCACAGCGAGACACCGTCCTTGGACTCGCCGTGGCCGCGCATGCCGTCGCCCGCCGTCGGATGCTCGATCTTCACCACGTCGGCACCGAAGTCGCCGAGGATCTGAGCGCACAGCGGTCCGGCCAGAATCGTCGAGGCGTCGACGACCCGCAGGCCCTCCAGTGGTCCGTCGTGCATGCTTACCCCCAGGTCGGAAAAGGTTTCGTCGATGTTCTTCCGGACGGGTGTCACCCGGTCTCCCCCCTGTTCCGGCCTGTTGCGCGGAAGCCGAGGTCGGCCGAGATGTCGGCGGCCGCCGCGGCCACCCACTCCCCCAGCAGCTCTCTGTGGCCGCGGACGAACATGTCCTGCGCCCCGCACAGTGACACCGATCCGACGACCTGCCCGGTCGCGCCGCGGAAGGCCGCCGCCACACTCGTCGCCCCCGACTGCCGCTCGCCGAAGCTGACCGCGTAGCCGAGGGTGCGGATCCGGTCGATCTCCTCGCTCAGCGCGGTCGTCGAGGTGATCGTGGCGTCGGTGACGCTGTCGAGGCGGTGGTGGGCCACGTAGTCGTCCACCTCCGCGTCGGGCAGCGCCGCGAGGATCGCCTTGGAGGAGGACCCCGCGTGCAGGGGATGGCTGGTGCCCAGCGCCACCGACATCCGGATCTCCTGGTCGGAGAGGACCTGGTCGACGTAGACCCGCGACCAGCCCTGACGGAGCGAGAGCGTCGCCGTCTCGCCCGCCCGCTCGGCCAGCGCCACCAGGTGCCGGTGCGCGACGGCGGGCACGTCGAGTTCGCGCATCGCGGCCAGGCCGATGCTCAACGCCCCGGGGCCGAGGCGGTAGAGCTTCGTGTCCGCGTCGAAGCTCAGGAACTGGCCGGCCACCAACTCCCGCAGTATGCGGTGTGTCACGGCCTTGGGCAGGCCGGTCTGCCGCGCGATCACGGAGACGCCCTGGGCCTGAGGCGACCTGCCGATGACATCGATCACGGCGAGAACCCGCGCGATACCGGAGCGGGAACGCTCCGGTTCCGGCTCCTGCTCCTCTCCGATGTCATCGACGGTCATGCTTTCCTCGTTGGTCAGGGCGCGCGCGGCAGGCGACGCGGTAGGGGGAGAGATCATGTGAATGTCATAGGACAGCGCTGTCCGGAGAACCACCGAGGACCTCAATCGTGACGTCGGCGTTACCTCGGATCGCGTTGGAGTAGGGGCACAGGCCGTCGGCGATGCCGACGATCCGCTCCAGGTCCGCCTGCGGAACGTGCGGCGCGGAGATGCCGAGCGCGGCGGTGATCGCGTACTTCCCACCGGGCACCGAGCCGAGGGTCACCGACGTGGTGATGCTCACCGGGTCGAGACCGATCCGCTCGCGCCGGGCCACGACCCCCAGGGCGCCGGCGAAGCAGGCCCCGTATCCCGCGGCGAAGAGCTCCTCGGGGTCGGTGCCGGTGTCGCCGGACGTGCGGTCGGCGGGCCTGGTGAGGGCGAGGTCCAGTGAGCCGGTGAGCGAGCGGGCACTACCCGCGCGACCGCCCTGGACCTCGACGGTCGCGGTGTAGATCGGCTTGAACGTCGCCTCCGGCCGGGCGGCCCGGTGCGCCAGCACGTGCTCGGCCACCGCCTTGGCGAAGATCTCCGGCTGCTCCTCGGCGACGAAGTCGGTGCCGCCGGGGATGGTGACCAGCGGCACGCCCGGCAGCGCCGCCTGGACGACGTCGTTCATCCTGGCCACCACGTCGTCGCCGCCGTGCAGCAGCAGCATGGGGATGCCGGCGAGCGCGGCGGTGTCCAGACGGTGGTCGAAGACCGCCCGATAGGCGACCGCGTAGTCGGGGCCCACGCTGAGATACTCGGCGACCTGGCGGCTGGCCGACTCCGCCGAGATCCGCGGGTAGAGCCAGTAGACCCGGTCCCAGATCGTCTTCAGGTGGCCGCCGTCGTGGGCGACCCGGTAGCCCGGCGCGTAGCCGGCCTTCTTCTCCGCGCGCTCGGCGTCGTCGTACAGCGGCAGCCCCTGGAAGATCAGGCCGTTCACCCGGTCGCGGGCGGTGAGCGCCGCCTCGGCGGCGACCACGGCGCCGGTGTGCTGCCCGAGCAGGTGCACCTTCCCCAGGCCGAGCGCGTCGGCGATCCGCCACGTCGCCGCCGCGTAGTCCGGTATGGACCACTGCTCGCCGGGCGCGTCCGACATCCCGAAACCGGGGGTGTCGACCGCGACGACGTACAGGCCGTGCGCGGCGAGGGCGGCGAGGGCGGGCTCGTAGGTCGCCGACGACAGCGGCGACTGGTGCAGGATGAGCAGCGGGACCGCCGAGGGGTCGCCCGCGCGCCGGTAGTGGACCTGACCCCAGGGCAGGTCGAGGTAACCGCGCTCGGAGGCACCGCGCAGGTGGGTGGCGCTCACCGGTTCACCGCCATCGCGGCCATGACCTCGACGACGTGCTTGATACCCATGCGGTAGTCCTCCACAAGGATGTTCTCGTTGGGGCCGTCGACCCCGGAGTCGGCGCGCGAGACGCCGATGCCGACGATCGGGCGCCCACCCATGACGCCCTGGTTGCCGATCCACTGCGTGTACGGCTCGATGACGGGCTCGGCGCCGTAGGCACGGCGGGCCGCGTCGGCGACCAGCGACACGAACGGGTCGCGGTGGTCGGTGGCGCTCGGACTGCTGGTGGCCATGACCTCGATCGTGACGTCGCCGAAGCCGTTGTCGGCCAGGTGCTTGCCGACGGCCCGCAGCACCCGATCGGGGTCCTGCCCGGCGACCAGGCGGATCTCCACCTTGGCGGCGGCGGTGGCCGGGATGCCGAGGGTGATGTCGTCGCGGTTGTCGCCTCCGACGATGCCGGCGACCGTCAGGGTCGGGCGGGTGCGGATCTCGACCGCGGCCTGGGCGTCGTCGAGGCCGCCGATGAAGGAGTCGACTCCGGCCCTGGCTCGCAGGAAGTCGCCGTCGAAGTGCAGCCGGCCCAGCAGCTCCCGCTCCTCGTCGGTGGGCACCCGCGCGTCGTCGGCGAAGCCCGCCACGGTGACGGTGCCGTCGGGACGCTGCAGGCTCGCCAGCGCGGCGGCCAGGCGGGTGGTCGCCGACGGGAGCAGTGCGGTGTTCTGGCTGGTCAGCTCACGCGTCAGCGTGGTGGCGGTCAGCCTGAGGTAGAGCACACCCTTCTCGCTGAGCTTGAGCAGCGGCCTGCCCTGGGCGTCGATCCAGGAGTTCTCCCACAGGGTGCCGTCGCTCGCCAGCCGGTCGGCGTGCGCGCGGACGAACGAGCCGAGGCCGGGACTGTGCAGCCACTGCTTGCCCTCCATGATGTAACGGCTGGTGACCGGCGCCTCCTGGCCGGACAGCCGCCACACGGCCGCGGCGTGGACGCGCGACATGAGGGCGCCCTTGTCGTCGGCGACGCCTCGCGCGTACAGCCGCCCGTCGTGGATCTCCGCCGCGTACGGCGGGCTGATCCACCGGTCCTCGTCTCCGGTCGGCTCCACTTCGACGTCGTAGTGGTTGAAGTGCAGCAGGGCGGGCTCGCCGCCGCCGATCTCGCCCAGCACGTACGGGTGGGAGTGTTCCCAGGGGATGACCTCGGCGCTGCCGCCCCAGCGGCCGATCGAGGCGGCGAGGAAGTCGGCGGTGGCCACCATCTGGTCGGGTTCCTGGCGGCGGCTGCGGATCCGGCAGAGCTGCTGCAGTTCCTCGACGAAGGTGTCGAGGTGTGCGTCGACGGCGGCCAGTGCGGCGGCGACATCGGGCTTGGGCATGGAGCACTCCTCACGCGTCATTGGGTGGTGACTCCGCCGTCGACGTAGATCGTCTGACCGGTGGTCATGGCGGCGGCGGGGCTGAGCAGGAAGGCGACCGCGTTGGCGACGTCGCCGGCCCCTGCCATACGGCCCAGGGGGATGGTGGCCATCTTGTCTTTCATGTACGCCTCGTTGGCGCGAACGTCGGCCGTCATGTCGGTGGGCACGATCGTGGGCCCGACGGCGTTGACCCGGATACCGTCGGGGGCCCACTCCAGGGCGAGCACCCTGGCCATGTGCATGACCCCGGCCTTGCTGACGCAGTAGCCGAGGGTGTCCAGGACCGCGATGTGGCCGTTGGTCGAGCCGATGTTCACCACGCTCGCGGCGCTCTCGCCGACCGTTTTGGCCGTGTCGCGCAGCGCCAGGTAGGCGGCCTGGGACATCCGGAAGGTGCCGGTGAGGTTGACGTCGAGGACTTCTGTGAAGTCACCCTCGCTCATCGTGGCCGCCGGCCCCCGCCGTACGATGCCCGCGTTGTTGACCAGGTGGTCGAGGCGGCCGTGCGCGGCGAGCACCTCGGCGACCAGCGCGCGGCAGGAGTCCGCCGAGCGGACGTCGACGTGGTGGCGGGTGTGCCCGTCGCTCTCGGGCAGCGGCGCCTGCCAGTCGTCACCGGAGGTCACGTCGGCCTGGGCCACCCGGGCGCCGCGGGCCGCGAGCGTGGCGGCGATCTCCGCGCCGATGCCCCGGCCCGCGCCGGTGACCAGCGCCACCCTGCCGTCGAAGCGGTTCGGATCGCTCATGCGCCGATCACCCGGCTGTCCTCGGCCCAGAAGGCGAAGCGCCGCTGGGCGAAACGGATCAGTGAGTGCGCGATGAGGCCGAGCACGGAGAGCACCACCAGGACCGCGAACATGCCGGAGATGTCGAAGTTGTAGTTGGTCTGCAGGAGCAGGTAGCCCAGGCCCTCCTTGGCGCCGATGAACTCACCGACGACCGCGCCGAGGATGGCGAAGACGATCCCGATGTCGAGCCCGGCGAAGATGAAGGGCAGCGCGCTCGGCAGCCGGACCATGCGGAAGACCTGGAACCTGCCCGCGCCGAACACGGTCAGCATCTGGATCCGGTCGGCGTCGGCCGAGCGCAGCCCCTCGATGACGTTGACCAGCATCGGGAAGAAGGAGATGACCGCCGCCATGACGACCTTGCTGGTCATGCCGAAGCCGAACCAGACGACGAACAGCGGCGCCAGGGCGACCTTCGGCACCGTCTGGAAGGCGACGATGTACGGCATGAGCGTGCGCTCGGCGAGCCGCACCTGGGAGATCAGCGTGCCCAGCAGCATCGCCGCGCCGACGCCGATCACGAAGCCGAGCAGGGACTCCTGGAGCGTGACCAGCAGGTGCGACCAGAAAAGGCCGTCGGCGAGCTGGGTGGTCAGCGAGGCGACGATCTGCGAGGGCCGGGGCAGCACGTATTCGTCGATGCCGAGGGGCTGGACGAGGAACTCCCAGGCGAGCACCGCGATCACGAAGACCCCGGGGACCATGATGAGCTCGGGGCGCTCGCGGAGATCGAACCCGCTCAGGCGGCTCTTCTTCGGTGCCGGGCCCGGTGGACGGGCGGGGCGGCTGTCAGTGGCCTTGGTCGTTGTCATGGTGGTGTACCTCGTCAGTCGATGACGCCGGCGGCGTTGAAGTGCTGGCGGATTCGTGCCACGTAGACCCCGGCGCGATCGGAGGACATCACGCTGAGATCGCGCGGACGCTCCAGCTCGATCGGGACGATCTCGGCGATCCGCCCGGGGCGGGAGCTGAGCACGATGACCCGGTCGGACAGGAACACCGCCTCGGGGATGGAGTGGGTGACCAGGACGACGGTCTTGCCGCTCTCCTTCCAGATACGCAGCAGCTCGACGTTCATGTACTCCCTGGTCATGGCGTCCAGGGCACCGAAGGGCTCGTCCATGAGCAGTACGGACGGGTCGTGCACCAGAGCCCTGCAGATCCCGGCGCGCTGCTGCATGCCGCCGCTGAGCTCATGCGGGTACTTGTCGCCGAAGCCGTCCAGGCCGACCATGTTCAGCAGGTTCCTGGCCTGCTCGCGGTAGACGGCCGCGTCGAGCTTCTGCACCTCGACGGGGACCATCACGTTCTCCAGGATGGTGCGCCAGGGCAGCAGGGTCGCGGCCTGGAAGACCATGCCCACCTCGGGAAGCGGCTTGGCCACGTCCCGTCCCGCGACGCGGACGACGCCCTCGCTCTTGGGGATCAGTCCGGCAAGGATCTTCAGCAGGGTGGTCTTCCCGCATCCGGAGGGTCCCACGATGGAGATGAACTCCCCCCGCCTGACGGTGAAGCCGATGTCGGAAAGCGCGTGGGTGGGCTCCGACCTGCGGGGCCGGTACAGCTTCTGCAGGCCGGCCACCTCGATCCATGCGTCTTCGTCCACCGGTGCCGATGCGGCGGTGGCCTGGCGGCGGCCGGGGGTCCTGATGGCCATCGGCCCTCCTCTTCGATGCTCGGGTGCTGGTCGGTCGTGGTCGCCGGTCGCTCCGGCCCTGATCCACTTCTGGCGGTGCGGCCCCGGGTCACCCGGGGCCGCGCACTTCGGCGTGTGCGGCTCCGGGTCACCTCGGGCGTACGGCCGGGGTTACTTCGGGCTGTAGGCCTTGGCCTTGGAGACCACCGCGGCCGAGTCGAACTCGTTGGCCGCGGGCAGCAGGCTCGCGTCCCAGACGTCGGCGATCACCGGGTCCTTGGTGATCTGCCCGGCGCCCTTGGTATAGGCGGCGGTCTTCGTCCACTCCTGGTCGCTGATCGCGCCCCAGTCGGCGAAGGTCTCCGGCTCACCGGTGGTGGGGGTCGCGCTCTTCAGCCACGCCGCCATGACCTTGGTGTCGTCGGCGATCCGGTCCTCGGCGGACTTGCCCGCCAGGATCTGCGGGAAGACCGTGTAGCCGATGCGGGTGGCGGCCTCGTTGTTGACCGCGGAGAAGAGCATGCCCTGGTAGCCGGCGCGCAGGAAGCGGGTCAGCAGGTCCTTCTTCTCGTCGAAGGCGTCCTTGCGCACGGCGAAGGTGATGGAGCGGATCCCCTGGAACATGTCCGGGTTGGGGAGGTATTCGTAGGTGACGCCGGAGTTCTCGATCGCGGCGTACGCCTGGGTGTAGAGCGCGAGCGCGTCCACCTGACCACTGCTGATCGCGCCGGCGGCCTGCGCGCCCACACCGACGGGCAGCAGCTCGACGTCCTTCTCCGGGTCCAGCCCGGCCTCGCGGACATAGCCCCGTGCGTACGGGCTGGAGCCCGACGCCAGGCTGATGACGCCGATCTTCTTGCCCTTGAGGTCGGCGCCGCTCTTGATGCCGCTGCCCGGCTTGACCGCCATGACCCACGGCCAGTTCTGCACCAGGCCGCCGATCGCCTTGACCGGCACGCCCTTCTCCGCCGCGGCGAGGATCGAGCCCGCGTCGGCGGCGGTGATGTCGGCGCTGCCGGACGCGACCGCCTGGATGGCGGCCACGGACCCGTCGGCGTTGATGGTCTCGACGTCCAGGTTCTGCTCGTCGAAGAAGCCCTGGTCCTTGGCCACCGCGTAGGCGGCGACCTCCTCCTTGGGGCCGATGACCGCCGAGGCGATGGCGAAGGTGATCTTTCCTCGGGCGGTCTGGGCACCGTCGGTGCCCTCGGGGGCGGCGGTGTCGCCTCCACCGCAGCCGGCCAGCATGGTCAGTGTCGCGACGGTGAGGGCGCCAACGCCCAGTCGCAGGGATTTCTTCACGTACGGCACCTCTGTCAAACCGATGGGGTGGGGGGTGTCAGGCCGGGGAGGGGGAACCCGGCCTCGCTGAGGTCGTTGTAGACGTGCTGCTCGGCGATGAGACCGTCACGGATGACGAACACGTCCACGTAGCGGATGTCCGAGAAGGGGGTCCCGGCCAGGTCCTCGCCGTACAGGGTGCCCAGGGAGGTGACGACGGCGGTGTCGTCGTCACCTTCACCCTCGAAGTACCGTTCGCGGTTCTTGCGCACCCACAGGTAGCGGCCGCCGGCGCCGGCGGCCATCTCCGGCAGTGAGGTGAAGACCAGGTCCCCCGGGAAGACGAGCCGCACCCCCGGTGCCAGGAGCCTGGCGGCCTCTTCGAGGTCGCGGTCCTCGCACAGTTGCAGGTAGTGGTCGACGAGCTTGGCCGCCGTGCCGGCGGCCATCAGCCGGCCTTGGCCGCCAGGGCGGCTTCCCACTGGTCGCGCAGCGGGTGCTCGGCGGGGCCGCTCTCCGCGATGATCCTGATCAGGCGGTTCATCATCGCGTCGCGCTGGCGCTCCAGGGTCCGGCGTTCCGCCTCGTCCGGCACCAGGGAGTCAAGCTCCCCCTCGGCGAGGACGCCGTGGCGGACCAGCAGCGCCTCCAGACCGTGCACCCGTTGGTTGGCGACGTGCAGGTCGGTGCTGAGCTGCAGGACCAGGTCGAGCAGCTTGCCAAGGTGGCGGTCGCGGAAGTAGTCGAATTCGTCGCTCATCAGTTCTCCGGCTTGTTCGCGGCGAGAGCCGCCCACGGGAAGTGCCATTCGCGCCGGTCGCCCCAGCCCTCGGGACGCACGCCCTCGTTGCGCTCGTCGAAGGGGGACCAGGACGCGTCGGTCAGACCGGCCTCGCGGCAGAACTCCAGGAGGTCGGAGGCGAACAGGTCATGGAAGAAGGGCTCGTTGTTGCGCTCGGCGTGCTCGAAGATCGTCGCGTCCCTGAACGGATCACCGGTCGGCTGGAACTCCAGGAAGCGGAGCGCCCCACCGGGCCGCAGCAGGCGGGCGGCCTCCTGGATGGTCTCCTTCACGGCCTGGGCCGGCATCTCGTGCAGCACCATCGTGCCGGTGACCACGTCGCAGGAGCCGTCCGGCAGGCCGGTCGTCCTGCCGTCGCCCTGGAGGTAGGTGATCGCGACGCCCTCGGCCTCGGCCTCGGCGTGCGCCAGGCGCAGGCCGGGAGCGGCGAAGTCGATGCCGATGACCTCGGCCTTCGGGTAGCGGTTCGCGAGCGGGCGGGTGCTCTTGCCGAAGCCGCAGCCGATGTCGACCACGCGGGCCGCGTCCGGCAGGTCGGGCAGCGCGGTCTGGGTGAACAACTGGTGGAACTTGTAGCCGTCGTTGTCGCGCAGCATGACGATCCGCGCGCCGAACTCGTAGACGTACGCGGACAGGTCGTCGGAGAAGAATCCGCCGGGCTGGATGTGGATGTCGAAGTCGGTGTACCAGTCCGGCAGCTCCACCTCGGAGTTCAGGACGAGCTTGCCCTTCGGCGCCCGCACCTCGCCCAGCTGGTCGATCAGGTCGTCACGGCGGCTGATGACGGCGTCGCCGGCGGTCTTCCACAGCATCTTCTGCTGCACCCGCTCAAGGTGGCTGAACCACGAGTAGAGGTTCAGGTTGCGGAACCGCTCGCCGGCCTCCTCCACGGTCTGCGCGGGAGCGCCGTCGGCGCGGTACTCCTCGGCGAGGGCGGGGTAGAGCGTGTCGGCCCACCTCTTGCGCATCGCCAGGATGTAGTCCACGGTGGAGCGTTCGTCGAAGGTCAGGCGATCCTCGATATCGATCATGGTTCTCCTTCTAGGGGGCGAGCGGTGCCCTTCTATGGCGCCGCGTCGGGGTCGACGGGGAACGGTGGCGGTGTGGTCGGGGCGTGGTTCAGCGCGCACGGGCCAGCGCGGTCGCGCCGCTGACGGCATCGGTCAGGAAGGTGCCGGCGAGCCGTCCCTCGTAGACCGCCTCCAGCGCGGTCCGCGGCGCGTTGGCGTCGCCGACGACGTGCACGCGGGGGGCCTCGGGCAGGGCGTCGAGTTCGCGGTAGAGCTCGTCCACGGCGGTGGGGGTGCCCGCGTCGACGATCGCGGTCACGCCCGACATGGTCTCCACGTCGCCGCACAGGGTGTCGCGGAGGGTGAGCAGGCCGCCCTCGACGCCCTGCGGGACGCGCAGCGGGTGGACCTTGACCCCCAGCTCGCCGAAGCGGTGGGTGAGCGCGAGCCTGGAGTACGTGGTGATGCGGGCGGCGAGCGAGGCGGTCGGGGAGAGCAGGTGCACCTTCGCTCCCAGCCCGGCCAGGTGCTCGGCGATCGACGCGGCGGGCCAGGCCCCCTCGTCGTCGCGGATGGCGACGGTGCCGCGCAGCGGTGAGGCCGGGTCCTCCAGAGAGGCGACCGCCTGCCACAGGTCGAACACCGGGGGCCCGCCCGGCAGCTCCCGCCGCCGGGGTCGCGAGCCCGTCGCCACGATGACGTCGTCGACGCCCTCGTGGCGGCCTCCCACGAGGAGGTCCGCCGCCTCGACGCGGTGCCCCAGCAGGATCGTGATCCGCTCGGCGGCGACGTCCCGGCTGAGTTCCGCGGTGAGCAGCGCGAGGCGCTCCCTGCCGGGTACCCGGGCGGCGATCGCCACCTGGCCGCCCAGCTCGGGACCGGCCTCGGCGAGCGTCACGTCGTGACCGGCGCGCCGGGCCGACAGCGCCGCCTCCATGCCCGCGGGACCGCCGCCGACGACGAGGACCCGGCGGGGACGGGTACCGGCGAGCGGCGGCTCCGCCCACGTCCGCCGCCACTCCCGCTCGGCGCCGACCTCGGGGTTGACCACGCAGGAGATCGGCAGGCTGCTCTCCAGCCGCCCGATGCAGCCCTGGTTGCAGGCCAGGCACGAGCGGGACTCGTGCGAGCGGCCCTCCATCGCCTTGCGGACCAGGTGGGGGTCGGCGATGTGCGGCCGCGCCAGCCCCACCAGGTCGGCCTCACCGGAGGTGACCAGCTCGACGGCCTCGGGAAGGCTGTCGAGCCGGCACACCGCGAGCACGGCCAGGCCGGGGAAGCTCCGCTTGAACAGTGCGGCGTGGTGCCGGAACGGCGCGTGGCCGAAGCTCATGTCGGCCATCTGCGTCGCCAGCGAGTAGCTGCCGTGGTAGGCCGAGTGGCTGACGTGCACGTAGACGAGCGGGAACTCATCGCGCAGCAGCCCGACGACCTCCAGCATGTCCTGCGGCGTCAGACCGCCGGGCAGGAACTCGTCGGCGCTGATCCGCAGGCCCACCGGCAGGTCCGGCGCCTGCCGGGTCACCGAGGCGAGCACCTCGCGGGTGAGCCTGAGACGCCCGTCGAGGTCGCCGCCGTAGCCGTCGGTCCTGGTGTTGGTGACCGGCGAGAGGAACTGCTGGAGCAGGTGGCCATGGCCGAGGTGGACCTCCACCCCGTCGTACCCGGCCTGCGCCATGCGGCGGGCGGCCGCGCCGAAGGCGCCGACGACCGTGGCGATGTCACCGTGTCCCATCGCGTGCGGGACGTGCGCCCCGGCGGCCCACGGCACGTCGGCCGCCGACCAGGCCGCGGTGCGGGTCGCCTCACCGGAGGCCTGCCGCCCCGCGTGCATGATCTGGGCGAAGATCCGCGCTCCCTCGGCGTGCACGGCCTCCGCGACCTCGGCGTAGGCCGGGATGGAGGAGTCGTCGAAGCTGCCGAGGCTGATGTGCCTGCCGGCGCTGGTGGGGTGGACCCGCACCGCCTCGGTGATGATCAGCCCCACCCCGCCTCTGGCACGTTCCAGGTGGTAGGCGGTGTGCCGGGCGGTCGGGCGGTTGTCCAGGCCGAAATTGGTGGTGTGGCCGGGCACGAACACCCGGTTGCGCAGTGCCACCGGCCCCAGGCTGACGGGCGAGAACAGCGGTCCCGGATCCGGCATCGTCGCCCTTTCTCTCTCGGTGGCGTGAATATGACCGTGGGCACCCATCGAGTCCCTCATCGTTCCGGTCAGCGATACGGCGTTCAGATGAACCGAACGACGTGGAAGGAACAGTAAGCAGTGACAAACAGGGAGTCAATGGTTGATTTAAAATTCCGGGCAGCCGTAACATGCTTCTAACCCGTCCCTAAAAGATCCGATCCACCACCACCGGTGCGGCACCCCGAACGGAAAGGACACACCGGCACGGCCCCGCGGACACCGCCGCCATCGGGTCACGCCCCCGCGAGCCGCGCCGTCCCGGCAGGCGGTGTTCGGCACGCGCCGATTCGTGCCTTGCTGGAGCCGTCGGCGGGCCACGCCGCCGAGTGTGTCGTCACGCGCGCTCAGAGTCGCGCGGCGCTCAGAAGAACGTCATGTCGTCATGCCGCCGCCGGGCGGGTCACTGACGGACCGTCGAACCTCGGCGTTCCTTGCGGATGTGCAGCTGGGCGGGGACCCGGGTGCGCAGCTCGGCGACGTGGCTGACGATGCCGACCGCGCGGCCGTTGTCGCGCAGGCCGTCGAGGATGTCGAGCACCCCGTCGAGGGTGTCCTCGTCCAGGGTGCCGAAGCCCTCGTCGACGAAGAGCGTGCCGATGTCGACTCCCCCGGCCTCGGCGGTGACCACGTCGGCCAGGCCGAGGGCCAGGGCCAGGGAGGTGATGAAGCTCTCGCCGCCCGACAGGGTCGCCGGGTCGCGGCCGACACCGGTCCAGCTGTCCAGGATGTGCAGGCCGAGCCCGCCGCCGGACCTGCTCCGGTCACCGGCGGAGCGGTCGCGGTTGTGTTCCAGCAGGTAGCGCCCGCCCGACATGTGGTCGAGCCGCTCGTTGGCCGAGGCGACCACTTGGCTGAGGCGCTCGCCGAGCACGTATGAGGAGAGCCGCATCCTCCACCGGTTGTCGGCGGAGTTCCCTCCGGTCAGGGCGGCGAGCCGGTCGGCCAGGCGGTGCTGCTCGTCGGCGGGCCGCCAGCGTTCCAGGCAGGCGGCCAGCTCGGTGCGGAGGGCGGCCAGCCGGGCCAGCCGGCCCTCGGCCTGGCTCCGTTCGGAGAGCAGGCGGGCATGGGCGGCGTCGGCCGCGTCCCGCGCCTCGCGCAGGCTCGACAGGTCAGGTTCCGGCTCGGCGGCGGCGGCGACCAGTTCGGGGTCGGCGAGCATGGCGGCGACCGCGGCGCTCTCCGTGGCGAGCTCGTGGAGGCGGGCGGCCTTCTCCTCCCGGTCGGCGGGAGAGCGTACGGCCGCGCGGGCGTCGTCCAGCCCGAGGAAGCCCGCCTCGACGACGGCGCTCAGCGCCCGGTCGCGGGCGGTCACCAGCTCGGCGGCGCTGACCCGTTCGTCCCTGACCGCCTCTACGGCCTCCCTGAGCAGTTCCGCCTCGTCGGCCAGCCGGTCCAGCCTGGCGGTCAGCGTCGGGTCCTGGCCGCGTGCCTCGTCGACGCGCCCGGCCAGCCGCTCGGCGTCGGCGCCGAGCCTTTCGACGTCCGTACGGCGGGCCGCCAGGCCGACGGCGAGTTCGCGCGAGCGTTCCCGGAGCCGCTCGGACTCGGCGGCGATCCCGGCCGCCTCCGCGGCCAGCGCCGGCTCGGCCTCGGCCGACGCCCGGAGCGTGGCCAGCACTCCCTCCGCCTCGGCGAGCTCGCCGGTGGCGTCGGGTACGGCCAGGTCGGTCCGATCGCTCGCCTCCCGGTGGGCCGCGGTGACCTCGACCGCGTGGACGGCTGCGGCCAGGGCCGTGGAGAGACGCCCGGCCTCCGCCGCCAGGCGGTCGCGGCGGGCCTGGACCGTGAGGTCGTCGCCCCGGGCCCCGTCCAGGCGGGCGGTCAGGCGGTCACGCTCGGCCTGCCATCCCGCCAGGCGGGCACGGCCTTCGGCGAGCCGCCTGGTGATCTCCTCGATCCGGGTTCTGGCGTCGTCCAGTTCGGCGGCGATCCGCTCCACCTCGGCGGCGAGGGCGTCCTCGGCGCTCGCCGTGGCGGTCAGCGCCTCCAGTTCCCGCTCGGCCTCGGCGAGGGTCTCCCCCGCCCGTTCCCCGGTCTCCTCCCCCGCGACGGCGCGGACCTCACCGAGACGGGAGAGCAGCACCGTGACCGTGGTCTCCGCCTCCCGGCGCCGTTCCTGGGCCGCCTCGTAGACGCCCTGGGCCGCGCGCTCGTCCTCGGCGGTGCGCACCTCGTCGGCGGGGGCGGCGGGAGCGGGGTGATCGGGCGAGCCGCAGACCGCGCAGGGGGCGCCGGGGACGAGCTTGGCGGCGAGCTCGGCGGCCATGCCCTCGATCCTGGACCGCTGGATGTCCTGGTAGCGGTCGCGGAGCGCCTGCGCGAGGTCGGTGGTCTCCACCTGGGCCGCGCGCGCGACCTCCAGCTCGGCGCTGAGCGCCTCGCGGCGCCGTACCGCGGCGAGCAACGCGGTGGCGGCCTCGGCACGCGCCCGCGCCGCCGGAAGTCCCGCCCCGGCGGCCCTGACCTCGTTCAGCCGCGCGGTCGCCTCCGCCGCCTCGGCGGGCAGCGCCTCCCAGAGCTCGCGGACCTCGCCCTCCTGCCGGACCGCCTCCGCGAGCTCGTCGCCGAGTGCGGCGATCAGCCCGTCGAGTTCGGCCAGCCGGGCCTCCTCGACCCGCAGCCCTTCCAGCCCGGCCAGCTGTCGCCCGCACTCTCTCTCCCGGGCGGCGAGGACCTCGCGGATCTCACCGGGCTCGGCGGACAGGCCGGTGCCCTCGCGACGGGTCCCGAGCACGTCATGGGCCTGGCCCGGAAGCGGGTGAGCGGCGAAGGCGTCGCGGACCCCTGGCAGGAGAGCGGCGAGGTCGGCACGGGCCGCGGCCAGGTCGGCGGCGAGGCGGGTGCGCCGCTCGGCCGCCCGGAGGCGGGTGACGGCGCCCTCGACCGCCGACTCGGCGGCGGGGATGCGGGCGGCGTCCAGACGGGCGGCGGTGAGACGCTCCTCCACCTCCCGCCTGAGCTCGGGGATGTCCTTCAGTCGGGAGTCGGCCACGGCCTGCGCGGCGGCCAACTCGATGATCTCGCGAGCGGCCCGGTCCCGGTCCCGGACGATCTCCGCCAGGCGTGACTCCTCCGTGCGCAGCTCGCCCAGGCGGGTGATCTCGCTCCGGCGGTCGCGTTCCAGCTCGACCAGGCGGCCTAGCACGGCGTGACGGCGGTCCGCGCCGGCCTCCGCCCGGTCCCGGGCGTCGTCGTCGCGGAGCGCGCCGACGTCGAGACGATCACCTGTCTCGCCGGTGCCCGTACGGTCGTGGACGACGTCCCGGGTGGCGTCGACGAGCGGGAGTGCGCGGGCGACGGCGTCGGCGGCCAGGCTTCGGGCCTTGGCCGCGGCCTCGGCGCGCTGTTCGGCGCCCTGGATCAGCGGCAGCACCCGGTCGGCGGCCGCCGCCTCCTCCAGGAGGGTCTCCAGGTCCGCCCGCTCCTCGGCGGTCTCCTCCAGCGCCCGGCTCCTGGTCAGCGCCTCGGCGTGGCGGCGGCGCCGGTCGGCCAGCGCGGTGCCACGTTCCAGGCTCTCCCGCGCCTGCCGTACGGCGGCCTCGCCGCCGAGGCCCATACCGCTCAGCCGGGTGACCTCCCGTGCCGCGAGTTCCTCGACCGCGTGGGCCCATCCCAGCGGGTCGTCCTCCACCGAGACCTCCACCGGGACCTCCACCGCGGCATCCGACGAGGCATCGGTCAGCGCGGCCGAGAGCGCGGACCCCGCGGCTTCCTCAAGGCGTTTCACCGCGAAGTCGACCTCCTTGCGGAGGGCCTGCTGCTCGCGGAACGCCTCGGTACGCCGGTCTGCGAGCCAGGACTCGGCGGTGGCGTAGACCTTCACCGAGAAGAGGCGCTCCAGGACCTTGCGCCGGTCCTCCCCGTCCGCACGAAGGAACTTCGCGAAATCCCCCTGGGGCAACATCGCGACCTGGAGGAACTGCTCGGCGTTCATACCGAGCAGGGTGCCGATGAACTCCCCCGCCTCGTCGACCCGGTTGGTCAGCCCCACCCACTCCCCCGAGGGGGCGAGCTCGGTGAGCAGTGCCTTCTCGTTCTCCCTGGTCGTGCCGGTGCCCCTGAGCTTGGGGCGCTGCCAGCCGGGCGACCGGGTGATCTTCAGCCGGCGCCCCCTGATCGTGACCTCCAGCGCCACGCTGGGCCCGCGCCCCGGGGGCGCGTGGTCACAGCGCAGGCTCTTGGCGCTGTCGCGCCTGCCCGGCACCCTGCCGTACAGGGCGTAGCAGAGCGCGTCGAGCACCGTGGTCTTGCCCGCCCCCGTGGGGCCGTGGATCAGGAAGAGCCCCGCCTCGGCGAGGGCGTCGAAGTCGACCTGCTCCTCACCGGGGAAGGAGCCGAAGGCGGTGATCCACAGACGGTGCGGGCGCATCTACGCCATCGCCTCCTTCGCGCGGGAGGCCTCGACGGCCCTCTGCAGCAGTTCGGTCTCGGCGGGGTCGGCGGCCTCGCCGCGCACCTCGCGGACGAAGTCGAGGGCGACCTCGATCTCGGGACGCCCCGCCACCCTGGGCCGGGTGACGGTCTCACCGGCCCCGCCCTCGGGTTCGAAGGACAGGGCGAGCGTGTGCGGGAAGCGGGACCTGAGCCGCTCCATCGCGCCCTTGGGCCGGATCCGGTCGACGAGCGTCACCTGGAGCCAGTGGTCCTCGTAGCGGGCGTGCTCGGGTGCGGCCAGCAGGTCGTCGATGCGACCGGTGAGCCGGCCGACCTGCCTGGGCACCGGGGCCTCGGCGAACTCCGCGCGCTCGTACCCGCCGGGGCCGATGTCGACCAGCCAGGACCCCTTCACCTGCCCGGCCTCGGAGAAGGAGTAGGCGATCGGGGAACCGGAGTAGCGGACGGTCTCGCTCATCCGCTGGCGGCCGTGCAGGTGGCCGAGCGCCACGTAGTCGACACCCTCGAAGGCGGACACCGGGACGTGCGCGACGCCTCCCACACTGATGTCGCGCTCGCTGTCACTACCCCGCCCCCCGGTCACGAACGCGTGGGCGAGGACCACCGACCGGGGTCCGCGCCGGGCGAGGTCGGCGCGGATCAGGGACATGGCGTGCCCGATCGCGGCGGTGTGGGTGCGCTCGGGCAGCTCCCAAGGGGCGCGCACCAGCTCGGGCTCCAGATAGGGGATGCCGTAGAAGGCGACGTCGTCGACGACGACCGGCTCGCCGACCCGCTCGGGGTCGGTGCGCAGGTGGACGCCTGCCGCGTCGATGAGGTGCGCGCCGAAGCCGAGACGGCGCGCCGAGTCGTGGTTACCGCTGATCAGCAGGGTGCGCGTCCCGGTGTCGACCAGCCGCCGCAGCGCCTGGTTGCACAACTCGACCGCGTCGACCGAGGGCAGTGCCCGGTCGTAGACGTCACCGGAGACCGCGACCACGTCGATCCGCTCCGATCTGACGGTCTCGATCAGGTGGTCGACGAAGGCACCCTGGGCGGCCAGGAGACTCTCCCGGTGGAACGAGCGGCCCAGGTGCCAGTCCGATGTGTGCAGCACCCGCATGTCGCACGAAGCTAACAGGACTCAGCGACAAATGTGGCCACTCACATCACTCGGATCTCCCGCTCCGCTCAGGGTTTTCGTCCATGGGTACGTTTGAAGATCAGAGGGAACGATACCGGGAAACGACGATCACGGAGGCGAGTGACGATCGGGGATCGGATCGACAACCAGGCCGGCCGTGGCGTTCTGAGCGTCGCCTCCGGCCTGATCCTCGTGGTTCTCGCGACGGTGGGCTACACCCTGCCGCCGCCGTTCGACCCGACCCCGCTCCGCGCCGACCCGGTCTTCCAGACCCTTCCTTCCCAGCCGCCGGACGAGGTCAGGCCGGTCGCCGCGACCAGGCAGATCACCACGCAGGACGTCACCGTCACGGCCGAGGACGGTACTCCTCTCCAGGCGACGATCCGCGCGCCGGTCGCCCCCGGACGCCACCCCGCGCTGGTCTTCGTGCAGGGGGCCGGGGCCGGGGTCAGGGGAGAGTTCACCACCCAGGCCGAGTGGCTGGCCAGGGCCGGGATCGTCACCCTCGTCTACGACAAGCGGACCGTGGGCTACGACTTCCGCAACCGTGACTTCGGCCTGCTCGCCCGCGACGCCCTGCTCGTTCTGGAGAAGTTGCTCGTCCGCGACGACGTCGACCCGGCCAGAGCGGGGCTCTGGGGGGTGAGCGAGGGCAGCTGGGTGGTGCCCATCGCCGCCACCAGGAGCAGCGCCGTCGGGTTCACCGTGCTGGTGTCGGCGCCCAACGTCTCCCCCATGCGGCAGGTGACCTGGGCACTGGGCGAGCAGCTCGAACGGCTGTACGCGCCCAGCGGGGTACGCGAGCTGCTCACCCGCGCCATGGGCGCCGTGGACATGAACTTCCTGCGCTACGACGGCCTGCCCGCGCTGCGCGGGATGCGGCAACCGGTCCTGGCCCTGTACGGCACGCGCGATCCCTCGATCCCGTTCGTGGAGAGCAGCATGGCGTTGACCGGCGCGCTCGCCGAGGGCGGTAACGGCGACTACACCATCCGCTACCTCGACCGCGCCGACCACGGCATGCGCGTGCACGGCGGCCCGTTCGCGCCCGGCTACCTGCAGACGCTGGCCAACTGGGTCCTGGGCCTGCCCGGCACGGCCAGACCCGCGGTGCGCATCGCCGGTGCCACGCCGATCCAGCGCCTGGAGGCCAGCGACGTTCCCGCGGCTCCCTGGTACGCCGGGGGGACCGTCATCGGGCTGACGCTCTGCCTGGCCGCGGTCGGCTACGTGGTCGGCCCGGTGGCCGAGATGGTGGTGCGGCTCCGCGGCCGGTCACCCGCCGCGGAGACCAACGCCCGGATCTGGCCGCCGATCCGGCGGCGGTTCCGCCGGATGGCGTGGACCGGGGCCGGGCTGCTGGTCTCGGTGGCGGCGTTCATCACGCTGCTCGTGCTGTTCTCGGTCAACCAGGCCGGGGCGTGGCCCGCGGTGCTCACCGGATGGCTGGTCATCAGGATCCTGGCGCTGTTGATGCTGCTGCAGGAGGTCACGGGCGTGGCGGCCGTCGTCGCGGGGTTGCGGGAGGGCTGGGAGCCCTCCCGCCCACAGAGTTTCGCGATCGCCGGGGTGCTCGGCGGCACCGCCCTGCTCCTGGTGGCCGCGGCCTACTACGGTCTGTTCGCCTTCCCCTGGTGATGTCCTGATCGACGGGTTCCCGTTCCCCGCACCGCCTCTCGCATCCCGGCCTGACGGCGAGAGGCGGCAGGTCAGGGAAGTACGTAGGGGTTGTCCGGCCAGGAGGGGACCGCGGCGGGGAGGTCGCGGGAGACCTTCATCGGGAACTTCGCCGGCCGCTTCTCCAGGAAGGCCGTGACGCCCTCGGCGCTGTCGGGCGCGGAGCCGAAGTCGCGCATCAGAATCGAGTCGGCCCGGTGGGCCTCCCAGGGGGAGGCGGCCGACAGGCCCGACCACATGAGCCGCCGGATCGCGGCGACCGAGACGGCGGAGGTGTTGCCGACGATCTCGCGGGCCAGCGCGTGGGCGGCGGGGAGCAGCTCGTCCGGGGCGACGACCTTGGAGACCAGACGCCCCTGGAGCGCCTCGGCGGCGGGGAAGACCCTGCCGGTGGCGGCCCACTCCATGGCCTGGGAGATGCCGACGAGCCGGGGCAGGAACCAGCTGGAGGCGGCCTCGGTCACGATGCCGCGCCGGGCGAAGACGAAGCCGAACCTGGCGGTGTCGGAGGCGATCCTGATGTCCATCGGGAGCGTCATCGTCACCCCGACGCCCACGGCGGGACCGTTGATCGCGGCGATGACCGGCTTGAGCGACCTGGCGATCCGGAGCGCGACCGTGCCGCCGCCGTCGCGGGGCGAGCCGTCGACGGTGTCCTCACCGCCGAACATCTCCTCGCTCCTGTCATGGTTGAAGGTGTCACCGCCACCCCCGAGGTCCGCGCCCGCGCAGAAGGCGCGGCCCCGGCCGGTGACGATCACCACGCGCGCCTCGTCGTCGGCGTCGGCCAGGTCGAAGGCGTCGATCAGCTCGCGGCGCATCGTGTAGGTGAAGGCGTTGAGGCGGTGCGGGCGGTCGAGGGTGATGGTGGCGATGCCGTCAGCCACGCCGTACTCGATCTCGGTGAAAGCCATGACCGAATCTTATTCCAGTCAAAATCACAGGATAAAGCCTTGCCGGCTTCCCGAGTTGTTCACCGACTTGTCGCCCGCGACCTGGTTTCGCCCCCCTACCATCTCCCTGCGGTGGTCAAGCCCGAGTCAGGCGCGAGGAAACGGGGAGCAATTGCGTGACAGATCGAAGCCGCCCGGCGTCGGTGCGGTCATCGGCTGGACGGCGCTGGCCGCCATCGCCCCGGGCGCCGCGCATCTGCGCGCCGGATGGCGAAGGACCGGGCTGGCGCTGCTGTGCGCGTACGCGGCACTGCTGCTGTCCCTGCTCTGGGTCGCGCTCACCTCCGACCTCGGTGACCTCGCCGGGCAGTTGGTCTCCTCCTCCTGGCTGACCGGCGTCACGGTGGCCTCCCTGGCGCTCGGCGTCGCCTGGTTCGTCCTGGTCGTGCACTCGTTCGTGGTGATGAACCCCGGCACGCTGCCCGGTGCCGGGCAGGTGGTCGCCGGGGTCCTGGCGGGAACGCTCGCGGTGGCCGTACTGTTGCCGTTCGGCCTTCTCGGGCAGTACGCGGCGGTCTCGCAGTCGGCACTGGACGACGTCTTCAGTGCCCCGTCCACCTCACGCCCCACCGGCGGCGGGGATGGAGAGAACGACCCGTGGGCGGGTCGCGACCGGGTGAACATCCTGCTGCTCGGCGGGGACGCCGACACCCACCGGGTGGGCGTGCGGACCGACAGCATCAACGTGGCCAGCATAGATGTCAAAACCGGCAACACCGTGCTGCTGAGCCTGCCGCGCAACCTGGAGAACGTCCGCTTCGTCCCCGGCTCCCCCATGGCGAGGCGCTTTCCCGACGGATTCAGGCTCCCGGCCAACCCGGACGGCTCGCGCGAGGACCTGCTCTTCGCCGTCTGGGAGTACGCCGACGCGCACCCGGAGATCTTCGGGGGCCGCGAGAAGCAGGGAGCGAGGACGCTCATCGACACGGTCGGCTACACGCTGGGCCTGAAGATCGACTGGTATGCCCTGGCCAACATGTGGGGCTTCGCCCGGCTGATCGACGCGATCGGCGGCGTGACGGTGACCGTGCCCCAGGACGTGGTCTTCGGCAAGTACGACGAGGGCCTGGTCAAGGCGGGTACCCGCAGGCTGCGCGGCGCCGACGCGATGTGGTTCGCCCGCTCGCGCACCAACAGCGACGACTACACCCGGATGGGGCGCCAGCGGTGCGTGCTGGGCGCCCTGCTCTCCCAGGCGGACCCGGCGACCGTGCTGTCGCGGTTCAACCAGGTCGCGCTGGCCACCAAGGAACTGCTGCGGACCGACATCCCGCGCCCGATGCTGGAGCACCTGGTGCCGCTGGCGCTGAAGGTCAAGAACGCGAAGGTGACCAGCGTCCAGTTCGTCCCACCGCTGATCAACACCGGCTACCCCGACTGGAGCAGGATCCGCACGGTCACCGCGAAGGCCCTGCGCTCCTCGGCCGTCACCAGGCGTCCCCTCACCGCCACCGCGGCCCCCACGGCCACCCCCCAGGCCACGACCTCACGCACGCCCCTTCCCAGGGCGAGCAGCACGGCGAAGCCGGACCCGACCGCTCCCAAGGGCATCACCGAAGGCTGCGGCTGAGCAGGGCCGGCCGGGAACGTCGCGCCACCTGAAGGCGGTCCGGTGTTCCGGCCTTCAGGCCGGGGGCGCGTCAGGCCGAGTACGACTCCTTGGCCAGGCGGCGGACGCGGGCCTCGTCGATGCGGTGGCCCAGGCCCGGCTGGGTGAGCGGTACGGCCACCACGCCGCCGGAGGCGCCGACCGGCGGGTCGACGATCTGCGCGCTGCGCGGCGGTTCGGCCACATCGCAGGGCAGGGTGCAGCCGGGCAGGCTGGCGGCGGCGACGGTGGCCGCGCGGGCCAGCCCGGTGCCTCGGCCCCCGGCGCAGGCGATCTCCCATCCGGCGCGCACCGCACGGTCGTGCACCCGCCGTACCTCGCGCAGGGAGCCCAGGGCCGACGGGCGGAGCAGCAGCGCCCTGCCCGCCCCCGCGGCGATCGCCTCGCCCAGCTCCGCGGCCGAGGCGACCTCGAGCAGGACCGGAGCGGCGACGCGCTGCTGCAGGT
Organism: Streptosporangium amethystogenes subsp. fukuiense; assembly: GCF_042665875.1. NCBI lineage: Bacteria > Bacillati > Actinomycetota > Actinomycetes > Streptosporangiales > Streptosporangiaceae > Streptosporangium > Streptosporangium amethystogenes. Next base: position 644,009 of record NZ_JBHTEE010000001.1, on the reverse strand, counting down.
CGGCGTGGTCGGCCAGAACGGCGCAGGGGCGTTCGATGGCGGAGAGCGTGTAGGCGTCCAGCGCCTCAAGGGCGGCGACGTCGCGGTAGGCGCCGCGGGCGTCCACACTGATGCCCAGCACGGGGTACGCCTGGCGGACGGCGCGCAGCGGCTCGATGTCCCAACCGGGGTGGACGTCCAGGGTGACGTGGGCGTACCCGGCGCAGACGTGCCGGTTCACCCGGGCGACCAGGCTCTCCAGATTGCGGTCGGCGCCGATCCTGACGGTGGCCATGAGGGAGGTACGGGTACCGCCCAGCGCGTGGGCCAGCGGCACCCCGCGCATCCTCGCCCACAGGTCCCAGCAGGCCATGTCGGCGGCGGACCCGCCGGGGACGGCGCCGAGCTCGTCGGGGTGCTCCCAGTCGACGCCGATCAGCGCCTGCGCGAGCCCCTCCTCCAGCGCGACCCAGGTCTTGGGGTCGGCGTCGACGACCTCGCCCCACCCGGTCATGCCCCCGTAGTCGGTGAGCCGGACGAGGATGCTCTCCGGCCGCCTGCCGTACGGCAGCACCAACCGGAACACCTCAAGCTCGCGGACACGCGGCATGATCCCCCCTTGACCTCTCCGGACCCGGAGAATTCAAGCTCCCAAAACACGAATCCCGCCCGAAGGCGGGACTCCTCTCAACACCACCGGGAACGGCGTTCTTCCATGGTGCCACGACGGCCCGCGAATGCCTCCCGCCTGCAAGGGTGGGATTAAGTCCGGTTTTTCACGATTTTTCTACCACTTTCGGTGCGGACAGAACTCAGGTCGCCAAGGGGGCACACCAGGAGGAGCTCAGCCCCGGACGGAGCCGTCGGCTCCGACCCGGGCGCCGACCAGGACCCCGGTGGCCGCCATCAACGCCGCCAGCCCGAAACAGAGCAGGTAGGCGACGGTCGAGGCGCCCAGTGCCGCCAGGAGCGCACCGGCGACCGCGACGGAGACGACCGTGTACACCGACTCCGCGACCCCCAACGACGCGCTGTTCTCCCCCGCCTCCCCCGGGGGTGACAGCTCCAGGACGAGCACCGACAGCGTCGGGTACACGATGCCCATGCCGAGCCCCAGGACGATCTCCCCGAGGAAGGCGGTGGCGACCGGGACGACGGCGAAGACGGTCAGGCCCATCAGCGCGAGCCCCACGGCGATCAGCGCCGAGCCACAGCGCAGCACCAGGACCCGGTCGAAACTCCGGCGGCCCACCACCCACGAGCCGAACGACCAGCTCAGCGCACCACCGGTCAGGGTGAGCCCGGCCATGGTCAGCGACAGGCCGCGCTCCTGGTTGAGCATCAGCGGCAGGAACGCCTCCCCGCCGATGGCCGCGCCCGCCGCGATGCCGCGCAGTGAGATCACCGAGGGCAGGCCCCTGGCCGCGCGCAGGGTTCCCTCGGGAAGCAGCCGGGGCAGCGCCGCGACCAGAGTGGCCAGCCCCACGACGAGCAGGACGAACCCGGCGCCGCGCGCCGCGCCCCCGTACTGCATCAGTGCCGCGCCGACCGCGACGAGCACCGCCCAGCCCAGCCGTCGCGCGATCGAGGAGCGCGGGCCGGTCTGCGGCCGGTCCGACATGGGCGCGGCGGCCAGCCCGCGCCAGAGCAGCAGCGCCGCGGGGAGGAGGAGCACCGTCACGCCGATGAAGACCCAGCGCCAGCCCGCGTACTCCACCACGAGGCCGGCGATCACCGGCCCCACCATGGAGGGAACCACCCAGGCCGTCGCGAAGATCGAGAACACCCGGGGGTGCGTCTCGGCCGGGTAGACCCGCGAGACCAGCACGTACATCGCGACCTGGAAGACGCCCCCGCCGAAGCCCTGCACGAAACGGCCCACGACGAACACGTCCATCGTCGGCGCCGCCCCGGCCACGACCAGCCCCGCGGCGAAGAGCGCCACGCCGGCCCAGAGCGGCGCCACCGGCCCCCTGACGTCGCCCCAGCGCCCGCCCAGCACCGTCGCGATCACCCCGGCCGCCATCGCCCCGCTGAACGCCAGCCCGTACAGCGCGTGACCGTCCAACTCGTCGGCCACGACCGGCATCGCGGTGGCCACCGCCAGGTACTCGAAGGCGACCAGGGAGATGAGTGCCACCATCCCGACGGTCAGGGCACGGTGCCGCGCGGCGAATATCCCGGCGGCCCGCTTTTCGCCTGTCATGCTAATCATGGGCCGACGGTACGCCCGGCGCCCAGCCCCCGGCATCGGGCTGCCACGTCAGTCCTTGGTCGTAGGACCGGCCTCCCGGATGTGCGAGACCAGACCTCCCAGCAGCAGGTCGAGCCCGAACTCGAACCGCTCGGTGCCGTTGGCCTCCACCGGATCGTCGACCCGGTGGACGAGCTTGCGGAACCGGCCGGGGGACGGTTCGGTGGCCGCCCCGTTCCCATGACCCTGGAGTCGGCCGGCGGCGGCCCCGCGGGTAAAGTGGCCGGTGGTGCGCCGGGAAGTCTGGTCGGCAGTGGCTGACCCGACCCCGGAAACGGAGCGCCGATGACCGAGACCCCGCCCGGCACGTCCCGTCTGCTCGGCCTGGGCTCGTGGCCCGAGGCCCGCCGCATCGCCGGCATCCTGCGCGAGGAGACCGTCGGCGGAGCGCTGCTGCTGGCCGGCGCGGTGGCCGCCATGATCTGGGCGAACTCCCCGTGGTCAGGGACCTACGAGGCACTGCGCGCCTTCAGGGTAGGCCCGGCGGCGCTGCACCTGGATCTGAGCCTGGCGACCTGGGCCGCCGACGGGCTGCTGGCGATCTTCTTCTTCGTGGCCGGCCTGGAACTGAAACGCGAGTTCGTCGCCGGTGACCTGCGCCAGGTGCGGCGGGCCGCGGTACCGGTCGCGGCCGCGCTCGGCGGGGTGATCGTCCCGGCCGTGCTGTACCTGCTGCTCACCCTCGGCGTCGGTGCCAGTTCCGGCGCGGCACGGGGCTGGGCGATCCCGACGGCCACCGACATCGCGTTCGCCCTGGCCGTGCTCGCTGTCATCGGCCGGTATCTCCCCACCGCGCTGCGCACCTTCCTGCTCACCCTGGCCGTGGTCGACGACCTGGTGGCCATCGTCATCATCGCCCTCTTCTACACCGAGCACCTGTCGGTGCTGCCGCTGCTGGGCGCGCTGCTGCCACTGGCGGTCTTCGCCCTGCTGGTACAGCGCCGGGTACGCGCCTGGTGGCTGCTACTGCCACTGGCCGCCGCCACCTGGGCGCTGATGCACGCCTCGGGCGTACACGCCACCGTCGCCGGCGTGCTGCTGGCCTTCACCGTGCCGGTCCTGCGCAGCGAGCGCTCCGGCGGCCCGGAGGCCGGGCCCGGTCTGGCCGAACACTTCGAACACCGGCTGCGGCCGATCTCGGCCGGGGTGGCCGTGCCGGTGTTCGCGTTCATGTCGGCCGGGGTGAGCCTCGGCGGCCTGAGCGGCCTGGCCGGCGCCCTGAGCGACCCGGTCGCGGTGGGCGTCGTCGTGGGCCTCGTGGCGGGCAAGCCCATTGGGATCATGCTCGCGACCTGGTTGGTGGCCCGATTCACCCACGCCCGCCTGGACGAGGGACTGGCCTGGGTGGACGTGGCCGGGCTGGCCGTGCTGGCCGGCATCGGATTCACCGTCTCCCTGCTCATCGGGGAGTTGGCCTTCGGCGCCGGCAGCGAGCGCGACGCCTACGTCAAGGTGGCGGTCCTGACCGGCTCCCTGATCGCGGCGCTGACGGCGACGGTGATCCTGCGGCTGCGCAACCGCGTCTACCGGCGCATCCACGAGGCCGAAACCGTCGACCGCGACCACGACGGTATCCCCGACGTCTACCAGAAGCGTTCCTGAAAGGCCGGGAGGCCTGCCGAGCACGGAGGAGAACCGTGGGCTCGGCGTGCCGTCGAGAGGCCGCCGGACGAAGAGCCGTCCGAGACGGCCTCCGAGACGGCCGTCGTGACCGGCCCCGCCCACCACGACGGCTGATCCGTCGGCGGGTGTCAGGCTGCCGCGTTCGGCCCCTGACGTCCTGGAGAAGGTGGGCCCCCGTGGCCTTTCCTCCTTCACCAGGACGGGATCAGGTGGCGGTGCGCTCCAGTCGGCGCTCGGCCCACTGGCCGATGTCGCGGCGCTCGATCGCCGCGGCCATCAGGTCGGGGAAGGCGTCGGGGGTGCAGGCGAAGGCGGGAACCCCCATGGCCGCGAGCGCCGCGGCGTTGTCGTGATCGTAGAAGGGCGCGCCCTCGTCGGAGAGCGCGAGCAGCACGATCACCTGGACGCCCGCCGCGGTCATCTGGGCGACCCTGCGGAGCATCTCCTGCCGCACGCCGCCCTCGTAGAGGTCGCTGATCAGGATGAAGATCGAGTCGTTGGGGCGGGTGATGAGGCCCTGGCAGTAGGCGATGGCCCGGTTGATGTCGGTGCCGCCGCCGAGCTGGGTGCCGAACAGCAGCTCGACCGGGTCGTGGAGCTGGTCGGTGAGGTCGACGACCGCCGTGTCGAAGACGACCAGCGAGGTCTTCAGCGAGCGCATCGAGGCGAGCACCGCGCCGAACACACTGGAGTAGACGACGGAGGCGGCCATCGATCCGCTCTGGTCGATGCAGAGCACCACCTCTCGCTGGACCGCCCGCTGCCTCCTGCCGTATCCGACCAGCCTGGACGGGATCACGGTGTTGCGCTCCGGCAGGTAGTTCCTCAGGTTGGCGCGGATCGTGCGGTCCCAGTCGATGTCGGCGACCCGCCTGGGCCGGTGGGTCCTGGCCGAGCGGTCCAGGGCGCCGGTCACGGCGGCCTTGGTCTTCTGAACCAGCCGCCGCTCCAACTCGGAGACGACCTTGCCGACCAGCGCCCTGGCCGACTCCCGTGCCTTCTCGGGCATCACCCGGTTGAGCGACAGCAGGGTGCCGACCATGTGCACGTCCGGCTCGACGGCATCCAGCATCTCCGGCTCCATCAGCAGCCGGGTCAGGTTCAGCCGCTCGACGGCGTCCTTCTGCATGACCTGGACGACGGTCGAGGGGAAGTAGGACCGGATGTCGCCCAGCCAGCGCGCCACCCGGGGCGCGGAGGCGCCCAGGCCCCCGCTCCGCTCGGCCGCCCCCGCACCGGCGCCGTTGTACAGCGCGGCCAGTGCCCCGTCCATCTGGGCGTCGGTTCCGGCGAGCGAGCACCCGGTGCCGTCGGCGTCACCGCCCAGGACCATTCGCCAGCGGCGCAACCGCTCATCCATCGCTGCTCCCCGTCCTTCCCAGAATCGCCAGCACGGTCCGCACGGCCGCCGCCGCGCGTTCCTCGTCGAACTCCTCCGCCTCCGGTGCCCGGTCCGCGCCGCCAGAGCCGAGAGAGCGGACGCGCGAGCCGATCGAGCGCCGCTCGGGGGCCGCGAAGGCGCCGAACGTCCTGCGGAGCAGGGGCAGCACGTCGACGAAGGTCTCCGGGGCGAGTCCGGTGAGCCACTCGTCGACCAGCCCGAGCAGCCGGGAGTCGTGGACGAGCAGCAGCCCGCCTCCGGAAAGGAACCCCTCGATCCAGGACGCCGCCCTGGCCGGCGGGTGCCCCGCCGACATCGCCAGCGACATCCGGCGGCCCGCCTCGGCCGTGTCGAGGTCGGCCGCGTCCAGCAGGATCCTGGTGAGCCGGCCCTCGATGAGCCCGTGCAGGTCGCCGCGGCCACAAGCCCCGCGCAACGCCGTCGACCACCGCCCCTGCGGAGAATCATCCTCAGGGCGGGCAGCGCCTCCCGAGGCTCCCGTGCTCCTCGTCTCCTTCGCGCCTTCCGCACCCGCCGGACCGTCCAGGCTCACGGAACCGGCGGAGGCGTCCGTCTCCTGTGAATCGCGGGAGACGCCGGCATCGGCGGGCACGGCTTCGAGCAGGGAGACGGCGGCGTGGACGGCGTCGATGTGACGGATCAGGTCACGGGCGGCGTCGTCGTCGAGACCGGTGACGGCGCCACCGAGGCCGACGCAGATCCTGGTGAGCATGGCCCCGACGATGGTGGTCAGGCCGGTGGCGGGGGTGCCGCGCACGTCGCCGTATCGCTGGGCGCGGACCATCGCCGGGAGCGCCGCCATCAGGTGCGTGACGTCGCCGTCGAGCGCGGCCCGCGCCGACAGGGCGTCGAGCACGTGCGGCAGCGCCTCCGGCAGGTCGGCGAGCAGGCAGTGCTCCACCAGGCCGGTGAGCCCGGCCAGCGTGACGCCTCCGGGCGCCCCGCCGGACGGTGCCCCGGTCCCGGCCGCGCCGCCTCCCCGGCCCGGTGTCCCCGAGCCGGGGGTTCCGCCGGACGCCCCGCCCCCGTCGGCGAGGTCGCGGACGCGGGCGGCGGCCGCCGCCGGGACGGTCGTGCCCCAGGAACTCGCCTCGATCAGGTCGATGTCGAACTCGGGCCGCCAGGCGAGCGACCACGACTCGCGGAAGGTGCCCTTGCTCCGGCTCTCCTGGGGAGTGCCCCAGGAGACGCCGAGCAGGCGGAGCCGGTGCAGCAGCCTGCTGCGCTCCAGGTCGAGGGGTTTGCGCAGGTCGAGGTCGTACTCACGGTCGAGTGCCTCGGGCTTGAGCCGCACCCGCCGCTGCTCCTCGCGCAGGTGACGCTGGAGGGGGACCATCGGGGTGCTGTCCGGCACCTGGCCGAGCCGCTCCCCCACGACCATGCGCCGCTGGATCAGCTCCACCGGCAGGTCGTCACCCTCGCACAGCACCGCCCTGACCGCCTCGGTGACCTCCGCCAGCCCGGCCAGGGGCCGTCCCCTGAGCACGGCCAGGCTTTCGGCGAGCCGGACCGCCTCGATGACGTGGGCGGAGGAGACCGGCAGGTCCTCCTCACGGAGCACCCCGGCCGCCCCGGTCAGCCACCGCTCGACGGGGCGGTCCGGGGAGGCGAACAGGTGGTGGTACCAGCCCGGGGAGGTCACACCCGCGCCGTACCCGCTCCAGGAGGCCAGCCGGCCGTACGTCCACGGCACCCAGGTGATCTCGGCCCTGACCTTGGGCAGCCCCCTGAGCAGCGCGTCGTCGGCCTTGACGGTGGGCAGCCCGGCTCCCCAGGACGCTCCCTCACCCGCCGTGCCCGCCAGTGCGGGGACGTGCCAGGCCCCGCAGACCACGGCGATCCGCTCGAAGCCGTCCCGGACCGCCCTGCGGATCGTGCGCCGCATGAAGGCCTCGCGCCGCGCCTCGTACCCGTCGGCGACGTGTCCCTCGCGGACCGCCTCCACCGCTTGGGCGATCATGTGGAACGGGGTGTCGCCGCGGTGCTCGACGGCGTCCTCCCACCACCGCTCCGGGTCGTCGTATCCGGCGGCGCGGGCGAGGGCCCCGATCGGATCGACCTGTACGGCCCGCGGGGTGGCATCGCCTTTCCCGCCGTCTTCCGCCGTTTCACGATGGAGGCCGGGCACCCCCGTGTCCGGCTCCTCTCCGGCCCGCGGCTCGGCGTCGCCGGTCGCGCCGGGGCGGGAGGCGAGGCTGTGCGCGGCCGGCAGGTCACAGAAGCGGACCGGGATGCCCGCCCCGACGGCATGGCGGAGCGCCTGCCACTCGGGGGAGAAGACCGCGAACGGCCAGAACGCGGCGGTGGACGGTTCACCCGGCACGTGGGCGAGGAGCGCCACCGGCGGCCGAAGGTCGGGGTCACGGGCCAGCTCGACCAGTTCGTCCGCCTCGGGCGGGCCCTCGATGAGCACGATGTCCGGCTTGAGGCGGTCGAGCTCGTCGCACAGGGACCGCGCCGACCCGGGTCCGTGGTGCCGGATCCCCAGCACGGAGACGCTCATCGTCGCCCCCTGACCGGCGAGGAAGCCGTCTCACCGACCGGCGGCGCCGGCGGCGTGACGCGATGGCGACCGCGCGGAGTGACCGCAGGCGTGCCATCCGATACGGGACCGGAACCAGGTGAGGAAGCCGTCTCACCGACCGGCGGCATGGCGCGATGGCGACCGCGCGGCCTGATCACCGGTGTGCCACCCGATACGGGACCGGAGCCCGGGACGGAGATCGGGAGCGGCCCCCTCCTGGGGGGCACCGCCTCAGCCCGCGTCACGGCAGGCCCGGTAGAAGTCGCGCCAGTCCTGGCGCTCGCGCACCACGGTCTCCAGGTACTCGCGCCAGACGACGCGGTCGGAGACCGGGTCCTGGATCACCGCGCCGGCGATCCCCGCGGCCACGTCGGAGGGGCGGAGCACCCCGTCGCCGAAGTGCGCGGCCAGCGCGATGCCGTTGGTGAGGACGGAGATGGCCTCGGCGGTGCTGAGCGTGCCGCTGGGTGACTTGACCTTGGTGCGGCCGTCCTCGGTGACGCCGGTGCGCAGCTCCCGGAAGACCGTGACGACGCGGCGGATCTCCTCCAGCCCGGTGAGGGTCTCGGGCAGTTCCAGGGAGCGGCCGAGCTGACCGACCCTGCGGGAGACGATGTCCACCTCCTCCTCGGCGGTGGCGGGCACCGGCAGCACGACCGTGTTGAACCGGCGGCGCAGTGCGCTCGACAGGTCGTTGACGCCGCGGTCACGGTCGTTGGCGGTGGCGATGATGTTGAAGCCGCGCTCGGCCTGCACCTCCCGGTTGAGCTCGGGAATCGGCAACGTCTTCTCCGACAGCACGGTGATCAGCGCGTCCTGGACGTCGGAGGGCATCCGGGTCAGCTCCTCCACGCGGGCCAGCCGTCCCTCGGCCATCGCCCGCATCACCGGGCTCGGCGTGAGCGCCTCCATGGACGGCCCCTCGGCCAGCAGCCTGGCGTAGTTCCATCCGTAGCGGATGGCCTCCTCCGCGGTGCCCGCCGTGCCCTGCACGAGGAGCGTGGAGTCACCGCTGATCGCGGCGGCCAGATGCTCCGACAGCCAGGTCTTGGCGGTGCCGGGCACCCCGAGCAGCAGCAGCGCGCGGTCGGTGGCGAGCGTCGCCACGGCCACCTCGACGATGCGCCGCGGCCCGATGTACTTGGGGGTGATCTGGTCGCCGTCACCGAGGATGTAGGTGGTCACCGCCCAGGGTGACAGCTTCCAGCCCGGCGGACGGACCCGGTCGTCGCCCTTGGCCAGGACCGCCAGTTCCTCGGCGTACTGGTCTTCGGCGTGGGCCCGCAGAACCGTTGTCACTGTGTGAGCTCCTTCAACATGTCGTCACGGAAACGCAGGAGGGCGGCGACCTCCTGGATGGGCGGCTCCGGTGAGAGCCGCCCGGCCATGTCGTGCAGTGCCGGATCGATGCGCTCACCGGCGAGCTTGGTCAGCTCGCCGAGATTCCACGGCTGGGTGCCGGACACATCGATGATCTTCTGGAGGACCGCCGTGGCCAGGGCCGGACCCCACGGGGCCGCGGCCCCGCCGAGAACCATGATCAGTTGGCCGTCCAGACCGTGCCGCCGTACGAAGTCGGCCGCGACGATCTCCTGCCTGTCCCGGGGCAGCGCGGCCAGCAGGTCGGCGATCGGATCCCAGGCGAAAAGCTCCAGTGCCCACTCCGGGTCACCCTGGAGCACGGCGGCCCTGACCCAACCGGCCATGACCTCACGGTTCCAGTCGACGATCTTCATGCGGACCAGTTCCCCGGGCGGCCGGCCGAGCAGCCGGGGCCAGACGCCGAGCGGGGTGCGGGCCACGGCCTGCTGCAGCCACCAGCCCCGCTCGCCGGTCCCCCGGGGCGCCTTCGCCCGGATGCCGTCGCGCTCCATGGCACTGTCGCAGGCCACCGGCGGGTCGACGTGGATCTCACCGCCGACGACGGTGACATACCGGGCGGCGCGCTCTGCCATCCGCAGGGCCAGGCGCGATCCGGGGAGCCGGGTGAGCAGGTCGGACGCCTGGTGGCGGACCTCGCGGCGGCGGTCGTCGAGCGCGGCCTCCAGGAACGGCTCGTCCTCAGGCGACAACCCCGTGGTGAGAGCCTCCAGGAAAGCCGCCCTGTCGTCGGGGCCCTCCTTCTCCCAGGTGGCGGCGAGCAGTTCCCTGGCCCTCGCCGGATCGGCCGCCCGCAGCTCGCCCAGATGGACGCGACGGTCACCCGAGGTGCCGAACTCCCAGACCTGCGAGGTCGGCCCAGAGTCGGTCGCAGGGTCGGTCGCGGCCACTCCCGTGACCTCCTCGAGCAGGAAACCCCACGCCGGGTTCAGCCCCGCCAGCCAGCGCCCCCGGTTGCCCGCCAGGACGCCGAGGTACGGCCGGATCGACCTGTCCCTGACCGCGTGGTCGAGCAGCTCGGGCAGCAGATGGGGTGAGAGGCGGTATCCATGCCCGGCCGCGGTCTCCAGCCACTCGGTGAGCAGTCTCGGCTGCTCACCACCGAGAACGCGGGCAAGCCGGTCGCCCGCGGCGCGCGAGACCTCCGGCTGCTCCTCGGGCGCCGCCAGACTCGGCGGCTCGCCCGGGGCGACCGGCCGCCGCCCGGCGCGCATCCGCAGCGTGTGCACGGCCGCTCGCCCGAGCAACTCGACCTCGCTCGCCCCCTCCCCGGGCAGCGGGCGCCGGTCGGTCCCGACGAGCGCGGTGGACACCAGCTCCTCCCAGTCGGCGGAGGCGTTCACAGGGCGATCACCCGGCCTTTCTCATCCCAGGTCGTGAGGGGGCGCAGGCCCCTCGGGGTCCATTCGACGGCGACGGTCAGCGGATGGCCGCCCGAGGTGGCGACCAGCCGCCACGGGGTTCCCGCGGACGGGTGGAGCGGCAGCCCGCCGGAGGGCCCGGCCAGGAGCCGCGAACCACTCCCCGCGGGGGTCACCCCCTCCAGCACGAGCGGCCAGGAGTCGAGCCATGGATCGCCCGCCAGAGCCTCGGCCACCTCGTCCAGCGCCCGCTCGATGCTCCGGCCGGGCGGCGGGCCGGCCGGGGCGGCGTCGTGCCGGGCGGCGACCACCGCGCGCAGCGGAGTCGAGCCGGGATAGAACGCCAGGTCGGCGTCCACGGTCGTGCCGGTGACGAGCGAGGCGTCGAGGGCCTGTCCGACCGGCGCGAACGACAGCACCAGCGCCGCCCTGCCCGTCCGGCGTCCGCGCAGCCAGACCCGGCGCGCGATCAGCCGGTCGTGCTCCTCGTCACGCCGTCCCAGCACGTCCCACAGGTCGCGGACGACCGCCCCGGCGAGCACCTCCTCCTTCGTCACCGAGAAACCGACCCGGTCACGCACCCTTTCCAGGAGCCCCGCGGGCCCGGCCTCCGGCACACCCCCCGGGCCGGCGACCGGACCGGCGCCGACCTCCTCGCCGGTCCTCTCGCCGGCCGGAGCCGCGAGGTTGCGGTGGGCCACGCAGAGCAGGTGCAGCAGCGCGTACTCGCTGAGCAGGCGGGCGGGCCAGTCATCGCCGTCCAGCACGGCGGGCAGGCGCGACAGCGAGCCCGCGACAGCGGGCGCCTGGGCGTCGATCAGGCGCTTGACCAGGTCGTCCCACTGGTCGTGGCGCCGTGCTCCGGCGAGGCCCTGCCTGACCTGGTCGGCGAGCCAGCGCTCCAGATCCGACAGACCGGCACTCACGCGCTGCTCGCGCAGCGCGGCCCGGCGGCCGTCGGCGGGAGGCGCCTCGGCGGACCTGGCGGCGCGGGTCGCCCCGGCCTCCGCCGCCCTGGCCGCGCGGCCGCGCCGCCCGTCGAGCCACTCGCCCACCCAGTCGGCGACCTCCTCCGCGGCGGGGACGCCGTCGGCCGACCACAGGAGCAGCAGGCCGAGAGCGTGCTTGCACGGGAACTTCCTGCTGGGGCAGGTGCACCGGTAGGCGGGCTCGGACAGGTCGACGCAGGCCCGGTAGGGCTTGGAGCCGCTGCCCGCGCACTCACCCCACACCGCGTCGGCGGTGACTCCGGTCCCCGACCACTTTCTGGGGGAGGAAATTGTCCCGGCCGCTTTCTGGGACGAGGCGTCGGGCGCGAGCGCCAGCACCTGATCCCGGTTCCACCGTTCGATCACGGACCGAACCTAGCCAACCCCTCCGACAAATCCGGACCACTCACCCCGCAGGACGATCTCCGTCCCCCCGGTGACTCCCGCACCGAGCGGCGACCCCCGTCGCGCCCCGTACGCGCACCCTCGCGCGCGCCCGTCCCGTCGGCCGTCCAGACGGCTTCGCCGCGGATGCGCCCGTACCGTCCCGACACCGTCCCGATACCGCCCCACGCCGGCGACACGTCGGTGCTCGCACGAACCTCGCACGGCCCGTCCGAGGGAGCCGGGTCCCTAGAATCGGTGCGATGACGACCCCTTCCCGTCCTCCGCTCGCCGAGACCCTGGACCTGCTGCCGCACCCCGAGGGCGGCTGGTTCCGCGAGACCTGGAGAACCTCCGTCGACCTCACCCCGCCCGGGTACACCGGAGCGCGGGCCACCGCGACGGGGATCTACTTCCTGCTGGGGCCCGGCGAGGAGTCGCGCCCGCACGTGGTCGCCTCCGACGAGGTGTGGCTCTGGCACCGGGGCGGCCCGTTGACACTGACCCTCGGCGGCCACGAGGGCCAGCCCGCCCACTCCGTTACCCTGGGTCCGCTGGTGGAGGAGGGCCAGGTCCCGCAGACGGTGGTGCCCGGCGGCACCTGGCAGGCCGCCCGCCCCGCCGGCGACGAGGCCGTACTGGTGAGCTGCGTCGTGTCCCCGGGTTTCGACTTCGCCGACTTCCGGATGATGTGACGGCCTCGTCCTTCGCGGGGAGAATGCGGTCACAGGTCCATACCGGGAGGTCGAAGGTGACCAGCGAGATCGTCTCCGTCATCGGCGGAAAAGAAGCATCCAACGGCACCGCCTACGAGTCGGTCAACCCGGCTCGCCTGGACGAGGTGGTCGCGCGGGTCCGGCTGGCGGACGCGAGCACGTTCTCCTCCGCGTGCCGCACGGCCACCGCGGCCCAGCGGGAGTGGTCCCGGGTTCCCGCGCCCGTCCGGGGGCGGGTGATCGCCTCGATCGGGCGGCTGGTGGAGGCCAACGCCGAGGAACTGGCCCGCCTGGTCACCCGCGAGATCGGCAAGCCGTACGCCGAGGCGCTGGGCGAGGTGCGCGAGATCGTCGACACCTGCGACTTCTTCCTCGGCGAGGGCAGGCGGCTGTACGGGCAGACGGTCCCCTCGGAGATGCCGGACAAGAACCTGTTCACCTTCCGGGTCCCCGTGGGAGTGGCCGCGGTGATCACGGCGGGAAACTTCCCGGTCGCGGTGCCGTCGTGGTACCTGGTCCCGGCGCTGCTGTGCGGCAACGCGGTGGTGTGGAAGCCCGCCGAGTACGCGGCGGCCTCCGCGCACGCGCTCTACCGGCTGTTCACGGCGGCCGGGCTGCCCGACGGCGTGCTGAACCTGGTCCTCGCCGACGGCGCCACGACGTTCGAGGGCCTGGAGTCGGCGCTGGCCGAGGGCACGGTGCACAAGGTCGGGTTCACCGGATCCACCGCGGTGGGCCGCGCGGTCGGCGAGCTGTGCGGGCGCCACCTGCAGTCCCCCTGCCTGGAGCTGGGCGGCAAGAACCCGATGGTGGTGATGCCGGACGCCGACCTGGACCTGGCCGTGGAGGGCGCGCTGTTCGCGGGCTTCGGCACCGCCGGGCAGCGTTGCACGTCACTCGGCACAGTGATCGTGCACGAGAGCGTCCACGGGGAGTTCCTCCGCCGGTACGCGCGCGCCGTGGCGGAGGCGGCGATCGGCGACCCCGCCGGGGACGTGCTCTGCGGCCCGCTGCTCGAGGAGCGGTTCGCCTCGCGCTACGAGGAGTACCTGGGCTGGATCCAGCCGCACCACACCGTCGTCTCCGGCCCCACCGGACGCATCACCCCGGACAACCCGCGCGCCGGCTTCACCGGGGAGGGCGGCCTCTACTACCACCCGGTGGTCGTGGACGGGGTCCGCCCCGACGACCGGCTCTTCCTTGAGGAGACCTTCGGCCCCATCGTCGGCGTGACCGCCTTCGACACCCTGGAGGAGGCCGTCGAGCTGGCCAACCTTCCCGGCTACGGGCTCTCCTCCTCCATCTACACCACCGACCCGAAGTCGGCGTTCCGCTTCCGCGCCGGTATCGGCGCGGGCATGGTGAGCGTCAACAACTCCACCTCCGGCGCGGAGGCTCACCTGCCCTTCGGCGGCAACGGCAGATCCGGCAACGGCAGCCGCCAGTCGGGGGTGTGGGTTCTCGACCAGTTCACCCGCTGGCAGGCGATGAACTGGGACTACTCGGGCAGGCTGCAGAAGGCCCAGATGGACGTCGCCGAGATCGTCCCCGACCTGGGCTTCCGCCTCTGACGCCCGCTGACGCCCGGTGCCCGTCCGGATCCCCGCCCCCGGGGGTCCGGCGGTCCAGGGCGGCGGGTTCAGTGGTGGGGCAGCATGTGTTCGAAGAGCTCGAAGCCCGTGAAGAGCAGGAACGCGACCGCGAGGAGGGAGCCCAGCAGGACCGGCTGCGACACGCGGCGACGCGGCCGAGGCCTGGCGGGCGAGGCGCCGGCTCCCACAGCGGGGATCGCTGTCAGAGCGGGGTCCGGAGCCGGGACGGATTCGAGGGCGGGGGCGGGGGCGACGGGGGGTGGGGTGCCCCCCTGGAGGTGCGCACCCACCGGGAAGACGCGGACACCGTCACAGCCGCAGGCGGGGCAGTTCGTTCCCGACCAGGGCGGCTGGACCATGACGCCCGACCTCAGCCAGAGCACGACGTCGTGTCCGTGCCCGTCGGTCAGGTGACGGACGAGGTACTCCTCCTGCCAGAGGTGCCCGCAGCGCGTGCACCCCAGTGGCCAGGTCTCGCGAGCGCTGAACTCCTCGAGCACGAGGATCACCCCCATTGTGTCAGCGAACATCCCATCTGAGTCTGGGCGCCCTCCTCCGTTACAGCAAGCGACGAAATGGTGCGAAATCCGTTACGGCCACACAATTAGACCAAATAATGAGACAATTCTTCTTGAAATATGAGATTCCTGCTACGGTCGGGGGCACGGACAGAAGGAGAGGTCTCCCATGACAGCCAAGGGCGCCGTGTACACGCACGGACACCACGAGTCGGTGCTCAGATCCCACAGGTGGCGTACCGCGGAGAACTCGGCGGCCTACCTCCTGCCGTACCTGAGAGCGGGTATGACGCTGCTGGACGTGGGCTGCGGGCCCGGCACCATCACCGCCGACCTGGCGGAGCGCGTCGCGCCCGGCACGGTCACCGCGGCCGAGATCAGCGAGGAGGCGCTCGGGCTGGCCCGCGCGGAGATGGAGCGGCGCGGGCGCTCCGGCGTCGAGTTCTCCGTGGCGGACGTGCACGAGCTGTCTTTTCCCGACGACACCTTCGACGTCGTCCACGCCCACCAGGTGCTCCAGCACGTCGGCGATCCCGTGTCGGCGCTGCGCGAGATGCGGCGGGTCTGCAGGCCGGGCGGGATCGTCGCGGTACGCGACAGTGACTACGCCGCGTTCACCTGGTTTCCCGAGACGCCCGAACTGGACGAGTGGCTGGACCTCTACCTGAGGATGGCGAGGGCCAACGGCGGCGAGCCCGACGCGGGGCGGCGACTGCTCTCCTGGGCGCACGCGGCGGGGTTCACCGACGTCTCGGCCACCTCCTCGACCTGGTGCTTCGCCACACCCGAGGACCGCGCCTGGTGGGGCGGCATGTGGGCCGAGCGGATCCTGAAGTCCGACATGGCCCGCCAGGCCCTCGCCTCGGGCAGCACCGAGGAGGACCTGCGCCGCCTCTCGGCGGGCTGGCACGCCTGGGCAGGAGAGCGGGACGGCTGGCTGTCGGTGCTCCACGGCGAGCTCATCTGCCGCGTCTGACCGGCGCCGAGCCTGCCGGTGAAGGGCTCGGGGCGCCCTCGGCGAAGGCGCCCCGAAGGGGTCAGGGTTGTTGAGTGATCTTGACGTTGTCGATGCCGGCCTCCACCAGGGAGGCACCCGAGGCGTCGGCGGCCTCGATCAGGACGCGGACCGTCTGGCCCGCGAAGGCGGAGAGGTCGGCCGTGGCGACCGCCCAGGCGCCGTTGCGGTTGGCGGCCGCGCCGAGCTGCTGGAACACCTGGGTGGTGGTGGAGCCGACGACCTTCACCCGCAGGAAGTCGGCGGTGGAGGAGTTGGAACCGTGCGCCAGATACCACGACAGCGACAGGTTCAGCGTCCCGGTCGACGGCAGGGTGATGGCCGGTGACTGGATGCTGGTGACTCCTCCGTCGATGTCGTGGTCGCCCGCCGCGGTGCCCGCGAGCCTGCCGGTGACCAGGTCGTTGGTGCCGCTGACCGTGGTGCCGAGCTGCTTGGCGCCGCTGGAGGTGGTGGCCTGCGGGACGCCGCGCTCCCACTGGCCCGAGGTGGCGGTGTCGGTGCCCGAGGGGTTGGTCGTCCAGCCGGCCGCCGTTTCGAACTCGTCGGAGTAGACGGTCACCGGCGGGGTGCCGGTGCCGCAGTACTGCGACTCCTTGCCGATGATGCGGTAGACGCAGTCGGAGTACTCCAGGAAGCGGAGCGCGGCCTCGCGGTTGCGGGTGGTCTGCGGGACGATCTGCTCGTCGGGGGGGTAGAAGCCCGGCGAGGAGGAGACCGGGTACATCTCGATGGTGTAGCTGAAGATCTTGTAGACGCCCCACAGCCAGTCGTCGATCGTGCCGTCGGTGATGTAGAGGTCGCTGGCCTGCTGGGGGGTGTAGTTGTTGGTGGCGGCCATGTTCTGGCCCAGGGTCGCGTGGGCGTCACGGTCGTCCTGGGTCAGGCCGGGGCCGGTGTCGTTGTAGGTGTAGCCGTACGGCCACAGGATCAGCTCGCCGTAGGTGTGCCAGTCGATGTGCGCCTTGATCTGCTGCACACCGCCGACGATCCTGCTGCGGACCCAGTTGGCCACCGCCCTGACCTCGGGAGCCGACTCGGCCGCCGAACCCCGGTAGGTGTCGCTGGAGGCGGAGCCGGAGGAGCCTCCGCAGCAGCCCCAGTTGTAGCCCCAGTTGCGGTTGAGGTCGGTGCCCACGGACGAGGAGCCGGAGTTGGGCTGCCGGTTCTTACGCCAGGAGCGGTAGGAACCGGTGGCTATGTCGTACTCGCCACCGTCGGGGTTGAGGTCCGGCATGATCCAGATCTCACGATTGTTGACCAGGTTGGTGATGCGGTTGTCTGTGGCGTATCCGTCGGTGAGCAGGTTGAGCAGGTAGAGCGCCATCTCGACGGTCAGGTGCTCGCGAGCGTGCTGGTGATGCGTGAACAGCACCTCGGGCTCGTTCTCGTCCGTGGCGACGTTGTCGCTGATCTTGACGGCGATCAGGTCGCGCCCCTCGTACGAGGTGCCATAACTGATCTTGCGGGCGATCGTCGGGTGGTCGGCGACGATCTGGTTCACCGCGGCGGTCATCTCGGCGTAGTTGTGGTAGCCGGAGTCGGCCGACGGAAAGTCCGAACGCTGTTCGGGCCCGGTCGGGTACAGGGACTTGGGGATCTTCGTGACGGTGTGGCCGAGTTTCTTGATCTCGGCGACCTCGGTCTCGCTGGCGGTGACCACGACCGAGTCAGGATCGACCTGATCGATCGCGGCACCGGTGGCCGCGATCTCGCTGCGCTGCTGAGGGGTGCTCGGTCCCTGGACCTTGTACTGGCTGTTCGGTGACGGCTCAGCCGAGGCTCCCGCCCCGGTCATGCCAAGGCATAACAGCGCCAGGGCGGCGAACACCACTATCAGACGGCGTCTCACCTGCGTCCTCCTCGGGCACGCACTCTAGGGGGTTGTCGCGTGCCTCCACTGAGAGTCAGACAGGGAGGTTGATTAGCAAAGGCCCAAATTTTAGGAGCCGCACCCCCTCCGTCCCGAGATCAGAAGACGACCTCGAACCAGAGCGTCCTGGCGCCCTCGGGAGCGTCGTCCTGGACGCCCCAGTTGTCGGCGAGCAGGTCCACCAGGAACATGCCTCGCCCACCCTCCGCCTCGGGGTCGTTGCGCACGTGCGGCATCGACGCGCCCGACCCGGCGTCACAGACCTCGACCAGCACCGCGGCCGATCCCACCGCCACGGTCATCGCGACCTCTCCGCCCCCTCCGGACCCCGAGTGGAGCACGGAGTTGGTCACCACCTCGCTCACCAGGAGGATGACGTCGTCGGACGCGGGGTGTCCCTCGCCCAGCAGCTCCCTGACCCGGCTTCGCGCCATCGACACCGACTCCGGAACCCCCTTGAGGGTCACCGTGGATCGAGGTGAGACGGCCTGCCGTCCGGTCGTCATGGTTGACCTCACTCCCCGACACGCATATCCCATGCACATCGCCCTCTGAGATGGCACACTCACTCACGGTGAACTGTTCTATCAAGGACTGCAATACCTCATGTTGAGATTCCACAGATTTGCCATCAAAGGACGGAGGGAGGTAGATGCGTGGCTTCTCGACGCAGCCCCACGGCCCGTCATCGCCGCCTGATGGCGGAACTGAACCGTCTGCGAAAGGACAGCGGGCTGACACGGGTGGAGGTGGCCGAGCGGATCGGCTCCACCGACACCACCGTCTGGAGATACGAGACGGGCCTGACCCGTCCCCGCCCCTCGGACGTGTCGGCCCTCACCGAGGTGTACGGCGTGACCGGGGAGGCGCGTGACTCCCTGATCCAGATGGCCGTGGAGGCCCGGCGGCGAGGCTGGTGGCACCCCCACCGCCAAGCCCTCAAACCGGGCTTCGACTCCTACATCGGGCTGGAGGCGGAGGCGTCGCTCGTGCGTTCGTACGAGCCGCTCGTCGTTCCCGGCCTGATGCAGACCGAACCGTACGCACGCGCGGTGATCGAGGCGACCTCCATTGTCCAGACCCCCTCCCAGGTCGAGGAGACGGTCTCCGTACGCATCTCGCGCCAGCGGTTGCTACACGGACCCGGTGACCCGATCCACCTCGTCGCGGTGCTCGACGAAGCAGTGATCCGGCGTCAGATCGGCGGGCGCGACGTCATGTCGGAGCAGTTGGAGCATCTCGTCCACCTCGGCGCGCTGCCCAACGTGGAGATCCGGGTCGCCCCGTTCTCCGCGGGGGCGCACGCGGCGATGGACGGCAAGTTCTGCCTGCTCAGCTTCCCCGAGCCCGAGGTTCCCGACCTGCTCTATCTGGAGCAGGCCTCGAGCGGGCTCGTGCCGGACGACCCGGAGCAGGTCAGCCGATACGCCTCCATGTTCGAGAGCCTCTGCGAGATGGCACTCGGCCAGGAGGAGTCGGCGGCCTTCATCGCCCAGATGGCGAGAAGGTTTTCCTCCCCCTAGCCGTAGAAGGAAGAAAAAGTGCGAGGGTCCACGATGGATCTGTCCGGCGCCAAGTGGCGTAAGAGCGGTCGCAGCACCAACGGAGGCGACTGCGTGGAGGTGGCGGTCGTCCCCGGTGATCCGGCCGTCGCCCGACACAAGGCCGACGCCGATCGGCTTTACCTCGTCCGCGACTCCAAGGATCCGGGCGGCCCGGCTCTGGCGTTCACCCGGAGCGAGTGGGACGCCTTCGTCGGCGGCGTGAAGGACGGCGAGTTCGACTGACGGGCCTTTCGGGGGAACCGGCTCGCCGGCTCCCCCGGAACCTCCCGGCCGCACAGCCCGCCCGCGGCCTCGGCCCGGCGGGCTGTGCGTGTTCGGAACCGTCAGCGCGGGGGCCGCTCATCGGTGCCCTTGTAGCCGAGGACTCGCATGGCGACCTCGGGGTCCATCGCCGCGGCGAGCAACTGCGCCCGTTCCACGGCGCTGTCACGCTGGGCCTCGGCCCTGGCCCTGGCGGCCCGCGATCCCCGGGTGACCGTGGCGACGATGCCCGCTCCCACGATCGCGGCCAGCACGGCGACGAGCACCACCGGGAGCGTGCCCGACTCCGGCGAGCCCGCCCCGCCCAGCACGACACCTCCGCCATTGAGCGCGTACACGCCCAGCAGCGTGAAGGCCGCCAGCGCCACCAGGCTGACCACGACCAGGAGCACCACCTTCAGCCGCCCGCCCCGCGACGCGGGAACACCGGACGGCGGAGGGTGCGGCGACGGCACGGGCGGTGGCGACGCCTGCCGGGGCACCGGACCGCCGTCACCCCACGGCACGAAGTCCGGCCCGGCCGGCATCGTGGCGCCGTTGCCGTTGCCGTTGCCGTTGCCTATCACCACCGCTCCCTGCACGACCGCGACGGCGGGTTCGAGCCTGAGCTGGGCCGCCGGGACGGGCAGGGTGCGCGACACGTGGCTGTGCTCGCGATGCGCCCGTGCCGCCTCCAGGTGATACTCCTCGATCTCGGCGTAGAAGTCCTCCGAGAGATAGACCGAGCCGTCGACCAGCGGCCCCTGCCTCCGCTCCAGGATCGCGACCACGTCGTCACCGTTGAGCGTCTTGTGCGTCTCGAGCGCGTGGGCCAGGCACAGGACGTCTCTCCGATGCTCCCGCAGCAGTTCCTCGGTCCGGTCCAGCAGGCGCACCAGGTTGAACTCGATGCGCTCACCCAGCACGTCGGGGGCCGGCGGCTGCCCGCCCCCCGGTGCCTTGGTGAAGCCGATGCCGCCGCCACCGGGCTTGGGCATCGACTTGCCTCCCATGATCTCCAGTTCCTGCAGCGCGGGCACCGAGGTCACTCCGCGCCCCATTCCCCAGTGCGCCTCCATCAGCGCGGTGAGGTACGTCGCCGAGAACAGGTCACCCGAGACGCCGGAGGAGTTGTCCTCGCCGAAGAACATCCGCTCCCCGGCCAGCGAGGCGAGCGAGACCATGATGTCGGCCTCGTGCTCGGACTTCCAGCGGGTGAACTGGTCCTCGGGCTTGATGCTCGCGACCATGCCGAGATAGTCGGCGCCCTTCTCTATCGTGGCGATGTCGATCTCAAGGTGGTAGCGGGTGCGGTAGGCCGCCACGGCGTGGCAGGCCTCGTGCACGGCGACCGCGTGCCGCTCGCGCTCGATGTACTCCACGTCCTCGGGTGGCCCGAGTTGCTTGAGCCGTTTGGCCCTGGTCACGTCCGACCAGGTGATGACCTCCCGGCCGTCGCGGATCGCGGTGATCAGCGACTCGTTCACCAGGTCCTTGATCGTGGCGCCGGTGGCGTAGGGCGTGATCGTCGCCAGCTTGTCCAGTTGCTCGTCGGTCAGCTCGTGGTCGACCTTGTCGAAGTAGCCCCGGTAGGTGCGGACCCGGCCCGCCTTCGACGGGTAGCCCACCTTGTAGATGCGGTCGATGCGGCCCGGCCGCAGCAGCGCCTCGTCCAGCGAGTTGGGCATGTTGGTGGCCATCATGACCAGGATCCGGTACTTCGGCGGCGGCTTGGGCCGCATGCCGAAGAGTCTTCGCACATGCCGGTTGACGATGCCCCGGGGCTTCTTCAGCCCCGACAACTCGGTGAGCAGCGCCTGCAGCGTGCCCGGGTCGCCGCCCCCGCCACCCATGCCACCCATCATGAAGCGGCTGCGGCCGGTGTCCGGCTCCTCCCGCTCCGCCGCGCCCTTGCGGGTCAGCAACCAGCGGGTGTCCTCGCTGAGGTAGCCGAATCCGTGGCACCCCGCGACGTGCGGGGAGAATCCGGGGCCGCCCCTGGGCCCCTGCTGCGCCAGCGAGCCACGCCGTCCGAGGGAGTCGGCCTCGTCGAAGAAGACGATCACGCCCCCGTATCGCAACGAGAGCTTGCGGAGCTTCCTGAACAGCGACTTCACCTTCAGGATGCCGATGCCCATGAACATGTTGACGAACGCGCCGGGGTCGACGAACACGTACGGCTTGCCGGTCTCCCCGGCCACCGCCTCGGCCATCAGGGTCTTGCCGGTGCCCGGCGGGCCCCACAGCAGCAGGCCGCTGGGCACGTAGCCGCCACGCTCCTCGATCGCGTCCGGCCGCTCCAGGAAGACGATGTTCTCCTTGACCCGCTCGACGACGTGGTCCTGGCCCCAGACGTCGGTGAAGCGGGTCTTGATGTCGTCGGGGAAGTAGGTCTCCACGCCGCCCCGCGACAGCAGCCAGAACAGGCCGATGAACTGGAAGGCGATGAAGAAGAACGCGAAGGCGAGCTGCGCCATGTACGGCAGCGCCTGCCAGAGCAGCGCGGGCGCCTGGAACAGCGCGAGCGCGGGAGAGGTGTCCAGCACCTCGCCGAGGATGAGGGCGAGCACCGCGATCCAGAACAGCCACTTGATGGCGCGCGCCATCCTGAAGCGATTCCAGTCGGAGAAACGGCGATGGGTCCAGCGCTCGAAGCCGCCGAACACACCGCGCGTCCAGAACCTGTTGTATCCGGCGGAGCGCTCGCTGACGAAGAAGTGGAGCTGGCGCAGGAACTCGGCTCCCAGGAGCCAGAAGATCCACGGCGCCGCGACAGCGGTGGTGATCATCGCGTCCTGGAATGTCATGATGCCCTCGAATGAGGCCATCTCGCTCCATACCAGGATGAAGTAGATGATCGTCAGGATGAGGAGGAATTTGATCCGATCCCAGAAAGGCATCTTCTTGCGCTTGTCGGGATGCGGATCCGTCGGACCCGAGCCGGGGGCCCTTAGTCCTTCGAAGGTGGGGGGCGGCGGAGGTGACTTCATTTACGGGCTTCTCCTCACCCGGTGAGTCGTTTGACCTTGAAAGATTGCGCGATCCTGTCGAACTCCCCGGCGCGCTTCCGGTAGCAGGCGGCCGAGCAGCGGATCAGCAGGGTGGAGATCTGCTTGCCGTCCGGGGCCAGATAGGAGGTGAGGTCGAAGGTCTCCGTCCCGGCGCCCTCGATCGCGTAGTTGAACCGCACGTGCACCCCGCGCAGGCCGTCTCCGGGCTGGAGCACCTCGTCGGCGAGAAGCTCGAAGTCCTTCAGCGGATAGCCGGGGATCTCCGCGTACTTCTCGCGCACCGTCTCGGTGACGGGCAGCACGGAGTTGCGCATGCTGTTCAGGGAGAGCGCGTCCCGCTCCTCGGGGAGGAGCTTGGCGATCCGGGCGAAGACGAATGGTTCGTCCTCGGTGCCGTAGCCGAGCAGGTGGTCTGGAGACGGCTTGCTGTGGGCGTCGTAGGCGGTCGACCAGATGAGCTGTTTGCGCAGCTGCGCGGTGGCCGATTCGAGGTCGGCTCCGATGGTCGCCTTGTCCAGCGCCGTCTGGTCGACCTTCCGCCAGGCCGCCGGAACCTTGAAGTATGTCTGCCCGTCGTCGTGGCGGACGTAGGTGAACTCCGCACGTGCACATCCCGTGAGCCCGCCGACCATGGCGGAAACGACCACCATGGCGATCACGGCGAACCCGGCCCTCGATCTTCTCACCAGGGCTGTACCTCCGCTTTACGGGTTAACGAGATGGTTGTGCCCGTTTTTTAAGCGCCTCTCTCCTTTCTCGACCCATTCATCTCGGAAACCTTGACCAAATCTTTCCGGGAACCTGGCTCCACTTGTTACAAAGCTCCGCCGTTGACCCCCGACACATCATTGAACTCTCGACCTCTGCCGTAGGCCAGAGGCGGACGGAGGGGTGTTTCACCTCCGGCCCACGACGGGAATCCACCCCCGGGCAGGCCAGACCAGAACAATATCCCTTTTGTCCCCTTTTTGCCCATATGTGTTTTTGTGGGGGTTTTCCAGGGTAGGGGGAAATGAAATTGTTGGAACGGGATGCTCTTCCCATATTCACCGCAACGGGCGTCAGCTCTGGTCAATGTCGTCTTTCTCTGCGATGTGCCGACGGGGTCCGGCCCCGAGGACTCGAAAGAGATGAGACGGACTCTGCAGCAGGACAACGACAGGGAGTGGTGATCGTGAACAACATGGTGCGAATGGCCCTTGCCGTGGCCGGAGGCTACCTTCTGGGGCGCGGGAAAGTACGGCTGGCCACGATGCTGGCCATCGCCGGTGTGACCGGCCACCTGCGCGGCGGCAAGGGCGACCTGTTGCAGCAGGGGCTGAAGATACTCGGTTCCTCTCCGGAACTGGAAAAGATCACCGAAAGCATTCGCGGCGACCTCCTGGAGGCGGGCAAGGACGCCGCCAAATCCATGATGACCAGACAGATCGACTCGCTGAGCGGCAAGCTGCACGACCGAGCCGAGTCACTGCGGAACCCCGAGGAGGCCGAGGAGGAACCGGAAGAGCCCGAGGAAGGCCGGAAGCGTCGCGGGAAGACTGCGAAACCCCCGAAGAAGTCCCAGCCCAAGGACGAAGAGGAAGAGGAAGAAGAGGAAGAAGAGGAGGAGGAGGAAGAGGAGCCTGAGGAGGAGGAAGAAGAAGAAGAGGAGGAGGAAGAGGAAGAAGAAGAGGAGGAGGAGCCGGCACCGGCCAGGTCCAGAGGCCGGGGCTCAAGTCAGCGCAAGTCCGAACCGTCGCGAACCAGGCGGGCGCCCGCCAAGGCACGGGGGTGAGCCCCATGGCTAAGGCCTCCAAGGGCCAGACTGACCAGAAAGAGCAGCGCCCCGAGCACAACGGCCAGGAGAACTCCATGGACCGGCTCACCCACGAGTTCCAGAATCTCCTCGGCGCCGTCGGGGAGCGGGCGCTGTCCACGGTGGGCGACAAGGTCAAAGGGATGACCGGCAAGCTGACCGACTATGCCGGAGGCGGTGGATCGGGCCTGCTGAGCACGCTGACCGGCTCGGGGGGATCCCTGGCCGGCGGCCTGGTGAAGGGACTGGGCAAGAAGGCGATCGGCGGCCTGGTCAAGAAGATCACCGGAGGCGGCGGCAAGGGCGGGAAAGGCGGGAAGTTGAAGATAACCAACATCGTCGAATCCATCGACATCGGCGTTCCGATACGCATGGTCTACGACCAGTGGACCCAGTTCGGAGACTTCCCGAAGTTCATGAAGAAGGTCGAGAACGTCGACCAGCCATCTGACGAGAAGCTGGAGTGGAAGGCACAGATCTTCCTGTCCCACCGCACCTGGGAGTCGACGATCATCGAGCAGGTGCCCGACAAGCGGATCATCTGGCGCTCGAAGGGGGCGAAGGGGTACGTCGACGGCATCGTGACCTTCCACGAGATCACCCCCGACCTCACCCGGGTTCTGGTCACCCTGGAGTACCACCCGAAGGGCCTGTTCGAGGGCACCGGCAACCTGTGGCGCGCCCAGGGCAGACGGGTGCGCCTCGAACTCAAGCACTTCCGGCGGCACATCATGAACCAGGTGCTCCTGAAGCCCGACGAACTTCAGGGATGGCGTGGCGAGATCCGCGACAGCAAGGTCGTCAAGGACCAGGAGACGGCCCTCCGGGAAGAGGAGGAGGCCAAGGGCTCCGAGGACGAACAGGCCGAACCGGAGAGCCCCGAGGAAGAGGAGAAGGGCGAGCAGGGCGAGGAGGAACAGGCCGAGGAACCCGAGGAAGAAGAGGAAGAAGAGGAGGAAGAGGAGGAAGAGGAGGAAGAGGAGGCGGAAGAAGAGGAACCTGAAAAACCCGCCGCGAAGAAACCGTCCAAGCGGCCCGCCCGTCGCCGCAAGACCCCCGCCCAAGTGTGACCGGACACGTCGCAGCGGGTAACCAGAGAGGAACGCCATGACCGTCGTTCAGGGGGGCAGGGCCGCCGGCTACCGATCCGCATCGGGGCTGGCCGACGTCGTCGACACGATCCTCGACAAGGGGATCGTGATCGACGCCTACATCAGAGTCTCTCTCGTTGGAATCGAACTCCTGACCATCGACATACGGATCGTGGTGGCCAGCGTTGACACCTACCTGCGCTTCGCGAAGGCCGTCAACCGCCTCGACCTCACCCAGACCGGCTCCCAGAAGACCTTGCCGGAAATGGTGCAGGACATGACAGAGGGGGGCGGCAAGTCGGTGGCCAAGGGGGCGACACACGGGGTGCTGGACGCGGCCAAGGAGAAGCTCAGCGGTCTGACCGGCGAATCCGAGGAGGAGGAGCCCGAGGAGGAGCGCGAAACGGCACCCCGGCCCAGACGACGGAAGGAGCGGTGAGATGCACGCTTCCAGCGCGAAGCCGGAGGCCGCCCGGTCCGACGGGTCCGGCGGGTCCACGTCCGGCGCTCGCGCCACCCAGAGGCGTTCCGCCTCCGAGCGGCGGGGGACCGCCGCCACCAGGGGATCCGGCGCGTCCAGGCCCGGCACCGGTGTCTACATCTACGGGATCGTCCCGGCGGACGTCGAACTGACCTCGGACACCATCGGGGTGGGAGACCCGCCGGGCGCGGTCAGGCTGGTGCGGTACGGCGAGATCGCCGCCCTGGTAAGCGACGTGGCCACCGATCGCCCGCTGGGCAGGCCGAATGACCTCATGGCCCACGAGCGACTGCTGGACGAAGCCGCCGCGGAGGTGCCCGTGCTCCCGATCCGTTTCGGGGCGGTGGTGACGGACACCCGGGCGGTCGTCGACGAGTTGCTCATGCCACACCACGACGAGTTCCTCGTCACGCTGAACGACCTGGAGGGACAGGCGGAGTTCGTGGTGAAGGGGCGCTATGTCGAGCAGGCCGTCCTACGGAAGGTGCTGGAGGAGAACCCCGAGATAGCGAGGTTGCGCGACGAGATCCGCGACCTCCCCGAGGAGGCGACCTGGGACACCAGAATGCGGATCGGAGAACTGATCAACGCGTCGATCACAGCCAGACGCGAAACCGACACCGCCGCACTGGTCGATGCCCTCACTCCGCTCTGCGTCGACATCGCCGTGCGCGATCCCACCCATGAACAGGACGCCGCCCACCTCGCCCTGCTCGTGCGGACCGACCGGCAGCCGGATATCGAAAAGGCCCTGGACGTGTTCGGAAAGCGCTGGGAGGGCCTGGTCGGGCTACGACTGCTGGGCCCGCTGGCACCGTACGACTTCGTCAGGACACAGGAGAACGGGTGATGACGTGGGACCTCTAGGACTGATCCTGGGTCTGCCGTTCGCACCGGTCCGCGGGCTGGTCCGGCTCGCGGAACTGCTTGAGGAGCAGGCCGAGCAGGAACTCTGGAGCCCCATGGCGGTCAGGCGCCGCCTGGAGGAGCTGGCAGAGGCGAGGGCCGCCGGTGAGATCTCCGAGGAGGAGGAAGCCCAGGCCGCGGAGGAGATCCTCCAAGGGATGATCATTTAGCCGGTGCGGCCACGCCGGCCGGGAGACGATGAGGAGAGTGAGCCCGTGCCTGTCAAACGCAGCCCTCGCAAGGAGCGCCCTACCGACGATTCCTACGATGACGAGGCTTTCGACGAGGGCGAGGAGTCGTACGAAGACATCGAGGACGACGAAGAGGAGGAGGAGCCGGATAGTGACGGCCGGTCGGTGAAGTCCGCCCGGCGACCGCGACGGCGCTCCCACATGCTGTCCGCGACGACCGCCGGAGCGACCGGACGGCGGCACATCGCCGAGCTGATCGACAAGGACACCGAAGGGGTGACACTGGTCCGGCCGGAGAAGGACGGCTGGCTGGTCGAGGTCGAGGTCGTCGAGGACCGTCACGTCCCCTCCTCCGGCGACATGCTCTCGCTCTACCGGGCCGAGATGGACGCCGAAGGGAACCTCCTGTCATACCGCAGGGTGCGACGCTATCGGCGAGGCAGGCCCGACAGCGGCGAGGTGGGCTGACATGGCCGAGGTGGGGCGATCCGGCACGCTCCCCAGGGCCTACGGCGGGGGCCTGGCGAGCAACGGGGGTCCCGCCAATCTCGCCGACATCCTGGAACGGGTGCTCGACAGAGGCATCGTGATCGTGGGCGACATCCGAGTGAACCTGCTGGACATCGAGTTGCTCACCATCAAGCTGCGCCTGCTCATCGCCTCGGTGGACACCGCCCGGGAACTGGGCATCGACTGGTGGGAGCACGACCCGTGGGTCACCGCGCAGGATCGAGACCTGGTCGCGGAGAACCGCCGTCTCCGCCGTCAACTGGCCGCCGCCGGGGAGGGCGGGCCAGACGAGCGGGAAGAGAGATCCCCCAGGAAGGTCAAGGAGTCGAGAGGTGCCAGAGGGCCACGGGAGTACAGCGAACCTGACAGGTTGAGGAAGCGGGAACGCGATGGCTGAGGCCGGTACGTATCTCTACGCGATCTCCCAGGACCTGGGCCGCGCTCTGCCCGCCGACGTGTCGGGCGTGGCCGGGGCCCCCGTACGTGCGATCACGCACGAGGGTCTGGTCGCGTACGTGAGCCCGGTTCCCCTGGACGAGTTCGGCGAGGAGCCGCTGCGGCGTTCCCTGGAGGATCTGGACTGGGTCGGGGGGACGGCCCGCGCTCACCATCGCGTCGTGGAGGCCGTGTCACAGCAGGCTCCCACGGCACCGGTCCGGCTGGTGACCGTCTACAGCACCGAGGACCAGGTCCGTGACCTGCTGCACCGCAGGCATGACGACTTCGCCGCGGTGCTCGCCCGCGTCACCGGTCGCAGGGAGTGGGGAGTGAAGGCGTACGCCTGTGCGGCCGCGGCCGACTCCCCCTCGGCCGACTCCGCCGACTCCGCCGCGGAGCCGGAGGACGACAGGCCGGGTACGGCCTACCTGAAACGTCGCCGGGCGAATCTGCGCGGCCGGGAGGAGACGTGGCGCCTGACGGCTGAGCGCGCGGAGCACATCCACGCCACCGTGGCCGCCACCGCTGTCGCGAGTCATCGTCACCGGCCCCAGGATCCGGAGCTGTCCGGCCGCGAGGACCCGATGGTGCTGAACGGCGCCTACCTCGTCGACGAGGACCGCGCGGAGGAGTTCGTCGCGACCGTCGACGGTCTGCGCGGTCAGGGGATCGACGTGGAGCTCACCGGCCCCTGGGCGCCCTACTCCTTCACCGCGCTGGATCTCGGCCCGGCCGACCGGGAGACCTCCGATGACACGTGACCACCGCCCGCGCGGCGCCGAGCTCGCCGCCCAGGGACGCATTCCCGCCGAACGCGTGGCGCTCGTCGACCTGCTCGACCGGCTGCTGGCGGGCGGGGTCGTCGTCAGCGGCGACCTCGTGCTCTCCATCGCGGACGTCGACCTCGTCCGCATCTCCCTACGCGCCCTGATCACATCCGTGTGGGCGATCGACCCGGTCCCCTCCGCGAACCCGCCCGGCACGGTCACGGTCGCACGGACCTTCGGCGCGACCGCCCCTGCGAAGGCGCTCGACTCACCGGACCAGGGGTTCCCGCGGTGAACCGCCCGTCAGAAAAGAAGCTCCACGAGACGGAGGCCCCCGGTGTCACCCGGAAGAGACCCCGTGCCGCCGTGGAGGACCCACGCACCGCGCGGCAGGCGTCCGGCAGGGCGCGGGTGCCCGCCGAGACCTCGCCCAGGACTTCCGAAAACACCCGGAGGAGCTCCGGTGAGGTGAGCGGGGCGGGCGGGGTGTGGCAGGAGGCCGGTGGGGTGTGGGAGAGGACCGGTGGGGTGTGGGAGGGGGCCGGCGGCGTGTGGGAGGGTTTCCGGAACACGCGTAGAACGGCTCGGGGAACGGCACGGGGGACGGCGCGGAGCGGCCATTGGCGGGTGAACACCGACCCGGAGACGGTCGAGCGGGACCTGACCCGCCTCGTGCTCACCCTCGTCGAGCTCATCCGGCAACTGGTGGAACGCCAGTGCGTGCGCCGGATGGACCGGGGTGACCTGTCGGACGAGCAGGTCGAGGTGCTGGGACTGACGCTCATGCGTCTGGAGGAGGCGATGACCGAACTGTGCGAGCGCTTCGGACTCTCCCCCTCCGACCTCAACCTCGACCTCGGGCCGCTCGGAACCCTGCTGCCCACGGACTGACCCACCTGCCCGGGACCGGAGACGCGAGGGACAGGTCTCGGTGGCCGGACCACCGAGTCCCGTCCCTCGGATCTCTCGTGCGCGAAGAGCCCTAGGTCAGGTCCTCACACTTTTTGGCGTCGGGGTCGTTGGCCGCCTTCGGCACCCAGCGGATGTTGGCGAACGAGGCGGAGAACGCTCCGTCGGTGTAGACGAGGAACGGGGTGTTGACCACCTCAAGGTCGAGGCCTCCCGCGGCGAAGCAGGCGATGGGAATCTTGACCGTCGACTTGCTCCCGGCCGGAAGTCCCTGGAAGAGGGAGGTCGCCACCACCTCTGAGAGGCACGGATAGACGCAGTGCACGCTGAGCACGGTCCTCGCGGCCGGGGCCTGGTGGACGATGGTGTCGAAGACCAGAGCCGCATCGGAGTTGAGGTAGCCCCGAAGGTCGGAGCCGCCCGCCGGGTCCTGCAGGTAGATCTGTGCCGGGCCCGTGCCGCTCCAGGTCGCCTTCAGGCCGTCCTGCTGCACGTTGACGTCCGACTGCACCACGGAGATCTCGGCGTGCGACGCCTGGCCGTCGGCGCCGATCTCGGTGCCGCCCCAGTTCTCCGCCGAACCGATGAAGCTCTTGTAGGGCGCGATGTCGGTCCGGTTGAAGATCTCCAGATCCTCGCTCGCCTCACCGCCGCCGCCCTGCCCGCCACAGCCGAACTCGGGCGCGGTCTCGTCCAGCGTGCCGACCGCCCCGCTCTGGCCGTTGCGCAGGCCGTAGCCGAGCGGGAAGAGCGGGTCATAGCCCTCGGTGCCCGCGTTGAGCGGCGTCTGGCAGGCGCTCTTGGGCCAGGAGTAGGGCAGCTTTCCGGTGAAGCCGTCGCGGTACCTGCCCCGGACGAGCACGTCGGCGACACCGCCGCCCTCGGTGCCCGGCAGCCATGCGGCGACGAAGGCGTCGGAGCGGTTGAGCTCCTTGTTGACCCAGAGCGGCCGGCCGCTGACGTAGACGGTGACGACGGGCGCGCCCTTGCCGCTGACCCGATCCAGCACGGCGAGGTCGGCGGGGTAGATCTTGGCGGCCTCCAGCGAGCGCCGCGCGAGGTCCCCGACGCCCTCGGCGTACGGCGTCTCGCCGATCACCGCGATGACCGCGTCGTACGCCGAGGGGTCGACGCCCTCGCCGGTCTCGTTGAAGGTGACGTTGGCCGCGCCGAGCGCCTCGCGCAGGCCGCCGAGGATCGTCGTGCCGTTGGGGAAGTCGGCGTTGACGTTACCGGTGCCCTGCCAGGTGAGGGTCCAGCCGCCGGTCTGGTTCTGCAGGCTGTCGGCGCTCTTGCCGACCACGAGGACCTTGGAGTTCGCGGCCAGCGGCAGCACCCTGCCGTTGTTCTTGAGCAGGACCTGCGACTTGCGCGCCGCCTCCCTGGCGAGCCTCCTCGCCTGCAGCGCGTCGCTGGAACCGGCGAAGGCCCGCTTGGAGGGCTTCGGCCCGTCGAGCACGTTGGTGCGCAGCTTCACGCGCAGGATGCGGGTCACCGCGTCGTCGATGCGCGCCATCGGGATCTCGCCGCTCTGGACCTGGGCGATCGTGTTGGCGATGAACGCCTTCCAGTCGTTGGGCACCATGACCACGTCGATGCCCGCGTTGATCGCCTGCGGGCAGCTCGCGTTGGTGCAGCCGGCGACCTGGCCGATGCCGTTCCAGTCGGAGACGACGATGCCGTCGAAGCCGATCTTCTGCTTGAGGATGTCGGTGAGGGCTCGCTTGCTGCCGTGCAGCTTGCCCTCGTTGATACCGAGGTCGGCGTTGGTCCAGCTGTTGAACGACGCCATCACGCTCTGGGCGCCGGCTGCGAGCGCGCTGTAGTAGCCCTGGCCGTGCACGTTGATCATCTCGGCCTCGGACGAGGGGTTGACGCCCTGGTCCACGCCCTTGATGGTGCCGCCGTCACCGATGAAGTGCTTCGCGGTGGCGATGACGCCGTCGGAGCCGATGCCGCGCGGGTGCTTGCCCTGCAGTCCCCTGACCGCCTCGTAGCCGTACGCGCGGGTGATCCGGGGGTCCTCCGAGAAGCCCTCGTAGGTACGGCCCCACCTGTCGTCGAGGGGGACGGCGAGGGTGGGCGCGAACGCCCAGTCCTGGCCGGTGGCGCGGATCTGCCTGGCGGTCGCCGCCCCGATGTCACGCACCAGGCACGGGTCCTGCGCGGCGCCCAGGCCGATGTTGTGCGGGAAGACCGTCGCGCCGTAGACATTGTTGTTGCCGTGGACGGCGTCGATGCCCCAGATGACGGGGATCTTCGTCCGGGTGGCGACGGAGGCGTTCCAGTAGGCGTCGGCGAGATCGAGCCAGGCCTTCGGCGCGGCGTGCTTGTCACGGTTGGGCCACGCGCCGCCACCGTTGAGCACCGAGCCGATGAAGTACTGCTTGACCTCGTCGGGAGTGATCGCGCTGATCTCCGGCTGGGTCATCTGGCCGACCTTCTCGGCGAGCGTCATGCCCGCGAGGATCTTCGCCACCCGCTTCTCGTCCGACCGGTTCTGATCGATGGCGCTGTCGACCTTGGGCCACTCGGCGAGGGTGGGCAGCTTCTTCTCGATACGGGCACAGCCTCGGGCGTCCAGGGCCGGTTTGCCGATCACCGGTTGCCGGCCGCCCGTCGCGGTCTCGGCGCCCGCGCTCGGGATCCCGGCGACACCGGCCGCCAGGACTGTGAGGCTCGCCAGCACCGCGAGCCTGCTCCGGTTGGCGCCCGGCCGGGCGAAGGGTCTGATCATCGAAGGTCCGTTCTCCAGGCACAGCGACGGTCGTGGCGGCCCCCGAGTCCGCACTTCGCAGATCCTTACGCTGTGACGCTGCCGAGTCAATAGTTTCGCGAGAGCGCTCTCTCAGCTGAACACCTGTTCGATACAGGGCTCGCGGCTTGTAAACCCCGCCTATCAGGCCTTTTACAACGCGATACGACCGCATCACCGCTGGCCGGACGACCCAAACCCTGCTCTTCTGAGAGCGCTCTCAAGATTTGGGCGGACATTTCCCAAGCCGGCCCGGCCGACGACCCGTCAAAATACGGCGCTCGTGACGTTCAGCACCTCGTGCACGACTCGATCGCCGGCTCACGCTTTCACGCAAAGGCGCACGCGCACCCGACAGAGCACGGACGACCAGCGGTGATGCATACCGGATCTCGACCTCCACGTTCGAGGTCGACCCCCGCGATCCTCTCGTTCCGGGGTTCGTGTTTCGATGAACGGCGTGCGCTATCTCGACACCGCGGCAGTCACCGCGGCCCTGACTCCCGCCGACGCCGTAGAAGCGATCACGGCTGCGCTCACCGCCGGGTTCGACCCCGCATCCGACACCGCGCGGACCACGGCCCACACCGGTCACGGCCACTTCCTCCTCATGCCCTCGGAAGTCGGCGGGCACGCGGGAGTGAAGGTCGCCACCGTCGCACCGGAGAACCCGGCGTCGGGACTTCCGCGCATCCAGGCCTGCTACCTCCTGTTCGACGCGGCGACGCTGACGTTGCAGGCCATCCTCGACGGCACCGCGCTGACGACCCTTCGCACGCCCGCCGTCTCCGTAGCAGCGGTGCGCCCCGCCCTCAGCCGCATCCGTGAACCGTTGCGAGTGGTCGTCTTCGGCGGTGGACCCCAGGCGGTCGCACATGTGGACACCCTCGCCGCCGTCGTCGACGCTCCTGTCGCCACGGTGACGTTCGTCGTGCGTCGGCCGGAACAGGCGACGGCAGCGGTCCGTGAACGGGGCGACATGATCCGCGCCGGCAGCGAGGACGTCAGGGCGGCGTTGGCCACCGCGCACGTCGTCATCTGCGCGACAAGCGCACGCGCGCCGCTGTTCCCCGCAGATGCCGTCTCGCCCGAAGCGATCGTGATCGCCATCGGCTCACACGAACCGGACGCACGCGAACTCGACAGTGCCCTCCTCGCGACGGCATCGGTGATCGTCGAGGACATCGACACCGCCCTGCGCGAAGCGGGCGACGTGATCCTCGCCCAGAGCGAGGGTGCCATCGAGACCGGCGACCTGATCCCGATGAAGGCCGTCGTCACCGGTACCGTCTCCCTCGCCGTCGGCCGTCGGGTCGTGTTCAAGAGTGTCGGCATGTCCTGGCAGGACCTCACCGTCGCAAGCGCGGTTCTCGCCCAACCGGACTCCACCGCCGAGGGCCGTCAGCCCAGGACCGGAATCGAAGCACCACGATGACGCCGTGTCATCGGACGCCCCGGTCCACCATCGGCGGCACGGTACATGCCGTGAGAACGACGACGGGATAAGGCCGACCAGCCGGCGAGGCGGTGCCCCGCGGGTCTCAGGACATGGTGTTGCCGCCGTTGACCGCCAGGCGCTGGCCGGTGATGAAACGGCCGCCGGGCGAGGCCAGGAAGGCGATCGCGTCGGCCACCTCGGCGGGCACTCCCATCCGGCCCAGCGGCAGGCCCGCACGGTACTCCTCGACGTCCATTCCCTCGTGGCGCTCCACCGGTATCCAGCCGGGCTCGACGGTGTTGACGGTGATGCCGTACCGCCCGAGCTCGTTGGCCCAGGAACGGGTCAGGCCGTGCATCGCCGCCTTGGCCGCGACGTAGTGCCCCATCTCAACGTTGCCCAGGTCGACGACCTCGCTGCCCACGTTGACGATCCGGCCCGAACCGGCCTCGCGCATCGCGGGCAGCACGGCCCGCAGGATCAGCAGCGGCGCCTTGACGAAGAACCGGAGCTGGTCGAGGTGATGCTCCCAGGTCTGCTCGGCGAGGGGCACCAGCGGCTGGGGTCCGGTCGCGTTGTTGACCACGACCTCGACCCGCCCCGCCTTCTCGGTCACCTCCGCGATCCCCCGCCGTACCGACTCCTCGTCCGTCACGTCGAAACGGGCCAGGAACGCCCGGCCTCCGGCCGCGGAGATACGTTCGACGACGGCCGTGGCACCCGCGGTGTCGTGGGCGTAGTTGACGCCGACGGTCCAGCCGTCCTCGGCGAGCCGCACGGCGATGGCGGCACCGAGCCCCCGCGAGGCCCCGGTGACAAGCACGCATCCCATCCGCTTCCCCTTTCCTGACTTTTCAGGATTCCACGGCTCTCATGCCACGAGTGGAGCCGCTCCCATTGTGGCGGGCTCTGGCACCCGTGCCTCGTACCGGTCCCGCGGGGCGAGAAGGTTCGGAGACGGCCGGTTCCTCCGGGAGTTTGGGACTAGGCAAGTGACGGGGCGTGGGCTAGCTTCTGGACAGGTGTCCAGTTTGAGGAGCGACAATGCCCAGGACCACCGAGGCGCCCCGGGCCCGGCTGTCGGGCCGGCAGGCCGAGACCGTGCGCAGGCTCACCGAGGCGGCGGTCGAGGAGGTCGCCGAGCACCGGTACGAGGGGTTGACGGTGCGCGGGGTCGCCAAACGGGCCGGGGTCGCGCCCGCCACCGCCTACACCTACTTCGCCTCCAAGAACCACCTGCTGGCGGAGGTGTTCTGGCGGCGGCTGCGCGACCTGCCGGAACCGGACCCGCTCCCCGGCGGCTCCCCCGCCGACCGGGCCGCCGAGGCGCTGAGCGCGGTGGCGCTGCTGGTCGCCGACGACCCGGCGCTCTCGGCCGCGTGCACCACCGCGATGCTCGCCGACGAGCCCAATGTCCTTCGGCTGCGTGCCCGCATCGGGCTCCGTGTCCACGAGCGGATCTCCGGCGCCACCGACGCCTCGCCCGCCGCCCTGCAGGCCTTCGAACTGGCCTTCTACGGCGCGCTGGTCCAGGCGGGGATGGGCCACCTCTCCTACCGCGACCTCCCCAACCTCCTCGCCACCACCGCCAGAACCATCTTCCCCCGTACCGAGGAGTGCCCATGAGGCCGCGCCGGCTACCCCTGCCAGGAACGAGCCAGACGAACCGCCCCGAGGGAGTGGCCCGTGAGGCCGCGCCGGGGACTGGACCGAGGAGGGCGGGGTCGTGAGGAACGAACGACCCCGCTCGACGAGGGAAGGACCCGGGTCCCAGCGGCCGAACCGCGACGCGTTAGCGTCGCCGGCAACCCGTGAGGCCGCGCCGGGGACTGGACCGAGGAGGGCGGGGTCGTGAGGAACGAACGACCCCGCTCGACGAGGGAAGGACCCGGGTCCCAGCGGCCGAACCGCGACGCGTTAGCGTCGCCGGCAACCCGTGAGGCCGCGCCGGGGACTGGACCGAGGAGGGCGGGGTCGTGAGGAACGAACGACCCCGCTCGACGAGGGAAGGACCCGGGTCCCAGCGGCCGAACCGCGACGCGTTAGCGTCGCCATCGACACAGCTCGTGTACAGCCCCTATGACTACGTGGTTCATGAGGATCCGTATCCGATCTACGCCAGGCTCAGGGAGGAGGCGCCGCTCTACCGCAACGAGGAGCTGGACTTCTGGGCGCTGTCCCGGCACGGTGCCGTGAGCGCCGCTTTCAGGGACACCGCGACCTACTCCAACGGGTACGGAGTGTCGCTGGAGCCCACCGCGTGGGGGCCGAAGGCGCACCGGACGATGTCCTTCCTGGCCATGGACCCGCCCCGGCACTCCAGGATGCGGGCGCTGGTCTCGCGGGGGTTCACCCCGCGCCGGGTGGCCGCCCTGGAGCCGAGGATCAGG
Organism: Streptosporangium amethystogenes subsp. fukuiense; assembly: GCF_042665875.1. Lineage (NCBI taxonomy): Bacteria > Bacillati > Actinomycetota > Actinomycetes > Streptosporangiales > Streptosporangiaceae > Streptosporangium > Streptosporangium amethystogenes. Next base: position 607,912 of record NZ_JBHTEE010000001.1, on the reverse strand, counting down.
GAGATCACCCGGCTGTACCTGGAGCCGGCACTGGAGTCCGGACGGTTCGACTGGGTCACCGCCGTCGCGGGACGGGTGCCGATGGACGTGATCTCCGAGCTGATGGGGGTACCCGAGTCCGACCGGCAGGAGCTGCGACGGCTGGCCGACGTGGTGGTGCACCGCGACGACGGCCTGCAGGACGTGCCGCAGGAGGGCATGGCCGCCTCGCTGGATCTGGTCGTCTACTACTCCGACATGCTCGCGCGACGCCGCGCGCACCGGACCGAGGACCTGACCAGCGCCCTGCTGGACGCGGAGATCGACGGTGACCGGCTGACCGACGAGGAGATCATCGCGTTCCTGTTCCTGATGGTGGTCGCGGGCAACGAGACCACGACGAAGCTGCTCGCCAACGCCCTGTACTGGGCGTACCTGAACCCGGCGGAGGGTGCCAAGGCGCTGGGCGGGGCGATCGGGCCGTGGGTGGAGGAGACCCTTCGCTATGACACCTCCTCGCAGATGCTCGCCAGGCGCGTCACCGGCGAGGTGGAGATGTACGGTACGCGACTGCCGGCCGGTTCCCGGCTGCTGCTTTTGGTCGGCTCGGCCAACCGCGACGGACGGGTGTTCCCCGACCCGGACCGCTACGACCTCGACCGGGACACCAGCGAACTGATCAGCTTCGGCCGCGGCGGCCACTTCTGCCTGGGCGCCTCACTGGCCCGGCTGGAGGCGCGGGTGGTGCTCGGCGAGCTGGCCCGGCAGATCACCGGCTACGAGATCGACCTGGCCTCGGCGGAACGGGTGCACTCCGCCAACGTCCGCGGCTTCGCCCACCTGCCGATGAGCGTGACACGCCGATGAACCGCCACCGAGGTATCCGGAGCGCCGCCCGCCGGCCGGGGTTCCCGAACGCCCCTCACCGTGTCGCCCGACCGGCGTCCGGACCATCCGAGTCCCCACCGCCCCCGATGACCGAGCCGTACGCGAGCCGCTGACCATGGAGGTTTCCCATGCCGAGAATTCCCCCGCATCCCGAGCGCAGGCCGGTCCTGGTCACCGGGGCCTCGTCGGGCATCGGCGCGGCCGTGGCCGTGGGACTGGCGGAGGCCGGGTATCCGGTGGCGCTGGGAGCGCGCCGGACGGCGATCTGCGAGGAACTGGCGGCGAAGATCCGGGCCGGGGGCGGGGAGGCGGTGGCGCTGCCGCTGGATGTGACCTCGGACGAGTCCGTCTCTTTTTTTGTCTCCGGAGCCGAGCAAGCGTTAGGTGAAATAGAGGTGGTGGTCACCTGCGCCGGAGAGGTGACGCCGGAGAACTCCTACCAGACCTCCACCCCCTCCTTCGAGGTTCAACTCCAGCTCAACCTCGTCGGCACCCAGCGGTTCGTGTCCGCGGTGGTCCCCGCGATGGCGGCCAGGGGCCGCGGTGACATCGTGTTCGTCACCTCCGACGTCGTACGCCTGCCGCGCCCCCGGATGGGCGCCTACGTCGCCGCCAAGAACGGGCTGGAGGGACTGGCCAGGGCGATGCAGATGGAACTGGAAGGCACCGGGGTACGCGCCTCGATCCTGCGCCCCGGCCCGACGCTCTCCGGCATGGGATCCACCTGGCCCGTGGAGGTCCTGCAACCGGTCCTGGACGACTGGACGAGGTTCGGGCTGGCCAGACACGACCGCTTCCTCAAACCCCGCGACGTGGCCGCGGCCGTCCTCGCCGTCGTCTCCATGCCCCGCGGCGCCCACATAACCCTCCTCGAAATAGAACCCGAAGCCCCCCTGCGCGAAGGAGAGAGATGATTACCAGACCTCCGGCGGTGTCGGGAAGTGAGCACCTGGAGGAGTTGCGCACCGATCCGATCGCGCTGATGCGGCGGGTGCGGGAGGAGTGCGGGGACGTCGGCACGTTCGCGCTGGCGGGGCGGCCCGTCGTGCTGCTGTCCGGCGCGGAGGCCAACGAGTTCTTCTTCCGCTCCACGGAGGAGGACCTCGACCAGGCCGAGGCGTACCCGTTCATGAAACCGATCTTCGGGGAGGGCGTGGTGTTCGACGCCCCGCCCGAGCGGCGCAAGGAGATGCTGCACAACCAGGCATTGCGGGCCACCATGATGCGCGGGCACGCCGAGACCATCGAGCGGGAGGTCAGGGAGCTGGTCGCGCTCTGGGGCGACGAGGGCGAGATCGACCTGCTCGACTGGTTCGCCGAGCTGACGATCTACACCTCCTCCTCGTGTCTGATCGGCCGGAGGTTCCGCGAGCAGCTCGACGTGCGGTTCGCACGCCTCTACCACGATCTTGAGCGCGGCACCGACCCGATCGCGTTCGTGGACCCGTACGCCGACATCGAGTCGTTCCGCCGCCGCGACGAGGCCAGGGTGAGGCTCGTGGCGCTGGTCCAGGAGATCATGGACTCGCGCGGTCCCGCGGCGCGGGAGGACCGCGACCTGCTGGACGTGCTGCTCTCGGTCAGGAACGAGGACGGCACGCCGCGCTTCGGCGCCGACGAGGTCACCGGGATGTTCATCTCGATGATGTTCGCCGGGCACCACACCACCTCCGGCACCGCCGCCTGGACGCTCATCGAACTGCTGCGCAACCCGGCGGTGCTGGCGGAGGTCACCGGGGAGCTGGACGCGCTGTACGCCGACGGCTCCGCGGTGAGCTTCCAGGCGCTGCGCGAGATCCCGGTGCTGGAGTCGGCGATCAAGGAGGCGTTGCGGCTGCACCCGCCGCTGATCCTGCTCATGCGGGTGGCCAAGACACCGCAGCGGGTGTGCGGGTACGACATCGAGCCCGGTGATCTGGTGGCCGCCTCCCCCGCGATCTCCAACCGGCTGCCCGGCGACTTCCCCGCGCCGGACGAGTTCCAGCCTGGGCGCTACGCGGAGCCGCGCCAGGAGGACCTGGTCAACCGGTGGACGTGGATCCCGTTCGGGGCCGGCAGGCATCGCTGTGTGGGAGCCCAGTTCGCGATGGTCCAGCTGAAGGCGATCTTCTCGGTGCTGCTGCGGGACTGGGAGTTCGCCCCCGCCCAGCCGTTGGACAGCTACGAGAACGACCACAGCAAGATGGTCGTCCAGCTCCGGCGGCCCTGCGCGGTCCGCTACCGCAGGCGGGCCCGATGAGGGTCGTCCTGGATCCCGACCTGTGCCAGGGGCACGCCGAGTGCGAGTTCGCCGCCCCGGAGGTCTTCTCCGTGCCCAGACGCGGCGTGGTGGAGATTCGGCGAGACGCCCTGCCCGACTCTCTGCCCGACACCCTGCTCGACGCGGTGCGCGAAGCCGTGCGGAACTGCCCGACCCGGGCCCTGCGACTGGAGGACTGATGTATCCCCGCGAAGAGCTGGACGAGATGGTCCGGCTGTGGCTGTCGTCCAACCGGGAGTGCGAACGTCTCGGCGACTGGAGGCCGCTGGCCTCCCTCTACACCGAGGACGCCACCTACGGCTGGAACCTCGGACCCGAACTGGAGTTCATGGCCGTGGGCCGGCAGGAGATCCGCGACATCGCGCTCGGCCAGGAGATGGGCGGTCTGGACGGCTGGCGGTACCCGTACCAGAAGGTCCTCGTCGACGAGGTCGCCGGCGAGGTGGTCGGCTTCTGGAAGCAGGTCGCCGAGGCGACGCGCCCCGACGGCACGCCGTACGAGGTGGCCGGGATCGGCGGTTCGTGGTTCAGGTACGCCGGTGAGATGAAGTGGTCGTGGCAGCGCGACTGGTTCGACTTCGGCAACGCCACCGCGCTGTTCGTGGAGATGATCCAGGCGGGCGTGCTGACCGACGGCATGAAGCGCCGGATGGAGCGCGCCGGCGGCAGACCCGACGGCTGGTACCGGCTGGGCGGTGCTCCCGTCGCTCTCTGGGACCGCCCGTGAGCCGCCGGCCCGGCCGCGCGCCGCGCCGGGTTCCGGAACGGGCCGCGCCGCCCTCCGGGCGCGTGCCGGAGCGGGCTCCGGCCGTAAGGGGGCGGCGATGAGCGGCCGGTTCGCGAGCGTCAACCCCGCCACCGAGGAGGTGGTCGGCGAGGCCCGCGACGGGACACCCGCCGACATGGACGCGGCGATCGGCGCGGCGCGGGAGGCGTTCGACGCCGGGGCGTGGTCCGCCGACCCGCGGCTGCGTGCCCGCTGCCTGCGCCAGCTGCGGGACGGGCTCGTCGCGCACGCCTCCGAGCTGCGGGAGCTGACGGTGGCGGAGGCAGGTTGCCCGGTCTTCCTGACGTACGGCCCCCAGCTGGACGCTCCGGTGGCGGATCTGGGCTGGTTCGCCGACCTCGCCGAGTCCTATGAGTGGTCGCGGGACCTGGGGGTGGGCGCGCCGATGGGCATGACGTCGCGGCGTACCCTGCTGCGCGAGCCCGCCGGAGTGGTCGGCGCGATCACCCCGTGGAACTTCCCGCACCAGATCAACCTGGCCAAGCTGGGCCCGGCGCTGGCGGCGGGCAACACCGTGGTGCTCAAACCCGCCCCCGACACTCCCCTGGTGGCCGAGTTCATGGCGCGGATCGTCCAGCAGGAGACGGACTTCCCGCCGGGCGTGCTGGGCGTCGTCACCTCCTCCTCGCACGCGCTCGGCGCCCAGCTGGTCGCCGACCCGCGGGTGGACCTGGTCTCGTTCACCGGTTCCACCGCGACGGGCCGCTCGGTGATGGCCTCGGCGGCGGCGACCGTGAAGCGGGTCTTCCTGGAGCTGGGTGGCAAGTCCGCCTACATCGTGCTGGAGGACGCGGACATCGGTTCGGCCGCGGCGATGGCGGCCTTCGCGGTGGCCACCCATGCCGGACAGGGGTGCGCGATCACGACCCGGCTGCTGCTGCCCCGGGCGCGGTTCGACGAGGGTGTGCACGCCGCGGCCAGGACGCTGGGCAAGCTGGGGGTGGGCGACCCCGCCGACCCCGGGACCGTCTGCGGACCGGTGATCTCGGCCGCGCAGCGGGACCGGGTGGAGTCCTACCTGCGGCTGGCCGTGGACGAGGGCGGCGCGTTCGCCTGTGGCGGCGGGCGGCCACCGGAGCGGGACAGGGGTTTCTGGATCGAGCCGACCCTCGTCGTCGGGGTGCCGAACTCAGCGAGGGTCGCCCAGGAGGAGATCTTCGGCCCGGTACTGGTGGCCGTGCCGCACGACGGGGACGACGACGCGGTGCGGATCGCCAACGACTCGCCGTACGGGCTGTCGGGCGCGGTGCACGGGGGCGACGAGGAGCGCGCGCTGGCGGTGGCCAGGCGGCTGCGGACCGGAACGGTCGGCGTCAACGGCGGGCAGTGGTACGGCGGGGACGTGCCGTTCGGCGGTTACAAGCAGTCGGGGGTCGGCCGGGAGATGGGCGTGCTCGGCTTCGAGGAGTACCTGGAGAGCAAGGTCGTCGCCACCCCTCACGGAGGTCAGTGATGCGTTTCGAGAACAGGGTGGCGATCGTCACCGGCGGCGCGCGAGGAATCGGCGAGGCCTACGTCCGCGCCCTGGCGGCCGAGGGCGCGAAGGTGGTGGTGGCCGATCTGGAGACCGAGCCGGGCGAGCGGGTGGCCGAGGACGTCGGCGGGGTGTTCGTCAGAACCGACGTGGCCGACCCCGAGTCGGCGAGGGCGATGGCCTCGGTGGCCAGGGAGAGTTTCGGCAGGCTCGACTACCTGGTCAACAATGCCGCGATCTACGGCGGGATGAGGCTGGACTTCCTGATCACCGTGGACTGGGACTACTACCGGAGGTTCATGGCGGTGAACCTGGACGGGGCGCTGAACTGCGTGCGCGCCTGCTATCCGCTGATGGGCGAGGGCGCCTCGATCGTCAACCAGTCGTCGACCGCCGCGTGGGTCTACTCCGGGTTCTACGGCCTGGCCAAGGTCGGGATCAACGGCCTGACCCAGCAGCTCGCCCACGAACTCGGCGGCATGGGCATCCGGGTCAACGCGATAGCCCCCGGCCCCACCGACACCGAGGCCACCCGGGCGGTGGTCCCCGAGGGCTACCGCAAGCGGATGGTCGACGACCTGGCGCTCAAGCGGCTCGGCCGGCCCGAGGACCTGACGGGGATGTGCCTGTTCCTGCTGTCGGACGAGGCGGGCTGGATCACCGGGCAGATCTTCAACGTGGACGGCGGGCAGGTGATCCGGTCATGAGCGGCGCGACATGGGCGCAACCCCGATCGAGTGACCTTCGAATCAACAAGGGGGTTCTCCATTGAGACTCGGATTCATCGGGCTGGGGCAGATGGGCGCGCCGATGGCCACGCACCTGGCCGACTGGCCCGGAGGGCTGCTGGTGCACGACATCAGGGCCGAGGCGTGCGCGCCGGTGGTGGAGAAGGGCGCGCGGGCCGTACCGGACCCGCTGGAGATCATGGCCGAGGCCGATCTGATCGAGGTGATGGTCCTCGACGACGAGCAGGTACGCCAGGTCGTGCGTGCCGGACTGCCGGCCGCGAGGGCGGGCACGGTGGTCGCCGTCCACTCGACGATCGCCCCGTCCACCGCCGAGGAACTGGCGGCCGAAGCCGAGCCGTACGGCGTGCACGTGGTGGACGCCCCGGTGAGCGGCGGCTTCATGGGCGCCCACCAGGGCAGACTGGCGGTGTTCGTGGGCGGCTCCGAGGAGGCGGCCGAGCGGTGCGAGGAGCCGTTCGGGCGCTGGGCGGAGCTGGTGCTGCACGTCGGCCCCGCCGGGGCCGGCACCAGGGCGAAGCTGGCGCGCAACCTGCTGCACTTCGCGTCGTTCGCCGCGGCGGCGGAGGCGCAGCGGCTGGCCGAGTCGTGCGGGATCTCGCTGAAGGCACTGGCGCGGGCCGTCAAGCACTCGGACGCGATCACCGGCGGCCCGGGGGCGATCATGCTGAGGAAGACGACGGGACCTGTAACGCCGGACGATCCCTGGTACGACATATTGCTACATGTTAGGACTCTGGGGGAGAAAGATCTTACCCTCGCACTGGAACTGGCACAGGCCAGAGGGGTGGAGACCCCCCTGGCCGCCCTCGCCCTCGAACGGCTGGCCGACGGACTCGGAGTGCCCCATGAGCGATCACACGAATGACACTCCTGACCGCCGGAGGCGCGGATTGGAGATCATGAAACAGGTCTACGGCTGGGATCACGTCGGGGACGGTCCTGGCGACTTCTTCGGGATGACCGTCGAGCACCTGTTCGCCGAGGTGTGGTCCAGGGAGGGGATCTCGACCCGCGACCGGCGGCTGCTGCTGGTCGGCCTGCTCGTCGGGCAGGGCATGGACGATGTCGTCGGGCTCCAGCTGGACGCGGCGCTGAGGACCGGTGACCTCACCCCCGACGAGCTGCGCGAGATCGTCATCTTCCTCACCCACTACGCCGGGTGGCCCCGGGGGGCCAAGCTCAATGGCCAGGTCGAGGAGTTGATCGCCCGCGTCATGAAGTCCTAGCCCTCGCGGAGCACCGGCGGGGCCACCGTCGTCGCCCTTCTCCCGGCCCCTCGGGGCCGGGATTCCCCGCGCCACCGACGCGCCGCCCCATGGGAGACGCGCGGCGGGGCACAGTGGGGCATGGTGGGGCACGGTGGTCACAACCTCTCGACGTTGGGCCCGCGGCAGCGGTTGCGGGTGTCGAGGACGAAGCCGCTCGCCCGCTGGACGAGCTCGTAGTCGAAGCGGTCGTGGTCGGTGAGGACCAGCACCACGTCCGCCGCCGCCAGCTCCCGCTCCGAGAAGGCGACGACCTCGACGCCCTCCGGCAGCAGGAAGCAGTCCACATGCGGGTCCGCGGCCCGCACGTCCGCGCCCAGCTTGCGCAGGCCCCTGACCACGTCGATCGCGGGCGACTCGCGGCAGTCTCCGGCGTTCTTCTTGTACGCGAGGCCGAGCGCGAGCACCCGGCTGCCGTTGACCGGCTTGCGCAGCCGGTTCAGTGCGAGGCCGACCCGGTGCACGACATGCTCCGGCATGTGGTCGTTGATGTCGTTGGCCAGCTCCACGAACCGGAAGTTGTGTCCCAGGCTGCGCTTGACCTTCCAGGACAGGTACGAGGGGTCGATCGGCAGGCAGTGCCCGCCGACCCCGGGCCCCGGAGTGAAGCGCAGGTAGCCGAACGGTTTGGTCGAGGCGGCGTCGATGGCCTCCCAGACGTCGATGCCGAGCTGCTGCGCGAAGATCGACAGCTCGTTCACCAGGGCGATGTTGACATGCCTGAAGGTGTTCTCCAGGAGCTTGCACAGCTCGGCCACCTGTGGCGAGGAGACCGGGACCACCTCGCCCACGATCCTCGCGTAGAACGCCCTGACCCTCTCCAGGGACGCCCCGTCGATCCCGGAGACCACCTTCGGCGTGTTCTCCAGGCGCCAGCGCGCGTTGCCCGGGTCGATCCGCTCGGGGCTGTAGCCGAGGTGGAAATCGCGCGGCGCGCACAGCCCGGAGCCGTCCTCCAGCAGCGGCAGCAGATATTCCTCGGTGGTCCCCGGATAGGTGGTGGACTCCAGCACCACCGTGGCGCCCGGCCGCAGCAGCGGGGCGAGCGACTCCCCCGCCGCGCCGATGTGGCGCAGGTCGGGAACGCCTTCGCGCAGCGGCGTCGGCACGGTTATCACGCAGACGTCGAACCCCTCGGCGTCGGCGTAGTCGGCGCTGGCCAGATAGCGCCCCGACCGGTGGGCAGCGGCCAGCGTCTCGTCGCCGACGTCCTCGACATAGGACTCGGCGGCGTTGAGCCGTTTGACCCGCCACTCGTCCAGGTCGATCCCCACGACGTCGAACCCCGCGTCGACCGCCCGCATCGCCAGAGGCAGGCCGACGTAACCCTGGCCGACAACGACCAGCTTCTCTCCCATGTCAGGACCCCCGTCACTTCAAGTGATATATGACCTGACTGTAGGAGCCGAGTGTTCTCACAACATTGATTTGGGCCCCTGGGCGTGTCGCCTCCGCATTTCGCGGGTCCGCCGCATGTCGATTCAGGATGGCGAGAACGACAACAGTAAGGTCGATTTCTCAGGTGCACATCGATTTCAAATTACCAGACAAAGGGACAATTTTATGATAAATAGTGATCGCCCTCGCGCTCTCCGTCGGAATGGCCTCAGCCCCTACCTGGAAGCGGCTCTCGCAGCCGTCCTCACATTGGGCGCACCCCTTGTGATGCCACCCAGCGCGAACGCAGACATACAGCCGGTGACCCTCGGGCAGGCCGAGGACTGCGCGGTCATGGCCGGCAACGCGGTCACAAGCACGGATCTCACCACGATCATCGGTACGGTCGCCTTGAGCCCGGGCATCACGATGACCGGCTTCCCACCGGGGATAGTGCGCGGAGAGGTGCACAAGAACGACGCAGCGGCGCAGCAGAAAAAGGCCGACGCGGTCGCCGCCTACAACGACGCGGCCGGGCGAACGCCCACCGCCACCATCCCGCCGAACCTTGGAGAAGGGGCGACCATCACGCCGGGTGTCTACGACACTCCCGGAGGCGTCTTCGAGCTAGCCGGGACGCTCACACTCGACGCTCAGGGCGACCCGGACGCGACCTTCATCTTCCAAGCCGATTCCGCGCTCAACACGGCAAAGACCAGCAACATCGACCTCACGAACGGCGCCCAGGAGGACAACATCATCTGGCAGGTCGGCGATTCGGCGACCCTGGGGGAATACTCCACCTTTCGGGGGACCGTCCTGGCCCTGAACGATGTCAAGGTGATGACGGGCGCGGCGATGCACGGCCGTGCCATGGCGCTGAACAACGTGGTCACCTTGAACGGCACGACCATCCTGCCGGCCACCCAGATCATGCTGCCGGACGCCCCAGAGACCGACACGTCCCTCACCTCGTCGTTGAACCCGTCTCGACTGGGGGATCCGGTCACCTTCGTCGCCGAGGTCAGCGGGGACTTCCATGGGGTCAGCCCCACCAACACAGTGCTCTTCAAGGACGGCTCCGTCGTCATCGGCTCGGCCATGCTCGACGACCTCGGCGTCGCGACGTTCACGACCGCGGAACTCACCAAGGGCGTGCACCCCATCACGGCTGTCTACGTGGCCGGTGGCACCTCCGTCGGCGAGGCCTGGGTCGACTTCGCCCCGAGCGAATCACCCGTGGTGAATCAGCAGGTGCTCGACCCCGGGACGACATAGATCAGCACCTTTTCCCGACTCCGGCGTTCTCGGATCGTGAGATCGGGGATGCCGAACGGGACAGCGCCCGCCGACTCCGACGGCACCACCAGCCGCCTTGCCGTACCCCAGAGCCGTCGGCACCCGTTCCGGTGCGCCGACCGCCCACTGGCCGACGGACACGGCAGAGTCAACGACAACGAGGCTCCGCAGGAACAGGCGCCATTGACGATCACCTGTTCGCGGGGCCTCATGACGTCTTGCCCTGCAGGCGACTCGTGACCCGCACCGCCATATCCGATGTCTCATCAGCCGGGCACTCCGGAACCACGGCATGCGCCTGTGCCTGGACCTCGCCTCCCGCGGTGACCGGATAACGGCACAATGGCGCGCGTTCACTAAATGAGTTGAGATCACGAAAGATACCGACCAAACGGACACCTTTTATCTCGGCGTGTCGTTTGTTTGCCCCAATCGTAACTTCGATCAAGCATCACCACTTCATGAATGGGCATCTCTCGTTTGCGCCGCCATGCAATGCGGTGACTCGAAAATCCGATTTTTGCCGCAGGGAGAACCCATTGATTCCTCGCAGGAACACGGCGGTCGCCGCATCGGCGACAGCCTGCGGAACACTGGAATCCCCGCGAGAGTGCGCCCCCTGATCACCTTGAGCGCCCTGGCCGGGCAGGCGGTCATCCCAAGCGGATTCTCTCATGAAAACAATCAAAGACACTGTAATCCGCCAAAAAATCCTGAGGCTGGACGGCGAACCCACTCAGGACACTGGCCACGGAAGATATCTGCAGGCGAATCCTGCTTTAAACAAGCGTTGCTGGAATTCGACCCGCGATTCACTGCGGACACGTAACGACATCGTCAAAGCCTTGTCCGCCCTCATGAGTCGCGGCGCCTTCAACGGAAACCAAGATGCCAGGTCGGCGTTTCTCGCCGCCGGTATCTTTAATTTTTATTAAAAACAGCGACCGACCGGGCAGAAGTAAGCAGGGATCGCGAGGTTGATCCTTAATGTACGGACTGCACGCAAGGTCCGACACCTGAGATCACCGGAGAGTTGACTCCCATGTCCAAACCCCATTACAGCCCACCCGAGCAACCGGCCGGTACGACTTCGCCGGCACAGCTGAAGCGTGAAACCGGTCACCGCGGCTTTCTCCGGCGGAGCGTCGGTCGCTCTTGGCCTGTAGTACTGCTGACAACCGTCCTGTCGATGGGCGTGATCGTCGGAACGCCACACAGCGCGAACGCGGATCAGGCACCGGTGAGTCTCGGCGACGCCGCGCCCTTCGGCGTTCTGGCCGGGAGCGCCGTGACGAATACGAATCTCACGGCGATCACCGGAGACCTCGGAGTGAGTCCGGGCATCTCGGTGACCGGATTCCCACCCGGCACGGTGAGCGGAGCCATCCACGCGGGCGACGCTACGGCGTCCGGCGCCAAAGCCGACCTGGTCGCCGCCTACAACGACATCGCCGGGCGGACACCTGTCGTCACCGTACCGACAGAGCTCGGCGGCACGACCAAAACTCCGGGCGTCTACAACTCCGCCGACGGCACCTTCGGAATAACCGGGACGCTCACACTCGATGCCGACGATGATCCGGACGCGGTCTTCATCTTCAACGCGTCCACCCTCTCCGCGGCAAACGTCAGCAACATCAACCTTGTGAACGGCGCCCAAGAGGACAATGTCTTCTGGCGAGTCAGCGGCTCCGCGACGCTTGGAACGTTCTCCACCTTCCGGGGAAACGTTCTGGCGCTGACATCGGTGACGGTGAGCCCCGGCGCCACCATCTACGGCCGCGCCTTCGCGCTCAACAACACAGTCACGCTCCAAGGCGCCAGTGACCCACCGGCAACCCGTATCAGCGTGCCGAACAACCCGCCGACCACGACAACCCTGACCACGTCGGCCAACCCCTCCCAACAGGGGCAACCGGTCACCTTCACCGCCGTGGTGAGCCCGGTCACGGGCTCGCTCGTCCCCCAGGGCGAGGTGGTCTTCAAGGATGGCTCGACCGTCATCGGCTCGGGCTGGCACGACAACTCGGGCCCCGCCACCTTCACGACCTCGAGCCTGGCCGCCGGGCAGCATTCGATCACCGCCGTCTATCTCGGCGGCGACACCCCCGACGGTGAGGCCATCGTCCATTTCGCCCCGAGCAGCTCGCCCGAACTGGTCCAGACCGTGCGGACCAGCCTGTGGGACAACTCAGCGGTCCCGGCCACCCGGTCCTACCTCGATCCCAAAGCCAGTACGGCCGGCGTGAAATTCAAGGCGACCACAGCCGGGACCGTCAGCGGCGTCCGTTTCTACAAGGGTTCGCAGAACACCGGGACGCACGTCGGAGGCCTGTGGACCGGCGACGGCCAGCTGCTCGCGAGCGCGACCTTCACCAACGAGACCGCGTCCGGGTGGCAACAGGTGGACTTCCCCACACCCGTGAACATCGCCGCCAACACCACCTACATCGCCTCCTACCACAGCACATCCGGCTTCTATTCGGTAACAAGGCCCTACTTCACCACGCAATACACGAACGCCCCGCTCCTCGCGCCCGCGAACGGCGCGGAAGGCGGAAACGGCGTATACAAATACGGCGCCACGAACTCCTTCCCAACCGACGCCTATCTGGCCAGCAACTACTGGGTGGATGTCGTGTTCACCCCTGCGAATAACTCTTGAACAACGCGGCGGTCCCGGCCGTCCAACGTGATCCCGCCTCCAAGGCCGTCACGCTCGGCATCGAATTCAAAACGACCACGGCCGGAGCCGTCAGCGGCTTTCGGTGTCCGGGCGGCGTGGTGGCCTGGTTCACGCCCGCCGGGCGAGGTTCCACGCGCCCGCAGACGTCCTTCTGATCGTCCGGCGGCTTGCCACCGGCAGGCTGGTGCGGGCAATGCCCGCAGCCCACACGACGGCCATGGTGACCTACTCGGCCCAAGGCCGTCGTGCGGCGCGGGATCAGGCGAGTGCGCGTGGACATGGAGAGCGGAGAAAACCAGACGCGCAGCCTGCGGATGTATCGCCGGGGCCGGACGCGGGAGGGACGGCCCGCGATGCGGCGGAGCTCGACGGTCACGAGATCGTCATCACAGCACAGCAGGCAGAACCAGCGAGCGGATCACAGCTGATCGCGGTGGCGGTGCATCAGATCTGGTCGATGGAACTGCCACGCTCGCGGCCTCAACCCTCGAGGTCCGAGAGCGTCGGCTCACCGCCACCCGTCTCGGCGGCGCCATCGCCGTCCATGAGGCCCGGGTCCGGTCTGCTGAGGGCAGGTCACCAGAGTCGACCCGGCCGTCGGCGCGGGCTGCCTTGACGCGGCCGTCAGGAGTGCCCCTTTCAACAGAAGCTCAATAAAGGTCTGGCAAGGACACCCCCAGGTGGGAGCGGCCCTGGCCCCTTTCGGTCATCAGATTGTCAGGCTTTCAGTCGGCTAGTCATCTACTGCGATGGTTCGAGTGAGGAGTTTAAGTGCCAGACGACAAGCAACAGTCCGATCCGAGGTTGCGGCGGATTCTCCGGAGCGCGATCACCTTCGGAGGCGGCGCGGTGGCCATGCTCGGCTTACTGGGGGCGGCCTTACCTCCTCTCCCCGCCCCGGAGGCCGCATCGCTGACCGTGATGGCGTCGGCAGGCCCGATGGAGAACGGGATGGAATCCGCCAGGCCGACGCCGAGCAATTCCAGGCTCATCCCCTCTCCCTCCCCTTCCGACGAGACGTCGCCCGTCAAGGGCGCGACTGACAGCGCACACGGCACGAAGATCAGGAGTCGGTCTCCCCATGCCCTGAGACGCAGAGCCGACTGCCCGCCCACTTCTGTCGTCTGTATAGAGAACAGTCTGCCGGGCACTCCTCCCAGTCAGTGGGACGTACCGACCCAGAGCACCAACATCGAGGGGTACGTCACTCAAATGAGCGTGAACAAGGGGGAGAACGCCCAATTCAAGGTGAACACCAATGCGACCAATTATCGTATAGATATTTACCGCATTGGATATTACGGCGGCATGGGCGCACGGCTGATAACGACGATCGAGCCCTCCGCTGCCTTGCCCCAGACGCAACCGGCCTGTTTGGGTGACACGACGACCGGTCTAATCGATTGCGGAAACTGGGGGCTGTCGGCCTCCTGGCCGGTACCGAATGACGCCGTTTCCGGAGTCTATGCTGCGAATCTGATACGGGAAGACGGCACGGCCGGGACCAGTCAGATCCTGTTCATCATCCGAGACGATTCTCGCAATTCGGATATCTTACTTCAAACCTCTGACACCACATGGCAGGCGTACAACCAGTATGGCGGCAACAGCCTCTATCTCGGCAAGCCGGTGGGGCGCGCCTACAAGGTCAGCTACAACCGCCCGCTTTTTACCCGCAGTAGTTTCTTCATGGCCGAGTATCCTCTGGTCAGATGGATCGAGGCCAACGGGTACGACGTCAGCTACACCAGCAGTGTCGACACGGCCAGCCGGGGGGCGGAGCTGCTTGAACACAAGATATTCGTCTCCTCCGGACATGACGAGTACTGGTCCAATGAAACGCGAAACAATGTCCAGAACGCCCGGGACAACGGGGTGAGTCTCATCTTCCTCTCTGGAAACCAGGTTTTCTGGAAAACCAGATGGGAGAACTCTCTGGATGCAACGGGCACCCCTTTCCGGACACTGGTCTGCTACAAGGAGACTCACGCCAACGCCAAGATCGATCCGAGTCCACAGTGGACAGGGACGTGGCGCGATCCCCGTTTCTCCCCTCCATCGGATGGCGGAAGACCCGAGAACGCCTTAAGCGGAACGTTTTTCATGGTGAATACCCCGGCAAACGATGCCATCTCCGTTTCCGCCGAATACAGCGACATGCGACTGTGGCGCAACACGTCTATCGCCAGTCTGCAACCCGGCCAGACGGCGACCTTTCCCGTTGGAACGCTGGGGTACGAGTGGGACGAAGCAACCGACAACGGGTTCGCACCGGCGGGGCTGGTGAAGTTCTCCAAGACAACCTTGGTCAAAACATCGACGTACCTGCTCAACTTCGGCAGCACCTACGGCGCCGGAACCCCGACACACAGCCTTACGCTCTACAGGCATGCGAGTGGCGCGCTGGTCTTCGGCACGGGGACCGTCCAGTGGTCCTGGGGACTCGATGACAATCATGATTTGAAACCCGCAGGCGGCGGCCGCTTGGGCGGTACGCCCCCCACGGACATCCGGATGCAGCAGGCGACAGTCAACCTGCTGGCCGACATGAAAACCCAGCCGGCCAGCATCCAGCCGGGTCTGGTTCCGGCGGTCGCGTCAACGGACACCACTCCGCCCACGTCGGCAATCACCTATCCGGCAAGCGGCGGCACCGTACCCGCTGGAACCGTCATCCCCGTTCAAGGGACGGCGGCTGACACCGGAGGCGGGGTCGTCGGCGGAGTCGAGGTTTCATTCGACGGCGGGACGAGATGGTTTCAGGCAACGGGTCGCACCAGTTGGCGATACAACTGGACAACGCCCAGCAGCGGAACGGTAACGGTCAAATCCCGAGCGGTCGATGACATCGGAAATATTCAGGGGACTCCGACGGAACTGACCGTCACCGTCGTCCCAGGGTGTTCACCCTGCAGCATCTGGCCACCGTCGGCCGTTCCGGCCATCCAATCCCAGCCCGATGCCAATGCCAGCACGGCCGGCGTGAAATTCAAGGCGGCCACGGCCGGAACCATCAACAGCATCCGCTTCTACAAGGGTCCGCAGAACACCGGGACGCACGTCGGAAGCCTGTGGACCAGCAGCGGCCAGCTGCTCGCGAGCGCGACCTTCACCAACGAGACCGCGTCCGGGTGGCAACAGGTGAACTTCCCCACACCCGTGAACATCGCCGCCAACACCACCTACATCGCCTCCTACCACACCACATCCGGCTTCTATTCCGTAACAAGGCCCTACTTCACCACGCAATACACGAACAGCCCGCTCCTCGCACTCGCGAACGGCGCGGAAGGCGGAAACGGCGTATACAAGTACGGCGCCACGGACTCCTTCCCAACCGCCTCCTATCAAGCCAGCAACTACTGGGTGGATGTCGTATTCACCCCCTCGAACAGCCTGTGGAACAACGCAGCGGTCCCGGCCGTTCAATCCCAGCCCGATGCCAATGCCAGCACGGCCGGCGTGAAATTCAAGGCGGCCACGGCCGGAACCATCAACGGCATCCGCTTCTACAAGGGTCCGCAGAACACCGGGACGCACGTCGGAAGCCTGTGGACCAGCAGCGGCCAGCTGCTCGCGAGCGCGACCTTCACCAACGAGACCGCGTCCGGGTGGCAACAGGTGAACTTCCCCACACCCGTGAACATCACCGCCAACACCACCTACATCGCCTCCTACTACACCACATCCGGATTCTATTCCGTAACGAGACCCTACTTCACCACGCAATACATGAACAGCCCGCTCCTCGCGCTCGCGAACGGCGCGGAAGGCGGAAACGGCGTATACAAATACGGCGCCACGAACTCCTTCCCAACCGACACCTATCAAGCCAGCAACTACTGGGTGGACGTCGTATTCACCCCCTCGAACAGCCTGTGGGACAACACGGTGGTCCCGGCCGTCCAATCCCAGCCCGACACCAGTGCCATTACACTCGGTGTGAAATTCAAGACGACCACGGCCGGAACCATCGACGGCATCCGCTTCTACAAGGGGCCGCAGAACACCGGGACGCACACCGGAAGCCTGTGGACCACCGATGGCCAACTGCTCGCGAGCGCGGTCTTCACCAACGAGACCGCATCCGGGTGGCAACAGGTGAACTTCCCCACACCCGTGGAGATCACCCCCAACACCACCTACATCGCCTCCTACCACACCACATCGGGATACTGGTCGGTAACGAGGCCCTACTTCACCACGCAATACGCAAACGGCCCGCTCATCGCGCTCGCGGATGGCGCGGCAGGCGGAAACGGCGTATACCGCTACGGCGCAGTGAATAATTTCCCTGTCAACAGCAACCAATCCAGCAACTACTGGGTTGATGTGGTGTTCACTTCGCCTTA
The DNA here is from genome assembly GCF_042665875.1 of Streptosporangium amethystogenes subsp. fukuiense. Lineage (NCBI taxonomy): Bacteria > Bacillati > Actinomycetota > Actinomycetes > Streptosporangiales > Streptosporangiaceae > Streptosporangium > Streptosporangium amethystogenes. The sequence continues at coordinate 590,793 of NZ_JBHTEE010000001.1, read as the reverse complement.
GTAATCCAGCCACAGATTACGGTCTTACCGGGACCGAGCTTCCACGCGTCGTTCAGGAAAACGAGCCGCTCAGGCCCGTGATGTCGTGGAAGCTCGGATGCCGTCTTTTCGGCTTCGAGAGGGACAGGGATTTCTCCGAAGTGAATCTGCCGGTTGTTGAAGCCGCTGACCTGTTCGCGCGGGGAGGGCCGGCGCCGGAGGTGGCCCGCCGGTTCCGGGTCAGCCGGATGTCGGCCAACCGCCGGTACCGGGCCTGGCAGGCCGGCGGCATCGAGGCGCCGGCCTCCAAGGGTCCCGGCGGGGACAAGTGCCGCCTGGACGAGACCCTCCTGGCCCGGTTGACGGCCGGCGCGGCCCGGCCGCGCAAGGCTACACCGAGGATCGGCGCTGGACCCTGGCCCGGGTCGCGGACTTGATCGCTGCGCTGTTTCGTATCCGCTATACCCCGCGCGGGGTCTCCTACCTGCTGCACCGCATCGACTGGACTCCTCAGACGCACGTCCATCGCGCCATCGAGCGCGACGAGGAGGTGATCGAGACCTGGGCCGCCGAGCAGTGGCCGGCGATGAAAGGGCGGCGCTCGACCTGGGCGCCCGGCTGTGCTGGGAAGACAGGCCGGAGCCCAAGGCCACCACTCCGGCCTGCTGGACGGCGGTGGCCGTCACCGTCATGTCCTGGCCTGGTCGGCCTTCCGACAGCTCCACCAGACCCGCGCGCTGATCAGCCACTACCGCCGACGCGGCGATCCCCTCCCGCGAGATCTGCGAATGTAGTACCCGCACCCCTGACCTGCCCGCTTCGCACGCCGTCGTTCACGGACTCGCCAAGACTTCCGCCGGGCTCACCCCGTCCTGCAGCGACGGCCCCGTGGAAGACGCCACCAAAGTCGAACCTCTCAAAGCCGGATGTAGGGCCGAGCAGGCCTCCCATCGCTTCATCGGAGAATCCTGCTCGCGCAGACGGGGTGCGGCCGGAATAAGGGAGAAACAGGCCACGTGCCAAGTCGGCTGCTCGAACTCGTGGGGATCGGCCCACCCCATTCGAAAATACCGTGTGATGTGATCCCGGTTGAAACAGTATCGAGCCGGCGCTCACCGTGATGCCCGCCCAGAAGTAGCGATCTTCAGGTATTCGATGGCATTCGGCCCCGTGTTGAATATAAGATCAAGGACGCTCACCCGGTGGTCGAACGGCGGGTGGAGCTGTGGATATTCCGGGTAGCTCGAGTAGTCGAACCATCGCAACTCGATGCCCGCTCTCCGAAAGAGGCTCTCATCGAGGTAGGCCCGCGCAGTCGGACCGGTAATATATTCATGGGCCCCCGCCTTCTGGCATAAATCGACGAGGCGCTCCGTCTTGGATCCCGTGGTGACGTAGTCGGTGGACCAGCGCAGATCGGCTCGGATGCCAAGGACCGAACAGAGCCCTTCGAGGAAATGTCTGTTTATTCCGGAAAGCCGATCATCCCGGCATCCATAGTAAAGCGCCTCCAGGGCCGGCGCGAACTCGTCGAAATATGCGGCCTTCCGATACGCCTGTGTGAGAGCTCGCCAGTGCATGATGTTCCAGTTCGGGTCGGCAATGACCATTTCGTTGATCAGCCGGCTCCGAGGGCCGTGCGTGAGCGGGATCGAGAGCCATCTAGGACCCGCCGCCGTTTTTATGCGATTACGATTACGCCAGTCTCTGTCAGTGTATTGCACCTCGTCGAGGAGTACGAACTCATCGACGTGGGCAATCAGGTCGAAATATCCTTTCCATGGAATGTAATTTGATTGCACTATCGCAACTCGTTTCATGTGCCCCACACTTTCGACTTGCTCGGGCTTCGTATGGGTCTCCAGGGAAGACCCTCGGATCGGACTACCGTTCGTGAGCGCCGACTCCCGGGCGGATTAAAGTCTCCGCGTTCACGTCAGGCGTCGCCGGCAGGCGTGAGTCGCGACTTTCGGACCGCTCGCGAACGATGTACGTGGGACGCCCCATGCGCTCCACATGGATCCTGCCGAGATATTCCCCGATGATTCCAAGGGCGACCATCTGGGCAGAGGCGAACAGTGAAATCATGGACGCTATCGACGTGAACCCTTTGAGTGTGCTGTCCCCCCACCAGTAGTTCCAAAGAAAGACAGTGAGCAGGACGGCGCCGAGAGCCCCTGCCAGCAGCCCGCAATAGGTGACCAGGCGAAGCGGGACGGTGCTGTATCCAATCATGACATGGACCGCATGGCGAATGAGCATCGGAACGGTATAATTGGAGCGCCCGACAAGTCGGCGCTCTATGTTTACCGGGACGGTTCCGACCCGCATGGTGGCCCACGAGAACGAGATGTCGATTAGAGCGTGGGGGCCTGCGACCCCGTCCAATGATTCGCGCAAAAAACTGCGGAAGGCACGGAACGCGCAGATATCTTGGCCTGTTGCCTCACCGAATCGCCCAGAGAGTCCGATCTTGAGCGATCTGGAGGCGAGATCACGTATGAATCCGTGCGTCCCAGCGCATGGGACTGCGTAGACGATGTCGAGGTCAGGCCGGAGGCCTGCCAGGAGTTTGGGGATCTCTTCTGGTGGATGCTGAAGATCATCGTCCATGGTGACCACGGTGTCGTAGCGAGCACAGCGGATGCCGGCGACGAGAGCGTTGTGCTGACCGTAGTTCCGGGCCAGCAGCAGTGCGCGGACCGTTTCGTACCGATCGGCAAGCTGTTGGGCGACTTCCCATGTCTTGTCTGGTGAACCGTCGACGACGAGTATGACCTCGGACACGGAGGCGGCGGTTGACAAAACAACAAGGAGGCGATCAACCAGCACCGGAAGCGTCTGCTCGGATCGATAGCATGGAATTACGACGGATACGCTAGTCATAGTGCCAGTCTCATGACTACCAAGTCGGCCGGTCGGGCCCGCAGGCCGGATTTACACTATATTAATGAGACCAAGGACGAAACCACGATTTTCTACGCCCACCCTTGAATCTTTCATGATCTTGGAGTAATCGACTCACATCGAGTTGATCTTCTGTGGGGACGGGTTTTGAGTTCGGTCATGCCCGCGGTCCGGTCGCTGCCTAGTGCGGGTCGGCGCCATAAGGTCGGCGGAAGAGCCTTTCGTCGCGCTCGTTGGTGTTTTCGCAGTTCAAGCCGGAGATACCGGGGCCTGGATCTGCCCCAGGCGGCGATCAGGCCGGGGGTGACCACCGCAGCGCCACAGGCGGGGACGGACACCCTTACCCCGGCATTGTTCTTGCCGGTTCTTCATGCGGATCGAGGCCGGCAGCCTTTCCGGCGATACAGCTCAGGACACGCCTCCCGCATGTTTGTCTTCGGGAGGTCGCGATCCATAGCATGGCTCGGGAATGGGAGCCCCGGCCCACGTGGTCATCTTTCCTAGTTCGTTGGATAAGCAATCGAATGACTCTTTCGGATGGAATTTTACGGCTTGTCCTAAAGGCGACTGAGCGGAGGGGGCCGGATGCCGGTGAAGTGAGCATCGGCCAACGCGTTTCAGCTCGCATTCCAGCATGCCGGTCTCACATGGTCGGCTTTGAAAGTCTTGCCTGGAACGATGTCCTACGGCTCGCGTCCACCTGGCGTCCACCCGAACCGATCCGTCAGGCCGGCCTCCTCCCGAGCCGGCACCGTTGGAACCGCTCTGCCACGAGGCCTGCGCAGGCCATACGAAAGGAAGGTCATGGAGGTCATCAAACTGAGGCCGGTCCGCGAGGAGGACCTGGACGTCTTCGAGGCGGAACGGGCTACCCCCGAGCTCAGAGGCGAGCTCCAGTGGTATGGACACCGCTCTTCGCACGGGCTCCGCCAGGAGTTCGCCGAGAACGGATTCCTCGGCACCGACTCCGGTCGCCTCACCATCGACGTCGACGGTGGCCCGGCCGGATGGGTGGTGTGGTGGACGACCTCCTGGGGACCGAATTCTACGTGTTGGTGCTGGGCGATGGGCATCTGTGTCTTCTCCGACTTCCGCCGCCAAGGCATCGGAACACTGGCTCAGCGCCAGCTCGTGGACTATCTGTTCGCCCACACGCGAGCCGAGCGCATCCAGTCCTTCACGGACATCGCCAACTACGGCGAGCAGCGCGCTCTGGAGAAGGCCGGGTTCGAACGCGAGGGAATCCTGCGCCGCGCCCAATGGCGGGATGGCGGCTGGCACGACCAGATCCTCTACTCGGTGCTGCGCCCGTGAAGTCCGACAGGCCCTACGGCGGCGGGTGCGGGCCCGTCCATCAAGCCGGCTCCGCCGGACTCGGGTTCGTCAGAGTCTCCACCTGGGCCAGGGCGATTCAAACCGCAGCACTCCAGCGGTTATCGACCGGTTTTCTTCAATGGGCGCCACCAGTCCTGATGATCGCGGTACCACCGCACGACCTGGATAAGTCCCTCATCAAATAGGGCGAGTTGGGCAGCAAGGGTCCGGCTCGGTCCAGGACCCCGCGGCAATGGATCCGTACACCTCGTCCGTGGAGAGCTGAACGACTGTACGCGCGCCGGTATCGAGCGCCGCCTACAGGAGGCGTTGCAGGCCGTGCATGTTGGTGACCACGAACTCCCCGGGGCCGCTTATCGATCGGTCGACATGAGTCTCGGCGGCGAAGTTCACGATCACGTCATGCCCCGGCACCACGTCGGCCGGTAACCGGGCATCGGTGATGTCCCCCTGACGAATGTGAAGCACGGATGCTCGGCCGCCGGGCGCAGATTCGCCACGTTGCCCGCATATGTGAGCTTGCCCAGCACCGTCACATGAGCATTCTCATAGCCGGGATATCCTCCCGGCAGCAGCGATCGCACATAATGGGAGCCGATGATCCAGCACCATCTGGAACAAGGATTCTCATGCCCGCACCTGAATCCTGCTGTGGTCACCGACCATGAGTTGATGCGTGTTGGGCACTCCTCTGGCCTGGATGACCTCGACGTTTCGGCCGATCAGGGAGTACGTGAGCCCTGAGACGCCTCTAATGACGGATTCTCCCAGAATTATGCTGTATTGTACCTCGGCATCCTCCAGCACGCAGCCCTCGGCGATCGAGGTATAGGGGCCGATGTACGAGCCGTTTACCTTGCTTTGGGTACCGACGACCGCAGGCCCTCGGATCACCGAGTTCTCCACCACCGCCCCGGACTCGATGACAACGCGCCCCGTTATCTCCGAGAACCCGTCAACGGTTCCCCGGATGTCTGGTTCGATCGCCTCCAGGACGATGCGATTGCATTCCAGCATGTCCTGCAGACGTCCGGTGTCTCTCCAGTAGCCGCTCACGAAGTGCGAACGGACACGGCCACCGTTGTCGATGAGCCATTTGATGGCGTCCGTGATTTCCAACTCTCCGCGGGCGGAAGGCGTGATCGCGTTGACCGCCTCATGGATGGCCGGAGAGAACGTGTAGACCCCCACGATCGCGAGATCACTACGCGGGTGCTCCGGTTTCTCTTCCAGCCCGATGATCCCGCCGTCCGGTCCAAGCTCGGCGACTCCGTAGAATTGTGGCTCGGCGACTCTGGTGAGCAGGATCTGGGCGTCGTTGTCAGCCTCGCAGAATGCCTCCACCAGGCCTCTGATACCGCCCACCAGAAAGTTGTCGCCCAGATACATCACGAACGGCTCATCGGCGAGAAACTCCCGAGCGATCAGGACACAATGCGCAAGCCCCAGGGGGGCCTCCTGGGGAATGTAGGTCACGTCGAGGCCGAACTTCGAGCCGTCCCCGACCGCCTCCCGGACCTCATGGGCCGTGTCGCCGACGATGATCCCGACGTTGCTGATGCCCGCGTCCCGTATCGCCTCAAGTCCGTAGTAGAGCACCGGTTTGTTGGCGACGGGGACCAGCTGCTTCGCCGAGGTGTGGGTCAGCGGGCGCAGCCTCGTCCCCTTGCCACCCGCTAGAACGAGTGCCTTCATGGTTGTTGAGTCCTTCCACCAAGAGCGCCTGGCCACAGCGACCGTCTGCACACTCAATTTACGCGGAGCTCCAATTAGCAGCCCGCCGCCATCCTTCACTTTTGTCAAAGAACGTATGGCATCTTGGCAAGACTAGACTTTCTCCCGATTGGGGAACGTCCACACCCGGTGCGTCAAATAGGTTAGCGGCGGACTCACGGCTATTAGCAGGCCTTGTGCCACCATAATCGGAATACCGACAAATTCCACCAGAATCGGGACACCGACAACGGACGCCGCCAGGAAGCCCAGTCCGACCGCATAGAATCTCAGGTAACCCGCGAACCACGATTCCCCGGCGGCACGAAAAACCACCAGCCTGTACCATGGATAGACGATCACCGAGGTGAGGAACTGGCAGGCCACAAGCAGGAAGACATAAGGAACCCGATCTTTGACGGCAAGCAGCCCCAGCCCCAGGAGAGCGCAATAGACTACCGCCGTCATGGCGCTGGCCAGCAGATATGCGACACGTCGGCCCCAAAATGCCGAAACCAGAGCTCGCCACCCGGAGCGTGAATCCTTCTCGTGAGCGGTCCCGCTTCCGACTTCAACCATATGGCAGTCACTCCGGATCGTGATCGAGTAACGGGATCGAATGAATTATGGTCGGCCACCGGAAATCAACCGGGGGTTGGCGTCAGAGACGGTTCCGGTCATCGCGTGTTACCGCCTGAACAGACTCTTCCGGCGCTCGTGACCTGGCTCGGGTCGCTCGTCGAGACCTGACGGATCTCAGCCTTCGTCCCGATCAACCCGCTACACCTCGATGGCGCTGAACAAAGATGTGTCAGGCGGTGACTTCCGGGTGCGGCGGAGTTGGTGGAAACCAGCGCCTTCCCAGCAGCCGCACGCATGATTCCTGTCATACGCAGATCCCGCGATGGCGTCCGCGTGCGCGGCCTCTTTGCGCACATAGCCGCCGATCTGCAAGAGAGCCGGCGAGCGTCACGGTCCGGCCGGGCGCGATCGGCCTCATGAACCGGTCGAAGCGGCCAACCGGGTATCGATGCACGATGACGTATGCGGCCGATCTGTAGACGGCCTTCGGACCTCGGAGAATGGAGGCCAGACCTCAGCGGGAGCGGCGAGACGCCCGGCCGGACACCCGGACCTGGGTGACTCCAAGGGGGATTCCCGAGCCCGTACGGCTCGCGCCTGGATCACGTCACACCCCATCAGTTCACCTCGTAGGTCTGGACGGCGTTGATCACGTGGTCGACGTCGGCCTCGGTCAGATCAGCAAACAGCGGCAGCCGTACAAGACGGTCAGCGACCTCCTCGGTGACCGGGCATCCTTCTGGGGCCACCCGCCCGTATCGCACCCCTGCGGGCGCGGAATGCAGCGGCTGGTAGTGGAATACCGCCTGCACATCCCTCTTCGAGAGGTGGGCGATCAACTCCTGCCGATTCACCAGATCCGGAAGCAAGAGATAGTACAGATGCGCCGGATGGGCGCAGCCATCTGGGACCGTCGGCTGGGCGACCCCGTTCACCGCACCCCAGTCCGCCAGTTCATCGTGATACCTGCGCCATACCGCATGGCGCCGGGCCTGGATCGTGCCGAACGACTCCAGCTGGGCGGTCAGCTGTGCGGCGAGAACATCGGACGGAAGATAGCTCGATCCGATATCGACCCATCTGTACTTGTCCACCTGCCTGCGGAAGAACCTGCTGCGATCGGTGCCCTTCTCCCGGATGATCTCGGCTCGCGCCACCAGATCCGCGTCGTTCAGAAGCAGCGCGCCTCCCTCCCCGCACTGCACGTTCTTGGTCGCGTGGAAGCTCTGGGTGGCCATGCTGCCGAACGAACCGAGAGGTCGGCCTCGATAGGCCCCGCCCAGACCGTGGGCGTTGTCCTCGACGAGCGCGAGACCATACCGTTCGCACAGTTCTCCGATCGCCTCCATCTCGCAGGCGACACCCGCGTAGTGCATGACCACGACGGCCCGGGTGCGATCGGTGATCGCGGCTTCGATCAGCCGCTCGTCCATGTTGAGGGTGTCGGGCCTGCAGTCGACGAAGACCGGCACCACCCCGCGGAGGGCATAGGCGTTGGCCATCGACATGAAGGTGAACGACGGCATGATCACCTCATCGCCGGCCTGGAGGGCGAGCAGAATCGCCGACATCTCCAGCGCGTGCGTGCAGGAGGTGGTCAGCAGCGCCCGGCCCGCCTGGGTGATCTTCTCGAGAAGCTCGGAGGCCTGCCGGGTGAACGGCCCGTCTCCGCAGGTGGATCGCCGGCATACCGCCTCGGCGAGATAGTCCAGCTCGTTCGGCGAGATATGCGTTCGGTTGAAGGGAATCGTCTCCCGATCGGTTACTTTCACAGCCGAAGTGAACAACGGAAGGATCAGTCGGCAGACGTTGCGCTGCCGTCCATTGGTGATCCATTACGTAAGTCTTAGGTCACACCGGTCAACCCTGCCGCCCCCGGCCGCTACTCCGGCCGGGCCTCCGTCGGCTTCCGCGCCTCGATCACGAACCCACTGGCCGCCACCGTGGCGTTGGGGTGCCGCGCCAGCAGGACGTCGAGGACCTTGATGGGCGAGAGCAACCACATCAGGGGGGCCAGCACGCGGTAGAGCCGCCTGCTGCCGAACGAGAGCAGGAGGGCCAGCCACTCCTGGAACGTCCACAGCATGGCCGAGGTGGGACCCGCGCCTATCCGCACATGCATCACGTCGAAACGGCTGAAGAGGGTTTTCATACCCGCCTCGGTGTAGCGCTGGTAGTCATACGGTGACGCGTGAAACGGCTGCATGAAGGGCACGTAGCACAGCACCCGCCCTCCCGGCCTGAGCACACGCCACATCTCCCGAACGTGAGCCTGCGGATCCGGTACGTGCTCGAGTACGGCGATGCTGACGATACCGGCGAGAGCCCCGTCATCGATCGGCAGTGTTCGCAGGTCACCCACAATGTCAACGTTGGCGTACGCGCCCCCGTCCACACAGAGGAGTCGTGAATCATAGCGGTTGGTACCCGACCCTAGATCCGCCACCAGATCACGATCAAGATCGAAACTCATGAGGAAGGGGCGGATGAACCGTCTCAGCAGCACGGGTGAGAGCAGTTGGATCACAAGCGGATATGCGGGCCCGAAACGGCGCTTGACGGTCTCCTTGATCCGATTGAGCGGATCGTCCCGTAGCTCGGCGTCTCCGAAGCCGGCAAAACGGAGCTGGTTTCCCGTCCGGTGACCACCGGTTCCGCAGGCCGCGCATCCGTACGACGCGTCGAGGGGAACGCGGCAGGACGGGCAGACCAATGCGGCCGCGATCCGGTCGACCGGGCACCTCATCGGTTCTTCCCCGTTCATCAGGCCCTCTCCTTCAACCGTCGCTACCATGGCTCGTTGCTCCGATACCAGCGCATGATCTGGGCGATCCTCTCCATGAACGGCTGACCGGCGAGAAGTCGCAGGCGGTCAGGACGCAGCGCGCCAGACCGGAGGGCTCCTCTCCGGCGAGGAAGGGCACGTCGAGGCCGACCCCGGAGCCGTCGCCCGCCGCTGCCCGGATCCCGCGGGCCGTGTCGCCGACGACGATCCCCACGCGGGTGACGCTCGCGTCCCAAACCGCTTCGAGCCCGTAATGGAGCACCGGCCTCTCGCTGACAGGGGGTCAGTTGTTTCGCCGGCCTGTAGGACCGCGGACGCGATCTCGTCCCCTTACCGCCTGCCGGAACAAGTGCCTCCACCGGTGTTTGAGCCCTTCCGCGAAGAACGCATGGCCTCAGCGACCACCTGTCCGCTTGAATTTATGCGGGACTCGGATTAGTGGCCGCACGCCGTCCTCCGCCTTTGCCGAAGGGCGGGCGACAAGTTGCCGGAGCCATGGGTTTCCGCCGCTGCGGAATGTCCATTGGCAGCCGGCAACCCCGGGCCAAGGAGCGCGTGACGGACCATGGCCGCCATGGCGCTGTTCATCGGACAGGTGATGCGGTGACGCCAAGACAAGTCTTTCCGCCCGGAATGCGAATGCTCGCCGCGGGCGCTTCGGCTCCCCGCTTCAACCATCCGGCACTCCGGCTCATGCCCGGCCGTCACGATCCGTTGTCACAGGTCAACCTCGGCCTGAGGATTGATAGGCGGGCACCGGCGGGGCCTGGACGCGGCGAAGGAGTCAGGCCGTACCGTCTGGCACCTCGTAAACGGCGTAGTCGCCGGAACGGAACCTCAGGTTCGCGCCGTCACCGATCTTGGAGTCCGCACCGGTGTGCTGCTCGTCGACGAACAGCCAGCGCACGCCGTAACGCGTCCGTAACCGCTGAATGGAAGCCGCCGAGGGCGATCGGAATGCGGCATCGTTGAGCTGGATCCGCTCCTGGTCCCAGAACGGCAGGTGCTCCGCCACGAGGCCCCTGTGCCAGTGCTGGTAATTCGCCGGGCTGAACGCCCACCCCTCCACCAGCACGCGTCGTTCGGTCAGCGCGGACACCCAGAACTCACGGCTGTCACAGGGGTTCTCGGATTTCCCTCGGCAATGTGTGTCCGTGGCGACCAGGTCATCCGGATCCGAGTGGGCACGCAACCATCGTCCGGCGGTCAAGGCGTCCCTGCGGATCACCGGCACTCCCGGGCCCGTGTCCGCGCCACCGCCCGCCGGAGCGGGAACGGCCGACGAGAGGACGCGGGCCGCCCAGGCCGCGGGCAGGCCGACGGCCGTGACCATTGAGATCGTGATGGCTCCGGCGACGACGAGGCGCCGCCTGTTGGCGAGGAGGAGCAGGCCGATCACCGGTAGGGCGAGAGCCGCAAAGGCGATATACGGCCGGTACAGGAGGATCTCGCTCTGGCCCGGGCCCAGGGGGATCCGGACGCCGAAGATCATACGGATCGAGCAGGTCGCTACGATCGCCGCGCCGACCGCGTACGCCGTCACGCGTGGAGGCACCTGAGCCCGCCGAACAATGACGAAGATTCCGTAGACGGCGACTATCGCCAGATAGGGATAGGACGCCACGGAGAAGTACATCTCGGCATGATGAGGGTGCCCGAACAGAAGCGTGGCGCAGAACCCCCCCGCCCCGATGCTGAGCATCACAACCACGGCAGGCCGCAGCAGCAACCGCGGTCGGCTCAGCAGGCCCCAGATCCCGCACCACTCTATGACCCAGCTCAGCAGGTACAGCAGCGTGACGCCGAAAGCCGAGGCCGACAATGGCCCGATGTCTCCGTCCTGACCGGTCAGTTCCGCCCATATCTTGCGGGTCATGGCGAGCGGTTCGACGATCATCCCTAGGCGCGCCTGGCCGAACAGCACGAACTGCGCGTAAAGAAAGCACATCACGGTAGTCACCAGCACGACGAGCACGCGCCAGGGCACCCGGCGTCGTCTCGCCACCTCGATCACCACGATCGCCGCCAGGCCGATGGCGAGCAGGGGCAGGTAGGTGGCCTTGGCCCCCATCACCGCCACGAGGAAGACGCCCAGGAGAACCCAGGAGCCGAGGGCGATACGCCTGCGCTCAAGAAGGTCGATCAGGAGGATGACGACCGGCACGAAGAGGAGAGCACCGAAGGCCTGGGTGGGGCTCAGCCACGACTGAGGGGGACGCCACGTGAAGATTCCGACGCTTGTCCCCAGGTACAGGTTCGGGGCCTCCATGAAGACAGTGCCCGCGACGGCCAGCAACCCGGCCGACCAGGCGCCCACCACGCGCCGTCCAATCATCCCTATCAGGACGACGAAGGCGACCATCATGGGCAGCATGAAGAGTCTGAACAGCAGCACCAGCGGTTCCACGCCGGTGACCCAGCTCGCCGCCGCGAGGTGGGCGTAGACGAACCAGTGGTAGAAGAGTGGCTCACCGGCGACCATCGGCACCGTGGGCGGCATATGGTGCTTCAACTCGCCGATCAGCGCCAGGTGGAACGGCATGTCGAGATTGGCCGCCCCAAGCGCCGGCCACGTCAGAGCATGCGTCCTGAAGAACTTGGCGGCGCTCCAGGCGATCAGATAGATGGTGACCAGGGCGAGGGACCAGGACCACCAGAGCGGCGTGGTGAGGCGACGCCTGCCTCTCCAGTGCCGGCGCAGGCGGGGAACGGCGATGAAGACCGCGTAGGTGGTGATCGGCCAGGCCATGACGAGCAGCGGCATCCCGGCCGCGCGGACGGCGACATAGGCGAGCACCTCGATCGCGTAGCCGAGCGTCAGCCCGAGGGCGATCTCCTCGGCCAGCGTCCGCCTGCCGCCGTACAGGGCGCGGATCAGCAGCAGCCCCGGGAGCGCGAGTCCCAGCGCGATGTAGGCGCCGAAGCAGGCCATATCCCGGACGGAAACCCCAAAGGCACCCAGCACCGTCACAGCAAATATGGTCACAAACGCCGCGGGAAACCATCTAAATACGTGAGAGCACCAGACCCTCCGCCACCAGACAGGCCATCTTTGTTTATGTGGAGTCCGATTTGCCGACACTTTTCCCATAATTTCCAGGGGATCCGGCAAGGGACTTTGAAGGTGCGGAGTCTTGGCCATGCACGCAAGTCTCACGACACGAGCGTCCTGGCCGGATTTGGACGGCCAGGTTTTTCAATGTCTTTGTCATTCGTTCACATGGGCCGGCCAGTACGGCTGAGCGGCGAGACACGCCATCTCCTGGAACGGGAGATACAGCCGCGATCTGTAATGCTACAGCCATGATCAGCAATCTTAAGGGACGGCACCTCAGGCGTAATCGTCGCCTGACGGATGGCCGAGATTTACGCGTTTTCTACATGATCGGCACTATGGGCATAGGTGGCGCGGAAAGCCAAGTCGTACTGCGCGCCAAGGAACTGCGTGCCCGCGGTGTTGACAGCCGCGTACTCCTGCTCTTCGACGGTGGCCCCTTCGAAGCGTTTCTCCAGGACGCGGGGGTTCCCGTGGTGCATCTGCGCTTCCGGACCATCAGCACCGCCGGCTGGCGGCGAGCGCTCCTCTGCGACATCGCGGCGTTCTGCCGTCTCGTACGCCTCCTGCGCCAGGCCCGACCTCACGTGCTTCACGCCCACCTGTTCCACTCCTACGCCATCGGTGTACCAGCAGGCAAGTTGGCCGGGGTCCCTTTAGTGGTGGCGGGACGTCACACACCACTCATGATCACCGGCAGAGGTCTTCTGACATCGCTCATAGACAGGGCCGCCAACCACATGGCCGATCACATCGTTCCGGTCAGCCAGAGCATCGCGGACGAGCTCTCAAGCCGCTTCCGCGTCCACCACAAAATCAGCGTGATCCACAACGGCCTCCCACCCGCGGCGTTTCTTCCACACAGCCCGGCCCCCTTGGAAACGGAGTTCCCCATCGTGGTCTGCGTGAGCAGGCTTCAGCCCCTCAAGGGTCACCGCTACCTGCTCGACGCCGCGGCGCTCCTCGAACTCCGCGGGCTGAGGTGCACCATCGTTTTGATCGGGGACGGACCGGAACGCGGCAACCTGGAGAAGCAGGCGGAGCAGCTCGGGATCGACGTTCGTTTTCCCGGCTTCCGAACCGACGTGCACGCCTGGCTGGCCCGCGCCGACATCATGGCCCATCCGACACTGGCAGAGGCCCTCGGGAACTGCATCATGGAGGCGATGGCAGCCGGACTTCCCACGGTCTCGACGCGCGTCGGCGGCGTACCCGAGCTCCTCGAAGAGAATCGCGGGCTGCTCGTCCCCCCGGCCGACGCCGCCGCTCTGGCCGACGCGATCCAGCGCCTGCTCACCGATCACGTGCTCGCAAAGCGACTGGGCGCCTCGGCGCAGGCGTGGGCGGTGGACCACCTCACCAGCGACAGGCTCGTCGATCGATACCTGAGCACCTACGCGCGCCTCATACCTCAGAAGTTCGCGACAGATCTGAACATACCGATCGGTCACCGCGCCCGACGCTAGATGAGAGCGGATCACGTTGCGTCCAAAACAGCTTCACGTTTTCCTTTGCGAGGGACGGAACCCGTCGTCTTTTTCAACTTTTTCAACGGTCCGTCTCGGGACACACCCTTCCACCTACCCGTGTCCGTGCGGTCACGTTCCGTAACATGACTCGGGAACCAGGGACCGGCCGGCGTGGCCGTCCTTGTTGTCTTGCTGGATAGGCAATCGAATGACTCTTTCCAAACGCGTAGACGGCGGCACGGACATCGAGACGGACAACGAGACCGTCTGGCAGTCCGTGCTGTGCTGCCCACGCTGTCATGGTCCACTCCGTGCCGCGGCCGAACTCCGGTGCGATTCGTGCTCGACCGCGTACCCCATCGACAATGGAATTCCACGCTTCGTTCCCCGGGACAACTACGCGGAGGGGTTCGGATACCAGTGGAACCAGCATCGGCTGACGCAGCTTGACTCACACTCCGGCATGCCGATCTCGCGTGATCGACTGATGAACGCGAGCGGCTGGTCGGCCGCCGAGCTCGTGGGAAAGGCCGTACTCGAATGCGGCAGCGGGGCGGGGCGGTTCACCGAGGTCCTGTGCGAGACCGGCGCCCAGGTGACGTCGGTCGACATATCCAGCGCCGTCCACGCCAACGCCGCCTCGAACGGCCACTTTCCTCGTTTGAGGCTCGTCCAGGCCAGCATCTACGCACTGCCGTTTCCCGAGGAGTCGTTCGACTTCCTGTTCTGCTGCGGGGTGATCCAGCACACGCCGGACGTCGAAAAGACGTTCAAAACGCTGTTCCGCTATCTGCGGCCCGGCGGCCGGTTCTGCATCGACGTGTACGCGGCGATCGTCGCCTATCCCCATCCCCGGCAGTTGCTGCGTCCGATCACCAAACACGTGCCTCCCGCCAAGCTCTACGCCCTCGTGGAGAAGGCCGTGCCGAAGCTGCTCCCCCTGTCCATGAAGCTCAGCGCCGTCCCGTGGGCGGGACAGTGCCTGGCGCGCCTGATCCCGGTCGCGAACCATCGCTATCTGGGGGTGACGGACGAGAGACCGCCCGGAGCTGGTCGGTGCTGGACACCTTCGACTGGCTCTCGCCGCGCTACGAAAAACCGCAGACCCGGCGACGTCTTGAGCGGTGGACACAGGAGCTGGGTTTGCGTGAGGTCTCCATCGAACGTCACCGCGGGCTGTACGTCATCCGCGGCGTCAAATAACCGGCGTCCGCATGTCGGCGATCGGCGGGCCTCGGCGGGCCTGGCCAGGCTCGGCGGCCGACTTCTCTCGGTCCTCCTCAGGGTGACACCTGTCAAACGGCCCCGCCCGGCCGGCCGGTCACATCTCCACCCTCACCGCACACCTGACGACCACTCCGGCTGAGAACCGCGGATGTGGCACCTCACATTGGATTTCATACCGAAGAGCAGCCTCCGGAAGGGGAACGTCGTGGCGGCCAGCGATAGGTCCGGCCTCCGGCGCGTCGCGCTTCTCATCCCGCAGTTGACGCTGCCCGGTGGGACCGAGGTGCAGGTCTCCCTGCTGGCCCGGCAACTGCACGCGAGGAATATCGACGTCAGCGTGCTCGTCCTGTGGGGAGATGAGGGGTATGCGAAGACTTTGCGCCTGGCGGGGATCGAGGTGCACCGGCTCGGCTTCGTATCCCTCTCCTCTGAACCGTCGGCCCTGGTCGCCAACCTGCGCGCCGCCGGCCGTCTCATACGTCTGTTGCGACATCTGAGGCCTCAGGTGCTGCATGCGTTTCTCTACTTCGGTTACGTCGTGGCTCCACCCGCCGCCCGGCTGGCGGGGGTTCCGGTCGTCGTCGCGGGCCGGCGCAGTCTGAGCTTCTTCAAGCGGGAACGCTGGTGGGTGCTGGCTCTGGAACGGGCCGTGAACCGCGTCACCGATCACGTCATCGCCAACGCCGCCGCCGTCGCCGAGGACGCCCGCACCGTCGAACGCCTCCCCGCGCACAAACTCAGCGTGATCTACAACGGCCTCCCCGAAACGGCCTTCGACCCGGCCGAACCAGAGAACATCGACACCTCCCTGCCCGTCATCCTGTGCGTGGCCAACCTCCTGGAGATCAAAGGACACCGGTTCCTGATCGACGCCGCCGCCACCCTGGCCCGGCAGGGCAACCCCTGCACGGTCATCCTCGTCGGCGACGGCCCCGAATACGCCCCCCTCCAAACCCAGGCCACCGCACTCGGCCTCGACGTCCGCTTCCTCGGATCCCGCACCGACACCGCCGGCCTCCTGGCCCGCGCCGACATCGTCGTACTGCCCTCCCTGTCCGAAGGCCTCAGCAACGCGGTCATGGAAGCGATGGCCGCCGGCCGACCCACCATCGCCACCTCGGTAGGCGGCACACCCGAACTCCTCGAAGACCGCGGCCTCCTCGTCCCCCCCGCCGACCCCGCAGCCCTGGCCGAAGCCATCACCCACCTGCTCACCCACCCCCAGCACGCCACCACCCTGGCGACCGCAGCACGCGCCTGGGCACGCAAGAACCTCGACGCAACCGCCATGACCACCCAGCACATCAACCTGTACCACCAACTCCTGGAGACCCGATGTGTGGAATAGCCGGAATGGCCACAACATCACACCCAGACCCCGAACTCGTCCGCCGCATGTGCGATGTGATCGTGCACCGGGGACCGGACGGCGCGGGCTTCCACAGTGACGAACACGCGGCACTCGGCATGCGCCGACTGGCGATCATCGATGTGGCGACCGGCGACCAGCCCGTCTACAACGAGGACGACCGCGTCGTGGCCGTGTTCAACGGCGAGATCTACAACTTCGCCGAACTCCGCGACATGTTGATCGCCAAGGGGCACCGTCTGCGTACCGCCGGAGACTCCGAATGTCTGGTGCATCTCTACGAAGAGTTCGGCGTAGAGCTCGTTCACCGGCTCAGGGGGATGTTCGCTTTCGCCATCTGGGATCGAGACCGCCAGCGGCTGGTTCTGGCCAGGGACCGGGTGGGCAAGAAACCGCTCTACTGGCGGGCCGACCACTCCTCTATCCGGTTCGCGTCCGAGCTGAAGTCTCTCGCGCAGGACCCCGGCATGGGCCGCGAGATCGATCCCGTCGCCCTGCATCACTATCTGACGTACCAGTACGTCCCCGCGCCGTGGTCCATCTACCAGGGCGTGCACAAGCTCTCTCCCGGACACGTGCTCGTCTGGGAACGCGGCAGGATCACGGTCAACCGCTATTGGCAGCTGGACCGCACCCCACGACCGGTGCTGGACCAGCGGGAGGAGGAGGAACGGCTACGCGAGCTGATCCTGGACGCGACCCGGATCCGCATGGTGAGCGAGCGGCCCATCGGGGCATTCCTGTCCGGAGGCATAGACTCTTCCGCCGTGGTCGCCGCCATGGCGATGCAGAGCACCGAACCGGTCAAGACATTCTGCATCGGCTTCGAGGACAGTCGGTACGACGAACGCCACAAAGCACGGATGGTCGCCGACCGGTACTCCACTGATCACCATGAGCTCGTCGTGACATCGAACCTGCTCGACATACTGCCACGCCTCGCCTGGCACTTCGACGAACCGTTCGCCGACTCCTCGGCGATCCCCAGTTTCCACGTGGCCCAGCTGAGCCGGCAGCATGTCACCGTCGCGCTCAACGGAGACGGCGGCGACGAGTGCTTCGGCGGCTACCGGCGCTACGCGTTGATGAACCAGGCCCGCAGGATTCCGGCGCTGCCCCCGGCCCTGGCTGCGATGCTCACGCGCACCGGCACCCTCGTGAGCGAGCGGAGCGACTCCCGATCTCTGCCCCATCAGCTGGGCCGGCTGATGAGGTTCACCGCGGCGCGTCCGTCACAGCGCTACGCCCGCCTGATGTCCTACTTCACACCGGAGCAGAAATCCACGATCTACAGCGACGCGCTCCGGGACCTACTGACGGGGGTGGACAGCTACCGCCTGCTGGAGGAGGCCTTCCAGGGTTCGTCGGCTGAGACCGATCTCGGCCGTGTCATGGATGTCGACACCCTTACCTACCTTCCGGGCGACCTGTTGGTCAAGGCCGACATCACATCGATGGCCCACTCGCTGGAGGCCCGTTCGCCGTTCCTGGACCACCACATAATGGAGTGGGCGGCCGCCCTTCCCGGCGCACTGCATATCCGCAACGGTCAGACCAAACTCCTGCTCAAACGAGCGGTGGCCCCCTGGCTGCCCGAACAACTGCTGCGCTATCCCAAGCAGGGGTTCGCCGTACCTCTAGCCTCGTGGCTCCGTGGCGAACTGCGAGAACTGGCCTACGACATGCTCACCGACGACACCGCCCGCAACAGGGGCCTGTTCCGGCCGGCGGTGGTCCAGGAGCTGCTCCGGAAGCACATCGACGGTGCCGACCACAGCGTTCGGCTGTGGGCGCTGCTGCAGTTCGAGCTCTGGCACCGAACGCACGCAACCCCGAACGCCGCCCTCATCAGCGGGGCCGGATGCCACGCCTAGCAACTGCGATGCCCCGTACCGCGTACCTGAGCTCCTCCCTCAGCAGGGTGCTCCAGACCGTCGGGAGCCATGCGGTCCAGGTGTTGCTGGGCACGGTGACGGGCGTGCTGATCGCACGCACCCTTCAGCCCGAGGGGCGGGGAACCTACTCGGTCATCGCGACCACGACGCTCATCGCCATCCTGCTGGGGCACCTGTCCGTCGAGAAAGCACAGATCTATCTGTGGACGGACCGGGCACGGCACGGCAGTCTCCTCGCGAACGGCCTGGTAATCGGCCTGCTCTCGGGGACGACCACCGCACTGATCGCGCTGACGCTGATGCGTGTCGGCGCCATGCCGACGACGTCTCCGCTGCTCGGCCTGGCACTGCTCACCGTGCCCTTCGGGGTGGCGGCCACGAATCTCAAAGGCATCGCGCTGCTGCGATCACAGGTGGACATCATCAACCGCGGTACCGTCGCCGCCGCGTCGATCCAGTGCCTCCCCCTTCTGGTCTTGGCGGCCACCGGCCACATCACGGTGACCAGCGTCATCGTGTGCTGGACGATGTCAGTGGTCCTTCCTTTCATCCTTCTCATCCGGGCGCTCCGCCCACGTCCCCTGCTGACGGACGGTCGGCTCGCCTGCCGCCAGCTCGCCGTGGGGAGCCGCTACCACATCGGGCTGGTGGCCTTCTATCTCCTGATGACCGTTGACACCCTGCTGATAAACGCTCTCGACTCCGCCGCCACGGTCGGGATCTACACCGTCGCGGTCACGACGCTCTCCCTTGCCTGCATCCCGGCAGAGGCGATCACCCGGGTCATGCTTCCCCGGCAGGCCTATGGCGACATCCGGCAGGCCGAGCAGGTCACCGTCCGCGCCCTCCGGCTCAACCTGCTTCTCTCCGCAGCCTTCATCGGGATCCTGGCGGCCGTCTCCCCCGTGCTGATCCCGCTGGTCTACGGCCGGCCTTTCGCCGGTAGCGTCATACCGCTGCTGGCACTGGCCCCCGGAATGATCGCGCTTTCGGTGATCCGGCTGGTCGAGCAGCATCTCGTACGGCTCGCCCGGCCGATCTCCATGACTGTCATCGCCGTCGGCGCGCTGACCATGAACGTCCTGCTCAACCTGGTGTTGATTCCTCGCTGGGGCGCGCTGGGCGCCGCCCTCGCGTCCAGCGTCGCCTACATCCTCATGGCCTTGCTCGAAGTCGCATGGTTCACGCGTTCGGCGCACCTCCCGCTACGCGATCTCCTACCTCGCCTGTCCGAGGCGCGTTCGGTACTGGCGCCGCTGACGGACTCCGGCCTGATCGCCCGGTGGCGCCGCCATGACGCCTGATGCCGCGTTCCTTCCAGGGGAGGTCCACGGAGGCGTCTGGGGGCCGGCGGTGGCCGTGATCAGACACCGGTCACGGACGTCACGGGCCCTCAGCCGGGAGGGCCGAATCTCCCCGCAACGCTCATGATGACTTTCTCATGAGCCAGAGGAGAGCAGGTCCATGCGGTAGAACACCCAGCCAAGTGGTATCGAGCCCATGCTCAGAGCTCTGGCGGCCACCGCGTCGAACCCGCGGGAGCGGCGCCACACCGGTTCCTTCTGATGGAAACAGGCCCGCGAGAGGTTCACCGCGGCCTTGACGAAATGAACCGGCCTGAAGCGCAGCCATGCGATGTCCTCCGCGAGGGTGATGCCGTGCTGCATGACGGCCCCAGAGGCGATCTCGGCGAAGGGACGCCGGGTCAGGCGATTCTGCGCGGACATACGGCACACGACGACCTGCTCGTTGACGTGGCGCGTCAGATAATTTCTTCCGATCGCCCGCCAGAGCACGCTTTCGGCGACGTACCCCGTTCTCAGGGGAAAGGGATGCGCGCGGAGGACATCGGTCCTGTACATCCTCGGTTTGTCGCCGGCCGTGGAATACCGATAGAGCGCCTCCTGCCAGCTTGCATCGATCATGTCGCGCGGGAATCTCTCACCGACGACGTGCCCCCGCTCGTCCACACAGAGGCCGGCGACCCCGGCGTACCTCCGGCTGTCCCCGATATCGGACCAATGGTCCAGGAGGCGGCGCAGCCCGCCGGGAACGAGCAGGTCGTCCGAGTCGATCTGAGCGATCAGTTCGCCGCGGGCCATCGAGACCCCGCGATTGAACGCCGAGTGCTTCCCACCGTTCGGCTGCCGTTGAAAGCGGACCGGGAACGAGCTGATCCGGGCCAGTTCCTCCATGACATCTTCGGTGTCATCGGTCGACCCGTCGTCGATGACGACCCATTCCAGGTCCATGTCCTGACGCAACAGGCTCGCGTGGAGTTCCGGGAGATACCCTGCCCGGTTGAACGTGGGAGTGAGAACGGTGACCAGCATCCGGCACACCTCATACCACTGTCGCGAAGACATCAGGCGGTACGACGGCTCCCCCGCGCGATCTATCGTCGCCTGCCCGCCGTCCGGCAAGGACCAGGCCGGGGACCGCACTCACGTCGATCCGGTGCATCATCACCACATGGCTCCCATCTCGGGAAAGGGCGGATCCTGGAAACGGACGGCAGCCGGAGGAGACCGCGTGCGGGCTCTTCGAGCCGGCTCGGTGCCGTGCGATCGAACCATCCGTCCTGAAGCGAATTCGCAGGCTGTCGTATCGCGACCGATGCTACGGCGGACGGCGGGCGCGCAGCCGTGATGATCAGCATGCACCGGCGAAAGGTTCGGCCAACGTTGGTCATGTCGGAGGTATGGTTCCGGCGTTGAAGCACCGGCCGCGTTTCCTCCGGCGACCCGGCCCGGTCGCGCCGTCAGATCACTTTCGAGACACCGCCATCGGCAGGCCGCCCGCATGGAGGAGCGGCCGCGGGCTGCTCCTCGCCCCATGAGCTCCTGCTCCACGCCACTGCGGCGAGCACACTCGTGACCAGGACGATCGGTATGCGTTGCCGGAAGATCAGGCCGATGTTGGCCATGGTGCTGGCGTAGACGATCGTGCCCGGGATGATGAACGACATGAGGATCAGGAGTGTCGCGCGGTCACGGCGCCACAGCCGGCGGCACCCGCGCGCCGCACTGTAAAGAAGGAAATACCAGATAAGGACGTCTATCTTCCCGAGATGCAATATCAGGCCGCCCTCGGTCCAGGGGAACGGGGACAGGAGCGTGTAGAGCACCTTGGAGCCGAGCGCGTTCCACGGGTCGCCGCCGTCTTCGAAGACGACGCCCGACCTCCCGTCCCCGTTGGCACGACGGACGGCCGCCGACTGCCCGTTCTCAAGCTGCTCCTGGGCCACCTCGAGCTGGGCTTCCCAAACGCCCCCGAAAACGAACACGGCGGATACCAGCAGCATCGCGAAGACGAGCATGCGCCGCGGGGAGAACACGCTCTTGAGACCCACCAGGCCAAGGATCAGCGGCACCGCGCACATGAACACCATGTACGGCCGCACGTACCACAGGGCCCACAGCAGCGGGACGAGCATGAGGAGCCTGTGCAGGTCGAATCGTCGTGAAAGCGAAACTCCCAGGCCGATGCTGGTCACCACGAGAAATGCGTTGAAGCCGTCCTTGTATGTATCCGAGGTGTGCAACAGGAACGCGGGCATGAACGCCGTGACGACGAGCACCAGAAACGCCGAGCGCTCGTCGGCACCGACGAGCCGGGCAAGTCTATAGATGACGATGCACAGCGCACAGGCGAGGAGCGCGACGATGGCGGTGCAGGCGAGCGGAGCGAGGCCACCGCACAGGTAGATGACGATCGCGAAGACCTGGCACGGCACAGCGACGGAGGTGAGGGTGTCGATCTCATCGGCCGTGACGAACTGGAAACCCTCCTGCCTCCAGTATTCGACGATTCCAACGGCCCTCCCCTCGTAACCCAGATTGTCGCCGCCGTAGTCGATGACACCGCTCCGCATCACCAGGACGTGGACGACCAGCCGGACGACGAAGGCGGCGAGCAGGACCGGCAGGACCCGGCGCGCCACTGCGGCGTCCAGGTTCGCACGGACAAGAAAGACGAGCACCACTGCGGCGGCGGCAACGATGAGATATTCCACGGGAGGCTACCTTCGATCCGCGTCAGGACGACGTCACAGGGGCCGGCGGTCGGTTTGACCCACCGGCGAGTGACTCTGCGTCGGCGACGCTAGCGCCGAGGGACGGATGTCCTCATGTCCGAAGGATGTCCATGGTCTGGTGATTACCCCCCATTGCCGATTCTTTTCGCCGGCGTATCCCGTCGGTTGAGCCCGCTGTCCGTGAAGCGACGCGGACGGCCGTCACACCGAGCAACGCGGCTCGATAACGCGCAGGTAGGGAGCGATAAAACATTTCACCACCGCCGTGACGGCGTGGACGGAACGGCCCGAATCCCTAGTTAGCTTCTCGACGTGAGCCACGCCTGTCAGCAAGGAGCCTGTGTGAAGCCCGACAGTCGGATTCGTGTCATGGAAATCATTGCCCGGATGAATGTCGGCGGTCCCGCTACCCAGGTAATGGGATTGTCTGAAGGGCTGAACCCGGATGAGTTCGACCACCATCTCTACACCGGTCACGTCGACAACGGCGAGGGAGACCACCTCCGGCTCCGCGACTCGGCGGTGCAGGTTCACCGGGTCGCGGGCCTCGGCCGGCCGCTCAGGCCCACCGACGACTATCGGGCCCTCTTCCATCTGATCAGCGCCATACGTGCGTTCCGCCCGCACATCGTCCACACACGGACGGCCAAGGCGGGTGCGCTCGGCCGTACGGCGTCACGCCTCGCCGGCGTCGGTTCGGCCCGGATCCACGTTTTCCACGGCCATCTCCTGCACGGCTACTTCTCACCGGCCAAACGTCACCTGTACGTACAGGTGGAACGGCTCCTCGCGTCCATGTCGGATCGGCTGGTGACCGTCGGATCTCAGGTCCGCGACGACCTGCTGGCGGCCGGGATCGGCCGGTCGGAGCAGTATGTCGTGATACCACCCGGTGTCCGGCTGGACCGGATTCCCGAGCGCGGGGCGGCTCGTGCCGCTCTGAACCTTCCCCTGGACGTGCCTGTCGTGGCCTTCGTGGGACGGCTCACATCGGTGAAACGGCCGGACCGGTTCGTCGCCACGGCGAACGCCGTCCTGCGGAGCCTGCCCGACTGCCGCTTCGTCATCTGCGGAGGAGGCGATCTCAAGGAGGAGGTGGAGCGGAGCATCCGGCCTGCGGGGGACTCCTTTCGCATGCTCGGGTGGAGAAAAGATGTCGAGACGGTATACGCCGCAGCCGACGTGATCCTGCTGACCTCCGACAACGAGGGCACGCCCCTCACCCTCATCGAGGCCGGGATGGCCGGAACCCCGGCCGTCTCCACGCGAGTCGGAAGCGTCGCCGAGATCGTCCAGGACGGGCGCACCGGCCTGCTGGCCGGAGCCGACGCGGAGGAGCTGGCGCGACACACCGTGAAGCTGCTCTCCGACCCCGCGCTCGCCTGCCGGATGGGCGAGGCGGCCCGCCGATGGGCCGATTCCTCCTTCAACGTGGAGCGCCTCGTCGCGGACACCGAAGCCCTTTATCGAGCACTGTACGCAGAACGCCGCGATCGCCTTGTTACGACAGGAATCATGAGAGGAATGAACAAGTGAGAGTCCTGGTGACCGGTGGAGCGGGGTTCATCGGCGCGAATCTGTGTCGTGCGCTCGCAGCTCGACCCGAAATCAAGAACATCACCGTGCTGGACGACCTGAGCAGCGGAGAGCTCGCCAACCTCGACGGTGTCGGGGTGGACTTCGTGATGGGCAGCATCCTGGACCGGGATCTCCTGGCCGACCTCGTCGCGGACGTCGCCACCGTCATCCACCTCGCCGCCCGCCCGTCGGTGCCCCGCTCGCTCCTCGACCCGCTGGCCTCGCACTCCGTCAACGCTACGGGCACCCTCCACGTGCTCGAGGCGTGCCGCGCGAACAGGCCGCACGTGATCCTCGCCTCCTCCTCCTCGGTGTACGGCGACAGTCCCGAACCCCACAAGCACGAGGACCTGCCCACCAGACCGCTCAGCCCGTACGGGGCCGGCAAGCTCGCGGGCGAGGCCTACGCGATGGCCTATGCGCACAGCTACGGCCTGCCGGTGCTGCCGTTCCGCTTCTTCAACGTCTACGGCCCGCTGCAGACCGCCGGCCACGCCTACGCCGCCGTGATTCCGGCGTTCGTCTCGGCGGCGCTGCGGGGCGAGCCGGTGCCGCTGCACGGTGACGGCCTCCAGTCGCGGGACTTCACCTACGTGGGGTCGGTCACCCGGGTCCTCGCCGACGCGGCCGCGTGTCGGATGACCAGCACGAAGCCGGTGAACCTGGCGTTCGGCACCACGGTCTCCCTCCGGCACCTGATAGACGTCCTCGCCGAGGTCCTCGGCCGGCCGGTCGAGTCGGCTCACCTGCCGCCGAGGGCGGGCGACATCCGGCAGTCCCAGGCCTCTCCCCATTTTCTGCGCGAACTGTTCCCCGGTGTGTGTCCCGTCCCGCTTGAGGACGGGCTCCGCACAACGGTGCGCTGGTTCGAGACGACCCAGGTTCCGGGCATCGAGTCGACGCTTGGCACGTACGCGTGAACCACCGCCTCCTCCCGCCAACAGAGATCTCTCCAAGCACGTGATGAGGGGAACCCGTGAGCACGACACTAAGAACCAACTATCTGATAACGGGTGGCAGTGGATTCATCGGATCGCACCTGTCCGACGCGCTGCTCGCGCGTGGTGACTCCGTCGTCGTCCTGGACAACCTCTCGACGGGGCGGCTGGAGAACCTGCGACCCCACCCGGACCTGCGTTTCGTGCACGGTTCGGTGCTGGACGAACTCATGGTCGACGAGTTGGTCCACCGGTGCGACGTCGTCGTCCACCTGGCGGCCGCGGTCGGCGTCAAGCTGATCGTCGAGCAACCGCTGCGGTCGTTGACGACCAACATCCGGGGTTCGGAGATCGTCATCGAGGCCGCACACCGGTACCGGAAGAAGATCTTGATCACCAGCACGAGCGAGATCTACGGCAAGAACTCCTCCGATGCGCTGCGCGAGGACGCCGATCGCATTCTCGGCAGCCCCGCGGTGGTCCGCTGGGCCTACAGCACCGCCAAGGCCGTCGACGAGATCCTCGCCAACGCCTACCACAGGGAGCGTGGCCTGCCGACGATCGTCGTCCGGTTGTTCAACACCGTGGGCCCGCGGCAGAGCCCGACCTACGGCATGGTGATCCCGAGTCTCGTCCGGCAGGCCCTGTCGGCCACGCCGCTGACGGTCTTCGGCGACGGGACCCAGACCCGCTGCTTCGCGCACGTCGCGGACGTCATCGACGCGCTGCTCCGGCTACTGGACGAGGACGCGGCCGTCGGTGAGACGTTCAACATCGGCTCCTCCGAAGAGGTCAGCATCATGGAGCTGGCGAAACTCATCATCGAGCTCACCGGATCCACCTCCGGGGTCGACCTCATCCCCTACTCCGAGGCCTACGAGCGGGGATTCGAGGACATGACCCGCAGGGTCCCCGACACCACGAAGCTCCACACGCTCACCGGCTGGACCCCGCGACGCACTCTCGACGAGATCCTCACCGAGATCATCAGAGAGTCCTGCGGAGATCCGACGGTGTTCCCCCGGTGAGCGGGACGATCGTCCTCACCGCGGGAGCGGCCTGCCTGCTCAGCGTGACGGCCGCCGTGCCGCTGAGACGCCTGGCGCTGCGATGGGATCTCACCGACCACCCCGGCGGGCACAAGGCCCACACCCGCCCGACCCCGTACCTCGGCGGCATCGCGATCATGGTAGGTACGGTCGTGCCCACCGTGGCCGCGCTCGGCCTCGCCGACCTGCAGATCACCGCGATCCTCCTCGCCGCCACCGCGGTGTGCGTCCTCGGCCTGATCGACGACATCGCCCCCCTGCCCGCGGCCACCAGACTGGCCGTGGAGACCGTGGTGGCGATCGGGGTGGTGCTCTCCGGCGTCCAGGCACCCCTGACCGGGACGTGGCTGGACGGCGCCCTCACCGTGGTGTGGGTCGTCGTGATGACGAACTCCTTCAACCTGCTGGACAACATGGACGGCGCGCTGGGAACCGTCGCCACCGTGACCGCCGGTCTCCTCGCGGCCACGGCCCTGGTACAGGGCCACACCGCGCTCGCGGTATTCCTGTCCGCGCTCGCCTGCGCGTGCCTGGGCTTCCTGCCGCACAACTGGGCGCCCGCGAGAGTGTTCATGGGGGACTCCGGATCGTTGTTCCTCGG
Organism: Streptosporangium amethystogenes subsp. fukuiense; assembly: GCF_042665875.1. Classification (NCBI taxonomy): domain Bacteria; kingdom Bacillati; phylum Actinomycetota; class Actinomycetes; order Streptosporangiales; family Streptosporangiaceae; genus Streptosporangium; species Streptosporangium amethystogenes. Next base: position 564,275 of record NZ_JBHTEE010000001.1, on the reverse strand, counting down.
ATTCACACTGGCCTGTTCGGCGGCCGTCCTGGTCACCGGACGGCCCCCGGACGCGACGATCGCCGGACTGTTCCTGCCGACCTTCGTCGCGACCGTCGACACCTGCGTGGTCTTCCTCTCCCGGATACTGGCGAACCGCTCACCGTTGCAGGGCGGCACCGATCACCTGTCTCACCGGCTACGCCACATCGGCCTGGGAACCCGGGCGGTCTCCGTGACGCTGGGCACGATCACGGCGATCACCGGTGCCCTCTGCCTGACGATGCTCCTGGGCCGGCTGTCACCGCTCATCGCGGTGGTCATCGCGGGCGTGATCGCCGTCGTTCTCATCGGTCTACTGCGCGGCGCGAGCGTCGACTCGCCGGTCCAGCGCCCCAAGGCCCCTCAGAAAATCCGCGAAAGGCGGCGTTGACCCCGTGGATCTGCTCTACTACGTACGACTGGCGCGCAGGAACTGGCTGTTCCTCCTCCTCTCGATGATCCTGGCGGTAGGCGCGGCGCTCGCCATCACGGCGAACACGCCGCCGAAATACGTCGCGACGATCTCCATGCTGGTGTCGGGTTATGACAAGGAGGGCAGTCTCTCCACCGCCTATCAGGCGGGCATGTTGTCGGCCCAGCGGGTGCACTCCTACGCCAGCCTGCTGTCCAGCCGCCGGGTGGTCGGCCAGATCGTCAAGGGCGAGGACATCGGGCGCCTCCAGCAGAACATCACCGCCGAGGCCGTCCCGGGCACCGTGTTCCTGCGTGCCACGGTCACCGACACCGACCCCGCGCGAGCCTCCCAGCTGGCCAACGCCCTGGGGGACCGGTTCGCCGAGTTGATCGACCAGATCGAGCGGCCCACTCCGCGCAGCCGCCCCACCGTCAAGATCACGATAGTGGACCAGGCGGATGTCCCGGAGGAACCCATCAGTCCCAGACCACTGGCCAACCTGGCGGTCGCGGTGCTGACCGCGCTGCTGGCCACCATGACCGCGATCATCCTCCGAGACCGGCTGGACACGACCATCAAGACCTCCCAGGCACTGCAGGAGGCGTCGGGCAACTCGACCCTCGGGGTCATCGGCTACGAGCGGGACGCGCGGCACTACCCCCTGATCCTGCGCGACCGCGGCCGGTCCACCAGATCCGAGGCGTTTCGCGCGCTCCGCACCAATCTGCAGTTCATCGGCGTCGACCGGCAGCCGAAGTCACTCGTGGTCACCAGCTGCCTGCCGGGCGAGGGGAAGTCCTCGACCTCCGCCAACCTCGCGATCACGCTGGCCCAGGCCGGCTGGCGGGTCGTCCTGGTGGACGGCGACCTGCGCCGTCCCAGCATTCCTCGCTATCTCGGCATCGAGGGGGCGATCGGCCTGACGGACGTGCTGATCGACAGGGCACGCCTGGACGAGGTCATCCAGGTCTGGGGCGAGGCCGGTCTGTCCGTCCTGCCGAGCGGCCAGATCCCGCCCAACCCGAGCGAGCTGCTCGGCTCGGGCGGGATGCGTGAGGTACTCGCCCAGCTCACCGCGGCGTACGACATGGTGATCATCGACGCGCCGCCGCTACTGCCCATCACCGACGCGGCGGCGATCGCCGCACTCTGCGACGGCGCGTTGCTCGTCGCCCGGTACGGCAAGACCCGCCGGGAACACATGGCCCGCGCCTCGGAACTGCTGTCGTCGATCAACGTCCGCGTGGTGGGAACCGTTCTGAACTTCGTCCCCTCCGGTAACAACGCCTACCACGGCTACGGGTACGAGTACCAGGCGGAGGTCAAGAAGCCGGTCAAGAAGCCGGTGGGTGTGTGAGCAACCGGAGTGGGACGGCGAGCGATCTCGCGATGCGCCGTCCCACCATCCGATAGACCAGCCGGGATCGCCGGTACGGGTCGGCGATGTCCAGCCGGTCGACCCGGACCAGCCCGCGCATCGCCCGTGTCTCGTCGACCAGTGCGCGGGCCCGTCGTACGGGATCCCGGTGCCGGACGATCTCCTCGGGCGGCACGGCCCGCACCAGCGTGCCGAACTCGGCGATGGTGAAGGTCCGGGTGGCCGCCGCGAGGTGCATGGCCACCGATTCCGCGCGGTGCCCGTGGGTGGCCGTCAGCACGAGGTCCGCGGCGGCCACCAGCTCGGGGCTGAGCGAGCGGGAGCCGAAGCCGGCCGGATCGCCGCCGAGCCGTACCAGGACCCGCCGGGCATGCTCGGTCATCTCCCGCCCCGGTTCGGCGTGGGTGCCCGCGCTGATCACCTGGACCGCCGGGCACGGCCCGAGGGCGGAGCGGGTCAGCCGCTCGGCCATCGGGGAACGGCAGACGTTGCCGGTGCACACGAAGAGGATGCGGAAGCGAACACCGTCCCGTGGCACCCGTACCTCCCGGACATCCCGCCAGCAGCGCTGCCCGCAACCCTCGTGCCCGGCCGGAGCGCTCTCGCCCTTCCCCGGAAGAACCGCGGGGCCCTCGGTTCTCCCGGGGGCCGGTACGGTTCTCCTGGTCCACGGTGAAGCCCTCATAAGCGCGAGGGTAGATCGCCTCCGGCGCGCCTTCGCCGACGGCGCGCTGTTCTTTGCTCTTCTCTGCCGGTCCGGCGAGCGAGGCGGCGCGGCAGTGCACCGGAAGCGTACTCCCCGGCCTCCCGGCCGGGGAGTACGGCGTCAGAGGGGACATCCCCCCGGGTGTTGGATGACGCGGGTTCGCTGGGGACGGACCAGCGGCTGTACCGGAACCAGCGGCGGTTTCCCCGAGGCCGGCTCGGTGAGGTCGAACTCCAGGGAACGCGACTGACCGGGAGCCAGTTCCAGCATGGTCGAGTAAACGGGGTGGAACCGCTCCTTCTCCCTGAGGATCGCCATCCGGGCGCCGTCGAGCCGGGCCTCGGTCACCTGTCCGCCGCGCCCGCCGTACAGCGAGACCCAGAGCAGGTTGGAGCCGGGGAGGTGCTGTCGCCGGAAAAGGTCGAGCCGGCCGGTGACGTAGGAGGGCAGGACCTCCTTTGGCACGTCGTTGGTGAGCCGGATTCGCACGGTCGAGGAGCGCAGGCCGCCCTGGCAGGGGCCCAGTTCGTAGTCCAGGGAGCGATCCAGGTAATAGTCGAGCTTGCCCCCGGCGGAGTTGTTGACCACCAGTCCCGCGAACGGTCCAGGCCGTGACGGCAGCACCCCCCCGATCGGGGCTCGGGCCAGTAGCCGCTGTTCGGCCCCGTGGCGGCTCCAGACCTGGATCCGCCGCTCGCCCACCATGCGGCCCAGGACCGGCAGCAGCGCCATCGGGTCCGAGAAGGCCCTGGGCAGCGCCTCGCTGACGGCGCCGGCCACCCTGATCAGGAACCGTTTTCGCACCGCCGGATCCGGATAGCGGACGTAGGCCAGCCGCTCGGTGAGGTCGACGACGTTTCCCTCGGTCACCTGCTCCCCTCCGGGCAGGGTGACCGGTCCGGTCAGCCTCAGCAGGTAGGCCAGGCCGACCGGGTCCGTGGCGACGGCACCGTCCAGTCGGGTGCGCGACTGCCTTTCCCACAGTCCGGTCCAGATGGCCGCGGCGTAGGGGAAGTGCGGGGAGAGGTTGGAGACGGAGAGCATCCTGGCCGCACCCGGCCCGTAGCGCCGGAGGAAGTCCGGGCCGTGGTCGGCGACGGGGACGGGGCTCGTGACCAGGCCGGTGTCGGCGGACAGCCGCTCGACGGCGATCCTCCCCCTGTCGGCCTTCAGGATGCCGAAGGCTCCCACCAACCCCCCCGTGCCTCGTGCCTCGGCGTTGGTCTGGAAGGCCAGGAAGTAACGGCGGGTACCCTCCTTGCCGAGCATCGGCGGCAGCAGTGCCGCGGTGTCGGCCGCGATCCGGAGGGGGCCGCGCAGCCGGGCGAGCCCGCTCAGCGCGGTGTTCCTGGCCTCGTCGAGGGTGTTCAGGCGGGTGTCGGCCGGAGTGGCCCGCAGGCGTGACTCCACCCGCGCCAGACGGGTGACGGCATCGCTGAGAACCGGTGCCACGGCGTCGAGCGTGGCCAGTTGTCCCTGCATGTCGTTCAGGGCACGGTCGGTGACCGTCATGAACGGCGCGCCCGCCTCCTGTACCCCGGTGAGCACATCGGTCAGCTCGTCGGCGGCCCAGGCAAGGCCACCCACGGTCGTCGCGGCGTCTCCCGCGAAGGGAACATGGGAGATCAACCACCAGTCCGGTCCCCCGGTGAGCCTTCGCGCCTCGGCCGCGTGCAGCCGAGCCTCCGCGAGCGCCCCCGCCGCCGAGGCGGGGGCACCGGCACTCACCAGCGGTTCAAGCCGGGTCAGCGCGGCCGCGGCCGCCGTCAGGTGGTCGCGAACCCGCAGTCCCAGATGGACCGACCAGCCTCCGGCGATCGTCAGGACGACGGCGGAGGCCAGTAGGACAGCCCGGCGAGCCTTCCCTCCTCGTGATCTACTTCGCACTTGCGAGTCGGCGGCGCCGGCTGAACAACAGCACCCCGGTCCCCACTACGAGCAGGCCACCCCCCAGCGCGGCGAACGCCCCAGCGGGTGCTCCCGTGAACGGAAGCTCCTTGCCCGCCCCGCACGTACGTCCTCCACAGCAACCGTCGCCACCGCTGCAGCAGCCGCCACCGCCACAGTCAAAGCCGACGTTCTCCCCCAAGCCATCACCGTGACCGTGACCGACGTTCTCTCCACAACCGTTGTCGGCCACCCGATCGGCCACCGCCTCGGCCTCGGAGGCGACCTTCTCGGCGTTGAAGGCGATCTCCGCGGCCTTGGAGGCGAGCCTCGCGGCCTCGAGGTCGACCGTCCCAGCGAGGGTGACGACGTCCTCCGCCTCGTGGGCGATCCGCTCCGCCTCATCGGCGATGCGCCTCGCCTCGTTCGCGATCCGCCTGGCCTCCTCGGCGATGCCTCCGTCGTCGGCGGTCCCGGCCGCCTCTTGCTGGGTCGCGGAGGCGACCGCGGCGGCGTCGCCGGCGAGCTTCGCCGCGGCGGGGGCGACCCTCAGTGCCGAGAGGTCCCCGTCGCCGCCGGCCCTCCGCAGGTTACCGCCGATGTCGAGGGTGACACCGTTCTCGCCACCGCCCTGCCGCCGGCAGGCGGCGGCGATGGCCGCGGCCTGCCGGGCGATCTCCTCGGCATCGTCGGCGATCTCCTCGGCATCGTCGAGGATGGCCACGGCGACGGAGAGGACATTGATGAACGGCGGGTAGGGGTGCGTGTCCGAGACGATCACCGACGCTGGTGGGCCGGTTCCCGCGGCCGCCGTCCCCAAGGGGCCGATCATCGGACTGCTCCCAGCAGCCGCCATGATAAGGATGGATATTATGCATTTTATAGCCATTTTGGGCTCCCACAGCAATGGTTCCGGCCACAGAACAAGACACCCATCACGCAAGCGACGTGTCCCCGGAGTCTTTTATATTCGCCCGCCCGAAAATTGCTACTTAGACTGCCCCTCACCTTGCCGAACGATCACCGATCGTTCTCCGAATATTGAAACCTCCCCTCTCGGGAGGGTGACCAATGGATACGCCGATTACCACGAAAATTCCTGACACGCAGGACGATTTTCATGCACGCCCTTCTTGCGGCGGACACCCGTGTCCACCGGGCCGGGTCGTCCCTAGCCGGATCGTCCCTAGACTGCGGGTATGCCAACCGCATTGATCACCGGGGCGACGGCCGGCATCGGCGCCGCCTTCGCCCGACGTCTGGCCGCCGACGGATTCTCACTCGTCCTGGTCGCCCGTGACGAGAAACGCCTCACCTCGGTCGCCGAGGAACTGCGCCTGCGCTACGGGGTGAGCAGCGAGGTGCTCGCCGCCGACCTGGTGACCGACGAGGGGCTGGAGGCGGTGGAGCGACGGCTCCGCGAGGGGGTCGACCTGCTGGTCAACAACGCGGGCTTCGGCCTTCAGGGCCGTTTTCTCGACATCCCCGTGGAGGAGGAGGTGCGGATGCTCAAGCTGCACTGCGAGGCGGTGCTGCGGCTGACGCTGGCCGCGCTGCCGGGCATGAGGGAGCGCGACCGGGGTGCGGTGATCAACGTGGCGTCGGTGGCGGCGTTCTTGCCCGGGGGCTCCTACAGCGCCTCCAAGGCGTGGGTGGTCAACTTCAGCGAGTCCACGGCCATGGAGATGGCCGGTAGCCGCGTGCGGGTGATGGCCCTGTGCCCGGGTTTCGTGCACACCGAGTTCCACGAGCGCGCCTCGATAGACAAGTCGGGCATCCCCGGCTTCCTGTGGCTGTCGGCGGACAACGTCGTCCGCGAGGCCATGCGCGATCTGGCCCGCGGTGTGCTGGTGAGCGTCCCCGACCTTCGCTACAAGGCCGTCGTCGGGGTCAGCAGGTTGCTTCCGGCCAACGTGATCGCCCTGGTCTCCCGCCGCCTCGGCCGCCGCTGACCTGACGCCACTGACATGACAACACCGGCCTGACGTAACCGACAGAAAGGGCCCGCGCCACGGGAGGGGGTCGTGGCGCGGGCCCTTTCCGGCCTGCGGGGGTGGTCGACGACGGCCCCTGAGGTCCGCCGGGCCGAATCAGACGCGAACGTTGGCCTCGTGGCCGATCGCCAGGCCCGAGACCGGGTCGAAGAAGTGCAGGTTGTGGGTGTCGACGACCAGCTCGACGTTCTGACCGGGGCGGACGTGGCTGCGGGAGTTGACCCGGGCGGTCCACAGCGACTTGTCGCCCACCAGCGGCAGCGTCGCCTCCTCGTCACCGTCGGCGTCGGCGGCGGCCACGGTGTCCTGGTGCTGGACGGGCGGGGCGTCGATCAGGAAGAGCACGTTGATCTCGGAGCCCAGTTCCTCGGTGACCTCGGCGCGGACCTGCAGGCGGGTCCAGCCGCCCGAGGCGCCGTTGGCGGCGACCGAGTCCTCGAAGTCGGAGGGGCGGATGCCCAGGATGATCTTCTTGCCGAAGTACTGGTCGAGGCCGCGCTTCTCGGTGAAGGTCTCGTTCGGCACCGGCAGCCTGAAGCCCGCGAAGGCGACGGCCGCGCCACCGTCGCCGCGCACCAGCTCGGCGTTGACGAAGTTCATCGACGGGGAGCCCATGAAGCCGGCGACGAACAGGTTGACCGGCTTGTCGAAGAGGTTCTGCGGGGTGTCGACCTGCTGGAGCAGGCCGTCGCGGAGCACGCAGACGCGGTCGCCGAGGGTCATGGCCTCGACCTGGTCGTGGGTGACGTAGACGGTCGTCACGCCCAGGCGCTCGTGCAGGGTGTTGAGGGAGGCCCGCATGGAGACGCGGAGCTTGGCGTCCAGGTTGGAGAGCGGCTCGTCCATGAGGAAGGCCTGCGGCTCACGCACGATGGCGCGGCCCATGGCGACACGCTGGCGCTGGCCACCGGAGAGGGCGGCGGGCTTGCGCTTGAGGTACTGGTCGAGGCCGAGCATCTTGGCGGCCTCGTTGACGCGCTTGGCGATCTCCGCCTTGGGCATCTTGCGGAGCTTCAGACCGAAGGCGAGGTTCTCCTCGACGGTCATGTGCGGGTAGAGCGCGTAGTTCTGGAAGACCATGGCGATGTCGCGGTCCTTCGGCGGCAGGTGGTTGACCACCCGGTCGCCGATGGCGATCTCGCCGCCGCTGATGTCCTCAAGCCCGGCGATCATGCGCAGGGCGGTGGACTTGCCGCAGCCGGACGGCCCGACCAGCACCATGAACTCCCCGTCCTTGATCTCAAGGTCGAGGCCGTTCACGGCTTTGACGCCGCCCGCGTAGATCTTGTCGACTTTGCTGAGAACGATGGATGCCATGGAAGTCCTTAGCGCCTCGGGCCAACCCCGTGTTCACCCGATATTGGATACGTTTTCATGCATCTCACCGGAAACGGACATCCCTGTCAAGAGGATGGCCGGTTCTGGCCTGTCAGCAAGGCGGTCGTTATCGCTTCGCGCTGGATCGAACACGGAAAGCATGATGGAATCGTTTCCATGAACAGGCATCGCACAACGATCAAGGATGTCGCCGAGGCGGCCGGGGTGGGGGTCGCCACGGTGTCCCGGGTTCTGTCCGGCGGATCGGCGAGTCCCGAGACCAGGGAACGGGTGCTGAACGTCGCGGCCCAGCTCGACTACCGGCCCAGCGCGCTCGGTCGCAACCTGCGCCAGCGACGCTCGGGCGGGATCGGGCTGCTGCTGCCCGACATCACCGACACCTTCTACGGCCGCCTGGCCGACGGCGTGCTCACCTGCGCGCGCTCGGCGGGAGAGCCGGTGATCCTGGGCGCCACCGGCGACGATCCCGAGCGTGAGGCCGAGTTGATCGGCACGCTGCTCGAACAGGGCGTGGACCGGGTGGTCGCGGTCCCCTCAGGTGACGGCGACGGCTGGGCGCCGACCCTGCGGGCCGGGCTGACCACCGTGTTCGCGCACCGGCTCTCGCCCGGGCACTCCGACATCCCCGCGGTGCTGGCCGACGACCGCGCGGGAATCAGGACCGCGGTCGACTACCTGACGGGGCTGGGTCACCGTCGCATCGCCTACCTGGGCGGTCCCGGCCAGGAACAGCGCCTGTCCTTCTTCCGGCAGGCGCTCGGCCCCCTTGTCGACGAGGAACTGGTCGTGGTCGCCCGCGGCAGCCGCGACTCCGCCTACGCCGCCGCGGCCGGACTCTTCCAGCACCGGCCCGACCTGACCGCCGTACTGGCGGGAGGGAACCTGCTGGGCGAGGCGGCGGTGCTGGCGGCCAGGGAGCTGGACCTGCGCATCCCCAGGGACCTGTCTCTGATCATGTTCGACGACGTGCCCTGGGCGGAGCTGTGCTCACCGCCACTGACGGTGATCGCCCAGCCCGCCCAGGACATCGGCTACCGCGCCGCCGAACTGGTGCTGCGCGGCGGCACCAGGCGGCCGCGCGGGGTGCTGCTGCCCACCGAGCTGATCGTCAGGGGCAGTTGCGCGGCTAGAGGGACCTCTCGATCGCCTCGATGACCGCGGGATCGTCGGGCGTGACGCGCGGCCGGAACCTGGCGAGCACCTCCCCGTCCTTCGAGACGAGGAACTTCTCGAAGTTCCACTCGACGTCGCCGGCCTTGCCCTCGCCGTCGGCGGTCTGGGTGAGCAGGTCGTAGAGCGGGTGCCGACCCTCGCCGTTGACCTCGCTCTTGGCAAGAAGCGGGAAGTCGACGCCGTAGGTGGTGGAGCAGAACTCCTGGATCTCCTCGGCGCTGCCCGGCTCCTGTCCGTAGAACTGGTTACAGGGCACCCCCACGACCGTGAAACCCCGGTCGCCGTAGGTCCGCTGGAGGTCGACGAGAGCCGCGTACTGGGGGGTCAGGCCGCATTTGGAGGCGACGTTGACGACGAGGACCGCCCGATCTCCGGCCAGCTCGGCCAGGGTGGTGGGCGCGTCGGAAAGAGTGTGGATGGCGATATCACGGATTCCCATGCTCCGCACCCTAATCCCCCTGTCACATTTGAGAGTTATGTCGTCCATAAAGTGAAATGTGACAGAGGCCACAGGTGAGACGGCGCCCCCCTCACCAAGGCTTTGATCATTCTCTTACCGATCTTTGACATGGCTCCTGACAGGCGCTGTCGACTGGCCCGGCGGCGAATCGCCGGGCATCGTGGCGGCCGTCCCCACCCCCAAGGCACAAGGGAGTCCCATGTCGACGCTACGCCGTACCGGTGTGCTGATGATCGCCTCGGCGCTCACCCTCGGCACCACCACCACGGTCGCCCAGGCGTCCTCGGCGAGAACGGGCAACCAGGCCGTCGCCAGGCCGATGGTGGCCGCGCACGGCTGGAGCAGGGCCCAGTTCGACTGCCTCAGCAGGCTCTGGACCAGGGAGAGCAACTGGAACCACCGCGCCCGCAACCGCTACTCGGGCGCGTACGGTATCCCGCAGGCGCTGCCCGCGGGCAAGATGGCCGGCGCCGGCCGCGACTGGCGCACCAACCCCAGGACACAGATCAGATGGGGACTCGGATACATCAAGCAGCGCTACGGATCGCCGTGCCGGGCGTGGGCGCACTTCGGCTCGCGGGGCTGGTACTGATCCAATGATCCCGGAGCGGTGATCTGAAACCCCATGACGGGGTGATTTTCACACCGTCTCCACGCATGGGCGATTCGCCGGTCGTAACCGGACCCTCGCCGAATCTCCCGTAGATCAAGAAGATCGGGCAAACACCTTCCCTTCGCGTGTCCCATCCCCCTGTCCGACACTCTCTCGCGTACTAGAAAGCCGCCTAGAGAGACCGCCGCGGCGTCTCATGCCGGAAACCGGCCGGCGAGACCGCGCGGACGTTCCCCGCCCGAGCCACGGGCGCCGGATCTACGGCCGCACGAGAGCACCCAGGTGCCCTCCTGCGACTTCCGCACGCGGCCCAAGGACAAGGATCCATGTGAACAGTTACCGCGTTCTGCGCAACACAGTCGTGACCGTTCTCGCCGCCTCGGCGATGGTCGGGTCCTCGACTTCGGGACAGGCCGACAGTACGGCCGAGTCGTCCAGGAAAGGGACGGCGAGAACCGTCCATCGCCTCACCTGGGTCACCCAGGTGAAGCCAAGGGTGAAGGCGGTCGCGAGGACCGCCAAGAGCAGGAACAAGACGATCGCCTATCGTCTCGTCTCCCGCCGCGCGTGGCCGCACAGCCAGTTCCGCTGCCTGGACAGTCTCTGGACCAGGGAGAGCAACTGGAACCACCGCGCCTACAACCACTCCTCGGGTGCGTACGGAATCCCGCAGGCACTGCCCGGCTCGAAGATGGGCGGCAGCGGCGGGGACTGGCGGTACAACCCGATCACGCAGATCCACTGGGGTCTGAGCTACATCAAGAGCCGCTACGGGTCACCGTGCGGCGCGTGGGGTCACTTCCGGTCGAGCAACTGGTACTGACCCGCATGGAGAGTGTCCAGGGGAAGGGAAGGCTCTCCCGGCGCCCGGGGCCGCGAGGTTCCGGGCGTCACCTCTTGAGCTGCAGGGCCATCGCCTGAATGAGCAGTTCGAGGCCGAACGCGAACTCCGCCTCGTGGTCGCACTCGTGGAGTGCCGGAGCCAGCTCGCCGACCTGCGGGAACAGCAGCGGGTCGACCTCACCGACGCGGATGTCGGATCGGTGCACCGGGGCGAACGTCGGGGTCACCCCGACCTCCCTCAGCAGCGAGCCCACGATGTAGGCGATGAACACCCGCAGGGCGCGCACCGCCTCGTCGCCCCCGAAGCCAGCGCCGCGCAGCGTGGCCAGCGCCCGCTCCACCGGGAGCAGCCCGGCGGTGGAACGGAGCTGGCGGCTGACCACCACCATCGTGCACCGCGGGTAGTGGTGCGCGATCTGCCGGAAGGCGAGCGCCTGCATGCGCACCCGATCGGTCCATTCGGCGTCCGGGTCGTCAGTGAACTCGATCTGCGACAGCACGGTCTCGGCCACCGCGTCCAGCAGCGCCTCCTTGTTCGGCACATGGTTGTAGAGCGACATCACGCCCACGCCCAGTTCGGCGGCGATCGCGCGCATGGACACCGCGTCGGCGCCCTCCCGCTCGATCAGGTCGATCGCCGTGGTGACGATGCGCGCTCGGGACAGTGGCTCGGCAGGCATATGACCATTGTCCCCTCATTGATTCCATTGACGTACGTACAGTGTACGTGGCACGCTCGTTGCGTACGTACGGTGTACGTCTCTGGAGGCCGCATGTCGACACACGATCTCTACACCATCCCCACCGAGCTTTCCACGTGGGACGTCGAGGCGGCCGGAGCCGCCCGCTTCACCTGGGAGTACGACAACGGCAGGGACCACATGCTCGCCCTCTACCAGAAGGGCAAGGACAAGCAGTGGGACTCGGTCAAACGCATCGACTGGGACCTGGAGGTCGACCCGTACAACGTGCTCGGCATCCCCGACGAGACCATCGCGATCCACGGCACCCCGCTCTGGGAGCGGATGGACGAAAAGCAGCGCAAGGAGGTGCGCCTGCACGGCGCCTCCTGGCAGTTCTCCCAGTTCCTGCACGGGGAACAGGGCGCGATGATCTGCTCGGCCAGGATCGTGGAGTCGGTCCCCGACCTCGACTCCAAGTTCTACGCCGCCACCCAGACCATGGACGAGGCCCGCCACGCCGAGACCTACGCCCGCTTCCTCCAGGAGAAGGTCGGGCTGGCCTACCCCATCAACCCGCACCTGAAGTCGCTGCTCGACAGCACGCTGAGCGACTCCCGCTGGGACATGCCCTACCTCGGCATGCAGGTGCTCATCGAGGGCCTCGCCCTGGCCGCCTTCGGCGTGATGCGCGACATCACCACCAAGCCGCTGCCCAAGCAGATCCTCGCCTACGTCATGCAGGACGAGGCCAGGCACGTGGCCTTCGGCCGGATGGCACTGCGCGACTACTACCGTCAGCTCAGCGAGTCGGAGCTGCGCGAGCGCGAGGACTTCGTCATCGAGGGCTGCTACCTGATGCGCGACCGGCTGCGCGGCCAGGAGACCTGGGAGAACCTGGGGCTGAACAAGGCCGAGGTCGCTGATGCCATGGAATCCGTTGACAAGTCCCAATATCTCCAGCTATTCCGCTCGTTGCTCTTCAGTCGCATCGTTCCCTGCGTCAAGGACATCGGGCTGTGGAGCCCTCGCCTGCAACAGGCCTACGCCGACATGGGCGTGCTGGACATGGCGGGCCAGAGCCTGGAGGCGCTGATGCGGCAGGACGAGGACATCGCCGAGAGGCTCGACACCGAGCGCTTCGCCGCCGAGGAGGCCGAGCGCCACGCGGAGGTCGCCGAGACCGTCGCCCTCGGCGGCGAACCCCGCCCCTGACCGGACCTGATCCGGCCCGGCATCGGACCCGCCCTCGGCACCGGATGGATCGTCGGAGCGTGGCACGCCGCGTGTTCCCTACTTTCCGAACCCCGCCAGCACGAAGGCGGCGGCTCCGGCCACGGTGGCGAGGGTGCCGAGCCAGGCGATGAGGGCGTCGGCCCGGTTGTCGAGGGGACGGCTCTGGTGGAGTGCCTCCTGGACCCGGCGGAAGCGGATGCCCGTGTGGGTCAGCAGCAGGCCGGCGCAGAGCAGGGCCGGAACGAAGGGGACGATCGCCGTCAGGGGTGTGCCGGCGCGCAGGGCGATGCCCGCGCCGGCCAGGGCGGTGACGGCCAGCAGGGCGCTGGTACGTATCCAGGCGAGCTGGGTCCGCTCGCTCTGCAGCCCCTCGTCCCAGGGCCCGTTCATCGGGACAGCAGGATGAGGATCAGGGCGAGCACGGCGACCGCCGCCACCCCGTACCCGAACAGTGGTGCGAGGGCGGGCGGCGGCAGCGGGGCGGAACTGCGCAGGGCGTGCTGGACGCGGCGCCAGCGGGGGTAGGCCATCGCGGCCGCCAGAGCCGACAACGACACCAGGACCACCGCGAGCAGGGTCCGCATCCACGGGACGAAGACATCGGCGGAGACCGCGGCCATGGCCACACCGCCCGCGCTCAGCGCGAGCGATGTGCTCAGCCAGGTCAGGTAGGTGCGTTCGTTGGCGAGGGTGAACCGGGGGTCCGGTTCACGGTCCGGAGGCTTCATGAGAACGACGCTATTTCAGCCCCATTCCCCATAGAGAACCCGGGTTGGCGGAGCCCCCGCAGTTGAGGGCTACCCGCAGGCGTTGGTCAGTTGCTCGACCCACCGCACCGAGTCGGTCGCCACCTTCTGCGCGGTGTCGATGGCGCTGTTGGCATCGGGGACGTTGAAGCCCTCCAGGGTGTTGGAGACGCTGTCGGCCGCCTCCTTCAGCGAGGTGTTGGCCGCCTTGTCGGCCAGGTCGCCCAGCTTGGCGCCCCCGTCCTTCAGCGCCTGTTCCATCGCGGCGGGGTCGTTGAGCAGACCGGAGACCTTCGAGACGGTCTCGGTGACGATGCCCGCGGCCTGCACGCACTGCTGTGCCTTGTCGATGCCCTGGCTCACCTCCTGGATCTCGGAGCAGCCGGTGGTGATCAGGACGGCGGCGAGCGCTGAGGCGGCGAGGGCGGGGATTCGTCGCGGAAGGGGTCGCATGCCCAGACCCTACCCAACGAGCCGGTGCGGCAGGTGCCCGTCGGCCGGCTCGTTACCCGGCCCGCGAGGCGGTGGGGGCCGGACCACGGCCCCGGCGTACGATCACCAGTGTTCGAACGAAGGGAAGACCATGCCGATCTGCCAACATCTCGCGCAGGCCCAGGACCCGGCGCCGCGCACACCGCAGGGGTGCGAGGAGTGCCTCGCGACCGGAGATCGCTGGGTTCACCTGCGCAAGTGCCTGTCCTGCGGGCACGTCGGCTGCTGCGACTCCTCTCCCAACAAGCACGCCACCGCCCACGCGACGGTGATCGGCCATCCGGTCATCGCCTCGTTCGAACCGGGCGAGGACTGGCGGTGGTGCTACGTGGACAAAATCATCGGCTGACCGGCGGCGGCCGGGTTCCTCCGCCCCGCGGGGATGTTGTCAGCCACAAGTCTCTTCCAAGCGCGAGGGCCTATCTCTTGATCTGTAAAGATGCTCAAGAGTTTGGAACCACTCCATGCGTACCGGTCTTCGTGTCCTGCTCGGTCTGACCGCCGCCGCGGCGCTCGCTCTCGGCGGCCCGGCTCCAGCCCCGGCCCTGGCCGCCACCGCCGCCCCCACGGTCTGGAAGTGGGGCCCCCTCTACTCCACCGACGGACTCGCCGTGGCCTGGGGCAAGGTCGCCGTCGGTCAGTCGGGCCTCGTCGTGTACGGCACGGTGGAGGACAGCCGCGGCTCGGGCTGCTCATGGGCCCAGGTACGTTACCTGAGCGCTCAGAGCGGACGGTGGCACACGGCGTCCTACTACAACTGCGTCACCGGCCCGGGGACGTTCCGCAAGAACGTCGGCGGAGTCCTGCAGATCAAGGTGAGGACCTGCCGGGGCACCTCCGCACGGCCGACCGGGCGGTGCTCGCGGTGGAAGACCGCCTACACCCAGGGCGGCTGACCGAGGCTAGTCGCGCTCCAGAATGGCCTCCTCGAAGTCGATCTCGTGGAGAACCCGGCGGAGCACCTCGTCGTCGATGCGCCGCTCGTCGCGGAGGCGTACGAAAACCTCGCGCTCGACCACCAGCATCTCACGGCGGAGCCGCCGGTAGACCGTGCTGGGCGTCTCCTCCCCCTGTGGTCCCGTACCGCTGCCCAGTCGCTCCCAGGCGGTGAGGGTACGGCGCTCGGCACGTGCCCTGAGCTGGTCGACGACCTCCCGATAGACCTCGTCGACGCCCTCGCCCACCAGCTCGTCCAGCCGGGCCAGCGAGGCGGAGGTGGCCGCCTGCTGGGCGGCCGCCTCGGCCAGGTTGTCGGTGTAGATCTCCCGCTCGTTGGAGACCTTCAACCTGCGGATCAGCGCCGGGAACGTCAGGCCCTGGACCAGGAGGGTGCCGATCACCACCGAGAAGGTGAGAAAGAGCAGCAGGTCGCGGCCTCGCAGGGTCTGCGGGATGGCGAAGGCCGCGGCGAGGGAGACCACTCCGCGCATGCCCGCCCAGCTCACGACGGCCACCTGCTTCCAGGTCGGCGCGTGGGGCTCGCTCTCGCGGATCTTCGCGGACAGGATCCGGGGCAGGTAGATGCCGGGCACGAGCCAGACCACCCTGGTGACCACCACGGCGGCGAAGACGACCAGTGCCATCCCGGCGAGCTTCCACGGGTCGGCCCACTCCAGCCCTCTCATGATCGGCCAGAACTGCAGACCGATCAGCGCGAAGACGATCGTCTCCAGGAAGAACCCGAGAACCCGCCAGACCGCCTCGGACAGCAGCCGGGTACCGAAGCCCGCCCTGGGCAGGCGATGGCCGATGTAGAGCCCGACGATCACCACGACGATCACACCGGAGACGTGCACGCTCTCAGCCGCCAGGTAGACGGCGAACGGGGCGAGCAGCATGACGGTGTTCTCGATGAGCGGGTCACGCAGCCGGATCAGCACCCGGGCCAGGATCCAGGCGAGCCCAAGGCCCATCAGCACCCCGCCCACCGCGGACCGGGCGAAGTCGACGGTGACCTCCAGCCAGGTGATGCCCCCTCCCAGCGCGGCCGCGACCGCCACCCGGTAGGCGGTGAGCGCGGTGGCGTCGTTGAACAGGCTCTCCCCCACCAGGATGGTGACCGTCTTGCGGGGCAACCCGAGCCTGCGGGCCACGGCGACGGCGGCGACCGCGTCAGGTGGGGCCACGATCGCGCCCAGCGCGAACGCGGCGGCCGATGGCAGCTCGGGCAGGAGCAGGTGGGTGATCCACCCGACGACCAGCGTGGTGAACAGCACCAGGCCGATCGAGAGCAGCCCGATCGGTCTGCGGAAGTCCTTGAGCCTCAGGTAGGAGCTGTCGACCGCCGCCGAGTAGAGCAGCGGGGGCAGGAAGACCAGCAGGACCAGGTCGGGGTCGAGCTCGTACTCGGGGAAGATCGGCGACAGCACCAGGCCCGCGAGCACCAGCAGCAGCGGCGTCGGCCACCCCCTGCGCCTGGCGACCGCGGCCACCGCGATGCCGAGGACCGACACGGCCAGTGTCTGCACCACGGTCGACTGGTCCACGCCACCCCGCCCGATAGGGATCGATCGGCTTCCGTGCCTCCGCGCGCCTCGTGAACCGGCCGGGACGGCGGACACCGTCACACAGCGCCGGACCTCACATTCGGCGGACAGAACGACGCTACTCCCGGATGTGGATCTCGTACCCGGGACACGACGGAACCCGCCTCCGGGGAACTCACGTCCCCTGGAGAGTCACCACTCCCGGCGTTCGTCCCGGTTGTCGCGGCGCCGTCCCTCGCGGCGCCTGTCGTCGTACTGGTGCTCGTCATGGCGGCGGTCGTACCGGTCGTCGTAGCCCTGTTCGGGGCGGAGCCTCTCGCCCGTGGAGTGCGGCGGGTCCTGGAGGTAGGGGCGCGGCAGCCTCTGGTCGGGCGCGGACTGGCCTCCCAGACCCAGCGGGTCGGACGGATCGACGTCCTGCTGCGGGTAGGCGGGTGGCGAGCCGTACAGGTCTCTGAGGTCGGCGGGATGACCGGCCTGGTGCGGCTGTGCGGTGCCGAACGCGTAGGGATCCGGCTGCGCGGGAGCCGGATAACCGTACGGGTCGGGCTGCTGGATCCCGTGGCCCCCGGCCTGCTGCTGGGCGGCGAACCCGAAGGGGTCCGTCGAGTTCCCCTGCCCGTACTGGTCGGGGTCCGGCCGGCGGGCGGAGTTGGGGAACTGGTCGGCGTGCGGCGCGAACGGGTCGACGGGCCGTTGCTGGGGCGGCACGCCGTACGGATCGGACTGCTGGGCGCCGAACCGGTCGGCGGGCTGCTGCGCGGGCGCACCGTAGGGGTCCGGCTGCTGGGCGCCGTACGGAGCGGGCTGCTGCGCGGGCGGGTAGCCGCCCGGCATCTGGTAGGCGGCCTCACCGGACACCGGGCCCGTACCGAGCGGATCGAAGGAGTGCGGCTGCCCGTAGGGCAGGGCGTCGTTCACGATCATGTTCTCGCGCGGCACGGCGTCGGAGGAGCCGTGCCCCGGCGCCATCCGATCCTGCGACCAGTCGGGCCGATCCGGCGGAGGCACCACTCCCCGCGCGACGAGCACGTCGTTCGGCCCGAGCGCGGGAACCTGGCGGGGCTCCTCCGGCACGGGGACGTGACCGGACGGGTCGGGATACTGCTGGGGCTGGGCGTAGTCCTCGGGCCGCGGTCTGGCGTACTGACCGGTGCCGGGATACTCACTGTGGACCTGCTGCTCGGCAGGGGGGCGCTGCTCGGGGTGAACGGGCTCGCCCACCTCGTCGGGGTACTGCCCACCGGCTTGGACGAAGCCCTCGTCAAGGGTGTCGACCAGCCGCCCCACGTCGTTCATGGGCATGCGGAAACTCGCGGTGCACATCTCGCCGCGCCACAGGCTCAGCACCAGCGTGCCTTCGTGCCAGGTGACCCGGAGCACCCGCTCCTGGCCACGCTCGTCAAAGAACACCTCGCCGAACGACGGCAACGGGACAACTTCCGACATGGAGGACATAATGTACTCAAACGCCCCAAACATCCAGTTCGAGCAGGGACTTTGCAGGGCAATCGCACCTCACGCGGCGCAATCGCAGTGCAATCGCGGCGGACACCGTCACGCCGACCATCACTCTCGGTCACCGCCTAACGAGCAAAGGGTACGCATTGGAACACCTAAAGGGGACTATATCCGAGCGTAAGCTCAAGAGCAGGGGAACCCGCTCCAGGGCCCAGATGTCCTCCCAGGCTTGACCCTCACAAGGGAAAGGCCATACGCCCAGGTCAGCCTCCCGGCCCCGGGGCCGGGGCGGCAACTCCTCGCCGTCGATGGATTCGACGGTTCAGGCCGCGTCGCCGGCAACGTGGCACACCGCCCGGCGGCCGATATCGATCGCCGCGAAGTAATCCGCCGGGCCGGCGAGCCCGCACGAAACACCGCGAAAGTCATCCCGGGTAGAACGATTCCGTGTGTCGATATGGCCGCTCCCCGGACAGCTGCGGAAGGTGCCGCGCGGATCCACCGGCCGCACGACCACCCCGGCCGAAATCACTTTGTACGTCACGAACATCCGCGGTCGATGAGAACCCCACGAGCGCAGGTCCGCACACTGCCTCTGCCCCCGCTCGGGCGAGGGCGCGAGTTTGAGCATTTCCGTCACCGGCACGCACCGAGTCTGTCACTCACCGCCACCGGACGGCACCGTTTTCCGCGTTTCCTCCCCGCCGTGAACGACGGGGCCTGCGCGCGGCGATCCCGATGACCGCGCGCGGGAGCACCCCGGTGATGATCCGGCGGGTCGTCTTTCCGAACCGGGAACAGGACCCGCGACACGTGGATCACCAACCGGAGGTGCCGGTCTTCCGGAGTCGGCGAGGAAGACGGGGGCGCACCGCCCCCGCCGGAGCCGCCACGCTTGTCGGGGCGAGCCGGTACGGTTGGCTGTCGTGCCGACCGACTCCATCACCGCTCCCGAAGACGTCTCCTCAAAGGTGGATATCCCCCCGGTTGAGGATCTGCTGAGCACCGCCGTCGAGGCGGTGGGCGGGGTCGAACGCCCCGGACAGATCACCATGGTGAGGGCGGTGCAGCACGCGATCGAGTCGGGCGACCACCTGGCCGTCCAGGCGGGCACCGGCACCGGCAAGTCACTGGCCTACCTGATCCCCTCGATCAGGCACGCGATGACCTCCAAGGGAGCCGTGGTCGTCTCCACCGCCACCATCGCGCTCCAGCGCCAGCTCGTCGACCGCGACCTGCCCCGCCTCGCCAAGGCCCTCGCCCCGCAGCTGCCGCACGAGCCCACGTTCGCGATCCTCAAGGGCCGCCGCAACTACCTGTGCCGCTACAAGGCGAGCGCGGGGTGGCCCGACGAGGAGCAGGACCAGCTCTTCGACCCCCGGGAGGTCAACGCGACGGGCCGGATGGTCCAGCGCATCCAGGAGTGGGCGAACGAGACCGAGACCGGTGACCGCGACGAGCTGGTCCCCGGCGTCAACGAGCAGGCCTGGCACCAGTTCTCGGTCAGCGCCAGGGAGTGTCTGGGAGCCACGCGCTGCCCGAGTGGCATGGAGTGCTTCGCCGAACTGGCCCGCGCCCGCGCCGGCGAGTCCGACGTGGTCGTGACCAACCACGCGCTGCTCGCCATCGACGCGATGGAGGACTTCCCGCTCCTGCCCGAGCACGAGGTGGTCGTGGTCGACGAGGCCCACGAGCTGGTCGACCGCGTCACCTCGGTGGTCAGCGGCGAGCTGTCGGAGACCATGGTCGCGGTGACCGTGCGGCGGGTCGGCAAGCTCATCGAGCAGCACCTGGCCGACCGGCTCATGGAGGCCGGAGAGGACCTCAAGGCCCTCCTCGCCGCAGCCCCCGCCGGGCGCCTCGACGAGCTTCCCGATGTGCTCGGGCTGACGCTCGCCCTGATCCGCGACTCGGCGTGGGCGTGCATCACCGCCCTTGGCCCGCGCACCGGCGACAAGGACGACCCGGAGGGCGCGGGACTGCGCAAGGCGGCCTTCACCTCCCTGGACGAGGTGCACGACACCGCGCAGCGCATGCTCGACGCCTTCGGCCACGCCGAGGAGGTCGACCGGGCCGAGGTGGTCTGGCTGGAGGCGGGCACCGACCGGCGGCCTCCCCTGCTGCGGGTGGCACCGCTGACCGTGGCGGGCATGCTCCGCGACAGGCTCTTCGGTGACCGTACGGTCATCCTGACCTCGGCCACGCTCGCCCTGGGCGGCGCCTTCGACGGTCTGGCCCGCCAGTGGGGCCTTGGCGCCGAGGGCGGCAGGAAGGAGGCGGAGGAGACGGGCGAGGAGCGCGCCGACCCCAGGTCCGGGAAGAAGGCCGGCAAGAGCCGGGCCGGTTGGAACGGCATCGACGTCGGCTCTCCCTTCGACCACCCCCGCAGCGGCATCCTCTACGTCGCCAAGCACCTGCCCCAGCCGGGGCGTGACGGCCTGCCCGAGGCCTACATCGACGAGATCACCGAGCTGATCGAGGCCGCCGGGGGCCGCACCCTCGGCCTGTTCTCCTCGATGCGGGCCGCCAAGGCGGCCACCGAGGCCCTGCGCGACCGGCTGAGCGTGCCGCTGCTCTGCCAGGGCGACGACTCCACGATGCTGCTGGTCAAGCAGTTCGCCGAGGACGAGCCGACCTGCCTGTTCGGCACGCTCTCCCTCTGGCAGGGCGTCGACGTCCCCGGCCCCTCGCTGCGCCTGGTCATCATCGACCGCATCCCCTTCCCCCGCCCGGACGACCCGCTCAGCTCCGCCCGCCAGCGCCATGTGGCCGCCAAGGGCGGCAACGGGTTCATGTCGGTCGCCGCCACCCACGCCGCGCTGCTCCTCGCACAGGGCGCGGGCCGCCTGCTCCGCAGCCAGCACGACAAGGGCGTGGTCGCGGTGCTGGACCCCCGGCTGGCGACGGCCCGCTACGCCGGGTTCCTGCGCGACTCCCTGCCGCCCTTCTGGCCCACGAACGACCCGGCGAAGGTCCGCAGCGCCCTCAAGCGCCTCAGCGCCTCCTGAAACCGCCTCGGCCCCCGGCGACCCCGGCACCGGGATCGTCAGGGGCCGCCTCCCGCTGGAGGTTACGGGTCGCCCGGGTTCAGGTGGTGCTCTTGGCGACGGCGTGCCACGCGCCTGGCGCACGACCGGCGTCTCCCGCCCGGGGCGACCCCACACCCCGGGTCGCCGCGCCCGCCGGCGCCGTGAGGCTTACCGGGCGATCTTCCGATAGGCGGCTTCGAGAAGCTCCTCCGAGGGATCGGACAGCGGGGACACCTTCGCCAGGTCGTCCAGGAGGACGAAGCGCAGCATGGCGCCGCGGCTCTTCTTGTCGAGGCGCATGTGGTCGCGGAGCTCGGGCCAGGCCTCACGGCGGTAGGCGGTGGGCAGCCCGACCGAGGTCAGAATGGACCTGGTCCGCTCCACGAGGTCGGTGCCGATCCTGCCGTCCAGATGGGACAGCTCGGCCGCGTAGACCATGCCGATCGCGACGGCCTCGCCGTGGCGCATCCGGTACCGCTCGACGCGCTCGATGGCGTGTGCCAGGGTGTGACCGTAGTTGAGGATCTCCCGCAGGCCGCCCTCGCGCAGGTCGGCGCCGACGACGTCGGCCTTGATCTGGATCTTGCGCTCGATCAGCTCGCGGGTGTGCCGCCCCTCGGGGAGCCTGGCCCCCTCGGGGTCGTCCTCGATGAGAGAGAGGATCTTCGGGTCCGCGATGAAACCACCCTTGATGATCTCCGCGAGGCCGCCCACGTAGTCGTCGCGGGGCACCGAGACCAGGGTGGCCAGGTCACACAGGACCCCCGCCGGCGGATGGAAGGACCCGACCAGGTTCTTGCCCTCGGGGGTGTTGATACCGGTCTTGCCGCCCACGGCCGCGTCGACCATGCCGAGCAGTGTCGTCGGCACCTGCACCACCTTGACACCGCGCAGCCAGGTGGCGGCGGCGAACCCCGCCAGGTCGGTGGTCGCCCCTCCGCCGACGCCGACCACGGCGTCGGACCGGGTGACGCCCGCGCGGCCGAAGGCCGACCAGAGCTCCGCGACCACCTCGATGGTCTTGGCGCGCTCGGCGTCGGGCACCGGCAGCGGGACCACCTCGTACCCGGCCGCCTCGATCGCGCCGCAGACCGGGCGGGCGATCTCCGGCAGGCTCTCGGGGTGGATCACCGCGACGGTGCGGACCTTCGGCCCGAGCAGGCCGGGCAGCTCACCGAGCACTCCGGTGCCGACCACCACGTCGTACGGGCTCTCGCCGGCGACCTTGATCCTGGAGATCGTCACGGTTCCAGGCCTCTCACGATCTCGTCGACGATCTGGCCGGGCTCGCGCTCGTCGGTCACCACGACGATCCTGGCCAGCTTCTCGTAGATGGGGCGGCGGGCGTCCATCAGCTTCTTCAGCCGGCTGCGCGGGTTCAGCACGAGCAACGGCCGCGCCGAGGCCAGGCCCACCCGCTGGACGGCGTTGGCGAGACCGACCTCCAGGTAGACCACCGGATGCTCGGCCAGCAGCTCGCAGGTGGCCTCGGCGAGGATCGCGCCGCCACCGAGGGAGAGCACGCCGTCGTGCTCGGCCAGCGCCCGCCGTACGGCGTCGGCCTCCAGCTCGCGGAAGATCTCCTCGCCGTCCTCGATGAAGATGTCGCTCACCGGCTTGCCCGCCGTGCGCTCGACGTCGGTGTCGGTGTCGCGGAAGGCGACCCCGAGCCGGTCGGCCAGGAGCTGTCCGATGGTCGACTTGCCCGACCCCGGAGGGCCGATCAACACTGCACGGGGACTCATCTGCCCTCCTTGGACCGCGGCTCGCCGGCCTGGCGCCCGCTCACTTGATCACCAACGAGGAGAGGTAGCCGGACAGGTTACGAGTGACCTCCTCGACGGAGTCTCCGCCGAACTTCTCGATCGCGGCGTCGGCCAGGATCAGCGCCACCATGGCCTCCGCGACGATCGCGGCGGCCGGGACCGCGCACACGTCCGAGCGCTCGTGGTGGGCCTTGGCCGCCTCGCCGGTCAGCACGTCGACGGTGGCCAGCGCCCTGGGGACCGTGGAGATCGGCTTCATCGCCGCGCTGACGCGCAGCGGCTCGCCGTTGGTCATGCCGCCCTCGACGCCACCGGCCCGGTTGGTGATCCGGCGGATGCCACCGGAGGTGTTCTCGATCTCGTCGTGGGCCAGGGAGCCGGGGCGGCGGGCGGTCTCGAAGCCGTCGCCGACGGCGACACCCTTGATCGCCTGGATGCCCATCAGGCCGGCCGCGAGGCGGGCGTCGAGGCGGCGGTCCCAGTGGGTGTAGCTGCCCAGGCCCGGCGGCAGACCGTAGGCGACCACCTCGACGACGCCACCGAGGGTGTCGCCGTCCTTGTGCGCCTTGTCGATCTCGGCGACCATCGCCGCGCTGCCCTCCGGGTCGGCGCAGCGCACCGGGTCGGCGTCGATCGCCGCCAGGTCGTCGGGGCCGGGGATGACACCGGGGGTGGTCGCCGCCCCGCCGATCGAGACGACGTGGCTGACGATGTCGACGCCGAGGGCCTGCTTGAGGAAGCTCCGCGCCACCTGGCCGAGCGCGACACGGGCCGCGGTCTCGCGGGCGCTGGCCCGGTCGAGTACCGGGCGGGCGTCGTCGAAGCCGTACTTCTGCATGCCCGCGAGGTCGGCGTGGCCCGGACGGGGGCGGGAGCGCGGCGCGTTGCGCGCCTGCCCCTCCAGCACGGCCGGGTCAACGGGGTCGGCCGCCATGACCGTCTCCCACTTGGGCCACTCGGTGTTGCCCACCCGGATGGCGACGGGACTGCCGAGCGTGCGGCCGTGACGGACCCCGCCCACGATGGTGACGACGTCCTGCTCGAACTTCATCCGTGCCCCGCGGCCGTAACCGAGGCGGCGACGGCGCAGCGCCTCGTCCAGCTGGGCGGTGGTCACCTCCACCCCTGCGGGCAGGCCTTCCAGGATCGCGACGAGTTCGGGGCCGTGAGACTCTCCGGCGGTCAGCCAACGCAACATGCTGACAAGTCTTCCATGTGTCGCTCACTGGAATGGCCCCGGTTCACCCAGTGAGACATCCGCCGGCGGTCAGAGCGCGGTGAGGACCGCGGCGAGGGCGCCGACGGCCATGAAGGGGCCGAAGGGGATCTCGCTCTTGCGGCCCGCGCGGCGCAGGACCATCAGGGCGGCCCCGTAGACGCCCCCGGCCACCAGACCGAGGAAGGCCCCGGTGACCAGGGTGTCCCAGCCCAGCCAGCCGAGGGCGGTGCCCAGGCTCGCCGCGAACTTGACGTCGCCCAGCCCCATTCCCGCCGGATTGATCAGGAGCAGCACCAGGTAGAAGCCCGCCAGGGCGAGGCCGCCCAGACCCGCGCCGAGCAGATCGCCGAGGCGGCCGTCGACAAGGGCCGACGCGGCGAGCGGTACGGCGGTTCCCAGGTAGGCGGCCAGGGTGAGCCGGTCGGGCAGCCGGTGGACGGCGACGTCGACGAAGGACAGGGCGACGGCGACCACCGCCAGTCCCCCGAAGGCGAGCAGCTCCCCCGCCCTGCCGGCCGCGGTGCTCGCCGTCCCCGCGGGCGTGCCGGGCCACAGCGCCCGCAGTACGAGAGCGGCCAGCACCACCGCGGTGGTCACCTCCACGGCCCCCGCCACCGGCCGGGGCCGCCCGGGCCGGTCCCCGTCGGGCGCCGAGTGGCGGGCCACCACCCGCCGCGTCCACAGCCCGATCACCGCACCCGACGCGGCCGCCGCCAGGACCGGGAGGAGCGGGGCCGCCACGAGACTCACGAGACCACCGCCCCGCGGACCCGGGGACGGCTGGGGGGCCGGTGGGCCCGGTCGGCATACTCGCTCACGGAGCGACCATAATCCGCGAACCCCTGCCCCGCCGGGGATCTGAGGGTTCGAAGTGACCTCGAAGGTCATTGACGGGGCTCGCGATGATCACGGAGGCTGTATCCGACCCCCAGGTCCGGAGGGACGGTGCGCATGGACACGGATCGCTTCAGCAAGCTGCCCGCGGTCATCGCGTCATTCGTTCTCCTTCCGGTGCTGCTCGAACTCCTCGCCTGGTACATCGAGGGCGAGGAGTACGACGTGGCCCGCGCGGCCACCGTGGTCCTGGTGATCGTGATGCTCGCCCTCATCTCCACCGTGCTCGGCCGGATCAGGGCACGGCTGCCGGTGCTGATGGTGATCGCGCTGACGAGCACCGCGGCTGTCGAGGTGGTGCTGGGGTTCGTGGCGGCGTTCGGTCCCGTGCTCTGGCGGGGCGGGCTGCCCGGCGAGTTGCACGGCCTGATCACCACGGGGGTGAGCGCGTTCGCCTTCGTCACCGGCGTCTACCTGCTCATCCAGTATCGCCGGGGCCTCTACCTGCCGTACCTGGAGGCCGGGATGGGCCCGCTGCCCACCGCCACCAAGCGCAGGGTGATCGGCGAGTCGGAGATCCTGATCCGTACCCTGCCGGACATCGGCCCCTCGGTGGAGAAGGCGCTGACCAGCTGCGTCGCCATGGTCGACCAGGAGGACCTGCACTTCGTGGCCTACTTCGGCGACCTGCGGTGCTGTTTCTACACCGACGTGCTCGACGACGCGGACCTGGCCCACTTCTTCCACGACACCGACCCGGAGGAGCGCCGGAGGATCTATCTCAAGGCGGGCAACCAGCTCAACTGGCTCACCCAGCGGCTCAACCAGCAGCTGCGCCGGCTGGAGGGCGGCGTCCTGATCCGCACGGTCCTCGACGTGGAGCGCGGGGCCATGTTCTTCTACTGGATCGACGAGACCCGTTACCTGATCGGGGTGACGCTGGACCAGCGCAGGGTCGACGTCGCCGACGACAAGATGGCCAAACTCGTGGACACGATCCGCGGGCACTTCACCCTTCCGCCGATCAACCAGCGACAACGCCCCGCGAGACCTCAGGGGCACCTGCGATCCATCCCAGGGAGTGAACGGTGGCCCGAATCGGGCTCTTGATCGTCGTCGTCGGTCTCGGCTGGCTGGCCGCCGACCTGGGCGGTCTGCGTGATCTGGAACACTCAAGCGCGTACGTGCTGTTCAGCAGCCTGTTGCTGGCGATCGGCCTGTACGGCAGCACGCACGGGATCGACCGCGCCGAGGCCAGGGAGCACTCCCGGCTGATCGTGCTCGCGGTCACCGTCGGGGTGCTGCTCAAGACGGCGTTCATCGCCGGTGTCGTCTACCTCGTCTCGGGCGACCCCCGGGCACTGATCATGGCGGTGGTGGTCGCCCAGATCGACCCGCTCTCGGTCGCCGGGGTGATGCGGAACAGCCGGCTCTCAAGCCAGGCGAAGACGATCCTCGGGGCGTGGTCCTCCTTCGACGACCCGGTGACGATCATCCTGGCCGTCTACGCGGCGGCGCTGGTCAGCGGCTCGGGAGGGGGCGGCCTGTCGGCCTCGTACTTCGCCGACCTGGGGTTGAACGTGCTGTTCGCGGCCGGGGTCTACCTGCTCTGGCGGCTGGTCAGGAACGCTCCGCCGGTGCTGACCTACCTGACGGCGGTCGGGGCCGTCGTGTCGGCCGCGTGGAGCTCCCTCATGCTCGGCCTGGCGACCGCCGGGCTCTACCTGCGCATGCCCGACGCGCGCTGGCTGGGGCGGGCGGTGAGCGCGGCGTTCGCGCTGTCCGCGTTCCTGATGGGCCTGCTGCTCGTCGGCGGGACGAACATGGGCATGGGGGTGCTGCTCGGGCTGGCCGCGTACGCCGCGCAGATGGTCGCCGCGCTGGTGCTCACCCACGGCCTGCCGCTGATCGACCGGGTACACCTGGGGCTTGCCCAGCAGAACGGCGTGACCGCCGTGATCCTCGCCCTGGTCTTCGAACGCGACTTCGGCGGGTTCGTCGCCGTGATCGCCCCGGCGATTCTGACGATCAACCTCGTCCACGCGGTGGCCAACCGAACCGCCGACGTCTGGGAGGCTCGGCGATCTCTTCCATCCGTGCCACTGTGACCTCGGGGCCCAGCTCGTCAAGGGTGCCCGATGTGACCGCGGCGAGTGCCCGCAGCAGAGCACCCTCGATCACGAAGGGCACCGGGCCCGCGACGTCGATCACCACCGCAGCGGTGTTCTCGTGCACCGCCGCCTGGCAGACCTGAAGGATCGTGGCCTGGATGGGCCTGGCGTCCCGGCGCCACCGCCGCAGCGGCTCCATCCCGGTGAAGGAGAGCACCGCCTCGCGCCCGTCCGCGCCGACGAGCTTCGGCAGAGCCATCTCGCTCTCCTTCTCCTGCCGCAACCCGTGCTCGCCGATCTCCGACTCCTTCAGCAGGGCGACCACGGGCACCAGCAGCCGTGTCCCGCTCAGCGCGGCGACGACCGCACCGGCCTCCGCCTCCCCCGCGGCGAAGGCGGCGAGCGCGGATGTCACGGCGGCGTCGGCGGCGCCGTCGTCGCCGGGGACCAGGGGCTGCGGAATACTCGGCACGAACCGGGAGCCTACCCGCGGTGGCGCTCGGGGAGGATTTCCGCCCCCGCCCGAGCGCGTCCCCGTCAGCCGAGGTCGGCGATGGCGGCCACCGGGCCGCCGCCGCTCGGGCCCTGGTGGACCGCGGCGACCGAGACGAACACGGCCGGGTCGCCGGTGACGCTGGCCGCGACGCCGCCCACGGTGGCCTTGATCTGGCGGTGCCAGTGCACGTCGGAGTCGTCGAGCATGATGTTGCGGCGGCCCCGCACGCTGCCCGACGGGTCGGCCTCGCACTTCATGAAGACGTTGACCAGCCGGTCGCCCAGGTCGGAGGGATGGGGGCGGTCGGGCAGCTCGATGCCGCTGGAGCGGATGGCCTCCCAGATGCCGTCGGCGTCCAGCGCGTCCCGCATGACCGAGTGGCCGATCCGGTAGCGGCCGCCGATGCCACGTACGTTGCCGACGACCACGATCTGGGCCCGGTCCAGCTCGACGCCGGAGGAGCAGGACGCGACGGAGGAGTAGAGCGACAGGTCGCGGTGGATCTGGTCGGCGGCAGGCATCTCGATCTCGCCGAGCGCGACGGCGATACCGAGCGCGGTGGTGGAGTTGGAGATGTCCATCGACGGGCCGGTGTCCTCGATCACCACGTCCTTGCCGCGCGACTTGGCGTCGTTGATCGTGGACAGGGTGAGCAACGGGGTCTTGGTCTGGACATAGTGGACGTCGGCGGGGTCGTCGATCCCGGCCAGCTTCATGGCCTCACGCACTCCGGCGGCGACCTTCTCCACCATCGCGGGCCGGCCGATGTCCTCGGGCAGGATCACATCGCTCATCGCGATGCCGACGCTCACCCGCGGCTCGTCGCTCGGCTCGGCGTTCGCCGTGG
This sequence comes from Streptosporangium amethystogenes subsp. fukuiense, assembly GCF_042665875.1. Lineage (NCBI taxonomy): Bacteria > Bacillati > Actinomycetota > Actinomycetes > Streptosporangiales > Streptosporangiaceae > Streptosporangium > Streptosporangium amethystogenes. The sequence goes on along the minus strand of NZ_JBHTEE010000001.1, from coordinate 536,044 downwards.
TGGCGAAGATCGTGGCATGCGGGCTGAGCACGCCGTCGGTGCCACCCGACCACACCAGCGGCACACTCTGGGGGGAAGGATGCCCCTTGGCCTCCAGCACCTCGCGAAAGGCCCTGTCGGCCAGGATCCGGGTGTAGTCGTTCACCCCGCCGTTGCCCTCGGTCTTGCCGATCACCGCGAGCACCCGGTGCGCCTCGATCACCCCGTCGTCGATGAGCCGGGCCAGCCCGGAGGCGTCGGTCACGCTCTCGATGGGCACCTTGCGCACTTCAATGGGTTCCGGCATCCCTGCCACCTTTCAATCGCGTCGTGTTCACTTTCGCACCACGGTGCCGCTCTCGCCGGTGAGCGCCGCCCCGATGTTCTCCAGGGAGGTGATCACCGACCGGTCGCCGCCCTGCTCGACGAAGCGCAGCGCGGCCTCGACCTTCGGCCCCATGCTGCCGCCGGCGAAGTGCCCGGCGGCGTGCAGTACGCGCAACTCGGCCGCGGTGACCGCGCCCAGGGGTCTGGCCTGGGCCGTGCCGAACCCGACGACGGCCCCCGGGACGTCCGTCGCGATGACCAGGACCGTGGCCCGCACGTCCCGGGCGAGCACCGCCGCCGCCAGATCCTTGTCGATCACGGCCTCGACCCCGCCCAGCCGCCCTCCGGCGTCGCGGGCCACGGGCACGCCGCCACCACCCGCGGCCACGACGGTGAAGCCGGCGGCCACCAGCGCGGCGATCGCGGGGGCGTCGAGGATCTCCAGCGGCTCGGGAGAGGCCACCACGCGGCGCCAGCCCCGGTCGAAGCGGCGCCAGGTCTGCCCGAGCTCCTCGAATCGACGGGCCTCCGCCTCGCTGAAGTAGCGGCCGATCGGCTTGACCGGGTCCTGGAAGGCCGGGTCGGCGGGGTCGACGAGCGTGCGGGTGACCACGACGGCCGCGCGGCCGTCGAGCGCGTTGAGGACGAGGGTGCCTATGGTGGCCTGCGTCTGCGCCCCGCACCAGTCGAGCGGCACCGGAGGCACGACGTGCGCGGCGAGCTGGTTCTTCAGGATCAGGTTGCCGACCTGGGGGCCGTTGCCATGGGTGAGGGTCACCCGGTGGCCGTCCGCGACGAGCGCGGCGACATGGCGGACGGCCTGCTCGACCGCACGGCGCTGGTCACCGGGTGAGGCCCCGCCGTCGGGCCCCGTCATCGCGTTGCCACCGAGCGCGATCAGTACTCGTTCACCCACAGGCTGACGCTAACGGCCCCCGCGCCTCGCCTCATGGGCACTCACTGCCCAAGGAAGGCCAACTCTTCGACACAATCCGCCAGCCGGGTGGCCTTCCGGGGCGCAGACACCCCCGGCTGTGGCATCGGCAGGGGAATCGCTTGTCGCGGAGTGCCAACTTTGGGGCGGCAACAGGTGCGGGCGGGGCATAGCTCCGGAGCGGGGTCGCGAGAAAGGCTCTTGTCCGGCGTTCTTTCTGAGGAGAGATCGAGTGGGGCAGCTCCGTCTCGGCCACATCATCGTGATCGTCCTGTGTGTCGTGACGGGGTTCGCGGTGCTCACCGTCGCGGCCGGCACGCTCACCGGCGGGCGGTCCTCGTCCCCGCCGCCCAAGGTGGACATGGTCGCCGAGGCCAGGCGGCTGGCCTCGGCGGGACTGTCGAAGGCCAACGACTTCGACTGCCGGCCCGGCGAGGACGCGCCGTACCCGGTGGTGCTCGTGCACGGCGCGAGAAGCACCGGCGCGGCGACCTGGCCCGTCGCGGCCCCCTACCTGAGCAAACAGGGCTACTGCGTCTTCGCCCTCGACTACGGCTGGAGCAACTCGATCAGGCGCTCGGCCCGGACGCTGGGCGACTTCGTGGACGGGGTGCTCCAGGCCACCGGGGCCCAGAAGGTGGCGATCGTCGGGCACAGCCTCGGGGGGATCGTCCCGCGGGCGTACCTGCGCTCGGAGGGCGGGTCGGGCAAGGTGTCCGAGCTGGTCACCCTGGGGGCGCCGCACCACGAGCTGACCGGGGAGCTGCGCAGGAGCTGCGGCGGGGAGACTGTCTGCGACGAGCTCCGCTCGGACTCGGCCCTGATGAAGGAGCTCAACACCCCCTCCATGGTCGAGCCCGGCGTCGACTACACCGCGCTCGGGCTGAAGGCCGAGCAGGAGGCCGCCTCGACCTTCGTCGAGGGGCCGCCCGAGCAGGTGACCAACCGGATGCTCCAGGACGACTGCCCGCTCAAGGGGATCATCGAGGGTGCCATCGGGCACAACCTGGAGGCGCTCGATCCGGTGATGCTCTCCTATGTCAACAAGGCGCTGGAGACTCCCGGGCCGATGCCCCGCGGCTACCGGCCGGACTGCTTCGCGCTCATCCTCTGATCGGCTCGCTCAGCCCGCGAGCAGCCGGGTGATCTCCCCGACCACCGGCGCGCGCTGCGGCTGCAGGTAGAAGTGGTCGCCGGGAAAGATCGTGAGAGAGAAGTCGGAGATCGTGCGGGCCTCCCACGACTTGGCCTGGGCCGGGGTGACCTCCGGGTCCGCGTCGCCGACGAGGGCGGAGATCGGGGTGTGCAACGGGGGCCCCGGGCGATGGCGGTAGGCCTCGACCAGCCGGAAGTCGGCGCGGATGTAGGGCAGGGCGATCTCGCGCATCGCCCGGTGGGAGAGGATCTCCACCTCGGTACCGCCGAGCTTGGCCAGCTCGGCGACGAGGCGGTCGTCGTCGTACTCCGAGATCGCGCGCCTCTCCCGGGACTCGTGCGGTGCCCTCGCCCCGGACACCAGAAGCCGCGCCGGGGCGAGTCCCCTGGCCTCCAGGCGGCGCGTGACCTCGTAGGCGAGCGTCGCTCCCATGCTGTGCCCGAACAGCGCGAAACGCCGGTCGAGCAGCGGCGACATCGCCTCGGTCACCAGGTCGGCCAGCGTGTCCATGTCCTCCGGCGACGGCTCTCCGAACCGGTCCGCCCTGCCTGGCAGCTGCGTCGCGTGGAGCTCGACGGAGCCGGGTAGCAGCGCGGGCCAGTCCCGGTAGGCGGTGGCCGACCCGCCCGCGTGCGTGAAGCAGAACAACCGCGTGGTCGCCCCCGGGCGGGGGGAGGCGCAGCGCAGCCAGGTCATACGTTTCCCTCGTGTGCCCGGATCAGGCTGTTGGGCCGCATGTCGGTCCAGTTGGCCTCGATGTGGTCCAGGCAGGCCTGCCTGGAGTCCTCGCCGAAGGCGACGGTCCAGCCCGCCGGGATCTCCGACCAGGCGGGCCAGAGAGAGTACTGGCCCTCGTCGTTGATCAACGCCAGATAGACGCCCTCGGGGTCCTCGAACGGGTTGCTGCTCACTCTGTGTCCTCTCTGAGAAGGGCGGCGATCTCCGCGACGGGCCCGGGACTCAACATGTTCGCATGGTCGCAGGCGACCTGGTGATCACGGATGGCGCCGGTGACGTACGGCTTCCAGTCGGCAGCCGTGGGACCGCCCTCCTCGTGGCCGTGTGCCGCGGTCACGAAGAGCACATCCCCCTCGAACATCCTCGGTACGTACTCCTCGGAAATCTTCACACCGTTCCGGTAGTTCCGGTAGACCGCCGTCAGCGTCCGCTCGTCCAGCGTGGCGTACGGGCCGCCCCGCTCGCGCAGGAACTCCACGACGTCGCCGATCTCGCCCGGCCCGTCGTAGTCGATGGCCGAGAGCAACTCGACCAGCACATCGCGCTCGTCCGGGTTGATCTCCTGGCCCGGGTAGGAGTCGAGCAGCGCCAGCAGCGCGACCTCCTCCCCCCGCTCGCGCAGCTCCACGGCCATGGCGTGGGCGATCAGGCCGCCCATGGACCAGCCCGCCAGCCGGTACGGCCCGTGCGGCCGGACCTGGAGCAGGCGCTCCAGGTAGTCCAGGGCCATCGCCTCGATCGACGGGGCCACATAGTCGGGCTCGGCCAACACCCTGGCCTGGAAGGCGTAAAGGGGCTGGTCGGGGCCGAGGTGGCGGAGCAGTCCCGCGTACGGCCAGCCGAGCCCGGCACCGGGGTGCACGCAGAACAGCGGCGGCCGGGAGCCCGAGGCACGCAGCGGGAGCAGCATCTCCAGCCCGCCCTCTCCCAGGTCCCGCGTGCTCTTCCCCCGCGCGCGGGCGAGCGCCTCGGCCGTCTGGTGGGCGAACACCTCGCGCGGGCTGATCACCAGCCCCTCCCGCGCCGCGAGGGAGACCAGCCGGATCACGCCGATGCTGTCACCCCCCAGGTCGAAGAACCCGTCGTCGGCGCCGACCCGCTCCAGGCCGAGCACCTGGGCGAACAGCCGGCAGAGCGACTCCTCCTCGGGGGTGCGAGGGTCACGCCCCGCGGCGGGAGCGGACCCCGAGGGCAGGGCGGCGCGGTCCACCTTCCCGTTCGGGGTGAGCGGCAGCGCGTCCAGGCCGATCACCGACGACGGCACCATGTACTCGGGGAGCGTCCGCCCGGCGAACCGCCGCAGTTCCTCGGCCGCCACGGCGCCGACCACGTAGGCGAGCAGGCGGCGGTCACGGACGGTCACGGCCACCTGGACGACATCCGGGTGCCCGGCCAGGGCCGCCTCGATCTCCGCCGGCTCGATGCGGAACCCCCGGAGCTTGACCTGGCGGTCGGCACGGGTCAGGTACTCCAGCTCGCCGTCCGCCGACCACCTGACCACGTCCCCGGTCCGGTACATCCGCCCGCCGTACGGGCAGGCGACGAACCGTTCCGCGGTCAGCGCCGGGCGGCCGAGATAACCGCGGGCCAGCCCGGCGCCCGCCAGGTACAGCTCGCCCGGTGCCCCCGGCGGGACCGGCCGCAGGAAGCCGTCCAGCACGTAGGCGCGCATGCCGTCCATGGCCCGCCCGATGGGCGGCGTGCCGGCGCGGGAGACAGCGGAGACAGGGTGGTGGGTGGCGTACGTCGTGGTCTCGGTGGGTCCGTAGACATGGCCGAGCAGGGTCCGCGGGCAGGCCGCCAGCACCCGGCGCATGGCCGCTGCCGAGGCGGCCTCACCGCCGGTGAGGACCTCGGCGAGCGGCGCGAACGTGCCCGGCGCCTCCTCCGCGACCAGGTTGAACAGTGCCGTCGTGATGAACAGCGCGGTCAGGCGGTGCCTGGCGACGAGACCGGCGAACGCGCCGGGACCGAGGTCGCCCGGCGGCGCGATGACGACGGTGCCGCCGCGGAGCAGCGGCACCCAGATCTCGTAGGTGGAGGCGTCGAAGGCGTGCGGCGAGTGCATCAGCACCCGCCGGTGCCGTTCCCACCTGCGATCCGCGGCCAGGGCCACGACGTCGCACTGCCGCACCGCGACCCCCTTCGGTGTTCCCGTCGAACCCGAGGTGTAGATGACGTACGCGAGATGCTCGGGGTGAACCTCGACCCGTGGCTCCGGCGGTGCCGGATCGGCCGGGACGGGCTCGTCCACCCGGACCACCTGGGCGGCGTGCTCGAATCCGGGGGAACGGTCGGTCACCAGTACCGGAGCGCCGGTGTCGGCCATCACCCAGCTCATCCGGTCCGGTGGGTAGCCGTGGTGGATCGGGACGTAGGCTCCCCCCGCCTTGGCGATGGCCAGGGTCGTCACGACCACGTCGGCGGACCTGTCGAGCAGGACCGCGACCGGCGTCTCAGGGCGGACGCCCAGCCCGATCAGCCGGTGAGCCAGCCGGTTGGCCCGGCCGTCCAGCTCGGCGTAGCTGAGGGAGAAGCCGTCGCCGACGACGGCCTCGGCGTCCGGCGCCCGCCGCGCCCGCTCGGCGAAGGCACTCGCGATCGTCGCCGCGGCCCCGGGCACGGGAGGGGGTTCGGGGCCGTTCCACTCGTCAAGGATCCGGACGCGCTCGTCGGCGGAGAGCGGGTCGAGCCGGGCGAGCGGCAGCTCGGGGTCGGCGGCGACGGCCCCGAGAAGAAGGACGAGCCTGTCCAGGAGCCCGACGGCCTCGGCGTGCGGGACGACGTCGGGGCGATGGTCGAGTCGCAGGGAGAGGCGCTCACCGGGGACGACTGCCAGGGCCAGCGGGTAGTGGGTCGCGTCGCTGCCCGAGGCACCCGCGAGCCGCAGTCCCGCCTCCACGCCCGCTTCCGCGGAACGGTCGTTCAGGGTCGCGGTGTCGAGAGGGTAGTTCTCCAGGACCGTCATGGTGTCGAAGAGCCGCCCCAGCCCGCAGGCGCGCTGGATGTCGGACAGGCCGAGGTGGTGATGGGCGAACAACTCGGACTGCTCCGCCTGGAGGCGTTCGAGCAGCCCGGCCAGGGTCTCGGCGGGGTGCAGCCGTACCCGGACCGGCAGGGTGTTGATGAACAGCCCGATCATGCGTTCGGCGCCGGGCAGCTCGGGTGGGCGGCCGGAGACCGTACCGCCGAAGACGACGTCGTCGCGGCCGGTCAGCTGGGCCAGTAGCAGCGCCCAGACCCCCTGGACCGCCGTGTTGAGGGTGAGCGATCGGGCGCGCAGCACAGAGGTGAGGCGGCCGGTGAGGTCCTCGTCGAGGTGGGCTCGGACGCATCCGGGATTCACCGGCGTCCGGGTGGCGAGGTCCGGGGCTACGAGGGTCGGCCCGGCTACCCCGTCCAGGGCGCGGCACCACGCCTCCCGCGCGGCGGCCCGGTCCTGGCGTGCCAGCCAGGCCAGATGGTTGCGGTACGGCGGCGCGGGGGCGGGCTCCCGGCCCGAGTACAGCGCGAACAGCTCGGCCGCCAGCAGCGGTGTCGACCAGCCGTCCAGCAGGATGTGATGGTTGGTGAAAACCAGCCGGTATCTCTGGGTGCCACTCCGTACCAGCACGAACCGCATCAACGGCGGCCGGGACAGGTCGAACCGCCGGGCCCGCTCCTCGGCGGCCACCGTCTCGGCGTCGGTTCCCGCCACCTCCCGCCAGGGCACCTCCACCCGCCGGTGCACCAGCTGCACGGGATCTCCCCCCGCCCGCTGCCGGAACGAGGCCCGCAGGTTGGCGTGGCGGTGCACCAGCCGGCAGGCCGCGTCCCGCAGCGCGGGGACGTCGAGGGCGCCCTCCAGCTCCAGCACGAGCTGCGCGGTGTAGACGTCGGGCGCCGCCTCGTCGAACACGGCGTGGAAGAACAGGCCCTGTTGCAGCGGCGACAACGGCAGGATGTCCTCAAGCTGGCTCACCGTGCGCTCCACTCCGCGTCGAGTTCCGCCGCGAACGCGTCGATCTCTTCCTGGCTGATGGAAATCAGCAGGTCCGACGGGGTCAGGCCGTCTCCGGTGTGTCGGGACAGGCCGGTGAGGGCGGTGAACCACGCCTCGGCCAGTTCCCTGACCTGCTCCTCGCCGTACAGGCGCCCGGCCCACGACCAGGTCGCCGAGAGGCGCGGCCCGTCCGGCAGGTCCCTGGTGAGGGCGTTGACCTCCAGCGCGTGCGGGAGCGCGAGGTCGTCCGCGTGCCCACCGCCCACCGCCTCCGACTCAGGCGCCGGGGACCAGTCCGCACCTGTGGCGGCCTCGACGCGGCCGAGGTAGTTGAAGGCCAGCTCCGGTACGGGACAGCGGGCCAGCTCCCGCGCGGTGACGGGGTTGAGGTGGCGGAGCAGGCCGTAACCGATGCCTTCGCCGGGAGTCGCACGGAGCTGCTCCTTGACCCGTTTTATCGCCCGCGCGGCGGTGGGCCCCGGAAGGTCGGTCCAGTCGGCGGGACCCGGGTCGAGCCTGACGGGGTGGATGGTGGTGAACCAGCCCACGGTCCTGGACAGGTCGACGTCGGGGAAGATCTCCTCACGGCCGTGTCCCTCCAGGTCGAGGAGGACCTCCCGCTGCCCGGTGCAACGGGTCACGGCCAGGGCGAGCCCGGCGAGCAGCACGTCGTTGACCCGGCCGCGGAACGCCGCCGGGAGCCGGGTGAGCAGCGGAACGGTGACATCGGCGGGAAGTTCGAGCGTGAGGTGGCGCTGGGTGGCGAAGGTGTCCGTGGACGGGTCCAGCCGCCCGGTGCCGCCACCGAGCGTGCGGGTCCAGTGATCGAGCTCGCCGACCCTGCGGGCCGCCTCGTCGTGCAGGCGGTGTGCCCAGGTACGGAAGGAGGTGGGCACCGGCTCCAGCACCGGGACGGTCGGCTGAACCGCCCCCTCGTGAACGGCCTCTTCGTGAGCCGCCGCTGGCGGGGCCGCTTCCTGACCGGTCGTGTGCCAGGCGGTGAACAGATCCGGCAGCAGGATCCGCCAGGACACCCCGTCCACCGCCAGATGATGCACCGTCACCACCAACCGGCCCGACACCTCGGGCCCGGCGTCCAACCACGCCACCCGGACCAGCCGCCCGGCCACCGGATCCAACCCCGACCGCGAAACCGCCGCCTCCTCAGCCACCACGACGGCCAGATCCCCCGGCTCCCCCGACACCTCCACCCGGCGCACACACCCACCCGCCGCGACCGCCCCCCGCGGAGCGACCTCGTACCCCCCGTCCACCGACACCCGCAACCGCAGCACGTCATGGTGATCCAGCACCACCCGCACCGCGCAGATCAGACGATCCAGCCCCAACCCGGGCGGAACCTGAAGAACCACCGTCTGGCTGAAGTCACCGATCGGCCCGGCCAGGTCATTCAGCCAGGCCATGATCGGGGTCGCGGGGAACCACCCGACCCCCGCCCCCTCCGGCTCACCCCGCCGCTGCCGCTCCTCGACCGCGACCGCGGCCAACTCCCGCACACTCTGATACCGGAACACATCCCGAGGCGAGAACACCACCCCCGCCGCACGCCCCCGAGCCACCAACCGAATCGCCACGATGCTGTCCCCACCCAGATCGAAGAACCCCTCATCCACCCCCACCCGCTCAACCCCCAGCACCTCCGCGAACAGCGCGCACAACACCTCCTCACGCGCCGTCAACACCCCGCCCGCCACCTGCCCAGACCCCACCCCAGACACCGACGGCGCCGGCAACGCCGCCCGATCCAGCTTCCCGTTCCCCGTCAACGGCAACGCCTCCACCACCACCACCGCCGACGGCACCATGTAATCGGGCAACACCTCCCCCGCGAACCGCCGCAAACCCCCCACATCCAACCCACCCGACAGATCCACTGCCGTGTCCGTCACGTCCGCCACCACGTACGCCACCAGCCGCCGATCCCCCGGCCGGTCCTCCCGCACCACCACCGCCACATCCGCCACCAACGGATGCGCCGCCAACACCGCCTCGACCTCCCCCAACTCGATCCGAAAACCCCGCACCTTCACCTGCTGATCAACCCGGCCCACATACTCCAACCCCCCACCCCGCCCCCACCGCACCAAATCCCCCGACCGATACATCCGCCCACCACGACCACCGAACGGACACGCCACAAACCGCTCCGCCGTCAACCCCGCCCGACCCACATAACCCCGCGCCAACCCCGGACCCGCCACATACAACTCCCCCACCACACCCACCGGCACCGGCCGCAAAAACTCATCCAACACATACAACCGCAAATCCGGAATTCCCACCCCGATCAATCCGGCCGCGCTGTCCACATCCAGCGGCGCATAAGTGACATGCACCGTCGTCTCGGTAATCCCGTACATGTTCACCAGGGAGATCCCACGACCATGCCACTCGGCGATACGGCCGCCATCCAGCGCCTCCCCGCCGAAGATGACATACCGCAACGACAGATCCGCCCCACCCAGATCCCGCTCCGCCGCCATCAACTGATAAAACGCCGACGGCGTCTGATTCAACACCGTGACCCCGCACTCCACCAACAACTCCAAGAACTCCACCGGCGAACGACTCACCTCAAACGACACCACCACCAACCGGCCACCCGACAACAACGCCCCCCACAACTCCCACACCGAAAAATCAAACGCATACGAATGGAACAACACCCACACATCAGAATTTCCAAACCCGAACCACTCCCGAGTCGACGCCAGCAACCGCGTCACACTCCCCTGCGAGACCACCACCCCCTTCGGACGCCCCGTCGACCCCGACGTGAAAATCACATACGCCGGATGACCAGGAAGAACCCCCCGCTCCCCACCCACCACCGGCACCGGGGTCAAGGCCGAGACCGGGACATCCCCCGACAGTCCCGCACCCGCCACGACCTGCGAGCCGTCCAGCACCACCCGCGCCATCCCCGCCGGCAACACCCCCTCCGTCCCCGGCACCACCACCGCCACCACCGGAGCCGCATCCCCCACGATCTGCGCCACCCGCTCCACCGGATACGACGGATCCACCGGCACATACCCACCCCCCGCCTTCACCACCGCCACCACCGCCACCACCAACTCCACCGACCGCGGCACCACCAACACCACCAACCCCTCCGGACCCACCCCCGCAGCCACCAACACCCCCGCCAACACCCCCGCCCGCGCGTCCAACTCCCCATACGACACCTCCACCCCCTCACACACCACCGCCACCGCATCCGGCGAAGCCGCCACCTGAGCCTCGAACTCCTCCACGATCGTGGACGGGGCAGACGCGGTGCCGGTCCCCGCCCACTCACCGAGAATGACCTCACGCTCAACCGGACCCAACAGATCGATCTCACTCAACCGGACACCCGGATCGGCGACCACCGACTCCAGCAACCGCCCGAACCGCACCACCATCTCCTCGACCGTCACCCGATCGAACAGATCGAGGCTGAACTCCAGGCCGCCTTCGAGGCCGCCACCGGGACGCTCGGCAAGGGTGAGTTGGAGGTCGAACTTGGCGGTGTCCGGGGTGAACGGTTCGACGGAGATGGACAACTCGTCGAGTTGAAGGGCGGGGACGGGGTTGTTCTGGAAGGCGAGCATCACCTGGAAGAGGGGATGGCGGGCCATCGAACGAGCCGGAGCGACGATCTCCACCAACCGCTCGAACGGCAGATCCTGATGACCGTACGCCGCCAGATCCACCTCCCGCACCCGCCCGACCAACTCCCGAAAGGCCGGATTCCCCGAGGTATCGGTCCGCAACACCAACGTATTGACGAACATCCCCACCAGATCGTCCAACGCCTCATCCACCCGACCCGCCACCACCGAACCGATCGGAACATCCGAACCCGCCCCCAACCGGGTCAGCAACGCCGCCAACCCGGCCTGCACCACCATGAACACCGTCGCGTTCGCCTCGCGCGCCAGCTTCAGCAGGCCGCGGTGAACCTCTCGGCTGACCTCCAGCCGGACCGTGTCACCCCGGTGGGAGGCGACCGCAGGCCTCGGCCGATCGAACGGCAACGCCAACTCCTCGGGCAACCCCGCCAACCGCGACCGCCAGAACGCCACCTGCGCACTGACCAGACTCCCCGGATCCGACTCCGACCCCAGCAACTCCCGCTGCCACACCGCGTAATCGGCATACTGCACCGGCAACGGCACGAACCCCGGCGCCACCCCCCGAGACCGCGCCGCATACGCCGCCAGGACATCCCGCGCCAACGGCGCCATCGACCACCCGTCACCCGCGATGTGATGCAACACCAGCAGCAGGATCCGGGTGGAGGAGTCAAGCTCGAAGAGGCGGGCGCGCAGCGGCGTCTCCACGGTCAGGTCGAAGCCCCGCCCCGCCTCGGCCGCCAGCGCGGGCCCGAGCGTGTCGGCGCCGACTCGGACAATCTCGAAGGACACCTCCGCGGTGTCCAGCACCCGCTGACACGCCACCCCGTCCACCTCGGGAAACACCGTCCGCAAACTCTCATGCCGACCCACCACATCCCGCAGGGCCACCCCCAACACCCCCGCGTCCACCCCACCCACCAACCGCAACACCACCGGCACGTTGTAAACCCCCGCCCCCACCCCCAACCGATTCAAAAACCACAACCGCCGCTGCCCGAACGACAACGGCACCACCCCGGCCTCCGCCCGCGCCACCACCCTCCGACGCACCCCACCCCCACCGACCCCGCCAATCCACGCCGCCAGCCCCGCCACCGTCGAAGCCTCGAACACCGCCCGGACCGAAACCTCCACCCCCAGCACCGACCGCACCCGACCCACCAACCGCATCGCCAGCAGCGAATCCCCACCCAACTCGAAAAACGACTCCTCCACCCCCACCCGCTCCACCCCAAGAACCTCCGCGAACACCCCGCACAAAATCTCCTCCACCACCGAACGCGCACCCCGCCCCGGCTCCGAAATCACCTCGGGAGCCGGCAACGCCGCCCGATCCAACTTCCCGTTCCCCGTCACCGGCAACGCCCCCAACACCACCACCGCCGACGGCACCATGAACTCCGGCAACACCTCCCCCGCGAACCGCCGCAACTCCCCCACATCAAGCACCGGCCCCGCACCCACCGAGGCCGCCTCCCCCTCCGCCGAAACCCTCTCCGCCGAAACCCCCTCGGCCGGAACCACGTACGCCACCAACCGCCGATCCCCCGGCCGGTCCTCCCGCACCACCACCACCACCCGCGACACCGACCCATGCCGGGCCAACACCGCCTCCACCTCACCCGGCTCAATCCGAAAACCCCGCACCTTCACCTGCTGATCAACCCGCCCCACGAACTCCACAACCCCGTCACCACGACGCCGAACCACATCCCCCGTCCGATACATCCGCCCACCACGACCACCGAACGGACACGCCACGAACCGCTCCGCCGTCAACCCCGCCCGCCCCAGATACCCCCGCGCGAGACCGGGCCCGGCCAGGTACAGCTCCCCCTCCACCCCGGCCGGAACCGGCCGCAGCCACGAATCCAGCACGTACGCCCGCGCGTCGCGCACCGGCGAGCCGATCGGCGGGATCTCACCCGCCGTCAGGGGGGCACTCATGGTGGCGGCGATGGTCGCCTCTGTCGGGCCGTACGCGTTGATCATCAGACGGCCGGGGGCCCAGGTGTCCACCAGATTCGGCGCGCAGGCGTCCCCGCCGACGATCAGAGTCCGCAGGTCGGGCAGCGGGACCTCCGGAACCCCCGCCAGGGCCGCCGGGGGGATCAGGGCATGGGTGACCCGCGCATCCCGCAGGGCATCGGCCAGCGCGGCTCCGCTGTAGGCGCCGGAAGGAGGAATGACAAGGGCTGCCCCGGCCGCGAAGGCCATCAGCAGTTCCATGACCGAGGCGTCGAAGCTCGGCGAGGCGAAGTGCAGAACACGGCTGTCCGGGGTGATCCCGAACCTGTCGACCTGCGAGCAGGCGAGGGCGGCGATGCCGGCATGGGTGACCACGACACCCTTGGGCCGTCCCGTCGAACCGGAGGTGTAGATCACGTACGCCGGACTCTCCGGCACGAGCGGCACACCCGGATCGGACTCCACGTATCCGGAGGTGTCGACCCCGGCCAGCCAGTCGGCGTCGATCACCAGGGCGGGGGCGGCGTCCGCGAGCATATAGGCGACCCGTTCCTCCGGGTAGCCGAGGTCCACGGGCAGGTACGCACCGCCCGCCTTCAGCACGGCCAGCGCCGCGACCACCAGATCGGCGGAACGGCGCAGCCTCAGCGCCACCAACCGCTCGGGGCCGATTCCGTGCTCGGCCACCAGCAGCCGAGCCAGACGGTTGGCGCGGCCGTTGAGCTGCCCGTACGTGACACTCTCGCCGAGGTGGACCAGCGCGGTGGCCTCGGGGTCACGGGTGACGGCGGCTTCGAAGAGCTCGGGCAACGTACGGCGCGGCACCGGTGCGCCGGTTTCGTTCCACTCCTCGACGGCCTGTCTGTGCTCGGCGACGTCAAGGATGCCGATCCGGCCGACCGGCGTGTCCGGGTCGGTGACGATCGCGGTGAGCAGCAGGCTCATCCGGTCGAGCAGCCGCCGGGCCTCGGCGGTGCTGAACAGGTCGGGGCGGTGGTCCAGCCGCAGGGTGAGGCGGTCGCCGGGGAGGGCGGCGAGGGCGAGAGGGTAGTGGTGGGCGTCTGTCGAGCCGAAGCCGGTCAGCCGGACCTCGCCAAGGGCGGTACCGGCGGTGGAGGGATCGAATGGGTAGTTCTCCAGCACGGTGACGGTGTCGAACAGGATGCCGCGCTGGATTTCGGTCAGCCCCAGGTGATGGTGGGGCATCAGCTCCGCCTGCTCGTCCTGGAGGCGTTCCAGCATTTCACCGACGGGCTCGGCGGGCCGGAGCCGGACCCGGACGGGCACGGTGTTGATGAACAGGCCGACCATGTGCTCGACCCCGGGCAGCTCGGGCGGGCGGCCCGATACGACCGCGCCGAAGACGACGTCCTCGCGGCCGGTCAGCTTGGCGAGCAGCAGTCCCCACACTCCCTGCAGGACCGTGTTGACCGTGACGCCACGGCGACGGGCCAGTCTGGTCAGCGCGGCGGTCAGGTCGGCGCCCAGTTCGGTGGCGACCTTGCCCGGCGTCACGGGCGCGCCCGCGGCGGGCGCCACCAGCGTCGGCTCGTCAATGCCCTCCAGCGCCCGGTCCCAGGCGTCCTTCGCGGCGGCGCGGTCCTGGCGGGACAGCCAGGCCAGGTAGTTCTTGTACGGCGGCGCGGGCGGGGCCTCCACACCGAGATAGAGCGCCAGCAGTTCTGTGACAAGCAGCGGGGTGGACCATCCGTCGAGCAGGATGTGATGGTTGGTGATGATCAGCCGGTGCCTGCCGGGCTCCGGCCGTACGAGAACGAAGCGGATGAGCGGCGGCACCGCCAGGTCGAACGGGCGTGCCCTCTCCTCCGCGGCCACCACGGCCGGATCTGCCCCCTCGACCTCTCGCCAGGACGGTTCGACACTGTCCGGGATGACCTGGACAGGCCGGCTGAGGTCCTCGTGCCAGAAGGCGGCGCGCAGGTTGGAGTGGCGTTCGAGCAGCCTGGCGGCGGCGGCGCGGAGCGCGGGGACGTCCAGCGGGCCGTCCAGGTCGAGGGTGACCTGTGCGGTGTAGAGGTCGTGCTCGTCGTGGAGGGCGTGGAAGAACAGGCCCTGCTGCAGCGGCGAGAGCGGGAGGATGTCCTGGACCTGCGTCAACGCTTCTCCCACGCGGCTTGGATGCGGTCGATCTCCCCCTGGTCCAGGTCGACCAGGAGGTCGCTCGGCGTGTGTCCTCCCGCGCCGTGCTCGGCCAGCCCGGCGAGCGCCTCGAACCAGGTCTCGGCCAGCTCGGCGACCTCCGCCTCGTCGAGCACCCCCTCGGGCCAGGACCAGACGGCCTCCAGGTGGGGGCCGTCCGGCCGGTCGTGCGTGGTCACGTTGACCTCCAGGACGTGGGCCACCGGCATCCCGGGGTCGTAGCCGCCGATCTCGGTGGGAACCAGGTTCCAGTCGCCTTCGGTGACCGCGACCCGGCCGAGGTAGTTGAACACGATCTGCGGACGGGGAAGCTCGGCGAGCTTCTGCGCGGTCTCCGGTGCGAGATGGCGGAGCATCCCGTAACCCAGCGGGTCGGGCAGCGCTCTGAGCTGCTCCTTGACCTTTTTGATCGCCTGAGCCGCGGCCCTCTCGTCGGACCAGCCGGTCAGCCCCGGGTCGAGCCTGACGGGGTGGATGGTGGTGAACCAGCCCACGGTCCTGGACAGGTCGACGTCGGGGAAGATCTCCTCACGGCCGTGCCCCTCCAGGTCGAGCAGGACGGAGGTGCCCCGGGCGCCGCGCCTCCTGCGCCAGTGGGTCACGGCCAGGGCGAGCCCGGCGAGCAGCACGTCGTTGACCCGGCCGTGGAACGCGGCGGGGACGGCCGCCAGCAGAGGTTCGGCCCTCTCCGGAGGCAGGGTACGGCGGAGACTGCGCAACGTCGCAGCGGTGTCGAGACGCGGATCGAGGGACCTGCGCCCGATACGCGGATCGGGGCCGTCGAGGATCTCCGCCCAGTGGTCGAGTTCGCCGACCCTGTTGGGAGCCTCGTCGTGCAGGCGGTGTGCCCAGGTACGGAAGGAGGTGGGCACCGGCTCCAGCACCGGGACGGTTCCCCGACCGACCGCTTCTTGAGTGGCCGCTTCCAGCGCGATTCCCTCTTGAGCGGTCGCCTCTCGCGGGGCCCCCTCGTGAGCGGCCTCCTCGTGAGCCGCCGCTGGCGGGGCCGCTTCCTGACCGGTCGCGTGCCAGGCGGTGAACAGATCCGGCAGCAGGATCCGCCAGGACACCCCGTCCACCGCCAGATGATGCACCGTCACCACCAGCCGGCCCGACACCTCCGCCCCGGCGTCCAACCACGCCACCCGGACCAGCCGCCCGGTCTCCGGATCCAACCCCGACCGCGAGACGACCGCCTCCTCGGCCACCGCGGCGGCCAGATCCCCCGACACCTCCACCCGGCGCACACACCCACCCGCCGCGACCGCCCCCCGCGGAGCGACCTCGTACCCCCCGTCCACCGACACCCGCAACCGCAGCACGTCATGGTGATCCAGCACCACCCGCACCGCCGAGGTCAGACGATCCAGCCCCAGCCCGGGAGGAACCTGCAGGACGACCGTCTGGCTGTAACCGGCGACAGGACCTTCGCGCTCCGCGAGCCAGGCCATGATCGGGGTCGCGGGGAACCACCCGACCCCCGCCCCCTCCGGCTCACCCCGCCGCTGCCGCTCCTCGACCGCGACCGCGGCCAACTCCCGCACACTCTGATACCGGAACACATCCCGAGGCGAGAACACCACCCCCGCCGCACGCCCCCGAGCCACCAACCGAATCGCCACGATGCTGTCCCCACCCAGATCGAAGAACCCCTCATCCACCCCCACCCGCTCAACCCCCAGCACCTCCGCGAACAGCGCGCACAACACCTCCTCACGCGCCGTCAACACCCCGCCCGCCACCTGCCCAGACCCCACCCCAGACACCGACGGCGCCGGCAACGCCGCCCGATCCAGCTTCCCGTTCCCCGTCAACGGCAACGCCTCCACCACCACCACCGCCGACGGCACCATGTAATCGGGCAACACCTCCCCCGCGAACCGCCGCAAACCCCCCACATCCAACCCACCCGACAGATCCATTGCCGTGTCCGTCGCGTCCGCCACCACGTACGCCACCAGCCGCCGATCCCCCGGCCGGTCCTCCCGCACCACCACCGCCACATCCGCCACCAGCGGATGCGCCGCCAACACCGCCTCGACCTCCCCCAACTCGATCCGAAAACCCCGCACCTTCACCTGCTGATCAACCCGGCCCACATACTCCAACCCCCCACCCCGCCCCCACCGCACCAAATCCCCCGACCGATACATCCGCCCACCACGACCACCGAACGGACACGCCACAAACCGCTCCGCCGTCAACCCCGCCCGACCCACATAACCCCGCGCCAACCCCGGACCCGCCACATACAACTCCCCCACCACACCCACCGGCACCGGCCGCAAAAACTCATCCAACACATACAACCGCAAATCCGGAATTCCCACCCCAATAGCACTCGAAGCACCATCCTCCGCCATTCTGCGATTCAACGCCGCGTAAGTGACGTGCACCGTCGTCTCGGTAATCCCATACATGTTCACCAGCAGCGGCGCACTCTCGGAATGGCGGTCGTACCAGTCACGCAGTCGCCCCACCTCCAGCGCCTCCCCGCCGAAGATGACATACCGCAACGACAGATCCGCCCCACCCAGATCCCGCTCCGCCGCCATCAACTGATAAAACGCCGACGGCGTCTGATTCAACACCGTGACCCCGCACTCCACCAACAACTCCAAGAACTCCACCGGCGAACGACTCACCTCAAACGACACCACCACCAACCGGCCACCCGACAACAACGCCCCCCACAACTCCCACACCGAAAAATCAAACGCATACGAATGGAACAACACCCACACATCAGAATTTCCAAACCCGAACCACTCCCGAGTCGACGCCAGCAACCGCGTCACACTCCCCTGCGAGACCACCACCCCCTTCGGACGCCCCGTCGACCCCGACGTGAAAATCACATACGCCGGATGACCAGGAAGAACCCCCCGCCCCCCACCCACCGCCGAAACAGGAACCGAAGCCGGGGCCGGAGCCGAAGTAGAGGCCGGGGACGAACTCGGAGACGGGGTCAGAACCGAGGCCGAAGCCGGGGCAGAGGTTGAGGTCGGAGCGTCCCTCCATGGCTCCTCGACCAAAACCTGCGAACCGTCCAGCACCACCCGCGCCATCCCCGCCGGCAACACCCCCTCCGTCCCCGGCACCACCACCGCCACCACCGGAGCCGCATCCCCCACGATCTGCGCCACCCGCTCCACCGGATACGACGGATCCACCGGCACATACCCACCCCCCGCCTTCACCACCGCCACCACCGCCACCACCAACTCCACCGACCGCGGCACCACCAACACCACCAACCCCTCCGGACCCACCCCCGCAGCCACCAACACCCCCGCCAACACCCCTGCCCGCGCGTCCAACTCCCCATACGACACCTCCACCCCCTCACACACCACCGCCACCGCATCCGGCGAAGCCGCCACCTGAGCCTCGAACTCCTCCACCAACGTCGACCCGGCAGACACCACCCCCCGCCCCGCCCACTCACCGAGAATGACCTCACGCTCGACCGGACCCAACAGATCGATCTCACTCAACCGGACACCCGGATCGGCGACCACCGACTCCAGCAACCGCCCGAACCGCACCACCATCTCCTCGACCGTCACCCGATCGAACAGATCGGCGGCGTACTCGACGACACCGGTCAGGCCATCGCCCGTCTCGGTCAGGGACATCAGCAGGTCGAACCTGGCGACACCGAGGTCCAGCGGCTCCTGCCGGATCTCAAGGCCGTCGACCTCCAGCACCGGGACGGGGTTGTTCTGGAACGCCAGGGCCACCTGGAAGAGGGGATGGCGGGCCATCGAACGAGCCGGAGCGACGATCTCCACCAACCGCTCGAACGGCAGATCCTGATGACCGTACGCCGCCAGATCCACCTCCCGCACCCGCCCGACCAACTCCCGAAAAGCCGGATTCCCCGAGGTATCGGTCCGCAACACCAACGTATTGACGAACATCCCCACCAGATCGTCCAACGCCTCATCCACCCGACCCGCCACCACCGAACCGATCGGAACATCCGAACCCGCCCCCAACCGGGTCAGCAACGCCGCCAACCCGGCCTGCACCACCATGAACACCGTCGCGTTCATCTCACGCGCCAACGCCCTGAGCCGCCGCCCCGTCTCGGCCCCCACCGTCACCGGAACCGTGCCGCCCCGGTGGGAGGCGACCGCGGGCCTCGGCCGATCGAACGGCAACGCCAACTCCTCGGGCAACCCCGCCAACCGCGACCGCCAGAACGCCACCTGCGCACTGACCAGACTCCCCGGATCCGACTCCGACCCCAGCAACTCCCGCTGCCACACCGCGTAATCGGCATACTGCACCGGCAACGGCACGAACCCCGGCGCCACCCCCCGAGACCGCGCCGCATACGCCGCCAGGACATCCCGCGCCAACGGCGCCATCGACCACCCGTCACCCGCGATGTGATGCAACACCAGAGCGAGCACATGCTCACCCGGGTTCAGGGTGAACAGCCTCACCCGCAGTGGCAGCTCCGCCTCCAGGTCGAAACCGCGTCCCGCGAAGGCGCGCAGTCCGTCGGCCAGTTCGCCCTCCCCGACGCTCACCTGGTCGAACGGCACCTCCGCGGTGTCCAGCACCCGCTGACACGCCACCCCGTCCACCTCGGGAAACACCGTCCGCAAACTCTCATGCCGACCCACCACATCCCGCAGGGCCACCCCCAACACCCCCGCGTCCACCCCACCCACCAACCGCAACACCACCGGCACGTTGTAAACCCCCGCCCCCACCCCCAACCGATTCAAAAACCACAACCGCCGCTGCCCGAACGACAACGGCACCACCCCGGCCTCCGCCCGCGCCACCACCCTCCGACGCACCCCACCCCCACCGACCCCGCCAATCCACGCCGCCAGCCCCGCCACCGTCGAAGCCTCGAACACCGCCCGGACCGAAACCTCCACCCCCAGCACCGACCGCACCCGACCCACCAACCGCATCGCCAGCAGCGAATCCCCACCCAACTCGAAAAACGACTCCTCCACCCCCACCCGCTCCACCCCAAGAACCTCCGCGAACACCCCGCACAAAATCTCCTCCACCACCGAACGCGCACCCCGCCCCGGCTCCGAAATCACCTCGGGAGCCGGCAACGCCGCCCGATCCAACTTCCCGTTCCCCGTCACCGGCAACGCCCCCAACACCACCACCGCCGACGGCACCATGAACTCCGGCAACACCTCCCCCGCGAACCGCCGCAACTCCCCCACATCAAGCACCGGCCCCGCACCCACCGAGGCCGCCTCCCCCTCCGCCGAAACCCTCTCCGCCGAAACCCCCTCGGCCGGAACCACGTACGCCACCAACCGCCGATCCCCCGGCCGGTCCTCCCGCACCACCACCACCACCCGCGACACCGACCCATGCCGGGCCAACACCGCCTCCACCTCACCCGGCTCAATCCGAAAACCCCGCACCTTCACCTGCTGATCAACCCGCCCCACGAACTCCACAACCCCGTCACCACGACGCCGAACCACATCCCCCGTCCGATACATCCGCCCACCACGACCACCGAACGGACACGCCACGAACCGCTCCGCCGTCAACCCCGCCCGCCCCAGATACCCCCGCGCCAGCTGCGCCCCGGCCAGGTACAGCTCCCCCTCCACCCCGGCCGGAACCGGCCGCAGCCACGAATCCAGCACATGGAGGCGGGTGTTCCAGACGGGATGACCGATCGGCACGGAGGCGGTCTCGGTGCCGGGACGGTGCTCCCAGAAGGTGACGTCGACCGCGGCCTCGGTCGGGCCGTAAAGGTTGTGCACCGGCACCCCCAGCCGGGCCGCCGCCTCGTCGGCGAGCGCAGGCGGCAGTGCCTCACCGCTGCAGATGAGAAATCGAAGAGCCGCCCCCGTTCCGGACATCTCCGGCGAACCAGAAGGGGGCACCGCCTCCAGGAAGGCGGCCAGCATGGAGGGGACGAAGTGCAGGACCGTGATGCGTTCGGAGTCGATGAGCCCGGCGAGGTAGGACGGGTCCCGGTGCCCGTCCGGCCTGGCGACGACCAGGGCGGCGCCGGTCTGAAGCGGCCAGAAGAACTCCCAGACCGACACGTCGAATCCGGCCGGCGTCTTCTGCAGAACGCGGTCCGCCGGACCCAGCCGATACTCGGACTGGGCCCAGAGCAGGCGATTGACAATCGCACCGTGGGTGACCACGACCCCCTTGGGCCGCCCCGTCGAACCGGAGGTGTAGATCACGTACGCCGGATTCTCCGGCACGAGCGGCAGGCCGAGATCGGAAGCCGGATACCCGGAGGCGTCGGCACGGCCCAGCCAGTCACCGTCGATCACCAGAACCGGCCGGGAGTCGTCCAGCATCGACGCGATCCGCGCCGCCGGAAGCCCCGGGTCGACAGGCAGGTAGGCGGCGCCCGCCTTGATCACGGCGTACATGGCGACCAGCAGGTCCGGTGACCTGGGCAGCATCAGCGCCACCACTCGTTCGGCTCCCACCCCGTGCTCGGCCACCAGCAGACGGGCCAGCCGGTTGGCTCGCGCGTTGAACGTCGCGTAGCTCAGCTCGTCCCCCTCGAACACCAGCGCCGTCGCGTCCGGCGTCCGCGTGACCTGGGCCTCGAACAGCGCGGCCAGCGTGGTGCGGGGCACGTCCGCGGCCGTGTCGTCCCGGTGGTCCGGCACGGGCTCGCCCGAGGAGAGCCCGTCGAGACGGCCTACGGCGGTGTCCGGCTCGGCGACCAGTTCGGCCAGCAGTCCCAGGAAACGGTCGAGCAGAGCCGCGGCCTCCGCCTCGGTGAACACGTCGGGCCGGTACTGCAGCCGGAAACGGAGCACGTCCCCCGGCACGACCAGCAGCGTGATCGGATAGTGCGTCGCGTCGGCCACGTCCGCCGAGGTCAGGTCAAGGTCGCCGATCGCCGTACGGGAGTCGACGGGGTAGTTCTCCATCACCAGCAGCGCGTCGAACAGGGGGCCGCGCCGGATCTCGGCAAGGCCGACGTGGTGGTGCGGCAGCAGTTCCGCCTGCTCGTCGCGGAGCCTGCGCAGCAGGTCACCCACGGTTTCCGCGGGGTCGAGCCGGACCCGGACCGGCAGGGTGTTGATGAACAGGCCGACCATGCGCTCGACCCCGGGCAACTCGGGCGGGCGGCCGGAGACCGTACCGCCGAAGACGACGTCCCGGCGGCCGGTCAGCCGGCCGAGCAGCAGGCCGAAGGCGGCCTGCATGACGGTGCTGAGCGTGCTGGAGCGCGTGCGGGCGAGAGCGGTGAGCGCCCTGGTCCGGCCGTCGTCGAGCTCGGCGGTGACCCTGGCGGGCGCGACCGGCTCGGCCGGGGCGTGCGGGGCGACGAGGGTGGGCTCGTCGAAACCGTCCAGCGCGTGCTCCCAGGCCCGCCGCGTGGACTCGCCGTCCTGACCGACCAGCCAGGCCAGGTAGTTCTCGTACGGTGGCGCGGGGACGGGCTCCTGGCCCGAGTACAGCGCGAACAGCTCGGCCGCCAGCAGCGGTGTCGACCAGCCGTCCAGCAGGATGTGATGGTTGGTGAGGATCAACCGGTGCCTGCCGGGTCCGAGCCGTACCAGCGCGAAACGGAGCAGCGGCGGCCGGGACAGGTCGAACCGCCGGGCCCGCTCCTCGGCGGCCACCGTCTCGGCGTCGATTCCCGCCACCTCCCGCCACGGCACCTCCACCCTCCGGTGCACCAGCTGCACCGGGTCGCCGCGCAGCTCGAAGGAGACACGGAGGTTGGGGTGTCCGCGGACCAGGCGTTCCGCGGCGGCCCTGAGCCGTGGCGCGTCGAGGGGGCCGCTCAGGTCCAGGGTCAGCTGGGCGGTGTAGACGTCCACCTCCAGCAGGGAGTGGAAGAACAGGCCGTGCTGGAGCGGGGCGAGCGGCCAGACGTCCTGGAGGCCGGGGCCGAGCTCGTCGAGGTCGTCCTGGGTGAGGGGTACCGCGACGTCGGAGGGGGTGAGGCCGCCTCCGACATGCCGGGAGATACCGGTCAGAGCCTCCGACCAGGCGGTGGCCAGCTCGGCGATCCGGTTGTCGGCGTGGCGGGTGGGATCCCAGGTCCAGGTGACGCGGAGGACGTCGCCGAGGGCGATCGCGTCGATCTGGATGCCGTGCCTGAGCGGGGCGGCGGCGTCCTGGCCGCCGGACAGCCCGCCGGCCACGGGCTCCCAGTCCAGCCCGGAGGAGGTGATCCGGCCTAGATAGTTGAAACCGATCTCCGGCTGGGGCAGTGCGGCGAGTGCGGGTGCGGTGTCGGGGTTGAGGTGGCGCAGCAGGCCATAACCCAGCGGGTCGGGAAGAGCGCGGAGCTGCTCCTTCACCCGCTTGACCGCCTGGCCCGCGGCCTGGCCGCCGTTCTTGAGATCGGCCCAGTCGACGGGGCCCGCGTCGATCCTGACGGGATGCACGGCGGTGAACCAGCCCACGGTCGCGGACAGGTCCACGCCGGGGAGGATCTGCTGCCTGCCGTGCCCTTCCAGGTCGACGAGCACGGAACGCCGCCCGCTCCACCTCGCGACCGCCGCCGCGAGCCCGGCGAGCAGCACGTCGTCGGCGTTCCCGTGGAAGGCACCCGGCACGCTGCCCAGCAGCGACCCCGCCACGTCGGCGGGGAGCTCCACGACCGTCTCCCGCCGCTCCCCCCAGGTCCCCCGCTCGCGTACCGGCGCGGCGGGAGGGAGAGCCTCCCGGGGCAGGGCCCGCGCCGGTGAGGTCGGCGGGGAGGGCGTGAGGAGCGCGGTCCAGGCGGGGAGGTCGGCCACCCGGGCCGGGTTCACGGCCTCGGCCTGGAGCAGGCGCGCCCAGGCGCGGAAGGAGGTGGTGGGCTCGGGCAGGCGTACCTCGGTACCCGCTCTCCCGGCGCTCCAGGCCGCGAGGAGGTCGGGCAGCAGGATCCGCCAGGACACCCCGTCGACGGCCAGGTGGTGGATGACCAGCAGAAGCCGTCCGGACCGCTCGCGGCCCGCGTCGAACCACACGACCCGTACCATCCGTCCGGTGCCGGGATCGAGCTCACCCCGGACCCGCTCGGCATACCCGGCCACCGTCTCGTCCACCTCGTCCGGAACGTTCGAGACCTCCACCCGGCGCACGCAGTCCGCTGCCAGGACCGCTCCAGCCGGGGCGATCTCCAGCTCCCACGCCCCGGCACCCGCCGAAGGCGTGGACGTCCGGAGCCTCAGCGCGTCGTGGTGGTCCAGCACGATCTGGACGGCGGCCGTCAGGTCGTCGAGGCCGAGATCCGGGGGTACCCGGAGCACCACGCTCTGGCTGAATCCTTCGATCGGCCCCTCGCCCTCGGCGAGCCAGGCGACGATCGGGGTGAGGTCGACGGCTCCCGTGCCGTCATCCGCCGGGCCGTTCGGATCCGTGCCGTCCGCGGGCTCCTCCGCGACGTGGGCGACGAGGGCGAGGGCCTCGGGGGTCTGGTGCTGGAAGACCTGCTTCGGGGTGAGCGCGAGCCCGACCTCCCGTGCTCGGGAGACGAACCGGATGGCGAGGATGCTGTCGCCACCCAGGTCGAAGAACCCGTCGTCGGCCCCGGCCCTGGGCAGGCCGAGGACCTCGGCGAACAACCCGGCCAGCAGGCGTTCGCGGTCGGTCGCCGGCTCCCGGCCCGAGGTCTCCCCCGCGGGTTCCGGCAGGGCACGCCGGTCGAGCTTGCCGTTGGTGGTCAGCGGCATCTCGTCCAGCGTCACGATCGCGGCGGGCACCATGTACTCGGGCAGGGAGCGCCGCAGGTGCCTGCGCAGTTCCTCCGCGCTCGCGCCGCCGACCACGTACCCGACCAGCCGCAGGTCTCCTCCCGGCTCGGGCCCCCGGTCCCGGCGGGCCAGCACGGCCGCCTGCTCGACGCCGGAATGCGCGGCCAGTACCGCCTCGATCTCGCCCAGCTCGATCCGGAAACCCCGCACCTTCACCTGCTGGTCGGCGCGGTCGACGTAGTGGAGTTGCCCGTCGGCCCCCCAGCGGACCAGGTCGCCGGTGCGGTACATCCGCCCGCCGGGCACAAAGGGGTCGGCGACGAACCGCTCGGCGGTCAGCCCCGGCCGGTCCAGGTATCCGCGTGCCAGGCTGGGTCCCGAGACGTACAGCTCCCCGGTGGATCCCGGCGGGACCGGGCGCAGTCCGGCGTCCAGCACGTGCAGGCGGGCGTCGTAGACCGGGCGGCCGATCGGGGTCTCGCCGGGGAGGGTCAGCGGGTCGCTGCAGGTGACGACGACCGTGGTCTCCGTCGGCCCGTAAACGTTGATCATCCGGCGCCCGGCGGACCAGCGGCGGACCAGCTCGGGGCGGCACGCCTCGCCGCCCACCAGCAGGGTCCGCAGCCCGGGGAGCGGTCTGACCGGGACCGTCGCCAGCGCGGCGGGGGTGATGAACGCGTGCGTGACACGTGCCTCGGCGAGGAACCGGCCGAGCGGCTCACCGCCGTACACCCCGGCGGGCACCGGCACGAGCGCCGCACCCGCCGACAGGGCCATCAGCCATTCGAGCACCGCCCCGTCGAACCCGATCGAGGCGAACTGCAGGACCCGGCTGTCCTCGGTCACCGCGTACCTGTCGATCTCGGTGCGCGCGTACGCGGGCAGGCCCGCGTGGGTGACCACCACCCCCTTGGGACGCCCGGTGGATCCGGAGGTGTAGACGACGTAGGCTGGGTGTTCCGGCAGCAGCCCGGTCACCGGGTCGGTGGCGGGCAGGCCGTCGCCGGTCCAGGTGTCCATCTGGACGACCTCGACGCCGGGCGGCGTGTGGAACCCGGCGTCGGCGCGGGTCACCACGGCCGAAGGGGCGGCGTCGGCGAGCATCGTCGCCAGGCGCTCCGGCGGATGGCCGGGATCGAGGGGGAGGTAGGCGGCGCCGGACTTGAGGATGCCGAGGAACGCGACGGTCATGTCGAGGGAGCGGGGCACCGACAGGCCCACATAGCGGTCGGGTCCGGCACCGAGGGCGATGAGGTGGTGGGCCAGCCGGTTGGCCCGCGCGTTCAGCTCGGCATAGGTGATCTCGGTGTCCCCCTCGACGACGGCGACGGCACCGGGGGCGCGCCGCACCCGGTCCTCGAACAGGGAGACGGCCGTACCCGGCGGCACCTCGCGCGGCGCGGCGCCCCAGTCGGCCAGGAGCATGTGCTCGGCCTCGTCGAGGAGTTCCACGGCGCCGACGCGAATGCCGGGGCCCGCCTGGGCGACGCGGGTGAGGAAGCGCAGGAAACGGCCGTGGTGGTCGGCCAGCAGGGCCTCGCCGTACAGGTCGGGGTGGCCGTCGAAGTCGATGCGGACCCCGCGCCCGTCGGAGCCGTCGTAGAGGTTGATCGACAGATCCTCGACCGGCCCGGTGCAGAGCGGGTGCGCGACGGCGGTGTGACCGGCGAACTTCAGGTCGTAGTCGAAGCGCATGATGTTGACCACCGGGCCGAACAGCCGGTCGCCCACCGTGCCGCGAAGTTCGCGGCGCAGGTCCTCGTACCGGTAGCGCTGGTGCACCAGCAGCCGTCCGACCTCCCGGGTGACCTGGGCGGACAGCTCGCCGAAGGTCGTCTGCGGGGAGACCGTCAGGCGGAGCGGGAGCACGTTGGAGAGCATCCCCGGCGTTCGCCGGGCGGCGGGCGTGGTCCTGGCGGTGACGGCCAGCCCGAGGACCACCTCGCGGGCTCCGGTGAGGCGCCCCACGAAGGCCGCGATCGCCGCGATCATGAATCCGGAGACGGCCGTGCCGTGGGAGAGCGCGGCCTCGGTGAGCGCGGCGGCGTCGTGCTCACCGAGCGTGGCGCTCCGCCGGTTGAACCGCGAGGTGGCGGTGGTGCCGGGAGAGAGAGCGGGGACCGCGCTCAGATCGGCGAGTCTGCCGTGCCAGTGGCGGCGGTCGGCCTGGAAGTGGTCGGAGGCGCGGTAGGCGGCGTCCTCCTCCAGCAAGGTGGCCAGCGACTGGAAACCACCGGGGCCGGGGTCGCGGCCGTCGGCCAGTGCGGTGTAGACCTCGGCGAGACGCTGGGCGATCATCGGCCCGCTGTAGCCGTCCATGACCACGTGGTGGCAGCGCAGATACCACAGGTGGCGGTCGGGCGCGATCCGGATCAGGGCGGTTGCCACGAGCGCGTCCTCGCGGAACGGCGAGCGCAGGTCCTCCCGCATCCACTGCAGAGCGGCCCGCTCCGCACCGAGTCCCCCGTCGCCCGGTTCTCCCCCGGCGAGGTCGAGGAACGGGCACGGCACCTCGCGCTCCTCGACGATCTGACCGACCCGGCCGGCCCGGCCCGCCTCCTCGGTCTCGCCGCCGATGATCCGTACGTGAACGGCGTCGACCTCCCCGGCCGCGAGTCGCACGGCCGTGGCGAAGACCTCCGGATCGACCGGGCCGGAGATCTCTATGTACTGGGCAATGTAGAGCGGTTCGCCAGGGATAATCCGCTGGGCGTCCCATATTCCACTCTGCGCTGCAGACAATGGCAGGAGGGAATTCTTGCTGAACACCGTCGCCACGCTTTCCATCTGGGCCGGAAAATGCCTGACGGGCGCTTATTAGCACCTCGAAGGGGCAGAAACGCATTGTGTGCGCCGATCCACCCCCACGTTTATTACCGGCAAGTAAATCACAGGTGTGATCTGCCTCGCAATAACGCCTTTTATCATTTACCGCTAAACTCGCCTCCTACTTTTTCGCTCTTTCTCAAGGCGACCTTGCCGGATCCGAGCACCACGCGGGGGCGCACGAGCCGCCGGGGCCTGAGCATGACCCGCGGCCTGACCGCCACCGGCAGCCGGTATGGGCGCGGCCCGCGCCGCCACCAGCGGGTGCCCCTGGACAGGCGACTCGGCCACCAGACGGCGTCGCCGACGTCCAGGGTGAGCGCGGTCACCAGTACGGAACGGACGATCATCGTGTCGAGCAGCACCCCCACGGCCACCGCGAAGGCGATCTGGACCGTCTGCGTCAGCGGAAGCACCACCAGCACCGCGAAGGTGCCGGCGAGCACGACCCCCGCCGAGGTGATCACACCGCCGGTCGCGCCCAGGCCGAGGATCGCGCTGTGCGCCGTGCTGTAGCGGTGCGCCTCCTCCCGGACCCGGTGCATGAGGAAGATGTTGTAGTCGACACCCAGCGCCACCAGCAGGACGAAGACCAGCAGGACGAACCCCTGGTCCACCCCGGCGAAACCGAAGAGGTGCGCGAACGCCAGCGAGCTGATTCCCAGTGTGGCCAGGAACGACAGCACCACGGTGGCCAGCAGCAGCATGGGCGCGATGAGCGAGCGCAGCAGTACCGCGAGCACCGCGAAGACCACGAGCAGCACCAGCGGGATGATCACCACCCGATCCCGCTGCGCGCCGCGCTCCAGGTCGGCGATGAGCGCCACGTTGCCGCCCACGTTGACGTCCGGGGCGGCGACCGCCCGCAGCCGGTCGCGCAGGGCGAGCACCTCGTGCTGCTCGGCCTCCTCTCCGTCGCCCCCGCGTACCGTCACGTTGAGCAGGATGTCGCCGTTGCCCGCGGCGCCCAGCGAGATCGCGGTGACCTCCGGTCGCTGCGCGGTGTCCACGATCACGTCCCTGACGTACTGCTCGGTGGTGACCACCTGGACCGGGTCGGCCTCGCCCGAGGGGAAGTGCCGCTCGGCGGCCTCCTGCCCGACCACCGAGTCCGGCCTGGAGAGGAAGACGTCGGCGTTGCCCAGCCCGCCCGCCCGGTAGGAGGCCAGCCCGGACGCGCACAGGCAGAGCCCGAGGACCGTGACGACCCACACCAGACGGGGGTTCGCGTGGATCCTCCTGCCCAGGGCGCCCCATCTGCCGTGGTCGGCGGGGTGCTCCTCGGCGTCCGGGTCGTGGTGCGGGACGAGCGGCCAGAAGACCCAGCGCCCGAAGACGACCATGACCGCGGGAAGCAGGGTCATCATGGCGAGCATCGCGCTGGTCACCCCGACCGCGGAGACCGGCCCGAGGCCCCTGGTGGAGTTGAGCTCGGCCACCACCAGGCAGAGCAGCGCGGCGACCACCGTCGCCGCGCTCGCCACCACCGCCGGCCCGGCCCTGCGCAGCGCGACCGCCATCGCCTCGTGCCGGTCGGCGTGCCTGCGCAACTCCTCGCGGTAGCGGGCGATGACCAGCAGCGCGTAGTCGGTGCCCGCGCCGATCACCAGGACCATGAGCAGCGAGACCGCCACGCTGCTGACCGTGATCGCGCCCGCGGCGGCGAGCAGGTAGTTCACCCCCATCGCGACGGCCAGCCCGACCAGCACCGTTCCCAGCGGGAAGAGCCAGAGGACCGCGCTGCGGTAGGTGATCAGGAGCACCACCACGGCCACGCCCATCGCGGCCAGCAGCAGGTCGCTGTCCACCGTCGAGAACACGGCCAGCGCGTCGGCCTGGAATCCGACCATGCCGGTGATGTACGCGGCCAGTCCCGCGGGGCGGCCCTCGTCCACCACCCGGCGGATCCGGTCGACGATCTCGGCGGTCTCCCTGCCGCCCTGGTCCCTGACGATCACCACGACCTGGACCGCCTCGCCGTCCCCGGACCGCTGCGTGGCGATCAACTTGATCGTCTTGGTCAGCCTGGGCGCCCGGAACTTCTGCTCGACCCTCCGCAGTTGCTCGGGCAGCCGTCCTCGGGCGTCCCGGTACGGCGCGAGTTCCCTGTCGAACTCCGCACGCCCGAAGGTCCTGCCGCCGGTGGGGGTGGGCATCTCGGCCACCACCCCGGGGACCCCGGCCAGTGCCTTGACGTCCCTGGCGATCTCGGCGTCGTCGGCCTCGCCGAGACCGCCAGGCCGCTCGTAGACGATCGTCGCCGGGGAGAGGTTCTCCCCCTGCATGCCGAGGATGCGCCTGACCGCCTGCGCGGAGTCCGCGCTGGCGGGGAGGTATCCGGCGACGTCGTCCTGCTGCACCGACTCCAGCCGCCCGGCGAGGGAGGCGGCCACGACGACGACGCCGAGCCAGACGAGCAGCACCACCCACTTCGTGCGCCGCCCGCACAGCAGCCCGGCCAGCGACGCCCCGTTCATCGGCCCGTGCTCAGCCGTCCCAGCAGGTGGTCGGCCATGGCCGCGACCGTCGGGTGTTCCCAGGCCATGGTCGGCTCGATCTCCAGCCCGTACTCGGCCTCGATGTCCCCGCAGAGGCTGAGCGAGTAGACGGAGTCCATGCCGTACTGGGCGACCGGCACCAGCGGGTCGATCTCCTCCGGCGGGCGCATGACGTAGGAGGCCACCCGCGCCCTCAGCCAGCCGCGGATGATGTCCAGGTCTGCGGCGATCCCAGCGTCGGCGGACATGCTCACACTCCTTCTGATCGGACGCGCGCGGCGACGGCCGCCGTGAGCTCGGCGTGGACGACGGGCAGCGATCCGTTCAGCAGCAGGTCACGGGTGCGCGAGCGCTGGATCTTGCCGCTGGTGGTCTTGCCCACTCCGCCGCGCCTGACCAGCACGACGCTCATCGACGGCAGCCCGAAGGACCTGGCGAGCTCACCCTGCACGCCACGGGCCAGCTCTTCCGCGGGGGCGTCGAGGCCCCGTTCGCGAATCTCCTGGACGAGCACCACGTGCTCGCCCCCGGCACGTACGCCGAAGGCCGCCCCGGCCCCCAGCGACGGGTGCGCCTGCCGGGCGGCCTCCTCCAGGTCCTGGGGATAGAGGTTGCGCCCGTTGACGATGACGACGTCCTTGATGCGGCCGGTGACGTACAGCTCGCCGTCCAGCAGGAAGCCCAGGTCCCCGGTCCGCAGGAACGGCCCCTCACCCGCGGCGGTGCGCCCGCGGAAGGCGTCGCGGGTCGCCTCCTCGCGCTGCCAGTACCCCCGCGCGACGCTCTCCCCCCGTACCCAGAGCTCTCCGACCCGCCCGTGCGGCAGCTCGGTTCCGGTGCCGGGATCGACGACGTGCACGGACATGCTGATCGGCCGCCCGCAGCCGACCAGTTCCACGCCTTCTCCCGGGTTGTCCACCGGAACCGCCTCGTGCCGCTCCAGCGCCGCGACGTCGAACCCGCGGACCGTCGGCCCGTGCCCCAGCGGGGTGGCGGTGATCACCAGGGTCGCCTCGGCCATGCCGTACGCCGGGGCCCACGCCTTCTCACTGAAGCCCGCGGCTCCGAAGCGGCGCACCATCGCGCGCAGCGTGCCGGTACGCACCGGCTCGGCCCCGTTGAGCGCGAAGCGCAGGCTGGACAGGTCGAGCCCGGCCACCTGGGCGTCGGTGACCCGGGCCGCGCACCACTCGTAGGCGAAGTTCGGCGCGACGGTGTATCCGGCCCGGTATCGGCTGATCATCTCCAGCCAGAGCGCGGGGCGCATGACGAAGGCGATCGGCGAGGCGAAGTAGAGGTCGCCGCCCGCGTAGATCGGCTGGAGCAGCATGCCGACCAGGCCCATGTCGTGGTAGTGCGGCAGCCAGCCCACCCCGACGCCCACCTTGGGCGAGCCGATCGCCCGCCAGATCTCCCCCTCGTTGTGGAGCAGGTTGGCGTGGGTGATCATGACGCCTCTGGGCTCGCTGGTGGAACCGGAGGTGTACTGCATGTAGGCGAGGGTGTCGGGCCCCATCCGGGGCATCGTCCAGTCCCCGGGGTCGGGGAGGTCGAGAGCGTCGGTGGCCACGCACTCGACGGTGCCGTCCAGGCCGACATCGCGCAGCCAGGCGTCGAGCATGTCCAGATTGGCCGAGTCGGTGAGCACCAGCCGCACGTCGGCGTCCTTGATGATCCCCTCGGCGCGTTCCAGCGCACGGGGATCGGTCTGCGGCAGCGGCGAGGGCACCGCGACCACCCGGGAGTACAGGCACCCCAGGAACGCCGCCAGGAACTCCAGACCGGCCGGGTGAAGCAGCAGCACCGTCTGGTCCGTCATCCGCCGCCCCGTCAGCCAGGCGCCGATCGACCTGGCCCGTGCGTCGAGCTCGGCGAAGGTCAGACGGTCCTGCTCGACGAGCTCGCCCCTGCGGTCCTCCACGAAGGTGTAGGACCGTTCGTGCCCGTGCCGGTCCACCTGCGCGCGCACCCACTGCACAAAGGACATCTGGTCATCTCCCATGATGGCAAGAGACCCCAACATAGGAGGAAAGATCAGCCGGTCCCAGGCCTGGGCCGCACAAGCTCTCACCCGGTTTTACGCCGAAAGTTAGTACTTTCCCCCTCCCCGTTTCCGCCCCACGAGCCCGTGTACGGGGGCACACGCGGGGGCATGGACGGAGCTGAATCTTGCCGAGTCAGGCGCACCTTGCTTAACATATGAGCAGATGTTCAGGTGTTGACAGAATGGATCTTACGATGGGTCACGGGCATGGCCACGGGCACCGCGCCGACGCCGACCGCCGCTACCTCGCGGCGGCGCTCGCCCTGCTGCTCGCCTTCATGGCGGCCGAGGTCGTCATCGGCATCGCCGCCAACTCCATCGCGCTGATCTCCGACGCCGGGCACATGCTCACCGACGCCGGCGCCATCGCGCTCGCACTGGTGGCGATGAGGATGGCGGCCCGCCCGGCCCGCGGCGCCTACACCTTCGGCTGGAAGCGGGCCGAGATCCTCTCCGCGGCAGTCAACGGGCTGACGTTCGTGGCGCTCGTCGCCTACTTCGTCTACGAGAGCGTGCGGCGGCTCATCGAGCCGCCCGAGGTCGCCGGAGCCCTGGTTTTCGGCACCGCCCTGGCCGGGATCGCGGTCAACGCCGTCGCCGCATGGCTCATCGCCAGGGCCGACCGGAGCAGCCTCAACGTGGAGGGCGCGTTCCAGCACATCCTCAACGACCTGTACGCGTTCGTGGCCACCGCGATCGCCGGCGCGGTCGTCTGGCTCACCGGCTGGGGCCGGGCCGACGCGATCGCCGCCCTGGTCGTCGCGGCCCTGATGGCCAAGGCGGCCTACGGCCTGCTGCGCGACGCCGGACGCATCCTGTTCGAGGCCGCGCCCGACGGGGTGAACCCGACCGAGGTGAGCGCCGCGATCATCGCCCACGCGAGCGTGACGGGTGTCGAGGACCTGCACGTGTGGACGGTGACCAGCGGCTTCCCCGCACTCTCCGCGCACGTGACCGTCATGCCCGGCGGCGACTGCCACCGGGTCCGCCGCGAGCTGGCCGAACTGCTGCACCAGCGCTTCCACATCGACCACACCACACTGCAGGTCGACCACGTCCCCGGCACGGCATGCCACATGATCACCGGCTGAGGCAGGCCTCGAAGACCGCGGTGAGCCGGGCGATCACCGCCTCACGGTCGGGGACGTCGCTCGACTCGGGGCCGTAGAGCTGGCGCATCGTGCCGTTCCCGGTGATGAGCGCGGTGGCGATTCTCGCCCGGAAGGCCGCGTCGGGACCGGAGAGCCTTGCCGACAGGGGCTCCAGGATCGCCGAGCTGACCCGGTCCCGGATGAGATCGTGGATCTCCGGGCAGTTGGACGACCGGATGAGCGCGGCCATCACCGGACTCGCCTGGTCCGAGCGGAGCCGCTCGGCGATGTACTCTGCCAGGCGCCGAGGGAGCTCCTCCTCGGGGAAGTCCAGTACGCCGGGGAAGCGTCCCTGCATCGCGAGCACCTCGGCGAACAGCTCTCGTTTGCTGCCGAAGTAACGGTTGATCAGCGCTATGTTGGCATCCGCCTCGGCGGCGATCAGCCGCATCGTCACCTGGTCGTAGCCAAGGTCGGCGAACAGCCGGCGGGCGGCGTCGAGGATGCGCCGCCTGGTGCCCTCCCTGTCGCGCTGCCGTGTCTCATCCACCTACGCGATCCTTCCAGATTTGACGAGTAAACAAGCGTCTACTAACTTAATATGTACTCTACATGCATTGGGGGACGGTTCATGCCGACCGAACAACAGATCCAGGCCGAGGCCGCACCGGGTTTCACCCACAAACAGGTGCTGGAGATCCTGGCCGGACTGATGCTCGCCATGCTGACGTCGATGATCTCGACGTCCGTGGTGGGAACCGCGTTGCCGACGATCGTCGGCACGCTCGGCGGCCAGGACCAGCTCGCATGGGTGGCCAGCGCGACCCTGCTGACCATGACCGCCTCCACCCCGATCTGGGGCAAGGTATCCGACCTCTACGGCCGCAAGCTCATGTTCCAGGTCGCCCTGGTCGTCTTCGCGGTGTCCTCCGTAGCCGCCGGGTTCTCCCAGGACATGGGCCAGCTCATCGCCGCCAGAGCGGTGCAGGGCATCGGCGCCGGCGGGCTCGCCGCGCTCCCGCAGATCATCCTCGGCGACGTGGTGGAGCCCCGCGAGCGCGGCCGCTACTCCGGCTACATCGGCGCGGTCTTCGGCGTCTCGACGGTGGCCGGCCCGCTGCTCGGCGGGTTCATCGTGGACAACATGTCCTGGCGCTGGACGTTCTGGATCTGCGTGCCGCTGGCCGTGGTCGCGTTCGTCGTCATCCAGAAGGTGCTGAAGCTGCCCTTCACCCGCCGCGACACCAAGGTCGACTGGTGGGGCGCGACCTTCATCACCGGCGGCACCACCGCGCTGATGCTGCTGCTCTCCCTCGGCGGCAAGGAGTTCGGCTGGAACTCCGGGTGGACCTACGGCCTGGGCGCGCTCAGCCTGGTGATGTTCGGCCTGGCCGTCGTCGCCGAGCGCAGGGCGGCCGACCCGATCCTGCCCCCGCACCTGTTCCGCAACCGCACCTTCGTGCTCACCTCCGTCGCCTCCCTGCTGGTCGGCGCGGCGATGTTCGGCGCGCTGATGTTCCTGCCCCAGTACCTGCAGATCGTCAAGGGCATGAGCCCCACCGGCTCCGGCCTGATGACCCTTCCCCTGGTGCTCGCCCTGCTCGTCTCCTCGATCGCGGTCGGCAGGTTCGTCAGCAGGACCGGCCGGTGGAAGATCTTCCCCGTGGTGGGCATGCTGCTGGTCGGACTCGGCCTGTTCCTCCTGTCGCGCCTGCACGTCGACAGCTCGCTGCTGCTCGTCGGCGTCGACAACGCGGTGCTCGGCGTCGGGCTCGGCGCCACCATGCAGATCCTGATCCTGGCCGCGCAGAACGCGGTGTCCAGGGCGGACCTCGCCTCGACGACCTCCGGCGTGTCGTTCTTCCGCTCCCTGGGCAGCGCGGTGGGTGTCGCCGCCTTCGGCGCGATCCTGGCCAACCGCCTCACCGCGGAGCTGATCTCCCTGGCGAAGGCCGCGAAGCTGCCGCTGAGCGGTGGCGCGACCCCCAACCTCGGCTCCCCCGAGGTCATCCACCAGCTCCCCGCACCGGTCCTGGAGATCATCCTGGAGGCCTTCACCCGGGCGATGAGCGCGGTCTTCCTGGTCGGCGTCCCGATCGCCGTCCTCGCCGCGGTGACCGCCCTGATGATCAAGGAGATCCCGCTGCGCTCGGCCCGGTCCGCCGCCCCGGCCACCGCCGCCGATCCGGCCGCCCCGCCGGTCACCGTCGGCAGGTAGCGAACCTCCCCGCACACCGCCCGGGGCCGGCCCACTCTCCGCCGGCCCCGGGCTCCGGTGCACGGGAGGGCAGGGTGCGATCCCGCCGCCCGGGAGTGACGGCGGTCAGAGCGTCCACTTCTGGTTGGCCCAGCCGTTGCAGTTCCACAACTGCACCTTGGTGCCGTTCGAGCCGATGGTGCCCAGGTCCGCGTCCAGGCAACGCCCGTTGTACATGCTGTAGATCGTGTGGCTCGTCGCGTCGTAGATCCACTTCTGGTTGGCCCAGCCGTTGCAGTCCCAGAGCTGCACCTTGGTGCCGTTCGCGTTGATAGTGCCCAGGTCCGCGTCCAGGCAGCGCCCGTTCTCCCTGCTGTGGATCGTGTGGCTGGACACGTCATAGCTCCACGACTGGTTGTCCCAGCCGTTGCACCCCCACAGCTGCACCTTGGTGCCGTTCGGGCCGATGGTGCCCAGGTCGGCGTCCAGGCAGCGCCAGTTCTGGTGGCTGCGGATGGGCCCCCAGGCGGCGGACACCGAACTCGAGGCGGTCACCGCACCGGGGACGAACCCCGCGCAGCCGAGCGCGACCGCCGCCGCCGACGCCAGCACCCTGAATCTCCGTCGCATCGTCGATGCTCTCCTTCCTGCGGGTCACGGGAATGGAGAGCGACGTGCACCATCGGAAGACCCCCGCCCCCGATGACCACTCTCCGCAGCAGAACGTACACGCAGGGCGATCGGTTTCAGGGTGGCGACACGACGGTCGGCGTTTCGCGGGACGCGGCCACCCGGTGGCCTCCCCCGGAGGGAGGCCACCGGGGGACTCACCTGGAGGCCGTCGCGCGCTCGGCCGCGGTGATCGCGTTGCGGAACAGCATCGCGACGGTGGTGGGCCCGACCCCGCCGACCCTGGGGGTGATGGCCCCGGCCACCTGGGCGCAGGACTCGTCGACGTCGGGCAGCAGGCGCCTGCCCTCGTAGCGCACGCCGCCGCCGATGACCACGGCACCGGGCTTGACGTGCTCGGGCTGGATGATGCCCGGCACACCCGCGGCGGCGACGAGGACGTCGGCGCGGCGCGTGTAGCGGGGCCAGTCGCTCACCCCGGTGTGCACGACGGTGACGGCGGCGTTCGCCGTCGGGCGCTTCTGCGCGAGAAGGATCGACAGGGGCCGCCCGAGCGTGGCCCCGCGCCCGAGGATCACCACCTCACGACCGGCGACCGGGATGTCGTAGTAGGCCAGCAGCGCCTCGATCCCCGCGGGCGTGCACGGCAGCGGGCCGGGGAGCTCCAGCGCCAGCCGCCCGATGTTGAGCGGGTGCATGCCGTCGACGTCCTTGTCGGGATCCATGACCTGCAGGGCCCGGTCGTAGTCGAGGTGCCTGGGGACGGGATGCTGCACGAGCAGCCCGTGCACCGCCGGGTCGTCGTTGAACGCGGTGATGACCGCGTGCAGGTCCGCCTGGGTGGCGCTCGCGGGCAGGTGCTCGTGCGGCGAGGCGAAACCGAGCTCGGCGGCCTGCCGCTGCTTGATCCGGATGTATCCGGCGCTGGCGTCGTCGTCTCCGACGAGGACCGTCGCCAGGCTCGGGGTGACGCCCCCGCGGGTCAGCGCGGCCGCCCGCGCGGCCACGTCGTCGAGGATGCTCTGCGCGACCGGGCCGCCGGGAAGCAGCCGGGCGGACGGCGCGCTCCCGGGCTCCGAGCCGTCTGAGCCGTTTCGAACGGGCTGGGACATACGTGTCCTCTCGGCGTGGGCGCCCAGGCGGTCGACTCCCACGACGAGCTCCCCGATGGTTGATGCCATCCCCTTGCCGCCAGTCGCGTCATCCCCCAGGATGCCCGATCGGCATCCTGAAGGTCGAACCGCCCCCACCCGTCAGGAGGGGGTGCCGAGCCGGGCCAGGCGGCTCACCGCCTCGTCGATGACCTCGTCCCGCTTGCAGAAGGCGAAGCGGACGAAGTGGCTGCCACGCTCGGGGCGGGCGTAGAAGACCTGGGTGGGGACGGCGACCACGCCCGCCAGGGACGGCAGCTCCCGGGCCAGGGCGAGGCCGTCGGTGAAGCCGAGGGGGCGGATGTCGGTCTGCACGAAGTAGGTGCCCGCGGGGCGGTAGACCTCGAAGCCCGCCGCGGCCAGCCCCACCGCCAGCCGGTCGCGCTTGGACTCCAGGTCGGCCCGGAGCCGGGAGACCCAGTCCAGCTCGTGGCGGAGGCCGTGGGCGACGGCGAGCTGCCAGGGCGCGGCGGCGGTGAAGGTGAGGAACTGCTTGACGGTCTGCACGGCCCTGACCAGCTCGGCCGGCCCGCAGATCCAGCCGGTCTTCCAGCCGGTGACCGAGAAGGTCTTGCCCGCCGAGGAGATCATCACGGTCCGCTCGCGCATGCCGGGCAGGGTGGCCAGCGGGACGTGCTCGACGCCGTCGAAGGTCAGGTGCTCGTAGACCTCGTCGGTGACGGCGACCAGATCGCGCTCCTGGCAGAGCAGGGCGATCTCCTCCAGCTCGGCCCGGGTGAGGACCGTGCCGGTGGGATTGTGCGGGGAGTTGACCAGGATGACGCGGGTGCGCGGTCCGGCCGCGGCGCGCAGCTCGGCGGGGTCGAAGGTGAAGCGGCCCTCGACGGGGCGCAGGGTGACCGGGCGGAGCACCGCTCCGGCGAGGGCGACGGAGGCCGCGTAGGAGTCGTAGTACGGTTCGAACGCGATCACCTCGTCCCCCGGCTCGCAGAGCGCCAGGATCGCCGCCGCGACGGCCTCGGTGGCGCCGACGGTGACGAGGATCTCGCCGTCGGGATCATAGGAGAGGCCGTAGTGGTCCTTGCGGTGCTCGCAGACGGCCTGGCGCAGCTCGGGCACACCCGGCCCCGGCGGGTACTGGTTGGCGCCCTCGCGGATCGCCGACACCGCACGCTCCAGCATCGCCGCGGGCCCGTCGGTGTCGGGAAAGCCCTGCCCCAGATTGATCGAACCCGTCCGCAGGGCCAGCGCCGACATCTCGGCGAAGATGGTCGTGCCGAACCCGCGCATCCGTGTCACCAGAGGATCGTCCACGCGCCCCAGCGTAATCGGCGCCCCGGATCACTCGTCCGCGACCGTGCGGGTACGGCGCCGGCGCGGATCAACCGATCACTCCACCTCGCATACCGCCGGAGTC
Source organism: Streptosporangium amethystogenes subsp. fukuiense (assembly GCF_042665875.1). Classification (NCBI taxonomy): domain Bacteria; kingdom Bacillati; phylum Actinomycetota; class Actinomycetes; order Streptosporangiales; family Streptosporangiaceae; genus Streptosporangium; species Streptosporangium amethystogenes. Next base: position 497,664 of record NZ_JBHTEE010000001.1, on the reverse strand, counting down.
GTCGGTGCGCGAGACCGGCACCGGCCACCTGGCGCTCCGCGGACGAGGACCATCCGCCGCGCCACAGCTGTTACGGTCTTTCGTGGCGTGAGGAGGGGGCTTGGCGGTGCTGGTCGTCCATGGGGCCTGGGTCGGTGACAGGCTGGCGCTGTGGGGGGAGGATGCGGGCGGTTCCGCTGGGAGCGCCTCTCGGGCGAAGGTCCGGCCGCATCCGTTCGCGGCCCCGGCGAAGGGCATGGCGGACGGGGTGTCGCTCTGGGGAGAGATCCCGGCGGCGTCCGTGGGCAAGGCCGTCGCCGACGAGCTCGTCCTGCTGCTGCCCGGCTCCGCACGGAGCCCGCTGCCCTCCGCCGAGTCCGGGATCGAGATCGGCGCGCGGCAGCCGAGGATCGGCTCCTGGCGGGTGCCCGCCCTGCTGATCGAGCCCGGCGCGGCACTGAGCCTGCTCGACGCCGTGGACGAGATGACCCGTCTTCCGGCGGGAGCGTACGAACCCGACGAGTTCCCCGACGGAGAGGACCGGGCGCCGATCCCGGGCGCGTCCCTGCGCTACCTCGCCGTCGTCGCGGCGTACGCCCGCGACCTGATCCGCCGGGGCCGGGTGCTGCCACAGCTCGTCGCCGAGGACGCGGGCCACGCGGCCCGGTGGCGTCCCGTGCTGACCGGCCCCTACGCGACCCGCTTCGGTGAGCTGGCCGCCGCGATGCCGCCCGTCTGCCGTGCCGTCGCCGAGGAGCGCCCCTCGACCCACGTGCTGATCGAGGCCGTGGCCTGCCTGACCGACGCCGCGGTACGGCGGGCGCTCCCCGACCGCCTGCTCGGCGGGCACCGGCCGGGACCGCGCGCTCCTCTCCCGGACCGCTGGATGGTCGCCCTCACCGGTGCGGACGCCGCGCTTCCCGGGCTGACCCGGACCTCGGCGGAGAAGCTGGCCGAGCCGCTCCGGGAATGGTTCGACTCCGCGCACCGGCTCGACGGCCCGGTCAGGGTGTGCTTCCGGCTGACCGAGCCCGAGAGCGGTCCCGAGAGCGGTCCCGAGCCCGAGCCCGCCCGCGACCTCGTCGCGGAGTACGGCGGCCGTCCGGCGCCGCCGCCCGACGGCTCCCGCTGGCGGCTGGAGTTCGCCCTCCAGTCGTCGGACGACCCGAGCCTCTACCTCCCCGCACCGCTCATCTGGGCCGGCGAGACCGCCCCCGGCCTGCCGGGACGCCCCGACGAGGCGCTGCTCGCCGGGCTCGGCCGGGCGGCACGTCTTTACCCCAGGGTGGGAGACGCGCTGCGCGACCGCCGCCCCGCCGAGCTGGTCCTCGACACGGCGGGCGCGTTCGCGTTCCTCCGCCAGGCCGCCCCGCTCCTGCAGGCCGCCGGGTTCGGCGTGCAACTGCCCGCCTGGGCCGGCACCACGAGGCTCGGCCTCAAGCTCACCGCCCGCTCGCAGCCGACCGGTCCCGGCGCGGCGGCCGACCAGGGTTTCGGGCTGCGGCAGCTGGTGGACTTCCGGATGGACCTGGCGATCGGCGACGAGACGATCAGCGAGGAGGAGCTGGCCGAGCTGGCCAGGCTCAAGGTGCCGCTGGTCCGGGTGCGGGGCCGCTGGGTCGAGCTGGACGACCGGCAGCTCACCGCCGCGCTCAGAGCCGTCGAGCGGCGCCGGTCGGGTGAGATGACCGTCGGCGAGGTGATCCAGGAGGTCATCCACGGCGGCGACGACGAGTTGCCGGTCGTCACGGTGGACGCCGACGGCCTCCTCGGCGACCTGCTGTCCGGCGAGGCCGACCGCCGCCTCGTGCCGATCACGACTCCGGCCGACTTCCAGGGGGTGCTCAGGCCGTACCAGGAGCGCGGGCTGTCCTGGCTCAGCTTCATGTCCGAGATCGGGCTCGGCGGCATCCTCGCCGACGACATGGGCCTGGGGAAGACCGCGCAGACCCTCTCCCTGCTGCTCAACGAGCGCGCGACGGGTGTGCGACTGGGGCCGACCCTGCTGGTCTGCCCGATGTCGCTGCTCAGCAACTGGCAGAAGGAGGCCGCCAGGTTCGCCCCCTCGCTGGAGGTCTACCTGCACCACGGCACCACCAGGCTGCGCGAGGCGGACCTCGCCCGGCGGGTGGAGGGGGCGGACCTGGTCCTCACCACGTACGGCACCGCCCTGCGGGACCGTGAGACGCTGGCCGGCCTCTCCTGGGCCAGGGTCGTCTGCGACGAGGCGCAGGCCATCAAGAACAGCGCCGCCAGGCAGGCACAGGCCGTACGGGCGCTGCCGGCCAGGAGCAGGTTCGCGCTGACCGGCACGCCGGTCGAGAACCATCTGGCCGAGCTCTGGTCCCTGATGGAGTTCTGCAACCCCGGCCTGCTCGGTTCGGCCAGGGCGTTCCGGGAACGCTACCAGGAGCCGATCGAGCGGAACGGCGACGCCACCGCGACCGCCGCGCTCCGGCGTGCCACCGGGCCGTTCGTACTCCGGCGCCTCAAGACCGACAAGACCATCATCTCCGACCTGCCGGACAAGATGGAGATGAAGGTCTGGTGCACCCTCACCCCCGAGCAGGCCACCCTCTACCAGGCGGTGGTCACCGACATGATGGACAGGATCGCCGGCAGCGAGGGCATCGAGCGGCGCGGCAACGTGCTCGCGACCATGCTGAAGCTCAAGCAGGTCTGCAACCACCCGGCGCACCTGCTCAAGGACAACTCGCGGCTGTCCGGCCGGTCGGGGAAGCTGGCCCGGCTGGAGGAGTTGGCGGAGGAGATCGTCGGCGAGGGCGACAAGGCTCTGGTCTTCACCCAGTACGCCGAGTTCGGCACGCTGCTCCAGCCGTACCTCTCGGCGCATCTGGACCGCCCGGTGCTCTGGCTGCACGGCGGGCTGCCGAAGAGACAGCGGGACGCGCTGGTGGAGCGGTTCCAGGACGACGACGAGCCGATGCTCTTCCTGCTCTCGCTCAAGGCGGCGGGCACCGGGCTCAACCTGACCGCGGCCAACCATGTCATCCATGTGGACCGGTGGTGGAATCCCGCCGTGGAGAACCAGGCGACCGACCGGGCGTTCCGAATCGGCCAGACCAGGAACGTGCAGGTCAGGAAGTTCATCTGCGTCGGCACCCTGGAGGAGAGGATCGACGAGATGATCGAGCGCAAGCAGGCGCTCGCCGAGAGCGTCGTCGGCACCGGCGAGGACTGGATCACCGGCCTGTCCACCGACCGGCTGCACGAGCTGTTCCGCCTCGGGCCGGAGGCCGTCTCATGAGTGGGCGCGGCGCGTCTTCGGTACGGGTCCGCAAGGAGGCGTCATGAGCAGGAGCGGCTGGTTCGAACCGTCCGTGCCGATCCGGGTCGAGGGCGGCATCCGGGTCCGCAGCAAGCGGGGCTCGATCGGCGAGCGGTGGTGGTCGCGCCGGTTCATCGACATCCTCGAAGGCGTCTGCGACCCGGGCAGGCTCGGCCGGGGCCGCTCGTACGCCCGCTCCGGCCAGGTCCTCGACACGGAACTCGGGCCGGGGCTGGTCACGGCCCGGGTCCAGGGGTCTCGGCGCACCCCGTACCTGGTCGAGATCCGGATCACCTCCTACCGGGCGGACCAGTGGCGTGAGCTCACCGACGCGCTGGCCGCCCAGGCCCTCTACCGGGCCAGGCTGCTCGCCGGTGAGATGCCGCCGGAGATCGAGGACGCCTTCCGCGCCTGCCGCCTGCCGCTCTTCCCCGGCACCGGCGACCTGGACATGACCTGCTCGTGTCCCGACCGGGGTTCCCCCTGCAAACACCTGTCCGCCGTGCTGTACGTGCTGGCCGAGAGGTTCGACGACGACCCGTTCCTGGTGCTGGCCTGGCGGGGCATCGCCAGGGACGCCCTGCTCGACGCCCTCCGCGAGGCGGGCGGCACCGCGACCGGCTCCGGCTCCGGCGAGCGCGGCCCCGGGCTGTTCGACGTGGACGACGCGCCGTTCGCCGACCGGCTGGCCTCCTTCTACGAGCCGAGCGTCTCCGCGGCCCGGCTCCGCGACCGTACCGGTCTCCCCGCTCCTCCGCCCGACCTGCTGCTGCGCACCCTCGACCCGCCACAGGTCAAGGCCCGGCACATCCCGATCCTGGACCTCCTCCGCCCCGCCTACCGGACCTTCGCCGACAGCGACGACAGCTGACCCGGCGCCGGTCACCGGTCGCCCCGCCGCTGACGGGTGGGAGGATCCTGCGGCACTTTCCCGAGGCGGGGACGGAGGCCGGGCGCGCCCGGCCGGTGGGGCGTCGCCGATCGGCGACGGCGGTGAACCCGCCTCAACCGGTTACCGCGAAGCTCCGGAGCACGTCGGCGATCTCATCGACCTCGGTGAGCTTGCCCGAGGCGACGGCGATGACGAGGTCATAGGCCTCGTCATCGCCGGTGTCGATCGCCCTCCCGTTCCATGCCAGGAAGACGACCGTCGCCACCCACGCCACCCGCTTGTTTCCATCCACGAACGGATGATTGGCGGCCAGTGAATGAAGCAGGGCCGCGGCTTTGGCGAACAGGTCCGGATATGCCCTCTGCCCGAACATGGACGCCTGGGGTCTGTGCACGGCGGAATCGAGCAGACCCAGGTCGCGCAGTTCCGGCGTGGCTCCGATGGCCAACTCCGCGAGATCGAGAACCTGCTCCACCGTGAGACAGCGGGTCATTCGGCGAGCCGATCAAGAACGGGTTTCCATCGGCGCACCGCTTCCACGCCGAGCCGATGAACCTCCTCGTCATCGGAATGGCGAACCAGGTATTCCTCCACGGCCGCCAGCACCACCTGCTGCATGCTCCGCCCCTCTCGCTCCGCGCGTCGCCGGAGGGCTTCGGTCTGCTCGTCGGAGAGTCGCAATGTCATAGCCATGCCTCCCACCGTACGGCGAATCCGGTATCACGGCGATACCATAACCGAGAGGATAGGAGTCATTACCCAGAGTGGCAGTTCGTTTTACCGGACGACGTCCGGCAAGGACCTCACCTCCCCGGTCCGGCCGGTCGGCGGGGTGGGTGATCACCGCCTGACCAGGGTTAAGCCGAGCCGCCGGAGGACCCCGTGATGACGTCGCGGTACCAGTGGTAGCTGGCCTTGGGGGTGCGGGCCTGGGTGGCGTAGTCGACGTGCACCAGGCCGAAGCGGGCGGCGTAGCCCCTGGCCCATTCGAAGTTGTCGAGCAGCGACCAGCAGAAGTAGCCGCGCACCTCCACCCCCTCGGCGATGGCGGCCCCGGTGGCGGCCAGGTGCTCGCGCAGGTAGGCGATGCGACCGGTGTCGTCGAGGTCGCCGTAGTCGCCGTAGCCGTTCTCGGTGACGAAGACCGGCGGCAGTCCGCTGAAGCGGGCGGCGAGCCCGGTGAGGGTGTCCCACAGGCCACGCGGCTCGATCCGCCAGCCGAGCCCGCTGGTCCCCGGCCCGTCCGGCATGACCGTGCGCACGCCGATGTCGTAGGCGGAGCGGAGCGCTGGATCGGGCTGGACGTACGGGGCCGCGGCCGCGTGAATCGGGTAGTAGTAGTTCACCCCGAGGAAGTCCAGCGGCGCCGAGATGAGCTCCAGATCGCCGTCACGGCGGAAGGAGAAGTCGCTGATCTCCCCGTAGACCTCGGCCATGTCCGCCGGGTAGGCGCCGCCCAGCAACGGCTCGGTGAACTGCCGGTTGACCATCAGGTCCATCCGGCGGGCCGCTGCGGCGTCCTCGGCCGACGGGCTCGCGGGCACGCCGGGCGACATGTTGAGCGTGACGCCGACCTGCTCGCCCTGCCTGGCGTTCTCCCGCAGTCGGGCGCATGCCAGGCCGTGCCCGACGAGCAGGTGGTGCGCCGAGGCCAGGGCTCCATGCCCCTCACGGGCACCGGGCGCGTGGCGGCCCTCGGCGTACCCGGTGATCGAGGAGCAGTATGGCTCGTTCAGCGTGGTCCAGTACGGCACCCCGTCCAGGGCCTCGTGCACCGTGGCGGCGTAGTCGGCGAAACGCTCGGCGGTGTCGCGCACCCGCCACCCGCCACGATCCTCCAGCGCCTGGGGCAGGTCCCAGTGGTAGAGCGTGACGAACGGCATGATGTCCCGCTCACGAAGCCCGTCGATCAGGCGGCGGTAGAAGTCGAGGCCGCGCCGCTCGACGCGGCCGCCCCCGTCGGGGAACACCCTCGGCCAGGCCACCGAGAGCCGGTAGGCGCCGACGCCGAGGCCGGCGAGGAGCTCCACGTCCTCGGGCCAGCGACGGTAGTGGTCGCAGGCGGGGTCGCCCGACTCCCCCGCCGCCACCGCCCCCGGGACACGGGAGAAGACGTCCCAGATCGACGGGCCCCGGCCGTCGGCGTCGACGGCCCCCTCGATCTGGTACGCGGAGGTGGCCACTCCCCAGACGAAACCGGCCGGGAAGGCCCCGGCTCCGGGGACGCACTCTTCGGTCGTCGTCATCCCTTGATCGCCCCTGACATGATGCCTCCGATGATCTGCCGGCCGAGGAGCGCGAACACGACCACCATGGGGATGGTCGCGATCACGGCACCGGTCAGCACTAGTGCGAAGTCGGTCGTGTAGCCGCTGGCCAGGCTGGAGAGCGCGACCTGGACCGTCGGGTTCTCCGGGGTCAGCACCACCAGTGGCCAGAAGAAGTCGTTCCAGGCCTGCATGAAGGTGAACAGCCCCAGTACCGCCGCGGCGGGCCGGGCGGCGGGCAGCACCACGTGCCAGAACAGCCGGATCGTGGTGCAGCCGTCCATCCGACCGGCCTCCAGCAGCTCGTCGGGCACCGCGCCGGAGAGGTACTGCGTCATGAAGAACACGCCGAACGCCGTCACCAGGCCGGGGACGATCACCGCCTCGATTCGCCCGGTCCAGCCCAGCTCGCCCATGAGGATGTAGAGCGGGATGATACCGAGCTGGTGCGGGACCGTCGTGGTGGCGATCGCCGCCACCAGTAGGCCGCCGCGTCCCCGGAAGCGGAGCTTGGCGAAGGCGAACCCCGCCAAAGTGGAGAAGAGGACCACCGAGACGGTGACGGTGCCCGACACCAGGAAGGAGTTGAACAGGGCCTGCCCGAAGGCCGTGGTGTCGAAGACCCTGGCGATGTTGTCGAACAGGTGGCCACCCGGCACCAGCACGGGGGGCACCTTGGCGATCGCGTCGTTGCTCTGCGAGGCCACGACGAGCGACCAGTAGACCGGGAACAGTGAGCCGAGCAGGAACGCGACGAGCGCCGCGTAGGTCCAGAACCCCGCCGAGCGCGGCGGCCTGGCACGGCGCGGTCCGGGCGGGCGCGGGACGTCCGCCCGGGGCGGGGAGGGAGAGGTGATGGTCGCCATGGGTCAGCCGCTCTTGATCCGTCGGGTGATGGAGAAGTTGACGAGCGCCATGACCACGATGATCAGGCAGAGCGTCCAGGCGACCGCCGAGGCGTAGCCGAACTCGTAGAGGCCGAAGCCCTGCTCGTAGAGGTAGAGCCCGACCGTCTGGAACTGCCGGTCGGAACCGCCCGTCGGGTTGCCGGTCCCTGCCTGGAAGAGCAGCGGCTCAGCGATGATCTGGAAACCGCCGATGGTGGAGACGACGCCGGTGAAGATGATCGTCGGCCGGAGCATCGGGATGGTGATCCGCCAGAACTGGGTCCACTGGCCGGCCCCGTCGATGGTGGCGGCCTCGTAGAGGTGGCTGGGAACCGCCTGCATGGCCGCCAGGTAGATGAGGGCGTTGTAACCGGTCCATCGCCAGATGACGATCAGCGAGATCGCGATGTGCGAGCTGAGCGTCCCGGCCTGCCAGTCGACGGGGCCGAACCCGAACAGGCCCAGCGCCCAGTTGACCGCGCCGAAGTCACGGCCGAAGAGCTGGGCGAAGATGATGGTGACCGCGACGATCGAGGTGACGTTGGGCAACAGCACGCCCATCCGGAAGAACGTCCTGGCGCGCAGGCTGCGGTTGAGCATGTGCGCGACGACCAGGGCCACCAGCAACTGCGGGATCGTCGACAGCAGCCAGATGCTGACCGTGTTGAACAGCGCGTTCCAGAAATACCCGTCCTGGATCAGCGCGACGTAGTTCTCCGCCCCCACCCACTGCCTGGTCGACTCCAGCAGGTTCCAGTCCGTCATCGAGACGTAGGCGGTGTAGAGCAGCGGGAAGGCACCGAACACGCCGAACAGCAGGAAGAACGGCGCGATGTAGAGGTACGGCGAGCTCTTGACATCGAGCGTGTGGGCGAAGCGGCGCCATGGCCGCCCGGCGACGGGGGAAGGTCGTGGCCGCGGGGCGGCGGAGGTCATCGGGGTCTCGTTCCAGTCTCGGGGACTCGGGGGTCTCGTCACGGGCGGGGAGAGCCGCTGTGGGGGAAGGCGTGCACCCCGGGAGGGGGACGCCGGCGAGCCCTGACCGCCCACCGGCGTCCCGGCTCATTTGCTGATGCGCTCGACGTCGGTGAGCATCTGCTGCCAGGCCTGGTCGCCGTTCTGCTTGCCCTCCTCGACGCGGTTGATCGCGTCCCGGATGGCGGTCTGGATGTCACCGGCGCGCGGGCCCTGGTACTGCGGCTTGAGGTTGAGCGCCGCGGTAGTGAAGATCTTGCCGATCGGGGCGTCGTTGAAGAACTCGTGCTTCAGCCCGGTGACCTCGGGCTTCTGGTAGGTCTCCACCGTGGACGGCAGGATGCCGTGCTTGCCGAACACCTTGATCTGCTGCTCGGGCGCGGTGAGCCAGGCGATCAGCTCGACGGCCTCCTTGACGTGCTTGCCCTGGGCCGGGACGGTCAGGTAGGAGCCGCCCCAGTTCCCGCCGCCGCCGGGAATCGCGGCCACGTCCCACTTGCCGGCGAACTCCTTGGCCTGGTCCTGGATCTTGGCGAGCATCCAGGCGGGGCAGCCGACCGTGGCGAACTGGCTCTTGGCGAATCCGGTGTTCCACGCCGGGGAGCTGCCGACCAGCTTGGCCGACTCGCCGTCGGCCACGGCCCGCAGCACCTGGTCGTAGGCTTTGCGCACCTCGGGATTGCTCGCGACCACGACGTTGTCGGAGGTGTCGTAGTAGCCGACGGCGGCCTGGCCGACGATCGCGTTGAAGACCTGCGCGGCCCCGTCGAAGAACGCGGCGCCCTCCGGTTTGGTCGCGGTGTACTTCTTGCCCGCCTCGAAGTACGAGGCCCAGTCGGGCCAGAGCCTGGAGACCTCGTCGCGGTCGGTGGGCAGGCCGGCCTTCTCGAACAGATCGCGGCGATAGCACATGGCCAGGCCGCCGACGTCGGTGCCGTAGCCGATCTGCGCACCGGTCTTGGCGACGGACGCCTCCCACTTCCAGGGCAGCCAGCGGGCTTTGAGCTGCTCGGCGCCGTGCCGGTTGAGGTCGACGAAGTGCTGGGGTTGCCCGCGGAACCGGGCGATGAAGCCGGTGTCGATCCCCTCGACGTCGGCGGCGCCCTGCCCGGTGGCCAGGTGCGCGGCGAGGTTGCGATGGTGGTCGTTGTAGGCGGAGGTACGCTCAACGATCTTGATGTTCGGGTGGGCGGCCTCGTATTCGGTGTAGAGCTCCTTGAAGCCCATGTTGCCGAAGAGGTTGAGGGTCAGTGTGATCTTCTCGTCGCCCGAGGCGGCGGTGGAGGGGTCACCTTGCTGGGAAGCGCAGCCGGCGGCGAGCACTCCGGCGACCGCGATCGCCGCGATGACGCGCGACTTTTCCGATAACACAGGGAATCCTTCTTCCTGACAGAAGCGGGGGAAGGTCCCAGAGATACGAGGCGTGCGTGACCGCGGGCAACGAGCGGTGACCAGATTTCACATAATGTGGAACCTCTATGTCAAGTCACGGAAACATAACTCGAAATGATTTCCGGCGACGACCTGGACATCGGAAACGATCCGGGAATCACACCCCCGAGAAGGGGTTGACGAGATCGGGATCGAGGGCTACCTTCCCCTGTAACCGGTTACATGAAACCGGTTACAGAGGTGCGATACCGTACGATCGTGGCAACGATCAGAGACCTGGCCCGCCAGTGCGGCGTGTCGGTGGCGACAGTCTCCCGCGTGTTCAACAACCCCGAGGTGGTGACCCAGGAAACCCGTGACAACGTGCTGCGCGTCGCCGCGCGCATCGGCTACCTGCCGAACGAGTCCGCGCGGACCCTCGCCACGAAGAAGTCGTACATGGTCGGCCTCATCTGGGACACCGACCACCGGCGCCCCGGCTGGCGCCATCCCTTTCTCCAGGAAATCCTCATCGGCCTGAAAACCGCGCTGAGCGCGCGGGGATATCACCTTCTGATGCTCGCCACGAGCGACGAGGAGGACGGCCATCTCCGTGCCGCGAGAAGACACAATCTCGACGGCGTGGTGTTCATCGACAACGGCACCCGAGACCCCGCCCTCATCCGGCTCGCGGAGTCCGACGTGCCCTGTATCTCACTGGACCGCCCGGCCGCCGGCCCCCGGACGACGTACGTCATCTCCGACAACGCGGGGGGCGCGCGCCTCGCGGTGAACCACCTGCACGAGCAGGGCAGGCGGGCCATCGCGACGATCACCGGCCCCGGCCGCACCCGGCCCGGCGCCGAGCGGCTCACCGGATACCGTGACGCGCTCGCCGCACTCGGCCTGCCCGCGCGCGAGGAGTACGTCGTCGAGGGCGACTTCTACCTGACGGGAGGGCACTCGGCGATGCGGCGCCTGCTCGCGCTCGACGAGCGCCCCGACGCCGTCTTCGCCGCCGGCGACGAGATGGCGATCGGCGCCATCCGCGCCATCACCGAGGCCGGGCTCAAAGTCCCCGAGGACATCGCGGTGGTCGGCTTCGACGACATCGAACCAGCGGCGCTGCTCCAGCCCGGTCTGACCACCGTCGCCCAGGACAAGGCCGGGTTCGGCGTGGCCGCCGCCACCGCGCTGATCTCCATGATCAACGCCCCCGCCGCCGTATCGCCCGCCCCCAGTGTGCTGCCCACCACCCTGGTCGTCCGGGGCACGACGGCCCCGCGCCCGTGACTCCGGGCACCCGGGTGGGGTTACGAATGGGGTCATCTATGCATAGTTGATTATGGGGTGATACGTCTATTTCCTGTGACCCGACGATTCCACGAGCTCGACGCGCTCCGCGGCTTCGCGGTGTGCGGGATCATGCTGGTCAACACCTGGCAGCACACCCGCGACCACCTGAGGAACCCGGGCCAGAACGCGGTCGACTGGGTGATCGACAACCTGCTGCAGAGCAGGTTCTACCCGATCTTCTCCTTCCTGTTCGGGCTGAGCTTCGTCCTCTTCCTCCGCTCGGCGGCCGAGCGGACCGAGAGCCCCCGGGCCGTGCTGCTGCGCAGGCTGGCGGTGCTCGCGGCCCTGGGCGCGCTCCACCAGATCGTCAACCCCGGCGAGGTGCTCCTGCCGTACGCGATCTTCGGGGCGCTGGTCCTGCTGCCCGCCTCGTTCTTCCCGCAGCCCGCGGTGGTGCTGCTGGGCGTCGCCCTCACCGCCTGGGCGGTACACCAGGGCGGCGGGGTGATCCTCATCCCCGGGCTGTTCGTACTGGGCATGGCCATGATGGAGCGACCGCCGCCCGAGTGGCTGCTGCCGTTCGCGTTCGCGGCGAGCGTGGTGCTGGGCGTGGCGCTCACCTGGCTCTGGGTACGCATCGCGGGCGATCCCGTCCTCTTCAACCGGGCCGTCTACCCGGCCGCCGGGCTCGCCGCCGCCACGGCCTACTGCACCGGGCTGCTGCTTCTGCTGCGGACCCGGCTGCGTGACCCGCTGCTGGCGGCCCTGGCGCCGCTCGGCCGGATGGCGCTGACCAACTACCTGATGAGCACACCGGTCATCCTGCTCTTCCTGCCACTGCTCACCTCCGATGCGACCCGGCTGGCCGGTGTGGCGCTCTCGGTCGCCGTCCTGACGCTTCAGGTGCTGTTCAGCCGGGCGTGGCTGGCCAGATTCAGGTACGGACCGCTGGAATGGGCGTGGCGGAGCCTCACGTGGATGGAACGAGTGCCGAACCGACGGATAGGGTCACACCCGTGACGCGCATCGCCCTCTGCCAGATCCCGGTCTCGGAAGACCCCGCCGCCAACCTCGACCGTGCCCGCACGGCCCTCGGCGAGGCCGCCGCGGGCGGCGCCGAGCTGGCGATCCTTCCGGAGGCCACGCTCACCCGGTACGGCAGGAGAATCACCGACCTCGCCCAGCCGCTGGACGGACCGTTCGTCACCGGGCTGGCCGAAGCCGCACGGGAGCACGGTCTTTCGGTGATCGCGGGGGTGTTCGAGCCCGGTGATCACCGGGTCCACAACACCGCGGTCGCCATCGGCCCCACCGGCTCGATCGAGGCGGCCTACCGGAAGATCCACCTCTTCGACTCCTTCGGCGCCCGCGAGTCCGAGCTGGTCGCGCCGGGCGACACGCCGGTCGTGGTGGAGCTGGCCGGGCTCCGGGTGGGCCTGGTCACCTGCTACGACATCCGTTTCCCCGAACTGACCCGGGCCCTGGTGGACGCCGGGGCCGAGGTGTTCGCGGTGATCGCCGCGTGGGGTTCCGGGCCGATGAAGGAGGAGCACTGGACCACCCTCGTCAGGGCCCGGGCGATCGAGAACACCACCTGGGTCGCGGCCGTGGGCCAGGCGCCGAATCCGGAGGCCCGCGACAACTTCGGGATCGGACGGAGCATGCTGGTCGATCCAATGGGGGTGGTACGTACCGATATGGGCCCCGGACCCGGCGTACAGATATGCGAATTCGACTCCCAGATCACGATTGCCACCCGGAATGCCCTGCCGTGCCTGGAACACCGGCGACTCCGGGCCGGTGGATCGTAAAATGCCGACCGTGAGTGATCCACCTGGGCGTAGAACGCAGATGCAGAAGGTCATACCGCCTCGGCTGCTCGTGCCCTATCTGGCCGGCAGACGCACCGTGATCTCCGGGTACGTGTACCGGGTTCAGGACTGCGCGCGGCTGACCACCCCCGCTCAGCTCTTCGCCGGTCTCGACCTGGGGTTCGACGGCTCGGAACTGACCGCCACCGTCCCGGAGATCTATCTGATGCGCTGGTACGCCCGCGACATGGACGCCTACGTCGTGCCATACGGCCCGCACATGGGTGGTGACTGGAACGATTCACCGCCCTTCGCCGGGAACGGCTTCACCACCTCGCGGGATCACGTCGTGCCGCAGTTCCACACCACGCCCATGCCGATCCCCGCCGGGGCCGAGATCATCCACGTGACCGACGGCGAGGAGCGCCTCTTCGGCCGCTACGACGGCCTGAGCTGGCGGCCCGCCTCATGAGCGCCGAGATCGAGCCGGTCGCCTCGGGGTTCGCCGCCCACTACTCCGGCCGGACGTACGCCGCCGCCCTCGGCCCGGGTGCCACCGAGGTGGTGCTGTTCAACGAGCAGGCCCAGAAGGGCTTCGAGGCGGCCTCCGGCTACTGGCGGCTGGTCGTCGCGCGCGAGGACCTCGACTGGCTGGTACTGGTCCGCACCGTCGGGGCGTTCGGCGGCGAGCCCTGCCTGGTCCTCGACGTCTCCGAGGAGAACGGCGAGGAGAGCCTGCACATCGCCTACACCGGGCACAGCGGGGTGAAGGCCGAGGCCCTGGGCTACTGGATGGTCGACCACGGGGCGTACGAGGTGGTCGTCCCCCGCGACGAGGTCTTCTCCGTACGGATCGAGCGCCTGCCGGTCTCGCTCACCCCGGCGATCTCGGAGCCGTGACCTCCCCGCGTGCCTGACGCCCGCCTGAGGGCTCCCAGGTGACTGTCAGGCCCGGAGACCCGCCGCCGCCCGCTCAGCCCACGCCGAGCCGGCGGTAGCGGGAGAGCCTGGCTGCGAGGCGGTCCGCGGGAGGCTGCCCCAGCAGGGTCGCGATCTCGTACTCCAGTGCCCGCGAGACCCGGCGGCAGAACGCCTCCGGCTCGTAGGCGGCGTCGGGGAACTCCGGGATGATCCGGTCGACGAGGCCGTCCCGGCGCAGGTCCGTGGATCTCACCCCCTGGGCCTCGGCGATCTCCGGGGCGAAGTCGACACTCCGGTACAGCAGCGCCGACGCCCCCTCCGGGGAGAGCGGCGACAGCCAGCCGTGCTGGGCGCAGAGCACCCGGTCGGCGGGGAGCAGCGCGAGGGCGGCGCCGCCCGCGCCCTCCCCCAGCAGCAGGCAGACGGTCGGGGCGTCGAGCATCACCAGGTCGGCCACGGAGTGGGCGATCTCGGCTGCCAGGCCGCCCTCCTCCGCCGCCCTGGAGAGCGCGGCCCCGGCGGTGTCGATCACGGTGACCAGCGGCAACCCCAGCTCGGAGGCCAGGCGCATCCCCCTCCTGGCGACCCGGAGCCCGGCCGGGCCGAGCGGGGCGTCGATCCGCTGGCCCCGCCGGTCCTGGCCGAGCACGACCGCGGGGACCTCGCCGAACCTGGCCAGGGCGAGGATCAGCCCGGGGTCGTGCTCGCCCACACCGGTGCCGTTGAGCGGGGTGGCCTCGGCGGCTCCGAGTTTGAGCAGCGCCCGCACACCGGGGCGGTCGTCGCGGCGGGAGCGGCTGATCGCGTCCCACGCCTGGACCACCGGGATCCACTCGTCCGGCTCGGGGCCCGGATCCAACCCCTCACGGGGGGCGCACAGCACGGCGAGCACCCGCGTGGCGACCCGCCGGGCGTCCTCGGCCGACACCACGGCGTCGACCAGACCGTGGGCGAAGAGGTTCTCGGCGACCTGGACACCCTCGGGAAACGGGTAGCCGTGCAGCGCCTCGAACACCCTCGGCCCCAGAAACCCGATCAGCGCGCCCGGCTCGGCCGCGGTGACGTGCCCCAGCGAGCCCCAGGAGGCGAAGACCCCACCGGTGGTGGGATGGCGCAGGTAGACGACGTACGGCAGGCCCGCGGCGCGGTGCGCGGCCACGGCGGCGGTGACCTTCACCATCTGGACGAAGGCCACCGCGCCCTCCTGCATCCGGGTGCCGCCCGAGGCGGGGGCCGCCAGCAGCGGGAGCCGCTCGGCGGTGGCCCGCTCGATCGCGGCGGTGAGCCGTTCGGCGGCGGCCACCCCGATCGAGCCGGCCAGGAAGGAGAACTCGCACGCGACGATCGCCACCCGGCGCCCGTCGAGCAGGCCCTCCCCGGAGACCACCGCCTCGTCGTATCCCGTCCTGGCCCGGATCGCGGCCAGTTCCTCGGCGTACCCCGAGCCGGGCAGGGAGGGATCGGCGGGCGGCTCGTCCCACGAGAGCCAGGTCCCGGGGTCCAAGAAGGTGTCGATCAGGGTCCGCGCGTCGGGTCGCGCCTGGCTCATATCCGCGCTCCGTGAGGGATCCGCCTGCCTGTCAACGCTCACGCTCCCTCAGCCAGGCGAGGACCTCGTCGTTGTGCTCGCCGAGGGCTGGCGGGGCGGTATGGCGCATGGGAAGGTCGCCGTCGAAGCGGAGCGGCGGCCCCGGCAGCTCGATGGTGCCGAGCACGGGGTGGTCGACCTCGACGACCAGCCCCTGGGAACGGGTCTGCTCCCAGGCGTAGACCTCGTCGATGGACCTGATCGCCCCGGCGGGCACCCCGGCCTCGCCGAGCGCGGCCAGCCAGTGCTCCCTGTCGTGCTTGGTGAGCCTCCGCTCCATGTCCGCGATCAGCTCATCCCGATGCGCAAATCTTTCCCTGTTCGTGGCATATTTCGCGATATCTGGATCTATCTCCAGCAGGGCGGCGACCTTGCGCCACTGCGCGTCGTTCGCCACCGCGATCTGGATCATCCCGTCGGCGCAGTGGAAGGCCCCGTACGGGGCGATGGAGGCGTGGTGGTTACCGTTGGCGACGGGCACCTGGCCGCCGACGGTCCAGGCCGTGCCGTGGTAGGAGTGCACCCCGGTCACCGCGGCCAGCAGCGAGGTCCGCACGACCTTGCCCCGCCCGGTCCGCTCCCGCTCGTACAGCGCGGCCAGCACGCCGTAGGCGCCGTGGATGCCGCCGAGCAGGTCCGCGATCGAGGCGCCCACCCGGTACGGCTCGTCGGCCGACGGGCCGGTCAGGCTCATCAGCCCGGCCTCGCCCTGCGCGATCTGGTCGTACCCCGGCCTGCCGCCCTCCGGGCCGTCATGGCCGAAGCCGGTGATCGACAGGATGACCAGGCGGGGGTTGAGCTCG
The DNA here is from genome assembly GCF_042665875.1 of Streptosporangium amethystogenes subsp. fukuiense. Taxonomy (NCBI): domain Bacteria; kingdom Bacillati; phylum Actinomycetota; class Actinomycetes; order Streptosporangiales; family Streptosporangiaceae; genus Streptosporangium; species Streptosporangium amethystogenes. The sequence goes on along the minus strand of NZ_JBHTEE010000001.1, from coordinate 481,585 downwards.
TGCAGCCGCTCGACGGGGAAGCCCAGCCGGTCCAGCACGCCGGTGCGGAAGTTCTCCACCAGCACGTCGCTCTGCCGCACCAGGCGCTCGATCAGCGCCTTGCCCTCGGCGGACTTGAGATCGAGGGCGATCGACTGCTTGTTCCGGTTGGCCGCCAGGAAATACGTTGAAATATCACCTTCAGGACCCACGAAGGGCGGGCCCCAGCCCCGGGACTCGTCACCTCCCCCGGGATGCTCCACCTTGATCACCCGGGCACCCAGATCGCCGAGCATCTGCGTGGCGTGCGGACCCGCGAGCGCACGAGAGAGATCGAGGACGACGATGTCGCCGAGTGCTCCCTGCAAGATCAACCTCCGATGCGTGGCGGCCGGACCCGGCCGGAGGAGCGCTTCCCCCGTTCCCGGCCCGCTTGCCGTGAGACTGGCACGATACCCGGACGAGGGAATCCCATGATCTCCCATACCGCCGTCCGGCGAGACGATCGGGGTGAGGTTATGAGGAAAACGCCGGGCCGGAACGGAGCGCTACCGTGTCCGCGTCCCCCGCAGGTGGCCCACCTCGTTGAAGATCTCGGACCTGGACCCGCGCCACACCGAGACCGAGGCGTTGCCGACCGGTGCGAACGCCTCGACGGAGGCGATCGGGATGCCCTCGATCACGTGCTTGAGCATCAGCACGACGGAGTCGTGCGCGACGATGAGAACCCGGCGCCCGGCATGCCCGGCACGCAGTTCCTCATGCACCTCACGTACCCGGTCGGCGACATCCTGGAAGCTTTCCCCCTCCGGCGGCCGGAAACCGCCGTACAGACGAGCCACCAGGTTCTCCGATTCACCGGGAAACCTCTCCCTGAGCGCGATCGGGTTCATCCCCGACCAACGCCCCATGTCACAGTCCCCGAGTCTCGGCTCCAACCGGACCTCGGGGGCGGCGCCCAGCTCGGCCGCGGCCAGCTCCCAGGTCTGCACCGCCCTGCGGTACGGCGAGCACAGGACGAGGTCGGGCGGATCCCCGACCGCCAGACGCCGCCCCAGCCCGGTGGCCTGCTCCCTGCCCAGCGGGGTCAACGAGACGTCCCGGTCCCGGCCTTCCAGGACGACCGCCCTCTCGGTGCGGAGAGCCTCCTCGAAGGCCACGTTGGACTCGCTCTGACCATGCCGCACCGCAGTGATCACCAAGGTCATGCCTACAGGAAAACGCCTTCTCCTCCCCTGCGCAAGACCGGCTGATCCGGCGAACCGGCCGCCCGGCCCACAGGCCGCGGCGACGGCCCGCCGGAGCCGGAACATTCGAGAACCCACCGCGCCCCGTCCCCGGGCGAAGGTCGGCTCCGAAGAACCCCGCGATGCCCGGCGGCGAACGAGCGGACATGAGACGAGCCGGGGCCCGCACCCCGAAAGGTGCGGGCCCCGGCCCTCGCCGTGCTGGTGCTACGTCAGACCGGAACGATGTTCTCGGCCTGCGGGCCCTTCTGGCCCTGCGTGACGTCGAAGGAGACCTTCTGGCCCTCCTGCAGCTCACGGTAGCCCTGGGTGGCGATGTTGGAGTAGTGAGCGAAGACGTCGGCGCCGCCGCCGTCCTGCTCGATGAAGCCGAAGCCCTTTTCCGAGTTGAACCACTTCACGGTTCCCGTAGCCATGACTTTCTCCTTTGATAGGGGGCAGAGCCGGAATCCGCACCGCGCGGATCCCGCGTCGCCGCGATGAGCCCATCCGGAGATGACCGGGAAAACAAAAATGCACCTGAAGGTCATCCGTCAGGTGCACACAGAGTTTCATGGGTACCACAACCGCAACTGCTTCCAGATTAGCACCTCCACGGCCCGGCACACCCACTCCTCACCCCCTCTGCTCCGGCGGGCCGCCGGAGCAGGGGGAAGGCGATCACCGGTACGGGCCGGCCATGATCCTCAGGCCGCCGTAGCGGCTCCCGGTCGACCCGATACGGACCGTGAGGCGAGGCCGAGGGGTGACCGCCGGAGGTGACAGCCCGGCCTCGCCTCTGCCGGGGCTCCCGATGCGGGCGGTACCCGAGGAGGACACCCGCTCGGCTACACGAGATCCACCTCCGCGTACGGCAGGCCACCGGACAGGGACGGGAAGCCGGGGCCCCGGTCGAAGAAGGGCGCGTCGGCGACCAGGGCGCGGAGTTCCGCGCGGCGGATCCCGGTGGCCTCGGTGTCCACCTGAGGGTCGTCCTGCGAGCCGGACAGGATGACCCCGTAGTCGTCGCGGGCGCCGTCCGGCGAGACCTTGCCGTCGCGGACGTCGGCGGCCACCAGGGCGGGGTCGCGGTCCAGCGGAGAACCCCAGCCGCCACCACCGGTGGTGCGGACCCGGATGATCTCGCCGGCGCGGACCGGCGAGTCGTCCACCAGGCCCTCCATCTCCCTCCCGTCGATCTCCACGACGAAGGGTTTCCCGGCCCGGCCGCCGTTCACCCCCCAGCACGACAGGATCGAGCGGTCGGCGATGGACATGAACGAGGCGTCGCGGAGCATCCGCAGGTGCTTGTCGTAGCCGAGACCGCCCCGGTAGAGGCCGGGGCCACCGGAGTCGCGGGCCAGGCCGAGCCGCTCGACCCGGAAGGGCCAGCGGGACTCGGCGAACTCGACCGGGATGTTGCGCGAGTCGGGCACCACGTGGATGGTGTCCTCCCCGTCCGCGTACCACCGGCCGCCCGAGCCGCCGCCGAGGACCTCGCGCATCAGGTACGGGGTGCCGTCCAGGCCGTCGCCGTAGACGCCGGTGTAGCGGATGGTCTCCTGGTCGGCGGGCATCCGGCCGCCGGTCGCCTTGGCCAGCACCCCGGCCAGCACCCCCAGCAGACGCAGGATCACGAAGGTACGGGCGTTGGTGGGGGCCGGGAAGATGGGGGTGAGCAGGGTGCCCTTCTGGGGGAATCGCATCTCGATGAGGGGCACGACGCCCTCGTTGACGTCCAGTTCGGCCATCCGCTCGGGGGTGTCGGCCAGGTTGCGCAGGATCGGCGCCAGCCACTTCTTCAGGAAGACCCCGTCGGCGTAGTCGCCCGCGTGGTTGATCGGCCCCTTGGCCTGCGGTGAGGTGCCGGTGAAGTCGATCACCAGCGGCACCGGCGCGGAGTGGTCGACGGTGAGGGTCATCCGCTGGGTGTGCAGGCGGGGGGAATCCACACCGTCGTGCTCGGCGTAGTCCTCCCACACATGGGTGCCCTCGGGAATCTTGGCCAGCAGTTCCCTGCGGAACGTCTCGGTGGTGTTGGAGATGATCGCGTCGAAGCACGCCTCGACCGCCTCGCGCCCGTACCGGTCGAACAGCTCGCCCAGCCGCCGCGCGCCCATCAGGCAGGCCGAGCACTCGGCGTCCAGGTCTCCGGCCAGCGAGTCGGGCATCCGCGAGTTGCGGGTCATGATGGTGAGCGCCGCCCGGTTGGGCACGCCCTCGTCCCAGAGCTTGATCGGCGGGACCATCAGCCCCTCCTCGAACACGCTGCGCGCGTTGCTCGGCATCGAGCCGGGCACGCCCCCGCCGATGTCGTCGTGGTGGCCGAACGCCTGCACGAAGGCGACGACCTCCCCGCCGTGGAAGACCGGGACCGTCACGCACAGGTCGGGCAGGTGCCCGATGCCCCCCTCGGACAGGTAGACGTCGTTGTGGAAGAACACGTCGCCGGGCTTCATCTCGGCGATCGGGAAGTCCCTGACGATCGGCTGGACCAGCGCCGAGTAGGACCTGCCGGTCAGCTTGCGCAGCCGTACGTCGTGGATGCCCGCGCGGAAGTCGTGCGCGTCGCGGATCATGGGCGAGCGGGCGGTGCGCGCGATGGCCGTCTCGACCTCCATCTCCACGGACGCGAGCGTCCCCTCGACGATCTCCACCAGCACCGGGTCGGCGGCGCTCGTCGATTCAGCCGTTGTCCGCCGCACGGCGCACCTCCAGGTTTCCGAACTCGTCCATGGTCGCGGTGAAGCCGGGGTGGACCGGCAACGTGGAGCCGTACTCCTCGATGACCGCGGGACCGCTGATCTCCGCTCCGGCCGCCAGGTCGGCGCGGCGGTGGATCGGGGTACTGCCCCAATCGTCGTAACAGACCTCGCGGAAGGTGACCGGCTCGGGCCGGCTCGTACCGTGCGGCCGGCGTCCGATGGCGGGGCGGGTGATCGGGCCGATGCCGGAGACCCGGAGGTTGACCCACTCGACGCCGTGCCGGGGGTCGTCGCGGTAGCCGTACCCGTAGAGCTTGTGGTGCTCGGTGTGGAAGCGGTCCAGCACCTCGGCCTGCCACGCCTCGTCCAGCGGTCCGGCCGGGGCCGTCACCCTGACCTCGTAGGCCTGGCCGAAGTAGCGCAGGTCGGCGCTGCGCGCGTAGACGTGCGCCTCTGCCGCGAAGCCCTCGCGGTCCAGGGCGGAGGCCGCCTGTCCCTCCAGCTCACCGAAGATCTCCGAGGCGGCCGCGAGCGAGAGGTCGCGGGTGACGAAGGTGCGCACGTAGTCGTTCTTGACGTCCACGGTGAGCAGCCCGAACGCCGAGACGTTGCCCGGGTCGGGCGGGACGATCACCGAGGGCAGGCCGAGGATGTCGATGAGCCGGCAGACCAGCAGCGGTCCTGAGCCGCCGAAGGCGACCATGGGGAAGTCGCGCACGTCCAGGCCACGCTTGACGGTGATCTGGCGGATGGCGTTCGACTGGTTGAAGGCGCTGATCTCCAGGATGCCCGCCGCGGTCCGTTCGGGAGTCAGTCCGATCTTGCCCGCGAGCGCCTCGATCCCCTGCCGGGCGGCGTCGGCGTCGAGCGGGATCTCCCCGCCGAGCAGGTGTGCCGGAACCCGGCCGAGGAAGACGTGCGCGTCGGTGACGGTGACCTCGGTGCCGCCCCGGCCGTAGCAGAGCGGTCCCGGGTCGGCCCCCGCGGACTTGGGCCCGACCTTCAGCGTGCCCTCCGGCGAGATCCACGCGACGGAGCCGCCGCCCGCGCCGACGGTCACGATGTCGATCATCGGGATCTTGCAGGGGTAGCGGCCGATGCTGCCCTCGGTGGTCAGCGACGGCTCCCCGTCGACGACCACCGCGACGTCGGTCGAGGTGCCGCCGCCGTCCAGGGTGATCACCGAGGGGTGCCCGGCGGTGGCGGCGATCAGTGCGGCGCCGAGCGCGCCCGCGGCCGGTCCGGAGAGCACCGTGGTGATCGGCTGGTGCACCACCTCGGCCGCGGAGAGTACGCCGCCGTTGCTCTTCATGACGGAGAACGGCAGTCCCTCGCCCGTACCCGCGGCGCTCGTCTCCAGACGCTGGGCCAGGTTGGCGATATAGCGGCGCATCGTCGGTTTGACCGCGGCGTCGACCAGCGTGGTGACCGAGCGCTCGTACTCGCGGTACTCGCGCAGCACGTCGCACGAGATCGAGACGACGGCATCCGGGTGCTCCCGTTCCAGGACCTCCCGCATGCGCACCTCGTGGGCGGGATTGGCGTACGAGTGCAGGAAGCAGACGCCGATCGCGGTGATGCCGCGGTCACGGAACCACCGGGCCACCTCGACGGCCTGCTCCTCGTCGAACGGCCGCACCTCGGCCCCGGTGTGGTCCAGGCGCCCGCCGACGGTCCTGACCCGGTGCACCGGGACGATGCGGGGCGGCTTCACCCAGAAGTAGGAGTTGCCGTAGCCGTCGGGCACGCTCTGACGGGCGATCTCCAGGATGAACTCGAAGCCCTCGGTGGTGACGAAACCCAGGTCGGCGATCCGGTCCTCAAGGAGCTGGTTGGTGGCGACCGTGGTGCCGTGCACCACCGCCGACACGGCTTCCAGGGTCACCTCCTCGGCCCCGGCCGCCTTTCTGAGGACCTTCCGTACCCCCTCCATGAACCCGTCGGCGGGGTTGGCGGGGGTGGAGGGAGTCTTGGTCGTGGTGATCTCACCGGTCTGCTCGTCCACCGCGACCACGTCTGTGAACGTGCCCCCGGTGTCGACCCCGATACGGACGCTGCGCATGCCCCCGTGTCTACCCAGTCCCGGCGAATCCGCAAATCGGCGGACCCTGCCGAAGCTACGGCCGATCCTTGGGCAGTGTTGGCGGGAGCGGAGGGGCGGGTACCGGCGGACGGCCGTGGCCGCAGGGGCCGGACCCGGCCGCGGAGACGCGAAAGGCCGGCCCTGCCGGAGGGTGTCCGGAGGCCGGCCCGCCGCGGATCCGCGGTGCCCGTCCTAGCGGCGCCGGGGACCCATGGTGGTGTTGATCACCGAGTCGGCGTCATGCGCGTGGACCTTGGCGGCGAGGCGGATGGCGATCTCGTTCGTACGGCGCAGCTCGGCCTCGACCCTGTCCTTGCCGGACTGGCCGATCTGCACGCCGAAGTAGGCGCCGATGATCGCGCCCGAGACGCCGACGAGCCCGGCGAACGGCGCGGTCGTGTCGCCCCCGCGAAGCGTGATCACCGCGAAGCCGATCAGGATGACCACGAGCCCCACGATGACGACGTAGAACCCGTACCGCCAGCGAGCCGCCTCGGCCTGGGCGGCGACGGCCTCGTCCTCGCTCATCATCGCCGCGAGCGCCACCGGTATCTCCGCGGTCTCCGCGGAGGGGCCGGAGGTCAGGGTGGCCGGGGTCTTGCCGAGGGGTGGAGCGGTCTTGTTGGTGGTCGTCACTGGTTCTCCCACTTTCCGATATGCCAAAGGGAATCTCCCACGCTTTTCACGGTCAAGCCAAGTCAAGCCCAGTCAGGCTATGTCAGCCAGGGACAACCCACTTCTACCAGCACATCTTCCCTCCAAACCCCTCGCTCGCAGACCGCCACCTCTCAGGCGGACACCCAAGGATGGACCGTTACAAAACATGAAAATCACGATCTGCGTTCGGAACACGGAAACCATGATCGGATGCGGTAGAAGACTTTCATCACCTCCCCCTCTCTCCCGAGGTATCCGTGACAAAGCTCTTCCGGCTTCTCGTGGCCCCGCTGTCCGCCGCCCTCCTCCTCACCGCCTTCTCGACCCCTGCCCGCGCCGACACCGACCCTCTGCTCGCCGCCCAGTGGCAGATCGCCTGGGACACCCACAGGTTCTACGAGTGCCTGGCCGCCCCCCTGCCGACAACGGGAAGGAAGCAGGTCAGGCGTGACGTCTCCATCGAGATCAACGCCCCGGTGGAGCACGTGTTCGACGCCTACTCCGATATCGACAACCATCTGGGCATGCACTCGTTCCTGAAGCGGGTCGTCACGCACGCGGATTGGCACGAACCAGGAACGCGCTACGTCAACTTCACCGCGGTCGAGGAGATCCCGGTCGCCGGGCTGCCGGTCACCAGCGACACGCACGCGCAGCAGCGCGTCCACCGCGACGACCTCTACTACGAGACCGACACCTGGACGCTGCCGAACGTCGTCACACATCAGAAGATCGTCTTCACCGACCTGGGCGACGGGCGGACGCGGGTCACCGAACACCTCACCTTCGAGGCGAGCATCCTGCTCATCGACTTCACCGTGACCAACGGCGTCTCCTCCCACCAGGCGACGCAGGCGGGCCTGAAGGCGGCGATCGAGAGCGGCCTGCTCTGACCCGCCGCCCGACGGGGCTCTCCCGCCGGGCGAGCCCCGTCGCCCCCCGGTACCGCGGGGGTCGCACGGCCAACGAAAGCGACAAACCGGTCACCAGGGGTGGAGATCGCCGACCACGTCAGAAGTACTAGGCTGGCGCCCCGTGACCGAAACGTCTGCCCTCTCCGCCGTTCCCACCGTCTCCCGGGACGGAGTGCTGCGCTTCTACTTCGGCCCGATGGACTGCGGCAAGTCCACACTGGCCCTGCAGATGAACTACAACCACGGCCGCCAGGGCAGGCGCGGCCTGGTGCTCACCAAACACGACCGCTCGGGCAGCGCGCAGGTCACCAGCCGGATCGGCCTGGGCAGCGAGGCCGTCGAGGTCGACGACGACCTGGATCTGGTGGCCCTGGTCCGCGCGCACCAGCCCATCGACTACGTCATCTGCGACGAGGCGTGCTTCTACACGGTCGCCCAGATCGAGCAGCTCGCCGACCTGACCGACGACTACGGCATCGACGTCTACGCCTTCGGCCTGGCATCGGACTTCCGCTCGCGGATGTTCCCCGCCGCCCAGCGACTCTTCGAGCTGGCCGACGAGATCAACCGCCTCCAGGTCGAGGTGCTGTGCTGGTGCGGGCGCCCCGGGCGCCTGAACGCCCGGGTGGTCGGCGGCAACATGACCCGTACCGGCGAGCAGGTGGTCATCGGCGACACCGGCGCCGCTCCGATCCGCTACCAGGTCCTGTGCCGCCGCCACCACCGCTCCGGCGAGCTCGGCTGACCTCCCGCGCGGGCCCGGCACCGTCAGACGGCACCGTCGGACGGCGCGGTCAGACGGCGCAGTAACCCTCGTCGTCGCAGGCGTCCCCGCCGGACTGGGCGGCCTTGACCGCCCTGGCGGCCGGTGACCGCCCGGTGCGCTCGGCGACCTCTTCCAGGGCGGCGAGCAGGGTGTCCTCGGGCTGGGCGCCGGAGACGGCGAACTGGCCCTCGAACAGGAAGAGCGGCACCGAACTGACGCCGATGGCACGGGCCCGGGCCAGTTCCTCCCGCACCGCCGCCACGCCGTCCGCACCGTCGAGGTCGGCCCGTACGCCGAGCTCGCCGGCCAGCCTGGCGAGCACCTCGCGCGAGCCGACGTCGAGACCGTCGGTGAAGTGGGCCCGGAAGAGCGCGTACAGCGCCTCCTCTCCCTTGCCCTGCTCTCCGGCGAGCCGGATGAGGCGGTGCGCGTCGAAGGTGTTGGCCTGGATCGCGTGGTCGAAGTCCAGCACCAGCCCGTCCTCCGCGGCGACCCCGCCCACTCTCCCGAACATCTGCGCGGCCCGCTCGGCCCCGCCGAACTTCTTCGCGGCCCAGGTGAGCGTGAGCTCGCCGTTGGACTTCGCGTCCGGCATGAGCTGGAACGGCCTGAACTCGACCTCCACCTCCCCGCCCTTGGCCCGGTAGCGCTCGACGGCGCGGGCGAAGCGGGCATGGCCGATGTAGCACCAGGGACAGACGATGTCTGAGTAGATTTCAACCTTCACGTACCGCTGCAACCGGTGCGGAGGGCCGCTCATTCCGCGATGTCGCCCGCGGCGCCCGGTGAGGCGGAACCGGTCAGTACGGCAGCCGCCTGCCCGCCGGAGTCCGCAGGTCCAGGGTGAGCCGAGCAGCGGAACGCGACCGCTTGCGGAGGTGGATCCGGCGCGTCGTCACCCGACCTTCTCGGGCCGCCGGTCGCCGGTCGGCCGCCACGCCATGGGCGCCGGGACCGGGACGGAAAAGAGCCGCCGGGGCGCCGTCCCCCGGCGAGGGGACTCCTCGGCGGCCACGGGGGAGGCTGGAGCGGCGAACGCTCTCATGCCGCCCCAACGCAGTGGCTGTGGTGGGCGGGAATGCCGCGATGGGCGGGAATGCTACGTCCGTCGGGCATAAGCTCCCCGGTGTCCTCGAAGACCACCACGCCGTTGCAGAGCAGCCCCCACCCCTGCTCCGGGTGAGAGACCACGAGACGCGCCGCCTCATGGTCAAAAGCGTCCGCGGACGGACAGGGGGGTATGTGCTGGCACACGATCTTGCTCCGATCTTGATTGGCTGAGGGAAGGACTCCCCGCTCGGAGGGAGACGGCGCGGACGACCTTCCCGGCCGGCCGCGCACCGGCTTCACGGAATTTCGTGCGTTCCAACGCGACCAGGTTCCGGTGGGTGGCCCCACCGGCGTCGCCGCGTCCATCTGTCCGATGACCCGCCCATGACGCGGGATCTCCTACCGGCGTTCCCTGAGCAAACAAGGTGTTAATTTGTCATCTTTTTGGTGTTAATTAATCTTTGTCTACACCCGGGCTCGTCGGCCGTCGATAGAGACAAGGCCCTGTCCTGGTAGAGCATTCTTTGCGATGCCGGGTTCCCCTGGCGGCAGGCGGAACCGGCCGACCGTGACCGTGATCGCGAGGCGGTGACCGGACGCGACCGGCGCCGGGAGGACGTCAGGGGGCGTAGACGACGGACCAGGGGCGAGGCTCGGGCGACGGTGCCCCCCCGAGGGCCGGCGGCGGCGTTCCTGCGGTGCCGTGCTGGGCGAGGATCTCGGCGGTCAGCACGGCGAAGCGGGCGGCCGCCGGGTGGGCCGACCGTTCCGGCCAGGCGACGCAGACGCCTCGCTGGAGAGGGTCTCCGGCCAGGGGGCGCCAGATCACCCGCGGCTCCCTGCGCGCCATCGCCTCCTGCTCGAACGCCACCCCGTGGCCCGCCAGCACCAGCCCCAGCAGGAACTCCGGGTTGCGCGCGTGCCTGAGCCTCACCGGGGAGAAACCCTTCGTACGGCAGACGTCGAGCAGGTGGTCGTACCAGGCCGGGGAGGTCTCGCGGGGGAAGACGACGAGGTCGTGCCCGGCGAGGTCGGCCAGCTCGATCTCCCACGGCCGCGCCCCTGGCCGCCGCCGTGGCTCCGGTTGTGGTTCCGGTTGTGGTTCCGGTTGTGGTTCCGACCGTGCCGGCGCCGAGGGGGAGGCCAGGGGGGAGGTACGTGGCAGCACCACGCCCAGCGGGATCCTCACGACCGGGCCGTACAGCAGACCGGGGGTGTCGACGGGGTGGTGCACGAGGCCCGCGTCGAGCTGGGCGGAGGCCAGGCGGCGGAGCTGTTCCGGGACCGTGAGCTCATGGAGCTCCAGGTGTAGCCCCGGAGTGTCCTCGGTGACGCGCCGCAGCAGGGCCTGGAGCGTCACGGCCGGGATCTCCGGGGGTACCCCGACTCGGAGGGTTCCCAGCTCGCCCTCACCGGCCTGGCGCATCATCGCCCGCAGGCGCTCCTCGCCCGCGAGGAACCGCCTGGCCTCGCCGACGAGAAGCCGGCCTGCCGCCGTGAGCTCGATCTGGCGGCGCGAACGGTCGAACAACTCGGCGCCGAGCTCGCGCTCCAGCCGCTGGATCGACTGGCTGAGCGGCGGCTGGGCGATGCCGAGCACCTCCGCGGCATGGCCGAAGTGCAGCTCTTCGGCGACGACGAGGAAATGTCGCAGATGCCGGGAAAGGTCCACGGCGCCACGATAGGCGATCCTGCACACGCGCCTCACCCCCCGAGACCTTCCGGGGGCGGTGAGGCGTCCGGCCGCCGCACGTCACGGGCCGCTGTCAGGTCTGGATAGCGTTGCGGGTGTGTCGACAGAGGAACGGATAGCGGAGATCTTCGCGGCGGCCGGCCTGGATGGTCATCTGCACGCGCTGGACATCACCGGGGGGCGTGAGGTCGGGATACGCGCCGACGAGCAGGTGGTGATCGCCTCGATCTTCAAGGTGCTGCTGGTCCTGGAGTTCGCCCGCCAGGCCGCGGCCGGCCAGCTCGACCCGGCCGAGCGCGTGCTGGTGACGGCCGGGGACAGGCTCGGCGGCTGGGGGACCGCCGGATGCGCGGACGACGTGGAGATGTCACTCCGCGACCTGGCTCACTTCGCCATGTCCGTCAGCGACAACACCGCCGCCGACCTGCTGATGCGCCGGGTGGGCCTGGACACCGTCCAGATGCTGGCCGCGGAGCTGGGACTGGGGCGCACGCGGGTGATCGGCGGGCCCAGGCAGGTGCTGGAGTCGATGCTCGCGGATGTGGGCGCGCGGGACGACGCCGAGTTCGCGCGGATCTTCCCGACCCTGCCCGCCGAGCGGGTCTGGGCGCTGCGGGTCTTCGACCCCGGTCACACGACCTCGAGCACCGCACGTGAGATGACCCGGCTGCTCGGGCTGATCTGGCGTGACGAGGCGGGACCGCCGCAGGCGTGCGCGGCGGTGCGTGACTACATGGCGCGGCAGATCTCCTGGACGCGGATCGCCTCGGGGTTCCCTCCGGAGGTGCGGGTGGCCGCCAAGACAGGGACGCTGCCCGGCCTGCACATGGAGGCGGGGGTCGCCGAGTATCCCCGTGGCGGGAGGTACGCGGTGGCGGTGTTCGCCAGGACCGAGCAACTGCACGCGACCCGGCGCATCGATGTCGACCTGGCGATCGGCCAGGCCGCCCGGGTCGCCGTCGACGCGCTGCGCGCCGGCCCCGGATGAGTCCCGCTCCCTGGGCATGAGAGCCCCCGCGGCCTCCGGTCCGCGACGTCTCTCCGGCGCCGCCGACCCCGGTGAACTGCTCTGATACGTGTTCACCTATGGAAGGCGACGCCCCTGAATCTTGGACGCGGGCGGCCGGGCGATGGTTGGGTCCCATCGAACCGCCCGGACGGCGGTCTCCGGTTCACACCCCAGGGAGAGACGTGTCCAGATTCGACAGAAGAGATTTCCTGCGGACCGCGACGGCGGGTGCGGTGCTGGCACCGATGGCCGGGCTCCTGCTGTCCTCGGCCGGCGCCGAGGCCGCCCCCGCGACGCCTTTGCCGGGCAGCGCGAAGGGCGGGGCGAAGGCCGCGGCGACGTTCCGCTGGCTCGGCAACTCGGGCTGGCGGGTGGACGTGGGCTCCTCGACGTTCCTCGTCGACCCGTACGTGACGCGGTTCGACACCGGTCTGTCCTCGGGGGCCTTCAATCCCGTCACCCCGCTGACCGTCGACACCAAGACGATCCGCAGGCACGTGGGCACCCCGAAGACGATCCTGGTGACGCACTCGCACTGGGACCACTTCAACGACGTCCCGTACATCGCCACATCGACCGAGGCCCGGGTGGTCGGCACCACCACGACCTGCAACCTGGCGCTGGCGTTCGGCGTGAAGGACGGCCTGCTCAGCCCGGTGAAGGGCGGGGAGGTGCTGGACTTCGGCGACCACGTCGTCGAGGTGGTGGAGTCGCTGCACAGCCGCAACGCCAACTACTCCATGCTCTTCCCCGGAGAGCTGGCGAGCAGGCCGAAGAGGAGGCCGAAGAACATCTCCGAGTTGCCCGAGGGTGACACCCTGGCCTTCCAGGTGACCGTCAAGGGCGGCCCGTCCGTGTTCTTCATGGGCGGCAGCGACTTCGTCGAGCGCAACCTCGCCGGTCTCGCCCCGGATGTCGCGATGATTCCCATCACCTCGTCGTCCTCCACCTACGACTACGTGCCGCGTCTGCTGCGGGCGCTGAGCAACCCCCGCGTGGTCGTCCCGGTGCACTGGGACAACTTCGAAGTGGCGCTGAAGAACCCGCCGCAGGCCGACGAGAAGTCGAAGAAGAGCCTCGCGGAGTTCGTCGCGACGGTGCGCAGGGTCAGCCCCGGGACAAGGGTGGTGACCCCGGAGTACCTGACGCCGTACACGTTCGGCTGAGGTCCGCGCCGGGCCGGAACACCGCGTGGAGCCACGGGGGCCACCGCGCGGGCCGCCGGAGGGTCCTCTGCCCGCCGTTCGAGCCGAGGTCCGGGCGGCCCCGGCTCCCGGCTCCTCTCAGGAAGGGCCTGGTGGTGCGGTGGAGTCGCGGATCACGAGCCGGCAGGGCATGGTGTGGATGCCGGGGGCGACCTTCCCGTCGATGGCGGCGAACAGGTGTTGCGCGGCCGTGTGCCCCAGCCGTTCCAGGTTCGGGTCGACGCTGGTGAGCAGCGGGCGGGTCTCGGCCGACAGCACCTCCCAGTTGTCGTAGCCGATCACCGCGATGTCCGCGGGCAGGCGCCGGCCGCGCTCCCTGGCCGTTTCCATGAAGCCCGCGGCGATCTGGTCACTACCGCAGAACACCGCGTCGAGATCGGGCTGCGCCATCAGCAGCATCTCGGCCGCCTGCCGCCCCCACCGCTGGGACCAGGCACCGAAGAGGGTCTCGCCCGCCTGTTCGAGACCGGCCTCGGCGAGCCCCCGCCGCACCCCCTCGGCCCTGTCGATCGCGGCCTTGTAGTCCGTGGGACCGGTGACATGGGCGATCCTGCGCCGTCCGGTGGCCAGCAGGTGCCGGACGGCGAGCATCGCGCCGCCCACGTCGTCGGGCACGAAGGAGACATCGTCGGCGTCGTCGGAGGGACCGTAGGCGTACACCACGGGAACCGGCAGGTCACGGCTGATGGAGGGGCGCGGGTTGGTGCTCTCCCCCACCACGATCAGGCCGTCGACCCGCCGGGACAGGAGCATGCGGACGTGGTGCTGCTCGCGGATGACGTCGCCACGGGCGTCGCAGAGCATCACCGCCATCTCCCCCGCGCCGAAGGCGTTCTCCGCGCCGAGGAGGACGGGGATCCCGAATCTCCCGGCGCTGTCGCTGGTCAACAGGCCGACCGTACGGCTCTGCCCGGTCAGCAGGTTCTTGGCGAGCGCGTTCGGCCGGAAGGCGAGCTGTTCGGCCGCCTCGAGCACGCGCTGCCGGGTGTCGGCCCTGACGTTGTCCTTCCCGTTGAGCGCCTTGGACACGGTGGCGATCGACACGCCGGCCAGCGAGGCCACGTCACTGATGGTCACCGCACGTGACCGCCTGCCAGCCATCTGACGAAATCCTTTTCTCTATGCCCTGTCAGTGGGATCGGCCATCACGATGGTGGCCACCCAGAGGGTAGCCCTCGGTCTCACCCAATGGCAAGGTCAGCCTCCTATCAGCAGGGGATTGACAGGGCCAGATGTTTCTTTTACGTTTCCGAAAACCTTTTAGTTCTATTTCGCGCGTCGCGGGGGATGCCGGAAGAGGAGAAGAGCATGCAGCCACGCGCCGGGATGGCCGCCATCGCATTGTTAGCGCTAACAACAGTGGCGGCCTGCGGCGGGAGCGAGAGGACCGCCGCTCCCGCCGATGAGGCCACCACGATCACCATGTGGACGCGCGCCGCGACGCAGGCGCAGAGCGAGCGACTGGTCAAGGCGTACAACGCGAGCCACAAGAACCAGGTGAAGCTGACGGTCATCCCGACGGACAACTACCAGCCGCGCATCGCGGCCGCGGCCGGGGCGAAGCAGCTGCCCGACGTGTTCGCGGCGGATGTGATCTTCGTCCCCAACTACACCTCGCAGGGCCTGTACCTGGACATCAGCGACCGTATCGCCGCACTGCCCTACAAGGACAAGCTCGCCCCCTCGCACATCAGGCTGGGCACGCTGGACGGCCGCTCGTACACGCTCCCGCACACCCTGGACCTGTCCGTCTGGTTCTGGAACAAGGACCTGTACGAGAAGGCCGGGCTGGACCCCGAGAAGGGGCCCACGACCCTGAAGGAGTTCGCCGAGCAGGCCACGACCGTCGACGAGAAGCTCGGCAAGGACGGCAAGGTGCACGGCACCTTCTTCGGCGGCAACTGCGGCGGCTGCTACGTGTTCACCTTCTGGCCGTCGGTGTGGGCCTCGGGCGCCCAGGTCATGGACGCCGAGGGCACGACCTCGCTCAACGACCAGGCCGCCATGACGGACGTGTTCAAGGTCTACCGCGACCTCTACGCCAAGGGCGTCACCGGCCCGACCGCCAAGGAGGAGCAGGGACCGACCTGGACCGGTTTCTTCCCCAAGGGGGAGATCGGCGTGATGCCGATGCCCTCGACCACGCTCGGCTCGATGCCGAAGGAGATGAGGATCGGCGTGGCGCCCATCGCCGGCCCCGACGGCGGGGAGTCCACCTTCGTCGGCGGCGACTCAGTCGGCATCTCTTCGACCAGCGAGAACGCCGACGCCGCCTGGGACTTCCTGTCCTGGACGGTCTCCGACGAGGCACAGGTCGAGGTCATGGCCAAGAACAAGGACATCCCAGCCCGCACCGACCTGGCCGACAACAAGTACTCCGCCCAGGACCCGAGGGTGGTGCTGATGAACTCCATGGTCGCCAAGGGACAGACACCGTACGCGCTGCGGTTCGGGCAGACCTTCAACGACCCGCAGGGGCCGTGGCTGCGCCTGGCCAGGGAGGCCGTGTTCGGTGACGCGGGCAAGGTCGCCCAGCTCAACGCCGAGATCACCAAGTCGCTGCAGCAATGACGGTGACACTTACCAGGCGCGACGGGAAGGCGGTGCGGGGGGCCGTCCCGGCACCGCCTCCCTGGTGGCGGACCCGGCGGGCGCAGGGCTGGGTCTACGCGGCCCCGACCGCCCTGATCGTCGGCGTGCTGTTCCTGGCACCGCTGGCACTGGTCGTCTGGATGTCGCTGAACCGCTGGCCGCTGCTCGGCCGGGCCACGTTCAACGCGCCGGACAACTACCTCAAGATCGCCGACAATCCCCTCTTCCTCGACGCGGTGGGCTTCACGCTGAAGTACACGGCCATCACGACCGTGCTGCTGTCGGCCGTGGCGCTCGGCCTGGCCCTGCTGGTGCAGGAGCGCAGGCCCGGTGTCGGCTTCTTCCGTACCGCGTTCTTCCTGCCGGGCGCGGTCGGCTTCGCCGCGGCGGCGCTGCTCTTCTACGGCATGCTCAACAACGACTTCGGGCCGATCGACCCGATCCTGCGGGCCCTGGGCCTCACCGACGAGCCGGTGAAGTGGACCGGGACCCCGAACATGGCGCTGTTCTCCACGATCGCGCTGGTGCTGTGGCGGTTCGCCGGATTCAACATGCTCATCCTGCTCACCGGGCTGCAGTCGATCCCGGTCGAGGTCTACGAGGCGGCCAGGAGCGACGGCGCGAGCCGCCGGCAGATCTTCACCAGGATCACGTTGCCGCTGCTCCGTCCCACGCTCGCGCTGATGCTCGTCCTCAGCGTCACCGGCTCCCTGCTCGCCTTCGACCAGTTCTTCATCTTCACCAACGGCGGCCCGGACAACAGCACGGTCTCCATGGTCATGGTCGTCTACCGCGACGCGTTCTTCCGCTTCGACCTGGGCGGCGCCGCGGCGCTGTCCGTCGTGCTGCTGGTCGCCCTGGTCGCGCTCAACGCCCTGCAGATGCGGGTGCTCGGGAGGTCGAAGTGAGAAGACCGGGGAGAACGCCCTACTACACCACGATGTCGGCCCTGGCGGTGCTCTTCCTGTTCCCCCTGCTGTGGAGCGGCTGGTCCTCCTTCGACGGCGGGGTCGGGAACTACCTGGAGATGGCCCGCTTCGGCGAGGGCGTCGGCACCTACCTGACCAACAGCGTGCTGGTCTCGGCGATGACCGTCGCCGGCACGCTGGGAGTCTCCGCCCTGGGCGGCTACGCCTTCGCCCGTTTCGACTTCCCCGGCAGGAACCTGCTCTTCCTCGCCACGCTGGCGATCCTGATGGTGCCGTACGCGACCATCCTGATCCCGCTCTACGTCCTGCTCGGCTACCTCGGGCTGCAGAACTCGCTGGTCGGGCTCGCGCTCGTCTTCGTGATGTTCCAGCTGCCGTTCGCGCTGTTCATGATGCGCAACGCCTTCGAGGCGATCCCGCGCGAACTGGAGGAGGCCGCCCTCGTCGACGGCTGCGGCACGTTCCGCGCCTTCGCCCGCATCCTGCTGCGCGCGGTGCGGCCCGCCCTGGTCACGGTCGGCCTGTTCGCCTTCCTGGCCTCGTGGAACGACTTCTTCGCCCCGCTCATCCTGCTCAACGACGGTGCGAGCTTCACCCTGCCGGTGGCCGTGGTCAGCATGACACAGCGCACGTTCGGCGCCGTCGACTACGGCATGTTGCAGGCCGGCGTCATGGTCATGGCCGTGCCCTGCCTGATCCTCTTCATCCTCCTCCAGCGCCACTACGTGCGCGGATTCATGTCAGGAGCCCTGCGTGGTTAGTCCCGTCATGCCCTCGGCGGGGGTACTGTCCCCGCTCGGTCTCGAGGCCGTACGGCTCTCCCCGGGTTTCTGGGGTGACCGGGTGGCGCTCAACCGCGAGGTCATCATCACCCACTGCCAGGAGTGGATGGAACGGGTCGGCTGGATCGGCAACTTCCGCGGCGTGACTCCCCGGCGGGGCCGGGAGTTCTCCGACTCGGAGATCTACAAGCTGCTGGAGGCGATGGCCTGGTCGGACCACCCCGCCCTGGACGAGCTGGCCGCGACCGTGGCGCGGGCGCAGGAGGAGGACGGCTACCTCAACACCCGCTGGAGCGGGCGGCGCTACACCGACTTCGAGTGGGGCCACGAGCTGTACTGCTACGGCCACCTGATCCAGGCGGGCGTCGCCAGGCTCCGCGCGCACGGCGAGGACACGCTGACCGAGGTGGTCCGCCGGGCCGCCGACCACGTCTGCGCCCGCTTCATGGACACCGAGGAGACCTGCGGTCATCCCGTGGTGGAGGCGGCACTGGTCGAGCTGTACCGCGTCACCGGGACCGAGCGCTATCTGGAGATGGCCCGGCGGTTCGTCGAGCGGCGCGGCCGGCCCGCCCTCGGCGAGATCCAGTTCCATCCCGCGTACTTCCAGGACGATCTGCCCGTACGGCGGGCGCGGGTGTTCCGCGGGCACGCCGTGCGCGCCCTCTATCTCGCCTGCGGCGCGGTGGACGTGGCCGTCGAGACCGGTGACACGGAGCTGCTCCAGGCGGTCCGGGCACAGTGGGAGCGCACTGTCGCCCGGCGTGTCCACCTGACCGGCGGGATGGGCTCACACCACTCCGACGAGGCCTTCGGCGAGGACTTCGAGCTGCCGGCCGACCGCGCCTACTCCGAGACCTGCGCGGGCATCGCCTCGATCATGTTGTCGCACCGGCTGCTGCTGGCCACCGGCGACGCGCGCTACGCCGACCTGGCCGAGCGGACCATGTACAACGTGCTCGCCACGGCGGTGGCGCTGGACGGGCGCTCGTTCTTCTACGCCAACCCGCTGCAGGTACGGGTTCCGGCCGAGCCGTGCGAGGGGGTCAACCACGGCGCCGAGGGCGGCCTGCGCTCGCCCTGGTTCGACGTGTCGTGCTGCCCCAACAACATCGCCCGCACCCTCGCCTCGCTCCCCGCCTACCTGGCCGCGGCGGACGGCGACGCCCTGCGCATCCACCACTACACGCCCGGTGAGATCCGCCACGACGGTCTCGCGCTCCGGATCGAGACGGACTACCCCTGGTCGGGCACGGTGACCGCGCACGTCGTCGAGGGCCGGGCCGGCCGGATCTCGCTGCGCGTACCGCCCTGGGCCGAGGGCGCGACCCTGACCTACGGCGGCGTGGCGCATCCGGCCGAACCCGGCTACGCCACGGCCGAGGCCGACTGGCGGCCGGGAGACCGGATCCGGCTCGACCTGCCGGTGCGGCCCCGCTGGACCTTCCCCGACCGGCGGGTGGACGCGGTTCGCGGGTGCGCCGCCGTCGAACGCGGTCCGCTCGTCTACTGCGCCGAGTCCGCCGCCGACGAGCCGCCGCTGGCGCGGGTCACGGCGGAACCCCTCGCGCCGGTCGAACGGCACGTCGACGGAGCCGTCGAGCTGGACGTCCCGGCCGCGCTGACGCCGCCGGAGGACGACGCCTGGCCTTACCGGAGCGATCCGCGGGCGACGACCGGACGGGAGATCCCGCTGCGGCTGATCCCCTACCACCGCTGGGGCAACCGGGGTCCGGTCAGCATGCGCGTGTGGTTGCCGCTGGCCTGACCCGCGCCGTTCCGCATCAGGACGCGCGGGCGGGTCGTGGCCATCCGGCCCGGCCGTGATCTCTTCGAGACGGGCGGCCGGTGAGCTGCACTCCGTACCGGGTGCCTCAGCTCCGGCCGAGGGTGTCGATCGCACCGATCATGATGTCCCAGAAGCGGTCCCGGTCGAGCACGGTTCCGACGTCCGCGTTGGGCTCCCAGTCCATCCGGCCGTGCAGGTCGGCCACGGTGGCGCCCCGGGTGTGCACGCCGTCCAGCTCGACCCGCAGGCCCACGCGGACACGCGTGAGGACCGCGGGGTCGATCAGGTAGGCGAGGGTGATCGGATCGTGCAGCGGTGGCGCCTCGAATCCCCAAGTCTGGTGGTAGCTGGAGCCGAAGAAGGTGAGAAGTTCCACGCAGACACGGGCCAGCGGGGTGTCGAGCGCGGCGATGCGGTCGAGGACGTCCGCGGTGACGAGCGCCTGGTGGCTGACGTTGAGACCCACCCAGGTGGTCGGGACGCCGCTGCCGAGCACCTCCGCCGCCGCCTCCGGGTCGGCGTAGATGTTGAACTCGGCGTAGGGCGTGTGGTTGCCGCGTTCGGTGGAGCCCCCCATGATCACGATCTCGCGAATCCGATCGCGGTCACCGGGGTGACGGCGCAACAGCGTGGCGATGTTGGTCAACGGCCCGATGGCCACGACCGTCACCGGCTCGTCGGCGGCGGCGAGCGTGTCGTGGATGAGCTCGACACCGTGGCGCGGATCGAGGGGCACGTCGGGCTCGCCGAAGGCCGGGCCGTCCAGCCCGCTCTCACCGTGCACGTAGTCGCCGATCTCCAGCGGACCGGCGAGCGGCCGGTCGCAACCGGCCGCGACCGGCACCCCGGCGGCCCCCGCCAGGCTGAGCATCCGCCGCGCGTTGAGAGCGGTCTTCGCCACGGTCTGGTTGCCGGCGACGGTGGCGACCGCGCGCAGGTCGATCGCCGGGTCGGCCACCGCCAGCAGGATGGCCAGGGCGTCGTCGTGACCCGGATCGCAGTCGAGGATCACCGGGATCGGCATGTCAGATCTCCTTCGCCAGCCAGCGCACGGCCTGGGTGAAGAGAGTGCGGTAACCGTCCCAGGTGACGAACTCCTCGGGGCACCAGTGCGGGGCGATGTCGGAGGCCCAGGCGAGGGTGCGGCCCGCCCCCGCCTGCCGTACGGCGAGCAGCGGGTCGGCCCCGACGGTGGCGAGCAGCCGGGCGTCCTCAGGGACCTCGAAGCGGTTGTAGCCGAGCAGGTCGGGCCAGTCGGCGGGCAGCCCGCCCACGATGGGATGGGCCGGATCGACGACGACGCCCGGAAGACCCTGCGGGGCCTCCACCCGGTCGTCGTAGGGGGAGATCCGGGCGGGGAGCACCCGCTCCACGGGGGTGCCGCGGAAGGCCGCCTTCGCCTCGATGCCCTGGAAACTGAGGTAGCCACCGGCCATCGCCAGGCCGCCGCCCTGCTCCACCCAGCTCTCCAGCACGTCGAGCCGGTTCACCGACTTCCTGCTGTGCAGCCAGGTGTCGGGGTGCAGCAGGATGCTGTTGGCGCCGATGTCGGAGAGCACGACGACGTCGTAGGCCGCCAGCTCGTCGAGCGTCCCGGGGAACAGCTTGGGCACGTCGTGCGCGGGCAGGTGGTCGACCTCGATGCCGTCCGCGACCAGTGCGTCGCGCAGTGGCTCGAAGCCGGTGTGGTACGTCGTGGTGGTGAACGAGTCGAAACCCTTGTAGTGGGTCGACTCGCTCACCCACGTCTCACCGGCGACCAGCACGCGGGTCATGATTTCTCCTTCAGGGTTTCTTCGCGGTGGTGAAGAGCTCGCACGGGTTGGCGACGAGCAACTGGGTGGTGTCCTCGGAGGTCAGCCCGTGGCGGTGCAGACGCGGCACGAAGTGCGTGAGGATGTGCGCGTAGCCGGTTCCGCCGTTCCTGACCAGCATGGTCTTGAGGAACACGTCCTGGGAGAGCAGCAGCCTGCCGCCCAGGCCGGACCGGACCAGCCAGGCGACGGCGGCCGCGTTCTCCTCGTCGCACGGCGACTGGCCCTCTCCGGGGTAGAGGTAGTCCATGCCGCACATGTCGTATCCGAGGTAGGCCCCCCGGGCTGCGAGGGACACCTGGTAGTCGCGCTCGTGCAGGCTGGGGTTCATGTGTGACAGCACGGTGGCGCCGAGGAGGCCGCCCTCCTCGGCGACGACGTCGAGCACCCGGTGGCCGTACCGCACCCACCCTGGCAGGTGCACCGAAAGCGGCACTCCGGTGCGGGCCTGGGCCCGGGCGGCGCCGCGGAGCACCTTCTCCTCGGCCGGGGTGAAGTCCGGGGAGATCCCGATCTCACCGATCACCCCGGCGCGCACTCCCCCGGTGCCGTCGACCAGATCTCGCTCGATCTCGTCGGCGACGTCGGCGGCGCTCATGCCGCGAACCCGGGCCGGGTGGGTGCGTTCCAGGTAGAAGCCGCAGCCCATCACGATGTTCAGACCGGTGGCGCGGGCGATGCGGGCCAGCTCCGCCGGCGCGCGGCCGATGCCCTCCGGGGTGACGTCCAGCACGGTGCGGCCCCCACGGGCCGCGAACCGGGCCACCTCCTCGATCGCCACTCCGGTGTCGTCGAGGGACACGTTGTCCCGGGAGAGGTAGGGATCCGACCGCAGCCGGCCGAGGAACTCCATCCGCACCGGCGAGCCGGCGATCAGCTCACCTTCCGCGTCGCCCTCGGGGGCGGGGTGCCAGGCGCTGGCGCCGTCGTTACGCAGGTGCTCGTGGCAGAGCGTGATGCCGAGTTCGGCGACGGGCACCTCACCGAGCACCGTGGAGACGGTGACCGCCTCGGGCACACCGGTCATTTCCGTACCGCTCCGAACTTCGCCCACACCTTGTTGTTCGCGAAGATGGCCAGCAGCAGGATGCCGCCCTGCACGATCTGCACGTAGAACGGCGAGACGTGCAGCAGTACCAGGCCATTGGCGATGACGCCGAGGGTGAGGGCGCCGAAGATGGTGCCGAGCATGCTGGCCCTGCCACCGAACAGACTGGTCCCGCCGAGCACGACGGCCGTGATGACCTCCAGCTCGAAACCGGTGCCCGCGTTCGACGACCCGGAGCTGAGCCGGGTGGCGATCAGCACTCCGGCGAGCGCGGCGGCCAGACCGGCCAGCACGTAGACGGTGAGCCCGATCCTGCGGGTGTTCACACCGGTACGGCGCAGCGACTCGCCGTTGGAACCGAGACCGATCACGTAGCGGCCGAACGGCGTGCGGGTGAGGACCAGCCAGCCGAGCAGTGCGACCACCACGGCGATGATGGCCGGCACCGGCACTCCGGCGATGCGGCCCTGGCCGAGCTGGACGATCCACAACTCGCCGTCGATCGGGGTCGAGTAGCCCTCGGTCGCGCGCAGGGCGGTGCCCCGGAGGATCGAAAGCATGGCCAGGGTGACGATGAAGGCCGGGACGCCCTGGTAGGAGGAGAACCAGCCGTTGACGAATCCGATCGCCGCGCCGAGCGCGAGGATCGCGATGAGCGCGAGGCTGGGGTCCCAGCCCTGCTGCAGGACGATGGCCAGCAACGATCCGGACAGCGCGACCGTCGAGCCGACCGACAGGTCGATGCCGGAGGTACTGATCACGAAGGTCATCGCGACCGCGACGATCAGGGTCGGGGAGATCTGCCGGATCAGGTTGAGCAGGTTGCCGACGGTGGCGAAGCGGTCGGCGGAGAACGAGAAGAAGATCAGCAGCAGGACCAGCACCGCCCCGATGGCGATGGTCTGGGCGTGGCTGCCGATGTGAGCGGTGAGGCGGGCCGACCGGGTGGTGACCACCCTCTCACTGACGACGGTCATGACCGCGCTCCCTCGGGCTGGTCGTGGGCGACGATCTCCGACACGAGCCGCTCCAGGCTGGTGCTGCGGGCGTCGAGGTCGGCGCGGAGCGTCCCCTCGTACATCACGCAGAGCCGGTCGCAGACTCGGAACAGGTCCTGGAGGCGATGGGTGATCAGGATCACCGAGACCCCCTGGGAGGAGACGGTCTTGATCAGTTCCAGCACGGTCTCGACCTCGGCCACGGCGAGCGCGGCCGTGGGCTCGTCGAGGATGAGCAGTTTGGGGCCGAAGGTGACCGCGCGGGCGATGGCGACCGCCTGCCGCTGGCCGCCGGAGAGCCCTCCCACCGGGATGTCGGTGAGGGGGATCCGAATGTTGAGCGCGTCGAGTTGACGGCGCGCGTCCCGGTGCATCCGCTGGATGTCCAGCAGCAGGCCACCGGCCCGGCGCGGTTCGCGGCCGAGGAACAGGTTGCCCGCCACGTCGATGTCGTCGCAGAGCGCGAGGTCCTGGTAGACCATCTCGATCCCCAGCTCACGGGCGTCACGGGGAGTGGCGAAGGACACCTCGCGACCGTCGAAGACGATCTGCCCGGAGTCCGGCACCACGGTGCCCGCGAGCACCTTCATCAGGGTGGACTTGCCGGCGGCGTTGTCGCCGACCAGTCCCACCACCTCACCCGCGCCGACCCGCAGGTTGGCCCCGCGCAGCGCGTCGACCATCCCGTAGCGTTTGCGGATGTCGCGCATGACCACACGGTCCGTGCCGGTCGCCTCGTATTCGCTCATAGGGGTCTCTCCGCCGCTCACTTGAACGTGGAGCGGTACTTGTCGACGTTTTCCTTGGTCACGATCGTGACGGGCACATCGATGGTCTTCTTGGCCTGCGCGCCTCCGACCAGTGCCTTGATCTCCTTGACCGCCTCGTAGCCCTCGGTCCTGGGGTCCTGCTGCACGACTCCGGCGACGAAGCCGGCGTCGATGCCGTCGATCGCCTCCTTGGTGAGGTCCCAGCCGAAGACCTTGACCCGGTCGTTCGCGTTCTGCGACTTCACCGCGGCCACCGTGCCGAGCAGCGCGGGCTCTCCGGTGGCGTACACGGCGGTGAGGTCCGAGCGCGAGGTGAGCAGGTTCTCGGCGGCGGCCAGGGCGGCCTCCTGCTTGTTCTGCCCGTCCACGGTCTGGACGATCTTGGCGCCGGCCGCCTCGACGGTCGAGTTGAAACCGTCCTTGCGCAGGTTCTGGATGAATGAGTTGAGCGCGCCGACCACGCCGATGTTCGGCACGGCCACGTTCTGCTCCTTGGCCCACTCGTTGACGAATGTGCCCATCTGCTTGGCCGCCTCGGCGTTGTCCACGCCCACCTGGGTGTCGACCGCCGGGGAGTCCACGATCGCGTCGACGGCCACGACCTTCAGTCCCGCGTCCTTGGCGATCTTGACGGCGGGCTTGATGCCCTCGACGTCGATGGCCACCACGATGACGCCGTCGAACTGCTGCTGAACGAAGTTGTCAATGGCCTCGTTCTGCTTCACGGAGTCGTCGTTGGCGTTGAAGATCGTGAGGTCGACGCCCGCCTCCTCCGCGGCCTGCTGGGCGCCGGCGTTCATCTCGTTGAAGAAGATCGCCTGCTGGTTGATCTGCACCAGGCCGATCTTCGGCTTTTCTCCGCCGTCGGCCGAGGGCGCGCTGTCGGCGGAATCCGTGCCGCCACATGCCGCGGCCAGCAGACCGGTTGCAAGGATCGCCGTGACGGCGGTCAGGCGGGTGAAGCGAGTCGGTCGTGCCATCGAATCAGCCTTTCGAGACGCTGATACAGGGGGGCTTGGTAATCGATTACCAATGTCCGGGGATGGTAGCGACCAGGGCAAACCCTCGTCAAGGTGACGTAAGGCCGTGGACGCTCTATGGTTCTAACAACCCGCACCTGAGCGACCTCACGTGGCGGGGAGGCGACCGGTTATCCTCAGCGCGACCAGGGAAATCGATTACACAACATGGGCGTGACAATCCACGACGTGGCCAGAGCGGCCGGCGTCTCCGTGGCCTCGGCCTCGCGTGCCCTGTCCGGCCGCCGCAAGGTCACCCCCGAGGTGGCCGAGCGGGTGAAACAGGCCGCCGCCGAGCTGGGCTACCGGCCGAACGCCGTCGCCAAGGCACTGCGCGACCAGACCACCGGAACGATCGGCATGATCGTTCCCGGCATCGGCAACCCGTTCTTCACCACGATCGTCGAAGCGGTGGAGCATCAGCTCCAGGAGACCGGGCGCGACCTGCTGCTGTGCGCCTCCCTGTACACGCCCGAGATCGAGGCCCGGCGGCTGAACACGTTGCTGGCCCGGCGGGTGGACGGCCTGATCATCAGTCCGTGCGACTTCGAGGCCAGTGCGCCGGCCGTCCTGAACGCCGCCCGGCAGGTGCCCCTGGTGCAGGTGGACCGCTACATCGAGGGCGGCGGAGCCGACTGGGTCGGCGTGGACGACGACTCGGCGCTGGCCCAGGCGGTCGACCATGTGGTCGCCGGAGGAGCACGCTCCGTCGTCTTCGTCAGCAGCCGCCTGATGAACTCCTCCGCGAGGTTGCGGCTGGCCGGCTTCCAGCTCGCCACGGCCCGCGCCGGGATCGCCGCCAGGTCGCCGCTGCTCGGCGAGTTCACCCTCGCCTGGGGCTTCGAGGCCGGGCGGTCGCTCCTGGCCGACGGCCCCCTGCCGGACGCGGTGGTCTGCGGGAACGACGAGATCGCGGTCGGCCTGCTGCGAGCGCTGCGGCTCGGCGGCGTACGCGTTCCCGAGGAGGTGTCGGTGGTGGGATTCGACGACGTCGGCCACGCGGCGATGTGCGACCCGCCGCTCACCACCGTGCGCCAGCCGGTGGAGGAGATGGCGGCCGAGGCGGTACGCCTGCTGGGCCAGGTGCGGGTGGGCGAGCCACGGGCCGCGCAACGCATCGCGATCGCGCCCCGGCTCGTCGTACGGGAGACCAGCCGCCTCGCGACCGGAGGAACCATGACCGGGGACGGTCAGGAAGGCAGGGAAACGACATGACCGACGTCGTGGCACTGACCCGCGAGCTGATCAGGATCGACTCGGTGGGCGGCGGCGAGGCCGCGGTCGCCGAGCCGCTCGCCCGCAGGCTGGAGGCCGCCGGTTTCGAGGTGCGGGCGCACGACCACGCGCCCGGCCGTACCGGACTGGTGGCCCGATGGGGCACGGGCGTGCCCGTCACCCTCACCGGTCACCTCGACACGGTCCCGCTGGGCGGCCGGCCGTGGACGCACGAGCCGCACACCGCGGAGGTGGACGGCGACCGACTCTACGG
Source organism: Streptosporangium amethystogenes subsp. fukuiense (assembly GCF_042665875.1). Classification (NCBI taxonomy): domain Bacteria; kingdom Bacillati; phylum Actinomycetota; class Actinomycetes; order Streptosporangiales; family Streptosporangiaceae; genus Streptosporangium; species Streptosporangium amethystogenes. The sequence continues at coordinate 455,068 of NZ_JBHTEE010000001.1, read as the reverse complement.
GCGGGGGTCGAGCGACATGAAGGCCGGGGTGGCCGCGCTGGTCGTCGCCGCCGAGCGGCACGTGCGCGGGCCGAACCACCGGGTGGCGCTGGAGATCGTCCTCACCGCGGGAGAGGAGACCGGCTGCGAGGGGGCGATCGACATGGTCGCCCGTGGACTGGTCAGCCGGTCCCGGGGGCTGCTGGTCGCCGAGCCGACCGCGAACCGCGCCCTGCTCGGGCACAAGGGCGCGCTCTGGCTGAAGGCGACCGCCCACGGCCGGACCGCCCACGGCTCGATGCCCCACCTGGGCGACAACGCGATCTACAAGCTGGCCCGCGCGATCGGCGCCGTCGAGCGCTTCGATCCCGGCGTGTCCCCTCATCCCTGGCTCGGCGCGCCGACCGTGAACGTGGGGACCGTACACGGCGGGATCAACGTGAACTCCGTCCCCGACCTCGCCGAGGCGACCGTCGACATGCGCACGGTCACCGGTCAGGACCACACGGAGCTACGCGAGCGGCTCCGGGAGAGGCTCGACGGGGAGACCTCGCTGGAGGTGCTGACCGACCTGCCCTCGGTGTGGACCGACCCGGACGACCCCTTCGTGCGGGTCCTGGTCGCCGCGGGGGCCCGTCCCCCGGGCGAGCGACCGGCCGCCAGCTACTTCACCGACGCCTCGGTGCTGGCCACCGCCTGCGGTGACGCCCCCACCGTGATCTGCGGCCCCGGGGAGCCGGAGCAGGCGCACGTCACCGACGAGTACTGCGAGATTCCCCGGATCGAGGAGGCCGTCGAGATCTACGCCGGCGCCCTGGCGGGACTCTCGGCCCCCTAGCGCTCCGTTCCTCGGCGGAGGTTGCGAACGCGCTGCGGGAAACCGGCCTGCCTTCCCGATGCCGGGACCGGGGTGGATCTGTGCTTCCGGCGCTAGGGTACGTCGGTGATCTCCCCAAGTCGGGCGGCCAGTTGCCCGGATTCGCCGTCTACCAGCGCGGACACCCCACGCCACCAGGCGAACCACTCGCCGCTGCGCCACATCCAGTCGATCCGCTCGATGGCGGCGATGACGTCGCCCCTGTTGCGCCAGACCGCACCCGCCTGTTCCGCGGAGGCGCCCTGGCGCAGCGCCCAGGTGTGCAGGATCCCGGCCGCCTCGGCGTCGACCGGCTGCTCGTACGGGTCGGGGTGCTCGTCCAGCCGGTGCGGGCCCAGCCCCGCGGCGACGCCCCAGCTCCACTGGGCCTCGGCGGGACGGGAGTAGCGCAGGGAGTCGAAGTCGAGGTTGGAACCGAGCTCGTTGTCCGTCCGGCGCAGGACCAGCGCGTCGAGGCGGCCGCCCGCGTCGAAGGAGACCACGATCCGCTGGCCTGGGCGCGCGTCGGGTGGCAGCTCGACCCGGTCCTCGGCCTGCCAGGAGTTGAGGTCCGCGACCGCGGCGGGGCGGCCCCAGGCCTCGTCCGCCGCGTCGTCGGCGATCCAGGCGGCGAGCATCTCCAGGACCGTCAGGTCGGTCCACGGCTCGATCGCGGTGGAACTCCAGAGCACCTCGTCCGGCGCGGGCAGCTTGCCGCCGCGCTCGCGCCGCCACCACCGCTCGCCGAGCTCGCGGGTTCCGACCAGCAGGGCGGCCAGCGCGGCGAGCCCGGTGGATCTGCGGGTGAGGGGGGCGCCTCGGGCCAGTTCGACGGAACGCGCGACACGGTCGGCGCCCAGCACCGCTCCCGCCTCGCCCAGCAGCAGGGCGGCGTCCGGCCGCTCCTCGCCCAGTAGGTCACGGATCAGTCGTCTGGCCTCGGTCCTCGCGTCCTCCGCACGTCCCTCACGCATACCGACACGGTACGCCGGGAGATCCTTAGGCGCGAGCGTCACCGGAGGACGGTACGGCCGTGCCGTCGTCGCCGTCGTCGCCGCCCTGCGGCTTCGCGGTGAGATAGGCGGCCCTTCCCACCATGTAGGCGGCCACCGCGGCCGTCACCACCTGGTAGACGGCGACCAGGATGATGACACCGGCGATCTTCCAGCTGGGGTCGCGCAGCCACATGGCGAGCAGGATGAGGTGGAGGCCGAGCACCTGGGGCTTGGTCGCGGCGTGCATGCGCGCCAGGGTGCCGGGAAACCTGACCATGCCCACCCCCGCCGCGAACGCCAGCGTCGCCCCCAGCAGCAGGCAGACGGCCGCGGCCACGTCCATCGCGGTCATCGGGCACGCCCGGAGAAGAACCTGGCCAGCGAGACCGAGCCGACGAACCCCAGCAGGGAGAGCACCAGCAGCACGGGCAGCATCGAGTACTCCCGGTAGGTCGCCGCCCCCGCCCCGATCGCGCAGATGACGACGGCGGTGAGCACGTCCAGCGAGACGGCGCGGTCCAGCATCGTCGGACCGCGCACCAGGCGGTAGAGCGTCATCGCCGCCGCGGCGGCGAGCAGCCCCAGCGTGATCAGGTAAACCGTCGTCATCGCACCTCCTCCTGATCCGCGCGGGTGCCGAAGGCGGTCACGATGCGGTTCTCCAGCCGGGTCACGTCATCCTGGGTGACCTGGCCGACCGTCGACGGGTCACCGGGCACGCCGAGCACGTGAAGCAGGAGCGTTCTCTCCCGGACGTTCGCCTCCAGCACCAGGCTGCCCGGCAGCGCCGACAGCGCCACCGTCACCAGCACCGCCATCGCCTCCGACGAGGCGCGCAGCCTCACCTCGACGACCTGGACCGGCGGCGGTCTGCCCAGTCTCAGCGCCCAGAAGGCCACCCGGAAGCTGGAGATCACCATGTCCCGCGCGAAGCGGACGAGGAACAGCAGGATCCCGACAGGGTGCAGCCGGATGCCGGTGTCCTGGATCGGCAGGGGCAGCAGCCACACGAGGACCAGCCCGACCAGCAGGCCGCCGAGCACGTTGCCCACGCTCAGGTCTCCCCAGAGCAGCAGCCAGATCAGCGTCAACCAGAGCACCTGCGGCAGCGGCACGGGCCTGCCCAGCAGCCGTAGCACCGTGAACGCCGGGCGGGGCTCGCTCATCGCTCACCGCCGAGCACCGCGGAGATGTACGGTTCGCGGGCCAGCAGTTCCGCCGCGGCCCGCTCCGACAGGGCGGACAGCGGGCCGGCCAGCACGGTGAAGGACAGGGCCAGGGCCACCAGGGCGGCCGTGGAGGCGAACATGAGCTTCGGCATGGTGACGGAGGTGACGATCGTCTCGCCGGCGGGCCCGGCGGCGGGCCTCGGGTCCGCTCCGTCCCCGTCCCCGTCCTCCTGGGTCTCCAGCACGGTGCCCCCCTCGGTGACCATTCCCTCGGGCGGCACCCGCCAGAACGCCTTGTTCCAGGTCGTGGCCACCGCGTACAGGGTGAGCAGGCTGGTCACCAGCCCTCCGGCGACCAGGGTCAGGGCCATCGGACCGCCGTCCGCCACTCCCGCCTGGATCAGCCCGAGCTTGCCCAGGAAGCCTGACATCGGCGGGATGCCCGCCAGGTTCATCGCGGGCACGAAGAAGAGCACCGCGATCACGGGTGTCAGTTTCGCCAGACCGCCGAGACCGTCCAGTGAGGTGGTGCCGGTGCGGCGCTCGATCATGCCGGTCACCAGGAACAGACTCGTCTGCACGGTGATGTGGTGGGCCACGTAGAAGATGGCACCCGCCATGCCCTGGACGCTGAACAGGGCGACTCCGAACACCATGTAGCCGATATGGCTGACCAGGGTGAAGGAGAGCATCCGTTTTATGTCGGTCTGAGCTACCGCCCCGAGCACCCCCACGAGCATGGTCAGCAGCGCCGCCCACATCAGCACGCCGCCCACCGGGCCCCCGGGGAACAGCAGCGCCTCCAGCCGGATGATCGAGTAGACGCCGACCTTGGTGAGCAGCCCGGCGAAGAGCGCCGTCGCGGGGGCGGGCGCGGTCGGATACGAGTCGGGCAGCCACGCCGACATCGGGAAGATCGCGGCTTTGACCACGAAGACCAGCAGGAGTGTCAGCTCGACCAGCAGCCTGACGTGCTGGGGCAGCACCGAGAACCGCTCGGCCAGCTGCGCCATCGACACGGTGCCCGTGGCGCCGTAGGCCACCGCGATCGCGACCAGGAACAGCAGTGACGAGGCCAGTCCTATCACCGTGTAGGTGGCGCCCGCCCGGATGCGGGACTCGGTCCCGCCGAAGGTCAGCAGCACGTACGAGCCGCCGAGCAGCATCTCGAACCCGACGAAGAGGTTGAACAGGTCGCCGGACAGGAAGGCGTCCGACACTCCGGCGACCATGATCAGGTAAGCCGGGTGGAAGATCGACAGTGAGGCCTTGTACTCCTGGTCGGCCCAGGACTGGGACAGCGAGTAGATCATCACGCAGAGCGTCACCGCGGAGGAGACCGCCAGCATCAGCGTGGAGAGCCGGTCGGCGACGAGCGCGATGCCGATCTGCGCGCCCCAGCCTCCGGCGCGGGCCACCAGCGGCCCCTGCTGATCCGCCGCGAACAGCAGGACCAGCGACACGAGCAGCACCACCGTCAGCGTGCCCACACTGATGAGCGCCTGCAACCTGCGCAGCCGCTGGCCGATGGCCAGCTTGAGACCGACGGCCAGCAGCGGCAGCACCACGGGCACCGGGATCAGCGCCTCCATCAGTCCTCCCCCTCCAGCTCGGGATCTTCCGCCCTGGCCTGTCGTGCCCGGTCCTCCCGGATCGCGGCGCGCATCTGCCTGCGGGCGTCGCGCTGGCGGGCGCGGAGCCGTTTGCGGATCTCACGTTCGCGCGCCGCCTGCTCCCGCTGCCTGCGGGCGAACTCGGCGCGCACCTCACGGAGGCGCTGCTCCCGGCTTTCCTTGGAGACGTCCTCCGCCTGCTGGGCCTCGGCGAAACGCTCGGCGAGCCGCTCGGCGGACAGACCGTCGTTCTTGTGCTCCTGCAGCCAGCGGCCCAGGTCGACGTTCACGTCCAGGATCCGCTGCTCCAGTTCCTCGGCCTCCCTGCGCTCCCACTCGTGGTGTTCCTCCTCCAGCCGGGCCAGCTCGGCGCGCTGCTCGCGGACCAGCCGCTGGTAGGCGGCCTGCCGGTCGAGCACGGCCTGGCTCAGCTCGCCCTGCCTGGCGCGCAGCCGCACCTGGCGGTCCTCGGTGTCGTCCTGCACCTCGTCGGCACCGGTGAGCTGCCAGGACCGATGGATCATGGCGAGCAGGAAGGCGGTGACGCCCAGCGTGATGACGATGGAGGTGAGCACCATGGCCTGCGGCAGCGGGTCGGCCATCCGCTCCGGATCGGAGGCGCCCAGGATCGGCGGTTCTCCCGGTGGCCCGCCCACGGTGAGGATCAGCAGGTTCACCCCGTTGCTGAGCAGGATGACGCCGGCCAGCAGCCGGACCAGGCTCCTCTCCAGCAGCAGCGTGACCCCCGCGGCCACCAGCACGGCGACCACCAGGAGCGGCAGCACGGGCGCGGTCACCGGCCCTCCCCCTCGGCGATCTGCCGATCCAGTTCGGCGCCCAGGCTGCGCAGGATGTCCCGCACCATGCCGATCACCGTGATGTAGACCCCGAGGTCGAACAGGAGCACCGTCGACAGGTGCAGCTTGCCGACCAGCGGGACGTACAGGTCGGCGGAGAGCATGTCCAGCACTCCGGCGCCGCCCAGCAGCCCCACCAGCGCGGTGAGCGTGGACAGCAGGAGCCCCAGCCCGATCATCACCCCGGGGGCGACCGGCGCGGCGGCGGCCAGCTCGTGCCTGCCTCCGGCGAGGTAGCGCAGGACCAGCGCGAGACCGGCCACGATGCCTCCGGCGAACCCGCCGCCCACCCCGCTGTGCCCGGTGAACAGCAGGAAGACCGAGACCAGCATCACGGTGTGGAAGGTCACCCGGGCCACGAACTCGAGGACCACCGTCCGCTGCCCCTGCGGCAGGGTGGTCGCCAGCCAGTACGTCCGGGGCTCCTCCCCGGTTCTCTCCGACGGCGGCTGCGGCGCGTGCGAGCGTCTGCGCAGGAAGATCAGGCCGGTCATGCCAAGGGTGAGCACGACGAGCACGGAGCTCTCCCCCATGGTGTCCCAGGCCCGGATGTCGACCAGGAGCGCGCTGACGATGTTGGCGGCCCCGGCCTCCTTGGCCGCTTCGGCCATCAGTGTGCCGATCGGTGTCGCCTGCCGCGCGTTCATCGCGAACATGCCGGCCCCCGCCACCACGACACCGCTCACGATGCCGAGGGTGAGCCGCGCGCCGAACGACAGCCGCCCCCGCTCCTCCCTCGGCCCGAGCGGAAGCCTCCGCAGCACCAGCACGAACACGACCAGGCTCAGCGTCTCGACGAGGAACTGGGTCAGCGCCAGGTCGGGCGAGCCGTGGACGAGGAAGAGCAGCGCCGTGCCGTACCCGGTCAGGCCGGCCAGCAGCACGAGCACGATGTGCGCGCGCACCCTGAGCGCGATGGCCGTCGCGGCGATGACGAGCACGCCGATGACGGGCTGCTCGATGCGGTCCCAGGCCACCACGTCCAGCTGGAGGACGGGTCCGGGACCGTACAGCAGCGAGAAGGCCCCCACCGCCGCCACCAGGACGAATGCGATCATGAGGTAGTCGGGCAGCGAGCCGCGCTGGACCACGCCGGTCAGCTGCAGGGAGAAACGTTCCAGCCCGCGGACCAGGCCCCAGTAGGCCCGGCCGGAGTCGATCACGTGCAGGGTCTCCCCGATCCGCGCCAGCGGTCTCCTGGCCAGGAAGAGGAGCGCTCCACCCGCCAGCGCGACGGCCGAGAGCATCAGCGGCACCGGGGCACCGCTCCACAGCGCGAGGTGGGTGCCGTGGCCGGGCCCGGGGAAGGTGTCGGTGTAGCTCCGCATCGCCTCGCCGTAGCGTGCGGCGAGCGGGGCGACGGCGAGGCCGAGCGCGGAGAGCAGCGCGGGCGGCAGGAACAGCGCGGCACCGAAGGAGTGCACGGGCACCGGCTCGACACCGGGCTTGACGGCGAAGGCGCCCCACAGGAAACGCGCGCTGTAGCCGGCGGTGAGCGCCGACCCGAGGACGACTCCGGCGAGCACCACCGTGTCGATGCCCCGTCCGGTCAGCAGCGACTCGAAGGCGGCCTCCTTGCCGACGAACCCCAGGAACATCGGGATGCCCGCCATCGAGGCGGCGGCCCCGGTGGCGATCGCGGCCAGCCACGGCGCCGAACGCCGCAGGCCGCTCAGCTCTCGCAGGTCACGGGTGCCGGTGGCGTGGTCGATGATGCCGACGATCAGGAAGAGGGAGGCTTTGAACAGCGCGTGCGCGAGCAGCATGCCGACCCCGGCGATCGCGGTGTCGCGGGTGCCCGCGCCGAACAGCACCGTCAGGAAACCCAGCTGGCTCACCGTTCCGTAGGCGAGCAGCTTCTTGAGGTCGTGCTCGCGCAGCGCCCGCCAGGCGCAGAGCAGCATGGTGAGCAGGCCCAGGGGTACGGCGGTCCACCGCCAGGCGGCGAGCTCCCCGAAAGCCGGTCCCAGGCGGGCGAGCAGGTAGATTCCCGCCTTCACCATCGCCGCGGCGTGCAGGTAGGCCGAGACCGGGGTCGGCGCGGCCATCGCGGCGGGCAGCCACATGCTGAACGGGAAGACCGCCGACTTCGACAGCGCGCCGACCAGGATCAGCACCACCGCCACCGCCACCAGGCCGCCGGACGGCGGGCTCTGCACGATCCGCGAGATGCGGTACGTTCCCGCCGCCTCGCCGAGCATGATCATGCCACCCAGCATCGCCAGGCCACCGGAGGTGGTGACGATCAGCGCCTGCATCGCGGCGCGGCGGCTGGTCCTGCTGGCGGGGTCGTGGCCGATCAGCAGGTAGGAGAAGACCGTGGTCAGCTCCCAGAACACGTACAGCAGCAGCAGGTCGTCCGCGACCACCAGCCCGAGCATCGCCCCGGCGAAGGCGACGAGCACCCCGGCGAACCGGCCCAGCCCCTCGGCGTCGGCGGAGAAGTAGCGCGAGCAGTACAGCACGACCAGCGCGCCCACGCCCGTGACCAGGGCCATCATGAGCAGGGCCAGCGCGTCGGCGCGGAAGGACAGTCCCAGGCCGAGGCCGGGCGCCCAGTCGTGGTGTGACTCGACGGGGATGCCGGTCAGGGCGACCCAGATCGTGTAGCCGAACCCGCAGGCCGGTGGCACGGCGAGCATGAGGAACGCGGCCCTGCCGAAGCGGCGCACCAGCGCCGGAGCGATCGCCGCCGCCACGGCGTGCAGGATCAGCAGCGGCTCCATGTTCCCCCGTGACCCGTCGTGGCAGACGTACGCCAGGATCCTAAAAGGCGTAAGTTTGCCTGGTCAAACGCGCGAAGCGCTGACCCGAACACCGTAGATCCTTCACCTGGGCATGATCGACTCCTCGAATGTTCCTGCTGGCAGGGACATTGGCCCTCCCCGGCAACGCCGTCGGCGGAAGCGCTTACCCTTCTCCTTTTGTGAGCGACGTCACCGCTTCCTGCCGGTGCGGCCGAGCACCCAGCCGATCACCGCGCTGCCGAGCGCGATGCCCGCGCCCATGCCGAACGCGGCGAGGAGCGACCAGGCGGGGACTCCGGCCCGGGGCTGTTTCGCCGGGCGCTCGAAGACGTGCGCGGGGCCGACCTCGACCGGTGCTTTCGGTGCGGCGGACGCGGCGACCTCCGCGGGTACGGTCGCGGCGGGGATCTCGCCGGAGACACCGGATACGCCGGAGACGAGATGGCTCTCCACCGCGGAGAAGAAGTCACCCGCGGTCTTCCTCGCGACGGAGCCGAGCATGCGCTGGCCGACACCCCCGATCATGCCGCCGATCACGGCCTCGGCGTCGTAGTCGATCCGGGTGCCGCCCTCGACCTCGCTGAGACGGACCCGCACCGTGGCGTCCACGGTGCCGGGGGCCCCCTGGCCGCGGGCCCTGAGCACGAACCGTTCCGGAGCCTCGGGCTCCGACAGGGCGACCTCGCCCTGGTAGACGCCCTTGATGGAGGCCACGCCCGCGGTGACGGTCATCCGGTAGGTGTCCGGGCCCGTCTCCTCAAGGCGCTCGCACCCCGGAATCGTGCGTACGAGCACGGCCGGGTTCTGGAGCGCTGACCACACACGATCTCTGTCGATGCCGAGCACGGCACTGCCTGCGAGCTTCACACCAGCACCCTAGGCAATCTCGGGGCGGGCGGATAACAGCAACATCTGCCCGCCGGCGCGGCCCTTCGTTGTCAGTGCTGCCGCCCTGGCGCACGAGACCGGCCGGGTCAGCCGGGCGCGGGGCTGCCGGCTCGCAGGGACGCGCCCACGTCGTGCAGGTGACGCAGCGCCTGCGCGTACGAGCTGACGATCCCGGTCTCCAGGTAGTCGACGCCCAGCTCCTGGCAGTAGGCCTGGACGATCGGCTGGGCGCGGCGCAGGTTGGGCATCGGCATGCTGGGGAAGAGGTGGTGCTCGATCTGGTAGTTGAGCCCGCCGAGCACGGTGTCGAGGACCCTGCCGCCGCGCACGTTGCGCGAGGTCAGCACCTGGCGCCGGAGAAAGTCGAGCTTCTCGGAGCCCCTGAGCATCGGCATCCCCTTGTGGTTGGGCGCGAAGGTGCAGCCGAGGTAGACGCCGAAGATCGCCTGGTGCAGCAGCAGGAAGGCCACGGCCTTGCCCGGCGACAGCACGGTGAACAGCGCCCCCAGGTACAGGGCGGCGTGCACGGCCAGCAGCGACGCCTCCGCGGCCCGGTTCCTGGTCGTCGGGCGCGTCAGGGCCCGGACACTGGACACGTGGAGGTTGAACCCCTCCAGCGTGAGCAGCGGGAAGAACAGGAACGCCTGCCGGCGGCCCAGGAGCCTGGGCAGTCCCCTGCTCTCGGCGGCCTGCTCGTGCGACCAGATCAGGAAGTCGGGGGCGACGTCGGGGTCGTGGTCCTCGTGGTTGGGGTTGGCGTGGTGGCGGGTGTGCTTGTCCATCCACCAGCCGTAGCTCATGCCGATGGCGAGGTTTCCCGCCACCAGCCCGGCGAGCTCACTGGAGCGGCGTGAACGGAAGACCTGGCGGTGTGCCAGGTCGTGGGCGACCAGGCCGATCTGCGCGAACACCACCGCGAGGAAGGCGGCGACCAGCAGCTGGTACCACGAGTCGCCGACGGCGAAGAAGACGGCCCAGCCGCCGACGAAGGACGCCGCCACCAGGCCGAGCCGTGCGGCGTAGTGACCGGGGCGCCGGTCCAGCAGCCCCGCCTGGGTGATCCGGCGCGACAGGCGGGCGAAATCACTGCCCCGTTCCGCGCTTTCAGGGGGGATGGGGGGATCCGCGTCGTCGATCGCGGTGGAGTTGGTCACGGTTCTCCTCAGATGGGCCGGATCACTCGACATGACAACGTCAGCCGGCGACGCCACATATCCACGTCAACCGAACATCACGCCTTTCCCAGGATTGCGCGGCTGCCGTGATCGCAAACCCCCGCTTCCACCCCTAATCGTGGTAGTGCTGACCCTACCCCGCCGAATACCGCGATCACCGGAGTACAAGAACATAGCCACTCGGATCATCCTCGCGAGGCATGATCGATCAGACTCCCGGCTGCTGGCAGGATGGTCGCCCATGGCATCGGGGACGTACTGGACGACAAGAGCGGTGGCGGCGGCGACGGCCCTGGCGGTGAGCGCCGGGTGCGCCACAGGCCCGGACGGCGGGGCCGACGAGGGTGCCGCCCCCGCGCCGGGCGCCTCCTCCGGTGCGGGGAAGGCCCCCGCCGGCGGGAACGGCCGGGCCGCGAGGACACCGGCAGGGCCACCGGGCGCGATGCCCAGGCCCGGCGAGGTGGGCGTGATCCCCCGCCCCGATGACGGCCTGCCTCCGGTGATCAGCTCCATTCCCACCAGGCGGAAAGTCGTCTTCCTGACCATCGACGACGGCTGGGAGCAGGATCCCGGCTTCGTGGCACAGGTCCGTGACCAGCGGATCCCCGTGGCGGCCTTCGTCACCCGCGACGCCGTGGAGGCCAGGGGCGCGACCGATCCGACCGCCCAGGGCGGCAGATTCCTGGGCGCGGGCAAGTGGAGGTACGTACGCGACCTGCGTGACGCGGGGGCGACGATCGAGAACCACACACTGACGCACCCGAACCTGCCCGCACTCGGCTACGAGGGACAGAAGGCCGAGATCTGCGGCACCTCCACACTGATCCGCAGGCACACCGGCACCGCACCCACCCTGTTCCGCCCCCCGTTCGGCAACCACAACACCCTGACCCGCAGGGCCGCCAAGGCCTGTGGCATCGACGCGCTCCTGCTCTGGACCGCGACCGTGCAGCCCGGCGGGAAGATCGCCTACCAGGTGCCCGACAAGAAGCTCCGCCCCGGCGATGTGCTGCTGCTGCACTTCCGTCCGAACCTCGCCCGTGACTTCGAGATCCTGGTCGCCAAGATCAGGCGCCGGGGGTTCGAACTCGGCAACCTCGACGCGTACCTGAAGGCGGCGACCTCGAAGGCGGCGACCCGCTAGCCCCGGCCGGGCACCTCGACCGGCTTTCCGGCCGCCGTCCCGCCGCGGCCGTCACCGAATCCGGGGGGCACGGGCGCGCCCGTTTCACACGGCGAGGGCCGTGAATCCGGCGCGCGAGACTCGCGATGTCGCCCGCGCGACGTACCTCGAAATCACTCCGTAGGTGGATGCCCCGGGGGCGCCACCCGCCCCACCATGAAGTCACGCCTCCGGGGGGATGGCGGGCAGCGGGGATACGTCCCATGTGACGGGACATGCGTGGAGGTATTCCCCACGGCCGGAGGAGAGCCGGCGTCGCGAGCCGAAGGACGGTCTCGGTCCGGCTGAGAAGTGCGGTCTCGCACCGGACCATGTGACAAAGATCGCACCAGCTCGCGGCGCCCCTCCCACCTTTTGCTCTACAGCTTGTAGTACTACTAGAGATAGAACTACAAGCCGTAGAGCAACAGCCCGCGAGGGGAACGCGAAGGAAAGATGGACGCACTAGACCTGGCCCGGTGGCAGTTCGGGGTGACCACCGTGTACCACTTTCTGTTCGTGCCCCTGACCATCGGCCTCGGCGTCTTCGTGGCCGGCCTGCAGACCGCGTGGCACCGCACGGGCAAGGAGCACTACCTGCGGCTGACGAAGTTCTTCGGGAAGATCTTCCTGATCAACTTCGCGATGGGCGTGGTGACCGGCATCGTGCAGGAGTTCCAGTTCGGCATGAACTGGAGCGAGTACTCGATCTTCGTCGGCGACGTCTTCGGCGCCCCGCTGGCGCTGGAGGCACTGCTCGCGTTCTTCCTGGAGTCCACCTTCATCGGCCTGTGGATCTTCGGCTGGGACAAGCTCCCCAAACGCATCCACCTGGCCACCATCTGGATCGCGGTCATCGGCTCCACCGTGTCCGCCTACTTCATCCTCGCCGCCAACGCCTGGATGAAGCACCCTGTCGGCTATGAGGTGATCGACGGCAAGGCCCGGATGACCGACCTGTGGGCGGTGCTCACCAACTCCGCCGCCCTCGCGCAGGTGCCCCACGTGGTGGGGGCGGCCTTCGTGGTCGGAGGCGGTTTCGTGCTGGCGATCTGCGGCTACCAGGTCCTGAAGGAGCGGCGCGCCGCCACGGCGCGGCGGAACACCCCGAGCATCTGGCGGACCCCGATCCGAGCCGCGCTGGCCATGACGGCGATCGCCGGCGCGGTGGTCGCGGTCAGCGGGGACATGTCCGCCAAGCTGCTGTACGAGCAGCAGCCGATGAAGCTGGCCGCCGCCGAGGGGCTCACCCACGACACGGCCGGCGCGGCGTTCTCCCCGGTGCCGGGCGTGGAGATCCCCAAACTGCTCAGCTTCCTGTCCACCAACGACCCGAACGCGGTCGTCCAGGGCACGGCGGACATACAGACCCGGTTCACCGAGCAGTTCGGCCCGGCCGACTACCTGCCCAACCTGCCGGTGGTCTTCTGGTCCTTCCGCGTGATGATCGTCTTCGGGATGGCCACGGTGGGCCTGTCGGTTCTCGGTCTCTGGCTGACCCGAAGGCGCCGCGGCGGCGGCCGCCCGCAGCAGGAGCTCCCGACCTGGTTCGCCAGGGCCGCCCTGCTGGCGCTGCCGCTGCCGACCATCGCGATGATCTCGGGCTGGCTGCTCTCCGAGATCGGCCGCCAGCCGTGGACCGTCCAGGGTGAGCTGCTCACGGCCGCGAGCGTCTCGCCGGGCGTCAGCCTGACCGAGGTGGCCATCTCACTTGCGGTCTTCACCCTGGTCTACGGCGTGTTCGCGGTGGCCGAGGCCGTACTGATCATCCGCCACGTCAAGGCGGGCCCCCAGCCCGCCGCTCCCGCCGTGCCCCTCATCCCGCCCTCTCGCGACGACCAGACCGCGGACGTCCGGCTCCAGCCGACGCTGATGTACTGAAAGCGACGATCATGGAACTCACCACCTTCTGGTTCGTACTCATCGCGTTCCTGTGGATCGGCTACTTCGTGCTGGAGGGCTTCGACTTCGGCGTGGGCATGCTGGCACCGGCACTGGCCAGGAACGAGGCCGAGCGCAAGCAGGTCCTGGGCACGATCGGCCCGGTCTGGGACGGCAACGAGGTCTGGCTGATCACCGCGGTCGGCGCCATGTTCGCCGCCTTCCCCGCCTGGTACGCCGGGCTGCTCAGCGAGTTCTACCTGCCGATCACGCTGATCCTCGTCGGGTTGATCGTGCGCGGCGTCGGCCTGGAGTGGCGCGGCAAGGTCCAGCACGCCTCCGACCGCGTCTGGTGCGATCTGGGCGTGCTGGTCGGCAGCGCGCTGCCCGCGTTCCTGTGGGGCGCCGTCTTCGCCGATCTGCTGCGGAACAGCGCGGTGGCCGCGCTGGTCGGCGGGGCGCTCTCCCTCTCGCTGTGCGTGCTGCACGGAGCGGTGTTCGTCGCGCTCAAGACCTCGGGGCCGGTGCGCTCCCGTGCCCGGCACGCCGCGATGATCGCCGCCGCGGTGGCGCTGCCCACCGCGGTGGTGGCACTGCCGAACATCCCCGTCACCGAGGCGGTGGCCGCCGGCTGGTCGGCGGCTCCGTGGCTCTGGGCGGGCGCGCTCGCCTCGATGGCGGCTCTGGCCGCGGGGATCGCGCTGACCTGGCGCGGCCGGGACGGCTGGGCGTTCGCCGCCACCGCCTCGTCCATCGCACTGGGCGGCGCCGCCCTGTTCGGCGCCCTGTGGCCCGCCCCGCTCCCCGGCCTCACCGTCGCCGAGGCCGCCTCCGGCCCGTACACGCTGGGCATGCTCACCTGGATCGGCCTGATCGCGCTGCCGTTCGTACTCGGCTACCAGGCGTGGTCGTACTGGGTCTTCCGCAAGCGCCTGGTCGCCGAGGTGTCCTGAGACACCCCGGCCCGCCTCTCACGGGTCGGGCCTCCCGCTTCACCACCGGTCGCCGGTCGCCGGGAGAGCCCCGTCGCGGGGCGTTCAGTGCAGGCCCAGCCTGGCGAGCGGCTCGACCAGTTCCCTCTCCTCGTACGACAGGTGGGACAGGAGCGTGTCGGTGAGCAGGTCCATGGCCGCCCGCAGTTCCCTGTGGCCGTCCGGCCGGCCGACGAAGGCGACCAGTGCCCGGTCGACGCCTTCGAGGACCTCGTGGATGGCGTGGTGCTCCTGCTGGAGGCGGTCGACGACGGGCGCGAGCCTGGGGTCCGAACGGCGCAGATGCGGGAAGAGGCTCTGGTCCTCCAGGGTGTGATGGGTCGTGACGAGGCGGCAGTAGGACTCGCAGTACGTGCCGACGGTCCAGTTGTTCTGGCGCATCGTCATCGTGTTGATGTGCGAGCGCGCGGCGCCGGGGTCCATGGCACCGGTGGTGACCTGGTCGACGAGCCCGCGGATCTCGGTGAGCTCCTTGCGAAGGTGATCGTGGATGTCGACGAGGTGCTGTCCGGCCGCCCGCTGCCGAGAGGTGTAGACGCGGTCCGGGTCGGGATCGGGCCCGGTCGGGCGGGTGCTCTCGTCCCAGACCTGGACGTCGGCGAGCCGTACGCCGTCGTCCGGGGTGGGGGTGACTCCCAGGGCGGGCACCACTCCCCTGACCTGGGCGGGCGGGATGACGGCCGCCGACGTACCGCGTACCTCGGCGGCGGACGGCCCCGAACCGCCGCGCTCGGCCGCGACCAGTTCGCGGACGCCGGGAACGACCTCGGCGGCGAAACGCCGGATGTCGTCGGGGTCGTCACTGGCCAGGATGTAGGCGCTCATCCCCTGGGTGAGGGTGAGCTCGGCGAGCTGCTCGGCCCAGACCTCCGCCGGCCCCCGCAGGAAGTCGCGTCCCGAGCGGGTGAAGGCGCCGGAGATGTTGTACAGGCGCCGGACGTCACCGGGTGAGCGTCCCGCACCGGTCGCGGCCTCGTCGACGGCGGCGTTCATCGCCGGGAGCGCGTCCGGGGCGGCGTAGGCGCTGCTGGGCAGCCAGCCGTCCGCGAGCCGCCCGGTCAGGCCGAGCATCCGCCTCTTGTAGGCCCCCAGCCAGATGCCGACGTCGTGGGCGGGCGCCGGACCCGGGTGTGCTCCCCAGACGCGGTGGTACCGGCCGTCGAGGCGGACCGACCCGCCACCGGTCGCCCAGACGGCCCGGATGACCTCGATGCCCTCCGCCAGGGCGTCGACCCCCTGGGCGGCGTTCAGCCGGGGGCCGCCGACGGCGGCGATGGCCTCCCAGAAGGCACCCGCCCCGAGCCCGAGCTCGACCCGGCCGCCGCTCAGGATGTCCAGGGTCGCGACGCTGCGGGCCAGCACCGCCGGCGGGCGGAGCGGCAGGTTCGCCACGTTCGGCGACACCCGCACCGTCGAGGTGCTCGCCGCGATGACCGACAGCAGCGTCCAGGTGTCGAGGAACCGCGCCTGGTACGGATGGTCCTGCACGGTCACCAGATCCAGGCCGACCTGCTCGGTGAGCCGGGCGAGCGCGACGACCCGCTGAGCCTGCTCGGCGACCGGCGTCAGGAAGGTTCCGAACAGCAGCTCGTGCCCGTAGTCGGCCATGTCTCTCCTTGGAATGTCATGTCAGATGCTCGGCACTTATGGCATGACAGATCGTATTTAAAGCAGATAGATTGTCAAACAGAAGGTCTTTTTCACCTTTAGTACTGATAATCTGGCGGCATGCCCGCACCCCAACGTCCCGGCACGGAGACCTCGGACGCCCTGGACAGCGACCTGGGCTGGACCCTCGGGGTGGTCTTCCGCGCCTACATCAGGACGGTGGACGCGCTGTTCGGCCACCTGCCCGGCGGGCCCAGGGGCTACCAGGTGCTCGCCGCGGCCGCCCAGGAACTCCCCGGCGGCCAGGGAGCGCTGGCGCAACGCCTGGGCATCGACAAGACGGTCATGACCTACCTGCTGGACGACCTGGAGCAGGCCGGCCTGGTCGAACGCCGCCCGGACCCCGCCGACCGGCGCAACAAGCGCGTCGTCGCCACCGAGCACGGCAGGGCGACCTGGGCCGACGCGCAGACCCGGCTCGAACACGCCGAGGACCACGTCCTGGCCCCGCTGGAGGAGGCGGACCGCTCGGTCTTCCGCGAGCTGCTCAGGAGGCTTGCCGTCCAGGCCGACAGCCTGGACCCGGTGCACGACACCTGCCGGCTCGTCACCGAACTGGCCCCCGACGCCGCCCCTCCCAAACCACGCCGCTCCGCCCGCCGCTGACCGCCCGCCGACCGCCCGGTGTTCGCCTGCGTGCTGCCCGAGGGCCGGCACACCGACTTCCTGGACCGCCGGCGGGCCCGGCCGGGGACTTCGCCCGCTGCGTGACCCGGCCTATGAGGGCGGCGAAGAGGATTGGACTCTCCCACCGTGGGAGAGTCCAGCATGATGGCGTGCAAGACGAACTTCTCAGCATCGGGCGCTTCGCCCGCCCGGCCGGTCATCCCCGTCCAGGAGAGCATGGCATGACCACGGTCACAGACATGGATACCCGCGGTATGCGGCACTGCGAAACGACAGCTCTGGGAGCGCTGCTGCGGCACGAAGGACTCGATCTGTCCGAGCCCATGCTCTTCGGCCTCGGCTCCGGCCTGTCCTTCGTCTACTGGGACAGCAAGAGCATGGGCTTCCCCTTCCTCGGGGGACGGGTCAAGCCTTTCGAGCTCACCAGAAACCTGGCCGCCGGACTCGGGCTGGAACTCCTGGTCCAGGAGACCACCTCCCCCCGCAGGGCATGGCAGAACGTGGTGGCCCCGATCGACGCCGGCCACCCCGTCGGACTGCAGCTCGACAGCTACCACCTGGACTACTTCGGGTCGAAGGTGCACTTCGGCGGTCATGTCGTCGCCATGTACGGCTACGACGACCACGACGCCTACCTGGTGGACACCGACCAGCAAGGCGGAGCGGTATCCACCAGCCTGACCAGCCTCGCCCAGGCCAGGGCCGCGCGCGGCCCGATGACCGCCAGGCACCGGTCCTTCACCCTCACCGCTCCGAGGAACCCGCCCTCCCCACAGGGTCAGATCATCCCCGCCATCACCGCCTGCGCCGACGCCTTCCTCAACCCGCCCATCGCCAACCTGGGTCACCGTGGCATCGAGAAGGCCGGGAGGCTGGTACGCACCTGGCACCAACGCACCGACAACCCGAGGCGGGACCTGCCGCAGGCCGCCCTCCTGATGGAGAAGGCCGGCACCGGCGGCGCCCTGTTCCGTAATCTCTACCGCGACTTCCTCGCCGAATGCATCCAACTGCTCGACAGCGGTCACCTGCGCACCGGTCACACGCTGTACACCGAGGCGGCCACCCTGTGGACGGAAGCCGCAGCACTGATCGCAGAAGCCGGTGAATCAGACGACGCGCGGTATCTCGTACAGGCGGGCACCGTCCTCTGCGATCTCTCACGTATAGAGCGCGAGGCCATGCAGGCACTGAGCCGCCTGGGGAGTGAGAGCCCAGGCGCGATCCAGCCCTGACAGCCTTCGAAAACCAATTCGGGAAGGGGGCCATATCGGCCTCGATGGTCCGATCGCACATGCCGGGACGACCGTCGGGCCCACCTGGTCCGCCCTACCCGGCGTCGCTCCCGGGCCGGAGGGACGCAGGGACGGAATCCACGCCGAAAGTGCCTATCCTGGGGCATGATCGAGTCGGGCAGCCCCGCGGTCGCCATCCGCCGCGCCGCGCCGATCTCAAGATCACAAGACGCCGGGAGGCACACGTGTCGGAACCGCGCCCGTTGCGCCCCGGCGAACCGGCTCGGCTGGGGAAGTACCGGCTGCTCGGATGCCTGGGGAAGGGCGGCCAGGGATCCGTGTACCTCGGTGAGTCCCCTTCGGGGACACGGGTCGCCGTCAAGGTCCTGCACGGCCACGTCGCCGGTGACCCGAAGACCCACAAACGGTTCCTCCGCGAGGTGGAAGCGGCCCGCCAGGTGCCCCACTTCTGCACGGCACGCATCCTGGACGTCGGTACGGCCGACGATCAGCCGTACGTGGTGAGCGAGTTCATCGAAGGGGAGTCGCTGGAGCAGCGGGTCGGCTCACGCGGGCCGCTCGACCCGCATGACCTGGCACGGCTCGCGGTCGGTACGGCCACCGCGCTGGCGGCGATCCACCACGCGGGGATCGTCCACCGCGATTTCAAACCCGCCAACGTGCTGCTCGGTCCGGACGGGCCACGGGTGGTCGACTTCGGCATCGCGCGCAGCACGAACCTGGCCACCACGTCCGTCAGCCTGATCGGCACCCCGCCGTACATGTCGCCCGAGCAGCTCTCCGGGGATTCGGTGGGCCCGCCCTCCGACATGTTCAGCTGGGCCGGCACCATCCTGTTCGCCGGGACGGGCAGGACCCCGTTCGGCCATGATGTCGCCCTCGCGGCCCTGGTGTACCGGATCCTCCACCAGGAGTGCGACCTCACCGGCCTGCCGGACGGCCTGCGGCAGATCTCCGGCCGGTGCCTGGCCAAGGCGGCCGAGCACCGACCCACGGCCGAGGAGGTCCTGCTTGGTCTCATCACCGGCGACGGGGCGGCGGCCCCCACCGGTGACCTGCTGACGACGGCCATGAGGCGGATGGCGCAGCCGTCTCCACCGACCCCGGCCCCCTCTCCGGACCTGCCGCTCACCCGGGAGCGACCCGGCTCGGCACCGCCGGCCGGCGGCCCGCCTCGGACGACACTCCCCACCGGCCCCTCCGGCGGGCCGACGGCGTCCCCCTCCCGTGGGCTGCCCCGCCGGAGCTTCCTGATCGGCGGAGGAGCCGCGCTGGCCACCTGCGCGGCGGCGGGGGCCGCGGTGCTGGTTCCCCGCTACCTGAGGGCGGCGGCCGGTTCGACCACGACTTCGCCCGGGGCGAGCCCGAAGGCCGCGATCATCCCACCGTCGTCCTCGGCCACCCCGACGACCTCGCCCACGAACGGGCCGACGGCCTCCCCGAGCCCGTCCGGGCTGATCCCGCCCGGCCCGGACAGGCCGCTGGTGCTCGAGAACGGCAACACGGTGCAGGGCCTCGCGGTCTCCGCCGACGGCCGCCTGGTGGCCGCCGGGTGCTGGGACGGCAAGGTCCGCCTGTGGGAGGTCCCCACCGGGAAGATGGTCGCGGAACTCGACGACCGCACGTCCTACGTCGAGGGCGTGGCGCTGAGCCCGGACGGCCGGACCCTGATCAGTGTCGGCGGGGTGACCGACACCGAGACGCACGTGTGGGACGTCGCGTCCAGGCGTCGCGTGTCGAAGTCCGTGATCGGCTCCGTCTTCGTGGGGTTCAGCCCGGACGGTGAGCAGTTCGTCACCGGCAGCGGGTACGAGTGGGTCCGGCTCTGGCGAACCTCCGACCGCAAGCAGTCGGGCGCCTCCATGCGCCACACCGAACTGGTCAGGAACGCGGCGTTCAGCCCCGACGGGCGCCTGCTGGCCACCGCCGGGTGGGACGACACCGTACGGCTGTGGCGCACCTCCGGCTCCAGAGCGGCCGGCGGACCGTTGACCGGGCACAGGGACGATGTCAACGCCGTCGTGTTCCTCGACGGCGAGACCCTGGCGAGCGCGGGGTACGACAAGGTGGTGCGGGTCTGGGACGTGGCATCCCGCAAACCGAAGGGAACGACGTTCAAGGGGGCCGGTTCGACGATCAACAGCATGGCGTGCAGCCCCGACGGGACCGTTCTCGCCGCCGGAACCGACCGGGACGGCGTCCTGCTGTGGGACGTCGCCACCCGGCGGCGGCTCCGGCAACCCCTGGAGACCGGCCAGGTCCACACCGTGACCTTCAGCGCCAACGGGTCCGTCCTGGCGGTGGCCACCGGTAACGACGTGCTGCTGTACGACGTCGGCGGCCTGCGTACCGCCTGAGAGGGGACGACGCTGAGAGCTCACCCATCGTGGATCCGGTCCTCGACGATCCCGGTGCCGGTTGTGGTGTGGGCGGCAGTCTCGTGGAACGGCCGGAGGACAGGATCCCGAGGGCCGCAGGCGATCCGATTCCTTCCGGTGGTGGTGGTGGTCGTCCTATCGTCGTCAACATGTGTTGGCGCAGGGGGCGGTAGTCGTGGTCGAGGAGCAAGATGGTGGCGGTTCGGCGGAGGACGCGGCCATGGTGGGCGCCGCGTCGGCCGGCGACAAGGGGGCGTTCGGAGCGCTCGTCGAGCCTTTGCGGTGGGAGTTGCGAGTGCACTGCTACCGGATGCTGGGCTCCTACGACGACGCGGAGGACATCGTTCAGGAGACGTTCCTGCGGGCATGGCGCCGCCGGGAGACCTATGAGGGGCGGTCGACGTTCCGGGCCTGGCTGTACAGGATCGCGACGAACGCGTGCCTGGACCTGATCGACCGGAACAAGCGGCGGGCCGCGCCGTACCGGGTTCCACCGCTGGTGGAGTCGGGTACGCCGGTGCAGCCGCCCGCTGATGTGTCGTGGTTGCAGCCGGTCCCGGATCGGCTGCTGGAGCCGGCCGTCGACGGGGCCGAAGGACCGGAGGCGGTGGCGGTCGCGCGGGAGACGATCGAGCTCGCCTTCCTGGTGGCGATCCAGCATCTCCCCGCCCGGCAGCGAGCCGTGTTGATCACCAGGGATGTGCTGGGCTGGCCCGCCACCGAGACGGCCGCGCTGCTGGACACCAGCGTGGCGTCGGTGAAGAGCACGTTGCAGCGGGCGCGAGCGACACTGAGACAGCACCTGCCCCAGCGGCGCGAGGACTGGGCGCCTTCGGCCGAGCCGAGTACGGACGAGCGCGCGCTGTTGCGACGTTACGTCCAGGCGCATCAGCAGGCCGACCTGGACATGCTCACCGGGTTGCTCGCCGAGGACGTACGGATGACGATGCCGCCACACCCGGCGTGGCTGGTCGGGCGGGACGCGCTGCTGACCCTCACCGGACAGGTCTTCGACTCCGGCTCGGAGTGGTATCACGGGCGCTGGCACTGCGTGGTCACCGGCGCGAATCTCCAACCCGCGGTCGCGCACTATGCCGAACACTCCCGCGCACCCGAGACCAAGGACCTGACCGGGCGGTTCCGCGGCCAGGTGCTGGATGTGCTGCGGATCGACGGCGGCCGGATCACCGCGATCACGTCGTTCGCACCACGCCACTTCGCCGCGTTCGGCCTGCCCCTGGTCCTGCCGTGAACGTGGGATTCCAGCGGCGCGAGGTGCCCCTGGCCGGTGAGGTCCGCGGCTACGACGCGGCCGCGTGGAATTCCTGCACGGCTGAGCCGGGCACCGATTCCTTTTCCGGCGCTGTGCCGTCATACAGCTAAACCCGGCAGCAGCATCGAAGCGTACGAGAGAGGACCCCATGTCGAACAGGCAGGACACCGCGCTGGCCGAACTCGACCGGCTCGTCGGCACCTGGAAGGTGAGCGGCGAGGCCACCGGCCAGGTCACCTACTCCTGGCTGGCAGGCCGTCACTTCCTCAAGCAGGAGGTCGACCTTCGGCAGGCCGGCCAGCACATCACCGGCATCGAGATCATCGGCCGGGAAAGGCCGTTCGGCGCCGAGGAACCCAGCGAGGACATCACCTCCCGGTTCTACGGCAGCCAGGGCGAGACCCTCGACTACGTCTACGAGCTCAACGGCGACACGCTCACCATCTGGAGCGGCGGGAAAGGCTCACCCGCCTACTACCGCGCCCGGTTCAGCCCCGACGGCGACACCCTGTCCGGGGACTGGGTCTGGCCCGGCGGCGGCTACCACGCCGAACAGACCCGCGTCCACTGACCGCAGCCGCGCCCCGCTGTCCTTCACGTCGGGGACCGGCGTCGGAGGTCGGGGAGGGGCGGGGCGGGAAGATCAGGCGGTTGCCGGAGAGGGTGGGCAGGGCGAAGGCGACGACGCGCTCGTCGCGCGGCCCTGCGGGGGCCGATCACCCGAAAGGTCAGGTTCCGGCTGTGGACCGCCCGGGGGCCGCGCGGCGCAGGTCGAACAGCTCCGAGGGCGAGATCGGCATCTTGTCGATCCTGATCCCCTCCGCGTCCTCGATCGCCGAGGCGATCACCGCCGAGACCGGGATGACCCCCGCCTCCCCCGCCCCCTTGATGCCCAGGGGGTTGAGCGGTGACGGGGTCTCCAGGTGAGCGGTCTCGACGAGGGGCACCTCGGTGGCGTACGGCATCAGGAAGTCCATGAACGAGGCGTTCAGCAGCTGGCCGTGGCCGTCGTAGACCATCTTCTCGTACAGCGCGCCGCCGACGCCCTGGGCGACCCCGCCGTGGATCTGCCCCTCGACGATCATCGGATTGATCAGGTTGCCGCAGTCGTGCACGACCGCGTAGCGCAGGATGCGGATCTCGGCGGTCAGCGGGTCGGTCTCCACGATCGCCGCGTGCATGCCGGAGGCGAAGGTCGAGCGGATCGGCGAGTAGTAGTCGCGCCCCTCAAGGCCCGGCTCCTCCCCCTCGGCCACCGGCGGCCGGTCGAAGGACGAGGCGCCCGCGAACTGGGTCGCCCTGGCCGCCTCGGCGTCGAAGGCGTAGCGCAGCGGGTTGGACAGCACCGCCACCGTCGCCAGCGGGATCGCGCTGCCGGGGGCGCCGACCACCCGCACCTCCCCGTCGACGATCTCCAGGTCGCGGGGGTCGGCCTCCAGCGCCTCGGCGGCGATCCGCAGCGCCTTCTCCCTGACCTTCCTGCAGGCCAGGGCGATCGCGTTGCCGCTCATCACCGCGGCCCGCGAGGCGAAGGTGCCGACCGCGTAGCCGAACCTGCGGGTGTCGCCGGTGACCACCGAGACCCGTTCCAGCGGTACGCCCAGCTCGGCCGCGGCGATCTGGGCGAACACCGTCTCGTGGCCCTGGCCCTGGGAGGTGAGCCCGGTGGAGACGTGCACCCGGCCGTCGGAGGTGACCTGGACGTGCCCGCCCTCGTATGGGCCGACGCCGGTGCCCTCGACGTAGCAGCCGATCCCGATCCCGATCGCGCGTCCCTCGGCGGCGGCGCGGGCCTTCAGCCCGGGGAAGTCGTCCCAGCCGATCAGCTCCTTGAGCAGCCGCAGCGACTCGGGGTAGTCACCGCTGTCGTAGATCAGCGGCCGGCCGTCCTGGAAGATCAGCCCCTGGTCGTAGGGGAACTCGTCGGGCTGGATGAAGTTGGCCGCGCGCACCGCGGCGCGGTCGGCCCCCAGGTGCTCGGCGATGTGGTCCATGGTCCGCTCCATGCAGAAGACCGCCTGCGGGCGGCCCGCCCCCCGGTACGGGGTGACCTGCACGGTGTTGGTGTAGATCGAGGAGAACTCGACCCGGTAGGCGCCGATCCGGTACGGGCCGAGAAGCTGGGTGGAGGTGATGATCGGCACGATGATCCCGTACGGCGTGTAGGCGCCGTGGTCGTGCAGGATCTCGACGTCCAGGCCCAGAATCCTGCCCTCGTCGTCGAAACCGACCCGGACCGACTGCACCTGGGCGCGCTCGTGCGCGGAGGAGACGAAGTGCTCGCGCCGGTCCTCGGTCCACTTGACCTCCTGGCCGAGCGTGATCGCCGCCCACGGGACCAGGATCTCCTCCGGCCACGGGTGCACGATCTTCACCCCGAAACCGCCGCCCACATCCGGGGCGACCACCTCGACCTTCGGCAGCGGCAGGCCGAGCTTGGCCGCGATGGCCATCCGGACGCTGGTGGAGGTCTGGGTGCTGGAGTGGACGCGCAGCGAGCGGTCGTCGGCGTCCCAGCGGGCGTGCACGCCGCGCCCCTCCAGCGGCATGGACGCGCTGCGCTCGATGTCGAGCCGGAAGGCCAGCGTGTGCGGCGCGGCGTCGATGGCCTCGCGCGCGCCGAGCCCGGCGGCCGAAGGCACCTCCTGGACCAGGTGCGCGCCGACGTTGCCCGGCACGTCGGCGTGCACGAGCTGGGCGGACTGCGCGGCCTCCTCCACCCCGACCACCGGCTTGAGGATCTCGTAGTCGACCTCGATGAGCGCGCAGGCGTCCTCGGCGAGGTAGCGGTCGCGGGCGACGACCATCACCACGGGCTCGCCGACGTGCCTGACGATCTCGCGGGCCAGCGGGTACGCGGTGCGGCCGTGGGTCAGCGCCGGATGCGGGATGAGCAGCGGCAGCGGCTCGGCGAGCGCGCCCGGCAGGTCCTCCCAGGTGTAGATCGCCACCAGCCCGTCGACCTCGATGGCGGCCGAGACGTCGATGTCGCGGATCCGGGCGTGGGCGTGCGGGGAGCGGACGAACGCCGCCTGCAGCGCCCCCGGCGCCAGGTCGTCGAGGTAGAGGCCGCGCCCGGTCAGCAACCGGGGGTCCTCGCGCCGTTGGACCGGCTCGCCGAACAGTTTCGTGGTCATGATCGCCTCACCGGGACGTGTCTCCTGCCTCGCCCGCCCGCGGATCCTCCGGGACCGCCCGGGAATCTCCCGCGCCCGCTCAAGGTTCCTCCGCCATGATCTCGGCCGCGCGGTGGACGGACTTGACGATGTTCTGGTAGCCCGTGCACCGGCACAGGTTGCCGGAGATGCCCTCCAGTACCTCCTCGTCGCTCGGCGCCGGATTGTCCCGCAGCAGCGCGGTCACCGTGCACAGGAAGCCAGGCGTGCAGAAGCCGCACTGCAGGCCGTGGCACTCGGCGAAGGCCCGCTGCACCGGCGAGAGCGTGCCGTCCCGGTCGGCGAGCCCCTCCACCGTGGTGATGTCGCGCCCGTCCACGGTGACCGCGAACGTCAGGCAGGAGCGGACCGGCTCGCCGTCCAGCAGCACCGTGCAGCATCCGCAGACCCCGTGCTCGCATCCGACGTGCGTGCCGGTCAGGCCGAGGTCGTGCCGCAGGCAGTCGGACAGCAGCCGCCGCGCCGGGACCGAGGCCTGCCTGACCACCCCGTTGACGGTCAGCGTGATCTCATGCACCTACGGCCTCCCTGGCGGCGTCACGGAGTGCCTGCTCGGTGAGCACTCCGGCGAGATGCCGCCGGTAGGCGGCGGTCGCGTGGATGTCTGCCTCCGGCTCGATCCGGTCCTGCACGGCGCGGGCCGCCGAGGCCCAGTCCGCCGAGTCCGGCGGCCGGTGGCCGACGGCCGCGGTGACGTCGACGAGCACCGGGACGGGGCCGAGGCTCACGCAGGCCACCGTGGCCGAGGTGATCCTCAGATCGTCGTCCAGTGCGACCAGTGCCGCGATCCCGGCCAGGGCGTAGTCGCCGTGCCGCCGGGCGACCTCACGGAACGCGGTGCCCGAGCGCGGGGGCGGGGCGGGGAAGAACGCGGAGACGGCCAGTTCCCCCGGATTCATCGCCGACTCCAGGGGGCCGGTGAAGAAGTCCTCGGCCGCCACGTCCCTGACGGCGTCCGGCCGGGCCAGCCGTACCGATCCCTTGAGCAGGGCGAGGACGGCCGGCAGTTCGGCGGCGGGGTCGGCGTGGGCCAGGCTGCCGACCACGGTGCCCCGGTTGCGGATCACCGGGTGGGCCACCAGCCGGAGCGCCTGGCGCAGCAGCGGCTGCGCCGCGGCGACCTCCTCGGAGCGTTCCACCTGGGCGTGCCTGGCCAGGGCGCCGACCCTGACACCGCCCGGCTCGACATCGACGGTCGCCAGTTCGGCCAGCCGGTTGATGTCTACCAGGTGCGCGGGGGCGACCAGCCGCATGTTCAGCAGCGGGATCAGGCTCTGCCCCCCGGCGAGCACCTTGCCGTGCTCCCCGGCCCCGGCGAGGGCGTCGAGCGCCTCGCCGAGGGAACGGGGGGCGTGGTATTCGAAGGGGGGTGGTTTCACCCGGTGACCTCTCGTTGCGGCTCGGACACCTCTGCCGGACCGGCGCCGCCCCGTCCGGAGATGACCCGGAGCAGGTGGTAACCCACCACCACCACGATGGTGCCGAGGGCGATGCCCTCCAGCGTGAAGTCCGAGCTGATCATATGCTTGACCGGGCCGATCGCGAGGATGATTCCCGCCCCGATCGGGACGAGGTTGACGGGGTCCGCGAAGTCGACCCGGTTCTCGATCCAGATCTTCGCGCCGAGCAGGCCGATCATGCCGTACAGGATGACGGTGATGCCGCCGAGCACACCGCCCGGCGTGGCCGCGACCAGCGCGCCGAACTTCGGGCAGAGGCCGAACAGGATCGCGATGACGGCGGCGATGTAGTAGGCGGCCGTGGAGTAGACGCGGGTGGCGGCCATCACGCCGATGTTCTCGGCGTAGGTGGTGGTCGGGGAGCCGCCGAAGGTGCTGGCCACGACCGTGGCGGCGCCGTCTGCGATGACCGCCCGGCCCATGTACGGGTCGACGTCGGTCCTGGTCATCTCGCCGACGGCCTTGACGTGGCCGACGTTCTCGGCGACCAGCGCGATCACGGCGGGCAGCACCAGCAGCACGGCGGAGAACTTGAAGTCGGGGAAGTGCATGCTCGGCAGGCCGATCCAGTCGGCCGCCGCCACGTCTTTGAAGCTCACCCTGGGGTGCGTGTCGACCGCGCCGGTGACCGCGTTGAAGGCGGTGATGTTGCCGAATACCTTGTCGGCCGCCCAGGAGAGGACGAAGCCGATGATCAGGCCGAGCAGGATGCCGATCCTGCCGATGAAGCCCTTGAAGAGCACGATGGCGACGAAGGTGACGATCATCGTGATCAGCGCCATCCACTGGTCCTGCGGCCAGTAGACGTCGGCGACGACGGGCGCCAGGCCGAAGCCGATCAGCATGACGACGGCGCCGGTGACGACCGGCGGGAAGACCCGGTTGATGACCTGCACGCCGAGGAAGTGGACGGCCACGCCTACGAGCGCGAGTACCAGTCCGGCGACGAGGATGGCGCCGGTGACGATGGCGTCGGCGGCGGGTGTGTCGTCACCGCCCACGAGTGCCCGGATGGCGAGCACGCCGCCCACGAACGAGGCGCTGGTCCCGAGGTAGCTGGGGACCTTTCCCTTCACGATGAGCAGGAACATGATCGTTCCGACGCCGGAGAACATGATGGCGACATTGGGATCGAGTCCCATCAGCAGGGGGAAGACGAACGTGGCGCCGAACATCGCCACGACGTGCTGCGCCCCGAACCCGAGCATCCGCGGCCAGGACAGCCGCTCGTCGGGTCTGACCACCTCTCCCGGGGCGAGTGTCCGGCCGTCGCCGTGTTTCGTCCAACCTGCAACCATCGAGCCCCACCTTTCACCGGGCCGTCGGTCGGTGGCCACCCCGCGGGCATCCCTCCGGCGAGTCCCTTACTACCGTTGCGGGCACATTAGGACCGAGTCCATGCGCGGACATCGTCATGATCTGCCAAATCTAAACGGCCGACCGGTGAATGCCTCGCGCACCACCAGCGAGAACGCCCGGTGAAGGGCACGGGAGACGGCGAAAGATATAGGTATGTGACATAACCGGCAGCGCGGGCGGCCCTTCGCAGCCCGGAAGGACGGCCGCAGGCAGGCGGACGGAGTGTCGCGGAGCCGGGCGAGGCCGCTGCCGGGATCAGGCTCCGGCGGCGACCACCCGAATTTCGAAGCCGTCGCCGGTCACCACCTGGCCGTTGCGGATCTTGCAGGTCTTGCGCAGTTCGACCTCCCCGTCCACCAGCACGTTGCCGTCGGCGATGAAGTGCTTGGCCTGGCCGCCCGTCTCGGTGACACCGCAGTACTTGAGCAGGTCACAGAGCGGGATGTAGTCGGTCTCCAGCTCGAAGGTCTCGTTCACGCCGAACAGCTTAGGTCCCGCGCGCTCCCAGGGCGCGGAGCACCGGTCTCAGATCCCCCTCATCCGCAGGACGTGCAGGGCCAGGGTGAGGTTCAGCCGCAGGTGGGCGTCCTCGGTGAAGCCGCCCAGCATGCGCTCCAGCTTGCCGATCCGGTAGCGCAGCGTGTTGTAGTGGAAGTGCAGTCTGCGTGCCGTCTCGGCCACGTTGAGGTTGGTCTCCAGCAGCACCTGCAGGGTGCGGCGCAGGTCGGCGTTCTCGGCGTCGTCGTCGGAGGCGAGCGAGCCGAGCGTCTCACGGACGAAGGCGTGCAGCTCGGCGGTGTCGTTGACCAGGGAGAGCAGCCGGTAGACGCCGAGCTGGTCGAAGTGCGCGACCGCGCCGTTGCCGTGGAGCTGGCGGCCCACCCGCGCGGCCTTCAGCGCCTGCCCGTACGCCTCGGGCAGCGCCTCGGCGCCGACGGCGGTACGGCTGGCACCGGTGGAGAAGGTGGCGGGCAGGCACTCGGCGAAGGCCGCGGCGGCGTCCTTGGCCAGGCGATCCGCGTCGACCGCCGCGTCCACGATGGTGACGACCTCGTGGGAGAAGCCCGCCACCGCACCGCGCGCGTCGTGGCGGCGCATCGCACCGGTCCAGCAGGTGACCAGCCGGTCCTGGGCGGCGCGCTCGTCACCCTCCGGGTCGAGCTCGGCCACCAGCACGGTGACCGGGCGCTGCAGGTCCCACCCGAAGGCCCTGGCCCGGGAGGAGACCCGCTCGGAACCTCCCGCCCTGCCGGTGAGCACGTCGCGCAGGAAGTCGGCGCGGTACTTGCTCTCGACGGCGTTGACCGCCTCCTGCCGGGTCACCACCAGCGCGGCGACCGTAGCGGCACGTTCCAGAATGCCGACATCGCTGTCACCGATCGAGCCGACGGCGCCGCAGGCGACGATCCTGCCGTGGTGGTGGCCGCCCGCCACCACCGGCACCGAGGTGTGGCGGGAGTCGGGGGCGCCGCGCAGCGCGGCCACGTGCTCGGCGGGTCCGGCCGAGGCCAGCACGTGGCCCGTCCCGTCCAGCACCGCCACGCCCACGTCGAGCAGCCCCGCCACCTCGGCCGTCACCTCGCGCAGCCCGCCCCCGGCGAGCACGACCTGGACCAGCGCCCGGTGCGCCTCCTCCGCCCTGGCCAGCACGACGGCCTGGCGGTTGAGGATGTCGGTCAGCACCTGGTTGAGGATGTCGTCGAAGCCGACGTCGTCGGGGAGCTGGATCAGCGGGAAGCCCAGCCGGTCGGCCTGCTCCACCATCTCCTCCGGCAGCTCGTCGAGGTAGCGGCCGAGCTTGATGGCCAGCGCGGCCAGACCGCGCTCGTCGAGGTCGGCCACCAGCCTGCCGAGCGACTGGGGGGTGTTGCGCAGCGGGTAGCCGGTGGTGAGCAGCAGCTCGTGCGGCTTGACCCAGGCCAGGACGTCGGGCACCTCCATCACGTTGAGCCGCTGCACCACCCGGTCCAGGCCCCGCTCTCCCGCGATCAGCCGGGCTCCCGCCAGTGTCGAGACGCCGAGGACCTCGCCGACGGCGACTCCGTGAATGATCGTTCCGGTGCTCGCCGGCCGTACGGGAGGTTCCATGAGGCGATTGTGACCGATAGACCCGTCTGTCAGGAAGAGCCAACCTTTGGGCTGACTGTTGGCACCTTTATCCGTACGGCCTGCGTCCACGCCCGTTCTACCGTACGGCTCAATGGATGGGGGGAGTCCGTGAGCGAGCGAACCGCTGGAGAGAGCACCTTCACACCCACGGGGCCTGCCGAGGAGCGCTCATGAGCGTTGGAACGCGTCCAAAGGCGCGACGCGTACACGTGCGGACACATGGGACCGGTGCGGCCAGCACCACTCTGCGCCAGGTGCTTGAGGCGCCCCGCCGCCCGGCGCGGGTGCTGGCGGCCTTCCCCGCCGGCGTCTACCTTGAGATACGCACCGAGCTGGAACCACAGGTCATCGCGGTGGTGACCGGGCAGGCCACCCGCCTGCCCAACGCCATGGTGGTCAGCGACCCGATGCCTCAGGTCGCGGTGGGGGACGAGGCGTGCGTCGGCGACGGCTCGATCGACGTCGGACGGCTCAGCCTGCGGGCCCACCGCTGGTGGAACCCGGCCCCGCCGCTTGGCACCGTGAAGGTGGCGGAGCTGGTCCGCTCGCTGCCCGCGATGGCCGGGCTGTGCGAGCGCTCTTCGAGGCGTTCGGGGCTGGAGGGCAACGGTGCCGCCGATCTGCTGGCCCAGGGGTGCGCCGAGGGCTCGCTGCTGAAAAGCGTCGTGGCCGCCGAGCAGCTGATCGGTCTGGGCCCCGGGCTCACGCCGAGCGGTGACGACGTGCTCGCGGGGCTGCTGGTCGCGCTGCGCCACCTGGGCGGCGCGACGGGGGCCGATCGTGCCGTCTGGCTGGCCGACTGGCTGGCCGCCGCCGTCACCTTCGACGTACGGGGCAGGACCACCCCCATATCGGCGGCGCTGTTGCACTGTGCCGCCAGGGGCGAGGCCAGCGGCGAGGTCCTGGCCGTGCTGCGGGGCCTGGCGGGGCGGCAGTCCCTGGAGTCGGCGCTCCACCGCCTGCTCCAGCTGGGCCACACCTCGGGGGCCGACCTGGCGTGGGGGCTGCGCATCGGGCTCGCGGCGGTGATCGATCTGGAAGGCAGGGGCAATTGAGCACTGATGTGGTCCGGGTGCGCACCGGGGTCTACCACGACTCCGTGAGCCTGATGCGGGTCAGCCGGACGGCGACCGCGCTTCCCGGTGTGGAGGTCGCGGTGGTGGCGATGGCCACGGAACTCAACCTCGGGATCGCCGCCGAGCTGGGTTTCGACCTCCCCGAGGCCGGCCCCGCCGACCTGCTGATCGCGCTGCGCGGCGGCGGGGCGGACACTCTGGAGGCCGCCCTCGCGGAACTGGACGGGTTGCTGGCGGGACTCTCCGCCATGCCGGCCGGCGGCGCCGCCGTCGAGCACCCCCCGCACACGGTCCGTGCCGCGGCCCGCGAGCGCGCCGCCACGCTGGCCCTGGTCTCGGTGCCCGGGCCGTACGCGTTCGCCGAGGCGCTGGACGCGGTCGAGGCCGGCCTGTCTGTGATGATCTTCAGCGACAACGTGCCGGTCGAACAGGAGGTACTGCTCAAGCGACGTGCCGCCGAGCTCGGCGTGCTGGTCATGGGTCCGGACTGTGGCACCGCGGTGATCGGCGGAGCCGGTCTCGGATTCGCGAACGTCCTGCGGCCGGGCCCGGTCGGTCTGGTGGCCGCCTCGGGGACCGGTGCGCAGCAGGTGGCCTGCCTGCTGGACCACGCGGGAGTGGGGATCTCCCACCTGCTGGGGGTGGGCGGCCGTGACCTGTCCGCGGACGTGGGCGGGCTGTCCACCCTGCGCGCCCTGGAGGCCCTCGACGCCGACCCCGCGACCGAGCTGATCGTCCTGATCTCCAAGCCTCCCGCACCCGAGGTCGCGCGGGCCGTCGCCGAGACCGTCGCGAAGCTCGGCACTCCGGTCGTGACCGCCCTGCTCGGCCCCGGCCAGGACGACCTGACCGCGGCGACCGAGACCGCTCTGCGCGCCCTCGGCGCCCCGGTCCCCGCCTGGCCGTCCTGGCCCGCCCCCGGCACGACGGGGGAGCACGCGGGAAGTCTGCGCGGCATCTACTCGGGTGGGACGCTCTGCGTGGAGGCGCGGCTGATCACCGGGAGCGGGGAGTTCACCGACTTCGGCGACGACGCCTACACGGTCGGCCGGGCCCACCCGATGATCGACCCGACGCTCCGCCTGGAGGCCCTGGCCGAGGTGCCGCCGGGCGAGGTCGTCCTGCTCGACGTGGTCCTCGGCCACGGTGCCGACCCCGATCCCGCCGCGACGCTCGCGCCGGCGATCGCCGGGGCCGCCGCGCGAGGTGTCACGGTGATCGTCGCGCTGGTCGGTTCCGAGGGCGACCCGCAGGGGCTGAACGCGCAGGCCGAGGCCCTGAACGCGGCGGGCGCCGCGGTGTTCACCTCCAACGCCCAGGCCGCGGGACACGCCGCGGAGGTCGCCGCCGGGATCGCTCGTTGACCGCCGTCGGACGCCGGGGATCGGCCGCTCTCCCCCCGGCCGTCACCGCTCTTCGCTCAGGAGTTGACGCATGACGCTGACCATGCTTTCCGGCGAGCCGGAAGTGATCACGGTGGGGGCCGACCTGCTCGGCGAGGCGCTGGACTTCCAGGCCGTCCCTCGGACGCGGGTGGACTGGCGCCCGCCGATGCCCGGCACCGAGGCCGACCTGGCCCGGGTGCTGGCCGACCCGCGCAGGGGCCGCGCCAACGAGACGGCCGTGGGCCGCCTGGTCTCCGCCCGGCCGCAGCTCGTCGGGGTGCGGCCCGCGTACGAGGTGCTCGACCTGCCGAAGGGCACGTTCCTGCACGCGGGGCCGCCGATCGAGTGGGAACGGGCGTCGGGTCCGATGCGGGGCGCGCTCATCGGGGCGATGCTGCTGGAAGGGCTGGCCGCCGACGCCGCCGACGCCGAGGAACGGCTGGCCCGCGGGCAGGCGCGGCTGGACTCCTGCCATCACCACCGGACCGTCGGGCCGATGGCGGGCGTGGTCACCTCGTCGATGTGGATGTTCGAGGTTCGTGACGCCGAGCACGGCGGTACCGCCTACTGCTCGCTCAACGAAGGGCTGGGCAAGGTGCTGCGCTACGGCGCGTACGGCCCGGAGGTGCTGAGGCGACTGCGCTGGATGGCCGAGGTGCTCGGCCCCGCGCTCCAGGCCACCCTGGAGCGGAGCGGCCCGCTGGACCTGCGGGCGCTGACCGCGCAGGCACTGCAGATGGGCGACGAACTGCACAACCGCAACCGTGCCGCCACCTCGCTGCTGGTCCGCGAACTGGCTCCCGAGGTGGCGGAGGCCGCTCCCGGCCACGCCGCCGAGGTGCTCCGCTTCATCAACGGCAACGACCACTTCTTCCTCAACGCGGGCATGGCCGCGTGCAAGGTCAGCGCGGACGCCGCGCGGAACGTCCCCGGCTCCACGATGGTCGTCGCGATGGCACGCAACGGCACGGACTTCGGGGTCCAGGTCTCCGGGCTGGGTGATCGCTGGTTCACCGGCCCCGCGGGCGTGCCGGACGGTCTCTACCTCGGCGCGTACGGTCCGGACGACGCCAATCCCGACATCGGCGACTCCACGATCACCGAGACGGCCGGCCTGGGAGGCTTCGCGATGGCCGCGGCCCCGGCGATCGTGCGGTTCGTCGGCGGTGACGTCTCGGACGCGATGGCGGCCACCCGCTCCATGTACGAGATCACCCTGGCCGAGCATCCCGCGTACCAGATCCCGGGGCTGGACTTCCGGGGCACGCCGGTCGGCGTCGATGTCACGCTGGTCGCCAGGACGGGCCTGCTGCCCACCGTGAACACCGGCATCGCCGGCCGGGTCGCGGGGACCGGACAGGTCGGCGCGGGTCTGGTCAGCCCGCCCGCCTCGGCTTTCACCACGGCGCTGGCCGCGCTGGCCGAGGCGGTCGATCGTGGAAACGGATCGGTTTAGCGATCCGTTGGCTATTAGGAACGGGCGAAGCTGACAATTCACCCACTCGCCGGTAGCATTCGGCGACGTCAGGGCGCGGACACCGGCTCAGTGCTCCAAAGAACACCGATCACTGACAAATGCCGTCGCGCGCTTTCTCCGCAGGCCAACTTCCGTTACCGAATGACATCCCGATATCGTGTCCAGCCTTAACAAAAAGGGCTGGTTGTGGGGAACGGGGTACGATGACCGATCGCTTGCTCGGGAGAAACCCCCAGGGGCCTGAGGGGGGCGATTTCGCCGGAGCCACACCGGAGGGCCAGGGCAGGCTGGTGGGCAGGCGCTACCGCCTGGTGTCACCGGTGGGCCGTGGCGGGATGGGCATGGTGTGGCACGCCCACGACGTCCTGCTCGACCGGGACGTCGCGGTCAAGGAGCTGATCCTCCCCTACGGGCTCGACCACGCGGGCAAGCAGGGCGCGCACCGGCGGATGCTCCGCGAGGCCCGCTCGGCGGCCCGGCTCAGCCATCCCGGCATCGTCACGGTCCATGACGTCGTCGAGGAGGACGGCCGCCCCTGGATCGTGATGGAGCTGGTCCGCGCCTGGTCGCTTGAGCAGGCCGTACGGCAGAGCGGACCACTGCCGGTGGTCCAGGCCGCCGAGATCGGCATCCGGGTGCTCGACGCGCTCCGCCACGCCCACGCCGCCGGAATCATGCACCGCGACGTCAAACCCGGCAACGTGTTGCTGACCTCCGACCGAGTGGTGCTCACCGACTTCGGCATCGCCGCGATAGAGGGCGACGTCACGATCACCCAGACCGGCCTGCTGATGGGCTCCCCCGCCTACATCCCGCCGGAGCGGCTGTCCGGCCAGCAGGTCACTCAATCCTCCGATCTGTGGTCCTTCGGTGCCACGCTCTACGCGGCGGTCGAGGGCCGGCCCCCCTACGAGGGTCCTGACGCGGTGGCCGTGCTCGGCGCGATCCTCACCCAGGAACCCAACCGCCCCCAGCGGGCCGGCGCCCTGATCACCGTCATCGAGGGCCTGCTCCGCAAGAACCCCGCCGACCGGATGAGCGCCGCCCAGGTGTCGGACCTACTGGACCGGGTGCTGCGCAGCCACGGCTCCAGCACCCCGAACCGCACGCCCACTCCGTCGCCCTCGTCGATGCCGGTCCCCGGCGACTCCATTCCGATGCACCTGATGCCCCCGCTGGACGTGCCCTCGGGGCCGATGCCCTCCCGGATCATCGAGACGCCCTCCGGCCCGATCCGGGTGCCCTACGACCCGGCCGCCGACTCCTCGGGTGGCCACGCGCTCCCCTACGACGCACTCGCCGGCCCGAGCGGGGGCCACCGCGCGGACCTGCTCTCCCTCCCCGGGCACTCCTCGTCCCCCAGGACCCCGCAGAGCGGCGGGCACCAGCGCGGGTACGACGCACTGCGCATCCCGGCGACCGGACCTGACGGCAACCCGTTCGACGCGCTGACCAGCTTCTCCGGCGACCTCCCCGGCGTCCCGCCGTCCGCACCGCCGCGCGACGGGCGGGGCGGGGCCGCACTCTGGCCGATCCCGGGGCCCACCCCGGCCCCGCAGGAGCAGCCCACCTCCGACGCCGTACGGAACTCCCAGGCCCTGACCTCACCCGGCAGGGCCGGGACACGCGCGGGCACGCGCCGCGCCCCGGAGCGCGAGGGCGGCCGGTCGCGCGGCAGCGGCCCCGACAGCCGTCTGCTGATGCTCGGCGGGGGCGGCGTGCTGGCCATCGTGGTCGCCGGGCTCATCGTCTTCCTGCCCGGCGACGACTCCGGCACCGCGAACTCCACGGGCCCCTCGGCGGCGATCTCCGCACCCGCCGACCCGGGTACGTCCTCCGGATCCGACGAGGAGATCCCCGACGGCTTCAAACTGGCGAGCGCCGCCGGGGTCTCCGGCGCGGTGCCGGGCGACTGGACCGTGAAGGCCGACTCCAAGGGAACCGTCACCTTCTCCGGGCCGAAGGGCGGCGGGCAGAACATCGTCGTCGTCGAGGTGCCGGTCGAGGACCCGGTGGCGGCACTCGGCAAGGCGAGCAAGAAGGGCCTGGACGAATACACCGAGGTAGGCGTGACGGTGGTGAACTATCGCAGCTGGAAGGCCGCGGACTGGGAGTACACCTACGTCCAGCCCAACGGCGTTCCGATGCACGGGCTGACACGCTACGTCGCCGTCAACGGCCAGACCGCCTACCAGATCACGTTCAGGGTGCAGGATCTCGACTGGGAGAAGAACTCGGAGATCCTGGGCACCTTCTTCGCCACCTTCACCTCCGCCGACTGAGCCCGCCCGCGAGACGGTCTCCCGGTCCGGTCACGAGTGATGGCAGACTTCACTCGTGACCGCCGATACCACGCCCCCCGACATCTCCGGTGCCCGCGGTGACGGCGGTGCGCGGATCGCCACGGTACAGCGGCGAACGCTCGCCGTCCTTTCCACCGCCCAGATCAGCGGCGGGATCGGGGTCGCCGTGGGACTCAGCTTCAGTTCGGTGACCGTGCAGGAGCTCTCCGGCTCCACGACGCTCAGCGGACTGGCCGGGACCGCGACGGTACTGGGCGCCGCGCTGCTGGCACTGCCCACCGCCAGATCGTCCGGCCGGGGTGGCCGGCGGGCCGGGCTCACCCTGGCCTACGGGTGCGCCCTGCTCGGCTGCCTGGTCTCGCTGCTCGCCGTCGCCATGGGTTCGTGGCCGCTGCTGCTGGCCGGGCTGGTGCTGTTCGGCGCGGCCAGCGCGGGCAACCTGGCCTCCCGCTACGCCGCGACCGACCTGTCGGCGCCGGGGCACTCGGCCCGGCACCTGTCGCTGGTGGTGTGGGCCACCACCATCGGGGCGGTCGCCGGCCCGAACCTGGCGGGACCCGCCGAGCGGTTCAGTGCCGGGCTCGGCCTGGCGGCGGGCAGCGGCCCGTTCGCCCTCGCCCTGCTGAGCTTCACGATCACCCTCGGCGTCATCCTCCTCGCCCTGCGCCCGGACCCCCTGCTCCTGGCCCGCTCCGCGTCCCCGCCCCCGGACGCCGCGTCGTCCGTCCCCGGAGAGCGTCCGGACGAGGGACGGCAGACCGCGACGCCTCACACCTCTGCCCCCTCGCCCCCGGCCACGGCCTCGCGACAGGGCAAAGGCACGTTCCGCGCCGCCTGGCGGGTACTGCGTGAGACACCCCTGGCGGGACGCGCGCTGGCCGCGATCGCGGTCAGCCACACCGCCATGGTGTCGATCATGTCGATGACCCCGGTCCACCTCGACCACGGCGGCTCGACGTACACGGTCATCGGCATCGTGATCAGCCTGCACATCGCGGGCATGTACGTGCTGTCCCCCGTGGTCGGCTGGCTGGCCGACCGGGCCGGGCGGACACCGGTGCTGGTGCTGGGCATGGGCCTGCTGCTGACCTCCGCCGTCCTCACGGGCGGGGCCGAGGCGCACGACGTCACGCGGATCAGCGCCGGGCTGGTACTGCTCGGCCTCGGCTGGTCCTGCGGGCTGATCTCCGGTTCGGCGATGCTCAGTGAGGCGGTGCCGCCGGCACACCGCACCGCCGTACAGGGTCTGTCGGACCTGCTGACGAACCTCTGCGGCGCGACCGGCACCGTGGTCGCCGGGGTGATCGTCGGCAGCCTGTCGTACGGCGTGCTCGGCGCGGCCGTCGCGGTCATGGTGACGATCACCGGCGCCTGGCTGGCCTTGAGCAGGCCCTGAGCAGGCGTTTCCAGTCGTTCTTCCACCGGCATGCCCGCCGGGCGGAGCTCACTTGGCGTCGGCGTAGCAGCGCACCGGGACCGCCTGCATCGGGAAGCGGACGGGAGTCGATCCGAACAGCAGCCGGCTCGCCTCCTCCGCCGCCCTGCCGACCGCCGCGACGACCTCGTCGGCCTGCTCGGCCGGGCAGTGCACCATCACCTCGTCGTGCTGGAAGAACACCAGCCTGGCCGGGTCGGGCAGCAGGCCGCGCAGCACCGCCATCAGCGCGAGCGCCCACTCGGCCGCGGTCGCCTGGACCACGAAGTTTCTGGTGAACCGGCCGCGGTCGCGGGCCGCGCGGCCTCCCTCGGGACCCGAGACCAGCTTTCGCCAGCCGGCCGAGGGCGGCGGCGAGGTGCGGCCCAGCCAGGAACGGACCACCTTGCCCTCCTCCCCCGCGCGGGCGGCGTCCTCCACGAACTGGTAGGCGCGGGGAAAGCGCTGGCGCATCACGGCCAGCAACTTGGGCGCGTCTCCACTGGTGCCCCCGTACATCGCCGACAGCATGGCGATCTTGGCGTTGTCGCGCTCGCCACCGAACGCCTGTGCCAGCGCCTGGTAGAGGTCGATCTGCCCGGCCGCCCTGGCCAGGCCGCCGTCCCCGGCCATGGCGGCCAGCACCCGCGGTTCCAGCTGGGCCGCGTCGGCGACGACCAGTGTCCAGCCGTCGTCGGCCACGATGACCTTGCGCATCAGCTTGTGGATCTGCAGGGCGCCGCCGCCGTTGGTCGCCCAACGGCCCGTCACCACGCCGCCCACCACGTACTCCGGCCGGAAGCGGTGGCCTCGGACCCACTGGTCGGCCCAGGCCCAGCCGTGGAAGCTGTAGAACCTGGCCATCTCCTTGTAGGCGAGCAGGGGCGCGAC
Organism: Streptosporangium amethystogenes subsp. fukuiense; assembly: GCF_042665875.1. Lineage (NCBI taxonomy): Bacteria > Bacillati > Actinomycetota > Actinomycetes > Streptosporangiales > Streptosporangiaceae > Streptosporangium > Streptosporangium amethystogenes. The sequence goes on along the minus strand of NZ_JBHTEE010000001.1, from coordinate 416,902 downwards.
ACCGGGATGGTCGACCTGTCTGATGTCGTGGGCCCTGGTGGAGGAGACGGGCACGCCCGCCGCCTTGAACGCCCTGACGATCTGCTGCGGGGAGTCGGGGTTGAACGGGGTGCCGAAGGCCGCCGTCACCTGGTCGGCCAATGCCTGGAGCTTGGTCGGCCGCATGCCGTGCACCGGGCGCGGGCCGAGCAGGTCCGTCAGCAGTTCGTCGTGCACGTCCTCGCGCCAGGGCATGCCCTCGGCGGCCATCTCCGCGGCGATCAGCGCCCCGGCCGACTCCGCCGCGACCAGCAGCCGGAACCGCCGCGGGTCCGCGGTGGCCTCGACGCGCCGCAGTTGGTCGGCGTGGACCTCGGCGACCAGGTCCGCGTCGGGCGCCGGCGCCTCCTCCTCGAAAAGGGTGGCCTGTCGCGCCTGGGGTCCCTGGTGGTCGTCCGGCACGGGGAGCCCGTGCAGCCTGGCGTGGGCGGCCCTGGCCGAGCGGGGCTCGCCGAACCGTTCCTCGTGGGCCAGGAGCAGGCTCTCGGTCAGCGCCAGGTCGTGGCAGCGCGCCAGCCGCACGCCGGCGGCGAGCAACGCGGGGTAGACCTCCCGCGTGTCGGCCCAGACCCAGCGTGGCCGCCGGGCCTCCAGCTCGCGGACCGCCGAGACCAGATCGGCGACGGCCACGGCGGACTCGCCGTCCACGCGCAGCACGCCCCCACCGCCGGGAGTGGCCGCGACTGACACGTTCATACGCCAACAGTGCCACGCCGATACGACATTCCGGCCGGGTCAGACGAGCGGTATGACGATCTCGTCCTCGAGCGGGGGCTCGATCTCCTGCGGCAGGCAGCCGGTGGCGGCGAAGCAGCGGATCCGTAAGACCTCGGGCGTCACCGAGACATGCAGGAAGCTCTTGAAGAACGGCGGGGTGTCCCAGTCCGACAGCTCCGACAGGTAGCGGTGGAACACCCTGCCGACCGGAAGCCGGAACGGCATCGGCCAGCCGCCGAGTATCCGGGCCGCCCATCTCATCCGCCGGGTGATCGGCACGGCCGGGATGTCCCGCACCGGGGTGTTGCCGATCTGCCGGGACATCAGCGCCGCGCTCTCGTCCGGCGTGAGGTAGAACCACCGCATGCGCAGCCGGTCGCTGTAGAGCCTGCTGTAGAAGGACAACGAGTCACCGCGGAGCGGGTAGCACCGGTAGTCGTCCTCGTGCAGGCCGCCGACGGTGACCCTGGGGGTGGTGTGGGTGGCGTGCATGAAGGCCCCCGAGCCGCCCGCCACGATGTACTGGATGGTCCGCTCCCCGACCCTGATCGGGAAGCGCTGGTAGTTGTGCACGTCGCCGCCTATCGCCGCGACGTAGTTGTGCGCGGGGTCGGTGACGATGTCGTCGATGGTGCCGCCCCCGGCCAGCTTCGACGGTTTGTAGTCGTTGCGGGTGTAGATGGGCTTTCCGGTGATCAGCACCTTGGGCCTGGGGTCGCGGGAGACCTCGCGCAGCCAGTCGGCCTGCTCGGCGTCGATGTCGCCGCGTATCCCGGTGTCCACGCCGACGATGAGCAGCCCGGGGGTCTCCATCGCCCAGTAGGGGGCCGGCTGCGCGGCCTGCTGCTCGGGCTTCGACCGCCGCTCGCGCGCCCTGGCCAGCCTGGCCTCGTCGATCTTCTCGGGCCTGCGCCAGAGCAGGCCGCGCAGCCCGGAGGGCGACGGCTTGAACCCCTCGCCCTCCGCCTCCAGCGACGGGGCGTCACAGAAGACGCGCATGAAGCCGCCGAGCCCGTCGTACCAGTCGTGGTTGCCGGGGATCGCGTAGATCGGCGCCCGGTAGTCCTGGTAGGGGCGGAAGAACTTGTCCTCGTACTCGTTCCCCGAACCCGTGGGATAGATCACGTCACTGGCGACGACCGCGAAGGCGGTGTCCTCGCCGATCCTGAGCATGCCCGGCACCACGGCGTACTGCGAGGAGTCGCCCTCCCCGGTGTCACCGAGGACCAGGAAGGAGAACTCGGGACCGACGTCCATCGGGATGCGGAAGGAGGGGTCGGCGCCCCGGGCCCGCTGGGACGCCACCCAGCGCGCCCGTACCTGCCCCGACGGGTCTCCGAACAGGGCCGCGAGGACCTCGTTCCTGGAGCGCCAGACCGTACGCACGTCGAGCCAGGAGAAGGGCTCCCGGCTGGGCAGCAGGTCCTCGAAGGTCCCCCTGCGCGTGCAGGACCAGCCCGCACCCTCCTTGGACACCCGGGAGGAGACCTCACGCCCGCGCTGCGCCGCCCGTCCGACATCGACCATGACCATATCTTGGCAATGATCTTAAGGAGTCGCACCCGAATCACCGTCAACAAAGGAGGGCGATCCATACCCGAAGCGGATGAGGACGGGCCCGCCGTCCGGGTCCCGGGTGAGGAACGATCAGGCGATTCCCCCTTGCCGCCGGGACCCCACGGGGAGCGGGTCGTCCCCGCGCCGATCTCTGGAATACAGTTCCACCGTGTACGCCTACTGGGAGACCGTTCCGACCAGGTGGAAGGACAACGACGTCTACGGCCACGTCAACAACGCCGTCCACTACTCGATGATGGACACCGTGGTCAACACCTGGCTGATCAGGAGCGCGGGTCTGGACATCCACGACGGCGACACCATCGGCCTGTGCGTCGAGTCGCACTGCGTCTACAGGGCCTCGGTCTCCTTTCCCGAACCCGTCCGGGTCGGGCTGCGGATCGGGCACCTGGGCCGTTCCAGCGTCCGCTACGAGCTCGGGCTGTTTCGCGCGGACGGCGAGACGGTCGTGGCCGAGGGCCACTTCGTCCACGTGTTCGTCGACCGGGAGACCCGGCGGCCCACCGGAATCCCCGGGCCGCTCCGCGAGGCCATGGAGAAGCTGGTGGTCGCCGGTTGACCTCGTTCCCGCCCCCGCCGGAAGGCGGAAGGCGGAAAACGAGAGACCCGCCGGTAAACGGGTCCCAAAGGAGCAGGCCTCAGGAGACGGACTTCTCCGGGGCGACCAAGACACCCGGATTGAGGATGCCCCCGGGGTCGAGCCGGTCCTTGATCCCGCGCAGGATCTCCACACCCAGGTCGCCGATCTCGACCGCGTGGGCCTCCCGGTGGTCGCGGCCGACGCCGTGGTGGTGCGAGATGGTGCCTCCGGCCGTGACGATCGCCTCGTTGACCGACCGCTTGGCCGCCTCCCACTGCCCGACGGGGTCGTCGGCCTGCGCCGTGACGACCGTGAAGTAGAGAGAGGCGCCGGTGCCGTACACGTGGGAGATGTGACACATCACCAGTGGTGAGCCGAGCGAGGCGTGCAGCGAGAGCCGCACGGCCTCGTACAGGCGGGGCAGGTTGGACCAGAATCCGGCGGTCTCCAGCGTCTCGACGGTCGCCCCGGCGGCGAGCAGCGAGTCGCGCAGGTAGGGCGCGGAGTAGCGCCCGTGGGCCCACGACTCGCCGGGGCCGGGACCGAGGTAGACGCCGCCGAGCCCGGACGCCACGGCGGCGACCCGTTCCCTCAGGGCGGGCACCTCCGAGAAGCCCTCGTACCCGGCGATGGCCAGGCAGCCCGCGCCGGCGGACGGGGCGCCGATCTCACTCGGCCTGGCCAGCCCGATCATCGTCTCGGTCTCGTCGGACAGGCGCAGCACCGTGGGCACAGCGCCCTCCTGGACCAGGCGCCGCAGCGCGGCCGAGCCCGCCGCGAACGACTCGAACCGCCATCCCTCGTAGACGCGCTCGGCGGGCGCCGGCCGGACGCGGAGTCTCAGGGAGGTGATCACGCCGAAGGCCCCCTCCGATCCGAGGATCACCTGGCGCAGGTCGGGCCCGGCGGCCGAGGCGGGCGCCCGGCCCAGGTCGAGGGTGCCCCGCGGAGTCGCCACGGTCATGCCGACGACCATGTCGTCGAAGCGGCCGTAGCCGGCCGAGGCCTGGCCGCTGGAGCGGGCGGCGGCGAAACCGCCCAGCGTGGCGTACTCGAACGACTGCGGGAAGTGTCCTAGGGTGAGCCCGTGCCCAGCCAGAAGCTGCTCGGCCTGCGGGGCGCGCAGCCCCGGTTCCATCTCGGCGACCATCGACTCGCGGTCGACGGCGACCAGCCGGTTCAGCCGGGCCAGATCCAGCGCGACGACACCGGCGAAGCCCTGCCTGGACGCGACCAGGCCGCCGACCACGGAGGTGCCGCCGCCGAAGGGGACCACCGCGACCCGGTGCGCGGCACAGGTCGCCAGCACCGCCAGCACCTCCTCGTGGGAGCCGGGCAGCACCACGGCGTCGGGCGCGTCGGAGCCGTCTCCGGCGCGCATGCGCAGCAGGTCGGGGGTGGACTTGCCGCGGGTGTGCCGGATGCGGGCGTCGTCGTCGAAGCGCACGTGGTCGGCGCCGACGACACCGCGCAACTCGGTGAGAACCAGCGGTGACAGGGCCACGGCGGGCAGGCGCACCTCGCCGAAGTCGGCGGCCCGGCCCCGAGGCGGGCGCACGCCCAGCATCTCGTGGAGCAGCTTGCGAATCGGTTCCGGCAGGTCGGCGGCCTTGGCGGGATCCCCCCAGCCGGACCAGAGCATGGGTTCCGCGGCACTCGTCGGTTTTTCCACCCCTACACTGTGACATATGACGTCCATCCGTCACAACGCGGCCGCGGAGAGCGGCGACCAGATCCTCGACGCCGCCCGCGAGGTGGTCCTCGCGGTGGGGGTGCGGCGAGCCACGCTCACCGACGTGGCCCGCCGGGCCGGGGTGTCACGCATGACGATCTACCGCCACTGGCCCGACATGCGCACTCTCGTCGCCGACCTGATGACTCGCGAGTGGGTGCGCGTGGCCGGCCGGTTCGCCACCGAGGACCCGGTCACCGCGGCGGTGGCGGTGGTGCGGGCGCTGCGCGACCATCCGCTCTGGCGGAAGATCGTCGAGGTCGACCCCGAGCTGCTCCTGCCCTACCTGCTGGATCGCCGGGGCTCAAGCCATGAGGCCATGCTGGGCCTCGTCGAGTCGGCGATCACCGCAGGGCAGGACCTCGGCACCGTGCGCCCCGGTGACGCGGTGAGGCTGGCCAGGGGCGTGCTGCTGACGGCCCAGTCGTTCCTGCTCTCCGGCCCCACCATGCTGAACCCGCTCACCAGGGACGATCTGGACGCCGAGCTCGCCACGCTCCTGGAAAGGTACCTAAGACGGTGAAATCCTCTCTCAATGCCGCCCGCCGCGCCCGCGAGCTCGCCGAGGTCCGCGACCTCGTGGTGGACGTGCTGGTGGTGGGGCTGGGCGCGACCGGTGCCGGGGCGGCGCTCGACGCGGCCTCCCGAGGTCTCTCCGTGGCCGCGATCGACGCCCACGACCTGGCGTTCGGTACCTCCAGGTGGAGTTCCAAGATGATCCATGGCGGGCTCCGCTATCTGGCCAGAGGACAGGTCGGGGTGGCCTACGAGAGCGCGGTGGAGCGTGGTCACCTGCTCGGGCGTACCGCACCGCATCTGGTCAGGGCGCAGCCCTACCTGCTGCCGTTGGTCCCCGCGGTCTCCCGCCGCCAGGCGGCGCTGGTGATGACCGGGTACCGGCTCGGCGAGGGGCTGCGGATCGCGGCGCACACGCCCCGCCACCTCCTTCCCGGCCCCTTGCGCATCTCCGCCGAGCAGGCGCTCGCCCTCGCCTCCCCGCTGGGTTCGCGCGGGCTGCGCGGCGCTCTGCTGTCGTGGGACGGGCGGCTGACCGACGACGCCCGCCTGGTGGTCTCCGTGGCCAGGACCGCCGCCCGCTGGGGGGCTAGGGTGCTGACGCGCTGCCGGGCGCTGGAGGTGTCCGGCGAGGGCGCGCTGGTCCGCGACGAACTCGGCGGGGACACTTTCACGATCCGGGCCAGAACGGTGGTCAACGCCACCGGGGTATGGGCCGCCGGGCTTCACCCGGACATCCGGATGCGCCCCTCACGCGGCACCCATCTGGTGCTGCGACCCGAGACGCTGCCGGGTCTGGCCGCGGGGCTGCACATCCCGATCCCCGGCGCGAGCAACCGGTTCGCGCTGGTGCTCCCCCAGCCCGACGGACGGATCTACGTCGGCCTCACCGACGAGCCGGTGGACGGTCCCGTCCCGGATGTCCCACAGGCGCCGGAGGAGGACGTGACCTTCCTGCTCACCGTCCTGAACTCCGTGCTCGAGGAGCCGGTACGGCGTGAGGACGTCGCGGGCACCTACGCGGGGCTGCGGCCGCTGCTCGCCGCCGGCGGCCACACCGCCGACCTGTCCAGGAAGCACGCGCTACTGGCCACGCCGGACGGGATGGTGACGGTGGTGGGCGGCAAACTGACCACGTATCGGCGGATGGCCGAGGACGCGGTCGACCGGGCCGTGTCGCTCGGCGGGCTCAGCGCGGGCCGGAGCCGCACCGCGAGCCTGCCCCTCGTCGGGGCCGTCCGGCCGGAGGGCGGCGGCAAGGGCACGGACCGGCTCCTGGAGCGGTACGGGAGCGAGGCGGGCGCCGTGCGGGCGCTGATGGCCCGCGAGCCCTGGCTGGCCGAGGCCGGTCCGACCGGGGTCACGGGGGCCGAGCTCGTCTGGGCGGTCAGGCACGAGGGCGCCCTGGACGTGGACGACCTCCTCGACCGGCGGACCAGGATCGGCCTCGTCCCCTCCGACCGCGAGGCCGCCCTCCCGCTGGCGCGCGCGGCACTGGCCTACTGACACCACTGGCGCACTTTTACCCGCCTATGATCTTTTTCCCCCTGCGCCACCCTGATTCGATCGTTAGGTTAGTCTTGCCTAACTCGGAGCAAGGAGAGAGTGTGATCACGGGCGGTGGCGTGAGCATGGCGGACATGGCGAGCAGGGGATGCGAGCACCCCCGGGGGTGCCATACCGGCGAACTGCCCGTCCACGCCAGCGCGACCGTCGGGGCCCGCTTCTGGCTGCTGATCGAACACTCCGGCCCCTGGGCCTCCCACCTCGAGGACTGCAAACTTCCTGAGGGCGTTCACACTCTTATCAAACGGGCCACGCGGCTCGGCATCCGGCCCCAGCTGATTCGCCGCCCGGGTCGCAGAAACCCCGTGGAAACCGGCATTCACGTCATGGTCGCCGACTCCACCGCCGCCGAGCCGTGGATCGCCGAAGGCATCTTCGCAGGTCCAGACGATCTTGACCTTGACAGCGTGGTGGCCGGAGTGGTCCCGGAGTCCTGCATACTTGTGAGTGAGCCGGTTTTTCTGGTCTGCACGCATGCCAAGCGCAACGCGTGCTGCGCCCGCATTGGACTACCCCTAGCTCGGTCCTTGGCAAAATCATTGCCGGACACAGTATGGGAAACATCACATGTTGGCGGCGATCGATACGCCGCCAACCTCGTGTGCTTGCCACACGGGCTTTACTACGGCAGCATGTCTCAGGCTGCTGCGATCGCGGCAGCCGACGCGTACCGGTCCGGCGAGATCATTCTTGACCGTTTCCGGGGACGCGCAGGCATCCCTGAGCCACTGCAGGCCGCTGAGCATTTCATCCGCATTCATACGGGTGAACTCTCGGTTGGCGGAGTGGCCGTGGAATCCTCCAGGTCGGACGGCGCCGTCACCGAGGCATTTGTGCGCGGTAGCGGCGCTCGTTTTCGGGTAGTGGTTGAACCCATGACGCTGACAACGCCATGTGGTACGGCTTGCGCCGATACGATCACTACCTACCGGCTGGTAGCGCTGGACAGGCTGACCCCTGTGCTGTACGCCACGTCCGCGCTGACCTGACTTGAGGGAACATCACGGCCAATCCAGGCGTTGGATCCAGGGACGCCACAAGCGTCCAAATGCGGCATCAACCAGAAATACCTCTCAACTATAAGGTGGTTTTCTCATGTCTCAGGTACGTCGGCAGACCGCCCGGCCTCGGCCCAGCTGGGGATGGCAGGATGACGCCGCGTGCCGGGGCGAGGACCTCGTGCTCTTCTTCGGTCCCGACGGTGAGCGTCAGCCCGAGCGTGACATTCGCGAACGTAAGGCCAAGGCGATCTGCGCCCAGTGCCCTGTTCGCGCCGAGTGCCTGGACTACGCGCTGTCCCGTCCGGAGAAGTACGGCACCTGGGGCGGTCTGAACGAGGACGAGCGCGCCTCCGAGCGTCGCCGTCGTATGCGCCGCGCCGCCAGCGCCGGCATCAGTGCCGTCGCCTGAGCAGTACCTCCACCCGGCTTCCCCTCACGTGTGATCTCGCGCACCCCCTGCGAGATCACACGTTGTCGTGTCGGGCCCCGCACGTGCGGCGTCTGGAGCAGACCACCGCACGGCGGGCATTTCCCCTTTACGGCCTGCTGCGGCCCGGCTTCCGCATCTCCTTGTGGATGATCTTCCACTTGTTCTGCAGTTCCTTGCGGAGTCGCGCGTCACTCCTGGAGGCCATCCAGGCGGCCTCCCTCTGCAGCTTGTTCCAGCTCTCCAGCCGCCGCTCGGGAAGCGTGCCGTCCTCGATCGCGGCGAGCACCGCGCAGCCCGGCTCGCTGTCGTGGCCGCAGTCGCCGAACCTGCACCGCTCGGCGAGTTCCTCCAGGTCGGAGAAGACCATGTCCACGCCCTCGCCCATGTCGTACAGGCCGATGCGGCGGATACCGGGCGTATCGATGATCAGTCCGCCTTTCGCCAGCGGGATGAGCTCGCGGTGCACGGTGGTGTGACGCCCCCGGCCGTCGCCGGCCCTGACGTGCTGGGTCTCCATGACGTCCGCCCCGGCCAGGGCGTTGACGAGCGTGGACTTGCCCGCACCGGAGGCGCCGAGCACCACCGCGGTACGCGTGCCCTGAAGGTATTCGCGGACGATGCCGACCCCCTCCCCGGTGACCGAGCAGACCGGGTGCACGTCCACCCCCGGCGCCGCCGTGGCCACCTCCCTCAGCAGGAAGTCGAGCCCCTCGCCGATCAGATCGGACTTGGTGACGAGCACCACGGGACGGCCACCGCTCTCCCAGGCGAGCGCGAGCAGCCGCTCGATCCTGCCCAGATCGGCGGTGTCGGTGGCGTGCAGCGCGGGTTCGGCGACGAAGACGACATCGACGTTGGCGGCGAGCACCTGCCCCTGTGAGTCACCTGAGAGCCCGCCCCTGGAGACCCTGCCGACACCGCCGCGCACGAACGCGGTGCGCCGGGGCAGGAGCGCCTCCAGCTCGAAGCGGCCCTCGGACAGCCGGCGGAGCCCGACCCAGTCACCGACGCAGGGCAGTGCCACGGGATCGGCGGCGGCTTCGCGCCGCACTCGGGCACCGTAGTCGGCCCGGAGATGGCCGGCGGCGGACAGCACCTCGGCGGCACCGCGATCGACGCGGGACACCCGGGCGGGAGTCAGACCGGCGGGGAGTTCGGCGGCGAAGAAGTCGTTCCAGCCGAGCGCGGTGAGAGCGGCGGATGAAGAGATGATTGGCGAAGACAACGTGGGTACACCCTTTTGAAAGGTCGGGTGCCCCGTCACGAATCGGCTAGGCGGGCACCCGAAGGTTGGTGGATGGCATGATCATCAGAACAACCCGCATGATCTCCACCTCCTCGTGGCTCACGACCGCCCGTCTCTCGGACGACGTCTTCCGGAGAACCATAGCGCAGCCCCTCCCGTCCGGCGCAAACCCATTTCGGCCGTAGCCCGGGAACGCGTCGGGGCCCCGGGACGCGTGACGTCCCGGGGCCCCGACGGATCCGGCCCTCGAAGATCTGTTCAGCCTCGCCGGCAGGGCCTCGGGCGCGCCCGAGGCCCTGCCGGCGAGGGCCCGGTCACAGGCCCGGTGCCGGGAAGTGGGAGGTGAGCTCCCTGACCTCGCCGTGGACTCGGGTGATGACGTGCTTGGCCTCGTCCTCGTCCTTGGCCAGGGCGGTGACGACCTGGTCGATCCAGGCGCCGATCTGCCGCATCTCGGCGACACCCATGCCACGGCTGGTCACGCCCGCGGTGCCGATGCGGATACCCGACGGGTCGAACGGCTTGCGCGTGTCGAACGGCACGGTGTTGTAGTTGGTCTCCAGACCCGCCTTGTCCAGAGCCTGGGCGGCGGGCTTGCCGCCGATGCCCTTGGGGGTCAGGTCGAACAGGATGAGGTGGTTGTCGGTGCCACCGGAGACCAGGTCGAAGCCGCGGCCGCTGAGCTCTTCGGCCAGCGCCTTGGCGTTCAGGACGACCTGGCGGGCGTAGTCCTTGAAGTCGTCGGTCGCCGCTTCCTTCAGCGCCACCGCGATGGCCGCGGTGGTGTGGTTGTGCGGGCCGCCCTGCAGACCGGGGAAGACCGCCTTGTTGAGGGCGGTGGCGTGCTCGTCGGAGGTGGCCATGAGCATGGCGCCCCTGGGCCCGCGCAGGGTCTTGTGGGTGGTGGTGGAGATGACGTCCGCGTAACCGACCGGGGACGGGTGGGCGCCACCGGCCACCAGGCCCGCGATGTGCGCGATGTCCGCGGCGAGCACGGCACCGACCTCGCGGGCGATCTCGGCGAAGGCCGGGAAGTCGATGGTGCGCGGGATCGCGGTACCGCCGCAGAAGATCACCTTGGGTCGCTCACGGAGGGCGATCTCGCGCACCTCGTCCATGTCGACGCGGCCGGTGTCCTTGCGAACCCCGTAGCGGACCGGGTTGAACCACTTGCCGGTGGCCGAGACCGACCAGCCGTGGGTCAGGTGGCCGCCGAAGGGCAGGCCCATGCCCATCACGGTCTCGCCCGGCTTCAGGAAGGCCAGGTAGATCGCGAGGTTGGCGGGCGAGCCCGAATAGGGCTGGACGTTGGCGTGGTTCACCCCGAACAGGGACTTGGCCCTGTCGATGGCGATGGTCTCGATCTGGTCGATGACCTGCTGACCCTCGTAGTAGCGCTTGCCGGGGTAGCCCTCGGAGTACTTGTTGGTGAGGACGGTGCCGGTGGCCTCAAGGACGGCCTTGGAGACGTAGTTCTCCGAAGCGATCAGCTTGACGGTGTCGGCCTGCCGCCGCTCCTCGGCCTTGATGAGTTCGGCGATCTGCGGATCCACACTGGAAAGAGCACTCATGCGCCTTCACTCCCCTGTCATCGTCGACATCGCGTGAAGACCCAGGCGCTCGGCCTTCTCGCCCTTCAGCTCCCCGGTGGTCTCTCCCACCCTATGCGCCAGTCGCCGCATAGACGATAGCGGACTAACCCATGCGGCTGGCGCGACCTGCGCCGTCGACCGGCCAGAGCCGGTCGACCTCGGCGTTGAGCGTGGCCCCGATGAGCACGGCCAGCGCGGTGATGTAGAGCCAGAGCAGTACGGCGATGGGCGCGGCGAGCGAGCCGTAGATGGAGACCGGGGAGAACCAGGCGGCGAGCACCGCGCGCAGCACCGCGGCGCAGACGATCCAGATGACGAGGGCGAGCACCGCTCCGGGCAGCTCCCGCCACCAGCGCGTGCGTACGGGCACGCTCACGTGGTAGAGCAGGGTAAGGAAGATCACCGAGCCGATGACGACCACCGGCCAGTAGAGGACGTCGACCAGCGGGGCGTAGTCGGTCGGCAGGGCGCCGCGCAGCGCGACGGGTCCCAGAACGAGCACGGGCATCACCACCAGCCCGATCAGCAGGCCCGCGAGATAGAACCCGAAGGACATCAGGCGGGTGCGGATGATGCCCCGCTCCTCGCCGAGGCCGTAGGCGACCGAGATCAGGTCGACGTAGACGAACAGCGCCCGCGAGCCCGACCAGAGCGCGAGCAGAAAGCCCAGGGAGATCAGCGAGACCTGGTTCTCGGGCTTCAACACGTCCTCGATGAGCGGGGTGACCACGGTGTCGACGGCGTTGTCCGTGAAGAGCAGGTGGGCCTGCTGGTCGATCCAGTCGCTGACGTTCTTGACGGTCTCGGGGCCGAACACCCGGGTCAGCTGGCCGAGCACGCCGATCAGGCCGAGCATGAACGGCGGCAGCGACAGCAGCGCGAAGAAGGCCGCCTCCCCCGCCAGGCCGGTGACCCGGTAGGTGACGCCCGCGTTCGTGGTGGCGGTGACCAGCGCCCACAGGTCGGTTCCGCGAATCCACGCGAGCATCGCCAGCAGCCGGGTCCAGACATCCGTGCCGCGGATCCACCCGAGACCCGTGTGCAGCCATGTCCCGGGCCCGCGCGAAGGGCTCCGCTCGGGTTCGGGCCGCTGGGCCGGGGCATCAGTGGACGTCATGCCACACAACGGTATTCCTAGCCGTGCTTGATCACGAGCCAGGCGGGCAACGATCGAATCTCACCCGCCTGCCCGGGCTATCTGTGGTAAAACGCCTGGGCGTCGTCGCTGTCGACGATACGGGCGCCCAGCGGCAGCAGGGAGATGGGAATCAGCTTGAGGTTGGCGAGGCCCAGCGGGATTCCGATGATCGACAGGAAGAGCGGGATCGAGGTCAGCAGGTGCCCGATCGCCAGCCAGATCCCGGCCACGACGAACCAGATCACATTGCCGATGGTGGACATCACCCCCGCCTCGGGGTCGCGCACCACGGTCCGGCCGAAGGGCCACAGCGCGTAGGCGGCGATCCGGAACGACGCGATACCGAACGGGATCGTGATGATCAGCACACAGCAGACGATGCCCGCGAGGACATAGCCGATCGCCAACCAGATTCCCGCGAAGACCAACCAGATGACGTTCAACAAAGTCCGCATATTCACGAGCATGTCAGACAGTGCCTATGGCGACGCTAACGCGTCGCGGTTCGGCCGCTCTTACCCGGCTCCTTCCCTCGTCGACCGGGGCCGCTCGTTCCTCGCAACCCCGCTCTCCTCAGTCCAGTCCCCGGCGCGGCCTCACGGGTGGTCCCTCCGCCGTGAGGGCGGACGCGTCCCTTACAAGGGGTCCTCGGTCCGGTTGGTGTGACCTTGTGTTCGGCTCTCTCCTTGGTCGAGGGGGGCTCTTCCCTTGCCCGGGGGGCCGGCGAAGGCCTGCGCGACCGCTGTCCAGGCCCTCGCGGTCTCACCGCGTACCAGCAGGGACGTGTCGGCGAGGTGGCGGCGCTGGACCACCAGGAGGCAGAAGTCGATCATGGTGCCGCGGACCAGGTCGGGGACGCCCGAGGGCCCGGCCGCCCACGACGATCCGTCGGGCATGGTCAGCTCCACCCGCACCGGCCGCGCCGGCGGCTTCAGGCCGCGCACCGCGAAGCCGTACGGCATGGCGCGTACCCCGAGCGTCGCCACGTGCCTGAGCCTGGTGGTCGGCACGCGCGTGACGCCGAGCGCGTCCGCCACGTCCTGCCCGTGAGCCCAGGTCTCCATCAGGCGCGCGGTGACGAAGGAGGCGACCGACATGTCGGGTCCGTACCAGGGCAGCCTGGCACCGGCGTCCAGCCGGGCGAAGGCCTCCAGACCGCGGGCCCTGGCCTCGCGGAACCAGTCGTGTATCTGGCCGGCGGCCAGGCTGCGCGAGGCGACCGCGAGCTCGTCCACCGCGGAGTCGCCGCGGGCCAGGAGGGCGGGCAGGGCGGCGCGGAAACCGTCGGGGTCGGTGGCGGAGACGGTGGCGGCGTCGTCGAACCAGGCGAGATGGCTGATCTGGTCGCGCACCATCCAGCCCTCGGCCGGAGTGGCCAGCTCCCACTCCTGCGCGCCGAGCCTTCCGATCATCGCGTCGAGTTCGGCCGTCTCGGCGCGCAGATCCGCCAGCAGTTCGTCCACCAGGCCCATCGCGCCTCCCTGTTCCGGCCAAGGCCAGGGTAACCGAGCGATGTTCTAGAGGGAACAGCGCAGAATGGAAGCATGATCTGCCAGGAGTGCAAGGCGCGGCGGCACGAGAAGTGCCGGGGTGGCTCGTGGTGCGACTGCCAGCACAAGCCCGCCGACAGGCCCAGGGAGCCGGCGCTGGGCTGGCCGCGCCAGGGGTGAACCGGGCCCGGATCTCGGCTTCGCGTCCAGATTGTGGACCCGACATTGGACATCCAGTGTCACCAAGGTATCGTCGGTGACATGCCAGCGGACCCATTGCTCGTCGTGCGACGCCACGTCGACCTTCTGCGTGTCCGCAGTGCCATCTGTTGTGACGTCCGTTAACCGTCGCCCTCTGCTGATTTCACCCAGCTCGGCCGCGTAACAGGCGTCCTCCTCTGAGTAATCGACCCCCGCACTCAACGACGAGGCGGGAGGTGCCGCCCGTGCGCGTCCGGAAATCATCCCATCGAGCCTCAAAAAGGACGCGCACATGACGACCCCGGCCCGGCCGGTCAACCGACACCACAAGCGCCCGCGTGGCGAAGGTCAGTGGGCTCTCGGTTACCGCGAACCGTTGAACAAGAACGAGGAGAACAAGAAGAACGATGACGGGCTCAACGTCCGTCAGCGGATCATCGACATCTACTCCAAGCGGGGCTTCGACTCCATCGACCCCTCCGACCTGCGTGGCCGGATGCGCTGGTTCGGTCTCTACACCCAGCGCAAGCCCGGGATCGACGGCGGCAAGACCGCGATCCTGGAGCCGGAGGAGCTCGACGACCGCTACTTCATGCTCCGGGTCAGGATCGACGGCGGCCGGCTCGACCTGGCGCAGCTGCGGGTCATCGCCGACATCTCCAACCTCTACGGCCGGGGCACCGCCGACGTCACCGACCGGCAGAACATCCAGCTCCACTGGATCGAGATCGAGGCCGTCCCCGACATCTGGGAGCGCCTGGAGTCGGTGGGCCTGTCCACCACGGAGGCCTGTGGCGACACCCCGCGCGTCATCCTGGGCTGCCCGTTGGCCGGGATCGACACCGACGAGGTCATCGACGGCTCCGCGCAGATCCAGGAGATCCACGACACCTACATCGGCGACCCCGCCTTCTCCAACCTGCCGCGCAAGTTCAAGGCGGCGGTGAGCGGGTGCCCGGCGCACTGCACCGTGCACGAGATCAACGACGTGGCGTTCGTGGGCGTCGTGAACGACAAGGGCGAGCGGGGCTTCGACCTCTGGGTGGGCGGCGGCCTGTCCACCAACCCGATGCTCGGCAAGCGGCTGGGGGTCTTCCTCACCCCCGAGCAGGTCGCCCCCGCCTACGGCGGCGTGATCGGCATCTTCCGCGACTACGGCTACCGCCGCCTGCGGCACCGGGCCCGGATCAAGTTCCTGATCAACGACTGGGGCGCGGAGAAGTTCAGGGAGATCCTGGAGACGGAGTACCTCGGCCACGCCCTGCCCGACGGCCCCGCGCCCGAGCAGCCGCGCGGCGGCCGCAGGGACCACGTGGGCGTCTTCCCGCAGAAGGACGGCAACTTCTACGTCGGCTTCGCGCCGAAGGTCGGCCGCCTGGACGGTGACAAGCTGCACCTGATCGCCGACATCGCCGAGCGGCACGGTTCCAACCGGGTGCATACCACCGTCGAGCAGAAGATGGTCATCCTCGACGTGGCCCCCGACCAGGTCGACAGCCTCGTCGCCGAACTGGAGGCCGGCGACCTGCAGGTCAACCCCTCCACCTTCCGGCGCCAGACCATGGCGTGCACCGGGATCGAGTTCTGCAAGCTGGCCATCGTCGAGACCAAGGCCACCGCGGCCGACCTGATCGACGAACTGGAACAGCGGCTGCCCGATTTCAAGAACCCGCTGACCATCAACGTCAACGGCTGCCCCAACTCCTGCGCGCGCATCCAGGTCGCCGACATCGGCCTGAAGGGCCAGCTCGTCGTCAACGACAAGGGCGAGCAGGTCGAGGGCTTCCAGGTGCACCTGGGCGGCTCGCTGGGCGTCAACCCGGGCTTCGGCCGCAAGGTCCGCGGCCTGAAGACCACCTCCGAGGAGCTTCCCGACTACGTGGAGCGGGTGCTGCGCAACTTCGAGGAGCAGAAGAAGGACGACGAGACCTTCTCCGACTGGGTGCAGCGCGCCGACGACGCGGACCTGAAATGAGCGAGCGAGCGGTTCCCTTCCACTGCCCGTACTGCGGCGAGGAGGACCTGGAGCCCTACGAGGGCGACGGCGGCTGGTACTGCCGGTCGTGCGTACGTGCCTTCAAGTTGAAGTTTCTCGGAATCGGGGTGCGCTCGTGACGCGCGGCGAATCCGACGCGGTCCACGCGAGAGCCGGCGCGAGAGCCGGCGCGAGAGCCGACGATGCCCTCGCGAGCCGCACGGTCCAGACGGCGAGTTCCGGCGCGACGAGCGCACCGCTCCGCGGGGCGAATGAGGATTGGGTGAACGAGCGATGACACTGGTGGACATCGAGATCGGGTTACGGCAGCAGCGGAGCGCGTTCGAGCTGCAGGACATCGTCGAGTCGGCCTCCCGGTTCCTGGCGGACGCCTCGGCCCTGGAGATCATCCGCTGGGCGGCGGCGACCTTCGGCGACCGGCTCTGCCTGACCGCCTCCATGGCCGACGCCCTGCTGATCGACCTGGTCAGCCGGGTCAAGCCCGGCGTGGACGTGCTGTTCATCGACACCGGTTACCACTTCGCCGAGACGATCGGCACCCGTGACGCGGTCCAGCAGGTCTATGACGTGAACGTGATCAACGTGCAGCCGTCCCGGACCGTCGCGGAGCAGGAGCGCGACCTGGGGCCGCGCCTGTTCGGACGCAACCCCGACCTCTGCTGCTACCTGCGCAAGGTCGAGCCGCTCAACCGCGCGCTGGAGCCCTACCTGGCCTGGGTCTCCGGTATCCGTCGCGACGAGGCGGCCACCCGCTCCGGTGTCAAGGTCGTGGAGTGGGACGCCAAGCGCCAGATGGTCAAGATCAACCCGATCGCCGGCTGGTCACAGGACGACGTCGACAACTACATGGCCGACAACGGAGTGCTGATCAACCCGCTGCACTATGACAACTACCCCTCGATCGGCTGCGCCCCCTGCACCCGCCAGGTCGCTCCCGGGGAGGACCCGCGCAGCGGTCGCTGGGCCGGCATGGGCAAGACCGAGTGCGGGCTGCACGTATGACGTGGCGCTCCCCCGGCGCCGCTTCCGTGACACCGCTGATCGCGGTGGCGCACGGGTCCCGTGACCCGCGCGCCGCCGCGACCGTGGAGGACCTGCTCGACCTGGTACGGGACGCGCGCCCGGAACTCCCGGTGCGCACCGCCTACCTCGACCACGCCGCCCCGACGCTCCCCGCGGCGCTGTCGGGTCTGACCGAGGCGGTGGTGCTGCCGCTGCTGCTCACCGAGGCCTACCACAGCCGGGTCGACATCCCCGGCGCGCTGGCCGAGGCGACGGCCCGCCGGCCCCTGCTGCGCGTGCACGCGGGCGCCACCTTGGGCCCGCACCCGCTGCTGGTCACCGCGCTGGAGCGGCGCCTGGCCGAGGCGGGGGTGGAGCCCGGCGAGACGGGCACCGCCGTGGTGCTGGTCTCGGCCGGCTCCAGCGACCCGCGGGCCAACGCGACGATCGCCCGGATCGCCGGAGACTGGGCGACGCGGCGCGGCTGGCGGTCGGTGAGCGCCGCCTACGCCTCGGCCGCGGGTCCCACTCCGAAGGAGGCGGTGCTGCGCCTGCGGCGCTCCGGGGCCGCCAGGATCGTCGTCGCCCCCTACCTGCTGGCCCCCGGCCACTTCGCCGACAAGATCCGCCGTGAGACCCTGGCCGCGGGCGCCGACGTCGTCGCCGACGTGCTGGGCGCCGCCCCGGAGCTCGCGACGGTACTGCTGGAGCGCTACGACCGGGCCGCACACCGGCGAAGGGCGCTCGCCACCGCCTGATCCCGCCGGGTCAGGAGGGGTTCGGGGGCACGGTGGCCTCGCCCTCACAGCGCAGCAGGACCACCTTCCCGGTTCTCGGGTCAACCTGGCGCACATTGTCCCGGCAGGCCGGGAAGGCTATCCCCCTCACGCTGAGCGACCAGCTGAGCGGGAAGGGCTCGGCTCCGGCGAGCTCCTCCTCCCAGCCCTCGAAGTAGCCGTCCATCCCCTCGATCAGTTCGTTGACCGTCCTGCCCGCCCTGTCGACCTCGCCGGGCAGCACGACCGCGGACACGACCCGCTCACCGGCCGCCGGGCTCTCCGCGCCCCTGGCAGGCTCGTCGTTCCAGCTCTCCCACAGGACCTCCATGGTGAATCCGTCGGGACCGGTTCCGCAGAGCTGCCTTCTGGGAGGGCCGTCGTCGATCCAGACGATCGCCCGCCGCAGCGGCCCCGAGCAGTGGACCTTCACCGTCATCGGGCTGATCCCGGCTCCGATCCGGAATTCCTCACGGGTTCCACCTGTGTGGTAGCCGCGGGTCACGACCTCGCGCCCGGGGTAGGGCTCTCCAAACGGCTGTGACGTGGTCGGCATGTCGGCGGACGGCCGGGCCATGACTCCGGTCCAGACATCGGTGCCGTTCGCGGTGCCACCGCCGGGGAGGACGTTGAGTGCCACCGCCACGGTGAGGGCGGCCGCGGCCGCACCGGCCGCGCCCCAGCGGCGGCGCCTGATCGCGCGGACGCGCCGGTGGACGTCGGCGACGGCCACGCCCCTGTTGTGATCCTCACCCCTGTCTCCGGCCAGGATCTCGCGCAGTTCGGACTCGGTGATCGTCATCTCAGCTCCCCGTGGTGATCGCGGCGGCGGTCGCGGGATCGACCCGCAGTTTGCACAGTGCGCGGCTGGCCTGGCTGCGCACCGTCGGCACCGAGCAGCCGAGGATCTCGGCGATCTGCTGGTCGGGCAGGTCGGCGAAGTAACGCAGCACGATCACGGCCCGCTGCCTGCCGGGAAGCCCGGCCAGCATCTGCCTGACCGCCTCCCGGCCGGCCACCGCGTCCTCCGCGGCCTCGTCCGGCGTCTCGGGGAGGTCCGCGCTCGGCACCTCCCCCCGCCACCTGCGCCGCCACCAGCTGGCATGGGTGTTGGCCAGGATGCGGTAGACGTAGGGGTCCGGATCGTCGCCCACTCTCCGCCAGGCGAGCCACGCCTTGGCCAGGGCCGTCTGCAGCAGGTCCTCCGCCGTGCCCCAGTCGCGGCACAGCAGGTAGGCGGTCCGCAGCAGGCGGGCCGAGCACTGCTCCACGTAGCGCTCGAAGTCGGCCCGGTCTCGCATCGGGGGTCCTCCCTGCTCGGTGTTGTCACCGATCACTACGCTCCGGACGCCCCGAGACGTTGCACGCGTCCGGAAACTCACCCGCCGGGGCGCGGGAAGGGGTCCCGGACGGGGACAGAGGCGGCCGGGCGCACGGCCACGCGGCGCGGTGCGGCGGGCGGGCCCCAGAGTGGCGCTGAGTGGCGCTGAGTGGCGGCTGAGTGGCGCGGTCCGGGTACGGAGCGGCCCGAGGCGCGCTCGGTCGTGCCGCGGGCCGGGAGTGACCCGGCGCCGAGCGGCGCGGGGCAGATGAGAGGCCGCGCGGGTGGGGGGACGTCCGTCAGTGGCCGGGCAGCCTGGGCGGCCGGGGAGGGTGCGCTGAGCTCCAGGGCTGGGGGGGCGGGTGGATCTGGTGGCGGTGTGCCTCACCGGGCAGTTCGCCGCGCATCTGGTCCCACTGCTCCCGCCAGGCGGCCCACTTCTTCTTGAGGGGCTTGGCCCGCGAGTCTCCGACCACCTTGATGTCCCCCATGAGGACGTAGGCCTTGACCCGGACGATCGGCACGTTCGTGCCCGGGGGCGCCTCGATCACCTGGACCTTCTTGTCCCCCATGATGGCGATGCCGTCGAGCTCGACGTCCACGCCGTCCGGGACGATGATCTTCACATCGCCCATGATCGCGGTGGCCATGATGTCGACCACCCCGGTGCGGACCTCGGCCTGGCGCAGGTCCAGCACGACGTCGCCCATCACGGCGACGGCGCCGAGCGGCTTGTCGATCCGCCAGGTACCACGCCGCTTGGAGCTGCCCATCACCGCCACGAACCAGCGGCGCGCCGCGCCGCCCCGCTCGGCCTCGGCCGGAGGGTAGGCGGGGGCGGGCGCCGGGTGACCACCTGGCAGGTCCGCGGTGAGCACGGCCAGTTCGGCCTGGGTGAGGGCGGTGTAGGCCGCCTCGGTGCGCTCGGTCAGCTCACCGAGGGTCAGCCGTCCCTCGACGGAGGCGACCCGCAGCCATTCGACGGCGGCCTCCCGCTCGGCGTCCGAGACCCGCATTTCCCCAGGATCATTCATGACTCACAACATATCGCGAGTTGTCTGGATAGAGGATCCCCAGAAGGTAGGAAGCATGGTGCGTCCGCACCTGCCGACGCCCCCTCACCGGGCACCCCGTCCACCATACGGCGACGCGGGGCACCGTGCCGGGCGTCACGGCCGCTGCACGGCCTCCTCCCCGAGGCAGGCAATAGGATCCGTAGGCATGTACCGAGAACTCCTGGACGCGGTGACGGGTAACGACGCCGAGCGGGTCGAGCGGCTGCTGCAGAACGGGACGAGCGCCGACCCCGGCGGCGCGGAAGAGCCCACCGCCCTGTACCTGGCATCGGGCACGGGGCGCGTGGCCATCGTGCGCGCACTGCTGTCCCACGGAGCCGACCCCAACCGGATCAGCGGCGGACAGGACGCGGGGCTGCCCCTGTGCGCCGCCTCGGCCTGGGACCGCGTCGAGACCGTGGAGGCGCTGCTGGCCGCCGGGGCCGACGTGTCCGGGCGGGAGGCCGACGGGTGGACAGCCGTGCTCTGGGCCGCCGCCAACGGGCGGGCCGACGCCGTCCGTACGCTGCTCGCGGCCGGGGCGGACGCCGAGGACGCCAACGAGGGTGGCGACACCGCGCTCACCCTGGCCACCCGGCGCGGCGCCCTGGGCGTCGTGCGCACGCTGCTGGAGGCCGGCGCCGAGGCCGACCGGCCCGACGGCGACGGCGACACGCCGCTGTCCATCGCCTACGACTGGCTCGGCACCCAGTTGGAGAGCGCGCTTCTCGAGCAGCTCACCGAGCAGGCCCCCGAGGGCTCGCAGTTCGTCGTGGGCCGCAGCCGGGCCACGGACGGCACCGACCTGGTGACCGTCGCGGCGGCCGGCCCGGACGGGACCCGGGTGGCCGAGCTCACCTGCCAGCGCGGGCACGCGGCCGTCGCGACCCTGCTGGAGGACGCGACGGGCGAGCGGTTGCCCTTCGAGGAGATGGTCGAGCGGGCGATGCCCTACCGCGACATCGACGAGGAGGCCGAGACCTGGTGGACCGTGGCGAGCTCGCTGAGCCGGCGCGGCGACGGCGAGACCTTCGACGCGGCGGCGCGGCTGTGCGCAGCTGAGGATCCGCGCAAGCGGGAGTTCGCCGTCGACGTGCTCGCCGAGTTCGGCTTCACCGAGGACGAGAAGCCCTTCCTGGAGGAGACGCTGCCGATCCTGCGGCGGATGGCGGCCACCGAGGGCGACGAGCGGGTGCTGCGCTCGGTGCTCGGCGCGCTCGGTCACCACGCCGACCCGCGCGCCCTGCCCGAGGTGCTGGAGATCATCACCTCCGACGGCTGGACCCGCACCCAGGCCGACCCCGCCGCGCTGGCCGCCGTCCTGCCGTCCGGCCACGCCGAGGGGCTCGCGCTGCTCATCTCGATGACCGAGGACCCCGACGCGGAGGTACGCGACTGGGCGACCATGGGCCTGGCGGGTCTGGCGCAGGACAGTGAGCCGATCCGCGACGCGCTGGCCGCCAGGCTCGACGACGAGGATCTGAACACTGTCGCCGAGGCCACCCGCGGTCTTGCCACCCGGGGGGACGCCCGCGCCCAGCGGGGCGCCGACCGCGTGCTCGCCGAGAGCGACGAGGACGACGACTACGTCCGCGACCTGGTCAAGAACCTCTGAGCCACGAGCCGTGCGCGCGACTCCGCACGGCCGGTGCCGGGGCGGAGGACGCGTACGGCGGGAGACCGTTCCGGGAGACCATCCCCGCCAACTCCACGCGAAAGTCGGACATAGCGCCACAATCAAGTGCGCCAATACTCCGGAGGGATGTTGAGATAGGCACAGGAGCCGGCGACGGGCCGGATGAGTTCACCGGAGGCCCCACGTGACCCATGACGTCTTCAACCAGGCAGATCCGCTCACCGGGCACGACGTGTCCGCCGACGCCGCCCTCATGGACGGCGTGGACCGGGAGGGCGCGGGATGGGCCACGGGGGAACTGCGCAGGCTCGGTCTCCTCGCCGGTTCCGAGCAGGCCCAGGAGTGGGGACGGCTGGCGAACGAGCATCCGCCCGTGCTGCGCACCCATGACAGGTACGGGCGGCGGATCGACGAGGTGGAGTTCCACCCCGCCTGGCACGAGCTGATGACCGTCGCCGTCGGCAACGGCATGCACGCCACCCCGTGGACGAGCGCCAGGCCGGGCGCGCACGTGGCCCGCGCCGCCAAGTTCTATCTCTGGAGCCAGGTCGAGGCGGGGCACGGCTGCCCGATCTCGATGACCTACGCGTCGATCGCCGCGCTGCGCCACAGCCCGGTGCTCGCCGCCGAGTGGGAGCCGCTGCTGGCCTCGCGGAGCTACGACTTCGGGCTGCGCCCGCCGCTGGGCAAGCGCGGCGTGCTCGCCGGGATGGCGATGACCGAGAAGCAGGGCGGCTCGGACGTGCGGGCCGGCACCACCCGCGCCGAGCCGCTGAGCGACGGAAGCTACCTGCTGACCGGGCACAAGTGGTTCAACTCCGCCCCGATGTGCGACGTGTTCCTGGTTCTCGCCCAGGCCCCCGGCGGGCTGTCGTGCTTCCTGCTCCCCCGGATCCTGCCGGACGGCACCCGCAACGCCGTCCGGCTGATGCGGCTGAAGGACAAGCTGGGCAACCGGTCCAACGCCAGCGCCGAGGTGGAGTACCACGGCGCGACGGCCCATCTGGTGGGCGAGGAGGGCCGGGGCGTGCGGACCATCCTGGAGATGGTCAACATGACCCGGCTGGACTGCGTGATCGGCTCCGCGGCCGGCCTGCGGTACGGCGTCACGCAGGCGGTCCACCACGCCGGGCAGCGCGCCGCGTTCGGCAGGAAGCTCGCCGACCAGCCGCTGATGCGCAACGTGCTGGCCGACCTGTCCCTGGAGTCGGAGGCGGCGACCGTCCTGATGACGCGGCTGGCCGGCGCCACCGACCGGGCCATCGCCGGGGACCGGGCCGAGGCCGCGCTGCGCCGCACCGCGCTGGCCGTGAGCAAGTACTGGATCTGCAAGCGCGCTCCGGTGCACGCGGCCGAGGCGCTGGAGTGCCTGGGCGGCAACGGCTACGTCGAGGAGTCGCAGATGCCCCGGCTGTTCCGCGAGTCGCCGCTCAACGGCATCTGGGAGGGCTCGGGGAACGTCGCGGCACTGGACGTGCTGCGCGCCCTGGGGCGCGAGCCCGAGGCGCAGGAGGCGTTCTTCGCCGAGGTCTCGCTCGCCTCCGGCGCCGACCGCCACCTGGACGCGGCCGTCGACCGGCTGCGCAAGTCCCTGGACGACACGACGGACATCGAGGCCCGCGCCCGGCGCGTCGCCGAGGACATGGCCCTGGTACTGCAGGGGTCGCTGCTCGTCCGGCTGGCGCCGACGGCCGTCGCCGACGCCTTCTGCGTCTCCCGGCTGTCCGGCGACGCGGGCCGCGCCTTCGGCACGCTTCCCCCCGGCCTGGACCTGGACGTCCTCGTCGAGCGCGCCTCCTACTGACCCGCCTCCGGCGTGCGTCGCGGGGCCGTTCGGGCATTGCCTCCGGGGAGGCGAGTAGGGTCGGTCCTGGTTGACTCTTCATGATCGAAAGGATGATCGCCATGGCGACGACACGTACCGCGACGACCCAGTGGAAGGGCTCGCTGATGGAGGGCGCGGGCAGCGTCTCCCTCGACTCCTCCGGGGTGGGCACGTTCGACGTGTCCTGGCCCTCGCGCGCCGAGCAGGCAAACGGCAAGACCTCTCCGGAGGAGCTCATCGCGGCCGCGCACTCCTCGTGCTTCTCGATGGCCCTGTCCCACGGGCTGGCCCAGGCGGGCACCCCGCCGCAGACCGTGGAGACCAAGGCCGACGTGACCTTCCAGCCGGGTGAGGGCATCACCGGGATCGTCATCTCGGTCCGCGCCCAGGTCGACGGCCTGACCGCCGAGCAGTTCCAGGAGGCGGCCGAGAAGGCCAAGGCGAACTGCCCGGTGAGCAAGGCCCTCGCGGGCACCACGATCAGCCTCAACGCCGAGCTGCTGAGCTGATCGCGGCCGACCGCCCACGGTCGTGTCCGGTCACGACCCACCGGGCATGATCGGGCTGATCGCGGCCGGCCCGCTCACCGGGTGGTCACCGCCTGGCTGATCACCGCGTCCGCGTGACCACGCGTGCCCCACAGGGCACGCGTGGTCACGAAACGGCCACGGACCGCGTACGGACGACGCGCAGAGAGACTAGGACAAAGCTCCTCAACACCGCCATAAGGTGACAAGGGCGAGAACACCCTGCACAAGGGGGCCCGACCAGAGGAGAATAGGGTCACATGCGCGAAGTCTGGCCAGGAGAGTCCTATCCGCTTGGCGGCACCTGGGATGGTGTGGGCGCCAACTTCTCCCTGTTCTCCGAAGCCGCCGAACGAGTCGAGCTCTGTCTTTTCGAAGACGACGGGCACGAGGAGCGCGTCGAGCTGACCGAGGTCGACGGGTTCGTCTGGCACGGCTACCTCCCGGGGATCATGCCGGGACAGCGGTACGGCTACCGCGTCCACGGTCCCTACAACCCCTCCCAGGGGGACCGGTGCAACCCCTCCAAGCTGCTCCTCGATCCCTACGCCAAGGCCGTCGAGGGCGACCTGAGATGGAACGAGGCGCTCTTCTCCTACCGATTCACCGACCCCGGCAGCCGCAACGACACCGACACCGCCCCCTTCATGCCGAAGAACGTGGTGGTCAACCCGTTCTTCGAGTGGGGAAACGACAGGCCGCCCCGGACCCCGTACCACCAGACCGTGATCTACGAGGCGCATGTCCGCGGGCTCACCATGCGCCACCCCGCGGTGCCCGCAGAAAAGCGCGGCACCTACGCGGGACTGGGCCACCCCGCGGTCATCGACCACCTGCTGGGCCTGGGCGTCACCGCGGTGGAGCTGATGCCGGTGCACCAGTACGTGCCCGAGCACGCGATGGTCGCCAGGGGCCTGACCAACTACTGGGGTTACAACACGATCGCCTACCTGGCCCCGCACGCCGCCTACTCCGCCTCGGGCCAGCGCGGCGAGCAGGTGCAGGAGTTCAAGGCGATGGTACGGGCGCTGCACGAGGCGGGGATCGAGGTCATCCTCGACGTGGTCTACAACCACACCGCCGAGGGTGACCACATGGGGCCCACGCTGAGCTTCCGCGGCATCGACAACAGGGCGTACTACCGCCTGCACGACGGCGACCGGCGCTACTACCTCGACTACACCGGCTGCGGGAACTCCCTCAACGTCCGCTCGCCGCACGCCCTCCAGCTGATCATGGACTCGCTGCGCTACTGGGTCCTGGAGATGCACGTGGACGGCTTCAGGTTCGACCTGGCCTCCGCCCTCGCCCGCGAGCTGCACGACGTCGACCGGCTGAGCGCCTTCTTCGACCTGATCCAGCAGGACCCGGTGATCTCCCAGGTGAAACTGATCGCCGAACCGTGGGACGTGGGGCCCGGCGGCTACCAGGTCGGCAACTTCCCGCCGCTCTGGATGGAGTGGAACGGCAAGTACCGCGACAGCGTCCGCGACTTCTGGCGCGGCAGCGGGTCCGCGCTGCCCGAGTTCGCCTCCCGGCTGACCGGCTCCGCCGACCTCTACGCCACCTCGGGACGCCGCCCCGTGGCCTCCATCAACTTCGTCACCTGCCACGACGGATTCACCCTGACCGATCTGGTCTCCTACGACCACAAGCACAACGAGGCCAACAAGGAGAACAACCGCGACGGCACCGACGACAACCGGTCGTGGAACTGCGGGGTCGAGGGCCCCGCGGAGGACCCGGAGATCGTGAGCCTGCGCAAGCGCCAGCGCCGCAACTTCCTGGTCACCCTGTTCATCTCCCAGGGCGTGCCGATGCTGCTGGCCGGTGACGAGTTCGGCCGGACCCAGGGCGGCAACAACAACGCCTACTGCCAGGACAACGAGATCTCCTGGGTCGACTGGTCACTGGCCTCCGAGGAGGCGGGCCTCCTCGACTTCGTCAGGAGCCTTTCCAGGCTGCGGCGCGAGCATCCCGTGTTCCAGCGGCGCCGTTTCTTCCACGGCCACAAGGCCGACGACGGCACCCGCGACATCGTCTGGCTCACCCCGGCGGGAGAGGAGATGTCGGCGAGCGACTGGCACACCGGCTACGCCAAGTCACTGGCCGTCTTCCTGAACGGCGACGCCATCACCGAGCCGGGCACCCGCGGCGAGCGGATCACGGACGACTCGTTCCTGCTCCTGATCAACGCCCACCACGAGGAGATGATCTTCACCCTCCCCGGGGCGAAGTACGGCAAGCGGTGGCGGCGGGTGCTGGACACCGCCGAGGAGGGGACGGAGCTCCTCTCGTCTTCGCAGGAGTCCTGGCCGGCCGAGAGCGTGGTGGAGGTGACCGCCCGCTCGGTGCAGATCCTGCACTGCGAGCGGGCGTAGGACCGGCCGCTCGCGGCCTTCAGGCCCCTGACGCGATCGCGGCGGTGAGCAGGACGAGCACGAACGTCGCCACACCGGCGGCGCCGTGCAGCACGACCGCCACCATGGGGAAGCGCTGCTCGGCGCCGCGGGCGTGGCGTCCGCCGCCCAGCCAGCGGGTGAACATGGTGAAGCCCAGCAGCGCGGAGAGCGCGAGGACTCCGAACGACAGCCAGGCGAAGGTCGGCTCCAGGGTGCGTACGTAAACGATCCAGCTGGCCAGGGCGGACACCGCCAGGGCCGGATGGGCGAAGATGAGCAGCGCGGGAAAGCGGGTGACCTTGGTCGCCTGCTGGCGGAGCCCTCCCCCGGAGAGCCACAGGTACAGCAGGTAGATCCCGACCGTCGCGGTGATCAACCATGTCACGATCGTGACCAGCCCCACACAGCCCTCCCGTGTCTCCCGGAACGAATCATGTACCGGGAGCCGTCCCGAGTCACCCCAGCCCTCGGATCCAGTATCGAACGCTCCGGGAGAACTCACAGGTCGTTTCCATGCGAAGGTAGGAGAATGCGCCTCATTCACCCCGAGACCTCGGCCGAGGTCGACCTCGTCCGCGCCTATGCCTACCCGGCCGGTCCCTGCCTGCGGGTCAACATGGTCGCCAGCGCCGACGGCGGCACCTGGCTGCAGGGGCTGTCGGGCGGGCTGTCCGGCAGGGGCGACCGCCAGGTCTTCTGGACGTTGCGCGGGCTGGCCGACGTCGTCCTGGCCGGTGCGGCGACCGTGCGGGCCGAAGGGTACGGCCCGGCACGGCCCAGGCCATCGTGGCAGGGGCTGCGCGAGGGCCGCCCGGCCGCCCCGCCGGTGGCGGTGATCACTCGCGGGCTCGACCTCGACCTGTCGGGCCCCCTGTTCACCGAGGCGGAACCGTACGCCCGGACCATCGTCATCACCTGCGAGGCCGCCCCCAAGGAGCGCCGCGAGGAGGCCGCCGGGCGCGCCGAGGTGATCGTGGCCGGGGGCGAGCGGGTGGATCCGGTGCTGGCGCTGGAGGCGCTCCGCGAGCGCGGCCTGAGCCGGGTGCTCTGCGAGGGCGGCCCGAAGACCAACGCCCAGCTGGCCGCCGCGGACCTGGTCGACGAGCTCTGTCTCACGGTGAGCCCGCTGCTGATCGGCGGGGACGCCGCCCGTGCCCTCGACGGCCCTCCCTCCCTCACCCACCTGCGCCTGGCCCACGTGCTGGAGGACGAGGGGTTTCTCTTCACCCGGTATGTCCGGCGAGACGAGAAGGCCGGAGCCCTCTAGCGCCGGAGGTCCCGGCGTTCCATGATTCGTGTGGACATACCGCTAGAGAAACGATATATCTCGACCATGGAACGATCATCCTCCTCCGGTGACGAATTGCGCGCCTCACTCGAGGCCCGCCGGGACCTCGGACCGGAATACGAAGACTCCCTCGTCGAGGGTTTCCTGGAGAAGATGGACCGGGAGATCGACAAGCGGGTGGACGACCGGCTCGCCGCCCGCAAGGAGAGCCCCGCGGTCCGTCCCTCCGTGGACGCCGGGCAGCGGCTGGCATTGGCGATCGTCTCCCTGGCGACCGGGATACCCGCGACGATCGGGCTGGCCTTCTCCGGCCTGGGCGACTCGATCCTCGCGTTCATCCTGGTGCTCGTGTGGGTCGGCATCATCAGCGTGAACATGTCTTTCGCCCTCGCACGGCGGCGCCAGGGCTGACCGTCCGCCTCCCGCTTCCACTTCCATGTCAAGCAAGCGTACGCTTGGGCAAGTTTCCGGTACGGCTGACGCGGGAGTGACGAGTGGACGAGTACCGCAATCTGATCGGCGGCCGCCTGTTGGCCGCGGCCGACGGCCGCACGCTGGACTCCGTCAACCCCGCCACCGGCGAGGTCTGGGCCCGCGTCCCGGCGAGCGGCAGGGCCGACGCGGAGGCCGCCGTCGCGGCGGCGCGCGCGGCCTTCCCCTCCTGGTCCGCCATGCCCGCACTCGGCCGGGCGCACTTCCTGCGCGGGGTGTCGGAGGTCTTCGCCCGGCACGCCGAGGAACTGGCCAGGATCGAGACCACGGACAACGGGCGCATCCTGCGGGACACCCTGAAGAAGGACCTGCCCGGCATGACCCACCTGTGGCAGATCGCCGCCGGGCAGGTGCTCGACGCGGTCAAGGGCGAGACGGTGATCCTCGGCCCGGACAGCCTGGGTCTCACCCGGCGCGAGCCGTACGGGGTGGCGCTCTGCGTCATCCCGTGGAACTCCCCCGTCTCGACGTTCTCCGCCAAGGCGGCCTACGCGCTGGCCGCGGGGAACACCGTGATCGTCAAGCCCGCCGAGCAGGCCTGCGCCTCGGTGCTGCGCCTGGGCGAGCTGCTGGCCGAGGTGCTCCCGCCCGGCGTGCTCAACATCGTCAGCGGCCTCGGCGAGGACGTCGGCGACCCGCTGGTCAGGCACCGCGGGGTCAACAAGATCAGCCTCACCGGCTCCACCCAGACCGGGCAGGCGATCACCCGGGCCTCGGCCGACCACCTCAAGCCGCTGACCTTCGAGCTGGGCGGCAAGTCACCGAACATCGTGTTCTCCGACGCCGACCTGGACGCCGCCGCCCAGGGGGTGACCGTCAACTCGGTCTACACCGGCAACGCCGGACAGGTCTGCGTGGCCGGGTCCCGCATCCTGATCCACCGGCCGGTCTGGGACGAGATGATCGGGCGGATCACCGCGATCGCCTCGCACGTCCGGCTGGGCGACCCGCTCGACATGGCCACCACGATGGGCCCGATCGTCTCGGCCGGGCAGTACGAGCGGGTCGCCTCCTACCTGGAGATCGCCGAGAAGGAGGGCGCCGAGCTGGTGTTCGGCGGCCAGACGGGGGCCGACGTGGTCCCGTCCATGCCCGGTGGCTACTGGGTGGCCCCCACCCTCTTCACCACCTCCGACAACGCGCTGCGCGTCTGCCAGGAAGAGATCTTCGGCCCGGTGGCCGTGGCCATCCCCTTCGACACCGAAGAGGAGGCTCTGACGATCTCCAACGACTCCCCCTACGGACTCGCCGCCGGCGTGTGGACCCGCGACCTCGGCCGCGCCCACAGGTTCGTCCGCGACCTGCAGAGCGGCACCGTCTGGGTCAACACCTTCCGCCAGATGCCCCCGGGACTGCCCTTCGGCGGCGTCAAGGACTCCGGGTACGGGCACGACGCCGTACTGGAGTACACCAGGGAGAAGGCCGCGATCATCCACATCTGACGGGCGAGCCCCGCCCTTTACCAGAAACCGAATATGGTTCTAGAGTCTGGGGCATGGGAATCGCGATCACCGAGGAGCACCTGGCGCTGGCCGTCTCCGTGCACGGCTTCGCCGGACGGAACATCACGGCGCGCGGCATGGACCACGAGCCGTTCCGCGCCGCGCTGGCCGCGCAGGGCCTGCTCGGGCTTCATCTGCCCGAGACGTGCGGAGGGCAGGGCGGCGGCCTGCGGGAGCTGGTGGTCGCCCTGGAGGCGCTCGGCGAGCACTGCACGCCGGGCTCCCACCTGCCCACGGTCCTGGCCTCGGCCGTCATCGCCCGCGCCGCCCCCGCGCCGTCCCCCCACCACGACCTGCTGCGCGCACTGGCGGACGGCACGCTGACCGCCGCGATCGCCCTGCCCGGCGGTGCCCGTACGGCCACGGCGAGCGCGGCGGACGCGACCGGACCGGCCGCCGTGACCGTGCTCGGCTCCGCGGATGCCGGGGTGTTCGTGGTCCCGCTTCCCGACGGCCGGTGGGCCGCGCTCGACCCCGGCGACTGCTCGGCCAAGGCGGCCGACGGCATCGACCTGACGCGGCCGCTGGCGGCGGTGACGGTGATGGTGACGGCCGTACCCCAGGAGCGTGTGCTGGGCGGTGTGACCTCCCGCCTCGTCTCGGACCTGGCCGCCGTCCTGCTCGGGGCGGAGGCCTGCGGCGTGGCGGCGTGGGCGGTGTCCACCGCCGCCGAGTACGCCCGGGTACGGGAGCAGTTCGGACGCCCGATCGGCCAGTTCCAGGGGGTGAAGCACAGGTGCGCGGCCATGCTCGTCGCCCTCGAACAGGCCCGCGCCGCCGTCTGGGACGCCGCGCGTGCCCTCGACGGGGCCGCTCTGGGGGCCGGTGTCGATCCGGAGGGCGAGGTCGCGCTGGCGGCGGGGGTGGCCGGGGTGCTCGCCGCGGACGCCGCCGTGCGGTGCGCGGCGGACACGATCCAGGTGCTGGGCGGCATCGGTTACACCTTCGAGCACGACGCCCACCTCTACTACCGCCGCGCGCTCTGCCTGCGGGCGCTGAGCGGCGACGCCGGGGAGTGGGCCGAGCGGGTGGCCAGGATGGCGGTGGCCGGAGCGCGGCGGCCGATGGAACCGGACCTGCCCGAGGAGGCCGAGGAACTGCGGCACCGGATCAGGGCGGAGGCCGCGTCACTGGCCGCCGAGAAGCGGGAGGTCAGGCACGGTCGCATCGCCTCCGAGGGGTGGATCATGCCGTACCTGCCCAGGCCGTGGGGGCGCGGAGCCTCCCCGCTGGAGCAGGTGGTCATCCACCAGGAGTTCAGGGATGTCAAGCGCCCCAATCTCGGCATCGCCGCCTGGGCGGTCCCCTCCATCGTCCGCCACGGCACCCCTGAACAGCAGGAACGCTTCCTGCCCGGCACGTTCACCCGCGAGATCACCTGGTGCCAGCTCTTCAGCGAACCCGGTGCGGGCTCCGACCTCGCCTCGCTGTCCACCAGGGCCGTGCGGGTGGAGGGCGGCTGGTCGCTGAACGGCCAGAAGATCTGGACCTCCCTCGCGCAGTGGGCGCAGTGGGGGATCTGCCTGGCCAGAACCGACCCGGACGCCCCCAAGCACGAGGGCATCACCTACTTCCTGGTCGACATGTCCTCCCCCGGCGTCACCGTCCGCCCGCTGAAGGAGATCAACGGCGACGAGATCTTCAACGAGGTCTTCCTGGACGACGTCTTCGTCCCCGACGACCTGGTCGTCGGCCAGGTCGACGCGGGCTGGCGGGTCGCCCGCGACACCCTTTCCCACGAGCGCGTCGCCCTGGGTGACTCCTGGGGGCCCGGCTCCCGGCACACCGACATGGTCGCCCTGATCGACACCCTGGGCGGGCCCGGGGCACTCCGCCCCTCCGCCCTGGAGGAGGCGGGCCGCCTGTGGGCGTCGGGGCAGGCCATCTCCGCCCTGGGCCTGCGCGTGACGCTCTCCCAGCTGGCCGGGAACGACTCCGGTACCGCCTCCAGCGTCCGCAAGCTGCTGGGGATGCGCCACTCCCAGGCCGTGTCGGAGTTCTGCTGGTCCATCGCGCCGGACTCGCCGTACTGGAACCGCATGATCCTCGCCACCCGCGCCTTCACCATCGGTGGCGGCACCACGGAGGTCCAGCTCAACATCATCGCCGAGCGCGCGCTCGGCCTCCCCCGTGACCCCTGAGTCCGGGGCCGCCGTTCACCGGAAGCCGAGGGCAGGTCCGCCCCGGAGCCGCCACGGCGGCGGGACCGGGCACTCGACGGGGCGGACCTTGTGACCACCTGCCTCATGCCCACCGGGCCCAGGCGCTGGCGCGCCACCCGGACGGCGGCATTCCGGCCGGCCCGCGGAACGTGGGCGACCGGGCAGGTGATCTCACCCCTCAACGGGAAGGTGAATCACCCTCCACTCTTTTAAAGACGCCAAAACGGTCATCAAAGGATGCTTCGCCCGTCAAGATTTTTCCGAACGGGACCGTCCCGGGCCTTGCCCCGCCACACACCACGGCGACCGCATAGGCTGATGTGATGGACAAGGTGGTAAAGAGCGACGCCGAATGGCGCGTCCAGCTCTCTCCCGAGGAGTTCCGCGTGCTTCGCCAGGCCGGGACCGAGCGGCCCTTCACCGGGGAGTACGTCGACACCAAGACCGTGGGCGTCTACAGCTGCCGGGCCTGCGGCACCGAGCTGTTCCGGTCCGACACCAAGTTCGACAGCCACTGCGGCTGGCCGAGCTTCTACGAGCCGTCGAAGTCCGACGCGGTGACGCTGATCGAGGACCGCTCGATGGGCATGGTCCGCGTCGAGGTCCGGTGTGCGACCTGCGACTCGCATCTCGGCCACGTGTTCCACGGCGAGGGCTACGGCACGCCCACCGACGACCGCTACTGCATCAACTCCGTCTCGCTGAGGCTGGAGCCCGCCGAATAGACCTGCGCCTCGCGATCCGGCCGGTCCGCGACGCGCGGGGACAGCCACATCGGTCCATCCCGGAGGTTAGCGAGGCGCGGGAAGGGGCAGAGCGACCTCACGCAGTGTATTCACCTATCTCCGTAGCGTGTCTGCCCAAGGAGCCCCCGTGCATCTCCGCCACAAGTGGGAGATCGTTGAGACCATCGGCCGGGTGATCACCCAGCGCTGTTCGATCTGCGGCAGGACCAGGGTCCGGGTGACCCGGCCCGAGCACCGTGCGGACTACCGCTTCGGCTTGGGGTAGGTGACGCGGCAGTCGGGGTCGTCAGGGCCCAGCACGTTGGCCAGAACCGGGTTGCCGTTCTCGCCGAACTCGGCCTGGACGAAGACCACGGGGCTGGGCATGCCGAGCTCTCCGACGAGATAGTCGACACCCGCCTCGCACAGCTTGATCGCCTGCTTCGAGTTGTCCGCCGATTCCGGCAGGTCTGTATATATCCGTAGATAGCCACCGACCATCCGGATATCCCTGACCCGCTTGGTCACCTTGCGGCTCTCGAAGTAGGCCAACGCCTTCTTGTCGGTGTGCTTGGAAGGCCCCGACGCCTCGGCCTCACCGGCCTTCTGACGCTTCTTTTCCGCCTTGGAGGACTTCGCGTCCTCCTTGCCCTTCCCGTCCAGCTCGGCGGCCACCACCGCGCCCGCCACGGGGTCCCCCTGCGGCACCGCGACGGGCGGGCCGCTGGAGACCGGCGCCTGAGCCACCCCGCTCCCCGGAGCCGTCTCCCCGGAAGACCACACCCCGCTCACCGCGAACGCCACCACCAGCGCGGCGGCGCCCACAGAGATCTCAGGAAGCCACGAGCGGGACTTCTTTCTCCGGCGTCCCCGAGTACGCCGCCTGGACCGTGCCAGACCTTCACCCCTTTTCACCCTCGGCCTCACATAGACCGGTGATCTCCCACGAGTATGACAAAGGCAAGGGATGGCAAAGAGACCCTGCGCGGGATTATTTTCGGCGGGCCGTCACAGCGGCCACATCCCTCATCTCACGGAACAGGGGTCCCGCCGCCGGAGACCGGACTCCGCGGCGACGGGTCCTCGGAGGCTACGGCAGCGCGGCGATCAGCTCGCTGGGCGGCTTGCGGACACCGGTGTAGAAGGGGATCTCCACCCGGGTGTGCCGCCGCGCCTCCGCGCCGCGCAGGGTGCGCATCAGGTCGACGATGCGGTGCAGTTCGTCGGCCTCGAACGCCAGCATCCACTCGTAGTCGTTCAGCGAGAAACAGGCCACCGTGTTGGCGCGCACGTCCGGATAGTCGCGAGCCATCCTGCCGTGCTCGGCGAGCATCCGGCGGCGGTCCGCGTCGTCCAGCAGGTACCACTCCAGGGAGCGCACGAACGGATAGACGCTCACGTACGCGCGGGGCTCCTCCTCGGCCAGGAAGGCCGGGATGTGCGACTTGTTGAACTCGGCCGGACGGTGCAGCGCCATGGCCGACCAGACCGGCTCGGACAGCCGCCCCAGGCCGGTACGGCGGAAGCGGGAGTAGGTCTCCTGCAGGTCCTCAGAGGTCGGAGCGTGCCACCAGAACATGAAGTCGGCGTCGGCGCGGAAACCCGCCACGTCGTACAGGCCGCGGGTGACCACGTCCTTGCGTTCCATCTGGGCCAGGAGCTCCTCGACCTCGTCGGCCATGCCCTCACGGTGCCCCGGGCAGCGCTCGCTCAGTTTGAAGACCGACCACATCGTGTAGCGGATCACCTGGTTCAGGTCTCGTGCCTTGGGCCGCGGGTTCCCGTCCGTCGTCCTCACCCCTTCGTCAGCGAATCGGTTCTGTCCTGCCATTCTCCCGTGGGGTCCAGGTGGTCGAGAATCCGGGCTGCCGCAGTGCGGGCCGTGGAGACGCAGGCGGGGATGCCAAGGCCGTCGTAGGCTGCGCCGCACAGCGCCAGCCCCGGCGAAACGGCGGCGGCCGCCCGGATGCGCGCCACCCGGTCGAGGTGACCCACCTCGTACTGTGGCAGGCCACCGCCCCAGCGGGTCACCCGCGAGTCGCGAGGCAGCGCGCGCACGCCCATGACCTCGACCATCTCGGCCATCGCCAGCGCGACCAGCTCCGCGTCGTCGCGCTGAAGCACCGCCTCCTCGCCGAGCCTGCCGATCGAGCAGCGCAGCAGGACCAGGTTGGGGTCCGTCTCCGCCAGGTGCGGCCACTTGACCGAGCTGAACGTGGCGGCCTTGATCGGACGCCCGTCGACGGCCGGAACCAGGTAGCCGCTGCCGGACGGCGGCCGGGGAAACGCCTCCCGCGGATAGGCGAGGGTGACGACGGCCATGCTGGCGTACTCGATCCTGGCCAGCTCCGCGGCCGCCCGGGGCACCTCCTCCGCGAGCAGCCGGCTCGCCGCCGGGGCGGGAACGGCGATGATCACCGCGTCGGCCTCGATCGTCTCCGGCTCCCTGGCGGGTCCGGCCACCAGCTTCCAGCCGCCCTCGGTCCGCCGCAGCTCCCTGACCATGACGCCGGTCCTGATCTCGGCCCCGGAGGCGGCGGCGACGGCCTCGGGAAGGCTGCCCATCCCCCGGCTCAGAGTGGTGAAGACCGGCCCCGCGTCCTTCGGGGCGTCCGCGGCGATCTCCCCGGCGGCGGCGAGCAGCGACCGCTCGGTCCTGGCCGCGATGGCGACCCTCGGCATGGTCGCGTCCAGCGAGAGCCGCTCGGTCCTGCCCGCGTAGACACCGCCGAGCAGCGGCTCGACGAGCCGGTCGACCACCTCGTCGCCCATCCTGGCCCGGATGTAGGCCGCCACCGACACGTCGGTGCTGACCCGCGTCGCCGGAAGGATCCGGTCCAGCGCCGCCCTGGCCAGCCCTCCGGGGGAGAGGATGCCCGACCTCGCCAGCGCGAGCAGGTCGGACGGCACGCCCATGACCTGCCCCTTGGGCATGGGCCGCAGCGCGCCCCGGGTCAGGATGGCCGCCTGGGTGGTGCCGGGAAGCCGCAACTCCTCGCCCAGCCCGACCATCCTGGCCAGTTCCTTGCCCTCGGGCCGCCGGGCGAGCATCGCCTCGGCCCCCACGTCCACCGCGACGCCCGCCACCTCGGTGGCGTGCAGCTTGCCCCCGACCCGCGAGGCGCCTTCGAGGACGGTCACCCGCAGGTTCTCGCCGCCCTGACGCAGGTGCCACGCGGCGGCCAGGCCGGCGATCCCACCGCCGACGACCACCACATGTCTCCGGTTGCCTTCCATGACTCCTGACCGTACCGGTCCGCCTCCCCGGTCCCGTCGCCCACCTCGGCGCCCCGCCCTCCCCGTGACCCGACGGCGCGCAGAACGTGACGCCATCGTGACTGCCGCTCACCGAACTCCGCCACCGCACCCGCCGTCATGAGATTCATGAGCAGATTCCGGTACGGTCCGCGCCTGGCGGTCCTCTTGACGGGCCTGACCCTTTTGGTGTCCGCCTGCGGCGGGAGTTCCCTCCAGTCCACGTCCTACGAGGGAGCGGCACCCGCGGCCGACACGCAGGCGGGCGGCCAGGACCGCGTGGCAGTTCCCCAGGGCGCGAGCAAGGCCGAGGGCGGCTCCCCGCAGACCGGCCAGGTGAGGATCGTCCCGCAGGACCGGGCGATCGTCTACACGGCGGAGATGACGGTCCGGGCGAAGGAGGTCACCGCGGCGGCCGACCGGGCCCGGCAGATCGTCACCTCCGTGGGCGGCTACCTGGCCATGGAGAACTCCGACGCCCGCTCCGACGGCGAGGGCTCCGCGACGCTGGTCTTCAAGATCCCGCCGGGGAACTACCCGGGCACGCTCGACCGCCTGGGCAAGGAGCTGGGCACCCGCGAGTCGCTCCGGCAGAACACCGAGGACGTCACCGAGCAGGTGGCCGACGTGGAGAGCCGTTTGAAGTCGGCCAAGGCCGCGCTCGACTCCCTGCGCACGCTGCTGAAGCGGGCCAACACCATCGGTGAGGTGCTCAAGGTGGAGCGTGAGGTCTCCAACCGCGAGAGCGAGCTGGAGTCCCTGCAGGCCAGGCAGAAGACCCTGGCCTCGCAGACCAGCGCGGCGACGCTGACGCTGAACCTGGTCGGCCCGGCGGCCGTGGTGCAGAAGAAGGAGGACGACGAGCCCGCCGGCTTCCTCGGCGGTCTGCGGACGGGCTGGCAGGCTTTCGTCGTCGCCGTCAAGCACGGCCTGACGCTTCTGGGCGTGCTGCTCCCCTGGCTGATCGTGATCGTCCCGGCCTGGCTGCTGACCGCCTTCCTGCTCCGCCTCAGGCGGAACGGGGAGCGGCCGCTCGCCGTGGGCTCCGAGGACCCGGAGCCCGACCCCGACGAGGAGCCTCTCCCCGCGAGTGATCCGCGGGGAGACGACGAACCCGAGGGAGCGGACAGGCGACCCTAGTCCCGGGCGAGTGGCGAGGGTGCACCGGCGCCGGGGGCGGTCAGCGGGCGGAGGCCTCGTGGACGAAGTCGGTGAGGCGGGCCAGCTGGTCGGGGTCGGTGCCCGGCAGCACGCCGTGCCCCAGGTTGAACACGTGTCCCTCGGCCTTGGCCGCGCGGGTGAGGATGTCGCCCGCGCGGCGCTCCACGACCTCCCACGGGGCGAGCAGGATCGCCGGGTCCAGATTGCCCTGCAGCGCCTTGCCCGGGCCGACCCTCCGGGCGGCCTCGTCGAGCGGTACCCGCCAGTCGACGCCCACCACGTCGGCCCCCGCCTCGCCGAGCAGGCCGAGCAGCTCTCCGGTGCCGACGCCGAAGTGGATACGCGGCACGTCCAGACCGGCCAGGCCGTCGAAGATCCTGCTGGTGTAGGGGAGGACGAACTCCCGGTAGTCGTCGGGCGACACCGCGCCGACCCAGGAGTCGAAGAGCTGGACGGCGGAGGCTCCCGCGGCGAGCTGCACGCGCAGGAACCCCAGGGTGATCTCGGTCAGCCGATCCATGAGGGCGTGCCAGAGGCCCGGCTCGCCGTACATCATGGCCTTGGTGTGGTCGTGGTTCTTGGAAGGACCGCCCTCGATGAGGTAGGAGGCCAGGGTGAAGGGAGCACCCGCGAAACCGATGAGCGGGGTCGCGCCCAGCTCCTTGGTCAGCGCCTGGACGGCCTCGGTGATGTAGGAGACGTCGCCCGGCTCGATCGGGCGCAGCGCCTCGGCCGCCTTGGCGTCCCTGATCGGCTCGGCCACCACCGGGCCGATGCCGGGCTTGATGTCGAGGTCGACGCCGATCGCCTTGAGCGGGACGACGATGTCACTGAAGAGGATGGCCGCGTCCACGCCGTAGCGGCGGACCGGCTGCATCGTGATCTCCACGACCAGGTCGGGGGTGGCGCAGGCCGTGAGCATCGGCACCCCCTCGCGGAGCGCCCGGTACTCGGGCAGCGAGCGGCCTGCCTGGCGCATGAACCACACCGGTGTGTGGGATACGGGCCGGCGGCGGCAGGCGCGCAGGAAAGCGGAGTCGGCGGGCTCGGAAGTCACCCCACCAGGGTGCCATGCCCGGTGACCGGTCGGCTCACCACGGTCGCTGACCGGCGAAATCAGCCCGAAATCACCAGTTATTCAATGAGATTGCACCTCACACCACCCTGGCACCGTCAAGTGATGACAACGATAATGTCTTACCGGTTTCGAGAGCTTCGTCCACTGAAATCCGATGTTGTCGCCAGCCGGATGGCGCCGCACGGCACGAAGCGATCATGTTTCCGGGTACAGTTCCTCCCATCGGTGATCCTGGATCGGCCCCCGGCTGGTCCAAATGTTCGCCAAGTCACCGCGCGGCATCGATTCCTGCACCACTTTGGGGACACGCCGAGCACGCTGCGCGGAAATGTCGGCGCGACGTGCCAACGTCGGACCACGACCCGACGAAAGGCCCGTGCGATGTCCACCATGTGGAGTTCACCCGAACGTCGCGGTGAGCACCGTGCCTCCTGCGCCCGCGTGCGGGTTCCCGAACGACAATCCCGCCCCGCCGATCACCGCCGGCCCGAACACCCGGAACGGGCCGGCGCCGAACGCGGTCACGCGTTCCTCCCCCAAGTCTCCCACGGCGAGGTCATCCCCGCCCTGCACAGGCCGCCGGCAGCGTCTTGATCGGTTCCAATGGCTCCTACACATACCCCAGTGGTCCCCATGCGATCAGTTTCGACCTACGCTTCCGATATGACCGTCGGTGACGCGCCGCCCGCTCCCGCCGCCTTCAGGCGTGCGGTGGCGAGCATGCGCCCCGCGGAGGTCAGACCCGAGATCGAGCTGGAGGACATTCCGGCGCCGCAGCGCCTGGCCCCCTACTCGGCCGCGATCGGCGCGTCGGTGTACCGCGACGACGACGAGCTCGCGATCGGCCGCCTCATCGTGCTCTTCGACCCGGACGGCCAGCGCGGCTGGGACGGCCAGTTCCGGCTCGTCGCCTACGTGCGGGCCGACATGGAGCCGGAGATCACCGAAGACCCGCTGCTCGGCCCCGTCGCGTGGAGCTGGCTCACCGAGTCGCTCGACGCGCACGGCGCCGGCTACGCCGCCGCCGGAGGCACCGTCACCAGAGCGGTCTCCGAGGGCTTCGGCAACAAGGCCGAAGACCCGGTGACCACCGAGCTGGAACTGCGTGCGTCCTGGTCACCGCTGCAGGAAGACCTCTCCGGCCATGTCGCCGCCTGGTGCGATCTGATGTGCCTTGCCGCGGGCATACCACCCCTGCCACCCGATGTGGCGGCGCTGCCGCCGCGCCGTCGCGAGGATCCGGAGCCCTTCAGAACGTGACCGATGAGACGACCGTAATTCCACTGCTGGAGCCTCGTGAGGGAATCCCACCCGTCATCGAGGACTCCGCCTCCCTCGCGCGCGTGGTGCGCGCCTTCGCCGAGGGCACCGGCCCCGTCGCCGTCGACGCCGAACGCGCCTCGGGCTACCGCTACAGCGGCCGCGCCTACCTGGTACAGCTGCGCCGCGTCGGCGCGGGCAGCGCCCTGATCGACCCCATCCGCTGCCCCGACCTGTCCGAGCTCGACGCGGCACTGGACGGCGCGGAGGTGGTGCTCCACGCCGCCTCCCAGGACCTGCCGTGTCTCGCGGAGGTGGGCTTCCACCCGCAGGAACTGTTCGACACCGAGCTGGCCGGCCGGCTGCTCGGCTACGAGCGGGTCGGTCTCGGGCTGATGGTGGAGAACGTCCTGGGTTTCAGGCTGGAGAAGGGGCACTCGGCCGCCGACTGGTCGACCCGCCCGCTCCCTGAGGACTGGCTGCGCTACGCCGCGCTCGACGTCGAGGTCCTGATCGAGCTCCGCGACGTCCTGCACGAGGAGCTGAGGTCCAGCGGCAAGCTGGCGTGGGCGCAGGAGGAGTTCGCCTCCGTGCTCGCGCACAAGGCGCCCGCCCCGCGTTCCGACCCGTGGCGGCGCACCTCCGGAATCCACAAGGTCCGCTCGCTGCGCGGGCTGGCGGTGGTACGGGAACTGTGGACGCTCCGCGACGGGCTCGCCCGCGAGTCCGACGTCGCCCCCGGCCGTGTGCTGCCCGACTCGGCGATCGTCACCGCCGCCCTGGAGTTGCCCCGCACCACCAAGGCGCTCACCGAGATCCCTCCCTTCACCGGCCGCAGTGCCCGGCGGCACCTGCGCGACTGGCTGGCCGCGATCGGCACCGCCCGCTCGCTGCCCGACTCGGAGCTGCCGCAGCCCAGCACCCCCGGCGACGGGCCCCCGCCGGCCAACCGGTGGATGGACCGCGATCCGGTGGCCGCCCGGCGGTTGGCCGCGGCCAGGACCGTGGTCGCCGCGCTCGCCGACGAGCACCACATGCCCGCGGAGAACCTGATCCAGCCCGACGCCGTACGCCGCCTGACCTGGGAACCGCCGGCCGTCATCGACGACGGGACCGTCGCCGCCCGGCTGCGCGAGCTGGGCGCCCGCGAGTGGCAGATCGGGTTGACCGCCCATCCGATCGCCAAGGCCCTGCTCCGCCTGGAGCTCAAGGGCCAGGTCTGACGAACCGGCCGATGCCCTTTACAAAGTAGATCATTGGAGCGACGTCAGTCCCTGTGCGGGAACAGGTCCCGCACAGGGAGACGGAAGGCTCAGCAGGTCGCGAGCATGCTCTGCAGGGCGCTCTTCTCCGAGCTCTGCAGCGTCAGCTTCCAGTAGTACTTCACCTGGATCCACGCTCTGGCGTAGGTGCACCTGAACGAGCTCAGCGGCGGCTGCCATGTCGACGGGTCCTGGTCACCCTTGGCCTGGTTGACGTTGTCGGTCACCGCCCACAGCTCGGGCCCGCCGAGGTCGTTGGCGTAGGACTGCCGCTGCGCGCTGGTCCAGGCGTAGGCGCCGGAGCGCCAGGCCTCGGCGAGCGGCACCATGTGGTCGATGTCGACGTCGCCGGCGGCGGTCCAGGTCGCACCGTCGAACGGGGAGTACCAGCTGCCGGAGGTCGGTGCGCAGCTGGAGTTGACGACCACTCCGACGCCGTCCCTCTTGAGCACCGTCTCCCGGGTGTTGCAGGTGCCACTGATCGTTATCCAGTGGTTGAACAACGACCGGTCATAGGAGGACTGGTTGGTTTCCGCGGCGACGGTGAGCGTCGCGAGCCTGCTGGCGGCGGTGGCCGCCGAGGGAATGTTCGGCGGGGTCGCCGAAGCCGTTCCGGCTGTCAGGGAAAAAGTGATGAGAATTGCCGTTAGGGCAGCGAAAGCCGCGGTGACGACTCGTTTCACGAGTGGCCCCTTCTGTCGCTCCACCTCGGCCAGCCGGGGGGTCTGGGCGCCGCGAGAGGAGGACAGAGGGAACGTCTCAAGTCATGACAAATACGCAAATGTCATGGTTTGACGACGAGTCAGGATGCGCTTGGTCGGATACTGCGTCAATCCATGGTCAGGTGCACTTGATCTGCAATGACATAAATTATGGCGATTTGGACACCTGGCCTTTTCGCGCGAACACCCGGCGAAGTTCCGGTGACCGGTGGATTTCCTTTTGGGGCAGGACCTGGGCCGCCGGCTTCCCCGGATGCGCACCTCGCCTCCCCTCCGCCCCTGACGGGCGCTTGCAGCGGGTGCGGCGACTGTCGTACCGTGGCACGGAAAGCGCTTTCCATAGGAGGTCGGAGAAGATGTCCCCGCAAAGCATCGGCATCGTGATGAACGGTGTCACCGGTCGCATGGGCTACCGCCAGCACCTGGTCCGATCGGTCCTGGCGATCAACGAGCAGGGCGGTGTGACACTGTCAGACGGCGGCCAGGTCCTGCTCAGGCCGGTTCTGGTCGGCCGGTCCGCCGAGAAGCTCCAGAGACTCTCGGCGGAGCACGGCATCGCCGACTGGACCACGGACCTCGACTCCGCCCTCGCCGACGACGACAATCTGATCTACTTCGACTCTCAGGTCACCCAGGCCCGGGTGAAGTCGGTGCTCAAGGCGATCGAGGCGGGCAAGCACGTCTACGCGGAGAAACCGACGGCCGAGACGTCCCAGGACGCGCTGGCACTGGCCGAGGCCGCGACCGCCAGGGGCGTGAAGAACGGCGTCGTGCAGGACAAGCTCTTCCTGCCGGGCCTGCTCAAGCTCAGGCGCCTGATCGACGGCGGCTTCTTCGGCCGCGTCCTTTCGGTCCGCGGCGAGTTCGGCTACTGGGTGTTCGAGGGCGACTGGCAGGCCGCCCAGCGCCCATCGTGGAACTACCGCGTCGAGGACGGCGGCGGCATCGTCCTCGACATGTTCCCGCACTGGGCGTACGTGCTGGAGAACCTGTTCGGCCGGATCACCTCCGTCTACGCCCAGGCCGTCACCCACATCCCCGAGCGGGTGGACGAGCGGGGCGAGACCTACCGGGCCACCGCCGACGACGCCGCCTACGGGGTGTTCGAGCTGGAAGGCGGGGTCATCGCGCAGATCAACTCCTCCTGGAACGTCAGGGTGAACCGCGACGAGCTGGTGGAGTTCCAGGTGGACGGCACGCACGGAAGTGCCGTCGCGGGCCTGCGCGACTGCCGCGTCCAGCACCGTGCCGCCACTCCCAAACCGGTCTGGAACCCCGACCTGCCCGCGGGCGCCCGCTTCAGGGACGGCTGGCAGGAGGTGCCCGACAACGAGGAGTTCGACAACGGGTTCAAGGTCCAGTGGGAGCGGTTCGTCCGCCACGTGGTCGAGGACGCGCCGTTCCCCTACGACTTCGCCTCCGGCGCGCGCGGTGTCCGCATCGCCGAGCTGGGCCTGCGCTCCTCCGCGGAGGGCCGCCGCCTGCCGGTGGAGC
The DNA here is from genome assembly GCF_042665875.1 of Streptosporangium amethystogenes subsp. fukuiense. Taxonomy (NCBI): domain Bacteria; kingdom Bacillati; phylum Actinomycetota; class Actinomycetes; order Streptosporangiales; family Streptosporangiaceae; genus Streptosporangium; species Streptosporangium amethystogenes. The sequence continues at coordinate 374,135 of NZ_JBHTEE010000001.1, read as the reverse complement.
CGTGATGAGGATCGCGCTCCCGGGCGGGGAGCACGTCCTGCGCGAGCCGGTCACCTGGGTCAGGCCCGGGGGCCCCGCCCGGAGCCGCACCGTCTACGCCGCCGCCCACGTGGTCGCCGACCCGCTCGGCGACAACACCCCGGGCTCCCGGGCCGTCGTCGACTGGGACGCCACCCTGCGCTTCCGCCACCACCTGTGGTCCCACGGGCTGCGGGTCGCCGACGCCATGGACACCGCGCAGCGCAACATGGGCCTTGACTGGGCGGCCACCCGCGAGCTGATCCGGCGCAGCGCCGCCGAGGCGAAGGCCTTCGGCGACCCGGCGGCGCTGGTGGCCTGTGGCGCGGGCACCGACCAGGCGCCGGACGCCCGGACCCTGCGGGAGGTCGTGGCGGCCTACACCGAGCAGATCGAGACCGTGCGGGACGCGGGCGCCGGGGTCGTCGTGATGGCGAGCCGGCAACTGGCCGCGATCGCGCGGGGCCCGGAGGACTACCACCGGGTCTACGGCGAGTTGCTCTCCCAGGCCGATCGCCCGGTGATCCTGCACTGGCTGGGCGAGATGTTCGACCCGCTGCTGGCGGGCTACTGGGGCTCGCGGGACGTGGCCGAGGCCACCGCGTCGTTCCTGTCGCTGATCCGCGACCACACGGCGAGGGTGGACGGGGTCAAGGTCTCGCTGCTGGACGCCGAGCACGAGATCGGGCTGCGTGCGGCGCTGCCCGAAGGCGTCAGGCTCTACACCGGCGACGACTTCAACTACCCCTCGCTGATCAGGTCGGGCAGCCACGCGCTGCTGGGCATCTTCGACGCGATCGCCCCCGCCGCCGCCTCGGCCCTGCAGGCGCTCGACGCGGGCGACCTCGGACGGTACGACGAGATCATGGGCCCCACGGTCCCGCTCTCCCGGAAGATCTTCGAGGCCCCGACGTACAACTACAAGACGGGCATCGTCTTCCTGGCCTGGCTCAACGGCCACCAGGACGCCTTCAGCATGGTCAACGGCGCCCAGGCGGCCCGCTCCCTGCCCCACCTGGCCGAGGTGTTCCGCCTGGCCGACAGGGCCGGGCTGCTGGCCGACCCCGAGCTGGCGGTCTTCCGGATGCGCTCCCTGCTGGCGGTGAACGGCCGGTGAGGGCACGGGCGAAGAGCCGTTTCTCGCTGAACCAGTGGACCACGAGGCGCTGGTCGGTGGCCGAGGCCGTCGACGGGTGCGTGCGGCACGGTGTCGAGGCCATCGGCCTGTGGCGCCAGGACGTCGCCGCGCAGGGCCTGAAGGAGACCGTCGAACTCGTCGCGGACGCCGGGCTGCGGGTCTCGTCGCTCTGCCGGGGCGGCTTCCTCACCTCCGGCGATCCGCAGGCCCTGGACGACAACCGCAGGGCGATCGACGAGGCCGCCGAGCTGGACGCCGCCTGTCTGGTCATGGTGGTCGGCGGCCTGCCGGGCGTGGTGCCCGGCAGGCCACTGGGCGCGATCTCCCGCGACCTGCCCGCCGCGCGGGAGCGGGTCGCCGAGGCACTGGCCGTGCTGGCCCCGTACGCGGGCGAGCGCGGGGTGAGACTGGCCCTCGAACCGCTGCACCCGATGTACTGCGCCGACCGGGCCGTGCTGTCCACACTGGGCCAGGCCCTCGATCTGGCCGAGCCGCACCCTCCCGAGCAGGTGGGCGTCGTCGTCGACACCTTCCACGTGTGGTGGGATCCGGACGTCCTGGAGCAGATCGCCAGGGCCGCGGGGCGGATCGCGAGCTACCAGGTGTGCGACTTCCTGTCTCCGCTCCCCGCCGACGTGCTGCTCGGCCGGGGAGTGATGGGCGAAGGCGTGATCGACTTCGCACCGCTGACCGAGGCGGTGGCCGCGGCGGGCTACTCGGGGGACATCGAGGTGGAGATCTTCAACGCCGACGTGTGGGCCGCCGACCCAGACGAGATCCTGGCCAGGGTGCGGTCCTCGTTCGCCGAGCTCATCGGAGAGTGACACGCGGGCCCGCGGAACGGAATCCGAGACGACAGGAGCGTTCCAATCGAAGGAAACCGCGTTCGCGGGGCCCGGATTACCGCTTCACGGTGAAGTGACCTGGCGGCTGCTCGTACGGTAGGGGTATGACGACCGCAGAAAGCGAAGCCAGCCCCGCCATACAGCGGCCGCCGGAACATGTCCTTGCCGTACTGGAAGCGATCATGGAGTGGGAGGCCGCCAACCCCGACTCGGCCCCTTCCGGCCAGGGAGAGGCGATCCTCTGGGCCCTGGGCCGGCGTGAGCAGGCGCCGATCAGCGGCCGCCCGGCATCGGGGTCCCCGCCCACCCTCGCCGAGGCCCGCGCGGAGATCGACGCCGCCGAGCGGGTTCCGCGCGAGGGCCGGGTCGTCCCCGCCGACGGGGTCATCAGCACCCTGAACTGGCTGATCGGCGTCAAGGACGGGTTGCCGATCCCCGGCCGCCGATCCTCGGAAGGCTGGGGACACCTGGTCGGCGGCCGCGGCGTGATCCTGCGCACCGAGGCCGAGATAGGCCGGATCGCCGAGCTGGCCCATGCGGGCCGGCCGAACGCGGCGGGCGAGTGGGAGAAGGAGTGGTGCTCCGGGACCATCGCCGTGTGCGAGTGGGTGCTCGGCACCCGCAGGAAGTCCCCGGTCCGTAACACGCCGCGCCCCATCCACGGGCCGACCGGACTCAACCTCGGCATGGAGGAGAGCGCGGCCGAGGACGTGTCGCGACAGCTCGGCCGGGGCCGCCAGCACTCCCCCGGCTACGGAGACGGAGTCATCCGGACGATCCGCTGGCTGCGCGGTCAGATCATCGTCCCGCCGGTCAACGAGCAGGGAAGACCGATCTCCGGCATCCGCTGACCGCCTGTCCCGATCCTCCCCCCGGCTCCCCCTTTCGAGCCTCCCCTACGACGCGGCGGGCCCGGACCCCGCAGGGGCCGGGCCCGCCGCCATGACGTCGTGGCGGAGGTGGGCAGGCCGAGGCGACCTCACCCCAGAGCGCGGGTGCTCTCGCGGAGGATCACCTCGCCGGTCACGACCTGGGCCCCGGTCCCCTCGTCCGGGGCGAGGGCCATCTCCAGCGCGCGGGCACCCATCTCCGCGAGTGGCAGCCGCACCGTGGACAGCGAGGGAACCAGGTCGCGCAGGGTGGAGATGTCGTCGAAACCCGCCACCGAGACGTCCTCGGGGACGCGGATGCCCCGGTCCCTGAAGGCGGCCAGGGCACCCACCGCCATCACGTCGGTGACGGCGAAGACACAGGTGACCCCGGACACCTGGGTGGCCGCCGCGTAGCCGCCCTCCCTGTCGAAGGAGCTGTGCAGAACAAGCGGCGCGGGCAGGCCGAGCTCTTCGAGCGCGCCGGCGAACCCGGCCACCCGGTCCATGGGGGCGATCAGCCGGTCGGGCCCGGCGAGGACGGCGAAGCTCCGGTGCCCCAGCCCGGCGAGGGCGCGGGCCAGCGCGGCGGCGCCCAGGCGGTTGTCCGGCACCACCGTGTCGACCCCGAGCAGGTCCTGGCCCACGCAGGCCACCCGGCCGCCGGTCTCCCGGTAGCGGTCGAGCTCCTCGCGGAGCCGCCGGGTCAGCTGCTCGTCGGCGACCCGGGAGCCGACCAGCAGCACCGCGCGGACCCGCTGCGCGTTCAGCGTCGAGACATAGGCGATCTCCCGCTGGGGGTCGCGGTGCGTGGTGCCGATCATGACCATCAGCCCCTGGTTCTCCGCGACCCGCATGGCCCCGTCGGCGATCGCGGCGAAGTAGGGGTCGGTGAGATCGTGAACGACCAGGCCGATCACGTTGCTGGCCCCTCTGGCGAGGGTCTGCGCGGCCACGTTGGTGCGGTATCCCAGCTGGGCGGCGGCCAGCTCCACCTTGACCCGCAGGGACGCGCCCACCTGTCTGGTGCTGCCGTTGAGCACCCGTGACGCCGTGGCGAGCGAGACGCCCGCGTGCCGGGCGACATCCTCAAGCGTGACCACCGACAACCTCCCGGAAAGCGTTTTCCAAAGTCTGTCAGAGTTGCCGCCGTCCCGCATCCGGGCTGTGCCGCACCGGACCGCGCACCTTAAAGAACAACTTACCCACCTCGCACGGGACCGGCCGCGCCAAGCGTTGTTACCCACGAGTAGCATAGGGGGGAAGCCATCCAGCAACGAGGAGCGAACCCCGTGCCTTCGTCTCGTGACGTCGTATTCGTCGACGGTGTGCGCACACCCTTCGGCAGGTCGGGCCCCAAGGGCCTGTACGCCGAGACACGCGCCGACGACCTGGTGATCCGCGTCATCCGCGAGCTGATCCGGCGTAACCCGAATCTGCCTCCCGAGCGCGTCGACGAGGTGGCCATCGCGGCCACCACGCAGATCGGCGACCAGGGCCTGACCCTCGGCCGCTCCGCCGCGATACTGGCCGGGCTGCCCAAGAGCGTGCCCGGCTACTCGATCGACCGTATGTGCGCCGGCGCGATGACCGCGGTGACCTCGGTCGCCGGAGGCATCGCCTTCGGTGCCTACGACGTCGCCATCGCCGGCGGCGTCGAGCACATGGGCCGCCACCCCATGGGCGAGGGCGTCGATCCCAACCCTCGTTTCCTGGCCGAGCAACTCGTGGACGGCTCCGCCCTCGTCATGGGCATGACCGCCGAGAACCTGCACGACCGCTACCCCTCCATCACCAAGGAGCGCGCGGACGCCTTCGCCCTCGCCTCCCAGGAGAAGGTCGCCAAGGCCTACGCCGACGGCCGGATCCAGCCGGACCTGGTCCCGATGGCGACCAGGTCCGCCGAGAAGGGCTGGGGGCTGGCAGGCGCCGACGAGGCTCCCCGCCCCGGCACCACGCTGGAGGGGCTGGCCGCGCTGAAGACCCCGTTCCGCCCGCACGGCCGGGTCACCGCGGGCAACGCCTCCGGTATCAACGACGGCGCCACCGGCTGTGTGGTGGCCGCCGCCGACGTCGCCGAGGAGCTCGGCCTCGCCCCGAAGATGCGCCTGGTCTCCTATGCCTTCGCCGGCGTGGACCCGGAGGTCATGGGGGTCGGGCCGATCCCGTCCACGGAAAGGGCGCTGCGCCTGGCCGGGCTCTCCATCTCCGACATGGGACTGTTCGAGATCAACGAGGCCTTCGCCGTGCAGGTGCTGGCGTTCCTCGAGCATTTCGGCATCGCCGACGACGACGCCCGGGTGAACCCCTACGGCGGCGCCATCGCCTTCGGCCACCCGCTGGCCTCCTCCGGGGTGCGCCTGATGACGCAGCTCGCCCGCGAGTTCGGTGAGCGCCCCGACGTCCGCTACGGCATGACCACGATGTGCGTCGGCCTGGGCATGGGTGGAACGGTCATCTGGGAGAACCTCAGCTGGGAAGGTAACAAGTGACGGACATCAAGGAACTCTTCGCCGACGAGATCGTCACCCGGGCGACGGTTCACGACGTGGAGCTGCCCCAGGGTGCGGGCACCATGGCCCTGATCACGCTGGACAACGGCTTCGACCACACCAAGCCGTCGACGTTCGGCCCCGGGGGGCTGGCCTCGCTGGGCGAGGCCCTGGACGCGATCGCCGGGCGCGGCGACCTGGCGGCCGTGGGCGTCGTCGGCAAACCGTTCGTCTTCGCCGTCGGCGCCGACCTCAAGGGCGCCGCGCTGGTCTCGGAACGGGACCAGGCGCTACAGATCGGCCGGCTGGGCCACGAGGTGTTCCGCCGCCTCGGCGAGCTGGACGTGCCGTCGTTCGCGTTCGTCAACGGCGCGGCCATGGGCGGCGGTCTGGAGATCGCGCTGCACTGCACCTACCGGACCATCTCCGCCGGTGTGCCCGCCGTGGCGCTGCCGGAGTGCTTCCTCGGCCTGGTCCCCGGCTGGGGCGGCACCCAGCTGCTGCCCCGCCTGATCGGGCCGGCCGCGGCCGTCAAGCTCATCATCGACAACCCGCTCTCGCAGAACCGCATGATCAAGGGCAGGGAGGCGTTCGGGCTGGGCGTCGCCGACGCGATGTTCGAACCCGCCGACTTCCTTGAGGAGTCGCTGCGCTGGGCCTCGGCGGTGCTGCGCGGCGACGTCACCGTCTCCCGCGCCGACCACACCGCCGAGGACTGGTCCAAGACCGTCTCCGACGCCCGCTTCCTGCTCGATATGAAGCTGCACGGCGCCTCCCCCGCCCCGTACCGGGCGCTGGAGCTCCTCGAGCTGGCCCGCACCGCCACCCGCGACGAGGGCTTCGCCGCCGAGGACCAGGCACTGGCCGACCTCCTCATGGGCGACGAGCTCCGCGCCGGCCTGTACGCCTTCGACCTGGTGCAGCGCCGGGCCAAGAAGCCCGCCGGGGCCCCGGAGGCGGCCCTGGCCCGTAAGGTCACCAAGGTCGGCGTCGTCGGCGCGGGCCTGATGGCCTCGCAGATGGCACTGCTGTTCGCCCGCCGCCTGGAGGTCCCGGTCGTGCTGACCGACCTGGACCAGGCCCGGCTGGACAAGGGCGTGGGCTACGTGCACGCCGAGATCGACAAGCTGCTGGCCAAGGGCCGCGTCTCCGGCGACCAGGCCAACCGGCTCAGGGCCCTGGTGACCGGCTCACTGACCAAGGACGCGTTCGCCGACGCCGACTTCGTCATCGAGGCCGTGTTCGAGGACATGAAGGTCAAGCAGAAGGTGTTCGCCGAGGTGGAGGCGGTCGTCTCCGCCGAGTGCGTGCTGGCCACGAACACCTCCTCGCTCTCGCTGACCGAGATGGCCTCGGGGCTCCGGCACCCCGAGCGCGTCGTGGGCTTCCACTTCTTCAACCCGGTCGCGGTGATGCCGCTGCTGGAGATCGTCCGAGGGGAGCGGACGGACGACGCGACGCTCGCCACGGCCTTCGCCGTCGGCCGGTCGCTGAAGAAGTCGTCGGTGCTGGTCAAGGACGCGCCCGCGTTCGTGGTCAACCGCCTGCTGACCCGCTTCATGGGCGAGGTCATCGGCGCCGTCGACGAGGGCACCCCGCTGGAGCTCGCCGACCACGCGCTGGACGGGCTCGGCCTGCCGATGACCCCGTTCGCGCTGCTGCAGCTCGTCGGCCCGGCCGTGGCCCTGCATGTCGCCGAGACGATGCACGAGGCGTTCCCGTCCCGCTACGGGGTGTCGGAGAACCTGGCCCGGCTGGTCGCGGCGGGCAAGCCGGGTGTCTACGCGCCGGACTTCTCCACAGACCCCGAGGCGGTGGCCCTTTTCGCCGGGGGCACCTCACCGTCCACGGCCGAACAGGTCCGGCTGCGGGCGCTGCGGGCCCTGGCCGAGGAGATCCGTCTCATGCTCGACGAGGGTGTGGTCTCCGCTCCCCAGGACATCGACCTGTGCATGGTCCTCGGTGCGGGGTGGCCGTTCCACCTGGGCGGCATCACCCCCTACCTCGACCGCGAGGGGATCTCCGAGGTGCGCTTCCTGCCGCCGGGCGTGGCCTCGGTGCCCGCCTGACGCACCCCTTTCCCGGTGTGGCTCCCCGTCTCGCGACCGTCGCGGGACGGGGACCGCGTTACCGGGTCGCCGCCCGCCGCTCCGACAGCCTGCTGTGCCGGTAGCCGTAGCCGGCGTAGATCAGGAGTCCGAGCAACATCCACGCCCCGAACCTGATCCAGGTCTCCACCGGCAGGTTGAGCATCAGGTAGAGGCAGGCGAGCACCGACAGGAGGGGCACCAGCGGCACCAGCGGGGTGCGGAAGGAGCGGGGCAGGTCGGGACGGGTGCGGCGGAGGACGACCACCGCGATCGAGACCACCGCGAACGCGAAGAGCGTGCCGATGTTGACCAGTTCGGCGATCGTGGACAGCGGCACCAGCCCGGCCAGGGCCGCGACGACGCCCCCCATGATGATGGTGATGACGTACGGCGTGCGGTATTTCGGGTGGACCTTGGCCAGCCCGCTTGGCAGCAGTTCGTCGCGGCACATGGCGAACATCACCCGTGACATGCCCAGCATGAGGATCATCACGACGGCCGTCAGGCCGACCAGCGCGCCGACGCTGATCAGCGCCGCGGCCCAGGTCTGGCCGACGGCCTTGAACGCGTCGGCCAGCGGCGCCGCCTCGCTGAGCTGACGGTAGGGCTGCATGCCGACCACGACCAGCGAGACCGCGACGTAGAGCACGGTGCAGACACCGAGTGAGGACAGGATGCCGATGGGCAGGTCCCGCTGCGGGTCGCGGGTCTCCTCGGCGGCGGTGGCGACCACGTCGAAGCCGATGTAGGCGAAGAACACGATCGCCGCGGCGCTGAAGATGCCCAGCACCCCGTACGCGACCGGGGTGATCCCGAACAGTACCTGGATCAGCGGCGCGGCCAGTCCCTCCACCGCGGGGGTCGCCTTGGACGGCGGAACGAACGGCGAGTAGTTGGCGCCCCTGACGAAGAACAGTCCCGCCACCACGACCAGCAGGATCACCGCGAGCTTGATCGTGACGATGATCAGATTGAACCGGGACGACAGTTTGATCCCGAGGACCAGGATCCCGGTGAGCAGCAGCACGACCAGCGCGGCGGGCAGGTTGAACACCGCCCCCTCCCCCGCGATCACGCCGGGCAGTGGGACCCCCAGGGCCGCCAGCAGTGAGGTCAGGTAGCCCGACCAGCCGACCGCGACGACCGCGGCGCCGAGCATCATCTCCAGCGTCAGGTCCCAGCCGATGATCCAGGCGGGCAGTTCGCCCAGGGTGGCGAAGGCGAAGGTGTAGGCGGACCCGGCCACCGGGACCGTGGAGGCGAACTCGGCGTAGCAGAGCGCCGCCAGCGCGCAGACGATCCCGGCGGCCACGAAGGACAGCGCCACCGCGGGCCCCGCCGTCTCCCTGGCGACCCGGCCGGTGAGCACGAAGATGCCGGTGCCCACGATGACGCCGATACCGAAGACCGTGAGGTCCAGCGCGCTGAGATCCTTGCGCAACCGGTGTTCCGGTGCCTCGGTGTCCGAGATCGACTGCTCCACCGACTTGACGCGAAGAACACCCACGACCCCTCCTGATGCGCCGGTGGTCACCCTTGCCGACGCATCAGGTCATGCCCAGCGGATCACCGCCTGAACGGCGGAGCCGAGGATGTTCGGAAGAGGAGGCGGTCAGCCGGCCGGCTCGTTCTCCAGGGCCGGAGAGCGCTTCGCGATCGCCTCGGTGACCTGCCGGGCGATGTCCTGCGAGGTCAGGCCGATCTCGCTGAGGATCTTCGCACGCTTGGCGTGGTCGAGGAAGCGCCGCGGGATGCCGTAGGTACGGACCGGGAGGTCGACGTCGGCGTCGCGCAGCAGGCGGGCGACCGCGTCACCCACACCGCCCACCCTGCTGCTGTCCTCGACGACCACGACCAGCTTGTGGTCGCGGGCGGCCGCCACCAGGGCCTCGTCCAGCGGCTTGACCCAGCGCGGGTCGACCACCGTGGCGGAGATCCCCTGGGCGTCGAGCAGGTCGGCGGCCTCCAGGCACAGCTCGGCCATCGGCCCCACGGAGACGAACAGCACGTCGGCGTCGCCCCCGCGCAGCACGTCCATCTCGCCGAGGCGGCCGACCGCCTCGATCTCGACGGCCACCGGGCCCTTGGGGTAGCGCAGCACCGTCGGGCCGTCGTCGACCTTCACGGCCTCGGCCAGCAGTTCGCGCAGCCGGGGCTCGTCGCGGGGAACCGCGATCGACAGGCCGGGGACGACCTGCAGGATCGACAGGTCCCACATGCCGTTGTGGCTGGCGCCGTCGTCGCCGGTGACGCCCGCCCGGTCGAGCACGACCGTGACAGGGAGGCGGTGCAGGGCGACGTCCATCAGGAGTTGGTCGAAGGCCCGGTTCAGGAAGGTCGCGTAGACGGCCACCACCGGGTGCAGGCCGCCGAGCGCCAGGCCCGCGGCGCTGGTCAGGGCGTGCTGCTCGGCGATGCCGACGTCGTAGAGGCGGTCGGGATATGCCTCGGAGAACGGGATCAGGCCGGTCGGGCCGAGCATCGCGGCGGTGATCGCCACGATGTCCTGACGCTCGGCGCCCAGGCGCACCATCTCCTGGCCGAAGACGTTGGTCCAGCCGTGCGGTTTCGGCTTCTCCTCGCCGGTCAGCGGGTCGAACACGCCCGGCGAGTGGAAGCAGTCCTCGTCGTGGTTCTCCGCCGGGGAGTAGCCGAAGCCCTTCTTGGTGAGCACGTGCACGATGACCGGGCGGCGGAAGTCCCTGGCCCTGCGCAGCGCGGACTCCACCGCCTGCTCGTCGTGGCCGTCGACCAGCCCGATGTACTTCAGGCCGAGGTCCTCGAACATGACCTGCGGGGCCAGGACGTCCTTGAGGCCCTTCTTGACGCCGTGCAGAGCGTCGTAGACGGGTGCCCCGACCACCGGCACCCTGTTCAGGCTGTCCTTGACGAAGTCGAGCATGTCCTCGTAGCGCTGGGTGGTGCGCAGCGAGGCCAGGTGGGAGGCGAGCCCGCCAATGGTCGGCGAGTAGGAGCGGCCGTTGTCGTTGACCACGATGATCAGTGGCAGGTCCTTGCGCGCCGCGATGTTGTTGAGCGCCTCCCAGGCCATGCCCCCGGTGAGCGCCCCGTCTCCGATCACCGCGACGACCGTGCGCTCCTCCTCGCCCCGCAGCCGGTACGCCTTGGCCAGGCCGTCGGCGTACGACAGCGCGGTCGAGGCGTGGGAGTTCTCGATGACGTCGTGCTCGGACTCGGCCTGGCTGGGGTAGCCCGACAGGCCGCCCTCCTGGCGGAGCGTGTCGAACTGCCCGGCCCTGCCGGTGAGCATCTTGTGGACATAGGCCTGGTGACCGGTGTCCCACAGGATCCGGTCACGCGGCGACTCGAAGACCCGGTGCATCGCGATCGTCAGCTCGACGACACCCAGGTTGGGGCCGAGGTGGCCGCCGCTGCGAGCCGTGGAGGCGATCAGAAGGTCTCTGATCTCGCCTGCGAGCAGTGGCAGCTCGTCCACCGCCAGCAGCTTGAGGTCCCCTGGCCCCTTGACCGACTCCAGAAGACTTCCAGGCTGCCCGGTCCGCTCGCTCACGGAATCATCCCCTCTGTCCAGTCACCGTCACGACGAGTCTAGTTCGACTGAGGGGCGCAACCCTCAGGAGCGGCGATTCTGCACGTTTTATCCACACTTGCAATAATCTTTGCCCCACCATGAAAACTCTTCCCTTTAAGCAACTTTCGCCTCTTGTTGCCGCCTCGTTGACGTTTGCCCTGGTAACAGGGGTGGAAACGGCCAACGCCTCCACCTCACCGGACGTCGTGACCTCAGTCTCGCAGCAGGTCACGCCGCTCACCGGAACGACACCGGGTTCGACCGCGGCCACCGGCAGGCAGGCACTCCCACGGGACCGCGCTGCGGCGACATCCAGTCCCCTCTACCGCACCGGCACCCTGCCCACCATGAACTGCCAGGCCGGCCAGATCCGCGCGGGGAGCGCGGCCTCCTACCGGATCTTCGTGCAAAGGATCGTCAACTGCCTGAACCGGGCCTGGAAGACCCAGTTCAGGAAGACCAAACTGGCGTTCTCCCACCCCAAGCTGCGTTTCTCCACCACCAAGGTGAACACTCCCTGCGGCCGGTGGCCCAGCAGCGCCGGCGGGCTGTACTGCTCCAGCAACCGCACCATCTACATCGGCGTCACCCGCGAGGTCCTGAAGAACCCCTACCCGGCCAACCACGCCCAGTTCATCGCCCACGAGTACGGCCATCACGTGCAGCAGCTGGCGGGCATCATGGACTACTACGCCACCAGCGTCTGGCGCGCCAAGTCGGCGACCAAGCTGGCCTTCTCCCGCCGCCTCGAACTGCAGGCCGACTGCCTGGGCTCCGCCTTCCTGCGCCAGATCGCCGGCGACCTGCCGGTCGAGCAGGCTCAGTGGGAGGCGATGGTCAGCTGGGTCAACTCCAACGGTCACAAGAACTGGCCCAAGAACGACCACGGCAAGGGCCGTAGCCAGGCCTACTGGATGGAGCGCGGCTTCAACTCCGGCTCCCCCTCCGGCTGCAACACCTGGACCGCCCCCACGGGCCGGGTCGCCTGACAGCCTGTCGGTCCCGAAGGAAGCGGCACGAAACTCACCCGGGCTCGCCGCACCTGACCGTATTCCCAGAGTGTGACCGCATAACAGCTTTACCCGGTGTTTTGCCTCCCATAGGGTTCAGGATCATGCGTACCCCCCTTATCGCACTGCTCTCCGGCGTTCTGGCGAGCCTGCTGTTCGCCGGTACGGCGAATGCGGGCCCCACCGAGCAGGTCAGGCCGGTACCCAAGGGCAAGACCGCCCTCGTCGCCAACCCGATCTACAAGTCGGGCAAGCTCGAACCGGACCCCTGCCCGGAGCAGCCGGCCTACGACAACGATCTGGAATCCGCCGAGGCCTATCTCAACGCCGTCCTGGACTGCCTCAACGAGGGCTGGGGATACCAGTTCTCCAAGACAGAGCTGCCCTTCTCCAAACCCAGATTCTCGACCACCTCGCGCCTCGGTGTCCCGACCGGCTGTGGCAAGTTCCCCCGAGGCGCTCAGGCGGTCTACTGCCCGGCGAACAAGAAGATCACCTTCTACCTCAGCAAGGAGATCCTCTCCCAGGCGAGCGAACTGTTCCTTTTCCAGGTGCTGGCCCACGAGTACGGCCACCACGTCCAGCAGCTCTCCGGGATCTGGCGCGCCATGTCCTCCGTGAAGTACAAGAGCAACAAGGAGGCCCTGGCCGCGATCCGCAAGGTCGAACTCCAGGCCGAGTGCCTGAGCGGAGTCTTCATCGGCAGCGTCTGGCGCTCCCTCGGCCGTCGCGAGTCGGACTTCAGGTACGTCATGAACGCCGCCTACAGCACGGCCAGCCATGGTAAGGCCGCCAACATCGCCTACTGGCTGACCCGAGGCTTCCGCCAGGAGGCACCCGGCGCCTGCAACACCTTCTCCGCCCCCAAATCCAGGGTCTCCTGACCTTCGCACCTGACAACCACCCGCCGCCGCCCCACGGGCGCGCGACGGGTGGTTGTTCTTTTCCATCCGTCGCGCGCCATCCCCACGGAGTGCGGACCTCGTCCCTGCCCGGCGCGAGCGCTCTCCCCCCGAAATGCGACCACGGGTGGCGACACACTCGTGACATTGAGTAATCTGGCGACGCCGCCTGAGCACCTACCCGTGGGCGCCCTCCACGCCACGGAAGCAGGCCCGGTCCCCCCGCTGGCATGACGGCAAGGAGAAGACAAATTGGACACAACAGATATCCGCATGCGCGTCCTGGAGACCGACGTCGCCAAGCTCCGCCTGCAGAACGAGGAGAGCAAGGTGATCAACGCAGGAATCTTCGAGGTTCTGAACGACCTGCGAACGGTGACGACGGAGCTCCGGGCGGAAATGACCGGGCTCCGCTCGGACATGGACGGCTTCCGCACCGACATGGACGGCTTCCGCACCGACATGGACGGCTTCCGTACGGACATGGACGGCTTCCGCACGGAGCTGGACAAACTCCGGGTCGGGCAGGACGAGCTCCGCGCCGAGATGCGAACCGGTCACGCCGAGCTCCGTGAGGAGATCTCCGTGGTCAAGCGCTCCGTCGGCAACCTGGAGCTCTCGATGAAGCGTGTCGAGGGTGACGTCGCCGAACTCAAGGCGGGCCATATCGAGCTGCGCCACCTGGTCGCCGGTCTCGTCAAGTAACACCCGCGACGCCGTCGGCACCCACGACCCCGGGTGCCGACGGGGCGACATCTCGCGGTCCGGCGCGTTGCCGTTTCCCCGTCTCGCCTTCGGGCGCGCGAGATCGCCGAGCGGGGGTTCGCAGGAACCTCTCGGCCCGCTCACAGACGATCGTGTCGAAACCCGGCCCGGACAGGCCGGAAGCGGTCAGGATCCGGCGCGGGCGAGGACTTCCAGGGGGTCGGCGAGGACCTGGGAGAAGGCCAGTTCGGCGGCGCCGACCAAGGTGGCGTCATCGCCGAGGGCCGAGGTGCGCAGGCGCAGGTGCTCGCGGGACGGAGGCAGGGCGTCGAGGGCGAGACGGCTGCGGACCTGGGCGGCGGAGCCGAGGTAGATCTCCCTGAGCATGCCCCCGAACACCACCATCTCGGGGTTGAAGATGTTGACGAGGTTGGCGACGCCCAGGCCGAGCCAGTCACCGACGCGGCTCAGCGCGGCCTGCGCGACGACGTCGCCCCGGTCTGCGGCGTCGACCACGGCGCGAACCGCGTCCCTGCCGACCTGGGGGCCGAAGCGGCCCGCGGCCTCAAGGAGGGCGCGCTCGCCGACCTCCGCCTCCAGGCAGCCGAGCGAGCCGCACCCGCAGAGACGGCCCTTGTCGGGGTTGACGATCATGTGCCCGACCTCGCCGCCGAAGCCCAGGTGGCCGCCGAGCAACTGGCCGTTGGCGATCACGCCGCCGCCGATGCCGACGTCGCCGTGGAGGTAGACGAGGTCCCGGCAGCCAACGCCGACGCCCCGGGTCTGCTCGGCGAGGGCGGCGAGGTTGGCGTCGTTGCCGACCGTGATCGGCAGGCCGAAGGCCAGCCGGCGGGTCATCTCCTCGGCGAACGGCACGTCCTCCACGGTGGCCATGTTGGGCCCGAACCTGATGCCCCCGTCATCGCGGCCCACGCCGCCCGAGAAGGCCGCCGCCACCCCGACGCACACCGTGTCGGGCCGGGTCCTGCGGTGCATCTGCCGGGCGAAGGCGGCGAGCGGGCCGACGATCTCCTCCAGCGAGAAGGCTCCGCGCCTCCGTACCGTCTCGCGGCGGTCGAGGATCGTGCCGCCCAGGCCGACGCGGGCGGCGACCATCCGGTCGACGCCCACGTCGAAGGCGAACACGTAGACCCGCGCCGACTCTGGACGGACCACCAGGGAGGGGCGCCCGGCCCGGCCGGTCTCCCTGGGAAGTTCCTCCCTGACCAGGCCGGCGGCGGTCAGGTCGGCGGTGAGGGCCATGATGGTGCTGCGGTTCAGGCCCATCCGGTTGGTGAGCTCCGCCCGCGAGGTGGGGCCGCTCAGATGGACGTGGCGGAGCAGGGCACCAAGGTTATGGCGCCTGATCTCCTCTTGGGAGGGGCCTGCCCGCATGACTAGGGGTTCCTTCGGTGGATCGGAGTCGCTGATCACCTTAGACCAGTGGCGGCCGCCCGCTTGCGGGAGAGCGCGTCCACCACGGCGGCCAGCAGCAGGACCGATCCGGTGACGATGAACTTGACTCCGGAGCTGTAACCCATCAGACCCATGCCGTTCTCGATGACCGCGACCACCGCACCGCCGAGAATGGCGTCGAGCACCCGGCCCTTGCCGCCGAACAGGCTGGTGCCGCCGATGACCGCGGCACCGACCGCGTACAGCAGCACGTTGCTGCCGCCGGTGTTGGGGTCGACGGAACTGGCCCTGGAGGCGGCGATGACGCCGCCGATCGCGGCCATGGAGGAACAGATCACGAAAGCGCTGATCTTCATCCGGTCGACGTTGATGCCCGCCCGGCGTGCGGCCTCGACGTTGCCGCCGACCGCGTACAGGTGACGTCCGTACGCCGTGCGGCGCAGCACGAACGTCAGGACCAGCAGCAGCACCACGATGATGGGCACCACGAGCGGCACGCCCGCCAGCGAGACGACCGCCGCGTTGCGGCTCCGCTCGATGTTGAGGAAGTAGACGGCGAGCCCGCCGAGCAGCGCGAGGGCGCCCACCCGGACCGCGATCAGCGAGACCGGATCGGCGGTCAGCTCCCGGGCGGCGCGCTTGCGGGCACGCAGCAGCTGGAGGCCGGCGTATCCGGCGACCCCCACGGCCAGCAGGATCCAGCCCAGCGCGGGCGGGAGGTTCTTGTTGGCGATCGCCAGGATGGTCTCGTCCCGGATGGCGATGATGGTGCCGCCCTTGACCAGCAGCAGCACGAGCCCCTGGAAGGCCAGGAAGGCGGCGAGCGTCACCACGAACGAGGGGATGCCGAGTTTCGCGACGATGGAGCCGATTCCGGTGCCGATCACCACGCCAGTGAGGATGGCCGCGCCCACCGCCACGTACCAGGGCAGTCCCTGGCTGCTGAGCAGGATCGCGAGCACCGCGGCGCAGACACCGCTGGCGAAGCCCGCCGACAGGTCGATCTCGCCGAGGAGCAGCACGAAGACCAGGCCCATGGCGATCACCGTGACCGCGGCGCCCTGGGTGAACAGGTTGGCGAAGTTCCCAGCGGTCAGGAAGGACGGCCGGAGGATGGCGAAGATGGTGCAGAGCACCACGAGACCGAACACCGCCGGCAGCGCACCCATGTCGCCGCCGCGGACCCGCTCGGCGTAGCCGCGAACGTTGCTCCTGATCGAAGGGGCCTCGGGTACGCGCTTCGGGGAAATCGTGGCGGTCATACGGTGGCTCCGTTGGTGAGGCCGAGGTCCCCGCTGCGGCCGGAGGTGATCAGTTCGACGACCTGCGCGTGTGTCACGTCCGAGGTCTTGACCTGGGCCGCCATCCGGCCCAGGTAGAGGGTGGCGATCCGGTCCGACACGGCGAACACGTCGTTCATGTTGTGCGAGATCAGCACGACGGCCAGGCCCTGGTCGGCCAGGCGCCGGACCAGTTCGAGCACCTGCGCGGTCTGGGCGACGCCGAGCGCCGCGGTCGGCTCGTCGAGGATGACCACCTTGCTGTTCCACAGCACGGCCTTGGCGATGGCCACCGTCTGGCGCTGGCCGCCGGAGAGGCTGGCGACGAGCTGGCGGATGGACTTGACGGTCCTGACCGACAGGCTCTCCAGGGTCTTGGCGGCCATCGCCTCCATCGTGTCCTCGTCGAGGACGATGCCGCGCCGGTGTTCACGGCCCAGGAACATGTTCTGGACGATGTCGAGGTTGTCGCAGAGCGCGAGGTCCTGGTAGACGATCTCGATGCCCAGCTCGGCCGCGTCGCGCGGGCTGCCGATCCGGACGGGCCTGCCGTCGAAGAAGTACTCGCCGGAGTCGATCGGATGGATGCCGCCGACGCACTTGACGAGTGTGGACTTGCCTGCGCCGTTGTCGCCGACCAGCGCGGTCACCTCTCCCGCGTAGGCGGAGAAGGCGACGTCGTGCAGGACCTGTACGGGACCGAAGCTCTTGTCGATCCCGCGGAGTTCCAGTGCGGGGGTCATGGGGTTGTGCTCCCTGTGTTCATTTCGCGCGGTGAAGCTCGCGCGGCTCGGGCGCCTGCGGGCGGTGTCCTGCCCCATAGCCGGAATGGACGACTCACCTGCCGCGTCCCTCCGGCGTCACAGTGCGAATACGCCGCGATGGAGCGCGGGGGACGGACGGCCGGGGCGGCCGTCCGTCCCCCGCACGCCCTACTGGATTCCGGCCTCGGTGCACTTGTCGGCGAACTCGCCGGTGCACAGCTCGTCCTTGGTCACGAAGCCGTCGGCGACGACGTCCTTGACGCTGTCGAAGAAGATCGGCTGCGGGTCGAGGAGAACGGCCGGCACATCGGCGCCGCTCTCGGTGTCCTTGACCGTACCGGTCGCCGCGGGCTTCTCGCCCTTGGCCAGGCCGATGGCCAGCGCGGACGCCGCGTCTGCCTCCTTCTTGATCGCCTTGTAGACCGTCATGCACTGGTCACCGGCGAGAATGTTCTGCAGGCCCTGCACCGTGGCGTCCTGACCGGTGACCGGGACCTTGCCGTTCAGGCTGTTCTTCTTCAGGACCGAGATGGCCGCGTTGCCGAGGCCGTCGTTGGCGGCCAGGACGCCGGCGATCTTCGGCTGCTCGGTGAGCATCTGCTCGAAGATCGTGCCCGCCTGGGTGTTGTCCCAGTCGGGAACCGACTGGTCGGGGCCCTTGACGTAGTCCCCCGAGTCGTACTTGGCCTTGAGCACGCCGTCGTAGCCGTTCTTGAACAGCGTGGCGTTGTTGTCGGTGGGCGAGCCGTTGAGCTCGGCGATGATGGGCTTCTTGGCCTGCTTATCTGACAGGCACTTCACCAGGCCCTCGCCCTGCAGGGTGCCGACCTTGGTGTTGTCGAAGCTGACGTAGTAGGACGCGCCGCCGTTGAGAGTGAGGCGGTCGTAGTCGATGGTGGCCACACCCTGCGCCTTGGCCTTGTCGAGTACGGCCTTGCCGGTGCCGCTGTCAAGGTTGACGATCATCAGAACCGTGGCGCCGTTGGTGATCATCTGGTCGGCGATGGTCTGGAACTGGGTCTTGTCACCCTGGGCGTTCTGGATGTCGTAGGCGACGCCCGCGGCCTTGAACGCCTCCTCCAGGTACTTGCGGTCCGCGGTCTCCCAGCGGGCGGAGGACTTGCTGTCGGGGAGGATGACGCCGACCTTGCCCGCCACGGCAGCCGAACTCTCCGCGGGGGACGCGCCGCTCGACGCGCTGGTGTCGGCGTCTTCGCTCCCGCAAGCGGCGAGGCCAAGGGTCATCGCCGCGGCGGCGGCGGTAAGGCTGAGGATCCCCTTGCGCATGGTGCACGGGTCCTTTCTTCGAAAGTGGGGGGTACGACGGAGGTGCGGCATGCCGAATTCGCGGGTACGGCTCCACCGGGTCTCGGCTTGCCGTTCCGTTGAATGTTGTTTGCGGCAACGTATTCCGCCACCGGCCAGGAGCGCCAGACCTTCTATGGGTAAAGTTTGTTGTGGCCGGTAACAATCCAGAAACGCGTCATTAACCCCCGTGGCCCCGCCCGGCCACCTCGCCTGGGATCACGCCCCCCACCTGCCGCTTCTGGGCGGTGACCGGGAGAACGAAAAAACCGCCCGGCGGGATGATGTCCCGCCGGGCGGTTCCTGTCTGGGGTGTCCCCCGATGTGAGCGGGGCCTGCGTGCGGCCCCGCCCCTCCTGCTCAGCTCTTGGCGAGCAGGGAGCGCAAGACGTACTGCATGATGCCCCCGTGCCGGTAGTAGTCGGCCTCTCCGGGAGTGTCGATGCGTACGACGGCCTGGAATTCCTTGTCGTCGGCCCTGACCGTCACGGTCCGCGGGATGCCGCCCCCGTTGAGGGCCTCGACACCGACGACCTCGAAGGTCTCCTCACCGGTCAGGCCCAGCGACTGCGCCGTCTCCCCCTCGGGGAACTGCAGCGGCAGCACGCCCATGCCGATCAGGTTGGAACGGTGGATGCGCTCGTAGGACTCGGCGATGACGACGCGGACGCCGAGCAGCGCGGTGCCCTTGGCCGCCCAGTCACGCGAGGAACCCGAGCCGTACTCCTTACCGGCCAGCACGACGAGCGGGATCCCCGCGGCCTGGTAGTTCGCGGAGGCGTCGTAGATGAAGGCCTGCGGCCCGCCCGGAACGGTGAAGTCGCGGGTGTACCCACCCTCCACGCCGTCGAGCAGCAGGTTCTTCAGCCGGATGTTGGCGAAAGTGCCGCGGATCATGACCTCGTGGTTGCCCCGGCGCGAGCCGTAGGAGTTGAAGTCCTTGACCGCGACACCGTGCCCCTTGAGGTAGTCGGCCGCCGGGGTGCCGACCTTGATCGCGCCCGCCGGGGAGATGTGGTCGGTGGTGACCGAGTCGCCCAGCTTCGCGAGCACCCTGGCCCCGGAGATGTCGGTCACCGGCTCCGGCTCGGGCGGCATGCCCTCGAAGTAGGGGGCCTTGCGGACGTAGGTCGAGTCCGGGTCCCACTCGAAGGTGTTACCGGTCGGGATCGGCAGCGAGCGCCAGGTCTCGTCGCCCTTGAACACGTCGGCGTAGTCGTGCAGGAACATCTCCTGGTCGATCGAGGAGGCGACGACCGCCGCGATCTCCTCGGGCGCCGGCCAGATGTCGGCGAGGAAGACCGGCTCACCGTCCGTGCCGGTGCCCAGCGGCTCGGTGTTCAGGTCGATGTCCATGGTGCCCGCGAGGGCGTAGGCGACCACCAGCGGCGGCGAGGCCAGGTAGTTCATCTTGACGTCGGGGTTGATCCGGCCCTCGAAGTTACGGTTGCCGGACAGCACCGCGGTGACCGCGAGGTCGTTCTCCTGGATCGCGGCGGAGATCTCCTCCTGCAGCGGGCCCGAGTTGCCGATGCAGGTGGTGCAGCCGTAGCCGACCAGGTTGAAGCCGATCTTGTCGAGGTAGGGCTGCAGGCCCGAGCGCTCGAAGTAGCCGGTGACGACCTGCGAGCCGGGGGCCAGGGAGGTCTTGACCCACGGCTTGCGGGTCAGGCCCTTCTCCACCGCGTTCCTGGCGAGCAGCGCGGCGCCCATCATGACGTACGGGTTGGAGGTGTTGGTACAGCTGGTGATCGCGGCGATGGTCACCACGCCGTGGTCGATCTCGAAAGAGGTGCCGTCCGCCAGGGTGACCGGCACGACCCTGTGCGGGCGCCTGCCGTTGTGACCGGCGGCGTGCGGCTTGTCACCGCTGCCGTCGTGGGAGATCGCCGGGGAGTCCGAGGCGGGGAACGACTCGTCGGACGCCTCGTCGAGCGGGCCCTGGATGCTCGACACGTAGTCCTTGACGGACGCGCGCCAGGCGCTCTTGGCGTCGGACAGCGCGATGCGGTCCTGGGGACGCTTGGGACCCGCGATCGACGGGACGACCGTGGCCAGGTCCAGTTCGATGTACTCGGAGAAGATCGGCTCCTCGGCCTCCGGGTCGAGCCACAGCCCCTGGGCCTTGGCGTAGGCCTCGACCAGGGCGACCTGCTCGGCGGGGCGGCCGGTCAGCGTGAGGTAGTCGATCGTCTGGCCGTCGATCGGGAAGATCGCGCAGGTCGAGCCGAACTCGGGGCTCATGTTGCCGATCGTGGCCCGGTTGGCCAGCGGCACACTGGAAACGCCCTCGCCGTAGAACTCCACGAACTTGCCGACGACGCCGTGCTTGCGGAGCATCTCGGTGATCGTGAGCACCAGGTCGGTGGCGGTGGCACCGGCCGGGAGCTTGCCGGTCAGCTTGAAACCGACCACCCGCGGGATCAGCATCGAGATCGGCTGGCCGAGCATCGCGGCCTCGGCCTCGATGCCGCCGACGCCCCAGCCCAGGACGCCGATGCCGTTCTCCATCGTGGTGTGGGAGTCGGTGCCGACGCAGGTGTCAGGGTATGCCTTGCCGTCGCGGACCATCACCACCCGGGCCAGGTGCTCGATGTTGACCTGGTGCACGATGCCGGTGCCCGGCGGGACGACCTTGAACTCGTCGAAGGCGGTCTGCCCCCAGCGCAGGAACTGGTAGCGCTCGCGGTTGCGCTCGTACTCCCGCTCGACGTTGCGCTGGAAGGATTCGGGCCCGCCGAAGAAGTCGACGATGACCGAGTGGTCGATGACCATCTCGGCCGGAGCGAGCGGGTTGATCCTGGCGGGGTCGCCGCCGAGGTCGCGGACGGCCTCACGCATGGTCGCCAGGTCGACGACGCACGGGACGCCGGTGAAGTCCTGCATGATCACGCGAGCCGGCGTGAACTGGATCTCCACGTTCGGCGCGGCGGACGGGTCCCACTGGCCGACCGCGCGGATGTGGTCGGCGGTGATGTTCGCGCCGTCCTCCGTGCGGAGCAGGTTCTCAAGAAGGATCTTCAGGCTGTACGGGAGACGCCCCGACCCCTCCACGGCGTCAAGCCGGTAGATCTCATATCCCGCGTCACCGACGCGGAGCGTGTCACGGCTGCCGAAGCTGTTCGAGGACACGGTTCGCCTCCCTCATCACCCTGATGTCTGTCGCGCCGGCACATAGGCGCGATTGAATCCTGCCGCACCGCCGGAGCACCCCGGACTGTTAGGTACACCTAACCTCTGAGCCGCCCGCGGACTGCAACGAGTGTCTCGACATCAAGATATCCCTCCGGGTATCTCGACATCAAATTACCCCCCAGTATGATCACTGCGGGACGAGGCGGAGGTACAACAGTCCGAGAACGATGACGGAAAGTACCGGGGCGAGAAACTTCTGCTCGAAAGCACGGCCCGTCTTGATGCCGATCTTCCACGGCAGCAGCCATTTCTGCCGCATCGGCCAGAGCACGGGACAGCCCTTCTCGGTGCAGCAGTCACCCACGACGTGGGTCAGGCATCCGATCGCGACCGCCAGCCCCAGCCAGGCGTAGCCCACACCGTCGCTGCGGAACACCACGAACAGCCCCGCCGTCATGCCGACGTTGAGCATCGCCGAGGCGAACTTCTTGCCCGGGATGCCGATCCCGATCGCCCGCAGCGCCAGGCCGATGAGCAGGACCACCAGGATGTCGCGGCCGATCGGATAGGCGCCGGCCAGGTAGTGCGCGCCGAAGCCCATGGCGGCCGCGAACACGAGCGAGTGGGTGGCGTTGCGGTGCCCGCCGGCGAGCCATGACACCGCCTTGCTCAGGCCCCAGGTGACCGGCCCGAACGTCTGCGCGATCGTCGCGCTCGGGTGGTCGAGGTCGGGCAGCATCGCGGCACCGGCACAGATGATGGCCCCGGCGACGAACTCGGCCGGGTTGAGCGCGTTGACCATGACGCCGGTCTCCATGAACTTCGACGTCTCGGTCAGCAGGGGCAGCGCGGCCAGTCCGGGCGCCACCCCCAGCCAGGCGATCGCGCCCGTCAACGCGTGCGTATGCCCCATCATCGCTCAGACACCACCATCAAGATCACGCCGGGAGACTGTACGGCAAAGACCCCTCCAGGTGGAGGACCGTGCCATTTTGCGCGATCGGCGTGTCGCGTGGGCGAGAGGATCCCGGCACGTGAGCACCGGTCGCCTCCACCCGCTTCCAGGATCATTCGAGGGCGACGCTCGTCCGCTTCGATCTCCCCGTCCCTTCACGAGAAGTGCCTGCCATCGGCATCTTCCTACGAATGAGGAACGGATGGAACCGCCGATCGGTGCCGGGGACGGCCTATCGGAGCACCCACCCGGGAAGATCGCCTTCACCCTGACGACCTCACCCCGGGATCTTCGCCGAGCACCCTCCGGATCGCCTCCACGGAGGCCGGAGACGGGCGGGGAAAGATCGATGAGCAGACGGCGGCCTGCGGAAACGACAGACGGGACCGTTCCGCGCCGAAAGCACCCCCCAGCCCTTCCGGCGCGGAACGAATCCCGTCTACGTCCTTTGTAACGTGCAGGTCTCAGTACTTGTTCCAGAATCCGGCAAGAATTACGTGATCTGCCTCACTTACACGCTGAGCACTCGCGTGGTGACCGTGGGCCGCCCTCCAAGAGCAGAGGCATATTTCATGACAAGAGTTGCTATCAGAATGTTCTCGATATATCTTTGAGCCATCAAGAGCGATCAAAGGACGATCGCGATATGGAGGTACGACATGACGGCAGCGAACGCGGCGAGTGGCCCCTGGGCCGGCTTCGGCCCCCAGGAGGTCAGGCGCGAGATGAAGCGCGTGGCCAGGGAGGCACGGCGGCAGCTGGCCGCCGGATGGCACGAGGGCGGGCCGCAGCACGGGCCGCACCAGCACCACGAGGGCGGACCGCACGAGCACCGGCATCGCGGGCACCGCGGCCCCTTCCCCGGCGGCGGGTTCCCCTGGGACTTCGGCAGAGGCGGTCGAGGCGGCGGCCGGGGGGGCAGAGGCCCATTCGGTGGAGGGCCGCCGTTCGGGCGCGGGCGCAAGGCCAAGCGCGGCGACGTCCGCGCGGCGATCCTCGCCCTGCTCACCGAGTCCCCGCGGAACGGTTACCAGATCATCCAGGAGATCGAGCGGCGCAGCGAGGGTGGCTGGAAGCCCAGCCCGGGAGCGGTCTACCCGGCGTTGCAGCAGCTCACCGATGAGGGCCTGGTCCTGGCCGAGGAGAACGAGGGACGCAAGACCTTCGAGCTCACCGAGGCAGGCCGCGCCTACGTGGCCGAGCACTCCGAGGAGGTGCGCGCGCCGTGGGAGGAGATGACGCCCGACATCGACGACAGCACCTGGGAGCTGATGGACACCGCCCGCCAGTCGGGGTTCGCCATGCTCCAGATCCTGCAGACCGGCAGCGAGTCGCAGATCCGGCAGGCGAAGCAGACGCTGGCCGAGACGCGCCGCAAGCTCTACCAGATCCTGGCCGACGGCGACACCGGCGAGGAGTGACCCGACGATGACGCCCCGAGACGACCTCCGCATCGGAGACGCCGAACGTGACGTGGCGATGGAGGCCCTGCGCGAGCACTACGCCGAGGGCCGCCTGACCCGCGAGGAGCTCGACGAGCGCCTCGAGCTGACCCTGTCCGCTCGGACGGGCGGCGACCTCGCCGTGGTGTGCGCGGACCTGCCCGGTCTGCCCGGCCCGCGCGACCCCGGGCCGGAGAGGTTCGAGGACACCGGGAACCCGGGAGACCGCGGGTGGCACGCGCACGCCTGGGGCGTCCATCGTCCCGGGTTCCGGCCCGGATCCCGGTTCCGTCACCGCGCGGCCTGGAGTCACCACCACCCGGGACGCCGGGGCGGGCCTCTGTTCGCTCCCGCGGTGATCCTGCTGCTGGTGGCGGGAGTGGCGATGGCCGGGGCCGGGGTGCTGAAGTTCCTCCTTCTCGCCTGGCTGGCGGTGGCCGTGTCGGGCCTGCTCCGCCACAGGCGGTGGCACTCCCGGGCACGGGCCCGCCGGTTCAGCCCTCCAGGCGCGTTCTGAGCCCCTGGAGGCCGGGCAGGTAGACGGAGTCGCGGAGCATCGCGATGCTCGCCTCAGCCTCGGCCGCGTCCGCCTCGAAGACGCCCGTCCACTCGACGAAGGCCCGGTTCCCGTCGGTGACGGGCGTCACGGTGATCGTCCCGATGTAGTCCTTCAGGCCGAAGACGGACTCGAGGATGGCGTAGACCTGCCTGCGCGCGGCATCGTCCAGGGCGACGAGCCGCTCACGGACCATGACCTGGCCGTCGACCTCGATCCGCCGGACGCAGCCCACCTCGGTGGAGGCCCGGCCGTCCTCGATGACGGCCGGGGGTATCCCGTCGAACCAGCCGTCCATGTGCTCGAAGTCCCTGATCAGCGCCCACACGTCGTCGGCCGATGCGTTGATCACCGTACTGATCGTCACCTGTGGCATCTCCGCCCCTCCCGTCGCTCGCCATCAGCGTGCACGCACCAGGTGGCTTGAGCAAGCGCTAGGCTAAAATCAGTTCGCCGGGTGGGGGTTCCGAAGCCACCGCACCACCCGCCCTCCCGGGGCGGCGCGGGGCTAACCCATCTCCTCGAGCCTGCGCCCCTTGCTCTCCCTCACCTTGAACAGCACGAAGACGAAGGAGAGCGCGGCGAAGCAGGCATACCCCATGTAGGCCCCCGACAGGTTCCACGCGGACAGCGCGGGGAAGGAGACGGTGATCAGCCAGTTGGCCAGCCACTGGGCGGCGGCGGCCACCGAGAGCGCGATCGCCCTGATCCGGTTGGGGAAGATCTCCCCCAACAGCACCCAGACCACCACACCCCACGACAGCGCGTAGAACAGCACGAAGACGTTCGCGGCGACCAGCGCGATCGCCCCCTGTGCCGCGGGCAGCCTGACGGCGCCACCGCTCTGGAGCCCCGCGCCGAACGCCCACGCGGCGGTCGCGAGCGCCATCGCCATGCCCGCCGAGCCGATCAGCAACAGCGGCCTGCGGCCGATCCTGTCGACCAGCGCGATGGCGACGAACGTGCCGACGATGTTGATGATCGAGGTGGAGAAACTGATCAACAGCGAGTCGCTCTGGTTGATGCCGACCGACTGCCACAGCGACGCCGAGTAGTAGAAGATGACGTTGATACCGACGAACTGCTGGAAGACGGAGAGCAGGATGCCGACCCAGACGATCGGCAGCAACCCGAGCCGGGGACCGCGCAGGTCACGCAGGCGGGGCCGGTGCTCGCCGCGCAACAGGACCCGGATCTCCGCGATCCGGGCGTCCAGGTCGCCCTCCTCGCCCTCGACCTCCGCGAGCACCTCGCGCGCCGCGGCCGACTTTCCGACCGCGATGAGGAAACGCGGCGACTCGGGAATGATCGTCGCGAAGAGCAGGTAGAGCAGGGCGGGGAGCACGCAGGCGCCGAGCATCCACTGCCATGCCTCCAACCCGAGCAGCCTGTTGTTGACGTTGCCCCCGGCCCGCTCCGCGATCACGTAGTTGACCAGCTGGGAGACGGCGATGCCCAGCACGATGGCGAGCTGCTGGAAGGAGCCCAGGCGTCCCCGGTAGGCGGGCGGCGCGACCTCCGCGATGTAGGCGGGGCCGATCACCGAGGCCATGCCGATGCCGACTCCGGCGAGCACCCGCCAGAAGCCCAGGTCCCAGATCGCCAGCGGCAGGGCCTGCCCGACGGAACTTGCCGCGAACAGGCTCGCGGCCACCTGCATCGTCCTGGTCCGCCCCCAGCGGTCGGCCAGCCCTCCGGCGAGCCACGCCCCCACCGCCGAACCCAGCAGCGCGACCGCCACGACGAGACCGATCTGGACCGGGCCGACCTCGAAGTACCGCTGGATTCCGGTCACGGCCCCGTTGACGACGGCGCTGTCGTACCCGAAGAGGAAACCGCCCACCGCCGCCGCCGCCGCGATGAAGACGACGTGCCCGATGTTCTCACCGGGGCCCCCCGAAGGGGTGGTGCCGGTCATGAGGGTCCCTTCACCCAACCGGGCAGCACGGCGTCCCACAGTGCCCGGTCGCCAGGTCTTCGAAGACTAGGGACCGGGAGGGAGACACCGGTCGCCGCGACCCGGAGAATGTCCTCCTTCTTCATCGGGCTTTGTCGAAAAATCACAGATGGAAATCGACGTGCCGGAGCGGCGAGAACCGTCTCGCGCTCGCGCGGGGCACTCGCGGCGCGCCGACGCCCGCGCCCCGAGGAGGGGCGCGGTGCCCGGCCTACACGTGAGGCAGGACCTCCTCGGCGATGAGGTTCAGATGGTCCAGGTCGGCCAGGTCAAGCACCTGCAGGTAGATCCGCTCGACGCCCAGTTCGGCGAAGCGGCCGATCTTCTCGGTCACCTCGGCGGGGGTGCCCGCCAGACCCGTCGCGCGCAGCACGCCGAGGTCCTGCTCGACGACCCCGGCCCGCCGCGCGATCTCCGCGTCGTCGGAGCCGACACAGACGGTCTGCGCGACCGAGAGCAGGACCGGCTCCCTGCCCTCCGCCTCGCATGCCCTGCCGACCCGGTCAAAGGCCTTCGCGGTGTCGTCCAGGGTACGAAACGGCACGTTGTACTCGTCGGCGAACCTGGCGACCAGGCGCGGGGTGCGCGTGGCGCCGACGCCGCCGATGATGATCGGCGGCCGGGGGCTCTGCGCGGGCTTGGGCAGCGCGGGCGAGTCCGCCAACCGGTAGTGGGCGCCTTCAAAGGAGAACGTCTCGCCCGCCGGTGTGGTCCAGAGCCCGATCAGGATCTCCAGCTGCTCCTCGAAGCGGCCGAACCGCTCGCCGACCGGCGGGAAGGGGATGCCGTACGCGACGTGCTCGGCGTCGAACCAGCCGGTGCCCAGGCCCAGCTCGACCCGGCCGCCGCTCATCTGGTCGACCTGGGCCACGCTGATCGCCAGCGGCCCCGGCAGCCGAAAGGTGGCCGGGGTGACCAGGGTGCCCAGGCGAATCGTGGAGGTGTCCCTGGCCAGGCCCGCCAGGGTCGTCCAGGCATCGGTGGAGCCGACGCCGGGGTCGCCCGCCCCGATCCGCATGTAGTGGTCGGAACGGAAGAAGGCGTCGAACCCCAGCCGCTCCGCGGCCAGCGCGACCATCAGCAGCTCGTCGTAGGTGGCACCCTGCTGCGGTTCTGTGAAGATCCTCAACTTCATGACGACCATTATCCGGGCACTCCGGACGGCATCCGCAGAAAGCCCACGCCGCAGCCGGAACGCTTGCTAACGTTCTGCCCTTCGACGCAACGGGTAGCGGGTCCGACACTCAAAGTGATCACCCCTGTCGTTGAGGAAGGGGGATCACATGCCCGTGGCGACCGACCGTCCGGACACTCGCCGGGCCCGCGAGCCCGGCACCCCGCCCCGGCCTCTCGTGGTGCTCGCCTCCATCGCGCTCGCCGCGGGAACCGGTGGCGCGATCTGGTTGCTGCCCCCCAGGGCACAGGGCGAGTGGGCCGTCGTCGGCAGGCGTGCCGGGGCGGGCGCGCCGCCCTCGGGGACCGCCCCCCGGCCCGCGGCCGAGCCGGCGCCCACACCGGCCGTCGTCCGCCCGTCGGGCTTCGTGGCGTTCGTGGACGCGGTCCACGAACCGCGCTTCAACCTCTCCAAGGCGGCCAGGAAGAGCCGCGTGCGCTGGTTCACGCTCGGCCACCTCACGGCCGGGCGCAGCGGCTGCGTCCCCAGGTGGGGCGGACTCCAGGGGCAGAGACGCAATCCGGTCGCCAACCGGCTCGGCCCCCTGCGCGCCGCCGGCGGGGACGCGGGCCTCGCCTTCGGTGGCCCCGCCGGACGCGAACTCGCCACCGCCTGCGCGGACCTCGGCCGGCTCACCGCCGCCTACCGCCGGGCGATCGACGCCTTCGACGCCAGGTACATCGACTTCGAGGTCCACGCCCCGGCCGGTGACGCCGCCGTGCGGCGGCGCGCCAGGGCGATCGCGACCCTGCAGCGGCAGGCCGCCCACGAGGGCCGCCCCCTCACGGTCAGCTTCACCCTCCCGGTCACCGGGACCGGCCTGACCCTCGGCGACCAGGAGTTGCTCCGGGCCACCCGGGCGGAAGGCGTCGAGATCGCCACCGTCAACCTGCTCGCCCCCGTTGGCACCTCCCCCGGTTCCGGGAGCCGCCTGCACCCGATCGCCTCCGCCGTCCGCGCCGCGCACCCGCAGATAGCCCGCTCCCTGGGGGAGAGCGCCGCCTGGAACCGGATCGCCCTGACCCCCGTGCTGGCCAGGTCCGGCGACCTCACCCGGCTCGACGCCCGCAGGCTCGCCGCCTTCACCAGCCGCAACAACCTGGCCTGGCTCTCCGCCAGGGGTGCGGCCCTCGCTCCCGGCATCACCCGGTTCCTCACCGGCGCGGCACGCTAGACAATCACCCCCCTCTGGGGTTATCTATGGGTTATAACCCTTCCATAACCCCCAGAGGAAGATGCGATGCCGAAGATCAACGTCTACCTGCCGGACGAACTGGCCGAGGCGGTCAGGAAAGCCGGTGTGCCGGTCTCCGCCGTGTGCCAGCGGGCACTGGAACAGGCCGTACGGCGGGTCACCTCCATCCGCGAGACGGCGCTCAGCGCCCCCGACCTCGACGACCTGGCGGCGCGCTTCCCCCACTTCACCCCGCGGGCCCGGTCCGTGATCAAGCTGTCGGTGGAGCAGGCCCGGGCCCTGGGCGCGGCCGAGGTCGGCACCGAGCACCTGCTCGGCGGCATGCTCGCCGAGGGGGGCAACCTAGCGCTCCAGGTCCTGGGCGCCCTGGAGATCGACCCCGAGGAGGTGCGGCGCCGGCTGGACCGGCCGGGCGTCGATGCCCCGGCCGCGACCGGCGGCGAGGCCGAACTCGCCTTCGGGGCACCCGCGGCGGCGGCCCTGGAGATGACCGTCACCGAGGCCACCTCGCTCGGCCACAACTACATCGGCTGCGAACACCTGCTTCTCGGGCTGATCGCCGAACCGGAGGGAGCTGCCGGGCATGTCCTGCGGGAGCTGGGCGCCGAGCACCGGCTGACCCGCCGCGCGGTCTCGGCGGCCCTCGCCGGCTATGTCCACCTGCGCGCGCAGACCCAGGCCGCCTCCGCCGTCCCGGCCCCGCCCGCCGACGCGGCGAGCGCACTGTCGGCGGCCGTACGCGAGGAGCTCCGTCCCGTCCTGCGCAGGCTCGAACGGCTGGAGGAACACCTCGGCCTCCCGGACGAGGCGTAGCCGGTGAGCGCGGCCGTGCACGTGGTCGCAGCTGTGATCACACGCCTGGCCGTGGGCGTCCTCGTCGGCGTACTCGTGGGCATGGGCTCGGATGCGGTCACGGGTGTGGTCACAGGTGTGGTCACAGGTGTGGTCGCCGGCAGGTTGTGACGCGGCGTGGATGCGCCTGTGGAAAGCCGCCAAGGCCTGAGTGTGCGGCCTGGGGCTCGCCCGTCACACCTGTCGAAGCTCAGGGGATGTACACCTCGTAGTAGAAGCCCGCCAGATAAGGGCCACTCCTGCTGACCCAGTAACAGCCGACGAGCCCGGTGTACAGACCGCTCTGCGCGGCGTCATCGAAGGCGAGCTCGCAGGCGGCCAGGGTCTGGTAGGGGCCCTGCCGGTACCAGTCCGGTGTCGGCCAGCCCCCGGCGGTCACGGCCGCACCGGTCTGGGTGGCGGCGAAGGCGGGTGCGGTACCGGCCAGGACACCGGCGCCCAGCGCCACGGCGAGTACAACGGAATGTAACCGGCGGATCTTCATCGTGGGACCCCTCACATCCGGGAAGGAGAACACCTTCAGATGAGCACCGGCTACCGGGCCTGAGGAGATACCGGTTCTCCATATTTCGGCCGGATGGTGCGTTCGTCGAGGCTATTTCGCCCGGCCTGAACACGCGAGCGCCTCGCTCCTCCTCGCGGAGGGCAGGCGGGGCGCTCTTTCATGTGTCCTCAGCCAGGCTGAGATGATCACGTTGGGCCGGCCCAGGCAAGCGCGGTTCCGGCCCACCCGACCATCGACCCCAAGGTGATCACACCTAGGATCATGAGACGTGCACGTATACGTCCTCCTCCGTGTCTGTGCTTGGTAACGAGCGTGCGTTCGCATTCGGAGCGATGGGTCGACTCCGAGGAGTAGGCCACGGACCGGCCGTACGTTGCCCTGACCGTGCCTGTCCGCAGCCACGTGAACCCAAGGCGGACCGGGGCTCTCGCACGTGCGGGACCGACGGTGGTGGCGATGGAGCGGAGGACAGGCATCTTCACGCGGCCCCCACGGCCGCCGAGAGGGCGGAGCCGGACCTCGGTGCGGGTGTGGGGTTCCCTAGTGGCCGAGCGGGCCGACGGAGGCGTTGAGGTGCTTCCTGGGGACGCGGCGGAGATCCAGCTGGAACGACGAGAGGCCCCCGCGGTGGAGCGGGGGCCTCTGCCCGGCCGCGAGGCTAGGGCGACCCCCTGCACGGCCGTACGGGGACCTACCGGGTGTCGCCGTTGCGGCCCCCCTGGCCTGTATCGGTCCGGGTCTCTTGTCTACTTGCCGTAGCGGCGAGACGTTCCAAGATCATGCGTCACACATGCGTCATGATCTTGGAAAACGCTGACCCCCACTGAACCATGACGTGTTGCATAACAGCGGGTCAGAGCCTAGATCGACCCGCTGACCAGCAGCGCCACACACTCCACGTGGTGGGTCATCGGGAAGGCGTCGAAGGCGCGCAGGTCGGCGAGGCGGTAGCCGCTCTCGGCGAACCAGGCGAGGTCGCGGGCCAGGGTGGCCGGGTCACAGGAGACGTACACGATCCGAGTGGCCTCAAGCGTGGTCACCCGGTCGACGACGTCGCGGCCCAGACCCGCCCGGGGCGGGTCGACGACGACCAGGTCCGCGCGCTCGATGCCGAAGCGGTCGAGGGCGTTCTCCACCCGTCCCCTGGCGAAGCGCGCCTGGGGGAGGTCACGGAGGTTACGCTCCGCGTCGCGGACGGCGACGGACTCGGACTCGACGCCGAACACGGCCCCCTCGGGGCCGACCGCCTCGGCGAGTCCGGCGGCGAACAGGCCGACGCCGCAGTAGAGGTCGAGGGCCCACTCGCCGGGCCGCGGTGCGGCGAACTTCAGGACCGCGTCGAGCAGGGTGGCGGCGGCGCCGGGGTGGACCTGCCAGAAACCGCTGCCGGTGACCTGGAAGTCGCGCTCACCGACGCGCTCGACGAGATGGTTGCGGCCGTGGACGACCCGACTGCGGCCCTTGCCCTCGTCGACGAAGACGGCCACGCTCGTGTCGAGATCGGGTACGGCCACCGTGCGCCGGGGCCTGGGGGCGACCACGACCGCCTGGTCGCCGGTGGAGGAGGCGATGACCTCGACCGAGGAGGCGTTGCGCCAGTTCATCACCTCGGCGCCGACGTTCTCGACCTCGGGGTGGGCGATCAGGCAGGCGTCCACCGGCTCGATGTCGTGGGAGCGGTGGCGGCGCAGGCCCAGCCCGCCCTCGCGGTCGACGGCGAACTGGACGCGGGTGCGCCAGCCGAGACCGTCGGGGGCACCCGGGACCTCCTCGACGACGCCCTTCCAGTCGATTCCGCCCAGACGCTTGAGCTGCTCGGCCACCACGTCGGCCTTCAGCCGGCGCTGGGCGTCGAGGGAGGCGTGCTGCCAGTCGCAGCCACCGCAGCGGCCGGGCCCGGCGAACGGGCACGGCGGACTCACCCGGTCGGCGGAGGACTCCAGGATCTCGACGGCGTCGGCCCGCAGGAACCGGGAGGTCTCCTCGGTGATCTCGGCCATGACGCGCTCGCCGGGCAGCGCGTGCCGCACGAAGACGACCCGGCCGTCATGGCGTGCGACACACCAGCCACCGTGCGCAACCGGTCCCACCGTCAGTTCGATCGCCATGGCCGTTGCCCCCAGAGAATTCGTCGTCGGTCGAGCCTCCTTGCGGTCAGGAGCGCATGTGCAAGGTTATGCCTTGACGTCCTCGTCCCGGGCCGCCTCCTGTCGCGGGCGGCGGGAGGCCCCCGGGGCGAGGGGCTCTGGGCGGCCCTTGAGCCGGTCGGAGGAGTGCAGCTGCCAGGGCACGCTGATGACCATCACACCGGGCTGGAAGATCAGGCGGGTCTTCAGGCGCAGCGCGCTCTGGTTGTGCAGGATGTGCTCCCACCAGTGGCCGACGACGTACTCGGGGATGTAGACGCTCACCACGTCGCGGGGAGAGCGGCGGCGCAGCGACTTGACGTACTCCAGGATCGGCCGGGTGATCTCGCGGTAGGGCGAGTCGAGCGTCTTCAGCGGCACCGGGATGCCGCGCCGCTCCCACTCCTCCTGCAGCTCTCTGGCCTCCGCGCCCTCCACGCCCACGGTGATCGCCTCAAGCTTGGAGGGGCGGGTGGCGCGGGCGTAGGCGAGGGCACGCAGGGTCGGCTTGTGGATCTTGGAGACCAGGACGATGGCGTGGTTGCGCGCGGGCAGTATCGACTCGTCCACCGCCGACTCGTCGACGGCGAGCTCGCGGGACACGTTCTCGTAGTGGCGGTGGATGCCCTTCATCATCAGGAACAGCACCGGCATGGCCACACAGACGATCCACGCCCCGTGGGTGAACTTGGTGAACAGCACGACCAGCAGGACCAGGCCGGTCATGACGCCGCCGAAGAAGTTGATGGTCCGCGAACGGTACATCTGGTGGCGGACCTTCGGGTCGGTCTCGGTTCTCAGACGCCGGCTCCAGTGCCGGACCATGCCGATCTGGCTCAGCGTGAACGACACGAAGACGCCCAGGATGTAGAGGTTGAGCAGGCGGCTGACGTCGGCCTCGAAGCCCCACAGCAGCAGGCAGGCCCCGGCGGCGAGGATCACGATGCCGTTGGAGAAGGCGAGCCGGTCGCCCCGGGTGTGCAGCTGGCGGGGCAGGTAGCGGTCCTGGGCCAGGATCGAACCGAGCACGGGAAAGCCGTTGAAGGCGGTGTTGGCGGCGAGGAACAGGATCAGCGCGGTGACGGCCGAGATGACGAAGAAGGGCAGCGAGCCGTTTCCGAAGACCGCGTCGGCGACCTGGGAGATGATCGGCTGCTGGTAGTAGCCGGGTCCGGCGGGCCGCCCGTCGATGAGCACGTCCCGGAAGGCGACGGCCGGGTCGGCGACCTTGACCCCCGAGGCCAGGCCGAGAGAGATGATGCCGACGAACATCGTCACCGAGACCAGGCCCATCATCAGCAGCGTGTTCGCGGCGTTCCTGCTCTTGGGCTTGCGGAAGGCGGGCACGCCGTTACTGATCGCCTCGACACCGGTAAGCGCGGCGCAGCCGGAGGAGAACGCGCGCAGGATCAGGAAGGCCGCCGCGAAGGAGGTCAGGTCGGACTGCTCGGCGACGATCTCGTATCCGGCGGTGGGCGCGCGCAGTTCGTCGCCGAGGACGAACACCCGGAAGCCTCCCCACATGATCAGGCCGAGGACGGCGAACATGAAGGCGTAGGTGGGGATCGCGAAGGCCGCGCCGGACTCCCGGATGCCGCGCAGGTTCACCAGTGTCAGCACGATGACGATGAGGATCGCGACCAGCGGCTTGTGCTGGGCGACATAGGGGATGGTGGCCCCCACGTAGTCGACGCCGTTGGCGACCGACACCGCGACGGTCAGCACGTAGTCGACCATCAGGGCACTGGCGACGGTCAGACCGGCGTTCGGGCCGAGGTTGACCGTGGCGACCTCGTAGTCGCCGCCCCCGCTGGGGTAGGCGTGCACGTTCTGCCGGTACGAGGCGACGACGGTGAGCATCACCACCACGACGGCGACGGCGACCCAGGGACTGAAGTGGTAGAAGGAGACTCCGGCCAGCGAGAGGATGACGAGGATCTCCTGCGGGGCGTAGGCCACCGAGGAGAGCGCGTCACTCGCGAAAACAGGCAGTGCGATGCGCTTGGGAAGCAGCTGCTCGTGTAACTGTGTGCTGCGTAGCGCACGCCCGATGAAAAGGCGTTTGACAAGGTCCGTCACCTTCGACACGTCTGCTGATGCTAGTCGTTATTACCCGGCTCCACTCACGCGGCGCTCCCGGGGGGCGCCATACTGGCTGAATACATCGGGAACAAGATCCGCCTCACAGCGACCGGCGGGGGAGCATGCATATCGTGATCATGGGGTGTGGCCGGGTTGGTTCGACTCTGGCGCACATTCTCGAGGACAGCGGCCACTCGGTCGCGATCATCGACCGTGACCCGCAGGCGTTTCGCCGCCTGCGGGCCGGGTTCCGGGGTCGCAGGGTCACCGGGATCGGCTTCGACCGGGATGTCCTGGAAGAGGCGGGCATCGAGGCCGCGGGCGCCTACGTGGCGGTGAGCAGTGGCGACAACTCGAACATCATCTCCGCCAGGGTCGCCCGCGAGACGTTCGGCGTGGACAACGTCGTGGCCAGGATCTACGACTCCCGGCGCGCCGAGGTCTACCAGCGGCTGGGCATCCCCACGGTGGCCACGGTCCGCTGGACCGCCGACCAGATCCTGCGCCGCGTCCTGCCCGAGGGTGCCGAGCCGCTCTGGCGCGACCCCAGCGGGCGCGTGGTGCTGATCGAGGTGGCCTACCACCCCGGCTGGATCGGCGCCCCGGCGCGGAGGCTGGAGGAGGCCGCGGGAACCCGCCTGGCGTTCATCAACCGGATCGGTGAGACCCTGCTGCCCAAGAACGACTCGGTGGTGCAGGAGGGGGACGTGCTGCACGTCATGGCGGCCGAGGCGGACATGGACCGCATCAACAAGGTGCTGTCCGCGGCACCGGAGGAGGGGCACTGATGCGCGTCACCATCGCCGGCGCGGGAGCGGTCGGCCGGTCGATCGCCGCCGAACTCCTGGAGAACGGCCACGAGGTCCTGCTCATCGACATCGACCCCAAGGCCATCAAGATCGACACGGTGCCGCGGGCGGAGTGGCTGCTCGCCGACGCCTGCGAGATCTCCTCGCTGGACGAGGCCGGCCTGGCCGACTGCCACGTGGTCGTCGCGGCCAGCGGTGACGACAAGGTCAACCTCGTGGTGTCGCTGCTCGCCAAGACGGAGTACGGCGTGCCGCGCGTGGTCGCCAGGATCAACCACCCCAAGAACGAGTGGCTGTTCAACGAGTCGTGGGGCGTCGACGTGGCCGTCTCGACCCCGCGCCTGCTGAGCGCGCTGGTCGAGGAGGCGGTCAGCGTCGGCGACCTGGTGCGCCTGATGACCTTCCGCCAGGGCCAGGCCAACCTGGTCGAGCTCACCCTGCCCGAGGACGCACCGGTCGTCGGCCACCGCGCGGGCTCGGTGCCGTGGCCGAACGACACCGCCCTGGTCGCGATCCTGCGCGAGGGCCGGGTGCTGGTACCCACCGCCGACGACCCGCTGGAGGCCGGCGACGAACTGATGTTCGTGGCCAGCCAGGAGGTCGAGGAGGAGCTGGCCGAACTCCTCTCCCCGCACCGCGCGCCGCGCTGAGCGGAGGGGCTTCGGAGCGGTATGACGGTCCGAAGCCCTCTCAGAGGTGCCCGCCAGGGGACGGCGGAGCGGGCTGTCGCTCAGGAGGCCGCGGGCCGCACCGGGGTCCGGCCACGGGCCAGAAGCCACACCATGGCGGCGAGCGCCGCGACCTGGAGCGGCCAGCCCATCGCGATCTTGAGGATGCCCAGCTCGGCGACCGCGTCGTCCCTGCCGATCAGGTAGACGGGGAGCTGCACCGCCACCCGGACCACGCACGGGATCATCAGCAGCCAGGTGAGCCTGGTGCACAGCCTCACCACGGCCGGATCCGCGCGCCACGCGGTCGGGTCACCGGTGACGGACCCGATGAGGAACCCCACCACCGGCCATCGGGTGACGATGGACAGCAGCATCACCACGGAGTAGCCGGCGTTGTAGAGGATGCCGGGCAGGAAGACGTCCTCCGCCTGGCCGGTGCGGGAGGCGAAGAACGCGCCGATGCCGATGCCGATCAGGCTGTTGATCACGAACTGCGGCGTCGAGCGTTGCACCAGCCGCACGACGAGCAGCAGCACCGCGGCCGAGATGCTGACGATCAGGGAGCGCTTCAGATCGGAGGTGGCGATCCACATGCCGGTGAAGGCGATGGTGGGCACGGCGGCCTCGATGACGCCCCGCACCCCGCCGAACGCCTTGGCAAGCTGACTGCGGATCGCGGCCTCGACCGTGTCGTGCGCGGCGGTCTCGCCGGTGGAGGTCATCTTCTCGCTCACCGTTCCGTGGTCATCGATCGCTCACGCACCGCCTGCCGGGCGCAGCTCGTATCTGGGGTTGAACATGACTTTGCGCCCATCCTGAATGCTGACCAGCCCTTCGGCCAGCACCAGGCGGCCAGGTTCGATGCCCGCGATCTTCCTGCGGCCCAGCCAGATCAGATCGATCACATCGGAACCGTCGTAGAGCTCCGCCTCCAGCGCGGGAGCGCCCCCGCGAGGGCGCAACGTCACCGTCCGCAGGGTACCGCTCACGCAGAAGCGTCGGCGCCCGCCACACGAGACGATGGGCGTGGCGCCTTGGCGGTCTAGGTCCTGCTGAAGCTCGTCGGCCTCCAGCTCGGCCTGACCGGCGGTCAGCCGGCGAAAGAAGCCTCGCAGACCGCTCTGTTTATGCGGTTCCTGAGAACCCACGGACCTCTCCTTCACGTACGAGTCGAATCAGCGTACGCGATCCGGCCTCTCAGCGGATCTCCGCGATCTCCGGTCCCCGGTCGAACGGGTCCAGGTCGGGCCTCCTGCCCCCGGCGGCCTGCTGCTCCACGGCCTGCCTGGCCTCGGGGGGCAGCCGGAGCTCGATCGCCTCCTTGGGGGCCATCGGCTCGTCACCGCGTACCACGACTATGTCCCGGACGACATCCTCCAGCGTCGCGGCGACCTCGGCGTCCTGTGCGGCGCGCCCGCTGATCACCGCGCGCAGGAACCAGCGCGGCCCGTCCACCCCGATATAGCGGACCGGCTGCTCGACGCCCTCGGCGGGGATCCTGGCGGCCAGCTCGACGCCGAACGCCCCCTCCCGCTCCTCCGCGGTGCCTCCGGCGCTCTTCACCCCCTCGGCCAGCTCGGCCCTGACCTCGTCCCAGATCCCGCTCCGCTTGGGCGCCGCGAAGGCGTGCACCTGCAGAGCACTCTCGTTGAACAGGACCACCGCACCGACGATCTGGTCGCCGGCCAGGTTGAGCTGGACCTCGAAACCGGGACCGACCGGCAGGCGCATGCCTCCGAGGTCGACCCGCTCACGCTCGGGGTAGGGCTCGTCGGCGTCCCACGGGCCCGACTCCCGCGCCGGGACCTGCGGGGTCTCGTCCACCGCGGCCTTGGCGGCCGGGGACTCCTCACGACGGCGACGTCGGAACATTTTCCTCACACTCCTTGAAGTTTCGCTGGTAACTCATCCCCCGCCGGATACGGCGGCGGGTGGCCTCCGGGGCCGAGGGTGCGCCCAGGTTCCGGATCATCGTCCGCCACCTCCCTCACCTCGTCGGAGTCACTCCCTGTCAGCGGCCCGTGGACCCGAACCCGTCCGCGCCTCGCACCGATCCGGGCAACCGGTCCGCCTCGTAGAACACCGCCCTCTCCACCTTCTGGATCACCAGCTGCGCGATCCGGTCCCCCCTGCGCAACCGCACGGTGTCCTTGGTGTCGGTGTTGAGCAGCGTCACTCTGATCTCGCCCCGGTACCCCGCGTCCACGGTGCCGGGCGCGTTGACGAGCGTCACACCGTACCTGGTGGCCAGGCCCGAGCGCGGGTGGACGAACGCGGCGTACCCATCGGGCAGCGCGATCGCCAGCCCGGTGCCGACCGCGGCCCGCTCTCCGGGGAGGAGTTCGACGTCCTCGGCGGCGTGCAGGTCGGCGCCCGCGTCACCCGGGTGGGCGTACGACGGCGGCGGCAGGTCGGCGTCGAGCCGGTGGATCAGCACCTCGACGGTGTGGGTCACGGGTTCACCTCGTACTCGTGATGCTCGTCGATGATCGCCTGGGCGTCGCCGTGTTCGGCGAAGTGCTCCATGCCCACCTCGATGAAGAGCGCTGCGGCCCGCACGGCGACCGGGCCGTCCGGGGAACCGATCCGGCCCTCAGCCTCAAGGTACGCCTTCCTGCCCGACATGCCGTTGCACCAGGCGCGCATATGCAGGACGGTACCGACCGGAACCGGGGCGAGATAGTCGGTCTCCAGCCTCGCGGTGACGTAGGGGCGCTGGAAGAGCCAGACCAGCATGCCGATGACCTCGTCCATCGCCGTGGCGAGCACGCCGCCGTGCGCCAGGCCCGGCGCCCCCTGGTGCGCCGTTCCCACGGTGAACGTGGCGACCACCGTGACCCCGTCAGGGGTGACGGCGGTCAGCCGCAGGCCCGTCGGGTGGTCCTCACCGCAGCCGAAACAGCCGCTGTAGTGGGAACCGAGGGTGGCGCCGGGGGCGGGCCCGCCGGGGAGCGGCCGTGGAAGGACGGCGTCTGGCGGAGGGGTGGTCAAGGCGGAACGAGTCACGGAGCAGAACGTTACCCCCTGGGCTGCGGTGATTCCTCATCCACCGGCTTTCCCGCTTCCGCCGCCGGTTCCGCCCCGCCCGGGTCGGGATGCGGCGAGGCCGGTGGCAGGGCGAGCGGTTCGTCACTGCTGAGCTCGGGCAGCGCCCGGTAGATCACGGCGGCCACCGGCACCGCCACCGCGGCCCCGGCGATACCCGCCAGGATGCCGCCCACGGCCAGCACCAGGATGATCGCCAGCGGGTGGAAGTGGAGCACCCTGCCGACGATCAGCGGCTGGAGCACGTGGTTCTCCAGCTGCTGCTCCACGATCAGGATGCCGATGAAGATCAGAGCGTAGATCGGCCCCTTGGCGCCGAGGGTGACCAGGGTGGCCACGGCACCGGCGAAGAAGATGCCGACGATGGGGATGAAGCTGGCCAGGAAGATCAGCACCGCGAGCGCCGCCCAGAGCGGCACCCCCATCCCGGCGAGCACGATGCCCATGACCACGCCGTGCACGGCGGCCACCGCGACCGTGCCCTGCACGTAGTGCGAGAGCGTCACCCAGGCGGTCCGCCCGGCCCTGTCGACGCGCGGCGCGACCCCGCCGAACCCCTTCAGGAACCACGACCAGATCCGGTCGCCGTCCTTGAGCATGAAGAAGGTCACGAACAGCAGCAGCACGATGGAGGCCAGCACCTCCAGCGCCACCGTGGCGCCGGTGAGGACCGTCTGGGTGATCTCGTTGCGCTGGTTG
Organism: Streptosporangium amethystogenes subsp. fukuiense; assembly: GCF_042665875.1. Classification (NCBI taxonomy): domain Bacteria; kingdom Bacillati; phylum Actinomycetota; class Actinomycetes; order Streptosporangiales; family Streptosporangiaceae; genus Streptosporangium; species Streptosporangium amethystogenes. The sequence goes on along the minus strand of NZ_JBHTEE010000001.1, from coordinate 334,545 downwards.
GTCATCTGCTTGCCGATCTCGTCGACCCAGCTGCTGATCTGGGTCGGCTGCAGATGCAGGGGCCCGGTGTAGAGCCAGTTCTCCACGTCCTTGGCCGTCCGGCGCACCTGGTCGACGAGGCCGGGGAACTCCTCGTTGGCACGCGCCCCGATGATCCAGCCGGTGCCGCCGAGCACCGCGAGCGCGACGATCATGGTGACCCAGGTGGCGTAGATGGGCCGCATGCCCATCGCGCGAAGCCGCCTGGTGACCGGGAACAGCAGCGCGGTCAGCAGGAGCGCGATGGCCACCGGCAGTATCACGATGTGCAACGTCGCGATGAACTGGGCGAAGTAGAAGACGGCCCAGCCGATGATGATCAGGCAGAGGCTCCACATCGCGAGGCGCAACACCGTGCGAGGTACCAGGTTCGTCAGGCGCTCCCGATCTGATGTCACACGTTCCAGACTGTCATGCCGGGAAGAGAAATGCGCGAGGGTTGTCGCAGGGACATGGAAAGCGGCGGCCCGGCCGTACGACGCCGCCGTGGATGCGCCCACCGGCGGTGACGGAGGCGGAGACCCACCCGCTTCGGGGCCGGGCGTCGGCCCACCGGGCCGGACGCCCGCCCTGTCGGGTCCGGGCGCCGACCCGCCGGGGCCGACGCCCGGCCGACCGGGATCAGCGCCCGCCCGGTCAGGGGCAGGCACTCACCCGGCTGAGGTCAGCGCTCATCCGGCGGGCGGGAGATCACCCTGTCTTCGAGGTAGCAGCTGCAGTTGCCACATCCTGGCGGCATGCCTGTCCTCCTCTCACCTGTCCTGCTGCCTTGACCGTACGACAGGATTCCCCGACGGCGAGGACAGATTCGCGTGCGCCCGGGGTCAGGTGAGGACGACCTCCACCACCAGGTCCCCCTCGCCCTCCTGGAGCACGAACTCGTCGATGACGCCCGCACCGCACAGGTCGTCCTGCGCCCGGCGCACGAGGTCGGTCCCGGCGCCGGTGACGATCAGCCGGGAGACCTCCGCGCGCATGGAGAGGCGGGCGTCGGACTTGGCCTTGCGGACCCGGCCGAGGACGGCGGCCACCACGGGCAACAGCTCGGGATCGCCTCCCCGCTCACGCGCCTGGGGCCAGGCCGCCCGGTGCACCGAGCCCTCACGCCACCAGGACCAGACCTCCTCGGTGACGAAAGGCAGGAACGGGGCGAACAACCGGAGCATGACGTCGAGCGCCTCCCGCAGCGCCGCGTGCGCCGAGCGCGCCGCAGTGCTCCCACCGTTCCCACCACTCCCGTCATTTTCGTGCGCGGTGTTCGCGTCGTCGTAGGCCCTGGCCTTGACCAGCTCCAGGTAGTCGTCGCAGAACTCCCAGAAGAACCGCTCGGTCCGCTCCAGCGCGCGGGTGTAGTCGTAGCCCTCGAAGGCCTCGGTGGTCTCGTGGACCACCTCCGACAGCCGGGCCAGCATCGACAGGTCGATCGGCTCGGTGACCTCCCCGCCCCCCTCGCCCAGGTTCAGGACGAATCTGGAGGCGTTCAGGATCTTGATGGCCAGCCGGCGGCCGACCTTGATCTGACCGGTGTCGAATGCCGTGTCGGTGCCGGGACGGCCGCCGGCCGCCCAGTAGCGGACCGCGTCGGAGCCGTACTGCTCCAGCAGGCCGAGCGGGGTGACCACGTTGCCCTGGGACTTGGACATCTTCTTGCGGTCGGGGTCGAGGATCCACCCGGAGATCGCGACGTGGCTCCAGGGCAGGGTGCCCTGCTCCAGATGGGCACGGACCACGGTGGAGAACAGCCAGGTCCGGATGATCTCGTGGGCCTGCGGGCGCAGGTCCATCGGGAAGACCCGCTCGAACAGGTCCCGGTCCCGCTCCCAGCCCCCCGCGATCTGCGGCGTCAGCGAGGAGGTGGCCCAGGTGTCCATGACGTCGGGGTCCCCGATGAAGCCGCCCGCCTTGCCCCGCTGGTCCTCGGTGTAGCCGGACGGGACGTCGGCGGAGGGATCGATCGGCAGCGCGGACTCGGGCGGCACGATCGGCGCGGAGCGGTCGGGCTCGCCCTCGCCGTCCAGCGGGTACCACACCGGGATGGGCACGCCGAAGAACCGCTGCCGGGAGATCAGCCAGTCGCCCGCCAGGCCCTGCACCCAGCTGTCGTAGCGGACCCGCATGTGCGGCGGGTGCCAGGACAGCTCCGCGCCGCGCGCCAGGAGCGCGTCGCGCAGGGCGAGGTCGCGTCCGCCGTTGCGGATGTACCACTGGCGGGTGGTGACGATCTCCAGGGGCCGGTCGCCCTTCTCGTAGAACTTCACCGCGCGCCGCACGGCGCGGGGCTCGCCCTCCATGTCGCCCGACGCGCGCAGCAGCTCCACGATCCGCTCGCGGGCGCCGTGCACGGTCCTGCCCGCCAACTCCGCGTACGGCTCCCCCGGCACGCCCTCGGGCGCGTCCGGCAGCAGCCTGCCGTCCCAGCCGATGACGGCGCGGGTGGGCAGGTCGAGCTCGCGCCACCAGACGACGTCGGTCACGTCGCCGAAGGTGCAGATCATCGCGATGCCCGAGCCCTTGTCCGGCTCGGCCAGGTGGTGGGCGAGAACCGGCACCTCGACACCGAACAGCGGTGTCCTGACCGTGGTGCCGAACAGCTGCCGGTAGCGTTCGTCGTCCGGGTGGGCAACGAGCGCGACGCAGGCGGGCAGCAGCTCGGGGCGGGTCGTCTCGATCCAGACCCGGTCACCGAACCCCCTGGCCCGCTGCTCCTCGGACAGGCTGAAGCCCAGCCGGTGGAAGGCGCCGGGCCACTCCCGGTCCTCCAGCTCGGCCTGGGCGACGGCGGTGCGGAAGGTGACGTCCCACAGCGTGGGCGCCTGGGCCATGTACGCCTCCCCCCTGGCCAGGTTGCGCAGGAAGGCACGCTGGGACGCGGTCCGCGCGGCGTCGCCGATGGTGGCGTACGTCAGCGACCAGTCGACCGACAGGCCCAGACGGCGCCAGAGCTCCTCGAACACCTTCTCGTCCTCGACGGTGAGCCGCTCACACAGCTCGATGAAGTTTCCGCGCGAGATCGGGATCTGCCGTTTGGGATCGGGTTTGGCGGGGGGCTCGAACGAGGGGTCGTAGGCGATGGAGGGGTCGCAGCGCACGCCGAAGTGGTTCTGCACCCGGCGCTCGGTGGGCAGGCCGTTGTCGTCCCAGCCCATGGGGTAGAAGACCTCGCGGCCGCGCATGCGCTGGAAGCGGGCGACGGTGTCGGTGTGGGTATAGGAGAAGACGTGGCCGACGTGGAGGGAACCGGAGACGGTCGGCGGCGGGGTGTCGATCGAGTAGATCTCCCCACGCGTGCGCGACCTGTCGAAACGGTAGGTCCCCTCGGTCTCCCAGCGGCCCGACCATACGGCTTCCAGGCCATCGAGAGTCGGCTTCTCGGGCATGGGCGCAGGGCGCGGTCGCTGTTGTGTCATGCCTCCCTATGGTATGGCTTCACGCGATGCGACGCTCGGGGAGACTAGTGTTCTTGATGCGGACAGAAAACGGGAGGACCACATGGCCGACAAGAGCGAGAAGCAGGACATGGCGTGGCGAGCCATCGGTGGCCTGCTCGGCCTCATCACCGCCTGGAGCGCCAAGAAGGTCATCGGGTTCGCCTGGGAGAAGAGCACCGGCAAGAAGCCGCCCGCCGACAGTGAGTCGCCGGACATCAGCCTCGGCGAGGCGATCGGCTACGCCGTGGTGATGGGGGTCGGCATGCAGGTGGCGCAGATCGTGGTCGCCCGCAGCGCCAGGAGGCGCTATGACGCGTGGAAGTCCCTGAAGGGGGCGGCCAAGGACGTCACCGGCTGACGGCCGCCGAACGCCCCGGCCCCGCCGGGGCCGGGGAGGACATGGGTCAGGACGACTCGAGCGAGGTGAGAAACTCCTTCGCCCAGCGGTCCACGTCATAGGTGGACACCCTCCGGCGTAGCGAGCGCATCCGGCGCGACAGGTCGTGCGGAGTCGCCCGCATCGCGGTCAGCATGATCCGCTTGAGGCCGTCGACGTCGTAGGGATTGACCATGAACGCCTGACGCAGTTCGTCGGCCGCCCCGGCGAACTCGCTGAGCACCAGCGCGCCGCCCAGGTCGTTGCGGCAGGCGACGTACTCCTTGGCGACCAGGTTCATCCCGTCACGCAACGGCGTGACCATCATCACGTCCGCCGCGAGATAGAGCGCGGCGAGCTCGTCACGGCCGTACGACTGGTGCATGTACTGCACGGGCTGCTGCCCGAGCTCTCCCTGCTCGCCGTTGATCCGGCCGACCTGGAGCTCGATCGAGTCGCGCAGCCGCATGTACTCCTCGACCCGCTCCCGGCTCGGCGTGGCGATCTGCACGAACACCGCCTCGCCCGGTTTGATCGTTTTCTCCGCGAGCAGTTCCCCGAACGCCTTCAGACGCTGGCCGATGCCCTTGGTGTAGTCGAGCCTGTCGACGCCGAGCAGTATGCACTCGGGATCGCCCAGTTCCCTGCGGATCTCCCTGGCCCTGGAGATGATGTGCGGCTCGCGGACCAGCGAGTCGAGCTCGCCGAAGTCGACGGAGATGGGGAACGCCCCGGCGCGCACCACCCGGCCGTCCACGTAGATCTCGTGCTTGTGGTGCTGGAGGCCGAGCAGGTGGCGGCAGAGCCGGATGAAGTTGGAGGCGCCGCCGGGGCGCTGGAAACCGACCATGTCCGCGCCGAGCAGTCCCTCCAGGATCTCGCGCCGCCACGGGAGCTGGACGAACAGCTCTATCGGCGGGAAGGGGATGTGCAGGAAGAAACCAATGCGCAGGTCGGGGCGGAGCTTGCGCAGCATGGCCGGGACCAGCTGGAGCTGGTAGTCCTGGACCCACACGACCGCGTTCTCCGCGGCCTCCTCGGCGGCGGCCTGGGCGAAGCGCTCGTTGACCGCACGGTAGGCGTCCCAGGTGACACGCGAGTAGACGGGGGTGGCGACCACGTCGTGGTAGAGGGGCCAGAGTGTGGCGTTGGAGAAACCCTCGTAGTAGAGCTCGACCTCGTGCTCGAACAGCGGGACGGGGACGAGCTGCATGCCGTCGTGCTCAAAGGGTTCGAGCCGTTCGCCGGGGGCCCCGTGCCAGCCGATCCAGGCCCCTTCCCTGCGCTGCAGGACCGGGGCGATCGCGGTCACGAGGCCGCCGGGGCTGCGCCGCCACATGTCCTCCCCCACCCGGTCGACGGGGAGGCGATTGGCGACGATCACAAACGTACTGCGGCCCGGCACAGATTCCTCCAGGTAGTCGGGGGCTTACTGAATTAACTACCCGTTTGAGGAGTTTCTATGGCTTTCCAGGCGGAAGGGCATGATGAACCCGCAGATCACTCCGTACCATCTCGCCGAGTTTCTTCGTGGCGGCGCGGTTGAGGACCCCTCCCGCCACAGCGCCGGTGAGAAAGGGACCCAGGGTGGTGAGGTGGCGTCCGAGAGTGCGCATCAGCCTGTTGCGCAGGGCGGTCTTGGTGGCGGCGCCGAGCGCGACGGTCATCGTTCCGGGGGACATGGGGTCGACACCGCGCTGTCTGGACCAGGCCGCCGCGAAGGCCATGGCCCGCTGGGAACCGTTGCCGGGCACCTGCATCCCGTACACCTCGTGGAGCTCCGCGATGAGCTTGACCTCGATCGCGGCGACGACGAGGGTCTCGGCCACCAGCTGGGCGGGGGCGGAGAGCAGAAGGGGAGGAGTGGCGAACTCGGCCGCGGCGACGGCCCCGCCGATGGCTCCGACCGTCATGGTGGCCTTGGCCGCGGTGCGCACCAGGTCGTCCGCCAGCGCCTCGGCGGTGAGGCCGTGGTGGTGCTCGGAGAGGGTGTGCAGGTCCCGGATGGGAATGCGGGGCGCCACGGCCATGAACGCGTCGGTCAGCCAGCGGCCCCGGCCCGCCCCCGGCTCCCTGGCCTTCCCGGCTCTCCGGGTCAGTGCTTTCGTGAGGCGGCCGAGCAGCTTTCGCCGCTCGGCCCCATCCATGTCACCCGGCTCCGCGAGCCGGCCGACGATCTCGGCTACTTCCCGATCAGACGCGTCGGACGACTCCCCGGCAGTGGAGTCGTCCGGCGCCGCATCGGTCTGCCTGTTCTCTGACGTCATGTCTCGGAACCTCCTCAAGGCTGTCCTGGGCCCCTATCCCATGGCTGGAAGAGCACACCCCGAACAGGCCATCGGAATTATCGTCAAGCCGCGCATTCCCGGCATATCTGCTGACCGTTCTTCTCAACGGCGAGCTGACTGCGGTGGTGCACCAAGAAGCAACGCGCGCAGGTGAACTCGTCGGCCTGACGAGGAATCACCCGGAGCGAGAGCTCCTCGTTCGACAGGTCCGCGCCCGGCAGTTCGAGCGACTCGGCGAGATCCGTCTCGTCGATGTCGATGCTGCCCGAGGACTTGTCGGTACGGCGGGCCTGCAGTTCCTGAAGACTGTCCTCACTGAGGTCGTCGTCGGTCTTGCGTGGGCTGTCGTAATCGGTAGCCATCGGTCTGCTCCATCCCCCTCATCTATCTGTGTGCGCTCACTCGCGCGTGTGTAACGTTCGAGAGGCACGACTTGTGCCCGATCTGCCGACGAGATTCCTGCTTCGGTACCCTGCCGGAATGGTCACTGAACCTCCCTACACGTGAGGGACGTACTGCCAATGGCCACGGTTAGCCAAATATGGCGTAAACCACAGCATCGGCGGCATGCACCACCGTGTTCGACGGCACATCCAACCACATGTACGGCGTGAACGAGACGCCCCCCGCCGGATCAACGTGCCTGAAGTCGCACGGTGACCACCAGACCTCCTCCGTCCCTGGGGATGGCGGTCACGTTGCCCCCGTGAGCCCGCACCACCGCGCGGACGATGGAAAGCCCGAGCCCCGCCCCCTTGTCGGAGTCGACCCGATCGGCGTTGAGCCGCCGGAACGGCTCGAAAAGACTGTTCACCTCGTACGCGGGGATATGCGGCCCCGTGTTGGCCACCTGAACAACCAGCGCGCCCTCCACCATTCCCGTCCTGACCCACAGGCGTCCGGACTCGGGGAGGTTGTGCTTGATGGCGTTCTCCACCAGGTTGGCCACACAGCGTTCCAGGAGCACCGGATCACCGACGGTCCCGGCACTGCGGAGCTCGGTGATCACGGTGACCTCGGCCTCCGCGGCCCGCGTGGCGAGCTGGTCGACGGCCGTCTCGGCCACGTCCTTCATGTCCACCGGCTTGCGCACGCTCAGCTCGCGCTCGCTGCGTGCCAGCAGCAGCAGGCCCTCGATCAGGCGTTCGTTGCGGGCGTTGACCTCCAGGAGGGTGCGGCCCAGCGCCTTGAGATCGCCCGACGCCTCCGGGTCGCCCAGCGCGATCTCCAGGACCGTCCGGTTGATCGTCAGCGGGGTGCGGAGCTCGTGCGAGGCGTTGGCCACGAATCTTCGCTGTGTGTCGAAGGCCACATTGAGCCTGGTGAGCATCTCGTCGAAGGTGTCGGCCAGCTCCTTCAGCTCGTCGTCGGGCCCCTTGAGGTCGATCCGCTCGTGGGCGAGCGTGGAGCCCGACAGCTTGCGGGCCGTGGCGGTCATCTGCTGGATCGGCTTGAGCGCCCGGTCGGCGACGATGTAGCCGATGATGACCGCCAGGATGCCGACCCCGAGCAGGGCCAGCAGCGAACGGGCCAGCAGTTCCCTCTGTACCGCGACGGTCGCGGCGTGCTGCTGCCAGTACCACTGCCGCTGGGCCTCGCGCGCCACCTCGGGAGAGACCAGCCCGTCCAGGTTGAGCGGGTAGTCCGGCCACACCGCGCCCAGCGCCCAGCCCACCATCAGGTAGATCACAAGCATGAGCAGGGCACCCGCGGTGAAGAACAGCGTGGCGTAGGTGATGGTCAGCCGCCACCGGATGCTGACCCGGTCCACGATCGCCCGCAGCCGGCTCAGCGGGGTGTGCTCGACCGGCATCGTGCCCGCCGGCGGCGGACCGTCCCAGCTGGGCGGACCGGTCGGCGGCGGGGGCTGAGCACCTTTGCCCGGGGGGCCGGACCCGAGCTGCTCGCTCTTCCAGGCTCCCCGCTCGGAGTGCGGGCTGATCATCGGGTGGGTCGGCACGGCCCCCCGGTCCTTGTCCGCCGGGACGAACGTCGGACGCTCCTCTCCCCCGCCTGCCGGAACGTTCACAACCGGTACCCGACCCCTGGCACCGTCTCGATCACCTGAGGCTCGCCCAGTTTCTTTCTCAGCGTCATCATGGTGACGCGCACCACGTTGGTGAACGGGTCGATGTTCTCGTCCCACGCCTTGTCCAGCAGATCCTCCTGGCTGACGACCGCGCCCTCGGCGCGCATCAGCTCCTCCAGGACCGCGAACTCCTTCTTGGTGAGCGCCACCTCCGCGCCGTCCCTGGTCACCAGCCGCTTGCCGGGATCCAGGCGGACCCCCGCCCGCTCCAGCACCGGCGGCAGCGCCGGGGCGGAGCGGCGGCCCAGCGCCCGCACCCGCGCGACGAGCTCGATGAACACGAAGGGCTTGGCCAGGTAGTCGTCGGCGCCCAGCCCCAGCCCCTCCACCTTGTCGTCGACGTCGCCCGACGCGGTCAGCATGAGAATCCGCGACGCGGTACGGGAGGCCACCAGCCGGCGGCAGACCTCGTCACCGTGCACCTTGGGCAGGTCACGGTCCAGGACGATGACGTCGTAGTCGATGTAGCCCGTCCGCTCCAGCGCGCCGGCGCCGTCGTAGGCCACGTCCACGGCCATCGCCTCGCGCCGGAGCCCGGTCGCGATCGCGTCGGCGAGCACCCGCTCGTCCTCGACCACAAGCACTCGCACGGCTTATGGCACCTCCCGTCACATTCCATGAGCAGCCGCTGGAACGGCCCCTCATTCTCGCCCCATCCCCTGTAAGCACACGGTAAGGCCCTCCCAGGGGTAGACACTCCGTGTGATGTCGGAAACACACAGGTTTAGCTTCCCGGCCGCCATGGGTACAGCCGGTTCCAGTCTCCATCGCGGTACCTTCCGCCCCCATACGCCCGTGAGAAAGAAGGTGAGATGGGCGAGTTCACCACCACAATCGAACACCGCCTCGACCAGGCATACCGGAATCTGCAGGAGGCCAGGTCCTCCGGCGATGACTACCTCGCCGACACCTTCACCGCCGAGATCGAGGATCTCCAGCGTCTGGCCACAGACAACGGCGTCCCCATTCAGCGCTGATGGGAGGAAGCCCCCCGGCCATCTTGGCCGGGGGGCTCCCTCATGCCCGTACCGCGAGGATCCGGAGCGCGACGCCTCAGGCGTCGCGCTCCGGATCCAGCGGGAGCAGCAGGTCGTGCAGTTCCTCGAACAGACCGGGCGCCGCGCACAGGACGAGGCCGGGATTGGCCGGTCTGCCGGCCAGTCCACCGAGCCTGGCCCCCGCCTCCTGGGCGATGAGGCCGCCGGCCCCGTAGTCCCAGACGTTCGGGCCGCGCTCGTAGTAGCCGTCCACCCGTCCCGCCGCCACCGAGCAGAGGTCCGAGGCCGCCGATCCACCCCTGCGGATGTCACGTACCCGCGGCACCACGTGACGGAGCACCTCCGCCTGCACCTCGCGCCGCCCGCGCTCGTAGCCGAATCCGGTGGCGATCAGTGCCCGGTCCAGCGGCACACCGGTGTTACAGCGCAGTCGCTCCCCCGCCAGCCAAGCGCCCCCGTCCTTGACGGCGGTGAACACCTCTCCGCGGGGCACGACGTTGACCACCCCCGCGATCACCTCGCCGTCCACCTCGACCGCGATGCTGACCGCCCACTCGGGCAACCCGTACAGGAAGTTGACGGTCCCGTCGATCGGGTCGACGATCCAGCGGACCCTGCCGTCGCCGGTGGCGCCTCCCTCCTCGCCGAGGATCGCGTCGCCGGGCCTGACCGCCCGGATCCTGTCGCGGATCAGCTCCTCCGAGGCCCGGTCGAGGGCTGTCACCACGTCGGTGGGACTGGATTTGGTGACCAGCACCTCGGGACGGGACGGGCGCTTGGCCAGGAGCATCTCGCCGGCCTCCCTGGCTATCTCCTCCGCCAGCCTGCCGAAGGTCACGGTACTGTCCAATCCCCTCACCACTTCCTCACTCGCTCCTCACTCGCCTCGCCGGACCCGGGAACCGGCCCTGTCCTCCGCCGGCCGAAGGACACGGCACGGGTTCACGACAGCGACTCAGGGCGTTTCCACTCGCGGCCGAGGACATGCTGATCCAGGAAGGCCAGCACGGTCTCGTACCAGACGACCGCGTTGCCCGGCTTGAGCACCCAGTGGTTCTCGTCGGGAAAGTACAGGAACTTCGACTCCACGTCGGAGCGCTGCAGGTCCCACCAGAGACGCAGCGCCTCGCCGATGGGGACCCGGTAGTCCTTGTCCCCGTGGATGACCAGTATCGGGGTGGAGATGTTCCCCAGCGACCGGTGCGGAGAGAGCTTCGCGTACAGCCCGGTGCCCGGGGCTCCGAACTCGCGCTGCCAGTACATCGACGCGTCGGTGGTGCCGGCGAACTGGTCGAGGTTCCAGAGCGAGGCGTGGGTGACGATCGCACTGAACCTGTCGGTGTGCCCGGCGACCCAGTTGGCCATGTAGCCGCCGAACGAGCCGCCCATGGCGGCGGTCCTGGTGGCGTCGACCTCGGGCAACTCCAACGCGGCGTCGGTGATCGCCATCAGGTCGGCGTGGGTGCGCGGGCCCCAGTTGGCCCAGCCGCGCCGGATCATCTCCGGCCCGTACCCGGTGGAGATGCACGGATCGGGGAGCAGCACGGCGTAACCGTGCTGGGCCATGATCCATGGGTTCCAGCGCCAGGACCAGTCGTTCCAGCTGCCCAGCGGGCCGCCGTGGATCCACAGCAGGAGCGGCGCGGGATTCTTCGCCGAGGCTCCCTCGGGCAGCGTCAGCCAGGCCCTGATCTCCATGCCGTCGTCGGCGGTCGTGATCACCTCGGTGAGCCGGCCGGGCAACTCCAGTTCGGGGGCGGGGGAGGGCAGCTTCTCGACGGTGCCGTCCGCGGCCACCCTGACCGGGGCCGCGGGCGCGTCCACCGCGCCGCGCAGCGCGTAGACGGTGCCGTCGGGCGCGACGTTGAGCGAGGCGTACGCGGCGTCGTCACCGGTGAGCCGCTCCGGCGCGGAGCCGTCGGCCGGGACCCGGAAGATCGGGCGGCGGCCGTGATGGTCGGCGGCCACGAACAGCGAGCGGGAGTCAGGCGCCCAGACGATGTCGGACGGCCAGAGCGCCCCGCCCGCGGGGTGGCCCTCACCGGTGGCCAGATCGACGATCCACAGGGTGCTCTCGGGGATGTGGTCGATGTCGGCGTGGTTACTCCGGACGCACGCGACCAGGCGTCCGTCGGGAGAGATCCTGATCGGCCCGTCGAAGTCGTGGCCGTCGGCGGCGGCGAGGACACGCCTGGCCCCGCCGTTGGCCGTCTCGATGGCGACCAGTTCGAAACGGAGCTCGCCATGCGGCAGCGAGACCCCCCAGGTGGCCACGACCGTGGAACCGTCCGGCGTCACGTCGTAGGCGCTGTGGCTCGCCAGGGCCTTGCCGGGCTGGGGGGTGAGGTCCCTGACCTCGGTCAGCCGCTCCTCCTCGCCCAGCGTGCCCGCGAACAGCCGGGGCTCGCCGGGACCTAGATCGTGATCCCAGTAACGCACCGGGTAGCTCTCGTGCAGAATCGCACTGATCCCCGCCTCCTTGCGCGTCTTGCGCCGCTCGGCCTCCCCCGCCTCGTCTCCCGGGAGCACGTCGGAGCAGAAGACCACGGTCTGCCCGCCGGTCGCGAATCCGGCGACACCCCCCGGTCTGGACGCGATCTGCCGGGCCTCTCCTCCCGCCGCGGGCAGCAGCCAGAGCGCCGGAACCTCCTCGTCGGCCTCCTTGACCGTCGGGTCGGGCCTGCGCGAGCCGAAGAGCAGATCACCACGCTGGGTGAACTCGGCCCCGGCCTCGCCCCTGACCGATCTGGTCAGCCGATGCGGCCTTCGGCCGTCGAGCGGGATCTCCCAGAGGGAGGTTCCGTAGGATCTGCCATCGGGGTTGAGCGCCTGCACCACGCTGACCAGGCGCGTTCCATCGGGGGATAGCCGCAGGGATGCCACCCGCGGCACGCCGACATAATCGCGGATGTCGTTAAATGGGGTCACAGTTTCGAACCTACCCCGGCTGCCGTCTTCGGACATGCCCCCAAACACTCATCCACAAATGTTGTTGATGACGGACTACTCATGGTGACCATGCGAGAGAACACCCCGGCATGCGGTTTGATGAAGGCCATGGGGAATTACGACGCACTGCTCGTCGTCTCGTTCGGGGGTCCCGAGAAGCCTGACGACGTGATGCCGTTCCTGGAGAACGTGGTGCGGGGCCGTGGGATCCCGCGCGAGCGGCTGTTGGAGGTCGAGGCGCACTACCAGCGCTTCGGTGGGGTCAGCCCGATCAACCAGCAGTGCCGCGACCTGATCGCGGCCCTGGCACCGACCATCGACCTTCCGATCTACTGGGGCAACCGCAACTGGCACCCCTACCTGGAGGACACGCTCCGCGAGATGGCGGGCGACGGCGTGCGCAGGGCGGCGGCCTTCGTCACCTCGGCCTACAGCTCGTACTCGAGCTGCCGGCAGTACATCGACGACATCGCGCTGGCCAGGGCCGCGGTCGAGGGTGCCCCCGAGGTGGTCAAGCTCCGGCACTACTTCGACCACCCGGGCTTCATCGCGGCGATGGCCGACCACACCCGCGAGGCGCTGGACCGGCTGCCCGACGGGCTCGGCGACTCCGCCCGGCTGGTCTTCACGGCGCACAGTATTCCGGTCTCGATGGCCGAGACGGCCGGCGAGAGCGGCGGGGCGTACGAGGCTCAGCTGCGCCGCGCGGCCACGCTGGTCACCGCCGAGCTGGGTGGCGACAGGCCGTGGGACCTGGTCTGGCAGAGCCGGAGCGGTGCCCCCCACATTCCGTGGCTGGAGCCCGACGTCTGCGACCATCTGCCGGAGGTCGACGCCCCGGCGGTGGTGCTGGTGCCGATCGGTTTCGTCTCCGACCACATGGAGGTCGTCTACGACCTCGACGTGGAGGCCGCGGCGACGGCGAGGAAGATCGGCCTGCCGCTGGTCAGGGCGGCCACGGCCGGCACCCACCCCCGGTTCGTCTCGATGGTCTCGGAGCTGCTCGCCGAACCCGAGCCCGTCGCGTGCTCGGCCACCTGCTGCCCGGCGCCGCCGCGCCGCCGCGGCTAGGGAGCCGGCGCCTCAGGGATAGGCGGCGGCATAGCCGCGGGAGATGGCCAGAACTTTGGAGACGTACGACCAGGAGTGGTTGTAGAACCAGATGGCCTTCTCCAGCTTCTTGCCGCCCTGGGCCGCTCCGTTGGCGCACAGGTAGTTGGCCGCCGACGGGACCGCGTCGTAGGGGCTCCAGATGTCGGCGACACCGTCGCCGTCGCCGTCCACGCCGTAGGCCTTCCAGGTGGCGGGCATGAACTGCATCGGTCCCTGCGCGCCCGCGGAGGAGGGACCGTTGTTGCGCCCGTGGGAGCTCTCCACCTGGCCGATCGCGGCCAGCACCGTCCAGGAGAGCCCCGGGCAGACCTCGGCCGAGGCGCGATAGAGCTCCAGGTAGCTGCCGGGTCTGCCGACCGTCACCCGGGCCGCCTTCGCGGTCTTGTCGGTACCGGTCTTCGCCGGGGCCGTCTTGTCCGTGTCGGCCTTGCCCGTACCGGCCTTCGCCGTGCCGGACCCACCGACGGCGACCACCTGGGAGCCTGAGCCGAGCAGCCTGCCCACCCGGGCCCTGAGCACGGCGGTGGCCTTCTCGGGCCCGTGCACGAGCAGCGCCACTCCCGGCGGCAGGCCCAGCCTGCGGCCGGTCTCCTCCCCCACGATGCCGTCCACGCCCGGCAGGCCCAAGGCGGCCGAGGCCGCGGCCCGCAGCCGGGGACCATCGTCCACCTGGTACTCCGCACCGAGGACCAGCCCCAGGCGGCGCGCCGCCGAGCTGTCCGCGACGAACTCGCCCCTGGCCAGGGCGCTCCACACCTCCTGCTGGTCGGCGACGGCCCTGGGAACCCACGCCCGGAAACGGGCGGGGTCGACCGCGAGGAGGTTGAGTCCGACCCCGGACACCTTGACCGCCCCGCCGTCGAAGGAGTCGATCTTCTGAACGTACTTGAGCCGGGAGATGTCCTCCTTGCTCTGCTCGGTCAGCGTCGACGGGGATATGACCAGTAGCCGGGGCGGGGTGGAGGTGAACCCCGGGCTGTCCGCCCCTTGGGGGCCGGGGGTCCCGGACGGCTGCGAGGCCGGGGTCTCCGGGGCGGGGCTCTGCGGGGCAGCGTTCTCCGGGTTTACCGGGTCCGCCGTGGCCGGCGGGGTCGCCGACCGGCCGACCACCGGCGCGATCGCCGCCAGGTCCCGGATGCGGGACTCCGTGACGGCGTTCCCGTCCGGGGCCGCGGGACGGCCACCGGTGATCACTGCGAGCGCGACGCCACCGAGAGCGACAAGTACGGCTAGAGCAACCATCACTGGGACGAATGCCCTCAACCCGGGAAGACGTGACACCGCGCTCACGTTAGCCTCAACGGCCCCCGTCGGGAGCCGTTGCCTGGAAAATCACTTGCCGAGAAGCGACTCCGTGCGGAATCGTCGGCATGTTCCACCCGCATAAAGCATCAGGGAGTGTCAGTGGTCGGGCCGTACCGGGGGCTCTTCAGTACGCCCGGCGTCAAGGGCTTCGTCATCGCGGGATTCTTCGGGCGGATGCCCATGTCGATGCTCGGCATCGGCATCGTGCTGCTCATCGAGGCGCTCACCGACTCCTACGCGACGGCGGGAGCGGTCGCGGCCACCGTCAGCGTCTCCTTGGCCGTCGCCGCTCCCCTGTCGGGGCGCCTGGTGGACAGGTTCGGCCAGGCCAGGATAGTCATCCCGCTCACGCTGGCGCACGGCGCCACGCTGACCGGCATGATGCTCTGCGCCAAGTTCGGCGCCCCCCGGTGGACGCTCTTCGCCACCGGTGTCGCGGTCGGCGCGACCGCGCTCTCGCTCGGCTCGCTCGTGCGCGCCCGCTGGTCGCACCTGCTGGGCGGGACGGCGAGGCTGCACACGGCGTTCTCCTTCGAGTCGGTCGCGGACGAGGTCATCTTCGTCGCGGGTCCGGCACTGGTCACCGCCCTGGCCACCATGATCAACCCGTACGCGGGCCTGATCGTGGCTCTGACCTGCACGACCATAGGCACCATCGCCTTCGGGCTGCAGCGTGGCACGGAGCCGCCCATCCGCCCCAGGGAAGAGCGCTCGGGCACCCCGATCACCATCCCCGGCGTCGCCCTGATGTCATGCGCCTTCCTGGCGATGGGGGCGGTGTTCGGCTCTGTCGACCTGGTCACGGTGGCGTTCGCCGAGGAACAGGGCGCCAAACCCGCCGCCGGCCTGCTGCTCGCCTCGTTCGCCGGCGGGAGCCTGGTCTCCGGGCTCTGGTACGGCGCACGGCAGTGGACCGTCTCGCTGCGCGGCAGGTTCATCGGCTCGCTGGCGGTGTTCGCCCTGGGCCTGACCCCGATCATGCTCATCGACGACGTCAGGACCATGGCGGGCGCGCTCTTCCTGGCCGGGCTGGCCATCTCCCCGACCGTCATCACCGGCTACAGCCTGACCGAGCAGCTGGTCCCCGTCCACCTGCTCACCGAGGGCATGGCCTGGATCTCGACCTCGGTCGGGTTCGGCGTGGCGATCGGCGCGTGGGCGGGCGGCAGGCTCACCGACGCGTTCGGCGCTTCCAACGCCTACGGATTCTCCTTCGTCTGTGCCCTGCTGGCCGTGACGGTCGGCGTCGGCGGCTCCGCCTGGCTGCGAACCCCTGTCGCCCGGCAGCAATCATGAGTATTGTTCATATTCGCTGGCGGAGCGAGTGACGAACCGGCGGTAACCCGCGTCCCAGGGGCGTCGACGCCCGCGACAGGGCCGGGTGACGCCCGCAGGGCAGGAGCGAACATGGGCGAGACCTTCCGCAACTGGGCGGGAAACCAATCCGCCACCCCCACGGAGGTCCGTACGCCGTCCGATGCCGAGGGGGTCTCGCGGGCGGTGCGCGACGCCGTCGCCTCGGGACGCCGGGTGCGGATGATCGGCAGCGGGCACTCGTTCACCTCGGTCGCCCTGACCGACGGCATCCTGCTGCGGCCGGACGCGCTGACCGGGATCCGCGAGGTGGGAGACGGCTGGGTGACGGCCGAGGCGGGGACGACGATCGGCACGCTCAACCGGGAACTGCACCAAAGGGGGCTGGCCCTGGCCAACATGGGCGACATCGACGCCCAGACCCTGGCCGGGGCCGTCCAGACCGGCACCCACGGCACCGGCAGGGACCTCGGCGGACTGGCCGACCAGGTGCTGGCACTGGAGATGGTGCTCGCCGACGGCGAGATCGTCACAGTCCGCGGCGACGGCGAGGGGAAGATCCGCGGGGTGGCCGAGCAGGACCTGTTCGACGCGGCCAGGGTGGGCCTGGGCGCCCTCGGCGTGGTGACCGCGGTGACCTTCCGGGTGGAGCCCTCCTTCCTGCTGCGCAGCGTCCGGGAGCCGATGGCGCTGTCCTCGATCCTGGACTCCCTCGACTCCCTCGTCACCGGCAACGAGCACCTCGACTTCTTCTGGATGCCGCACACCGACACCTGCCTGACCAAGCGCAACAACCGCAGCCCCGGCCCGGCCCGGCCGCCGAGCGCGCTGAGGTACTGGCTCGACAACCACTTCATGGAGAACACCCTGTTCGGCGCGGTGTGCGGCATCGGTGGCCGCTACCCGGGCGCCATCCCCCGGCTCAACGCGCTCTCGGCCGCGACGCTGTCGGCCTCGACCCACACCGACGCCTCACATCGGATCTTCACGAGCGTGCGCCGGGTACGCTTCCTGGAGATGGAGTACGCCATCGCGCGCGAGCACCTCGGCCAGGCCCTTCGCGAGGTCCGCGACCTGCTGGAGGTCAGGGACTGGAAGATCAGCTTCCCGATCGAGGTGCGGGTCACCCCCGCCTCGGACGCCTGGCTGTCCACCGCCTACGGCAGGGACTCGGCCTACATCGCCTGCCACGTCTACCGGCCGACCCCGAACCCCGCCTACTTCGAGGGCGTTGAGGAGATCATGACGAGGCTCGGCGGCCGCCCGCACTGGGGCAAGCTGCACACTCGCGACGCGACCTACCTGACGAGGGTCTATCCCCGGTTCGCCGACTTCCTGATGGTACGGGACGCCCTCGACCCCGGACGCGCGTTCGCCAACGAGTATCTCGACACCGTCCTGGGCTGAGGGCCGCCGAGGCGGCCCCGTTCCCCCGATTCGGCCGCTTCTCACAAGCTTTCGGTAAAGGGTGACGCAAAGGCTCGCTCGAAGAGTGACGCGTCCGCGTGTCCCGTCGTTCCCCCGGCACGTGCGACGGGCAGATTCGCAGACGCCCGCGCCGCTCGACCCCGAGGGAGTCCGCTGGAGATGACCTTCTCCCGCCGTCCATGCCAGCCGCCGCCGCGATCCGTCGTCACGGACCGCGACGACCGGCCCCCGCACAACGCCGCGATCGCGACACACCCTTCCCGGACCGGCGGACCGGCCTCACCGCCATCTTCCGGTTCTTGGCGGAAGTCCGCAGCGGTTCACCGGGTTATCCATGAGAATCCCCTGAGGACCCCGAAGTTGCTGCTCCAGACCGGTGCCCTGTAATTAGATGAATGGAGCAAATGTGACCGGCGTCACATCGCTGCGAGCCCCATCCAGGAAGGCGATGTTCGGACATGCCGGGTACGGTGCTGGCAGGCAACCGGCACACGCGAGAGACTCAAGGGTCCGGGGGAAGATTGAGCACGACGACGAAGGGACTCGCATGCAGGAGCTCCGACTCGTCGCGGTGAGTGAGGACGGGACCTATCTCGTGCTGGCGACAGCCGGCCGGGGTACCCGGTTCACGCTGCCCGTCGACGACCGGCTCCGTGCTGCCGTCCGCGGCAACTTCTCCCGTCTCGGCCAGTACGAGATCGAAGTGGAGAGTCCGTTGCGCCCCAAGGAGATCCAGGCCCGGATCCGTGCCGGCGAGACCGCGGAGGAGATCGCCAATACGGCGGGCATCCCGGTCGAGCGCGTGCGATGGTTCGAGGGCCCCGTGCTCCAGGAACGTGAGTACATGGCACAGCAGGCGCAGCGCTGCGCCGTACGCCTGCCCGGCGACTCCGCTCCCGGTCCCACTCTCGGCGACCTGGTCGCCGAGCGGCTGACCCGCCGCGGCGTCCCCGCCGACGAGATCGAGTGGGACTCCGCCAAGCGGGACGACAACATGTGGCGCATCAAGCTCGGGTTCGTGTGGAACGGTCACACGCGCAACGCCGAGTGGCTCTTCGACCCGCGCCGGCGCCACATCACGCCCCACGACGACGAGGCCCTGCGCCTGTCCAGCGGAGAGGACGTCAAGCCGGTCGAGGACACCACGGTCACGCCGTTCGTGCCGCGGGTGGCCAAGCTCGCTCCGGTGCCGCCGCTGGCTCCCGAACCGCCGAACCAGCAGCCGGTCGCCTTCCCCTCGGTCCTGCGGCACGAGTCCGTGGCACAGCCCCGGCCCGCCTACGCCCAGACCGAACCTCCGGCCGCCTACCAGCAGCCGCCCATGCCTCCGCTCCCCGCCGGATACGAGGCCCCGAGGGTGTCCGTGCCGCCGCTGCGCGCTCCCGACCCGGCCGGATACCAGTCCGACCGGGCATCGGAGCCCGCCGCTCCCGCGGCCGAGGGCCCCGATCCCGCCGCGCGGGTCAGGCCTCCGGAGCCGGTGCTGCCGGAGCCGGTCACCGCGTACGAGCCGGTCTCACCGGCCGCGCAGGAACCCGCCGCGTACGAGCCGCTGCCCGCCCCGGAGCCTGAGCCCGCGGCACCCGCCGCGCCACAGCCCGTTGTCGCCGTCCAGTCCCCTGTGACGGCGGCCGAGCCGGCTCGGGTCGGGCCGCTCTCGGCCGGCGCGCCGGAGCCGGTGCCCGCCACGACGCGGGAATCGGCCACCGGATCCGACCTGCCCGAGCAGGCTCCGGCGCACGCGCCGGCCACTCCCCCCGAGCCCGTGGTCGCGGAGGCCGCGAAGACTCCGGAGGCCGCGAAGGCCCCGGAGGTCATGGAGGTCATGGAGGTCATGGAGGTCATGGAGGCTCCCCAGGTCGCCGAGGTATCGGCCCCCCTCCCGCCCACCGCCGTGACCCCGCCGGAGCCTGTCGCCGTCCCGTCCGAGCCCGCCGAGCAGCGGTCCGCGGCGGACGAGAAGACGGCAGGACAGCCGGTCTCCACGAAAGCGGAGAACACCATCGCGGCGAAGGAGACCCCCGCGCCGGAGTCCGAACCGGCCCAGGAGGGTTCGATAGCCGTACCGGCGGCGCGCGTCAGCGTGGACGAGCGGGCCAAGGCCGAGCCGGGCAGGCAAGAGACACAGGGGGACACGGGGGCCATGCAGGAGACCAAGGTCGACAAGCCCGCGGCGGAGAAGCCCGCGGAACCGCCGAAGCCGGCACCGGCTCCGGCGCGGCCTGCCAAGAAGTCCCGGGGGCGGCGGGCGTCCGTGCCCACCTGGGACGAGATCATGTTCGGCGCCCGCCGCCAGGACTGATCGCACCACGTCAGGCGGGGGCGACCGGGACACCGGCCCCCCGCCTCACCGTATGTCAGCCGTTCCCCGGCTCCCCGGGCGAGGTCGACCTGTCCCGCGTGGACGGTTCGCCGGGTGCTGCCGATCCGAGGGGCGAGGACTCCGCGGGAAGCGGGTTTCCGCGGCCCAGGTCCTCGGAGACGAGGAACGGGGCCAACCAGGTCGGGGTGACCTCGGCGGCGAAGGCCGGTCCCTCGGCCTCACCGACGTCGAGGGCGGCGTAGCCACCGGTGCCCGCACCCACGCCCGCGGTCACGGTCAGCAGACCGGCGCGGCGCTGGAACCAGGTCTGGCTCAGAGTCCAGCCGACTACCGCCCGCTTCTCCACCACCGCCTGAGAGCGGCGTAGCGACCCCGAGCGGACCGACAGGCGGCTCCCGTCGTAGGTGTGGCCGAGGGACCGGTAGCGGTCCAGGCCGAGCGGGACGCCCAGCAGCGCGAGGATCAGGGCGGGCACCGCGAGCGCCCACCAGAGCCCGGACCAGAGCAGGGCCGCCGTCGTCGCACAGGCGGCGACGACCAGCCACGGGAAGATCGCCCGAAACAGCCGGCGCCTGCGTGCCGCCGGCGGGTGGGACCGCAGCCCGGTGGTGATCGGGCCGATCGCCTCACCCACCACGTCGAGCACGGTCTCCCTCGGGGCGACGGGAAGCAACTGGCCCCGGGTCTCCGAGTCGCCGAGACCGGTCACGATCGCCCATGCGCGGCCGAACCCCGCCCAGCGCTCGGCCGGCCCCTCCACGAACTCGAACCCTCGCACCCTGCGCCGCTCCAGGGACACGCTCCTGCGCGTGACCAGACCGCGCCCGGCGATCAGGTATCCCTCACTGGCGCGGAGTGTGAAGTCCCAGTTGAACACCGCGTACATGACCACGCCGACCACCGGCATGGCCAGGAGCAGCAGTACCAGGGCCGCGGTGAGCAGGGGCGGATGCTCCCAGAGCCACTCCCCCGCGCCCATCACGACCCGCCTGTCGATCTTGAGCTCGCCGCCCCACTGGAACGCCAGGCCCACGGCACCGGCGACCAGCGCGAACGGGGTCAGCAGGTAGGAACCGGAGAGCGGGCCGTAGACGAGCCACTTCCGCGGCAGCACGAAGAACACCCGCTCGGGGGTCGCGTCACCCACCTCGTGACGGACGACGGCGGGGGCCGCCGGCTCCGCCGCGTCCGCGGCCGTGAGCTCACCCGGGCCGGACGCCGAGGCCGTCTCGCGCGCCTGGGCGCGTCTCGCCATGCGGGCGCGTGCGTGCCAGAGCAACACCGCCTTGAGCCGCTCCCCCTCCTCCACGGTGACCCCGTCGAGCTCGCCCTCCTGCTTGTCGTCGCCGCCGGCGCCGGTGTCGATCCGCAGGACGGCGATGCCGAGCAGGCGGTGCAGCGGCGGGGCACTGACGTCGACGCCGCGGATCCGCTCCAGCGGGATCGTCCGCACCGACCTGCTGATCAGCGACCGGGTGAGCTCCAGCCGATCACCGGCGATCCGGTAGGTGAAGGTGACCCAGCGCACGGCCGAGAACGCGACGGAGCCGACGACGCCCAGCGCCGCCCACACGAACGACCCCGGAGAGAACCCGCCGAGGAACAGGACACCGGCCAGCGGCAGGAAGAGCGAGGGCAGCATCCGGATCGGATCGGTCAGCAGCACCTTCGGGCTGAGCCGCAGCGACGGCCCCGTCCGGTCGGCCGGGCGAGCGGGATCAGGACGCGGGACGGATCCGGGAGACCCGGAACCGGACACCGAGGATTCGGCGCCCTCCCCTGCCCCGCCGGCCGAACGAGCGGGGTCAGGATCAGGGACGGCCCCGGAACCGGGCACCGGGGGTTCGGTGCCCTCCGGCCGCTCCGCCGGTGAACGGCCGCTGGGGGATCCGGTCACGTCGCGTCGTCCCTGAGCTCTTCCGCGCGACGGGCGAGCCCCTCGGCCAGTTCGGCGGCGACCGCGTAGTCAAGGCCCTTGATGGTGGACGAGCCCGCGTGGGAGGCGGTGCGGATCTCGACGGTCGCCAGGCCCAGCATGCGCTCGAACCAGCCCTGCGCCTTGTCGACGGTCTGGATCCTGCTGACCGGCACGAACACCCATTCCCTGCTGAGCCACCCGGAACGGGCGTAGACGACGTCCTCGCTGAGCTCCCACCTGTGCACGGCGTACCGCCAGAACGGCTCGATGAGCGTGCCGGGCACCAGTAGCAGCACCATCAGCCACGGCAACCACCAGATGTTGTCCAGCGCCCATCCGGGCAACCACGACCAGCGGCCCTCGTCGATCCACCTCGCCAGCAGGAAAGAGCCGCCCACCAGGAGAAGGGACCAGAGAATCCCCTCCGTCAGCCACAACGTGACCGCCTTGCGCGAGATCGGGTTGGCGGGGGCGCGCAGGGAGACCCGGGCACGCCCGGGAGTGCCCCTGCGACGTTCACCCGGCCGACCGGCCGCCGTGGCCTCCTCCGGGGCGGGGCTGTGCTCATCGGCTCGGTCGCTCACGCTGTCAGCCTAAACGGTCACGTCCCACGGGGCGCTCCGGCGATGTGACGCAAAAAGTCCCACCGGAGCCCGGCGGGTCATCGCGGCAGGTCCGCGGGGCAGGCGCTCCGACAATGCGGCTCCCCTACCGCGATCCGGTGTCGCCCGTTCCCCCTCCAGCCGGGCCGTGGATCGAAAAAGTGTCGGTGGCGCGGTACATGCTGGAGATCCGGAGACTACGGAGGGCATGACCGATGACCTACGCGATCCAGGCCGAGGGTCTGGTGAAACGCTACGGGGAGACCCGGGCACTGGACGGGGTGGACCTCCTCGTTCCCCAGGGAAGGCTGCTCGGTGTGCTCGGCCCCAACGGGGCGGGCAAGACCACCGCGGTGCGCATCCTGGCGACGTTGCTCCGCCCCGACGCCGGCACCGCCGTCGTCGGCGGCTACGACGTGACGCGCCAGGCCCACCAGGTGCGTTCGCTGATCGGTCTGACCGGCCAGTACGCCGCCGTCGACGAGATGCTCACCGGCGTCGAGAACCTGGTGATGATCGGCCGCCTGCTGGGCATGACGCGCGCCGACTCCCGGGCGCGCGCGGGCGAGCTGCTGGAGCGCTTCGACCTGTCCGACGCCGGCGGGCGGGCCGCCAAGACCTACTCCGGCGGCATGCGCCGCCGCCTGGACCTGGCCGCCAGCCTGGTCGGCCGCCCCCAGGTGCTCTTCCTCGACGAGCCCACCACCGGGCTCGACCCGCGCAGCCGCACGGACCTGTGGAGTGTGGTGCGCGGCCTGATGGCCGACGGTGTCACCGTGCTGCTCACCACCCAGTACCTGGAGGAGGCGGACCAGCTCGCCGACGACATCGTCGTCTTCGACCACGGCAGGGTCATCGCCTCCGGCACCTCCGACCAGCTCAAGGCGACCACCGGCGCCCAGGTCCTGGAGGTGCGCCCCTCACAGGCCGAGCACCTCGATCTGGTCGGCAAGGTGCTGGCCGACGTGCTGGGCGAGGTTCCCGACCTCAGCGGGGGCAAGGCCACCGCCTCCGTCCACGACCCCGCCACCGTCCCCGCGATCGTGCGCCGTCTGGACGAGCAGGGCGTCGTCGCCTCGGAGCTCGCGCTGCGCAAGTCCAGCCTGGACGAGGTGTTCCTGGCCATCACCGGCCACCTGCCCGAGGACGAGGAGACCTCCGACAAGGAAGAAGAGGCGTTCGTGTGACCACACTGACGACGACCATCCCGCAGATGGCCGCCAAGCGCGTCACCCCCCTGGCGACTCTGCAGCAGACCATGACACTGGCCTGGCGCAGCCTGGTCCAGATCAAGCACAACCCGTGGGAACTGCTGGATCTGAGCATCCAGCCCATCATGTTCCTGCTGCTGTTCACCTACGTCTTCGGCGGCGCCATCTCCGGATCCACCGGCGACTACCTGCAGTTCGCCCTGCCCGGCCTGCTCGTGCAGAACGCCCTGTTCTACACGCTCTCCACCGCCATCGGCCTCAACACCGACATCACCAAGGGCGTCTTCGACCGGCTGCGGAGCCTGCCCATCGCCCGCACCGCGCCCCTGTCCGGGCGCATCATCGCCGACACCGTCAAGCAGATGTGGGCCTTCGCCCTGCTGATCGGCTTCGGCATGGTGCTGGGCTTCCGGGTCACCACCAGTTTCTTCGGACTGCTGGGTGCCCTGGCGCTGCTGGTCGTGGTCGCCCTGGCCATGTCCTGGATGTCGGTGCTGATCGGTCTGAAGGCCTCCAGCCCCGAGAAGGTGCAGATGATCGCCTTCTCCACGATGATGCCGCTGACCTTCACCAGCAGTGCCCTGGTGCCCTCCGCCACCTTCCCGTCCTGGCTGAAGACCTGGTCCGACCTCAACCCCGTCACGCACCTGGCGGACGCCATCCGCGGCCTGCTCATCGGCGGCGACGTCACCAGGGCCGCGCTCTTCTCGCTGCTCTGGGCCGCCGGTTTCGCCGTGGTCTTCGCCCCTCTGGCGATCCGCGCGTTCCGCAGCCGCGTCTAGGCACCCTTTCCCGAAGTGCCCCTGAGCGCCTCCCGGGTCTCTGCGCCCGGCGTGGCCGGGCGACGCCTCACCACGTCGGGGGCACTCCGGGGCGGCTCTCCCCGGGAGGCTCCAGACAGGCCGCTGCACGAGGTTTCCGCCAGGGCCGGGAAAACGGTCCGGCTGGATCCGGCAGGGGCGGGGTGGCCCATTGGAGGGGCGGCTCGGGGGCACAGCCGCCACGGGCGCTCCAGCCGCCGCAGATGTGCCAGGCGTCACGGCCGCCGGAAACGACCAGACATGGCCGGCGCGTGACGGCCGGGGGACGGCGAAACCAGTTTGATGTTAACTCTCGCCCCTTCCGTCCCTCGATTTTGCCCGTTTTTCGGCCTTTTCCCACCCGCGGAACCTCGCGATCCGGTCTGCGCATCTTCCAGACCCGCGTAGCATCATCGGGCATGGGGCAGCCAAACATGTCTACGCGCCGCCCGCGGCTGATCTCGGGAACGGCGATCGCCGCGGCGCTCGTCGTCATGTCCTCGGGTTGTGGGATGGCCAGCGGCATGGCCTCGACGGAGAGATCTCAGCTGGAGCCGATCAGCGTCTCCAGCCCCCGGGTCAGAGACGGCGGCCCCCTGCCGTCCGACTATTCATGCAAGGGTTCGGCCGGTAATCCCCCGTTGCGCTGGTCTCGCGTGCCCGAGGGCACGAAGTCCGTCGCGATCGTGGCGGACAGCAACTCCCGGACAGGCGGCGAAGTGCACTGGGTCGTTTTCGACATCGACCCCCGCACCAACGAACTGCCTGAGGGTGGCGTCCCGGTGGGAGCCGTGGAGGGAAGCACGACGAACGGCAAGGTGGGCTATAGCCCCCCGTGCGGCGTCCAGGAGAACTATCGTTTCACTGTCTACGCGCTCGACGGCAAGGTCGATCTTCGCAAGGGAGCCTCCCTTGGCCAGACCTTGAGGAGCATCGCGGACAAGACGATCGCCTGGGGACGGCTCACCGCGGCGCACATCGAGTGACTGGCCAAACACCGGAGGTAGTAATGGTTACCAATTCTTCACTTAGGGTGTGACAACGCTCATAGTGGTCCGACACAATCAGATCCAATGTCCAAGCGCAGGTGATGCATGGGGGAAGGTCGCGTCGATGGCCGCGCGACCTCACCGGCGCCGCTGTAAGGCCATGGCCTTGAGGGTGGTGCAATGATCGCGGTCGTAGTAAGCCTGGTCGCCGTCGTGCTCCTCGTGCTCGTCGTCGTGGCACTGGGAATGCGGTCGATGAACCGCAGGGAGAGCGCACTCCCCGCGGAACGTCTGCGGGAGATGGCGGAGAAGGAGGCGCTGACTCCGACCATGTCCAGCGACGACTTCGCCACCAGAGAACCGAAGATGAACCACTTCACCCCCGACCTGACGCCGTTCGACGAGCCGAAGCCGCCGCGCCAGCCGCGGCCGCCGAGCTCCCGGGGCAAGCGTGGGCTGAACGAGTTCGGCCAGGTGGACGACTACGACGACGACTACTGGACACGGCTCCAGGCTGACGAGGGCGGTTTCGGAGGGCCCTTGGCAGCTCAGATGGGCGCGAGTCGTCCCGTCGACAAGGAGAACCAGCAGGTCGACGCCGACGCGACGACGGTGCAGGCACCGCTTCCGACCAGGCCCCAGCCGTCCCGCGGCGCCCCGCAACCCCCCGCTCCCCGGCCGGCCAGGCCGGCAGCCGAGCCGGCCGTCGCCTCCGCCTCACTGCCCTCCGGCCTCGACGATTTCATCGCCCCGGTCCAGCCGAACCCCGCTCCCACCGCGGCGTCACTCGCCGAGCAGCGGACCGTGACGTTCGCGGCACCCACTCCCGGCGCCTTCGGCGACGCCCGCCCCTCGCGGGCGAGTTCCCGCCGCGGCGGGAACCGGACGCCCGCACAGCCGTCGCCCCAGCCCGCCCAGGGCAACGGCGCCCCCTCCCGGCCCGACCCGCTGAACGACCCGCTCGGCGGCTCGTACCCTCGCCGCGGCGCGAGCTCCCGGCCCAGCGGCACCGGCTCGTCCGGTGCCCGTCCGGGCAACGGCGGACCGCCCGCCTCGATGCCCCCCATGGGTCCCACGACCAGCGGCGGCTTCCCCGCCACGCCCGCGCCCGACCCGCTCGCGGCTTCCTACCGTCCCCCGGCGCAACCGCCCAAGAGCACCCCGGCGCAACCGCCCAAGGACAACCTGGCGGACAACCCGTGGGCGCAGGCCACGAGCCCGACGTCGGGTGGCTGGCCGGTGGCGAACACCGCCGACATCCTCGATGACCCGGCTCCGTCCTACTCCTCGTACCAGACGCCGGTCTACGACGCTCCGCCCGCGGGCTCGTACGAGGTCAGCTCGGGCTGGGCCACCATCGACGACGACGCGATCACCGGTCCGAGCCCGGCGGTCTCCGCCTCCACCGGCCCCTCCCGGGCCTTCCCCCCCGCCCAGGACCGCCCGGCCGACCCGCGGGGCGGCCCGGTCGGCGGGTATGGCTACGAGCCCCAGCCCGCCACCCCGGCCAGCCCGGTCGCGTGGCCGGAGCCCGGCACTCCCAACGGGAGTGACGGCGCGAGCTGGCCGAGCTACGGCGAGCTCTACGGCACCGCCCCCGAGACCGCGACCACTCCCGCCGAGGGACGAGGCCGGGGCGGCTCGCGGGGCAACCACCATCGGGGGACCCAGGAGCCCGACTACCCCGACTATTACCGCTGATTCTCCCCGTCCTCCGTAAAAGCCCACGGTAAACGCCCGGCCGATGCGGCACGGCCCCGTAGGGTCTGCACATGGAGACGGACACGAAGAGCGACGGTTTGTTTACGGTGGGTCGCATCGCCTCCGTGCTGCGGTACGACCTACCCGCATCCCTGGTGGTCTTTCTGGTGGCCCTGCCCCTCTCACTGGGCATCGCGGTCGCCTCCGGAGCGCCACTGGCGGCAGGGCTCATCGCCGGCGTGGTGGGCGGCGTGGTGGCGGGTCTGCTGGGCGGCTCCGTCGTCCAGGTGAGCGGACCCGCCGCGGGACTGTCCCTGGTGGTCGCCGATCTGGTGATGCGATACGGCTGGCGGGCCACCTGCATGATCACCTTACTCGCGGGCGTCCTGCAGCTGCTGCTGGGCGTCTGCCGGGTCGCCCGCTCGGCGCTGGCGGTCTCGCCCGCCGTGGTGCACGGCATGCTCGCCGGGGTGGGCGTGGTGATCGCCCTGGCCCAGCTGCACGTGGTGCTCGGCGGGAACCCGCAGCGCTCCGCGATCGAGAACCTGGTCGAGCTGCCCCAGCAGATCATCCACAACCACACGCACGCGGTCTTCGTCGGCCTGCTGACCATCACGGTCCTGGTCGCCTGGACCCGTCTGCCGGCCCGGGTGCGGGTTTTCCCCGCGCCGCTGGCGGCCCTGCTCGCCGCCTCGGTGACCGCCTGGGCGCTCGGCTGGGAGGTCACCCGGATCGACCTGTCCGCCAGCCTGGACTCCTGGGCCACCCCGATCTGGCCCACGGGTGACTGGCACGGGATCATCGCCGCGGTGCTGATCGTGGCGCTGCTGGCCGGGGTGGAGTCGCTGCTCTGCTCGGTGGCCGTCGACAAGCTGCACGAGGGCAGGCGTTCCGACCTCGACAGGGAGCTCGTCGGCCAGGGCGTGGCCAACATGGTGACCGGCGCGCTGGGCGGCCTGCCCGTGGCCGGGGTCATCGTCCGCAGCACCACCAATGTCAGGGCGGGGGCGCGCAGCCGCTGGTCCACGGTCCTGCACGGCGTGTGGATCCTGCTGTTCGCGGTCGGCCTGGGGTGGATGATCGCCCTGATCCCGATGGAGGCGCTGGCCGCGCTGCTGGTCTTCATCGGCGTGCAGATGGTCAACATGGGGCATCTGCGTAACCTGCGCGGCCACAGCGAGGTGCCGGTGTACGTCGTCACGATGGCCGGGGTGGTGCTGCTCGGCCTCGCCGAGGGAGTGCTGGTCGGCCTCGGCCTCGCCGCGCTGCTCGCGCTGCGCCGCCTCACCCGGGTGACCGTGCGGGCCACCGCCGAGCCGGACGGGCGCTGGCACGTGGTGATCGGTGGCTCGCTGACCTTCCTGGGGGTGCCCACGCTCACCTCGGAGCTGCGGGCCATCCCGCCGGGGGCCTCGGTCGATCTCGACCTGAACATCGACTTCATGGACAACGCGGCCTTCGAGGCCATCCACAACTGGCGGCACGAGCACGAGCGCGGCGGCGGGAGCGTGGACATCGACGAGATCCACGACGAGTGGTACGCCATGGCGGCCAGTGGCGCCCGGGTGTTCCCCGCCAAGACCCCGCCCCTGGCACCTGACCGGTGGTGGCTGCCCTGGTCCCACCGGCGGAGCGGGCGGCGCTCGGCCCGTCACCCCCTGGTCGCCACCCGGCACGTGCCCCGCGGCGACAGTCCCGCCGTGCCCGACCTGCTGGCCGGGGCTCGGGAGTTCCACCTGCGCACGGCACCGCTGGTCCGTCCCCTCCTGCACGGGATGGCCCGCAGGCAGGAGCCCTCGCATCTCTTCATCACCTGCGCGGACTCCCGCATCGTGCCGAACCTGATCACCGCCAGCGGCCCGGGAGACCTGTTCACCCTCCGCAACCTCGGCAACCTGGTGCCCCGGCGGGGTTCCGCGCCGACGGACGACTCGGTGGCCGCGACCATCGAGTACGCGACGGACGCGCTGAACGTCCGCACCATCACGGTCTGCGGGCACTCGGGGTGCGGGGCGATGAGCGCCCTGCTCAGCGGGGGCGAGAAGACGGCGGGCCTGCCGGCGCTGGGCCGCTGGCTGCGCCACGGCAACCACACCCTGGCCCGGTTCATCGAGGGCGAGAGCGCCGGCGAGGACGAGGGCCCGCTGGACCGCCTCTGCCGGGTCAACGTGATCCAGCAACTGGAGAACCTCCGGACCTACCCGCAGGTGGACCAGCTGTTCCGCGCCGGGCACCTGGAGCTGGTCGGCATGTACTTCGACATCGGTACCGCCCGGGTGCACCTGCTGGAGCATCCTCCGATCGCGAGCCGTCCGCTGTGAGCGGATGGCTTGCGCTACGGGTGAAAGCCTGTGGTCCGCCATTCGCCGGGCGCCAAGAATGAGGCGCTATGAGAATTCTGATCATGGGTGGTTCGGTCTTCCTCGGCCGGGCCATCACCCAGGAGGCGCTGCGGCGCGGGCACGAGGTCACGACGTTCAACCGGGGGCGCAACGGGGTCGACCTGGTGGGCGTGGAGGCGGTCAGGGGCGACCGTGAGGTGCCGGAAGACCTGGATCGCCTGGTGGCGGGCCGGGAGTGGGACGCCGTCATCGATGTCCACGGGCAGGTCCCGAGGGTCGTCGGCGAGTCGGTGCGGAGGCTCTCCGGCCGGGCGGCCACCTACGCGTACATCTCCAGCATCTCGGCTCTCTCCGACTTCCCCGAGCGGGAGTGCGACGAGAGCTCACCGCTCTTCGAGTGCGCGCCGGACGCGGGTCCCGAGGACGGTCACTACGGCATGCTCAAGGCGGGCTGCGAGCGGGCGGTGGAGGAGGGCTTCGACGGCAACGCGCTGATCATCCAGCCGGGTCTCATCCTGGGCCCGTACGAGAACGTGGGCCGTCTGCCCTGGTGGCTGGACCGGATCTCCCGGGGCGGGCGGGTGCTGGCCCCGGGTGACCCGGACCGGGCGATGCAGCTCATCGACGCCCGCGACATCGCCGCGTTCGTTCTCAGCCATGCCGAGGCCGGGACGGCCGACCGCTTCCTCACCAGCGGGGTGCGCGGCAACATCACCTACGGCGGCTGGCTGGCCGAGTGCCGCGCGGTGACCGGCTCGGACGCCGAGTTCGTCTGGGTCGACGACGGCTTCCTGCTCGATCGGAAGGTGTCACCGTGGACCGAGTTCCCGCTCTGGGCTCCCGGCGGTCCCGAGTTCGCCGGGGTCTGGCTGCCCTCGTCGGCGAAGGCCATCGCGGCCGGGCTGACCTGCCGCCCGGTCGCCGAGACCGTACGCGACACCTGGGCGTGGCTGCGGGACGTCCCGCCGGGGGAGCGTGTGTTCCGCGGGCACGGCATCGATCCGGAGAAGGAGGCCGGAATCCTGGCCGAGTGGGCCTAGGGAGCGCCTGTGACTCCTCCGCTCCCCCGGGTACGCCTCCGGAGGAGTGGCACAGGCTCGTGGCGGCGGGGCCGGGCGGCCCGCCGCCCTGGGCGCCCCGAGATTCGCAGGACTGTCATGACCGACCTCGGGGCGCTGGGTTCCGCCTGCGTTAGAGAGGTATTTCTACGCATACATCGGGTCGGCGGACACATAGGGTCGTGGCTGTCCGGCTCCGTCCCCCGAACGCCGGACGGCGGTCCACGCTCCCAGGGCCGAGGGTGGAGGGCCGCCGATATCGTCCTCCACCCACCCCCGATTCACCGGTTCCCGTCCCGGCCTGGGCGCGGGGAGAGGCACCGCGTCACGCGCGGCGGGTGTGCCTCATCGTCCAGTTGGTCTCCCAGGTCTTCTCCCCGTCTGCGGAGAACGCCTGCTCCCACAGGGCCGATGTCGGTGTGATCTCCGACCATGTGTACCGCATCCGGATGGGCCTGCCCTCGTGGGTCTCGTCGCCGTGGAACACCCCCTTCCCGTCGGCGAACGCGCCGAAGACGGGATTGTGCAGGACTCCGGTCTCACTGTTGATCCAGTAGATCGCCCACAGTTCGCGTTCCACGTCGAAGGTCCGTATCGACACCCCCTTGAAGCCCTTCGTGGGGAAGGTGATCTCGTCGAAGACACCCGCGCCGTCAAAGAAGCCGCGGCAGACGGCGAAGCTGGGGAACTCCTCCCACTCGTCCCTCCCGCTCAGGGGTTTGACGAGCCTACGGTTGTCGATGTCCCAGCTGCCGTGCAGGAAGTCGAAGTCGCTGTTCATGTCAGAAGGTTAGAACCGCCCACTGGCACTTGGCACGCGGGAACTCCGGACTCGGGCGGACGGTCACGGCGGATCCGCCCGTCAGCGTGCCCCGCCTCGACCCACCCGTCGGGCACGAGACCGGTCATCGGCACACGGGCCCGACCGTCCGGGCGACGAGCGGGTGATTTCACCCCCTCTCAAACCGGATATACGACAGCGCGGGCACCCCTTACCGGATCCATGTCATGACATACGTACGTCCTATTGATTTATGGTGAATTCGTCGTTACGTTCTTGTTGAACCTCATCCCCCAAACGAGGAGGCGCAATGCGTCCTCTGTCCAGGCTTTTCCTGGCAGCCCTGACGTTCTCACTGGTAGGCGGGGCGTCGCTCCCCGCGACCAGTCATAGTGTTTCGGTGGTGGATCCCCAGGTAGAGACCCCTGCCCTGTACGACGACGAAGCCGGCGGCAACTCCAACGGTGACGACCCGGCGATCTGGGTCCACCCGTCCAAGTCCGGCAAGAGCGTGGTGATCGGCACCGCCAAGGAGGGTGGCCTCTTCGTCTACAACCTCGACGGGCAGCAGATTCAGCACCTCGCCGCGCCCGCGGCCCCGGGGCCTGACGACGAGGTCGGACGGTTCAACAACGTCGACGTCACCTACGATTTCGGCGGGCGGGACCTCGCGGTCGTCTCCGACCGCGGCCGGGACCAGCTGCGGATCTACGCCATCGCGAACGGCCAGCTCACCGACGTGACCGACCCGGCCGCGCCGTTCGTGTTCAACACCACCCAGCAGCAGGTCAACGACGCCGAGACCGCGTACGGCCTGGCCACCTGGAAGGACTCCACCGGCACCTACGCGCTGGTCAGCCGCCGGCACCGGACCTCGATCGGCCTGGTCAAGCTTCTGCCCAAGCCGAACGGCAAGGTCGGCTATCAGCTCGTCAAGACCCTGAACCTGCCCTCGTCGTTCACCCTGCCGAACGGCCAGAGTTGGACGCCCTGTGACGAGCCGGGCCGGGAGCCGCAGGTCGAGGGCATGGTCGTGGACCAGGAGAAGGACGTCCTCTACGCGGCCCAGGAGGACGTCGGCGTCTGGCGGATGCGCGCGGACCTCACCGGGACCCCCGTGCTGATGGACAAGGTCCGCGAGTACGGCGTGCCCGCCACCTACGACCCGGTGGCAGACGAGTGCACCCCCGGTACGGACCCGGGCTACGGCGGCCAGCGTCTGACCGCGGACGCCGAGGGTCTCACGATCTACTACCGGGAGGACGGCAAGGGCTACCTGCTGGCCTCCAGCCAGGGCGACAACACCTTCGCCGTCTACCGCAGGGAAGGCTCCAACGCCTACCTGGGTCAGTTCAGGATCGGTTCGTACAACGGCATCGACGGCGTCGAGCACAGCGACGGCTCGACCGTGCTGAACGTCCCGCTGGGCGACTTCGAGGAAGGTCTGTTCATCTCGCACGACGGCGCCAACACGCCGACCGCACCCGACCGTGAGAACACGAACTTCAAGTTCGCCGACTGGAGTGACATCGCCGACGGACTCGACCTGGACGTGGACACCGACGGCTGGGACCCGCGCGACTGAGCAGCGGAGAAAGCCCTCGGCTACTCGGCGGATTCGAGAGCCGGTCGGCAGCGTGTGATCGGTTGATCGAGCCGTGAGTAGTCTGATCAGACGCTCGGCTGGGATTTCCCAGCCGAGCGTTTGGCGTGGGCGGCTGTGGACTCGGCGCGGAATTCACGGGCGTGCCGGAGCAGGCCGGCGCTCGCGGGAGGGCGATGGGGGGTGCGGGTTCGTCTCGGCGGCGCGACGGGCCGCGCCGGCTCACCGCCCGCCTGGCGGCTACCCGTGGCACGGTCGTGACCGGGAACCTCAACGTGCCGGGGATGCCGGCCAACCGGCGCCTGGCCCGCGCGGTGACCGACGCCGGACTGAACGAGATGCGGCGTCTGTTCGCCCACAAGGCCGACCGCCGGTATCCCAGCGGTAAGACGTGCCAGGGTCACGGCGCGGTGAAAGCCGGGCCGCCCTGTCCGGACGCACGCGTGAGCGCACCGAGTGCGGTCTGGGCCTGGATCGGGACCTGAGCGCCGCTCGTGGTCTGGCCGTGCTCGCGGCCGAGGCCGCCCAGAGTCCCGGGGAGACGACAAACGCCCGCCGCGCAGCGACGGGACCCGGTGTTCGCGCCGGGCAGGCACCCGGGAAACGGGAACGCCGCCGCGGCAACGCGGCGGCTCGCCGATCCTCACTGACGAACACCGGGAATCAGCGGGAGGGTCGACCGGCGCGGACTCCCGTGTGGCGGCGACCGCCAAGCCGACCGCGCCCTCCGCCTGATTCACACAGACCCGTACGGCCCCTGCCCCGAGGCGCGGGTCCACGCCGTACCGGCGGCGGCAGGTCCGGGAAAAGATCGTCCACGGCCTCGTCCGCGGGCTGTTCAAGGCCTTGACCAGGCCGAACGACCGGCAGGCAACCGCCGGAAAAGCCATGGGGACACCGGATCGGTTCGGCACTCCCTGACCGGGGCATTCTCACCGGTCACGCCGACCTCGATCACGCCATTCGTATCGCCATGGCCCGGCCCGCCGGCGGGCCGGGCCATGGGCATCGGGCGACCGTCACCTGCTCCCCCGATGCCCGCACCGCCGGTTCGTCACCTGTCTCCGACGAACGCGGCGCCGGATATCGGACCCACGCGCCGGGTCAGCCGTGGTTGACCCGCCAGAAGTCGGAGACGGTCTGGCGACCCCGCAGGTCTCCGAGCAGTCCCTTGGGATCGGTGTGGAAGAGCTGCCCCTTCCAGTCGGACAGCCCGGGCGGGGTGACCAGGGGCTTGACCGTGCTGTTGCCGGAGATGCCGCCCTCGCCGATCTCGTGCTTGACGCCCTCCTCGGTCATGATGAAGTGGACGTACAGCTTGGCCGCGTTGGGGTGCTTGCTCTTGGCGGCGATCGCGACGTACTTGGGGTAGCTGAAGCCGACGAACGGTGCCATCCCCTCGCAGGTCGCCTGGGTGTACCCCTTGTCCTCGTTGTTGCGGAACTTCGAGATCGACATGAATCCGATCTTCTTGTCGGTGGAGCTCGGCGCGCCCACCGCACCGGAGATGTCCTCGTCGGAGCCGGTCAGCACCGGCTTGTTGCCCGCCATCCGCTTGATCCACTCATAGGCGGCGCTCTTCTCCTCGGTCTCCAGGGGCTTGCCGTACTTGGTCTGGTAGGCCTGCTCCAGCGCCTGGTTGCCGTGCGCGTCCATCTGGGTGAAGAACGACAGCACGGTCGGCTTGCCCAGCGGGTCCTGCATCACCAGCTTGCCGGCCCACTCCGGCTCGGTCAGGTCCCACACGTTCTTCACCGGGCACCCTTCCGGCGACAGCTTGGTGTTGTAGGCGAAGACCGTGGCCTTCGACAGCGCGAGCAGCGGGTTCTGGTTCTCGGCCGGGATCTGGTCCGTGAGGTCGCCGGGCACCCACGTCCGCGCCACACCCTGCGGGATCAGCTGGCCCACCAGCACCCCGCCGTCCTCGTACATCGCCGCGTCGATCGTGATGTTGTCGGCGGCGTGCTCCCTGATCATCTTCTCGGCGGTCTGCGGGGTGTCCGACTTCACGCCTTCCATCTTGATGCCGTACTTCGCGGTGAACGCCTTGGCCACCTCTTCGATGTCGCCGCTGGAGTCGTAGACCAGCACGCTGCCCTCCTTCTTGGCGGCGGCGACCAGCGCGTCCAGGTCGAAGTTCGCGTCGAGCGAGGGGCCGGGCAGCGGCTGCTCGGCGGCCGTCGCCGGCGAAGGGGCACCGGTGGCCGTGGAAGGCGCGCAGGCTGCGGCGGCAAGCGCCAGCAGCGCCGTAGAGATGATCTGTTTGGTACGCCTCACGGTAGCGTCACTCCTTTTGCCCATCGGGGTCGTAGGCGCCGCCAAGCACCCCGACTCGGCGCCGCAATGGGCTCAACAATGAACATCACGTGAATAGCTTGTCAAGACATTCTTACTTTGGTGGGGCATCCGACACACTCTCGTTACCGGATGGGCGGCCCGGCGAGCCGACCCGAATCGGTCATTGGTCAGGACATTCTGACGTCAGATACCATCTGACCGTGACTGCGACGAGATTGGACATCGACCTCGACCGGTCGAGCCCGGTTCCCCTGTACTTCCAGGTAGCCGAGCGGATCGCGGAGGCGATCCAGACAGGCGAGCTGCTCCCGGGTTCCCGGCTCGACAATGAGATTCAGCTCGCCGACCAGCTGGGGCTTTCGCGCCCGACCATCCGCCAGGCCATCCAGTACCTCGTCGACAAGGGGCTGCTGGTCCGCAAACGCGGCGTGGGCACCCAGGTCGTACACGGCCAGGTCAAGCGGGCGGTCGAGCTCACCAGTCTCTACGACGACCTGCGCAGGGCAGGGCAGAAGCCGATGACCCGGGTGCTGTCCATCGACACGGTCGCCGCCGAGGAGAGTGTCGCCGACGCCCTCGGGGTCGCGCCGGGCACCGAGGTGCTCCGACTGGAGCGGCTCAGATACGCACTGGGCGAGCCGCTCGCCCTGCTGCACAACTGGCTGCCACTGGGATTGACCCCCCTGTCGGCCGAGATGCTCGAGGCTCGCGGACTCTACGAGCTGCTGCGCTCGGCCGGCGTCCGGATGCGGGTCGCGAACCAGCGGATCAGCGCTCGTGCCGCCACCCCGGCCGAGGCGCGGCTGCTGAACGAGCGTCGCGCCTGCCCGCTGCTCACCATGGTCCGCACGACCTACGACGACCAGGGCAGGGCCGTGGAGCACGGCTCACACGTCTACCGCGCCTCGCACTACTCCCTTGAGGTCACCCTCGTGGAGCGCTGAGCGCGTCACCCCTTCCCGCTCCATCATCGTGATGATGATAGCTAGTCAGAATGTCAGGACAAACTATTGACGGTTCACCTGTCGTTCATCTAGAACTGGAGGCCCCTGTCACAAGGAGCCGCCATGCGTGTGGGTTTGCTAGGCCTTGGCCGTATAGGCATGTTCCATGCCGCCACCCTCTCGACTCTCGTGGATGACCTCGTCGTCTCCGACGTGGATCACACCAGAGCCGAGGAGGTGGCGGGACGGCTCAAGGCCCGAGTCGGAGACCCCTTCGACGCGGACGCGGTGGTGATCGCGACCCCGACCTCCACCCATGCGGAGGCGCTGTTGCGGGCATCCGACCTGGGAGTGCCGGCGTTCTGCGAGAAACCCGCGGCCCCCACCGTCGCGGAGACCCGGCGGGTCGCCGAAGCGGTCAAGCGTAGCGGCGTCGCCGTGCACATCGGCTTCCAACGGCGCTTCGACGCCGGCTACACCGCCGCACGCGAGGCGCTGCGCGGTGGCGAGCTCGGCGAACTGCACCGGGTCCACCTGCTGACCGCCGATCCGAAGCCCCCGGCCGCCGGGTACGTCGCGCTGTCCGGCGGCATCTTCCGTGACTGCCACATCCACGACTTCGACATCCTGCGCTGGGTCACCGGCCGTGAGGTGGACACCGTCTACGCGACCGGCTCCAACCGGGGCGAGGCCTTCTTCACCG
Organism: Streptosporangium amethystogenes subsp. fukuiense; assembly: GCF_042665875.1. Lineage (NCBI taxonomy): Bacteria > Bacillati > Actinomycetota > Actinomycetes > Streptosporangiales > Streptosporangiaceae > Streptosporangium > Streptosporangium amethystogenes. The sequence goes on along the minus strand of NZ_JBHTEE010000001.1, from coordinate 297,945 downwards.
AGGCCGGAGACGTCGACAACAGCGCCGCTCTGCTCATCATGGACGACGGCACGCTGGTCACGCTGCAGGGTTCCCGCTACAACGGCGCCGGATACGACGTGCGGATGGAGCTGGCCGGGACCCGTGCCACCTGGGCGGCGGGACTCGGCTACCGGACCCCGCTGCGCTCGGCCGAGGGCTTCGACCCGGGCGGGGACCCGTGGCCGGACTTCCAGGCCAGGTTCGACGCCGCGTACGTCGCGGAGATGCGCGCGTTCCTGGCGATGGCGCGAGGTGAGCGCGAGAGCCCCTGCACGGTCCAAGACGCCCTGTCCGCGCTCTACCTCGCCGAGGCGGCCGATCTGTCGCTCCGCGAGGGACGGCCGGTCCGCCTCCTGGAGGTGACGAAGTGAGGATCGCCGCCGCACCGATCTCCTGGGGGGTCTGCGAGGTGCCCGGCTGGGGGTACCAGCTGCCCGCCGAGCGGGTGCTGACCGAGATGGCCGAGATGAACCTGACGGCCACCGAGCTGGGCCCCGACGGCTTCCTGCCCGCCGACCCCGGTCGCCGCGCCCGCCTCCTCGGCCGCTACAACCTGAGCGCCGTGGGCGGCTTCGTCCCCGTGGTCCTGCACGACCCCGCCCACGACCCGCTGCCGGGCCTGCGGGCCACACTGGCCTCCTTCGAGGACGAGGCGGTGGTCGTGCTGGCCGCCGCCACCGGCGTGGACGGCTACGACACGCGCCCCGCGCTGGACGCGGAGGGCTGGCGCACGCTGCTGACCAATCTGGAGCGGATCCGTCACGAGACGGCCCGCCCGGTCACCCTGCATCCGCACGTCGGAACCATGATCGAGACCAGGGAGGAGGTGGACCGGATCCTCGACGGCTGCGGCGTCGCACTCTGCCTGGACACCGGTCACCTGCTCATCGGCGGCACCGACCCACTGGACATCGTCCGCAGGGCTTCCGGGCGGATCGCCCACGTCCACCTCAAGGACGTCGAGGCAGCCCTCGCCGAGCGGGTCAGGACGGGCGCTCTCACCTACACCCAGGCCGTGCGGGCGGGGATCTACCGCCCGCTCGGCCAGGGCGACGTCGATGTGGCGGGCATCGTCACCGGCCTGACCGCGGCCGGCTATCCCGGCTGGTACGTGCTGGAGCAGGACGTCGTCCTCGACTCCGGGGACGCGAACCCGATGGAGGACGTCCGCACCAGCCTGGCCTATCTCGGAGGCCTCAGGTGAGCGTGCCCGCCGAGGTGCTGACGATGGGCCGGGTCGGGGTGGACATCTACCCGCTCCAGGTCGGGGTGTCGCTGCGGGAGGTGGAGACCTTCGGCAAGTACCTGGGCGGCAGCCCGACCAACGTGGCCGTGGCCGCCGCCCGGCTGGGCCACTCCAGCGCGGTGATCACCAGGACCGGGGCCGACCCGTTCGGCTCGTTCGTCCACGACGCGCTGCGCGCCTACGGCGTCGACGACCAGCACGTGACCGAGGTGCCCGGCCTGCCCACGCCGGTGACGTTCTGCGAGATCCTGCCCCCGGACGACTTCCCGCTCTACTTCTACCGCTATCCCAAGGCTCCCGACCTGGAGATCCTCCCCGGGGAGCTGGATCTCGCGGCGATCGCGTCAGCGGGGGTGTTCTGGACGACCGTGACCGGGCTGTCGGCGGAACCGTCCCGCAGCGCGCACCTGGCCGCCTGGCAGGCCCGGGGGCGGGCGCCGCACACGGTGCTGGACCTGGACTACCGGCCGATGTTCTGGCCGGACGAGCGCGAGGCCCGACACCAGGTGCGCGCGGCGCTCGGCCAGGTCACCGTCGCGGTCGGCAACCTGGCGGAGGCCGAGGTGGCCACCGGCACCCGCAAGCCCCACGAGGCGGGCCGGGCGCTGCTGGAGGCCGGGGTCGAGCTGGCGATCGTCAAGCAGGGCCCGGACGGGGTGCTCGGCATGACCGCCACCGAGACGGTGGAGGTGCCGCCGGTGAAGGTCGAGGTCGTCAACGGGCTTGGCGCGGGCGACGCCTTCGGCGGGGCGCTCTGCCACGGCCTGCTGGAGGGCTGGCCACTGGAGCGGGTACTGAGGTTCGCCAACGTGGCCGGGGCGATCGTGGCCGGCCGACTGGCCTGTGCCCCCGCCATGCCCGCCGTGGACGAGGTCGAGAACGTCCTGTCAGACGGATTTCCGAAAGGGGACGCCGCGCATGCGTGAAGAGGACCACCGGCGGTTGCTCGACGACCGAGCCTGGCATCCGGAGCGGGTGACCGAGGCGGCCGCCAGGCGCAGGCGCAGGTCGCTGCCGGCCGGTCGTGACCAGCTGCTGATCATCGCGGCCGATCATCCGGCGCGGGGCTCGCTCGGCGTCGGCGGCGAGCCGATGGCGATGGAGAGCCGTGTCGGCCTGCTGGATCGGCTCATGACCGCCCTGGCCAGGCCCGGCGTGGACGGGCTGCTGGCCACGCCCGACATCGTCGAGGACCTGCTGCTGCTCGGCGCGCTCGACGGCAAGATCGTGATCGGTTCGATGAACCGGGGCGGTGTGCAGGGCTCGGTGTTCGAGTTCGACGACCGCTTCACCGCCTACGACGCCGAGTCGATCGCGGCGATGGGTTTCGACGGCGGCAAGATGCTGTGCAGGATCGCGCTGGAGGACGCCTCGACCGCCACCACGCTGGCGAGTTGCGGGCATGCCGTCACCCGGCTGGCCAGTTACGGGCTGATGGCGATGATCGAACCGTTCTGGTCCAGGCGGGTCGACGGCGTGGTGAGACACGATCTGTCGCCGGAGGCGATGATCCACGCCATCAGCGTCGGCCAGGGGCTCGGCGCGACCTCCGCCCATACCTGGCTGAAGATCCCGGTGGTCGAGGGGATGGAGCGGGTCATGGAGGCCACGACACTGCCGACGCTGCTGCTCGGCGGTGACCCCGACAAGGCACCCGACCAGGTCTTCGGCTCCTGGAGCAAGGCACTGCGGCTGCCCGGCGTACGTGGTCTGGTCGTCGGCCGGGCGCTGCTCTACCCGCCGGGCGACGACGTGGCGGCGGCCGTGGACACCGCGGCGAGCCTGCTGGAGTCGTCGTGACGCACATCCCCCACGGCACCGCCGCCTCGCCCCCGTGGGCAGTGCAGATCACCCCCGAGTCGGCCGGCTGGACCTATGCCGGCCTGCGGGTGGTGGATCTGCCTGACCACCCCGTGCACTTCTCCACCGGCCGGGAGGAGATGCTGGTCCTGCCGCTGTCGGGCTCGTGCGAGGTCACCGCGGGCGGCCTGCGGCTGTCGCTGTCCGGGCGTACGTCGGTCTTCGACGCGGTGACCGACTTCGCCTACCTGCCCATCGACACATCCGCGGTGATCACCGGCCACGGCCGCATCGCGTTCCCCTCGGCTCGGGCGACCCGGCACTTCCCGGTCCGGTACGGCCCGGCCGAGCAGGTCCCGGTGGAGGTGCGCGGCGCCGGGCAGGCCAGCCGCCGGGTCAACAACTTCTGCGCGCCGGACGCCTTCGACTGCGACAAGCTCGTCGCGGTCGAGGTGTTCACCCCCGGTGGGAACTGGTCGTCCTACCCGCCGCACAAGCACGACACGGCCTCCGAGCACGAGGCCGTACTGGAGGAGATCTACTACTTCGAGGGCGGCCCCGGCTACCAGCGGGTGTACGGCACGCACGACACCCTGGCCGAGGTGAGCGGCGGAGACGTGGTACTCGTCCCGCACGGCTACCACGGCCCCTCGATGGCCGCCCCCGGCTACGACCTGTACTACCTGAACGTGCTGGCCGGGCCCGCCGAGCAGCGGTCCATGGCCTTCTGTGACGACCCCCGGCACGCGTGGATCCGCTCCTCCTGGGCGGATCAGCCGGTCGACCCCCGTGTGTCGCGTCGCGTCGCGGACACCGGGCCCGGATTCCCTGGAGGTACCTCATGAGGCTCACGGTGGCTCAGGCGCTGGTGCGGTTCCTGGCGAACCAGTGGGCGGAGCGCGACGGCGTCGAGCAGCGGCTGATCGCGGGCGTCTTCGGCATCTTCGGCCACGGCAACGTGGCGGGCGTCGGCCAGGCCCTGGCCGAGCAGGGCGCGGGCACCGGCGACGCGCTGCCGTACTACCTGGCCCGCAACGAGCAGGCCATGGTGCACACCGCCGTCGGCTACGCCCGTACGCGCGACCGGCTCTCCACCTTCGCCTGCACCACCTCCATCGGCCCCGGCGCCACCAACCTGGTCACCGGCGCGGCACTGGCCACCATCAACCGGCTCCCGGTGCTGCTGCTGCCCGGCGACGTCTTCGCCACCCGGGTCGCCGGCCCGGTACTGCAGGAACTGGAGGACCCGGGCTCCTACGACGTGACGGTCAACGACACGCTGCGCCCGGTCAGCCGCTTCTTCGACCGGATCGACCGGCCCGAACAGTTGCCGTCCGCCCTGCTGGCCGCGATGCGGGTGTTGACCGACCCGGCCGAGACCGGCGCGGTCACCCTGGCGCTCCCCCAGGACGTGCAGGCCGAGGCCTACGACTGGCCCGAGGAACTGTTCGCCAGGCGGGTGTGGCACGTGGCCCGGCCGGTGCCCGAGCCCGCCGCGCTGGCCAGGGCGCTCGAACTGATCCGCGGCTCGCACAGACCACTGATCGTCGCCGGAGGCGGGGTCGCCTACAGCCGGGCCTGCGCGGAACTGCTCCGCTTCGCGGAGAACCACGGCGTGCCGGTGGCCGAGACCCAGGCGGGCAAGGGCGCGCTGCCCTACGACCACCCGTGCGCGGTCGGCGCGGTCGGCCACACCGGCACCGCCGCCGCCAACGCCCTGGCCAGGGAGGCGGACCTGGTCATCGGCATCGGGACCCGCTACAGCGACTTCACCACCGCCTCCCGGACCCTCTTCGGCCGGGCCCGGTTCCTCAACGTCAACGTCACCGCCTTCGACGCGGCCAAGAACTCCGGCGCGATGCTCGTCGCCGACGCCCGCGAGGCCCTGCTCGCCCTCGACCGGACGGACTGGCGGGCCGACCCCGAGTGGACCCGTCAGGCGGCCGCCCTGGCCGCCGGCTGGCAGGCCGAGATCAGCCGGACCTACGCCGGGACGGAGCTGACCCAGCCGGTCGTGCTCGGCATCCTCAACGAGATCGCCGAGGACGGCGTGGTCGTCAACGCGGCCGGGTCCATGCCGGGTGACCTGCACCGGCTGTGGCGGACCCGGGACCCCAAGGGCTACCACGTGGAGTACGGCTACTCCTGCATGGGGTATGAGATCGCCGGAGGGCTCGGGGTGAAACTCGCCGACCCGGAGCGCGAGGTGTTCGTGCTGGTCGGTGACGGCTCCTACCTGATGATGGCCCAGGAGATCGCCACCGCCGTGCAGGAGGGCGTCAAGCTCGTGATCGTCCTGGTGGACAACCACGGCTTCGCCTCGATCGGCGACCTCAGCGAGTCGGTGGGGGCCCTGCGACTCGGCACCGCCTACCGGATGCGCGGCCCGGAAGGAGAGCTGGACGGCGACCGGCTTCCCGTGGATCTGGCGGCCAACGCGGCCAGCCTCGGCGCCGACGTGCTGCGCGCCGGCGACCCGGAGGCGCTGCGGGCCGCGCTGGCCAAGGCGGTGGCGTCCGCGCACACCACGGTCGTCTACGTCGAGACCGTCCCCGGCGGCGGACCCGGCGCCCAGGCCTGGTGGGACGTCCCGATCGCCGAGGTGTCGGAACTGGCCCGGACCCGGGCCGCACGGGAACACTACGACGAGGCCAAACGCGATCAGCGGCCCTACCTGTGATGGGCTGGACGCCGGCGTTCGCCGCGATGGCGATCCTCTTCGTGCTGGTCAGCGGAGCCAACGACGGGGCCACCCTGATCGGGCTGGGGCTCAGATTCCCCCGCTCGCCGGGATGGGCGATCGCCGCGCTTCTGCTGACGGCGCTCTTCGCCGGGCCGTACCTGCTGGGGTTCTCGGTCGCGCGGACCTTCACCGAGAGGCTGGCGGGACTCGGCACGAGCGGCGGAGCGACGGCGTTCCTGGCCGGGGTGGTGACCGCGGTGATCGTGGTCGCGGTGCTGACCGGCAAAGGGCTGCCGACCAGCCTGACACTCGCGGTCATCGGCGGCATCAGCGGCGCGGGGCTCGGTGCGGGACTGCCGGTGTCGTGGCGGAGCCTGGGCACCGTCCTGGCCGTCGGAGCGGGTGCCCCCCTGGTCGGCCTGGTCCTGGGCCACCTGCTGGGAACCCTGTCGCGCCGGGTGCCGTCCTACCACCGGATGCCCCGGCTCGTGCTCTCCGCCCATCTGCTGGCCTACGCGGCCCAGTGCGTCGCCTACGCGGTGAACGACGGCCAGAAGATGATCGCGGTGGTCAGCGTCGCGTTGAACGTGGGCCGCGACGGGCTGGGCGGGGTCGGCCCCATCGAGGTCCCGCCGGTGTGGATGGCCGTCCTCGTGGCGCTGTTCCTCGCCGGATCCCTGACCAGCCTCACCCGCGTGGGAGAGCGACTGGGCCGCGGCCTGGTCATCACCCGGCCGCTGCACATCGTCTCGGCCGAGACGGCGGCCACCGGCGCCGTCCTCGGCAGCTCGGCCCTGGGAAGCCCGGTGAGCATGACCCAGTCCATCACGGCCGGCGTCGTCGGCGTGGCGGCAAGCGAGGGAGCCAGGAGGGTGCGATGGCAGGGCGTCGTGAACGTGGGTACGGCATGGCTGGTCACGCTGCCGTCGTCAATGGCCCTGGGCTGCCTGGCCGGGCTCGCGATGAGGCTGCTGTGAGCGGCGCGGGCGGCCGTGCCCGGCGGTTCGCGCGGGCCTGGGACGACCTTCGCGGCCGATCCGGACGACGAGTCGTCGAGCTGGTCCGCAAACAGGTCGCCGTCGCCCGCGCCGGAGCCGTACTGGCCCGCTCGACCGCCTCCGGCACGATCGGGCGATCGGCCGCCCGCACCCGGATGACGGAGGTGGAACACGAGGGCGACGCGGCGCGGGCCGAGCTGGTGCGCGTCCTGCGGCGGGTGCTGGCGACCCCCATCGACCGAGAGGACCTGTTCCGGCTCTCCCGATCGATCGACGACGTGCTGGACCACCTGCGCGACTACGTGCGCGAGACCGACCTGTTCGGACCGGAGGACCTCGGCTTCGCCGTCGAGCCGCTGCAGGTGGTGAGCGACGGCCTCGACGAGCTGGAGAACGCCGTCCTGAAGATGATCGACGACCCCGGCTCGGTCACCGTGGCCGTGCTGGCCACGCGCAAGGCCTGCAGCCGGGTCCGCCAGCTCTACCAGACCCGGCTCACCGAGCTGTTCACCGGGCCGCTGGAGATGAACACCCTGCGCGAACGCGAGCTGCTGTCGCGCCTGGACGCGGTCGGCCGGCGGCTCGGCGAGGCCGCCGACGCGCTCGCCGACGCGATGCTCAAGCGAAGCCACTGAGGAAGCTGACGGACCACCCTTGTGAACCCCCCGAAGGAAGTACCCATGGCTCTTCTCACCAAGGCGGAAACGCCGCCACCTCCCCCGAGGCGGCGCAGGCTGGTGTACCGGCTCCGCGTGCTGCGCCACGATCCGACCGCCGCGCTCGGGCTGATCCTCGTCATCCTGCTCGCCTACCTCGTCGTGGCACCGCTGGTCGCGGTGCTGTCGGACGCCTTCCGCCTGCAGTACGGCGACGACGTGCACGCCGGGCAGCAGTCCGGCGAATGGACCGGCTACTACCTGTGGCGGGTGTTCCGCTCCCAGATCAGCGGCCTGCTGTTCTGGGAACCGCTGCTCAACACGCTGGTGATCGCGGTGGGCACCACCCTGTTCGCGCTGGTCCTCGGGGGCGGCATGGCCTGGCTGGTGACCAGGACCAACGTGCCCGGGCGCAAGTGGCTCGCCGGCGCCCTGGTGGTCCCCTACATGCTGCCGTCGTGGACCTTCTCCCTGGCCTGGCTGTCGCTGTTCAAGAACGAGCGCGCCGCCGGGCAGGTCGGCTTCCTGCAGGCCCAGGGCATCCGGACACCCGACTGGCTCGCCTACGGCGCGGTACCGATCATCATCACCCTGGGGCTGCACTACTACCCGTTCGTGCTGCTCCTGGTCGGGAACGCGCTGCGCCGCATCGACGCGCAACTGGAGGACTCCGCGCGGATCCTCGGCGCCCCGCAGCGGACCGTCATCCGGCGGATCGTGGTGCCGCTGATGCTCCCGGCGCTGTCCTCGGCCGTGCTGCTGGTGGTCGGCCGGGTGCTCGGCACGTTCGGCACGCCCTACGTGCTCGGCCTGCCGGCCGACTACCGGGTGCTGTCCACCGGGCTCTTCCAGTCGATCCGCGACCGCAGCACCGGCGTGGCCTCCGTACTCGCCACCGTCATCGTGATCATCGGGGTGCTGATCGTCCTCGTCGACACCCGGATGATGCGCGAGCACCGCCGGTTCGTCACCGTGGGCGGCAAGGGAGCGATGGACCGGCTGGGCGACCTGCGCCGCTGGCGCTGGCCCGCCTTCGCGCTCGGTCTGGTGGTCTTCGCGGTGAGCGTCCTCGTCCCGGTCCTGACACTTCTGATCTCCACGGTCACCCGCACGCCCCTGGACCTGTCGACCTTCACCCTCGACTACTGGTTCGCCGAGAAGCTGCCCGGAGCGGTCGGCTTCCCGCACGGCGTCTTCCGCGGTTCCGAACTGTGGGAGGCCGCGTGGAACTCGCTGCGCATCGTCGGCCTGGCCTCGCTGATCTGCGCGGTCGCCGGCCTGCTGATCGGGTACGTCGTGGTGCGCGGAACGGCCCCGCGCGTCGCCGCGTTCCTCCGCCAGGTCTCCTTCCTGCCCTACCTCATCCCCGGCATCGCGTTCGCGGCCGCCTCGCTGTCGCTGTTCGCCGTCGCCAGGGGGCCGATCCCCGCGCTGTACGGGACGACGTTCCTGCTGATCCTGGTGATGGCCGTGACGCACCTGCCGTACAGCTCGCGCTCGGGCATCGCGGCGATGATGCAACTCGGCCGCGAACCGGAGGAGGCCGCGCAGATCGCCGGCGCCTCCTGGTGGCAGCGGATGCGGCGGATCATCTTCCCGATCCAGAAGGGCGCCCTCGTCACCGGAATCGTGCTGCCGTTCATCTCCGGGCTCAAGGAACTCAGCATCGTCATCATGCTGACCACCACCGGGACACAGCTCCTCACCACCCTGTCCATCGGCCTCGTGGACTACGGATACACCCAGCTCGCCAACGCGGTCGTACTCATGATCGCCTTGGTCTCCTTCACCATGACCTACCTGACCCAGCGTCTGACCAAGAGCAGCCTGGCGTCCGGCCTAGGAGGATAGATGCCGAACATCACCCTGAGCGGAATCGCCAAGAGCTACGGCGGTGGCGACTACGCCGTGAAGAACCTCGACCTGACCGTCCCCGACGGCGCGTTCATGTGCCTGCTGGGCCCCTCCGGCTGCGGCAAGACGACCACGCTGCGGATGATCGCCGGGCTTGAGCAGCCGACCGCCGGCACCATCGCCGTCGGTGACAGGGTCCTCGACTCCGTCGAGCGGGGACTCTACGTCCCGCCGGAGAAGCGCGGCATGGGGCTGGTCTTCCAGAACTACGCCCTCTGGCCGCACCTGTCGGTGCGCGAGAACGTCGAGTTCGGCCTGCGGATGCGCAAGGTGCCCGCTGCCGAGCGGCGGGCCAGGGCGGAGCTGGCGCTGCAGATGGTCCACGTCGACGCCGCCATGGACCGCTACCCCTCCCAGCTGTCCGGTGGTCAGCAGCAGCGGGTCGCGCTGGCCAGGATGCTGGCGATCAACCCCACGGTGCTGCTGCTCGACGAGCCGTTGTCCAACCTCGACGCCCGGCTCCGGCTGGAGATGCGCGCCGAGCTCAAACGCATCCACGAGGAGTCCAACGCGACGATCGTCTTCGTCACCCACGACCAGCTGGAGGCACTCACCATGGCCACCGACGTCGCGGTCATGAACGAGGGCGAGCTGCAGCAGTTGGCCCCCCCGATGGAGATGTACGCCAGACCCGCCAACCGGTTCGTCGCCGAGTTCGTCGGCAGCCCGCCGATGGCGATCGTCGAGATCGGCCCTTCTCCCACCGGTCTGGCCGGTTCGCTGACGCGCTTCGTCGAGTCCCGCGCCGGGCAGAGCGTCGCCCCCGGCGCCGTCGGTGTCCGCCCCGAGGCGCTGCGCCTCGGTTCGCCACCCCGTTCCGTCTGGTCCGAGGAGGCCACCGTCGAGGCCGTGCTGCCGGCGGGCTCCTCCTGGACCGTACGGCTGCGCGTCCTGGACACCGAGCTGTACGCGCTCTCCTACACGCCGGTCGAGGCCGCCGCCGGCGAGGTGCTGACCTGCTGGACCGACCAGATGCACCTGTTCGGCGCGGACGGCGCGCGGATCCCCTCCTGGGACAGGACGGGGGTCGGCGCGTGATCCGGCCCAAGGCTTTGCTGCTGGACTTCGGCGGGGTGATCGTGGAGACCGCCCGGCGCCCGTCGTGGACGGCCGAACTCGCCGCGGAGGTGCACGAGCTCCTCACCAGGGCCGGCTTCCACGGCCTCGGCCTCGACGACGTGGAGAACGACATCCTGGCGGGCGCGCGCGCCGACAGGTACTGGAAGGACTCCACCTCCCGTCAGTTCGCCCCGGCGGAGATGACACACCGCGGGTTCTGGGCCGACTACGTCGCGGGCGACTGGCCGGAGCAGGCCCGCTCACTGGTGATCGCCGAGGCGACCCCGCTCTGCAGGCGGATGGGCGAGCTACGCAGCGACCGCAAGACCCGGCCCGCGCTGCAGGAGCTGCTGGCCGCCTGCTGGACGCACGGCGTCACGCCCGCGGTCGTCAGCAACGCCCTGTGCGGAGCCGTCCACCGCGACTACATGGCCCTCAACGGCCTCGACCGCCAGGTGGCGGTGCAGGTCTACAGCGACGAGGTCGGCGTCCGCAAACCCAATCCGGAGATGATCTGGATCGCCTGCCGGGCCCTGGGCGTCGACCCCGCGGAGACCTGGTACGTCGGCGACAACTACGACCGCGACGTGGTCTGCGGAGCCCGCGCCCGGGTGGGGGCCACCGTCCTGATGGTCTCCCGGAGCACCGAGAAGATCCCCTACAAAGTGCGGCAGCGCCCTCAGGCGACAGTCGAGGACCCGCGCGGCCTGCTGAGCCTCCTGGAGGAGACATGGACCTGAAAACCTCACGCGATCTGGCCGCCATCGCGGTCGAGGCGGCCAGGGCGGTCGGCGACCGGCTCAGGGAGGCCTTCCGCTCCCGGCCCGAGGTGAAGACCAAGCGCGACTTCCACGACCCGGTGACCGAGCACGACAAGGCGGCCGAGGAGCGTATCCGCGAGGTCCTGGACCGGTTGTGCCCGGGCAGCGTCGTGGTGGGAGAGGAGGACGGCGTCCGAGGTGAAGGCGACATCAGCTGGTACGTCGACCCCATCGACGGCACCGCGAACTTCGCCGCCGGCCTGCCGTTCTTCTGCACCTCCATCGGGGCGGTCGTGGACGGCGAGGTGGTGGCGGGCGTCGTCTACGACCCCGTCCGCGACGACGAGTTCACCGCCTCGCTCGGCGGGGCCTTCTGCAACGGCGCGCCGATCCGCAGCGCCGGCGCGCGCACGGACCGGGAGGCGGTGCTGCTGTCGAGTTACCCCTCCCCGCGCGACCTGGCCGCGGAGGGAGAGGTGGCGCTGCACCGTTTCGCCCGGATGGTCAACGCCTTCGCCACCACGCGCCGCCCGGGGAGCGCGGCGCTGAAGCTGGCGCACGTCGCCGCCGGGTGGTCCGACGTCGCGTACGGCACGTACGTGAACGCCTGGGACGTGACGGCCGGCTCGCTCCTGGTGGAGCAGGCCGGGGGCGTCTACATCCCGCTGTCCGGCAGCATCTTCACCCCCGGCGGCTATCTCGCCTGCGTCGGTGGATTCGACCTCGCCGGCTCCGTGATGGCCGAGGTCTCCACGGCGAGGACCGCCTCGTGATCCGCTGGATCGTCACCGACCTGGACGGAACGCTCGTCGGGCGCGACCTGGCCATGGTGCCCTCCAGCCGGGACGCGCTCCGCCGCTTCGTCGCCTCGGGCGGAGAGGTGGTCATCGCGACCGGGCGGATGGAGCTGTCAGCCCTCCGCTACTACGAGGAACTGGGCCTCACCGGGGCGGCGATCCTCTACAACGGCGCTCGCACCGTGGATCTCGGCACCGGAGCCGTGCTGCGCTCCCGCCACCTGCCGGTGAACGCGTGGAAGGCGCTGCTCGACCTGTTCGAAGAACTCCCGCGGGGCGTCTACCCGGTGGCGTTCTCCGGCGGCGAGGCACTGGCCGTCCACGACGTGCCCGAACTGCGGGATTACGCCCGACGCGACGGAATCACCCTGCGGGATCCGGGCGACTGGTCGGCACTGTCCCCCGGCGAGATCACCAAATGCATGCTGATCGGCGATCGGTTTCCCGAATTGGATATTCCAGGAACCGTCACGGTTCGATCTGAGGCGACCTATCTGGAGGTGCTGCCCGAGGGCGCGACCAAGGGCGCCGCGCTCCGCGAGCTGGCCGCCTCCCGGGGCGTACCGCTGGAGCAGATCGCGGCCGTCGGCGACAACCCCAACGACATCGACATGATCATGACAGCCGGACTCGGGGCCGCGGTCGGCGACGGCCACCCGCAGGTCCGTGCGGTGGCCGATGTCGTGGTCGGGGCCTGCGCGGACGGAGCCGTCGCCGACGTGGTGGAACTGGCCCTCGGCTCCCATCCGTAGGTCGTGAGACCGAGCCCCGAACCGCGTTTCCTTCCCACGCCTAAAGGCGGGGTCTCCACGCTGAAGGGATTTAGATGAAGAACATCACTCACTGGATCGACGGAGTCCCCGCCGGGGACTCCCCCCGTGGCACCGGGAGCACACCTTCGGCGCGACTCGGCGAGATCTTCAACCCGGCGTCGGGGGAGGTCCAGGGACAGGTCCACCTGGCCTCCAGAGCCGAGGTCGACGCGGCCGTGGCCGCCGCCGTCGCGGCCTGGCCCGCCTGGCGGGACACCTCGCTGGCCCGGCGGGCGCGGGTGCTGTTCCGCTTCCGTGAGCTGATGTACGCCCACCGCGACGAGCTCGCGGCGCTGATCAGCGCGGAGCACGGCAAGGTCCACTCCGACGCGCTGGGCGAGGTCGCCCGCGGCCTGGAGGTCGTGGAGTTCGCCTGCGGCATCCCGCACCTGCTCAAGGGCGGCTTCTCCGAGGGCGTCTCCACCCGGGTCGACTCCTACTCGATCCGGCAGCCGCTGGGCGTGGTCGCCGGGATCACCCCGTTCAACTTCCCGGCCATGGTGCCGATGTGGATGTTCCCGATCGCGATCGCCTGCGGCAACGCCTTCGTCCTCAAGCCGTCGGAGAAGGACCCCTCGGCGTCGCTGCTGATGGCCCGGCTCTGGAAGGAGGCCGGGCTGCCGGACGGCGTCTTCGGCGTCGTCCAGGGTGACAAGGAGGCGGTGGACCGGCTACTGGAGCACCCGGACGTGCGCGCGGTCTCGTTCGTCGGATCCACGCCCATCGCCAGGTATGTCTACGAGACCGGCACCCGTCACGGCAAGCGGGTCCAGGCGCTCGGCGGCGCCAAGAACCACATGCTGGTGCTGCCCGACGCCGACCTGGACCTGGTCGCCGACGCCGCGGTCTCGGCGGGCTTCGGCTCGGCCGGCGAGCGCTGCATGGCGATCTCCGTCGTGCTGGCGGTGGACCCGGTCGGCGACGAACTGGTCGACAGGATCGTCTCCCGGGTCTCGGAGCTGACCGTCGGCCCCGGCGACGACCCCCGCTCCGAGATGGGCCCGCTGGTCACCGAGGCGCACCGCGACAAGGTCGTCTCCTACCTGGACCTGGGCGTCGCCGAGGGCGCGAAGCTGGTGGTGGACGGCCGCCGGACCCCGGTCCTGGGCGGCGCGGCGGCGGCCGAGACCTCCGGTTTCTGGCTGGGGCCCACGGTCCTGGACCACGTGCCCGCCGGTTCGCGGGTGCACACCGAGGAGATCTTCGGCCCGGTCCTGGCGATCGTCCGGGTCTCCTGCTACGAGGAGGGCCTGGAGCTGATCAACAGCGGCGAGTACGGCAACGGCACCGCGGTCTTCACCAACGACGGCGGCGCGGCCCGGCGCTTCCAGAACGAGGTCGAGGTCGGCATGATCGGCATCAACGTGCCGATCCCGGTGCCGATGGCCTTCTACAGCTTCGGCGGCTGGAAGTCCTCGCTGTTCGGCGACACCCATGTGCACGGGACCGAGGGCGTGCACTTCTACACCCGGGGCAAGGTCGTCACCTCCCGCTGGCTCGACCCCGGCCACGGCGGCGTCAACCTCGGCTTCCCCACCAACGGGTAGGCGTACCTCCCCGCGGTGATGTCGTCCGCCTCTGGTCTTCCAGGTCCTCTCTTCTCGGCCGGAAGACAGGAGCCGCCCGCCGGCCTCTCGTGTCGGCGGGCGTTGCGCGGCACTCGCATGCGGAGTACCGTCACGGCCCCCGGGCCCCATGTCTCCTCCCCCTCCACCTCCGGTACGGAACGCCGGACATCGGTGCGCCACGGGAACGTCACGTCTTCGGGGCATATAACTCAGGGCACCAGATGCGCATAGGGCACGGAGGTCGATGATGGCTCAGTGGCACGCGTTACGGGAAGAGCTGGTCTCACAGGTGCGCACGTGGGGGATAAGCGAGGTCGTGACCGGCGCGCTGCGGGCGGTGCCGCGACATGTCTTCCTGCCGGACCTGCCGGCGGAGACCGTCTACCAGGACGACGCGATCGTCACGAAACGCGACGCGGACGGCCAGCCGATCAGCTCCTCCTCACAGCCAGCGATCATGGCTCTGATGCTCGACCAGCTCGGGGTGGAGCCGGGGCAGCGCGTGCTGGAGATCGGCACCGGAACGGGCTACAACGCCGCGCTCCTCGCCCACCTGGTGGGGCCGGAGGGCCAGGTCGTGAGCGTCGACATCGACCCCGAGCTGGTCACGCTCGCCGGGGAGCACCTGGCGGTCGCGGGACACCCCGAGGTGAGGCTGGTGTGCGCCGACGGATCCGGGGGATTCCCGCCGGGGGCGCCCTACGACCGGGTGATCGCCACCGTCGGCGTGTGGGACCTGGCCCCGGCCTGGCTCGAGCAGCTCGGGCCCGGCGGACGCCTGGTGGCCCCGCTGGACCTGCGGGGGGTGCAGCGCTCGGTGGCGATGGAGCGAGCGGACGGGCACTGGACGAGCCGCTCGGTGCTGCCCTGCGGGTTCATGCGGATGCGCGGCCCCTTCGCGGGCCCGGAGACGACGCTGGCACTGGACCGGGAGTCCGACCTGACGATCTCGCTGCCCGAGACGAGTGAGATCGGTGACGTGCTGGCGGCGCTCGACGGACCCGTGGTCGAGCTCTCCACCGAGATCAGTGTCGGCTTGTCCCAGCTCCTCGACGGGCTGAGCCTCTGGCTGGCGGTGCACGAGCCCCGGTGGTGCACCATGTCGGAGGCGCGACCCGGGTGGCTGGCCTCGCCTCCGCTCGACCTGACCGGGTTCCGGATGGCCGTCGGGATCGTCGAGCGCGACAACCTCTGCATGCTGGAGCCGTCGCCGGACGGCACCCTGATCGTTCGCGGCCACGGGCCGGACAGGCTGCGGCTCGCGGGCGAGCTGGTCACCCACGTCCAGGCGTGGGACATGGCGGATCGCCCCATGACGGCCGGACTCCGTATCGACGCCTACCTGGGTGATCCTCCACACGGCGGGCTGCTCCTCCGCAAGCGCCACACCACCCTGGCCCTGTCGTGGCGGGACTCCTGACCTTCACGCCCCGCGGACGCGGGCGCCGCTCCGCGACCGCTTCTGGAACGCGCCAATGAACCACATGATTGAAACGTACATTAAATAGTTAAGTAGAACAAATGTCGGTAAAGGTCGATTTATTTAGTTTAGCTGCGGCTTTCGTACTTAACTCACCCCTTACAGATCAGCTCTGAGCGCCGATTCCAGACATCGCATCCGTGGCGACCTACCATGACGCATAGTCATTGACAACGGGCTACACAAGGACACGGGCCGCCGTGTCAGCGAGCCGTACGGTGCGAGGGCGGAGCGTGGCCCGGCGATGCCGTGTGGAGACAACGGATACGCGGCGCCATGAAAATCAGAGGTGATTCCATGCAGATCAACCGATTCGACGGGCCGGTGCTCTCGCTCTTCCGCATCGTGACAAGTCTTCTCTTCCTGTGCCACGGCCTGGCGTCGATGTTCGGCGTCTTCGGCGGCAACCGCGGCACCGGCCAGGCCCTCGCGTTCGGCGCCTGGCCCGGCTGGTGGGCCGCGCTCATCCAGGTGGTCTGCGGCGGGCTCGTCCTCGCCGGGTTCCTCACTCGCGTCAACGCGACGCTCGCGTCGGGCTCGATGGCCTACGCGTACTTCGTGGTGCACCTGCCGCAGGACTTCATGCCGTTGCGCAACGGCGGCGAGCTCGCGGCGCTGTTCTGCTGGTCGTTCCTGATCATCGCCGTGCTCGGCCCCGGCCCCTGGGCGATCGACGCCCTGCTCCGGCGCCGTCGCGACGCCCTGACCGTCCCTCGCCCGATCCACGCCCCCGCGCACGCCGAGGGAACCTGAGCAGCGCATCTCCCTCAGCAGGGTACGGGAGCCCTGGGCGCCGATCCGGCGCCTGGGGCTCTTTCGCGTTCCGGCGGCTCAGGTGGGCGTCGCCGGGGCCCGGGTTCCCGAGCGGGACGGAAATTCCACACTGTTTTTCCGTGCTCCGGCGGGATTGGGAAAAGCCCAGGTCAGCACGGAGGGCCCGGTTCGGACAGGCGGCGGAAAGGACCCTTCGCCGATCCGAGGGAGAACGAGTTTCCGCAGGTCAGCCCAAATGTGAATGCACGTTTCACGTTTGCCTGATCCGGATCGCGTGGGTAAGGATGGATCATCTCCAGCCGACCCCCCGACCAGGGGTTTCTTCGGCATGCCGGCAACCGACCACCCCGAGGAGGGGACGATGATCCATGCCCGAGGACTGACCCGGCGATTCAAGGTCGGAAAAGGGGTCGTCGACGCCGTGCGCGGTCTCGACATCGATGTGGCGGAGGGCCAGTTGGTGGCCTTCCTCGGCCCGAACGGCGCGGGGAAGTCCACCAGCCTGCGCATGCTGACCTCCCTGCTCCCGCCGACCTCGGGAACCGCGACCGTGGCGGGCCGCGACGTCGTGTCGGATCCGGCCGGGGTCCGCGCCCGCATCGGCTACGTCGGCCAGAAGAGCAGCGCGGGCGAGAACTTCCGCGTCCGCGACGAACTGGTCACCCAGGCGCGCTGCTACGGGCTGCGGCGGGCCGAGGCACGGCGGCGGGCCGACGAGGTCCTCGCCCTGCTGGACCTGGAGGCGCTGGCCACCCGGAAGCCCGGCACCCTCTCCGGCGGCCAGCGCCGCCGCCTCGACATCGCCCTGGGCCTCATCCACCGGCCCGGCCTGCTCTTCCTGGACGAGCCCTCGACCGGCCTCGACCCGCAGAGCCGCGCCAACATCTGGGAGCACATCCTGCGGCTGCGCGCGGAACACGGCACGACCCTCTTTTTGACCACTCACTACCTGGAGGAGGCCGACACCATGGCCGAACGGGTGGTGATCATCGACCACGGCCGGATCATCGCCGACGGAACCGCCGAGCAGTTGAAGGGCGAGCTGGCCGGCGACCGCGTCACGGTCACCGTCCACGACGAGCCGGAGGCGGCGAGGGCCGCCGAGGTCGCCGCACGGATCGCGGGATCGGACGCGGTCACCGTCGAGCGGAGGACGGTACGGCTGCGGGTGCCCCACGCGGGCAGGACACTTCCGGAGTACCTGCGGTCCCTGGATGCCTCGGGGGTGAAGGTCGCCACCGCGGAGACCGCCCGGCCCACGCTGGACGACGTGTTCCTCGCGCTGACCGGCCGCAGCCTGCGCGAGAGCGACGAGAGCCACGGGACCGCGCCGCACGGCGCCTGACCGCCGGCGCCGCGCCCCTCACACCGAGCGGCCCCGCATTGAGCAACCCCGCATTGAGCAACCCCGCGTCGACCGGCCACGACCCGCGCGACACCCGGCCGTCGGCGCCGCGTCCCTCCCGCCGAACGGCGTGCCGCATCCCCCCACCGGCAAGAAAGGTCACCCCGTGAGCGTACGACTCTTCCTCCGTGACACCTCGACCGTGTTCTCCCGCGAGTTCGTCCCCGTGTTGCGCGAACCCCTCGGCCTCCTCTTCACCATGGGGCAGCCGCTGCTCTTCCTCTTCCTGTTCGGTCCGCTGCTCGCCGGCACGCAGAGCTTCGAGGGCCAGGGGTCGCCATGGCAGTGGTTCGTGCCCGGCATTCTGATCATGATGTGCCTGTCCGGGCCGATGATGGCCGGATACTCCCTGCTGGTGGAGTTGATCGGCGGCTCGATGGAGCGCATGCTGGTCACCCCGCTGAACCGCACGGCGATGCTGGTCGGCCGGACGATGAAGGAGTTCGTGATCCTGCTGGCCCAGGCCGCGCTGATCATCGTGCTCGCGGTGCCGCTGGGCTTCCGGCCGCACCTGCCGGGGGTGCTGACCGGGCTGGCGATACTGGTCGTCTTCGGGATCGGCCTGGGCTCGCTCTCCTTCGTCCTCGCGATCGCGTCCAGCCCGAGCGGCAACCTGTTCTACGGGGTCACCCAGCTGGTGCTGTTCCCGCTGATGCTGCTCTCCGGCGTGCTGCTGCCGATGGACTTCGGCCCGGCGTGGCTCCAGGCGGCCGCCGCGCTGAATCCGGTCACCCACATCGTCGAGGCGGAGCGGGCACTGTTCTCCGGCCGGTTCGCGGACCTGTCGGTGCTGTACGGAATGCTCTGGGCCTGCGTCGTAGCCGCGGTGGGCCTGGCCATGGGCACCAGGGCGATGCGCCGCGGCATCTGACACCGCGCCCTCGAAGCGGGCAGGTGTCCGGTCGGCCCCTCTCCATCCGCGCGCGGAAGAGGAAGAGCCTCGCCCCTTGAACGGAGGGCGAGGCTCTTCGCGGTACGGACCTACCTGGGGGAAGGGGTCGACGTGTGCGAGGAAGGCGCGGTGGCGGGGCTCTCCTTCCACGCCGCCATGTCGGATCATGTGATGAAAAAGAGACCGGTTCCGCCGATGGCCGGCCTGGCCCAGGTACGGGTCCCCGCACGGTGAGGAGTGACCGGGCATGACGCGCGGCCCCATTGGAGAGCGGCCGCCCAGCCGGCGGCGGAGGTACGGGCGGTGCTCGTCAGCGTCGGTACCGGTAGTGGTGGACGATCAGTGCGGCGGCGCACGCCAGAGTGAGCAGCCCGAACCCGATGCCGACGAAGACGTTGACGTCGATGGACGAGGTCACCATGTTGAGAGCCGCGCTGACCACCAGCAGGAGCCAGAGCACGGGACGCAGCATCCCGGCGGGCCGCGCCGTCTTGGAGGTGTCCAGGATGCGGTGGGGATCGGTCACGGTGTGCTCCTCACTCGATGGGATCGACAGCTCTCCTGCCATGTGTCGACGCTACGAACGATCACCGCTGCCGACGATCCCGCCAACGGGACAGGCAAGGTGCAGCAGGCTGTACTCTCTCGGCCGGCCGTCCATCCTCTGGCTGAGGAGATACGGATACCGACCCATGGGACGCGCTCTAAGGTCGATCGTCCGGGGGTAAGCCGGACAGGGCGGAGATGAGACGGGAACCCGAGGGAAGGCGACTGATGTCTGATCAGGAGATTCTGACCGGCGGCGGCGTCAACGAGGTCGTGCGGATCGGCGGGACCGTGCGGCGGCCGACCGGACCGTGGTCCCCCCGGGTCCACGACCTACTGCGGCACCTGCGCGCGCGGGGCTTCACGGCGTCACCGGCGGTGCACGAGGTGACCGGGGACGGCTTCGAGATCCTGGACTTCCTTCCGGGCGAGGTCGGCAACGACCCGCTCACCCCCGCGGTCATGTCCACGGAAGCGCTGGAGAGCGCCGCCGAGCTGCTGCGTTCCTACCATGACAGCACCGTGGGATACGCCCAGGACGCGACCGACGGCTGGATGTCGGCCGCCCGGACACCCGCCGAGGTGATCTGCCACGGCGACTACGCCCCGTACAACTGCGTCCTCGACGGCAACAGGGTGGTGGGGATCATCGACTTCGACACCGCCCACCCCGGCCCCCGGCTCTGGGACATCGCCTACGCCGCCTACCGCTGGGCGCCCATCACCGCGCCCGCCAACCCCGGCGGCTTCGGCACGGCCGAGGAGCAGGCCCACCGTGCCCGCCTCTTCTGCGACCGCTACGGGCTCGACACCGCCGGCCGCGCCGGCCTGGTCGACACCGTCATCGCCCGCCTGCACGCCCTGGTGGACTTCATGCACGCCGAAGCCGCCGCGGGCAACCCGGCCTTCGCGGGCCACCTGGCCGATGGACACCACCTGTTGTACCTCGCGGATGCCACCTACCTGGACAGGCAGCGGGCCGTCTTCAACCGCCGGCTCGGCCCCTGAGGCCGCACAGCACCCCTGGCTCGGACGCGCGGCGGCCGGGACACACCGGTGCGGATGCGACCGACCCATGTTCCGGCCTCCGAGCGCGGACGGTTCACCGGACGACGCGTAGCCAGATGCTCGTCGCTTGCGGCGTGTGGGTCAGGCTGAGGCGTTCGAGCCTGACATTGGTGCCACCCGGATGGTCGAACAACCGGACGCCGTCACCGAGCAGGACAGGCACCACGAACACCAGGATCTCGTCGAGCACCCCCGTCTCGACGCACTGCCGGGCGACGTCGGCGCCCAGGATGTTGACGTACTTCTCCCCGGCGGCCGCCTTGGCCGCCGCGACGCCGCTGCCGAGGTCGCCGACGAAGGTCACCCCCGGCACCGGTGCGGAGGGAGCGTGATGGGTGAGCACGAACTGCGGCCCGGTCCATCCCCCGCCGAACGCCTTGCCCTCCCCGTCGGTACCCACGTGCGGATCGTCGCCGCGGAAGGTGCGGTTGCCGACGAGGAGAGCACCGATCTCGCCGATGAGCTCGTCCACCGTCGGGTCGGGCCCGAGGTGCTCGGTCAACCAGGACATGTCACCACCCGGGCCGGCGATGAAGCCGTCCAGCGACATGGTGACCGAGTAGAGCATCTTGGCCATGACCTGTCCTCCGCGAAGATCGGTTCTCGATTGACCCCCGTTGAGACGGCGGATCACCGGAAAACTCATCGGTCCGTCGGGGGCAGCGTCATGGGCAGTGCGAACGCCGCGAACAGGCCGGGGTCGTGGAAGGCGGTCAGCTCCACGATGAGGCCGTCCTCGATCCGCAGCACCCCGATCGCGGCGGCACGGTGCACATGCTCATCAGGCCCCTGTACATAGGCCGCCGCGGCCGGCCACCCGTTGGCCCGGGTCTCCACCATCCGGAACCGGCCCACGTATTCCGGCAGGCCGGGGTCCCAACTCGCCGCCAGCGTGGCCATGACCGCGTCGCGCCCCCGGAACCACATCGGGTACGGCGGCATCGTCGCCCGTACCTCCGCCGCCAGCAGATCGGCCACCGCGGCGAGATCGGCACGTTCGAGCGCGTCCATGTAGCGCCGCAGCACCGCCCGCTCCCGCTCGGTGGGCTCCGTCGCCGCCCAGTCCAGGCGCCGTTCGGGCAGATGCTCCCTCAGCGTCGCCCGAGCCCGCTGCAGGGCGCTGTTGACCGAGGCGACGCTGCCCTCCAGCAGCGCCGCGGTCTGCCCGGCCGGCCAGCCGAGCACGTCGCGCAGGATCAGCACCGCCCGCTGCCTGGGCGGCAGATGCTGGATCGCGGCCAGGAACGCCAGCTCGATCGTCTCCCGCGAGACCGTCACGGCGTCCGGCTCGGCCTCGCCCGGCGCGGCCGGCTCCCGGAGCCGATCCGGGAACGGCTGCAACCAGGCGATGTCGGTACGGGGCGGCAGGTCGGTGCTCGGGTCCGACGGCGCCGCCAGATGATGCGGGAGCACCCGGCGGGCCCGGCCGTCGAGGGCGTCGAGACACGCGTTCGTCGCGATCCGGTACAGCCAGGTGCGCAACGTCGAGCGCCCCTCGAAACCCCCGAAGCCCTTCCAGGCGCGCAGGAACGTCTCCTGCACCAGATCCTCCGACTCGTCGAACGAGCCCAGCATCCGGTAACAGTGCACCCGCAACTCTCCCCGGTGACGCTCGACGAGCGCCGCGAACGCGGACTCGTCGCCCGCCCGCGCGGCGGCCACGACCAAGCCGTCGTCCCCCATGCCCACCGACCGCCCTCCGTCCTCGCCTCGGCCACCGGTCGGCCCCGCGGGCGAGAACGCCACGATAGATCGCGGCACCGACAGTTCCCGGCGTTCCGGCCGCCCAAGCCCGCCGGAGCCGGGCCGGTCGCCCATGGCACCGAGGTGAACTCGGCGGCGACGAGGCCGCGGAACACCATGTCACCGGTGGCTAGACTCCCGGCATGCGGATTCCGACGGACGGAGAGATTCGCGCGCTGCACGCGAAGTACGCCCCCACCCGGGAGGCGTTCGATCTCGTCCACACCCACTGTGAAATCGTGTGTGGAATCGCGGAACAGCTCCTCGCGCGCACCTCTTCCGATCTCGATGCGGACCTGGTGCGGGCCGGCAGCCTGCTCCACGACATCGGGGTGTACCGGCTGTACGACGAGGCCGGAAGGCTCGATCACGCACGCTATGTGCGTCACGGGACACTCGGCTACGAACTCCTCCGTGACGAGGGGTTCCCGGAGCGGATCTGCCGCTTCTGTTCCTGTCACACCGGGATGGGGATAAGCCGTCACGACGTACGGAGGCAGAACCTCCCGCTGCCGGCCGCCGACTACCTGGCGGAATCAGCCGAAGAAGAACTTGTAATGTACGCGGACAAGTTTCACAGCAAAACCGATCCCCCGACATTTGTCTCCGCCGCCTCCTACGCCACTCGGGTCCGGCGCTTCGGTGAGGACAAGGCCGTGATCTTCAAGTCGATGTGCGAGGGCTTCGGAGTTCCCGATCTCGCGCCGTTCGTCGCCGCGTACGGCTACGCCGTGGTGTGAGGCGCCGTCGACCGGTGCGGGTCAGGCCGGTGTCGGGCTTTCCGGCGCCGTCGTCCGAGTGGCGAACACCGAGCCGGCGATCGGGAGCCGCCCGCGGGATTTTGTCGGACCCTCGGCGCACAATCGGCGGATGGAGAAACCGAGGATCGTTTCGGCCGGGGAATGGCAGCAGGCCCGCGACGAGTTGCTCAAGGCCGAGAAGGAGGCCACCCGCGCCCAGGACGCGCTCGCGGCGCGGCGCCGCCGCCTCCCGATGGTCGAGTTCGCCGGCGGGTACGCGTTCGACACGCCCACCGGTACGAAGACCCTGCTCGACCTGTTCGAGGGCCGGGACCAGTTGGTCGTCTACCAGTTCATGGACAACGGGCCGGACCACTACTGCCCGGGCTGCACCGGGTTCACGAACAACGTCCCGGTGGCCGCTCTGGCCTGGCCGGCCGAGCTCGGGGTCACCTGGGTGACCGTGTCGAACATGCCGCTCGCCCAGATCGAGGCGTACAAGGCGCGGATGGGCTGGACCCTGCCGTTCGTGTCCTCACACGGCACCTCGTTCGCGGACGACTGCGGCGCCGGTCGCGGCTTCATGCTGAGCGTGTTCCTGCGCGACGGTGAGGACGTCTACCGGACCTACAACACCACCTCCCGCGGCGTGGACCGGCTCCTCTTCGCCAACAACATCCTCGACCTCACCCCGTACGGCCGGCAGCAGGACTGGGAGGACTCCCCGCCCGGCTGGCCGCAGCACCCCACGTACGGGTAGGCGGGCCGCACGAGGAGTGCCCCGGACGGGGCACTCTCGGATACGCGCCGGGATCTCGAACCGCCCGGCGCGGTCCCGGTATTCGTGCCTCGCAGGCGGACCTCCTCCGCCCGTGCTCTCTCAGCCGGTGTGCAGGATCCGGAAGCGATCGGGTTCCGCCGGATCTCGATCGACGACCTGGATCGGCGCCCAAGCCCATTGCCAAACGCTGATGCCCGGTGTGCGGGAGAACCGGATCCGCCCGCGGGTGCCTTCGACCGCGACGCGCGGCCAGGATTCGGCGGTGCGCGCCCGGTCCGTGCCGTGAGAACGCAGCACATCGGCGAGGACGGCGATCGTGTCGTAGCCCTCGAAGGCGACGAAGGAGGGCGCTTCGGCCAGCCGCTCGCGGAGGGCCGTCTCGACTCGTGCGCCGAGTGGGCTGAGGCGCTCGGGCAGGTAGCGCAGGAACGGGATCGCGGCGCTGTCGCCGCCCAGCGACGTCGCCCATCCGGCGAACTCCGGCTGTCCGGCCGGAGCACCGATCATGACCTCGGCGAGGCGCTGGTCGCGGCGGACGGACTTGACGATCGACACCGCCGGCTCCGGGTGACCGACCAGAAGAAGGAGGGCTGTCGCGCGATTGTCGACGAGTTCGTCGCATACGGCCGTGGGGGCGAGCGCGCGCATGTCGAGTTCGATGACGGTGCCGCCGCGTGGAGCGAGGTGGTCCCGCAGAACGCGGGCCCCGGACGCCCAGTAGACACTCGGCTCGGCTGCTACGGCGATTCGACTGTGGCCCGCGCCGAGGAGGAAGTCCGCGTAGATCTGCCAGCCGTGGGACTGCGCCGGAGCGAGGCGCGCGACCCATTCCGTCGGCTGTTCGGTGAGCTCGTCGAGAACCGCCGACGAGCAGAGGAACGGCAGGCCGAGGGCGTCGGCCCTGGCGGCGACGGCGCGGGCGACGACGCTGTGGTACTCCCCCGCCAAGGCGGCCACGCCCAGGTGAGCCAATTCGTCCACGGCCGCCGCGGCCCGCTGTGGATCGGCCGCGGTGTCTCGGGCCACCAGTTCGAGTGGTCTTCCGGCGATCCCGCCGGCGGCGTTGACTTCGCGAACGGCCAGCTCGAGTCCGGCGAGCAGGTGTCGGCCTGCCTCGGCCCAGCCAGGCCGAGTCAGCGGAACGAGAGCACCGATCCGGACGGATGATCCGTCAGCCCGCTCCGCTCTTGGCGATGGTGGCGTATTCATGCGTTGGCGTCTCCCCTGCGACGATTCGGTGACGGTCTGCCCGGATCCGGCCACGGTACCGGTGGACTCGCCTGTTCGACTGTCGCGAGGCGTCGTTCCTGTAGGGCCTGGTGATGACGTTCCCGGGATCCGCCGCCTTCCCGAAGGATACGAGCGGTGGTCCCGACGTGGTCGGCCTGGGTGTTCACTCGCGTCTTCGCATCGGATGCGATCGGCGGCGGTTGCCGAGCGGGGCCGGTCACGCTGTTTCGGCGCTGAGGGTCTGCGCCACGGGTCGGCGGGCCGCCAGGCGTGCGGGCAGGGCGGTGAGTGCCGCCGTCGCCAGGAGAGTCGCGAGTGCGGCGCCGAACAGCCAGGAGAAGGGGGGGTCCACCGCGTTCCTGGCGGCGAAGAGCGAGAGCAGGCCGGCCCCCAGAGGAACGCCGATGACGGCACCGGGCAGGCTGGGCAGGACCTGGGCGACGGACAGCCCCGCGGAGATCTGCCCTGGGGTGGCGCCGAGCGTACGTGCGACGGCCATGTTCGCCCGGGCCTCCATGGCAGTGGTCCAGGTGAACGTGAGGGTGTTCACGACGGCGAGGGCGATCAGCAGGACGGTGACGGCGAGCATCAGCTGGCGGTCGTGCTCCCCGCGCAGGTTGGGCAGGACCGAGGAGCCGTCCAGGCCGTAGCCCCTCTCCGGCTGGGCGTGGAGGGTCAGCAGGGCGACGATCGCGATCACCGTGGTGGCGGTGGAGCACGCCTGCAGCACGGCGCGGCCCGGCCGGCGGGCGGTCAGCCGTAGCCCGAGCAGCAGCGGCGTGGGCAGCAGCGCGGACAGCGCGGTGAGCCAGGGGCGGTGACGGGGCCGGTGCGCGGTGGCGGTCAGCGCCGTGACGGTCGCCGTGCGCAGGGCGCGCAGCGTGGGGCGCAGGGTGGACAGCACCGCCACCGCGATGGCGAGGACGGTCGCCGCCGCGACAGTGGCGGCGGTCGGCCCGGCCGCGTCGCCGATCCGGCTGGCGGTGGGGCTGGCGAGGGCGGGCACGGTCAGGCGGGCGATCAGCAGCCCCAGCGCGTCGCCGGCCAGCGCCAGCGCCAGGTACTCGGCGAGCAGGACGGTGGCGATCAGACCCGGGGCGGCGCCGACGGCCTTGAGCAGCCCGGCCCGGCGCGTCTGCTCGACGGCGCGCCCCACGGCCAGCGCCGCCACTCCGGTGATGGCCAGGAAGCTGAGCAGCCAGCTGCCGACGACCAGGATCGGCCGGCTGTTCCTGAGGATGACCGTGTCCTGCTCGGCTGTGAACCGCCAGGAATGGAAGTTGATCCTGACGGTGGAGTCGCGGTGGGCCTCGCGGAAGGCCTCGGTGGCGGCGGGGTCGCGCAGCTTGAGGTCCAGGGCCAAGGTCACCGGGAGATCTTGTGACGACGCCAGGGCCCGGGCATCCGATCGGGTCATCCAGGCCAGGCCGCTACTGTCGCCGGGACCACCGTACGGGCCGATCTGCGCCGCCCAGGGGTAGACGGAGGTGGCCGCGGTCACGGCGATCCCGACGACGGGGTACGACCGGCCGGCGATGGTGACATGGTCGCCGACGCCGACGCCCAGCGCGGTGGCGAAGCCGCGTTCGAGGACCGTGCCGCCGGAGCGTACCCAACGCCCCGAGGTGATCAGCGGCCGGTTGACCGCGCCGGGCGTCTCGGCGAAGCCGTGCACCACCACGTTGGAGGGGAGGCCGCGTGCGATGAGGTCGGCGTAGACGACACGATAGGGGCCATGGTGGGCGACCACTTCGGGAGCGTCCGCCAGCGAGGCCAGGGCCGAGGTCACGGCGGGGCCCGTGACGCCGGAGAGCGCCACCACGTCCGGCCCGGCGGTGGCCGCGCGGGTCTGCTCGTACAGCGCGTCGCTCACGCCGCGCAGTGACAGGCCCAGGGCCATCGTGGCGGTGGCCACGGTCACCGCGAGCATGAGCATCACGGCCTGGACCTTGTGCCGCCGCAGGTCGGCCAGCACCAGACGCACGACGAGCACGATGGAGCCCATGACGTTCAGCCCTCCAGCCCGATCAGCCCGCCGAGCCCGCGCGGGTGGGAACCGGCCAGCCGGGTGTCGTCGACGAACATCCCGTCACGCATCGAGATCAGCCGGTCCGCGGTGGCCGCGACCCGTTCGTCGTGCGTGACGACCACGAGGGTCTGCCCCGCGGCACGCAGATCTTCGAAGATCCTCAGCACGTCGAGGGTCGCCGAGCTGTCGAGGTTGCCGGTCGGCTCGTCGGCCAGCACGACCAGCGGCTCGTTGGCCAGCGCGCGGGCGATGGCGACCCGCTGACGCTGGCCGCCGGACAGTTGCGACGGCAGATGCCGGGCACGGCCGGCGAGCCCGACCCGTTCCAGCAGCAGGCTCGCCCGCCGCCTGGCCTGGCGGCGCGAGCGCCCGGCCAGCAGTGCGGGCAGCTCCACGTTCTCGGCCGCCGACAACTCCTCCACCAGATGGAAGGCCTGGAAGACGAACCCCACCGATCGGCGCCGCATGCGCGCCAGAGCTCGCTCGCTCAGCGTGTCGGTGCGCTGCCCGGCCACCCACACCTCTCCGCCGGTAGGCCGCTCCAGGCCGCCCAGCAGGTGCAGCAGGGTCGATTTCCCGCAGCCGCTGGGCCCCATCACCGCCAGCGTCTGTCCCTGAGGCACCTCCAGGTCGACCTCGTCCACCGCGCGGACCCGGCTCTGCCCCCGACCATGCGTCTTCATCAGGCCGCGGGCGCGGACAGCGGCACTCGACACGTTCATCCACCCTCGACTTCGTCATCGGCCTTGGACCAGGCCCGCTCACAGGCGTCCAGCCAGCGCAGGTCCGCCTGCAACCGCAGCACGACCCCTTCCAGCAGCAGGCCGGCGCCCGACCCCGCCGGCTCGGCCAGCGCCGCCTGCTGCGCCTCACGCAGGCGGCGCAGCAACTCACGGCGCTGCGCCGCCACCAGCTCCACCGGGTCGGCCAGCCGGGCCGCGGCGGCGGCGGCGAGCTTGAGATGAAACTCCGCCAGGTCTGGTTTCGGCCAGCCCACCTCGGCCAGCCAGGCGGCCACCCGTTCCTGCCCGGCGGGCGTCAGCGCATAGACCTTGCGCTCCGGCCGCTCGGGCAGGCCGTCCGCCCGCTCAGAGACGACGAGCCCCGCTCGCTCCAACCGGGCCAGCGTCACGTAGATCTGACCGCGGTTCATCGATTCGCCCAGCGGGCCGAGACTGCGCCGCAACCGAGCGTGCAAGTGGTACCCGTGCGACGGCTCCTTGGCGAGCATCGCCAGCACTGCGTCCTGCATGTCACTCCCTAACGGTTGGCCAATAGATAGCGGTTACCCATAAGAGGTGTCAAAACGATTCTCCGGACCGGCCCGGGATGCCGGGAAGGGCAGAGGTGATGGAGCGGGCCGGTGGCCCTGTCCCGGCGAGGACGGTGCACCGGCGTGGAAGACTCCGCGGTTCTTACGAACGGCCGATTTCGAGAGAGGATCACCAGCGCGCCTCACAAGACGGCCGACAGCCTCGAACCCCTCTCATGACTCGTTCTCACTCAAGTCCTCGGCCGAGGTTGTTTCGAGAAACGCTGGTGAGAGGGTCCGGGGCACGGCCGACGTCCCCCAGCCCCGCGAAAACGCCGTATCCGCCGCCGATGAGAGCTCCGGAGCGCGCCGCCCCCGTCCGGTTCGGTAAGGACGTGTGGTGCGATGGGGGGCGTCGATCACCATTCCCGGGTGGCGATCAACTCTTCCGCATCGGCTTCCGCGAAGCCGTATGCCGACGCCACGAACCAGAAGTCCTCGGCTATCACCTCACGCGCGACGGTCTCGATCTCACTGCCGGCCGCTTCGAATTCCGCTTCCAGCTCGTTGAACTCCTCCGTCGCGGCCCCCGTCAGCAGGTACAGCGCCGTCAGATCCGACGGCCGCTCCGCCTCGATCCGCTCGCACAGTCCCAGCAGGATCGCTCTCCCCTTGTCGACGACATGATCGGGGTAGTACTCGTCCTCGTACATCTCCTTGAGAAACGCGTGGTTCGCCACCTGCTGGTTTCTCGGCGACATCGTGAACTCCTGTTCTCACTACGAATCCGGCGTCTCCATGCTGCACCGCGGCACTGACAATGTTCATCAGGATCGCGAGGGTGCGGAGGCTGCCGAGCTCCGGCGCCCCGACCAGTCCCTGGACGGTGTTCGTACATGGCCACCGCCATCTACGGCGACCGGTGACCAGTGCCCCGCCCCTACGGCCCTGGCCGCCATCCCCCGCCTGACGCCTCTGACTCGCCTGGTCCATCACAATCGACCGTCTCACGGATCCGGCGAGCCTTCGGGCTGTTCGGCCTCAGCCGCGCGCGCTCTCGTCGCTCCGCTCGTTCAGCGGGGTCAGCGTGGCCGAGGCCGCGTCGTGGTCCATCCCGGTCGCCTCAAGCAGATCGACGGCGATGGAGCGCAGCTGCGCGATGATGACGTTCGCGGAGAAGCCCAGGGTTTTCGGCCGCTCCCGCGCGGCGAGGGCGAGCAACGCCTGCCTGGCCAGCATCGGTTCGCGCCCAGCCCCCAGTTCGAGCTGGAGCAGCAGCGCCGCCTCCGAGACCTCGCGCAGCAACTCGGCCAGCGCGGCCGGTGGCGGGCCGGCCTCACCCAGCGCCGCGAGCGTGCGGCGGACCAGCACCCGGGCGTTGCGCAGCGCCAGATCCACCGGTAGGGCGGCGGTCTCGTACCTGGTCAGTCTGGCCCGGTGATGCCAGTGCAGCGGCGAGATCATGATGATCTCCTTGCTGTTCTCCAGCGCCGCCTCGAACTCCTCGACCGCCGTCTGGGTCCTGCGTCCGCCCTCCAGGGCCTCGGCGGCCAGGTCCAGATCGCCCCTCTCGATCGCCTCCGCCGCCTGCTCCAGCATGGTGGAGAAGGCGTCGAGCACGCCGGACAGATGCCTGCCCGCGATGGCGAGCGGGCTGGCGGGCAGCAGAGCGACCGCGGCGATGCCGATGACGCCGCCGGTGAGCGCGTCGGCCATCCGGTCCAGCCCGCCGACATCCTCGCCCGGCACCACCATGGCGACCAGCACCGCGGACGACCCGACCTGCGACACGAACAGCTCACCGCTGTTCAGCAGCCCCGCGACGCTCATCGCCAGCGCGATCACGAGCGCCATCTGCCAGGGGCCCGAGCCGATCCACGACACCAGCAGGTCGCCGATGCCCACGCCCAGACTGACGCCGACCACCAGCTCGACCACCCTGCGCAGCCGCTGACCGAGCCCCACACCCACGCAGATCATCACGGAGATGGGCGCGAAGAGGGGGTGGGTGTGGCCGAGCAGATGAACGGCGACGATCCAGGCCAGCGCGGCGCCCACGGCACACTGCGCGATGGAGGGCACAATCAGGCCAAACGCCCCCAGCCGCTTCCTAACTTGATCACTGAGCCACGTTCGCACTCCTCCACGATGGTGGATCTTTATGACATTAAGATCACATTTGCCCCGAATTCTTCTGATTCGGACCATTCGGCCAAGGTCAGGGGGCCACGGCCTCGCGGAGTGGATCTGACCGAGGGCGGGTGGACGGCCGGTGACAACCTCACCGCCGCCATCGCCTGGGGCCGCGCGGTGGGACCCCAGACCATCCGGATCAGCCACGACGCCCTGGCCCGGGTCACTCCGGACAGAACCGCCCACCTGCGGCGCCCGGCACCACCTTCCCAGTCATGTCGGTGAACAGCTCAAATATCCACCGATTCAGCACCGGGACCGGATATCGGTTCGCCGATATCCGTCAGATCACGCACAGCGAGAATGGGGCCCACTTATCAATGATGGACCGGCAAGCGTATTCATGATGAGATGCGTCGGTGACGTCCTCCGATATTACTTCGACCGCGAAATACGCAATCGAGGCATATCGCAGAGTGGCCGAGCTCGCGCAGACCAACGCGCCCGCATTGAACAGAGCGTCCCAGGTGATGCAGACCAATACCTGGGTGGGTGGCGGAGCATCTCATTTCACCAAGGAACTGTTCTCCCACCGCGTACGGCTTCAGCGGGCGTTCCAGTCGGCGCTGGACGAGATCGCCGAGCTGATCGTGCGCCAGGGCGGAGCCGTTCCTCCGCAGCTACGGGTGATCACTCCTCTTCAGACGAGCATGAGCGCAGGTGCCGGCGGGTTCAAAGGGATAGACACCGCCCAGATGGAACTCCTCATCAGAGAGCTCGACCGGGCCGGTGACCCACTGCTGGAAGCCGGATCTCAGCTGCAGAACGCCTGCTCGACGCTGTGCGTGGCCCCCGGCGCCGGCCCCGCGATCGGCTCCATCGGGGCCTGGGCCGAGACCCAGACCAGAGATCTGCGAAAACGGCTGGAGACCATCACCCGCGTAACGCCGATCGCCGAGAACGGACTTCCCGTGCAGGGGCCGTTCCTCGGCATGAACACGATCGGCGCGGGGGCGGCGGCCTATGGGCTGTTCGGCGCATTCGACACCGCTCCGAACAAGGCCAGGGACCTGCTCTCCCGCGCGAGCGGCGGCGACACCAAAGCCCTGGAGGGGATACTGGAACTCCAGAGGCAGGGTAAGGACGCCGGTCTGGCGCAGCGAGTCAGCGCTTGGTGGAAGACGCTGAGCCCCGCCACCGCGAAGGAGCTGACCGGTTCGGCTCCGGGCCTGGTCGGCTCACTGAACGGGCTGCCCTCGGCCACCCGCGACAGACTCAACCGGACCTTCCTCGACCAGGAGGAGAAGCGGCTGACCACGATGCTGTCCGGTCTCAGGGAGAAAGCCGGGTGGGCCGTGTTCTCCGGAGAGGCGCGCACGGGGTTGGAGGTGGCCGCCGAGCGGGTTTCCCTCATGCTGAAGAGGGTCCAGGAGGTCAGAGCGGCCCTCGCCAAGGGCGGCCAGAACGGTTTCCCCCCGGCGCTGCTGCTCGCCTTCGACGCGGTGAACGCGCACGGCCGCGCGGTGGTGTCGTACGGCGACCCCGACAGGGCCCACAACATCACCACCTATGTGCCGGGGTTCACCACCCAGATCGAGGCCGGCGCCGCCGACTTCGACCGCGCCCTGCTCACCTGGAGCGCGGCAAACAGACTGGCCGATGGGGGGCGGACAGCCTCGATCGCGTGGCTGGGCTACGACGCTCCCCAGATCGACCTCGGCCTGGTCACCCCTGGCCATTCGGTGGCCACGGACGGGGCAGCTGCCAAGGGAGCCCAGGAACTGGCCTCCTTCACCGACGGATTGCATGCCACCCACGACCTCTCCGTTCCCGCTCGTCTGACCATGGTCGGCCACAGCTACGGCTCGCTCACCACCGGCAAGGCCGTCACGCTGCGCCCTCCCGGCACATTCGCCGACGACCTGGTGTTCGTCGGCAGCCCCGGCGTCGGCACATCGCAGGCCGCCGAATTGGGAGCAGGTAGGGATCACGTGTGGGTCGGGGCCAGCGACAATGACCCCGTCGCCAAGCTCGGGCGCTTCGGCGGAGATCCGGACTCCCCCGAATTCGGCGCCACCCGCTTCCGCGCCGGCGAGGGCGGCCACTCCGACTACTGGATGGACCGTTCGGATTCTCTACGTAACATCAGCCGCATCGTCACTGGAAATTCCGACGAAGTTGAGAAAATGTTCGTACCATTTCTTCGATCATCAGATTTATCTCCGTAAGTGGATAGGTCGCAAAAAATCGCGCGAGACACAAATCAGGTGAGCTGCCAAGCAGCCACGTGAACTGCGAGAGGAACTCATGGCACGGCGATTACGTGTACTCGCGGCGCTTACCGCATTGGCGATGATCGGCTGGCTCAGTGGCTGCGCGAAGGAGTCGACCATGAATGATGGTCCGAATATTTCTGAGGCTCAGGCCCTCGCCCGTGTGGAGGAACTCATCCGCGCGGCCCTCACCGGCGTCACGCCGACTCCTGGCCTGGACCTTGACCCCACGAGTCTCGCCGATCATCCATGCATCCCAAATGAAGGGAACATTCTCACCGGGGATATCTATGTCATTAGAGTCTACTATCTGACAGGGATCCCCAAAGAGCGCCTCGTCCAGGAAGTTCGAAAGATTCAAACAAACTGGGAGAAGGCGGGGCATAAAATTACAAACACATACGCGTTCGACCAAGGAAAGCCTCAATTGTCCGGCAGGACCGGTGATGACTTTCGCCTTGCTCTCGATACAGTCGACCGAAACTCCACCTTGCAAATTTTGTTCTCGGTGGGCTCACCGTGCTTCCGTCCGGACAAACCTTCCCCCTCAGCCTCCCCCTGACCCGCCGAACTCATTTCCCCTGCTCGCACGGCTCACCAACCAAACACCACCGAGCCATATCGGCCAAGTCAGGCGTTCAAGGGCGCCCGGATCCACCCGGAACACCTGGACTCCGCTTGACATCCAGCCAACTCGTACGGACACCAGTCGTATAACGCCCG
Organism: Streptosporangium amethystogenes subsp. fukuiense; assembly: GCF_042665875.1. Lineage (NCBI taxonomy): Bacteria > Bacillati > Actinomycetota > Actinomycetes > Streptosporangiales > Streptosporangiaceae > Streptosporangium > Streptosporangium amethystogenes. The sequence goes on along the minus strand of NZ_JBHTEE010000001.1, from coordinate 264,561 downwards.
AGCGGCGGGGAGTGATCTCCCCGCGGTTGAAGAGCCCCGCGCACCGCGGCGCCGACCGCCCGACTGACGCCGACACCCGCTATGGAGGAGCCAGTAGTCATGATCCGTCCCATGCCAGGCAGCACTGCCTCCCCCAGGAATGACACCAGAAGCCGACTGGAAGTCCGCATCAGTGCCGAAGACAAGAACCTGATCGAACAGGCCACCCGCGCCGGACGGGAGACCATCACCGGGTTCGTTATGCGCGCCGCTCTCAACGCGGCCGAAGAGGTCATGCGCCGCGAACGAATCACCGTGGTGCCCCCCGACTTCTTCGAGGCGATCATCGACTCACTTGATGCACCCCCGCAGCGGAACGAGGCACTGACCCGTGCCGCCAAGGAGAGCCGAGAGATTCCGAAAAGGAAGTAACGGTGTATGACCCTCAGCCGCTCAACCAGCAGCACCACATGGATTCGTTCGACTGCGGGAAGGAGGAACTGAACTTCTGGTTGAGCACGTCAGCCCTGCAGGCTGAACGGAACCGCACCGCCCGTACTTTCGGGTGGACCTCGGATGGGGAGCACGACGTCGTCGCCTACTACTCCCTTGCCGGCCATCTGCTGCAGAAAGACGAAATCCCTTCCAGGGCAGGCCGGGGCGGCCCGAGCCAGATTCCCGCCGTCATCCTGGCGCGACTGGCACTCCACAAAACATTGCAGGGCGGCGGCCTGGGCGGTCGCCTGATCGTCCACGCTCTCAGTACGGCCCTGGAGTCATCTCGGAGCGTGGCCGCTCGCCTGGTCGTCGTCGACGCCCTCGACGAGGAGGCGGCGCGCTTCTATGAGAGGTACGGATTCATCCGTGTCCCGGGGAACATGCGGCTGGTTCGGAAGATGAGCGATATCGAAGCCGACCTCAGCGGCTGAACGTCTGACCCCTTGGTCAGAGACGAGGTGGTGGCGCCCTGCGGCCGGTACCGGACGGGGAGGGCCGCCCGGTGTGGTGGCGCCGAGTCAGCCCGGGTACCACTCGTGGTCGCCCGACGGGCAGGACGGGTTGCACAGCACGTCGACCCAGATGTCGGTGACCGGCGCGGTGATCTGCTCGACGGTCTCGGCCGAGATCGTGTCGTCGGTGACGTCGGCCCAGATCAGGCGTACCGCGGCGGCCAGCGTGACGATGTGGGTGCCGCACCCCGCACACAGGCGCACCCCGTCGGGCAGGTCCGGAATGGGCAGCGGACCGCTCACCGGGACCTCCATTCCGCGCAGACGAACCAGACGGTCTTGCCGTCCGCCGGCTTGCCCTCCGACGCCGGTACGACGCCCCAGCGATCGGCGTAGGCCGTGACGATCGCCAGCCCGCGACCGTGCTCCTCCTCCGGACCGGCCGGGACCGGGTTCGGCCACCCGGCGCTGTGGTCGGTGACCTCCCCCCGCACGACCCGCCCGTACTGAAACAGGGCGAGGGTGATCGGCGCCTTGCCGTGCAGGATCGCGTTGCTCACCAGCTCGGACACGACCATGGTCACGTTCTCCGCCACGGAGGACATGTCCCAGGCGGTGAGGACCTCATGTGCGAGGCCGCGCGCCTTACCGACCGCTTCGGGATCAGTGGGCAGATCCAAGCACATCTCAAGGTGACTTCATAACCGAGAGATCCCCCCTGCCCGCCACGGCGTGCACCTCAGTCGGCATGCGATAGGACGGCATCTCAGAAATGCTGTAATCCGGTCGCCCGCATCAGCCCAGCCAGAAGGCGGCGAGTGACCACGTTTGGGCATCGCTTGTAGAGCCGTCGTGCGGCAGGAACTCCGTCGGGGCGATGTACCCCTCGCCGGGGTCAAGCCGGATGCGCAGGCACCGCAGCGGGTGCCCTTCCGCGACGTAACGGCGCAGGTCGTCAGTGTGTGGGTAGTACTCGTCCTGGTCGCAGCCCAGGGCGCGGCAGATTTTCTTGATATCCAGGTCACCGACCAGGAGATAGCGGGTGCCGGGTCCAAGGTTGAGGCAGAGGCGTCGGCGGCCGTCCTGCCTGGTCGAGTAGGGCTGTTGGTCGAAGTTGTCGACGTGCAGCCCGATCCGGTGACCGGTCGTGGAGTCCTCGGTGCTGGTGAGCTGTCCGGGCCGACTGGCCGCGCAGGCGAGGCGCCTACGCGGCCAGCGGCCTGCCAGCGGGTCGAGAGCAGTCGCGGCGTCCAGTCGCCCCGGCAGATCGTCGGAGGTGAAGGCCGGCAAATCCTGGCTGACCAGTTCGACCATCATGCTGGGCAACGTGTCGGCCGCAGGCCGGAGCCGTTCGGCTTCCTTCTCGCTGAGTGCCGTCCAGTTTCCGTGGGGAACGACGGCCGCGCCGTCGTCATAGCCAGGAATATCACCCGCCTGCCTGACATCCCCGATGTCGATGCGTTTCCGGATGTCGTCGAACCGGTCGAACAACAGCCGTACGCTCATATCTCCGCCTCTCGCGCAGCCGTTGCCAGGTCCTAACCGATGGTGATCTCCATCTCGGCTGCGAACGCCTCAGCGAGGCCCTGGAGTTGTGGCCGGTCGATGATGATGTGCTTGAGCGCGCTCACTCCGCGAATGCCGGACAAGTCGTTGCCGCGAAGGTCAAGGTTGCGATATCTACCGTCGTTGAACTCGGCCAGTGTGAGATCGCAGTCGTCGATGGCCACGCCGCCGCTCAGATCGGTTGCGGAAAAACTCGCCTCCCGCAGGGAGCAGGCCGAGAAGATGACCGGCCCGGTGGCACGTACGCGGGTGAAGACAGCGAGGTCGAGCTTGCACCCCTCGAAGACCACATCATCGAGGGTGATCCCCTCCCACACGGCGCCGAGCATCTTGCAGTTGGTGAACGTGACTCGGGAGAGCTTGCTGTCATCCCAGTGGAGGTCGGACAGGTCGCAGTCGGAGAACTCCACCGAGTGCAGGCGCAGCTCGTCCAGGCGGGCGCGCTGGGTGGTGAGGCCGATGACGCGCCCGTCCATGAGCTGGGTCCCCGACAGGGGCAGCTCGCGCAGACGGGCATCGGCATATCGGAAGTCCCGCAGTTTGCCGTGTTCGCCCTCCAGCGAATCGACCTCGTCCAAGTCCGCGTCGTTCAAGTCCGGCAGCGTGACGCTCGTCTCGCGCACGGTACGTGTATCCATCGTCTACCTTCCAGGGGAGAAGAGGGGCCCGTCGTAGGCATGGGATCGCTGCGCCCACGACGGTCGTCCGCTACTTCTTCTTGCTCCAGTTGTCCCAGCTCGGCTTGTTGTCGAATCCCCCCTTCTGGTTGTCCCAGCTTGGCTTGTTGTCGAACTTGGCGGCCCAAACCGGATCGAGGTTCTCAGGAGGGCTGCCACTGATCAGCTTGTCGATCACTTTCGCATCCGTGGCGGCCAGGTATTCCAGCATGGTCATGCCGCATTCTCCTTTTTGGTCGCGGTGTACAGAGCGGTGATGAGGGCTTGACGGGTAAGTCGGCAGTAGTCGGTCTCCGTCGTGGCGAAGCTGCCGTTCTCGAAGTAGCGGTTGCACGCCTGGGCGCCTCGACAGAAGTCCCAGAATTCGCATTCGGCCTCGCAGCGTTGCAGACCGACCATGAACTCACGGACGTAGCGCAGCCGGTGTGCCTTATCCAGCATGCCGACGATGCTCTGGGAGCGGACGTTCCCGGCAAGGAAGTCACCGTAGGTGTCGTCGCTGATGCCGGCAAGCTCGGGCGAGAGCAACACCACGTCTCCGTCCACTGACACCGTCGGAATCGGATCGAGACCGTATCGGCACCACTCGTCGCCTCGCCCGCTGCGGGAGAGATGCAGGTAACCGGCGAGTCGGTCGAGTTCCCGCAGCGCTGGTCCATCATCGTGGGTCTTGCGCCAGTCCAGGACCCGATGCCAGAAGCGTTCGGCCTGATCCTGGGTGATCCCGCACCGCTGGTCGTTGACGCCTTCCATCTCCTCCACGTTCAGGCCGATGCTGTGCGGACCCAGGTCCGCGAGGAAGTCCAGGAGAGATTCGGGCTGCTCGATACCTTCAGCCCCCACGACGGCGATCAGAGAGAAGCGAATGCCGTAGTTCGCGAGGCGGCGGATACCGCAGACGATCCGGTCGAAGGCTGGACGGCCTCGAAGATCAACCCGTCGAGTGTTCAGAGCTGCCGGGCCGTCGATGCTGACGCCGACACGGACCTGGTAACAGGCGAGCAGGTCGCACCACTCGTCGTCGATGAGGGTGGCGTTGGTCTGCACGCTGTGTTGTATCCGGCCCGCGTGGCGCAGTTCCTCGAACGGCGCGAGTAGAGCGGCGAACCTGCGTCGCCCCAAGGCCAAGGGCTCCCCGCCATGCCACACAATGTCCAGCTCGTCACCAGAGCCGGTCAGATCCGCAGCCGAGGCGGCAACGGCTTGGGCCACCTCAGGTGACATCTCATTGCTGAGTCGCCGGAATGGCAGGTAGCAGTACACGCAATCGAGGTTGCACAGCGTGGTCGGTTGGAGTACCAGGGTTTTGGCCCGGCCGAACCACCGATTGAAATTCACCTCGTCTTCCATCTCGCGGCGCTCCTTCCTCGGGGGTGTGGTGCTCGCGGGCATCAGGAGGTGACGGCTCGCCCTTCGGCGCGTTGTGCCCTTCGACTACTCCCGCCCTTCGCCCTCCCTGCCGAAGAAGGGATGACGTGAGCGTTCACCTACAGCCAGGACGGCTGTGGCCCTCGATAGGGCATTGGACCATCCTGGGGAGGGATTCCCCTACCGGGGAGCTTGCGGCTCGGCGCGAGTTGGAGGTCGTGGACCATCATGACCCGGGGAATGCGGCCCGCGGCGGTGCCGACGTACGGAGCAGAGCAGTTGTGGTGCGACCTCGTCCGCATGCGCGATGACGTAGGACATCCCGAGACGTGTCGCCACCCCATCGGCTCACGCCAGGAATCCGCGCTGACCTCTTCATCTGCCTGCATCAAGTGCGCTCCCAGCGCCCTCACTTCGGTAACTGTCATACGCCCAGATAACCAATAAGAAAGAGGTGCTGGGGAGTGGCACGGGGGGTGACAAGTTCAGCTGACGGGAATCACATAAACACGGGCGAACCAGTGGCCAATTTGGGCGCTGTGCAAATGTCCAGTAACTCCCCTATCGCCCTCGACACCCATGACCACATGAACATGCGGCTTGCCATCGACGATCTCGCCGGTACCGGTCATTTCGCCAGTCATGTCGTATTCAGTGATATTGTCCGCCGTTGGGTCTTTTGCGGGCATTGTGGAGACAACGAATGAATCCGCGGCCCCGATCAAGGAGACGATGGCACCGTTCAGAATGCCCAGCTCCTTCGCCTGCCGGCTGATCTCGGAGACGAGTTCGCCTTCCTGGATCTCAATCACGTGCATGGGTCTTCTCCCTGGATTGCAAGGCCGATCGTGCGGATAGTCTCACGCACCGGCTCGGTTCTCAGTGCACGAAGCAGCGCAGCTCTTGCGGCTTCGTCGCTCTTCCTCTGGAGCATGACGGCAGCACACCATCTCGCCCCCGCATCACGGGGGTTGGACAGTTCGCCGATGAGCGCCTCCGTCCGGGTGCCCACACGGGCGGCAACAGCGGATAGGTAAAGCCGCCGGACCTCTACGTCCCGCAGCATGGCGGCTGCGGCCATGTCACTCAGCTCCAAGTCCCGGGACTTGGCGATGATCCCCGCCGCGTTGACACGGAGAACAGGGGTCGCCCCGTCGTGCATCCACTTCACGAGGCGGTAGATGGTCGGCCGGTCTCGGACGGCGAGGCCGGACAGGTGCAGGTCGGTCCGGTAAGTGGTCTGGACGGCACCCAAGAGCTCTGCATCGCCTCCACTGACGGAGGCGAAGATCTCGGTGATATCCGCTTTGTCCTGCGCGGGAGCAAGCGGGGCGATTCCCAGGGCTACGGCGTCGACCAAGAACGTACGGCGCTTCACTAATTCCGCCTCCAGCGACGACAGTGGTACTTGCAGCACCGTCGCGAGGTGCCGTCGCCAGAATGGGCCAGGGGTTACCTTCTCGTTTTCCCATTTGGATACGGTTTCACGGGTAATGGTCTTTCTGCCCGATACAGTGGCGAGGTGGTGCGCCAGGTCGGTTTGCGACAGGTGCAACCCCAACCGTAGCTCCTGGATCAGCGGCCCGACCGACATGCGGGCATCGTAAACCGTGAGAGTTCAAACACGGCGAGAAATCACCTCGATGTTTTCCTAGTTAAGCGCCCCTCCACTGGCCCCTACCTCAGGCCCCACCCACCGGGCGCGAAGCCCGGTGAGCAGGGCATGACCGGCTCGGCGCCCAAAACCGGCGCGGTGACATCGCGGTCAGCCCGAGCGTGGCTCGTGGTCGCCCGCTGAGCAGGACGGGTTGCACAGCACGTCGACCCAGATGTCGGTGACCGGCGCGGTGATCTGCTCGACGGTCTCGGCCGAGATCGTGTCGTCGGTGACGTCGGCCCAGATCAGGCGTACCGCGGCGGCCAGCGTGACGATGTGGGTGCCGCACCCCGCACACAGGCGCACCCCGTCGGGCAGGTCCGGAATGGGCAGCGGACCGCTCACCGGGACCTCCATTCCGCGCAGACGAACCAGACGGTCTTGCCGTCCGCCGGCTTGCCCTCCGACGCCGGTACGACGCCCCAGCGATCGGCGCAGGCCGTGACGATCGCCAGCCCGCGACCGTGCTCCCCCTCCGGACCGGCCGGGACCGGGTTCGGCCACCCGGCGCTGTGGTCGGTGACCTCCCCCCGCACGACCCGCCCGTACTGAAACAGGGCGAGGGTGATCGGCGCCTTGCCGTGCAGGATCGCGTTGCTCACCAGCTCGGACACGACCATGGTCACGTTCTCCGCCACGGAGGACATGTCCCAGGCGGTGAGGACCTCATGTGCGAGGCCGCGCGCCTTACCGACCGCTTCGGGATCAGCGGGCAGATCCCAGCATGCCTCCCGCGTTTTGTTGTCAGCCCTTATGGGATGTGGAGGGACAGCGTTAGGGTTCTTCATAGATCAGGGGACTCCGATTTCTTGATCCAGTCCTCGGGCCGGTGGTTGCGTCACCAGGCCCGAGGACGCCGGGGATTGTCTTCCCTCGCTGTGATCGAAACGAGCGCATTGCGATAAGCGGTACAGCAAGCACTCCTGGTCACGCGCCAAATAGAGCCGTGAGCGCTTCTACCGTCAGCCTGAATTGTGATCAGGTATGCAGCGGGGTCTCCGCACTTCCTTGATCTCCATGAACAACGTGCCGCGCATACACATGGTCGACACGCTTCTCTACGAGCCATGCATGATCATTCATGAGCGACCGCCATCACACAGCGCTACGAGTGCTATCTTCATCGTGACCGATCACGTAGATATTTTCAAGGCGATAGTTTCGATGCGGGATTATGTCCCATTTGCAATATAAAGGGAGAAATGATGGCGAGTCCTACTGTCCGCCGACGCCGCCTCTCCGCCGAACTCATTCGTCTACGCGAGCAAGCCGGACTCAGCGTCGAAGAAGCAGGGCGCCGACTGGAGTGGTCACGTGGTCGTCTCAACAAGATGGAGGCCAACAAGTGGACCAGACCTGATCTAGGAAACATCCGGGCGCTTCTGGATCTCTACTCAGTGACGGATCGAGCACAACGTGAGGCCATCCTGACGCTGGCCCGCCAGTCGAGAGAAAAGGGCTGGTGGGCCAACTATCAAGACATCTGGCGTGGTTCCCTGGCAGGGTTCGAAGCAGAAGCGTCCCTGATCAACACGTATGAGGATCTTCGCGTGCCGGGACTGCTCCAGACCGAGGACTACGCCACAGCAATGTTCAAAGGTGGCCAAGTGATGGAAAGTCCGCAAATTAGTCGCCGTGTGGAGGCACGGCTGGCAAGACAAACCATCCTGCGTGACGAAACACGTCCTACCCTGTGGGCAGTGATCGACGAAGCCGCGCTGACCAAAACCATAGGCGGCCCATCGGTGATGCGGCAACAATTGCGGCACATCATCGAAATAAGCGCCAAACCAAATATCTACGTGCAGATCCTTCCCGACTCTGCCGGAGCTCACGCTGCAATGGACGGTGCATTCACAATCTTAAATTTCCGAGACCAGGGTGATCCGAGCATCGTCTACATCGAAACCGCAACAAGTGACCTTTACCTGGAGTCTCCTGAAGAGATTGAGCGTTATAAGCTCATCTTCGACCTCATACGGTCATCTGCGCTCAGTCCAGAATCATCTGTGGCGCGTCTGACCGACTTGATCGATCGACTGAACTGAGAGGCGATCATGAACACTCCCCAGCCCTACCCCCTGACATGGCGAAAGAGCTCACTTTCCGGCTCGGGTGACAACTGTGTCGAGGTCGCGGCGCTCCCCGGTGGGGGCCAGGCCGTACGGGACTCCAAAGACCCCTGCGGCCCCGTCCTGAAGTTCACCTCGGACGAATGGTCCGCGTTCGTCAGCGGTGTCAGGAACGGCGACTTCGCCTGACAGGCCCGCTGTACCGGCATGGCCACGATCAACCTGATCGACCGGTTGTGAGGCACCGATGGATCTGTCCGGCGCCGAATGGCTCAAGAGCACCCTCAGTCAGGGTGACAACAACAACTGCGTGGAAGTCGCCCGCAACCTTCCCGGCATCGTCGCGGTACGTGACTCGAAAGCCCCTGACAAGCCGGGCCTGATCTTCACCCCCTCGGAGTGGTCCGCCTTCGCCAGCGGGGTCAGGAACGGCGAGTTCGGCTGACGAGCACGGCTATACGGGCATGACCGTGACCAGCCGCCGGGCCAGGTTGCTCACCTCGGTGAGCAACCTGGCCGGTGGCTGGTTCAGTTCGAGGGCGTGCCGGACGCGGTGGACCGCGTGTGGAGCGTTGCCCTTGGCGTAGATGAGGTTTCCTCTGCGGTCCGGACGCCGATGGTGTGTCGTCAGGTCAGTCGGCGCCCAGTGCCTTCCTCACCCGAAGGGCGGCCCGCCGACGGGCTCGGAGGTGGTGTCAGGAGATGACCGGGCTGCGGCGCTCGATCAGCACGACGTCGCGCCAGACGCCGTGGTGGCGGCCGATCCGCTCGCGGGTGCCGATCATCCGGAACCCGGCGCGTGCGTGCAGGGCGAGGCTCGCGGTGTTCTCGGGGAAGACGCCGGATTGGATCGTCCAGATTCCGGCGGCCTCGGTGGAGGCGATCAACGCCGCGAGCAGCGCGGAGCCGACACCGCGGCCTCGGGCGGCGGGGTGGACGTAGACCGAGTGCTCCACCACCCCGGCGTAGGCGCACCGGTCGGAGACCGCGGCCGCCGCGACCCAGCCCAGCACCCGGTCACCGTCCCGGTCACCGCCGGCGTCGACGGCGACGTGACTGTGCGCGGGCAGCTTGGCCGCCTCGAAGTGTTCCCAGGTCGGGACGGTGGTTTCGAAGGTCGCCTGGCCCTCGTCGATGCCGAGCCGGTAGATGGCCAGCACCTGGGCGCCATGCCTCGCGGTCATGGCCGTGACGCGCGGCCCCGCGGTGGTGGTCATGTCCGGCCTGCGGCGGGGACCAGTTCGGCCAGCAGCGCGCGGACGTGGGCGTCGATCTCGTCGCGGATGAGGCGTACCTGCTCGATGCCCTGGCCGGCCGGGTCGGCCAGCTGCCAGTCCAGGTAGCGTTTGCCGGGGAAGATCGGGCAGGCGTCGCCGCAGCCCATGGTGATGACCACATCGGCGGCCTGGACGGCCTCGCTGGTGAGCGGTTTGGGGAACGCGCGGGTCAGGTCCAGGCCGAGTTCGTCCATGACCGTGATGACGGCCGGGTTGATGGAGTCGGCGGGGGCGGATCCGGCCGAGCGGACGGTGACACCTCCGGCGGCGTGCTGCTCCAGCAGGGCGGCGGCCATCTGGGAGCGTCCGGCGTTGTGCACGCAGACGAACAAAACCTCGGGGACTGTGGACATGAAGGCTCCTTAAACGCGGGTGAGGCGGTGACGCAGGGCCAGGGAGAGGTAGACCAGCGCGAGCAGGACGGGCACCTCGATCAGCGGGCCGACCACCCCGGCCAGGGCCTGACCGGAGGTGACGCCGAAGGTGGCGATCGCGACCGCGATGGCGAGCTCGAAGTTGTTGCCCGCCGCGGTGAACGCCAGCGTCGCGGTGCGCGCGTATCCCAGACCGACCAGGTGGCCCAGGGCGAAGGCGCCGACCCACATGAGCGCGAAGTAGACCAGCAGCGGCAGCGTGATCCGCGCGACGTCGAACGGCTTGGAGGTGATCGCGTCGCCTTGCAGGGCGAACAGGATCACGATGGTGAACAGCAGCCCCCACAGCGCCACCGGGCCGATCTTCGGCAGGAAACGGGTCTCATACCAGGTGCGGCCCTTGGTCTTCTCCCCCAGGCGGCGGGTGAGGTACCCGGCTGCCAGCGGGATTCCGAGGAAGATGAGCACGGAGCGGGCGATGTCCCAGGTGGACACGTCCAGCGCGGCGGCGGGCAGGCCGAGCCAGCCAGGCAACGCGACCAGGTAGAACCAGCCGAGCCCGGCGAAGGCGATCACTTGGAAGGCGCTGTTGAGCGCGACCAGCACGGCGGCGGCCTCCCGGTCCCCGCACGCCAGGTCGTTCCAGATGACGACCATGGCGATGCACCGGGCCAGCCCGACGATGATCAGGCCGGTGCGGTAGGCGGGCAGGTCGGGCAGGAAGAGCCAGGCCAGGGCGAACATCAGCGCGGGGCCGGCCACCCAGTTCAGCACCAGCGAGGTGGCCAGCAGCCGCCGGTCACCGGTCACCGTCCCCAGCCGGTCGTAGCGGACCTTGGCCAGCACCGGATACATCATCACCAGCAGGCCCAGCGCGATCGGCAGCGAGATGCCGTCGACCTGCACGACCTCCAGAGCGGCACCCAGACCGGGGATCGTTCGGCCCGCCACCAGCCCGGCGGCCATCGCGGCGGCGATCCAGACCGGCAGCAACCGGTCCAGCGTCGACAACCGCCCCGGCGGCACCGCTTCGGCCCCTGCCGGGGTGGACGGTGCCTGCGCGGCGCCGCTCACGCCATCGCCGGCATGCGCGGCCCCAGGATCGCCGACAGTCGCGCTAGCACGCCCGGGTTGACCCAGTAGTAGACCCAGGTGCCGCGCCGTTCGCAGTCGATCAGCCCGGCTTGGCGTAGCACCTTCAGGTGGTGGCTGATGGTCGGCCCGGTCAGCTCGAAGGCGCCGGTCAGGTCGCACACGCACGCCTCGCCGCCCTCGTGGCAGGCGATCAGCGACAGCAGGCGCAGCCGCACCGGGTCGGCGATCGCCTTGAACAACGGCGCCAGTTCCTCGGCCTCGACCGCGTTCAGCGGCTCGCACGCCAGCGGCGCACAGCACACCTGCCCGGTCTCGCCGGTCCCGGCCAGGTCCACGATCGGCAGCGCTTGTTTCGACATAGCTCTAAGTTGACAGATCTCTAAGCAGCATTGCAAGCTGACGACACCCACTGAATAGATATCCATCGAAACAGCGGTGCGGGTGGTGACCGCCACCACCCGCCGGAACCTCGTGGAGGACCACCATGTCCCGTGTCCAGCTCGCCCTGCGCGTCGCCGATCTGGAGGGCTCGATCGCCTTCTACTCCAAGCTGTTCGGCGTGGAGCCCGCCAAGCGCCGCCCCGGTTACGCCAACTTCGCCATCGCCGAGCCGCCGCTGAAGCTGGTGCTCCTGGAGGGTGAGGAAGGTCACGACACCCGCCTGGACCATCTGGGCGTCGAGGTCACCGACACCGCCCAGGTGGAGGCGGCCACCCAGCGACTGAAGGACGCCGGGCTCGCCACCTTCGAAGAGAACGACACCTCCTGCTGCTACGCCCTGCAGGACAAGGTGTGGGTGACCGGCCCCGGCGCCGAGCCGTGGGAGGTGTACGTGGTCAAGGCCGACGCCGACGTCCTCGGCAAGTCCGCGGCCGCCGATCAGGACCCCGCGGCCCCGTACGCCTGCGGGCCGGCCGCGGAGCAGGCCCCGGATCAGCCGGCCGGCGCCGCAGCGAGCACCGGCTGCTGCTGAGATGAGGCCGGTCTCCATGTCCGACCATAATGGAGACCGGCCTCATCTACGGTCAGACAGTCATGAGTGGATTGGCGAATGATCATCGAGGAGATCAAGCATTACCGAAAGCTGCTCGATATCCATTTCGATCTACGCAGCTATACCTGTGTCTCCTGGAGCAGGATTCCGGATGTCGCGGAGGTTGCCTCATGTTTTGGAAATTCAGCGGAGCCGGTGGGTAGGTGGACCCTCTCCGAGGCCTCCGAGTACAGGGATCGGCATGACCCGTCATCCGCCGAGGAACAGGATCCGATCGTTCTCCTTGGCACTCGATCTGGATGGACGATCACAGTCGAGCCCAGCGGCCAGGAAACCACCGCCACGGAGGTCATACGCCGACTTTCCGCCCATGGGGAGGCATTCTGTGTTTTCGGCGGCGGCAGTCCTGAGTGGCAGTACTCCCGAGACGGCGGCAATCCCCTTCGAGTCAAACACATCAGTGACGATGAGCCAGAAATTCGCACACTGGAAGCTTTGATGGGAGATCTGCCGTGCCGGGCGGACTCCGCTGGCGAAAATTGGCTGGAGGCCGCCTACGCGCTGGCTGAGCGGGTCACGGGAATGCGACTCGGTGATGAGTGGCTCACAGAACCTCATGAGGGCTACATCATTCGGAGGGCTCCTCGTAAAGTATTGCCGGAGAACCTGCGCGATCACCCCGTCGCGACGGATCCGGAAATCGCGGAGATCGTTGCCGATCCGCATGGGCACTGCAGGAAGACCGCGGAGTTGTGTGCGCGGATCGCAGTGGAAATCGCGGGTCTCGGAAGTGACGTGATCCACAGCGTGTTGGCGGCGACTTTAGACTCCAGGCTCATTACTGCAGAGTTGAGGAAGCAGGTGCAAGAACTCGCCCTCCAGAGTGGGCGGCACGATCTTCCAGGCACACCCTCGGATCAAACCGCAGTATTGCATGCCCTGCTGGGCGCGCTCGACCCGAACGAAAGGCAAGCCGCCGAACTCGCGTCTCACTGGGCCTCGCGAGTCGGAGGCGGCAGTCCCGACCAGCGAGCACGCCTGGCGATACTGAAAGCATGCGCGGAATATGTATGACCACGAAGGATCGTCAAGATCATAAACCGCATCAAAGTGCGCGGAACCAAGAAATGAACGAGGTTTATTCCAGGCGGATAATCAGTAGTACAGCTACAGCTGGTGCAAGTATTAATGGGAGCCTCATGACAAGCCGCGAAAAACTCGACCAGTGGTCGTATTTCGAAGAGCGAGGTCTGGCGGACAGGTTCGAGTGCGCGTGGGTCGAGGCACCCGACTACCGCGCGGCGGTCACCGCGCTGCGAGCGGAGAAGGAGACACTCGCCTGCGACCTGAACCAGGCGCGTCGGTGGTATCTCCCCTACTCGGAAGAGAACGTCGTGTGGGTGTCCGAGCAGAGCCTCAACTGGATCAAGATGTTCACCGTGTCCGGATCATTCCCATGGCGTGCCCTTGAATCGCTCCCGCAGCTGAACGGCCGGGCCTACCATCTGACCTACGACGACGGCGAATTCAGCGAGCCGGTCTATGTCAACGGGGGCGAGTGGGAGGACATCCCCGCGGATCACTGGGACCGCCCTCGGCAGGAGGGAGCAGGTCTCGTCGGTTCCTCCGACATCGCCCAGGAGATGAACTTCTACCTCGCCGCGCTGGCATACACGACCGGCAGATTCATCGACGACACCTGGTTCACCACACCGGGACTGCTCTGCCGCATCCCGAACGGAGCATGGCCCCGTGAATGACCAATGGGAGCTCCTGCGCGGTACGGGAATGGCCCGCGGATTCACCGGCACCTGGATCGAATCAGGCGACACCGACGCGGTGGCCGCCCTGCTTGGCGCGGATCTCACCTCCCGCCAGGACTGCGACCTCGCCACCGCCATGACCCACTACCGGCCGATGGCCTTCACCGAACGCGCCTGGCTCGGCCCCCACGCCGACGGCTGGACCCACGCCCTCACCATCAGCGGCCCACCCCCGGTGACCACCGGCCTGACGGACGCGGGCCTGCGCTTCCTCCAGATCCGCACCATGAACGCCTATGTCTACGACCTCCTCTACGGCGACGGCACCACGACCGCCTGGGCGACCCAACGCTGGTACGGAGAGGTCATCACCGAACCCGGCTCCATGCTCGAGCCCTACCTCCGAGAAGTCGGCTGCCCCGAGTCCCCCGAAGTCGTGCGCTCCGGATCCTGGATCGTCGAACCCGAACACCACGGACGAGTCTGCCTGGAGACCTACCTCTTCCTCACCGGCCGCATGAGCGGCCGGTTCATCGACCACCAATGGCTGAGCGGGAAGAGAGCCCTCTACACCATCCCCCTGCCACCGGCGATGTAGCCGAACACGTTGCCCTCAGCGACGACTGTGGTCTGAGGTCTCCCCCTGTAATCCGGGCTCTGCCTGTGGGTCATCAGGTCATTCGAGGCCCAGCGCCTTCTTCACCCGGAGGGCGACTTCGTCGACGCTCCCCATCGCCTTCCACTCGCCTTCCAGGTCTTCCTGTCCACCCACGAGCTTCGAGCCGTTGTCGAAGACCATCCCCTGGGGGTCCGGGACCGCCAGAACGGCACCACTCGGCAGGCCGTTCTCAGCCCCTTCGATCCGCAAGGCCGTTCGCCGATCCGAGAAGAGGAACAGCATCACTTTCACACCGGCGGGTATGGCCTTTCAGAAATCGTCAAGAGACCTGCTGGGCTTTCCGTTTTGATATAAGCCCCCTGGTCCAGGTCGACATATACGCGACCGTCACTGACAATCCCGTTGTCCTTTATGGTGGAGTCGACGCGAACGTGCATGACCACACGCTTATCCGGATAGGGGTCACCTTCGATGTCGTATATATCTCGCCCCTGTTCGAACCCCTCGACACTTCCGATGACGATGGCTTTATGGTCCCTGGATTCAACCACGGCCCCGGCGTTGATTCGCTATGTCTGCCTTCCCGTTAGTTGATCAGATGTTGTAAACGGCGAAGGCGTCCTGATGGTCGAGGAGGTCTCGGCGTGCGTGGGCGATGTTGGCCCGATCTGCCAGACGGGCGGTGCTGATCGCCAGGTTTCTGAAGCTGGCCAGGGCTCTGGGCGCGGTCCCCGTCCTGACCTGGGAGTGATCCTCCCGGAATGTTACGTCGCGGACCCAGTGGAGACGGTTTTCCACGCCCCAGTGCGCGCGTTCGTAGTGGTTGAGATGAGCAGGCCCGGCCAGGTCGGCGGGCAGGCTGGTGATGCCGTACACGATTTCCTTGCTGGTCCAGACGCCGTCCAGGTCGCCGATGTCGCGGCGGAGCCGGAAGGCTTGCCGGACGCCGGGGAACAGGGACTCATCGGCGGGGGTGGTGCGGATGGTGCGGCGTTCGGTGCGGTCATGCCCGTGATCGTCGTCGATGGCGGTGGTGTCGGTCCAGTCGGCGTCCGGGCCGATCAGCAGGGCTTGGGCGGCAGCGCGGGCCAGTGGCTGGTTGCCCTTCAGGATGAGGATGTAGTGGGCGCCCAGCTGCTGGGTGATCAGGCGGGCGGTGGCCTTGGTGGTGTGCAGCGCGTCCAGGGTCAGCACCATCCCGGCCACCTCCAGCCGCGGCAGCAGGGCTCGGGCGGCCGGCCCCTCACCCCGCTTGTCAGCGACCTGGCACTGGCCCAGGATCACGCCGTGCTCGTGGCTGATCGCCCCGACGAGGAAGACTCGGCCGTCATCGGCCGTCCGGGCGCCGCGCAGCGCTTTGCCGTCGAGGGCGGCGCCGGGCAGCAGCCCGTCCGGGGCGGGATGCGTGCGCTGCCGCTGAGCTGCGCGTCGCTGCTCCCGCTCAGGCGGTCCGGGGGTGTGGGGTATCTGCGGCATGGGTGCCTGCCGGCGGACCACGTCAGCCACATAGCCGCTGATCGCCGCGTCCAGCGCGTCGGTGTCCAGGTCGGGCAGGACGCGGCGGAAGGTCTTTTCGCTGGGGACGACGAACCGGCCGGTGAACGGATCGAGGTAAGCGCCCAGCCGCTCCAGCACGGCTTGCGAAGTGCGGGCGGCCCACTGCCAGATCGCCGCGATGCTGTCGCTGCCGACCACGAGCGTCGCGCATGCGGTCAACGTCAAGATGACCACCAGCGGATGCCGCAGTCCGCAGGCCGAGCGGCGATCGGGCACGGTCGCCAACCGGCGCATCAACGCCGATTCCACCATGATCGGATCGGCCGCCAGCTCGGCTTCCCACAATGCCAGGTCGGCGAGCTGGTCAAGAGCAGGGACGAGACGAGAGCTGGTCAGGGAAGATGGGGACACGAGCGCGACTCCTGCGACGATCTTCGGATTCGAGACCTGAAAGATCAGCAGAAGTCGCGCTCTTTCGTACTCCACCTGGCCAAACACTCAACGTCGCCATACCGCATCAGAACTCGGGAACGCCGGGGCCCTGGGGTGGCGGTGGGCTCGGCATCGTCTTCGGAGCGGGCCGGGAACTGCGTCCCTGGCGGCGGATGCCGATCGTCCAGGACGTGTACGACCGTCTGCTCACCCTTATGGCAGCGGCGTAGGGAGCGAAGTTGACCAGTTCGGGCACCGACCAGGCCAAACAAGCGGTCCGCGAGCGAGTATGGGCGTTGCTGGAGCGCGAGCGGGTCGCGCCGCCCGGTGTCTACGGCCGCATCCCCACCTTCTTCGGAGCCGAGGCCACCGCCGACCGCCTGGCCGAACTGCCCATGTGGCAGGCCGCCCAGGTCATCAAGTCCGTACCGGATAAGGCACAGCTCCCGATCCGAGTACGGGCGCTTGTCGAGGGCCGGTTGGTCTACATGGCCGTGCCCAAGCTGGCCGAGGAACTGCCGTTCTACCTGCTCGATCCGGCGACGCTGACCGTACCCCCGACCGAAGCCGCGTCGAGCAAGGTGGCCGCGACCGTGGCACGCAAGATCGGCGTGGACAATATGCGGCCGGTCGATCTGATCGTGTGCGGCAGTGTCGCGGTCAACCGGCATGGCGTCCGGCTGGGTAAGGGCGCCGGCTACTCCGACATCGAGGTAGCCCTGCTACAGGAGGCGGGGTTGATCGGGCCGGAGACGACCATCGTGACGACGGTGCACTCTCTGCAGGTGGTTGACGACGAACTACCGGAAACCAAGCATGACTTCAGCGTCGATCTGATCGTGACGCCGAATGAGGTCATCGAGTGCGGACCACAGCGCCGACCGCAAGGACTCTACTGGGACAGCTTGAGCCAAGAAAAGATCGACGCTATTCCAATTCTAGTGGCGATGAAAAGCTGCCTATAGATCTGCGGTGGACCAAACAGTGCTTCCCCTCGGCGAATACTCATGTACGTATACCGAACGCGCAGCCGAAACAGCCTGCCATGTATGTCACCGGAACTCAGGGTGCTCGCCGGGCCTCAAACTCCTTCGTCTTCCGTTCGGTCGGCGGCTGCGGTGTGTGCCACGGGATGGCAGGGGCCGTGGCCCGAGGGCGGGGTGAGGGTGGAGGTGTAATTCTCGCCGTCGACGAGGGGGTGATGAGGCTCACGCCTGTTGCGGCCATGCGGTCGTACTCAGCGAGGATGAGGTCCTTAGTGCGGTATGTGCCGTACTTGGCCTCATCCTTGCGCTTGATGATCGGGAGGGTGTCGAGGATGTAAGCGGCGTCGTCAGGGGAGATGCCGTAAAGGTGAAAGAAGAGGGCGTCCAGTTCAGCGCGGATGACGGTGCGGCGACCTTCGTCCCATCGAAAAGGCGCACTGGTGTCGCACCTCGGCCTTTCATGGACGCGTCCGCGGCGCCTTCAGAAATGCTGTAGTCCGGTCACCGCGTGCCTCCGACGTGGGCGCCGTCGTTGGCGAGCGATGCCAACCGCCACGGCGTGCCGAGCTCGTAGCCACTGGAAAAAGCCGGATTCTTAACACATCCCCAGCAAACCGGCTGTGCCTACCAGGAGTCATAAGAAGAGCACACATTCCCTCCCTTCGGAGCCTCCCCTTGCTCAAGAACTTGCTCGTGTCGGCGGCCCTGGTCGGCAGCGCCCTGATCGCACCAGCCGCCGTAGCCCTGCCCGCGTCGGCGGCGACCCTCCACGCCCAGGCCCCTGCCGTTTCCGCAGGTGTTCACACCGCCTGTCAGTATCGGCAGGACGGAAAGGTCTGGCGGTGCATCACCCCGGGCGCCTTCTGTCCGAAGGCCGCACGCGGAAAGTACGGGTACGCCAAGGTCACCAACCGCAAGTACCGGTGCCTGTACAAGAGCAGCGACCCGTACTGGCGTTGGCGGCGCGCCTGATCCTTGAACGCCGGAGAGCGCCGATCCCCTGCAGGGGATCGGCGCTCTCCGGCGTTCAAGGCCGTCAGACAGGTGACCGGACTACAGCAGTCCGGACGCCGATGGTGTGTCATCAGGGAGAGCATGTCCGCACGGGCCGCGGAACGACGAGGCCGCCGGTGGCCCGCAGGAGCCCCGGGGGGGCTCACCCGGGGACGCGGGCCCCTCCGCGCACGCGTCGTGTGAGGTCGGCGGCGGCCTCCGGCCACCGGGGGTGGTCGAAGGTGAAACCCGCTTCGAGCAGGCGGCCGGGGACGACCCGGCGGCTTTTCAGCAGAAGTTCGGTGTCCGAGCGCAGCGCGAACGCGCCGAGCCCGGCCATCCACCTCGTCGCGGGCAGGCCGATCCGAATCCCCCATGCCGCGCGCAGCACGCGCATGAACGCACGCTGCGGCAGAGGATCGGGGGCGGCGAGGTTCACCGGCCCGGCCAGGTCTTCCCGGTCGGCCAGGAACTCGACGGCGCGGACGAAGTCGCGGTCGTGGATCCAGGACATGTACTGCGCGCCGCCCGCGATCGGGCCGCCGAGGCCGAGCCGCGCCATCCGCAGCAGGACGTCGAAGACGCCGCCGCGATCGGGACTCATCACCATGGCGGTACGCAGGGCGACCTTGCGCGTGTGCGGGGTTTCGGCCCGTTCCTGCTCCCGTTCCCACGCTTTCGCGATCTCGACGCTGTAGGCCCAGTAGTCCGGGACACCGGGTTCGGTGCCGCCGGGCACGCCGGTCGCCTCGTCGTTGGGCGCGTCGAAGCGGTGGGCGTAGACGGTGGCGGTGCTCATCTGCAACCAGACCCGGGGAGGCCGCGCGGCGGCCGCGATCGCCTCGCCCACGACCCGGGTGGAGTGCACGCGCGAGTCCATCATGGCCCTCAGGTTGGCGGCGGTGTAGCGGCAGTTGACGCTGCGCCCGGCCAGGTTGACCACGATGTCGCTGCCGTCGATCTCCTCCGCCCAGGGCCCCAGGGTCTCCCCGTCCCAGCGGATGTCACGCTGCCGCACCGGCTGCCTGGTCAGCACCACGACGTCATGCCCCGCGGCGGTCATCGCGCGATCCAGGATCGCGCCCACCTGACCGCTTCCTCCGGGTATCACTATTTTCATCGGACTCCCCAGAACGTGTGAGGCGAGCCTAGCGCGGCACGCTGAACGCGTTCAAAAGAGGTCGGCCTTACCCACCGATCCGCGCGCACGCGGCTCTGCGGGCGGCGTATCGGCGCCGCCGGCCGTGCCTGTCCGCCGCCGCCGATACGCCGAAGGCTCTTACCGGGCCTGGGCCTTCATCGCGTCCCGCACCGCGTCCAGGAGGTTGGCGGCCCTGTGGTCCGGCACCCCCTCCTGAAGGTGGTTCATGACGTAGCCGAACGCCAGGCCGGTCGCCGGGTCGGCGAAGCCGAGTGATCCGCCGAGACCGGGGAAACCGAAGGCGGTCGGGCTGTACCAGAACGCGTCGGGTGTCGGCAGACCGAAACCGGTGCCGATCCGGACGGGTACCCGCAGGATGCGGTCGATGCCACCGACCTGTTCCGCGGTCGCCGCGGCCAAGGTGTCGGGTGCGAGGATGCGGTGCCCGTCGACCTCGCCGATGAGCGCGGCGTAGAAGCGGGCCAGGGCGCGGGCCGTGCAGATGCCGTTGGTCGAGGGCATCTCGGCGGACTGCTCGTCGGGGTCGTTGTGGTCCAGTGGCGGCGTGACGACGGTCATCGACCGCACGGTCAGCGACGTCGGATCGGCATAGGCCGCCATCACCTCGCGCGCGGGTCCGGGAAGGGCGTCCAGGTCGATCCCGGCCAGCGCCTCGACGTCGGGCACCGCGGCGATGATCCGGCTGACCCGATGCCGCTCGGCTTCCGGCAGCCCGATCCACAGGTCCAGGCCGAGCGGTGCGGCGATCTCTTCGGTGAGGAACGTGCCGAGGCTGCGGCCGCTCACCCGGCGGACGACCTCCCCGACCAGCCAGCCGTAGGTGAGCCCGTGATAGCCGTGCTCGGTGCCCGGCTCCCAGGAGGGGCGCTGGGCGGCCAGTGCGGTCACCATCGGGGCCCAGGCGATCGCCTCCGCCGGGGTGACCGGGTGGTCGATCACGGGCAGTCCGGCCTGGTGGGTGAGCAGCCAGCGGACCGGGATACGGTCCTTCCCGTTCGCCGCGAACTCCGGCCAGTAGTCGGCGACGGGTGCGTCGAGGTCCAGTTCACCACGCTGGGCCAGCAGGTGCGCGCAGGCGGCGGTGACCCCCTTGGTGGTGGAGTACACGACCTGCAGGGTGTCGTGCTCCCAGCGGCGGCCGGTCTCGGGGTCGGCGATTCCGCCCCACAGGTCGACGACCTTCCGGCCGTGCAGGTAGACGCCGACCGCGGCGCCCACTTCCTGGCCGCCGGCCAGATTGGCCGCGAACGCCTCACGTACTCCTTCGAATCCCGGTGCGGTGTTCCCGCCGATTTCGGGCATGCGTCATCAACTTCCGTGTGGAGGGGTGTTGCCGGGAAGTGCTACCCGCGCCATTTCTCGATGAGCCAGGCGCAGATCTCCGGCTCGGTCATCTCGGGAAACTCCTCGGTGAACGCGACGAGGGCGCGCATCGCCTCGTCTCGGTCCAGACCGCGCACCGCCGCCGCCCTGAGGTACTCCTGACGTGCGGCGGAAGGACGGCCTCCGCCCGCACCGCGACCCGGCAGGCCGTCGCGCCACCGCACTATCTCTTCCAGCCGATCAGCCCGCCAGCCGGGAGCCCCGTCGACCTCGACGTCGGGTTCGGGAAACGGGTGACGCGAATCGCCCGGATAGCGGGAGCGCCACTTGTGCACCGCGTGCCGGCTCACCCCCAGCGCCTCGCCGATACCGAGGACACCGAGGTAGGACTCGGTCATGGCGCACCAACTTGTCTGTCCGGCCTCCTTCGCGGATCTCATTACTACCACGCCCGAAATGAAGTCCTCGCGTCGACAGAACGCAAAGAACATCGTCTCGATTAGAGACGATGTTAACGTGGACATTGAACCTCGTCTACACCGCAGACAAGGTTATTGATGAAGAGCCGGGCACTCCACATCTCGTGCTCCTGCGGTAGCCACTTTTTTGTGGGTACTTGTCGGCAGGACCGGGGCGGCCTGAAGCTTGGTCGTGGGCGGTCGAAGGCCGTCAGACCCAGACGAGACGGGCAGGTTGGCGGTGTATCAGGAGACCGGTTGGGACTCGGTCAGCTTCTCCAGGCGCCGGTGGCCCCAGTCGGAAAGCGGCGCCAACACTTCGGAGAGTTCGCGGCCGAACGGGGTCAGGGAGTACACGGTCTTCAGCGGCTGCACATCGTGCACCTCCCGGTGGACCAGTCCGTCGGCCTCCATCTCCCGCAGCGTCTGAGTCAGCACCTTCTCGGTGAGACCCGGCAACCGCCGGCGTAACTCGCTGGGGCGGTGCGGATCGGACTCCAGCAGCCAGAGCAACATCGTCTTCCACTTGCCGTCGATCACGGCGATCGCGGCGGTCACTCCGCAGACGTTCGGGTCCTGGGCACGGCTGCGCGTCATCTTCATCACCATTTCGCTAGTCATCGAGGAGTCGAGGCATGACCTCACACAATGAACAGTCTGCTGTCACCGTGCTCGGCCTGGGGCCGATGGGGCAGGCCCTGGCCGGGGCCTTCCTGGACGCCGGCCTACGGACCACGGTCTGGAACCGGACACCGGGCAAGGAACGGGAGTTGGTCGAGCGGGGCGCGGTCGGCGCTCGATCGCCCGAAGAGGCGGTCGCCGCAAGCACGTTGACCGTGGTCTGCGTGGTGAACTACGACGCGGCGGACGCCATCGTGCGACGCGACGCGGTCACCGACGCGCTCAAGGGGCGCACTGTCGTGAACCTGACCGCCGACACCCCCGGCCGGGCCCGGGACACCGCGACCTGGGCGGCCGAGCACGGTATCGGATACCTGGACGGTGCGATCATGACGCCGACCACGACCATCGGCACACCGGCCGCGGTGTTCCTCCACAGCGGCCCCGGCGAGCTTTACCGGGAGCACCGATCGGTGCTGGACGCCCTGGGGGGCACCCACACCCACCTCGGTGAGGAGATCGGCCGGGCGGCCGCGTACGACATCGCCTTGCTCGACATCTTCTGGACCGCGATGGCGGGCTATGCGCACGCGCTGGCGATGGCCATGGCCGAGGGGGTCACCGCGCGGGAGCTGGCACCGTTCGCCAAAGGCATCGGCGCGATCCTTCCGCCGATCTTCGAGCAGGCCGCGGAGGAGGTCGACAGCGGGAGGTTCTCCGGCGAAGACAACCCGATCACCTCGGCGGTGTCGTCCATGGCCCATATCGTCCACACCTCCGAGGCCCACGGCATCGACGCGAGCGTGATGCGCGCCGCCGAAGGCTTGGCGCGCCGCGCCATCGGGCGTGGCCACGGCACCGACGGGTTCCTCCGGATCATCGAGATCATGAATCCCCGCTGAGAGAGCACCCCTGCCAAGTCCTTCAGAGGCGCGACCCGTGCCGGCTTGCTGCGGTCACACCTTCTCAAGCGCTCACTTCACTCGGATCGGCTGACTGAGCGCTTCAGGGCCGGCCTTCCCACCGCGAAAGGCGGCCGTGCTCCCGCGGATCACGAGTTCGGTGCCCAGTTCCACTCGCCGCTGCTGGAGCGGCTCCCCCTCGGCCAGGCTGATCAGCATGGTGGCGGCCGTGGCGCCCATCTCGATCAGGGGCTGGTGGATCGTGGTGAGCGGCGGGATGGCCCAGCGACAGGAGGGCATGTCGTCGAAGCCGATCACACTGAGGTCGTCCGGGATGCGTAGTCGCAGCTCGTGGGCTGCGTGGTAGACACCGACGGCCTGGCCGTCGTTGGCCGCGAAGATCGCGGTAGGTGGCTCGGGCAGCTTCAGCAGTCGGCGGGTGCAGGCCAGGCCGTCCTCGATCTGAAACGTCCCCTGGCAGATCAGGTCGGGGTCGACCGGCACACCGGCGGCGTCGAGGGCGGCACGGTAACCGTCCAGGCGTGCCCGGCCGGAGAGCGCGTACTCAGGCCCTGTGATCATCGCGATCCGGCGGTGACCGAGTTCGAGAAGATGACGGGTGGCCTCCAGGCCGCCGCTCCAGTTGGTGGCCCCCACCGAAGGTACGCCGCGGCCGGGATCCCCGGCCGGATCCAGCACGACCAGGGGGACCTCGCGAGTGGCCAGCCGTACGCGCTGCTCCTCCGTGGGACCCGAGAACACCGTGATGACGCCGGTGGGGCGGCGGCCGAGCACGTCCTCGATCCACCGGTGTCCCGGGGTGTGCCGGCCGCCGAGCTCGGAGATCACCACGCTCAGGCCGTGCCGCCGGGCGACCTGCTGGACGCCCTTGACGATCTCTATCGGATAGTCGCCCGCCAGCTCGTGAAAGACGACCTCGATGAGGCCCGCCGGCTTGATGCGGCGGCGTTGCCTGCGGTAGCCGTGCTCTTGGATGAGGCCCTCGACCAGGGCGCGGGTCTCCGGGCCGACCTCCGAGCGGCCGTTGACGACCTTTGAGACGGTGGCCATGGAGACCCCGGCCAGCTCGGCGAGCTGAGAGAGGGTCAACGGTTTGGAAGAGGCCGAGTCGGCGTGGGGGGATTCCTCGGTCGAGGTCATATAGGGAGTGTATCGGGCGACTTTCGGTCTCTCGGCATGGCCGTTTTCGCTGCTCCTTCCCCCTTCCAGCCCGCTTCGCCGGACACTTGGAACGATCATTGATCCGACAACTATCGGTTGTCAACAGAAAATTTCCACCGGCCGGCTCGGGCTACCCGGGTCGTCAAGCAGGGGCCGTCGAGAAAGTTAGCTGAATTCAGCCGGAATTCTACGGTTGCCAACTGGTAACTTCTGTGAAACTTTCACATGCGCGGGCAGCGCGACATGATCTCCCTCCGGGCGAATGCCCAGGCCGGGAAACATGTCAGCGGCAATGCCCAGGTCAGCGAGGGTTGTGACTCATTGACCTGGATCGGACAGTCGGATGTACTCCGCGTCAACACATCCACGGGAGCAGGCCATGGAGATCTGGAGTCTCGAATGTTAGCGATAACAGATTTCGGCGGCCGCTGTCCCCCAGCCGTGGCCAAGGAGCGACGGATGCCTCCCCCGTCTCGACCTCGTGCCCAAGAAGGAACCGGCATGCCCCCCACTGCGATCCTGACCGTCGCCTCGAAAGCACGACGAACCCTCACTCTCACGATCGCCGCAGCCCTCGGAGCCGGCGTCATGGTGGCCATCCCGTCGGCCGTCTCCGCCGCGGAGACCACGCTCGGGGCGGCGGCCGCCCAGTCGGGTCGCTACTTCGGCGCGGCCATCGCCGCCGGCAGGCTCGGTGACTCCACGTACGTGAACATCCTGAACCGCGAGTTCAACTCGGTCACCGCCGAGAACGAGATGAAATGGGACGCCACCGAGCCGTCGCGCGGCTCGTTCAACTACACCAACGGCGACCGCATCGCCAACCACGCCATCGCACGCGGCATGAAGATCCGAGGCCACGCCCTGCTGTGGCACGCCCAGATGCCCGGCTGGGCACAGAGCCTGTCCGGCTCGACGCTGCGCAGCGCCGCCATCAACCACGTCACCCAGGTCGCCACCCACTACCGAGGCAAGATCCACTCCTGGGACGTCGTCAACGAGGCCTTCGCCGACGGCACCTCCGGCGGACGGCGTGACTCCAGCCTCCAGCGGACCGGCAACGACTGGATCGAAGCCGCCTTCCGCGCCGCCCGCGCCGCCGACCCCGGCGCCAAACTCTGCTACAACGACTACAACACCGACGGCATCAACGCCAAGAGCACCGGCATCTACAACATGGTCCGCGACTTCAAATCACGCGGCGTCCCGATCGACTGCGTCGGTTTCCAGTCCCACCTGACCAACTCCGTCCCTGGCGACTACCAGGCCAACCTCCAGCGCTTCGCCGACCTCGGCGTCGACGTCCAGATCACCGAACTCGACATCTCCGGCTCCAACCAGGCCAACGTGTACGCCACCGTCACCCGCGCCTGCCTGAACGTCGCCCGCTGCACCGGCATCACCGTATGGGGCATCCGCGACAGCGACTCCTGGCGCACCGGCCAAAACCCCCTGCTCTTCGACGCCGCCGGCAACAAGAAGGCCGCCTACACCTCGGTGCTGAACGCGCTGAACGCGGCCACTCCCAACCCGAGCCCCACTCCCACTGTCACGCCGCCCCCGGGTGGGCCGTGCCGGGTGGGTTACACCCTCAACGCCTGGAACAACGGATTCACCTCGGCGATCACCGTCACCAACACCGGCTCCTCCGCGATCAACGGCTGGTCGCTCGTCTTCACCCTGCCCTCGGGCCAGAGCATCACCGGGGGATGGAACGCCACCTACTCGCCCGCCAGTGGCCAGGTGACGGCACGCAACGTGAGCTACAACGGCTCGATCCCCGCCGGAGGCTCGGTCGAGATCGGCTTCCAGGCCACCCACACCGGCAACACCGCCGCCCCCTCCGCCTTCACCCTCAACGGGAGCACCTGTTCCCGCGCCTGAACTCCCGGGGGACCGAGCGGACGGCTACCCGGCGACGTCGGGCCGTACAGGTCCTGCCGATCCGGCATGCCCGCTTCCTGCCCCGTTCACGGAGAACAGCCGGACCTGCGGCGTGACCTGACCGCACACCGCGCCCCGGTCCCGTCGTCCGCCAGGCGACGGGACCGGACACCCCCTCCGGTAACCCCCCAGAGAAAGGAACGCCCGTGTCCCTGAGCCGCAGGCAGTTCGGCAAGGCCGCACTGACGTCGGCCGCCCTCGCCACCACCGGCGTGGTCGGTTTCCCCCGAGCGGCGTACGCGGCGAACGCCGCGTACGTCTTCGGCTACTTCACCGAGTCCCCGAGCCAGCAGGCCGCCGACTACGGCCTGCACCTGGCGGTCAGCCGGGACGGCCTGAACTGGACCCCCCTCAACCAGAACAACCCCGTGGTCACCCCCACGGCCGGCCAGCTGGGCCTGCGCGACCCGCAGATCTTCCGGAAGCTCGACGGCACCTTCGTCGTCGTCGCCACCGACCTGAAGGGCCTCAACTTCGGCACGCCCAGCCAGTACCTGCATGTCTGGGACTCGGTCAACCTGACCAACTTCACCGGCTACCGCCGCCTGCGGATGCACACCACCGGCGGCCACACCTGGGCCCCGACGGTCTTCTACGACAACTCTCGCGGGCAGTACGGCATCGTCTACTCGTTCAACACCGGCGGCCGGGACATCCTCGCGGTCAACTACACCTCCGACTTCCAGTCGGTCGGCGCGCAGCAGACCTTCTTCAGCCCCGGCTTCAACGTGCTGGACGGCGACATCGTGGTCGACGGTTCCACGACGTACCTCTACTACAAGAACCTCAACGACGGGAACCTGTACGGCTCCCGCTCCGCCACGGGCCAGCCCAACAGTTTCACGACCTACACGAGCGGGATCCGCATCGGCAACGCCATCGAGGCGCCGTTGCTCCAGAAGACCAACGAGGGTGGCTGGCGTCTGTGGGGTGACTCCTTCAGCCCGGTCAACAACGACTACTACCTGTGGTCGTCGTCGAACATCGGCGCGAACGCGTGGTCGGCGGTGAACCAGCGCGACTACACCCCGCCGTTGAACTCCAAGCACGGTTCGATCGCCGGGATCACCGACGCCGAGTACAACGCCCTGGTCTCCCGGTGGGGCCTGCCGAACTGGGTGCGGCTGAAGTCGTCGAACCTCCCTGACTATTTCGTACGGCACGCCAACCGGATCGGGCGGATCGACCCCTACCCGTTCGACCCGTATCGGGAGCAGCTGTGGCGGATGGTGCCGGGGCTGGCCGACTCGGCCGGGGTGTCCTTCGAGGCGGTGAGCGTGCCCGGCAGCTTCCTGCGCCACAGCAACTACGCGATCCGGCTGGACCCGAACGACAATTCCACGACCTTCCGCGCCGACGCGACGTTCTATCGGGTGGCCGGGCTGGCCGACGGGAGTTGGTCGTCGTTCCGGTCGTACAACTTCCCGACCCACCACCTGCGGCACCAGGGCTACGTACTGCGCATCGACCCGATCAACGCGTCGTCGAGCGCCGCCGACCGGCAGGACGCCACATTCCGGGTGACGTCATGATCAAAATGTTAACGCTAACAAAATTCTCCGGAGGAGGACGTATGCATTACACCAGGCGAAATCGCCTGCGCGTACTGCTTGCCGCCATCACCTCGGCCATACTCGTCGGCACCCTGCTCACGCTCGTCACGCCCGCCGCGAACGCGGCGACGGTCGACACCGGCGCCTGGTACGTCCTGGTCAACCGCAACAGCGGCAAGGCCCTGGACGTCTACAACCTGGCCACCAACGACGGCGCCCGCATCACCCAGTGGACCCGCAACAACGGCAACCAGCAGCAGTGGCAGTTCGTCGACTCCGGCGGCGGCTACTACCGCCTGAAGTCCCGCCACTCCGACAAGGTCCTCGACGTCCACAACTTCTCCACCGCCAACGGCGGCGCCATCGTGCAGTGGGCCGACCTCAACGGCACCAACCAGCAGTGGCGCCTGGCCGACTCCGCCGGCGGCTACGTCCGCCTGATCAACCGCAACAGCAACAAGGCCCTGGAGGTCCAGGGCGCCTCCACCGCCGACGGCGCCAACATCGTCCAGTACGACGACTGGGGCGGCAACAACCAGCAGTGGCAACTCGTCCAGGTCGGCAGCGGCCCCGACCCGACCCCCACCCCGACCACGGGGGGCGACTACACCAATCCGGTCGTGTGGCAGGACTTCGCCGACGGCGACATCATCCGGGTCGGCGACGCCTACTACTACTCGGCCTCGACGATGCACTACTCGCCGGGCGCGCCGATCCTGCGCTCCTACAACCTGGTCGACTGGGAGTACGCGGGCCACTCGGTCCCCCGGCTCGACTTCAACTCGAACGCCTACGACCTCAACGGCGGCAGGGCGTACGTGAAGGGCATCTGGGCCTCGACCCTCAACTACCGGCCGAGCAACAGCACCTACTACTGGATGGGCTGCGTCGAGTTCAACCGCACCTACGTCTACACCGCCTCGGCGGTCGACGGCACCTGGACCAAGCGCTCCCAGATCAACAACTGCTACTACGACGCCGGCCTGCTCGTCGACGACAACGACACGATGTACGTCGCCTACGGCAACGGCACGATCAGCGTCGCCCAGCTCTCGGCCGACGGGCTCAGCCAGGTGCGCGCCCAGCAGGTGTTCCAGACCCCCTCCAGCGTCGGCACCCTTGAGGGCGCCCGCTTCTACAAGCGGAACGGCTACTACTACATCTGGCTGACCAAGCCCGCGAACGGCCAGTACGTGCTGCGCTCGACCAGCCCGTTCGGCCCGTACGAGATGCGCCAGGTCCTGCTGAACATGCCCGGCCCGATATCCGGCGGCGGCGTGCCCCACCAGGGCGGGCTCGTGCAGACCCAGAACGGCGCCTGGTACTACATGTCGTTCGTCGACGCCTACCCCGGCGGCCGGGTGCCCGCTCTCGCACCGATCACCTGGA
This sequence comes from Streptosporangium amethystogenes subsp. fukuiense, assembly GCF_042665875.1. Taxonomy (NCBI): domain Bacteria; kingdom Bacillati; phylum Actinomycetota; class Actinomycetes; order Streptosporangiales; family Streptosporangiaceae; genus Streptosporangium; species Streptosporangium amethystogenes. The sequence continues at coordinate 235,728 of NZ_JBHTEE010000001.1, read as the reverse complement.
CCGGCGACGGCTGGCCCACGATCCAGACGGTCAACGGCGGCTGGGGCGTCAACTACCCGAAGCCGAACATCCAGACCTCGAAGACCGTGCGGTCGATGATCGGCTCGGAGACGTTCACGTCGAGCACGCTCGGCCACCAGTGGGAGTGGAACCACAACCCCGACAACACCAGGTGGTCGACGGGTAACGGGCTGCGGCTGCAGACCGCGACCGTCACAGGCGACCTGTACAACGCCCGCAACACCCTGACCCACCGCATCCAGGGGCCGTCGTCGACCGCGACGATCGAGCTCGACTACTCGCAGATGGCCAACGGTGACCGCAGCGGCCTGGCCATGCTCCGCGACCAGTCGGCCTGGATCGGCCTCAAACGCGACAACGGGACGACCCGCGTCGTGATGACCAACGGGCTGACCATGAACAGCAGCTGGCAGACCACCGGCACCGGCACCGAGGCGGCGAGTGCCAACGTCTCCGGCGGCCGGATCTGGCTGCGGGTCAACGCCGACATCCGGCCCGGCTCCGGACGGCAGGCCCGCTTCTCCTACAGCACCGACGGGACCAACTTCACCTCGTTCGGACCGGCCTTCACGTTGAACAACGCCTGGCAGTTCTTCATGGGCTACCGCTTCGGGATCTTCAACCACGCCACCCAGTCCCTCGGCGGCGCGGTGACCGTGCGCCGCTTCGACCTCACGACCCCGTAAGAACCACCCCAACCCACCCAATCGCTCCGCGTCAGATGAAATCGGAGTACATCATGAGAACAAGACCCCTGGCCGTCATCGCGGCGGCGGCCACATTGCTGATGAGCCTCTTCGTGGCCGTCCAATCCGCGAACGCGGCGACGGTCGACACCGGCGCCTGGTACGTCCTGGTCAACCGCAACAGCGGCAAGGCCCTGGACGTCTACAACCTGGCCACCAACGACGGCGCCCGCATCACCCAGTGGACCCGCAACAACGGCAACCAGCAGCAGTGGCAGTTCGTCGACTCCGGCGGCGGCTACTACCGCCTGAAGTCCCGCCACTCCGGCAAGGTCCTCGACGTCCACAACTTCTCCACCGCCAACGGCGGCGCCATCGTGCAGTGGGCCGACCTCAACGGCACCAACCAGCAGTGGCGCCTGGCCGACTCCGCGGGCGGCTACGTCCGCCTGATCAGCCGCCACAGCAACAAGGCCCTGGAGGTCCAGGGCGCCTCCACCGCCGACGGCGCCAACATCGTCCAGTACGACGACTGGGGCGGCAACAACCAGCAGTGGCAACTCGTCCAGGTCGGCAGCGGGCCGAACCCGACCCCGACGCCGACCCCGACCGGCACCTGCGCTCTTCCGTCGACGTACCGCTGGACGTCGACCGGCTCGCTGGCGAACCCGAGGTCCGGGTGGGTCTCGCTCAAGGACTTCACCGTCGCCCCCTACAACGGCAGGCAACTCGTCTACGCCACGACGCACGACAACGGGTCGAGCTGGGGTTCGATGAACTTCGGCCTGTTCACCAACTGGTCGGAGATGGCCTCGGCCAGCCAGAACGCGATGAACTCCGCCACCGTCGCCCCCAGCCTGTTCTACTTCGCCCCCAAGAACATCTGGGTGCTCGCCTACCAGTGGGGCGGCCCTGCCTTCTCCTACCGCACCTCCACCGACCCCACCAACCCGAACGGCTGGTCGGCACCGCAGACGCTCTTCTCCGGAAGCATCACCGGCTCCGGAACGGGCCCCATCGACCAGGCGGTCATCGGTGACGGCACGAACATGTACCTGTTCTTCGCCGGCGACAACGGCAAGATCTACCGGGCCAGCATGCCCATCGGCAACTTCCCCGGCAGCTTCGGCTCGAACTCGACCGTGATCATGAGCGACACGACGAACAACCTGTTCGAAGCCGTCCAGGTCTACAAGATCCAGAACGAGAACCGCTACCTCATGATCGTCGAGGCGATCGGCTCGCAGGGCCGCTACTTCCGTTCCTTCACGGCCACCAGTCTGAACGGTACCTGGACACCACAGGCCGCGACCGAGAGCAACCCCTTCGCCGGCAAGGCCAACAGCGGCGCCACCTGGACCAACGACATCAGCCACGGCGAACTGATCCGCACCAGCGCCGACCAGACCATGACCGTCGACCCCTGCAACCTGCAGTTGCTCTACCAGGGACGCAGCCCCAACTCCGGCGGCGACTACGGCCTCCTGCCCTACCGGCCGGGCCTGCTGACACTGCAGCGCTGACGGCGTGACCCGGGTCCGGCTCGGGTGTTCCTGATGTTCGCGGCAAAGGCGCATGCCGAATCGGGTGAGCGTCGTCACGGCATGCGATCAGGACCGGGTGGATCCAAAGCGGCGGGCTCGGCGCAGGCCGAGCCCGCCCGGGTCACGCGGAGAGCCCAGATCATCTCCTGAACCGGTCCCGGGCGCGGAGGGAGGTAGCGCCCACCGCCCCGGGACCACGCCCCCGTCATCACGTCTCTAAGGGAGACAACAGGTGAGACCTGCTCTGCGCACGGTCCTGTGCACCGTGGGCCTGCTTCTAACGGCAATGCTGTTCCCGTTGTCGGCCAGGGCCGACAACCCGATCGTCCAGACCGTCTACACCGCCGACCCGGCGCCGCTCGTCCACAACGGCCGCGTCTACCTCTACACCGGTCACGACGAGGACGGCTCGACGTACTTCACCATGCGCGAGTGGCGGGTGTACTCGTCGTCGGACATGGCGAACTGGACCGACCACGGCTCCCCGATGAACCTGGCCACCTTCGCCTGGGCCGACGCCAACGCGTGGGCGGGCCAGGTCGCCTATCGCAACGGCAGGTTCTACTGGTACGTGCCGGTCCGGGACCGCGCCTCCGGTTCGATGGCCATCGGCGTCGCGGTCGCCGACAGCCCGACCGGGCCGTTCCGCGACGCCATCGGACGTCCGCTGGTGAGGAACGGCGAGATCGACCCCACGGTCTTCATCGACGACAACGGTCAGGCCTACCTGTACTGGGGCAACCCCAACCTCTGGTACGTCCGGCTGAACACAGACATGATCTCCTTCTCCGGCAGCCCGACCCAGATCCCGCTGACCGCCGCGGGATTCGGCGCGCGCGGCGGCAACACGAGCCGTCCCACCCTCTACGAAGAGGGGCCCTGGATCTTCAAGCGCAACGGCCTCTACTACAACGTGTTCGCCGCGGAGTGCTGCTCGGAGTTCATCGCCTACTCGACGGCTCCCAGCGCCACCGGGCCGTGGACCTACCGGGGGACGATCATGCCCCGCCAGGGCGGCAGTTTCACCAACCACGCCGGAATCGCCGACTTCAACGGCGGGTCGTACTTCTTCTACCACAACGGCGCCCTGCCGGGCGGGGGCGGTTTCACCAGGTCGGTGGCCGTGGAGAAGTTCACCTACAACGCCGACGGCACCTTCCCCACCATCAACATGACCACCGCCGGCCCCCCGCAGCTGGGAACGCTGAACCCGTTCGTACGCCAGGAGGCCGAGACCATCGCCTGGGCATCGGGGGTCGAGACCGAAGCCTCCACCGAGGGCGGCATGAACGTCGGCTTCATCGAGAACGGCGACAACATCAAGGTCAAGGGCGTCGGCTTCGGCACCGGGGCGTCGTCCTTCACCGCCCGGGTGGCCTCGGGGTCGAGCGGCGGCAGCATCGAACTCCGCCTGGGCAGCGCCACCGGCACGCTCGTCGGCACCTGCGCCGTCCCGGGGACCGGCGGGTGGCAGAACTGGACCACCGTCACCTGCCCCGTCAGCGGAGCCACCGGAACCCGCGACCTGTATCTCCGCTTCACCGGCGGCAGCGGCTACCTGCTCAACCTCAACTGGTGGCAGTTCACCCCGAGCGGCGGCAGCGGCGGGAACCTGCTGACCAACGGCACCATGGAGAACGGCACTGCGGGCTGGACCAGCTCCGGCGGCACCCTGTCCTCCGCCACCGATGTTGCTCACGCCGGCAGCCGGTCCCTGCTCAACTCCGGCCGTACGGCCGCCTGGCAGGGCCCCCACCAGAACGTGACGTCGGCCCTGACCAACGGCAAGAGCTACACCACGAGCGTCTGGGTGCGCTCACAGAGCGGCACTCCCAGCGCGAAGGCGACCCTTACGCTCACCGCCGACGGCACGACGAACTACCTCCAGCTCACCCCGGCGCAAACGGTGAACACGAACGGCTGGACCCAGCTCACCGGCACCGCGACCGTCTCGTGGACCGGCACGCTGACCAACGCCTCCTTCTACGTCGAGACGGCCGCCGGAACCGACGGCCTCTACATCGACGACGCCTCCTTCCAATGACCGGACAGAAAGGAGTCATCCCATGTCCAGGCACAGATCCCTGCTCACCGCCATCACGGCCGCGGCGCTTCTCGTCCTCTCCATGGGTACCGTGGCGATAAGTCACAGTGCGGGCGCGAGCACGTCGAGCAGCGCCCTCGCGGCGACCGCCGGGTGCGGCAGGACGCCGACACTCCAGAACGGCACCAACACGATCCAGAGCAGCGGCAAGAACCGCAGCTACATCCTGAGGATCCCCACCGGCTACGACAACCGGCGGCCGTACCGGCTGATCTTCGGCTTCCACTGGCTGGGCGGCACCGCCACCGACGTCGCCACCGGCCAGACCGTGCAGCGCGACGTCTGGTCCTACTACGGGCTCCAGCGGCTGGCCGGCGAAAGTGCGATCTTCGTCGCGCCGCAGGGCTTCAACAACGGCTGGGCCAACAGCGGCGGCGAGGACGTGACCTTCGTCGACGACATGATCCGGCGGATCGAGGCCGACCTCTGCGTCGAGACGACGCAGCGTTTCGCCCTCGGTTTCAGCTACGGCGGCGCCATGAGCTACGCGCTCGCCTGCGCGAGGGCCGACGTCTTCCGCGCCGTCGCGGTCTACTCCGGCGGACAGCTCAGCGGATGCGCCGGCGGCACCCAGCCGATCGCCTACTTCGCGGCGCACGGCCTGCGGGACGGCGTGCTGAACATCTCCGGCGGGCGGTCGATGCGAGACAGGTTCGTCCGGAACAACGGCTGCACCGCCCAGAACCCGCCCGAGCCCGGCCAGGGCAGCCTGACGCACCGGAGCACCACTTACGCGGGCTGCGCGGGCGGCCGTCCGGTCGTCTGGGCCGCCTTCGACGAGGGGCACATCGCCGCCCCGCAGGACGGGGCACCCGGCGACAGCGGTTCCAGGACATGGCTGCCGGGAGAGACGTGGCAGTTCTTCAGCCAGTTCCAGTCGACCCCGACCCCCACTCCGACCCCCACCCCCACCCCGACCCCGACTCCGTCGGGACCGGTCACGGGGGCGTGCGCCGCGACCATCCGGGTGACCAATTCGTGGCAGGGCGGCTTCCAGGGTGAGGTCACCGTGCTCGCGGGCAACTCCGCGATCAACGGCTGGACCGTCAACTGGACCTGGCCCGGCTCGCAGACCGTCACCCAGATCTGGGGAGGCGTCCGGTCCGGCTCCGGCTCGACCGTGACGGTACGCAACGAGACATGGAACGGCTCGCTCGGCGCCGGCGCGAGCACGACCTTCGGCTTCCTCAGCAACGGCGCACCGGCCACCCCGGCGGCCACCTGCGTCAGTCCGTGACCGTGGCGCGCATTCGACCGAGTGGCGATCGGGCCTCCGGTGCGGGGCGTCAGCCCACGCCGGGGGCCCGATCGTCGATCCCCTGTCCACCGAGGAGCGTTGTCAATGAGAAGGAAACGAATACGCGCGTTGCTGACCTCCGCCGTCACCGTGATGCTGACCCTGACGGCGGTCACCTCGGCCACCCCGGCGCAGGCGTTGAATAACGGCGTGGGCCGCACCCCGCCGATGGGGTGGAACACCTGGAACACCTTCGGCTGCAACATCAACGAGACGCTGATCAGGCAGACGGCCGACGCCCTGGTCAGCAACGGCATGCGCGATCTGGGATACCAGTACGTCGTCGTCGACGACTGCTGGTTCGACCCCAACCGCGACTCGGCGGGCAACCTCCAGGCCAACCCGTCGCGCTTCCCGAGCGGGATGAAGGCGCTCGGCGACTACCTGCACGCCAGGGGCCTGAAGTTCGGCCTCTACCAGGCCCCCCTCGACAAGACCTGCGCCCAGTACTTCAACTCCTACCCGGGCGCGACCGGCAGCCTCAACCACGAGGTCCAGGACGCCCGGCAGTTCGCCGCCTGGGGCGTCGACTATCTCAAGTACGACTGGTGCTCACCCACCGGCACCATCGACGACCAGGTGCGCACCTTCGCCAAGATGCGGGACGCCCTGGCCGCGACCGGGCGGCCGATCCTCTACAGCATCAACTCCAACAGCATCCACTCCAAGACCGGCCCGCAGCGCAACTGGGGCGACGTCGCCAACATCTGGCGCACGACCGAGGACATCACCAACGCCTGGAACACGGGTCAGACCAACGGCTACCCGATGGGCATCCAGAACATCGTCAACGTCAACGTCCCCCTCGCCGGCTACGCCGGGCCGGGGCAGTTCAACGACCCGGACATGATGGTGGTCGGCCGGGGCGGCATGAACGACACCGAGATGCGCAGCCACTTCGCCCTCTGGGCCGTCATGGCCGCGCCCTTGATCGCCGGTAACGACGTGCGCAACATGGACAACGCGACCGCCACGATCATGAAGAACCAGCAGCTGATCGCCATCAACCAGGACCCGCTCGGCCTTCAGGCCACCCAGGTCAGTAACGACGGAACCCGCCGCATCCTGGCCAAACGGCTGGGCAACGGCGACGTCGCGGTCGCGCTGTTCAACCAGGGCGGCAGCACCACCACGATCAGCACCACCGCCTCCGCGATCGGCCTGTCCGGCAACTCCTTCAACCTGCGCGACGCCTGGACGAACGCCGTCACCACGACCACCGGCGCCATCTCGGCAAGCGTTCCGGCCCACGGCACCGTCGTGTTCCGGGTCAGTGGCGGCACGCCCTCCCCGTCCACGACCCGGATCCAGGGGGCGGGCTCGGGCAGATGCCTCGACGTGACCGGCGTCTCCCAGACCAACGGGACCCAGGTGGGGATCTGGGACTGCAACGGCCAGAGCAACCAGCAGTGGACCTCCACGGCCGCCGGTGAGCTGCGGGTCTACGGCAACAAGTGCCTGGACGTCAACAACGCCGGCACCGCCGACGGCACCACCGTCATCATCTGGGACTGCAACGGCCAGAACAACCAGAAGTGGCGCCTCAACACCGACGGGAGCATCACCGCCGTCGGCGCGAACAAGTGCCTGGACGTCGTCGGCAACTCCACGGCCAACGGCGCCAAGACCCAGATCTGGTCGTGCAACGGCGCCGCCAACCAACGGTGGAACCGCGTCTGATCACAACGCGCCCAAGGTCCGACTCCTCGTACCACGTGAACCACCGGAGCCCGCTCGCCGCCGCTGTCCCCCAGCGGCGGCGAGCGTGATCCGTACGGCCGCCTTCACGACGGTGGGCGCGGGTGACCGCGTAGACGTCGCGTGAAGGCGGCCGGCACGCACTCGGAGCCAGGTATGAGCGGGCGTATGAAATCACCTGCCCCCCTGGAAAAGGGCGGGGTGATGCGTGCTTTCCAAGGTCAGGCGATGGTGGCCTTCCATCGGCCGCGCCGCAGGTGGATCGTCCCGTCGGGGCTGATACGGACGACCGCACCGTACAGCGGTAGCGACCCCTCCCACAGCCAGTGGTCGCGGGCCTCGTCGAGCACGTCCCACAGACGTCGCGGTCCGCCCTGATGCACGGTCGGGGGTTCGCGGCCGGTCTGCTCGGCGCGTGCCCAGGATCCGTCCTCGTGCATCATGAGCGCGATCCGGGTGTCGCCGTTCTCGCGGTAGTCGTGTTCGATGCCGGGGGCCATGATCTCCAGCATGGAGCGCAGTTCCCAGGCGTTCTCCTCGATGTCGATCACGGGATACCGGCCGGTCGAGACGTCCTCGCCATCCGCCACGTGCGCGGTCTCCATCAGACCGGCCAGACCGGGCGGGTAGTCGGCGCCGGTCCTGGTCTTCATGAACATCGCCCAGTCCCGCTCCACCTGCCCGGCGGCGCCACCGTCGTCGGTCTTGGTGGCCGACACGATGAGGGAGGTGCCGGCGATGGTCGTCGTCAGGCGGCCTCCGGGGTTGAGCGCGCTCAGCCAGGAGATGGGGATGGGCCGTACCGACACCATCGTCACGATCCGGTCGAACGTCCCGGGGATCTCGCCGGTGGCGTCCACCGGCGAGACGCGCGGGGTATGGCCGATGGCGGTCAGCCGCTCCGAAGCGGCGGAGGTCACGTAGGCGTCCACGTCGATGCTGGTCACCCGGCCCGCACCGAACCGGTGGCACAGCAGGGCGGTGCCGTAGCCGGAGCCGGTACCGACGTCGAGGACGGTGTCCTCATCGCCGATGCGGGCGTGCCGGTACATCTGCACCACCAGACCCGGCAGCGTGGACGAGGAGGTGGGCCGCCCCGTCGGCTCGTCGTGAGCCTCGGCCTGGTCGGCGTGGAACGTGCCGATCCTGGTGACGAGGGTGCGATCCCGGTAGGCGGCCTCCAGCCATGCCTCCTCGTCGGCCGGACCGTGCCGGAGCTCCCAGTGACCGTCGCTCCAGGTCCACCAGGCAGGCACGAACCGGTGGCGGGGGGTGGAGGCGACGGCGTCGCGCCACCGCGACCCCGGGTGGGTGACGCGGCCGGCGAGCCGCCGCGCGTGAAGGAGCCAGTCCATGACGGTCAGTCTCCTCCTCCGCTCCGGAGGCAGGGACGTCATCAGCCGATTCCAGCGAGAGGGATCAGCCACTCCCACCGTGTCGGCAGGATGAGGGCGTCGCCCTCGCAGACGGTTTCCGCCGGTGCGCAGTCGTTCCCGTCCGAACTCGGGTTGCAGGCCATCGCGCCGTTGCGGCGCGGTACCCGGATGAGGAGGTCCTGCCATGCCCGTCCGGTGAGGATCTCCGCGAGCGGGGTGGTCCTGACGTTGCCCGCGGACCCCAGGAACCGGGACATGACACACATCCACACCTCCCCGTCGGAGGCGACGGCGGCGCGGCCGTTGCCGCACTGGCCGCACAGCTCCCGGACGCCCGTGCCGATGGTGGCGGCGCCACGGCCGACGCCGCGCATCCGGTCGATCGGGCCGAGGCGGTGGACGCCCAGGGCCTGCATCTGCGCGTACGCCTGCTCGGCGCGCTGGCCGTCGGAGAGCCGGACGATGGCGACCTTGAGCGGGATGCCGCGCCGCACGGCCTGCCGGATGTTGGCGAGGGTCCGGGCGTGGGAGCCGCCACGGCCGGTGATGCGGTCGTGCTCGCCGGGGTCGTCGGAGTAGTACGAGGTGGCCAGCGTGACGCCGGGGTGGTCGAGCAGGTCCCACAGCCGGTCGGTGACCCGGTAGAGGTTGGAGAACACCTGGACCTTCAGGGCCTGGGCGAGGGCGTGCGTCAGCAGGCGCTCGAAGTCGGGGTGCCGCGTCGGCTCGCCGCCGATGAACTGCACGGTGGCGATCCCGGCGGCGGGGGCGCAGGCGAGCAGGTCCTCCCAGTCGCCGGTCGTCATGGTGCCGTGGGATCCGGTGGGGCCGGAGTCGGCGTAGCAGTGACCGCATCGGAGCTGGCAGCGGCCGGTGATCTCCAGTTCCAGGAAGTGGACCGGAGCGAGCTCGGGGACGTGCGCTGCCATCGTGATTCCTTCCTGCGGAGGACGAAGCGGTGGTTCCCGTGACCACGAGAGCGCCGCCCTCCTCTTTCACCCCCCTGTGGGATGAAAGTCGGCGTCTCCCGTGGTCACGGGGGTCGTGCCCGGCCGCCTCCCGGTCGGCTGTGTCGGGTGGAGGTCCGGTCGTCTCTCCCGTACGGCCCGGGTGTGCGACGTCGCGCCACCGTGTACGGGATGGGTCGTGACGGCGCGCTGAGGTCCGGCTCCACGTGCCGCCACGCGATCAGAGGGTCAGGGCGGCGTAGACCAGTTCGGCGATCCGGCGGGCGACGTCGGCCAGGTCGAAGGCCGGGGCGTTCGCGGCGGGAGCACCCAGGTCGGGTCCCCAGTAGATGACCTCGCCGCTGTAGCCGGTCCACACGGTCAGCGTCTCGCCCAGCAGCAGGCGGGGCTGTCCGCCTTCCCGGACGAGTTCGGGGAAGATCTCGTGGTCGGCGAGCCTGGCCCGCAGCCGTTGAAGGGCCGCGGTGGCAAGCCCCCACTGCGTGGCCTGTCGGAGCCGGTCGCTCGCCGGGGTGCCCGGTGGCGGAATCATGGCGTACGTCCTCTCGTGTGCTGAGAGCGGGTGAAGGAGATGAGCGGCCCCGGGATCTTCCGGCGTCGGAAGCCGGTGATCGTCCCGGGGCCGCCTCTGGCAGGCGTCCGGGGCCGGGCTGTGTCGGGGCGTAGGCCGCGGCCGACGCGGAGCCCGCCAGAGCTGAAAGGTCAGATGGGCGATGCCCCGGCGGGTTCCATGAGCGCCTCCAGGTACTCCCGCCGATACCGCAGCCACGGTTGCCGCTCGAACAGCCCCACCAGCAGGTCTGCGGCACCTGCGGGGTCGGCCGAGGGGTGCAGGACCATACGCCCGGTGTTGAACCAGCGGAACATTTTTGGAACGCTCCAAATCAGCAGGCCGAAAGCGAGGCTCAGAACGTAATGGCCACCGGCCGTTCTCATGACGTCACCGTCCAGCGTCGCCACACCGCGACCGTGGAGGGCCTGACGAAGCAGTTGCACCGCATTGGCGAGAGTGCTGGAGGCATGCTGCGGTTCAGGGAAGCCGTAGAGGCCACGCCGCCCATCCGCTCGGTAATGAACCATGTACCGATAGTGATATTACGCGGGATGGATCATCAGGGACGCGATGTCCCACACCCCCGTCCTTCTGCCAGCGAGGGAGGACGCCCCGTCCTACTGGCTCAAGCCGAGGGAAGGCACCAGCGACCGGACCGTGAGCGACAGATGCATCTCCTGCTCCCGACTATGGCCACCGAGGGTGGATGCTCTGTCCTACCGGCCCAAGTCAAGGGAACGCACCAGCGACCGGACGGAGGGCGACGGGCGCGTCTCCTGTTCCCGGATCTCGGCCACCAGGGAACGGGCGACGCCCTGATGCCGGAACCATACCGGCGACAGCGTATGAGCCTCCTGCAACCGCTCGATGGCCACCTGCCGCTGCCGGGCATCCAGATGCGCTTGGGCGACATCGAGCAGGTGACGACCGTAGGAAATGCCCAAAAGGTCGCCGGACCGGACGCGGTTGGCCGCGTTCAGCGCCTTGTCCGGCTCCCGCCGTACGGTGTAGGCATGGGTGGCCTGCATCGCCACCGTGGCAGGGCCGAACGCGGTGTTGTAGATCGGCGTCCGCTTACCGAGCCGTTCGGCGCCAGCGGAGGCCATCGCGATGTAGTCCTCCACCTCCCTACCGCCCGCCGCCGCCGGGGCCAGCGCGGTCATCAGCAGGTTGCCCCACGCGGCCACATGGGCGGCCGGAGCGGAGAACGACGGCTCGATCCGAGCCGCCATACCGGCTGCGAGTTCCTCGGCTTCCCGGGTGCGGGCCTGGTGCAGCAGCACCCACGCATACGTGGCGTGCAAGGTCACCCACAGCAGTTCGTCATCGCCACCGTGCGCGACGGTGATGGCCCGCTCCGCGCCGATCGCCGCCAGGTCGTCCCGGCCGAGATGCACCATCACGCTGGCCGCCAGGTCATAGGCCATGGCCAGCGGGTAGACGGCAGCCGCGCCGTACGCCGCGTGGGACAGCCGCGCCTCGGCGATCAACCCGGGAAGCCGAGCGACCAGGGCGGGGAAGTCACCGGCCCAGTAGCGGCGGCACGCGTTATCCACTGCGGCCCGCACGTCCGCCGGTGATGTCGGCTCACCGTCGTGGCCGTCGTCCGCCCCTGGCAGCAGAGACGCCGACAGCAGGGCGTCCCGCAACTTCAGGACGCTGGCGCCGTCGCGTTCGCCGCCCATCCGGTCGCGCTTGCCGGTCAGCGCCGACAGGTCCACATCGAGGGCGTTCGCCAACTTCATCAGGGTGGTGAGCCGCGCCGACTCACGGCGCCCCTGCTCCAGCTTCGCGATGATGTCCCTGCTGACACCGGCCCGTTCGGCAAGCTCCTCCTGTGTCCAGGATCGGTCGTCGCGGATCTTCCTGAGCCGGTTTCCGATGGTGCAACCGTCGTCCATGGGCCCCGCCCTTCCCTGGTGATGTCGCAGTTTCAGGCTAAGCCGCAGGCCCACTTGTTGACAGGTATTCCCCCGTGGAAGGGCCTGTTCATCCTCGCGCCACCGAGGGAGCCGTTGCCGCGACAGGGCATGAAGGTCGTCCAGCGCGAGCCCGCCGATCGGGGTGACGGCATCCGGCATGACCTGTGTGATCTTTGTCAGAGATGTTGCTCCACCGAGCACAGCGAGCAGGGATAACGCCGGCAGCGGGCCGAGCCGGTAGCGGCGTCCCCGGCGGCTGCGCGGGGCGGATACCGCATCCGGCACCAACGCTTCGGCCCTGGCCTCTGGAACAGCCCGGGTTTCGTCGGGGGCGGGTGGCATGATCCGTCGATGCCCGAGAACAGTGCTTCAATCGCGTCTTTCTGGGATGCCTTCGCCGCCTCCTTCGACGAGGAGGCCGACCACGGCCTTCGCGACCCCGCCGTCAAGACCGCCTGGGCAAACCGCCTGCGCTCCTGGATGCCCGCCTCGCCCGCCGACGTCTTGGACCTGGGATGCGGCACCGGCTCGTTGTCCCTGGTGCTCGCCGAGCAGGGCCACCGGCCGGTCGGGGTGGATCTGGCCCCGCTGATGATCGAGCAGGCCCGGCGCAAGCTCACGGCGGCCGGCTTCGATGCCGCGATGATGGTGGGTGACGCGAGTAACCCGCCCACGCGAGCCGGGACGTCTTTCGACGTGATCCTCTCCCGTCACCTGTTGTGGACCCTGCCCGATCCGCAGGAGGCGTTGCGCCGGTGGATCGGCCTGCTGCGTGCCGGCGGGCGTTTGGTCCTCATCGAGGGGCGCTGGGCCTCGGCCGAACCGGGTGAGGACCAGTCCCACGAGGGGAGGCCGGAGCCGATGCCGTGGATGGGCGGGGTCGAGGCGGAGCGTCTCCTGGCGGCGCTGCGGCCACTGGTCAAGGCCGCTCGCGTCGAGCCACTGCCTGATCCCACCCTGTGGGGACGGACCATCCAGGACGAGAGGTATGCCGTCGTCGCGTTCGCGTAGCCGTTCGCCTTTCAGGCCGGAGCGAGGACCCAGCATGACATACAGCCGTGCCCGGGGTCCCCGGGCACGCATGTGCCTCACATGTTCTCGGCGCCGGCTTTGATGGCTTCGCGGATACGGGAGTAGGTGCCGCAGCGGCAGATGTTGCGGAGGCCGTCGAGGTCGGCGTCGGTGATTCCGCGGCCTTCGGCCTTGGCCCGGCGGACCAGTGCCACGGCGGCCATGATCTGGCCGGGCTGGCAGTAGCCGCACTGGGCGACGTCGCGGTCCAGCCACGCCTGCTGCATGGGGTGCAGCTCCTTGCCGACCGTGGCCGGAAGCCCTTCGATGGTCGTGACCTCGTCGGTCGGCTGGAGGTCCGCGACGGGGATCGCGCAGGGGTTGACCGCTTTGCCGTTGATGTGGCTGGTGCACGCTTTGCAGACGTTGATGCCGCAGCCGTACTTCGGCCCGGTGATGCCGAGAATGTCGCGCAGCACCCACAGCAGGCGCACGTCGCCGTCGACGTCAACGGTGACCTGCTCACCGTTGACGCGGAAAGTGTGCTGAGGCACTCAGGTCTCCTTGTTTCAGCGGGCGTGGTTCAGGCCGTCGGTCGGGGAGGGGGGAATGGGGGGGACGGTCGGTTTGGGAGTGAAGGAGAGCGTGCCGTGGTTGATCGGGAAGCTGGTGGGCATCGTTCCGGTCGCGCGACCGTACGCGCAGGCGACCGCGGCCAGCGACGCGGCGACGCCCAGCTCCCCGGCGCCGCCGGGCTCCTCGGAGGTGCTGGGCATGACGATGATCCGGAGTTCGGGCGGGGTGTTCCACTGCCGGGTGTAGAAGTAGTTGTCCCAGCTCGCTTCGAGGAAGTACCCGTCGCGCAGGTGCAGGCTGGAGGTCAGGGCCAGCGCGATGCCGTCCATGGCGCAGCCCATCATCTGCGCTTCCAGACCTCGCGGGTTGACGGCGAGGCCGACGTCCACCGCGATCACCATCTTGGTGACGCGCGGTCCGGCCACGCCGTCGCGGATGGGGCGGTTGACGGTTTCCGGCCGGCAGTCGATCTCCACCAGCACGGCGCTGACGGCCTTGTACTCGGCGTGGAACGCGATGCCCTGCGCGGTGCCGGCCTGCATCGACCGCCCCCAGGCGCCGACCTCGGCCACCTTCGCCAGCACCGCCCGGGAGCGGTCGTCGCGGAGAAAATCGTGCCGGAACCGGTAGGGGTCCTTGCCCATCTTCGCGGCGAGCTGGTCGACGATGAGCTCCCGGGCACAGGTGACGTCGGGTGAGTAGACGTTGCGCATGCTGCCGGTGTTGAAGCTCTTGTCGGTTTCGTTGAGCAACTGGCTGCTGGCGCCGAAGTTGTAGGACATCGCCTGACTGAGATGGAAGAACGTCTGGGAGAAGCCGATGTCGCCCACCGGAAGCCTCGCGGCCATGGCGGTGATGATCTCACCGAGTCCGTGTCCGAGGTCCGTGGAGACGCTGGTGTGCCGCTGCTTGTAGCTCAGCACGGTGTTGCCGAGGTAGGCGGCGCGTACCCGCGAGGTGGCCATCGGGTGGGTACGGCCCTGGCGGGAGTCGTCGGCCCGGTGCCACATGAGCTTGACGGGTTTGCCGATCTTCTGGGACACCTCGGCGGCTTCCAGTGCGGCGTCGAAGAACAGCTTGCGCCCGAAGGAACCACCGCCTTCGGTGACGTGTACGGTAACGCTGCCGACCGGCAGCCCCAGCTTGGCGGCGATGGTCTGCTTGGCGGTGAGCGGCGATTTCAACGCCGACCAGATCTCGGCGCGGCCGGCCCGCACGTCGGCGATCGCACAGTTGGGTTCCAGCGCGCTGTTGCTGCGGAAGTAGAAGGTGAACTTGCCTTCGACGGTCGGAGTCAGCGGCTTGAGCCCGAGCGGTAGCTCCGCGGCCTCCAGTTTCCGGAGTACGGTCTCGTCGGACGTTCCTTCCGCGGTACCGGATTTCCAGGAGACCCGCAGGGCGCGTACGGCGTCGATGCACTGGCCGAAGGTTCTGGCGCGCACCGCCACCCCGGTGGAGATCGTCACCACATCGGTGACACCCGGCATGGCGCGGACCTCGGCGAGGTTGGCCACCGAGCCGACCTTGCCGTTGATGGTCGGCGGACGGCACACCATCGTCGGCTTCGCGTCCGGGACGTCGAGGTCCATCGCGAACTTCTTGCGCCCGGTCACCGCGTCCAGCGCGTCGATCCGGTTGTGCGGTCTGCCGATGACGGTGAAGTTCTCGCGTGAGGTGAGCTCCACCGACACCTGCTGGGTACGCGTGCTCGCGGCCTTCTCGGCGAGCGCACCGATGTCGACACTGCGGCCGGAGCGATTGGTGATCACCCCGGCCTTCAGCGTCAGGTCGGTGACCGCGGAACCGAGTTCGGTCGCCGCGGTCGCCAGCAACCGGTTCCGGGCGATGGCGGCGGCGACCCGGATCGGAACATAGGTGGCGATGGTGGTGTTCGACCCGCCGGTGAGCTGGTTGAACACCAGCTCCGGCCGAGCGTCGGCCAGTGTGACACGCACCCGTTCCAGCGGTACGGCCATCTCCTCGGCGATCAGCATGGCCGTCGAGGTGGTGATGCCCTGCCCCACCTCGGCCCGCGGCAACGCGAACGACACCGTGCCGTCCTGGTTGACCTCGACCGAGATCAGACCCGAGGTCGGCAGCGCCGCCGCGGTCATCATGTCGTTGAGGTCGAGCAGTTCCGTGAGTTCCGGTGAGGGCAGCCCGACGTCGGACGTCGGCGTCAGGTTGAGTTCGGTGGCGACCACCAGGGTCGGAGCCGCCACCACGTACCCGAGGAACCGGCGCCGCCCGATGCCCTCGTCCGGCCCGCCGCCATTCGATCCCATCATCATTCAGCTCAAACCCGGACGGTTGGTCGTGGGGATCTCGATCTTGGTCTCCTTGGCCTTGGTGAGATAGAACAGGATGTACTTTCGCACGGCTTCGTCGAGGACCCAGGCGGTCTCGGGTACCAGCGGCAGCGGGATGAGGCCCTCGCGGAATCTCACCAGCTTCGGCCAGATGGTGGGGATCAGCAGGTCCCACACCGGCTCGCGTTCGATGCCGTCCCAGCCGGCCACCTGGTCGCCGACCAGGTACCGGGCGAGCGCGTTGCACAGCGGCCGGCTGATGCTGGCGGGACTGGTCTGCTCGGCGAGCTGGCCCAGCAGGATGTCGGTCAGCTCCACGCCCTCGGGCGTCGGCCCCATGTTCCGGGGCAGGATCTGGTCCGACTGGGCGTTGGCCGCGGCCCAGGTGGCGGGGATGTACTCGTCCTTGATGCCGAGCATGTGCGCGGTCACCTGCCACACATGCAGGTACGCCTCGGAGTGGGCGGCGCTGATCGGGACCTTCCATTCGAGCATCTTGCGCATGGCGAAGGTTGGCAAGGTGTGCCAGGTGACCAGCATGTCCTCCTGGCTGATCGGGATGTCGCCGGTCCAGTGGGGGGACTGCTGCAGCAGGTGTCGTACCGCCGCGTGCACCAGCCGGGTCTTCACCGCCTCGACCACGCAGGAGCCGTCGGGCCGGTACGCGTTCAGGGCGCCGACGGCGAATCCCAGGATGCTCGTCTTGGCGACGCGGTCCTCCATGTCCGCGCCCCCCTTGGAGTAGTAGACCGAGAGGGCCTCTTTGGGAATGGCGGTGCTCAGCATGCCGCCACCCACGCCGTTGAGCAGGTTGAGGTACAGCCCTCTGGACTTGTTGAACTCGGCTGCGGTGTTCAGCTTGCCCTGGTTCGCCCATGACGGCAGCTGGCGGGCTCTCTCCATGAAGTCCCGCAGGTCCGCCGGCAGCCCCGCGGGCAGGGGCTGGTCGTTGCGGGTCCAATTCCACAGCAGGCGGTTGACCTC
Organism: Streptosporangium amethystogenes subsp. fukuiense; assembly: GCF_042665875.1. Taxonomy (NCBI): domain Bacteria; kingdom Bacillati; phylum Actinomycetota; class Actinomycetes; order Streptosporangiales; family Streptosporangiaceae; genus Streptosporangium; species Streptosporangium amethystogenes. The sequence goes on along the minus strand of NZ_JBHTEE010000001.1, from coordinate 218,679 downwards.
GGGGACGGCGCCTCGATCGATCAGCGAGGCGACCAGCGGGTCGGCCTCCTCGTCCCATATCCACCGCGGATCGGTGCCGGCGCCGGCACCCGCGATCGAACCGCTCGACGCCCAGGTCCAGGGCGTCGCCCGAGCCGGGAACGCCACCCCCAGCGCTCCGAGCGCCCCCAGGGCTCCACCTGAGATCAGCATCTTGCGCCTGCTCAGCTCTGCCATGCCGGACTCCTCCTGAGTTCCGCACGCCGATGATACGATGATACGTATCAGGTTTACTTGTATCTCAACAAGGATGTGAGTTGACCTGGAAACCGTGGCCTTCCGCCCCCCGGGACCCGGGCCGAGTCACCGACCGGACCGGTCGTGTTCGCCGTGGAAACGAAACGGGTTGGGTCGAGAGCTCGCCGAGGCTCTGCGGAAGGCTCGGGGCCCGGACTCTGCCGGATTCCGGGCCCGAGAATTCGCAATGGTGTCCCGGCGGGCCGGGGGCTTTCCTCCGCTTCCGGGCCGAGGATCCGGCTCAGGAGTTCGGGTAGTTCGGGTTGTTGGTCAACGGAATCTCGATGCTGATCTTCTGCGCTCCGGACAGGTAGGCCAGGAGTACCTTGCGAAGGACCTCATCGAAGAGCCAGTAGGTGCTGTCCGCCCCCGGGAACACCTTGAGCACGCCTTCGCGGACGGCGATGAAGGGTCCCCAGAACGTGTTGAGAAGCCCGTCCCAGAGCGGATACCTGGGGATGCTCAGCCACCCGGCGATCTCGTCGCCGAGCATGAAGCGCGTCAACGAGCCGAGTACGCGCTTGGTGAGGAGGCCGGCATCGATCGTGGCGCCGAGCTCCAGGAGAATGTTGGCCAGCTTGATGCCCTCGGGCGTCGGGGCCAGCACCGGGTCCAGGACCTGCTTGGCCTGGGAATTGGCCTCGGCCCACGAGGCGGGGATGTACTCCTCCTTGATGCCGAGCATGTACGCGGCCAGCTGCCACGTGTGCAGGAAGGCCGCGGAGTCGGCGGCGGGCATCGGCACCTTCCACGCGACCAGATTCTTCATGACGGTCGTGGGCAGGCTGTGCCAGGTGACCATCATGTCCGCCTGGCTGATCGGAATGTCCTCGTCGGCGGCCCCCTGCCAGTGCGGGGACTTCGGCAGCAGATGGCGCACGGCCGCATGCGCCAGCCGGGTCTTGACGCAGGTCACGATCATTTCGCCGTCGGCGTCGTAGGCGTTCCGAGTCCCGATATCGTACCCGAGCTTGGCGGTCTTGGAGATGCGGTCCTTCATGTCCGCACCACCCTGCGAGTAGTAGACCGCCCGCGCCTCCTTGGGGATGACCGTGCTCATCATGCCGCTGGCGAAGCCGTACAGCACGCCGGTGTAGAGCCCTCGCCTGTTGTTGAAGTCGGCCGCGGCGGCGATCTTGCCTCTGTCGGCCCAGGCCGGCAGCTGACGGGCCTTCTCCATGAAGGCCTTCAGGTCCGCCGGCAGTCCGGCCGGCAACGGCTGACCGTTCTTGGTCCAGGTCCGCAGCAGAGTGTTGACCCTGGGCACCTCGCCCCGGTCGATCAGCGAGGCGACCAGCGTGTCGGCCTCCGGATCCCATACCCACCGCGGGTCGAGGCCTGCCCCTGTGCCCACCACCGAGCCACTGGGCGACCACGTCCACACGCGCGCCTCCGCGGGGGTCGCGATGCTCAGCGCACCGAATGCGCCCAACGTCCCTCCCGCCCGGAGCATGTCGCGCCTGCTGAGTTTGTCCATGCCTTCGTCCCTTCTCCTCGTGAGGCCGAGAGCATTGCTGATACGATGAAACACGAGATGAATCTGAGTATCACCAATACAGCACACAGTGTCGGACATCACAAGACCGTGACAGCGATTGTCAGGGATTGAGGCAGAATCAATCACAGGAGGTGATCGTGGAATCTGCACTGTCCGGGCTCATGGCGCCGTCGGACTCGGAGTCACTGCTGGAGCGCGCGTACATCGATGCCGTCGAACAGGTCGACGACACGGACGAGACCCGTGCGCGCATACTCGACGCGGCGTATGAGCAGTTCTGCCGCATGGGTATCCGGCGGTCGACCATGGAGGACGTGGCCCGCAGGACCGGGGTTTCGCGGATCACGGTCTACCGGCGGTTCGCCACGAAGGACGCGCTGGTCGAACACGTGGTACGCCGAGAATTCCGCCGATATTTCGACCAGTTCCTCATCGACATCGAACAAGCTCATACCGCCGCCGATCGGGCGGTTCTCGGCTTTGTAAGTTCATTGCGCGCCATCCGCCGTAACCCGTTGATCGGCGGCCTGATCACCTCGGAACCGGACCTGGTCGTACCCTCCATGATCAGCGACGGGGGCCGGACCCTCGCCACCGTGCGGCAGTTCGTCGCGGGTCAGCTCCGCCACGAGCAACGCGCGGGCAACGTGTCGAGCGACTTGGACGCCGACCTCGTGGCCGAACTGATGGTCCGGGTCTCCGCCTCCTTCCTGGCGATCCCCAGTCAGATCATCGACCTCGACGACGACGAGCAACTGGCCGCGGTGGCCCGGCAGTTCCTCGTGCCCATGTTGGAACCGACCGGCCGCCCGGATTGACCGCCGAGAAGAGCAGACCGCGGAGCAGCGGCGAAGCACCCTGCTCCGCACCAGGTCATCAGCCCTCGCTATTCGTCAGGCAGCAGGTAGCGCCAGGAGAGCACGAAGAGTGCCCCCGAACCGGTCTTGAAGAGTGACCGGCCGTACTCCTGCCCGGCAGGCACCGCCTTGGTGATCGCACTCACCGCCGCCCCCTCGATGTCCTTGTGCCAAATCGGGTCCACCGTGCCCGAAGGCTCCGGGACCCCTGCGGGCCACGGCGCCGGCTTGCCCTCCGCCGAGGCGGCCCCTTCGGCGACCATGCGAACGCGAGTGGCGACGTAGTCGGTGCCCGCGGTGGCGGCCCGGGTCGCCAAGCCGTCCATCAGCTTCTTCGCCTCCGAGAGCTCCTTCGGGTAGAAGTCCGCGACCTGGTCCAGAGCCGGGGCCCGGACCTCCAGCATCTTTCCGTCCTTCCCCCGTACCCCGAGGACGGTGGTCGGCACGTCCGTCACCATCGGCGCACCCGGCCTGGGCTCCGCGGTCGGCGGTTGCCCGGTCAGGTACGTCTCCATCGACGCGACCGTCTCGCCCGTCTCGGCAGCGGTGAGCTTCAGCTGCCTGCTCGCGTCAACGATCACCAGGCCGTCGCTGTACAACACCACTCTCGGCGGACGCAGCACGTTCATGGTCGCGGTCACGAACCCGCCTTCGGCACCCCACAATGCAACCGGCTTCGCCGGCCCGTCGTCAGCCGGGGTCGCCGACATATCCGATTCCGCTCCTCCGCAGGCCGCAGTCAGGGACAACAGTGCCACGAGCAGGCTCATTCGTAATCTCATGCCCCACAAACGTACGTTTCCTTCAGATGGTTCATCCGGTGTCGTTCGCGGTCAGGCGGATCCACCGGCAAGGGCAATCGCCGACTCGGCGAGATCGTCGCGGCCAGCCTCGGCCCAGCGCCACGCCAGATATCACCGACCTAGCGACAGTTCCTCACCTCGCAAGCCTCCGGAATCCTGGCCTGCGACTTCCTGCACGTCGACACTGTCTTCCTCAAACGCCTGATGGATCAGCTGCGTGCTTCGGGCGGCACGTAGGCGAAGGTGGGACCGGCGCCGCCGGGCAACGTCATCAGGGCCCGCGCCTGGGCCCTGAGCGTGAACATGGTGCGGGTGGCGTCCGTGAGCCGCTTCGGGTCGCCGTTGAATGCCTGCTCCAGCAGATCCAGCAGGGTGCTGTAGGTGGTGTCGAACAGATCCTGGGCCGCCCGCACAGCACTGCCCCGCGCGGCGGGCCGGGGGTTGGGGGTCATCGGGAGCACGCCGTCCGGATCGACGCGGACCTTCTCGCCGGTCGGGCCGGTCTTCGGGGTGTCGCCCCGCTGGTAACGGCGGCCGAGCTTGAGCTCCTGGAAGCGGTAGTAGTGGGCGACCTCGTCCCGCTCGGGGTGGAGGACGTCCTGGTCGCCGTCCCAGACCTCGCCGCGGGCGTTGCCTTCCCCCTGCTCGACGATCTCTTTCAGCGCGCCGAGCGCGGACTCCAGATCATCGACGGCGAACAGCGAGCCGGCAGTGTGACGGAAGTGAGCGCCGCTCACCTGCCGGGTCGGGTCGCCGCAGAAGACCTCCTTCTCGCCGAGCGTGTCGCACAGGTGGCGCAACCCCTGCTCGATCGCCGCGTAGAACTGCCCGATCGTCTCGTAACCCTCGCCCTCCGGCGGCGCGCCCGGTGCCGCCGGCTGTTCCAGGCGCAGGAACATCTCCAGCGCTTCAGCGCCGAACGGCACCAGCGACACCTCCAGGTCGCTGTGCGGCAGCTTGCGCGGGTGCGGCGGCAGCATCCCCGGCATGTCCAGGCGCGGCGTGCCGCCGACGGCGTTGAGCAGGTTCGCCGCCAGCGCCAGATGCAGCATCTCCTCCACGAAGACGCCGCTCACCACCTCCACAGCGGCGGGGTTGCGCTCCGAATCCAGCGAGTACAGCACCGTCAGGTACGGCGGCAGGGTCGCGTGCTCCAGCTCGATCGCCCACTGCAGGTGCTCGCGCAGGCTGTCGAGCGTGCCGATCTTAACCGGACGTTCGTGGTTCATTCGTGTCATACCTCGGGTTGTCGGCATGGCGGATCGGACAGCCGGCCCGTGGGCCGGCTGCCTGGTTCGATCCTGGGTTCAGACGGCGTGACGGCAACCGGTGCCGTCACGCCGTGGGGTGATCCGCGGGGGTCAGGACGGGCGTGGCGCGCGGCGGTCCTCGCGCTGGGCCAGCTCGGCCTCCTCCACCAGCGTGAACATCGGCTTGCCCGGCTCGCAGAGCATGGTGACCGTGAACCGCACCGGGACATCGTCGCGATTGTTGCCGTCCTGGTAGTGGATGACGTCGCCACCCGGCTCCCAGAACGCCTCGCCGGCGCGGATCACCTGCTCCGGCTCCCCTTCCAGCTCCATCAGCATCTCGCCCTCCAGGACAACGCCGAAGGCGGGACCAGGATGGCGGTGCGGCGGCGCGCCCGGGTCTCCGGGCGGGTACTCGATGACCACGGTCATCGCGTGCGCGTCCTCAGGGATGAACGGAGGCCGCGCCTCCTGCAGCACGGTCAGCGCCGTCTGCCACGCGGTCGATCGTGGCTCGCCCATCACCCGGCCCTACTTCGCGGCGGACCGGTCGAGCCAGTCCTTGTAGGTGATGGTGCCGAGCTGCGCGCCCTCACCGGGCACCAGCGACCGCTCGCCGAGCACGCTGCCGAAGTAGCGCGCCTGCGGGTCGGTGACGACCTCGCGGGTGTCGCCCCAGGCAGCCAGCGCCTTGCGGAAGAACTCGTCCATCTTGCACTGGTTCGGTCCGGCGATCTCGATCCGGCCGTTCAGCGGCGTCCCCACCGCGGTCCTGCCCACCGCCTGGGCCACGTCATCGCCCGCGATCGGCTGGAACAGCACCGGTGCGACGTGCACCTTGCCGTCGACCGTGCCCTCGTCGGCGATGCCGCGGGCGAACTCGAAGAACTGGGTGGAGTGCACCAGCGAGAACGGGATGCCCGACTTCTCGATCAGCTGCTCCTGGGCGATCTTCGCCGCGAAGTAGTCGTTCTCCGGCATCCGCTCGGTCCCAACGATCGACACGGCCACGTGGTGGCCCACGCCCGCGGCCGCCTCGGCCGCCAGCAGGTTGCCGGTGGAGGTCTGGAAGAACTTCATGACGGCCTCGCGCTCGAACGAGGGCGAGTTCGACACGTCGATCACGACCTCGGCGCCCTTCAGCACCTCGGCCAGCCCCTCGCCGGTCAGCGTGTCGACGCCGGTGTTCGGCGACGCGGCCACGGCCTCGTGGCCGTGCTCGCCCAGCTTCTTCACCAGCTTCGACCCGATGAGCCCGGTCCCGCCGATCACCACGATCTTCATTGTTGGCACCCCTTCTGGCTTTCTGGACGCTGTGCTGCGCCCCCGTCGTCAGCTAAGACAAGGCGGCCCCCCTCAGTTGTGACAATGCGGCTACGAGACCGCCTGAAGGACTCGATCTTGGTTGGGTTGAGCATCCACAGCAGGTGATGGATTCCTTCCGTGGATGCCTCGATGGCAAGCAGGGCGACGTCACTGCCGTCCCGGCTGACGAGCACTCCCGGCAGGCCGTTCATCTCGACCCACGTGACGGTGGCGCCCGGCCAGAACCGCGGCGAGAACGCGGCCACGAACCTGGCCACCCGCTCGCTGCCCGGCACCGGGAACGTCGACGATCCTCTGACGCCGCCGCCGTCTGAGGAGCTGACGACATCGGCGGCGAAGAGCTTCTCCAGGGCGCCGACGTTTCCTGTCCGGGCGGCGTCGAGGAAGGTTTCCAGCAGGCGTCGGTGCTCGACCTTGTTGACGGGCTCGCGCCGTACGGCGGTCAGGCGCTTACGGGCACGGCTCACGATCTGCCTGACGTTCGCCGGGGTGAGCCGGAGGATCTCGGCGATCTGCGTATAGGGGTAGTCGAACGCCTCGCGCAGGACATAGGCGGCGCGCTCGGTGGGCTTGAGCCTCTCCATCAGCAGCAGGACGGCCAGCTCCAGCGCTTCGCCGCGCTCCGCGCCGGCGGTGGGGTCGAGGCTGGTGTCGACGGGTTCCGGCAGCCAGGGGCCGATGTATGACTCGCGCCGAACGCGCGCCGACCTGGCCAGGTTGATGGCCAGCCGGGTGGTGACCAGCGCCAGGAAGGCCGGCGGGTTCTCAATGGTCTCGCGGTCGGTGCCCTGCCAGCGCAGCCACACCTCCTGGACGATGTCCTCGGCCTCGGCGGCACTGCCGAGCATCCGGTAGGCGATGCCGAACAACCACGGGCGCAACTCGGCGAAGGCGGACGCCGCCCGGTCGAGGGCGTCCGCCTGTTCCAGGGATTCCGCGTTCATGTGCCGCGTTCCGGGTCGGGGGAGTGCGGCGCGGTCAGGTACGACGGCAGCGTCGCGTGCTTGAGCTCGATCGCCTGTCGCAGGTGCTCGCCGAGGCCGGCGAACGTGCCGAGCCGCGGCTCAGGCAGCGTCGCCACCCGGCCGCGAGCCGTCCTCCAGCACCTCGACCGCGTCGCGCAGCACCCGCAGAGCGATCTTCTCGCGCTCTGCGTCCGTCGGGTCGTACAGCCACTCGGTGACCGGCCGCCCCATCTCCTCCTCCGGGTGGCTGGCCTCGGCGATGACCAGCTCCTCCTCGATCTCGACGTGGAGCTCGTACAGGAACTCGTTCTCACCGTTCGGGGTGCTCATGTCTCCTCCATGTGATGTGGCTTGATCGTCAGCTGAGACAGGACAGCCCCGGCATTTGTGACAAGATCCGGTTACCGGCTCCGTTTCAGCCACGTACCGTCCAGATGGCGACGGCGACCAGCGCGACGCAGGCGGTCGCGATCATCGCGACCACGGCGGCCACCCCGATCCACGGCGCCGCGAGCGGCGACGACACGACGGCGCCGACGCACCCCGCCACGGCGGTGCGCGGCATGACGGAGTCCGCGTCGAGCAGCGCGTGCACCGCCCGGAGCAGGACGAGATACACCCCGACCGGGATGGCGACCGCGTAACCGAGCGCCATCGGCGAGGCCGCCACCTGTTGCCCGCTCTGCTCCACCGCCACCTCGAGCCCGGCTCCGAGGGCCGCCAGCGCGGCGAAGACGCCGAAGTGGCCGTACCCCCACCAGTACGACCGACGGCGCCGGTCGCTGAGCCCCTCCCCCGCCTCGACCAGGAAGTACAACCACCACAAGGCGAACAGCAGGACGAGACCTGATCCGGCGATGACGACGAGGGGACCCGCTTCGAGCGCCCCTTCAACCCCTCTGCTCGCCGCCAGGACACTCTCGCCCAGCAGGATGATCGTGAACAGGCCGTAGCGCTCGGCGATGTGATGCGGGTGCCAGGTGGTCGCCCTGACCCGCTCCGCCCACCTTGGCACCGCCAGCTCCAGGACGACCAGGCAGGCGAAGAACGGCAGTCGGAGTGACGCCGGCAGGAGGCCCGCCTCCACGAGGGCGAGCCGGAGCAGCCAGCCCGACTCGGCCAGGGCTATGCCCGCGGCGTAGCGGAGCCCCGTACGGCGGCTCGCCGGGTCCTCGAACGCGGCCCTCAGCCATTGGGCGACGAGCCCGACCCGCATGATGAGGTACCCCAGCGTGATGATCCCGAGGTCGGCGTGGCCGACCGCGGCGGGCACCCCGGCGGCGAGGACCAGCACGCCCGCCATCTGCACCATGGTCAGCAGCCGGTAGGGGACGTCGTCGGTGTCGTAGGACGAGGCGAACCAGGTGAAGTTCATCCACGCCCACCAGATCGCGAAGAACACCTGGAGGAACGGGACCAGTCCGGTCAGGGCATGACCTTCGGCGATGGCGTGCGCGAACTGCGCCGTGACGGCCGCGACCGCGACCACGAAGGTGAGGTCGAAGAGGAGTTCGAGCTGGCTCGACGCGCGATGCGGCTCGTCGACGGGCCGTGAGCTCATCCTGACCCGGATCCGGATGGTGGTCATGGTCGAGGGCACGCTCACGCTCCTGTCGCTCTTTCGGCGTCCGGTTCACCCAAAAGACCGGACGGCGTCGTGATCTGTGACAGATCGCCGCGACAGCGATCGAACTCAGCGGGCGATGTCGGCGGCGAGCACTTCTTCCAGCTCGGCGAGGTCGCCGGACTGGGCGGCGGCGACGAACGTCCGTACGAGGCGCCGGTGCGCGGTGGTGCTCACCTGGTGGCGTCGCTCGGTGGCGAGGTGGTTGCGGGCGCGTCGCAGGAGTTGCCGCGCATGGTCTTCGCCAAGGTGGAGGAGCTCGGAGATCTGGCGGTAGGGGTAGTCGAAGGCCGTGCGCAGGAGATAGACGGCTCGTTCGGCGGGTGTCAGCCTCTCCAGCAGCAGCCGGATCGCAGTGTCGACCGCCTCTCGTCGTTCGGCTGCCGTCTCGGGCCCGGCGGAGAGGTCCGCCGTCTCGGGGAGCCAGGGGCCGGCGGAGGTCTCTCGGCGCCTGCGGGCGGACTGGGCGACATTGATGGCGAGCCTCGTGGTGGTCAGCGCGAGGAACGCCGGCGGGCTGATGACGACCGACCGATCGGCACGGGCCCAACGCAGCCACGTCTCCTGCACCACGTCCTCGGCTTCGCCCACGTCCTGCAGGACGCGCAGACCGATCGTGAGAAGCCGGGGCGCGGCGCTGACGAACGCCGAATCGTCTCCGTCCCAATGTGTGATCGACCGGTCATGGATCTGCTCTGCGTGGTCTTCGTACGACTCCAACAGGCTCATGGTCACGATGGCGGCTCCGTTCGACAGCTGGCATCCGGTGATGCCACTGCGATCACGGTCGCTGCTCGGGCTGCTCCATCGCGCCCTGGGAACACCGTGGTCGGTACCCTGGCCCGCACCGTGGCGGGCGTCGGGGCAGCGGAGGCGCTTCGGACAGTGGGATGCTCCGCGACCACCCGGCTCACCCTGCGGCCGGTGTCACCAGCAGATTGCTGGGCTTAATGGCAGAACGGTAGGTTACGTGTCCATCTAGGATGTAGCGCCGGTTTCTCCCCATGTTCGGCAGTCATGGGGCAACGAACAGATGATCGTCGGGGGCGGTGCCATGGCAAGCAGAGGTCCCGGGTCGCAACTTCGCGGGCGGCAGCTCGAGTGCGAGACGCTGGATCAGCTCGTGGCGACGGTGCAGGACGGCCACAGCTCGGTCCTGGTTCTGCGCGGCGAGGCCGGCATCGGCAAGACGGCGCTGCTGGAGTACGCGCGGGACAGCGCGTCCGGCTGCCGGATCATCAGAGCGACCGGCGTGGAATCCGAGATGGAGCTGGCCTTCGGCGGGCTGCATCAGCTGTGCTCCCCGTTCCTGGAGCATCTGGGTCGCCTGCCGGGCCCGCAACACGACGCGCTCGGGACGGCGTTCGGCCTGAGCGCGGGAACTCCTCCGGACCGCTTCCTGGTCGGGCTCGCGGTGCTCAGCCTGCTCGCCGACGTGGCCGAGAAAGGGCCGCTGGTCTGCCTCGTCGATGACGCGCAGTGGCTCGACCAGGTCTCCGCGCAGACCCTCGCCTTCGTCGCGCGGCGCCTGCTCGCGGAGCCGATCGGGCTGGTGTTCGCGGTGCGCGAGCACCACCTCGGACAGGAGCTGAAAGGGCTGCCCCAGCTCGACGTGGGACGGTTGAGCGACAGCGACGCCCGCGCCCTGCTGGACTCCGTGACTCCTGGACGACTCGACGAGCAGGTCCGGGACCGGATCGTCGTCGAGACGCAGGGAAACCCGCTGGCCCTGCTCGAACTGCCCCGGGGGCTGGCGCCGGCGGAGCTGGCGGGTGGATTCGGGCGGCCCGACGCGCGACCGCTGGCCAGTCAGATCGAGCAGGGCTTCCTGCGGCGGGTCCGGTCGTTGCCGGCCGAGACACAGCGGCTGCTGCTCATCGCGGCGGCCGAACCGGTCGGGGATGTGACCCTGCTGACTCGCGCGGCGGAGTTGCTGGGCATCGAAGTGTCCGCCGCGTCGCCGGCCGAGGCGGCGGGGCTGATCGCCATCGGTACGCGGGTGCGTTTCCGCCATCCCCTCATGCGATCGGCGGCCTACCGCGTCGCGTCCCCGCAGGACCGGCAGGACGTCCACCGCGCGCTGGCCGACGCGACCGATCCCCAAGCGGACCCCGATCGCCGGGCGTGGCACCTCGCCAACGCGACGGCCGGCCCCGACGAGACGGTGGCCGCCGAGTTGGAGCGCTCGGCCGATCGGGCGCAGGCGCGCGGCGGAGTCGCCGCGGCGGCGGCGTTCCACGAGCGGGCAGCCGAGCTGACCCCCGATCCCGCGCGCCGCGGCGCCAGGGCCTTGGCGGCGGCACGGGCCAAATACCAGGCCGGCGGGTACGACGCCGCGCTCGAACTGCTGGACGCGGCCGAACTCAGCACTCTGGACGAACGCGAACTCGCCCAGGCCGGCCTGCTGCGCGGTCAGATCGCGTTCGCCTCCAGGAGCGCCGGTTCCGCCTTCCCACTGCTGCTCAGAGCCGGTGAGCGCCTGGCGCCGCTGGACGCCGGGCTGGCCCGCGAGACCTACCGCGACACGTTGAACGCGGCCATGAACGCGGGCCGGCTGCCGAGCGGCGCCCAGGTGGTGGACATCGCCGAGGCGCTGCTCGCCGCACCGCCGGGGCCGCCGCCGGAGCGCAACGACCTGCTCCTGAACGGCGTGGGCGTGGCGCTCACAGAGGGTTCCGCCGCGGGCGTGCCGATGGTGCTGCGGGCCCTGGAGTTCTTCCGCGCCGAAGGGGTCTCCAGGGAACAGGGCCTTGGCTGGCTGCCGTTCGCGTCCCGGATGGCCCATAACGTCTGGGACTTCGACAGTTGGTCGGTGCTCTCCGCGAGACTGGTCGATCTGGCACGCGAGGCGGGTGCACTGTCGGTGCTGCCCTCAGCCCTCCACATGCTCGTGTCGAACAGGGTCCTCGCCGGTGAGTTCGCCCTGGCCGACGCGCTGGTCGCCGAGGCGGTGACGATCGGCGAGGTGACAGGCAGCCGCTACCTGGCCCAGTACGCGGCCCTGATACTCGAGCCGTGGAGAGGACGAGAGGCCGCGACACGTCAGGTGAGCGCAGCGATCATGCGGGACACGGCCATTCAGGGGGAAGGCAAGGTGGTGACCGCCACCCAATGGGCGAGCGCGGTGCTCTGCAACGGCCTCGGCCGGTACGAGGAGGCGTACGTCGCCGCCGAACGAGCCTTCGAGCACCCGCAGGAGCTCGGCGGGACGGCCATCAGGTCCACGGTCGAACTCGTCGAGGCCGCCGTCCGGAGCGGGAGGCCCGCTCGGGCGGCCGAAGTCGCCTGGCGACTCGACGAGATGGCCCGAGCCAGCGGCACCGACTGGGCCCTCGGGACCTCGGCGTGCGTACGGGCCCAGGTGAGCGACGGAGCGGACGCCGACGTTCTCTACCGCGAGGCGATCGAGCGGCTCGGCCGCACCGAGGTCCGGACGACGCTCGCCCGCACCCGGCTGCTCTACGGCGAGTGGCTGCGCCGGGAGAACCGCCGCCTCGACGCACGCGAGCAGCTGGGCATCGCATACGAGCTGCTCGGCGACATGGGGGCCGAGGCGTTCGCGGAACGCGCCCGGCGCGAGCTCCAGGCCACCGGTGAGACGGTACGCAAGCGCACCGTCGAGGCACGCGCCACTCTCACCGCCCAGGAGGCGCAGATAGCGCGCCTGGCCGGCGACGGGCTGACGAACCCCGAGATCGGCGCTCAGCTCTTCATCAGCCCGCACACCGTCGAATGGCACCTGCGCAAGGTCTTCGCGAAGCTCGGCATCACGTCACGCAAGCAGATCCGCACCACGCTGCTCGAAGGCGCGGCGCTCACGGCCTGAGGATCCGCGGCCCGCCGTCGTCCGCGAGCGGGATGGTGATGTGACGAGCGTCATGTCACGAGCGGCCTCCCGCACTTTGTCTCTGTAACGACGGTCCATGAGTCACCGCCGGGCCAACGGCGCGATGGTCGTCGATTCGAGAGACGATGCGGGAGAAGAGATGTTCATCAAGAAGAGGTTGTTCATCGCGGCCGTGTCGCTGATCGCCTCTGCCGGTGCAATGACGGCGCCGGCTTCGGCCGACGACGGCGGCGCCTCGATCAGCTCCTGGGGCTTCCCCGGTGAGGGATCCGACTGGCAGCCGGTGACCTACGCCGGCGGGCAGATCACCAGCAGGTCCACTCCGGGAGAAGCGCGCGACAACCGCGGCAACATCCTGCACGCCTGGCGCGGCGCGGACAACGACTCCATCTGGATCTCGTTGAACAACGGGCCCGCGTACTCGCTGCCCAACGCGCAGACATGGACGCCTCCGCGGGTGATCTGGACGGACGACGGGGGGCGCGGCAACTTCCGGATCTTCCACACCGGCACCGAGGGCCACGTCTACCAGCACCGCGTCCAGCTCAGCCCGAGCTACCAGCTACCCGCCACCCTGCCCAACTGGACCAGGATCCCCAACGACACGCGCACCACCGACACCGAGCCCGTGGCGGCTGCCGCGCTCCCCGGCAACTCCTTCATGCTCGCCTGGAACAGCCAGTCCACCGACGACATCTGGACGATGTACTACAACGGCGACACCGGTACCTACAGCTCGCCCAGCGTCGTGCCGGGCGCGCGGAGCAAGGACGCGCCGGGACTGGCCGCCCAGGTGGGCACCAACGCCGACCCCGCTCCCTGGAACCAGGTCGTGCTCGCCTTCACGGGCACCGACAACTACGTGTACATGTCGCGGCAGCGGTACGGGACCGGCAACTGGACGAATCCGTTCCGGGTCTATGCGACAGGCACCCCGGGCTACACGAGGAACGGCCCGTCCGTCGCGCTCTCCCGAAGCGGCTACGGCGTCATCACCATCACCGAGGACCGTGACAACACCATCGGCAGTTACATGATCTCGCGCGACGGTGGGTGGAGCGGCTACTACGAGGAGAACAGCTTCGCGCTCTCCCCCGGCAGAACCCCGCTGGCCGTGGTGGCCGGTACCGATCTCTACTACGTCATCAACGGTTCGGCCAGCGGCAAGAGCGGCGTGCTGTGGAAGAAGGTCTACGACTTCGCGGCGATGCCCACGCCGTCGGCCCCGCAGTGGTGAAGCCGGCGAACGCGCGGCTGGACGACGTCATCGTCCCCGACGCCGGCTCCCGACGTCCGCGTCCTTCTCGGAGAGATCACGTGAGAATGGTCCGACCAGCGGCGGCCATGGTGTCCGTCCTGCTGCTCTCGTTATCGTCGCCGGGCATCACCCAGGCGGCGTGGGGGGCGTCCGCCTCCCCGGCGTCCGTGACCGCACCTGCCACGGCGGAGGACCCGCCGTCGGCCGGGCCTGGAGCGTCCGGCCCTGACCTGAGTCACACCAACCGCACAGCCCCGCCGGCCGGTCTGCCGGACTGGTCACGCGCCGGGTACCGAGGCGGCCAGGAGCTGCCTGAGGGCGATACGGAACTGACCGACGACGCCTCCTGCCGTATCTCGCCGGAAGAGCTCGCCTCCTCCTACGGGGTGACGGCGGACGACGGGACCGACGACACCGCCGGACTGCAGAAGGCGATCGACCACATCAAGAGCGACTGCTCGCCGAGCGCCAACTTCAACCGGCTCTCGCTCATCGAGCTGCCGGCAGGCCGGATCGACATCACCCGGCAGATCTACGTAGATGCCGGATTTCTGATCGTACGGGGCAAGGGCTCCGGCGACGGCGGCACCCGGCTGGTGTTCAGGCCCGGCCTCCAGACCCGCTACGACCAGGTGATCAACGGCCGGTGGGACCAGGAGAGCATGACCGCCGGCACCGCCCCCGACATCGGCAACGGTGGCTGGATCTGGCCGGGGCGCGGCATGTTCCGGGTCCAGACCCGGGAGGTGGCGACCCGGTACAAGGACGACTGGGAGCTGGCCTCCAGCCTGCCCATGCGCAAGGACCTCTACGAGGGCAGCGTCAACCAGCACTGGACCTCCGGCTTCAAGGTGGCCGCCGCGGCCGATGACCCGGGCTTCTCGGCACGAGCGGGAGGCACGGTCGTGCGGCTGGACGCGAAAGCCGACATGACCAAGTTCAGGCCGGGCCGCTATGTCTGGGTGGGCGCGGCCAACAGCAGGAAGTTCTACGCGCAGCAGGGCATCACCGATCAGAGCATGATCGAGGCGCTCCACATGCGGCAGGAGATGTTCCGGCTCAGCCGCATGGACGCCACGGCCAAGACGATCACGCTGGATCGGCCGCTGGAGTGGGACCTGCCGGTCAACTCCGAATCGGACGGCTCCGAACCGCTGAACGGCAACGGCACCCCGTACGCCAGCAAGGTCACGCCGCTGAAGGTGGTCGAGGGTGTCGGGTTCGAGGACTTCGCCTTCACCCAGGACATGAACGGCCTGCCGAAGATCGGCGGCCAGGAGACGTACTCGCTGACTCCCGAGCAGGCCGTGCACAACTACGGCAACATGGCACCCGAGTACGCCATGCACGGCATCGTGTTCAAGTGGGCGGCCAACAGTTGGGCGCGCGGGCTGAAAGCCACGATGACCGGCTCACACCCGATCGTCACCGAGGTGGCGCGCAACCTGCAGATCGAGCGCAACAGCTTCGACGGCGCCTGGAACAAGGGCAAGGGCGGCAACGGCTACCTGCGTGGCAGCCGCGTGTGGGACTCGCTGTGGGCGCACAACCTCAGCCGCAACCTGCGCCACTTCACCTTCCAGTGGTCGGCCAGCGGCAACGTCGCCTTCCGCAACGACCTCGACTCCGACCTGAACCTGCACGGCGGCTGGGAGCACGACAACCTGTTCGAGCAGAACACGGTGCGAGTCCCCTATGAGCACCGCTCGGCCAACTGCTCGGCCAACTGTGGCGGTGAGGGCGGCGAGATCGATGCGGGCACCTGGTATCCGATCTGGTGGGCGGCCGGGCCCAAGGCGGGCAAGTGGGCCGGCTCCTCTGGGCCGCAGAACGTCTTCTACGACAACACGCTGAGCAAGCAGACCACCGCCGGCGGGCCGTTCGAGCCGTACAGGCCGTACGGCGCCCAGGCCGGCACCGCCTTCCAGTTCGGATCGGACGACTCCGACCCACGCGCGTTCCTGCCCCTGAGCCAGAACGGGCAGGCGATCACGGACTGGACCGGACGGGAGACCCTGAACTACCAGGGCAACGGAGTGGCCGCCCTCGACGTGGGACACCGGCACTCGCTGTTCCTCCGCGACACCGGCGGCGAGCTTCCCCCACGTGACCCGAAGCTCGTCGAGATCAAGGCGGCCACCTGGAACATGGCCGGCGCGTCCTCGCAACAACAGGGCGACAGGTACGCGACCGCGCTGCCCGCTTTGCACACCCGGGAGAGTCCTCCCAGGGAGAACGACATCCTGGCCCTGCAGGAGACCGGCTATCCCGCCGACCGGCACTATTGGGGCAAAGACACGATCGCGCAGACCGACTATGTCAAAAGGATGCGCGACGGCAGCACGAACGCGCCTCCCGTCGAGGAGATCTGGCTCAGCCGAACCAGTGGAGGCCGCGGCGGAGGTTACCTCTACTGGCTGAACACGAACGTCGACACCGGTTCCGGCAACCCGGAGAAGATCAATCTGGCCGTCTGGACGCGGAGAAGTGTCCAGAGGGACGAGATATTCGTCGTCCCCGGAGCGACCCGGAACGGCGTTCACGAGGGCAAGTCCCGTCCCGCGCTCGGCGTCGACTATTGCGGGGTCGTCTACTTCACCTGGCACGGGGCCGCAGCAGGCGGCACGGACAACGTCACGATGCTGAGGAACATCAGGAGTCATATGCAGACCGCCGGCCCGAACGGGCAACCGCTGCCCTGGGTGGTCCTCGGCGACTTCAATATGGAGGTTTATGGGCAGACAGGATTGTTGACCGCCCTCGGCGACGACTCCCGTCAGTTCGACGTACTGCCCTCGAGCGGGCCCACCCGGCCCGTCACGGGACGCACCATCGACTACGCCGTCACCCAGAACGGCGTCACCCCGGCGCTCTACAGGGGGTACGGGTTCGGGACGCCGATGACCGACTTCGAAATGTCGGACCACCTTCCCGTCGAATACGACTTCTCCTATCTCACCGAGGACCAGCGGTGCACGACGTCCCAACCGGCGCGTCAGGCGAAGGCCGTTCCGCGAACAACGCAGAATCTCAGAAGCGCCTCCAGCACCCGCTCTCCCTACCCTTCGGGTTCGGGGACGCAGCCCGGCAGCAGCCGCCTCAAGACCAAAATATTCGCCCGGTCCGAGCAGAGCGCGCACAATTTCCGGTTCCTGGCCGCCGGTGACGACCCGGGACACTATCGCGTGCTGCACAGCTTCACGCGTACCTATCTGGGCCAGGAATTCGGACTCGCCGACGCGCCGGTGATTCTCCAGGGCTCCGACGAGGGCGACTCCCAGCTGTGGCGATTGCTCGACATGGGAGACGGCACCTGGATATTGCTGAACAAGGCCACCGGCCAGGCGTTGACCGCCCTGGACCGCGCTGACGGCGAAGAACTGGTGGGTCGTGACCTCGTCGACGAATTCGATCCCGACCAACGCTGGTTCCTCCAGGACGCCGAGAACGAGGCGCTGGACGTCGATGAGATCGTCACCGGCGCGGGATCGGCCATGACCGTAAAGGACTCCGATCCGGAACCGGGCACGCCGGTGGCGCTCGAACCCGACAGCGACGATTCCGAAGAAGAATTCATGCCCATATACGCCGACAAGACCGAGGATTATTACTGCTACTACCTCGTCCACAAGGGACTGTATGTCAATTCAACGGCCACCAACCCCGCGGTCGGCGACGGCAACCTGCTCACGCTGAACGAATTCCGTCCCAATGACGGCGGCTACATGTTCTGCACCCCGCCGGCCGACAGGCACGCCTCGCAACTGACGGCGGTGGGCCAGTACGACGCGCAGGGCCGCTTCCTCAACCTCGGCACTGTCGGCCCAGGTCTGCTGGCGCTGAGCGCGTCCTACGGGCTCACCTGGACCTGGAAAGCCATCGCAAGCTGACCGCCGGCGGCGTTCTACCGGCGGCATCGCGCCTGCCGATCACCACACCAGATCACGACCCATGACGAACGCCTTCGCCGGGCCGCGGAAACGGCCCCCGCCGGTGCCGTACGCGCGCCCCGGCGAAGGCCCGGCATCTTCGTTTCTCGCCATGCCCTGGCGCGGGAGCGTGATCACAACGAGCAGTCCCGCTCCCGGTGCTCGTCGAGCGCGGCGGGCGGTTCGCCGCGCGAGCCCTGACCCGGGACCCGGGTTCGGCGCGGGCCAGCCATCCTCGCCGACGCCTTAGAGGCTCCACCCGCAGGTCAGGGGCAGGGAAGGCGGACGAGTCGGCCTGTAGGCCGGGAAGAAGTTGATGGCTTGGAGAGCTGTTCGGCCCGTTCCGTCCCCGTGGTGTCTTCCCTGGTAGATGGGGCAACCGGTGTTCGGGCCGTTCCGGTCCGGTGCCCTCCGTTTCGTCCCCTTCTGTTGACGCGTTGGTGACGCGTTGAGCTAGAGAAGCCGCAGTAAGCAACGCAGTCCCCCAGCCGTCGGGCTAGAGGGCTTCCACAACATCAAAGTCCCGGCGAGTGCTGGTAACACTCCCGGGACATGGCACCTGGATTAGAGGTCCTAAGTGCGTACGCATCGTACCCCGCAGCACACCCGCTTCACGATCCTGCCGAACGCCGCATTGCAGTGCCGTTCGCTGTCGATCCTCGCCCGTGGCCTGCTGGCCTACCTCCTGTCGCTGCCCTCCGGAGCGCCCCAGTCCATCGAGACACTGGCCGCAGAAAACCCCGAGGGTAAGACCGCTATCGCCCGCGCTCAGCGAGAGCTGATCGCAGCCGGGTATGTGCGCATCGTTCGCGAACGCGTCGAGCGAGGCCGGTTCACCACCACCGTGCACGTGTACGACACTCCGCAGTCTTCCCAGGTCGCACCGATGTCCGACACCCCGGACATCGGCGAGCCGAACACCGGTGCCCCGCAGTGCGGGCCGACGGACAGTAACCCCAAGGGGTTTAAAGAAGGGAAGAAAGAAACCCTCCCCCCCTCCCCCCGGATGGCAGCGACCACGGGCGAGCCTGCGACGGCTTCTAAGGGCACCGAAGGGACGGAGGGGGAATCTTCCATCGACGAAAGGCAAACCCTTGTCTGCGTCGATCTGGTCGCCCGGCTCGGACGTGATGAGCCCCGACTGGCTCTCGGGCAGCGTGAGACGCCGAAGGTCGTGCCCCTGGTCGCCGAATGGCTCGCCCGTGGCGCCACTGAGATGCACATCCGACGTGTCCTCACCGACAGGCTTCCCGCTGAGGTTCGCTCCCCCGTCGGCCTGATCGTTCACCGGCTCACGGACAAGATGCCACCTGTTCCCGCCCCTAAGGCGGCACCTGTGCACGCTGCTGAATGTCCCGAGTGTGCCCGGCCTGTCGCCCGGCCTGGTGTGTGCTCCCTCTGTGTCGCCCAGGGCGACAGGAAGCCCGGCCCTGTCGCCGACGTGGCCCGTCACGTGGCCATGGCCCGTGAGCTGCTGACCGCCCGTCGCCCCGCCGCAGTCGCGGCGTAGAGCCGAACCCCAGACAACCCGTGTACACGTCTCCTACTGGCATGCCCGCGCCAGCAAAAGCACCAAAGGAAACCACCGTGAGCGTTACGAGCATCCTGCCCGCGAGGATTGAGCGCGAAAAGGGCATCGCCGTCGCGGTCGGCCTGCTGGCCGCCCTCTGCCCCAACATCATCGGGCAATGGCACCTCGCGGTAGCGATCGGCTGGAACCCCTACCTTGCCGCCGCCCTGCCCGTCGCCAGCGAGCTATATGCCGCCATGGCGGCCCGCGTATGGGCTGCAACCCCCAAGCACTACCGAGCACAGAAGAAAGCCGCAGCGTGGAACATGGCGGTCGGCATCCTCCTGAGCTTCGCTCTCAACGGCCTAGCCGAAGCCGTCGCATTCGGCGCGATCCAGGTAGCTCTCTGGCTTGTCCTGGTCGTGGCCGCAGTTCCCACGCTCTGTGTCGCGGTTCTGCTCCACATGGCCATGTCTGGCACGGTCGAGCAGGAAGACGAGACAGGGGCCGTGTACACGTCCCCAGCTGACGAGCCGGTTGCCGACAAGCCCCCTGCGCTTCCCCCGGCGATCGAAGTGCCCCAGGAAGACAAGCCGGTAAAGCCGCGTGGAACCGTCCGAGTGAGCCCGGCGAACATCGCAAAGGCCCGCGACTTCCTTGAGCGGTCGGCCGACCCTGCCAAGATCACCGGGACCGACCTTGAGACCGTGTTGCCCCGACTCGGCGCACGTAGCCGCCGGGAAGCACTGGACAAAGCCCGCGCCGATATGGCGGCTCACAGACCCGTACAGGACGCGCTAGAGCTGATCCCGGCTCTTGTCTGACACAGTCCCGGCTATGCCCCCGCTACAGCGGGGGCTTTCTACGCCTGGCCCTATTCGCTGCCCTGGTCGCCCTGGTCGATCTCGGCCGGTGGCCCGCCCGTCGCAGGGTCGGCAATAAACGTGCCTTTGCCTCGAATTGTGTAGATCTCCCCGGCGGCTTTCAGCTCGTCTATGACCCGCTCTGCTGTGCGCTTCGCTATCTCAAACTCTTCGGCCAGGCGGGGAGCGCCTGGCATGGGGTAGCCAGGCCGGTATTCACCATCTCGGATGCGACGGCGGATCTCGGCAAGTACTGCTTCCCATTTGAGCTGGTCAGGCCGGAAGTGAATCACAAACCTAGGCTAGGCAGCACCGGGTAGGCACCTCTTACCCCGGGTAACCCGGGATAAGAGTAGGCAGGATTAGGTAAGTGGCTTTACGCTGGAGCAATGCGACTCAGTGAGCAGGGATGGGTGATCTGGATCAACGGTGACCGTGGCCCGTGGTACGCCCGACGAGATAAGCCGACCAGCTTCACCGGTCGCCAGCTCGCCCAGGGGTTGGCCGTCACGCTCGTCGAAGACGACCTAGACGCGATCCGGGAAAAGATCGCAGCACAGAAAGCCCTAGAGGTGGAACTGGGGCTCAACGTGAGCGCTGCGCGGTGACCACGTTCGGGGGCCGTCGCCCCATGGATTGCGCGGACTGGTCGCCCCACTGGTGTGGGCGTGCCTCCTGCGTCGCCTCCTGCGACGACTTCCCCTGTGGGCTATGCCATCCGGCTCCACTGCCGTGGAGCGTGGTCCGTGCACGGGCCGACGCGGAGCTAGGCATCACCAGGCCCCCGGCCTGGTATCAGCGCGCGTCGGCTCTCGACGCCCTCTAGCCGCCCCCGGCAGTAGTGACGGTTCAACCCGACGCCGTTCGGGCTCGCTGATTCCGGGCAGGATTACGAGCCTACTGCCGGGGGCTTCACAGCCCCGTACAACGACGAAAACCCCCCGCCGGGCCACTGGCCCGGCGGGGGGTTTCGGTTACAGCGGGTGCCCGCCGGCACTCTGTCATCGCAGGTAGAGGCGTTGCGCCGATTTCGCCATTCGTCACATTGGGTGACGTTGGCAGGGTCGGTAAAGGCCCTCGCACGGTAGAAGCCTTTTCCACTATGGGGGCATGAGGGCTTCTTGGGTGCCCTGAGCAGGGATTTAGCTATCGCCGGGACGCAACGGACAATCCCTCGTAGACTGGCCGGGCGTGATGGCTAAGAGAGTGCCTGGCAAGGACCGGGATTCCCGAAGCTGAGAACTGCTGATGCGGTAGCGAGGGGTGAAAGCTCTCGCACTTATAAGCGGCGAGCGCAGGAACATGTATCTCTGCCTAGGGCGTACGTGTTTTCCCTCTGGATACCTTGTTTTACCCTAGTAAGGAAAGGGGCGGAGATGACTAAGTCTCTGAACCTGGGTAAGGCGTAACGAGCCGTGGGGGCTGCGATCGCAGGAGCGGTCAGCGGCCCCTGGAGTTTGGTTCTCCCCGTAGCCGTAGTCATGATCGTGGCGTTCCTAGGTGTCTTTCGCTTAATTGCGAAGGGCGACGTTCACAAAGTGTCTGCGGTTACCTTGAAGAACCGGCTTCTTGGCGAGATCACGCTGACCTACCGCACTGAGGAAAGTGCGGCGAAGGCGGAGGACGAGCCAGGCGGGGGGGTGGATATGGCGCCCTAGCGACCCGCGTGGAGTAGATGGTGCCTTAAGCTGAGAAGACGCGAGTGAGCGGATTCCTGAAGCGTTAAGAGGACGCGGCCCCTCCCCAATACAGGGGAGGGGCTTTTGGATGGGGCAGGAATCAGTTATGGCCAGAAATTCAACTGGCTAAATCCCGCGTTCCCGCACGTCAACCGCCCTAACTCTATGTAATTAGAAAAAGCCCAGTCATGTACAGATTGCGATGAACACCCCCTCCACAGTTCCCTATTTACGTGATCATGGGGGTACCCCCACCCTGGTTGTCACACGCTGTGACTGGTGCCGTGTACACGTACCGGTGTGTTGCCTGTCGGCACTGGACCCCGTGACCCAACCCCACTCACGGGCACCCACACCCACACCCACACCACCTGTCTCTCTCACCAGTCGTACAGACGTGGCTCTGTGTGCTTCGTAGGGCTTTGTGGAGCATGGTCGAGGCGAGCCGGGCAAGGGTCCGGCGAGTCTGGTGAAACAAGTAAGGCCCCCGCCGTAGCGGGGGCCTTAGCTGGTTGTGACTACTTACGCAGCCCAATCCACTGTTGCCTTAACGAGAGCCTTCGGCTCAGTCACCACAGCGCCAGCGACGTGTAGTCCGCGAACGATGTTGGAGAACCTAGCGGGGTGGCGAATCGTCTCCATATCCTCGATCTGGGACGCGTACGTGGTAGCGAGAGGGTGACCCGCGTACAGCTCAGCCTTAAAAGTCCCGCCGACGGTCTTCGGCAGATGGGTCGTCAACTGGACAACGAACCCTGCGATAGACCCAATCACGCCGTTCTGAATGGGGTTGGCGTTTCCGTAGTTGGCGGCAGAGCTGAAGGCCGCGCACTTCATTAGCGCTTCCTTCACCGCAGGAGAAACGACCAGGTATCGCCCTTCCTGTGGCACATCATTGTCATCCAGCATGCGGCCAAGCGTGAGAATCCCTGCGAAAATCGCATCACCAGGGTTACCGGTGCTCGCGTCAATCGGTCCGCTTAGGGCAGTCGCAGCAGCATCAATCTTGTTGCCAACATAGGTGTCAGCCTCTCGGACAAGGCCAATGCTTGCCTGAGTGATGGCCTGGTCTAGAAGCGCTCCCGCAGCCTGTACCGCCGTAATGTCATCAACCGCGAAGTTAAACGCCTTCGCGTGCTCGATCGGGAGCTTGATCGGCTCAGTCTCCAGATCGGAGAGATTCATATCAACGCCGGTGTAGCTCTCGATCACCGGCTCTTTAAGTCGGTTAATGACGACGGCAGAGCCCCGCCTCACGTCACCTTCATAATCCCTGTTCGTGCAGATGGGGCTAGAGAAAACATACCTAGCGCTTAGGTCAATATCTAGGGCCGCCGCCCATATTTCGGGAATGAAGCTATCGACATTGGTCTCGAAAATCGACAAGGTGAATCCTTTCTTAAGTGTGTTAGGCCGCTTGTAGGTACGGCCCGTATTCACCGTGATCGGTCACGGCGATAGTGCCCTTTGCAAGGGCGCGCTTGTAAGCGTTAGAGACTTCGTCGTCTATGAAACTGCTATCGTCTGAGCTTCTATAGATCGGCTCAACTGAGCACCCGCACGACGGGTGAATCGGTAGCAGGTCTTCCCTGCTGTACGTGTTCGTTGCAGCTACCACGCATAGCGCACAATGGTTGTTGCGATCAGACAAGGTCCGCTTATAGCCAACGATCGAATCATCGGCTTGCATCACAGTGTGAGCTGTATTGCGCGAGGCTAGCTGTAGGTCCGCTGCGACGGACTTCCCTAGCCTGTGAGCTTCTAAGCTGACTGCCTGGCCGATTGGTTTCCCGTCGCTTAGGTCGGTCCACAGACGATGAAAGGGCCGTGTGTAGACCTCTTCTAGCTCAACACCGTTTCCCCTTCCGGGGATATCTTCCAGCCTGACGGGGGCTGTTCCGCTGCCGGTGGCGATCCTTGAAGCCTTATTGAGGTAGTCGGCCATTAGCAATACCTCTTGCCGTTGACCTGACCGAATGACGGGGACGGCTGCGTTAGTGAAGCGAGGCACATCCCGATCGCGCCAACTGCCTAGGTTCCGCCACAGCGTCAACACTCGTTTGAGTGTGGAAGTCCTAAGCCGAGAACGCGCGACCAGTAACGCACGTTGCTCTCCTGCCAGGGTTGGCACGTATTATTTGTAATCGCAGGTAAAGCCGGTCACGGTGCCGTCCGCGTCGCGGTCGAATACTTCGAGGTTGGCGACCAGGTGGTCAATCTTCCCCTCTCGGTAGAAGCGCTCGAACACGTCAGGGGCAAGGTCGTTGATGTCGTCAAAGGTGATCGTGGTGTCAGGGGTGCTCATAGGGTTCTTCTCTCTGATGAATGTGTGCTGGATCTGGACGTACGAAAGGGGCCGCCGCGAGTATCCGACAACTCGCGACGACCCCTCGGGATCATTCAACCCATGAAAGGAATACTTGAGTGACCAACTCAAGCAACCTGTTAGTCGTGTCAGACTAACAAGCCAATGATGAGAACCTATCTGGGGGTGAAACCCCACTCCATTTGCAGCCGCTGCAAGCGGACGCCGGGGTTAGCCTCTAGCCACTCCTGGAAAACCATGCTCTCGACTTCTTCGTATTCGCCATCGAACTCTTCCCCTCTGAGGTCTCGCCACCACTGAGGGAACCATGCCGACTCGGGTTCGATGTGCCATCCCCGCCGGACAGCGAATTCCAGGCATTCGGGAGAGCACGCGTGAGCACGACGCCGGTAGTGGTGCAAGTCCTTCACGTACCCGCAACCAGTACACCGGCCGTACGAAGGCCGGTCGCCCCACGTAACCTCTCGCCGGTACCGCATCGCCTTCCGCGATGCTTCCCGGCGCCGCGCCTGTCGGCACGCCTCACAAAGGCGTTTACGGCTCTTAGGCTTACGAGGGTAAGTAAAGGGCTGCGTGCATCGTTCGCACGCCGCCTCGACTATCTCAGCCCCTCCTGCGGGGGTCTGACTTCCAACGGGGTTCAACCAAACCCATCCTTAGTGCTGCCCGTCGGGCAGTGAGTTGATAGCTGTCGGGCGAAAGCCCGAGTAGTCAACGGAATCAAATTGGGCGCAAGCCCGCATAGCTAACGAGCTGGTCAACAAACAGGGGCAGCCGCCTAAGACGGCATGCCCCTAGTCGTCGGAGTGTTCTATGCGTAGTAGTCGATCCCCTTGGGGATCGGTACTAGTTGTCTTGCTTCGCCCGGTGAGGCTTTCGCCTCTCTGGGCTTCTACCTCTACGCTTCGCCCTTCGGGCTTCTTGCTTAGCTCTTCTACCTTTGTGCTTGAAGCTTTCCGCTTAGAGCTCCAAGCTTCACCCTTCGAGCTTTGTACTTACTACTTAGTGCCCTCTGTAGAGGGGTATGCAGGGGGTGAAAGTGCGTCACGCTGCATTGGGCCGTCGAGACTCATCGTCAAACCGGTTCGCTCGTCGAGGGGACGGCGGGGTTGTCGTGGGTTTGGGCACCGACCAGCCGTCATCTACTACCGGTGTGTCCTGCGACCAGTCCGGTTCCGGCTCGTCTGCCACCGCAAGGGTAGGTGTAGGCAGTGCCTTAGATTCCGGAATCGGAGCGCTCTTGCTCGTGTCGGCCACAGTCACCAGGTTGCCAACAACGGAATCAAGCAGGGGTGCGTAGATGGGATTTCCCTTCGCGTCTTCCTTGTCTTTAAGGGCGTCAGGGATCGACAGAGAGAGTTGTGCTGCCCTGCCAACCTGACCCCGCTGGGTCAGAAAGCCAAGCCTCAGCAACACTTTCAGCCCTTTGTGGAATCCGTGGTTACTGCTCTCGTATCCGAGATCCAGTGCCAGCCTCGTGATTCCGACGTTAGACTTCCCGCTCTTACCGTTGACGTATCTCACGATGCCGTAAGCAAACAGCAACCACCTTGGCGCAAATTCATCCCCAGACAGCAGGCCGTTTGCATGCTCGTCCCAGAGCATGCGCTCATACAACACTTTGGTGTCGTAGTTTCCACTGAGAATCCATCGAGGTTCGGGAGTCATACGGTAGCCTCCGGAACCCAGTAAGAGACGTACCCATACGTTTGCCCGTCTTCCTCTTCATCGGTAGCCATGTGGATGAGCGGCGTATAGGCCGGGGTGATCCCAACCATGCGAAGCGGGTCCATGAGGGCAGGAACGGGAAACCGCAAAGCGATCTCTACGCCATCCGGGTACGTTATCTCGGCCCGCCGAATGTCACCGTCGAGCTCCGTAACTTCCGTATTGAGAATCGAGAACGGGTTACTCGGTCCCATGGAATCTTTGATCATGGATATCTCTCCTACGCCGCTTTCTGTCCGCTGATCCAGTCTTGCAATGCCCTGGGATCACAACGAAGTTGCTGTCCGATCCGCACGAAGGGGATACCCCATTCACGCCATCGGTCGTATACGCGAGACTTGGGAACCCCCAAGTAGTCCGCTACCTGATCCACTGTCCAAAGGCGCTCGTTCATGAACCTCCTTGCCTACAGGCAGGATTTCGCCTGCCTTTCGCTCTTTCTTGGGACTCCTGCGCTATCTCACTGTTCAGTTGTCAAGTTGCGTCTCAAGAGTGCGTGTACACGCATTCCAGAGAGGGCGTGTACACGCTCTGAACCCCTAGAAAGCACGAAAGCGCTCCGATTCCCCCGGCCCGATGTTCAACGGACTGAGGAGCAACAGAGCGCTCGCGGGTTGGCTTATGATCACTGGACAGGTCAATTCGCCAATGGTCAGGAACATACCTGAAGAGCGACCTTTGTCAAATCCTAAGATTTTGAACTAGGTTGGCCCGCACACCGAAGATAGGCGATGAGTCAGAGCTGGACTGACCGGCAAGACTGAGTAGCTACTCGAAAGGACGGAGGATGAGTGACGAGTGAGATGAAGGACGGGATTCGTAAGGTCCTGTCCAAGCGTGAGACGGCTGCGAAGGGCAGGCCCACCTACGGTTACAAGGTCCCGTATCGGGACGCGAACGGTAAGCAGACGTCCGAGACGTTCACCAACCTCCGGGACGCCAAGGCGTTCCGGGACAAGATCCGCTCGAAGAAGCATGAGGGCCTGGTCTTCGACGTGAAGGCCGGACGCGTCTCCTTCCAGTCCTACGCCGAGCAGTGGCTTGGCAACAAAGAGGCCGTGAAGAAGATCGGCACCGCCAACCAGTACCGATCCCACCTCACGAACCACGCTGCCCCGTTCTTCGGCGGGAAGCGGATGAACTCCGTTCTCCCGTCTGACGTGCAGACATGGGTGACATGGCTGAAGGCCAGACAGAAGCTCGCGCCGTCCACGATCGAGACGGTCTACAACATCGTGGCGTCACTCTTCCGCACCGCCGTACGGGACAAGGTCCTTGCCGAGAGCCCGTGCATCGGCATCGAGCTGCCCAAGAAAGATGACAGGAAAGCCGTTCCTCTCACGCCCGAGCAGGTTCATGCCGTGGCGGAAACCATCGTTTCCCACTATCGAGCGATGGCCATCCTGGCAGCCGGTACCGGCCTGCGACAGGGTGAGTGCTTCGGTCTGACCGTCGATCGCGTGGACTTCCTTAGGAAGACGCTCACGGTGGATCGTCAGATCGTGCAGGGCGGGATGTTCGACACCCCGAAGACCAAGGCATCGACCCGAACCATTCCTCTGCCGGACACGGTCATCAGCGCTCTGGCTCAGCACCTGGCCGACTATCCGGCCGAGGACCGCGAAGTGACATGGGCAGACGGCCGCAAGGAAGTGGTCCGGCTGATCTTCACCTCCTCGCGAGGCAACTCCCTACGGCGGAACACGTTCAACCCTGCATGGCAGCGGGCCACACACGCGAGTGGTCTAGCGGAGGGCACGGGCTTTCATGCTCTCCGGCACACCTACGCATCGCTTCTGATCGCCCGGAACGTCTCCCCCAAAGTGATTCAAGCCCGCATGGGCCATGCTTCGATCACGGAGACGATGGACACGTACGGGCATCTCTACCCCGAGAGCGAAGAGGTGACCCGAGCGGCGATCGATGACGCGCTCAGTGTTGACATGAGCACGTCCGTTGACAAAATGATGACGCAGGAGCAGACCGCTTGATCATGTAGGGTCTGTTCAAGCAGGTAGATGCCACATGGGGCGGACGAGTCGGCCTGTAGGCCGGGTTTTGTTCCTCACTTGCGTGAAGAGGCGACCATCCATCTAGGGCCGTCGTTGCCGACGGCCTCAAGCGGTCTACCCGCGCGGCTCGGGCGGGCAGCCCTCAAACGTCGCGCGCGGGACGCTCCGGAGAGCGCCCCTTCTTGACCTTGCTCCGGGTGGGGTTTACCGAGCCGCCCACGTCACCGTGGGCGCTGGTGGTCTCTTACACCACCGTTTCACCCTTACCCCCTCTTGCGAGGAGGCGGTCTGTTCTCTGTGGCACTGTCCCGCGGGTCACCCCGGGTCGGCGTTACCGACCACCCTGCCCTGTGGAGCCCGGACCTTCCTCGGCGGGTCTCCGAAGAGACCCGACGCGGCCGCCCGGCCGGCTCGTCCGCCGTGTTCCAAGCCTAACGGCTCCCAAGTGGGCTCCAACCGAACGGCAAGTCATCTGCGCTGAAATATGAATCAAGCGGGACGGGACAGACGAGCATCAGGGGAAAACGATGAGAGCAAGGATGGCCGGTCCCGCGCGCTGCCGGGATCCGCACCGGTGTGATGGGATACGGCCATCCCACCGGGTGTGGACGCTCGCACCGATGCGGGAGACGAGTGTTGGCCGTCTCCCGCATCGGGTCCGATCGTCGGCCGGAGGCCCGGCACCGTATTGCCCCGTGAGACCGACGGTTCAGCGCAGGTGGGAGGTGTCGTTGAACGCCTTCACCACCGCCGGACCGTCGGCGTAGTACTCGATCAGGGACAGGGCTGACAGGTCGAGGTGCATGCGGTACAGCGCGCTGAGGGGAGCGAGCAGCGCGAATCGCAGCAGCATCTTGATCGGCGTGACGTGCGAGACGGCGAGGATCGTCTTGCCCTCGTAGCGCTCGATCAGCACGTCCCCGGTCGCCTGGACCCGCCGCGCCGCCTCCCCGAAACTCTCCCCACCCGGCGGCGCGGCGGACGGGTCCGCCAGCCACGCGGCGAGCTCGTCCGGCCAGCGACGCTGGATCTCGGTGAACGTGTGGCCCTCCCAGTCGCCGAAGTCGGTCTCCCTGAGCCCCTCCTCGACGACGACCTCAAGACCGGTCCTGGCCGCGATGATCTCCGCGGTGGCACGGGCGCGCTTCAGCGGCGAGCTGACGATCACCTGGATGCCGTACGGCTCCCCCGCCAGCCTGGCGGCGACGGCCTCGCCCTGGGCTATGCCGTTGGGTGTGAGTTCGGGATCGCCGAGCCCGGAGAACCTGCGCTCGACGGAGAGCGGCGTCTCACCGTGCCGGAGCAGGTACAGCGAGGTCGCGACCGAGGTGGGCGGGCGCCAGCCGGTGCCGCGCCCGGTGGGCATGGCCGTCCGTTCCGCCTGCCCCGCCGGCTCCCGGGTGACGACACCGGCGCCGAGGTCATCGGTCTCGAAGAGGAGAAGGTCCTCGGCGGGCCCCCCACCGGTGAGCGTGGCGGCGCCACTCCCGGAGGCGCCGACCGCCCTCCCGGCGGGAGAGGAGGAGGCCGAGGCGGTCCAGGTGCGGCCCTTGGCCGCGGCGTCCATGGCCTCGTTGGCCAGGCGGTCGGCGTCCTTGTTCTTCTCACGCGGGATCCAGCGCCAGGTCACCTTCAGGCGCCTGGCGAGGGCCGCGGCCTGTGAGGCCAGCGGGCGCAGGCCCTCGTTCTTGACCTTCCACCGGCCGGCCATCTGCTCGATGACCAGCTTGGAGTCCATCCGGACCTCGACCTTCGCACCGTCCCCGGCGAGGGCCAGCAGCGAGGTCAGGCCGGCGATGAGCCCCCGGTACTCGGCGACGTTGTTGGTCTGGGTGCCGATCGACTCGGCGGTCTCGACCAGTATCTGGCCGTCGGCGGCGTCCTTGACGACGGCGCCGTAGCCGGCCGGCCCGGGGTTGCCCCGCGAGCCGCCGTCGGCCTCTATGACGTACAAGGTCACAGGCCGGACTCCGCGGTGCGGACCAGGATCCGGCGGCACTCCTCGCAACGGATGACCTCGTCGTGGGAGGCGGCCTTGATGCGGTTGATCTCGGCGATGGACAGGCTGGTGCGGCAGCCGAGGCAGCGACCGCCCTGGAGCATCGCGGCGCCCACCCCGAACTGCTCCCTGAGCTTGGCGTAGAGGGCGAGCAGATCGGCCGGTATGTCCTTCTCGACCTCGGCCCGCTTGCTCTGGACCTCCTCCTTCTCCTTGTCGATCTCGGCGAAGGCCGCGTCCCTGCGGTCCTCGGCGACAGCGCGGGTACCCGCGAGCTCGTCGCGCTCGGCCACCAGCTTGGCGACCTGCGCGTCCGCCGTCTCGCGGCGCTCCATGATCTCCAGCACCACCTCCTCCAGGTCGCCCTGCCTGCGCGTCAGGGAGGCGATCTCCGACTGGAGACTGGCCAGATCCTTCGGCGAGGAGACCTGTCCTGAGTCGAGGCGCTTCTGGTCGCGTTCGGCGCGGATGCGGACCGAGTCGACGTCCGCCTCGGCCTTGCTCTGCTCGCGGGCGAGGTCACCTGACTCGGTCTCGGCGGCGATCACCTGGGTCGCGATGCGGGCGACGCGAGCGGAGAGCTCGTCGATCTGGGCCAGCTCGGGCAGGGTGCGGCGGCGGTGGGCCAGCCGGTCGAGGGCGGAGTCGAGTTCGGCCAGGTCAAGCAGACGCTTCTGGGCCGCAGGGGCTGCTTTCACGTGAAATCCTCGCACTTTGCTGTTGTTTTCCAGGCGTCCGTGACCGTCTCGGAAACGCGCGTCTCAACAGTAATCCCCCTGGCGGCCGATGCGGACGCCAGATGGTGTGCCGCGTCGGCGAGCCATGGCCACTCGGTGGCCCAGTGGGCGGCGTCGATCAGCGCGGGGCCGTCGGCCTCCATGAATTCGCTCGCCGGGTGATGGCGCAGGTCCGCGGTGAGGAAGACGTCGACTCCGGCGGCGCGGGCCACCCCGAGCAGGGAGTCTCCGGACCCCCCGCTGACCGCGATCCGCTGGACGGGGCGGCCGGGGTCCCCGGCGACCCGCAGGCCGCCCGCCGTGGCGGGGAGCCCGCGCGCGGCCTGCCGGGCGAACTCGGCGAGGGGGACGGGGGCGGGCAGCGAGCCGATCCGGCCCAGGCCGCGTCCGGGGTCGTCGGCCGCGGGCATGAGCGGGACGAGCGGGCCGGTCAGGCCGACGGCGCGGGCGAGCGCGTCGGAGACGCCGGGGTCGGCGACGTCGGCGTTGGTGTGGGCGGTGAAGAGCGCGATGTCGTTCTTGATCAGTGTGTGGATCAGGCGGCCCTTGAAGGTGGTGGCCGCGACGCTGGTGGTGCCGCGTAGGTAGAGCGGGTGGTGGGTGACGATGAGGTCGGCGCCCCAGCCGAGGGCCTCGTCGGCGACGGCGGCCACCGGGTCGACCGCGAACAGGATCCTGCGCACCTCCGCGGAGGGGTCTCCGCAGACGAGTCCGACCGCGTCCCACGACTCCGCCCAGCGTGGGTCGTAGCGGGTTTCCAGCTCTGTGACGATGTCGGCAAGCGTAGGCACCCGCGCAGACTATCGGCCTATTCCCCGGCGCGAACGGATCGCCTAATGTAAGTGGATACTGACCCATCGGGGGGCGGCGGATTCCAGTATTTTTCGCAGCACTCCTGGCGTATGAAGGGATGGGGAGTTGGGGAGACGTGGGCGCAGGCGGCAGCCGAAGCTTGAGGACGTCCACCGGCGCCCGATCCTTGCCGGCATCGGGAACCGCTGCCGTGCCAACACCGACCGGGGGACGTGCGCGTGAGACCGAACATCGCGATCATCGGTGCCGGATTCGGCGGGCTGTGCATGGCCATCCAGCTGGAGAAGGCCGGCATCCGCTCGTACACGATCTTCGAGAAGGGGGACAACGTCGGGGGCACCTGGCGCGACAACACCTATCCGGGGGCGGGTTGCGACATCCCCTCGCACCTGTACTCCTTCTCCTTCGAGAAGTACTCCAGCTGGACGCGCCGCTTCCCCGAGCAGCCGGAGATCCTGGGCTATCTGGAGAGGTGCGCCGACAAGTACGGCGTGCGCCCCCGCCTCCGGCTGAACACCACGGTCGTCGCCGCCACCTTCGAGGAGTCGCTGGGGAAGTGGCGGGTCCGCACCACGGCCGGGGACGAGCTGTTCGACGTGGTGGTGTCGGCGGTGGGACAGCTCAATCGACCCCAGCTGCCCGACATTCCGGGAATGTCAACGTTTGATGGCGCGGCTTTCCACTCCGCCCGCTGGGACCACTCCTTCGATCCGACCGGCAGGCGGGTGGCCGTGATCGGCAGCGGGTCCTCGGCGGCGCAGTTGATCCCGAAGGTCGCCGAGGTGGCCGATCACCTGGACGTCTTCCAGCGGACCCCCAACTGGGTGATCCCCAAGGCGGACGCCGTCTTCGGCCCCGGCGCCAGGACCGCCTTCCGGCGCGTGCCGTTCCTGCAGCGCGCCTACCGCGAGTGGATCTACCGGTACGCGGAGGGCACCCTCTACCCGGCCCTGTCCGGAGGCTGGAGCTCCGGCCCGCTCCGCAAGCGCGCCCTGGAACACCTGCGCGACCAGGTCCCCGACCCGCTGCTGCGGGCCAAGCTGACCCCGGACTACCCGATCGGCTGCAAGCGGGTCGTCGCCGACAGCAAGTTCTATCCCGCGCTGACCCGCCCCAACGTGGACGTCGTCACCGACCGGATCACCCGGATCGTCCCCGGCGGCGTGCAGACCGCCGCCGGACTCCGCGAGGCGGACGCGATCGTCTACGCGACCGGCTTCGAGACCTCCGGCTTCCTGGCCTCCATCCAGGTCATCGGGCGCGGCGACCGGCACCTGGCCGAGGAGTGGAAGGACGGCGCGGAGGCCTACCTGGGCATCGCCGTACCGCACTTCCCCAACCTGTTCCTGCTGTACGGCCCCAACACCAACCTCGGCCACAGCTCGATCGTCTTCATGATCGAGTGCCAGGTCCGGTACATCATGGGCTGCCTGCCGCAGCTGGCCGCGCGCGGGCCGATGGAGGTCAGGCCGGAGACGATGGCCACCTGGCGGCAGAACCTGGAGGCGGCCATGGGACGCATGGTCTGGCAGGCGGGCTGCACGAGCTGGTACAAGAACGCGGCCGGCCGGGTGACCAACAACTGGCCGGGTACGACGACCGCCTACCGCCGCATCACCAGGGCCCCGCGCCCGGACGCCTTCCAGTTCGCGCGCTGACCCGCGGTCTCCCGCGAGGCGCCAAAGGCGAAGTGCCGATACCGTCGTGGCGAACGAGAGCCGTACGCGCAGAAGGGCCCGCCGTGTCCGCCGACCTCCACCGCGACTCCGTGGTCGCCGATACCCACAACGACCTGCTGATGGCCGTCACCGCCAGACCCCCTCGGCGGTGGGCGTCGTTCTTCCGTGAGCGCTGGCTGCCGCAGCTGCGCGAGGGCGGGGTGAACCTCCAGGTGCTGCCGGTCTTCGTCGACGACCAGTACCGCCCCGAGGGCGCGCTCCGGCAGACGCTGCGCATGATCGAGTGCGCCCATGTGCTGGCCGAGGGCAACGCCGACGCCGTACGGCTCTGCCTGGACGGCGCGCAGATCGACGAGACGCTCGCCCAGGGCAGGATCGCCCTGGTCCTGGCGCTGGAGAGCATGCCCGGCCTGGATGCGGCCGTCGAGCTGGTGCCCACGCTGCACCGGCTGGGCGTGCGGATCGCCTCGATCGCGCACTGGGGCCGTACCGCGCTGGCCGACGGCAGCGGCGAGGACGCCACCGGCAGCAGGCTCACTGCGGCGGGAGTGGAGACGGTCGGTGAGATGGAACGGCTCGGCATGATCTTCGACATCTCCCACCTGGGCGCCTCGGGGGTGGAGCACGTGCTGGAGCTGGCGAGCAGGCCGGTGCTGGCGACCCACTCCTCGGCCCGCGCGCTGCGCGACCACCACCGCAACCTGACCGACGAGCAGATCCGCGCGGTCGCCGCCACCGGCGGCGTGGTCTGCGTCAACTTCCTGCCCGCCTTCCTGACGGAGGACATCACCGAGTACACGGTGGACCGGCTGGTCGACCACATCGAGCACGTGGTGAGCGTCGGCGGGATCGACCACGTGGGGCTCGGTCCGGACTTCATCCGCGAGGTCATGCACGACGTCACTCCCCCGTGCTGCGAGGAGCCCGGCTACAGCGGCGTCGACGTCGGCGCGACCCTGCCCGGACTGTCCGGCCCGAGCGGCCTGCCCCTGGTCACCGACGCCCTGCTCAAGCACGGCTTCGCCGACGAGGAGATCGTGAAGATCATCGGCGGGAACGTGCACCGGCTGTTCCGCGCCGAGCTGGGCAGGCCCGCCCGGTGCGACGAATGAGAGAAGGAAGCTTGAAGATCACCGGGATCGAGTTGAGGCGGGTCGCGATGCCGCTGGTCACGCCGTTCCGTACCTCCTACGGCACGGAGACCGAACGCGACGTGCTCCTGCTCCGCGTGGTCACCCCCGAGGCGGAGGGCTGGGGCGAGTGCGTGGCCATGTCCGACCCGCTCTACTCCCCCGAGTACGTCGACGCCGCCGCCGACGTGCTGCGCCGTTTCCTCATCCCGGCCCTGCCCGCCCACCTCGACGTCCATGGCGTGGGCCGCGCGCTACAGCCCTTCAAGGGCCACCGGATGGCGAAGGCGGCCCTGGAGAGCGCGGTCCTGGACGCCCGGCTGCGCGCGTCCGGTCAGTCCCTCGCCTCCTTCCTCGGCGCCGCCGCCGACCGCGTCCCCGCCGGGGTGTCGATCGGGATCACGAACTCCGTCCCCGAACTCCTGGACACCGTCGCGGGCTATCTCGACGAGGGATACGTCCGGATCAAGCTCAAGATCGAGCCCGGCTGGGACCTGGCACCGGTCCGCGCGGTACGGGAGCGCTTCGGCGACGACCTGCTCCTCCAGGTCGACGCCAACGCCGCCTACACCCTCACCGACGCGCCCCACCTGGCCGGGCTGGATCCCTTCGGGCTGCTGCTCATCGAGCAGCCGCTGGCCCACGACGACATCGTCCAGCACGCCCGGCTGGCCGGCAGGATCGCCACCCCGATCTGCCTGGACGAGTCCATCGAGTCGGCCGCCGACGCGGCCGCCGCCATCTCGCTGGGCGCCTGCTCCGTGGTCAACGTCAAGCCCGGCCGGGTCGGCGGCTACCTGGAGGCCCGGCGCATCCACGACCTGTGCCGCGCCCACGGCGTCGCCGTCTGGTGCGGCGGCATGCTGGAGACGGGCATCGGCCGCGCCGCCAACGTCGCCCTGGCCGCCCTGCCCGGCTTCACGCTGCCCGGTGACATCTCCGCCTCCCGCCGCTACTACACGACGGACGTCACGCCGCCCTTCGAGCTGAGTGACGGCCATCTGGACGTCCCCGGCGGGCCCGGCATCGGCGTCGAGCCGATCCCCGACGTGCTGCGGGAGGTCACCACCTCCACCGAGTGGATCGCCCGCTGACCCCGGGCTCCCGAGCGGCCGGTCCGAGGCCCGGTCACGGCTACGAGGGATTCCGCGACCGGCCTCACTTCGCCGCGGCTTCCCGGGCGGCGGAGACGAAGCGGGTGATGCGCCGCCAGGCGTCGGCCGAGGCGTCGGCGAAGCCGGGAAGCCGGTGATCGAAAAAGCCGTGGGGCGCGTCCGGGTAGGTGACGAACTCGTGCTCGACCCCGGCGGCGGTGAGGGCGTCGTCGAAGGCGGCCACCATGGCCGGTGGGATGTTCTCGTCGCCGCCGCCCCACAGGGCGAGGACCGGCGCGGTCATCAGGTGGGCCAGCCGGGCCGGGCCGGGAGCCCCGTTGAGCTCGCCGGGAAAGCCGTACAGTCCGATGACCCCGTCGAGGCCGAAGCGGGGGACGGCGGTGTTGAACGCGAACCTGCCCCCTATGCAGAACCCCAGGGAGACCACGGCGTGGCAGCTCTCGCGGAGCCTTTCCACACCGGCCGACATGTCGGCGGACAGCCCCTCGGAGGTCAGCCTGGCGAGATGGTTCGGCATGAGCGTGGCCATGTCGGCGAAACTCTCGGGCCGGTCGCGGTAATCGGTTCCGGCGGTGCGCGCGTAGTAGTCGATCGCGACCGCGGTGTGCCCCAGTTCCGCCAGCCGTACGACGAGCTCCTGGTAGAAGCCCGACAGTCCGCGATTGTCGGGGAGGACGAGCACCCCCGCCCCTGACGGCTTCTCGGGCCGGGCCAGAAACGCCCCGATGAGCGTGCCGTCACCCGAGGTCAGGGTGGCCTGCGCGGCCTCCACCCGGGTGATCGGGGCATTCGGCACAGGCGGGACAGCAGCCGCGTCGTAACACACGGACGACACTCCTTTGAATTGACCGGAGTTTACGTCCGAAATATTAGCCACAAATATAAGATATCCATCGACATCATATCATCAACAGATTAATTATCGATATATGAGTGATTAAGTGCCCATCACGAATAGGTTTGACGGTACCGGTTCGCGAACACGCCGGAGTCGGGGCCCCAGGGCCGAAGCGTCCTCACGGTGTGCAACCGGGTAGCCGTAGGCCGTCGGCGGGGCGGCGACAGCATCACGGCACCTCCGGCGTGACAGGCGTGCGCTGGTCATGGCCCGAGCCGAACGCTGATCTGCGAGCCGAGCTCCCGGAAACCGAGCGCTCGGGCGACTCGCCGCGACGGCTCTGGACGCGCCCTCCACTGCGGCAGCAACCGGTTCCCCAGCGCGTCCGCCACCGCCGCCGAGGCCACCGCGCGAGCCAGGCCACGACCGCGACACTCCGGGACGGTCAGGACCGACAGATGTGCCGCCGTATCCAGCCAGGGCCGATATCCGGCAGCGGCGATCACACTCGATCCCCCGCGGACGACGAAAGCCGCCGAGGCGATCTCCTCAAGACCACTCTCGTCCGCGTCCCGCCCGTTCACCGAGGCCAGCAGCGCGCGAACGTCAGGATGACCCGCCGGCAGGGCTTCCACCTCGGTGTCGGCATGGACGGCGGAGAAGTCCCCGGCGGCGAGGTACGCCAGCGTCGCGGGCCCCAGGACGTCGAGGGCGGGCAGCTCCGCCGGCACCTGAGCGAGATCGATGTCGGCTCTTCCGACCTGGTCGAGCAGCAGGTCCCGCAATGGCTCGACCAGCTCGGAGCCGGGCACGGTGGCCAGGATCGCCCCGTCCAACGCGACGACGCCCGTCCATCGCGGCGGGCACAGCCACGACCCGGGCGAGACCACGACGCTCACGTCTCCACGCGTGGGAAACGTGACAGGGACACGGGTCAGGCCCGCCCACATCTCGCGCGCGCGATCCAAGGAACTCCACGTCATTCGTCGATGGTCCCGGCTGGGGAGGCCTGGGACCAATCGATATCGGGCGTTGGTCGAATGCGGCACGCACGCGTTCCTGGCCGCCGAGATCGCCGGCCGCGCCGCTGACCGCCGACCGGGGCCGCCACGCCTTCGAGACCCGGCCGGCCGCGGCGGCCGGAGCCACCGCGGCCCGGGTGTGGTGTTTCGGGTGTCAGGAGGCCAGGTACTCCTCCCTGACCTTGGAGCGGGAGAGCTTCCCGGTGGGTGTGCGGGGCAGCTCGTCGCGGAACTCGACGACCCTGGGGTGCTTGAAGCGGGCGATCCGCGGGCCGAGGTGTTCCAGCAGTTCCTCCGGGGAGGGACGGGGGCCGGGCATCGGCTGGATCAGGGCGACCACCTTGTGGCCCCACTCCTCGTCGGGCACCCCGATCACCGCGACGTCGGCGACCGCCGGATGCTCCAGGATCGCCGCCTCGATCTCCGCGGGGTAGATGTTCACCCCGCCGGAGATGATCAGGTCGGTGCGGCGGTCGCAGAGGAACAGGAAGCCGTCCGCGTCCATGAAGCCGATGTCACCGGGGGCGTACCAGTCACCGCGCATGCTGGCGGCGGTCTTCTCCGGGTCCTTGCGGTACTCGAAACCGCCGGTGCCCGACCTGACGTAGATCATGCCGGGCTCGCCCGCGGGGAGCTCCTCCCCGTCGGTGCCGAGGATCTTCGCCTCGAAGGTCGGGGCCGGGCGGCCGACCGTGCCGGGACGCTCCAGCCAGTCGTGCGGCTTGACGGAGAAGGCGATGGTCGACTCGGTGGAGCCGTAGTACTCGTACAGGACCGGCCCCCACCAGTCCATGATGCCCTTCTTGACCGCCACCGGGCAGGCCGCGCCGGTGTGCACCACCTGCCGCAGCGACGACACGTCGTAGCGTGCCCTGACCTCCGCCGGAAGCTGCAGCATCCGGTGGAACATGGTCGGCACCATCAGCGCGTTGTCGACCCGGTACCTGTCGACCAGTTCCAGGACGGTCTCCGGCTCGAACCTGGGCGCGATCACCAGGGTGTGCCCGAAGTGGAGGGCGAACATGGTGTGCGCGCACGGCGCGGAGTGGTACATCGGCGAGGTCACCAGGTGGATCCCGTCGCCGGTCCGCAGGTCGCAGACCTCGCCCAGGAACCAGGTGAAGAGCGGAAGGGTCGCCTCCGGCTCGTGGCCGGTGAGCGGGCGCTGCACGCCCTTGGGGAACCCGGTGGTGCCCGAGGTGTACCACATGACGGCACCGCCGGAGCGGTCCTCGGGGGCGGTCGTGGGCTGCCCCTCGGCCAGCTCGGCCACGCCGACGGCCTTCTCGACGGAGTACGACGGGTCGGCGACCACGACCCGGGCGTCGCAGTCGGTCAGGATGTAGTCGATCTCGGCCGCCGTGAGGTGCCAGTTGACCGGTACGTAGTACAGCCCCACCTGCCCGGTGGCCATCAGCATGACCACCTGGTCGCTGCCGTTGGGCAGCACCCCGGCGACCACGTCGCCGTGGCCGAGCCCGCGGGCCCGCAGGCCGTGTGAGACCTGGTTGACCGTGGCGAGCAGCTCGCCGTAGGTCGTCACGGTGCCGTCGGTGTCGATCAGGGCGCGGCGGCCGGGGTCGGCCTCGGCGATCCGGTAGAAACCGGGCAGCCCGCTGATGTCGGCCATGGGTTTCCTCCTTCAGAGCTCCAGCAGTTCGGCGAGGCGGGTCCGGTGCGCGCGGGGCGGGCCCAGCAGCACCTCGTCGGCCTTGGCGCGCTTGTAGTAGAGATGCGCGTCGTGCTCCCAGGTGAAACCGATGCCGCCGTGCAGCAGGAGGTTGTCCCTGGCCACCTCGAAGCAGGCCCTGCCCACGTAGGCCTGGGCGAGCGCGGCGGCCGAGGAGAGCTCGTCGGGCGCCTCGTCCGCGGCCCAGGCCGCGTAGCGGACTATCGACTCGGCCTGCTCCAGCTTGCAGTGCATGTCGGCGAGCCGGTGCTTGACGCCCTGGTAGGAACCGATGAGGCGGCCGAAGGTCACCCGGAGCTTGGCGTAGCCGACGATGGCGTCCAGCGAGGCGCGCAGCACGCCGAGCTGCTCGGCGGCCACCGCGACCGCGAACAGGTCCCTGGCCCTCGCCACGCCCTCTGTCGACGAGGCGATCTCCTCGCCCGCGCCCAGATCCACCTTCGCCTGCCTGCGGGTGATGTCCAGGGTGGTCAGCGGGGTGCGGTCACCGCCTCTGACCGCCAGGACCCGCGGCCCCTCGATCGCCAGGACCACGTCGGCCTCGGCACCGTTGAGCGCGCGGCCGCCGTCGAGGGCGACGGTCGCGAGCGTGGTCCCCGCGGCGATGCCGGGCAGCAGTTCCTTGTCGCCCACCTCGGTCAGCAGGATCGTGGCGAGGGTGGTGGCCAGGAAGGGGCCCGGCAGCAGCGCCGCGCCGGTCTCCTCCAGGACCAGCGCGAGCTCGGCGTACCCGGCTCCCGCGCCGCCGTGTTCCTCGCCGACGACGAGGCCGGCGAGCCCGAGCTCGCCGTTGAGCCTGCGGTAGACCTCGGGGTCGTGGCCGGTCTCCGATTCGGCGGCCCGCCGGACCTCGGGCAGCGGCGAGGCGGAGGCGAGGAAGGCGCGGACCGCGCCGCGCAGTTCCCGCTGCTCCTCGGTAAGCACGAGCTTCATATGTTTCGGCCTTTCTGCGCGAGCCCGGAGGTCACCCGTTCACCTTGAGGTCCTTGAACGGCACGTTCTTGTCCACGCGCGGCTCGGGCGGCAGGTTGAGCACCCGGTCGCCGATGATGTTGCGCATGATCTCGTTGGTGCCGCCGCCGAGGGCCATGGCCGGAGCGAGCGAGACGGCCTCGGCCAGCCGCCCGCCGCCCTCCTCGTAGGCGACGGCCTCCGGTCCGGCCAGCGAGGTGGCGAGGTCGGCCTGGAACATGGTCAGCTCGGCCAGCAGCAGTTTGGCGGCGCTGCCCCTGGCACCGGGAAAGACGCCGGCCTTGGTCTCCTGGGAGAGGCGCTCGTTGAACAGGGCGAGCGCGCGGGAGCGGATGTGCAGCTCGACGAGCTGGTCCCGGACCACCGGGTCGGCGGTGTCGGCGGTGTGGCGCAGCGCCTCGAAGGCGACCGGGTTGTCCCTGCGGCCGCCCATGCCGACGCCGCTGGAGATGGACAGGCGCTCGTGCAGGAGCGTGGTGACCGCGCAGCTCCACCCGTCGTTGACCTGGCCGACCAGGTTCTCCGCGGGGATGTGCACGTCGTCGAAGAAGATCTCGTTGAAGTGGGCGCGGCCTGTCATGTCCCGCAGCGGGCGGACCGTGACGCCGGGGGCGCGCATGTCCACGATGAACATCGACAGGCCCTTGTGCTTGGGCGCGTCCACGTCGGTGCGGGTGAGCAGCAGCCCGTAGGAGGCGTGCTGGGCGACCGAGGTCCAGACCTTCTGACCGGTGACCGTCCAGCCGTCCTCGGTCGGGGTGGCCCGGGTCTGCAGGGCTGCTACGTCGCTGCCGGCGCCGGGCTCGGAGAAGAGCTGGCACCAGATCTCCTCGCCGCGCAGCAGCGGGCGCAGATGTCTGGCCTTCTGCTCGGGGGTGCCGAGGTCGACGAGGGTCGGCCCGCACATCCCGAGTCCTATGGAGAAGACGTAGGTCGGCAGCGTGAAGCCCGCGGCCTCCTCGGCGAAGGCCCGCTCCTCCGCCTGGGTCAGCCCCTGGCCGCCCCACTCGCCCGGCCAGCTGATCCCCGAATAGCCCGCGTCGTACATGCGCGCCATGAAGGCCTTCGCGGCGGCGACGCCGCCGGCGTCCGGGGTGCCCTCGGCCTCGGTGTCCTGGGCGTTGGCCTCCAGCCAGGTCCTGGCACGCCGCCGGTACTCCTGAAGATTCATGTCCGCTCCAATCAGTGCTCACTTACTCTAGCCAGCACCCGATCAGCCGTACAGAGCAATGCTCTACGGGGAACGGTGAAGGGATATTTGCCCCTTCTTGGCCATCAAACACCAGGAAACGGCAATTAATCCGTCTAATGGTCCTATTTAGCGCCGAGGAGTGAAGTGTTCTCGGGGAACGCGTGGTCGGTACGGCATCGGCTGACGCTCACCGCCGTCACAACAGCCATCGTGACCGGGGGCGCCATCTTCACGATTGCGACACTCAGGGCCGTGAAAGCGGCGCTTGTGCAGGTCAAGGCGATCAGGCACGAACTGGAGGAGATCACCGCGACCGACATCGGCCGCCGGGTGCCGGTACCGGCCGCCCGGAGCGAGATCAGGCAACTGGCCGAGACGATCAACCAGACGCTGGACAGGCTGGAGGCCGCGGCCGAGCAGCAGCGCAGGTTCGCCTCCGACGCCTCGCACGACCTGCGCAGCCCGCTCACCGCCATGCGCGCCCAGGTGGAGGAGGCATTGCGCTACCCCGACGACGTCGACTGGAAGACCAAGGCCCACGCGATGCTCGCCAGCCTGGACCGGCTCCAGGCGATCGTCTCGGACCTGTTGATACTGGCCAAGCTCGACTCCGGGGTTCCCGCCCACTACGAGCGGATCGACCTGGGCGCGCTGGTCTGCAGTGAGCTGGACCGGCGCAGGCGCAATGTCCCGATCGACAGGGAGGTGCAGCCGGGGGTGGCGGTCACCGGCGACCGGCTCCGGCTGGCCCGGCTGCTGACGAACCTGCTGGACAACGCGGAACGGCACGCCGACTCCAAGGTCTCGGTGAGCGTGGCCAGGGAGGACGGGACGGCCGTCGTGGAGGTGCTCGACGACGGCGCCGGGATCGCACCCGAGCAGCGGGAACTGGTCTTCCAGCGGTTCACCCGGCTGGACGCCTCCCGTAACAGGGACGCCGGAGGCACCGGACTGGGACTCCCCATCGCCAGGGAGATCGCCCGTACCCACGGCGGCATCCTGAGGCTGGAGGACAGCGTCCGGGGCGCACGGTTCGTCCTGCGGATCCCCCTGCACCCCGACCAGGACGGCGATCTCTGACCCGCTAGTGTTCCCTTGTGGCAAGGGGATTTGGGCGATTACGTCGTGAAGATCTGCTCCGAACCGCCTGCGAGGTCATCGCGGCCCAGGGGTTCGGTCATACCCGAACCGCGGACATCGCGCAGGCGGCCGGCGTCAGTCAGGCACTGCTCTTCTACCATTTCGAGACCAAGGAGAAGCTGTTCGCCCAGGCCTTCTCCTACGCGGCCCAACTCCATCTGGACGCGCTCACCAAGGTGGAGGGGTCGGGTGGCTCACCTCTTGACCGGCTGCGGGCCCTGCTCAGGTTCTATCCCCCCGGCGGGAAGACCAAGTCGTGGGCTCTGTGGATCGACGCCTGGGCCGAGTCGATGCGCAACTCCGAGCTTGAGGAGACGTCCCGCAGGATCGACATGCGGTGGAAGGAGGCGCTCCACGCGATCATCGATGACGGCGTCGA
Organism: Streptosporangium amethystogenes subsp. fukuiense; assembly: GCF_042665875.1. Lineage (NCBI taxonomy): Bacteria > Bacillati > Actinomycetota > Actinomycetes > Streptosporangiales > Streptosporangiaceae > Streptosporangium > Streptosporangium amethystogenes. Next base: position 176,222 of record NZ_JBHTEE010000001.1, on the reverse strand, counting down.
GGCGGGAACCTTCGTCTGCGCGGACCCCGAGGGCTCGACCTGGCGGATCATGTCTCTCATCGACGGCCTGGCCACCCAGGTGACGGTGCACAGGCGGCTGCTCTCCCGGGCGCGCATGACCGAGTTCATCCAGACGGCCGCCGCGGCGGAACTGGGCCTCTCCCCCGCCGAACTGACCTGAACAGTCCCCTGGGCAGCACGACGAGGAGCATGGCGAGGGCGATCAGCCCTCCACCGAGGAAGAAGCCCGGGGTGAGCGACTCCCCGTACAGCGCGACGGCCAGGACGGTCACCCAGAGCGGCTGTGTCGACAGGATCACCGCGGCGGGCACCGGCGGCACGTGGACCTGGCCCCACGAGCGGGCCAGGAAGCCCAGGGCGCAGGCCACGATCGACAGGTGGCCGAGGAGTGCCCAGTCTCCCGGCGTGGCGGGCAGGGTCAGGCCGTCCGGCACGGCGAGGACACCCGTCATCACGGCGATGGCGCCGAGCTGGATGACCGTGACCGCGTAGGCGTGTCGTCGCGCCTCGGCGGAGTTGCCGAGCACCAGCGTGTGGGCCGCGTACAGGACGGCCGACACCAGGGTGGCGACCAGCGCGGGCGGGGAGACGTCGCCCTCCACGCCCTTCAGCAGGGTGAACACGGTCATCGCGACGGTCGCCAGCGCCACCGCGACCCAGATCCTGGCCGAGGTCCTGGCGCCGAGCAGGACCAGCCCGAGGACCGGAGTGATCACCACGTACGAGCCGACCGTGAACCCCGAGACCGACGAGGGCAGGTCGTGCAGCGAGACCGCCTGGACGGTCTGGCCGACGCCGAACAGCAGGCCGAGCAGGATGCCGACCAGCCAGGTGTTCTCGGAGAGCCCCCGCAGGCTACCCGGGCGGAGCGCGACCAGCACGACCGCGGCGATGCCGTACCGCTCGGCGAGGAGGTCCGCCACGGGCATGCGGACGATGAGGTCCTTCATCAGCGGGAAGGCCGACCCCCAGGCGGCGCTGACGAAGGCCAGGAGCGCGATTCCCAGGAGGGGCCGGGGGGCTGCGAGCACTGCCATAGTCGAAGGGTTACATCACCTGCAGCGACGGATAGGTCACCGACCGGAGCGGGAGTGGCCCTGATACCACGCTGAGTGAAGGACGTCACACCGGCGTGAGGGACCTCATACCCCCGCGGGACTTTCCGTCTTATTGGATGCTTCGTACAATTAGCGCAGACATCCGATGGGAGGGCAGCGATGACACCGGCCCCAGAGACCGCCGCGGACAGAGAGGGCGACCAGCAGGTCACCGAGAGACGCGCGTACGAGGCGGTCATAGAGCGCCTCTCGAAGGCATCCGTCGACAAGCACTGGGAGCCGTACGTCGACATCCCCTGGGACGAGAAGGAGTTCCTCGTCTTCGCCGACGACCCGCGCTGGGAGCTGCCCGAGGTCGACAGGCTGGGCGGCCACACCTGGTACCGGGCACAGCCCCCCGAGATCCGCGCCAAGATCGGGCTGTGGCGGGTGGCGACCGCCATGAAGATCGGCCTGCAGTTCGAGAATCTGCTCAAGCGCGGACTGCTGAACTACGCCTACCGGCTGCCGAACGGTTCCCCCGAGTTCCGTTACGTCTACCACGAGACCATCGAAGAGGGACATCACGGGATGATGTTCCAAGAGTTCGTGAACCGCACGAAACTTCCGATAAAAGGCATGCCGGGGCCGCTGAGCCTGCTCGCGCAGATCACCCCGTGGATCCCGCTGATCTCCACCGAGCTCTTCTTCGTCTTCGTCCTCGGCGGCGAGGACCCGATCGACCACGTGCAGCGCAAGATGATCAAGTCGGGCAGGACCCGGCATCCGCTGGAGGAGACGATCATACGGATCCACATCGCCGAGGAGGCCAGGCACATCTCCTTCGCCCGCCACTACCTGCGCCGCCGGGTGCCCCGGATGCCCCGCTACCGGCGCTTCGCCCTGGGCCTCGTCTCCCCTGTCATCCTGGGCATCATGGCCCGGATCATGCTCTCCCCGCCAAGCTCGATGATCAGGGCGTTCGGCATCCCCGAGGACGTCGTCAGGGAGGTCTACACCGGCAACCCCGAGATGGCCGCGGAGATCCGCGACTCGATCGGCAAGACCCGCGAGCTCTGCGCCGAACTGGGCCTGACGAACCCTCTCCAGCGCCGGGTGTGGAAGGCGATGGGCATCTGGGCGCCCCCGGCGCCCGGCACGGCACGGACCGGAAAGGCGGGCGCGTGAGAACGGCGATCGTGACGGGGGGCGCCTCCGGCATCGGCCTGGCCGTCTCCCGCGAGTTCGCCAGGCGCGGCGCGCACGTCGTCATCGCCGACCTGGACGGCGCCGGGGCCGAACGCGCCGCCAAGGAGCTCAACGGCTCGGCCGCGACGCTCGACGTCTCCGACGCGCGGGCCGTGACCGACCTCGTCGAGCGGGTGGCGGCCGAGCGGGGACGGCTCGACGTCGTCTTCAACAACGCCGGAATCGCGGTCGGCGGCACCGTCGACGAGCTCACCCTCGACCACTGGAACCGGACGATCGACGTGAACCTGCGCGGCGTCGTCCACGGCGTCCACGCGGCCTACCCGATCATGAAGCGGCAGGGCTTCGGGCACATCGTGAACACCGCGTCCCTGGCCGGACTGGTCCCCGCGCCGCTGATGGCGCCCTACACGGCGACCAAGCACGCGGTGGTCGGGCTCTCGCTCGCCCTGCGCGCCGAGGCCGCCGCCCACGGTGTCCGGGTGAGCGTGGTCTGCCCCGGGTTCACCGACACCCCGCTGCTCGACAACGCCAACCCCGGCCTGCCGCAGACCCCGACCGGCGCCGGCGCCCGCGAGTCGGCGAGCCGGACCACGGGCCGTCTCTACTCCGTCGACGCGCTGGCCGCCGACGTCATCAGGGGCATGGCCCGCGATCGCGCCCTCATCGTGGCACCCGCCACCGGCCGCCTCGCCTGGCGCGGTGCCCGCCTCTCCCCCTCGGCCGCCGTCCGGGTGGCCTCCCTCGCCGTCCACCGCCTGAGCGGGCGCTGAACCCGGCGCGCCGCGGTGAAGGCCCGTGCCGCGCACGCGCGCGGCACGGCTCCCGGCGAAAGGAGGCGCCCGTACGGTCAGGGCACCGAGCGGATCTTCCAGACCAGGACGGCGCCGAGCAGGGCGAGGGCCGCGGAGGTCAGGTAGAGGACCGGATAGCCGCCGAGACCGGCCACGATGGGACCGGCGATGACCGGGCCGAGCACCTGGGGTCCCGAGTTGGCGATGTTGATGACACCAAGGTCTTTGGCGCGTCCCTCGGCGGCCGGCAGGACCTGGGTGACCAGGGCGTTGTCCACCGAGAGGTAGATGCCGAAGCCGATCCCCATGATCGCGGCACCGGCCGTCGCCACCGGCCACTGCGGCCAGAACGCGAGCATCACCGCGGGAACCACGCTGATCAGGCCGGAGGCCGTGACGAGCGCCCTGCGGCGGCCGAGCCGGTCGGAGACGACGCCCGCGACGACGGTGGTGAGCACGACCGTCGCGGTGTAGATCAGGATCAGCGTGAGCAGGCCGTCCTCGGCCCTCTCACCGGGGAAGAGCCGCTCGTAGCCGACCTCGTCGCTGAGGAAGTACAGCAGGTAGAGCGTGGCGATGGCGTTGCCGAGCTGCATCAGGAAGCGGGTCAGCCAGGCCCAGAAGAAGTCGGGGTGAGCGCGGGGACTGATCCAGAAACCTCTCAGGAAGGCCCCGAGCTCGAAGGGCGGCCTGGCCGGCAGGCGGGGGTCGGAGGTGGTGAGAACAAAGGGGAGCACACAGAGCGGGATCAGCACCGCTATCAGGAAATATCCGGATTCGGTGGTGGTGGCGACCATGGTGACCAGGACCACCGCGAGCACCACCCCCAGCGACTGGGGAATCCCGATCCAGCCCGACACCTCACCCCGCTGGCTCACCGGCACGTGGTCCGGCACCCCGGCGTTGAGCGCGGCCTGCATCGCGTTGAGCCCGGCCTGCGCGAGGCACCAGCCGACCGCCATACCGGCGATCGACCCCTGCCCCGCCAGCAGGGCCAGCGCTCCCGCGCTGACCAGCGCCCCGGCCAGCGACCACGGGTGCCTGCGCCCGAACCGGCCCGCCGTGCGGTCGGACAGCGCCCCCGCGACGGGGTTGAACAGCATCGCGACGGCGGCCCCCAGCCCGGTCACCAGCGCCAGCGCCCCCTCCTTGCCCGCCGGGTCGATCGCCGCCACCTGCGAGGGAAGCAGGACCTGGAGTGGCCCGAAGTACCCCATCCAGAGCGCCAGATTGGCCAGCGAGATGCCGGCCACCCACCAGGGGCCCACCCTGCGTGTCGGCTCCGCGAGCGCCGCCCTCGGGTCGGGAACGGGCTGGACAACGCTCATGGGCCCTCGCATCTTCGTGACTCACGACTCCGAACAAGCGCCCGACAACACGAGGCGTGCCCGGATGTTACGCCGCCTCACTCCCTTATCAACAGCCCCCGGACGACACCGGATTCCCACCGGGAGCGCGCCCGAGAACACCACCGGCGAGATCAGGAGTGGTCGGTGCCGGCGAGCAGATCCATGGCCTCCTCGTCGGTCAGCGCGTCCAGTTCCCTGATCAGCAGTTCCTCCAGCGCCTCGGCGAGCGAGGCGACGGTGCTCATGGCGAAGACGGTCCGGATCGGGACCTCGATGCCGGTGGCCCGCCTGATCCGCGCCGCCACCCTGGTCGCCAGCAGGGAGTGCCCGCCGAGTGCGAAGAAGTCGTCGAAGACGCCGACCGCCCCCGCGCCGAGCAACTCGTCCCAGATCCCGGCCACCAGCCGCTCCGCGTCCGTGCGCGGCGCGACCCGCTCCGCGGAGGAGGCGGTGACCGGTTCGGGGAGCGCCGCGCGGTCGATCTTGCCGCCCGGGGTGAGGGGGAACGCCTCCAGGCTCACCCAGGCGGTGGGGACGAGCTGGCGTGGCAGCGAGTGCCCCAGGTGTTCCCTGAGGTCCGCCGGATCCGCGGTCCCGGTGACGTAGGCGACGAGCTCCTCGCCCCGGCCGGTCACGAAGGCCTGCCCCACCTGCGGATGGGCGAGCAGGCGGCTCTCCACCTCCCCCGGCTCGATCCGGAAACCTCGGATCTTCAACTGCGCGTCCAGCCGCCCCAGGAACTCCAGCCGCCCGTCGGAGCGCCACCGCGCCCGGTCCCCCGTCCGGTAGCGGCGTGCCCCGGGGGCACCGTACGGGTCGGGGACGAAGGCGCCGGCGGTGAGCGCCGGCCTGCCAAGGTAGCCGCGGGCCACCCCGGCCCCGCCGATGACCAGTTCCCCGGCCGCGCCGGGTGGCAGGGGCTCTCCCCGGTCGTCGAGCACCCGGACGGTGGTCTCCGCGATCGGGCCGCCGATCGGCGGGCGGCCCACGACGTCGCGCGCCCCGAGGTCGGCGGCGGTGGCGATCACCGTCCCCTCGGTCGGGCCGTAGGTGTTGACCAGCCGGACCCGGTCGCCGAACAGGCCTCGCCAGCGCTCCACCGCCGCCGCGGAGACCTGCTCGCCACCGAGGATCACCAGGCGGAGCGAGGCGGGCCAGGCGATCTCGCCCGGTTCCTCGGCCAGCGAGTGCCAGTACGCGGTCGGCAGGTCGAGCACGGTGACCGCCTCGCCCTCCGGCGAGGCCAGCAGATCGGGCAGACTCGTCGCCCCGTCGGGCAGGAGCACCAGCGTGGCCCCCGCGGCCAGCGCCGGGAAGACCTCCTCGACATGGGCGTCGAAACTGAGCGAGGCGAACTGGACGACCCGGTCGCCGGAGGTCAGGCCGTAGTCCGCGCGCATCCACCGCACCCGCGCGGCCACCGCGCCGTGCTCCACCAGCACGCCCTTGGGCACGCCGGTGGAGCCCGAGGTGGTGATGACGTACGCGGCGTCCAGCGGCACGGTCTCGCCCCGGAGGGGGGCGCGGGCACCCCCGGCGAGCGCGGGGGTCGTGGGAGCGACGGCGACGCGGCCCGGCGGCGGTTCGCGCAGGGTGATCAGGTGGGTGGCCGAGCTGTCCGCCATCGAGAAGGCCAGCCGCTCGTCCGGGACGTCGGGGTCGAACGGCAGGTAGGCGGCACCCGCCCACCAGACGGCGAGCAGCGCGGTGATCGCCTCGATCGAGCGGGGCAGGCAGACCCCGACGACGTCGCCACGCCCGACCCCGCCCTCGCGGAGGACCCCGGCGAGCGCGCCCGCGCGGGCCAGCAGCTCGCCGTACGTGACGCTCTCCCGCCCGCAGACCACGGCGACGGCCTCGGGCGTCCGCCGCGCGGCCCGGCGGATCATCTCGGGAACCAGGATGTCCCCGGCGCTCCCGGCTGCCCCGGCGGGCAGGGCGCGGGGATCGGACGGCTCGCGGCCGCCGGAGCGGGACGGCCCGGCCGACAGGGTGCGGATGTCGGCGCGGTCGGCGTCGGTCCAGATCGGCAGCGCGGAGAGCGGGGTGTCGGGGCGGGCCGCGACGGATTCCAGGAGCAGGGCGAACCTGGCGGCCAGGCGGCCGACCTCCGCCGCCTCGAACAGGCCCGTGTCGTGGCAGAGGGAGAGCCCGAGCCCGTTCTCGTCGGACCACACCTCGACGAGGAGGTCCACCTTGGCCTGCCGGAACCCGGCGTCGATGTCGGTCACGGTCAGCTCGCCGAACGCCCGCCGGGGACCGGCGTCCTGGTTGTGCAGGATGAGCATGGAGGACAGCAGCGACTCCGCCGGGTGGCCGAGTTGCTCGAAGGGGACCGAGAAGTTGCCCAGCGCGGCGAGGACCTCGCCACGGCTGCGGCCAATCAGGTCGGTGAACGGCGGGTCTCCCGACAGGTCCCCGCGGAGGATCACCGTCTGGGAGACGTATCCGACCATCGGTTCCAGCTCGACCCGGTCCCGGCCCGCGACGACGGTGCCGACCAGGACGTCGGTCTGCCCGGTGTGCCGCAGCAGCAACGTCTGGTAGGCGGCGACCAGCACGGTGAACAGGGTGGTGCGCTGCTCGGCGGCCAGCCGTTCCAGCCTCCGCGCCGTCTCGGGCGACAACCGGACGCTCTGGAACTCGCCCCGCCCGCTCCCCGCCCCCTCCCGGCGGAACGGCAGCTCGACCGGGGGCGGCGCGGCGAGCCTCTCCCGCCAGTACGGCACGGCCCGCTCGGCCCTGCGCCGCTGCCAGCGCGCGTAGTCGCCCGCCTGGACCGGCAACGGGCGGAGCCGGGGTTCGGCCCCGGCGAGGCGCGCGGTGTAGCAGTCGGCCAGGTCGTCCAGGATGACGTTGAGCGACCAGCCGTCCGAGATGATGTGGTGCATCGTGACGCAGAGCACGTGCCGGTCGTCGGTCATCCGGATCACCGCCACCCGCAGCGGAGGCCCGGCCTCCAGGTCGAACGGCTCGTTGGTCCGCTCGGCCACCAGGCGTTCCGCGTCCTCGCGGCTCCCGGAGCGCAGCCACTCGATGCCGGGCGCCCCGGCCTCCACCACGGCCCAGGGGACGCCGTCCTCCTCGGTGAACCTGGTGCGCAGGCTCTCGTGGCGGGCCAGCACGTCGGTGAGCGCCCAGATCAGCGCGGCCTGGTCGAGGGGGCCGCGAAGCAGGCGTACCAGATACATGTTGTAGGAGGCGTCGTCCGGATCGACGCGCTGCAGGATCCAGAGCCGCTCCTGCGCCGGGGACAGGGGCGCCCTCATGCGCCCGGCCCCAGCTCGTCGAAGAGCGCCGCGAGCTCCTCGGCACCGAGGCCGTCGAGCCGCTCGCGCAGCGCGGCGATCTCGACGAGGTCCAGGTCGTCGTCCAGGCGGTCCAGCTGCCGGGCGAGCCCGGCGACGGTCGGATGCTCGAAGAACGCCACCAGCGGCACGGCGACGCCGAAGCGCGACCAGACCCTGGCGATGATCTGGGCGGCCGTCAGCGAGTGCCCGCCGAGCTCGAAGAAGTCGTCGTCGACCCCGACCGGCCGCTCGATTCCCAGCACCTCCTCCCACATCGCGGCGAGCTCGTCCTCCGCCGCACTCGACGGCGCCCGGTAGGGGGTCGTCGACGCCCGTGCCCTGTCGGGGGCCGGCAGCGCCGCGCGGTCGAGCTTGCCGTTGGGGGTGAGCGGCAGGGCGTCGAGGGTGACGAGGTGCGCGGGCACCATGTACTCGGGCAGGCTCGCCCCGAGCCGGGTGCGCAGCGCCTCCCACGCCCCTTCCGGTGCCGCTCCCTCCGTACCGGCCAGGTACGCCACCAGCGTGGGCAGACCGTCCGCTCCCCGATGGACGCCGACGGCGGCCTGGCGCACCCACTCCACCGAGCGCAGGACCGTCTCGATCTCCTCCAGCTCGATGCGGAACCCCCGCACCTTGACCTGGCCGTCGGCCCTGCCCAGGTACTCCAGGCGGCCGTCCGGGGTGCGCCGGACGAGGTCGCCGGTCGCGTACATGCGCGTCCCGGAGCCGGCCGCGAAGGGGTCGGGCAGGAAGCGGGCGGCGGTCAGGGCGGGCATGCCCCGGTAGCCGCGGGCCACCCCGGCCCCGCCGATGTGCAGTTCCCCGGCCTCGCCGTCCGCGACCGGCAGGCCGTCGTCGGCCAGGATGTACAGGGACGTCTCGGAGATCGGCTCTCCCAGCACGACCCGGGCCGGCGCGGGCGCCACGATCCCCGCGGTGGACCACACGGTCGTCTCGGTCGGCCCGTACACGTTCCACAGGCTCGTCCCCGGGGCGAGGAGCGCGTCGGCGAGGTCGCGCGGCAACGCCTCTCCCCCGCAGAGCCGGGTGCGGATCGTCTCCGGCACCCCGCCGGCCTCCAGCAGGATACGCCAGGTGGCCGGGGTGGCCTGCAGCGCCGTGATCCGCTCGGCGACCGCCAGCGCCCGCAACTCCCGGCCGTCGGCCGCCTGGCTCGCCGAGGCCACGACGACCCGCGCCCCGCACGCCAGGGGGAGCAGCAGTTCCAGGACGGAGATGTCGAACGACAGGGTGGTGACGGCGAGCCAGCGGTCCTCGGGCGTGAGCTTCAGCCGTTCGGCGAACGCGCCGAGCAGGTTCTGCACGGCGCGCCTCGGGACCTCCACCCCCTTGGGCCGCCCGGTGGAGCCCGAGGTGTACATCACGTACGCCAGGTCGCCCCGCGGTCCCCGCGGCGTGCCGCGGCGGGCGGTGGGGGCGGTGCCGTCCGGGGCGAGCACGAGGATCCGGGGGACTCCGGCCAGCAGGCGCCGGTCCACGCCGGCCTGGGTCAGCACCAGGCCGATCCCGGCGTCCTCGCGCATGAGCCGCAGCCTGTCCTCGGGGAAGGCGGGGTCGAGCGGGACGTACGCGCCTCCGGCGGCCCAGACCGCCAGGACCGCGACGACCATTCCCGTGGTGCGCTCCATGCACAGCCCGACCGGGACCTCGGGGCCCACGCCCCACTCGCGCAGCAGCGCGGCGAGGTCGTCGACCCGCCGGTGCAGCTCCCGGTAGGTCAGCTCGCCTCCCTGCCCGCTGACCGCCACCGCGTCGGGCGTCGTCTCCAGCCGGTCGCGTATCAGCTCCGGCACCGTCACCGTGCCCTCCCGGAGCGGGTCTGGTGCCGTGAGTCCCGGCTTTCGCGCCGGGGAGGACATCACCACGGTCGTACACCTCTCAGGTCGGACAGCCGGAGGCCCGGGTCGGCCCCGGCCCGCTCCACCACCTCGGTGAAGGTGCGGGCCAGGCGCCGCGCGGTTCCGGCGGAGAACAGGTCACTGCTGTAGTCGAGGACGCCGCCGAGGCCCTCGGGGCCCCGCCAGGCGTCCACGGACACCTCGGCCTTGGTACGGCCCGTCGCGGGGACGGGGTAGACCTCGGCCGACAGGTCGCCCATCGTGGTCCGCAGCAGGTCGTCCTTGGGCAGGTTGTGCAGGTTGAACATGGCCTGGAAGAGCGGCGGCCTGCTCAGGTCACGGGGCAGGCGCAACGAGGCGAGGATCCGCTCGAACGGCGTACCGGCGTGCTGGAGTCCCCGGAAGAGCGTCAGCCGGGCGCGTTTCATCAGTTCGAGGAAGGTGGGGTCGCCCGACAGGTCGGCGCGGAGCACGAGCGTGCCGGCGAAGTAGCCGATCAGCGGCTCGATCTCGGTGCGGTCCCGGCCGGAGACCGGCACCCCCACGCACAGATCCCGCTGCCCGGAGGCGAGTGAGAGGGTCGCCTGGTAGGCGGCGAGCAGCGCCATGAAGAGCGTGCAGCGCGCGCCCCTGGCGACGTCCTCCAGCCGGGTGACCACCTCGTCGGGCACGAGCAGGCTCTCCTGCCCGCCGCGCCCGCTCCAGCGGGCGGGACGAGGATGGTCGGCGGGGAGGTCGAGCGCCGGCACCCCGGCGAGCGTGCGGGTCCAGTGGTCGAGGTGGGAGGCGTCCTCGTCCCGTTCGGCGCGGCGCCTGTCCTCCTCGGCGAGCTGGGGGTACTGCGCCGGGAGCTCCGCCAGCGCCGGCGGCCTGCCCTCGCGGTGCGCGGCGTAGCACTCGGTCACCTCCCGCATGAGGACGTCCAGCGACCAGCCGTCGACGACGATGTGGTGCAGGACGACGCAGAGCAGGAAGTGCTCCTCGCCCAGCCGCAGCAGCGCCACGCGCAGCGGCGGGCCGCCTTCGAGGTCGAACGGCCGGTTCACGAACTCCACGACGGCCGGGGCCGGGTCGCCGGTGACGTCCGCCCGCTCCACCGGCACCGGCGCGACGGGCACGACGATCTGGACGGGACGGTCACCGGCCAGCCGGAACCGGGTGCGCAGCACGTGGTGCCGCTCGGCGACGCGGGTGAAGGCGGCGGCGAGCGCCCGCACGTCGACCCGGCCGCGCAGCCGCACGCACCAGGGGGTGTGGTAGGTGGTGTCGTCGGGGTCGAACCTGCTGAGGAACCAGAGGCGCTCCTGCCCGAACGACAGGGGCCACCGCCTGCCTCCGTCCCGCTCCCGCGCCTCCGCCAGCAGCGCCGCGCGCCGTTCCGGCGACAGCCGCGCCAGCCGTCCGAGCAGTTCCTCGCGCCGGTCCTGCGCCGGCTGCTCCGGTGTGGCGGGGTCCGGCGCGGGCTCCCGCACCGCGAGGTCTGTCTCCGCGGCGACGCGGGGGTCAGGCGTGGTCACCGGCCACCTCCCTGGATCTCACCGTCGGCGGGCTCTGCCCGGTCCGCACCGGGCCACCCTCCGGCGTACCGGGAAAGGCCGCCTCCCGGACGGCTGGGCGCTCGATCGGGACGATGCCGCACAGTCCGGCGACCTCGTCCAGCGCCACCTCCTCGGCCACGGCCCTGACCAGCAGCCTCTCCACCCCGCCCAGCAGCGCGTAGGCGGTGGAGCGCGGCAGGCAGGCGGTGTCCGTCAGCAGGTAGAGCTGGCAGGTGTTCGTGGCGGGACCGGTGGCGAAGAAGACCGTGGCGTCCACCGCGTCCCAGGCACCGACCAGGAAGAACCTGGTCCGCTCGGTGAGGGCGGCGACCGCGGCCGGGTCGCCCGCGGGTTCCACCCTGGGCAGGTTGGGCCAGTGGGCGGCGGTCCGCGTGTCGTTGAAGTAGGCGGACAGATCGACGGGAGCGCCGCGCTCCCTTCCGATCTCTTCGCGCAGCGCCATCATCCGGTACGGGTCGTAGTGCGCGTTGCGGTAGGCCGTCAGCGCCCGCCGGTGCCCGGCACGGACCACGTCGGCGAACGTCCCGTCCGGCAGGTCGAGGACGAGGAGCCCGTCCTGCACCGCGGTGCCGGCCATGGCCGCGGTCCTGGGGTCGTGCCGGTTGGCCACGATCAGCTGCATGACCACCCGGCGGTGCCCGGTGAGCACGCCCAGCAGCACCGCGCTCGCCGTGGTCAGCACGCTGGCCGTGCTCACCGACCACCGCTCGGCCAGGACCTCGGCGGCGGCGGCGACCGCCGCCGACTCCATGCCGACCCGGACGAACCTCGGTTCCTCCGCCGTGACGCGGGGGAAGTCGAACATGGTCTCCGGCGCCCTCGAAAGCTCGGCGCGGCAGTGGCGGAGCGCCCGCTCGCCGCGGGCCGCTCCCGTCCCCTCACGCTCGAAGGCGGCCTGGTCCAGCGGCTGCCATTCGGGAGCGGACAGCTCGTCCCCGGCCAGCAGCGCCCGCCAGTCACCCGCTAGCACGTCCAGCGCCCAGCCGTCCACCGCCAGGTGGGACAGTGCGAAGGCCACCGCGCGCGGGCGGCCGCCGACGGTCACGACGGCGCAGCGGAACGGCAACTCGACCGCGTAGTCGAAGCCCCTGGCGGCCAGCTCGGCGGACACCTTCTTGGCGGCGGCGAGTAGCCTGTCCTCCCCGGCGTCGACCACCTCGACGTCGAACCGGCCCCGGCTCGCCACCCGCTGGACCGGTCCGTCGGCGATCTCCTCGCAGGTGGTCCTGAGGGTCTCGTACCGCTCGACGAGGCCGCGCAGGGCGCCGATGACGGCCTCAAGGGTGTGCCTGCCGTAGACGGGCAGCACCCAGGGCATGTTGAAGTACGGGTCGCCGTCCTCAAGCCACCGGGTGATCCTCCAGATGGCCAGCTGGCCCCAGGTGAGCGGCGACTCACCGCCCCGCGCCCCGGAGAACTCGACGGTCACCGTCGACGACCGTCCGGATCGGGCCGTCATCGGGCCCTGGCTATCTCTTCGGCGACGCCCTCGACGGTCGGGGAGTCGATGAACACCTCGAAGGAGAGCTCGACGCCCATCCCGTCCCGGACGCGGGCGATGATCTGGGTGATCGTCAGCGAGTGACCGCCGAGGTCGAACAGGTCGTCGTCCGGCTGGACCGTGTCCACGCCGAGCACCTCGCACCAGATCGCCGTGACCTGCCCGAGGAGCTCGGCGTCCTCTCCCCCGGAACCTTCGCCGCCGGCACCTTCGCCGCTCGCGCCTTCGCCGCCGGAGACCGGAGCGATGACGGCGCCGTGATCGGCCTGACCGGCGGGAACGACCCGGCCGGCGGGGACGACCCGGGGAGGCAGGGGCAGCTCGTCGAGCGGGGCGCCGGGGCGGGCCGCGATGCCGGCGAGCAGGATCCGCAGCTGCTCGGCGACGTCCTCGCAGGCGGCGCGGTCCAGGATCTCGGGGTTGAACCGCAGACGGGCCTCCGCCCCTTCCGTGCCGTCGGCCTCGTCGACGACCTGCAGGTGCAGGGTGTTGCGGACCGCGCCGTTGGCCGCCATCCAGTCCACCGAGGCGTCCAGCCCCGCGAAGGAGGGGTCGCCGGCCGGGCGTTTGCGGTAGCTGACCGAGACGGGGGTGAGCGCGGAGCGCGGACTGATCCCGCCCAGTGCCCTGGCCAGGGGGACCTCGCGATAGCGGTAGATCGCCCGCAGCTCCTCCCTGATCGACAGGGCGAACTCGGCGAACGTCCCGGCCGGGCCGGACACCACGGGCAGCTCGTTGACGAACGCCCCCACGTGCTCGCGCGTCTCCTCGGTCCTGGTGGACAGGTCCACCGCCACCGTGACGCGGGTGTTGCCGTACCCGTACAGGAGCGTGTGCAGTGCGGCCAGCACCACCTCGAAGCGGGTCAGGCCCAGGTGGGCGGCGATGGCGGCGACCTCGCCGCCGAGGCGGAACTCCACGGTGTCGCCGGGCGCGGCGCGCAGCGAGGTGCGGGTGAGGCCGGGCAGCAGCAGGTCCTGCCCGTCCTGCCATCTCGGCCGCCAGAACTCCGCCGCCTCCTCCAGCGCGGCGGCGACCCGGCCCTGCTCGGCGCGGGCGATCTCGTCGCAGGAGGGCGTCAGGGGGGCCAGGGCGGAGCCCCCGTAGGCGGCGGCGATGTCACGGAGCAGCAGGTCCTTGGAGACGCCGTCGAAGACGGCGTGGTGGGCGACGATCTGCAGCAGGTGCCGCTCGGCCCCCAGCCTGAAGAGGGTGAACCTGGCCGGCGGACCCGACTCCAGGTCGAAGGGGCGGGCCACCTCGTCCTCAAGCCGGCCGGGCTCGGGCGGGGTCTCCTCGAAGCGGATCGACGGGGGCACCTTGCCGGGGAGCAGGCGGACCTCGCCGTCCCGCTCCGCCAGGACCGCGGCGAGCACGGGATGTCGCTCGACGGCCGCGGCACAGGCGGCGAGCATCGCGCCGGTGTCGAGCGGGCCGTCGAGCCGCAGGGTGAGCGGCATCGCGTAGACCCGGCCGCCGGCGCCCATCCGCTCGGTGATCCACATCCCGTGCTGGGCGAAGGTCGCCCGGTCCCATCCCGCTGTGAGCGACATCGACATTTTCACGTGCCTTCCGTCTGACCTGTCGCGGCGGCCTCGAACAGGCCCCGCAGCTCCCTTTTGACGACCTTTCCCGACTGGTTCCTGGGCAGGGCGTCGACGACGAGCACCCGTTCGGGGAGCTCGTGCCCGGCCAGGCGGTCCATCAGGAAGACCCGTAGATCCCCGCCGGAGGTCCCGGCGGACCGCAGCACCACCGCCGCGGCGAGCACGCTGCCGAGTACCGGGTGCGGGACGCCGAGCACCGCGGCCTCCGCGACGGCTTCGTGCTCGTGGAGCGCCGCCTCCACCTGGAGCGTGGAGACCTTGAACGCGCCCGACTTGACCACGTCGCTCTCCCGGTCGACGAGGTGGAGGTAGCCCTCGGTGTCCAGGCGGCCGATGTCCCCCATCCGCACCCAGCCGCCCCGGAACGCCTCGGCGCCCGCCTGCTCGTCCCGGTAGTAGAAGCGGGTGGCGGTGGGTGAGCGCATCCAGACCTCGCCGGTCTCTCCCGGGGGCAGCGGGTCGCCGTGCGCGTCGGTGATGCGCAGGGCCCCGCCGAACGCGGGCCGCCCCAGCGCCCCCGGCCTGGACGGATCGAAGATCATGATGGTCTGGGCGGGAGCGGCCTCGGTGGAGGTGTAGTAGTTGGCGATCGTCGCGTTGGGGAAGGCGCCGGCCAGCCGCGCGGCCACCGCGGGCGGCAGGGCCGAGGCGGCCGAGCCGAGCAGCAGGACGCTCGACATGTCGTGGCGCTCGTGCAGTCCCGCGTTGAGGAACTCGATGGCCATGGCGGGTACCACGAACACGGTGCCGACCCGGCGCGACTCGATCAGCCGGGCGAGACGGCCGGGGGTGAAACGCCCGAGGGTGAGCATGGCCGGACGGGCGTCCAGCGCGTTCATCAGCATCGTCTGACCGGCGTTGGTACCGATCGGGAAGGCGTGCAGCAGGTGGCGCGAGTGGCCGAACCTGCGGCGGTTGGGGCGGGTCTCGCAGCCGAAGGCCAGGTTGGCGTGGCTGGCGCCCACCCCCTTGGGCAGCCCCGTGGTGCCCGAGGTGTAGAGGATCTGGGCCAGGTCCCCGGGCTCGACCCGCACCCCGGGCGGCCCCGCCGTCCCACCCTCCAGGTCCGCGACGGCCGCGCTCCAGCGGTCGCCCTCCGGCGGGGTGAGGTCGCGCCCGCACAGCAGCCCCGAGGCCGAGCAGTGTTCCAGCATGTGCCGTACCTCGGCGGGCGCGAGCCGGTCGGAGAGCGGCACGGCGACGGCGCCGGCCTTCTGCGCCGCGCAGTAGGCGACGGCGAAGTCGACCCAGTCCCGGCTCCCGAAGAGCAGCCCGATCCGGTCGCCCTGCCGCACGCCGCGGTCGAGCAGCCCGTGCGCGACGTCGTCCGAGCGCCGGTCCCACTCGCCGAACGTCATCGACGCGACGCCCTCGACGATCACCGCCTCCTTCCCGGGGTCCTGCTCGGCGCGGAGCGCGAGCATCTGCGGCACGGTCCCCGGGCTCACGAGGTCCGCTCGCTCAGGTAACCGACCAGCAGCGGGAAGCTGTCGAGGTAGGCGGCGCCCCCGCCGAGGTCGAGGGCGACGTCGAACTCGTCCTCGACGGCGTCGATGAGCCGGAGCAGCGCCAGCGAGGTGACGCCCAGCGCGGACAGGGAGATGTCGGAGCCGACGATCTCGTCGGCGGTGAGCCGCCCGTCGCAGGCAACGGAGATCATTCCGGCGATCCTGGAGGCCAGCGGGTCGGTCATGCCCCCTCCCCGCGCGCGCTGAGCGGGCGCATGTCCGTCCACACCTCGTCGATGTGGGCGAGGCAGTCCTCCCTGTCCCCCTCGAAACCCTCGGCCCGCCATCCGGCGGGCAGCTCCCTGCCCGCCGGCCAGATCGAGTACTGCTCCTCGTCGTTGAGCACCACCAGGAAACTCATGACCCAACCTCCTCTTTCTCGCGGGTGCGGCTCCGCAGAGCCTCGAAACCGACCAGGTCGTCGGGGAGCGCGTCGGGTACGTCGGCGTCGAAGCGGGCCAGCACCCGCACGCGCATGGCGGCGAGCGCGATGGCGGCGATGGCCAGCCCGAAGCAGGCGTACATGAAGCCGATGCCGCGGCCCTCGCCGGTGCCGATCAGCAGGCCGACGGTGCCGGCCAGCGGCCCGTCGGGGGCGAGCAGCGGCTCGAACAGGGCACTGCCGTACGGCGCGACCAGGCCGAACCCGATCGGCAGCGTGGACCAGGCGATGAGCGTGTTGAGCGCGATGACCCGGCCGTGGAACCGCTGTGCCACCTTGACCTGGATGATCGTGGCGTAGACGCCGTTGAGCAGGGTCAGGCAGAACGACATGCCGAACGAGCCGACCGCGATCAGGGCGAGGTTCTGCTGGAATCCGGTGAGCACGCAGAACACCGCCAGGGCGAGCGTGGCGAGCAGCACCCCGTACAGGCGCCGCCTGCGGGGCCCGCCCCAGACGGTCATCAGCAGGCCGCCGAGGAAGACCCCGAGCCCTCCCGCGAACGCCACCCTGCCGACGTCGTCGAGCGTCGCGAACGACAGGACCAGCGGGGAGATCATCAGGAAGAGCGGCGACAGGAAGACGTTGAGCACCGCGAAGAACACGAGCATGCCGCGGAAGCCGGGGTTGCCCCACGAGTGGCGGATGCCGTTCGCCATCTCGGCCAGGACGCTCTCCCTGCGCCGCCAGGGCATGGCGGTCGGGAAGCGGACGAACAGCAGGACCAGCGTGGCGACCACGTAGCTGGCGACGTCGATGACGAGGATGCCCTCCAGCCCGATCGTGGCCATCAGCCCGGTCGCGATCAGCGGCACGACGAGCTGGGCGGTGCCCGTGGCCATCTGGACGACACCGTTGGCGTGGCCGAGGAAGCGCTTGGGGACCAGCTGCGGTATCGCCGAGCCGTAGGCGAACCGCTGGAAGGTCAGCGCGATCGACAGGCAGACGAGCAGCGGATATATGTGCCAGATCTCCAGGTTTCCGGTCCAGAGCAGCACGCCCAGCGCGAGCTGCGTGCTCCCGGCGCCGATGTCCCCGCACAGCATGACCCTGCGCCGGTCGTAACGGTCCACGATCGCTCCGGCGAGCGGCGCCACCAGCATCCCGGGCACCAGTCCCAGCACCGCGAACAGCGCGAACCTGGCCAGCGACCCGGTGGTCAGGTAGATCCAGATCGGGATGGCGAACTCGGTCAGCGCGGACCCGGTGATCGAGACCAGCTGCCCTACCGAGACCAGCAGGAACCGCCGCATGCCGGGTGGAGGCCCGCCGGTGGCGGGGGCGGTGACGGGGCCGGGTTCGCCGGGGCCGACCACCCGCAGGTCGGCCCGGTCGCCGGTCCGCGTGGCGCCGTCGGAGCCCTGCCCGGCGCCGGACTCGGGCACCAGGACGAGGGGGCGGGCGGGGGCCGGGGACGAGCCGGAGACGCCCTGAAGCCACCAGGTGGAGTCCTCGGTGCGCTCCAGTGGCGCGGTCTGTCCTCGGGCCAGGGCCAGGTGGGTGCCGGTGAGGATGTCGGCCAGTTCCCGCGCCCGGTACTTCACGAAGAAGTGCCCGGCCTCGTCCAGCACCACGCAGGCGGCGGTGCCGGACAGCCGCAGCCACTCGCGGTAGCGCTCCTGGTAGAACTCGGTCGCCGGGTCCCGCTCCCCCACCACCGCGATGACCGGTGCCGCGAAGGGCCGGGCGTCCTCCTCCTCGAACAGCCTGGTGAAGTAGCGCTCCGCCATGCGGGTGCCCTGGCGGCGGTTCTCGATGATCAGCCTGAGCTGGTCGCGCTCGAACTCCTCGACGTCCAGCCCCGCCGCGGAGAGCGCGTTGATCCTGCCCTGGTCGCTGGTCATGCGGTCCATCAGGGTGCCGAGCCAGCCCAGGCCGCGCCCAGGCCGGGCGAAGGGGAACACGCCACCGAGGTAGATCGCGTCGACCGGGCGGCCCGCCGCCTCCAGGTGCCGGGCGATCTCCACGATCAGCATGACGCCGAGCCCGCAGTGCCCGTAGAGCACCAGCGGCCCGCGCACCCCGGCGAGGATCTCCTCCGCGCACTCCCGGGCGACCTCGTCGAACGGCCGTGACCGCTCGCCGAGCTCGTGTCCCGGGACCGCGACCGAGTACAGCGCCCAGTCGGCGGGCAGCGCGTCGGCCAGCGGCTGGTAGACGACGGCGCTGCCGCCGCCGAACGGCACGCAGACCATGGTGGCCGTGGCGGCGCGGGGCGGGGTGAGCCGGTGCAGCAGCTCCCGCCCGCCGTCGCCGCCGGTCTCCAGCAGCCGGGCCAGTTCCCTGACCGTGCGGTTCTTGAACAGCTCCAGCACGGTCACCGCCCGCTCGGGGACCCGCGCGCGCAGCCGGGCGATCACCCGCATGGCGAGCAGCGAGTGGCCGCCCAGGTCGAAGAAGTCGTCGAGCGCGCCGACCCGCTCCACCTCCAGGATCTCGGCCCAGATCCCGGCGACCGTCTCCTCCAGCGCGGTCTCCGGCGGCACGAACCCCGCGGCCGAGACCTCGGTCGCGGGATCCGGCAGCTTCGACCTGTCGACCTTGCCGTGGGATTTCAGCGGCAGCTCGTCCAGCCACACGTAGCGAGCCGGGATCATGTAGTCGGGGAGCCGCTCGGCCAGCCAGGACCGCATCTCGGCGGCCTCCGGGCCGGCCTGCCCGACCAGGTAGGCGACCAGGCGCCCGCCTCTCAGGTCCACGACGGCGCCCGTCACCCCCGGATGCCCGGAGAGCACCGCCTCCACCTCCGCCGGCTCCACCCGGTAGCCGCGGACCTTCACCTGCAGGTCACGCCGGCCGAGGAACTCCAGCTCCCCGCCGGGCAGCCAGCGGCCGAGGTCGCCGCTGCGGTACATCCGGGCACCGGGGGCGCCGTACGGGTCGGGCAGGAAGCGGTCGGCGGTCAGCCCGGGACGGCCCAGGTAGCCCCGGGCCAGCCGGTCGCCGCCCAGGTAGAGCTCGCCGGGAACCCCGGCCGGGACCGGCCGCAGGTTGTCGTCGAGCACGTGTACCAGCGCCCCGGGCATGGGCGATCCGATGGGCAGCGCCGTCCCCGCCCCCGGAGCGGCCCCCGAGGCGGCCCGGAAGGCGAGGGCGGCGCCGTCCACCGCGGCTCCGGAAGCGGCTCCGGAAGCGGCTCCGGGCTCGACGGGGTAGGTGGTGACGCCGACGGTGGCCTCGGTGGGGCCGTAGTGATTGATCACCCGGCACCGCCCGGCCGCCGCGAGCTCCGCGGCCCAGGCGCGCGGTGCCGCCTCGCCGCCGAGGATCAGCAGCTTGCCGGGGAGCAGCTCGTCCGGGGTCGCGTCGGCGAGCAGCGCCGCCAGGTGGGATGGGGTGATCTTGAGATGGTCGACGCCGTGCCTGCGGAAGTAGGCCGCCAGTTCCGGTGCGGCCGTGCGCGGGGGGATGAGGTGCAGCGCGCCCCCGGTCATCAGGCACAGGTAGAAGATCGTCACCCCGAAGTCGAAGGCGAGCGACTGGAGCAGTCCGAACACCCCGCCCGGCTCGATCTCCAGCCGCTCCCGCACCCCGGCGAGATAGACCATGACCTGCCGGTGCTGCACGGCCACGCCCTTGGGCCGCCCGGTGGTCCCCGAAGTGTAGATGACGTACGCCAGGTCGTCGGGGGTCACGCCGCTCTCCACCGGCCCGGCGTCCGGCCCGATGTCCGGCCCGCCGGAGTCCTCAGCGCCTTCCGGGTCGCCTTCCTGGTCGCCCGGGGCGGGGACCAGGACCGTGGGCAGTCCCTCGGGCAGGCGGTCGCGGAGGTCGGACGCGGTCACGGCCGCCCGCGCCCCGGCGTCGGAGAGCACGTAGGCGATCCGGTCACCGGGATGGTCGGGCTCCAGCGGGAGATAGGCGGCGCCCGCCTTGAGCACGCCGAGCACCGCGACGGCCGTGTCCGCCGACTGCTCCAGGAAGACGGCGACCCGGTCGCCGCGGCCCACGCCGGCCCGCCGCAGCAGGCGCGCGAGCCGCTCCGCCCGCCCCAGGAGCTCCGCGTAGCCGAGCGAGGTGTCGCCCGCCACGACCGCGACGGCGTCCGGGGTGAGCCTGGCCTGCTCGGACACGACCTCGTGCAGCAGCCCGGTGCCGAAGGGGGTCACGGGGGTGGACTCGCCGAGTGCCAGGACCCGGCGGCGCTCGTCCGGCGGGAGGATCTCAAGCTCGGAGATCGGCGCGCCGGGGTCGGCGACGACCGACCTCATCAGGTTCTCGAAGCACGCGGCCATCCGCTCGGCGGTGCCGGGGTCGAACAGCGCGGTGCTGTAGGTGAGGTGGCCGGTGAGCCCGTGGGCGGTCTCGAACAGGTAGAGGGCCAGGTCGAACCGGCTGGCCGTGGCCTTCACCGGGTAGGGGGTCATGGTCAGGCCCGGGGTCTCCAGCGGGCTGGAGCGGTAGTTCTGCAGGGCGAACATCACCTGGAACACCGGTGACCTGCTGACGTCCCTCTCCACGCCCAGCTCGCTGACGAGCCGGTCGAAGGGGAGCTCCTGGTGGGCGTAGGCGTCCAGCGCCGTCTCCCTGACCCTGGCCAGCAGTTCGGCGAACGTGGGGTCGCCGGACAGGTCCGCGCGCATCGGCAGCGAGTTGACGAACACGCCGACCACCCGCTCCAGCTCGGGCAGGTCCCGCCCGGAGACGGGCGAGCCGACCGCGAAGTCGTACTGCCGCGAGTAGCGCGAGAGCAGCACCTCGAAGGCGGCGAGCAGGATCATGTACGGGGTGGCGCCGTGGGCGCGGCCCAGCGCGGCGACCGCCGCACTGAGTTCGGCGTCCAGGGCCACACCGCAGGCGGCGCCCTCCCAGCTCTGCTCGGCGGGACGCGGGCGGTCGGCGGGGAGCTCCAGCGGGGGCAGCCCGTCCAGCCGCCGCCGCCAGTAGCGGATCTCCTCGGCGTGGTCGCGCTCCCGCTGCCAGTGCGCGTAGTCGCCGTAGCTCACCGGCACCGGCGGCAGCTCCGGGTCGCGGTCCTCACGGTACGCGGCGTGCAGGGTGAGGAGCTCCTCCATGACGATGTCGCACGACCAGCCGTCGGTCATCGCGTGGTGCATGGTGAGCAGCAGTACGTGCTCGACCGGTCCAAGCCGGACCAGGAGCGCCCGCAGCGGCGGGCCCGCGGCGAGGTCGAAGGGCCTGGCCAGCTCCTCGTCGATCTCCGCGAGGTCGCCGCTGGTCCGCAGCACGGCCGCGGGCGCGTCGTCGACGACGACCGCGGGACCGCCGTCGGGGGTGGTGACCAGCCGGGTGCGCAGGCTCTCGTGCCGGAGGGCCACCTCGGTCAGTGCTCGGGCGAGTGCCTCGGCGTCGATCTCCCCCTCCAGCGTGGCCGCGAAGGCCACGGTGTAGGCGGAGGTGCCGGGGGCGTACTGCTCCAGGAACCAGAGCCGTTCCTGCGCCGGGGAGAGCGGGGGCACCGCCCCGGAAGGGCGCGGCGGAATCGCCGCCGCGACGACGCGGCCGCCCAGTCGCTGGGCGAGCAGTGCTTTCTTGGCCGGTGAGAGGCCGGTTCGCGTCAAGACACCTCCGTACTGGCGAAGAGGAACCCGTGAGCGTTCCCCCGCGGCGGGGAACGGGATCGCCCGAGTGTGCGATCCCATGTCGGCCGGCCGGATCGGCGCGGACCAGAGGACCTGCGCGGCGCGGAGTGACCCCGGCGCCGAAAGATGTGAGCGTTCGGGCGAGATGGAGGCGCCCGACCGGGCGCCTCATGTCACCGCGCGGCTGCACGGTGTCGTGGGAACGCTCCCACGGAGGAGGCTAGAGATCTCCCGCCGAATTCGTCAAGGTTACAGCGTTGTTTTCGAGCCCCATAAATCGAAACAAACCACCTTTTAGGCCCTTTTTGCAGATGAATGCACCTATTCTTCATTCCTTGAATATCTGTCATCCGCACAGTCATTGACTCTCATTCGTGCGCCTCCTACGCTCCGGATGGGAGCGCTCCCATGCCGCCTCCGCCCCAGTGGCCGAGCGTGTTCCCCAAGATCGTTCGATGCCAGGAGCGCACACGTGGTCGTCACCGCCCCAATCCCCCCGTGCCTGCGGCAGCCGCCGTCCCCGCCGCCGAGAGAGGACCTGGAACTCCTCCTGCTCATCCGGCACTTCGAGCTGACCCTGCTCAGGCTCTTCGAGGCGGGTGAGCTGAGCGGGACCACCCACACCTGTCTGGGCCAGGAGTACATCCCGGTCGCGCTCTCGCCGCTGCTCCACGACGACGACTTCGTCCTCAGCAACCACCGCGGCCACGGGCACTTCCTGGCCAGGTACGCCGAGCCGCACGGGCTGCTCGCCGAGATCATGGGTCGCGAGGGCGCACTCTGCGCCGGGGTCGGCGGCAGCCAGCACGTCTACCACCGCCGCTTCCTGTCCACCGGTGTCCAGGGCGAGAGCCTGCCCGTCGCGGTCGGCGTGGCCCTGAAGCTCAGGGAGACGGGCGCGCTCGCCTGCGCCTACGTCGGCGACGGCACCTGGGGCGAGGGGGCGGTCTACGAGGCGCTCAACATGGCACGGCTCTGGCGGGTCCCGCTGCTGGTCGTCGTCGAGAACAACGGCATCGCCCAGTCCACCCCGACGTCTGCGCAGATGGCCGGGAGCGTCGCGGCCCGCGCCGCCGCGTTCGACGTCGGCCACCACCGGGTGACCTCGACCGAGGTCGGCGAGATCCGCGCCGAGCTGGCACCTCTGCTCGGCGCGGTCCGCGGCGAGTCGCGCCCGCTGGTGGTCGAGTTCGTCACCCACCGGATCGGCCCGCACAGCAAGGGCGACGACACACGCACCCCCGAGGAGATCGCCCTGGCCGCCGGCCACGACTGGTACGCCCGCTACGCGCGGGACTTCCCCGAGCACTTCGCCGCCCTGGACCTGGCGGCCCGCGAGCGGGTCGAGCGGATCGCCGCCGAGGTCGCCGCCCGCCCCCCGTCGGTCTGGGAGCGCCCGTGACCCGCGTCTCCGAACACCTCAACCGGGCACTGCACGACCTGATGGAGGCCGACCCGCGGGTGCACCTGCTCGGTGAGGACGTCGGCGATCCGTACGGCGGGGCCTTCAAGGTCACCAAGGGCCTGTCCACCCGGTTCGGCCACCGCGTCCGGTCCACCCCGCTGAGCGAGGGGGCGATCGCCGGGATCGGCGCGGGCCTGGCGCTGGCCGGGGACCGCGCGATCGTCGAGATCATGTTCGCCGACTTCGCCGCGCTCGCCTTCGACCAGCTGGTGAACTTCGCCGCCAAGTCCACCTCCATGTACGGCAGGAGGGTCCCCGTCCCGCTGGTCGTCCGCTGCCCGTCGGGCGGCAACCGCGGCTACGGCCCCACCCACAGCCAGAGCCCGCAGAAGCACTTCATCGGTGTGCCCGGCCTCTCGCTGTTCGAGATGACCCCCTTCCACGACGCGGGCGAGCTGTTCGCCCTGATGTTCGCCCTGGAACAGCCCTGCCTGTTCTTCGAGGACAAGGTCCTCTACACCCGGCGCAGGTACGAGGGCGGTGTCGTGGACGACCTGTTCCGCTACGAACTGACCGGCGGCGTCGCCCGGGTCTTCGTGGACGGCGTGACCGAGCCCGACTGCACGCTGATCGTCCACGGCGGCATGACACACCGGGCGCTTGACGCCATGCGCGCCCTGCTGATGGAGGAGGATGTGGCCTGCGAGCTGCTGGTTCCCGCGCGGCTCTATCCGCTGCCCACGCTCCCCGGGCTCGACCGTGCCCGGCACGTGTGCGTCGTCGAGGACGGCTCGGAGGGCGGCACCTGGGGAGCCGAGGTGGCGCGGGTGCTCCACCCCCGGCTCTGGTCCACCCTGCGCCGCCCCATCAGCCTCATCAGCGCGGCCGACAGCGTCATCCCGGCCGCCCCCCACCTGGAGCGCGAGATCCTCGTCCAGTCCGGCCGGATCCGGCACGCCGTCGCGGAGGCCCTGTTGTGACCGAGGTCCGGGTACCCAAGCTCAACAACAACGACGCCTCGTACCTGCTGGTGGAGTGGGAGGCGAAGGACGGCCAGGCCGTACGGGCCGGGGAGCCGCTCGCGGTGCTGGAGACCTCCAAGGCGGCCGAGGAGCTGACCGCCGAACGGGACGGGACGCTGCGGCACCTGCTTCAGGTGGGCGCCGAGTGCTCTCCCGGCCAGGTGATCGCCCGCCTGCTGTCCGCCGGTGAGGACCCCGCGGCCGACCCCGCCCCCTCCCCCGCCGAGACGGGCGCTGGGCAGGAGGAGCTCGTCATCACCGCCCCCGCCCGGCGGGCCATGGCGGAGTACGGCATCTCCATGGACCAGGTCCGGGCCCTCGGCAGGAAGGTGGTCAGGCGGGCCGACCTGGTCCCGCCGCACACCCCGCACGGCGGAACGGGCGGCGCGGTGAGCGTCACCCTTCCGCCGATCGAACCGATGAGAGGCACCGTTCCGCTCACCCCGCCGGACCTGGACGACTCCCACCTGATCGAGCCGTCCAGGGCGCAGCGACGCACCGCCGAGGTGGTCGAGCGGTCGCACCGGGAGATCCCCGCCTCCTTCACGGTCATGCGGGTGGACGTGACGGACGCGCTGCCGTTCGCCCGAGCGGAGACGAAGCGGCTACGTGCTCTCATCGGCCTGCCCGAGCTGCTCGTCCAGGCGACCGGGCGGCTGCTCGACCGCTTCCCCCTCTTCTTCGCCACACCCGTCGACGGCCGCCGCGCCCGCCGCGCCACGACGGCGGAGGTGGGGGTGACCGTCGACGTCGGAGGCGGCATGTACGTACCGGTGGTGCGCGACGCGGGCCGCCGCCCGCTCGACGAGATCGCCCGCGACCTGGCAGGCTTCCGTAAGACCGCGCTGGGCGGCACCTTCAGGGAGCGTGACCTGGTGGGCGGCAACATCATGCTCACCCTGCACACCGACACCTCGGTGATCACCGCGATCCCGATCGTCTTCCCCGGCCAGATCTGCGCGCTCTCCCTCGGCGCCCCGCGCCCCGAGGTGGTGGAGACCCGCGAAGGCGCCTTCGTCACCAGGAAGGTGATCTCCCTCGGCCTCGCCTACGACCACCGCTTCGTCAACGGCCGCGACGCGGCGGAGTTCCTCGGCGCGCTCAGGTCCGCCCTGGAGAAACCGGGAAACGGCGACGTCTGACGCCCCGGCCGTCCCTGCCTCCGGGCGCGATTCCCCAGCGCGAGGTGAAGGTGGGAACATGTCGAGGTCATGAAGTACCCAACGGAAGGCCATGACCGGTGAGGCGGCTACTCACGGTCCTGTTGCTCGCGTGCGTCGCGCTGCTCTGCGCGGTCACCCCGGCTCAGGCCCACAACGTGCTGATCGACAGCGACCCCAAGGACGGTGCCGAGCTGGCCACCGGCCCCGAGACGATCACGCTCACCTTCGACCAGCCTGTCCGGCAGGGCTTCGCGCAGATCAGCGTGACCGGTCCCGACGGCACGCGGTGGGAGGACGGCAAGACGGCGGTGAACAGGGCGAAGGCCAGCGTCCGGGTGAAGGCCCTCGGCCCCGCCGGGGAGTACGTGGTGGGCTACCGGATCCTCTCCGCCGACGGACACCCGGTCTCCAGCAAGATCACCTTCACCCTGACCGCACCCGGCCCGGCCTCCTCGGCGCAGGCCACCGAGCAGGCGACCGCGGAGCCGGTCCCCGCGGGCCCGGCCCCCGCGGACCAGGGCCCCGATCTGGGCGCCCAGGCCGCCGAGGCCGCGCAGAACGGCGGGGCCGGGATGGCGGTGCTGTGGATCGCCGCCTCCATCGTCCTGCTCGGCGGAGCCACCGTCGTGGCGATGCGCCGTACGAAGGAGGGGGGCGCGAGATGACCGTGACCGTCGAGCGGGTCCCCGAGGCCGGCACCGCCAGGAGGCTGGTGGCCGGCGGGTTCGTGTCCGGGGGCGTGCTGGCCGTGCTGGCCGCGACCGCGTTCACCGCGCAGGAGGCGGTGCCGGGGATCGTCATCCCCGGGCCACTGGTGGAGTACGGCCTGCCGGTGCTGCGGGTGCTGCTGGACCTGGCGACGGTGGCGGTGGTCGGGCTGAGCCTGCTGCCGAAGATGCTCGGGTTCGACGACCCCGAGCGGACCGAACCGGTGATGCGCCGGGCGCGGCCGATGGCGGTGACCTTCGCCTGGGCGTGGGCGCTGCTGGCACTGCTCATCATCGTCTTCCAGACGGCCGAGCTGAACCCCGGCCTGATCCCCACCCCGTCGATGATCGCCGCGTACGTCGACGGCGTCGGTGCCGGGCAGGGCATGCTCTTCACCGCCGCCTGCGCGCTCTCCTACGCCGGGATCGGACTGCTGGCCGTGCGGTACGGCGAGAAGGTCCCCGCCGAACTGCGGATCGTGATCGCCTTCTTCGGGCTGCTGCCGATCCCGGTCACCGGCCACGCCGTCGACTCGGTCTGGCACGACCCCGTCATGATCTCGATGGAACTGCACGTGATGGGCGCGGCGGCCTGGACCGGCGGCCTGCTCACGATCATCCTGCTGGTCGCCGCGGACCGGGAACTGCTGGCGCGGGCGCTGCCGAAGTTCTCCAGGCTGGCCACCCTGGCACTGGTCCTGGTCAGCGTCTCCGGGCTGGTGACCGGGCTCGCCACAATGGCCCTCACCCCCGGGGTGGAGCTGCCGGGGGCGCTGCTGCGCGGTGAGTACGGCCCGCTGGTGGTGGCCAAGGTCGCCAGTGTGGCCCTGCTGATCCCGTTCGCCGCCCACATCCGCTTCCGCCTGCTGCCGCACATCGCGGAGCGGCGGGCGACGGCGGTCGTCGCATGGGCGGCGGCCGAGATCACCGTGATGGGACTCGCCTACGGGGTGGCGGTGGCGCTGACCACGGCCTCCCTGTCCTGAGCCCGGAGTGCGTAGCGACCACACGCCCATTCGACCGTCAGCCACAGGGCGGCTAGCCCCGCCCCCCCGATCAGCATGGTCGCGGGGGTCACCAGCGGGGGCGCCATGAACATCGCGTGCTGGAAGCGGAGCGCCTGGTCGACGACGAGGGTGACGCCGAGTGCGCCGACCAGCGCCCTGACCACGGGCATCCTGATCAGGAACGCCAGGTCGACGGCGAGTGCCCCGGCGATCAGGAAGACCGGCACCGCCGAGCGCGGGAAGTCGGCGACCGCGAGCAGGGGCCAGATCAGGGTGCGGTAGGCCACGTAGGCGCCGACCACCGCGGTGGCGGAGAACATCCGGCCGATCATCACCCGGGCGCAGA
The DNA here is from genome assembly GCF_042665875.1 of Streptosporangium amethystogenes subsp. fukuiense. Taxonomy (NCBI): domain Bacteria; kingdom Bacillati; phylum Actinomycetota; class Actinomycetes; order Streptosporangiales; family Streptosporangiaceae; genus Streptosporangium; species Streptosporangium amethystogenes. Next base: position 148,853 of record NZ_JBHTEE010000001.1, on the reverse strand, counting down.
CGGCCACCAGCATGGCGGCGATCACGGCGTAGAGCGGGTAGAGCTGGTCGGGAACGGGCAGCGTGAAGTGCAACGCCACCGCCCTGTCGTCCACCGGCAGGCCGATCTGGTCGGCGGCGAACCTGATCAGGATCGGCTCCGCGTCCGGCTCGCCCCTGTCCCAGGCGGCCAGGCCGTAGACCCCGTACTCCTGGTGCTGTTCCGGGAACCAGACGTTCTCGAAGAGGAAGACGAAGAGCCCGCCGAGGACCAGCGTGCGCGTCCGGCCGGGAGCCGCCCGGATGAACCAGCCCCAGGTCACGCCGCAGAGCATGAGGAGCGTGCCGATGTAGAGCATCATGTGGGACGGGCTCCACGAGGTGATGTCGAGCCCGTTGACCCGGTGGTTGATCAGGTCGAGCGGTACCGCGACCAGGAAGATCCCCGTACCCCAGGCGATGAGGCGCTGCGCGAGCTTGTCGACGCCGTAACCGGTGTAGATGTGGATGATCGTGAGCGCCAGGGCGATGGCGGTGCCGACACTGTTGAGCAGGTGCGGCGGGGCCAGGTCGTCACGGAGCCACTTGAAGTGCCAGGAGACGTCCCAGGACGCCCCGAGCACCTTGAAGGAAAAAGCCACCAGCCACCCGAAGTAGAGGAGCCTGAACAGGTCCTCCGGGGTCTCCCTGCCGGCCTTTCCTCGCGTCCAATACGGCAGAGCCCACTCGATGACCGGAGTGGCTCTTCTTCGGAGGCTTTCTACTGGCTTCACGTGTCGAAATGATGCCGCCCCTTCACCTCGGTCCGCAATCAGGGACATCCCCGAGCCATCGGGGCGACCGTCACCCTTCCGACACGGCTGATCACCCCTGCCCGGATGACCGGCCGGGATGCTCCTGAGAGTCGTCTCAGGAGCATTTCAGCTTGGATCAGTAAGCTCACGCCGTGACATCCCTCCCTCTTTCTCAGGGAGGGGATTCCCACGCTCAAGGAGAACCGGTGAAACGTGGGGCAAGGTGGGCCACCTGGATCGCGGTGGTCACCGTGCTGGCCGTCGGCGTCGTGGCCTGGCTGGTCTGGCCGTCCGCACCGGACGTACGGGCCCAGGAGCAGATGATCACAGTGCTCGACGGGCCGGGCGATGACCAGCGGGTCACACTGGACGCGAGTTTCTTCCCGCCCGCCGGAGGCGGCCGGGCTCCGGCGGTGCTGCTCGCGCACGGCTTCGGCGGCAGCAAGCAGAGCGTCAGGGACGCCGCGGTGCGGCTGGCCCAGGACGGTTACGCCGTGCTTACCTGGTCGGCGCGGGGCTTCGGCCGCTCCTCGGGGCAGATCGCGCTGAACTCCCCCGACTACGAGGTCAAGGACGTGCGCCAGTTGGTCGACTGGGTCGCGAAGCGGCCCGAGGTCCGGCTCGACGCGGCGGGCGACCCGCGGGTGGGCATCGCGGGCGGCTCGTACGGCGGGGCCATCGCGCTGATGGCCGCCGCCCACGACCCCAGGATCGACGCGATCGTCCCGCAGATCACCTGGTACGACCTGGCCGACGCGCTGTTCCCCGACGCCACCGGGCAGGGGCCCTTGAACGGGGTGTTCAAGCGCATGTGGGCCGGGCTCTTCTTCAGCAGAGGCGGCCCCGCACCGGCCGCCGCCGGCCCGGCCGCCCTCGGCACCGGCCAGGGGAACGGTGCGGGCGAGGAGCGGCCGCTCACCGCCGAGGAGGTGCGCTGCGGCCGGTTCCTCCCGGAGATCTGCGACATGTACCAGCAGGTGGCCCAGAGCGGCCGGGCGACGGCGAGCGCGGTGGAGACGCTGCGCAGGTCGAGCCCGATCTCGGTGCCCGGGAAGATCAGGATTCCGACGCTGCTGCTGCAGGGGCAGCGCGACTCGCTGTTCCCGCTGGGCCACGCGGACGCCAACGCCAAGGCCATCGCCGCCACCGGCGCCCCGGTGCAGGTCGCCTGGTTCGACGGCGGCCACGACGGCGGCAACGGCGAGGTCGACTGGCTGCACGAGAAAACGCTCGGCTGGTTCGACCGCCACCTGAAGGAGACCGGCGACGCGGCTCAGGCCGGCGGCGCCTTCACGGTCACCCGCGACGGCGGCCGCGATCCCGGCACCCGCCGCCCGGTCCAGCTGCACGCCACGGCCGACGGCTACCCCGGGCTGTCGGGCAGCGGCCAGACCTCCGTACCGCTCGGCGGTCCCGACCAGCCGGTGGCCAACCCGCCCGGCGGCTCGCCCTCCTCGATCTCCGCGGTGCCCGGCTTCGGCGGCCTCGCCGGTGGCTCAGGCGTGAACCTGTCCCTCGACATGGCGGGGCAGAGCGCCACCTTCGACTCCGCACCGCTGACCGCCCCGCTCCAGGTCACCGGCAGCTCGACGGTACGGGTCCGGGTGACCTCGGAACCCGCGCCCGACGCGCCGGCCGGGAGCGACCAGGCGAAGAGCACGGCGGGCGAGGTCACCCTGTTCGCCAAGCTCTACGACGTCGCGGGCACGACCCAGGCGCCGGTCCTGCCCGAAGGGCTCGTCGCCCCGCTCAGGATCGCGATCGGTGCGAACGGCTCGGGCGAGGCCACGGTGACCCTGCCCGCCATCGACCACAGATTCGACGTCGGACACCGGCTGCGGGTCGCGTTCACCACCACCGACCTGGGCTACAGCACCCCGGCGGCCCCGGCCGTCTACCGGGTCGCCCTGGCCTCGCCGGCCGTGACCGTCCCCACCCACGCCGCCCTGCGCACCCCCTCGACCAACCCCGCCTGGTGGATCTGGGCGCTGCCGCTGCTCTCCCTCGTCGTCGCGACCGTCCTGCTGCTCGCCGGGCGCCGCCGCAGCACCGACAGCCGCGATCCCGAACTGGCCTCCGTACCGCTGCGAATCAGCGGGCTGACCAAGGCGTACCGGAACGGCGAGCGCGCGGTGGACGACCTGTCGTTCACCGTGGAGCACGGCCAGGTGCTCGGCCTGCTAGGCCCCAACGGGGCGGGCAAGACCACCACCCTGCGCATGCTGATGGGCCTGATCCGGCCCGACGGCGGCGAGATCCGGATCTTCGGCCACCGGGTGGTGCCCGGCGCCCCGGTCCTGTCCAGGCTCGGTTCGTTCGTCGAGGGCCCGGGTTTCCTGCCGCATCTCAACGGCCGCGAGAACCTGGAGCTGTACTGGAAGGCGACCGGGCGGCCCGCCGAGGACGCGAGGTTCGCCGAGGCCCTGGAGATCGCCGGGCTCGGCAAGGCCCTGGACCGCGCCGTCCGCACCTACTCCCAGGGCATGCGCCAGCGCCTGGCCATCGCCCAGGCCATGCTCGGCCTGCCCGATCTGCTGGTACTGGACGAGCCCACCAACGGGCTCGACCCGCCCCAGATCCGCGAGATGCGCGAGGTCCTGATCCGCTACGCGGAGGCGGGCCGCACCGTCATCGTCTCCAGCCACCTGCTGTCGGAGGTCGAGCAGACCTGCAGCCACGCGGTGGTCATGCACCGCGGGCGCCTGGTCACGGCCGGGACCGTGAGCGAGCTGCTGGCCAGCCGCACCCCGGTCAACGGCTCGGGCACCCGCCTGGAGGACGTCTTCCTGGACCTGATCGGAAACAAGGCATGAGCGACTCCACCGCCGCCCTCACCACCCCGCCCGGCTCGACGGCCGGCGGCCTCGCGGAGAACGGCTCGGCGCGCGGGTACGCGCCGGGCCGCACGTTGCCGCTCACCGTGGAGATCGTCCGCCAGTTCAAGCGGCGCCGCACGCTGGTGATGTTCGGCCTGCTGCTCGCGCTGCCGTGGATCCTGGTGATCGCCTTCAAGGTCGGTGCCGGGTCGGGGCAGCCCGGCACCTCGCTGCGCATCTCCGACCTGGCCGTCGAGGGCGGCCTGAACTTCGCCGCGTTCGCCCTGTCGGTGTCCGCGAGCTTCCTGCTGGTCGTCGCGGTGGCCCTGTTCTGCGGCGACAGCGTGGCCAGCGAGGCCAGCTGGTCGTCGCTGCGCTACCTGCTGGCCTCCCCGATCCCGCGCGACCGGCTGCTGCGGCAGAAGCTGGTCGTCGCGATGGGCTACTCCGCGGCGGCGGTGATCTGCCTGCCGGTGATGGCGTTGCTGGCCGGCACCCTCGCCTTCGGCTGGAACGACGTCCGGGTACCGGGGACCGGCGAGACGATCGCCGCGCTGGACGTGCTGCCCCGGTTCGGCGTGGTGATCGGCTATGCCCTGGTCAGCCAGTTCGTGGTCGCGGCCCTGGCCTTCCTGCTCTCCGTCAGCACCGACTCCCCGCTGGGCGCGGTCGGCGGCGCGGTCGGCCTGGTGATCGTCGGCAACATCCTGCAGGCGGTCGAGGCGCTCGGCTCGCTCAGGGAGTTCCTGCCGACGTTCTGGAACAACGCGTGGCTGGACGCCCTGGCACCCCAGCCCTCGTACGAGGGCATGCTCAAGGGGGTGGCCGTCGCGGTCACCTACTCGGCGATCCTGGCCGCGTTCGCCTTCCGCCGCTTCCGGAGCAAGGACGTGGTCTCCTGAGCCCTGTCCCGCGCCTGCCGTAGTCGGGGCGGGGAGCCGCGGCGAGGCGCCGTCTGACCGACCGCGGTGGGCAAAGGGGACCGGATTCAGCCCCAGTGCGGGGGACGCTCCTCGATCAGGCGGGCGTCGTCGTCGGCCTCGCGCCACTCGCTCCAGCCGACGTCGGTGTCGTCGGCGGTCTGGTCGGGCAGGACCGGCAGGCCGTCGTCGGCGAGGTCGACGGGACGCAGGTCATCGGGACGCAGGTCATCGGGTTCGAGCACTGTCACACGCCCATGCTAGCCATCCGCCCCGCCCCTCTTCCCGCTCCGCGGAGAAGACAGGCCCGGCCTGTCCCTCCGCGGCCAGGAACGGCGGGGCTTGGCGCGACGCCGGGGACAGCCGAAAGCCCAGCGGGTACGATGCGAGGGCAGGTTTCCGCAACCCCCGTCAACGACCCCCTCCTGAAGGAGAGGGCTTGAGGCGCGGTAATGCGCTTCACAAGCCCCGCGTTGACCAGCCCTGGCCGTCATGAACTGGAAGTGCGATCCAGATGGCTACGTTGAACACAAGAGCGCAGACCGACCTTGGGGTGCTTCCTCAGCTCCAAGCTCTCGAATCCGTGGGAGCAGACACGCCCGGGGGTGGGCACGAAACGGCTCACGGACACCGCCTGGCGGCGGTATCTGGTGTTCAACCTGGGCGAGGGGAGACCGGTCCGGCCGCACCACCGGACCGGCGTCACCCCGAGGGCGCCTCGGCGCCGGAGGGAGCGAACCGTGAGGTTCACCCGGCCGTGTTCGTCCTGGACCGCCGCGGCCACCCGCTCGACCCCTGCCATCCCGCCCGTGCCCGCCGTCTGCTGGCGGCCGGGCGGGCGGTGGTTCACCGCCACACACCGTTCGTCATCCGTCTCAAGGACCGGTCGGTTGCCGACTCCACCGTGGCAGGCGTGCAGGTCGGTATCGACCCCGGCAGCAAGCACACCGGCCTGGCGGTGTTCACCGACCACGGCGGAAACCGGAGCGGGAGGTATGCGATTCAGCTCGACCATCGAGGCGCGGCGATCCGCGACAGGCTCAGCGCGCAGGCCGCGCTACGTCGGGGCCGCAGGTCACGCAACCTGCGGCACCGCGCCCCCCGGTTCCTCAACCGCACCAAGCCGCAGGGGTGGCTGGCGCCGTCGCTGCGCCACCGCGTCGAGGGCACCATGTCGTGGGTGGCGCGGCTGACCCGGTGGGCGCCCGTGGCCGCCGTCCACGTGGAAAGGGTCTCCTTCGACACTCACGCCCTCTCGGCGGGCAAGCCGTTGGAAGGCGTGGAATACCAGCAGGGCACCCTGGCCGGGTGCGAGGTCCGCGAATACCTGCTGGCCAAGTGGGGCCGGGCGTGCGCGTACTGCGGCGCCAGTGGTGTGCCGCTCAACCTCGACCACCTCCACCCGCGCAGCCGGGGCGGCTCCAACCGGATCAGCAACCTCGCCCTGGCCTGCGTCCGGTGTAACCAGGCCAAGAACGCCATACCGGTAGAGGTGTTCCTCAAGGCCAGGCCCGCATTGCTGGCGAGGATCCTCAAGCAGGCGAAGGCTCCGCTGCGGGACGCGGCGGCGGTCAACGCCACCCGGTGGGCGCTGTGGCGGGTCCTGGAGGCGACGGGTCTGCCCGTGTCCACCGCCTCCGGTGGCCGCACGAAGTGGAACCGGTCGCGCACCGGTGCCGCCAAGTCGCACACGTTGGACGCGCTGCACGTCGGCCATCTGGAAGGCGTCACCGCCTGGCCCTCGACGGTCCTGGTGGTCACAGCGACCGGGCGCGGCGCCTACGCCCGTACCCGCACCGACCGCTACGGCTTTCCCCGGCTACGGCTGCCCCGGACCAAGCGGGTCAAGGGGTTCGCCACCGGCGACCTGGTCCGCGCCGTCGTACCGAGCGGCAAGAAGACCGGGGTCCACACCGGACGGGTCGCGGTCCGCAGCACCGGCAGCTTCAACATCACCACCCGGCACGGCACCGTGCAGGGCATCGGCCACCGCCACGTTAACCTGCTCCAGCGAGCCGACGGCTACGGCTACACCACCCACCCAGAAACGCGGCACCGTGCCGCCTCTCCTCCCCCGCCCGAAGGCGGGGGTCTCCACGCTGGAGGTATCTGATGACAACGCCAGCAGGATGGCGGCGAGACGGCAATCTCCCCAACGAGCTGACCAGCTTCGTGGGGCGCACCAGGTTGCTCACCACGCTCAGGCAACGGTTGGGCGAGCACCGCCTGGTCACGGTGACCGGCATCGGAGGGGTCGGCAAGTCGCGCACCGCGCTGCGGATCGCGCATCTGATGCGCAGCCAGTTCAAGGACGGCGTCTGGTTCGCCGACCTGGCCCGCCTCCAGGACTCGGGGATGGTGCGCCACACGATCACCTCGGCCCTCGGGATCGCCGACCAGTCCGCCCGCTCGGCGGACGAGACGCTGATCGAGTGGCTCGGCGACCGTGAGATCCTCCTGATCATCGACACCTGCGAGCATCTGGTCGACGCGTGCGCCGCGCTCTTCGAGGACCTGCTCCGCAACGCCAGGGGCCTGACCATCCTGGCGACCAGCCGCCAGTCGCTGAACGCCAGGGGCGAGTACACGGTCACCATCCCGCCGCTGACCGTCCCCGGTGACTCCCCGGGCGAGGACGTCTTCACCAACGAGGCGGTTCAGCTCTTCGCCGCGCGGGCCGGTGCGGTGGTGCCCAACTTCATGCTGGACGAGGAGAACATCGGCCCGGTGGCCGAGCTCTGCCGACGTCTCGACGGCATCCCGCTCGCCATCGAGCTGGCCGCGGTCCGGATGCGCGCGCTCTCCGTGGAGCAGATCCTCGGCCTGCTGGCCGACCGGTTCAGCCTGCTCGCGGGGGCCAGCCGCACCGCACTGCCCAGGCACCAGACGCTGCGGGCCGCGATCGGCTGGAGCCACGAGCTGTGCGAGCCGGCCGAGCGGCTCCTGTGGGCACGGCTGTCGGTCTTCGCGGGAGACTTCGAGCTCGATGCCGCCCGCTACGTCTGCTCAGGGGACAGCCTCCCCGCGGAGGACATCATGGACCTCATCTCCAGCCTGGTGGAGAAGTCGATCCTGCTGAGCGACGGCACGCCGTCCGGGCACCGCTACCAGCTGATCGACACCCTGCGGCAGTACGGCGAGGAGTGGCTGGACAAGCTCGGCGAGCGCGACCGGATCAGGGAGAGGCACCGCGACTACTACCTGCAGCTGGCCTCAAGGAGCGAGGACGCCTGGTCGGGCGCCCGCCAGGTCTACTGGTACGTCAGGATGCGCCACGAGCACGACAACATCCGCGTCGCGCTCGACTACTGCCTGCGCACCCCCGGCGAGGTGCAGTCCGGGCTGAAGCTGCTGTCCTCCCTGTGGTTCATGTGGGTCGCCTGCGGGCTGGCCCGCGAGGGCAGGCTCTATCTGGAGAAGACCCTGGAGCTGGCCCGCCAGCCGAGCGTCGAGCGGTGCAAGGCGCTCTGGGTGCTGTCCTACATCAACAGCGCGCAGGGCAACATCAGCGGTGCCATCGAGGCCGCGGAGCAGTGCAGCTCGGACGCCGTCAGGGTCGGCGACTCGGGCGCGGTCATCCTGGCCACCAAGATGCTCGGCACCGCCGCCTTCCTCCAGAACGACCTGCAGAAGGCGAGCGCGCTGCTGGGCGTGGCGATCGAGTTCCACAAGAGCGGGCGGGAGCTCAACCCGGGTCTGCTTCCCTCGATCGTCGAGCTGTCCATGGTGCTGCTCATCCAGAACGAGCCGGCCGAGGCCGAGGTGCTGCTGCGCGACTGCATCGCGGTCTGCACCCAGCGTGGCGAGCTGTGGCTGCGCTCGTACGCCATCTACGCGCTCGCCAGCGTGTGCCAGGCGATGGGCCGCTCGCCCGAGGCCACCTCGAACGCCCGTGAGGCGCTCCGCCTCAAACGCTACTTCCACGACGTGCTCGGCATCGGCCTGGCGATCGAGGTGGTCGCCAGGCAGGCGCTGGAGGACGGCCAGCCGGTGCTCGCCTCCATGCTGATGGGCGGCGGTCAGGCCAACTGGCGGACCTTCGGGATGCCGCAGATGGGCTCCCCGTTCTTCAACTCCGAGCACGACCGCTGTGTCAAGGAGTGCAGGCGCATCCTCGGCGACGAGGCGCACGAGGAGGCCTTCTCCCGGGGCAGGAAGCTGAACCTGGAGGAGCTGATCGTCCTCGCGCTCGGAGACCACGAGGACGGTCAGGTGCTCTCCGGGTGAGTCACCCGGCGGACTGTTCCTCCCGCTGCCAGGCCGTCGTGTAGCGGGAGCTGGTCAGCGAGTAGTCGACGCTGCCGCTGATCCAGAACTCAAGGCCGCGCACGTAGGCGAGCACCGCCTCGGAGCCGAGCCTCTCCAGGGAGGGGCGCAGCGCCACCATGTCGGCGATGGCCCGGTTGCGCATGGCGCCGATCGCCTCCATCGCCTGCTGCCGGGAGTAGCCCCGGTGCCTGGCGAGCACGCTCACCAGGTTGTTGCGGGAGTTGACCCCCTCGCTCTCCTTGGCGTAGGAGATGAGGTCGTTGTCCCAGACCACGACGTCGTTGGCGCTCTCGGTGATCGCCTTGACGTCGGGGTGGCGCCACTCCTCGGGGGTGAGGGCGCGTCCGCTCGCGATGTCGATGAGGGCGAAGACGGTGAGCATGGCACCGGTGCGCCGCCGCATGAAGATGTAGTCCTCCACCTGCGGAACCACGTCGGCCTCGCAGTTGGCGGCCTCCCACACCTGGGCGAAGAGGTAGTCCTTGGTGACGGAGCACCAGCGGTCGAGCTGGTCGTCGTCTCCGTACCTGGCGATCCTGCCCTTGATCTCCAGGAGCGTCCTGGCGAAGACGTCGTCGACCTCCTGGCCGGCCTCCAGGTCGTCGAGGACGGTGAACAGCCGGGGCAGGGCGCGGGTTATCTCGCCCGCGCCGCGGCCCGACTCGCAGAAGGCGTCGTCGAAGGCGAACAGCCACACGCACCAGTCGGTCACCAGGCGGAGCGTGTGGTGCTCGGCGTAAGGGTACGTACGGGCCCCCAGCCAGCCGTACTTGGCTCGCCGATAGCGCTCCACGGTCTCGGCGTCCTCCAGGATGCCGGTGTCCACCAGCCAGTCGAGGGTCTCGGCGTTGACCCTTTCGACGTGTGGGCTGACCTCGCTGGGAAAGGGGCAGGGTAACGGGGGGACGCGAAGAGGTAGGCCTGACCTACGCGTAGTAGTAGTTCCCACTCCTCAAGGATGGCTGAAGGGCGATAGTTTTCCTATACATCGGTAAACACCTGGATATCGCAATTTTCAGGTTAACGACCGAACCATTTCCGGTATTCGTCCTGGCCGAACAGCCGGGCCAGGTCCGTCGCCGAGGGAGTTCCGGCATCCGGGCCGCGGCACCGGCCGACCCGGCACAGGCGCGGAGCGTCTCCGTCTCACCGGCTCCCGCCAGGTCGAACAGACGGGTTGCGAACTCCCCAGGCTCAGGGTCAGGCTGCGTGTGACCCGTTGTGCCCCGATAGGGTGCCTGTGACCGCCGAGGGCATCCGGAATTCAGCGGACCCCCCGCGGGTTGAGCTGAAGAGACGATCGACGAAAGGCTGGAAAACGGTGTTCGACCCGACGGATCTCTACCGGCTCAGCGGAGACGTCCCTGAGCTGACCGATCCGGTGCTGCTCTACCACTTCGACGGGTTCGTGGACGCCGGTGGCGCCGGACGGCTCGCCATCACCCATCTGCTCGACGAGCTGGAGCACCGGGTTGTGGCGACCTTTGACGTGGACCGCCTGCTCGACTACCGCTCCCGGCGGCCCACCATGACCTTCGACAGCGACCGCTGGGTGTCCGTGGAGAGCCCCGAGATCACGCTGCACCTCGTCCATGACCGCACGGAAACACCGTTCCTGCTGCTCAGCGGCCCCGAGCCGGACCGCGAGTGGGAGCTGTTCACCTCCGCCGTCGAAACGCTGGCCACCCGGCTGGGTATCGGCAGGCTGGTGACCTTCCACGGCATCCCGATGGCCGTCCCGCACACCCGCCCGCTGGGCGTCACCGGACATGCCAGCCGGTCCGAGCTCGTCGCCGGGCAGACCAGCGCCTTCGGCAAGGTCCAGGTGCCCGGCAGCGTGGCCGCGCTGATCGAGCTCCGGCTCGGCGCCAAGGGGCACGACGCCCTCGGCTACGCCGTGCACGTTCCGCACTACCTGGCGCAGGCCGAATACCCCTCGGCCGCGGTGACCGCGCTGGAGGCGGTCACCAAGGGCACCGGGCTGGTGTTCCCGCTGGAGGTCCTGCGCGAGGCCGCCGGAAAGACCGACGCCGAGATCGCCGAGCAGATCGAGGCATCCCAGGAGCTGTCCACCGCCATCACCGGCCTGGAACAGCAGTACGACGCGTTCGCCGCGGGCGCCGAGCGCGAGAGCCTGATGGCCGAGCCCGCGGAGATGCCGACCGGCGACGAGCTCGCCGCCCAGTTCGAGGCGTTCCTCGCCGAACGCGACGAACGTCGCGGTGACTGAGCTGCGCGTCGGCCTCGTCGGGTACGGGGTGGCGGGGGCGTTCTTCCATGCCCCGCTGATCGCCGCGACCCCCGGTATGCGGCTGTCCGCGGTGGTCACCGGTGACCCCGGCCGGGCCGCCGAGGTTTCGGGGAAGTACGGTGCGCGGGTGGTCGGCGACGCCGCCGACCTGTGGAACGGCGCCGACCCGGTCGACCTGGTGGTGATCGCCTCCCCCAACCGCACACACGTTCCGCTGGCGGAGGCCGCCCTGAAGGCCGGTCTGCCGGTCGTGGTGGACAAGCCGCTGGCCGCGACCGCCGGACAGGCGCGCGGCCTGGTGGAGCTGGCGCGCGCGAGGGGCCTGATGCTGACCGTGTTCCAGAACCGGCGCTGGGACGGCGACTTCCTGACGCTCGGGCGGCTGGTCTCGGCGGGCGAGCTCGGCGAGGTCACCCGGCTGGAGTCGCGTTTCGAGCGCTGGCGGCCGGTGCCGAAGGGCGGCTGGCGCGAGACGGGCGGCACCGACGAGGTCGCCGGACTGCTCTACGACCTCGGCAGCCACCTGGTGGACCAGGCTCTGCGCCTGCTCGGCCCGGTCGTCGCCGTCTACGCCGAGTCGGATGTGCGGCGCCCGGGGGTGAACGCCGACGACGACACCTTCATCGCCCTCTCCCACTCGGGCGGGGCCCGTTCCCACCTGTGGGCCGGCGCGGTCACCCCCCGGCTGGGCCCCCGATTCCGGGTGCTCGGCTCGCGGGCGGGCTACCTGAAGTACGGGCTGGACGTGCAGGAGGAGCAGTTGCGCGCCGGTCTCACCCCCGCCTCTCCCGGCTTCGGTGCGGAGCCTCCGGAGCGGTGGGGCACCCTCGGCACCGACGACGACACCCGCGTCGTTCCCACCGAACCCGGTGCCTACGCCGGGTTCTACCCGGCCGTGGCCGCCACTCTGCGCCAGGGCGCTCCGCCGCCGGTCGGCCCCGAGGAGGTCGTCGAGGCTCTCACCGTGCTGGAGGCGGCCCGGCGCTCGGCCGCCGAGCGCCGGGTCGTCACCCTCTGACGAGACCTCATGACGCGGCACCGCTCGACATCCGGGTGCCGCGCCTCCGTACCGGAGGCGCGGGCCGGTCGCACGACCTGAGGGGGGACCTCAGTCGCGCAGGCGGGCGCGGAGGAGGCCGGAGTCGTTCTCGCTCCAGCCGTGCGAGGCGAGCCATTCGAGCGGGCCGCCGAACCGGTTGTCCAGGACGTGCAGGAACTGCTCGATGTACTCGGGCCTCGGCCGGTGGTCGTCGGCCGGCCGGTTGTCGAGGTCGTCACGGTAGGTGGCGCTGGAACGCAACCGGGCCAGGATGCCCTCCAGGCGGTCGCCCGTGGCGACGTAGTCGGCGACGATCGCCTCACGGGTGGCACCGGCGACCTCCAGCGCGAGGGCGCTGACGACACCGGTGCGGTCCTTGCCCGCCGCGCAGTGCACGAGGGCCGCGCCGTCGTCGCGGGCCATGGCGCGCAGGGCCGCCAGGACCGAATCGGGACGGTCGCGGAGGTAGGCGTAGTAGTAGCCGGTCACCCGCAACTCAGCGAGGTCCTCCTCGTCCCGCGCCGTCCAGGGCAGCACCCTGTCGCCCTCGATGGTGTCGGCCTCGACGTCGGTGTACCTGCCGCCCTCGGCGAACAGGGTGAGGTGGTGGATGTTCACCTCCGGCACCCCGGTGAGCGGTCCCGGCCCCTCCAGGCGCACCTCGGGACCGGAGCGCAGGTCGACGACGTTGCGGAGCTTCAGGTCGGCGACGAGCAGCTGAATGTCCCGCTCGGTCAGCCCCTGCAGGTTGTCGGCCCGGTAGATGCGGCCGAAGCGTGTGGTCCCGCCGTCCACCGTGGCGAGCCCGCCGAGGTCGCGTACGTTGACGGCACCTTCAAGATCAATCCAACGTGTGAAGTCGTTCATCGCCGTCAAGTTTATACGCCCCTTTACGTATGGCCAGTTAACGCATAGGACCTATTTCCGTAATTGCCGATGTCCATGTACCGCGTCCGTAAATGCACCACATTTTTCTCGATGAGTAAGAGTGAAGGTGCCCGCCTGTGTCCCGACGCGAGGAGGTCGCGTGGACCCGAGGAGACGCCCCCCGCATCCACTGATCGATCCGGCTCTGCCCGACTCGATCTCCTCGGTCCTGCGCGCCGACCCGCAGGCACTGCGCGCGGCCCGGCTGGGGCAGGTCCCCGAGGCCAGGAGACCCGATCTCGTCAAGTCGTTCGCGATCGCCGGGCTCCTGCTGCTCATGGCGGTGCTGAGCAGCACGGGAGGCATCCTCGCCGCCCTCATCCTGATCTTCATCGCCGTGCTGCGCGGCCTGAGCGACGACCCCCGGAGCCTGCGCGAGCGGCGGCGCGTCCGGCTGGCCGTGGAGCACGGCGACCGGTTCATCCTGCCCGAGGATCTCGACGCCGACTGCGGCGACCTGCTCCGCCGCGCGCAAGACGCCACCAAGACGGTGCTCGACTCCCGGATCAACCAGGCAGGTCTGCTCGACACGATCGACAACATGGTGACGCTGCCCGCCCAGACCTGGCAGATCGCCACGAGACTGGTGCGGTTGTCGAAGCTGAGGGCCGAGCACCACCGGCTCGTACCGGACGCGCCCCCGCCGGAGGTGGCCGAGGCGTTCACCCCCTACGTCGGGGCGCTGAAGGCCGCCGAGAGCTCGCTGACCAGGCGGATCCGCGCGCTTGAGGAGTACGCCAGGCAGGTCCGCAGGGCCGACGGCCTCTACCTCGCCCACCGGCAGCTTCAGGTGCTCGCCGAACGGACCCCGCAGTACGAGGCCCTGGTCGCCGAGACGGCGGAGGACGCGCCGGCCGTTCCCGACCTGGAACGCCTGACCGAGCAGGCCCAGCAGATCAGAAAGTTGTTCCACAGGAGCATCGACGAGGCCCGCGACGCCGCCAGGCACCTGCTGACGGCCGCCGACCCCTGACCTCGCCGGACGCGGGCTCCGAGCCTCCGTCGGCCGTTGTGACCGAAGAACCCGGCGCGGACCCCGAGCCGCCGTATTTCCCCAAAGAACGCTCAGCCCTCCGCGCGGCGCAGGAGTTCCAGGGTGCGGCCCATCCCCGCCTGGTTGCCGAGGCTGCGGTAGATGTCCTGGGCCTGGCGCAGAGCGTCCACCGCGGGCTGCCGCTCCCCCGCCTCCAGATACGCCTCCCCCAGGTAGCGCAGGCTCCTGGCCATCCACCAGCGGTCACCCAGCTCCTCGAAGTCGCGCACCGCCCGCAGCAGCGACTCCTGCGCCTCTCGCGTACGGCCGAGCCGCCCGTGGGCGCGTCCCGCCGACAGCTCGGCCCTGGCCACGCCCCACGAGTCGCCGAGCGCGGTCAGCATCTCGGTGGCCCGGCGCACGTAGGTGAGCTCTCGGAGCGCGTTGGCCGGGTTGCCGACCTCCCCCGCCGCGCGCAGGCACCTGGCCTCCTCCCACAGCTCGCCGCGGAGCCGGAACATCTCGGCCGCCCGGTCCAGGCTGAAACCGGCCCTGGCGAAGTCCTCCTCGGCGGCCCGGCGATCACCCGCGGCGTGCAACCCCCTGGCCGTCACGCCGAGCACCTCTCCGTAGGCGCGCAGCGTCTGCGCCTCCGAGTAGCGGTTGCGGTCGTGCTCGAACACCCCCAGGGCCTCCTCCAGCAGTTCGCGCGCCTCCTCGGGCCTGCGCTGGGCGAGCCTGAGCTCCGCGAGGTTGCGCCGGGTCCTGGCCGTCCACCAGCGGTCCTCCTCGCCCTTGAAGGCGGTGACCGCGCCGATCAGGTAGCCCTGTCCCCGGTCCAGGTTGCCGTTGTTGAACAGGGTCATGCCGACCGTGCGCATCGCCCGCGCCGCCCACCAGGACTCGCCGAGGTCGGTGAAGATCTCCAGGGCCCGTTCGGCGTCCGCCGCGGCGCTGTGATGGCCGCCCTGGCCGCCCGCCACCGCCGCCCGGTCCAGCAGCGCGATGCCCAGTGCCCGCCGGTCGTCCATCCGCTCCGCGGCCTCGCACAGGATCTCGGCGACCGCCCGCCAGTCGGACCAGTAGGCCCGCAGCGAGTGGCAGAGCGAGCAGAAGGCCCGGCCGAGTCCCCAGGCCAGCTCCCACATCTCCATGCCCCTGGCCTGGCCGATCACGGCGACCAGGGTCAGCCGCTCGGCGTTGAGCCAGTCTGCCGCCGAGACCTGGGCCTGCGTCACCGCTCCCGGCCCACCGGGCCTGCCCCTGCGGCCCCAGTCCTGTGGCCAGCGGGCCACGGCCGCCGCCTCCGCGCGGCGGCGGTAGCCGGACAGGACCCGCTCGATGGCGGCCCGGCGGTGACTCTCGTCGTCGTCGGAGAACGCCAGCTCGCGGGCGAAGATCCTGACGAGGTCGTGCAGCCGGTAGCGCATCACCCCGGAGAGGTCGGTACCCGAGCACTCGGCGAGCTGGGCGTCGATGAGCGCCTCCAGCTGGTCGGCGCCCTCGGGTTCCGAGGTGGCGAGCAGTTCCCCCGCCACCCAGCCGGGCACGTCGGGAGCGCTCAGCAGGCTGAGCAGGCGCAGCAGGCGGCGCTGCAGGCCGGTGCAGTCGTCGTAGCTCAGCTGGAGGGAGGCCCGCACGCTCTTGTCCAGCCTGCGGGCGAGCTCAAGCTGATCCAGGCGGCGGCGCTCGTCCCGCAGCCGGTCGGCGAGCCGGCGCAGCGTCCAGTTCTCCCGGGTGGCCAGGCGTCCGCCGCAGATGCTGATGGCCAGCGGCAGGTGGTCGCACATCCGTACGATCTCCTGGGCCGACTCCAGGTCGGCGGCGACCCTGTCGTCCCCGGCCAGCCGGGCCAGCAGCTCGACACCCTGCGCCTCGCTGAACACCGACAGCCGCTTGTCGTAGGTGTTGAGCAGGAACAGCGGCTGCCTGGAGGTGATCAGGACCGCGCACCCGGGCTCGGCCGGGATCAGGTCCTTGACCTGGTCGCCGTCGTGGGCGTTGTCCAGGCAGATGAGGATGCGCCTGCCCTTGGTCCAGGTCAGCCAGAGCGCGCGGAGCTCGGCGAGACCTCCGGGGTCGGTGGTGAGCCGGACGCCGAGCGCGCGCAGGAAGCCGATCAGCACCTCCTCGGGGCCGACCGGAGCCTCCACCTCGCCGCGCAGGTCCGCGTAGAGGCGGCCGTCGGGAAAGCTCCCGGCGATCTCGTGGCCGAACCTGGCGGTGAGCACGGACTTGCCCACCCCGCCCCTGCCGTACACCGAGACGACCAGCGGCGAGGCGTTCTCCGCGTGGTCCCTGGAGCGGCGGCGCGCGGCGAAGACCTCGCGCAGTTCGGCCAGCGACTCGGTGCGGCCGGTGAAGTGCGCGGAGACCGGCGGCCACTGGTCCGGCGGGCGCGACGCCGTCGTGGCGGTCGCGCCCCGCTCCTCGGCCTGCTTGCCGGTCGTCGCCCAGGTGAGCAGCCCGACCAGGAGACCGGCGACCGCGGTGGCACCGATCTTGGCCTCGGTGGGCAGCTCCCACACGTCCAGCGAGGTCGCCAGGACGCTGGCCACCGCCGCGGCGATCCCCGCCACCGCGGGCGCCGCCAGTGGGATCCGGCGTCTC
Organism: Streptosporangium amethystogenes subsp. fukuiense; assembly: GCF_042665875.1. Taxonomy (NCBI): domain Bacteria; kingdom Bacillati; phylum Actinomycetota; class Actinomycetes; order Streptosporangiales; family Streptosporangiaceae; genus Streptosporangium; species Streptosporangium amethystogenes. The sequence goes on along the minus strand of NZ_JBHTEE010000001.1, from coordinate 132,276 downwards.
GGCGCTCTGGAGCCACGCCGATCAGGCACGTTCGACGGCCCGGCCATTCACACTCCTCGCAGGAAGACCACGACACGCCCTGGAGTCGATCGTCCGGTGGCCGGACGATCGACTCCATTCGATCACAAGGGACGCTCCGCGCGCCCTCGCGATGGACACTTCCGTGTCACCCCGGCGTCACCCCGCCGGGGTGACGCCGGGGTGACACAGTCCGGGCCTCAGCGCCCCAGCACCTGACAGGTCGCCTTGGCGGTCTTGGCCGGGTCGCTCTCCGAGGTGGCGGTCAGGGTCACCTTCGCGAGGTGGCTGCCACCCGCCGCCCGCAGGGCGTTGACGGCGACCAGCGTGCTCTTGCCCGAGCCCGCGGTGGCGAGCTCGTTGGGCAGCGAGGCGGTCCAGCCCCGGCCCTCGACCTTCACCGACAGCCGGTAGACGTCACTCTTGAGATAGGCGCTCACATCCTCGGGGTGCCGCCCGGCGGCCTGGGCGGCCCTGCCGGTGTTGACCAGCGGGAAGCGGCAGGTGGAAAGGCCGTCGCCGGACGGGAGGCCGACGGACGGGAGCACCTTCACGCCGCGCCTGTTCGGGCCGGCGCCGTCCAGCGAGCGGATCGCCACCGTGTAGGAGAGCACGCCCTTGCGGTCGCGCTTGAGATCCAGGACGTAGAAGTGCAGCCGGTTGGCCTCGTCCACGTACTCGAACTCGGAGCCCGAGCCGGTGCCCGCGTGGAACAGGGCGTCCGACAGCTGGCGGTAGTCGCCGATCGTGATGGGCACGGCGGTGCCGTCCGGCAGGACGTAGTCGGTCATCCCGATGTCCTGCGGGTTGGCGTCGATCACCCACTCAAAGGGCGCCTGGTCGGCGTTCTTGGTCTTGGCCAGCAGCACCCCCGAGTCGGGCGTGAAGGAGTCGGCGCCCATCCTGTCCACGACCTCGAGCGTGTAGTTCTGGTATCCGCCGCCGTCGCAGAGCGGGTCGGTGCGCACGTCGCAGGCCGGGCTGCGGTCGCCGTCGCCGAAGGCGATGTTGACCCCGGACAGGCCGGCCGGTCCCGGCTGGATCACCCGGGCGGTCACCTCCGCCACGACGACCCCGGACTCGGCCAGCGCCTCACGGGACAGGCGCAGCACGTTGTTCTCGTCCACCATCTCAAGCTTGATCTTGTTTCGGAGCATGTGCTGGGCTCCCATGGAGCCACCCGAGGTGGGCGGGATCAGCCAGCGGCTGTGCGGGCCACCCGGGCCGTTGAAACTGCCCCGGCTGAGCATCTCCCAGATCCCGGTGTACGCCCGGCGCGGCGGTACCCCGAACGGGTTGTTGTAGTTGTCGCCGATGCCGAGGATGTGACTGAGCTCGTGGGCGTAGACGCCCTGCCCCGAGCTCTCCGCCTGGGTGGAGGACCCGCCCCCGGCATTGGGCCAGATGGAGGCGGCCGAGGCCCAGGACGTCCACTCCACGTAGCGGGTCCTGGCCCAGTTGGGCAGGGCCGGGTCAGGCGGGCCGAAGTCGTCGGTCACCGCCTCCTTGGTGGGGAACTTGATCGAGCCGAACTCCTGCCAGGTGGCCGACTCGTCCTGTCCCGCGCTCAGGTAGAAGACGAAGTCGAAGCCCGCCGGAACCTCCTGGCCGACGTCGCCGATCCACGCCGCCCGCGCGTCGGTCCTGATGTTGCGGTTGCAGGCGTCACCGGCCGGGCAGGCGGTGCCTCCCTGGAACTCCATGGCGTACTCGTGTGACTTGCCCGGCATCTGGTAGGGGCCGAACGCGGTCAGCTCCACGCCGTAGCGGCCCTGAGAGTCCTCCATCCAGTACTCGTGGATGGTGTGGCCCCGGTTGAGGTCGTTGGGGGTGTTGAGGAAGTCCCGGTAGAAGCCGGCGACCTGGTCGCGGGGGATGTCGTGGGCCTCGGCACTGGGGTTTTTGAAGACCGTCGAGCCCTTGGGCTGGGTGACCACGAACGGCTGGTTGGGATAGTCGGCCAGGACGAGCGCGCCGCGGAAGGTGCGCTTGGACCCCTTGACCGCGGGGTCGGCCCAGTTGGTGCCGGGTGGTTTGCGGTAGTCGGCCCACGTCATGTGGTCCGGGTTCTTCCAGTTCTGCGGGTCGATCGGTGCCGGGCCGGCGGGCTCGGCGCGCCGTGCGGCCGAGTCCTCGGGGGCGTCCCGCTGCCAGGGCTGGGTCTGGGGCCACTGCTCCAGGCGCCAGGGGTGCTCCGGGTCCGGGGCGGGGTCGGCGGAGGCGGGCAGGGAGGCGAGACCGATGGGCATCAGTACAACTGCGGCGATCAGTACTTTAAGCAACTTGGGGGGACGAGTCACGCTAAATGACGTTATAGATCACTTTCGGATAGATCAACGATCCGCCGTCAGGAAAGTTGCCGGTTCCTCCCCGGCGCCGAAGCCGGGAGATCCCCACCCGCACGGGCCGGGCCTCCCGGATGAACGGCCGTTTCGAGTCCGGTTCTCTCCCGCCGGGTGAACTCCTCGACGAGCCGACTGCCCAAGGAGGGGTCTGACCAGCACAGTAATCTCTTCTAGTCCGAGCAAACTTCAGATGGGAGTTCCGTGACGGAACAGACCAGGAATGCCGAACGGCACGAAACCCCTAACATGACCGACGATCCCCGCGCGGACGAAGCGCCTTCCAAAGACACGGCGTCTCCCGGCGATGAGGCACCTGCCGAAGACGGACCACTCCCCGCGAACAGCGAGCCCCGCGCGCCCCTGCGGCGCGTCGTCGGCCTGTTCCGCCCCTATCGGGGCCGGCTGGTCGTCGTGGGCGCCCTCATCGGACTGTCCTCGCTCGTCTCGCTGGCCTCGCCGTTCATGCTCCGCGCGGTGCTCGACGACGCCATCCCGCACGGCAGGACCGGCCTGCTGACGCTGCTCGTACTCGGCATGGTCGCGGTCGCCGTCGTCACCAGCGTGCTCGACGTCATCCAGATGCTGATCTCCAACGGGGTCGGCCAGCGCGTCATGCACGATCTGCGCACCGCCGTCTACGGCCACCTGCAGCGCATGTCCATGGCCTTCTTCACCCGCACCAGGACCGGCGAGGTGCAGTCGCGCATCGCCAGCGACATCGGCGGCATGCAGTTGGTGGTCACCTCCACCGCCGCCGCGATCGTCTCCAACCTGACCACCGTGATCGCGACGGTCATCGCGATGCTCGTGCTGGACTGGCGGCTGACCGTGGTGTCGCTGCTGCTGCTCCCGCTCTTCGTCGGCATCAGCCGCAGGGTCGGCCGGGAACGCAGGAAGATCACCTCCGAGCGGCAGCGGAAGATGGCCGCCATGTCGTCGATGATCCAGGAGTCGCTGTCGATCAGCGGCATCCTGCTGGGCCGGACGATGGGCCAGGGCCCCGAGCTCGCCAGACGGTTCTCCGCCGCCTCGGACGAGCTGGCCGTCCTGGAGCTCCGCTCCAGCATGGCCGGGCGCTGGCGGCAGTCCACCATCCAGATCATCATGGCGGCCATGCCCGCGATGATCTACTGGGCCACCGGACTGACCTCGGCGATCTCCATCGGCACCGTCGTCGCCTTCACCACCCTCCAGCTGAACCTGTTCCGCCCCTCGGTGTCGCTGCTCCGGCTCGGCGTCGACGTGCAGAGCTCCCTGGCGCTGTTCGCCCGGATCTTCGAGTACCTGGACCTGACCGTGGACATCCACCCCGGCACCCACACGCCGAAGACGGTACGCGGCGAGATCCGCTTCGAGCACGTCGACTTCTCCTACGGAGAGACCCCGACCCTGTCGGACATCGACCTCGTCGTTCCCGCGGGCACCACCCTGGCCGTGGTCGGTGAGACCGGCTCGGGCAAGACCACGCTGAGCTACCTGCTGCCCCGGCTGTACGACGTGACCGGCGGGCGGATCACCATCGACGGGGTGGACGTGCGCGAGCTGACCTTCGAGGCCCTGGCCGAGACGGTCGGCGTGGTCTCCCAGGAGACCTACCTGTTCCACTCCTCGATCGCCGACAACCTGCGGTTCGCCAACCCCTCGGCCACCGACGAGGAGATCGTCTCCGCCGCCCGGGCCGCCCGGATCCACGACCACATCGCCTCGCTGCCCGAGGGGTACGACACCGTGGTCGGCGAGCGCGGCTACCGCTTCTCCGGCGGCGAGAAGCAGCGCCTGGCCATCGCCAGGACGCTGCTGCGCGACCCGCCCGTGCTGGTCCTGGACGAGGCCACCAGCGCCCTGGACACCCAGACCGAACGCGCCGTCCAGGAGGCGCTGGACACCCTGTCGCGCGGCCGGACCACCATCACCATCGCCCACCGCCTGTCCACTATCCGCGACGCCGACCAGATCGTGGTCCTCGACCGGGGCCGTATCGTCGAACGCGGCGGCCACGACGACCTCCTCGCCGCCGGCGGCCCCTACGCCGCCCTGGTCAACCGCGACCGCTCCCTCACCACGGCCTGACCGGGGTGAGCGGCGCCCCCCTCGATTAGATTCGTTCCACGGCATCGGACGCCTCGCCATCCCCTGTTGAAGGACAACACGCATGAACAGCCCCTCGCGGACCGCCCAACCGACCTTCCGCGCCGCCACCGACGCGGACGTCGTCCCCCTGGTCTCCCTGGTCGAGTCGGCCTACCGGGGCGAGTCGAGCCTGGCCGGTTGGACGAGCGAGGCGAGCCTGCTGGGCGGGCAGCGGACGGACGCCGGGGGCGTGGCCGCCGCGGTGCTGAACCCGGACGGCCAGGTGCTGGTCGTGGAGTCGAAGGGCGAGATCATCGCCTGCTGCCAGGTGGAGCGCCGGGACGGGCACGCCTACTTCGGGATGTTCGCGGTACGCCCCACGCTGCAGGGCGGCGGCCTCGGCAAGGCGGTCCTCGCCGAGGCCGAGCGTCTCGCCCGCGACGAGTGGGGGGTGGACGAGATGCGCATGACGGTGATCTCGGTCCGCGAGGAACTGCTGGCCTGGTACGTGCGCCGAGGCTACGTCCGCACCGGCGAGACGGCCCCCTTCCCCTACGGCGACGAGAGCTTCGGCCTGCCGACCAGGGACGACCTGGAGTTCGAGGTGCTGGTCAAGAAGCTCGGCTGAGCAGAAGGATCGTCCACCGGGGCACCTGCCGTTGGGGAGGGCCGAGGAGGGGAGCACGCCGGCTTGGGAGACTCGACCGAGCGGCGGCGGTGACGCCCGGCCTTCCGGATGTGAGCGACCGATGACGCCTCGGCGGGCCTTGCCAGGGACGGGCGGCTCGTGGCGGTAGCGTGGCGAAAGTGAGCAAGCCCTACCTCGACCCCGTCACCTGGTACGCCACCCTGCCCACCGTGTTCGTCTGCGCCTGCCTGCTGATCACCGACCCCGAGGGCCGGGTGCTGCTGGTCAAGCCCAACTACCGGCCGACCTGGGACTTCCCCGGCGGGGTCGTGGAAGAGGACGAGGCGCCCCACGAGTGCGCGAGGCGCGAGGTGACCGAGGAACTCGGCGTGCCCGTCGAGGTGGGTGACCTCCTCGTGGTCCACTGGAGCCCCCCGTCGGGGGAACGCCCCCGCCCGCTGATCAGCTTCGTGTTCGACGGCGGCGTGCTGAGCGATGCCGACCAGATCACTCCGGAGGCCGAGGAGCTTGACGAGGTGGCGTTCCTTCCGTGGCACACCGCCGTCACCCTTCTATCGGGGAACATCACCACCCGCCTGCTCACCGCCCGCCTCGCCCGGCACGAAGGACGTCCCATCTACCTGTCGGACGAATGACCGGACCGGGCCTGACGGGCCCCGTCGCCGTGTTCAACCCTCGCGCCTCAACACGAGGTGTCGGGGAAGTCGAACTCCCCGTCCTTGACACCACCGATGAACGCCTCCCACTCCGCGCGGGTATAGACGATCACCTCACCACCAGGCCGACGACTGTGCCGCACCGCCACCCGCCCACTACCATCCGCCAACGGCCCGGCCTCCACGCAACTTCCGCCGCCGTTCTCGCTCTTCGTGCTGATGTGCCAGGCCACACTGGTCAGTTCAGCGGAGCTGGGCTTGCTGTGCTCTTGCATCGCGTTCACCGCATTTCTTTCGCTATTGCGGAGATGAGTTCGGCCGAGTCTCCGGGGCCGAGGGCGAGCTTCCGCAAATTATCGTACGTCAGCACGAAGCTTTCAGCGTCGGGTGATTCCACGTAAATAGCGCCCTTCGGAGTCTCCGCATAGGCGACCTCAGGATAGGGATTCCTCATCGCCAGTATTCGGAAAGCACCTGTCGGGCTGGCATGCGCACCAGCGCTGAACGGGAGCACTCGGATCTCGATATTCGGCCGGGCTGCGCACTCGATCAGATGGTGTAGCTGCGCCATCTGACATTCCAGACCACCGACCTCACGGTGCAACACCGCCTCATCGATGATCGCTGACAGGCGCGGAGGGTCGTCACCTCGGAGGATCTCCTGACGAGTCATGCGCAACTCGACCCATCGCTCGATCTGCTGTTTTTCGGCACCGAACTCTGCCGCCGCGATCACCGCCCGCGCGTACTCCTGCGTCTGAAACAACCCGAGAAGCAGTGTGTTGTCAAAGGAGCGGATCTCGGCTGCTCGGGACTCCAGCCACACGTAGTCGACGAACGCACCGGCGACCTCGTTGGCATACCCGTCCCACCAGCCCTTCTGCCAGACCTCCTGGCTGAGTTTCATCAGGCTCTCGCGTCGCCTGCCGTCGGCCACGCCGTACAGATCAAGGAGTGCCAGCAGGTCCGGGCGTCGGATCGGATACTCCCCCGATTCGAAGCGACCCGCAGTGGACGGGTCTCGCTGGAGATACTCGGCCACATCCTTGAGCAACAGAGAGTTGGCCTCACGTAACTCACGGAGTTGCTGGCCGAGCCACTGCGCTCGGAGCGTCACCCACTTCGGAGCAGCCATATCCACCTTCCAGGCTGGGCTGTACAGGCCAGAGCTTCGCCAGCCTGGCAAATACAGCTTGTGAACTTCAGTAACCGTGTGTCACTATACCCAACGTAGCCACCCGCTCACAGAGCGCGCAAAAAATGGCAGCGTGTGACCACGGGACGGTCACGTGGTCACACGAACATCAGGGAAGAGAAGGAGCCCGGGGCGGGCTTCGCTGACAGGCCACGCCCACCCCGGTCCCGATGCCGGAAGGAAGCACCCGAGATGGAGCACTTCAACGGTTCCGACTACCCGACTGTTTACCACGGCATGGGCTCGCGGCGCGGTGAGACCGGAGACCGCGAAGGCGGTTTGTGCTGGCAGTCCGATTCGCCGCTCAGCAGGGAGGAGGTGCGGGCACTGGCCGGAGGGTTGCCCCGCGTGTTCGCGCTGGTCCGCGAGGCCGAGGACGAGGAGATCACGGCGCGGGTGGTGGCGTACGGGCTGACCCTGCCGGGCGGCGACGCGGCCACCGTCGGCGCGACCAGGGGATTCGGCCGGTGGACGAGCGCGCGGAGCGCCGCGTACCGGCTCGGCTCCGACCTCGTCTGGCTCGGCGACGGCGACAGGTAACCGTACCCGCGCGGCATGGCTCGGCGGCCGCCGAGCCATGCTCTGACCTGTGGGTTTTCGGGCATAAAACGGGTATGGCCGGAATATGAGTCAAATGCCCCCGGACCGTAAAGGTCTAAGCGACGAGCAGGCCGTTGAAGTCGAGGAGTGGACCGATGACCTCGGTCTGCACCACGAGATCCTTCCGGACGACCCCGAACATCGGGACACGCTTGACGAACGTCTCTGGCGTGAGGCCCCGAACCACGAACGGCGGCCCCCCCGCGAGGAGGACCGGCTGGTGGCGCCGGATGAGGGCCTCGGCCCGGACGAGACGTCCGAGGAGTACGCCCGGGATGTCGGCCCGGACAGCGGAGACCTGTCAGCCGAGGAACGCGCCATCCACATCGAACCCGACTGATCCGGCTCGTTAGTGCTCCGTTCCTCATTGGAGGTTGCGAACGCGCGGCGGGGAGGCCGGGATCGCCGGTCCTGCCTTCCTGATGCCAGGACCGGGGTGGATCTGTACTTCCGGTGAGGAACATCGCATTAGGGAGGTCCTTCGCGGTGTCCTCACCGAGGACGCCGTCGGAGCCATGTGTCCGGCTCCGCGAAGTATCCACGACCGGGTAACCGATTCCGCGTAGGCACGTGGCCTGATGTGCGCGACCCCGCCCTACTCCGCGAGCGGTCCGCGATCAACTGGCGGCCCTGCCTCCCAGGGCCGCGACGAGGCCGGGGAAGTCGTCGATGACGTGGTCAGCCTCGGCCGCCTCGGGGCGGGCGGCATGCAGGTGACCCCACGGGCCCCGGCGGATCAGCGCGGTCCACATTCCGGCTGCGCGGGCGGGCCGGACGTCGTTGTCGAGCCGGTCGCCCACGTAGAGGATCTCGCCGGCCTCGCGCCCGGACACCGCGACGACCTTCGCGAAGAACCCCGGATCGGGCTTGGAGACACCCCAGCCGTCGGAGGTGTGGATCGCGTCGACGGGCAGATCCATCGCGGCCAGCGCGTCATATGCCTGCGGCGGCTGGTTGCCCGCGATGATCAGCTCGTATCCGAGCCCGCGCAACGCGGCCAGGCCGGGCCGTACGTCCGGATAGAGGTCGTCGGCGTCGAAGTTCACCCGGAGCCCGGCGGGGTCGTCCCGCTTCCACGCCTCCTGCTCGGCATCGACGTCGAACCCGGGCCGTAGCAGCCGGAACGCGTCCTCGAACGACCGGTCGAGCGCGGCCATGCCGCCCAGCACGCCGAGCATGGTGAACCGGGTGACGCCGAGCCGGTCGGCCCAGCGCGACCAGATCCGCGTCTCGTCGATCAGCGTCTCACCCACATCGAACACCAGCGCCTTGACCACGCCGCCCCCTTCCCAAGCCCGTCCGATCGTAACCCGCCCCGGCAAAACGGACACCCGGGGACCACTCCAGAGCGAGCCCCCCGTACGAACGCGCCTGAACACCGGCATCACTCCCGGCCGTGCCGCAGCCCACAGCCGATCCATGGTCGCCGCGCATTTCTCTCATGACCGACGACACCCCATGGAACACTGAGAGTGCATGTTCGGACACGAAGGGATACAGGCCGATGGTGATGACAGTGTCTCAGCGACCCGCACCGCGCACCGCGCCCCAGCCGCCCGCCGCACCTGAGGACCGTCCACTACCTCGCACCCCGAGGGAGATCTTCGAGGCTCTTCCCCCAACCCTGTGCCTTCGCGCCGAGATCATCGACGGGAACCTCATCGTGAGCCCATCTGGCATTCCCAAGCACGGCCGGATCGCCATGCGCCTCGCCTTTGCCTTGCAGCCCATCCTGGAGAAAAACGACTGGGAGAGTTTTGCGGGAAATGTCGATATCTGCATCGAGGGGCCACGTGACACTCTGGTCCCCGATTACTGCCTGGTCCCCGTGGACGCTCCGCTCTGGGGCGATCGGGAGATCCTCTCCTCGGGCCTGATCCTGGTGGCGGAGATCGTCTCGCCCGGCTCCATGGAGATGGACCGTGCCACGAAGCCCCGGATCTACGCGGGCTGCGGCATTCCGATCATGCTGATCGTCGACCCCGTCGCCTCACCGCCCGCGGTGACCGTCCTCAGTGATCCCGAGGACGGCAGCTACCGGACCATGACCCACACCGAGATGGGCAAACCGCTCCGGATCCCCTCCCCCGTCGACTTCGACCTGGACACCTCGATCTTCCTGTAACGACACCGACTCGACCTGCCCCACCCAGCGAGGCGTCGGCACCGGGATACGGCACGACGGAGCCACCAGCCGGTGAACACGTCTCGCTCCTGTCCGATGTGCCGGTGGCACCTCAACCTGACTTTTTGGCTGTATGTGGTGGTGGGGTGGGCAGTTGAATGACGATACGGAGTCCGCCCGCAGGACGCGGGACGATAGTGAGGGACCCGTCGTGCGCGTGGGTGATGCTCTTGACGATTGCCAGGCCGAGTCCGACGCCTGCGTGGTCGTTGCGTATTCTTCCCGTGCCGCGCTGAAACGGTTCTGTAAGTGCAGGGACCACCTCTGGGGACAGCTTCTCGCCGGTGTTCTCGACGGTGAGCGCCTCGGGGCCGATGCCGGTCTTGATCCACACGGTTCCCTGTACGGGCAGGTTGTGCACGATCGCGTTGTGCACCAGGTTCGTCGCCAGTTGCAGCAGGAGCGCCTGCGACCCCTCAACCGGGGTGATCTCACCTGAAGTCTCGATGGTGACACCGCGTTTCTTTGCGAGCGGGAACAGTGTCTCGACGGCCTCTTCCACCACCAGGGACAGGTCGACGCGTTCCCGTGCGAAGGATCTCTGGTCGGCGCGGCTGAGCATGAGGAGCGCCTCGGTGAGGTCGATCGCCCGGGTGTTGACGGCGTGAAGGCGTTCGACGAGTTCGCCGATGTCACGGTCGGGATCGCGGCGGGCCACGTCGAGAAGCGCCCGTGAGATCGCCAGCGGGGTGCGGAGTTCGTGTGAGGCGTTGGCCGCGAATCGCTGTTGCTCGGCGACGTGTGCTTCGAGCCGCACGAGCATGGCGTCGAAGGCGTCAGCGAGTTCGCGGAACTCGTCCGCGCGGCCAGGCAACCGGATCCGGTGGGAGAGCGATCCGTTCGCGGCCATGCGCGTGGCGTCGGTGATACGGGTCAGGGGGGCGAGCATGCGTCCGGCGAGAATCCATCCTCCTAGCAGGCCGAACACCAGTAGGAACGCCATCACCGCGGCCGCCGCAGGGGCGAAGGCGCCCAGGAGGAGGATGCGGTTGGGCGCCACGTAGAGAAGGGCGGGCCAGCCGTCGGGTACGTACCGCAGGAGGAACACCCACACGGCGGCGAGCAGCAACGCGCCCGCGAGCATGAGGAATCCGGCGTAGCTGAGGGTGAGCTTGAGCCGGACGCTCATCCCGCGCGCCCTATCCACCCTCGCCTCCTGCGTCGATGCGGTAGCCGACGCCGGGCACGGTGGCGATGAGCCACGGTTCGCCGAGCCGTTTGCGCAGCGCCGAGACCGTGATGCGGACGGCGTTGGTGAAGGGGTCGGCGTTCTCGTCCCACGCCCGCTGCAGGAGTTCCTCCGCGCTGACGACACCGCCTTCGGCGGCGACGAGGACTTCGAGCACGGCGAACTGTTTGCGGGTGAGCGCGACGTAGCAGCCGTCGCGGTAGACCTCGCGGCGGAACGGGTCCAGGCGCAGGCCGGCGATCTCGCGTACGGGCGGCCTGTTGTGCGCGCGCCTGCGGTCGAGTGCCCGGAGGCGGAGCACGAGTTCCTGGAGATCGAAGGGCTTGGTGAGGTAGTCGTCGGCCCCGAGCCCGAACCCGGAGGCCTTGTCGTCGAGCCGGTCGGCGGCGGTGAGCATGAGGATGGGCATGCCGCTGCCGGAGGCGATGACGCGTTTGGCGATCTCGTCGCCCGAGAGGCCGGGGATGTCGCGGTCGAGGACGGCGATGTCGTAGGCGTTGACGCTCAGCAGCTCCAGAGCGGTGTCGCCGTCACCTGCGATGTCTGCCGCGATCGCTTCCAGGCGTAGGCCATCGCGGATGGCTTCTGCCATAAAGCGTTCGTCCTCAACGATCAACACACGCATGCTCCGAGGCTACGAGCCGGCGCATATCGTCGGCATATCGAAAACCACATACGTGCTGGCAACACCACGCTGCCTTGACTGCAGGCATGACCTACAGCGAGCCAGCACGAACAGCAGCCCGCCCTACACGATCGACGATCCTCATGGCTCTCCAGCCTGGTCCCCCGGAAGCCTCTACGCCATGACGACCACCACCCGGCAAGCCACTCAGGAAACCCTGGCCGCCAGCGCGCGGGACCTGACCAAGACCTACGGCCGGGGCGAAGCCCAGGTGCATGCCCTGCGCGGCGTCGACCTCGACCTCCCACGAGGCAGGTTCACCGCGATCATGGGGCCGAGTGGATCGGGCAAGTCCACGCTGATGCACTGCCTGGCCGGACTCGACCAGGCCGGCGGCGGCACCGTCACCGTGGCCGGTATCAACCTCGGATCACTCGACGACGACGCGCTCACGATCTTCCGCCGCGAACACGTCGGCTTCGTGTTCCAGTCGTTCAACCTGCTGCCGATGCTCACTGCGGGAGAGAACATCATGCTCCCGCTTGAGCTGGGCGGTCGCCGGGTCGACGACGCGGCACGGGAGCGCGTGCACACGCTCGCCGATGTCCTCGGCGTGGCCGACAGGCTCGGCCACCGGCCCGCGGAGCTGTCCGGCGGCCAGCAGCAGCGGGTCGCGATCGCCCGAGCCCTGGTCACCCAGCCGGACCTGCTGTTCGCCGACGAGCCCACCGGAAACCTGGACAGCACCACGTCGGCGGAGGTGCTGGACCACCTGCGCCGGTCGGCGCGCGAGCTCGGCCAGACCGTCGTTATGGTCACCCACGAGCGGGACGCGGCGGCGTACGCCGACGACGTGGTCACCATGCAGGACGGGCGGATCGTCTGATGCGTACCGTCTTCCTCGCGTCGCTGCGCACCCACCTCCGCAGGTACGTCGCAGCGGTGGTCGCGGTCGCCGTCGCCGTCGCCTTCGTCGTCGTGGTCGGTGTGCTCACGTCCGGGGCATACAGCGGACTCATGGACGGCCTGGGGGCGCCGTACCGCAATGCCGACCACGTGGTCTCGGCGGCGGGGTGGCCATCGTTCGAGCTGGACCCGAAGGCCGCGATCGCATTGACCGAGCGACACGGTGAGAACGCGGCCGCGACCGGCCGGGCAACGCTGCCGGCGCGCGTGAACGGCCGGCGGCTCTCCGAAACGACCGTGGGGCCGATCGCCATCTTGGAGGAGTGGCGCTGGCAGGAGCTCAGCTCGGGGCGCTTCCCAGCGAGCACGGGCGAGGCGGTGGTGGACGTGTATTTCGCCCTGGCCGAGAATATCGCGGTCGGCAACCGGGTTCGGATCGGCGAGGGCGCCGCCGCGCGCGACGTACGGGTGGTCGGTCTGGTGGAGTCGCCCTCGCCCCCGGCCCAGGCCTCGATGTACGTCACCTGGCCGCAGTTGCTGCGGTGGCGCGACCACCTCCATCTGAACGCGGTGGCGGTGCGCGGGGAGGTAGGTCAGCTCCCGGAAGGCGCGAAGGCGCAGTCGCCGGAGGGTTTCGCCGCGGAGCGGCTGACCTATGTCCAGAACAGGGTGAACAGCTTGTCGGTGATGCTGCTGTTGTTCGCCGGCATCGCGCTCTTCGTCTCGGTCCTGGTCATCGCGAACACGTTCTCCATCCTGTTGGCGCAACGACTCCGCGACTTCGCACTGCTGCGCTGCGTCGGCGCGACCCAGCGGCAGGTGGTGCGTTCGGTACGCCGCGAGGCGGCCGTCGTCGGGGTGCTCGCGTCACTGGCCGGGACACTGGTCGGTATCGGTCTCGGCTACGGGCTGATCGCCCTGATCAGCGCCCTCGCGCCGACCGTCCCGATGGGTGCCGCCGAGCTACCCACGCTCTGGCTGCTGGGCGGGTTCGCCATCGGCCTGGCGGTCACCATGGTCGCGTCCTGGTTGCCGGTCCGGCGTGTGGTCCGGGTGAGCCCGCTGGCGGCGTTGCGCCCGGATGCCGCGGTCGACGTACACACGGCCACCGGCCTGGTGCGGCTGGCGCTCGCTACGATCCTCCTGGTCACCGGGCCGGCCCTGCTCGGGGTGGCGATGGTCCAGGGCAGTACGGCGTTGATGCTGGCCGGCGGAGGATCGGTGTTCGGCGGCGTACTCCTCTTCGGGCCGGTGCTCGTTCCCCGCCTGGTCCGGATCACCGGCGCGCTGCTCGGCCCCGCCGGGCGGCTGGCGACCAAGAACGCTGTGCGCAATCCGCGGCGGACCGCCACCACCACCGCCTCCCTGCTGGTCGGCGTCACCCTGACGACCGCCGTACTCACCGGGATGACCACGTGGCGTTCGTCGTTGGATGAGCAGATCGGTAGGGACCACCCCATCGATGTCGCGCTCACCTCGCCCAAGGAGCCGGTCACCACTGACCTCCTCAACCGGGTACGTCACACTCCCGGTGTGGAGCAGGCCGTTTCAATGGACGGCGCCGTGGCCCGAGTGGCCGGGCTCGACGAACCGATCCCGGTTGTCACCGCACCGGCCGCGGCGCAAGTGGCCCGCGACGGCGGGGCGTTCGCCCGGGTGGAGCCGGGGAAGATCAGACTCGATTCCGAGGCCTTCGGCAAGAGCCTGAGTCTCCGGCCCGGCGACCGGGTCACGGTGCGCGTCGGCGACCGGCGAGCCCAGTTGCAGGTCGCCGTCGGCACCGGCTGGGGCCGGGCGGGCGTGGTCGCGCCCGAGACGCTGGCGACGCTCACCGACGCCCCCGAGCCACATGCCATCTGGATCCGCGCCTCCTCCGGCGCCGACCCGGCTCGACTCGGCAGTGACCTGGACGAGCTGGCGGATCCGGTTGGCGCGACGATCGAGAACGGGTTGCGGACCTGGGAGTCGCTGGACCAACAGCTGGGAATCTACACCTGGTCAGCACTCGGCCTGCTCGGCATCGCCGTCGTGATCGCCCTGATCGGGATCGCGAACACCCTGGGGCTCTCCGTACTCGAACGCGCCCGCGAACACGCGATGCTGCGCGCGCTCGGGCTCACCCGCAGGCAGCTGCGGCGGATGCTGGCGACCGAGGCAGTGCTGCTGTCGGTGGTGGCCACCCTGCTCGGCACCGTGATCGGCGTCGGGTTCGCCTGGGTCGGCTACGAGACGATTGTGAAGCGGGCTCTCAGGGACGCCACCATGCAAGTCCCCTGGCCATCACTCGGCGTCGTCGTCCTCATCTCCGCCCTGGCCGGACTCCTCGCCGCTGTTCTCCCGGCACGCCGGGCCGCCCGGGTGACTCCGGCCGCAGGGCTGTCCCTCGACTGAAACCCCTCGTCAATCGCTTGGCCGGCGGCTGAGGAAGTCCACCGTGCGCGGCACTGGGTACGCGACGTGTCCATGCTCGGGTGCATAGACGAGTCCCTTCTTGATCAGTAGGGACCCGCTGAAGACGAACGCGTTGCGGTGCACAGCACTGTGGCACTACAGCACAGCCCCGGCGGGCGAACCGGCTCATAGTTTCTCCATCGCCTTGCGGATGCGCTTGTCGGAGATCGAGTACGGGGTGCCGAGGGTCTGCGCGAAGTAGCTGACCCTGAGCTCCTCGATCATCCAGCGGATCTGCCGGACGTCGTCGTCGGAGCGGCGGGCCGGAGGAAGCTTCTCCACCAGTTCGTGGTAGTCGTCCTCGATGTCGTGCACCTTGCCCATCCGTTCCCCGTCGCGGAACGCGTCCTCGTGCACCTTCTCCAGCCGCCGTTCGGCCCCCTTGAGATAGCGGAGCAGGTCGGGCAGGCGCTTGTAGCCGGTCTCGGTGACGAAGCCCGGATAGACCAGGTTGGCCACCTGGTCGCGGATGTCCTCGATCGCGGGCGTCGAGCGAGACTCGGGCAGCAGCGTCGAGACGGTGTGCCAGACCTTGAGGATGCTCTCCACGCGAGCGACCGTCTCGGCCGTGGTGTCGAAGAGTTCGGCGCGGACCGCCTCGTGCAGGGCGGTGAAGGCGGACTCGTCCCAGACCGGCCCGCCGTGCTCGTTCATGAGGTGGTCGGCGGCACAGGCGATGCAGTCGTCGAACAGGGCGACGGCACCGGCGTGCGGACTCCGGCTCAGCGCCAGCTTGGACTGGTTGCCGAGGCGGCCGAGCACCCATTTGGCCGGGGACGGGGTGTTGAGCAGCAGCAGCCTGCGGGTGCCCTCCCACATGGCCCGGCGCTGCTCGGCCTCGGTCTCGAACATTCGTACGGCCACGGTGGCGCCCTCGTCGGCGAGCGCCGGATAGGCCTTCATCCTGCGCTGCTCGAACGTCTTGGGCAGCGCGCCCACGGTCCACCCCGTCAGGCCGGTTCTCTCCAGGCCGTCGGCGGCCTTGGAGAGGGTCTGGCGGAGTTTGGGGGCGAGACGCCGCTTGAGGTCGGCCAGGTCCTTGCTCTCGGCCAGTTTCTGCCTGCGGCCGTCCGTCACCCTGAAGGTGATCTTGAGATGGTCCGGGACCAGGTCCGGTTGCCAGTTCTCGCGCGTCACCTGGAAGCCGGTCAGGTTGAGCAGCTCGCGCTCCAGCACCGCGAGCAGCGGCTCCTGGGTGGGTTTGGCCTGCTCCAGGATCCTCTTGGCGTAGTTGGGGGCCGGGACGAAGTTACGCCGGATGTTCTTGGGCAGGCTGCGGATGAGCGCGGTGAGCAACTCCTCGCGCAAACCGGGGATCTGCCAGTCGAACCCCTCGACGTTGACCTGGTTGAGCAGCGCGAGCGGGATGTGCGCGGTGACGCCGTCGGCGTCGGTGCCGGGCTCGAACTGGTAGGTCAGCGGGAAGCGCAGGCCGCCCTGGCGCCACACGTCGGGGTAGTCGCGCTGGCTGACGTCGCCGGCCGACTCGCTGATCAGCATCGACTTCTCGAAGCTGAGCAGGTCGGGCTGGTCGGCGCGGGCCTTCTTCCACCAGGAGTCGAAGTGCCGGCCGGAGACGACGTCCGCGGGAACGCGCTGGTCGTAGAAGTCGAACAGGGTCTCGTCGTCGACGAGGATGTCGCGGCGCCTGGCCCGCTCCTCCAGTTCCTCGACCTCTTCGAGGAGCTTGCGGTTCTCGGCGAAGAAGGCGTGGTGGGTCTCCCAGTCGCCCTCGACCAGGGCGTGCCGGATGAACAGCTCCCGGCTCAGCTCGGGGTCGATGCGGCCGTAGTTGACCTTGCGCTGGGCCACGATCGGCACCCCGTACAGGGTGACCTTCTCGTACGCCATCACCGAGCCCTGCTTCTTCTCCCAGTGCGGCTCGGAGTAGGTGCGTTTGATCAGGTGCGCGGCGAGCGGTTCGACCCACTCCGGTTCGATCTTGGCGTTGACCCGGGCCCAGAGCCGGGAGGTCTCCACCAGCTCGGCGGACATCACCCAGAGCGGCTGCTTCTTGGCGAGCGCGGAACCGGGGAAGATCGCGAACCGGGCGTTGCGCGCGCCGATGTACTCGGTCATCGGCCTGCGCGGCTCGTTCGTGCCGCGGCGGGCGCCGGGCTCCGCGGTCTTCTTGTCGATGTCCTTGACGCCGACGTGGGAGAGCAGCCCGGAGAGCAGGGAGATGTGGATCTTCTGCTCGTCGCCGGGGGTGCTGTTGAGGGCGACGCCGAGGGTCTTCGACATCTGGCGCAGCTGGCCGTAGACGTCCTGCCACTCGCGGACCCGCAGGTAGTTGAGGAACTCCGCCTTGCACAGGCGCCGGAACGCGCTGGAGGAGAGCTCCTTCTGCTGCTCCTGCAGGTAGTTCCACAGGTTCAGGTACGAGACGAAGTCGGACTCCTTGTCGGCGAACCGGCGGTGCTTGTCGTCGGCGGCCTGCTGCTTGTCGGCCGGACGTTCGCGCGGGTCCTGGATCGACAGGGCGGAGGCGATGACCATGACCTCGCGGACGCAGCCGTTGTGGTCGGCCTCCAGCACCATGCGGGCCAGTCGCGGGTCGACGGGGAGCCCGGCCAGCTTGCGGCCGAGCGGGGTCATCTGCCGCCCCTGGTCGAAGGCGCCCAGTTCCTGGAGCAGGTCGTAGCCGTCCCTGACCTGGCGCTGGTCGGGCGGCTCGACGAACGGGAAGGCCCCGATGTCGCCCAGGCCGATCGAGGTCATCTGCAGGATGACCGAGGCGAGGTTGGTACGGAGGATCTCCGGGTCGGTGAACTCCGGCCGGGTGACGAAGTCGTCCTCCTCGTACAGCCGGATGCAAATGCCGTCGGAGACCCGGCCGCAGCGGCCCTTGCGCTGGTTGGCCGAGGCCTGGGAGATCGCCTCGATGGGGAGGCGCTGGACCTTGGTGCGGTGGCTGTAGCGGGAGATGCGGGCGAATCCGGGGTCGACCACGTACTTGATGCCGGGCACGGTCAGCGAGGTCTCGGCCACGTTGGTGGCCAGCACGACCCTGCGCCTGGTGTGCCGCTGGAAGACCTTGTGCTGCTCGGCGGCGGACAGCCTGGCGTACAGCGGCAGGATCTCGGCGTCCTTGCGCTTGGCGAGCGCCTCGGCGGTGTCGCGGATCTCCCGCTCGCCGCTGAGGAAGACCAGGATGTCGCCGGGTCCCTCGGCGCACAGCTCGTCGACGGCGCTGCCGATCGCCTGGATCTGGTCGTCGTCCTCGGCGATCGGCCGGTAACGCACCTCAACGGGGTAGGTCCGGCCGGAGACCTCCACGATCGGCGCGTCGCCGAAGTGCTTGGAGAAGCGTTCGGGGTCGATGGTCGCCGAGGTGATGATCACCTTCAGGTCGGGGCGGCGCGGCAGGAGTTGCTTGAGATAGCCCAGGATGAAGTCGATGTTGAGGCTGCGCTCGTGCGCCTCGTCGACGATCAGCGTGTCGTACTGGTCGAGGTCGCGGTCGTTCTGCAGCTCGGCCAGCAGGATGCCGTCCGTCATGACCTTGACGAGCGTGCCGTCGCTCACCTGGTCGGTGAAGCGCACCTTGTAGCCCACGGTGTCGCCGAGCGGGGTGTCGAGCTCTTCGGCGACGCGCTCGGCCACGGTACGGGCGGCGATCCGGCGGGGCTGGGTGTGCCCGATCAGCCCTCTGACGCCCCGGCCGAGCTCCAGGCAGATCTTCGGCAGCTGGGTGGTCTTGCCCGAGCCGGTCTCACCGGCGACGATCACGACCTGGTTGTCGCGGATCGCCTCCAGGATGTCGTCCTTGCGCCGGCTGACCGGCAGCGCCTCCGGATAGGTGATCGCGGGAACGCCGGCGCGACGTCGGGCGACCCGGCGCTCGGCCCGCTCGATGTCGGCGGTGATCTCGACGGTGATCTTCTGCTGCGCGGCCCGGTTTCTGACCTTGCGAGCCCCGTCGAGCCTGCGTCGTAGCCGCCGCTGGTCACGGAGCGTGAGCTCGGGCAGGCGCGTGTGCAACTCGGAGAGCGGAGATGTCAAAGGAGGCGTTCCCATACTGAAACCCAGGATACTTTCGGCCCGCGCCTGACGGCTCACGCGTGCCCTTCGAAGGCCCCCGTGTGAAGCCCCAACCGTTCATGCTGCCCGACCCGCCGCCTCCCCGCATCCCAATATCCGCCCCTGCCGGAAAAGAGAACGGCTCCGCCGCCCCCGACGGGGGCGGCGGAGCTTCGCAGGTCGGGTCCCGCGGGGGCGGGACCCGGGTTCAGCGGGCTACGGGAGCGCCGGGTAGGCGTTCTGCAGCAGCTGACGGAACTGGGCGGAGAACCACTGGCCGGAGATCGGCGCGTCGGCCAGGGCGCCGCTCATGTTGTTGCCGTTGCGCTCGTTGCCGGTGTAGGTCGGGTCGCACATCCGGTCGAAGCCCTTGCCCTCGTTGTTCGGGATCTCCTTGCTGGAGCCGTCGGACTCACCCGGGGGCTTGATCCAGACGTAGGCGTCCAGACCGGCGGCGGGGCTGGCCTGCGGACGCTCGCCCAGACCGGCACCGCTCTGGTTGCACCAGTTGCCGGCGTGGATCCTGCGGTCCACCCTCGACTCGTTGACGAAGGTGTTCAGGACGGTGGAGGTGCTGGCGGCGCCCGGACGGGCCGAGCCTCCCCAGCCGTTGCGGGAGGTGTCGATCAGCATGCCGATGTTCGACTTGAAGCCCTTCTGGATCAGCGTGTTCCGGAAGGCCTGGGCAAAGGAGAGCTCGTCGACGTAGAAGTTCCAGTCGATCCAGCTGGACTGGCGGACGGTCTGGCCGTTGACCTGGGTGTTGATGGTGAAGTGGGGCTCCTTCAGCGCCGAGTAGTTGGCGGTGTTGGTGATGAAGCCGTCCACGCTGTCGAAGCCCTTGACGGTGCCGGAGACGGTGCTCGCGAACAGGTCGGCGGACGGGCCGAAGTTGGTGTCCCAGCCGAGCCAGCCGTGGTGACCGGCGTCGATGTAGGTGTAGACGTTGTTGATCGCGTGCAGCTTGTCCAGGGCGTAGCGGACGCCGTTGACGTAGGCGCCGCTGTCCTTGGCCTCCTGGCACTTGGCCACGTTGAGGTTGGTGATCAGGTTGGGCAGCGAGTCGATCTCGATGATCGACACGATCCGCAGGGCAGCGTACCTGGGCTCGGCCATGATCGCGGCGATCGGGTCGATGTACTCGGTCTTGTAGCGGTTCAGGCCGTTCTGGGAGATGAGCAGCTCACCGTTGGAGGCCAGCGCCGAGCAGTCCCGGTTGGGCAGGTTGTAGATGACGAACTGGATCGTCAGCGGCTTGCTGCCGTTGGCCGCGTCCTGGCGGAGCGCCTCCTCCAGGTGGGCGCGGAGGCCCATGGCCGAGGAGGAGCCGGCGATGGCGGCGATGCGGTCCAGCCACACACCGGTGGAGATCTTGGCGACCGCGTTGCCGCCCGGCTCGGCGGCGGCCTTGGCCGACCAGTCGGGGTTCACGTAACCGGTGGCGTCGGTGTACGGGTTGTCGACGTGCTCGCCGGTCGGCGGGTTGCCGTCGTCGTCGGCCTCGGTGGCGGTGACCGTGGCGCCGGTGTGGCCGCTGGCGGCGGCCGTGATGGTGGCGGTGCCGTTGGTCTGGTCGGCGTCCTGGGCAGCCGAGACCGTCACGTTCTGCGCCGTGTTCCAGTTGGCGGTGGTGAAGCTCAGCGTGGAGGGCGAGATGGTGATGTCGCTGTCACCGGTCTTGCTCAGGTTGACCGTGACGTTGCCGCTCGGTGCCTGGCTGAGCTTGAAACCGACGGTCGCGGAGCCGCCCTCGGGGACGCTGACGGAGGTCGGGGAGGCGACGATCGACGGGGTCGAGGTGCCGGCCACGGTGAAGGGGACCGCGGCGGTCTCGGTGGAGAGCGCCGGGGAGGCGTTGTCGTACGCCTTGGCCTTGGCGGTGTGGGAACCGGCCGCCAGGCCCGTGGCGGAGTAGGAGTAGGGGGCGGTGGTGTCGGTGTTGACCAGCGTGCCGTCGACGTAGAACTCGACCTTGCTGACCGCGCCGTCGTCACTGGCGGTCGCCGTGAGCGGCACGGCGGCACCGGTCTGGTAGGAGGCGCCCGAGGCGGGGCTGGTCAGGCTGACCGTGGGCGGCTGGTTTCCGGGGGTGGTCCCGCCGCAGGCCACGCCGTTGATCGTGAAGGAGGTCGGCTTGGGGTTGGTACCGGACCAGTTGCCGTTGAAGCCGATGCTGGTCGAGGCGCCGGTGGCCAGGTTGCCGTTCCAGTCCAGGTTCTTGGCGGTGACGGCCTGGCCGCTCTGCGCCCAGGTGGCGCTCCAGCCCTGGGTGAGCTGCTGGGTGGTCGTCGGGAAGTTGAACCCGAGGGTCCAGCCGGTCAGCGGGTCACCGAGGTTCTTGACGGTCACGCTCGCGGTGAAGCCGCCCTGCCAGTCGTTGGTCGTGTAGGCGACGTCGCAGGCGACTGCGGCGTGCGCGGTGGCGGCTTGCCCGGTGGCAAGGCCGGCGGCGGCCACCAGCAGTGCCGCCGTGGTCGCCGCCCGATTACGCCAGGCGTGGCGACGCGAATTGACTCTCATGCGTGATCATCTCCAGGACGATGGTGGGAGCGCTCCCATAGTCCGGATGTTTCACCCGTGTGTACAGCTTGTTGCACGTCGGAGCCCCTGAATTAGGGCCGCCCCGGCCTCTGACCTCACCGAACGGGTTTCGAACCCGATGAAAGTTTCAGAGCCCTGTCTGCGGCCGGTCCGGAATGGTGCGTGGATCTCCTTGCCCGCCGCGTGCGCCCACCGCGTCCGCCCGGACCCCCATCCGGTCACCGCGGCCGAAAAGACACCGTCTAGGGCACAGTGTGCCGCCCCGCTCAGCCGGCGGGGCGGTCGCCGCGCTTGGCGCGCTGGATGAGCTCGTAGACGTGGGCCCGGAGCTCGGCGAAGCGGGGCAGGGAGCGGGTGGTGAGCTGGTCGCGATCGTCCGGCAGGTCGACGGCGACCTCTTCGAGCACCACCTGCCCGAGGCGGTGTCCAGCAGCCCGGCGACGCATCTCAGCAGGGTGGTCTTCCCGCCCCGGAGGGGCCGACGATGCAGACCGGCTCGCCGGGCGCGATGCTGAAGGTCAGGTTGCGGACCGCCTCGACGCTGCGGTTCCCGCCGCCGTACACCTTGCGCAGGTCACGTACGTCGAGCAGCGCGGTCGGGGTCTCGGGGCGCGCGGCGGCGCCGATGAGTGTGGTGGTCATGTCAACTCTTTGTCCGTTTGATGAGGATGACGCTATAAATCATGTACGCGATTGTCAACGATTTTTTCACCAAACGAAGAACCAAGCTTGTGAGCAGTTTGGGCGAACCTTCGCGTGGGCATGCCGAAACGGGCCTGGACACCGGGAACAGGCCTGGGATGTGCGTGCCGGATCAGGCTTCGGCGAGCACCGCCACGTCGACGTCGGGGCTCTGGAATCGCGAGATCTGCGTGATCACGTCACGTAGGTGTGCCCGCATCGCGGCCTCGGCGCCGGCCGGGTCACCGGCGACGATGGCATCGACGATCCTCTCGTGCTGATCGAGGGAGACGGCGGACCGCCCGGGCTGGAGCGACAGCCGGAACTGGTGACGGACGAGCTGGCCCTGCAGCCGGACGAGGATGTTCCGGACGGTCGACTGCCCCGCGATCTCCTGGATGAGAGCGTGCAGTGCGGCGTTGAGATCCGAGTAGGCCAGCGGGTCGTGTGCCGCCACCCTCTCGCGCATCGCCTCTTTGATCCCGAGCAGTCTCTCGGCCTGCTCGGGTGTCACCCGCTCCGCCGCCTTCGCCGCCAGCAGGCCCTCCAGCACCATCCGCACTTCGGTGATCTCCACCGCCTCGGCGGTGGAGATCGTGCGGACGCGTGCCCCCTTGTTGCGCTGCACCTCGACCAGGCCGTCGGCGACGAGTTCACGCAGCGCCTGCCGCACGGTGGACCGGCTGACCTGGTAGAAGTCGCACAGCTCGGATTCGATGAGGCGCTGCCCTGCGGTGAACTGCCCGGTCAGCACCGAGCGGCGGATCTTCGCGACCAGATCTTGGAGATCGTCCGCTCCCATGCCCTTCCTCCCGTTTCGGTCACCGTAGGGCGGCAACTGAAGGCGTCAACATTATAGGTTCCGAAGCCGGCGACATGATCTGTACGCCTTCGGGCCTCCGGGGATGCCGGGCGCGTCACTCGATCACGGGGGTGCCGTGGGTGTGGAACGAGTCGATGGTCTTCAGCCCCCAGGCCTGCCCCTTGGCGCGCTCGGCCTGGGTCCAGGTGACGACCTCCCAGTCGGGGGCCAGGATCAGTCGGGCACCGGCGTTGCACAGCTCGACGCGGTTGCCGCCGGGCTCCCAGACATAGAGGAAGAACGTCTGCTGGATGGCGTGCTTGTGCGGACCGGTCTCGATGTGGATGCCGGCCTCGAGGAAGACGTCGGCGGCCCGCAGGATGTCCTCCCGGGTGTCGGTCGCGAACGCCACATGGTGCAGGCGCCCTCGCGCGCCGCGCCGGTCGGCGGTGTAGACGATGTCGTAGGACTTGTCGCAGACCGAGTACCAGATGGCGGCGACCTCACCGTCGCTCGCTCCACCCGGCGCCGAAGCCGGCCGCCTCGATGGCCTCGACCCTGCGCCGCAGGGCCTGCGGGCCGCCCGCAGGAACGTACGGCCGACGCCGGCGCGATCCCTGCCGGTGACCTTCACCGTGTACCGCTCGTAGTCGTCCCAGGAGTGCAGGTAGATCGAGTCACCCTCCCGGTGGACCTCCTTCATCGCCATCAGGTCGACGAAGAAGTCGCGGGTCTCCTCCGGCACCGAGGTGAAAAGCTCGACGGATCCCACATGGGCGATGTCGCGGAACGCTTCTGACCGCATCGGATCTCCTCGGGGTAGGTGGGGCCCACGGCGGCCTCGTACTGGAAATCACGACCGCGGGCCGGTGGTCAGGTCTGGCGCGGCCAGGTGAGGCCGTCGAAGAGTTTGCGCGCGGTGCGCAGCACCCCCGACCGGTGCACGCGCAGCCGCGCTCCGCTGCCCGACACCTCGATCGAGGTGTCGAAGAAGCCGGTCGGATGCTCGATCCGCAGGACGTCTCCCGGCGGCCCGCTCACCGCTATCCCGGTGGCGACCGAGCCCTCAAGGAGTACGGCGGTGGCGACCGAGACCGCGCCCAGCACTCCGATGGAGGTGTGGACCCGGTGCGGGATGAACGTCCGGGTCGAGATGGCGCCCCCGTCGCGGGGGGCGGCCACCAGTGACATCTTGGGCACCGTGGTCGCGCGCACGTCGCCCAGTCCCATGAGCCGGCCCG
Source organism: Streptosporangium amethystogenes subsp. fukuiense (assembly GCF_042665875.1). Taxonomy (NCBI): domain Bacteria; kingdom Bacillati; phylum Actinomycetota; class Actinomycetes; order Streptosporangiales; family Streptosporangiaceae; genus Streptosporangium; species Streptosporangium amethystogenes. Next base: position 108,099 of record NZ_JBHTEE010000001.1, on the reverse strand, counting down.
CCTGGAGGCGAATCTCCTCGACCTTCGCCCTCAGCGTTGCGTCGCCCTCCAGTTCGGCGGGCGACTCGTATCCCGTCACCCCGAGCGCCTCGGCCGCCATCAGCACGACGGGCATGCCGTTGTCGACGCAGGTCACCTCCACGCCGGCGATCCGGTCCCGCACCGACCCGGTGGGCAGCAGGCTGCCGCACACGGAGCCTTCCGTACCCTCGAAATCGAGGGTCACCGGCGCCGAGGCGAAGGGCACGCCCGAGATGAGCGTGCTGCCCGCGTACCTCACCCGGCCGTCACGGGTGTCCACGGTGGCGGTGGCCACACCGTCGCCGTTGACGATCCGGACGCGCACCCGGGTGGTGTCGCCGTCCACCGGGATCAGTCCGCGCTCGATGGCGAACGGCGCGACGCCGACCAGTAGGTTGCCGCACGTCTGCTGTGCCGAGACCCGGGCCTCGGTGACCTGCACCTGCAGGAACAGGCAGTCGACATCGGCCTGCGGATCGGCCGAGCGCGACACCACCGCGACCTTGCTCGTCAGCGGGTGACCGCCGCCGATCCCGTCGACCTGCCCGGCGTCTGGCGAGCCCATCAGCCGGAGCAGCAGGTCGTCGCGGCGGGCCTGGTCGGCGGGCAGATCCTCCGCATCGAGGCTGCCGCCTCCATCTCGGCCACGCGGCGTACGCTGTGCGCCACGGTGCCGTCGAGAAGCCCGCGGACCACGGCACCGTCGAGCCCGGTCAGGGTGTCGACCAGATGGTCGTAGCACCACCGCCCCAGCCCCTGCGACTCCGCCACCCGCAGCGACTCGACCATCAGGGCGGTCAGGCCCTTGACCACGATGCTGCGCAGCAACTTGCGCGCCGCCGCCTCGCCGAGTCCGAGAAAGGCGACGCGCGGTTTCACAGGGCGCCCTCGGGGTGTTCGTCGACGTACTCGACGCCCAGCCGGGTCAGCACCTCGCGCAGGCCGTACATGTCGACGCCGAGCACGCCGGACCGCAGGGCCGCGCGCCTGTCGTGTTCGGCCGCGATCCGGGCCCGTGACCTGGCCAGCACCTCCGCCGCCGACCGGGCGGGCACGCACATGACCCCGTCGTCGTCGGCGACCACGACGTCGCCGGGCCGCACCACCTGACCACCGCAGACGACGGGCACGTTGACGGACCCGGGGGTGGCCTTGACGGTGCCCCGCGCCGAGACGGCGCGTGCCCAGACGGGGAACCCCATCTCTCGCAGGGCGGCGATGTCGCGCACACCGGCGTCCGTCACGAGCCCCACCACTCCGCGGGAGAGCAGGGACGCGGCGAGACGGCGACCCGGCCCGGCCGTCCGCTTGATCGCCAACAGTCCACCGGAATGGCACCCGAGCCGCCAACTTAATTAGTTACGAAATTGTCAACAATATCCCTAACCATCCTTGCGGACAACCGGGCGGTGGATCCCGGTGCCCCGCCCGGTGCACGGCGCTGAAATAACCGCAGCGCCGGCGCCGTTGAACAGCACTCGAAGGGGGGCGCGCTCCTCCCTCCCCGCGACGAAAGGCTTGCTCCCCATGGCTCCTCCGCTCTCCATCCTTGATCTGGCGTACATCGGCGAGGGAGAGACGGCCGCCGACAGCCTGCGGGCCAGCGTGACCCTGGCCCAGCGCGCGGAGGAGTGGGGCTACCGGCGGATCTGGTACGCGGAGCACCACAACATGCCCACCATCGCGTCCTCGGCGACCGGCGTCCTCATCGCCCACGTGGCCGCGCACACCCGGACGATCCGCCTCGGAGCCGGCGGCGTCATGCTCCCCAACCACTCCCCGCTGACCATCGCCGAGCAGTACGGAACCCTCGAAACGCTGCATCCCGGGCGCATCGACCTGGGTCTCGGCCGGGCGCCGGGCAGTGACCAGCAGACCGCACGGGCCCTGCGCCGCACCCCGATGGCCGCGGACGACTTCCCGCAGGACGTCCTGGAACTGCAGGGATACCTGACCGGCGAGTCCCGGATCCCGGGCGTCGACGCGACGCCGGGCAAGGGCACCGACGTGCCGCTGTACATCCTCGGCTCCTCCCTGTTCGGAGCCAGGCTCGCCGCCGCACTCGGGCTGCCGTACGCCTTCGCCTCCCACTTCGCGCCGAACGCGCTCCAGGACGCCGTCTCGCTCTACCGGCGCGAGTTCAAGCCGTCCCGGCAGCTCGATCGCCCGTACGTCATCGCCGGCGTCAACGTCCTCGCGGCCGACACCACGGCCGAGGCGCAGGAGCACTTCCTGGCCATGAAGCGCAGCCGGGTCAGCCTGCTGCTCGGCCGGGGCCGGAAGTTCACGCCGGAGGAGGCGGACGGCATCCTCGCCTCCCCCGCGGGGCAGCAGATCCTCCAGATGGCCACCTACTCCGCCATCGGCACCCCGGCCGAGGTGACGGACTATCTCCACCGCTTCGCCGAGAAGTTCCAGGCCGACGAGCTGATCACCGTTTCGGCCTCCCCCGACCGGAAGGCCTGGCTGCGCTCCTTCGAACTCCTCGCGGAAGCCCGCGGCCTCCTCGCCACCTGACGTTCGACACGTTCGGCGGCGGCGTGGGCCCCGTTGAGCCCGGCGGCAGCGCGACGTCAACCGCCGGACCGCAGCCGGGCTCGCACCGGCTCTTCATGATCCAAAATGAAAATCTCCAGAGATGGTAGAAATGGGAGGCGCAGCTGGAATCCTGACGGTAGGGGCGATGGATGATCCGGATTCTGCTCGCCGAGGACATGCACATGGTCCGCGGGGCACTGGTCGCGCTGCTCCGGCTCGAACCCGACATCCAGGTGGTCGCGGAGGCCGCCACCGGCAACGAGATCGTGCCCATGGCGCTGGAGCATGAGCCGGACGTGGCCGTGATCGATGTCGAGCTACCCGGCGTCGACGGGCTCACCGCCGCGGCCGAGCTGCGCAGAAGACTGCCGCGATGCCGGGTGCTGATCGTCACCGGCTTCGCCCGCCCGGCGAACGTCCGCAAGGCGTTCGCCGGGCGGGCGTCCGGGTTCATGCTCAAGGACGCCCCGCCGGACCAGCTCGCCGACGCGATCAGAAAGGTCGCGGCGGGCGAGCGGGTGGTCGATCCCCAGCTCGCCGTGGCCGCGCTGGAGGCGGCCGAGAGCCCGCTCAAGCCGCGCGAGCTGGAGGTGCTGCGGAGGTTCTCCGACGGCGAGGACGTGGAGCAGATCGCCGAGGCGCTGTTCCTGTCCGCCGGCACCGTACGCAACCACCTCACCGCGATCGTCGCCACGCTGCACGCCCGCAACCGGCTGCACGCCGTACGGATCGCCCAGGGCGCCGGTTGGCTCTGAGCCCGGCCCGCCTGCTCGCCGGGTTCATCTGCCTGCTGTGCCTGCTGCGAGTGACCTTCCACCTCGGCGAGACCACGTCCGGCCCGCTGACCGTGGCGAGCGTCATCGCCGTCGCCGCACTCCAGTTGCCGATCTCGCTCCGAGGCGGGCGGCGCCCGGCCCCCGTGCTCCTGCCGGCGCAGGCCGTGCTGAACTACCTGCCCCTGCTGGCCGAGGCCGAGAGCTGGCGGGCCGGCGGCTCGGGGTTCGTCGCCGCCTCGGTCCTGCTCGTGGTGAGCGGTCCCTGGGCATGGTCGCTCTTCGGGTTGATCGCGCTCGTCGAGGGCACCCTGGCGGTCGCGCTGGACCTGGCGCCCGTGCAGGTCTACTACGCGGTCGTCGCCCCCCTCAACGTCGGCCTGATGCTGTACGGTCTCAGCCGCCTCACCGACCTGCTGGACCGGGTCCGGCGGGAGCGGTCGGAGCTGGCCGCCAGGGCCGGAGAGGTCGAGCGGCTACGGCTGTGGGGGTACGTCCACGGCCTGGTCGTGAGCAGCGTGTCCGCCGTCGAGCGGCTGGCCCGGAGGGCCCGGCGCGAACATGACGCGGAGGCGGCGCGAGGAGCGATCCGCCGGGCCGTCGCCGTCGCGCGGGAGGCCCTGGAGCGGGTCCGATCCCTGCCGGCCGTCGAAGAGGCGATCCCGGTCCCGTCCCGCGACGACGACACGCGGATCCTCCGGCTGGCCACGCCGATCCTCGTCATCACGCACGTGCTGTTCATCGGGCAGTCGCTGTTCAACTTCGTCGCCGACGAGGGGCTCGATCCCGGCTCCGGAGACGCCGGCTACCTGGTCCTGCTGCCCGTGACCTTCGGTCTGCAGTTCTGGCACCTGGCCGCACTGCGCGCGGGCACCCGGCCCAGGGGGCCTGCCTGGACGCTGGCCGCTCAGGCGCTCACCATTCACGCGCCGCTCCTGCAGGGGAACGCGTCCGGGCTCGTCGTGTCGGGGTTCTTCGCCGGGGTCGTCCTGCTCTACCTGCGGACGCCGGTGTCATGGCCGCTGTCCATGGCGATCTGCGGCATCGCCGCCCTCGAGGCCTGGTCCACCCGGGGCCCGGGCGTCGCCGCGTACCAGCTCTGCAGCACCCTCGCCACCGCCCTGACGGTCTACGGACTGACCCGGCTGGCCGCCCTCGTCACCGAGCTCAGGAAGACCCGGGCCGAGCTCGTCGAGGTGGCCGCCCTGCGCGAACGGCTCCAGGTGGGCAGAGACGTCCACGACCTGCTCGGCCGCGGCCTCACCGCGATCGTCCTGCACGGCGAGCTCGCACTGCGGCTGCTCGGCACGGATCCCGGCAGGGCGGCGGAACAGCTCGAACGGGTGACGGAGTCGGCGCGGACCGCGCTCTCGGACACCGCCCGGCTGAGCGCACCGGACCGGCGCCTGTCGCTGGCCGCGGAGACCGACTCCGCCAGAGCCGTGCTGGAGTCGGCGGGAGCCACCGTACGGATCGACGCCGCTCCCGTGACCGGGCCGGCCGAGCCCGTGCTCGCGGTGGTGCTGCGCGAGGCGGTCACCAACGTGCTCCGGCACAGCACCCCGTACGAGTGCGTGATCGAGATCGCCGTCGAGGACGGCCGCGTACGGCTGCGCGTGGCCAACGACCGCGCCGCCCCCGTGTCCGCCCCCGTGTCCGACGGGCCCGGCACGGGACTGCGCAGTCTGCGCGCCCGCCTGGCCGCCGTCGGCGGCGAGCTCACCACCACCCGGACCGGCGACCGCTTCGAACTCCTCGCCCGCACCCCGGTCGATCATGAGAATCTCACGCCCACGAGGTGACCCCGGCGACTGTGCGGGCAAGCGCCCGGTGCCGCACAGTTGGTCCGCCACACCGACACGACAGACCAACCGGGGACCATGAACCGTCGACAGTTCCTCGCGGCCGCCGCGCTCTCGGGCCTCGCCTCGGCCTGCGGCTCCGCCTCCGCGAGCGATCCGACCACCTTCCGCACCGAGTTGCGCGTTCCACCTCTGCTCGACCCCAAGGTGGACAAGGACGGGACGCGGAGATTCACGCTGACGATGCGGCGCGGCCTGAGCGAGTTCCTGCCCGGCAGGCCGGTCGAGACCTGGGGGTTCAACGGCCCGCTCCTCGGGCCGACGATCCGGGCGGCCCGCGGCGACGAGATCCGGATGACGGTCACCAACCGGCTGGACGAAGTCAGCACCGTGCACTGGCACGGGATGCGGCTGCCCGCGAAAATGGACGGCGGTCCGCACCAGCCGATCGAACCGGGCGCGACCTGGAACCCGCACTGGACCATTGACCAGCCCGCCGCCACGTCCTGGTACCACCCGCACCCGCACGGTCAGACCGCCAGACACGTCTACCGGGGCCTCGCCGGCATGTTCATCGTCGATGACGACCGGGGCGAGGCGGGGCTTCCCTCGCGATATGGGGTCGATGACATTCCTCTCATCCTGCAGGACAAGAACCTCGCGGAGGACGGCTCGCCGACCGGTGACCCGTTGAAGGGCACCTTCGGCATCCTGGGTGACCACATGCTGGTCAACGGCACACACAGGGGTTTTCTGAACGTGGGGACCGAGCGGGTGCGGTTCCGGATCCTCAACGGGTCGAACGCGCGGATGTATCACCTGACGTTCGCCGACGGCCGCTCGTTTCACGTGGTCGGCGGCGATGCCGGGCTGCTGGCCGCTCCGGTCGAGGTGGAGCGGGTCTCGCTCACGCCGGGTGAGCGGGTGGAGGTCGTCGTGGCCTTCACGGCCGGGGAGCAGGTTCTGCTGCGTACGGTCTCGGGCTCCGACGACATCGACGAGGGCGACTTCGACCTTTTGAAGATTGTCGCGGCGCCGCGGCTGACCGCCTCTCCCCGGCTGCCCGGCCGCCTGGCCGGCGCGCCCGCGCCGATCGTGGTGCCGTCGAATGCCACGGTACGGCGATTCCGGCTCAACGGGCACGATGCGATCAACGGCAAGGAGATGGATATGTCGCGCATCGACGAGGTGGTTCCGGCCGGGGCCGTCGAGATTTGGGAGGTTGAGAACACCGTTTACCCCCATAACTTTCATATTCACGAGGTGGCGTTTCAGGTGATCGACGTGGATGGGCAGAAGCCGGCGGGGTATGCGAGCGGGCACAAGGACACGGTGTACGTGCCGTCGAAGAGCACGGTGCGGCTGGCCGTCCAGTTCGGGCGGTTCACGGACCCGGGGACGCCGTACATGTATCACTGCCACATCCTCCGGCACGAGGACTCCGGCATGATGGGGCAATTCGTGATCGTGCCGCCCGGCACCGCGAACCAGGTGCCCCGCACGATCGCCGCCCACCACCTGTAGCGCCGACCGCGTCGCGGAAGCCGCCCGGCCGAGACTCCGGCCGCGTGCCTGCCGTCATCCCGACGACTGCTTCCGCGAGGCCGCCATGGCCGCGCCCACGATGCCCGCCTCGTTCTGGAGGGCCGCGGGGACGATCGGGGTGCGTATCCTGATCCGGGGCAGGAACCTGTCGGCCTTCTTGCTGACCCCGCCGCCGATGACGAACAGCGAGGGAGAGAAGAGCACCTCGAGGTGTTCGAGATACTCGGCCACCCGGTCGGCCCACTCGTTCCAGCCGAGGTCGTGTGCCTCCCGTGCGTGGTCGGAGGCACGCTTCTCCGCCTCCTTGCCCCTGATCTCCAGATGGCCGAGCTCGGTGTTGGGCACCAGACGGCCGTCCATGAGCAGGGCACTGCCGATCCCGGTGCCGAAGGTCAGCAGCATGACCACCCCCGGTCTGCCCCTGGCCGCCCCCGCCTCCACCTCGGCCAGGCCCGCCGCGTCGGCGTCGTTGAGCACCGTCGTCGGCAGGCCGGTCTCCGCGGAGAACAGCTCTCGCACGTTCGTGCCGATCCAGTCCTTGTCCACGTTGGCGGCCGAGCCGGCGACCCCGTCGACCACGACTCCGGGAAAGGTCACGCCCACCGGCCCGTCCCAGCCGAAGTGCCGGACGATCCGCACCACCACTTCGGCCACCGCTCTGGGCTTGGCGGGCTTCGGTGTGGGAACGCGCAACCGCTCTCGCGTCAGCCGCCCCGTGGCGACGTCCACCGGCGCGCCCTTGATCCCCGACCCGCCGATGTCGATTCCCAGCGCTTCCATGTACGCACCTCCTGCCGACCCCCTTCCCTCCGACAGGCGGCTGATACTCGCTTGCAGATGGCGGTCAACCCGGTTGAAAGCACCTCGTCTCAGACTGTGGGCATCGCAGCCGGAAAGGAACCCCTCCCATGACGATCACCCGTTCCCTGACAGGACTCGCCCTCGCCGCCGCACTCATATCGATCACTCCGGTGGCCGCCCAGGCCGCGACCGGCCCGGCCGGCGAGGGCACGACGGCCGCGGAGAGCGCCACCCAGCGCACCATCCAGTGGGGCGTCAAGTACGCTCCCGGCCGGAAGGCCAAGACGCACGGCTCGCTGACGGTCTCCGGCGAGGACCACGCCGACATCCCGGCCGCCGCGACGAGCCGGGTCTCCGGCAAGGTCTACGACCTGACCAGGGGGTCCTCCTGCGGCTGGGCGGTCTTCCGCCTCACCTACCGGACCGCGGACGGGAACCTGCCGTTCAAGCACCGCAGTGTCGTCGACTGCTCGTACGGCACTCCGAAGTCGTTCACGTTCACCCAGCGCGACCTCTACCAGCTCGAACTGAAGGTCTGTTCGGAGGCCAAGGCCGCCAAGCCCTCGCTGAACTGCCTGTACGCGGGCACCTGGAAGGTCCTCTACGTCGCGAAGTGACCGGCGGCCGGACGCCTTCCCGGTGGGAACGTCAGCTCACCGGGGAGGCGGACCGGCGCCTGCGGCGCACCATGAATCCGAGTGCCGTCGCGGGCAGTACGACCAGTCCCGCGATCAGCCCCGCCATGGGCAGGTAGTCCTGGTCGGGCGTGACGGGCGAGCCCGTGCCCGTCGCGGGGAAGGTGATGGTGGCGGTGACCGCCCGTTTCACCATGCCGCTCATCAGCGTCAGCTTCACCTTCCAGGGCCCCGCCGGCACCTGCGGGTCCAGGGTCACGATCACCGGAGCGGCGGACCCCGGAAGCAGCGTGACCCCCAGATCGGCGGGAAAGGGCCCGGCCTGCAGACCGCTCGGCCCGTCCGACAATGCGAGCGTCCCGCTCATGTCCAGCGTCCGTTTACCGGTGTTACGGACCAGTGTCGCCAGCTGCGGACTGCCGTCCGGGCCGCGCATGGGTGTCAGATTCTCGATCCGGAAGTCCGAGGGCGGGTCGCCACCGGGCCCGATGTCGAGGTAGACACGGATTCCGACACGATTGATGACACGCACGGGCCTGGCGGCGTTGGATTCGGCAACGGTCTCCGCCCAGACGACGCCGTACCGCTCGCCACGCGAGGCGGCGGGCGGCACTGTGATCTTTACTTGCGCGACCTCCTTGCCGCCCGGTGCCACGTCGATCGAGGGGCGGTCGAGTGATATCCAGCTCGCCAGCTCGTTCCGGACCTGGCCCGGCGGCGCGCTGAAAGTGTTCCGCACGATGTCGGCACCGCCCGGATACAGGCGGATCCGCTGGGTCCTCCTGGAGGTGTTGGAAACCTCCAGCTTTCGCTGGATGGTGGTGCCCGGATTGAGATGGTCGACGATGTAGGAGAGCGCGCGTGGGTCGTTGCGGTGGCTGACCGGCGCCTCAAGGAGGCGGATGCCGATCGTGCCATGAGGGTCGGCGGTGACCGGGCTCGCGCCGGCCGCGCTGGAGAACAGCGCGGCCAGCAGCGTCGGCATGAACGCTCCAGCGAACCGGTCACGCCACCTGATGTGTCACCGTCCCGCTGTAGTCGGTGCCCACCTCGGCCGTGATGGGGACGTTGACGATCAGCGTGGGGTTCCAGGTGGCCGTGCTACCGCCGGTTCCCCCCGTGTGGCTGAAGGCCGTCACGGCGGTCCCCGCCGTACCGGTCAGCGCGACAGCGTCGCCTGCCGTGGGCTGGCCGGGAGTGAAGGTACCGCCGCCGGTGGTGGCGGTCTCCGGACCGGACCAGTACTGCACCGCGGCGAAGGGAACGGTCAGGGAGCCGACGGTGAAGTCCGTGGCGAACACCGTGGCGGTCCAGACCGAGCTGGCCCCGCCGCGGGTGTCGGAGACCGACACCGGGCCGATCTGCCCGGTGATCGAGCTGGCCGGAGCAGCGGAGCCGAGGTTGATCGGACCGGTCGGCGCGGTGATGTCCAGGGTTCCCGGCGACACAGTGAACGTGACGATGGTGTTGGCGTTGTTTTCCGCCACCGCCGGTACCGCCAGGATGAACAGCAAGGCGCCCGCCCCCGCCGAGGTGAGTGCGGCGAATCTCTTACCCAAGGTCTCTTCCTTCCGAATGACGGAGTCTTCGGGGGGATGAGCAAGTAATGGATCTTCCACACCCGCTGCGATCACCTTAAGAGATCAACAACTACGCAGCGTGGCCGAAACGGTAAAAGGGCGGCCCGTAGATGGCCGGGTAACCACCAAAGTGCCAGACAAGCCCCACGACGCCCCAGAGTGAGCGCATCGCCCTCCGATGGGCCGATCGGCAGTGGAGACGAACGCTTGAAGTGCAAATTTCAGAAATTCCCGAACACTGAATTCCTGTTTTGAAGCACTCTCCCGCAACCCTTTGACACAAAAAAGAAAACCAGCAACAAAAGATTGTCGAAACGGCGGGTTCCCTCAGCGTTTCACCGGGCCGGTCGAGGCCCTGACCACCAGTTCGGGCTCGAACAGCAGCTCGTCGGCCGGGACCAGCGCCTTGTCGATCTGGGCCGCGAGCAGATCGACGACCGCGCGCCCCATCGCGTCGATCGGCTGGCGCAGCGTGGTCAGCGGCGGGTCCGTGCAGTTCATCAGCGCCGAGTCGTCATAGCCGATCACCGAGACGTCACCGGGCACGGAGAGTCCCGCCCTGCGGGCCGCCCTGATCGCCCCCAGAGCCATCACGTCGCTGGCGCAGATGACGCCGGTCACGCCCTTGCGGATCAGTCTCGCCGTCGCCGCGTGCCCGCCTTCCAGGGAGAACATGGTGTGCTCCACGAACTCCGGGTCGAGCCCCGCCGCGTCCAGCTTGCGCCGCGAGGGCACGTGATCGGGAGGGCCGAGCACCATGCCGATCCGCTCGTGGCCCAGCGACCGCAGGTGGCCCAGCGCCATCTCGGCGGCGGCCACGTCGTCGCAGGAGACCTGCGGGAAGGCGAGATGCGCGACCGCGGCGTTCACCAGCACGGTCGGCAGGCGCCGCTCCCGCAGCAACTCGTAGTGCTCGTGCGAGGCGTCCGCCTGGGCGAACAGGCCCCCGGCGAACACCACACCCGACACCTGCTGCTGGAGCAGCAGGTCGACGTACTCCGCCTCGGAGACGCCGCCCAGCGTGCGGGTGCACAACACGGAGGTGAACCCCTGCTGGGCCAGCGCCCCGCCGACCACCTCGGCGAAAGCGGGAAAGATGGGATTCTGCAGCTCGGGGAGGACGAGCCCGACCAGCCTCGCCCTGTCCCCCCGCAGCTGGGTCGGCCGCTCGTAGCCGAGCACGTCGAGCGCGGTGAGAACGGCCTCGCGGGTCGCCTCGGACACCCCGGGCTTCCCGTTGAGCACGCGGCTGACCGTCGCCTCGCTCATCCCGACCTTCTTGGCCACTTCTGCAAGCCGTCGCGTCATGATGAAACTATAAGGCAAGAGAAGCAATTACTTGCGTAAACTTGCGAAAGTTACGTCAAGAGTCAAGGGGCCGGCAGCCGTCCCGTTCAGCTCTCGGTGATCCGGCCGGCGTCGACGTGGATGCGCCGGGTGGTGTGCACCGCGTCCAGCATCCGGCGGTCGTGGGTGACCAGCAGCAGCGTACCGGGATAGGAGGCGAGCGCGGACTCCAGCTGTTCGATCGCGGCCAGATCCAGGTGGTTGGTCGGTTCGTCGAGCACGAGCAGGTTCACCCCGCGCGCCTGGAGCAGCGCCAGCGCCGCCCTGGTCCGCTCCCCCGGCGACAGGGTGACGGCCGGGCGCGGCACATGCGCGGCGCGCAGCCCGAACTTGGCCAGTAGCGTACGGACCTCGGCGGGGACCATGTCGGGCACGGCGGCCCCGAAGGCGTCCACCAGGGGCTCGTCACCGAGGAACAGCCCGCGCGCCTGGTCCACCTCGCCGACGACCACGCCGGGACCGAGTGAGGTGGCTCCCTCCTGAAGCGGGGTCCGGCCCAGGAGCGCGGCGAGCAGCGTGGACTTGCCCGAGCCGTTGGCACCGGTGACCGCCACCCGGTCGGCCCAGCCGATCTGCAGGTTCACCGGGCCGAGGGTGAACGCGCCGCGCCGGACCACGGCCTCGCGCAGCGTCGCGACGACGGCTCCGGAGCGGGGGGCGACCGCGATCTCCATCCGGAGCTCCCACTCCTTGCGGGGCTCCTCGACCTCCTCCAGCCGCTCGATCATCCGCTCGGTCTGGCGGGCCTTCGCGGCCTGCTTCTCGGTCGTCTCGGTACGGAAGTTGCGGCCGACCTTGTCATTGTCCGGCGCCTTGCGCCGCGCGTTCTTGACGCCCTTCTCCATCCAGGCACGCTGGATCCCGGCGCGCTGCTTGAGGGCGGCGACGGTGCCGGCGTACTCCTCGTACTCGTCGCGGGCGTGCCGGCGGGCGACCTCACGCTCGGCGAGGTACGCCTCGTAACCACCGCCGTGCAGGCGGATCAACTGCTGGGCGAGGTCGAGCTCGACGACCCGGTTCACGGTCCTGGCCAGGAACTCGCGGTCGTGGCTGACCAGGACGGTCCCGGCGCGCAGACCGGTGACGAAGCGTTCCAGCCGCTCCAGCCCCTCCAGGTCGAGATCGTTGGTGGGCTCGTCCAGCAGGAAGACGTCGTAGCGGCTGAGCAGCAGGGAGGCCATGCCCGCCCGCGCCGCCTGCCCCCCGGAGAGCGCCGTCATCGGCCGGTCGAGCTCCACGGCGAGGCCGAGTTCGGCGACCACCTCCCCCGCGCGGTCCTCCAGGTCGGCACCGCCCAGGGCGAGCCAGCGCTCCAGACCCACGGCGTACTCGTCGTCAGCATCCGGACGGCCCTCGACCAGCCCCTGGGTCGCGGCGTCCAGCGCGCGCTGCGCGGCGGCCACCCCGGTGCGGCGGGCCAGGAAGTCCGCGACCGTCTCGTCCGCCCGGCGCTCGCGCTCCTGCGGCAGGTAGCCGACCGACGCCGAGGGCGGGCTGAGCCTTACCGAACCGTGCTCGGGTGGCAGCAGCCCGGCGAGGATCCGCATCAGGGTGGACTTCCCCGCGCCGTTCACCCCGACCAGCCCGACGACGTCGCCCGGGGCGACCACCAGGTCGAGCCCGGTGAAAAGCGCTCGGTCGCCGTGTCCGGCGGCCAGATCCTTGGCGACGATGGTGGCACTCATGCCTAAACGTTATCCGCCCTCACCGGCCGCGATGCCATGCCCGATATGTCTGATTCGAAAGCCGGTCCGGCCGGAGGGCGCCACACGCCACCGCGACCCCTATTCCCGACAAATCAGACATATCTCCTTTTGTTGGAAATTTTTTCGGGTGCCGGCGATCAGCTATTGACCTGGCTATTCCCGCAGAAAAGCATTACCTTACGGGTACTTAAACCTACTTTTTTTGCGATTTAGGGCAACATCACTTACTTCTAGGCCGTCTTATGGAGAGGAGGCGGTCACTCCCGGCTGCCTCCAACAACGGGGAGAAAAGGAAATAATCTTGATGAAACGAATCGCCATCGGCCTGCTCTCCGCGGCCGTGAGCGGCTCGCTGCTCATGTCCGCCGGAACGGCCTCCGCGGAGCGAGTCGCCCTCAGTGTGCGCATCGACAGCGTCAACCCCAACCCGGTCGTCGTGCAGGGTGACGACGACACGAGGGTCACCATCGAGGTCCGCACCACCGAGGCCGAGCGCGTCGAACTGCGCCTCAAGCCGGTCTCCGACCAGCTGCGCACCCAGGACGCGCGCGAGCCCCGGGTCCTCCACCAGGGCGACCTGTGGCGTTTCACGACCAGCTTCGACGCCTCCGACTTCGAGGGCCGCTGGGTCGCGATCGCCGACGCGTACGACAAGGACGGCAAGAAGGTCACCGACCAGGTCAACTTCTCCGTCAAGCACGAGAAGAAGGAGAAGGCCGAGACCCGCGTCTACCGGTTCTCCGCCAGCCCCGAGGCCGTCCGCAAGGGCCGCTGGGTCTACTTCACCGGTCGTCTCCAGGTCGACGACCACCGCTGGAAGAACGTGCGGGGCGAGGAGGTGGAGATCTACTTCCGCAGGCACGGCTCCAGTGCCTGGAAGTACGTGACCGCCGACGACACCAACCGGAAGGGCGAGTTCTACGCCAGGGCCCGCGCCACCAAGAGCGGTGAGTACCGGGCGGTCTTCGACGGGACCGACGACCTCTCCGAGAGCAGGAGCAGGTCCGACCGGGTGCGCGTGTACAGCTACCGCTACCACCGGTAGTCCTGCCTGACGGCAGCCGACGCGGAGGCCCGGGGCGACCCGGGCCTCCGCCGCCGTCTTCTGACGGTTCGTTAGGGACACCCCCGGTCCGTGGTCTGTGAGTGGTGTCACCGGTTGATCCCCCACCTCCTGGGCAGGTGAGCAGGCACGACGACCGGAGGGGAGCCGCGACGATGACGACCGGTGATTTCTACGACTACTCCGAACTACTGGAGAAGCACGAGAAGGAGATCCTGCTCCGGGTGCGGGAGTTCATGGCGAACAAGATCGCACCCATTGCGAACGAGGCGTGGACCAACGCGCACTTTCCCCACCAGGTGATTCCCGATTTCGCCGAACTCGACATCGCGGGCCTGCCCTATCGGGGTGCGCGGAGCCTGCTGACCGGGTTCGTGGTGCTGGAGATGAATCGGGTGGACCCGTCCATGGGCACTTTCTTCGGCGTTCACAACGGCCTGGCGATGGGCAGCGTCGACCGGCTGGGGTCGGACGAGCAGCGGGAGCGGTGGCTGCCGCCGATGGCGGCGATGGAGAAGATCGGGGCGTTCGCGCTGACCGAGCCCGAGGGGGGTTCCGACGTCGCGGCGGGGCTGCGCACGACGGCCAGGCGTGAGGGCGACGTGTGGGTGCTCAACGGCGCCAAGCGCTGGATCGGCAACGCGACCTTCGCCGACCTGATCGTGGTCTGGGCCAAGGACGAGGCCGACGGCCAGGTCAAGGGATTCGTGGTGGAGAAGGGCACGCCCGGCTTCGCCGCGACGAAGATCGAGAACAAGATAGCCCTGCGGACCGTGCAGAACGCCGATATCACGCTCACCAACTGCCTGGTGCCGGAGATCAACCGGCTGGAGAGGGCGAACGGCTTCCGTGACACCGCCACGATCCTGCGGCAGACCCGGGGAGGCGTGGCCTGGCAGGCGGTGGGCTGCATGATGGGCGCCTACGAGCTCGCACTGGAGTACGCCAAGACACGTGAGCAGTTCGGACGGCCGATCGCGGGGTTCCAGCTCGTACAGGACCTGCTCGTGCGGATGCTGGGCAACGTCACCTGCTCGCTGGGCATGGTGGTGCGGCTGGCACAACTTCAGGACGCGGGCGTCTACAAGGACGAGCACTCGGCCATGGCCAAGGCGTTCTGCACGGCACGGATGCGCGAGGCCGTGGGATGGGCGCGGGAGATCCTGGGCGGCAACGGCATCGTCCTCGACTACGACGTCGGCCGGTTCGTGGCCGACTCCGAGGCGATCTACTCGTACGAGGGGACACGCGAGATCAACAGCCTGATCGTGGGGCGGGCGATCACCGGTATCGGCGCCTTCGTCTGAGCCGCGGGCGCCGTCAGGGGCCATCCGGACGCGGGTGCCCCGCGGGGATCATCCGGCCCGGCCACGACCGTGCCGGGGCCGTGGAACGGCTCCGGCACGGTCGTGGCAGATGACGTGAACCTGTGACGGTCCCGGTCAGCGGTCGCGGCGGGTGACGAGACGGGCGAGCGCGGCCAGTTCGGCGGCGGGCCGGGGCAGCGCGCCCGCGGATCCCAGGTGACGCAGGGCCCGCGCGAGCAGCTCATCGGCCTCCCGCTGGGTCCAGGCCCGCCCCCCTGCCGTCTCGACGAGCTCGGCCGCGCGGACCAGGTCGGCGTCGGAGAGCGGCCGCTCCCGGTGGTAGAGACCGGCCAGCTCATGCCCGGCGGGGGTGCCCGAGGTCAGGGCGGCGACGACCGGAATGGACTTCTTCCGGCTGCGCAGATCCGAGTGGGCCGGCTTGCCCGTCACCTCGGGATCTCCCCAGATGCCCAGCAGGTCGTCGACGAGCTGGAACGCCAGCCCCAGGTCCCTGCCGAAGGCGGTGAGGTGCTCGACCTGCTCCGGGCCGCCACCCCCGAACAGGGCGCCGAGCCCGCAGGCGCACCCCAGCAGGGCACCGGTCTTGCCGGCCGCCATGCCCAGGCACTCGGCCGGCCCGACATCGTGACGTCCCTCGAACGCGACGTCCGCGCTCTGCCCCTCAAGCAGTTCCTGGACCGCGGTGCCGAAGACCCGTGTCGCCTCGGCGGTGATCGCGTGCCCGCCGGTCGCGAGCACGCCGAAGGCCAGCGTCAGCAGCGCGTCACCGGCCAGGATGGCCGGGCTGATCCCGAAGACGGCCCAGGCCGTGGGACGGTGGCGGCGGGTCCGGTCACCGTCCATCACGTCGTCGTGCAGCAGGGAGAAGTCGTGCACCAGCTCGACCGCCGCCGCCGGTCGAAGCGCCAGGGCCGCGGCACCCCCCACGGCCTCGGCCGACAGCAGGGCCAGCGCGGGACGGAGCGCCTTGCCCCCGCCGGCCGTGGACGGCCGGCCCCGCTCGTCCCACCAGCCGAAGTGATAACCGGCGATGCGCCTCATCGGGGCCGACAGCGTGTCGATCGCCGGACGCAGGGTCGCCTCGACCATGTTCCGGCTCCAGGTCAGCACCTCGTCCGCGGACCGCCCGTCCGTCCTCATCTCAGTGGTCGTCATGCCTGCTTTCCTCACTCGGCCGTTCCAACAAGCGATGCGGCCAGAACGGCCGAGGTGCCGGGCCCGGGCGGGCCCGGGGAGAACGCGTCCGCCAGGACCGGGTGCCCCGGTCTCAGTGACCGATCTCGACGTCTTCCAGGATGCCGAGCGCGTCGGGCACCAGAACGGCCGCGGAGTAGTAGGCGCTGACCAGGTAGGAGATGATCGCCTTCTCGCTGATGCCCATGAACCGGACCGACAGGCTGGGCTGGTACTCGTCGGGGATGCCGGTCTGGTGCAGGCCGATGACGCCCTGGTTGTCCTCGCCGACGCGCAGGGCCAGGATCGACGTGGTGCGGGTGTCGGTGATGGGGATCTTGCTGCAGGAGAAGATGGGGACGCCACGCCAGGCGGGCACCCCGCTACCGCCGACGTCGACGCCCTGCGGGTAGAGCCCGCGCGCGTTGCACTCGCGGCCGAAGGCGGCGATGGCGTGCGGGTGTGCCAGGAAGAAGCTCGTGCTCCGGCGGCGGCTGAGCAGTTCGTCGAGGTCGTCGGGGGTGGGCGGCCCGCTGCGGGTGTGAATCCGCTGCTTGAGGTCGGCGTTGTGCAGCAGCCCGAACTCGCGGTTGTTGATCAGCTCGTGCTCCTGCCGCTCGCGCAGCACCTCGATCGTCAGCCGGAGCTGCTGCTCGACCTGGTCCATCGGGTCGTTGTAGAGGTCGGCCACCCGGCTGTGCACCCGCAGGACCGTCTGCGCGACGCTCAGCTGGTACTCGCGCGGGCTGAGCTCGTAGTCGACGAACGTGCCCGGCAGGTCGGCCTCTCCGGCATGCCCGGCGGCCACCTCGACGGCGGCCTCGCCGTACTTGTTCTGCGGCCCGCTGGTGGCGGTCTCCCGCCGCCGCAGGTGGGCCTGGAGCTCCTCGGAACGCTCGGCCAGTTCCAGGAACGCGTGCCGGGGCAGGACCATCGCCGTACCGCTGGTGACCGCCCTCGCGCTGAACGGCCACTCGCCGTCCGTGCCGACCAGCGTCTCGTCGCCGAAGTGGTCACCCGCGGCCAGCACCGTCAGCACGATCTCGTCGCCGTACGGCCCGGTGCCGACCTTGTTGACCTTGCCGTGCGCGATGAGCACCACCTCGTCGGCCGGCTGCCCCGACTCGGCGAGCACGTCGCCGGCCCGGAACTCCCGCTGGACGAACCGGCCCGCCAGCGCGTCGAGGGTGTCGGAGTCGTCGAACCCGCGCAGCAGGGGCAGCTCGCACAGCTCGGCGGGGATGACCGCCACCTGCGATCCGGCGTTGGTGAAGCTCACCCGCCCGTCGCCGATCGTGTAGGTCAGCCTCCGGTTGACGCGGTAGGTGCCGCCCGACACCTGCGTCCAGGGAAGCATCCGCAGCAGCCACCGCGAGGTGATCTCCTGCATCTGGGGAGTCGACTTGGTCGTCGTCGCCAGGTTACGCGCGGCGTCCGTACTCAGACTCAGCTGCGACCGGCCAGCCTCGAACTCCGTCACAACACACACCACCGATCCGTGCTCGTACCAACGGGGGAAGCGAAGACATGAATCAATCAGGAGGAAACGTCAGTCAACCGCAACAGAAACGGCAAAATGCTGACCTCCCGACGCGCGGATCCGAATTCGACCCGCCATCATGGACGCCCCAATTTTGGGTCGCCCTTAAATATATTGTCAAGCATTGAATACGATCGAGCCAACAATGAACAAAGACTCCATCGTCAAATGCCCGAAAAATATTGAATGTCTTATTCTTCGTCCCCCGGCCCGCACCGGAGTCCCGGCAGGTCGCGGATCCGCCTCGATTCCCCTGGCCGCCAGGCCGGCCGATGTTTCCCGCCTCAGGCGCGCATCCGTCACTTACCAACAGAACAGGGAAAACGCCAAGAAGCGCCACCGATCAGCAGCCGCCTTCATCCTGCGGGCGCCCTCACAGCAGGGCTGCGGAAGGCATTAAAGGCTGATTTTTTCATAAATTCAGCAGAAGCCAGCAAATCGGGTCAGCGCGACTGTTCCGGCCCTCGGTCCAGCAGTTCGGCGAACAGTTTCTCCCAGAGCGGCATGACCACTTCGGGGGTGTAGTCGTGCGCGGCGACGGCCGCGGCCGTTCCCATCCGCCGCCGCAGCTCCCGGTCCTCGATGAGCCGGATCATCGCCGCCGCCAGCGCGTCGACGTCGCGGGAGGGGACGAGCAGCCCGTCGACCTCGGGGGTGAGCACGTCGGCCGGGCCGGTCGGGCAGTCGAAGGCCACGACGGGCAGCCCGTGGGTCATCGCCTCGATCATCACCATCGGCAACCCCTCGAACCGCGAGCTGAGGACGTAGAAGGAGGCCCTGGCCAGTTCCTCGTCGAGGCGGTCGGTCCGTCCCATCAGAGTGACGTTGTCACCCAGCCGGTGCTCCTTCAGGAGCGCGCGCAACTGCCCTTTCTTCTTGCCGGTGCCGTAGATGCGCAGCCGCCAGTCCGGGTGACGGTCCACAACCTGCCGGAACGCGGGGATCAGCAGGTCGAAGCCCTTCTGCGCGACCAGCCGGCCGGCCGCGACCACGAGCCTGTCGTCTTTCCCGGAGGGTGTCCGGCGCACGGAGCCGACCGCGTTGGGGATGCGCTCGACGCGCGTGGTGGGCAGGAGCGCCTGGTACTCCCTCCTGTCGGTCTCGGTGAGCACGACCACCGCGTCCAGCCTGCCGTAGTGGCGGCCGATCTCCGAGCGGACCGCCTCGGAGTGGGTGGCCAGGTTCATGTGCTCCTGCCCGACCTTGACGATGCCGGCAGGAGCACGGCGGGCCGAGATGAGGTTCAGGGCGGGGCGGGTGGTCACCAGGACGCCGTCGGTGAGCGCGGAGACGTAGTCGATGACGGCCCGCTCCACACGTTCGGTGAAGTAGGAGGCCGCGAACTCGCCGGCGGGCACGATCCTGCCCCGGATCCACCGCCACACCCGCCGCCCGGTGGAATCGACGGGCCTGCCCTCACGCTGGTCCGACAACGTCAGGAGACGGATGCGCGGGTCGATCTCGAACTGGGGCCTCTCCCTCCGCCGTACCACGCTGACGATCTCGACCTCGTGGCCGGCCGCGGCCATCGCGTTCGCCTGGTTGATCACCGTGCGGATCGTCCCGCCCATGCCGTACGCGTGCAGCAGCAGGTAGCGGATCCTCGTGGTCTCCGGCGCCGTCATGCGGTCTCCGTGACGGACGGCAGATATCCCCAGCTCTCGCACATCGGCCGGAGCGAGTTGGGTATCTCCTCCGGCCCCGGCAGGTCGCGCCCGGGCTGCACACGCCCGGACCGGATCTTGTCCTTCCAGTCGCCGAGCCCCTTCTCCAGCACGGCCTGCTCGCCGTAGGCCAGCATCGCCGGCTCCCAGGGAACGTCCAGGAAGTCGCAGACGCGGCGTGCCTCGGCCTCGGGGTCGGCGGTCAGGTCCTCGTAGCGCACGGTGCACCCGCTGAGTGCCCCCCGCGCCCGCTGCACCGCCTTCATGTAACGCAGGGCGTCGAGTGCCGCCTCCTCCGGCGTCCGCCTGCCCGCCCCCGCCTCGTACCATGACCTGGCGATGGACGCCGGGTGGCGCAGCAGGAAGACGAATCTGGCGTCCGGCCAGCACGCGGCGACGCGCCGGTAGGCGAAGGCGTTGGCCGGCGTCTTGTCCACGAAGAACGTCTTGCCGCTCCTGACCAGCTCGCGGTGGAGCACCCGATCCCACAGCAGGTGTTCCAGGTCGGCCCGGTCGTGGCCGAGGGCCTTCATCGCCCGCTCCGCCAGCGAGGTGCCGAACTCCACTTTCAGCCTCCGCACGTGCGGCTCGTGCGGGGCGTGCAGCATGGAGTGGGCGTTGAGCATCGCCCTCAGCAGCGTGGAGCCGGACCTCACCGGCGAGAGGACGAAGACCGGCGCCACCAGCAGCCGGTCGATCTTCGGGTCGGCGGGCGGGCCGAACGGCTCCTCCGCGACAGGGGCCCTCACGTCCGCCGACGAACCGTTTTTTCCTACCCGGTTAATCCGGAATCCGGTGAGCCTGACAAGGGCGTCGTTGGCCTTACGCTGCCACTTCATGCCCAGGCAGGCTACCCATCTTTCCTGGCATTTCACTGTGTGTTCAGATTGGAAGCCGGTCCGCCCCCGCCGGGCACCGGCGAGCCGCGGGCGGCTCGCCGGGGTTCTCACCGCGCGGGACAGGCCGCGAATCGCCGTACAGTGTGAGCCATGGGGATGGTCAAGACCGTGGGACTGGTGCTGCACCCGCAGCGCGATTCGAAGGTGGCCATCGACACGATCGTGGAGTGGGCCCGCGCCCGCAGCGTCACGGTGCTCGGGCTGCCCGACGAGGTCGGGCGCATCGACTGCAGCGCGGTGGCCGTCGACGGCGCCACCCTGGTCGACCGCGCCGACCTGCTCGTCAGCCTCGGCGGCGACGGCACGATGCTGCGCACCATGCGGCTCATCTCGGGGCGGCGGACTCCGATCCTCGGCGTCAACCTCGGCAAGCTGGGGTTCCTCGCCGAGATCGACGTCGACGAGCTGCCCTTCGCGCTGTCGGCCATCGACGACCACGCCTACACGGTCGAACCCCGGATGGCGGTGCGGGCCACCCTGCCCGACGGCACCTCGGTGACCGCGTTCAACGACATCGCCCTGGTGCGGATACCGGGCCACGGGCTGTCCGCGATGTCGATCGCCGTGGAGGGGCACCCCTTCGTGCGTTACGCGGCCGACGCGGTGATCGTCGCGACCCCCACCGGGTCGACCGCCTACAGCTTCTCCGCGGGCGGCCCCATCGTCTCGCCGACGGTCGAGGGCTTCCTCGTGGTCCCGGCCGCGGCGCACTCGTCGTTCAACCGGGCCCTCGTGCTGTCGGCGGACGAGCGGGTCGTGCTCGGCCTGCTGCCGGCGAGCGGCCGGCTGGCCCTGGAGGTGGACGGCGCGGTGGGCGGGCACCTGTCGCCGGGGGACGAGCTCACCGTCACCGCGGTGCGCGCCGCCGCGTGGGTGGTCCGGCTCGGCACCACGAGCTTCTACGAGCGCGCCCGCCGCAAGCTCCGCGTCAACGGCAGCGCCGAGGTCGACTAGGCCCTCGCTCCCGCGATGACCGGTGACGACGCCGCGGCCAGAGAGGCATCCCGCCGCGCAGGCGAGCCAGGCCCACGTCGTCAGGGAGATGCGATGGATCCGCTTGGGTGCCTCGCCGATCCCGGCCGAGCGAGGACAGGCCTCGACCGCGTCGGCGGTGCCCGCGCTCGTCATTTCCAGCCTTCTGCTCTGCCGCGGTAAACGCGTACACCTCGACCTCGGCCACCGAGGAAGGCGGTCCAGGTCAGCATGGCCGCGATCACGAGCTTGCCACGGTAAGTGCGGGTATTCACCGCGGCGGTCGTTCGGCGAGGCAGGGGAAGGATCTGCCCCCGGCGTAGGGCTGCGGCCGGACCGAGGAGCGATGGGCCGCTTCGGCTGCCGGGCGATACCGGGACAGCGATCCTTATGATCCTTTAACATGCAGAAGTCTAAAGTCCTAGGAAGCTAGATAAATGGAGCAGCCAATGATCGAGTTCCATCTGGACGGCAGGTCGGGTGTTTCGCCGTACCTGCAGCTGGTCCAGCAAGTACGGCATGCGCTACGGCTGGGCCTGCTGCGCGAAGGCGACCAGCTGCCGACCGTCAAGGAGGCCGTGGCGCAACTGGCGATCAACGCCAACACCGTGCTCAAGGCCTACCGGGAACTCGAGCACGAGGGCCTGGTCGCCGCCCGGCCAGGGGTGGGGACGTTCGTGACGGCGACGCTCACCGACACCTCGCTGGCCGCGCACGGCCCGCTGCGCCTGGAACTACAGCGCTGGCTGGCCAAGGCCCGCCGGGCCGGCCTCGACGAGGAAAGCATCGAGGCCCTCTTCATGACCACCTTTCGGACCACCGCTCAGGAGGACATAGCGTGAACACTGTCCTACAGGCCCAGGGACTGGGCAGGAAATACGGCAGGCGCTGGGCGCTGCGCGAATGCACCATCGACATCCCGGCGGGCCACGTCGTGGGGTTGATGGGGCCCAACGGAGCCGGCAAGACGACGCTGCTGAAGCTGGCCAGCGGCCAGTTGGAGCCGACGGCGGGCGACATCACCGTGCTGGGCGGCCGTCCCGCCGGCAGCCCGGCGCAGTTGGCCAGGGTCGGGTTCGTCGCCCAGGACACCCCCGTCTACGCCGGGTTGAGCGTCGCCGATCACCTGCGGCTGGGAGCGCGGCTCAACCCCCGCTGGGACGCCGCCATGGCACGGGACCGGATCGCGCAACTCGGTCTCGATCCCGGCCAGCGGGCAGGCAAGCTGTCGGGCGGCCAGCGTGCTCAGCTCGCCCTCACCCTGGGCCTGGCCAAGCGGCCCGAGCTGCTGATCCTGGACGAGCCGGTCGCCTCGCTCGACCCGCTGGCCCGCCGCGAGTTTCTACAGCACCTGATGGAGGCCACGGTCGAGCACGAGTTCAGCGTGGTGCTCTCCTCCCACCTGGTCTCCGACCTGGAACGGGTGTGCGACTTCCTGATCGTGCTCGTCGACTCCCGCGTCCAGGTGGCCGGGGAGGTCGACCGGCTGCTGGCCACCCATCACCGGCTCACCGGCCCGCGCCGCGATCCCGACCGGCTCCCCGCCGACCAGCACGTGGTCTGCGCGCGCCACACCGAACGGCAGAGCACGTACGTGATCCGCACCGACGCCCCGATCCACGACCCCGCCTGGACGGTCAGCCGGCTCAGTCTGGAGGACCTCGTCCTGGCCTACATGGACAAGCACACCGCCGACCGGCGAGTCGCCCTGGAGGTGCGGCGATGATCTGGCTGACCTGGCGCCAGTTCCGCGGCTCGGCCGCGACGATGGCTGCCCTGCTCGTTATCCTCGCCGTCGTCCTGGCCCTGACCGGCCCCGGCTTGGCCTTCGACTACTCCGCCGGGATCGCGGCCTGCACCCAGGACAACACCTGCGACCGCTTCTACGATCGCTTCTTCGGCGGGCACGAGACCTCGTTCACGGCCCTGACTCTCGTCGTGCTGCTCCTGCCCGTCCTCGCCGGGCTCTTCTGGGGAGCACCGTTGATCACCCGCGAGCTGGAGGCGGGCACGCACCTGATGGTGTGGAACCAGAGCATCACCCGCGGCCGCTGGCTGGCGGTCAAGCTCGGGCTCATGGGTTTGACCGCCGTGGCCGTCGCCGGCCTGTGCGGCCTCATGGTGACCTGGTGGTCCGACCCTCTGGACAAATCAGCCGCTGAGAACCTGGCCCTGATGGCTCCCCTGGTGTTCGGCGCGCGCGGCATCGCCCCGATGGGGTATGCGGCCTTCACCTTCGTCCTCGGCGTGACCGTGGGCATGCTGGTGCGCCGCACGCTGCCCGCCATGGCCCTCACCCTGGCCGTCTTCGCCGCGATCCAGCTCGCCATGCCGCTGCTGGTCCGGCCCCACCTGATGCCTCCGATCACCTCGACCTTCGAGCTCGGCGAAACGAACGTGAACGGCATCGGCATAAACCGGGAACGAGGCGGATATGTGGAGATTCAACTGAGGTCGGCCGTTCCCGGCCACGCGGGCGCCTGGGTCCTGTCCGCCAGCCTGGTCGATCCGTCCGGACGTACGCTCGGCACCGGCGGCGAAGGCGCCGTCCCGATCTCCACCACGTCGGGCCCCTGCGCACCGTCGGCGGGCGGCGGGGGCGGCTGCATGGTCGAGATCAACCGGCTCGGCTACCGGCAGCAGGCGACCTACCAGCCCCTTGAGCGCTTCTGGCCCTTCCAGTGGACCGAGACCGGAATCTACGCCCTGCTCACCCTCGGCCTCGCCTGGTTCTGCTTCTGGTGGATCCGCAGGCGCCTGTCATGACCGTCATCAGGACCGCGGCCGCCGGGCTCGCCCTCCTCCTGGCAGCAGCCTGCACGGCGCCGGCGCCGCCGCGCAGCGAGGCGAGCACGGCGGCCGGTACGGTCTGCGCAGCACCCCGGGGAGTTCCAGGGGCGGAGACGGCCACCACGATCGACGTCATCGAGCAGGCGTACTTCTGCATCCTCGGCAACTACTACAGCGGCGCCACGCTGGACGCCCGCTCGTTGCTGACCGCCGGATTCGTCGCCCTGACGCAGGAGCTCAACCGCAACGGGCGCGACCTGCCCGAGGCGGGCATGCCCGCGCTGACGGGTGACCGGAAAGCCGACTGGACCGCTTTCGAAGCCGTCTACCGCAAGATCACCGATCGGGTTCCCGACCTCCGTGACAAGCTGGCCGTCGGCACCCTCAAGGCCATCGTGGCCGGCCTCGGCGACAACCACGCCCGCTGGGCGCACGACGTCAAGCGGCCGCCCGACCACTACGACGGCGACGGCTACGGCCTGGGTCTCCTGGCGAACGTCAATGGCCCACAGGTGGACGGCAACCCCGGCGTCGCCCTCCCCCCGCTGTTCGTCACCACCGTGCAGGGCGGCGCGGCGCAAGCGGCCGGGCTGCGCCCGGGCGACATCATCGAATCGGTCAACGGATCGGCGCCCTTCATCGACGGGAAGGCCACTCCCGCGATCGCCGCTCTCTATCC
This sequence comes from Streptosporangium amethystogenes subsp. fukuiense, assembly GCF_042665875.1. Taxonomy (NCBI): domain Bacteria; kingdom Bacillati; phylum Actinomycetota; class Actinomycetes; order Streptosporangiales; family Streptosporangiaceae; genus Streptosporangium; species Streptosporangium amethystogenes. The sequence goes on along the minus strand of NZ_JBHTEE010000001.1, from coordinate 83,243 downwards.
GGGGTACCCGGAGGCGCGCCCGGTCCGGTTACGGCTCCTGCGGCAGAGCACCGGCCGCCGCTGGAGCGTGACGCTCAAGCCCGGCCTCTACCAGCGGGACCTGGCCGCCCTGCAGGTGGTGACCTCGAAGCTGCTGGACGACGACATCGCCTATGTACGGCTGCGCGGGTTCGCTCCCGACTCCGCGGACAGGGTCTTCAAGGCGATCTCCAGACTGCGCACCGGCCGGCACCTGTCCGGCGTCGTGCTGGACCTGCGCGGCAACGGCGGCGGCAGCCCCACGGAGGCGACCCGGCTGGTGAGCGCGTTCACCCATGAAAAGGCCACCGCCTACCTGTGCACCGTGGACGCCAGGTGCGAGACCTTGTGGACCGACAACACCGTCGAACTGCTCGATCTGCCGCTGATGGTGCTCACCGACCGCAGTTGCGCCTCGGCGTGCGAGCACTTCAGCTCCGCGGTCAAGGACCTGCGCCTCGGCCGGCTGGTCGGCACCAGAACCGCCGGCGTCATCTCCGGCCCGGCGCAGCCGTACCTGCTCGGCAACAACACCAGCCTGAGCTTCCCCGCCAAGCACCACCTCGGGCCCAAGCGCGAGGTGATCGACCGGATCGGCGTGCCGCCCGACCACCACGTTCCCCTGACCCCGAAGGACGCGGCCGCCGGGCGCGACCCCGTGCTGACCAAGGCCCTGACCTTGCTGGACAAGTGAATGGACCTCTCGATGAGACAGATCCTGGCAGTCGTCGCGGGACTGGTCGTCCTGGCCGCGTCCGCCTGCTCCGCGCCCACGCCGCCCCGCTCCGCCGCCCCGTCGCCCACGCCTACCGGCCCCGCCACCCTGCCCGCCCCCACCGGCACCCACCCGGTCGGCACCACCGCCCTGTATCTGAAGGACGCCTCCCGCCCCGATCCGTGGAACCTCGACGTCGACGCGCGCGAGCTCAAGGTCACCCTGTGGTATCCGACAAAGCAGCGGGACGGGCAGCGGGCGCCGTACATGACGCCGAAGGAATCGGAGCTCGCCCTGAGGCACCTGGGGATCGGGGGCGTGCCGAACGACACGCTCAGCGGGACGCGCACGAACGCCGTCAAAGGCGCCGAACCCGCGGGGCGGAAGCTTCCGCTGGTGGTGCTCTCCCCCGGCTTCACCAATCCGATGAGCACGCTCACCTCCCTGGCCGAGGAACTGGCCAGCCGAGGGTACGTCGTGGCCGGTATCGACCACACCTACGAGAGCTACGCCACCACCCTGCCCGGCGGGCGGGTCGCCGAATGCCTCGCCTGTGACAGCGACACGGACGCGGGCTTCGGCACGGGGGTGGTCGCGGGCCGGGCGGCCGACGTCTCGTTCGTGCTCGACGAGCTGCCGTCGAAGTGGGAGGGTTCCGATGTGATCGACCGGTCCAGGATCGCGATGGTGGGCCAGTCGATCGGCGGGGCCGGCGCCATGGCGGCCATGGTGAAGGATCCCCGGGTGCGCGCCGGAGTCGACATGGACGGCACCACCTACGCCCGGATCCCCAAGAGCGGGTTCACCCGGCCGTTCATGTTCCTGGGCTCGGCGCAGCACCTCCCCGGCGGCCGCGACACCTCATGGGACCGCGACTGGAAGCTGCTGACCGGGTGGAAGCGCTGGCTCGTGCTGACGGGCTCGGAACACCGGTCCTTCACCGACGCCCCGCTGATGGCCGGCGCTCTCGGCATCACGCCCACCGCCGACGTCCTGCCCGCGGCGCGCGCCGCCGAGCTCACCCGCACGTACGTGGCTGCTTTCCTCGATCAGCACCTGAGGTCGCGGCGACAGCCCCTCCTGGACAAGCCGTCATCGCGCTACCCGGAGGTCAGGTTCTGCCCCGCGACATGCGGACGGTCCTGAGGCCCTGTGCACCCTGAAGCCCACCGGCCGACACCCCGGAGCGGTTCGACGCGCCCACGGGCCAGGCCGTCTTCCGCGGGCGAGGGTCCCGGTCGGCCCGGCTCGGTGTCCGCGAGAACGGCGTGCCGGGCTTCAAGAGCCCCGACACAAGCGGCCACACGACCGGCGGGAACCGCGCCGGCGCCGGATTCCGTTCCAGGTCTCTCCGACTTCCGATCCGGACGCCGTCACCTTCTCCGCCCGGCACACCGCCGCCGGTCACGGAACGTGATGACGAACGGCATGGCAACAGCGGCGGTCATGAAAGTTCCACAGGCGGGTTGACAGTGGGAAAGCGCTTACCTAACTTGTGGATTGTTCGCTCACATGTCCGTGGATCGCATGTGTGAACGGCGAGTGCTCGCTGGGGGGACTCCGAAACGCAGGCCGCACCGGCCTGCCGGACCAGCAAGGAGCTCAACCGTGCTGTACAGATTCAACGGAAAAACGGCCGGTGCGGTCATCGCCGCCGCGGCCCTCGCCCTGTCGGGAACGGTGGCGGGCGTCTCCGCCGCGGCCGCCGCTCCCGCCGCGGGAAACTACACTCTGGTGAACAACGGCAGTGGCCTCTGCCTGACCGTTCCAGGCGGCGGCTCGTCCGACGGCGTCCAGCTCACCCAGAGCGGCTGCGGCGGCGCCGGGCAGACCTGGGCCGTGTCCGGGGGCAGCACCCAGCTCAAGGCCACGCACAGCGGCAAGTGCGCGGGCGTCAAGGACGCCAGCACCTCCGCGGGCAAGGCCGTCCAGCAGGAGAGCTGCTCGGGCGCGTCCTCCCAGACCTGGAACCTGACCGAGTCGGGGTCGAACTACCGGGTGGTCAACGCCAACGGCGGCAAGTGCCTCAACACCGCCGACAACTCCACCTCCTCCGGCGCCCTCGTGCAGCAGAACTCCTGCGACTCGGTGGCGACCAAGCAGTGGCGGCTCGTCCCCGCGGGCGGCTCGAACCCGACGCCGACCGTCACCCCCACCACGACGCCTCCCCCGAGCGGCCAGACCGGCCTGGTCGGCTGGGCGACCCAGGGCGGCGGCACCACCGGCGGCGGCAACACCCCGGCGACCACGGTCAGCAGCGCCTCCGCGCTGACCAGCGCGCTCTCGGCGAGCGGCGCGGCGGTCATCCGGGTGTCCGGCACGATCTCCTGCTCCGGGATGCTCAAGGTCACCTCCAACAAGACGGTCCTCGGCAACTCCGGCGCCGTCATCTCCGGCTGCGGTCTCAACATCTCCGAGGCGTCCAACGTCATCGTCCGCAACCTGACCTTCCGCAACTGGAACGACGACGGCATCCAGGTCCAGTACTCCACCCGGGTCTGGATCGACCACAACTCCTTCAGCAACGGCTACGACGGAGCCGTGGACGTCAAGCGCGCCAGCGACTACGTCACGATCTCCTGGAACCGGGTCTCCAGCCACGACAAGACCATGCTGCTCGGCCACGACGACGGCAACGCCAGTGAGGACACCGGCAGGCTGCGCGTCACCTACCACCACAACTGGTTCGACGGCACCAACCAGCGCCACCCGCGGGTCCGCTTCGGCAACCCGGTGCACGTCTACAACAACTACTACGGCAACGTCGGCAGCGGCGGCGGCTACGGCGTGGCGTCCACGAAGAACGCCGGCGTCCTGGTCGAGGGCAACTACTTCGAGAACACCCCCGACCCCTACCACCGCGGCGAGGGCTCCTCTCCCGCCGCCAACCTGGTCGCCCGCAACAACCACTTCGTCAACTCCGGTGCCGGGGACGCGGGCGGCAGCGTCGCCTCCATCCCCTACTCCTACTCGCTCGACACCGCCTCCAGCGTCAAGTCGATCGTGACCGGCGGCGCCGGCGCCGGCCGGATCGCGGTCTGATCCAGCCCGTGCCAGGTCTGCCACCTGACCCGGACCTGGCACGGAGCCGAATCGGTACCGGGCCGGCCCGTCCGGCCCGCACCCCCCACCCAGCCGAGCCGATCGCACCGGTCCGGGACGGCGATCCCTGAGCGTGACCGGGCCCCGACGGGGCCCGGTCACAAGGCTTCACTGCCACCGCGGCCGGAGCGTCCTCAGGCGCGCACGCTCGACTCTCGGACCACGAACTCGGGCTCGAAGACCACGTGGCGGTGGCGGTGGCTGTCGCGTTCGTCGATCTCCTCCAGCAGAAGCTGTGCGGCGACCTTCCCCAGTTCCTCGCGGGGCTGGCGGACCGAGGACAGCGGGACGGCGGCCGCGGCGGCGTAGTCGATGTCGTCGTACCCGACGAGCGCGATGTCGTCGGGAACGCGCAGACCCCGCGCGGACAGTTCCTGCAGCAGGCCGAGGGCCAGCAGGTCGTTGGCGCAGAAGACCGCGGTCGGGCGCCGCGACGGGTCCGTCTCCAGCAACTGCTCCCCCGCGTGCCTGCCGGAGGCGAAGCTCAGCGACGGTGTCTCGATGAGCGTCAGGGACGCCCCCACCCCGGCCTCGGTCACGGCGGCGGCAGCTCCGCGGCGCCTGTCGGTCACCTGGCTTATCGTCATCGGCCCTCCGGCGAAGGCGATGCGACGGTGGCCCTGCTCGAGAAGGTGCTCGGCCGCCAGGCGCCCGCCGAGCACGTCGTCGACGGCCACCGAGCAGCGGTTCCTCTTGGTGGTCCGGCAGTCGAGCAGCACGACGGGGGTGCCCCTGTCGATGATCTGTTCCAGGTGGGGGTTGCGGGCCTCGACCGGGGTGATGAGGATCCCCTGGACGCGCTGCTCCTCCAGATGGTCGAGGTAGCGGCGCTCCCTCGGGCCGTCCTGGTCGCTGTTGCACAGCGTGACGATCATGCCGCTGGCGTCGGCCGCGCCCTCGACGCCCTTGGCGACATCGGTGAAGAAGGGGTTGGTCACGTCGAGCACGACGAGGCCCATCGTGCGGGTACGCCCGGAGCGCAGAGCCCGCGCCGACTCGTTGCGGACGAATCCGAGCTCCGACATCGCGCTGAGGACCCGCTCGCGAGTGGCCGGCGACACCGCCTCCGGCCGGTTGAGCACGTTGCTGACCGTGCCCACCGAGACGCTGGCCAGCTGCGCGACCTCCTTGATGCTCGCTATCGCCATGGCCCCTCGCAGCGTGAAACAGATGCGCGTCTCCGGATCGAACAGGCGTCGCCGCAGCCTGTCCGAGCGCAGCGTACTACAGCGCGGCACGGACCGATTGAAACGTAATAATCGCCCAGAGGCAACATTGAGGATCGAAACACCTTCGTGACCTGGAAACTTGCCGGTAACTCTTGACGCATCTTCCGTTACAAACCTAGCCTCCACTGCCAGACGGTTGAAACGTTTCATAAAGATCCCGCCGTCTTGAGGAGGTAGTTGTGAAGGGTTCATGGCAGCGGGCGGGCCGCGCCACCGCCGCGGCGGTCCTGGTCCTCACCGGCGCGCTCGCGTGCGGGAGCGGGACGCCGACGACGGCTGAGGCCCCGGCGGCGGGCACGTCGGCGAGCCCCGGCGGCGGGCAGGTGACCGCCGAACCGCCCAAGGCCCCCGAGGGCGTGGTCGAGTTCGAGCAGGCGGAGCCCGGCAGCGGCGAGGGACTGACCATCGGCTTCACCCAGCTCTCGCTCGCCTCCGGCTTCCCGCAGGACGTCCAGAAGGGGGTGGAGGCTCAGGCCAAGCTCGCCGGAGCGGAACTGATCACCTGCGACTCCAAACTTGACGCGGCCAAGGCACTCGACTGCGCCAAGCTGTTCAAGACCCGCGGCGCGAAGGGCCTGATCACCTTCCAGGCCGACACCAACGCCTCCCCCCGCATCTGCGCGGCCGGCCCCCAGGTTCCGGTCCTGTCCGTGGACATCGAGCAGAAACCCTGCCAGACAGCCTTCATGGGCGCCGCCAACGCCTACGCCGGCCAACTCGCCGGCTACGAGGTGGGCAAGTACTTCAAGGAGAAGTTCAACTGCGAGTACGACGCCTTCATCTCCCTTGAGGCACTGCAGGTCGGCGCGGTCAACGAGCAGCGCATGGGTGGCGTCCGCGAGGGCTTCGCGAGCGTCTGCGGCGAGGTGCGCAACCTGCGCAAGCTCGACACCGGCGGTGCGGGAGGCGACATCGCCCAGAAGCTGATGACCGACACCCTCACCGCGCTCCCCGGGCAGAAGCGGATCATCGTCGTCGGGATCAACGAGGACGGCATCCTGGGGGCTCTGGCCGCCGCACGCGCCCAGAACCGCACGGACGACCTCTACCTCGGCGTGCAGAACCTGAACCCGGCCAACTGCGTGATCTACCAGCACCCCAACTGGATCGGCAGCGTCGCCTACTTCCCCGAGCGCTACGGCGAGATCCTCGTCCCCTACCTGATCAAGGCCATCAAGGGCGAGAAGGTGCCCGGGCAGTTGCTCGTGCCGCACGCCGTGGTGACCAAGGACAACGTCAAGCAGTACTACCCGCAGTACGCCTGCTGATTCGGAGAGCACACGTGACGGAACATCCCTTCCTCAGCGTGCGCGGCATCCGGAAGTCGTTCGGCGACGTCGAGGTCCTGCACGGGGTGGACCTCGACGTCGCCGCCGGCTCCGTTCTCGCCCTCCTGGGCGAGAACGGAGCCGGAAAGTCGACACTGGTCCGCGTGATCGCGGGCGATCTGCACCCCGACGCAGGGGAGATCGCCCTCGACGGCACGCCGCACGACGTCCGGGACGTCGCCACCGCGCGGCGGCTCGGCATCCGGCTGATCTACCAGGAGATCAGCGACGCCCCTCCGCTCAGCGTGGCGGAGAACATCGTCCTGGGCGCCTGGCCGACCAGGCACGGCTTCGTCAGGAACGGCGAGACCCGCGCGACGGCCAGGAAGGTCCTCGACTCGCTGGGCGTGAACCTCCCGCTGGACAGCCCGGTCGGGAGCCTGCGCCTCGGCGAGCGGCAGACCGTGGAGATCGCTCGCGCGCTCGCCGGGCAGGGACGGTGCCTGATCTTCGACGAGCCGACGGCCGCGCTCTCGGACGCCGAGACCGAGCGCCTCTTCGAGGTGATCAACGGCCTGCGCGAGCGCGGAGTGGCCATTCTCTACATCACCCACCGTCTCGACGAGGTCTTCCGTCTCGCCGACGAGGTGTGCGTGCTGCGCGACGGCCACATCGTGCTGCACGAGCGGGTGTCGGCCGTCGGCAAGGACCAGGTCGTCGAGGCCATGGTCGGCCGCACGGTCGAGCAGCGCGGCCGGGGACGTGAAGTGCCCGCGGCCACCGGTGACCAACCCGCCATGGTCGCGCTGGAGCGGGCCTCCAGCGGCGACGCCTTCACCGACGTGGATCTGGCGGTCCGTCCCGGCGAGATCGTGACGCTCTACGGCAAGGTCGGCTCCGGTGCCTCCGAGGTCGCCGAGGCGATCTTCGGTATGCACCCCGTGGACAGGGGAACCCTGACCGTCGGGGGAAGGCGGACGCGGTTCCGCCACCCCGCCGACGCCATCGCCGCCGGAGTCGGCTGCCTGCCCGGCGACCGCCAGCGCGAGGCCATGTTCCGCTCCCGGTCCGTCGCGGAGAACCTCGCGGCGCCGAGCTGGGGCGGAATCGCCCGCGCGAGGGCGTTCGTGACGCGTGGCAGTGAGGCCGTGGCCTACCGGCGCTGGCACGACGCGCTGGGCATCCGGTCTCGCGACGATCCCGAGCAGCAGATCTGGACGCTGTCGGGAGGCAACCAGCAGAAGGTCGTCCTGGGCCGCTGGCTGGAGCGGGGCTCGCGCGTCCTCGTACTGGTCGAGCCGACCCGGGGTGTCGACGTCGGTGCCCGCCAGGAGATCTACCGGGCGATCCGCTCGCTGGCCGAGCGCGGGAGCGCGGTCGTCGTGGCGACCTCCGACTACGAGGACGTCATCGAGCTCGCCGACAGAGCGATCGTCATGGTCCGCGGCAGGACCGTGGCCGAACTCACCGGGGAGGCCGTCGTGGTCGAGGCCCTCACCCAGGCCGCAGGAGGAGTCATCAATGACTGAGAGAAGCGCACTGTCCGGAACGTCACAGGCGTCCCCCTCCCCCGGCGGGGGAAGGGAAGGAGCCGCGCGGGTGCCGGACGGCCGCAGAAAACGCCGGGTCCCGGAGACCATCGGGCTCCTGATCTTCCTCGCCGTAGAGGTCGTCTTCTTCTCCGTCCAGTCGCCGTACTTCTTCAACTGGGACAACTGGGGCAACATTCTGACCGCGGTGTCGATCACCGGGGTGCTCGCCGCCGCCGGAACGTTACTGCTCGTCGCCGGGCAGTTCGACCTCTCCGTCGGGTCCGGTGTGGCCTTCGTCGGCATCGTCCTGGTCGAGACCGCCCCGAGCCTCGGTCTTGGCCCGGCCCTGGTGCTCTCGGTCCTCGCGGGGGTCGGTATCGGCCTGCTCAACGGATTCCTCGTCACCGTGGTCGGGGTCAACGCGCTCATCACCACCCTCGGCATGCTCGGCATCTTCCGCGGCCTGACACTGGTCATCGGCAAGGGACAGAGCATCTTCATCGAGGGCTTCGACTGGGCCACCGCCCGCCCGTTCCTCGGCATCCCGATGCCCGCCATCGTGCTCGTGGTGGTCATCGCCCTGTTCTACGTGCTCATGCACTACACGGTGTTCGGCCGCAAGATGTACGCCATCGGGGCCAACCCCGTCGCCGCGCGGCTCGTCGGCATCCGCGTCAACCGGACGATCTTCGCGGGCTTCCTGCTCTCCGGAGGCTGCATGGCGCTCGCCGGGCTGCTGGTGACCTCCCAGCTCGGCTCCAGCTCGGCCAACACCGGCGTGGGACTGGAGCTGGCGGTCGTCACGGCCGTCATCCTCGGTGGCACGAGCCTGTCGGGAGGCACCGGAACGATCTTCGGTACGGTCGTCGGCCTGCTGATCGTCGGCGTGCTGAGCAACGGCCTGACCCTGCTCAACGTGGACTCCTCCTGGCAGCAGGTGGCCACCGGCGTCCTGCTCATCCTCGCGGTCGCGGTGGACAGGCTCCGCCAGACCTATCTCAGAAAGGCCGGCTGATGCGCGGGACCGTCCACGTCGAGCGTGACGTCCCGGTGCCCATGCGGGACGGGACGATGCTGCTGGCGGACGTGTGGCGCCCCGCGGGCTCCGGGGCGTGGCCCACACTCCTGCAACGCCTGCCCTACGACAAGTCCTCCTCGTTCATGGCCCAGCACATCGTCGGGCTGGAGCCGGTGCAGGCGGTGGAGTCGGGGTTCGCGGTGGTCGTCCAGGACACGCGGGGCCGCTACAGCTCCGGAGGGTCGTTCAACCCCTTCTTCGACGAGACGGAGGACGGCCTCGACACGATCGCCTGGATCCGGGCGCAGGACTTCAGCGACGGCCGGGTCGGAATGTACGGGGCGTCCTACATCGGCGCCACCCAGATGCTGGCGGCGAGCGCGGCCCCCGAGGGGCTGGTGGCGATCGCGCCGCAACTGACGGCGTCGGAGTATCACGACGGCTGGTCCTACTCCGGCGGCGCCCTCCAGCTTGGGTTTCTGCTGCTCTGGGTCGCCGAGTCGCTGGCCGCGGTCGACCTGCTGCGGCGTCCCGCCGGGCCCGGTCTCGACCGGGCCCGGGAGACGCTGCTGGAGATCCTGCGCGACCCACACGCCGCCTACGCCCGCCTGCCTCTCGACCGCGACGACCTGGCCGAACTGGCACCGTACTACCGGGAGTGGCTCGGCCATCCGGCCCGCGACGTCTTCTGGCAGGTCATCGACCCCGGTGCGGCGCACGGCCGGATGAACGTGGCCGGGCTGCACATCGGCGGCTGGCACGACATCTTCCTTGAGGGCACGCTGCGCAACTACACGGGCCTGCGCACGCGGGCTCCCTCGCCCTGGGCCCGCGAGAGCCAGCACCTGATCGTCGGCCCCTGGGCGCACGGCAACCTGGGCGACTACCAGGGAGACCTCTGGTACGGGTACGGCGGGGCGTCGGCCGCCCTGGACCTCACCGCGGTGCACACCGAGTTCTTCCGCGCCGCGGCCGAGCGCCGGCCCGCCGACCTGCCCCGGGCCAGGATCTTCGTGATGGGGGCGAACGTCTGGCGTGACGAGGACGAGTGGCCGCTCTCCCGGGCGCGGGAGGTCTCCTTCTTCCTGCACGGCGAGGGCGGCGCGAACTCGGCCGGCGGCGACGGGCGGCTCGGTACGGAGCCGCCGGGGCCCGGCGAGCCGGCGGACCACTACGTCTCCGACCCGGCGGACCCCGTCCCCACGGCGGGTGGGGCGACCTTCCTGCCCGGGGTACTGCTCGGCCGCAACTCCGGCCCCAAGGACCAGGCCGCCGTCGCGGTCCGCGACGACGTGCTGGTCTACACGGGCGAGCCGCTGTCCGAAGACCTGGAGGTCACCGGCGAGGTGGTCGTCGAACTGTACGCCGCGTCGAGCGCGGACGACTGCGACTGGGCCGTCCGGCTGGTCGACGTTCACCCGGACGGCACCGGGTACGGCGTGGTGGACGGCATCCTGCGGGCGCGCTACCGCCGGGGGCTGGACCGGGAGGTCCCGCTGACCCCGGGCGAGCCGGAACTCTTCCGCTTCGCGCTGGGCACCACCAGCCAGCTCTTCCGCCGCGGGCACCGGCTGCGGGTGCAGGTCGCGAGCTCGAACTTCCCCCGTTTCGACCGCAACCCCCAGCGGTGGATCCCCGTGCACACGGCCGGGCCCGATGACATGCGGCCCGCCCGCCAGACGGTGTTCCACGACGCCTCGCGCCCGAGCCGGATCATCGTCCCGACGATCCCGTCATAGGGAGGGCGGCTCCCGCCGGCGATGCCCGCGGGAGCCGCGTTGATCACTGGTGGGTGAACTGGGTGAGCGCGGGCAGCGCCCGGTCGGAGAAGTCGAACAGCGCCTGGTTCTCCCACCCGTTGCCCGAGGACGGATCGGCCGGGTCCCAGCCGTTGCCGGGCACCGCGGTCCAGGTGGGCTCCCAGTAGACGACGCCCAGTCCCCGGCCGTTCGGCACGGCCTGCACCACGCTCATCACGTCGCGCAGCATCGCCGACTGGCCCGCGGCGGAGGCCGGGTAGCCGGGGTACGGCGTCGCCGCGGTGATGATGTTGGTGAGGCCGTCGTCGTTGCCCGTGGTGAAGGGGTAGGCGGTCTCCACGACCAGGACCGGCTTGCCGTACCTGGAGGCGATGTCGTTGAGGTTGGTCTGCAGCGCGCCGAGCGTGCCGTGCCAGTAGGAGTAGTAGGAGACGCCGATCACGTCGTAGTTCACGCCGTTGGCGGCGGCGCTGTCGAACCACCAGCGGAAGAGCGGGTTGTTGCCGCCCTCGGCCACGTGCAGCACGACCCTGGTCGAGGTGGAGACCGCCTTGACCGCGCTGTAGCCGGAGTTGAGGAGCTGGGCGAGGTTGCCGAAGTTGGAGCTGCGGCCCTCCTCCCAGAGCATGCCGTCGTTGATCTCGTTTCCGACCTGGACCAGGTCGGCGGTGGTGCCCTGTGCCTTCAGCGCGTTCAGCACGTCGTAGGTGTGGTTGTAGACGGCGGTCTTGAGCTGGGCGAGCGTGTACCCCGCCCACGCGGCGGGCTTGTACTGCTTGCCGGGGTCGGCCCAGGTGTCGGAGTAGTGGAAGTCGATCAGCAATCCCATGCCCTGGGCCTTGATCCGCCGCGCCAGGGCCAGCACGTGTGCCTTGTCGTTGTAGCCGTCGGCCGCGTTGACCCAGACCTTCAGCCGGACGTGGTTGAGCCCGGCCGAGCGCATGATGGCCAGTGCGTCACCCTGCGTGCCGGCGGCGGTGCGGTACTTCCCGCCGAGGGCCTCGGACTTGGGCAGGCTGGAGGTGTCGGCGCCCTTGATCGCCAGCGTCGCCGACCCCGCGGCGAAGACGACGTCGTCGAAGTTGGCCCAGCCGCCCGCCGCGGCGGCGGAGCCGAGGCTCACCGTGCACTGGCCGCCCGTCACGGTCTGGGTGACCGCGATCTGGATCCATTCGGACGAGCTGACCGGCAGGTGGGTCCTCCTCTCGGCGGGACCGCAGTTGCGCAGCGCGATCCAGCTCTGGCTCGCGGCTCCCGACCTGACCCAGGCCCGGAGCGTGTAGGTGCCGGCGCTCAGGCCGGTCAGTGTCTGGTGGGTCTCGACGGTGTACGCGCCGGTGGCCCAGTGGGACAGGCGGTAGGAGCCGCTTCGGCCACCGGACTCGGTGAAGTCGGCGGCGGCCGAACCGGTGGTGCTCCAGCCGGTCGGCGCGGCGGTCGGGCCTCCCGTCTCGAAGCCGCCGTTGGTGACCGTCGAGGCGGCCAGGGCGGCCGGGGAGGCCGCCAGGGGTGTGAGCGTCGCGGCGGCGCAGAGCAGCAGCGCCACCAGGATCTTCTTCATGTGTCCTCGCTCTGGGATGGAGTGGTGCGGACAGTTCCCCGAAGACCCCGGTGGCGCGCCGCGGTCAGGTGGCCGGCGCGGCACCGGGGGAGCTCACGCGTCCGGTGCCGGCTCGACGACGGTGACGCCGCCGGCCGGTACCGTCGCCGAACCCGCGTACTCGGCGCCGTCGAGAACTCCGGTCCCGCTCACTCCGGGAACGGTGACCGGCTCGTCGCCGTGGTTGAGAAGGAAGAGGTGGCGGCCCCGCCGCAGGATTTCGAGGGTGTCGGGCAGGCCGCGCGGGCGGGACACGCCCGCGGCGTCGAGGGCCGCGCGCAGGATCGCCCGCAGGTCCCCGTCCGTGTCCGGGCCCACGCCGGGGTCGAGGGCCGTGGCGACGTACCAGGCGGTGCCCGCTCCCAGCTCGTGGCGGGTCACCGCGGGGTGGCCCGCGTCCGGTCCGCCGGTGAAGGCGCGCACGGTACGCGCTCCGGCGAGGCGGACCCGCTCGGACCAGATCCGGCCGGTCAGCCCGTCGTCGCCGACGGCGACCGTGCCGTTCTCCGGCAGCGGGTGGAACTCCTCCACCGACAGGCCGAGCACGTCGCGCAGCACGCCGGGGTAGGCGCCGGGGTGGATCGTGTCGTTCTCGTCGACGATCCCGGAGAAGCAGGAGACGAGCAGGTGGCCGCCGGCCTCCACGTGGCGGTGCAGGTTCTTGCCCGCGGCCTCGGTGAGCAGGTAGGAGCTCGGTACGACGACCATCCGGTACGCCGAGAGGTCGGCCGCGGGGTGGACGAAGTCGACGGTGACGTGCTCGCGCCAGAGCGCCTCGTAGTACGCCTCCACCCGCTCGCGGAACCTCAGGTCCACCGAGGGCCGCCACTCCAGTTCGAGCGCCCAGTACGACTCCCAGTCCCACACCAGCGCGACCTCGGCCTCGACGCGGGAGCCGCGCACCGGCGCCAGCTCGCGCAGCTCGGCGCCGAGGGCGACCACGTCGCGCCAGAGCTCGGAGTCGGTCCCGGCGTGCGGCAGCATCGCCGAGTGGAACTTCTCCGCACCGTAGCGGGAGGCGCGCCACTGGAAGAAGAGCACCGAGTCCGATCCCCTGGCGACGTGGGCGAGGCTGTTGCGCCGCATCTCCCCCGGCCGCTTGGCGAGGTTGCGCGGCTGCCAGTTGACGGCGCCGGTGGAGTGCTCCATGAGCATCCACGGCCGGCCGCCCGCCACCGAGCGGGTGAGGTCCGCCGCCATGGCGAGCTCGATGTGGCCCTCGGCCCGCCCGGCGTCGAGGTAGTGGTCGTTGGAGACGACGTCCACCTCGCCGGCCCACCGCCAGTAGTCCATCGGCTCGCAGTTGGGGATCATGAAGTTGGTGGTGACCGGCAGGTCGCTGAAGCGGCGGATGGCGTCGCGCTCGCGGCGGAAGTTGGCGATGTGCGCGTCGACGGAGAAGCGCGCGTAGTCGAGCTGCAGGGCGGTCAGCTGGCCGGCCGGCGCGAGCCTCGGGGGTTCCACCTCGTGGAACGAGCCGTAGGTCAGCCCCCAGAACGTGGTCCCCCACGCCGCGTTGAGCGCCGCCACGTCCCCGTGCCGCTCGCGCAGCCAGTCGCGGAACGCCTCCGCTGAGGTCTCGCAGTAGCAGCGCGCGTTCGCCCAGCCGTACTCGTTGTGGACGTGCCACATGACGACCGCCGGGTGCCCGGCGTAGCGGGCGGCGAGCCGGCCGGCGATCCGTTCCGAGGCGGCGGCGTACTCCGGGGAGCTGGGGCAGAAGCTGTGCCGGGAGCCTCCGGCGACGACATGGCCCGCGCGGTCGACCAGGTGGCTGCCCGGGTGGGCGGTCCGAAACCAGGTGGGCGGGGAGGAGGTCGGTGTCGCGAGGTCGACCCTGATGCCCGAGGAGCCGAGCAGGTCGATGATCCGATCCAGCCGGCCGAAGTCGTAGACCCCTTCCTCCGGCTCCAGCAGGCTCCAGCCGAAGATGCCGAGGCTGACCAGGTTCACCCCGGCCTCGCGCATCAACCGGACGTCCTCGTGCCAGACCTCCTCCGGCCACTGCTCGGGGTTGTAGTCCCCTCCGTACGCGATGCCCTCCGGCAGGACGGGATATCCAGGCAACTGCTCCCCCTTGGCTCATCTCTGTGAACGTGCACAGTAATCGAAACCCGACACTCAGGGAAGAGTCGCCGCAGGAACATCGAGGAGGGCAGGCGATTAACAAGAGCGTAACGAGCATTGACAGGGCGATATCCCGGATTTCAGTCTGTGAACGTTCACAGACACTTCCGCACGGCGGGCCCCGAGCCCCGGCTCAGCACCCCCGATACAGCACCCCCGACACGGCATCCCTGACACGGAGGAACCATGCAGAGAAACCGGCTCGCAGTGGCGGCGGCCGCGGCTCTCGCCGCCACCCTGGCCGCCGGCTGTTCCGGCGCCGCCCAGGAGCCGGCCGCCCCGGCCGCGCAGAGCTCGGCCCCCGCGGGGCCGGTCAAGCTCACCTACTGGACATGGGTTCCCAACATGGACAAGATCGCGGCGGCCTGGAACAGCGCCAACCCCGACATCCAGGTCACGGTCAGCAAGCAGGCCGGCGGCGACGACGCGGCCGCCAAGTTCCTGACCGCGGCCAAGGCGGGAAACCCCCCTGACCTGGTCCAGGCCGAGTACCAGATGCTGCCCTCCTTCGTCGCCGCCGACGCGGTGGCCGACCTCTCCGGCGACGTGGCGCAGGCGAAGGGCGAGTTCGGCGAGGGCGTCTGGGGGCTGGTCACGCTCGGCACCGACGCCGTCTACGCGCTCCCCCAGGACAGCGGCCCGATGATGCTCTACTACCGCCAGGACCTGTTCGACAAGTACGGCATCGAGGTCCCCAAGACGTGGGACGAGTACGCCGAGGCCGCCCGCACCGTACGCAAGAAGGACCCCAAGGTCTTCCTGGGCACCTTCTCCAGCAAGGACCCCGGCGCCTTCGTCGGCCTCGCCCAGCAGGCCGGCGCCCAGTGGTGGTCGATCAGCGGCGAGTCCTGGAAGGTCGCGGTCGACGACGACGCCACCAGGAAGGTCGCCGACTACTGGGGCGGCCTCGTCAAAGAGGGCGCCATCGACGACCAGCCGTACTTCACCCCCGAATGGAACAAGGCGCTCAACGACGGCAAGCTGCTGACCTGGCCCTCGGCCGTCTGGGCACCGGGCGTGCTGTCCAGCAACGCCCCCAAGGCCAAGGGCAGATGGGCGATCGCCCCGCTGCCGCAGTGGGGCACCGGCGAGAACGCCAGCGGCTTCTGGGGCGGCTCCTCCACCGCGGTCGCCGCCAAGTCCGCCAACCGGGCGGCCGCCGCGAAGTTCGCGACCTGGCTCAACACCGACCCCGAGGCGCTCGCCCTGCTCGTCAAGGAGGGCGCGGTCTACCCGGCCGCCGCCAAGGGCGGCACCATGCTCGGTGAGGCCCCCGACTACTTCTCCAACCAGCCCGACTTCTGGCAGCAGGCCGCCGCGATCTCCGCCACCGCGCGGGGCTTCACCTTCGGGCCGAACGTCGGCGTGACGTACAACGCCTTCAAGGACACCTTCGACAAGGCCGTACAGGACAGGTCCGCGTTCTCCGAGGCCGTCGGCAAGATGCAGGAGGCGACGGTCGCCGACATGCGGAAGTCCGGATTCCAGCTCGCCCAATGACCCCGATGACAAAGCGTCCCGGCGGCGGCGCCCGCACCGCGAGCGCCGTCCCCTACCTCTTCCTCGCACCGGCCATGGCGCTGTTCACGCTCTTCATGGCCGTCCCCATCGTCTACACGGCCTACCTCAGCCTGCGGCGCACCAAGGTCTCCGGACTCGGCCTGGGCAAGGGCTCGCGCCGCGAGGTCTTCGCCGGCCTCGACAACTACACCGCGACGCTCGCCGACGGCGAGCTGTGGGCCGGCTGGCTGCGCGTCCTCGGCTACGGCCTGCTGGTGCTCGTCGTCATGCTCGGGCTCGCCCTGCTCTTCGCGCTGCTGCTGGACTCGGCGCACGTGCGGCTCGCGCGCTTCTCCAGGATCGCCGTCTTCCTGCCGTACGCGGTGCCCGGCGTGGCCGCCACCCTGCTGTGGGGCTTCCTCTACCTGCCGAGCCTCAGCCCGATCCGCCAGGTGCTCGACGTCGACCTGCTCGGCTCGGGCACCGTGGTCCTCTCCATGGCGAACATCGCGGTCTGGGGCGGCGTCGGCTTCAACATGCTGGTGCTCTACACCGCCCTGCGCGCCGTACCCAGGACCTACTACGAGGCCGCCAGGATCGACGGGGCGAGCGAGATCCAGACAGCGCTGCGGATCAAGATCCCGATCCTGCTGCCCGCGATCATCCTGACCACCGTGTTCTCCGTCATCGCCACGATCCAGGTGTTCACCGAGCCGACCACGCTGCGGCCGCTGACCAACACGATCAGCTCGACCTGGAGCCCGCTCATGAAGGTCTACCGCGACGCCTTCGTCACCGGCGACCTCTACTCGGCCGCCGCCACCTCGATCGTCATCGCGGCGATCTCCCTCGTCCTGTCCTTTGGTTTCCTGCGCGTCGTCCGCGACCGCGCCTTCGGAGAGAGCTGATGGCCGGCACGAACCACACCGCCGCACGGCGGCTCCCGTACGGGATCGCACCGACCGCGATCCTGCTGCTGGGCGCGCTCTACTGCCTGCTGCCGGTCAGCTGGGTGCTGGTCGCCGCCACCAAGTCGAAGGCGGAGCTCTTCTCCACCTCGACCTTCGCCCCCGGCACCGGGCTGCTCACCAACCTCGCCGACCTGGCCGCCTACCGCGACGGCGTGTTCTGGCTGTGGATGCTCAACACGCTGTTGTACGCCGGCGGCGGCGCCCTGCTCTCCACCGCCGTCTCCGCGGTCTCCGGCTACACGCTGGCCAAGTACCGCTTCCGGGGCCGGAACCTGATCTTCAACCTGCTGATCGGCGGCATCCTGGTGCCCGCCGTGGTGCTGGCCATCCCGCAGTACCTGCTCTTCTCCCGGATCGGGCTCGCCGACACCTACTGGTCGGTCCTGCTCCCGCAGATCCTGCACCCATACAGCATCTATCTGGCGCGCATCTACGCCACCGCCGCCGTCCCCGACGCCCTGCTGGAGGCCGGGCGCATCGACGGCGCCGGACACTGGCTGCTGCTGCGCCGGGTGGCGCTGCCCCTCATGATCCCGGGCATGGTGACCATCTTCCTGTTCCAGTTCGTCGCGATCTGGAACAACTTCCTGCTGCCGTTCATCATGCTGGGCGACGACCAGAGGTTCCCGCTGACCGTCGGGCTCTACACGCTGCTCGCGGCCGGGGCCAACCAGCCCTCCCTGTACAACCTGATCCTCACCGGCACCCTGCTGTCGATCATCCCGCTGATCGCGCTCTTCCTCACCATGCAGCGCCACTGGCGGACCGACCTGGCCGGCGGGGCCGTGAAAAGCTAGTGGCCGTGCCGTACCGGGTGGGTCCGGGACGCGGCCGGTCGAGGGGAAAATGGGGAGCATGGCGAAGCGTCCGACCATCCATGACGTCGCGGCGGTGGCAGGGGTCTCCCGGGGAACGGTCTCCCGGGTGCTCAACGACGACCGGTACGTCAGTCCCGCGGCGCACGCCGCGGTCAGGCGGGCCATCACCGAGACCGGCTACATCGTCAACCGCAACGCCAGGAGCCTGGTCACCCAGCGCTCGGGGTCGGTCGTCATGGTGCTCTCAGAGCCGCAGGAGAAGGTCTTCGAGGACCCGAACTACAGCACGACCATCCGCGTCGCCATCCGCCGGCTGGCGACGCGCGACGTTTCCCTGGTCATCATGATGGCCGGAGACGACGGCGACCGCGAGCGGGTGGTCCGGTACGTGCGCGGCGGCCACGCCGACGGGGTGCTGCTGATGTCCACCCACGCGGGCGACCCACTGGTGGACGCCCTGGAGACCATCGGAATCCCGGCGGTCGCCTGCGGCGCGGTGATCGGCAAGGAGAACGTGATCCCCTACGCCGCGGCCAACGACCGTGAGGGCGCCCGGCAGATGACCCGCTACCTGGTCGGGCTGGGCCGCAGGAGGATCGCCACCATCACCGGCCCCATGGACACTCCTGGCGGCAGCCAGCGGCTGGAGGGGTTCGCCGACGTACTCGGCCGCAAGGCCTCCAAAAGGCTGATCGAGCACGGCGACTGGACCCAGCTGGGCGGGGAGAGCGCGATGGCCCGGCTGCTGGAACGTGCCCCCGACATCGACGCGGTGTTCGTCGCCTCCGACCTGATGGCCGCGGGCGCGCTCGCCGCGCTGCGCGCCGCCGGGCGACGGGTGCCCGAGGACGTCGCGGTGGGCGGCTTCGACGACTCGGCGGTGGCGCTCACCACCCATCCGCCGCTCACCACCATCCGCCAGCCCCTGGAACGGGTCGCCGAGGAGACGGTTCGCCTGCTGCTCGCCCTGATCGACGGCGCCGAGCACGTGGAGCCGGTGATACTGCCCACCGACCTCATCGTGCGCGAGTCGACCTGAGCCGATGTGCGCGGGCGGCCCGCGACGCGGACCGCCCCCCCGTCCGGGGTACGCGGACGGGGGGGCGGTGGCGAGGTGTGCCGTGTTGCGGTACACCGTTCCGCGCGAGGTCAGCGAGCGGCGGAGGAGCCGTTCACGGTCAGGACCTGCTCGGTCTCGATGGCGGGGAAGGTGCCGGTGTCGATGATCCCGTGCTCGTGGAAGGCCGCCTCCAGCAGCGCGTGAGCCTTGGGCTCCAGCTTCCACAGCGCCCGGTACTCGCGGGCGGTGGCCAGGGAGACGCCGGTCTCGTGGGCGATGTCCGTCGCCCGGGGCACGAACCTCCGCTCGATCTGCTTGTCCCAGTACTCCCGCGCGGCACGCATCAGGGCCGCGCGCTGCGCCGTGTCGACGACCGGCGGCGGTCCGTCCAGCACCTGGATCTCGTCGTCATCGTCGTCGATGACCGATCGTCCCGCGGCCACCGCGGGGCGCATCGGCTCGGGCTCCGGGTCCCACGGCACCGGCGGGGTCAGGTCGATCAGCGCGGAGGTGTTGTAGAGGGCGCCGATCTGGGAGAGCAGTGCCTCCTGGCGTACCGAGTCGACGGCCAGGCCGGTGTGCTCCACCGCCCGGTCCATGGCACGGTCCAGCTTGGTGAGGGCCGCGCGCATCTTCCGGTCGGACGCCCCGGACTCGCGGAGCGCGCGGGCGCGCTTGGCCGCCAGCGCGACCCGGGTCAGCCTGCGGTGGGCGTCGACCTCACTCGCCGTACGGTCGCTGACCTCGGCCAGCCCGATGCGGACCAGCGCCCGCTCGGGGGTGAGCCGCCAGTTGATGCGCGAGCGCCCGCTGATCCGGTGGCGTTCGATCGCCATGCCGCGCTCCCAGAGCCACGCCGCCACCAGGGGCGCGGCGAGCCGGAAGATGGCCTCGGCCATGCTGCGGGCGTCCATGCTGGACAGCACCGCGGTCAGGCCGGTGAGCGCCCACACCGCGATGCCGTCGATACCGGCCGAGAAGTTCTCCCGCATGTTGCGGCGGGCCCGGACCGCGCTGGTGATGACGGCGACCTCGATGAAGGCGAAGAGCAGCAGCCGCAGCGGGCCGTCGAAGCCGAGCACGTCACCGGAGAAGCGCCACATGCCCTGGGCGGAGACGCCCGTGGCGATGCTGGCGGCGACGATGGTGAGGATGTCCTCCACCGGACGGGGCGCGACATGAGAGTGGAAGAAGCGGACCGCCATTCGCTGGACGGCGCGGAGCGCGAAGTAGGCCACGACCAGGAGGACGAGAGCGAACACGCCGATGATGATCGTTAACACCGGCTGGTCGGATGCGAAGGTGGTGATTTGATCGATGGGGGGCATCAGTCACTGTCCGTCAGTCTCGATGTCCGACAGGATATCTACGCGATCATTCCAGAATGTCGGCGTCCTGTTCGCCAAACGGGCGCTCACCCGAGTGACAGAAGTGCACACAGTTGCGGCACGGGCGAGTAAGAACCTTCGTCCCGCTCCGCCGGTCCCCCTGCCACACCTGCCCGTTCGCCGTCGTGACCAGCACTGTCAGTGGTTACCAAGTCAACTTTCAGATGACCACAAGAGCCGGTGGCTAGCGTCTTCGACGTAAGGGAAGGCACCGGGCGCCGCACTCGACGAGGAACACCGCGCCCGATCCGCGGAGGAGCCGGGCATGTCCAGGATCGATGTCGACGACCTCCCGTTCGAGGGCGCCGAGCCGGGCGAGGTCGCCGGCGGCCGGTGACCCCGTCCTGGCGCGACGGCCAGGGCCAGGTCGGCGAGTGGTGGGCCGACCGGCGACAGACTCGCCGCCCCGGGTGGGAACAGACCCCGTCCAGGGCGGCGCTCCACCTGCCGTGGATGCCGGAAGGCAGGTCAGACGTCCGGGAGAGGGACCTCTCCCGGAGTACGGACCCGCCGGAGGTACCTCGGCTGACAAGCGCCTTCCTTCCGGAAGGTGCCGAACCGGCCAGGGCCGGGAGGGGGGAAGGCGCGGCACACGCCGCTCTCCCGGCCCCGGCCGGTCGGGCATCGATTGCTCTGGCGCGGCGGAGCGGGATTCCCGTTCCGCCGCGCCTTCATTTCCCAGAGCCAAGGCTCGGGTCTCCACACTGGAGGTATTCGATGAGTGACCTCGGAACGACGCTCGCCTCCGGGGTGCGGCTGCTGCGCGGCCTGCCTCGCCGCCGCGCGGAGGTGCCGCAGGCCCGGCAGTCGGCCGCCGCGTGGGCGGCCGACCATCCCGAGGTGAAGGCGGAGTTCGTCGTCGACGAGTCTCCCGGCACCTCGGTGGTCGACTTTCACCTGCTGCTCCAGGATCCGGAAGGCGGGGCGGTCGCGCTCACCGCGCAGGCCGACGACGGCGTCCCCCAGCCGATCGGCCACTCCATGCACCGGGCGGCGGACCTGCTGGTCAGCGTGGACGGGATACACCTGTCGGCCGCCCAGGCGCTCACCATGATCCGCTCGCTGTCACACCGCGACGCGACCCCGCACGACGAGATCGTCGACCGGTGCCTGATCCTGAACGAGATCCGGCACGACGACACGCCGGTCGGCGACGAGGAATCGCAGGCCGCGGCCGACGAGTTCCGCCGCCGCAGGGAGGCCGAGCTCGGCCCGGACTACCTGGCCGCGCACCCCGGGAAGTTCGACCGGGTACGCGCGCTCTGGAGCATCGGATCCGAGCGGCGCCTCGCGGACATCTCCGGTGACCCGATGGAGCTCCTCGGCGCGGCCTTCAGCGGCCCCAACGACGAGATCGAGACGACGATCGCCGAGCGCCTCGCCTTCGAGCTGCCCGAGCCGCTGCGTGACGCCGAGCCGGGAGACGTCGTCGGGCCGGTGGCCCATGCCGGCACCTTCCTCACCGGGGTCGTCCTGGGGCGCGCGGACGCGTCGGCGGACGAGCGGACCCTGGCCGCGGCCGGGCGGGTGGCGTTCACCGAATGGCTGGCCGAGCGCCGCGCCACGGCCTCGATCGAGTGGCACTGGTCATGACCGACAGGGTTCCCACGGCCACCGGCGGCTCCTCGCGGAACAAGGTCTTCCGCGAGGAGCCGCTCCGCCGCCACCAGGTCGATGATGATCCGCAACAGCACGCCGGTGGGCCTGTGGGTGCTGGTCACGCTGCCGGTGGTGACCGCGACCGGGTTCGCGCTCCTGCTGCGGACGGTCGACACGTGCCTTTCAGGACCGGTGGGCTCGCCTGAGCTGTTCGACGACCCGGTCGAGGGTCTCGATCGGGGCGGTGTACGGCACCCGCAGCCGGTTGGCCCGGGTGCCGTCAGATGAGAACACCGGCCCCGGGAGCAGGCTGAGTCCTGCCTCGGCCGCCTTCCCCGCGAGTGCCTCACCGGACACACCGTTCAGGCGCAGCCAGAGCGCCAGGCCGCCCTGCGGGAGGGAGAAGCTCCAGGCGTCGTCCCCGTCCAGGCTTACGGCCAGATGGTCGCGCTGGCGCCGCAGCTCGCTCCTGCGCTGGCCCAGCAAGCGGCCCATGAGGGGTAAGACCTCACAGGCCACGAGCTGCTCCATGGGCGGCGGGGCGTACAGATCGCTGATCGGGTCGAGGAGGAGTTCACGGATCAGCGCGGCCGGGCCCCGGATCCATCCCACCCGCAACCCTCCCCACACGGTCTTGCTCAGGGAACCGATCGTGACGGCCCGGTCGATCCGGGGCTCGGGCACCGGATGGTCGCGCAGGTCCAGGTCGCGCACGGTCTCGTCCACGATCACGGTCACCCCGTACCTGGCCGCCAGCTCCGCGACCTTCCGGCGGTCCTCGGAACCCATCAGCACTCCGGTCGGGTTTTGGAAGTCGGGGGTCAGCAGGGCGGCTCCCCCCGCAGCCTCGCGGAAGGCGGTGGCGAGCTGGTCGTCGTCCCATCCCGCCGCGGTGACCCGCACGGGGACGGTACGGATACCGAAGCGCCTGAGCGTGGCGAGGCTGTCGAAGAAGGTGGGGTTCTCCACCACGATTCTGCGCGGGCCGAGATGGGTGACGAGCAGCGCCAGCGCGGCACGGGCTCCCGAGGTGACCAGGATCTGTTCGGGGCGGGTGGCCGATCCCTCTCCGGTGTGACGCCGGGCGATCAGCTCGCGCAGCTCGGGCAGGCCGGGTCCGGGCTCGCCGCTCTCCAGCAGCAGCCCCGCCGACCTGCCGAGCGCGCGGGTGACGGCGTCGGTGACGATCGCGCGCGGGGCGGCGGGAACGGCGCGCCGCAGGTCGAGGAGCGAGCCCCGGCCGTCCACCGACAGGGGCGCGTAGCGCTCACCGAGGTTCCGCGGCAGCCGCACCCTGCTGCCACTGCCGTGCTCGGTGACGAGCCAGCCCTCCTCGCGCAGCCGGGACAGGGCGGCGACGACCGTTCCCCGGCTCACCCCGAGCTCACCGGCCAGGCGCCGTTCCGAGGGCAGCCGGTCCCCGACGCGTACGCGCCCGTCGAGCACCGCCTCGCGCAGCGCGACGGCCAGCGCACCCGCGAGAGGGCCGCCGAATCGCCGCCATCCTGCCAGAACATCCTTGAGCACTGGTCCAGTTTGCCGTGATTGGACCACGACGCGAACATGCTCCGTTTCCTAGCGTCGAAGCATGAACGTCAGACCCGACGCGGGCACCGCTCCCATTCCCGGCTCTCCGCACCTCGGCGGCGGCCCCTGGCCTGGACCAACGAACACCAACAGCGACCAGCAGCCCGAACCGTCACACAGCGGCGGAGAGTATCGGCACGGACCATCGAGCGCCGACGGCGACCAGGAGCCCGGACCGTCCGGCGGCGGGGACGACCGCCTGTCCGGGGTGCCGAAGGCCGATCACATCCGCGGACCCCTGGGAGCCGACCGCGCCCGCGTACCCGAACTGATGGAGGCCACCCGCGCTTACGCCGTGCGTCTCCTCGCCGGGCTCGACGACCGCCCGGCGGCGCGGACGCCGGTGCGACCGGCGCCCGAGTCCCTGCCGGAGACGGGAATCGGTCTGGAGGGGGCGATGGAGATGTTCGCGCGGCGCTGGGAACCGGGCTTCGCGGCCAGCGCGGGCCCCCGCTACCTGGGCTTCGTCACGGGTGGCGCGACACCCGCCGCGCTGGCGGGCGACTGGCTGACCGGCACCCTCGACCAGAACCCCACCTCCGGCCTGGACTCCCTCGCCCCGGACCTCGAACGGGAGACGGTCGCCTGGCTGCGCGACCTCTTCGGCCTGCCGCCGGAGCACGAGGGGACGTTCGTCAGCGGTGCGACTATGTCCAACTTCGCGGGCCTGGCGATCGCCAGGGAGTGGCTGGGCGAACTGCGCGGCGTGTCGGTGGCCGAGGCGGGCGCGGCCGCGCTCGGGCCGGTGACGGTGCTGTCGGCGAGCCCGCACTCCAGCGTCGTCAAGTCGCTGTCCATGCTCGGGCTGGGACGGTCGGCGATCCGGCACGTCGGCGTCCTGCCGGGGCGGGAGGCGGTGGACGTGGCCCTGCTCGCCGAGGAACTCGACCGGCTGGATGGCGCACCGGCGATCGTGGTCGCCAATGCCGGCACGGTGAACACCGTCGACTTCGACGACCTGCGCGCCATCGCCGCCCTGCGCGAGCGTCACCCCTTCTGGCTGCACGTGGACGCCGCGTTCGGCGCCTTCGCCGCGCTCTCCCCCGAGCACGCCCACCTCGTCGCGGGCCTCGGCGAGGCCGACTCGGTCTGCGCGGACCTGCACAAGTGGTTGAACGTGCCCTACGACAGCGCGATCCAGTTCACCCGCCGCCGTGACCTGCAGGCCCGCGTCTTTTCGAACTCGGCCGCCTATCTCACCCCGCTGAGCGAGGAGCCCGACTTCGCGCACCTGACCCCGCAGAACTCACGGCGCCTGCGTGCGCTACCAGCCTGGTTCACGCTGGCCGCCTACGGACGCGAGGGGCACGCGGAGATCGTCCGCCGCGACATCGCCCTCGCCGCCGGGCTCGCCGAGCGGATCGCCTCGATGGCCGCCTACCGGCTGCTCGCCCCGGTACGGCTCAACGTGGTCTGCTTCACCCTCGCCTCCGCCCCCTCCCCCGAACGGATCGGGGAGGTGGTCGGCGCGATCACCGAGTCCGGCGAGGCCTTCCTCACCCCGACGGTCCACGCCGGGGTGCCCGCGCTGCGTGCCGCGTTCAGCAACTGGCGCACCACCGAGGCCGACGTCGGCAGAATCGCGAAGATCCTGGAATCGGCCGCGCCCCGGTCGTGACGACGCTCCCGTAGGTCAGGCCACCTGTGCCACCGGCGGTTCCAGCGTGATGACGGCGGACACCTCGGCGCGCAGGCGGCGGCTGAGTGACTCACGCTGGGAGACGACGGTGACGTGCACACCGCACTCGGCGAGCCAGCAGGCCAGATCGGCGAAGTAACCGTCGCCCGAGCCGATCACGACCCGGTCGAACCGCTGGTCCATCCGGTCGCCCCGGGCGGCCTCGGCCAGGGCCTGGTCCGCGCCGTCGGGGCCGGAGCGGGCCAGCAGCTGCACACCGTGAAAGGCGATCCCGACCGGGACGAGCGCGCCGTGATTGACCGCGACGACGAACTGGTCCATCGGGCCGATCGGGACGACCCGCCGGTAGAGGGTCATGACCTCGGCGACCGCGAGGGTGGTGGGGCGGGTGGATCTGGTCAGGTTCTCGATGTCCAGCAGGTGCACGGCCCGCCCGGAGCGGAGCCGCCGCCTGCCGCGTGACGTGCGGGCCTGGAACCGGTCGATGCGCGTGGTGGGGGTGATCACGTGACATCGGTTCCTTCCATGATGTTGTTTAGTGTCCAATAAAGTTCAGTAAAACACGTGTTGATGGAATCGACCAATAACTTTGAGGACGCTGTATGGAGGTGACAAACTCAGGTACGTTCCAATCGACACGGACATCGAGCCCGAAGAACCCGTGAACGGGACGACCGGGCAGACCTGGACCGATATGAAGGAGCCGATGAACCGGGACGTCCGGCCGACCGGATGGACAGGGACGTCCAGGTGACCGCGGCGGATAATGGGGAGCCGGTGGACAAGGACGTCCGGGCGACCGCGACCGACACGGAGGACCAGGTGGACAGGGACGTCCAGGTGACCGCGGCGGACATCGCCCGGCTGGGTGACGTGGGCCGGGCCGCGGTGAGCAACTGGCGCCGTCGGCACGACGACTTCCCCCAACCTGTCGGCGGCACCGCGACCAGCCCCGCCTTCTCCCTCGGCGAGATCAAGGAGTGGCTGCTCGGCCACAGCGAGGGCAGGGCGCTCCCGGCCCGCGAGTGGCTCTGGCAGGACCTGCGCGCGGGCGTGCCGGAGGAGGATCTCGCCGACCTGATCGCCGACCTCGGCGCCTTCCTGGTCTACCTGGACCGGGAGGGTGACGACTGGGCGGCACTCTCCGCCGCCGACGACGCGGCCGTGGCGGCCGTGCTTCCCGAACGGGTCCTGGCCGCGTGCGCCGCGCCGATGCGGAACCCGCCGCCGCCGAAGTGCCTCATCCGGGGACGGCTGCCGCTGCTGCGCCGGGTGGCCGCCCTGGCCGCCGAGGACGGCGCCGGGAAGACCTTCGGGTTCCTCCGCGAGCGCTACTTCGAACTGCACACCAAGCGGATGTACGCCACCCCCGAGCCGGTCGCCCGGCTCATGGCCGAGCTCTGCGGCCCCTCCCCCGAGCTCGTCCTCGACCCGGCCTGCGGCTCGGGAACGCTGCTGAAGGCGGTGCGCGACCGCACGGACGGTGGTGTACGCCTGCTCCTCGGCCAGGACGCCGACGAGGCGACCGCCCGGCTGACCGCCGCGCATCTCGCGCTGCACGCCGCCACCGTGCGCGTCTCCTCCGGCGACTCCCTCCGGCAGGACGCGTTCTCCGGCACCCTGGTGGACGCGGTCGTGTGCAACCCGCCGTTCAACGACCGCGCCTGGGGATACGAGGAGCTGACCGCCGACCCCCGCTGGGAGTACGGTCTGCCGCCCCGGATGGAGCCCGAACTCGCCTGGGTCCAGCACGCCCTCTCCCACCTAAGGCCCGGCGGCACCGCGGTCATGCTCATGCCGCCCGCCGTGGCCAACCGCAGGTCAGGGCGCCGGGTCCGCGCCCAGCTGATCCGCCGGGGGGCGCTCAGGGCGGTGATCACGCTCCCGCTCGGCAGCATCCCCAACACGGCGGTCGCCCTGACCCTGTGGATGCTGCGCAGACCCGCGGACTCCGGTACGCCAGGTCACGTCCTGATGGTCGACACCTCCGACCGGCAGGAGGGCTTCGCGCGGGTCGCCGCGGACGCCTGGGAACGCTTCGAGGCCGGTGCGGACGTCGACGAACCGGGCGTCAGCCGGGCCGTCCCGACCATCGACGTGCTCGACGACGACATCGACCTCACCCCCGCCCGATACCTCGCGCCACCGCCCGCGGACCTGTCGCCCGAGCGTGTCACCGGGCAGCGCGACCGGGTGGCCGACCTCCTCCGCCTCGTCGCGGAGCTGGCGCCGACCGTCGAGTCGTCCCGGGGACCGAAGGACCTCCCGATGGTCCCGCTCGCCGAACTCCTGCGGCGCGGCATGCTGACGATCCACCACCAGAGCCCGGTGCGGCCCGGCGAGCCTTCCGAGGTCCCGGACGGCCTCACCGTCCTCACCGCCGAGGACGTCGTCGACGGCACCTCGCCGACCGCGACCACGCCCGGCACGGCCGTACAGCACGAGATCATCGTGCGGCCCGGTGACGTGCTGCTGCCCAATGTCGCACGGCGACCGGTGGCGTGGGTCGCCGGGGAGGGCGGCCCCGTCCTCGGCCTCCGCCTCTCCCTGCTCCGCCCCGACCCCGCCCTGCTCGACCCCCATTTCGTGGCGGGCTTCCTGAGCGGCTCGGTCAACCTGCGCAACTACACCACCGTGGGCAGCCGCGCCCAGGTGGACATACGCCGCGCGGAACTCCCGCTGCTGCCGATCGAGGAGCAGCGGCTGTACGGCGAGGCGTTCAGGAGGCTGGCGGAGTTCCAGGCTTCGCTGCGCCGGGCCGCCGCCCTCGGCGAGGATCTGATCCAGCTGATATCCGACGGCCTGACCCACGGCGCCGTCCGGCCCTCCCCCGAGAAGCGGACGAAGGAAGAATCCTGAGCGGTGACCACCAGGGGTACGCGGACCGCATCTGGTCGGTCGCCGACGAGCACGGCTCCATCCGCAGGCGCCGACCTGCCGGGCCCGGCCGGCTGCACCGCGAACGCCGGCGACGCTGAGACCGATCCCGCCGAGATTCGGCATGATCAAACCCGGTGAACGTATCCGGTCCCGGTCACCGCACTAGACGAAGGCCGTGACGCCCTCGTATTCCGCTACCGGGGCAGCGCCGACGGTCTCGTACTCGAGCAGCAGCAGGCCGTTCGCCGTCACCTCGTGGCGGACGAGTCGGAGGCCGGCGGGTGCGCCCGGGTGGTCGAGCAGCCGCCGCCCGGAACCGGTCACGACCGGGGCGACGACGAGCCGGAGTGTGTCGACGAGGCCCGCCGCCAACAGGGCGTTGCCGAGTCGCGCGCTCCCGTGGATCTGGAGTTCCCGTCCTGGCCGCGTCTTGAGTTCCCCGACGGTCTGGATCGGGTCACCGCGCAGCACGGTCGTCGGATGCCAACTCCCTTCGGTGCGGGTGTTGGTCACCAGGTACTTCGGTAGTGAGTTCATCCGCTCGGTGTACGGGTCGTCCGGGTCGGTGATCCGCGGCCAGTCCCGAGCGAACGCTTCGTAGGTTCGCCGCCCGAGCAGCAGACCGTCGGCGAGGTCCAGCCAGTCGGAGGTACGCCGGACGAAGAGTTCGTCCAGGTGGGGCACGAGCCAGCCGCCCCGGGTGAAGCCGCCGCTCGTATCCTCGGTCGGCGAGCCGGGGCCCTGGCTGACCCCGTCGAGGGTGACGAACTCGGTGAGAGCGATCTTCACCGCGTGGTCCGGCTCTCCGCGACCACGGCGAGTTGCTTGGTGACCGAATCCCAGCCTTCGAGGAAGCCGAGTTCCTCGTGGCGGGCGCGGGCGGCCGGATCGCCGTGCCGGACGACGATCCGGTAGTCCGTGCCGTCCGGATGGTCGCTCAGCGTGATCTCGGCTGTCATGGGCACCGGCGCGGGATTCGCGGGGCGCCAGGCGCTGTCGATCGCGTTCGTGAACACGATCCGCTCGGACTCGTCGACGACGAGGAAGGTCGCGTCGATGTGCGGGACGAAGTCCACCCCGTCGTCGCTCAGTCGCGTCACGAACGCGCCGCCGGACCGGACGTCGAGGCGGTCGACGCGGCACACGGCCGGCGCCGGGACCCACCATTTCTCGAACAGGGACGGATCGGTCCACGCGCTCCACACGGCGGCGCGGGGGGCGCGGATGACCCGCTGCAGGGTCAGGTCAAGGTCGGGGTTCACAGTTGTGTCTCCTTCGGGTCGGTGACGAGGTGTTCGAGCCGGTCGGTGCGCTCTTCCCAGATCCGGCGCTGCTCTTCGAGCCAGCCGTCGACGAGAGCGAGACGGTCGCGGTTGAGCACGCAGGTGCGCACCCGGCCGAGCTTGACCGTGCGGATCAGGCCGTTCGCCTCAAGCGTCCGCACGTGCTTCATGAAGGAGGGAAGGGTCATCGGGAACTCGCGGGCGAGATCGCCCACGCTCGTCGGGCCGCGGCCGAGGCGTCGGATGACGCCGCGTCGCGTCGGGTCGGCGAGGGCGACGAACACGCCGTCGAGCTCGGCCGAATACTGTGCCATGCAGCTAAGTATTTCCCGCCGAAACACTTAGCGCAAGGGCAAAGTATTCAGGTCGCCCCAGATCCCCACCCGGCATGCGAGTGTCCGCGCCCGCAGGGCTATGGGCACGGAGCAGGCCGATCAGATGGTTCCAGGTCTCGCGGTCCATGCTGCCCTCGGTCGGCGGAGCGATCGTGATGGGCCATCTGATCATGCTCGTACATAGGCTGCGTCCGGGAGCGGAGGCGGCATGAAGCCGGTGAGGCCGTCGCCGGCAAGTTCTCGCAGCCAGTCGGTGGCACTGGAGGGCACGACCGGCCACCGGGCTGAAAGCGAGGTCGATGGCTGGGGCATCTCGCCATTCTCCTAGGTCGGGGAGATACCCAATCGCAGGTCACATCCAGCGAAGGGGTGTGCGTAAGCCGATGGGTCTCTGGATGACTTTGGGCGTTCAGTACGTAACAGGGCCTGAGAAGGTCAGGTAGGGATGTTCCGCATTCAACCATCTGCGGTCCAGCCGCACCCCGGTAGCCAGCTCGATGCCCGTCAAGAAGCCCGCCTTCCAGTCCCAGTTGTCGTCTCTCCCGATCCAGGCGGTGTCCTCGTAGTCGAGGAAGAACCCGCTGATCGCCGTCAATTCCGGCCACCATGCCAGGTTCGGGTGGTCCTCAGGGCGTCCAGGGAACAGCCCGTCGATCGACAGGAGAACCTCGCCGTCGACGGCGAGGGACAGGTAGTTCACGGAGTTGACGTTCCACCAGGCGTTGTAGACGCGGGCATTTGTGCTCAGGGGCCGAGTCACCGCCGGAGGCACCCCGAGATGGTCGAGTCCGTACAAGACGATCGCCGACCCGGCCCGGTCCACGGCCACCGGAGGCGGATTCAGGCGGTAGTCGGGAAGGTCGACGACGTCAAGGCCGGCCGCTTCGTGGACCTCGTGCCCGGCGCCCCTGCTCAATCGGGTACCGATGTCCTCCACGGTGAGAGGCACCGCGCCGGCGTTGGGGACGACGACCGTCCAGCACAACGCCACATCCAGTGCAGGTGGTACGGGCTCGCCGACAAGCCGCCGATAGTGCCTGTACACCTCATCGGCCGCGGGCCGTCCGTCATCCACGTGATGGTCTCTTTCGTCATTGCCGAGTGGGGCGAGGAAGATCTTCGCGGAGGACGGGACAGCGTGACCACCCGTGCCGATCCGGGGAGTGGGCGGGCTCTTGCGCGGCGTGCCGGCCGGTGACACGGCGGCGGCCGTTGGAGCCGCCGATCCGCTGGCGGTGCACGGCCTCGGCATCGTGGTCGAGCTCGCCGGGCAGGGCCGGCTACGGGTGCCGGTCGCGGCGGCGTTCCCGCTCGCCGAGACCACCGCCGCGCACGAGCTGAGCGAGAGCCGTCACGCCCGCGGGAAGATCGTGCTGGTGAACTGACCACACGCGGCATGGGGCGTGCAGATCACTTCGGCCATTCGTGTACTCGACCTCGGAAACCGACACATGGATCAAGCGTTCGCCCGAGCCGGCGAGAGGAGGTGGTGCCGGTTCAGCCAGCCGGCGATGGCCTGCCCGATGGCGTGCGGCTGGTCCTCAGGGGCCTGGTGTCCGGCGGGCCCGATGCCTTCGATTTCGAGGGCGGCGATGTTCCGGCGGGCCCAGTCCACCATCTCCGGGGAGGCGATACCAACGCCTTCCTCGACCGTGAGGAGCAGTTTGGGCACCTCCGGGCTGGTGGCGAGCCATGCGCCGTAGGCGTCCATGCGTTCGGCCACATCGGCCGGTTCACGGTCGTAGGGGATCTCGCGCGGCCACTGCAGGAGCGGACGGCGCGACGCCGGCTCGCGGTAGGGCGCCCGGTAGACGTCGTGGTCGTGCGGGCTGAGTCCCTTCTTGATGGCGAAGGGGTGGGGCAGGGCGTACTCGATGGCGGCGTTCTCCTCCAGCAGCAGCCGCTCGCCGAGCCCGGGGGTGCGCAGCGCCTGGGAATGGTCGATCACCTCCTGCGGCAGTTCCGCCCACATCTGCGGCCGCAGGAACGTCTCCAGGAGGGCGACGCCGCGCACCAGGCCGGGGTGGCGGGCGGCGCGGTCCATGGCCAGTGCGCCGCCCCAGTCGTGTCCGACCAGGACGACCTCCTCCAACCCCATGGCCTCGAACCACGCGTCCAGGTAGCGGGCATGGTCGGCGAAGCGGTAGCCGATGTCGGGTTTTCCTGAGGCGCCCATCCCGATCAGGTCCGGGGCCAGGATCCTGGCGCGATCGGCGACGTGCGGGATGACATTGCGCCAGATGTAGGACGAGGTGGGGCTGCCGTGCAGGAACACCACCGACGACTCCCCCTCCCCGGCCTCCGTGTAGGCGAGGTGGGAGTCCATGACGGCGACAGTACGCATGATCGTTATGTCCTTCGATGAGTTGTGTGCCAGGACTCTAAATCCACATGTTTCCAACTGTCAACTTCCCAACCAATTCTGATACAACCATCATTGAGACAATCATCAGGGCGCCGGCATCACGCCCGGAGGCGAGACCCGTGCCCGAACAGGCAAGGAACGTCGTCAACGACGAGGCCGGCCCCCACCCCTACGGCCAGGCCGCCAGTTGGAACCAGACCGACTTGCCGTACGGGTTGTCGCCGTCACGCTCCGGACCTACGAGCCACTGATGGTCCCCGGACTGCTCCAGACCGAGGCGTACGCATACGCCCTGCTGGGCGATGACGAGGCGTCGCGGCCCGCCTGGGGCGTCAGAGCATTCTGACCCGCGAGAACCCGCCGACCCTCCGCTGCGTGATCAGCGAGACGGTCCTCAACCTGCTGGTGGGAGGTCCCGATGTCATGCGTGCCCAACTGGAGCACATCGCCGCTATCGCCTGCCCGCGAATCAGCGTGCAGGTCGTTCCCTCCGGTCACGTCCGTTCCGGCCTGCTGGCCGGATTCGCGATCGCGCCCCTGGAAGACGGCGGCGAGGTAGCGTATTTGGAAACGGCCATTCGCGGACTGACGACCGGCCACCGGGACGACATCACAATGGCCGTCCAGCGGTTCGAGGCCATTCGCATCCAGGCCCTGCCGCCGAACATGTCGACGGACCTCATTAAGAGAACGGCGGAGGAGAAATGGACCTGAGCAAGGCACGGTGGCGCAAGTCAAGCCTCAGCGGCAACAACGGCGGAAACTGTGTCGAGGTCGCGGAGCTCGAAAACCTCACCGAAGGCCCCGCCCACAAACCCGGACACCCCCAGCTGATCGCCGTACGCGATTCCAAAAACCCGCACGGCCCCAACCTCTTCTTCACCCCCGCCGAATGGACCACCTTCATCAACGGCATCAAGGCCGACGACTTCGACCTACCCCGCCGAACCTGAGACCTCGGTGTCACCATCCCCCTCGCTGTAATCCGGCAGTGCGCCGTGAGAGCACGGCGAGGGCGATAGGTCCTCTCCCCACCTCTTCATTTGTCACCGGAAGCGCAAGTTCTCCATGTCTCTCATGATCGCTTCTATCTCGGCCCTGTCGGCGGGGTCGTCTGCCAGTCGCTGGGCATCGGCGCTGGCCTGCTCCATCCAGCGAACACGGTCCCGCTCCGCCCTGCGGAGCCCTGCCGCGAGGCGGATCGCCTCGCCGATCACATCGGCGGCGGACCTGTCGTCGGAGGTCAGCTCGGAGAGGATCCACTCCGTGTCCGAGTAGATCTCAACAGTCAACATGCCCACATCCTCGCCACAGGGTGACCCATCCCGCAGGACGACGCCCCAATCAGCCTTGGGAATCATCAAGTCCTAAGCGTCGGCAAGGCCAAGCGTCAGCCAGGTCCCATCGCGCGAGGGGTGGACAGCGCGATCAACACACATCCCTGGTCGAAGCGCCACCGCCTGTCTTCGACCGGCTCAGCCATCTCCTGATCCATCCTCACGGCGGCCTCGACAGCCATACGATCTTCAGCGCACTGTGGCCCCACGTTCACCCCGAGATGAAAGGCGATGACATGGCCGGGACCGTTCAGCATCGCGTCTACACGATCCAGGAGGGCCTGCTGGAGGAGTGGGCGGAGAAATGGCGATCGCAGATCGTGCCGCTCCGCCGTGAGTTCGGGTTCGAGATCCACGGCGCCTGGCTGGACCATGAGCGCAGCCAGTTCATCTGGGTGCTCTCGTACGACGGATCCGAGAGCTTCCAGGAACGGAACCAGCGGTACTGGGACTCTCCCAAGCGCGCCGAAATGGGCTTGGATCCGTCGCTCTACCTGGTGGACCGGGTGGTTCGCGAGGTGACCGCCGTCTCCTGACCGTCGGTGAGGGGCAGCATGTGACCGCGTTGTTCTTCCACCGTCAGGCTCCGGTAGACGCGGCCTCGTGCCAGGGCTTGTAGCCGGTCCAGGTCCGGCTCGGCCTGCCAGATTCGCGCCGTGCCATCGAACGACGCGGTGAGCAACTCCTGCCCGTCAGCGGACCAGGCGATAGAGCTGATCTTTCCGCGATGGACACCGGCGATGGTGATCTCCTCACAGCGCTCGGCATCCCAGACCCGTACGGTGCAGTCATCGGATCCGGTGGCTATCCGGGTGCCGTCCGGCGACCAGGCAACCGCATGGACGCGGCTTTCATGGCCGTACAGGACACCTGTCTACCTGCCGGAGGCGACGTCCCAGATGCGGGCGGTTCGGTCCGCCGAACCTGTGACCACACTGGTCCCATCAGCGGACCAGGAGACGCAGTCGACCCAGCCGTCATGTCCGCGCAGAACCGTGTGCTGCTCTCCGGCGGCAATGTTCCAGATGCGGGCAGTGCGGTCGTCGGAGGTGGAGGCCAGCATTTGTTGCGTCGGGGACCAGGCAAGCGAGATGACCCAGTCCTGGTGAGCGGTCAGGGTGGTGAGTTGTCGTCCGTCGGCCGCGTCCCAGACGCGAATGACCCGGTCGTGACCGTCGGTGACCAGCCTCGTCCCGTCATGTGACCAGGCGACACACTTGAGGTACTCCAGAGATTCCGGACAGATCGCTCGCTGAATCCTCCTGCGAAAACCTCGGCAAGCGATCACCGAAGGCCGGCGGGGAACATGACGGGCCTTTCCCACGGCACTGCGCATTGACCGAGTCGTCCGGGGAGTTTCTGAGCGAGAGGTTCCGGATGATCACATTCTGGACATGCGTGAACAGGCCCTTCTCCGCGGGGTCGCAGGTGTCGCCGCCCCAGACGACCTCCGCAGGGCCCCAGCCGTTGACGTCGAGCCCGATGGGGTAAGCCGATCTTCTGCCGCGCCTGGGGGTACGAGGAGCTGACCGCCGACCCCCGCTGGGAGTACGGCCTGCCGCCCCGGATGGAGTCGGAGCTCGCCTGGATCCAGCACGCCCTCTCCCACCTGAAACCCGGCGGCACCGCCGTCGTACTCATGCCGCCCGCCGTCGCCGGCCGCAGGTCAGGGCGCCGCATCCGCGCCCAGCTGATCCGCCGGGGGGCGCTCAGCGCGGTGATCACACTCCCGCTCGGCAGCATCCCCAACATGGCGGTCGCCCTGACCCTGTGGGTGCTGCGCAGACCGCAGGACTCCGGTACGCCCGGCCATGTCCTGATGGTCGACACCTCCGACCGCCCCGAGGACTTCGCGCGGGTCGCCGCGGATGCCTGGGAACGCTTCGAGGCCGGCGCGGACGCCGACGAGCCCGGCGTCGAACTGCTCGACGACGACGTCGACCTCACCCCCGCCCGATACCTCGCGCCGCCGCCCGCGGACCTGTCGCCCGAGCGCGTCACCGGGCAGCGGAACCGGGTGGCCGACCTCCTCCGCCGCACCGCGGAGCTGGTACCGGCCGTCGGAAAGGTCGTCAGCGGGGTGGTCTTTCCCCTCTGATCAGGTTTGCCTCCCCCGGGCGGATCAGGCCGCACTCGTAGGCGAGGACCACGGCCTGGACAC
Organism: Streptosporangium amethystogenes subsp. fukuiense; assembly: GCF_042665875.1. Lineage (NCBI taxonomy): Bacteria > Bacillati > Actinomycetota > Actinomycetes > Streptosporangiales > Streptosporangiaceae > Streptosporangium > Streptosporangium amethystogenes. The sequence goes on along the minus strand of NZ_JBHTEE010000001.1, from coordinate 47,951 downwards.
GGTCGCGAAGCCCAAGTTTGGCCAGCACCCGGCTGACGTGGGTCTTGACGGTGCCCTCGGAGAGAAACAGATGGCCGGCGATCTCGGTGTTGGACCTGCCGGTGGCGATAAGGTCGAGCACCTCTCGTTCGCGGTCGGTCAGGATGTCCAGTTCGGTGGCGGAGCCCGGCGGGGGTCCCTCGCCTGTTCCAATGAACCGTTCGAGCAGGCGGCGAGTCACGGTCGGCGCCACAATGGCCTCCCCGCGTGCCACGACCCGGATCGCCGAGAGCAGGTCGGCGGCGAGCGTGTCCTTCAGCAGGAACCCGCTCGCCCCTGACCGCAACGCCGCGTAGACGTATTCGTCGAGGTCGAAGGTCGTGAGTATCAGCACCCGAGGCGCGTCAGGGCCGCGGCGTATCCGGCGGGTGGCCTCGACCCCGTCGACCTCGGGCATCCGCACGTCCATCAGCACGACGTCAGGCCTGCTCTGATCAGCCAGCAGCGCCGCTTGCGCTCCGTCACCGGCCTCGCCGACGACCTCCATGTCGGGCGCGTTCTCCAAGATCATCCTGAAACCGGTCCTGACCAGGGCCTGGTCGTCGGCCAGCAGGACGCGGATCACCTGGCTGCCCCGTCGAACGGCAGTCTGGCTCGCACGATGAACCCACCTCGGCTTCCCGGACCGGCGAAGAGGTCTCCGCCCAGTGTCTCCGCCCAGTGTCTCCACCCGTTCACGCATGCCTCGCAGGCCCTGCCCGGCACCGTCGTTCCCGGCACCGTCGTTCCCCGTGCCGTCGCGGCCGTCGTCGCTGATCTCCAGCTGCACGCTCGACTCGCGGTAGGACACCAGCACTCGCGCCCGGGCCTGCCGACCGGCGTGCTTCATGGTATTGGTCAGCGCCTCCTGCACAATGCGGTAGGCCGACAGGTCCACGGCGGGCGGCAGCGACGTGGGACCGCCCTCGATGCGCAGGGTGACCGAGGTGGCGGCCTCGTTGACCCGGTCGATCAGCCGGGGCAGCTGGGCGAGCCCAGGCTCGGGGTGCAGGGAGGCACCGAGCTGCCCGGTCGTGGTGAGCACCCGGCGCATGTCCGCCAGGGACGCCCGGCCGGTCGTAATGACCGCCTGGAGCGCGCTGCGGGTGTCGTCCGGCCGGTTGTCGAGCGCGGCCTCGCCGCCCTGAGCCTGGACGACCATCACCGACAGGCCGTGCGCCACCACGTCGTGCAACTCGCGGGTGATCCTACTTCGTTCGGCGGCCACCGCCATCTCCGCCCGCTGATCGCGTTCCCTGTCCAGGTCCGCGGCCCTGGCGCGAAGCTGCTGAAGATAGGACCTGCGGTTGCGCGAACTGGATCCGATCGCCCACGCCGCGACCAGGACGGAGGCGATGACGAGCAGGCCGCTCGCCGGGCCCGCGCCGGATTTCCGCTCGATGTTCAGGGTCACCGGATCCGTCGGGGCCGCGCCAGGATCCGCCTCCACCGTGGTGATGGTCTTGAGCGCTCCGGGAAGCCCACCGGCCGGCCGGGCGCTCAGCGCGCCGAACGTGCTCCAGCAGGTCACGATCACCAGCAGCCCGGTCAGCATGAACAGGGAGACCTTGCGGTGAGTGTCGGAGGCGACCGTGTACAGCAGGATCGGCGTCGCCAGGTCGACGACCACCAAGGGCACCACCAGCGCCAGGTGCACCCCGGCGGACACCGCGCAGAGTGCCAGCATGGGCACAGGCCGGCGACGCAGCGCCACGCCCACCACGGCGATCAGCGTGGCGCCCCACCAGACCCACAACTCAGGCGGGCCACGTCACAGCGAACAGGCTGCCGGTGTACTTGCGAACCATCGTGTTCGGATCGTTCAGCAGCACGCAGATCGCCAGCAGCGTGAAGGCCAGGGCGGTATCCCTCACGCCCGGCCTGCTCCACCATGTCCTGAGGGTGTCCGTCGCGCCGCGCCCCATGACAGCTCAGAGTACGGCACGGCCAGCCGCCACCGGATCAGCCTGAAGTCACATCCGCCTGCGACCAGAGACAGACGTCCCCACCGCACGGAACGGGCCCGTAGACAGACGCACGCGCAGCTCGCCCGCCCAGAGGCTGAGCAAATGACTGGACGTAGATCTCTTCTCGGCGTGTGGACGGCGGCGGCCCTGATGGCGATGGCGACGCCGGCCCCCGCGTCCGCCGCCCCCACGCCCTCGATCAACTGGAAACGGTGCCCCTCCTACTCTGAGGCTGTCCTGCGCGCACGCGGGATCGAGGGCGACCGGATGGCGGAGTTCCGCACGCTGATGGCACGCACCGATTGCGGGACCCTCAAGGTCCCCTTGGACTACCGCAGGCCTGGCGGCAGGCAGATCACCATCGCGGTGACCCGGCTAAAGGCCGCCGACAAGGCGAACAGGCTGGGCAGTGTGGCGGTCAACTCCGGCGGCCCCGGGGGGCCGGCTATCTGATGCCGATCGACCACGTGATGATGAACGCGGCGAACGCGCGGTTGAACCAGCGCCATGACCTGATCGGATTCGACCCGCGAGGCGTCGGATACAGCACCAAGGTCGACTGCCCCGAGCCGGACAGCGGCGCGGGTCACGGCAAGGGCAACAAGCGCGGGCCGGGGGCGCTGACGGAGAGCGAAGCCAGGCAGATCTACGACGATCAGGTGCGCGGCAACCGCGCCTGCTCAAGCTTCGACCCGGCCTTCCTGGGCGGGCTCACCACAGTCAACATCGCCAGGGACCTGGATCGCATCCGGGCCGGGCTGGGTGAACGGAAAATCGGCTTCCTGGCCCTGTCCTGGGGCACCTGGCTGGGCGCCGTCTACCGCAGCGAGTTCCCCGACACGGTGGGCCGCATGTGGCTGGACAGCGTCGCCATCCCGCACTTCAGCACCCTCGCCTTCGAAAAGGGGCGCGCCGAGGCCACCGCGCGCAACTGCTCACGCATGGCGGGCTGGATGGCCAAGCGCGACAAGACCTACGGCTTTGGCACCAGCCGTAAGAAGGCCGAGGCCGCGCTGCTGGCGCTGCGGCGCGACTACGACGCCAAGCCCAGGACCTTCACCGACCTCGACTTCCCCGTCGCCGGCGCGACGGTCGGCATGCTGTGCGCGCAAACCGGCCCAGACTGGCCGCTGACCGCCAAGGCGTTGAGCGGGCTGCGGGACGTCACGGGTACAACCGCCCCGCACGAACTCAAGCAGATCTACTCCGGCAAGCCGATCGACATCCCTCCGGGCGCGCCGGAGGACTTCAACCAGACCATGAACCGCGCCACCTTCTGCAATGAGGACACCGGCCCGCGCGACTTCGCCTCAGCGTGGTCCGCGTGGCAGCAGCGGCTCAAGAACCACCCTCTCACCGGCGACTTCGGCAAGTTCTCCGCCGTGGCCGGGTGCGCAGGCTGGACCCTGCCGGTGACCACGACCCAGGTCCGCGACAGCGGAACGTCGTTGCAGCTGTCCGGCCACCGCTACGAGAGCATGTCCCCCTACGAGTGGACGACCCGCATGCAGCAGATCATCGGCGGCGCGGTGCTGACCGTCGACGACGACGTCCACGGATCGGCCCTGATGGATCCCACGTGCGGTGCCAAAGTTGCCACCTACTTCGAGACGGGCCGCCTCAGCAACGGTCACTGCCGGGGCATCCAGCCATCAGCCTGACCGGATGGGCGTAGAGAACGGTCCGCCGGACCGAACGGCCGGCCGTTGACTGGACAGCCCCTGTCCCAGGCGAAGACCACACGCTGTGACAGCCGCCAGATTCAGTTGCATCGAATAGGCGGCACCTGATTACGCGAGGCCGCCGGCGCCGGGACCATACTTGGTCCCGGCGCCGGCGGCCCGACGGGCTCCTCAAGCCAGCCTTCTGTCTACTGGCCTGAAATACCATGACGCTATCGTGAGCGCTAAAAGAAAGAGCGCCGGAAGTAGCTGATACCAGGCATCACCTGAGGCGATATGCGAGAACATCCCTCCCGTGAACAGGAAGAAGAGGCCCGCATACGCCCACTCCTTGAGTAGCGGATATTTAGGGAGAAGAATCGCCGCCACCCCCAAGAGTTTCCACAGGCCAAGCACCGTCAGAATATAGGTAGGGTATCCCAGCTCCACGATGCCCCACGCGTAGGGCGGCGCCAGCGCCCCTTCGCCTTCCGTCCTCAACAATTGCTGAACCCCGGAACCGACCAATCCCGATGCGAGCCCAAGAGTGGAAAACCAGTATATGATCTTATACTTGTTCGCCATATCGCATTAACTCCTTGTCGACTTGATCTCCATGGCCACATACGCTGCCGCTCGTGCTCGGACAGGCGTTTCGCTTGTCTTGATGCGGCGCATTCGTCAAGCTATCGCGAGCTTTTTGGTCCGCGCTTCTCGATTCTTGATCGATCCGACCGCGGCCGACCGGCGCTCGCGGAGGCCGAGCCGTCCAGCGCGTTCGGCCATGTTCCAGCGGTTCCTACGGTCGATGCCGGCCGACGGCCCTGCCTGCCGAAAACTACATCCGTGCGGTTCAAGCGGCATGTGAGCGTCTGCCCTCCGGCCGGGGACAGAAAGGGCGAAGCGTCCGTATGACGGTCGGCCGATGCAGTCACAGCGGAACCCGTCAAACCTGCTGAGACATCAGGCCACTTCTTCTGGGAGCCTCGACCGGCCGATCGCCGAGGAGTGGTCCGTGAGGGAACAGCGACGTCCATTGACATTGGAAGATCGCGAAAAGATCCCGCGATGCCCGGCCCTCAATCCCTCGAACAAGTAGACAGCGCGGCACATCGACCGGAGCGAGTCGATGGTATGCCGGGAAATCCTCCACAACGGTGGCCGTGAAACGTATCGTGCTCACGCGGCGCAAAGACGCGCCGAAGTGGGAAGCCAGCACCCAAAAGATCGGAGGTTAGACGGGCTGTCTTAAACTGGCGGCGGTGTCACGGTTGCGGCATGGGATCGCGGAACCAACAAGAACACGAACGGACTCATTCGGGAGCACCTTCCCGAAGGGACAAAGATTCGGACTTCGAAGGCTCACCCGAGGCCGCGGGAAGTCGCTCCATGGCAGTCGACCCGGCGGGTCCGCCCGTCACGGATCTCGCGAGCGCAATCCTTTCAGGTACTCGCCCGGCCCTTGAGAACGAACCTTGTCCCACATCAGCCCGCACGCTCGGGCCCGGCCTTCATCGCTCCTGACCTCGCATCGAGTCCGGGCCAGGCCGGAGTGGCCAAGCGTGTGATCCGGCCCGGTAGTCGTACGATCTTCATCGCAGGCGGCCCGTATCCGACCCGACACGGAAGGCGACGACATGGCCAGGACCTTTCAGCATCGCACCTACACGATCCAGGAGGGCCTGATGGAGGAATGGGTGGAGAAGTGGCGATCGAAGGTCGCGCCGCTCCGCCGTGAGTTCGGGTTCGAGATCCATGGCGCCTGGGTGGATCACGAGCGGAACCAGTTCATCGTGGTCCTCTCGTACGACGGCCCGGAAAGCTTCAAGGAGCGGAACCAGCAGTACTGGGACTCTCTCAACCGTCTCGAATCGGGCGTGGAGCCCCTGCTCTACCTGGCGGGCCGGGTGATCCGCGAGGTGACCCCCGCCTACTGACAGATAACTTCACCGCCCACTATGTGAGGCGTATCTGCCACTCCGGAACAAGTGAGCGATCCGCTACATTTCCCGGCAATTGCAGCACCACTGCGAAACGTTCGCCGCGTTGTTCATGGCCGACCGTGTCGCGAGCAGCACGCATCCGGTAGACATCACCACGCATCCGAATCACCGAACTCGCGCTGGATCTCCCGGATCTCAGCCAGATCATCCGGATCGTTGGCCAGTCTCTCCGCATCGGCACGGGCCTGTTCCAGCCAGCGCAGTCGTCCTGCGATACGGATCGCCTCGCGGATCACATCGGTGGTGGACCTGCCCTCGGAAGTCAGTTCGAGGAGGATCTTCTCTGTGTCTGAGTCGATCTCAACAGTCAACATACCCATATCTTCACCGGAACCTCCCGAGGATGCTCCGGCCTTCAGGCAGGGGAGGAAACGGGGGCGGGAGGGCCGCCCAGGCCCGAGTGTGCCCTGACCGGTCGGTCATGTCGATCGGCTTCTTTCTGAGTTGTGTAGCGGAAACACGGAACAGAAGAAGCACTGAATGTCATGCTCATTGCGTGCTGGTGACGGAGATGCTGAAGCTCGCCCCGAGCGCTGAGCAGCGCGAGGCGCTGGCGGCGACGATGCGGGCATGCAACGCCGCCGCCAACCGGGCCGCCGAGGTGGCGTTGAGCACCACACCGCCGGCAAGATCGCTGTGCAGAAGCTGGTGTACGCCGACCTGCGGGCCGGGTTCGGCCTGTCGGCGCAGATGGCCATCCGGTCGATCGCCAAGGCATGCGAGGCCTACAGGCGGGACAAGAAGATCAGGCCGGTGTTCCGCGAACTGGATGCGGTCGCCTACGACCAGCGGATTCTCACCTGGAAAGGCCGCGAGGCGGTCAGCGTCCTCACCCTCACCGGCCGCATCATCGTCCCCGTCGTCTACCAGGGCCGTTGGTCGACGACCGGCGGGGCCACCGTGCGGGGACAGGCCGATCTCCTCTACCGCGACGGCATGTTCTTCCTCGCCGTCGTCATCGACGTTCCCGAAGCACCGCGGGGCGATGAGCCGGACGAGTGGCTGGGGGTGGATCTTGGCATCGTGAACCTGGCCACCGACTCCACCGGCGAGGCACATACCGGCAAGGGTGTACGCGCCGTCCGGCGGCGCAACGTCCGTCTGCGGGCACGCCTGCAGGCCAAGGGCACCAAGTCCGCCAAGCGGCTTCTCAAGGCGCGTCGCCGCAAGGAGTCCCGGTTCGCCCGTAACACCAATCACGTCATCTCCAAGCATCTGGTCGGTAAAGCCAAAGACACCCGGACCGGGATCGCCCTCGAAGACCTCGAAGGCATCCGCGAGCGGGTAACGGTTCACAAGGCTCGGCGTGCCGACCTGCACTCGTGGGCGTTCCACCAGCTGCGCACGTTCGTGACCTACAAGGCGGCCATCGCCGGTGTGCCCGTGCGTCTGGTCGATCCCCGTAACACCTCCCGCACCTGTCATCGGTGCGGGCACCGCGACAAGCGCAACCGTCCCAGCCGGGACGACTTCAAAGCCTCGGCTGCGGGTTCGCCGGCCCCGCCGACCACAACGCTGCGATCAACATCGGTCGCAGGGCAGTGAGTCACGCTGCCGACGACGCGGCCTGAACCGTGCACCCCATGCACGGCGAGGAGCTGCAAGCTCGGTCCCTTCAGGACCGAGAAGCTGACTGTACGATCAGGTAGCCCGCAGGACTTCGATCGATTTTGGTGAACGGCCGGATACTCCGGGTAGCCGCTCGTAGTACGCGGCTTGGCAGGTCTGGCCGTCACGGGTCTCGTGGTCGCGCTTCTACCGTGCTTCCCATGGACACTCCAGATCTCCTCATCCGCAACGCCTCCCTCCGCGGTCGTCCCGGCAGATGGTCACTGGCGGCGACGGGCGGGCTGCTCAGCCTCGTCGCCGAGGACGACCCCGACCTCGGCCCGGCGACCGATGTGACCATCGACGCCGACGGCGCCCTGGTCACCGAGCCGTTCGTGGACGCCCACCTGCACCTGTGCAAGGCACACACCCTCGACGCGGCCGGCCCCGCCGCACTGTCGGAGTACACCGGCCGCGCCATGGGGGCCGCGATGGGAGCCATCGAGACGGCCGCCGCCGTCAAGGCCGGTCAGACGCGGGAGGCCGTCCTGGAACGGGCCCGGCCGGTACTGGTCGAGTCCGTGCGGCACGGCGTCCGGGCCGTGCAGGCCTTCGCCGACATCGATCCGGCAGCGGGGCTGACCGGGGTGGAGGCGCTGCTGGCGCTGCGCGAGGAGTTCCGCGGCGTGGTCGACGTGCGGGTGGTGGCGTTCCCGCAGGACGGCCTGCTCCGCGAGCCCGGCACCGAGGAACTGGTCGCCGAGGCCGTACGGCTCGGCGCCGACGTGGTGGGCGGCATCCCGTGGATCGAGTGGACCGACGCCGACGCCGCCGAGCACGTACGGCGCATGGTCGATCTCGCACGGCGGCACGGGCTGCGCGTCGCCATGCTGGTCGACGACGCCGGAGACCCGGGGCTGCGGACGACCGAGATGCTCGCGCGGGAGTTGCTGGAGCGGAACATGATCGGGCGCGGCAGCGCCCAGCACGCGCGGGCGATGGCCCTCTATCCCGAGCCGTACCTGCGGCGCCTGGCCGGACTGTGTCGTGCGGCGGGGCTCGGTTTCGTCAGCGACCCGCACACGGGACCGCTCCATCTACCGGTCTTCGAGCTGGCCCGCGCCGGGGTTCCGGTCGCACTGGGGCAGGACGACGTCGAGGACGCCTACTACCCGTTCGGGCGGCACAACCTCCTGGAGGTGGCGTTCCTGGCCGCGCACCTGCTCGACGCCCGCACCGACGCCGCCCTGGAACGGCTGTACGACATGGTGACCGTCGACGCCGCCCGGGTCGTCGGCCTGCCCGCCCACCGCCTGGAACCCGGGGCTCCCGCAGACCTCGTCGTCCTTGAGGGGCGGACCCTCCGCGAGGCCCTGACCCGGCACGCACCGCCCCGCCATGTCGTCGTCGCGGGCCGGGTCGTGGCCTCGTCCACCCGACACACCGTCTTCGGAGCCGGTGTCCCCCGCTGAAGGACACGCGTGCCCATTGACCCGTCCCCGCAGGCCCGCCCGGGTGAACAAGCGCTGAGAACCGCCGCCCTGGCGGCGATATCCGTGCCAGGCGGGCCTGGACCTCGACCGCTCAGCCGAGCGGGTTGTCCTTCTCCCGCAGCCTCTCCAGGGCGGGCCCGTACATGCGGGCCTTGATGGTGCCGAGGGTGGGGCCGCCCTTGGCCGTCTGGGCGCGAGCGATCTCCATGGCGGTCTGCCGCACGGCGTCCTCGTCCACCGCGCGGTCGACGACGGCGGCGGCCAGGGCGTCATGGCCGCCGTAGCGGCGCGCGGTGGTCATCGCCTCGTGCGCGGTCTGCGGGGCCAGCCGAGCCTGGATCAGCGCGGACATGCCCGGAGTGAACGGGATGTTGATGTCGGCTTCCGGCAGGCACCAGTAGCCCCGGTCGGCGCGCATCACCCGGAAGTCGTGGGCCAGGGAGAACATCGCGCCGGCCGCGAAGGTGTGCCCCTGCAGGGCGGCCACGGTGACCATCGGCAGGGTCAGCACCCGTGCCAGGAGCTCGTGAACGCTGACCACGTAGTCCCGGTGCAGGTCGGCGTGGGCGAACAGCCAGTCCAGGTCCAGGCCGTTGGAGAAGAACTTGCCGGTCGCGACGGTCACCAGGGCACGGGGGCCCTCCGCCTTCTCCACCTCGTCCAGCGCGGCGTTGACGGAGGCGATCCAGTCGGGGTGGAAACGGTTCTCGGTGTCCCCGATGTCGAGGATGAAGACGTCGTCCTGGCGGTCGAGCGTGGGCATGCCTGATTCCTTTCGCGGTTGTCGCTCATGCACACCTGGCCCGGCCGGGATCGGCAGCCGCGCCCACGACGAGCGAGCCGCCGAACATGAGCGCCTTTCTGACGTCGAAGACCGGCAGGAACTTGCGTCGGCAACGATGCTACTAGCGAGTAACTACGGCGAATCGCATATTACATCGAAGTAACTCATTTGTCCGCAGGATCAACTCCGGGCGGCAAGCCCTCCGCGTCCTGTTTGCTACCGGCGGGTCATCGGACCGCCCCAAGGTTTTGAAATCCTGTGGCCGACCACCTCGGGTCCCTTCGCCTACCGTGGGAGCAGGTTCCCTGCCGTGCCGACCGGCCGGCCCGGCACACCGCCGGACACCGTGCCGCGCTTTCCGCCAGAGCCGGAGTTCGAGATCTCCGCCCGCGAGGAGATGTGATGACCAAGGTCAGGAACGCTCTCGTAGCCGGTGCGATGACGGCCTCCGCCCTCCTCGCACCCATGACGACGCCGGCTCCGTCCGCCGTCGCGGACACCGCGGCCTCGAACGCCTCGCCCACTCTCGGCTCCGCCCAGAAGCCCTGCCGCGAGCACAGGCACCCCGAGAGGTGCCGCGCCCGGCGCGGTCACCACGGCATCATCGGCGGTGGCGATGGCGGTGTCGGCATCGGCGGCGGCATCAGCGACAACAGGGCTCCCGGCAACAGAGGCGGGGCGGGGATCGACAACTGACAGGACCGCGGGCGGCTCGCGAGGCACTGCCGCGTTCCTCGGCGCGGGTCACGAACATGCGGCGCCCCGGGCCGGTGTGGACCGGTACTTCCGCCGAGGAACGTCACGACATGATCACGAACCGGCCCCCGGCATGTCGCAGGACTACCGCCCGGCCTCGTGCGCGTCGACCAGCCGCTTGGGGGCCGTCAGGCACCACGCCTCGGTGACCAGCTCGAACAGCTCATCCGGATCGATCTTCGCGAGGTGCACCACGACCCAGCCGAACCGGCCCGCGGTGAACTGGACCTCGAACACCTCCGGCCGCTCCGCCACCAGCGCGATCTGCTCGTCGATCGTCGCCTTGAGACCCACGGTCTCCGTGTCTCCCCACAGGTAGCCGAAACCCTTGCCTCGGACCTTCAGCGAGGTCCAGCTGCCGGAGTCGCTCTGCTGCACCTCGGGAAGCCTGTCGAGCATCTCCAGGAATTCACCAACACTCACACCCATGGGCCACGTCTATCAGAACGCTCCGACAATCCCCGCGAAACCACCCTGCCCTCGAAGGCCACCGCGGGCCCGGCCCGGCCGGTACCTCTCACGCCAGGGGATCTGTAGGAACTCCCGCGAGTTCGTTCTGAGCCTGAGCCTGCACACCATGGTAGGAGTGCCATACCGAGAGTAGTGAACCGCTTGACGCTCCGTCGGGATTCCTGAAGCATTGCCAGCAATTGAGGTGTCCGGTCGGAGGCAGTGAGCTGGGGTGTGCCGATGAGCCTTGGTGTGGTGCGATCACTGGCTACTCCTAGGCGTCTAACGAGCTCGCAGGACTTCGAGGACTACGAGCAGGAGCTCGTCGACCAGTACTTACTGGCTTGCGTCTGCGCTGGAATGAGCGACGATTCGATCACCGATGATAGGCAGGCGATCTTCGAGTTCGTCCGGTTTCTGAGTGGCCCGGTATGGACGGCCGGCCCGGAGGACGCCGATCGGTTTCTGACAGCTCAGCGGAAGCTCGGCAGGGCCAAGAGCACCGTCCAGCACAAGGCCTGGACGATCGCGCAGTTCTTCGACTTCCTGATCATCCGCTACCAGGGCGACGTGCACGCCCTGACCGGGCACGTGCTCTGCCAGCCCCATCGACGAGTTCAACCGGCCGGCCAAGGCCGACTACGGAACCCCGCGGATCCCGCCACCCAGCAGCGAGGTCGAGGCGATGTTCGCCGCCTGGCGGGAGTCGCTGCCCGGAGCCCGTAAGTACCTTCCCGCTGCTCGTGACTACTTCGCCGCGTCACTGTGGCGCCGGGTGGGATTGCGGATCACCGAGACGGTGAAGCTTGACATCCGAGACTGGCGGCCAGACCTCGGCGAGGTCGGCAAGCTTCATGTCCGCTTCGGTAAGGGAAGCCGCGGCCGCGGGCCCAAGCCCCGGCTCGTCCCCGCCATCAACTCCGTGGACATCTTGATCAACTGGTGGCTGACCGATGTGCGACACCAGTTCGGCGACGACTGGAGTGACCTCGATGCCCCGCTGCTGCCTAGCGAGCGGCGCGACACCCATACTGGCCGCAACAGGAGAGCCGGCGACGACACCCTGCGAAACGGGCTGACGGCTGCGGTCCAGGCGTTCTTGCCGTCCTGGAGCGGCAGGATCACCCCACACGTCCTGCGGCATTTCTGCGCCTCGCACTTTTACGAGCAGGGCATGGACCTCAAGGCCATCCAGGAAGTCCTTGGCCATGAATGGCTATCGACCACGACCCAGTACATCCACGTCCACGCCGACCATATCGAGCGAGCCTGGGCAACAGCCAACCAGCGCGTCGCCGGCCGGCTCGGCCCCAGGGGAGGGTGACGACACCATGCGCTGGAATATGCGGATGAAGGCCGCCGAGCGCGGCATCTGGAAGTCGACCGAACTTCGGCGCCTGCTCGCCGAAGCAGGACTGGAGATCAGCGCGGGGAAGATGTCGGCGCTGTGGACCGGAACGCCGACCACAATCCGGCTCGACGATCTGGACGTGATCTGCTCGGTCTTGGAATGCGCGCCAACAGACCTGTTGATCTGCGAGCCGGAGAAGGTCCACGCGCGGCGGCCCCGCCAGGCCGAAACCGCTACCGGCGCCTCACCAGTGGCACCTCGCCTTGGCCGTAACCGAACAGTGCCTCCAGCGTGACCGCGCCGAGGATGTGCCCGGGTTGCCAGGTCAAACCGGTCAGTACCTACTCGGCGAAGTACTGCTTCGACTGCCGGCCGGTGCACCGACGGCCGCCGCCACCGTGTCGCAAATGTGGCTCTGCGGACTATTACACCGCTGGTCTCTGCCAACGGTGCCACCCCTTGGCACCGGCACTTCCCGACTCCTGCCCAGACTGCAACGCCTGGGGCCTGCTACGGAGCAGCAGCGGGATTTGTCTGGCCTGCCGCGCCTGGCGAAAGGCCTACCCCCGCCAAGGGGCGTGCCAATTGTGTGGGTCCGTCGCCTACCTGCACACAACCATGATGATCTGCAGGCTGTGTCGTTGCCAGGCCCCGTTGGTGCGCAAGAAGGCCATCCCCCTGGCCGTGAAGGCGGCCAACCAGGGCGGTCAGCAGCTCTTTCTCGCAAACGCTGACCAGCGCCTGCGGCTCAGCACCACGCGCCGTTCGCCGCCCCCGCGCCCACCTCAGCCCGGCCTGTCGCCGATCCGTCCCGTCGACCACCGCCAGCTCACCTTGATCGACCCGCCCCGCGATCTGGCCGCCGGTCTTCACGCCGGCCTTCCGTCCCCACCGGACGTGGCCCTGGCCGAGGCCTTCGAGCACTTCGTCGCCGAGCACGCCGAACGGTACGGCTGGACCCCTGCCACCTGCCGCAATGTCCGCCGCGGCCTGCGCATCGTCCTGACTCTTCAGGAAACACCCGGCGCACGGATCAAGGCCAGCGACATCCTGCTCCTGGGCCAAGTCCCCAGCGCGTTCCAGGTCGCCCGCACGATCGAGATCGTCGAGCTCGCGGGCATGCTCGACGACGACCGGATTCCAGCGATCGTCAACTGGTTCGACACGAAGATCGCTGGCTTACCCGGCCCGATGCAGGAAGAACTGCGCGTCTGGTTCGAGGTGATGCGTCATGGCAGCACGAAGCCACCGCGGCGACGGCCTCGCCGCGAGGGCACCATCAGGATGAAACTCTCCAGGGCGCTGCCTGCCCTGCGCCGGTGGGCCGACCAGCACACCTCGCTCCGGGAGATCAGCAGAGACGACGTCCTGGCGGTGCTGCCCGCCAGTGGGTCGCCCCGGGTCGGTGCTGTGCAGGGCATTCGCTCGATCTTCACGGTGCTCAAGGAACACAAGCTCGTCTTCACCAACCCCACCGCCCGGATTCAGACTGGCCCACCGACGCCCACCATCCCCCTGCCGGTCGACCTCGACGCGCTCCGCGCCGCGATCCACTCCAGCAATCCGGCCCGCGCCGCGCTCGCGTCTCTGCAAGCCTTCCACGCCCTGCGCTCACGTCAGCTGCGTCAGCTGCAGCTGACCGATCTCCTTGATGGCCGGCTGCACATCGACGGCCGGGTGATCCCTCTGGCACCCGAGGTGCGAACACGCCTGGTGGCCTGGCTGGATCACCGCAACCAGCGCTGGCCACGCACCGCCAACCCTCATCTGTTCATCACCACCGACACCGCCATCCGCACGGGCCCGGTCAGCCATACGTGGATCAATGAGATCATCGGGATATCCCCTCAAGCCATTCGAGAGGATCGCATCCTCGACGAGGCGATCGCCACCGGTGACGTACGCAGAATCTGCGACCTGTTCGGCCTCACCGTCGAGGCCGCCCTCCGCTACACGGAGCGAGGGGGACCGGCACGGTAAGCACCGGTTGGGCTACATCCTGACCTGTACGACCCAGCAGCGCCGGTACCGTCTTGGGAAGCCCACGTCAGGATGCGCGACGAGCACCTCGCCGCGGGCCAATGTGCGAGTGCGAACGTGGCCGCGTGGGGCTTAGGCCTACCAGACCAAGCGATCTGTCGGCGCCGCACTTGGCCCTGGCCTGCCCGCGCCCCGGCAACTGCTCCGCCAGGCGGCGACGTTACCGGGCGCGGTGTGCTGCAGCTGCACGCGGACGGCGTCGACCAGCTGCGCGGCGCGCTTCCACGCGTCGACGTCGACGGCGCGCTCGTCGGGACGGGCCGAACCCGCGACCTCGGGGGAGCGCCGCCATTCGGGGTGTCGGGTTGGGTCGGACCGGGGCGCCCTGCCGTGATTACTCACGGTGGGTTTCCCCGGCCCACCCGCCGCACCCGGCGTGCGCGTCTCCACGCACCGGGCGCTCCACGTGCCTTGCCCGCTGGTCAGGTTCCCGCGGGTTCGGAGGACCAGGGGGTCGGAATGTTGCCGCCGCGATAGCGGTAGCGTTCGATCTTGACCTTGGACGCGCCGGCGAAGGCGGTCCCCTGGTGGGCGATCCTCCAGCCCTGGCGCCCGGCCTGCTCAGGGCGTGCGGCCTCGCATCAAGCTCGATTTTCGGCGGTCAATTCTTCGCTTTTCGGATACCTCACCACTTCGACATAAAGGATACGCAGCCATTTTGCGGCTATAAATGACATTTGCTGATCTAATTCCCCACCTTCATCTCTAGTATTGACAGTGGTCACGGCGCCTTTCATAGTCGATAAAGGATTTCCCGCTCTTTCGATTCTTTCCAGCGAAAGGATTTCTGTGCCCGCGGAATTGGTGGACGCGTTTTTCTCGGTAACAGACTCCGGCGCCAAGGTCGGGTTCGTGGTCCAGGGCGGGCAGGCGGCCCGCTTCGGGTGGGCCGAAGAGCGGATGCTCGATCACTACGCTCCCTTGCTGGGGAAACGGTGGCCGGCGCTCCCGGCGGCCTTCACCGGCGGATTCGACGCCGCGCTCGCCACGCCCGCGGACGACCCGTGGACGATGGTGTTTCGCGGGAGCCAGTGCCTGCGGCTGCACCCGGTGGACGGGTCGGTCGGCCAGGTCGGCTCGATCGACGGCCAGTACCCGGGACTGCCGGCCGCATTCCGCGCCGGGATCGACGCGGCGCTGCCGGCGGCCACCGCCGGAGAGGCCTACTTCTTCAAGGGCGGCCAGTGCGTGCGCTACGACCTGCGCTCGGAGATGCCGGTGGAGACCATGTCACTGGCCGACACCTGGCAGGGGCTGAGCGCCAAGGCCCCCGCCTTCGTCAACGGGATCAGCGCCGCCGCCGTCAACCCCGTGACGGGTAAGGCCTTCTTCTTCAAGGGCTCACAGTTCGTGCGGGTCGCGTTGAGCACCCGGACCGTCGAGACGGCCGCGGCCCCGGTCGACGAGGGCAGCTGGCCGGGGCTGCGGCGCACCTTCAGCCCCGGCCGCGTGTACGTGGTGCAGAGAATAGGGGAATCTGGCGACCCCATATCAGCGGCTGTGGTGGACCTTGCGACGCGCACCGTGACCGGGACGCTCGACATGCCCCTCAACGTCACCCGGAGCATCAGCCCCACCCCGGACGGCCGGTTCCTCTACGTGGCAACCATGTCCGGCTACGTCTGCGTGGACGCAGCGAACCATCAGGTCGTGGCGACCTTCCCCCGGCTGATCTCGTATGACCCAGCCAACGCCTACAGCCCCGACGGGACGCACTACCACTTCACCTCCTGGCAACAGAACGGCGACTCCTCCTACTCCAACTATCTGGAGACGGTGCAGGTCGGCACGTTCAACGAGGTAAGCCGGATCGAGCTCAAGGCAACGGTTTTCGCCGGGGCCACGACGACGGAGAACTCCAGCCGGGCACCGGTTGTCCTCGGAGGGCCGTACCGGATCGCGCCGCACCGGGATGGGCGGTTCGTCTACATCAGCGGGGGGGTGATGGGCCGCGGCCCGATGGTGGCCGAGGTCGATCTGGAGCAGAAGCTGGTCCGCCAGCTCTTCCCACTGTCCGGACAGACCGCGCCTAACGACCTGGCGCTCTCCCCGGACGGCTTGGTCGCCCACACCGCCGCCGGCGGGCGCACACTGGCATTCAGCACGCGCACCGGAGAGATCCTCCTTCAGGGCGTTCTGCCCGCCTCCAGGGAGCTCGCGCTCACTCCGGACGGCAGCACCCTGCTCTGCCTGCCCAACGCGGACGGTGAGGGTGTCCTGGTCGCCGACCCGGCCACACATCAGCTGCAAGACCGCATTCCGATCGAGGCGACCGGCGGGCGCGGCACCGGCTCGGGCCTCTCCCTCAGTCACGGCGGCGCGTTCGCCTACGTCGCCGAGGTGTCCGAGGATTCCGGGTACTCGCTTGCCGTGATCGATGTCGAGGCGCGCCAGAAGGTCGCTTCCATTTCTCTGCCCGGAGACCGTGTGTTCTGGGCGATCTTCGCCCCGTTCTGACCTGGGCGGCTCGGCGCCGCCCTTGGCGATCGCCGGGTGGCAGGAGCCGCCATGGGCCGCGGACCTGGCCGCCGACGGTCGCCGCACGTGCCCTTCCCCTCGTTCGCTGCGCTGCCCGAGGCGGCATGCGGCCCTCGATCGGCGGGAAAAGCGAAAAAGGAGAGCCTGATGTCCCTGCCTGAGCGCATGTCGCTCGTCGAGCTGATCAACGAGTTCTTCGGGGAGCCGATCGAGTTGCCGGCCGCGCTGGTGCCGATCCTGGAAAACGTCCACCAATACCAGAACCTGCCTGCCGGGGAACGGCTGGTCACCGCGCGGTCCCCGGGGTATGACGATCCGGCCCAAGGCAGCCCGGTGGACGCGGTGTTCATCCAGACGAAACGAGTCGGCGGCTCGGGTGCCATCGGGCTGCTGCTGGATGTGCAGCTGCGCTTCGACGGCTCGAGCCTGGCCCTGGTGGGGGAGGTGGTGCCCAAGGGCGCGATCGTCTTCCCCAGCCTCAAGATCCTCTGCCTGGACCGGACGCTGAACGTGGGCGAGGTCAACCAGCTCAACGGCCTGCTCGCCGGCTACGGTGTGGCGGCGCGCTTCCCGGTGCCGAACGCGATGAGCGCCGATGTGTGGCCGAAGTACTTCGCCGCCGCGATCACCTGGCAGCTGGGGGGCGGCGAGATGCCCGCCCTGTCGATCTGGCTGGACAAGGACAAGGACGACGATGACGAGGCGAAGGAGGAGGAGGAGGAGATCTCCTTCCCCGGGCTGCCGAAGTCCTTCGGGCCGCTGACGATCTTTGGGGTCAAGCGCGGCCGGGACAAGGCCAAGGACTACCTGCGGGTGCTGCTGGTGGCCGAGCTGAAGGTCGGCGGGCAGGTGTTGCAGCTCGACGGGCTGGGCTTCATGATCCCGCTGACGGCGAAGGGGTTCGTGCCCAGACCCGAGCTGATCGGGGCCGCGCTCAGCATCCGCCGTGACACGCCGCCGCTGACGATCAACGCGGCGCTGCGCTACACCGGCCTCGGCGATGACGCGATCTCCTACGGGCTGGCCGGGCTGGTGCGGGTGGAGACGCCGGCGCTGTCGGTCATGGGGGCCGGAGCCTGGTCACGCACGGCCGACGGCCACCAGATGATCTTCCTGTACGCGGAAGCGCTGCTGACCTCGGGCGCGTCGCTGTTCGGGCCGCCGCCGTTCACCGTGACCGGGCTGGCGGCCGGATTCGGCGTCAACAGCAGGATGCGCCCGCCGGAGGTGGCCCAGCTTCCCAGCTTCCCGCTGCTGGCCCGGCTGGAGGAGGCGCCGAAGGTCCCCGGCGAGCCGCCGCCCCCGCCGCCCGAACCGCTGGAGGTGCTCAACGACCTGACCAGCAGGACCGGCTGGGTGCGGCCGGAGGCGGGCTCGTATTGGATCGCGGCCGGGCTGACGTTCACCTCGTTCCGGTTCATCGAGACCCGCGCGCTGGCGGTGATCGAGTTCGGCAACCGGCTGAACGTGATGCTGCTGGGCCGCACCTCGATCACGCTGCCGAAGAACGCCGACGCCTCCAAAAAGGTGCACGCCCAGCTCAACATCGACCTGCGGCTGGCGTTCCTGTCGGAGGAGCACAAGCTCAGCCTGGAGGCCGCCGTCGGCCCCGGCTCGTTCGTCTTCACCCAGTCGGCCGAGCTGACCGGCGGCCTGGCGTTTTGCGTGTGGACCGGCGGCGGCCGCGGCGGCGACTTCGTGATCACTCTCGGCGGCTACCACCCGCAGTTCAACGCGATCAAGCCCGCGTACTACCCGAACCCGGCGCGGCTGGGGTTCCGGTGGCTGCCGTGCAGCCGGGTCGTGGTGCAGGCGTCCGGATACACCGCGCTCACCCCGGGCGCGATCATGTTCGGCGCCGCGCTCGCCGCCCGGTACGAAAAAGGCGTGCTGAGCGCCTGGTTCACCGCGCACGTGGACGCGCTGATCCAGTGGCGGCCGTTCTACCTCGACCTGGCGCTGGGCATCTCGATCGGCGTCGCCGCCACCATCAAGGTCTGGTTCGTCAAGGTGCGGGTGTCCATCGAGGTCGGCATCACTCTGCAGTTCTGGACGCCGCCGACCGGCGGCCGGGTCTCGGTGAAGGTCTGGTTCATCGGATTCAGCTTCGACTTCGGCGCGGGCCGGGCCGGGGCGCCGCCGGTGCCGTGGAGCGAGTTCCAGGTGCAGCTGCCGTCGCCGCTGCGCACTACCCCCGTCAAGGGCCTGCAGCCGGATGTGGACAAGGACGAGAGCGAGGCGCGCACCGCCCGCGAAGCCCCGCTGCTGGTCTCCACCGACGGGTTCGTCTTCGAGACCGAGGCGGTCATGCCCTCCTCGGAGATCTCGATCAACGGCGAGGTCTACGCCACCGGGCCGACGGTGACCATCCGCCCGATGCGGCTGACGAACGTCACCTCCAAACACATCGTGACCCTCACCCGGTTCGAGAACGGCGCCGAGACCGAATTCGACCCCGGCGCCAACGACTGGCTCCTGGAGAAGATCTACCGCGACGTGCCCCGGTCGATGTGGGGGCGGGTGCTCGACAAACCAGGCGACGCGGCGACCGAGCCGGGCCTGGAGCCGGGCCGCCTCAGCGGCGTGCGCTTCACGGTCTCGCCGCCCGAGCTGGGCGCGGGCGTCGGCCCCATCAGCTCCCGCGTGTTCAAATACGAGCCGCTGGAAGACGGCGACATGCCGCTACGGGACGGTGCGGTCGCCGGCCCGGCCCCGCGCCCGGACGAGGCCAGCATCACTACGATCGCCCGCACGCTCGCGGCGGAGGCGACCGCGCAGCGGCGCACCGCCGTCCACGATGCATTGGCCCGGCTCGGGGCGGCCCCGGGTAAGGACACCGACGGCCTGCTCGGCCACTACGCCGAACTGGTCGGCCGCAGCATGACCAGCTCGCCGCTCATCACCGACGCCCCGGCCTCCGCGAGGTGAAATCCATGCCTGAGGACAACTCCCCCGAACTGCACGTCACCTTCAACGACCACTTCACCCCGCACGCCACGGCCGGGATCTACACCGTGCGCGCCCGGCAGGAGCTGTACAAGGAAAACGGCGAGCGCATCGACACCGGCGAAGAAGCGCTGCCGGAGTCTGCGCAGCGGTTCGAGATCCGCCCGGTCCGGTTCGTGCTGAAAAGCGCGTCCGTGCACGCCCTCTACCCTCCGGCGGGCAGCGCCGGCCGCTACGGCACCGTGCTGCCGCACATCACGCTGAGTCGCGCTGTCCTGCCGTGGGAGCGGGAGCTGACCGGCACCCGGGCACGCGAGCACGCGCCCTGGCTGGCGCTGCTGGTGTTCGCCGAGGGTGAGCTGCCCGGCGACGAGAGCGCGATGGGCCAGAGCGCCCGCCGCACCGTCGCCGACCTGATCGACCCCGCCGAGGCGGGGGTGATCGGCCCGAATCTGGGCGGTCCCTCCCTCACCCCGGAGGTGCTGAGCAGCAAGTGCGAGACGATCGACGTGCCAGCCGGGGTGTTTCGCGCGGTCGTCCCCTACCAGGACGAGCTGTACTACCTGGCGCACGTGCGCGACGTGAACGTCCCGACCCGCCGCCAGGGCGGCGAGGACATCGTCGAGGGCCGTTATGCGGTGATCACCGCGAACCGGTTCGCCCGCGTGCCCGGCCGCTACGCCGTCCACCTGGTGTCGCTGGAGGGCTATGAGCCACACGCCGCGCCGAACCCGCCCACCGGCCACGACGCTGTGCGGCTGTGCGCCCTGTGGTCGTGGTCGTTCCACCACGCCCCCGACAGCGTCCTGGACATCCCCGGCCTGATCACGAACCTGGTCGCCCCCAGCCGCACCGACCGCGAGAACCTCGCTTTGCGCGTCAACGTCCCCGCGCCGGAGGGCGAACCGGAGGCGGCCGAGGCGTATGCGCGAGAACGGCTGAGGCTGGGGTATGCGCCGGTGCCGTTTCGGACGCTGTCGGGCGAGGCGACCTACGCCTGGTACCGGGGACCGTTCACCCCGGTCACCGCGCCGCAGGTGCCGGATCCCGGTCTCGCGCCCGGGCACACGACGGCCGACCACGCCCTGATCTACGAAGAAGAACACGGCCTGTTCGACGTCAGCTACGCCGCTGCGTGGACGCTCGGCCGCACCCTCGCTCTGGCCGATCCGGACTACGCGGCGCAGCTGGCGCGGGCCCGCCGCGAGATCGCCAACCGGGCCGCGGTGCTGCGCAAGGTCGCCGCCGACCTCACGCGGGCCGGGCGTTCGCTGGAGACCGGGCGGAGCCTGCGGGCGCTGCGGGAGCTGGCCGAGGCGGCGGGCGGGCAGGCGCTTGCCGAGGCGCTGGCCGCCCCGCAGGCGGAGGAGCCGCTGCCGCTCCGGCCGCGCCGCCGGTCCGGGCGGCTGACGACGCAGGCGATCCTCGCCGACGAGCGAAGCGTCTCAGCGCTGCGCGAGGCGGCCGAGGAGCACGTCGGCTCGATGCCGGAGTGGCTGGAGGGGCTCAGCCGTTTGGCCGGTGTCCCGTTCGCCTACCTGGTGCCGGATGCGCGGATGTTGCCGCCCGAATCGCTGCGCATGTTCCGGATCGACCCGGCCTGGGTGCGGGCGATGTTGGCGGGCGCGGCCGACGTCGGCCTGCACACCTCCCAAGACCTCGCGCTCGATGCGCAGATTCGCAGCGCCGTGGGGCGGCGGCGCAATGCGGCCCTGCCCGCCGCCGGGCTGCTGATCTACTCCACACTGGTCCGGGCCTGGCCCGACTTCCCGATCTTCGCATTCGCCGGCGGCACCGACGGCGCGGAGGGCGCGCAGCCCGCCGAGCTGCGCCGCGAACGGCTCGCCGACGACGTGCTGCTGTGCCTGTTCGACGCCGTCCCGGACCGCCTCGAGATCCGCGAACCCGGCCAGGGCATCCACTTCGGCCTCGACCAGGGCGACGTGATCGGCCTGCGCAGCCTCGGCGGCACCGGCCGGCCCCCGCTCGGCACACCGCTCGAAGGAGAGACCTTCCCCGAACGCGGCGACGGCGCCGATGACGATGGCGACACCGTGTTCACCCGATACCTGCGGCCCCGCCCCGCCGGGCAGATCCCGGACGTGCTGCGGCTGCGCGGCACCGATGGGTTCGTGCCGGGCCTGGCGGCGGCCTTCGACCGGCCCGACCTCGCTCCGGGCGAGTTCGCCCTCCAGCTGGTGAACGCGCCGCTGGTTCAGGAACTGCGTCCCCTCTCCGATGGGAGCCTGTGATGTCTGACACCGACCTGATCGTTGCTGTCCAGGTTCACGCGCTGGTCGTCAACGACCCGGTGCGCCAGCAGGAGAGCTTCCAGCGCTGGGCGCTCAACTTCGACGCGATGCTCGGCGAGGACAAGCAGGCCGCCGAGCCGCCGCCCGGCCACACCGACGACTTCGGCGATGGCGTGTACGTGCAGTGGCAGCTGCCGGAGGCGCTGACGTCCGGTCACTACGATCCCGACACCCAGGAGACGACGTTCCCTCTGGTGCCGAACCGGTGGCTGGTGGTGCGGCACTACACCGTGCCCGGCGGGTTCCCCGGCGAGGGGCAGCGGCGGGCCGCGGCCTGGCTGGTGCACAGCGACTATCTGGAGTTGGCCCACGGCGGCGAGCACTGGGGCACGGTGCAGTTCCCCTCGCCCGACCCCGACTCCGACACCGGCGGGCTACGGGTCGACTTCCTGGGCCGCGTCCACGACCTGCGCGAGGGGCCGTGGATCGAGCCGGAGCCGGTCGAGCCGTTCCTGACCGCGGTGGGCCCGGGCGTGCTCGGCTTCGCCGCCTTCCAGCCCTACCAGCAGGATGTGTTCTCCTTCCACGACGACTTGAGCGACCTGGTCGGCTACGGGCACAACCAGCCCGCCACCACCGCGCTCGGCTATCTGGTCGTCGGCTGGTATTCCGCCGACGACATCGACATCCTGAGCAAGGCCGCCGACATCCCCGGGCTGATCCCGCCGGACGCACCCGGCCTGGCGGGCGTGCTGGCGGGCCTCGGCTGGCACCTGCCCGGCCTCACCGACGACCCGCCCATCCCCGCTCCGCAACGCTCGGTGTATGCCGGGACCGCGCTGGGCATCCCGTGGGAGTACTACGCCCTCGAGGCGCCTGTCTCCGCCCGGCCCGGCCACGATGGCATGAAGGTCGCGTTCGGGCACAGCACAGCGGACGCGCTGGAGAAACTGGCCGCCCACCAGACCCGCTCGGCCCGGACTGGCGAGCTGCTGAGCGCCCTGTACAGCGGGACCATCGACCGGCTGGACGAGGGCGACGGGGACGTCGACGCCGACGATGTCACCAAGCACGCCTGGTTCTCCTCCCGCGCCGGCGGCTACACCTGGCTGGTCGTCCCCCGCGGCACCGACGGGCCGCAGCCGGCGCGCGCCGCCCCCGCCCAGCCGGTCTGGCTGGATGAGCTGAACGCCGACCAGGCCGAGTTCGAAGCGCACGCACTGGAGCTGGATCACCTGCAGGAACGGCTGCGCACCCTGTGGTGGATGAAGGACCTACCCAACCGGCCGGCCGGCTTCACCGAGGCGGCCGAGCAGCAGCTTCAGGAGGCCACGCCCGGCACCCTGGCGCACCGGGCCGTGACGGCGGCGGCAAGCATGCGGCGGATCCTCGAAGACAAGAAGCTCCCGCACGCCACGACGCCGGAGGAGCTGGAGCCGCAGATCGCCCGCTACGCCGCCGACCGCGGCCTGCCGGCGACCCTGGAGTTGCGCCGCGCCGCCCGGGAGTCCTACTACCGCACCACCGACCCCGCCATGGTCATCGCGGGGGGCGGGGTGAACCAGCCGCTCACCCGCGCTCCGGACGACCCGCTGCCCTGCCGGCTGGAATCCACCCTGGTCGAATCCATCGTGATCAACGGCGTACCGGTCGCGGCGCCGCAGCCGCCGCCGCTCGGCCTCATCCAGGCCGTCCCGGCGCGCGCGAGCCGGGAGGCGGCGCGCCCGCCGGTGACGCTCAACGGGCACAGCGCGCCGCTGGACCTGGGCGAGCTGGCCGGGCCGGTCGCCGCGCTGTTGCGCGAGTTCACGCTGCTCGACCTGGCCGCGATCACCCCCGCTGACGACGGCTCGGGGCGATCGGCGCTCGCGGTCGCCCTGGCGGATCCGAGCTTGGTGACCGGTACGATCGCCGAGTACACCGCCGTCTGGAAGCAGCCGTGGCTGCCCATGTACGTCCAATGGGACCTGCGCTATCACGCGGTGCCGTACATGAGCGACGGCCAGGCGAACTGGGCATTCAAAGACGACGCCTATGAGTGGCTCGGCACCGGCGCCGACCCCGGCGACGGCTACACCGGGCCGACCTGGCTGCCGTTCGCTGGCCGGGCGTTCGTCACCCCGGCCGCGCCCTACGTCGTCTCCTCCCAGATCGACCGGCTGCTTCAGACCTACGCGGCCGACGACGCCGGGGCATTGCGCACCCTGCGCGCCGACTACGGCGCGATGGACCTGCTCTCGCAGACCCTCGACGGCTTCAACGACCATCTGCTGATGCGCGACACCGGGGTGCGCGCCCGCATCCCTGAGGACACCGTGCGGCTCACCGGCGACGCCGGGCACGTCGCCGACCCCGGCGCACCCGGCGACGACTCCCACTCCCGCTTCCAGCCGGTCCGCGCGGGCCAGTTCTACTTCCGGGACCTGCGCATCATCGACCGGTTCGGCCGCTGCGCGGTCATCACCAGCACCCCGGACCGGTTCAAGACGTTCCCGCCGCTGCCGGCGACCAGCATGACCCCGACCCGAAAGCTCGCGGACGACATCGAGAACTCCCAGCGGTTCATCCAGCTGCCGCCCCGGCTGCTGCATGAGGCCCGGGTCCGGCTGGAGCTCGCCCGCGGACAGGACGACACGGCGCTGCTCGCGGGCCGGGCCGCGCCCGCCGGGCCGGACTCGCCGCTCACCGGCTGGCTGCTGATCAACCACCTCGACGACAACCTGCTCATCTACGGCCCCGACGGCGACCCGGTCGGTGAGCTCCGGATCATCCGCGGGACGGCAGGCGAGGAGGCTGTGGAGTTCACTCCGTTGCCCGGCTCGCCCTACCGGCGCGAAGACGATCCGGCGTTCGAACAACAGCATCCCCACCTCGCCCCGTTCGTCCGGGAACTGGTCGGCCCGCCCGGCCGGTATGCGGCGCTGCTGGCCACCATCGACCAGACGCTGGAGACCATCGTCGCCCCGTCCGCCGAAGACGACCGGACCCCGGCGCGGCTCACCGGGCGCCCCGTCGCGATCTACCGCACCCGGCTCAGCCTTCAGCTGCGCGGCCGGCCACTGCCCAATCCCGGCTGGGACCAGGCGCTGAAGCCGGACCCGGAGGAGGACCCGAACTCCGACCAGCAGGAGTACCTGACCTACACCTGGCCGATCCGGCTCGGCGAACCCGACCAACTGTCGGATGGGCTGATCGGCTACTACGCCAGCGCCACCGGCCCCGGCGGCCAGAGCGACTACACGCGCCTGCACGTGGCCGCCCCCGCCACAGACGACCCGTACCTGGTGAAGATCGGCAACGGCGAGCATCTCGCGCTGCCGGCCCGGCCGCCCGGCCAGGAGGTCATCCACCACCTGACGATCCTCGCCGACCCGCACGTGCCCGTGCACGCCACCACCGACATCCTGCCGGTGACCGAGCTGCGGCTCCCCGGTGACCTGGCGCACCAGGCGCTGCGCCGGATCCGCGCGGCCTTCCGCCTCAACCCGCTGCTCGCGCCCGTCCGCGTCCCCCCGCCACCGGAGCAGGAGAACCGTTCGGAAGGACAGGAGCATCTCGTCGTCGTGCAGCCCGCCGCCTACCACGGCACCTGGACGTGGGCGCAGCCGCACACCGACCCCGGCGACGGCGCCCTGAGCTGGACGGAGCTGCCGCTGCTGGCCGCTGATGCCGCCGCCCACCCCGGCGATGCCGTCCCGCACGCGCGCGCCGGCTACCTGCTGCTGCACCCGGCCGTGACCGACATCCCCGAACAGCCCTGAAGGGAGCACGTTGATGGCCATCCACGCCCGTTCCGCCGGGACGCTGCTGCGTTACACCCTCAAGACCGTCCCGGCCCCCGTGCCGATCAGCGGCGAAAATGACCAGGATCTGCGGCTGGAGTTCAAGATCGAAGCACCCCCCGGTCAGAGCGTGTACTGCAACAAGATCCAGATCCGGTTCCTGCACGGCGCGGCGCCGGAGGCGTTGTCGCAGACCGCGCCCGCGGAGGTCTACACAGGGGTCGAGGCCGCCAGCCCGCCCGCGTTCGGGCAGAACTGGACCCGCAAGGCCGAGCTGGTCGACAAACAGGCCGTCTTCACGTTCACCAACTCGCGCAAGCTCGAATTCAAAGGCGCCACCACGGTCACTCTGGTGCTGTCGCGGCTCATCGTCAACAAGACGCAGGGCTCGGTCAAGATCGAGGTGTCGGAATGGACAGCCGCCGACAACTCCGCCCCCCTGACCGAAAAGCCGCTCGACCCGCCCTTCCCTATCGACAAGTGGCCCTCGGAGTTCACCTTCCAGAATCTGCGCCCCGACCGGATCTCCGTGCCGCGCGGTGAGAAGGTCACACTGACCTGGGAGGCCAGCCGCAAGCCCATCTACACGATGCACTGGGACGACCAGCAGCAGTCCGTCACCGGCGACCTGAGCTGGGAGTCTCCGGCGCTGGAGCGCACCACCGGGTTCATGCTCATGGCACAGGACGACTCCGGCGGCGCGCCGCTGATCTACGCGCTCACCACCGCCGTCACCGTGACCGAACCCAATCTCACGGTCGGCGACCTGGAGGCCAACGGCGTCGTGCGGATGCAGGGGCCCCGGGCGGCGATCGCCGCGCCCCCGCGCGGCCAGGCCCGGTATTTCAAAGCCGGCACCGACGGCACCGTCCTCGGCTACCTGCAGGCCGCCAGCGGGCAGCCAGCCGCCACGCTGGCCGCGACCGTCTACCGGGCCGCGACCGGCGAGTACACCATGCGCTTCAGCTCCGACAACAGCGCCGGGACGACCATCGAGACGCCGATCAGCATCCCGATCCCGGCCGACGCCGAGGTGCGCCTCTACCACGCCGGCAACGACGGCGACACCCTGAACCTGGCCTGGCTGCCCCGCGGCGCCGGCGCCTTCGACGAGATCACCCCTCCCACCGCCTGACCGTCCCTCCCGGGAGCCCGCATGCTGCTGTCCTACGACCTGGCCCTCGATCCCGACCCGCCGCAGACCGGCCGCCCCTGCCTGCTGCGACTCACCGTGCGCGCCGCAGCCCCCGCCTTCTGCCGGAAGATCACACTGTCCCTGCCGACCGGCACCGGAGCCGCCCACTTCACCAACGCCCCAGCCGCCATCACCCCACGACCGGTGCAGGGCGGCGAGGACGCCGACCAGGGCGGCGGCTGGCGGCTCACCCGCGCCGACGCCGCCGACGCGGTCACCTTCACGGCCCTGCCCACCCGCCCCCGGGGCTGGCTGCTCGGCGTCACCCCGCTCACCCTGGAACTGGCCGGCGTCACCGCCAACACCACCCCCGGCACCGCGACCCTGCGCATCGAGGAGGAAACCTCCTCCGACGGCCTCACCTGGCAGACCCAGACGATGGAGCTGCCGCTGCCGAAGTTCCCCGACGGGTTCTTCTTTGGCGACCTGCGGCCCGAACTCCTCATGGTGCCGAACGGCGGGCACGCCGAGCTGACCTGGCGCGGCTCCCCGGCTGTCTACACCCTGACCTGGGCGGGCGAGCACGGCGGCTCGGGCGGGCAGGCCGACGTCTCCGACGTCACCACCTGGCTCTCCCCGCCGCTGCACGACACCACCGCGTTCCGCCTGGCCGCCCGCCTGCCCGGTAGCACCGCCGAACGCGTCCTGACCACCCTGGTCACCGTCGCCCTGCCGCACCTGCGCACCCACGACCTGACCGCGACCGGGAAGGTGCGGCTGATCGGCGCCGGCCATTCGATCGAGATCGGGCGGGAGCGGCCGCACACCTTCCAGTCCGACACCGACGGTCTGCTGATCGGCCGCGTGCAGGCCGTCGCGGGTGCGACGCCCGCTCAGATGGAGGTGACCGCCCTGGCCGACGGCGGCGGCCAGGAGTACCGGGCCGTCTTCACCTCCGACAACGCCGACCCCAGCAAAATCCCGGCCGAGACCCCGTTCGACGTGCCCGTCCGCCGTGGCACCGCGATCACGATCACCTGCCGCTACACACGGCCCCCCGACGGGCCCGAGCCCATCGAACCGTTCTTCTCCCTGCTGTGGCTGCCTTACGGCAGCACCAACCGCATCATGTGAATCCCATCCCCAGGCGCCCAGCCCAAAAAGCTTCTGCTATTACCCGATATCAGAAGCACAACCCGGGTTTTACTTCTGATATCGCGGATCCCAACTACGCTTAGCCCCGGGAAACCGCTTCTGATGCGGGTTCCTCGCCTTCGTCGCCGAGGCATCGGCTGATGGCATGCTGGACGGCGACCCGCTCGCCGATCCCACGACCGCGACTTCGCCGTCCGCGACTACAAGACCCACATGAAGACCGTCCTGCACCGGGCAGCGAACACCGTCAACGCCCACCTCACCGCCCTGGACCACTTCTTCACCCAGCTCGGGCTCGGACCTGCGCTCGTCTGCCGCGACGACGCCCCGTGATTTCGTTCGTGAGAAGTGACCGCGAATGCTCGCCACTTCCGACCGCACCGAGGTGGGCCAGCGTTCGTGAGAAGTGACCGCAGTCATGGGCTCAGGTCGTTGACATCGACGAGAGGCGGGGTGGTTGTACCAACGGTTTCTGGCCCCGCCCCAACGTGGATGGCCCCAGCCAGCCGGCGACCGGAACGGGGACCAACGAGTTTGGCCCCACCCGGCTGCCCCCGTCGGCCGCAGGGCTTCGGCGTAGTCGGGTGGCATCCGATTTGCGCTCAAGCAAGGCCGACTTCGACAAGATCAAGACGGTTCGCGCGCACGCCATGCCATGGGCGGGGGCGACGGCGTCCCGCCACGGTGCGAAACCGTCGCCGGCCCTCCGCCCCAACTCTTGCCCCGCCTATCGAGATTCGATAGGTTCTCATCGCAACTCGATAGAAGGATGGGTCATGGGAAAGCTGACAGTGCGTGCGCTTCGCGCCGTGCTCGTGGTGGTGCTCGCCGGCACCGTGTTCGTACAGGCATTTATGGTGTGGGCGTTGGCCAGCGGGAGCGACCCGGAGGACGGGTCGCTCCCGCTGGCCCCGCTGCGCGTGATCACGATCCTGGGCATGGTGTCGGTCCAAGTCGCCCTGGTCAGCGTATGGCGGCTGGTGACGATGGTCCGACGCAAAACCGTGTTCTCTTCCGCCGCCTTCCGGTACGTGGACGCCGTGATCGGCGCGATCGTGGCGGCTGCCCTCCTGTGGTTCGCGGTCACGGCCCTCAACGCGCCGGGCCAGCGGGCCGACCCGGGCGTCACCGTCATCATGGGCGTCGTCGGCCTGGCCATCCTGGGGGTTGCGCTCATCGTGCTCGTGCTGCGGATGCTGCTCGCCCAGGCCGTCGCGCGCGACGTCGAAGCGGCGCAGATGCAGGCCGAGCTGGACGAGACGATCTGATGCCGATCGTCGTCGACATCGACGTGATGCTAGCCAGGCGGAAGATGTCCGTGGGCGACCTCGCGGACCGCGTCGGGATCACACCCGCCAACCTGGCGGTACTCAAGAACGGCCGCGCCAAGGCGGTGCGCTTCACGACACTCGCCGCGCTCTGCGAGGCACTCAACTGCCAACCGGGCGACCTGCTGCGCTGGGAGGCCGAGGACGCCGCGGGCGGATGACGTGCCCCAGAGCGGGCGTGAAAACGCCTGGCACCACCGGCCTGACACGGCACGTCGACCGCATGGACGTGGATCGCCGATCGCCCGAAGCACTGTCCCGACCTCGTTGGGTAGATTCTGGTTGACGTGCACCGCACCGTCTTGGTCGACGACCGCGACCTGCGAACGTGACCTCCCCACCGAAATCCCCCGTCCTTCCAGCGTGGAAGGGCGGGGGTTCGTCGCTGGGCGGGCAGCCAAGGCTTCGCCGTAGACCCTCAGGGGTGGGGCCAACTCCCACGCGAACTTCGCACCTACCGAAGATCCACAAGTGGGGCCAGTTGCCGCTGGTGAAATCAGGCAGGGTGTTGGCCGAGGTCAGCGGCACCTGCTTGTGTGACGACCAGGTGCGGTCAGAACTGGCGAACATCGACCACACCAGGTCGGAGGTGCGGTCGTCGGTCGCGAACAACTGCGGCCGGAACTGGCGAACAAAACCAGCCCCCAAACTCGCCCCCCGCGCCCTGGGCGCCCGCCAGCAGAAGCGCTACCTACGCGCCGTCGAACGCCGCCCCCCTGGCCCGCGATCGCGCCATCGGCCGGCTGCTGTTCTACTCCGGGCTGCGGATCGCCGAACTCGTCGCCTTGGACGACAACGACGTACCCCTGTCAGCCCGCAAGGGCAAGATCATCGTCCGCTCCGGCAAAGGCGAGTCCTCGCACGAGGTCCCGCTCCTGGACACCACCGCCCGGACCTCCGTCACCAAATGGCGCACCGACCGCGCCTCCTGGCCCGGCCCCGGCACCCCGGCCCTGTTCCTCAACCGCCGCGACGGCCGCCTGCCCACCCGCGCCGTCGATCAACTCATGGACGAACTCGCCACCGATGCCGACATCGTCGACGTCCCAGTGCAGGCGTAGCTCGCAGGCCGAGAGCGTGCTGCCGCCGGTATGTCACGGAATGGGTGCCTCAACTCCTGTTCCGGCATGGCCGGGCTCGTGCAAAGGAACGGCTCCTGTTCGCAAACCCAAGGCCTAACATGTCACTATCAGAGGTATCTCACCTTGAGTTCCGCACGATGCCCCCTTCAGAATTCACGAACCCTCGGGGAACGCACATCCCGCGCAGCACGATGGCGAGGCCGCCGGAATCCGCGAGGTGGTGGTGTTCCACTCCTCCGCCGAGGAACTGGCCGAGCACGCCACGGGCCTGCCGTTCGCCGTCATCGCCGATCCGGACAAGAAGCTGTACGCGGAGTTCGGCGTGGAACAGGCGCCCCGCGCGCTGCTCGCCCCCCGGGTCTGGCCGACGATCGCCCTGGCCGTCGTACGCGACCTCTGGGCGATCGCCCGCAGGCGGGAGCGTCCGCCGTCCATCCGGCCGCACGGCGGGCGGCTCGGGCTCCCCGCCGACTTCCTGATCGCCCCCGACGGCCGGGTGGTCACCTGCAAGTACGGCGAGCACGCCTACGACCAGTGGCCGGTCGACGAGGTGCTGACCCTGGCGGCCCGCGCACGCCGGGCGGAGACCCGCCGAGTCAGCCGTCTTCGCCGGGGAGGGTCTCGCCGGTCTCCAGCAGCGTCTTGAGGCTGGACAGGATCTGCGGCCACCCCTCGCCGAAGTTCTCCGGCAGGGTGCTGCCGGGGTCGAAGCCGTCGTGGACGACCGTCAGCTTGACCATCCGCCCGAGCGGCTCGATGTCGAAGGTCACCTTCGACCTGCGCTCCCCGGCCCACTGGGCGGCGACCTTCTCGTCCAGCTCCCAGGCCTCGGCGAACTCCGGGGTGAAGGTGTGCCAGGAGTAGGACAGCCTGCGGTAGGGATCGGATTCGAGAACGACCTGCTCGGGGTCGGCGATCCTCACCCCCCGCTCCTCCCAGACCATCGGCGACCCCACCTTCCAGTCCGACTCGAAGCCGACCCCCCAGTAGCGACGGGTGAAGGCGGGGTCGGTCAGCGCCTGCCAGAGCCGTTCCGGCGTGGTGCCGATGTAGGTCGTGTAGACGAACTCGGGGTTGCCCATCGGTTCCTGCTCCAATGCTCTCTTCAGATCGGCGAGCGTGCGCACCCGGCCACGGTCGTACCGGTCGATCCAGCGCTCGGCGATGGCGTTGATCGGCGCGGCGTTGAGGTAGTGCAACTTCTCCCGGCCGCTCCGCACCGTGGTCACCAGGTCGGCCGCCTCCAGCACCGCCAGATGCTTGCTGACGGACTGCCGGGCCATGTCCAGCCCGGCGCACAGCTCGCGCAGGCTCTGCCCGTTGCGGGCGTTCAAACTGTCGAGCAGCCGGCGGCGGCCGGCATCGGCCAGCGCCTTGAAAACCTCGTCCATCCTGTACCACCCCGAACATGCAGCCATCTGGCTGCCTTAAAAAATAGGCAGCCAGATGGCTGCATGTCAACGATTCCCCGAAGACCTGTTCGTCAGCCTCCCGCCACCGGCGCGGCCGGGCCACCGGACAGCCGGAAGACACGCCGGGCGGCTCCCCCGAGGAAGTCGGCCCTGGCCTCGTCGCTCAGCCCGAGCTGCTCGACCTGCGCGAGGGCGCGATCATGCGGAAGCCGCGGCCAGTTGGTGCCGAACAGACCTTCCCTCGGCTGTAACCGGCGTCCGGTCATCCCGTACGGCGTCCGCGAGGCGGGGCAGGCGGCCGCCCGGCTCGGTAAATCAGGTGCCCGCCGAACTCGTCCTGGTCATACTGCTCCAATGCGACACCTCGCCTACCCCAAGATCCCCGTGGCCGAGCGGTCCGGCGGGACGGTCGCAGGCGGTCCCTGGGTGGCGACCGAGAAGGTGCACGGGGCGCAAATGGTGATCGCCCACGATGGCCGGAACACGTTCGTGGGCAAACGCAAGGCGTGGCTGCGCGACGACGAGCCGTTCTTCGGCTGGCAACTGCTCCGCGGTCACCTCGAAAAGGCCGCGCGGGCCGCCCTGAGCCGGGGCGGCGCGGCCGTACGCGTCTACGGCGAGCTGTACGGCGGCCACTACCCCCACCTCGACGCCTCGCCGATGCCGGGCATCACTCCGGTTCAAACGGGGGTCTGGTACAGCCCGGAAATCCGCTTTGCCCTTTTCGACGTGCTACGCCATCAGGATCCCGGTGATCCCGGCGTCTTCCTGCCCTACGCGGACGTCGCCTCGATCGCCGCCGACGCCGAACTCGACGTTGTGCCGCTTCTCGGCAGAGGGACCAGGTCGGAGCTCGACGCTCTGCCGGTCCGGTTCCCCAGCCGGGTGCCGCAGGCGCTCGGCCTGCCCGGCCTGCCCGGCAACCTGGCCGAAGGGATCGTCCTGCGGCCCGATGTCCCCCTGCCGCCCGACCGCAGGCCGACCGTCAAGCTGAAGATCGAGGAGTTCGACGAGCAGCGTTTCGACCAGAGCCGTCCCTGGGACCCGCAGGTGATCCTCACTTCCGGGGAACTGCGCCGGGTCGCCCGAGCCATGGTCAACGGGCCGCGACTGGCCGGCGCGCGATCCAAGGTGGGACCGTCGAGCCTCGAAGGGCTCCTGGACGAGGTGGTCCTCGACATCATGGTGGATCTGTCCGCGACCTTCCCCTCGGCCATGGCGGCGCTGGGCGACGAGGAGGAGGCCGAACTGCAGGCGTCCATCCGCAGGGTCGCGCTCAGCGATCACCGTCAGGCGTGAGCACGGATCGTCGCCGCGGTCCCGGTGGAGGCCGGCCGGCCCTTCGGGGACGACGCCCGGCGGCGAAGCCGGGTACGGCCTACCGGCCGGTTTCCGCGGCGTTGGGTGCGACCTGGTTGGGGATGCGGGTGCCCGGAAGGTGTTGGCCGACCGGTGCCGACAAGCCCCCGGCCAGCGTCGGGGTGGAGTTCGCGGTGGCCTGGCCGGACTCGGGGGGTGTCGCTCGTTCCAGGAAGCGAAGCAGTTCGACGGGGAAGGGCAACACCAGGGTGGAGTTCTTCTCCGCGGCGACTTCGACGACGGTCTGGAGTAGGCGCAGTTGCAACGCGGCGGGGTGCAGGGCCATCGTCTCAGAGGCTTGGGCCAGCTTCTTCGAGGCCTGCAGTTCGCCCTCGGCGGTGATGATGCGGGAGCGCCGCTCACGTTCCGCTTCGGCCTGCCGGGACATGGACCGCTTCATCGACTCGGGGAGCACCACGTCCTTGATCTCGACCCGGTCGATGTGCACGCCCCAGCTCACGGCCGGGCTGTCGATCATCAGCTCCAGGCCCTGGTTGAGCCGCTCCCGATTGGACAGCAGGTCGTCCAGTTCGCTCTTGCCGATGATCGACCGCAACGAGGCCAGCGCGACCTGGCGAATGGCGGATTCGTAGTCCTGGACGCCGACCACCACGCGTACCGGGTCGACGACCCGGAAGTAGATGACGGCGTCCACGTGAACCGTCACGTTGTCCCGGGTGATGGCGTCCTGGGCGGGCACCGGCATGGTGACGACCTGCATGTTGACCTTCTGCAGACGGTCGGCGACCGGCATTATCAGGGCGAGTCCTGGAGCGCGGAGCTCGGAGCGGACCCGTCCGAACCGGAAGACGACGCCCCGCTCGAACTGTTTGACGACCCGCACACCGGCCTTCAGCCACATCGCACCCAGCACCACGATGGCGATCAGCACATAGATGACGGTAGTGATCATTTCACCCTCCTGAGTCTCCCCCGGTCCCGCCGTTCCAAAGACCTCTCCCGCTCGCGGCGGGCAGGGCGGCCACGGGGCGGCGGTCATCGTCGCCTCCGGCACCGTTCCGCCTTGATCTCGCCACCAGGCCGGGCCGTCCGGAGCGGCACCCCGGACGCGGGCGATATCGGATCGGGCCGGACGGCGCGCGGTGCGGGCGCCGGGCGCCGGTGTCAAAGGGCCGCGCAAGGCCCGGATCCTCGACCGGCGACCGGCACTGGATCTCGCGTGCCGCCTCGCGTTCACGGTCACTGGGCACGACACACCTCCCGGAGGTGCCTGTCCGTCAGGCCCGGCCACACTGCCTCCCCGTTCGGACCTTTCTATCGTAGCGCGATACAAACTGTCCGATATGCACCTTTTTGCCGAGCGGATTCAGCTTCCTTCCACCGAGGTCACCCCCGCATCACCCGCATCACCGCGCCCGCGACAGGCCGTGATCGCCGCGAGGCGTGTTCCAGGAGGGCGGCACGAACATGTCGCATCACGATACGTTTGTGACATGGCGGACCCTGAGACCGAGAGGCCGTCGCGTCATGGCGCGACGACCGCCGAGGACGACGGGGCGGGACTCGCCCCCCTGACGAAACGGGATTTCGAGGTGCTGGCCCGGTTCCGTTTTGAGATCCGCCGCTATCTGCGTTTCAGCGAGGAGACAGCACGGAGAAACGGCCTCACCCCGCAGCAGTACCAGCTGATGCTGGCGCTGAAGGGGTTTCCCGGCCGCGAGTGGGCGACCGTGCGAGAGCTCGCCGACTCTCTCCGGCTACGCCACCACAGCGTGGTCGAACTGGTCGATCGTGCACAGGCACAGGGACTCGTGGAGCGGAGCGCGCACCCTAGCGACGGCAGGGCGGTGCGGGTGTCGCTGACACCGGAGGGGGAACGGGTCCTGACCCGCCTGAGCGCGCTC
This sequence comes from Streptosporangium amethystogenes subsp. fukuiense, assembly GCF_042665875.1. NCBI lineage: Bacteria > Bacillati > Actinomycetota > Actinomycetes > Streptosporangiales > Streptosporangiaceae > Streptosporangium > Streptosporangium amethystogenes. The sequence goes on along the minus strand of NZ_JBHTEE010000001.1, from coordinate 13,086 downwards.
CACCGCGACGAATTGCGGCGGATGGACGCGATACTCAACGTCCCGGTCTGGAACGGCACACCGCAGGAAGGACACGAGCCCGCTCCATGATCCCTCAGCGCGTCTCCGGAAGCCACCGAGCGACACGCGAAAGATCATCGGAAGTCAGGTCCACCGCCGACACCACCGGCCTGCCCCGCCCCGGTCAGCGGTCTCCGGGCCGGGCGGCAGGTGAACACGGTGACGTCTCGTCCGAGGCGCGGATCGCGTCTCCCCACCTCTCGGACAACTCGTAGACCCAGCCCTCCCGCCAGGCGAACGGCGCGTCCACCAGATCCTCCAGCGCCTGCCCGCCGAGCAGATGGCCCAGTGCCCACCGGTTGGCCGAGTGCGCGATCAGCAGCACCCTCCTGCCGTCCCAGAGCCCGGCAAGGTCCGTCAGGAAATCACGGGTGTGTTCGACGACCTGCCGGTAGCTCTGCCCGCCCGGCCACGGCACGTCGACATGCCGGGATCTCTCGGCGGCCAGCCGCGCCACGGGCATTCCGTTCCACTCGCCGTAGTCGCATTCGCGCAGCCGTTCATCCTGATGGATCGGAATGTCGATGCCCGCGAAAGCGAGCTCCGCGGTCTGCACGGCACGACGAAGGTCAGAGGTGAACACCGCGGCCAGGCCATCGTGGCGACGGCGTTCGCCAAGCTCCCGAGCCAGCTCACGACCTCGCGGTGACAGCTCTCCCGGCAACCAGCCGGTCGCGATTCCGGCCTCGTTGTCGGTCGTGATCGAGTGCGTCTCGTACACGATCGTCGTTGCCACGTTCAGCTCCAGAGTTCTAAGGAGAACGCGGTCCCGGGAGGTGGTCGGCGTATCCGGCGAACACGATCTCTTACGGACCAGGTGATCGGATCGCACCAGATCGACCGGTACGGCCGGCCCCCGGATCTCCACGGTATGAGGGGGAGCCACGCCCGACAACCCCGCAGGCGTGCGACCCCGTCCCGCGGCCCCGCCTCACCCGTCCCCCTATGACCAGGGCATACGGAGTCTCTCAAGAAGACTCCAAGTCTTCCTCAACCAGGGCTGGATAATCTTGTCGCGAAGTGACCGGTTTCACGCCACGGCAAAGCCGATCGAAATTCCGATGCATATCAGGCCACCGCGGCAGGTAAATCGATTATTGCAAGAAAGAAAATGATGACGGCTTTCCTGCACGAAGAACCAGACAGGCCCTGGAAATGATCGCCACCAAGCGAGTCAGGGGAAACCCGGGATCCGCCACGTGGAATTTCGGCGAGCTCCGTGACGGAAGATCGCGCGGTGTCGGAAAGGCGCCTGCACAGTGTCTCCCGACAATCGACGATACGCGCGCCGCGGGGCCCCGCCGGGGAGCAGGCCAAAGCCCACGGGGAACTCATGACGGTCCTGCCGTTGTGCGGGTCCCCGGCCGGGAAACCTCACCGGGCCACCTCAGCACGTCACCGGTCCCGCCAGGTCACGGAGCCTGGCGGAACCGCATGGAACGTTGACCTGCCCGGTGAAAGCAGTCCGTCGAGCCATATCCCGGTCGGAGGTTGGAATCTTGGTAGGCCAGGTCCTTGAGATAGGTCGCAGTTCGGCTGCCGTCGCCGCCACATTGAACGAGTTCCTGAAAGTGTCCACAGAATGGCTGGATCAACGGGGCCTGACTCTGGACTACAATACGGATATCTCAAGTTGGGTCCGCCACATGCGGACCGCCGTTCACTCCGACGGCATCAACCCGACTTTTGACCCGGCGCACAGTCCCGTCTCCGCCCAGAACAGCTACTGGTTGGACATCAGGGACCGCGACGGATCGACGGTCGCGTGCATTGCCGTGCGAATGATATACACGGCGGACTTCAGCCGTCACATAAGCTCCCTGCGGCTGTGGTTCGATCCGCCGCCCCCCGAAGTGAAACAGTCGCTGGATCTCGTTCTGCCGGCGGAGACACCGATCATATCCGGCAGGGTGGCGCACTATGGCGGGCACTGGGTGCATCCGAACTGGCGGGGAAGGGAAATCCCCGGCCTTCTGCTTCCGCTGGCCAAGATACTCACCCTTGACCTGTTCAGAAGCGACTGGGACACCGGAATCGTGTTCTCGAAGAACGCGGTCAGGAAAAGCCTCGTGGACTCCTACGGTTTCGCGAACACAGTGTTCTGCTGTTCCGGCTATTTTCCCCCCGCCAACCGTGACGACACCCTTTTCCTGGCCTACAGCAGCCGGGCGCAGACCCTTTCCCTGATGCCGCATGCGATCATGAAGCTGCGCGGGGGCTGTCGGGAGGAACGGGCGGCCCACTCACGGAACTGACCCGCCGGGCGCGCCGCGGCCGTTTTGCATCCCGTCACGAACCCGCCCCGTCGCGTGATCCGCGACTGGAGTGCGAACGAGGACCCCGAGGTGACACTCTCCGGGCGCGACCGCACCGACCTACGAGAAGCCGTGACCCCGCATGCCCCGCAGACGACTTTCCTGCCGACCGGTATGCCGAAATCACTTAGGCGTCGGCGGAATCCTCTCCGTCGCCCATGAAGAAAGATTTTAGGGAGTTGAAAGCGACATGAACGAAAACATCTGGACCGAGTTCGCCAAGAGTTATGACCAGATGATTCCCGAGCTGAACTGCTACCAGCGGATGCTCAGCAAGATCCTTCGCGACACGGAGGGCCGGCGGATGGTGATCGACGCCGGGTGTGGAACCGGCCTGGTCAGCCAGGCGCTGATCGACCGCGGTCACCGGGTCGTCGGTTTCGACAACAACTCTGCCATGCTCCAGCGGGCTCACGACAAGAAGGCGGCCGCGTCGGGCGAGGCTCGCGACCGATGGACGGTCATGGAGGGAAGTGTGGAGCACTTTCCCTCCCAGGTTGTTTCTGACGCGGATGCGGTCCTGCTCAACAACGTCCTCTTCTACGTCCAGGACGTCGAATCGGCGCTGCACGAGGTTCTCTCCCACTTGAAGCCGGGGGGCGTGATGATCGCCACCGGCCCGAAACGCCGGCCCGACCTGCAGAAGGTGCTTCGACACTCCATCGCGGAGTGGCAGGCGGAAGGGCGTTTCACCGAGGCTCTCCAAGCCGCGCTGGCCCATCATTCGACCTGCGCTCAGAAACTGACCACCGACCCCAATGAAATGGTGACGTTCTTCGAGGTGGACGAACTGGTGGACACCCTGCGATGCCTGGGTTTCTCACGCCCCCTGGTCGCGGATGGCGACGATTACTTCGGCGAGAATTATTACGTCTGCATGCAGAAGTGAAGTGAGGTTTCCGATGGAAGGCTCCAAAATCAACCCCAGATTCCAGCGCAACCTGGGGATTCTGGACGAAGAGTCAATGAAGAAGGTCGCGGACACCCATGTTCTCGTGGCCGGAGTGGGCGGCGCCGGCGGGCAGTGCGCGGTGGACCTGGCCCGCCTGGGCTTTGGCTGGGTGACACTCGCAGACTTCGACGTTTACGAGGTGCACAATTCCAATCGCCAGGTCGGCAGCTTCGACAGCACCGTCGGTCAGCTGAAGATCGAGGTCGTCGGGAGGATGTGCCAGGACATCAACCCGGAGCTGCGGATCCGCAAGGCGACCGAGGGTGTGACGGAGGACAATATCGATTCCTTGCTTTCGGGGTTCGACGGAAAACCGGTGGACTACGTCGTGGAAGTCATCGACATCGCCGGCCTCAGAGCGAAAGAATGGCTGCATCAAGCGTGCCGGGAGCAGGGCATCGTCATCATGACCGGCTTGATGCTGGGCTTCGGGGCCGCTTTGCATGTTTTCCAGCCGGAAGCACCCCGCTATGAGGATCTCTACATGCTTCCGGACGGACGCATCGATTTACCAAAGATCATCCCCCGGCTCGGCAGCTATGTCGTGCAGAAACACTGGGATGCCTGCTTCGCCGGTCGCGGGCATGCTCCCACCTGCGTGATCGGAGCCACCACCGCAGCCGGAATGATGGTGAGCGAGATCATGCGTGCCATCCTCCTGGGGCGGGATCAGATGGTGTCCCACCCCGAGTATCTGTACGTGGATTTCTTTGACCACCACTATGTCCGAGGCTCGGTCGTACCCGCATGAGCGCCATGGATGCACCTTTCACCCTCATCCGACCTGACGAGAACGGCCCGGCCGTGCTCTGGGGCGGTGTGTACGAATCGGGAAGCCTCAAGTACCTGACGTACGAGCTTTTCCTTGAAGAGGCTCCGAAAGATGTCCGAGGATTCGTTGAGATCTCCGGTTCGTCCACCGCGCTCGCCCTGGATCTGCTCGGCAGAAAAAAAGGACTGCCGACCGTCGCCATCACGGACGCCCCCGGCCGCGATCATCTCATGAGGCGCGGCTTCCGCGGCGAGGTGCAGACGATCACGAACCTCGACGAGGCTCACCGGCTCTGCCTTCAGTACGAGCAGGAGGGCTGGCTCTGGCCGAGGCAGTTCACCAACGTGGCCTTGGTCAGGTACGTGGAGCTATGGGGACTGCAACTTCTGCGAAAGGTCCGCAAGAATTGGCCGGAAATTCGCTACCTGGTGTGCGGATTCGGCACCGGCGCCACTGTCGCGGGACTGTACCGCGTCTTTGCCCCCTTCGGGTATTCGGTCATGGGGTTGCAGGCCAGGCCAGGCGATCCCGTTCCCGGCTGGAGGAACTATGCCCTCCAGAATCTGGGTGACCAGGATCTTTTCCATTCCTACCAGGAGAAGATCCCGCTTCCCATCCCATCCGAAACCGAAGGCTCCGGCGCGGGTGCTCTGGATTCACTCTTGAGGTACGCGAACACCTATGCCAATCCGGAGCAGGTGCTGGTGATCTCCCACGACGGCCGCCCTCGGGACCGGGGCCTGTCCGAAAGGGTCACCTCGACAACCGCCTCAGCCTCGCCGGCATACGACGAACTCCGTCGTTGAGCCGGCAGGTCGTACGGCCTACGGTACTCGTCACGGTTCAGCCGTGATCGGCTGGACGGCGTCGAGGCACCGACGTGATCGGCCGCGTGCTGAAGGAGTGACCCGCAGGCTGCCTCGAACGAACAGGCCATCGCCGACCAAGTGCGTGGCGTCCCCGAGGCGGCGACGCGGACGATCAGCGGTGCGGTCGCCGAGGAGTGGGAGGGCGAACCCGGCGGGGAGCAGGAGGTCCGGCCCGCTCCCCTTCTCGGGTCAGCCCCAAGTGGCGTTCCTCAGCAGGCCCGGCAGCTTCTGGTCGCCCCATACGTCCACTACGACGATCTTCGACTCGGGCAGGAACCACTCTCGCTGGATGAAACTCTTCGTCTGCCGGCCGCTCTGCTGCTTCACGCACCGGCCGGCCCAGGCGGTGTACCTCGCCTTGTGCCCGCGCCCGACCTGGCGCAGCCCTGTCGAGGTGGCCTTGCCGATCACCTGGATGCTTCCGTACTCGAAGGGACAGCCCGCCGGCGCCCCACTCGCCGGGACGAACGGCTTCGCACCGGTGTAACGGCTGCCCTCGGCGCCGTAGGCGATCACCTTCGGGCCGTACAGCCAGAACCCCCGGCAGTTCGGGGCGAAGGGCTCGGGAACCTTGCAGCTACCGGTCGCCACCAGGACCCGGTCGGTGTAGTCGTACACCTTCCAGGTGGTGGGGATCTTCAGGTTCATCCCCCGGAAAGAGAGGGTCTTGGTCCCGGAGGCCGACGCGACCGCCGGAGCCGCCGCAGGTGAGTTCGCCGCGGCCAGGGCGGCGGTGGGAGCGGTGAGCAGGGCGGCCATGGCCGACACGGCGAGGACAGAAGATCGTTTTCTCATTCCGGGCAAGTTACCGATCATCACTTGTCGCCGGCTTGGATCCCACTGTGCACTGTCCTCGAACAAGACCTGGAGCGACTCCTCCGTCTCAAGGCGGGAACAGCCGGTGCGGTCACCCGATCAGGCGGCCGAGCCACGGACACCCCGGTGGGAGAGATCGGCCGCCCGCGGGCGATGGCGGGCTCGTCAGGCCCAGGGGTCAAAAGGGATGCCGCTCGGCTTGGCGCGCGAGAGGAGGTCCCCGAACCTGCCGTCATTGATCTTGATAGTCGCGGCGCCGAAGTCCGCGTTCATCAGCCTGTCGCGCAGCCAGGCGCTGGGCCAGCCGTTCCAGTCCACGAGCGGGGGATAGCGCCAGTTGTGATAGTGGTTCTCCGGCGGCTCGTCATTGCCGTTGGCGAGCCGGAAGAAGTGCGTGGACACCCCGTCCTTGTGGTAAACGACCTTGGGGTGCGACCCGTCGAAGCGCACCTGCGAGCGCGTATAGGTCACGACGCTGCTGTGTTGCGTGGTCGAAAGGTACTCCACCTGGTTGGACGCCTGGTTGACCCAGGAGATGACGTGTTCCCAGTCGTGACGGTGGCCGCCGAGGCTGATGCCGGGCAGCGCCTGATCCTTCTCGAAGTAGCTGGCGTACACGACGGCGCACCAGCCGTTGTTGCACTTGGAACGGGCATAGGTCTGCGCGTTGTCCAGGTCTGACTGGTCGCGGCAGTTGCCGTTGACCGCGCCGGTCGGGTTCAGCCCCGAAGCGAGGGTCCCGTCCGGCCCGATGGCGGGGGTGGCGTAGCAGCCGTCGCCGTCGTAGTCGTAGGCCGGCGAGAACGAAGCCTCGTACCCTCCGGCCGACTGGGGCAGGTTGTGCGGCGGAGCGGCATAGGCCGCCGACGCGGGGACCACGACCCCCAGAACGGTGGCCCCGAGCACGATCCCGAGCCGGGAACGCTTGCGCGTGAAGAACGTAGGGGAGGACATGCTCCTCTCTGACACGGTCGCTGACTTCGATGCCCTCGCGATGTACGTGAATGACGACAGTTTTCGCATTCTTCCGCTTTCTCGAAGGACTGGCTCCATGACCTGACAGCGCGTCGGCGTGGTGGGGCGTCGGCGGCGTTCTCCGCACCGATGTGAGCACGCCTCGCACTTTCACGGCACCACGGAACCGATGCTTGATCAAGGTCCTTAGATCAAATGACGCCAACATGTATCGGCGACGGTCGAAAGGTGAACCACCAGCGAAAGCTCATGAATCGCCTCCCGGAGGAGCAGCGTCGCCAGGGTGGCGTTCAGGCGGCGTCGACAGACGCGCGTACGACGTGCTGCTCGCCCTCCGGTGATGTCAGTTCGGCTCGCACATCATCACCGACCCCGAGGACCGGGACGGAGGAGGCGGGGACGGTTCCGCTCTGCGCGAAGCCCGCAGAACTCGAACGCGTCGTCTACCTATGCTGAGGCATGGCCTCCTCTGTCCCGCCGCTACGTCCGGCGATCGATCGGACCGATCCCAAGCCGTCTCCGGCTCGCGAGCCGCTGTGGCGGCACGCGCTCGGTGAGCGTCTCAGAGGTCTTCGTCACGAGCGGGGCGAGAAGTTGAGCGAGACGGCGCGTCGCGCCGGCGTCTCGCCGCAGTATCTCTCCGAGATGGAACGAGGCGTCAAAGAGCCATCGAGCGAAATGATCGCTGCGGTCGCCGGCGCGCTGGATGTCACCCTGGTCGATCTGACCCTTGCCGTTGCCGAGAGCTTGCGGTCTGCTCAGAGCGGCACGTCGAGAGGTGCTACCTGCTCGGCGGCGTATGCTCTGGCCGCATAGCGCGGCCTGCCGAAATCATCCGAGCCTATGCATGCTCCTCGATGATCTGATCGAGGATCCCGTACTCCAAGGCCGCGGTCGCGGTGAACACGCGATCGTGATCGGTGTCGGCGCGCAGGGTCTCGACAGTCTGGCCCGTGTGCCGTGACAGTATGCGTTCGATGTCCGCTCGGACACGTACCACCTCATCGGCCTGCAAGATGAGATCGGGGATCGTTCCGCGCCCCTGAGCAGCTGGTTGGTGCAGGATTATTCGTGCGTGCGGGAGAGCGGCACGTTTTCCTTCGGCGCCCGCGGCGAGAAGGACGGCGCCCACCGCGATGGCCTGCCCAACGCAGGTTGTCTCAACCCGCGGGCGGATATAGCGCATGGTGTCGTATATCGCGAGCATTGCGCTCGGATCCCCGCCTTCACAGTTGATATAGAACTGTATGGGGGCATCGGGGTTGTCCGACTCCAGAAAAATAAGCTGTGCGACGAGCGCGTTCGCGACGCCCGCATCAATTGCGGTTCCCAGGTAGACGATTCGCTCGGTGAGCAGGTGCGAGTAGACATCCATGATCCGCTCGCCACGAGAATCCCGGGCGATGACGTTAGGGATCGTGTACGTGGTCACTGACCGACTCCTTCGGTGACGCCGAATCCAAGTCGCGGGCGACTGTGTGGTGCGATTTCGTCGAAACTGCGGACGATTGTGTCTATGAAGCCGTAGTCCAGTGCCTCTTGCGTTGTGTACCAGCGATCGTGCAGAGAATCCTCGAATATGCGCTCTACGGGCTGGCCCGTGTCCTCGGCGATAAGGCCGAGCACCGTGTCGCGAGTATGCCGAAGGTCGCCGGCCTGCAGTTCGATGTCGACTGCGGTGCCGCCGATTCCGGCCGAGCCTTGATGCATCAGGACACGTGCGTGCGGCAGGGCGCGGCGCTTCCCTCGGGTACCCGATGACAGCAAGAATTGCCCGGCGCTGTAGGCGATGCCCAGCACGAGGGTCGATACGTCACAGGGAATGAGTCGAATGATGTCACGGATCGCAAGCATCGATGGAACCGAGCCGCCCGGGGAGTGAATCCACAATGCGATGTCGGTCGACGCGTCCTGCGTGGCGAGGGCTATCAATTGCGTGGCGAGCAACGTCCCATTGTCGTCATCGAGAGGGCCGTCGAGAACGAGAACACGCTGCTCGTAAAGCTGATGCCTTACCCGCGCGTTGAACAGTGGAAGTTTCGATTCTTCGCTCATGCGTCCATCATGTGGAGCGATCCGGGGCGGCGTCGACACGATCTGCCTGGGGCAGATCTGCTCTGAGCAGAGAGAACTCGGTTTCCGGCCCGGTTCGTAACGTCGCGGCCGGGAATCGACTGGGGCGAGCGCGCCCTTCTGCCTCCCGCCCCGCACCTCTTTCCCCTGCCCCCTCCATCTCCGCGGCCGGGCCGGGGTCGTTTTCGCTCAGTACGAACAGATGACCGATGAGGTGCCGCTCACCGCACGACAGCCGGTATCCACACTCCGGGGGATCCCCAAGGCCGATCTCTGTGGTCATATGCGATAGAGCACGGAGGCGCTCATGGGGTGCCGCCAACACCGCCAACCGGGAGAATCACCGTGGAGAAACTGCTCGTCTCGTGTGATGAGCTGGTCGGGTTGATCGGCGCACCGTCGGTCCGGATCGTCGACACACGCTGGCCGGTGGGCGATGGTCCGGCCGGGCACAACCTGTATCGCCGCTCGCGCGTGCCCGGCGCCGTCTACCTCGGGTTCGACGCCACCCAGGCGCCCGGCCCGCAACCACCGGGCCGGGCCGCCCATCCCGCGACGCTCGCCGCCGCACTCGCCGATCTCGGCGTCGGCACCGACACCACCCTGGTGGCCTACGACGACAACCACCAGTTCACCGCGGCGCGGCTGGTATGGCTGATGCGGGCTCACGGCTTCGAGCGATCGTTCCGCCTCGACGGCGGATGGCCCGCCTGGCTGCGGTCAGGCGGGCCCGTGGAGACCGGGCCGATCTCCCGGCGGCCCTGCGTGACTCACCCGCCGCTCCTGAGCCAGACCGGCTCCGCCATCGCCGGTCTGAACGACCTGCTCGCGCACCAGGCGGGCGGCCTGCCCATCGCCGACTGCCGCCGCGACTCCAGTTGGGCGGAGCAGCCGCAGCTCATCCCGGGCGCGACGAGACTGCCGATGCGCATGCTCGTCGACTCCTCGGGGCTGTACCATCCGCCGTCCCGCATCAGGTCGGTGGCCGCCGCAGCCGGGATCGACGTCGACACACCGGTTGTCGCGTACTGCGGCGCGGCGATCTCCGCCCCGGCTGTTTGGCTCGCCCTGCGCTCGGCCGGCGTCACCGGGGTACGGGTGTACGACGGCTCCATCACGGAATGGATCACCGGCGGCCGGCCTCTGACACCTGCGGCGGCGTGCCGGCCCGAGCACTCCCGGATGGCACAGCCTCGAACGGCCACGCCCGCGGGCCGAGAAGAGGATCGCTAGGGCACGATCCGGTTGCGAGCTTCCTTTGGGGGATGCGGGCCGGTAACGCCAGGTACCGCGATCCCGCGAACCCGTCCGGCGGCAGAGGTTCACAGGCGGCGTAGGTCGACCCGACCGGGTTCAGAATCAAACCCATCTCGCCCCACATGAGCCCTCATCAGCGCCAAGCCGCCCTCGGAAAGTCCGCCGGCATGGACGACAGTTGAGGCGAGTTCCGTCTGAGCGGTACAGCCAAAGGACAGGACACGAAACACAAAAGACCCCGACTCGTTTGCACAGGTCAGGGTCTTGCGGTGGGCACTACCGGGTTCGAACCAGTGACATCTCGCTTGTAAGGCGATCCGAGCGGGGGCGCGACCAGGGCCGCCTGGGCGTGCTAGCGGACACGCCGTTCTCCAGTTGAGCGGCCAGATTTCTCCTGGCTGATGGCCATCAAAATTCCTGGCGTGGCCACTGGGAATCCCGGTGGGTGGCCAGGTCGATCTCCGGGTGGGCGGTCAGGTCAGCGGGATCACTCCACGCCCGGACAGAGCCTCGGCCAGGCGATGGGAGTCGCCGCTGGTCTCCACCAGGTGGGCGTGGTGCATCAGCCGGTCGACGGTCGCGGTGGCGAGCGTCTTGGGCATGATGGTGTCGAAACCCGACGGGTGGATGTTGCTGGTGACCACGACCGAGCGGCGCTCGTAGGCGGCATCGATAACGCGGTAGAACGCCTCGGAGGTCTCGTGGCCGACCGGCAGCAACCCGATATCATCGATAACGATGACGTCGCTGCGGCAGATGCGGCCGATGGCGCGCGAGACCGATCCGTCGATCTTGGCCCGGCCGACCGTGGCACTGAGAGACTCCAGAGTGAACCAGGCCACCCGCAGGTCTTTTTCGATCGCCAGATGCGACAGTGCCTCAGCGAAGTGGGACTTGCCGGTGCCGGACGGTCCGGCGATCACCAGGTTCTCCGCGCGGCTGACCCATTCCAGCGTCATCAGCGCGTTCTGGGTGGCCTCGTTGATCGTGGAGCCCTCGCGCCGCCAGGAGGAAAAGGTCTTGCCGGAGGGAAAGCCCGCGCTCTTGCGCCGGTTGCGGCGGGTCGCCTGGTCGCGGCCGACGACCTCCTCATTGAGCAGGACGCGCACGACTTCGGCTGGGTCCCAGCGTTGCGCGCGGGCGGTCGCCAGCACCTCGGGCGCCGCTTTGCGGGCGTAAGGAAAACGCATCCGGCGAAACAGGGCCTCCAACTCGGCCGGGACCGGTGGGGCCGCAGGAAGGGTGACACTCACGAGTGATCTCCTTTGACGCTGTTGGTGTTACTGAAGGCAGCCCAGGAAGCGGTGCCGGGCTGGACCGAGTGAGCCTCGTCGACACGGGTGTTTTCACCGGCGTGCTCATGCAACGCGAGGTGGTCGCAGATGGAGGCCAGATCGGCTTCGGCGAACCGGCCGTTGATCGCGGCCAGGCCGAGCGCCTCATCCACCCGGGCCGCGCCCAGCAGACTGGCCAGCTCGACCGCGCGGGCCATTTTGGTGCGGATCCGCACCACTCCGGTGGCGGCGGCCTCGATCAGCCACGCCTGCGCACCCGGCCCGATCGCCAGGAACGCTTCTTCGGCCTTGGTCCGCGGGCGAGGCCGGGGCGCTTTGGGGCCGTTGCCGCCCTCGTGCTCGGGATAGTGGGCATCGACGATCCGCGGCCGGCCCGGAACCGACAGCCGATGCCGCCACAGTTCCCTCAGACCGTGCTGACCGTGCTGCTCATCGGTGCCGGAGCGGCCGACGATGACCAACTCGTCGCCGTGGACGCGGCACCAGACCGTCTGTCCCTCGTGGCCGGGCGGCACCGAGTAGCGCACATCGCCCCAGCGGACGGTCCGGTCGTCGCAGACCAGGCGCTCGGCGCCGAGCGCGAGCACGTAGGGATCGGCGGGCAGCACGTGCAGGCGAGCGCGTTCCTCGGCCAGCATCTCGATCGGCGGCCGGTGTGTCTCGCGATGGCGGCGGCCGTTGATGTGCTCACTCCAGGCAGCACACGCGGTCTCCAACTCGGTGAAACTCCCATAGGCGGCGCGGAGGTTGGCGTGGGTGGGCACCAGGTCCGCCTTGGCGATCTTCACCGTTGCCTCCACCCCGCCCTTGGACTCGGGATCGAACGGCTCGCAGGTAGTCACCACGCACCCGTAATGCCGCCCCAGCTCGACGATCTGCGGGTGGCGCACCGCGATGCGGGCGATGTGCTCGATCGTGACCGTCTTGGGGTTGTCGGTCAGCAGATACGTCGGCGCCCCGCCCAGCCGCCGCAGCGCCGCGTCCAGGCACGACGTCAACGTGGCCAGCGTCTGATCCCAGGCGGGGATCACCACCCGAAACCGCGACCAGGCCAGCCAGGCACAAAACAGCTGCGTGCGGCGCTCACCGATCCGCGGGCCCTCGCCCCAGTCCCACTGCAGCCACATCCCCGGCTCAGGCACCCAGGGCCGGTAGACGCGCCGCCGTCCGGCCTTCCAGGCCGCCTTGATCTCGGCGACCGCCCGCCGCGTGGTCCGCTCGGACCCGGCGAATCCCATCGCGACCAGGTCTTTGTGCACCACGTCCGCGCGGATCTTCCCTTTCGACCGGTCGACCTTCTCCTCGATCTTCGCCAGGAACGCGTCGATCGCCTTAGGTCGCGGCGCCGGCTGGTGCGGGTTGCCGCCCGCCGCGCGGATCGCGATATACCGGCGCACCGTCTTGGGGTCACACCCCGCCAGTTGCGCCGCCGACCAGGCGCACCCGGTCAGGTCGTAAGCCTCGTAAATCTCCATCAGCTCCATGCCAGACTTCGTCACGGGCCCCCTCCGCGGGTCTGGGGTGCAAGGTCTCGACAACCCGCAACCCAAGCCCCCGCGGAGGGGAACCCAAGCTGTGACACACGGACAAGATCAGGAGATCGGCCTGGCCATTGACCAAGACTTTTGGTGGCCGCCCACCAGGAACCGGTGTCCGTCAGCCGCGACTTTTCTGTCCGCCGATCAAGAGTTCCACGTGACCG